>NZ_JBBOYT010000001.1:337500-5062500 GCF_038008245.1 Peribacillus sp. FSL K6-5616 | reverse complement strand
ATTCCTTTGAGTTTCAGCCTTGCGGCCGTACTCCCCAGGCGGAGTGCTTAATGCGTTAGCTGCAGCACTAAAGGGCGGAAACCCTCTAACACTTAGCACTCATCGTTTACGGCGTGGACTACCAGGGTATCTAATCCTGTTTGCTCCCCACGCTTTCGCGCCTCAGTGTCAGTTACAGACCAGAAAGTCGCCTTCGCCACTGGTGTTCCTCCAAATCTCTACGCATTTCACCGCTACACTTGGAATTCCACTTTCCTCTTCTGCACTCAAGTTCCCCAGTTTCCAATGACCCTCCACGGTTGAGCCGTGGGCTTTCACATCAGACTTAAGGAACCACCTGCGCGCGCTTTACGCCCAATAATTCCGGACAACGCTTGCCACCTACGTATTACCGCGGCTGCTGGCACGTAGTTAGCCGTGGCTTTCTGGTTAGGTACCGTCAAGGTACCAGCAGTTACTCTGGTACTTGTTCTTCCCTAACAACAGAACTTTACGACCCGAAGGCCTTCTTCGTTCACGCGGCGTTGCTCCGTCAGACTTTCGTCCATTGCGGAAGATTCCCTACTGCTGCCTCCCGTAGGAGTCTGGGCCGTGTCTCAGTCCCAGTGTGGCCGATCACCCTCTCAGGTCGGCTACGCATCGTCGCCTTGGTGAGCCATTACCTCACCAACTAGCTAATGCGCCGCGGGCCCATCTATAAGTGACAGCGTAAACCGTCTTTCCATCTTCTCTCATGCGAGAAAAGAACGTATCCGGTATTAGCTCCGGTTTCCCGAAGTTATCCCAGTCTTATAGGCAGGTTGCCCACGTGTTACTCACCCGTCCGCCGCTAATCTCAGGGAGCAAGCTCCCATCGATTCGCTCGACTTGCATGTATTAGGCACGCCGCCAGCGTTCGTCCTGAGCCAGGATCAAACTCTCCGAAGAAATGTTTGACTTGCTCATTTGCTTTTTTGATAGTGTGTGCTCACTTAAAATTTAACGTTGGCGCTTTGTTCTGTTCAGTTTTCAAAGAGCGATTTATCGTCGTTACTTCGTAAGCGACTTTAATAATATATCATCTATATTATTTCTTGTCAACGACTTTATTCTTTCGCTGTCGACTTAGTTATTATATCTAGTATCAGGAATAAAAGCAATAGTTATTTTAAAATAAATAATATACATCCATTCATAGATTTCAAATACTATGATTTACCCCTGATCAAGAAGAAAAAGCTTACATTTCAAGAGTGGAATTCTTCTTTAAACATTATAGTATTTCTTCTATATATGATTCACGATTAATCCCTAAATTGATAATTTGCCCACTATCCATCACCTTTACGACCGGTCTTGTTTGCGAGCCGGCATCAATGAAAATGATTTCAGCGATGAATCCATTGTTCAGTTTGACCCGGCTTCCTATGGAAAAATTAGTGAGCTTGATAACAAGGTTTTAACTACCGCAATATCAAATTTACCAAAGTCATCATGGAAGATCATTTCCAATACCTTAAACGGTGACTGTTTCTTTCTATATGCCCTTTCGGAAGTCATGGCGTGAAATACATCTGCAACAGCAATGATTTTTGTAAATAAGTTCATGGGCTTTGTTTTCAATCTTTTGGGATAACCCGTTCCATCTAACCTTCCATGATGCTCTAGAACGGCTACCTTCACACTATCCTTAATGATGGAACTATCCTTTATCATCTTGTAGCTGAAAATGGGATGGGCATGTATCTCCTTATAATAATCTGCCGTCAGGCTTTCCCTTTTATTTAATAAACTTGGTGGCAGTTTTGCCATCCCGCAATCTGCCAGACATCCGCCAATTGCAGCTTGATAGACATCAGCCCTATTGCATTTCATTTTAAATGCAATAGGGCTGATGTCTATCAATCCAATGGAAATAGCATGATGAAATACATATTCTTCTTTATTTGCAATAGTGGTGCAGCATCAAAATGTTTTCTGGTTCCTCTAAAGCCTTGTCCATAAGGGGGATTAGGAAATCACTTCGAAACAAACGAGTCTTTTTACCCAAACCCGAACACTCTGATATCACTTTGAAACCGAGCTAATGCAAAAAAGACCCAGCTTTATTGCTGGGTCTACAGTTTTTTTACGGTTTATACAAATTGAGCGTTGCCTACGGATACTCCCGCTTTCTCATTGTTTTAAAAATAATCAAAGGGAATTTCAAAAGGGGTTCGGAATTTTAATTCCGAACCCCTTTTTCAGGAAAAGATTATTCTTCCGTATCTTTTTCAGTTTCTTCATTTTCTTCATTTACAGTAGGTTCAGGATCAGAATCCGGATCTAGAGTTGTTACAGCCTCTATATCCATGTCTTTTTCTTCTTCTTCTTCCCTTCCTACGATGGCCACCGTAGAAACATATTCATTATCTGCGGATTCGAGTCGGATGAGCTTAACACCCTGTGTATTACGGCCCGTTTTAGAAATGCCTTCGACTTCCATTCGGATCAATACACCAGCTGCTGTTATCAGCATCAAATCTTCATCTTCACCCGTAACTGTTTTCACGGCTATAAGTTCACCATTTTTCTCAGTGACATTACATGTTTTTATTCCTTTGCCTCCACGGCTTTGAATACGGTATTCTTCCGCAGAGGTCCTTTTTCCATAACCGTTTTTCGTAACGATCAGGACTTCTTCATCATCTTCAAGAATTTCCATTCCGACAACTTCATCATTCGTCCCTAAGGAAATCCCTTTTACTCCTGCTGCAGTACGTCCCATTGTCCGTACATCCGTCTCAGGGAAACGAATCATCATTCCGGACTTCGTTCCAATTATGATCTGTTTCTCTCCATTCGTAAGTCGGACAGAGATCAATTCATCATCTTCACGTAAACCTAGGGCAATTAAACCGTTATTACGGATATTTGCAAAAGACGATAAAGGTGTACGCTTTGATATACCATGTCTGGTCGTGAAGAATAAATACCAATCGTCCGCAAATTCCTTCACAGGTATGATTGCGTTGACCCACTCGCCTTTATCGACTTCCAACAGGTTGATAAGCGGCAATCCTTTTGCCGTCCTGCCATATTCAGGTATTTCATATCCTTTTGAACGATAGACTTTACCTTTGTTGGTGAAGAATAATAGAGTGTCATGAGTCGAAGTGGTTAACAAGTGACCGACAAAGTCATCTGTATTCGTTCCCATACCCTGTATTCCGCGCCCCCCGCGTTTTTGACTGCGGTATGTGGTTGCAGGCAAGCGTTTAATATAACCGTTATGCGTAAGTGTCACGATTATATTTTCCTCTGGTATTAAATCTTCATCTTCCAGGCTTTCAAAGCCGGCTAATGTGATTTCAGTTCTCCGTTTATCATCAAAACGTTCTTTAATTTCAAGAAGCTCTTCACGGATAATTTCAAGAACCTTTTCCTCATCAGCAAGAATCGCTTTATATTCTGCAATTATAGCCATTAATGCCTGATATTCATCTTCGATTTTTTCACGTTCCAGACCTGTCAAGCGCTGTAAACGCATATCCAGGATAGCTTGCGCCTGTTTTTCGGAAAGTGAGAATTGTGTCATTAAGCCTTCACGGGCAATATCTGTCGTTTGGGAACTGCGGATCAACGAAATGACTGCATCCAAATTATCAAGTGCAATACGCAAACCTTCTAAAATATGGGCACGTGCCTCCGCTTTCCGCAGTTCAAATTCAGTCCTGCGCCGTATGACTACCTGCTGATGCTCCAAGTAGTAGCGCAGGCATTGTTTTAAATTCAGCACCTTTGGCTGACCGTCCACCAAAGCAAGCAGATTGATTCCGAAGGTGGTCTGCATCGCGGTATGCTTATACAGGTTGTTTAAAAGGACATTCGCATTAACATCCTTTCGAAGCTCCATGACAATACGCATGCCATTGCGATCCGATTCATCCCGTAAGTCGGTGATGCCTTCGATTTTCTTATCTCGGGCAAGTTCTGCAATTTTTTCAATCAATCTTGCTTTATTCACTTGATAAGGGATTTCCTTAACAAGGATTACCTGTTTACCATTCGGTTTCTCTTCAATCTCGACTTTCGCCCGTTGAATGATTGACCCTTTACCGGTTTCATAGGCCTTTCTGATTCCGCTTCTCCCTAAAATCAAACCGGCTGTCGGAAAGTCCGGACCAGGAATATATTCCATCAACTCTGGAATTGTAATTTCAGGATTCTTGCTTAAAGCCAATACGCCGTCAATTACCTCACCTAATTGATGGGGCGGAATATTGGTTGCCATTCCTACCGCTATTCCTGATGAACCATTCACCAACAAGTTCGGGAAACGGGCAGGCATGACGGCTGGTTCTCTTTCTGAACCATCGTAGTTATCCTGGAAATTGACCGTATCTTTATTTAAGTCCCGGAGTAACTCCATCGAGATTTTCGACATTCTCGCTTCGGTGTACCTCATTGCGGCAGCTTGGTCACCATCGACCGAACCGAAATTCCCATGTCCATCCACAAGCATATAGCGATAGTTAAAAGGTTGCGCCATCCGTACCATCGTTTCATATACTGCCGAATCACCATGCGGGTGATATTTACCGATAACTTCCCCGACAATACGGGCTGATTTCTTAAATGGTTTATCCGAAGTCATTCCAAGATCGTTCATTGCATAAAGAATTCTTCGGTGTACCGGTTTCAAACCGTCCCTTACATCAGGCAAAGCCCGCGACACGATAACGCTCATCGCATAATCCAAAAACGATGTCCGCATCTCGGTACTTATATTTATTTCTTTAACACCTGATCTTTCATTTTCTGACATGGAGCCAACCTCCTATTAAAAGCTTATATCTCATTTAAGTTTAACTGTTCGTGCACTATGTAAAGAACAGGATGTAAAAAGCATCCTGTCAAAAATCAGATATCAAGATTTTTTACATAAATTGCATTTTCTTCAATGAAGTTACGTCGCGGTTCCACCTTGTCGCCCATCAGCATCTCGAAAGTTTCATCAGCCTCGGCGGCATCTTTCAAACTGACTTGAAGCAGCGTTCTCGTTTCTGGGTTCATGGTCGTTTCCCACAATTGCTCCGGATTCATTTCCCCCAGCCCTTTATAACGCTGCAGGTTAGGCTTTGGAGTACTTGGCAAACTTGCCATGATTTCTTCAAGCTCGCGGTCATTATAAGCATAATCCACTTTTTTCCCTTGCTGAATCTTGAAAAGTGGCGGCTGAGCAATATATATATATCCATACTCGATGATTTTTCGCATATACCGGTAGAAGAATGTCAACATCAGTGTTCTGATATGGGCACCATCCACATCCGCATCGGTCATGATAACTATTTTATGGTATCTAGCTTTTTCAGTATTGAATTCATCACCAATCCCTGTACCAAGTGCTGTGATGATCGTACCTATTTCTTCATTATGCAGGATTCTGTCCAAACGCGCTTTTTCAACATTAAGGATTTTACCCCTTAGCGGCAAGATAGCTTGGAAATGGCGGTCCCGCCCTTGTTTTGCCGATCCTCCCGCAGAGTTTCCTTCAACGATGTATAATTCGCTGATACTCGGGTCCTTAGAAGAACAATCTGCCAATTTACCTGGTAGATTGGATACTTCCAAAGCACTTTTCCTCCGGGTCAATTCACGTGCTTTCTTCGCTGCCAATCGGGCTCTCGCTGCCATTTGCCCTTTATCTACAATTTTTCGGGCCACGGCAGGATTTTCGTATAAGAAGGCATCAAGTCGTTCCGAAAGAATGGAATCAGTAACCGTTCTTACCTCAGAGTTTCCGAGTTTGGTTTTCGTCTGACCTTCAAATTGTGGATCAGGATGCTTAATCGAAATGATTGCCGTTAAGCCTTCCCGGACATCTTCACCTGAGAAATTGGCATCAGCTTCTTTTAAAAGACCATTTTTCCGTGCATAATCATTGATGACACGGGTCAAAGCAGTCTTGAATCCTGATTCATGTGTACCGCCTTCATAGGTATGGATATTATTAGCAAAAGAAAAGACATTACTGATATAACTGTCATTATATTGCAAAGCCAATTCAACGGAAATTCCATCTTTCTCGCCTTCCATGAAAATCGGTTCCTCATGCAATACCTCTTTAGAACGGTTCAAATGCTCAACATAAGATTTGATACCGCCCTCATAGTGGAACTCCCTGATTTTTTCTTCTTCTTCACGTTTATCTTCAATGATCAGCTTCAACCCTTTATTCAGGAATGCAAGCTCACGGATTCGTGTGGCTAATGTATCGAAGTCATATTCCAGGGTATCCGTGAAGATTTCACCATCAGGAATGAAGTGTACAGTCGTTCCGGTATGATCGGTTTCCCCGATGATTTTCAAATCTTCTTTTGGGATACCGCGGTTAAATTGCTGATAATGGATTTTACCTTCACGATGAACGTAAACTTCCAATACCGTGGATAAGGCATTAACTACTGATGCCCCCACACCATGCAGACCGCCGGAGACCTTATAACCTCCGCCGCCAAATTTACCGCCCGCATGAAGGACCGTCATGATTACTTCTACAGCTGGGCGTCCCATTTTTTCATGGATCCCCACAGGAATTCCCCGACCATTATCGACTACGGTTATGCTATTGTCTTCTTCGATCGTCACTTTGATTTCCGTACAGAAACCGGCTAGTGCCTCATCAATACTATTATCGACAATTTCCCAAACAAGATGGTGAAGTCCTTTTGCAGAGGTAGTGCCGATATACATCCCCGGACGTTTACGAACTGCTTCTAAGCCTTCTAAAACCTGTATCTGATTCTCATCGTATGCCTGAGCTTGTACTTCTTTTTGTTCCATTGTCATACGTATCACCTACACTTTTCTTTTGGCATTATCAATTTTAAGGAGTAATTATAACGTTTAGCTACAATTCAAAGAATATCTATATCATCGATTAAGAGCGATGGCTGCAGTGAACGCTTTTTCAAAGTGGACGACGCAAGCGGTGAATAATATACCTGTTTGTCCGTCACTACAATCGATTTAACCGAGTTTTTTGCTAAATGGGAAGTTACATCAGATTTTTTCTCCAAAAATTCACTCATGATTGGAGAGGCCTGGAGCAGCTTCTTATCTAAAATGGCTATGACATCGTCCGTTTTCACAAGAATGTCTTCACCAATATGGAGATACATACATTCACCTCATCATTTAACCTTTTTTATACTTCCTTGACTAACATAAAAGGTGGACGCTTCTCTTAGGGTTTGATGATCGATTCCATCAACGGAGGGTGTCGTCACGAATGTTTGCACTTTCCCTTGTATCGTATTCAGTAAATGGGATTGACGGAAATCGTCAAGTTCCGATAACACATCATCCAATAATAAAATGGGATACTCGCCGATTTCTTCATGGATCAGCTCAATTTCGGCAAGTTTCAAAGACAGGGCCGTTGTGCGCTGTTGTCCTTGTGAACCGTATGTCTGGACATCACGGTCATTCACAAAAAAAACCAGGTCGTCACGATGAGGACCTACCAGTGTTACACCCCGTTCAATTTCCCTTGTTTTTATTTTATCAAATTTTTCTGTGTATACTTCTATCATTTTCGTCAAATCCATAGATTCTGATACATCAAGCGACGGTTTATATTGGATTTTCAATACTTCTAGATTTCTGGAGATCCCCGAATGAATCGGCTCTGCCCATTGCTGGAGCTTTAAAAGAAACTCGTATCTTCTTTCGACAATTTTCGCTGCATACTGAATAAATTGGTCGGTCAGCACGTCAAGCATCGTCGTATCCGTTTGTTTCCGGGTCTGCAGAAGCTTTAAGTAATGATTTCTTTGTTGAAGTATTTTATGATATTGGCTCATATCATGAAGGTATACGGGAGAAACCTGGCCAATTTCCATATCTATAAAACGGCGTCTGACTAGAGGACTTCCCTTTACAAGGTTTAGATCCTCAGGCGCAAACATGACCACATTCATATTTCCGACATATTGACTCAACTTTCTTTGTTCAATATGGTTGCACTTCGCCTTTTTCCCTTTTTTTGAAATGGTCAGCTCAAGTGGTATTGAGGTATTTCTCTTTCTAACTCTTCCCTCTATTTTAGCATACTCTTCATCCCAGCGAATAAGTTCTTTATCATTTGAGGTGCGATGAGATTTTGCCATTGCTAAAACGAAAATCGATTCCATGACGTTTGTTTTTCCTTGAGCATTTTCGCCGAGGATTACATTGACTTTATTCTCAAAAGTCAGATTCAATTCGGTATAGTTGCGGTAATTTTTCAAACTTATATTTTCAATATACATATTCCGCTCTTCCCTTATGTTTTAGCTTGTAATTGTGTAGGTGCCAAATCCAGGAATCTCTATTTTATCACCTGATCTTAATTTTCTGCCTCTTCTCACGTCTAATTCGCCATTAATGTAAACCTCGTATTCACTTAAGAACCATTTCGCCATTCCGCCGCTTTGGATTAAATCGGCCAATTTCAGGAATTGTCCAAGCGTAATATATTCAGTATTGATTTTTATGGAGTCCATTTCATGCCTCACTCATTTCTAAGTAGTCTTTAATATTTCATTTTACTAAATTAATCCCATTAAGACAAAGTATAGCTTTTTCAGTTCTTATTTTTAGCGATTAAGCGTTCCGTACAGCATTTAAAAAACGCCAAAAACCCTTTGGAAATCTATCTATATAAAAAAATTAAAGACCTGCTACACAAGCCTTTAATTTTTTTGAAATATTATTTTAGCTTAGTAAGTTCTTACCGGGAGAATTAATTGCAGCATGGAATCGTCATGTAGCGGACGAATGACAAACGGACGCATTGCACCTGTGAAATTAATCTTTATATCGGAACCTTCCAATGCCTTTAGAGCATCCATTACAAATTTGGCACTGAATGAGATCTTCAGGTCTTCACCTTCAATGGCTTCTGCCTGAACTTCCTCAATTACTTTACCAATTTCAGGAGTATTGGAAGAGACTTCGATTATACGGCCTTCCAGGGTTGTCAATTTAACGACATTATTTCTTCCTTCTCTGGCCAATAAAGAAGCCCTGTCGATCGCTTGAAGGAAATCCTTGGTGTGAACAGTCACATCGGTTTTGCTATCTGATGGAATCAATCGTGATGTATCGGGATAATTGCCTTCAAGAAGTCTTGAGAAGAATAATAAATTTTCAGCTTTGAAAAGTACTTGGTTTTCGGTAATGACGATTTCAATGAGTTCGTTTGTATCATCAAGGATTTTACTTAACTCATTCAGACTTTTACCTGGGATGACAACGCTATAGGTCCCGTTAATTTTATTTTCTATTTTGGCTGTTCTCATTGCAAGCCTATGACTATCTGTTGCAATACAGGTCAATTCGTCATCTTGAACCTTCAAGTTTACACCTGTTAAGATAGGGCGTGTTTCTGACGTGGACACTGCAAAGCCAGTTTGGCGGATAAGGGTCTTTAAAAGGTCCGTTGGAAGTTTGAAAATATTTTCTTCTGCAATGATCGGAAGATGCGGATATTCCTCAGGATCCAGTCCATTTAGATTAAATTCAGCTTTTCCCGAGCGAATAATCGTTTGAAAGTTATTCTCCACTTCAATTTCTACAGTATCCATCGGCAGCTTTTTGACAATTTCACTGAAAAAACGGGCATTCAGGACAATACCGCCGCTGCTTTTAACTTCAACAATCTCATCACCGTCAACCTCAGCGGGAATGAATGATTGGATGGAAATATCTGAATCACTGCCTGTTAGAGTGACCCCCTCACTAGTAACGCTTATCTTTATCCCTGTTAGGATCGGAATTGTCGTTCTTGATGTGACTGCTTTCATTACTTCTTGGACACTATGAACTAATCGATCTCTTTGGATTATAAATCTCATGTTTCATCCTCCAATTTTTTTATTGCCGAATAGGCATATTTATTAATAATTTTTATTAAAAAAGATAGTAGTAATAGTAGTAGGTCCTGTTGATATGTGGATAAGTCCACTCAACCTAAGGAAAAACAGTCTATCCACATGTGGACAGACTGTGTGTAAGTAGTCGCCAGTTATTCACATTATCCAGAATCCATTATACCCTCAGCTGGTCCTGGATTTCTTTAACCTGACGTTGAAGCTGGGTGTCCGTTTGCATGAGTTTAGAGATTTTTTCATGCGCATGGATGACGGTCGTATGATCGCGGCCTCCAAATTCATCACCTATCTTGGGCAGGGAAGAGTCCGTCAATTCCCTGGAAAGATACATGGCAATCTGTCTTGGAAAGGCCACGGATTTAGTCCGTTTTTTCGCCTTGAAATCCTCAAGTTTGACACTATAATGTTCACCGACCGTCTTCTGGATTTCCAAGATGGTGATTATTTTAGGTTTTGAGCTAGGAATGATGTCTTTTAATGCTTCAGCTGCCAAATCGGCATTTATATCTTTATTGATCAATGAAGAATAAGCGACGACACGAATAAGTGCACCCTCAAGCTCACGAATATTGGAATCGATTTGGTTGGCTATATAGAGCATGACTTCGTTCGGGATATCAAGACCCTCAGCTTTTGCCTTTTTACGCAATATGGCAATCCGCGTTTCCAGATCAGGCGGCGTGATATCCGTGATCAAGCCCCACTCAAACCTTGAACGGAGGCGATCCTCTAGTGTAGGTATCTCTTTTGGCGGGCGGTCACTCGAGATGACGATCTGTTTGCTTTCTTCATGCAGCGCATTGAATGTATGGAAAAACTCTTCTTGAGTTTGTTCTTTTCCCGCAAGAAATTGAATATCATCAATTAATAAAACATCCACGCTTCGGTATCTATCACGGAATTCCCCAGCTTTATTGTCCCGGATCGAGTTGATGAATTCATTCGTGAACTTTTCAGACGATAAATAAACGACCTTCGCATTCGGATTATGCTCTAGAACATAATGCCCGATTGCATGCATTAAATGAGTTTTTCCAAGGCCGACGCCCCCGTATATGAATAAGGGATTATAGGCTTTGGCCGGAGCTTCTGCGACAGCGAGAGACGCGGCATGGGCAAAACGATTGCCGGAGCCGATGACAAATGTATCGAATGTATTTTTCGCATTAAGCATATGCTGTGGAAATGCAGCATGCTCTTTATCCTGTTTTTTTATCTTTTTAGGCTGAACAGGAACGGCAAAATCATCATCTTCTTGATTGGGGGGAATGATGAATTTTGCTTCCAATTCCTCACCAGTAAGTTCAAACAATACATCGGAAATAAGGTGGGAATAGCGTTCTTCAAGCCAATCCCTGGCAAATTCATTGGGAGCGGTGACTGTTAATGTATCACCTTGCAGTAAATAAGCCTTGGTTGATTTAAGCCAAGTTTCAAAGCTTGGCTTACTGATTTTCTTTTCGATTTTTCCGAGCGCCTGGTTCCAGAGGCTATCGATGTTATCCAAACTTATCCCTCCTTTGCAAAAAAAATTTTAATCATTTTATTTAAATGTATAGGCACAAATAAACTCATCGATTGCCGTCTTCATATTAATTTTGACAGCAAAGGTTCGGTGAGCTGTATTAAGGAATTTTTGTGTTGTGTAATGTGAAGTGCCCAAAACTATATCTTGCGCTGTACAACCTTTGTACAGACTACATCTGGTGAGCCAGTGTAGATTTGAATGTTAATTCATCAACAGGTATTTTAAGAAATATATAATAAAGAAGAAAAAAGGGTTTTCGACAATATCCACCATCTGTGGACAGATTAATATACACAGGTCGGATAAACTATCCACAAGTTATTCACAGTCTGTGGATAAACGTTACCTGTTGATAAAGTTATTCAGAGTGAAAACACAAATATAATATCAGAAATTCAGGCGTCTTGCAATGGGTTAGAAAACTTTATCCACAACTTACCGAGCTTGTGGGAAAAACTTTTCCACAGGCCATTGTTATGTGCAAAAGTCTCTAAAATGGGATGTGGATAGAAAAAAACATGTCGAATTTTATCCACAGACGGTGATTATAGGCTCGAATTAATTTGATATGAACCAGGTGTTCAAGCGGAAGACCTCCATGGGGAAAGATCGAAAGTGATTCAGGTTCATTCTTATAATTTGTCGAATGTTGTGTCGGAAAGGAGGATACTTGCGAATTTCATATTCGTGCTAAAGGATAAAATGATGGAAATTTCCCTTTCCCCAAAAATTTCTATATCAGTTCGGGGCAAAATCATTTACAATAGGCTAGGTAGTAAAAAAAGGCCTACTGGACATTGAGCATTAAAAAAAGAAATTTTTTATGGATGAGGTTGACAAGTAGAAACCTCCATCTATATAATTGTAAAGACTGTCTTTAACTGTTATTCCTCAGGGAGGTGTCATATAATGAAAAGAACTTATCAACCGAATAACCGCAAACATAGTAAAGTTCACGGTTTCCGTGCACGTATGAGCACGAAAAACGGACGTAGAGTAATCGCTGCACGTCGCCGTAAGGGCAGAAAAGTATTATCTGCATAGACCACTGAAAAGTCTCAGTGGTCTTTTTTCGCAAAATAAGGGATTTACTGAGACTCAATTCATGTAATGAAGGTGTAAAAATGAAAAAAAAGTTAAGGATTAAGAAAGAGGATGAATTTCAGCTTGTGTTTAAAAAAGGTGAATCTTCTGCTAATCGGCAATTCGTTGTCTATGTCCTTGAAAAGCCGGGTCAGGATCATTTTAGGATCGGCCTTTCTGTCAGTAAAAAAATCGGGAACGCCGTTGTAAGGAACCAAATCAAAAGATACATACGGCAAGCGTTTTTGGAATTGAAAGAAGATATAGAAGAGGGTAAGGATTATATTGTGATTGCTCGAAAACCAGCGGCGGAGATGGACTTTTTCCAGGTGAAAAGCAGCTTGATACATGTCCTGAAGCGTTCTAAATCACTAAACTTTAAAATGAAAAAACAATAAAGTCCCCTTAATATCGAATAAGCACTCCTCGTATCATATGGTTACTTGAGTAAGATGACATAGAAAATTCCGATTGTAACTGTGGTAAAAGTGGATTACTTTTCCTTGAAATCTTCTAATAAACAGTTCACAATTGTTTCAAAAAAGATTGATTGCAGTTAGGAGGAAATTACGGTTGAAAAAACGAATATTACTCATTATTGGACTAGCCTCGATAATGATGCTGTTGGCAGGGTGTACGGAAATTAAAGAACCTATTACTGCGGATAGTGAAGGTTTTTGGAATTCATACATTGTCTATCCATTATCAGCCCTGATCATCTGGCTTTCTGAAGCATTCGGCGAGAACTATGGTTTGGGAATCATCGGCGTTACACTAATCATTCGCCTGGCATTACTTCCATTAATGATCAAACAGGTGAAAAGCTCGAAAGCCATGCAGGCCATTCAGCCTGAAATGAAAGAACTTCAAGCTAAATACAGCTCAAAAGATGCTGCCACACAACAAAAACTACAGCAAGAAACAATGGCTCTATTTTCGAAATATAATGTGAATCCATTGGCGGGATGTTTGCCGATATTGGTGCAAATGCCGATTTTGATCGGATTTTACCATGCAATCAGCCGTACGGAAGAAATTGCTTTACATAGTTTTCTTTGGTTTGATTTAGGTTCCCCGGATCCTTATTATATTTTACCGGTCGTTGCAGGTATCACGACTTTCATCCAGCAAAAGATGTCCATGGTTGGAATGAACTCCAACCCACAAATGGCTGCACAAATGACGATGATGCTTTACATCATGCCAATCATGATTGTTGTATTTGCTATTAATTTCCCCGCTGCTCTTTCTCTTTACTGGGTAGTTGGTAACATCTTTGGGATCGTGCAAACATATTTCATCAAAGGTCCGGATCTTAGAAAAGCAGCTGCGGAAAACGCGGGAGGGGCAAAGAAAAAGTGAAAAAAGTGACTGCTACAGGACAATCTGTCGAAGAAGCAGTAAATTTAGCTTTAGCTCAATTGAACAGCACGAAGGATCGCGTGGAAATTGAAGTAGAAGATGAAGGCAAAAAAGGGTTTTTTGGTTTATTTGGTGCAAGGAAGGCAATCGTCCATGTTACATTGCCTCCGGATCCCATTGAAGAGACACTTGGATTTTTGAAGAATGTCTGCGTCGAAATGGAAGTCAATGCACAAATAGATGTCACCCGTAAAGGTAAGAACGTAACATTCCATTTATCAGGTGATAAAATTGCATTATTGATTGGAAAAAGGGGTCAAACACTAAATTCACTTCAGTATTTAGCACAGCTGGTAGCTAATCGATATTCGAAGCAGTTTTTGAATATTACCGTAGATGCAGAAGATTATCGAAGCCGCCGCAATGACACCTTAATCCAATTGGCTGAAAGAATGGCAAATAAAGCCACGAAAACAGGTAAAGCTGTTTCATTGGAGCCGATGCCATCCTATGAACGTAAGGTCATCCATAATGCTCTCCTGGATTATCCAAAAATAAAAACAACCTCAAGTGGGACGGAGCCATATCGTCACTTGGTCATTACTCCACTTAAATGAACCTTCTGCTTTTAAGCAGGGGTTCTTTTTTTTAGCCATTGTATGTCGAATATTTTTTTTGCGAATTTTCCATTCAACAATAAGTGACAAACTTTTTATATTTTCTTGATCCGTAAAGGGGATGGAAGAAAATGAAGCGGGCGATATTTGTTATTCACATGTGGATAAGTTAAAATGGTTGTTACAGAATATGGATTAATGGCGTGTGGATAACTCTTGGAAGGAAGGAGTATCTACTTTTTTTCATGAATATACTGTGGTATTGTAGTAATTTAGGGATTCGACGATTTTATTATCAGAAAAAAATAGAACCATCAATATATAAGAGGTGAAAGCATGGAATTCGATACAATCACCGCTATCTCTACTCCCTTAGGGGAAGGGGCAATCGCCATCGTTAGAATCAGCGGTGATGAGGCCATAGAAATAGCCGATAGGATCTTTAAAGGACCAGGTGGAAAAGGATTGCTTGAAGTGAAATCACATACGATTCATTATGGCCACCTTATCCAGCCTAAAACAGGTGAAATCATAGAGGAAGTCATGGTTTCGGTCATGATGGGTCCAAAGACATTTACAAGGGAAGATGTAGTTGAAATAAATTGTCACGGTGGAATCGTTTCGGTCAATCGGGTACTGCAGCTTATTCTCTCACAAGGTGCTCGTTTAGCGGAACCTGGTGAATTTACGAAACGGGCCTTTTTGAATGGCAGGATCGATCTTTCCCAAGCTGAGGCCGTTATGGATTTAATCCGTGCCAAAACGGATAAAGCCATGAATGTTGCATTAGGTCAAATGGAAGGCCGGCTTTCGAAATTAATCCAAAATCTGCGTCAGGAAATTTTACAGACCCTCGCTCAAGTCGAGGTAAATATAGATTATCCGGAATATGATGATGTCGAAGAAATGACGCATCGTTTATTTTTGGAAAAAGGCAGTTATGTGAAGAATGAAATAGAGAAACTGCTTCATACGGCCCAACAGGGGAAAATCCTTCGGGATGGGCTTGCGACCGTTATCATAGGTCGTCCTAATGTCGGAAAATCTTCATTGCTTAACAGCTTAGTTCATGAAAACAAAGCGATCGTCACTGATATTCCAGGTACAACACGTGATGTTATTGAAGAGTATGTCAATGTTCGCGGTGTACCGCTTAAACTTGTCGATACAGCAGGAATTCGCGAAACGGAAGATATCGTTGAACGAATTGGAGTTGAACGGTCTCGTGCAGTATTAAAAGAAGCGGATTTAATATTGCTTGTATTGAACTATTCCGATGATTTCACTACTGAAGATGAGAAACTATTCCAAGCGGTTGAAGGAATGGATGTTATCGTTATCATCAATAAAACAGACCTTCCACAAAAAATCGATATGGCAAAGGTTAAGGAAAAGGCGACATCCCATAAAGTTGTTACGACTTCATTACTGGAAGATCGAGGGGTCGATGAATTGGAAGAAGCGATCGCTTCTTTATTTTTCGAAGGTTCTTTAGAAACGGGAGACCTGACCTATGTTTCCAATGCAAGGCATATAGCTTTGCTGGGACAGGCATTACAGGCAATCGAAGATGCAATTGATGCTATTGAAATGGGTACACCGGTTGATTTGGTTCAAATCGATTTCACGAAAGCATGGGAGTTACTTGGAGAAATCATTGGCGAAAGCGTTCAGGATAATTTGATCAACCAATTGTTCTCTCAATTTTGTTTAGGAAAATAATCGTAAAAGGAGGAAAAGGATATGCAATACGAAGCAGGTAGCTATGATGTCATTGTTATTGGTGCCGGGCATGCTGGCAGTGAAGCAGGCCTTGCAGCTGCAAGAGTCGGAGCTAAAACGTTGATGATCACCATTAACTTGGATATGGTCGCCTTTATGCCATGCAATCCCTCCGTCGGCGGGCCGGCAAAAGGGATAGTCGTTAGGGAAATTGACGCTTTAGGCGGGGAAATGGGAAGAAATATCGACAAGACCCATATTCAAATGAGGATGCTCAATACGGCAAAAGGTCCGGCCGTTCGTGCTCTGCGGGCGCAGGCAGATAAATTTCTTTATCAGCAAGAAATGAAAAAGACGATAGAAGACCAAGAAAATTTGACATTGATTCAAGGAATGGTAGAGGAATTAATTGTTGAAAACGACGTATGTACGGGTGTCATCACTAAAACAGGTGCAGTGTACCGTGCGAAAACTGTCGTAATCACGACGGGAACATATTTACGCGGTGAAATCATTTTAGGGGAACTGAAATATTCAAGCGGCCCTAATAATCAGCAGCCTTCCATCAGGCTTTCCGAACACTTGGAGCAGTTAGGATTTGATTTGGTCCGTTTTAAAACAGGAACTCCTCCACGTGTGAATAGTTCTTCTATAGACTACAGCAAAACGGAAATTCAGCCTGGCGATGAAGTGCCTCGTGCCTTTTCTTATGAAACAACAAAGTTCATAACGGATCAATTGCCATGCTGGTTAACGTATACGAATGAGGGTACACATCAGCTCATTGATGAGAATCTACACCGTTCACCAATGTATTCCGGAATGATTAAAGGAACCGGACCGCGTTATTGTCCATCTATAGAAGATAAAGTCGTTCGTTTTAATGATAAACCACGGCATCAAATCTTCTTGGAACCTGAAGGTCGCAATACAAAGGAAGTTTATGTGCAAGGTTTATCCACCAGTCTGCCTGAAGATGTGCAAGTGAAAATCCTGCAAACAATTCCGGGACTTGAAAAAGCGGAAATGATGCGTGCTGGATATGCAATTGAATATGATGCCATCGTTCCTACGCAGCTATGGCCTACACTTGAAACGAAGAAAATCAAAAATCTATATACTGCTGGCCAAATTAACGGGACATCCGGCTATGAAGAAGCAGCAGGACAAGGATTGATGGCCGGTATTAATGCAGGATTGAATGCAATGGGTAAGGAAGAACTGATTTTAAGCCGTTCGGATGCCTATATTGGTGTTCTCATTGATGACCTTGTAACGAAAGGCACGAATGAACCATACCGATTGCTGACTTCACGTGCAGAATATCGTTTATTATTGCGTCATGATAATGCCGATCTACGCTTAACGGAAATTGGATTCAATATCGGAATGATCAAAGAAGAACGCTACAAACGTTTCCTTATGAAAAAAGAAGCGGTTGAAATGGAAAAGGAACGATTGAAATCAAACTTCATCAAACCGACCAAAGAGGTGCAAGAAGTCATTACTGCAAGTGGCGGCAGTGAGTTAAAGGATGGAATCCGTGCATCCGATTTATTGAAAAGGCCTGAAATGGATTATTCCCATATTCAGAAGTTGGCGCCAAGTGATGTCGAACTGAGTGAAGAAGTGACGGAACAGGTCGAAATCCAGATCAAGTATGAAGGATATATCGAAAAATCCTTGCAGCAAGTCGATCGCCTGAAAAAAATGGAGAACAAAAAGATTCCAGAGAATATCGATTATGATGCAATTTCTGGTCTTGCAACGGAAGCACGTCAAAAATTAAAGCAGGTCCACCCGCTATCAGTAGCTCAGGCTTCAAGAATTTCCGGTGTGAATCCCGCTGATGTTTCCATTCTGCTTGTTTATTTGGAACAAGGTAAGATTGCCAGAGTGTCTCAGTAACGGAAATACCCGAAAAGGATTGAAAAAATATGAATATTGAACAGTTCCAACAAGCACTGCTGGAGAAAGGGATCGAGCTTTCTCCTCAACAGCTTGATCAGTTTGACACATATTATCGATTATTGGTGGAATGGAACGAAAAGATGAACTTAACAGCCATCACAGATAAAGAAGAAGTTTATCTTAAGCATTTTTATGATTCAATCAGTGCAGCCTTCTATTTTGACTTTAACGAATCCTATCGAATTTGCGATGTTGGGGCTGGAGCTGGATTTCCGAGTATTCCATTGAAGATTTGTTTCCCTGATATCCACGTCTCGATTGTGGATTCCTTGAATAAGCGAATTTCTTTTTTGAATCACCTTGCGGATTCATTGCAATTAAAGGGAGTATCTTTTTATCATGACCGGGCGGAAACCTTCGCCCAAAAACCCGAGCATCGCGAATCCTATGATATTGTCATGGCGAGGGCGGTAGCCAGGATGTCGGTTTTAAGTGAACTATGTTTGCCGCTTGTTAAACTGGATGGGACGTTCATTGCCATGAAAGCGGCTAGTGCACAAGATGAAATGGACACAGGGAAGAAGGCCATTTTTACATTAGGCGGAGAAATCGAAGAAATTCATCCTTTCACATTGCCAGAGGAAAATAGTGAAAGAAACATCATTACTGTAAAAAAAGTGAAGAAGACTCCTAAAAAATACCCAAGAAAACCAGGGACACCGAATAAGCAGCCTATTGAATAACCTCTGTACGATGAGTATGATTTCATAGTAAGAGCAGAGGATTCAGATATATATGGCTGGTACTTGCCCTTATTTTCTTTTACTATAAATGTATGACCTTATTATTTTCACTTAATACTGCATTTGCCAACAAGAAGGCATTTTCGGTACAGGTTAAGATGTTTGCCCTTAGCTGGCTGATTCAGGGAAATAATTTTGGGAATGCCGGCCGATATTTATAAAAACTGGCCGTCGACCCTCATTATTGCCTTGATGGTGCCAGTCGACATGTTTTTTACAGTGAAGGGCCATATGTATAACCATGTCGGGAAATGTATGCAGGACTTGTCCTTTAAATAGAGAATATGTTATTTGGGAGTTTTAAAAGGTGGTGTAGGAAGATGAAGCATCCTTTTTCGCGGTTCTTTGGGTTTGGCGAAAAAGAAGAAGAGCAACTAGAGATGGAGACACCTAGCAATAATAATGAAGAAATAAGAAAAATTTCCATTTCTGACATTGTGCCTAATCGATTTCAACCAAGGACCGTTTTTAATGACGATAAAATTGCCGAATTGGCTCAAACGATCCATACACATGGGATCATTCAACCAATTGTAGTAAGGGCTTATGGTCAGGGAAAATATGAAATCATTGCAGGTGAGCGTCGTTTCCGGGCCATGCAAAAGCTTGGCTGGGAATTGGCACCTGCTATAATCAAAGATTTCACCGATACAGAAACGGCTTCGGTTGCGCTGATAGAAAACCTTCAGCGTGAAGAACTGACACCGATTGAAGAAGCTTTGGCTTACGGAAAACTATTGGAGCTGCATAGTTTAACCCAAGAAGCCCTGGCACAAAGACTGGGAATCGGTCAATCTACCGTGGCGAATAAGCTGCGGCTGCTTAAGCTGCCGCAGGAGGTTCAGGATGCACTTCTTCAAAAGCAAATTACGGAACGCCATGCCCGCTCGTTGATACCGTTAAAGAGTCCTGAAAAGCAGTTAAAACTGCTTTTGGAAATCATCGAAAAAGGGTTAAACGTCAAGCAGACCGAAGAGCAGGTCGTCAAGCTCTTAACGGGTACTGTGCAGAAGCCGAAACCTAAGCGAAAAGCGTTTAGTAAAGACATGAGGATTGCCGTGAATACCATCCGCCAATCACTCAGTATGGTTACAGACAATGGAATAAATCTGGATGCAGAGGAAGAAGAATTCGAGGAGTATTATCAGTTCACGATTAAAATACCCAAGAAAAAAACTTGATTCCCCATCCTTAGCCCGCTTGGTAGTCTCCGATTACCAAGCTTTTTTTATTTTCTCTCCAAAACTGGCATTTTCCACTTTTAAAACATTCAACTTTTCCTGGATTTTTACTGCTTTTAGATGTATTTCAAATTTTAAGAGGAATTTCAGAAAACGATTTCTTCCAGTAACATTCATGATAAAATAGAAAGAAATAATTGGATTCACGGTAAAAATCAATAGATATAGCGTCATGAAGATAGTTGAAAGCGGGTGAATTCGTGGGTAAGATTCTCGCCATTGCCAATCAAAAGGGCGGTGTTGGAAAAACGACAACTTCTGTCAGTTTAAGTGCTTGTCTTGCATACATTGGACAGAAAGTCTTAATGGTCGATATTGACCCGCAGGGAAATGCGACAAGCGGTGCAGGTATTGACAAAGCAGATGTGGAACAATGTATTTATGATGTATTGGTTGATGATGTTGAGGCCAGTACCGTTATCATGGAAACAAAGGTAGAAAACCTATATGCTATACCTGCGACAATTCAACTTGCGGGTGCAGAAATTGAACTTGTTCCAACCATCTCAAGGGAAGTCCGATTAAAAAGGGCGTTAGAAGAGGTGCAAAGCCAGTATGATTACATTGTGATTGACTGCCCTCCATCATTGGGTTTGCTGACGCTTAATGCCTTAACGGCCGCCGATGCTGTTTTGATCCCGGTACAATGTGAATATTATGCATTGGAGGGTTTGAGTCAACTATTGAATACGGTCCGCCTCGTCCAAAAGCATTTGAACCATGATTTGAAAATCGAGGGTGTGCTATTGACGATGTTGGACGCAAGAACAAATTTAGGTCTCCAGGTCATAGAAGAAGTCAAAAAATACTTTCAGGATAAAGTCTACCAAACCATCATTCCCCGCAATGTCCGTTTGAGTGAAGCACCGAGCCATGGAGAACCGATAATTATATATGATCCAAAGTCACGAGGGGCGGAGGTCTATCTAGAATTGGCAAAGGAAGTGGTATCAAATGGCTAAAGGGCTTGGCAAAGGACTTAACGCACTACTTTTCAACAGTGGGGAGATCAGTAAAGATGAAATCGTGCGCGAAATCAAATTAAGGGAATTAAGGCCAAATCCTTATCAGCCCCGAAAGAGCTTTCGGCTAGAAGCTATAGAGGAATTAAAGCAATCCATCATGGAGCATGGGATATTACAGCCGATTATTGCCCGGAAAAGTATTAAGGGATATGAAATCGTGGCTGGGGAAAGGCGTTATCGTGCTGCCAAGGAAGCTGGCTTAGAGACAGTTCCAGTCGTTGTGAGGGAATTGAGTGAACAGCAGATGATGGAACTGGCCATTTTGGAAAACCTGCAACGGGAAGATTTGAATCCGATCGAGGAGGCTGCCGCTTATCAAACGCTTCTTGAAAAATTGGAATTCACCCAGGAGCAGCTGGCCAACCGGCTGGGAAAAAGCCGACCCCATATTGCCAACCATGTTAGATTACTATCTTTGCCTGAAGGAATTAGGAGATATATCTCCGATGGGGAAATTTCCATGGGACATGGCCGGGCATTGCTGGGTTTAAAGAAAAAAGAGATGCTCAAGCCGGTAGCGGATAAAATCCTCAAGGAAGGTATGAATGTCAGACAGCTAGAGCAGTATATACATCAATTGAATGATACCGTTTCACGTGAAACCAAACCTAAGAAACAAGAGAAAAAAGATATCTTCATAAAGCAAAGGGAGACAAGTCTGCGTGAAAGACTAGGAACGAGCGTAACGATAAAACAAAGCAAGAAAAAAGGAAAAATAGAAATAGAATTCTTTTCAAAAGAAGATTTAGAGAGAATTTTGAACTTGATCGATCAAGAGAACCTTTCCTCTTAGATCCCCTTATGAAAAGATCATGAAGACTTATGCAGAAAATTAGGTGGATGAGATGGTATTATTAGGGGCTTTGGTGAATGGTGCCTGCATTTTAATCGGCTCGATTTTAGGAAGGTTTTTACAACGTATACCTGAAAAGATTAAAGAAACGGTCATGAGCGGTATCGGTTTAGCCGTGATGGTTTTAGGTTTGCAGATGGGGTTTAAAAGTGATAATTTCCTTGTTGTCATTTTAAGTATTGTCGGCGGGGCGGTCCTCGGTGAATGGATGAATCTTGAGGGCAGGCTTAATTCTTTAGGCAATTGGATTGAACGCAGGATGAAAGCGAAGGAAGGAACCTCGATATCTCAGGGGTTTGTAACGGCTACGCTCATATTTGGGATTGGGGCGATGGCCATTATCGGTGCCCTGGATAGCGGTATCCGGAATGATCATGACGTTTTGATAACAAAAGCGATAATCGATGGATTCACAGCACTTGTCCTCGCCAGCACGCTAGGCATAGGGGTACTTTTTTCAGCATTTCCGATCATTCTTTATGAGGGATTCCTGGCGGTTTTTTCAAGGCAGATCAATACGATGATCCCATCTGCATTAATGGATTCCTTCATATTGGAAATGACGGCAACTGGTGGAGTCATGATTTTGGCGATTGGTTTGAATATTATCGGTGTCACCAAAATCAGGGTGGCGAATCTGCTTCCGGGCATAATGGTCACTGCCATTCTGGTTACTTTCATGTATTATGTATAAAAAAGAAGGAAGGGGCTGGCCCCTTCCTTCTTTTTTATGAAAAAACCGATCAAAGGGTTTTTTCTTGCTTGAATGACCATGTGAAAGGAGTGATGGAAGGTTTTATTGGATAATGATTTTGTGCTTCATAAATCCCCTCGGCAATTGTTTTGGCCATTTTTAGCACAAGATTAAGACGCGTGTTCTGCAAGACCATGAACTCCATGAATCCACTTACATTCACGATTCCTGTAATATGGGCATTTCCGACGGAAGGAAGATCTTTATTGACCCCGGCACCCGGCTTAACTGGTCCCTGGCCGATCTGAACGATGCCGACGCTTTTCATTTTCCCCAAGCAAGCATCGATTCCGACTATAAAGGCATTGGCATGCAGCTTTTTAATTTCATTTAATTTTTCCTGTAAATTCATCGCATGTATAGGGTCATCCAGAGTACCATAAACATGGAATGAAGAAGAACTGCTTTCAGCCTTTTCACTAAGCAGAGTGCCGACAAGTGGTCCGAGTGAATCGCCTGTGGAACGGTCTGTGCCTATGCAGACGATGACGATTGGTTGAAGCTTTCCTGTTGGGAGGAGGTTGATTAATTCCTGGGAAATTTGTTTGGATGCATCCGTATCTTCATGCAGGATGCGACTTAATCTATTTTTATTATTATTAAATAGACTAGAATTCAGATTCATCGGCTCAACTCCTTTACTTTATTTGGTATTACAGTATACGGATAAAAAGAGGAAAATATACGGTATTTAACATGATGGGTGAGGGAATTTTTTGCAAAACATGCAAACAGGTGAAGGGGATATGAATCGACGTTATCCTCTACCAATTGCTTTCATCTATACTTTCTAGTAAATAATCATTTGAATGTTCGGGAAAAAATTTCTAAATTCTATTAACTATATACCCATAATTTTTTTGTACAGAAACCATTATTTATTGATAAAATAGAAAAAATCTCTCTATTTCATGGTTACCTCCATGCATGGAGGGTAGAGGAATACGTCGAAGATATAATAGTTTTGCTGTTATTTGCATTAGGCAGGAGGAAAATATGGATCGCATTTATGATAACGTTGCAAAAGAGATATTGGATGAAAAGATATGGCTGCTGATGGGCGAGGGCATTATTAAAATCTTCCTTGTTCTGCTGTTATCGCGTATTATTATTACAATAGGAAAGACTATTCTGAATAAATTTTTCAAAGCACGTTTAAGAAGTCCCATTCGTGTAACGGAACGCAGGGAAGCGACACTCATTAAATTGCTGGAAAATATCATTACCTATGTCATCAATTTCATTGCCTTGTTGATGATTCTGGAGATTCTTGGTCTTCATGTAATGCCATTACTCGCTGGTGCCGGTGTTCTCGGTTTGGCCATTGGATTTGGCGCACAAAGTTTGGTCAAGGATATAATTACCGGGTTTTTCGTTATCTTTGAAGATCAGTTCTCGGTTGGGGATTATATTAAAATCAATACTTTTGAAGGGGAAGTCATTGAAATCGGGCTTCGTACGACGAAAATTAAAAGCGGTGCAGGTGAATTGCACTTCATACCCAACGGCAGCATCATCCAGGTTACGAATTATTCCATTTTAAATAGTGTGGCAATAGTTGATGTGACCATACCTAACGATGGATCGACCGAGCGTGCTGAGAAGGTGCTGATTGATCTTTTAAACAGTATGGAAGGCAAATACGAAGCCTTGATCAAAGCTCCTGAATTTTTGGGAATTGAAAAAATCAGTCCTGAAGAAATCGTCTTTCGGATTAAAGCGGAAACAAAGCCGATGCATCACATTGAAATCAGTAGGATATTAAGAAAAGAAATAAGTGCTGCGCTTGATGCAAGTGGGATTAAATCTACGTACAATGGCAGCGAGTCATAGGAATTGGGGGCCCATGATTATGGAAGAAAAGGAATTTGCACTTAAGGATATTGTGGAAATGAAGAAACCACATCCCTGTGGAGTGAATAAGTGGAGAATTATACGGCTCGGAATGGATATCCGGATAAAATGTGAAGGATGCGGTCATAGCGTGATGCTGCCTCGACGTGAATTCGCGAAGAAAATGAAAAAAGTTCTGCAAAAGCATGAGGGGTGATCATGCTTTTTTTTTTGGGGAGTGAAAGTAGTCCGGCGTTTCTCATGATTTACTTGTCTTTTTAGGAAGCGAAATCTATAATTGGGAAAGGTTTAGGTAATTGGATGGTCTTTATAGAAGATCAGTCCTTTTCCCATTTGTACGAATCATCTTGAAGGAGTGAAATATAAATGGCTTTAACAGCTGGTATAGTCGGTTTGCCTAACGTAGGTAAATCCACTTTATTTAATGCAATAACTCAGGCAGGTGCGGAATCTGCCAACTATCCTTTCTGTACGATCGACCCGAATGTAGGGATTGTGGAAGTGCCAGATCACCGTCTGCAAAAATTGACTGAATTGGTAAAACCGAAAAAAACGGTTCCGACAGCATTTGAATTCACTGATATCGCCGGGATCGTAAAAGGAGCAAGTAAAGGAGAAGGATTAGGTAATAAATTCCTTTCTCATATACGTCAAGTGGATGCAATTTGTCAAGTCGTCCGTTGCTTTGCAGACGATAACATTACCCATGTTTCCGGAAAAGTAAATCCAATCGATGATATCGAGGTCATCAATCTTGAATTGATCCTTGCCGATTTGGAATCTGTTGTCAAACGCATCGACCGTGTCGGAAAAATGGCCAAGCAAAAAGATAAAGCCGCTGTAGCAGAACATGAAATCCTTGTGGCTTTAAAAGAAGCATTGGAAGATGAAAAGCCTGCACGTTCCGTCGAGTTTACCGAAGAACAGCAAAAAATTGTGAAGGGCATGCATTTACTTACAGCTAAGCCGACGCTTTACGTGGCGAACGTGAGCGAAGATGAAGTGGCGAATGCTGACGATAATGAATATGTACAGCAAGTTCGTGAATATGCCGCTAAGGAAAATGCCGAAGTAATCGTGATTTGTGCCAAAATCGAAGAAGAAATTGCAGAGCTTGAAGGTGAAGAAAAGGAAATGTTCCTATCTGAACTTGGCATCGAGGAGTCAGGTCTAGATCAGTTGATCCGTGCTTCTTATAATCTGCTTGGATTGGCAACATACTTTACAGCTGGTGTACAGGAAGTGCGGGCTTGGACATTCCGCAAAGGAATGAAAGCCCCTCAATGTGCCGGCGTCATTCACACGGACTTCGAACGCGGTTTCATCCGTGCCGAAACGGTATCTTATACCGATTTACTTGAAGCGGGCAGTCATGGTGCCGCAAAAGAAGCGGGTAAAGTTCGTTTGGAAGGAAAAGAATACATCGTTAACGATGGCGATGTCATCCATTTCCGTTTCAACGTATAAGAATCAAAGACCCTACCATTCCATATGTAGGGTCTTTTTTTAAGACTTAAACCATTAGATTACATTTAATTGTAATAAGTCGAACCGTTCGTTGCAAAGCCTCTTTAACTATGCTATAATTTTATCTTGTGAGTAATTATAAATAATTGCTCCTTGCCCAATTGGGCCGCTTAGACCAAAAGGAGGTGACAGTGATGAGAAAATACGAAATTATGTATATCATCCGTCCAAACATTGAGGAAGAAGCTAAAAAAGCTTTAGTTGAACGTTTCAACACAATCCTTTCTGATAATGGTGCGGAAGTAGAAGCAAAAGAATGGGGTAAACGCCGTCTTGCATATGAAATCAATGATTTCCGTGATGGTTACTACATGCTTCTTAAAGTTAACGCTGAAAGTGCTGCGATTCAAGAATTCGATCGTCTAGCTAAAATCAGTGAAGACATTATTCGCCACATGGCTACTAGAGAAGAAGTATAATTCGATATTTAATATAAATTCTAATCTTGTTTCACATGAAACAAGCTTGAAACCTAGGGGTTGATTCTGATGATGAATCGCGTAGTTTTGGTAGGACGCTTAACTAAAGATCCTGAATTACGATATACACCTAATGGAGTTCCCGTAGCTACCTTTACTTTAGCTGTGAACCGTAGTTTTACGAATCAGCAAGGTGAACGTGAAGCGGATTTCATTAACTGTGTAGTTTGGCGTAAACCGGCAGAAAATGTAGCTAACTTCTTGAAAAAGGGCAGTTTAGCTGGCGTGGATGGACGTGTCCAAACACGTAATTATGAAGGACAAGACGGCAAACGCGTATATGTGACGGAGATTCTGGCTGAGAGCGTTCAATTCCTTGAACCACGAAGCAGTTCAGCGGGTGAAAGAAATGAAGGCGGTTCTTACGGTGGGGGTCAAAGAAGTTATGGCAATAATAACGGAAATGACAACAATTCGTATGGACAAAATCCTAATCAGAATCAACGGAGCAATAACAACTACACTCGTGTAGATGATGATCCATTTGCAAATGACGGTAAGACAATCGACATTTCAGATGACGATCTTCCATTTTAAACAGCCGTTTGAAATGAAAATTCAAAATGCAGGGAGGGAAATTTATTATGGCAATGGGTGGACGTAAAGGACGCGGTAAGCGTAAAAAGGTTTGTTATTTCACATCTAACGGAATCACTAAAATTGATTACAAAGATGTAGATCTTCTTAAAAAATTCGTCTCAGAACGCGGTAAAATTTTACCACGTCGTGTAACTGGCACAAGCGCTAAATATCAACGTAAATTAACGATTGCTATTAAACGCTCACGTACTATGGCATTACTACCATATGTATCTGGTGAATAATAAATTGGCACATTGAGGAGCAATCCTTAATGTGCCTTTTTTAATAAGTTGTCACTTATGCCTGTAAACCGCTGAATGGCGTTTTTTTTATTTCAGAAGAAATTTATCCGGGTGTTTTCCTCAGAAAAAAAAATCATATCCCAAAAAAGACTGTGATGTTTGAAATATCCTGGCCGTAACGGATACAATATAAAGATGGAGATAAGACATCGATCATAACAGGGGGTGAAATAAAGATGAATAGCGGGAGACGAATTGCCGAGGGCGGAGCACTTCTGGCACTATATTGCATTTTATTGTTCATCACCATTCAAATCCCACTATTGGGTATTTTCACTACTTTCTTTTTACCCATTCCATTCATACTGGTCACAATCAAACAAAAGTTATCGTGGAGCCTTGGTTACTTATTTGTAGCCTCGTTATTGTCGATCCTCATCGGGACGATATTGTCTGTTCCGCTGACCTTGCTCATGGGGGCAACGGGAATTGCGATCGGCTATTTTTTGAAAAAGGACAAACCGATGGCACCTATGTTCATAAGCGCAGTCCTTGTCTTCCTGGGAGGCATTTTATTAATATATGCAGCTTCAGTGTTGATAACGGATGTTAATTACATAGAGGAATCGATGAACATGGCCGAGGAGTCCCTTGAAAATACAATCGGCATCATGGATTCTTTTGGACAGGCACCGACGGAACAAGTCCAAAAGCGGATGTATGAATCAATCGATATGATGAACACGCTGATGCCAAGTTTGTTCGTCTTGATGTCCGTCATCATGGTTTTATTGATTTTCTTTGCAGCGCATCCCATTGTGAAGAGGTTCAGTGATAAGGCGTTAAAATGGCCTCATTTTCGGGATCTGCGACTCCCGAAAAGCCTTTTATGGTATTATTTAATTACGATGCTTCTTGCTCTTTTTGTGAATACGGACAAGAACAGTTTTGTATATATGGCCATAACGAACCTATTTTTCATACTGCAGTTCTTCATTTTATTACAAGGATATTCCCTGATATTCTATATCGCTCATGTTAAGTCATGGGTTAAGGCGATACCTGTTTTAATTGTGGTTTTTTCTTTGCTTCTGCCGATTCCGATTATAACGACGGCCGTCCGATTTTTAGGTATAATAGATTTAGGCTTTCCTTTTAGGGAGACAATCAAGAAAAAGGAATAGAAGACTTTTTTGTAAAACAGATGCTTTTAGGAGCTGAAACTATGCCATCTTATTTGAAAGAATACTCGATTAAGTCCCCATTGTATGGGGTGCTGGCCGCAGTCGTTTTACTTTTGGGCGTACTGGCTTATTATAATTGGGTTATTGCACTTGTTGGACTTTTGATTCTTGCTGGTTTATTTTATTTAACATTAAGAATGGTAGAAAAAAAGCAACGGAAGACAGAAGAGTATATAACGACTTTATCCTACCGTTTAAAGAAGGTGGGCGAGGAAGCGTTATTGGAAATGCCGATTGGGATCATGCTCTTTAATGAGGATTATTACATTGAATGGACCAATCCATTCCTGGCTTCTTGTTTTAGTGAAGACTCCTTGGCAGGAAGATCGCTATACGATGTTGCGGACTCGATAGTACCGTTAATCAAGCAAGAGATCGAGACAGAGACACTTACGCTCCACGATCGGAAATTCAAGGTGGTCCATAAGCGTGATGAAAGGCTTCTTTACTTTTTTGATGTGACGGAGCAAGTGGAAATTGAGAAATTATATGAAGATGAGCGAACGGCAATTGCGATCATTCTTCTTGATAATTATGATGATTTGACACAGGGTATGGATGATCAGCGTAAAAGCAGCATTAATAGCTTGGTTACCTCACTTCTCGATAAGTGGGCAAGGGATAATGGCGTTTTCTTTAAGCGGGTTTCCTCGGAACGATTCATCGCTGTCTTTAATGAGCATATCCTTCAGCAGCTTGAAAAGGGCAAATTCTCGATTTTGGATGAAATCAGGGAAACGACGGCCAAGCAAAATGTACCACTTACCTTGAGCATCGGGGTCGGCTCGGCCGTGTCATCCTTGCCGGAACTAGGTACGCTTGCCCAGTCCAGCTTGGATCTCGCTTTAGGGCGGGGCGGTGACCAGGTGGCCATAAAGCAAGCGAATGGAAAAGTGAAATTCTATGGCGGCAAAACCAATCCGATGGAAAAACGCACGAGAGTCCGTGCCCGTGTGATTTCCCATGCATTGAAGGATATAGTCCTTGATAGCGATAAAGTCATTGTCATGGGCCATAAAAACCCGGATATGGACGCAATCGGTTCAGCGATCGGCATCTTGAAAGTTGCCCAAATGAATGAACGTGAAGGCTATATTGTCATAAACACCCAGCAGCTCGACAGCAGTGTCCTTCGTTTAATGGAAGAGATCAAAAATAAAGAAGAGCTGTATGCCCGGTTCATAACACCTGATGATGCATTAGAAATGATTACGGATGAGACCTTGCTGGTTGTGGTCGATACCCATAAACCTTCCATGGTGATTGAAGAGCGGTTATTGAATAGAATCGATAAGGTTGTGGTCATCGACCATCATCGGCGGGGTGAGGAGTTCATCAAGAACTCATTGCTCGTCTATATGGAGCCATATGCATCTTCAACGGCAGAACTTGTGACGGAACTGCTTGAATATCAGCCGAAACGCTCAAAAATTGATATGCTGGAGTCGACGGCGCTTCTTGCAGGTATCATCGTCGATACGAAAAGCTTCACCTTAAGAACAGGATCACGTACTTTCGATGCTGCCTCTTATCTAAGGGCGCATGGAGCTGATACGGTACTTGTCCAGAAATTCTTAAAAGAAGACGTGGACACCTATATCAAACGTTCGAAGCTCATTGAAGAAGTCATCTTTTATAAAAAGGGAATTGCCATTGCCGCGGCAAAAACCGATCAGGTTCATAATCAGGTGCTCATTGCTCAGGCTGCGGACACCCTATTGACGATGGATGGCGTTGTCGCTTCCTTTGTAATGGCTAAGCGGTCTGATGATACGGTGGGCATAAGTGCGCGTTCTCTTGGTGATATCAATGTACAGGTGATCATGGAAATGCTGAATGGAGGCGGACATCTAACGAATGCCGCCACTCAACAGGTATGCTCCATTGATGAAGCCGAAAGTCGATTGAAAGCAGCTATTGATGAATATTTAGAAGGGGGATATAAAGAATGAAAGTGATATTTCTTAAAGACGTTAAAGGTAAAGGGAAAAAAGGGGAAGTTAAAAATGTTGCGGATGGTTATGCACATAATTTCCTGCTTAAACAAGGATTGGCCGTTGAAGCAAATAATTCAAACGTGAAAACTTTGGAAGCACAGAAAAATAAAGAAGAATCACTTGCAGCAGAAGAGCTGCAGCAGGCTGAAGAATTGAAAGTGCAGCTGGAGAAATTAACGGTTGAACTATCTGCCAAAGCCGGTGAGGGCGGGCGTTTATTCGGTTCCATCACGACTAAACAAATTGCATCTGAGCTTCAGAAAAAACACGGTATCAAGGTTGATAAACGTAAAATGGAGCTTGCTGAAGGCATCCGCACTTTAGGGCATACAAAGCTTCCAGTCAAGCTTCATCCTGAAGTCACTGCGACACTGACTGTGCATGTGAAAGAAATTAACTAATTTTAGCTGTTTCATATCTGTGAAAAATTGATAAAATAGAGATAGACGAAAAATGTGATTGGGCACGTTGTCCTTTCACTTTTTTCTTTTTTACTAGAAACATATAAAAGGTATCCTCTTAGAATGGGAGGTTTTAAGATATGATAGAACAATTTCAGGATAGGATTCCACCTCAAAATATAGAAGCCGAACAGGCTGTGCTTGGAGCCATTTTTCTTGAGCCCTCTTCATTGACCGTTACATCGGAAGTTTTGATTCCAGAGGATTTTTATAGAAGCTCTCATCAAAAAATCTTTAATGTGATGCTTAAATTGAATGACGAAGGAAAAGCTGTCGATTTGATTACGGTGACGGAGGAATTGGCTGCGACAAAAAACCTTGAAGAAGTTGGCGGGGTTTCTTATTTAAGTGAATTGGCCGGATCGGTGCCTACCGCGGCCAATATTGAATATTATGCCCGCATCGTCGAGGAGAAGTCATTGCTGCGCCGTTTGATCCGGACTGCGACGAACATCGCTCAGGAAGGCTACAGTCGCGAGGATGAGGTCGAGGAGCTGCTCGGTGAAGCAGAAAAAACGATCATGGAAGTGGCCCAGCGTAAGAATTCCGGGTCTTTTCAAAATATTAAGGATGTATTGGTTGCGACTTACGATAACATAGAAATTTTGACTACCCGTAAAGGGGATGTCACGGGAATACCGACAGGGTTTGCTGAACTGGATCGAATGACAGCGGGGTTCCAACGTAATGACCTCATCATAGTTGGTGCCCGTCCTTCGGTTGGTAAAACCGCTTTTGCATTGAACATCGCTCAAAACGTTGCGACCAAAACGGAGGAGAATGTAGCGATTTTCAGTCTTGAAATGGGTGCAGAGCAGCTCGTTATGCGTATGCTCTGTGCTGAAGGGAATATCAACGCCCAGAATTTACGGACAGGTTCCTTAACTGATGAGGATTGGCGTAAACTGACGATGGCGATGGGAAGCTTGTCGAATGCCGGCATTTATATCGATGATACGCCAGGTGTCAGGATTGGTGAAATCCGTTCAAAATGCCGTCGTTTGAAGCAGGAACATGGCCTTGGCATGATATTGATCGATTACCTGCAGTTAATTCAAGGCGATGGCCGTTCAGGCGACAACCGTCAGCAAGAGGTATCCGAGATTTCACGTTCACTCAAAGCGCTGGCTCGTGAACTTAAAGTGCCCGTCATCGCCCTATCCCAGCTATCGCGGGGAGTGGAGCAGCGTCAGGATAAGCGCCCGATGATGTCTGATATCCGGGAATCCGGGAGTATCGAGCAAGATGCTGATATCGTCGCCTTCTTATACCGTGATGATTATTATGATAAAGAATCCGAGAATAAAAATATCATTGAAATCATTATAGCGAAACAGCGTAATGGTCCGGTGGGCACGGTTTCGCTTGCATTCGTAAAAGAGTATAATAAATTCGTTAATCTCGAACGCCGCTTCGATGATGATTCGATGTCTCCCGGCGCATAGGGGACTGCCTGCCATTCATGCAATGGCGGGCTTTCTCTGTTTCAGGAAAAAGAAAGGCCCTAATGATAATAGAAAAAGAAATCAGAGGGTACAATAATGTTTGACAATCCTAAAAAAACCGGAAAGAAATTTCTCATATTTACGAACAAAGAATTTTTTAAAAAGTGTATTGTTCGGATTTTGTATTGACTTCCAGTTTGGATTATTGATAAAATAGGTTTGTTTGATAAGAACCGGTTAATGATCGGTATTACGTGAACCTTTGGAGGTGCTTTATTCAGATGTCATCAGTTGTAGTAGTCGGTACACAATGGGGAGACGAAGGTAAAGGTAAAATAACAGATTTTCTATCCCAGAATGCGGAAGCCATCGCTCGTTATCAAGGTGGGAATAATGCAGGGCATACAATTAAATTTAACGGCGTTACCTATAAACTGCATTTAATTCCGTCAGGGATTTTTTATAGTGATAAGATTTGTGTCATTGGAAACGGTATGGTAGTTGATCCAAAAGCTCTTGTAGAGGAGCTTGCTTATTTACATAGCCATGGGGTGAGTACGGATAATCTTCGTATCTCGAATCGTGCACATGTCATTCTTCCTTACCATATCAAATTGGATGAAGTCGAAGAAGACCGTAAAGGCGCCAACAAAATTGGAACGACTAAAAAGGGAATCGGCCCTGCATATATGGACAAAGCTGCTCGTAACGGAATCCGCATGGCAGACCTTTTGGACCGTGAAATTTTCGAGGAAAAATTGTCTCAAAATCTTGTCGAAAAAAACCGTATGTTCGAACGCTTCTATGAAACGGAAGGTTTCAAAATCGAAGATATCTTGGAAGAATACTATGAGTACGGACAACAAGTGCAGAAATATGTTTGTGATACATCCGTTGTATTGAATGACGCACTTGATGAAGGAAAACGGGTATTATTCGAAGGGGCACAAGGTGTCATGCTTGATATCGATCAAGGAACATACCCATTCGTCACTTCTTCCAACCCGGTTGCAGGTGGAGTTACAATCGGTTCGGGTGTAGGTCCTACGAAGATCAACCATGTGGTTGGAGTATGTAAAGCATACACAAGCCGTGTGGGCGATGGTCCTTTCCCTACAGAATTGCATGATGAAGTCGGTAACCAAATCCGGGAAATTGGCCGTGAATATGGTACAACTACAGGCAGACCGCGCCGTGTAGGCTGGTTTGACGCTGTTGTCGTTCGCCATGCTCGCCGTGTCAGCGGGATTACCGATTTATCATTGAACTCGATTGACGTATTATCAGGTCTTGATACGGTCAAAATTTGTGTGGCCTATGAATACAAAGGCGAAATCATTCATGAGGTACCAGCGACTTTGAAAGCGATTGGTGAATGTAAACCAGTCTATGAAGAGCTGCCAGGCTGGTCAGAAGACATCACAGGCTGCAAATCATTGGATGAGCTTCCAGAGAACGCTCGCCACTATGTAGAGCGCGTATCTCAATTGGTAGGCATTCCTTTGACCACTTTCTCTGTCGGTCCTGACCGTAACCAAACAAATGTCGTGAGAAGCCCTTGGCGTCTAGCGTAATTCATGAAAAAGGAGCTGGCTTTTTTTGCCGGCTCTTCTTTCATTTTTAAGATCGATGCATTATGTCACGTTCGGAGGTCCGGGATACCGAGTGAATGTGGATGAAAACTATAGGGAAAATAAAAAAAATAAGAAAAAAATAATTTTATTTCTAAAAACTATTGCCTAAACTATAAGAACCATGATATTATCAAAAGCGTCGTCACAATAGAACAAGCCATTAACAAGCTGCAGATGGTAAGTTAACATCCAGCAAAGAAACATTTCATTAGAACGAGCCATTAGCTCAGTTGGTAGAGCATCTGACTTTTAATCAGAGGGTCGAAGGTTCGAATCCTTCATGGCTCACCATTTTTTTCGGCCCATTGGTCAAGCGGTTAAGACACCGCCCTTTCACGGCGGTAACACGGGTTCGAATCCCGTATGGGTCACTTCTTTATATATATGCTTTACTGGTCCCGTGGTGTAGCGGTTAACATGCCTGCCTGTCACGCAGGAGATCGCGGGTTCGATTCCCGTCGGGACCGCCATTTTATTTTTATTCTAAAATAGAATATTTGGCTCAGTAGCTCAGTCGGTAGAGCAAAGGACTGAAAATCCTTGTGTCGGCGGTTCGATTCCGTCCTGAGCCATCCTTGTATAAACGCCTTTCCTTTAGGGCGTTTTTTTGTTATGTGCCCAGAGGATTCTGAATGAAATCTTGTAATAGATTGTTAACGTTTTGTAACATACCATTTTCGGCCAATTCGGGATATAACCCTCTTTTACCCTTGCTGGGCTTAGGCCCACTCCTTTTTCCGCAGTTTATTGAACTGTCCCCATTACCATATCTATTGGTACAAGTTGTCACCATTTATACAGTTCTATTACATTATGAAGTCGGTTTCTTGTTTTTTTTCTTAATATGGTAGAGTTATGAGTGATAAAAATCATTATAGAAATCAGTCATAAGTATCAGGATATTTAAATTGGACTAATAAATCTCAAATAAATTTGATTAGTTTCTTAATTGGTGACTGAGCCGTTAAGGAGGAAAATATATGTTTAGCTCAAAAGGAAAGGGAATCATCCTGTTGATGGTTTCCGTCATTTTGGTGCTTGCGGGCAATCGGGTAACTGCTGCTGGGATACCGGAAACTACAACCATACAGCATGTTTATCTTAATGATGAGTTCGTAGGCAGTGTGACGGATGAAACGGAAATCGAAAACATCGTAGCCGATAAGGTAGAAGAAGCACAGGAAGATTATCCTGACTTTACATTCGATAAGGAGACACAGCTGAAGTTCGTACCTGAAGAGGTATTCGATGAGGATGTTAAAGAGGATCAGGCTGTTAAGGGAATTCAGGATCAGTTGAATGTGAAGGCCGAGGCGTATGAAATCGACATAGATAACCAGGCGGTCGCTTATGTTGCGTCAAAGGAAGATGCAGAGGACGTTCTGGAGAAAATCACTTTATTATATGTAAATGAAGAGGAATACGCTGAATACGAATCAGGTAAAAAAGAAAGTGAAAAAGATGCCGATTCGTTAAAAGAGCCAGGAAGCAGAATTCTGGACATCGAATTTTCACTTCCCGTTACGTTTAAAGAGACAATGGTATATCCAGACGAAATCAAGAGTGTCGATAAAACCCTTTCCATGATAGAAGAAGGAAAGGAAGAAACGACGATCTATGAGGCTAAGGAAGAAGAAGATCTTGAAGCCATTGCCACTAGCCATGATATGGACCTGGATCAACTGCTGGAGCTGAATCCGGGACAGGGTGAGGATAAAGGTGTTAAAGAGGGCGAGCGTCTCTATGTGACCCAGCGTACCCCCTATGTGAACGTAATGGTAGAAAGAGAAGTATTAAAGGAAGAGAGAATTCCTTTTGAAAAGGAAGTGAAGGAGGATGACGAACTTCCAAAGGGCGAACTCATTACTGAACAAATGGGGAATGAGGGGATTCTTGCGTTCACCTATAATGTATCTGAAACAAATGGAAAGAAAATCAGTGAATCGATCGTAAAAAAAGAAGTCACGGAAGAAGCTAAAACGGAAATCACCAGAAAAGGCACCAAGGTCATACCTTCACAGGGCAGCGGTACATATTCATGGCCTGCAGATGGGGGCTATATTTCCAGTAAGCAGGGCCAGCGCTGGGGGAAACTTCATAAAGGTATCGATATTGCACGGCCAGCCACCAGGACCATAAAGGCAGCAGATCATGGGATAATCGAAACTGCCGGGAATTCCGGAGGATATGGAAATAAGATAACGATCAATCATAATAATGGGTATAAGACAGTGTATGCCCATTTGGATTCAATAGATGTAATAGCGGGACAAAAGATTGAAAAAGGCATGAAAATTGGCATGATGGGTTCAACAGGTCACTCGACCGGTGTCCACCTCCATTTTGAAATATATAAAAACGGGTCTCTCGTTAATCCGCTAAACTATATAAGTCAGTAATCGCTGGAAGTCTTCGAAAATTATTCGAAGACTTCTTCTGCTTCATTAATAGATGAGAATAATAGGAAAAAGGTGATTTAATGCCTATAAAATGATAAAGTAGAATAGAGACAATTTGCTTTCATTCCGGTGTTCAGCCCCTTTTATTGGGTATATATATGTAACTTTGCTGAAACTAGGTTGCGAAGCTTTGTGCAAGCAGAAGGAAAAGTGAATAAGGTCCCGGATAAGGACACGGTTTTTAATAGATTCAGTTCAGTTATTAAAAAGGAGATAAGTACATGGATAAAAAGATTCTGGTAGTGGATGACGAAAAGCCAATTGCTGATATATTACAATTCAATCTAAAAAAAGAAGGCTACGAGGTTTTTTGTGCTTATGATGGCAATGAAGCCCTCAAAATGGTGGAAGAACGGCAACCTGATTTGATTTTACTTGATATCATGCTGCCGCAGCGCGATGGGATGGAAGTATGCAGGGAAGTAAGGAAGAAGTATGAAACCCCGATCATCATGCTAACGGCAAAAGACTCGGAGATAGATAAGGTGTTAGGATTGGAGCTTGGTGCAGATGACTATGTGACAAAGCCATTTAGTACCCGGGAAATAATTGCCCGCGTTAAGGCGAACCTTAGACGTCAGCAAGCTGTTCCGGTTCCCGATCAAGAAAATGAACCGAAGGAAATTACGATAGGCACGCTCACTATCCATCCGGATGCCTATGTGGTATCCAAGCGTGGCGATACGATAGAATTGACGCATCGTGAATTTGAGTTGCTTCATTACTTAGCGAAGCACATCGGTCAGGTCATGACAAGGGAGCACTTATTACAAACCGTGTGGGGCTATGATTATTTTGGTGATGTGCGGACGGTCGATGTAACGGTCAGACGTCTTCGTGAGAAGATTGAAGACAATCCAAGCCATCCTGGCTGGATTGTAACTAGAAGAGGGGTCGGTTATTACCTGCGTAACCCTGAACAGGAGTAGTTTCTATGAAAAAGGTTGGTTTTTTCCGCTCAATTCATTTTAAATTTGTTCTGATTTATGTATTGCTCATTTTCGTGGCGATGCAAATAATCGGGGTATATTTTGTTGGGGAATTGGAAGAAAATCTTGTCGGGAACTTTACGAAATCAATAAAAGGTCACGTTAACCTGCTTACCTACAGTATTGGTGAAGAAATGGAAAAAGAGAGGGGAGAGGAAGATCCAACCCTCGAAGAAGCGATTGATGCGATATTGAAAGACCGGGATAATTCATCGAATGATATTTCGGAAGTACGTGTCATTGACACCCGCAGCAGACGCGTGATCGGAACTTCAGCCCCAGGTAACCAGGATATTGTAGGGAAGAAGACGACAGAGGTCCTCATTAAGAATACGCTCACTTTTGGAAAAGAAGATAGTGATGTATTTCGCGATAAGAAAACAGGCAGGCGGCTCTGGGTCCTTTCGACACCCGTTGAAGCAAATGGGGAGGTCATTGGCGCCGTCTATGTAATAGCCGAGATGGAGAATGTCTTTGAGCAGATGGATGAAATCAATAGCATCTTCATGACGGGTACGGCCATCGCTTTGGTCATTACGGCCATCTTGGGGATCCTGCTCGCACGAACGATCACCAGACCCATGTCTGATATGAGAAAACAGGCCCTGGTGATGGCAAAAGGGAATTTTTCCAGAAAAGTCAGGGTATATGGCGATGATGAAATTGGCCAGCTTGCCGTCACTTTCAATAATTTGACCAAAAAACTCCAAGAGTCGCAATCAAGCACAGAAGGAGAGCGGCGTAAGCTTTCATCTGTCCTTGCCAATATGACGGATGGCGTAATTTCAACGGACAGGCGCGGTCGGGTGAACTTGATTAATGAACCGGCGGCACAATTATTGAATGTTTCGAGTGAAACCGTCATGAACCAACCGATCATTGAGGTTTTGGGTCTTGAAGAAGAATATAAATTTGAGGATTTACTGGAAGAGCGAGAGTCCATTATCCTTGATTACAGCAAAAAAAATCGGCCTTTCATTTTGAGGGGGAATTTTTCGGTCATTCAAAAGGAAACGGGATTCGTTAATGGTTTGATCACTGTTTTGCATGATATAACAGAGCAGGAAAAAATCGAGAGTGAACGCAGGGAATTCGTTGCCAATGTATCACATGAACTGCGAACTCCGCTAACGACGATGAGAAGTTACCTGGAGGCATTGGCTGAAGGTGCATGGAAGGACGAGGAAATCGCTCCATCGTTTTTAAGTGTGACCCAAAATGAAACGGAGCGAATGATCAGGCTTGTTAATGATCTGTTACAGCTTTCGAAAATGGACAGTAAAGATTACAGGCTTAAAACCGGCTGGGTGAATTTTAATAAATTCTACGACCACATCATCGATCGTTTTGAAATGTCGAAAAATGATGACATCACGTTTAAGCGTGATTTGCCGAAGGAAGCTTATTTTGTGGATATTGATGAAGATAAAATCACCCAAGTTCTCTATAATGTAATCTCCAACTCATTAAAGTACTCACCTGAAGGGGGTCAAGTGACTTTCCGCGTCAGGGCATCTGATGGCTTTATCATTGTGAGCATTACAGATCAAGGCGTGGGTATCCCGAAAAACGTCATTGATAAAATATTCGACCGCTTCTACCGTGTGGATAAAGCAAGGGCCCGTAACTTAGGCGGGACAGGGCTTGGTTTAGCGATTGCAAAAGAGATGGTCGTGGCGCATGGCGGGAAAATATGGGCGGAAAGTGTGGATGGAAAAGGAACTACCGTGTTCTTTACACTTCCTTACGAACAGGAAGAAGAGGATGATTGGTCATGAATTTTGAACGTGCAAAAAGTATCATACTGATTATTTTGGTTGGGACAAGCATATTTTTGACATGGAGCATTTGGACGTACGAGCCTGAGTATGATCCATTTGAACAATCGTCGGAATTTATAAAGATTAAAAGCGATGTCCAGATTGTCAGTGATGTCATTAAACCAGTCAGTATCCTTTTCCATGGCAATGGGCAGCATTTCCAGAGTTCCAGCCCGGCAGAAATCAATGAAATGGAAAATGAATTTTTACAATGGCGTTTCAGAGGTTTAAAAGAGGTATCCGTAAAAAGGCTGCAAAGGAAATTTGACGATTTTGTCCATGAAGATGGGTCGATTGAAATCGTATTCTCCGATGATATCCCCATCTCTCTTTATAAAACGGTATTGAATATAAGGGATAAGGAAGTGCCTGAATTTTCGTTTGATCGAATCATCATTAAACAAAAGGATATCAGCGGTAATGAATCTGCCGTTTATTTTGTTTCCTACGATCAAGAGGAGATTTATCAAGGTTTGGTCGATTCTAAAAAGCTAAGGAATTTCATGGATTCATTTTATAGGGGTTCCTATGATAAGCATCCTGAATACATTGCCGAAACGATAAACAGCAAAAGGACGCTGTTCGTCCCGGAAAACCCAGTGGAAATCAACAAACTTGAATATTATATTGACTATTTGGATATTGGAAACTTGAAAAATGCGTTATTTAGTTTTCCGAAGTTCGTTCGCCAGGAATCGGTTTCGGTCGGTGAGGAATATACGGATGGAACAAGACTTATGACGGTCAATAAAGAGAATTACTTAATTTCTTATATCAATCCGGCACAAAAGAGAAAGTTATTTGACAGTTCCAGTGACCTTTTGCAAAAAAGCATCGATTTCATCAATGATCATGCCGGTTGGGAAAATAACAATTACCGCTTTGCCTATATGTCGGAGAATGAACAACGAGTGGTATTCCGCTTATTCGTAAATGGTTATCCGACCTTCAATGAATCTGGAATGACAGAAATCGAGCAAATTTGGGGGAAAGAAGAAATTTATAGCTATGACCGCCCATACTTTTCACTTGACTCAGTCCTCCCGTCAGAAGGATCGCCAAAGACTTTACAAAGCGGCAAAGAAGTAATTAATCAGCTGAAATCGAAAGATAATATCGATTTCAAAAGCGTGGAGGACATCTCGATTGGCTATAAACTGAATAAATCCCTGGATTCCAAACTTGTAACTCTAGTTACACTCGAGCCCACTTGGTATTATTGTATCGGCGATAAATGGTTTATTGTGCCTTTTGATGAAGATACGGGAGGCGATCAAAGTGGATTGGAATAATACAAAGTCGATTTTCATCATGGTTTTCTTCGTTTTGAATATTTTTCTTCTTTATCAATTCCTGGAAAAGATTAATGACTCCCAATATGAAAGTTTCACGGAGTCATCAACGGAAGAACTGTTGAAAGAAGATGAGATTTCAATAGAAACCCCACTTCCGAAACAAAAGTCGGATCAATTCCTGATTGCCCAAAGCAAGACTTTCGAGAAGAAAGATATACAGTACCTGAAAAATCAAAAAGCAAAAATCATCGATGATAAGAAGCTTGTGGGTACATTTAAGATACCGGTTGGCATGAAAGCGGAAATTAATGCTGCAGACCTTGATATATTCCTGAAGGAGTATATATTAAAAGGAAATGAGTATCATTTTTGGAGCTATGATGAAATAAGCCAGACCATCACCTGCTATCAAGTGGCAGATAAAAAGATGTTTTATAATAATAGTAAAGGGAAGGTCACTTTATATCTGAACAAGAAGGGTGAAATCGTTTCCTATGAACAGATGTATTTAGAGGGGATCAAAAAATTCAATAAACCTAAAGTATTGACATCTGCTTTAAATGCTATCGGAGCATTGTATCAGAATGGTGATATTGATCCCAAAAGCGACGTCACGAATGTAAAATTGGGGTATTACAATTCGCTGCAGACGACATCTGTGTCACATTTACTTGTGCCAACATGGTGGGTGGTCATTGATGACGAAACGGATCTCTTCGTGAATGCTTTTGATGGAGAGGTCATTGAATTGAATACAGAAGAAAAAATACTGGAGTGAGTATAGATGACAATGCATTTTAGTGTTCTCGCAAGCGGGAGTACAGGAAATGCCTTTTTCGTGGAAACGGAGGATCAATCATTCCTCGTCGATGCCGGCTTAAGCGGTAAAGCCCTGGAAGCATTGTTTCAGGATATAGGCCGTGATATGTCGAAGCTATCCGGTATCCTTGTTACCCATGAACACAGCGACCATATTAAAGGTCTTGGCGTGGTTGCCAGAAAACATAAACTCCCGATATATGCGAATGCAAAAACATGGAATGCCATGGAGCGAACGATCGGTGAAATTGCAACCGAACAAAAATTCACATTTGAAATGGAACAGGTCAAAACGTTCGGCAGCCTTGATATAGAATCTTTCGGCGTTTCACATGATGCGGCAGAGCCAATGTTTTACGTCTTTCATCATGAAGATAAGAAACTTGTGGTCATTACCGATACAGGGTACGTAAGCGATCGGATGAAAGGAATCATCTCAAATGCCGATGCTTATGTATTCGAAAGTAACCATGATGTGTCCATGCTGAGGATGGGGAAATATCCATGGAGCATCAAGCGCCGGATTTTAAGTGATGTCGGACATGTTTGTAATGAAGACGCTGCCCTTGCAATGAGCGAAGTGGCCGGTGATAAGACCAAGCGGATTTACTTGGCCCACTTAAGCCTTGATAACAATATGAAGGATCTAGCAAGAATGTCGGTGGAACAGACGTTAAAGACAAAGGGGATCATCGTGGGTGAACAATTTTCCTTATATGATACTGATCCGAAAAGACCAACGGAACTTGTTACATTATAAATGAAAGGAATGGATAAGGGATACCTTGTTCATTCCTTTTTTTATTTTTAAAAATTTCGATTCGTAAGTTACGAATCGGATTAAAAGGGGTATCGTTTGGTTAGAACTGTATAGGTAAAAGGAAAATGGCTGATACTAGTCAATTTTATGTTGCCCCTTAAATTAAATTAAGCATGCATTTTTTTAGAAAAAATTCGGTAATTGAGTATAATTGAGGGAGGATACCAAACAATAGAATTGCTATAATACATTCCTAAAATGAGAGGATGAGGCGGTCTTGGGTTATTATGATCAGAATGATGAGAACCAAAATAAACGAAAAAAAAGCCATACGAGCTATTTTCTAGCAGGCTTGGGGGGCGCCATCATCGGGGCCTTACTTATTTTATTAGCCTTTCCGGGAAGCGGACTGTTAAATAACGATGAAAACGAAATAACAACGGAAAAATCAACGGAGAGAAAGACCACGGAGCAGTCCCAGCAAAACCTTACTCTTGATGTAACAAGTGCCGTCACCAATGCCGTTGATAAAGCCAGCGACGCAGTGGTCGGCATCACTAACATTCAGGAAACGAACTTCTGGGGTCCAGGGAGCAACGCCGAGGACAGTTCGGCAGAAGCCGGCACAGGATCTGGAGTCGTCTACAAGAAAGATGGGGGCAAGGCCTATATCGTCACGAATAATCACGTCATTGAAGGAGCTAATGAACTTGAAGTGACATTAAGTGATGGCACTAAATTGCCAGCTGAACTACAAGGCAGTGACCCATGGACAGATTTAGCCGTCATTGTCGTTAATGGTGAAAAAATCAAAACCATAGCTGAATTCGGAAACTCCGGCAAATTGAAACCTGGTGAGCCCGTCATTGCCATTGGTAATCCATTAGGCCTTCAATTCTCCGGGTCGATCACACAAGGGATCATCTCCGGTTTGGAGCGCACGATAGAAGTGGATATCAATGAGGACGGACAAGTGGATTGGAATGCAGAGGTCATCCAGACCGATGCGGCGATTAATCCAGGTAACAGCGGAGGGGCACTCGTTAATATGTCAGGGCAGGTCATCGGAATAAATTCGATGAAGATTGCAGAAAATGCAGTGGAAGGAATCGGTCTTTCCATTCCGATCGATTCAGTGATCCCGATTATTAATGATATAGAGGAATTTGGTGAAGTGAAACGTGCTTTCTTGGGTGTTAACCTGGCATCTGTAGAAGAAATTTCCCAATATCATCAACAAAATACATTAAAGCTGCCAAGGAAAGTTACTTCTGGCGTTGCGATAACAGGCGTTCAAAGCAATTCTCCAGCATCCAAAGCAGGATTGAAGGAATTTGACGTCGTAGTTGGAATGGATAACGAAAAAATCCATGATGTCGTGGAATTAAGAAAATACCTTTACAATGAAAAACAAGTCGGTGATAAAGTAAAAATCATTTATTACCGTGACGGAAAGAAAGAAACAACGGAAGTCACGCTTTCAAGCAGCGAAATTTAAAGCACAAAAGGACAGGGGGCAGAAAATGCCTCCTGTCCTTTCTATTTCCTTGCGCTTTTCTTATTTTTTGTTACGATTACCTGTGGATATATACTGAAATTAAAGATCTCAAGTGACTTGTGGATAATTGGGAATGGAAGTACTGGGAATAATGAATGGGAAAGGAGATATGAAAGATGAAATTATATTGCTGTCAGGAACATGTGGACATGGCGCTGGATGAAGTGGTATACGAATGTGAAACCTATCCTGTTTTAACGCTTGTTCCCGAAGAAAATCAGTTATCAACAACCTGTGAATATTGTCGAAACGTGGCAATATATCTAGTAGGGAACTAATATTCCCATACAAGATGTGGATAGATTTTGTGGATATGTGGATAACTTTTGTGGATAACATGTTTGTAACCTGTTCTTAACCTGTTCTTAACATTTTCCGAAGATTAAAGCGGCGGGTGGAATGGTTTAGATCCAAGCATTTGGTAGTACGAATAATCAAGATAATTGTTCGGATTGGAACTAAGTCCAGCCGAATTCTTCAATAATGAAAGTTACCGTTGCCGCTTTCAGGGGCAGCGGTTTTTATTATAAAAGCATTAAAAATTGGAAAGGATATGCTTGTTTTGCTTATAGGTCACTGTAAGGTATGATAATAGGTAGGCAAATCCAACAATTGATAGTAAAAACATAATGAAAGCTAGAGGATATATATGAAAATAACGATTATTACTGTTGGCAAGCTAAAGGAAAAATACTTAAAGCAAGGAATTGCTGAATATACAAAAAGGTTAAGCGCCTATGCTAATATAGAACTTGTGGAAGTACCGGATGAAAAGGCTCCGGAGAACCTGAGTACAGCGGACATGGACATTGTAAAGCAAAAGGAGGGTGAACGAATCCTGGCCAAAGTCAGCCCGGACACCTACGTAATAACGCTTGAGATCAATGGAAAACAGCTTACTTCAGAACAGCTGGCCACTCATATGGATCAGCTCGCCACCTATGGAAAGAGCAAAATTGCCTTTATTATTGGCGGGTCGCTTGGACTTGGCACAGAGGTGTTATCAAGAAGCGATTATGCCCTTTCCTTCTCGAAAATGACCTTTCCGCATCAATTAATGAAATTGGTTCTTGTGGAGCAAATATATCGGGCTTTTCGGATAAATAGAAATGAACCATATCATAAATGATAGAGACTGATTCCGGGGGAGTTCCCCTTAATGTAATGGGTTAAAGTATTAAATCTTACTGTAATGAAAAGAGGGTAACGAATGAATAAAGCGTCCATTTATGGTTTAACATTCGAACAATTGACAGCGTGGCTTTCGGACCATGGCCATAAAAAATTCAGAGCTTCCCAAGTCTGGGAGTGGCTTTATAGAACACGTGTGACGAGTTTCTCTGAAATGACGGATGTTAATAAAGAGTGCATAAAATTACTTGAAGAGCACTTTGTCATCCAGACTTTGACTGAGCACGTAAAGCAAGAAGCAGCGGATGGTACGATCAAGTTTCTGTTTAAATTACAGGATGGCAACCTTATCGAAACGGTTATGATGAGACATAAATACGGAATTTCGGTCTGTGTCACCACCCAAGTGGGCTGTAATATTGGCTGCAGTTTCTGTGCCAGTGGATTATTGGCCAAAAGCCGTGATTTATCCAGCGGGGAGATAGTGGAACAAATCATGAACGTTCAACTGCATCTGGATAAATTGGAACAAGGTGAGGTTGTAAGCCATGTTGTTGTAATGGGCATTGGCGAACCTTTCGATAACTTTGAAAATATGTTAGACTTTTTGAAAGTGCTTATGGACCATAAGGGTCTTGCTATCGCGGGCAGGCGCATTACTGTTTCGACAAGCGGCCTTGCCCATAAGATCTATGAATTCACCGATACTCAATTACAGGTGAATCTGGCCATCTCATTGCATGCGCCGAATAATGAGCTCAGGACACAAATCATGAAGATAAACCGAGGCATCCCCATAGAAAAATTGATGAAATCTCTTGATTATTATTTAGAGAAAACGAATAGGAGAATTACGATCGAATATATCCTATTGAAAGATGTCAATGACCATCAAGAAGAAGCCGAGCAACTTGCCGATCTACTTGATGACAAAAAACATCGTCTCTATGTCAACCTGATCCCATATAATCCAGTAGATGAGCATAGCCAATACCAAAGAAGTGATAAAGAGTCCGTTCTCTCGTTTTATGATACGCTGAAAAAGAGAGGCATCAATTGTAAAATCCGCCAAGAACATGGAACGGATATTGATGCGGCTTGCGGTCAGCTTAGAAGTAAACAAATCAAAAAAGCCGAAGCTAAGTAAATTCATTAAGAAAAAACAAAAAGAGGACGCATATTTTGCGGCCTCTTTTTTGTATGATTTCATTATTTAGCTATTTCCTTTACCGAGGCGACTTCATACGTTGTAAGCTCGCTGCCTAGAATTGGAGATTCTTTTTTTGCTTCGCCGGAACCTGATTCAGGCCGTTTATGTGCAGCTTTGAATGCATCGCTATTTCTCCAAGCCGTAAAGTTATCAAGGTTTTCCCAGTACATATTAACGCTCAGTTCATCGTGATCCGTCAAATTCTGCGTTAATAATACTTCAACTTTTACGAAGCCTTCCATCGTATCAAGTGGTCCTGGTGCAGTAAATCCTGGGGCCATGACTGCACCCATCCCTTTTTTGACTCTGATTCTATTCGTTACGATTATCATAAATGAGTCCTCCTTTTGTCCATCGGTTTGGAATATACGCCCTTTATTTCCGCAATTTCATACATATTTTAGCATATTGGAAGAAGCAGGGTCCATTTTGATTAACTTCAATCATGGGGCCCTGAAGACATTGTTTCAATGAAGACGGACGTTTCATTATATAGAAATAGAACAATTGAATTTGGATATTACAAGGTTTATCGATGCATATCGCGTATAATAGAACTCTGTATAAGGAAATTACGATTATGGGAACAATAAAGCAACATACTAAACAACAAAAGAGGCTGTTATATGAATGAATTGAATTTTACTGATTATACATTAAGCGATGAAATTGTTAGGGCATTAGAAAGCTTGGGATATCAACGTCCAACCGAAGTACAGCGTGAAGTGATTCCAGTGGCGCTGAAAAAGCGGGATCTTGTCGTTAAATCGCAAACAGGAAGCGGCAAGACCGCTTCATTCGGCATACCGATCTGCGAAATGGTCGATTGGGAAGAGAATAAGCCTCAGGCGCTTATTTTAACACCGACACGTGAGCTCGCCGTGCAGGTAAAAGAGGATATTACGAATATTGGCAGATTTAAGAGGATAAAGGCTACTGCCGTTTATGGAAAGCATCCATTCGCACTGCAAAAAGCGGAATTGAAACAAAAAAGCCATGTAGTCGTCGGAACCCCGGGGCGTGTTCTGGATCATATCGAGAAAGGGACATTCGCCTTGGAACGCTTAACTCATTTAGTTATTGATGAAGCGGATGAAATGCTGAATATGGGCTTCATCGAACAAGTAGAAGCCATTATTAAGGAGCTTCCGAAAGATAGAGTAACCATGCTGTTCTCTGCCACATTACCTGAGAGTATAAAAAAACTATGCAAGCAATATATGAAAGATCCTTTGGATATTGAAATCAAAGCAAAGGGTTTAACGACGGAGAAAATTGAACATGCCCTTATAGAAGTGAAAGAAGATGATAAGTTTTCCCTGCTTAGAGACGTAACCATCACGGAAAACCCCGATAGCTGCATCATTTTTTGCCGGACGAAAGATAGGGTGGATCAAGTATGTGAACAGCTGCTGGAACTGGAATATCCGTGTGATATGATTCACGGCGGCATGCTTCAGGAGGATCGCCTTGCAGTGATGAATGAATTCAGAAGAGGTGAATTCCGCTATTTGGTTGCAACAGATGTTGCTGCCCGTGGAATTGACATCGACAATATAACCCATGTAATTAACTATGACCTGCCATTGGAAAAGGAAAGTTACGTACATCGAACGGGAAGAACGGGCCGTGCCGGTAAAAAAGGAAAAGCCATTACTTTTGTGACGCCGTACGAAGACAAATTCCTTACCGAGATCCAAGAATATATCGGTTTTGAAATCCCTAAGATGACTGCTCCATCTAAAGAGGAAGTTTCCGATAAAAAAATGGAATTCGAAGCCAAACTGGAAGCCCGTCCAAAAATCAAAAAAGATAAAAGTGAACAATTGAATAAACAAATCATGAAGCTGTATTTTAATGGCGGCAAGAAAAAGAAACTCAGGGCCGTGGATTTTGTCGGAACCATCGCAAAGATTGATGGAGTGAATGCCGAGGACATCGGGATCATTACGATCCAGGATAATGTTTCTTATGTGGAAATATTGAATGAAAAGGGACCGCTTGTCTTGAAAGTGATGAAAAATACGAAAGTGAAAGGCAAGCTTTTGAAGGTTTCAGAGGCCTTTAAGAACTAAAGATGTCGAATGAAAGAAGCGGGAAGACCGAAAATCGGTCTTCCCGCTTCTTTTTTATATGACTTGGGACAGGAACTTTTCGACCCATACACAGATGATTCGACCCAACTAGGGAAAATTCGACCTATTCACAGATGATCCGTCCTCACTGAAATAGTAGATTTTTTGTTTATGAGGAGGTTAAGATTCTTTCTCCAAATTCTGTTTAACCGTCAAAACAGAGTGGTATATGAGGAAGGATAATGCAATTATTTCGAAACAATAAATACATCTGTTTGTAGAAAAAAGGGATTTATCCAATTTTAAAACAAAGTTGATTGGAACGTAAGGTGCGGGACTCCTGCGGGAAAAGCGAGTCCAGGGGAGAGCCCGCAGGCGCAAAGGCGCCGAGGAGGCACACGGACCGCCCGCGGAAAGCGAGTGCCTGAAGTGGAAGTCAACGATCCTGTAGACAATAAACAACACAATTTAATCTGAATTCTTAGACATGGAGGGATTGAGTGGGATGACGAAAGCAAATGAAAGCGGAAGAATCGATGAGCAAAGTAAGCAGCGGCAGCTGGATCAATATCGAGTGGACGATAATGGGAAAAAGATGACGACTAACCAGGGTTTGCGAGTTTCTGAGGATGAGCATTCTTTGAAAGCGGGAACCCGTGGTCCAACTTTGATGGAGGATTTTCATTTTCGTGAAAAAATGACTCATTTTGACCATGAGCGTATTCCTGAGCGGATTGTCCATGCGCGTGGATCAGGGGCACATGGATATTTTCAGGTATATGAACCGATGACCGAATATACAAAAGCCAAGTTTCTTCAAGACCCTTCAGTGAAGACACCAGTATTCGTTCGTTACTCCACTGTGGCGGGTTCCCGCGGGTCGGCAGACTCAGTCCGAGATGTAAGGGGATTTTCCACAAAGTTTTATACGGAGGAAGGAAACTATGATTTGGTCGGAAATAATATTCCGGTATTTTTTATCCAGGATGCCATTAAGTTCCCTGATTTAATTCATGCGGTTAAACCGGAGCCTCATAACGAAATACCTCAGGCGGCATCTGCCCATGATACGTTTTGGGATTTCGTCGCCAACAATGAAGAAACGGCACATATGGTCATGTGGCACCTATCTGATAGGGCCATACCTAGAAGCTTCCGGATGATGGAAGGGTTTGGTGTCCATACATTCCGTTTTGTAAATGAACAAGGCGTGGCCCACTTCGTTAAATTCCATTGGAAGCCTGTACTGGGAGTAAAATCCCTTGTCTGGGATGAGGCACAGAAAATTGCAGGGAAGAATCCCGATTTTCACCGCCAAGATCTATGGGAAGCGATAGATACCGGGAATTATCCTGAATTTGAATTTGGCGTCCAAATGATTAAGGAGGAAGATGAATTCAAATTCGACTTTGATATCCTTGATCCTACTAAACTATGGCCGGAAGAACAAATCCCGGTTAAAATAATCGGAAAAATGGTTTTGAACCAAAATACGGATAACTTTTTTGCAGAGACGGAACAGATAGCTTTCCATCCGGGGCATGTTGTACCGGGTATTGATTTTTCAAATGATCCGCTGCTTCAGGGACGTTTATTCTCATACACCGATACCCAGCTATCCAGATTGGGAGGACCGAACTTCCATGAGCTACCGATTAATAGGACGGTTGCCCCCGTTCATAATAATCAGCGCGATGGCATGCACCGGATGTCAATAAATCCAGGGCCGGTCAGCTACCACAAAAATTCCCTTGCAGGCAACTCTCCTGAACCTGCTGCGGAAGGGGAAGGCGGCTATGCACATTATCAGGAGAAGGTCGATGGCAGGAAGGTCCGGCAGCGCAGTGAAAGCTTCAAGGATCATTACAGCCAGGCTAAACTATTTTGGAATAGCATGACGGAAGTGGAGAAGGAGCATATTATTCAGGCTTTCCACTTTGAAGTGGGAAAAGTGAAAAGTAAGGATGTTCAGCAGCAAATTGTCGAGATGTTCAGCAATGTGGATGTTGAACTGGCCAAAACGATCGCCATGGGAGTGGGCGTGAATCCTCCAGCCAACAAAAGTGAGGTTCAAATGGACTTGGCTTCTCCGGCTTTAAGCCAGGAGCAAATGAAAGTGAACACGGCCGCAACAAGAAAAGTGGCTATCTTGGCTGCAGATGGTTTCAACGGTTCAGAGGTTAATCAAGTCTTGGAATCATTTAAATCGGCAGGTATAACGGCTGAATTCATCAGTCATAATCGTGGAGTGGTTACAAGTTCTGAAGGGCAGCAGGTCGAGGTGAACCAGACATTCCTGACAGCCGATTCGGTACTTTTCGATGCTGTATATGTGGCAGGGGGGCAGGGGAGTGTCGATGCTTTAATGGCATCCAAGGAACCCATTTACTTTGTTGATGAAGCCTACAATCATTTCAAAGCGATTGGTGTGGGAAAAGAAGGGGCCGAGATCTTATCGAAGGCAGGCATCATTTCCAATGATCCAGCTTCAGGCATTGTAGCTGTTACGGATAAAAATAGCGGTTCTGCCTTTATCGAGGCAATTGCCAAGCACCGTCACTGGAAACGCGCTTAATATCTATTGAAAACCCCCAGACTTGAAGTCTGGGGGTTTATTCAATAGATATTTCGTATCAAGCTATATTGCTTTTTCTTCAAAAAGTGATGCAATGCCAACGATCACCTTAGTGGCCAATATCATATTATCAACGGAAATAAATTCATATTTTCCATGAAAGTTCTCCCCGCCCGTAAAGATGTTGGGTGTTGGCAGGCCCATATACGATAATTGAGATCCGTCCGTACCACCGCGTATTGGCGAGATTTGCGGTTTTATATCAAGTTTTTCCATTGCTTCATGGGCGATATCCACGATTTCCTTCACGGGCTCAATTTTTTCCTTCATGTTGAAGTATTGGTCGTGTAATTCGAGCTGGATTCGGTTTTGCCCATATTTTTCTTTTAAATCCTCGATTACTTTTGTTATATATTCCTTGCGTTCATTGAATTTTTGGCGGTCGAAATCCCTGATGATGTAAGAAAGTTTGGTCTCTTCCACATCACCATGAAAGGAAAGCAGATGATAAAAGCCTTCGTAACCCTCCGTATATTCCGGTGCTTCTGCCGCTGGGAGCCCATTATGGAATTCCATGGCGATTTTTGCTGAATTTACCATTTTTCCTTTAGCCGTTCCAGGATGAATATTCGTCCCTTTGATCAGGATTTTGGCCGATGCTGCATTGAAGCTCTCATATTCAAGTTCTCCAAGCGGGCCACCGTCCACGGTGTAGGCAAATTGGGCATCAAAGGCATCTACATCAAACTTATGGGGTCCCCTGCCGATTTCCTCATCGGGAGTAAAGGCAACACGGATTTTTCCATGCTTGATTTCCGGATGCTGGATCAAATAATCCATGGCAGTCATGATTTCGGCAATTCCAGCCTTATTATCTGCACCCAACAGGGTTGTCCCATCCGTTGTAATCAAGGTATGCCCTATATAGTTCTTAAGCGAAGGAAAATCATCAGGTGAAAGAATGACATCCAATTTTTCATGTAAAGTAAGATCTTTACCATCATAGTTGTCAACGATTTGCGGTTTTACATCTTTTCCGGTGAAATCCGTTGCTGTATCGACATGGGCCAAGAAACCGATTGTCGGGACATCCTTATTTGAATTGGCTGGCAAGGTTGCCATGACATAGCCGTTCTGATCCATTGTCACTTCCTTCATCCCAATGGATTGAAGTTCCTTGACCAATGCATTTGCCAATGTCAGCTGTCCGGGTGTAGAGGGGCATGAGGGATTTTCCTCATTTGATTGGGTATCCACTTTCACATAAGAAGTGAATCTTTCAATGATTTCATTTTTCACTTTTCCTTCAACTCCTTTCTCCCTTATCTTACCATGATTAATTAAAATGGAAAAATTATCTTTATTTCAAATCTTCAAGGGCGGTGTCACCAGCAAAGAACGGCATATCTGAAAGCGACATGCCGTTCTTTGCCATCCCTTTTTAGAGTGGATTATTCAAGGCCCATACGGAAACGCTTTTCCCATGAACGGGGAAGGTAGCGAAACCATCATCTTCAATGGTAATGTGGTCATCTTTATGACAAGTTAAATCAATCCAGATTTCACCAGCACGATGTTCACCGACGAACATCCTTTTTTCACTGTTGTGATCTCCATTGGAGATAATGACGGCACACCCCGAGCCTTCTAGTTCATCAACTCCGTGCCGGACCCATCCTATCGTATTTGGATCATCAAAGTAGTCGGTCTGTTCTCCGTAAGCTTTTTCATACCTGGCATATAGTAGGCGATCCAGGATATCCTTTTTCCCAGGCACGGGAGAAGGTCCGCCGATTCCATAATAGTCCCCGTAAAAGACACACGGATAACCGCAAAGTCTAAGCAGGGTAAGTGCATATGCCGATGGTTTGAACCAGTCCTTTACCCAAGATTCCAGTGATTCATGAGGCTGGGAGTCATGGTTGTCGACAAAAGTGACGGCCTGTGCCGGATTGGTTTGGACGAGGGTATCATCAAAGATGGTTGAGAGGTCGAAGTCTGCTCCTGCTTTTGAGGCCTCATGAAATTTATAATGCAGGGAAACATCGAACAAGTTGAGGTCATGATTGGTTTGCTCCAAGTAAGTTTGACAAGCTTTAACATCCGCCTTCCAAAATTCGCCGACCATGAAGAAATGTTCCTTTGTATATGGAATGAGTTCTTGGAGAAATTCATTGATGAATTCATAATCGATATGCTTAACGGCGTCCAAACGAAAACCATCACACTTTAACGTATCAACCATCCATTTTCCCCAGCTAATCATTTCCTGACGAACTTCCGGCAGGCTGTAATCGATGTTGGCAAACATTAAATAATCATAGTTTCCGAATTCATCGATGACATGCGGATTCCAGTGCTTATTTTCGCCTGTGATTCGAAATACACCCATTTTGTCGTTTTCGGCATCATAGTCTGTACCATTAAAATGAGTATGGTTCCACTTAAAGTCAGAGTATTTATTTTTACGGCCCGGAAAATCGAATTTTGTCCAGCCTTCCATTTCAAATGGTTCTGAGATATCTTCCATCCGGTTGTTTGGATTGACTTCAATCACTTCAAATTTTTCGGTTCCATCAGCTCCTGCTTTATGGTTCATGACTAAATCAATATAAACGCAAAGTCCGTAGTTATGGCAAGTGGCTATTGCTTGCAGCAATTCATCTTTGGTCCCGTATTTGGTACGAACTGTTCCTTTTTGGTCAAATTCGCCCAAATCGTAACCGTCATATATTCCATATCCATTATCCCCAACGGATTGCCCTTTGGTAACTGGCGGAAGCCAAACGCAGTCAATTCCTATATCCTTTAACTTGGAGGCTGCGTATTTCAATCTGTCCCAATGAGAACCATCTGCCTCAAGATGCCACTCAAAAAATTGCATCATCGTATGATTTCTTTTCATCCGTTTCCCCCCTGACACCGACCCGATTTTAAAAAAAGTGAAACTAATGCAATCGGATAAAGTAATAATGGAATTCTTTACCCACTAAAATCAAATGATAAACAAGTGAATAACCCTCTTGATTGAGGTTCATTTACCTCTCTATTTTACTATTTTATACCAAATAAGGGTATTTTATATTGATTAGCAGTTAAAAATTAATCAAATGTGGAGGAATAACCCGAAAAAGGCTATACGCCAATTCAAAAAAGGCATCCCGAATTTTGGGATACCTCAATTTTTCGTAAGTCTACTATCCTTTTTTACCTCTTCGTTTAAAGAAGTGGGCGAAAGCCATTGCACCGATTAATAAGAGTAGGAGCACGGAAGATAGAATGATCGTATCTTTGGAGGAGCTGCTGTTGCCTGCCCCCTTTTGGCTCATGTTCCCGTCTATACCAGGAGGTGCACCATTCCCGCCGCGGTCCATGTCAGGGGGCTGCATGGCAGCCCCATTTTCGCCGCCGCCCATGTTTGGTTGCTGCTCATGGCCTGCATTTGCATCATCGCCGATAGTAGGAGCCCCGCCGCCCATACTGCTTTCTGTCTCGGCCTCCACAACCAGGTCTCCAGAAAGCTGCGCCAAGATCGATTCAGCACGTTGGACAGCGAAGTCAACCAAAGTTTCCTTGCCTGACGTTGCTTCTGTATACTCGTCCATTGTATAAAACTTGGTCGGGTCCTTTTTCACATAAGGTGTGATTAATGTTGAAATTTCAGTGGTCATTGCTGTCATATTTTCTTCAGCGAAAAAATCTGTGGCAATGTCATTTAGATAATCATAATATTTTTCACGGTACTCGTCGTTGGAAAGCAGGGCATTCAATAAAGGGCGCTCTTCAAGGGCCGTACCTGAAACAGGCTCGGTAATGCTGAAGTTGATATTACTTTCATTCATGAAATTTGAACTCATATCCATCATTCCGCCACCGTTCATATTCGGTGCCCCTCCAAGGACTTCCTTGTCATCCTGCTTAGTGTCATCGTCGTTACCCTCAACCGCCGTTCCATCATTTTGGTCAGCGGTTTCTTGGTCAGATGCGCCGGCCCGTCGCCCGCCGCCTCCGGAATAACCGCCAAATGACATATTATAGTCCCAAGGCAATATCGAAAAGACTCCGTTCTCTTCATATAGGTAGTAGTTGTGCTTTTTATCTCCCTGATAGTGATCGAGGTTGACAAGGGCAGTATTGGCTGCGAAATAGCGCAGCATTTCATCGACATCCAGGACTTCCTCCAGATTTCCACCATTATTGATGCTATCAAGCAATTTGATCATGGCGGATTGGTCCGAATTATCGTTTGTTTTCAAGTTTAATCCCGTGTAGTCACCAATGTCTTCGCTGATCCACTTTAAATCGCTTCCCGTACCATCCGGATAATAGAGATCGCCTGTGCCATCAGTGAAGTTGGTGTTTAGAAAGGTTTCTTCTATAGCTTCCACCCCTAGATAAAGGCCCCATTCCTTTCCGTTGATGGTCACGTACATATAGGAATGTCCGGGAGTCGCTATGCCCATCTTGTCCATTAATTCATAGGAAAGGTATTCTCTCATATAAGTTGGGTCACTGTAATTATTGTTAAGGGCCAACTTTTTCAGGCCGTGTAAATCTTGATCTTCCTGATAATAATCAAAGTCTATCTTCCAGCTGTAACGATCGGAATCTCCCATTTGAACAACGGAATTCAAGGAAAGGTTTCCCTTGGTGCGAAATCCCACATTTTTAACCGTCTCCCCATCTATCGTCACATCGGCATTAACGATTTCCTTTTCAGAGGGGTTATCCAGGATGGAATCCAAATCCTCATCAGCCAATGTTATATCAACGGTTGTCACCTTACTTTGGTCAAATACAGATTCTGTATAAGTGTTCCCTTTAGTGGCTTTTTCAACTTGAAGATTGGGAAGGAAGAACAGCACTGCTATAAAAATCATTATCAATAATCCAATGGTCGCTGCAACATATCTTGTTTTTAACATGCCAGGGCTCCTTCCTCAGGTAGTCTATATAGAGGGGTGGGCATGGATATTCATGTCCGCCATCTCTCTTAAGCTGTGAAGTTGCCATCATAACTTAACATGATGGCTGAGTGAACGCTGTTCATGTCCTTGACTTGATTAATGAATTCCGCATCATTATCCTTTAACCGAATTTCATATGTCACTTCGAGGTTATTATCGGCAATGACTGATTTCGATTTGACGGAATGCCTTTTCACCCTATTGGATATCATTTCTTCCAACGTTTTTTCAATGGATGCATCTGAATATTTAACGATTAATAAAAATGGATTTTCAACTGTGATCCGGTTGGCAAATATGAGCATCACAATACCTATTAAAATGGCACCGATGATAACCAGTGGAATTAAGCCTGCCCCGCATAAAATCCCGGAGGCTGCTGCCCAGAATAGGAAGACCAAGTCCATGGGATCTTTGATAGGCGTTCTGAACCGTACGATGGAGAGGGCACCGACCATACCAAGGGAGATAACGATATTAGTTGATATGCCCATGATGATCAAAGCAGTGGCCATTGTCATGATGATCAGGGAAATATTGAAGTTATGTGAGTACATCACGCCGGAAAAGGTCTTCTTATAAATGACGTAAATGAACAATCCGATGGCAAATGCCAACAGTAATCCAATTAGGGAGTCAATGATTGAAAAGCTCTCGGTCTTGTCCAAAAAGCTTGATTTGAAAATATCATTAAAAGTGGTGCTAGTTGTCGTCGTATCCATTTACTATTCCTCCAAATATTATGTGTTTGCTGCAATCAGCCGTATCTTCTGCTTAATTGGTATTTTGAAAAAGCTGTTTTTCTAGTATCGATGATGGATAACAATTGTTTGATGATATCCGGAAGAAATTCGTCGAACTTTATTTCCAGGATGACACAATCTGGGTCTAAAGCATCAACCATGATTAATTCGGGATTCAGGAAGTCCGTATCCCTATAGCTCGTTTTCACATTACTGTCAAAGGTGACCCGCACATTTCCATATTCATAGATGAATACCTCCCTTTCATAGTCAACGACGGTTGTCGGCTTGATTTGGAAAAGGGTCATTTGAACATATAAGTCCCTAAGGATATCCCTTGAATCCCCGGACATCCAATGTATATCCCCTGAACGAATCCGTTCGTATTCTCTAGCAGAAAGCCTGCACTTCTGTTTATAGGTAAGGTTATTCCGCTTACTCTTCTTTTCTAGATTGATGAAATCGGTATCAAGATCATAAAGTCTAGCCCGGAACTTATCCCTGTGATAAAATCCCTCTGTTTTTTGCCGCAGGATTTTATTGTCAAAGTTATCGAAATAGACACTTCGAATTAAATATTTCCCATCCAGCCCATGCGGATCAAGCCTCATGAAGTTTTGCAGGTTTTTTCTTAATAAATGACAATCAGCTTTGGTGATTGCATGTTTGAGTTCCCGCCTTCCCTTTAAACCATTCATTGTTGTTCCTCCTTTTCCTTGATTTTTGACTGCATTCAGCTTATAAACAGAATCTTAATAAAACCTTAACAACAATTTTATGTTCAATAGATTAATAGAGAGTAGGCCCCAGTTTTAACCTTTTCTTAATTTTATTGGAATTTACTAGAAGAAAAATGAGTGAATTTACTCATTGAGAATAATTATCATTATCATTAGAATAGGTTACACGATAATGATAATTATTCTCAATTAATTCAATACATGGAGGTTCACTATGATAACGAACACGCTTACGAAAAATGACCAACTACTGGAACAACAAAATACAAGGGAATCAAATGCCCGATCTTATCCTAGAAGATTACCCATGGCGATCGATCAGGCGGAGGGAATTTACCTGACAGACATGGATGGAAAACGATATATTGATTTTCTTGCCGGGGCTGGAACATTAGCACTCGGACACAATCATCCGGCAGTGCTTGAAGCGATGGAAAAAGTTATTAAGGATAAACGTCCTTTACATACATTGGACTTTACGACGCCGATCAAAGAACAATTCGTCGATGAAATTTTTGAATGCCTGCCAGAGGAATTCAGAAAAAATGCAAAAATTCAATTCTGCGGCCCTACTGGCGGAGATGCCATCGAGGCAGCACTTAAACTAGTTAAGACAGCGACAGGCAACAGAAGCATTTTATCTTTCCAGGGAGCTTACCATGGGGCAACGCATGCAACGATGTCAATCAGCGGCAATACAAAACCAAAGGAAAAAATCCAAGGGTTAATGCCAGATGTGCAATTCCTTCCGTATCCCTATCAATATCGCTGTCCCTTCGGAGTAGGGGGAGAAGAAAGCCATAAAATCAGCAGCCAGTATATCGAAAATCTATTGAATGATCCCGAATCAGGATTATTGGCACCTGCAGGGATGATTTTGGAGGCAGTACAAGGCGAGGGAGGTTCCATACCAGCTCCAATTCCATGGCTTAAGGAAATCAGAAGAATAACGAAAGAGAAGGGCATTCCACTTATTATCGACGAAGTTCAATCAGGTATCGGCCGTACAGGGAAGATGTTTGCCTTTGAACATGCAGGAATCGTCCCGGACGTTCTTGTCCTATCCAAAGCAATAGGCGGAAGTCTTCCATTATCGGTGGTGATTTATAACAAAGAGCTGGACCTATGGTCACCAGGTGCACATATCGGTACGTTCCGCGGAAATCAAATGGCGATGGCAGCAGGAACAGCGACTTTAAAATTCATGAAAGAGACGAATCTTGTGGAGCATGCCGCTAAAATGGGAGAACTCTTAAAGGATATTCTTAAAGATTTGCAAAAAGATATTAAGCAGATCGGCGATGTCAGGGGCCGGGGATTAATGGTCGGAGTAGAAATGATCAATCATGAAGAACCGCAAAATGCGAATGGAAGCCATCCTGCTGATTCGCAACTTGCCAGTGCCATTCAACAGGAATGTTTTCAAAGAGGGTTGATTCTGGAAGTTGGCGGCAGACATGGAAGTGTAGTGAGGTTCTTGCCTCCATTGATCGTAACTGAATCCCAGCTTCGCGAGGCCACTGCAATTTTTGAACAAGCTGTTCGTGCAGCTGTTGCAAGAGGGTGAATGATCAATGATCAAAACGATAAATAAAACGGACTTTGCTTATTCCCGGATGTTCTTGAATAACGAAGAAGGCTTCAATAACTACAGCCAGTCATTGAAAATCATTGAAAAAAAGCTGACCAACTTTTTAAAAGGGAATCATTCACCATACTCTGGGAAAAAACCGTATGAAATCGAAGCAAGATTAAGCGGGCGGTCCCCCGCTTCCCTAAAAGGGGAGACACTGGAAGCAGTGGCGGATGAGCTGGCAGAGTTTGTTATTAACGACAGCATCAATGTACACAGCCCTGCTTGTATCGGACATTTGCATTGCCCGACATTAATACCTGCCGTTGCTGCCGAAATGGTTATCGGTACGTTGAATCAATCCATGGATTCATGGGACCAAAGCTCGTCGGCAACCTTCGTTGAAGAGCGTTTAATAGATTGGCTTTGCAGCCAGGTAGGGTTACCGGAACAAGCGGATGGGATTTTCACAAGCGGTGGAACCCAATCTAATTATATGGGCCTGCTATTGGCTAGGGACGCATATTGTAAGAAATTCTGGGGTGTTGACGTACAACAGCATGGCTTGCCGGTCGAGGCGAGTAAATTGCGGATCTTATGCTCAGAGGCTGCCCACTTTACGGTTCGGAAGTCAGCGGCACAGCTGGGGCTTGGAGAACAGGCTGTAATCACGATCAAAACGGATGCAAATCACCGTTTGTCCATAGACGAATTAAATCATCAATTGCTGCTTTTGGAGAAACAGGGATTACTGCCATTTGCCATCGTTGCAACTTGCGGAACAACGGATTTTGGTTCAATCGATCCATTACATGAGTTGTCCGAAGCTGCAAGGAAGAATGGGATATGGCTGCATGTGGACGCTGCATATGGAGGCGCGATGATTTTAAGTAAGGATTACAAAGACTTAATCAGCGGTATTGAACGGGCCGACTCGATTACGGTTGATTTTCACAAATTATTCTATCAACCCATCAGCTGTGGTGCTTTTCTTGTCTCTGACAGCAACTCATTTCAATATATCCAGCATCACGCAGATTACTTGAATCCACAGGAAGATGAAGCGGAGGGCATGGTTCACTTAGTCAATAAATCGGTTCAAACGACGAGAAGGTTCGACGCACTGAAGCTCTGGATGTCATTGAAGGTCGTTGGACTGGATACCTTTGCCGAAATGATCGATTATACTTGTCACCTTGCACGTGAGGTGGCTGTGAAGATCGATAAAGAGGAAGGATTCACAGTATTGAATAAAGCCCCTGAATTGAATGCGGTTGTATTCCGTTATAATCCCGAAGGAGAAAGCGATCAGTTAGTCAATCTATTAAATAAACAGATTCAGCAGGAATTACTGAAAAGCGGACGGGCATTTTTAGCAAAAACACGTTTTGAAGGACAGGTATATTTAAAAATGACACTATTGAACCCAATGACAAGGCTTGAACACATAGAGGACATTTTAGACGAAATACGAGTATTAGGTGAAATGTTCAAGATGATGGAGGAATGAAGATGAATGGTAAGCAAATAGCTGAAAGGGCGACGATGCAAAGCTTTCTGAATTGCTATTTCCGGGAAACCGGAAATTGCAGGTTAGAAGAAACGAAAAACTGGCCGAATTTGGAGGGGTCCATTCCGGATTCATTAATGGTCAGTAAGCTCACATCCCAAGACATTGCATTGCTTGTTCCGCTTAAATATTGGTCGGAAACGGGGCGTCATATTTTCCACTTCCCGGTTTACTATCAAACGGGATCCAAACAAGTGCATGAATTAGATTACGTGACAATGGTCTCAATTGTTTCTAAAGAATTATTGAATGAGCAGGGCCGGACGGATAGTGAAGATGAATTGATGCTGCGTGTCATCCTAAGCAGCCAAAATATTCAACGGTATGTCGAAGCCAGGACCGAAGACGCTGATGCCCTTCAAAGTCCCGATTTCACCTATATCGAAGCAGAACAGTCGCTTTTATTCGGGCACCTGTTCCATCCGACACCGAAAAGCAAGCAAGGCATTTCGGAAAAAGATGAATGGATCTATTCACCCGAATTAAAAGGGCAGTTTCAGCTCCACTACTTCCTGGCAGATCCTTCGATTGTCATCCAGGATTCCAGTGAAGACCGATCGGCAAGTGAGATCATCAAACAGGAATTAGCCGGTGACTTGGAGATATCCAGTGAATTCCGTCGAACGTATTGCCAAGAGGAAAGCCGATATACCATCATCCCGGCACACCCGCTCCAGGCAAAAGCCCTTATCGAAAAAGAAGAGTTCAAAAAGCTAATCGAGCAAGGGACACTAGTTTATGCAGGGCCGCTCGGGAAAAAATTCACGGCCACTTCTTCATTTAGAACGGTATATAGTCCCACATCAAGATATATGTACAAATTTTCCGTTCCGGTTAAAATCACGAATTCCTTACGTGCTAATCTGCAAAAAGAATTAGATCGCGGTGTCGAAATTGCAAAATTAATGGATTCTAAAGTGGGAGACGATCTAAAAGAACGGCACCCCTCCTTCCGTATCATCAAGGATCCTGCTTACTTAACGATCAAAACGACCGAGCAAGAATCGGGATTCGATGTTGATATCCGGGAAAATCCTTTTTATGAAAACGATAAACAAGCAAGCCTGATTGCCGGCTTATGTCAGGATAATGCTTATGGTGCACCATCAAGGCTTGGAGCGATCATCCGCAAATTATCAGCTGAAGAAGACCGCAGTACCGAAGAAGTAAGTAAGGATTGGTTCAAAACCTATCTGTCCATGACATTGAAACCGATGCTTTGGCTATTTGAAGAGTATGGAATCGTTTTGGAAGCCCATCAACAAAATTCCATCATTCAACTTCAAGATGGGTATCCAGCCGCTTTTTATTATCGTGATAATCAAGGGTATTACTATTGTGAGTCCAAAGTGGACAGGCTGCAGAAGATCATGCCGGAACTAAGTGAAAAAAGCTTCACGATTTGTTCTGATGAAGTCGCTGAAGAAAGACTGCAATACTATTTCTTTTTTAATCACTTATTAGGCTTAATCAATAATTTTGGAACAGAAGGATTAGTATCAGAGAACAAACTTTTACAGCTCGTTCAGGAACAACTGGAAACATGCAGCAGGGATAGCGAAGATGAAGGGGTGAATCGAGTTGTCTCAAAGTTGCTTCATGCCGGGGAATTATCTTGTAAGGCTAATTTACTGACACGATTCCATGATATGGATGAGCTTGTCGGTTCACTTGAGACACAATCCGTTTATACAACGATTGATAATCCGTTCGCGCAGGGGGTTATGGCCGTCCATGAAAAATAGTTATGAAGAAATGCTCAAGGACTGCAATAAACAGCTTTCATTTGTCAAAGTTGAATTTGAGAGGGATTTGGATACACTGCATGAATGGATGCATGAAGATCATGTGATACCCTACTGGAATTTGAATTTCACAAAAGAAAAATTCGCTGTTCATTTAAAAAAGGCATTGGCTGATACACACCAAACACTCTATTTAGGCTGTTTGGACTCCATTCCCATGAGCTATTGGGAATCGTATTGGGTAAAAGGCGATATCATCGAAGATTATTATGAATCCGAAGAGGGAGATCAAGGCATTCACTTACTCATTGGTGATCCGGATTACCTGGGAAAAGGACTGGCTTTGCCGTTTTTACGGGCAATGGTGAAATTCCAACTACTGACTTCAACAACAAACAAAGTGATGGCTGAACCGGATATCAGGAATGCAAAGATGATTCATTTATTCGAAAAATGCGGGTTTACCCCAATTAAAGAGATAGAACTCCCTGACAAAACAGCATTGCTTATGTCATGCACACGGGGGAATTTCGAGAGGAAGTGGAACTATGGAGAAGCAACAATCTATCTATGACCTGGTAGGGATAGGGATTGGTCCATTTAACCTTGGACTTGCGGCCCTTTTGGAGAAAACCCCGGAGTTGAATGCCGTCTTTTTTGAGAAAAAGGGGGAATTTAATTGGCATGAAGGGATGCTGCTGGAAGGGACAACGCTGCAAGTGCCGTTCTTTGCCGATCTGGTTAGCATGGCAGATGTGACAAGCCCATATAGCTACCTGAATTATTTACAGCAGCATGATCGGCTTTATCATTTCTACTTCCTGGAAAAATTCCTGATTCCACGAAAAGAATATAACGACTATTGCCGCTGGGCTGCCCATCAACTTGATAGCTGCCGTTTCGGCAAAGCGGTGGAGGCGGTTGAATATATAGGAGATCAAGGTGAACCCTGCTATCAAATCAGTGTAAGGGATGTACAAACACAAAAGATCGAAGTCTATTATAGCCGCCATGTAGTCATGGGAATTGGCAGTTCCCCGACTGTTCCATCGGCCTTTCAGCCCTATATGGGAGAGAGCATCCTGCATTCGGCCGATTATTTACGGAATAAAGAAAACGTCTTAAAGAAAAAATCCGTAACGGTAGTCGGATCTGGACAGAGTGCAGCCGAGGTCTTTCTGGATTTGCTTAATGAGCAGGAGGAATATGGCTACCAGCTAAACTGGTATACAAGATCCAAGGGATTTTTCCCTATGGAATATTCAAAACTCGGGTTGGAATACTTCACTCCAGATTACCTTGATTTCTTTTATCGGCTGCCGCAGGAAAAGAAGGATGAAATCCTGCCGAAACAGGATTTATTGTATAAAGGGATTAGCGCTACCACCATTGCAGCAATTTTTGACAAGATGTATGAGAAATCGATTGGAAATGCCGAACTTGCCATTGAACTTCGGGCCATGACGGAAGTTGCGGCAGTTACACCCGCCGAAAATGGCTGGCAATTGAAATGCCGACAGTGGGTTGAAGATAGCGAATTTGATGTGGACACAGAGGCGATTGTGTTTGGGACGGGATATAAATCAACCCTTCCGGCATTCCTTGAAACGATGGAAGACCATTTAGTCCGCGATGACTTGGGGCGTCTTGCAATAACGAAAGACTATAAGGTAGGGACGGCCATCTCTACACCGAATCACCTATTTATTCAAAATGGCGAGATACATACACATGGTGTGGGTGCTCCGGATCTAGGCCTGGGGGCATTCCGAAACTCGATTATCATCAATCAATTGGCAGGTAAAGAAGTTTATCCATCGAAGCCAAAGGGTGCATTTCAGTCATTCCGTGTAAAAACACCCGTCATGGCTTACTAAGAAAAGGGAAGGGAGAATTATATGCAGTTCATAAATGAAGTGGAACAGGCAGTTTCAGAAAAAAATTGGTCGATAGTAAACCAAAACCTGCTGGCCAAGATGATTTCTGAGTATATGTATGAAGATATGATCCATCCAGCTGTCCTGAACGAAAACGCAGCAGGAAATCTATATGAGTTAAAGATAAATGAGGGGAAATCTTATCGATTTTTAGCGTCGCCCCGTCTTTTTGACAGCTATGAAGTACAGGCCGAGTCGATCCAGGTATGTGAAACGGAAGGTTTTACACAGGCTAAAGATGCTATTCAATTCATTTTGGACATCCAGCCATTAATTGGGATGACTGCAGAAACAACAGGACATTTAATCAAAGAATTCCATCATACGCTGCTTGCGGATCTCCAACTGCTATCAAAACCTGAACAAGATGCGGATGATTTAGTCGAACTGGATTATGCATTACTTGAAGGCGAAATGAGCGGTCACCCTTGGATTGCTTATAACAAGGGAAGAATCGGTTTCGGTTATGATGATTATTTGAAGTTCGCCCCAGAAAACCAGAAGGAAGTTCAGTTATCCTGGATTGCCGTCCATAAAACCAGGGGTGAGTTCAATTCAGTCGAAACGTTATCCTATAAGCAATTGATGGAGAATGAACTGGATGGGGAAACCCAAAAATCATTTGCAAAGACATTGACAGAAAAAGGGCTGAACGCAGAAAACTATTACTACCTCCCAGTTCATGAATGGCAGTGGAAGAATGTAATCATCCAGAACTTTACCGATGACTTGGCTAAAGGGCTGATCGTAGCTTTGGGAAATGGTCCTGATAAATATTTGCCGCAACAATCCATCCGGACATTTGTTAATGTATCGAATAAGGATAAACACCACGTCAAGCTGCCGATGAGCATTTTAAATACGCTAGTATACCGTGGATTGCCAGCTGAACGCACGGTCATTGCCCCAAAAATCACAACGTATATAAAGAATATTTATGAAAATGATTCATTCTTGAAAGAACAATGCAAAGTAGTGCTTCCTGGTGAAGTGGCCAGTTTAAATGTTGATCACCCGTATTATTCCAAGCTAGAGAATGTACCGTATCAATATTTGGAGATGCTGGGGGGGATTTGGAGAGAAAGCATTTACAGTTATATGGAAGAAGGAGAAAAGCCCATTACGCTTGCGTCCCTTTTACATGCCGACAGCAAAGGTAAACCATATGTGGAAAGTCTTATTGAAAAATCGGGATTGACTGCAGAAGCCTGGACAGCTCAATTATTTGACGTCATCCTATCACCATTACTGCATTTCATCTATCAATATGGATTGGTCTTCTCGCCGCATGGTCAAAATACCATTTTAGTTTTGAAGGATTACAAACCTCACCGTTTGGCCATCAAGGATTTTGTAGATGATGTAAACGTAAGTGATCAGCCGCTTCCTGAATTAAGCAGCCTGCCTGATGATTTAAGGAAAGTACTAAGAAGTGAGACTCCGGAGGGGCTGGTTCAATTCATTTTCACGGGACTATTCATCTGTCATTTCCGATACTTGTCAACACTTCTGATGAAGAGGTCCCTTTTGGATGAGAATGCTTTTTGGGAAGGCGTCGCTCGAACAATCCTTACACATCAGAAAAAATTCCCTATGTTACAGGATCGTTTCGATACGTTCAATTTCTTTGCGCCAAAATTAACAAAGCTCTGCCTGAATAGAAATCGGATGCTTCAATATGGGTATAGCGATGGTGAAGACCGTCCGCATGCATCTGAGTTTGGGCATGTGAATAATGCCCTTTATGAAAAGTTATCTGCAAAAACGCTATAAAGTTAAACTGGCTCAGACTTTTGAGCCAGTTTTCTTATGGTTTTACAATTTGACCGTTGATTTCCGCTCCAATCAACTTAGTTTTAACGGTAAGGTAGAACTGATGTTGTCTACAGTCTTTTATGATTTAAATAGATTAAATCTTGAGGTAATGTGGGTGTTAAACCTATAAAAGGGAAAATCAAAGAGACGAAATGTACGCATAAAAGACGGATTGTGTTATCCTCTTTGGGTCAAATTCACTAAAAATTATCTTTGAGATAGGGCTTGCCGTTCATTTAAATTGGTGATAAGCTATGTGTAAACGGTTACACAAAAGCGTAGAGGGTGATATTTTGGCAACTATTCGGGATGTGGCAAAGGAAGCTGGAGTTTCTGTGGCAACGGTTTCCAGAGTTATGAATGGCAGTGGTTATGCACATGAGGACACAAAAAAGGTGGTCATGGCAGCTGTTGAAAAATTAAATTATAAACCGAATGAAGTGGCAAGATCCCTCTACAATCGTAAATCCAAATTGGTTGGTTTGATTTTGCCGGACATTACGAATCCCTTCTTCCCAGAAATGGCAAGAGGTGTCGAGGATTATCTGCAGCAGTTTGGTTATCGGTTGATTTTTGGAAATAGTGATGAAAAGCGAGATAAAGAAATAGAATATATTGACACTTTCCTGCAAAACAATGTAGTGGGCATGATTGCTTCAACTAGTGAAGAAGCCAATGAGAATTTCGATAATCTGGATATTCCAGTTGTCCTTCTCGACCGTACAGCAGAGAAATTACCAGCTGTTTATTCCGATCAAAGGACAGGCGGTAAGCTGGCAGCACGCGTATTGCTGGATAGAGGCAGTACGAATATCGTCCTCATTAGGGGGCCAGTGGAAATAAAGCCTGTATATGAACGGTATATGGCAGCATTGGAAGAATTGAAACAAGCAAAAGTGAACGTGCAAGTCATGGATTCATCCCTGACTCTTCAGGGCGGCCAAACATGCGTCAAGCAGCTTTTCGAGCAATATCCGGAAACGGATGGAATCATTGCTTGTAATGATATTGTTGCAGCCGCCGCACTTCAAGAGATTTTAAAACGGGGAATACGGATACCGGAAGACATACAATTGATCGGCTATGATGATATCTCCTTCACAGCGTTATTGCACCCACCGTTATCGACCATTCGGCAGCCAGCCTATGAGATGGGGGCACATGCGGCGGAAATGCTAATTAAAAGGATCAATCAAGAAAAAATGGAAGTAACACATAAAAAGCTCCCTGTTTCTTTTGTGGAGAGACAAACAACGAGAAGGAAGGCGGAGAAGACATGATTAGAATTGCAGTAGTGGGAAGCTCGTCTATGGACTTAGTGGTGACATCAGCTAAACGGCCAATGGCGGGGGAAACGGTTTTAGGAGAGTCCTTTATCACGGTTCCTGGAGGAAAGGGAGCCAATCAGGCTGTTGCAGCGGCACGTCTTGGTGCAGAAGTGTCAATGGTTGGATGTGTGGGAGATGATGTCTATGGAGAGATCATCTTAGAAAATCTGAAAAAGAATCATGTAAACACGCAGTATGTGGAACCGGTTACAGGTTCTGCTTCCGGGACAGCACACATTACCCTTTCGGAAGGTGATAACAGCATTATAGTCGTAAAAGGTGCAAATGATTTCATTACTCCTGAATATGTAGAAAAGGCGAAAAAGGTGATAGAGGAATCGGATATCGTGATGGTTCAGCAGGAAATACCTGAGGAAACTGTGGAGTATCTGGCTGACTTGTGCAACATGCTTCAAAAGAGATTACTATTGAATCCAGCTCCCGCCCGCAAGCTAAGCGAGGCTGTCATTCAACAGGCATCCTTCCTTACTCCGAATGAACATGAATTCGAGATACTATTCGATGGGAGAGATAGAACGGAAGTCTTGACTGAGTATCCAAATAAATTATTCATTACCGAAGGAAAAAATGGCGTCCGTTACTTTGATGGACATGAAGAAAAGATTGTTCCAAGCTTTGAAGTGGAAGCGGTGGATACAACAGGTGCAGGGGATACATTCAATGCTGCCTTTGCGGTGGCTGTTGCAGAAGGAAAAAGTTTTGGCGAAAGTTTGTTGTTCGCGAACCGGGCAGCTTCCATTTCCGTGACGAAATTAGGCGCTCAAGGCGGCATGCCGCAAAGGGTAGAGGTCGAGAGGGGCTTTGAAGCATGAAACGTCAAGGAATCATCAATAGTTCAATAGCCAAGGTCCTGGTTGACCTTGGTCATACCGATTATATTGTCGTAGGTGATGCCGGGCTGCCGGTGCCGCCCGGAGTTTGCAAGATAGATTTGGCATTGACCCCTGGGACGCCATCATTTCAAGATGTCGTCCGGGCGGTTCACGAAGATATGGTTGTTGAAAAAGTTATCGCTGCCACAGAAGTGAAGGTTAAAAACCCGGAACAACATCAATACATGGAGCAGCAATTCGGAGCAGCGATTGAATATGTTTCCCATGAGGATTTTAAAAGGCTGACAAGTAACGCGAAAGCCATTATCCGGACCGGGGAGACGACGCCATATTCAAATTGCATATTGCAGTCTGGAGTATTCTTTTAAAGAAATGAGATGATGAGCATGCAAATCGAAATGCACAATATTTATAAAGCATTTGGTCAAAACAAGGTATTGGAAGGTGTTCATTTTTCTTTAGAGGCTGGGGAAGTGCATGCACTAATGGGGGAAAATGGAGCGGGGAAATCAACCTTGATGAACATTTTGACCGGGCTGCATAAACAAGATCAAGGAACGATCGAGATTAACGGTAAAGAAACCTCCTTCAAGGATTCAAAGGAAGCCGAAGAGGCGGGAATGGCCTTTATCCGTCAGGAATTGAATATTTGGCCCGAAATGACCGTGCTGGAGAATCTATTTATCGGCAGGGAAATGGTGAATGCCTTCGGTGTCCTGAAGACGAAACAAATGAAAGCGCGTGCAAAAGAGATTTTTAAAACACTTAATATTTCCCTTCCTTTTGATAAGGAAGCCGGATTCTGTTCTGTCGGTGAACAGCAAATGATTGAAATTGCCAAGGCGCTCATGACGGATGCCGAAGTCATCATCATGGACGAGCCAACGGCCGCTTTGACTGATAGGGAAATAGAGAAGCTCTTTGAAGTGATGAGGGGGCTTACCAAAAAGGGTGTATCGCTTGTTTATATTTCTCACCGAATGGAAGAAATATTCGCCATTTGTGACAGGATCACCGTAATGCGTGACGGAAAGACAGTCGATACGAAAAGAATTGCAGATACAAATTTCGATGAAGTCGTTCAGAAAATGGTCGGGCGGGAGCTGGAGGACCGTTTTCCTCATCGTGAAGCGAATCCTGGCGACATAGTCCTTGATGTGAAAGGTTTAACCAGAAAGGGGCTTTTTGAAGATATCCATTTCGCGGTTCGGCAAGGTGAGATTGTCGGTGTAGCCGGATTAATGGGAGCAGGCAGAACGGAAATAATGCGCGCCCTTTTTGGTGTCGACCAAATAGACAGCGGTGAAATCACCATTGAAGGCAAGAAAGTTTCCATACGAAAACCAACGGATGCAGTTCGACACGGCCTGGCTTTCATTACGGAAAATCGTAAAGAAGAGGGATTGATCCTCGACTTTTCTGTAAGGGAAAATATCGGCTTGCCGAATCTCAAGAGTTTTGCTCCTAGCGGTATCGTGAAAACGGAAGATGAGATGAACTTTGCCGAAATGATGATTAAGCGCCTTCACGTGAAGACATCTTCTACTGAAACGATCATCGGCAACCTATCCGGAGGAAATCAACAGAAGGTGGTAATCGCCAAATGGATCGGCACTTCCCCTAAAGTTTTAATTATGGATGAACCGACCCGGGGCATAGATGTTGGTGCAAAACGTGAAATTTACGAATTGATGAATGAATTGACGGAACGAGGCATCGCCATCATCATGGTTTCCTCGGAACTTCCGGAAATCATTGGAATGAGCGATAGAATCCTTGTGGTTCACGAAGGTGGGATTGCTGGGGAATTGTTAAAGCAGGAAGCGACGCAAGAAAAAATAATGGCATTGGCGACAGGAGGGAACTAGGATGAAACTTGAGGCTACAGGGAAAAGCGGGATTTGGCAAAAATTTGGTCCGTTACTCGCCCTGGTACTTTTATTTATCGTAATAACCGTTTTAAATCCATCATTCATGGAACCGAATAATATTTTGAATTTATTGCGTCAAACCTCCATCAATGCACTTATTGCATTTGGAATGACCTTTATCATATTGACAGGCGGCATCGACTTGTCCGTCGGTTCCATTTTAGCTCTATCCAGCGCACTCATGGCTGGTATGATGGTCTCGGGATTAGATCCGATCTTGGCCATATTGGTGGGCATTCTACTAGGTGCAATAATGGGTGTAATCAATGGGATTCTCGTTTCAAAGGGTAAGATGGCCCCTTTCATCGTGACACTGGCCACCATGACGATTTTCCGGGGATTAACGCTTGTGTACACGGATGGAAAGCCGATTACTGGAATTGGCGATTCCGTTATGTTTCAGATGCTTGGGAGAGGTTACTTCCTGGGCGTGCCGGTACCGGCCGTTGTGATGATCATCGCTTTCATGATCCTATGGTTCCTGCTTCATAAAACATCCTTTGGCCGTAAAACATATGCCATCGGCGGAAATGAAAGGGCTTCCCGGATTTCGGGGATTAAAGTTGACCGGGTCAAGGTGGCCATATATGGTCTGGCTGGTACGATGGCGGCAATCGCCGGTGCCATTTTAACATCGCGTCTGAATTCGGCACAGCCGACGGCAGGACAATCCTATGAAATGGATGCCATCGCAGCCGTGGTGCTGGGCGGAACGAGCCTTTCAGGCGGTAAAGGGCGGTTGTTCGGTACGCTGGTGGGTGTCCTGATCATCGGTACCTTGAATAACGGCATGAACTTACTTGGTGTATCCTCCTTCTACCAGCAAGTGGTAAAAGGTGCAGTTATATTAATCGCGGTCTTACTTGACCGTAAAAAATCATAAGAAGAGGTGTAATCAATGAAAAAAATAGTAACGATCATCATGGTTCTTTCTTTAATGGTCTTGGCTGCCTGTTCAATGGATTCTGGTCTAACAGATGATAAAAAGGAAAAGAAAGACTCGATGAAAGACGTGAAAGTCGGGGTCAGCATCTCTACTTTAAACAACCCATTCTTCGTTTCCTTAAAAGATGGTATTGAAAAAGAGGCAAAAGAAAAGGGCATGAAAGTCACAGTTGTTGACGCCCAGGATGATACGGCAAAGCAAATCAGCGGAATTGAAGATTTAATCCTTCAAAAGGTTGATGTCCTTCTTGTGAATCCAACTGACTCTGCGGCAATATCTTCAGCCGTTAAAGATGCAAATGATGCGGGCATTCCCGTTATCACGATTGACCGCTCTTCAGACGAAGGCGACATTGAAACGTTCATCGCTTCCGATAATGTGGCTGGCGGGGAAATGGCTGCAGAATATCTAGTTAAAGAGCTTGGCGAAAAAGCGAAAGTAGTGGAACTTGAAGGGGTATCCGGAGCATCAGCAACTCGTGAACGCGGGAAAGGTTTCCATAATATTGCGGACAAGCAGTTAGAGGTCCTGACAAGTCAAACGGCGGAATTCGACCGGACAAAAGGGCTTAACGTAATGGAAAATATCCTGCAAGGCAATAAAGACATCCAAGCGGTATTCGCCCATAATGATGAAATGGCACTAGGAGCCATTGAAGCAATCAAGGCGGCAGGCAAAGACATCATCGTCGTTGGCTTTGACGGAAATGATGATGCTTTGAAAGCAGTTGAAAACGGTGAACTAAAAGCAACAATCGCCCAACAACCGGCACTTATCGGTGAAGAAGCGGTTAATGCGGCTGAAAAGATCTTAAAAGGCGACAAAGTGGATGACACAATATCCGTTCCATTGAAATTGGTCACCAAAGAGTGATTGTCTCCCAAACAAAAAGAGTGCCGGAAATCTTCCGGCACTCTTTTTGTAGTGTTTTGATCTCATTGATGTGATTTTAGTGTGGATATTCAGCTTGAAATGATATCAATAAGAGGGAGATAGAAAAGTGAGTTCATTTTTTTAGGCGGCCCCGTGTCGGAACCGCCCATTACATCTATTGATTGCTAGAGTACACCTTGAGTCAGCATCGCATCCGCCACTTTAAGGAATCCGGCAATATTGGCCCCGACAACTAAATTGCCAGGCGCACCATATGCTTCGGCGGCCTCTATGCTGTTTTTATAGATATTTTTCATGATCTCATGCAGCTTGGCATCGACTTCTTCGAAAGTCCAAGGCATCCTGGCACTGTTTTGGGCCATTTCGAGTGCAGACACGGCTACGCCGCCTGCATTGGCTGCTTTTGCTGGTCCAAAAAGGATGCCGTTATTAAGGAATACATCAATGGCCTCAAGGGTTGAAGGCATATTAGCGCCCTCACCGACTGCCTTCACATTATTTTTGACCAGTAATTTTGCTGCTTCTTCATCGATTTCATTTTGTGTGGCACAAGGCAGGGCGATGTCGCATGGTACAGACCAGATGCCGTAGCTTCCTTCATGGTATACAGCCTCCGGGTGCGCATCGACATACTCGCTTAAACGTTTTCGTTCCACTTCTTTTAGACGTCTAACTGTATCAAGATTCAGGCCATTTTCATCATATATGTAGCCATTGGAGTCGCTGCATGCAACAACTTTAGCGCCTAGCTGTGTAGCTTTTTCAATGGCATAAATGGATACATTGCCAGACCCTGAGATAACGACAGTGCTGCCATGGAATTGTAACCCTTTGTCTTTTAGCATTTCTTCGACAAAGTAAACCGTTCCATATCCAGTCGCCTCTGTACGGGCCAAGCTTCCGCCGTAACTTATGCCTTTACCGGTTAAAACACCGGCATGGTAGCTGCCTTGCATCTTTTTATACTGACCGAACAAGTAACCGATCTCCCTTGCACCGACTCCGATATCACCAGCCGGTACGTCTGTATCAGGGCCGATATAACGAGATAGTTCCGACATGAAGCTTTGGCAAAAACGCATGATTTCCGCATCCGATTTTCCTTTTGGATCGAAGTCCGACCCGCCTTTACCCCCACCGATCGGCTGGCCAGTAAGCGAGTTTTTAAAGATTTGCTCGAAACCAAGAAACTTTATGATGCTGGAATTGACAGTGGGGTGGAAACGGAGACCGCCTTTGAATGGTCCGATTGCACTGTTGAATTGCACACGAAAACCACGGTTGACTTGAACATTTCCCAGGTCATCAACCCAAGAGACACGGAAGGTGATCATTCTTTCGGGTTCTACCAGCCTCTCCAATATCCCGCTTTTCATATATTCTGGATGTTTTGCAAAAACCGGGACCAATGAAAGGAATATCTCCTTTACGGCTTGATGGAATTCACTTTCGTGAGGATTACGTTCCTTTACCTGTGCGTATACTTGACTTACGAACTCTCTGGCAACCTGCAATTCCTCATGTTCGACTTCCTGTGAAGTGGTCATTGTTTTCTCTCCTTTAGTTAAAGTCATAAAATATTAAATAGGGTAAGTCTATCGGTTTTTATATGATACTTTCATGATATAATTTAAAAATGAAACGAACAATCTGAATATTAGATAAATAACATGCTGTTTTGATATGAAAGAGGGAGCTTAGATTGGAATTAAGGCAAATTGAATATTTCATTGAAGTGGCAAAGCGTGAACATATGACGGAAGCAGCAGTGGATTTGCATGTTGCCCAGTCTGCTGTCAGTCGCCAAATATACAATTTAGAAGAAGAGCTGGGTGTGCCCTTATTTATCAGGGAAGGCCGAAAGATTAGATTGACGCCTATAGGCCATACATTTTTATCTCATATGGAACAAGCTATGGATATAATCAATCGTGCCAAGCGTGAGATGGCCGAAAGTCTGGATCCGGAAAAAGGGACAATCCGCATTGGGTTTCCCAGCAGTTTGGCTTCTTATGTATTGCCAAGGGTCATTTCCGACTTCAGGGAAAGTTACCCCCAGGCGAAATTTACATTGAAACAAGGTTCCTATCGCTACCTGATAGATTCTGTGATTAAAGGAAACATTAACATGGCCTTGATTGGCCCCCTGCCGGTGAATGAAAAGAAAATTAAAGGGGAAACGCTGTTTATTGAGAACTTAGTTGCCCTTCTGCCAGAAAGCCATCCTTTGGCCCTGAAGAAATCACTATCCTTGAATGAGCTTCAAGGAAATCCGTTCATCTTATCTCCAAAGGGTTATGTTTTAAGGGATCTCGTTATGAAAGCTTGCAAATTGCATGGTTTTGAACCGGAGGTGGCATTTGAAGGGAAAGATACTGATGCCATAAAAGGCCTGGTGGCGGCAGGTCTGGGTATAACTTTGATACCTGAGATTTCCTTGATTGATAGCTTGCCGCGTTTTACGGTTAAACTGCCGCTGGAGAATCCATCTGTAACCAGGGCTGTAGGGGTCATCGTTCCGACTGATAGGGAACTGATGCCAACGGAGAAATTGTTTTACCAATACTTGAAGGACACTTTTGCCAAATTGGAAGGATTTCAAAAATAGGATGATATCTATTAGAAAAGGCATAAATACAATGAGAGAATCCTTAATCGGGTTCTTTTTTTTGTCGCAAATGTACCTAAGTATTCCATGTAGGCATCCTTAAAAGGGGATAACTTATTTTGAGATAATGAGTTATTGATTTTTATTGAACAGTAATGTGTTAAACCTTTATTTTTGAAAGCGCTTTTATTTTTTTAGAATAAAAATATCACTTACATTATCAGAAAATTCATGTTATTATACGAACAGACATTAACAGACATTCAGGTAGTGGTACGATATACTTAATAGGCTTTTTAAATGAAGACCTTTATTTTTTTTTTTGATTTTCCTAAATTGAATATTCAGATAATTAACGAGGAGTGGAGATAAAGTGAGCAGGAAAGAATACATCAGCGATCGAATGTACAAGGCATCAACAGGGATAGCCAACGCTGTTTTGGTTACATTAGGGATCGGGTTATTGTTTGAATCCATAGGGGGATATTTAGGTTGGGAGGTCTTTCTGGCAATAGGCGGGGCCGCGAAGGTCTTGCTGGCACCAGCTTTAGGAGCAGGAATCGCCTATCAGCTAGGAGGAAATTCATTAATTATCTTTAGCGCCATGGCTTCAAGTGCTGTTGGAGGTGCTGCCATTCACAAAACGGCTGAGGGTGCCTTCACGATTGTTACGGGCCAGCCGCTAAGTGCTGTCTTGGCAGCGGTGATTGCAACATATATAGGTAAGCGCATAATCGGCAAAACGAAGTTGGACATCATGGCCATCCCAATGGGTGCCGTTCTTGTCGGTGGAGTTTCGGGATATGGCCTAGCTCTTGTCACCACTCCGCTCCTAACATGGATAAGCAGTCAAACTACCGCTGCGGTCGAGGGTTCCCCATTAATCGGTTCCATGGTCATAGCCTTGGTATGGAGCATTTTATTGATGACACCGGCGTCTTCCGCCGCATTGGCGATCGCCCTGCAATTAGATCCCGTTTCCAGTGCTGCGGCCCTAATCGGATGTACGGTTCAGTTTGTCGGGTTCACTGTCATGTCTTATAAAGATAATGATATGGGCGGGTTTCTGGCACAGATGGTCGTTACGCCAAAAGTTCAATTTCCTAACCTGATCAAAAAACCATTATATGTAGTTCCGCCTTTTGTGGCGGCAATCATCTGTGCGCCTATCGCTACCTTGGCATTCGATTTTCAAGTGCCGTATGAGCTTGGAGGCATGGGGTTAAGTTCAATGATTGCCCCGATTGCGATCATAACCGGTCAGGGGCTATACACGTTCTTGGTTTATGTGGCAGTGGGGATGGTATTGCCAGCTGTGATCACGCTTGCCTTACATCGCGTATTGAAGATGATGGGTAAAGTTAAGCCAGGCGATCTTCATTTAGAAGTTTCATAATCAAAGTTTTCTTGGAAACCAGCCAGGTTAAGGAACCGGGCTGGTTTTTATTTATAAGGGGATTAGGGTAAAATGGGGAGGAAAGCATTTGCAAAGATAGGATGATATAGATGGGAAAAGAAATCGATATAAAAGTGAAAGCTAAGTTCGTGAGTAAAATCAGCAAGGGTTTTCCCTTGATTGTTAAAGAGTCGATAGCCAATCTTAATGACCTTCAGGAAGAGGGATCCTTGGTGCGCTTGGTGGATGAGAACAACCGCTTTCTGGCAAAAGGATATTATGGCATACAGAATAAGGGCTATGGCTGGATATTGACCCGGAGAGAGAATGAAAAGATCGATCAATCCTTCTTTAACGGAAAAATCCAGGCTGCATATGAATTCCGAAAGTCTTTTTTTGAAGATGGGGAGACTACAGCTTTCCGCTTGTTTAATGGGGAAGGTGATGGAATTGGCGGTTTAATCATTGATCATTATGATGGTCACTATGTCATTAGCTGGTATAGCAAAGGAATATATTCCTTTAAGGACTACATCCTTAAGGCATTGCAGGAAACGGTCGAGGTCAAATCGATTTATCAGAAGAAACGCTTTGATACAAAGGGGCAGTACGTGGAAGAAGACGATTTTGTCATGGGCGAACAGCCGGAATTTCCGCTTCTTGTAAAGGAAAATGGAGTCCATTTTGCTGTTTATCTGAATGATGGGGCAATGGTCGGTGTCTTCCTTGATCAACGCGATGTCAGAAGGAAAATCCGCGATGAATACGCAAAAGGGAAAACGGTGTTGAATATGTTCTCCTATACGGGGGCATTCTCCGTGTTTGCCGCTTTAGGCGGTGCTGTTAAAACAACGAGTGTCGACCTGGCGAATAGAAGTTTACCAAAGACGATCGAGCAGTTCAGTGTGAATGGCATAGATCCTGAAGCTCACAATATCGTGGTGATGGATGTTTTCAAGTATTTTAAATATGCGGTGAAGAAAGCCTTGAAATTTGAAATGGTCATCCTTGATCCGCCTAGCTTTGCCAAATCGAAGAAGTTTACTTTCAGTGCCGGAAAAGACTATACGAATCTACTGAAGGATACCATTTCCATTACGGAAGACAATGGGGTCATTATCGCCTCAACTAATTGCAGTACGTTCGACATGAAAAAATTCAAGAACTTCATTGATGTTGCTTTCAAGGAAATGAATGGAAAGTACGAGATCATGGAACAATTCTCATTGCCGGCTGATTTTAAAACAATTCCTGAGTATAAGGAAGGGAATTATTTAAAAGTAGTCTTCATTAAGAAAATTAAAGGATAAGAAAAGGCGTCCACAGTTCAAGCAGAACTGTGAATGCCTTTTTTATAATGAAAATGTTTCATGTGGAACGATTGGACATTAGATTCACTGGATAGGCCGTTCACTTTTCAAACCTTTCGATACATGAAAGGTAGGTTTCCTGAGAATGCTGTTAGCGATGCAAAACTGGGCTGTATAGTAGGTAAGCATGATCAGTGGACCTGAAAAGGCAACATCATCGATAAATTTGTTCCAAGATAAAATGGAGTCTGAAATCATGAAGAGGACCCCGCCGATGATTGCGGCGGCATTTCCGGTCATAAATGCTGCCCAGCCCATAAGGGAGATGACCGTTACATAGCAGATCACAGGGATGATTAGGTTATGTTCACCTTTTTCGATTAATGAATGTACAATTTCACGGCTAATCCAAGTGGAGTAAATGCTAATCGGAACAATCGTCGCAAATCGGAGCCATGAAAAGTTCCATTGTCCAAAGAATGCCGAAATATAGAAAAGGTGGCCGATCAAGAAGGCGGAAAGCCCGATGACGAACCAAATCAACAAACCATCTCCAAGCATGCAAAAGAATAAACCAAAAAGGATTAAGGATTGGTAACGACCCCGTCTTCCCACATTAGTGCGGGCGTAGAGCAAAATCAATAACATGGGGAGTACCTTGAACAGTATTTTGATGATCAAAGGCTCCTCCGGTATAAGAAAAATATAGTATAGTCCCGTGATAAGGATTGCCCCAGGTAAGCATTTCATTAACATTCCATTCCCTCCTTCAATCTTTAATTCTATGCAAGGGGATGGAACCCCTTGTCAATGAAAGAACTGTTTGAAAGAAAGTCGTGAAAATGAAAAAACTGACCCCTGTTTTAACCAGGAGCCAGTCAGTCATAAGAATCATACGGCTGATTTTTCTTTAACGAAAGCTTGTTTTAACCAGTTTTTTCCCTCAACAAGCCTTGTGACAAGCATGGCACAAACCGTGTTTCCTGTTGAGTTAAGCAATGTAGCGGGAGCATCGATGATCGTGGAGATAACGGCAATGATAGGCAGGACTTCCACAGGGAAGCCGAATACGCTAAGAATCAACATTTCCCCAATCATGCCGCCCCCAGGAATGGCACCCATAACAGCTCCTACCAAAAAGGCAACAGCTAGTATACTTAAAATGCTTGAAATGCTTGTCATATCCTTTCCAAATAAGCTGAATAGGAAAACGATTTTCAATACACCGCCGAATACCGAACCATCTTTATGAGTGTTGGCTCCGAGTGGGATGACAGTCTCCGCTATATCCTTAGGCACGCCCATTTTCTTGACTGATTCCAGGTTGACTGGAATGGATGCTGCACTTGAACAAGTTGCGATGGCTGTAATGGATGGTGTCAGGGCATTTTTCCAAAATAGTTTAACTCCATCTTTCCCGCCGGCAATAAAGGCATACAAAGTGAAGAAGCCGAAATAATAAATCAAGGCCAAGACTAGATAAAGAATGAAAGTGCGAGCATATCCTTCTAAAATCTGCGGCCCAAGCTGCCCGATAATCGCCGCAAAATAAGCACCAAGTCCAATTGGCGCATAGTACATGACGATTTTGACGACCTTCATCATGACAGCTGTACCTGCTGTCAAAAACTCAGTAATCGGTCTTGCTTTCTCACCGACCAGTGCAGTGGAAAGTCCAATTAATACGGAGAAAACGATAAGCTGAAGCATATTGCTTCTGGAAAACAGTTCTGGAAAGTCGGAAACGGTTACAGTGCTGACCAGTTGACTGAAGAAGGAAACTTCTTCGATGGTCTCTTCAGGGGAACTGTTTTCCATCAGTTCTTTAATGGCTGTCGTATCTGTACCCTCCAACGGATTGACGATGGTTGTCCCAATAAATCCAATGACGGCAGCTAAAGCAGCCGTTGTCAGGAAAACGAGAACGATACTTCCCATAATTTTTCCGAGACGCTTCATTCCGCTCATATTGGCAATCGCTGAAGCAATGCTGAAAAATACCAATGGCACGATGATCGTGAACATCAGATTTAAGAATAAGTCCCCTAGCGGCTGTATGATCGAGGTTTTCTCCCCGAAAACCACGCCCGCTATCCCACCGATAATGATGGCAGTGAGCAGTATTAAAGAGGATCGATAGTTTTTGATAAAGCTCTTCATTTAAATTCAGTCCTTTCAGGATGAAGATATCAATAAAAATATACTTCATTATCAACTCTAAAATCGGGTTTGACAATATTTTTTTATAGGAAGGAATGTTAAAGGAATAAATGCAATAAATAATAATGGGGAATGGATGGTGAAAATATCGAGAAGGAGGGATAGAATGGCATTTGTTGAGGTGGAAGAAGGCGTTCGGTTGTTTTATGAGGAAAAGGGCCAGGGGAGACCGATTATCTTTATCCATGGTGTGTGGATGAGCAGCCGGTTCTTTAAAAGGCAGCTGCCGTACTTTTCAGAAAAATATAGAACGATATTGCTTGATTTAAGAAGTCATGGCCAGTCAAATCATGTACATTATGGAAATACGGTATCCGTTTATGCAAAAGATCTTCATGCGTTCATAGGTGAACTGGGATTAAAGGATGTCATACTTGTAGGCTGGTCGATGGGGGCATTTGTCGTTTGGGATTATCTTAAGCAATTCGGTGAGGGAAATATTCATTCAACTGTGATCGTGGATGAATTGGCCTCTGATTTTAAGTGGCCCGATTTTCATATCGGTGCATTTGATATGGAAACGTTGATTGCCTTCATGACAGAAATTCAAACGAATCGTACCCCATTTTTGCAAAAATTCCTTACTTCCATGTTCAACAATGAATTATCTGCAGAGGATGCAGGCTGGATGCTTGGGGAAGTGACCAAAATGCCGGAATCCATTGCTGGCAGCATTCTATTTGACCAATCGATTGTGGACTATCGTTCCTTCTTGCCGGCAATCAATGTACCCACACTTCTCTGTTTTGGAAGACATGAAAAAGTCATTCCTGTAGCAGCTGGAGAACATTTGCATGAAAACATTCCGAATTCCAAACTAGTAATCTTTGAAGATAGTTGCCATTGTCCGTTCATGGAAGAAAGCGAGTTGTTTAATGAAACCGTGAATGGCTTCATTCAAAAGGGTGTATAGTCGTACAGGATAGGGAAAAGGGATGCAGGGTTCGTGCCCGCATTCCTTTTATTCATGGTTATAAATCAAATTTTTCTGTTAACTAAACGGTTTCGGCAAGAAATAAGGGGAATACTGGTACTAAGGACGTCATTGGTGCAGGGTTAATGGAATTGTTAAATTAAATGGGTAATATTTTTATATCCTTTTCACAGGAATTGGGCTATTATGAGGTGGATTTAAGTTGGTGTGATCGTTTATCTGTTATTGAGAGAAACTCATGCAGGAAGTGATGGTGAGGATAAAATGGATGATCGTTTACCATACAATGAAATTATAGATGTATGTTTACTTGCGGGAAAAATCATGCTTCAGAACGGAGCGGAAACATCAAGGGTGGAAGATACGATGGTTAGGATCGCTGCAGCGTTTGGGTGCGGTGAATCACACAGTTTTTCGACCCCTACTGGAATTATTTTTTCGCTGGATGGCATGCACCCAGCGTCAAAATTGATCCGGGTTTCCCAACGATCTACAGATTTACATAAGGTGACGCTGGTTAATAGTATATCCCGAAGCATTTCCAGCAAGGAAATGACACCGGAGGAAGCATATTTACGGTTAAAACAAATCGAAAAGGCCGGGATGGGGTATCCAATGTGGGTGCAGGTCTTTGCTGCATTTATAGCGAGCGGCTGCTTTTTAATCATGTTCCAAGGACAGTGGAGTGATTTCATCTGGTCCTGTATAGCTGGAGCAATGGGGTTCTCATGCCTGCTTTATTTGCACTGGTTACTGGAAGTCCGTTTTTTTGCTGAGTTCATCGCCTCTTTAGTCGTAGGATTAGTAGCTTTGCTCTTTGTCCAGATTGGTGTTGGAAGTCATTTGGATACGATAATCATTGGAGCGGTGATGCCGCTTGTGCCAGGGCTGTTAATTACGAATGCAGCCAGGGATTTAATTGCAGGGCATTTGGTTTCGGGTCTATCCAAGGGTGCGGATGCAGGTTTGACTGCTTTAGCCATTGGGGCAGGAATATCGGCCGCGTTTGTTTTCTTATGATTTTAGGGGAGGAAGAATGATGGTTGCACAGCTTATTACAAGTTTCATTGCCTCAGCCGCCTTTGGAGTCATCTTCAATGTACCAAAAAATTCATTGTTTCAATGTGGTTTCGTAGGGATGTTGGGGTGGATCTTATACTTTGCTCTGGTTGAAAATGAGATAAACAGCATCATTGCAACATTAGCGTCTGCATTTATCGTTGCGGTCATCAGCCAGTATTTTGCTAAAAGGTATAAAAGGCCGATCACGATTTTCAATGTATCGGGAATCATCCCCCTCGTGCCTGGAGGTTTGTCGTATGATGCGATGAAGCATTTTGTCGGAAATGATTTTTATGTCGCCGTTCAGCTGGCAGCCAAGGTTTTCATGCTGGCTGGTGCCATTGCGATGGGGCTGATCTTTGCCGAAGTCATGAACCAGTTAGTAACTAAGTACAATAGAAGGAAGGTAAGATTGAGAAGTTAGCGGGAATCTTCCTGATGAATATGTTCTGAAAAAAGAGAAAGGAGAGCAGGCCGAAGCCTGCTCTCCTTTCTCTTTTTAATATTTTAAAATAATAATGAATCTAGTTTATATAGGATCTTTCATCCCAGTGTTGGCAGTAACCAAAATTTCGTCGAATTTTTTGGCCTCAGCTTTTTTGCTTGACAGAAGTGTTCCGGCGATGGCTGCGATAAAACCAATCGGGATGGAGATGATGCCTGGGTTGGCAAGTGGGAATAATGGTTCCCCAACGAATATTGCCGCTCCCTCCACTGGTGACCAGACATTGGGACTTAGGAATACAAGCAATAAAGAACTGACCAGTCCAACTAACATGCCCGTTACAGCCCCAGCCGTGTTAAAACGCTTCCAGAATACCGTGAAGACAATGATGGGCAGATTGGCACTGGCAGCGACGGCAAAGGCAAGTGAAACAAGGAAGGCGACATTCATGTTTTGGGCAAATAAGGCCAGGATGATGGAAAGGATGGATACTCCGATGGATGCCCAACGGGCAGCAACGACTTGTTCTTTGTCGGTGGCTTGACCTTTCCGGATGATGTGGCCATAGAAGTCATGGGCAAAAGCAGATGCTGCCGATAGAACGAGACCTGCGACAACCGCTAAAATGGTAGCGAAAGCAACTGCAGAGACAAAGGCGAACAGGAAGTCGCCCCCAATGGCTTCGGCAAGCAGCGGAGCAGCCATATTTCCGGCCGCATTCGCGGCTATTATTTTGTCGTAACCGACAAAGGCTGCCGCTCCAAAGCCGAGGAAAATGGTCATTATATAAAAGATGCCAATGATCCAAGTGGCATATACTACTGACTTTCGGGCTGTGATGGCGTCTTTCACCGTAAAGAAACGGATAAGAATGTGAGGTAGTCCAGCCGTACCGAGTACAAGCGCTAAATTAAGGGATAAAGTATCCAAAGGATCCTTAAATTTGTTACCGGGGTTAAGGAAATCCCCGCCCAAAGGAGTGGCTGTTTTCATCTGCCTGAACATCTCGATCACGCTAAAGTCAAATTTCGCCAACACGATGATGGAGATGATGAATGTTCCTGCCATCAATAAAACGGCTTTAACGATTTGGACCCAACTGGTGGCCGTCATACCGCCGAAAACGACGTATACGGTCATTAAAACACCTACAATGATGACGGAGTAAAGATAATCAATTCCAAGTAAGAGCTTTATAAGGGCACCTGCACCGACTAATTGGGCGATCATATAAAAGGTTGAAATCGAAATGGTGTTAAGGGCAGCAACCCCGCGTACTTTCTTTTCATTGAAACGGGCAGCGATCATATCCGCCAATGTATACTTGCCAAGGTTACGAAGCGGTTCGGCCACAATATAAAGAACGACCAGATACGCAACCAGAAAACCTATGCTATAGAAAAAACCGTCAAATCCAGAGAGTGCGACCATGCCGGCTATTCCCAAAAATGAGGCGGCGGACATATAATCTCCCGCAATGGCCCAGCCATTCTGCCAGCCAGTGAGGCTGCTGTCAGCCGTATAAAAGTCCGCGGTCGTTTTGGTGCGCCGTGAAGCAAAATAGGTAATGACCAATGTTAGTCCGACAATGATAAGAAATAATATAAAAGCAAGAATATTCATTGTGAATTCACCTTTTATCCTTTCGCTTCTTTAACGATTTTTTCTACTAATTTGTCAAATGTCGCCGCTTTTCTGGAATAGAGGATGCATAATGTCCAGGTCATGATAAATTGGGCGAAGGCAAAAATCCAGGCCCAGCTGATTGCCCCGAAAGCATAGGAGTTAAGAACTTTAGAATAGGAAGTTAGTATGGGTAGGGTGAAATAAAAGACCATGAAAAAGATAGATAGCGGGACGATGAAGTTGCGTTTTTTCCTTAAGAGTTCTTGAAAAGATTGTGATTGGACGATCTTGGTGTAGTCCGTGGAAGCGCTTACCTCGGTTTCCTTAGCGATTGAATCGTTTGATGCCAAGTTGGTTCCCCCTTCATCATTATTGATTTTGTTTTCGTTACCATTTTCCGATAACAGTATCAGTATATATTTTTCAGAATATATTGTAAATTCAAATGCTGGAATTAAAGTTTTTTTCGTTCGACATAGTTTTTTCTTTTTACGCACAAGCAAAACCATTAAGGAAAAGTTAAGCTTCTTTCACGATACTGGTTTCAACGAAGGAAACCTGAAAGGAGAAAAGTGATGAAAAAGTTGATAACGATAGGTACCGTTTTAGTGCTGGCGATTGGGGGGAGCGTTTGGTTTTTCATGAAGGACAATGCTGAGCCTGCCATTGCGAAATCGGTGACGGCTACAGTAGAAAAGGGAGATCTTGAAGTTCAAATAAGCGGTTCCGGATCGGTCGCCGCAATCAATAGTGAGGACATTACATCTTCCATAACGGGTGAAGTGGACGAAGTTCTGGTAGAGAAGAATGAATTGGTTGAGAAAGGTGATGAACTTATTACCTTCACGGATGGAAGTGACCCGATAACGGCCCCATTCGATGGTACCGTTACAACAATGGATGTTGAAGAAGGTGATCGTGTATCAAGCAGTGAAGTGTTGGCACATGTTACGGATTATAAAAAATTGAAAACCACGATCAGTGTTGATGAATTGGATGTTCCAAGTGTTAAAAAAGGACAAACGGTTGAAATTAAAGCCAGTGCTTTTGAAGATGAAACGTTTACGGGGGAAGTGACCAGTGTAGCAAAGGAAGGTACATATGAGAATGGAGTTTCTTCATTCGATGTCACTATCAAAATTGACAAACCCGGCGATATAAAAATTGGGATGTCGACTGAGGTGAGCATTTTGACGACTAGTGTAAAGGATGCTTTATATGTTCCGATTGAAGCAGTCCAAATCGACGGGGAAGAGAAATATGTGAATATACAACAATCCGATACAACTGAAGGAGCTGCCAGTACAAAGAAAGTGGTTGAGACTGGAATCAGCAACGATAGGTATATTGAAATAACTTCAGGGCTTGAAGAGGGACAGTTTGTTTCCTTGCCTATCACCATCAATGAAAGCTCCACTGGCAGCGGCGTCGAAGGAATGAGGGGAGGCCAAGGAGGCGAGGTAAGAATGCAGAGCGGCAGCGGAATGCCAAGCGGCGGGATGCCAAACGGTGGCGGAATGCCGAGTGGAAAGGGAGGTCAGTAAAATGGCGAAACCCATCATAAAAATTAAGAACATGTCCAAGTCTTATGAATTAGGCGGTGAAACGGTCAAGGCACTTCAGGATGTCTGTCTTACAATCGATAAAGGCGATTTCATTTCGATCATCGGTCCTTCTGGGTCAGGGAAATCGACGTTCATGAATATGATTGGCTGCCTTGACAAGCCTGACATAGGTGAATATCTTCTTGATGGTAAAGAAGTGGAGAAGATGAAGGATAATGAGTTAGCTGCCATCCGTAATATTAAAATAGGATTCATCTTTCAAAATTTCAACCTGTTGGCAAAACTGACAGCATTGGAGAATGTCGAACTTCCCCTGGTTTATAGAGGGGCAGGCGTGAGGGAAAGAAGAGAAGTGGCCAATGCGTGCCTTGATATGGTGGGCCTTGGTGACCGGAAGAATCATCTGCCTACCCAACTGTCGGGTGGACAGCAGCAAAGAGTTGCGATTGCAAGGGCACTTGCCGGTAATCCTCCCGTTTTATTGGCGGATGAGCCGACGGGGGCGCTTGATAGTAAAACGAGTAAAGAAGTGCTGCAGATGCTGAAAGAATTGAACGGAAAGGGACAAACAATCATTCTTATAACCCATGACTTGGAAGTGGCTAAGGAAGCGACTCGTGTCGTCCGGATACAGGATGGTCAGCTATTTGAAAACGGAGGTGATTGGATTGAACCTGAGCGAATCAATGAAGATGGCTATACGCAGTATCAAAACCAATAAAGTCAGAGCATTTTTAACCATGCTTGGGATCATAATTGGAGTTGCCTCCGTAATCGTCCTGGTTTCGATTGGGAAGGGTTCCTCACAGTCCGTTCAGGATGAGATCAATAGCCTGGGAACGAACCTGATAACGGTAAGTGTCACGGATACCGACTCCGTGGAGCTGACGGATGATACAATTGAACAGTTTAAAGAGCTGAGCGGGATATCGGAAGTGGCGCCTGTGGTCACTGGACGCGTTTATGCCAAGAACGGAGAAGCTACGGTGCAGGTTTCAATGACCGGTGCAACTTCATCCTACTTATCAGTTAGGGATCTAGAGCTCAGTCAAGGCCGGTTTTTGACGGATATGGAAACGGAATTACGCTCCAAGGTCGTTGTCCTGGGGTCGGATACAGCCACCACGCTTTTTGAAAATCAAAAAGCCGTGGACCAGAACGTGCTTATCGGCGGTGTTTCCTATCGCGTGATCGGTGTCCTGAAATCGGTAGGCACCTCAATGGGATCGAGCGGGGATGATGTCATCATTGCACCTATCACCACTGTCGAAAGGGCTACAGGCAGCACGACAATCGGAACCGTCTATTTAAAAGCGGAGAACGAGAATATCATGGATAGGGCAATGTACCAGGTACAAGGTGCGATGACCACATCATTCCCAGAACAGAGTGATAACTACTCGGTTTCCAATCAAGAAGATCTGATGGATACAATGAGCTCTGTATCGGACACGTTCACACTCATGCTTGGCGGTATTGCCAGTATTTCGTTACTGGTAGGCGGAATCGGGATCATGAATATCATGTTGGTTTCCGTCTCGGAGAGGACAAAGGAAATCGGGATTAGAAAAGCAATTGGGGCAAATCGGAAATCGATTCTTCTTCAGTTTTTAATTGAAGCGATGGTCCTGAGCTGCTTTGGGGGACTGTTGGGAGTTGGAATTGGCTTGGGAATCGCAAAATTGATTTCAGCTTTTTCAAGTTTAACGATTAGTTATTCATGGACGGTGACATTGTTTGCCTTTTTATTCTCCATTTTAATCGGGATAATGTTTGGTGTATTTCCTGCCAATAAGGCATCCAAATTAAATCCAATCCAGGCACTGCGTCACGAATGAACATACCATTTTGAAAGAAAGCAGGCATTAAAAGCCCGCTTTCTTTTGCATATGAAAAAGGATAAAATCAACATATATCACAATTGAGGCGGTTGGGAGGTACCCTGAATGAAGGTTTTGGTGGTAGAAGATAATGTTTCATTATTAGAGTCGATCCGACAGATTTTGACGGATGAATATGAAGTCGATACAGCGGATAATGGGGAAGATGGGCTATTCATGGCTCAACAAAGTATTTACGATATCATCATTTTGGATGTAATGCTTCCGGGAATCGATGGATTTGAAATCGTACGGAAAATCAGGGAAGCAAAAATAGATACAAGTGTCTTGTTTTTGACGGCAAAAGATGCACTTGAGGATCGTGTCAAAGGGTTGGAAATGGGTGGCGATGATTATTTGGTCAAGCCGTTTCAGGCACCGGAACTTAAGGCCAGGATTCGTGCCCTGCTTCGAAGGAGTGGCATTATTTCGCTAGAACAGCATGTGAAATACCGTAATATTGAACTGTTGGAAAAAGAAAAGGATATTTTGGTTGATGGAAAGGTCATTAAAATGACCTTGAAACAGTTTGAATTACTGGAATACCTGATTCAAAATAATGGGAAAATATTGACCCGTGAGCAGATTTTCGACCGCATTTGGGGGTTTGATTCAGATACGACGATTGCCATTGTGGAAGTGTTCATCCATCACCTTAGAAAAAAATTGGAACCTTTCAATTATCATAAAGATATTCAAACCGTTCGGGGTATTGGTTATATGCTAAAACAACCATAAGGGGATCATTATGTTCCAAAAAACAAGGCTTCAACTAACAATATTGAATTCTATCGTCTTTATTGTCTTAATAGCCATATTAAGCAGAACGATTTATTTCTATACGGAAGACCAGATCTATAAGGATGTCAATGATTCACTTATAAAGGATTACCGGGATTTCAATAATGGCGGCATGCCAGGCGGACGTCCGCAAGGTGAGTTTCTCTTAGGACCGGGGCCAAGCGTCATCGTTTGGGGACCGGATGATACGATCATTGAGCCAAGACTGAGTGTAGATAATTTTTTTAAGGTCAATGAACAAAAATTTTTCCCTAAAACTTTTGATGACATTGAAGAAATATCAGTGAATGGATACACGTATCGGGCCCTTTCCACCCAGGTCGATACGGGGTATGGACAGATGGCCGTACAATTCATCAGGAATGTGGATACAGAAAAGGAAATGCTCGATCGCTTGCTGCTCATATTGTTTGTTGGTGGAGGAATTGGAAGTCTCGTGGCGGTGGGCGCTGGCTATCTTCTGGCAGGACGGGCCTTGATCCCGGTCAAGAAATCCTGGGATCAGCAGCAGCAGTTTGTCTCGGATGCTTCGCATGAAATTCGAACGCCGCTTGCTGTTATTCAATCGCGGGCTGATTTGCTGTTTCAATCACCTAACGCGACAATCGAGGAAAAAGCCGTTGATATATCCATCATTTCGAAAGAAGTCCGCCGATTGAATAAGCTTGTTAACGGACTTTTAACCTTGACCAGAACCGATTCGAATCAAATGGAGGTTAAGAAATCGAACTTTTTCCTTGATGACCTACTTATGGATATCGTGGAACAGTATACGGATATAGCATCTTTTCAAGAGAAATCAATCATTAGCCATGCTCCCGGACAGGTAGTGTTTCATGGGGATAAAGAGAGAATTCATCAGCTATTGGTGATCTTGGTGGATAATGCCATGAAATTCACCGAGGAAGGCGGGGAAATTTCCCTATCCTGCATCAAGAATGCTTCATCCATCATACTTACTGTAGAAGATAATGGAATAGGCATTCCACAGGAAGAACTCCCCTTGATTTTTAACCGTTTTTACCAAGTGGAGCAATCCCGTTCGGCAAATGAAGGCTCTGGCTTAGGACTATCCATAGCCAAATGGATTGTAAACACACATCAAGGGAACATCAAGGTTACAAGTGAGCAGAATGAACGGACCCGTTTTGAAATCACTTTTCCGAGAAATCAAAGGAAAAACTAGCTGCCAGCCAATATGAAAAAGACCCTTACTTTCTTCCTTGCTGCTTAAGGAAAAATTAAGGGTCTTTTTAGATAATCATCTTATAAATACATTTATTTTCGGAGGAGAATCATTGATGAAAAGACTTGGTAGGTTACACTTTTTGGTTGGAATATTGGTTTCGGTCCTCTTAATGGTCCAAGCAGTCATCGGGATCATGATGTATGTGGATGGCAGCGGCAATGAGCCAATGAATCGACAGGCGGTGATGGGTCAGCCTGCCGACCGCAGCAATACAACAGATTCGGATGATACGGAAAAATCGGCTAATAGCAGTACGGCGACAGATGATTCATCGACGGAAACGGCAACTAATGATGCGCAGGGCACTCCACAAGGGGGGCCTAATGGTTCCGGGACTCCAGGAGAAATGCCAAGCGGCGGCGGTTTCCAAGGCAGAGACTCTTTTGCTGGGAAATTCATCGACTTTTATCAAGGGGCAGGTGGCTTGGCCGCATCCATCATCATCTTTGTAATTGGAGGGGCAGGATTAGCGACAACGGTGATTACAAGAAAAACAGCTGCCTGAATAGTGGATATTATTTGAGGCAAGAGAAGGTTCCTTTCGAAGGGGAGCCTTCTTTTTTTATTCACGGAACCCATTATTGTCACTAATTGTTATTTTAAAAAGGGAAATAATAATTGCACTAAAAAAAATATTAGTTTAATATAGACTTCTGGAGAGGTACGTACATGTATTTTGGATGAAAGAGAAAACGTTTGCATAAATTATTTGAGGGTATCCTACTATTAATGCACGAACCTTAAATTCACCCTTAGTGGAGGCAGAATATATGAAATTTCTGATTGCAATTTTAGGACTGCTTATCGTTTTTGGACTAGCTATCTTAGTCAGCAGTGACCGGAAGAAAGTTAAAATTAAACCGATCATCCTCATGGTGGTCATTCAGCTTGTTTTAACTTATTTATTATTAAACACGAAGTTTGGCTTAGTGATCATCAATTCAATTGCCGATGGTTTCGGAAAACTTTTGGAATGGGCAAATGAAGGGATCACCTTTGTATTTGGCGGGATTGTAAACGAAGGAGCATCGCCCTTCTTTTTAAATGTCCTTCTTCCTATCGTATTCATCTCCGCATTAATCGGGATTTTACAGCACTTCAAGATCCTTCCGTTCATCATGAAGTGGATTGGATTCGTTCTAAGTAAGGTGAATGGGATGGGTAAATTGGAATCTTACAATGCGGTTGCATCAGCAATAGTAGGCCAATCCGAGGTTTTCATAACCTTGAAAAAACAACTCGGTGCCATTCCGCCATCTCGGATGTATACGCTTTGTGCATCAGCCATGTCAACTGTATCGATGTCGATTGTCGGTGCTTATATGACAATGATTGAACCAAAGTACGTTGTGACGGCCATTGTTATTAACATGTTTGGTGGATTTATCATCGCATCCATTATCAACCCTTATACAGTAACGGATGCAGAGGATATTCTCCCTGTTGAAGAAGGGGCAGAGAAGCAGTCTTTCTTCGAAATGCTTGGGGAATATATAATGGATGGGTTCAAGGTTGCCATCACTGTAGCGGCGATGTTAATTGGTTTCGTTGCTTTAATCGCCGGGATCAACAGTATATTCGACATGATTTTCGGTATCAGCTTCCAAGACATCATGGGGTATATCTTTGCACCGTTTGCGTTTATCATGGGTATACCGATTTCAGAAACCGTGACTGCTGGCGGAATCATGGCGACGAAACTGGTAACCAATGAATTCGTTGCCATGCTGAGCTTAGGGGAAGCATCAGCTGCCTTGAGCGAAAGGACGATAGGGATCGTTTCGGTTTTCTTGGTTTCCTTCGCCAATTTCTCATCAATTGGTATCATTGCCGGTGCAGTCAAAGGACTTCATGAAAAACAGGGGAATGTTGTAGCCCGTTTTGGTTTGAAGCTGCTATATGGTGCGACTCTTGTCAGCATCCTATCAGCGATCATTGTAAGTGTGATACTTTAAATAACGGATTTAACATAAAAGGGCACTTGGGTTTACTCCTAAGTGCCTCTTTTATGTTTGTTACGCAAAGGTAGAATTTTTGAATTTGAAGGTGCTTGGCTTGCTGGTATATAATACATAAAATGACAGGCGTGAAAGGGGAGTTTTAGGATGACGATGGATGGAAAAGAAACAGCTATCTTTGCAGGAGGCTGCTTTTGGTGCATGGTTGCTCCCTTTGATGAAATGGATGGTATCATTTCAGTGACATCAGGTTATACAGGCGGTGAATTTGCCGCTCCAAGTTATAAACAAGTGATTACCGGTGCGACTGATCATGTCGAAGCGGTTCAAGTGGTATTCGACCCATCAATCATTTCCTATAAAACGTTATTAGAGATATTCTGGCAGCAAATCGATCCTACGGATGACGATGGACAGTTCTCGGATAGGGGAAAGCAATACAAGGCAGCCATTTTCTATCTTAATGAACGTCAGAAACGGGAAGCAGAACAATCGAAGGAAGATTTAATGATGAGCGGGCGGTTTAAGAAACCTATTGTTACGGGTATTCTACCCTCGGGGCAATTTTACGCCGCTGAGGAGTATCATCAAGAATTCTATCGGAAAAATCAATTTCGCTATGCATTGTACCGTAAAGGCTCAGGCCGGGATGCTTTCATTAAAGAAAATTGGCCTAAGGATCATGCACACCTTAGAAAGACCTTAACGGAGAGCCAGTTTCATGTCACCCAGGAAAATGGCACGGAGCCGCCTTTCGATAATGCCTATTGGGATCACTTTGAAGAAGGCATTTATGTGGATGTCGTTTCCGGGGAGCCCCTATTCAGTTCGCGGGATAAATATAATAGCGGTTGTGGGTGGCCAAGCTTCACGAAGCCCATCATGTCGGCAAGCGTCAATGAAAAAATGGACCTCAGCCACCGAATGACCCGGACCGAGGTGCGCAGCAGGGATGCCGATTCACACCTTGGACATGTTTTTCCCGATGGCCCAAGTCCTAAAGGCACGAGATATTGCATAAACTCTGCGGCCCTTCGATTCATCCCCAGAAATGAAATGGAGAAAGCGGGATATGGAGATTTATTAATACTATTCAAAATGAAATAACTAGGGAGATAGGGGAACACAAATGGATAAAATAGATGAAAATTTATATCGATATATTCTTGATAACTCGCCGAAGATTACGGAAAATTGGCTGGCTTTAAGGGAAAAGCAGTCTGGGTCCATCTATTCAATAGATTCTAATGAGGAAATCGAAAAGCTGCTTAGGGAACAGAATACTTTGACTATCAAGACAGTGACAAGTGCTCTACTTGAAGATAAAACTGCTTTTATTGAAACGATGGAGGAGTGGGCCACACTTGTCGCGAAGAGCAGGGTTGAATCGGACACCCCCATTTACGAAGTGTTGGAAGCGCTTAATAAGGTGCGTGAAACATATTGGGCATTCATCACTGATTATATGCTCATGGATACGAAGATAACGAAAGAAATAATCATCCGGTGGAGCCGGCTTATTAATCATGCCTTCGATCAATTGAACCGTGAGTTCACCGAGCAGTATTACCTTTTGACAAAACAACGTTTGTCAGCTCAACAGGAGCTGATTAATGAACTGGGCGCACCTGTCATTCCCATTGTTGATGCCATTGCGGTATTGCCGTTAATCGGTGAAATCGATACCTATCGGGCAAAGGAAATTTTGAATGGGACTCCAAGCAAATGCATTAGTAAAAATATCACCCACTTATTCATCGATTTATCGGGAGTCTCCCTTTTGGATACGATGGTTGCCCAACAAATCTATCAATTGATAAGTACCCTGAACCTGTTAGGCATTCAATCGACCATTTCCGGGATTCGACCTGAAGTGGCCCAGACATCGATTCAGTTAGGTCTTGATTTTAGTCAGGTTTCGACACATAGTACTCTTAAACAAGCCCTTTCCAAGCAAGGGATCAAGCTATACGAGAAAAAATGATATAAGGGTGCAGTAAATGAAAAAAACCAGATCCGCTAGGAATCTGGTTCTTTTTCGTGATTCTATAACTTGAATGAACTTTTCAACCCGACGATTTGGTTGAAGACCAAGTGATCGGCCGCAGTAAGTTTTGAATCAACATTATAATAGCCATGCCTGAAGAATTGGAATTTATCCTGAGGTTTAGCATCTTTCATGTTAGGCTCGACAAATCCTTGTAGAATTTCGATAGAATCAGGGTTTACCCGGTCCAGGAATGATTTTTCTTCCTCTTCATCATTTTCCTTATCCAAGATTAACGGCTGAAAGTTGCGGAATTCTGCTGAAACCGCTTGTGAAGCTTCGACCCAGTGCAATGTACCTTTTACTTTACGGCCAGTGAAGCCCGATCCGCTTTTCGTTTCAATATCGTATGTGCAGCGAAGTTCAATGACATTACCGGCGTCGTCCTTTATCACTTCTTCACATTTAATGAAATAAGCATGTTTCAAACGGACTTCATTGCCCGGGAAAAGTCGGAAATACTTTTTCGGCGGGTTTTCCATGAAATCGTCCTGTTCGATATATATTTCACGTGAAAACGGGATTTGGCGTGTACCCATTTCCGGTACTTCCGGATTGACCTCAGCATCCAGCCACTCTATCTCGCCTTCAGGATAGTTGGTGATGACCACTTTAAGGGGGTTCAGGATGGCCATAGTCCGTGGAGCCTTCAGCTTTAAGTCTTCCCGCACGAAATGATCAAGCATTTGAGAGTCTACGATACCGCTTGTTTTGGCGACACCTATCTCTTGGCAGAATGCACGAATCGCTTCGGGTGTATACCCGCGTCTCCGCAAGCCTGAAACGGTAGGCATCCGAGGGTCGTCCCAGCCGTCCACGAAGCCCTCATCGACAAGCTGCTTCAGTTTTCGCTTGCTCATTACTGTATTGGTCAGGTTAAGACGGCCAAATTCATATTGCTTTGGTTTGCTTTCCATTTCACAATTCTCAACGATCCAGTCATAAAGAGGGCGTTGATCTTCGAACTCAAGCGTACAAATGGAGTGCGTGACTCCCTCGATGGCATCTTCAATCGGGTGGGCAAAGGCATACATTGGGTAGATGCACCATTTGTTGCCGGTATTATGGTGTTCAGTATGGGAGATACGGTATATGACGGGATCACGCAAATTAATGTTGGGTGAGCTCATATCGATTTTTGCACGCAATACTTTTGCGCCGTTTTCAAATTCGCCGCTGCGCATCTTTTCAAATAGTTCAAGGTTTTCCTCAACGGTTCTATTGCGGTAGGGGCTGTCTTTCCCTGGTTCTGTCAGCGTTCCGCGATATTCACGGATTTGGTCGGCATTAAGGTCGTCCACATATGCCAGTCCTTTGTTGATGAGCAGCACAGCTCTTTTATACATTTCATCAAAATAGTCGGAAGCGAAGAAAAGGTTATCCCAGTCGTAGCCGAGCCATTTTACATCTTCCTTAATGGAGTTTACAAACTCAATATCCTCTTTCAATGGATTCGTATCATCGAAACGAAGGTTGGTTTTCCCATTGAAATCATCAGCCACCCCAAAATTCAAAATGATGGATTTGGCATGCCCGATATGTAAATATCCGTTCGGCTCAGGAGGGAAGCGGGTGATGACATGATCATGTTTTCCGGACTCTAGGTCATCTTTTATAATATTTTTAATAAAATTCGAAGAGTTATTTTCCAACTGAATTCGACCTCTTTCATTTATATACTTCTTTTAATTTTACCTGTATATATACCATAAATACAGATATTTTTCCATGTTCGAGCCGGAATCACGGTTTATCTGAAACAATTCATCAAGTATTTAGTTTGTACAATCCGAGCGGAAATATCCCTGAAACTTTAATCATGTAATTTAGGTAACGACCTAACTGGACATTAAAGAAACAAATTAAACCTTTTTCATCTAAAAAAAGCAATACAGGGATTCACGCCTGTATTGCTTATAATCGCGCTAGCAGACAGGACTTAGAATTAAAATTAAAAGACTGTCGTTTGCAAAAATTCTTTTGTACGTTCTTCTTTTGGATGGGTGAAGAATTCTTTTGGCGGTCCGCTTTCGACAACCCTCCCATTATGCATGAAGACAATCCAATCCCCGACCTCACGTGCAAAGCTCATTTCATGTGTAACGACTACCATTGTCATCCCTTCCAAGGCAAGCTCCTTCATCGTGGCAAGAACTTCACCGACAAGTTCGGGATCCAGAGCCGAGGTGGGCTCATCAAAGAGCAGGATATCAGGTTTCATGGCAAGGGCGCGGGCGATGGCAACACGCTGTTTCTGCCCGCCTGAGAGCTTGCTTGGATAGACATCCGCTTTATCCGATAAACCGACTTTGGCAAGCAATGCCTTTGCTTCTTCAATCGCTTGGGCCTTAGGGACTTTTTTGACGTGTGTCGGTGCTTCGATCACATTTTCCAGTACGGTCATATGAGGAAAGAGGTAGAAATGCTGAAATACCATTCCGACTTTCTCGCGGATTTTATTAATATCATGGGTACCAGGATTGATTTCCGTTCCTTCAATGAGGATTTGGCCGCTGTCTTTCTTCTCTAAATAATTCAAACAGCGGAGCAGGGTGCTTTTTCCGGAACCGCTTGGTCCGATCAGACAGACAACATCGCTATCGAGTACCTTCATATCGATATCTTTAAGTACATGCAGGTTTCCATACGATTTATTTAAATTCCTAATGCGAATCATTTCTTTTTGTTCCATTTCAATTCCCCCTATCGATCACTAATGGACAGTTTCTTTTCGAATAAATTGACGATAATGGTCAGGAAAGCCACTAGAATCAAGTAGTAGACGGCTACAATCAATAAATAAGTCATTTCATCGAAATTATTCGAGCCCAACGTAGTGGCTACATTAAACAGCTCATTCATGGATATGAAGGCCGCCAGTGATGAATCCTTCAGTCCGATGATGAATTGGTTGCCAAGCGGCGGCAATGCGCGGCGGAAGGCTTGAGGCAAGATGATTCTCCTTAAGGTGAGCGAATTGCTCATGCCAAGGGAGCGTCCGGCCTCCATTTGGCCTTTGTCGATGGATTGAATCGTACCACGTAAAATCTCTGAGATATAAGCTCCATTATGGAAAGCCAGGGCAAGTGACGCCGCCCAGAAGTCCGGCAGCAAGAAGAGATTGCTGATACCGAAATAGAGTATGAATATCTGTACGATTAAAGGCGTTCCCCGTACCAGGAATACATATGTATCTGAAATCCATGCAAGAATTTTTATATTGGATATTTTTAAAAGTGCAAATAGCAAACCGATGACGATACCCACCAATATGGAGACTACCGTCAGTTCCAATGTGAGGAGCATGGCCCGGATGAATACGTCCGAGGAGCTAAATAATGTATCAAAAAAATGTGAAAAACTTGGCAATGTAATGACTCCCTTTCTATCAATCTTTATTCAGGCTTAGTTGTGATGTCTTCACCAAAATACTTTTTGCTGATTTCAGCAAGCGTTCCATCTTCACGGAGGTTTTCAAGAGCTTCGTTGATGCGTGCAAGCAGCTGAGGGTTGTCGTCAGGCAGTACGATGGCCTGCTCGCTCCGTTCGATCAATTGCCTTCCTTCGATGTCGAAACCTTCCTTGGTCGCTTCCTTACCGGTTACGAAGTCGGTGATGACGGCATCATGACGCCCTCCGCTCAATGCCTTCAGGGCGGTGATATCACTGTCATAGGTTTTTACATTGGTTGTATATTTTTCTGCCGTCGTTGCGTACGTGGAGCCTTTAGAAGCCGCAACTTCCTTACCCTTTAAATCTTCAACCGTTTTAATATCACTATCCGGGCGGACGAAAATTTGAGGACCTGAATAGTAATAAGGGGTCGAGAAGGCAACATGTTTACTTCTTTGTTCATTGATTGTATGACTGGCAACCGCAGCATCTGCCCGACCGGTTTTAACACCTTCCACGATACCTTTGAACTTTATCCGTTTAGGCACAGGTTCTAGGTCGAGTTCCTTTGCAATTGCATCGCCAACTTCAATATCGAATCCGGTCACGGTCATGTCATCATTGACATAACTGAATGGCTTGAATTCACCTGAAGCAGCGAAAACAAACTGGTCATCATTGATCAGCTTACTCCCGTCCTCCAGCTGGTCCTTTTCGGCACAGCCGGACAGAAGACCAAGAACAACCAGAATGGATACAATGAATGTAACGGATGATTTCATGATAATTTCATTTCCCCCTTTTAAAAAAACTAATAGAATGGTCTATACCCTTATGAGGCAGTGAATAACCTTATTAACTATGGAAAATAAAACTGAAACCAAAAAGGTTATCCAGAACATACCGACATTTCATCCAATAATCCCCCTTCACTATGGGTTCTCGGCCTTTGCCTTCATTTCCTTCCAAATTACCTGTAATTTCCTGAAAAAATGACAAAAATTATTTAATAGGAGAAGAATTTTAGGATAGATTGAGCTCTAGAGATAAATTTGAAACAATTCAGGCTGATGATTTATCTATCGAAAATCTAATGAATGGGATGGGATAAAACTGTGGAGTATTTTAGGCAATGTTGATTTTGTCTATCAACAAAATCCCGAATTGGTTGACTGACTTTAATTTTGCCCATGAATTGAAGTATAATATAGCAAAATAGAAGAAGGGCAGTTGGGAAAATGGTGAGCAACTTTGTGCAAGAGCAGTTACAGGAATTTCGCGAAAGAAATCAAGATAGAGGCCGTTTAATTATAAAATGTCCGGACCAGCCGGGAATTGTTTCGACAGTTACGGCTTTTCTTAAAGAATATGATGCAAATATTGTTGAATTGAGTCAGTATTCGATGAATCCTGAGGGCGGTACCTTTTTCACCAGGATCGAGTTCGATTGTCCAGGATTGAATGACAAGGCAGCGGATATGCAACTGGCATTCCAGGAAGTTTCGACAGTATTCTCGATGCAATGGACATTTAATCATGTGAGTGATCTGAAGAGGACGGCAATCTTCGTTTCGAAGGAACCTCATTGCCTTCTGGAATTGCTATGGGAGTGGCAAAGCGGGGATTTATTGGCTGATATTGCGCTGGTCATCAGCAATCATGAAGATACGAGGGAAATTGTCGAATCGATGGGCATCCCGTTTTATTACATTCCTGCCAATAAGGATATACGTAAGGAAGTGGAGACTAAACAGCTTGGACTTCTGGAAGAATTCAAAGTGGACCTTATTGTTTTAGCCAGGTATATGCAGATATTGACGCCGGATTTCGTAGCGGCCCATCCGAACAGGATCATCAATATCCATCATTCATTTTTACCTGCCTTCATTGGAGCACGGCCTTATGAACGAGCTTATGACAGAGGTGTTAAGCTGATTGGGGCGACTTCCCATTATGTGACGAATGATTTGGATGAAGGTCCAATCATCGAGCAGGATATCGAACGGGTGGACCATCGTGATTCTGCCGGGGATATGAAGAAAATCGGTCGTTCAGCTGAACGCAGGGTGCTGGCACGTGCCGTTAAATGGCATTTGGAGGACCGCGTCATTGTTCATGAAAATAAAACGGTAGTCTTTTAAAATGAAAAACCCCCTTTGGATTGCCAAGGGGGTTACGTTTGCGACAAAAGGAGGTTCGGATTGCTCCCATCCTAGAACCATGATTTTAGTGGAATACTGAATGATCCTGCATGTTTTTTAACTGGATTATAGGAATGAAACCCTTACTAGATTGAAGAAATTTGCGACACTCCTGCCGAATAACTGGCTAGCCGAGACCCCGGAGACGCTTGCCGGCGAGGAGGCTTGGCAGACAGTCGGCGGAAAGGGAGCGGATTTCTGAAATCATGAACCTTTTTAAACGAATTGAAAGTAAATTAGTTCTTCTCTAATTTGTCCACAGTCTGAATCCCCCTTTAGGTTGCCAAGGGGGATTTTTAGGATGGAATTTAGTGAGTGCTAGTACGTGTATTCCACCCTTACCGAGGCAGTTATGTTCAATTCACCAGGCTGAATCGGGGTAGTCGCCATTTTTGAAAGGGTACTTGTTTGAAAAAGCATTGGAGTTGCCGTTTCAGATAGTTCTTCAACCCTATTAGGGACTGGGTTCAATGAGATTCCTAGCGTTCGGGCCATGGAGAGTGCTTTTTCGTATGCATTTTTTAAAGCTAGAGAAAGTGCCTGGTTATAGTATGCATCTGGATTGGATAAAGAGAAGCGGATGCTGGTGATTGAATTGGCGCCGCTTCTGACGGCCGTATCGATTATGCTGCCTATTTTCTCGATGTCGGTCGTCTGGGCTTGTATGATGTGCTGGACTTTGTAGTTCTTGAACAATTCCTTTCCGTCAATATAATCATATTGTGGATCGATCCTGTAATCACTCGTTTTCAATTGCTCTTCGGGAATGCCTGCGGATTTAAGTGATGCGATGACATTTGCGATTGCTTGGGAATTGGCTTGCTGGGCCTTTTGCGGGTCCTCATCCTCTGTTATGACTCCAAGGGTGATCGTGGCTTGATCCGGAGCAGCAGATAGCGTCTCTGAGCCGGAAACTTTCAATATATGTTCATCGTTGCGGTAATAATCCCTAACGGGGGCATTGTATTCTTGATTCATTTTGACACCAGCCTTTTTATAGAGATAATCTCACCCCTATTGTACGAATTATGAATGGGAAACATGATTGAAATATCCACCTTTGTCATTAATTCATCGAACAATCACAAAAAAACACTCGGCCTGGACCGAGTGCACATCACTTATGAATGACTTGAACCCTGCCCACCTGGCCATCAGTCAATCTTACTTTAATTCCATGAGGGTGGGTGCTGGAGTTGGTTAAAATATCCTTTACAGTGCCGCTTGTCAGTTTTCCGGTGCGTTGATCTGCTTTAAGTACAATGTCCACAGAGGCACCTGGGGTAATATCTTTCCGGTTTTTACCGTTCATGTTCGATTCATTCCTTTTCAGAGTTATTTGCAGCCATTCAACCATGCAGTAACTTCAGTATAAGGAAAACGGCGGGCCCAGTCGACTATTAGATAAAATCACAAATTGGCAGTCAGCGAATTTTCTTCAATGGTTCGACAGCAGGGCCATTCAACACTTCACCAGCGATGGAGTAGCGGGAGCCATGGCATGGGCAATCCCAAGTACGGTCTCCGCTATTCCAGGCAACTTCACACCCCATGTGTGTACATGTGGAATCAACAATATGAAGCTGGCCATCATGGTCACGGTAACACCCAGCTTTGTCTCCATCCACCTTCACGATTGCTCCTTCATCAATTCCTATGTCTTCCGGCGTTTTATGATTGACAGCCAATTTGCCTTTGATGAGATGCTTCGCCACATCAGCATTATCTTGGAGAATATTCTTCACGCCTTTTAAACGGGCAGGATCATACAATTCCGCATACCGGTTATCTTTTTGCAAAATCCGGTCAGTTAAGATCCTGGCGGCAATCGATCCATTCGTCATTCCCCATTTCGCATAGCCGGTAGCTATCAGGACGTTTTGTTGGTTGGATGTCACTGGACCGACGAAGGGGATATTATCCGGTGTCACGATATCCTGTGCCGACCAGCGGTAGGGAATGTCTTTTACATCAAAATACTGGGCACTGAAGTCCTTCAGTGCTTCATAATGCTCGATCGTCGAGATTCCCTGGCCTGTTTTATGGCCATCTCCGCCAACAAGTATAAGTTTTTCCCCATTGTCCAATTCCGTATAGCGAAGGGAGCGGCTAGGGCTGTCTGCACTGTAATACATCCCGCCTGGATACTCCTGTTCAGTCCTGATGCCAAGCACATAGGACCTACTTACATGAACACGGGCAAAGTATAAGCCCTTTTCATCATTGAAAGGGAAGTGGGAGGCCACGATAACCTGATTGCTTTTGATGGAATGTCCCGTATCCGTCAGAACGGTTGGTGGATCGCCGTCTTCAATCTTCATTGCCGTTGTCCGTTCATAGATTGTGCCTCCTGCATCGATAATTGTCGAAATGAGGGACGTTAAATATTTTAATGGGTGAAACTGTGCTTGATCTTTCATTATCACAGCAGCTTTACATGGAATGGAGAAAGGGATATTCTCCGCATAATCCCCCCGAATGCCAAGTTTTTGATAGGCTCTCAGTTCTTTTTGGATTTTGCTTATATATTCGTCCGTATTTGCGTACACATAGGCATCCTGTGCAGTCAAATTACATTCAATGGAATGTTCTTCTACCAACTCTTTAATCAGCTTCATTCCATCTGTATTGGCTTCATAATAAAGCTTGGCATTCTCTTCGCCATGGTCAGTGATCAACTGGTCGTAAATCAGGCCATGCTGGGCCGTGATTTTTGCTGTAGTGTGTCCCGTCGTTCCGGTAAGGATTTGGCCTGTTTCAATCAGTGTGACTTTAACACCTTGTTTAGCAAGTAGATAAGCAGATGTGATTCCGGTAATTCCGCCGCCTACTATTAAGACATCAGTGGTTATGTCTGTATCTAGTTTAGAAAAAGAAGGGAATGTCAACGCACTGCGCCAATAAGGTTCAGGAAATCGGGGAAGGTCTGTATTTTTTTCAGTCATTTGAATACCTCCATACAGTTCATTAGTGAATCGTCCATTTATTACCATACCCAAATCCGCTATTTATACGCTTATTTTTGTAAGAAGAAAGACTAAAAAAAATACATTATTTGGTTTGTTTGCAATTTTGTATACATGTAAACAAAAATAGTTAGTTTGTAAGCAAATATGTATACATGTTTACAAACACGTACACATGGCTATATATAAGGTGTATACATATTTGTTCCTAATGTATACAAAAATGAATACAATTCGACAAATGAAAATAAAGCTACAGCTAATGAAGCATCGACTAATATAGAAATCTCTTCTATCGAGAGTGCTCCACCTAATTTTTTTCTATGAAAAAGGGGGGATGTTTTTAGATGAGTTCTAGAATCGCAGCAGTAGATGTAGGAAATGATGTTAAAACTATTTTTGGAAGGCTAGAGCTTACAACAATATATACCAAATGTCATTGCAAAAGACATGAAGATCGGCCAGTCATAGGAATCGAAGAACTCGATGTAAAAAAAACTTGGAAGGGATACATGTTAGAGTCCATTCACCAGCCTTGCAAGACAATAATGCCATTAATCGTGTCGGAAATTTAGCGACAAAAAGTTAACCCAACAGAACTAGATTTGGGGAGCAGTAAATCAGAGGAGGAACAAACATTAGTATTTGCGTATACGCATCTTGTACATTCAATAGAATGTTCTTCTATCAATCCTTTGATAGCTCCGTTCCTTCAGTGTTGGCCTCATATAGTATAGTCTGGCCTATTCCTCACTGTGATCAGTAATAAATTGGTCGTAAATCAAGCCGTGCTGGACCGTGATTTTTGCGGTTGTGTGCCTGTTGTTCCATTAAGGGTCTAATCTGCCTCAATGAATGCGTCTTTCACACCTTGCTTGGCTAATAGATAAGCTGAAGTGATACCCGTAATTCCGCCACCAACAATTAAGACATCAGTTGTTATATCTGTTTCTAGCTTAGAAAACGAAGGAAGGATAAAGTGCTGAGCCAATATGGCTACGGATATTGAGGAAGTTCTGTATTTTTTCGGTGATTTTAATATCTTCATACGTTTCATTAGTGGCTTGTCTAATTTATTACAATGACCAAATTCTCCTTTTTTACACTTTCTTTTATATGAAGAAGATTATTAAAAGTTAGTTTTTTTGTTTGTTTGCAATATTGTATGCATGTAAACAAAAATAGTTGGTTTGTACACAAAAAAGTAAACACGTTTACAAATGAGTACACATGGCTATATATAACGTGTGTACATATTTGTTCCTAATGTGTACACAAATGAATACAATTCGACAAATAAAGCTACAACTTATGAAGCATTGACTAATATAGAAACCTTTTCTATGCTTAATAGAGTGCTCCACCTAAATTTTTTATGAAAAAGGGGATGTTTTTAGATGAGTTCTAGAATCGCAGCAATAGACGTAGGAAATGATGCAATTAAAGCTATTTTTGGAAAGCTAGAGTCTGAACTATATATACCAAATGTCATTGCAAAAGACATTGAAGATCGTCCGGTCATAGGAATCGAAGAACTCGATGAAAAAAACCCATTGGAAGGGTTACATATTAGAGTCCATTCACCAGCCTTGCAAGACAATAATGCCATTTATCGTGTCGGAAATTTAGCGACAAAAAGTGATAACCCAACAGAACTAGATTTGGGGAGCAGTAAATCAGAGGAAGACCAAACATTAGTCATGCTTTTTGCGGCTATTGCATTGGATGCTGCCAAGCAAGGGAATAATGATAAGTTCAAAAAAGTAAATAACGTTGTCGAAGCGAATTATACGCTTGGAACAGGTCTACCTCTTCGGGAAGTTAAGGAAGGGAAAGATGTTGGGTACCGTTCGAAGCTACTGGGATCCGTTCACCAAGTAGAATTTTTAATTACACCTAAATACCAAGGTATTAAGGTTAATATCAAATTTGATGAAGTGAAAGTCTATCCAGAGGGCTTCGCCGCATACATTAATTTAGTCATGGACAATGATTTGAATATCATTAACCGTGAATTAATAGATAGAAGAATTCTCATTCAAGATATTGGCGGACTATCGACAGATATCGCGGTCATTAAAAACCGTAAAGTTGACGATGATAAGGCGCAAGGATTCAATCTAGGAGTAGCTGAGGCCCTAGAATCTATTCGTGAAGAAATCAGAAAAAAACACGGTGTCGAGCTGGATAGCAGACGAGATGTCGTTGAAATCATCACGAAGAAAAACGATCGTAACCATATTATGGTTCGCGGAAGCCGGACAAGCGTCCATGATATCGTTGACCGGATTTTAGGAGAACTTGCGAAAAAGCAATATCGCCATCTGCGCAACGTATGGCAGAAAAACTCGCAAACGGAAATCTGCTATTTTGTTGGCGGAGGTTCGATTGTCTTGAAAGATTACCTGAAAACGCTCAATCAGAATTTTGATGGCTACAATATCGACTTTTTTGAAGATGAACGGGAAAGCGTTTGGATGATGGCCAACGCCTATTATAAATTGATTTCGGATTTTAATCGCCGGAATTCAAAGGAACAGCAGCAATCCCACCAAAAGAAGAAAGAACAAAGATCAGGTGCTGTTAAATAGGTGAGAGAATGAAAAAAACAGCTTCTTCTGAAATCAAAAGAGGACAAGCCATCACTTTTCGTATCCCTTCAGATGTATCAGATTATACGTTAAGGCAGCTGCAGAAATTGAAAGAAACGGAAAGAAGGAATTTTTCCAGTAAAATTGCCGAGTATGTTCTCGATGGAATCGGACAATCGACCCATCAGGAACGGGAAATGATTGCCCTGCCCATGCCGAACAAGCTTAGCAAATCTCAGCGTGACTGGCTCAAGCATTCCCACTCAGAAGCTATGCTTGGAACGATTATGTACCATCTTTTATCCGATCCTTTACGCGCAACAGCCTTGCTAGCCTCATTAGACAGCAATGTAATTAATGAGGAGATTTATTTGCAGGATGAGCCCGAGGAACAGGATAATGAAGTGGTGCAGGCAGAAATATCTAAGAAAGATTTGGATGACTTTGATTGGAGTTTGGAAAAAACCACACAACAAGTGGAGGAACCAGAACCTGAAGAGGAAAATCTTGACGATCTCCTGGGTGATTTTCTTGATCAAATGAACCAATGAACATATAGGAGGATATCCGGCGACAAGTTGGATATCCTCCTTTTTCTTTGTGGGGGCTAAAAAAAGAGGAACCACAAGGGATTCCTCTTAAGATGATCAAGCCAGGAAAATCAGTTGGTAAAGGAATAAAACGGCAAACATGTACACGAACGGATGCACTTCACGGAATTTGCCTCTTGCCATTTTTAAAATGGGGTAGGCGATGAATCCGAGTGCTATCCCGTTGGCGATGCTTGATGTCAAAGGCATGGCGACAATGACCAAAAAGGCTGGAAATGATTCATCAAAGTGTGTCCAGTCAATTTCATTAATGCTCTTAATCATCATGCTTCCGACGATGATCAAGCTAGGTGCCGTGATTGCCGCTACATTTGAGACAGCTCCTATCAGCGGGCTGAAGAAGGCGGTGATTAGGAATAGGATGGCCACCACCAAAGCGGTTAAACCTGTCTTGCCCCCCGCTCCTACACCAGCTGATGATTCAACCGAGGCAGCGGTCGGGCTTGTACCGAACATGGCGCCGACAGTAGTGCCGACGGAATCTGCAAAGAAGGCACTGCCGGATTTTTCAAGCTTATTCTCCTTCAGCAATCCAGCTTGACGGACAATTCCCAATAAAGCACCGGTCGTATCGAAAAGCATGACAAGCAAAATGGAGAAGACGACGCCATATAGCCCGTAGTTAATGACATCGGCGATAGATGTGATGGGATTGGCGACTATAATCCCTTCAGGTAAGGAAGGAGTGGAAACCAAACCGCTAATTTCCAATTGTCCTGTAAAGAAAGCGATTATGGCAGTCACGATCATTCCGATGAATATCGCTCCCTGCACATTGCGAACGATCAGTACGATCGTTATGACCAAACCAACCAATGTAAGCGCCACGCTGGGATCCCTGAAGCTTCCAAGGGTAACCAGGTTGGATTCATGCTGTGTGACGACACCTGACAAACGCAGTCCGATGAAGGTGATGAAAAGCCCGATTCCGGCACTGATAGCATGCTTCAGGTTATTAGGGATGGCCTCGATCAATTTTGAGCGGAAAGAGGTTAGGGATAAAAGGATAAAGATGATACCGGTAACAAAGACTGCAGAGAAAGCAACTGTGTATGAGATATCATGGGTTCCCAATACCGAGTATGCAAAATAAGCATTCAAGCCCATTGCCGGTGCTATGACAATTGGGTAATTGGCTAAAAGGGCCATGCATAGGGTACCGACTATTATTGCGATTATGGTTGCTGTGAATGCCTGGTCGAATGGAACACCGGCATCAGAAAGGATCATGGGGTTTACAACGATGATATAAGCCAGTGTTAAAAAGGTTGTAAGCCCCGCAAGTACTTCTGTCTTAATATTTGAATTCCGTTCTTTTAATTTAAACATGCGGTCACTCCTTTTTTCTATGCAAAAAATCCTTGCAAAAATCTACAAGGAGGAGATGCTTACCCTTTTTCAAGTAAGTAGCTCGATGATAATAAATCTTATAAATTATATTAGAAAAATAACTAAAGTACAATAGCACGAAAAATTTTAAGGTACAGGTTTTCTCGAAAATAGATAATGATATACTAACAAATAGCTTAGACTAAGGATAATGACATGAAGTGAACGAACCTGTTACCATTAAAGTGGATTTATCAGTCAATTAAATGAAGAAATTCAGAAAGTAGGCCCATACATGACAGAATTCATCGACCTTGGCGTCAGCCCGGCGATTAATAAGATATTAAAGCAAATAGGAATATCCGCCCCTACCCCGATTCAGGAGAAATCGATACCAGATATCCTTGCTGGAAGGGATGTCATCGCGAAGGCGCAGACGGGAACGGGGAAGACTTTGGCCTTTTTGCTGCCAATCCTGGAAAAAGTCGATCCCGCCGCATCCCACATACAATCATTGATCGTAACGCCAACCAGGGAATTGGCTTTGCAAATCACTGCTGAATTGAAAAAATTCGCTAATGAAATCGAAGGGCTTCAAGTGCTTGCAGTTTATGGCGGACAGGATGTCGAGCAGCAAATGAAAAAGCTGACAAGAAACATCTCCGTGGTGGTAGCCACGCCAGGCAGGTTATTAGATCATTTACGAAGAGGCACCATCGATCTCTCACAAACTGGAACACTTGTGCTTGATGAAGCTGATCAAATGCTTCATATTGGGTTTTTACCAGAAGTGGAAGAGATCATGGGACAGCTTCCAGAGGAGCGCCAAACGCTGCTCTTTTCAGCGACGATGCCTGAACAGGTGCATCAATTGGCTAAACGCTACATGACTAAACCATTAACAGCAGCTGTGAAGGCTGAGCAAGTAACGGTCGAGAAAATCAGGCAGCTTGTCATCGAGACGACCGATCGTGCCAAACAATCTTCATTAATCAACATGATCAAAGAAGAACAGCCATACCTTGCAATCATATTTTGCCGTACAAAACGTCGCGTTTCGGTATTGAATGATGCCCTGAAGGCAGCTGGATTCAATTCTGAAGAGCTTCATGGTGACCTTTCACAGGCAAAGCGGGAACGTGTCATGAAAAACTTCAGAGACGCAAAACTTCAATATTTAGTGGCGACGGATGTTGCTGCACGAGGGCTTGATGTAGAAGGCGTGACCCATGTGTTTAATTACGATGTTCCCGAGGATGCAGAAAGTTACATCCACCGAATCGGCCGGACGGGCCGCGCGGGTGAGAATGGCTTGGCTGTCACCTTCATAGCAACGAAGGATCTTCAGCTTTTAAGCGATATTGAAAAAGGGATCTCCATGAAAATCGAAAGAAGGACGATTGAGGGAGTGAAAATGTTCCAACCCGATGAGGTGAGGCAAAAAAGGAAGCGTCATGATGACACTTCTGATGAGGGTACCCGCCGACCGCGTTCGGGAGGGGGAAGGAAACATCGGGAACGGATCGATACGAGAGGACCGAATCGAGGCAGTCACCGTTCTGTAAACCAAGCGGACAATCGTGAAGTCGAGAGGGAGAAACCACGTGGAGGCCGGATGGAAACCAGCCGCGGACCCAAACGTGATGATTCACGGGGAGTCCGTTCGGAAACCAGCCGCGGGCCAAGGCGAGAGAATCCGCGAAGTGGCCGCTCGGAAGACAGCCGTGGACCAAAGCGTGACAATCCACGAGGAGGTCAAAGAGACAGCCGTAGATCAACTAGTACACAAGGGGCGAGTAATCGCAGAGGTGGATCTGGCAGCAGCCCCAATAGAGGGAGAAACCGGTAAAAGGGGGAGACGGGAGTGAACAAGCCTTGGTTGGCAGAATATCCAGTTTCTCTGGAGCTGGCAGGGAAATTGATCATGCTGCAGTTTCCGGAAATTGAGTTGAAAGAGATCAAGCAACTTGGGGAGGGTTTCGATAATACGGTCATACAAATCAATGGGCAATTTGTATTCCGTTTTCCCCGCCGCCCTATTGCAGTTACGTTGATTCAAGTGGAAAATCAGCTTTTGCCTTCCATTGCAGGCACTTTTCCGCTTGCTATCCCTGAACCCATTTTTTTTGGGAAACCAAGCACTTTGTATCCTTATCCTTTTACCGGTTATAAAATGGTGAAGGGACACTTGCCTGTAGAAGGAACAAAAGCAAATAAGTTTGAATCGGCAAAAAGATTTGCCCGCTTTTTAAAGGTTCTTCACAGTTTCCCTGTCGAAAGGGCTATGTGTTTGGGTGTGCAGCCTGATGGGATGATGAGGCTTGATGTTCCCTATCGAAAGAAATCACTTATGGAAAATATCTCGAATCTAATAAAGCTAGGATACTTTGAACAGGCGCATGCAGTGAAGGATTTTGTTGAAACCTTAGGTGAATTGGATGTTCCGCACCCGATTTCACTCGTTCACGGAGATATTCATATCCGGAATGTTTTACTTGATGACGAAGGCGTTCTCGCAGGTGTCATTGATTGGGGAGATGTCCATATCGGGAATCCAGCCATTGATTTCTCTTTTTTATACAGTTATTTCCCAAAAGAGGTGCGCAGGGCTTTTTTCGAAATCTATGGTGAAATCGAAAAGGAAACAGAGAGCCTAGCCCGGTTCAGAGCGATATATATGCTTGTTACATTACTCGTTTATGGCATAGATCGCCACGATGAAGAGCTGATTGCCATTACGAGTACCGGTTTGGAATTTGTTATGGAAGAATAATTGTCATGCTCTTTTGATGTTTAGGAGGTACATATGAAGGCAAGTTATTATCAAATAATCACATTAATGGCGAACATATTGGATCACGCTAATATTCCCTACCAATATACAGGTCGATCTGCTCTTTTCGTACAAGGAGTGGATATCGATGAATATAAGAAAATCGACATGGATGTACAATGGGATGTCTTTAATGAGGCTTTGGATCTTTTTTCCGAATACGCGCCAACAAAGCCTGAAAGAAGTCCTGAGACTGCATTCTTTCTAATGGATGTCGAGGAGATATCTGTCACTGTTCGCTGCCGGTTTAACACGACCATTAAAACGGACCCTTATCGTTTATCCATAAAGATGGGGGATATGGAGGTTTGGTGCAGGTCGTTATACAGTTATTTATACGAAGAAGAAATGAGAAAGTTCAGTGCCGAGATTCATGCTTACTTATCAGCCGAGCAGAAGGGGTTCACAGCGGAAAATGAACAGGCCTGGAACCAGAATAATTATTTAGCGCTTGTCAATCGTTATGGAGATCCCGTTGAATTGGCATCAAAAATCAAACAAAACCCAAAATGGAGACTGCACCCTTTTTATAAATATATGGGGGAAATATCCGGCAAAAAAATCACTCATTTGATGGGATCGAACGGTGTTAAGGCAGTTGCACTGGCCATATTGGGAGCAGAAGTGAAAGTCGTTGATTTTTCCCAGGAAAACGCAATGTTTGCAAATGAGCTGGCAAGTGGCGCCAATGTCTCCATCGAGTATATCGTTTCGGATGTCCTTTCGCTATCATCCGAGCATGAATCAGGGAATCAGGATTTGGTTTTAATGGAGCTCGGTGTCCTTCATTACTTAATAGATCTGCAGCCGTTATTTGAAAAAATTAAAAAGATGCTGAAACCCGGAGGCCGATTCGTACTGCATGAATTTCATCCGATTTCAACAAAGCTCATTACTTCAAATGGTAAAAAACATAAAATGACAGGCAACTATTTCGCTCCGGCAATCGAAAACAATGAGGTCGCATTTTCGAAGCATTTGCCGGATGAGGAAAAAGGGAGCCTTTCAAGAGTTGTACAGCGTAAGTGGACAATCGGGGAACTTATAACGTCAATAGGTCAATCAGGACTCGTTATTAAAGTGCTCGAGGAAGAACCGAATCATAAAATCCATGATATTGGGCTTCCGAAAACATATACCTTGGTGGCGGAACGAGTTTAAGCTGCATGATGAGGAAATGAAAGCTGACTGAAGGAGCCTTTTCAGTCAGCTTTTTTATTTATTCCTTAATAAAGGGGATGCCGCTTCTGCGACATCCCCGAAAAAAATTAATTTTGTGCCGACCATTCCTCTACATCCCATACTTTGGTTACCCAATCTTCATAAAAATCAGGTTCATGGCATACGAGGACAATCGTTCCTTTATACTCTTTCAATGCTCGTTTCAGTTCTTCTTTTGCAACGACATCCAAATGGTTCGTCGGTTCATCGAATAACAGCCAATTGCTTTCGGTAAGCATGAGTTTACATAGGCGCACTTTAGCTTGTTCTCCACCGCTTAAATGGCTCATCGGACGTGTAATGTGCTCGTTTTTCAAACCGACACGGGCAAGAATAGCACGTACCTGCGGTTGGTCCAGATGCGGAAATGCATTCCATACTTCATCGATCGGCGTCGTATCGCCTGCTTTCACTTCTTGTTCAAAATACGAAGAAAAAAGGAAATCGCCAAGTGATCTTTTACCGCCTAGAGGATCGATTTTACCCAAAATCGTTTTTAATAGAGTGGATTTACCAACTCCGTTACAGCCGACCACGGCAATTTTTTCTCCCCGCTCGATGGTCATGGACAACTTCGGAAGCAATGGGCGGTCATATCCGATTTCCAGATCTTCACCTTCAAAGACATAACGGCTGCTCGCACGTGACTCTTTAAAGTCAAAGGTAGGTTTCATTGCAGTTTCCGGACGATCGATGCGTTCCATGCGATTCAATTGTTTTTGACGGCTCTTTGCCCGTCCGGTCGTTGAATAGCGTGCTTTATTCTTTGCAATGAAATCTTCCTGCTTTTTAATGAATTCGCGCTGTTTTTCATAGGCGTTAATATGTTGGTTTTTATTCAATTCAGCCAGCTCAAGGAACTTTTCATAAGTTGCCGTATAACGGGTCAATTTAGAAAATTCAAGATGGAAGATGACGTCGACGACGCCGTTCATGAACTCGGTATCATGCGAAATCAATAGAAATGCATGTGGATATTCCTTTAAGTAGCTGCTCAGCCAGCGGATATGCTCCACATCCAAGTAGTTCGTCGGTTCATCAAGAAGCAGTACTTCAGGCTGTTCCAAAAGTAGCTTGGCTAGTAAAACCTTTGTCCGTTGTCCGCCGCTTAAGGCAGAGACATCACGGTCCAAACCGATTGCATCCAACCCTAAACCGCGGGCCGCTTCTTCAATTTTAATATCCAGATTGTAAAAACCGCCGGCTTCCAGCCTGTCCTGGATTTCACCCATTTGTTCCAAGAGTTCTTCAAGTTCCTCCGGAGTGGCCGTACCCATTTTCTCTGTAACTTCATTCAGTGCTTTTTCCTGCTCGAATAAAGGCAAGTAGGCATCCCGTAAGACGTCGCGAATCGATTTACCTTTTGATAGTATAGTATGTTGATCAAGATAGCCATATTCGACACCAGGTGTCCATTCGACCCGGCCATCATCATGGATGAGTTGTCCTGTAATGATATTCATCATCGTTGACTTCCCGACACCGTTCGCCCCGACCAGGCCAACATGTTCACCGGCCATCAGGCGGAAGGAAACATCCTTGAATAAGGTACGGTCACCAAAGCTGTGTGCTAATTTATCTATAGAAAGTAAGCTCATTTATATTGAACCTCCCAATTAATTTGAAAAAATCCCTACGTTTCATCATACTAAAATCTGCACGGGAATGCTATCTAATCTATTAATTTACATATATGTGGGTACGGGAAATCCTTAAAGTGAGCCAATCGATCCAATGCCATGGTGCATTATCGCCCTGTCATAAATTATATGAGATAATAGAGGAACCAGTTTAAAAGCGAAAGGATGTTATTATGAGTAAAACAGTCGTACTGGCCGAGAAACCCTCGGTCGGCAGAGATATAGCAAAAGTGCTGAATTGTGGGAAAAAGGGGAATGGCTTTTTTGAAGGCGATCAGTATATTGTCACTTGGGCACTGGGTCATTTGGTTACCCATGCAGATCCGGAATCTTATGATGAAAAATATAAAACGTGGCGCCTTGAGGACCTGCCCATGCTGCCGCCTACTTTGAAATTGGTCGTGATCAAGCAATCAGGCAAACAGTTTCAATCGGTTAAAACACAATTGAATCGCAATGATGTCAAGGATGTCATCATTGCAACGGATGCAGGCCGTGAGGGGGAACTTGTTGCACGCTGGATTCTCGAAAAAGCGAATGTGAAGAAGCCGGTCAAGCGGCTTTGGATTTCCTCTGTAACGGATAAAGCGATCAAAGATGGATTTAAAAATCTGAAGGATGGCAAGGAGTATGAAAACCTATTTGCCTCTGCTGTCGCAAGGGCGGAAGCGGACTGGATCGTTGGGATGAACGCGACACGTGCCCTAACGACCAAGCACAATGCCCAGTTATCCTGCGGGAGGGTCCAAACGCCGACACTTGCGATGATTGCAAAAAAAGAAGAGGAAATAAAACAATTCCAGCCTAAGAAATATTATGGCGTTTCGGCAGTTGCAGAACCCAATTTGCGCCTCGTCTGGCAAGATGCCCAATCAAAAGATATCCGTACATTTGATAAAAACAAGGCAGAAAAGGTTCTGGCAGCCGTTAAGGGGAAAAGTGCAGAAGTGGTTGAAGTGAACAAGTCCCATAAGAAAAGTTTTGCCCCTTCTTTATATGATTTAACAGAACTCCAACGGGACGCCAATAAGAAATTCGGCTATTCGGCGAAAGAGACGTTATCAATCATGCAGCGATTATATGAAAGCCATAAGGTCTTGACTTATCCAAGGACGGATTCACGCTTTTTATCAACGGATTTGGTTGATACGCTAAAAGAAAGATTACAGGCTGTAAGCATTAAACCATATGCCCAGTATGCATCGAGGATCCTGCGCAGCCCGATTAAAACCAATAAATCGTTCGTGGATGATAGCAAAGTTTCTGATCACCATGCAATCATCCCCACCGAGCAAACGCCGCTGCCGGGAAAACTGAGCGACAAAGAATCGAAAATCTATGATTTGGTCGTTAAAAGGTTCCTTGCTGTATTGATGCCGCCTTTTGAATATGAACAAACGACCATCACCGCAAAAATGGGGCAGGAGACGTTCATGGCAAAAGGGAAGGTCGTCCTGAAGTCAGGCTGGAAGGAAGTTTATGATCACCAATTCGATGAGGAAGAAGCTAAAGATGGCCTTGCTGAACAACTGCTTCCGAACGTTCAAAAAGGTGACAGTTTAACCATTTCGACTGTGAAACAAACAGAGGGTGAAACGAAACCGCCAGAACCATTCAATGAGGGGTCTCTTCTTTCGGCAATGGAGAATCCTGCTCGTTTCATGGCAGGGGAAAGTAAAGAGCTCATCAAGACCCTTGGTGAAACTGGCGGGATTGGAACTGTTGCAACACGTGCGGATGTCATTGAAAAACTGTTCAATAGCTTCCTGATCGAGAAGAGAGGAAAGGGCCTTCATGTCACCTCGAAAGGAAAACAACTTCTTCAATTGGCACCTGAAGATTTGCGTTCTCCAGCTTTGACAGCTCAATGGGAGCAAAAGTTAACGGCGATAGCAAAAGGAAAGCTGCCAAAACAGGCTTTCATCGGCGATATGCGCTCCTACGCCAAAAATATCGTCCATGAAATCAAAAATAGTGACCAAAAATTCAAGCATGATAACGTATCAGGAACGAAATGTCCTGATTGCGGCAAGCTGATGCTGGAAGTGAATAGCAAAAAGGGAAAAATGCTAGTCTGCCAAGATCGTGAATGCGGGCATAAAAAAAGTGTTTCACGTGTAACAAATGCCAGATGTCCCCAATGTCATAAAAAGATGGAAATGCGCGGTCAAGGAGAAGCACAGACATTCACCTGTAAATGCGGTTTTCACGAAAAACTATCTTCTTACAATAAACGAAGAGGGCAAAATAAAAATCAAAAAGTATCCAAAAATGAAGTATCCAATTATATGAAAAAGCAAAATAAAGAAGAGCCGATCAATACTGCATTGGCAGATGCCTTGGCGAAACTGAAATTCGATAAATAAAAGAAAAAGGATGGAGCAATCGCTCCATCCTTTTTCGGTATATTCCTGCTTCGACTAAATTTCATTCAGTACGGTGCCATGTAATTCATATTCAAGTGTTTTGTCAGTGTGTGTGTGTTTATCCGAATCTACTCGTTTGAGCGTACTGAATGGCTTCTGATCACCCGGACTGAAAATTGCTTCATCATTCTCTGGATTCCATAGGCTGTAAATACTCATGATCGTATCCTCCTCCTTTGGATGAGAAGACTAGTAATTCCCATGTTTGATTATCATCCAACTCTTCAATTGACTCTAACGCTGATCACCGGGACTAAACACCGCTGCGTCATTCTCTTTGTTCCATTGGCTTCTGATTGTACTCATCATGCACTATCATCTCCTTTGGTGAGAATGTCTTACAGTATTTGTATACCCGGATTGGACAGGTTAAAACATATATTATAAAAAAACATGATTATATCCAGAAATCAGTATTTTTTTGATATTTATATGGCTTGATGAACCATTGGTTACTTAAAGCCTTGTGGTTCTGCATAAATACCCATTTGGGTATCTTAACTTGGAAACTTCGGATTTCCTATAGCGATTACCATTTATCTATTCCTACGGTTTGAAAAGAAAATAGAAAAATTAGTCCTTGATAGTCATTTGTAAAATGAAGGCCCCCGATTACATTGCCACTTAGATGTAACTCATCTACCCCGGTGTCAAGCACTGATACAACTACATTTTTTCCCGTAATATTTTGATCCCACTTTTGATCAGCTCCAATTTGAATAATATTAGGTAGATATATATCTTCTTTAAAGCCCGCCTTTTTATTTACTGAATATAAGGCAACCATATTATTCATGCGAATCCCTGCTTCATATATAAAGGGTAATAAATCATGGGAATTACAACCCAAAAAAACGCATGAATAATTCATACGCCAATAATAAAAAGATGGAGAAGGGGACATATATCAAAAGAAAAAACGGTAGTTTTTAATGACTACCGTTTTTTCATTTCACTTTCTTTTCTTTTCTAAAAAATAAAAGGGTACTTAAGGCAATAAGTAAAATCAATCCCCCTAGAGCAGCAGGGATCATACCAAATCTGTCGTTTAAATAAATAAAGGTAAATACGGGAAACACAAAAACCAAAACCATTTTTAAAACATACACATTTTTTGTCATAATATCCCTCCTAATACAGACTATCACAATTTATGTTTAACCCACTGTCCTATTTTGGACATTCTGGTGACTAAATAAAATCTAGGAGGGTGCCGAACATGTTTAAATTAGGGAAGCCGAAGAGTAAATTCGGAAGGTATATAGATCAACATGAAATTTCACAACAAGAACTTGTAGAAGAGAGCAAAGTTAATAAAGCAACAATTAGTCGGATTTGCCAGGGAGATGCTTTTCAACCATCAATGAAGAATGCAGGGAAGCTGATTAAAACATTGAGAAAACTTACTGGGGAACACGTCGACTACGATGACTTTTGGAATATGTAAATAATAATACTCTTCAAATAGAAAGCACTCAGTTTGTAGTACACCAATCAAATTAATAACATAGGTTTGTGAGTTTAGGTAAGACTTTGATCGAAGTCACTTATATAATTTATTTATAGTGAAAATGACCTATTTTTTATATATTACATGTCTAACATGTGTTACTATGTTCGGGTTTAGAAAAATATTCAAGGAGTGTTAAAATTGAAAAAAACATGAAAAAAATGTATATTGTCATGTTAATCTCAATAATAGGGATTACTGGACTATTTACATTTACACCAAGTGCATCAGCAGCATCAGGTTGTTCTGATATTTCAACTGGAAGTGAATTTCAAAGAACTTTCAAAGTATGTGGAAAAGATTCCGGATCCGATGTTGTAGGAACAATAACGTTATCTGGCTATCAATCTATTAGTAAAACCTATTGGAAAATGGATCTACAAAGATCTGTTAATGGAAGTTATACAACAATCGGAACAAGGACAGGTTACATAGATTTTGGAAGCCCTTCAAGTAGAACGTTCACAGGCGTAGCTGAAAAGAATGCGAAAACTAGAATTAAGGTAACGTTTTATACTAGTTCGTCTTATTCAACAGTAAGCGGTACTGTTTATTCAGGATACTGGTATAGATAACATCACGATGTCATTGTCGATTACAAACACAAAAAAGCTCTCTCCTCAAAGGTTAGTGCTTTTTTGTGAATTATTAGATTATACAGCTCAAAAGAAGTTGATGTCCTTCAAAATAAAAGACACCCAATGAATGGATGCCTTTTTTATATGTTCAAGGAGTTTAAGCCTCTTTTTTATTCAAATCAAATTGTTCCTGAATTCTTATTAATTCTTTCGGTATTACATAAACATAATCCAAAATAATTCTTGTGAATCGGATTAAATCATTAATTATGTGGATATCGAATTCTACATTCTCTTCATGAGCAGCTGCATTTCCCAAGTCTCTAATTAAATGTGATACTTTATCCAAAACTTTAGGAATTATTGCCTTGTCTGATAAATCAACTAACTTTTTATATAATGTTTTCCCCTCAGCTTTCTGATCATAGCAAAGCATTTCTAAAGTTCTCCTTAGCCCAATGGCACACATTACTCTATCTACATTTTTAGTTTTAAGCGCTGATTCAAATGCACCCTTTATCCTTTCAGGAACGTACTTCAAGTCTCCTGTTTGTATTGGGTAGAGAATATTCTCTGTTTCAATAACCCGTCCTTTATGGTCCTTTATCCCATCAAATGATTCTATAGATTTAAGAGTAACCTTTGAACACACAGGACATTTATATAATGTATACGAGGTATCATATACTGCCCAAGGAACTTCCTCATTATATTCTGGGTGGAAAGTGTATTCAAATTCTTGGTCATTGTGTTTTGCAACAATTTGCATAATGGTTTCGTTTCCACAATGAAGACAAAGAAACGGTTTGGGTGAGTAATTAGTATTTGTCATTTAGTTCTCCCTTTATGTCGATAAATTAGAAATTCGACAAAGGGAGAGAAATTCCTTTAAAATTAAAGCACCCATGACCGGGCGCTTTAATTAATGAAATACTCATTTTCGGCAAAATAAACTGTTATATAAAACATTTGAAATCATATAAAACAGAAAACCCCTTAATATATAAGGGGTTTTTACTGTCTGTATTAGCGTCCCAGATAGGAATCGAACCTACGACCTACAGCTTAGGAGGCTGTCGCTCTATCCTGCTGAGCTACTGGGACATATATTAAAGTCGACGACTTATTTATTATATTTCTTATAGGCAAACTTTTCAAGCTAATAGCACATACTTATGAAAAAAAATCCTCATAAATGTTTAGCGCATCGCTAAGCTCGCGTTTTTCCTCTTTTTTCATCAAATGGAATACTTTATTGTTCATTGGTTTTCTGGTACTATTATACTATAAAAAAATCAGGAGAATGATAGGGGAAAAATATAGAGTTTTAAAGGATGGCGGCATTGCTGGGGATTTTGATTTTACCTGGAAGCACACAAGGGGTTTTAGAGGGGATAGGCAAAAAGACGGCTGCACCGATTGCGGAAGATGACATTGAAGTGGCCGAAGCGGCTGAGAATGGGACCGGGCAGGATCCGGAGGGACAAATCGATACGGGAGACTGGATAACGGCCGAGTCCCCGGTCCAGCTTCCGATATTGATGTGTCACAGCATTTCCCAAGGTAATGGCCTTCGGGTTCCAAGGGAGGAATTTCGATCACAAATGGCTTGGCTTCGGGAGAATGGTTACTATACATTATCCCCTGAAGAAGCATTCCTCGTTTTAACCGAGAATCGGATGCCAAGTGAGAAGTGCGTCTGGCTTACTTTTGATGATGGCTATACAGATAACTACACGGAGGCTTTCCCGATATTAAAAGAAAATGATATGAAAGCAACTGTCTTCATGATCGGGAAGTCCATAGATAAAGGTCATCACCTGACTGAAAATCAAATGTTGGAGATGAGCAGGGATGGGATTTCAATCGAAAGCCATACCATCAACCATTTGGAGCTGACCCGCATGACGGCAGAGCAGCAAGAAGCGGAAATGGTTCAGTCGAAGGTGCTGTTCGACCGTATCCTCGACCAGGACACGACAGTGCTTTCCTATCCGGTTGGCCGGTATAACGAAGAGAGTCTCAAGCTGTCAGAAGAAGCTGGATACAAAATGGCAGTCACTACCGAACCTGGGGGAGCTTCAAGCGACCAAGGGATGCATGCTCTGCATAGAGTTCGGATTTCACCGGGGTTATCGATCAATGGGTTTGCGTCGCTGATTGAACATGCTTCAAAGCATTGAAGGCGGAAGGGTCATTTCGCACTTGTTCAGAAAAATCATATAATAATCGATTCTTACATGGTGTATAATGAAGGCAGTGAAAATTATATACATATGAACGATTTGGTGTCTTAATGACTTAAAAGGGAAGTTGGTGAAATGCCAACGCGGTCCCGCCACTGTATATGGGAGCTGACGGCTGTGTACCACTGTATGAGATATGGGAAGGTGCCGTTGACGATGACCATGAGCCAGGAGACCTGCCAGAATTCGTACACCTGTAACCTACGCGGATGGGAAGGTGTGTGGCAGACCCTAAGATAGAGTCCGTATTGATATTGTTGCCATGCAAGCATCTTCCGTTTAACGGGAGATGCTTTTTGTTTTGGGGGCATCTTCCAGGATTGGTTTTCTCTGTTAGGTATGAAGAAATTAAATAAAAAGATTGTGGGGAATGAAAATGAAGAAGATTTTTGGTCTGATACTGTTAATGTTACTGACTGCAGGCATGATGGTTGGCTGCGGTGGTGCTGCTGATGAAGGAAAAGAAAAGGAGCAAACGAATCATGCTCAACACGAAGCTTTCCCGATTACGATTAAAGATGCAAGTGGGGAAAAAGTAACGATAGAAAAACAACCGAAGAAAATAGTTTCGTTGATACCAAGTAATACGGAAGTGGTCTTTGCACTTGGTTTGGGTAAAAAGGTCGTTGGTGTTTCCGACAATGATAATTACCCGGAGGAAACGAAAGAAATTCAAAAAGTTGGCGGAATGGAAATGAACACGGAGCTGATTGTCTCGATGAAGCCTGACCTTGTTCTTGCGCATGCATCAAGTGCCCATAATTCGAATGAGGGTTTACAGCAGCTTAAGGATGCTGGAATAGATGTCCTCGTAGTCAATGATGCACAAAGCTTTGACCAAGTCTATGATTCTATTGAAATGATTGGACAGGCAACGGGTGAACATGACAAGGCAAACGAAATCGTTGCGGGTATGAAAACGAAGCTAAAGGATATCGAGGAAAAAGCCAAATCCGTAAAGGAAGAGGATAGGAAGACCGTTTTAGTGGAAGTTTCGCCTTCACCGGAAATATACACACCGGGAAAAAATACTTTCATGAATGAGATGCTTACTATTATTTCAGCGGATAATGCTGCTGCCGACTTGGACGGTTGGGCAAAGATTGATGAAGAGTCGATGATTGCTGCAAATCCTGATGTCATCATTACAACGTATGGTTATTATACGAAAGATGCAGTAAGTGAAGTGAAGGGCCGAAAAGGATGGCAAGACGTAAATGCTGTTAAGAATGGCCAAGTCTTTGATGTCCATTCTGACTTGGTGACCCGTTCCGGTCCACGCTTGATAGAGGGAGTAGAGGAACTTGCCAAATCAGTCTATCCGAATCAATTTAACAACTAAATGGGCGTTTGCTTATTTGATTGCGTTGTTCATTTTGTTATTCGCAATGACGATAGGCATTTCCTTTGGTTCGGTGCCAGTACCGATTCCCGTACTTATACAAATAATCGGCAAGGAGATTTTACACTTGCCGATTTCTGCCGATCCGGATTTGATGCTAACGAATATCGTGATGAACATCCGCTTGCCGCGGGTGCTGCTCGCTGGTTTGGTTGGGGCATCACTTGCGATTGCGGGTGCGGCTTTTCAGGGACTGCTCCGGAACCCGCTCGCTGATCCTTACACATTAGGTATTTCATCAGGAGCATCGGTCGGAGCCGTTTTGACAATATTCTTGAATATATCACTGCCATTCATCGGTTTATATACCCTTCCGGCATTGAGTATCTTATGTTCAGTGCTCACGATGCTCTGCGTACTGACTTTTGCAAAAAAAATGGATCGATCGATGAAAGTGGAAACGATCATTTTAACGGGAATCATTTTCAGCTCGTTTTTAAGTGCCTTCATTTCATTGATGATTGCGCTGACGGGTGATGAATTAAGACAAATCATCGGCTGGCTGATGGGAAGCGTCTCAATGCGCGGATGGAATTATATCGTAATCATTTTGCCGTTTTTTATCATTGGTTCGTTGACCTTGATCATGAATACAAGTGAATTGAATGCGATGACTTTCGGGGAAGACCGGGCAAAACACTTAGGTGTGAATGTCAAGCGGCGGAAAATGTGGATCTTGATAGCCGGTTCGACATTGACAGGGGCAGCCGTTGCCGTTTCAGGGGCGATTGGTTTTGTAGGATTGGTCATTCCTCATTTTGTCCGAAAGATTTGGGGACCTGACCATAAACATTTGCTTCCGTTGTCATTGTTGATAGGAGGCGGATTCTTGATATTGGCCGATTTTGTAGCACGAACGATCATTGCCCCATCGGAACTGCCGATCGGGGTGATCACCTCACTTATCGGGGCACCTGCATTTGCGCTGATTTTATTAAAGAGACGGAGAGAAGGGTAAAACGGATGCTTGAAGTAAAAGGGTTAACAGGTGGATATCACAACAAAGCTGTTTTGGACTCTGTCTCTTTTGATGTACATAAGGGGGAATTATTCGGGATTCTTGGTCCTAATGGCAGCGGGAAAACGACGCTTTTAAGTATGCTTAGCGGGGTGCTCGATTATAAAGGCGGAAGCGTACGGATAAGCGGCAGGGATTTGAAGGATTATTCGTCAAAGCAACTTGCACAGGTCATTGCCGTGCTCCCTCAGCATTCCTCATTAGCTTTCTCCTATACAGTAAAAGAGACGGTCTCACTTGGGCGATATGCCCATCAATCAGGTTGGTTCCATAGTTGGTCCGCAGAAGATGAATCGATTGTCCAGCGGGTGATGGAACAAACGGGAGTAGCTGATTTTCAGGATCTTCATTTTGATCGATTATCAGGAGGGGAAAGACAGAGGGTCCTGCTGGCACAGGCCCTTGCCCAAGAGCCGGAAATCCTTTTTTTGGATGAACCTACGAACCATTTGGATCTTTCCTATCAAAAAGATCTTCTTGATCTAATGAGGAAAATGGCAAAAGAGCAGAAGTTGACCGTTATTTCAATTTTTCATGATTTGAATTTGGCTGGATTATATTGTGATCGGCTTATGCTGCTTGAGAAAGGGCGGATTCAGGTTGTTGATGTGCCGAATGAAGTGCTTCAACAGGAACGGATTCAGGGTGTATATCATACGACAATCGAAAAACACCCACATCCCGCCCTTCCGAAACCGCAAATGTTCATCGTTCCGGAAAAGCATGGCCAGGATACTATCCCGTTGGAAATTGATGATTCTTATTTGACAGTCGGATTTGAGATGATTCAATTGAAGTCTCCGATCCCGCTTAGAACGATGTCTTCTGGAGTGACTGGTTCGGGGACGGGCTGGCATAAGTATTTTGTGAATAGGCACGTCCATCATGGTTATGATTGCGAGGATCATCATGTTGAAATGGCCGACTATTTAACAACTCATGGTTTTGAGCCACAGGAAACGGTAGGGATGATGACAGCTGTCTTTCTCGATACGGTCGCAAGCAAGCTATTAAGAGCTGAAGATTTCTCGGTTTTTATCATTGTGACGGCCGGTGTAGGGAATGCCATCGACGCTTCATTAGCTGACCGGCATTCTTGGAGTTCCGCACCAGGAACGATAAATACATGGATATTCGTAAATGGGCATTTGGCAGAAGAGGCATATATCCACAGTATAGTGACTGCGACCGAGGCAAAAGTAAAAGCGCTTCATGATTTGCATGTCATGGATAAGGTGACAAATACTTGTGCAACAGGAACATCGACAGACAGCATGTTGATTGCGGCAACTCAAAGAGGGGCAAAGCTTCAATATGCAGGCACCATCACTCCGTTAGGGAAGCTGATCAGTCGCGGTGTATATGATTGTACAGTGGAAGCCTTAACGAATAATCGGAAACGGATTGAGGAATTATGATTTATCATCATCTTTTTGCGGTTACGCTGGCGTTCTTCCTTGATTTATTAATTGGAGATCCGCCAAGTTGGCCGCATCCAGTCAAATGGATAGGAACGATGATTAGCAAGTTGGATCTGGCATTAAATAAAGGGGAATATAAGAAACGGAAAGGGCTCTTCATGTTGATCATCGTCCTATCGGCGGTGTTATTGATTACAGTTCTTACCGTTTATTTGGCTTATCTAATCCATCCGCTTGCAGGTATCCTATGGGAAGCTTTTGTCATTTCCACAACGATAGCTCAGAAGGGCTTGAAGCAAGCTGGGATGGATGTTTGCCTTCCGCTTAATGAACGGGATTTCCCTGAAGCGAGGGTAAAGCTTTCCTATATCGTTGGCCGTGATACGGCTGAGCTTGATGAACCAGAAATCGTCAGGGGCACCGTGGAAACCGTAGCGGAAAATACCAGTGATGGGATTACAGCGCCATTATTTTGGGCAGCTATCGGCGGTGCGCCGCTCGCGATGGTGTACAGGGCGATTAATACCTGCGATTCCATGGTAGGGTACAAGAATGATAAATATGGGCAATTCGGCTGGGCTTCAGCCAAGCTCGATGATATCGTCAACTGGATACCCAGCCGCCTCACCGGCTTCCTGATGTTGCTGAGCTCGAAATCCGGCTATCATGGCTTCGGCGTCAGGTGGAAGATATTATTCAATGACGCAAAAAAACATCCAAGCCCGAATAGCGGGTGGTGTGAAGCAGGCGTTGCGGCCATTTTGGGAATCCAGCTTGGAGGCCGGAACATGTACAAAGGAATTGTTTCCGACCGTGCGAGGATGGGAGTTCCGCTTGTTCGATTGGAAGCAAAACATATACCACAAACGATTACCATCATGCATCGGTCATCTTTTCTATTTCTGCTGATGCTATGGCTAGGGGGACTTATTCTTGACATTACCTTCTCATGGCTCTAATCCTCATTATCTTTATGAAGCGCTGGAAATCGAAATGCCTGAATCGGTTCTCGACTTCAGTGCTAACATCAACCCATTGGGTCCGCCTTTACGCATAAAGGAACAGTGGTCTGGGTTTTTCGAAGGGATCCTTCAATATCCAGATCCGCATGCCATTGAACTGACAAAATCAATTGCAAAAAAAGAAGCACTTCCTGAGCAATCCGTTTTGATGGGGAACGGTGGTGCTGAAATCATCATGCTGGTAGCGAACGGATTAGCCAATCAAAGGGTGCTGATCATACAGCCGGCATTTGCGGAATATGCTGAAGCTTGTTTGGCAGCAGGCTGTAAGGTCGATTTTCACCAGCTTGATGCTCCTGGGTGGCAATTGGACCTGGAACGATTGATTCCGCGATTACCCGAATATGATGCCATTTTCTTATGTACGCCTAATAATCCGACGGGAGTTTCATTTAAGCGGGATACAGTTAGGGAATTGATCATTGAATGCCAAAAAGCGAATTGCCTGGTTGTCCTGGATGAGGCTTTTTATGATTTCACGGAGGATGCCTTTAGTTATGCTTGTTTAATCAATGCATTTCCACATTTACTCATACTAAGATCAATGACTAAAATCTTTGCGATCCCCGGTTTGAGACTAGGCTATTTGCTTGCGTCACCTGACATCATAAAACGGGTAAGAAATTATAAACCGCATTGGAGCGTCAACCATGTGGCACTTGAAGTAGGGAAAATCTGTCTTGCAGAAGATGCCTATATGAGAAAAACAAGAGACTATATTGTATGGCAAAAGCAAAAACTATTCCGATTTTATGAGAAGCAGGGGTTGGATGTCTCCGATAGCACAGTTAATTTTTATTTGGTGAAAGATGAATCTTTATCCCTTTTCCCCTTTTTGCTGAAAAAAGGAATCGTACCGCGCCATACCTATAATTTTCCGGGTTTGGATGGAAGGTGGCTTCGGTTTGCAGTGAAGAGTGAACATGATAACGAAGCACTGATGGAGGGGGTAAGACAGTGGAGAAAGCAAGGCTCTGTTTTATAAGCGGGGGTGTCCGTTCTGGAAAAAGCAGCTTTGCGGAAAGAAAAGCCCTGGAGTATGCACTCCAGATGGATGGGAACTTGCATTACCTCGCCTGTGGCCGAGTCAGTGACGCTGAGATGGGTGAACGCATCCTTAGGCACCGGAAAGATAGGGAAAGCAGCCCGATTGCGTGGAAGACCTCCGAATACGCAACGGATATTACAAGAATAGGGGCGGATATTGATCAGGATTCCATAATTCTGCTTGATTGTCTGACAACCCTGCTTGATAACGAACTATTTGGCCCTGGCCTTCCGCTTGAAGAAGAATTCTTAAATAGCGTTTTTTCAAAAATAATAACCGGAATCAATGAGATAAAAAAACAATCCAATTGTTTAATTGTCGTGAGCAATGAATTGGTGCAGGAACCGATTTTCCAGGATGATTTCCTTCATATATACGGAAAAACACTGGGGTTGCTTCATCAAACGATCGTCGGGCTGGCCGATGAAGCCTATCTAGTGGAAGCGGGAATTCCATTGCGGAAGAAAGGGGGCATGCAGGAATGAGCGGAGTGATCGGATTTTTAATTAACCTGCAGTTCTTTACGGTCTTTCCAATAAAGAAGCAGCTTCCGATGGAGAAGAAATATATTCACCGTGCCATTCAAACCTTTCCATTAGTAGGTCTTTTGCTAGGCTTGATATTGGGCGGCGTTTTGTATGCACTTGTGGAATGGACCCCATTGTCATCGCTTTCGATTGCCTTTTTCCTTTGGTTTTTGACCATGGCATTAACGGGAGGCTTGCATCTCGATGGCTGGATCGATGCAAGTGATGCTTTTTTTTCCTATCAGGATAAAGAGCGGCGATTGGAAATCATGAAGGATTCCAGGACAGGTGCATTCGGTGTCATCTCCGTCATAGTCCTATTGGCCGCCCGGTTTCTATTTATCTATGAAATTGTTGAAAGGGTAAATGAATGGACATACTTCTTGATCATTGCCCTTCCGCTCTTAAGCAAATGTGTGATGGGTTATTTACTCATCCGGATGCCGCTCGCTAAAAAAGAGGGGCTAGGTGCTTTTTTTCAAAGTGCAGTGATGAAAAGCAGTTTGCCCATTTATTGGCTGTACCTCCTTGTAAGTCTGGCGTTTGCCTGGATCATCGATTTTAAGCTTGTCCCCTTATTTTTCATCATGTGTCTGGCTGCCGTGTTTTTCCTGGTATATATGAAACGTAAAATCCTCAGTTGGTTCGGTGGGATAACGGGGGATGTACTGGGGGCATCCGTGGAAGGGGTTGAGCTTTGGTTATGGCTGATATTGTGGCTATTACACTACTTCGCCATGGGCTGACAGTAGCTAATGAACGAAAGGCCTATTTAGGCTGGACGGATTCTCCATTAAGTACCGAAGGAGAAAAGGAAATACTGGACTTAAGGGGCTCGTACCCACAGTATGAAAAAATTTTCAGCAGTGATTTGTCCCGATGTGTGGAAACTGCACGCCTGCTGTTTCCAGATGCAGTTCCGATCAAAAACCCTTTGTTCCGTGAGATGAACTTCGGCAGTTGGGAAGGGCGGACGTATCATGAGTTGAAGACAGATGGAGATTATCTTAATTGGCTGGAACGTCCCATGGAGGCACTGGTGCCTGGGGGTGAAAGTTATCCGGCATTTTCCGAACGTGTGAATAATGGCTGGAAACAATTGATTGCCTGTAAGGAGAACCGATTTGCCCTAATGACGCATGGAGGGGTAATTCGTGATTTATTGGTCCGCTATGCCCCGAAGGAAAAGTCTTTTTTTGATTGGGGAATTTCCCATGGCAGGGGATATGAGCTGATATGGGAAGACCGGAACAGCTTAAGGAGGGGAGAACGCTGCACTTTGTTACAGGAGGCGCCTATAATGGGAAAACTAAGTGGGTAAAGCAATTGTATGGTTTGGAAAATGATGTCCTTTGGTTATCCGGTTATCGACAAGAACAGCCGGAATTGATTGATTTCCAAGGCAGGGCAGTTGTATTGCAAGGTTTGGATGCATGGATTCAGCAAGATGCAGAAAAGATGGATTCAGATTCGATTCGAAGAAGATGGAAGGAAATCATGGCTGATTGGCGAATATGGGAGAATGAAAGGGATGAACACAGCTGCATTGTGATCGGTTCTGATATTTCCAAGGGAATTGTCCCGATTGAAGCAAGAGACCGCAGATGGCGCGATGCCTGCGGATGGGTCTATCAAGATGTAGCATCCATATCAAAGCGCGTTGATATCATCTGGTATGGAATTAACCAGCGAATAAAGTAGAGGAGGTAATTGGGATGAAAATCTATACACGTACAGGGGATAAGGGACAAACCAGCGTAATCGGAGGTCGGCTTGACAAGGATGACATTCGTGTTGAATCTTATGGAACGGTGGATGAAGTGAATAGCTATATCGGTCTTGCGGTGACAGAATTGGATCCTGCGATATTTACGGATGTACTGGCCGATCTAGAAAAAATCCAGCATGAGTTGTTTGACTGCGGAGGAGATTTGGCAACCGTTTCCGAGAAAGCCCCGCAAAAGCTGACGGATGAGACCATTACCTATTTGGAAGAACGGATAGATGCCTTCATACTTGAAGCGCCGGAACTGGAAAAGTTTATCCTGCCTGGCGGCTCAAAAGCGGCTGCAACGATTCACATTGCCCGAACCGTGACAAGAAGGGCAGAACGGCTGGTCGTTTCATTGATCAAGTCGGGTGCGGCCGTTTCACCATTATCACTTCAATATTTAAATCGTTTGTCGGATTACTTCTTTGCTGTTGCACGTGTGATCAATTTCCGTCTTGGTGTAAAAGATGTGGAATATATCCGCAGCGCAAATGTGTTCCGAGGAGGGAAAAGAAAGGAAAAAGAGTAAACATGGATGTAAGAAAAATTAGTGCAATTGCTATATTCATCGCCTTATCGGCGGTAGGGGCAATGATTAAAATCCCTTCACCGATCGGAAGCATCGCTTTGGATAGTTTTCCGGCCCTTTTGGCGGCTGTCATACTTGGCCCGGTATCGGGGGCTATAGTTGCTGGGCTTGGTCATATCATTTCAGCGTTCATCGGCGGCATGACACTTGGGCCATTCCACTTTTTGATCATGGTCGAAATGGCTGTCCTGACATGGATGTTTAGCATTTTATATATAAACGGAAAAAAAGTAGGCGCATTTTTCCTCTTTTTTATCAGTAATGCCTTCGTTTTGGCCCTGCCTTTCGCATTTCTGATCAGCCCTGGCTTTTACACGTTATTGGTTCCGGGCTTAACGGTGGCGACGGCGGTAAATGTAGTATTGGCAGTCCTTTTATTGCCGCGCTTGGAACCTGTTTTGAAAAAAATCATTTTTAAAGATGGATTAGCAGAATGAGTGATTCATTGATTTTGCCATTTTCCGAATCAGATTCATTGATCGTCTCAAGTGACAATAGCGGCGGGATCGGGCTGAAGGAAAAAGATCTTGTCCATGTCCCTTATGAGGTCGTTGGATATTATTCCTTTCGGGTTGCCGTCATGGAATGCCTGGGCGTCGGCGGAAGACCCGTATCCGTCGTTCTAAATAATTTCTGCGGTGATGAAGCCTGGGAGGACTTGACCATGGGTGTCAGGAAGGGGCTGAATGAATTGGGAATGGAGGACCTTCCCATTACTGGCAGCACAGAAAGTAACATGCCGCTTCTTCAGTCAGCACTTGGTCTTATGGTGATTGGTAAACGAGTGAATGAACGTGTTAAAAAGCAACAGCCCTTACGGAAAATCGCTCTGATCGGCAGGCCACTCGTTGGAGAGGAAGTTATGGAACAGCAAGAGTGGGTCGCACCATTATCTTTATATAAAAGCTTATGTGAAATGGAAGGTGTTCAGGCACTTCCAGTCGGCTCAAAAGGGATAGCGTATGAATGGGGACATCTGGATCAAAGTGGTGAAGGTGTTTCTCTGCCTATAAGTGATAAAGTCGATATTGAAAAATCATCAGGACCATCCACCTGCTTCCTCATTGCCTATCCTGAACAACTGGAGGAAGAAATCAAGCAAAGATCCGGTCCTCTTTTTATTGGCGGTTGATCGGTCCATGACTGAATCAGGCATCGAGTTTAGTTCATGATGAACGGGTTCGATGCTTTTTTCATTGAGATCTTACCTTGATGGATCCCTTTCCTATTTAGAGTGAATGCTTGAATAAGATGTTTGGTTTATTTGGATAGGTGGGCTTGTTGCCCGATTTTATCATGCCAAAGTAAAATGAAACCCATTTATTGCATTACTGCTCGCTTCCGCCATTTTATGGATCACCACAGGTATGGATATTCGGGATGTTGCAGATGCTGTTCAGACAGGGGTAGGTAATACTCTTGGTAATGTTGATCTGAGCTTTGGTGAAGATTCAACATGGAATGATGGGTTGATTTCATTGGAAAACCAATCATTGCGCCTCATGGTTTCATACTTTACATTAGGTTGCGCTAGAGGTTTTAATAAAGGGGAGCAAAACCCGCTGCCTCCATCATCTTGATTATTGGAGCGGGCGGTGCATTTAAAAATGTATTGAGCTGCCTGCCGATCATATCTGCTGTCCTGGCGTTATAGTAAATTGCCGGTCCTTACTCCATCACATGTGAATGGGGCAGATTTTGGATGGTCAGCAGTCGCACAGGCGATAAGGTCTTGAACGGTTATGGAAATGATTATATCAGTCGTTTCACTTATCCTAATCTTACTATTGAATTCAATTGTTTAAGAGAAAGGAGCATGATGTATATATGAAACATTCAGGTTATATGATGGGGATCGATATTGGCACGACGAGTACGAAAGTTGTTCTTTTTTCAAAAGGGGGGGAGGTTGTCCAATCTTGTTCGAGGGGATATCCTCTGCACAGTCCAACTCCTTCCGTGGCGGAACAAGATCCCGAAGAAATTTATAAAGCGGTCATCATTGCTATAGGCGAGGTCATGATTGCAAGCGGAATAGAAAAGCAAGAACTGGGCTTGATATCGTTCAGTTCGGCGATGCATAGCTTGATCACCATGGGTAAGGACGGCAACCCGCTTACGAATAGCATTACATGGGCGGATAATCGAAGTGTTGCCTATGCGAGGAAACTGAAGGCTTCGGAACAGGGGATGCAATTGTATCACAGGACCGGAACGCCTGTTCACCCGATGTCCCCAATCACGAAAGTAATGTGGTTAAGAAATGAGCACCCCGGGATTTTTAACGAAACGGACAAATTTATAGGAATTAAAGAATACATCATCTATAAATTTTTCAATGAGTATGTAATGGATTATTCACTCGCTTCTGCAACGGGCATGTTCAACATGAATGAACTGAAGTGGGATGAAGAGGCACTCACCATTGCTGGAATTGGGGCTGATAAGCTGCCGATGCTTGTCCCTACAACGCATATCCTCTCAGGCTTAAGTGAGGAATTAGCTGCAAAAATGAACATTCATGCTGGTACACCGTTTGTAATTGGAGCGAGTGATGGCGTGCTTGCCAACTTAGGTCAAAACGCAATCAAGCCAGGCGTTCTGGCAGTGACAATCGGAACGAGCGGTGCGGTAAGAACCGTCAGTGACAGGCCGCTTACCGATCCCAAAGGCCGGACATTCTGCTATGCCCTTACTGAGAATCATTGGGTAATCGGCGGACCGGTCAACAATGGGGGAATCACCTTCCGATGGGCACGCGATCAATTGGGCCGTGTGGAAATCGAAAAAGCGAAGGCTTCGGGACAGGACTCCTATGAGATTCTGACGGATATGGCTTCTAATATTGCACCTGGTTCTGATGGGTTGATATTCCATCCGTATATGGCAGGGGAACGGGCACCATTATGGAGTGCCGATGCAAGGGGCTCCTTCTTTGGACTGGCGCTTCATCACACTCGTGACCATATGGTCCGGGCAGTACTGGAGGGTGTAATGTATAACCTGTACAGTGTCCTTATAGCCGTAAAGGAATTGACTGGTGCTCCCGAGAAGATTCATGCAAGCGGCGGATTTGTCCGTTCGAAGCTCTGGCGCCAAATCATGGCTGATATATTCAATCAAAACGTGACAATTCCAGAAAGCTTTGAGAGTTCGAGCTTAGGTGCCGCCGTTCTTGGATTATATGCTTTAGGCGAAATCGAAAGCCTTGATGAGGTTGAGGGTATGGTTGGTGAAACGAATGAACTTGTCCCGATCAAAGAGAATGTTAAAGTGTATGAAGAATTGATGTCGATTTATTTATCCGTAAGCAGGCAATTGGAAGGCGACTACAAGAGGATAGCGGATTTCCAAAGACGCCATTTAGAATGACTCTTAGGATGAATGAGCACTGTGCTTCAATTTGTCGAAAAGGGAGCGGACTTCAGAAAAAAACTGGAACTTTTTTTAATAAAAACTGAGGAAAACAGACTTTTCCTCGAATTTGTCTATAGTCTAAAAGCACAGATGCATAAGCACTGTGCTTTTCTTTTTGCCTGGTAATTAAAATGGTAAGATGGAAGAAAACGATAAGGGGAATTTTCTTATAGGAGCCAGTAAAACGAATGCAATGCGAATTCTTGATAACAAACGTATAGAGTATGGCATGATGAGTTATGATGCCCGCGATGGAAAAATTGATGGGATCACTGTTGCGGATAAGATTGGAAAAGCGCCAGAAACCGTTTTTAAAACGCTTGTCACCCATAACGGACCCCAGCAGCTTTACGTATTTGTCATTCCTGTAGCCACCGAACTAGACTTGAAAAAAGCAGCGAAGGCCGCAGGTGCAAAAAAAATTGAAATGCTTGCGGTTAAAGATCTGCAAAAATACACAGGGTACATTCGGGGAGGCTGTTCCCCGATCGGAATGAAAAAACAATACCCGACCTTTATCGATGAAAGTGCAGCAAACCTGACTGAAATCATCGTAAGTGGAGGGAAAATCGGTACACAGATCGTTTTAAAACCGTCAGAATTCCTGGAAGTCACACAAGCGGAATCTGCAGCCTTAATAAAATAAATTGTTTACCTTTAGGTATTCACCTATTAGGCCCTTTTTTCATACGCTGTCTTGAAGATCACATCTTTATTGTGAGGGAGAGTGTGAAAGTGACAGGAAGAGTGATGAATTATTTTGCTGGAGGCAATACGGCTAAAGGTTTTTATAGTTTATATGATTCAAATTTAAAAGGTCTGGAAAGATTATTCATATTAAAAGGCGGACCTGGTTCCGGTAAATCGACCATTATGAAAAAAATCGGCCAAGAATGGCTGGATAAAGACTATGACATCGAGTATTTACATTGTTCGTCCGATAATGATTCCATTGATGGAGTAATCATACCGGCTTTGAAAATCGGTATCGTGGATGGGACTGCGCCGCATGTGATTGAGCCGAAGGCACCAGGGGCGATTGAGGAATATGTGAATCTTGGGGCTGCCTGGGATTCCCAGCAGCTGGCTTCTGAAAGAGCGGCCATCATAAAGTTGACGAATGCGAGAAGCAAGAGTTTCGAGAAAGCATATGCCCTATTCGCTGAAGCATTAAAGATACATGATGAATGGGAAGACATTTACAAGTCAAATATTGATTTTGCAAAATTGAATGGGTTGACCAATAAATTGATTGAAAGCTTTTATAGAGATATCGTCCTTAATAAGAAGTCGGATGTTCGTCACCGATTCTTAGGTGCAGCTACACCAACGGGTGCAGTTGATTTCATCCCCAATATTACTGAGGGAATACAAAAACGGTACTTTTTAAAGGGTCGTCCAGGTTCCGGGAAATCAACGATGCTGAAGAAGATTGCAAAGGCTGCGGAGCAAAGGGGCTTTGATGTGGAAATATATCATTGTGGCTTCGATCCGCATAGCTTGGACATGGTAATCGTCCGGGAGGTGGGGATCGCCATTTTTGACAGCACATCGCCTCATGAATATTTCCCGAGTTGTGGGGGGGACGAAATCATTGATATATATAAAACGGCCATTTTGCCAGGAACAGATGAAATATATGCAGATCAATTAAAGGATGTTTCCACCAGGTATCGGACGAAAATGAATGAAGCGACAGCAAATCTGGCTAAGGCAAAAGAGCTGCATGACGAACTCGAAAAGATTTATGTGAAAGCAATGGATTTTACAGCCATCGATGATATTCAAAAGGACATCAATGAACAGATTAATGAACGGGCACAAGATGCCGATAGAAAAACGATTCTACATTAAGAAAATAAACTGCGCCTACCTTAATTAGGTGCAGTTTATTTATATACAAAAAAGGATTTTTTAACCCCTGAAGCCACAACAAGAATATATACGGGTTTGTTAAACGTGTTTATCCACGCCCTTTCGGTTAAAATAGGGATTATATTGAAAAAAGGGGCCGATTGAATTGATAAAGACGATTGCGATTGATATGGACGGAACATTGCTAAACAAAATGCAAAAGGTCAGTGAGGAAAATAAACAAGCAATCCTGAGGGCGCAAAGCGAGGGAGTGGAAGTGATCATTGCTACTGGAAGATCTTATGTGGAAGCAAGGTTCGCTTTAGATGAAGCAGGCATCGTTTGCCCTGTCATCTGTGTAAATGGTGCGGCCCTCTTCACGGAGGAAGGGGAGATTGCCGCTTCCAATCCAATGTCAGCAGCCACTGCTAAAATGGTTGCTGGATTCCTCGAAGAACAAGGGATTTATTTCGAAATATATACGAGTCAGGGGATTTATTCCAAAGACTATGAAAACGCAATATCTGTTTTGGTTGATGTATTCGTTACAGCCAATCCCGACATTGACCCTGAGGGTATGCGAAAATTTGCAGAGCAGCGTTTACAGCTGGGACAGGTAACTTCCATTTCCGATTATTCCGAGTTATTCAGCCGCTCGAATGAGGAATATTATAAAATTCTCAGCTTCTCAAAGGATTTAAGTTTATTAAATCAAATTGCTTCGAAATTGGAAGGACAAGGAGTTACAGTCACTTCATCAGGACGTGAAAATGTAGAAATCATGAGTGAAACGGCTCAAAAAGGTACGGCGCTTGAAACATATGTGAATGGAAAATCCGGCTCGATGCAGGAAACCATGGCTATTGGAGATAATTATAATGATGTATCCATGTTTGAACGGGTTGGTTTGTCTGTCGCAATGGGAAATGCTCCGCTCGAAATTAAAAATATGTGTGATGAAGTAACAGGCAAGAATGATGAATCAGGCGTCGCGGAGGCCATTTTAAAGGTACTTAAACAGTCAGCCTATTAAACTCAAGAATCAAAGGGGGAAAAGACTTTGAAAAAATTGCTCTTATTTTTCCTTATGGCTACATTGTTTTTAACTGGTTGCAACATGAATGATGACGAAAGCAAAAACCAGCCGAATCCTGACAAAGAAGTGACAGGCACTTTAGGGGAAAATCCGGATGTGTTGGTAACGAACCTGCAGGCCCCGTGGTCGATTCAGAAGAATGGGGACACAATGTATGTGTCAGAGCGGACCGGAACCATCGTCGAATGGGACAAGGATAAGATGACACGGCAAAAGGTCAATCTTAAAAAGACATTGTCAGCTAAAGCGGAAGCTGGATTGCTTGGATTTTTGCTAGCTCCCGACTTCTCTAAGAGCGGGCAAGCTTTCGCCTATTATACTTATGAAGAGGGCGGGAATTCCATCAATCGCATCGTCATTTTAGAAAAAAATGATGATATATGGCAGGAGATGGAGACCTTAATCGACGGAATACCAAGCGGGGACTTCCACCATGGCGGCAGGATCAAGATTGGACCGGATGATAAGCTATATGCAACAACAGGTGATGCAAGAAAGTCTGAAATCGCACAGGACATAGAATCTTTAGGCGGAAAAATTCTGCGCTTGAACCTGGATGGCACCATTCCTAAAGATAATCCTTTCGGGAATTCATATGTCTATTCATACGGTCACCGCAATCCACAAGGTCTGGCTTGGGATGAAGCAGGACAGTTGTATGAAAGTGAGCACGGAGATTCGGCCCACGATGAATTAAATAAAATTGACGCCGGTAAGAACTATGGCTGGCCAGAGATACAGGGCGATGAGCAAAAACCGGATATGATAAAACCATTGATTCATTCCGGTGAAAATACATGGGCTCCTTCAGGCATGGCCTATTTTGACGGAAAGCTTTATTTTGCAGCCTTAAGGGGCGAAGCGCTAAAGAGTTACGATGTAAAGAGCGGAAAACTGACCAATATCATAACGGGCTCAGGAAGGATACGTGATGTATTCGTTGATGAAGAATTCATATATTTCATAAGCAACAATACGGACGGCAGAGGAAATCCTGATGAAAAGGATGATAAGCTATATCGTTTGCCGCTATCTCGGTTAAATATGCCTTGATGTTATCAATGAGCTGAAAAGAAGCATATATTTGGGAAACCTCGCCAATAGCGGGGTTTCCTTTTTGTGTATGGCACCAAATTCACGAGTAAAAGCGCGAAATTGACTAGTAACGCCCAAACTCACGAGTAAAAGCATGAAAATCACGAGTAAAAGCGTGAAACTCACGAGTCAAAGCGTGAAATTCACGAGTAACGCCCAAACTCAAGAGTAAAAGCATGAAACTCACGAGAAAAGGTGTGAAACTCACGAGTAAAAGCATGAAATTGACTAGTAAAAGTGTGAAATTCACGAGTAAAAGTGTGAAACTCACGAGTAAAAGCATGAAAATCACGAGTAAAAGCATGAAATTGACGAGTAAAAGTGTGAAACTCACGGGTAACGCCTAAATTCACGAGTAAAAGCGTGAAATTCACGAGTAACGCCCAAAGAGTAAAAGCATGAAACTCACGAGTAAAAGCGCGAATCTCTTGAAAAGGGATTTTTTTGTCTCGGAAGTGGTGGAGAAGCTGAGGATACAGTGTCCCTACGATTGTTTTCGTTCTTCCTGAGGGCTAGACATTTTTAATGAATAGGTGTATAGTTACCTAGGTAACTACTTTACAGGAGGAATACCTTTGTCCTTTCAAAATGGTTTTTTTCATCATAACTTACAATTTTCAAGGTCATTTACGAAAAAGTTAAATGAACAATTGGCCAAGGTTGATCTTTATCATTCCCAATGGTCGATTGTATATTATCTGAGTCAGTTTGGCTGTTCTACGCTTGTTGAAATAAGCACTTATTTAGATGTGGAGAAACCGACGGTAACCAGGACGGTAAACCGGCTGGAAGAGCTTGAGTTGATTGAACAAGTTCCAGGAAAAGATAAACGGGAACGGAGAATACAGTTAACGGAGTCAGGTTTAAGGACTTATCAAGAGGCCAAAAAGGTAGTTGAGGAATTTGAACTTCAATTAATGAGCGGTTTGGCTGAAGAAGACCGGGAGGCAACGTTACGAACGTTGACTTTCCTGAAGGAAAAATTAAAACAATAGTAAGGAAGAAGGATTGAAATGAATCACAAACCGAAATTGTGGACGAAAGACTTTCTGATTGTTTCGTCTGCGAACTTTTTTCTATTTTTAACTTTTTATGTCCTGATGGTGACATTGACCATTTATACGATGGATAATTTTCATGCTTCGCAAGCACAAGCAGGGCTTGCTTCAAGTATTTTTGTTCTTGGGGCTGTGCTTGTCAGGCCGATTGCAGGGAAAAAAATTGACAAGATTGGCCGCAGAAAGATGTTGCTTGGCTCGTTGGTTCTATTCCTGATCGCATCCATCGGCTATTTCCTGGTGAATAGTTTATCCCTCTTATTGATCGATCGGCTTATTCACGGTTTTGCTTTTGGACTTGCCACTACGGCAACTGGAACGATTGCTGCAGATATCATTCCGAATGAAAGGCGCGGTGAAGGTACAGGTTACTTTGCCATGAGTACAAACTTGGCAATGGCATTCGGACCGTTCATTGGCTTGCTGATTACACAGCATTTCAGTTATTCCATCATTTTCTATGCAGCCTCCTTATTTGCCGCATTTTCTTTAGTTGCATCATTATTCATGAATGTGCCTGAAGGGGATAAGGGCGGAGCTTCGCCACAAAAAGGATTTAAGATCAGCGACTATTTTGAAAAAAGGGCACTGCCCATTTCCATTTTTATCGGGTTTGCCGGATTTACCTATTCGAGCATCTTGTCCTATTTAACGTCTTTTGCAAAGGAAATGGATTTAATGGATGCGGCGAGCTTTTTCTTTGTCGTTTTTGCCGTTTTCCTTTTGGCGTCCCGTCCGTTTACGGGGCGGATGTTTGATGTGAAGGGGGAAAATGCAGTTATTTACCCATCGCTCTTACTATTTGCCGTCGGAATGGTCATTCTGAGCCAATCCCATCATGGTATTACGCTTCTGATTGCCGGCGCCTTTATCGGAGTGGGGTATGGTACGTTCCAATCAAGCAGTCAAGCGATTTCCATCAAGGAAGCCCCATCAAATCGAATGGGATTAGCCACATCCACGTTTTTTACAATGTATGACTTCGGTATTGGTGTGGGCCCATTCCTATTGGGATTCCTTATTCCATTTACAGGGTTCAAAGGGTTATTCATAGGAATGTCGGTTTTTGCATTCGTACTTATTGGCATTTATTACTTGGCACATGGAAAAAAAGCCTCGGCAAGAGTGAAAATGCAGCATGAGGAACGCTTGTCTGCCTAAATTTTTTCAATAGGATTGTATAAAAAGAAGAATTTTGGGGATGCTTATATTATGATTGATTTTCCAAAGTATCCCCCTTTTCACCGCCTGTAATCCACAGGCGTTTTTTTAATGCCTAAACAACAAAGAAAACCGCCTTATTGGCGGTTTCCTTAAAATTTATAGGTCCATAATCTTTCTTTGCGGATCCAGTCTAGGAAATCTGCATCCTGATTTTCGAATTTCTCTTTCCAATCGATAACCATTGCTTCCGTTTGCGAACGGTGGGCAGTGAATGTGGCTACCTTTTTTTCTTCGACGGCAGTGATATCATGGACGATGTCGGGCTGCCCCAATTCGTCAATGCAGTTATTCGAGAAGGCGACACAATGAAGTTTAGGTCTCTCTTTATCTTCCATTCTTTCCACGGCCCGAACTACAGCCCGTGCTGTCGCTTCATGGTCCGGATGGACACTGTATCCTGGGTAAAACGTAATGATCAATGAAGGATTCAATTCATTGATGGCATCGGTAAATAATGAAGTCAGCTTTTCATCATCTTCGAATTCAATTGTCTTATCACGCAATCCAAGCATGCGTAAATCTTGGATGCCAATCGCATTTGCTGCATCGATTAATTCCTTTTTCCGAATTTTGGGAAGCGATTCCCTTGTTGCGAATGGAGGGTTTCCTAAATTACGTCCCATTTCTCCTAAAGTTAAGCATAAATAGGTGACAGGAGTGCCCGCTTCTCTATGAAGGGCAAGCGTTCCGGAGACCGAGAAGGCTTCATCATCTGGGTGTGGGAATATAACTAATACATGGCGTTCTTTTTCCAAGGTATATTTCTCCTTCCGTTCTACTTACAGTAAGTATGTTTATCGGTGAATGGGAGTTTTCATCGGAATCATCATATGATATATATGAAGCAAGTTGTCATCATTCAAAGGGAGTGGGACTGAGCTGCATGGAGACAGCAAGCTTTCCGGAAAAATCAAGGCCTGCCAATAGCAATCTCCCCTGTTCATCCATTTCGAAGTGGTTAACGCCTTCTGCATATACCCAGCCAATATTGAGCTTCAAGCCGACGCGATAGGGTCCATCCCCAACTATCTTGCCATGTTCAAACTGTATAAATGCGTTACGAATATAAGCACCTGCCGAGAAGAAAGCTTCATCTACATGAGTGGCATAGGCGCCATTTGTCGTTTCAAGGTGAAGATATACATCTTGTCCGGCGAAAGAATCAATGGCATTTTGCACCTCTGTACGGTCTATTGGTTTCATTCGATAATTTCCTCCTTAACTGGGCGGCTAGATAAGCTTTTCCTTCTTTCTATTTTACTAAATAAAAACAAAAAAAGCGAAAAAGGCCGCTCGATGAATTTGAGCGGCCATTAAACTTGATGTTTTATTTTTGTGTTTTTTCAGCGATTCCATATTTATGGTATGCACCATGATTGACAGGTCCGACATAGTCATTCATCTTCCAAGAATGGCGAACTGCCTCGGTGATGAAGTCTTTAGCAATGAGGATAGCCTCACGCGGGCTTTTCCCTTCAGCCAATTGAGCTGCAATGGCTGCTGAAGATGAACAGCCGGCACCATGTGTATTGGTCGTTTCGATTTTTTCCGATTCAAGGATTTCAAATTCAGTTCCATCATATAAAAGGTCGATGGCTTTATCATGATCCAGCTTATTACCGCCTTTGATCAAGACATATTTTGCACCAAGTGCATGAATCTTTTCAGCTGCAGCCCTCATATCATCAATCGTCTTGATAGGAGCAGTTCCCGCTAACTGAGCGGCCTCGAACAGGTTAGGCGTGACTACAGTTGCACGTGGAACAAGCAGTTCGCGCAGAGCTACAGCCGTTTCAGGGTGCAATACTTCATCTTCACCTTTACATACCATAACTGGATCGATTACGACTTTGTCCAGCTTCAACTCATCTATTTTACGGGCAACAAGTTCAATGATTTCCACTGATCCAAGCATTCCCGTTTTCATGGCATCAATGCCGATTGATAGAATCGTTTCGATTTGGGCTTCCAGGACTTCGACCGGTGTAGGGAATACGTTATGGGCCCAGCCATTCTTCGGATCCATCGTTACGATTGTCGTTAAAGCGGACATACCGTAAACGCCGAATTCTTGGAATGTCTTTAAATCTGCTTGAAGACCCGCGCCGCCGCTCGAATCAGATCCGGCAACTGTCATAGCTCTTTTCATAGTCATTATGTGACCTCCTCAGGAGAATTAGATATCGATATTATCAGCATACCAGTTAATATCCTATTTTTAGAATATACCAAAATTTCTTTTATGTAAAACTTAGTTTTCAGCCTAATATGAGTGTCTTTTCGAAGGAAGGGCAATCGCCTCGCATAAGTCATTTTTCGAACCTGTAATTAAAGAAATTGGATGGATGTGCAGCATGCACTTTTAGCTTTGGACCCTACTTCCATCTTTTGATGGACAAAGCAAAGGTTGTGAAAGTGTCATTATTTTCAAAGTTGATTTAAAATATTTAAATATAGTGGAGACACATTAGTATAGCTTTTCCGTTCGATGCTGGATTAAACCCAAAAAAGGGAGGTTGATTTCTATGGAATGGACCATGTTGCTTTTAGCTGGCGGGAAATCAAGCCGTATGGGAGTGAATAAGGCACTTTTGACCGTAGGCGGCGTTGTGAACATTTCAAGAGTGGCATCCGAATTGAAAAAGGTGTCAGAAAACATTATGGTCATTACGAATACATTTGAAGAATATCATTTTCTGCAACTTCCGCTCATTCCGGATTTACATAAAGATCAAGGACCTCTTGGCGGATTGCATGCAGGGCTGACCTCATCGAAAACGGAGCTTCAGTTCCTTGTAGCGTGCGATATGCCGTTTGTGAGTGCAGATGCCATAAAGGATATCATTGCCCATTATGAACCTGGATTCGATGCTGTCATTCCAGAAATAAATGGCAGGCTCCAGCCGCTTTTTGCTGTTTACCATAAAAGGTGTCTTCCTGTACTGACGGAGTGTTTATTAAAACATGAATTAAAAATGAGTCTATTCTTGGAAAAAATCTCGGTGAAAGTCATGAAAGAAACCGACTTTACGTTATATCGCGAGAATCCTGAACATTTTCACTACCTTTTTTTCAATATGAATACGAGGGAAGATTATCAAGAGGCAGATTATATTGATCAAACTGAATTATATATAAAGGATGGTAGACATGAATTATAATATTTCAAAAGAGCCGATTGTCATCCAGGAAGTGATTGATAAAGTAGTCAGTCGAAATGCAGGTGCCGTCACGACCTTTATTGGTACGGTGAGGGAAATGACGAAAGGAAAAAAGACTCTCTTCTTAGTATACGAAGCGTATGAACCGATGGCCATCAAGAAATTGGAGCAAATCGGATCTGAGATCAAGGAGCGTTGGCCTGATGCAGAAACGGCGATCACCCATCGTGTAGGTAAACTTGAAATCACGGATATCGCAGTGGTTATTGCCGTTAGTACGCCCCACCGAAATGATGCATATGAGGCGAACAGGTATGCGATCGAAAGAATTAAAGAAATCGTCCCGATTTGGAAAAAAGAACACTGGGAAGATGGGGAGACATGGGTAGGAAACCAGTTGGAAACCGTTCCATATCCATCAGGGAAACCGGAAGAGGGGGATATTGATGATTAATGTACTTTTATTTGCCCAATTGAAAGATGAGCTAGGCAAAGAGACTGTTTCAATAGAAGGAAATGGAATGAGTGTTGCCCAGCTAAAAGGAAAGATGAAGGTGGATTTTCAATTGGAAGGTCTTGAAACCGTGATGACAGCGGTCAATGAGGAATTTGCCGATGATGACACGATTTTATCTGATGGAGATACAGTTGCTTTCATTCCGCCAGTAAGTGGAGGGTGAAGCGTCCGGAAGGGAGGGATCACGGTGAAAGAGCGATATTCAAGGCAGACTTTATTCGCCCCCGTTGGTGAAGGGGGCCAATTGAAAATTATGAAGAAGCATGTCTTGCTTCTTGGTGCAGGGGCTTTGGGATCTGCTAATGCCGAGGCCCTTACTCGTGCAGGAGTAGGGAAGCTTACCATTGTCGACAGGGATTATGTCGAGACCAGTAATTTACAGCGCCAACAAATGTATACGGAACGGGATGTCGAGGAGAAACTGCCAAAAGCAGAGGCGGCAAAGCGTCATTTATTGGATATCAACCATGAAGTTGAAGTGAATGCCATCATCATGGACGCAACTGCCCAGAATCTCGAACAGCTGCTTGGTGATGTTGATTTGATATTGGATGCAACCGACAATTTTGAGACACGGATGATTATTAATGATTTATCACAAAAGCTTCATATACCGTGGATTTATGGGGCATGTGTGGGGAGCGTGGGCATGACTTTGACGATCCTTCCCGGGCAGACTCCATGTTTGCACTGTTTGCTTAAAGCGATCCCGATACAAGGAATGACCTGTGACACAGGAGGGATCATATCACCAGCTGTTACGATGGTCGTGGCACACCAAACTGCCGAGGCTTTGAAAATCCTTGTTGAAGATTGGGAATCGGTGCGGCCTGCACTTGTTTCTTTTGATCTGTGGAGAAATCAATACCAAACCGTTAAATTGACAAAAGCGAAAAAGAAAGATTGTCTCTCATGCGGAGAGCAGAGGACATACCCCTTTTTAACAATGGAAAATGCAACGAAAACGGCTGTTCTTTGCGGGAGGGACACTGTACAGGTAAGACCGCCAAAACCTCTGGAACTGCAACTCGAAAAATTAGCCAAAGATCTGGACGGCAGCGGTTATTTGGTGAAATTCAATCCATTTCTTCTCTCCTGTGAAAAAGCTGGGGAACGTATCGTCATTTTCAAGGATGGCCGGGCGTTGATCCACGGTACGAAGGATATGGTCCATGCAAAGGCCGCGTACCAAAGCATCCTGGGATAATGATCATAAAAAAACGAGGCCCCAAGTTTTGGGGCCTCGTTTTTTATGAATCCATATAGGGTAATGGGGTATGGGTTTTAGTGTGTGACCCCGTCTTTATTATCTTGTTTGGAAGCAACGATGACTACTTTTCCTTCGTCAAGAACTTCCTCGTAACGTTCTGCCTCCATATCACTAAGGCCAAGGTTGCTCATTCGATTACGAAGTTCATCTCCGCGAGATTTAAAGAGATTTCCGACGGTATCAAGGAAACCTTGTTCCTTCATGCCTACACCTTCTGTATTTGTATTCTCGGTAAGGTGTTTAGAACGGGTTTTATCATGGGCAAACAAATATACATCATCTTTCGTATAACCTGATATAACTAATTCATCGATTTTTTCCTTTGCTTGTAAACCGTTTTCTACTACATGTACTTGATACATATAAACTCCTCCTTGAATTTCATTAAGGTTCTCTTGGAAATAGGTAAATGGAATCTTGCTTATTACAGTTTCTGATTGGCTATAGTAGTATATAACCTCATTTGGGCCCTGTTAAACATTTATCTCAAAGAATATTTAGTAAGTGGTGAAGCGGAATACCTTCTGTATGCGGTAGGTCAAGTATTTGAAGACAGGCAATTTCTTTTGGTATTCACTGTAATCCACCGTGTATGTTCCGTTTTGATTTGTCCAGAGTCTATGGAAATAGCTGTCGACATCCTTGGAAACGTCCGCATCATTTGGAGCATGGATTTCAACATTCGCTTCAAGGTTATAGTCATCTAGATTTCGTGAAGTATAATTAGCCGATCCTCCAAGAATGACCGTTTCATCAGCCTTTTGGATCATCATCAATTTTGTATGGAACTGTTCTTTATCTGTTTTATACCAGCGGATCGAGATGTTTTCATCCCCCAGTTTTTCGAATTCGGCGGCAACCGGAAGATTGGGCAGCCCGATTTTTTCACTTCCGAATGCGTTTTGATTCGGATCCAATATCATTTCAATCTTCACACCCCGTTTAGCTGCATCCGTTAATGCCTCGACAACCTCGCGATCGGCAATGTAGAACATGGCAAGATGGATCTTGTCACCATTTTCAGCATCCTTAATTGCCTTTAGGACATGTTTATTGATTTTTCCTTCCGTTAGCAGTTGTACCGATATCTGCCCTTTATCTGCTGATTTCTCCTTGAACTCAGGAAATGACTTTGGACCTCCCGAGAATTTCGAAGCGGCTTCTTCGGCTTTAACGAAATCGCCGATGATATTCCCGTCCATCTGGAAGGCAATATTGGAATGGAAGCCACTTGCGTCATGAGGATTGGCAGATGAGATGATGGCCGTTTTTTCAGTCGCGACCACTTTTCTGTGATTGGCTTTGATATTCATCAGTCTAAGATAAGAACGCAAGGTGACCTTTGGTGCGCTTTTAGCCATTGGATTGACAATCCAGCCTTTCCCGCTTTCACCGAACCATTGGAAAAAGGTCCGATACACACTTGAATAGAGAGGATTCGGATCCCGGAGGCGGTCTAAGTTGGTAACAATGACATCAATTCCATTTTTCTTCATCGTTTCCAATGCCTCTAACTGGTAGGCATTATAGGAAGTATTCACTTCATCAGTAATGAATATAATCTGGAGGTCAGGTTTCTTTTTCTTCTGTTCAACCAGATTATCCTTCAGCGTCTCGGTTAACTTCGGGAAGTTTATCTTTTCATCATAAAAAGCATTAAACAAAAACATATCGATTACGATATAAGAATCAGCCTCTTCTATGGCTTGATTTATGGTTTGGAAAATTCGCTGTTCATGTTGCAGATTCCCTTGTTCATCGTGATAGGAAAGGTCATAGATGAAATCGATATCCTCGACATGATGAACCTTCCCTTCATAAGAAATGCCATCGGGAAGTGGCTTGTAGCTGTTATAGGCAATGACGATTGCAATGACGATCAAAATGCTGACAAGCAGATAAAATCGTTTTCTTTTGTACCACTTTTTCATAGGAAAGCCTCCAACATGGTTAAATTGCTTGCTAACTTTCTATTTTCCCCGTTTTGGGGTATATAGAAACATAAATCGTAATCTATGGAAAAAGGCAAGGCGATGAAGTTTGATATAATATAGTTTCAAAAAGCGGAGAGGGGCTGTGGCAAATGGAAAAGCAGTTTTTAACAAATGATTGGTGGCCTCTATTGAAAGAGGAATTCAAAAAAGAATATTACCAGGAGCTATGGGGATTTATAAAGCAAGAGTACAGTCAGCAAGTCATTCATCCGGATCAGGACGATATTTTCAACGCGCTTCATTATACTCCTTTTGAAGATGTAAAGGTTGTCATCCTTGGACAGGACCCTTACCATGGCCAGGGTCAGGCGCATGGCCTTAGTTTTTCAGTCAAGCCGGAGGTTCGCATCCCGCCCTCTTTAAGAAATATCTTTAAAGAGTTACACACCGATCTTGGCTATGAGGTTCCGGATAATGGTTACCTGGTCGAATGGGCAAAACAGGGAGTGCTTCTATTGAATACCGTCTTGACTGTCCGTGAGGGAGAGGCGCACTCACACCGCGGAAAAGGATGGGAAATCTTTACGAATCAAGTTATTCGCCTAATGAATGAGCGTTCGAAACCGGTTGTATTCATCCTGTGGGGGAAACCCGCTCAAACCAAAATCCCTTTGATTGATGAAGCCCGCCATAAAATCATTAAGTCCGTACATCCAAGTCCGCTGTCGGCGTCCCGTGGTTTCTTTGGCACCAAACCATTTTCCAAAACAAATCAATTGCTGATGGAAATGGGGGAATCTCCAATTGATTGGAAAATCCCAAACCGATGATATCAGCAAGAAAACGAAACGGGTGAATTGTATGGCGTGCCGTCATTTCTATATAACTTGGGATCTCAGTTTTCCAAAAGGCTGCCGTGCTTTTCAATTCAAAACATCAAACCAGCCTTCTCTTGATGTCTTTCATTCTTCAGGGGAGCCATGCTTGAAATTTCAAGCCAAGCCAATTAAAAGGTAGGAAATATGCAAGGTGTTTTCTTCTCTGATTTTTGCTATGCTAGTTATGATAGTTTTGACCTGTATATAGACGAGGTGGTAAATTTGGAAATTTCATCAAGACAAATGTTAGATAAAATCGAAGAGCTTGTTTTAAAAGCGAAACAGGTAAATTCAGAGGATAAGGTGCAAGGGTATGTAATGGCCATAAAATCCCTTTGTGAAGTGATGGTTGATGAAAAAGCTTCGAACATCAGCATACAGAAGCCAATCACATTGACCCAGCCCGTCATGTCGGCTACACCGAATGTAGAACCGGTTAAAATGGATGAGGCCAATGGGGAGTCCTTGTTCGATTTTTAAATTAGGGAAGGGGAGCGAAATAATTGAAACTATTCATCATTTTAGGTGCATTGAATGGGTTTATTGCTGTGGCACTTGGTGCATTCGGTGCCCACGGACTGGAAGGAAAAATTCCTGATAAATATTTGGAAACTTGGCAAACCGCTGTTCAATATCAAATGTTCCATGCGGTGGGTTTATTGGTACTCGGTTTATTGGCTGGGAAAATTTCCAGTCCGCTGATCAACTGGTCCGGCTGGCTTATGCTAATAGGAATTATCCTGTTTTCCGGAAGCCTATTCATTCTAAGCGTTACCCAAATCAAAGTCCTTGGTGCCATCACACCGCTTGGCGGAGTTTCTTTCTTGGTTGCTTGGGTCTTAATGATCATTGCTGCGTATAAATACTTGTAAGGTCAGCTGAGGCTGTAGACAAATTCGAAGAAATCGAGTTTGCCTGCAGTTTTTTTATGGATTGTACAATTTGGACGTACATTACCGCTGTAGGCACTTGCTTATCCAGAGGCGGGCCCGCACCTTTTTCTCCAATCAACTTTGTTGTTACATATAGATAGAAACCCTACCTGATGAGTTGATGGTGGAATGTTTTCCGAACCTCTTTTGTCTACAAACTGAGCTGATCTTTTTAGGTCAGCTTTTTTTGGAGAAAAGTCATCCCAATATAAGAAGAGCCTCAAAATCAAATGGATTCTGAGGCTCTTTTCTTTATTGGATTTTTTACCTTGGCGAATAGGTGGTAAGCCCAGCGCCTCCAAATGGATAGTCATATTCGATTTCTTCATCAAACGTTATATAATCTAAGTATACCATCGGGATTAAGTATCGTTTTCCCGTTTGAGGATCGCTTATGATTAGATGATCGCGTCCTGCAGCCTCGATGATTCCTTTGAAGATCATGGCATTCCATTCCTGGTTGTTTTCAAACGTGGTATAAACAGTGGCTAACTTCCCTTTATTCAAACGCAAGATGTTCTCGATATACGACGCTTCGACCGGAAGCATCCCAGGTATCTGTGGTCCGGAAGGGGGTTGACCCATCGTCACCGGCATTTGTTGTGGCGTGCCTGCCATAGTGGGCTGTTGTGGCTGGTATGATGGCTGTTGGTATCCTTGCTGCGGGTAACCTTGCTGTTGGTATCCTTGCTGCGGGTTAGGATTCTGCTGCCTTAGTTCAGGCTCGTTATTCTCATAGGGATAATAGGGGCTTCCTCCGTACGGGTAATTACCATAAGGATTATTTTGTGACATTGCATTCCCTCCTGAATTCAAGGTTTAGTTGATACTGTGGAATTTGGACAATCCGAGAGTGTGGACTGGGAGAAACAGTGCGATTTATAGCGACCGGTAGTATTGTGTATGTTCTGGACAATCCCCGGGTGGCTTAAAAAACCACAATGAATGTTAAGCGATGCATAACGGCTGCTGCCGTTCATGATATAAGCCATATCCTCTTGCCGGCTAATGAATAGAAGTAACGTTCCTTCACCTCGCTGGAGTCAGGAATTGCCTTGATCAATTTTCCTGAAGCTGAATGGGACTGTGAAAAAATAAATTCATCACTATTGAAAATGTATGGGATGTGGATTGGATTTATTCCTCAGCCGGGGAAAAATAAAAAGGAGCGGACGCAAAAAAAGCTTCCGGAAACCGGAAGCCATTCGTCTTAAACGTATAGGAATGAAGATACATTTTCTTCAGGCAGGATATTTCCCACAAAGAAAGAACCAAATGCAGCGTAACGTGCACTCACTTCATCAAAACGCATTTCATAGATTAATTTTTTGAACTGAAGGACATCATCTGCGAATAGAGTCACGCCCCATTCATAATCGTCAAATCCGACAGAACCCGAAATGATTTGTTTTACTTTACCGGCATAACTGCGGCCAATCAAGCCGTGGGAACGCATTAAGCCTTTGCGCTCTTCCATGGAAAGCATATACCAGTTATCATCGCCATCACGACGCTTGTCCATAGGGTAGAAGCATACATGTTTCGCTTTTGGCAGTATTGGATACAGTCTGGAACGAACATGAGGGTTCTGGTATGGGTCCTCACCATCTCCGCTAGCTAAGTAATTGCTTAATTCCACGACGGAAACGTATGAATAAGCGGGAATTGTATATTCGGCAAGCTTCGTTTTGTTGAATTCATTTTCGATTGCATTCAATTCTTCCATGGTTGGGCGGGCAAACATAAGCATGAAGTCCGCTTTCTGACCAACGATGGAATATAGGGCATGGCTGCCTTCATTGTCGCTTTGTGTCATATTCCATTTATCCAGTAAACCTTGGAATTCCGAGATGGCCAATTGGCGTTCGTCACTTGATAACGTTTTCCAAGAAGCCCAGTCGATCAGGCGGAAATCATGTAAACAATACCAGCCGTCCAATGTTTGTGCTGCTTCACTCATTACAATCACTCCTAAGTCTTATTATAACTTTAATATAGCATAGTTTCAGTATAAGGAAATTTATATCAACCCGCAAACACCATCACTGTTTTTCGGTGTTTCTGAAATTTTCAAATTTGCGGATGGCTGGAATTTACCTGGCTGCTGGAGTATTCTTAAAAGAAGACGACAATGGATTTTACCGGATGGTTAAATATAGAAAAAATGGGGGAAACGTATCTAAAGAGGAGGAAGAGCCAATGAGTGATTTATTTGAAATATTGGAATCGAAAATTATGGGGCATAATTTAAAGATCGTTTTTCCGGAAGGGTTGGATGAACGGATTTTGGGAGCTGCAGGCAGGCTTGCCCAAGCTAAACTGGTGACACCGGTATTGATCGGGGATATCGGATTGATACAAGAGAAGGCAAAAGACTTAAAAATCTCCCTTGATGCAATCGAAATATATGACCCGAAGAATTATATCATGATGGATGAAATGGTTGAAGCGTTCGTGAAGGTCCGTGATGGTAAAGCGACCGATCTGCAAGCACGTGAAATCTTAACGGATGAGAACTATTTTGGAACCATGCTCGTCCATATGAAACTGGCACATGGAATGGTTAGTGGCGCAACGCATTCGACTGCCGATACGGTTCGTCCAGCCTTAAAGATCATTAAAACAAAGCCGGGCGTCCAAAAAACCTCGGGAGTGTTCATCATGGTCCGGGAGGAAGAGAAATATGTATTCGCGGATTGTGCAATCAATATAAACCCCAGTTCCCAGGACCTGGCTGAAATTGCTATAGAAAGTGCGAAGACTGCATTAATGTTCGATATCGAACCGCGTGTGGCGATGCTGAGCTTTTCGACAAAGGGATCGGCAACATCCCCCGAGACCTTAAAAGTGGTTGATGCGGTCGATTTGGCAAAAGAAATGGACCCTGAAGTCATTCTTGATGGGGAATTTCAGTTTGACGCGGCCTTCGTTCCTTCTGTGGCAAGGAAAAAAGCACCGGATTCCCTTATTCAGGGGGATGCGAATGTTTTTATTTTCCCAAGTCTCGAAGCAGGGAACATTAGCTATAAGATGGTCCAGCGCTTGGGTGGCTTCGAAGCGGTCGGTCCGATCCTTCAGGGGCTGAATCGTCCGGTGAATGACCTTTCGAGGGGATGCAGTGAAGAGGATGTGTATAAACTGGCTGTCATTACAGCGGCACAGGGGTTTGTGGCGCAGTATCAATAGGCAGCTTGAGGATTAAATGTAGAGGGAGATTCGTATGGGTGAGACAGATTCATTATTAATGCAGCAAGAGTGGAGGGTTATTGATCAATCTTCCGTTGGACCTCAGTTTCCTGCTCTGGAGTCCTTTGCGATGGATGATACATTTTGCGCTTCCGTTGGGTCAGGTAAATCAGCGGCCGTAGCCAGGGCGTGGGTACACCACCGAACCATCGTCATGGGTATACAGGATACGAAGTTGCCTTTTCTTAAAAAGGGTTTGGACCATTTGGAAGAACATGGTTTCCGGGCCATCGTGAGGAATTCGGGAGGGCTGGCAGTCGTCCTGGATGAGGGGGTCCTTAATTTTTCGCTCATTTTTCCTGAAAACGAGCAGAAAATTGAAATCAATCGTGGATATGATGCGATGTGGAAGCTTGTCCAATTGATGTTTTCCGATTTCCCAGTCAAGCTGGAGGCGCGGGAAATCGTCGGTTCCTATTGTCCTGGCAGTTATGATTTAAGTATAAATGGGCAAAAGTTTGCGGGTATATCCCAACGCAGGATCCGCAATGGCGTAGCGGTGCAAATCTATTTGTGTGTTAATGGAAGCGGGTCTGAACGTGCCAGTCTCGTGAAGGGTTTTTATGATGCAGCTAAAGGAAATGCAGAAACCAAATTCGCTTATCCTGATATCGTCCCTTCGGTAATGGCGTCCCTAACCGAATTGTTGGGTGTGCAATTGAGTGTTCAAGACGTGATGCTCAGATTCCTTCAAGTATTGAAGGAACATAGCGAAAAGATATTCTCTGACACACTTTCCGCTGAGGAATGGCCGCTGTATGAGGCGTACTTGACGAGAGTGGTCGAACGCAATGATAAAGTATTCGATGCATTAAAGGATTGATATGAAAGAGGTCGTTCCATTAAGTCAGGAATGGCTTCTTTCATTTAATACGACTTTAGCATTCACTGAAACTGTAAAAGGACTGTATGATAGGCGGAGATAGTATTCCTTCTTTCTTGAAACAATGAAAAAAAGAGCCTTGTTGGCTCCCTTTTTCGGATAAATAGGGGTGAAACGGCCTCTGGCATGTGGTTGATCTATATAACAGAACCCCACATTATCTTATTACTCGGCCATTTTTTCCAAATTGCCATTCCGGTCCATCTTGAACTTAGTTGCCGGACGTTCCTCTTCCTCTAACAAGACCAGCTTTCTTGCTCGATTCATGATATTCATCAAAGTTTCATAATCTTCCTGCATCAACCCGCTGTTTTGTTCTAGGTGGCTGATTTTATTCTCCAAATCTTCGTTTCGCTTTTTCAGCCCTTTAATTTCAAGCTTCAATCTTTCATTTTCGGTTTTTAATACTTCGGCTTGAAGCATGCGGCCGTTCATGGATTCCAAATAGGCGATGACGGCATCAAGGCTCATGGCCGTTTCCAAAGTAACTGGTGTGTGCTGTGCCTTAGGAGCGAGGGATTCTGCCACAACGAATTCCTCTGCTGCTTCATAATTGGTAGTATCGACTTCGGATTTCAACTCTAGTTCCTCTTCTTGTACATGGGGAACCATTATGTCGGAAATCGTTGGGGACGGCGGTGTATAAAGAAGCCGTTTTTTTCCTCCTTGATCTTTTCCAAGGATCCTTTGCCGCTGCTTACGCTGTTTCTTGGCAAGGGATAGCGCTTTATCATAATTATGGCGGACGACTGCATTCCAGCGGAATCCGCATGCTGCAGAGGTGCGATTCAACTTATCTCCTACCTCTTCAAAAGCATTAAGCTGAGTGCTGCCTTCCCGTACATGGCGCAATACCGTTTCTGCCAAAAGCAAATCATCTTCTTCTGTCCAGGCGTCTTGACGAACCTTCATTTCTACATACTCCCTTTCTGGTAACTTTTAAAATAAATAACTATATAAAATATCGTGTGGCAGTGATTTATGGAGTGTTCTACTAGCATTTTGGACAAAATATGGATTTTTTATACAAAAAGGTTAAAAGGATACTAGTTTTTTGATTAATTACATCATTTTTCACATCATTCAGCCCTCTTGATATTCATAAGTAGAAACGGTAAAATACCCTTTAGTCATATAAATGGATGAAATACAGTTTGTCATGGAAAGGATGGTGACCGGAGGATGTCCAATGAATTCAGAGTGTGCGATGACTGCTTGGCGGTAAACATAAAAACTTTGATCCCGCGTCTTGAAAAGCTTGATCCCGACGCGAAAATTGAAGTGGGCTGCCAATCCTACTGCGGTCCTGGCAGAAAGAAGTCTTTTGCCTTTGTCAATAACCGTCCGGTTGCTGCACCGACAGAAGACGAGTTACTAGATAAAATCAATAAAAAACTAAAGTAGGATCCATGATATATAGGTAGAGTGGATTATTTCTTAATGATATATGGAACCAGTAATCATCACCCAGATTCGACACACTGCGGTGATTTTTTATTTCCTTATTTTCGAGACAAAACCAGACTGAAACTTCCGCTTTCTTACAAAATGCCCCCTCTTACTAGCAAGGTGGAAGTTAGGGTTTTTTGTCAAAACACGCTATAATGAGTGCATCGAGATTATGAAAAAGAGGGTAGTTCATGGGATATTCCGGCGAAAAATTACAAGAAGAAAAAGTATTCAAGGATCCGGTGCACCGATATATACATGTTCGTGACCGGGTTATATGGGATTTAATAGGGACGAAGGAATTCCAGCGGCTTCGTAGGATCAAACAGCTGGGAACGACTTATTTAACCTTTCATGGTGCGGAACATAGTCGGCTTAGCCATTCGCTTGGAGTATACGAGATTGTCCGGAGAATCGTGGATGATGTTTTCGAGGGCAGACCGGAATGGAAACCAGAGGAGCGGTTACTATCCTTGTGCTCAGCCCTCCTGCATGATTTGGGTCATGGTCCTTTCTCTCATTCTTTTGAAAAAGTGTTTGATCTGGATCATGAGCAATTCACGCAGCAGATTATCGTCGGCGATACGGAAGTGAATAAGATCCTCCTTAGAGTTGGACGTGATTTTCCAAAAAAAGTGGCAGAAGTCATCGCGAAAACCTATAAAGGCAAATTAGTAGTCAGCCTGATTTCAAGTCAGATCGATGCTGATAGAATGGACTATTTACAGCGTGATGCTTATTTCACTGGCGTGAGTTATGGACATTTCGATATGGAAAGGCTTTTGCGTGTGATGAGGCCAAGGGAAGAACATGCCGTCATAAAGCAGAGCGGGATGCATGCGGTTGAGGATTATATCATGAGTCGCTACCAAATGTATTGGCAGGTTTATTTCCATCCAGTTACGAGAAGTGCGGAGGTCATACTTACCAAGATCCTACATAGGGCGAAACATTTATATGAATCCGGTTATGAGTTTGCTCAAGAACCGCACCATTTTTATTCATTGTTCAAGGGAGAAGTGACTTTAACGGACTATTTGAAAATGGATGAATCGGTGATGCTCTATTATTTCGAAGCATGGGAAGAGGAAAACGATGCGATTTTAAAAGATTTATGCACTCGCTTCGTTAACCGTAAACTATTTAAATATGTGGAATTCCATCCGTCGAACAGTCAAATGAACAGATTGATGGAATTAAGGACGCTATTCAAGAAGGCAGGCATCGATCCCGATTATTATCTTGTCGTCGATTCCTCATCAGATCTGCCGTATGATTTTTACCGGCCAGGTGAGGAAGAGGAGAGACTTCCGATTCACTTGCTTAAAAATAATGGCGAAATTCGTGAATTATCACGTGAATCCGAAATTGTCGATGCAATTTCAGGGAAAAGAAGAACGGATCATAAGTTGTATTATCCAGCGGATTTATTGCGTGATGAATCTACGAAGAAAAATATTAAAAAACAGATCCGCAAGCTTTTGGAGCTATCGGATTAAAGTGGTACATTTTTGGTGAGGAGTGACGAGCCTTGTTTAAGGATCATGCAAACATTATCAATGCAATTTCTACTGCCGGTGAAATCTCGGGTCGGAAAAAATTACAAAAAATCGTTTATATCGCGAAGAAGCTGTCCTTCCCATTTCATGAAAAGTTTCAGTTTCACTTTTATGGACCGTATTCGGAGGAGTTGACCTTACGGATTGAAGAGCTCTGCGAAATGGGCTACTTGAATGAAGTAAGGGAAAAAAAAGCAGGCTATTATCAATATTGTTATTCGATAACGGATGCCGGCCAGGATTTCCTATCCATACAGGAAGTGGAGATGCCGGCACTTGAGGCATGCTTACAGGATATGAACGAACAGAATGCCAGGTTTTTGGAGCTGGTTTCAACGGTGCTATACTTCGACACGCTTGAAAAAGAGGAAGTCACCGAGAAAATTTTTACGCTGAAAAGCAAACAAAAATATACCCTTGAAGAAATTGATGAGGCATATGAATATATTGAGCAGTTAAAAACAAAAGCTAAGCCGAATTGATGGCTTAGCTTTTCCCCATTATGTAAATCTTATAGATCGCTTTTACGGACACCGGCTACTGCTAAATGATTTTTTGACATTTCTTCAATGAAAATCGTCACGGCTTCAGCTGGTGCTCCAGTTGTTTCCGTCACGGCTGCAGTCACCTTTTCGACTAAAGCCCTTTTTTGTTCGTCTGTACGGCCTTCAAGCATTTTGACTGTTACATATGGCATCTCTTTTCCCCCCCTTCCTCTCTTATCTTGTAGTGTTTCACAATGGAAAAAGAATTGCAAGACACGGAAGTCAGAGTTTTTTCACTTCTTGAGTTTTTGATGTATACTAACGGTAATAAACATTGGGGGAGAAGCTATCGATGGAATTCATTGATCAAATAGAACGGTTTTTGGTTTATCCTTTGGAAAAGCTTCCATATGTCATTGTGTCACTGTTGATCGCATTTACGGTTCATGAATTTTCCCATGCTTATGTGGCCTATAAGTTCGGTGACCCGACTGCCAAGAATGAAGGAAGAGTCACATTGAATCCGATTTCTCATTTGGATCCGATCGGAACTCTGTTGATATTAATAGCCGGATTTGGTTGGGCGAGACCTGTTCCGGTCAATCGTTTTCATTTCAAGAATCCAAAATTGGCAGGAGTGCTCGTCTCTTTTGCCGGTCCGTTCAGTAATTTGCTTGTTGCAATTTTGGGGTACTTGATTTTTTACGGATTGATTGCCGCAGGCGTTGGACCTGATTTACCGTTTTTCGTCGAGCCTTTCTTAAGTATACTCATAAATTTAAATGTCCTTTTATTTGTATTTAATCTGTTACCGCTGCCGCCTCTCGATGGTTATAGGATCGTTCAGGATCTTGTTTCCGCAGACTTGCGGGCAAAAATGACCCAGTATGAACAATATGGTTCCCTTATTTTTTTGATCCTGATCATCACACCGCTGAGTCAATATACAATTAGACCGGTTTTGGATACTGGTACCAAGTTTGTGGGAGACACCTTGAGTCAATTTTTTTCACTTTTGTTTTTTTAACCAATAATAAGGAATGACAAACGATAGGGGGATATGAACATGGAAGAACAACCAAAGAAAAAGGTAGGCTTCAATATTATAAAAAACGACCCAACAGAAGGTCATGGCGGATATGGGGCAGGGGTATTGACGCTCGATAATATTTCCCCGGTCATCATCGATGTGGATGCGGGTGAAGCAGAGGTCGATATCGGAGCGATGCATGCAAGGAGTGCAGTGGAAAAAGGGATCAAGTTTTTAAAGACTAAAGAGGAAGTCCCGAATGCCAAACCTTACTGGCTTGTTTGGGTGACCATTGAAGCCACTCAAAATGGTCCGCACTATGCAGGTGTGACAGCATGTGAAATGATGGTCGACAGGTCAATTAGACGCGGTTACAAATCGCTCCCGGAGCATGTTAACCGGATGGATAAATCGCTAAAACGAAAAATCATCGTTGAGGACATGGACGATAAATCAAAACGTGTGCTTGCAGACTTCCTGAAAAATCATGATGCGGGAATGTGGGAGCGTTCTTCAGATCAGCTGAAGGAGTCATTGACGGTTTGAATCTCGTTTGATGGATGAAATGTTAAGTTTAGTGAAAAATGCACTTGTAGGAAAGCGATAAAATCAGTAAACTTAAAGACAGCAGTTTAGTCACTGTGGAACTAGGACAGAAAAACCCCCGAAGCCGCTGCAGGCTTCGGGGGTTTTTCGTTATCCCCAAGGTTTTAAGACTTTCTTGTACCACGGGGCCTTTTTATGTTCTTCTTCTTTTGGGGCATGTTTCGGATTCTCACCCTTAAAGTGCTCGGCACAGTATTCGACAGGCTCGGTTCCTTTAACATAATAAGTCATTCTTGAGACGGGACAATCCTTTGTGGCCAATTTTCCGCTTACGGGATTCACGTTTACCCCGATTACGTTTTCGGTTTCCTTAAATGATTTTGCCGGTTTACCTTTTAGCCCCTTTTCCATATAGGAAGCCCAGATTTTCTTTGCATAGCCTTTTTCAGCAGGGATCTCAATCTTTTTGCCTTGGTCATATCCAGTCCATACTCCTGCTACAAGCTCCGGTGTATAACCGATCATCCAGCTATCCGTCGGGGTGGATCCTGATTTTCCGGCATATGGGCGGGTCAGCCGGGAACTGATGGTGCTGCCGGTCACTTTCGTATAGCCATTTAACGTTTCATCGAAAACACCTGTAAGCATCTGGGTCATGACAAATGCCTTGTCCTTATCCAGAATCTGTTCCGGTTTCTCCTTTTCATCAAAAATCACTTCACCTTTTTGATTTTCCACCTTTTTGATAAACACGGGTTCAACCTTCTTGCCGCCGTTAGCCAGAATGCTGTATGCGTTCACCATTTCAATCGCCCTAACACCTGACGTACCGAGTGCCAGGGAAGGGACCGCATCCATCTTTGCCGTGATTCCGAATCGACGCGCCGTATCGACCAATGACTGTTCCCCAAGGAACAAATGTGTTTTTACGGCGAAGATATTATCGGAAAGAGCAATGGCCTGAGCCATCGTGATTTCGCCTTCCGCATATTGATGGTTGTAATTATGCGGTGTGTAAGATGAGTGACCATCATCGAAAGAAAATGTAGTTGTCTCGCTTTTCAAGGTGGTGGACGGTGTGAAACCATTCTCCAGCGCTGAATAGTATAGCAATGGCTTCATGGTTGAACCAGGCTGGCGAACGGCCTGTGTGGCCCGATTGAATGGAGACTCGGAATAATCTTTACCGCCGACCAGCGCACGGACCTCCCCGGTATCCGGATCCATTGCCACTATCGAGGCTTGAATGCCTGAAGACTTGGGTATGGTATTGGAAAGGACCTCTTCAGCAGCATCCTGCTGGGTTTCGTCCAGTGTCGTATACACCTTAAGGCCGCCGAGCTCGATCGTCCGGTCATCTAAATGAAGCTGGGATTTTAAAGCCTGCTTGACGGCATCCTGGAAATAAGGAGCGGTCTTCTTGGTGACCGTTCCGTGTTCCCCTTTTAATGTAAGGGATGTTCGCAGCGCTTCCGCGATATCCTTTTCTGAAACGTAGTTTTTGCTTTTCATGGATTGCAGGACAACTTTCTGCCTTGATTTCGCTTTTTCAAAGTTATCCAATGGAGAATAGTTTGACGGCCCTTTTGGTATTCCGGCCAGCATGCTCGCTTCAGGAAGAGTCAAATCCTTGGCATCCTTGCCAAAGTAATATTGACTTGCAGCTTGGGCTCCATATGCACCATGGCCATAGTAAATCGTATTTAAATAGCCTTCTAGAATTTCCTTTTTGGAGTAGTTCATTTCTAAACGTATCGTATAAAAGGCCTCATTAAGTTTACGCGACCACGTTTTGTCATGCCCAAGAAACAGGTTCCGGGCATACTGCTGGGTAATGGTGCTTGCACCCTGGACCTTGGACATTGCCTTAATATCGGCAAGGATGGCACCGCCGATCCGCTTTATATCAAATCCATAATGAGTGTAAAATTGGCGGTCCTCAACGGCGACAGTCGCTTTGATGAGCTGTGGTGAAATCGACTCCATTCCGGCCCAATAACGCTTCTGGCCATTATCTGTTTCACCGATCACATTTCCATCATCACTGTAATAGAGAGTGGACTGCGGCACGACCAAAGGAGGCGGACCTAATATTTTTGCATAAATCAGTAAAGAGAGAAGCAATACAAAGAGTATTGTCAGCCAGATTGTGGCAAGGATGATGAAGGCCCGTACATATTTAGTTGTCCTTTTAAATCGTTCGCTTGGAATCAATTCCATTGCTTTCACCTCTCTTATCAGGTAAGAATCTAGTATCTATTACTATTATGGAAAAAAAAGAAAATTTTAAACATAAGAACTGCATTTAAGAAATTTATCTTGCAATTCTGCTAGATTCGTCTATAATTTTTCTAGCTAATGACTATACCGATTTTGGGGAACCTATAAGGTGACTGACAATATGAAATGGAAAAGGAGCGTTAATAAATGAGCATTTGGTTTACTGAAAAACAAACAGAGAACTTTGGTATTACGATGAAAGTGAATCGTACTTTACATACGGAGCAAACTGAGTTTCAAAAGCTTGATATGATTGAAACGGAAGAGTGGGGCAATATGCTATTGCTGGATGACATGGTAATGACTTCACAGCGCGATGAATTCGTTTACCATGAAATGGTAGCCCATGTTCCTTTATTTACCCATCCTAATCCAGAAAACGTTTTGGTTGTAGGTGGAGGGGACGGAGGAGTTATCCGTGAAATCCTTAAACACCCAAGCGTAAAAAAAGCTACATTGGTGGATATCGATGGGAAAGTCATCGAATACTCAAAGAAATACCTGCCGGAAATTGCTGGCATGCTTGAAGATCCGCGTGTAGACGTACAAGTTGGGGATGGCTTCATGCACATCGCCAAAAGTGAAAATGAATATGACGTGATCATGGTTGACTCAACTGAACCTGTCGGACCTGCTGTCAATTTATTCACAAAAGGTTTTTATGCCGGGATTTCCAAGGCTTTGAAAGAAGACGGGATTTTTGTGGCACAATCCGACAACCCTTGGTTTAAAGCGGACTTAATTCGCGATGTACAACGTGATGTGAAAGAGATATTCCCAATCACGAGCCTGTATTTAGCGAATATCCCGACGTATCCAAGCGGCCTTTGGGCGTTCACGATCGGATCGAAAAAATATAATCCATTAGAAGTGACTGAAGATCGTTTCCATGAAATGGAAACGAAATATTATACAAAAGAACTTCATAAAGCAGCATTCGTTCTGCCTAAATTCGTTCAAGATTTAGTGAAATAAGGGAGGCATGGACCATGAAATTCGATGAAGCCTATTCAGGCAATGTATTCATTAAAAGCCACCCTGTTTTTGAGGAATCTGAAGCTGTGCTATACGGCATGCCGATGGACTGGACGGTAAGTTTCCGTCCGGGTTCCCGCTTCGGCCCTACCCGGATTCGTGAAGTTTCGATTGGTTTGGAAGAGTACAGCCCGTATTTAGATCGTGAATTAGAGGAAGTTAAATTCTTTGATGCCGGGGATATTCCATTACCATTCGGCAATCCGCAGCGCAGTATCGATATGATTGAAAACTTTGTCGACAGCTTGTTGGATGCAGGTAAGTTCCCAATGGGTATGGGAGGGGAACATCTTGTCACATGGCCTGTCATCAAAGCCATGTTCAAAAAGTATCCCGATATGGCCATCATCCATATGGATGCCCATACAGATTTACGTGAGGATTATGAGGGAGAGCCGCTTTCCCATGCGTCCATCATCCGTAAATCCGCAGAACTTATCGGCCCGAAAAATGTATACTCTTTCGGCATTCGTTCAGGTTTGAAGGAAGAGTTCCAATGGGCAAGAGAAAATGGCATGCACATCTCTAAATTTGAAGTTCTTGAACCTTTGAAAGAAGTATTGCCGCAGTTAGCTGGCCGTCCTGTATATGTGACGATCGACATCGATGTTCTTGACCCTGCGCACGCGCCGGGTACAGGCACCGTAGATTGTGGAGGCATCACTTCCAAAGAGCTTTTAGCTTCGATTCATGAGATAGCACGGTCTGAAATTAATGTGGTCGGCTGCGATTTAGTAGAAGTGGCACCGATCTATGATCCATCCGAGCAAACTGCGAATACGGCGAGCAAGCTGATTCGCGAAATGATTCTAGGATGGGTTCAAAAAGGTTAATGATGGAAGACATGACTGTTCCTGTTTTTGTAGCGGGAATGGTCTTTTTTTATCCATGGATAAGAATTAATGGCTCTTTTTGAATAATTCCGCCCAATGAGTCATTATTGCGTTAATATCAAATGGATTGCAACAACATGATTTCGACAGTTTATCCTCACACTTTTGGATTAACACATTATTTTCCGCTCCAAGTTGAAACTTCCTTGAAGAATATTTATACTTATAAAGTTAAGAACGACATGATGAAGGAAGTGTAGCTTTGACTCTTCATGATATAGATAAGCATGCTATTAAAGTGACTTTACAGACAAAAATCAAGCACGGTTCAGAAACGGAAACGTATGAGCTGGTCACATTTGGTACAAAAATGTATAAAGGTGCAGATTTATATTTGCAATATAAAGAGGAAAATGAAACCGGTCAAACACAAACGACCATCAAACACAAACCGGATGAAACGATCCTGCTTAGAAATGGTGCCATTAAAATGAGGCAGCTTTTCCGCCTGCAGGAAGCGACAAATGGGCATTACGAAAGTATATATGGCAGGTTAGGATTACGGACGACCGCGAAGAAGATCCATCATCAATGGGATGAGCAGGCCAAGCAAGGGAAACTTGTCCTTAAATATACGTTACATATGCAGGGAAGCGAACCTGGTCAATATGAGATGACGATTTCCTACAAGGAGGAAGCATAACGCATGAATATAGTAAAAGAGGTACAGGAAAAACTGAAAGAAGAGATTAAAGCGGCAGTCATTAAAGCTGGTTTAGCAACGGAAGAGCAAATTCCAAATGTTGTATTGGAACTGCCAAGAGATAAGACACACGGAGATTATTCCACGAATATGGCCATGCAATTAACGAAGATTGCAAAGAAAGCGCCAAAGGTGATAGCAGAGGCAATCATCGAAAACTTTGACAACTCAAAAGCATCCATCGAAAAAATTGAAATAGCAGGACCGGGTTTCATCAACTTCTACATGAATAATGCTTATTTGACAGAATTGGTTCCTGTCATTTTGAAAGTGGATGAAGCATATGGGGAAAGTGACTTTGGTAAAGGCGAAAAAATCCAAGTGGAGTTCGTTTCCGCAAACCCGACCGGTGATCTCCATCTTGGTCATGCCCGTGGTGCAGCAGTAGGTGATACGTTATGTAATATCCTCTCTAAAGCCGGTTACGATGTTTCACGTGAATACTATATCAATGATGCCGGAAATCAAATCAATAATTTGGCCATTTCCATAGAAGCCCGTTATTTCCAGGCACTTGGCCTCGAAAAGGATATGCCTGAGGGCGGTTATCATGGCGAAGATATCATTGGCATCGGTAAGACACTTGCAAGTGAGTATGGGGATAAATATGTAAATGTCGATGAGAAGGAACGTTTTGAATTTTTCCGTGAGTACGGCTTGAAATATGAAATGGAAAAACTGAAAACGGACTTGGGTAATTTCCGTGTCGGATTTGATGTATGGTACTCCGAAACATCCCTTTATCAAGACGGTAAAATTGATGAAGCACTTAAAGTGTTGAGGGAAAGGGGCCATGTTTACGAGGAAGATGGGGCTACATGGTTCCGCTCTACGGAATTAGGCGATGATAAAGACCGGGTGCTTATTAAGCAGGATGGGTCTTACACATATTTGACACCGGATATTGCCTATCACCGTAATAAATTGGAGCGCGGCTTTGAAACGCTGATCAATATCTGGGGTGCAGACCACCACGGGTATATACCGCGCATGAAAGCGGCGATCGAAGCATTAGGGTACAACCGCGAGCAGCTTGAAGTGGAAATCATCCAGCTTGTTCACCTGTACAAGGATGGCGAGAAAATGAAGATGAGTAAACGTACCGGTAAAGCAGTTACGATGCGTGACCTGATTGATGAAGTGGGTCTGGATGCAACACGTTATTTCTTTGCAATGAGAAGTGCGGATACTCATATGGATTTCGATTTGGATCTTGCAGTATCACAGTCCAATGAAAACCCGGTTTATTATGCACAGTATGCCCACGCCCGTATTTCCAGCATTTTACGCCAAGGTGTGGAACAAGGGATCAGCTATGAAGGAGTCAATGATTTCTCTGCCCTATCTACTGAAAAAGAAGTGGAGCTTTTGAAGAAATTAGGAGAATTCCCGCAGGCAATAGCGGAAGCAGCCGAAAAACGGATGCCTCACCGTATGACGAACTATATATTCGACCTGGCCTCTACATTCCACAGTTTCTACAATGCAGATAAGGTTCTGGATGTGGAAGAAATGGAAAGAAGTAAGGCGCGTCTTGGACTGGTCAAATCCGTCCAAATTACGTTAAAGAATGCATTGGCCATCATCGGGGTTTCGGCACCGGAAAAAATGTAATGGAAAAAGCGGCTGTTTCGAGCGAAACAGCCGTTTTTTTAGGTTATTTAGCACTCAATGGCTCCGCCGCTCACCCTTTTTACACCTCGAATCTTAGCCATATCTTCAATCAGCTGTAACATTGCCCGATCCTTCATCTTGGCCTCGATCATGAAATCCGCGTCCTGTCCAAGATCCTTAAGCACTTTAAAAAGGGGCATGATGAAGTCCAAATCGATATAATCTGCATGCGAGCGAAATTCACCTGCCGATTTTGGGGATGAAATATGGACCTTTGGTACCGCCCCTGCTTGATTCCAAGTGGTGAACACCTCGGTGAGCAGCTCGTTAAGCGGCTCATCCGAAAGGTTTGCGAGATGATGGTGATAATCGAATACAAGCGGGATGCCCTCCCTTTTACATACGCCGAGGGTTTCAGATGCTGTATAGGTTTTATCATCATTCTCCAAAGTCATTCTTTCCTTGATGTGCATAGGCAGCGATTTAAGGTTGTCATGAACCCTTACAAGGGCGGACTCTTTATCACCATAGGCCCCACCGACATGGATATTGATGAAAGAGGTGTCCGCAATGCCCATTGCATCAAGCATTTTATAATGGAACTCCATATCTTTCACTGCATTTTGTGTGATCTCGGGCTTAGGGCTGGTGAACAGCGTAAACTGATTGGGATGAAAGCTGAGCCTCATCTTTTGTGCAGTGGCCCAATCGCCAAGCTGTTTCCACTCTTTCTTAAAAGGAGTAACGAAATCCCATTCTATCTCGGGATGTGTGGCTAAAGGAACAATGGAACTGGACATCCGGTATACTTCTATTTGGTGTGCCGTGTTATATTGAAGGACCCTTAAGGTATTTTCAATGTTCTGCCTTGTCACATCCAGGAGCTTTTCCATTCCTTTTTCTGCGCCAAGTGTGCTATATCGCTTGAAAGTAAGTGTCTTAGCCGGAGAAGCCTCCCATAAACAGGTGGCATTGGATACGAACCCAAATCTTATTTTCATTATATTTTTCTCCTTGAGCAAAGGGTTGTCAAAGAAAAGGAGAAAGGATGGAAGCCAGCGATTCTTTTGCTGAACGGACTACATTCATACTGGAAAGTGCGTCCCCGTTCAGCGGCTTGGATTCGGCCAGGTCCACTGCCAATTCCTTTTCTACATCTTTTATAAATGTCCGGTCAAATACGATGCAGTTCATTTCACTATTTAAAAAACAACTGCGTTTATCAAAATTAGCCGTACCGATATCACACATTATATCATCGATCAATATCACTTTAGAATGGTAGAACCCTCTTTGAAATTGCATGATTTCCGCCCCGTCTTTTATTAGTACCCGAAAATAGGGAAAAGAAGCTTCCTTTACAAGGGCGTGGTCTGAAATTTCAGGTACGATGACCGTGACGGAAACATTGCGTGCAAGGGCATCCCTTAATTCCTGAAATAAAGTTTCACTGGGAATGAAGTATGGAGTCCCGATAATGATTTTTTTAGTCGCTTGACGAATCATGTGTGTCAGTGACTGTTCAAGATCACTGCCATTCGTGACGACAAACTGATGGGCCTGCGTCCCGGGAGTCAATGTCGGAAAATAGGCAGGCGTTCCTCTGTAATCCTCGTTTGTATCATAGAACCAATCCGAGAGGAAGGCTTCCTGAAGGTCCTTTACACCTTCCCCGGTCATTTTTAAATGGTAATCCCTCCATGGGTTCAGCTTCTCCCCTTGGTTTATATACTCCTTACCGATATTAAAGCCGCCAAGATAGCCGATTTTTCCATCTATCACCGAGATCTTACGGTGATTTCTTTTTTGTATGGTATAGAAAAGGAAGGGGAGTTTCGGTTTAAAGCTGAAAGAAAAATGAACGCCGCTTTCAGTCAGCTCCTGAATGGTTTGGCGGGACATCTTTTTACTCCCTATCCAATCGACTAAAAGCCGCACTTCCACGCCCTCTTCCGCTTTTGACTGCAGTAACTTCAAAAAGTCCTTGCTGAATTTATCATTTTTTACTATATAAAAAAGGATATGGATGGAATCCTGAGCTTGCCTGACTTCCTTGATATAATCTTCAAACAGGATTTTCCCTGATGTGAATACAGTCATTTCGCTATTCCGAGGCGGATATTTAATGTTGGTTGCGTGCTTCAAATAACGCTTATGCCCTACCCTAAGATCAACCCAGCACCAAGAGAAGATCAATAAAAATATAGAGGCAATCGTAGTGATTATCTTCAAAAAAAATCCCCCCTAAATGATTATATTTAGTTTGGCTCTAATTCCCTGTCAGTAACCATTAAAAAGGGGGAAAGGGTCTTCATTTTTTTTGAATGCAGAAGGGTAATGCATGGATTTGTCGAATTATATAATTAAGGGGCAGAAAAATTAAATGGTTTTTAAAAGAAAAAAGTTGACTGAATGCTCATTCATTATATAATGGAATTAATCAAATTTCAGAAAAATGCCAAATTTCCCATAATGGTACCTGGCATTTTGCAATTTACTAAAGAGGGGGAAAGACTGCATGGAAATGAATGGTTTACTGTGGATCAACTTAGTTGCATTCCTGCTTGTAACCGCTTACGCCGCCGGTTTGTTTGTCTATTTGATAAAGACTCGTATTGCTTATATAAAACTTGGCAAAAAAGTGGAATTCGATAACCGTGTGAAAGACCGTCTTGTCAAAATAGGGATTTATGTATTTGGACAGAAGAAACTCTTTAAAGATAAAAAGAGCGGGATCATTCATGCCTTGTTATTTTATGGTTTCATATTAGTGCAATTTGGCGCACTTGATTTTTTCGTTAAAGGCTTAAGGCCGGGGTGGCATTTACCGTTCGGCCCTGTTTATCCGGCCTTTACTTTCTTCCAGGAAATTGTGACGCTTACCGTTCTTGTTGCAATCCTATGGGCGGCATACCGCCGTTATGTCGAAAAGCTCGTTCGCTTGAAAAGGGATTTCAAAGCAGGTTTGGTTGTCATCTTCATTACCGGTATCATGATCACCGTATTACTGGGGAATGGTATGGGAATGATCTGGCATGGACACGATGCAACCTGGTCAGAGCCAGTCGCATCGAGCATCGCATTTCTATTCGGCTGGATGGGGACAACAGCGGCAACCGTCGTTTTTTATGTAGCTTGGTGGCTGCATTTACTGATCATATTATCTTTCCTTGTTTATATCCCGCAATCTAAGCACGCTCATTTGATTGCCGGTCCGATAAATGTATTCCTTAATCGCCTGGACAATCCGGGGAAATTGAAACCGGTTGATTTGGAAGAAGAGATTCTCGACAAAGAAGGCAATCAATATTACGGTGCCAAATATATCGAGGACTTGACGCAATATCAAATGGTGGACCTCTATGCCTGTGTGGAGTGCGGTCGCTGTACGAATATGTGCCCGGCTACAGGTACCGGGAAAATGCTGTCCCCGATGGATATCATAATCAAGATGCGTGACCATTTAACAAATACAGGCGCTGCCGTTACAACGAAGCAGCCATGGGTTCCATCTTTTGTTTTTGGAAATACGAAGGGAAATAAGATCGCTTTGGCTGGTGCCGCGCAGGGGGCGCAGGAATCAGCTGCAGCAACAGAAGCATACAGTCCGAGCCTGATTGGCGAAGTCATTACGGAAGAAGAACTTTGGGCTTGCACCACATGCCGGAACTGTGAAGATCAATGCCCGGTAATGAATGAACATGTCGACAAAATCATTGATATGCGCCGTTATCTAGTGCTTACTGAGGGCAGACTTGATCCCGATGCACAGCGTGCCATGACCAATATCGAGCGTCAAGGGAACCCGTGGGGATTGAATCGTAAAGAGAGAGAAGATTGGCGAAGCCTTCGGGAAGATGTCAGCGTCCCAACCGTGAAGGAATTAAAAAAGGCAGACGAAGAATTCGAGTATTTATTTTGGGTGGGGTCAATGGGGTCGTACGATAACCGAAGCCAGAAGATTGCCCTTTCCTTTGCTAAATTATTGAATGAAGCGGGCGTCACATTTGCAATTCTCGGAAATAAGGAGAAAAACTCAGGGGATACTCCACGTCGATTGGGTAATGAGTTTGTTTTTCAGGAACTTGCCATGAAAAATATAGAAGAATTCCAGAAGAATGAAATAACGAAAATCGTGACGATCGATCCGCATGCATACAATATCTTTAAGAATGAATATCCGGATTTTGGCTTGGAAGCGGAAGTGTATCACCATACTGAGCTGTTGGCAAAACTTGTCAGTGAAGGCAGGCTGGTACCGCAGTATCCGGTGAATGAGACGATTACATTCCACGATTCCTGTTACTTGGGAAGGTACAATGAGGTTTACAGCCCGCCGCGTGAAATCTTACAATCCATTGATGGAGTGAAACTTATTGAGATGGAGCGTAACCGTGAGAAGGGTATGTGCTGCGGGGCTGGAGGCGGTTTGATGTGGATGGAAGAAGAAACTGGAAACCGCATTAATGTGGCCCGTACCGAACAAGCGCTGGCCGTCAGTCCAACAGTGATCAGCTCAGGATGTCCTTATTGCCTGACCATGCTATCTGATGGGACGAAAGCAAAAGAAGTTGAGGAAAATGTTAAAACGTATGATGTAGCTGAACTACTCGAAAAAGCGGTCATTGGGGAAAATAAATCGATTGCCTCATAATTTTAAATGGAATAGCCTGCTTCCTCTAAATGAGATTCAAATGGGAGCAGGCAATATTTTCAATATTTATAAACTAAATATTTTCATTTTTGAGAAAAATGTGTAATATAATATAATATTAAGCGCTTACAACACTATTTTTTTAACTCCAAATTGAGCGAGCGTTCAATCAATGTTACTTATAGGGGGAAATAATGATGGCGAAAACAGTGATTATTAGCGGTGTGAGAACACCTTTTGGTAAATTCGGCGGTGGTCTTAGCAGTTTGACGGCATCACAACTTGGTGGAATAGCAATCAAAGAGGCACTTGTTCGGGCAGGGATTGAAGGAAGCCAAGTGGACGAGGTCATCATGGGGAATGTGCTTCAAGCAGGCCAAGGCCAAATACCGTCCCGCCAGGCAGCCCGTCATGCTGGATTGCCTTGGGAAGTGAAAACGGAAACCATTAATAAAGTATGCGCATCAGGACTTCGCAGTGTCACATTGGCTGATCAGATCATTCGCTTAGGTGAAGAAGAAATCATTGTTGCCGGCGGAATGGAATCGATGAGCAATGCACCTTATATCCTTCCGAAAGCAAGGTGGGGCCTAAGGATGGGTGATGGGGAACTGAAGGATACGATGATATCGGATGGACTTAGCTGCAGTTTTACGGGCGTCCATATGGGGACTTACGGTAACAGTACAGCCGAGGATCTTGAAATCACCCGTGAGGCACAAGATAACTGGGCTTATGAGAGTCACCAAAAAGCGATAAAAGCAATCGATGGCGGAATTCTTGCAGAAGAAATCATTTCCGTACAGGTGCCGGTCCGAAAAGGCGAACCAATTACCATCGAACATGATGAAGCCCCAAGAAAAGATACATCTGCCGGAAAGTTGGCTAAACTAGGTCCAGCTTTCAATAATGAGGGGACCATCACGGCTGGTAATGCACCCGGTGTCAATGACGGGGCAGGTGCACTCGTATTGATGAGTGAGGAACGTGCTGAAAAAGAAGGGAAAACGCCTTTTGCCTATATTTTAGCTCATGCAGAAGTGGCAGTGGAAGCAAGGGACTTCCCTAAAACGCCAGGTCTGGTCATAAATGAACTTCTGAAGAAGACAGGTAAATCGATAGAGGAAATTGATTTATTTGAAGTGAATGAAGCATTTGCTGCGGTTGCATTGGCCAGCGGGAAAATTGCCAACATCGAGGCGGGAAAAGTGAATGTAAACGGAGGGGCTGTAGCATTAGGTCACCCGATCGGGGCAAGTGGTGCCCGCATCATCATTACGCTGATGCATGAACTGAAACGCCGCGGAGGGGGATTGGGCATCGCAGCGATCTGCAGTGGCGGCGGTCAGGGAGATGCCATTTTAATAGAAGTGCCTAAGCAAGGATAATAGTTTCATAGATAAATGAGGAGGGATATTCCCATGGGCATTCAAAAAGTGATGGTCATTGGTGCGGGACAGATGGGATCTGGCATTGCCCAGGTCTGTGCAATGAGCGGTTATGAAGTTCTTTTACACGATTTAAAAGATGAGTATGTAGAAAAGGGTTTAGGGACTATTGCCAAAAACCTATCGCGGCAGGTTGAAAAAGGGAAAATGGAATCCGAGGAGAAGGATGCAATCCTTTCCCGGCTTACTTCCTCAACGAATTTGAAAAATGCAGCTGCAGTAGATTTGGTGATTGAAGCGGCAGTGGAAAACATGGAAATAAAAACAAGAATATTCGCCGAGTTGGATGAAATCACGCCCCGGCACGTCATTCTTGCATCCAATACTTCTTCGCTACCGATTACCGAGATAGCCGCTGCCACGAAAAGGCCGGAAAAGGTAATTGGCATGCACTTTATGAACCCGGTTCCAGTCATGAAGCTGGTTGAGGTCATCCGCGGCCTTGCTACAGCGGATGAAGTTTATCAAGAGGTTGAAAAGATGGCTGAATCCTTGAATAAGGTACCGGTGGAAGTCAATGATTTTCCAGGTTTTGTAGCGAATCGGATCTTGATGCCGATGATCAATGAGGCCATCTATACACTTTATGAGGGCGTCGCTACTAAAGAAGCGATCGATGACGTAATGAAACTGGGCATGAACCATCCGATGGGCCCGCTTACGCTAGCTGACTTCATCGGCCTGGATACATGCTTGTATATAATGGAAACCCTTCACCAAGGACTGGGAGACGATAAATACCGACCGTGTCCGCTGTTAAGGAAATATGTAAAGGCTGGGTGGTTAGGCAAGAAATCAGGACGGGGCTTTTATGAATATAACTAATCATAGAAAGATGTGCAGCCAGGGGGGATGAAGGATGGATTTCAAGTTTACCGAAGAACATGAAATGATGCGGAAAATGGTAAGCGCTTTTGCGGAGAAAGAGATCACTCCTCATATCGAGGCAATGGAAACAGGCGTGTTTCCAAAAACGATTCTTCAAAAAATGGGTGAGCTTGGTTTGATGGGAATTCCGATTTCAGAAGAATACGGTGGCGCGGGTATGGACTTCATGTCTTATATCATTGCCATCAATGAGATTTCCAAAGTAAGTCCCACTCTCGGTGTCATACTGTCCGTTCATACATCTGTTGGCACAAATCCAATCGTTTATTTTGGAACGGAAGAGCAGAAGCGAAAGTATGTGCCTAAGTTAGCCGCTGGTAAAAATTTAGGGGCCTTTTGTTTGACTGAGCAAAGCTCAGGTTCTGATGCTGCGAGTTTGAAATCGAAGGCAGTGGCAGTAAAGGAAGGCGGACAATATCGAATAAATGGGTCCAAGGTTTTTATCACCAATGGCGGGGAAGCGGATGTGTTCATTGTTTTTGCCTCGACCGACCCTCAAAAGGGAAGCAAGGGAATCTCTGCTTTTGTCGTGGAAAAAGGGACGCCAGGTTTAATCATCGGAAAAGACGAACGTAAAATGGGCCTTCATGGCTCGAGCACCGTGCAGGTAACATTCGAGGATATGAAAGTCCCTGCAGCCAATCTCCTTGGCAAAGAAGGTGAAGGCTTTAAGATCGCCATGGCCAACTTGGATGCTGGAAGGATCGGGATTGCCGCTCAAGCGCTGGGAATTGCTGAGGGTGCCATGGAACATGCTGTCCGATATGCAAAAAGCAGGGAGCAATTCGGAAAACCCATTGCAGAACAGCAAGGGATTGGTTTCAAACTGGCCGAAATGGCAACGGGCATAGAAGCTTCGAGGCTACTCGTCTATCGGGCGGCATATTTACGCTCGCAGGGGTTGAATTGCGGTAAAGAGGCTGCAATGGCTAAGCTATTCGCTTCGAGGACGGCCGTTGAGGTGGCGATAGAAGCAGTCCAGGTGTTCGGAGGCTATGGATATACAACGGATTATCCGGTCGAACGATATTTCAGGGATGCGAAGGTAACTGAAATTTATGAGGGTACAAGCGAAATACAGAGAATGGTCATCAGTAAAAATCTATAATTACGAGATATTTAGGAGGCATTGTCATGCAATTTAAACTAACGGAAGAACATGAAATGATCAGGAAAATGGTGCGCGACTTTGCCCAGAATGAAGTGGCTCCGACTGCTGCCGAGAGGGATGAAGAAGAACGATTCGACCGTGAAATCTTCGATAAAATGGCTGAACTTGGATTGACAGGGATTCCGTGGCCTGAGGAATACGGCGGAATCGGAAGTGATTACTTAGCGTATTGCATAGCGATTGAGGAACTTTCCCGCGTTTGCGCTTCTACTGGGGTGACATTATCAGCCCATACTTCACTCGCAGGATGGCCAATATATAAGTTTGGCACTGAAGAACAAAAACAAAAATACCTTCGCCCGATGGCACAGGGTGAAAAAATCGGTGCATATGGCCTGACTGAGCCTAGCTCAGGCTCAGACGCTGGCGGGATGAGAACGACTGCAAAGCTTGTGGGTGATGAATATGTTATCAGCGGTTCCAAAATCTTCATTACGAACGGCGGGATTGCGGATACATATGTCGTCTTTGCCTTGACAGATCCTGAATCGAAGCAAAAAGGAACGAGTGCTTTTATCATTGAAAAGGACTTCCCGGGCTTCAGTGTTGGTAAAAAAGAGAAGAAGCTTGGAATCCGTTCATCACCGACTACGGAAATCATCTTTGATGAGTGCCGTGTTCCTAAAGAAAATCTCCTTGGAAAAGAAGGGGAAGGCTTTAAAATCGCGATGATGACGCTTGATGGCGGCCGTAATGGAATTGCAGCCCAGGCTGTAGGGATAGCCCAAGGTGCATTGGATGCCGCGGTTGATTATGCAAAAGAGCGCGTCCAATTCGGCAAGCCAATTTCTGCACAGCAAGGAATCGGTTTTAAATTGGCGGATATGGCAACGGGTGTCGAGGCTTCAAGGCTATTAACCTATCAGGCTGCCTGGTTGGAATCAGTGGGCCTTCCTTATGGGAAAGAGTCGGCCATGTCCAAACTCTTTGCTGGAGATACAGCAATGAAAGTGACGACGGAGGCCGTGCAGGTTTTCGGGGGCTATGGATATACAAAAGATTATCCAGTGGAGCGGTATATGCGCGATGCGAAAATAACCCAGATTTACGAAGGTACACAGGAAATTCAAAAGCTGGTCATCTCACGGATGGTTACTAAATAGGGTTGAAACTGCGGTTTTCCGATGAGGCTCTGCCTTTACCGGAATTCCCTTTTCAATTTCTTCAGAATGTCTTTGATTAATGAATAATGGGCTTTCAAAAGGAGTTTGGAAATGGAAAAAAGAGAGGTTCTTGCATCTGTAAAGGATGAGCGGCTGGTTGAAAAAAGGCGTAAGCAAATGATTAAAGGAGCTGTAACCCTTTTTAAAGAAAAGGGATTTCATCGTACGACTACCAGGGAAATTGCCAAAGCTGCAGGCTTTAGCATCGGCACATTATATGAGTATATCCGGACCAAGGAAGATATATTATATCTCGTTTGTGACTTTATCTATGATGAAGTCCAGGAAAAGCTTCAGAAGGAAATAGAACAGAGTGATGGGACACTTGAAAGCTTGAAGCTGACGATCGCCTATTTTTATAAAGTGATGGATGATATGCAGGACGAAGTGCTTGTCATGTATCAGGAAGTGAAGGCCCTGACGAAAGATGCTTTACCATATGTTCTGAATAAAGAACTTCGGATGGTGGGCATGTTCGAAAAAGTGATAACGAAATGTGTTGAGAATGGGGAGCTATCATTAACGGAAAAACAAATAAGCCTTGTTTCACATAACATTTTCGTACAGGGACAGATGTGGAGTTTTAGAAGATGGGCTTTGCATAAACAGTACACGCTTCAAGAGTATGTTGAACTGCAGACGCAATTATTGATTCAAAATGTATCGGGTTCCAAAGTGCACTGATATAAATAAGTTTCAATAAGGGGGAGCTACATGAGTACAGTTGAGGTGTATAAACCGAAGAACCATATTAGATTCGTTACAGCTTCGAGTTTATTTGATGGACATGATGCATCCATCAATATAATGAGGAGAATCCTTCAGTCCAGCGGGGCGGAAGTTATTCACCTAGGTCATAATCGTTCGGTGGAAGAAATCGTGAATGCGGCCATCCAGGAAGATGTCCAAGGCATAGCCATGTCATCTTACCAAGGCGGACATGTGGAATATTTTAAATATATGTATGACCTGCTGATGGAAAAGGGAGCCGGGCACATTCGGATTTTTGCCGGCGGTGGCGGGGTCATCATCCCTAGGGAAATTAAAGAACTCCATGATTATGGAATTGCCCGTATCTTTTCGCCTGATGAAGGGAGGGAATATGGGCTTCAAGGAATGATAAACGTTTTGATGGAGGAGTGTGATTTCTCGACAGTCAAACCATCTTTACAGGAACGTTTTGATGAATTGATTGCCGGGGGAACGAATGCCATTGCCCAATTCATTACCTTTGCCGAAAATAGACTCGATGTTTCACAGGAATCAGCGGCAGCGGTGGAGAGTCTTTTTGAGCAGATCAAGACTTCCGAAAAGAAGGTTCCTGTTCTGGGAATCACGGGGACTGGCGGAGCTGGAAAAAGTTCATTGACTGATGAATTGATACGAAGGTTCATTAACGAAATTCCGGATGAGAGAGTCGCCATTCTATCTGTAGACCCGACCAAACAGAAAACGGGCGGTGCCCTTCTTGGTGACAGGATCAGAATGAACTCGATCTTTTCAGATCGTGTTTATATGCGGAGCCTAGCCACGCGCCATTCAAAAAGTGAGCTGTCTTTGGCGATAAAGGATGCCATTTCCGTCGTGAAGGCAGCAGGCTTCGATTTAATCATCGTTGAAACGAGCGGGATCGGTCAGGGTGATGCAGAAATTGCCGAAATATGCGATGTTTCCATGTATGTGATGACGAGTGAATTCGGTGCTCCTTCGCAACTTGAAAAAATCGATATGATTGATTATGCAGACTTGATAGTCATTAACAAATACGAGCGCAAAGGTTCCGAGGATGCAAAAAACCAAGTTCAAAAGCAATACCAAAGAAGCCGTACGCTTTTTGATCAAGATCCATCTGAAATGCCAGTATACGGTACAATCGCTTCCCAATTCAATGACCCAGGCACCAATGCATTATTTGCCGCACTGATTGAAAAGCTTAATGAAAAATCAGGAACGGCTTGGAGTACGGCCTTTTCGAAAGAAGCGGATGTTTACAAACAAAATGTCATCATTCCCACTGACCGCCGGTATTATTTACGTGAAATCAGTGATACGGTCAGATCGTATCATAAGCGTGCCGCTGAACAAGTGCGTATTGCCCGGAGGCTTTTCCAGCTTGAAGGAGCCATTGATGCAGTTAAGGAACATGATAACGATGGCGATATGGTGGCTTCTTTAGAAAAACTGAAAAAGGAAACCGCTTCGAATTTATCACCTGAATCTAAAAAAATCCTTTCTGGATGGATGGATTTAAAAGAAAAGTATGCAGGAGAGCAGTTTGTAACGAAAGTCAGGGATAAAGAAATCGTCACAAAGCTGAAAACGAAAAGTTTATCAGGTTTAATGATCCCGAGAGTATCACTGCCGAAATATGTGGATTATGGAGAGATTTTGGGATGGGTATTCCGTGAGAACGTTCCGGGCTTCTTTCCTTACACAGCGGGAGTTTTTCCGTTCAAGCGTGAAGGGGAAGACCCGAAGCGGCAATTTGCCGGTGAAGGATCGCCCGACCGTACCAACAGGCGTTTTCATTATTTATCAAAGGATGATACTGCTAAACGGCTTAGCACGGCTTTCGACTCTGTAACTTTATATGGCGAGGACCCTGATCACCGGCCTGATATCTATGGAAAGGTAGGGGAAAGCGGAGTCAGCATCTGCACGTTGGATGACATGAAAAAGCTGTATGCAGGTTTTGATCTTTGCCACCCCTCAACCTCTGTATCCATGACCATCAATGGACCGGCACCAATCATTTTGGCCATGTATATGAATACGGCAGTCGATCAGCAGATTCAACGGAAAGAAGAAGAGCTAGGCCGTCCCCTTACAGATGCCGAAGCTGAAGAAGTGCAAGCTTATACGCTTCAGACGGTACGCGGTACTGTTCAGGCGGATATTCTGAAAGAGGACCAAGGCCAGAATACATGCATCTTCTCTACGGAATTTGCTTTAAGGTTAATGGGCGACATTCAAGCCTATTTCATCGATCGCAAAGTCAGGAACTATTACTCTGTATCCATTTCTGGCTATCACATTGCAGAAGCGGGTGCCAACCCAATTTCACAGCTGGCTTTTACATTAGCGAATGGCTTTACTTACATCGAATATTATTTAAGCCGCGGAATGAATATTGATGACTTTGCCCCGAATTTGTCGTTCTTCTTCTCAAATGGGCTCGACCCGGAATATACGGTGATCGGGAGGGTGGCAAGAAGGATCTGGGCGACAGTCATGCGGGATAAATATGGTGCGAACGACCGCAGCCAGAAGCTCAAATATCATATACAGACCTCCGGGCGCTCGCTTCATGCCCAAGAAATTGATTTTAATGATATCAGAACGACACTTCAAGCTTTAATGGCACTGCAGGACAACTGTAATTCCCTGCATACTAATGCGTATGATGAAGCCATCACGACGCCTACTGAAGAATCCGTTCGCCGGGCAATGGCCATCCAAATGATCATTACGAAGGAACATGGTCTCTCAAAAAATGAAAACCCGATGCAAGGTGCCTTCATCGTGGAGGAATTGACGGATCTGGTCGAAGAGGCCGTCCTGCAGGAGTTCGATCGCATCAATGATCGAGGCGGTGTGCTGGGTGCAATGGAGACGCAGTATCAGCGCGGGAAAATCCAGGATGAATCGATGCATTACGAAATGAAAAAGCATACGGGAGAATTGCCGATCATCGGTGTCAATACGTATATGAATCCAAATCCTCCTTCCGAAGAAGCGGTGAACAGCATGGAAATTGCCCGTGCAACCAAGGAAGAAAAGGAAGGGCAAATCATAAATCTCCGGGCATTCCAGGAAAGAAATAAGGAGTTCACGGATGAAGCGTTAACTAAACTGAAATTGGCAGCCATGAATGGGGAAAATATCTTTGCTGAGCTCATGAACTGCGTGAGGGTGGCCAGTCTGGGTCAGATAACGAGGGCGTTATATGATGTCGGCGGTCAATACCGAAGAAATATGTAAACTAAAGAAGGGGGCTCCGAACGTTTAGGGGCCCTTTTTTTAAATAATTCCCGTCTTTTTTAACAAAATGAAGATTTTACCTTATAATTATTTGGAAAAGGGGCAAAAATGAAGAATCAGCCCTATTGGAGTTGAGAAAATGAACCTGAAAATGATTGGGTTGATCATAGGTTACATTCTTGCCATCATTTTTTTATTTGAGCTGTATGAGCATCAACTGGGTGCCATTTCTTTTTTTATCCTGACTGTTGTCTTTTTTACGGCAGCCTATCGTCAGAAATCGAAAAAGAAAAAAAAGGAATGATCTTTAGCTTTTGGTTTCCTGTGAATGATAGACAATAAGGTAAATCTGTGAAAGTATCATATAGAACTAGCATAAACCCATTTAGATTGTTTATAATGGAGTATATGTCTAGCAGGAATTGTCGTTATTTTATCGAACTACTGTTTTAGATTATTTTTTTATGTGAAAAAACACGGAATTCAGTGTTTGAATAGAGAAGGGAAGTGCGGAATTTGAGTTTAAAACAATACTCAAAAGAGCAATTATTGGAAATGTCCTTAATAGAGATGGCATATGATTTGTTAGTTGAAAGAAATGAACCGATTCCATTTAAAGACTTAATTAGTGAATTAGCTTCGCTGCACCATTTATCCAAAGCGGAAGTGGAAAAGAAAATTGCCCAATTCTATACGGATTTAAATGTGGATGGCCGTTTCACTTCACTTGGAGACAACCGCTGGGGATTGAAAACTTGGTACCCGGTTGACCAAATCGAGGAAGAAGTCGTACATGTTGTAAAACCTAAAAAGAAAAAGAAAGCCAAAAAGGCTGCTGTCGTCATCGATGATTTCGATGAACTTGAAGACGAAGACCTTGACTTTGAAGAAGATATCGATGATCTGGACGAGGATGAAGATGACGACGATGATGATATTCTAGGTACTCCAGTCATCGACGAAGTGCTTTTGGATGATGACGTGGATGATGACGACGATCTGGAAGAAGAAATAATCGAAGATGATGCATTTGTCCTGGAAGATGATGAGGACGAAGATGAAGACGAAGATGACTTGGATGACTTGAATGAAGAGGATGAGAAATAAATAATCGCCCTTGACTTTTTAAGGCGAAATTTGTAGAATCATTTTTGGGCTCCTTAAAAAAGGACACAATGATTAAATTATATCGCTCCCTTACTTTTTTGTAAGCGGAGCGTTTTTGTTTTTAATGATGGAATGAATAAATGACATCATTTTTTTATTTTTAAAAATGATTTCTCGTAGAATTGTAAAAACTATAGAGAACATATTTATGTTAACTGTCATTTAAGGAAATTTATTCTTGTTCATGTATCCTGCATGACTCTCACTAAAGACCTTTAAGTGATTAATGGTTTGTACTGGTTACGGTTTTTAGCTTTTAACCGCCCTTTTGGCGGAAGATTTGATTCAGGTTCCGATCTAATGATGGGAAGAACTGAATTGGAAGAAATCATTCTATTAGGAGGATATAAGATGACAAAATATATTTTTGTGACAGGTGGAGTAGTTTCTTCCTTGGGAAAAGGGATTACGGCCGCTTCTTTAGGAAGATTATTAAAAAATAGGGGATTGAATGTTACGATCCAGAAGTTTGACCCTTATATCAACTTGGATCCTGGTACGATGAGTCCATATCAACATGGTGAAGTGTTTGTAACGGATGATGGTGCTGAAACGGATTTGGATTTGGGGCACTATGAGCGTTTCATCGATATCAACCTTGGTAAACACAGCAATGTGACTACAGGCAGAATTTATTCAACCGTCCTGAGAAAAGAACGCCGCGGCGATTATCTAGGTGGAACGGTTCAAGTCATTCCCCATATCACGAATGAAATTAAAGAACGGGTTTTCCGTTCAGGCAATGAAACGAATGCCGACATAGTCATCACTGAAATTGGCGGTACTGTAGGGGATATCGAGTCTCTTCCATTCCTTGAAGCGATTCGCCAAATCAAGAGTGATATCGGCATCAATAATGTTATGTATATCCACTGTACATTGGTTCCTTACATCAAAGCTGCAGGTGAAATGAAAACAAAACCGACACAGCATAGTGTAAAAGAATTACGCAGTCTTGGCATTCAGCCAAATATCATCGTTGCACGTACAGAAAGCCCGATTTCACAAGATATGAAGGATAAAATCGCTTTATTCTGCGATATCGATAAAAATTCTGTTATCGAATGTCTTGATGCGGATACACTTTACTCGATCCCTCTAGCGCTTCAAGCACAAAATATGGACCAAATCGTTTGTGATCACTTGCAATTGGACTGTGGCGAAGCGGATATGGAAGATTGGAAGGAACTAGTCAAAAAGGTTACTTCTTTATCAAAGAAAACGAAAATCGCCTTAGTCGGAAAATATGTTGAATTGCAAGATGCTTATCTTTCTGTAGTGGAAGCACTTAAGCATGCTGGTTACGCATTTGATGCAGATGTTGAAATCGACTGGGTGAATTCCGAAGATGTAACTAAAGAAAATGTTGCAGAACTTCTTCAAGATGCAGATGGAATCCTTGTACCTGGAGGTTTTGGAGATCGTGGAATCGAAGGGAAAATTGCAGCGACTGAATTTGCCCGCACGACAAAAAAACCTTTCTTCGGAATTTGCTTAGGCATGCAGTTGGCGTCCATTGAGTATGCACGCAACGTCCTGGGATTGCCAGAAGCACATTCAGCTGAAATTAAGGAGGATACTCCTGATCCAATCATCGATCTTCTTCCTGAGCAGAAGGATGTAGAAGATTTGGGCGGAACACTGCGTCTTGGTCTGTATCCATGTAAGCTTATCGAAGGTACTAAAGCATACGAAGCTTATAATGACGAGGTTGTTTATGAACGTCACCGTCACCGTTATGAATTCAATAACCACTACCGTCAAGCTATGGAAGAGGCAGGATTCGTGTTCTCCGGTACAAGTCCAGATGGCCGTCTAGTCGAAATCATTGAACTGAAAGATCATCCTTGGTTTGTGGCTTCCCAATTCCATCCGGAATTCACGTCACGTCCTAACCGTCCACAGCCGCTATTCCGCGACTTTGTCGGTATGTCATTAAAGAACGGCGAAAATCGTTAATAAACAAAAAAACAGCCCCTGTGGCTGTTTCAGACTGTAGGCAAACTTGAAGAAAATCGAGTTTGCCTACAGTTTTTTTTGTGGTTTGTACTTTGGGAGGTTGATGGCCACTCCAAGCACCTCTTAGACGCGCTTTCCCGCATGAGTCCCGCACACCCGCTCCAATCAAGTTTGTTTTAACATTTAGAGAGTGGTCAGTGGGTTCGGGAACATCATTTGATGAAAGATATATTTTTCCGAACCTTTTTTAGATGAATTCATCATTCTTCATCTTCATATTCTTTTATGATTTCTTCAAGAGTGAATTTAATTCCATGATAAGCGAAAAGAGCGGTAAGGAGGGTAGGGTACCCATATCGATTTCCGGTTTCATCGGGAATCAATCCCCGTTGGATGCGTAAATCAATATGTACGTCAGCCAACTCCAAAAGAGAATCTTCTTCGGAAGGGACGGATGTAGAAACCGCAACAAATGGGATATCCTTTTCCTTGAGTTGTCTTGCCAGCATCAATGCTTCTGAATCGTCCGAATGGCGGCTGAATATAAGAAATCGATCTTCCTTGGAAATTGTTTCACTTAAATCATAGCTTTTTGCCTTAGGAAAGGGTTCTTCCCCATTCAATGCCTCGGCAGTGACGCCCTGCATTTCACCAAAACCGTGAATGAACACAGAACCGTCCCCAACCACAGCCTGAGCCAGCAGGCGTCCGGCATCCTCCATTTCAAAGGCTTCATTTTCAATCATTTTTTTAAATAAACCGCTTATCTGTGTCGAGAAAATTTTTAACATGATCAGGGACTCCTTTAAAAAATAATATACTTATTATAAAGGACTTTCCTTTGCATTGACAGGTTTCAGGGTTTTTGGTCCAAAGGGCTGAATTGACTAAATCGGTCGAAAAAACAAAAAAATTAAAATTCCTTTTAGCCATACAGCAGGAATTTTGTTACAATTATCGAATATGAACATAGATATCATGAATGAATAAATGCGTTGCTCAAGTAATTTAACGCAATCTATGTAACTACCCTTTTTCGGGTAATAGGCCGAATAGGCTAATATATTTAATGGATGAATCGGGAAGGGGAGAGGTGATAAAATGCCAGGGAAAATATTGATTGTTGATGATCAATTCGGGATTCGTATTTTATTGAACGAGGTGTTACATAAAGAAGGGTATGAAACATTTCAAGCAGCTAATGGCATTCAAGCCTTGGAAGTGCTAAATAATCATTCACCCGATCTTGTATTGCTGGATATGAAAATTCCGGGAATGGATGGCATTGAGATCTTGAAAAGGATGAAAGTCGTCGATCCGGACATCCGGGTCATAATCATGACGGCATATGGTGAACTTGATATGATTCAAGAAGCAAAGGATTTAGGGGCAATGACACACTTTGCAAAGCCGTTTGATATTGATGATATTAGAAAAGCCGTTCGTGAATACTTGCCGATTCAATCGAGTTAACGGTCTTGAAAATTTAATATTATTGACGGGGAAATTGCCGCGGCTATCTTTTTTTAGATGGGCCGTGTTTTTTTGGAATAAAATTTGAGACATGGTACAGTTGTAATTGTTGCTGTTTTTTTGATGTATTGATATGCTAAAAGAGGAGAGATATTCTGATTTATAAAGCGTATGCTACTTTGGTTTTAGGGAATATCTAGAAAGAATTAACTTTAAAAATAAACATCCACTAGTAGGAGGAAATCAAATGCCTTTAGTTTCTATGAAAGATATGCTGAATAAAGCCCTTGATGAAAAATATGCAGTAGGTCAATTCAATATCAATAACCTTGAATGGACTCAAGCTATCCTAGCTGCTGCTGAACAAGAAAAATCTCCAGTCATCCTTGGTGTTTCCGAAGGTGCTGCCCGTCATATGGGTGGTTTTAAAACAACTGTCATGATGGTTCAAGGTTTGTTGGAAGACATGAAAATCACTGTTCCTGTGGCCATTCACCTTGACCATGGTTCAAGTTATGATAAATGTAAGGAAGCCATCGAAGCGGGATTCACTTCAGTAATGATCGATGCTTCACATCATCCAATTGAAGAAAATATCGAAACAACCAAGAAGGTTGTCGAATTCGCTCATGCACGGAATGTTTCGGTTGAAGCGGAAGTGGGCACGGTTGGCGGACAAGAAGATGATATAATCGCTGATGGAGTCGTATATGCAGACCCTCAAGAATGTGAACAGTTGGTTAAAGAAACGAATGTCGACTGTTTTGCTCCAGCTTTGGGATCCGTTCACGGACCATACAAAGGTGAACCTAACCTAGGCTATAAAGAAATGGAAGAAGTACGGGATTTAACGAACAAACCTCTTGTTCTTCATGGCGGTACAGGCATCCCTACGAAAGATATCCAAAAAGCGATTTCTCTTGGAACATCAAAAATCAATGTGAATACGGAAAATCAAATTGTGTTCACAAAAGCGGTTCGTGAAATCCTGAATAACGATTCTGAAGTGTACGATCCTCGTAAATACATGGTTCCTGGCCGTGAAGCTATCAAAGAAACGGTCATCGGCAAAATTCGTGAATTCGGTTCAAACGGCAAAGCATAATTTCAAAAGGGTTCCATCCCTTTAAATGTAAGGCAATATTCCCATTGGGGGGCTCCCCCCTAATGGTTTCTTTTAGATGCAGGCTTAATCCGATCTCTATTTTTCGAACAATTAGAATTCAATAGAGAAATAAAAAATCGATTACATACGGAGGATATTTTATGAAATTCTTTATAGATACAGCAAATATGGAAGAAATCAAACAAGCGCACGAACTTGGCGTACTAGCAGGTGTTACGACTAACCCATCACTTGTTGCCAGGGAAAAGGGAGTTTCTTTCCATGACCGGCTAAAAGAAATCACAAGCCTTGTTAAGGAATCCGTTTCTGCTGAAGTCATTGCGCTTGATTTTGAAGGAATGATGGCAGAAGCCAAGGAGCTTGTTGCGATTGCACCTAATATCACGATCAAAGTGCCAATGACTCCAGATGGCTTGAAGGCTGTTTCAGCACTTACAAAACAAGGTGTCAAAACAAATGTCACGCTTATTTTCAGTGCCAACCAAGCATTATTGGCAGCTAGGGCAGGAGCAACTTATGTATCGCCATTTTTAGGACGCTTGGACGATATCGGCCAAAATGGTTTGGATTTAATTTCGGATATTGCTGACATATTTGCAATCCATGATATCAATGCTGAGATCATTGCAGCTTCCATCCGCCATCCGATGCATATTACAGAAGCGGCTCTTAAAGGAGCACATATTGCAACGATCCCTTATAAAGTTTTAATGCAATTATTCCACCACCCATTAACGGATAAAGGGATTGAAGCTTTCTTGAATGATTGGAATTCACGTACAGAAGCATAATGCCTTGCCGCTAAGTCGCTATAGATTGCACTGTTTTAATAAAATTAACATAAATTAGAAATTTTTATCTTTTTTTACATGAATTTTCTACTTTTGTGTAAACTAAAGAACTAGATAGTAAATGTTGTCGGATTATGCAATTTTCTTGTGGTAAAATATTACTTTTTGGAAGTAGCTTCTAAGTGCTTAGCGTGGAAGGGAGTATATTATGGAAAAACTTAAAATTGCCGGTGGCTATCCTCTAAAGGGAAGCATTCGTGTCAGCGGAGCAAAAAATAGTGCGGTTGCCCTTATTCCGGCAACAATTTTAGCGGACTCTCCCGTAACGATTGAAGGCCTGCCGGATATCTCGGATGTACAGATGCTGAAAGAGTTAATGGAGGAAATCGGCGGTGAGGTGTCCTTTGATGAAGGGCAGATGACAGTCAACCCCAGCAGGATGATTTCAATGCCTCTTCCGAATGGCAGGGTCAAGAAGTTACGTGCTTCGTATTATTTAATGGGGGCAATGCTTGGTAAATTCAAAAAGGCAGTGATCGGCTTGCCTGGAGGCTGCCATTTGGGACCCCGTCCGATAGATCAGCATATTAAGGGGTTCGAAGCACTTGGCGCACAAGTGACGAATGAACAAGGAGCCATTTACCTTAGGGCGGACGAGCTCCGGGGAGCACGCATATATTTGGATGTCGTTAGTGTAGGGGCAACGATCAACATCATGCTTGCCGCTGTTTTGGCCAAAGGCCGCACTGTGATTGAAAACGCTGCGAAAGAACCGGAAATCATCGATGTCGCCACATTGTTGACCAATATGGGAGCAAAAATCAAGGGTGCTGGAACGGATATCATTCGTATTGATGGTGTGGAAAGTTTGCATGGTTGCAAGCATACGATCATACCGGATCGGATTGAAGCCGGTACTTTCATGATTTTAGCCGCTGCTGTCGGTGAAGGGATTCTGATCGATAATGTCATTCCCCAGCATTTGGAGTCATTGACTTCCAAATTAAGGGAAATGGGGATTAATATTGAAGCGGGTGATGACCAGATATTTGTCTCACCGGGAGAAAATTATAAATCCGTTGATATCAAGACGTTGGTTTACCCTGGATTCCCAACAGATCTTCAGCAACCTTTCACTTCCCTTTTAACAAAAGCAAGCGGTTCTAGCATGGTGACCGATACGATATACGGGGCACGATTTAAGCATATTGATGAACTGCGACGCATGAATGCGAAGATCAAAGTCGAGGGCAGAGCAGGCATCGTCGATGGTCCTGTCCAACTTCACGGGGCAAAAGTGAAGGCAAGCGATTTACGTGCCGGAGCAGCTCTGGTAATTGCCGGTTTAATGGCTGAAGGGATTACAGAAGTGACCGGGCTTGAACATATAGATCGCGGATATAGCCATCTTGTTGAAAAACTTTCAGGTTTGGGAGCGACGATTTGGCGTGAAGAAATGACGCAAGAAGAAGTGGAGCAGCTTAAAAGCTGATCCCTTTTCTTGTTACCTCATTGTGTTACTATATATGATATAATGTGTTATACTAATATATAAATAAATCATGCTAGTGTACATGAGGGGGAACCGGAAATGGAAAGAAGTTTATCGATGGAGCTAGTCCGCGTAACAGAGGCGGCGGCCCTAAATTCAGCTCGTTGGATGGGAAGAGGAAAGAAAGACGAAGCGGATGATGCAGCTACAACTGCGATGCGGGATGTTTTCAATACCATTCCCATGCAAGGAACGGTTGTAATCGGTGAAGGGGAAATGGATGAGGCGCCAATGCTTTATATTGGCGAAAAACTTGGCACTGGTCTTGGGCCGCTAGTGGATGTTGCGGTTGATCCATTAGAAGGAACGAACATCGTTGCATCTGGCGGCTGGAATGCATTGGCTGTATTGGCGATAGCCGATAAGGGGAACTTGCTTCATGCCCCGGATATGTATATGGATAAAATAGCTGTCGGACCCGAGGCGGTTGGTCAGATTGATATCAATGCTTCCGTGTTGGACAACCTGAAAGCGGTAGCCAAGGCAAAAAATAAAGATATCCAAGACGTGGTTGCAACAGTATTGAACCGCGATCGTCATTCGAAGATCATTCATGAACTTCGTGAGGCAGGGGCACGTATCAAATTGATCAACGATGGAGATGTCGCAGGAGCGATAAATACGGCCTTCGATCTTACCGGTGTTGACATCTTATTCGGATCTGGCGGAGCTCCAGAGGGAGTCATTGCAGCCGTTGCCTTGAAATGCCTTGGAGGGGAAATTCAAGGTAAGCTCGTTCCTCATACTGATGAAGAAGTGGAACGGTGTGGGAAAATGGGCCTTGAATTAGGAAAAGTCCTCAGAATGGAAGATCTTGTTCGCGGAGATGACGCAATTTTTGCTGCAACAGGTGTGACTGACGGAGAACTTTTACGCGGTGTACAATTTAAAGGGCATTACGGCGAAACGCAATCCGTAGTCATGCGTGCTAAATCTGGTACCGTTCGATTCATTGATGGGCGTCACAGTCTTAAGATTAAACCGAATGGTTTGATTGACTGATAGCGTTTTTTAGAAAAATCACTTTTAAAAAGCGAGCGGTTTCATCGCTCGCTTTCTCTTTAAAAAAATTTAAGTTGAATAATTAAAATAAAAAAAGTAAAATAAAGCTTGGTCTACTATTAATAATTTAAAATCTGCCCTTTCACTCCAAACTTCAAGAAGCCTTCAAATAATTTTCTTCTTTACATGTAAAAATGTATCATCCTTTCTAAGAAAACTCTGGTCGGGTACATGGATTGCGGTTTTTCTTCCATCTAACAAACCAATTCTTTTTCAGTATGGGTGAAAACGTTTAATTAATAAAAGTGTGGTGTCATAATGAATTTAACTATTTCTAATTTAGAAAACATGAAACTTAAGGATCTCTATGAGCACGCTCGTGAATATAAAGTTTCCTATTACAGCAAACTTTCCAAAAAGGAACTTATTTTCGCTATCCTGAAAGCGCAAGCTGAGCAGGATGGTCTCCTATTCATGGAGGGCGTTTTAGAGATCATCCCTTCCGAGGGCTTCGGTTTCCTGCGTCCAATTAATTATTCTCCAAGCTCGGAGGATATTTATATTTCGGCTTCACAGATCCGCAGATTCGATTTGCGAAATGGAGATAAAGTGTCCGGTAAGGTAAGGCCTCCAAAAGAAAACGAGCGCTATTATGGATTGCTGCATGTTGAAGCGGTCAATGGCGATAATCCGGAATCAGCTAAAGAGCGTGTCCACTTTCCAGGTTTAACACCGCTGTATCCTAACAGGCAAATTAAACTGGAAACGACACCGAAGAACTTATCGACCAGGATTATGGATGTCCTGGCACCGGTCGGTTTCGGACAGCGTGGTCTGATTGTTGCACCGCCAAAAGCCGGTAAAACGATGCTCATCAAGGAAATTGCCAATGCGATAACCACAAACCATCCCGAATCGGAATTGATTGTACTGTTGATCGATGAACGCCCGGAAGAAGTGACAGACATTGAACGTTCCGTCGCAGGAGACGTGGTAAGTTCAACTTTCGATGAAGTGCCGGAAAACCATATCAAGGTGGCTGAGCTGGTGTTAGAACGAGCCATGCGACTTGTGGAGCATAAACGGGATGTCATCATTTTAATGGACAGCATCACTCGCCTAGCCCGTGCTTACAACCTTGTCATTCCGCCGAGCGGGCGTACACTATCAGGGGGGATTGACCCTGCTGCATTCCATCGTCCGAAACGCTTTTTCGGTGCGGCGAGGAATATCGAGGAAGGCGGCAGCCTGACGATCCTTGCTACAGCCTTGGTAGATACTGGTTCAAGAATGGACGATGTCATTTATGAAGAATTTAAAGGTACGGGCAATATGGAGCTGCATCTAGATCGTGCCCTTGCCGAAAGACGGATCTTCCCGGCAATCGATATTCGTCGCTCAGGTACACGTAAAGAAGAATTGCTAATTCCGAAAGATCGCCTGGATAAACTATGGGCCATTAGGAAAACGATGTCAGATTCGCCTGATTTCTCGGAGAAATTCCTTCGCCGTCTAAAACAGACAAAAGGCAATGAAGAATTTTTCAGTAAGCTGGATGAAGAGATGTCAGAAATGAAAAAGGGTCCAGCGAGCGTAAAACGTTCTTAAACCCTGTAAGAAACAAACAGTTGCACAACTAGTTTTAAGTTGTTATAATGAGTTCATGTGTTTTTACAATAAATGTGAGGGTGCTTTTCCCTCAACTTGAAGTATATAACTCTGTTTCGAATGATTCAGGGCATAAGGAGCTGAAAAGAATGAAAACTGGAATTCATCCAAATTATAAGCTTTCAAAAGTAATTTGCTCTTGCGGAAACACTTTTGAAACTGGTTCAGTTAAAGAAGAGATCAAAGTTGAGACTTGTTCAGAGTGCCATCCATTCTATACTGGTCGTCAAAAATTCGCTGAAGCTGGCGGACGTGTTGATCGTTTCAACAAAAAATACGGTATTAAATAAGCCGGACTTTTTAAAAAACAGGCAAGTATTTTTCTTGCCTGTTTTTTCTTTTCCATAAACAAGTAAGAATTTATACAAAGCCAGGTCGACTTCAATTATGGCCAATGGATCGACAGGTGGAAGGGAGTAGCTGTTTCCATGTATGTAATGAAACAAACAGGCTGGATCGAGCTTATTTGCGGAAGCATGTTTTCAGGTAAATCTGAAGAATTGATTAAACGAGTCAGCCGTGCTCAATTTGCTAAAGAGCAGATAGCTGTATTTAAACCAGCTATTGATAATCGCTATGCGGAAGAGGCTGTCGTATCACACAATGGCTCTTCTGTGATGGCAAAACCGATTGCCCATTCAACGGATATTTTTAAGTATTTGGACAAGCCCCTGGATATCATTGCAATAGATGAAGTGCAATTTTTTGATCATGAAATTATCGGGGTTGCCCAGCATCTTGCGGACAGCGGTTATCGAGTGATTATGGCTGGACTCGATCAAGATTTCAGAGGTGAACCATTCGGTCCTATGCCTGTTCTATTATCGCTTGCAGAATCGGTGACTAAGCTGCAGGCAGTGTGTGAAGTATGCGGATCACCTGCGAGCAGGACACAGCGCTTGATAGATGGAGAGCCGGCCTCCTATGATGAGCCGATCATCCTTGTGGGTGCATCGGAATCGTACGAGCCCCGCTGCCGCCATCATCACGAAGTTCCGGGTAAGCAGGCTGTCGGGATTAAAGAACATATTTGAATGATGGTGCCCTATGATCCAATGAGATCACTGGGTGCTTTTTTTATGCGGAAAAGTGGAAAAGACTATCGAGTTATTAGGTGGCCTGACCAATACATGGAAGGGAAATAAAAGATAAATATTGCCCCATTTTGGGTAGGCTAACGAGGAAATGTTCTTCTTAACCAGTCAAAATGGAGGGAAAAAATATGAAATCAAAACTGCTTATTATGACGGCCTTTTTGCTTGCTTCACTAACGGCATGCGGTCAAAATGACAATGCAATAAATAATGATTCGGAATATGGGGATCAATCCCGGGATGGCAGGGTTGGCAATGGTTTAAATCAAGTATCCAATAATGATTGGGATAATGAAGCGGAACGACCATCAGATCAGGTTCTCAACACACCGCATCATACATCCAATAATTCTCCATCCATGGGGCAGCAAATTGATGAAATCCGCGGGGTGATCGAATCGGAAACTGATTATGAGGCCGGTTCCGTTTGGTTTAATGGAAATACCATACACGTTACGGTCCATGATAAAGGCAAAATCAAGACCGAAAAAGAAAGAAATAAGGAAATGCAGCGAATACAAGGCATGATAAACAGGGTTGTGCCTCAATATAATGTAGATGTCGAATTAAACAAGTAACGGCACGACATTTTTGAATCTCTTTGACGTTGATTATTCACCTATACTATAATTAACCTAGAAGTGAACTGAGCTGGGGCACTGAGCTACTTATTTATAGTAATAAAAGATGGATTACTTCCAATTCGTTTCAGATGTTTTGGAAAATTTATGAGGTGAATAATTTGTTTGATCGTTTGCAAGCAGTAGAAGATAGATATGAAAGATTGAATGAACTATTAAGTGACCCGGAGATCATTAATGACTCCAAGAAGCTAAGGGAATATTCCAAGGAGCAATCCAGCATTCAAGAGACCGCATCGACTTATAAAGAATATAAAGCGGTTCGTGAGCAACTTCAGGAAGCGAAGGCGATGCTGGAGGAGAAACTTGATGCGGAAATGCGTGAAATGGTAAAAGAAGAGATCAATGAACTTGATGAGACCATACAAGGACTTGAGGATAAGCTGAAAATATTGCTTATTCCGAAAGACCCCAACGATGATAAAAACGTAATCATGGAGATCCGCGGAGCGGCTGGCGGAGATGAGGCGGCCTTATTTGCAGGCAGTCTATACCGGATGTATAGCCGTTTTGCCGAGGTGCAGGGCTGGCGGACTGAAGTAATTGAAGCTAATCCTACTGGTCTTGGCGGCTACAAGGAAATCATATTCATGATTAATGGCAATGGCGCTTATTCAAAGTTGAAATTCGAAAATGGAGCTCATCGCGTTCAGCGAGTACCTGAAACGGAATCAGGCGGGCGGATTCATACATCCACAGCCACGGTTGCCGTTTTACCTGAAGCTGAGGAAGTGGAAGTTGAAATCCATGATAAGGATATTCGTGTCGATACCTTTGCATCAAGCGGTCCTGGAGGGCAAAGTGTCAATACGACAATGTCAGCGGTGCGCTTGACTCATATTCCGACTAATACGGTTGTATCCTGTCAAGATGAAAAATCACAAATCAAGAACAAAGAAAAAGCAATGAAGGTTTTGCGTGCCAGGGTGTTCGATAAAATCAATCGCGAAATACAGGCGGAATATGATCAAAATAGGAAGCTGGCCGTTGGAACGGGCGATCGATCTGAAAGGATTCGCACTTATAACTTCCCGCAAAACCGCGTTACCGACCACCGCATTGGTTTAACGATTCAAAAACTGGATCAAATCATGGAAGGTAAACTGGATGAAGTCGTTGATGCATTAATCATGGAAGACCAATCTTCAAGGCTGGAAAATGCAGATGAGTAATTCTGCCGTGAAAGTGTTTGAAGCCCTTAAATGGGCTTCTTCTTTTTTAAAGGAAAATGATCGTGATGCCAATGCTGGGGAAATCCTGTTACAGCACTTTTTAAAACAAACTCGCTCCCAAATGCTGGCCAACCTCCATGATGAGCTTAGTGATGCGGATTTTGGGCAATTTAAGGACGCTATTGAGCTGCATGCTGAGGGGACGCCCATCCAATATATAATCGGCAGTGAAGAATTTTATGGACGGACCTTTTTTGTGAATGAAGAAGTGCTCATACCGAGACCGGAAACAGAAGAATTGATTTATTATACATTACGTAAACTCCCGGCCATTTTTATGGAGGGACAGAAGCTCCGTTTAGCTGATATTGGGACTGGCAGCGGCGCAATTGCCATAACGATGAAACTTGAAAAATCAAACCTGATGGTGACGGCCACGGACATAGCGGAACCATCGCTTGAGGTGGCGAGGAAAAATGCCGAATCACTTGGTGCCGAAGTGGAGTTCATGCAAGGTGATTTGCTTTCGCCGTTCATGAATATGAACGAGAAGGTGGACATTCTTTTATCAAATCCGCCATATATACCAGAAGATGATCATAAATCCATGTCAGTGGTCGTGACTGGTCATGAACCACATCGTGCGTTGTTTGCCGGTATCGATGGACTGGATTTTTACCGCCGCTTTATGGAACAGTTACCTTTGGTCATGAAGGTGCCTGGACTGATCGGTTTTGAAGTGGGTGCAGGACAGGGTGCGGCGGTTGCCGATTTATTGAAGCGAACCTTTCCTGCCGCGGAAGTATCCATCATAAATGACATTAATGAAAAAGATCGAATGGTCTTTGCTGAATTAAAATGATCCGTCTCCCTTATGTGAGACGGTTTTTTTTTTTTGGACAACACCCTCATTAATCCTTTGGAATCTATATTTCCAGCTATCAACTTTTTTTGTTTTTACTAGTTTAAGATAGCTGGAAAATGGTGAGACTAATTCATGTGAGGGGGCGAAGGCGATGAAAACTAAACATTTAGCCATTATTTATCTATTAATCTTAACTATAGGAACGATCGTAAGTATATATATGCCTAAAGCGGAGATGGTCGGTGCAGAAGATACGAAGGTAATCCCGGATGAGGCGATTCGGCTGCGGATACTCGCCAATAGTGATGCAGAAGAGGATCAAGCGGTTAAACGGCTGATTAGGGATCAGGTAAATGAAGATATCACAAAGTGGGTCGCTGAGCTTACTTCTTTGGATGAAGCGAGGGATGTGATCACCTCGCATCTGCCGGATATCCAGGCGACGGCTGAGGCGGTAATAAAGGAACAAGGTTTGGAGCAGTCGGTGAAAGTGGATTTTGGACAAGCTGAATTTCCGACAAAACTGTACGGGCAGTATTTATATCCGGCAGGGGAATATGAAGCAGTGATTATCACGCTTGGTGAAGGGGACGGCGCTAATTGGTGGTGTGTGTTATTTCCCCCATTGTGTTTCTTGGATTTTTCAAATGGGACGGCTGTAAGTCAAAGTCCGATTGTCGAGGATGAAGGGGAAGGGTCATTGACTTCGGAAGGAAAGGCGTATGCTGCAACGAATGAAGAGAGTGAACCTGTTGCGGAGGAAGTGGTTGAAGAAGAAGGGCTGGCTGAAAAGGAAAAAGGGCCGGAAGAAGTAGTTGAAGAAGAGGTAATCGTGGAGAGCGTAAAAGAGGAAGCACCGGAAGTAACGGTAAAAGAAGAGGTTGTAGAGCCAGAGGTAAAAGAAGAAGTGGCGGTAGTGAAAGATAAGGAACAGGTGACAGAGGAAGTCATTGAAGGGAAAGTTGAAGAAAACAAGGTTGAACTTGCGGCATCCAATGAAAAAGGTCAACAATTATATGAAGGGGAAAAGGAGCCCGAGGTGGAAGTGAAGTCCTTGTTTGCAGAAATCTTCAATAATCTATTTTAAGGAGGGGGCTGAGTCCCTCTTCTTTAAATTCAGATAATTTTAAAAACTTATCCACAGGGTTATTAACAAAAAATCAAAAAAGTCTGTCATTAATTATTAATATCCACAAACTTATCCACGGATTCGATGTGGTTATCCCCAATTTGTGGATAACACTTGAATTATGTGTATACTTCTTTTATACTTTCAAAGTATCTTTTAAGCGGAATTCGTACGTTAAGTTGAAAATACCGTTCATATTAAAGCGATTATATAAAATAAGAAATGTTAAAAGGCGATGGTGTTCAAAATGAAAACGAAAATTTGGTCAGTGGATAAAAATGTGGATAATTTACAAAGTTATCCCCAGATTACACAATCAGCTGAATTATTAAAGGCTAATCAAGTGGTTGCTTTTCCTACGGAGACCGTTTATGGACTCGGCGCGAATGCCAAAAATGACGAGGCGGTCAAAAAAGTGTTCGAAGCAAAGGGGCGTCCGAGTGATAATCCTTTAATCGTTCATATAGCCTCGGATGACCAGTTGTCAGGTATTGTAGAAGAGATTCCGGAACAGGCCCGGAAGCTAATGGCAGAATTTTGGCCGGGTCCTTTGACTTTGATCATGAAACGAAAACCGGGCCAGCTATCGAATCTTGTGACAGCTGGATTGGACACGGTGGCTGTCAGGATGCCGGATCACCAGGTTGCCCTTGGCCTTATTCGTGCGAGTGATTTGCCCATTGCGGCTCCAAGTGCAAATACTTCCGGTAAACCAAGCCCCACTTCAGCAAAACATGTTGAAGATGACTTGATGGGCCGGATTGCAGGTATAGTCGATGGCGGGAATACAGGTGTGGGCGTGGAATCCACAGTACTGGATTGCACTGTGGAAGTCCCAGTTATTTTAAGGCCTGGCGGGGTGACCCTGGAACAGCTGGAAGCGGTAATAGGGGAAGTCAGGCAAGATGTCGCTTTGAAGAATCAGGAAACGGCGCCAAAAGCCCCGGGCATGAAATATACCCACTATGCACCGAAGGCCCCTCTATTTTTAGTCAAGGGCAATCAAGCTTTCCTTCAGAAGCTTGTGGATGAAAAAAGAAGTGACGGGTTAAAGGTGGGCATCATTACGGCTTATGAACATCAACAGGATTATAAGGCGGATTATGTGGTTGTCCCAGGTTCATTAGCCGATTTACATACAGTTGCGACAGGCTTATATGATGCCTTAAGACAGTTTGACGAGCTGGAGGTCGATGTCATTTTTAGTGAAATGTTTCCTGACCATGGAATAGGGGCTGCGGTCATGAACCGGCTTGAGAAGGCTGCAGGTCATCAAATCATCAAGCAACATGTGTAATAAGGACTGATTTATCCTTCTATTTCTTTTCGGACATGCATAACATGTAGTAGGCACGTCCGAGGGGGATTGGAATGAATACATTTGCTGGAGAAATCATCACCTTATTGCTAATGGCCTTCGCTTTGGGAATGGATGCCTTTTCAGTGGGCCTTGGAATGGGAATGTTTAAGCTAAGGTTGAGGCAAATTCTGTTTATAGGTTTGACAGTAGGCATTTTTCATATTTGGATGCCCTTGCTTGGAATGGGGGCAGGCCGTTTCATTTCAGAAAAATTCGGGACCTTCGCTACATACGCCGGCGGTCTCTTGTTGATCATTCTTGGTATACAGATGTTTATTCCTGGTAAAAAGGATGGAGCTGGTGCCATGCAAAATAAGATGCTGGCTCCTGTCGGGAAAGGTTTAATCATTTTTGCTTTAGGGGTAAGCCTGGATAGCTTCTCGGTAGGGTTGACTCTGGGGATTTACGGTGCCAAAACGATTTTAACCGTTCTTTGTTTTGGGTTTGCCGCCACTCTATTAACGTGGGCGGGGCTTTTACTGGGTAGAAAAATGCAGGGTTTGCTTGGCGTGTATAGTGAGATTCTAGGCGGAAGCATCCTGTGTGCGTTTGGATTGAAATTATTGTTCTCTTTTTGATCCGCCTGAATTCATATCATTCCTTCCTCAACTGTTCCGATTAACGGGGCGGTTTTTATTTTTCTTCGGCCACAATGACAGTGATTTTTTGACTATAATAAACGGGCGATAGCTTATAATGAATAAAAAGGAGGCGTTAAAATGATCCGAGTATTATTTGTATGTACAGGTAACACATGCCGAAGCCCGATGGCAGAAGCGATATTGAAAAACAAGAATATTGCGGGTGTTGAAGTGAAGTCCGCAGGCGTGTATGCTTCGACAGGTCAGGATGCTTCGATGCATGCTAAAAATGTATTGGTTGAAAATGACATAGTGCATAATCATCATTCAACGCCTTTATCCGCGAAGGAAATGGAGTGGGCAACTCATATCTTCACCATGACGGAAGGGCATAAATCGGCCATTACCCGTTCATACCCCCAAATGATCGATAAGACCTTTACTTTAAAAGAATTCATTCTCGGCGATAAATATGATAGAGACATAATGGATCCGTTCGGCGGTTCTGAAGGCATTTATCGGGAAACGTTCAGGGAGCTGCAGGAATTGATAGATGAATTAGTCAAAAGGCTTAAAAATTGAACTGGGGTACATAATGTGGTCGCTGGAGTAAAAGATATTACTAAGCTTGGTATAGGATCAAGGCGGCCCCAAGAAGTGGCTGCTATTGCAGAATAAGCATCTGCTGGAGCGGAAGAAGTGACGGCTGTCACAAACGAACAAGGGATAGTCATGGGAAATGTCGGAAAATCGGCAATGGAACTTAAAGTGAAAGCGGAAAAGTTGAACAGGACCATTACCCGCTAGCAGGAAACCAGAGTTGGTTTCCTGCTTCTTTGCGGGGAAGTGATGGACATCCTTTATCTTTTCATAATTTTGTGACACAATAAAATCAAATGAAAAAGCTAGAGGAGGATTATGATGAAAGTTGCGATTGCTTCGGATCATGGTGGTATACATATCCGTGAAGAAATAAAGAATTTATTGAATGAGTTACAGATTCCATTTGAGGACTTTGGCTGTGAATGCAGTACGTCGGTCGATTATCCTGATTATGCCTTGCCGGTTGCTGAAAAAGTGGCACGGGGTGAGTTCGATCGGGGCATTTTAATCTGTGGAACTGGAATCGGAATGAGCATTGCTGCCAATAAGGTCAAAGGAATACGATGTGCATTGGTTCATGATGTCTATAGTGCGAAATTGACCCGTCAGCATAATGATACCAATATGTTAGCGATGGGGGAACGTGTCATTGGTCCGGGTCTTGCCAGGGAAATTGCCCAAACATGGCTGACTTCGGAATTTGAGGGCGGGCGCCATCAAAACAGGATCGGTAAGATTGCGGAGTACGAAGGTAAGCACAGCTAATTCTTATGGTTTTTGGAGAGTTCCGATAGCAAGTTTTCTTATTGAAAGGATGCGTTTTCATGACAAGTTATGCTACATTTTCAAATGAGCTTGAGATATGGGAAAACCAGTTTCGGGAACTTTTATATGAGTTCCAAGAACAGACGGCTTTAAAAGAGAAACAGCTACTGGTTATCGGCTGCAGTACAAGTGAAGTGATCGGGAAAAGGATCGGTACTGACGGGACGCTCGATGTTGCTGGGATGATTTTTTCCGTTGTGAGGGATTTTCAAGGAAAAACGGGTGTTCAGGTTGCATTTCAATGTTGTGAGCATCTAAACAGGGCCTTGGTTTTACAAAGGGAAACCGCGATTCGTTTTGGTTATGAAGAAGTTTCGGTCGTTCCTGTAAGAACAGCTGGGGGATCGATGGCGACGTACGCCTATCAGCAATGGAAAGATGCAGTCGTCGTTGAACATATCAAAGCGGATGCGGGGATAGATATTGGAGACACATTCATTGGTATGCATTTGAAGCATGTTGCGGTTCCGATCCGCTCTGCCATTAAAGAAATAGGACATGCACATGTGACCATGGCAAAAACCCGTCCGAAACTGATTGGCGGGGAGCGTGCAGTTTATCGGGACCTCTCTGAAAACAAGAGTTGTACTTAATGGGTAAGTAAGACAGCATTTCTCGGATGGGGAATGCTGTTTTTTAATTGAGGCGGGCAAAATCGTAAAGCTCAAGGTATGGCTTAGAAGAAAAAACTTTCTTTAATAGTGCTAATAGAATGGTGATTTCGCTCATGGAATATAGGGTGAAAGAGCTATTTATCACAATTTCGATGTTAAATACGAACATTTTTAAATGAAAAAACATTTAATGTTCGATAAAATTAGACTATCACTTCTAAATTAGACATGTTAAAATGGAGTAGAATTTTCTAATAATTATTGGTAAGGCTTTTTCATGCTTTTTGAAGGCATGTTGCACATAAATACTAAAAAGCGAATCACGCACAATTTGAGGAGGAATTACGGAATGAATCGTTTAGCAAAGCAAGATGAGCAAGTGTTTAACGCAATTCAACTGGAATTAGGGCGTCAAAGAAGTAAAATTGAGCTTATTGCTTCTGAAAACTTCGTGAGTGAAGCTGTCATGGAAGCGCAAGGGTCGGTCTTGACTAATAAGTATGCAGAAGGATACCCTGGAAAACGTTACTATGGCGGATGTGAGTATGTAGACATCGTTGAAGATCTAGCACGTGAGCGTGCGAAAGAAATTTTCGGAGGCGAGTATGTGAACGTACAGCCTCACTCTGGAGCACAAGCCAATATGGCCGTTTACTTTACAGTGCTTCAAACTGGCGACACAGTGCTTGGGATGAACCTTTCGCATGGTGGTCACTTAACACATGGAAGTCCAGTAAACTTCAGTGGTGTTAACTACAATTTTGTTGAATATGGTGTAGACGAAAAAGATCACCGTATCGATTACAATGATGTATTGGAAAAAGCGCGTCAACACAAACCTAAATTGATCGTAGCGGGTGCAAGTGCATATCCACGGGAAATCGACTTCAAGCGATTCCGTGAAATTGCGGATGAAGTCGGGGCATATTTAATGGTCGACATGGCGCATATTGCAGGTTTAGTTGCGGCTGGATTACATCAAAGTCCAATTCCTTATGCTGACTTTGTAACGACAACTACTCATAAAACACTTCGCGGACCACGCGGTGGGATGATCATCTGTAAAGAGGAATTCGGTAAGAAGATCGATAAATCCATCTTTCCTGGAATTCAAGGCGGTCCTTTGATGCATGTTATATCAGCTAAGGCTGTTGCATTCGGCGAAGCGCTTCAAGATGATTTTAAAGTATATGCCAAACAAATCATCGACAATGCTAAACGTTTGGGTGAAGGTTTGAAGAAAGAAGGGTTCACTCTTGTTTCTGATGGAACGGACAATCACTTGATTCTTCTGGATGTGCGCTCTACAGGATTAACGGGAAAAATCGCAGAGCATGTTTTGGATGAAATCGGTATTACCGTGAACAAAAATGCGATTCCTTATGACCCGGAAAAACCTTTCGTTACCAGCGGTATACGTATTGGGACTGCGGCAGTGACATCACGTGGCTTCGGATTGGAAGACATGGATGAAATAGCTGCTATCATCGGACTTGTATTGAAAAATAATGAAGACGCAGCTAAGCTTGAAGAAGCAAAACAGCGTGTTGAATCATTAGCGAACAAATTTGAATTATATCCTTCATTGTAATATAGGAGCCGCTCCCTTTAAAGGGAGCGGTTTTTTTGCATTTATGGAAGGTCAGTGTGTTAGAAGAATCCGAATAGTGAAAATAGGTCTGACATCTAAACCTTTATTGAAGATTGAAACATTTTTCTGTAAAATAGGTTGAAGTGAATTTTAAAAGACACGAAAATTTTTCTATTCGATTAGGGAAATCATAAAAAAGCGCAAAACTAAGCAATGGAATTGGAGAGATGCCAAATGGGAAAAGTTTATGTTTTCGATCACCCGTTAATTCAACACAAATTAGCCTATATACGTGATATAAATACAGGAACAAAAGAATTCCGTGAACTAGTGGATGAAGTTGCATCATTGATGGCATTTGAAATCACGAGGGATATGCCGCTGGAAGAAGTGGAAATCCAAACGCCTGTAAGCACAGCGAAAGTGAAAATGCTTTCTGGTAAAAAAGTGGGGATCGTCCCGATTTTACGTGCAGGCATAGGGATGGTGGACGGAATCATTAAGCTGATTCCTGCTGCAAAGGTTGGACATGTTGGACTTTACCGTGATCCTGAAACATTGAAACCGGTTGAATATTATGCGAAGATGCCAAGTGACTTGGCAGAAAGGGAATGCATTGTCGTTGACCCGATGCTAGCCACTGGCGGATCAGCCATCGAAGCGATCCATTCCATTAAAAAGCGCGGTGCGGTCAATATTAAATTCATGTGTTTGATTGCAGCTCCAGAAGGTGTAGAAGCTTTAAAAGAAGCTCATCCTGATGTTGATATCTATATTGCGGGTCTTGACGAAAAACTGAATGAACATGGTTATATCGTTCCAGGTCTTGGAGACGCAGGAGATCGTTTATTCGGCACAAAATAAGGAAAGAAACTGAGGTGTCACGAATGAACAAACCGATTAAAGTCATGACCATTTTCGGGACGAGACCAGAAGCTGTCAAAATGGCTCCCTTAGTACTCGAATTTCAAAAACACCCAGAATATTTCAAGCCGATCGTTGCTGTTACTGCTCAGCATCGCCAAATGTTAGATCAAGTTCTCGAACTATTTTCCATACAGCCGGACTATGACTTGGACATAATGAAGGAAAGGCAAACGCTTGCTGACATTACAACAAGAGCATTAAATGGTCTTGATTCCGTAATGAAGGAAGCTAAACCAGATATTGTTCTCGTTCATGGTGATACAACCACAACGTTTGTCGCCAGTCTGGCAGCTTTTTATAATCAAATTGTCATTGGGCATGTAGAAGCGGGGCTGCGCACATGGAATAAGTATTCCCCCTATCCCGAAGAGATGAATCGACAGCTTACGGGTACGATGGCGGATTTGCATTTTGCGCCGACTTCGAAAGCCGAGGAGAATCTGCTGAACGAAAACAAGAAGGATAATATCTTCGTGACGGGAAATACGGCAACGGATGCTTTAAAAACGACTGTAAGGCCGACATATTCCCATCCGGTTTTAAATGGCCTTGGAGAAGACAGGCTCATTTTGCTTACCGCCCATCGGAGGGAAAATCTAGGGGAACCCATGAGGAATATCTTCAGGGCCGTTAAGAGAATCATTGTTGAGCATGATGATGTTCAAGTGGTATATCCTGTTCATTTAAATCCGCTTGTTCAAGAATTGGCAAACGAAGTTCTCGGGGACGATCCGCGGGTTCATTTGATCGAACCGCTGGATGTATTGGATTTCCATAACTTCGCTTCTAGAGCCTATCTGATTTTGACTGATTCTGGAGGAATCCAGGAAGAGGCACCGTCACTTGGTGTACCCGTCCTGGTTTTAAGGGATACGACCGAACGTCCTGAGGGGATTGCGGCCGGAACCTTAAGATTGGCTGGTACTGATGAACAAACCATATATGATTTGGCACATGAATTGCTCACCGATCAAGAGGTGCACGAAAAAATGTCCAAAGCTTCAAATCCATATGGGGACGGAAATGCTTCGGTCCGCATAGCTGAAGCGATCCGGTACTATTTTAAGCAAGTGAATATGCCGCCAACTAGATTTGAACCATAAAAAAGGAAAAGCTATGCGCTTTTCCTTTTTTTTATTTGCATACTCCAAGGTTGTTGAGAAAAGATAACTGCTAAGGGGATGATTATGTTGGGAAAGAAAACGTTCATAGTGTTTGTTTTCCTTTTTATATTTATTTATCAAAATGAAAAGGGCTTCGCAAAAGTCATTTTGCCGCCTTTACCAAAACTATCTGAATCTAAGGAAGTAACGGTTGTTGTCACGATGGATAAGGCGTTTAATCGAAAAAAGATCGAAAAACTGCTTGAAAAATATCCATCTCTTCAATTACGGAATGTTTATTCGGTTGCCCTGGATGGATTTTCCCTTCACGGGAAAATGAAAGAAATAGAACAACTTAAAAAGGAGGGGGGAATTCAGGCCGTAACGGAAATATCCGTTTATCAAGCCGTGTTGGATGAAAGTGTCCCATACATAGGAGGAGACAGGGTCAGGGGTTTCTTTGATAAGGAGAATCACCGGATCACCGGGAAAGGGATAAAGGTAGGGATAATCGATACTGGCATCGATTATACACATCCCGATTTGCAACGAGCTTATAAAGGAGGTAAGGATCTGGTTGACGGTGATGCAGATCCGATGGAAACCAAAAATCAAGGCGACCTGGATACATTGCATGGCACTCATGTGGCAGGCATCATTGCAGCCAATGGAAAACTGAAAGGCGTCGCACCTGAAGCGGAGATTTACGCTTATCGAGCTTTGGGGCCAGGCGGTTCTGGAGATACAGATCAAGTATTGACGGCCATTGAGACAGCCATGAAGGATAAGGTGGATGTATTGAACCTCTCTCTAGGCAATAACGTCAATGGTCCTGATTTACCCATCTCCCTTGCGTTGAATAAGGCTGTGGAAAGCGGCATCGTTGCCGTGACATCAAACGGGAATTCCGGTCCGGCTGTATGGACCGTCGGTTCACCCGGTACAGCGGAAAAAGCGATTTCCGTTGGGGCCTCGACTCCCCCCTTAAGGGTTCCGTATTTGATTTACGGACTTGGATCAAAAAAGCATCAATCGCATTTAACCTTGTTTCAAGGCTCTAAAAAATGGAACCTGACGTTTTCCGAGGATGTCATATATGGGGGACTGGGTAATGAAAAGGACCTGAAGAATGTTCGGGATAAGATTGTATTGATGGAACGTGGTACACTTACCTTCCAGCAGAAAGTATCCAATGCAGAAAAGGCAGGTGCCAAGGGGGTAATTGTTTTTAATAATACGAGCGGGAGCTTTACTGGAAGCTTGGAAAAAGAAATGAACATCCCAGCTGCTTCTATTAATAGAAGAGATGGATTGCAGCTCAAGCAAATCATGGAGCAGGGGCAGAGCAAAACCGTTCAATTTGTTTATAAGAACGAGCAGGATAGGCTCGCGGATTTTAGCTCCAGGGGACCGGTAACCGTATCATGGGGAATAAAGCCTGACGTATTGGCACCGGGAGTGGAAATTGAAAGCACCATTCCTAAAGGATATATGTCCCTGGATGGAACAAGTATGTCCGCACCGCATGTTGCAGGTGCATGCGCCTTAATCCTGCAAAAACACCCGGAATGGACTCCTGACCAAGTGAAATCTGCATTGATGAGCACTTCCAAGCCATTGAGGAAAACAGCGTATCAATTGTATCACACATATGAACAGGGAGCTGGACGCATCCAGGTCGACGAAGCTTTAAAAGCGGACACGCTCTTGAATCCAAGCTCATTGTCCTTTGGGATGTATACAAAAAAAGAGGGAATTGAAGAGCATCATGAAACGATAGTCATAGAAAATACCGGAACGGAAATGAGGAAGTACTCATTCATGGTCCCATTAAAAGAGACGGGGCTTACTTGGGAATTGCCGAAGTCCCTAACTTTGAAACCGAAGGAAAAGAAACGGATAAAAGTCGGATTGCAGGTCAACCCAGCCGAGCTTAAAAAGGGAGTCTTTGATGGATACCTCATTATAATGGAAGGAACCAAAAGAATATCCCTTCCTTATTTATATGTAAAAGAAGAGCCTGATTATCCAAGGATAATGGGATTTGATTTTGGTCAAGGGGACCAGGAAGGCACATATCGATACGAAATGTATCTTCCGCGCGGGGCTGAAGAATTCGGTATTGCCCTTTATGAGGAAGATAGCTTGAAATTCGCTGGATATTTGGATTGGTCCAGATCGGCTCCTTCCGGTTTGATCAAAAAAGATGTATTGAAAGAGGACTTGCCGCCTAAAGGAATATATAAGGCGATAATCTTTGCAAGAAGGGGCGGAAGGGAAGATCGGATAGAAAAGACGTTACTTATCGAGTGAAGAGAGGACAATAAGTAAAATAAAATGGATGTCAATAGTATAAAAAAGATAATTTGTGAACAATTCGTTAATAATTACAAACCTGTGACAAATTTCACTAACCACTCATTGACAATGATTCTAGCCTATTGTATGCTAACAAAGGATGTAAAATGAGAGGGTTTTCAGGAGCCCGGCATGCAGATTTTTACAGCATGAAATGTTTTCTATCCTCCACCAAATTCAACCGCGAGGATGCAACTTGCGTCAAATGATCGCCGTCTAAAATGGCTATGACTTTGATGTCAGCGATTCTTTCTCAAATAGTCGGATCAGTTTTGTTCGGTATCTTCTTTTACTCGTCAGAACCTAAGATTCGAACCGCTGCTATTAGTAATTGGCCTTCTTTGTGGACTTGCTAGGTTTACAAGCAATGCTTCATTCAGTACGAAAATATTTCTCAGGAGATTAAATGAAAAATGCCAGAAATGAAAATCATGTTCAACAGGCAGAGTAAATATATAATTTTTCTTCTGGCGGTTTATGTTGTTGGATGGGGACTTACGAGTTATCAAGCCGTTTTTGCTGGGCTTATACTGGGTACGAGTTTGAGTTTATACAATTTATGGCTGATCAATCAGAAAATGAAAAAGTTCAGTCAGGCGCTCGATGAAGGAAAGAAAACGAAATCTCTTGGGACGATGACACGAATGGCATCCGCAGGTCTAGCGGTACTCATTGCATTGGAATTTCCGGAGCATTTTCATCTGATAAGTGTTGTATGGGGATTAATGACAGCTTATATTGTCATTTTTATAGATTTTTTCATCCAATTAATACGTCGATAGCGGGGAAGAGAGGTGAATATAGTTGAATCATGAAGCACCCTTACAAGAATTTATGGGTCTTACCTTTAACTTGAGTAACGTCCTAATGATTACAGTTGCCAGTCTAGTTGTGTTCATACTTGCTGTGCTTGGTACACGTAAGCTTGCCATGAAGCCAACCGGCATGCAGAATTTCATGGAATGGATTATGGATTTCGTTAAGGGTATTATTAATAGTAACATGGACTGGAGAACAGGTGGTCAGTTTCAACTGCTTGGTATGACTTTGCTAATGTACATTTTTGTGTCCAATATGCTAGGTCTTCCGTTTGCAATTAGTTACGATGGAGTGCTTTGGTGGAAATCACCAACAGCCGACCCAGTTATCACATTGACTCTTGCAGTCATGGTTTTAGGTTTAACGCATTATTATGCTATAAAAATGAAAGGCGCCAAGGGTTACTTTAAAGCTTATAAAAACCCAATGACACTTGTAGAGGAATTTACAAACTCCTTGACACTTGGTCTGCGTCTATATGGTAACATTTATGCTGGTGAAGTTTTGCTGAGTCTATTAGCGGGCACCCTGGCATTTAGTGGAGCTGCCGGATTTATTGGTGCAATTGTGCCTACATTAGTATGGCAAGGCTATAGTATTTTCGTCGGTAGTATCCAAGCGTTTATCTTTGTCACGTTAACAATGGTTTATCTGTCTCATAAAGTCAGTGACGACCATTAATTATAAGTTCATTTAGAACTAAAAAAATAATAAATTTTGATACAATCTAAGGAGGATATTTATAATGACAGGTTCAGTAGGTCTTCTTGCAGCAGCAATTGCAATTGGTTTAGCAGCACTAGGTGCAGGTATTGGTAATGGTCTTATCGTTTCAAGAACAGTAGAAGGTATCGCTCGTCAACCAGAAGCTCGCGGTATGCTTCAAACAACAATGTTCATCGGGGTAGGTTTAGTTGAGGCGATGCCTATCATCGCGGTAGTAATTGCGTTTATGGTATATGGTGGTTAATAGAACCTTCAAAAAGTTCAAAAATGGCGAAGTTCGTTCCATGTGAACCTTCGCCTTTCCTTTATGTCCACAATCCTGTTTTTATACAGTTTAAGAGCATAGTTTTCTAAAGTTCATATAATGAACGCTTTAAGAAGTGAAACTCGTGAAGGGAGTGAACCAAGCGTGTTAACAAGCAGCTTTGTACTTGGGTCAACGTCTCATGGCTTTAATGGCGGAGACATGTTATACCAATTAGTAATGTTTATCATTTTGTTAGCGTTGCTGAAGAAATTTGCATGGGGTCCTCTAATGGGCATCATGACTCAACGTGAAGAACATGTTGCAAATGAAATTCAAGCAGCTGAAGCTAGCAGACAAGAAGCACTTAAATATTTAGAAGAACAACGTGAAATCGTAAAACAATCTCGCACTGAAGCGGGACAACTTATAGAAAACGCAAAACTTCAAGGTGAAGCACAGCGTGAAGAGATCGTGAATCAAGCACGTCTTGAAGCTGAACGCGTCAAAGAAACAGCTAAGCGTGAAATCGTACAGGAAAAAGAAAAAGCCATTACGGCATTACGCGAGCAAGTGGCATCTTTATCCGTACTTATTGCTTCTAAAGTAATTGAAAAAGAACTATCCGAAGCAGATCAAGAGCAATTGATTAATGACTACATTCAAGAGGCAGGAGAAGGGAAATGAGCGATATAACAGTAGCAAAGCGTTATGCCGTTGCCCTTTTCCAAATTGCGAAAGAGCAAAATCTCATTAACCAACTTGAAGAAGAGCTTCGCATAGTGAATGAAGTTTTTACAAAAGATGATGAGCTATTAAGCTTCCTGGCTCATCCTAAAATGACTAAAGATGCAAAAGGCGCTTTGATTGCAAATGCATTTGCAAGCCTTTCTTCTTCCGTTCAAAACACTGTGATGCTGATGGTGGAGCGTCATCGTACAGATGAAGTGACAGCAATGGCACAAGAGTTCATTGAACTTGCGAATGAAGAAAACTCAGTAGCTGATGCAACGGTCTATACAGTACGTCCATTGACTGAAACGGAAGTGGAAGCTGTGTCTTCATCTTTTGCAGCAAAAATCGGCAAAAGAAATTTACGCATCACTAATATTACGGATAGCAATATCCTTGGCGGCATCAAATTACAAATCGGTAACCGCATTTATGACGGGACGATTAGCGGTAAGTTAGATCGCCTTAGCAAACAACTATTAGGTTAATATTCACAGATAGGGGTGAAATTCATGAGCATCAAAGCTGAAGAAATCAGTGCGCTGATTAAAAAGCAGATTGAAAACTATCAGTCGGAAATTAAAGTAAGCGATGTTGGTACGGTTATCACTGTTGGTGATGGTATCGCACGCGTTCATGGTTTAGATAATGCAATGTCTGGGGAGCTCTTAGAATTTTCCAATGGGTCAATGGGATTAGCACAAAACCTAGAGCAAAATAACGTAGGTGTTGTTATTCTTGGACCATTCAGAGACATTAAAGAAGGCAGTGAAGTACGCCGTACTGGCCGTATCATGGAAGTGCCAGTTGGAGAAGAATTAATCGGACGTGTCGTGAATCCGCTTGGGCAACCATTAGATGGCCTTGGCCCGATCGCTACGACAAAAACTCGTCCAATAGAAAGCCCTGCAACAGGTGTAATGGACCGTAAATCAGTACATGAACCTTTACAAACAGGTATTAAAGCAATCGATGCATTGGTTCCAATCGGTCGTGGACAACGTGAGTTAATCATCGGTGACCGTCAAACTGGTAAAACATCAGTTGCAATCGATACAATTCTTAACCAAGCTGACCAAGATATGATCTGTATCTATGTCGCTATCGGTCAAAAAGAATCAACGGTTCGTGGAACTGTTGAAACACTACGTAAAAATGGTGCTTTGGATTACACAATCGTTGTATCTGCATCAGCTTCTCAACCAGCACCACTTTTATACCTAGCTCCATATGCTGGTGTGACTATGGGTGAAGAGTTCATGTTCGCCGGCAAGCACGTTCTTGTGGTTTATGATGATCTTTCTAAACAAGCATCTGCATACCGTGAACTTTCCTTGCTACTTCGCCGTCCTCCAGGTCGTGAAGCATTCCCAGGGGATGTATTCTACTTGCACTCCCGTTTACTTGAGCGTGCAGCAAAATTGAATGACACTTTAGGTGCCGGTTCAATCACTGCGCTTCCATTTGTTGAAACACAAGCAGGCGACATCTCTGCTTACATTCCAACAAACGTAATTTCCATCACAGATGGACAAATCTTCTTACAATCCGATTTGTTCTTCTCAGGTGTACGTCCTGCGATTAACGCTGGTCTATCCGTATCCCGTGTTGGTGGATCTGCACAAATTAAAGCGATGAAAAAAGTTGCCGGTACATTACGTCTTGACTTGGCTTCATACCGTGAATTGGAAGCATTCTCTCAATTCGGTTCTGACCTTGATGCTGCTACACAAGCAAAACTTAACCGTGGTGCTCGTACAGTTGAAGTCCTTAAGCAAGATCTAAACAAACCGATCAAAGTAGAAAAACAAGTCATGATTTTCTATGCATTGACTAAAGGTCATTTAGATGATATTCCAGTATCGGATATCCTTCGTTTTGAAGAAGAGTACTATGTGTTCCTAGATCGTTCTCATCCGGAATTATTAGATCACATTCGCACAACAAAAGGTCTTCCTGAAGACGCTGCTATCGTTGCTGCAATTAACGAATTCAAAAAGAACTTCGTTATTTCCGAATAATAAGGTCTAACTAATTTATAAAGGGTGGTGAGAATGAATGGCCTCTTTACGCGATATTAAGTCTCGGATTACTTCAACGAAAAAGACGAGTCAAATTACAAAAGCGATGCAGATGGTATCTGCTTCTAAAATGAACCGTGCGGAAGCTAATGCTAAAGCATATGTTCCATATATGGAAAAAATTCAAGAAGTGGTATCCAGTATTGCGAACGGAAGCACGGATGCATCGCATCCAATGCTTACTTCACGTCCAGTTAAGAAAACCGGTTACTTGGTAATCACATCGGACCGTGGATTGGCTGGGGCATACAATAGTAGTATACTTCGCCACGTTCATAAAACCATTCTTGAACGCCATAAATCCAATGATGAGTTCGTCATTATCGCAATCGGAAGGGTTGGCCGTGATTTCTTTGTCAGCCGTAACATGAACGTAGAGCTTGAAGTAATTGGGGTTCCTGATCAGCCGTCTTTCGCTGACATTAGCTCCCTTGCAAAATCGACAGTGAATTTATATCTGAATGAGCTGTGTGATGAGCTTTATATGTACTATAACCATTATGTCAGCCCAATCCAGCAGGAGGTAACGGAAAAGCAAGTCCTTCCGTTAGCTGACTTCAATACTTCCAATGCAACATTGACTTCTTATGAATTTGAACCGAATGCAGAAGAAATCCTTGAGGTATTACTGCCTCAATACGCAGAAAGTTTGATTTATGGTGCTTTATTAGATGGTAAAGCAAGTGAGCACTCTGCACGTATGACTGCAATGAAAAATGCGACCGATAATGCAAAAGAGTTGATCGACTCACTTTCATTACAATATAACCGTGCACGTCAGGCAGCGATCACTCAAGAAATTACAGAGATTGTCGGCGGTGCAGCAGCTTTAGAATAAAATCATTAAAGGAGCGGTCGGCCCGGACGAAGCTTGGCCGTTCCATAAACTCGATAGTCGTTATAAGCAACGTTAGGAGGGAAAACGATGAATATAGGACGCGTTACTCAAGTTATGGGTCCGGTTGTTGACGTGAAATTCGAAGACGGACAACTTCCTAAGATCTATAACGCGTTAAGAATCGAAAATACAGCGTCTGGTACAGGACTAACTCTTGAAGTGGCCCTTCAACTAGGTGATAATACAGTTCGTACTGTAGCAATGTCTTCCACTGATGGTTTAACCCGTGGTGCAGAGACTGTTGATACAGGAGCTCCAATTTCAGTACCTGTAGGTGAAGTTACTCTAGGTCGTGTTTTCAACGTATTAGGGGAAAACATTGACCTATTCGAACCACTTACAGCAGAGGTGCGTCGTGATCCAATTCACAGACAAGCACCAACATTCGAGGAATTATCAACATCTGTTGAAATCCTTGAAACAGGTATTAAAGTAGTAGATTTACTTGCTCCTTACATCAAAGGTGGTAAAATCGGTCTCTTCGGTGGAGCCGGTGTTGGTAAAACTGTACTTATCCAAGAACTTATCAATAACATCGCACAAGAGCACGGCGGTATCTCGGTATTCGCTGGTGTAGGTGAGCGTACTCGTGAAGGTAATGACCTTTTCTACGAGATGACTGATTCTGGTGTTATTAAGAAAACAGCGATGGTATTCGGACAAATGAACGAGCCGCCAGGTGCACGTATGCGTGTTGCCCTAAGCGGTTTGACAATGGCTGAATATTTCCGTGACGAACAAGGACAAGACGTTCTTTTCTTCATCGATAACATCTTCCGTTTCACACAAGCAGGTTCTGAGGTTTCCGCCCTACTAGGACGTATGCCTTCAGCGGTTGGTTACCAACCAACTCTTGCTACTGAAATGGGTCAATTGCAAGAACGTATCACTTCAACAAATAAAGGTTCAGTTACATCCATTCAAGCGATCTATGTACCTGCCGATGACTATACGGATCCGGCTCCAGCTACAACTTTCGCTCACTTGGATGCAACAACTAACCTTGAGCGTAAACTTTCTGAAATGGGTATCTACCCTGCAGTTGATCCATTGGCGTCTTCTTCTCGTGCCCTTAGCCCAGAAATCGTTGGGGCTGAGCACTATAAAGTGGCTCGTCAAGTGCAATCGACTTTACAGAAATATAAAGAACTTCAAGATATTATTGCCATCTTGGGTATGGACGAATTAAGCGAAGACGAAAAAGTAATCGTTCAACGTGCTCGTAGAATTCAAAACTTCTTGTCACAAAACTTCCACGTGGCTGAACAATTCACTGGTCAAAAGGGATCTTATGTACCAGTTAAAGAAACAGTCCAAGGATTCAAAGATATCCTAGCTGGAAAATATGACGAACTTCCAGAAGATGCTTTCCGTCTAGTTGGCCGCATCGAAGAAGTTGTTGCTAAAGCAAAAGAAATGGCTTAATTAAAGGGACCTAGGAGGGAATGAAATGAAGACCATTAAAGTCAATGTTGTTACTCCCGATGGCCCAGTATATGATGCAGAAGTTGAAATGGTAAGCACTAAAGCTAAAAGCGGTGAGCTGGGAATCATGGCTGGACACGTTCCAACTGTAGCCCCGCTTACCATTGGTGCTGTCCGTCTTAAAAATGGAAGCAACACAGACTATGTAGCTGTAAATGGTGGCTTCTTAGAAGTTCGCCCTGATGTGGTAACCATTTTAGCTCAATCTGCTGAAAGAGCTGAAACTATCGATCTTGCACGTGCTCAAGCAGCAAAAGCCCGTGCTGAACAAAGATTGCAGAACAATGATGGATCAAATGATGCCAAAAGAGCTAATTTAGCGCTTAAACGTGCCATTAACCGAATCCAAATTGCAGAAATGCGATAACTTTAATTGTTGAAAACACCTGATCAAGCCATTCGTGGTAAGATCAGGTGTTTTTTTATCCTGAAGGTTTTTGAGGATCATTGACATGGAATATCGGAATTAGGAAAAAAAGGTCGAATTATAGGGTAAAGTATTTTCCATTTTAAACCCTAACTCGTCGACATGTTTTTATCCTAATGTTATAATGTATACGCTTACATTTATTGCTTCATACCCCCTCCTATCACGTAGCTTCTAAAAGATTGTTACCCTGCATAATATTTTATTACAGTATCCAAAAAGAAGACAGGCAAATTTAACTTCTATCCAGTTAACATGATTTATCCATAAAGGGAGATGAACATGGGACAGCTGCATATTTACCAAAATAATTATTTAATTGTATTTGTTTTCCTTTGTCTCGGTATTTTATTACCTGTGATCGCTTTATTTCTTGGTAGACTGCTAAGGCCTTATAAACCGACAGATATGAAATATACGACTTATGAAAGCGGAATCGATCCTTTTCAGGATTCAAGGGTTCAATTCAATGTCAGGTATTATCTATTCGGATTGATGTTCGTCATATTTGATGTAGAAACGGTTTTTCTTTACCCATGGGCGGTTGCCTATGATGAACTCGGACTGTTTGCATTGATTGAAATGCTGTTTTTTGTCGTGATCCTTATGCTAGGACTAATCTATGCTTGGAAAAAGAAGGTGTTAAAGTGGAATTGAAGTTGGATGAACTTACCCCTAAAGAAATGGAAGAAATGCGCCACAGTATTTTCTTATCCACACTTGAACAAATAAAAGGCTGGGCTAGAAGTAACTCACTCTGGCCAATGACTTTCGGTTTGGCATGTTGTGCAATTGAAATGATGGGTGTCGGCTCCTCTCATTATGATTTGGACCGATTTGGTTCTTTTTTTCGGACATCCCCCAGACAATCGGATGTCATGATTGTTTCAGGAACGGTAACGAAAAAAATGGCTCCAATAATAAGTAGATTATACGAACAAATGCCAGAACCGAAATGGGTTATTGCAATGGGCTCCTGTGCAACTGCTGGCGGGCCTTATGTTCACTCTTACTCAGTGGTCAAAGGGGTAGATCAAATTGTACCTGTCGATGTATATATACCGGGTTGTCCCCCAAACCCAGCTGCACTTATTTACGGGATCAATAAATTAAAAGAAAAAATCCGTTATGAGGCGAAAACCGGAAAGCGGGTGATATAGATGAGTGAAAAGGAAGACTTAGCGAAGCAAAAGGCAGAGGCCGCGGCCAAGGCAAAGGCCGTAGCACTGGCCCGAAAACAGGCGAAAGAAGAAGCGGCAGAAAAGCCGGAAGGTGAAATGGATATAGCGAAGGAAAAGGCGGCCGCCGCGGCCAAGGCGAAGGCAGCCGCATTGGCCAAAAAACAGGCGAAAGAAGAAGCGGCAGAAAAGCCGGAAGGTGAAATGGATATAGCGAAGCAAAAAGCAGAGGCAGCGGCCAAGGCGAAGGCAGCCGCATTGGCCCGGAAACAGGCGAAAGAAGAAACGGCAGAAAAGCCGGAAGGTGAAATGGATATAGCGAAGGAAAAGGCGGCGGCAGCGGCCAAGGCGAAGGCAGCGGCATTGGCCCGGAAACAGGCGAAAGCAGAAGCGGCAGAAAAGCCGGAAGGCGAAATGGATGCAGCGAAGCAAAAGGCGGCGGCAGCGGCAAAGGCGAAAGCAGCGGCATTGGCCCGAAAACAGGCGAAAGCAGAAGCGGCAGAAAAGCCGGAAGGCGAAATGGATGCAGCGAAGGAAAAGGCGGCGGCAGCGGCAAAGGCGAAAGCAGCGGCATTGGCCCGAAAACAAGCGAAAGCAGAAGCGGCAGAAAAGCCGGAGAGTGAATTGGATATAGCGAACGAAAAGGCGGCGGCAGCGGCCAAGGCGAAGGCAGCAGCCGCTGCCAAAGCGAAAGCGGCTGCTGCTGCGAAGAACAGGGCTGCTGTACAGGAAAGCGAGGAAGTTGACACCCCTAGCGAAATTTCCCCAAATCAGTCGAAACTTGATCAAATTGTTTCTGCTATTGAAAGCCATGTAGGACAAGGGGCATTATTAGAGAACTATATTAATAGACTATCAAAAGATGTACCCACTTTAGTGGCCAATCCGGATACATATTTTTCAATAGCCAAATTTCTGCGGTACGATGAACAGCTTGATTTTTCGTATTTATCGGAACTTCATGGTACGGATTTTGAATCCCATATGGAAATCTATGTACATTTACACTCATTCAAAATGAACCAATCAGTTGCCTTGAAGGTGAAGCTTGATAGGGATACTCCCGTTATCCCATCATTGGTCCCATTATGGTCAGGTGCCAATTGGCCAGAATGTGAGGCGTATGATTTATTGGGCATTAACTTTTATGAACACCCTGATTTAAAGCGGATTTTACTTGGGGAAGATTGGAAAGGGTATCCCCTTAGAAAAGATTATGAGCCTTATGATGTGGAGGTATAAGCCCTATGTTAAGGACGGAAGAAATGCTTCTCAATGTCGGGCCGCAGCATCCGAGTACACATGGTGTTTTTCGGCTTGTCATCAAGATTGACGGTGAGATTATCAAAGAGGCTACACCTGTCATTGGGTATCTGCATCGCGGTACGGAAAAACTAGCGGAAAATCTGCAATATACACAAATAATCCCATATACCGACCGGCTCGATTATCTGGCGGCAATGACAAATAATTATGTGCTTTGCCATGCTGTTGAGACGATGATGGGGGTGGAGATCCCTGAAAGGGCAGAATATTTGCGGGTCATCGCAATGGAATTGGGCAGAGTTGCAAGCCACCTCGTCTGGTGGGGTACATACTTGCTGGATATAGGTGCGACGAGTCCTTTCCTTTACGCATTCCGAGAACGTGAAATGATCGTTAATTTATTGACTGAATTGTCAGGGGCACGCCTAACATTCAATTATATGCGTGTCGGAGGTGTGAAATGGGATGCTCCTGAAGACTGGATTGCGAAGGTTGCCGAGTTTGTCCCTTATATGAGGGAGCAGCTTGCCGGTTACCATGAGCTTGTGACAGGGAATGAAATCTTTGTTAATCGGGTTAAAGGGGTGGGCATCTATACGAAGGAAGAAGCCTTGCAGTATTCGCTTAGCGGTGCCAACTTAAGGTGTACAGGTGTGAAGTGGGATTTACGGAAAAATGAACCATATTCCATTTATGACAGGTTCACATTCGATGTTCCTACAAGGGAAGAGGGTGATGCCTTTTCACGCTATCATTGTAGAATGGAAGAAATCGAAGAGTCACTGAAAATCATCGAGCAGGCGGTTGAGCAATTTCCAGAAGGGCCGGTCCTTGCTAAGGTCCCTAAAATAATAAAGGTTCCTAAGGGTGAGGCATTTGTCCGAATTGAATCACCAAGAGGGGAAATAGGCTGTTATATCGCGAGTGAAGGGAAAAAGGAGCCATACCGCTTGAAATTTCGCAGACCTTCGTTTTATAATCTGCAAATTCTTCCGAAATTATTGGAGGGGGAAAATATGGCGAACTTGATAACGATTTTAGGTGCAATCGATATCGTGTTAGGGGAGGTGGATGGATAAATGATCAAGGATCTTCTCCACTCCGCTCCAAGCCTACTGAATTTTGGCATTTTTTTTGGTTTGGCAGTCCTGCTCCTGTTTGTCGTATTAGGGTTTGTAACCTATGGAATCCTTTCAGAGCGTAAAATCATGGGATTCATGCAGATGCGTGTCGGCCCAAACCAAATTGGAGGGAAATGGGGTCTCTTGCAGACCGTTGCTGATGTTTTGAAACTTCTGATCAAGGAAGATACGATACCCAAGAAAGCTGATAAGCCGTTATATATTTTAGCTCCGGTAATTGCTTTTGCTCCCGCTTTCATGGTCCTTGCCACCTTGCCGTTCACCGATGCCTTCCAATTTGCTGATATAGGTGTCGGACTGCTTTATTATATGGCGATTTCCGGCATATCTACCATCGGCATCGTCACTGCAGGTTGGGCATCCAATAATAAGTATTCTTTGATTGGCGGAATGAGGGCAGCCGCGCAAATGATATCTTATGAGATCCCTTTGGTGATGTCGCTAGTGGGCATCGTCCTCATAACAGGCAGTTTAAACTTGAATGATATAGTTGCAGCCCAGGAAAAGGTTTGGTTCATTTTTCTTCAGCCGGTTGCGTTCATCGTGTTTTTCATTGCATCGGTTGCCGAGTTGAACAGGGTTCCTTTTGACCTTCCGGAAGCGGAATCCGAACTTGTTGCAGGCTATCATGTTGAATACTCTGGATTTCGCTGGGCCTTCTTTATGTTATCCGAATATGTGTATATGTTTGCAATGGCAACGCTAACCACTGTATTATTTTTAGGAGGATGGAATTCTATTCCGTTTTTGGATTTTATTCCGGCGGCCATCTGGTTTGGTCTGAAGTTCAGTGCCGTATTCTATATATTGGTCTGGATCCGTGTAACCTTTCCTCGTATAAGGGCTGATCAATTGATGGAATTCGGATGGAAAGTGCTGCTCCCGGTTGCATTGGCAAATATATTTTTGACGGCACTAATAAAAGAATTGCTTAACCTTTTTTAGAAACTTAAGCTGGTCGGAAAGCGAGGGATTTATATGCTTGGTTTAGCAAAAGGTTTAACCTATACATTAAAGAACTTGACGAGGAAAAAAGTGACCTATGACTACCCGAATGAGCCGCTTCCGCTCCCTGACCGATTTCGCGGAATCCAAAAATTCTATCCTGAAAAGTGTATAGTATGCAATCAATGCGTGACGATTTGTCCAACGGATTGTATTCAATTAACTGGTAAGAAACATCCGGACCCGTCGAAAAAAGGGAAAATCATCGATACGTATGACATCAATTTCGAGATTTGCATTTTATGTGATTTATGTACGGAGGTCTGCCCTACAGAAGCGATCGTGATGACGAATCAATTCGAGCTGGCCGAGTATAGCCGTGATCATCTATTTAAAAACCTGGAGTGGCTGGATGAAAATGATGAAAATATCCGGAAGGTGAATAAAGTATGAGTTTGTCGGGTGAATTAATTGCCTTTATTGGTTTGGCACTTGTCGCGATAGTTGGCGGGGTGTTGCTGATTACCTTAACAAAAGTGGTGCACATGGTTATCGCACTTGTTTTTACTTTCTTGGGCATTGCAGGCATTTATATGTTGCTTTCGGCAGAGTTTGTCGCCATTGTCCAAATCCTTATTTATTCAGGGGCAATTACGATCGTGATGCTATTCGGGATTATGCTGACAAAACACCAGGAAAATGATGCACCGGCTAAAGGGGGCTGGGGGAATTTCTCCTTGCTGGCAGCGATTGCAGGATTTGCCGTAGCGGTGTATCTTGGGATTTATAATCTGGATATACCTGTACAGCCAACGGCGTTGCATGAGGAAAATACAAAGCAAATAGGAATCGAACTTTTTTCAAAATATGTAATTCCATTTGAAGTGATGTCGGTACTCCTGCTTGTTGCTTTAGTCGGTGCCATCGTATTGGCTAAAAAAGATGATGAGGAGGGAGATCGATCATGACGGGAGTCCCTTTGTCGGCTTACCTTGTATTGGCACTCGTTTTGTTTTGTATAGGGCTGTATGGTGCCTTGACGAAAAGAAATGCGGTCATTGTTTTGATTTCAATCGAGCTGATGCTGAACGCTGCAAATATCAATTTAGTGGCCTTCAGTAAATTCGGGGTAACGCCATCCATAACGGGTCAAGTTTTTTCCTTATTCACGATTACGATCGCTGCAGCCGAGGCGGCTGTAGGGCTGGCCATACTAATGTCCCTTTATCGCAATCGTAAGACGGTCAATGTCGATGAAATGGAAATGATGAAGAATTGAAGGTTTATATAATTGAAGAAGGGGATTTGATACGATGATGGAGCACGCATGGCTCATACCGATCTTTCCACTCGTCACGTTTCTGGTTCTGCTTCTATCAGGCGGGCGGTTGCGGGAACGAGGGGCTTTTATAGGAATAATATGTACAGTGGCTTCGTTCGTTTTATCGTTGCTTGTCCTGATCGAGCGATTTAAAGAACCTACTTATAATATATCGATAGATTGGCTTTCCTTCGGAGGGACGCAACTTTCAGCTGGATTCGAAATCAATCAGCTCAATGCCTTGATGCTTGTGGTCGTTTCCCTTGTCAGCCTGCTTGTCCAGATATATTCGAAGGGGTATATGAAGGGTGAAGTGCGATTCTCCATTTTTTATGCTTATCTGGGCTTCTTCACCTTTGCCATGCTTGGACTAGTCATGGCACCCAATTTATTACAACTTTATATCTTCTGGGAATTGGTCGGGGTGGGGTCTTTCCTGCTCATTGGTTTTTACTTTTATAAATTGGAAGCTAAGGCTGCGGCGAAGAAGGCATTCATCATGACCAGGATTGGGGATGTAGGGCTATTAATCGGCATCATTCTTCTATTCTGGGAAACAGGCAGCTTTGAATATGGCGAGATCTTTAAAGCCGTTCAGTCGGGCGTGATATCAAGTGAAAAACTGACATTAATCGCTATTTTGATTTTTATCGGTGCGGTTGGGAAGTCTGGACAATTTCCACTTCACACATGGCTTCCGGATGCAATGGAAGGCCCGACTCCGGTTTCCGCATTGATACACGCAGCAACCATGGTTGCTGCAGGGGTATACCTGGTGGCGGCCATGTTTCCGTTATTCATGGCTAGTTCTGCTGCGATGCAGGTAGTGGCCATAACAGGTGGGATTACAGCCATATTTGCCGCAAGCATTGCCATAGTGCAAAAGGATGTTAAGCGTGTATTGGCCTATTCGACCATCTCTCAGCTTGGTTTTATGATGCTTGCTTTGGGTACTTCGGGATATGTGGCCGGGGTGTTTCATTTAATGACCCATGCCTTTTTTAAAGCTTTGCTGTTTTTGGCAGCAGGCAGTGTTATTCACGCTATACATACACAGGATATGGAAAAAATGGGCGGATTATGGCGTAAGTTGAATTGGACCGGTCCGCTGTTCTTGACTGGCACGTTGGCGATATCGGGGTTTCCGTTGCTCTCGGGCTTTTTCAGTAAAGATGAAATTCTAATGGCAGCTTGGGAGAATGGTAGTTATATATTGTTTGGTCTAGCGGTGGTTACCTCCTTTTTAACTGCGTTTTATATGTTCCGGCTGTTTTTCATGATGTTTGCAGGCGATTCACGCAGTCAAGCAGAACAGGTCAAGGAATCACCTTTCATCATGCTAATTCCCATGCTTGCATTGGCTTTGCTTGCTGTAATCGGTGGGTATATCCAAACACCGTGGTTTGGAACTTTTCTTGGGGAGTGGCTTGTGGAGGGAAATGAAGCTCTTCTAGGCGCCAGCCATAGTGAGGGGCCCGTTTGGATAATGTTGATGGCCGTGCTTGTGTCGCTGGCCGGGATTTACCTTGCTTATATGATATACGTTAAAAAGAAGTTATCTCGGGAATGGCTTGTCAAAGAAAACTCCGAGGTATATAGGATTTTGGAAAATAAGTATTACATTGATGAGATTTATCATTTTACTGCAGGCTATGCAATCAAAGGCTTTAGTATATTCCTATCTTATATTGAAAGGTTCATTGTCGGTGGCCTTGTTTCCACTGTAACAAGTTCAATAGAAGGATTGGGGAAAATAGGGTCTAAACTGCAAACGGGACAGGTACAGCAATATGGCATGATAGCCTTTCTGGGACTTGCGGTACTGTTGGTGATTTTTGCAGTAACTGGGGGGTATCTAAGATGAATGTCTATTTGCTCTCGCTTTTAGTGTTTTCACCGCTGCTGGGCATCGTGATGGTTGCCCTCATGCCGAAAAAAGAGGAAAGGACGATTAAACAATTTGGTTTTTTCGGAACACTGCCTCCCCTTTTCCTATCATTCTTTCTTTGCAGCCAATATTATTCGGATGTGGCCCTATCCATATTTGACATTAAGTTGAATTGGATCAGGTTTGGAAATTTGGAGATGTATGATCCCAAGCTCTTCACGGTTGATTTTGAGTTGGGGCTGGATGGCTTAAGTCTCATCTTCATATTACTGACAACAATCATTTCATCACTGGCCGCAATCGCATCCATTTATATAAAAAAAGAATGGAAAGGGTATTATTTATTATTTTTGATCCTGGAGATGGGAATGCTCGGTGTCTTCACGGCAGAAAATTTGATCCTTTTTTTCATCTTTTTCGAAATGACTTTGATTTCTGCTTTCTTTTTAATTGGCAGATGGGGCTTTCTGGAGAGGGAGAAAGCTTCTTATAGTTTTCTGATCTATAATGGCATTGGTTCGGCTGTTTTATTGGTGGCCATTTTGATTTTGTTTGCCAGGACAGGTACGACCAACATTGCAGCATTGACACAGATGATGACAATGGGCGGCGTTTCGCTTTTTGCACCCATATCCGGTTCGATGAAATATGGTTTATGTCTTGCATTTCTCGTGGCATTTGCGATAAAGCTGCCGGTCTTTCCCTTTCATAGCTGGATGGTGCGGGTCCATGCAGAAGCACCCCCATCCATAGTCATGATACATGCCGGTGTCTTATTGAAAATTGGGGCGTACGGAATCATCCGGTTTGGAATGGGGATATTTCCTGAACAATATAAAAGCTTGGCCTTTACCATTGTCCTATTTGGGGTCCTCAGTTTTTTATATGGTGCTTTTCTGGCATTGGTACAAACGGATTTCAAGCTTGTTTTAGCCTACTCATCAATCTCGCATATGGGTATCGTCATGATGGGGCTGGGAGCCTTGAATGAAGCGGGCATTCAGGGAGCTATTTTTCAAGTCATCTCACACGGGCTAATTGCTGCTTTGTTGTTTTTCTTGGTGGGAGTGTTGTATGAACGTACAGGAACCACGATGCTTCCTAAGCTTGGAGGGCTGGCCAAGTCGATGCCGATTTTTTCAGGGTTTATGTTAGCTTGCGGAATGGCTTCACTCGGTTTGCCTGGCATGTCCGGCTTCATCAGTGAATTCATGGTATTTCTTGGCTTATTCAAGAGTCAGCCGATGCTTGCGGCAATAGGGGTGATCGGGCTGGTATTAACCGCTGTTTATGTACTGAGGGCGGTCATGCTTATGACTTTCGGGAAAAATGATAGCTTGATAGAAAAAGAGAAATGGGACATAAGGGGCTGGGAGTTTTTTCCGGCGTTGGTTCTTCTCAGTTTGATAATATCTGTTGGGGTATACCCAAATTTGTTAGGCGGGCCTCTTCAAGGAACGATTGAAGCCATGATGCTTGCTCTAGGGGGGCGATGAAGGATGGATTGGAACACGATGCTTTCTTATGATTGGGGAGCGATGATGCCTGAATTCATCATTCTTGGAACGACCATGATTCTTTCGATACTGGATTTATTCTGGCCGAAGCACTTTAATCGGAGAAAACTGGCATGGCTCGCGCTAACCGGAATCATTTTGGCATGTTTGTCACTGATTAGCCTGCTATCCTTTGAGACAGTCAGTATCTTATCCGATACGTTTCGTTTAGATTCATTTGCAAAAGCTTTTAAGCTGCTACTCTTATTCGGAGCGGCCCTGATCATCCTTCTGGCTGAAGGATATGAACCGAAAGAGGGGCTGCGGGAGCACCGGGGGGAATTTTATTATCTGTTCCTGACCGCTTTGCTTGGAGCGATGGTCATGTCCTCAAGCGGTGATTTGATCACGCTGTTCGTTGGACTGGAACTTCTTTCACTTTCATCTTATATATTAGTCGGAATGCGCAAGCATGATCGGAAGTCCAACGAAGCGTCCATGAAGTATGTGATAAACGGAGGCATTTCCACAGCAATCACTTTATTCGGGATGAGCTATTTATATGGAGTGACCGGTTCCGTCAATCTAGGCGAAATGAGCAGGACGATGGCTGCGATGACGGACGGGCAGCTGCAATACATCATGGGGCTCGCTTTCTTCATGGTATTTGTCGGTGTATCCTTCAAGATAGCTGCCGCACCGTTTCATATGTGGGCGCCGGATGTCTATGAAGGGGCACCGACACCGGTCGCAGCCTTCTTGAGCGTAATTTCGAAAATGGCGGGTTTCGTCATCATCCTGCGCCTTTTTCTTTCGTTGTTCCTAACAGCTTCCGGTGATACGTTCGGGGCGCTCGATTTTTTGGATAAAAATAATATTTATATAGCTTCATTGGCGGGGCTGACGATCATCATTGGAAATGTGGTTGCGTTAAGGCAGCAAAATTTAAAACGAATGTTTGCCTATTCAAGCATCGCCCATGCGGGTTACCTGCTTGTGGCGGTGGCAACATTGGGCGGGGGATATTTCCTCCTGGATACTGTCTGGTTTTACCTAACGGCTTATGTATTAATGAATATCGGTGTATTTGCAGTCATTCAGCTGCTTTCCAGTCAAAGTGGGTCCGAAGATATCAGCATTCTTGCAGGACTGGGGAGGAAATCCCCGTATCTTGCCATGGCATTCACCGTATTCATCCTGTCGCTTGCTGGAATTCCCGGGACGACAGGTTTCATAGGCAAGCTCAATATTTTTCTTGGGACATTCATAACGGAGCCTGGACATTTCGTCCTTGCGGGAATCATGATTGCAGGTACCATTGTGTCCTATGTGTATTATTTCGGATTATTGGTGCAGGTCTTTTTCCGACCGATTCATTCAGAGAAGGTCATTAAAATCCGTCCGGGTCTTTACGCCGTGTTGATCATATGCGTAATAGGCACCATACTTTTCGGGGTGGCGCCCAATATTGCCTTTGATTTTATTCATGATCAATTTGGTGATTTTACAGACTTTATTTCGAGTAAATGATATAATGCCTGTATCAGAGGCTTGTTCCATTGGATCAAGCCTCTATTTACAGTTTTAAAAAGATATTTTGCAATTCTTCCTTTTTAATTCCAAATATGAAGGGGTTTTGTGTTAGAATAGAATTCGGGTGTCTTTTAGGAGGTATGTACATGTTTTCAGCAATGGGACAGCAGGCTTTAACAGGAATAATTGCACACTTGTTTTTCATTGCAGTTACCTGGTGGGCTTTACAGGCATTACATTTTGATAAAATGTTAAGATCCAATTCGGTCATCAAGGCCAGGGTATTATATATTTTATTAACGGTTGCCATCGGTTCAGTTGTAAGTAATTTCTTCCTCGACTACCTGGGATTTGCAAACCAACTTCCGTATATGTTTAGTAATGACTGATATGCTGTAAGACTTTTCTTATAGCAAAATATGATTCTACTCTTGCATTCGCTATTGCTTCCTTCAAGTTTAAGGGGAAGGTGTCACCAATTGTCGGAAAAATCGAAGTATGATCTCTCTCCTTATGGAAAGAATGTGTAAAAGGGGAGGGATTTAACATGTATTTTTTAAATAAAAAAATGTTAACATACATAGTATTTCTCGGTTTGATGGTGATTTTAATTGGGAATAGTACGATTGTGGCAGAAAGTAAACCAGATATAGTTAAAATGGTGGGACTGTTACAGGAAGATAAAGATTTAGACATAGGGGATTGGTCTGTACTCACTAGAGAAATAAATAAAGAGATTACAACTAAACAAGAGTTTGAAAGCGAAGTTACAGCTTTAAAACGAAAATACCCTCAATTTCAATGGCACCGGAAAGATGATGCTTCCGGCTGGAAGGCTGAGGCGTTAACTTACAATGTCGATTCAGGTCTGACCGAGTCTATCAAAATAATGACAACGGAAGAGAAATTTGATAAAGTTACCTATGTTATTTACGAAGTGAAGGGGAAAAAGTGGAAGAAAGCCAATAATGCCTTTTTTACCGCTACGTTCCAAAACAGGGTGAATGACCTATTTATAGGAACTCCTTCAATTTTTTCTTGTATTAAAGGGTCTATCAATGATAATATGGATTCGGTTTTAAACTCTAAAACTGAAGACCTGTTAGATATGTTCCAAGCAAGGGAAATTGAGAGTGTGCACGAAACAAACTTTACATCTATATCTGCACATTCAACTTTGTTTAAACAACCTTTGACAAAAGAAAAATTAAATTTGCAGTTTGGGCTACGGACAGAAGGATTGGGTGACCGAACGAACTTTGTAGTTGGCACACCAATCATAACGTTTGAATATTAATATAGAGAAAATGGACGCGGAGGGGAATACTTTTGGAAAAAATCATCGTCCGCGGCGGAAAAAGGCTTAGCGGGACAGTTAAAGTAGAAGGTGCTAAAAACGCCGTTTTGCCAGTTATCGCTGCAACATTATTAGCAAGTGATGGGAAAAGTATCATTAAAGATGTTCCTACGCTCTCCGATGTATATACAATCAATGAAGTATTGCGCAACTTAAATGCAGATGTTGCCTTTCATGACAATCAAGTAACTGTAGATGCATCAAGAGAGTTATTAGAAGAAGCACCATTTGAATATGTACGTAAAATGAGAGCTTCCGTTTTAGTGATGGGCTCATTACTGGCAAGGAATGGCCGGGCCCGCGTTGCTCTTCCTGGTGGCTGTGCCATCGGATCACGTCCTATCGACCAGCATTTAAAGGGCTTTGAAGCGATGGGAGCAAAAGTGAAGGTCGGCAATGGTTTCATTGATGCCGAGGTAGAAGGCAGACTTAAGGGTGCAAGAGTGTATCTTGACTTCCCAAGTGTTGGTGCCACCGAAAACATCATGATGGCTGCTACGCTTGCTGAAGGTATTACGATTCTTGAAAATGTGGCCAAAGAGCCTGAAATTGTAGATCTTGCGAATCTCCTTAATAAAATGGGTGCCAAAGTCAGAGGTGCCGGTACTGGTACGATGAGAATCGAAGGTGTCGATAAATTATATGGCACTGAACATACGATTATACCTGACCGTATCGAAGCTGGTACATTCATGACAGCGGCCGCTCTTACTGGCGGCAATGTTCTTGTTCAAGGAGCTGTACCTGAACACCTTACTTCCCTTATTGCTAAAATGGAGGAAATGGGCGTTAAAATTCTTGAAGAAGAAGATGGATTACGCGTTATCGGTCCAAAAACCTTGAAGGCCATTGACATCAAAACAATGCCGCATCCTGGTTTCCCGACTGATATGCAATCGCAAATGATGGCATTATTACTGCGTGCTGAAGGAACAAGTATGATTACGGAGACCGTTTTCGAAAACCGTTTCATGCATGTTGAAGAATTCCGTCGCATGAATGCCAATATAAAAATAGAAGGCCGTTCCGTTATCGTTAATGGTCCAACTAACATTCAAGGTGCTGAAGTAGCTGCAACAGATTTACGTGCCGCGGCAGCGCTCATCCTGACTGGATTGGTTGCAGATGGCATTACACGTGTTACAGAATTGAAGCATCTTGACAGAGGTTACGTGAATTTCCATGGTAAATTGGCATCTCTAGGTGCTGATGTGGAACGTATTAACGAAGATGTGCCTGCTGAAACAAAAAAAATTGCAGATTTAAACGCATAAGTAGCTTATAAAACCATTCACGTTCGAGTCTCCGAACCGTGAATGGTTTTTTTTATCATGTTCCGGATTCTTGGTCGACAGTTAAATAGTTGTCGTTTTTCTATTCATAAATGCTTGTCCTTCGACATACATTTGTTATGTAAAGATACCTGCTGGATACGATTATACGGCAGAGAAAACAAGTGTAGGGAGGCTCAGGAATTTGAAAGCAATCAAACCGATGGTCGTACTATTCATAGCAGTAGCATTCGTAATTATCATGATTCCGGCAGTGCTTGTGCTTCCATTTTCAAATGATAAGACAAGTGGGCAGTTGACCGAGCAATTGGAAAGTAAAGGCAAGAATGAGGGCAAAGAGGTAGCAGCAAATGAAATGAGTTCCGTAGAAGTTGCCGTTTACCGCACATCTGCAAAAAAGATTGAAAAACTGCCGATTGAATCGTACTTGAGTGGTGTGGTTGCAGCTGAAATGCCAGCAGATTTTGAAGAAGAAGCGCTGAAAGCACAAGCGTTGACGGCGAGAACCTATATTGTCAATCAGCTCATAAGCGAAAGTCGATTAGGCTTGCCGGATGGTGCCGATGTAAGCGATACGGTCATGCACCAAGTTTATAAGAATAATGATGAGCTGAAAAAACAGTGGGGCTCTGATTATAAATGGAAAATGCAAAAAATTAACAAGGCCATAAAAGAAACGGCGGGTCAAATCTTAACCTATGAAGGAAAACCGATTACTGCCACTTTTTTTTCGACAAGCAATGGCTATACGGAGAATTCCGAGGACTATTGGCAAGCTGAATTTCCCTATTTAAAAAGTGTATCCAGTCCATGGGATAAAGAAGAATCACCAAAGTTTTATAATAAAGTAGTAGTCGACTCTGCAGATTTTGAAAATAAATTGGGTGTAAGTCTTTCTTCGGGAGCATCCATAGGAACTGTCATTGAAAGAACATCAGGTAATCGCGTAGGTGTAGTGGATATCGGAGGAAAGAAAATGACAGGAAAACAGATTCGTGAGAAGCTCGGGCTGACATCTTCCGATTTTGACTGGGAGCGTCAAGGCAACCAGATTGTGATCACGACAAAAGGATCTGGACACGGAGTTGGAATGAGCCAATACGGTGCTAACGGCATGGCCAGGGAAGGGAAAACCTATGAAGACATCGTGAAATATTATTATAAAGGCGTCAAAGTCCAGTCTTCAAGTAAGTGGCTGAATACGATGACGGCAAAAAAATGAGAGATGGGAATTCCCATCTCTCATTTCTTTTCGTTTAATTTTTCTATCAAGGTCAAAAAGCCCCGTTTACGCTTGAAATAATGATATTGGACATGAAAATAAACTGCAGCTACTCCAATGATATCTTTAATGACATCTATTAAGCTAGAGGAGCGGTACGGGACGAAAGATTGATGGTATTCATCAATCACTCCATAAAGGCAAGCTAGAAGGGCAGCCAACAGGCTTAAACCAGGTCTCAGTTTTTGGTGTGCAGCAAGTGCCGAAACAAATAATATATACAAAAGGGCAAATTCGACCAGATGAAGTGCCTCTTTGATAAATCGGTCAAATGAGGATGAGGGAAGATCAAGAATCATATCATCGGGGTTGCTCGACATTATCCAAACGGCAATCATATATAGAAAAGGCAATGACGTTAACACAAGTTTAAAAGCTTTTTTCATGATTTAAACATCCTTCAACAGTAAGATACCAAACATTTTACCATTCTACGAATAAAATCGGTTTCATTTCCACAAAATAAATCCAAAAAAAATTTTTTCCTGAATGTATATAATTTTAACAAAATGTTCAGAATGATTGCTGAGGTGATTAATATGAGAGAGGAAGAAAAGAAATCAACTTCCACAATCCGACGTATACTAAAACAACGTTGGGCATTATCAGCAATCTATATCGCAAGTGCAGCCATAATCTTAGCCGCGGCCTTCTTATTACAAAATAGTTTTGATGATTCAGCTAAAGATGGCAAAGAGGAATCGGCTGAAACAGGAAAAAACTATGGTGAGCCTTCTGTAGAGGTTAATAGCAATCTTGAGACAATCAAGATGCCTGTAGCCGATGCAGACAAATCGGTTATCAAGAAACAGTTTTATGATGTGAATGCGGATGAAAAGGCACAAGAAGAAGCATTGGTTTTCTACAACAATAGATATGAGCAAAACAAAGGTATAGACATTGCAATGGAAGATGGAAAGTCTTTCGATGTAAAAGCTTCCTTAAGTGGAAATGTAACGAAAGTCCAAGACGATGCGTTACTTGGAAATTTAGTTGAAGTAGAGCATGAAGATGGCGTCGTTACTCGTTATCAATCTGTTAAAGACATTAAGGTTGCAGTCGGTGACAAAGTGAAACAAGGACAAGCAATAGCTACAGCCGGAAAAAGCCAAATCAATGAAGAGGCTGGCGTACATGTCCACTTCGAAATCAGAAAAGATAACATTGCGTTAAACCCACTTGATTTTGTTGATAAACAAGCTTCTGCGATCCAATCTGCAACTGATGCCGAAGCTGATAAAGAAGAAACACCTGCAGTCGAAGGATCTGAAGCTGACAAAGAAGAAACGCCTGCAGTCGAAGGGTCTGAAGCTGACAAAGAAACACCTGCAGTCGAAGGATCTGAAGCTGACAAAGAAGAAACGCCTGCAGTTGACGAAACTGACGAGAGCACTGATTTAGAGAGTGGCACTGATGAGGAAGGCTCTGTCCCTGGTGAAGATACAACTGAAGAAAGCGATTCCTTAAAAGATTCGTTAAATCAATCTAATTAAGATTAAGATTTTTAATAAAATCAAAACAAAAACCTAGAGCGTTACGAATGACAACAACTGAAAATTTGGTAAAAGGAGGCCGTTCACTTAGAACGGCTTCTTTTTTTCTTTCGTGGAAATATTGGCCAATATGCTGAAACCTTTGAATTTCTGACAAATTTCTCGGGAAATAATATACGTTTAATGAAAATAAACAGATGAAAATCAGAAATATATCCAAACCTCCTGTCCCATTAGGCATATATTCTTAACCAAGCTAATAAGATGTTATAAACCATGCAAAGAGAGTGTTTGAGGTGAGGAATCGTTTATTACAAATTATCTAATAGGTGAATAATTCTATCTTTCATTGTTTATAGGGCAGCGGTATTCGATTCGAAAAATACGAATCTCATTTCACACTTCTCACATCCAATTTGGGGAGGTCGAGTGGTGTGCACGATTACATCAAAGAAAGAACTATCAAGATAGGAAAGTATATCGTGGAAACTAGAAAAACAGTCCGCGTCATTGCAAAAGAGTTCGGAGTCTCTAAAAGCACAGTGCATAAAGACTTAACTGAGAGGCTGCCAGAAATTAATCCTGATTTGGCTAACGAAGTGAAGGATATATTGGATTATCATAAATCCATTCGTCACCTTAGAGGTGGAGAAGCGACAAAATTAAAATACAAACGTTCTGAAAGAGAAGAAGAAATCGTTAAATGATACTTGAATCATTCCGGCAATTGGGAAGTAATCGGGCTATCGGGGAATGAATAAGGGGACATGAAAGTGAGTGTCAGCTTTTTCTTAACCTTGATTGCGGTTCCATGCCGGAATTTTTTTTATGGGAAAATACGGTAAGGTAGTACATTGGGCATTGATTTTTTTTACATATTGTCAAAATAGGAAATAATAGTCTGTATTAGTGTTTATTTATAATTCATACTTACTTGTGTCAATGCAATATGGTAAAATAAACAATTAGGACAGAAGTAGGTTATATGTGAGGATATTCAAGGAGGATTTAAGAAATGTTTGCTAGAGATATTGGGATAGATCTTGGAACAGCCAATGTTCTTATACATGTCAAAGGTAAAGGAATTGTGTTAAATGAGCCTTCGGTAGTGGCGATTGATAAGAATACGAACCGTGTTCTTGCCGTCGGGGAAGAAGCTCGAAAAATGGTAGGCCGTACTCCAGGAAACATCATCGCAATCCGTCCTTTAAAAGACGGTGTCATTGCAGATTTCGATGTAACAGAATCGATGCTTAAGCATTTTATCAATACATTGAATGTGAAAGGCTTCCTTTCAAAGCCTAGAATTTTAATTTGCTGCCCGACCAACATAACAAGTGTCGAACAAAAGGCGATTAAAGAAGCTGCCGAAAAAAGCGGCGGGAAGAAAGTATACCTTGAAGAAGAGCCGAAAGTGGCTGCTATCGGTGCCGGTATGGATATTTTTCAGCCAAGCGGCAATATGGTCGTGGACATTGGCGGGGGTACAACGGATATTGCCGTTCTTTCAATGGGGGATATCGTTACATCTTCATCCATTAAAATGGCCGGTGACAAATTCGATAATGAAATATTACATTATATCAAGCGGAAGTATAAGCTCCTGATTGGTGAACGTACAGCGGAGAACATTAAAATCCAGGTTGCAACCGTCTTCCCTGGATCTCGTAATGAAGTCATCGATATCCGTGGGCGTGATATGGTATCGGGATTGCCTAGAACCATTTCGGTCAATTCTGAAGAAATTGAGGAGGCTCTTCGCGAGCAGGTTTCCATCATTGTACAAGCTGCAAAAAGCGTACTTGAGCGGACGCCGCCAGAACTTTCTGCTGATATCATCGACCGCGGCGTCATTTTAACCGGCGGGGGAGCCTTGCTTCACGGGATTGATTTACTTCTTGCTGAAGAACTTAAGGTCCCGGTGCTCGTTGCCGAGCAGCCGATGGATTGTGTAGCAATCGGAACCGGTATCATGCTTGATAATATGGATAAATTGCCACGGCACAAATTCAACTAAAAAGCGGGTGGAAATCCGCATCATAAGATAGGGGTCTAAGGTTCAGACAAACGTGAGGCATAGTGAAAGTGCGTGCAGTTCCAGTACTGATGAGCAATAGGCCCTCTTCTTTTAGTCGAGAATTTGACACCATTCCTTTAAATTTGACCTAGCCTACGATATGACAAATTCTTCTGCCTAATGCTTCGCCTTTTCCTTAAGATACTGAAGTTCATGACCGATAAGATAGATATGAGATATTGAACGGATAAGTTATGTAGATTGGGGAGTGAAGAAGATGTTAAGAGGTTTTTATACGGCTGCTTCCGGGATGCTTGCACAGCAAAGGCGCACGGAATTACTCACAAACAATATGTCCAATGCGAATACAACAGGGTATAAAGCTGATCAATTGAGTGTAAGGTCTTTTCCTGAAATGCTCATAAGCAGCATGGGTGGTGAAACGGTTCCCACGGAGAGCAAATTGAGCATGTCTAACTTTTTCCAGGTTGGGGGGCTCAGTACGGGTGTTTACGTACAGGAGGCGAATCCTTTATTTACACAGGGCACATTGGAGGAAACCCAGCTTAATACGGATATTTCCCTTGTTGATGAAAACCTACCGATCAATGAGGAAACGGGTCGGCAAGGCTCGGTGTTTTTTACTGTCCAGGATGGCGATGGTGCTATCCGTTATACGCGTAACGGCAGTTTCACCCTGGATGGGCAAGGTTATCTGACTGCGCCGTCCGGTCATTATGTATTGAACGAAAATAATGAAAAGATCCAGCTTGATAGCGATCGATTCACAGTAGTGGAAAACGGTGTTATTTTAGAAGGAAATGTTCAAACCGCACGTTTGGGGATCGGTTATTCGGATGATCCGTCATTACAGCTCATGAAAGATGGCGAAGGCCTATATAAGGCTGTGAATGATGGGGATTTACCTAGCGCATACGCGGCTGCGGATGTCAGTTTTTCCACTGAGCAGGGCTTTCTGGAAGGCTCCAATGTTGACCAATCGAGAACGATGACAGAAATGATGTCGGCATACCGCTCTTTTGAAGCGAGTCAGAAGGTGCTTCAAGCCTATGATAAAAGTTTGGATAAAGCGGTCAATGAAGTTGGCAGGCTTTAATTGAGCAGTAGGTGAAATTCGGAAATTTGAACTGCAAGGGGAAAAACCATGAACCGGACGATGATGACGGCGACGAATACGCTGAACCAGCTTCAAAGTAAAATCGATCAAATAAGTAATGATATCGCGAATGTGGACACGACAGCCTACAAAAAGACCCAAACGAGCTTCAATGACTTATTGACACAGAGTTTCAATAATCAACCGAGTGAGACAAAGGAAAAAGGAAGGTTGACCGCACCTCGCATCCGGCAGGGAACAGGTGCTATGATAAGCCAATCTCAATTGGTGCTTTCACAGGGTGCCTTAAAGACGACGGACCGCAACCTTGATGCCGCATTCACCCGGGATGACCAATTCTTCACCGTAAGCGTTCAGGACGATAATGGGGTCAATACAAGGCTTACAAGGGATGGTGCCTTTTATTTATCCCCCAATGCTAACGACCAAATGATGCTTGTCACCTCTGCTGGACATAAAGTACTTGATGAAAATGGTGAACCGATCCTCATAGAGGGAAATATTAAAGACATTAAGATTTTGGAAAATGGCTTATTGATAGTGGATACGGAAGAAAATGGCGAAAAGAGTTTTGGGCTCGGAATAGTCTCGGTAAAGAAACTGCAATTTCTTGACCGGCTAGGCGGGAATTTACTTGGCCTGCCCAAAAACTTCACTGCCTTGGGTGTTACGGAAGACGATATCATGACTGCATTAACAGGGGATTCCCGCAACCAGGCAGCAGTCCGTCAAGGTACTCTGGAGTCCTCAAATGTCGATCTTTCCAAAGAAATGACGGATTTAATCAATGTTCAGCGCTCTTACCAATTTCAATCCCGGGCGGTAACGATGGCTGATCAAATGAGCGGATTAGTCAATGGAATCCGTTAAGGTAACTGGTAAATAAAATGTCTCCCTGCGGAATTAGAGCAAATCGGTTATAATGAATTCATAACAAGAGAAATCATTCGTGCCGACCATTTTGCATAGCTGCTGAATTTCTGGCGTATCGGGGAAATCAGTCGGCGAGTTTTCTTAAAAGGAGCTTTCACATTCTATATGGAACAAAATCGTGTAATGAGACAACAAATTGAAGAAGAGATAAAGGAAGTTGAGGCGAAACCGAATCGTAGGATCAAGGTCCGTCTTTTGCCAATTTGGCTTCGTTTACTCATTGTTATCGGATTGATTTTCATTGCTGTATTATCCGGGGCACTATTAGGATATAGTGTGATTGGCGGAGGACATGCAATGGATGTTTTCCAAAAATCCACATGGACCCATATTTTTGATATAGTGAACAAGGGCGCGTAGTTCCATGTTTTTTGAAGTAGTTGCTGTCGTTAACGGATTTATATTTCATGGCAACTACGCCTCTGTCTAGATGACAGGGGCGAGTTTACGTTATGTTTGAAATATTTAAGTCATAGGAGGAACAAGTATGCTTGATATCACACAAATAAAGGAAATTATTCCGCATCGTTACCCATTCTTATTAGTCGATCGGATCATAGAAATTGATGAAGGGAAAAGAGCGGTTGGATTGAAGAATGTCTCGGCAAATGAAGAATTCTTTAATGGCCATTTCCCCGATTATCCAGTTATGCCTGGAGTTTTAATTGTAGAGGCCTTAGCGCAGGTTGGCGCTGTAGCCGTCTTGAAACAAGAAGAATATAAAGGCCGGCTTGCATTTTTCGCTGGGATTGATAATTGCCGCTTTAAAAAGCAAGTTAAACCAGGTGATCAGCTGCGTCTGGAAGTGGAAATAGTGCGTATGAGAGGGTCAATGGGTAAAGGGAAAGCGGTGGCAACGGTTGATGGGGAAACAGCATGTGAGGCCGATATCATGTTTGCCTTTGGTGACAAATAAGATTCTTTTCCCGTGATGGGAATGGAATGTTTTAACTATTTTTCAAAAAGTGGTTTAAGGAATCGTGAAGCGGTGTATATAAAAAGCACTGCATTGCTTTTTTAAAGCAAGAGCGGTTTTTAGATCTTTCTATTCTCCCTTTGAATGCCGGACATTATTATGTCCGGTATTTTTTAATGTTTAATTCCAAAAAGCAGATTTTCTTTTTAAATTTAAAATAGGACGCAAGTTATTTTCACATTCGGGCAAAATACCTAATGATAAAGAAAGAAGGGAGGTTGCCAAAAATGATGAAGAAAATTTTTGCACTACTTGGGGGATCTTTATTATCTATTATGTTCCTTGCTGGATGTGGAACGGATAATGATGACAACAACAATCCCGCACCAGAAGAAGATAACAACATCATAGAAGATGATAACAATGGCGTGAATGATAACAACGGTACAGATGATAACAATGGTACGGATGATAACGGCATGAACGGTAATGATGATGGATTGCTTGAAAACGACGATAATAACGTCGATAATGATGCCGATGACTTGATTGAAGACCCTGATAAAAATGACGACAAAAATAAGTAATTAGCACAGAATGAGAAAGACTGCTTAGGCAAAAGAGGATTAATATCCTTATCCGTCTAAGTCAGTCTTTTTTATGTGCATTCGATTAGGGGATGGAAATTAAGGGAAGGTTTTTTATTTATTAGTTGCTAATTTAGGCTTTGAGCGGATTTTTTGCTTGAACTCTTTTATAAGTTCATCGCCGACGAGACCCTTTTGGACCAAATCTTCTAGAAGGAGTTCTGCATATTTGCTCCGTGTTTTTTGGATATGACCAACGAATAAAAGGCTATAGTGATTGCCCACTTTTCTTATTGTACGTAAGACAGTTTGAAACAAAGCCGGTTCATTGTCCTTTTTGGTAATGACTGCCTGGATATACACCTCTCCATCTATATCGGGAAGTGAGGGTTCAAGCTCTTTGAAATGTTTTTCTTCGACAAAGGCTTCCAGTAACCATGATCTAGCGTCGTTTTCTTTATTTATAATCAATCCATCTGTTAATGCAATATCAATCAAGTTTAAATTTTCAGTAACAATTTGCAACGAGATCAATTTGAATGATTTCATCTAATTCCTCCGTTTCTTGCAAGAAAGAGCGGCGATTACCTCTCTTAAACGTAAATTTTGAAAGGGTACATATCGATTAATCCTTTTAAAGGTAATTATATCATACTAAAAAAAAGTCCCTTAATGAAATGAAAACCCAACATTTGTCTAAATTATGAAGGATGGAATAAAAATTTGCAAAATATTTAATTTTGTTAACTATTCGTTTTTTACCTGATTTTAATCACTAAAAAATGTTTTTGCACCAATCCAAACGTTTTTTTATAAAGAAAAATGGTGTAATAAGAACATTTCCTCCATTTTTTAATCGATGGAAGAAAGCGTATGATTAAAGCAATTAAAGAGGAAGGAGTGAAAAAATGATTAATCAAGTTACCCTCGTCGGCAGGCTTACGAAGGATCCAGAATTAAGATACACACCCGATGGCAAGGCTGTTTCGAATATCACATTAGCAGTCAACCGGAACTTCCGTAATACTGTCGGTAACTATGAGGCAGACTTTGTACAGTGTATCATATGGAAAAAGTCGGCTGAAAATACTGCTCAATATTGTAAAAAAGGAGCCATAATCGGTATAACTGGCAGAATACAAACAAGAAGATACGAAAATCAGGAGGGTAAATATGTATATGTAACTGAAGTGGTCGCCGAGAGGGTTCAATTCATCGGAACTAAACAACATGATGGTAAGCCCAAAGATTTTGAACATATTGGTTTATAGTGTTACGTGAAGGTTGGGCATGCAAGCTTGCTTAACAATGTTTTTAAGAAAAGGTAGAGTTAAATTTGAAACACAAAAAAGTATTTATATGACCATAATGAATAACCAGTGCATAGAATTACAGGAATATTTTATGAAACTCGGCAGTAGTAGATAGAATTACTTTTCATCCATTCATTCCCCAAAGCTAATATAGCTTCTTCTCCGCTGGAAACCCCGATTTACCCTCAAAAAAATCGAGTTATATGATTTCCTCCTTGTAAAGACTGCAAATAAGCAGTCTTTTTTTTGTGCCAAAATGTGTGTAAATAGAAAAAAATAAAAAATAATTCTGTTAAATTAGAATTTTTAGAAAATATATTGTAATATTTTAATTTTGATGCAATAATAAACCCAATAATATAATGGAAAATAAGTTATATATAGGAAGTGATTTGATGGACGAACCAATTATTAAGGTTAATGGGCTTCGAACCAGTTTTCGTACGGACGATGGGGTAATCCCTGTCGTGAATTCAATCGATTTTCATGTCAATCCTGGTGAGGTTTTAGGGATTGTAGGAGAATCGGGATGCGGAAAAAGCGTAACTTCTCTGTCCATCATGGGTTTGGTTTCTTCACCGGCTGGTAAGGTGGAGGGGGAAATCCTTTTTAAAGGAGAAAACATCGCAAATGCCTCTGAAGCGAAAATGAGAAAAATTCGCGGGAATGATATAGCGATGATATTTCAGGAACCGATGACAAGCTTGAATCCCGTATTCACTATTGGCGAGCAGTTGGTCGAGACGCTTCGGATACATAAAAAATGGAATAAAAAGCAGGCACGAAATAGAGCTGTGGAAATGTTGAAGCTGGTTGGGCTTGGCCGTGCCGAGGAATTGCTCAAAGAGTATCCGCATCAGCTTTCTGGCGGAATGAGACAAAGGGTCATGATAGCGATGGCCATGATTTGTGAGCCTAAACTCCTTATAGCCGATGAACCGACAACGGCATTGGATGTGACGATCCAGGCACAAATCCTGGAGTTAATGAAGAATTTAAATAAAGAAACAGACACGGCAATCATGATGATTACCCATGATCTTGGGGTAGTGGCGCAAATGTGTGAACGTGTCATTGTCATGTATGCCGGCAAGGTGATTGAGGAAGGAAATGTGCAAACGATTTTCCAAAACCCTAAGCATCCTTATACGGTTGGTTTACTTCAGTCGATTCCCGATATGCGAATAAAGAAAGAGCGCCTTTACTCGATACCGGGTAATGTGCCAAAGCCTGGGACAAGCAACCTCGGGTGCCAGTTTGCACCCCGCTGCTCCCATGCCATGGAGCAATGTATGAATGAGACCCCGTCTCTATTGGAATTCGATGAGGGCCAGCATGTTCGCTGCTGGCTGTATGAAGATGGGAAAGGAGCTTCCTTGCATGAATCAAACATTGGTTAAGGTAGAAAACCTAAAGAAGCATTTTCCGATAAAAGGAGGGGTTCTGGGAAAGACCATTGGCGAGGTTAAGGCAGTCGATGGTTTGTCTTTTTCCATTTATAAAGGGGAAACCTTGGGACTTGTCGGTGAAAGCGGTTGCGGAAAGTCTACGACGGGAAGGTTATTGCTTCGATTGCTTGAGCCGAGCGAGGGCAATGTTTATTTCGAAGGAAAGGACCTGACAGCTTTATCTTCCAGTGAAATGAGAAAGATGCGCCGTGAAATGCAGATGGTCTTCCAGGACCCATTCGCCTCCCTCAATCCCAGGCATACTATTGAAAAAATTTTGGAAGAACCGCTCATCGTCCACGGGGTTAAAGATAAAAAAGCCCGAAAGGCCCGTGTACAGGAACTTCTTAAGGTCGTTGGCCTAAGCAGTTACCATGCTAAAAGGTATCCGCATCAATTCAGCGGGGGCCAGCGGCAGCGTATTGGCATCGCGAGGGCACTTGCAGTCAACCCCAAACTGATCATTGCCGATGAGCCGGTATCTGCACTGGATGTGTCGATTCAAGCCCAGGTCTTGAATCTGTTGCAGGATTTGCAGGAAGATTTTGATTTGACCTACTTGTTCATTGCTCATGATCTTGGAGTGGTAAGGCATATCTCCGACCGTGTCGGTGTCATGTATCTTGGACATATTGTTGAATTGACGGAAAGTGAAGGGCTTTATGAAAATCCGCTTCACCCATATACGCAGGCTTTATTATCGGCCGTGCCCATTCCGGATGTGGAATATAAGGGGGATAGGGTAATCCTGCAGGGAGATGTTCCAAGCCCATCAAACCCGCCCAGCGGCTGTCCATTCCATACGAGATGTCCGAAGGCGATGGCAGAATGCAATACGGACAAGCCAATCCTGACTGAACATAAACCTGGTCACTACGTTGCTTGTCATTTATACAATTGACACGACGTATACATAAATTCGCAAATAATAAGGGGGAAGAATATGAAGAAAACATTGGCATTGTTGCTGACTGGTATCCTGGCTCTTTCGCTAGCGCTTGCGGGATGCTCCTCGTCTACATCAAAAGAGAAAGATGATGGTAAAGGGGGATCTAGTGAAGCGAAGGGCGGCGTATTGATATACGGTAAAGGCGGAGATGCTGTCGGTCTTGACCCAGCAATCGTAACCGATGGGGAATCATTCATCGTCACTCAGCAGATTTTTGAAACGCTTGTGAAATATGGGGAAGATGATACGGAAATCAAATCGGGTCTTGCAAAGTCATGGGAAGTGTCAGATGACGCGAAAACATACACATTCAAATTGGAAACCGGAATCAAGTTCCATGATGGTACGGATTTCAATGCAGATGCGGTCGTAAAAAACTTTCAACGATGGGCACAAAGTAAGGATGAAGGGAAATTTGCGTACTATGCCTCCATGTTCGGAGGATTTGAAGGTGATGAGGGTCATGTTATCAAAGAAGTAAAAGCGATCGATGCCAGCACGGTGGAATTCACTTTGAACCGTCCGCAGGCGCCGTTCCTGAAAAACCTTGCCATGCCTACATTTGCCATAGCCAGTCCTGATGGAATTGAAAAAGAGGGTGACGACTTCACTAAAAACCCATCTGGTACAGGTCCTTTCAAGTTCAAATCATGGAAACCTGGCGATACGATTGAAGTGGTGAAAAACGATGATTATTGGCAAGATGGACTGCCTAAACTTGATGGAGTCACGTTTAAGGTCATTAAAGATAACTCTGCACGTTTAAATGCTGCAATCAAGGGTGAAATAGACCTGATGGACGGGTTGAACCCAAGTGATATCAGTAAGGTTACAGGAGATGAAAAACTGCAAATATTCGAACGTGCATCCATGAACGTCGGGTACTTTGCTTTCAATGTTGAGAAAGCACCATTCGACAAGAAAGAAGTGCGACAAGCCATCTCGCATTTGATCAACAAAAAGGAAATCATTGATAATTTTTATGAAGGCACAGCAGAGCCTGCCAAGAATCCTATGCCTCCATCCGTTTCTGGCTACAATGACAAAATTGAAGACTATGATTACGATGTAGAAAAAGCGAAAGAACTGCTGAAAAAAGCTGGACTTGAAGACGGATTTAAAATGGATCTATGGGCAATGCCGGTACCGCGTCCATATATGCCGGATGGTCAAAAAGTGGCTGAAGCCATTCAAGCAAGCCTAAAACAAGTCGGCATCGAAGCGAATATCGTTTCGTACGAATGGGCTGCATATTTAGAGAAAGTGCAGGCTGGTGAAGCCCAATCCTTCATGATGGGCTGGACAGGCGATAATGGAGATGCGGATAACTTCCTTTATACATTATTGGATAAAGATAATATCGGCTCCAACAACTATGCCCGTTACGCAAACGATGAAGTCCATGAATTGCTGATCGAAGCCCAGTCCACGGCAGATGAAGCCAAGCGTAATGAGTTGTATGGAAAAGCCCAGGAAATCATCCATGATGAAGCTCCATGGGTTCCGCTTGTACACTCTTTACCGCAGTTAGCCGGATCTAAGACGGTCAAAGGGTTTGTTCCACATCCAACTGGTTCACAATCCCTTGTTAATGTTTCTCTAGAAAATTAACCGTACGAACCGGGTAGTATGGAGTCTTGCATGCTTCCCGGTTTTGTTATGGAATGCATTTCAAAATGATCGAGGGCGCTTCGAAGGCCCCTTATTTAAAAGGCGGGTGATTGTTTTGTTTTCCTATACCGTACGACGTTTAGGATCTCTCATTCCGGTGTTACTCGGAATGGCGTTTATTGTGTTCATGATGATACGGGCGATTCCTGGAAATCCAGCACAGGTGATTTTAGGGCAGCAAGCAACGGAAGAGGCAGTCGCTGCGATGACAAAGGAACTTGGCCTGGATAAACCTTGGTTCATTCAATTTTGGGATTACTTATCAGGCCTGTTAAAGGGGGACCTGGGAGTTTCGTTAAAAACGAATAGTCCGGTTTCTGAAGAAATTGGACCATACTTAATGGCCACGATAGAATTGGCCTTGATCGCGATGATCATCGCCGTGATCATAGGCGTGAATGCAGGGATAGTATCAGCTTGGTTTCAAAACTCATGGTTTGATTATGTCGCCATGGTGATTGCGTTGATTGGTTTGTCCATGCCTATTTTCTGGCTGGGATTAATGGAGCAATACATCATTTCAATTCAGTGGGATTTACTTCCGACGACAGGGCGGGACAATATCAGGGATCCCGTTGAGGCCATAACCGGCCTTTATTTGATAGATACACTCATGGCTGGCAGGGTTGATCAGTTTTTCGAGGTGATCAAGCATCTCATTTTGCCAGGGTTAGCGCTTGCTACCATTCCGATGGCGATTATTGCAAGGATGACACGTTCGTCCATGCTGGAAGTCATGAGATCGGATTTCATTCGTACGGCTCGTGCTAAAGGAATGAAAATGTTTTGGGTTGTTTACAAGCATTCCTTTAAGAATGCCTTGATTCCAGTGGTGACGGTTATCGGTCTGCAGACAGGATTACTTTTAGGCGGCGCCATATTAACGGAAAACATTTTTGGATGGCCAGGTATCGGTACATATATTTATGATGCAATCCTATCTCGGGATTATCCGGTGATACAGTCCGGAATTCTCGTCATCGCCTTTTTGTTTGTCATGATTAATCTAGTTGTGGACTTGTTGTACGCAGCGATCGATCCTAGGATTAAGTATAAATAGGGAGGGAAACTCATGCCTGAAATAGCAACGAATACTCCGCCAATCCTTCCTCCAAAAGAGGCAGAGGAAAAAGTCATCTCTCCCTGGAAGGAAGGCTGGAAAAGCTTTAGGAAAAACAAGGTAGCGATCGTGGGTCTGGGGATTGTTTCATTTTTCATCTTAATCGCCATCTTCGCGCCCGTTATAGCACCTTATTCATTTGATGGGCAAAAGCTAAGTGATAAACATTTGGCCCCGTCTGCGGAGCATTGGTTCGGAACGGATGAATTTGGCCGGGATATTTTGAGCAGGGTCATTTATGGCTCGCGCATTTCAATAGGGGTCGGCTTCTTATCTGTTGCCGGATCTGTTGTGGTTGGGTCTTTTTTGGGGATCATTGCCGGTTATTACGGCAGGTGGATAGATACGATCATATCGAGGATCTTTGATATTATTCTGGCCTTTCCTAGTATCTTGCTTGCCATTGCTGTCGTTGCCGTTTTGGGGCCCTCCCTTCGCAACGCACTTATTGCCATCGCCATCGTCAATGTCCCGATATTCGGCCGGCTTTTACGGTCACGGGTCTTAACGGTGAAAGAAGAGGAATATGTAACGGCTGCAAAGGCAATTGGAATGGGTGATGGCCGCATTCTCCTTCACCACGTCCTTCCGAATAGCCTTGCACCGATTATCGTTCAAGGTACCTTGGCGATTGCAACTGCCATCATTGAGTGTGCAGCGCTCGGCTTTCTCGGTCTCGGTGCACAGCCGCCAGCACCAGAGTGGGGAAAAATGCTCGCCGATTCCAGGGCGTTCATCATTCAAGCACCATGGACGGTTCTCTTCCCTGGGCTTGCGATCATGCTTACGGTACTCGGCTTTAACCTAATGGGGGATGGACTGCGCGATGCCTTGGATCCAAGAATGAAAAACTAGAAGTAAAAGGGTGATGTTAGTTTAACATCACCATCTTTTTGCCGTTTATCTTGTAAATCTAGCAAAATATGAAAAATAATAAAAAAATCCTAGTTCTAAATAGGAAAATAGTGACTATTACCCCTTAAAATCACCCCAAAAGTTGTGATACTTTTATACTCAGTAAGAATATTCCAAAAATTGCTTATTTTAGAGGAGGAAAGTTCATTGATCAAACGTAGCTTGTCCATTCTAGCAATCTTTCTATTAGTATTTACTGCAAGCGTTTCCGCAGCCAAGCTCCCAGATCCCCCGACAGGCTCGGGCGGTGCAGGTAAGAAGAATCAGGAGAGTATTATAAAGCTGAAGAAAAATGACTTGGGGAAGAAATACAAAAGCAATGAGAAGGTCAGGGTCATCGTAGAGATGAAGGAAGCCCCGGCAATAGAAACCGCTTCGAAAGAAGGGAAGCTTTTTAAACAATTATCGAAAAATAAGAAACAACAATTAAAGTCTGAAAAGCTAGCTACTCAGAAGAAATTGAAAAAAAAGGTGAAAGAGAAAAAAATAGCTTTCAAGGAACTTGAAAGTTTTACGACAGTCGTCAATGGATTCAGCGGTGAACTTCAGTATGGTGAGATCAAAAAGGTGGAAGCCATGCCTGAAGTTGCTGAAGTACATATAGCGAATGAATATGAACGTCCTGCAGAAAAACCCGAAATGCTATATAGCAAAGAGCTTGTCCAAGCCCAGGAAGCATGGCGGGAATATGGATATAAAGGGGAAGGGATGGTCGTCGGGATTATTGATACTGGAATCGACCCATCTCACCGTGATATGGTCCTGAACGACGAGAATAAGGCTGAACTGACTGAAAGTGAAATCAGCGCGATGAAGGAATCCAGCCATCTATTAGGCAATTACTATACGGCCAAGGTTCCTTATGGATACAATTACATGGATGAAAATGAAGAAATCCTTGACCTTGGTGAAGAGGCCTCCATGCATGGAATGCATGTGGCAGGTACGGCCGGAGCCAATGGAGATGAAGAGAATGGCGGCATTAAAGGCGTTGCTCCTGAAGCCCAGCTGCTTGCATTAAAGGTCTTCGGAAATGATCCCGACATGCAGACAACATGGGGCGATATATATATTAAGGCGATTGACGATGCCATCATTCTTGGGGCGGATGTGCTGAATATGAGCCTTGGCTCCACTGCAGGCTTTGTATCGGCAGAAGATCCGGAGCAGCAGGCTGTATCCAGAGCTGTTGATAATGGGATCCTCATGTCGATTTCAGCAGGAAACTCGGCACACTTTGGAAATGGATTTGCCAACCCATCAGCCTCGAACCCGGATATTGGCGTTTCAGGTTCACCTGGACTTGCTTACGATTCTGTACAAGTGGCATCGATAGAGAATAACTATATGGATTTGGATGCAGCGACTTATGAAATAAACGGTCAAGCAGGAAAAGCTCCGTTCATGTCGGCTTCAAGCGTACATCCCAATGCCTTGAAGGATAAAACACATGAATTGGTGGCTGCTGGTCTTGGGACGCCAGAGGAGCTTTCCAAAGTGGATGTTAAAGGCAAGTTCGCCCTCATCGAGCGCGGCACGCTTTCTTTTATAGAAAAGGCGCAAAATGCCCAGGCAGCAGGAGCGACAGGAGTCATAATTTACAATAATGCTGACGGATATATTTCCATGGCTACAGATCCAAGCATAACCATTCCCCAGCTGTTCATGTTGAAATCGGATGGTGCAAAGCTGAAAGCGGCCTTAGCGGATGGGGAAAAGGTGACGATTACCTTTAATGGTGATAAAACAAAAGCTGTAAATCCAGAAGCGGGGAAAATGAGCTCATTCAGTTCATGGGGAGTCGCGCCGAACTTGGATTTCAAACCGGAAATCACCGCTCCGGGCGGACAAATTTATTCAACGATGAACAATGATGAATATGGAATGATGAGCGGTACTTCAATGGCGGCGCCGCATGTTTCCGGCGGCTCGGCACTGGTTCTTGAAAGAGTGGATAAAGACTTTAAATTAGAAGGATCGGCCCGGGCTAATTTAGCGAAGAACCTAATGATGAATACATCAAAACCATTAACGGATCAGGGGGTCGTCAATAAAGCCCTTGACTGGAAAAACCCTTATTCGCCTCGCAGGCAGGGAGCCGGGGTCATGCAGCTGCAATCCGCATTGTCCACACCTGCTGTCGTGACCGAGGCATTCACGAAAGAATCGAAGGTTGCCATGAAGGAGGTCGGCAATAAGTTCGCCTTTACTTTAAAGGTTGAAAACTTCAGCAACAAAGCAGTCAAGTATGATGTAAAAGGAAATATCCAAACAGACTATGCAATCCAGGGACAGCTGGGCTATACCGCTAACGAGCTGGAAGCACAGGAAATTAAGAACGCTTCGATTAAAATCAATAATAAAAATACAAATAAGATTACCGTTCCTGCAAAAAAATCGATTACATTCGAAGTGAAAGTGGACATATCCGATGCAAAGGTACTTGGAGATGACCTTCAGACTCTTGTAGATATTGACAAGGTGTTTCCAAACGGCTATTTTGTTGAAGGGTTCATTTCATTGAAGGATCCAGCCGATACGAATCCGGAACTGAATGTACCGTATGTAGGATTTAAAGGGGAGTGGGACAAAGCCCCAATCCTGGATGGCACTAAATATGACAAAGAATCTTTCTATGGCATGGCAGGAGGAGTATCTACAGCAGGTGAAGATTTCACGTATCTTGGCTATGACCCTGCGGGGAAAACATTCAATGGCAAAAATATCGCGATTTCCCCAAATGGCGATGGTGCACAGGATGACTTCGTGCCTGTCCTATCATTCTTAAGGAATGCGAAAAAGGTAGAGTACAATATATTGAATGGTGATAACAATTCAGTCCGGAAACTTCGCACAGAGAATAATGTACGCAAGGACTATTATGATGGCGGACTAGGGACCGCATACACGCTGGATCCGGCCCGTAAATGGGACGGTAAAATCAATAATGCACTCGCTAAGGATGGGGTCTATTATTTTGAAATCAAAGCGATGATAGATTACGAGGGTGCAAAATGGCAGACGGTTAAAATGCCAATCAAAATCGATACGGTAAAGCCGACGGTCAAGATTTCGAAAAAAGGTAATGTATTAACCATCCAAGGTAAGGATAATTTGAATGGTTCAGGGCTTGCTTATTACGATGTACAAGTCGATGGAGCATCCATCATGGAAGAGCCGCTCCCGGCGAATGCTAAACAATTCACCCTGCCTGATGTAAAAGGGGAAAAGGTTCAGGTTGTGGCAATCGACTATGCAGGTAATGAGAAAACGGCTGAAACCGAATTGGCCGGTGATTCGGCTCCAATCGATAATCATGCACCAGCTGTAAAGATCAAGAGTCCTGAAGCCTTGAGCGTGAACAATAAAAATAAAATCAAAATAACAGGAGAAATTGAAGAAGCGTCGGAAATAAAGGAATTTAAAATCGACAATAAAACGGTACCTGCAACGTATAACAAAACGAATAAAAAATATGAATTCTCATATGAAAAGAAATTCGAAGATGGTGTCCAAAGCTTCACGGTTAAAGCAACCGATAAATGGGATAACACGGTTTCCTTTAAAAGGACGATAATGGTCGATGCAACAAAGCCAGGTTTAAAAGTTAAAGGCGTACCGGAAACTGTGGGGTTCAAAGGCAAGAATCCAAAAGTGGACGTGACGGTAGAAGATAATTTCGATGAAATCCGCCTTTACCTGAACGGAAGTGAAATATTCTATCATGAATTCAAGGAACCATACAAAATGCGTTCCTATAAGAAAAAGATAGAGGATTTGGAACTGCCGCTTAAGACTGGCAACAACAAGATTGAATTTAAGGTGACCGATCTTGCAGGAAATGAATCGAAGAAATCCTTTAACATCAATAAAGCAAAAAAATAAACGTAAGGCAGCCCTCTTATCCAAGAGGGTTGTTTTTTGTGGACATAATTGATTTTACCTGCATCTTTTGAGGGTTAGTACAATGCTAACGTTGATTGGAATGTATAGGATAGGGCACTCGCCTTCCGCGTGAGGTCCGGGAAGCCTTCTCGGCGCTCCTTTGCGCCTGTGGGGTCTCCCTTTCACACTCTATTCCCGTAGGAGTAAACTTTAAGAAAACTCGCTTTTCCTTATACAAGATGGGGTTAGGAATGGACCCTCCGAGATTATAAAAAGAAATCTTGGTTATCCTTCATGAATTTTTACCTTTTTATAAGGAATGAAACCTCATTAAATTGAAGAAATTTGCGACACTCCTGCCGAATAACTGGCTAGCCGAGACCCCACAGACGCTTGCGTCGAGGAGGCTTGGCAGACAGTCGGCGGAAAGGGAGCGGATTTCTGAAATAAGCCGGAACGTTTTCAAAGAAAAAAACTGTAGGCATACTCGCTTTCTTCAACTACAGTATGGGCCCTCTTATCCAAGTGGGCTGCTTTTGCGCACTAAGATTTCCTGATTTTGAATTCTTTCGTGCTGATTTTGGAAATGGTTTGCTTCGTTTTCACCGTGCTAATATGGAAATCTATTAGTGAGGAAGTATTTTCATTATCTGGCAGGTAAATGGTATAGGGGAAAAGAATTAGGTATAAAGAACCTAATAAAAGGAGGGTATCCATGAATTATAAGAAGAAATCCAGCAATAAAGTAAGTAGTTTTGGAATTACAGTGAAATTCGAAAGGAGAGGAAGCGAAAGGTCATATCTTACAAAACCGAGTTTCTTTGATGCACTTCAGCACGTCCATTCTCCCTTTGAAAAGGATCCCCGCTCAGATTCACCCTATCAGGATTTTCCTCTATGTCAGGAGGTAACCCTTTCTTTTTTTGAAAGAGGTGCTAAAACATCTATTAATTATGACCCCCACCAAGAAAAAATCATCATTGAGGAAAGTTCAGAGACTTATCAGGCGAATAAGGGGGAGGCGCTTACTGCAATCCTAGATCATATCATGATCAATCATGGCTATCACCATTCTTTTTTCATCATTCAGCAAAAAGAGCGGAACGTGAAAATTAAAGCTGCCAATAAGTGATATGGATGGAGCTGCCACGGCAGCTCCATTAATGTTTCGCCATGATGAGCGTTTCCTATCCTTGGAGATGTCAAACCAACCGCCGAATGATCTTTGAAAGGGTTTGGATGCCATAAGCTAATTGTTCCTCCGTTGCGTATGAATATGATAGCCGTATATGTGTATGGTTATTTGGTTCGTATATGTATCCCGGATTAAGAAGTATGTTTTCCTTTATCGCTTGCTTGAAAAGGTTTGGATTCACGATGGGTTTACATAATTTTAGCCATATATAAAATCCGCCTTGAGGTATTTGCCATTCGGCCAGTCCCTTAAAATATTGATTGAGAAGAGTTAATGTAAAATCCCTGCGTTCCATCAGTTCTTGCCTTAGCCATTCTAAATGCTTTGAATATTGACCAGTTGCTAACCATTCTGCCACAAGGTGTTGGGAAAGTGCACTGGAACCGTAATCCATTTGCATTTTAATGTCCGCTAAACGTTCAATCACAGTTATGGGGCCAGCAATCCAGCCGATGCGCAATCCTGGGCTTAAAGTTTTGGACATGCTGCCAATGTGCAATACAAGGCCATCTGCATCAAGGGATTTTAATGGCGGCGGCGGTTCCGAATCAAACCACAAATCACTATATACGTCATCTTCAATAATCGGGATCTGTTCTTTTTTGCATAGTGATAGAAGGTTAAGTCTTTCTTCTTTTGACCATGTAGTATTCGTTGGATTGTTAAACGTTGGGACAGTATAAAACAGTGACGCTTTCTTCCTCCCATTGATGCGCTTCATTTGTGTCGGGATACTTTCATGTCCTTGTTTTGATAAACCTACTAAATGCATGCCCGCAGATTGAAAAGGGTGGACGGAATTTAAATAGGAAGGGGACTCATGTAAAATCATCGATCCCTTTTGAAGTAAACCAACTGAAATCAACTGGAGTGCCTGGAGCCCGCCAGAAACGACCATGAGGGAGCTGGGACTTGCGTTGATCCCTTTTGTTTCTAAATAAACACTTATACATTGGCGAAGTCTCTTGTCACCCTTGGGTTCGGAATATCCTAATGAGTGCGCATCAAAGAAAGTGGATCGCAACGTCTTTTCGATTTGCTTTGTAGGCAACAGAGCTGGAGATAATTCACCTGTGCCTAATCTGATGATGGCAGTGTCCGTTTCATACTGATTAATATCCTGAATCGTTTTTAAATTAGGTTCATGAAGGCCATTCCGGACGTAGTTTTTCCAGTCGGGCTGTTTGCTGGAGACGAGCACATTCCATGTATTATTGGAAACGAAAGTGCCAGACCCAAGCTTAGTTTCCAATAATCCGTCTGCAATCAACTCATCTATGGCTGTGATGATAGTACTTCGGTTTACGCAAAATGAGTCGGCCAATGAGCGTTGAGATGGAAGCTTAGTGTCAACTGGCCATTCCCCCCGTGTAATTTGTTGTTTGATCCAATCTACTATTTGTTGGTGAAGTGATTGCGCGGAAGACCGGTTTGGTCTCCATTCGATAAACATACGAAAACCACTCCTTTCATGTTCTATATTCTTTTAAATTGGTTGGTTTGAAGACCAACCAATTGGAGGGTCAATTCCTTTGTTTTACTCAGTATACTGAATATGAGGGAAGGGGGTATTCATATGGGGCCATTTTTTCATGGATTATTATTGGCATTCGGGCTGATACTTCCATTGGGAGTGCAAAATGTTTTCATTTTTAATCAAGGAGCAATCCAACCTACAATAAAAAAAGCATTGCCAGCAACGATCACGGCTGCAATTTGCGATACGGTGCTCATTCTGTTAGCTATTTTAGGTGTTTCGTTGATTGTCATGCAATACGATTGGTTGCGACTTACATTAATCATAATCGGCGTTATATTTTTATTGTATATGGGCTTTCAGATTTGGTTTGCCAAATCAAACTCACAGTCAGGTGTCCAATCCATGCAGATGTCGACAAAAAAACAAATTGTATTTGCTCTATCCGTATCATTACTGAATCCGCATGCAATCCTGGATACGATAGGTGTAATCGGTTCGAGCTCACTTGTTTATTCAGGAAAAGATAAAATGATTTTCACCATGACGTGCATCTTTGTGTCATGGTGCTGGTTCCACGGATTATGTCTTGCGGGACGATTGCTGAAAAAGGTTGATACATCTGGAAAATTCCTTGGAATATTAAATAAAATATCTGCAATCATCATTTGGATCACAGCCCTCTATATGGTGAAGTCGCTATTTTGAATCAATAAACGTTTTCGAACCAAACGATGCCATGTATAACAGGACGCCTATGTAAAAAAAAGGGGAATGCATTGCACATAACCCTGTCAAGTAGACAATAAAAAAAGAGTATTTTTTAAGCTGCGGCCTTTTCTCGATATTCAATTGGGGAAAGGCCGTTAAATTTCTCTTGAAAGCGAGCCGTATTGTAAAACTCTATATACTCTTGAATAGCTAGATAAGCTTGCTCTGCATTTTTTGGACATTTTAAATATAACTTTTCTGTTTTTAAATGTGAGAAGAAGCTTTCTATACACGCGTTGTCGTGACAATTGCCACGACGAGAGTGGCTTCCTCGAATGCCGAGTTCCTTCACCTGATTTTCATATGATTTCGTCGTATATTGGAATCCTTGATCTGAGTGTAGGAGAGCCCCTTTGCTAAACGGCTTGTCCCTTAGCTGGTTTAGCGTATTATGAACCAATTCAAGATCATTTCGTGTAGAAACTTCCCATGCAACAATTTCATTATTATACAAATCTAAAACGGCAGAAAGGTAGGCAAACGTGTCTCCAATCCGTACATAGGTTATATCTGTTACTAACTTATGAAACCTCATCTCTGCGTAGAATTCACGATTTAAGACATTATGAAATACAACTGACCCTCTTCGACCGTAGAAAGGGCGTTTCTTCCGAATGACAGATTGGACCCCCAACTCTCTCATCAATCGACGAACACGCTTGTGGTTTACAACGATTCCTTCTCTGGACAAAGCTCCAGTCATCCGTTTATATCCGTAGTAGGGGTGTAGCTTATGGATGGCTAAAATATGTTCTTTTATCCATAGATTTTTCTCAAGTCGCAAAGAACGAGCAGAATGTGTCTTCCGCCATTTGTAGTATCCAGCCTTTGAAACTTCAGCGATTTTTAATAGCCACGAAAGTGGGTGCGTTTTCCTCAATCCATCGATTATTTGAAACCTTTCGGTTTTCAGGACCATTCCTTCCCATGTAGATTTGGATTGCGCTTTTTTAAATAATCCACCTGCGCTTTTAGATAGGCATTTTCCTCTTCGACACTAGAAAAATTCTTACGGTTCCATACACCACGTTGATCTTCAAAAGACTCGTTATTCTGCACTTTCTTCACCCAACTCGCTATCTGTGCATCACTTTTAATACCAAAACGCTCACGAATCTGGCGATATGACCAACCTTCCTCCACCTTCAGACGAACTACTTCTCTCTTTAATTCTTCTGTATATGCTTGAAACGTTTGCCCCTTTTTTGCCATACAAAAAATCCCCTCCAGATTGACAGTTAAGAACATTTTATCATGTTCTCTTTTTTCTCTGTCTACCTGAAGGGGATAATACCACATATCTATATGCATTCCCCTTTTTTTGTCCTCAATCATCTTCATATGTGAAATCAGGTTATTGAAGAGCGACCAAGTCCTTGATTTCCTCTGTGGAAAGTTCGGTGATCCAGTTATCACTGCTGATGATTTCGTCGTTCAAGGCTTGCTTTTTATCAAGCATCTGGTCGATTTTTTCTTCCAGGGTCCCTGTGCAGATTAGCTTATGAACGTGAACGAAACGCTGTTGACCAATTCGGTAAGCACGGTCGGTGGCTTGATTTTCAACAGCTGGGTTCCACCAGCGATCATAGTGAATCACGTGGTTTGCTTCTGTAAGATTAAGACCCGTGCCGCCTGCTTTCAATGAGAGTATGAAAATAGGGAATTCCCCATCTTGGAATCGGGTGATCATTTCATCACGCTGCTTCTTGTTCGCACTCCCATTCAGGAATGGCACTTCAAAGCCATATCGTTTTTCCAGCAATTCTTTAATCATATTGCCCATCCCGATATATTGTGTGAAAATGAGACAGCTTTCATCCTGTTCGCGGACCGCATCGATAAGCTCGGTCAGCTTCTCGAGTTTGCCTGATCGGTTAGGTGCCTTCATGATGTTTTCCTTTTCCGTCTCTTTTAAGTAAAGAGCTGGATGGTTGCAAAGTTGCTTTAGCTTATTCAGCATCTGGAGGATGATTCCTTTTCTTTCAAAGGCAGACAGTTGTTCGATATCAGTGAATGTATCTTTAATCAGTTGTTCATACAACGATGCTTGCTCGGTGGTAAGCGGTACGAATTCCTTTTGTTCTTGCTTATCCGGAAGATTAAGAGCGACTTCTTTATCGCGTTTTGTACGGCGAAGCAAAAATGGCTGTATCAAACGCTGTAATTCCTTGATTTTATCCTTCTGTTCATCACGCTCAATGGTCGCCACATATTTCTCCTGAAACTGACCTAGCGTTCCGAGATAACCTTTGTTGATGAAGTCGAAAATCGCCCATAGCTCACTTAAACGGTTTTCCATCGGCGTACCCGATAAGGCGATATGATGTCTGCCATTTAGCTTTCGCACCGCCTTGGATTGCTTCGTTTGGGCATTCTTGATGTTTTGTGCTTCATCAAGGATAACGCTGCTCCAATGGATCGAGGTCAGTTCAGCCACATCTTGGTGTGTCAGTCCATATGATGTTAAGACAATATCATGATCGGATGCCAGTTTAGTAAATGCTTCACCTTTAGCACGATTCGATCCATAGTGAAGGTGAACTTTAAGTGAAGGTGCGAATTTTTCCAATTCCTTTTGCCAGTTGCCAAGGACCGATGTCGGGCAGACGATTAGCGCCGATTGAACAGAGACGGATTCGGGGGCAGTGGCAATGGCCTCAGCCTCATCACTGCTCTCTGTGCCGCTATCCTCTTCGACGATGATCGGTTCACTCTTTTGTTCGTCCCTGGGCGCAGTGGGCAGCTCTTCACCAGCTCCTTCTTTGCCTTTCACATGAAGCAGGTAGGCAATCATCTGGACTGTTTTTCCAAGTCCCATATCGTCGGCTAGACAAGCACCAAAACCATGCTCCCTTAAAAAAAGGAGCCAGCTCATGCCCAGTTTTTGATAAGGGCGTAAATCTCCTTGAAGTGCATTAGGGACGGGCAGGACGGATATGTTCTTGGTTTCCCTGAGCCTTCCCACCATTTTACGGAGCTCCTGGTTCAATTCAAACTGAATCCGAAGCATTTCATCGTTTTCAGAATCGTCATCGCCATCTTCATTTATGCCATTCAACAGTTCCTGCTGCAGCAAGTCAGTCAGTTGGATGCCTTTTTCATTGGCTGTTTCCATCAGCTCCTGAATTTGTTTAATGAAAGCTGGGTCAAGCTTGACCCATTGGCCGCGGATGAAGACAAGCCGCCTTTTTTCATTGACGAGCTCCTCGAACTCCGCCTCAGTGAGCTCTTTGCCATTTAATGAGAATCGCCAATCAAAGTCCATCAAAGCTTTTAACCCTACATAAGACGGGCCGCGATTCGATTGGCTCTTCACTTTCGCCTTGACCTTCAATGAGGATTCCTTCAAGGCAAGCCACCACGATGGAAGGAGAATTTCGACGCCAAGAAACAGGAGTTTTTCGCTTGCATCGGTCAAGAACTCCCATGCGTCCGTTTCTGAAATCTCCCTTTTCAGACGGCCATTCTCCCCAAGCCATGGCACGACGAGTTGCCAGCGTTTCGTGGCACGCACCACATCACTTGCATACTTGTTCCAGCCGCGCGGCAGTTTTTTTCCTGTATATGTTTCAATGATATTCTCATCCCTTTTGGAACGAAGGGTAACATCGAGTATCCAAGGCCCATTACCCTCAGGTGGCTCAGTTAAACGGAGACCTATAGTGAATGGTTTTGGGTCGGGCAGGGTACCGAGCCATTCCTGCCAGCTATCTTTGTCAAAAAAGGCCTGTAATTCTTCGGGGGAAAGTCGAGTATCCTTTAATGCCCCGACGGCTTCACTCCATTTATGCTGCATGGGTGAATAGTTTTTTAAATACATGTTAGCGGCACCGTTATACCACTTTTCGATAAAAGTTCGGTTGGTTTCCGGTTCAGGTGAAGGAAGATCCAAAGATATTTCTTCTTCCCAAAAGGACGGGACGAATTCCTCTTCCACTTCTTCAGGCAGTTTCCAGCCGATGGAGTCCAATTGAAGATTAGTGAAATCCGGTACGGGGATTCCAGCTTCTATGGATTCATGAAGAACGGGCGCTGCTGACAGGCAAAGGGAGGATATTTCGGACCATTCCCATTCTATGAAGGAGTTAAAGCTTTCCCTCGCAAAAAAGTTGAGAAGTCCCCAAGCGTCAAGAATGAATACTTGATTTCCATCCACTATATCCGTAGTCATTTTAGTTCCATAAAAGCTTGCGTCATCCCAGTTGAATAACAGCCTGCGAATATGATTCGTGGTGAGGAAGGTATTCTCTTCATTGACGACACCAAGGGCGTAAGTTCCGTTTTCGAGAGCGGCTATTTTGATTTTTAATTTCCCTGGATTAAACATCGATAAGCTTACCCCTTTTTAGTTCTTCTTGGAAAGCGCGAAGCCGTTTGGTCGAATCTGCTACATAAAGTATATACCGTTCGAATACGTCTTCCTTTTTGCTCTTTTTATAGATGGTGCGCATCCTTTTCAAATAACGGACAGCTTGCTTATAAGCAGGCCGGTTTTTCAAAGAAACTTTTTCCTGGACCGCATGATAATAAAGGGGCAGGATTAGTTCCGGTTCTTTTGATACCACTTCTTTAATGGATTCACTGCTGATTAAGTCAATGCTGATTTCCGAGTAAATATGCATCTCCACCCATTTTTTGTATTGTCCTTGTTCAAAAAGGAAATTTGCATAGTTCCAATAGCTGTGCGGAAGGGTGGCCCTGTAAAATTTCTCAAGCAAATCGGTCCGTTTTAATTTATAACAGCAACTGTTAATTAAAGTCGTAAAGGTCCGGACGAAATCTACCCGTTTATAATAATCGGATAGACCGGCAAGGAATTCCTGGACATTATTATTGATGAATTCAATGAAAGGGATGGCCCGTGCCCGGTTTTCAGATTCAGCCAGGAGATTCAGCCAATAAAAAATGTATGGACAGGCATCCTTCTTCAATTCATGGAGAAGCTCAATCGCTTGTTTATCATGGTTTTCCAAAAGGGATAGGTGAATGGCTGCGAGGATATAGGACGTCCTCTCAGTGGTGCCCATATACTTCTCGGGAAGTTCTTTATTGATTCGTTCAAGTTCCTCTTTACGCCATGAGGAGTTGGAGAATAAGTAGCTCCATATCTCCCGGTACAGGTCGATCTTTTCATATTCGAGGCCTTCACCTCCATCCAGCAGTCTAGCTACATCTTCCTTGATGCTGAAAACGAAGGGATCAAAGGCGAAAGGCCGCGCTTGCCTGCTTAGCGGCTGTACCGTTTCATGCAGCTCTTCTGCCAGGTCGACGGCAAGTGCATAAAAGACCCTGATCGTTTGCGTCTCACTTTTATGCAGCTGAATCATTCTCAGTGTCTGCTGCATTGTGCAAAATTGCGTAACGAAATGATAAAGCAACTTCCATTCCCTTTCCATTGGAGCTTTTGAGCTAAGGCGTTTAAAGTAAGTTTGTATATGATTTTCAATCATGTAAGTAGCCTCGCCTATATGGGGCTCGACATGTTCCGCAAAGGCATCATTCACGAATTGCTTCCATGATGGATAGCTTTTATCTAAGGTGATGGATCTCCCGGCCGCCTGTTTAAGTAATTCACTTGCCGGTTTCACCTGCTGCAGTGCTTGGGCGGCTGAGGCGTTTTTAGGTGCTTTCCAATCGCCCAGCCATTCGGAAACACTAGCGTGTTCGGAATATGCAGAAAAGAAAACGGCCATTTGATGCCGGCAAATGAACCTTGAATCACATGTACAGCTTCCATCTTGTGGGGAGAGCAGATTCAGCCTGGCCTTAAATCGTGTCTCTTCCTGTACCTCAGCCGCAATCGTATCCACCGCTTCTTCTTTAATATCAACGAGCCCCTGACGGTATAACTGGAGCCCTTGATTCACCACATCCGAATCTTCCGGATCCCCGGCCTCCAAAAATTCCGCCAGCCGCTCCCCAACTAACAACAACTCCCGCTCCATACTCTCCTCCTTCAGGGACCAGCCCTAGTTATATATTTTTGTATGATCATGAACCATCAGTTCTTAACTTTTCGTAATCCCGTCTCGGCTTTGTGTATATATGATCGAATGCCGGAACATGGCCGTTCTCTTTACGTTCTATTCGATTTAATCACTGCTTCTTGCCGTTATATTCATAAATACCCTGTAAAAGTCAATATCGTCAAAAATCCGCTTGAATATAAGCGGTTCGGATATAAACAGGAATAACCGGCATTCACGATGAACATGCAAGGAATCCTTCATCCTCATTAGCTTCACAAAACTAAGTGATGAGGGGCCGGAACCCTTTTTTAATGTGCGTTTTTTGAAGCATCTCTTTATTATACTTCATTTTGGCTTGGAATTTAAAATGTAGAATAGAGGTTTTGAAAATGATGAGTGTGAGATTATACATATTCTTGTTAATGGGAAGAGCCATTCCCGCAGGAATGGCTCTAAAATATGAAATTAGTTAATTTTCATTTCATTCTTCCAACTGTCCAACTTTTTGTTGATGAATGTAACAAAGGTATGATTTTTTTGTAAATTGAATAGAAACGCTGACTTTTCCAAGTACTCTTTTGCCTCTTCAAAGTTACCTACTAGTTCAAAATTATACCCTAAATGGTAATGTAAATCCGCTAAAGCATATAATTGGTCATGTTCGAGGCACCACTTTATGGCATCTTGGCAGCAGGCAATGGACTCTTCGTATCGGACCAGGCGTGTTAACACTCTGCCGAAATTATAGGATAGACGTGTCTTAAGCGTTTTATCCGTCAAAAAGGGCAGGGCTTTTAAGTGATCTAAAGCTTTCCGTAACAAGGCGAATGCATTTTCGTACTGTTCTTCGGCTACATACATTACACCAAGGCTGCTTAAGATTTCAAGCTCCCGTTCCGAATAAATTTTGTCTGTCGTATGGGTAATGGCTATGGCCTGATTAATGAAATCGATGGCTTTATCTAAATCTTTATTTTTTTCATATTCGTATATTCCCTTGTGCCAAAGAATCAATTGATGATTCTTTTTATTCTGAAGAAAGAGGGGACTGTTTTCCTCAGCCTTTACAATTTGCTGCATTTCCTCATAATTTCGGGTTCTTCTGGCTATTTTTAATTGATAAATCACTTCTTCCACGTAATCCAGCCTAGGGGTCATTCCAATATCGAAAAAATAGTTTACATCAACGCCTAAACGTTGGGAAATTAAATAGAGAGTGGATGCGTATGGATAGACATCGCCCTTTTCAATCTTACTGATCTGTGCTTGTGTACAAATACCGGTTGCCAACTCTTCCTGGGAAAGCCCGATTTGTTTACGTAGTTCTTTGATCTTTTGTCCAACTGCAAAAAAATCCATTTTGATTCTCCTTAAAATATGCCTAGAGTTATATTTTGTTATGAAAAATCGGTGAAAGCGGTATGTACAGGTCCTGAACGGTTTAAATAGATTCTTTAGTCGAAATATATGGTTTTAAGAAGTGTGGTTAAATATAACTATAGAATTTATTTCTATTTTAACCAATATTTTTTTAAAAGAAAAGGAGGAATGACCTATGAAAAAAAGTACTAAAGCATTAGTCGTATCTTTTCTTATCATCGCTGCTTTTGTTATTGTCCCAAGCGAATTACCAGGCCTTTACGCAGAACTTCCAGGTTTATATAAATAAGTAAATGAAGCTTACTATAACTGATTCAAGCATCTTCAATTGAAGATGTTTTTTTATTATCATTTTTGGTTGATTATTCTTTTGCGCATATTCCTGTAGTTATAATTATCTATGAATGGGGAGTGTAAGGTTCATTTGGTAGGCGTGGAAGAAACGTGAGGGTAGTTTGTAACGCCTATTTCCTTTTAATGATTTTGTTATAGTGTAAATAACAAAATGGAGAGAGGTGTAAGGTTAATGATTGATATTAATATGAAAGTTCAACCCTCTTTTTACGATGATGAATGTGCCATTGTGTTTTCTTTTTATTTTGATAAGGCAACAAGGAATATTGGCGAAGCTGTGGTGTACACATGCCAAAAATCAGATGAAAAAGAATACAGCCAAGATCATATAGATACAGATGTACAAGAAAAAATCGCCTATATTAAAGAGTTTTCCATTGCGGATGAATATCAGGCAACCTCAATGAAGAAAATTAAACACTTTTTGAATGTAATCGGTATCAAAAAATGTGTGAAGCACAACCTTCAGGGAAATGAAATCGCATTTTAAACGATAAAAACTCATGACATCCCATATGTCATGAGTTTTTACCATTTAAATGAGAGTTTTGAGCATTCATTTTCTTTTTGATGAAATCGCTCAATTGTTTCCTTTCACTTGGTTTAGCGTTATTTGTTCTTTCAAAAAATTTAAAGTGTTGTTTATTTCTATCGGATTTCATGATGTCTCTCCTTTGCATTTTTTATTTACCCATTTTTTTTTAATTAAAACGTGATTTCCTCATAAAGGGAATAATGAACAAAAAGATAACGTAATTATTCCTAGAGTTATATTTTCATCTGTCTATCCCTGCATATAAGGATTAATTAGATGATAATAAGTGGTAAAGCCTAAATATGGAGGAATTTCGTGTTTTATCATACTTTAAAAAAATGCTAAAATGGTCCGAATATCGGATTTTTCATTAGAAACATCAGTTTCTAGTACCCTAAAGTGAAGAGGGTTGAAGAACTCTTTTCGATGGCCCCCGAGCACTTGCTGCTTGGGGGATCTTTTTGTTTTTTTGGATAATTTGTCCACTTTATTTCTATATTATGTTTCGTTTTGTTTGTATATACATGGGTAAATATAAGAAATAAGATGAATTAAACCTGTGTTTATAGCAGTTTAATCGGAGGAATATATTTTATGGATGTGAAAGTGAAGAATGATCCCACGAAGCGAACTTTCCAGCAGTTCATTTTTCCCTTTACACTTGAAGGAAAAATGATTGAAAAGTTTGTTGAAAAATTGCTTGAGGACAATTTCGTTTTTTTGAACTTGAAAGATATGGAACAACAAAATCAATTTTACGGCGGCCATAAAGTTTCACACCGTAAATTGGAAAAGTACTTCATGCCATACATCGAGCCGATTTTATTTCCGGGTCATGCAAAACAGAAGGAAGGCTTGCGGCGTTTCACGAAAAAATTGGATATTGATTGTACCTTCGAATCACCCTATCTAAATACCCCATTTATTATTAACTCTATAGATATCTTCATATGCCCATTTCATATCGGCATGATGAATCTTCGTGTTACTTTACCTGAAGGGCTTTCACATAATGATGTGCTCTATTTTGGTGATACATTTAGAATCCTCGAACCGATTGCTGATGATGAAGAAAAAACGAAAGTTGGCTGCCGGGAAAATCAGTATGAACAAGTGAAGGATTTCATCTTCAATGAACTGTTGCCGCCTATTGAGGAATATATGGATGAAGAACAAGCGGATCCGACCTATTTTGGGAGTTTGCCCTTTTTCATTGATGAAAGAATGTATGTGATCAGTTATACGGCATTCCCTGATAATCGTGATATTTCTAAAAATGATTTATTCCGGATCAGTGAGCTGAACGGGTATGACAATGATGGTGAGCCATATATAGGCGCATTAAACCCTGATTATATAGAAAAGTATTATCAAGAAAGGGTATATGACAGGTGGGGCAAGGAAACCTATTATGTAACTAGCATGTATCATTTCGCGTGTGTCACGAAAGCGACAGGTAAACTGGAACAAGAACTGGCAAGCGAAATGTACGGCCAGCATTTTTATACATTGTTGCTTTTCTTCTATTATAAGATCGTACTGCTTAAATTGGCTCATGAACATTCCCAGATTGATGTGGAAAAAGATCAATCGGATACAGAACAGCTGATTTTCATGATCACTCAGTTTTCTGCAAAGTACTTATTCACTGAAGTGAATAGTACGGCAATCGGTAAAGAGCTTTTCAAAAAAACGGATGAAACCTTCAGGATTGCCCCTCTCTACAGTGAAGTGAAGGAAACACTTTCCTACCTTTATCAAAATCAGGATAAACTGTCTGGGAAAAGAAGTAATTATCTTTTGCAGATACTAACGATTTATACGGTGATCTCCGGGATATTCGGAATGAATCTATATATTGAAGATTGGAAAGGGAAATTGCCATGGAAAGCGTATATGGATTACAGCTTATACGAATGGGTAGCTGTCATTGTAACGACAAGCGGACTCATCATTTCGGCCATCCTCGGCTTCATCTTCCTGAAAAAATGGCTGCAAGAGAAAAAAAGCCGAAAAAAAAGAATGCTTTAAAGTAAAGTCCTGTACGCGATGTACGGGACTTTTGTTTTAGAAAAAACATGGTTAATTAGAAATGTGAAGAAATTCAGCATGCAAAATCCCCCATTTCCCTAATATTTTGCTAAACTATAGGTATATCATTCTAACTATTCTTTAGGAGGAAATCATGAAGAAACTAGCTTTATTTTCCAGCTTATTGTTGATGAGCGTATTGTTCCTGGCCGCTTGCTCGGATGAGCCAAGTCCGGAAGAGCGCTTTGCGGCATACACAAAGCTTTGGAATAAACAAGATTTTGCGAAGATGTACGAGTATCTGTCACCTGAGACAAGGAAAGAAATCAGTGCGGATGAATTTGAGAAGCGTTATGAAAAAATCTATACGGGCATTGAAGCCGACCAATTAAAGGTGGACTATAAACAGCCAAAAGAAGAAAAAGATCATAAAGATGGAGAAAAGGTAAGCCTTGCATATACCGTTGATATGTCCACTATGGCGGGCGCTGTCAGCTCTGAACATAAAGCGACACTTGTCAAGGAAGGGGAAGGCGAGGAAGAAAATTGGTACATCAAGTGGGATGAGAGCTACATATTCCCTCAATTGGAAGCTGGTGAGAAGGTATCGGTTGAAACGTATCCAGCCATTCGCGGGGAAATTGTCGATCGAAATGAACGCGGCCTCGCCATGAATGGAACGGTGGCAGAAGTGGGAATCGTGCCAGAGAAAATGGCCAACGAATCCGAAACGGTTAAAAAGGTCGCTGGAATCCTCAACATGTCCACTGACGAAGTGAATCAGAAATTAAAACAAACATGGGTAAAGCCAAGCTATTTCGTGCCCATCAAGAAAATGTCAAATGATAATAGCGCAACTTTGGAAAAGCTATTGAGCATTGCCGGGGTATCTGTCAATAATACGGAAGAGCGCATATATCCGTATAAAGAGGCCACTGCCCATCTAATCGGATATGTCGGTGAGGCATCGGCCGAGGATCTGGAGAAATTGAAAGGAAAAGGATATACCGCAAGTGATGTTATTGGCAAGCGAGGTCTTGAGGAAGTGTTGGAAGCGCGGCTTAAAGGCAAACCTGGCGGTAAAATCTTCATTAAAACCGAAGATGGCGAAGAAAAGGTGATTGCTGAAAAGCCTGCTGAAGAGGGAGAAACAATTACATTGACCATCGACGCCGAGCTTCAAAAGGATATTTTCAAGCAATATAAGAACGAAGTTGGATCGGCATCGGCAATTGATCCGAAGACAGGCGAAACGCTTGCGCTAGTTTCAAGTCCGTCATTCGATCCTAATAAATATATTTTCGGAATAACGAAAGCAGAACAAAAAGCGCTTGAAGAAGACCCGAAAAAACCACTTCTGAACCGTTTCAGTTCGACGTATGCACCTGGTTCAACCATTAAGGCCCTCACTGCGTCGATCGCCTTGAAAAATGGTGTGGATCCGAAAGGGTCGATCAATATCCAAGGGAAAACGTGGGCCAAATCGACATGGAAAGATCATTCCATTACAAGGGTTTCGGACCCTGGTGTTCCGATCGATATGGAAAAGGCATTAATTTATTCAGATAACATTTACTTTGCCCAAAAAGCTCTCGGGCTTGGAAAGGAAAAATTCACGAATGGACTCAAGGCTTTCGGATTTGATGAGTCTTTGAATTATGATTATCCGATCAAAGCATCGAGCATCGGCAAGATCGACAGTGAGGGGAGATTGGCAGATGCTGGATATGGTCAAGCGCAAGTTCAAATGAGCACGCTCCACCTCGCCATGACCTATTCAGCCTTCTTGAATGAAGGAAACATTCCTGCACCTTTCTTAATAACAGGAGATAAAATAGAAAAGAAAATATGGAAAGAAAATGCGATATCTGCAGACCAGGCGAATCAGGTCACCAAGATGCTGACACAAGTAGTGGAGCATCCTAAGGGAAGCGGACATGGAATAGCTGATCTTGGCATCAAAATCGCTGCCAAAACGGGAACTGCTGAAATCAAGGCATCCAAAAACGCGGACGGAACAGAAAACGGCTGGTTTGTTGCCATGGACACAGAAGACCCGGAACTTCTCATGGCATGGATGACGGAAGATGTAAAAGGACGAGGCGGCAGCCATGTCGTTGTCGATCAAATGAAACCGGTGTTGAAGAAGTATTTGAAGTAAAGAAAAAAGTCACCCACCTTAAACTGGGCAAGCATTTAACATTAAAAAGCAGGACATTGGCTTCTTCCATGTCCTGCTTTATTTTGGTTGTGGATTCTAATTTGTGGCGGCAATGAAGCTGGATTTGAAGGAGAATGAGTCGTGCATACAGAATGTAAAAAGGGAGTTCAATAACTTGCTAGTATACTAGGGACGTCCTGAAATCATGATGTTTACAGAGTGACATCATACATGCCGTTATGTTACCACATGCCGATGGATTGAATAGGATTAATTCAAAAATCCTTGAAAGATGAATAGAATGGGAATGAGGATGAAAAGGAATGAAAAGATTAAAGTATTTGTTTATCGCTTTCTTTATCACATTTTTTGCATTTCCTTCTCATGAAGCGACGGCAGCAGAAGAAAATTCAACGATGGAAGTGAAACTGAAGAATTATTTGGGCAATAGAACCAGCGCCGAAATAACGGCAACTGGTGACTACCGTACATCAGGGGGAGAGATATTCATAAAGGCGGGGGAAAATCTAACTTTGAAAGTGGAGTCGGCTAAACTTGCCGTATACAAAGGATCTAAGAAAAAGGGATCTTATGCTTCTTTTAAGGTAATACCAGTTAAACCTGATTCTTCATTATCCATAAACGGCCGTCCGTATCAAGGCTCATTTTCATTTAAAGCGGAGGACGGTTACATCCGGCCGATCAATACTGTTTATATGGAAGATTATCTAAAGGGCGTCGTCCCGCTGGAGATGCCTGCACTATGGCATGCCGAAGCCTTAAAAGCACAGGCGATTGCCGCCCGGACCTATGCACTTCGCCATCAATCCACAATAATTGATGATACGGTTTCTTACCAAGTATATGGCGGGGCTGCCGGTCACTATCGAACTAATTCAGCCATTGAGCAGACGAAGGGCATGGTAATCAAGCATGATGGCGAAATAATCGAAGCGTTCTTTTCCTCAAGCAATGGAGGGATGACCGAATCGAATTCAAATGTTTGGTCAAGTGGCAACCCCCTTGCATATTTATCTATAAAAGAAGATTTCTATGATCCGAAAACCAGTTGGGAGATAACGCTGGACAAGCAGCAAATCGACCTTTCAAAAATGGACTTATCTAAACCGGAAGAATGGTGGACAAGTGTAGAGGAAAAAGATAAAACGGTTGTGCCGAAGCTTAAGGCTTGGCTGAAGAATAATGGATATGCGCAGAAAGATATTAAAATAACGGAGATTCCCTTGTTAACATTTTCAGATGAGAAAACGGGAGGCCGTGTAACGAAAGGCTCCATCCAATTGAATTTCTATGTAAGGGATCTCGTTGATGACGGGGGAAAGCTTTTGCCGCAAACGGTTAAGCTTACTAATGTATCAGCTTCCAAAATCAGGGGCATGGTGGGGCAAGAGGTGATGAAAAGCTATCTGGTTGACCATTCATCCTCCGATCACCCCAAAATTTCTATTAAAGGATCAGGATATGGGCATGGTGTCGGGCTAAGTCAGTTTGGGGCGAAAAACAGAGCGGAAGCAGGACACTCCTATCTAGATATTTTGGGATTTTATTATCCTGACACAACTATAGAAAGGGAATATGGACCAGGCGCTGGATTTAAAACGGATCTTGTCGCTAAGGCAGAACCGAATCCAGTAAGCATGGAAGCGCAAACGGATCATGTCAATGATGAGGTTGGAATCACATACTCCCTAAAAGAAGATACTGTGGTAACACTTACGATTAAAGATGGTAAAGGGAAATCTATAGCTACCCCAGTCCGTGACCAAACAATGAAAAAGGGTACCCATTCAGCAATCTGGAACACAACAGCGGTGAGTAACGGTACATATGAAGCAGAAATATCAGCAATGGACCGCAACGGGAATGAAGGTTTGGCAACAATGCCGATTAAGATCAGTAAAGATACGTCGGCACCGAAAATCACCGAAGTCAAAACATCGGGTGACTATAGTACCGAGCAAGCGAACATAACATATATAATTAATGAAAACGCCAATGTAACAGTGGAAATTAAGAACAGTAAAGGGAAGGTTGTCGGTATCCTTTCTGAAAGGCCGTTCAGTAAAGGCAGGCAATCCGCAACATGGGATTTCAAAAATATGTCCAGCGGCATATTTACGGTGACAATCTCAGCTAAGGATAAGAGTGACAATCAGAAAACCATTTCTACGAAAATCTCGATAAGGAAGACGACGGGAATAGTGACAGCAAGCGAATTATATATTAAAGAAAATAGAAATGCATCTTCTGAAACGGTTGGGAATCTATACAGGGACCAATCTGTAACGATCCTGGCTCAACAAGATGAGTGGTACAAAGTGAAAAAGGGAAGCCAAATTGGGTATGTATTAAAAAAACATATAAAAAAATGAATGAGCAGGACGTCAATAATGACGTCCTTTTTTGCTCTATTTTATTATGGCATCAAGACTCTTCATCAAATTCACGAGTAAATGCTGCAAATTCACGAGTAAAAGGCGAAAACTCACGAGTATACGCACTAAATTCACGAGTAATGTATGGATTCACGAGTAAATACTGCAAACTCGCGAGTAAAATGGATTAATTCACGAGTAAAAGTCGGAAACTCACGAGTATACGCACCAAATTCACGAGTAAAGCACGGATTCACGAGTAAATGCTGCAAACTCGCGAGTAAAATGCATTAATTCACGAGTAAAAGGCGGATTCGCGAGTAAATGCACCAAATTCACGAGTAAAAGGCGTAAACTCACGAGTATACGCACTAAATTCACGAGTAAATGCTGCAAACTCGCGAGTAAAATGCAATAATTCACGAATAAAAGGCGGAAACTCACGAGTAAATGCTGCAAATTCACGAGTAAAAGGCGAAAACTCACGAGTAAATGCACTAAACTCAAGAGTAAAGGATGGATTCACGAGAGTAAATGCCTCAAACTAGCGAGTAATGCCCCAAACTTCGTCATAACTTGAGTTATCTGACCTCAATAAAAATGACATTCGATTCGATGTAATGCAGTTAATGAGTAATCTTAAAAGAGGAATGAATGCATTCATTCCTCTTTTGTTTTATGCTGACCGGGTGTGAACGGAACGCCGGCGGCTTTTGTGATGATTTTTGAGATATCGGTATTTTCAATGACTCCATCAAAGGCTTCACTGCCTGGACCGGAGGCGAAAACGGGAATCATATTGGCTGTGTGTCCTCCTGTGGAACTGGCCGCCCGTATGCTTCGATCAGCTACGCCCGCCTTATGGTGCCTGGCGATGGTGCTACCGATTTCCCAATCGATTTGATGCTTTGGATAGACAAGCGTTTTATTCTTTTTTACGTTATCGATGAATTGATCGACTTCTTGATCCGTAAGGGATATATGTGCATACTTCTTGAATGTGGAAACGACACTTTCTGGATTGATTTCATTATTTTTATCGAATGTAAGCTGTTTGGACATATATTCAGATGAAACCCTGATTTTTTTCAATGCCGTGATATCCATTGTTTCAGAAGCGGAGGTCCCCATTGTTTCGTGGTCTGCAAGTACAACGATCAACGTATCATTTCGATTTTTTGACCAATCTACAACCTCTTTTACGGTTTGGTCAAATTCGATGGTTTCTTTCCATATTCCAGTGATGTCGGCTGCATGCTCCATATGGTCAATACGCGCACCTTCGGCCATCAAGAAGAATCCCTTATCACCCCGGGATAAAATATCCAATGCTTTGGATGTCATTTCGGGGAGGGATGGCTCTTGGGAATGTAATACTTCTTTATCCAGTTTAAAATTCATATAGGTAGGGTGAAATAATCCTAAAAGTTTTGCCGGATTATTAATGGAACTAAGTTCTTCTTTAGTCGTCGTAATCCCATAGCCAGCTTGTTTAAATTTGGCGATTAAATCCTCGCCATTCTGCTTATCCGCCTCGAAATAGCTGGCACCACCGCCAAGAGTGACGTCAATCCTGTTATCAAAGAGCTGCCTCGCGATATTTGCGCCACCTGTCCAGCGGTTAGGCACACTTGCACCAAAGGCAGCGGGTGTGGCATCGACAACCATATTGGTTGAGATGATCCCGACTTTTTTGCCATTGTTCTGAAAGGCATCCAATACACTATCCACCTCGGAACCATTGGCATCGACACCGATTGATTCATTGTTGGTTTTTATACCAGTGGCAATCGCCGACCCTCCTGCCGCCGAGTCAGTGACGTAATTATTGGCGGAATAGGTGCGCATCAGGGCGACATGCTCCAGTTTTTCCATATGTAGTACACCTGTCTTTCCATATTCCAATTGCCGGGCAATTTCTATTGCTCCTAGCCCCATGCCGTCGCCAATCAGCAATATGACATTCTTGGGGGTGTTTCTAGTTTCTGCTTGAACAGGGGAGCTCATGCTAATAAAGAAAATTATAAGAACGAATAATCCAAAGCGATGCGGCTGTACGAGTTTATATCTGGATGTCTTATTCATCTGAAATCCTCCATTGGGTGAAAGTCTTCCTATTATTTGTTTAAATCGATAAAAAAACCCCTCCCTGATATTAAGGATGAGCTAATCTTTTTAGCATGGTTAGCGGCATCGAGTCGGTTTTTGTATAATTTGTCTTTCAAAAAAATAAAGAATTTCTATATAATTACAATATGAAGGCGATAATTTATAAACAGTAAATACATAACTGATATAATTTCACTAAAAGTCAATTGAATTAATAGGAGAGAAAACCCTATGCTATCCAGTATGAAAAAGTTCTTCAAAGAAGGTTCTAAAGACTTGAAGAGAATTTATAAGTTGGTAGAAGAAGTGAATCGGCTAGAGGGTAAATATGAAAAATACTCAGATCTGGAATTAAGCGGAATGAAGAATAGATTTAAAAGCATTTTGGATGCTGGTGATAATATTTTGGATATACAAGCCGAAGCATTTGCGGTCGTGAGGGAGGCTTCCAAGCGAGTATTGAATCTTAGGCACCATGATGTTCAGCTTGCAGGCGGTTTTGTCCTGAGTGAAGGGGGCATTGCCCAAATGAATACGGGCGAGGGGAAGACGCTTGTCTCTACATTGCCTAGTTATTTACATGCACTGTTCGGTAACGGTGTCCATATTATTACGGCCAATGAATATTTGGCCAAACGTGATAAAGAGTTAATGGGACAAATTCATGAATTTCTAGGTTTGACGGTCGGTTTGAACATTTCCCAAATGGGACCTTCCTCGAAGCGTGAAGCATATGCGGCAGATATCACGTATGGGACGGCAACAGAGTTCGGTTTTGATTATTTGCGTGATAATCTGGTTTTTCGAAGGGAAGACAAGGTTCAAAGAGGACACCGATTTGCCATTGTCGATGAGGTTGACAGCATCTTGATTGATGAAGCGAGGACACCATTAATCATTGCGGGCAGGGCAAACGACGGAACCGAGCTTCACCAGATCACGTCGCAAATCATGAAGACATTTATAGAAAAGGATGATTACGAGATTTCCATCGAGTCAAGGTCCGCCTTCTTCACGGATCAAGGTGCTTCCAAGATTGAAGAGGCCTTTGGCATCGACAATCTGTATGGAATGGAGCATCAAGAGTTATTACATAATGTTACACAGGCGCTGAAAGCGCAGGCAATCATGAAATTGGATGTGGACTACATTGTCTTCGATGGAAAGATTGCAATCATCGATAAATTCACAGGCAGGGTGATGGAAGGGCGAAGCTTCAGTGACGGGCTACATCAAGCCATTGAGGCAAAGGAGGGATTGGAGATTTCCGAAGAGAATGAAACACAGGCTATGATTTCCGTCCAAAATTATTTTCGATTATATCATTCAATGTCTGGGATGACAGGGAGTGCCATGCCATCAAAGTCTGAATTCCAGGAAATATATCAGCTCCCCGTCATTGAAATTCCAACTAATGAGCCTATTATTCGAGTGGATGAGATTGATTTGCTTTATAAAGATGAAACAAGCAAAATCAACAAAATCGTCACGGAAGTAAAAAGGATCCATGATGGAGGCAGACCTATCCTGATCGGGACGACCTCCATTGAGCAATCTGATAAAATTTCGGTTCAACTGGATAATCGAAAAATTAAACATCAAATCCTTAATGCGAAGACGGAAGAGGATGAAGCGGAGATCATTGCGAAGGCCGGGCAAAAAAAACAAGTGATGCTGGCTACGAACATGGCTGGGAGAGGAACGGATATATTACTTGGGAATGATGTCAAGGAATTGGGCGGCCTTCATATTATCGGGACGGAGCGACACGAAAGCCGTCGGATCGATATGCAGTTAAGAGGACGTTCCGGGCGGCAGGGTGATCCTGGTTCAACACAATTCATCATTTCTTTGGAAGATGATTTGTTTAATTACTATGATGAAGAAGAAATGGGACGTTATATCAAGAAAATCAAAACGGATGAAAATGGGTTGGTGCTGGGCCCTGCACCCGATAAATTCGTTAAAATGGTTCAGGAAACGGTAGAGCAGATGCATCAATCAAGCCGATATCACTTATTGAAGTTGGAACATGCATTAAATGAGCAGAGTAAAATCATCTATGCAATGAGAGATCGGATTCTTGATATGGAGCCTGAACGGATGTCGGCCATTTTACTTGACTACATCGTAAAATACATTACTCGGCTCACAGTGAAATATGACTGTGAACATATAGCGGAGCCTGACTCCTCTGCCTTAATTGAAGAGCTAACCTTTGTTTTGCTGTCGTTAGGTTGGCAGGAAAGTGATTTGAAGGATATAGAAGGCCAAATTGGAGGAAGGGTGTTGGAGGCTTTAGCTGAATGGGAATCGAGACTGGTGATCTTTCAAGACGATGCAGAATGGGGAAACCAGTTGCGCGCTTTCATGCTACAGCACATCGATACAAATTGGATGAACCATTTAGATGAAATGAACAGTTTGAAGGAAGGCATTGGTTTAAGTGAATATGGTCAGCAGGACCCATATGCGTTGTTTGAAAAAGCAGCTCTCAGTCAATTCAACCTTCTATTAAGTAAAATTGAGGCGGAGATAAGCATCCGTTTTATGGAATATATGAAAAGCAATCAGCAAGATGCAGCTTCTTTGGAGGGGGAGGAACGATGAGTTTATTTGGAAAAAGGGATAATGCAGCTTCAGATGTACCTAAGTTAGCAAATCATGATGACACCGTTCATACTGTCCTGATGTTTCACAGGGGGTGGGATATTTCCAAGCAAGAGGAATATGTATATAAATTCCACCATCAAAGGCTGCCTGCATTAAAACCGAACCAAATTTCAATATCCGGCATCAAGCTGACTAGGGTGGAAGATGATGTCATCATAGAGGCTTTTCTGCGAAGTTCAATAGAGAAAGCTGTCAGTTTTGATATCGTGGATTTACTGTTAGTTGATGGAGATGGAAAATTCCTCGCAAAAAAGACATTCGATCTTGCAGAGCTTGGTGAGCTTCCAGCACTTTCATGCATGCCATGGCGTTTCTTGTTCGAGGAAGGGGATATGTTGGCGGAATCGATTCCTGATGAAGGTTGGAAGATTGCTTTTGAATGGAAGAGAAAGTAGAAAAACAACTGCATGAGTCTAGCGGCAATCGGCAGCTTTTTGCCGGAGTGCCAAAGCAAAGCCCTCATCCTTTTAGTGATGAAGGTTTTTTGTTTATAAGGGAAGTCAGTAGCACCAAATATTTATGCCATTTTCTGTGTGCAATTTCTCATAAATGGCAACGCTAAGTAATATTTATAAGTAATCTTCCGCAATCTAGCCTAACCAAGGCTTGGAAATATTGAAGAGGAAAGTGGCAGGAGCATGAAGAATAACTGTAATCAACGCTTGAAGGAGAGGCTATTTGAGTTATTGTCATTCTTAATCGTGGCCATACTTTTCATTTATACGAATGATAGGATGGGTAACGATCTTTCTATTGGGATCATTACGATAATCATCGGTGTTGCCGGTTTTATTGTTTATCTGAAGGAATGGATATCGAATCGAATCATAAAGGGCATCATTTTTTCAGTTTTCCTTCTTTCAATCATGGTCTTTTTCCTTGGGGACATCTGGTTTTATCGTTATTATTCGACACCTATAACATCCTATATGTGGATGCAAAAAAGCAATCTGAATGGGCTAGGTGAAAGTATATTCAGTATGATGGAAATCAAGGATGCAATCTTTCTTCTGGCAGGCATTCCAATTGCTGAATCTTTTGTGAAGAAAAAATACCCCCTCAAGCATATGGCACTTGTGCCGGCCGTAATATTCCTGATGATAGCAGGATTAAAACCGGTCAAGAATATCTTTATCGACAAAGTCGATATAACCCGTCGTTATGAGGCAAATACCTTTTTGCGAAACTGGGGTCCTATCGGTCATCACGCATTGGATGCGTATGCCTATTTTAATGACTCGGGAAGGGATGAAATGTCTTCGGAAGAAAAGAAGGCCGTTTCTGATTACTTCAATAAAAAGAAAAGAAAGGAAAATGCCCATTCAGGATCCTTGGAGGGGAAGAATCTCATTATCATCCAGGTGGAATCTTTACAGGCGTTTCCGCTCTTTCAAACCAGTGCCGGGCAGGAGGTCACGCCATTCATGAATGAACTGGCGAAAGGGGGATTGTATTTCCCGCATGTATATCCGCAGACGGTATTTGGAAATTCATCTGATGGAGAGCTTATCGTGAATACCGGACTATTTCCTTTAAAGCAAGGTGCGACCTTTTTTCGGTTCCCTTATAATGATTTTCCTGGTCTTGCCAAGGAATTAAAGAAGTCGGATTATCAAAGTTTTGCTTTCCACGGAGATGAAGAAGACTTTTGGAATAGGCAGCATGCATATCCCTCGCTAGGTTTTGATGACTATCTTTCCATAGAGGATATGAAGCAGGATGAGATGATTTCGATGGGCTTGGGAGACCGCAGTTTCTTTAATCAAAGCTATGATTTCTTAAAAGATAAACAAAACCCCTATTACGCTTTTTTCGTTACTTTGACCAGCCATGTACCTTTTTCGCTGCCGAAGGAACAGATAACAATAAAGCCTGAAGTTGGAAAAGAAAATAGTTACCTGACTAAATATTTCGAAGCCATTCATTATACAGATTCAGCTATCGGGGATTTCGTTAAGAAGTTGAAGGATGACGGGAAATTGAAAGACAGCGTAATTGTCATTTACGGAGATCATGATGGGCTATTCTTAAAAGATAAACACGAGGTTGAAGCGTATTACGGTAGTAAAATTAGCGATGAAGAGTGGATCGAAAAATATATGCCCATTCCCGTGATCATTTATCAGGAGGATATGGAAGGAAGAACGATAGATAAGGTGGCGGGCCAAATCGATATTCTGCCCACTCTATATGATCTGTTCAATATAAAGAGTTCTTCATACTTTGGAGAGAGCATGCTGGATGGGGAAGAGGGTGATGCCTTGATATTAAAAGGGGATTATGGTTCTCAAATGAAAATAAATGGGGAAGGCAAGGTCGAAGGATTTTCACCAAAAGATCAAAAGGAGATTGATCTGAGTGATCAGGTGATACGTTCCGATTACTTTAAAAAAATTGAGAAAGAAGTAAAAAAAGAGGATGACCGATAAAAGTCATCCTCCTTCCATTATAATCCCAAATGTGCTTTAACACGATTTTGGGCTGCAAGCTTTGTATCTTCTGGAACGATGTTGTACCAAACGCCATCTACCCGTTGATTGTCACCTTCAAGTGTATATTGTTCAATATTTTTGAGGGATGATTTGTAGTTATTTTGAATGCTCAACATTTGATTGAAACTTAAATTGGTTTCCACATTTTTACCTAAAGCTTCGAATATATCGTCATAATTGGTAAGTGTTGATAGGCTTGCCCCTTTTTTCATGACAGCTTGGATAACTTGGCGTTGCCGCATTTGCCGTCCATAATCCCCGCGGGGATCTTCTTTACGGATTCGGGAATAGATCAAGGCCTCTTTACCATTTAAGTCGATTGTACCTTTGTTGAAGGTATATCCTTTATAGGCAAGGTCCATATCATTATCGACTTTGACACCACCAACGGCATTCACAATATCCTGAAAGCCTTCCATATTCATTTTGACGTAATAGTCAATCGGGATATCCAAATAGGATTCCACTGTATTTATCGACATGGCCACTCCGCCATATGCATAGGCATGGTTCATTTTATCATTTATACCTTTACCGACGATCTCTGTACGCGTATCTCTCGGTAAACTCAATAACTCAATCGACTCTTTTTTAGGATTAACGGTCATGACAATCATCGTATCTGATCGACCTGAGTCATTTTTTCTTTCATCCACACCAAGAATCAGTAATGAAAATGGATCTTGGCTTTTGAACTTGATGTCCTCTACACGTTTATCCGTTTTATGGGCTGTGCCCTGCATAGTGCTGATCGCACCGGCTAATGATTGATATACTGAAGCGCCATAAACACCTGCGCCAATGATAAGGATAAGAAGGGTGAAGCCGATTATTTTAAACGTTTTGCGTTTCTTTTTCTTTTTTTTATGTTCGGATCTCATTTAATATTCCTCCCTTAACCATCCCACAAAATGGAAGGTGTGAAAAAGTACCTAGTCGGTATTTTTAACTATACCTTTTTTTTGTCAAAATTAGAATAGTTTCTTTTTGTAGGTAGAGTGCATATTTACCTTTTTTCATTCAAAAAAACGAAGGATTCTGAATTCCTTCGTTTGCACAGCATTCAATTGTTTTCCCAAATTGTATAGAAGAGTTAAAGAAGTTATGATTCTTTCCATAAATTTGCCAGACTTTAAGAGAAAGTCTGGCAAGTAAATCTTATAAACTTCTATAACCCATGATTTTACTTTTGAAATAAGAGTTTGAAGTGGTACTGATCGTTACTCCCTTACTTGATGAGGCATGAATGAATTCCCCGCCGCCCAAGTAAATTCCCATATGGCTTATGACTGATTTATTGGAACCCGTTGCAAAGAAGATAAGATCGCCGCTTTTCGGTGAAGTAACTTTTTTGCCCATATCATAATAGGTGGATGATGAAAGCCTTGGAACATCATACCCAGCCTTCTTGAACGTATAGTAGATGAATCCGCTGCAATCGAATCCTGATGGGGAGGAACCCGCCCACGAATAAGGTGTGCCGATCAATTTCTTTGCTTCGGAAACGAGCTTGGCCACTTTGTTTCCTGAACTTGGGGCTTCCACTTTTCCACCATCGTTTTTATCTGCAGGGGCAGTGCTTGCCGATTTACTTAATTTCAGTTTTTGCCCCACTCTGATTAAATCGGACTTTAACGAGTTGATTGATTTAAGCTGGGCTACAGTCAAGTTTGTTTTTCTGGAAATATTGGAAAGAGTATCACCTTTTACCACAATGTATGTAGACGAATTGGCTGGGGTCTGTGTACCACTGGATGGTTTGGAGCTGCCGGGTAAATCAATGGTAGTGGTGGTGGTTGATTTGGATACGATAAGTTTGGCGCCTGCATAAATTCTATCGGATTTTAAGTTATTCATTTTCATCAATTCAGCAAGTGTAAGGTTATGCTTGTTTGCTATCCTGGTTAAGGTATCACCTGAAACAATGGTATATGTGGTTTTCTTTGTTGTTTTCATGGAAACTGAAGAAGCATTTGATGTTGTTTTGGAGATGGGTGTAATTAATTTTTGATTGATTCTCAAGAAGTCTGATTTTAAGTTATTAAGCTGTTTTAAGTCTTTTACCGTCGTATTATGCTTCTGGGCAATTTTACTTAGGTTATCACCGCTTTTGACTGTATATGTACCGGCAAGGGCAGGAGAAACAAAAGTCGAAGATAAAATGGCTAATGTCGAAAATGCGACAACACTTTTTTTCACGGTTTTCCACCTCAAATATGTCTTTTTCCCTATTCTAACAAAATAAATGGGTTTAAACATATTACATTTTTGTTACAAGGGGAAAATAGTAGTATTTTACTGGTTTATATTGGTGGCGATTGAGTATTGTAATCTACAATATTTTCTATATTGTGAGTCTTTTTTCACATTTTGGAGTTTCGCCTTTCTCTTTGTCATTTGCTGTAAAAATGCACCTTTTTTTGGGATATGCATTCCCGCTCAGTGTTTATGGAAAAATAGAAAACCCACTTCGTTTTACGAAGTGGGTGGTTTTATTTAAAAAGGAAATCAACTAAATTCCTGCTTGATTTTCCCGTGGAGTATTCATTCCATTTTTGGTTAAAGGAAGCGATCTTCATTAATGAATGATCGGCGGTACGGATTTTCCTCAAGAGCTCTTCTGTGGTGGATACCACGGGTCCGGGCATGGAAGAAGAGTAATCCTCCCAGAATCCCCGTTCCTGCACATACTTTTCTAAGTCATATGCAAAGAATATCATGGGTCTTCCCAAAAAAGAGAATTCAAATGGAATCGATGAGTAATCGGTTATTAAAAGATCCGTACTGATCAGCAGTTGATTAACGTGAAAGTCACTATTGACAGGGAAAATGAATCCCGGGAATTTATCTTGTAAATCATGCTCTGCTTTTACAGCTGGATGCAGCTTTAGTAATAACGCATAATTTTCGCCCTTAAGTTCCTTGTAGAGCAATTCCAAATCAAGAGCAATCTTTCCGTTGTTCAAGCCGTCATTACGAAATGTAGGGGCATATAACATGATTTTCTTATGCTCAAGTTCTGGGTACTTGGCCAGCAAAGCATTACGGGCAGTCCTTTTTGATTCATCATTAAAAAAGAAATCGGTCCGAGGTATCCCGGTCCTTAGGATATGGGATGCCGGCAGTTGGAAACTTTCTTGATAAATCTCGGCCATTCTCTCTGAACCTGCCGTAACATAATCGAATTTATCATATACCTCAAAAAATCTTTTCCTTGCACCGGCTGAACGGTTTTTAATGGAAGGGTCTTTTGCTCCGAATTGCTTTACGGCACCGGCCGCATGCCACACTTGCACGCATGTCACTTGCTTTTTGAATGAAATGGCTGAAAGAAAGCCAAAATAATTATCGATGATAATCCATTTTGAAGTAGCCAGATGATAAATCGATCGGATCATGGCACTGATATTTTTTGATTCAAACGGAAGGACGATGGTTTCCCCATCGTCCTTAACTTGTATAGAGCTGCTTGATTTCATTAAAAATACTTTTTGAACGGAAATGTCCTGCTTGTCCATTTCATCTGCGATATATTGGCAATTGTCCCCGAATGATGTGACAAAGGTCGTTTTGTCATATAAAGGGAAAAGTTTAAAGATAGAGAATAAAACTTTGAAACAAAAAAGATAAACCCCTATCGCGAATTCTTTAGCCATTAGTAACTTGTAGAAGGTCATCTTTAATTTGGGAAGTAGAAATGCCGATTGTCCTTGGAAGGTAGACCACTTCACAAACTTCGGATAATTCATCGAATTGGCCTTTCCAGTCATCACCCATTACAAAGATATCCACACCTTCACGAACGATGTCTTCCTTCTTTTGTTCCCAATTGTCTTCAGGTATGACTTCATCCACATAACGAATTGATTCCAGGATCATTTTTCGGTTTTCAAAGCTGTGATAAGCTTTTTTATCTTTTAAAGCATTGAATTCATCCGTAGAAATGGCAACGATCAGATAATCCCCTAAATCTTTAGCACGTTTTAATAGATTGATATGACCCCAATGAAGCAAATCAAAGGTTCCGTAAGTGATTACTTTTTTCATTTTTATTCCTCCTTTAAGACTCTTGAACTGTTATTCAATCAAATTAATATATATTTGGTCTATTAGAATATGAAATGGAACAATAAAACAGGCAACCAGCATTTTAATTCTGCTAGTTGTATTCCTATATATTTAGGCAATGGCATTCTCTAACTAATTATAACTTAATAGCTTTACAAATAAACCACAATTTTTTTACAAATAAACCACAATTTTTTACATTGATGATTCTTGTAAATATTAATTTTTAAGTTAAAATTAAATGTTGACTAATTTGTATGGCACTAAAGGGCATAATAAAGTGTCTATAATTAATGTAAGGATTTATACTAAATGATATTTAAAAATAATTTCCCTCACATTAATGAATGAAGAAAGATTTCATCATTCTTGCTGCAATCAGAAAAGCCACTCACAATTTTACCACGTTTAAGAGAGAACAACTAGAGGGGCTTAATAAATCCCTGTTTTCTAATAGTGAAAGGTAAAGGACAGAGGATGGTATCTATCGGCCATAAATCTATCGCTTAACTTTTATGGATCCATTTAATGAGGGGAAAATATAAACGGTTGACCTGTTTTGAAAGCGTTCACTTTGATAGTAAGAAGACTTCTTTGTAATTGAAAGACATGTTTTTGCTATTCCCTTTCCATTCTGGCAACATGGAAGGACATGCATATGATTTTTGCGGTTTTTTTGTTTCAATACGACAATGAATCACCTGGTTTTTTTCTTTTTTGTTCATAAGAGGAATTGAAGGGAAAATACAGGAAATCTACCTGTCTGTTTAATGATATTGAGGAAAAACCAAAAAAAGTTTATGATTTTAAAGTACAATGAATGATTCATTTTTATTTAAATAAATAATTTGTTATAGGTGGTCTAAAATGATTAAAAAGCTTCTTGGAAAAGGGAAAGCAAAAAAAACGCCTAAAATTAAGCTGAAACAAGTTCTGACCATTGCGCAAGAAGAAAATATGCTATTGATTAAAGGAGAATTCTCAATAGAACATTATTGCGCAAAAGAACTATGGCTACATTCTAGGGAAAATGAAGATCAAAAAATAAAAATAGCTGAATCAGTGAGCTCGTCTAAATTTGATTTTAAAGTAGATATGAAAGATTTAATGAGGAAATTAGCAGATGATGAACCGACTGTTTATGACTGTTATATAAAGGTAGCCGTTCCGATTGAAAAGCTGAGTAAGAAAACAATACTTAATATCGAACATAAAGCTGAATATGTAGAAGAGAACGAACAGGTTCATATTGAATTTCCAATTCGTCTAGGGCGTTTTCAGGAGACGTACACGAACAATTTAAGTATTTTCACCTATGAAGATAAACAAAGTATATTCTCGATAACGAATAAAGGAAATATATCTCTTTACATCAATAAAACCCCTAAAATTCAGATTAAGTCTCAAATTGAAAAAATCAAAAACAATTCGAAGACCATGCAGGTTAATGGTCAAATCTTCACCAAGCATTCCGCGATCATAAAAGGTGAGGGCCTAGTTAGAGGAAGACAAAGTGGCAAAGAATATCAGGCCAATCTATCTTTTATTCATAATAAGGAAATGAATATTAAGAAATTTGGACTGAATCGTTATATATATGATTTGAAATTGGATTTAGAACAATTAGTCAGTGTGGATTTGGAAGATGATGTCTATGATATTTACATGAAATTACATTTACATGATCAGGAAGAGCCGAAAATGGTACGCGTCGGAAGACCAACCACGAGAACTAAATTATTTACAAAAAAGACCGATGTGAGCTCGAATAATGGAGTGGCCATCATCAATCCATATTATACCTTTAAAGCATCCAATTTATCTTTGGAAGTGTTTAACTTCTCTACGGAAAGTTATCGATATTTAAAAAAGATGATGGGATGGAGGCGTTTCCTGGCCCTATTTAAAAAGAAAAAGGATGTTTGGCTAATTGGTGAAAGAACTTATAAAGCCCAAGATACCGGATATCACTTTTTTAAATATATGAGGGAAAACCACCCTGAAAAAGAAGTGTATTATGTAATAGAAGAAAATTCCGTGGAAGCCAAGAACGTCGAGCCCTTTGGAAATATCCTTTATTTCAAGTCAAAGGACCATATAAAAAAGACAATGGAATCGACACGTATCATTTCATCACATCATCCGGATTATTTATATCCTTTAAGAACATCTGAATTTAAAAATCGTGTTAAGGGAGTTAAAGTATTTCTTCAACATGGTGTAATGGGCACTAAGAACATGGTTGCAAACTACGGCAAAAATGCATCCTCCGGTTTTAGTACGGATGTTTTTCTAGTTAGTTCAGACTTCGAAAAGGATATGATCGTAACGGATTTTGGATACAACGAGAAGGAAGTATTCACGACCGGACTTTCTAGGTTCGACTCACTATTTAAGGATGATGTTTTAACAAAGCGGCAATTACTGATCATTCCGACATGGCGAGATTGGATTACATCCGATGAAATATTTTTGGAAAGCGAGTATTTCGAAAGGTATCAGAACTTGGTGAATCACCCGGTTTTACATGAGTTATCTAAAAATAATGGGTTTGAAATCATTTTTTGCCTTCACCCTAATATGCAGAAATTCACGTCTTATTTTAAAGATGCCCCTGTTCGGGTGATTAGTCAGGGTGAAGTGGATGTCCAAAGGTTAATTAAGGAAAGTGCGATTATGATCACGGACTATTCAAGTGTTGCTTTCGACTTTAGTTTCCTGCATAAACCGGTTATTTACTATCAATTTGATAGAGATCGTTTCATAGGGAAAAGACCGTCACATTTGGATTTGGATAACGATCTTCCGGGTGAAATCGTTGATGAATTGGATGGATTGTTAGGTGTATTAGCCGAATACGCCAACACTGATTTTGTCATGAAGAAAAAGTATATCGATAAGGCCAACCGTTTTATTAAATATCGGGATGTCCATTCTAATTCAAGGATATTCGAAGTGATTAAACATGCAGAAAAAGATCAGAATTCACTTATTAAATTATATAACCACCCGATATCAAAACTCATTATGAATCGATTTAGGAAAAGTGAACAGTATTTCCCTGTCATGAAAAAAGTTTATAAAATCATGTCCAGGGTCATACCGGTTGACCGGAACCTTATTCTTTTTGAAAGTGGGATAGGGAAGCAATTCTCCGATAGCCCCAAATATATTTATGAAGAACTGGTCAAAAGGGATAATAAATATAAAAAAGTTTGGGTGTATAATGGTAATTTACCGATAAAAGGAAAGAATACGAAGCTGATCAAACGCCTAAGCCCGGAATATTATTATTATTTAGCCAAAGCAGGTTATTGGATAAATAATCAAAACTTCCCTACTTATTTAAGCAAAAGGAAGGAAACGACATATATTCAGACTTGGCATGGAACCCCTTTGAAAAAAATGCTGTTTGATATCGATAATATTCAAGGAAGAGACGAGGGGTACTTGAATCGGGTGCATGGTGCAACGAGAACTTGGGATTATTTAATATCACCAAGTCCATACGCATCCAAAGCCTTCAGAAGTGCTTTCAAATATGAAGGGGAAATATTGGAAACGGGATATCCGAGAAATGATTTGTTTTACAAGGAAGATGCTTCAATGGTTGCCGACTCAGTGATGGAAAAACTGAAGATACCAAAAGGAAAAAAAGTCATCTTATATGCTCCTACATTCCGGGATAATCAAACTTCGAAAAATAATAAATTCATTTTCGAGCTGAAATTTGATTTGGAAAGAATGAAGGAAGAACTAGGGGATGAATATATCCTGTTGTTAAGGATGCATGTTGTTATAAGTAATAATCTGAGCATTCCGAGCGAATTCGAGGATTTCGTGATAAATGTATCCAATTATTCAGATATCCAGGAACTTTACCTGATTTCTGATATATTGATTACGGATTATTCTTCCGTAATGTTCGATTTTGCTAATACTGCCCGGCCGATTTTGTACTACACGTATGACTTGGAAGATTACAGAGATAACATCCGCGGATTCTATATGGACTTTGAAAAGGAAGCACCAGGTCCATTTTTAAAAACGACTGAGGAGATTATCGATACTATTACCAATATTGATGAAATAAACATGCAATACAAAGAGAGATATGGTTTATTTAGAGAGAAGTATTGTGGAATAGAGGATGGTAAAGCTACACAGAGAATCGTGGATAAATTTTTTAATGATTGATTCCTTAAATAAAGGGTATTGTTGCTTTTAAGTAACTGGTAACTGGCTGCCTGATAGAAACATCTATGTTACCTCTACTTAAAAGGAGGGAATCGTATGAATTTCTTGGTACGTCAAAAGGCGAGGGAACTTTTAAAGAGCGGTAATATTTCAATAAAAAATAACCCTGTTGGCTTAAGGAATAAATTTTTAGGAAAAGAAAAAAGGGTCACTGTAGTCACGGCTGCTTATAATGCTGAAAAATTCATCAGAAAAACGATTGAATCAGTAATAAATCAGACAATGGGTATAGATCAGATTGAATATATCATTATTGACGATTGTTCGACTGATGCTACCAATAAAATCATTCAGGAGTATACAGCTAAATATAAAAATATCTGTTCAGTTACTCTTCAAGAAAATAATGGGTCACCTGGGACCCCCAGAAACATTGGAATAGAGTTGGGAACATCCAAATATATAACTTTTTTAGACGCGGATGACTGGCTTGCCCATGATGGACTGGAAAGCCTCTATAACATCCTGGAGGAAACCGGTGATGATTATGTAGTGGGCAAAACGGTAAAAGTCGAATCTGAGGCAGAGAGTGTCATCGGTGAGTTTGCTTCCATTAAAGAAAGAAGAAGCATCACCCCAATGGATGTTCCGCACTTTTTTTATCATATGGGTCCAACGGCCAGGATGATGAATCTGCCTATGATTAAAGAAAATGAAATTGGTTTTCCGAATATGAAATTCGGTGAAGATAAATGGTTCTTTACTGATGTTTTCTTTAAAGTCAGAGCAGTATCAACTACTAAAAAGCCTATTTATTATGTCAATAGGACTTCAGAAAATCCCTCTTCTTTAACACGTGTTACGAATGTGCTGGAAAAAAGAAAAGCGGATATCGACATAATAAAGTATATTCAATCCAAGGACATTGCCATCGAATTGAAAAAGGTGGCCCTTAACCGGATTTATGAGTACGATATTGTAAAAACGTTCGACAGCCAAACTTTTGTGAAATCCAAGAATAAAGAAGATTTTATAGAAATATTAAGGGAAGCTGTCGAAACTGCGAAAAACCTGTCATATGACTTTAAGGATGAATTTAAGGTGCCTGTTTATAAATTGGCTCTTGAATTATTCATGGGCGATCGCATTGAGGATTTCGTGAAGTTATTTGAATGGTTAAAGCGAGATTCCAATAAAAAGTATCATATTAAAGATGGTTTACCATATTATGAACTTCCATTTCTGGAAGACGAATATCGCTTTGTCAGGATACCGATGCTTGCCCGTGCAATGGATTCCTTTATCATGGATAATGTCTATCACCAAAGTTTTGAGATTTATGGTGATGATATAAACAACATAGATTCTGTATTGATACGTGATCGAAAAAGAATGGACAATGAAATCAATTGCGAAGTTCAAATAGACGGTAATATAGGTCAGTTTACTGTTTCTTTAGAAGAAATTGATAAATTGGAAATGTCATTATTTACAGTGTTCATTCGCTACAATGATTATCAATTGATGAATATTAAAAGGATCCTGAAAAATAAGATGACGTATAATAAGAAAAATGTGGAGTTTTATACAACAGTGGCAAATAATTTGGGACTGGCAATTAAGTCTTTGGAGTAGCTGTAGAAGTACGCCAAAAATAAGCTCTCCCTTTTATTGGGTGAGCTTATTTTTGGTTTGAAATTAGCATGGTTCAATGATCATTAATCAATAAAAAGGGAGATCGGATATGTCAAATGAAAAAGTACAAACCTCAAAGAGACCTTCCTTTCTATCGCTAGTTAAAAATAAGGCTAAAGCAATTATTTTAAGAGGATATAAAATGGCTTTTGCATTTGCTGGCACAGTGTTGCCAGTGGACCAGAAGCTTGTCATTTTTGAGAGCTTTTTGGGCAAGCAGTATAGCTGTAATCCCCGGGCGATTTATGAATACTTGCAGAGTAACCATCCTGAATATAAAATGTATTGGAGCGTAGATAAAAAGTATGCAGCTCTTTTCGAAGAGGCAGGCATTCCATATCTCGATCGTTTTTCATTCAGTTGGCTGCTCAAAATGACAAGGGCCCGTTATTGGGTGACGAACAGCAGGCTCCCGCTTTGGATTCCGAAGCCGAAGCACACGATCTATTTGCAAACGTGGCATGGTACTCCACTAAAGAAACTTGCGGCGGATATGAATGAAGTTCATATGCCTGGAACGACGACGGATAAATATAAAGAAAATTTCCATGCCGAATCAAGTAAATGGGATTATTTAATTTCACCGAATGCTTATTCAAGTGAAATCTTTGCCCGGGCCTTCAATGTCGATACCTCTAAAATTCTGGAAACAGGTTATCCTCGTAATGATATCCTTTACAACGGGAATAATCGTGATACAATCGACTCATTGAAACAGAAGTTGGGTATACCAATAGAGAAAAAGATCGTTTTATATGCCCCGACTTGGAGAGATGATGAGTTTTATAGCAAGGGAAAATATAAGTTCGAAATAAAACTGGATCTGGATCGAATGAAACGGGAATTGGGGGAGGAGTATGTCATTTTGCTCCGTCTTCATTATTTGGTTTCTGAGAACTTGGATTTATCGGCGTATCAAGGATTCGCCTATGATTTATCCAGTTACGAAGATATTAGTCATTTGTATCTTATTTCGGATTTATTAATAACCGATTATTCATCCGTATTCTTTGATTACGCAAATTTACAGCGTCCGATGCTTTTCTATGTATATGATATTGAAAATTACAGGGATAAGCTTCGCGGATTTTACTTTGATTTCGAAAAGAATGCACCAGGTTTGTTAGTCAAAACATCTGATGCGGTCATTGATAGTATCAAGACGATGAAATATGAAAATACCAATGATATCAATCATTTTCACGAGCGGTTTTGTGCACTCGAGGATGGCCAGGCTTCACGCCGTGTCGTAGAAAAAGTGTTTTTAGGAAGGTCTGTGTAATTTATGAGTTCAGCTTTGACCGTTTTAAAAGAACAAATCAAACATTTTTATTTGGTAAGGCGTTTATCTGTTTATGAGGTGAAAAGTGCCAACAGCAGTAACTACCTGGGAGTCCTATGGGAAATCATCAATCCGATGATACAGATTGCGATTTATTGGTTTGTATTTGGATTTATCATCTTAAATCGCGGGGATGATTTCCTTCCATGGCTGATGGCAGGGATCGTTGTCTGGTTCTTTGTGAACCCGGCCATAACCCAAACGTCCAAATCCGTCTATTCCCGAATGAATATGGTATCCAAGATGAGCTTTCCGATGAGTGTGATTCCATCGTATGTCATCTTTGCTAAGTTGTATCAGCATCTCATGCTGCTGGGAGTCATCATCATCCTATTAGGGTTTACAGGTTACCTCCCTACACTCTACATCTTGCAACTGCCGTATTATGTTGCAGCGACGGTCTTGCTGTTATTTTCATTGGGTTTAATCACTTCAACATTATCAACCATCATTCGTGACGTTCATAATATCATCGTGTCCTTAATGAAAGTCATGTTTTATTTAACACCAATCCTTTGGGTAATGGATGCTAAGGAACACCCTACCATAGTCAACATCATGAAGCTGAATCCACTATATTATATTGTGGAAGGGTATCGAGCTTCGTTGTTGGGGGAATCATGGTATCTGATAGCGCATTGGGAGTATACGCTTTATTTCTGGGCAGTCGTTATCATCTTGTTTATGATAGGTTCCTCGCTGCATGTCAGGTTCAGAGATCGCTTTGTTGACTTTAAGTAAACTGGAAGTGAGAAAATTTGGAAAAATCGGTAATAGTCAAAGATATAACGAAAAAATATAAATTATATAATAAAAACTCGGAAAAATTATTGGATCTCCTTTTGCCTAAAAGCTATGGGGAAGAGTACTTCGCTCTGAGGAATGTTAGTTTTGAAGCAGAAAAGGGCGATGTAATAGGTTTTGTCGGGGTCAACGGATCAGGTAAATCCACATTGTCCAATATTATTGCAGGCATTGTCCCGCCTACGGACGGAAATGTCCAAACTAATGGGAAAACGGCTTTGATTGCCGTTTCATCGGGCCTGAATAATCAGTTGACGGGCCGGGAAAACATCGAACTGAAAATGCTGATGCTCGGATTCGATAAAAATCGGATCAAAGAACTTGAGCCTGAGATCATTGAGTTTTCGGAACTTGGTAAGTTCATTGACCAACCGGTGAAATCCTACTCAAGCGGCATGAAGTCCAGGCTTGGTTTTTCCATTTCCGTGCATATCGATCCAGATATCCTGATTATTGATGAAGCCTTATCAGTCGGGGATAAAAACTTTGCTGAAAAGTGTTTAGAGAAAATGAACGAATTTAAGGCAAAGGGCAAAACGATGTTCTTTGTCAGCCATTCAATCGGTCAGATGAAGAAATTTTGCCAAAAGGCATTATGGCTTGAATATGGAGAGTTAAAGGCATACGGTGCCATGAAGGAAGTAATGCCGCAATATGAGGCATTCTTAAAAGAATATAACGCCATGTCTAAACAAGAACAGAAAAAATACCGTGAAGAGCAAATGAAAAGGCGTAGTTCCGCACTGGTATGAAAGTGAAAAGCAGACCCGGGCTTTGGGTCTGCTTTTTTTTAGTTAAGCACTTCAACATAAGCTTTCTCAAACCGCTCGGCCGCTGAAAGGTGGGAGTATTCACTTTCCATTTTACACCTTGCTTTCGAAGCTAACTTTGCTGCATATTCAGGGTCTTTAAGCAGAAGGGAGATGGCTTGTGCAAGTGCTTCTTTATTTTTTTCCTCTACTAAAAGGCCATCTTCGCCATCAATGAGAATCTCCTTTAAACCTCCGATTGCGCTTGCAATGACGGGTGAGCGGCAACTCATCGCTTCTAAAGCGGAAATGGAAGTCGCTTCTTCCACCCCGTGGGAATGAACGCTAGGGATGAGTACGATGTCCGATGCTTCATAGAGGTTATGCATTTTCTCGAACGGCACAGAACCCAGGAAAAGTACGGAAGCGGATATATTGAGACTGGCTGCGGTTTCCTCTAGCCGGCTTCGCTGTTCCCCTGTACCTGCATAGACCAAAACCGTTTCAGGATGGTTTTCCAGCACCTCCGGCAAAGCAAGGAGCGGGTAGATGACACCGTTCTTTTCCGTCATTCTTCTCGGAACGAAAAGCATCTTTTTATGTAGCGGTATTTGAAAGTCCCGGCGAGTTTGCTCCCGCTTTGCCATCTCCGGTTTAAAAGCAGACACGTCAATGAAGTTCTTGATCGTATCCGCCTCTATATGTGCCAAATGATTTATATAGTCTTTGATCCTTTGATCGACCGTCACAACTTTTGCAGCGGACTGATAAGCTTTTTTTTCTAGCTCGCGAATGATCAAATCTTCTTCACTGTCCGGAAGAAGGGCGCCCCTGCTGACTGCCTCGAATGAATAATACCCATGGACGGTTTGCACCGTTGGTATCCCGGATTCGATGGAAGCGAGCGTTGCGAAAATGTCTTGGGCATTAATGACATCATAGTTCTTTTTCAAGGCATTAATAGATGAAGCCAATAATTTTTGGCGTTGCCGATCATTGAAAAGCTGGCCGCTCCCCTGTTTTACTTTATTTAATAAAAATCCTGGAGCCTGGGCGAGCATCTTCCTCTTGAAAGCTGGTAATTGAGAAAAAGATAATATATCCACATTATGGCCCCGTGTCATTAAACCCTTTTTTAACGTAGTGATATGGCTCGATAGCCCTCCTTCATGAGGGTAGTTGAAAATGGTTGTGATTAAAATGTTCATAATGGCACTCCTTCTTCTAATGTATTACTTTGATGATCTGATCCTTTTCATCCCTTGCAGACTGCTTACTTTAAAAAGAATGGATAGTGAGAGATATAATCCGAATACCAGCAGCGTGATGATCACCAATTCCATGATGATGGGCAACGATAGGGTAAGCGGATGGATCCAGAGAGCGATTCCGTAAATGATGGCTCCGATGATGGTAAGCTTGCCGATTTCCTGAAAAACATCCCTGAAAGCAGCCTTGTCCGTTCTTCCTGTCTTCAGCCACAGGTAGCTGAAAAGGTAGAGGGATTGCAGGAGCATGGAAATCCCCGATGCTAAAGCAATTCCACCGACGCCGAGATAACGTGATAGAACCCAGCTGAGCAGCACGTTAAGCAAAACGGCAATCAGGCAGGAATACATGGCCACTTTCGTTTTCTTCAAGGCGTAAAAGGCGTTCATCAAATAATCCCTCAGTGCAAAAAACGGGAGACAAGCTGAATAAAAGAAGAATGCCCTATAAGTCATGTCGGTTGCTGAAGCATCGAAAGCCCCGCGTTGGAAAGCCAGAGTGATTAAGCTGTTTCCGCTGATTAACATGACGACCATGAACGGAATCGCTAAAAATAACAACGATTTCAACCCTTTTAAGGTTAAATTAAGGAAAGATTGATAGCCTATAAGCGCGCGCTCGACGATTGAAGGGTACAATACGGTAATCAGCGGCGTGAGGACAATGCTCAATGGCAGCCACAGCAGCCGATTCGCATAGTTCAGGGCCGATACGCTTCCAGTTTCGAGCGAAGTCGCAATAATTCGATCGACGACACTATTCAACTGGATCGCCAAAGCTGCGATAATGATTGGATAAAAGGTGAACAGTGTTTGTGCAATCTGCCTTTTATGGGGCAGGAAAGAGACGATGGGCCGGATTCCGTATTTCTTCAATGATGGGTATTGAATAAGGAACTGGCTTGCTGCACCGAACACAAACCCCCAAGCAAGTCCTTCAATCCCAAAGGGAGCAGCGAACAATACGGTGGCTGCTATAATGACCGTGTTTTGTGCAGTTGAAGTGAGTGCCGGCAGAATAAAGCGCTTATTCGCATTCAGGACCCCCGTCGCCATGTATGAAAGCGTGAAAAATAGTAAACTGGGCAGCATGATCCGGGTCAGTGACTCCGTCAGGGCAAGCTCTGAATCGGAGAAACCCGGGGCTGTCATCATGACGAGCGGCTTTATGAAAATCATGCAGGCAATGGTCAGGACTCCGGCAACCAGCATGAAGAAAGAACCTAAAACACTGATGAATTCATCAGCTTTCTTCGGGTTATCCGCTTTCTTTTCCAAGTAAATAGGAATAACGCCGGCCTGAAGACCGCTGCCGAGAGCCGTAAATAGAATGGTTGGTATGAGACTTGCCACGAAAAAAACATCCGCCATGGATGATGCCCCGAAATAGGCGGCTATGATCGATTCCCGCCCGAACCCGAGGACTTTTCCAATGGCTGCAATAATGGTGACGAGCCCGACCGATTTAATGACATTTGAAAGAGTAGGCATATTTTCAATCCTTTAAAATGATGTCCTTCTGTAAACAGAATCCCAAACAACTATAAAATATCAGCGTAAATGTTTTATCTTCGAGAATATTGTAGAAAAGTCCTGCTAATAGTGCGGCCAACATCAGGCAGATGGTGAACGCCGCAAATGTGCCTTTTCCCGATTTCAGGATTTTCCGGCAGGTGAAAAGGATGAATGCAAGAACCGCAAGGAAGCCGAGCGCACCAGTTTGGACCAGGATCTGGATATATTGATTATCGGTATACATCCTTTCACCAATTTGGTATTCCTGATAGATTGGTGAGGAAAAGGAAAGTGTGGCAGAATCCCCGAAGGTGGCTAGACCGGTGCCGATTATCGGGTGATCTTTGAAAATTTCAATTCCCTTGATTAGGACATATAACCGGCCCCATTCCGTACTTTGGTGCAGGGTCTTATCAGAGAACATTTCTGAAAAACGATTGGAGAGGGCATGTTCGTGTTCGGAAGAGGGGGTGCTGCCGATTACCACATTTTCCATGGGAATCGATGCGGATACCTCCACTTTACTTGATGCAAATAAAACTGGGTAATAAATAAGAAGCAGCCCGAGACAAAATGCTCCTACAGTATATTTGAGAAATGGTTTATTTCTAGTCCAAATTATAAAGACAAGCGCAGCGAACCCGAATGCAATCATCGTGCCCCGCGAATAGGTAAGCAGTAACGTTCCGGAAATCAGGATGGCAGCCAGAAAGACGATCCATTTATATTTTTTCAGCGACTGAAATAGAAAGAAACCAAGGAATAACTGGATGCTTAAGAATAAGGCAAATACATTAGGATTGGCTGGTGCTCCATAAATCCTCATCCGGTTTGTTGGGGAAAGATTCCACAATTCCCATGCGCGGGGAAGCAGGATCGTACGTGAAAAGATTTTCTCCACTATGCCATGCAGGCAAAGTAAGATAGTAAATATTAGGATTACCTTCAAAAAGCGAAAGATATCCTTTCTTTCTAGATTTAATTCACCGATAATGTAAAGAAGCAAGAATGTAATAAGCAATGCACGGAGTTCAAACAAGATGGGGAGGATTCCCACCCCGTTTATGAGTGCAGCACCGGCACCGATTAAACAAAACAACCAAAATGGCGCAGTGAAATGATATTTCGAAAATGGCCATTCGTTCTTTTTGAATTTTTCAATTAGCAAAGAAATGAATAAGGTGAGGATGATCAGGTCACCTGTATAAGTTAAGCCGCTATTCAGTTCCATCAATATGGGACGGGCAGGGAAATAAATGAATAGAATTAATAACAGGTTTTTTTTATTTATACCGATAAAAACGAGCATCAACGCCGTTGCTATGTAACCGGCGATAGGGTGAGGCACTGCCGATGGGATGAGCAGGCACAGAAATAGAATGGGTAACGATTGTTTTTCTATAAACTTCAATTGATTAACCACCTTTGAATCAAAAATCATGTTCTATGATGTGTATGAAAAAATTTCTTGAATAATACCCCACCCTTTAGATGTATAGTACATATGAAAGGCTGAAGTGAAATGACAGAGAAGTTTGTTGAGATACTAACCATTCCATTCATTGATAGCAATATGGATGAGTTCATGAATGGAATGATTTATCCTAGATTGATGAATCAGGAAAAAACGTTTGTCGTTACGGCAAATCCGGAAATAGTCGAGTATGCAAATGAACATCAGGATTATAAAGACATCATTATATCGGCTGATTACATCACTCCGGATGGCGTTGGTATTATTATGGCCTCTAAATGGCTAAATCAACCTTTACAAGAGCGGATTACAGGATTCGACTTGATGAATGAATTATTTCGGGTCGCTGATGAAAAAGCGTTGAAGGTTTATCTGCTTGGAGCGGAGGAAAACGTGATTGAAGCAGCGGCCCTGAAAGTGAAAGAATTATATCCGGGTCTCGAGTTGGTGGGATACAACCATGGTTACATTGATATCAAGGATGATACCCTGCCGAAGTCAATAGCGGAACTGGAACCTGACATCATATTGACTGCATTAGGGTTCCCCAGGCAGGAGAAATGGGTTTCCAGACATTATGCGTTATTCAATAAAGGGTTATTCATGGGGGTAGGGGGAAGCTTTGATGTCCTTGCGGGAAAGGTGAACCGCGCCCCGGTTTTCTGGCAAAAAATGCGTCTTGAATGGTTGTACCGACTGATCCAGCAACCTTCACGGTGGAAACGGATGCTTGCGCTGCCAAGATTCGTATTAAAGGTTAGGCGGTTAAGGAAAACGGTGCAGCGTTCCTGAACATAAGGAGTGGACTGGATGAGAATCTTGCACTTAAACGCTGGTAATGAAACCGGCGGCGGTATGTTTCATATTATGTCCTTACTGAACCAATTGAATAAAGAGGAGTGTTTGCTTGGTGTATTTGAAAATGGTGAACTATACCGGCGGGCCATGTCCTCCGGGATACAAACTGAACTTTTCAAGCAACATTCCAAATATGATCTTTCAATTTTGAAACCTTTAAGGGACTTTATCCGTCTAAATAATATAGACATCATCCATACACATGGTCCGCGGGCTAATATATATGGTGCTTTTATAAAGCGCCTCATTAAATGTCCATGGCTCCTTACTGTTCACAGTTCGCCACATCATGATTTTTTAGGGCAGGGTGTAAAAGGGAAATTGTTTACGGGCCTTCATGTAAGGTCATTTCAATATGCCGATCATATACTGGCGGTTTCCGACCGCTTTAAGCAGGACTTGATTGACCAAGGAATCCATTCGACCAAAATAACGAAGATCCTGAACGGAATTGACTTTGAAAAGGAACTGCCTTTCCCGTTTCGAAGAGAAGATTTCGGGTTCGGGAAAGATGATTTCATCATCATCATGCCTGCAAGGCTTGAACCGGTGAAAGGTCATGAATTTGCTTTAGCGGCATTAAGTGAAGTGGTATCGGAATTTCCCCATGTGAAGCTGATCCTTGCAGGGGACGGGAGCAGGAGATCCGCTCTGGAAGAGATGGTCTCGGAAAAGGGATTATCCGATCACGTGTACTTTTTAGGGTATCGTGAAGATTTAGATCGAATCTACCCGTTGGGGGACATCACATTATTGACTTCCTTAAGCGAAAGTTTTCCACTCGTTTTACTTGAAGGAGCAAGATCGGGTCTTCCGGCAATCACTAGTGATGTCGGCGGTGTACAGGAATTGATTCCCGATCGGAGCAAGGGCTGGATAACGGATATCGGCAATGTCGAACAGCTGAAACTGGCCATCTGCAATGCTTTGGAATTTAAAAAATCCGGGGACTTGACAAAGATAGGGTTGAATTTACAAAAATTTGCAAAAAACAACTTTTCTATAGAGATTTTAGCCAATAACGTATATAATGTTTATTTGAGGATGAAAAATTAAATAAGCATTTATATATAGGTTTTCTTATAGATCGTAACGGGTATTAGATTTTTAGTTGAATTGAGGTGGTTCTTGATGTTAATAGGGGCCTTGTTGGTAGCCTTTTTATTATCCATTTTTTTGACTCCTTTTGTCGGAAAGCTGGCCTTTAAATTAGGAGCTACCGATAAACCGAATGAGCGAAAAGTGCATAGTAAAATTATGCCGCGCATGGGCGGTTTAGCTATATTTTTGAGTTTTTTCATTACCTTCTTGCTCTTCTCGCCTTTCATGGATGATTTTGGGGAGCAGCTGCCCCTTCTGGTGGGAGCCCTTGTCATCATATTGATCGGGATGGCTGATGATATTTTTGAATTAAGGGCTGCACCCAAATTCCTGGGTCAGGTTTTGGCTGCCCTCATTATCGTATTATGGGGCGGTCTTGAAGTGGAATTCATCAATTTGCCGTTCTTTACCGATACACTTGAATTTGGTGTTTTCAGTATACCGATCACCATTTTGTGGATCGTCAGCATCATTAATGCAATCAACCTAATAGATGGACTGGATGGTCTTGCAGGCGGTGTCTCAACAATCGCATTAGTGACAATTGCAACTATGGCCCTTATTAAAGGGGACCTATTTGTTGCCATGGTCGCATTGATCGTGATTGGAAGCACTCTTGGCTTCTTGAAATATAACTTCCATCCGGCAAAGATTTTCATGGGAGATACAGGTGCCTTATTCTTAGGTTACATCATTGCCGTTCTGTCCCTGCTAGGGTTTAAAAACGTAACGATGATTTCATTGATCGTACCGATCATCATTTTGGGTGTTCCCATTTCGGATACATTTTTCGCGATTATCCGCAGGGTCGTCAATAAACAGCCGATTTCGGCTGCTGATAAATCACATTTACATCACTGTTTGATAAACTTGGGATTCACACATAAGCAAACTGTCTTGCTCATTTATGCTTTAGCTGCTTGCTTTGGTTTAGCGGCCATAATCTTTTCATTTGCAACGATGTGGGGGGCTTTGATCCTTGTAACGGGGCTTCTGCTGATCATAGAGATTTTTGTGGAGAAAATTGGTTTGGTCAATTCAAACTACCAGCCGTTGCTCAAGATGCTCAACTTTAAAAACAAGCCATGATCATTTTGGAATAGATTACTAGATTCGCTAGTTTTATCGGAAAGCCACCAATCGTTTGAAGTAACGGTTGGTGGCTTTTTTGTACTAGATTTTATTTACGGCCATTCTTTGTAATGCATCAAAAACCCCCCACTCAAGACGAGTGGGGGGTTCGCTTTATTCTTGTATTTGTGATTGAACTGCTTCAGTTTGATTGCCTTCAGCTGGTCCCAGGTTCAAGTGGGATTGAAGCAACAGCTTAGTGTTCGCTAATGATGTATCGTTCAGCTGATAATAATAGGTTCCGTTAATGGTGGAATCCTGTCCTTCAAGTTTGATGGTTTCAAGATTGATGCCTTTATCGGTAGTCACATATTTTATGAAACCTCTCATTTGCGAGAATTTAAGGTTCGTTGTCATATTGTCGCCGACAGCTTCCATTACGTCTGTATATTTCGTTAGTGATCCAGCAGAGGTTGCTTTGGCAATGATGGCTTTCAGGACTTCCTGCTGACGCTCGCCGCGTTGGATATCACTGTCCTTTTTACGTGTCCGTGCAAATGCTAATGCTTCTTCACCATCAACGGTCTGTAATCCTTCTTCGAGGTGGATGGCATTCTTTTTGTCATGTGAATCGATTTCATACATTTCATAAGGGACGTCGACTTCGATGCCATCCAATGAATCTACGACATCGATGAAAGCATTGAAGTTCATGCGAACATAATAATCGACAGGGACATCGAGTAACTCCTCTACGGTGTCCATCGTCGCTTTCGGTCCGCCGGCTGCATGGGCCGCGTTGATTTTCGTGGTTACGCCTTTAGCTGGCACGTACACATATGAATCACGCGGAATGCTTAATAGTTTTATAGACTTTTGATCTTTATTGAATGTGGCCAGCATTAAAGCATCCGACCGGGAATTTCCTTTTAAGTCACGGTCCTTGCTATCATCGATTCCTATGAAAAGGATCGAGAAATTATCTTCGAGCGGGTCGATTGCTGCACTTCGCTTTGCTGAAGCTTCCACAGGGTCATAGGAATCATTGAATACATTCTGGGCTTTCATATACAGGGTTGCAGCATACGTAGAAGCCCCCAGACCAAGTACCAGCAGGGGAACAAGCAATAACCAAAGCCTCTTTCGCCTTTTTTTCTTTGTTTTTTTAATTTTATAAACACGCCTAGTAGTAGACATCTTTTTCTTCTCCTTTTAAATAACGAACATCAGACATATATCGCTATTTTTCGAATCCAGCAGTTTATATTTCGTCATATATTACACCTAATTTTACAATGATTTAATAATTTCGTAAAATAAATATTTCTTTTCAATTATATTACAGCATAAAAAAGGAAAAATATGCAGGAGTATATCAGGAGAATTCCTCTTCCAAATAAAGCATTTCTTCCTCAGTGATGTGGCCTTGACCATTTGTCAGCTCTGTAATCCAAGCGGTATATGTCTCTTTTTGTGTTTCCTCCACATATACAAGGATATTGACCTGATCGAGGTATTGAATTTCCTTTATTTGGTAAATGGAAGAGCGCAATTCGTTTTCCAATTTTCCAAGCCAGGTATAGTCGACGGTTGTCGAAATGACCCGCATTAGTTTCCTAATGACGACACCAGTGGTATTTATCCCTTCTGAAGTCGCTTTGCTGTAAGCGCGAATGAGGCCGCCAGCACCAAGTTTGATGCCGCCAAAATACCGTGTGACCACAACAGCGGTGTCTTTCAGTTCTTTTTTCTTAAGCACTTCTAGGATAGGGACGCCTGCCGTTCCGCTCGGCTCCCCGTCGTCGAGGGCTTTTTGGATTTGATTTTGTTCCCCTATCATATAAGCTGAACAATTATGTGTAGCATCTTTGTGCTTTTTCTTGATTTCCTGGATAAAGGCCTGTGCGGCATCTTCGGTTTCGACCCGGGCGATGTGGGAAATAAAACGGGATTTTTCAATGACGATTTCATGGTCGCCGCGACCTGCCACCGTTAAATATTGAGTGAGCATTATTATTCCACCTTCGTGCTTCCTATTAGTTGATTTATTATAAGGCTTTGCGGAAAAAGTGGCAATCACGATTCATTTACATACTGCATGTGTAAAGAAACTTTAATATAAGATAAAGCTGTACGTGTTATAATTAATTTCATTGCCTGTTATTGTTATTAGCTGGTCATATATGCTTAAAAGAATAACATTGTAGGAAAAACATGAGTTCTGTGCCATTATCCTGGCTTTACCTTAACGTGTCCTCTCATTTCAAGGATTTTGCCATTTAATAAATGCATCTGTTTCATATGATAATCAATGAAGCGGAATATCCCATTTGATTGAAAAGGATATTTTGTATCAGGAAAATAGATATGGCTTTCTGCCTTTAATAGGCAGACTTAATGGCCGGGTTATGAGATGTATAGTAAATATGTACATTTTATGGAAATCACAAAAGGAAATTAACGTATTTTTAATCTTTTTTTGGTACAATATGTTCATGAAGGTTACTTCATACAAAAGTTTCCTGAAATTTAACCATTCATGAAAAAGGGAAAGAACTTTTTTCCATATACATAGTCTTTAAGACAATAAATTGTTTAATTCTTTTGATTTAAGTGGAGGGATCTTAATGTCCATTAAAAAGGTTGATGCTAAAGCATTGGACAAGATCTTAGAAACAATGGTGAGCACTGTTAGTGAAAGTAAGGATGAAGTCTTTGATATCGGCGAACAATGCCGAAAGGATTTCGAGACATTATCAAAAGAGCTTGATGATGTGAAAATCAGGGTTGCCATTGTGATAACCGACAGCGATGCACTGGATTCAAAAGCCAGGTTTGCTCGAAAAAGGCTTTCAGAAGTCAGTATGCACTTCAACCATTTTTCTGAAGAACAGGTGCGCGATGCTTATGAAAGGGCACATAAGCTGCAAGTCGATTTACAAATTAACCGGCAATTGGAGAAAGAGCTCCGTAATCGCCGGGATGAGCTTGAGTTAAGGTTAAGGGGTTTGCAGCAGACGATCGATAAAGCGGTGCATCTCGTCTCGCAAATATCGGTAGTGCAGAACTATTTGACACAGGATCTTAAATTTGTGGGGGAAGCCCTTCAAGAAGCGAAACGCAAACAGGACTTCGGTCTGAAAATAATCGAAGCCCAGGAGCAGGAACGTAAAAAGCTCTCACGTGAAATCCATGATGGTCCGGCGCAAATGCTGGCAAACGTCATGATGCGCTCAGACCTGATAGAACGAGTGCAGCGGGAGAGAGGTCCTGATGAAGCGTTAGTGGAAATCCGCAGTTTAAAGGTCATGGTAAGGAATGCTTTATATGAAGTGCGAAGAATCATCTATGACCTTCGACCTATGGCGCTTGATGATTTAGGACTTGTTCCTACCCTCAGAAAGTACCTGCAAACGACCGAAGACTATAATAATGGCGTAAATCTGAATTTCGTCAACCTTGGGCAGGTCAAAAGGCTCCCTTCCGATATGGAGGTCGCATTATTCAGGCTGGTTCAAGAGGCTGTACAAAATTCATTGAAGCACGCGGACCCAAAACAGATTCAAGTTAAACTGTCCATTTCCAAGGAGATGGTGACCGTCGTCGTTAAAGATGATGGAAAGGGGTTTGACTCTTCGATTCAAAAAGAAGGTTCATTTGGCTTGGTGGGAATGAGAGAAAGGATCGAGCTGCTGGAAGGTGAAATGACGATTGATTCACAACCGGGGGCAGGCACTTTGGTATTTATCCAAATTCCCTACCATTTAAATAATAGAGAATAGACATATTAATTTAGAAACTAGGAGGAAGAAGCCGTTGAAGACTAGTATCGTCATAATCGATGACCATCAGCTTTTCCGTGAAGGCGTAAAGCGCATATTAGATTTTGAATCATCCTTTGATGTTGTTGCCGAGGGTGATGACGGAAGCGAAGCTATGGATCTTGTTGAAACACATAAACCTGATGTTGTTATCATGGATATCAACATGCCGAACATGAATGGGGTCGAAGCTACAAAAATGCTCGTGAGCCGTTATCCTGAAACAAAAGTCATCATCCTTTCCATCCATGATGATGAAAACTACGTGCAGCACGCATTGAAAACAGGAGCACAAGGTTATCTGTTGAAAGAGATGGACGCAGACGCGTTGATCGATGCTGTGCGTGTAGTCGCTGAAGGCGGCTCATACCTTCATCCGAAGGTCACCCATAACTTAGTTAAAGAATATCGCCGCTTAGCAGCTGAAGAGGGTGCTGATCGTGATTCCGTACATACGATAGAAATCAGGAGGCCGCTTCACCTATTGACTCGACGCGAATGTGAAGTGCTTCAGCTTTTAGCTGACGGGAAAAGCAACCGGGCCATCGGCGAAACTCTATATATCAGTGAAAAAACAGTCAAGAACCATGTGAGTAACATTCTTCAGAAGATGAATGTGAATGACCGTACACAAGCGGTTGTCCTAGCTATTAAAAACGGCTGGGTAGAAGTTAAGTAATTAAAGCGTTCGATAAGTCCGGCTCTTCAGATTCCGCAATGCGTGCTGAAGGGCTGGATTTTTTTTGATGTGATTACATTCAAATTTTTGGTAATTCAAAAAGCTATTTAATGCAAATAAAGGCATTTTCAGATAGAATGTTGAATATGATACGAAGTAAATTTTTATAAGGATGGTACTATTATGAAAACCGCAGTCGTAACAGATAGCACTGCATATATACCAAAGGAAATGCGTGATCGTTTACATATACATATGATGCCGCTTAATGTCATTTTTTCCAATGAAGCTTACCGGGAGGAAATTGATATTACTGCGGATGAGTTTTATGAGGAAGTAAAGAGGCAGGAGAAATTACCGACCACTTCACAGCCCCCAATCGGGAAGTTTGTCGAGAAGTTCGAGGAACTCCAAAAAGAATATGATGATGTTATTTCCATTCATTTATCGAGCGGCATCAGCGGAACGTATCAAGGAGCGGTATCTGCAGGTGAAATGGTCGAGGGAATCAGGGTTCATGCCTTTGATTCGGAAATCAGCTGCATGGTACAGGGGTTTTACGTGATCGAGGCGGCAAAGATGGCACTTGATGGCAAAGGTGCAGAAGAAATCATGGCCAGGCTTGAAGAAATGAAACCATCGGTCAAGGCATGCTTCATGGCAGATGACCTCTCCCATCTCCAGCGCGGCGGCCGCTTAAGCAGTGCCCAAGCTTTGATCGGCAGTCTGCTTCAAGTGAAGCCGGTGCTCCATTTTGTTGATAAAGTCATCGTCCCATTCGAAAAAATCCGTACAAGGAAAAAAGCGATGAAACGGATTGCTGATTTACTTGGAGAAGACGCGGCTAGCGGCGAGAAATATAAAGCCGTCATCATTCATGCAAAACGGGAAAGTGAAGCTAAAGAGTGGAAAGCGGAACTTGAAGCCCGGTTCCCGAATGTCGAATTCGACATCAGCTACTTCGGTCCAGTAATCGGAACGCATCTGGGCGAAGGCTCGATGGGGATGGGCTGGTATAAAATTTAAGCTGTGACGCCTTTACTAAGTGAAAGGCGTTTTTTTTATGAACAAAAAGGAATCCGGGAGTTAAAAGCGAATGATAAGGGGGAGTGTAATTTATCAAGAAATGGAGGTTGCAGTTTGAAAAAAATGAGTATTTCCCCGCCTTATTCCCCTGAACTTCAGAACCATCTCACCGGTAAACATCTTTTGGACTTCGAAATCCCCTTCTCCCAAGAAATCCTCACAGAGCACCTCAAGAATGGGTATGTCTCGGAAACTTGCGGCGTGCAATCCGGGAACGGCAGTTATCACTGTGTACGCTGCGGTAACGAAGATCAAACCTTGTTTTATACTTTCCCTTGCAAGATTTGCAATCAAGATTGCACTTACTGCCGCTCATGCATCATGATGGGACGGGTCAGTGAATGTGCAAAGCTTTATAGGTGGACAGGTCCCGGCATTCAATATACGATTCCTGACAATGTGATGAGGTGGACAGGCACTTTATCGGCAGGTCAACAGAATGCGTCCGACTGTGTCGTTGAAGCCGTAAACGGAAAAGATGAATTCCTGGTATGGGCTGTATGCGGGGCAGGGAAGACAGAGGTATTATTTCCAGCGATTGAGGCAGCCTTGCTTGCCGGGAAACGGATTTGTTTGGCAACACCGCGGACCGATGTCGTTCTCGAACTCTCCCCAAGGTTAAAAAAAGCTTTTCCTGCCATTGAAGTCACGACCCTCCATGCCGGCAGTGAAGATCGACATGGTTTTTCGCCACTGACCGTTTCCACGACCCATCAGCTTTTCCGTTTTATTGAAGCTTTCGATGTCATCATCGTTGATGAAGTCGATGCGTTTCCTTACTCAATGGATGATTCGCTGGATTATGCGGTTAATAAATCGAAAAAGGTATCCGCGGCAACCATCTACTTGACCGCCACACCTTCGAAGAGGATGCAGCGGCTATACCGAAGCGGCAAATTGAAAGCCTTCATAATCCCGGCCCGTTATCATCGCCAGCCAATCCCCGTTCCTGAAATGAAGTGGAGCGGCAATTGGCAAAAACTATTCCTTCAACAAAAGATTCCATCGAAAATCAACGCATGGGTAAGTGAGCGCCTTAACCAGAATATCCCCTTCCTATTGTTTTTTCCAAGCATCAGAGTGATGGAGCAAGTCCTTCCGCTGTTTCAAAGGCTGTCCCCTGAATTATCGATTGTCCACTCCCGGCACCCTGATCGAAAGGAAAAAGTAATGGCCTTAAGGAATGGACTCGTTCCGGGATTACTGACCACGACCATCCTGGAACGGGGCGTGACAATCGAGCGGTTGGAAGTAGCCGTGATCGGTGCTGAACATGAAGTGTTTTCTGATAGTGCTCTCGTTCAGATTGCCGGCAGGGTAGGGAGAAGCTTTGCGAACCCTTCCGGGACGGTCACCTTTTTTCATTACGGTAAAAGTGAAGCGATGGCCGAGGCGGTCCACCATATACAAATGATGAATAAAAATGCCATGAAAAGGGGGCTGCTGGATGAATAGATGTCTAGTTTGTGATGAAGGAATGAAGCAAGACTTGACATGGAGGAGCCTGCTTAAACAGGCCGAGGCAAGGGCAATCTGTGAAGGATGTGAGGGGAAACTTAATAGGATAACCGGAGAAACATGTACAATGTGCTCAAGGGAGCTGGGAGGGGATCATATGACAGGTGGCCTTTGTCTCGATTGTTCAAGATGGGAAAGGAATAGGGAATGGGGAGGCTATTTGTCGAAGAACATAGCGCTATTTCATTATAATGAATACTTAAAAGACCTGATTGCTAAATATAAGTACCGGGGTGATTATGCGTTAGCTGAGGTTTTCGTCCCTTTTTTGAAAGAAAGGTTAAAGGACATGGAGTTTGACCTGGTAACGGCCATCCCGCTTAGCGATGAACGGCTTAAGGAGCGGGGATTCAACCAGGGACAGGCTTTGGCAGATCTAGTTGGACTTCATACGGTTGAGACCTTGACAAGAATCCATACCGAAAAACAATCAAAAAAATCTCGTCAAGAGAGAATGTCATTACCGCAGGTTTTTCAGGTCATGCAATCTGATTTGCTGGAGCATAAATCCATTTTGATCATCGATGACATTTACACAACAGGAACAACTCTCAGGCATGCAGCAAAGGCATTGATAACGGCTGGGGCCAAAGAAGTATCATCCATCACCCTGGCTAGGTGAAAAAGCTTATTTTAATAAAAGTTCCTAAAGTATCGCCGGGATTATTCGATATATACAGTACTGAAGAATAATCGCCGTGATGGTGAAGGAGGGGCCTCGATGGATGTATTCAACTGTCCAAACTGTAATTCGTTATTCGTTATGATAAAGTTCCGTGATGTGTGCGATGCCTGTTATAAAGAAGAAGAAGCCCAATATGATAAAGTGTATGCATATATTCGCAAGAAAACAAATAGAACGGCGTCCATGATGCAGGTGGTTATGGAAACCGGCGTTGAAGAAAGGTTAATTATTAAATTTATTAGAACCGGAAAGCTGAGAATTTCACAGTTTCCCAATCTCGGAATTCCTTGTGGAAAGTGCGGCGCCAACATCAAGAGCGGAAGGTTATGCGACAAATGCGGCGATTCGCTGCGTACGGATTTGCAGGCATTCGAAAATGAAGAAAAGCGCCTGACTGAAATTCAAGGAAATGATAAAAAAAATACGTACTACATGAAGGATGAGCAAAAAGGGTAATTCATGGAAACATGATGCCGTTTTTGTTAAAATATTCGATATTGAGAACAATATTCGACAATGGGTGTCGAAGGAAAGATTACAGCAAACAATTAATGAAATCCGTTCCTTGTCGATAATAAAGATAGGGAGAATAACACAATCCAGAGCCATTTTCATGTGTTAAGGAATCGAAACATAATGGGATTTATTAAATCGACCGAAGGAGAGGATCTGGAATATGAAAATCAATAACGTCGGTATGACGGGTGTTAACCCTTATAATCTTCAAACCAATAAAACGGGGAATATCAAAGAATCCAAGGTCAAATCCTCGGATAAAGTTGAAATTTCTTCATCGGCAAAAGAAATGCAGCAATCATCTCCGATTCTTGCTGCAAGACAAGCAAAAGTGGATGAACTGAAAATCCAGGTTGAAAAAGGTAATTATAAATTGAATGCACAAGCAACGGCTAAGGGTCTCATCGATTTTTACCGGAAATGAATTTTCCATGAAAAAGAAGCTTGAATGAAGTGGACGGAGCCAGTTTCCGTCCTTCATTTATGAGCGGAGGAGGCAGCGAAATGACTGCACGGAACATCATCGGATCGCTTGAAAAATTGATCAAGCTGCATAAAAGCTTCAATCAATTGGCGATAAGAAAAACGGCCATTTTGAAAGTAAATGATACCGAGGCGATTACTGCCCTGCTGATTTCGGAACAAAAGCATATTAAAGCGATCAGTCAGACGGATAAGGAGAGAGAAAGGGCAGTCGAGGAGTTTCTTGCAGCCAATGGAACGGCGGGACAGCCTGCCACCATCCAGACCGTGACGGAACTGACAGGACCAGAAGAAACGGAAGTCCTTGAAATGCTAAAAGCGGCATTGATCGATGAAGTGGCAAAGCTGAAGGAGCGGAACGGTTTAAATCAGCAATTGATCTATCAGTCCCTTCAATTCATCAATGTCTCTTTGGATATGCTGAGACCTCAGCACCAGAACCTGAATTATGGGGATTCGATTGGGAAAACGACGAAAATCGGCATGGGAATGTTCGATTCCAAAGCATAAGAAACAGAAAAAAGATGGAGGTGCGAGCAATTGATTTCAACCTTTATGGGTCTTGAGACCGCCAAACGCGGATTATCCGCCTCTCAAGGGGCCTTGTATACAACAGGAAATAACGTGGCCAATGCCAATACTTTAGGATATTCAAGGCAGCGGGTCAACCTGGTCCAGACGTCGGGCTTTCCTACTGTCGGTTTGAACAGCCCGCGCGTTGCCGGCCAAATCGGGACAGGGGTTGCAGCTGAAACGGTTCAACGGATCCGGGACAGTTTCCTGGACGCACAATACAGGACACAAAGTAATAAAATCGGTTATTACGGGGCCATGAGCGAATCCCTGACGAAAATGGAAGGCGTCATGAATGAACCGACCGACAGCGGGTTGGCCGCCACGATGGAGAAGTTCTGGAATTCGCTGCAGGGGCTGACGGCGAATACGGAAAACTCCGGGGCGCGTGAAGTCGCTGCCTCGACGGGCGTCATGGTCGCGGAAACCCTAAACTACTACTATAACTCGCTAACGAACGTTCAAACGGATATCGGAAATCAAATAAACGTCAAAGCGAACGAAATCAATACGCTCATCAGCAGTATTGATCAGCTTAACCAACAGATCAGCAAAGTGGAGCCGCATGGTTATATCCCCAATGACCTTTATGATAAACGTGATGTGCTCGTGGACAATCTCTCACAGCTTGTCAGCATTAAAGTGAATAACGTCATTCCGACGGATTACGGCAGAGCCAGCGATGTAGCCACAGGGCTATACAACATCGAATTGATGCAAGAAGACGGTTCGTCTTTTGTGCCGCCCATCAATCTGGTCAGTGTTAACCAAACCGGGATGGTGGGAACTTCGAAAGTTGAAGTTAGCCATGATAAAACGACAGGCATGGTGGACGGATTGAAGTTTGGTTCGAAAACATTGACCGATTACAATTTCTCGGGGGAACTGTCCGGTTTGATCAAAAGCTTCGGCTATAAGAAGGCTGATGGCACGACCGGCGGCGCTTATCCTGATATGCTGAAAAAGCTCGATAATATGACGGCCGCTTTCGTGAATGAGTTCAATGCCATCCATAAACAAGGGTATGCCTTAGGTGATGGCAACACTTCAACTTTGAACTTCTTTGAACTTGAACCTGGTAAGAGTGCCGCCCAAAGCATCAAGGTGAATGGTGAAATCGTTAAGGATCCCACAAAAATTGCCGCAGGCGGAAAAAGCGGAGGGGCATCCGGGGATAATGAAAATGCCAAACTCCTGGCTGACCTGAAAAAGAAGGCGTTCAGTGAATACTCGACTAAAGACCAAAACTCTGACGAATTGACGGGAAGCTTCGACACCTATTATTCCGGTATCATCGGAAAGCTTGGTGTGGATTCCCAAAGCGCCCAAAAGAACCTTTCCAACTCTGTCGTCCTTGCTGCATCGGTTAACCAAAATAGGGATTCCATCAGTTCCGTATCCCTTGATGAAGAAATGACGGACATGATCAAATTCCAGCAGGCATACAACGCATCTGCAAGGATGATGACGATGATGGATGAAATGCTGGACAAAATCATAAACGGAATGGGTACAGCAGGCCGATGATAGGAGGGGACGAATATGCGGGTAACGCAATCGATGCTAACCAATAATATGCTGAGCAATTTAAGCAGCAGTTACGAAAAGATGTCCAAGCTGCAAGAACAGGTCTCTTCTCAAAAGAAGTTCTCCAAGCCATCCGATAACCCTGTTGCGGCCATGATGGGAATGGGGTACCGGACAAACCTCAATCAAATAGGGCAGTATCAAAGTAACATTGCCGAAGCGACCAATTGGATCGACAGCACGGATGATGCCATTACTGAAAGTGTTTCCGCCATGCAGCGGATTCGTGAATTAACCGTTCAAGGCAGCAATGGCACGTATGAAGGGGAACAACTGAAAACCATTACAGAAGAAATTAAACAATTAAAAGAACATCTCATAACTCTTGGCGACACACAGATTGGCGGGAAGTATATTTTCAACGGCCAGGATACGAATGTGAGACCATCGTCCGTTAAAGATGGCAATGGAAATACCGTGTATGGCACAGGGGACATAAACCTTGAAGTGTTTTCCGGGATATCCCTTAAAATCAATACGGACGGTTCCAAGATTTTTGGTGATGCACTAGCTGCCGGCGGAAGCATCGACCAGACAATCGAGGCACTGGAAAACGGCGGCGACGTGACTGGCACGCTGGAAGGGCTTGACGCAACGATAAATACCTTCTTAGGCATGCAGGCACAGGTTGGCGCAAGGCAAAATCGGATTGAGCTGATGACGGACCGTCTCAAGCAGCAGGAGGTATTTGCCACTGAAATCCTTTCGAAAAATGAGGATGTCGATATCGAAAAGGCGATCATGGATTTGACGACCCAGGAAAGTGTCCATAGTGCGGCATTAAGTATCGGCGCAAAAATCATGCAGCCGAGTTTATTGGATTTTCTTCGCTAAGCTATTCTTAAATGGATAGCTTTTTTCTATAAGGAGTGTTGATGATGCAGATTCCGCAAATTAGATTGCAAACCAACCCAATGAAGATTGGATTGAATATAGAGCAACCTGTACAGCAAATCGAACAGAAGGCGGCTGTCCAATCCATTCAACAGCCGCAAGCGATCCTGGAGATTCAAACGACCCCAGGCAAGCTGACGATCGATCAGTCACAAGCAAGGGAAGACATGGATTTGAAAAGCCTCTCAAGAAGAGTCGATGAATTTGCGCAGCAGGGATATCAAGATTGGCTGGCGGGTATGGCAAGACGTGCGCAGCAGGGGACGGAGCTGAGGCATATTGAAAAAGGCGGTAATGCACTCGCTGAACAGGCCAGGCAAAACAGCAAAGGACCTGAGAAGCAGTTCAATCTCGGCTGGATTCCCTCTCCATTCAGCGTGAAGCTTGGCTACCAGCCAGCGGAAGTGAAGATTGAAGCAACCGCCCAAAAACCGATCATTGATGCTCAAATCAATAGGGTGAACCATACATACACACAAGGCAGTGTGAATGTCGAAATTCTACAAAAAAATGCGCTGGATATAGATTTCATCAATTTATATGCGGATGAGAAAGGAAAGTGAAAACATAGATGATCCTACAAACAAAATTTCATGGCGAACTCGAATTGGCAGAGAAAGAGATTTATTTATTTGAAAGCGGGATACCAGGATTTTTAGAAGAAAAAAAGTTTTGCTTACTAGCTTTGGATGACACACCCTTTTTCGTCCTGCAATCGATAGAAACAAAAGAGCTTGCCTTCATTGTGACCGATCCTTTTAAAGTGTTTCATGATTACGAAGTGAAGCTTACGGATGAGGTGTTATCTTCTTTACAAATAGAAACGGAACGGGAAGTCATCACTTTCGTCATCTTGACGATCCAGGACCCCTTCAATGAAACGACGGCGAATCTCCAGGCCCCAATCATCATAAACGGCCCTAAAAAAGTCGGAAAGCAATTCATCATGAACGCTAGTGAATACCGTACAAAGCACAAACTGTTTGAACCTCCAGCAGAACAGGAGGGGAAATGATGCTCGTATTGACCAGAAAACCGAATGAAGCGATCATGATTGGCGATGATATCGAAATTACGATCGTGTCCATTGAAGGGGATCAGATCAAACTCGGTATCAATGCCCCGAAAAACGTCGATATCCATAGGAAGGAAATCTATCTTTCCATTCAGCAGGAAAATAGAAAAGCCTCCAAAACAGAAACTAATTTTCTGGAAGGCATAAATGAGTATTTCAAGAAAAAATCGTAAAATCCGCTAAATATGTTTCCAAGCAGGTCGATATTAAGTATACAACGATGAGCAGTAAATAGGCGGCCGACTTATTCACAGCCCATCGTAAACAACCACATGGACGTGGGGACTTAAGACTCAAGGAGGAAACAAAAATGATCATCAATCACAATATCTCAGCTCTAAACACGCACCGTCAATTATCAAGTGCAACGAATGCACAATCAAAATCAATGGAGAAACTGGCTTCAGGCATGCGCATCAACCGTGCAGGCGATGACGCTGCCGGTCTTGCAATCTCTGAAAAAATGCGTGGACAAATCCGCGGATTGGATCAAGCTTCCCGTAACTCACAAGATGCTATCTCTTTAATCCAAACTGCTGAAGGTGCATTAAACGAAACGACTGACATCCTTCAACGCATGCGTGAACTTGCTACACAAGCAGCAACGGACACAAATACAACAAACGACCGTGGAGAAATCCAAAAAGAAATGGATTCATTAACATCTGAAATCAACCGTATCGGTAATACTACTGAATTCAATACGCAGAAATTATTGAATGGTTCTAAGGATTCAGCAACTGTAGCTCAAGCTGCAGTACCAGCTTCTCCTGCTAAGGCCGGAAGCGTAACATCAACAGGTACATTAAGTACAAATATAGGTGACACAGTAGTAGTAGATGGCAAAACCTTTACAGTTGCCGCAGCTAATGATGCCGCTGCTGGAGAGTTCACTGATCTTGATGGATTAATTGCTGCTATTGGTGCAGATGCTGAATTAAGCGCTAAGTACACTGCAACTAAAGATGGCGGACAACTTAAACTAGAACAAAAGCCTGGAACTGAATCTGCAACTGCAGCAACTATCACTGGAACTGGCGGTCTATCTGTAGATGCTGCTGAAACTGTAGTGGGATCTGCTGAAGTAAAAGCTAAAGAAGCTGTTGAAGCTGGTTCAGGACTTCAATTCCAAATCGGTGCTAACGAAAACCAAAGCCTGACACTTGAAATTGGTGATATGCGTGCAAGTGCCCTTAAATTAACGGGAATTGGTGATGGCTTTACAGCTAAGGCTAATGTGAGCAATGGTACAGATTCTACAGGCGTTGAAAAAGGTCTGGATGTTTCTAATGCTAAAAACGCATCAGCTGCTATCACAAAAATCCAAACTGCAATTGATACTGTATCAGCTGAACGGTCTAAACTAGGTGCTAACCAAAACCGTTTAGAGCATACGATCAACAACTTAGGTACTTCTTCTGAAAACCTGACAGCTGCTGAATCACGTGTTCGCGATACTGATATGGCTAAAACTATGATGGAGCAAACTAAAAACTCTATCTTGGCGCAAGCATCTCAAGCAATGCTAGCTCAAGCCAATCAGCAACCGCAGGGCGTTCTTCAGTTACTTCGTTAATTGAATAGTTAGCCTAACAAGAAGGGTCTGACACTTGTGTCAGGCTCTTTTTTTGTACTGATTGAAGGGTGTAAGGAACACTGCGATGTAGAAAAAAAGAGATTACTGCCCCTTAAAAAGGAAGGGAACATTCGTTTATGTCACCAAGGAACCCTATGGCTACAACCCTAATAGAGTATGATGGTACTGCAAAATACATAGATGAAGACGTCTGGTGAAACAGCTATCAATCACCGATTCCTATTATGTTCGCTGATTCATTTGAATAAAAAGGGAAGTCCTAAACAAGATTGTAGGTAAAAAGCTTTCTATCTAAATATTAAAACAAAGTTGATTGGAACGGAAGGTACGAGACTCCTGCGGGAGATACGTGTCCAAGGAAGACCCCGCAGGCGCAAATGCGCCGAGGAGGCTCCCGGACCGCCCGCGGAAAGCGAGTGCCTGGAGAGGAAATCAACGGTCACAGTATAAAATCCTCAAAACGTGTGGGCAATCGGGTTTCCATCTTAGATTTCATGGAGATCTGATAGGGACGGAAGGTACGAGACTCCTGCGGGAATACGCGTCCAAGGGAGACCCCGCAGGCGCAAAGCGCCGAGGAGGCTCCCCGGACCGCCGCGGAAAGCGCCTGGAGAGGAAATCAACGGTCACAGTATAAAATCCTCAAAACGTGTGGGCAATCGGGTTTCCATCCTAGATTTCATGGAGATCTGATTGGAACGGAAGGTACGAGACTCCTGCGGGAATACGCGTCCAAGGGAGACCCCGCAGGCGCAAAGCGCCGAGGAGGCTCCCCGGACCGCCCGCGGAAAGCAAGTGCCTGGAGTGGAAGTCAACGGTCACAGTATAAAATCCTCAAAACGTGTGGGCAATCGGGTTTCCATCTTAGATTTCATGGAGATCTGATTGGAACGGAAGGTACGAGACTCCTGCGGGAATACGCGTCCACGGGAGACCCCGCAGGCGCAAAGCGCCGAGGAGGCTCCCCGGACCGCCCGCGGAAAGCGAGTGCCTGGAGAGGAAATCAACGGTCAAATTTTAAACCTAAAACAACTGTTGACTCCAAATATTTTTCTGGAGTTTTTTTATAGACTCTCTAGTCTGAAGTTGAAACCAAACTCAAACCTTCGCACTAAATATAAAACTCTAAGAACCGATATAAAAAGTAAAGAAATCATATTGGGGGCCATTTAGATGCTGGAGAGTTTGTCCACGAATATTCTTTCCTCACAACTTAGAACAGCAATCTCGGAAGGAATCAGTTCTTATTATCAGCGTGAAATGAATACACTTGCCTATTCGGAACAAAGAGTGGAATCTACTGTTGAGCCTTCACAAGAAAAGGTGCGGGAAATGGTGGATAGTTTGAACACCTTCCTGAATCCGACACATACGGCCGTTCGTTTTGAATATCATGAGAAGCTGAATGAGTACTATGTCAAGGTAGTGGATGACGTGACGGATGAGACGATCAGGGAAATTCCCCCGAAGAAGTTATTGGATTTCTATGCGGCAATGACAGAGTTTGTCGGCATAATGGTGGATGAAAAAATATAAGCGGGTGATCAATTTTGGTACGAATCAGTGGTTTAGCAAGCGGGATGGACATTGATGAATTAGTTAAGAGCATGATGCAGGCAGAACGGGTGCCGTTGGATAAACTGACACAGAAAAAGCAGTATTCCGAGTGGCAGCGGGATGATTACCGTTCGATGAATACAGCTTTATCAGAATTGGATACGCTTATTCGTGATGGTATTGGAAAGCAGTCTTCCTTCATTAAAAAGAAGGTGACGGTATCGAATCCAGATGCTGTATCAGTGAAAAATGTGAATTCGACCAGTGATTTTTCCGGGAATATAAAAGTGAATGGACTTGCCAAGGCGGCAACCATGACAAGTACGGAAAAATCAGCTGTTACCGACCCCAAAAAGAAACTATCGGAATTGGGTATCACGACTCCCCAAGATATTACGATACTGACCATCAATAAGGATGGCGGTTTTGATACGGAAGTAAAAGATGGAGCAACAGTGGAAAAACCGTATACACTTACCCTTAATGCGGACGATACGTTAGAAAGTGTCATAAATAAAATTAATGCTAACTCGGGAGTGACTCTATTTTTCGATGAGACGTACCAGAAATTTTCCATCACTGCTAAAAATACCGGTGATGCAAAAGATCGGCCTGAAATTGAGTTAGGGGGTACTGGAGATTTCTTCAATGTGCTAAAAATGAGCAGTAACAATGAAGGGGCTGGCGGCTCAAAAGGGGAAAATGCGTCCATTGTTTATAATGGACTGGAAATTTCCCGGCCTTCGAATACGTTTCAGATTAATGGAGCGGAAATAACGGTAAAGCAAAAAACGACGGATACAGTCACATTCTCATCAACAGCTGATGTCGATGCTATCCTGGACACGATCACTCAGTTTGTGAATAAATACAATGAAGCCATTAAAAAGGTTCAAGATAAAACGGGTGAAGCGAAATATCGCTCCTTTACCCCGCTTACCTCTGAGCAAAAAAAGGCAATGACAGAGGATGAAGTGAAGCTGTGGGAAGAAAAAGCGAAGAGCGGAACGTTAAAAAGCGATTCGACCTTAAAAAGTCTCCTGACCACAATGAGGTCATCCCTATACACTTCGGTGGATGGAATCACTGGAAAAAACAATCTCAGCAGTTTGGGAATCACCACCACCAAGAATTATTTGGAAGGCGGTAAATTAACGATTGATGAGGACAAGCTCCGGGCAGCCATTAGTGAGGATCCGAATGCGATCTATGATATGTTCATGGCCAATGGGGCGGAAAAGAGCGACAAAGGACTCGCACGCCGGTTAAGGGATGATATAGAATCATCCATGAAGGCGATTACTGAAAAAGCCGGGAAGGCCGGATATGTTAATAACAATTTTACAATCGGAAAATTGGTTGATGGACTGGATAAGAAGATTTCAACATTTGAAGCCAAGTTAACGAAATTGGAATCGCGCTATTACAACCAGTTCACGGCGATGGAAAAAGCGATTCAAAAGGCAAACAGCCAAAGTGCATCGTTAGCTTCTTATTTTAGTTAAGGTATGTCGGAAAGGAAGTTCAATATGGCAATGAATAATCCATATCAATCGTATCAGCAAAATTCAGTCAATACAGCATCACCGGGAGAGCTTACATTAATGCTTTATAATGGCTGTTTGAAGTTCATCATGCTTGGGAAGAAAGCCATTGAAGCAGGAAATATCGAGGTGAAGAATACGAACATCATCAAGGCGCAAACTATTATCCGTGAATTGATGGTGACGCTGAATATGGATGCGGATGTATCCAAAGATATGATGAGTCTGTATGATTTCATGAACCGGCGTCTGATCGAAGCGAATCTGAAAAATGACGTTTCTGCTTTGGAAGAAGTGGAAGGACTTGTTACGGAGTTCCGGAATACGTGGAAGGAAGTAATCCAGATCAACCGGAAAAAACAATTCACCCAAAGCGGTCAAGTGTAATGGTGACTAGAGCCTTTCATGATTTGACTGCTGAATTACTTGCCGTACTGGAAGATCGCACGATTACAGAGCGTGATGTTAAAATAGAAAGGGTTACAAAGCTGATTGATCAGCGGGATGGACTCCTTTCTCAAATCAAACCTCCTTTTACTGCTGAAGAGCAGCAGCTGGGACGTGCAGTCCTGTTGCTCAACCAACAGGTCGATCACTTGCTGAAGCTCCAAAAGCAGGAGATAAAGCGAGATATCCAGGAAATGAATAAGAAGAAAAAATCTTCCAATAAATACACGAATCCGTATGAAAGTCTATCAGTGGATGGCGTGTTCTATGATAAAAGAAATTGATTTCCTTACCTTTTGGAGTCCAAACGGTTTTTATGTTAAATATTTTTAAATTTTCTGTAAATAAAATAGGCTTAATTTTTTCTTTCTAGCATAGCATTTGATATAATGAAGCTAGGGCAGACATCAACCCTTTTCAAACCTTCCGACAATTGTTTCATTATTTCGACATATTTCATGATGTGTTTCTAAAAGGAACCGGAGGGGTATTGTAGAATCTAACTGTATAGTCTTAATTTAAGGAGGACTCACTTTATGAATTACAACGTACGCGGTGAAAACATTGAGGTAACTCCAGCAATTCGAGAATACGTCGAAAAGAAAATTGGCAAGTTAGAACGATATTTTAACAATACACCAGATGCAAATGTGTTAGTCAATTTAAAAGTGAACAATAATACATCAAAGGTCGAAGTGACGATTCCCATGCAGAATTTGGTTCTTCGCGCTGAAGAGGAAAATGCGGATATGTATGCTGCCATTGACTTGATCAATGATAAGCTTGAACGCCAAATTCGTAAACATAAAACGAAGGTCAATCGGAAGTTCCGAAACAATCTATCGACTACACCCGATGCATTCGCCTTCAATACGGAAGCTGACGAAGTGGTGGATGAATTCGAAGACGATAATGATATTGAAGTGGTCCGCAATAAACGCTTTGATTTAAAGCCAATGGACAGTGAAGAAGCGATTTTACAAATGAATATGCTTGGTCACAGTTTCTTCGTTTACACGAATGCGGATACTAATACAACAAACGTAGTGTACCGCCGAAAAGATGGACGCTATGGATTGATTGAACCTAGTTAATTATAATTCTAAGATTAAAAGCACAGCCCAGCCTCTGGGTTGTGCTTTTTTGCATGTTGATAGAATCCGTTTGAAACGTAAAAAATGATTGCTTCTTTTGTTCTCTAAAACACACGAAAGTTCACTTAAGAGAGCACTATTTGTTCTTCATTAAGATAAATAGTTAATTTTACCTATCCAAATACCCCTATCTTTTGCACTACACTATACTCGAATTGTTAGTTCTTTAAAAAGAACAACCAGTGTAGAAAACAATTTGATCAAGTTGCAGAGGGGGTTGGATTATTTGTATCGAAAGAATTGCCATACATGCCATAGGGCTTCTTTTAGCAGTGCGGAATATGGAAAGTGGCTTTGCCCGACCTGCGGTGAGGATTTAACTGCGCAAAAAGCCCACGATGCACATACAATCGAGAGAATCAATACACCCCAACGAAATTTTAAGCAGAGTAATATTTACTATTATACAAGAAAACGAAATTGAATTAGTCTATGAAAAATCACCTGAACTTAAAATTTTCTTAATATTGTAATATTTTGTCGGATGAAAGTTTTTGCATTTATGTGGATTACCGACATAAAATAGCAATATATGGAGTACGTATCCGTTATAATATGATTATAGGTAATGTATTTGGTAATAAATACCACGACAAAGGCAAACTCCTTGAAAAATGAGGGCGCAAAGGCACAGGTCTAAGGTCCTTGTGACTATGATGGCTGGTCTGCCTGAAATACAAGAGTATTTTAGGAGGTAGAAGAGGTGGCTAATGTGGAAATGGATCAAGAGTGGGTGAAATTGATTTCTGAAGCAAGAAGCTTGGGTTTCAAAAAAGAGGAAATCATTGCTTTTTTAAAACGGGAAAGTCTTGAGGCAACATTTGAGGAGAACGATGGAAAATAGGTTCCGAACAAATTCAAGAACATCCCTATAAACAGTGGTTCGATTCATTAACTGTTTATAGGGTTTATTCTTCCTTGGGATTCTTGAGAGTTTAGCTTATTCAAACTGTATTCTTCAGGCTTATGTAGGTAAACTAGTGCACTACCACTCTACTCTTCTTTATCTTTTCTCCATTTATTAAACTCGATGAATTCCCTGAATTGTTGTTTTGAGACACCCGAATTCATGGCTTCCTCAACGATTTTCATCCAGTCATTGTCCAAGGTTTCCTTATTTGGTGCATCGTAAAGCAGGGCATCAACAGGGATGTTAAGTACGGAGGAGATTTTTTCAAGAAATTGAATAGAAGGATTCGTTTGTAAGTTCCGCTCGAGCGAACTTAAATAAGACTTTGCAACACCTGCTTTATCGGCAAGTTCAGTCATCGACATTTTCTTTTCTTCTCGCAGTTTTTTTACACGTTCACCAATCATCAATACCACCTCGAAACATGTTCTATTTATCTTCCGCTAATAAGTTTCGGCAGCCCACCTTATCATTCAAAACATGACGCCTGTAAGGTTGGATTACCTTGACATGCTATCTCTAGAGAGGACACAGCATCTAGTGATGGAAGGTTGTGGATAATTCACATTTGCATATGGAATAGTGGGGAGTTTGCAACATATTTTTTATACTTCCTTCTATTTTAACAGTTTTACTCCTCATTTATCCATTGTTTTTCGCAAGAATTGCATTCAGGTCTATACCAGGGAAGTGACATGAAGTTGTACCTCTATGACAGAAGTGGTAAAATTAAGCGTGCATTAGTAATAATAGAAGGTGTGTTTCTTCTTACTTATATGAATTTTGTCATTGAACGATCATTACCATAATAGAGGAGCGTTATTGAATGCTTAATATATTAAATAAAGTTTTTGATCCGAATAAGCGAGAAATCAAACGTTTAGAAAAAATCGCCGATCAGGTCGAAGCGCTGGCTGATGAGACTGCTGCGCTATCGGATGAACAGTTGCGTTCCAAAACGGATGAGTTTAAAGAGCGTTATCAAAATGGGGAAACCGTTGATGATTTGCTTGTAGAGGCTTTTGCGGTTGCGCGTGAAGGGGCAAAGCGTGCTCTGGGCTTATATCCTTACCGTGTTCAGATCATGGGTGGGGCATCCCTTCATGATGGAAATATCTCCGAGATGAAAACAGGGGAAGGTAAAACCTTAACATCCACGATGCCGGTTTATTTAAACGCGCTTACCGGTAAAGGTGTACATGTCGTTACTGTCAATGAATACTTGGCACACCGTGATGCCACCGAAATGGGTGTATTGTATGATTTCCTCGGTTTGACCGTCGGGTTGAATTTGAACAGTCATTCTAAAGAAGAAAAGCAGGCAGCGTATAATGCCGACATTACGTACAGTACGAATAATGAGTTAGGTTTTGATTATCTTCGTGACAATATGGTGTTATATAAAGAACAAATGGTACAGCGTCCGCTGCACTTCGCTGTCATCGATGAGGTCGATTCGATTTTGATTGATGAGGCGAGAACGCCATTGATCATTTCCGGTTCGGCACAGAAATCGGCTCAGCTTTATATCCAGGCCAATGCGTTTGTTAGAACCTTAAAGAAAGATACGGACTACACATATGATGAGAAGACAAAAGGTGTTCAGCTGACGGAAGATGGGATGAATCGAGCTGAAAAAGCGTTTAATATCGATAATTTATTCGATATTAGTCACGTTACTTTGAATCATCATATCAATCAGGCTTTAAAGGCTCATGTTTCCATGCATTTGGATGTGGATTATGTCGTCCAGGAAGGCGAGATAGTCATCGTTGACCAATTCACTGGCCGTTTAATGAAAGGCCGCCGTTACAGTGAAGGTCTCCACCAGGCGATCGAAGCGAAAGAAGGACTTGAAATCCAAAATGAAAGCATGACTCTTGCGACGATTACATTCCAGAACTATTTCAGGATGTATGAAAAGCTTTCAGGTATGACCGGTACAGCCAAAACGGAAGAAGAGGAATTCCGCAATATTTATAATATGAATGTCATAGCGATCCCGACAAACAGGAATATCATCAGGGATGACAGGGCAGATCTCATATATGCGACAACTGATGGGAAATTCAAGGCTGTTGTGGAAGACATCGCCGAACGTTATACAAAGGGTCAGCCTGTGCTTGTCGGTACGGTTGCCATCGAAACATCTGAGGTCATTTCTGCCTATTTATCCAAAAAAGGAATCCCTCACGATGTTTTGAATGCCAAGAACCATGAGCGTGAAGCGGAAATCATTGCGAATGCAGGTAATCAAGGCTCAGTAACGATCGCTACGAACATGGCAGGGCGCGGTACGGATATCAAGCTTGGTGAAGGTGTCAAGGAGCTTGGGGGCCTTGCTGTCATCGGCACGGAACGTCATGAAAGCAGGCGTATAGATAACCAGCTGCGTGGCCGGTCCGGCCGTCAGGGAGATCCAGGGGTCACTCAATTCTATTTATCAATGGAAGATGAATTGATGCGCCGCTTCGGTTCGGATAACATGAAAAACATGATGGCACGCCTAGGTATGGATGATTCCCAGCCAATTCAAAGTAAAATGGTGACAAGGGCCGTTGAATCCGCACAGAAACGGGTCGAAGGCAATAACTTCGATTCACGTAAGCAATTACTGCAGTATGATGATGTTCTCCGTCAACAACGGGAAATTATCTATAAACAGCGTTTCGATGTCATGGAAAGTGAAAACTTACGTGAAATCGTCGAAACGATGATCACGGCATCCATCCAGCGAAATGTTGTCGCGTTTGCACCAATGGGCGATGAGGAAGGCTGGAATTTACAAGGCCTTGTCGATTACCTGAATGGTAACCTATTCAATGAAGGTTCAATCACTGTGGCTGATTTGGAAGGGAAAAACGAATCGGAATTGGTTGAGTTCATTTTAGCCAAAGTGAAAGAAGGCTATGACCAAAAAGAAGAAGAGCTATCTGAAGAACAAATGCGTGAATTCGAAAAAGTAATCGTTCTTCGTGCAGTCGATAGTAAGTGGATGGACCATATTGATGCAATGGAGCAACTGCGCCAAGGGATCCACCTTCGTGCTTATGGCCAGATCGATCCTTTACGTGAATATCAATCTGAAGGTTTTGCGATGTTTGAAGCCATGATTGCTTCAATGGAAGATGAAGTCGCGAAATACATCATGAAGGCTGAAATTCGCAACAATTTGGAACGCACGGAAGTCATAAAAGGACAAGCGGTCAATCCGAAGGAAGAAGACGGGGGAAAAGTTAAAAAAGCCCCTGCCCGTAAAAAGGAAGACGTTGGCAGAAACGCGTTATGCCCATGCGGCAGCGGTAAAAAATATAAGAATTGCCATGGCAATTTAGGCTAAAGTTAGGTGTATAATGAAGATGAGACGGTTAAGTCCAAGGCTAGCCGCCTCTTTTCATGTTTAGTTTGCATATAGTTTGAAGAGGTTTATTTGTAATGAAGGGAATCCCTCTTCAGGGATTTTTTTTAACATACTTAATGAGGTGAAGAGAAATGGAATTAGCAGAAATAAGAAATGAACTTGAACGGACAGCGCAACGATTAACGGACTTTAGGGGGTCTCTTTGACTTAGATGAAAAAGAGGCACGAATCGCACAGCTGGAAAATGAGATGACACATCCCGATTTTTGGAATGATCAGCAAAAAGCACAAACTGTCATCAATGAAACGAATGCTTTGAAAGAACAAGTCAATCAATTGTCCGACCTGAATGAATCATATGAAAATCTGGATTTGACATATGAATTAGTGAAAGAGGAGAATGATCAAGAACTTTTAGCGGAGCTGGAAGAAGAAATCACGGTTCTTGCACAAAAGATGAATGACTTTGAACTTCAACTTTTATTAAGTGAAGAATATGACTCGAAAAATGCCATTCTTGAACTGCATCCCGGTGCAGGCGGTACGGAGTCCCAGGATTGGGGTTCCATGCTGTTGCGCATGTATACAAGATGGGGTGAAAAAAGAGGCTTTAAAGTGGAAACCCTTGATTACCTTCCAGGTGATGAAGCTGGGATCAAGAGTGTCACTTTAATTTTCAAAGGCCATAACGCCTATGGTTATTTGAAAGCGGAAAAAGGGGTACACCGTCTTGTCCGTATTTCTCCTTTCGATTCCTCAGGACGACGCCACACTTCATTCGTTTCATGTGAAGTCATGCCGGAATTCGATGAGACGATCAATATAGAAGTACGTACGGAAGATTTGAAAATTGATACGTACCGGGCAAGTGGTGCAGGTGGTCAGCATATCAATACAACGGACTCAGCGGTCCGGATCACCCATTTACCTACGAACACCGTGGTAACGTGCCAAAACGAGAGATCTCAAATCAAAAACAAGGCCCAGGCCATGAATATGCTGAAAGCCAAATTGTATCAACGTGAAATTGAACAGCAACAAGCGGAATTGGATGAAATCCGCGGGGAGCAAAAGGAAATTGGCTGGGGAAGCCAAATTCGTTCTTATGTTTTCCATCCGTATTCCATGGTTAAAGATCACCGTACCAGTGCAGAGACCGGAAACTTGGGAGCTGTCATGGATGGGGATATCGATATGTTCATTGATGCGTACTTGCGCTCAAAATTATAAGATCAGCCAGTCGGACCGGTCTCTCCGGTCCGGCTTTTTTTATGATTTCCTATTTAACGAATCTTCTGGCTGACATTTACAGGATTATAAAGGGATGCTCTACCTCGTTCGGCCAATACTAGATATAATGATGGTTCGAGGAGACTTATGCAAAATGAAGAGAAGATACCGGGAGCAGAGGCACCCTTTCATTCAAAAGTTAACGGAGTATGGATTGGTGATTGTCGGTTCGTCCATAATTGCCATTGGTTTTAATGTGTTTTTACTGCCTAACCAGGTCGCATCCGGAGGGGTCAGCGGGATTAGCACGATTCTCGATTCAACTCTCGGTTGGGAGCCGGCTTATGTTCTTTGGGGTTTAATATCCCTTTGTTCATCGCGGGGCTTATTGTCCTCGGAAGGCATTTCGGAGCCAAAAGCCTGATTGGAACCTTGTTTCTGCCTTTAGTGGTATTTCTGACAAAGGATTGGGAGGCATGGACGAATGATGCATTGCTTGGTTCTATTTGCGGGGGGATGATGGTCGGGCTTGGGCTGGGGATCGTCTTTCGCGGCAAGGGTTCCACAGGGGGGACCGATTTGGCGGCACAGATTTTCCATAAGTATACCCATCTGTCATTGGGGACCTGTGTGGCTGTCATTGATGGAATCATCGTTTTAAGTGCTGCCATCGTTTTTGATATTGAAAAAGGCCTTTATGCATTGATTGGACTATATGTGACAAGCAAGACGATCGACCTCGTCCAGATTGGATTGAACCGTTCGAAGATGTCACTGATCATCACGAATAAAGAAATGGAAGTAAGGGATGCTATCATACATGAGCTGGACCGGGGTGTAACAGGCATCTCCGGGTATGGCGGCTATACGGATGATACTCGACCAATTTTGATGTGCGTAATAGACAAGTCGGAATTCACCAAATTGAAACAATTGGTGAAACTCGTTGACCCTAAAGCGTTTGTAATTGTAATGGACGCATCGGAGGTACTTGGGGAGGGTTTTAAACTGGATTGAAATTGGTATAATGTTCTTGTGCTGGTATAAATCAGAGGGGGTAAGTTCAATGAAAATGAAGTGGTTAGCTTTAGTTCTGGGTACTTCTTTGGCCTTGGCTGCATGCGGTGGGAACGATGATGCTGCAGATAAAGAGCCTGCAAGTGAAAATAACGAAACGACTACGGCAGGTGCCGGTGATGCCGCAAAAATTTATGAAAACAAATGTTCAAGCTGCCATGCAGTGAATCTTGAAGGCGGCGTGGGACCGAACTTGACGAAGGTAGGCTCCAAGCTATCAAAAGAAGACATTGAAAAAGTCATTGCCAATGGTCAAGGCGGAATGCCAAAAGGTATAATCAAGGGCAAGGAAGCGAGCATGGTCGCTGAATGGCTTGCTGAACATAAATAATGATTAATGAACGTTCTGCTTAGCGGGACGTTTCATTTAGCCTCCATTAAACCCTCGAAACAACTCACGATCAACCCCTTATCAAGCAATCAAAATCCTGGAATTATTACATAGATGTTGATATATGTCTAACTGAAATGAAACTGTAATATTTTTTATGCTTAATTTGACAAAATATGATGTTATAATGTTTCTGTGCTCAAGTAAGAGAGATTCCTGTCAGATTTCAGTGAAAATTGTCGAAAAGCTGTAGATACATAGTGATAATCCAAGCAAATTAGGTGGTTTTAGAATGATAGAAATGATAGATGTGAAAAAGACATATCCAAATGGCGTAATTGCCATTAATGGTATCAATGTGAAAATAAAGCCAGGCGAATTCGTTTATGTAGTGGGTCCGAGCGGTGCCGGAAAATCGACCTTCATCAAAATGATGTATAGGGAAGAAAAGCCTACAAGCGGTAATATCTTGGTCAATGGAGTAAGCCTGCCAAGTATCCGCAATTCGAAAGTTCCTCTATTCCGCCGTAATATCGGTATGGTATTCCAAGATTTTAAACTCCTTCAAACATTCACTGCATATGAAAATGTTGCTTTTGCCATGGAAGTTATTGAAAAGGAACCAGAAGAAATCAAAAAGAGAGTCATGGAAGTTCTTGATCTGGTTGGCATTAAACATAAAGCGAGAATGCTTCCTTCCGAGTTATCTGGTGGGGAACAGCAAAGGGTTGCAATAGCCCGTTCGATCGTCAATGATCCCAAGGTAGTCATAGCCGACGAGCCTACAGGTAATCTTGATCCCGAAACATCATGGGAAATCATGAACATATTCGAAGAAATTAATAAACGCGGAACTACACTGGTCATGGCCACACATAATAGGGACATCGTCAACAATATTAAACGACGTGTCATTGCCATTGAAAGTGGAAAAATAGTTCGCGATGAACATCGAGGTGATTACGGATATGAAATTTAGAACATTGCTCCGTCACTTCCGTGAAAGTTTTAAAAATATTGGCCGTAATGGATGGATGACGTTTGCTTCAGTCAGTGCAGTAACGGTCACTCTAACTTTGGTTGGCGTCTTTTTAGTGCTCATGATGAATTTAAATCATATCGCGGGAAATGTGGAGAAAGATGTCGAAGTTCGTGCACATATTGATAATGCGGCGAATGATGACGATATAAAAGCTATAGGTAAGCAAATTACGGAGATAAACGGCATCGAATCAGTGATTTTCTCTCCAAAGGATGAAGAGCTTACTAATTTAATAGATGATTTAGGAGATAATGGTGAGGCTTTTAAACCATTTGAACAGGATAACCCATTAAGGGACGTTTATGTTATCAAAACGAAATCTCCGCAAGATGTCATCAAGGTGGCAAAAAAGATCGAAGGTATGGAATATATCCAAAGTGTTAAATATGGACAAGGCTACGTCGAGAAACTATTCAGCTTTGTTAATATTGCTAGAAACATAGGGATCGTTCTTATTGTAGGATTACTATTTACTGCAATGTTCCTGATTTCGAATACGATTAAAATTACCATTGTAGCCAGAAGAAAAGAAATTGAGATCATGAGATTGGTAGGAGCGACGAATACATTCATCCGTTGGCCATTCTTCTTGGAAGGACTTTGGCTGGGAGTCCTCGGTTCCATCATTCCGATAGGACTGATTGCAGTACTCTACTATAATCTTTATAAATATGCAGCACCGCAGATTACGTTCAAATTCATAGATTTCTTGCCTGCAAATCCGTTTATTTATCAAGTATCGGCCATCCTCATCGTAATTGGTGCGGTTATCGGAATATGGGGCAGCTTGATGTCCGTCAGGAAGTTCTTGAAAGTATAAAAGTGTATCTTTACTCGAAAGCCAAAAGTAGCCAGACATAAATAGAGAGACGTTACAAGGCTAGGATGTAACGGGTTGAAAGGGGAAATGAAACGTGAAAAAAAATATCATTGCCATGAATGCCTCCATCATGATCGGGTTGGGAAGCATTCTAGCGGCACCTTCGGTTTATGCTGAGTCTATTTCGGATTTAGAAAAACAGAAAGAATCCATCCAGGAAAAACGTTCAGGTGTTGAATCGAATATTTCCGACACGGAAAAGAAAATCGATAGCCTGCAGGATAAGCAAATGACAGCAGAAGACCAAATCGCTGCCATTGAAGCGAAAATCGCAGAGTCCGCAAAAAAAATCGATGCTAAAAATGCTGAAATTACACAAACGAAAAAAGAAATCGAGGCATTGAAAGAAGAGATTAAAATATTAAAAGAGCGAATCGCCAAACGTAATGAAGTATTGAAGGAAAGGGCACTTTCTTTCCAGGAGACTGGCGGGGACGTGAACTACCTTGAAGTATTATTCGGATCATCCAGTTTTGGGGATTTAGTTGACCGTGTCGGAGCTGTAGCGACAATCGCTGAAGCCGACCGCGATATTTTAAAGCAGCATGAGCTGGATAAAAAGGATCTGGAAGAAAAGCAAAAAGCTGTTGAAACGAAGCTTGCCAGTTTAGAAGTGGCAAAAGCTGAACTATTGGAAATTCAAAAGCAACAAAAACAGCAGAAGCAAGAAAAGGATGCATTGGTTAAAAAATTAAAGCAACAAACCGAAAAGCATGAACATGAGAAGATGGGTCTAGAGGAAGAAAAAGCGAATCTTGCCGCTCAAGAAAAAGCCATCAAATCAGCCATCAGCTTGGAACATCAACGTCTTGCCGAATTGGAAGCAGCTCGTAAAAAAGCGGCAGCCGAAGCGAAAAAACGTGCAGAGCAAGAAGCGGCACAAGCGGCTGCACAAGCAGCATCACAAGCAGCATCACAAGCATCTGAATCAAAAAAACAATCCACTTCTTCAGGATATAGTGCAAAAAGCAACAGTTCATCATCATCTTCACCGGCTTCGTCTAATGTAAGTCAAGCGCCAGCCGTATCATCGGGTACTTTCACTAGACCTAGTGCAGGATATGTATCTTCAACAATGGGTGAACGTTGGAATAAACAGCATGCCGGCATCGATATCGCTGCTAGCGGAACGGTTCCAATTGTAGCTGCAGCCGACGGAGTCGTAAGCCGTTCTTACTTCTCAAGTTCATACGGTAACGTCATCTTCGTTACCCATTCGATCGGCGGTCAGCAATGGACTACTGTGTATGCACACTTAAGTTCTAGACAAGCAAGCGAAGGTGCTGTAGTTGCCAAAGGTCAACAAATTGGCATCATGGGTAACACAGGACATTCATATGGTCAGCATTTACACTTTGAACTACATAAAGGACCATGGAATTATAGCAAGTCAAATGCTGTTAATCCATTAAACTATATACCTAATTAATACCCAATATATCAAATGAAAAACAGACCAGGATAAATTCCTGGTCTGTTTTTTTATGTGGTTTTCTATAAGCATATTCTTTCCATTACGCTCATATAGTGAAATACATATCAGGTCAGAAATGGGGATAAATATGGTCAAAAAATGGGTGCTTCCTCTAGTAATCATCATGTCACTTGCCATTGGAGCAGTCGGGGGCATATATTGGACAAGCCTTCCGGCCAAGAATGAAGCAAAGGATGAAAGCCAAGAAATACCGAAGGATAAGGAATGGGCAAAAGTGGAACAAGCTTACGGCTTGATCGTAAGTCAGTATGTAGAACAGGTGGACGGCTCCAACCTGGTGGAGGGTGCCATCCAAGGCATGCTGTCAGCGCTGAAAGATCCTTATTCCGTATATATGGACAAGGAGACCGCTAAGCAATTCAATGAAACCCTGGACTCCTCTTTTGAAGGGATCGGGACTGAAATCGGAATGGAAGATGGTAAGGTCATAATTGTTTCTCCTTACAAAGACTCGCCTGCTGAAAAAGCTGGATTAAAGCCGAAAGATCAAATCCTCAAGGTGAATGGTGAAAGTGTAGAAGGGTTGGATCTGTATGAAACACGCCTGAAAATCCGCGGCGAAAAAGGGTCACCCGTCAAAATGGAAATAAAGCGGGCAGGGATTGATAATCCACTTGAATTCAATATGGTGCGTGCCGAAATTCCATTGGATACCGTATTTTCATCAATTAAGGAAGTCGGCGGAGAACAAATCGGTTATATCGAGTTGACCACATTCTCGGAAAATACTGCAAGTGATTTCAAAAAGCAGATGAAGAAGCTGGAAAAGACGGGAATCAAGGGCTTGGTCATAGATGTACGCGGCAATCCAGGCGGCCTTCTTTCCAGTGTGGAAACGATTCTTGGCGAGTTCATCACAAAAGACAAGCCCTATTTGCAAATTGCAGAAAGAACGGGGGAAACACAATCGTTTTTCACAAGTCTAAAGAAAGCAAAAAGTTATCCCATTGCCGTCTTGACGGATAAAGGCAGCGCCTCAGCCTCGGAAATCCTGGCTGGCGCCATGCAAGAGGCGGGAGGCTATCCATTGGTTGGCGAGAAGACCTTCGGGAAAGGCACAGTACAGCAAGCTGTACCAATGGGTGATGGCAGTAAGATTAAACTTACGTTATATAAGTGGCTGACTCCATCAGGGAACTGGATCCACAAAAAAGGGATCGAACCGACGATCAAAGTCAAACAACCGGAGTATTTTGATGCCCATCAGCTGGCCATTGAGAAGGTGTTGGAGCGGGATATGAATGATGAACAAATCCAGTATGCCCAAAGCATTCTGAAAGGACTCGGATTTGAACCGGGGCGTGAGGATGGATATTTTGATTGGAGTACAGAAATCGCAGTAAAGGCATTCCAGAAACAATTCGGCCTGGATGTGACCGGTAAGCTGGATGCTAAAACCGCAGCGCAACTGGAATCCGCCATTCTGGAAAAGATCCAGGATGAAGATAATGATATTCAGTTACGCACGGCTTTGAATTATTTAGTGAAGTAAACTTGTTGGCATCGTTCCCCTTGGAGCGGTGCCTCTTTTGCATTTAATCGTTCCTTGCCTGCTAACTTGAGATAAACCTAATTTTTCTGCAATTAATAGGCATGGAGGCTACATTTTTGATAGAATAGGAGGTAACTGACCAGAACGAAATATGACAAAATTTTGATTACTTTTGAGGATGGTGGAAAGAAATTGACAACGGATTGGCTGATTGCATGCTTAATGGGATTAGGGAAACTTTTCCTTCACCCCTTGCTTTATGTTTCGATTGCCTATTGCTTATTCATCGGCTATCTTCGCGTTAAACGGGAACGACATGATTTTACTACGAAGATCTACAGTTTTTCCATGGAGCTGCGTTCCATGCTGCCTCAAGGATTGATAGGGGGATTGATCCTTTCCTTCCTCACGCTGGCAACCGGACTCGCCATTCCTTTGGCGGCAATGCCCATCATGGCAGTGGTTACGGTATTGGCCATGCTATCCATGAAAAAGAGGTTTGTTTCCCCTGTTTATACAATGGGGCTCACATTCTTTATCCTGTTCTTTTTATATGATAGAGATATCGAGCTGACGTTATTTCAGGATGCCCTTAATCAACTGGATCGGTCCGTTTATCCGACACTTGTTATTTTAATGGGGTTATTACTGATTGCTGAAGGGTTTTTGATTGTTGCTAATGGAAGTAAAAAGGTCTCTCCTCACTTGGAGGTATCCAAGAGGGGGCAGCCGATAGGTGTGTATGTTTCACAGAGAGTCTGGCTAATTCCCATGTTCGTTATGATTCCTGGAGGACAACTTCCAGCGCCTTTCGAATGGTATCCGGTTTTTACAATAGGGGACATGTCCCTGTCGCCGATCGTACTGCCCATTTTAATCGGCTTTAAGCAAAAAGTTCATGGGACGCTCCCTGAACTGGCCATTAAGGCGCAAGGCAAAAAGGTAGGGGCATTGGGAATTGTGATTACGGTATTGGCGACAGTTGGTTACTGGTACCCTCCATTGGCAATCATAACGGTTGTCTTGGCAATCCTTGGCCGTGAATTCCTGCATCATTCCCAAAAGGCAATGGATCGAAAGCTTCCTTTTTATTTTTCGAAAAGTAAGCTGGGTGTCCAGATCTTAGGCGTTATCCCTCAATCTCCGGCAGATAAAATGGGGTTGCAAAAAGGCGAGGTCATTTCGAAAATAAATGGGGTCGTCGTCAGGGAAGAAGAAGAGTTATACAGGGCGCTACAAATAAACCGGGCACATTGCAAGCTCGAGGTCATCGATAATAATGAACAGATTCGTTTTGTGCAAAGAGCTCTATTTGACGGGGAGCATTACGAACTGGGCCTCTTGTTCGTTGACGATCAATTGAAGGAAAGCGGACAAGTGGGTTAATGACATAAAATAAAAAGGCCTTTCTCGAATTATATCGGGAAAGGCCTTTTTCAATGGAAACGTGTTATTACTTTTCAAGCATGATTTTTTCTATATCTTCCAGCATTTTATTGGCTGCAATTACTCCGCCAGCTGTATTCCATGTTGCGTCGCTAACCTCATGGGCATTTCCGTTTTTGACTGCATCAAGGTTTTTCCAAAGTGGATCATTCGTCCATTCTTTTGCTGTGCTTAGGGCTTGTTTGTCGCCTTCAGGAGCGTAAGTGAAGTAGAAGAGAATATCTCCATCCATTTTAGGGATGACTTCTTTTCCAACCTCAATGGCAAGGTTGCCTAATTTATTATCTGCAGTGAAAAGTTCCTTCTGTTGTTCTGCACGTTTAAATCCTAATTGATCGAAAATCACTCCAGAGAATGAATCTGTGTAATAAATACGAGTAGTTCCAGCCATGAAACGAACAATGGAAACTTCTTGATTTACTTTATCACCCAATTTAGCTTTAAGATCTTCAGTGTTTTTATCGAATTCCGCAATTACATCGTTACCTTTTTCTTCAAGGTTCAAGGCTTTTGCATATAGTTTAAAGTTTTCTTTCCAATCTCCTCTTAGCGTTTCCGAGAAAACGGTAGGGGCGATTGCATTTAATTTATCATAAACAGCTTCTTGGCGTATCTTGCTTCCGATAATCAAGTCAGGCTTCAGTGATGCGATTTTCTCTAAGTTAACTTCATGTTCAACACCAACAACTTCGACCCCATCCATATCATCTTTAATATGGTCGTACCAAGGGTCACCAAGCCATGATTGAACGGCACCAACAGGTTTAATTCCTAAAGCGATCAATGCTTCAGTACCTTCATTTGTTAAAACGACGACTCTTTTAGGCGTTTCTTTCAACTCGGCAGTGCCCATGGCATGCTCAACTTTGTAGCTTTTCTCATCTTTCTTGTCTTCAGCTTTATTTCCATCGGCCTTTTCATCCGAATTCCCGCAAGCTGCTAGAAGGAAGACTGCAAATATTGTAAAAATGGTTAATAAAGACTTAAATCTAAACATCTATGTATCCCTCCCAATTTGTCAGCAAATGATAATCATTCGCACTTAACAGCATCATCATAAAATGAATATACTTTTCTGTCAATATATAATTGAAAATGATTCTCAAATTCGTTGACATAATCCTGTTAACGCCAGTACAATTGAATTAAATACTGATATATAAACGTGATTGGAAAGGTAACTGGATATGTTATTAAAAAATTCATGGCAGAAATGGATGGGGCTGTTTATTACCATTCTTTTGCTGCTATTTTTACTGTGCTCAAGCATTGTATACGGTTATACGGATACAACATGGAAAATGGCCATCGATGCTTTTACCGATTTCAATGGGACGAATGAACACATTGTCATTCAATCAGTCAGACTTCCGCGTGCCCTGATCGCTTCGGCCATCGGTGCAAGTTTAGCCATCTCCGGGGTTTTGATGCAAACGCTAACTAAAAACCCCCTCGCCTCTCCAGATATATTCGGGGTCAACGCCGGGGCGGGATTGGCGGTGGTCACTGGTGTCACCGTTTTTGGGGTAAGCAATCTTCAAGTATTCACATGGCTGTCATTCCTAGGGGCCGCCATCGCCGCGATAAGCATATTTATGATTGGAAGCATGGGACGCGGCGGCTTGACACCGATGAAGCTGACATTGGCAGGTGCAGCCATGACGGCGATGGTAGCCTCCCTTACACAAGGTCTTCTTGTTTCTAATGAGGCTCTTTTAGAGCAAGTCCTATTCTGGCTTGCCGGATCCGTTTCCGGTAGAAGTCTGGACAATTTAGTTGCCGTCCTGCCTTATCTTGTCGTAGGCTGGGCCCTTGCCTTGATCATGTCCGGTAAAATGAATGTGTTATCCATGGGTGAAGATGTTGCAAAAGGTCTTGGACTGAATATAGCATTCCTTAAACTGGTCCTGGGGCTGGCAATCATCCTGCTCTCTGGCGGATCAGTAGCGGTTGCGGGTCCGATTGGCTTTATAGGAATCGTCGTTCCGCATCTTACCCGTTCTATAGTTGGCATCGATCATCGCTGGTTGATTCCCTTCTCTGGACTTTTCGGGGCGGTGCTTTTGATTGCAGCCGATGTCATATCCAGGTATATCCTGATGCCTCGAGAAGTTCCGGTTGGAGTCATGACAGCCATTATCGGGACCCCATTCTTTATTTATATAGCTAGAAAGGGGTTCAGCGGTCGATGAAGTCATATAAGAGCTTTCGTTTGTTTAATGAAAAAATATCATTCTTGATGGATAAAAAAGCCATGATCGTGATTTTCATATTATTTTTAGTCACTTCACTAGTGTTTGTAGTCAGTACTGGAGTGGGTGAAATGAATATAAATCCGCTAAGTGTTCTCCAGGTCTTCATCGGAGGGGGGACGGAGAGTGACCGGCTTATTATCCAATCTTTCCGCCTGCCTAGAATAATTGTTGCCCTGTTGGTAGGGATGGGCCTTGCTGTAGCTGGGGGAATCCTTCAAGGGATGATTCGAAATCCACTTGCTTCGCCAGATATCTTGGGGATAACGGGAGGAGCGACTGTAGCGGTCGTTGGATTCTTGGCCATTTTTAGCGATAAGAACCATTCATTAACGGTGAGCATCAATTGGCTGCCGTTAGCTGCCTTCATTGGGGCGACAGTCGTGGCCTTACTCGTTTATTCATTAGCCTGGAAAAATGGGGTTCCCCCGATCAGGCTTGTGTTGATCGGGATTGGGGTGATGGCTTTAATGAAGGCGCTCACTACGATGATGATGATTCTTGGCCCCGTCTATCAAGCGAGCCAGGCAAACCTTTGGATCACCGGGTCAGTGTCCACCTCCACCTGGAATAATATCGCTGTACTGGCACCATGGACGATTCTATTCCTGTTAATCGCCTTCCTGTATGCCAGGAATATTAATTTACAGGAGCTGGGGGATGACCTGGCAACGGGACTTGGGGGACATGTCCAAAAACAGCGGTTTACATTATTGATGATCAGTACGGCCTTGATTGGCGGTTCCACAGCTTTTGCTGGGGGAATAGGATTTGTGGGATTAATGGCACCGCACATGGCCAGAAGGCTGGTTGGTTCTAGTTTTGGAGTGTTACTGCCCACCTCGGCCTTGCTTGGCGGCATCCTGGTTATGGTGGCGGATTTGATTGGACGGACCTTATTCTCACCTTTGGAAATACCGGCTGGTGTCTTCACAGCGAGCATCGGGGCACCTTACTTCATTTATTTACTATATAAAACGAGGAATTCGTAATTCCGGTACATGCAAAAAAAAAGCAGCCATCCTAGGGATGGCTGCTTCTTTATTTCTTTAAGCTTCTTTAGCTGCTTCGATTTCGATGGTAAGCGTGATTTGATCGCCGATCAGTACGCCGCCTGTTTCTAATGCCGCGTTATATGTTAGACCATAATCACTGCGTTTGACTTTCCCTTTTCCGCTGAAGCCTGCTTTTTCATTTCCCCATGGATCTTTCCCTTGGCCTTCAAAGGTGATGTTGAAAGTTTCTTCTTGTGTGACTCCGTTAAGAGTCACATTTCCAGTTACATCGTATTCATCTTCATCCGTTTTCACGATTTTTGTTGATTTGAATGTTAATGTAGGGTTTTTTTCTACATCAAAGAAGTCAGCGGAACGCAAGTGATTGTCCCTGTCTGCATTGCGTGTGTCGATACTCGCCACATCAACGGTAAAATCAATCTCTGCAGTCGTTAGATCCGATGGGTTTGCTAGAATGCTTGCCTCGAACTTATTAAAACTTCCTTTTACTTTAGCGATCATCATATGTTTTACGGAAAATTCAATAGCGCTGTGAGTCGGGTCGACTATCCATTTTGTATTTGTCATATTTATTCCTCCTGATTATTAATCTTGAATTTATATATCTTTAATTTGAGATATCTTAACTTAATGTAATTATAAGAGCTGAAAGCAATAGTGTCAACTGAAAGTTTTCCTAAATTTTGAAAAGATGAAAAACCCTGTGCATTTATGGGGCACAAGGTCTTCAGACTGTAGACAAACTTGATGAAAATCTAGTTTATCTCAGTTTTTATGAAGGTTTATAAAACTCGAAGAATGATGATTTCAACTCCAGGCACTCGCTTTCCGCGGGCGGTCCGGAAGCCTCCTCGCCGCGCTTTTCCCGCAGGAGTCTCGCACCTTCCGTTACAATCGGCTTTGTTTTGAAATTTTAGGTAAAAACCCTTTTGTCTACAAACTCAAACCCTATGCATTTATGGGGCACAGGGTTTTTAATGAAGAAGGGTAAAGCGGACAACTTTATTAATTGGCCTGTTCTTTCTCTTCTTGGTTGGTCACTTTCCCCGGCCAAAAGGCACGGCGGCCAAGGAGGGAGGTGATTGCAGGAACAAGGAACGGGCGCACAATGAATGTGTCCATTAACACACCAAGGGCGGTAATGAGCCCGAATTGGACCAATACTTGAATCGGAAGTGTGGCTAGAACGGAAAAAGTGGCTGCCAAGATTATTCCGGCGGAGGTTATGACACCGCTAGTTTCGGCAACGCCCTTTCTGATGGCCTGCTTGATTGGCATCGTTTCTTTCTTACGCCAAATGCTTGAAACCATGAAAATGTTATAATCTTCTCCAAGTGCGACAAGGAATACGAAAGAATAAAGTGGAATTGTCCCCTCTATCGCATCGACACCCATGAAATAGTGCAGGATTATCCAACCTAAGCCCATAGCTGCAAAGAATGAGAGAATGACTGTCCCCATTAAATACACCATGGCTGTCACAGATCGCAAGTAAGCTAAAAGGAGCAAGGAAATCAGGACGATGATGATCGGGATGATCATGAATTCATCGGATTTGACGGTATCCCTTTTATCGAATTGAGTCGCAGTCTGCCCGCCAACCCAAACCTTTTCATCAACGGAAGATATATTGGCGGCCTTCAATTCTTTCTCCGCCATTGTGCGGATTTCCGGAATGGAATCTATGGCCTCGATATCATATGGGTTGATGTTGAATGTGACCTCATAGGATTGCAGATCTTTATTCGATTTACTTGTGACTGGATCGGCAACAGTTTCAACAATATCCATCCCTTTTAATGCCGGTGCTAAATCAATTTCTTCACCATCCGTATCGACAACCACTGTCGCCGGTGCCAGTTCGCCCGGTGAGTACGAGTCGGAAATGACAGAATAGCCTTCACGGGAGTTCATATCTTCAGGGAAGGAAGAGAGAATATCATATGAATATTTTATTTGTGAAGAATATCCAGCTAAAACACTGAAGATGATCAGGCATGTAAGAATGACCGTCCATGGCTTGGTTGTGACGATATGGCCAATCCAGTTACCGATGTGGCCTTCTTTATGCTTTTTGACGGCTTTTCCCTTTTTCTTGGCCCATGCTTCTTCCATTTCAGGTGTACGCGGGACGATTGGGAAGAAGGAAGCCCTTCCGAATACAGAAAGCAATGCCGGTACAAGTGTTAAAGCTGCCACCATCATGATTAAAATCGACAAGCTGAATGGTACAGCGAAACGGTGGTAGGCTCCGTATTTGGCTACAAGCAAAGTTAGCAGGGAGATAACGATCGTTAGCCCGCTCATCGCAATGGCGCCTGATGAATCTTTAAATGCGGCGATCATGGCTTTCCGTTTGCTTTCATGATTCCTTAATTCACTTCTATAGTGAGAAATTAAAAATAGACAATAATCCGTCCCGGCACCGAATAATAATACGGTCATGATTGAAATGGCCTGTGAATCGACTGTAATCCAACCATGATCTGCCATGAAGCCAAGGATCGGGCTTGTGACAATATAGGAGAAGCCTACTCCGATTAAAGGAATTATGGCTAAAAGCGGAGAGCGGTAAATGAGTAATAATACGACAAGTACAAGTATTACTGTCGCTAAAAGCAATTTGAAATCAGCACCTGAAAATAAACCCGTTGCATCGACTGATATCCCTACAGGGCCTGTCACTCGAAGGGATAATTCATCTGAATCGGTCGGGACATTGAATGGGTCCGTTCCAATGCGCTCCGTTACTGCTTCATTAATGCTTTCAAGATTTTTTTCGAGAATTTCAGTCTCGGTATTTTCTTTAAAGAAAAGCGGCTGTACGAAAGTCGTTCCATCTTCTGAAACCGATCCTTTAAGAGCAGGCAACGGAATTTCATGAAGCGGCGGTAAGAAAGATTGCTGTGTCAATGGATTATCTGTCAGTTCCTTGGAAAGATACTGGATTTCAGCCAAGTCGGCCTCTGTCAGTCCACCTTCCCGATGCCATGTAAGCAGGGCAGGTATTCCAGAGGAATTTGGAAACTCTTCTTTAATAAGTTCATCAGCCACGACAGAAGGCGAGTCTTCAGGCAAGTCTGAGGCATTATTTGCTGTTCGATCATTAACGGCAGGCAATGTAAAGGTTAATGCGATTGCTGCAATTATCCATGCGGCAATGACAACCCAACGACTGGTTTTTCCGGTCATCATCCTGCCAAGTCTTCCTATTATTGATTCGTCCAATGAAGGCACCCCGCTTTTTAAATTTTTTATCCTCATTTCATTATAGTGGTGTGATGTTGACTTATACAAAAATGGGTATGCTCACTCCGACTACTAAATGCTTCAAGTCGTTAATGGCATGAAAATAGGCTCATCTATATATAGGGGAAAAGTACTTATTTACCTAATTTCAATTAAATTTTGAAGATTGAAGAGTTAAATATAGGGAATGGGGGAAAGTATAGTAGTATTGTGGCTTTTATTAACAAAGGAGGGATTTTTTTGTCTGATAAATCCAAAAAAACAAATGATGAAACGAATGAAACATTAACGAACAGGCAAGGACACCCGGTAACGAATAACCAGAGTCTGAGAACTGTAGGGAACAGAGGTCCTAGTACACTTGAGAACTATGATTTTTTGGAAAAGATCAGCCACTTCGATAGGGAGCGCATCCCTGAACGGGTTGTACATGCCCGCGGTGCAGGTGCGCATGGTTATTTCGTTCCGACCGGTAAAGCGGGGGACGAGCCGATTTCAAAATATACGAGAGCGAAGGTTTTTCAGGAAGAAGGTAAAAAAACCCCGGTATTCGTGAGATTTTCATCTGTTATTCATGGAGGGACGTCCCCGGAAACGTTACGTGACCCAAGGGGATTTGCCGTTAAATTTTATACGGAAGATGGAAACTGGGATCTTGTAGGCAATAACCTGAAAATTTTCTTTATCCGTGATGCCATGAAATTCCCGGATTTGATTCATGCCTTCAAACCGGATCCGGTCACGAATATTCAGGACGGCAGGAGGATTTTCGATTTTTGCTCAAGTTCGCCTGAAACATTCCATATGGTTACCTTTGTGTTTTCCCCATGGGGCATCCCAGCTAACTACCGCATGATGCAAGGATCAGGGGTCAATACTTATAAATGGGTGAATGAGGAAGGGAAAGCAGTGCTCGTCAAGTATCATTGGGAACCGAAACAAGGGATCAAGAACCTGACGCAGCAAGAGGCCAATGAAATTCAAGCTACGAATTTCAATCATGCCACACAGGATCTATATGAAGCGATTGAACGCGGGGACTATCCTGAATGGGATCTCAACGTACAGATCATGAGTGATGATGATCATCCTGAGTTGGATTTCGATCCGCTGGATGATACGAAGATCTGGCCGAAAGATGAGTTCCCATGGCTGCATGTCGGTACGATGGTATTGAATAAAAACCCTGAAGACTATTTCACTGAAGTCGAACAGGCTGCATTCGGTACCGGTGTCCTAGTTGATGGACTGGATTTTTCTGATGACAAGATGTTACAGGGACGTACATTCTCTTATTCCGATACACAGCGTCACCGTGTTGGCGCGAATTATTTGCAACTGCCGATCAATGCTCCAAAGAAACGAACTGCCACGAATCAGACTGGCGGACAGATGCAATATGAAGTTGGCAGAGGCAGCCAAAGCCCCCACATCAACTACGAACCATCCACTGTTGGCGGCTTGAAGGAAGCCAATCAAACGGGTAAAGAGTATACACCTATGGTGGAAGGGAAACTTGTCCGTGAGACAATCGATCGCCAAAACAATACGAAACAGGCCGGGGAAACGTTCCGGGAATTCGAGGATTGGGAAAAAGACGATTTAATTTCCAATTTAGTGGCGGCATTGGCTCCTGCCGACAAGCGCATTCAGGAAAAAATGATAGCACTTGCCGAAGAGGCCGATGAAGAGTATGGCCGCAGGTTGAAAGAGGGACTGTCCGCGGCATCTGAACATACGGAATCTTCAAAACCACTGGGTGGGACGGATAACCCTGAGGACGCCGTTAGAAAAGGGCATGAAGCGGATCCATATTGATTGAACTGAAAAGAAGCAAACTTCCTTATAAAGGGGTTTGCCTCTTTTTTTTATTGGGCATAATTGATGGATGTGTGATACTCTTCCAAGGATGCCTTGAAAATCAAGCAGGAAATTGATTGGCAAAAAACTTCATAATCATTTAAACTGAAACTACTCTATTTTTCTCTTATAAAGGAGATGAAAAAATGATTAAAATTCTTTCTGCCCTTTTCCTTCCTTGTCTACTTGTCATGCTATTTTCAAGAGTCACCTATAACAATGTCGTAGGCCTTGTTTTAACTGTTGCCTTGATTACAGCTTCCGCATATAAAGGTTATACGCATACAAACTTATTGATCATCGTCGATGCCTTATCCCTGACAGTGGGTTTTTGGTTATCAAAAAGAATGATGAAACGTACATCTAAGAGCGCCTGACATCAAAGGTGCTTTTTTTGTACTCAAACTTGTCATTCCCCTCAACACATCATGAAGTTCATTAAAACAAAAAAACGAATGGATGTTCGCTTATTGCTGGTTTGTTTTCAGGCTATTGTGGTAGAATGTGTATATATGCTTTATTAAGCCGGAATAAATAGAAGGGATATAGGCATGTCCCGTTTTCATATAAAAATATTTCAATAGGAGGCCATGCTTGGTGAAGGATAAGTTTGAGTTAGTCTCAAAATACTCTCCTCAAGGAGATCAGCCGGCAGCAATTGAAATGCTGGTCGAAGGGATTAAGGAAGGCAAGGAAATGCAGACGCTATTGGGGGCAACGGGTACAGGAAAAACGTTCACCGTTTCCAATGTGATCCAAAAGATCAATAAACCGACTCTTGTCATTGCCCACAATAAAACGTTGGCAGGGCAGCTTTACAGTGAGTTCAAAGAGTTCTTCCCTAATAATGCGGTCGAATACTTCGTTAGCTATTATGATTACTACCAGCCAGAGGCTTATGTTCCATCCACGGATACATTCATCGAAAAAGATGCAAGCATCAATGATGAAATCGATAAACTGCGTCACTCGGCCACATCATCTTTGTTCGAAAGGAAAGATGTCATCATCATTGCCAGTGTTTCGTGCATATATGGACTCGGTTCTCCTGAAGAGTACCGGGAGATGGTCGTTTCCCTCCGAACAGGCATGGAAATAGACCGGAATGCCTTGCTGCACAGACTCGTGGACATTCAATATGAGAGGAATGATATTGCTTTCCAACGGGGGACCTTCCGCGTTCGCGGCGACGTCGTCGAAATTTTCCCGGCCTCCCGTGATGAACATTGTGTACGGGTCGAGTTTTTCGGGGATGAGATTGACCGTATCCGTGAAGTCGATGCCCTGACCGGTGAAATTACCGGTGAACGGGAACATATTGCCATTTTCCCGGCTTCCCACTTCGTAACCCGCGAAGAGAAAATGCGGATAGCCATTCAAAATATCGAAACGGAACTGGAAGAGAGACTGAAGGAATTAAGGGAAGATGAAAAGCTTCTTGAAGCACAGCGCTTGGAGCAGCGGACCCGCTATGATTTGGAAATGATGCGGGAAATGGGCTTTTGTTCAGGGATAGAGAACTATTCCCGCCATTTAACCCTTCGTCCCTCAGGTGCGACACCATACACTTTAATGGACTACTTTCCAGAGGACTTCCTATTGGTCGTGGATGAATCACATGTAACCCTTTCGCAAATCCGCGGAATGTTCAATGGAGATCAGGCGCGAAAGCAAGTGCTCGTCGACCATGGCTTCCGTCTGCCGTCTGCGAAAGATAACCGCCCGCTAAGATTTGAAGAATTTGAAAAAAAGGTCCATCAATCCATATTCGTTTCGGCAACTCCGGGACCATATGAACTCGAACATACGCCAGAAATGGTTCAGCAAATCATCCGTCCTACCGGATTGCTGGATCCGACGGTAGAAGTGCGGCCGATTGAAGGGCAGATAGATGACCTGATCGGTGAAATACAGGAGCGCGTCAAAAAGAACGAGCGTGTGCTCATAACGACCTTGACGAAAAAGATGTCTGAAGATTTAACTGATTATTTAAAGGAAATCGGCATCAAGGTCCAATATCTTCATTCGGAAGTGAAGACCTTGGAAAGGATAGAAATCATCCGGGAACTCCGAATGGGCAAATATGATGTACTCGTTGGAATCAACCTTTTACGGGAAGGCCTGGATATTCCGGAAGTGTCGTTGGTGACCATTCTGGATGCCGATAAGGAAGGGTTCCTTCGCTCGGAACGTTCGCTTATTCAAACGATGGGCCGTGCAGCCCGTAATGCCAACGGCCATGTCATCATGTATGCAGACCGCATCACGAATTCGATGGAACTTGCCATCAATGAAACGAGGCGGCGCCGTGAAATCCAGGAGAAGTATAATGAAGAGCATGGAATAATGCCTCAAACCATTCAAAAGGATATCCGTGACTCCATAAGGGCGACGCATGTAGCCGAAGAAGGCGAAGAGTATAAGGAAGATCTTGCACCAAGCCTTGCTAAGCTCCCTAAAAAAGAGCGTTTAAAAGTGATGGCAAGCATGGAAAAAGAAATGAAGGAAGCGGCAAAGGCACTGGACTTCGAGCGAGCTGCCGAGCTGCGTGATTTATTACTAGAGTTAAAAGCGGAAGGGTGACGAAACATGGCAATGGATAAAATTGTGATAAAAGGCGCCAGGGCCAACAATTTAAAGAATATTGATATCACGATACCGAGAGACAAACTTGTTGTGCTGACCGGATTATCCGGATCTGGAAAGTCTTCCTTGGCTTTTGATACGATTTATGCAGAAGGGCAAAGACGTTATGTAGAATCACTGTCCGCTTATGCTCGTCAATTCTTAGGCCAAGTGGATAAACCGGATGTCGATGCGATCGAAGGTTTGTCACCAGCCATTTCCATAGACCAGAAAACGACCAGTCGGAATCCTCGTTCAACCGTAGGGACTGTTACGGAGATCTATGATTATTTAAGGCTGTTATTTGCACGGGTCGGCAGGCCGACCTGTCCGATCCATAATATTGAAATCACCTCACAAACGATCGAACAAATGGTGGACCGCATTCTTGATTACCCTGAGAGAACCAAGCTTCAGGTATTGGCACCGCTCGTCTCAGGCAGAAAAGGGACACATGCGAAAGTTTTGGAGGATGTTAAGAAACAAGGTTATGTCCGCATTCGTGTGAACGGGGAAATGCATGATCTCAGTGAGGAAATCACTCTCGAAAAAAATAAGAAACATTCGATTGAAGTCATCATTGACCGGATCGTCATTAAAGAGGGGATCATGGCCAGGCTTGCAGATTCATTGGAAAGTGCTTTGCAGCTTGGCGAAGGCAAAGTCATCATTGACGTAATGGGTGAGGAAGAGCTGCTTTTCAGTGAACATCATGCTTGTCCATACTGCGGATTTTCGATTGAAGAGTTAGAGCCGAGGATGTTTTCCTTCAATAGCCCGTTCGGGGCCTGCCCGGATTGTGATGGCTTGGGGGCGAGGCTTGAGGTGGACCGTGATCTGGTCATCCCGAATAACGAATTAAGCCTCCGTCAACATGCGATTGCGCCATGGGAGCCGACGAGTTCTCAATATTATCCTCAGCTCCTTGAAGCGGTGGCCAACCATTATGGAATAGATATGGATGTGCCCGTTAAAGATTTACCGGAAGAGAAGATGGATAAGGTCTTGCTTGGTTCAGGTAAAGATAAGATATATTTCCGTTATAAAAATGATTTTGGAAGAGTGCAAGAAGGATATATTCCTTTTGAAGGAGTTTTAAGAAACATCGAAAGGCGCTTCAAGGAGACGAGTTCAGACTATATTCGTGAGCAAATGCAGAAATACATGTCAGAACATCACTGTCCAACCTGTAAGGGTCATCGATTGAAGAAAGAGAGTCTTTCCGTGCTCATTCAAGGGGTCCATATAAGTCAAACGACAGCTTTATCAGTGGAAGATGCGTTGGTATTTTTCGATGAGCTTGATTTGACTGAAAAGGAAGCGGCAATTGCGAGATTGATTTTACGTGAAATTCGTGAGCGGCTCGGTTTCCTGGCCAATGTAGGTTTGGAATATTTGACGTTGAGCAGGGCAGCGGGAACATTATCCGGCGGTGAAGCGCAGCGTATAAGATTGGCGACGCAGATCGGTTCCCGTTTAACGGGAGTCCTCTATATTTTGGATGAACCTTCAATAGGGCTGCATCAGAGGGATAACGATCGATTGATCGAAACATTGAAGAATATGCGAGAAATCGGGAACACCCTGATTGTTGTCGAGCATGATGAAGATACGATGATTGCTGCGGATTATTTAATCGATGTTGGTCCAGGAGCTGGAGCGCATGGAGGAGAAATAGTGGCCGCTGGTACTCCGGAAGAGGTCATGAATGATCCTAAATCCTTAACGGGTCAATATTTGGCAGGGAAGAAATTCATTCCATTGCCATTGGAACGCCGGAAAAATGATGGCCGTGTCATTGAGATAAAAGGTGCCAAGGAAAATAATCTGAAAAACGTTAATGTCAAATTCCCGCTTGGGGTCTTCACAGCCGTTACAGGAGTCTCCGGTTCAGGGAAAAGTACTTTAGTGAATGAGATCCTCCATAAATCTTTGGCTCAAAAGCTGAATCGGGCAAAAGCCAGACCAGGCGATTTCCGCGAGATTAAGGGAGTTGAGCATTTAGATAAGGTCATTGATATTGACCAATCACCAATTGGCAGGACCCCACGATCGAATCCAGCTACCTATACGGGTGTATTCGATGATGTTCGTGACGTATTTGCCTCGACTAATGAAGCGAAGATACGCGGTTATAAAAAGGGCAGGTTCAGTTTCAATGTGAAGGGCGGCCGCTGTGAAGCATGCCGTGGTGATGGCATTATCAAGATTGAAATGCATTTTCTCCCAGACGTATATGTCCCATGTGAAATCTGTCATGGTAAGCGTTATAACCGGGAAACACTTGAAGTGAAATATAAAGGGAAAAACATATCCGACATCCTCGATATGACAGTCGAGGAAGGCGTTAGTTTCTTTGAAAATATCCCAAAAATCAAACGGAAGCTACAAACGATTTATGACGTTGGTTTGGGTTACATCAAGCTTGGACAGCCTGCCACGACTTTATCAGGCGGTGAAGCGCAAAGGGTGAAACTCGCTTCTGAATTGCATCGCCGTTCCACTGGGCGCTCATTTTATATCTTGGATGAACCGACGACCGGACTTCATGTCCACGATATAGCAAGGCTGCTCCAGGTGCTGCAGCGGCTGGTTGACAATGGGGATACAGTTTTGGTGATCGAGCATAATCTGGATGTCATCAAGACGGCGGACCATATTATTGACCTGGGACCGGAAGGCGGAGATAAGGGCGGTACGATCGTCACTTATGGAACACCTGAAAAAATATGTGAAGTTTCTGAATCGTATACGGGAAAATACTTAAAACCTGTACTTACCCGTGATCAAATTCGTATGGAAAATTGGATTGAAGAAAAAGAAACAGAGCATGAACATGCTTAAAAGAACAAGCCATCAGGCTTGTTTCAGTTTGTAGACAAAAGGGGTTCGGAATTAAAAAATTCTGAACCCCTTTTGAAATTCCCTTTGAATTTTCGCCTAAAGTTTAGAGATTGGGGCTCTACGAGCCCACTATGTTAGGCCATTTTTGGACCTTGCCATGTCCAATTGGCCATCTTCTTTAAATTAATGGCAGCGAAAGTAAGCATCGCCTGCATCGACAATTTTTTAAGTCCCCTTAAAGTAGTCCAACGCATACCATGCTTTTCTTTTGCATCTGCGAATACACGCTCAATCGTTTCTTTACGTTTTGCATATATAGGTTTTACATCTTGATGATGACGCAGATGATCTGCTTCTTCCACATGTGTTTGCCAGATATGCCGTGTCACCACTTTTTGACAGTCTTTGCTTTCTGTACACCGAGATAAAAATGAGCATGTTGTACAAATTTGTTTTGGCGATTTGTACTCGCGATAGCCCTCTTTATTTGTTGTTGAGTACTTTAAAGTTTCGCCCGAAGGGCAAAGGTAACAATCAAAATGTTCATCGTATACATAGTCCTGTTTGCGGAAAAATCCTTCTTTGGTGCGAGGACGTGTATAAGGTAAAGCCGGTATGATTTCTTTGTTAAATAGGTAGCTTGTAATCGCTGGTGTTTTATAAGCTGCATCTGCGGCAACGGCTTCCGGTTTTCCAACTTTCTCAATCACTTGTTCAACTAGTGGCTCTAAGATCTGACTGTCATGTGTATTTCCAGGTGTTACAATCGTTCCCAATACAAAACCGTTGCGGTCTGCGGCCGCGTGGAATGAATAGGCAAACTGTTTTGTTCGTTCATCTTTCACATAGTAGCCACTCTCAGAATCCGTTGTACTTTCTTTAATCTCTTTGGTCTCTTCTTTATCAAATTTATCTGGTGGAAAAGGCTTTTTTCCATGGTTTTCACGATCTTGATTGATTTCTTCTTGAAGACGTCCTTGATACGCTCGTGTTTCTTTACGAACGATTTTCTTTTCAAATTTCCGTTTATTCGCACTGGCTTTCACATGTGTGGAATCCACGAAAACGTGTTCAGCACTTATTAACTTTTTATTAGCAGCTGTCATTAAAATGCGATAGAAAATCTGTTCAAACAGATCTGTATCTTTGAAGCGTCGCTCATAATTTTTCCCGAACGTAGAGAAATGAGGTACTTTATCATGGAAACCATAGCCTAAGAACCAACGGTAAGCCATATTGGTTTCAACTTCTTCAATCGTTTTACGCATGGAACGAATACCGAAGGTATATTGAATGAAAGTCAGTTTAACTAAAATAACTGGATCAATACTTGGGCGTCCTACCTCTGAATACATATCTTTCACCAAGTCATAAATGAAAGTGAAGTCAATGGCAGCCTCCATTTTACGAACCAAATGGTTCGGTGGCACCAATTGATCTAAAGTAATCATTTCAAGTTGATCTCGCTGAATAGAATCATGTTTAGAAAGCATCCTCATCACCTCAAGTTTTAATACTTCTATTTTAAAACAAACATGACTCCAGGCAAAAGTGTTCTATCTAAAAGGTAAGACAAAGTTGATTGGAACGGAAGGTACGAGACTCCTGCGGGAAAAGCGCGTCTAGGGGAGACCCCGCAGGCGAAAGCCGAGGAGGCTCCCCGACCGCCCGCGGAAAGCGAGTGCCTGGAGTGGAAATCAACGTCCAAATTGTACAAGCCATAAAAATAGACAAACTCGATTTTCATCGAGTTTGTCTACAGTCTGGAACAAGCCATCAGGCTTGTTTTTTTGTAGAAAAATGACGGTGTGCATTTAATCAATCATTTGATTAAAGAATGGGAAAACAAGATATTTCCGGGGAAATCAAACATCTTCCTTTTCGGAAATTGTCATTTTCGTTTGTCGAATGATGGGAAAAACGGTATTTATGAAACTTTTTAGATATCTAGGCGTATGTATGAATAAAATGATAGAAGAAAGCGAGGAATGTTCATGCAGGAGGAAAGAAAGAGAATTTTAGAAATGATTCAGGATGGAAAGTTATCAGCGGAAGAAGCCATGGGCCTATTGGAAGAATTAGATAAAGCCAGTCAGGAAAGTGAAGCTAAAGAGCAGAAATTGCAAAATGAATTATCGACGGTAGTCGTGGATAAGAAAAGCGAAGGAAGCAATCAGGATACGTTTAAGAAGAATATCCAGTCATCGAAAGAAAAGATTATGGATTTCGTTGAAAGTGCTTTTAAGAAAATCAAAGAAACGGATCTTGATTTCAATTTCGGGAAATCTGTGGAGGTCAGTCATATTTTCCAGCATGATCAAGATTTCCTGAATGTAGTTGATGTAGATATAGCGAATGGGAAAATGAAAATCGCCGCATGGGACCATGATGATGTCCGGGTGGAATGCCAAGCTAAGGTATACCGTGTGGAAGATATAGAAGAAGCCAGGAAAAACTTTTTGGAAGAAGTCGATTTCACGATTGAAAATGGAAAATTGAAGTTCATGGTTCGTGAAAAATCCATAAAGGTTGATACGACCATGTACATTCCAAGAAAAGAATATGAGGACATTCATGTAAGGATGTTCAATGGCGCAATCACGGCTGAATCATTGAAATCAGAGAACTTTAAAGCGAAAACGGCGAATGGTGCCATTCATATCATGCAGGGTACGGGTGATTCCTGTGAGCTTGAAACTGGTAACGGGATGATCACCATTTCAGATACAAATTTTAATGACTTGGAAGCCGAGACCCTGAATGGAGCGATTAATGCCGATGGGTACTTCAAGAAATTGGATGTTCAAACGTTCAATGGTGAAGTCATCTGTACGAATTCAGGGATGGATTGCGATTCGATCCATGCTAAGTCAGTCACTGGAAAAGTCCAGCTGACCCTGCCTCCAGGTAAGGCGATCGAAGGAGAGTTGAAATCCAATTTAGGAAGCTTTAATGTAACTTTGGAAGGGATGACCATCATCGAAGAGAAAAGTGATGTGGTTCAGAAGGTCCTTAAGTTCAAGACAGTTAAAGAAGAGGTTCCTGTGCTTCATGTTTTTGCAGAAACGAAGACTGCAGCAATAACGGTTTCCTGAAAAGGGAAAGTTCACTGGCGGCGCAAAATGCATGCAAACTCTCTGAAAATGAGTTTGCCTGCATTTTTTTTTGGATTGTACAATTTGGATGTTGATTTCCGCTCCAGCCACTCGCTTATCCAGAGGCGGTCGTGGAGTCTCCTCGGCTTGCGCCTGTGGGGTCTCCCCTAGACGCGCTTTGCCCGCAGGAGTCTCGTACCTTCCTCTCCAATCAAATTTGTTATTAAATTTAGATAGAAACCATATTTAAGGAGTTGAAGGTTTTGCGTTGGAGTTGGTTCAGGAACATTATTCTCCCTCTTTTGTCTACTAAGAGAGCCCGCCAATATAAACTGCCGGGCTTGCTTTTATTTTGGTGTAAGGATTCATGTATGTCCCTCTCCTCTCTTTACTGGTTATGGGGCCATCCCGCTGCCATCATCCGTGCGGAGTGAATAAAAAAACGATAAATCGATAATGCATTGTTTGGTTATTAACAGAAAAATGCTAAAATAGAAAAAGTATCTCAAAAAATAGCATCGCTCCAAAAGGAGGAAAGATATATGGCAAAAGTCCGTACAAAGGATATAGTAGAAGCGTTCGGTCTAGAACTTATCAGTGGGGAAGAAGGAATTAACCGACCGATCGTCACGAGTGATTTATCTCGTCCCGGACTTGAAATAGCCGGTTTTTTTGATTATTATCCCGCAGATCGAGTACAGCTGTTAGGTATGACGGAGATGTCCTTTTTTAATCGGTTGAATGAACCGGATCGAATACAGAGGATGGAAGAGTTGTGCCGGGACTTTACTCCAGGCATCATCATTACGCGTGGTCAGGAAGTGCCGTTAGAATTGATCGAAGCTTCTGAGCGGGAATCCGTTCCTGTGATGAGATCCAATATGAAGACGACAAGGTTATACAGCCGTCTGACAAATTTCCTTGAAAGCAGGTTGGCACCAACCACTGCCGTTCATGGTGTATTGGTGGATATCTATGGTTTAGGTGTGTTGATCACCGGTAAAAGCGGAGTCGGTAAAAGTGAGACAGCCCTGGAATTAGTGAAACGGGGTCATCGCCTCGTAGCCGATGACTGTGTCGAAATCAGGCAGGAAGATCAAGATACGCTAGTCGGGAATGCCCCGGATTTAATTGAACATCTTCTTGAAATTAGGGGATTGGGAATCATAAATGTAATGACACTTTTTGGAGCTGGTGCAGTCCGCAGCAATAAAAAGATCTCAATCGTCATCAATCTGGAACTATGGGAAAAAAATAAGCAGTATGACCGGGTTGGCCTTGATGAAGAGAAAATGAAAATCATCGATACGGAAGTGACGAAAATTACCGTACCTGTCCGTCCAGGGCGAAATTTAGCTGTTATCATTGAAGTGGCAGCCATGAATTACCGCCTGAAACGAATGGGAGTAAATGCTGCAGAACAGTTTTCAGATCGCTTGAACCATGCCATTGCAGATCCGGAACATGATGAATTTTAAAAGGTTATAGGAAAAGAGGGGACAAAATGGAACAAGGAATACAGCCGCTGAATCCGATAGCGATTGATCTAGGTCCCATTCAGGTACATTGGTATGGGCTAATCATCGGTTTCGGTGTGTTATTGGGTCTTATTATCGCATTAAGGGAGTCGGAGCGAAGAGGTCTTGATAAGGAAATATTTACTGATTTGATTTTGTTTGCTGTCCCGATCGCGATCATTAGTGCCCGTATTTATTATGTGATCTTCCAATGGGAGTACTATTCACAAAACCCGGGGGATATCATAAAAATATGGAATGGCGGAATTGCCATACATGGTGCGTTGATCGGATCGGTGCTGACTGCAATCGTTTTTGCAAAGGTCAAGAAGGTCTCATTTTGGAAGCTGGTGGATATTGCTGCACCGAGCTTATTGTTGGGGCAGGCGATTGGCCGTTGGGGTAATTTCATGAATCAGGAAGCGCATGGGGGAGAAGTAACACGGTCATTCCTTGAAAATATGCATTTGCCTGAATTCATCATAAATCAAATGTACATAAACGGTACGTATTATCACCCAACCTTCTTGTATGAATCGATTTGGAATATCCTCGGAGTCATAATTCTCTTAAGTTTACGGAAAGTGAACTTGCGCAGGGGGGAACTGTTTTTAACCTATGTAATATGGTATTCCATCGGACGTTATTTCATCGAAGGATTGCGGACGGACAGTTTGATGCTGACGGAGTCACTGCGTATCGCACAAGTGATTTCGATAGTGTTGATAGCTGTAGCCATTGCTTTAGTGGTCTATAGAAGGGTCCGCGGGCATGCAGACAAAAGATATTTAGATGCATAGGTAATATGTGAAAAGGGAGAGGGCATAGTGATAGTGGATTCGGTTAAAAAGGGACTTCTTTCAGGCTTGAATACAACCTGGTCTTTGGGGAAAGTGATATTTCCGGTTACTCTGATCGTCACTGTGCTTCAATATACGCCTGTATTGCCGTTCATCATCAACTTGATAGCGCCTTTGATGAATCTCATCGGTCTTCCAGGGGATGCTGCAATTCCGCTTGTATTAGGGAATTTCCTGAATTTATACGCAGCGATTGCAGGCATATTAACGCTTGATTTGACTGTGAAAGAAGTTTTTATCATCGCTATGATGCTATCTTTTTCACATAATTTATTGATCGAGTCAGGTGTGGCGATGAAAACCGGTGTCAAGCTGTGGGTCATCCTAACAGTACGGATCGGGCTTGCGCTTTTGTCCGCTGTCGTCATCAATCTTGTTTGGCAGGGCGGATCTGAAATGGCCCAAGGAACGGCTATCGGGCAGGCTGCAGAGATTAACGGAACGGGAGCAATCCTTTTCCATGGGGTCATCCAGGCCCTTTCAGGCATTGGCCAGCTGGCGGTCATCGTTATTCCGCTCATGGTTGCGGTTCAAATCATGAAGGATTTAAAGTGGCTGGAAGCCTTCTCGAAAGCCGTTGCCCCTTTCATGAAGGTCCTGGGGATGAAGCCGAATGCTTCCATGCCTTTCGTTACAGGCCTGACTCTCGGTTTGGCATATGGTGCAGGCGTGATGATTCAAGCGGCTAAAGAGGATAATGTTTCGAAGAAGGATATGACGATTGCATTCATCTTTTTAGTTGCCTGCCATGCTGTTGTAGAAGACACACTGATTTTTATTCCGCTGGGGATTCCGGTCTTGCCGTTGTTACTTATTCGGCTGCTCACTGCCATTGTTTTAACGATGGTCGTTGCGTATATATGGAATCGGACTGATAGGGTACAGAGAAAGGAAGCTGTATATGAACAGTAACATAACTACATTATTATTTGATCTTGATGGTACGTTGATCAATACAAATGAATTGATCATCGCCTCTTTTACAGAAACTTTAAACCACTTTTGTCCTGGAAAGTACAATCGGGAAGATATCATTCCATTTATCGGACCGACTTTGGTCGATACGTTTTCTTCCATCGATCCAAAACGTGTGGATGAAATGATCGCATACTATCGGGAGCATAATTGGAGGAACCATGATTTGCTTGTCACACAATTTGACGGGGTGTTCGAAACCGTTCAAACGCTGAAGCAGAGCGGTTATAAATTGGCAGTCGTAACGACAAAGAAGCGCGATGTCGTCGAAAAGGGCCTGCGTTTAAGCAATCTGGATCAGTTCTTTGAAGTGGTGGTCACACTGGATGAGGTGGAAAAGGCAAAGCCGGACCCAGAGCCTTTGGTAAAAGCTTTACATCAGCTCGGTTCGGTTCCTGAAGAAGCGATCATGATTGGCGACAGTTATCATGATATCATGGGCGGGAAAAATACAGGTACAAAAACGGCAGGGGTCTCCTGGTCCATTAAAGGCCGTGAATTACTGGAAAGCTATCACCCTGATTATATGCTTGAGCAGATGGCGGATTTATTGAGTATCGTTGAGGTTGAAAAACTCACGGAGGCTAGAAAAAAATGAGACGCACGTCCCGCTATCCAGTTGAAGGGGCCAATTCACTATGGCATGTATATAAGACCGTTCCATTCTGGAAAGTCGTCAAGAATTTTGTGGTGATACAGCTAGCGCGTTACACGCCTTTTCTGGGCATGAAGAATTGGCTATACAGGACTTTTTTACATATGAAGGTCGGGAAGCATACTTCGTTTGCCTTGATGGTCATGCCGGATGTGATGTTTCCGGAAAAAATAACGGTCGGAATAAATACTGTCATTGGCTATAATACGACGATCCTTGCTCATGAATATTTGATTCATGAATATCGTTTAGGAGAAGTGGTCATTGGCGATGAAGTATTGATTGGCGCGAATTCGACCATTCTTCCAGGACTTTCAATTGGTAATGGGGCGATTGTCTCTGCGGGGACGCTTGTCCATAAGGATGTTCCGGAGGGAGCTTTCGTTGGCGGGAATCCAATGAAAATCATATATACCAAAGAGGAAATGCTTGAGAGAGAGCAGCAAACCTCCTTATGAAAAAAGGGACTTGCCCCTATATGCGGCAGGTCCTTTTTTAATGGCATTTTGGGTATAACGGAGTCAGTTCATTCTTTAGACGCTCTATCACTTCGTTGATTGATACATTTTCCTGGTTCACCGTCGCTTCATACGTTTCTTTTAAAATTTGAAAAAACCTTTCCTGTGCCTGTTTTTCCATATTGAGCTTGTCCTCCTATCATCTAGTAAAGATTTATGAAGAGGGAGCTGAACGACTTCAGCCCCGCATCTCATTTATCTATTCCGATTTCAATAAATCGGCAACCAATACGTACCGTTCCGGTGCACTACCAATATATGAAAACGGGTAGCAGGTTGTTACTGTAAGTGTGGCTTTAGGCTTGGGAACGATCACGGTACGGTCATCTGCATCGACGATACGGACCTTCCTCACTTTATATGTAAACGTACCTGCTTCTGTCTTGGCAATCAGCAAGTCACCCTCGCCGACTTCACCTAGATCTCTGAAAATTGTATCTCGATGACCGGATAAAACGGAATTATCCTTTTCACCGGGAAGGACGGACCACGCATAATGGCCGACGCCCTTTTCGAGCTCATCTTCGTACGTTCCGTGATAAATCGGGAGTGTTGCTTCGATTTTTGGAATATATAGCTCACCCATCAAATCACCGGTTTCCGGTCGTTCTTCATATAGTTCAATGCCATCAGGATTATCTGCTTTCGTCTTCGGTTCGGGGAGCTTAGCCGTTGCTTCCGTCGTGTCAGAATTATTCCATTTATATAGGGCATAGCCTTTTAACAGCGTATAAGCGTTTGTCGTTGTAAAATAAAAACCTAAGGTCAAAAAGCATACAGCAGTGATAAGCAACGATTTTTTCTTATGCCTGGATTGCCTTTTTTTGCTCATCTTAATTAGTGAGTCTCGCTTTTCTAATTAATCCGAAAGCGATACCCATCAACACTAAACCGAATAAAGCACCGAATAAATAATTACCTGCCGTTTTAGGAAGCACTCCGCCTTTTTCCGTTTTATGCTCAGGTTTTGCCGGTTTCTTCTTTTCTTTTTTTACCTCAGCCACTTTAGAAATGACCTCAGTGGACTGTTTCATGTCATTGCCGGTTTCTTTCACTAAATCGGAACCGATCATTTCACCGGTCAATGTAAAATCGAGCAGGAACTTGCCGTTTAAATCATAAATGGAAACTAGTAAACTAGCATTCGTCAATTCCTTAAGCTGGAATAATGCATCAAGGGAAAGGTTTGTCTTGGCACCATCCTGAATTAAAGCGAATTTGAATTGAATTTGCAGCAAGCTTTGAAGATCATTATATATCGAAAGCAATTCTGCCACTTGTTCTGCAGATAATTCATCAATTGTTTCAAAATACTCTAGTTGATTCATCCTATCGGAGATCGCCATTAAACGAGATTCAAAAGAAGGGTCTTCGACGATAGGCAAAAGGTGGTTCATGAATCTGTCGAGCTCTTCGTCCGTAAGGCCGATCTCAGTAAAGAGACCATCCATTAAATCGCTGATCTCTTCTTCATCATATTCCATCTCTTCCTCATCATAATTCATTTCTAAATCGATGATATCCTCAATGTCGTAAATGAAATGGAAGGTATCGATGATGGAATCCCCCTCTTCCAGTTCGCCGTATTCCATTAGTAATTCAGTAAGTTCAGCTTCTGTCATTTCATATTGTTTAAGTAGATTCTGTAAGGTCTCAGGAGTGACGGCAGGTCCTAATGTTTCACGCAACTCTTCTGCCGATTTCAATTCATTCAATGTTAAGTCGTAATAGGATAAATACTCTTCCAATTCTTCTTGCGTCATTCTAACTTCAGAAAGGTATGCATTAAGCTCATCCTGGTTGATCTTAGTTGCCGCAAAACCCTTCGTTCCGCTTGAACCCAGTGAAAAAAGAACGATAAGTGCCACAAAAAACGAAAAATATTTCTTCATTCCCATATCCCCCTAAATTTCTCTAATATTGCCAAACCCCTATGTATTATAAAACAGCTAAACCAAAAGGTACACATTAATAACAATGAATGGCTAAAGATAGGAGGAATTGTCTGGGGAAAAGGGCTTAAACCGATCGTGAAGAATATTCAAGACCGACGTGGTATGGAAGGAATGGGATTAGGCATATTTTCCTTGACGTGAGGTGGGGGCGGGGGTAAACTATTAATAACTTCAACCTGCTACCATATTAGCGAACTAAAGTAATTTAATAGATTATTGCGATTATTTATATGATTATGTCATTTAATTTGATACTATTTTTATATGTTATCCGAAAATTGGATTTAAGCGTGAAAACCTTGGAAAGATAAAGGGATAAACAAAATAGGGAATGGGTGCATCGGTTTTTGCCTAAGGCGGACCGATTGGATATAGATAGTAATCAATATTGCAAAAGGATGTGCAGTCGTGACAAAGCCATTTATGTTTGAAAAACCATTAGGCATGAGAGATACATTGCCGGTGCTGTATGAAACGAAAGTGTCGGCCAGAAATAAAATGAGTGATGAAATCAAGAAGTGGGGCTATCAATTTATTGAAACGCCAGCTTTGGAATATTATGAAACAATTGGCGAGGCTTCAGCAATATTGGATCAACAGTTGTTTAAACTTCTTGATTCCCAGGGGCATACGCTCGTACTTCGTCCCGAGATGACAGCGCCCATTGCACGGGTCGCAGCATCCAAGCTGCTAAAACAGCAAATTCCGCTTCGCCTGGCCTATTCCGCGAATGTATACCGGGCACAGCAGCGTGAAGGAGGCAGGCCGGCAGAATTCGAACAGATTGGCATTGAATGTATCGGAAATAAGTCAATAAGTGCCGATGCTGAAATGATTGCCCTGCTTGCGGATGCTCTAAAGGCTGCAGGGCTTCAGGAATTTAAAATTTCCATTGGACATATCGGATTTCTGCAAGAGTTTTTCTTGAGTATTCTAGGTACGGAGGAAAGGGCCTCTATATTAAGGAAGTTTTTGTATGAAAAAAATTATGTTGGTTATCGCGAGCATGTTAAATCACTGCCGCTTTCATCCATTGATAAACAACGGCTTATCGAATTTACCTCCTTACGTGGCAGTGAAGGAACCGTGGAAAAGGCGCTAGGGTTGGTTGAAAATAATAAAGGGCAAGATTCTTTGGCTGAACTGAAGGAATTGTCTGCGCAGCTAAAAGAATTTGACGTTGAACAATATGTGAGCTTCGACCTAACATTGGTCAGTCATATGAGTTATTACACGGGAACTTTATTTGAAGTGTATGCCGGACAAGTCGGTTCTCCAATCGGCAATGGTGGCCGGTATGATAATCTGCTTGAGAAGTTCGGCTGGAATGCTTCGGCCACAGGTTTTGCAATCCGGGTGGATCGTCTTGCAGAAGCTCTTGGGGAGCCGATTCAGCCTGTCGCGCCAGAATGTATTTTATTCAGTCCCGAACGAAGATTGGAAGCGATCGGTTTTGCAAGGGAAAAACGCTCCGTAGGGAAATTGGTAACGATTCAGGATATTACAGTCGTCCAAAATGTCGATGCTTTTACACGGACATTTTCTGAAGTTTATTTATTCGTGGGGAACGGGGGGAATGGAAAAGATGAATAATAGCTTTTTAACGATTGCCATGCCGAAAGGGAGAATATTTGAAGAAGCGGCAGAGCTATTAAGAAGGGCCGGTTTTCGTCTCCCTCCCGAGTTTGATGATTCCCGGAAATTGATCCTTGAGGTGGAAGAAGAGAATCTGCGGTTCATTTTAGCTAAACCGATGGATGTCGTAACCTATGTGGAACACGGCGTCGCTGACATTGGAATTGCAGGGAAGGATGTCATGCTTGAGGAAGAACGTGATGTCTATGAGTTACTTGATTTGAAAATCAGTGCCTGCTACTTGGCTGTAGCTGGACTGCCAGGTACGAAAATAAGTGACATCGCCCCCAAAATAGCCAGTAAATACCCGAATGTTGCTTCCAGTTATTTTCGCGAGCAGGGGGAGCAAGTCGAGATTATAAAGTTGAATGGGTCTATTGAGTTAGCACCGTTAATTGGTTTAGCTGAACGAATCGTCGATATCGTTTCAACCGGGCGGACATTGAAGGAAAACGGTCTTGTGGAATATGCGAAAATCGCCAATGTGACTTCGAGGCTGGTAGCAAACCCTGTCAGCTATCGAATTAAAGAAGCAAGGATTACCGAAATCGTGGAACGGCTAGCAGAAATTATTGAATAGTAAAGAATCGCTAATGAGGTGAAGGTATGAAAATAGAACGGTTTGCTGAAGGGATTTCCCTGAAACGCTCGGTTGAAGCAGGTACTGCCGATCAAAGAAAAGCGGTTCAGGATATTATTTATGATGTCAGGAAAAGCGGAAACGCGGCTTTACATACCTATACCGAACGTTTCGATGGTGTCAGTCCAGGGGAATTGCTTGTATCGGAGCTGGAAATGGAAGAAGCGACAGCGGCATTGACTGCTGAGCAGCTTGAGATTATTCAAGAAGCTGCGAATAATATCCGAATGTTTCACGAGAAACAAATTCGAAATTCATGGTTTACGACTGATGATACGGGAACGATGCTAGGACAAAAATTGACACCTCTTGATGCTGTAGGTGTTTATGTACCTGGAGGCACAGCGGCCTATCCTTCGTCAGTATTGATGAATGCACTGCCTGCGAAGGCCGCGGGGGTGGAACGGATCGTTATGGTATCTCCTCCAGGGAAAGATGGGAAATTATCGCCAGCGGTTTTGGCAGCCGCTAAAATTGCCGGAGTTAAGGAAATCTATAAAGTTGGCGGGGCCCAGGCCATAGCTGCCCTCGCTTATGGGACGGAAACAATTAAGAAAGTGGATAAAATAGTGGGTCCGGGAAATATATATGTGGCGTTAGCGAAGCGCGAAGTATTCGGGGATGTCGCCATTGATATGATAGCAGGTCCAAGTGAAATAGCGGTATTGGCGGACGAAACGGCCATCGCTGCAGAAGTAGCGGCAGACTTGTTATCACAGGCGGAGCATGATGCCCGGGCTTGCAGTGTTTTGGTCACGACTTCTACGTCTCTTGCAGAAGAAGTGGCTGAAGAAGTGACCAAGCAGGTGGCGTTGCTTCCACGTCATGATATTGCTGCAGCCTCGATAAGGGATTATGGAAGAATCGTTGTATGCGGGAATATGGCAGAAGCTGTTGAAGCGATTAATGAACTTGCACCGGAACATTTGGAAATTGTGACCACAGATGCACTTGAAATCATGGCTAAAATCCGCCATGCCGGTGCAATCTTCATTGGCCGCTATAGCTCGGAGCCCGTCGGGGATTACTTTGCAGGCCCCAATCATGTGTTGCCTACCAATGGAACCGCCCGTTTTTCCAGCCCGCTGAATGTGGATGATTTCCAAAAGAAATCGAGCATCATCATGTATAGTGAAAAAGCCTTCCGCAAAAATGCAGAAAAAATCGCAGCATTTGCCCGAATGGAAGGATTGGAGGCCCATGCCCGTGCCATCGAATCACGTGGTGTGAATGAATCGGGAAAAGGTCCTGAATGATTAAATAAGTGAAATCAGTGATATAAAAACTTTAGACATGCTTTTACATCTTAGGAAAAGGGGTCGTACCCCGTTGAGGAGGAGCTGTAATGGAACGTTTTGCTAGTGTGGAGCGAAAGACGAATGAGACGGAAATAAGTTTGAAATTTGATGTGGATGGGGAAGGTAATTCCTCCATTAAGACCGGCGTTCCGTTTATGACGCATATGCTGGATTTGTTCACGAAACACGGGAAGTTTGATTTGACAGTAGATGCAAATGGGGATACGGACGTGGATGATCACCATACAACTGAAGATATTGGCATTTGCTTGGGTCAGACGTTATTGGAGGCCCTTGGAGACAAGCGCGGGATAAAGCGTTACGGAAATGCTTTCGTACCTATGGATGAAGCACTCGCCCAGGTTGTCATCGATTTAAGCAATCGTCCGCATCTTGAGTTCCGGGCTGAGTTTCCTTCGCAAAAGGTCGGTACTTTCGATACTGAACTGGTGCACGAGTTTCTTTGGAAATTCGCACTTGAAGCCAGGATGAACCTTCATGTAGTCGTTCATTACGGTCACAACACACATCATATGATCGAAGCAATATTCAAAGCGCTTGGACGTGCATTGGATGAAGCTACGACAATCGATCCACGTGTCAAAGGCATCCCTTCGACGAAAGGAATGTTGTAAATGATCGGGATCGTCGATTATGGCATGGGGAATTTATTTTCTGTAAGTAAAGGGCTTGAGCGCCTTGGTGCCGATTCATTCATTTCCGATGACCCAAAAGAACTTTCAAAGGCGAAAGGGATCATACTTCCCGGCGTTGGCTCTTTCAGGGATGCCATGAGTCTCTTGGAAAAACAAAAGCTGGATGAATTTCTGCGGGGATATGTAGCGGATGGGGGGTATCTATTAGGCATCTGCCTTGGTATGCAGCTTCTCTTTGATGAAAGTGAGGAAAATGGACCGGCAAAAGGATTATCCCTCATCCCGGGAAAAGTCGTTCGTTTTAAGGGAGTGGATACGAATGACCAGGTTTATAAAGTGCCGCACATGGGCTGGAATCGACTTGAATTCAAACACGCATCACCAGTGAATGAGGGGCTGGAAGAGGAACATGTTTATTTCGTCCATTCATACTACGTCGATACAGATGAATCATTCGTTACCGCTTCGGCGACGTATGATGTGGAAGTGCCGGCGATCGTTGGTAAAGGGAATGTATTCGGCATGCAGTTCCATCCGGAAAAAAGCGGGAATATGGGTATGTCACTCTTGAGAAATTATCTGTCATTAGTAGAAGGGAAGGAAGAAGCATGAGCAACTTTACTATTTACCCGGCGATTGATATGCGCGGAGGCAAATGCGTCCGCTTAATCCAGGGAGATTACAATCAGGAAACCGTTTATGGTGATTCCCCCTTCGATATGGCTAAAAGCTTTGCGGACCAAGGAGCCGGTTGGATACATATGGTCGACCTTGACGGAGCTAAAGAGGGAGTAAGAATCAATGATTCATACGTAATTAAAGCGGCAAGTGAGTTAGGCGCCCGCATTCAAATCGGCGGCGGAATCCGAACGGAACGGGATATAGCCCATTATCTGGATAATGGAGTGGAACGTGTCATTCTAGGCAGCTCGGCCGTTTCAGACCCTGATTTCACTAAAGATATGATTAGGAAATATGGAAGCCATATCGCTATCGGGATCGATGCGAAGGATGGCAAGGTTGCCACTCATGGCTGGCTTCAAACGTCTGGAACCCTTGCGGTAGATCTTGGCAAACTACTGGCCGATGCTGGTGCCGAGACCTTTATCGTGACTGATATCGCGACGGATGGCATGCTTTCAGGGCCGAATGTGAAAGGTATATTGGCCATGGCGGAGGCAACTGGTAAAAACGTGATTGCTTCAGGAGGGATTAGTTCACTCGAAGACCTTATCACCCTCAAGGAGTATGAAGCCCAAGGAATTGCAGGGGCTATCATTGGCAAGGCACTTTATACCAACCGCTTTACTGTAGAAGATGCACTAGAAAAGGTGCGTGGTTAAATGCTCACTAAACGAATTATTCCATGTCTCGATGTAAAAGATGGGCGTGTAGTCAAGGGCATACAATTTGTTTCCCTTAGGGATGCTGGAGATCCGGTCGAACTTGCAGCCTTTTACGACCAAGAAGGTGCCGATGAGCTTGTCTTCCTGGATATTTCCGCATCACATGAAGGCAGGGAAACGATCGTCGACGTCGTTCAAGCGGTAGCGGGCAGCTTGGCAATCCCGTTCACGGTGGGCGGCGGCATTAATTCATTGGCGGATATGAAGAAGATCCTGCGGGCCGGTGCCGATAAAGTATCCTTAAATACAGCAGCCATCCTCCGTCCTGATTTAATTAATGAAGGTGCTGATTATTTTGGTTCCCAATGTATCGTGGTTGCCATAGACGCCCGATATGATGAAGGGCTTGGGTCTTGGCGCGTATATACCCACGGCGGCCGGAAACCGACTGAATGGGAAGTGACCGAGTGGGCGAAGGAAGCCGTATCCCGCGGTGCTGGGGAAATTTTATTGACAAGCATGGATTGTGACGGCGAGAAACAAGGGTTTAATATCGCTTTGACAAAAACGGTATCTGAAGCCGTTTCAGTTCCGGTCATCGCCTCTGGCGGGGCAGGCAACGCTGAACATTTCCAGGAAGCCTTCCAAGAAGGTAAAGCCGACGCAGCATTGGCGGCATCTATTTTTCATTATAAAGAAACATCCGTTAAAGAAGTCAAAGCGTTTCTCAAACAACAAGGAGTGGTTGTACGATGAATCTTGAAACTATTAAATACGATGAAAAAGGTTTGGTACCGGCAATTATTCAAGATGCAGGAACAGGCGAAGTGCTGACACTTGCTTACATGAATCAAGAATCTCTGCAATTGTCGATTGAAAAAGGGGAAACGGTTTTCTTCAGCCGTTCGCGCAATGAATTATGGCATAAAGGAGCAACCAGCGGCAATATCCAGAAAATCACCGAAATGAAGTATGACTGCGATCAAGATGCATTGGTCGTTCGGGTCGTTCCTGCAGGTCCTGCGTGCCATACAGGGGCAACAAGCTGTTTTAGCGAAACGATTTACCAAAATGGTGAAGCCGGACAACACGTGAAGGCGGATGTGACTTTCTTGACGGAATTGGAAAGATTGATTGAAAAAAGAAAGTCGGAAATGCCTGAAGGTTCATATACGACCTACCTATTCGATAAGGGCGTGGATAAGATCCTGAAGAAAGTCGGTGAAGAAGCGGCAGAAGTGATCATTGCTGCTAAGAACCGTGATGCAGAGGAACTTTCGATGGAAAGTGCCGATCTCCTCTATCACTTATTCGTTCTTCTTCAAGAGCAGGAGCTGCCTTTCCAAGCGGTGCTTGATGTATTGAAGGCTAGACATGCCGATAAGGACGAACCGAAAGAAACCGAATGAATGTGATTGCCCTCCGTCAATAGGAGGGCTTTTGTGTGTATTTGCGATGGCGAGCAGCGATCTTGAATCCCCATATGACAAGGAAAATGCTTCGATTTTTCTTGAAGAAAGCTTGATGATTCCCGTTTTCCATTTTCTTGAATTGTTCGGCAAATTTTCTCCAATATGTTATAATACTATGGTTAATCAACTTGTAGATGGAGGATTACATGAGTAAAGACTCTAAATTTGGCCAACAGGCAAAAATTCTAACCTTTCACCCAACAGGTGAGTATTATTTCACCAAGGGTTTAAAAGCTTATCATAGACGGGAATTACCTAAATCAAAGAAATACCTGGAACGTGCGCTGGAACTTGAACCTGCTGAACCGATGATAGCTTGTCAATTGGCAATCACTTGCTCGGAAATCGGTGAATATAATTATTCAAACAACCTTTTGGAAAACATCTTGGATGTGATGGATCCCTATATGTCGGAATGTCATTACTTCCTGGCGAATAATTATGCCCACTTAGGCATGTTCAAGGAGGCTTATCGTCACGCCAGTGCTTATCTTGATAAAGAAGAAGACGGGGAGTTCAGCGATGACGCAGAGGATCTGCTTGAATTGATAACTTTTGAGTCGGATGAGTCAGAAGAAAATCCCTTTAAGCATGATGGGCTCATTACCAAACAGGAACAAGCCCGTGAGTACCTGGAATCAGGCAATTTCCCGAAGGCGATCGAAGTGCTGAAAGAAACGATTGCCGAGTACGAGGATTACTGGTCCGCTTATAATAACCTGGCACTTGCCTATTTCTATCTTGGTCAAGTGAATGAAGCTTTTGCGACACTTGATGAGGTACTGGAAAAAAGTCCGGGAAACCTGCATGCGCTTTGTAACCTTGTTGTATTTCATCATTATCAACAGGATGAGGCAAAGGTTGAAGAGCTCATACAGATGCTGGAGAAAATTAGGCCGATGCTATCCGAACATCGTTTCAAGCTTGGAGCGACCTTCGCTCTGATCGGAAATTATGATTCTGCATATAATTGGCTTAAAGGACTTCAAAAGCAAGGGTTCGAAGGAGATGGAACCTTCTACTATTGGCTTACCATTTCCGCTTACCACTTAGGCCACGAACAGGCTGCTAAAAAGGCATGGAAAAAGGTCGTGGAAATGAACCCGGAAAAGGAAGGCATGGAGCCTTGGGGAGATATGAATGCAACTTCAGATGGTTTTGAACATCATTTTCCTTCTATTATAAAAAGGCTGGAAAGTGAATTCATCGAAGAAAGGCTTTTTGCCATTTTCCTTCTGAAACATTCGGTTCATAAACAGAAGCTATTGAAAAACCAGGTCCTCAACCTAAACCAGAATTTCACTGACTTGGAACGTGATTATGCCGAACTTGTTCAAGGTCCTGCTAAAGATCGCCAATTAACACCGATTGATTTTGCCGATCGCACAGCTGAGTTATTATATCAGCATTTCCAACCGATACAATTAAATGAAGCCGGGCTCTATTTAATGTGGTTTTCCGTTTTCATCGAAGCGGTGAAATCCGAGCAGAAGCTAAATAATCCTGCAGGATGGGCATCTGCGGTGGAGTACGTGTGGATTCAGCTTAAAAGTGAGAAGGCGAGCAAACAGGCAATCGCAGACAAACATTTCATTTCGGTGTCCACCTTATCGAAGTACGTGAAGTTGGTTCAAAACTTAATCGGATGAGCAGATATTTGGACGAAAAATTATTTGTTATATAGGATAATAGGTAGGGAACACTAACCGTAGTGAAGGTTCCATTTGTAATGGAATATGGAGGAGTGAAAACATGTCTGAAAAAATTTATGACGTTGTTATTATTGGAGCTGGTCCTGCAGGGATGACGGCGGCTGTCTATACATCACGTGCGAACCTTTCAACATTGATGTTAGAACGCGGAGTACCAGGCGGGCAAATGGCCAATACGGAGGAAGTTGAAAATTATCCTGGGTTCGACACTATACTCGGACCTGAACTTTCAACGAAAATGTTTGACCATGCAAAGAAATTCGGTGCGGAGTATGCCTATGGGGATGTTAAGGAAATCATCGACGGTGAAGAGTATAAAACGATCAAAGCCGGTTCAAAGGAATTCAAAGCACGTTCAATCATCATTTCATCTGGTGCCGAATACAAGAAAATCGGCGTTCCTGGCGAAAAAGAATTGGGCGGCCGCGGTGTATCGTATTGTGCAGTTTGTGATGGTGCATTCTTCAAGCAAAAAGAACTGTTCGTTATCGGCGGCGGAGACTCTGCTGTTGAAGAGGGTGTGTACTTAACCCGCTTTGCTTCAAAAGTGACGATCGTTCACAGACGTGACGAACTTCGTGCTCAAAAGATTCTTCAAGATCGTGCATTTGCCAATGAGAAAATTAACTTCATCTGGAATCACACTTTGAAGGAAATCAATGAAAAAGGCGGCAAGGTCGGCGGTGTCACACTAGTTTCCACTGAAAACGGAGAAGAGACAGTGATGGACGCAGACGGTGTATTCATTTATATCGGAATGCTTCCGCTAACGAAACCATTTGAAAACTTGGGCATCTTGAACTCAACAGGCTATATTGAAACGAATGATCGGATGGAAACACGTGTACCTGGTATTTTTGCTGCAGGTGATGTTCGTGAAAAAACATTGCGCCAAATCGTTACAGCTACAGGCGATGGAAGCATTGCCGCCCAATCCGCTCAGCATTTTGTTGAGGAACTTCAAGAAAAATTGCAGCCAAAGGCTTGATATCACAAGAATATACAATCGTAATTCCGTTTTAACGATGTTGTAACACGCGTGAAATAATGATTCGGTATAGTAGGGGATAGAAGTTGACCCCCTTTAATTATAAACGTTTAAGGACACAGAATAAGTTTCTGTGTCTTTTTTTTGTTTTCCTGCTTTGAGACTATATCTTTAGTTCCAATTTTTAGGATGTTCCCGAGCGGTTTTTAATGTGAAGTAAGCCTTTCCTTTGCATTTAGGAAGCGAAAGTGGAGAAGAATAGGAGTTAAGCAGGATAAAGGCTTACCTATGTGATTCCTTGCGAATGAAGATTCCCCCAATGCAGGAAGTTTACTTTATTGTTTGCTCATTTTAAAAATAGTATAATGATAAGATATACTAAACATATATATATCTTTCATAATGGTAAGAAGATGAAAAATACAACTTGTTTGAACTATTAGCATTTGTAAATCGCCAAATGGATATCTAGCGGCGGTTTAAGGATATAAACTGAATCTCTTCAACACGGGGGGTGAAGGTTTCTATAGTCGAGCAGAGCCAATCGAGGTGAAGAACGTGCAACGTGTCACAAACTGTGTATTGATCAGAGATAATCAAATCCTCTTATTGAAAAAGCCTAGACGCGGATGGTGGGTAGCTCCCGGCGGCAAGATGGAACCTGGGGAGTCTGTACGCGATGCTTGCATTAGGGAATATCGCGAAGAAACGGGCGTTTATTTAAAAAACCCTTCCATCAAAGGTATTTTCACCTTCATCATGAAGGACGGAGATAAAGTTTTATCAGAATGGATGATGTTCACTTTCTTTGCAACGGATTCCGATGGTGTAAATGTGGATGTTTGTGAAGAAGGGGAACTTAGCTGGCATCCGGTTGAAGATGTTAAAAAGCTGATGATGGCTGAAGGTGATTTTCACATCCTGGATTATATGGTTCATGGCAGTGGGATCATCTATGGAACCTTTACCTATACGCCAGAGTTCAAGCTGCTTTCTTACCGGTTGGATCCAGGTTAATTTTTAGATATAAAAAAGATTGCTATACATGGGGGCGGAGAAACTATGAGTACAGGGCAGATGAGTGAAACGCAATTGGTCATCATTACCGGTATGTCCGGAGCAGGCAAGACAGTGGCGGTTCAAAGTTTTGAAGACCTCGGCTTTTTTTGCGTCGATAATTTGCCGCCCACGCTGTTGCCAAAGTTTTTGGAGTTAATGAAGGACTCCGGGAATAAGATGAATAAAGTGGCTCTTGTCATGGATTTAAGGGGAAGGGAATTTTTTGATTCCTTATTTCTTGCACTGGATAATTTAACGGATGCAGCTGCAGTATCACCAAGAATCCTTTTTCTTGAAGCGGATGATGATTCCTTGGTACGCAGATATAAGGAAACGAGAAGGACCCATCCCCTTGCTCCATTAGGTCGGCCATTGGAAGGCATTAAAATGGAACGGGAACTTTTGGACGAATTGAAGGGAAGGGCCCAGCTGATCTTTAATACTTCCCAACTGAAGCCGCGCGAATTGAGGGAGAAAATCGCTTCGGAGTTTTCTGCCGATAAAAGTGTCGGTTTTACAGTCAATGTCATGTCGTTCGGGTTCAAGCATGGTCTGCCCATAGATGCCGACCTTGTGTTTGATGTACGGTTCCTGCCAAATCCATATTATATTGATCATATGAGGCCAAGGACTGGTTTGGAACAGGAAGTGTCGAGTTACGTTTTAAAATGGAGTGAGACGCAAAAATTCTTGGAAAAAGTGACCGATCTGCTCGCTTTCATGCTTCCATATTATAAACGTGAAGGGAAAGCACAGCTTGTTGTTGCGATTGGGTGTACAGGCGGTCAGCACCGTTCTGTAGCTTTGACGGAGTATATTTCAAACCACTTCAAAAAGGATTACAGGGTTCAAGTATCACATCGCGATATCGAAAAAAGTAAGGGGAAAGCAGATGTTAGATAAAAAGAAACAGCCTAAGGTTGTGATCATCGGAGGGGGAACCGGCCTTCCTGTTTTGTTGAGAGGGTTAAAGAAGCATCCGGTGGATATAACGGCAATCGTAACGGTTGCTGATGATGGTGGAAGTTCAGGCCGCCTTCGCGAGGATATGGATATTCCCGCTCCGGGTGATATTCGTAACGTGCTGGCTGCGTTATCGGATGTAGAGCCCCTTGTTGAACAAATGTTTCAGCATCGCTTTCAGAGTAAAAATGAGTTGTCAGGGCATTCGCTTGGGAATTTGATACTGGCGGCAATGACTTCGCTGACCGGGGATTTCGTCCATGCGATCCAGGAAATGAGTAAATTCCTTAATGTCCGCGGTAAAGTGCTTCCGGCTGCCAACCAAAGTGTGGTTCTCCATGCAGAGATGGATGACGAAACGATTGTTACAGGAGAATCCAAGATTCCCTTCTCAGGAAAGAAAATAAAAAAAGTATTCCTGTCTCCTCGTCATATAAAGCCGCTTAGTGAAACTCTCCAGGAAATCAAGCAGGCAGATCTTATAGTCATAGGTCCAGGAAGCCTATATACTAGCATTCTGCCTAACTTACTTGTCCCTGGTTTAGGAGAAGAGGTAGCCCGTTCCAAGGCTAAGAAGGTGTACATTTGCAATTTGATGACACAAGCCGGCGAGACTCTGGATTATAGCGCGAGTGATCATATAAAAGCGATATATGACCATATGGGAAATGCATATATTGACAGGATACTTGTTAATAATGAGGAAATACCAACCGAGATTCAGCAGCGCTATCAAGCTGAATATGCAAAACCGGTCATGTATGATGTGGAAAGCTTAAAAATGATGGGTCTTGAAATCATACAAGAACGCATTTTCAGCTATGAAGGGAATGTAATACGCCATGATACGAAAAAAGTGGCGGATTTGCTTTATAATATGCTTGTAAATGAAACAAAAAGCCACATAGTACCGTAGATATAAGCGGGGACGGTTTTTTGATTGATAAAAATAGATTACCTGCGTTCGATTGGGGGTGAAATGGATGTCTTTTGCTTCAGAAACAAAAAAAGAGCTTACAACATTAGAGGGGAAGGATTGCTGCGGTAAAGCGGAATTGTGTGCGCTTATCCGGATGAACGGATCCCTTTCATTTTCTAATCGGAAGCTTGTTGTGGATATTCAAACTGAGAATGCTGCGATTGCCAGAAGGATTTATACGCTGCTGAAAAAAAGTTATGAGGTCCAGGTCGAGCTGTTGGTCCGTAAAAAGATGAAGCTTAAAAAGAACAATGTATATATTGTCAGGATGTCATCCGGAGGGCAGCGGGTTTTAACCGATTTGGAAATTTTAGGCGATGGCTTTGAAATTCTCCATGATATATCCGATACTATTGTTGGGAAGAAATGCTGTAAGCGTTCTTATCTAAGAGGTGCATTTCTTGCAGGGGGTTCGGTTAACAATCCGGAAACGTCTTCCTATCACCTTGAGATTTTCTCACTTTATAAAGAGCACAATGATGCCCTTTGTGAGCTAATGAATAAGTTTGGCTTGAAGGCCAAGACACTTGAACGCAAGAAGGGGTACATCATTTATTTGAAAGAAGCCGAAAAGATTGCCGAGTTTTTAAGTATAGTTGGCGCCCATTCAGCTTTATTAAGGTTCGAGGATGTACGGATTGTCCGTGATATGCGTAATTCAGTGAATCGGCTTGTGAATTGTGAAACAGCCAATTTGAACAAAACGATCGGGGCATCATTGCGCCAGGTTGAAAATATCCATTATATCGAGGATACGGTAGGACTTGGCATTTTACCGGATAAGCTTCGGGAAATTGCGGAGCTTAGGATAGCGTTTCAGGATATAACCTTAAAGGAACTTGGGGAAATGGTATCCGGGGGAACCATCAGTAAGTCCGGGATTAATCACCGATTGCGAAAGATTGATGAAATAGCTGACAGGCTCCGTGGGGGAGAGGCTATTGCTGCGAAAAAATAAAGCTAACAGGGGAGATCAAGATGGTGGAGAAACAAGTTGAGGTAAAATTGAAAACGGGTTTGCAAGCTCGGCCGGCGGCTCTTTTTGTACAAGAAGCTAACCGCTTTCATTCAGATGTTTTTCTTGAAAAAGAAGGAAAGAAAGTGAATGCAAAAAGTATAATGGGATTAATGAGCCTAGCCATCAGTTCTGGCGTGTGCGTGAAGTTAATCGTCGAAGGACGCGATGAAAAAGAAGCGTTAGAAGCATTGGAAGAGTTCGTTCAGCAAGAGGGTTAAAAAAGGGGGTGCCTAAATGTGCATCCTTTTCTTTTATCATGAAAAAAAGGCTCCGGAAGTCGCTTATGGCGATCTCCGGAGCCTTTCTTTTGTTGCAGGATTACTTAGAGTTTTTATCATCAAGAACGCTGCGCGTGATGACTTTGTCAATCAAGCCATATTCAAGAGCTCTTTCGGAAGTCATGAAGTTATCACGTTCCGTATCTCTTTGAAGGACTTCGATAGGTTGTCCCGTACGTTCTGCCAAGATTTGGTTCAGCTTATCTTTCAAGTGAAGGATACGGCGGGCAGCAATTTCAATTTCCGTAGCTTGACCTTGAGCTCCTCCAAGTGGTTGGTGAATCATGACTTCACTGTTTGGCAACGCATAACGTTTGCCTTTTTCGCCAGCGGCCAATAGGAAAGCACCCATGGAAGCGGCCATACCGATGCATACTGTCGATACATTAGGTTTGATATATTGCATAGTATCGTAAATGGCCATACCGGAAGTGATGCTTCCGCCAGGGCTGTTGATGTATAGAGTGATATCTTTTTCAGGATTTTCCGCTTCTAAAAATAGTAATTGAGCAACAATGGAGTTGGAAACATTATCGTCAATTGCACTTCCTAGCATAATGATCCGGTCTTTTAATAAACGGGAGTAAATATCGTAGGCACGCTCCCCACGACTTGTTTGTTCGATAACTGTAGGAATTAAATTCATGTTCATTTCCTCCTTCGATTAAGAGAATCATTTAAATTCTTTATGTATGTATGATACACTTTTTGGTCAATTTAGGTCAAACAAAACAAACCCTATTATGGATAATTTGTTCGACAATTTTCTGGCTAAGGCTCCTTCCTGATAGATTATTTTATATATTATGCCGCACAGGGATGAATTTCCACATTACCCATAATACCCAAATGATAAAGTTTTAAACCTGATAACCCTTGCAAAGGAGGGGATTCTATCATATAATGAAGTCTGTTGAAAAAATATTTTCTATTACGCCCTCGTAGTGCAACGGATAGAACGCAAGCCTCCGAAGCTTGAAATGCAGGTTCGATTCCTGCCGAGGGCATTACCAATCTTCTGCTTAATAAAGTGGGGGATTTTTTATTTGTCATTTTTAGGAGAGTTGAAATTTTTGCTGAATTTGCTCGTTTTCCGTAATATTCCATCGAATCCTGTAATGTCGGTCCTGTCTTGAAAATATTCGCCCACACTATTGAAAAATGGTGATTTTTCAATAAAAGTAGTTGTTAAATTTGCGTTTCTAACATATAGTATTTAAAACAAATAAACTATTCAGAAAAAAATCGTAAGCGTTTTCATGGGTTTTTGTGTAGAATTTTCTCCTGATAATGTAAAATGGAGTGGGGGAGGGATGAATCGATGAGTATGAATATGAAAGCAGGACTTTTTCAACAGCAAACATTAAAGATGGCAATGACCCAGGAGCTCATGCAAGCTATTACATTGCTGCAATACTCCTCGCAGGAGCTATCGGCTTTTTTAGAAAATAAAATGGTGGAGAACCCATTACTGTCCATAGATCAGCCAACATCTTCTTTATTTCAGCCAACTTTTGACCGCAAAAAAGGTAAACGGACTCTTAAAAATACGTATGATGCCAACTATTGGATTGAACAGATCAGTGAAGATACCATATCGCTTGAACAGCATATCATGTCCCAGGTGAATCACCAGCAGTTTTCCGGTGAGCAGCAAAAGGCAATGCTTCTATTAATTCATAATCTTGATGAAAACGGTTACTTAAGGACTCAGCTGGATGATATATGCATCCCAGGCATATCTCCGGCCGTTTTGGAAGAGAGTCTCTCGATTTTACAGGAACTTGAACCGCATGGTATTGGAGCGAGGAATCTTCAAGAGTGCCTTTTGCTTCAAGTGAAAGCAGAAGGGGAGAATCTTCTGGCAGAATCGATCATAGAAAACCATTTCCTCGATTTTGCTGAAAAGCGCTGGAAAGACCTAAGTAAGAAAATCGGTGTTACTCTGAAGGAGATTCAAGAAGTCTTTGATTATGTCCAGACGTTGAACCCGCGTCCGGCATCACTCTTTTTTCAGGAAAAACCTTCTTATATAGTGCCGGATGTAGTCGTGGAAGTTCGGGATGGCATGCTGCTTGTCGGGAATTATGATGGTAACACACCCAATCTTAATGTGGATAAAGGATATTTAAACCGAATGAAGAGCCATAAGGATCAGGGAGTTCAGCGGTTTATCCAGGATAAGTGGCAGGAATACCAATGGATCTCCAGAGGAATCCAACAGAGAAAAGAAACGATATTGAAGGTTATTCAGTGCATCGTCGAAAAACAGCCGGCGTGCTTTCATCATGGCCTGAACTATTTGAAGCCGATGACGATGAAAGAAATCGCAGACGAACTTGGCATACATGAGTCCACAGTAAGCCGGGCGGTTAAAGGGAAGTACGTACAGACACCATTTGGCACGATAGAGATGCGGATATTTTTCACTACTTCTTTACAGTCGGTCGGCCTTGATGAGGATATGTCGGGCATGCAGGCGAAAAAGAGCCTCCAGGCAGCCATCAATGGGGAAAATAAACAAAAGCCGCTTTCGGATCAAGACTTGGCGGAACGGCTGAAAGAAGAGCATGGAATTATCCTGGCACGCCGAACCGTTGCCAAGTACCGGGAACAATTAGGGATCCCTTCTTCATCTAAACGAAAAAGATATGATTGAAAAGGATGAGTGGTTTTGGAATCGAATGCGTTTGTTTTATATAGTAGGGATAAATGCCCGTTATGTGATAAAGCCAAGCAGGTACTCGAAGAAGTGAAAGTGGAGTCAGGCATAGGCTATAAGGAAATCGATATCCATACCGATGATGATTTGCTTGGGAGATTCGGGCTGATAATCCCTGTCGTTGAATGGAAAGATGAAATCGTTCAGTTCGGAAACGTTGATAAATCAGCTCTAAATAGGCTTTTGGAAAAATAATTTTTCAAATCATTTGAAGAAACATTCCGTTCCTGCTAGAATAAAATATGTAGCAGGAATATTTTTTTGTTTTAAGTGGGACAGAAAATGACTACGCGGGACGTTAAATGTCCAACTTAACTTTTTAGGAGTTTTAAATATGCGTACATTACTCGAGGTACAAAGAAAATTATTGCCCGATTTCCTTATGGTTATGCAAAAAAGATATGATATCCTGCGTTATATCAAAATGATGCAGCCGGTTGGAAGGCGCAGTCTGTCCGTGAGCCTTAATTTGACAGAGCGGACGCTTAGAGGCGAGGTTGATTTTCTGAAAAGTCAGAACCTGGTTAACATCTTCAGCTCTGGCATGACGCTGACTGATGAAGGGATTGAAATCCTGGATAAGTTAGAAGGAATAATGCGTGAAGTAATGGGTATAGACATAATGGAAAAGCAATTGCAGGATTTGTTACAAGTGGATGAAGTCATAATTGTCTCAGGAAATTGTGATGAAACCCCATGGGTGAAAAAAGAATTGGGCAAAGCTTGTGCAAACCGTATGAAACGAGAATGGAACTCAAAGAATATCATTGCGGTTACTGGCGGATCGACAATGGCCGAAGTGGCTAATTCGTTGTCACCTGATGAAGCATCCAGGAAATTGACATTTGTCCCAGCCCGCGGGGGAATTGGTGAAGCGGTGCAGAATCAGGCCAATACGATTGTCGAAAAAATGGCACAGAAGGCTCAAGCCTCATACAGAGTGTTATATGTACCCGATCAATTAAGCGGTGAGGTTTATGCATCATTTCAGAAGGAACCTGCAATTAAAGAAGTGATTTCCCAAATCAAGTCTGCCGATATGATCATTCATGGAATCGGTGATGCCATGGCGATGGCAGAGAGAAGAAATTCTTCGCCAGAAATGTTAAAGAAGCTGTTAGATGGAAATGCTGTAGGAGAGGCATTCGGTTATTATTACGATGAAAACGGCAAAGTTGTTCATAAAGTTTTGACAGTCGGCATCCAGTTAGATGATCTTAGCCCTGAAAAGCGAGTGATAACTGTGGCAGGTGGCAAAACTAAAGCAAAGGCTATCCGTTCCTACATGAAAGGCGCACCTTCATCAACCGTTTTGATCACGGATGAAGCTGCGGCACAAGAGTTAATTCAGGGGAATTACACCCCTTAATATATTTGCGAACTTAAAAGGAGGAATTTTTCATGGCAGTAAAAGTTGGTATTAATGGTTTTGGACGTATTGGACGTAATGTATTTCGTGCAGCATTGAGTAATCCTGGGGTAGAGATCGTTGCTATTAACGACTTAACGGATGCTAATATGTTAGCGCACCTTCTTCAATACGATACAATTCATGGATCTCTTAATGAAAAAGTAGCAGTTGATGGGGATTACCTTGTTGTTGATGGTCACAAAGTAAAAGTATTGGCTGAACGTGATCCTGCACAATTAGCATGGGGTGAACTGGGAGTAGAAGTAGTTGTGGAATCTACAGGACGTTTCACAAAACGTGCGGATGCAGCTAAGCATTTAGAAGCTGGCGCGAAAAAAGTAATCATCTCTGCTCCTGCATCTGATGAAGATATCACGATCGTCATGGGTGTAAACGAAGACAAATATGATGCAGCAAACCACCATGTAATCTCTAATGCTTCTTGTACAACGAACTGCTTAGCTCCATTTGCTAAAGTGCTTCATGAACAATTCGGAATCAAACGCGGTATGATGACTACTGTTCACTCTTATACAAATGATCAGCAAATCCTTGATTTGCCTCATAAAGATTACCGTCGTGCACGTGCAGCTGCCGAGAATATCATTCCTACAACAACTGGGGCAGCAAAAGCTGTTGCACTTGTCCTTCCTGAACTTAAAGGGAAATTGAATGGTATGGCAATGCGCGTACCTACTCCAAACGTGTCTGTTGTCGACCTTGTTGCAGAACTTGAAAAAGACACAACAGTTGAAGAAGTTAATGCAGCATTCAAAAAGGCTTCTGAAGGTGAATTAAAAGGAATCCTTGAGTACAGCGAACTTCCGCTAGTATCAACTGACTATAACGGTAACCCATCATCATCTACAATCGATGCCCTTTCCACAATGGTAATGGAAGGAAACATGGTTAAAGTATTATCTTGGTATGATAATGAAACAGGATATTCAAGCCGTGTTGTTGATTTGATCGACTATTTGGCTAAAAAAGGATTGTAATTAGAATAATAAAAAACCTCACCAAGGTGAGGTTTTTTTTATCACAGCCCTAAAAAAACTTGGCAGAAGATGATATTATTAGTAAGTCATTAATCAGTCAAGCGTTTACATTTCTTGTTTTTGGATAATTTCCTGGAAACCGACTATAATGAAAAAGAGAAAAGGGGAGTTGGGAAATTTACCCTCTCCCTTTTTGGCTAAAAGAATCAAAAATATGATAACAATATCTAAGGAGGTTCTTGGATTATGAATAAAAAGTCGATTAAAGATATTGAATTAAAGGGGAAACGCGTATTTTGCCGTGTTGATTTCAACGTGCCGATGCAGGACGGAAAGATTTCGGATGATACGAGAATCAAGGCTGCACTGCCGACGATTTCCTATTTGACAGAACAAGGCGCAAAAGTCATCTTAGCCAGCCATCTTGGGCGTCCTAAAGGACAAGTCGTAGAAGAATTGCGTTTAGCACCTGTTGCGGAAAGACTAAGCGAACTTAGCGGCAAAGATGTGCAAAAGGCAGAAGAAGCATACGGCGAGACCGTTCAATCCATCATTGATAACATGCAAAATGGCGAGATCCTGTTGTTGGAAAACGTTCGTTTCTATCCAGGAGAAGAGAAGAACGATCAAGAATTGGCGAAGTCATTTGCAGCACTGGCTGATGTTTATGTTAACGATGCATTCGGAGCTGCGCACCGTGCACATGCTTCAACTGAAGGAATAGCTCACCATCTCCCAGCCGTTGCTGGATTGCTGATGGAAAAAGAGCTTTCTGTACTTGGAAAAGCCCTATCCAACCCAGAACGTCCTTTTACAGCTATAATTGGCGGAGCAAAAGTAAAGGATAAGATAGGCGTTATCGAAAACCTTTTGGAAAAAGTCGATCACTTGATCATTGGTGGTGGATTGGGTTACACATTCATTAAAGCGCAAGGTCATGAAATCGGTAATTCTTTATTGGAAGAAGACAAAATAGAATTGGCCAAATCTTTCATCGAAAGTGCAAAAGAAAAAGGCGTAAAACTTCATTTGCCTATCGATGCAGTCATAACTGCTGAATTTTCACCTGATGCAGAGACGGATAATGTCGATATCGATGCTATTCCAAATGATAAAATGGCTCTTGATATCGGACCAAAAACAAGTGAATTATTTGCGGATGTAATCAAAAGTTCCAAGCTTGTCATTTGGAATGGACCAATGGGTGTATTCGAGTTCGATAAATTTGCGAATGGAACGAGAACCGTTGCTCAAGCCTTGGCGGAAGCAAATGATACGTACAGCATTGTTGGCGGAGGGGATTCGGCCGCAGCTGCAGAAAAGTTTGGCCTGGCAGAAAAGATGTCCCATATTTCAACTGGCGGCGGTGCATCTCTTGAGTTCATGGAAGGCAAAGAGTTGCCTGGCGTTGTAGCCTTGAACGATAAATAAGATTAAACCGTTACATATTTAAACATTAGAAGGGATGAGAAACCAAATGCGTAAACCGATTATTGCAGGAAACTGGAAAATGAATAAAACACTATCTGAAGCGACTGCCTTTTTAGAAGAAGTGAGCAATTTGATTCCGAAGCAAGATGTAATCGATACGGTTGTATGTGCTCCAGCTTTATTTTTGGATCAGCTCGTTCAAGCAGCGAAAGGAACCGATGTGAAAATCGGGGCACAGAACATGCACTTTGAAGAAAGCGGTGCTTTCACAGGAGAAATCAGCCCAATCGCATTGGCTGATCTTGGGGTATCCTACGTTATACTTGGTCATTCTGAACGCAGGGAAATGTTCAACGAAACGGATGAAGCCGTTAATAAAAAAGCTCATGCCGCTTTTGCCCACCAGTTGACCCCGATCGTTTGCTGCGGTGAAACACTTGAGCAAAGGGAAGCTGGTGAAACGAATGATTTCGTAGGCAGCCAGATTGAAAAGGGCCTAGCAGGATTATCTGACGATCAATTGAAACAAGCCGTTATTGCTTATGAGCCGATTTGGGCGATTGGAACAGGAAAATCGTCATCTGCTCAAGATGCTAATGAAGTTTGTGCGCATATCCGCTCAGTTGTTGCCGACAAATTTTCAAATGAAGCAGCTGCAGCCATCCGCATTCAGTACGGTGGCAGTGTAAAACCTGAGAATATTAAAGAGTACATGGCACAACCTGATATAGACGGTGCGTTGGTTGGCGGTGCTAGCTTGAAATCCGATTCATTTTTACAATTGCTGGAGGCTGGTCACTATGAGTAAGTCGCCTGTGGCACTTATCATCTTAGACGGTTTTGGCTGCCGTAACGAAGAAAAGGGTAATGCTGTTTTTCATGCGAAAAAACCGAACTTCGACCGTTATTGGGATCAGTATCCGCATTCCCATTTAACTGCAAGCGGAGAAGCGGTCGGCTTGCCTGCCGGTCAAATGGGGAACTCGGAAGTGGGCCATTTGAATATCGGGGCAGGACGGATCGTTTATCAAAGCCTGACCCGTGTGAACCTGGCAATCCGTGAAGGTGAGTTTGCACAAAACCCAACTTTGGTCGATGCCATGAGCCATACCAAGAAAAAAGGCACGGACCTACATCTTTTCGGTCTTCTTTCAGATGGCGGGGTGCATAGTCATATTGATCATATGTATGCCCTTTTGAAATTGGCCGCTAAAGAAGGAGTTAAAAATGTATATGTACATGCATTTTTAGATGGCCGTGATGTCGGACCGAAAACGGCACAGGGTTATATTAAGGAAGCGGAAGCGAAAATGAAGGAAATCGGTGTTGGTCAGTTTGCGACCATATCCGGAAGATATTATTCGATGGACCGTGATAAGCGCTGGGAACGTGTGGAGAAATCCTACCGTTCGATGGTGTATGGTGATGGCCCTGCTTACTCTTCTGCGATGGAATGTGTCGAGGATTCGTACGAACATGGAATTTTCGACGAGTTCGTGATACCTTCAGTCATAACGGCGGAAGACGGTAAACCGGTGGCAACGATTAAAGATGATGATGCCGTAATCTTTTATAACTTCCGTCCAGACCGGGCGATCCAGATTTCCAATACGTTCACGAATGAGGATTTTCGCTCATTTGACCGCGGTCCTGGACATCCGAAGCATCTCCATTTTGTCTGCTTGACACATTTTTCAGAAACAGTTGACGGATATGTTGCATTTAATCCGACAAATCTTGATAATACATTAGGGGAAGTACTTTCCCAAAACCAGCTTACCCAGCTTCGCATCGCTGAAACCGAAAAATATCCGCATGTGACGTTTTTCATGAGCGGCGGACGTGAAGAGAAGTTTCCTGGTGAAGAGAGGATTTTAATAAATTCTCCGAAAGTCGCTACATATGATTTACAACCGGAAATGAGTGCTTATGAAGTGACGGATGCATTGGTGGAACAAATTGAGGCTGACCGCTTTGATGCCATTCTCTTGAATTTTGCCAACCCGGACATGGTTGGTCATTCAGGGATGCTTGAGCCTACCATTAAAGCGATTGAAACAGTGGATGAATGCCTAGGCAGGATTGTCGATTTAATCGTCTCAAAAGGCGGTACAGCGATCATCACCGCTGACCATGGGAATGCTGACGAAGTGGTAACGCTAGAAGGCAACCCGATGACAGCCCATACTACGAATCCCGTTCCTGTCATTATCACTAAAAATCAGGTAACATTAAGAACAGGTGGTATCTTAGGCGATTTAGCTCCAACGATGCTTGATTTGCTTGGAGTCGAAAAACCTGTTGAAATGACAGGGAAATCCCTATTATCTAAATAAAATTTTGAATAGGAAAAGGAGAGATTTATAATGCCGTACATCGAACATGTATATGCACGCGAAGTGCTAGATTCACGTGGTAACCCAACAATAGAAGTAGAAATCCAAACAGAGTCCGGATACTTCGGACGTGCAATCGTACCATCAGGTGCTTCAACAGGAGAACACGAAGCGGTTGAGCTTCGTGACGGGGATAAATCTCGCTACCTGGGTAAAGGGGTACAAAAAGCAGTCGATAATGTAAATGATATCATTGCTGAAGCTGTCATCGGTTTGGATGTAACGAACCAAGCAGGCCTTGACCTTACTATGATTGAATTGGATGGCACTGAAAACAAAGGAAACTTGGGAGCTAATGCAATCCTTGGCGTCTCAATGGCTGCTGCCCATGCCGCTGCGGAATTTTCTGGATTACCATTGTATCGTTACCTTGGTGGGTTCAATGCGAAACAACTTCCGACTCCAATGATGAATATCATTAACGGCGGATCACATGCCGATAACAATGTTGACTTCCAGGAATTCATGATCCTTCCTGTAGGAGCTCCTAGCTTCAAAGAAGCAGTTCGTATGGGTGCAGAAGTATTCCATGCCTTGAAATCTGTCCTTTCTGCCAAAGGCTTGAATACGGCAGTCGGCGATGAAGGCGGCTTTGCGCCAAACCTTGGTTCAAACCGTGAAGCGCTTCAAGTCATCATCGAGGCAATTGAAAAAGCTGGCTACAAAGCAGGCGAAGATATCTACCTTGGCATGGACGTGGCTTCATCTGAATTCTATAACAAAGAAACAGGCAAATATGATCTTGCAGGCGAAGGCCGCAATGGTGTTACATCCGAAGAAATGGTTGCTTTCTATGAAGAGCTAGTGAATGAATTCCCTATTATCTCCATCGAAGACGGCCTGGATGAAAATGACTGGGATGGCCACAAGCTTCTAACGGAACGCATCGGTTCTAAAGTTCAGCTTGTTGGTGACGATCTTTTCGTAACGAACACGAAAAAATTGGCTGAAGGCATCGAAAAAGGCATCGGTAACTCCATCCTGATCAAAGTGAACCAAATTGGTACACTGACTGAAACGTTTGATGCAATCGAAATGGCTAAACGCGCAGGCTACACTGCAGTCGTTTCCCACCGTTCAGGTGAAACGGAAGATGCAACGATCGCTGATATCGCCGTTGCAACAAACGCAGGACAAATCAAAACCGGTTCCATGTCCCGTACGGACCGTATCGCTAAATACAACCAACTTCTTCGCATCGAAGACCAGCTTGGTGACTTGGCTGTATATGGCGGCTTGAAATCTTTCTATAACTTGAAGAAGTAATTATCAAGCATAAAATACGTCCGAATTTTGTCATACAAGGCACTCTTGGACACTTTGAGTTATGTAGTACATCAACTCGAACTTAGCAATACAAATGTTTAGTATCAACCCCTGATTTATAAGTGAGTGAAATCGCTTATGAATTGGGGGTTTTTGCGTGCTAATACAGGACTTGTTGAAAGAGTTTTCATTTGACTTACAAATTAAAAATTATTCCAAGCGAACTATCGAGACCTACAATTAAAAAATGGTATGGCCCATTGGATATTGATATTTGCTAAAGATATTGACGATAGGGTCAACTTGTTAAAAGAGGAATTGGGGATTGGATATCCAAAAAAAGGCAATCATCCAAACTCCAAGGAGTTTATAAAAAAACACAAGGAAATCCACGCATACTATGGCATTCGCTTTAAATATAATGCTTACTGTGCTTATTTAACGAAAACTGAAAGTAAAGTTCGTGAAAGCCTAGAGCTGCCTAAAACTCAAGATGATGCAAAACTTGTGTTCGATATTGTGGCTAGAAAATATAATTTGCAATTAGCAGAAAGGCGACAAATCACGGTTTCGGTAAAGTGGACAGAGCAATACATCAAGCAAAGATAGATGGAAAGTATGTCCCACAAGCCAAGCTTGTTTATGATTACATGGTAGATGGTCATGAGCTGGATGTTAAAAATACAGACGAAAAATCTTATATGCCAAACTTTTAGACCGTTCCAATAGGAATGGTCTTTTTTGGATTGACAGCATAATTTTGGTACTTCATACTTCTATAGCAATAGATGTAACGGAATATTTAGTTAATTAGGAGGACGAAAGCCATGAAACCAGAAATCTTATCAACAGCCATCGAAACGCTAACAGGATTGTTTTTCCGTAACAATAATGAAGGAACTGACTTTCTTGCCAAACGCACATTGGACCATTATATAAATGACCTTGATTTGCTTGGTTATATCAACTCTGTAGCTGTGGAAATTGATAAACAGCGAGAGTGGGCTCTCATTCCCAAGCTACGATTATTTGACAGCAAGAGCGCTGATGAAATCGAAGTTGCTCTAGGTGGGTTGGGATATACCGATGCTGAAATTATTGCCAGTGACATAGTATTTGAGGAGTGGAAAAAATCTCAAAAGCACTGCCAATGATTTTAAAAGGAGGAATACCGATGTGGGGACGATACCTTTGGAAACTCCGATTGTTATTGACCATTCCATATTTGTTATTTGCGATATTAATGTTTTCGCCCATTGGCAACGATAAAGAGTATGGTTATTATTGGATGGCGTTTGTGGTCTATGCGATTGTTTCCAATATCATCCTTCATAAAATGGAAAAGAAAGAAAAGATGGAAAAGGAATGAATTTAAGGAGGTAAGCATTTTACCTCCTTTGCCAATTTCATAAATGGGAGGTGGATATTATGGGGCTCAAGAACATTTACAAAAAATCATTGTCTATGGCTCTGGTACGGGCTGGACATGACATTCATCATACTATGCCCAATCGAAACAAAAAAAAATACCAAGTGTTTGTTTTCATCCATACCGATGAATTAATAATACTGGAGTTAACCAAACGGGAGGTGAGACAATGACTGAACGTTTTTCTATCGCTATTATAATCTCCTGTGTAGCTGTAGTAATGGGCATACTGATTGATTTAGGAATGCTGTATATTGCATTTATACTTCTTGTAATTTGTTTATTGGCTGTTCTTCCCGTCAAGTTGTTTCGTGATTGGTTTTGGAGTGACTAAAATATGCTGGTTGTACATCAATTGAATATGAAAATTCAAAAATTGGGAGGTATGTCACCAATGAAAAAATACATAAATATAGTTGGAGCATTGGGCTTAATCGTTTTGATTATGGCAATGCCATTTTTCTACACAACCATTTTTTTGGGTAGTTTTATCTTGGACCCAACACCGCATACGAATCCTCAGCCTGGCCATGAAGACCACAATGCAACAAAAATTTGGGAGGGTATGTCAAAAGAGGAATATCAGATAATTAAATACGTAGAAGAACATAAATATAAATATGAAAATGAAGAACCTGCATTCAACCCAGATGAATCATCAAGTTTCAACCTAGTTGCAGTTGAAAATAAAAACGATAAATATTGAAGGACCCCGCCAATTATGCGGAGTCCTTTTTTCGTTGCTTAAATATGCAATGCTCCAAAATTAGGTTTCGTTCTTTCAGTCGTTGAAATCCATTTACCCAATTACTTTGGGATTCTGCTTCTGACGAGAAGATGGATTCTGCACAGTAATTTCTTTTCACCTCCCATACAATGTGAGAATACACATTGTATGGGAGGTTTTTTGCTTATAAAGTTAGCCGTCCATTCACTGATTCCGCCTTGGTTCAGGGCTGATAAAAGGATTTAATCAAACGTTTGATTAATAAAAAAAGGTGCCGCTCCGGGCACCTTTTTTTAATTATCCGATACAGCTTCCACTGGTACGGCATTATAGTATTCTTCTAATGTAATCTTCGCTTCAAAGATTTCAGTTGCGGCATCGACACCAACATAGCGGATATGCCATGGTTCGTATTTATAACCTGTGATGTTTTCCTTGCCTTCAGGGTAGCGGATGATAAATCCGTATTCATGTGCATGTTCAGCAAGCCAGGCGGCTTCTTTAGTATCACCGAAGCAGTCTTGGGCAGCACATGCCCCATCGTGAGTCGTGACATCAATCGCGAGTCCCGTTTCATGCTCGCTTGTCCCAGGCATTGCACTGTAGGTTTTCGCTTTTTCTTCCCCGTCCTTAGCCACATAGTTATTAAAGACCTCGATCTGTCTTTGGTGAGAGCGATAAGCGGAAACTCCGGCAAAGTGCATATTGTCTTTTTCGGCAGCTTGGAACATTAATTCAAGAGCCTTTCCCGCTTCTTCTCGCATCATTCTTTTTTCGATTTTATCTTCAAAGATGAAATCCACATTTGGGTAGATAAGGTCAGCAGGTTTGTAATCTTCAGGCAGGCTGTATTGTTTATTGACAAGTACAGGTATGCTTTCCGGATGGGCCAACGTCTGAAGGCCAGCCTGTCCGGGTTTAGCCGCTTCATCAACCTCCACCTGGCGCTGGGCCGATTCTTTTGAATCATTATTCTTGTCGGTCTCAGTCTCTTTCTCAGTCTCCTGGGAGCTCTGCTGTTCTTCTTTTTGCTCTTTTTCATGCTCGCTGGTCAGGTCGGATGAACAGCCAGCCATCAGAATGAAAGATGATAGAGCGGTTGCTGCAAATATAGGTTTTAACATATGAAAGGCCCCTTGCTTTTAATATAAGATTTCCAATAAAAGTAGTTTTGAAAAATTATCGTGATAAGTAATCCCTAGTTAATTCACTTTGATATTTATCAAGAAATAAGCCAATCCAGACGACCATCAATAAAAATGGATAATCGTTACGGATTGCGGTTTCCACGACGGGATCAGACCAAAAGCTCGAAAGGAAACCAGATGACATCCTGATTGTCTCGAATGTGACAAGGGCGTGAAGCGATAACCAAAGAATCGTAAGGGTATTGGTCCCGAACCCAATGACCGCCGCTATGACGCTCAGCAAGGCGGCTGCTGCCCCGATCAGGAGGACATTGAAGCTTGATTGGAAAAAGTCGATACCGCTATTGGAAAGTCCATTATAAATGATAGCAGTAAAATAAACGGTTGTAGTGATATATGCAGCAAATAATAAGTATCGATTTCCGTGATACTTTGCCAGCAGCAATAAAAGCGGTGATAGGATGATTAATAGGACGCTGATGAAATTGCTTCCGCCTGTCCATAAAGAATAGCCGGCAACCGCCGAGAATAGGATGGTCAGGAGATCAAGAATCCGTAGTATGGACTTAAACATGTTGACACCTCTTTCTCTATTTATGCAAATTATCTCAAACTTTGATTCAAAAAGAAATAAATGACTATGGGTTTTTAGGAATTCTTACCATCATAGTATAACAAAGATTGTGGATATTTATTGGGTGTGGTAAAGTTAAAGTAATTGTTTATTGGTTCTTCAGGAGGTGTAATTGCATGCATGCATTTCTCATAACGCTTTTAGTGATTGTCAGTATAGCCCTCATTGTGACGGTATTGCTTCAATCAGGTAAGAGTGCAGGTTTATCAGGTGCGATTGCCGGCGGTGCTGAGCAGTTATTCGGAAAGCAAAAGGCACGCGGTTTGGACCTGGTTTTACATCGTGCGACAATAGTATTGGCGATTCTATTCTTTGCTTTAACTTTACTTGTTGCATACTTTGATGTGTAATGGATCAAAAATGAGTCTAGCTAAATAGCTAGGCTTTTTTCTTTGCACAATAGTTGCATGAATAGATATAGTGATTTTAGTACTTAATTATAGGATAGGGATTTTTAAAAATTCTATTTACTGATAAAGGAGTTTAAGGTCATGAAAATCAAGCTGCAGCAGCCCTTTACTTTTGAAGGCGGAAAAAGGGCTGTCTTACTTTTACATGGATTCACGGGGAATTCAGCGGATGTACGGATGCTGGGCCGTTACTTGGAGAAACAGGGGTACACCTGCCATGCCCCGCACTATGAAGGGCATGGCGTTCCCCCAGAGGAGCTGGTGAAAACAGGTCCGGAAGATTGGTGGAAAGATGTCATGATGGGCTACGATTTCCTGAAAAGCAAAGGCCATGAAGAAATTGCTGTTGCCGGACTCTCATTAGGAGGCGTATTTTCTCTTAAATTAGGTTACACTGTACCTATAAAGGGTATCGTATCAATGTGTGCGCCTATGTATATCAAAAGTGAAGAAATGATGTTTAAAGGAGTATTGGAGTACGCCAGAGAATTTAAGAAGTATGAAGGAAAAACTCAAGAGCAAATAGAGCTTGAAATGGACCTCCTTGCCGATAAACCGATGAATACATTGAAAGCCCTTCAGGAATTGATAACGGATGTACGGGAGCACGTCGATCTTATTTACGCTCCGACATTTGTCGTGCAGGGCCGGCATGATGATGTTATCAATCCAAAAAGTGCCGATATTATTATTGATTCCATTGAATCACCGGTCAAAAAAATCAAGTGGTATGAAGAATCCGGTCATGTCATAACCCTTGATAAAGAAAAAGACGAGCTGCATGAAGATGTATTGGAATTTTTAGAAAGTCTGGATTGGTCCGAATAACAAAAATATACCCTGAATAGGAGGGTTTTCATGGAAGATAACATTCAAGAACATATTAATAAGCTTCTGACATACATGACGGATGAAGCGTATAAGCCGTTAACGGTACAAGAACTGGAAGAGGCTTTGAAAATCGAAGACTCGGCAGATTTCAAGAATTTCGTTAAGGCTTTAGTAAAGATGGAAGAAAAGGGATTGGTGGTCAGAACGAGGAGCAATCGTTACGGCCTGCCGCAAAAAATGAATTTGTTCCGCGGTAAATTAACGGGGCACGCAAAGGGGTTTGCCTTTGTCACACCTGAAGACAACCCGGGAATGGATGATATTTTCATTCCGCCAAATGAAACGGGCACAGCTATGCATGGAGATGTCGTCATGGTACGGGTATCTTCGGAAACATCGGGCTCAAGGCAAGAAGGCACGGTCATCAGAATACTTGAACGCGGAATTACACAAGTGGTCGGTACATACTCCGAAAGTAAAAGTTTTGGTTTCGTCATCCCTGATGATAAAAAGATCGCAAACGATATCTTCATTCCACAGCATGCTTCACATGGAGCGGTAGAGGGACATAAGGTTGTCGTCAAGCTTACATCTTATCCTGAAGGACGCATAAGTGCCGAAGGTGAAGTCATTGAGATTCTTGGCCATAAAAATGATCCTGGTGTGGATATTCTTTCCGTGATCCATAAGTATGGTTTGCCGATGGAGTTCCCGGATGACGTCATGGAGCAGGCCAATGCCGTTTCCGATACCATTCAGGAAAGTGAAATTGGCAACCGCAGGGACTTGCGTAATGATGTTTTGGTCACGATTGATGGAGCGGATGCAAAGGATCTGGATGATGCCGTCACTGTTTCCAAGCTTGAAAATGGCAATTACAAGCTGGGCGTTCATATTGCTGATGTCAGTCATTACGTGAAGGAAGGCTCTCCAATCGATAAGGAAGCCCTGGAAAGAGGGACGAGCGTGTATTTGGTGGACAGGGTCATCCCGATGATCCCGCATCGTTTATCGAATGGCATTTGTTCCTTGAACCCACAAGTCGATCGTTTTACACTCTCATGTGAAATGGAAATCACGCCGGATGGCAAAGTCGTCAACCATGATATTTTTGAAAGTGTCATTAAAACGACGGAACGTATGACATATGGCAATGTGAACAAAATCCTTGTCGATAAAGATGAAGAACAGCTTGAACGCTATGAAGCGTTGGTGCCGATGTTCCAGGACATGGAAAAGCTAGCGGCCATCCTTCGCAAGAACCGGATGAACCGCGGTGCGATCGACTTTGATTTCAATGAAGCGAGAGTAATCGTTGATGAAGAGGGCCATCCGACTGATGTGGTTTTACGTGAAAGGTCGGTTGCGGAAAAGCTGATTGAAGAGTTCATGCTTGCTGCTAATGAAACCGTTGCTGAGCATTTCCACCGTCTTGACGTGCCGTTCATTTATCGTATTCATGAAGATCCCAAGCCGGAAAAACTGCAGCGTTTCTTTGAATTCATTACGAACTTCGGATACATTGTAAGGGGATCGGCCAATGACGTCCATCCTAAGGCGTTACAGGAAATCATTGAGGCGGTTGCCGGTAAACCGGAAGAAACGGTCATATCCACCGTCATGCTTCGTTCCATGCAACAGGCGAAATATGATCCGGAGAGCTTAGGCCACTTTGGTTTATCTGCTGAGTTTTATACACATTTCACATCGCCGATTCGCCGTTACCCGGATTTGATCGTGCACAGGTTGATCAGGACCTACTTGGTGGAAGGTAAAATGGATGAAGCTACGAAGGAGAAATGGAATGCCAATTTACCTGAGATTGCCGATCATACATCGAAACGTGAACGTCGCTCAGTCGATGCCGAGCGGGAAACGGATGATCTGAAAAAAGCGGAATACATGCTGGATAAAATCGGCGAAGAATATACCGGGATCATTGGTTCAGTCACGAATTTCGGGATGTTCGTCGAGTTGCCGAACACGATTGAAGGACTTGTCCATGTCAGCTTCATGACGGATGATTATTATCGCTTCGATGAGCGTCAGCTAGCAATGATCGGGGAACGTACCGGTAATGTATTCCGGATTGGCGATGAAATCGACGTTCGTGTTTCCAACGTCAATAAAGAGGAACGCGCCATCGATTTTGAAATTATCGGCATGAAGGTAAGCCGTCCGCGTCCATCCGGCGAGAAGAAAATATTCAAAGCCAATTCAGGTGAACGCAAACGCGGCCGAGGCGGCAATGGAGGACGTAATGAAGGAAAAGGCGGCGGCCGTAATGGGGATTCGCCTTCTACTGGAAGAAAACCGAAAAAGAAGAAAAAATTCTTTGAAAATGCGCCAGCTGCCAAGCGCAAGAGAAAACCTAAAAAGAGATAAAGATTGAGGCGGGGGGATGATTCTTTCATCCTCTTGCCGCGATTGGATGTAAAAGGGGAGAGTTAGATGCCAAAAGGCTCAGGTAAACAACTAGCACAAAATAAAAAAGCATATCATGATTTCTTTATTGAACAAACGTTTGAAGCGGGAATCGTTTTAAAAGGGACCGAAATCAAAGCAATCCGTGCGGCCCGAGTGAATTTGAAGGATGCCTTCGCTAAAATAGAAAATGGCGAAATTTATCTTCATAATATGCACGTCAGCCCTTATGAGCAGGGAAACCAGTTTAACCATGACCCGTTGCGGACACGGAAACTTCTTTTGCATAAAAAAGAAATCAGTAAACTGATCGGTGTGACAAAGGAAACAGGTTACACCATTGTCCCGTTGAAAATGTATTTAAAGAATGGCTTTGCCAAAGTTTTAATCGGACTGGGTAAAGGGAAGAAACAATATGACAAGCGTGATGACCTGAAGAAGAAGGAAGCGAAGCGTGATATTGAACGTGCTTTCCGTGAACGTCAGAAGATGTAGAACTGCCAAGACCTTACAATTGATTTTTTGAACCAATCTGTTATAATTAATCCTGTACCGATGACAATTGAATATCAGCCAACTTGCTGACTATTCTTCTCTCGTACGCTCCATTTATATCATGGGGACGTTACGGATTCGACAGGGATAGTTCGAGCTTAAGTTGCGAGTCGAGGGGATCGGCCTCGTTAAAACGTCAACGCCTATAACTGGCAAACAAAACAACAACCTAGCTTTCGCTGCTTAATAACAGTCGATAGCTGTTCCTCCCTCCATGGCCCACGTGGTAGGGTAAGGGACTCACTCTAAGTGGGATACGCCGGAATCCACCGTCTGAGGATGAAGGAAGAGACCAATCAGACTAGCTGCTCTGCCGCCTGTCGATAGGCTAATGAGTTCGCGAAATGCGAATATATCGACTACACTCGTAGAAGCTTAAGTGCCGTTATGTCTGGACGTGGGTTCGACTCCCACCGTCTCCACCAATACATATATTGGTGGTTTTTTATTTGTTTTTTTTTCGTCGTTTTTGTCGAAAAATCGATAAATCGTATAATTCGCAGATATATCAGGATTTTTCGTTGATATATCTCCAATTTCGAAGATATATTCCCGATTTCGCAGATAAACTGTACAATTTCCATCATTTGCTGTAGAATCCTTTTGAAGAAAATAGGATTGGAGCGATGAAATTGATTGTAAAAAAACGAAAAGTTCCTCTTGCCGTCCGCAAATTACGTGCATTAGCGTGCAGGCTTCCTCCGAATCACCCTAAAGTTCCCATAATCATGAACGATCTCAAAAAAAGGGAAGCGGGCTATAAAGGGGAATGTTCCATTGATTTTCCATTAAGCTTTCTTGAACCGAAAAGCTATTTCATCTTCCACGATTTAAGGCTTCAGGATCAATCCCGATTTTTTCAACTGGATACCTTATTAATCTCCAAGAAATATGCGCTTATCATTGAAGTGAAGAACATTGCAGGGTCGATCTATTTTGATCCGCATTTCAATCAGCTCATTCGAACGATAGAAGGAAAAGAAACGGCCTTTCCAGATCCCGTCACACAAGTCAGCCGACAGGAATCACAATTGACCAATTGGTTCTTGAAAAACGGTTTTCCCTCACTGCCCATCCTTTCATTGATTGTCATCAGTAATCCCCAAACAATCATCCGTACAGCTCTTGAAAACCATGAACTCCACTATAAAGTTATCCATCGCGATGCACTTCCCGCTAAAATTAATCAAATGGAGCATTCCATAACAGAATCCAGTTTTAGTGAGAAAAATTTGAAGAAAGCAATTCGCGTAATGAATAATCACCACATCGATGCGGACTTTTCTATTCTGGAACGATACAATCTTACCGAAAAGGACCTAATTAAAGGAGTGATTTGTGAGAATTGTAAGGGCAATAAATTATTTAGAAGGCATGGCACATGGCTTTGCAATCAATGCCAACTCTCCAGTAAAAAAGCACATATCCCGGCTTTACGAGATTATTATTATCTATTAGGCTCGACCATAACGAATCGGCAGTTGAGGAACTTTTTAAACATTTCCTCTTCATCCAGTGCAACGAGGATCTTGCAATCATTGAATCTGACAAGCAGTGGTGCGAATAAGGGGAGGGTGTACAGCCTGTATTTTGATGAGTGATTTCTGGGTGATCTTGCTCTGTAAAGCCATGTGATAATAACTCATAATACCTAGACTTTAAATTCGGGGCCATATTATCATGTAATTTAAAAAATGCATGCTTCAATAAAAACAATTCGTAGCCTAATTTCTTAATTTTCTCTTCTTGATTCATTAAATATCCACTCCAATGCAACGCTGCGCGTTCAGCAGTTTTGCAGCAACTAAGCCCTATGATAAAAAAAGACTCAAAAGAAGCTTCTCTTGAGTCTTTGTTCCGTTTCTATTCTTTTAATTCCCTGCCCATTCCCTTGAGAAAGTGAACGCCAAAGCCGATTGCCCGGTTTATGTCTGGATCATTCAATGTTTTCATTAATTCCAGAACGCCGATCTTCTTTTCGGCCTGAAGGAATTTGTTTCCTTCATCGATTCCTGCAAGTGCACTGTTCAGCAGTTTCGTGGATTGTGCAGCATCGGCGTTCATCAAGGCTCCTGTTGCACCCATAAGGGTATTGATCAGGTTTGTTACAGGTTGCCTTGTGATTTGTTGAAGTGCGATTTTAGCAATTTGTTCTTTTCCTTGAAGCATGGAGGTCGCGGCTTCGAATACTCCCGAGTCATTCAGTTCATTGACGATTTTAAACATATTGTTCAAGGCATCTTCATTATCGGTGATCAGCGTTTTCAGTTCTTCCAGTTTTTGTAGCTTTATTTCTTCCTCAGTAATGGAATTATGGATTTCCGTTATAGGAGCTGCCATGATCTTCACCCTCCTTGTTTATTTATCCGTTAAGTGAACATACCCTGGACGGGCCCATTTACGTTCAACCTCGACACCATTTTGAGGATGACGTTTTTTGTTCCGTGGATTGGTACCCGGTAATGGAATGTCTCCGTTTGCGCTTAATACTTCCATGCGGACCATCGTCTGTTTGTAAGCAGGCGTGCTTGTACGGCGATCATAGATGGGACCGGTCAGGAAGTTAATGGCAGAGTCTTTATCGACGGAGTTCATCGGTAAAAATAGCTCATTATTTTTAACACGGTCTGTGATCAATGCTTTTAACTTAACGGCCCCGAATGGAGACACTAAGCGAACGAGTCCGCCATCACTGACTTTGCGTTCTTTGGCAAGTTCTGGTGAAACCTCGACGAAAATATCAGGTACTTTCGATTGGATTCCATTGGATTTGTTCGTCATATTGCCTTCATGGAAATGCTCCAGCATGCGTCCATTATTGATATGAAGGTCATATTCTTCCGGGAATTTATGAGGTTCCACCCAGTCAGCCAGTGCAAAGCGCGCTTTTTTATCAGGGAAGTTGAAGCCATCCACATAAAGAAGCGGCGTGCTTGATCCATCATGGCTCCCCCAGAGGAAGCTGTTCCATCCTTCCAGCACTTCGTAATTCGCTTGGCTGAATATCGGTGACAGGCTTGCCATTTCGTCATAGATTTCACTAGGGTGAGAGTAGTTCCAATTCGCACCTAAGCGGTTGGCGATCTCTTGGGTGATTTCCCAGTCCGCTTTAGAATCTCCCATAGTGGGAAGGGCTTTATATAATCGCTGTACACGGCGCTCCGTATTGGTGAACGTTCCGTCTTTTTCAAGAGATGGAGCTCCGGGCAATACCACGTCGGCATATTGGGCTGTCCTTGAAAGGAAAATATCCTGGACAACAAAGAAGTCCAATCCGGATAACACTTTATCAACATGGTTGGCATCCGCGTCAACAAGTGCCATATCTTCACCTACAAGATACATCGCCTTCATGTCGCCTTTTTCTATCGCTTTAAGCATTTCAATATTGTTCAAGCCTGGTTGGCCATCGATTTTCACTCCATAAGCTTTTTCGAATTTAGCACGTGCCACGTCATCGGTAACATGCTGATATCCTGGAAGCCATGTTGGAAGTGTACCCATATCGCAAGCGCCCTGTACATTGTTATGGCCGCGAAGCGGATAGGCTCCCGCTCCTGGACGACGGTAGTTACCCGTAGCCAATAGCAGGTTGGAAATTGCCGCCGAAGTATCGGAAGCACCGGTGTTTTGTGTAACGCCCATTCCCCAAAGAATGCATGTTCCGTCTGCATCGCGAATGGTCTCAGCTATTTGGATCAATGTTTCTCTTGAAATGCCTGAGTGTGTTTCTGCATATTCCAGGGTATATTTTTCAAGTACTTCTTTATAATCGTCGAAGAAGTTAACATTTTCATTGATGAATTCTTGATCATGCCAGCCGTGATCGATCATATATTTTGTAACCGCCATCAACCAAACTTGATCCGTTCCTTGTTTTGGGCTGATATGGATGTCGGAACGTTCGGCCATTTCGTTTTTACGGATGTCAGCTACAATCAGTTTTTGTCCGTGAAGCTTATGTGCCCGTTTAACGCGAGTCGCCAGTACGGGATGGCCTTCTGCCGGGTTGGCACCAACGATGATGACAAGTCCTGCTGCGGCGATATCCTTGATCGTACCAGCATCTCCGCCCATGCCAACTGTACGGAACAGTCCGTCTGTTGCCGGAGATTGACAGTAACGCGAGCAGTTGTCGACGTTATTCGTTTCGAACATTTGCCGTGCCAGTTTTTGAATGACATAGTTTTCTTCATTCGTAATCTTGGATGAGGAAATGAAGCCTACTGAATTTCCGCCGTATTGCTGTTTGATCGAAGCCAGTCTGGACGCAACCAAATCAAGTGCTTCATCCCAGCTTGATTCAACGAATCTTCCGTTTTTCCGAATCAGGGGCTTTGTCAAACGTTCTTCCGAGTTTACGAAGTCCCAACCGAATTTCCCTTTGACACATGTGGATATCGCATTGACGGGTGCTTCATGAGTAGGTTGGACTTTAAGGATTTTACGGCCTTTTGTCCAGACTTCGAATGTGCATCCAACCCCACAGAACGTACAGACCGTTTTTGTCTTCTTTGTCCGTGTCTCTCGCATTGCCGCTTCAATCTCCGAAATGGCAAAAATCCCGCTGTATCCAGGCTCCACTTCTTTGACAAGGTCTATCATTGGTTCCAGCATATCGTTTTTCAAGCCTGACATGAAACCAGCTTCGCCAAGCATCGATTTTTCCATTAATGCATTACATGGACAAATCGTTACACACTGTCCACAGCCTACACAAGATGAGTTATTGATTTCCGTTCCTTCATCCCAGATTACCCGAGGGCGTTCTGCTTCCCAGTCGATGGACAGCGTCTCGTTGACCTGAAGGTTTTGGCACACTTCAACACATTGCCCGCATGCGATGCATTGATTGGCATCATAGCGGTAAAATGGATGGGACATATCGACGGCACCCAATTCCACTTTCGGTGTATAAGGATATTTTTGGTGTTCAATTTCCATTAATTCTGCTGTGTTATGTAGTTTGCAATTTCCGTTATTATTATCACATACAGTACAGTATAAAGAATGGTTTTCCAGTATCCGGTCCATGGCCTCGGTTTGGGCTTCTTTTGCCTTGCTTGAGTCCAAGGCTATATCCATGCCGCTCACTGCTTTTGTCGAACATGACCGGACGAGTTTCCCATTAACTTCGACGATGCATGTGTCGCATGTTTGGATCGGATCCACCTCGGGAACATAACAAATCTGTGGGTGAGCCATCTCATTTTGGTTGATGACCTCCAGTATTGTCGCACCTTCATTAGCGGTATAAGCCTTCCCGTTGATTGTGATGGTGATGTTTGAAACGCTCATTATATTTCCCCCTTTTATAGCCAAAAAGACGCAAAAAAACCACCATGATTACACCTCCGTCTCTGAACGGAAATGTAGGTCATGGTGGAATAGTTTAATAGCAAAGCTTGCCAATATACCAATCCATACCATAATGGATAATTTTAAAAAAGATAGGACACAACAGTACACTATCATGCTCCCAACTTTCATCATTGATATTATACCTTTTATTATGAAAAGAAACAATCCTGGAAAGAGGGTATCATTCCCAAATCCCTTTCGTTTTTCTTCGCGTTGATTTATGATAAGAAAATTGAGAACTTAATTTTTCTTGAAATGGAGTGACGCAACGGTGTCAAAAGTTATCCATGAATTCAATGATATGATTCGTAAGCTGCGCAAGGAACTATTCGGTAAAGGACCAGAACGCATACACACGGTTTTCGTGGAAAATATGGCCGTTTCTACGTTATATGGGAATTTGACTCCTACGGAAATGTTCATATCAAGATCGGAGGAAGGAAGGGATATGGTCCATTCTGCACGAACCAAAATGGTTCAGGATGTGTATTCGGAGAGTCCTCCTGATGGAATGGAAGATCTGGTTGGAGCTAAACTGCTCCATTTGTTTTCGGACATCAAAATCAAAGAGAATATAGCGATTTCCGTATTCGTATTTGATAAGAATATAGCGGACAAACTCAACGGGCATTGACCATGCTCCTACATATTGGTCAATTGGCTCCTGGATAGTAAAAGGAGTGGGAACATGAAAGCGATTGAAATCAAGAGGGACATCATCCGGATAACCAAAGGTAACATCGAGCGGACGGAAGATGCGATCGTAACGGAGCATCCCGTTACTGTCAAAATAAATGGCCAGGAATTCGTCACGATGGTTTGTACACCTGAATACATCGAGGATATGGTGATTGGTTATTTGGCTTCGGAAGGAATCATCAAAAAATATGATGAGATAAAAGAAATCTGGGTCCAGGAAAAAGAAGGCTTTGTTCATGTGAAGACGGATAAAGTGAATCCCTACTTCCAGGACTTTCAAAATAAGCGGTATATTACATCATGCTGCGGAATGAGCAGACAAGGTTTCGTCTTTGTAAATGATGCATTGACTGCCAAGAAAATGGATGATGTTTCGGTGAAACTGACTCCTGATGACTGCTTCCGCTTGATGAAGGATTTACAAAATTCTGCTGTCACCTTCCAGAACACGGGCGGAGTCCACAATGCCGCTTTATGTGATGCCAATGGCCTCGTATTAAGCAGGATGGACATCGGAAGGCATAATGCCTTGGACAAAATATACGGGCATTGCTTGAAAAATGGCATTTCGATGGAAGGGAAGGCTATCGTGTTCAGCGGCCGGATTTCATCGGAAATTCTCTTGAAAGTGGCGAAAATCGGCTGTGAACTGATACTCTCGAAATCCGCTCCAACCGAATTGGCTTTGGAGTTGGCTGAAGGATTGGGAATCACGACGGTCGGGTTCATTCGCAATGATTCACTGAATATCTACACATGTCCTGAAAGAATTCTATTGAATGACTGAGCATCCTTCGCTGGAAGGATGCTTATCGGAAAGTCCTGCCGGTTTGGCCTGGGCTTTTTTGTCTTTGTAAAAGGATATATCCAACAGGCCATTTATGGTACAGTTTTTATAAAACATTCAAGGGAATTCGTATCGGGGGAAGGGTTATGAACGAAAGGGATTGGCATATTTTAAAGGTGTTGCATGAACACAGGAATATTACTAAAACGGCGCAAAGTTTATATATCTCGCAACCTTCTTTAACGAAACGGATTCAACAAATGGAGAAGGAATTCAATCTGAAGATTGTGGAGCGGGGAACTAGGGGAGTGCAGTTCACCCCTCAAGGTGAATATTTGGCCATCTGTGCAGATGAGATGCTGATCAGGCTCCGGCAGATAAAAGAGACAGCATCCAATATGGGTCAGGAGATCAGTGGAACATTACGGCTGGGTGTTTCCAACTATATTACGCTGCATAAGTTGCCAGGCCTGCTGAAAATATTTCGTGAGCGATTTCCTAAAGTGGATTTCCATGTGACAACTGGCTGGAGTAAAGAAGTGCTGGACCTCATTTATAAGGAAGAAGTGCATGTCGGGATTGTTCGGGGGGACTATCAATGGTCAGGATCAAGGCATCATCTTTTTGAGGAAACCATTTGTATTGCTTCCAAGGAAGAAATCGATGTCCGGAACCTGCCTTTCCTGCCGAGGATCGATTATGGGACAGATGCCCTTTTGAAAACAATGATCGATAATTGGTGGAGAGACAATTTTTCCGGACCTCCTTTGGTGGGTATGGAAGTGGACAAAGGGGATACATGCAAGGAAATGGTCAGGAATGGCCTGGGATATGGCATCCTCCCCAGTGTTTTATTGGAGAAAGACCAAAACCTCCGTCAAATGGACCTTAAGGACAAGCAAGGTAATCCCCTTATCAGGAATACGTGGATGTTATATCATGGAAAGTCGCTGGAATTAAAACTGGTCAAAGAGTTTGTCGAATTTGTCAAAGGCGTCGATTTCATGAGGGATATTTAACGGGAAGCGCAGAAATGCTTTTTTATCATTCCTTTTTTGAATGGATAACGATAATTTATTGGTATTTTAATTATGGTCATCCCGGCATTATGATAGATGGGAGATGTAAATCATCAGGAATTTGCCTAAGGAATGGAGAGGAAGTCAAGTGAGTGTCCTGTTTCTGATCGTATTGAATGTCATTGTACCGGTTTTTTTCCTTATAGGGGCGGGGGCCATTCTGCATCGTAAATTCAAGTTGGATATGAATACGCTGTCTAAATTGAATCACTTCCTGCTCATGCCCGCCATTAGCTTTGTCAATATCTATCAAAGCAAATTGGGCGGGGGGATGATCGTCCAGATATTCAGCTTCCTTGCTCTTCAAGCAGTAAGTCTCATCATCGTGAGTACAGTGGTAGCAAAACTAGCCAGGTTTGATCAAAGTCTTTCGGCCACGTTTAAAAATAGTGTAGTCCTGAATAACTCGGCCAATTTCGGGTTACCTGTCAGTCAGATGGTTTTTAATGGAAACCCCCTTGGCCTGTCGATCCAAGTCATCGTGATCATTTTTCAAAACCTGTTGACCTATACCTATGGATTGATGAATTCTGTTTCCGTCCATACAAAAAGTGCGAAGGGTGCCATTCGCGAGTTCTTGAAGAACCCCGTCATTTATGCTTTATTGCTTGGTTTAATATTACATTCCGTTTCTTTCGAAATCCCTCTGTTCTTATGGACCCCGATTGATAATATCGCGAGTGCCTTCATAGCCATTGCATTGATTACATTAGGTGCACAGAGTGCCTATTTGAAAATAACGCATTTCCCGCTTCCGCTTATCCTTAGCTTGGCGGGGCGTTTAATACTCTCACCATCCATCGCCTTCCTGATCATTCTCATGCTGGGCTTGGAAGGGACTGTCGCCCAAGGGTTGTTTATCGCAAGCTCATTTCCCACATCCAGAAACAGCGCATTATTCGCTTTGGAATATGACAACCATCCGGAGTATGCGGCACAGGCGGTTTTGATGTCGACTTTATTCAGCAGCATAACGGTAACGATGGTCGTGTATCTATCAAAAATACTATTCTAGCAGGGCTGCTCAAAAGTTTGTCTGCAGTTTGAAGTATTTGTAAAATCGAACCGCGCTTTCCGCGGCGTTCTTTACGCCTGCGGGGTCTCCCTTGGACACGCTTTTACCGCAGGAGTCTCAATCACTTTATTTCATTTAGATAGAACCCCTTTTGTCTGCAAACTGGGACTGCTCTGAAGGAGCAGTCTTTTCCCCTTTTCCTGCGATAAAACTTTATGAACAATATGAAGGTTTTGGAATTTATGCATTTTAGTTGGGCAATCATTGAAAGCGAAGATATTTTTGTAGAATTAAGAAAACGCTTTCAAAAGGGGGATTACTATGTTTTCTCGTAAAAAGATATCAGCGGTACTATTGGCAGGTTCGTTAGCATTAAGTTTAGGTGCATGCAGCAGTTCGGGGACATCAGGAGAAAAGAAAGAAGATACAGGTTATCCGAAAAAAGCGATAACGGTCGTTGCTCCTTCGGGTGCAGGCGGGGGATGGGATTTAACGGCCCGTTCATTTACAAAGGTCTTGGGTGAGACGAAATTGGTGAACCAGCCATTGACCGTAGAAAACAAACCCGGCGGCGGGGGCGCTGTCTTCATGGCGGATTATGCAACACAGCAAGCGGATAATAATGACATGCTGTTCGTTAATTCACCGCCTGTCATCATCAATAACCTTAAAAAAGAAGGCAACAGTCCTTATGGATATAAAAATACGACTCCTTTGGCGCAGCTGACAAAGGATTATGGGGCGATAGTGGTAAAGGCGGATTCTGAATTCAAGGATTTGAAATCAGTGCTTGAAGCGGTGAAGAAAGATCCGCGTAAGCTGACCTTTGCAGGGGGATCGGCACCGGGATCCATGGATCATTTGATTTCCATTCTTCCAGCCTATGAATATGGCTTGAATCCAACCGAACTTAAATACGTTTCTTACGACGGTGGCGGGGAAGCGATTACGGCATTGCTTGGCGGAAATGCGGATGTGATCGGAACGGATGCATCCAGTGTCAGGGAATTTTTAAAAGCAGGAAAGATTAGAGTGTTGGCCGTAACCTCGAATGAACGTTTAGGTGGGGATCTTAAAGACATACCGACAGCAAAGGAACAAGGGGTCGATGCTGAATTCACGATTTGGAGAGGCGTTTTTGGACCTCAGAATATGTCTGGTGAAGCGAAAACCTTTTGGGACGGAACCATTGAGAAGCTAGTTGAAACTTCTGAATGGAAAAAGGAAGTGGAAGTGCAGGGATGGGAACAAGAATATAAAAATAGTGAAGAATTCAGCAAGTTTTTAGTAGAACAGGAGAAACAGGTGCAGCAATTATTGAAAGCTTTAGGCATGGAAAAATAATCGGGAAGAAGGGGGTGCTTTCACCTTCTTCTTATTTTCTGAAATGGGGGGATTGTGATGGATGTTAAATTTGATCGCTTTGCTTCTGCAGCCTTTCTGGCTGTCGGAGTGCTGTTTATGATAGGAAGCAGGAAACTGGCCAGTTCTTCTTATGGAAGTTCGGTAGGACCGGACATTTTCCCTTTTGTATTGGGGCTCGTTCTTTCTCTTTTAAGTATTCGCCTGTTCTATGAGGCATTTCGGGGCAAGGGGCAGGAATCACGTAAGGAAAAGCTGCAATATAAGCCTTTTATCATCATTCTGCTCTCCACCTTGATTTATGTTTTGACGTTGGAAACGATAGGATATGTCATTACGACCTTTCTGTTTTTGTTTGTTTGCTTTCAAACGATGGAACGGAATAAGTGGGTGACATCGCTGATCATTTCCGCAGGTTTTTCCGGAATCATCTATTATTTATTCGTGAATGTGTTAAAGGGAACACTGCCGGGTTGGCCAATCTGGTTTTCATAAAAGGAAGGGGGATGTGAAGTGGGCACTTTTGATTATTTAATGCATGGATTTGAAACGGCACTAACTTGGTATAACATACTATTTGCATTTGTCGGAGTATTGATCGGTACGGCGGTCGGCGTTTTGCCGGGGATCGGGCCGATGAGCGGTGTGGCTCTTTTAATTCCGGTAACCGCTTCAATTACAGGTGGACTTCCTCCAGAGCAAGCGGCAACAAGCGCCATTATATTACTTGCAGGTGTTTATTATGGAGCGATGTATGGAGGATCGACAACTTCAATCCTATTGAATACACCTGGCGAATCTTCTTCTGTCGTCACCACATTGGATGGCTACCAAATGGCCAAGAAGGGAAGAGCCGGGAGTGCTTTATCCATTTCGGCGATCGGTTCCTTCGTCGGAGGGATCGTCACCCTTATCGCCATGATTGCCTTGGCTCAGCCATTATCGACGATTGCCATTAAATTCGGTCCGGCGGAGTATTTTTCACTCATGCTTCTAGGGTTGGCGGCAGTCAGCGGCCTTGCGGGAAAATCCGTAACCAAGGCACTGATCATGACGGTTTGCGGTTTGTTGATCGGGACGATAGGCATTGATAATGTTTCCGGGATCGCCCGTTTTACATTCGACATTCCTTGGCTGTATCAAGGGGTCGAATTCCTGACGATCGCTGTTGGTCTATTCGCCCTTGGGGAAGTATTCAAGACAATCTTGGAAAAGGACGAGGATGATGGGGAAATTGCAAAGATCAATAATTTGATTCCTTCCAAAGAAGAATTCAAGGAATCTGCGGGGCCGATTGCGAGGGGATCGCTCTTAGGTTTCTTTGTAGGAATCCTGCCGGGTGCAGGGGCCACTCTTGCTTCCTTCTTCTCATACCTTATGGAAAAACGGATTTCAAAAAAACCTGGTAGATTCGGTACAGGGGCGATCGCTGGTGTGGCTGGTCCTGAAACGGCCAATAACGCGGCTTCTGGCGGAGCGATGATACCATTATTGACGCTGGGAATTCCGGGTTCCGGTACGACGGCGATTTTAATGGGGGCGCTCATGATGTACAATGTTCAGCCAGGTCCATTATTATTCGAGGACCATCCCCAGGTGGCTTGGGGACTTATCGCCAGTATGTTCATCGGGAATCTGATGCTCCTCATCCTTAATCTCCCGCTCGTTAAGGTGTTTGCGAAAATCATTGAAACGCCAAAGAAATATTTGATTCCGATCATTATCGCGATTTCCATTTTTGGTGTTTACGCGGTACAAGTATCGACTTATGATTTAATGCTATTACTAGGGTGCGGGGTCTTGGGATACTTCTTAAGTAAAAATGATTATCCAATCGCCCCGTTGGTATTAGGCCTGGTTTTAGGGCCGATGATAGAAAACAATATGCGCAGGGCACTGACGATATCCGATGGGGATTACAGTTTGTTTTTCACTCGGCCGCTTTCGCTGACCTTCCTGATTGTAACGGCATTATGGCTGCTCATTCCGGTTTTACTTAAGAAGAGAGGGAAGGATGTTGTCATCAATATTGAAGGTTAATCGATATTTTCTGAATGTTGCGAAATAACCCCTTTTTTAAAGGGGTTATTTTTTATATGATGTAAGTAGAGGTGATTGAATGCGTTTACACACCAAGTTGATGCTGGGCATCTGTACGTTAATCATCTTAATGGGTGGAATCTTTGAAGTTATTTTCATAAATATCCTGGAAAATAACCTGAAGCAGGAAACAGGGGAAAAAGCATTGTCAGTTGCCCAGACCATTTCTTTGCTGCCTGAAATTAAACAAGCTTTTCGAACGGATCATCCTTCTGTAATCATCCAGCCCATCGCGGAAAGAATTCGCAGGCAGATCGATGCGGAATTCATAGTAATAGGAGATGAGAATGAAACACGGCTGTCCCATCCAAATCCCGACTTGATCGGAAAGAAAATGGTTGGGGGAGATAACGCCGAGGTTTGGGATGGGAAATCCATCATCACGGAGTCCACTGGCACATTGGGACCTTCCATAAGGGGGAAATCCCCGATAATCGCCAATGAAAAGGTCATTGGTGTCGTCTCCGTTGGCTACCTACAGGATGATATTGAAAAAGAAGTGTCCAGTATACAAAGAAAGATCGTCTTGATCATCTCTTTTATATTAATCGGCGGTTTGTTGGTGGCCTTTTTCATTTCATTCAATATAAAAAAGGCGATATTGGGTCTGGAGCCGAAAGAGATCGCCTGGATGTTTCAAGAGAAGCATGCCATTTTGGAATCCATTCATGAAGGCATCATTGCCATTGATGTTCATGGGAAAATCACGGTCGTCAATGAAACGGCGCATAAAATCCTTCATATTCCTAAAGACGTCATGCTTCGCGGACAAAAAATCGAAGAAGTCATAACGCATACACATTTACTTGATGTAGTAAGCACGGCACGGGCCGAATATGATCAGGAATTCATGATTGACGGTGAAGTTTTTTTGGCAAGCCGGATCCCCATTTTGAATGGACAGGGGGAAATCATCGGTGCCGTTGCAAGTTTGAGAAATAAATCGGAGCTATCCAATCTCCTTCAAGAACTGTCACATGTAAAGGCGTATGCAGAAGGGCTTAGGGCCCAGACACATGAATATTCCAATCGGCTTTATACACTGCTGGGCTTGATTCAACTTGGTTCATATAAAGAAGCGATGGATTTCATATCGAAGGAAGTCGATGTGACCCAGGGCTTCCTTCACTTTCTGATGAAGGAAGTGCCCGATCCGATCATTGCGGGGTTCATCTTAGGGAAGGTAAGTTTAGCCAGCGAACTGAAAATTGATTTTACCATCGATAGAGAAAGCAGTTTTAAAGATATTCCGTCCGAAATAGATCGGGATTTATTAGTGACGATCATCGGCAATCTCATCAATAATGCCTTCGAAGCTGTACGGGAAAACGAAAGGGAGGAAAAAAGGGTATCGTTGTTCGTCACGGACTTGGGTAAAGAGTTGATCATAGAGGTAGAAGATAATGGAAAAGGGATGAGCTCAGAGGTTACCGAACTGATTTTCCGGAACGGTTTTACGACGAAAAGCCATCAAACCAATTCAGGTATAGGTTTGAGCCTTGTTCAGGAAGCAATTGATGGTTTAGGGGGTTATATCACTTTTTCGACGAAAGAAGGGGAATATACGATCTTTACCGTAGCTATACCAAAAGACAGAGGGGGATTAAATGATGGGCCATCGCGCTATAGAAGTTCTGATCGTCGAGGATGACCTGCGGATTGCCGAGATACAAAAGCTATTCATCGAAAAGCTTGAGGGGTTTCAAACGATCGGGATCGCTTCAAGCTATGACGAGGCTAAAAGCTTCATTGAAATCATGCAGCCGGATCTATTGCTGCTCGATATGTATTTTCCGGATATGAATGGGCTCGATATCCTGAAAGAAATCAAGCAGCAAAGCAAACAAATGGATGTCATCATGATAACGGCGGCTAAAGAAATCGAAAAAGTCCAGGAAGCCATCAAGATCGGCATATTTGATTATATAATCAAGCCTGTTGCATTTGAACGTTTCAAGCAGTCGTTACACAGGTATCAAGAGTATCACATTAAACTGTCTGAATTGGAAAAGGGCAATTTTCCCGTAACGCAGCAACAGGTGGACAAGCTTTTGCGAAAGGAAATGAAAGAAAAAGAGAGGGAACAAACTTCACTGCCAAAAGGAATCGATCGGATGACTTTGGAGAAGGTGATGGTTGTGTTGGGGAAATCTTCCCCGGGGTTAACTGCGGAAATAGTGGCGAAGGAAATCGGGGTGAGCAGGACAACGGCAAGGCGGTATCTGGAGCACTTGATGTCAGAGGAAAAAATTGATGCCGATTTAACATATGGCACGGTAGGACGACCTGAACGGGTTTATGCCATCAAGATATAATGGGTTCGCCAAAGGCGGATCTTTTTTTATTTGATCGCATAAATGCAGGCGATTTCTTGGAATCGGATTGATGGGAAATTCACGTTTTTTTGCAGTTTAAAAATGATGAATGAGGAAAAAATACGTGTGAAAAGTTTTGATGCAGACAAGTATATGACAAGTGTCATGGCAGGTATTTGACGTTTATGACTATAGAAAGTCGATTATTAATCCTATACTTAAAGCAGAGATGCCGACATATTTTTTCGAATTAATGCATTCAAACACTCCATATATTTTAAGAGGAGGAAACCATGAGTAACCATAATCAAAGACAATTGAGAAAAGATATTGCCCCTTTTGAAAAATCCAGTACTAAATCAAGCGTGAAACAGCTCATAAATACATTTCCGCCATTTTTCCTGTTATGGTTTTTAGCTTATCAAAGCTTAACCATTTCATACTGGCTGACACTTGCATTGGCCGTCCTTGCTTCTGGATTCGTAGTCAGGATTTTCATCATTTTCCATGATTGCTGCCATCAATCGTTTTTCAAAAGCAGGAAAGCGAATAGCGTCCTGGGTACAATCAGTGGGATCGTTACATTATTTCCGTATGAGCAATGGAAGCATAGCCACTCCATACATCATGCAACAAGCAGTAATTTAAACAAACGCGGTACAGGGGATATTTGGATCATGACCGTTGATGAATATATCGCCGCTTCATTCTGGGGGCGTCTTGCTTACCGTTTATATAGAAATCCGATCGTCATGTTTGGATTGGGTCCATTTTATCTATTTCTTGTATCCAACCGTCTGAATAAAAAGGGCGCTAAAAAGAAAGAACGGATGAATACGTATTTGACAAATGCTGCAATCGTGGCAATTTATGGTCTTTTATGCTTGGCTATCGGATGGCAGGCATTCCTGATGATTCAGGTACCGATGCTTTTTGTAACGGGATCACTGGGCATCTGGCTGTTTTATGTACAGCATCAGTTCGAAGATTCTTATTTTGAAGAGGAATCTGAATGGGATTACGTGAAGGCTGCCATTGATGGAAGTTCTTATTATAAACTTCCAAAGGTTTTGCAATGGGTAACCGGTAATATCGGTTTCCACCACGTGCATCACCTTAGTCCAAGAGTGCCAAACTATAACTTGGAAAAAGTCCATGATTCCACCCTGCCATTGCAGCAGGCAACGACAATCACCCTTAGTTCAAGTTTAAAATCGCTTCGCTTTCGCCTTTATGATGGGGAAAACAAGACGTTTGTAAGTTTTAAAGAGATTAAGGAACGTCTAAATGAAACAAAGTCTAAGATGGAAACCAATAATAAACGTCCAAGTCTGCAAGAAAAATAAATAGTTCATCAAAAAACCATTCGATTCCCATTGGATGGTTTTTTGATGAAACTCCTTAGTATATACTAGGGTAAAAAGAAATAGAGGCGGCGCCATGCAAAGTTGGTATCATATCTTTCCGAAAAACACAGGGCTGAGCCCTTATGTCTGGATCATTTTTTGTATCCTTCCTTTTTATTTCATCTTCAAATCCTCTTCGATGTTGGAGATAGTCTTTGGAATCGTCATGATCATTTTGTTTTTCATATCATATGGTCTCTCATTCGTTTCGAAGGGATGGCCCGTATACGTGTGGACGGCGATACAAATAATCATTTCCATATCGATGACCATATTTTTCAGCTACATTTACTTTTCACTCTTTTTGGCATTCTTTATTGGGAATGTTCAAAATAAGGTTGGCTTTTTCGTATTATATTCAATCCAGCTATTGGCAACCATCGTGTCTGTCAATATTGGCTTCATCATGAAAGACCCTACCTTCTTTTCGCAATTTCCCTTTATGCTCATTTGTGTCGTAGGCGTGATCCTTCTCCCTTTCAACACGTATAATCGGAACAAACGGGGTATGCTGGAAGAACAATTGGAGGACGCCCATAAACGAATATCAGAGCTTGGCAAAATGGAAGAACGTCAGCGGATTGCCCGTGACTTACATGATACACTTGGACAAAAGCTGTCTTTGATTGGCTTGAAAAGTGACCTTGCAGGGAAATTGATCGATTTGAATCCGGAGACAGCCAAGAAGGAAATCAAGGATATTCGTCAAACGGCGAGGACGGCACTCAAGGAAGTACGTGAAATGGTGTCGGAAATGCGTGGGGCGAAGCTAAGCGATGAAATCATCCGGGTCAAGCAAATATTGAAAGCCGCAGAGATAGAATTCAATTTGGAAGGCACCACGGAATTGAGAGATACCCCATTGCTTGTTGAAACGGTTTTGAGCATGTGCTTGAAGGAAGCTGTGACCAATATCGTCAAGCATAGCGGTGCGGACTGCTGTAATATCGTCATCGAAGAATTACAAACAGGGGTGACGATCACAGTACAGGATAATGGAGTGGGACTTTCACATCGATCAGAGTATATTAAAGGAAATGGACTTCAAGGAATGAAAGAAAGGCTCGAATTCGTTAATGGCAGCCTGGATATTAGATCAACAGATGGAACGACACTGTATATAAGGGTTCCGAATGCTATAAAAAATAATGGATAGGTGGGATTAACCTTGATTCGAATCGTAATTGCCGAAGATCAGCGGATGCTGCTTGGTGCGCTAGGTTCCATCCTTGATTTGGAAAGTGACATGGAAGTTGTCGGAAAAGCGAGCAATGGGGAAGAAGCAATGAATCTCGTCAATCAATTAAAACCGGATATCTGCATAACCGATATTGAAATGCCAGTTAAAACCGGGCTTGATGTAGCGGAGGAGATCAAGGATCAGGGCCACCAATGCAAAGTCATCATTTTGACCACCTTTGCACGTCCTGGGTATTTTGAAAGAGCAAGAAAGGCCGAGGTAGGCGGATATCTTCTCAAGGATAGCCCTAGTGAGGAACTGGCGAACTCGATCCGTGTCATCATGGATGGGCGGCGCATTTATGCTCCCGAGCTGGTGGATATGGCTTTCGAAGAAGAAAACCCTTTGACTGAAAGAGAGAGCCAGGTGCTTAAATTGATCGCAGATGGTAAGACCACAAAGGAAATCGCAAGCCAGCTTTATCTGACCAATGGAACGGTCCGTAATTATATATCAGTCATCCTTGATAAATTGGATGTAAGCAACCGCGTTGAAGCGATCGTAAGATTCAAGGAAAAGGGCTGGTCAAAAGATTGAACAAAGCGTAAATCCCTGGAGGTTTTGCAAATCAAAAAAGCACAGTGTCAGGATTGAAATATGGTATATTAATTTCTATTACATAAGGAAAGAGGATGACCATTATGCAAAAGGCTACATTTGCTGGAGGCTGTTTCTGGTGCATGGTGACACCATTTGAAGAACAACCGGGGATTGGGGGAATCATATCCGGTTATACGGGAGGACATGTTGAAAACCCGACTTACGAGGAAGTGAAGACGGGAACTACGGGGCATTATGAAGTCGTGGAAATCACTTTCGATCCTCAGTTATTTCCTTATGAAAGATTGCTGGAATTATATTGGCAGCAAATCGATCCAACCGACGATGGCGGTCAATTCCATGACAGAGGAAGCCAATATCGGACGGCCATCTTCTATCATGATGAAGCTCAAGAAAAACTGGCCCTTGAAGCGAAAGAAAAGGTAGCAGCCAGCGGGAAGTTCCAAAAACCAATCGTAACGGAAATCCTTCCGGCCCAAACCTTTTACCCTGCCGAAGAATACCATCAAGGCTATCATAAAAAAAACAAAGATGATTATAAAGCGGACCGTGCGAAATCGGGACGCGATGAATTCATTGGCCAGCATTGGAACGGTGAATGAAATGGATCGGGTGTGTTATCACATCCGGTTCTTTTTATTGTCCTTTTAAAGGTACAAAAATTAAATTCATTATTTTATGCGGAGGGGTCAATTTCTCATGATATTTTCATATTTCTTCAGTACACTAAGGGGTAGGTGGTGATGATCATGAATAAGAGAATTTTAATAATAGAAGATGAAGAAAAAATAGCGAGGGTCCTTCAGCTGGAACTTAATCATGAGGGTTATCAAACAGAATCGGCTTTTACGGGAAAGGCAGGTCTGGAAAGGGCGGAAGCCGAAGAGTGGGATTTAATCTTATTGGATGTAATGCTGCCCGAGTTGAATGGCATAGAGGTACTAAGGCGTTACCGGAAAAAGAATGGATCGACACCGGTCATCCTTCTGACCGCAAGGGATGCTGTGCCAGACAAGGTGAACGGCCTGGACCATGGCGCGAATGATTATGTAACGAAGCCGTTTGAAATTGAAGAGCTGCTGGCACGGATCCGTGCTTGTTTTCGTACCCATGTAAGGGAGAGTCAATCAGAAGGGGAAGCGGATGAATTAAAGATCCATGATCTGAAGCTGAACCTTGGTACTAGGGACATTCACAGGCAAGGCAATAGGATTGAGCTGACTTCACGTGAATTCGATTTGCTGGTTTATCTTTTGCAAAATAAAAATCAAGTACTTTCAAGGGAGCAAATCCTCACACATGTATGGGGATATGACTTTGCAGGGGATACGAATGTGGTTGATGTGTATATCCGTTATTTGCGCAAAAAGATAGATTATCCCTTTGAGCTGCAGCTCATCCATACTTACCGCGGGGTGGGTTACAGCCTGAAGGAGCCCGTATGAAGATTCGGACGAAAATCCAATCGTATTCCAGTCTTTTTTTAAGCGTCATGCTCATATTGTTGAGTATCATCGTTTTAATCGCCTTCCTTTGGATATCGTTAGAGAGGGAACGGGATCTGCTTGAAGATCAAGCTTCATTAATCGAAGAAAATATCCTGACGAAAGATTTGATTTCCGGTGATTCCGATTTAATGGAGCCGTATATCCCGGACGATGGAATGGTGCGGATATTCGACATGGATGGAAGGCTGGTAAAATCATTTACGGATGAAGAGGACCTCAAGGGGCTTGCGGTTAAATCCATTAACGAGAAAGGATATGATTTTGCCAAAGCTGACGGTGAATATGTATTGACCTACCGTTATCCTTATCCTGATGAGGGGAAGAAACTGGGGATGATCGAGGTCACACAGCCGCAGGATACCCTTCTTGATAATTTATCGACGCTTGCCCTCGTTTTGGGCGGTGCATCCCTTTTTGTCATTCTGTTATCGATACTTGCCGGTAAGTGGCTGGCCAACCTGATCCTCAAACCGATATCGGTCATGAGCGGAACGATGAAGGATATTGAGAAAAGCGGGGAATTCAAACGGATACCGCTATCGGATCAATCAAAGGACGAGCTGCAGGTGATGGGAGCGGCATTCAACAGGATGATGGAAAGGCTGGAGCGGAATTATAACCAACAGCAGCAATTCCTTTCAGATGCCTCACATGAATTGAAAACACCGATTACGGTAATCGAAAGCTACTCCTCTCTATTGAAACGCTGGGGAATGAAGGATCAGGCTATTCAGGAAGAGGCAGTGGAGGCAATCCATCATGAAGCCGTCCGGATGAAAAAGCTGACGGAACATCTTCTGCAGTCAGCTTCCCAAACGGAACCTTCAGAAGATGTGGAAGGAAAAATAGAACTCATTTCGTTTTGTGAAGGGATTGCCCAAACATTCAGAAGGACGGGAAATCGTGAAATAACGATAGAGTCAGAGTTTAAGGAAATCTATGCAATGACCATTTCCAGTAAGCTTGAACAGGTAATTGTCATCCTATTGGACAATGCAATGAAATATAGTGAATCAAGTATACAGATCATGATAAAACGGCAGGATAATGAAATTGTCATCGGTGTGAAAGATCACGGCGGAGGGATATCACCAGAACATCTCCCACATGTATTTGACCGTTTTTATCGCGTTGATTCATCAAGGGCAAGGAAAACGGGAGGCAATGGGCTCGGGCTATCCATTGCCCGGACGCTTGTAGAGTCATTCGACGGTAAATTGGAGATTCAAAGCGAGGTGGGAGAGGGAACGTTGGTGACTCTTACTCTTTCTCATCAAATTCTAATCTAACGCTCATGTTCATTTCATGAAGGGTGCTTATTATAAAGGTAACAACTTAAAGGAGGAATCATTCATGAAAAAACAGTGGAGTACGATTAAAGAAGGTATCATTCAAAGGAAAAAGGTAATCATGACAGTGTCCATAGCGTCTGTATTGCTTTTCGGCGGTGCTGCTGGAACGGCGGTATATGCAGTCAATAAGGGGAACCTATCCGAGGATGAGGCTGTCAAAATGATTTCAGAAAAACTAGGCGGGGAAGTTACTCAATTTGAAAAGGATTGGGACCAGCCGATGACCTATGAGATGACCGTAAAAACGAAAGAAGGCTATCAGGACGTTGACGTTGATGCTGAAAAAGGAGAGATTCTTTCTCAGGAGATGGAAGACGGTGATGATGAGGATATGAGCACACAACAAGCCGTGGAAACTGCAAAAGTCAGCAGTGATCAAGCTGAAAAGATTGCCTTGAAAGCGGTGGATGGTCAAGTAACGGATATGGAGCTGGATTCAGAGAATGGCACCCTTGTGTACGAGCTGGAAATAAAACAAGGACTAAAGGAATATGATGTGGTGGTGGATGCCACCACGGGAAAAGTATTGAAAAACCAATTGGATGATTAATCATATGTCATGTCGATAGTAATCCATGATATAAGGAGATTGAAGTGTATGAAAGGATTTGCCGGGTGGCAGATCCTTTTTTTATTTGCCAAGCCAGTGGGGAAGTGAAGCTCCCGCTTCCTTAACGATCATATTAGTTCCTGGCTTCAGCATTGTTGAAAGATGGGCTGTTTATATATATAAGAAGGAATTGAAAAGAAGAATCGCGAATAGGGGCATTAAGGAATCATATACAATGGAGGAATGTTTATGGGGAATTTGGAAAGGGCCCTGTACTTAAGGGAAAAGAAAGAATTCGAAAAATCCAATCGTTTATTGATGGATCTGGCAAAACAAAACCCTGGCGATGCAGTCATACAGTATCAGTGTGCCTGGAGTTTGGATATTCTCGGACTTGAGGTAACGGCGGTCCCCTATTATGAAGCGGCACTCGAATTAGGTTTGCCGGAGGACGATGCAAAAGGGGCCTACCTCGGGTTGGGGAGCACATATCGCACAATAGGGGAATATGAAAAATCAAGATGGACATTTGAATCCGGGCTGGCGAAGTTTCCTGGGGATAAGGCTTTATTGGTATTCAGGGCCATGGCATTTTATAATTTGGGCCAACATGATCTTGCGATGGAATCTCTTTTGAAGATCATTGCCGAAACGTCGAGGGATCGAGAAATACAATCTTATGCTAAGGCGATAGAATTTTATAGTGATAAACTGGATAAAGTTTTCACATAATCGTAATCATCCCCAAACTATCCACAAAACCTGTATAAACAAGTCATTTTTACATAGCAGAAATGAATGAATCAACAAATTTGATGGGAAAATTCTTGCTTTTGCCACTTTTACGGATAAATGAATGTGGATAACCTCGGATTGTGGATAACTTTCCGGTGTTATTCACTACTTTTCCACAGATAATCCACATATTCACTTTTAATATGAAAAAACACTGGCGATTAAGTCTCCAGGAATTTTTTATTGTAATGACTTAAGGCTAAAAGGGGATAAATATAACGATAGCTATGATAATGGATATACAAAAAATCTGCCATTCCCTGGCCTGCAGGATAATCATTGGTCCAGCTTTCTTGTTGACCTGCACGGATGAGATAGGCAATGCCTTTTTCAATCTCGGCTGTCGGCTTTTCTGATGCCGATATCAACGCATCCACAGCCCAGGCTGTATGTGTCAGTGTGCTAGTTCCGAGGGGGATATATCGTTGCTTGATATCACTGTAACAAGATTCACCCCAGCCGCCATCTTCATTTTGAATTTTCTTCAACCAAGTTAAGGCTTTTTGGATGGATGGATGTCCAGTGGCTTGCCCTGCTGCCTTCATGCCGGTCAGTGCAGACCAAGTGCCATATAGATAGCAGATGCCCCAGCGCCCATACCAGGAGCCATCACGCTTCTGGTCTTCCAATAGCCAATCCACCGCTCTTTTACTGACTTCTTCCGGCTTTTTCATATTTGTATAGTTCCCCAGGAATTCCAGCGTCCTTCCTGTCAGATCAGCGGTGGAAGGGTCGGTCAGGAGATATTTAGAACCCTCTATTGGAAGAAGCTGCAGCCATTTATGGTCGTTATTCCGTTCGAAGGCTGGAAATCCACCGTCATCATTTTGCATGGAGATCGTGAAGGCGACACCGCGCTGCCAGCTGTCCCAATTATCCGGTTTCGCTTGCAATTGCTTAGCCAGCGCCCGCAGTGAGGCGGTCGTATCATCGACATCCGGATTCATGGTATTCAAATCCGAGAACCCCCAGCCGCCAGGAATTGCGTCAGGATTATGGATCAGCCAATCTCCATACATATAATGCTGGCGTGACAGCAAGTACTGATTGGCCGCCTTGACCGCTTTGTCTTTGAAAGGCATTCCCGCTTCTTGAAGGGCGTAGCTTATTAAGGAGGTATTCCAAACATGGGGCGTCGTGAACTGGATATGTGTATGTCCCTCAATGGAGCAGGCCATCCCCTTCAGACCGGCAATGGCCTTTAGAATCACTGGATCTCTTTTCGAATATCCAATTGAAAGGAGGGCAAAGATCATGAAAAAGGTGGAGCCGAAATAATTGTACAGTGTCCCGTCTGGTTCCAGCCTGTCGAGCATGAACCTTTTCGTTGAATCCAGGGCCAAGGAATGCAAATAATCCGGATATCCAATCAAGGTTTTGACGCCTGTTTGAAGTTTGGAGAAGAAGGAACGATATTCTTCGGTACGGTATTCTTCCCACACTTGCTCTTCGGAACTGTCCTCCCTTGTTTGAAATAAATCTTTTAAACTTGGCGTGTCCGGGGTCGTGATCTGAAACTTTTTATGGCCAAGCAATAGCAATGGAATCATGTTGACCCGCCCATATACGGAAAGATCATAAATGCTGACGAAAAAGGTCGGAGGCAGTAAGACCACTTCGAGAGGAATGGGGAATAGGCGCGGCCATTGATATTGTCCGGTGACGGTAAGCATCATTTTCGTTAACATTTTGGCCTGTTTGATGCCGCCCTTGGAAAGAATGAATTGTTTGGCTTTCCTCATATGGGGATGATTCTTATTGCGGAGTCCGCTAAAAAGAAGGCCATAGTAAGCCTCGATCGTAACCGTAACATTGCCGTCCTTCTCATCTTGGAAAAGTTTCCATGACCCGTTTTCCGTTTGCTTGCTTTCGATTCTTTTTACTAAAGCCTCTATAAGAGGGGTATCTTCCATATCTAGAATTTTCAATAATATGATCATATAGGCATCTGCTGTTATCCCGGTGTCAAAGGGATAATTCCACGAACCATCAGCGGATTGGTCTTGTTTCAAGCGATGAACAAGGCGATTGATTTCCGATTGTACATGTTGGTTCAATGTCTTTCCTCCTCAAAAAACACATTTTCCGTTTATATGTATATTCAAAACTTGTCGTTGCATTCAAGAAATCATGTCAGGCGCATCGTCCCACATGAATAGAGGAGGGGTGGAACTAAAAACGCTTTGGCAATGAAAGCTGCCAAAGCGTCATTTAGATCCCATGCATCATTTAACTGGTAAGGAAGATGACCGCATATAGCGGTAAATCGGCAGTTCTTTTCCTTTGGCAGCCGGGATGAAATTGAATGTCACGTAGCTGTCTATGCCTTCAGGTTCGAGGGCAAGGGAGATGAAGTTGGCATCAGGCTGAGCCATGTCGAAAACATAGCTTCCTTTTGGGAAATCCCGAGTTTTTGAAGTGACGTTGGTCGTGGCTTCCCTTGTGGAATGTCCGCTTTCCAGTTCAGCGGAAACTTTTATATCATTGACCCTATAGCTTTCAACAGCTACCTTCATGGGTTTTTTTAATCTTTTCACTTCTACTCCCAATAGCTGAAGTTTTTCAGCGATATTTTTATATTCGGGCGGAAGGATATAGGCTGTCGGACGATCTCTGACAAGGGTAGGGTAGGCATCGGTTGAATCCAGCCAATCGATGGAGGCATCGACCATTTTCGCTTTCGCTAAATCGACTACCGTCAATTTTTGATCCTTAACCAATTTATTTTCGCTGGTGATGACGATTTTATCGTTATCATTTGCTCTTCGCCCTTTTTGCACGATTTCCGTATCTGCCTGTTTAACGGCCTTTTTAACTTTACTTGCCTGTTCGGCTGTCGTTTTGATGAAGGCTGCCTGTGCTGTAGCTTGTGCAAAAACACGTCGTTTAAAATCGGTACGGCCGATATTGATTCCCCTTGTTTCGATTAAATAGGTCATAGTATTTTTCAAACCAAAGGCGTTTCGGCCAATCCGGGCTTCGGTGCTTCCTTCTGTGGCGGTAAGGACCCCATCATCAGAAGTGGCCAGTGTATAGTAATCGTGATAGGAAAGCTTTTCTTTTTCCAATGTTTTAAAAACATTGGGTAAAAGCAGTTGATCGGATGCTTTTCGAAGCTGTTCGGGAATATTTAAATTCTTGGCTGAGGAGATGAGTAAATCATAGGAAGCGATCGATCCATTTGCTCCGACCTTTTTCAGGGGGGCGGGATTCACTGTATATTCATGTACATCCAGAATGACTTCCGGTTCATAATCATCGATTGATTGATGAATCGTCTGTACTTCAGGATATTCCACTTTTAAGTAGTCCCTATTCGCATCCATGTCATTTGCGGTAAATCGTTTGAAATAATAAGAGCCATCGGGATTGACCCGTGGAACGATGGCAACATTGACTTTATCGAGGACATCACCAAGCTTGCCTTCAGCCAGCCATTGTGCAAGGACTAATGTTGATTCACCAGATGCGGGTTCATTGCCATGGATCTGGCCTTGAATCCAAATCAATGGTTTATGGGAACCCTTAATCGGTCTTTTTGAATCCTTGCTGAAAAGAAGCATCGGGATGTCGCGTCCTTCTGTGGATTTACCTATCGTCTTGACCTGGATGTTCTTGTTTTTATGGGCGAGGGACTTGATATGATCGAACATTTCTTCCTGGCTCGTAAAGGCGATCTTGTTTTGTTTAAAGGCAGGGGTCTTGAAAGAAACATTAGGGTCAGGGAAAAGGTGGGAGAGGTTATCTGGTTGAATGTAGCTTGGACCATTTCCATAATAAGGGGTGAATTCTTCGGCTTCGGCTAAGGGGCCAGGCAATCCAGTGACGAGACCTAGTGTTACGACTGATACAATGGTAGGAATGATTTTTTTCATGGACGTCCTCCTGTCTATCTTTTTCCATAAATTATCATATATTAAACTATTTATACAGTGAAAACATATGAAATAGTGAAAAACAGGAAGTAACGACTAGATTAATGATTCCATGGTAAAATTCGCAATCCTTTTAATAGATGTTCATCACCTGTATTCTGTATAATTACAGGTGGAAAGTCAAAATGATACAGATCAAGCTATTTGCTTGGCCCGTATCATTTCAATTCATCATATAACTTATTTAAAAGATCCTGTGAATCTTCGCCGCTCATTATCTGGCCGTTCACTTTCGCATAGGGGGTTTTCTTACAAAGTTTACACTCACTCAAACATTCATATTCCTTATATTGAATCCTTGGATTCTCTAAGAACTTACCATAATCGGCAATTGTTTGTTCATTAAGGAAGCGGTCAAGATTATTTTGGCAAAATTCAATTTGGATTTTCGCCTTTTTTGAGAACACTTTGGATAACAAGTTTTTCATCATATCGCTTCTTTCATTGGAAGAGTAAATATTTGTTATTTTGATTTTATCACTTCCTGAAACGAAATGCATGGTTGATTCATCCGAATCCATTACAATTTGACTATCGGGAGAATATCAAGTATTTCCCTTGTATATATTGACACATGTCCAAGAAATGATAGAATAAGAATGGATGATAATGAATCTCATTATCACGAATGGAATATCCTTGTAACTATAGCAACTTAATGAGTCCCATTTCAATAGGTGACTTAATGATAGTCTTTATTCAAATATATTTAATTAAAAATATTATCGCTGTATTAAAGTGAGATAGGAAGAGTAGGAAATGTAGATGAAGATAAGATATTTAGTCATGGCGTTAATTGTTCTATCATTTACGTCATTATTCATTGGTGTAAAAGATATTACCCCCCTGGATTTATTGAATCTCAGTGATGATAAAGTGCAAATCATGCTGCAAAGCCGTTTCCCCAGAATGGTGACCATAGTCATTGCCGGTATTGTGATGAGTATAAGCGGTCTGATCATGCAGCAATTGAGCCGCAATAAATTTGTATCCCCGACGACTGCCGGTACCATGGACTCTGCAAGGCTGGGACTTCTTCTTGCCATTATCATTTTTCCATCGGCAGCACTTATTGAGAAAATGGCATTCGCTTTCATATTCGCTTTGGCAGGTACATTCTTGTTCATGAAAATTCTTGATCAAGTGAAATATAAGGATACGATCTTCATTCCATTGGTTGGTTTGATGTTTGGTAATATCGTAGGATCGATCTCGACTTTCTTTGCCTATAAATATGATTTGATTCAAAGCCTCAACACATGGATGAATGGTGATTTCTCGATGATCATGTCGGGAAGGTACGAGCTTATATATCTAAGTATCCCGCTAGTCATTCTCGCATACTTCTTTGCCAATAAATTCACTGTGGCAGGGATGGGTGAGGAGTTTGCTATCAATCTAGGACTCAATTATAAGCTTATAGTCAATTTTGGATTGATCATCGTGGCATTATCCTCCACTGTCGTTTTGTTAACGGTGGGAACGATTCCTTTCATAGGATTGATCGTACCGAATATTGTATCCCTTTACCTTGGTGACAATTTGAAAAAGAGTCTTTCTCATACAGCATTGCTAGGGGCAGTCTTCCTATTGATCTGCGATATTCTGGGCAGGATCCTCATATATCCATTTGAAATCCCGATCGGACTCGTGGTTGGTGTGATAGGAAGCGCCGTATTTATCTATCTGATACTGAGGAGAAAGGCATATGAATAATAAAAGTAGGATCATTATATTGGCTGTTCTTGCAGCTGCTTTAACGGCAGGTTATATCTTTTGGGACCTTGGCCCGAATTGGGACTATGCACTGCCGAGAAGGGTCATAAAAATCATCGCCATCATCGTGGTTGGCTGTGCAATTGCTTTTTCAACAGTAATTTTCCAGACGGTCACGAATAATAAAATCCTGACGCCAAGCATTTTAGGGTTGGACTCCATGTATATGCTGATTCAAACGGGAGTGATTTTCATCTTCGGTTCAACGCATATCATGATCATGAATAAAAATCTCAATTTCCTGATTACACTTGCGGCCATGCTCATTTTTGCAAGCCTGCTGTTCAAGTTCATGTTCAAGAAAAACCGCAATATTTACTTCCTATTGCTGATCGGTATCATCTTCGGAACCTTATTCGGCAGCATGTCTTCATTCATGCAGGTATTGATTGACCCGAATGAATTCCAAATCATTCAAAATAAAATGTTCGCCAGCTTCAATAATGTCAACACGGACCTGTTAACGTTAGCCATTATCCTCATGATTGCGGCAATGATATATTTCATGAGATTTCTGAAGTATTTAGATGTCATGTCCCTAGGGAGGGATCAAGCCATAAACTTGGGTGTGGATTATGATTTTGTCACGAAGAGGGTTTTAATCGTCGTTACGGTTTTAATTTCCATTTCGACTGCCTTGATCGGTCCGATCACGTTCCTTGGATTGCTTGTTGCAAATGTGGCTTATCAATTCATTAAGTCCTATCAGCATAAACATATCCTCCCGGGTGCAATGCTGATCAGTGTGATTGCCTTGGTCGGCGGCCAATTCATTGTAGAGAGGATCTTCACGTTTTCCACGACCTTAAGTGTCATCATCAACTTTGTCGGCGGTGTCTATTTCATCTATCTTCTATTAAAGGAGAATAAATCATGGTAGAAGTGAAAAATTTATTCAAAAAATATAATAATAAAACGGTTGTCGAGGATGTTTCCATCGAAATAATGAAAGGGAAAATCACATCCTTCATCGGTCCCAATGGAGCGGGTAAAAGTACCGTCCTTTCGATGATCAGCCGTCTCATTACCCGGGATTCAGGAGAAGTCCTTATCGAGGGTAAGGATATGGGGAAATTCAATAGCAATGAACTTGCGAAAAAGATTGCCATCTTAAAGCAGGCTAACCACATCAATATCCGTTTAACGATTCGTGAACTGGTCGCCTTTGGCCGTTTTCCTTATTCACAAGGTAAGCTGACGAAAGAGGATTGGAAATACGTCGATGAAGCGATTGAATATATGGAACTTGCTGACATGCAGGATAAGTTTCTTGACCAGCTTAGCGGCGGCCAGCAACAGCGGGCCTTCATTGCCATGGTCATTGCTCAGAACACGGAGTATGTGCTTCTTGATGAACCCCTGAACAATCTTGATATGAAGCATTCCGTCCAAATCATGAAGGTATTGAGGAGATTGGCCGATGAATTGGGGAAAACGGTCATCATCGTCATTCATGACATTAATTTTGCATCCTGTTATTCCGACTACATCGTCGCATTGAAGGATGGCAAGGTTGTTCATAATGGACCTACCGAACAAGTCATCAATTCCAATGTATTAAAGGAAATTTATGATATGGATATTGAAATCCAAAGTATCAATGACAATAAGATCTGTGTGTACTTCACATAAGGCAATTCCAAAATTGGTTTTAAATTACTTCAGTATTCATAGCCGTCCAGAAGTCACACTATACGCTTCTTAGCAGTTAAGAGTTGGCGGGCGCCCAAGACTTTAGCCGCCTCCTGTTTCATCTGGCAGGAAAAGTGTTGAAGTGAACTCTGTGATGGTGAGGATTCAATATGTAATTTTAAATAAAAAAATTTTTCGAGGTGACCATAATGATTAAGAAATTATCCTTACTGCTTTTGGTTGCAATGCTGGCTGTAGTGGCTGTAGCTTGTGGATCAGATAAGGAAAAAGAAGAATCAAGCACGAAAAAAGAAAGTGCTAAAAGTGAAGGAATTACGGTTAAGCACCAACTAGGCGAAACGAAAGTGAAAACAAACCCTGAAAAAGTCGTTGTATTCGATATGGGGGCTCTTGATACTCTTGATAAATTAGGTGTGGAAGTAGCAGCTGTCCCTCATGATGGACTTCCGAAATACCTTTCTAAATATGAAGGTACAACTGAGAATGCCGGTGGATTAAAAGAGCCTGACTTCGAGAAAATCAACGAAATTGCTCCAGACTTAATCCTTATTTCTGGCCGTCAATCTGAAGCCTATAAAGAATTAAGCAAAATTGCCCCTACTGTTTTTGTGGGTGTGGATACAACAAAGTATATGGAATCGTTTGAAGAAAACGTGACACTTTTGGGTAAAATCTTCGATAAAAAAGACGAAGCAGCTAAAGAATTGGCAAGTGTTGAAGAAAACATTAACGCTTTGAAAGAAAAAGCCCCGACTGACAAGACTGGTTTAATCGTTCTTGCCAGCGGCGGAAAAGTAAGTGCTTACGGACCGGATTCAAGATTTGGAATCATCCATGATGTATTCGGAGTACCTGCAGTGGATGATAAATTGGAAGTATCGACACATGGTCAAAGTATTTCTTTCGAATACATTGCTGAAAAAAATCCTGACTACCTATTCGTTGTAGATAGAGATGCGGTTGCCGGTGATGGAGCTGCAGCAAAAGAAACGATTGAAAATGACATTGTAAAAAATACAAAGGCATTTAAAGAAGGTAACATCATTTATCTAGACCCTAACTACTGGTACTTATCAGGCGGCGGTTTAGAATCTGTTGACGCTATGGTTAAAGAAGTTTCAGAAGGCATCAAGTAATATAAATATGATTAAAGATAATCCTGTCCTCGATCGAGGGGCAGGATTTTTTATTTTTTATAATAAACCTGGATGAAACAAATATACTAACAAAGGGGAAGAAAAGAATTCCTGCAAAACACAGGTAAGCTTATAATAAGGCGCCCACAACCCAATCAAGGGGAGTGGGAAAGGACAAGGTCTATATTCCGCCTGTTGCTGCCGCTATGGCTTATATGGGCTGCAATCGTAAGAATATGACCCTCCAGCCAAAATGGAAAATTCAGTTTCTTCCTATTATATTGTCTTTTGCATCCTTTCCGGTTTTGAAATCGTAATTTATGTTAAATTTGGGAAATTTCATCTATTATGGATGATAAAAATAATATGATCTCCACTTCAAATTATCGGGGAGAATTCGGTGGATTAATATTTTTCAGGAAAAATTATTTGAAAAAAGCTGAATAAAAAAGCCGGAGGGGAATGATGTCGATACTTCGTGTAATCCATTTGTTATTTTATGGGATTTAATGGTGGCAGGACGCAATATTGAACGGGTCAAACTTTTACAGGCACGGGGTTTCAAAAGTGCGGATGAGAAAAGCATCCATGTAACCGGCAATCCATTTTCAAATGTCGAATTATCGGGAAAAAAATCCTGGGATATAACCATAGCTTTCAATAATTGAAGGTTTATATCTTTACATATTTTGTAATGTGCTGGTTTTTTTATAAAGACTCGTTTATAATGGTAAAAGCCTGAAGGACGTTAAAATATTTAGTGACTGTCATCCGCAGTCACACCAAAAAATTACGGTAATATTTATTGGATTAAGACATGTACTTCCTATATATTTGTTATAGGTGCGCTGAACATTCGAGACGGGCGAAACTCTGTTATTTTTTCAAAGGCTTGTTCATAAGCTAAAGAAGTATTCTGGATATAAGAGTTATGGATGTGACAAAAGGTGGTTTTCACAATCTTGACTATCCAAGTGAAAGAATGCTATTATAAGGTTTCTGATTTTCCGTCTTTTGTAAGTTTGTAAAAATTTATATAAATAAACCACTAGATTAATAGAGGTGAAAGCATGAATAATTTTCTTAAAAAAAGCCGGCATTTATTTGCAGATAACATACTAGGCTTTTTCTTTATTGCGGTAGTCTTGTTTTGGATAAAAACTTATATTGGATATCGAATTGAATTTAACTTAGGTCTTGAAAATGGCCTGCAACAGTTCTTACTGTTTATAAATCCGATTAGTTCAGCCATTTTATTCTTTGGCTTGGCACTATTGGCTAGAGGCAAAAAATCGTTTAAATGGATCATCAGGTTGAACCTATTGATGTCCTTATGGTTATTCTTCAATATTGTATATTACCGGTCATTTACCGATTTCATTACATTGCCAACCTTGACGCAAGTGCAAAATGCCGGGGATTTGGGACCGAGTATTTTAGAATTATTTAAAGGCCATGATGTATTTTATTTCCTTGATACGATACTTTTGATCGTGTTGTACAGATTCAAAGACTTTAAAGCGGAAGACTTCAAAGTCAAACGCCGTACAGTTGGAATGGTTTACCTAGCGGGACTAGCAATTTTTGCCATCAATTTGGGACTTGCTGAAAAGGATCGCCCGCAATTGTTATCAAGAACATTCGACCGGAACTATATCGTCAAATACTTGGGCATGTTCAACTATACGGTTTATGACGCCGTTCAGAATACTAAAACATACGCCCAGCGTGCGACTGCAAACAGCACGGATATCGCCGAAGTCGTCAACTATACGAAGGCAACAAGCGCTGAGCCGAATCCTAAGTATTTTGGGGCAGCCAAAGGCAAGAATGTCATCTACCTACATTTGGAATCGATGCAGAATTTCCTTATCGATTATAAGTTGAATGGGGAAGAAGTAACTCCATTTTTGAACTCACTTGCACATGATAAATCAGATTTCATGCACTTTGATAATTTCTTCCATCAAGTAGGCCAAGGGAAAACGGCGGATGCCGAATTCATGCTTGAAAATTCCCTGTTCGGCTTACCACAGGGGGCAGCATTCACAAACCGTTCCCAAAATACGTATCAAGCAGCACCAGCTATTTTAGGACAACAAGGATACACATCTGCTGTGTTCCATGGTAATTACAAATCCTTCTGGAACCGGGATAATATGTATAAGTCTCTTGGTTTTAATCAGTTCTTCGATGCAAACCATTATAATATGGAAAATAAAGAGGAAGTACTAAGTTATGGATTAATGGATAAGCCGTTCTTTAAGGAATCGATTCCAATGTTAGAAACGCTTAAACAGCCTTTCTATACAAAATTCATAACGGTATCCCATCATTTCCCATATGCGATGGACCAGGAAAAAGCAACAATCGGCAAGCATACGACAGGTGATGCTTCCGTTGATAGTTACTTCCAAACTGCACGCTATGCCGATGAGGCGCTTAAAGAGTTTTTCGATTATCTGAAGGAATCCGGTCTATATGATAACTCGGTAATCGTTATGTATGGTGATCATTATGGTATTTCCGAAAACCATAAAGAAGCCATGTCAAAAGTTCTTGGCGAGGATGTTGGCGCATTTGAGAATGCCCAATTGCAACGTGTACCATTATTGATCCATGTTCCAGGTGTTGAAGGCGGGGAAATGCACCAATACGGAGGACAGATTGACCTTCTCCCGACTTTATTGCATCTGTTAGGAATTGAATCTAAAGATTATGTACAATTCGGTTCCGATTTATTGTCAAAAGATCATAATGAAGTGGTACCTTTCAGGAATGGTGATTTTGTAACACCGGAGGTCACTTCCATTAAAGGGAAATACTACGATACTAAAACGGGAGAATTGGTCGAGGAAAATGATGCCATCCTCAATTATAAAACGAGAGCTGAAACGATGCTCAATTTATCCGACCAAGTAGTGAACGGCGACTTACTCCGTTTCTATACTCCAAACGGCTTTAAACCGATTGATCCTGCTGATTATGATTACACATATGATGAAGAAGGTTCTAAGGAAGAAAAGACCGATAAATAAGGCTAATGAAAGAACAGGCAGGAAGCAATCGCTTCCTGCCTGTTTTTTTATGCGTCATCCTTTATTGGTCATCATGGCAATATACTTTCTGATTTCATCAGGCTTCCCGGCATATTTTTCAGCACGCTGTTCGTCTTTGGTGATTTTATCCTTTGCTTTGACCAGGATTTCTTCACCCTTATCTTTGGGCACGACCACGACTCCATCTATGTCCCCTATGATGATGTCCCCTGGATATACGGTGACACCTCCACAGGATATGGGCACATTGGTTTCGCCTACACCTGCCTTGCCGCTAGAGGCAACCGTCGTCCCTTTGCTGAAAACAGGGAAATTCAATTGTTTAATGGCTTCAAGGTCGCGAATGACCCCATCGACTACGAGGCCGCCAATTTCCATGGTCTGCATCATGCCGACAACAAAGTCTCCTGCTATAGCCCGGTATGTATCACCCTTGCTGTCAACGACAATTATATCCCCAGGCTTGGCTTCACCGATTGCTTTTAACACGGCAGAATTATCACCGACGGGGATCTGTACGGTCAAAGCCCGTCCGGCCATCCGGAATTCTTCCTTTAAGGGTTTTATTGCCGAATCCAGATTGCTCAACCCATCCATTGCATCTGAAATCGCCGTGGTGGGCAAATTCCTGAACTGTTGAATAAGATTATCCATGACTATGATTCCTCCTTAAAAGTTAATGAATATAGCCTAATTATACACAAACTTCGTAATTTTCTGATAGTTTTCAGCTTGATAAAATGGTAAGTGGTGTTCTGTCTGTTAGGCCGGTTCATAACCGAACTGCGAATTTTTAAGAAATAAACCGCCCATTTTTTCATTTTTAATAGGATGTGCTTGAAGGAGTGATGACTATGCCATGGCAACAAAAAATTAGCTATTTAATAGGTCAGCCTGTTGGGATTTCATTAACGAATGGACAAGGGACGTCAGGTGTTTTGTGTGGTACTTCAGGTTATAGATAAACTCGATGAAAATCGAATTTGTCTAAAGTTTTTTTACGGTTTGTACAATTTGAAAGTTACTCCTCCGGTAGCCTCTCTGCGGCTTCTGGGCCTGTGGGTTCTTTTTTCTGGACGCGCATTTCCGCAGGAGTCTCGCACACCTGCTCCAATTGTTTAACTCTTAGGTAGAACCCTTTTGCCTACATTCTTCATTGTTTGTTTATAACTTAAGGTGATTGCTCAACCCTTCCATTGCATCTGAAATCGCCGTGGTGGGCAAAATTCTGAACTGTTGAGTAAACTAATAGTTTTCCGTTTGATAGTATGGTAAATGAGTGTAATCAATATCTGAAGGGGGAGGGAAGCTCAGCTGTCACAAGGGGGTTGAAGTCCAATTCCGTTTTAATCAAACGATTGATTAAACTGTATAGATCATCGCTATGAAGATTGAAATCCTGCATAGATACAGTCCTAGCAATAGTAATGGTCGGGTCTCCATGGCAGTTTGATCCGTACAGGAACATTCTTCCGAAGCAAGGGTAGAATGCTGGTGCATATCCTCGGTATTTTTTACTGATCTGGATGGGGGTGTCAGCGAAGAAATCCATAACACAGCCAGTGTGCAGGGATACTTACAATCTTCAAAGCAGGAGCAGAATCAAGACGGATGTTGCCAATGTAAGCCAAAGGGGGCTGAAAACTTCTGGATGAATGATTAAAAAAATGATTCCTGCAATCGTGGCGGCCTGCTGTATGGTCATATGTCTAATGAAGTGGATTCCAGCTTTAAAACAGGCTTTAAGAAGAGGCATTTGATTCATTTTCATTCCTCCTTTTACTTTCAATAATATGACCAGGCATAAAAGAAAATACATGGGGATTCGTTTTCTGCTCAATTATTACGGGTATAGTAAAGGTAAAATAAAAGGAGGAATCTAGGTGATCATTGTATATATTAGTCTTGCCCTCTTTATCGGATCGATTATGTATTTAGCGTTTTTTGCTTTTAAAACATTTAAGGATACCAAACCGACAATTGAAAATGTGAATCAAACCGTTACACGCATCCAGGCCAAAACGGATCAGATTAAATCGGAAACGGACCAACTCGCCATGACCCAGCAAGAAATCACTGAAGATGTTGAATATAAAAAAGAGGCTGTCCAATATACGGTTGAGGCGGCTAAAGAAATACCTGAACCCTTTAAGAATATTTGGTTTTCAATAAAAGGTGACAAGTGGAAGCTTAGAAACAGAAGCGATGCATAAGTGTTTGACCGATCTGAAATGTACATGATATAGTATGGAAATACTATGTTTCTAGGGTTCCTCGGTTGAATGTTACCGGAATGGTCCAAGAGAAACGCGCAGTAATCTGCGTACACGGAGGGAAAAAAGCCCGGGAGGTTATGAAAGATGACCTCCCGGGCTTTTTCTGTAATTGGAGGCGGAAAAGATGGCATGGATTCAATTGGTGATTGCAGGATTATTTGAAGTGGTATGGGCGACAAGTCTAAAGTATACCGAGGGTTTTACGAAATTATTACCTTCTATCATAACGATTGCTGGCATGGTTATTAGTTTTTATTTTTTGTCATCGGCGATAAAAACTCTGCCTATGGGAACAGCGTATGCAATCTGGACTGGAATAGGGGCTCTTGGGGCATTTCTGGTAGGCATCATCGTTTTTAACGAGCCTAAGGATGCGATGCGATTGGTATTCGCCGGTTTTATTTTGGTTGGAATTATCGGCTTGAAGGTCACTTCTTCTGAATAATCTGCCCACTCCTCGCAAATAGTAATGTTAAATGATTTTTGAGGAGTGAAGAATATGAACTATAAAGCGATAGTATCAAGTGCAATGATGGCTTTAGTGATTACAGGTTGTGCAACGAATGATAACGAAGATGCCAGTGAAAATCTTGGCCTGAATCGTACTCATCAGGATAATTTGGATAATCCGATGAATGTAGGCGACACAAGGCAAAATGTTAATAATGTCAATAATGATAATAATATCAATAATGATAATAATGATAATGGCGTAAACGGTATGAGGGTCTCAGAGGATATCTCAAATCGAGTCGAAGCTTTGAAGGAAGTAAGTAACGCAAATGTCATCGTGACTGAAAATAATGCCTATGTAGGCGCAGTATTAAAAGACGGCGGGGAAAAGGATATCTCGAATGACCTTAAAGAAAGGGTTGCTGATGCAGTAAGGGCAGCAGATCCATCTGTAGACCAAGTTTATGTGTCGGCAAATCCGGACTTTGTTCAAAGAATGGATGGGTATGCGAATGATATCGAGAATGGAAAACCCGTTGAAGGATTTGCTGAAGAGTTCCGTGAACTTGTAACACGGATCTTTCCAAGTCCAAGATAATTGGAAAATTAAGAAGTAAAGACCTATCCGGTGGATTCCGGATAGGTCTTTTCCTATTTTAAAGATGTGGAACATGACTAACTTTAAATAGGGTGGTTACAATAATCGAATGAACGAAAAACTTTGTATTGGGGGTGGGATGGTGAGGTTTTTTAAGGACAAGAGGGAAACGGATTCAGCATCCTTTCAGGTTACTTCCAAGGATTTTCAGGAACTCCTTAAAAAGTTTAAAGCATCTAATGATTTTCTTACCTTCCAATTCCCGAATGATGATGGCTATATCATCTCCTACTTCAATTCACTGGTCAGTGTTCAACAGCTCCACGAACAAGTATTGGCGGTCATGTCGAATCAACCAAAGAAGGTCCTTAAGCAACTAAAAGGCGATATTCCGATGGAAGATATGAAATTGACGGCTGATTTAAAAGACATTCAAAGATTGGTTTTGGACGGATCGATCATGATTCAATACAAGCAAGATGATGAAATGTGTTTGCTCATTCCGTGTGTTCACAGTGTGAAAAGGCAAATTTCAACACCTGAGTCGGAGTATACGGTCGTTGGATCCAAGGAGGCGTTTGTTGAATCGCTTGATTCGAATTTGAATCTGATCCGTAACAGATTGCCCACTCCTGAATTGCAGTCCAAGGAATTTAGGGTCGGGAGCATCTCGCAAACAAGGATAGCGGTACTCTACATAGATGGGGTGGTAAATCAACAGATCATCAAGACGGTCATACAGAGAATAGAAGATATAGAATATGATACGATCGTCGATATTTCGTTCGTAAGCCAGATGATCACGGATAATCGGAATTCGATGTTCCCGCAATTGATTGATACGGAGCGGCCTGATCATCTGGCCAGTGTATTATCGGAAGGGAAAATAGGGATCATGCTGGATGGATCTCCTCATGCATTGGTTGGTCCCAATACCATCATTTCATTCTTCTCGTCATTTGAAGATTATTTTCAAATTTGGAATCTCGGTACTTCATTCCGTTTGATTCGGCTTTTCGCCGTGCTGTTTTCCGTTTTGTCATCACCTCTGTATGTGGCCGTTTTAACCTATCATTATCAAGTGATCCCAACGGATTTGCTGCCAATCTTAATATCATCCAGGGGAGTGATCCCTTTTCCGCCGATCTTGGAAGCGATCGTGCTGGAAGGCACGATCGAATTGCTGAGGGAAGCGGCGGTCAGGCTGCCTGCCAAGGTTGGCTCGACCATCGGCATTGTTGGCGGTATAGTCATCGGTTCAGCCGCTGTGGAAGCGGGATTTGTCAGTAATGTCTTGTTGATGCTTGTCGCTTTGGCTGCCTTGGCTTCATTTACGGTGCCGATTTACCAAATCAGCAATACGATTCGCCTTATCCGCTTTCCCTTTCTAATTGCTGCCCAGTTATACGGGCTGTTTGGAATAGCTTTATGCAGTGCATTCATTTTAAGTCATTTATTGAAATTGACTTCGCTTGGCAGTCCTTATTTAGACCCGCTTTACCCGTTAAGAATTCATGACTTTAAAGATAGTCTGATTCGCCTCCCTTTTTCAAAGCAGAAAAAACGCCCGCAGTTTCTGCGGACGGAAAATCCACTAAGGATAAGGAAAGAGGCGGAAAAACGAAACACCCGTAATGATATCGATGAATAAGGAAGTAGAAAGCGGTGAGAAGGAATGGAAGTCAAACCAAATGAAACAAAACAAATATCTCCATTTTTTGTTTTTTTCCTCATGCCCGGCATGCAGATTGGAGTAGGGATATTGGGGTTTGAACGGATCATAGCGAAAGAGGCTGGCCAAGACGCATGGATATCGGTCCTGATATCAGGGTTGATCATAAATGTTCTGCTTTGGATGTGTTTCAAGCTTTTGGGCAGGGGCCCCCAAACACTTGATTTGGTTGCCATCCACAAGGATTTGTTTGGTAAATGGGTCGGAAATGCTTTCAATATATTATTCATCCTCTACTTCATAATGATTTCCATCATTCTTATCAGGACTTATTTAGAAGTCATTCAGGTTTGGATGTTCCCAGGTGTCAATGTCCTGATGCTGATAACCATCATTCTAATTCTCGTATATCGCTTTGTGGAGGGAGGTTTCAGGGTCATTACCGGTTTTTGCATAATCGGCCTTATGATCGGATCGCCATTATTCCTTTTGAATTATTTCCCTTTGAAGTACGCCCACTTTGAAAATTTGGGTCCTTTTCTTGATCATTCCTTTTTGGAAATCATGAAGGCCTGTAAGAAGATGACCCTGAATTACCTTGGTTTTGAATTAATCCTCATTTATTATCCTTTCATTAAAAATCGTGAAAAATCTCAAAAGTGGGCCCACTTAGGGGCGTTGTTCACTATGGTGATCTATGTAGTATCCATACTTGTTACATTAGCCTACTATCATCAAGATCAGCTGAAAGATGTAATTTGGGCAACTTTGACGTTATGGAAAATTGTAGACCTTCCATTCATTGAAAGGTTCGAATACATAGGGATTTCCGTTTGGCTGTTCATGGTGCTGCCGAATGTTTGCCTAGGGGTTTGGGCAGCAAGCAGGACAGCGAAAAGAGTATTCGGATTTAGACAAAAAAAGATGTTGGTTCTCATTCTGATCATCATTTTGGCTTCCTGCATTTTTTTGGATAACCGCTATAGAATCGATAAGTTTAACACGATCAGTTCGCAAATTGGTTTTTATATCGTTTATTTGTATCTTCCTCTCTTATTCATATGGCAGTCGATCGTCTATAAATTCAGGGGGCATAAATCATGAAAATCAAACTTCTCTTGATAACATTAGCAAGCTTTTTGATGACGGCGTGCGGCGTGGAAAAGCAAATATTAGAAGATATATTAATTGCTGAAGTCGTAGGTTATGATGATGCCGGAGACAAGAAAATCAAAGGAACGGTCGTTGTCAGCGTTCCTCAGCCTGGGGAGGAAGCAGATCTGGGTAAAGAAGTATATGAAGCGGACTCCCATGATATAAAGGCGGCCCGCCAGCAGGAAAATGCAAAAACACCATACCCGATTGTCGGCGGGAGACTGACAGTCACTCTATATGGTGAAGAATTGGCAAGTAAGGGATTGAATGATTATGTCGATACATATAGGCGTGACCCAATGGTGGGAAGGGATTTGTATTTAGCGGTCGTTCATGGCAAAGCGGAGGATGTAGTTAAAATGGAGCCGAAGTTGATTAAAACGCCAGGGGTTCAAGTGAAGGAGCTGATCGAACAGAATATAAGGACTAATTTGCCTGATGTAGATCTTCACAGGTATTTATATGCGTGTCATGGTAAAGGGATCGATCCGGTCTTGCCCTTATTGGAAACAACAGGAGACCAAATACGGGTAAGGGGGATCGCCTTGTTTAAAACGGATCGTTATATTGGTAAATATATACCTTATGAAGACGGCTTTTTATATAAGGTCCTTAGTGAAAATTTTAAGCTGGGGAGTTATGAAATTAAATGGAAGGAAAATGACTTTACCGATATCAATAACGTGGAGTCACGTGTCCATTATCATATTTCGAATGCCAATCAAGACCCAAAGGTCAGGATTGAAGTGAAAATGAAAGCGAGTCTGCTAGAGGTCCAAGGCTACGACTTGGGCAAAGCGGTCGACCTGAATAAAATAGAGGCCAGGGCCGAGCAGGTCATTGGCAAAAAATTAAATGAGATGGTAACCATGTTTCAGGAGAACCATATAGATCCGCTTGCACTCGGTGATCATGCTAAAAGTAAAACAAGAAATTTTGATCAAAAACATTGGGAGGAGACATATCCCGATATTCCAATCGAGGTCGATCTGGATATTGAAATGATTCAAACGGGAATAGCTGAATAAAAGTAGAATATTCTGGAGTTTTCCCCTTTATAATAGGGTATTGGTGTAAGGATTGTGTCAATGCGGCTAAAAAAGGGGGAAAAGCATGGACAAAGCATGGTGGAAAGAGGCAGTTGTGTATCAAGTGTATCCAAGGAGTTTTATGGATAGTGATGGCGATGGTATTGGTGATATAAACGGGATTTTGATGAAGCTAGATTATTTACAAGAGCTGGGTGTGAACGTGATATGGCTATCCCCAGTTTATCAATCTCCCAATGATGACAATGGGTACGATATCAGTGATTATAAAGCAATCATGACTGAATTCGGGACCATGGCCGATTTCGATAGGTTGTTGAAGGCCGTTCATGAACGTGGAATGAAGATCATGATGGATCTGGTGGTCAATCATTCTTCAGATGAACATCCATGGTTCGAGGAATCCCGTTCCTCAAAAGACAATCCGAAACGTGATTACTATATTTGGAAACCTGGCAGGAATGGGAAAGAGCCAAATAATTGGGAGTCGATTTTTAAAGGTTCAGCATGGGCATATGATGAAAGAACCGATGAATATTATTTACATTTATTCAGCAGGAAACAACCGGATTTAAACTGGGAGAACCCTAAGCTCCGTGAAGAAGTTTACAGCATCATGACTTGGTGGCTGGATAAGGGTGTCGATGGCTTCCGGATGGATGTCATCAACTTCCTTTCAAAAGATCAAAGCTATTCAGATGGAGCCGTTCATCATGAGAAGCAGTATGGTGATGGAAGCCCCTTTTTCCTGAATGGACCGCGCATACATGAGTTTCTGCAGGAAATCAATCAACGGGCACTTTCTGGGCATGACGTGATTACGGTTGGGGAAATGCCAGGCGTCACACCGGAGGAAGCGCAATTGTTCACAGGTAAAGATCGTGGTGAGCTACATATGGTCTTTCAATTCGAACATATGGATTTGGGGAGGGGACCAGAAGGGAAATGGAGTAACGATAAATGGAAGCTAACCGATTTAAAGCGAATCCTCTCTAAGTGGCAGACTGGTTTGGAGGGGGATGGCTGGAACAGTTTATACTGGAACAACCATGATCAGCCCCGGGTTGTCTCAAGGTTTGGTAATGATGGAAAGTATCGTATTGAAAGCGCAAAGATGCTTGCCGCTTGTCTTCATATGCTGCAAGGTACACCTTATATATATCAAGGGGAAGAGCTGGGAATGACCAATGTTGCATTTGAAAATATCGATGAATACCGGGATATCGAAACATTGAATTCATATGACGAACTCGTCCATTCTCATGGCTGGTCAAAAGAGCGGATGATGTCAGCCATCCACGCCCGCAGCCGGGATAATGCGAGGACACCTATTCAGTGGAATGACTCCCGGAACGCAGGATTCACGAAAGGGACCCCTTGGATTAAGGTTAATCCCAATTATCCCGAGATTAATGCAGAAAAGGCTTACAATGATCCGAATTCCATTTTTCATTTTTATAAAAAGCTTATCCAACTGCGCAAGGAACATGATATCGTCGTTTATGGCCGTTTTGAACTGCTGTTGCCGGATGATGAACGAATATTTGCCTACACGAGATCGTTTGAGGAAGAAAAGCTGTTGGTGCTGTGCAACTTTAAAGAAGAGCAGGCCTCTTATACTTTGCCTGAAGAGCTGCATGCATATTCTGCCACAAAGCTGATCGGCAATTATGATCAGGAGGAAGAAGGAATCTCCAGCAAACCCCTGCAACCATATGAATGCCGTGTTTATCATTTGAAATGAAAAAAGGACCTGTTCTTCTCCGGTTAGGGAAGAACAGGTCCTTTGCGTATTATTTTGATTTAAGGTCACATTCCTCAAGCGGAATGATTTTCGTTTTATGCTTAATTTTATAGCCGAACCATAGAACGAAAAATAGAATCAAGCCAATGTAGGAAACGAACATTGAATTCCAGTCGATCCCATCGCTGCTGAAAGCCTGATAGCCTTGTCCGATGATAATGATAATACAAAGGACAAGTGCGAATATAGGTCCGAATGGGAAGCCTTTTGCCCGGAATGGTAAAGCATTCATATCAAGGCCTTGAGCGGCGTAAGCTTTGCGGAACCGATAATGGGCAATCGCAATCCCTACCCAGGTGACGAATCCTGCCATGCCTGAAGCGTTCAATAACCAGATATAAACGACGCCATCCCCGAAAAATGAAGCTAAGAATGCAACGCAGCCAACTAAAGAAGTCACGATAAGTGCATTCACGGGCACTCCTCTTTTATCTAACTTACCTAGGAATTTCGGTGCTTTCCCATCACGTGCCAAGTCCCATAACATACGGGTTGAAGCGTACATGCCAGAGTTACCGGCAGAGAGTACGGATGATAAAATGATCGCGTTCATGATGGATGCAGCAAATGCAAGGCCGGCCCGTTCAAATACAAGCGTGAATGGACTTACGGCAACATCTTGACTCAATAAACGTGAATCCGTAAACGGAATGATCATTCCAATAACGAAAATTGCAAGGATATAGAACAAGAGGATGCGCCAGAAAACGGATCTGATCGCTTTTGGGATATTTTTTTCTGGATCTTCACTTTCACCAGCAGTCACTCCAAGCAATTCCGTTCCTTGGAAAGAAAAGCCGGCAGCCATGAATACGCCTAGAATCGTGAAGAACCCTCCGTTAAAGGGACCTTCGCCCATTGTGAAATTGGAAAAACCGATTGGGTCATTCCCACCCATGATTCCGAGAATGATCAGAACACCCGTAATCAAGAAAATGACGACTGTCACGACCTTGATCATGGCAAACCAGAATTCTGTTTCCCCGAAACCTTTAACTGACATGTAATTGATAAGAAACATAGTGATTAACGCAATGGCACTCCAGATAAATGAAGGGCTATCCGGGAACCAGAACTTCATAATTAAGACAACGGCTGCCAATTCGGCGGCAATGGTGATTGCCCAGTTATACCAGTAGTTCCAACCAATCGCAAAACCGAAGGACGGATCGACGAATTTGGATGCATAGACACGGAACGAACCGGCCACTGGCATGAACGCTGCCATTTCTGCAAGACTTGTCATTAAGTAATAAACCATGATGCCGATGACCGCGTATGCCACCAAGGCACCGCCGGGACCGGCTGAATGAATGGCACCGCCACTTGCTAAAAATAAACCTGTTCCTATCGTTCCACCTAATGAAATCATCATTAAATGACGCGCTTTCAGGCTCCTTTTCAATTCAGTAGGGCTTGAAGGTGATTGTGAATTTGACAATTGATGTTACACTCCTTTTTATTGGAAGGGAACGAAAAATAAAAAAACAGCAGTCGAAAAAGATCGACGGCTGTTTATAATAAACCCGTTTATCCTTCCGAAGATAGCTCCCCACGCTTTTAAAAAAAACGTGACAGTGGTGTTCCTATTCGGTTACACCGCCAGCAAGAATATACATGGAATATACCCTAACTTCGGCAACTTATCCTTTCAAACGGAGTCTTTAATTTTCCAGAATCTCGTCCGTTTTACTTTTATAAGCTGCAGCCTCTAACTCATCGGTAAATGAGGAAGTATTCAATTTTCTAAAATCGTTGGCGTCAGTTTGTAGGTGACAGGTGACGTCGGACGATTTTACTCATGAAATTCATGCAATCGCTAATAGATTGCTAGTAATTGAGTAAACTTTACTATATCAAAATTATAAAATAACTTCTGGGATATCGCAATGATTATTTTATGTGGTTATTTTTTCCTAGTTAATGAATGAAGGCAGGAAGGAAGAATCAAGTGACGATATACTAAAATATAGCACATCCTGATAACTAAACGGTTTTCCGTTTTATTAGGGCATAGTCCAGTTTTACATGTTTGACCTCTTCAGGATTCTCAAAGAGATCCACTGCCATTTTCCCGATCCATTCCAGCGGTAAGGAAATGGTCGTGATGTCGAGCATTTCGCCAAGGCTATCATTATTGAAGCCGAGAATGGCCACATCTTCCGGTACCCTTATACCCGATTTCCTAGCGGTAAGAATGAAGCCCGCCGCCGTGTCATCATTCGTGATGATGATGGCTTCAGGTTTATCCATCATCGAATTCCATTCCTGAAACAATTGTTCACCGTCTTTGATGTGATAACTGCCTTCAAACAGCCATGCTTCATTGTTTATCAGTTGATGTTTACTCATGATATCGTTAAAGGCCTTTGTACGATGGGAACTATTTCTGCTCTTTTTACGGCCGAGGCTGTATCCGATTTTCTTATATCCTTTAGCAATCACGTACTCAAGGGCACAGGAGAAAGCTGCATAATGATCAATGCTGATGGATGAGAATTCAGCCTGGGCGGTATCTTCACATAAAATAATCGGTCCGTATTTTTGATAATCCAAGAGGATTTTCATTTCCGAAATCCTTGAACAAACGATAATGCCATCGAGCTGCTTCATTTGCAGCATATTAAAAGCCTGGATCTCTTTCTCCCTGTCATAATTTGTTTGAAAGATGACGATATGACAGCCAATTGCATTTGCCTGTTTTGTGATTCCGTTAACGATTGCCCCGTAATATGGGTGATTGTTGAAGGGGATGATGACGCCGATAAGGTTGGTTTTCCCTTTTGAAAGATGAATGGCGTTGATGTTTCTCGTATAATTCAAACGATTGATCGCTTCTAAGACGCTCTTTCTTTTATCGGGGCTTACATATGGATGATCATTCAATACACGAGACACTGTTGAGACAGATACACCAGCACATTGAGCTATTTCTTTAATATTTGTCATGGTATCACCGTTTTTCTTTTTTTATATTGTACAGTATGAAACCCATTTCAGGGCAAGGGAACAGTGTGGGACTGCTGAAGATTTCTTCAAATAAGGTCTTGTTATGGTATTGGTTTCATCCTTTAAGATTGGTCTAAGTCTTAGAGGAGGAGGAAATCATGATGTTCCAAACTTTAATCACCTTGTTTGTGCTTTGCGGAATCGAATTGGGATTTGCGTACTTGGCCATTTCCTTGAAACAGGAGAAATGAGTGGCAATGCCCGTCAAGAAGTCCGCGGCTTTATGCGCGGAAACCGCGTTTACTCGTGAATTTCACGTCGTCCAGAAATAGCTCCTCTAGTTATGTTCACCAGTAAAACTCCACAATATAAATATAATTTCATCATACGGAATGACTGACTGTCAGGAAGCTGCCTAGTGGAGCTTCCTGACAGTTTTTGCTGTATGTAAAAGTCATTTGCCTTTTTGAAATGTTTAAAAATAGTTGCACTTTTTTTGTATATTTGTGTATAGTATAAAATAAGTTGTGTAGAGGAAACTTTTTAGCATTTACGACAATGTAAAAAAATTTACACTTAGTTTTGCACATGGCAAACTATTTTAGAAAGATGAAAAAGGGAGGGAATATGGATGGGTTTTCTTAAATCTATTGGAGGCGTGCTTGCTGCATTGCTGGTTTTAACGGGGTGCGGCAATGATACGGCCGAAAGCGATAATGGCAATGGCAAGCTGGATGTCGTTACAACAACGGGAATGATTGGGGATTTGGTTGAGAATATCGGCGGTAAACATGTCGAGGTCTCAAGTTTAATGGGACCGGGAGTCGACCCCCATCTATATAAAGCGACGCAGGGTGATGTGAAGACACTGGATTCGGCTGATATGATTTTTTATAACGGATTGCATCTTGAAGGGAAAATGACGGATATATTTGAAATGATGAGCAAGGATAAACCGACGATTGCCGTAACGGAAGACTTCAAGGAGAACCAACTTCGCAAAGTGGGTGCAACGGAGCATGATCCCCACGTTTGGTTTGATGTAAAGCTTTGGATCGTTGCGGCGGAGGCAGTTAAGAAAGAATTGATTGCCAAGGACCCGGACCATGAAGCGGAGTATCGTGAAAATTATGAGGAGTACGTTCTGCAATTGGAGGAACTTGATAAATATGTCCATGAGGAAATCAATAAAGTGCCTGAAGATCAACGGGTGCTCGTTACGGCACATGATGCTTTTGGATACTACGGGCAGTCATATGGCCTGGACGTAAGAGGGCTCCAGGGGATCAATACATTATCGGAATATGGATCAAAAGATGTGACGGATATGCGGAACTATCTTGTGGAGAACAAAATAAAAGCGATTTTCATAGAGTCAAGCGTACCGAGGAAGGCTATCGAGGCTGTCATTCAAGGAGCAGGTAAGCAGGGCCATAAAGTGGAAATCGGCGGTGAATTGTTCTCGGATGCCATGGGTGAAAGAGGGACGGAAGAAGGAACGTATATCGGAATGGTCCGTCATAATACGGACACCATCGTCCGTGCTTTGAAATAGGGGGGAGAAACTATGAATCAAGCAGCTTTGAAGGTCGAGAATTTAACGATTGCTTATCATAAGAAGCCGGTTGTCGAAGATGTCTCATTTGAGGTGCCGGAAGGGAATTTAATCGGAATCATAGGCCCCAATGGAGCAGGGAAGTCCACTTTGATAAAGGGGATACTCGAATTGATCCCAAAAATATCGGGGCACATTACGATAAAGGGCTCTACTTATAAATCGATGAGGAAGAGTATCGGCTATGTACCACAGCGGGAGTCAGTGGATTGGGATTTTCCGACCAACGCACTTGATGTCGTGATGATGGGCAGATATGGTCATCTTGGATGGCTGAGGCGACCTGGGAAGTCCGAAAGGCAGAAGGGGATGGAGTGCCTGGAGAAGGTGGGGATGGCTGAATACGCAAACCGCCAGATCAGCCAGCTATCAGGCGGACAGCAGCAACGGATATTCCTGGCCCGTGCATTGGCACAGGAAGCGGATATTTATTTTATGGATGAACCGTTCGTAGGGGTGGATGCCGCAACAGAGAAAGCGATCATACAATTGCTGATGGAATTGAAGGAAAAAGGCAAAACCGTTCTGGTTGTGCACCATGACCTATCCACCGTGAAGGAATATTTCGACTGGACGATGTTATTGAATAAGAAGGTGATGAAAATAGGTCCGACAGATGAAGTGTTCATTCCCGAATACCTACAGGCAACATATGGAGGCCGCCTAGCGATACTATCAGACACAAAGTCCGGCCTTTTATTAAAATGAGGTGTACACGATGAATATAATGGACATTATCACCGATCCAAATACAAGGTGGATATTGCTTGGCACGATGTTCCTCGGATTAAGCAGCGGGGTCATCGGCAGCTTTGCCTACCTCAGAAAGCAGTCTTTGCTTGGCGACACGCTCGCACATGCAGCGTTACCCGGTATCTGTGTCGCCTTCATGTTAACTGGAGTGAAATCCACTTCCTACTTTTTGATAGGTGCCGCCCTGGCTGGCTTAGTCGCTGTCTTCTTGATCAGTGTGCTTACGAGATACAGTAAGATCAAGCAGGATGCGGCCTTGGGAATCGTCTTATCCTCTTTCTTTGGTTTCGGAATTGTGATGCTTACGCAAATCCAGCAGAGCGAGTATGGAAACCAAAGCGGATTGGATACCTTTTTATTCGGACAGACGGCGTCAATGGTCATGTCCGATGTATATATGATGATGACGGTTTCCTTTATTCTCATTTTCACTTGTACCGTATTTTTTAAAGAATTCAAATTACTGTCCTTTGATCCCGGGTTTGCTAAGGGGATGGGATTGCCGGTTGTTTTTCTGGATTATTTCATCATGATGCTGATCGTGGCAGCTGTAGTGATCGGTATCCAGGCAGTAGGCGTCGTATTGATGGCATCTTTACTGATAACACCTGCGGTATCCGCGAGATATTGGACGGAGCGCCTGCATATCATGGTCATCCTGTCTGGTATATTCGGAATGTTGAGCGGTGTGTCTGGAACGTTGATCAGTACCTCTGTCAATGATTTGCCGACAGGACCGTTAATTGTCTTATCCGCGACGGTATGGTTTTTCTTTTCCATGCTTTTTGCACCTAAACGCGGAGTGCTTTCATCTATATGGAGAAGGGTTTCGACGAAAAAGAAATATTCTCTCGAAAAGGATAGAAGGAAAGGGAGCCACTCATCATGAATGATTTTTGGATTATCTTAGTCGGAGCATTAGTGGCGGGTTCTTGTAGTGTATTAGGGTGTTTTTTGATAGTCAGGAAAATGACGTTGATTGGGGATGCAATCAGTCATTCCGTTTTGCCGGGAATCGTATTGGCATTTTTAATAACCGGAACCCGGGATTCGGTTCCAATGCTGATCGGGGCTGCTGCGCTCGGCTTGCTTACCGTATTCTTGATCCAGCTTTTCCAATCGTCGGGCGTTCAATCCGACGCTGCGATCGGGATTGTATTCACTTCCCTCTTTGCAACGGGGATCGTACTTGTGAGCTTGTACACGCAACAAATAGATTTTGACCTGGAACATGTCCTTTATGGGGAAATAGCCTATACTCCGTGGAACACGATGACAATCGCTGGAATCGAGGCTGGACCAAAAGCTGTTTGGATAGTCGGCAGTTGTTTTATCCTGAACCTCTTACTGATTTTCCTTTTCTTCAAACAGTTTAAACTCGTTTCATTTGATCCATCACTTGCTGCCGCGATGGGAATTCCTGTACTGTTCTTTCATTACTTATTGATGAGCCTCATTTCACTGACAACTGTTGCTTCTTTTGATAGTGTAGGTTCCATTTTAGTAGTTGGGATGCTCATCATACCTGCGGCAACGGCCTATCTGCTGTCAGACCGTTTAAGCCGCATGATATTGGTCAGTATCGGGGTTGGGGTGCTAAGTTCCGTCATCGGCTACTATTCAGCCACCATTTTGGATGCCTCGATATCAGGTTGCATGGTGGGTTCGGCCGCCATATTATTCGGATTGGCCTTTCTCTTCTCCCCTGGCAATGGATTGGTCAGCCTATTGCTGAAACGGAGAAAATCAAAGGAATCACATGCATAGCTCTCCATGCCTGCAGGCTTCATGGAAATAACTCCATGAGGCCTGTAAACTATTCTTCGATATAGTTGTGATTTTATTTGTTTAAAGTATAATGAATAAGTGTATTTATAGAGTATCGCAGGAGCCTTTTTAAGGGAGAGTTTAGTATGGAAGAACAAAATAAATTTTCATCTCGAATAGATTTTTCTTTGGTCACAATATTGCTGTTATTATGCGTTGGAAGTTGCCTGGCAATCTATAGTGCCCAAACGACTGGACAGTACGCTGAAAACTTCTTAATAAAACAAATTTTTTGGTATATAGTGGGGATTGGAATCGTATTAGGGTTCATCACACTGGATTCGGACCAGTTGAAAAAAATCTCATGGTACGCTTATGGCTTCGGATTATTTTTACTTTTTTTGCTGATCATTATGCCGGAAAGCATCGTTCCTGTCCGGAATGGTGCGAAAAGTTGGTTCATCATTCCGGGAATCGGTTCGATTCAGCCATCGGAATTCATGAAGGTTTTCCTGATCCTGGCTTTAGCGAATGTCATATCGAACCATCATCTCAAAAACACGCTGAAAACGATTCAAACGGATATCTGGCTGCTTATTAAAATCGGTCTTGTGACCGGTGCCCCTTTATTGTTAATCATGCAACAGCCGGATTTGGGCACCTCGCTTGTCATCATGTCAATCATGCTCGGAATGATTTTCATATCAGGGGTAACATGGAAGATCCTGCTGCCGATCGTTTCGGGAGGAATTGTCGTCGCGTCCACGGTCCTGTACTTTGTACTTTGGAAGCCGGAAATCCTGGAAAAATACCTAGGGGTAAAATCTTATCAATTCGGCCGTATCTATTCTTGGCTGGATCCATATAATTATGCCAGCTCCGAAGGGTATCACTTAACCAAATCCTTACTGGCCATAGGCTCCGGCCAGACTACAGGCAAGGGAATCGGTTCAAGGGAAGTGTATTTGCCCGAGAGTCATTCGGATTTCATTTTCAGCATCATCGGTGAAGAATTCGGCTTCATCGGATCAAGCATCATCATTTCCTTGTTTTTCCTATTGATTTACCACATAACAAAAACGGGAATGGACACGAAAAATAACTTCTATACATATATCTGTGTGGGCGTTATAAGCATGTTGACGTTCCACGTTTTTCAAAATATCGGCATGACTGTAGGCCTTTTGCCGATTACGGGGATTCCGCTTCCATTTGTCAGTTATGGAGGAAGCTCGCTCATGGGGAACATGATGGCGATGGGCTTAATATTCAGCATTCGGTATCACTATAAGAAGTATATGTTTTCTACGGATATCTAATAATAAAGCCGGCCCCCGATGGGCCGGCTTTATTTGTAGCAAAAAACAAAAGGAGCAGAATCCACCCCCCTGAATGTTTGTTTATTGAATGTTCGTTCCAGATGGAAATTGATTTTTATAACCGGAAAATTGTTGATACGATTGGCCTAAGCTGGTAGCTTGCGCCTTTTCTAAACTATACCAGCCTTTTTCGAACATAAGGTTATAGAGTTCACGCTGCATCTCCTGATTTTCTTTGGAAATGGAGAAAATGTCTTGGAATAATGCTTGATTGCTCATTTCATGCAGGGCAACGGAAAGGGAGTTACAAAAGTACTTTTCAGTTGTGAGCATATCATTTATAAAATCCCTGTCATTCATTTGCGGTGTTTTTGCCACGGGAGATTCAGGGTTTTGGACTTTGTTTTCATTGGGCATCAAGAACCCTCCTTTATTGATATTGTTGTTGACTCTGGTTTTGGTCCGGGTTCAAATGTTTCAAAATGGTATCGTAATGGCGTTGATGCATGAGTCCGCACCGATTTAACGCATCAATGATTTGCGGGTCCTTACATTGTGTGGCAAAAAAATGTGCTTTTTTAACCGCATTCAGATTCCATGCAAGCATATCGGTTAAGTATAAGCTATCTTTCACCGAAACCATTTCCGGTGGCTGTTTCATGAAGCCGGTCGACTGCTGTTGGCTATTAAACGAATTTTGCTGTTCCATCATTCTACCTCCTTATGTGTTCTTTAATCGGGCTTAATTTTCCCTTCATGAAATTTTTTATTCTTGATTCTAAATATCTGAAAAATGAATTAAATGTTAAAATAATAGGTGCATCTATTTTCCAAAATGATTTGGAGGGGAATGCAGATGGAAAGGATTTTGAAAAATCTGTTCCTTTTTTTATCAAAGAATAAAGCTATGACACAGGCAGCGAAAAAATACGGGCTGCGGTTTGGTGCATCTCGCTTCGTGGCAGGAGAATCCTTGGATATGGCATGTGATGTGATTGCTGACCTTAACCGGAAGGGGCTTGCTGTCACCATTGATTATTTGGGTGAATTCATTGAAGATGAACAAGAAGCAGGGAAGATGGCAGAAGAGTGCATTGAAGCCATCCGGATGATTGGCACAAATGAACTCGATTCACAGTTATCCCTGAAGCTGACCTCGATGGGCTTGGATGTGTCCGAACAAGTCGTAATGAATAACATGCGGAGAATCTTGGATGAAGCTAGAGACCATCGTGTTTTCGTGACGCTTGATATGGAAGATTTTCCGCGCTGCCAGCCGACTTTGGATGTATTCAAAACCTTGAAGTCTGAATATAATGAATTGGGGACTGTCATTCAAGCTTATCTGTATCGGACTGAGAGGGATATTGAAGAGCTGGATGCATACCATCCGAATTTAAGACTTGTTAAAGGGGCTTATAAAGAACCAAGGGAAGTGGCTTTTCCCGAAAAAAAAGATGTGGATGAGAATTTCAAGAAAATCATCAAGAAGCATATGCAAAATGGAAATTACACAGCCGTTGCCACACATGATGATAGTATCATTGATTATACGAGGGACTTGGTCAAAGATCAGGGAATATCCCGGGATTCATTTGAATTTCAAATGTTATATGGAATCCGCACTGAAAAGCAGCTTGAACTTGCTAAAGAAGGATATAAGGTAAGGGTGTATGTTCCTTATGGTACGGATTGGTATGGATATTTCATGCGCCGCCTTGCGGAGAGGCCGGCCAATATTGCTTTCGTTTTAAAAGGCCTATTCAAGAAATAGGAAGCGAGAGCCGCCCTGGAAAAGGGACGGCTGCTCAAATCAAGAAGGATTATCTTTTGAACTGATTGTTTTGGCTGTTCACTTTATTGATTCCATGTTGACGTTCAGCGCCAGGGCCGGCATTGCCTTTAACACTTGCTGCGCTCACGGCTGCTTTAGAAGGATTATCTTTACGCTTCATTATATAAGTCACCTCCTGCCCGGTTATTTTTTACTGAACGGAGGAGAAATAACCGGAAGAACGCGGAGAAAAAAATATATTTTTTCCTGTTTAATCATTGCGGAATTTCCAAATATATTCTATATTAGTAATAAGAAAAAATATTCAAAATTTTTTTGAATTAAAAATGAATGAACATTCATTCAATAAATTGTGTAAGGGGGATATAAACTTGGTTCGACAAATACGAAAGGCTGCTGTTCTAGGGTCAGGAGTTATGGGATCAGGGATTGCTGCACACCTTGCTAACATCGGCATTCCGACTTTATTATTGGATATTGTACCTCGTGAACTCACTGAGGATGAAAAGAAAAAGGGACTGACATTAGATAATAAACAAGTGCGTAACCGCATCAGCCAAACGGCGATTACGAAACTTTTAAAACAGAAACCAGCTCCGCTTTCGGCTAAGGGAAACATCGCGTTGATCGAGGCTGGAAACCTGGAAGATGATATAAGTCGTTTAAAGGATGTCGATTGGATCATCGAAGTGGTCGTTGAGAAGCTTGAGGTTAAGCAAAGTGTGTTCGCCCAGGTTGATCAGCATCGTAAACCAGGAAGCATCGTTTCTTCGAATACATCCGGAATTTCAATCGAAGCGATGGCAGAAGGACGTTCGGAGGACTTTCAAAAGCACTTTCTGGGAACTCACTTCTTCAATCCGCCGCGTTATCTTAAATTGTTGGAGATCATCCCTACTAAGGCAACTTCATCAGAAGTGCTCGAATATATGAAGCGATTTGGCGAAGATGTACTTGGAAAAGGTGTTGTCGAAGCCAAGGATACCCCCAACTTCATCGCAAACCGCATTGGAACTTATGGTTTATTGGTCACTTTGCGGGAAATGCAAAAAGGCGGATACAGTGTCGGTGAGGTCGATTCGGTTACAGGTCCGTTGATTGGAAGGGCAACTAGCGCCACTTTCCGGACACTTGATGTCGTTGGATTGGATACCTTTGCACATGTTGCCAGAAACGTTTATGACCAGGTGGACGGAGAAGAAAAAGAAGTTTTCAAGATACCTGATTTCATGAATGAAATGCTTAAGAATGGGTGGCTTGGAAGCAAGTCAGGACAGGGATTCTTCTTGAAAAAAGGCAAGGAAATCCTTGAACTGAATCCTGAAACCCTTGAATATGCCGCACGAAAAAGATTAAAAACGCCTTCCATCGAAATGGCTAAACAGGCCAAGGGCTTGGATAATAAAATGAAAGCGCTTGTTTATAGCGAAGACCGTGCCGGCCAATTACTATGGAATGTCCTGAATCCGGCGCTTGTGTATTCTGCCCAGCTGCTTGGGGACATCGCGGATGACATCGTGGCGATCGATCAAGCGATGAAATGGGGATTTGGATGGTCCACAGGCCCATTTGAAACCTGGGATGCGATAGGTGTAGAAAAATCGGCAGCCCGAATGGAAGCGGAAGGCATAACCGTCCCGCAATGGGTGAAGGATATGCTCGCTAAAGGCATCAAGTCATTCTATAAAGAAGAAAATGGCATAGTTCACTATTATGATAATGGTGAATATAAAGAGCTTGTCGAAAATCCTAAAGTGATCAATCTTAAAGCGATCAAGAAGCAAAAAGGCGTAATCAAGAAAAACAGTGGTGCAAGCTTGATCGATATCGGCGATGGAGTGGCTCTGCTTGAATTCACTTCGCCGAATAATGCAATCGGTCTGGATATCATACAAATGATCAATGCCGCGGTTGACGAAGCGGAAGCGAATTTTAAAGGCCTGGTCATCGGAAACCAAGGAAAGAATTTCTGTGTCGGCGCTAATATTGCAATGATGCTGATGGAAGCGCAGGATGACAATATTTTTGAACTCGATATGGTCATCAGCCAATTCCAACAGGCGATGCTTAAAATTAAGTACAGTGCAGTTCCTGTAGTGGTTGCCCCGTTTAATATGACACTAGGCGGGGGTGCTGAAGTGTCCCTTCCGGCAGCGCGCATCCAGGCAACGACTGAAACGTATATGGGACTAGTGGAACCTGGTGTCGGCTTGATCCCAGGCGGCGGCGGGACTAAAGAACTTTATGTGAAGACGTTGAGGAATATGCCGAAGGGCGTTGACTTCGACTTACAGAAAGTGGCCAACCAAGTATTTGAAACGGTCGCCATGGCAAAAGTTTCGACCTCAGCCGAGGAAGCGAGGGGGAATAATTTCCTTAATTCAGCTGATGGAATAAGCGTGAATGCGGATCATCAGCTATATGATGCGAAACAGGCGGTACTATCCATGCATGAACAAGGCTATACCGCTCCAGCCCGCACAAAGATCCCTGTCGTAGGTGAAACTGGATATGCCGCACTGCTATTAGGGGCGGAATCCATGCGCCTTTCAGGATTCTTATCAGAACATGACCTTGTCATAGCCAAAGAGCTGGCATACGTCCTGGCAGGAGGAAAACTCCCATTTGGCACGGAAGTTGATGAACAGTATATCTTGAACCTGGAAAAACAGGCATTCCTAAAACTGATTTCGACTCCGAAATCCCAGGCAAGGATGCAGCACATGCTCGTTAAAGGTAAACCACTCCGTAATTGATGAATAGATGAAGAGATGGCCAAAACGAGATCGATAGATTGATAGCTTAAAAATGAGTAAGGGGGATCCTCATGAAAGAAGCGGTAATAGTAGCTGGAGCAAGGACTCCGGTAGGAAGAGCGAAAAAAGGTTCTCTTGCTAGTGTACGCCCTGATGATTTAGGGGCTCTTGTCGTAAAGGAAACGTTAAAGCGTGCAGGGAATTATGAAGGAACGATAGATGACCTGATTATCGGTTGTGCAATGCCTGAAGCGGAACAAGGATTGAACATGGCGCGTAACATTGGAGCATTGGCAGGATTGCCTTATACAGTACCGGCCATAACGATTAATCGTTACTGTTCAAGCGGTCTGCAAAGTATTGCATATGGAGCGGAAAGGATCATGCTCGGCCAAAGTGATACAGTCATTGCAGGCGGAGCGGAATCCATGAGCCTTTTGCCAATGATGGGCCATGTAACACGTCCGAACGCGAGACTTGCGGAAACGGCACCGGAATATTATATGGGTATGGGTCACACTGCTGAAGCAGTTGCAAAAAAATACGGCATTTCCCGTGACGATCAAGATGCATTTTCTGTTAGAAGTCATCAGAAGGCGGCTAAGGCCATTGCAGAAGGAAAGTTTTCCGATGAAATCGTACCGGTTGACGTTACCCTTCGTTCAGTGGGACCAGATCTTAAGTTAAAGGAAAAATCATTTACTTTTACACAGGATGAGGGCGTTCGTCCAGGAACGACTGCTGAAGTGCTGAAAAAACTAAGACCTGCATTCTCCGTTACAGGATCCGTAACAGCAGGGAATTCATCACAGACGAGTGATGGTGCAGCCGCGGTCATGGTCATGGACGGGGAAAAGGCTTCTTCCTTGGGGATGAAACCGATGGGTAAGTTCCGTTCCTTTGCTGTAGCAGGAGTACCGCCTGAAATTATGGGCATCGGACCGATTGCAGCCATACCTAAAGCTTTGAAGCTAGCGGGTCTTGAATTATCGGATATTGGTTTATTTGAATTGAATGAAGCCTTTGCTTCCCAATCCATTCAAATCATTCGTGAGCTTGGATTGAATGAAGAGATTGTCAATGTAAATGGAGGAGCCATCGCTTTAGGCCATCCACTTGGATGTTCGGGAGCAAAATTGACATTAAGCCTGCTTCATGAAATGAAGCGCAGAAACCAACAGTTCGGAGTCGTGACAATGTGTATCGGCGGCGGGATGGGTGCTGCCGGAGTGTTTGAATTAATGGCGTAATCCGACCCCTTCCGGAAGCTGTCATGCTTCTGGCGGGATCACTATCTTAAACACATAGGAGGAAATAACATGTCCAATCAAACTACAGATAACCTCATTAAAGGCGGGGCCTTTTTAATAGAAGATATTACGTATGATCAAGTGTTTACACCGGAAGATTATTCTGATGAGCACAAAATGATTGCCAAAACTTCCGAGGAATTCGTAGTGAATGAAATTCTGCCGCAGGTTGAACATTTAGAAAACCATGAGTTTGACCGTTCCGTTAAATTATTGAAGCATGCAGGTGAAATCGGTTTACTTGGTGCTGATGTTCCTGAGGAATACAGCGGATTGGGTCTTGATAAAATCAGTTCGGCATTGATTACGGAAAAAATGGCACTTGCAGGCGGCTTCGGAATTACGCATGGTGCACATGTAGGTATCGGCTCTTTGCCAATCGTATTATTCGGGAATGAAGACCAAAAGAAAAAATACCTTCCTTTACTGGCAACGGGTGAGAAGATTGCTGCGTATGCCTTAACGGAACCAAGCTCAGGTTCTGATGCCTTGGGAGCAAAAACGACAGCGAAATTGAATGCAGAAGGAACACACTATATTTTAAATGGTGAAAAACAATGGATTACAAATGCAGGTTTTGCAGATGTCTTCTGTGTATACGCCAAAATCGACGGTGAACAATTCTCCGCTTTCATTGTGGAACGTGATTATAAAGGCGTATCAACTGGGGCAGAAGAAAAGAAAATGGGGATCAAAAGCTCATCTACACGCACTTTAATCCTCGAAGATGTTCATGTACCAGTCGAAAACCTTTTGGGTGTAGCCGGAAAAGGGCATGTCATCGCTTTCAATATCCTGAATATCGGCCGCTATAAATTAGGCGTCGGTGCTGTCGGCGGATCTAAACGTGCCCTTGAGATTACAGCTGCTTATACGAATCAACGTCAACAGTTCAAAACGAAAATTTCCGATTTTAACTTGACGAAAGAAAAACTTGCAACAATGGCAGCGAAAATTTATGCGGCAGAAAGCTCTGTATATCGTACGGTTGGACTTTATGATCAAAGACAAAGCAAATTGACGGATGAGCAAGTGAAAGATGGGAAATCAATGGCGGCTGCAATCGCTGAATATGCCATTGAATGTTCATTGAATAAATTCTTTGCTTCCGAAGTATTGGATTACGTTACGGACGAAGGCGTACAGCTTCATGGCGGTTATGGTTTCATGCAGGAGTATGAAATTGAAAAAGCATATCGCGATTCCCGTATTAACCGGATCTTTGAAGGTACAAATGAAATCAATAGATTGCTTGTCCCGGGAACATTCCTGAAGAAAGCACTTAAAGGGGAATTGCCGCTGCTTCAAAAAGCTCAAGGCCTGCAAGAGGAATTGATGATGATGATGCCGGAAGAACCTGGCGATGAGCCACTGGCACAAGAAAAAATGCTTGTTAGGAATGCTAAGAAAATCGGTATTCTGGCAGCTGGGCTTGCGGCACAGAAATACGGCAAAAATCTTGATCAAGAACAAGAAATCCTCTCCAACATTGCTGATATCACATCCCTTGCCTATGCAGCTGAATCCGTGGTATTGCGTACGGAAAAAGCAATTGCAGCTACAGGTCTGGAGAAGAACAAACAAAAAGTGCTATACACTGAAATCTTCGTTCAGGAAGCTTTCAATGAAATAGAACAGCATGCTAAGGAAACGTTAATTGCGGTGGAAACAGGCGATACTCTTCGCATCATGCTTTCGTCGCTCCGTAAGCTGACTAGACACACTCCGATCAATGTCATTGCGAAAAAACGCGAAGCATCCGTCAAAGTAATCGAAACGGAAAAATATGCTCTTTAAGCAATGAGTCAGAATCCGTAAAGGGAATGCCCATAAAGGCATTCCCTTTATTTCCTTTGATGAAATCGCATTGGAAATTCAAAAGACATTTCGTTGTATTGCGTGGTAAAAACGGGTATTCTATTGATAGGTGGTGAAATGATGGGCTTAACATTATATTGGTACCCAAAATGCGGTACATGCCGTAATGCGAAGAAGTGGCTGGATAATCATGAACTGCAATATGAAGCGATCCATATAGCGGATAATCCCCCTTCGCGGACTGAAATAGAACAATTATATAAAAACAGCAATTTGGAGTTGAAGAAGTTTTTCAATACTAGCGGTCAAAAATATCGGGAGCTGGGCTTAAAGGATAAGCTGAAAGAGGCTTCTGAAGCAGAGATGCTTGATATATTGTCCACAGATGGCATGCTTCTGAAAAGGCCGATTGTTACGGATGGCACCAAAGTGACGGTAGGTTTCAAAGAAGAGCAATTCGAACAGGTTTGGAACTGAAATTTCACAAAATATTTGGTTAATTCCTTACTTAAACAAACAATCTACCTTATAATGGAATAGATAAAATAAGATGTACATATGGAGGGTTAATTATGACAACAACACCAAAAGAACTTCGTTACACTAAAGAACATGAATGGGTCAAAACGGAAGATGGAACAGTGCGCATTGGAATTACGGCATTCGCACAGTCCGAGCTTGGGGACATCGTATTCGTTGAGCTTCCGGAAATCGGCGATGAATTGAAAGCGAACGAACCATTTGGAAGTGTTGAATCCGTTAAGACCGTTTCTGAGCTTTATGCACCTATCAGTGGCAAGGTTGTTGAAGTGAACGAAGATTTAAGTGACAACCCTGAATATGTAAATGAGTCTCCTTATGAAAAGGCTTGGATGGTCGTGCTTGAACCATCTAATAGCAGTGATATTGAAAACTTGATGAGCGCTGAAGAGTATGAGAGTTTAATCAACGGTTAAAAAGAAAGGAGAGGGGGGACTGAAAAGGCCTGCTCTCTTTTTCATTTGTACAGTGGGTGAGTTGCGCACATAATTCGTGAGATGGAGTGATGACATGGAGTGGGGCGAATTCGATAAAGTGATCATTGTAGAAGGCAGTTCCGATAGAAGAAAAGTTGCCTCCGTTTTAAATGAAGATGTGGAAATAAGATGTACGAATGGGACCATATCATTAACTAAGCTGGATGAATTAGTGGATGAATTGATGGACCGTGATGTTTATCTCCTTTTTGACGCAGATGAATCAGGAGAAAAGCTGCGGAAGCAGTTCCGAAGGGAAATGCCGGAAGCGAACCACCTATATATTAATAAAATGTACAAAGAAGTGGAGAGCTCACCCGAACATCATATCGCAACTGTGCTCCTATCTGCCAATATGAATGTGAAAATGAAATTTTTAAGTCAAAGGGTGAACGACTAATTGATGCAGGAATGGAAAGAAGAAGAGTGTAAGCTTGCTGTTGAAAATGGGGAAACCTTTTGCTTATATTTATATACACCTTTATGCGGCACCTGTCAGGTGGCCTCCAAGATGCTGACGATATCCTTGGAGCTTTTTCCGGGATTGAAGGCAGGCAAAATGAATATGAACTATGTCCAAGCAATTGCCGAATCATATGAAATCGAAAGTGTTCCTTGCTTATTGCTTTTCAAAGAAGGGCAGCTGCACCAAAAAATATATGCCTTTCAATCCGTTCCTTATTTGTACGGATTGCTTAAGGAAATCAGCTAGGAAACCAATCAGGACCGCGGTTGGTTTTCTTTGTTGCTGACATTTGAATGAGAGAAGGGAATAAACAAAGAATATTCTAACAATTCATTGACTGATTTAATCTAAAATGCTATATTTTGAAATAAGTATGGCAGAATTTAATAGTTCTTATCAAGAGTGGCGGAGGGACTGGCCCGACGAAGCCCGGCAACCGGTATAAATTTTTATATACGGTGCTAATTCCAGCAGAGTGTTGGCTCTGGTAGATGAGGTGTGTTCTGGAAACCTCTTCTTAGAAGTGGTTTTTTTGTTTATAAAAAAGCCGGATTTCATATAATTCCAACTAAATCCATAGAAAAAGGTGAATTCATATGTCAGAGAAAAAGTTGCGCTTCGAAACATTGAGTGTTCATGGCGGTCTGCAAGCTGATGAAACAGGTGCCCGTGCCGTTCCTATCTACCAAAGCAATGCATACTTGTTCAAAGACACCGACCATGCAGCGAATTTATTTGGCCTAAAGGAGAATGGCTATATATATACACGGCTTCATAATCCCACGGTCAGTGTTTTTGAGGAAAGGATGGCCTTATTGGAAGGCGGTATCGGCGGATTGGCAACGGCAAGCGGAATGGCCGCCATCTCACTTTCAATCCTGAATATCGCCGCTGCAGGGGATGAGATTGTTTCTGCCTCTACATTATATGGCGGTACGTATAACCTTTTTGAAAACACTCTTCCTAAATATGGGATCAAAGTGAAGTTCGTTTCTCCCGATGATCCCGAAAACTTCAAAAGGGCGATTACGCCAAGAACTAAAGCCATTTTTGCTGAAACGATCGGAAATCCAAGTTTGAGGGTACTTGATATTGAAGCGGTAGCGGAAATCGCCCATGAAGCCGGCATACCTTTAATCATTGATAATACCTTCGCGACACCGTATCTTTGCAGACCAATTGACTTTGGAGCGGATATTGTCATCCATTCCGCTACAAAATGGCTTCTTGGAAATGGAACCACGCTAGGCGGTGTCATAGTGGATGGAGGGAAATTCGATTGGAACTCGCCAAACTACCCAGGCTTCACGGAGCCTGACCCAAGTTACGACGGTCTGGTATACGCAGAGGCAGTTGGACCTGCCGCATTCATAACGAAAGCCCGAGTTCAGTTACTCCGTGATTTGGGCCCTGCGCTAAGTGCCCAAAGTGCATTCCAGTTTACGCTTGGACTTGAAACGCTGCATGTAAGGATGAAAGAGCATCTATCAAACACCAAGTCTGTCATAAACTATTTAAAAAACCATCCAGCCGTGACCTGGGTTTCACATCCTGGTGATGAGGATCATCCCGATAAAGCCCTTGCGGATAAATATTTGCCAAAGGGAGCTGGATCTGTCGTGACATTTGGGATTCAAGGTAATCGCGAAGCTGGGGCAAAACTTATCAATTCGGTGGAATTATGGTCCCATGTGGCGAATGTAGGGGATGCGAAGAGCTTGATCATCCACCCAGCCAGTACAACCCATCAACAATTGAATGAGGCGGGTCTTGAGAAAGCGGGTGTAAGTGCCGATCAAGTCCGATTATCGATTGGGATTGAAAATGTAGAGGACTTAATAGAAGATTTGGAGCAGGCAATTGAAAAGGCGACGAACATCGTCTCCTTGACTTCCAAATCGGTTTAAGTAAAGTTCCTGTTCATTCTTGTACTAGAAATAATATACATTGCGCTCTTTTTTTATCTATGATAAAATTTCAGCATACTAAAGAACTTAATGATATTTAAATATTCTATATATTAGCTCTTATCAAGAGAGGTGGAGGGATGTGCCCGATGAAACCCGGCAACCGACAAGGAGATTTCCTTGGAAAGGTGCCAATTCACACAAAGTTTAATCACTTTGGAAGATGAGAGGAAGGCCTGTTTCTTCACCTGCCTTTCTGCTCATGCAGAAAGGTTTTTTCTATTTATTAATGGAGAAAACTTTTACATGATAGGAGAAACAGACTAATAATGTAGAGAAATCAACTAAGTTCATAGGTTTTATTGGATAAAAGAGGTGAGGGTTAATGATTACATTGACGAAAGTCAGTAAGCTGTTCCGAACAGGAAAAGGAAACAGTGAGACGATAAAGGCTGTAAATAATGTGAATGTTGAAATAAATAAAGGCGAGATTTTCGGGATCATCGGTTACAGTGGAGCGGGGAAAAGTACTTTGATCAGAATGCTCAATGGATTGGAAACACCTACAGAGGGATCCGTCGTGGTGGCTGAAAAGGAAATTTCAAAAATTAAAGGGGCTCAGCTCCGTAAGGCCCGTCAAGAAATCAGCATGATTTTCCAACATTTCAATCTATTATGGTCAAGGACCGTTCAGGAGAATATATCTTTTCCATTGGAAATTGCAGGAGTTTCTAAACCTGAACGCACCAAGCGTGTGAACGAATTGATCAAGTTAGTCGGACTTGAAGGCAGGGAAAAGGCCTATCCTTCGCAATTAAGCGGAGGGCAAAAGCAAAGGGTGGGAATAGCCAGGGCACTGGCAAATGACCCTAAAGTGCTGCTGTGTGATGAAGCGACTTCTGCTTTGGATCCGCAGACTACCGACTCCATACTCGAATTGCTTGTTGACATCAATCAGCGTTTGGGATTGACGATCGTCTTGATTACGCATGAAATGCATGTAATACGTAAAATCTGCCATCGTGTCGCCGTGATGGAAAGCGGGCAGGTTGTTGAACAGGGTCCTGTCCTGGATGTCTTCAAGAATCCTAAAGAACAAATGACGAAGCGTTTCGTGCAACAGGTAACGGAACCGGAAGAAACGAAAGAAACGATGGACCATTTGCTCGAACGCTATCCAGCAGGCAAAGTGATTCAATTGACCTTTGTAGGCGATCATGCAGAAAGCCCATTGATCACCAAACTTGTACGTAACTTCGAGTTGGATGTCAATATCGTTCAAGGTAAGATATCCCAAACAAGAAGCGGTTCATATGGCACATTGTTTATCCATCTAGATGGCAAAGAGGATGAAATGCTCCGCGCAATCGAATTCATTAAAGCACAGCAGGTAGGCGTGGAGGTGATTACTCATGCTTGAAGAATTATTGCCGAATGTTGATTGGGAAGACATCATTGAAGCTACGAAAGAAACGCTTTACATGACAAGCGTCTCTGTAGTGGCAACCTTTTTTATAGGCATAATACTAGGATTGATCCTTTTCCTGACAGGAAAGGGTAATATGTGGCAAAACCAGGCAGTCAACGGAGTCATGAGTGCTATCGTCAATATATTCCGTTCGATTCCATTTCTTATTTTGATCGTGCTGCTCATTCCTTTCACTAAAGCGCTTGTCGGTTCCATGATCGGTGAGAACGCTGCACTGCCGGCACTTATTATCGGTGCGGCCCCATTTTATGCGCGTATGGTTGAAATCGGCCTTCGTGAAATCGATAAAGGTGTAATTGAAGCCGCTAAATCGATGGGGGCAAAAACGAGCACGATCATTTGGAAGGTCCTTCTTCCAGAGTCGATGCCTGCCCTTATTTCCGGGATTACGGTAACATCGATTGCCTTGGTTGGATATACCGCGATGGCCGGGGTCATCGGCGCAGGCGGGCTTGGTAATCTAGCCTATTTGGACGGCTATCAAAGAAATCAAAATGACGTTACGCTTGTAGCGACGATCGTTATTCTAATTATCGTCTTCATAATTCAGATTATTGGAGATGTGATTACATCTAAATTGGACAAAAGATAAAGGGAGATGAATAGGATGAAAAAGTTTTTAGGATTTGCATTAATCTTAGTGTTATCTATCGCTTTGGCTGCTTGTGGAAGTGAAAAGGATAAAAGCGGCAGCGATACGGAAAAAGAATCTAAGAAAATAGTTGTAGGGGCATCCAATGTTCCTCATGCAGAAATCCTTGAGGAAGCCAAACCGCTTCTTGAAGAAAAAGGAATCGAATTGGAAATCGAAACATTCCAGGACTATATTTTACCGAATAAGGCGCTGAATGATAAGGAATTGGATGCTAACTACTTTCAACACATTCCATATTTAGAGGGGCAAATTAAAGAAAATGGATATGACTTCGTCAATGCTGGCGGAATCCATATCGAGCCGATTGCTCTATATTCACAAAAATATAAAAGCATTGATAAACTTCCGGAAGGTGCAACAATCATTATGAGCAGCTCTGTTGCTGATCATGGACGCGCTTTATCCCTTTTGGAAAAGAATGGCCTGATCACCTTGAAAGAAGGCATCGATAAAACGACGGCTACAACGAAAGACATCGTAGAAAATAAGAAAAACCTTAAATTCGATGCAGATTATGAAGCGGCCCTGCTTCCTAAGATTTATGAGAGCGGTGAAGGCGATGCAGTCTTGATCAACTCCAACTATGCAATTGACGCCGGTTTGAACCCGCTTGAAGATTCGATTGCGATTGAAGATTCCGAATCACCTTATGTGAATGTCATTGCCGTAAACAAAGGTGACGAAAATAAAGAAGCAATCAAAGCGCTTGTAGAAGTATTGCATTCTAAAGAAATTCAAGATTTCATTCTTAAAGAATACAAAGGTGCAGTTGTACCTGCGGATAAATAATTCGAGAATGGCGGCCTGATTTAATTCAGGTCGCAGTTTAAAAAGGTTTCGGGATGGTCTCATTCCGAAACCTTTTTGTTTTTATAATGGATTTGAATCGATAATAGCTATTGAGTGCCGATGGGCATAGATAACAACCAAAACGCTCATATTAAACATAAGCATGGTTGCGGAATCTGCGTCAACAGCTTCAGGTTTTACAGCTTTCTTAATCACTTGTTCAATCAGAGGCTCTTAATACGAGTATTTCCGGGTATTACTATCGTCCCAGCACAAAACCGTTACGGTCTGCTGGCGCATAAATAAATAAATAAATAAATAAGCGAGCTGGTTTGTCCGTTCAGCTTTCACATAGTGCGTCGCTTCTGATTTTTAGTTTGTCTACAGTTTTTTAGATTTTTAGGTTTTCAAAATTTGAACGTTACTTTCCACTTCAGGCACTCGCTTTCCGCGGGCGGTCCGCCCTCGGCGCTTTTGCGCCTGCGGTCCGCCCTCGGCGCTTTTGCGCCTGCGGGGTCTCCCTTGGCTCGCTTTTCCCGCAGGAGTCTCGAACACCCGCTCCAATCCACTAAGACTAAACAATCAGATAGAATCACTTTCACCTACATTCTGTATTCCGTTCAATGCTGGTTAGGATTTCCATAATAAAGTGCCTCACTTCTCTAAGTTCGGATAATGATGATCCAGGTTGTTTCGGTCTGCGGCTTAATTTAATTCCTTTTATGTTTAATCAGGAAAGGAAAGGGTATAGAGATAATGAAGGAAAAAAATGATACACAAATTTGAAAGGATGGTTCACTATCAATACTCTGGATCTAAATGTAACAAGCGAAATGGAAAAGGCGATGCAGTCTTCACATGGGATTGGCTACAGTGAGTACAGTAGAAACTTAGACCTCCGTATCGAGGTTGAGAAAGAACGGGATAGGGAACATGTAAAGTGCAACAAAATGGTCCAGGACCTACAACGCAAAATTCACGGCTAAGCATATAAAAGTAGTTCTTTAAAAGATCGGTCTGTAGAGGTAAAATGGAAAGTGGTCCATAAAATAAGGGTTTCCTTATTGGATAAACTTACATAATACCTGACAGTCCGATTTTTTTCTTTTTAAAGCGGAACGTTCATACCTTGCAATCGAATTCTTTGAACATATAGTAATAAGGACGAAGATTTGCCGAATAATAAGATAATTTTAACAAAAGCTAAAATAAGTATGAATATGCAGTAAACAGGCCATATCTGTTAGTATTGTATGAATTGGACAGGTTTTTAACATGGCAGAAGTGGAAACCCCTATCTATTTAGTTGATTCCAAATTGGATTTGTTATAAAATTGGAATGAGAATAAAGTGAGAATGCTTTTACGCAAATTATAGTAATGAAAGTAATCTTTACTTTCTGGTAATAAAATTGGAATTAGTTCACGGAGGTATTATTATGTCAGCTTCTACATTAACGGTTAAAGATCTTCACGTATCAATTGAAGGCAAAGAGATTTTAAAAGGGGTAAACCTTGAAGTCAAAGGTGGAGAAATCCATGCGATCATGGGACCAAATGGAACTGGTAAATCCACTTTATCATCAGCAATCATGGGTCACCCTAAATATGAGGTAACTAGCGGAAGCATCACATTCGATGGTGAAGATGTATTGGAGATGGAAGTAGACGAGCGCGCTCGTGTCGGTCTATTCCTAGCTATGCAATATCCAAGTGAAATCAGCGGTGTTACAAACGCAGACTTCTTACGTTCTTCCATTAACGCACGCCGTGAAGAAGGCGATGAAATTTCATTGATGAAATTCATCCGTCAAATGGACCAAAAAATGGAATTCCTTGAAATGGATGAAGATATGGCGCAACGCTATTTGAATGAAGGTTTCTCAGGCGGAGAGAAAAAACGCAACGAGATTCTTCAATTAATGATGATCCAACCTAAAATTGCAATCTTGGATGAGATTGATTCAGGTCTAGATATCGATGCACTTAAAGTCGTTTCAAAAGGAATCAACGAAATGCGCGGAGAAGACTTTGGATGCTTGATCATCACTCACTACCAACGTCTATTAAATTACATCACTCCTGATTTTGTACATGTAATGATGCAAGGGCGTGTCGTAAAATCAGGCGGTCCTGAACTTGCTGCCCGCTTGGAAGCGGAAGGTTATGACTGGATTAAACAAGAATTGGGCATTGAAGACGAAACTGTTGGCGAAGAAGCGTAAGTAGGAGGATTTGCAATGACTACAGAAACGAAATTACCGTTTGAACAAGAGGATATAAGCTCCTATTCAACTAAAAATAATGATCCAGCTTGGCTATCCGAGCTTCGGATTCAAGCGTTTTCTGAATTAGAAAAGCTCCCGATGCCAAAGCCGGATAAAACGAAAATCGATAAATGGAATTTCACTTCTTTCCAAACTCATACGGTTGAGAGTGAAGCTTTTGCCTCTTTAGAGGAGCTTCCGGAAGAAATTAAGTCCATCATTGAAGAAAATGAAAACTTATACATCCAACGCAATAATACGCCGGCACATATCAATCTGTCAGCAAATGTGAAAGAACAAGGCGTCATTTTTACGGATATTTTATCAGCGGCTCGTGATCATGCTGAGCTCGTGCAAAAATATTTCATGAAAGACGGCGTTAAAATAGATGAGCATCGTTTAACAGCACTTCATGCTGCATTGGTTAATGGGGGAGCATTCCTTTATGTTCCGAAAAATGTAGAAATCAAAGAGCCGATTCAATCGGTATTCCTTTTGGATAATCCAGATACTACACTTTTCAACCACGTCTTGATCGTAGCTGAAGATAATAGCTCTGTAACATATGTAGAGAACTATTTCTCAACCGTTGAGTCTAACGAAGGTGTTGCCAACATCGTAACTGAAGTATTTGCAAATGCGAATGCCAAAGTCCAATATGGTGCGGTCGATACCCTTTCAAAAGGCTTCACGACATATGTTAACCGCCGTGGAGTGGCAGGACGTGACGCACGCATTGAGTGGGCGCTTGGCCTGATGAACGACGGAAATACGATTTCAGATAATACAACATATCTAATGGGCGATGGCTCCCACGGTGATACAAAAACCGTTGTAGTCGGGCGCGGGGAACAAAAGCAGAACTTCACGACTGCCATCATTCATTATGGCAAACGCTCTGAGGGTTATATCCTTAAGCACGGTGTCATGAAAGAATCAGCATCCTCCATTTTTAATGGAATTGGGAAAATAGAGTATGGTGCTACAAAGGCCAATGCCGAACAAGAGTCACGCGTATTGATGTTAAGTGAAAAAGCACGCGGAGACGCCAATCCGATCCTCTTGATCGATGAAGATGATGTAACGGCTGGTCATGCTGCTTCCGTCGGCCGTGTCGATCCGCTTCAACTGTATTATTTAATGAGCCGTGGTATTACAAAGAAAGAAGCAGAAAGACTTGTCATTCACGGATTCTTGGCCCCTGTTGTTAACGAGCTTCCAATTGAGGGAGTCAAAAAACAATTAGTAGCGGTCATTGAAAGGAAAGTACAGTAATGAACCCATACGAAATTCGTAAGCTTTTTCCAATATTAGATCAAGAAGTCAATGGTCAGCCATTAGTATATTTAGATAGTGCTGCAACCTCTCAAAAACCGGCTGCAGTGATTGAAGCGATTGAGCAATATTACCGCGGCTACAACTCGAATGTTCACCGCGGGGTGCATACACTAGGAACAAAAGCTACGGATGCGTATGAAGGTGCTCGTGAAAAGGTACGTAAATTCATTAATGCTTCTTCTACAGAAGAAATCATCTTTACCAGAGGCACAACGACTGCTTTGAATACTGTAGCAAGAAGTTACGGTGGCGCAAATATTAAAGAGGGTGACGAAATCGTCATCTCTTACATGGAGCATCACAGTAATATCATTCCGTGGCAGCAGCTTGCCAAAGAAAAAGGCGCTGTATTGAAGTATATTCCGCTTCAGGAGGATGGCACGATTTCCGTTGACGATGCGAGGGCTACAATTACGGAAGCAACGAAAATCGTGTCCATCATGCAGGTTTCGAATGTGCTTGGCGTTATCAATCCTGTGAAGGAAATCGCCCAAATTGCCCATGATCACAATGCTGTAATGGTAGTCGACGGGGCACAAAGCACGCCGCATCTAAAAGTGGATGTCCGTGATTTGGATTGTGATTTCTTTGCCTTCTCAGGTCATAAAATGGTCGGTCCAACAGGCATCGGCGCATTATATGGCAAGAAAGATCTTCTAGAAAAAATGGAACCGATCGAATTCGGCGGAGAGATGATTGATTTTGTAGGTTTGTATGAGTCTACATGGAAAGAACTCCCGTGGAAATTCGAAGGCGGTACCCCAATCATCGCCGGCGCCATCGGCATGGGGGCTGCCATTGATTTCTTGGAAGAAATCGGTTTGGATAATATTGAACGGCATGAACATAAGCTTGCCGCTTATGCAATGGAAAAAATGTCAGCAGTTGAAGGGCTGACCATTTACGGTCCTAAAGATGCAGAAAAACGTGCTGGTGTAATTACCTTCAATATTGATGACGTACATCCACATGATGTCGCTACCGTTCTTGATGCAGATGGAATTGCTGTCCGTGCCGGTCACCACTGCGCACAGCCATTAATGAAATGGCTTGACGTATCAGCGACAGCAAGAGCAAGTTTCTATCTATATAACACGGAAGAAGATATTGATAAGCTTGTGTCCGGGCTTGTTAAAACGAAGGAGTATTTCAGTAATGTCTTTTGATAACCTTGATACACTTTACCGTCAAGTCATTATGGATCACTATAAGAAACCTCGTAATAAGGGCATGCTAGAAGATGGAAGCATGACAATCGATATGAATAATCCAACTTGCGGCGATCGGATTCGTTTAACGATGAAGATTGAAGATGGCAAGGTCAGCGATGTTAAATTCGATGGTGATGGTTGTTCGATATCCATGAGTTCGGCTTCCATGATGACGCAAGCCATTAAGGGCAAAGACGTTGATACTGCCCTAGCGATGTCCGAGACTTTTTCCTTAATGATTCAGGGAAAAGAATACGACGATGAGATGGACCTTGGGGATATTGAAGCCCTTCAGGGTGTTTCTAAATTTCCTGCCCGAATCAAGTGTGCTACCCTAGCTTGGAAAGCCATGGAAAAGGGATTGAAGGAATAATTAAATTAAAATGAGCTGTTGTAATTCAGCCATTTGAAATGGAGGAATACGAGCTATGGCAAAGAAAATGCCTGATATCGGCGATTATAAATATGGCTTTGCGGATAAAGATGTTTCCATCTTCCGTTCAAAGCGTGGTCTGACAAAAGAAATCGTGGAAGAGATTTCTCGAATGAAGGATGAACCGCAATGGATGCTTGATTTCCGTTTGAAATCATTGGAGCATTTTTACAACATGCCAATGCCTCAATGGGGCGGCGACATGCAGAGCCTGAACTTTGATGAAATCACATACTATGTTAAGCCATCAGAGAAATCAGAGAAGTCTTGGGATGAAGTTCCTGATGAAATCAAACAGACTTTTGATAAATTGGGAATTCCTGAAGCCGAACAAAAATACCTTGCCGGTGTATCTGCCCAATATGAATCTGAAGTGGTTTACCATAGCATGAAAGAAGAATTGGAAGACTTGGGTATCGTGTTTAAAGATACGGACTCAGCACTTCGTGAAAATGAAGATATCTTCCGTGAGCATTTCGGGAAAACGATCCCGCCTACTGACAATAAATTCTCTGCATTGAACTCGGCAGTTTGGTCAGGTGGATCATTCATCTATGTACCAAAAGGCGTTAAAGTGGATACTCCGCTTCAAGCTTATTTCCGGATCAACTCTGAAAACATGGGGCAATTCGAACGTACGCTAATCATTGTTGATGAAGGCGCATCCGTTCACTATGTAGAAGGTTGTACAGCTCCTGTTTATACAACTAACTCCCTTCATAGTGCGGTTGTTGAAATTGTCATCAAGAAAGATGCTTACTGCCGTTATACGACGATCCAAAACTGGGCAAACAACGTGTTTAACCTGGTTACGAAACGTGCGGTTTGTGACGCTAATGCAACAATGGAATGGATTGATGGTAACATCGGTTCCAAATTGACAATGAAATATCCTGCTGTCATCTTAAAAGGTGAAGGCGCTCGCGGTATGACATTATCGATTGCCATTGCAGGAAAAGGCCAACACCAAGACGCTGGAGCGAAAATGATTCACCTAGCGCCAAATACATCTTCAACGATTGTATCAAAATCAATTTCTAAACAGGGCGGTAAAGTAACATACCGTGGTATCGTTCATTTTGGACGTAAAGCGGATGGAGCCCGTTCCAACATTGAATGTGATACATTAATCATGGATAATCAGTCTACATCTGATACGATCCCTTACAATGAAATCTTGAATGATAACATTTCCCTTGAACACGAAGCGAAGGTTTCCAAAGTATCTGAAGAACAATTGTTCTACTTGATGAGCCGCGGAATTTCTGAGCAAGAAGCAACGGAAATGATCGTAATGGGCTTCATCGAACCATTTACAAAAGAACTTCCAATGGAATATGCGGTTGAAATGAACCGTCTGATCAAGTTCGAAATGGAAGGCTCCATCGGATAATGACCGACTGGCCTGCCTGTAAGGCGATTTAGAATAACCATTCATACAAAAGCCTGCCGGGTCTGACTGGCAGGCTTTTTGTTTTGATATTTGGCACCCTTATACCAAAGATTAGATATGGCTCAATAAGGGTAAAAAATAATAAACGGAGAAGTCAGGAAATGGTCCTGTCCCAAAGGAGTGATGATGCAGATGATTTATGTTGGTGTAACCGGTTGGGGTGATCATGATAGTTTATATGGCGGTGTGTCCCAACGTGATAAACTCAAAGAGTACGGGGCTCATTTTCCCATTGTGGAGGTGGATGCCTCATTCTATGCAGTCCAGCCAAAGAGGAACAGTGAAAAGTGGGTATCCGAGACGCCAGCATCCTTCCAGTTTGTCGTTAAAGCCTACCAAGGGATGACAGGACATCAACGTGGGGAAATCCCATTTGAAAGTAAGAAGGAGATGTTCAAGGCGTTTTGCGACTCACTGGAAGCATATCGGAAGTCCGGCAAGCTCGCGATGGTCTTATTTCAGTTTCCGCCATGGTTTGATTGTAAACGTGAAAATGTGAATTACCTGCGATGGTGCAAAGCTGAAATGGGCGATATCCCAGTTGCCATAGAGTTCCGGAATCAAAGCTGGTACAGGCCCAACGTAGTCCAGCAAACTTTGGATTTTATCGAAAAGGAAGGCTGGATCCATACTGTATGCGATGAGCCGCAGGCTGGAGAGGGATCCATTCCTGTCGTTCTGCATGCCACCGATAAAGATAAAACCCTGGTGCGCTTTCATGGCCGTAACCTGCATGGTTGGCAAAGGCCTGCTTCGGGGGATGATTGGCGTGAGGTCAGGTACCTATATCGATATAATCATCAGGAATTGACTGAATGGGTGGAGAAAATCAGGATATTGGAAAAGGAATCCAAGGAGTTATATGTCCTGTTCAATAATAACTCAGGCGGGGATGCCGCTGATAATGCCAAACAAATGATTGAGTTGCTCGGTATAGAATATGAAGGGCTGGCTCCTAAGCAGCTTGGTTTGTTTTAAGAGGAATTATATAATGAATAATGAAATGATGTGACAAGCTAGTAGAGGCATATCCTCACAAACAGGTAAAGGCGGATTTTTTCATGGTATGGTTAGTATTAGTGGGTATTGGATTATTAGCGGGATCAATCGGCGCTCTTGTCGGTCTGGGCGGGGGCATCATCATCGTGCCTTCCCTTTTATATTTAGGTACATCTACAAATATTATCGATGAGCTGACTCCACAGGTCGCCGTTGGTGTTTCAACCGTAATCATGATTTTTACCGGCCTATCTTCCACTCTATCTTATTTAAAACATAAGGTGGTGGATTATAAGGCCGGCTTAATCTTTTTTATTGGCAGTGCACCTGGTGGAATAATGGGGGCCTATGTGAATAAAAACCTTAACGCCGAAGCTTTTTCATTGTACTTTGGAATTTTCATGGTTTTCATGGCCATCGTGTTATTAGTGAAAAATCGTTTGAAGCCCATGCTTTTCAAGCCTGGAAAAGGGAAAATAGTGAAAACGTATAAAACCGAAAATGGACATTCATTTTCCTATGGTTACCACCCCCTGTTAGCTGTATTGATTTCTTTTGTCGTGGGATTCAGCTCCGGGTTATTTGGAATTGGCGGCGGAGCCTTAATGGTACCCGTCATGATGCTTCTTTTCTTCTTCCCTCCGCATATGGCTGTAGCGACTTCGATGTTCATGGTATTTCTATCTTCCATCACTAATTCGATTACGCATATTTCCCTTGGAAATGTAAATTGGCCATATGCTTTTGCCCTGATTCCAGGTGCGTGGTTCGGTGCTAAATTGGGTGCATTCATAAATACGCGCCTAAAGAGTGCGTCGCTGGAAAATATGTTGAAAATAGTGCTGATAATCATTGGTTTACGTCTTATATACCAAGGCATTACAGGATAAACGAGGAGGAAAAATGATGTCAGAAATCATTCATTTATATCACACCAATGATCTCCATAGTCATTTTGAGAATTGGCCTCGTATTGATAAGTTTCTTAAAGAAAGAAGACAACTTCATCAAGAAACGGGAGAAGAAGCGATCATACTGGATATAGGCGATCATGTGGACCGCTGGCATCCATATACAGAAGGTACGTTGGGTAAAGGAAATATTGAACTGCTTAATGAAGCGGGCTACCAATATGTGACCATCGGCAATAATGAAGGGATCACTTTACCTCATGATGCGTTGGACTCCTTATATGATCATGCAAGGTTCAAGGTCTTGGCAGCCAATATTTATTACGGTGATAATGAAAGGCCGGAATGGGCGCTTCCATTTTGGATACATACAACGGTAAAAGGCACCAAAATCGCGATGATAGGTTTGACAGCCTTTTTTCAAAAGTTTTATTCTGCGATGGGCTGGGAAATAACGGAACCATTCATGGAGTTAAAGGCACAGCTTGAAAGGGTCAAAACAGAGGCGGATGTAATCATTATCCTTTCCCACCTGGGCATCCATGATGATGAGAGGATGGCAAGGGACTTTCCGGAGATTGACATTATACTTGGCGCGCATACCCACCACATCCTCCACCAAGGTAAATTGATCAATGACACACTCCTTTGCGGGGCAGGGAAATATGGTTTTTTTGTTGGACAGGTGGAAATGACCGTCAATCAGGAAAAGAAAATTAGCCAGAAGAGAGCCATTCTTTATGATACCAATGATTTTTTGGAATTGGAGAATGAACGGTCATGGATTGAAGAGATATACCAGGCCGGAGGGAAAACGCTAAAACAGGTTGCTGTGGACTTACCGATTGCACTGGATAATGATTGGTTCAAACGAAGTCCTTTGACGGAAATCCTTGGGGAGGCCCTAAGGGAGTGGAGTCAGGCGGATTGTTCCTTTTTGAATGCAGGTCTTCTCCTCGAAGGGCTTCCGAAGGGACCTGTCACAAAAGGGGATATTCACAGAATCTGCCCACATCCGATCAATCCTTGCGTCGTTGAAGTCGATGGGAATGAATTAAAGGAAATCTTAATGCAATCAAGAAATGAAGAGTGGCCTCATATTCAGGTGAAAGGTTTCGGTTTCCGCGGAAAAATCATGGGAGTCATGCATTATGATCAAATTGAATTTAACGAAATGGAGAATGGAATCGTAAAAGGGATCCTTATAAAAGGAGAGAAACTGCAGGCGGATAAGTCCTATAAATTGGCAATACCTGATATGTTCACGTTCGGGCACTTCTTTCCAAGTATCCATCGCTCCAATCGCAAGGAATACTTACTGCCGGAATTCTTACGGGATATCCTTTTATGGAAGCTGAAAAAAATATACACTAACCCCTGATACGAAATCACGGTTTTGCCCTTTTTTTCATAAAGTATGGGGAAGGAAGGGGCGAAACCAATTGATTAACATGATCCCAATAATTCTTGATAATCATACATTCCTAGCCATTTCTGTCCGACTGCCGAAAACGAATTTGCTTGCTGTCGCGTCTGAAAAAGGGTATATAATGTGCGGTGCGTTGGATGTTGGACTGCTGAACGATAAATTGAGAGATCGTAAAATCCTTGCAGGGAGGGCCACAGGAGTTAAATCGATTGAAGAGTTATTGGAAGCGCCGCTTGAATCAGTTACCTGGGAGGCTGTGGAAAAGGGCATACATCCAGGAATGATTGGTAAAGAGGCATTAATCAAAATGATTTGAAAAGGCGGGCTTTCTTTCTTCCGGAGGGGGCCTTATTTTTTTATCAAAGTAAATGCTGATATTTTTTCAATAAATATGTTCTAACAGATTCATTTATCAAAATATGTTCCGATAAAGCTTATAAAGGAAAGAATCGGTTTGAATTACAAATATTATGGGGAAACGGAGTACAAGTATGAGGCTAGCTATTACAAAGTCCCTAAGCCCTGGAGCAAGGCTCGGTAAAAACATCTATAATGAGCGGGGCCATATCCTATTGTGCGAGGGTCTTACATTAACGCAAAAGATGATCAATCGACTGGTTTCCCTTAATATTCCCTTTGTTTACATTCAAGATTCCAGGACGTATGACATTATTCCGAAGCCCCCAGTTTCCGGGAAACTTAGAAGAGAAGCCATTAATACGATTGAAACCACTTTCCTGGACATGAAAAATAAAATGAACCTGGATGGATCAATCACGATAGAGCAGGCTAACGTCAAATTAACTCAAATAGTCCGGAACATCATGGGCGAGCTGAAAAGGAATAAAGAGCTAATGACTTTATTGGCCGACGTTTATACATACGATGACTATATCTTCACACATTCCTTCAATGTGACCTTATATACCTTGGCGATCGGGTTGGAATTGAATATCAAAAATAAGAATCTCGAAATTCTTGGGCTTGGAGCGATTTTACATGATGTCGGCAAAATGCTCGTGCCTTTGGAAGTCCTCCGGAAACCCGGTAAGCTGACGGAAAAGGAGTTTGAACAAATCCAAAAACATGCCGATTACGGATTTCATCTAATTAAAAATGTTCATACCGTTTCACTTTTAGTTGCGAATTGTGCCTATCAGCATCATGAAAGGTTAGATGGATCTGGATATCCCCGTGGGATAAAAGGGGATGAAATCCATTATTTCGGCAAGATCATTGCCGTTGCCGATGTGTTTGATGCCGTTACTTCCAATCGGGTTTACCGTAAGGCCATGCTGCCGAATCAGGGATTGGAAGTCCTTTATGCCGGAGTCGGGAAAAAGTTCGACAATACGATCATCGAGGCTTTCCGGAGGGCGGTTGCCATTTATCCCAATGGTCTTTCCGTCGAATTGAATGATGGGAGGAAAGGGGTAGTATCCTCTCAAAATGAAGGGATAGGAGACCGCTCCATGATAAGGATACTTGAAGAAGATGGCGAGCAGATAAAAGAGCCCTACGAAGTGGACTTGAATAAAAACCTGCATTTGCTCATCATGAAATGTCTCGATATACAAGAACCAGCCTAACCTCAAGGATAAGCTGGTTTTTTCATTCCTTGTTTTCCTTCATGATGGCAGGTGCAACCGAACCATTTCCGTTACTGAAATAACTTGGAACATCACCTTCGATCAGCAGGCTTCCGACTGTCACTTCCTGACTCACCTTTGTCTCCTTTGTGAAAGAGGGGATGACGATTTGAATATTGACATCAAAGTCCACAATCAATTCATAATAAACATTATTGATGCCTGCGTTTGTCAGTTTTGTCCTCAAATCCGATTCAACATTCCCGATGACTGACATTTTCACTGGGATTTCAGGTCCGTAATTGGAAAGGAGGTTATTCCCGGTTACGACACCAAATGGTATATAATACACCACACTTTTATATTGTTCATCATTTATTTTGGCTGAACCTGTTTTAAAAGGGTTTCCCTGTTTGATGCCAAGCTTCTTTTGAATATCCTTCGTGATGTTAGCCCGCAATTCACTATATATGACTGGATTGAAGCTATAGGAAGAACTGGAGTCATCACCACCCTTGGTGTTGGTGATGATTTTGTTCATGTCAACCTTGGCTATATTCTCATCAACCGATTCATGAATCGTTTCGGTTGCAATCCGTTTGATTTCATATTCCGCTACACTCATGATCACGGGTTCGATCGATTTGTCCACGTACCAAAGAGTCATGATGCTTGATATGATGAACAGGATAAATGAATAGAGAAATACTTTTCGGGTGGGAAGAGGCCCCTTTTTTCGGAATTTCTTCGTTCGAAATCTTTTTCGGAACACGCTTTAGCCCCCTTTACTAATAACTATGCATCAAGTTCAGGGGTTTATGTTCGAATCAAAAAAAAGCAGCGTAAAATTCACGCCGCTCACTATTTCTTTTTGGCCAGATCTTTCCTTTCCCACAATTTTAAATAGGGGTAAGGGTCAAAGCTCCATTCTGTGATTCCGTTGTCTTTGTACATTCCGTAATGAAGGTGAGGAGGGAATTTTCCGGAAGTTCCTGGAGGGCCATAGCCTGTACTGCCGACACCCCCGATGACTTGTCCGGGCTCAACGATTTGTCCGACTTTCAACCCTTTGGCGAAGCCGCTTAAATGGGCAAAGTAATGATAGGTATTATTTAAATCCCGTATCCCGATCCTCCAACCTCCAAATTTATTCCAGCCTTTCATTTCAATGATTCCATAGCTCGTGGAACGAACGGGAAGGCTATAATCCGCAAAAATATCAGTGCCTTCATGGATTCTCCTTCCGCCCCATCCGCGAGCGCTTCCCCATGTATTCAAGTACGTATAATGAGTCCGTACTGGAACCGGGAAGGCCTTTTCATGCAGGTCCAACCGGCCGTATTTCTTATAAATCTCGGCATTGCCGATAATGATGCTGACGGCTTTATCGCGTTTATAATAATCCCACAAGCCGATCCGGATATTATCTTCATCTGCACCATATGCCTGGAGATGCTTCGAAAAAGCATACAATCGATCGGTATCATTAGTGATATCCGCTTTGCCATCACCATTGCCATCCTGGCCCAACCCATCAAAAAATGTGATCGTAAGCGGGTTCACATCGTTTAAGTCAGGATTGAGAGCTCCGCTCCATTTTGAAGGCTCGATGTGGATGCCTATAAAACCTTTTGACGGCTCTAAATCCCTTCGTGCAGCCCTTAGGCTGTGCTCATATTGATCTGCTCCAGCAAGGTAATACCACGGGATTTGGAGGGCAGCCTCCATATTTTTATATAGTGCCATTCTCCCGGCATAAACATCAGGGGCATCGGCAGCATTGGCGACTTGGCCTGGTGCCAAGATAAACAAACAAGTTATCGTTAGAAGGAATAATTTTTTCAACGGGGCAGGCTCCTTTCATGATATTCTCCGTTATTAAAAGACATCAGTCCATCCATCTTTTATAGTTTTGCTGATTTGGCAATAAACATGAAAAATAAATAATGGGAAACCAACTATAACTTGTATAAATGCTTTTTTATTGTTAAAGTAGGGTGTGTTAATTTCTATAGAATGGAGTGGCATTTTCATGTCTTCTACAAATAAAGAAATTCTTCGAAAACCAGATTGGTTGAAAATAAAGCTTAATACTAACGAAAATTACCTCGGTTTAAAAAATATGATGCGCGAGAAAAATCTTCATACTGTCTGTGAAGAGGCAAAATGTCCGAATATTCACGAATGCTGGGCAGTGAGAAGGACGGCTACTTTCATGATTCTAGGTGAAATCTGTACAAGGGCTTGCCGTTTCTGTGCAGTAACAACCGGACGTCCGAATGAATTGGACTGGGCTGAGCCGGAGCGTGTTGCCGATTCCGTTGTTTTGATGAATTTAAAGCATGTCGTCATTACAGCTGTTGCCCGTGATGATTTAAAGGATGGAGGCGCTGAAGTTTTCGCTGAAACGGTCCGTGCCATCCGCCGCAAAAATCCATTTACATCAATTGAAGTATTGCCGTCTGATATGGGCGGGGTGTTTGAAAATATCAAGACTTTGATGGATGCTAAACCGGATATCCTGAACCATAATATAGAGACTGTCAGAAGTTTATCGGACCGTGTACGGGCTCAGGCCAAGTATGATCGTTCATTGGAGCTTTTAAGAAGAGCCAAGGAACTGTATCCGGAAATACCGACTAAGTCCAGTTTAATGGTAGGTCTGGGTGAAACGCGGGAGGAAATCCTTGAGACCATGGATGACCTAAGGGCCAATAATGTGGATATCATGACGATCGGTCAGTATTTGCAGCCGACTAAAAAGCATTTAAAAGTGCTGAAATACTACACGCCTGAAGAATTTGCCGAACTGAAAGAACGTGCATTGGAAAAAGGATTCAGCCATTGTGAATCAGGTCCGCTTGTCCGTTCATCTTACCATGCGGATGAACAGGTTAATGCTGCGGCAAAACATAAGCAAAACAAAGGTGAAGAATTATTGAAATAGAGTGAAATAAAGGACCGAAAAAATTCGGTCCTTTTGTATTCAACGGTTATCCATTTTTTGATGGATGTTATCATGATGATCTCTTTTATCGTTGACCATTTCACCGTTTTCATTTTCTTCGCCACTCATTTTGTATCCTTGAGGCGACTTCAGCATTCTCTTGATGGTTTGTTCAATCGTATAGTCAATCCCTCTGCTGCCGGATTTCACTGTAGCGAAATTCTCGACATCCTGGGCAAGGTTTTGATAATCATCACTGACATAGACATGATAGTAGCGAGGCACGACGGACATGGCAGTCCGTTTAACTTGGTCTGCGGTTTCCGTCCGATCCTTGTTATTGGTATCATATACGACAAGAACTTCCTCATCAGTAACGAGGGTAGCGGCATCATTGACATTTGGAATCTGAACACTCAGTTTAGAAATGACATCAGAAAGTTGTTCACGGTCAATGGAAGCCGCTTTGTTTGAAATGTTACGGCCGTCAATGGTTGCACTATTTGTGCGGGTAAAACCGAAATCATCACTTTTATTGTCATTATTACGATAATCCTCATCATAATATTGAGTTGGATTATTTACGTTTGTTGGGTTACCGGCATTGTTTTTTGCACCTAGCCCCTGATCTTCTTCTTTATCAGCACATCCGGTTAGTGCAATAATCGAGCTTAAACCTATCGTTATTATCGTTTTTTTCATCAATAACACCCCCATAACTTTAGGATGAACATATTTCTCTATTTTTCGCTTAGTAATTGATGGGGAATCAGTTATAATTTAAAGAAGGAATGTATATATGAGAGGTGAAAACAATGATTAACATCAATAACATGACCTATGAAATAATCGAGGATGAAAGGGAAGGCTATAACGAAGAAGCCTTTAAAGCCAGATACAGCGAGATTTTAACGAAGTATGATTATATAGTGGGGGATTGGGGTTATGGGCAATTGAGGCTGCGTGGATTTTTTGATGATTCCAATCAGAAAGCGACCTTTGATACGAAAATAAGCACGCTTAGTGAATATTTATATGAATACTGTAATTTTGGCTGCCCTTATTTCGTCGTGAAGAAAATAAAGAAATAAAAAGGCCAGAATTCACTCTGGCCTTCCATGTTAAGAGTTACCATATCCTTTATATGGAGGCTGTTCGTCTTTTTCTGAATCATCATGTGTCGGATGAGCCCCAGGATATTGTCGAGGTATACCCTCATGTAACGATTTATTTTCATAATTAAAGGCACTTTGATATCGTTGCCCTTCCTGCCACGGGGTATTTTTATTCTGAACGGGTTCATCTTTTGCTATGGCTGATCCAAAAGGTCCTTCGGGAAATTCTTCAGGAATTAAATAATCCCTCTGTTTTTCGACATTGGAAAAATCGTGGTATTCTTCTTTGTCCAAGATAATCCCCCCTCATATAATCGTCTTACACTCAGTAGGTTTCCCGTTTAAGCTAAAAAACTTCAGCACTCAGACGATTTCCATTAAAAAGTGACGAAGTTCTTCGGCTTCCGCTTCCGACAATTGAAAGGCATGCTCAAGATAGCCTTCCTCTTCCAAATCATCAGGCCCAATAATCGCGAATCGGTTACTCTGCATATTTAAAACAAGCTTCTTTCCATAGAAACGATCGGTTGCCGTAATGGCCAGATCGAATCTTGATTCCTCTCCCATGAAGCTTATGAACCGGGTTTTTGAATCAACGACGTCATTGTATAAATAAAAGCGATCTTCCATAGTATCATTCCCTTCGTATCTTCACATTTATATTTCCATCATAACAAAGTGACTTCAATAGGGGAACATACATTTTTCGGGGCTACAGGCTGAAGAACTTCATCGATTAAATGAAAATGGCAAGAATATAAATGGAATCGGGGAGTGTACGTCTGCAAATGCACCCCCGTAGAAAAGGCAATGTGTGGTTGAAGGAATTGAGGGTAAGGGAGAAGCTATGGTATTATCAAGGAATAAGGTTGGTTCGGTACAGCGTTTTTGACTATGCCGCTCATTCAACCAATGATTCCCTATATCATCTTAGATCAGAAAGGATCTGGAAAAAATGTACTTTGTAGACCGCCAAAAGATTGAACAAATATTAGGTTTTCTTGAAAAGCAGCTTGGACTTTTCGAGGGGCAGGATAATTGGGATGGAGACCATTCGGAACTTATCGCTGAAAGGCTTATACAAACTTCCATCGATTCCGTGTTGGATGTAGGAAATGCGGTAATTGATGGTTTCATTATGCGTGATCCAGGAAGTTATGAGGATATTATCGATATCCTTCAAGATGAAAAAGTGATTTCAGAAGAAAAAGCGATGCAATTCAAAAAGGTTTTGCCATTAAGGAAAATGCTGGTACAAGACTTCATTGAAGTGGATCACAAAGAACTGCATGCCGTATTTTCGGAAAATATCGAGGCATTCAAGCAATTCCCTGATTTGGTGAGGAACTATTTAACGAATGAATTGGGACCTGTTTCAGCTTTTAAAAACTAGCAGCGTTAGGAAGGCGAATTTCAAATGAAGTCGTATAAAGGATATTTAATTGACTTAGATGGCACCATGTATCGCGGAACGGAACAAATTGCGGAAGCGGCAGGGTTTATTAATGACTTAAGGAAAAGGGATATCCCTTATTTGTTCGTCACCAATAATTCATCCCGGACTCCGGCACAGGTAGCGGATAAATTGAGAAGCATCGGCATATCGACGGAGGATGACCAGGTTTTCACGACAAGCATGGCCACTGCCAATTACATAGCTGAACAAAAGAAAGGTGCATCGGTCTATGTGGTGGGTGAAGAAGGCATCATCGAGGCTCTTAAGGAAAAGGGAATGAAGCTTGTGGAAGAGCATCCCGATTATCTGGTCATGGGCATCGACCGCGGCGTCAATTATGAAAAGTTGTCAAAAGCCTGTCTTGCTGTAAGAAATGGCGCTGTTTTCATTTCGACCAATGGTGATATTGCCATTCCTACCGAGCAAGGCCTTTTGCCGGGGAATGGTTCCTTGACCTCCGTTGTTTCCGTTTCGACCCAGGTACAGCCGATTTTCATTGGCAAGCCAGAATCCGTCATAGTGGAGCAAGCCCTAAGAGTATTGGGGGTTCCTAAAGAAGAGACAATCATGGTTGGAGATAACTATGATACGGATATCCTTGCCGGCATTAATGCTGGGATCGATACACTGCTTGTACATACTGGCGTAACGACAAAAGAACGTTTAAAGCAATATAAGGAGCAGCCTACGCATGTGGTGGACACCCTTGACTTATGGCGCTTTGAATGAAAAAAACCAGGTCTGCGAATTGAAATGTACCCTTTGTAAAGGACAGTTTAAAAAAAGCCTAGGCAGCTTGAAAAAGATGATTTCTGTATTGAACAGGAGTCATCTTTTTTAAATTCCATTGGTATCTGTAGTGATTGTAATACGTCATATATTGCTTAATTTCTTTTTTTAATTCATCTAAAGTTGAACATGCTTTAATAGAGGCTTCATCTTTAAAATGGCCAAAAAAAGATTCTTGAGGTGCATTATCCCAGCAGTTCCCGCGCCTTGACATCGACTGGCCTAATCCCAGTTTTTTTACTAATTTCTGAAAGTCCGGATGGGTATAATGAGTTCCCTGATCAGAGTGGATAAAGGCATTCTTTGCTTTGTGAAATCTTCGATTTTTCTTTAACTTGAGGAGGGTTTCCGTAGCCAGGTCCATGGTAATGCGATCTGATACATGGTAAGCCACAATTTCATTGGTCGAAGCATCCTTAATCGTTGATAGATAAGCTTTCTTTCCTTGGCCATAGAACAAATATGTGATATCTGTCAGTAGTATTTTACCTGGAACTTCCTGTTTGAATTCCCTCTTCAAAAGATTCGGCACCACACGGTGCTCGTGAGTGGCTTTCATCATTCGTCTGTACGGATTTGCCTTCCGAATAGGGCATATAATGCTGTACTTCTTCATGATTCGCCGGATACGCTTCAAATTATAGACAACATTAAATTGACCCGCCAAAGTCATTTTGATCTGACGAGCCCCTTTCTTACGATTTTTGAAATGGAATGCTTTTATGATGATTTCTTTCACTACCTCATCCTTTTCATCTTTTCGAATTCTTTTTTCCTGTGATTTCACTGAGAAGTAATTATAATAACCACTTCTTGAAACACCGACTATTTTACAAAGGTATTTCACCATATGTTTTAGTTGATATTTTTCAATCACGGAGCGAATTAGGATATATTTTTGGAAAGGAGGAAGAACTACTTCTTCATCCCCCTTTCTGCAAAACGAATCTTTTTTAACAGTTCGTTTTCTGCCTTTAGTAAGTTGATTTGTGCTTCTAAGCGAGCATTTTTCTCCTCTAGGGTAAGTTTTCTTTCCTTTTGGCGCCCTGAATTTCCTGCTCTAGTGTCACATAAACCAATAATCCCGTTCTTCTCGTAAACTGCTTGCCATCTCTTACTCGCTGATTTAATTCTTTCCGTCCCCAAAACCTCTACATCAAACCCAAATTCTTCAAATATTTGCCTTACGAACTTGCCTTTCTGTTTTTCCGCTATAAATATATGCTTAAATTCATCAGTATAAGTAATTCCTTTTGAACTTACAGATTTAACATAATTATTAGATGATAGTAGTTTGATTTCTTTCTCTGTAAAAAGCTTTTTACTCATAACCTTCTCCAGTCCCATGTTGTGTTTTCTCGTTGTGTTTCTTAATTATACAAAAAAGTACCCTATAGGAGACTTTTTTAGGTGTCTACTCTATAGGGTACAGTTTAAATGCAGCCCTGGTTTTTTTCATGTCGTGAATATCATTCGTTTATTATTCCGCATTTTCGGTTCTATGGGCAAGCCTGCTTGAAGCGGCAGCGGCAATTGCCCCAACGATATCATCTAAAAAGGTGTTCACCTTACCTGTGCTTTTATCATTTAAATATTTTAAGATACCCGGCTTTTGTTTATCGATGAAACCATAATTGGTAAAGCCGATGGACCCATAAACATTCACAATTGAAAAAGCCAATATTTCATCGACCCCATATAGGCCTTCATCTATTTCAATGATGCTCAGCAAAGGCTCCTCGAGCAGTTTTTTCTCAGCAAGAATATCCAACTGTATGCCGGTAAGGATGGCATTTTGGACCTCGCGTTTTGAAAGGACCCGTTCGACATTGTGAAGGCAATCTGACATTTGGAGGTTTTCATGGTAGCCGGATTGTAAATACATGACAAGCTCAGCGATATCCTCCAATTTCACTCCTCGTTCAATTAGCCATTTCCGAGCCGTTTTTTCAGACATTGATTGTTCAATATTAGCCATTTCATCACCCATTTCTCTATATTTTAAAGGGATATTTCTAATGCAGGTAGTTTGATTTGATTAAACTGAAAACCTATGGAAGATGTTTTGATTGGAATTTCTAAATAAGGTTTCGATAATCATTCAGAAAACGGGTTATTCCACATATATATAAGTATATGATGTCCAATATTTCTATTATATCCATTTGATGAAGGAGGCCATTCCATGATAGAAGAAATCATTTTTAATAATTATGGCATACAGGTGGAGCTTGAAGAAGCCAATGTCAGGTTTCCAAGCTTCCGTTCAGGAAATATGGTGTACAGTATCGTTCCTATTGAAAATATGGAGCAGGAGGAATTAGTGGAACGGTATAAAATGTCTCAACATCTGATTTCACAAGGTGATCGTCACGTATCCGCCTTTGTCCTTGCCAATCATGGAAGTTATGTTTCGGAAGCGGATGAACAATTATTCATCCTTCTCGCCAATCAGGCATTGGAAGGTCCGAGAAATTTCAACCCGGGGAGACGTCTGGCAAGATTCCATCAGCGTGGTCGAACGATTAATGAAACGATTCGAACATGTTCAAGGATCGGTAAATGGAAAGAGCTCTGGGAACAAAGGATCGATCAGTTAGAAAAGATTTGGCGGGATAAGCTCAACGCCCATCCTGATAACCAGTTTGAAAAATTATTTATAGAAACCTTTCCCTATTATATGGTCCTGGGTGAAAATGCGATTCAATATTTAGTCGACACGGAAATAGATGATACCCCGCAAATTGTCGATAGCGGAACGGTATGTTATGAACGTTTTTTACATGATACCTGGAAAAGCAATAAGTGGATGAAAAATCCGTTCGATTGGGTATTCGACCACGGAACCAGGGATGTCGCGGAATGGGTGAGGGAACATTATTTTCAAAATGTGCATACCCATCAGCGGGGCATTGGCCATTTCTTTCACGAATATCAGTCCATAGAACCCTTCTCCAGTTTTTCAGCCCGGTTGTTATATTCGAGGATGCTGTTTCCCATTCATTATTTTGAAACGGTGGAAGAGTATTTTTCAAAAACGACGGAATCAAGGTCGAATGAATTGGAGGATAAAATAGCTTCGATCACGAAATCCTCCCAACAATATGAGTTCTTCCTCAAACATTTTTATGAATTGGCAGAGGTCCCTGCCAAGCAATATGATTTGCCTAAAATTGACTGGATTTAGATAAAAACGGGAAAGAAATATGATTCATTCTTACTTACTATGTTATGATGATAACAAGATTTTTTAGAATAATTAGATATTTAATCAATGCGGAAGGATGGGATCATGAAAAGATTGATGATGGCCGCCCTTATAGCCTTTTTAATCATCCAAACGGCGAATCTTGCGAAAGCTGAATCGAAAACAAGTTGCGAATCGACTCAATTCAAGATTGTCATGAAGTCTGAAGCGGATGTGAAAGAAAAGGCGTCGGCTGCCAGTAAAACGTTAAATACGTATAAGAAAAATAAAGAATTATCGGCAAAGGGGAGAACTGGAAACTGGTATAAAATCTGTCACGCAAATAAGGCCGCATATATCAATATGGCAGATGTAAAAGAGGTTTTCAGTGCTGATGAAAAAGCTCTTCTGAAGAAATTCGATAGGAGGAAAGGCGTTAACCAAGTTGTATCGGCGACAGGTAAATCGATGAGTGATACGAAGGTCACGATCCAAACTTATGAGAAGAAACAAGGGGAATGGCGCCGGGCATTGAAGAAGATGGAGGGTGTCATTGGGAAGAACGGCTTCACGAAGAGCAAAAAAGAGGGGGATGGGAAATCCCCGGTTGGAATTTATTCCTTTGGTACGGCCTTTGGGAGCGAAACGAAGCCGGCCGGAATGAAAATGAGTTATAAGAAAACGACCAAATATGACTACTGGATTGATGATCAGACATCCAGGGATTATAACAAGTGGAAAACCTATAAAGGAAATCCTTCGGTTAAATGGAAGTCTTTTGAAAGGATGAATCATGAACTCTATAGGTATGGAGCGGTCATCAATTATAATACGGATCCCATCATAAAAGGAAAAGGCAGTGCAATCTTTCTCCATATATGGAGAGGGGATACAAAACCGACGGCGGGATGTACAGCCACGGCCGAAAGGAATGTCCTCAGTTTATTGAAGTGGATGGATCCCGTACAAAAGCCGCATATTGTAATGGGTACAAATGATTCATTGAAGAGCGTTAAGTAATAATCATAATAATCATCAAAATGGTTTTCCCATAAAAAAATTAACGTTACCCGTTCTTACTCGTTCAAGGGATGGACGAAAAAAGTTCGTGCATCCACCTTTTCTAACTATTGATAATTATGTGAATTAAACTTATAATGTCTACTATACAAATACAAATGTTTTCTACAGGCAAACAGTTTTTAAGGGGGAACCAAAATATGAAAGCCATCTCGATCGGTTTATTAGGGTTAGGTACAGTCGGATCAGGAGTCGTACAAATCATTGAAAGCCACCAGGACAAGCTCATGCATCAAGTGGGCTGTTCCATATCCATTAAGAAGATACTAGTGAAAGACACGACGAAGGAGCGGCTTGTCGCGGTCGAAAAAGGAATGTTAACGGACAATCCTGAGGATATCCTTTCGAATCCCGAGATTGATGTTGTAATAGAAGTGATGGGCGGAATTGAAGAAACACGCGGCTATCTAATAGAAGCGATAAAAAATAAAAAGCATATCGTTACGGCCAACAAAGACCTAATGGCTTTACATGGACCGGAACTGTTGGAATTGGCCACCGATAATCAATGTGATTTGTTCTATGAAGCAAGTGTTGCAGGGGGAATTCCGATTTTACGCGGTCTTGTCGATGGGTTATCTTCTGACCGCATCACGAAAATGATGGGAATCGTCAATGGAACGACAAACTTCATTTTAACGAAAATGAGCAAGGAAGGCAGAGCTTATGATGACGTATTGAAGGAAGCCCAGGAGCTGGGATTTGCTGAAGCCGATCCGACAGCCGATGTAGGCGGATTGGATGCGGCCCGTAAAATGGCGATCCTATCAACACTCGGGTTCTCAATGAACATTGGCTTGAATGATGTTGAGGTACAGGGCATTACCGAGATATCCGAAGAGGATTTGAGATATAGCAAGAAGCTTGGTTATACAATGAAATTGATCGGGGTCGCTTCCAGGGCAGGGGATAGGGTCGACGTAAGTGTCCAGCCTGCACTTCTTCCGGAAGCACATCCGTTGGCATCGGTAAATAATGAGTATAATGCTGTATACGTTTATGGGGAAGCCGTAGGGGAAACGATGTTTTACGGACCGGGGGCTGGCAGTCTTCCTACTGCGACTGCAGTCGTTTCGGATATGGTGACGGTCATCAAGAATATGAGGCTGGGCGTAAATGGCCGCAGTGCCGTTGCACCCCAGTACCCGAAACAATTAAAAGATGCCACTGAGATTTTCGCTAAATTCTTCATTCGGTTACATGTTCAGGATGAAGTTGGCGTTTTAGCCAAAATCACGAATTTATTTGCCGAGCACGGGGTAGGATTCGATAAAATCCTTCAATTGCCTCTGGATGAAAAGGAATCTTCCGAAATTGTATTAGTTACGCATACTGCCACAAAGGCTGCATTTGAGCAAATAATACAGAAATTAAATGATTACAATATGGTAAGAGAAGTGAAAAGCACATATAGAGTTGAAGGAGAGGACATCAAATGAGCTGGCAAGGACTTATAAGCACGTATAAAGATTTTTTACCCGTCAATGAAAACACGCCTGCACTAACCCTTTTGGAGGGCAATACACCTTTAATCAGACTGAATCGATTATCCGAAGAGTGGGGAATCGACTTACATGTAAAATATGAAGGGGCAAATCCAACTGGGTCATTTAAGGACCGCGGAATGGTCATGGCCGTCGCCAAAGCGATAGAAGAGGGCAGCGACACGATCATCTGCGCTTCCACAGGGAATACATCAGCAGCTGCAGCAGCTTATGCGGCCCGTGCCAACCTGCGTTGTATCGTCGTCATCCCGGAAGGTAAAATAGCGATGGGCAAGCTTGCCCAAGCCGTTATGTATGGAGCGGAAATCATCTCGATCGAAGGGAACTTCGACCAAGCTTTAAAAATCGTCCGTTCACTTAGTGAGAGTTCACCGATAACTCTTGTGAATTCGGTCAACCCATACCGGATTGAAGGGCAGAAGACAGCAGCTTTCGAAATTTGTGATTCTCTTGGCTCCGCACCGGATATTTTGGCGCTGCCAGTCGGGAATGCAGGGAATATAACGGCTTACTGGAAAGGCTTTAAGGAATATAACGAAGCGAAACAAACGGGCCTTCCTGAAATGAGAGGGTTCGAAGCTGAAGGATCGGCTGCAATTGTCCGGGACAGCATTATTGAAAATCCAGAAACGATTGCAACGGCCATCAGGATTGGAAATCCTGCAAGTTGGAAGTTTGCTGTGGAAGCGGCTAATGAATCCAAAGGCAAAATTGATGAGGTGACAGACGAAGAAATTCTGGAAGCCTATCATTTCCTTGCTAAAAAAGAAGGGGTATTTGCAGAGCCGGCATCATGTGCTTCCATTGCAGGTATCTATAAACAATTAAAAAGCGGTGAAATCAAAAAAGGAAGTAAGATTGTTGCTGTATTGACTGGAAATGGATTGAAGGATCCGAATGTGGCAGTCAATACAAGTACGATTCAACCTACATTGCTGCCAATGGATGAAGAAGTCATTTTAGAACATCTGCAGGGTGTGAAACAGGCATGAGTGCAGAATCAGAGATGTTCTTGATCCGTGTACCAGCAAGTACGGCCAACCTAGGCCCAGGATTCGATTCCATCGGCTTGGCGTTAGGGCTTTACTTGGAAATACACGGATCTTCATCAGATCATTGGGAAGTCGTCCCGCTTTCAGAGGAAATGTCTGTTTTTCCAAGGGATGATCGTAATTATATCGTCCAAATTGCCAAGGAAACGGCGGCTTCCTATGGAAAGGAACTATCCCCATGCCGGCTTTTCGTCTCTAGCGAAATTCCACTGGCGCGGGGGCTTGGAAGCAGTGCCTCTGCCATTGTGGCGGGAATTGAATTGGCGAACATCGTTGGTGAGCTTCATTTATCAAATGAGGAGAAGAATAGGCATGCTTCCCTCTTTGAAGGGCATCCCGATAATGCGGGGGCATCTGTGTATGGTGGATTGGTTGTGGGCCTTCATACGGAGGAAAGAACGGATGTCGTGTCGTTTCCAATCGAGGGAGTTAAGGTGATCGCTGTCATTCCCAATTTTGAATTGCTTACTGAGGATTCAAGAAATGTCCTTCCGAATTCGCTTTCCTATAAAGATGCGATAAGCGGGAGCGCAGCCGCAAATGTAATGCTTGCAGGAGTTCTATCGAAAGATTGGAAACTTGTTGGTGAAATGATGCAAAGTGATCGTTTCCATCAGCCATATCGAGCGGAGTTGGTCCCCCATTTAGCGCTTATAGAAGAAGTTGTCCTAAATGAAGGCGGATTTGGTGCGGCACTAAGCGGAGCGGGTCCAACTGTTTTATGCTTGGCATCTCAAGAAAAAAGTGAAGGTTTGCTCACTGGATTGAAGAATAGATTTCCGGAATTCCTTGTGAAGGAATTGGAAATCGATAATGATGGAAGTTATACGGCAATCCTTTCTGAACAGGAAAAAAAGGAATTGAAGTTTTTGAAATCATGAGCCGTGTTCATTTGCCGTCCATATAAAAAAGCTGACCCGTGTCAAGCCGTATCAATTCATTTGATAGGGCAAAAGCCGAGTCAGCTTTATTTTTATTACAGTCCGCAAAAAGATTCCGGCCTGCATGAAAAAAGGTTGAACGTGTATAGATGAAGTGATCCTTCATCCATACGCTGCATGTTATTTAAAGGGCTATTAGAAAACTTGTTCAACTTCCACTACACCAGGAACTTCTTCAAGTAGGGCACGCTCAATCCCAGCTTTTAGCGTAATGGTCGAACTAGGACAGCTTCCGCAAGCTCCTAGTAATCGTAATTTTACAATCCCATCTTCTACGTCAACTAGTTCACAGTCACCGCCATCACGAAGAAGAAACGGACGAAGCTTATCTAGGACTTCTTGAACTTGAACTTCCATTGTTTGTTCAGACATTGCAATCGACTCCTTTCCTAATCATATTATAATGCGAAGGTAATAAAAAATCCAACTGTAACTTTGCGGAAATATAATCTATATTATTCTGGTATGATGGAAACAGGTGAAGTTTTAAACATTATTCAAATGAAGCAACTATAATAAACTGAAGGAGGAAGAGTATGGTAAGGAAAGATATTGAGATAGAAGTGTATGGAGCGGAGCAAATTTGCGCGAGTTGTGTGAATCTCCCCTCTTCGAAAGATACCTGCGAGTGGCTTGAAGCCGCTTTAACGAGAAAGTTTCCTGAGCAGCCATTTAAAATATCCTATATAGATATGTATAACCCACCAGAAACATTGAAGCAAAAGAGCTTTGCCGAGAAGATGATCGAGGAAGATTTATTTTATCCACTGGTCCTCATCGAAGGTGAAATCATTGCGGAAGGAAATGTCCGTCTCAAAAAAGTGGTGGAAACGATGGAGAAATATGGATACTCGGTGCGAGTATGATATATAATGGAAGAAATAAGAAAAACTGACCCATGAATGGGCTGCATGCAGCTCATTGGGCCAGTTTATGAATCAACCGTTATGGTATTTATACATCCAGAGAATGCCTGATTTCATTAGGCGTGCCACTCTGCCGGTGATTGGGCGATTTGCAACAAGACCAAAACCTTGTTTCTTCCCAAGGGAACCTAATGTTCCTTTTAATTTCATGGTAGGGAAGCTTTCCGGAAGTGGTTCATTTGCCCATTTCTTCACAAGGACTTGGACGATTTGCTCAGCTTGGGACTCCGCTAATTGAGCACTAGGTGCATGAGGAAGGCTCGCGCAGTCGCCGACTACAAAGATGCTGTCATCATTAGGAAGGAAATGCTGAGGAGTCAGAACGGCTCTTCCTTGACGGTCTTTTTCAATATCCATATCGCGGATGATCTTGCTTGGCTGAATTCCAGCTGTCCATACGATGACGTCGCTTTGAACGGCTTCGTCGCCATTATAAAGAAGATTTGGTTCAACTTTCGTAATATTTGAATGATGTACGATTTCGATGGTATGTTTATCGAACCATGATTCGACAAAAGTACTTAATCTTTCTGGGAAAGCAGATAGAATATGCGGTCCACGGTCAAATAGCTTAACGTTTAAATCTGAACGGCTTTCAATCAATTCACTTGCAAGCTCAACACCGCTCAGTCCGCCACCAACGATAGAAACGGTTGCACCGGCACCTAAATTATTCAAAGCAGAATATGTGCGGCGTGATTTATCGATTGTTTGGATACTGTAAGTGTGTATGTCTGCACCAGGAATATCGTGGTATTTATCTTCGCAGCCAAGGCCAATGACTAAATCATCATAAACGACAGGATCTTGATTTTCTATAATGACCTGTTTATTTTCCATATCGATGGAAAGTACTTCTCCGTATACGTTCTTCAAGCGAGGATGTTCAGGAAATGCAACACGGATGTGCTGATCTGGAATGGTACCTGCTGCTAAAGCATAATATTCCGTTTTTAAGCAGTGATAAGGATTACGGTCGATAAGCGTGATGCTCACATTTTCAGGAAGCTGATTAGGCAGCAATCTTTGCAACATGCGCATACCACCATACCCGCCACCAAGTATGACTAGATTCTTCATATGATTTTTTCCCCTTTATTTGATCTCTTGAAAAATTTGATTAGCACTTAACTATAGGATTCCCCCAAATGGTCCCCTTAAAAGTTTAATTAAATATATATACCCCAATTTGTAGTAAGAATAAAAAATTAGATAATTTTCTTTTTTTACGTACCCCGACAAAAGTATAACGAATATAAAAGGAAATCACAACCGATATCTTGAAATAGGCTTATTTTTTATGCGTAAATATTGACTGTTAATGGGAAAAGTAATAAGATGGGTTGTTAGTAACTGTGAGGTGAAACAATGTACCCGATTATTGAATTTTGCGTAAGCAATCTAGCCAGTGGGGCTCAGGAGGCCCTAGAAAGATTGGAGCGGGATCCGAATTTGGATATCATAGAATATGGTTGCCTGGGATATTGCGGCAGATGCTCCAGTAACTTATATGCACTTGTAAACGGTGAAGTGGTTTTTGGTGACACAACGGATGAATTGGTAGATAAAATATATAAGTACATTGATGAATTTGAAATGTCTTAATCATCAACGGCGGATAAAGGCTGTTCCTGGAAGGGACAGCCCCCTTTTTTATCAGTGCTGCAGCAAAGGGTGGGTTGTTTCCTAGGTCCGTTTGAGTTCCTGAAAGCGGTCCCTGGCCATCTGGATGATGGAGGCTTCCCGGGCATTTTTTTGTCTTTCGAACACGAATGAAAAATACTTGATGGCTGCCTTTTCTTTGCCTATCCTTCTTGAGATTTCTCCAGCGAGATAAAGGATCCGGGCTTCGGATGCCTGGGTGCTGCTGAAGTCCCCTGTTGAATACGATGCTTCATATTCCTATAGGGCGAACTTCAAAAATCTTTCTTATTGTTCCTTGTTTTGTTTGATCCTATATAACGAGGCTATCCGTAAACAGATTCTAGCAAGGATTATATGTTTTTCCTTTTTTAAAGCTCCGCAATAACTCGCCAGCTTGTATGTATTGATCGCGTCTTTAATGGATCTTTCCTTGCTAAAATGATGGGGAACCCACTGGGAGCTGAATTTTTCCAAAATGATTTCCATTGTAGTGGGGGGAAGTACCGCGAAAAATCCTCGGAATAAGAAAAGCCGCAGTGAGGGCACACAAAAATATTATAGTAAAGTGGGTTTACGGTTGAATCAGCATGAACGGGACAAAAGTCCGTGTTGTATTTAGCAACCTTTACAAAACGTGACTGTACCTTTTTAGTGGTCGACTTTGGTTTGCATAAAAGGCATTCCATGCTTTTGTCATATAGAGGATGTATACTTTCGATGGTGATTACCCCCTTATTGTAAATTAGGATCGGGTTCAACGGATTAGTCCATTATACCTATCCCTATTATTATAGACGAATGTTAGTTGGTAAAATAGGTGGGGGAATATGAATTTTTCCAAGCTGGAAAATTGAGCGCGGGAATTTCTTTGGTATATACTATAAAGAGAAATGGTTCTATCTCACATATTCAGAAGAAGGAGGGATTTATTGTGAGTGATGTTGTTCAAATAACGGAAGCTGCCGCTTTTCAGATAAAAGAAATGATGAAACATAATGGTGAAGAGGGTTCCTTTTTAAGAGTGGCCGTTAAAGGCGGAGGCTGCAGTGGATTATCCTACGGAATGGGCTTTGAACAAGAGCCCGGAGAAAAAGATAGCCAGCTGGAACAGTTTGAAATTAAGATCCTTGTCAATGCCGAGGATGCAGATATATTGAATGGAACGGTAATTGATTATAAACAAACGATGATGGGTGGAGGCTTTACGATCGAAAACCCAAATGCCATCGCTTCATGCGGTTGCGGGTCTTCCTTCAAAACGGCAAAAAACGCCGGCACGCCGGAGAACTGCTAAGTAAACTCCAATACTTCGGAAAAAGGGGGCACTTTAATAAGTGCCTCCTTTAGTTTGTTTTGACAAAAGGGATTCAGGATGGTCTCATCCTAACACGAGACTAGATTATCATTACGTTTTTTATTGTAAACCTTATTGGATTTCTGAAATCAACTACAACGTTTTTTAGAAAAAACAGTAGGCAAACATGCTTTTCTTTGAATGTTTCTACAGTCTAGTCCAGGTGGGAATTTAACAACTGCCCCTTTTTCATGCTGGCTTACATATTGTTCAGGGCCTCCTTGATTGGGAGGGTGCCGCTGAATATCTCGAATGTTTTATTGAACGTTTTTTCCTCTGTGACAGATTGGGCAAGAACGGAGGCGACATCGGCGACTTTCTCATCCGCAAAGATTTTTCCGATCGCTTGTTCATTTGTCAAAGCAACCGGCCGGACTATCGTGTATGTCAGCCCGCTTGCTTTTAAATGTTCATCGGCATCATGTTTTGCTTCAAGATAATGGCGCATTTCTTCTTGGGCTTGTTCCGGATTATCAGAACCGACAGAGCTTAACATGACAAAACGTTCGATCCCTTTCTTTTTGGCGGCATCAACCAGTTTAATGGCTCCATTCTTATCCACAGCTGTTGTTTTATCCGGCCCTGTTTTGGGTCCAGGTCCGGCGGCAAAAATGATGGCTTCCATGTTATCCACTGCTTTATCCACATTTCCCTCTAAATCTGCAAGGATTGGATGCCCGCCGAGTTCTTTTATCGTTTGAGCCTGTTCCTCTTTCCTGATCATCCCGTATACGGTCATTTGCGGATTTTTTGATAATTCCCAATGATCTGCTTTCCGGTCGTTCCGTTGGCCCCTGCAATTAAAATATTCATGGATGCATTCCCCCTTTATAGCTTCTTCTACTCTTTACCCATAGAATGAAAAGGGTAAGCACTGTGGATAACTAATTGAAAAAACTTATCCACAATCATCGAATTGGGGACAAAAAAAACCGGCCATGAAAGCCGGTTTTTGCGTAATATAATTAAAACATGGAAGAACTGTGCATCGGCTGAACTTTTGCTTTTGGGTCAATATATTGTTTGGCGTGATTGACGGCAGTGGGTGCCTCACCAAACCCACTGGCAATCAATTTTACTTTGCCATCATAGGTTGCAATATCGCCTGCTGCATAAATCCCCGGGATATTCGTTTCCATTCTGGAATTCACCAAAATGCTGTTCTTCTGGATATCAAGTCCCCATTCCTTAATGGGACCAAGAGAAGAAACGAAGCCGTAATTGACGATGACTGCATCTACATCCATGGTCTCTGTATCGTCACCATTTGTATCCTTGATGACAATTGTATGGATACGTCCGTCTGTACCAATCAACTCTGCAGGTATGTATGGAGTCTTTATTTCCACTTTTGAATTTTTAAGTGTTTCTACACTATGTTCGTGGGCACGGAACTTATCTCTTCTGTGAATGATGCTCACTTTCTCGGCAATCGGCTCCAGCATTAAGGCCCAGTCCACTGCTGAATCCCCACCGCCGAAGACCACCACTTTTTTGCCGGCAAAATGATTGAGGTCATCGATGAAATAGTGAAGGTTGCCGTTTTCATATTTTTTTGCATCCTCAATTTCGATGCGGCGGGGTTGGAAAGCCCCATTTCCAGCTGTGATGATAATCGTTTTGGAGTAATGGATTTCTTTATCAGTCGTTAACTTGAAAACTCCATCGGCTTGCTTTTCCACTTCTTGAACGGCTTGCTCCAGGACGACATCCTGTTCGAACTTTGCCATTTGTTCTTTCAAATTATTCACTAGCTCCTGAGCTCGCACTTTGGGGAAACCAGCGATATCATAGATGTATTTCTCAGGATAAAGGGCCGACAATTGTCCGCCTAATTGTGGCAGGCTCTCGATGATTTTTACGGATGCCTGTCTCATCCCTCCATAAAATGCAGTGAATAATCCAACCGGGCCTCCGCCAATGATTGTAATATCATAAACTTTTTCATTAACTTCCAACGTTATCCCTCCGATATACTAGGTTTGCTGAAATTTATTCTCTTATTTTAACATAGATGATCTTTTAAAAAACGGAGAAAGTTAGAAAAGTGAGAAAGTTTTGACTACATTTGTGCGGTTTCGTGATGAATGTTTTGTATCCGCTTTCAAATCTAGGTGAAATTACCCTTTGCCAATGTTGAGCATATCGTATAAATATGGTCGCAATTGAGTGAAAAGTAATGTTTTTCGGCTATATTTCAACCCGAAAAAGTTCGGTTTGTTACTTGAAAAAGGTAAGGAAAAAGACTAAAATTTACTTAGATATCATTTGGTGAATTTTTTATGAATTTTTTATGACATTTATGAAGTGTTACGTGAAATACGTCACAAATGTATAAGAGTGCTTTTTATAATGGAAATTATAAAGATAGACAATATATTTTAGTTATGGAAAGCATCACAAGAAAATATCGTAAAGGTGGAAGAATACTTTTGAAAAAGCCAACAATCGTTGTTTTAGGAGCAGGTTATGGTGGATTGATGACTGTTACTCGCTTACAGAAGGCATTAGGTCAAAATGAAGCAGAAATCGTATTAGTTAACAAAAATGATTACCACTATGAAACAACATGGCTGCATGAAGCATCCGCTGGAACGCTTCATCATGATCGTGTGCGCTATCCAATCAAAAGTGTCATTAACAGCAAAGTTAAATTCATCCAGGATTCCGTTTTGGAAGTGAAAACGGAGAACAAAAAAGTCATCCTTGAAAACGGCGAAATTTCTTATGATTATTTAGTGATTGGTCTTGGACCTGAATCGGAAACATTCGGAATCCAGGGGCTAAAAGAATATGCTTTCTCTATCTCTAACGTGAACACGGCACGTAAAATCCGTGACCATATCCAATTGCAATTCGCGACGTACAGTACTGAGGTCGAAAAGAATGAAGACCGCTTGACGATCGTTGTTGGAGGAGCAGGATTTACGGGTATCGAATTCCTTGGCGAATTGGCTAACCGTGTCCCTGAACTTTGTAAAGAATACGACATCGATTTCCAAAAGGTCCGCATGTACTGTGTGGAGGCAGCCCCAGCCGTCCTCCCTGGCTTCGATCCGGAATTGGTGGATTATGCAGTATCTTACCTTGAGAAAAAAGGTGTGGAATTCAAAATCGGCACACCGATCAAGGGGGCGACTCCTGAAGGCATCATCGTGGCAAAAGGTGAAGATGAAGTGGAAGAAATCAAAGCGGGCACCGTTGTATGGGCAGCTGGCGTACGTGGAAACTCCGTGATAGAGGCTTCCGGTTTTGAAGCTATGCGCGGACGTATTAAAGTGAATCTTGACATGCGGGCACCGGGGCATGACGATATCTTCATCGTAGGGGATTGCGCTTTGATCATCAACGAGGAAATTAATCGTCCATATCCACCTACTGCACAAATAGCGATGCAGCAAGGTGAGGTCATTGCGAAGAACCTGACTAAATTGGTTCGTAACGAAAGCGACCTGGAAACGTTCACTTTCGAAAACAAAGGAACGGTATGTTCACTCGGTGAAGATAATGCGATTGGTGTTGTCTTCGGCAAAAAAGTTACAGGTAAGACTGCATCATTCATGAAGAAAATGGTTGATAACAGGGCATTGTTAATGATTGGCGGAGCCTCACTTGTTGCTAAAAAGGGTAAATTCAACGTCCTTTAATTTTTTTCGATAGATCAAAAATGGCCATTTGGGGATTGTCCCTGAATGGCTTTTTCATTGGCAACCCATCCATCGATGAGTGTGTCATAGCGGAGTATGCAATTTTTTTGTGTGGAATATAATGGGGATGACGAAGTTTGATCAAGGAAATTATCTTTGGCATCATCTAATGTAGGGGAAGTGGGTTTTGGTGGAACGTTGCAAAAATGTTTGGTTGGCAGTGTCCGGCCTTGTGATATCCGATAAAGGTGAGTGGCTTGTCGTGAACAAAAGGTATGGCGGATTGAAAGGGCAATGGTCGCTTCCGGCAGGTTTTGTCAAAAATGATGAAACCGTCGATGAAGCTGTCGTAAGGGAAGTGTTGGAGGAGACGGGCATTCATACAGAAATCGAAGGCATCGTAGGAGTTAGAAGCGGAGTCATCAAAGGGGATATAAGTGATAATATGTTGATATTTTTACTTAAACCGCTCAGTTTTAAAGTAAATGCTCAATTGGATGAATTATATGAAGCTAAATTTCATCACCCTGATTTACTCATGAAGGAGGGGAAGCAATCGTTACTATTGGAACAGCTTTTAGCTTTTAAAAAGGAAAGAATGCAGACGATGCTTGACGGGTTGAATCCGGGAGATCAATTTGGATATACATCATATAAACTATTCTTGTAATTTGGGTAATTATCTTTTCTTCGGTATTATTTGGTATAAGTCGTTGACGCAGCAATTATGTTTTCAGTAAACTAAAGGTGTCGCTTTTAAGGAGGGTCAAGAATAACATGCCATTGCCTGTTTTAATTATCTCAATACTCTTATTTTTCATATTGTTTTTCGGAATTGGCTTTTTGCTGAATATGCTCTTCCGTTCTTCGTGGATCATGGTCTTCTTATTTCCAATCGTCTTCATCATCATTGTCAATGAAACAAAGCTAATAGAATATTTTAGGAATCCGGGAATATCTTTTTCCAATCTTGGTACGAACCTTACATCCCTGCATACGGCAGACATCATTATTTTATCAAGCGGCCTGCTTGGCGCGGTTTTAGCTGGTGTGGTGATCAGGATTCTGAGGAATAAAGGATATCAAATGTTTTAATAAGGGAAGGGCCGTCATTTATGGACGGTCCTTTTTGTTTTCGCATACTTTGTTGCTATTTACTAAGTAGTGCGGTGTGGATGGTTTCCCCTCCAGATGCTCGCTTTCCGCTGGGCGGACGGTGAGCCTCCTCGGCGTAAACGCCTGTGGGGTCTCACCTGTCCCGCTGCTCCCGCAGGAGTCTCGCACTTCAGCTCCAATCAACCTTAAATAGTTTCGTTTTAATAACAACAATCTTTACGAAAAGAGCCTTTTTTGTAAGAATAATTGGTTCTTTCCAGGCTTTATGAATACTTTCACTCCGTAAAGGGAACAAATATCCTTGTGAGAGGAGTGGAATTGATACATATGAAGATTGTAAAGGCATTATTTTTGAGGGTTGCTATTATCATATTATTTATCTTGGCCATCGAATCGACCTTGAATCATGTTTTTGGGGCTGTGCCTGAAGATCATCCTTTTGAAGAAGCGATGAGACAACATCGAATGCTTGGTCTCGAATATAAAGCGATTCATAGTGGAGGGCAAGTGGCAACGCTAATGGCATCGGCATCCGCGAGCAATGGTCCCACGACGATAGCGGAGGCAATCGAGCTCTCGAAATATCCGAAGCATGAAGTTTTGGCTACAGGATATACAGCAGGGTATGAATCAACCGGAAAGTACCCGGAAAGCCCATCCTATGGTATCACGTATTCAGGGGTGAAGGTGAAAAGGGATCTGTTTTCCACCATTGCCGCCGATCTTGCCATATTCCCTCTCGGAACCATCCTTTGGATTCCGGGCTATGGATATGGGGTTGTAGCGGACAAGGGTGGTGCGATCAAAGGGAATCACCTGGACCTATACTACGAAACGGTACAGGATGTGTACGAGAACTGGGGAAAGAAAACCCTTGAAGTATATGTTGTCCAAAAAGGGAACGGCGAGTTATCCGAACAACAGTTAAGCAGGTTGAATGAAACCAAGATCAAGCAGGTATTCAAGCCGAAAATCGCTGAGAAAACATTGAATGAGAATGTAGCTTCCTTTGCTTTTTAAAAAGGAAAGTGAAAGGCTGCCTCAATTGAGGCAGCCTTTTCTGTTTCATTTAGGACGCCCTTAGGGCATGCCTTTGTAGGCTTCAGGATGCAGAGTCTTTGCCAATATGGACAGCCCATCCAGTAAACGCGGGGAAGGCCGGCAGAATAAAGGTTCTTCCATGATGTGAATATGGTTATTCCGGACGGCCTTCATATCAGTCCACCCTTGCCGTTTCTTGACAAGCGCCGGGTTTACTTTTCGTAAAGGGACACCGACCCAAGCTAAGCAAATATGGTCGGGATCCTTTTTTTGGACCTCTTCGGAAGTAACTTGAATGCTTGCCATGTCGATATCTTCGAAAAGGTTATATCCTCCCGCAAGCGTACTGATCTCGGATAACCAATTAACTCCCCCGGGGCTGAATAAGGGATTGGGCCACCATTCCCAATACAGGGACGGCTTTGTTTCGATTTTGTCTGCGATGTTTTTATATTGAAGGATGGCATCACGGAATTTGGCAGCCTGTTCCTCTGCTTTTTCCTTAAGATCCATCGCCTTGCCCAAGGTCAGTAAATCTTTTGCGATATCTTCAAGAGATTGCGGGTTGAAGATGATATGGGGGATGTTCCGTTCCTTTAGCCCCTCAATGTTTTTTTCCATGCCCGGTACACTCAGTGAAGCCAGCACCAAATCGGGTTTTAGTGATTCCACATGATCGATATCGATCGATAAGTCGGGCCCCACTTTAGGAAGATGCTGTATGGTTTCAGGCCAATCAGAGTAGTCATCGATGGCGATCAGCCGATCTTCGATTCCTAGATATGTGCATAGTTCCGTATTGCTGGGGCAAAGAGAGATTATTTTCAAATTGAACACCTACCCTTGAAAGATGAAAAAGTGAAGTGCCAATGCAATGAATACTCCGGTCAAGGCTCCGAAAAATACCTCGATTGGCTTATGGCCCAACAGTTCCTTTAATTGCTGCTGTTTCTGTTTATCTGCTTTTTTCTGCCAGTTCTTTGCTTGCTCGACAAAGGTATTGAAGTCGGTAACGAGCTGGTTCAAGACGGCTGCCTGTTCTCCTGCCTGCCGTCTCACTCCTGTCGCGTCGAACATCGTGATGATTGCAAAGATCGCGGCAACGGCAAATACAGGGGAATCCATTCCGGTTTCGATCCCTACCGCTACGGTCAGGGCTGACACGGCCGCAGAGTGGGAGCTTGGCATACCGCCTGTGGAGTTAATGAGTGACCAGTTGACTTTACGAAATGCTATGAAGTGGATGGGCACTTTAATGAATTGAGCAAAGAAAATGGCAATCAATGCTGCGATTAAAGGGAAGTTGAGTAATAATTCCAAGAGTATCAGCCTTCTTTCTAGTTATAAGTAAAGATGAAATCCATATATGGGTAAATTACATCCTGTTCGGAATAAGGCCCTTATTATTAGTTCCATTAAGTCCTGTCTATTCCCTGCTGGTAATAGTATAATTATGATCTTTCTTATACTATTACTCTAAAGTCACCCATTCTAAACAATATACCTTGTTATTATTATTTTCGCGGACCTTATTCGAAAATTTTTGAAGATTTCGTTATAATGAATGTAATAGAATGGAGGAGGTAGCAGAATGTTCACAGTAAAAAATTCCTTAAATATAGATTTGATTGATGAATGCCTGATTCTAGGCGTATTTGACAGACCCGTAAAGTATACAGGGATAGGAAAAGAAGCGGATGAACGATTGGATGGCCAGCTGACAGAGTTAGTGAAAGCCGGGGAAATCTCTTCCAAGAAAAAATCAGTGGTCAAAATACATACATTAGGTAAATTAAGCGTAAAGAGATTGATTTTTGTAGGATTGGGCAAGGAAAAGGAGCTATCTTTTGAAACGCTCCGCGAAGCGTTGGGAAAAGCGCGTAAGACGATTAATGAATCCAAGATTACGACACTTTCGATCGCGTTGGATACATTCACGACTGAAAATCTGGATGCATTGGACGCAGCGCACGCTTGTTCCGAGGCTTTTGAACTTGCTTCCTATAAGTTTGACGGATACAAGCAAAAATCGAACCAGGTCGAAAAAAGCCTTGAATCGATTACGGTTTACAGTGAATTTGATCAAGAAGAGGTCGGTGCCGCGCTTCATGTAGGGAGGATTTTCGGAAGGGCGACGAACTCAGCGAGAACTTTGGTCAATACACCAGGCAATTTGCTGACTTCCACGGATTTGGCGAATTATTCATCTGCCTTGGGCGAACGTTATGGTTTTGAAGTGGAGATCCTCGAGAAGGAAGACATGCTCAAGTTGGGAATGGGCGCACTCCTTGCTGTCAATAAAGGTTCGGTCGAGCCTCCGAAAATGATCGTCCTGAAGTATCAAGGTAAGGATGAATGGAAGGATGTTATCGGGTTGGTCGGTAAAGGGATCACATTCGATACGGGTGGATACTCATTGAAAACGAAGGCTGGTATCGTTGGAATGAAGACGGATATGGGCGGTGCGGCAGCCGTTTTAGGTGCAATGGAAATCATCGGCGAATTGGGACCCGACCAAAATGTCGTGGCGGTCATTCCTTCCACCGATAACATGATCAGCGGCGATGCATTCAAGCCCGATGACGTGATCACTGCCATGAGCGGCAAGACGATAGAGGTATTGAACACGGATGCGGAAGGCCGTCTGGTTTTGGCGGATGCCATGACTTACGCTAAACATCATGGTGCTGACTATCTTATTGACGTTGCCACATTAACGGGTGGTGTCATAACGGCGCTAGGCATGGATATGACGGGTGCAATGACAAATGACACGGAGTTCTATGAACAAGTGGTCAAAGCCTCAGAGGAGGCAGGGGAGCCCATTTGGAGATTGCCGATTACGGAAAAGGATAAAGAGCGGGTACGCAATAGTAAAATGGCGGATTTGAATAATTCACCTGGAGGGGCGGGACATGCGATCATGGGCGGCGCCTTCATCGGTGAATTTGCCGAAGACACTCCGTGGGTCCATCTGGATATTGCCGGAACTTCCACAACCTCGAGCAACTCAGAATTGTGCACATCGGGGGCTACCGGTGTCATGGCACGCACGCTTGCACTATTGGTTGAAACCTTTGAAACGAAGACTAGATGAACCCAAATATCCGAAGCCGAAAATAGGCTTCGGTTTTTTTACAAAAAAGGTGTTGGATGGTCGTTATGCATCCCTCCATTTCAAGCTGACGATGATATGGCAATTTTCTTCCCCTTCTTTAGGATAGAAATCAAAACGGATCCCATCGGGGTTATACGTGATATCAGGTTCGTTCTTAATTCCTATCTTTCGGATCATATCGATCACGACATTTTTTTGCGATGCTTGGGCAGCAGTCATCAACCGGTTCGAGAAAGGCTTGGATGTGGCTATGGTATCCATGACTTTTTTAACATCAAGCATCAAAGATTGCGAGGTCTTTGCCGATTTGACTAGCAGATCTGGATTGGGTGCCGAGTAGGGACGCAATGGCCGATTCCTGGCGTGAGGCGGAAATAAGATAGGATCATATAAAAAATAAGGGAAATCCTCCAAAAGGTTTCCTTCCTTTCCTTAGGTCTGTCTATAGACAGGTTTTCGTTATACGTTAAAATATGTATAAAGGCCAGCCGATATGATAGTGGTTTGTGAATGACCTTTTTCTGCAAAAAAACTTCTTGAAAATTATGATCAAAGACACACTATTATTTGTAAACTGCTTCATTGACAGGTATAGTGTATAGTAATATACTTACTTACCTAAAGTAAGGAGAAGACACACTATAAATTATAAAATAGGTGATGTTAACATGAAAATAACCCAGGAAACAAAAGACCTTTTAATAGATAAAATGAATATCATCAAAACCCCCGGTAAAGCTGATATATGCCTTGTGGGACCTGTGAACCTGCCGGTTGAACAAGGAGATTTCTCAACGGTTTTCCAATGGTATACATGGCTTCAGCTTGAAGGCGCGGATAATGACAAGGATACGGTGCTTGATTCGCTTTCGGAAGCGAACCTCGCTTTTGGACAGCAATCCTCCGTATTGGTTTATGGTGATTTTAAAAAGTCGGAGGATGCACTTGTCCGGATGCATAGCATCTGCCACACAGGTGATATCTTCGGCAGTAAACGCTGTGATTGCGGCTACCAGCTCCACCAATCGATGAAGATGATAGCCGAGCATGGGTGCGGGGCCATTTTTTACCTTGCGGACCATGAAGGAAGAGGGATTGGCCTGTTTTCCAAATCCCTTGCCTATTTGCTTCAGCAGGAAGGTTATGACACGGTCGAGGCGAATGAGGCTTTAGGATTCGAAGACGATACGCGATCTTACGAGGGAGCCATTCGCGTATTGAGGGAACTGCGTAAGGATCCGGTGACTTTAATCACGAACAACCCCAAAAAGCTGGATGCCCTCATGAAGCATGGACTTGCGGCAAAGGACCATATTCCGCTTTGGGGCGGTTTGACGGAGGATAATAGTTTCTATCTCGATACAAAGGTTAAGAAGTCTGGACATATTCCCAAAAAGAAGCCAACTTTGATTGTATAAGGAGAGCTATAGAATGAATGATGATCAATATTACATGAAGCTGGCACTGGATTTGGCAGCCAGTGCTAAAGGAAAGACGAATCCAAATCCAGTGGTCGGGGCAGTCATAGTGAAAGACGGTGTGATAGCCGGGACAGGGATTCACCGTAAAGCGGGTGAACCGCATGCGGAAGTACATGCTTTCAAAATGGCGGGTGAGTATGCAGAAGGTGCAACGCTTTATGTGACTCTTGAGCCTTGTTCCCATTATGGAAAGACGCCTCCTTGTGCAAATTTGGTGAGAGAATCAGGTGTCCGGCGAGTGGTGGTTGCGACTCAAGATCCGAATCCGGAAGTGGCCGGCAGAGGGATATCTATCATAAAGGATGCAGGCATTGAAGTCGAAGTCGGCGTCCTGGAAAAGGAAGCTCAAAGGCTGAATGAGCGTTTCATTCACAATATGCTGACGGATCGTCCATTTGTCATATCGAAGTATGCGATGACACTCGATGGAAAACTTGCAACCCACACAGGCCATTCAAAGTGGATAACAGGAGAAGACTCACGTCATTCCGTTCATTTGCTTCGTGATGAGGTGGATGCCATCCTAGTTGGTATCGGGACTGTGTTGGCCGATGATCCATCACTGACGACCAGACTTCCGGAGGGCGGAGGGAAAAATCCGATCCGGATCATTTTAGACAGTGAATTACGGGTTCCATTGGATGCCAAAGTTGTACAAGTATCAGATGCGAAGACCTTGATCGTAACGCAGGAAAATGCACCTGCGGATAAAATGGACCTTTTACGTGAAAAAGGGATTGAATTCATTTTCGTCCCCAAAAACGAGACTGGACTGAATCTAAAGGCATTAATGGAAGAGCTGTATAAAAAGGGGATTACGGATGTCTTGCTGGAAGGCGGAAGCGAAGTGAATGCCTCATTCCTTAGGGAAGGGCTCATCGATAAATACTTGATTTATATAGCCCCTAAACTATTGGGCGGTAGAAACTCACTAACACCGTATACTGGCATGAATGTGGATACGATGGATGAAGCGATGGATGTTTCCTTCTCTGGCGTGGAAACGTTTGGTGAGGACATACGCATCACGGCTTATCCTAAATAAAAATAGACAACAGGTGAAGAGGCATGAAGGTTAAATCAGATGTATGCATAGTCGGTTCAGGTCCTGGAGGTGCCCTGCTGGCTTACCTATTGGCCAAGCAGGACATTTCAGTCGTATTGCTTGAAAGGCATCCTGAATTTTCAAGGGAGTTCAGGGGCGAGTTCTTGAACGATGAAGGAGAGGGCATTCTTAAAAAGCACGGTTTATTCAATAGTGTGGAAAAACTTGGCTTGCTTAGGATGGAACAAATTGAATATTGGCATGACGGCCAAATATTCAAAACCATTTTCCCAGAATGGCCTGTCGATCATGTTGGGATACATGTCCCTCAAAACCATCTGCTTACAGCCATATTGAATGAGGCCGAAAAGCTGGATTCCTTTCAATTGATGATGAATACAAGGGTTACCGGCTTGATGCAGAATGAAATGGGCCGTTTTACGGGTGTCAAGGCCCGTAATGGCGGGAATGATCTTGAAGTGCAAAGTCCATTGATAATCGGAGCGGACGGCAGGTTTTCCATCGTTCGAAAAAAAGCGGGAATACCAGTCGAGATTAAAGATCATGGCTATGATTTACTGTGGGCAAAAATTCCTGCTCCGGAGGGGTGGAGGCCTTCGATCAAGATGGCATTGGTCAATGGCTCCCAGGTTGCCATCTTCACCCAGGCCGGAGGTTTCATCCAAATTGGCTGGAATATAGAGCATGGTTCATTTCCCCATTTGCGAAAACAGCATTTTGAACCGTTCATTGAAGATTTGCTTCTTGCCTTTCCTGAATTAAAAAAGGTTGTGTGTGAAAATATCCGCTCTTGGCAGGACTTCATTTTATTGGATGTTTACAGCAGCTATTGTGAAACGTGGACAAAGGATGGCGTTGCTTTATTAGGTGATGCAGCCCATACGATGACGCCTACAGGTGCGTTCGGACTCAATTGTGCCATGAAGGATGCTGATATATTGGCCGAGCTTATTTCTGGATGCATCCTGCAGGGGGATACTGGCTTCCTTGGACTTAAAATGGCTGAGCCAAAAAGAAAAGCCGAGATTGAAAGATTACAGGCCGTTCAGGTGGACAAGGAGATGTCCTTCGCATCAAAGTTTGCCGCCGCTTATGTTTGAATAGGAGTGAAGGATATGAAATTCGGTTTTGATATTGACGATACCCTTATTAACTTGAGGGAGTTCGCGTTCCATCTTTATAATGAAAAGCTTAATACGAACATAGAGTTAACGAAATTCAGGGCTTTAAAGACGTTGGAGATCCATGAAGCTTTCGGACTTGATAAAGAGGCTGGGGGCAAGATGTGGAACAGCCTGGCCGATGAAGTGTATTATTCATCCTGTCCAGCCTTCGAGGGCGCAGTGGAAACGCTGCAGGAGCTTGAACGCGATGGCCATGAAATCTATTACATCACCGCCAGAAAAGCGGAACATGGTGAACGGACGAAAAAATGGCTGATCGAAAACGGCTTTCCGGTTAAGGATGACCATTTTTACTGCGGGATGAAGGATCATGAAAAAATTGATACGATCCGCAAATTGGAATTGGATTATTATTTTGATGATAAACCGGCGGTGCTGGAAACGTTATTGGATATTCCAACGAAAGTGTATGCAATGGATAACTCCTATAACAGGGAATTGGATATTCCTAGACTGACAAGCTGGTTTGAATTAAAAGAAATCCTCTCCAAATAATACATTTACATGATTGACGGATGACTTGATAGACTTGGGTCATCCTTTTTTTGTATACTAATATGAATAACGGTTCATTTTTTGCAAAAAAAACAAGAGAGTCGGGGGTAATGGGATGGAGAGAAATATTGAAAAGTCATTGATAGGCACGCTGGGGATTGAAATGAAAGAAGTCGGCGAGGGGAAAGTCATTGCGACGATGCCTGTGGATGAACGTACTAGGCAGCCGTATGGTTTATTGCATGGTGGAGCGTCCGTTGCGCTTGCGGAATCCGTTGCAAGCTTTGGAGGGATGATGCTGGTAGATAGTACAAAACAAGCTGTCGTCGGCCTTGAAATCAATGCCAATCATGTTAGAGGCGTCCGTTCAGGTGTTGTTACCGCAGAGGGGAACATCATCCATCGCGGGAAGACGACGATGGTGTGGGACGTGAAGATCCGTGATGAAGAGGATCATCTTATCTGCATTTCACGCTGTACATTGGCCGTTATCGACTTACCGAAGTCAAAGTGAATCAAAAGAACAACGTAAATTGGCGCAATGATTCTACATTATCCGGTTTACGTATAATATCGCAGTAGACTATTGTATGAAAAGAGGTTTTTTTTATGCTGGTGGGTCATATACAAGAAATCACCCGTCATCCTGTAAAATCATTCACTGGTGAACAGGTACAGAAAACGAAGGTGATGGATTATGGACTATATGGAGATCGCAGCCATGCCTTTAAAGGCAAAAATGGGAAGTTCCTGACGATAACCCAGGTCCCGGAAATGGTCCGTTATCAAGCTGCTTTTTCTGGCGAGGAAGCACTTGACCAATATCCGGAAATCCAAGTGAAGACACCTTCAGGAAACGTTTTGACATGGGGAGAGGGAGCCTTTCAGGAGGAAATGGAACGGTTGTTGAAACAGGAGGCAGAACCAGTTGTTTATCATCCTGCACATATTCCGTTAGGTGCGATTGAAGAAGAAAACATCCTGCTTGTCAGTGATGCCTCGATTGGCGAATTGACTAAGCTTTGGGGAAAAGAACTGGATGGCAGGAGATTCAGGCAAAATTTGATTATATCCTTAGTGAATAAAACCCCCTGTTTAGAAGAGCAATGGTTCGGAAAAAGGATTCTAATCGGAAATGAAGTGGAATTGGAGATCAAAAGGCATTGTGAGCGCTGTATGATCATAACTGTCGATCCAAGCGATTCACATAGAGATCCATCACTGCTGAAAACTGTCGTCAAGGAAAGGGAAAATCATTTTGGCGTATATGCCTCGGTCATGCAAACAGGTGAAATCAGAGTGGGCGACCAAGTATTTTTAAAAGATTGAAACAGAAAAGAGCTGCTCCTGTAATCAGGGCAGCTCTTTTGCGATGGCAGGGATCACCGGGTTTTCTTTAAATCATCCTGGACACTCCGATCCCACATTTTTACGCCAGTATGATAAGCCGAGCGCATGATTAAATGTCCGGCAACAGGACTGGTCATGAAGATGAAGATGATCGCGAGCACGACCCGGAAATCGAAATGGCTATGTTTATAATAAAAATATAACAAGGTGCCGATCAGGATGAACATGATTCCAAGTGTCGAGCTTTTTGAGGCAGCGTGATTTCTTGTATAGACGTCGGGCAGCCGGATGATGCCGAAAGCCGAGACTAAAAAGAGAAAGACTCCCATTAATAGGAATAGGGCCGATAGGATTTCAACGATTGCGGTCATCTTCGATTATCTCCCCTTTCTCAAGGAATTTGGCGAAAGCGACCGTACCGATGAAAGATAGGATTCCGAGCAGAAGAATGGCTTCCAGATATGCACTTGTATCCATGACAATGGAGGCAAGTGCAACGATTGCGATAAGATTTATTCCCATTGCATCGAGTGCGATGACCCGATCCGGCACGGAAGGCCCTTTGATTAAACGGTATAAGAATCCAATCATGGAAAGCGAAACACCGAGCAACGCAATTTTAAGCATTAGATCGAACATTATTTGCCCACCTCCATAATCGCTTTTTCAAATGTATTTTTAATGCTGTCAACAGCCTCTTCCTTGTCGGCAATATCCATCGCGTGGATATAAAGAATCCGATTATCTTCCGATACCTCAACGACTAATGTTCCTGGTGTAAGTGTAATTAAATTCGATAGTATCGTAATTTCCCAATCCTTGGTCAGCACGGTTTCAAATGCGAATATGCCAGGCCTCATATCCAGGCTCGGTTTAAGCACGGCCTTAAGGACGCTAATGTTGGAAAGTATGAGTTCCCTTGCGAATATGAGCAGCAATAGAACGACGGCATTCACCCTTTTCAAGTAAAAACGATCATTGAAAAAATGACGGAAGACGAACATGATGCCGAGCCCCAATATATATCCGATGATAAAAGTGCTCCCGTTAAACTCATTTTTTAAAAACATCCAGATAAACGCAAGGAACACATTCAGTAAAATTTGGAATGACATCAGGCACTACTCCTTTAAAACCGCTTTGTTATAGATTTCGGGATTCATTAATGAATCTACAGCTTGTGTAATGTATGGGTAAACCGATTCTGTCCCTATTCCGAATAAAACGGAAATGATGACGAGGAGGACTGCCGGAACCAACATTTTATTAACCTTTCCATTAGTTAAGGCATAATCAGCTTTTGGAGTTCCCCAAAAGCCATGCATGAATATTTTCATGACGGAATACAGGACCATCAAGCTTGATATTAAGACAACGGCCATTCCCAAGTATGCCCCTTTTTCTGCAGCTCCCTGAAGAATAAGGAGCTTGCCGGCAAAACCGCTGAACGGCGGGATTCCAGCCAAAGATATGGCCGCTATGAAGAAGGTCCATGCAACGGCAGGGTATTGCTTGATCAAACCGCCCATGTCCCGTAAATCATCCGATCCGCTGATTTTGATCATGATGCCAACCAGCAGGAAGAGTGCAGCCTTGATCAGCATGTCATGAATGATATATAGAATGGAACCCGATAAGGCCTGTTCATTCATGACGGAGATGCCGAATAGAATAACCCCGACGGCGATGATGATATTGTAAATGATGATTTTTTTTACATCCCAATAAGCTATAGCACCAATGACACCGATGATGATGGTCAAGATTGCAAGTATCGCAAGGAATGTATGGGTGAAATCCTGGTCATGATAAAACAGCAGTGTATAGGTCCGGAAAATGGAATAGATCCCGACCTTTGTCAGCAATGCCCCGAATAGAGCCATCACTGGAATGGGCGGAGCGTAATAAGACCCAGGCAGCCATTGGAAAAGCGGGAAAATGGCTCCCTTCAAACCGAAGACGATCAGAAAGCCAATCGCTATCACCGAGATGATTCCGGGCTGGTTGACTTCCGTTATCCTTTGGCTGATGTCCGCCATGTTCAATGTTCCTACGACTGAATAAAGATACGCCACCATGATGACGAAAAAGGAAGAGGATAGTACATTGACGATGATATACTTTAATGATTCCCTCAGCTGGATTTTCGTACCTCCCAGTACAAGCAGCACGTAGGAAGCCATCAGCATGACTTCGAAGAATACGAATAGATTGAAAAGATCCCCCGTTAGGAAGGCACCGTTTACCCCGATCAGTAAAAATTGGAATACAGGATAGTAATAATGTCTTTCCCGTTCTTCCCCTATGGAGTAAAACGAATAAAGCAGTATGGCCAATCCAATGATATTCGTGGTCAGTACGAGCAGCGAAGAAAGCATATCTGCGACGATCACGATCCCGAATGGCGCATCCCAGCTACCGACGCCTAAAGTCAAGATCCCTTGAGTACGGACCGTAAACACTAGATAAAGGGAAATTACAATTCCGATAAAAGAGGAAAAAAGCGATATCCCTCTTTGCAGCTTGATTTTTTTTGCAAAGAAAATGAGCAGGATGCCTGTGAAAAGCGGCCATAAAACAGGCATGAAAGTAAGATTATTCATTCGTTTCCGTACCTCTCATTTCTTCCATGTCATCCGTACCGAGTTCCTGGTAGGTCCGATAAGCAAGTACCAGCAGAAATGATGTGACTCCAAAACTGATGACGATCGCCGTCAAGATAAGCGCTTGCGGAAGCGGATCGACATAGGATGCAGCTTCATCACTCAGCAATGGGACGGAACCGCCTTTCAAACCGCCCATCGTCAAAATCAAAAGGTGGGCGCCGTGACTGAGCAGCCCAGTACCGATTATGATTCTTAAAATGCTTTTGGAAAGCATTAAATAGGTCGCACACATAAATAGTATTCCAATGACAAATGCCATTAAAAGTTCCATTATTCACTCTCCCCTATCGTTTGAATAATGGTCATCGTTACACCAACAACCACAAGATAAACACCCAGATCAAAAAGTACCGCGGTATGAAGCGAGATGTGCCCAAGAAGCGGTAAATCAACATATTGATAAACATGTGTCATGAGGGGCACCCCGAACACCAGCCCACCGGCCACGGTCAGGCTTGATATGAACAGGCCTGAACCGATCATTAACTTATAGTCAATCGGCAAAATGCCGGTGACGGTTTTAATGTCGAAAGCGAGCAACAGCAGGACTATGGCGGCTGAAGTCATTAAACCGCCGACAAACCCGCCGCCTGGCGAATAATGCCCGCCTAAAAAGATGGCCACTGCAAACAGCAAGATAACAAAGGCGGCGACTTTCGTAACCGTTTGGAGAATCAGGTCATTTTGCTTCATGATTTATCTTTCCCCCCTGTCAAACGCAATTTGATCATCGCGAATATTCCGAGCGCAGCGATGGAAAGGACAGTGATTTCAAACATCGTATCAAGTCCGCGGAAGTCAACGAGAATGACATTTACGACGTTTTTCCCGCCTGCTTCCTTATAAGCATTTTCAAGATAGTAACTGGATATGGAATCAAATAGTTTATTGCTATGTGCCGATAAGGCAATCAATGTGACGATGACTCCTACACCAATGGATATCATGGCATTATTCAACTTGAACGTCATCCGTTCTTCCTTTCTGCTTGCCATTAACGGAAGGTGGAAGAAACAGAGCAAAAACAGCGATACCGAAATCGTTTCGATGACTAGTTGAGTCAAGGCTAAATCCGGTGCCCGCAGCAAAACGAAAAATAGGGAAATCGTATAACCGACTGCTCCTAAGATGATAATGGAAGTTAAACGGGATCTTGCAAACAGAATGGCGACCGAGCCAATCACGATGATTCCGGCTAATACCAATTCATATATGCCGATCGGGGCAAAATCCCCTGCATCCAATTTAAATGCATCCTTCCAATAGAGCGTAAAGCCCAAGGAAAGAATGAAGAAAAGGAAGATTGAAAGCAGATATGTCCGAATCGAACCTGTCATTAATACTTTCATGACGAAGGAAGCTGAACGTTCGAGCCCTCTTACCCCGTTATCATACAAAGTATTCAGGGAGATGCGTTCAGGAATCCACTGAGTGACTTTCTGCCACTTCGGAAGCGTTTTATATAATAGAAATCCAAAAGCTATGATGCCGATGGTCATCCATACTTCAGGTTTGAATCCATGCCAGAAGGCGATATGGACTTGGAAATCCGGTCCAGCCAAGCTTGGCTGGATGCCGGCTACCGCAGGTTTAATGATGGATGAAGACAGCAAGTTTGGAAAAATACCGAAAACGATGACCAACGAAGCAAGGATGATCGGGGATATCAGCATCCCGACCGGTGCCTCGTGGGGCTTTTTTTCCAAAAGTTGTAACTGAAGTTTGCCTGTAAAGGGTTTGAGCACGACAATCATGCTGTAAATAAAAGTGAATACACTGGCTACCCATGCAACCACAGGAAACAGGACCCCCCATGTCTCCATATTGAAGATATTCAATTCCAATACATTCACCATGCTGGCCAGGAACATTTCCTTGCTCAAAAAACCATTGAAGGGCGGAAGTCCAGCCATTGAAAAAGCACCTATCACAGCGACGGTGAAAGTGATCGGCATCAACTGCATCAATCCGCCAAGCTTTCTGATATCACGCGTACCGGTTTCATGATCAATGATGCCTGCAACCATGAATAGGCTCCCTTTAAAGGTCGCATGATTAATCAAGTGGAATACTGCTGCAACCGTGGCTGCCAAGTATATATTTTCCCCCAACGTTTCATAGTGGAGTGCCGCAGCACCAAGTCCTAAAAGCGACATGATCAATCCGAGCTGACTGATGGTGGAAAAAGCGAGAATCCCCTTCAAATCAGTCTGCTTGATTGCAGAGAATGAGCCCCAGAACAGGGTGATCAATCCGGCGATCGAAACGAGCCAGAACCATAATCCTGATTCTGCAAAAACAGGGCTTAATCGGGCAACCAAATAAATGCCAGCCTTGACCATTGTGGCGGAATGAAGGTAAGCACTGACCGGAGTAGGGGCTTCCATCGCGTCAGGAAGCCAGATATGGAACGGGAACTGTGCGGATTTAGTGAACGCGCCAAGCAGCACAAGCAAAAGTGCAGGAACGAAGAGCGAGTGGTCCATAAGTTCCCCGCTTTGGGCAATCAATTCACGTATGCTGAATGTGTTCCCCATAATGGAAAGGAGAATGATGCCTCCAAGCATGCTTAAGCCTCCAAGCACAGTGATCAGCAGCGATTTCTGCGCCCCATAACGTGAACGCTCCCTCTCATTCCAATATCCTATCAATAGAAAAGATGATAAACTCGTGAATTCCCAAAACGAATAAAGGACTATTAGATTATCGGAAAGGACGACACCAAGCATCGCCCCCATGAAAAGCAAAAGGAAGACGTAAAATTGGTTCAGCTTTTCTTTCTCCTTCGATAAATAGAAAATTGAATAAAGAACGACGAGTGAACCAATACCTGTAATGAGCAAGGCAAATAAAAGCCCTAGTCCATCGACATAGAAATCAACATCTATTCCGAGAGAAGGAATCCATGTTGCGCTTTCCATGACGATATCCCCTTGTTTGGTCAAGGAAATGAACCTTGAAAAATAGGTGAAAAGGAGAATCGGTAAAATCAATACAAACCATCCTGTGTGGATTTGTCGAAATAGTTTGTACAATATCGGTACAATAAGTGCTAATAGAAACGGTGATAATACCGCCCAATGAAGTAAAGACATAAACTCCCCCCTTTTTTTAAAAACGAAGTCAGTCGTCTTATTATGCTTTTTTCACGCAATCCTAGACGTTAGGAAATCTTCGTTGAATATGTATTTTTTTATCGAATGCTTGCCTCGCTTAAAAGTATAACGCAATTTATGTGGGTTTGCATGGCTTTAAAAACGGTGAAGGCCAACTTGAATGATGTTTTATATATAGGTAGAAAAGGAGGGGGAACCGTCCTGAAAAATTTATTAAAAAAGTTTTTCAACGGTGAATGAGTAGAGTATCCATTGTGAAATCGTGGATTATCTTGCATAATATAGGATAAAAGACACATGGATGGAGAAATCATGAAAAACACGTATTTATTTAGCTATTTACCAATCATTTCAATCCTATTATTCAGCCTCTCCTTTGCCATTTATGGGGAAATGCAAATGCTCAAGTTATTTGGGAATTTGGGAATCTACCAAGGGATGCTGGAATTCTTTTCTGAAGCCGGCATCAAGCTGGCGCTGCTGATCGTATTGCTCCTTTTATTCTTCATGGTTTTTGCTGCATTGAAGCTGATCTCCGATACGATATTGGAGCTGTCTTTATTATTCTTTTCCAAGGATTCGGAGGGTAAAGCCCTGAACAGTGTAAGAAAGGGGTCTGTCATTTATGTGATTGGCGGTGCCTGTTCATTGTTCAGCGTTCAATTCATCTTCGGGCTTGGGTCGATCTATATCGCGACGAATGTCGTGGCTTTAATTTATTTTGTCAATAAGTTGAGCCCGAGCCTGAATTTGTCGAGGTTAGTGGGATTGGTCTTCTTTCCAATCTTCGTTTGGACGGCACTGATTTCAATAGTCGCTTATGCGGGATTGAAGCTCTATAACAGCGTCATTGCAAGTCTTCCCATATAGCGAAAAAGAAGGTGCCATTGCGGCACCTTACAGAATGTAGACAATAATGAGTTGCCTACAGTTTTTTTGAGGAAATGTAAGAAGGTTGATTTCCACTCCAGGCACTGCTTTCCGCGGGCGGTCCGCCCTCGGCGCCAGCGCCTGCGGGGTCTCCCTTTGACGCGCTTTTCCCGCAGGAGTCTCGAACACCCGCTCCAATCAACTTTGTTTTAACATTTAGATGGAACTTCTTTTGTCGACAACAGGAAGGTGCCATCAGACTGTAGACAAACTCGATAATATCAAAGCAAGCGGCTAGCATTGTCTTGGCTAGCTGGTTATTCGCCAGGAGTGTCGCGAATTTTTTCAATCTATTGAGGTTTCATCCCCTGTAAAACAAATCATGGAGTAGACCATGTCTTGTTTTAAAATCATGGTAATAATTCCATGATCAAATCGTGTCAGGGATTGAGACCATTCCGAACCTCATTTTATTGACAAACTAAGAAGGTGCCATTGCGGCACCTTCTTTTTTCACTCGGCAGTCTGGCTGATATCTTTCCAAATCAATAGATGGGGTGAATGTGAATAAATGGATTGTAGATTGGATGGCTTGTCCCTTCCAATCCAAACCCCTGTTGTATAGTTTGCTGTCAGACCGACAAACCACATGTCTTTGACATCATTGGTCGTACCGGTTTTACCGCCGACATAATCTGTAGGAAAGTAGGCTTTGCGTGCTGTTCCGGATAGGGTTGTTTCATGGAGCAGCTGCCGCATCTTGGCTACGGTGCGTTTGTTCCATATCTCCTTGGAGCGGTCTTTCCATTTATAAAGGACTTTACCTTCTTGGTCGGTGACTTTTGTAATGACACGCGCTGGCTGATAGTTTCCGTCATGGAAGGAAGTATAGGCATTTGTGAGTTCAAGGGGACTCATGCCATATTCGAATCCGCCTATTGCCGAACTCGTATGGTGGTCTTTTTTGCTCACCTTTTTAAAGTCGAAAGCATCCAGGTACTTGAAACTCGTTTCCATCCCCGTCTTTTCAAAGAGTCTTATGGCGGGTGTGTTATAGGACTGAGCGAAGGCAGTTCTAAGTTTGACCATCCCATAGCTGTTGCCGCTATAATTCTTTGGACAATAGCTATTGCTGCAATAGCTTGCTCCGCTTACGAGCTGATTGATGTCAGCATCCGTTTCTTCTAAATAGGGAGCATAATCGAGAAGCGGCTTAATCGCTGACCCTGGCTGCCTATAGCTTTGGTATGCACGGTTGAAAGAATTTTTTTTATAATCTTTTCCCCCAATCAAAGAGACAAGCTCGTGCGTATGATGCTGTATAACCACTAAAGCTCCCTCGATATCATTGACACCGATTTTTGATTGTACAGCAGTCTTTGATTGTGTTTGCAGTTTAGTATCGAGTGCGGTATGGATGGTTACACCGGAATTCAAAAGCTTTTTGACCTTTTTATCCAACTCGGCTTCCGCGTTCTTAAGTATAGCGACATCTGTGCTTTGCAGAGATTTGTCGAGACCCTCGGAGGATGCCACCAGGTTTTTCAATTCCTGATGAACATATGTCACGTAATCGGGATGTAAGTCGACCGGGGTGGACAAGTCTAATTTAATCGTACTTTTGATAAGCTTTTCGTACTCGGCCTGTTCTAAAGCACCATTGGCAACCATTTGTTCCAGCATTCTCTCCTGACGCTTTTTCGTCGCATCGAAATGTTCAAGGGGATTATAGTATTCCGGATTATTAGGGATTGCGGCAAGGAAGGCAAGTTCCGCCTTGGTTAACTCTTCAGTCGGTTTACTGAAATAATATTGGGAAGCAGCTTCGATTCCATAAGCTCCATTACTGAAATAGATGGCATTCAAATACAGCTCCATGATTTCCGGTTTTGATTTTTTTCGCTCTATCTGATAGGCATAAATGAGTTCGCTGAGTTTTCGGTTATATGTCCTATCATGTGATAGATAAACATTCCTGGCCAGTTGCTGGGTAATGGTACTGCCGCCTTGTTCGATTGTTTTATTTTGTGAATTGATAAGAAGCGCCCTGCTTATGCCGGATAGGTCGATTCCTGCATGATCATAAAATTTCTGGTCCTCTGTAACGATGAACAGATTTTCCAGGAAAAGGGGGATGTCTTCAAGTTTTAAGTAAGTCCGTTTCTCACCAGTGGAAATTTCACTGATGACCTTTCCATTTGCGGCCTTCATGTAACTATTCTGAGCCAGTTCTATCGATTCAACAGGAATCCGCTCGTCGAGTACATGATAGGGAGATTGCGCTAAGGACCACTCCTGATGGGAAAGGAAAATGAAAAGGATCAATACGGGAACTAAGAGGGAAATCGTGATATAGCCAAGATACGTGCGCATAGTTCAACTTCCTAACTAATATATTTTTAGTATGTCCTTGGAATGAAGGAATGAAAAAATGGTACTTTTGGCTCATTCATCCATCATAATCCAAAAGAGGTAGACAATAAAGAGTTTTGGGTAAATTAGGTATGACGGCGAGCGCGGTATCCGAATGGCAAAGAAATAACTTTCTAAATCTTCTGTTATAATAATCTCGTGAGAAAAAACCATGTTTGTTTATATGTTGATGTCAGGAATATGAAGGGGGTCATAAAAATGGAGGAACAACAGCAATATGTATTCATAGATTTTGAATTTACGATGCCGGAAGGAAAAGCCAATCCAACGGGGTTTTATCCGGAAATCATTGAGGTTGGTTTAGTCACCGTCATTAATGAGACCATTGAGGAACAATTCTCATCTTTTGTTAACCCATTGAAATTTCCAGTTTTAACGGGAAGATGCAAGAAGTTCTTGAACATTACCCAGGATCAGGTGGACCGGGGGATTTCATTTGAAGAGCTGGTTGCGTTATTGAAGAAAATAGATGAACAGCACCCGACGACGATTGTTACTTGGGGAAATATGGACATGAAGGTGCTTCGCCAGAATTGTCAGAAGGCAGGATTGGATTTCCCTTTTTCAGGTAAGGAAAATGATCTATGCCTGGAGTATAAACGCTTTTTCGGGGATCAAAATCAAACCGGACTTTGGAAAGCTGTACAGGCCTATGGCAAAGAAGGGACAGGCAAGCATCATAGGGCGCTCGATGATGCGATTACGACATATAATATCTTTAAGTTAGTGGAGAAAGATAAAAGTTATATGAAAAATCATGAACCGACGACAATTGGCGACCGCATTGATTTATCAAAGGTATTGAATCATTTAGCGTTATAAAAGCCAAATCATATACTACTGATTTGGCTTTTAAGCTTTATTTGAAATAATCCGCCGCTAGATCTTCAAGCAACTGTAAGCTTTTATCATTCCACTCTGTTTGGGCTTCGCTTAAAGTGCCTTTCATTTTATCAACAGCTTCTCTTAAGGATTCCTTATACTCCGGAATCTCCTCATCGAAAGTCTTTACCATATTTTTTGGTACATTGGTTTGTTCCCGGAATGCAAGAGCACGCCGCTGATGGAACATGGACACTTCCGTTTGCTTCGGGTTATGAAGATCTCCTTGCATGGGGTGCTTCAAAACAGCCAACACTTTAACAAGATATGCAGCAGGTCTGATATCGGTGACTTCCCCGATGTATTTTCCAGTTTTATATATGGCGGTAACCTTATCGCCGATTTTAAAATCCTGTTCTGACATTTCCCTACCACCTTTCTTTTAACTTCCTTCATGATACATAAGAACAACGATTTTTTACAGCGAATTTGTTCAATTTCGTAAAGATGCTTTTTTTATGAAAATCGTGTAAAGTGTACAAATGAAGATGGAAAATGGTGTTTCATGCCATTTTATTTTAAAAAGAAAGAGGTTATGTACAATGACAAACTTTCCGCAATTAACAAGTGAAGTTTTGGAAAATGAAAAAGCGGTCATCATGCAAACGACGATGGGCGATATTAAAATTAAACTATTCCCTGAACTGGCTCCAAAGACAGTGGAGAATTTCTTGACACATGCTGAAAACGGTTATTACGAAGGAATCATCTTCCACCGTGTCATCAAGGATTTCATGCTTCAAGGCGGAGATCCTACAGGGACTGGAATGGGTGGAGAAAGTATTTGGGGAGCTCCATTTGAGGACGAGTTCTCCATGCAATTATTCAATTTGCGCGGAGCTCTTTCCATGGCTAATGCAGGCCCGGGAACAAACGGCAGCCAATTCTTCGTCGTACAAGCCCAGCACGTGGACAGCAGGATGGGTGAGCAAATGAAGCAAGCCGGTTATCCGGAAGAAATCATCAGTGCTTATATGGAACAAGGAGGCACACCATGGCTGGATCATAAACACTCTGTTTTTGGACAAGTGGTCGAAGGCATGGACGTTGTTGATACGATTGCTAACGTAGAGACAGTTGCGGGAGACAAGCCAGCAGTGGACGTTGTCATTAAAGGGATCACCATTTTATAAATAAAAGATAAGCGAGGGGCTCAGTGCCTCTCGTTTTTTATGTTTTAGTGGATTAGGCCCACTAGTGGATTGTTCTGGTAATTGATATAATGAGAGAATGCAGTTTAATTCCCTATCAGGAAGGATGTAACGGATGGACTTTCTCAATCATGCTTTACTAGGTTTGTTTCTTTACTTTCCGGAAGACAAGACTGAATATATCTCGGCTGGTATAACTTGCTTCATTTTTTTAGTGGCGGCCGTTTTTACGATGAGGGCGATTATAAGATATTCAAAGAAGGAAGAATTGAAAACGAAGCAATTCGAAGATGAGGTCACCAGAAGGAACCAGCGTATAAAGGATGATACCATTTCCTGATCCCGGAAGGATGCCTGCATCGCGAGCCCCGTTTTTTGATATTGATTATCTGAATATGAATGGTATTATGTTTTGTTAGAAGGTCGTAAAGAATTAAATGTTCCCTTCTTAGCATAAGCATTTTATACTATAAGCATAGAGATAGAAACTTTGGGGGCGTAATTGGTTATGCAAATCGTAGCTAAAAGAATGATTGCGGCAGATACGGTCAAGGACTTTTTCATTCAGCACTGGGAGACGACTCAAGTCGTTTTTTCAAGAGGCTTGTTTCATTATGCGGAACTTGAGGGTTTTGGGGTGATGGACGAGAATGGAAAAATCACGGGATTGGGAACATACAAATTATCCGACCATGTATGTCAGATCATCTCTTTGAACAGTGAGCATGAGAATCAAGGTGTGGGCTCATCATTGCTTTATGTGATGGAAAATATCGCTAAGGAAAAAAAGTGCCATACTATTAAAGCGATTACAACGAACGATAATCTACAGGCGTTGAAGTTTTTTCAAAAGCGTGGTTATGTCATTTCGGAAATCGTTAAAAATGCCGTGGAAGAATCACGGAAAATCAAGCCGGAAATACCATTTTACAGTTTTGATGGAATTCCGATCCGAGACGAGATCATACTGGAGAAATGCTTATAATAAGGTGAAATTCACCTGGATATTGATAGGGGGAATGGTTATGTTTAAGAAAATGGCGGCTGATGCCCTTGGTCTTAGTGATATTGGAAGTGTGATTAGTCCTGCAGATTATGACAAGGTGGATGCAGATGATTATATCATGCATGAAGATGGGGAAAAAATTTATTTCCTGATTAAATCGAAAACCGATGAGTACTGTTTCACGAATCAAGCGTTCATACATTTGGACGGCACAAGTGCGATTAGCAAAAAGCGAACACTTACAAGATATAGCTACAGCCAGTATACGATTTCCAATGCCACGCTTGAAACCGCAGGGACAGTGGATTTGGATGCAGAAATTAAATTTTCGATCGGTGCAAAGACTTTCTCCATTGATGTCCATAAGAAATTCATTGAAGAATTAAAAGACTTGTTCAAATCACTCGTGAAAATATCGGAAATTTGCCATGAGAATGAATTTGCCCTTCAATATGCCCAGCAAAGCGTAAACCTTGCTTCTTCCACTTTGAACCAGGTTCGAACTGATGGAAGCCAAATGGCTGCAAGTTTCAAGGAAATTAATTCGGCCGCTTTCGAATGGTTGATGGAGAGCCGGAAAAAGTACCATGTGAAAGATTTTGGCTTTGTTTTTGAGAAATATATCAATAATTAAAAAAGAAGGCGAACACAGAATGCTGTGTCCGCCTTCTTTTTTAATTATTCAAATCACTCAATCCCGGGCTATGCTCATTTGGCATATCCGGCATTTCAGGGACCGGGAATCCTTTTGGCGGCTCGGTAACAGCAAGGTTTCCGCCATTTCGGCTCGGTGTCTCCCCTTGGAAAATCTGGCTGATCCGTGTTTGATCCATCCTGAAATTGAATTGGGCATTATGGTAGCCTAAATCCACATATTTGCGGCATTCAGGATATTTATTCAAATCATAATTAGGGACAGGGAAGATTTTCCCCCAGTCGACCCCAAGCGTTTCCAATGCCTTGGCAAATGCATTTTGGTGGGCATTGTCGCGAACCATTAAAAATGCCAGTGTTTCACGCATTGTTTTATTGGAACTCATTTCATAAATCCTGGACTTTTGCAGGACTCCCGTAGATTCAAGCATGACATTATTCAAAAGGTTGGCCACAAGATTACCGTGATCATAAACCCATGATCCGTTCCATGGATTGCCGCCAGCATCAACGGGCAGGGATGCTTTCGCACCGATGATGAAATGGTGAGGGTTTGCGCCGCCTTTGATGACTTCATCCAATGGAGCGTCATCGATACCGGAATCTCCAGGCATATCCCCGCCAGCATCATTCAGCAGCTGATTGATGGTAGATTGGACAAGTTCAACGTGGCTCAATTCCTCCAAGAAAACTCCACGAATTAAATCACGATATTGTTTTGCCTTGCCACGGAAGTTGGCGCTTTGGAAAGAATATTGCATCATCGTCCGCATTTCACCGAATTGCCCTCCAAGCGTTTCCTGGAGCACTTTTGCAGCATTTGGATCAGGCTTATCGGGAACGATCATATTGATTAAGTCTTCTTTATAGAAATACAAATGGAAGCCCTCCTTAAAATTAATATTTCTAAGTTAGCTTCTGTTATCTGAATTAATTTATTCCTAAGGTAAAAAGTACCTTTATGGAATGACGGGAAGAGAGAAATACTAGAGGGAAGAACGATTTTGAAAGGATGTTGCACATGCTATCCAATCAGCAGCTAAAAGAATTTCAACAGCAATTGCAGCAAACGAAGCAAGAGTTGGAAGAACGATTAAGTGATTCAGGCAACCACGATTTAAGAAGAAGCATGGAGGATTCGACTGGTGAGTTATCGAGTTACGATAATCATCCCGGAGATGAAGGAACCGAGCTATATGAACGGGAAAAGGATTTGGCCCTTACCGAGCATGATCGGGATGAAATAAGGGATATTGAACGAGCACTTTCTGCCATCGAGGCAGGTGAGTATGGCAAATGCGAGGTTTGTTCAAAGGAAATACCTCTTGAACGTTTGAAAGCAATCCCTACAACGACTTATTGTGTCGAGCATACTCCCTCACAGGAAACTTCGGACAATCGGCCGGTGGAAGAGGAAGTGCTCGGACCCCCATTCGGGAGGTTTGATTATGATGACCGGCATGAATCGGTTGCCTACGATGCGGAAGATTCTTGGCAGGATGTTGCCAGTTATGGAACATCTGAATCGCCTTCCGATTTCGTAAATCCGCCAAACGATTACGAAGATATGTATGTCGAGTCCGAAGAAAATGTCGGCTATGTCGAAAATTATGAAAATTTCGTTGGTGTGGATATGTACGGGAAAGAGGTAACGGTTTATCCAAACTCCCAATATGAAGAATTGAAGGAAGAACTTTTTGAAGAAAATATTCAAACCCCGTTTGGGGATTTGCCCCGATATGAGCATGATCCTTATGTGGATGAAGAAAAAGATTAAAATGAAGAACCAGGATTCTAAGCCTGGTTCTTTTTTCATTTAAGAAAAAGCCAATTTCAACCGGTTTAGCCCATCCATCATGACGCTGCGTGAACAACCGAGATTCATTCGGACGAAACCTTCTCCGCCAGGTCCGTATTTAGAACCAGGCTCCAATGCGAGCTTCCCTTGATGGATCAGTCGATCCTTTATTTCCTTGTCGTTCAATCCAAGGTCACGGCAGTCAATCCATAAAAGGTAAGAGGCTTCCGGATGCATGACATGCAGTGAAGGGATTTCGGCTGCAATGAATTCCTCTGCCACTTTTATATTCTCCTCAATGTAGCCTATCATGTCTTCAAGCCATTCCAAGCCCTCCCGATACGCGGCTTCCATTGCTGTTAAGGCAAAGATGTTAAGACCATGGAAGGCCAGTTTCGTTTGCGCCATTTGCAGTTGCTTCTGCAATCTTTCATTACTGGTGATCAGGAATGAGGCCTGAAGGCCGGCAATATTGAATGTTTTGCTTGGCGCCATCAATGTAACGGTCCTATCCGCTAATTTTTCTGAAAGGGAGCCAATCGGATAATGCTTGGATGTTGTATGGAATAAGTCAGCGTGTATCTCATCACTGACGATGACTACATCATATTTTTCACATAGCTCCCCGATCCGTAGGAGTTCATCCTTTGTCCAAACGCGTCCGCCAGGGTTATGCGGACTGCAAAAAAGGAATAGTTTCACTCCGCTTTTCAGCTTGTCCTCAAAATCGTTGAAATCAATCTCGAAGCGGTCCTTTTCTATGATAAGGGGACTATTGACCACTTCCCGGTCATTATTTTTGATCATATCAAAAAATGGGGTATAGACGGGAGATTGTAACAGTATTTTATCGCCCGGGTTCGTGAATGCCTGGATCGTTGTACCGATTGCGGAAACGACGCCGGAGCTGAATGAAATCCACTTCTTATCGATTTGCCAGGAGTGACGGTCTTTAAGCCAGCTTTGAATTTCAGTGAAGACCGTTTCAGAAGGGACGGTATAGCCGAAAATCGGATGATTCAAGCGTTCCATCAATGCCTTTTGAATGCCCTTAGGAGATGGGAAGTCCATATCGGCAACCCACATTGGCAGAACATCCTCGCGCCCATATAAGGATGTGAGGGAGTTTTTATCCCATTTTGCAGACCCTGAATTTTCCCTGCTGATTTGTTCTTCAAAAATTGATTTGTTCAAAATATCCACCACCGAATAAAAATTTGTCGTCTTCGCGAAAAGCCTGTTGTTATGATACTATGATATCATGTTCTTTGAAAATATTGAGCAGGTGATAAATTAGATGGATACACAGCAAATGAATTTAGCGTTGGTTGCCGTTTTACAAGAATGGGACCCTTTCAAGATAGGTTGGGATCTATATGAGCCGGAAATTGCAGATACGGTCGTAGCAATCCGGGATATAGATGACCCGAAGGAACTGGCGGAAAAAATAAAATCCATTTACGAGTTCGCATTCGATGAATCCATTCAGATGGAAAAGTGCCTGGACGTTGCACGAAAGCTGCTCATCATAAAAAATGATGCCAGCTGTTCGATATAAAGTTGAAAAAGGTGTACCCGGAAATCAGGGGCACCTTTTTTACGTAGTTTTTTGCTCTTACCCATAGTTTGTTCAGTTAACTGATGGTTTGTGCAGTATACTCGTGAAATTCAGTGATTTACTCGTGAGATTCGTCGATTTACTGGTGAAATTCAGTGATTTACTCGTGAGTTTCGGTGATTTACTCGTGAATTTCAGTGATTTACTCGTGAGTTTCGGTGATTTACTCGTGAGTTTCGGTTATTTACTCGTGAATTGTGTGCTTTTACTCGCGAATTACAGCATCGTGAGTTTACGTTGGGGTGGCTACTCCAATAAACCCCTTAATTAGTTGATACACTTCTTCAGGTTTCTCCTCTGGAAGAAGGTGCCCGGAATCCTCAATGACAACAAGCTCGGAATTAGGCAGGTCTTCATGGAGCCTTTCGCCGATATTCAATGGCACCACTCGATCATGTCTTCCCCAAATAAGCAGGCATGGTGTATGAATATCACTAAGGTCCTCCTTCAGCAAATCGATTTCCTTATCTCGAAGCATTCTTCCCAATGCCCGGAAAATATCATGCTTCTTTATGAATGGCCCTAGATATCCCTGCCGCATTTCATCGTCAATCATCGCCGGGTCATGGACGACATTTTTCAAGTTCTTTTCGATACCTGATTTTTGAAGATACCGTTTTATCCCGTATGAAAAGAAAGGCAGGTAACTGACCATCTTCATTTTTTCCGAATAGCCGGGCTGATAGCCTGAGCCGGCAAGCAGAATGGCATGGTCGACAAGATCAGGATATGACTTGATGAGCTGCAGGGAAATCTGTCCGCCCATGGAATGGCCGATGATACTGAATTTCCTGATGCCTTTTCCCTCCAGGAACATAACGACGGATTTAGCGATGTTTCGGAATGAATATGTATATCGATAATCTTTTCCGCTTTGCCCGAATGGCGGGAGGTCTATGGAGATCACATTGTATTCCTTGATTAAATGGGGGACTAATTTACGGAAACTGAAGCTCGATGACAAAAATCCGTGAAGCAGGACAAGGGTGGGGAGAGAATCATCGATTCGGTCATATTCAAAATAGATTTCGATATTCCCTACCCGTTCGAGACCTTTGATTGTATGACTTTCCATATAAGCTCCTCCTCCGTTATTGTTCCATGATAAAAACCCATGTTACCCTGAATATTCCAAAAAAGGTCCTATAATACTGTTGCATAACAGTAATTGTAATAATAACAATGAAAAAACACAATTACTATAACAGGTCACCAGCCAATTTTGATATAATAGTGTAAGTTTATCCTGACAGCATAGGACTTATTAAATTATATTGTCATATAGGATTTTTAAAAAGTCTAATAAGGTAATTCGTGAGACTATCTGCCAGCCAAACCATCACAGCAAATTAGTGAATTCCAAAAGGGGGGTTTTCCAATGCACTTGAATGAAGAGGAATTGGAAGTCTTGAGAATCATTGAAAATAACAGCCGGATTGATCTGAAGGATTTGGCTAAAATGACCGATCAATCAGATTCGGACATTGAAATAACATTGAAGAAACTGGAAGATATGCGGGTCATTGTACGTTACTTAACAGTCATTAACTGGGCTAAAGTGGATGAATACCATGGTGTCACAGCGATGATCGATGTAAAGGTCACTCCAAAACGCGGCGTCGGTTTCGATGATGTTGCAAAAAGGATTTACAAATTCAAGGAAGTCGAGTCCGTTTATTTAATGTCTGGGGCTTATGATCTTTCAGTCATTGTCGAAGGGCGTTCGATGAACGAAGTGGCAAGCTTTGTTTCGGAAAAACTTTCGACACTGGATTCTGTCATTTCTACGACGACTCACTTCATAATGAAAAAATACAAGCATGATGGCACCATTTTTGATCAAACTGAAGAAGATAAGCGGATAGTGGTGTCACCATGATTAAAACGAGTTATGTTTCAAAAACGATTGCAGAGCTTAAGCCATCAGGCATCCGCCGCTTTTTCGACTTGGCTGCCAATTTGGAAGGGGTCGTCTCGCTTGGTGTAGGTGAACCGGATTTCGTTACATCTTGGGCGGTAAGGGAAGCGGCGATCAACTCCCTGGAGGAAGGATATACCTCATATACGGCCAATGCCGGATTATTTGAATTAAGGTCGGAAATCAGCCGGTATATGGAGAAGCAGTTCCATGTTTCGTATAGACCGGATGATCAAATCATTGTCACGGTCGGAGCAAGCCAGGCCCTCGATATTGCCCTGAGGACCATCTTGAATCCAGGTGAAGAAGTCATTGTCGTCGAACCTTGTTTCGTCGCCTATGCACCGCTTGTGACCATGGCAGGGGGAATACCGGTCACGGTCCAAACATCCAAGGAAGAAGACTTTAAGCTGACTCCCCAACAACTCGAAGCGGCGATCACGCCTAAAACCAAGGCCGTTTTAATCTGTTCACCGAATAACCCGACGGGAACCCAGCTTGGGCAGGAAGAATTAGTGATGCTTGCTGACATCGTTAAAAAGCATGACTTGCTGGTCATTTCCGATGAAGTCTATGCCGAACTTGCTTATGATGAGGAATTCACTTCTTTTGCTGCCGTTGACGGCATGCTTGAGCGGACAATTGTCATCAATGGGTTTTCGAAAGGGTTTGCGATGACTGGATGGCGTCTTGGGTTCGTTTGTGCACCTAAGGAAATTTCCGAAGCGATGCTTAAGCTTCACCAATATGCGATGATGTGCGCGCCGACCGTTGCCCAGCATGCTGCATTGGAGGCTTTAAAGAACGGGATGCAGGATGTGGAAGAAATGCGTCGGAGTTATCGGAGAAGACGAAATTATATCGTGAAATCATTTAACGAAATGGGTCTGGATTGCCATAATCCCGGCGGGGCTTTTTATGCTTTTCCATCAATCGAAAGAACGGGGATGACTTCGATGGAATTTGCTGAAAAACTTTTGACGGAAGAACTTGTTGCGGTTGTACCGGGAGATGTGTTCGGGGAAAGCGGTGAAGGTCATATCCGCTGTTCTTATGCATCCTCCATGGAACAGCTTCAGGAGGCGCTCAGAAGGATGGAACGTTTCATGAAGAACCATTGCCAATAAAAGCAAAAAAATAGGGATCCGGCCATTAGCTGCCGGATCCCTTTCCATAGGGGGAATTAGAAAAAAGAGTTAATCTAATGGATTAACATAGAAAGTGTTAATCATAGTATATCCAGTACCCAGAAAAAAAATACACATACTATGACCCATTTTTTGAATTAAGCTTGTGTATTATATAAAGTATGCATAACTTTCAGAATTTGTTCTTCGCTAAAGTCCTTGGCTGTTCTTAAAAGGAGCTCCGCTTTTTTGGTTCCGATTTCTTCAATCAATTTTTTTATGTCCTCGTCGATACCAGCGGCGTTACCGGTCTGGGCATCCTTCAGGAATTCTGAAGCCGGAATGTCAAGAACGGTGGAAAGCCGTAAAATGGTTTGTGTATCAGGAACCGATTCACCCGATTCATACTTTTCGATTTTCTTCGTGCCGATTCGTAATTTTAAAGCCAGTTCCTGCTGAGTTAGGTTGTGATCTTCTCGGTATTGACGGATATTCTTCGCGATATTTGACATGGTCAGACACTCCTTTTTCAGGAAATATATTTTTATTATGTAATTATTTTACCATATTATTACTTAAGTGAAGGAACGGAATATGTAGGTTTTGTGAAAAAAATGCCGCATCGGGATTAACGAAACGGCACGTTGATTGTTAAATGAGATTAGTTGACTTAAGGAATACGAGTATGATCATGATCGGCACGATGTAGCGAATCAGGAAGTGCCAAAGTTTAAAAAGTGATCGGCCGGGATCAGCCCCAGTTTCGAACTCCTTTTGTACCTCGATCCTTTTCATTTGATATCCGATGAAAAGGGATATGAACAAGGCGCCGACTGGCAGCGCGATATTGCTTGTCAGATAATCAGCGAAATCGAATATGGATAAATTGAAAATCTTCACATCCGAAAGCACCCCAAAGGATAATGCGCTTGGAATTCCAATCAGGAAAACGGTGATACCAGCAATCCAAGAAGCCTTCTTCCGTTTTGCGGAATCCCCCTTGATCATGGCTGCAACGACGATTTCGAGAATGGAGAATGCCGTCGTAAGGGTGGCAAATAATAATAATATGAAGAAAATGAACATGAAGATCCCGCCAAGCGCCATTTCATTGAAGACGGCAGGCAACACGACAAATACCAATCCAGGACCGCTTGAAGGGCTGAAACCCAGTGCGAAAACAGCCGGGAAAATGACCAAACCTGCCAGCAAGGAAATGAAGATATTCAGTCCAACTACCGAAAAGGCCGATTTTGTAATATCTTCTTTTTTACTTAAATAGGATGCGTAGGTTACCATTACGGAAACACCGACACTTAGTGCAAAGAAGGATTGGCCGAGTGCCAATAGGATCGTTTCCCCTGTTAATGCGGAAAAGTCCGGTTTCAAGAAGAATTTAACACCTTCCATCGCTCCATCCAGAGTCAAGGATCGGATAAGAAGGATGATGAAAAGAATGAACAATGAAGGCATCATATATTTATTAGCCTTTTCAATTCCCTTGGAAACGCCGCCTTGCACGACCCAAATGGTAAAGACCATGAATAATAACTGAGCGATGACCGTTTCATAAGGATTACTGATTATCGTATTGAAGAAGTTCCCATATTCCTCTTGCGTCAAGTTTGAGAGGGAACCTGTAAAGCTCCTTGCTAAATAGGAGATGATCCAGCCTCCAACAACACTGAAGAAGGAAAGAAGAATGATTGAAGCTACGACACCGCCATATCCAATCAATGCCCAAGGCTTTCCAGGGGCGATATGTTTATATGCGCTAATGGCATCTTTCTGTGCATTGCGGCCAATCGTGAATTCCGCTATTAATATCGGTGCCCCGATAAGCAGGGTGAATATAATGAAGAGCAGGAAGAAGACCCCACCGCCATTTTCCCCAGTCATATACGGGAGCTTCCAGATGGCGCCCAATCCAATAGCGGATCCCGCGGCTGCCAGGATGAACCCAAGTTTTGAAGTCCATTGATCTTGTTTTGACATGATGGAAAAACTCCTTTAGATGTAAAGAATATCTAGCTGTATATTTTTTTAAAACATTTTCTCATCTTACTATGATTAGGGGCAATTGGATAGGTTTAATATTACAATCTTTAGAAAAATGAATAAATATCTTAAGGGAAATAGAGGTTATTTGCAAATTTTTAGGTTAAGTTATATACAAAGATCTTATAATATTTATTATTTCCAAAAAACAAACATTTTTAATGAGTAAAATCCCAAAAAGTATGGTATACTTAACTTTGATTATTTTCCAATTATGTGATATAATTTTTTATTGCGTGAAAAGACGAAAAAATATATATAAAATAGGAGTGTTACCATGTCTGAAAAATTCGAAATTGGTGCGGTAGTTGCTGGTAAAGTTACTGGTATTCAACCATACGGTGCATTTGTTGCTCTAGATGAATCAACTCAAGGTTTAGTTCATATTTCTGAAATCACTCACGGCTTCGTTAAAGATATCAACGAACATTTAAAAGTGGGCGATGAAGTGAAAGTTAAAGTTCTTTCCATCGATTCAGCTGCTGGAAAAATCGGCTTATCGATCCGCGCTACAGAAGAAGCTCCTGAGCGTACTGAAGCTCCGAAAAAAGCTCCGAAAAAACGCCAAGCATCTGTTAAAGCGACATCTCACATCGAATCTACTGAAGGTTTCAACACATTGAAAGACAAACTTCAAGAGTGGATTGAACAATCTCAACGCGAAGACTTAATCAAAAAATAATTTTTTAGAACCGGCAGATCCTCGATCAGCCGGTTTTTTTTGTCCAGGGGGCATATGAATGAAATAAAGCCGGGTCATGTGTTTATCCATGGTCCGGCTTTATTTTATAGAACATAACATTGTCCATGATCAAGATCTCAACGAGTCGGTTTGGTTTCAGGCTCCCTGGAAATTTCAGGACTTGGTTTAAAGAGAAGACCAAGATTAATGAGACCGGCAATTCCAACCAATCCATAAACGATACGGGCCATTCCAGCATCTTGCCCTCCGAAAATCGAAGCGACCAAGTCAAATTGGAAAAACCCTATTAATCCCCAATTGATTGCCCCGATTATTGTAAGAACAAGTGCAATTCTTTGTATTCCACTCATTGTACAGCCTCCTTTTTTTGAAAAAATCAGTTCTTTACTTATCATGCATTTTCAGCATGTAAATATACATCCACTCAAAAGTTCCGGGCGGATATTTTGTATTTAAATGGAACATTGGTCATAATGAATAAAAGAAAAACTAGCACTTGGCCCTGTCATTCATTCGAAAACGGAGTCCATGTGGCATTAAAGGAGAGATACCATTGGAAAATTTCACATATAAAAATCCTACTAAAATAATTTTCGGGAAAGGTCAGCTTGAAAGCTTAAAAACTGAAATTCCCGCCTATGGCGATAAAGTTTTACTTGTATATGGCGGGGGAAGCATAAAGAAAAATGGCTTATATGAAAAAGTGATCAATGCCTTGAAAGAGATCGATGCAGAGGTGCACGAACTTTCCGGAGTTGAACCGAACCCACGCATCTCAACAGTCCGGAAGGGTGTTGACCTTTGTAAAGAACATGGGATCGACTTTGTCCTTGCGGTTGGAGGGGGAAGCGTTATAGACGCTACAAAGGCCATCGTTGCAGGTGCTAAATATGAGGGGGATCCATGGGATCTTGTCATTAAGAAGGCACCAGTCGAAGAGGCCCTTCCATTCGGAACGGTGCTGACTTTAGCTGCAACAGGCTCTGAGGCGAATTCGGGATCTGTCATAACAAACTGGGAAACGAAAGAGAAATATGGATGGGGAAGTCCATTGGTATTTCCGCAATTCTCCATTTTGGACCCTGAAAATACTTTTTCAGTACCAAAAGACCAGACGGTATACGGAATGGTCGATATGATGTCACATGTATTCGAAACGTACTTCCACCCGGAAACGCATGCACCGCTGCAAGACCGTTTTTGTGAATCGCTGTTATCGACGGTGATTGAAACGGCACCTAAACTATTGGAAGACCTGGAGGATTATGAGCATCGGGCCACTATCCTGTATGCCGGAAACCTAGCCTTGAATGGGTCGCTTGGGGTTGGTTACAGCGGTGATTGGGCAACGCATAACATTGAACATGCCGTTTCAGCTGTTTATGATATCCCGCATGCTGGAGGATTGGCCATCTTATTCCCAAATTGGATGAAGCATGTGCTCCATGAAAATGTCGCACGCTTTAAAAAAGTTGCAGTCCGTGTATTCCATGTAGATCCGGAAGGTAAAACGGATGAGGAAGCGGCCCTTGAAGGCATTGAAAGACTTAGGTCATTTTGGAGCAGCTTAGGGGCGCCGACCAATCTTTCGGATTATGGCATCGATGACTCACAATTGGAAGTCATGGCTGATAAAGCGATGAGCAGAGGGGAATTTGGACGATTCAAAGTCCTCAACCGTGAAGATGTCCTTGCCATTTTACGGGCTTCCTTATAAACAAGTGATATGATCCGCTCTCCCGCCCTTGCCAGGTGGGAGATTGCTTTATATGCATAATTCGTTATTTACTTGATCGATTTCTTGATTATGAGAATTACATCAGATAAAGTGAAAGGGAAACTAAAGAATTCAAGGAGGAATTTGAATGGCCCATATTCGTTTCGATTATTCAAAAGCCCTGCCGTTTTTCGGGGAGCATGAAATTACCTATCTACAGGATGCTGTAAAAGTGGCACACCATTCCCTGCATGAGCAGACAGGGGCAGGCAATGAATATCTTGGCTGGCTTGATTTACCCGCCAATTATGATAAAGAAGAGTTCTCAAGAATCAAAAAAGCGGCCGCGAAAATAAAAGAAGATTCAGAAGTGCTGCTGGTTATCGGAATCGGTGGATCATATCTGGGAGCACGGGCAGCAGTTGAGATGCTTCAACATAGTTTTTATAACATTCTACCTTCGGATAAAAGGAAAGCACCGCAAATTTTATTTGTCGGTAATAATATAAGCTCTACATATATGCAGGATGTGATGGACCTATTGGAAAATAGGGATTTCTCGATCAACGTCATCTCTAAATCCGGTACGACCACGGAGCCTGCACTGGCCTTCAGGATTTTCAGGAAACTGCTTGAACAAAAATACGGCGTTGAAGAAGCTAAGAGCCGCATTTATGCTACGACTGATAAAGAGAAGGGCGCATTAAAAACGGTAGCAACGGAGGAAGGCTTCCAAACTTTCGTCATTCCTGATGATGTTGGCGGACGTTACTCGGTCTTAACGGCTGTAGGGCTGCTTCCGATTGCTGTCAGCGGGGCGGATATCGATCAAATCATGGAGGGAGCCGAGCGTGCCAGGGCCGACTTCAGTTCTTCCGAGCTAGGGGAGAATCAGGCATACCAATATGCGGCGGTTCGGAATATCCTTTACAATAAAGGGAAAACGATTGAAATGCTGATAAACTATGAGCCTGGACTTCAATACTTCTCTGAGTGGTGGAAACAGTTATTTGGAGAAAGTGAAGGAAAGGATCAAAAAGGGATATTCCCTTCATCGGCTAACTTCTCGACTGACCTGCATTCATTAGGGCAGTATGTCCAGGAAGGACGGCGTGATCTTTTTGAAACGGTCATCAAAGTGGATAAGGCCCGTCATGAAATCGTGATTGAAGAAGCGGCCAATGACTTGGACGGCCTGAATTACCTAGCAGGTGAAACGGTGCAATTCGTCAATAATAAAGCATTTGAGGGTACGCTGTTAGCCCATACGGACGGTGGCGTTCCCAACCTGATCGTAACGGTTCCTCAGCTCGATGCTTATACTTTTGGATACCTTGTATATTTCTTCGAGAAAGCTTGTGCAATGAGCGGTTACTTACTGGGTGTAAATCCATTTGATCAGCCTGGAGTGGAAGCCTATAAGGTGAACATGTTTGCTCTTTTAGGCAAGCCGGGTTATGAAAAGAAAAAAGCGGAGCTCGAACAGCGCTTATAATATAAAAGGCATCAAGCTGGAATAACATCCGGCTTGATGCCTTTTTTTGTTAAAGAAGGAAACGGCGGCTTGGAAGCCAAGTTCCTTATGCCTTTCGAGGGGACAATAGAGTCATTCCAGGTTTTTTTTTAGGCGCTTTGGTTAAGCTAATAGAAAATTAGCGAAAGAGGTTTTATACAATGATTAAAATTTCTTCTCAGTTGGAAGGGAAAACATTCGGGTTGTTTGATCTGGAGACAAAGTTAAAACCGGAAGGATATGCGATAGGCGGAGGATGGGATTATGACCACGGGTCTTTTGATTATAAGATTGATGACAGTGATGGCTACCAATTCTTGCGGGTCCCTTTCAAGGCTGTTGATGGTTCACTCGATCAGGACGGGGTAATGGTCGAACTCTTACAACCGTTTTTGTTATCTCATAAGTACGAGGACGGGATTGACGATGAAGGAAATATCGGAAACCTCTCCGCTTCCTTCAATCAGTTTGCCGAGCCTGAAAATCCGGATGCCGAATTTCCGGAAAACTATATCTCATTAGGAAAAACGCTTGTCCGGGATCTGGAAAAGCTTTTATTACATTAATCATCAATGATGAGTAGAGTGTCATCACGATGGATGACTACATCTCCGGGGGGCTTGATTAAGGTCTTGCCTCCTGAAATGATGCCGACCAATAAAATGTCTTGATCGAATAGCTTAACGTTCAGCTGTTTGAACGTCAATTCCACCCAGTCATCCTGGATGGGCAGCTGTTTGAGGCTCAATCCATCCCGCTCATTTTGTTCCCTGGCTTCCGTTATGATCCCCTTCGATAAGCAATCCTGCATATATTCACTCGCGAATTTATTCGTTTCGACTATGCCGTCCGCCCCAGCCCGTAACGCATTTTCCTTTTGTTCATGCGTCAAAATTTCCACAAGGCAATACACATGCGGATTCAGCCCTTTGACGGCCAGTAACGTTAAAATCGAGAACATATCCGTTTGCAGCTCGTCCTGCTTAAGGTCAGCCGTAATAAGGACGCGTATGGCTTGTTTAATATTGGCTTTCTGCAAAACGGAATCCAAGGTAGCTTTTCCTTGGATAAAGTGGATATTCGTTCGTGGAAGCGGGTGCTTTTGCAGTGTATCATCGATAAGGACAATGGATTGATGGTGCTTGCGCTCATGAATGTTTTGGATGATTCTCTTGGAACGGCCATTCCAGCCCACAATGATAATATGTCCGCCGCCGCCGAATACTTTCTTTCCTGTTAGAAATTGCTGTTCATTGGATATGGAAATTTTAGCGATGTACGCAAAATAAGAAGTAATCAGGCCGGCCCCTGACAAAATGAGGACCATCCCAATGATTTTGCCAAGATTGGTCACGGGAGTGAAGTCTCCATAGCCGACCGTTGACATCGTCACGATTGCCCACCAGATGCCATCAAGTAAGGTGGGGAATCTCTCCGGCTCCACAATGTGGATCAAGACCCCGAATGAAAGTAAAAATAATGCGATGATGGAAAGCAATCTGATGAAACGCGGAAATCTGGGAACGGTACTGATGTATGGACCGATTCTAATCATTTTTTCACACCCTTTGAGCTGTTCCTTATAGTATGGTCAAAAAAGGCATGGCTCATAAGGGTCCGGACTGACAAACTTTGAATGATGAATATTGGCATATTGCCTGATCGAATTTCGATAAATGATAAAAGCCCTCCGGAAGATGTCGGAAGGCTTTTAGTGCTGAGTCACGTATCCTGAATGGACTTCATGCTCGATGTTTGATTATATGCCCATTTCAGCTTCGGTATTCCTATATCTTTTGTTAAACCCTTCTCCGTACGTTGAAGTTATCACTGATGAGCAGCCAGTTTTGGGGGAAGGCTAAGCCGAGCTTCCAATAACTCATTCCCCTTAAGTTCAATTCTTTGAGTAAATCGAATTTTGCCTGAATCGATCTGGCATCTTCAAACCACACCTCATGCTGCCTATCCTCAATATCGGTATAATTGAAGTGAGGGGCCTGTGCGGTTTCGTCATACTCGATGGAAACATCATTGTCCGCCGCAATTTGGATGGCCTGCTGCGGACTCACGGCCCTGGCAGTGGATCCCTGTACAAAAGGCAGGGTCCAATCATAGCCATATAGGTTTTGCCCCATCAGGATCTTGTTGGAAGGAATATCGGTGACGGCATATTCGAGGACATCCCGAACAGGTCCGATAGGTGACACTGCCATTGGCGGTCCGCCGCTATATCCCCATTCATATGTCATGATGATGACGAAGTCGACGATTTCACCATGTGCTTTATAGTCATGGGCCTCATACCAACGGCCTTTTTGCTCAGCACTTGTTTTAGGGGCCAGTGCCGTGGAAATGAACCATCCTTCCTTCTTGAAGCGATCCCTGGCTTTTCGGAGAAATTGATTATAGGCTTCTCTGTCGGCCGGCCGTAAATACTCAAAGTCAAAGTGGATATCCCGGAAACCATATTTCTTTGCCGTTGTAACGATATTGTTCAGGAACTTATTCTGAACGGAAGTATTCGTTAAGATGATTCGCCCGAGCTCATCGCTGAATTGGTCATTCTCCTGATTTGTGATCACCATCATCAGGACATTTTTATTTTCCCTGGCGATGGCAGGGAAGTCATTGAGCAATGGCTCTTTTAATGAGCCGTCTCGCTGCGCCTGGAAGCTGAAAGGGGCTAAGTAGGTTAAATAGGGCGCAGCTTCCCTGGCGGCCGTCTCAAGGGCCGGTGCAACCGTCGTGCCCCTCGGCTCGACATAGCCGTTGAATTCGGCAGTCCTTTTCCTCCGTGCCGGAATATAAAGCCGGTATCCAACGGATAGGATTTGATTTTCGGAAATGCCATTTATATTTGCCAATTCTTGAACAGGGACATCAACCCTTTGGGAAATGGAATAAAGACTATCACCTGGTTGAACGAAATAATAACTGCCGACGATTGGAATGACAAGGGCCTGCCCCGAAACAAGATTATTTGGGTTAGGGATCTTATTTGATTCAACGAGCCTGTCGACGGTTACGCTGTACGTCTGGGCGATGCCATATAACGTCTGGCCTGGCCTAACCACATGTATTTGCAATTCTTTTCCCTCCTACTGAAAGTTTCCTAACAGTTTATGAGCATAAAAAGAATTTCATGATAAAGAGCTTAGGATCGAGAGAAACGCAAACAAAAAAATACAATAAATTGGCAATAATAATTTAAGCTTAAAATGCTAATTAATATTAGTAGGAGGTGAAAACACATGGCAAACAACAATAACAGCAATCAACTTCTAGTATCTGGTGCAGAACAAGCTCTACAACAAATGAAAAATGAAATCGCTAGTGAATTTGGTGTAAACCTAGGTGCTGACACTACTTCTCGCGCTAACGGATCTGTTGGTGGGGAAATCACAAAACGTTTGGTTCAAATGGCTGAACAACAACTAGGCGGTTCAAACTTTTCTCGTTAATTAATTGAATAAATATGGATTTGAAAGAGAAGGAGCATTGCTCCTTCTCTTTCGCATGGTTTAGCCATGTGACTGCCAAGCTTTTAAAATCTTGATTGCCCTTTCAGGGAAATCGGTCATGATGACGTCGACTCCCAACTCTGCCAGCCTGACGATGTCGGTTTCATCATTGGCGACCCAAGGCCGGATTTTATATCCAAGTTTTTTCGCTTTTTCTTTAACCGCAGGAGTCAGGCTGTTTTTATCTGGATGAAAACCCGATTCTTTTTTATCACGTAAGATTTCTTCGAAGTTTTCAGGAAGCCCCTCGAACAATAATGCCCGTTCAAGATCTGGGGCAAGCATCTTCACTTTTTCAATGGATTGATGGTTGAAGGAAGAGAGGATCACCCGGTTTTCCATTCCATATTGACGAATTGAATCAATGATCTTCTGTTCGATTCCTTCATAAGCGAGTTTATCCGTCTTGATTTCGACATTCATCAATAAAGCATTTCCCTTAGCCCAGTCGAATACATCCACTAAAAAAGGAATCCGCTCCCCAAGGAATTCATTGGAAAATTTGCTGCCGGCATCAGCCGTTTTCAGTTTTTGTGCCGAATGATCTTTTACATAACCGGTAAGGGTGGTCGTTCGATCAAGTGTTTCGTCATGGATGATGACCAGTTCCCCGTCAGAACTGAGGTGGACATCGAACTCGATCCCCTCGGCCCCGATTTCTGCCGCCTTTTGAAAGGCTGCCATGGTATTTTCAGGATGCGTCCCCTTGGACCCTCTATGGGCGAAAATCAGTATGTTTTGCAAAATCATCACTTCCCCTTTAAACTTTATCTTGAACCCTATCATACATGTACGCTTGAATTGTTTCAGCAATGTTTAATAGACAATATTTTAAACAACGAGTAAAATACATATGATATTTCCATAAATAGGTGTTCGAAATATGAGGTGAATAAAATGAATATGTGGGAAATTTTTGTTGCAGTCATCCTTGGTCTTGTAGAAGGATTAACTGAATTTGCTCCTGTATCGTCAACAGGGCATATGATTATCGTTGATGATTTATGGCTGAATTCGAAAGAACTTTTCGGGAGTGAAGTGGCCAATGCCTTCAAGGTGGTCATCCAGCTTGGATCGATACTCGCCGTTGTCGTGCTCTTCTGGGGGCGATTCATGGACTTGCTTGGTTTAAGGAAGCTGAAAGGCACATCCGCTGTGAACGGCCAAAAGCTTAACCTATTGCAGATCATTGTCGGATTGTTGCCGGCGGGCGTTTTAGGTCTATTATTCGAAGATTATATTGATGATCATTTATTTACGATGAAGACGGTTATCGTCGGATTGTTCCTTGGCGCGTTTTTGATGATTGCTGCGGATAAATTCCGTCCAAAGCTGACTGCAGAGACGGTTGACCAAATCACTTATAAACAAGCCTTTGGTGTAGGGTTAATTCAATGTTTGTCACTATGGCCGGGATTTTCCCGTTCAGGTTCAACGATATCAGGCGGTGTGCTATTAGGGATGAGCTACCGGGCTGCTTCCGATTTCACGTTCATCATGGCAGTGCCGATCATGGCTGGTGCCAGTTTGTTGAAAATCGTGAAGTACTGGGATAGCTTCACGCCTGAAGTTCTGCCATTCTTTATTGCAGGTTTCATCAGCGCATTTATCTTTGCGTTATTCTGTATCCGCTTTTTCTTGATTTTAATCAATAAAGTTAAATTGACTCCTTTTGCCATTTACCGGATCGTCTTGGCGGTTGTGCTTCTATTCATTATTTGGTAATACGAAATGAAGCTTGAAAGAGGAGATGGACCACCCCGTTGATTCGGGGTGGTTTTTTTGTGTGTCCGAAAATAAGCGGGATTCCCATAAAATTCTTTACGAATGATAATTGAGTTTCGGTGTTTTTAATTCGTTATTATTGAGTAAAAATACAATAAATCTTTTTATAACAAAAAAATATTCGGTTTTTAGTGCAGTTCCAGTCATAATTAGTAAAAAAAATATAAATGAAATAAAGCTGCCTGAGCGTAATGATACCAACGTGTTTGGGTATTTTCCGGAATATTCAAATGATTACATAAACTATTTCCATATAATTTATATGATATAATTTTAGTATAAATAAAGTACATGTGTACACCTGGGGAGGACAACATGGGAAATGACCAATTGAAGAAAACGATTGGCTTTTGGGTAGGAACATCTATTGTAGTTGGTACAGTTATCGGTTCTGGTATTTTCATGAGACCTGGTGACGTGCTTGAATTGAGCGGTAATTCAACCATGGCCTTGTTAGCTTGGCTGATAGGCGGTCTCATTACCCTTGCAAGCGGGTTGACGATTGCGGAAGTGAGTACACGAATTCCTAAAACGGGCGGCTTATATGTCTATATGGAAGAAGTGTACGGTAAAGCATGGGGATTCCTATGCGGCTGGGTTCAGACATTGGTATACGGACCTGCAGTCATGGGCGCCCTCAGTTTATACTTCGGGTTATTGGTTGCAGGAATATTTAAGATCGCTTCAAGCTACTCTTTGGCGATAGGGATTCTTACGATTGTATTCATAGCAGGCATGAATTTGCTGGGGACAAAATACGGCGGTATCATCCAAACCTTATCGACCGTTGCTAAATTGATTCCGATCATTTTCATATCGGTGTTCGGTATCGCTCAAGGTGATATGCCTGTATTCAATATCGATAGCGAAAGTTCAATGAAAATCAGTATGGCCGGTGCGATTTTGGCTACGCTCTGGGCATATGATGGCTGGATGAATGTCGGCTTCATGGCAGGGGAAATGAAAAATCCGCAGAAAACGCTGCCGCGGGCAATCATAACGGGATTGGTCGTGGTCATGGTCGCTTACTTGGGTGTGAATCTTGCCATGCTTCATGTATTGGGTGCGGAGGGAGTCATAGCCCATGGTACGAATGCAGCGAATGTTGCAGCAACGCTTTTATTCGGAGAGTTGGGCGGGAAATTGATATCGATCGGAATTGCGATTTCTATCTTCGGTTGCTTGAACGGAAAGCTTTTGACCTTTCCGCGCATTACCTTGGCGATGGCGACTGATAAAATGATGCCAGGCCATAAACAAATCGGAAAAATATCGCCAAAGTTCAAAACGCCTATAAATGCCACGTTATTGCAAGTGATCATTGCAATCATCATGATGGTTGCAACAGACCCTGACAAACTTACCAATATGGCTGTATTCTCTGTCTTCTGCTTTTATGGATTAGCCTTCTTTGCGGTCTTCATCTTACGCAGAAAAGATCCGGATGCAAAAACGTATAAAGTGCCGTTTTACCCATTCATCCCCATTGTGGCGATTGCTGGTGCAATATATATTGTTTTAAGCACATTAATCCAAACACCTTTAAATGCCTTGTACTCAGTGATCATCCTCATTATCGGTATGCCAGTGTACTGGCTCCTTAAGAAAAATGAGCGGGATGGTAAACGTTCAAATTAATGAAAAAACCTTCACTGCATGCAGTGAAGGTTTCAGTTTGTAGACAAAAGGGGTTCGGAATTAAAAAATTCTGAACCCCTTTTGAAATTCCCTTTGAATTTTCGCCTAAAGTTTAGAGATTGGGGCTCTACGAGCCCACTATGTTAGGCCATTTTTGGACCTTGCCATGTCCAATTGGCCATCTTCTTTAAATTAATGGCAGCGAAAGTAAGCATCGCCTGCATCGACAATTTTTTAAGTCCCCTTAAAGTAGTCCAACGCATACCATGCTTTTCTTTTGCATCTGCGAATACACGCTCAATCGTTTCTTTACGTTTTGCATATATAGGTTTTACATCTTGATGATGACGCAGATGATCTGCTTCTTCCACATGTGTTTGCCAGATATGCCGTGTCACCACTTTTTGACAGTCTTTGCTTTCTGTACACCGAGATAAAAATGAGCATGTTGTACAAATTTGTTTTGGCGATTTGTACTCGCGATAGCCCTCTTTATTTGTTGTTGAGTACTTTAAAGTTTCGCCCGAAGGGCAAAGGTAACAATCAAAATGTTCATCGTATACATAGTCCTGTTTGCGGAAAAATCCTTCTTTGGTGCGAGGACGTGTATAAGGTAAAGCCGGTATGATTTCTTTGTTAAATAGGTAGCTTGTAATCGCTGGTGTTTTATAAGCTGCATCTGCGGCAACGGCTTCCGGTTTTCCAACTTTCTCAATCACTTGTTCAACTAGTGGCTCTAAGATCTGACTGTCATGTGTATTTCCAGGTGTTACAATCGTTCCCAATACAAAACCGTTGCGGTCTGCGGCCGCGTGGAATGAATAGGCAAACTGTTTTGTTCGTTCATCTTTCACATAGTAGCCACTCTCAGAATCCGTTGTACTTTCTTTAATCTCTTTGGTCTCTTCTTTATCAAATTTATCTGGTGGAAAAGGCTTTTTTCCATGGTTTTCACGATCTTGATTGATTTCTTCTTGAAGACGTCCTTGATACGCTCGTGTTTCTTTACGAACGATTTTCTTTTCAAATTTCCGTTTATTCGCACTGGCTTTCACATGTGTGGAATCCACGAAAACGTGTTCAGCACTTATTAACTTTTTATTAGCAGCTGTCATTAAAATGCGATAGAAAATCTGTTCAAACAGATCTGTATCTTTGAAGCGTCGCTCATAATTTTTCCCGAACGTAGAGAAATGAGGTACTTTATCATGGAAACCATAGCCTAAGAACCAACGGTAAGCCATATTGGTTTCAACTTCTTCAATCGTTTTACGCATGGAACGAATACCGAAGGTATATTGAATGAAAGTCAGTTTAACTAAAATAACTGGATCAATACTTGGGCGTCCTACCTCTGAATACATATCTTTCACCAAGTCATAAATGAAAGTGAAGTCAATGGCAGCCTCCATTTTACGAACCAAATGGTTCGGTGGCACCAATTGATCTAAAGTAATCATTTCAAGTTGATCTCGCTGAATAGAATCATGTTTAGAAAGCATCCTCATCACCTCAAGTTTTAATACTTCTATTTTAAAACAAACATGACTCCAGGCAAAAGTGTTCTATCTAAAAGGTAAGACAAAGTTGATTGGAACGGAAGGTACGAGACTCCTGCGGGAAAAGCGCGTCTAGGGGAGACCCCGCAGGCGAAAGCCGAGGAGGCTCCCCGACCGCCCGCGGAAAGCGAGTGCCTGGAGTGGAAATCAACGTCCAAATTGTACAAGCCATAAAAATAGACAAACTCGATTTTCATCGAGTTTGTCTACAGTCTGAAACCTTCACTGCATGCAGTGAAGGTTTTTTTAGTTGCTGGAATGAAATTTTCCCGTTTGACAAAAGTGGTGAAATAGACAACTCGGGAAGTTCGTATTAACATAGGGGGAAAGTTAAATAGTGAAGGGTCTGAACAAAAGTGAATTATATCGAGCCTGCTGGTAAATCATTCAGGAAAACGATCTTGGCTTTATTTCTTGGTAGCTTTGTAACGTTTGCGGATCTGTATAGTACCCAACCGGTCATTCCGGTTTTCGCCAAGCAATTCGGAGTCTCTCCTGCAATGGCAAGCCTTACATTATCTTTCGCAACTGGAATGCTTGCACTCTGTTTATTGCTTGTTTCTTTTTTCTCAGAAAATATCGATAGGAAAAAAATAATGGGGACGGCGCTCACTCTGTCTGCATTGTTATCCATATGTGTCAGCTTCATCCAGGATGATCTATACATCCTGATTGCAATACGGGCGATTCAAGGTGCGGTGCTTGCAGGTTTCCCGGCCATTGCGATGGCCTATATCAATGAAGAGTTTCATCCGAAAAGCCTTGGCTATGTGATGGGGATCTATGTGAGCGGTTCGAGTATCGGCGGATTGGCTGGCAGGCTGATTGTCGGGGTGCTGACCGACCATTTCTCATGGAACATAGCGATTGGAAGCCTTGGAGCTTTAAGTTTGATCATCAGTCTGGCTTTTTGGTGGATGCTTCCGCCTTCGCAGCATGCTGTCCGCGTACGGGTCTCATTATCAAGGATCAAAACATCCCTTATCAATAACTTAAGGAATAACAGACTAGTACTTCTATTCGGCATGGCCTTCCTATTAATGGGCTCGTTCGTTACCGTTTATAACTTTGTGGGTATTCCTTTAATGGGACCGCCATATCATTTATCACAGACATTGATTGGCTTCATATTCATAATCTATCTTGTGGGGACGTTTAGTTCAACATGGATGGGGAAGCTTGCCGATCAATATAGTCGGAGGGTTGTACTTCTTATCGGCATCGCAATCATGCTGATGGGCGCCCTGTTAACCTTATTGGACCCGCTTTTGCTGAAAATAATGGGGCTTGCCCTGTTTACATTTGGCTTTTTTGGAGCTCATTCCATTGCGAGCAGCTGGGTCGGCAGTTTGGCAGATAAGAGTGAAAAGGCACAAGCATCCGCACTATATCTCCTGTTTTACTATGCAGGATCAAGTATAGTGGGGGCATCTGGCGGTTTATTCCTGATGAAGTTCGGCTGGGGAGGGGTCATCTCGGCTGTATCCATTCTGATCCTCCTTGCTGCCGCTTGTGCGATGATGGTTGAAAAAGTGAAAATCATTAAATAAAATGATCTTTTCTATCATGTTTTTCCGGAATCCTGAATATAATCTAGTGAAAATGGATATTGAATAATAGATTGATAAGAGAAGAGGGTATTAGATAGAGTGAAACGAAAAGCAGTAATTCTCATTGGGTTAATAGCCGTTTTAATTATATTATTCGTTGTATACTTAACAAGTCCTGGCAGATTGCAAAAGGTGCAGATTGTTGAAAAATACTATCCGCATTTCTCCGATGGCAAGGCAGTCGGTTTTAAGACGAACGAAGTCATTGATGTGACGGAAACCGAAGAGGGATCCAATTGCGCAATGAAATTCGACAATGGGAAAACGTTTGAAATTGATTGTGACCGTTATTTAACATACAAAATTGATGAAACAGTCTATATTACTACTGAAGGGAACCATGTTGAGGAGATCCGGAGAAAAAGGTAGTGGCTTATCGATTTTTAATGACGAAAGAGCTGGGTTTGCTTAATGAACAGCTCAGCTCTTTTATTTGATCCCATTCAAAAAACCCAGGCCATTTTGGACTGGGCTTTTTCATTTTTTATCTTTGCCTTTACTTTTATCCTTTTTATTACGCCGAAGTACATTCAAGATTCTGCGGCTGTTATTTTTACTGTTTATGAGCTCGACTAAATCGCTCATGTTTTCAGATTCGAAGTCTTGTTGATCTTTTTTCATGTTCATCCCTCCAAGTCATATATCATAATACCCTTATCAAGAAAAGGGTAAACGTCTATTAGCATATTGGTAATAGAAGGATTTTATATCCTTACCCCTCGATTATTTGCTAAAATATGATAAAAGCCCTGTATGGGAGGTCCATATGGAAGAATTAAGAATGATTGGCGAAAAAATTGAAAAATTTAAATATATCTTAGTGGAGCATATCGAGTTGTTTGAAGAAGAGGAACCGCTCTATGATTTAGAAACCAGTAAAGAGGTACGGTCAAAACTTATTCAAATTCATGCAGATGCCTTGATTCATGGAAAGGCACAAGCGATGGAAAGCATGAAAATAACGGGTATGGAAATAGGTAAGCGCATCGTGGATATGGGCATTCCTTTAGATAAGAATATTGAGGAAGCGCAGCTTGTGCGTAACCTTTTCTGGAGTTTCATTGAAGAAGAGGTGAGCAACCGATATTACTCCATTGAAATTCTGTTAAAGGCAAGCTCAATAATTGATGCAATCCTGGACCAGTTCATACACTGTGTGAGTATCAGTTACGTGAATCATTATAAAGAAATGGCGAGAATGGCAAACGATTCGTTGCAGAAGATAAAAGAAAACCAAGAAGTCATGGAAGAATTGTCCACCCCGATTGTTCAGACCGTATTAAAGGATGTGCTGCTCTTACCTTTGATCGGACGCATTGACGATTGGAGAATGGAGTCGATTCAATCGACGGTGCTGCAAAAATGTGCAGATCTGCATGCGGAAGTATTGATCATGGATTTCTCGGGAATTACCTTTACGAAGGAAAGCGATATGCTCTCCCTGCTGGATCAATTAGTGGGGGCATTGGCCTTGATGGGAACGGAAACGATGTTTGTCGGTTTTACCCCTGATGTCGTGAAAGAGATCGTCAAACTTGATTTTGCAAATCAGGTAAAAGCCTTTCTATCGTTCAGGCAGGCCCTTGAATATCTGTTTAATCAAAGAGGGCTGGCTCTTCAGCCAGTATGATGGAGGTATCCTTTTTTAGGGTATCTTTTTTTCTATGTCAGGCTAACATTCCTGCTGCTCCCATATTTAATCGCCCATCGATATTTCTCCATGTTATAGTGAAGTGACGTGGACGGACATGTTGTTTTTGATTTAAATTAAATAGGACATGCTAAGCGTGTAAGGAAGGTGGTTGAATAGTGTTTTTCAAGAAAAATGAAGAACCTGAACATTACGAAAAATGGTATTGTGTAGGAATCATGACGGATAATGGGCTGGAGGATGAAGAATATGATGTTCTATCCAAACGCATCCTCGACTCGGTCCAAAATGTCTCGGTCATATCGGACTTGGTAAGGGTGGAATGGGATCGGGACAAATTGCGAGCCTTGAATGAACGTTTTGGGGACCCCTCATTTGCCGACCCATGGTTTATCATTAATGAATTCATACCAGAGGATATAAAAAAGGAAAGAAAACTTCTGGAGAAAACTCATAAATGGAAGAGGATCTTTGGTCTCCTTTCCCCGATAGAATATATGGAAGCCGAGACGAAGGCGGCCCATGACTTTGATAAAGCTCTCTTTTATACAGACGATGCAGATAAAGTGATTGAATACATTATTGCAAATAGCTAACATTCCCTGCCACATCGATACATTGTATCGGTGTTTTTGCATTTGATTTACTGTTTATCGGAGTAATTTCACGGTAAAAATTCGACCTTGAGCGAGTTGATTCGACCTTGTGTGTAATAATTCGACGTTGCTCGATATAATCCGTACTTGCACCTTTCTTCCTTCTTGAAATAAAAAGAGAGAATGTGAGGAGGGTGGTAGGAAAGATGGAGTTAAACGCGGAATATCTTAAATAGAAAGAAAGAGAGTTTTAAGGGGAGAGGAAGATGAATCGATGGAAGTTGCCGTACCTCAGCAAAAGCCAAAACGGAAGTGGAGAAAGCGGGCGCTATGGAGTTTTGGAATCCTGATCATACTTTCGCTGTCAGTCTTGATTGCCGCAAATGTATTTCTTTCAAGATCCTTGCCGGAAACAAAGGGGGAAATATCGCTTCCAGGTCTTTTGAAACCGGTTACGGTGGTGAGGGATTCAAGTGGGGTCCCGCATATCAGCGCAGCGAGTGAGCATGATTTGTATTTAGCCCAAGGATATATCCAAGCCCAGGACCGTTTATTTCAAATGGATTTAAGCAGGCGTCAGGCGTCAGGTAGATTGAGTGAAGTGATTGGTGAGAAAACCGTCAAAAATGATAAGTATTTCCGCACACTTGGTTTGAGGAGGGCGGCCGAAGCCTCTTATGCTGCATATTCAAGTGACGGAAAAGAAGCCTTGGATATGTTTGCCGAGGGTGTAAATCTTTATATCGATGAATTGAAGGAGAATGGGAAATGGCCGGCGGAGTTCACTCTGCTTGGATACGAACCGGAGCCTTGGACACCCGTCGATTCGCTGACCATCGGTAAATATATGGCCTTTGATTTAGGAGGGAACTGGGAAGATCAGGCGTTTAGGCAGTATTTGCTGCAAACGTTCCCCAAGGAAAAGGCATATGATTTATTTCCTGATTATCCAAAGAACGCTCCATATATCATCAGCAAGGAAGAACTGGATATTGAAAAAAGTTTTGCAGGGGCCGTTATTCCTTATGAATTCAACGGCAGCAATAACTGGGTCGTTTCAGGCAAGAAAACGCAATCCGGTCAGCCGTTATTGGCGGATGATCCCCATCTGGGATTGGCTACACCGTCGGTTTGGTATCAAATGCATTTGGAGGCCCCGTCAGTCAATGTGAGCGGTGTTATTTTTGCCGGGATTCCGGGAATCATACTAGGTCATAACGAAAAGGTCGCTTGGGGTGTGACCAATACCGGTCCGGATGTTCAGGATCTGTATATTGAGAGGAGAAACCCGGAAAACGAGAAAGAATTCTCCTACAAAGGTAAATGGGAAAAAGCTGAAATCTTGGACGAACCCATCAAGGTGAAGGATGGGAAAACACTTGACTATCAAGTGACGGTTACCCGCCATGGACCCGTTGTCTCCGAGTTTGCCGGAAAAAGCGGAAAAGATACCGTGCTTGCCTTAAGGTGGACGGCACTTGATCCATCTGCCGAGCTTGAAGCGGTACTGAATATGAATAAGGCGGGAAGCTGGAAAGAATTCGAAAAGGCCCTCTTGAAATTCGAAACGCCGGCACAGAATTTCGTCTTTGCCTCAGCCGATGGGACCATTGCATACAAGGCGAATGGGAAAATCCCAATCCGGAAAAAAGGTGATAGTATGCTGCCTGTACCTGGATGGACGGATGAATTTGAGTGGAAAGGCTATATTCCCTTTGATGAACTTCCAAAAACGGTGAATCCAAAAGAGGGATTCATTTCGACAGCGAATAATAAAGTCATATCAGATGATTACCCTTACCATATCAGCAATAACTGGGCACAGCCATACCGCCAGATGAGGATACAGGAGTTTTTAAAGGCGAATAAAAAGCTTACGGCCGAGGATATGCAAAGCCTGCAGATGGATAAAGTGAATTTGCAAGCTAAGGAGTTTGTTCCTCGATTCGTGGAGGTATTGAAAGGTCCATCTGGGAAACAGGAAGCCCAGGCACTGACGATTCTGAAGAAATGGAATCATATCGATTCCGCTGATGAAGCGGCACCGATGATTTTTAATGTCTGGATGCGAAATATAGGGGATGTTCTGCTAAAAGAAGAAATACCGGAAGAAACCCTCAACCTTTTTAATGGAAGGCGTTCGGCCGTTGATGAACTGCTAAGGCGGGCACTGGATGGTAAGCCGGGCCCTTGGATTGAAGATGCAGGCGGACTTGAGCAGGTGCTTGCCAAGTCGTTACAGGTGACGTTAACGGAACTGGCAGAATCACAAGGTGACGATATAGCAGATTGGGAATGGGGAGACTATCATCAGGTCAGGTTTAACCACCCGCTATCAAGTGTTGCCCCGTTACATTATTTATTTAACGGCGGCGGCATTCCGGTAGGCGGCAGCAGTGTCACCGTACAGGCGGCGGCATTTTTAGATGATGGAACCGTTAATCACGGTGGCTCCTGGCGATTCGTCATCGACCTAGCGGACATGAATCAAGGATATCACCTTGTTGGTCCGGGTCAATCAGGTAACGTTAAAAGTGAGTGGTATCACGATCAGCTTGATGATTGGGCAGAGGGTACTTATCACAAAACCACGATGGACGATCCAAAAGGGGATAAGCTGACATTGAAACCATCATACTGAGATTCAAAAAAAGTACCAAGTCCAGCATCTTTCTCTGGACTTGGTACTTTTTCATTGTTTTTGCTTAGTCAGGAATTCTGCAAGGAACTCCTCAAAATTTGGGGCTTCGATTGCTGCGATTTTTTCATATGATTCAATGATCTTGAGTTTAATTTCTTGTTCCAGATCATTCCGGTCTTGATAGTTCGTGTTTTTTAATGATTTTTTTATTTTAGGATTCAAAGAGTCGATTAGGTCCAACAATTCTTCTTTTGACAGTTTTTTATCCACAATGGCTTTTCTCCTTTCTAACATATACCTCATCCATATAGTGCTTTCGAAGTTTTTTTAGAGCTTGTTTACGGATGCTTGAGATATTCTGTGGCGACTCCTGGAAATAGGCAGCGATTTCCTTGTTGGATAGGCCGTAGGAAAAGATCATGGTCAGCACCAGGCTTTGTTTGGCTGTTAACTTCTTCAAGGCTTTTATCATCTCTTCATCACTTATGTGTGAAGCGAGTTCATTCGATTCCCCCATCTTTTCAAGTTGAACATCCAAGGTGCCGATTCGATCGATCAATCCGCCAGTATCCCTTGGTGTCGCATCAAGTACCATTCGATAGCGTTCCCGCTGCTTCCGTGCCCTTTTATCAAAATCAACAGAGAAAAAGTAAATTAAGGAGCACATGTATTTGTATACTTTAGCCCGGTAATAGAAAATTTTGAAAGTCTCGTTGAGATGATCGATGTTGTGGGAAGAAGGGGAATCAAGAGTTTCAGTGAAAATCTTTAGATGCTCTGGGTTCTGTAAGAATAATTGAATGATCGGTTGTGCAAAGAAAGATGAGTACTGTTGCTGCAGAAACTCCAATGAATGAGAAAAAAAATGAGAAGTTAATTGGTTCATTGTTATCCCTCCTTTTATTAATAAAGTGATAGACAAGGGGAATAAATCAATTATATAGGAACATTCGTTCTTTTTTCCATAAATCAATAGTGCTAGATTGATTTTTTTTGACAAGTTTCACTTTAGATATCAGATACAAGAAAAGGGGTGAAGAGGATGATGATTGAGGATGCTACTATGTGGGTTTCATTAGTTAGCGAATTTGGCTATCCATTCGTCGTTTCTATGTTTTTGCTCTTCCGCTTCGGTAAACAATTAAAAGAACTGACAACGGACGTAGAGAACTTAAAAAAGTCCGCTCATAAAACGAAAAAACGATAACCTCAGGACGTAAGTGCCGGATGGTAAACACCGAATTTCGGATTCTATTCTAAAAAGGGTCCGGAATTCGGGTATAAAGAAATGGGTACTATCTGAATTCAAGATTTTGTTAAATCCCTCCCTTAACCTAAAATAAAATAATGATAAACCATTATTTGGAATATAGCACAAAATAGGTAAAAAATAATCGTCATTTGGAATCATTTTACTGCTATAATTCATCCGTCAATGGAATTAGATAGGAAATCCTCCCCTCGTAGGATTTTAGTTTTATGGATTAAAGTGAAAATACTTTTAAAAAAACAACATTCATCAATAAACTTATGCGGCACCCAAGTAAATGGGTGCTGCTTTTCTTATTTTTTGGTAATAAACTGATAATATGGAAAAGGGGTGGCAAATTTGAAGAATGAACAGCTGGAAGATATTCGGATCCTGCAGCAAGAATGTGAACGGGAAGGTTTTACGTTAAAACTGAATTGGGAAACGCTTCGCAGTCGAAATGGTGTTAATAAGAATGATTTTCTCCACTATGATGGATTGAAGCTTGTTGGTTTTCTTGGTCTTTACGATTTTGGAAACAAAGCGGAGATGTGCGGGATGGTGCACCCTGACTACCGGAGGCAAGGCATTTTTACTAAGCTGCTGGAAGAGGCGATAAGGAGTGCCGTGGAGCGCAACTATAAGGTGATTCTCTTGAACTCACCTGCTCAATCCCACTCAGGGACAGAATTTTTGAAACAGCTCCCATGTGAGTTTGCTTTCTCAGAGTTTCAAATGAAGTGGTCCGAAACGGAGCTTGGTGATTATGATGATGCAGTCGTTCGCCCTTCACGGAGAGATGATGAGGAAACGGAAATTCAGCTGGATATTCAATGTTTCCATTTTACGAAACAAGAGGCGAAGGATTATTATCAGCGCATCCTATATGAGGATACTCTGAAAACCATGATGATTGAAAAGGGCGGCCGCGCAGTCGGTAAGATCCGGGTTGATCACTCAGGCCGGGAAGCGTGGATTTATGGATTTTCCATTTTGCCAAAATACCAGGGAAAAGGACTTGGAAGAAAGGCATTGAAAAAGGTTGTAGCCGAACAAGGCCAGCTGGGATATGAAATTTTTCTCGAGGTCGAGGCGACTAATGAGCATGCGTTAAGACTCTATGAATCTTGTGGCTTCAAAACGATTCAAAGACAGGATTATTATCAATACAAAGGCTGAAGGGGATTTGACGACAAAGAGTGTTAGGGGGCTGGGATGGATGTTGACATTATTCAATTATAACTGGCAGGTGAGAAGGGAATGGTTCAAGTGGTGCCGATCCTTACCGAATGAGGAGCTGAAACGGCAGCGTACGGGAGGGCTGGGCAATATATTGCGGACACTTGCCCATATTATCGATGTCGAATGCAGCTGGATCAGGGCCATACAAGGGAGGCCTGATGTCGCGATCGATTTGGACGCTTATGATACGATCGGAAAAGTGGAGGATTTATCTAACCAATATCACTCAGAGGTCATGGACTATTTGAACTCGCATGCAATTGAAGAAGAGAATGGAATGGTTCAGCCATCCTGGATGGATGGGACATATGAAAAAGGCAGGATACTGCGCCATCTCATAGCGCACGAAATTCACCATATAGGTCAGCTGTCCATCTGGTCGAGGGAGATGGACATCGAACCGGTATCCGCCAGTTTAATAGATCGGGATATATAGGTTCGCCGTTTTCAAAGGGTTTCCCTGAAAAAAGAGCGTAAGGAACGATCTTTAAAATCCATACGATGTTAGCAGGCTGGTTCATTTTCATGGGCCAGCTTTCTCTATCAGGGGACATTATCCCTAAGGATTCAAAGGGACTCTATGATGATTCATTTACATGATTGAAGGTATATCGAGCTAGGCGCTTTGGATGGGAATGAGTAAAAAGTACCATTTATTCAAAATTCGTAATATTACGGTAAATTTTGGCGATAATTCGACAAAATCATGATATATTATTCTAGCATTTTACAAAACTAGAAGGGTTGTGAAGTATGTCGTACAAGATTCATGTTAAGAAGATGCTCGCCCCGATTCTTGCTGTGAGTTTGATTACAGCGCCATTTACCGTACCGGGGGAGGCATCCGCCAAAGAGTCTAATAAGAAACCGGCCACGACTGAACCATTTATCATTTCAGCTCCTACTGTTCATTACTCAAAAGGCACCAAAGCGACTGTAACGGTCACACCGAAAAAGGGGAACAAAGGAAATGAAACCGTTGTCTTTCAATTAATGAATGGGACGAAGGTCATTTCACAATCAGCCGTTGAGGCGGATATTAAATCGGCCCAAAAGTTCTCGGCGTACTTCAACTCGTACAAATCGGGTTATTGGGTTAACGTATCGGTTGTCTCCAATTATAACGGCCATACGAGTGACTTCGGCAAAAGCCTGGCAGCCTCCGTTTCGGATGCCCCATTTGAACTAAGGGTCATGGAAACGACTGATATACACACTAATCTGGTGAGCTATGATTATTATAAGGATGCCGTATCGGACTCCGTCGGCTTTTCCCGCACGGCATCTTTAATCAAACAGGCACGAAAAGAAGTGAAAAATAGCGTTTTAGTGGATAACGGCGACCTTATTCAAGGGACCCCCCTAGGTACGTACAAAGCAAAAATAGTGCCACTGAAAAAGGGTGAAGTCCATCCCGTTTATAAAGCGATGAACTTGCTTGACTATGATGTGGCCACATTCGGCAATCATGAATTCAATTATGGTTTATCTTATTTGGACGAGGCCATCAACGATGCGAACTTCCCTTACGTCAATGCCAATGTTTATAAAAAGGATAAAGACAATAATCCAAAGAATGATAAAAATAAATATGCTCCTTATAAAATCGTCACGAAGAAAGTGAAGGACATCAATGGAAAAGAAAAATCAGTAAAAATAGGATACATTGGATTTGCCCCTCCGCAAATCATGGATTGGGATAAAGCGAATCTAGACGGTAAGGTCATGACAAAGGAAATCGTCACGACTGCAAAAAAATATGTACCTGAAATGAAGAAAAAAGGCGCGGATGTCATCGTGGCCCTCACGCATTCCGGGTTTAATGGCGATACCAAGAATACCGAGGATGTCATCTATTCATTAAGCAAGGTATCCGGCATCGATGCCATCACGTTCTCACACACACATAAAGTCTTCCCGGCACAAGATGAGGCTTCTTTAGACAGCCTATTCAAAGATAGCCAAGGAAAAGTCCTTGAAGGCGTGGATAATAAAAAGGGTACCATCAATGGTGTACCAGCCGTTCAAGCAGGATATGGCGGCAGTAATCTCGGGATCATCGATCTTGATATCCAAAATATCAAGGGAAAATGGAAAGTCGTCAATTCCGATTCATCAACACGGGCAATCAACGACAAAATAACAGGAAAAAAAGCGGCTGAAGATGCAGCTGTCGTCAAAGCCGTGAAGAAGGATCACGAAGGAACGATCAAGTATGTTAACACGCCAATCGGAACGACTACAGCTCCAATTCATAGTTATTTCGCCCTTGTTCAAGACGATCCTTCCGTACAGGTCGTGACGAGCGCACAGAAATGGTATGTAGAAAAATACATTCAAAGCAACCGCCCTGAATACAAAGACTTGCCCATCCTCTCTGTAGGAGCCCCATTCAAAGCGGGTCGCAATGGCGTCGAGGAATTCACGGAAATCAAGGAAGGCGGACTGACCATTCGCAGCGCCGGTGATTTATATTTATACGATAATACCTTGAAGGCAATCAAGATCAAAGGGTCCGTGGTTAAAGAGTGGCTTGAGATGTCTGCCGGGAAATATAATACGATCGATCCTGCCAAGTCTGAGGAACAGGAGCTGCTTAATGGAAAGTTTGCCGTCTATAATTTCGATGTGATTGACGGTGTCACGTACCAAATCGATGTCACCAAGGCTCCGCGCTATGATGAAAAAGGGATAAAAGTGTCGGATTCAAGCAGGATTGCAGATTTGAAATATAATGGTGAACCAGTGGACCCGAATCAAGATTTCATCGTCGTGACGAATAATTACCGTGCTTCGGGCGGGGGGAACTTCCCGGGAGTCAAGGGCAGCGAATATGTGGTTGACTCTGCGGATGAAAATCGCCAGATCTTGATGGATTACATCACACAAGAGGGTGAGATCAATCCAACCGCTGATAATAACTGGTCGATAGCCCCGATTTCAGGCAAGGTGAACGTTACTTTCACCTCATCGCCAAAAGGTGCGGAATATTTAAAGGAAGACAGCCCGATTTCCTATACAGGCAAAAAGGATGATAAAGGCTTTGGCATTTACAAATACAATTTGGGCAAAGAAAACGTTAAGGTGCAACTGCTCGGGATCAATGATCTTCACGGCCAGCTTGATACCACCTCCGATTTCGGCGGCATCAAACAAGGGCGTGCCGATTATTTAGCCGCACACTTGAAGCAGCGGAAAGCTGAAAACCCTGAAAATACACTTTTACTTTCGGCAGGGGATGCTGTTGGGGCAAGTGCACCCGTTTCTTCTTTGATCCAGGATAAACCGACGCTTCAGTTTTTGAATAATATGAAATTCGATGTCGGGACTGTCGGTAACCATGAGTTCGACAAAGGGGTAGAAACCTTGATGGCTCAGATCAATGGCGGAAAGTCGCCAACATCCGATGTGGTATTCGATAAATTGAACTTTCCATATATAGTGGCCAATGTCGTATATAAAGACACGAAAAAACCGATTCTGGACCCTTACGTCATAAAAAAGGTCGGCGGGGTTGATATTGGGTTCATAGGTGTAGTCACGAATGCCACATCTCAAAAAGTAAGTCCGGATGGCATTAAGAATGTGGAATTCATAGAACAGGCACCTGCCGTAAATAAGGCGGTAAATGAGTTGAAAGGTAAAGGCGTCAAATCGATCGTGATCATCTCACATGACCCAGGCACGGAAAAGGAAGGGGTCATCACAGGCGAAGTGGCTGATCTTGCTAATGCCGTGGATGATGAAGTGGATGTGATCTTAGCAGGAGATAATCATGCAAAGGTCAATAACTATGTCGATAATAAATTGATCGTACAAGCTTACTCTTATGGAACGGCTTTTGAAGATGTGGATTTGGAAATCGATCCAAGCACAAAGGATATTGTTAAAAAGTCAGCTGAGATTGTTACGGTTACACAAGATGGCATCACACCGGATGCCGGGACGACGAAATTCATCAACGACTACCTGGACATGTTCCCCGAGCTGAAAGCTCCGCTTGGGACAACGGATGAGAAAATTTTAAGAAACAATGCCTATACGCAGGAAACGGGCCTTGGGAATTTAATTGCCGATTCAATGAAGGCCGATTTGAACTCCGATTTTGCCTTCATGAATCCAGGCGGAATCCGTGCAGATATTCCCAAGGGGGAAGTCACTTTTTCCGATTTAGCTAAAATCCAGCCGTTCGGAAACGTATTGGTTAAGCTGGAACTGACTGGAGCGGAAGTGAAAACGCTGCTCCAACAGCAATGGATCGTGGAAGGATCTCCGAAAACTTTGCAAATTTCTGGACTGAGCTATACAGCCGACTTCAGTAAGCCTGTCACGGAACGTGTCACCTTATTGAAGAAAGCGGACGGAACACCGATCAAGGATACCGAAACATACACGGTGGCCGTCAATGATTTCATGGCAAGCGGCGGTGATAACTATACCGTCCTGAAAGGAAAAGAACGTGTGTTTGGACATGCAGACCTGGAAGCATTCGTTAACTATGTGAAAGAAACCTTTAAAGGCGGAAAGATCACGGCAGAAATTGAAGGCAGAATTACGAATATCAATAATTAGTTGGGTTTACTCGTGAAAATTGAGCAATTGCTCGTGAGTTTAGCGGGTTTACTCGTAAAATTGGGCATTTACTCGTGAGTTTAGCGGGTTTACTCGTGAAAATTGAGCAATTACTCGTGAGTTCAGAGGGTTTACTCGTAAAATTGGGCATTTACTCGTGAGTTTAGCAGGTTTACTCGTAAAATTGGGCATTTGCTCGTGAGTTTAGCAGGTTTACTCGTGAAATTGGGCATTTGCTCGTGAGTTTAGCAGGTTTACTCGTGAAATTGGGCATTTACTCGTGAGTTTAGCGGGTTTACTCGTGAAAATAGCACATTTACTCGTGAGTTTAGCAGATTTACTCGTGAAAAATGCACATTTACTCGTGAGTTTTCAACTTTTACTCGTGAAACTCAAAAAGGGAGCGCTCCTTAATATAAGGTGCGCTCTTTTTTGTGATTAATTGTTTCTGAAGCTAAACCTGATGTACGGTCTATTTTATAAAACTCGAATGCCGTCAATGTAATCAAGGTCAGCAGTGCAGCCATTTCAATAAAGGCTGTTCCGCGCAAGCCCCATTTGAAGAATAAAAAAGACCATAAGAAATTCAACCCTAGTTGAGTATCATAGAGGAGTTCAGCGGACTTCGATTCTTTTTCTTTGGATGCAATGCGATATTTCGCTATTCCCATAATCGTATAAAGGCTGGTCCAAGCAACGGGGAAAGTCCAGGAAGGAGGAGCAAAAGCAGGTTTCTTGAGTTTGTCATAAATTCCTTTTGAATCTCCTTGTGGCGAATATCCCCACAAGTGAACCACCAACGACAGGTACCAATACACTTTTAGCCAATTTTCCGTAGTTCATAATGCAATCCTCTTCTTTCTTCATTATTTGTATGTTCTTATACCTTTACCTTCGCACCTGAAAATAAAACATCCCCTTTATTCAAGAAGTGTAACTTTCTTCCAAACTTTACGTCGGTACTAGTAAGAAAAGGGGGGAATAGCGATGAACCATAAAACAATGATGCTCATGTTCAGTTTGTTCCTTTTACTTGCTGGATGCAGCAGTAACGAAAAAGATGATTCAGCATCGGAATCACAGGATGAAAAGGCGGAAAGTAAAATGGACGCTTCCATTTCCGGGAATAAGGTGCAGGAAGAAGCAGCGGAAAAGGAAGGGATGACGGATGAAAGAAAGGTCATCCATCAGGCCCAGCTTGAGTTGAAGGTGAAGAACCTTGAAAAGGCACAAATGAAGATTGAGAATAAGGTGGCTGAATATGGCGGATATGTTGTTGAGTCCAATGTATACAGGGAAGATGAAGAACTGGTGGAAGGAACGATCACTGTTCGGGTCCCTGAAGCCCATTTTCAGGATTTTCTAACCGATAGCGAGGGCGAGGCTTCAGAAGTGGTCGGAAGGAATGTGACAGGACAGGATGTAACGGAGCAATATGTGGATTTAAAAGCAAGGTTAAAGTCAAAGAGGGCAGTGGAGGAAAGGTTGCTTGCATTCATGAAGGATGCTGAGAAGACGGAAGATCTGCTGAAAATATCAGCCGATCTTGCCGTGGTGCAAGAAGAAATAGAGCAGCTGACCGGGCAAATCAAGTATCTTGAAAACCAGACTTCGTATTCGACCGTCACCATCACGTTATCACAGGATAGGATAGTTGTGCCGGGCATTGATAATAAGGAATTGAATACATGGGAGAGGACGAAGAAACAACTTGCAACGAGTGCGAATCTATTACTTAAAGCGGGTTCAGGAATCATTGTTTTTATAATAGGAAACTTGCCGATCCTCATTATTTTAGGAGGAGCTGGTGCGGTGGTCCATTGGGTGATCAAAAAGAAGGGGTAAAAGGTGAAGGAATGAAATAGAGGGTGCCAATTAGACTGGGCACCCTCTGCTATTTATCTTTTCCGTTTATGCAAGCCGGTCACATAATACAGGGCTACCAACAGTAGGATCCAAATCGGACCAACGATTAGAGCGATTCTTGTATCTGCTGAAAAACCGAGTACTATCATTACAAATACCAAAAAGGCTAAAGTGAAATAAGAAGTGAATGGGAAAAGAGGCATTTTGTAAGATAAGCCTTGTTTTTCTCCCTGACTCATTTTTCGTCTAGACATAATCTGTGTGACAAGTATCGTTCCCCATGTCCAGAGGGCGCCGAATGTAGCGACACTTGTGACGTAAGTGAAAACTTTATCGGCTTCCATGTAGTTAAGGTAAACGCCGAAAAGAAGTACGATAGCCGAAACGATAATGGCAACGCCAGGAACGCCTGACTTTGTTGTACGTTCGAAACTTTTTGGTGATTCACCTTGCTGTGCCAGGTTGAATAACATTCTTCCTGTACTGAAGATCCCGCTGTTACAAGATGAAAGGGCTGCTGTCAGTACGACAAACTGAATGATTCCGGCTGCGCCTGGTATACCGATTTTATCAAACATCATAACGAATGGGCTGTTTTCTCCATTCATTTCATCCCATGGAGTGATCGATAAAATGACCGTCAGAGCTAAAACGTAAAAAAGTAAAATCCGATAAAAAACGGTATCGATGGCTCTTTTTAAAGATTTTTCAGGGTTTTTAACTTCACCTGCGGTTACACCGAGCATTTCAATTCCCAAATAGGCGAACATGACCATTTGGAACGAGAGGATGACTCCAGAAATCCCATTAGGGAAAAATCCGCCATTTTCAACAAGGTTGCCGAAACCTACCGCGATTCCGCCGTTCCCCAAACCAAAAATGATCATTCCGAAGCCAAGGACAATCATCAGGATGATCGTTACGATTTTAATAAGGGCGAACCAGAACTCCAATTCACCGTAAGCCTTTACAGCAAGAAAGTTAATCGTTGTCATGATGGCAAGTGCGGCTAATGCCCAAGCCCATTGCGGAGTATCAGGGAACCAAAATTGCATGTAGATTCCGACTGCCGTAATTTCAGCCATACAGGTGGCGATCCAAACGAACCAGTAATTCCATCCGGTTATATATCCGGCTAGAGGACCGACAAATTCGCTTGCGTAACGGCTGAAGGAGCCTGCGACTGGATTTTTTATTGCCATTTCACCTAGTGCACGCATGATAAGATAGATCATAAGTCCGCCAATGGCATAAGAAATGATGATTGCTGGACCGGCTAATTTAATCGCAGATGCCGAGCCGAGAAATAAACCGACTCCAATGGCTGCGCCAAGAGACATTAATGCGATATGTCTTTCTTCCAAACCTCTATGTAGTTGAGATTCTTTGGAGTTTTGCATAATTTTCCCCTTTTCTATGTTGGAGTTTAATTTTCTCTATCTAGCATTTTATCACTAGTAGAGGTGAATACATATTATTTATTGATTTTTCACATAATATTACAATTAAATAATATATTTTAATAGTTAGAATGTAAAGAAAAATATGAAAACGCTTACTAAGAAAGTGTTCCTAAGGTTTTTAATCGTAATATAATCTTTCGAAACTAATTATAATGCTATACAAACAAAATATAATTATGTGATTTTTCTAAAAATTTAGACATTTAAAAGTGAAAAAAAGCTGTCCGAAGATAAGCAACAGCTTGATTCGTTTCATCATTGCCAGATGGCGGAGGCCCATTCAGGATGATCAATGAAAGGGTTGCGATTATGCTGATATTGATTATAAATGATCTCATTTCGGTTACGCTCGAAGGCATCTACAGGATCCTGTTCATTCCACTCCAGTAAGACAGCCAATTTACCATGATAAGGGGCTGTACCATTATTCACTTGATTATTCAGCTCTAAATTGACTTCCCCTGCATCACCCTCGTAACGAACCGCCATATAAAACAGCATCCGGGCGACATCACCTTTGACGCTATCGCGAGGTTCCCACGAATCAGAATCATAGTAATTTCCTGTCGCCTCGGTATGTTCAGTACCTCCATTATCAAAGTCCAGGTTGTTTCTTGTACTGTTGACGGAGGCATCAGTAGGCCGAAGGTGATGCAGGTCGGTGCCGGGTCCTAAAGTGGTACCAAAATCACCATGTGATTTTGCCCATACATGCTCACGATTCCAATCATTAACACCTGATCCGTTCAGCGTTTTTCCTTGGGAACGCCCTGTATAAAGTAGAATGACATTATTGGCGTTATTCGGGTCCTCATCGGTTATCCGTAAAGCTTCCCAGACATTTGAATACGATATTTCCTTATGGTCATCGATGATTTCATGGAGGGCTTTCTTTAATGACGCCCCTGATTTGCCGCTGGCTGAATCATAGTATGAGCCAACCCCCGGTGTCTCCTGTTCTGGTGAATCATTCCCTGAAAACATGGCAGATACATCTTTTAAGCCTGGATGGGTGAAATAGGCACTCAGTGTACCGGTGATGGTGACTTTTTTCCCTTTTATTGCAGGATTTGTTTTTAACCCAAATTCTGAGCGGAAGGAGGATGGAATCTGAACATAAACCATATTGGCAATGTTTGTTTCCGATGAGCTGTCTGCAAGTGCTATGGCATAATCATTCGGATAGCTGCTCGTAATGACGGTATTGACTGACGTGGGCTGTCCTACCACATATCCACTGACCGTTTTAATCGTGCTGTCTTGATTCGTAATGGCTTGGGAAACGGAGTAAGGAGATGACGAGCTGCCATCGCCAGCTGTGGCTAGTGATGGAGTGATGAAAAGAGCGGGAATAAGGAAAGCGAGCACGAGTACAATGGACAGGGCAAATCTTGATTCATGTTTTGTGAACATGTGATTCCTCCATAATTCGATTCATACCCATTTCCAGAGATATTGGCATGTATATGTAAAGTTATGGATATTAGCCGCTTTTTCCTTCTGGATTGTCAAAAATGAGAGAAAACAGCTAGAGATGCTTAGCGGAATTTAGTGAAATAGCCCGGGAAATATCGAAGGCTGTCATGGAAATGACATGAAAAACCGTCAGCATGCTACTGACGGTTTTTTTTACTCTGTTTTATAAGAAGACTTTGAATGAAACTCAATAACAATGATCCGATTAAAGCCCCCCAAAAAGAATCTATTACAAAGCCACTGACAACATAGGAAGTGATTTGGAATGTGAAGGCATTGATAATGAAAGAAAACAACCCGAACGTCAGGATGGTGATCGGCAATGTGATAAGTTGGAGGATGGGTCTAACCAGCAAGTTCATGATCGATAATATAAAAACCGCCAGCAAGGCAGTTCCGTAAGATTTGATCGTGATGGAGTCGAGAAGCCAGTCAATAACGAGCAATACCAGCCCGTTGATAAGAAAACGCATGATTATGTTCATGAAAAACTCCTCCTGAAGTCACTTTCTACAAGTCATTATACTAAAATTTGATGAATTTCAGTTATATGTTTGCAGAATTGTCACAAAAAAAGAGGATACGATATGCATTCCCCAGAATGGAAAGAACCCTTTTAAGGGTCATAAAAGAGTTCTTCTTTAAAAAACAGTCCAGTTGATTGGAACGGAAGGTGCGAGACTCCTGCGGGAAAAGCGCGTACGGGAGACCCCACAGGCGCTTGCGCCGAGGAGGCTCCCGGACCGCCCGCGGAAAGCGAGTGCCTGTAGTGGAAATCAACGTTTCTTTTTACAAACCCTCAAAAAGGACGTTTCAGCTAGTTTTCTTCAATCCGTTGCGGATTGAAGAAAACAGTAAAAAACCATGAAGGATAACTTGGTTTTTTTTATAAAATTATGGTTGGCGATAAGGCCAGTCCGAACCCCAAATGTCTACAAAATGGGATTCATTAGGTTCTCTTTAGTTGTTGGCAATGATCTTTTCGAATTCACTTAATTCCAAAGTGTTTTTTAATTTGGGATTGGTGTTTAAGGAAAGAAGGGCACTTTCAATAAGAAAGGTTCGCGGTTCAACGTTTTGTAATAATTCCTCTTGGATAAAGTGAATCAATTTTAAGTTTTTAACCCGTTCCGCTTCATCATCTTGGCAAAGCCTCAAGATCATCTTTTTTAGGTCATTTGCAGAGTGCAGGAGTGCTGTATGAAAATCCTGCTGGTTATGGAAGCACTCAGGCAGCCATTGCTTGATGAGATCGGGTTCCAAAAGCTGTGCATTTGACTTGCTGACATCTTCGAAAATCGATTTAATCCTATCGACACAATAACGGATAATTTCAGTAGGGTTGAACTCGGGCTCTTTAGCCAAGGCATTAAAATGAATCGTTTGATGCATCATTCCCGAGTAAAGAATGGCACAGTCCAAAATATAAGGTTTTTTATCAGCACCGAAAATGTCCAGAAACCGTTTTGATAACCAATGGATATGCTGGAATTTAGCATGTGTTATGAAGTTCTTAAGTTCGCTATCATTTGAAATCATTACTTCTTCATATAAGAAAAAGATTTTGTTGTTTTTGTTTGAGTGCATTTGTAATTCTGATTGTTTGATGAATATTTCAATATCTGCAAGGTTTTGCCCAATCAGCAATTCATTCCGCTCTTTTTCGAATTTTTCTTGCGAAGTTAGGAAGACTGCCTTAAGCAATTCGCTTTTAGAAGAAAAATAGTTATAAAATGTTCCTTTTGAAATGCCGCTATAATCTAAAATATCCTGAATGGAAGTTGCTTGGTAACCCTTTTCAATAAATAATTGGTGCGCATATTTAACTACCAGTTGTTTGCGCTCATTCATATATATCACCCTTACTCTTATTGGACGGTCATTTTAACGTAATAGTATCTTATTTTCTATATGAACACAAACCGGTATGTTTACAAATTCTCTAGCAAAATAAGGGGGATGGCCATTTGTTTCAGCGGATTCAGGAAGGGTTCTGCTGAAAGATAGGGTTCACAAAAGCAATGAAAAATTCAGTTTCTATGCATCCGGCTATTCGCCATTCTGTAAATAAAGGCTGACGAAGTGAACAAAGTCACAGGAGAACACTTCGGTTTGTTATAAGATGAATAGAAGAAAAGGGTGAAGTAGCGCAAAGTATCTATGATTATTCGTTAACCATTCTCGATTGCTATCCCATTGGTAGGAGAAATGATAAAATCACTCGTCATGAAGGAAAATCGCCTATAAGGGTCGTATACCATTATTAGGAATGTAATTATGTGAATAGGCTGTTCCATCAGCGTTTGTACCTTTTGAACTATCCATATTATGGATGTGTTTGGAGTTATATCAGCAGCGAGTGAATAATGAATTGATTATTATATTAAAATTATTATAAATAAGTATTGATTTTTTTCTGAGAAGCTTTATCATTATATACATAAATAATAATGAAAAGGTGGTTCAATTATGTCGAATAAGAAAAACCTTACTACAAGCTGGGGAGCCCCAGTTGGAGACAATCAAAACTCTATCACTGCCGGCGAACGCGGCCCTGTGCTCATTCAAGATGTACACTTATTGGAAAAGCTAGCTCACTTCAACCGTGAACGTGTCCCTGAACGTGTGGTTCATGCGAAGGGTGCCGGTGCATACGGTACTTTCGAAGTAACGAACGACCTTTCTCAGTACACGAAAGCTAAGCTTTTCAATGGTGTGGGCAAGAAGACAGATCTTTTTATCCGTTTCTCCACAGTTGCAGGTGAATTGGGTTCTGCAGATACAGTCCGTGACCCGCGTGGATTTGCCGTTAAATTCTACACCGAAGAAGGAAACTACGATATCGTCGGTAATAATACACCAGTATTCTTTATTCGCGATGCGATTAAATTCCCCGACTTCATCCATACACAAAAGAGAGATCCTAAAACACATTTGAAAAACCCTACGGCTGTTTGGGATTTCTGGTCACATTCACCGGAATCTCTGCACCAAGTGACGATCCTGATGTCCGATCGGGGCATTCCTGCTACACTTCGTCATACACATGGTTTCGGTAGCCACACATTTAAATGGGTGAATGCTGAAGGAAAAGGCGTTTGGGTGAAATACCACTTCAAAACAGAACAGGGCATCAAAAACCTTGATGTGGATCTTGCTGCAAAACTAGCAGGTGAAAACCCTGATTACCATACGGAAGATCTTTTCAATGCGATTGAAAAAGGGGACTTCCCTGCCTGGAAATTATATGTTCAAATCATGCCTCTGGAAGATGCGGATACATACCGTTTCGATCCATTCGATGTGACGAAGGTATGGTCTCAAAAAGATTATCCGCTGATTGAGCTTGGCCGTATGGAATTGAACAGAAATCCTGAAAACTACTTTGCTGAAGTAGAGCAAGCCACATTCTCACCGGGAACATTCGTACCGGGAATTGAGGCTTCCCCGGACAAGATGCTTCAAGGTCGTCTATTCGCATACGGAGATGCACACCGTTACCGTGTGGGCTCGAATCATAACCAGCTTCCGGTTAACCGTCCGAAAGTGGAAGCGAACAATTATCAGCGTGACGGCTTCATGCGTGCAGATGACAATGGCAAGGGATCTGTTTATTATGAGCCGAATAGTTTTGGCGGCCCTGCCGAATCAGAGGAAAATAAAGTCACTCCTTTCGAGGTGACCGGGAAAGCTGCACAAGTTGGTCATAATAGTGATGATCACTACACTCAAGCAGGCGACTTATACCGTCTATTGAGTGCCGAAGAGAAAACGCGCCTTGTTGACACGATCGTGGGCGCAATGAAACCTGTGGAATTAGAGGAAATCAAGCTTCGTCAAATTGGTCATTTTTATAAAGCCGATCCGGAATACGGAACGCGCATAGCCGAAGGTTTAGGTTTATCTGTACCGCAAGAAGTGTAAAATATGAAACTCCCAATCTAGTAAATGCAAACAGGCATCCATTCATGAATGGATGCCTGTTTTGTGTACACAGGACGCCGTTTTTAAATGACACCCGACAAGTTCGGTAAGAATATTTAGTTATAAATGTCTTCAGGGAAAGTCTTGCAGTCAGATTAATTGGGGGCCAGTCAAGATTAACAGTAAAGGGTGGTATTAATGACCAGTAAAAAGGTTCGGGTGTTAGTGGGCAGTCCAATTTACCAAAAACCACATATTTTACAAAAGTTCTCTGCTTTCACTCAAACGGTTGGATGCGGAGGGGAAGGAACTTGCCTATTTCTTCATTGATGACAATGAAGATGAGCGATCAAGCAAGATGCTCGAAGATTTCAGTCAGGAGCAGAACAATGTCAAATTACTGGCATCCAATCAAAGCGATATTTATGTGTGTAATGGCACTACCCATTATGAAAATCTGGTATGGAAGGTCGCGGATTTCAAAAAGATGAAGCCGTGATTATTGATGACGGCAGCACGGACAATTCCGCAGAGGTTTGTTTAGAGGTTTTGAATGGGATGCCGGTGCGTATCATCAGGAATGCTATCTCCAAGTTCTCCAATGAAATTGAACTTCGTAAAATGCAATGGAAAGAGACGGTGAAGTCAAATCCCGAGTGGATATTAAATCTTGACGCCGATGAAGTGTTTAAAAATAGATTCAAAGAGGAAGTCAGGCAGCTGATAAGCGATCAAGAAGTGGATGTATATTGCTTCCGGTTATATGACTTTTGGAATGAAACCCATTACAGGGAGGATGAACACTGGTTCGCTCACCAGTATTGCCGGCCGTTCCTGGTCAGATATCGGGAGGGGTTTGAATGCAAATGGAACGATAGGCCGCAGCATTGCGGTAGATTTGCAGAAAATGTCTTTGAATTGCCTCACAAGTTATCCGACATACGATTGAAGCATCTGGGCTGGGTCAAAAAAGAAGATCGGATGGCGAAATTCAAAAGATATCGGGAATTAGACCCTGATGGTACGTATGGAAGTAATGAGCAATATCAAAGCATTCTGGATGAAAAACCCAATTTGATTTGTTTTGAGGTGTGACTTTTGCTTTGGCAATAATTGAATCGAATCTGCATACATTTGGTTAAGAGGAGGTGCAGTATGGACGTTTTTGTGCGGCAAAATGATTCCTTGTGGTATTATAGCCAATTATTCAAGGTGAATTACCAACTTATCATTGATTCCAATAGTGGGATTGATCCACTTGCACTTATGATTGGCCAACAAATCAAAATACCTGGCTTTACGACGACCGGCTATAGTATAAAGCAAGGTGATTCGTTATGGGCAATTGCCAGGTCACGCAATCTTTCATTGGATGCCTTATTTTTAGTTAATCCCAATCTCAACCCGAATGCCTTGCAATCCGGTCAGACAATTTCTGTGCCATTAAGGATTACGTGGAGGCTCATTCAAGGAAATCGGGAATATGATTATGGGACGATGATGACCGATGTTAGACGTTTGAAAACAATCTATCCATTTATAAAAACCTCCCCCATCGGGGACTCCGTGCTTGAAAGGGATATCCCCGAAGTTCTGATTGGAAATGGCAACAAACGAGTTCACTATAATGGTTCCTTTCATGCGAATGAGTGGATAACGACGCCTGTGATCATGACCTTTTTAAATGATTATTTACTCGCAATCACGAATCAGGCTGACATCCGCGGTCTAGATATGTTTCCCTTTTATCAACAGACGATGCTGTCGATCGTCCCAATGGTGAATCCGGACGGAGTGGAGTTGGTTTTGAAAGGACCGCCTGCAGATGAGTCTTTGAGAGGACGGCTCATCGAATGGAATAATGGCAGCGAAGACTTCTCTGGCTGGAAAGCCAATATCAATGGTGTGGATCTGAATGATCAATTTCCCGCCGAATGGGAACTGGAGCAAGCCCGTAATAATGTAACGGAGCCAGGTCCGGCTAATTATCCAGGGGAAGGGCCGCTTACACAGCCAGAGGCCATTGCAATGTCAGAGTTGACAAAAAAACGTGATTTTGACAAAGTCCTTGCGTTCCACACCCAAGGAGAGGTGATTTTTTGGGGGTTTGAAGGTTTGGAACCACCCGAGTCGGAAACGATAGTCAATGAGTTTGCGAGGGTCAGTGGATATGAGCCTGTCAAATCCGCCAATAGTTATGCAGGGTATAAGGATTGGTTCATTCAGGATTGGCGCAGGCCGGGATTTACCGTGGAGCTGGGCAAAGGAACGAATCCCCTTCCCATATCACAGTTCGATGAGATTTATCAGAAGTCGCTTGGGATTTTCTTGGCAGGGTTATATATGTGAAATCTGACCAAATGAAAAAGCTCAACTCCGTTTCCATGGGGTAGAGCTTTTTAGTCTTATAAACTATCAGACTTGAAACGATGAGGGCTGCTGCAAAAAATAAGTAAAGTTATGCTTTACTTATCGATTGCATGATTAACTCGCTTTTTAGCTTGAAATGAACGGACATTTTCCATGCCCCGGTGATTTTGCAGCCCCTACCAAAAGGAAATCTAATAGTATTACGGTAAAGAAGTTTACCTTCCTTAGCGCTAGTATTGGCCCCACCTACGCCAGATACTGTGACGGCCACGCATGCCATCCAACCTAATTTCATTATAATAGAAAGCGCTTACATTTTCAAAAGTAATCGTATTGCAAATTTCGACATTCGTATAAGTGTCCCTTACCAGTAGGTGGAGAATGGGCATATTACTGATAAGGGCCCTATAAGATTCAGGTTAATCTGCAATGAATTCCTGTAGCTTTTGCCTTAGGCCACCATTGCCGAATTTAATGAACTTTGTCTTTCCGGCTTCCTGTTCCGAGGTAGAAGCGAAATCCAAAAAGGCTAAAAGGTTGATCCGGCGGTGAAGAATATGGACAATGCCGTATTCATAGAACCAATGATCGATCGTGTTGTAAACCCCTCTATTCAGTCGATATTTCTGCTGGCACCAGTGGAAAAATAGTCTGTCAGGAAGATTAAGGTACTCCATGTCTTCTAAGCCCCCATTTTTCTTCTCATTCATGACAGGGGAAATGGTCCTTAGCAATTCCTTTTGCATAGTAAACTCCTCCCTCATTGATAAAAACGAAAAAACCCCCTATTCCTGTTGAATAGAGAGCCTCCAGTAGACTAGTCAGCTTATATATATTCCTTATATAAAAGCAGTATAAAGTGTATTAATCCTATTTGTCAAGTTGGTATTTGATAACGGGAAATAAATATATTCATTTCCTGTTTTCAGTGTGATTTTAAATGAAAATACGAATAAATATTTATGTTTATTCGTTTATAGTTCGTATATAATGTTTTTGAGGAATTAAGGAGGAGAGACTGAATGTATAAATCGAAAAAGATTTTATTATTGGGCTCGGGTGAATTGGGGAAAGAGGTCATACTTGAAGCTCAGCGACTTGGTGTGGAGACCGTTGCTGTAGACCGCTATGAACATGCCCCTGCCATGCAAGTCGCTCATCGCAGTTATGTGATCGATATGCTGGATGCGGAACAACTAAGGGGAGTTGTAGAGAAAGAACAACCCGATTTGATTGTACCGGAGATAGAAGCCATCGCCACATCCGAATTAGTCAAGTTGGAAGAGGAAGGCTTTCAAATCATTCCGACAGCAAGAGCCGCTAAATTGACGATGGATCGTGAAGGGATCCGGAGGCTGGCTTCTGAAACGCTGGAGATTCCGACAGCAGCCTACAAATTCGCAAACACCTATGAAGAATTTGTCCAAGCTGCCAAGGAAGTTGGGTTTCCCAATGTCGTCAAACCTCTGATGAGTTCTTCAGGTAAAGGGCAAAGTGTGTGCCACACGGAAGGTGACCTGGAGGATTGCTGGAAAATCGCGATGGAAGGCGGCCGGGTTCAAAATGGACGGGTGATCATTGAAGAATTTATCCGTTTTGATTCGGAAATCACGCTGCTTACTGTCCGGACCGTAAATGGTACCATGTTTTGTGCTCCCATCGGTCACATTCAGCAGGGCGGGGATTATATTGAATCCTGGCAGCCGCATAATATGACAGAAGCACAAATAATGGAAGCGAAAAGAATTGCCCATGCCATTACGGATGAACTTGGCGGGTACGGATTATTCGGGGTAGAGCTTTTCCTCTCAGGGGATAAAGTCTATTTCAGTGAAGTTTCCCCACGTCCGCACGATACGGGGCTAGTGACATTGGTGACTCAGAATTTGTCCGAGTTTGCCCTTCATATTCGGGCGATTCTAGGATTCCCCATCCCGGAAATCAAGCTGATCAGTCCGGGTGCCAGCCGTCCATTAAAAGCGCAAGATGAGTTATCGGAATATTCAATAGTCGGTGTTGAACAGGCCTTGGCTTTACCTAATACACAAGTGCGTCTTTTCGGAAAACCTGTTACAAAGGCAGGTAGAAGGGTTGCGGTCGCCCTGTCGTCTGCCGATTCCATCGAGGTGGCGAGAGTGAATGCGGCCCGTGCTTTGGAATGTTTAGTTGTAGAGAAAGAATAGTGAAAAAAGCGCTCTTTGAATGGAGCGCTTCAGCTTGCCGACAAGAGGGAGCGGATTTCTTAAATCAAATGGAACATGATCTTCACTCCAGGTACTCGCTTTCCGCGGGCGGTCCGGAAGCCTCCTCGGCGCCATTTGCGCCTGTGGGGTCTCCCTTGGACACGTTTTTCCCGCAGGAGTCTCGTACCTTCCATTCCAATCAACTGGAATGGTTTTTAAAGTAAAACGTAGGCTGGTCTCATCCCGAACGGTTTAAGAATAGTTTGTGCTTCATGATTTTCCTGCCGAATAACTGGCTAGCCGAAACTCCGCTAGATGCTTGCGAAAGGAGGTTTGACAGTCAGTCGGCGAAAAAAAGCGGATTTTCGAAAAAAATGTAACGTTTCTCAAAGATGACTTTGTCTGCTGTTCTACTCTAAAGCATCCTTATTCGGATGCTTTATTTTTTTTCTCCATTAATAGCACATTAAACTCCTAAAAACCACCCGATTTGAAGACGTTGAATGGCCTGTAATATACCCCAGCTACTGATGATTTCCCTGAATAACCAATTCCGCATGCTGTCTTTACTTTGTCTTAACAATTATCCTGTCGCTTTTTTACATAGCCTTGACATTGAGTTCATTTTCTTCACCTATAGTTAAATTAAATAGATAACATTACGGGAGGTCATTCATTTGAATCGCACTTGGAGGAAAAAGGTCTTACCCATCACGCTCGTTTCTGCATTGGCATTTGGAAGTTTATCATGGTCTGGTGCGGATCGTGTTTCGGCAAAGGGGAACCCAAATAAAGAACCGGAAATCAAGAACGTTATTTTCCTGATCGGTGACGGCATGGGTGTTTCCTATACCTCCGCTTACCGGTATTTAAAAGATAATCCTGGTACGAAGGTGGCAGAGCGGACAGAGTTTGATAAATACTTGGTTGGCCAGCAGATGACTTACCCAGAAGACTCTGCACAAAATATAACGGATTCAGCTTCAGCCGCTACGGCAATGTCTGCAGGAGTGAAGACTTATAACGCTGCCATTGCAGTGGATAATGATAAATCCGAAGTCAAAACCGTATTGGAAGCAGCAAAGGAAAAAGGAAAAGCGACGGGATTGGTTGCCACTTCGGAAATCACACATGCTACGCCTGCATCTTTTGGCGCCCATGATGAAAATCGGAAAAACATGAATTCAATCGCAGACGATTATTATAACGAATTAATCAAAGGCAAACATAAAATTGACGTCCTATTGGGCGGTGGGAAGTCCAATTTTGTCCGGCCTGATGTCAATTTGGCGAAAGCCTTCGAAAAAGATGGTTACAGTTATGTGACGGATAAAAATCAAATGTTTAAGGACAAAAATGAACAGGTCCTTGGTTTATTCGCTTCTGAAGGACTTCCGAAAATGATTGACCGCCCAAGTGAAACGCCTTCTTTGGCAGACATGACAAGTTCGGCGATCCAGCGCTTGAATAAAGATAAAGATGGATTCTTCCTTATGGTCGAGGGAAGCCAGGTCGATTGGGCAGGACATGATAATGATATCGTAGGTGCAATGAGTGAAATGGAAGACTTTGAAAAAGCATACAAAGCGGCCATGGAATTTGCGAAGAAAGACAAACATACCTTAGTGGTGGCTACGGCGGATCACTCTACAGGAGGATTCTCGATCGGAGCAAAAGGAATATATAACTGGTACGGTGAGCCAATCAAGGCAGCCAAACGCACTCCTGACTTCATGGCGGATGCCATCGTCAAAGGCGCTGATGTTGAAAAGACGTTAAAGCAGTATATTAACCAAAATGTAGTGAAGCTAACTGACGGTGAAATCAAAACGGTAACTGAAGCTGCCAAATCAAAAAATGTGACGAATGTCGATAATGCCATCGAATCCATATTCGATGACCGTACCAATACTGCCTGGACTACTGGGGGACATACGGGTGAAGATGTTCCGGTCTACGCATACGGGCCATATAAAGAACGTTTTGCCGGGCAAGTCGATAACACGGATCAAGCCAAAATCATTTTTGAGCTATTAAAGAAATAATGACTTCAGGGAGGGATTCAATGAACAGACTGATGATCGGTGCCCTGTTATTAACGGCATTTGGTGCTCTTAATACCCAACCAGCTTACGAAGAAGAAACAACAGCTAAAGAAAAAACAGAGGAAATTGCACGACCACTGGAAAAAAAGGATGTCTATGTTCCGAATCCGCAGCTTCCTGATGATATAAACTTGAACCAAATCGGTCAGAATGTTTCCGATGCCAAAGGCGAATTAACTTTGAAGGCCTATAAAAAAGTGAATGAAACGTTGAATGTTGGCCCGATCGAGGTTAAAGTCAAGGAAATGAAAGTGATGCATGCCACTCCGGATTACAGCATGATCGATTTCTTCCACGGCTATACGCATGATGAAGATTTCGATATCGTAAAAGTGAACGTGGAAATCAAAAACAATTCGGATAAAAAAATTAAGTTTTCGCCAGTTGCTTTCCTTGAAACGGACAGAGGAGAACATCTGACATGGGAAGATGAGATCTATTTGGAAGAACTTACTGGTGAAATAGAAGGAAACGGTTCAAAAAGCGGAAACATTGGTTTCATTCTAAATGATGGAAACATAAAAGGCATATCCGTCATGTCAAGTGATGCGGTGGATGACGAAGGGAAAGTCCTTGCAAAAGGCAAGTCAGCTGAATTCGCTTTTTAAAGAATATGTATAAATGGCTTGGAAAAATAAAATACTAGAACAAGTGATGGGGATTACTATCACTGAACGGAATATCCAAATCCTAATGATGAGGTGACACAGAATGAGCTATAAAGATCAATTAGATCCACATTCTCAAAAGTTTCACCATAATTGGACAAGACCTAAGCGTTCAAAATCTCAAGTTAATGGCCACACGCAAGAATCACAAACAAACATTATACTAAGAAGCAATGCAAAGGCTCACAGGTGGTAACGGATATTTCCGATAAAGAAGGAGGCTCCCAGCGAGTCTTCTTCTTTATATTTAGAATCATCTTAAACCAATCAAGGCATACATGGCTTTTCATTCATAATTATGATACCATTTACCTTTAAGATTGAAGTGATTGGCTTGGCGTGAAACCGTATTTTGATTCCGATTGAAAGTTTCACTTTATACAAATAGAGGACGTGAATAGTAATGATTAAAATTGAAATCCCTGCAGCGGATATAAGCATCAAACAAAGAAAGCAAGTTATAGAAGGAGACGAAGCTGTCATTCCTGAAATTTACGGGTTTATCGATTTTCATTTGATTCCCCGTGATAAAGGCGGCATCATCTTGTTTTACAATGAGAATGATGAACTGATTTTTGTCGGTAAAGCCCGTAAATTAAGACCAAGGGTCAAGAAGCACTTTGAGGATAATGTTTCTCCGATTAAAGAGCATCGTAATGAAGTCAAGAAAATTGACATTCTTTTAGTCGAAGACGCTATGGAACGTGAAATCTATGAAACGTATATGATCAATAAGCTTCATGCTAAATACAACGTCGATAAAGTGTTCTATAAATAAGAAACACCTATGAAAAGCTGACTGCATATGCACTCAGCTTTTTTGTGTTTATATATGTACAGAAATAATTTCGTACATTTACAGCAGCTACATGTTAGGTTAACAATGTTGGTTTATATTTAGAGTATTCCAATACATTCTCAGGAGGAAGCTATTGAAGAAAATACTTTGTAAAAAGGTGTTAGTTATCTCGATCGGGACAGTGATTGCCTTTGGGAATTTAACGTGGTCCGTATCACAAGCTTCTAAACTGGCGAAACAGAGAGAGATTGAAACTTTTGAACAAAAGACAGTAACATCTTCAGGGTGGGAAATGGCGGAATAAGCACAATGGCCAATAATTTTTTTCTCGATTTGCAACAAAGAAAAAGAAAAATGTATTGGATAATGAAACTTTGTTAATGATCAGCTGCTTGTAAATATAGAAGTACATTAAAATGATAAAGCTGCAATGGAGGTTCCATACACATGATGTAATGTGTGATTGGGCTTCCATTTAATTTTTTTGGTTTAATGTCAGCCCCTTTCATTTATCCGTGTGTCGGAGCAAGCGTGGAGAAGTATTCGGAGGAAATTTTGAAAAAAACTTGCAAATAGTAATGATTACGTTTTATTATTAGAGAGTGTTTTACATGGGTGATGGCTTCGGTTTTTAAATCGTAATGATTTTGATTTACTTGCAGTAAAGAAATCAGGTAAAGGAGTGGTAAGGGATGGAGATGAAGAAAATTCCGGTTACGGTACTGAGTGGATACCTTGGTGCGGGAAAGACGACGCTTTTGAATCATATTCTTGAAAATCGGGATGATCTGAAGGTTGCCGTCATCGTTAATGATATGAGTGAAATCAATATTGATGCTTCGCTGGTCAAACAGGGAGGGTTTACCCGGACGGATGAAAAACTGGTGGAAATGCAGAATGGCTGCATTTGCTGTACGCTTCGTGAGGATTTGATGATTGAAGTGGAGAAATTGGCGAAACAAGGGGACATCGATTATATCGTGATTGAATCGACTGGGATAAGCGAACCGGTACCTGTAGCCCAAACCTTCTCCTATGTTGATGAAAGCATGGGAATTGATTTATCGGAATCTTGCCGGCTTGATACGATGGTCACCGTTGTTGATGGGTATAATTTTTGGCAAGACTTCACTTCCGGAGAAACGCTTATTGACAGGATGCAGGCATCTGATGCTGCGGATGGCAGGGAAGTGGTCGATCTACTAATAGATCAGATAGAGTTCGCCAATGTCATCCTGTTAAATAAAATCGATCTGATGGATGCTGATGCCGTTGCGGAATTGAAGGCGGTTCTTCATAAAGTGAATGCCGATGCGAGAATTATCGAAACAAACCATTCCAAGGTGCCGCTAAAGGATGTATTGAATACACATTTATTTGATTTTGAAGAGGCAAGCCAAGGAGCGGGCTGGATAAAGGAATTGAATGAAGAGCATATCCCGGAGACCTTGGAGTATGGGATTTCTTCCTTCGTTTACAGGAGGGGGGTACCCTTTCATCCCGAACGGCTGATGGAGTGGTTGGAAAACTGGCCCGTACAAGTGGTGAGGGCGAAGGGATTCCTTTGGCTGGCATCGAGAAATGATACGGCAGGCTTGCTTTCACAGGCAGGACCGTCATTGACTTTACAAGCAGCCGGTAAATGGATTGCAGCTTACCCTGAAGAAGAACAGCGCCAAATTTTAAAGGAAGCACCTGAATTATTGGAACGGTGGAATGCGGTATACGGTGACAGGATGACGGAGCTTGTGATGATTGGCATTCAAATGGATCAACAGGAAATCGAAACTGAATTAGATCAATGCTTATTGACGGAAATGGAGATGCAGCAGGATTGGTCTCTTTATGAAGATCGATTGCCTGCATTTACGGAAATCGTTCATTAAAAAACTTTAGGAGGAAATAAAAATGAGAGTAAACATTACGTTAGCATGCACAGAGTCAGGGGACCGAAATTATATTACAACGAAAAACAAGCGGAATAACCCGGACAGGATCGAATTGAAAAAGTACTGCCCGCGATTGAAGAAACACACGCTTCACCGTGAAACGAAGTAGTTTTAAGGTTTAAATCGTAATGATTATGTTTTATCGAAGAGAATGGATGTAAAAGGAGGGAAGTTCATGTTGGAATGGATCATTGTTGGCGGAGGCATTCAAGGTATGACGATGGCTGCATTTTTACTTAAGTCAGGAAAAACGACGGTGGACCAGCCGGCGATTGTCGATAGAAATGAAGAACCATTGGCAAGATGGAAGCAGTGTACGGAAGTCATTTCAATGCCATATTTACGTTCTCCATCCGTACACCATCTGGATGTGAATCCCTTCAGCCTGCAGAAATATGTGGAGAAGGCAGACTGGAAAAATAACTTTTACGGCCAATATAAGCGGCCATCCCTACAATCTTTCAATGAACATTGTGTTCACTTGGCTGATGATTTAACCATTAAGCAGGCATGGGTGCAAGGGGAAGTCATCTCTGCATGCAAAACGGGACAGGGCTGGGAAATCCAATTGCAAAACAAGCGACGGCTTGAGGGGCAAAAACTTGTGATTTCAATTGGTATTGGCGAACAGCCTTATTGGCCTGAATGGGCACGGCAATTCAAACAAGAGCATGGGGGTCCCGTTTACCACATATTCGATGAAAATATTCCGGAGCTGACACAATTACAAGGACCCATCACGATCATTGGGGGCGGCATATCTTCTGTCCATCTCGCTTTAAAGCTGAGTAATATCTATCCACATGATGTGACGGTCCTGAAGCGGCATCCTTTTAGAATTCATGATTTCGACAGTGATCCCGGTTGGTTGGGGCCGAAAAAACAGCGACCTTTCCGTGCTATATCCAGCTTTCAAAAAAGACGCGAGACCATTATCCAGGCCCGTAATAAGGGATCCATCCCACCTGACTTACATAAAGCGCTGATGAATCAGGTTAAACAGGGATTATTGCGTGTCATGGATGTTGAGGTGAAAAGCGCTGTGTGGAAGGATGGGCATATCAGCCTCAGGGATAAAAACGAAAAGGTCATTCAACAAACAGGGACGATTCTTTTAGCGACCGGCTTTAAGTCAACATTGCCAGGGAAGGATTGGCTGACGCCAGTCATCCGGTCGCATGATTTACGCTGCGCGGAATGTGGTTATCCAATTGTATCGCAGTCGTTGCAGTGGGGACCTGGCTTATATGTCACGGGTGCACTGGCTGAACTTGAAATGGGACCGATATCCAGGAATATATCGGGAGCAAGACAGGCAGCGGAACGAATTGTGAATAGTTTATAGATTTTTCATACATTCAAGATCTTAAAAAAGGAGAATATAAATGGCGAAAAAATCCAAGGTGATAAAAGCGCAAAAACAGTTGGCAATGGTCGAAAAGTATGCAGAACTTAGAAAGGAATTGAAGGAGAAAGGGGATTATGCCGCATTGGCCAAACTCCCTCGTGATTCCTCGCCGACAAGGGTTCACAATCGTTGTGGAGTAACGGGGAGGCCCCGTGGATATATGCGCAAATTCAACATGTCGCGTATCGTTTTTAGGGAACTTGCTCATAAAGGGCAACTGCCGGGTGTCAAAAAGTCAAGCTGGTGAAGCGGGGAGTTCTAGATCATTCATAAGAAAAGGAGCCCTTGTTAAAGAAGGGCTCCTCAGTTTGTAGACAAAAGGGGTTCGGAATTAAAAAATTCTGAACCCCTTTTGAAATTCCCTTTGAATTTTCGCCTAAAGTTTAGAGATTGGGGCTCTACGAGCCCACTATGTTAGGCCATTTTTGGACCTTGCCATGTCCAATTGGCCATCTTCTTTAAATTAATGGCAGCGAAAGTAAGCATCGCCTGCATCGACAATTTTTTAAGTCCCCTTAAAGTAGTCCAACGCATACCATGCTTTTCTTTTGCATCTGCGAATACACGCTCAATCGTTTCTTTACGTTTTGCATATATAGGTTTTACATCTTGATGATGACGCAGATGATCTGCTTCTTCCACATGTGTTTGCCAGATATGCCGTGTCACCACTTTTTGACAGTCTTTGCTTTCTGTACACCGAGATAAAAATGAGCATGTTGTACAAATTTGTTTTGGCGATTTGTACTCGCGATAGCCCTCTTTATTTGTTGTTGAGTACTTTAAAGTTTCGCCCGAAGGGCAAAGGTAACAATCAAAATGTTCATCGTATACATAGTCCTGTTTGCGGAAAAATCCTTCTTTGGTGCGAGGACGTGTATAAGGTAAAGCCGGTATGATTTCTTTGTTAAATAGGTAGCTTGTAATCGCTGGTGTTTTATAAGCTGCATCTGCGGCAACGGCTTCCGGTTTTCCAACTTTCTCAATCACTTGTTCAACTAGTGGCTCTAAGATCTGACTGTCATGTGTATTTCCAGGTGTTACAATCGTTCCCAATACAAAACCGTTGCGGTCTGCGGCCGCGTGGAATGAATAGGCAAACTGTTTTGTTCGTTCATCTTTCACATAGTAGCCACTCTCAGAATCCGTTGTACTTTCTTTAATCTCTTTGGTCTCTTCTTTATCAAATTTATCTGGTGGAAAAGGCTTTTTTCCATGGTTTTCACGATCTTGATTGATTTCTTCTTGAAGACGTCCTTGATACGCTCGTGTTTCTTTACGAACGATTTTCTTTTCAAATTTCCGTTTATTCGCACTGGCTTTCACATGTGTGGAATCCACGAAAACGTGTTCAGCACTTATTAACTTTTTATTAGCAGCTGTCATTAAAATGCGATAGAAAATCTGTTCAAACAGATCTGTATCTTTGAAGCGTCGCTCATAATTTTTCCCGAACGTAGAGAAATGAGGTACTTTATCATGGAAACCATAGCCTAAGAACCAACGGTAAGCCATATTGGTTTCAACTTCTTCAATCGTTTTACGCATGGAACGAATACCGAAGGTATATTGAATGAAAGTCAGTTTAACTAAAATAACTGGATCAATACTTGGGCGTCCTACCTCTGAATACATATCTTTCACCAAGTCATAAATGAAAGTGAAGTCAATGGCAGCCTCCATTTTACGAACCAAATGGTTCGGTGGCACCAATTGATCTAAAGTAATCATTTCAAGTTGATCTCGCTGAATAGAATCATGTTTAGAAAGCATCCTCATCACCTCAAGTTTTAATACTTCTATTTTAAAACAAACATGACTCCAGGCAAAAGTGTTCTATCTAAAAGGTAAGACAAAGTTGATTGGAACGGAAGGTACGAGACTCCTGCGGGAAAAGCGCGTCTAGGGGAGACCCCGCAGGCGAAAGCCGAGGAGGCTCCCCGACCGCCCGCGGAAAGCGAGTGCCTGGAGTGGAAATCAACGTCCAAATTGTACAAGCCATAAAAATAGACAAACTCGATTTTCATCGAGTTTGTCTACAGTCTGAGGAGCCCTTGTTAAAGAAGGTCTCCTCAGTTTGGCGACAAAAGGGGATGGAGTCCGAATAAAGGGCAGTGTAGTGCTTGTTTATACGGACGAAACCTCATTAGATTGAAGAAAATTGCGACACTCCTGCCGAAAAACTGGCTAGCCGAGAACCCACAGCCGCTTGCGGTGAGGAGGCTTGGCAGACAGTCGGCGGAAAGGGAGCGGATTTCTGAAATCAACTGGGACAATAATTAATTTGTTTACAGTCTGAGGAGCCCTTGTTAAAAACAAGGGCTCCTTCCCATTCAATAGTGTTGCTTACTTGACTGCCTTTAATGCTTGTTCGGATATATAAAAGTCTTTTCCGTTGTAAACGGTAATCGCATTAATTTCTTTTTGTTTAGTGGATTTAGGAGTCTTGCTGATAACGATATTCTTATTTGCAGGCAACTCCACTTTTTGCTGCCCCTTTTTCGCTACGAAAACCGGGTTATTCGGGTCTGTAACATCAATGCGGGTTGAATATCCTTTTTTCTCAAAGGAATCTTTAGCATTCATGTATAGTTTGTTCGATAATTTTTGTAAATCAAAGCCCATGAATTCGGCCATTTTTTTAGCGAGGTCTGTATTCTCCACTAATCCAGTCGGTTTTGAAGGGCCATAAGAATACAGGAATACGTCTTCACCTGTATGACCGCCAGTTGTAAAGCCAATGTTGGCACGGTTAGCAAGCAGCTTTGTCATTTCAGCACCTACGTTTTTAGTAGAGGTAAGTTTTGCTGTTTCTTCAGAAGTCAGATTATCCAGTCCATACAGTGCTGCAACTTCTTTCAGATTGGAATGATCTGGTTTTAGTTTACTTAAGGCCCCTTCAACAGTCATCTTCGCTTTCTTTAATGGATCGATATAAGCTGATACGGGTGTTTCCGGGTAGGAGGAGTTCGTGTTTACGTTACCCATTGTAATTCCGCTGTTCCCGTGGTCCGTTACAGCAATGACCATCGTGTTTCCGTCATTTTTTGCAAACGTAAGGGCTTCGTTCACGGCATCATCAAAAGCTAAAGTATCACTAATCATTCCGATCGTGTCGTTTCCGTGAGCAGCCCAGTCAATCTTGCTTCCTTCAACAAATAAGAAGAAGCCATCTTTATCTTTTTTCAAGGTTTTAAGGGCTTTATTGGTCATTTCAGCTAAAGTGGGTTCACTTGGCTTTGTTGTTTTACGATCTAAATCATATGCCAGGGCGCTTGGTGCAAAGCTTCCCCAAATTTTATTCGATTTGGAGTTTAACAGCTCGTCACGGGTTTCAACAAAATCATATTTGTCATCATCGAGCACTTCCAAAAGGTTTTCTCCATCAATTCTTGCATTTTTTGTTTTACCTGGTAAAAGGGATTCCTTGCCCCCTCCCAAAACGACGTCAATTCCCTGATAAACCTGCTGTTCCGCAATATCACCATAATTGCTTCGATGTGTCACGTGAGCGGAGAAGCCTGCGGGTGTAGCATGCTGGATTTCAGATGTAGAAATGATGCCAGTAGCCTTTCCAGCTTGTTTTGCACCCTCCAAAACGTTAGCGACTGGTTTATGGGCATTTTTCGGATTAACCGGATCGAGCCCTGGAGAATTAACGATGGTTGGCAGGACACCGACAAATTTATCATTTGATTTATTTCCTGTCGCAAGCGCTGTTGCTGCAGGAGCTGAGTCGGTAATGGCCGATTCAGCCGAATATGTACGCATGCCGCCAGACAGCATTTCGTCCATGGCTAGATTATCGCCTTTATACCACCTTGAAAGGGTTGTGGCTCCTGTGCTTGTTCCATCCATCACCATCATGATGACGTTGGTTGGTTCTTTTTTCTTGTCTTTAGCCTGGACATCTTCCTTCATTGTTGAAATACCAAGTGATGATATGGCCACCGCACCAGCTAAAGTAATTCCTGCTACCTTTTTGCTCATTTTCCCCAAAATGCATACCTCCAAAAATATGATTACTTTTAGGATAAATACAGTATATTAAGAAATTACTTCAAGTAAGTTAAGAAAGGTTTTTTATCTGTAAATTTTGTTTGAAGAATAGAGAGAACGAAAAAAAAGCAGAAGTCTATAAGACTCTGCCTTTTTAGGATGGTTTTTACCTTTGGAAAAATTCAATCCACTCTTTTTCCGGTCCATATACGTAGAAATAGCGATAACCATTCGGAAGGGTGACGATCTCTTCATCAATCAGTTCGGTGTTATCCAAGCTTTTGATCCGGTCATATTCTTCTTCGATATCATCCACGGTAATGGCAAAATGGTGGATCGTTGCTTCGGAGGGAAGTGTGTCGCTATATCCCTGAATCAATTCTATTTCTGTTTCGTCCGACTCTTCGTAACCGAGGAATGCCAGTTCGATCACTCCATTAGTATGAGTCATGCGTGCCTTTAATTTTAAATCCAGCACATCTTGATAAAAGGCGATGGATTTTTCAAGATCTTTTACAACAACGCCAATGTGATCGACCCTTTTTACAGCCAAGAAATCTTCCTCCTTCATTAAATCCGTATGCAACTTGCTAATAGTAGTATATATAAGATTATTCGGAATTAAATTACTTTTTTATAGCCGTTTTTAGATAATTTTTAAAATGATGTTAATAAAGGGAAAGTATTGGTGAATAATGAAAAATGACAAATGGCTTATGGGATAATACTTTTCTTCCATAGTATCTCTTGATAGATTATTTTCTTGGAAAGAAATGTATTCATCATTTTCCAGGGCAAAAATTTGTTTCTAAATGGAATAGTCGATATACTATGGAAACAACTCCATTATTAATGGATAGGAGAGGAGAGGTAGTATGGGAAAAATTCGTGAAGGTGAAGTTTTCACTCTTACTGATGACAGTGATGAAGGCCATGAAGTTGAGGTTTTAGGTTCATTGGATGTAGAAGGAACGGAATATGTTGCAGTAGGCTTGCTTGAAGATATTGAAGAGGATACGGATGAAGATATCGATATTTTCTTTTTCAGGGTCGAAGGCGAAGGTGAACTGCTCGATATCGAATCGGATGAAGAATTCGAAAAGGTATCATTGGCGTTTGAAGCGGCATTTGAAGCGAAAGAATGACAAGATAAAAGACGGCACAATGTGCCGTCTCAGTTTGTAGACAAAAGGGGTTCGGAATTAAAAAATTCTGAATCCCTTTTGAAATTCCCTTTGAATTTTCGCCTGAAGTTTAGAGATTGGGGCTCTACGAGCCCACTATGTTAGGCCATTTTTGGACCTTGCCATGTCCAATTGGCCATCTTCTTTAAATTAATGGCAGCGAAAGTAAGCATCGCCTGCATCGACAATTTTTTAAGTCCCCTTAAAGTAGTCCAACGCATACCATGCTTTTCTTTTGCATCTGCGAATACACGCTCAATCGTTTCTTTACGTTTTGCATATATAGGTTTTACATCTTGATGATGACGCAGATGATCTGCTTCTTCCACATGTGTTTGCCAGATATGCCGTGTCACCACTTTTTGACAGTCTTTGCTTTCTGTACACCGAGATAAAAATGAGCATGTTGTACAAATTTGTTTTGGCGATTTGTACTCGCGATAGCCCTCTTTATTTGTTGTTGAGTACTTTAAAGTTTCGCCCGAAGGGCAAAGGTAACAATCAAAATGTTCATCGTATACATAGTCCTGTTTGCGGAAAAATCCTTCTTTGGTGCGAGGACGTGTATAAGGTAAAGCCGGTATGATTTCTTTGTTAAATAGGTAGCTTGTAATCGCTGGTGTTTTATAAGCTGCATCTGCGGCAACGGCTTCCGGTTTTCCAACTTTCTCAATCACTTGTTCAACTAGTGGCTCTAAGATCTGACTGTCATGTGTATTTCCAGGTGTTACAATCGTTCCCAATACAAAACCGTTGCGGTCTGCGGCCGCGTGGAATGAATAGGCAAACTGTTTTGTTCGTTCATCTTTCACATAGTAGCCACTCTCAGAATCCGTTGTACTTTCTTTAATCTCTTTGGTCTCTTCTTTATCAAATTTATCTGGTGGAAAAGGCTTTTTTCCATGGTTTTCACGATCTTGATTGATTTCTTCTTGAAGACGTCCTTGATACGCTCGTGTTTCTTTACGAACGATTTTCTTTTCAAATTTCCGTTTATTCGCACTGGCTTTCACATGTGTGGAATCCACGAAAACGTGTTCAGCACTTATTAACTTTTTATTAGCAGCTGTCATTAAAATGCGATAGAAAATCTGTTCAAACAGATCTGTATCTTTGAAGCGTCGCTCATAATTTTTCCCGAACGTAGAGAAATGAGGTACTTTATCATGGAAACCATAGCCTAAGAACCAACGGTAAGCCATATTGGTTTCAACTTCTTCAATCGTTTTACGCATGGAACGAATACCGAAGGTATATTGAATGAAAGTCAGTTTAACTAAAATAACTGGATCAATACTTGGGCGTCCTACCTCTGAATACATATCTTTCACCAAGTCATAAATGAAAGTGAAGTCAATGGCAGCCTCCATTTTACGAACCAAATGGTTCGGTGGCACCAATTGATCTAAAGTAATCATTTCAAGTTGATCTCGCTGAATAGAATCATGTTTAGAAAGCATCCTCATCACCTCAAGTTTTAATACTTCTATTTTAAAACAAACATGACTCCAGGCAAAAGTGTTCTATCTAAAAGGTAAGACAAAGTTGATTGGAACGGAAGGTACGAGACTCCTGCGGGAAAAGCGCGTCTAGGGGAGACCCCGCAGGCGAAAGCCGAGGAGGCTCCCCGACCGCCCGCGGAAAGCGAGTGCCTGGAGTGGAAATCAACGTCCAAATTGTACAAGCCATAAAAATAGACAAACTCGATTTTCATCGAGTTTGTCTACAGTCTGAGACGGCACAATGTGCCGTCTTTTTTATATGTATAAGGAAAGTATCGGCCCCGCCTTCGCCAAATACCATGATAGCCACGCGTGCTATCCAGCCTTACTTAAGTATAGGGTTGTATTATTGATAGGACGTGTACTCCATATGAAGGTTTTGTTAATAAACGGAGTATTTTTCCATATCAAAGGCATAGGATTAAAAAGTGGAGGTGATGGGATGGCCGTTGTAAAGCACACTGATGCCGATATTGCCTTATTGGCTAGATTGCTTAGGGCGGAAGGCGAGGGTGAAGGTGATCAAGGCATGCTGATGATCGGTAATGTAGGGGTCAATCGGATTAGGTCGAATTGTTCCGATTTCAAAGGGTTGAGGACGATTCCAGACATGATTTATCAGGAGCATGCCTTTGAGGCTGTACAGAAGGGGTATTTTTATCAGCGGGCAAGAGACAGGGAAAAGAGGCTTGCACGCCGCAGCGTAAGCGGCGAAAGGCTATGGCCTTCGAAATTTAGCCTATGGTACTTCAGGCCACCGGGAGATTGCCCGGCAACCTGGTATAATCAGCCCCTTGTTGGGCGTTTCAAGCTCCATTGCTTTTATGAACCAACAGGTACAGAATGTCCCAATATTTATAATACATTTTAAGGAAATGGCTGAACCTTATGGGGGTTTGGCCTCTTTGTGCATCAATCCTTAACTTGGAAAAAACATATGATAAAACTGGCAAATGATTTACTGATACTGTAAAATTGAGACTGTAAATTTCCGGATAAGAAAGGAATAAAAAATTGATGAGTAAAAGGCTTATTGATTATGGACAAGGGCAAATGGGAGAACAGCCGGAGGATAGTACCGAGAAATTCAAGTCTTTCATGGAGAACAACCCGGACGCCATTTCCATTGTTGATCTGGAAGGAAAGACCCTTCAGGTGAACGCAGCTTTTGAAGAGTTTTTCGGATGGACGAATGAGGAGCTCATTGGCATGCCGTTTCCAATTATTCCTGATTTCTTGAAGGAGTCAGTCAATGAATTGCATGACCAAATTAAGGCAGGGGTACAAAAGAAAGGCTTTGAAACGGTCAGGTTAAGGAAGGATGGCCAGTTAATAGATGTAAGCATCTCCCTGTTTAATATCCGCGATAATGAAAATGAGCCGTGCGCATTGGTTTTCGTTTATCGGGATATTACGAATCAAAAACTTGCTGAAGCTGCCTTGAAGGAAAGTGAACAAAGGTATCGCAGTTTAGTGGAGGTGTCACCTGAAGCGATTTTTGTACATCGCAATGGGATCATCGAGTATATGAATCCCATGGGGGCAAAAATGCTTGGGATGGATAGTGTGGAAGATATTATCGGTAAATCGGTTTTTCAGTTCGTCCAACTGGAGTCCCGGGAAAGTGTACAAAGAAGAATCGAAATCATGAGGGACGATCATCAGGCGGTTGGTTTACTGGAACAAAAGTTCATTCGGCTTGACGGACAAGAATTTTATGGAGAAACACTCGGTCTTCCGATTATTTATAAAGGGCAACCAGCAATACAGGTATTCTGTAGGGATATTACGGAGCGTAAAAAGACCGAAGAGCTGCTCTGTAAATCCAATATGTTATCGGCGGTAGGACAGATGGCTGCAGGCATCGCACATGAAATAAGAAATCCATTAACTACGGTCAAAGGGTTTTTGCAATTATTAAGGGAAGACCCTGAGCAAAAGGACTATCTTGAAATGACGGTCAGCGAAGTTAAAAAAATCGAAATCCTGGCCAATGAGTTTTTAAGTTTAGCAGAGCCTGAAGCGAAGGTTTGTGAACTCATTCAGCTTAACGAGATATTGGACAGTGTGATTACGTTAGCCGAGTTTCAAGCGATATTGAATGATGTCGAAATCATCAAGGAATATAATACGGATTCGGCATCTGTCTTTGGCGAACCGAATCAGTTAAAACAAGTATTCACGAATGTCGTCAATAATGCGATAGAAGCCATGCCGAATGGCGGCAAACTTCATATACAGTTAAACCATGAAGGTGAATCTGCGATGATCCGGTTCATTGATCAAGGCTGCGGAATCTCAAATGAGCGCATGAAGCATCTAGGGCAGCCTTTTTATAGTACATCTGAAAAAGGAACAGGGTTTGGGCTCATGGTCAGCACCAAAATCATCCATGAGCATAATGGGGAAATTCATTTCAGCAGCGAAGTGGGAGAAGGGACGATTGTCGATATCAGTCTCCCTATCTATGAAAGTTCACAATGAAAAGTGACGAGAAGCAATGCTCTCGTCACTTTTTGGTTCATAGTTTAACGATCGTCCTGCCTCTTGCTTCCCCTTTTAATAGGGTAGGAAGGACGTCAGGCAATTCCTTAAGTGTAATTTCCTGTTGAACGAGCTGTTCCAAATCCTCTAGTTTAAAGTCGGTGGCAAGGCGGTGCCAAACTTTCAATCTTGTATCCATCGGGCAATTGACCGAATCGATCCCAAGTAGATTAACACCTCTTAGGATGAATGGAAAGACGGTGGCAGGAAGGCTTGTCCCAGCTGTCAATCCGCTTACCGCCACAGCTCCGCCATACTTGATTTGGCTAAGGACCGAAGCTAACGGTTCACCGCCGACGGGATCTACCGCCCCGCTCCACTTCTGTTTGCCCAGAGCCCGAAGCTTGCCATCATATACATCTTCACGGGATACAATGGTCGACGCACCGATTGCCTTCAAATATCCATGTTCCGATTCCTTTCCAGTACTCGCCTCAACGGAATAGCCAAGTTTGGAAAGGATCGAGACGGCAAAACTGCCGACCCCGCCAGTTGCACCAGTGACAAGAACGCTCCCTTGCTCAGGTGTGAGGTTATTTTCTTCCAGCCGCAGTACCGATAGTGCTGCAGTGAAACCGGCCGTTCCGATGATCATCGCCTCTTTCATTGTTAGGCCATCAGGAAGCGGGACGATCCACTCGGCAGGAACACGGGCAAATTGACTATAGCCCCCTGATTGGGAAACGCCAATTCCGTAGGAGGTCGCAATGACTTCGTCTCCTTCTTTAAAGCGGGAATCCTCAGATGAAACGACAACACCAGCCATATCAATTCCAGGAACGATCGGATAGCTGCTGACAATGTTTCCATTTGGAATGGCTGCAAGGCTATCTTTATAGTTCACACCGGAATAATGAACACGGATGAGCACTTCGCCTTGAGGTAGATCATCAAGTGATAGCTGCTGAATGTTAACGGTGAATTGATCATCTTGCTTATTCACGACTAATGCATCAAATTGCTGTATCATGGTTCGTTCCCCCTTATAATAATGAATCTATCCCATTATAAAAGAAAAAATAGAGGAATGTATAATGATACAATTCGAAATAAGTAGCGCTTCCTTTTCTTTCTGCTACTAAAAATGGTACTATTAGATTTGATTCAATTCATATTAAAGGAGATGTTTAACATGGCTAAAAAAGGATACATACTTATGGAAAATGGAGAAAAAATCGAATTCGACCTTTTCCCGAACGAAGCACCTAACACAGTGGCTAACTTCGAAAACTTGGCAAACACAGGATTTTATAATGGCGTAGTCTTTCACCGTGTAATCCCTGGTTTCGTAAGCCAAGGCGGAGATCCAACAGGTACAGGCGCAGGCGGAAGCGGCACACAAATCAAATGTGAAACAGAAGGAAACCCTCATAAACATGAGGCAGGAAGCCTATCTATGGCACATGCTGGAAAAGACACAGGCTCAAGCCAATTCTTTATCGTGCATGAACCACAACCGCATCTTAACGGTGTTCACACAGTATTCGGTAAAGTGACTTCTGGACTTGAAACAGCCAAAGCCATGAAAAATGGCGACAAAATGGAAAAAGTCGAAGTTTTTGACGCTGAATGATGGAAGCGAAAAGAGGGGGCATTATGCTCCCTCTTTCTTTTTGCACTGTTCATGAGCGAAGACAGGGAAATATAGAGTCATTTTGGCGTCATGCTTTCAGTGAAACGATATTTGACCTCTGTCAAGGTTTCTGAAATATCCCATAATCTTTTCGACGTTTCTTCATTATATAAGGTGTCGATGATCTCGTCTTTTCTGGGAAAGCCTTTTCTGCTCTTCTTTCCATCGGGTCCGATATACTCCCCGCCTGTCAATGCAGGTTCCGTTGCGGCATAAAGGGTAGGCAATGCCCCCATACTTGCCGGCTGGGTGATGGTTTTGGAAAGAAAGTGCACGAATCTATTTATGGGTTTGCCAGAACCGCGTGACATGAGATTAGTATGGGAAAGGCCCGGATGACAGGCAACACTGATTGGGGTTGCGCCATGCTGGTTGAATTTATTCTGTAATTCGCGGGCGAAGAGTAGATTGGCCAGCTTGCTTTGCCCATAGTATTTCATTGGTTTGTAACCGTTTTCACCATTTAGATTTTCGAAGTCTATATATCCATTGATGGCGGCCAAGCTGCTCAATGTGACCACACGCGATTTTGGCGTAGAAAGGATACGCGGAAGAAGGAGGCCGGTCAAAGCAAAATGACCGAGGTGATTGCTGCCGAATTGCAGCTCGAAGCCATCCTTCGTCCTACTGTACGGCGGAATCATCACACCTGCGTTATTGATGAGGACGGAGAGAGATTCATAGTTTTCCTGAAAGGAAGCGGCAAAATGCCGAATGCTGCTCAAATCACTTAAATCCAGCTCCATCACACGTACATTTGCCTTTGGATGGACCGATAAGATTCTATCGACCGCCTTTTCACCCTTTGAAGCATTCCGGACCGCAAGGATGATCTCTGCCCCCTTACCGGCCAGAGCAAAAGCCGTTTCGAAGCCAAGCCCGCTATTTGCACCAGTAATCACAATGGTTTGCCCCGATACATCTGCCATTTCTTCGCCATTCCACTTTCCAACCATCCAATCACACCTTTCCACACAGTCTTTACCTATCATATACCCAAATAATTCCTATATGTCAAATTCTGTGCGGGGAACGTTGTGCTGTCGTCTATTTTTTTAAAAGATTAGCCGCCCATTATATAATCCAATATATTTTTCATGATCAGAATGACGGTTACGATGATAAATAATACTCTTACATATGCCACTCCCTTCTTAATGGCAAATTTAGAACCGGCCAACGCTCCTGCTATCATGGAGATCCCCATTGGAATTCCATAGGAAAAGTTGACGGTATCAAGGAATATGAACATGATCAGTGCCGCCAAATTACTTCCGAAGTTCAAAAATTTGGCATTTCCTGCAGAGTTCAAAAAATCAAAGCCAATCATTAAAAAGGCAAACAAAATGAAGGATCCCGTTCCAGCGCCGAAAAAGCCATCATAAAAACCAATGGCAAATATAGCGAACGCAAATAGTCCAGCCTTTTGCCATGTGAGTGTATGGTAAGTCGATTTCTGGCCCCAGTCCTTTTTAAAAAAGGTATAGATGGCAATAGCTATTAATAAAACCAAGATCATTGGCTTTAATAATTCAGGCGAGACGAAATTGACAACCCAAGCTCCTAGCAGGGAACTTATGAAAATCAATGGGAAAAGTTTTGAAACCAATTTGAAATCAACCTTACCTGAGCGAATGAATGCAATGGTGCTTGTTAAGGACCCCATGGAACTTGCTAACTTATTCGTAGCGATCGCTGCTGACGGGGAAAGTCCTGAAAATAATAAAGCGGGTATCGAAATCAGGCCGCCGCCGCCGACCACGGAATCAATGAATGCTGCCAAAAATCCGAAAAACATCAGCAGCAAAAGTGTTGAAATTTGTATATCTTCCATCCAAGAAGCCTCCGTATCAGTGGTATTATGGCTGAAATGCTTGTTTTGCTGGAGCCATAATCCACGCGTTCATATTAGTCACTATTTAGATAGTAACTAATATGAACCGTCCTGTAAATAAGAATATTTGAGCCATACTGTTTGAAATCGAATAGATTTCGATAAGAGATTTGGTATGATAGGCATATAACTTACCAAAGCACTAGGAGGTACTATGCAAGATATCATTCAAAAACTACAGTCTCTCGGGTTTAGTCAATATGAAGCAAAGGCTTATGTTTCTTTGGTTCGCCAAGGCCCAACCAGTGCCTATCAAGTAAGCAAGGAGTCAGGAATTCCAAGGGCCCGCATCTATGAAATATTAAATGGACTGCAAGAAGAAGGAATCGTCTTAAAAGAGGAAATCAATGACTCGATAAAATATTCACCGCTGCCAGTCGATGTTTTTTTGGAATCGGTTCAGTCAAAATGGAACAATACCTATCAATCCATCAGCCATACATTAAAGCAATTCGAGAAAAACGAACCGATGTCCGACAATCGTGTAATGACGCTTAAAGGTGAAGGGCACATCCTATCCTTCTGCCGTACCTTGATTCAAAAAGCCGAGAAAAGGGTGGTGGTTTCCCTATGGGACGAGATGTATGGAAAACTTGAACAAGAGCTAATAGGGGCCGCTGCGCATTGCACGCTCAAGGGGATTGCATTTCAGGTTGAAAACCCATTATCGGGTATAGATATACATCGCCAAACAAGCTATGTGGAAAATATCGGGGAAAACAAATGGTTCATCTTATCCATTGATGGCAAGGAGACGATTTACGGCCCTTCGCCCGAAACGAGAGAAACGGCGTTCTACACAGATGATCCCATTCATATCAATTTTCTCGAAAATTACATTTGGCATGATATCCTCGTTAACCGCTTGGTTAAAAAGGATGAAGAAGATGCCGAGAAATGGATTTCAAGTGAAAGAGACCGTTTTTTTTCCCTATAAGATTTGAAAAAAAGCTGATAACCCCATATGCAGGGGATATCAGCTTTTTTATTTTTGTACCAGAGTCATTCGGATAAAAGGGTTTTAGGAAATTTAATGGCCGTGGGCAAGCTGGATTTATCTCGATAAGACCTGTAAGACACAATCGTATGATTATGCGCTTGAACATCCAACTGGAGAACCTGTGAGCTTTTCATTTCCAAATAGTACGTAACGTCTTCCATTTGTAAATGATAAAAGGAAAAAGGTATCCCTAAAAGGTCTTTCCTGATTAGTTTTGTTTCGGGCTGATTGATGATATGCTCACTCAATTCCGCTATCGTAACAGAAGTTGTTCCTGTAATGGCTGTTATTTTTTCTTTTGCATAATCGACTGCATGACCGAAAGTGACGGCAATGTTCTTCAAGATTCCGTTCATGGGTGCATCTCCTTTGGAATTAGGCTATGTATGTAGTATTAGACGCGGCTAATGGTTTATGCAAAAAAATCCGCAATGATGATATAGAATCGTTACTTTATGAACATGATTAAGAAGTGTGCAACAAAATCAATAAAAGGGCAAACAAGAAAGGACAGAAGGTCAAAATATGAGGAATAAAAAAATATTTATGGGCCTGCTTTTCATCGCAATCCTCGCTTTTTCAGCCGTGTTCATTCAGTTGAATATGGATGTCGATTCCAGAGCGGAAAAAGGGAAAGACGACGATGCAGCTAATCATGAGAGAATAGAGAAATTACTGAATAAAATGACGCTTGAAGAAAAAATCGGACAGCTTATGATGGTCGGTTTCAAGGGGACTGAAAAGAGCGATGAAATTACGGAGCTCATCGAACAAAAACATATAGGAGGCGTCATTTATTTTGACCGGAATATGAAATCACCTAAACAAGTGGCCAGGTTATCCAACTCGCTTCAGCAAACGGCCAATCAAAGTGCACATTCGCTTCCGTTGATGGTGGCCATCGATCAGGAAGGCGGGGACATCATCAGGATGAAGGAAAGGGTATCGCCCCTCCCTGCGCAACAGGATCTTGGAAAAAATGCCTCTATTGAAGACATGTACAAGGTGGCCAAATTGAATGGGACAGAACTGGGCACCATGGGGATTAACATTAATTTTGCCCCTGTACTTGATCTATCGAAAACGGATAAACGTTCATTGGGGCAAGATCCGGAAAAGGTCTATCAATACGGAAAGAAAGCCATTCAAGGCTTGAATGATGTATCGATAACTGGTGCATTGAAGCACTTTCCCGGAAACGGACGCAGCGAAATCGATCCGCATGTCGAAACATCTTCCGTGGAGGCAAACCAACTTGATCTGGAAAATTCGGATATCTATCCCTTCAAGCAAATCATAAGTGAAATGGATAACCAAAAGTTTTTCGTGATGGTGACCCACATTAAATATCCAGCCTATGATAAAGAAAAACCAGCAAGCCTTTCTAAAATCATCATAGAAGACCTGCTTCGGGGGAAACTCAAATATGAGGGACTTGTCGTTACCGACGATTTGGAAATGGGGGCTGTGAACAAGTATTTCTCCTATGATGAGATGGGGAAGCAGGCAATCCTCGCAGGAGCCGACTTATTACTTGTCTGTCATGAATATTCCCATGAGCTTGAGGTATATAACGGTTTACTGCAAGCAGTAAAAGCAGGGGAAGTTCCAATGGATAGAATTAACGAGTCAGTGAAAAGAGTGCTGACATATAAACTTAACAACATGAAGCAAACGAAAGCTGACCCGGATCAAGCGGAAAAAGTCGTGAAAAATCCCGAAAGCATAAAGTACATCGAAAGCCTGAGCGAGGATGAATAAAAGCGAAACCGCTCTCTCGAAAGGATGCTTTGTTTAAATCAGCTGATAGAGGGAACACTATATAGGACTAACTTGAAGGAGGAAACTACATGCCATCAAACAAAATGCTTGGAACCGTCCTGATAGGAGCAGCCGCATTTTTAATGCGCAATAAGAAAACCCGTGAAAAAACCATGAGTCAAATAAGATCTCTAGCCACCCCAGAAACCATTGACAAGGTGAAGAGCCAATTCCAATCAATAACCAAAACAAAATCAAGTAACCCATCCGTACGTTAAGGTGAATTGACCCCATTAAGTTAATCTTAATGGGGTCAAACTGTAAACAAAATAGAGAAGAACCAGTTTTTTTAAAAAGTTCCCGCTGATTGAAGAAATCCGCTCCCTTTCCGCCGACTGTCTGCCAAGCCTCCTCGACGCAAGCGTCTTTGGGGTCTCGTCTAGCCAGTTATTCGGCAGGAGTGTCGCAAATTTCTTCAATTTAGAGAGGGTTCCATTCGTATAATCAACAGATAATCAAGTTTAAAATCATGGTTCGGGGTGCGAGCATTCCGAAATCCAAATACCCCTTTAAGTTTTTCTTATTGGGGCTTTTTTATTGCTTAATATTCTCATAGTAAACAACTAAAACGATTTAAAATCACCGTGAAATCTTCAAGCAGGTGAAAGGAAAAATGAAAAGCACTCGTTTCTTTCGAAGGCCATGGACAGGCATTCAAAAGTACAAGTGCTTTCATGAAGGATCAATGATCATTCAGCTTCATCTTCGCCGTCATTTTCTTTATTGAACCAAAGCGGATCCTCATTATCGACTTCACCATTATAATTAATCAGGATTTCCTCTCCTGCTTTTATGTCGGTGTAAGCAAAGAAATCAAACGTATGATTCTTGAAGTTTATGTCATACGTAGCGTTGGGTGTATAAGAATGATTAAACAGCATGCCATAGCCTAAAAGCATGGCAGTATGGTTAATTCCATATTCAAACGCATAATCAGCCAGCAATGTCTTCTCAATGAAAACATGCTCCTCGTTCGGATATGCAATGACAGGTGCCTCATGCAAAAGCTCACCTTTTTTAATATCTCGTGTTGCGAATACGCCTCTATTGAACTCGCCATCACTGAGTGTGGAAGTTTTAACTTCAATCATGTTCGTCACCTACTTGTTCTATTCAATATAGTCCAGATCATCTAAGCTTGACAGTTAATAAGAAGAAAAGCAACTATTTTACGGAATTAATCATTTTTAGTAAACGACTCAGTTTGTTTTTATTGAGGCCCCGCCTGTACCGTAGGACGGAATTCTTCACATCAAGGACGAAAAAAGGGAACGAACGGCCGAAATGATCCTCGCAAGGTAGACCGATACGAAAAAACACCTCCGCTAAAAGGGAAGCTAGGGAGGTGTTTGATATATGGGTAAATCTGTTAATTCACACCGACAGCTGTAAAGGCATTTTTGACAGCCGTGACTTCTGCACTGCTTGAACCGTATAAATCAGAGGCCGATTGTATGACGGCCGCTCTGGCTTGTGAAAAAGTAGACGACGAAGTTAAATATGTTGTGTTTGCCCGATAAAAGATGGTTCCTAGTTTATCGATGCCGATTCCGGAAACACTCACGCCATGGTGGGTTCCGCCTGCAGAGATTAAATAAGCTGCCTTATTAATAATTCCGCTGTTCGTGTGGACTCCGCCATTATCACCCGTTCCTGTATAACGGTTCGAATAATGGTCAGGGTCCCCATTCAATGTTGGATTAGCCATCGAGCGGAGTGCATCACCGGAAATGTTAGGTGTGTAAATATCTTCCCCGACCAAATAATCGGCTTTGGCACTTTGATTCTTAAATTCTACGACAGTGCCAAAAATATCAGATATCGCTTCATTCAAAGCACCGGATTCATATTGATAGGTAAGGTTCGATTCCGAGGAAGTGACGGCATGCGTCAATTCATGCGCAACGACATCGAGCCCGCCGGACAATGGGATGAACGTCGTGCCATCTCCATCACCGTAAACCATTTGGGTGCCATCCCAAAAAGCATTATTGTATCTTGAGCCATAATGGACGGTTGATTTCAGGATGGTTCCATTACCATCATAGGAGTTCCGGCCAAATGTGGATTTGTAATAATCATAGGTTTTACCCGCATAATAATGGGCATCCACCGCAGCTTTATCGGCAGAAGCAGTAAAAGCATTTGTTGTGTTGGAAAAGAGTGTACCAGGCAATCTTGAACGGTTATTGGCGTTATACGTGTAGATGCCTTTACCGCGTGTATTGTCTTGTAAGTAGTATTGACCGTTGGATAAGGTAGTGTTCAGCGACACCGTATTGTTTAAGACGCCAGTGCCCGTTCCGACGGAGTTGGTCCCCGTCACTTCATCCAATGTATTATATTTATTCAGGATTTTACCCGTTTTGACTGAAATGAAATAATTATGATTTCCTGGTTCCGGACTTAAGAATTTCAAATTGACTTTATATACATAATCGGCCTTGCCTTCATTTGCGTATACATATAGGTCGGATTCAGGTGATTGCTCGTAGGCAGGTGTGAACCCCAGATCCGCTTCAGCTATCTTGATAGCTTCGGATTCACTGATGCCTTTTTTAGCCTTTTTCCCTAATTTCGTGTTTAGATTGGCTTCAACCGTACCGGACACGACGGTCAATACACCTTTAGCGTCAATCAATACGGCTTGTGTGGAATTCCATACTGGTACGCCTTTATAGGTTTGTTGCAATTTAAGGACGGTATTGCCCAGTTCATCCTTGCTTTCTTTCTCGATCGTGAAGGAGTCCTTCGCCTTTTGCTTTTCTAGCTTGTAAGACTTTTTGTTTTGATCAAAAAAGGTAAGAATGATATCTTCTGCCGTTTGCTTTGAGGGGTCCGTAAGCTTCCCAGACTTGTATTCTAGCGAATCCCTATGCTTATTGTACTTTTCAACACTTAACACATTTTTTGCCGCTAAAGCTTCTTGATGGGGAATAGCAGAAAATAATAGACCGATTGATAGTGCAGTTCCTAAAAATACCTTACCTTTCATAACATTCAACTCCTTCATGAGAATACCTCATTTTTACATCGTTTCATAATTATTATCAAATGGAGAAAACTCGCAAAAAATATGACATTTAAAGGAATAAAATGGAGAAAAATGGATTTTAATAGAAATATTCTTTGAATATATTCTTTTAGTAATATTTGGAATGTATTTAAATTAAACCAAATGAATAAATGTGCAAAAAAACATGGCATAATGTGCAAAAAAACATGGCGTAAAGTGCAAAGAAATTTGTCTATTGAAGGCATTTTTTTGGATAATCTGTTGAATATTGCGCTTTGTAAACTTGGCATGAAAATTGCATATATTCAGAAAAGGAATTCGAATTGTAAATTAGGTCTATTTGAGAGTCTATGAAATAGGAAAATTTATTAAATGATTTCCCCATATATGAAAGCGCTTATATAGAAAGGGATGAAAAATTATGATACCAAAACAAGAAAATGACATCTTGCATCCTCCAAAGCAAGAAGAACAAGGGTTAAAGCGCGGTTTGAAATCCCGCCATTTAACGATGATTTCCATTGGCGGGGCTATTGGTACCGGGCTGTTCCTCAGCAGCGGGGCAGCCATTCATACAGCTGGGCCAGGCGGGGCATTACTTGCTTATGCCTTAGTTGGGGCAATGGTGTACTTTGTGATGACGAGCTTAGGGGAATTGGCAGCCTTTATGCCGACAAGCGGCTCTTTCAGTACCTATGGATCGAAATTCGTCGATCCGGCATTTGGTTTTGCCTTGGGATGGACGTATTGGTTCAATTGGTCGATGACGATAGCTGCAGAGTTGGCAGCCTCGACAATGATCATGAAATTCTGGTTTCCGAATAGTCCATCATTGTTATGGAGTTCATCATTCTTGGTGCTCATTTTCCTATTGAACTATTTATCCGTTAAAGGATATGGTGAAGGGGAATACTGGTTTTCCTTCATAAAAGTAACCGCCATCGTTATTTTTATTATCGTCGGGCTGCTAATGATCGTCGGCATTATGGGCGGCGAAGCCGTAGGATTTAAAAACTTCACCGTCGATGACGCTCCTTTCCCGGGCGGGTTCATGGGTGTCTTCATCGTTTTCATAGCGGCTGGCTTTTCTTTTCAAGGTACCGAAATTGTCGGTGTGGCTGCCGGGGAAAGTGAAGATCCTGCACGGAATATACCGAAGGCCATTAAAAGTGTCTTCTGGAGGATCTTGCTCTTTTACGTATTGGCAATCTTCGTAATTGGACTGCTTATCCCTTATACGAACTCGAGTTTGCAAGGTGATAACGTCATGGTAAGCCCATTCACGCTCATTTTTGAAAAAGCTGGAGTGGCCTTTGCCGCTTCGCTTATGAATGCCGTCATTTTAACAGCGGTATTATCTGCTGGTAACTCTAGTCTATATGCATCTACGCGCATGTTATATTCAATGGCAAAAGATGGGCAAGCACCGCGTATTTTTGCAAAACTTAATAAACGCGGCGTACCGGTTGCAGGCATGATTTTGACATGCTCCATCGGCATGCTGGCCTTTTTAGCCTCCATATTCGGCGATGGTAAAGTGTATATTTGGTTAATGAATGCCATTGGAATTACAGGATTCATCTTTTGGCTCGGCATTTCCATCAGCCATTACCGTTTCCGGAAAGCGTTCATCGCTCAAGGCCATTCATTGGAAAAGCTGCCATATAAGGCATTATGGTTCCCGATCGGACCGATCTTTGCCATTTTAATCGGCATGATCGTCATCCTGTCCCAAAATATCCAAGCCTTTTTCTCAGACCATATCGATTGGGGCAGTGTTGTAGCTGCATACCTGGGAATCCCGCTTTTCCTTGGTCTATGGCTTGGCTATAAATTTGTAAGAAAAACTAAATTCGTTAAACTTGATGAAGTCGAATTTGACTTTGACAAAAAATATGAATGAACAAGCTTAAAGTAAAAGCAGCCGGACAATGCAGTTTTAAATTGTCCGGCTTTTACTTGTTTTCTATAGGCTCATTATAAAAAGCCAGGAAGCTGATTCCTGGCTTTTTATTTTTATTAAATGGAAATTTATACAAATGTTATGGGAGGTGTTATATGATAATCGTAAACTCGGCTTTATTGCATGTACAGAACGACTGGAGGGCTTTTACTATTTTCAAGGGAAAGGGAAGGTGCACGGCTGATGACCTTATTGACTCATTTAAAAGTATTGGACTTTTCAACGTTACTGCCAGGCCCATTTGCCACTTTGATGCTAGCGGATTTAGGAGCGGATGTTTTGAAGGTGGAGAGGCCGGGGACAAAGGATTCATGGGGTGTAAACCAATATCTTAACAGATCGAAGAAGTCGATCACATTGGATTTAAAGCAATCCGAGTCTATCGAATCCGTAAGAAACCTAGTGACGGAATACGATATCGTCATTGAACAATTCCGTCCAGGTGTCATGGAACGTCTGGGACTGGGGTATGAGGCATTAAAATCGATCAACCCGAAGCTGATATACTGTTCCATCACGGGCTACGGCCAGACTGGCCCCTATAAAGACCGACCGGGACATGATATCAATTATATTTCGATTGCTGGCTTATCAGGATATTCCGGTACGAAAAAGGACGGCCCGGCAAAAAACGGAACCCAAATAGCAGATCTTGCCGGAGGCTCACTGCATGCTGTCATCGGAATATTATCTGCAGTCATTCACAGGGAAAGAACAGGATTCGGCCAAGCCATCGACATCAGCATGACCGACTGCAGTTTTGCCTTGAATGCCATATCCGCACCTCGGAATTTACAAAGGGGCCTTGAACTTGAACCAGAAAAACTGATGCTGAACGGAGGGTCTTTTTATGACTTTTACGAAACGAAAGATGGACGCTATTTTTCGGTAGGCAGCCTTGAGCCCCCTTTTCGAAAAGCATTATGTGAAGCGATCGGTGCACCCGAATTATATGAGCTGAGCATGAAAAGCGATGAAGAAAGCGGAATCAGGTTTAAAACGGCCGTCCGGCTGGCTTTCCGCGAGAGAGATTTTCATGAATGGCAGGAGATATTCGCTGAATTCGAGGCCTGCGCAGAACCAGTGCTGACTTTCACCGAAGCGGCCGAGCATCCCCAATTGAAGGGGAGGGGAATGATCGTCGAGGTACCTGACGGAAAAGGGAATGTCCAGAGGCAAATCGCCTGCCCGATCAAAACATCGGTTTTCACCCCTGAATATAAACATGCAGGCTTGGAGCCAGGACAAAACAACGCAGAAATCCTTCGCACCCCCAATCGCTAAATAAAAATGTAAAGGCTATCACTTTTCCGGTTTTTTTGGAAGGTGATAGCCTGTTTTTTTTTGAATGCCGGAAAAAGCAGGGGGAGGGTCGATATGATCGTTCGAAGTTCGAAGTGAAGCGGGAGGAGAACAATTATCCTCTTATCATTTGTGGAAAGCAACATATTCCCACTGTGAAAATTTACTAGTTATAACCAGTGTGGGCAGGGTATCAGAGTAGCATCCTGGTAAGGAAATCGCTGGTAAGGAGGGTTAGTTAAATATGTTTGGTCTCTCTGATATCATTAAATTTCTATTTTCCTTTTTTTTGATCATGCCGATCGTTACACTGATACATTTGAGCGGGCATATTTTCTTTGTTACGATCTTTGGGGGATCAGAAAAGAAGATCTTGATCGGGTGTGGGAATAAGCTTTTCGCCTTTCGGAACATAGAAGTGAGGAAATATTATTTTTGGAATGGTACTTGTGAGTTCAAGGGATTGAAACATGATAATCGATTGACGAATACCCTGATCTATTTAGGGGGGGCCATCTTCAATTTGATCAGCATGCTGATCATATATAGCTTAGTGTATCAGAATATCCTGGACAGCTCGGTAATCTGGTATCAATTTATCTATTTTTCTTTTTATATTATGTTTTTCTCCCTGTTTCCGATGTATTTCTCGGACGGATCGCCTAGTGATGGGAAGGCTGCGGAATTAGCCTTGAGGAATAAGCTGGAAGATAGGGTGACGGATGATATATTCATGAAGAAAATGGAGGATGAAGATGATAGCTGCAAGTAAAAAGGGAACGTGCAGATGGCCGTTCTTTTTTTTGCCTTTCCTTAGTACGCAATTACTGAAAAAAGGCATCTGTATACATCCTAAAAGGTTGTATCAGATGCCCGATGAATTAATGGTTAAAATGGATATTCGCGATAGTGAGTTTGAAGGGAAATCCATTTCGTAACAGTGAATTCTTCGACAATCCATGGGCTTCCGAATCTGCCTAAACCACTCATTTTGTTCCCGCCGAATGGTATGTTCGTTCCATCATTAACGGTTTGATCATTGATGTGTGTCATTCCGCTGTCGATTTGTAACCCTAAGCGTTCGCCCTTTTCCAGATCAGAAGTGAAGATAGCCGAACTTAAACCATAAATGGTGTCATTGGCGATATCAATGGCTTCTTCATCCGTTTCTGTTCGAATGATGGACACGACAGGAGAAAACATTTCTGTTTGTGCGATTTTATCCGAGTTCTGTACATCCCGGAAAATAGTTGGTGTCAGCACATTGCTAATGCGTTTTCCCTCAAGTGCAACATTGACCCCGGCAGCTTTAGTTTCCTCGATGATTTGTTGTACTTTTTCTAATTGACGCTCGTTGACAAGTGGTCCAATGATTGTTTTAGGATCTAATTGGTCACCAAATGGAAGAGCTTTTGCACGTTCAACGAATTTTGCAGTAAAGTCTTCGTAAAGGTCTTTATGCACGATTATGCGGTTAATGCACATGCAAATCTGTCCTTGGTGAATGTACTTCCCGAAGATTGCAGCATCAACGGCACGGTCCACATCTGCATCAGATAATACAATGAAAGGATTATTACCGCCGAGCTCCAGCGCAACTCGTTTTAGGTTTTTCCCTGCAATGGCCCCGATGTGCTGTCCTACAGGAGTAGAGCCTGTGAAGCTGATTAATTTAGGAATCGGGTTTGTCAGCATGCCATCACCGATTTCTTCCAGGTCAGTAAGGATCATATTAAAGACCCCTTTTGGAAGACCGGCATATTCAAATGCTGCAGCGATGATGATTCCTCCAGTAAATCCAACTTGAACGTCCGGTTTATGAACGACTGCATTTCCTAATGCAATGGCTGGTGCGATGGTTCTCATTGACAAGTTCATCGGAAAGTTAAACGGAGATATTGAAGAGATAACTCCTAGTGGCAGACGATGTATATGATTGACTTTATGCTCTATAGCTGACGGAACTTCATGCATTTGATATATTTCATCCACCATGTTAGTAGATTCTCCGACTATTTCCATAGTAAGCTGAAATTCAACGTTTGCTTTAATAAGCGATCCACCTGTTTCACGGGAAATCATTTCAACGATTTCATTCCGGTTTTCCTGCAGGAATTCACCAACTTTAAGCAGGACCTGACGACGTTTTTCGGCTGATGTTTTTGCCCAACCTTTTTGAGCATTCTTTGCTATTTCAAATGATTCTTCGAGCTGTTTTGATGTAGCCAAGCTCACATTTGAAATCACGGCATTATTGTATGGGTTTAAAATATTATATCTGCGTTGACTTAAGCCTTCCATCCATTCCCCATTGATGAAGCTTTTGTTTAAATCCTTGAATTTCTCCATTTTGAACACCCCTTTATGTTGTAAACAAATATATTTTACTGCTGTTTGTATCATATTTAAAATATCTATATAATTAAGTTTATATACGATATACATATATATCAGAGGTGCCAATATGGATATTAGACAATTACGATATTTTCTCATTCTTGCAGAAGAAGGCCAGGTTTCCCGTGCAGCCAAAAAGTTGAATATGTCACAGCCGCCATTAAGCCAGCAGCTCCGCCTTATGGAAGAAGAATTAGGGACTACTTTACTTGAGCGAAAAAGGAACGGTAAAAGTATGGAGTTGACCGAAGCTGGGAGGGTACTTTACGAGAAGGCTAAGGATATGCTGCAATATTTCGAGGACTCCTTGCTCGAAGTGAAGGAAACGGGTGAGGGAATTAAAGGTACACTTTCAGTAGGTTCCGTACTTGCGTATATGTCTTATTTACCTGATAAAATTAATAGTTTCAAGAAAAAATATCCTTCCGTTTCCTTTAAAATATTCGCAGGAGATCCATATGAAATAAGTAATTATTTGGAGAATCAGGATATCGAACTTGCCATTGTTCATTTACCTGTCGAGATGAAGGGTCTTTCCAGTTTGAACTTAGGACAAGTGCCGAATGTTTTTGTTGTACCTGAGGATTGGGACAGCTTCACTTCGAAGGATAGGGTTCATTTAAAGGATATTGAAAACATCCCATTGCTTTTAGTGCATAGGGAAAAAGGACCAGGGATTTACGAGGAAATTATCGAGGAATTTAAAAAGCGGGAAATACAGCTAAATATTTTATGCGAATGCCATGATGTAAATGTTCTGCTTTCTCTGGTTGCAGCTGGAGTTGGGGCGAGTATTGTTCCGAAATCAGCTGTTTCACCCCATATTTTAAAAGGAGTGAAAGTGCTGGATATTATCGATTCTTCAATTCAATCGAATATAGCCTTGGTTTTTAGACAAGATCGTTATCTTTCCAAAACGGCAAAACATTTTATTGAGTTGTTTTGAAGAAAAGCTAGGCCTTCCTAATGCCTAGCTTTTACTTTACATTTAAGGATGAATCATTCCCATACTTCTTTTGCTAAATCAACGACGAATTTCAGTTTTTCCCATTGCTGTGCTTCGGTTAGCTTGTTGCCGTGATGTGTGGAGGCGAAGCCGCATTGGGGGCTTAAGCATAATTGTTCGAGCGGAACGAAGTGTGAGGCTTCTTTAATGCGTGCCTTAACAGCTTCCTTGTCCTCGATTTCCCCATTTTTTGAAGTGACGACACCCAGTACGACCCGTGCACCGCCATTTGGAATGTATTTCAAGGGTTTGAAATCCCCTGAGCGTTGATCATCATATTCCAAGAAGAATCCATCCACTTTTTCTTTTGCCAATAAAGTTGGGGCGATACGGGCATAGCTTCCTTCAAACGCCCATGTCGACTGGTAGTTTCCGCGACATAGGTGGGTAGTGACGATAAGGTCTTCTGGTTTGCCTTCCAATGCGCCATTAATGACCCGAAGTGCAAGATCAATTAATTGTTCCCTCGTATATTTTCCATCCTTGAACTGGAAATCCGGAGCTGAAAGTCTGGCAATATATACATCATCCAATTGAAGATAACGCACACCTGCTTCATAAAAGGCTTTCAAAGCATGCTGATAGGCTTTGATGATATCATTTGCATAGTCTTCGATATCAGGGTAGACGTCTTCATTATGAATGCCTGCAGCAAATAATTGATTCGGACTGGGAATGGTTTGCTTGGCAACGGCACGTCCGTTCACGATTTTATTCAATTCAATGAAATCACGAATGAAGGGATGTTCAGGGTTGAATGAAACCTTCCCGGTATTGCGAACATTATATCTCTCTGTTTCGGCACCATCGAATGTGAGGCCTTTTTCAGTTACATATCCCTCGATGCCATTTAAATGTTCGAGGAAGTCAAAGTGCCACCATGTTCGTCTGAACTCACCGTCCGTAACGGACTCTAAACCAACTTCAATTTGTTTATCGACGATCCGTTTGATTTCTTCGGTTTCAATTTCACGAAGCCGCTCAGCTGAAATGGTACCTTCCTTAAAGTCCTTTCTGGCAATATGTAAACGTTCCGGTCTTAATAAACTTCCGACGTGGTCCGCCCTGAATGGTGCTTTCGTTAATGTGATTGACATGTTGATTCCTTCTTTCCTTTTAAAAATAAAAAACCTCTTCTTAAAAATAAGAAGAGGTGTTGGCAATAAAGCTATATACTCTTCTTATCTTCAAGTTTTTACACTCCTGGAATTAGCACAGTACAAGATCAGTCTGTTGCTGAGGCATCAAAGGGCCAGTCCCTCCACCTCTCTGGATAAGAGTTGTCTATTAAATTAACTATGACTATACAGGTAGTTTTTATGAAGGTCAAGGGGTGGAGGTGGAATATTTCGAATATACCGTTTATTAACCCGGGCTGAAATGTTAACGGCATCAGGGAATCCGGCATATGCTTTGAGTGTGGAGGGGATGCAAGGATGAGTCCATTCAAAAATGGCATACCGTTTACGGTAACTGAAGCCATGATAGAGAGAATCATAAAAATGAAATCATCTGGTCAGGATATTAAAGTCGAGATTACGCCAAGGCATATTGTGCTTTCCGGTACGATGGAAGTGAAAAAAATGATGTTTAAGAAAAACGTGGCTTTCCGGATTACATTAAAACCGGTTCATGTGGAAAAAAGAACGATTTCATTCGAATTAGTGGAAATGGAACCCATTGACAGGAATTTCATCAACCAAAGGATATTTAACAGACCGCCATTTTTTGAATATGAAAAAAGAGCAATCAAAATGAATGTTAATGCTTGGAGCATCGTGAGGAAAATTCCGATTGGCACAATTAAATCGTATGAACTCGCCGAAGGTGCATTGAAAATGAAACTTTCTATATGATTTAAGGGGATATTTTACATATATCCTTAGCCGTAACCTATAAAGGGTTTGCCAGGTATGATAGTGTTAAGATGACATGGTTCATGAAAAAATGTGTTTGATAAATCAAGCTCTTTAAAATATACTAAATGACTTGAAGTTTTGAGTTTTTCTGGGAATGAGGAGGATAATGATGGATCAGAAGATTTTGCCTGCTTCAGCAAGCATGAAGGATTTCGAAAGATTTCTAGAAAGTTCCTATGAAATAGGTGTGTTTCTTGATTTGCATATCTCACAATTGAAAAATGTAAGTATGATGGCAAAGCAGCATAATAAGAAAATGATTTATCATGTCGATTTGATCCATGGCATAAGAAGTGATGAGTACGCGACGGAATTCATTTGTCAGGAATATAACCCCTATGGGCTGATTTCGACTAAATCAAGCGTTATATTGAAGGCGAAGCAAAAGGGGGTCATTGCCATCCAGCGAATCTTTTTAATAGACTCACATGCGCTTGAGAAAAGTTATAAGCTGGTGCAGAAAACAAAGCCGGATTATATCGAAGTATTGCCGGGCGCCATGCCATGGATGATAAAAGAAGTGAAGGAACGATTGCAGACACCGATTTTTGCAGGCGGCCTCATACGTACTTCGGATGAAGTCCTGAATGCCCTTGATGCAGGGGCATCGTCAATCACCACTTCAAAAACGGAATTATGGGATATCGTCTAATAGGGAAAAATTGAAAAAAATTACAGAAAAATAGATTAATTTCTCACAAATTATTGACAGCGTTTTCATAACCTAGTATATTTTACAGTACAAGTTAATATATGTGACGGAGACTAGGAGATTCACAACAGATCTATTCATAATTTTTTTATGAAGATAGTTCTGCTGTGGATCTCCTTTTATTTGTTGGCAAGGTTTAAAAAATTATCAGGGGAGGGTTTTATCATGACTCCATTTTGGGGAGAAGTGTTAGGCACGATGATTTTAGTTTTATTCGGAGCAGGTATTGGGGCAGGTTCATCCTTAAAGGGTTCCTATGCAAAAGATGCCGGCTGGATCGTTATCACGATTGCATGGGGATTGGCTGTTACCATGGGTGTTTTTGCAGTGGGGTCCATAAGCGGGGCGCATTTAAACCCGGCGGTCACAGTTGGGTTTGCCATTATTGGAGAATTTCCATGGAGTGATGTGCCCGGTTACATCGTTGCCCAGATGATTGGCGCGATACTCGGCGCAACTCTAGTATTCCTGCACTATTTGCCACACTGGAAAGCTACGGATGATCCAGGGGCGAAGCTTGGTGTGTTCGCGACTTCACCTGCAATCCCGCACACATTTTCAAATCTACTAAGTGAGATGATTGGAACTTTCATCCTTATTCTTGGTCTATTATTTATAGGGGCCAATGATTTTACAGAGGGTCTAAACCCATTCGCAGTAGGGTTATTGATTGTCGTGATCGGGATGTCACTTGGGGGAACGACAGGATACGCCATTAACCCGGCCCGCGACCTGGGGCCGCGCATCGCTCACTTTTTGCTGCCGATACCTGGTAAAGGCAATTCCAACTGGGGCTATTCATGGATTCCGGTCGTTGGACCGATTGTAGGGGGTTCACTTGGTGCCGTTTGTTATAAAGCATTTTTTATGGGGGAAATAACGGCAGGATTTTGGTCTGTTATGGGTGCAAGCCTGGTACTATTGATAGTAGCCTATGCTTTTGGTAAAAAACAGTCAAATGAAATGGATAGCAGAAATATCGCTAGTTAATTAAAAGGGGGCATACACAATGGAAAAATACATTTTATCATTAGATCAAGGAACAACAAGTTCTAGGGCGATTTTATTTAATGAAAAGGGGGAAATCGTCCATTCCTCCCAAAAGGAATTCACACAGCATTTCCCTAAACCAGGCTGGGTCGAGCATAACGCCAATGAGATTTGGGGATCGATCCTGGCGGTGATTGCCGGTGTACTATCTGAATCCGGTGTAAAACCAGAGCAAATTGCCGGTATCGGGATCACCAATCAGCGTGAAACGGCAGTCGTTTGGGATAAGGAAACAGGTACACCTGTCTATAATGCGATTGTATGGCAGTCCAGGCAAACAAGTGGAATCTGTGATGAGTTGAAGGAAAAGGGACTTAATGATTTATTCCGGGATAAAACGGGATTGTTGATAGATGCCTATTTTTCCGGAACGAAAGTGAAATGGATCCTCGATAATGTGGAAGGGGCAAGGCAAAAGGCAGATGAAGGCAAGCTGTTATTCGGTACCATCGATACTTGGCTGATCTGGAAGCTATCAGGAGGCAAGGCTCATGTAACGGACTATTCCAATGCATCCCGGACATTGATGTACAATATCCATGAACTGAAATGGGATGAAGAACTGCTTGAGATATTGACTGTACCAAAGTCGATGCTGCCGGAAGTGAGGCCTTCCTCAGAGGAATATGCACGTACGATCGACTATCATTTCTTCGGCCAATCGATTCCGATCGCCGGGGCAGCCGGTGATCAGCAGGCAGCATTATTCGGCCAAGCCTGCTTTAATGAAGGAATGGCTAAAAATACGTATGGAACAGGCTGTTTCATGCTCATGAATACAGGAACCAAGGCTGTCAGCTCCGAACACGGACTATTGACGACCCTTGCTTGGGGCTTGAATGGGAAGGTCGAATATGCACTTGAAGGCAGTATATTCGTAGCTGGCTCCGCCATCCAATGGCTCCGCGATGGCCTGCGGATGCTGCATGATGCCAAGGACAGCGAGGCCTATGCAAAACGGGTGGAAAGTACGGATGGAGTATATGTGGTACCAGCTTTCGTAGGACTTGGAACTCCATATTGGGACAGCGAAGTGCGGGGAGCCGTTTTTGGTTTGACGCGCGGCACATCAAAAGAACATTTCATTCGTGCCACACTTGAATCACTTGCGTATCAAACGAAGGATGTCCTTGATGCAATGGAGGCAGATTCAGGAATCGAGCTGCAAACATTAAGAGTGGATGGCGGGGCAGTCAAGAATGACTTCTTGATGCAATTCCAGGGCGACTTATTACGTGTGCCCGTCGAGAGGCCGACCATAAACGAAACCACTGCATTAGGTGCTGCATACTTAGCAGGCCTTGCTGTCGGGTATTGGAAGGATCAAGAAGAAATCTCCCGGCAATGGGCGGTGGATAAAACCTTTGAACCATCCATGGAAGAGCAAGAAAGTGAAAAATTATATGAAGGCTGGAAGAAAGCCGTACATGCCGCTATGGCGTTTAAATAAAAAACAACATGTATCCTTTCTCAAATGAGCTGGAGTATGCTATAATGAAATCAAGTTAATAACTCGGCCGGAGAACAGGAGAGACCATGAATGCGTTATCGTTAATTCGATAATGTGCATTTATGGTCTCTTTTTTTGTTTTTAACGGCAGATTAGGGATATTAATATCTATATAACTTATGCGAACAAATGAACCAATTGAATATAATGACCGAATTCACGAGTAAATCGTGTGAATTCACGAGTAAACCGTGCGAATTCACGAGTAAAAGTGCAGAATTCACGAGTAAATCATACGAATTCACGAGTAAAAGTGCAGAATTCACGAGTGAACAGCGCCAATTCATACAAAAAACAATAGAATGCAATACTTAAAGGAGGAGTCAGGCATGAGGTTTTCAAATATATATCGGGAAGAAACGGTCGAAACTCTGAAAAAAGAGAAATATGATGTGGTTGTCATTGGTGGGGGAATTACCGGTGCAGGGATCGCCCTGGATGCAACGACCCGTGGAATGAAAGTGGCTTTGGTTGAAATGCAGGACTTTGCAGCAGGTACTTCAAGCCGCTCGACAAAACTTGTTCATGGCGGGTTGCGGTATTTGAAGCAATTTGAAATAAAAATGGTTGCCGAGGTTGGTAAAGAGCGAGAAATCGTTTATGAAAATGGGCCGCATGTGACCACGCCGGAATGGATGCTGTTACCGATGCACAAAGGAGGAACCTTCGGGAAATTCAGTACCTCCATTGGACTTCGGGTATATGATTTCCTTGCGGGTGTTAAAAAAGCCGAACGCAGGAAAATGCTTTCGGCAGATGAAACACTAAAGCGGGAGCCTCTCGTTAAGAAAGAGGGACTGAAGGGCGGAGGCTACTATGTTGAATACCGGACAGATGATGCACGTCTTACTATTGAAGTCATGAAGGCGGCTGTCGATAAAGGTGCAACACCGATAAATTATACAAAAGTAGATAAATTGTTATATGAAAATGGAAAGGTGAACGGCGTCCAAGTTGCCGATTTACTTTCAGGTGATTCTTTTGAAATATACGCAGACAAAGTTATTAATGCAGCAGGTCCGTGGGTGGATTCCATTCGTGAGAAGGACCAATCGAAAAAAGGGAAGACGCTGAAGTTATCCAAGGGTGTTCACGTGGTCATCGACCAATCGAAATTCCCGTTGAAGCAGGCGCTTTATTTTGATACGCCTGATGGCCGGATGATTTTTGCCATCCCGAGAGCCGGTAAAGCTTATGTAGGGACTACGGATACTTTTTATGATGGTGATCCTGCAGTGCCGACCGTTACTTCCGAAGACCGTGCCTATCTATTAAAGTCCATACATTATATGTTTCCAGAAGTGAACATTACGGATGATGATATCGAATCCAGCTGGGCTGGGGTAAGGCCGTTGATTCTTGAAGAAGGGAAAGATCCTTCTGAGATATCAAGGAAAGATGAAATCTGGGAGTCCGATTCTGGCCTTATCACGATTGCGGGTGGGAAATTGACCGGTTATCGCAAAATGGCAAAAACGACGGTCGACCTTTTGGCAGGGAAGCTTGCCCAGCAATCCAATAAAACTTACCCAGCCAGCACCACTAAAAGAATGCCGATTTCCGGAGGGGATGTCGGGGGATCAAGCAACTTCTCCGATTATATCAAGCAACATATTCAAAGGGGAGTTGACTCAGGACTCACTGTTAAGGACTCCGAAGAGATATTGGCCATGTACGGGTCCAACGCACCTGTGTTATTCGATTTCGCAAAACGCGAAGGAGACGGAGGAGCAAGCAGTGACCTTCCAAAGAAATTGTTCGTACAGCTGAAATACGCACTAGATCATGAAATGGCCGCAACTCCAGTGGACTTCTTCTTCCGCAGGACCGGGACCCTGTTATTCGATATCGATTTAGTCCAAGCGCATAAACGTGCAGTGATCGATTATATGGCTGTGTATTTCGGATGGATGGAATCAACAAAAATGGAGAGAACCAATCAATTGGAACAGGAAATACTAGGTGCAATCAGCGTATCTTGACCTATATGCAAAAACATGACGCCGGCGGAATCGCTGGCGTTTTTTTTGAATTCGGAATGTGATTATTGGGACATTTGCAAGTGGAAAAATAAAAATGTCCATGTTAGGTTTCCTGACGTAAAAACTATTGTTTAATCCATTAAGATGAAATATAATCAATAAAAGATAAGTTTGAATTTTCTAAATTCGATTAAAGGGGGAGCTTGATTGTCTGATTTTATTACGGCTTTAAATGGGGTTTTATGGAGTACGCCAGTCATTTATATTTTATTGGGAGTAGGTTTATTATTCTCTATTTTAACCCGGTTTCTGCAAGTGAGGCATATTAAGGAAATGGTCGTTTTGATGTTCCAAGGCAAAAGTTCGGAAGCGGGCGTTTCCTCATTCCAGGCTTTATCCATAGCCCTTTCGGGTCGGGTCGGTACAGGTAACATTGCAGGAGTGGCGACGGCCATCGCTTTTGGCGGTCCTGGTGCTGTTTTTTGGATGTGGGCAATTGCCTTCATTGGAGCATCAAGTGCATTTGTGGAATCCACTTTAGCTCAAATATATAAAGTCAAACAAGACGGTCAATATCGAGGGGGCCCTGCCTATTATATTGAAAAAGGAATGGGCGTGAAGTGGTTTGCTGTCCTTTTTGCGTTCGCTGCCCTTATAGCCATGGCTGTACTGATGCCTGGTGTTCAGGCCAATTCAATCGCTGCCGGTATGGAGAATGCATTTGGAATTCAACCTGCAATCACGGGTATAGCTGTCATTCTATTACTTGGTTTCATTATATTCGGCGGTGTAAAAAGGATAGCTAATGCTGCACAAATAATCGTTCCATTCATGGCCCTGGGCTATATATTGCTATCCGTTGTCATCGTCCTAATGAACATTACAGAATTACCAGGTGTCATTTCATTAATATTCAGAAGTGCCTTCGGGATGGATTCTGCATTTGGCGGGCTAATCGGGATGGCGATAGCTTGGGGAGTGAAACGCGGCGTTTATTCGAATGAGGCGGGACAAGGCACAGGTCCTCACCCGGCTGCCGCCGCAGAAGTATCGCACCCGGCAAAACAGGGCCTTGTCCAAGCATTCTCGGTTTATATCGACACATTGTTCGTTTGCTCCGCTACGGCCTTCATGATTTTATTTACAGGCATGTATAATACACAAGCGGAAAATGGTTCATATATCGTCAATAATTTGGGAGAAGTAACACCTGGTCCAGGGTATACACAAGCGGCAATCGATAGTGTAATCCCAGGTTTTGGTGCTGGCTTTATTGCAATAGCCCTTTTCTTCTTCGCCTTTACGACGATCATGGCCTACTATTATATTGCAGAAACCAATATTGCCTATTTAATGCGTAAGCGGAACAGTAAGTGGGCCATGCTGGCATTGAAACTTATCATACTTGCGGCAAGTTTCTATGGAACCATTCGTACTGCAGAGATGGCTTGGGCATTAGGTGATGCTGGATTAGGAATTATGGTATGGCTCAATGTCATTGCCATTTTAATTCTGGCTAAACCGGCGCTCATTACGTTAAAGGATTACGAAAAGCAAAAGAAAGCAGGAATCGATCCGGTTTTCAATCCAAAAGCTTTAGGCATAAAAAACGCCGATTTTTGGGAGCGTGAATACACCGGCGACAAGGAAAACGTTTCTTGAGGGAAAATGCCCTTGAATTCTTTTAATAGAAGAAGATACATGAAAAACCAGCTCAAGTTATTTACGAGCTGGTTTTTCATGGTGTTGATAACCAGGGGGGATGATATGTTAGCGAAACTAGCCCAAGAAATTGCGAACATAACCAGTGAAGTAATCGGCCATGATGTGCTTACTACGGATAAAGACGGAATGGTGCTTGGTTCAAGCGATAAATCGAGAATCGGCAAAGTGGAAGAACCATTGAAACGTTAGGTCTCAGCAAACTATCGAAAGAGGAAATCATGGAGTTCATTCGTACTGGGACGCATAAAGTTCCGTATAAGGTGAGTACAGTAAAATCGTAACAAAACGAAACTCTAAACCTTTTGAAAATAGGTGAAACATGTATAAGGAGAGAGGAATACGGCAGACCTAGCCGCGTTTTCTTCTCTCCTTAGCTTATTGAATCTCCCGAACTCAAAAACCGGACGCTCTTTAAGATCTCTGTTTTATAAGCTGTAAATCGATGTATAGTTGCATTCTCGAATGAAAGTCATCAAAATCGATTGAGGTGAGATCGGTTATTTGATTCAATCTATATTTCAATGTGTTGGTATGAATGTATAGCTGTTCAGCTGTCGGTTTGATCCGGCAATTGTTAAACAGATATATTTCCAGTGTTTGAAGGAGTTTGGTTTGGCTTTCCTGGTCCTTCTTTTGAAGAATCGCTAAATCCATATTGATATAATTCGTTTTAATATGATGATTGGAGATCATATCGAGGTAACGGAAAATCCCGAGCTTGCTATATTGGAAAGGAAGCTGTTCAGGTTTACCGATGAACTTCGCTGCATTGATTACTTCCAGGGCTTCGAGGTAGGATTTTCTTAATTGAAGAATCGAAGAATATTCATTTCCGATTCCAGGGAATACCTTTTTGTCATTGAATTGGGATAGAACCGTATTCGTTAAATCATTGGCGCTTTCAGAAAGGAGTTCTTTCCCTTTTCCGTTGCTGCCAATCAAGACGATGATCTTCAATTGGTTAGTGAATACATGGGAAAAATGATTCAATGCATTGGCGAATAGACTGACTGTATCCGTTAATTCATCGAAATGTTCCGCATCGGATTGAGCGATTGTAAAGACATTTACAAGGAAAGTTTCCGGAATGAGGAGATTCATATTGGCAGCTTCCCATTTTATTTGGTTTTCCGTTTGATAGACTTCATCTATGACCTTTTGATAAAACTCATTTTTTTCTTCATCTTTTTTTATGTTTATCTGTTTTTTCTGATAAAGGAGCTTGCCGATATGATGGGAAACTTCATGTAAAAATTCCAAATCGGAATCAGTCATCATTTCCGTTTCTTGGACCCAAATGAATCCGAAGACCTGTCCTTTGTGAACGGCGCTCACAACGACTCTTTGATTTAATCCGATTTCCTCAATTTGTTTCACCCTAAATGGATGATCCACCGTTTTAAGCTGTTCGACAATGCCCTCATCCATGAATTTCTCCAAAATTGGAATCGGCCAATGCTTTGTGAAGATGGTTTGCCGATTGGCTTGGTCGAAGTGTTCGATATAATATGAACTATATGCCAGCAATAAAAATTGGTCATTTTCGATGACGACTGGTTTTTTTAAATAAGTGCTGACCATATCCGTTATATCGTTGATGTTTGTAAGAGTCAGGATTTTTTCTAATGACATATATGGCCCCCTGTTATTTTTTGAAGTGTATGACAACTTAGTTTAATAATACTTTTAAACGGATGGCGTGTATAGGGGCAAGCACAAAGAAGGAACGGTATATGAAAAAATACCGTTCCTTTTAGGGGATTTATTATTGTTTTAATATTCTTTCGAATTCTTCAAATTGATCTTCTACTTCTTTTGATGGTTTCGCTGTAAGAAGACTGACCACGATGATGGCGATCAAGCTTCCGCCAAAACCAGGAATCATTTCATAAAGCGTATCTGATAATCCTGCCATGGACCAGAAAATTACAGTACCGGCACCGACTATCATCCCTGCTAAAGCACCCCACTTTGTCATGCGTTTCCAGCACAGACTAAGCAGAATCAATGGACCGAATGCAGAACCGAATCCTGCCCATGCATATCCGACAAGTCCAAGAATCGTGTCATTCTGCTCCCAAGATAGGATGAGCGCGATAATGGATATGATCAGCACGGATAATCTGCCGAGAAAGACAAGCTCTTTATCAGAAGCTGAACGCCGGAAGAAGGTTTTGTAAATATCCTCCGTTAAAGAACTGGCTGTTACTAAAAGCTGTGAAGCTATCGTACTCATAACGGCTGCAAGTATTGCAGAAATCAAGAAGCCGGTAATGAATGGGTGAAATAATATTTCTCCTAAAACCATGAAGACGGTTTCAGGATCATCTAATTTCAGGTCGTTTTGAGAAAAATAAGTGATTCCGATGAACCCTGTCAGCATGGCACCGATACTGGCGAAAATCATCCAGCCCATCCCGATATTTCGAGCCTTCTTAATTTCCTTAATAGAACTGATTGCCATAAAGCGGACAATGATATGAGGCTGTCCGAAGTATCCCAGTCCCCATGCAAACAATGAGATGATTCCTAAAAAGCTCGTTCCAGTGAAAATATTCAATAGAGCTGGATCAATGGAGCGTGCCGTGTCGATGGAAGGACCGAAACCTCCCACGTGGAATAGGGTGACAATTGGTACAAGGATCAAGGCGACGAACATGATGATTCCTTGAACGAAGTCCGTCCAGCTAACTGCCAGGAATCCGCCGAACAAGGTATATGCCACAACAACTCCTGTTAAGATCCATAAGCCTGTATGGTATTCCAGGCCGAATGTACTCCGGAATAGGACCCCGCCGGATACCATTCCTGATGAAACGTAAAAGGTGAAGAATACCAGGATAACCAAAGCCGAAATGAACCTTAGGATTCTTGAACCCTCACCAAAACGATTTTCCAGGAAAGCGGGGATCGTGATGGAGTTACTGGCGACTTCCGTATAGGTTCTCAATCTTGGTGCAACATAAAGCCAGTTCGCATAGGCACCCAGTGTCAGGCCAAATACGATCCACATTGAACTTAATCCTGTTGCAAACATGGCACCAGGCAGCCCCATTAAAAGCCAACCGCTCATATCCGCAGCCCCGGCACTTAATGCAGTGACTGCTGCACCAAGACCCCGGTCGCCAAGCATGTAGTCATTTAGATTAGAGGTCCTTTTGTAGGCGAAATATCCGATTAGCAACATGCCAGCCATGTAAATGCTGATTGAAATTATTAATGCGTAATCCATAAAAGACTCCCTTCAGGTTGAAATTTATAATTTTTTGTTTTAAAAGAGGAAGCAACCTATTTGTCACTTCCTCCATTTAACCTCATTTTGGTTTTCGTATCCAGTATGGAAGATACGAAAACCATAGGGGTTTCAAATCATCTTCAAATTGCTTGATCGAATAACATTATCAGTACGTTTCTGATGTTGTTTTGGCTTGCATATGAAGCTGCAAGTAGTCCGGTCCGCCTGCCTTGGAATCGGTTCCTGACATGTTGAACCCGCCGAATGGCTGATAGCCTACGATTGCACCAGTACAGCCGCGGTTGAAATACAAGTTCCCTACATGGAATTCTTCGCGTGCTTTTTCCATGTTAAGGCGATTTGTCGTAATGACAGCCCCAGTCAAACCATATTCAGTGTTATTGGCAATCTCAAGAGCTTCGTTAAAGTCCTTCGCTTTAGTGAAGGCAACGACTGGTCCGAAGATTTCTTCTTGCATCAAGCGGGCTTGCGGATCTACATCAGCAACGATTGTCGGTTGAACGAAGTAGCCTTTAGAGCTATCTCCTTCTCCTCCAGTCATAATGCGTCCTTCTTGGTTCCCGATTTCAATATAGCTCATGATTTTGTCAAAAGCTGCTTGATCGATAACCGGTCCCATGAAATGATTTTCTACAGGATTACCAACTGTAAGTTGTTTTGTTAACTCTACAGCGCGATCTAAAACTTGATCGTATACATCTTCTACGATGACAGCACGGGAGCAAGCAGAACATTTTTGTCCCGAGAATCCAAATGCAGATTTCACGATCGATTGAGCGGCCAATTCAAGATCTGCCTCTTTGTCGACGACCATCGTATCTTTTCCGCCCATTTCAGCAATGACACGCTTCAGCCAAATTTGGCCTTCGTTCACTTCAGAAGCACGTTTGTAAATGCGCAGACCTACATCACGTGAACCTGTGAAGGAAATGAAACGTGTTTTTGGATGATCGACCAGGTAGTCGCCCACTTCGGCTCCGCTTCCTGGAACGAAATTCAACACACCTGCTGGAAGGCCGGCTTCAAGCATCACTTCAACGAATTTCGCAGCAACAATAGGAGTAGTCGAAGCTGGTTTCAATAGGATTGTGTTACCAGTAACGATAGCGGCAACAGCTGTACCTGCCATGATGGCAAATGGGAAGTTCCAAGGAGAAATGATGATGCCTACCCCTAATGGAATGTAATCATAGCGGTTAAATTCTCCCGGACGGCTTTGAACAGGCACACCATCTTTAAGCGTCAGCATTTGACGGGCGTAGAATTCAAGGAAATCGATCGCTTCCGCTGTATCAGCATCAGCCTCATTCCAAGGTTTTCCCGCTTCTTTCGTCAATAACGCAGAGAATTCATGCTTGCGTCTGCGAATGATGGCTGCCGCTTTGAATAAAACGTCAGCGCGGATTTCCGGCTTCACTTTTTTCCAGCTTTCAAAAGCGGTAACAGCTTCCTGCATGGCTTTTTCAGCAAGATCCCTATTAGCTTTCGATACGCGGCCGATGATTTCTTGCTTATCTGCAGGGTTATATGAAACGATTTTCTCATCAGTCGTCACTTGCTCTGCCCCGATATAAAGAGGGTAGTCTTGGCCTAAGTAGCCCTCAACAGTTTGAAGTGCTTCCTGATATGCTTTTTTGTTTTCCTCGTTTTTAAAATCAACAAATGGTTCGTGTTTATATGAAATCATTGATAATCACACCTTTTAATAGATTTTTTGTAACAATTAATAATGTTGAAAGTATATTTAGCTTCTGACCATCCCTTTGAAGGCAAAGGCAATATTGGATGGCCTTTCTGCAAGCCTTCTCATGAAGTATCCATACCAATCCAGACCGTATGGTACATAGACGCGCATTTTGTAACCTTGCTTGACCAATTCGTATTGAGTCTTGTTCCTCATGCCATAAAGCATTTGGAATTCGAATTGTGTATTTGGGATGTCATATTTCTTGGCTAGCTCTTTTGTATATTCGATGATTTTGTCATCATGTGAGGCAATGGCCGTATAATTTCCGTTAAGAAGACTTTGCTTAATCAACTTTTTATAGTTTTCGTCTACATCATCCTTTTCGGGAAAAGCCACCTCTGGAGATTCCTTATAGGCACCCTTTACAAGACGCAGGAATGGCTTATATTGGCCAAGGTCCTCCAGATCTTTCTCTGTGCGGAATAAATATGCTTGTAGAACAGTACTTATGCAGTTGTATTTTTCTTTGAACTGTCTAAAGATATCGATTGTTGCCTGACAGCGAACTTCATCTTCCATATCGATCGTGACCATGACTTTATGTTTTTCGGCTGTATCAAGAATTTTCGTCATATTCTCAATCACTAGTTTATGATCGATATCAAGACCCAAAGAAGTCATTTTCAGAGAAACCTGTGAATCAAGTTTTTCCCTGCTGATCATTTCGATGGTTTCGATGCATTCTGCCGTCCGTTCCAGAGTCACTTCCTTGGAATCAACGAATTCCCCAAGATGGTCGACTGTAACCGACAAGCCGCTATTATTAAGTTGTTTAATGAATTTAATGGAACTTTGGAAATCGGTTCCCCCAATGATCTTTCCAGCAGCAAAATTTCCTCCGCTTTTTTTAGCAATATTATTAAGCAGGTTATTCTTAGATAAAAATAAGAAAAAGTCCCTTGTAATGGCTTCCATATAAAGCGCACCCCCTAAGAAGATGTATTTCTTAAATTAAGCTTAAGGTTTTTCGACAATATTCTCAATGTTCTCAAAAAACAATAATTCTGTCATTTGTTTGTCGGTTTTGGACAAATGAAAAGGTTTACATTTCTGCAGTTGTAACGAAGGTTTATCTTTTGACTTAAAGAGAAACGCTAGAGTAAAGCCTTTATTAGTGATTAGGACTTCTATGGATGCGTTTAAAAGTGGCAGCTCGACCATAATCATCCAATACGTTATAATGAACCTTATTTAACAGAATCGGTCAATGTTCGAAGAAAAAACGATAAATGGAGCTTTCATACGTAAAATCGGTGAAAAACCGTAAAAATAAGTGCATCGGCAAGCCGGGGAGGATAATGAATGGATGCTGTACTTGAAGAACTTAGAGAAACATCGGGATTGATAGTAGGATTAATAATGGCCCTGGTAATTATGGGGCTGATCGGTTATGCGCTTACGAATGTACATGAATCCATCGTGTCACCTGTGGTTCAGTTCATAAAGAAAATGGTCGGTCGAAAATAGCTCAAGCGGAATACATGACCTTTTGTCCCTAATCGATAACTGGCCCTTGTTAATGAAACCCCTGCAAGGTTTGTCTAAAAGGGACAAAGAGCCCCAAATATATACATATCACCCGTGAATGAAGAAAATCCCCCGCTCCTAATGGAAGTGGGGGATTTTTATTCAGGGGATGTCGTTGAATCTGATATGAACTTTTTCACCTGGAATTTGAAAAGATGAGGCCGTTGGAATGAAGGTTATTTCTGAAAGTAAAGCTTGGATTTTAGGAGCCTGGATAGGAGAGTATGAACAAGAATTGAATAATACATTTAGGCCCGGCCATAAGCGAGGGCCTTTTTGTTTACAAATTAAAGTAGTCATCTGCCTTAGCTCCTGCATCTATACTTCGAACCGCCTTCATGATTTTCTTTAAAACCCCGGCTGACGGCACATACTTGGGATCACTGCAAACTCTGCTTATCGTATTGCGTGAAATTCCTGACGCACTTACAAACTCCTCTTGTGTATATCCGTGTTTATCGATTAATTTACCGACCTTGCTTCGCGCTTTTCTCTTCCCGAATCTAAACATTTGATAACCTCCTAGAATGATTTACTAGCAGTCTCGTCCAGCTTTCACAAAAATATACACATAGTTTCGCAAATGTTTGGGATGCAAAATTGAAAAGCGGTTCCCGGGTTGGTTGTATGATGAAGTTTCAATTAATTTGAATTTATTTCCATTTAAATTATAATACTAAATAGACAGCGAACACAGACTGAATAATGTAAGTGAATGGCTAATTCATATGTACCTTAGGAGGAAATCATGGGAAGAATAGTTCATTTCGAAATTCATGTGAATGACATGGAACGGGCAAAGACGTTTTATGGAGAGGTGTTCGGATGGTCATTTCAAGACTGGAGTGATTATGCAGGGATGCCTTACTTTGGAGCAGTGACTGGCAATGAGAATGAACATGGTATCGATGGTGCTTTGATGCAGCGTCCTAGTGCTCCGCCGGAAACACACCAAGCGTTAAATGCATTTGCGTGTACCATTGGCGTGGGAAATTACGATTTAACGGAAGCTAAAATCATTGAGAATGGCGGCAAGCTCGCAATGCCCAAATTTGCCCTGCCCGGAATGGCTTGGCAAGGATACTATATCGATCCCGAAGGCAATACTTTTGGAATTCATCAACCCGATGTGAATGCAAAATAGAGTGGATAATAGGTGAATTGAAACATGGAATCACGAGACACGGAAGCGATGCTTGATATTATACGCAATATCTGTCTTGCACTGCCGGAAGCTAATGAACATATTGATGGTTTCGGTCACAATACTTTTAAAATCAATGGAAAATCCTTCGTGATTACTGGTGAAAGCGAGGAAGGATTCAGCTTGTCGTTCAAGTCAGATCGAGAAACTCAAGAATTATTGCTGCAGAAAGAGAAATATTTCAAAACCCCATATATAGGTCGTCACGGTTGGGTTTCCATTCAAAATCCGGATAGGGAAGACTGGGATGAATTGACCTATCTAATTCAAGAAGGCTATTTACGTGCGGCACCGAAGCGTATGGTAAAGAAATGGAATGAGTTGAATAAAAAGTGAAGAAAGGCGGACGATCTGCCTTTCTTTATTTTTTACGTGTAAGAAGGACTCCGGAATTTGGAAAATATAAAGAGGGGGATTGTTGTCTCTCATCAGAAGAACGTTTAAAATTAATAGTAGGTTATGATTTGTATCTTAAAATAAGCAGCTAACTTTAAAGATTGCGAGAATCAATCAAGATTTGGTTGAAGGAAAGGTGTTTGGTTGAAGTGAAAGTTGAATCTTTTTTTTCTGAGAACATTAAAGCGGCACTTAAGAATGATCCGCCCGGTGCATGGATGCCAGATCTGCCAGATGGTTGTATTCGCTTGAGTTCAGGCTATCCTGATCCTGCTCTCGTTCCTGCTGAGGAGCTCAAGGTAGCTGTAGCCAGACTTCTTGATGAGGAGCAGGATTTGCCGCTCCATTATCTCGGAAGTCCGCGAATTCCAAGACTAAAGCAGCAAATCCAGAAAAGGTTGGAAGAGCGTGGAATTTGCGTTTTGGAAGAACAGCTTTTGATTACATCAGGAGCTTGCCAGGGGATTGATCTTATTGCCCGCGTTCTTCTTGATGATAAAGCGGTTGTAGCGGTAGAGTCTCCCACCTACATGGAGGCTTTGGAGGTTTTTCAAAACTATACGAAACGGATTATTAGTATACCTATAGATGAACAGGGACTCCAAACATACCGATTAAAGGAAATGCTGGATGAAAGGAAACGCACAGGTCAAACCCTCCCGCGTTTTGTATATACAATCCCAACTTTTCAAAATCCAACTGGAACGACTATGACAATTGAGCGCCGGAAGCATTTATTGGAGCTTTCCATCGAGTATGATTTCCTCATTCTGGAGGATGATGCATACGGGGAATTATCCTTCGATAAAAATCCGGTCCCGATAAAATCTATTGATACATGCGGGCGAGTCCTCCAAGTCGGGTCATTATCCAAGGTTGTTGCGCCAGGAATGAGGATTGGATGGATAGCGGGAGAAAGTGAATTCATCAAGGCTTTTGAGTGGTTTAAAAAAGATTTAGACCATCCATTTGCTCAAAGTTCAATGGCTGTATACTTAGAAAACACCGATTTTGAGAAACGGCTCGACCTTCTAAAAGATACGTATCGTTCTAAATGCACTGCGTTAATCCATTCTATGGAACAATTCCTTCCAGAATCCGTTTCCTGGTATGTTCCAGATGGCGGTTACTTTGTATGGGTGAGAATTCCAGGAGTGGATACATCGCAGTTATTATCACAGGCTCTGGCTGAGGGTGTTTCATATGTTCCAGGGAAATACTTTTTCTTGGATCAAAACGATGGAGCCGAGTTTCTCCGGCTCTCGTTCAGTTTTGCCAATGAGAAAGAAATGATCGAGGGAATACGAAGACTAGGACAGCTTATCGCATCTAGTTTGTCCTGAAGGATTGTTAGTTTGTTAATCTATAAGTTATTTCGCTGTTTTTTTACGCCTACTTCCTTAAAGGGGGTAGGTTTTTTATTCTTTATATCGAGTTAATAAGCAAAATATTTTCTTCCGACCATGAGAGAGGAAAAGGCTCATACATTACGTTTAAAAAAGCATGAAAATTTTATCGCAGTGATTGAAGAAATATTAGGGGGCAGTGGTGGACAAATTGACAAAAAGAAAAAACCCTTGATATATCAAGGGTTTTCGGAAATGGAGCATAGCGGGATCGAACCGCTGACCTCTACGCTGCCAGCGTAGCGCTCTCCCAGCTGAGCTAATGCCCCGAAATGAGGTACAATAATTATTTTATCGGATTTTGGTGAAAAGTCAATATAAAATATGAGATTTTTGCAAAAATGATAAAAAACCCGTTTGAGTGTAGTCAAACGGATCAGACTATAGACGCGATGAATCACGTAAACCTACAGCTTTTTTGTTTATACGATTGGGATGTAAAAGACCTGCCGCAAAAGATTTCATGTTAATCCATCTCTGGGTTTATTTTTTCATTTATCACGTGCTTCATCAGATTCCAGTATTTAAGCTTATATTTTTTTACTCATCCTGAATTATATCCGTGATGGTGTATGTTTTAACATCAACACGGGCAATGGAGAGATCACGGTTTAATACATAAGCCTGATCCCTATCCTGGCTAAAGACGATTGCTTGCCTTGGTTCTTTGAACCCCCCCGATTGTTTTAACTATGCGGTGATCAGCGACATTTATCACGTCAATCGTATGATCAGCTTTGTTGCTTGCGAAAAGGAGTTTATCATCAGGCGATAGAGCAGCGCCATATGGCTCGCATCCCACTTTGATTTCACCCTTTATATTACCGTCTAGCGTATCAATTGCGGAAATGCTGTTGCGTCCGCTGTTGGCGGCATATAATGTTTTTCCATCAGCGGTAATCGAGATTCCGCGTATACTGGAGAACCCAGTTATTTCACGAATGATTTTTTTGGTGGTGGCATCAACGATAGACACTTTATCTCCTTGAAAGTTCGTGACAAAGATATATTTTCCGTCCGAAGAGACTTTGATGCCCTGCCTTGGTTGGGCGAAACCGGTAATGACGTCAATCGGTTTTCGTTTTTCCAGATCCACGACCGTGACTGAATTGTGTGCTTGATTGTTCACATACAATGTCTTGCCATCCGGGCTGACAGCAGTCCCAAATGCACCCGGACCAACGACAACTTCATCTTTCAAGGTGAAATTTTTTAAGCTGTAAAAACGAATCGTACCGAGCGTACTGTCAGAGACGACAAACTCTGAGCCGCCATCAATAAACACGATGTTTCTCGGTGAACCGAAGCCGTCGATCTTTTTACGCAACTTGCCTTTGGTAAGATCATAGACCAGGATGGATTGTTCACGGCTATCCGAGACAATCGCTATTTGTTCATCCGGACTTACGGCGAGGGAATTGTTGGTGATGTGGGTGTCAAAGCCTGTCGCCAACTCTGGGCTTTTACTTTTAATAGAAGAAGCACCTATTATATTTGGTATGAAAAACACAAATAGTAAGGGTATAATCCATATACTTTTTACCTTCATTTTTTTTAACATCACTCACCTCGGGAAATTATTTTCTTGATAATTTTTTATATCCCTGTCAATATCATGCTGGTTGTCCTGACCACCTTCCTTTAAAATTTTTAATCAAGCCGGAGTTCTTCCTTTCACTATATATAAACGTATAGAGCAGGATATCGGTTTGGTCATTTTGCAAATTTATAATAAATGTATAGAGTGGACCCCATAGATGAATAAGGCCGCAGTGAAGTAACGTAACACCAGACTTCCTCACTGACAGGTGGATGATAGTAAATGTCCATATATAGGTGTTAGATTCTGATGCTGGAGATAAAAACTGATGATTGTGGAAGTTTCGATTGGTTTATGCAGGCAAGACTTAGCCGTTAATTGATGCCTAAATGGACTTGCCAAGGGGTCAAAAATGGTTTAACAGAGTGGACTCGTATAGGTATGGAGGAAAGTTAAGGAGAATTTCAAAAGGGGTTCGGAATGTTTAATTCCCAACCCTTTTATCTAGTGAACCGTTTGAGTGCAGTCAAACGGCCCTTTTATTATACATTTTCGATTTCCACCCGTGCAATTTCCTTAAGATTGGAGACGGTGTAATACACTTCCGATGTTCTGACTTTGTGATCGACCAGAACTTTAAGGGTCAAAAGGTGGTTGTCATTTGCCACATCTTTGATTCTGAGATTTTTGATGAATATTTTTTCTTCTTTGATTTTTTTCAGTACGATTGCAATGTCATCTTTATTTTGTACGACCAGCTGCAGGAAGATTTCTTTTTGCCGTAACTTCATCGGTCCGAGCCAGGTGACGATTGCGGGCACCAATTCCACACTAATGATCAATAAGATGACGCCGGCTATGGCCTCGAGAAAAAAACCAGCTCCAACGGCAATCCCGATTCCCGCCGCTCCCCAGATGATGGCGGCTGTCGTTAAACCGGATATGCTGTTGTTGTCACGCCGGAGAATGACGCCAGCACCTATAAAACCGACGCCGGAAACGATCTGGGCCGCAAGACGCAAGGGATCCATTGTGATATTAACGTCGTCGCTACCCGGGAATTTATAAGCGGATTCCATGGAAACGATCGTTAATAAACAGCTGACGATTGAAATGACCAGGCTTGTTTTTAATCCAACGGGTTTTCGTTTCATTTCTCGCTCTAGGCCGATAATTAGTCCAAGGAGAGCAGAAATCCCCAATTTGATAAGGATTTGCAGTTCCGATTGAGGGTCGAATGTCCATTCCATTTTGTTTCACCACTTCCGAATTATTATCGAAGAATAAAATCGTCTGTTGCCATATACCCGTTTTTCAAAAAAAACTACCCTAATAATTTTAACATAGTAGAATAGAGTTCTATGTAACGTAATTCCGTTGAAAGGAGGAATCTAAGTGCAAATGCCAAAAGTGAATCCCTATGTAGCGTTGGCGATCGGTGTGGCATCCGTATCTTTTTCGGCCATCCTTGTTAAACTGGCGACCGCTCCATCGGGTGTTATCGCCTTTTACCGATTATTATTTACCGTCCTTCTTATGTTGCCGGTTTTCATGGTGAAATACCGTCATGAACTTAAATTCATTGAAAAAAAGGATTGGCTGTATTCGATTGCGGCAGGAGTGTTTTTGGCTTTTCATTTTATTTTATGGTTTGAATCGCTTAATTACACATCGGTCGCAAGTTCAACCGTCCTTGTAACCCTCCAGCCTTTATTCGCTTTTGCCGGAGCCTACCTGTTTTTTAAAGAAAGATTTTCAATGAAGGCAATATTGAGCGGCATCATTGCGATAGCAGGCAGCCTTGTCATTAGCTGGGGTGATTTGAGAATCAGCGGCATGGCGCTTTGGGGAGATATTCTTTCTCTTATCGCATGTGCGCTCGTAACCGGATATTTACTGTTTGGTCAAAATGTCCGAAAACGCATCTCTTCTATAACATATACATTTGTCGTGTATGCAATCAGCGCCGTCGCCTTGTTTTTCTATGTGATCTTCAAGGGAGAGGCATTGGCGCCTTATCCTGCTTCCGATTGGATCTATTTCGTTTTGCTTGCCATTTTCCCGACTTTATTAGGACATTCTTTATTCAATTGGTCACTAAAATGGTTAAGCACATCGACGCTTTCGATGGGAATATTGCTTGAACCGGTGGGAGCGACAATTCTGGCTTATTTCATATTAGATGAACCGATACTCTGGACGCAGGTCCTTGGAGGTACCATCATATTGGGTGGTTTGATGATGTTCTTAAAGGATGAAAAGAAAAGCAAGGAACATAAAGAGGCGCAAGTCTCCGTATAAAAGCAGTAAGTCTCCCGACTTACTGCTTTTAGCTAATATGGGTGAAACAAATAGGTGATCCGTGTGAAAATCAAAGCGAAAGTAAAGCTGAATAAAAACGTCGTACCATTCACCTTGCCTTTTTCTCTGCTGAACTTGATGGCTTCATAAAAAGCGGTACTGAATAAGTAAAGGGCCATACTGTAAGAAATGAGTAATCCGATTAATGGCAGATTCATTGCTTCACCTCATGGAAAAAAGATATCTATATATGACTATTTGTGTTTCTTTGGAAATATGCTTCGTTTATTCATAAAACATGGGCATGGCCTGGATGTCAGGGGAGAGGTGTGATAAAGAATATATAGAGGGAAATAGGTGAAAATGTTTTTTTTGAAAAAGTTTTAAAAAACGTATTGCAAACATTTTTAGTACATGGTATATTATTTCTTGTCGCTAAGACAGCAACTTAAACAGCTAACAAGTTGTTAAAAAGAATTTAAAAAAGTTGTTGACGAAACGTGACGGAATGTGTTACATTATAGAGGTCGCTTCTGAGAGAGACGACATCGAAATTGCTCTTTGAAAACTGAACAAAACAAAGCGCCAACGTTAAATTTTAAGTGAGCACACACTATCAAAAAGCAAATGAGCAAGTCAAACATTTCTTCGGAGAGTTTGATCCTGGCTCAGGACGAACGCTGGCGGCGTGCCTAATACATGCAAGTCGAGCGAATCGATGGGAGCTTGCTCCCTGAGATTAGCGGCGGACGGGTGAGTAACACGTGGGCAACCTGCCTATAAGACTGGGATAACTTCGGGAAACCGGAGCTAATACCGGATACGTTCTTTTCTCGCATGAGAGAAGATGGAAAGACGGTTTACGCTGTCACTTATAGATGGGCCCGCGGCGCATTAGCTAGTTGGTGAGGTAATGGCTCACCAAGGCGACGATGCGTAGCCGACCTGAGAGGGTGATCGGCCACACTGGGACTGAGACACGGCCCAGACTCCTACGGGAGGCAGCAGTAGGGAATCTTCCGCAATGGACGAAAGTCTGACGGAGCAACGCCGCGTGAACGAAGAAGGCCTTCGGGTCGTAAAGTTCTGTTGTTAGGGAAGAACAAGTACCAGAGTAACTGCTGGTACCTTGACGGTACCTAACCAGAAAGCCACGGCTAACTACGTGCCAGCAGCCGCGGTAATACGTAGGTGGCAAGCGTTGTCCGGAATTATTGGGCGTAAAGCGCGCGCAGGTGGTTCCTTAAGTCTGATGTGAAAGCCCACGGCTCAACCGTGGAGGGTCATTGGAAACTGGGGAACTTGAGTGCAGAAGAGGAAAGTGGAATTCCAAGTGTAGCGGTGAAATGCGTAGAGATTTGGAGGAACACCAGTGGCGAAGGCGACTTTCTGGTCTGTAACTGACACTGAGGCGCGAAAGCGTGGGGAGCAAACAGGATTAGATACCCTGGTAGTCCACGCCGTAAACGATGAGTGCTAAGTGTTAGAGGGTTTCCGCCCTTTAGTGCTGCAGCTAACGCATTAAGCACTCCGCCTGGGGAGTACGGCCGCAAGGCTGAAACTCAAAGGAATTGACGGGGGCCCGCACAAGCGGTGGAGCATGTGGTTTAATTCGAAGCAACGCGAAGAACCTTACCAGGTCTTGACATCCTCTGACAACCCTAGAGATAGGGCTTTCCCCTTCGGGGGACAGAGTGACAGGTGGTGCATGGTTGTCGTCAGCTCGTGTCGTGAGATGTTGGGTTAAGTCCCGCAACGAGCGCAACCCTTGATCTTAGTTGCCAGCATTCAGTTGGGCACTCTAAGGTGACTGCCGGTGACAAACCGGAGGAAGGTGGGGATGACGTCAAATCATCATGCCCCTTATGACCTGGGCTACACACGTGCTACAATGGATGGTACAAAGGGCTGCAAACCTGCGAAGGTAAGCGAATCCCATAAAGCCATTCTCAGTTCGGATTGCAGGCTGCAACTCGCCTGCATGAAGCCGGAATCGCTAGTAATCGCGGATCAGCATGCCGCGGTGAATACGTTCCCGGGCCTTGTACACACCGCCCGTCACACCACGAGAGTTTGTAACACCCGAAGTCGGTGAGGTAACCTTCATGGAGCCAGCCGCCTAAGGTGGGACAGATGATTGGGGTGAAGTCGTAACAAGGTAGCCGTATCGGAAGGTGCGGCTGGATCACCTCCTTTCTAAGGATAATTACGAGAGCGCTTTTGTTTTGTTCAGTTTTGAATGAGTAATTCATTCAAATAGGAAAGACAGTCATCACGATGTGATGGATTCTTTCTGCTTTGTTCCTTGAAAACTAGATAATAGATAGAAGGCAATTAATTTTTTTCAAAGCATCTGTAAGATCTTTTTTAACGGTTAAGTTAGAAAGGGCGCACGGTGGATGCCTTGGCACTAGGAGCCGATGAAGGACGGGACTAACACCGATATGCTTCGGGGAGCTGTAAGTAAGCTTTGATCCGGAGATTTCCGAATGGGGAAACCCACTGTTCGTAATGGAACAGTATCTTTACCTGAATACATAGGGTACTGAAGGCAGACCCGGGGAACTGAAACATCTAAGTACCCGGAGGAAGAGAAAGCAAACGCGATTTCCTGAGTAGCGGCGAGCGAAACGGAATTAGCCCAAACCAAGAGGCTTGCCTCTTGGGGTTGTAGGACACTCAACATGGAGTTACAAAGGAACGGGGTAAATGAAGCGACCTGGAAAGGTCCGTCGAAGAAGGTAAAAACCCTGTAGTTGAAACTTCGTTCCCTCCTGAGTGGATCCTGAGTACGGCGGGACACGAGAAATCCCGTCGGAAGCAGGGAGGACCATCTCCCAAGGCTAAATACTCCCTAGTGACCGATAGTGAACCAGTACCGTGAGGGAAAGGTGAAAAGCACCCCGGAAGGGGAGTGAAATAGATCCTGAAACCGTGTGCCTACAAGTAGTCAAAGCCCGTTAATGGGTAATGGCGTGCCTTTTGTAGAATGAACCGGCGAGTTACGATTTCATGCGAGGTTAAGTTGATGAGACGGAGCCGCAGCGAAAGCGAGTCTGAATAGGGCGAATGAGTATGAGGTCGTAGACCCGAAACCAGGTGATCTACCCATGTCCAGGGTGAAGTTCAGGTAACACTGAATGGAGGCCCGAACCCACGCACGTTGAAAAGTGCGGGGATGAGGTGTGGGTAGCGGAGAAATTCCAATCGAACCTGGAGATAGCTGGTTCTCTCCGAAATAGCTTTAGGGCTAGCCTCAAGATGAGAGTATTGGAGGTAGAGCACTGATTGGACTAGGGGCCCCCAACGGGTTACCGAATTCAGTCAAACTCCGAATGCCAAATACTTATTCTTGGGAGTCAGACTGCGAGTGATAAGATCCGTAGTCGAAAGGGAAACAGCCCAGACCACCAGCTAAGGTCCCAAAGTATACGTTAAGTGGAAAAGGATGTGGAGTTGCTTAGACAACCAGGATGTTGGCTTAGAAGCAGCCACCATTTAAAGAGTGCGTAATAGCTCACTGGTCGAGTGACTCCGCGCCGAAAATGTACCGGGGCTAAACGTATCACCGAAGCTGTGGATTGACACCGTATGGTGTCGATGGTAGGAGAGCGTTCTAAGGGCGTTGAAGTCAGACCGGAAGGACTGGTGGAGCGCTTAGAAGTGAGAATGCCGGTATGAGTAGCGAAAGAAGGGTGAGAATCCCTTCCACCGAATGCCTAAGGTTTCCTGAGGAAGGCTCGTCCGCTCAGGGTTAGTCGGGACCTAAGCCGAGGCCGAAAGGCGTAGGCGATGGACAACAGGTTGATATTCCTGTACCACCTATACATCGTTTGAACGATGGGGGGACGCAGAAGGATAGGGTAAGCGCGCTGTTGGATATGCGCGTCCAAGCAGTTAGGCCGGAAACGAGGCAAATCCCGTTTCCATTAAGGCGGAGCTGTGATGGCGAGGGAAATATAGTACCGAAGTTCCTGATTCCACGCTGCCAAGAAAAGCCTCTAGTGAGATGTAAGGTGCCCGTACCGCAAACCGACACAGGTAGGCGAGGAGAGAATCCTAAGGTGTGCGAGAGAACTCTCGTTAAGGAACTCGGCAAAATGACCCCGTAACTTCGGGAGAAGGGGTGCTTTTTAGGGTGAATAGCCCAGAAAAGCCGCAGTGAATAGGCCCAGGCGACTGTTTAGCAAAAACACAGGTCTCTGCGAAGCCGCAAGGCGAAGTATAGGGGCTGACACCTGCCCGGTGCTGGAAGGTTAAGGGGAGAGGTTAGCGCAAGCGAAGCTTTGAACCGAAGCCCCAGTAAACGGCGGCCGTAACTATAACGGTCCTAAGGTAGCGAAATTCCTTGTCGGGTAAGTTCCGACCCGCACGAAAGGTGTAACGATCTGGGCACTGTCTCAACGAGAGACTCGGTGAAATTATAGTACCTGTGAAGATGCAGGTTACCCGCGACAGGACGGAAAGACCCCGTGGAGCTTTACTGCAGCCTGATATTGAATTTTGGTACAGCTTGTACAGGATAGGTAGGAGCCTGAGAAGCCGGAGCGCCAGCTTCGGTGGAGGCGTTGGTGGGATACTACCCTGGCTGTATTGAAATTCTAACCCGCGCCCCTTATCGGGGTGGGAGACAGTGTCAGGTGGGCAGTTTGACTGGGGCGGTCGCCTCCTAAAGAGTAACGGAGGCGCCCAAAGGTTCCCTCAGAATGGTTGGAAATCATTCGTAGAGTGTAAAGGCACAAGGGAGCTTGACTGCGAGACCTACAAGTCGAGCAGGGACGAAAGTCGGGCTTAGTGATCCGGTGGTTCCGCATGGAAGGGCCATCGCTCAACGGATAAAAGCTACCCCGGGGATAACAGGCTTATCTCCCCCAAGAGTCCACATCGACGGGGAGGTTTGGCACCTCGATGTCGGCTCATCGCATCCTGGGGCTGTAGTCGGTCCCAAGGGTTGGGCTGTTCGCCCATTAAAGCGGTACGCGAGCTGGGTTCAGAACGTCGTGAGACAGTTCGGTCCCTATCCGTCGCGGGCGCAGGAAATTTGAGAGGAGCTGTCCTTAGTACGAGAGGACCGGGATGGACGCACCGCTGGTGTACCAGTTGTCTTGCCAAAGGCATAGCTGGGTAGCTACGTGCGGACGGGATAAGTGCTGAAAGCATCTAAGCATGAAGCCCCCCTCAAGATGAGATTTCCCATGGCGCAAGCTAGTAAGATCCCTGAAAGATGATCAGGTTGATAGGTCAGAGGTGGAAGCATGGTGACATGTGGAGCTGACTGATACTAATAGATCGAGGACTTAACCAACGCTTTTTAAAAAATGAAATACCTTCTTATTATCTAGTTTTGAAGGAATGAAAATTTCTTCTTGCATTTTCTCAAAAAGACGTTATAATAATATATGTCTTGAAAAAATGTTAACATTGTTTGGTGACGATAGCGAAGAGGTCACACCCGTTCCCATTCCGAACACGGCAGTTAAGCTCTTCAGCGCCGATGGTAGTTGGGGGTTTCCCCCTGTGAGAGTAGGACGTCGCCAAGCAGGTTTCATATGGAGGATTAGCTCAGCTGGGAGAGCATCTGCCTTACAAGCAGAGGGTCGGCGGTTCGATCCCGTCATCCTCCACCATTTTACACCTGCCGGTGTAGCTCAACTGGTAGAGCAACTGACTTGTAATCAGTAGGTTGGGGGTTCAAGTCCTCTTGCCGGCACCATTTTTTAAGATAGTACAAGCACGAGCCATTAGCTCAGTTGGTAGAGCATCTGACTTTTAATCAGAGGGTCGAAGGTTCGAATCCTTCATGGCTCACCATTTATATGCGGGTGTGGCGGAATTGGCAGACGCACCAGACTTAGGATCTGGCGCCGCAAGGCGTGGGGGTTCAAGTCCCTTCACCCGCATCTTTCATGCGGAAGTAGTTCAGTGGTAGAATACAACCTTGCCAAGGTTGGGGTCGCGGGTTCGAATCCCGTCTTCCGCTCCACTTTTCGTATGTGCCGGGGTGGCGGAACTGGCAGACGCACAGGACTTAAAATCCTGCGGTAGGTGACTACCGTACCGGTTCGATTCCGGTCCTCGGCACCATCATAAATATGCGCCCGTAGCTCAATTGGATAGAGCATCTGACTACGAATCAGAAGGTTGTAGGTTCGACTCCCGCCGGGCGCACCATGTTTTTATTGCGGGAAGTAGCTCAGCTTGGTAGAGCACTTGGTTTGGGACCAAGGGGTCGCAGGTTCGAATCCTGTCTTCCCGACCACGTGATTTTTAATGAATGGGGCCTTAGCTCAGCTGGGAGAGCGCCTGCCTTGCACGCAGGAGGTCAGCGGTTCGATCCCGCTAGGCTCCACCATTTTTCAATCAGAAACTTATATTATATTGGCGGTGTAGCTCAGCTGGCTAGAGCGTACGGTTCATACCCGTGAGGTCGGGGGTTCGATCCCCTCCGCCGCTACCAATAAATATAAGGACCTTTAGCTCAGCTGGTTAGAGCAGACGGCTCATAACCGTCCGGTCGTAGGTTCGAGTCCTACAAGGTCCACCATATTCATTTTTTTAAGCCGTGGAGGTATACCCAAGTTCGGCTGAAGGGATCGGTCTTGAAAACCGACAGGGGAGTCAAATCCCGCGGGGGTTCGAATCCCTCTACCTCCTCCATTTTTTCTAAAAGCAGCAAGTTGTTTTAAAACAACCTTACATAAAGGATGCGGACGAAACAATATTCACGAAAGCTTGATGCTAATCGTTTCATTATTACCGTCGCGGGGTGGAGCAGTCCGGTAGCTCGTCGGGCTCATAACCCGAAGGTCGCAGGTTCAAATCCTGTCCCCGCAATTATTAGGTCCCGTGGTGTAGCGGTTAACATGCCTGCCTGTCACGCAGGAGATCGCGGGTTCGATTCCCGTCGGGACCGCCATTATTTAAATTGAATACATATGTGGCTCAGTAGCTCAGTCGGTAGAGCAAAGGACTGAAAATCCTTGTGTCGGCGGTTCGATTCCGTCCTGAGCCACCATATCTTACAAAATTACGGCGATTGTGGCGAAGTGGTTAACGCACCTGATTGTGGTTCAGGCATTCGTGGGTTCGATTCCCATCAGTCGCCCCATTTCGCGGGTGTAGTTTAGTGGTAAAACCTCAGCCTTCCAAGCTGATGATGAGGGTTCGATTCCCTTCACCCGCTCCAAATATGGGCCTATAGCTCAGCTGGTTAGAGCGCACGCCTGATAAGCGTGAGGTCGATGGTTCGAGTCCATTTAGGCCCACCATATTCATATTGTTCCGCAGTAGCTCAGTGGTAGAGCATTCGGCTGTTAACCGAACGGTCGTAGGTTCGAGTCCTACCTGCGGAGCCATGGGGAAGTACTCAAGAGGCTGAAGAGGCGCCCCTGCTAAGGGTGTAGGTCGCGCGAGCGGCGCGAGGGTTCAAATCCCTCCTTCTCCGCCAGTTGGCCCGTTGGTCAAGCGGTTAAGACACCGCCCTTTCACGGCGGTAACACGGGTTCGAATCCCGTACGGGTCATAACAAAAAGGGAAGCATACATTCATGTATGCTTCTTTTTTTCATTTGTTTTCCTTGATATAACCATCTTTTTGTTTATAGGGAATGTCTCCAAGTTGGGATTCTATATTTTCTTCTTTCAAGGTATCTTCATATTCCTTTTGCTTTTTGTTCGGTATATCCACTCTCGTTTTTCCTTCGATATCATTTGCGGCATATCCTTCATAGTCTTCAGGAAATCCATCCGTTTCATCCTCGTTTTTATAAAGATCATTGTAATTGTCATGATCCCCGGTATAATCAGATGGCGTTTCTGATGTACCGAATTTGGCCACTTCACCAAAGCTATCTTCTTTAGCCGCCATTTCGACTCCATGACGATTTTCAAAATGATCACCCTTGGATGGAATCAGTATATCCTCTTCCACTGGCCTGTCTTGTGAAAGCGTTCGTTCTGGGGCATGCTCGACACAGTAGAGGGTGCTTGGGATCGCTTCAAGCCTCTCGATGGGGATTTCCTTATTGCAGGTTTTACAATGGCCATACGCCCCTTCTTCCATGGCTTTCAAAGCTTCATCTATTTTCTCGATTTCGGATTGTGCATGCTCATCGAGTGCTTGATTCCGTTCCATCTCGAATAATTCGGTCCCTAGGTCTGCAGGATGATTATCATAGGATGATAATTCACCTACGGATTCCGTCTGGCTTTTATCCAGAACGGATTGTTCATCATTTTGAATTCTATTACATAGCTCATTTTTTTCCTGAAGCAGTTCTTTTTTGAATTTTTGCGTTTGTTGTTTCGTTGCCATATCCAATTCACTCCTTCTAAAGTCCAAATCTCTTTTTATATTGGTAAGGTGGTTGTATTATCTATTACCCGAATCGGAGTATAGGAAAACAATATGGAACGGAAGATAGAAAAAAGGACTGAGCGGATGGGCTCAGTCCCCGGAGATTATATAAGATAGCTGATGAATAATCCAATGGCCATGAGTAAGCCAAAGAAGGTGTTCGTTTGGGCAGTGGCTTTCATTGCCGGCACCATCGTGATCGGCTGTGTTTTACCCACGAAGCCTTTTATTGCGGCCATGGCCTTCGGTATGCTAAGGAAGGCAAGGAGAATCCAAGCCGTAACGCTTCCGGTAAGAACGAGTCCAACAAGCCATAGATAAGAGAAAGCGAACATGATTGCCATGAATGTCAGGGCGTTTTTCCTGCCCATCACGACTGGCATCGTTTTGCGGCCATGTGCCTTATCCCCATCATGATCACGGAGGTTATTGGATAGGTTGATCAGCCCTACCAGTATCCCACTTGGAATGGCAATTAAGATGGCTGTTGAAGAAACATCACCGGTTTGAATGAAAAAGGCGATCAGGATTATCAAAAAGCCCATGAACAATCCAGAAAAAAGTTCCCCGAACGGTGTATATGAAATGGGCAGGGGACCGCCTGTATAAAGATAGCCGACAAGCATGCAAACGAGGCCTACTGCAGCTAGCCACCAAGACGATGCGGCACAGATATAGATTCCAATGATCAAGGCGATGGCATACATGCCAAGGGCCAAGTTCATGATTAGTCTGGGGGTCATCCCATGACGGACGATCCCGCCGCCGATGCCTACGGATTCCTCCGTATCCAGGCCTCTCTTGAAATCATAGTATTCATTGAATAAATTGGTTGCAGCTTGAATCAGGATACTTGCAATCATCATGGCAGCGAATAGTAACCAATTCACTCCATCTTCCAAAAGTGCAATCATAGTTCCAAGTAAGACTGGGACAAAAGCTGCGGTTAGTGTATGTGGACGAATTAACTCCCACCAAATCTTCCAGGTCCGTTTAAGGGGAAGTCCGTCGTATTCTGTTTGCATTATTTCTCTCCTCAAAATCATTATTGGTTCTCTCGAAATTATAACAAATATTGAAATGTTGCACAAAAGGTTATCCTAATAAATGCAGGAAAAGTGGTTAAGGGTGATAATTGAAATTCATGGGTGATGCATTTCCAAAATCAAGGGTATTTCTCTACATTCGCTAAGATTCATATAATAAGGAAAAAAGCAGGGAAGAATCGTTCGGTAAAGGGGCGTTTTATTGACATGAGGTTCAAGGGAGGTGTATCTTTAAATAGGTTAAATAGCTTTTAAAATGTACATTTGGGGGGATTTTTTTGGCTATCTCAGAGGAAACTGAACAGTTTCAGGGACTGGCTTCAGCTATACAAAAGGCGAAGGACTTGAATGATCAAGTTCTATTCAGTCATATTAAGAAGATTAAATGCAACAACCCCCTTTCATTTTATCAAGCTGGAAGAGAACGGTATGCGGGTGAACGCTTTTTCTGGGAGGACCCTGCAAAGGAAATAACCATCACCGGTTTAGGCAATGTTAAGAAACTCAAAGCGGCATCAAATGCCGAACGTTATAGAGAAGTCGAAAAGAGCTGGATCAAACTGCAGAATGATGCTGTCAAAACAGGAGTGACCGATATAGAAGCGACAGGTCCTTTACTGTATGGGGGCTTTTCTTTTGATTATGAAACTGACAGTACGCTCCTTTGGAATCAGTTCGGGGACAACCTGTTTTATATACCTGCCTTCATGCTTTCAATAGTGGGGAAACAAGCTTACTTAACGACAAACTTACTTTGTTCGCCTGATGATTCAGAAAAACTCTTCATAGATATGATAAATGAACGGGAAGCTTTCCTCTTCGAAAGCTTGGATGGCAATGAATTGGGTGCAAATTCCCTTGTTATGCAGAGGGAAGTCGAACCTGAGGAATGGAAGAGGACGGTCGCAGAGGCTGTTCAGGAAATCAAGACGACAGATCTCGACAAGATTGTTTTGGCAAGGGAGCTTCGACTTGGTTTTGAACGTTCCATCGATTCAGGGAAAGTGCTTGAACAATTGATTGCTGAGCAGCCATTGAGTTATATTTTCAGTTTGGAGGCTGGTGGTGACTGTTTTGTCGGTGCCACTCCCGAACGTTTGATTAAGAAACAGGGAAATGAAGTTTTTTCTACCTGTCTTGCCGGATCGATGCGGCGAGGGAAAGATGAGCAAGAAGATGTTTGTCTTGGTGAAGAATTGCTTCATGACCAAAAGAATTTACAAGAGCATCAATATGTCGTGTCGATGATATCCAATGCTTTTGATTCTGTATGCGAAAAGGTGATGGTCCCGGCCGGACCGACACTTATGAAAAACCGTCATATCCAGCATTTGTACACACCGGTTCGCGGTATATCCAAGGAAGGTGTCACGATTTTTGAATTCGTCGAGAACCTCCATCCCACACCTGCCATGGGAGGACTTCCAAAAGAAAAGGCTGTTGTCCGAATTCGGGAATTGGAAGGTCTGGAACGCGGATTTTATGCGGGTCCTTTAGGCTGGGTGGATACGTATGGGAACGGGGAATTCGCTGTAGGGATACGTTCTGCCCTGATACAGAACAATGAGGCATCGCTCTTTGCCGGATGCGGAGTAGTGGAAGAATCGACACCCGAAAGTGAATTCCGGGAAACGGGGATTAAATTCAATCCGATGTTAAGTGCTTTAGGAGGAAATCTTAATGAATGACCGAGATGCATTGACAGCGTATGCTGCTTCATTCGTCGATGAGCTGGCACAAAATGAGGTGAAGCATGTGGTGGTGAGCCCAGGTTCACGATCCACGCCCCTGGCTTTGCTGCTAGTGGAACATCCTGATATCGAAATTCATATTAATGTGGATGAGCGTTCGGCTGCTTTTTTTGCCCTTGGTTTGGCTAAGGCCTTAAAAGAACCTGTCGGACTTCTTTGTACGTCCGGTACAGCCGCTGCAAACTATTATCCAGCCGTCATCGAGGCTTTCTATTCAAGAGTGCCGCTTATTGTACTTACCGCTGACCGTCCGCATGAATTGCGTGATGTCGGAGCCCCGCAGGCGATCGATCAAATACACCTCTACGGAAGACATGTAAAATGGTTTGTCGAAATGGCACTTCCTGAAAGCACGGATGGGATGATGCGGTATGCCAGAACGGTCGGTGCAAGGGCAGTGGCTACAGCGGCCGCTGAACCGGCAGGGCCTGTACATTTGAATTTCCCGCTTCGAGAACCATTGATTCCGGACCTGGACCAAGCAAAGGAGTACCGGCAAAATAAAAGGAAGCCTGCAGTGTTGATTGACAGTGGAGAACGGTCATTGTCCGCATCACAATTAGAAGCGGTTGCAACTACATTGTCAAAAGCTAAGCAAGGTATCATTGTATGTGGCGAATTACCGCATCCAGAGATGAAGGAAGCCATTGTCGCATTAGCGAAAAAACTTGCTTTTCCGGTACTGGCTGATCCCCTTTCACAGTTAAGGAGCGGAAGTCATGATAAAGCCGTCATCATTGATGCGTACGATACGTTTCTGCGCGATGAAACGGCAAAAGCGGCGTTCAGGCCGGAAGTGATCTTGCGATTCGGGGCAATGCCTGTTTCTAAACCGTTATTGTTATTCATGAAAAAACAAAAACAGGCGATTACTTTGGTCGTCGATGGCGGAGCAGGCTGGCGCGAACCAGCCGGTTTGGCAACTAATATGGTTTACAGCGAAGAGAAAGATTTTTGTCTGCGAATAGCTGAAGGCATTACTTCTTCCCCTGATGATGAATGGCTTCGCTTATGGCAAACCGTCAACGGAGCGACGAAGGATGCCTTAGCCTCCGTCAGGGATGAAGCGGAGTTAAGCGAAGGCAAGCTGTTCGCCTTGCTTGCTGATATGATGCCATTGGAGTCGACGTTATTTGTCGGGAATAGTATGCCTATACGTGATTTGGATACTTTCTTTTTGAATAATGAAAAAGGAATCCAAACCATTGCCAATCGCGGGGCGAATGGCATCGATGGTGTCGTTTCCACTGCACTTGGCGTGAGCACGGTATCGAAAAATACAGTGCTGGCAATCGGGGATTTAAGCTTTTTCCATGATATGAATGGCTTGCTTGCAGCAAAACTTCAAAAACAAAATATCACGATTTTGCTGGTTAATAATGATGGCGGCGGCATTTTTTCCTTCTTGCCGCAGGCAAATGAGAGGGAACATTTCGAAACGCTATTCGGCACGCCTCATGGGCTTGATTTTTCACATACTGCCCAGCTTTATGGCGGTAAATACAACAAGGTGCAAAATTGGGATGAGTTCGAGAAGGTATTTACAGAGTCGTTCGAAATTCAAGGTCTGAAAATCATCGAAGTACCGACAGAAAGAGAGTCCAATCTACAAAAGCATCGAAATTTGTGGAGCTTTGTTTCCCAGGAAATAAAAATGGTGTTAGACAGGGAAATATCATGAATATTGTCAGCAAGGATGTCAATTATGCTGTTGAAATAACGGGAAATGGAGATCCTCTTGTACTATTGCATGGATTTACGGGAAATCGGGATACATGGAAATTTCTCATCCCGCTACTGAGTGACAGGTATACGCTGATCATGGTCGACATCATCGGACATGGCATGTCTGCGACACCAGCCGATCATCGAAGGTATGAGCTGGAAAATGTGGCTGAGGATATCAAGTATATTTTGGATGTGTTACATTTCCCGAAAGCCCATATCCTTGGATACTCGATGGGCGGAAGGCTCGGATTGGGATTTGCCTGTTTGTATCCTGAATATGTTGATACATTGATACTGGAGAGTGCTTCACCAGGTCTTTTAACAGAAGAGGAACGGGAAATCAGAAGGGGAAATGATCGGAAGCTTGCCGAACGGATTCTTGCAAATGGCATGGAAGCGTTTGTGGATCAATGGGAAAACATCCCGCTGTTTGAAAGCCAAAAACGGTTGTCGGCCAAAACCAGGTCGGCCATTCGGGAGCAGCGGCTGGCAAATGACCCTGCCGGCCTTTCCAATAGCCTTCTCGGCATGGGGACCGGCAGCCAGGCTTCTTACTGGGAACAACTGCAAACCCTTGATTTCCCGGTACTCCTTGTAACCGGTGAACTTGACCATAAGTTTTGTCGAATAGCGGACTCGATGAAAAAAAAGCTGAAGCGCGCCGAATGGAAAATAATAAATGATGCGGGACATGCGATTCATGTGGAAGTTGGAGAAAAGTTTGGTAAAATAATAAGTGAGTTTTTAAAGCGAAATAGAAGGAGGAATTAAGGTGACGATTCAATGGGAAACAATACGTGAATATGATGAGATTTTGTATGAAAAATATAACGGGATTGCGAAAGTGTCCATCAATCGACCGCATGTACATAATGCATTCACGCCAAAAACGACTGCTGAGATGATTGATGCATTCGCGAGGGCGCGTGATGATTCCAGCATTGGTGTCATTATTTTAACAGGTGTAGGCGGCAAAGCATTCTGTTCAGGCGGAGACCAAAAAGTCCGCGGAAATGGCGGATATGTGGGTGAAGATAACATTCCGCGTCTAAATGTTCTTGATTTGCAGCGTTTGATCCGCGTCATTCCAAAACCGGTTGTAGCCATGGTGGCAGGATATGCAATTGGCGGAGGTAATGTCTTGAACGTGGTATGTGACTTGACGATTGCTGCTGACAATGCAATTTTCGGACAAACTGGACCGAATGTAGGAAGCTTTGATGCTGGTTATGGTTCTGGCTACCTTGCACGTATCGTGGGTCATAAAAAGGCACGTGAAATCTGGTACCTATGCCGTCAATACAATGCACAGGAAGCATTGGATATGGGATTGGTCAACACGGTCGTGCCATTAGACCAATTAGAAGCGGAAACGGTTAAATGGTGTGAAGAAATGCTTGAGAAGAGCCCGACTGCACTTCGTTTCTTGAAAGCGGCAATGAACGCTGATACGGATGGCCTTGCAGGTCTTCAGCAATTGGCTGGTGACGCTACACTTTTATACTATACAACAGAAGAAGCAAAAGAAGGCCGCGATGCATTCAAAGAAAAACGCACTCCGGACTTTGGGCAATTCCCTCGTTTCCCTTAATGAAACGCGTGAATCGATGAGACTGACAGCTTGGCGGAAAATCGCCGGGCTGTTTTCTATATCAAAAAGGAAGAGGGGAAGCAGCAATGGCAGAAGAAAAGTTGCCGAACTGGCTGAAAAATCGGGCGCATCTTTCACCGGATCGTCCGGCAATTGAGTTTGAAGGTCATACGTATAGCTTTCTTGAACTGTATACTTTATCGGAGAAGATGGCTGGAAGGCTTTCAAGCATTGGTCTGGGCGCTGGCGATTCATGTGCGGTTTTGCTCCGTAACCATATTGATGGTGTTGTCGTTATCCATGCATTATTTCATCTCGGTGTGAAGATTGTGATGCTGAATAATAAGCTAACGGCAAAAGAGCTGTCCTGGCAGATCAAGGACAGCAAAACAGCCTATCTGGTTTCGGAAGGGTCCTTCTCCGGCAAACTAGCTGATATTGGTGAGATTCTCCCAGATTTGAAGCTTCACTTAATGGAAGAATTGCCGGAGGAGGGCACAGCAGGGGTACTTCAAGAGTTTTACCTTGAGGATACCGCTACGATCATGTATACATCTGGTACGACAGGAAATCCAAAAGGGGTCATCCAAACATTCGGCAACCATTGGTGGAGTGCCGTTGGGTCTGTTCTGAACCTTGGATTGCATGAAGAGGATTCTTGGTATTGTGCGGTTCCGATCTTTCATATTAGCGGTTTATCCATCTTGATGAAAAATGTGATTTATGGCATGAAAGTCGTTTTGGCGGAACGTTTCGATGAACGGGAAGCAAACCGGAGCATCCAGGAAAATGGCGTGACGATCATTTCGGTCGTGACGGCGATGCTGAATAGGATGGTGCAGGATATGAAGGGAACAAGCTATCCCAAAACCTTCCGCTGTTTCCTGTTGGGCGGCGGCCCTGCACCCGTCCATTTGCTTGAGGTATGTAAGGAGAAAGGGATTCCCGTCTATCAAACATATGGGATGACCGAAACGTCTTCACAGATTGTGACGCTGGCACCGGAATATAGCATGGCAAAAATCGGCTCTGCGGGAAAGCCTTTGTTTCCTTCGCAGTTACGGATTGAGAAAGACGGCACGATGTGTGAACCGGGTGCAGTGGGGGAAATCGTGGTTTCAGGTCCGAATGTGACGAAAGGCTATTTTAATCGGATGGATGCTACACAGCAGGCCATTACCGATGGGTGGCTTTATACTGGGGACCTTGGTTATCTCGATGAGGAAGGTTTTTTATATGTGCTTGACCGACGCTCGGATTTAATCATTTCCGGCGGTGAAAATGTCTACCCGGCCGAGATTGAAAATGTCCTTAGTACGCACCCCGATGTATTCGAAGCGGGAGTGACGGGGACAGAAGATGAAAAATGGGGACAGGTCCCGCTTGCTTTTGTTGTCCTGCATCAAGGTGCAGAGCTAGGTGAGAGTGAACTGCTCGAATATTGCAAGGAGTATTTGGCATCCTATAAGCTTCCCCGGAACGTGATATTTTGTAAGGAGCTTCCCCGGAATGGAGCAAGCAAGCTTCTTAGACGGGAACTGAAGAAGGAGATGGGGGAATGGCGATGAAGTTATCCTCCATTTCCCTAAAGCTCATTAAGGCCCCTTTAAAGCGGCCATTCAAGACGCATCTCGGAACGGTAAGCGACCGGGAAGTGATAATTGTCGAAGCCATGGATGAAGACGGATTGGTTGGATACGGGGAAGCTGTGCCTTTTACAAGTCCTTGGTATACCGAGGAAACGACCAAAACATGCTTTCATATGTTGGATGACTTCTTAATCCCGCTGACATTGGCCAGTCAGATCGGGCATCCTGATGAACTGCCGAACTTATGGAGCGGAATCAGGCGGAATGCAATGGCGAAGTCGGCTTTAGAGCAGGCAATCCTCGATTTGTATGCGAAGCAGAAAGGAGTCTACCTTGGACGGCTGTTTGGCGGCGAGCGAAGTGAAGTGGCCGCTGGCGTAGTCATTGCATCGAATGATATAGAAGATGCAATGCGCCAGATCGAGGATTTTTCCGGTTCCGGTTATCAGCGATATAAAATAAAAATAAATCCTCAAAATGATTTGGATTTTTTAGCGGAAATCCGTCGGGCCTATCCCGATATCCCGCTAATGGCAGATGCCAATTCAGCGTACACTCTTGATGACATCCCGCATCTGCAGAAGCTTGATGACTTTAAGCTGATGATGATTGAGCAGCCGCTGGGGCATGACGACATTGTGGAACATTCATTTTTGCAGAAACAGCTGCAGACACCCATTTGCCTTGATGAAAGCATAAATTCATTTCATGATGCAAAAAGTGCACTGTCGCTCCAGAGCTGTGGGGTCATCAACATTAAGATGGCTAAAGTCGGCGGCTGGATGGAAGCGGTAAGAATCCATGATCTATGCCTGGGAAATGATGTGCCCGTTTGGTGCGGCGGTATGATTGAGTTTGGCATTTCACGTGCACATAATATTGCACTTGCCTCATTAAAAGGGTTCACGATTCCCGGGGATATATCATCTTCATCCCGTTATTGGGATGGAGATATAATCGATCCTGAAGTCATCGTCGAAAATGGCATGATCCAAGTTCCCGATAAAGCTGGAATCGGTTTTGCCATCAATGAAAAGCGGCTAAAGGAATTGACTACATATAGTAAACTGTACAAATGAAACATCAAAGGAGGTGCACGCCCACCTCTTTTGATCAAATATTGATCCCATCTCCTTTTACTCCCACGATCTATGTAACTTACCCAATTAGTACTTTATTGGACGGAAACCCCACCCTTTTGGAACATGATTTTAATAGGATACTAACAGTCGGAGGAAAGTACGGCTGATTGAAATAAACCTGAACATTTTTTATTTGTCTGCAGATTTATTGGAAAAACCATTTAAATGGCCCGATAAACCATAATTTTTTCGGAAATGGGGCTTTGTCTATTTTTCCTTTATTGGATTATTTTGTATAATGAATGAAAAGAAGGGCAATCAAAGGGAAAAGGAGGGGAGAGTGTATGAAAAAACCGTACCTAATTGCGGAAATTCTACTAAGAAGGGGCATGCCTGACTATGTCATAAAAGAAGTGACGGCTTTGAAGGAGTGCGAGCTGTTTCTTTTGAAGAGAAAGTGGGGCCTCTATGACCGGAAGACAGGTGCGTAAAGAATAAAAGTAAAAAGGGAACCGTTCGAGCCGGTCCCCATGCGTTTAAGGTTTTTTTAGCCGGTACCTATTGACTGGACGGCCTATGCTGCCATATTGTACGTCAAGCTGAAGGACTTCTTCGCCATGCAAGTATTCAAGATAGCGCCTAGCTGTAACTCTGGCGATTCCAATTCCATCAGCCACTTCTTCTGCCGATAGTGACCCAGGCTGGGTCTTTATGAACTTCGTCACTTGCTCAAGAGTCGCGCCATTCAATCCTTTCGGAACATCATATTTCGGACGCGCTTCAGAATGTGTCTTATTTTGAAAGAGGATTCGGTCGAGCTGATTTTGGGAAATTTGATGATCAGGTTCAACCTCCATCCGAAAAGCATAATATTGTTCCAGCGTATGTTTTAGCCTATCGAATTTAAATGGCTTGATTAAATAGTCAAAAGCCCCGTTCTGTATCATTTTTCGAATCGTTTTCTGATCATTTGCCGCTGAAATGATGATGACATCCACATCAATTTGCTCTTTTCTAATTTGATAAAGTGTATCAACCCCGTTTAAAGATGGCATGAAGATGTCCAAAATGACCAGGTCGGGTTTAGACTGCCTGATTTTTTCCAGACCTTCAAGCCCATTTGAAGCTGTATCAACGACTTTAAAGGCAGGCAGGCGCTCGATGAACTGTTTGTTGACCTCTTGGACCATTGGATCATCTTCAATTAAAAGTACACGAATTTCGTTAGTCATTTTGGTTCTCCTCTATATCATGCATCGGAAAAGAAAGAAAAAAGCTTGTTCCCTCATTAGGGCGTGTCGTGAATTTCATTTCGCCGTTCGCTTTTTTTACAATTTGGTCTATTAAATAAAGACCAATTCCTGATCCTTCCGCACCTTTTGTTGTAAAACCATACTCGAATATATCTTTATGAATGTCCTCGGGAATGCCGGGTCCATTATCCTCAAGCACGATTTGACAATGACGTTCATCCTGGTAGATGGATAGATAAACCTGTTTGGTTTCCTCTGAGCAATGCTTTAGCGCTGCGAATGAGTTTTCGATCAGGTTTCCGATTATCAAAACAAAATCGTGATGGTCCAAACCAGCGGGGAAGCGGTCCAATTTTGTGTGTTTGTCCATGATGAGCTCGATCCCGAGTTCCCGTCCCAAGGAGATCTTACTTAATATCAGCCCCACTAAATTATCATCGTGAATGTGCTTCGTCAAAAACCTGGTCAATTCCTCTTGTTCTTCCGTGATCTGAAAAATGTAATGCAGCGCTTCGTCAAGATTACCTAGCTGGATCAATCCTGCTATCGTATGAAGTTTGTTCATATGTTCATGGTTTTGAACGCGCAGGGCTTCAACGAATACTTTGACACTGGTCAACTCTTCAGCTAGCTTCGTCACATCGGTGCGATCCTGGAAAATGGCCACGGCACCGATCGTTTTATCCGCAATCTTTATCGGTACCCGGTTGCTTACAATATTCCTGTTTTGAACGGAGATTTCCTGATTGAAGATGGGAGATGTCCGATCGAGCACTTCCGGGAGACGGGTATCATGTATGATATCATTGATATCCTTGCCTATGACCGCACCTTCGATCTTGAATATCTGCTTAGCCTTTTCATTGAAAATCGTGATGGCCTGATTATTATCTATGGCGATGACCCCTTCATGCATGGCATTGAAAGCGGCTGTCCTTTCAACCAACATCCGTGAAATTTCATGGGGTTCCAGTTGGAAGGTTTCTTTTTTTATCCTTTTTGCCATGAGCCAAGAGCCGCAAACACCGAATAGAAGGGTTAGGACCAGGATAATCGCGATTTCGCCTTTCAGGTCCTTTATTAATTCCGGTATCGTAGGCAAGATATTCCCGACCAGCACGACGCCGATTTGCTCTCTATCTCCATCGAGGATCGGGACAAAGGCGCGGATTGAAATGCCAAGTTCGCCAGCAGCCTTTGAAAGGTATTCGTGTTCAGCGAACGCAGCGCTTTCATCACTGCTGCTAGACGGGGTCCCCAATTGACTGAACACCGGGTGGGAATAGCGTATATGCTGATTGTTGAGTACAACTATATAATCCGCTTGATGGATTTTCCTTAAGTTTTCAATAATCGGATTAAGCTGCGTCCATCCTTCAGGCTCACGGACCAATTTCTGTACTTCAGGGAGTTCGGCAATGGTATGGGCTGTGATCATGGATCGTTTGCCGATTTCATCTTCCCTGACCGAAACGATATTTCCGAATATAAAAATCCCGCCTATTAGTATCGAAAAAGCGACGATTACGAATGATAGCAGGGTGATTTTAATTTGAATGGGCATATGAAAGGATTTATCCATTGGTTTTCCTCCATTACTTCTATACTTAATAGTAACAGAATTTCTATCACTTTTCGCTATTTTTCGCGCAGTGTATTACGACAGTAAAAAGCTGTGATAGAATAGTGATAATGTGAAGTGAGCGGTGAGGAGTTGTCGGTATGCGTGCATTATGGGGGTATTTCTTATTAATTGGCTTGGGGCTGTTGATAGCCGTGTATATATCGTTTCAATCATTCTTTACAAGCTTCGGTTTCAATTTGCCGAAGGATGAGGAGCAGGTCGGGATGAAGGATCAAATCGTGATTAAGTTCAGTCATGTCGTTGCCGAAAATACACCTAAAGGGCTAGCTGCGAACCGATTTGCCCAACTTGTCGATGAATATACAGACCATCGTGTCAAAATAGAAGTTTATCCTAATCAGTCATTATATAGTGATCAGGAAGAAATTGAGGCATTACAAGAAAACAAGGTGCAGATGATTGCACCGACTGCATCTAAAATTACGAGCATATCAAAGAAATGGATGCTATTGGACCTCCCTTACGTCTTTCCAACGGATGCGGCCTTGCAGGAAGCGTTGAATGGGGAAGTGGGGGAAGAGCTGCTTAAGCAGCTGAATAGCATTGATATCGAAGGACTCGCATTTTGGTCGAATAACTATAAACAGATTACAAGCAGTAAACCGGTACGGCATCCAAGTGACTTTGCAGGAAAGCATTTCAGAATCATGCCAAGTGCAGTCCTGGAAAGCCAATTCAAGCAGTTTGGGGCTTCAACTTCTGTCCTGGAGTTTAATGAAACGTTCAAAAGCCTTGAAATCAAAGAAACGGACAGCCAGGAAAATACGATTTCGAATATCTATTCCAAGAAATTATATGAGGTGCAAAAGTATTTAACGATCAGTGATCATGGCTATTTAGGGTATGTAGTCATGATAAACGAGCAGTTTTGGAACAAACTCCCGTTGGATATTCAGCAGCAAATCCAACAGGCGATGGATGATACAACGAAATGGCTATGGATCAAATCAAATGAATTAAACCAGGAACAGCTAAGGGAAATCCAGCAAAAATCGAATATTGACATCTATACACTGTCAGAAGAGGAAAAGAAAGAATGGATGGATGAGATGACCGTCATCTATCCGGAATTCGAATCCACGATTGGAACCGAATTGATGACGAAAATGGAAAAAATCCGTGAGAAGTATTTAAAGGAATAACTAACGTAAGGGAATCCTATTAAAAGGGGTTCCCTTCTTCTTTATCGTTCCCGATGGAATTAATCTTCTGGATTTTGTAAAAAATCAATCATCTCTTTATAATCATATGTTTTTAAAACCAAACCATTTTCATCAAACACGATGAATGCAGGTTCTTTCTGTAATTCAAGTTTTGGATATTGCTCATTCATTGACTTGTAAGATGCTTCATTTCTAATTGGGCCCACATTGGTTATATTGTTCTCTTCCAGTAAATCAAATGTAATTTCTTTACCAACGGCTTGGAGCGAATACGTATGACCCTCACTAGGCAAAAGATTCGAATGAATTCTAGCGTAATCATCTTTTTCATCCGTGCAAGCAACTAGCATCGATAGGAGTAGAAACGTTATACTTCCATTTATGACCTTTTTCATATTTTCCCCTCTCTAAGCTTACATTTGGACATTCCATAAATTGTAATATTTTAAGCTTATCATAGTTGCTTAAGAACAGGAGGCTATCATGCTTTGTCAGGAATCGAAACTCCCACTCAATTAAGCTGATAAAAGAGGTACAAAAAAGAAGCGGATCCAAAGGGAGCCGCTTCTTTCTCATCTATTGCAAGGCAGTTTGCAGTGTCTTGATGTTTTTTTCCATTAAACTGAAGTAATCTTCGCCAGCTTCGATATCTTTATCCGTCAACACGGAAAGGTTATGGAGTTCAAGTGATTTCGCTCCCATTTCCTTTTGGATGATTTCGGTAAGTTTAGAACTGATATTCTGCTCAAAGATGACGTAGTTCAAGTCTTCTTTTTCAGCCATGGTTACGATTTTCCCCAGTTCCTTTTGAGAAGGTTCGTTTGAAGAAGTTAGTCCTGTGACACCAATTTGTTCCAATCCGTAGCGCTCCTCCCAATATCCATATGCAGCATGGGAAACGATGATCTTATTGGTACGGCCCGACTCGATCGTCGTCGCGAATTTTCCATCAAGTGCCTCAAGCTTTTCGGAAAGCTCATTGAAGTGGCTGTTGAAATATTCTTCCTGTTCCGGCATTTTTTTTGTTAATTCGTCCTTGATGGTTTTAGCCATGTCAATGGAATAGACGGGATCTAACCACAAATGAGGATTAACGCCCCCATGGTCATGGCCGTCTTCTTCTTCATGTGCATGTTCCTCTTCATGTGCATGCTCCTCTTCATCAAGATGAACCGTTTCGCCCACCGCAATTGTGCTGACGCCTTCTTTGCTTAGAATTGGTTCAGCCTTGGTTACAAAGCCTTCAAGATTATAGCCAATATAGAAAAACAGGTCTGACTCAGCCATTTTCACAATATCTTTTTGAGAGGGTTCGAATGAGTGTTCATCCGTTCCTGGAGGATAAACCGTCTCGACATTCACGTACTCCCCGCCAATGGCCTCAGTGAAGTATTGTAAAGGGTAAACCGTCGTATATATATCCAAGGCATCCTTGGTTTCTTTATTACTCGATTCTCCCTTTGAGTTGCCGCAGGCTGACAGAAATACCGCAGTAACAAGGAAAAGGGAGAGCAATGCTCGAATTTTCATATGATATGCTCCTTTATAATTCGTATTGATTACGATTTGGATTTTATATGGTAAAAACGAAATGATTACGATTTGACTTCTGTATGATACAAAAGATTGCAAAGGAAAGCAAGGTTTTTTTTCTATTGGTCCTCACTTTTTTCTTTTTTTTCGGGAACAAGGTCAATGCCCCCTGGATGAAACGGATGACATTTAAGAATCCGGATGAGTGCTAACCAGCTTCCTTTTATAGGTCCGAAACGATTTACCGCTTCCAAACCATAATGGGAACAAGTTGGATAAAAACGGCAGGTGGGCGGTTTTAATGGAGAGATGGCAACTTGGTAAAAACGGATGATTCCCATTACTATTTTTTTCAACACGATGCTTTCAGCTCTTTTCGAGTAAATTGACTACCCTCCATTATAGCATATTTTCTAAATTTCCAAAAAGGGTAAAAAAGGAATGAGCCTATTGGTAATCCGATTGATATAATAAGAATTAATTTTAAAGGATGAAATATATTGTTATTCAAGGTAAAATAGAGATGACATACAATTAAGGAGTGAATTAAATGCCTTCAGTTGAAAGCTTTGAATTAGATCATAACGCTGTTAAAGCCCCATATGTTAGACATTGCGGTGTCCATAAGGTAGGAACAGACGGTGTTGTTAATAAATTTGATATCCGTTTTTGCCAGCCGAATAAACAAGCGATGAAGCCGGACACGATCCATACCCTGGAACATTTGCTTGCATTCAATATCCGTAAGCATTCCGAGCGCTTCGATCACTTTGATATTATCGACATTTCGCCAATGGGATGTCAAACAGGATATTACCTTGTGGTCAGCGGCGAGCCGACAGTGACGGAAATCATCGATGTTCTTGAAGACACATTCAAGGATGCTGTTACAATTACCGAAATTCCTGCTGCAAACGAAAAACAATGCGGCCAAGCAAAATTGCATGATCTTGAAGGAGCTAAGAAATTAATGAATTTCTGGCTTGCACAAGATAAAGAAGATCTTCATAAAGTTTTCGGTTAATAAAAAAGTTCCTGTCCATTTGTGACAGGAACTTTTTTCATTTTTCGGGTTCTTCTTTTTTTCCCTCATCCTCTGGCAAAGGTTTGACCGGATCCACTGTATGCTTGTAGCTGTAACCTTTTCCGATTGTTAAGACCGATAGTGCCAATACAATCAGAATCACAATAATGGAGATAACTAAAACCGTAATCATACTTTACAGCTCCTAACGTTCACAATTTAGATTCATTTTAGCATAAGAACCGAGTCGGATAATGTTTCAATTTTCGAATAGAGGGAATTATAAAGGTATAACCAACTTACGGAGGTAGATATTTATGGCTCAGAAAAAATTAGGAACTTTAGTGAATAAGGAAATTGCAAACTTCAGTGTTCTTTATACGAAAATTCATAATTACCATTGGTTCGTGAATGGACCGCACTTCTTTGAACTGCACCAAAAATTGGAAGAGTTATATAAAGAAGTGACATCCAACTATGACGAATTGGCTGAAAGACTATTGGCCATTGGTGAAAAGCCGGTTGCTACCCTTAAAGAGTACATGGAATTAACGACGATCGAAGAAGCGACAGGTAATGAAAATACAGAAGATATGGTCCAAAGCGTCATCAGTGATTTTGAAAAGCTTTCCGAAGAGTTCCTGGAAATCATCGAAGTTGCCGAACAAGAAGATCCGGTTACGGCCGATATGCTGACAGGCATGAAGAAAAGCTTAAACAAACATGCTTGGATGCTGCGTGCGTATTTAGGACATTAAGATTTAGGAAAAGCCCTGCTTCGGCAGGGTTTTTTTATGGTTAAACCTATAAAAAAGGCATCCATCAAAAGAGGGACACCTGACATGGTATGTATTTAATGAATGTTCCTAGGCGGAAAATGTGTAGGTTTCGTGTCGCTCATACTATTTTGAGCAAACTTCCCTTTTAACGTTTCAATAATGTAAAGGCCCATTAAATTGGTTAGTTCCTGATCATCCATCTCTTGAAGCAATTCGAAAATTTCCTTGCGGTCAAGCTGTTCCAGAACCGCAAACGTAAGCATATCAATATCCTCTTCATCACCAGTCATCTTATCACGGTACATATTGTATAATTCTTCAATTAACTTCAAAACTTTCACCTCACATTTATTAGAAATCCGTTATCTCTTTATATGTAGGTTATCAAAAAAACCTCTGGGTGCATATAAAAATCTTAAGGGATGCTTGGGCTTATTATATGTTTTACCCTTTGAAAGATACTTTAATCTATTATTTAACATCTTTGTCCTTCTGTAAACAAAATTTTCCATTGTATGAAGTGGGGAAATACGTGAAAAATAAGCGTAGGATATATGGAAAGGGTGGATGAATGTGTCTGAAGACAGGAAAAAATATTACATTTGGCTTCCGAATGGACAGATAACACAAGATAGGGAAAGTTCTCCATGGAACTTCGAAATCGAGGCGACAGATAATGAAATCATCAAATTACGTGAATTATTTGATTACAATTATTCAATAGGGGAAGAAAATTTTTACCGGGCACATGTCCCATACCTTCAATATCATTTTGACCGTGAAAATGATAAGCAGGATATCACCCTTCAAAAAATTTACGAAATGATTTACGCCCTGGGTACTGAAGAAGGAAGACGGCATATAGAAAGCATGGGGATACTACAGGCAAAACCAACAGACGATGGCCTCGAATATTGAGGGTCCATCGTTTTTTTGATGTAATGCAGATTCCCGCTGGATAGTGATTTTTTTTACCCATATAATGAAACAAGGGGCATGGCACCATTTCTTATACGGAGAGAAGGGGAAAAATGAAACGATTTCTTGATAAGAACGGATATAAGGTCGAATTCTCCGAGAATCCTGTCTTTGGAGAGCCTTGGCATGTTTTTGTGCTAAGCCGATATAAGGGCAGGTGGGTATTGACCAAACACAGAGAAAGGGGATTCGAGTTCCCTGGCGGTAAACGGGAAGCAGGGGAATCCATTGAAGAAACGGCCATACGGGAAGTGTATGAAGAAACAGGAGGCTTGGTGGGCCAGCTGCAATTTTTGGGACAATATATAGTGCATGATCCAGTGAAGCCATTCGTTAAATCAATATACTATGCCGAATTGCGTGAAATAGAGAAGAAACAAAATTACCTGGAAACGGAAGGCCCGATCTTTATGGAATCATTGCCGGATGTACTCGGTGAGGAGTTTAGCTTCATCATGAAAGATGAGATTGTACCGCTGAGCATATCGAGACTGGATGATGGCATTTTGCAAAGAAACGAGTGAATGGCAGGAACTCACGAGTAAACCGGTGGAACTCACGAGTAAATGGATGAAACTCACGAGTAAATGTCCGAAACTCACGAGTAAATGTCCGAAACTCACGAGTAAACCGCCGGAACTCACGAGTAAATGTCCGGAACTCACGAGTAAACCGGCGGAATTCACGAGTAAATCGATGAAACTCACGAGTAAAGGTCCGATTCACGGGTAAATCGTCAAAATTTACGAGTAAACTCACGAGTAAACCTGCAGGAACGTAACTAAATTCATGTTTTAACTCAGCATGAGTGAAAAACTGCCGAGGGTTATCGGCAGTTTGGTCAGTCTTTGATTAATTTTCGCTCGAGCAGTTCGACTAGTTGATACATGATTGTGGCAAAGACGGCAATGATCATCAAGGCAAGCATTACGAGGGTGAAGTTGAAGACTTGAAAGCCATAAATGATTAGGTAGCCGAGTCCTTTGGCCGAAACAAGGAATTCCCCTACGATGACGCCGACCCAGGAGAGGCCGACATTCACTTTCAATGTCGAGATGATCGTTGGGAAGGATGCGGGTAATATGGCTTCCCGAAAAGCTTGTGTTCTTGTGGCGCCAAAAGTTTGGAGTACTTTCAGGTAGTTCGGGTCCACTTCGCGAAATGCGGTGTAGACGACGATGGTGGTGATGATGATGGAGATGATCGCCCCCATCGAGATGATGGATGGAAATCCAGGGCCGAATGCTACGATGATGATGGGGCCGAGTGCCACTTTCGGCATCGCATTTAAAATGACGAGATAAGGGTCAAGTGTTTTGGATAATCTTGGCGACCACCAAAGCAGGGATGCCAGGATCGTTCCAAGCAGTGTCCCTATGATAAAGCCGAGAACGGTCTCGAATAGCGTCACTCCGGAATGGGATAGCAGGGTTCCATCACCCAATTTCTGTATGAAAAGATGCCACACTTTAGTCGGGGAGCTGAAGATGAGCGGATCGATCAGTTCCTTCCTGGATAAAAATTCCCAACTGCTGAAAAAAACGATGAAAATCAGGATCTGATAAAAGCGAATGAGCCTGTTTTCTTTTTTTAATGAGGTTTTATATTGGTTATGAAGCTGTTCAATATTCAAGGCTCTCAAGCTCCTTCCAGATCGTTTGGAACAGCATCGGATACTGCGGATGGTTGCGTGCATGGAAAGGCGTGAGTTCACGCAATTCATCGGGCACCTTGAAGGTTTTGTGCACGCTTCCCGGGTTCGCGGAAAACAGAAAGATGCGGTCACTCATTGCAATGGCTTCACCGATATCATGGGTGACGAGGACGGCTGTCTTTCCGAAGGATTTCAGGGTTTCAAAAACAAGGTCTTCCAGCTTCAACTTGGTTTGGTAATCAAGAGCTGAAAACGGTTCATCAAGCAAAAGGATTTTTGGATCCACTGCAAGTGTCCGTGCCAGTGCAGCCCTTTGCCTCATTCCTCCCGATAGTTCGCGCGGATATAATTTTCCGGTGTCTCCCAATCCAACGTCACTTAAAAGTTTAAGCGTTTTTATTTTCTCGAGTCCTTCATCTTTTTTTATCAGTTTCAATCCTAATAATATATTTTCTTCTATCGTCTTCCATGGAAATAGATAATCCTGCTGCAGCATATAGCCGATTGAAAGGTCGCTGTTGGCTTTCAGCGGTTTGTTTTCGAGCAGGATCTTTCCTGAAGTGGGCGGAAAGAGCCCGGCGATGATGGAAAGCAGGGTGGTTTTTCCGCAGCCGCTCGGACCTAGAAAAGAGACGAATTCACCTTTTTCAATGTCGAGGGAAATGTCCGCAAGTGCGGTCGCTGCCGTCTGATTTGAAAAATAAGTATGGTGAATGTCTTGGATTTTTAAAAAGCTCATCGGACATCCTCCTTACCTTTTGCTATGTTATTTTGTGACTTCTTCAGCAAAGTCGGTATTGACCAGCTCTTCATGGCTAATACGTGTTGGAAGCTCGCCTGCTTCATCCATGATGTTTTGCAGATTGTTCCATTCTTCTTCGTCAAGAATGGGGTCGGTGGCAAAGGTTCCTTGTTCTTTGTAGCGGTTGATAACAGTTTCCATCGTCTCGAGATTTGTATCTTCAAAATACGGCTGAATGACTTCGGCAATTTCGGCAGCATCGTTTTCCTGAACCCAATCTTGTGCTTTCTTCAAGGCCCTCGTGAATTTTTCGACAGTCTCTTTGTCTTCTTTCAAATAGCTTTCTTTGGCCATATAAACTGTATATGGAAGATGACCGGACTCGGTGCCGAAAGAAGCGACGATAAAGCCTTTTCCTTCTTTTTCAAACACACTGGCCGTTGGTTCGAACAGTTGAACGAAATCGCCGGTTCCGGAAGCGAAGGCAGTTGCGACATTCGCAAAATCAATGTTCTGGATGAGGTTCAAATCTTTTTTCGGGTCTATGTTATGTTTTTTCAATACGAACTCGCCGGCCATCTGCGGCATCCCGCCCTTGCGCTGGCCAAGGAATGTAGAGTTTTTCAGCATATCCCAATTGAAGTTGTCAATTTTTTCACGTGAAACAAGGAACGTTCCATCCGTCTGTGTTAATTGAGCGAAGTTGATGACGGGGTCATTCGAGCCTTGTGCCTGAACGTAAATCGATGTTTCGGAGCCAACGAGAGCAATATCCGCGCCATCGGAAAGAAGCGTGGTCATCGTCTTGTCGCCGCCTGCAGTCGTTTTCAAATCAATGCTGAGGCCCTCATCTTTAAAAAAACCTTTTTCGATCGCCACATATTGCGGTGTATAGAAAAGGGAGCGGGTTACTTCGGCAACCCTGACCTTCGTTGTTTCCTGTTCTTTGTTGCCGCATGCGCCAAGCGGGATCACCAGCACGCACAGAAGTAAAAATACGACACCTGCTTTACACCATTTTTTCAAAATTCCTTCCTCCTTGATATATGGGTATTTTGCCTACATTATCGTATGAACGGATGAAAAAAATGTGAATGCCTCTCAGGGGATAAAAACAAGCGGATGTTTTACAATAAGAATAAAGAGAAAGGAGAGTGGAACTTGGAGAACGGAACGATTATTTCAAAACAGCGGTTTCCATCACCGCATCCACGAATCCATCTTTATTCAGTTACGTACATATCACAAGGCCTGAAGGTAAAGGGTTTGCTGGCTGAACCGGTTGATGGCGAAATACATGACGCCTTCTTATATTTACGCGGCGGGATTAAAAATGTCGGGAAGGTGAGGCCTGCAAGGATCGTGCAGTATGCTGTAGAAGGTTTCATCGTTTTTGCTCCTTTTTACCGTGGAAATCAAGGCGGGGAGGGAGATGAGGATTTTGGAGGCGAAGATCGATTCGATGCGATATCAGGATTCAATCTTCTTGAACGGCATCCCCGAGTGAACAAGGATCACATTCATATCCTCGGGTTTTCCCGTGGCGGCATCATGGCCCTTTGGACTGGGATATATTGCAGGAACGCAGCGTCGATCGTCACATGGGGAGGTGTGTCGGATATGTTTTTAACATATGTCGAACGGGTCGATATGCGTCGGATGATGAAGCGTGTCATCGGCGGAACACCTAAAAAATGCCCGGATCAATATGAATACCGTACTCCATTGTTTGCGATTGAAGATTTGAATGTACCCGTCCTGATCATACACGGTGAAAAAGATGACAATGTCGCCATAGAACACGCATACCGGCTGGAAAAAAGGTTGAAAATGCATGACAAAGAGGTCGAAAGTTGGTATTTCCCTCAATTCACGCATTACTTCCCGCCTGCCGTGAACAGAAAAGTAGTCGAAGATTTAACATCTTGGATGAAAAGTAAAACCGAATAATGATAGAATGAAGGATATACTAAGTATATTGGCAAGAGGAGGAGATACACATGGGCATGCCTATGGAGCTAAATACCATGATCGTTACAAAAGGGAACGAAACCCGTGAAGAAGAAAACACTTTTCGGCTGGCGAAAGCTGGTTACAGGTTATACCCTATCGATATTCCAATCGATGTCCGCAAAACGATCCAATCTGATTCAAGCGGAACAGCCGTTATCCAAAAAATTGAATGGACCAGTGAAAAGACCATCATTACGTACCAACTGCTATCACTGAATTCAACTAACTAAATAGACAAGCGCTTGCCGGGAATCGCCTTCGCTGCAAGCGCTTTTTTTGTTTTTGCAGAATTCGACAGATGCGCGGATAATTCGGCCTGTGGGGAAAAAATTCGACCCAAGCAAAACGGGATTCTATCAGCGTAGAATCCCTGGTGGATATTCAATCTTCGAAATGATTGACACGAAAAGAGTGGTAAAATGGTGTAAAGTGCATGAGGCGGGGTGGTTTGATGATTTTGGTGAGTTCTTGTTTAGCGGGCCTTGAGGTAAGATACAATGGTACTCACAGCTTGGATGATGGAATTATGGCATTGATGAGGGAGAAAAAGGCTATAGCTGTTTGTCCTGAGTTGCTTGGCGGTTTTTCGACCCCGAGGGAACCTGCTGAGATAGTTGGCGGTGAAGGTGGGGATGTCCTTGATGGAAAAGCGAAGATCATCGAAAAGTCGGGCAGGGATGTAACGGAACTGTACATAAAGGGAGCGAATCTTACGTTATTGAAAGCCCGGGAGGTAGGGGCGACGTTAGTCGTTTTAAAAGAAAACAGTCCATCCTGCGGGAGTGCCACGATTTATAATGGGGAATTCAAGGGGAAGAAGAAGGTCGGGAATGGAGTGACCGCGGCTTTGCTTAGGAGGCATGGGTTCACGGTCATTTCAGAAGAAAGGTTATTCGATTACCTGGGTGAAAAATGAGTAATGGCATTAGATTTTGAAAGAAGGGGAATACATGGAGGATATCAATCTCTATACTTTGCTATTTTTAGTACTTGCGGGTTTTATTGCCGCATTCATCGATTCCGTAGTGGGCGGGGGAGGGTTAATTTCCATTCCTGCTTTATTGTTCACGGGGATATCGCCTTCAGCGGCACTTGCCACTAACAAGCTGGCGGGTACCATGGGGTCTTTAACGAGTACGATTTCATTCATTCGGGCTGGAAAAGTGGATTTCAAATTCGTCATCAAGCTGTTTCCGATCACCGTGATTGGAGCGGCGTTAGGAGCATACGTTGTACATTTCGTTTCAGCAGAGATATTGAAGCCCCTCATTTTGATCTTGCTGGTCATTGTCGCGTTTTATACGTTGGTAAAAAAGGATTGGGGTAAAGATGCAAAGTATAAAGGGCTGACAAGGAAGAAAATGATTCTCTTGATAGTCATAATATTTGCGATTGGTTTTTATGATGGTTTTCTTGGACCAGGCACAGGTTCCTTTTTATTATTTTCATTTCTGATCATTGGGTTTGATTTTGTCCAGGCTGCCGGGAATGCAAGAATATTGAATTTTGGAAGCAATATTGCCGCACTTATCATTTTTTTATCTATGGGGACCGTCAATTTTGCCTATGGAATCCCGATGGGTCTTGCAATGGTCGCGGGAGCATTGGCAGGAACGAACTTCGCCATTAAGAAAGGTGCTTCCTATGTCCGTATATTATTCATTTGCGTCACGATTTTATTGATTGGGAAAAATATCCTTAATTATTTTCATATTTTTTGATGGAGTGTTCAGCGAATGAATGCCTATTAAAAATGGCCGGGGAGACAAGGCGTATTTTCGGCCATTTTTAAACAAGGTCATTCGCTTCTTCAGGTGTTGGGAAATCAGCTTCCCCGTAGATTTGCAGTTGACCATGAAATACTTCTGTATAAAAGGCCAATGGGTCTATAGCTGTCCATCAAAAATTAAATAGAGGGTAACTTGATTTTTCATACTAATCCTCCTGTTTCGTGTTGACTATCCATTCGACAGAATTAAATTTTCTTATCAAAACAAGCTTCGCAGATGAAACTTCCTTCATTTTTTAAATATGCTTTTATTTTCAGTCATCCCTTTACGCTTCGGATAACGCATTTTCACAAGAACGACTTCGTCCCCCTTAATTTCTTTACCACATTTAACACAATTGGGATCTTTCCCGAACACCTCCAAGGTAATACGATTGACTTCAATGAAACTTTAAATCTCCCCAAACTATCACATATGTATTTTACATTTACAAAGCTAAATTGGACTTTGCTTTAATCCTTCGCTAAATGAAAATGAAAGCAGCCGTTTCATAATCTGGCTGAATAGAAAAAGCCTGCCGCTTACGTGACAGGCTTTTCTCTCTATTTTATTTTTTATAATGGAAGGGGTGATTTCACTTCGCAATGCGTTAATAGGATATCGACAATCCGCTTTGAAGCGAATCCATCTCCATATGGGTTGGAAGCTGTCGCCATTTTTTTATAGGTTTCTTCATTTGTAAGTAATTCTGAGGCTAATTGATAAATTCGTTCTTCCTCGATTCCTGCCAATAAAAGGGTACCGGCCTCGATTCCTTCCGGACGTTCTGTTGTATCGCGTAACACAAGGACAGGAACTCCAAGTGAGGGAGCTTCTTCTTGCACCCCTCCGGAATCTGTCAATATGAGATGGGCGTGCGCCGCAAAGTTATGGAAATCAAGCACCTCAAGCGGCTCTATTAAGTGAAGCCTTTCCGTTTCACCGAAAATCCGGTAAGCAATTTCACGGACAACCGGGTTTTTATGAAGCGGGAAAACAACTTGGATATCCGTGTAATCTTCAAGCAGCCGTTTGACGGAACGGAATATCTCTTCCATTGGTTTTCCGATATTTTCCCGTCTGTGCGCTGTCATCAATAACATGCGATCTCCATTCAAACCAGATAGAATCGGATGTTCATAGTCTTTACGTACTGTTGTTTTCAAAGCATCGATAGCCGTATTGCCAGTAATATGGATACAATCACTCTTTTTATTTTCCAAAATTAGATTCTCTGCCGCCTGATTTGTAGGGGCAAAGTGCAAATCAGCCATGACGCCTGTCAGCTGCCTATTCATCTCTTCAGGATATGGAGAATACTTATTACCAGTCCGCAGACCAGCTTCAACGTGACCAATCTGTATCTTATTATAGAAAGCTGCCAGGCTGGCGATGAAAGTTGTCGTTGTATCCCCATGTACGAGGACGATATCCGGTTTTATATCTTTCATGAGCGAACTCAATTTTTCAAGCCCTCGAGTTGTAATCTCTTCTAATGTTTGTCTATCCTTCATCATATCCAAATCGTGATCTGGATTTATTTGAAAACATTGCAAGACTTGGTCGAGCATTTCCCTATGCTGGGCGGTGACCACCACGATGGTTTCTATTTCTTCTGGATGCTTTTTCAGTTCCAAAACGACTGGTGCCATTTTGATAGCCTCTGGTCTTGTACCAAATACGGTCATGACCTTAATACGTTGTTTAGGCATGCTCATTTCCTCCCCTTCTGAATGTCTCCCCCATTATAACGGGAAGTTCAGGGGAAATATAAAAACGAAACAATTATTAACAGAATTTTTACAATATTAATAATGACTTTATACTTCTTTAACCTTAAGTTAATATCTGGCATTTACAATATAAAGCAGGAAGTAAGCTAAGCAGAATAGAGGTGATAGGCGAATATGAAAAGCGTCCTGATGATCGTGCAAAACTTTTATCCGGAAATCGGAAGTGCGGGAAATAGAATGAAAAATATATATCTCCATTTGAAAAGAAACGGATTCGAGGTAACGGTCATCACATTGAAGCCGAGTTATCCTAATCAAAGTTTATATCAAGATACAAAGTTTTGGGATGAAGATAGCATTGAAGAAGATGTCATCAGGATTAAGCCGGACAAAGTGAAGAGGTATACAAGCAATATGGGGAAGCGGTTGCTTCATTATCTTGAAGCGATGTGGCTTTTCATCTATACAATCATCCGTCTCGAAAAAAAATATGATTATGTGTTTGCCACGACCCCGCCGATCTTCCCTACATTGGCAGCATTGATCGCCAAGAAAAAGATGAAGGCGAAACTCATTACCGATGTCAGGGATTTATGGCCGGAATCGTTGATAGGTGTAGGCGTATTTAATAATAAGTGGGTTTTGAAAATCGCTTTCTTCCTGGAAAGGAAGCTATATAGGCATTCAGATTTTATTATCATCAATAGTCCCGGTTTCAGGGATTATATCGTTGCAAAGGGAGTCAAGGAAGAGGCCATCCAATTCATCCCCAATTCGCTTACAGCGGATGAGCTGACGTTAAAGAACTTGCTTACACCCATATCGGAAAAGGTAATCAAGGTCGTTTATGCGGGGAATATCGGACTGGCCCAGGACTTGAAAAAACTGATAGCCGTCGCTGAAAAGCTAAGGGAACATAAACAAATCGAGTTCTCGATGATTGGATATGGATACCGGATATCCGAAGTGGAGAAGGAGATAAGCTCTAGAGGGCTGACTAATATTAAGATGATTAATGCGATGAATCGAAGAGTGACTCTTCATGAAGTTTCAACGTCTCATATTGCCTATGTGAGCTTGGTTGAAAAAGAAGTCTTCAACAAGGTCCTGCCCGGTAAAATCATCGATTATATGTGTGTCGGAAAACCAATTGTCGGTGATGTGGACGGCAGGGCCAAGAAGATGCTCATGGAGGCGAAATGCGGGTTGGTGGCAGAGAGCAGAAATGTTGATGAAATCTGTCAGCATATATTGACAATGGCCTCAGATCCGGCCCTTCGTGAAGAACTGGGAGAAAACGGTCATCGGTATGCTAAACAACATTTTCAGTGGTCTAAAAATATTAAAGGTCTCATCAACGTGATGGAAGCGTCAGGCTGAAAAATCCGGAAGTGGAGGACAACATGGCGAAGAAAGTATGTATGTTCGTGTGGAATCACTTTACGAACGATGCGAGGGTTCTAAGAGAATGCACAGCACTTACAGAAGCGGGTTATGAAGTCGATTTAATTGCCATTCATAACTGGAAAATCGAAGGTTTGGCCAAAAAGGAGAAACACCAAAATGGTTTCTCGGTCACTAGGGTGAATAACCGCTGGGAGGCGCTTAATAAGATTCTCAGGATCGTAGGCAAATTGAAGAAAAAGAAGTTTGAAATCGTTCTATTTGCCTTATTGATCTGGAATACGCTGTGGAATTTGAACTTGATCAACGGCTGGGTGGGATCGGGAATACTGTTCGGTGCATTTGCACTCCTTGCGCTGGGCACCCTGTTCATCACTAAAACGAAGCTGCCGACACTATTAACGAGGAGCTACATTTTTGGTCAAATGATCTATCATGGCCGGAAAAGGAAATATGATTTCTATCATTCAAATGACTTGAATACGCTCATGCAGGGAGCGATCAGCAGTAAATGGCTGAGAAGGAAAAAGCTGATTTATGACTCGCATGAAGTACAAACGAGCAGAACGGGATATAATAGCCGAATTTACGGGATGATGGAGAAATTCCTATTAATGTTCGTCGATGAAATGATTGCTGAAAACCATACGAGAGCTAAGTATAACGAAGACTTATATGGTCTGTATCCCAAGGTGGTCCATAACTATCCGATTCCAACCAATCCGGAGGAAAGTACGGCCGTGAATTTGCATGAGCTGCTCGATTTGCCAGAGAATGAACCGATATTGTTATACCAAGGCGGCGTTCAAATGGGAAGAGGGTTAGAGCAATTGGTTGATGCTGTACCGATGATCGAGGGCGGAACGGTAGTTTTTATCGGGGATGGAAGGATCAAGGATGAATTAATGAAGAAAGTAAGCGACATGAATCTGGAGCATCGTGTGAAGTTCCTGCCGAAGGTTCCGGTCGACGAGCTGCTCCATTATACAAAAAATGCGTATTTAGGTTTTCAGATATTGAATAATGTCTGCTTTAATCACTACTCCGCTTCTTCAAATAAATTGTTTGAATACATGATGAGCGGTGTGCCAGTGGTTGCCTGCAGCTTTCCTGAAATTCAAAAGGTTGTCGATACGGAAAAAATCGGTGTGTGTGTCGATTCGCATGATCCAAAATCAATTGCAGAAGGTGTCAATTACTTATTGAAGCACCCTGAAAAAAGGGCGGAAATGAGCCAAAACTGCCTGAAGGCGCGACAAAAATACAATTGGAAACAAGAGAAGGAAATCTTTATCGAAATCTATCAAACAGCCTAACAAATTTGAGTGCAGCAGAAAAATAGATAGGAGTGGTTTATATGAAACTTTGTACAATCGGACTTGGTTATATCGGACTTCCAACTTCTTTAATGTTTGCGAAATACGGTGTCGATGTTGTCGGCGTGGATATCCATCCTGAAATTATTTCCAATTTGAATAGCGGCAGGCTCCATATCGAAGAACCTGGATTGGATGAGGTATTAGAAGAAGTGATTGCTTCCAATAAGTTCCGAGCTGCGTTAAGCCCGGAACATGCGGATGTTTTCATCATCGCGGTGCCTACACCAAATAAAAAGGACATGCACCAATCCTGTGATTTAACACATGTCATGGATGCAACCTCAAACATTCTTCCTTTTATCAAAAAAGGGAATGTCATCATTATCGAATCGACGATAGCGCCAAGAAGCATGGATGATCATATTAAACCGATGATCGAGAGGACGGGCCTTACCATCGGAAAAGACATTTTCCTCGTACATTGTCCGGAACGCGTTTTACCTGGAAGGATTCTTGAAGAGTTGGTTCATAATAACCGTATCGTCGGGGGCATCACCGAAACATGCTCATATAAAGGAAGTCTTGTTTACAAAACCTTCGTTCAAGGGGAGATCATTCAGACCGATGCGAAAACGGCTGAAATGTCCAAACTGATGGAAAACACCTTCAGGGATGTCAATATCGCCCTTGCGAATGAGCTGACGAAAATCTGTTTCGAGCTGGACATCAATGTTTTGGATGTCATATCGATGGCAAACAAACACCCTCGTGTCAATATACACCAACCAGGACCAGGAGTTGGCGGCCATTGTTTAGCGGTCGATCCGTATTTCGTCGTTGCAAAGGCACCGGAGTATGCGAGAATCATTAAATTGGCCCGTGATACCAACGTATCGATGCCTTATTACATCGTTAATTCCGTAAGGATGATGCTAGAGGGGATCCGGAAGCCAAAAGTAGCTGTTTTCGGTCTAGCATACAAAGGAAATGTAGATGATATTCGTGAAAGTCCCGCCATTGATGTCGTCAATATCTTGATGGGAATGGAAAACATGGATGTAGCCTTGCATGACCCGCATGTCAAATCTGGAAAGATGCCAGTCGTATCAGTGGAAGACGCTGTAAATGATGCCGACTTGATACTTATCCTGACTGACCATGATGAATTTAAACAGATGGATTATGATAAGCTATCGAATCTCATGAGCAATAAATTGATTCTGGATACACGCAATTGCATTGATGCAACTAAAACAGATGTCCCGGTGGCCAACCTGGGTAATATATATCAATACAAAACGGTGTCCATGAAAAAAGACAGGAATAAAGCGATCATCTAAAAATTTGGACAACATCGATAACGGAATAACGATTAAGGGGGCACTGACTATCACAGTGCCCCTTTTTCCAATGAAAAAAAGGACCATGCAAGAAAGTGGTCCTTTCAGAACGTGGAAACGATCCAGTTGGTTTCAGATCCGCTTCCTGTACGTCAAGCCTCCTCACCGCAAGCATCCTAGCAGAGTCTCGGCTAGCCAATTATTCGAGCGCAGCCGTCATATTTCGGGTTATAAGGCAGTATTCGAGCGCAGCCGCCGTGTTTCGTGCTGCAAGGGGTGAGAATTCGAGCGCAGCCGCCGTATTTCGGGCTTGCAAGGCAGTGAATTCGTCAGCAGATGGCATATTTCGAGCTGTATGGCAGTGAATTCGACAGTAGACGTGTATTCGGGTAAGGAGTAATTTCGACCACAGATGGCGTATTTCGAGCTGTATGGCAGTGAATTCGACAGTAGACTTGTATTCCGGGTGCAAGGCAGTAAATTCGAGCGCAGCCGCCATATTTCGGGCTGTATGGCAGTAAGTTCGAGCGAAGATGCCGTATTTCGGGCTAATGGTAGTTACTTCGACCGTAGCCGCCGTATTTCGGGTTACTTGGTACTTCTTCGACAGTAGATGAGGTATTTCCCCTTCCATGGCACTTAATAAAGTAATCCATAATCATGGTTCGGGATGTGACATTTCTTGCCGACAAACTGAAAGGACCAAGCAAGAGCTTGGTCCTTTTGTGTACAATTTATTAAGCTGTCGGGCCGCCAAGTTCTTCGATTTCACTTGGAACGCTTTTGAATTTCTTGAAGTTTGCACGGAATTGTGCGGCAAGGTCTGTTGCTGCTTCTTTATAAGCGGCAGGATCTGCCCAAGTCTTGATTGGTTGAAGCACTTCATCAGGAACACCAGGAACATGAAGCGGGATATCCAAACCGAAGATATCATCTTTGATCGTTTCGATGTTCGCTAATTCACCTTCAAGCGCCGCTTGTACCATTGCACGGGTGTAAGCAAGTTTCATACGGCTTCCAGTTCCGTATGCACCGCCAGTCCATCCTGTGTTGACAAGATATACCTTTGCATTGTGCTCGTCAATTTTATCACCAAGCATCTCAGCATAGCGTGTAGCTGGAAGCGGTAAGAATGGTGAACCGAAGCAAGTGGAGAATGTAGCTTCCGGAGAAGTTACGCCTCTTTCAGTACCAGCCAATTTACTAGTGTATCCGCTTAGGAAGTGGAACATTGCCTGTTCTTTGGAAAGCTTGCTGATTGGAGGCAGAACGCCTGAAGCATCAGCTGTTAAGAAAATGATTGTATTTGGATGTCCTGCAATACTTGGGTTCACGATGTTATCGATCGCTTGCATTTGGTAAGCAGCACGAGTGTTTTCAGTCAATGAACTGTCATCATAGTTCGCTACACGCGTATCCGGATCGACAACAACATTTTCCAATACAGCACCAAAACGGATTGCATCGAAAATTTGCGGTTCTTTTTCACGTGAAAGGTTGATCGTTTTCGCATAGCAGCCGCCTTCGATGTTGAATACGCCGTTAGAAGACCAGCCGTGCTCGTCATCGCCAATCAATTTACGGCTAGTGTCTGCTGATAAAGTTGTTTTGCCTGTACCGGACAGTCCGAAGAATAAAGCGACGTCCCCTTCACGTCCTACGTTAGCAGAGCAATGCATTGGAAGGATTCCAGCCTCTGGAAGTAAGTAGTTCATGATCGAGAAGATCGATTTTTTCATTTCTCCTGCATATTCCGTTCCGCCGATCAGGATCGTACGGCGTTCAAAAGAAACGATGATGAACGTTTCGGATGTAGTTCCGTCCACTTCTGGGTCCGCTTTGAAGTTAGGTGCAGAAAGGATCGTGAATTCAGCTTCGTGACCTCTCAGTTCCTCTTCGTTTGGACGGATGAACAAAGTATGGGCGAAAAGGTTATGCCAAGCATATTCATTAACAACACGGATGGGAAGACGTGATGATTCGTCTGCACCAGCGAAACCTTTAAAAACAAAAATCTCTTCTTTTGCTTTTAGGTAGTCAACTACTTTATTATATAGTTTATTGAACACATCTTCGGAAATCGGTCGGTTCACGGGACCCCAATCGATTTTATCTTTAACTGATGCTTCTTCCACGATATATTTATCTTTAGGTGAACGACCGGTATATTTGCCAGTTTCAGCTTTTACCGCGCCGGTTGATGTTAAAACGCCTTCATTTCTGCTAAGTACTTTTTCGACCAATTGAGGAACTGATAGTTGAGTTTGCACATTGTTTCCTGTTAATAATTGGTGTAACTCATTAGAAACATCTACAGAATTCATATATGAGGTACCTTCCTTTGTTTGAGTTTTTAGATTACAATTAGTATAACACATTCATTTAATTAGTCTATACTATTTCTTTTAATTTGTGATTATTTTCAGCTAGCCGCATTAATCATTTTAATCCGGCAGGAACCGAGTCAGGATAATCGCATATACTTTCATGAAGAAAAATTTATTTAAATAGGAAGTTAGTAAGCAATATATGTCTAATGGGAAAGTCAGGATGTCGTTCCTTTTCGATGTTCAATACTTTATTATTAATGGCAATTTACAACATTTCTATTCGTATTTTGCGTTGTAAACCCCTCTAGGACGTTGTATCAACATGTTTTTTCAAATGAACGCCATTCTGGGTGGAAATGTTCTTTTTAGAAAAGCATTGACAAATTCCAGCCAGATACGATAATATCTTAAATTGTACGGATTCTCTTATCCCGAGTTGGTGGAGGGACAGGCCCTTTGAAACCCAGCAACCTGCCATATTGAACTTGACTCCAAGATCGATCGCCGAAAATAAAGCGAAGGTCTTCAAGGAATAGTGGTGATGGTGCTAACCTGAGCAAGGTAAAAAACCCTTGAACGATAAGAGTGAAAGGATAGAAGACAGAATTTTAAACCTTTCCTCATTTGCCAGGGAAGGTTTTTGTGTTTTTTATAAGTAATTCTGTGTCTATAGTTGAAACTAATGAGGGAAACGAGTTCCGTAAAAATCAGGCTTATGCCTACAACATACTAACTTCCAAGGAGGAAATATGATGTCAAAGAAACGTCTATTTACTTCTGAATCTGTTACAGAGGGCCATCCGGACAAAATTTGTGATCAGATTTCAGATTCCATTTTAGATGCTATCCTAGCTAAGGATGCAAATGCACGTGTTGCGTGTGAAACTAGTGTAACTACAGGTCTTGTACTTGTTGCTGGTGAAATTACAACGTCCGCTTACGTGGATATCCCGCGTATCGTTCGTGATACGGTTAAAGGAATTGGCTACACACGTGCGAAATACGGTTTCGATGCTGAAACTTGTGCCGTTTTGAGTTCCATTGATGAGCAGTCTGCCGATATCGCAGCTGGTGTCGATAAAGCATTGGAAGCTCGTGAAGGAAACATGTCAGATGAAGAAATCGATGCAATCGGTGCAGGGGACCAAGGTCTTATGTTCGGATTCGCTTGTAATGAAACAGAAGAGCTTATGCCGCTTCCGATTTCATTGGCGCATAAACTTTCATTCCGCTTGACTCAAGTTCGTAAAGATGAAACTCTTGCTTACCTACGCCCTGATGGTAAAACACAGGTAACCGTGGAATATGATGAGAATAACCGTCCTGTACGTGTAGATACAATCGTCATCTCTACACAGCATGATGCAGAAATTACGCTTGAACAAATTCAAGCCGATCTAAAAGAACATGTGATCAAAGCTGTCGTTCCAGCCGAGTTGATCGATGCAGATACTAAGTACTTCATCAACCCGACTGGCCGTTTCGTAATCGGCGGACCTCAAGGGGATGCTGGTCTTACTGGACGTAAAATCATCGTTGATACTTACGGCGGATACGCTCGTCACGGCGGCGGTGCATTCTCTGGTAAGGATGCAACTAAAGTTGACCGTTCTGCTGCATACGCTGCACGTTACGTTGCGAAAAACATCGTGGCAGCAGGCCTTGCCGACAAAGCGGAAGTTCAATTGGCATACGCAATTGGTGTGGCAGAGCCTGTATCGATCTCTATTGATACGTTCGGAACTGGTACAGTTAGCGAAGAAGTCCTTGTTGACCTAGTTCGCGCAAACTTCGACCTTCGTCCAGCTGGTATAATCAAAATGCTTGACCTTCGTCGCCCAATCTACAAACAAACAGCTGCATACGGACACTTCGGCCGTACAGATGTCGATCTTCCATGGGAACGCACGGACAAAGCAGAAACATTAAAAGCACAAGCGTAATTCATATAAAAAAAGGTGTCCCGCTATTAGCGGGGCACCTTTTTTATGGATTAACTTAGCCGTCTGCGGGAATAATTCAAGAAATCCCAAAGAAATTCAACTTTAAGGGCCATACTCGTGAGTTAGAGCAATATACTCGTGAATTTGGAGCAAATACTCGTGAGTTTGGAGCAAATACTCGTGAGTTTCAGCAATTTACTCGTGAATTTGGAGAAATACTCGTGAGTTTCAGAATTTACTCGGAAGTTGGTGCAATGCTGAGTTTCAGTATTTACTCGTGAGTTTGGAGCAAATACTCGTAATTTTCAGTCAAGTGCTCGTGCATTACTTTATTCGTTCCGCCGTTTTATAGTATTGGCCTTTTTCGGCGTATTCGCGTACGATGCGTTCCATATCCTGTCGATCTTCTTCGTTGATTTCGCGGATGACTTTAGCTGGACGTCCGAATGCCAACATGTTCGGTGGAATGACTTTGCCTTGGGGAACGAGACTGCCGGCACCGATGAAAGCCCCTTCGCCGATTTCGGCTTCATCAAGTACGATCGATCCCATGCCGATTAAAGCTCCTTTGCGGATTTTACAGCTATGTAATATGACCTGATGGCCAATGGTTACTTCATCCTCGATGATCAATGGATTATTTGGGCTTTGGTGCAGGATGCTGTTATCCTGTATACTGACTTTTTTTCCGATGATGGTTGGGGATACATCACCGCGAATGACGGAATTGAACCAGATTGATGTTTCGTCGCCAATTTTGACATCACCTGTGACGACAGCATTTTCAGCAATATAAGCGCTTTCAGCAATTTCAGGTTCTTTGCCTTTATACGGATAAATAATCATTTTCAATCATTTCCTTTCCGAAGTGAATGTTTTTATGTATTATTTTAATATACCGTATGCAAATACACTTGGCTATTTATAATAGCAATGTACAACTTGTTAGATTTCTTTTTTGTCGAAAATCACGAATATGGTTATAATTTATATATATTATTTCAACTATCATGGATCGTACACAACAAGTGAAAATGAAAGGGGGATTTCGAATGTGGAAATGGGAGACAGAAGGAGACGCAAAGGGCGTCATTGTCATCATTCATGGGGCAATGGAACATCATGGACGTTATAAGTGGGTAACACAAATGTGGCTTTCAGCTGGATACCATGTCGTCATGGGCGACCTTCCTGGGCAGGGTATGACTACTCGCGCCTACCGGGGACATATCGATTCCTTTGATGAGTATTTGGACGAAGTGAAAAGCTGGATAGAAGAGGCTTATGAATATTCGTTGCCGGTCTTTTTACTTGGACACAGCATGGGCGGTTTGATTTCGATACGCCTTCTTCAGGAAGAGGAATGGGACATTGCAGGAGTGATTCTTTCTTCTCCTTGCTTGGGCCTCGTGACGAAGCCGCGGAAGTTCCTTACAATGCTCTCGCATGGTTTGAACATCGTTATGCCTCAGTTCAGGGTGGATTCCGGATTGACACCTGAAATGGCGACGAGAAGTGCGGAAATTCGTGAATCCGATAGAAACGATACATTATATATCACAAAGGTTTCGGTTCGCTGGTATCGCGAGCTTGCACAGGCTATGAAGGATGCTTTTGAAGAGATTCCTGAATTTCAGGATGTGCCGCTTTTGGTGATGCAGGGCGGAGATGACCGAATCGTGAACAAGAAGGCGGTTCGTGAGTGGTTCAATTATAATTTGGCCAGTGAAAAGCAATATAAGGAATGGCCGAAGCTTTATCATGAAATCTTCAATGAACCAGAGCGTGATGATGTATTTCAATATGCGCTGAGTTTTGTTGAAAACCGTTTAAAGATATTAGGGTATGTCGTTTGATCCGTACATACTTCAGGATAAATGAAATGATCTGACCCAATAAAGTTAGACATATAATTTAAGCAGCTTCTAAGACCTGAGTTCGGTATTCTATCGGACTCAGGTCTTTTAATTTTACCTTCATTCGTTTGTGGTTATAGTAATGAATATAATCATCTAATTCCTTTTCAAAGTGCTCCATACTTTCAAACTCTTGGAGATAAAGCAATTCAGACTTTAACAAGCCAAAAAAGTTTTCCATGACTGCGTTATCTAAACAATTTCCCTTACGGGACATGCTTTGTATAATGCGGGAATCTTTTAAGGTTTTTTGATACTTCTTCATTTGATAATGCCACCCTTGATCCGAATGGAGGATGACCGTATCTTCTGGTTTTAGGTGTTTAATCGCCTCATCTAACATATCTCCAACAAGTTTATAAACAGGCCGTTTCATCACTTTGTAGGCAATAATTTCACCATTACATAAATCAAGGATAGGGGATAAGTAACGTTTCTCCCCAAATAAATGAAATTCCGTTACGTCTGTTACCCATTTTTGATTCATTTTCTCGGCTTGAAAATCACGTTGTAAAATATGGGGGGCAATTCGACCAACACGCCCCTTATACGAACGATACTTTTTCATACGGACTAAACATTTTACGCCCATTTCATTCATGAGGCGGTTGATGGTCTTTGGATTGTGAGAAAACCCATATTTTTTTAACTCTTTTGTGATACGACGATAACCGTAACGTCCTTTATGTTCATGATAGATAGACTGAATAGTGGCTTTTACCTTCGAATACTTATCTTCTCGATTCAAGCGTTTTTCCCAATAATAGTACGTGCTACGTGGAATATCAGCGACTTTAATTAAGGCCACAACCTCATAAATGGACTTTAGTTCATAAATTACTTGCGCTTTGATTTTGGTTGTAATTTTTCCTGCATTTGAACTAAAGTATTTAACTTTTTTAAATACGCATTCTCCATTTCCAGTTGTTTAATTCGTTCTTCAAGCTCTTTAACCGAACCTTCAATTTGTTTGGATGGATTGATATCTTTTTTCATGGATGGTCTCCCCTTTTTCTTAGAAATTAGGGCATCTAATCCATAGGCATTAACATTTATTCTCCACGTCCGAATTAGCGCTGGAGATGAAATATTAAACCTTGCGGCTGCGTCGTAAGAAGATATACCCGTTTCATTCATATAATTAAGTACATCCATTTTAAACTCCGTAGAATAACTTGTATAGGATTTCTTAAATCCATCGGCTCCTTGAATTTGGTATAAACGAACCCATCCTTGAATCATTTGATAAGAAACTTCAAATATTTTCTGAAGATCCATATAGCTGTGCTTTCCTTCAAGGTAAAGTCGTACAATGAATATTTTCTGTTGGGCAGAAAAATTAGCCATAAAAAACACCCCGTAAATGTTAGTTTGGTGTCTAACATTTACGGGGCAGTTCATTAGACTTCGGCAGCTTTTTTGGATCAGCCTGCGTTTTTAAGCAATTCGTTCGACTTGATGACCGGTGCCCAGAAAGTAACCGGATACATAAATTGGTTCAAATGAGTAAGTTCCTTTTTGTTGGATAATGCAGTGGATAGGAGATAAATGGATTTGAAGGTCAAGTCATTGGCGAATAGGTCCAAAAGCGTCGCTTTCATATTCATGATCGCTTCATGGTTTTGGGTGGAAATCATTAAATCGAGCTGTGGCAGGAACTTATCAAAATGATGGTCAAATTGTTTGAGGTCCTCCATGGTTTTTTGTTCTTCTGTCAACGAGTTGAGCGAGTTGACAAAATCCCCGTATTGCTCACTTGAATCCCTTTTGATTTTTTCAGTCAATATATCCGTCAGTAATGAAGTAGGCAAATGTTCCATTTTCTGCACCCTCTTATCTATTTTCTATCATTATAATCATTATAGACGAAAAATTCAAAAAGTTATGATTGGTAATTCTGCTGCCTGCGAGCTGGGATGGAAAAAACACCGTTCGTATAGAACGGTGTCGGATTTATCATCTCTTTTCAATCGCGACAATGAATGGCGGATTGTTTGCTTGGTTGATGAACCCGTATCTCAGGATATGGGCTTTCTGTTGAGGGAAGTTCTCTACATAATCCATCAATGCATCCCGTTCTGCCGATCCCCCTGGATGACCATGGTATATGACGAGGATGATGATGCCTTCAGGCGCCAGCAGTTCGAACAGCTGTTCAATGGCTGATATCGTCGTCTCGGCTTGGGTGATGATTGATTTGTCTCCGCCAGGTAGGTAGCCCAGGTTGAAGATGGCACCTGTGACCTTTCCGGAATGTTCTTTCCTGATATATTTGCTTAAATGTTCATGCCCAGCGTGAATGAGGGTACAGCGCTCTTGTAAATTCTCGGCGTTCAGTTTTGCCGCTGTGGCTTCGATCGCTTCTTTCTGAATATCAAAACTATAGACATGTCCGTCTGCACCTGTAAGTCCTGCAAGAAAGACGGTATCAAAGCCATTGCCCATCGTGCCATCTATGGTTATATCCCCGGGGCGGACCGCTTTTTCCAGCAGAATCCTGGCAAAAGGCAAAATTCGATCTAGCTTCATGATTGTACCTCCATGTGATGATTTTTCCCCTGCCAGCTGTTGCGGCGTTTCAGTTCGGCGTCAATGGCATTCAGGACATCCCATTTATTTACGCTCCACATTGAACCGATCATCAAATCGATCGGACCGTCCCCCGTAATGCGATGAACGATCATTTCTGGAGGGATTATTTCCAGCTGGTCACATACAAGGCTGACATAATCGTCACGGTCAAGAAACTCGAGCAGGCCCTTTTCATATTGTTTGACCATCGGTGTCCCTTTTAATAGATGAAGTAAATGGATCTTTATCCCCTGCACATCGAGTTTGGCGACTTCACGGGCTGTTTCCATCATCATGCCGTAATCTTCCTGAGGAAGGCCATTGATGATATGGGAGCAGACGCGGATGCCATGTTTGCGCAGTTTATCGACACCTTCTTTGTAGCAATCGAAGTCATGGGCGCGGTTGATCATCGTTGCGGTCTTTTCATGGACCGTCTGAAGACCCAACTCGACCCAAAGGTAAGTGCGTTCGTTCAAATCCGCTAAATACTCGACTACATCATCTGGAAGGCAATCCGGGCGTGTCGCGATGGAGAGTCCGACGACACCTTCCTGGGTCAATACACTTTCATATTTCTCGCGAAGCTCTGCCACGGGTGCATGTGTATTCGTGAATGCTTGGAAATAGGCCATATATTTTCCATCTTTCCATTTATGGTGCATCCGTTCGCTGATTTTCTTAAACTGGACGTCCAAGGGTTCAACCCTGCTGCCAGCGAAGTCACCAGAGCCTGAGGCACTGCAGAAGGTACAGCCGCCATGTGCGACGGTGCCATCACGGTTCGGACAGTCAAAACCGCCATCCAGGGCAACTTTAAAGACCTTGTGTCCAAAATGTTCTCTCAGGTGGTAATTCCATGTATGATATCGTTTGTTGTCCGTTGCATATATAAACGGGTTTGCTTGATTCAAATCAGCAACCTCCTAAATAAAATAAAGCGCAACATATATTATACAACATTCTCGCAGCTAGGTCTTTTTTTGAAAAATAAGCGTATACTGTATACTTGAAGGCTAAATATTTTGCTGCTATTTCCAGTTTATCTTTGAATGACTATATCCAATCGGGAGCTGATGGACATGACCGGTCAAGTTGAAGAAGCGATCAAACAAATGAAAAAGAAATTAGCCGAAAATAATCAGGTGATCGAAGTAAATGAAGATGGGTTCACATACAAAGCCACTTGCACCTTCAATTCACCTGCTTCGGATGAACAAATTCATTCCTTTGAAAAGAAAACCGGACTGCTTCTGCCTGATGATTATAAGGAGTTTTTAAAAATAACCAATGGATGCCGTCTGTTCGATAATGTGGAATCAGGCGGGGAAAACGATTTATACAGCTTGGATGATATTATTAATTACACATATGAAAATTCCTACGAGGGATGCTATAAAGTGGCCTGCATTTATCAAGATAATATTGTGATCGATGGGGAAGCCGTCGCCAAAGGCGATAAGGAGTATTTAATGGTAAAAGGCCATATCGATGATTTTGAAGAAGGCGAGAAGCTCCATATGGGCTTTGCCGAATGGATCGAGCAGTTCATTTCCCATCAAGGTGAGAAGTTTTGGGATAAAGGTTGATTGCTCAAAAAAAAATGATAATCCTCCCGTTATTTGCTCAAACTAGAAAAGATGATTCCGAATCATCCAAATGAGACGCGAAGGAGAGGGTTTGAAATGGCAACCAGACAATCCGTCGATCATTTTTTAGAGCAATGTGAAGGGGCTCTCCATTTTGCAGAGTTTGAATTTAACGAGGCCTCACGGCAGGAGCATTATGATGATGAACAATTTCAAAATTCGCAAAGGTATATCGAAGAGGCTTTGACGGATATGGAACGATTGTATGCCAGTTCGAATGACCAGCAACGGGAAATGCTTTCGCGGATGAAGCAGCAGTTGAACGAATTGAGGAATGAAATGATTTTACTGCGACATTAAATGAGCGGGGGAGCTATGAATGAATAGCTCCCTTTTTTGCACGAATTTTCCTGAATTCGCATATATAATGAAAAACCTGTCGATAATGTTTATGTACGGCTATTGCAATTATCGGTGAAATTGACTAGAATGAAATAAAATCAATATTCTCATAAAGACTATGATGAGGAATAGTAGCGGTTTAAACCAGTAAAGAGAGTTGACGGATGGTGCAAGTCAACCTGGGACGGTCGCGAACTCGCCTTGGAGTCCCGGGTGTGAATGAATAAGTAATGCCTGGCGTTTTAATCCATGTTACGGATGTTTTAAGCTGGGCGGATTTTAGCTATCGCCAATGTGGGTGGTACCGCGGGAAGATATACATAATCCTCTCGTCCCTATTTTGGGATGAGGGGTTTTTTATTGTTTTTTATACGGAAATTAGGAGGAAATCATATGAGTTTTGACCATAGAAGCATAGAAACGAAATGGCAAAAGTATTGGGAAGGCAATAAGACATTCAAAACGGGTGAAGAAAGCGGCAAACGCAAATTCTACGCGCTGGATATGTTCCCATATCCTTCAGGGGCTGGTCTTCATGTGGGGCACCCAGAAGGTTATACGGCAAGCGACATCCTGGCACGGATGAAACGGGCACAGGGGTATAATGTATTGCATCCGATCGGCTGGGACGCTTTTGGACTTCCGGCAGAGCAATATGCGATCGATACGGGAAATGATCCAGCTGAATTCACGGAGCACAACATCAATACGTTCCGCCGCCAAATCAAAGCCCTTGGTTTTTCTTATGATTGGGATCGTGAAATAAACACGACAGATCCCGACTATTACAAATGGACGCAATGGATCTTCTTGAAATTATATGAAAAGGGCCTTGCCTATATTGATGAAGTGGCCGTTAACTGGTGTCCTGCACTTGGTACGGTATTGGCGAATGAAGAAGTAATCGATGGGAAAAGTGAGCGTGGAGGCCATCCTGTTGAGCGCCGCCCAATGAAACAGTGGATGCTTCGCATCACGGCGTATGCTGATCGTTTAATCGACGATCTGAATGATGTGGATTGGCCGGAAAACATCAAGGATATGCAGCGTAACTGGATTGGCCGTTCCGAGGGAGCGGAGGTTACATTCAATATCGATGGCTTTGATGAAACATTCACGGTGTTCACGACTCGTCCGGATACGTTATTCGGTGCAACATATGCCGTATTGGCACCTGAACATCCGTTTGTCGATAAAATTACGACAGCTGATCAAAGTGCGGCAGTTGAGGCCTATTTAGATGAAGTGAAACATAAAAGCGACTTGGAAAGAACAGACTTGGCAAAGGATAAATCAGGCGTGTTCACGGGGGCTTATGCGATTAACCCGGTAAACGGCGAAAAAATGCCGATCTGGATTGCCGATTATGTGTTGATCAGCTACGGAACAGGAGCAATCATGGCCGTTCCTGCCCATGATGAGCGAGATTATGAATTCGCAGTAAAGTTCGACTTGCCGATCAAGGAAGTCGTAGCTGGCGGAGATGTGACAAGTGAAGCATATACAGGCGATGGACTTCATGTGAATTCGGAATTCCTTGATGGGTTGAATAAGGAAGAAGCCATTTCGACCATGATCAAATGGCTGGAAGAAAAAGAAATCGGCACGAAAAAAATAACATACCGCCTTCGCGACTGGTTATTCAGCCGTCAGCGTTACTGGGGTGAACCGATTCCAATCATCCATTGGGAAGACGGCACGATGTCTCCAGTGAAGGAAGAAGAACTTCCATTGATTTTACCGAAAACTACGGACATTAAGCCTTCGGGTACAGGTGAATCACCACTTGCGAACATATCGGAATGGGTGAATGTAACGGATGAAAACGGACGAAAAGGACGCCGTGAGACGAACACGATGCCACAGTGGGCAGGAAGCAGCTGGTACTTCCTTCGTTATATCGATCCGGATAACAAAGAAGCACTTGCCGATCCGGAAAAATTAAAAGAATGGATGCCGGTCGACATTTATATTGGCGGCGCTGAGCATGCGGTGCTTCACTTGCTTTACGCTCGTTTCTGGCATAAATTCCTGTACGATATCGGTGTCGTGCCAACGAAGGAACCGTTCCAGAACCTATTTAACCAAGGAATGATCCTTGGTGAGAATAATGAAAAAATGAGTAAATCCAAAGGGAACGTCGTGAATCCGGATGATATCGTGGAAAGCCATGGTGCCGATACACTTCGCATGTACGAAATGTTCATGGGGCCATTGGATGCTTCGATTGCCTGGTCCACAAACGGATTGGACGGTTCTCGCAGATTCCTTGACCGTATCTGGCGTTTATTAGTCAACGATGACGGGACGATCACAGATAAGATGACAGAGACGGATGACACGGGCAAGCTCGAAAAAGTCTATCATCAAACGGTTAAAAAAGTGACCGAGAACTATGAGGAATTGAAATTCAATACGGCGATTTCACAATTGATGGTATTCATTAATGATGCTTATAAAGCGGATTCGCTTCCTAAGGTGTATATCGAAGGCTTCGTAAAGCTGCTTGCACCAGTTGCACCTCATATCGCCGAGGAGCTTTGGTCTAAACTGGGCCATTCCGAGAGCATCACGTACGGAACATGGCCGGCTTTCGACGAAGCGAAGTTAGTGGATAACGAAGTCGAAATCGTCATCCAAATCAACGGAAAAGTCAAAGCGAAATTAATGGTGCCGACTGACACTACGAGAGAAAAACTGGAAGAAATCGCGATGGGTGATGATTCCATCAAAGAACAAATCGATGGGAAAACCGTTCGTAAAGTGATTTCCGTACCAGGTAAATTAGTCAATATCGTCGCAAACTAAATAAAAATGATTGGAAGCTGTCCCGCATATTTTTACTGCTGGGACAGCTTTTTTTCGTGGCATTGGCTGACCATGGGAAAAAGGTCATGTTAGGATACTCACCGATTTGACTCTATTAGCATCCAATCTGCCAAATGGACATCTACTATCGTCATGAGAGGAAATCGGAACGCAAATATCTTGCTTAATTGGTTCGTGCGAATCATTTTTCAGCTCTATGGCCAAATAAATCAAGCATTTGACATAAAAAAGGGAAAAAATTGGTTGATAAAATTTTACAGTGTGATAGTTTGGTATAGTACTGTTATTTTTTAACCAATTATTGGAGGGAAAACCGTGAAATTTAAGAATGTGAGTCGAATTACGGCGTGTGCACTAATTTTTGCACTGATTTTCAGCTTGATGGTTCCACTGAATTCTCAAGCAGCAGCTGCAGCACCCGTTGAAAATGTAAAAACGATTAAAAATGGGGACACTCTGGACGGAAAGTTTGAAAAACCGGATGTTCAATGGTACCAAATCAGTCCCACAACAGAAGAAGTACAAAAGTTCTCCCATATTGAGTTCGAAGTCAATTCGGACAAAATCTTGAATATCTCCGTATATCAAGATAAAGAAAAAGCAGAAAAAGATGAGAGCAATTATATTGTCTCTTCTTATCCTGATGAAAAAGCTGTAGTCGATTTCCCATATGCTTGGGAAGGCACATATTATGTTAAAGTTGAATATTTCGGCGATACGGATGATGAGGGAAATCCCATTCCGGATGCGGAAAATGTAGCTGAATACTCCATCAATGCGCATTCAGTGACATTGCCGCCATCTGCCGGGGACGAAGGGGAGGAGCTTGAATCTTGCCCGGTTGAAGTGAGTGTAAACGATAAGAAAACGGGAGAATCCATGTTGAAAACACTCCGCGTGTTTAGAGATGAAGTTCTCACGAAGTCATCTGAGGGACGTACCCTTTCCTCTTTATACTATAAAGCTTCGCCATTCCTGGCCCTCCATCTGGCTGGTAATAAAACGGCAAGGGAAGCCGTTTATAATCACTTAGTCGAGATTAAGCCCCTTATCGAGGATCTTAATGAAAATGGAGCAAGCAGTACGGCAGTCATTAGCAACAAGCAGCAAGAAGCGATCAAGGCCTTATTCAAAAAGTCGGCAGATGTTGCTCCGGCCGGATTGAAAAAGGATATGGACGCCATTGCAAAGAAAATCAATCTTGATAAGCTTGCAGGTGAGAGGATCGTCGATATCGCAAGCAAAGCGGGAATCGAACTTCCTGCTTCGAAAAATGTAAAGAACAAATATATCGTCAAACTTAAACCAGGGAAGTCATTAAGCGCTGTCCAATCCAAGATAAGCGGAAAAGGATATGGAACATTATCGGCACCTAAGCAACAAGAGGTTCTGTATGATGATATGTATGTCGTCGAGTTAAAGAACCAAGCTAAAATGAGCACAGCAGCTCTTTCCGGTATCGAAAAACTTCCAGAAGTGGAATATATCGAAGCGGTAAAAACGTACAAAGCACTTTCTGCCGACATTCAATCACCGTATCAATGGTCTTTGAATAACGCCGGCGGGGAAGAAGGCGTAAAGGGAGCGGACATCGATAACGAAAAACTGCAGAACCTTATTAAGAAACGTAATTTAAAAGATACGTTGGTAGCGGTTATCGACACAGGTGTCGATGATTCACTTGCGGATCTACAGAGTGTCGTTGAAATGGAGTCAGGTAAGAATTTCATCGATAAGAAAGAAAAAGCAATCGATGACAATGGCCATGGTACACATGTATCCGGAATCATCGCTGCCAAAGCAGATAACGGTTATTCCATGCAAGGAATCAATCCGGCAGCTAAAATCATGCCTGTGAAGGTCTTGGACTCTTCAGGATTTGGAGACAATGAGAAAATTGCACTAGGCATTAAATATGCCGTGGATCATGGTGCAAAGGTCATAAACCTTAGCTTGGGCGGAGAATATAGCAGGACGATCGAATATGCCTTGAAACATGCCGCTGCCAAGAATGTAATGGTTGTCGTGGCAAGCGGTAATGATGGGATGGAAGGTCTTTCTTATCCTGCATCATCAAAATACGCCATATCCGTCGGTGCAACCAATGCCCTTGATTTAGTATCCGATTATTCCAATTATGGATCGAAGTTGGACATGGTCGCACCAGGGACAGCCATCCCAAGCCTTGTGCCTAACGGGAATGTTACTTACATGGATGGTACATCAATGGCAGCTCCCCATGTTGCGGCAGCTACAGCCTTATTATTATCCGGAAACCCTGGGTTGAAAGTGAATGAAGTAAGGGAAATCCTTCATGAGACATCGGAATATGTCGCTTTTGAAGAAGAAGATAATGTAGACCCTTATGAGGACTATGTACCGGAAGATGGCGAAATCATCATACCGGAAGAAGAACTTCCTGTCGGAAAAGATTTAGTCTCTGGATACGGAAGATTGAATGCGTACAGTGCACTTAGTGCAGTGGACTTGAATGCTAAAGTCAATCTTGTGATGGATACGCAAACAAAACTGACTGGTTCAGCTAAAAAAGGGTCAGTGATCGAAGTGAAAAGCGGAAGCAAAACGCTCGGTAAAGGAACGGCGTCAGCCAACGGAACGTTCAGCGTTACGATTCCGGTCCAAAAAGCTGCGCAGCTGCTTACTGTGAATATCTCTGATTCTTCCAAACTAGCAGTATCTTCAATCAAAGTATTCGTGAATAAGGGTGCAACCCCTAACAAGCCAACTGTCAAAGCTTTAAGTGACAAAGATACGTATGTAACGGGTCAATCGCAAGCGGACATGAAAATCTCGATCAAAAATAGTGCAAAAAAAGTGATTGGTTCAGGTAACACGGACAGCAAAGGGAATTTCAAAGTGAAAATCAGCAAGCAAAAGGCCGGAACTAAACTTTCAGTCACGGCTACAGACTTAGCAAAACGTGAAAGCAAGGCGGCAAGCGTCACGGTTCTTGATAAAACCGCCCCAGATGCACCGAAAGTGAAAGAAGTAAGCGATAAAGCTACTTCAGTAACTGGTAAAGCGGAAATCGGTTCAACCGTTACCGTGAAGCACAGCAATAAAAACATCGGAACGGCAAAAGCTGATAGTAAGGGGAACTTCTCCATTAAAATCAGCAAGAAAAAAGCTGGCTCCGCATTATACGTCTCAGCAAAAGACAAAGCGGGCAATACAGGAAAAGCAGCAAAAGTAACGGTTAAAGATAAAACCGCTCCAGGTACACCTAAAGTGAATGAAGTAAACGATAAAGCAACAAAAGTAACTGGTAAAGCGGAAATAGGTTCAACCGTTACCGTGAAGTACAGCAATAAAAACATCGGAACGGCAAAAGCTGATAGTAAGGGGAACTTCTCCGTCAAAATCAGCAAGAAAAAAGCAGGGTCCGCATTATACGTCTCAGCAAAAGACAAAGCGGGCAATACAGGGAAAGCAACAAAAGTAACCGTAAAGAAAGCTAAATAGCAACAGGGGAAGGCCGTTTAACTACATGTTAAACGGCCTTTTTTTGTTAAGATGTCCTTTAGTTGTGTAGATGCCAGTTTCCCAGTCCCAACAGCCGATTTGTTGTAGCTTAAGATAAGATGATAAGGATGAGATGTTTGATATCTTAATTAAAATGGGTGAGGATTCCGACATTTTTGTGCGACTATTTTTGACTTGCCAATGGTCATTTAAAGTCTTGATTTATAAAAAACCACTATTAGGAAACACAGTATAATTAAGGTTATATTTATATTTTTTTACAAAATAGTTCTTTTTTATCATAAAAAATTGGCAATGTAGGTATAAAGTTGTATTATTAACCTGTAAAGTAAATTTTCAGGAGGGGATAATATGAAAAAAGTAAGAGTAATAGCATTAGGGACTATTTTAGCTTGCTCAATTGGGTTAGGAACGCTTTCAGTTGAAGCTGGAAATGACAATTTGGGATATTCATTTACGATTAAGAAAGAGCAAGCTAACTCGTACACAGGTACAGAGTATCGCCAAACGACTACGGAACGGAATACATGGAAAGTGAGAATGTATAAATCTACAGAAGGAACTAATACTTTAACTACTTATTGGTTAGAAAAAAGCAATGGTACAAATGTATCCCCTGCAGTGAAAGTTAAAGCTGGTAGCGGCGGTGAAAATAGTGGGCGCAACCATTATATTAAAGGCAATTCAGGAGCTAATGCCGCTAATGTAAGATTAACAGCAGAAAATAATAATTATAGTTCTAACAGCTATTCGGTAAAAGGGTACTGGGATGAGGAGACGGGGAGAATATTACCTTCACAATATAATACTTATTACACCACTGAGTATAATAAATAAAATAATGATGATCATTGTGAAGCCATCTTGGATGGCTCTTTATTCAAGATGGTTTTATAAAGGGAGAAAAAATGAATAGTTATTATTATAGATTAACAAAATATAGAAAAACAAAGTTCATAGTGTTATGTATATTGGCAATTGTAATTATTGATATCTTTATTCTGATGGGGAATTTTTCATCAACACTGTATTCATCAGAATCGTTAGCACCCCATTTAGCCACTTTTTTAGCGGGAAGTTCATTAGGCCATATGATGCAAATAATCCTAATATGGTTTTTGCCCATTTTTCTATTAATTATGTGTGCTGATAGTTATATCCAAGACTACAGAACAGGCTACCGATATATCGTAGCGACTAAAAAAGGGCGATTCTCTTATTATAAGACCATGTTATTCGGAAATATGTCATTTTCCTTTTTAGTCATTGTTTGTTGCTTGTTATTCAACATGTTTATTACATACTTGGTGTTTATGAATGGTGAATTTGACCAGGGTTTGTCACCAGACCTGTTCCCTGAAAATCCTTTATATATCCTTGTTAATTCAATGCCTACTATTAGTAATGTCATTTATATAATCATTTTTGGTTTTTTCACTAGTTTATGCGCAGGGATGGCTACCGTCCTTAGTTGGTGTTTTACTGATATGAAGTATACGTATCCATTAAGCTTTGTTATTTGGTTCTCGCAAATTTTGGGATTACATCATTCATTAGCATTGATTATCCAACCTTTTAACGAAGTGAACTTAGAAGATTTCATTTTCATTTTCTTTAAATCTACAATCCTTTTTTTAGCGATAATCACGATTGGGTTCATTTATAAGGTGAAAAGTGATGAAGTCTAATCAAAAAAAAGTATATTTATCCATGCTGTTTTTACTTTTATTTGGATGTTTATGGATGATCTATAATATTCATTATCTAAAAATAAAGCAAGCGGACCCATCGTATCCATTAATCATTGATGTAAGTGGAAGTGTAGATGGCTATCTCTCAATTAAAAATTTGCTGGTGACTTATATTATTCCCTTATTATTATTTTATCGTTTTTTTATTGAAGATGAGCATCCACAAACAATTGTTAGATTAAAATCAAGAATGCATTTATACCGGAGAAGGACAATCCAAGTTTTTAAAAGTTCATTTATATATTCATTTTGCATTTTAACGATTAATTTTGCAGGTGTTTTCATATTCGATAGATTTCATTTTCTCTCCTCGAATTATTGGAACATATGCCTTCTTAATCTAGCTCTGTTAACATGTATTTATTTCTCGGCTGGAATGCTTTATTACTTCATTTTTGATTTTTCCAATTCAATCATAGCGATGGCAGGGACCTTTTGTATATGTTTTCTCTTATATTTGTTGAATAGTTATCTGAATGTTCCTTGGACACCAGCCAGTGCATTAAATATTATAGATCCTTTTCTAAGCAGCGGAATATCAGGGCATCAGTCATTGATCATGATTGGAAAAGAATTATTGCTATCTATTGTAATGATATTAATTGGGCAATTTGCCATCGAGAAAAAAGATTTCATTATTGAGGTATCAAATGACTAAACGAATCTTCTTAACCATGTTGTTGGTAATCAGTTTGCAAATTTTTTTATTTAATCATTTTGATGGCTCTAAAGCCGATCTTACAGGATTTCTGATCGTTAGCGGAGTTCCGATTAATAATGAATTTGTTTTATTGGGAACATGGTATATGTTCTTTTCCGGATTGAGTTTTTTATCATTAGGATATTTGCGGCAGTATATTTCCGGTTATGGGGTATACCTGATGATCAGGGAAAAAAGCAGGGTGAAACTTGGCATTAGCAGAATCATTAAGTTAATGATCCTTATATCAGGATTATCTTTGATCCAAGTTCTTGCCTCTATCATATTCGCTTATCTAACTAATGAGGATCATGCCTTTTTTTATCATGATCTTCAATCATTTATTTGTATTACAGGTCTATATATTATGACCAATTTTGTCCTTATTTTTATTCAAATGGCACTCGAGCTTTACCTAACGGAACAAGTATCTTTATTGGTGATAAATGTTTATGTGCTTTTTTCAGTTACTTTAGGGGGAGTTATTTTATCAGTACAAAAGCTGACGTGGATATTATATTTTTTAATTCCCAATTTCGGAATGTATGTAAGGGTGGATTTACCTGAATCAGCTGGATTATCGCCGGTCATTGCTTATATGATTTTAACCGTAATATCAATCATTATATGTGCTATATCATATACACGATTAAAGAAAATGGATTTAACCTAATTGAGGTGCACAATGACAAAAATACGAATTAGCTCTTTAAATAAACAGATGAAGAAAAAGTCTCTCTTACATGATATTAATTATGAGTTTAGCGGCGGAAAAATATATGGTTTATATGGAAGGAATGGCTCAGGTAAAACAATGCTGCTTAGAGCGATTGCAGGATTAATCATGCCGAGCTCCGGAGAAATTTCGATAGATGAAAAAATACTTCATAAGGATATCTCATTTCCTTCTAATATTAGTGTCATTATTGAAAACACTTCCCTGCTGCACCAGTACGATGCCTATACAAATCTAAAAATATTATCAAAAATCAGGAAAATCGCCACTGATGGGGATATTACATTGGCTATAAAAAAAGTCGGTCTTGATCCCGATTCAAAAATGAAGGTAGGAAAGTTTTCGTTAGGAATGAAACAACGTTTAAGTGTCGCCCAAGCTATATTTGAAAAACCGGATATTTTATTATTGGATGAACCAACAAATGCAATCGATGAAGAAGGTGTACTTCAAGTTTATCAAATCTTGAAAGAAGAAAAGGAGCGCGGCGCACTCATCATTTTGACAAGCCATCATAAACAGGATTTAGAAGCATTAGCAGATGAATATATAAAGATGGATAATGGAGGAATCGTACTTGACTCTAAATAAAAGAATGGCAGCGTTAAGCTTACTAGTATTAGTAGGCGGATTCCTTATATATAAATTGTACTTTGCTTCTTCATCCGATAGTGAAGATGCCAGAAATGCTGAAAATAATACTGCTTCCTATAAGGTGTTACAATCACAAAAAATCATTGTCGGTAAAGATATCGATCCAGGCTATTATGATATTAAAGCCCTCGATAATGAAGCGGAATTTTTTGGTGACAAAATGCATAAAAATGATATTTTTCATGCGGTGCCTTTTCATATGAATGGTAATATCTCGCTTAAAGGGAAAATTGAATTCAGGCCATCTACATTTAAAAATGCAGCGAAAATTGGTCAAAAAATCATCCTTAAAGATCCTGGTCATTATGTGGTAGGTACAGAAATACAAGCAGGGAATTATGTACTATCAAGGACAAATGACAAAATCCGAGTGTTTGTCGATATAAAGGATGAAACGGAAACCGAAAGTTTGCAAACGATTCAATTGGAAATCGACGAAAAAGTGAAAAAACCAATCGAAATCGAACTGAAAAAAGGCTATAACGTGTATATCGATAAAGCAGGAAAAGATGGATATATATCAAATAAGGGTGATCTGATCTTGGAGAGAAATAATGAGGATACTGAGTAATTTAAGGAAATTAATATTTATTTACTCCCGAAATGATAAGGAATCAAGCGCAAAAGCGGATTCCTTATTTCAAATGTATATACCGAGGGCGGGATTTTCGAGGGTCCATATATCCGCCGGTTATTTGATGTCCGAGAGAGCTCGCAATGACTACTGCTGCAAAGAGGAGGATGATTTTCTTCAAATTAATGATCTTCTTTCGGTTTTATTATTTTTAAAGATTACACCCAAATACCTCTTCCTTCAACCCCTTTTTTAAATCTAGAAAATTTACTTCCATCCTATAACTTGGACTTACTCATCTCAAATGAGCAAAATCGGTCATCCAATGGTTTTTTCATCATCAACCATTAGATGACAAACCTTTTTTGACTCTTCAAATGCCTCATTTACTTTCTCGAATTCATAGAGTTTAACGTTCAACTTTTGCAATAGTATCGTGTTAAAACAAACTTGCCCCTGCATTTGTCAGCTCATTTAGTAAATTCACTTCTTAGAAGGTAGACCACATCGTATTCCTTCAACTCGTCCATATGGCTATCACTATCGTCATGAAAATCAGTGGAAAGTGAATGTATGCCTTCCTGATTGCTTGAATAACAAATGCTCGCCAATACTGGCTTGTTATCTTTCTTTATAACGATTTTATCTGGACTGCCCGATACGCTGGCATCCTTCTTTTCGATTTTTTCAGGATAAGTAAACGTATCCGTACCATCATCGTTTTGAATGCTGACGTTGAACATCGATCGTTTTTGATCATCATCCGTTTTCGATGTCGTAAAGATGATTGTCCCATTCTTTTCAATCCCCGTTGTCATGCGTCCCATTTCAGGTTCGACAAGTTTGCCAAATTCATATTTTTCGACCCAGACGGACATCTCCTTGTATGTATCATCAACACTGAAATCGATAAGAAAGGAATGTTCACTTGAATTCTCGAGGATGGCTTTCTCCCTTGCTGTCAGCTCTGGAACTGAAAGGTTATTCTCGGATTTTTGATCATCGGCCTTACAAGCAACTAAAGAAAAGGAGAGCAGGGATAGGATGATGGATAAATAGATCTTTTTCATGATTTTCACCCCTTGAATACTAATAACCTAATTAAATCCAATTCTTATATATTATAACATTATAATGAAAAACGGAATCGGAACGCGGCAAAAAAGGCAAGCGATCGGTATGCTTGCCTTTTTTCGCATTTAGAAAGGTTGGGAAAGAGCCTTATTGGCAACATCGACGTCATTTTGAAGCAATTGGTTCAAATCGTAAGCAGGATAGAGGTTTCTTTCATAAAGGTAGTTGAATATCTTGGCATGGGTATCGATGGCTCCATTTAAATGTTTCTTAAATACCTTTCGAAGGGAAGGGGTGGCTGTTTCCGTAATCGCCATTGCGTAATTTTTGATCGATGATTTGGCAAAGCCCAGCAATTCCCCGGCAGCGGCGGCCGATGCGTCATCCCTTGATACATCGTCGTCCCTGCCCGTTTTAGGCGTCAACGGGTAAAATTGCAGCAGCTCCATGATGTTTTGGGTAAGGGTGTCGATCGTTTGCTTATATATCGTTTTTAGAATGGGGTCTTTTATTTTTGGATAGGCTTTTTTAAATTTCATAAGGGCATTGGACTGGGCGGCGACCAACTCATGAAGCTCGAGTGTTTCATGCCAAGCAAGATGTGAATGGGTGGGTTGCATGTAAATTCCTCCTGAACGAATAATCTTGATACATTATTCGTTCAGTGGGCTATAGGTAAGTTGTCTAGTGAAATATTTATGGGAAGATCTGTCCCATCTTCAATTTCCATTAACAGTTTTGAAGGCCATGTTTTATTGATATTGTTCGAGAACAGAGAAGAACTTTTTGGCAAATTGGTAAAATAGTTTTTCTGATGGAGCCAAGTCCCTGTTTTTAGGAGTGATGATGCCGACCGTCCGTTTGACTTCGGGTGTATCGATCGGGATCTTGACAGTGAGTCTTGGAATGACTTCATAAAAGGTACTGTCAGGGAGCAGACTGACTCCGATTCCGGCAGAAACGAGCCCTTTTATGGAATCCATGTCTTCACCTTCCGAGGCGATGTTCGGTGTGAAACCGGCTGCTTTGCACGCTTCGAGAGCGATAGTGTGAAAGATATATCCTTTTGGAAACAAGACGAAGGGATCATTTCTTAAATCACTTAGGCGCACACTCTTCCTATCGGCCAATGGGTGAGTGATTGGCAGTAAGGCGGATATGTTTTCCGTGAATAGGATATGACCCTCGATATCTGGATCGTTTGTCGGGATCGGTCCAAGGAAGGCTAATCCGATTTCGCGATTTTTGACAGCTTCCTTTAAAGAGGAATAAGATCCCTGTCTTAAGTGGAAGCCGATATTCGGCTGCTCATCTTTAAAAGCGGAAATGACGGTAGGCAGTAAATGGGTGGAGAGGCTGGTCGGGAACCCGATTTTAATGCTTCCGTGTTCAGGGTCCAAAAACTCCTCAATTTGATATTTGGCATATTCAATCGCCTGTATCGCCGTTTTGGCATGAATCAAGAAAATTTTACCAATTGGGGTTAACTGGATATTCCGGCCGACTTTCTCGAATAAAAGTACGCCAAGCTCATCTTCCAGTCTGGAGATTTGCCGGCTGATTGCTGATTGTGCGATATGCAGGTGTTCTGCGGCTTCTGAGACATGTTCCCTCTCGGCGACTTCAACAAAATAACGTAATTGTCGTAGTTCCATTTATTCATCCTCCTGCCATTCATCTCAAATTGAGATGGATTCTACTAGAATTATATATTGTTTATATCGATTTGAAAACCTAGAATAAATGTAAGTGACATAACGGTGTAAGAATACGATGGGGGCGATTAATATGACATACAATCAAATACCAAAAGCACAAGGGCTCTACCATCCTGAATTTGAACATGATGCATGTGGGATCGGTTTATACGCTCATTTAAAAGGGCTTGCTACACATGACATCGTCAAACAAGGACTGAATATGCTGTGCCAATTAGATCATCGCGGCGGACAAGGCAGCGATCCCCTTACAGGAGATGGCGCAGGATTAATGGTACAGATTCCTGATGAATATTTCAGGCTGGCATGCCCGGAAATGAATTTGCCGGCAAAAGGACGCTATGGTGTAGGCATGCTCTTTTTCTCTAACGATGATGATGAACGGAATAAAATCGAAGCTCGTTTGAATGCATTTATCGAACAAGAGGGCCAAACGTTATTAGGCTGGAGAACGGTTCCTGTTGATGCAACGAAAATCGGGGAGGTCGGCAAGGAGACATGTCCGACGATCCGCCAAGTATTCATCGGGGCAAGCGTAGAGATGACCGATGATTTAGCTTTTGAGCGTAAATTGTTCGTTATCAGAAAACAAGCTGAAAACTGGGCCCGGGAACGCGGCAATCGTTTTTATTTTGCCAGCCTTTCAAGTGCTACGATCGTATACAAAGGATTGTTGACGCCAGAGCAGGTGGATGCTTTTTATCTTGATCTCCAACAGGAGTCTTTCGTTTCCGCTTTCGCTTTAGTGCATTCCCGCTTCAGTACGAATACTTTTCCTAGCTGGGAACGGGCACATCCAAACCGTTACCTGATCCATAATGGTGAAATCAATACGCTTAGAGGTAATGTGAATTGGATGAAAGCGCGTGAGCAGCAGTTTGTTTCGGAAGCATTCGGGGATGACCTGCAAAAGGTCCTGCCTATTCTGGATATAGACGGCAGTGATTCCTCGATTCTTGATAATGCACTTGAATTCTTCGTGCTTGCCGGGCGTAAACCGGCACATGCGGCGATGATGCTCATTCCTGAACCGTGGACGGAAAATCCGCATATGACGAAGGAAAAGAAAGCATTTTACGAATATCATAGCATGCTCATGGAGCCATGGGATGGACCGACGGCCATATCCTTTACGAATGGCAAGCAAATCGGTGCCATCCTTGATCGAAATGGTTTAAGGCCGGCAAGGTATTATGTAACAAAAGATGATTACATCATTTTCTCCTCTGAAGTCGGCGTGATCGATGTGGAGCCGGAGAATGTATTATATAAAGATCGTTTAAGCCCAGGCAGAATGCTTTTAATAGATTTAGAGGAAGGCCGTATTGTTTCCGATGAAGAGATCAAGTCGGAAATGGCACAGGAAAATCCATACCAGCAATGGCTGGACGAACAGCTTGTTCAATTAAGTGACGAAGAACCTGTCCTCGAAGGGGAGCCTTTGAGTGATTTATTATTCAGGCAAAAAGCGTTCGGATACACGTATGAAGATGTCCAAAAGTATTTACTGCCGGTCATTAACGAAGGCAAAGATCCACTGGGCAGCATGGGCAATGACATTCCGTTAGCGGTCTTATCAGATCGCCCGCAATCGCTTTTCAACTATTTCAAACAATCTTTTGCACAGGTAACCAACCCGCCGATCGATTCGCTGCGTGAACAGATCGTCACGTCAACGATGACATTTCTCGGTGCGGAAGGAGATTTGCTGAAGCCGGATGAAACGAACAGCCGCCGCATTCAATTGGATTCACCTGTTTTGACGCCAGGTCAAATGCAGCAGTTGAAAGAAAATGCCTATCCTGAATTCAGGAGCAAAGTCATTCACACTTTATTTTCAGAAGATTTAGAGAGTGAACTCGATCGCATCTGCCGTGAAGCGGAACAAGCGATCGCTGATGGTGTCAGCCTTTTGATATTATCTGACAAGGATATGAGCAAAGAAAAAGCTGCGATTCCTTCCCTGCTGGCTTCGAGCGCCCTTCATCAAGAGCTGATCCGCCATGGTAACCGTACGAAGGTGAGCATTATCGTTGAATCGGGGGAAGCAAGGGAAGTCCATCATTATGCATCCCTAATCGGGTATGGCGTGGATGCGATTTACCCATATCTTGCTTATGAAACATATAAGCAGGCGGTATTGGAAGGCAGTTTGGCCACCAGCTACGAAGAAACGGTAAGGAAATATGTAAGCTCTGTGACAGAAGGCATCGTAAAAGTGATGTCGAAAATGGGGATTTCAACGATTCAAAGTTATCGCGGCGCACAAATTTTCGAAGCGGTCGGAATCGGTGCTGATGTGATCGAACGCTATTTCAGCGGTACGGCATCGCAGCTTAGTGGGATCGATTTGGTAACGATCGCAGATGAAGCGTTGATTCGCCATAGGAAAGCTGCAGCCGATTCCCTTGATGAAACACTTGAAAGCGGAAGTGACTTTCAATGGAGAAAAACAGGGGAACATCATGCTTTCAATCCTAAAACGATCCATACATTGCAATGGGCGTGCCGGAAAGGCGATTATAATTTATTTAAGCAATATTCAAACTTGGCGAATGAAGAGAGACTCGGGTTTTTACGGAATTTATTCTCGTTCGATCAAAAACGCCAAAGCATTTCAATAGATGAAGTGGAATCCGTGGAATCCATCGTCAGCCGATTCAAAACGGGTGCGATGTCATTCGGTTCATTGAGTCAGGAAGCACATGAAACATTAGCGATCGCGATGAACCGTATAGGCGGAAAAAGCAATAGCGGTGAAGGCGGGGAGCACCCTAGCCGTTACCAACTGGATGAAAACGGCGATAATCGCCGCAGCGGCATTAAACAAATTGCGTCCGGCCGTTTTGGAGTGAAAAGCCATTACCTTGTTAATGCCGATGAACTTCAAATCAAAATGGCGCAAGGTGCTAAGCCGGGTGAAGGCGGCCAGCTGCCCGGAAACAAAGTATATCCTTGGGTTGCAGAGGTCCGCGGTTCCACACCGGGTGTCGGCCTGATTTCACCGCCTCCGCATCACGATATTTATTCGATTGAAGATTTGGCACAGCTGATCCATGATTTGAAAAATGCGAACCGTGATGCCAGGATCAGCGTCAAGCTTGTGTCAAAAGCAGGTGTAGGCACGATCGCAGCCGGCGTGGCCAAAGGAGCCGCAGATGTCATCGTTATCAGCGGGTATGATGGCGGTACGGGTGCATCACCAAAAACGAGTATCAAACATACTGGTCTTCCTTGGGAGCTGGGTCTTGCCGAAGCACACCAAACACTGATGCTGAATGGCTTGCGCAGCCGTGTTGTCCTTGAAACGGATGGGAAGTTAATGACGGGACGCGATGTGGTCATGGCAGCTATCCTTGGAGCGGAAGAATTCGGCTTTGCTACAGCACCGCTTGTGGTCCTAGGCTGTGTCATGATGCGTGCTTGCCATTTGGATACATGTCCTGTCGGGGTAGCTACCCAAAACCCTGAACTTCGCAGCAAATTCACTGGAGATGCGGATCATGTCGTGAATTTCATGCGCTTCATCGCTGAGGAAGTCCGGGAAACGATGGCTGAGCTTGGCTTTAGAACACTTGAAGAGATGGTAGGCCGCACTGATGTTTTACAAGTGAGCGAGCGGGCGCAAAACCATTGGAAAGCGAAGCATCTGGACTTGACGACACTTCTTTTCCAACCGGAGGGGATTCGTACGTATCAACTTCCTCAAAACCATAAAATAGAAGAATCTTTGGATATCCGTGAGATTTTACCTGTTGTGGAGCCTGCTTTAAATGACCAAACCCAGGTGGATGTCAGCTTCCCGATTACCAACGTGAACCGTGTGGTCGGAACGATTGTCGGCAGTGAAGTATCCAAACGCTACGGTGAGGAAGGGTTGCCTGAAGATACGATCACACTTCGTTTTACAGGATCGGCGGGCCAGAGCTTTGGTGCGTTCATTCCAAAAGGGATGTCGATGTATTTGACTGGTGATGTGAATGACTATGTTGGGAAAGGCTTATCTGGCGGGAAGATCATTGTCACGGCACCTTCTGGCAATCAGATCGAGGCCGGGGACAATGTAATTGCCGGAAATATCGCCTTATATGGTGCAACAAGCGGCGAGGCCTACATTAATGGCCGTGCGGGAGAACGATTTGCCGTACGGAACAGTGGAGTCAATGTCGTCGTTGAAGGGATAGGAGACCATGGCTGTGAGTATATGACAGGCGGACGCGTGGTCATTCTGGGTGACGTCGGCAAAAACTTTGCGGCAGGCATGTCAGGCGGCATCGCTTATGTACTTGCTGATGATGCAGAAGAATTCAAGGCATTATGCAATGGTGAAATGATAGAATTCGAAACGCTTGATGATATGGGTGATGCCAACGAGGTAAAAGAAATGCTTTACAGCCACCTTCATTATACAGAAAGTGCCAAAGCATCGTATGTACTGGAGAACTGGGAGGATTTCGCCAAGAAATTCGTAAAAGTCATTCCGAAAGATTACAAACGGATGATCAAAAGCATCAATGAGCAGAAGCGTGCAGGGCTAACGGATGAAGAAGCGATCATGAGTGCATTCCAAGCAAATGCCGTTCAAGATAAAAAAATCACTAAACAAGCTGTGATGCAGTAAGAAAGGGGAGAGAAAGATGGGAAAAGCAACAGGATTTATGGATTATCCGCGAGAAAAACCAAAAGACCGGAATCCTCTCACTCGTTTAAACGACTGGAGAGAGTATACAGCTCCTTTCTCTGATGAAAAGTTAAGTACACAGGGAGCGCGGTGTATGGACTGCGCCACCCCTTTCTGCCATATGGGCATGGAATTGAACCGAGTCACTACGGGCTGTCCGATTCATAATCTTATTCCGGAGTGGAATGATTTGGTGTACCGCGGCAGATGGAAAGAAGCATTGGACCGTTTATCGAAAACGAATAATTTCCCTGAATTCACCGGGCGCGTCTGCCCGGCCCCATGTGAAGGGTCTTGTACGGTAGCGATAAGCGATCCTGCCGTTACCATCAAGAACATAGAACGGACCATCATCGATAAAGGATTTGAAAATGGCTGGATAACGCCTCGCATCCCTGAAAGCAGGACCGGCAAGAAAATTGCCATCATCGGTTCAGGCCCGGCAGGATTGGCGAGTGCCGACCTGTTGAATCAAGCAGGTCATTCGGTCACGGTTTATGAGCGCTCAGACCGTGCAGGCGGGCTGTTGACATACGGAATCCCGAACATGAAACTTGAAAAGGATATCGTTGCACGCCGAATCAAATTATTGACCCAGGAAGGCATCGATTTCATTACCAATACAGAAGTAGGCAAAGATATAACAGCCGAAGAACTGAAAGATCAGTATGATGCAGTCATCCTTTGCACAGGTGCCCAAAAGCAGCGTGACCTGGTAATTGAAGGACGCGGGGCATCAGGCATTCACCTTGCAATGGATTACTTGACTACATCGACTAAAAGCCTGCTGGATTCCAATTTTGAAGACGGCAAGTTTATAGACACGAAGGGGAAGGACGTCATCGTAATCGGCGGCGGGGATACAGGAGCTGACTGTGTCGCAACTGCCCTTCGCCAGGGATGTAAGAGCGTCGTACAATTCGGGAAGCATCCGATCCTTCCGACAGCCCGTACATCTGATAATATGTGGCCAGCCTACCCGAATGTCTTTTCCCTTGATTATGCGTATGAAGAAGCGGAAGCGAAATTTGGTGCAGATCCGCGTCAATATTCAATCCAAACAAAAAAAATCGTCGCCGATGAAAATGGCAACGTTAAAGAACTGCACACAATCTCCATGGAAAAAATCAAAGGCGATGACGGAATGTACATTTTCAGGGAAGTTCCTGGAACTGAAAAAGTATGGCCTGCACAATTCGTTTTCATCGCAATCGGATTTGAAGGAACGGAAATGCCGCTCTTAACTCAATTTGGCGTAGAAACAGTCAATCAAAAAATTGATGCCGTCTATGGCGAATACAGAACGAATGTCGAAGGGGTTTTCGCTGCCGGAGATGCAAGAAGAGGGCAAAGCCTCATCGTTTGGGCAATCAATGAAGGCCGAGAAGTGGCAAGAGAAGTGGACCGCTACTTGATGGGCGCAACCGTATTGCCTTAATTTCAAAAAAGAAGTGCCATTATGGCGCTTCTTTTTTTTTTCTGTGGTGGGAAATATGTGCCCGAGAGTATATGCCCCGAATTCTCGAGTAAAACGCCGAACTCACGAGTAAAATGCAGAAACTCACGAGTAAATGTACAAAACTCACGAGTAAAGCTCATAACTAACAATATTCCGGCTTAAATATACAAGGAATTCACAACAAGTGGTCGGTAATCATTAAAATGCAACGGAAAAAACACGCTTAGGGGAATTCCTATGCGTGTAAGTGTATTATTTCAAACTAGATGGCAAGTATTGTTCACAGATGATGATATCATCGTCTTTTAGAACATAAGGATGTGTTTCCAGCAGGATGGTTTTCAGGTAGTCTGGCATCCTCTCACCTTTGTACGCACAAATTAATGGAAATGACAGCACATTTACAGCTTTGTCTACTGTTCTCTCAAACTCCTCTATGATATGCAGGGGCTCTTCCAAGGTTGCCCATTCCACATGTGCCCATGATCGGAAAGAGATTTTATTTTCGACATAGGGATGTACCGTTTTATTAAAGTATTCTTCGATTGCAGGAGGATGATAACTGCCGCTTGAGCAATAGAAATCGAAGTTGTTCACAAAGTGAAGGAGCTCCATTTGATCTTTCGTTAACCGAGTGCTTAGTTCTTTATGAATAAGGGGGTAAATACGGTCATTTTCAACAAGAATGACGTAATCTCCCGCCATGATGCCATCTTGGATATAACTTAAAACTTGTTTAATGTAATTTTCCATTTCATTATAGGAATACAGCACATGAATATTTTTTTGGTCTTCGAACAACTGATTCATTTTGCTTTTCAATATATCAATCCTTCTTTCATGTATCGCTTCCATTATACTAGAATTCGATAGGCAGGAAAAAATGAGAATTTTTAACAAGGACAAAAAGCAATCCTTCTCCATTGAAGGATTGCTTTTCCGTTTTATTTCAGCCGTTCGATCAGGTCGGTCATTTTATCCAAAGTGGTTATGTTCTGGTTGCATTTCATGCTGTCCAGACAAATATAATTCCCTTTTTTAATGAATGTCCCTTGGACGGTTCCTTTTGTTTCAGACATGAACATCCCTACTTCTTCAAAGCGGCTGCATATGGCACAGATCCCTTTTTTGTTGGCAGGTTTAATGGTTCCATGCAATCCGGTGAGTTTATGATGATGGGGGGCAATGATGAATTTCTTTCCGGATCCGACATCATCCCATCCCAGGTATGAAATCTCTCTCAAATCGATGTTTTCCAACAAAGGGGTCTTTAATTTCTTTGCTTTAGGAAATAGTTTTTTTATCGTTTTTTCGGTTACTTCTTTAAATGGGATCACAAATGGCTTCACCTGTAAGAGAAAGGCTTCGGCTTGTGCGGGATCTTTGATGGTATCCACTGGGTCCAGCAGTTGTTTTTGCTCTTCGCTCAAGTCACTGAATAAGCTTAGTACCCTTTCTTTGGCGACTGTTTTCAGGGTGTTGATCACATCCTTATCGTTGGCAGTCGCGTGTCCATTTATGAGAATTTGTGTTTGGGATTTTATGAAGTTATACTGCTCGCTCCTGATAAAAGGTTCCATTTTCTTCACTCCTGTTTCTGCAAGTGTACCGTTTCTCTTTACTTTACATAAATTGCATCTGCTTTAAAAGGGGGAAAACGATTAAGAAACATACTCGGCATACAAATAGCACTGATATCATTATCAGTGCTACCCGTGTAAACCTATTTAGAATAAACGATTTTCTTGATGGTTTCCGCGGAGAGAAAATGTTCCTCGGCTAATTGATGGATGGAATGCCCGTCTTTGAATGCGTATTTTATAGAGGCATTTCGGTCATCGATCAATTCCCGTGATCCCGAACGGGTTCCCCATTTGTGATGGGCTTTTTCGGGTTTAGGGATATATATGGTTTCACCTTGCACATACTTTTGAATTTCAACGATCAGCTTTTCAGGTAAAACGGCCGTCGCTTTTACATACTTCATTTCTGCCAGCCCCTTATTCTTTATTAAGAATGAAATAAGGTGCAAAGCCGAATATTAGAAATGATAAGGCGGGCGATTAAATTTAGCTTAATTCAACCCCATGCAAAGTATCGCCTCCAATACTAGGCTTTGCATGAGACGCTGCAGAAGGTGGCATTAACATTCGTATTGCCATCTTTACACCTCCCCTTTGTGTTTCTGAAGAACACGTGTTGTTTTTATTATAAAATAGATTAGGGTGTGTTGCCAAACTTTTTCCAATGTAAAAGCTGAATCGGCGGGCTGATTGTTTGATAATGTTCTGAGTCCATGAAATAATTTGGGGGGAAACCAAACTAACCATTATGGGAGCTGACTTTATGAAAGTATTCGTAGTTGGGGCAAATGGGCAGATCGGTAAACATCTTGTAGATTTATTAAAAGACAGCCCGGATCATAGTGTACGGGCGATGGTTCGCAAAGAAGAACAAAGTGAGCATTTAAAGAAAAATGGAATTGAATCCGCAGTCGTCAGTTTAACTGGATCAGTGGATGAGATTGCGAATGCGGCAAAAGGCTGCGATGCCATCGTATTCACAGCAGGGTCCGGAGGTAGCACCGGTGCTGATCAAACGCTGTTGATTGATCTGGATGGTGCAGTCAAAACGATTGAAGCGGCAGAAAACCTGGGAATCGACCGATTCATCATGGTAAGTGCTTTTCAGGCCAATAATCGTGAAAACTGGAATGAAGCCATCAAACCGTATTATGTGGCCAAGCACTATGCGGATAGGGCATTGTTACAAAGCGATTTAAATTATACGATCATTCGGCCCGGCGGTCTGGTTAATGAACCGGGAACGGGCAAAGTGACCGCCGCCGAGGAATTGGAAAGAGGCTCGATTGCCCGTGAAGATGTGGCTCGAACGATTCTTGCTTCATTGACCGATGAAAATACCTATAAGCGTTCATTTGATTTAATCTCCGGCGATACTGCAATCGCGGAAGCCTTGAGGGAAATTTAACGTAAAACAGGGGCAGAGCCACTCAGGGGGAGTGGACTCTGCTTATTTAATTCCTTCGATATGCTTGATGACCTTCGCTGGGTTTCCACCGACAACAACGCCTTCAGGAACATCCTTTGTTACGACGGCCCCTGAGGCGACGACGGAATGACTCCCTATTGTAACGCCAGGATTGATGATGGCCCTTCCGCCAATCCATACATGATCACCTATCGTAACCGGTTTTCCGTATTCCACTCCAGAACTGCGTTCAAAGGGATCCAGCGGATGTGTAGCTGTATAGATATGCACTCCGGGAGCCAACATGCAGTCCCTGCCAATTTTCACTTCACAAACATCCAAAATGACACAATCAAAATTAGCATAAAAGTTTTCCCCGACAGAAATATTGTATCCATAGTCACAACGGAGGGTGGGTTCAATATATACATTTAGTCCAGTGGAACCTAAAAGCCGTTTCAGCAATGCAGTCCGTTCATCTCCTTCGCTTTCCGTTGTCTGATTGTATAACCGGGTCAACCTTCTGGCATTTTCCCTATCTCTGATTAATTCCGGATCAGCGGCGATGTAAGGTTTCCCGCTCACCATCTTTTCTTTTTCAGTATTCATGTGTGCGCCTCCTGTTTCTTTTTTTATATAGTTTGGAAAAAAATATCTGAATATTAAAACATTTTTCCCGCAAAATAAATTGCAGTACTTTTTACTCAAATTTTCTGTTGAATCTAAATACCTCTCTAGTTTTCTTAAAAAGAAGTAAGAAAAGAAAGATTTTTCCGAATAATGAATGAAATAGCTTTGACAAACGTTCCGCCGGATTTTATAGTAAGAAGAGTTATGGATGATTCATAGTTTCTGAAGGTCCATTTTAACAGATAAGTAGAATGGTTCGAAGTTATGTCATTTTTTTCGGAAATTGTGGACAACTTTTTCCTTCGTTAAGATAATCACAAAACAATGGGGGGCTCTATATGTCACAGAAAGCACCGCTGTCTTTTGTCATTGTAACAGGATTAATGCTTTTTGCTTTATTTTTTGGTGCAGGAAACTTAATTTTCCCTGCCATGCTCGGTCAATCCGCGGGGACCAATTTATGGTCGGCCAGTTTAGGGTTCATCATTACTGGTGTTGGACTGCCATTCATTACAATATTGGCCTTTGGTTTTTCAGGCAAAAATGATGTTCAATCGCTTGCAAGCAGGGCACACCCGTTATTCGGGATCATTTTCACAGTCGTTCTTTATTTATCTTTGGGACCGCTGTTCGCGCTTCCCAGAACGGGGAGTGTATCCTACGAAATAGGGATTAAACCTTTCCTATCTAATGATGTCGGTTTTTTACCATTGCTGATATTCACGATCATATACTTTGGGATTGCCTGTTTATTATCCATCAATCCATCAAAAATGCTCGATATCGTCGGAAAAATATTAACACCTTTATTATTGATTTTCATCGGGATCCTCATTGTGGTCGCAATTATTAATCCAATGGGTGAAATCCAACCGCCAGTGGCAGATTATTCAGATAATTCTTTCTTCAAGGGATTTAAAGAAGGATATTTGACCATGGATACGCTGGCCGGATTTGCATTTGGGATCATCGTCATCAATGCGATCAAAGATAGAGGGATAACATCAAGAAAAGAAGTGTTGGGCTTCTGTCTGAAAGCCGGCTTAATAGCTGCCACCTTGTTGGTGATCGTTTATGCGTCTATAACTTATGTAGGTGCAACAAGTGTGGAAAAACTCGGTCAACTGGGTAATGGCGGGGACGTTTTGGCTCAAGCCTCGAACCACTTTTTCGGATCGGCTGGTGCCGTGTTGTTAGGGTTGATTGTGATCGCTGCTTGCCTGACTACAAGCATAGGTTTGATAACGGCTTGTGCTACGTATTTCAATAAAATACTGCCTGCCGTATCGTATAAATCATGTGTCGTCATCTTCTCCGTTTTCAGTGCGGCAGTTGCCAATGTAGGTTTGACCAAGCTGATTTCCATTACAGTGCCTGTGTTAACGGCGCTTTATCCCGTGGCGATCGTTTTGATTGTTCTTACTTTCTTCCATTCCTTATTCAAAGGGAAATCGGAGGTATATTTAGGAAGCTTATTGTTAACGGCCATCATCAGCATAATGGATGGATTAGTGGCATCAGGCATTAAATTGGATGCCGTTTCGGACCTTTTCACTCAATACCTTCCACTATATAGTGTTGGGGTGGGCTGGGTGATTCCCGCCATCATCGGCGGTGTATTGGGCTATATGGTATACCTATTGAAAGGTGATCCCAAGGAAGCCTATTAAGGGATATCAGAATGAATCCCTAATAACGTTGATTTCCACTCCAGGCACTCGCTTTCCGCGGGCGGTCCGGGAGCCTCCTCGGCGCTCTTTGCGCCTGTGGGGTCTCCCGGACCGCGCTTTTCCGCAGGAGTCTCGTACCTTCCGTTCCAATCAACTGGATTGTCTTTAAAGAAAAAACTGTAGTCGGTTTCATCTTTAAGCTTGATTAAGACAGGGTTACACTTTCGGTTTTTTATTGTTTTTATGAACTCTTATTGGATTGAAGAAATTGGCATCGGAGTAAGGGAGCGGATTTCAGAATGAAAAACTGCAGGGGAAACTCGCTTTATTCCGAGTTTGTCTACAGTCGGGGAGCTGTCTTGATGACAGCTCCTTTTCTTAGTGTTTGTTTTTAATGGGAAAGAGCCTTAAAATGTTCAGAAAGGGGTGTAGGAACATAATGATCAATCGATTACCAACAGAAATAGCAAATATATTACAAACAAGCAAAAAGAATCCTGCTCAATTTGAGGAATTGATCAGGAGCGGCGGATATCTGCCTCCCGAGATGGAGTTGATGGTGGATGCCATCACGGCCTTGAGCATGGGGAAGAATATCCTTTTGAAGGGTCCGACAGGGGCTGGAAAGACAAAGTTTGCCGAGACTTTATCGAACTTATTCAATCAGCCGATGTTCAGCGTCAACTGCTCAGTCGACTTGGATGCAGAAAGCTTATTGGGCTTCAAGACGCTGGCTTACAAAGAGGAAAAACAAGTGATAGAATTCGTACCTGGACCAGTGACCAATTCGATGATTCACGGTCACTTCTTATATATAGATGAAATCAACATGGCAAAACCGGAAACTCTGCCGCTTATCAATGGTGTGCTTGATTACAGAAGGACGATAACGAATCCGTTCACGAATGAAGTGATAACGGCAAAAGAAGGCTTTAATGTGATTGCTGCAATCAACGAAGGGTATGTTGGGACAGTACCGCTGAATGAAGCGCTAAAAAATAGGTTTGTCGTCATTGAAGTTCCTTATATCGAAGGGGAGCAGTTAAAGCAATTGATAGAAACCAATACAAAGCTGAAGGATCCAAGAAGTATTGATTTGTTCGTTAAACTGTCGAGTGATTTGATAAATGCCGTGAATCAAGGGAAGGTGGCTGAAGATGCGGCGTCGATCAGGGCTTTGCTTGATGCTTGCGATCTGAGTGTGTTGATCCCGCCGAAACGGGCGATTCTTCGTTCCATTGTGGATAAGTTGGACGAGGAAAGGGAGCGTGAGTTCGTGAAGAACTTGGCTGACACATTATTCTAACTAGGAGAATGCCTCATGAAGTATATCCGGTTCAATGATTCAATAATAGATACGGCACTTTTTTTACAGCTTCAGGATCTCTCGACTGTTTTATCCGGCATTCCTGAGCTGGAATTCGAATACAATTATGGCTCCTTCATTGATCTGATCGAGAATAAGGTCACTGCCAGCCACTTTTGGGAAAATGGCAATAAGGAAGTGAAGGAAGCAGGGCTGAAAACGGACGTGCTTCTTAGAACGATAGGCACGCTGCATCATACAACAATCCAGAGCATGAAGGAGTACCAGGACAGCATCGGGGAAAGTTCGCTTCCGAAGTTTGCAGCCCAATTATTCGCTTTGCTGGAAGATTTGCGATTGGAAGAATTGGTGAAGAAAGAAAGACCAGGCACGAAGAAATGGTTTTCGGTAAGGGGGGCTTACCTTAAACAATATTTCGAAAGCCAATTGGCGACGAATGTCACCAGAAGTTTTGCACTGGATGAATTATATTGCCTCATATATTTACTGCTTCAATCTGACAGGCCGGATCCGATTTTTCCGAGAGCTAATGAAAGGCAGCTGGAAGAACTGGAGAAACTCAAACCGTTCATCCATGCGGTCTTTGATGCCACTAAAACCAGTGATATCACGAGAATTTGTGAGCAAATCGTTTTCCGTGTGAACGATGGGTACGAAGATACTATGAATGAATATTTCATTTTCCCCATTGCAAGTGTGGAAAAGTATAAAGCAAATACCTTATTTGATGAACTGACTAGAAATGATGAACTGTTGAACGATGATACAGATGATGCAGACGAAGAAAAAAGTGAGTTCATTGATGAAAAATTCTCGACTTGGCATCGGGAGAACAAGAACAGCGAAAGTAATTCGACGTTTCTCCAATTTGAGTTGGAGCAGGGAACGAAAACAAGCCTGATGGGCGGAGGTGCCCGGGAAGCAGAAGATGCCGACCAAGCACTGGCTTCGATCCAGGGTTCATCAGGGGAAAGTCAACAAAAGGAATACAATCAGCAAGAAACGCTGGAGAAGAAACAAACCAATATGGGCAAAAGCGGTGAACATCCATTTGGTGAAGAAAATAAAGACGTCGTTCAGGTAATCAAAGAAGCCAAAGTACCAACACTTACGGAAGAGAAACGCTACCGAGAGTTTGTTGCGGATATCGAACCGTTCAAGAGGAAACTCTCCAGTACCATTGAAAAGACGCTGGAAAATAAAAAGAACGCACCAAGAAAAGATTTGGTTTTTGGCCGTTTATCAAAGAAATTACTGCCGCTTGTATTTGAAGAAAATCCAAGGGTCTTTTATAAAAAGAACCAGGATTCTAATGAAATGGATGCCGTATTCACATTGCTTATCGATTGCTCGGCTTCCATGCATAACAAAATGGATGAAACGAAACGGGGGGTCGTCCTGTTTCATGAAGTGCTGAAGAAATTAAGGATCCCCCACTCGATCGTGGGTTTCTGGGAAGATGCCAATGAAGTGAGGGAAGGATATCAGCCGAACTACTTCCATGTGATCCAGTCCCATTCCGATTCTCTTTATCTAAACTCAGGAGCTAAAATCATGCAGCTTGAGCCAGAGGAAGACAACCGCGACGGATACAGTATCAGGGTTGCCACAATGGAATTGGAGAAAAGGCGCGAAAAAAACCGTTTCTTGCTCGTATTTTCCGATGGTGAGCCGGCGGCAAGCGATTATGATCAAAATGGCATTGTCGATACACACCTTGCTGTTTCGGAAGCCAGGAAAAAGGGCATCGAAGTCATCGGCCTGTTTTTAGCGGATGGAGGTATCGATGAGAGTGAAGAGATGACGATGAAAAACATCTATGGCAAAGAACGCCTGATGATTCCGAGTGTAGCTGAATTGCCAGAGCAATTTACACCGCTGTTAAAAAAATTGCTGCTGAAATCCATTTAAGAAATATATAGATAAAAACACAGTAGGATTCAAGTTTTGGATCTTACTGTTTTTTTTGGCTTTGTCAACTATTGGTGGAAACTTAAAATGAACTCCGAATGGGATTTCTTTTGTCGTGATTGGGGTAAACCATAGATGAGGAAGTGATCATTTTGATGAATGTACTTTTTATGCTGCTTTATTTTATAATCATTGTTCTTGTAATTGAAATATCGGTAACCTTGATGAAATTGACTGGATTAAAAAGCACAGTGGCAAGATTTCAGGTTATTTCCATGCTGACGGGCACTGGTTTTACAACTGACGAGTCAAAATCCATTATCGATCATCCCATTCGAAGGAAAATAAGCATGTTCTTAATTTTATTTGGTGCATTCTCGCTTGCTGTCATCATTTCATCGATCAGTACATTGCTTACAGATGATCTGCGTTTGATGGAGTTAAGCATCATTATTGGAATCCTGCTGGTTTTAACCGTTTTGGTGAAGGTTCCATTCCTGAATAATAGATTATCGAATAAGATGAAAAGTGAAATGTACAATCATTATGAATTATGGGAACACCCGATAGAAGAGGTCTTATTTTTAGAAGATGAAGACGTGGTCATGGAAATCGATATTTATGAGGACTCGGAGTTCATCGATGTCAAAGCCTTTGATGTCATTTCACATGGAGCCGACATCAATATTTTATTTATTGAAAGCGGAGAGGTGAAAATCAGAAAAGAGCTATACGAGTATAAAATCAAATTAGGGGATAATCTCTTTTTATATGGAAATAAAAAAGAGATAGAAGAAACATTCTCAAAAGAAATCGAAGAGATGAAGAAGAAAAGTGCATCAGACTGAAAAGATCCCAGCCTATATTATGGCTGGGATCTTTTGAAGATTGTCTTCATTAGTGTTTTTTATTCGGTAATTTCTGAGCGGGATTCCCATTACCTTGACGGCGCATATTGCCTTCTTCCTTTTTTTGCTGCTCTTGAATGCTTTCAACAAACTCCTTTGAACTTTTCATGGAATGTACCTCCTCCGTTATTTTCTTTTTTACTATAACCAGAAGAGGTGGAATTCATGAGTATGGGAGATAAAGGGCGACTCTAGGCAGATGGTAAAGGGAGAAAGGTGGTAAAATATGGACTGGAAGGATGTTTATTAAATCCTATCATGAAAAGAAAGAAGGGAAATGAGTGGAAAATCGGTTGGATGGAAAAGTTGCCTTGGTTACAGGTTCATCAAGAGGTATTGGTCGTGCTATAGCGGAACAGCTTGCTGATTTGGGTGCAAAAGTGGTGATCAACTATTCAGGCAGTTCTCAAAAGGCATATGAAGCGGTTGAAGGTATAAAGAAGAACGGCGGGGATGCGGTAGCTATCCAAGCAGATATTAGCCAAGTTTCCCAAATTATAAATCTCTTCGAAGAAACGCTCCAAGCGTTCGGGAAAATCAATATTTTAGTGAACAATGCGGGACTGATGATAAATAAACCACTTTCCGAAGCAACGGAAGAAGACTTTGATAAACAGTTTGCAGTGAACGCCAAGGGGACATTCTTTGCTTGCCAACAAGCTTTGAAAAATATGGAGACGGAAGGCAGGATCGTCAATATTTCAACCTCCGTAATAGGCCAGATGTTTCCTTCGTATAGTATGTATGCCGGTACAAAAGGGGCAGTTGAACAGTTCACAAGACATTTGGCAAAAGAGTTCGGCCCAAAAGGGATTACGATCAATGCAATTGCTCCAGGACCGGTTAACACAGAGCTGTTTAATGTAGGGAAATCGGAGCAGCAAATCGAAGGGATGAAAAAAATGAATGCCTTCGGACGTTTAGGTGAAACGGATGATATTGCCAATGTAGTTTCGTTTTTAGTAAGTGAACAAGCGCAGTGGGTTACGGGTCAGACGATTAGGGTCAATGGCGGATTCATTTAATTTAATTGCTTGTAATTCAACTAAAGCAACGTAATAATCCAACGTTGCTTTAGTATTTTGTAATATCTTTAATTTGAATTTAACCATTCCAGTGAATTGTTTGAGCGATGATCAAGAAAGCGCCCGATAAGATGAACCAGATAAAAAACAAGGGCAGGTAAAAGCGAACCCATTTTTGCCAGGCGACTCCTGCTAAGGCAAGGGTGGCCATGAAATAGCCAGATGTTGGATATAATATATTACCGATCCCGTCTGCCAGCTGAAAAGCTAACACGGCTGTTTGTCTTGTAACACCGATGATGTCGGCCAATGGAGCCATGATGGGCATGGTAACTAAGGCCTGACCGCTGCCGGAGGGAATTAAAAGACTACATAACATTTGTACAATGAACATGCCAAGAGCGCTAAATACAGCGGGGAAGTCGCCGACAAGATTACCTAGACTATGAACGATCGTGTCCATCACTTGACCATCCTCCATAACAACAGCGACAGCTCTTGCAACACCCACAATCATGGCACCAACCAAAACTTCTCGAAATCCGTCATTAAATCCTTCGCAAATTTCCGATAAGTTTAACCCGGCAACTAAACCGACAACGATTCCCATTATAATGAAGAGACCTGCCATTTCCAACATAAACCAACCTTTTGCTAAAACGCCATATACGAGTAGGAACAAGAAACCGACCGTTAAAATTAATGCAATTTTCTGTTTCTTATTCACCTTATATATTTCAGATCCAGGCTTATTTAAGTATAGCGTCCGTTTGGCTTGATCCTCATCAAATACAAAACTACACTTTGGATTATTTTTAACCTTTTTAGCATACCGCATAATGTAAGCCATCCCTGCAGTAACAAAAATGATAAAAGCGATAATCCTTAGCTCGATACCGGAATATAGGGGAAGACCTGCGATTTTTTGACCTAGCCCGGTGTTAATGGGGTTAAGAAAGCCTGTCATGAACCCAGCGGTAGTTGCGACTAAAGCTACAGATACGGCAACCATGGAATCAAATCCTAAGGCAATCATTAGGGGGAGGATGACAGGTACATACACTAAACTTAATTCCTGTGTTCCAATCAAACTGCAAATAATAGCAAATACTACTGTGAGGATAGGAATTAACATCATGCTTTTTGTAGAAAATCGCCTTGCTAATCTATCCACTCCTATTTCAATAAGTCCTGTTTTCCGTAGTACTGAAAATATTCCTCCGATGATGAATGTGAAAAAAACGATCTCCCCTGCAGCTACCAAGCCTTTTGGTATAGCTGTCATGAAGTCTACTGGAGTAATAGGTGTTTGTTCAACGAGTCGATAGGAATTTGGATCAATCGTCAATCGATCCTCAGGACCTGGAATTCGCTCATAAACACCAGCAGGAACGAAATAAGTTGCGAGTGCTGCAAGGAAGATAAATACGAATAATATGACATAAATATGAGGCATATTAACCTTCTTTTTTTTGAATTTAGTCACTTCATCGATACTGAGAATTTTTTTCGAATCATTTTCTAATGCCATTATTTTTCCCCCTTCATCTTTAGTTTATTAGCATGCTTGTGCAGATGTTATGTTAAGTGACATCTTATGTATCTATTTATTACATATTAATTTAATGATTATGGATTGTCATTGTTCATATTCACTAAAAATAATTTGATAAATTAGATAATATGAATAATTCGAAAATATTAGGAGATGGAAAATAATTTGTTGAACAGAAATACAAATTAGATAAAAGGGCTAATTTAGGGATGTTTTTTTATAGGGGAATACTATTTAAATATCGCTATCTAATGTTAGAATACATTACATTAGAATATTTTGAATATTGACAAAAATAGGGGCGATATCTATAATAATCAATAATAATATCCATGAATAAACGTTTATTGGGGTTTTGCCTATGGAACGGACAATGACCGTCCGGGATTTATGTGCGTTGCATACTCAGTTATTGGACAGTGATATTCAAATTCTTGAAAACCTATCAACGAATTTACCGTTGATAGCCGATTTGAATAAAGCGAATGTGTTTATTGATTGTCCGGTGCGTGAAGGGAAGCATGCCATTGTCGTTGCAGAGGCATGCGGACATTCCGTGAAATCGGTTTACGATCATCCGGTTGTCGGGAAATTTGCTTATGAGGCATTCGAACCGGCCGTATTTTATGTATTGCGCACAGGAAAGGACATGTTCGTGAATCGGGCATTGACTCAAGAGGGAGCGATTGTCCAGCAAAGTGTCGTTCCAATCAAGGGGGAATGCAATCGGGTCATCGCCGTTTTGATCATGGAAAAGGTGATTCATGAAGAACCTGTATCTTTCAATCAGTTTGATAGGCAAGATCAACAAAATTCCTTAGTTCCTGAATTTATCGAAGAGTCCATTTTCCTGATTAATAACCAAAACCGACTTGTTTATACGAATCCTGCTGCCATTAATTTAGTATCGGAAATATGTTTGACGGAATGTGTTTTAGGTGAATCGATTTTCGATTACTTTCCTGGCTTTGCGGATGTTCTTGCTTCAAAAGAGGACATTTTGATGAAGGAAATGAACATTGGTAAAAAGATTATCCAACTAAAGAAGTTCCATTTGGGCAACAAGAATTCCAATGAAACGTTCATCATCATCCGGGACCTGACTGAACTGCGGGATAAAGAGAGGGAGCTGATCAGCAAGTCAGTAGCGATTCGTGAAATTCATCATAGGGTGAAGAATAATTTGCAGACAGTGGCCAGTTTGCTTCGGCTGCAAATGAGGTTAGGAGCCCCTGAAGAAAGCAAGCCCCATTTATTGGTCAGTTTGAACCGGGTTTTAAGCATATCGTCGGTTTATGAAATCATTTTGGCAAGCAGTCAGGTCGATCATGTGGATCTGCTGGAGCTTATTAGAAAAATAGGCGATATGATCGTTCATACGGAGGGGCAAGCCCGACAATGCCTAAGAATTGAATATAGTGGTGAGCTTCATCATTCGATTGATTCCGACATTGGCATTTCGGTCGCGCTGGTGGTGAATGAGCTCATTCATAATTGTGTGAAACATGCTTTCAAGGAAGGGACGGAAGGGAACATAACCGTATGCTTGCAAAAGGATGGCCCTGAATTGGAACTTCAAGTAAGAGATGATGGCATCGGATATTCACCTGCAGTGAAACCTTCTTTGGGGCTGGATATCATCCGCATGACGGTGGAAAATGATTTGGATGGGGAGTTTTCGGTTCAGCGGATTAAAGAAGGTACCCTGGCTTCTGTAAGATTTCCATACAAGAGGTAGGTGGGAGAAGTGGTCAAGAGGATTTTGGTCGTGGAGGATGAATCGATTGTTCTGCTTGATATAACGATCATGCTCAAGGATGCAGGCTTCGATGTGGTTGGACATGCCCGTAATGGGGAGAAGGCGATTGAATTGGCACATGCACTGCAGCCGGATCTCGTTTTGATGGATATCAAAATGCCGAAAATGAATGGGCTTAAGGCTAGCGATGTGATATCCAATACCTTTCAGATTCCTGTCCTGCTTTTAACTGCATTCAGCCAGCGTGAATATATCGACGAGGCGAAGCGAGCGAACATCGTCGGATATCTTGTAAAGCCAATTACGGAGGCCAATCTGATTCCGGCAGTGGAGATAGCTTTGCTGCAAGCAGCCAATACAAAGAAGTATCAGGAACGAAATGCTCAATTGGATGAAACGCTCACAAATCGCAAAGTCATTGAAAAGGCAAAAGGAATCATCATGAAAAGGAAGAATGTTACCGAAGAAATCGCTTACAATAAGCTGAGAAGGCTTAGTATGGATAAGCAGCTTTCCATGGAGACGGTGGCACGTCGAATCATTGCAAATGATCAAAAACAAGTAAATAGATGAAGCAATGGCGCTTTGATGGACCAAATTGGTTGTAGGCAGGCATTTCTGCCGAAAAACCTAAGTTTGGGCTATAAGAGGCGTCTTTTTTTATACCTTTTTTTAAGTCGATAGGCCAAATCAAATCGGAATTCAGGGGGAATATGTATGGAGATGGTAGGTAAATTCGTTATTTATATCATTATGGTGTGTGCCGTTGTCGGTGCTATTGCATCGATTAAAGACAGTGAGCAGGGCTTGGGGAAACAGTTCATGGAAGGTTTGCATACCGTTGGCCATATATTTATCCCGGCAGCTGGAATCATGGCCTCGATCCCTTATTTATCTTGGTTCATCAATACAGTATGCGGCCCGGTTTTCGCTGCGATCGGTGCAGATCCAGCCCTCGCCGCAACAACGATTTTGGCGACGGATATGGGGGGTTACCAATTAGCGGCCGAGCTGAAGGAATCCTATGAAGGCTGGATCATGGCGATGATTGTCGGCTTTATGTCCGGGGCAACGATTGTATTCTCGATTCCAATGGGGCTTGCGATGCTGGAGAAGCGTGATCATAAATACATGGCACTTGGTGTCATGTCAGGAATCCTGACGATTCCGATTGGCGCTTTTATCTCAAGCGCGCTGGTGGTGGCGACGAATTCGAAAATCCGCGAAGTGATTTCCACGAATGCGGATTCTACATACGAATTCGCGTTGAGCTATTTGAAAATTGCCCTGAACCTTTCCCCGCTTCTTATTTTTGTGGTCTTGCTCGCGTTAGGTCTTTATTTCCTGCCGGATTTGATGATCAAAGGTTTCATGTGGTTTGGAAAAATATTGGATGCTGCGATTAAACTTGTACTCGTGTTTTCGATCGTGGAAATTTTCACAGGATTGTTTTCCAAAGTATTTGGTGCTTGGGGTTTCCATCCGATCATGGCCGATAAGGCAGACCAATTCCGTGCCCTGGAAACGGCGGGGTATATCGGGATAATGCTGGCAGGTGCATTTCCAATGATTTACCTGATTCAAAAATATGCAGGCAAGCCATTGGAAGCGATGGGCGGGAAAATCGGGTTGAGCAAAGCCGGGAGTGCAGGAATATTAGCCACGGTAGCCAATATATTAGCAATGTTCAAGCTTGTTAAAGAAATGCCGCCGAAGGATAAGGTCATAAACATTTCCTTCGCTGTGTGTGCGGCCTTCCTATTGGGTGATCATTTATCATTCGCAGCCAACTTTCAGCCTTCCTTAATATTACCGATCATTGTCGGTAAGCTATCTGCCGGAGCGATTGGAATCGGTCTTGCTTACTGGCTGTCCGTTCCGAAAGCTTTGGAATTAGAAGAAAAGGATCGTGCAGCAGGAGTTATCGGCATAAATGAATATAAAACGAAAAACGAGGAAGAAAACAGCAATGAAATCCAAGTGGTGTAAAACTGGGGTGTGATTTTAATGAATGAACAGGTGGAACGAATCATCAGTGCAGGAATTGATATTGGCACCAGTACGACGAAGCTTGTTATCAGCGAGCTTTCGCTTAGGAATGTGGCGGGTGGCGGACAGGTGCCAAAAATCGAAATTACCGATAAGGAAATTCTGTATCGAAGTCCCATTTTCAGGACCCCGCTTGTATCCGAGACGGTAATTGACATACCTGCTGTTCAAAGAATGGTGGAAAGTGAATACCAAAAAGCAGGAATCACGATCGAAAGCATACAAACAGGGGCTGTCATCATCACTGGGGAAACGGCAACCAAACAAAATGCAGAAGAAATGGTGTACCGGTTATCTAAAGCGGCGGGGGAATTCCTTGTAGCGGCAGCCGGTCCGGATTTGGAGGGGATCATTGCCGCCAAGGGGTCCGGCGCCTATCAGCATTCCATCAAGACAAGAAAGACTGTAGCGAACATAGACATTGGCGGGGGGACCGCGAATATTGCCGTATACCGTTCAGGCATGCTTTGCGGAACCTGCACACTGCATATAGGAGGCCGTTTGGTGGAGTGGGAAGGAGCTAGGGTGAGGGTTGCTCCTTCAATAGGAAAATGGCTGAAATCAAAAGGGCACTCTCCTTTGAATGGTGAAGGGGCAATCATCGCAAATGAAATGGCGAAGGTGCTTTCGAGGTTTTTGGCTGGCTCCTTCACAAAAGAAGATGAACTCCTATTAGTTGGGAAGGAGCCATCTTGGACAGGACGAATAGACGTGTTGATGTTCTCGGGCGGTGTCAGTGATTGCATCTATCATGAAGAACGGAAGGACGAAAGCTTCCGGGATATCGGCATGATGCTTGCCGCCTCTATCAAAGAAAGTGAAGAATTGGCTGCATGGGAGTGGGAACATCCCGTTGAAACGGTTCGGGCGACTGTACTTGGAGCAGGCGCACATACAACTGAAATCAGCGGAGCAACCATCGAAGTGAATGATTCTCATCTGCCAGTCCGTAATATTCCAGTCTATCGGGTCGATTTTCATGGCGTGCTTGATGATGTAACCGCGAAAATGGCACAAGCTGTTCAGCATGCGATCACAATATATGACGCTTTGCAGGAGGGGCTGAATTTTGCCTTTTATTTAACGAATTTACCTTATCAATCATTTCGGGACATTCACCGGCTCGCAGTCGCTTTTACCGAGGCACTGAAGCAAAAACCGAATCGGCAGCAGCCTCTGATCATTGTCATGGATAGTGATTACGGAAAGGCACTTGGTCAAACCATTCTAGCGAATCAACCAGATTTGCCGGTCATCTGCATTGATCAGACAGAAGTGGAACATGGTGATTATTTAGATATAGGAAGGCTGCTGCGGACAGGGGTCGTTCCGGTTGTAGTAAAAACGCTAACCTTCCACAGTTAGGAAAAGGAGGATCATACGATGAAATTATCCACTCAATATTTTGGGGAAATCCATCAATTCAAATCGTTGAAAGAAGTCCTGGCCAAAGCGAATGAAGAGAAATCAGGAGATAGGCTTGCGGGAATTGCAGCACATTCCGTTCAAGAACGGATTGCTGCGAAAGCGGTGCTTAGCGAATTGACTTTGGCGGACATCAGGAACTATCCCCTGCTCTCCCCGGAAGAGGATGAGGTGTCGCGGATCATAGACGGTCTAATCAATGGAACCATCTATCAATCTGTGAAGAATTGGAGCGTTGCCGAACTGCGTGAATATATTTTGAGTGACGAAACGACAGGCGAGGACTTAAAGCGATTAAGCAGGGGCTTGAATAGTGAAATGATTGCAGCGGCAGCCAAGTTGATGTCGAACCTCGACCTTATCCATGCAGCCAATAAAATCGAAGTGCTCACCAAGAATAATAGCACGATCGGATACAAAGGAACGATTGCTTCGCGCCTTCAGCCTAACCACCCGACAGACAATGTCGATGGCATGCTGGCTTCTTTAAAAGAAGGCCTCTCCTATGGAATCGGGGATGCACTCATTGGAATCAACCCTGTCGATGATTCGGTCGAAAGCGTAAAGCGGCTGCTTCATGCAACACAGGATGTCATCCAGAAATGGAACATCCCGACCCAAAATTGTGTGCTTGCGCATGTGACCACGCAAATGAAGGCCGTTCAGCAGGGGGCGCCTGCTGATATGATCTTTCAAAGCATAGCCGGAACGGAAACGGCCAATCGCTCTTTTGGAATTAACGTACAATTGCTCGAAGAAGCCAATGAGATCGCAAAGGCCTATGGCACCGGCACAGGCCCGCAGCATCTTTATTTTGAAACGGGGCAAGGCTCCGAGTTATCGGCCGAAGCGCATTTCGGTATCGATCAGGTGACGCTTGAAGCCAGGAACTATGGATTTGCCCGTTATTTTGACCCGTACATTGTCAATACGGTCGTCGGATTCATCGGACCTGAATATCTATATAACAGCAAGCAGGTCATCCGGGCCGGGTTAGAAGATCATTTCATGGGGAAAATGCATGGACTGCCGATGGGGGTGGATATTTGCTATACGAATCATATGAAGGCGGATCAAAATGATATCGAGGACTTGGGTGTACTTTTAACGGCGGCTGGTGTGAATTTCATCATCGCAACTCCGATGGGGGATGACTGCATGTTAAACTATCAGTCTTTGAGTTATCACGATATAGCGACTTTGAGACAAACGATGGATAAGCGGCCTGCCCCATTATATGAAGCATGGCTGGAGAAGATGGGGATTATGGAGAACGGAAAATTAACGAAGCGTGCCGGTGATCCAACTATATTTAACCATTAGGAGTGGATGATATGGGAATGAATAATAAGGATGATTTGGATGCCATGATAGCGAAAACCCCTGCGAGGATAGGGGTAGGCAGGTCAGGGACCCGGCCGAAAACGGATTCTTGGCTGAAATTCCGTTTTGACCATGCCGCGGCCGTCGATGCTGTATATGGTGAAGTCAGTGATTTTCTTTTGAAGCGCTTGGATTTATTCAAGGTGAAAACGAAGGCCGATGATAAGGAAGTCTATTTACGGCGTCCGGATTATGGCAGGAAGCTTTCGGATGAAGCAAAGAGGGTCATAGAAGCCAAATGCATAAAGGCCCCAACGGTCCAAATCATCATTTCCGATGGCTTAAGTGCCAAGGCGATCGAAGAAAATGTCGAGGACGTCTATTTATCTTTCAAACAATCTTTGGCAGTGGCAGGTCTGGATACGGGTACACCTTTTTATATTGAAAAGGGCCGGGTTGCCGTGATGGATGATATCGGTGAAATCCTTGGACCTGAGGTCATTGTCCTGTTGATCGGTGAACGCCCCGGTCTTGTCAGTGCTGAATCATTGAGCGCTTACATTTGCTATAAACCACGTTTGGGCACCATTGAAGCGGAGAGGATGGTCATTTCCAACATCCATAAAGGAGGGATCCCCCCTGTTGAAGCTGGAGCGCATCTAGGCACGGTCATTCAAAAGATCCTCAAATACCAAGCGAGCGGCATGTCCCTCGTGAAGAAGGAACATGCAGAAGAAAAACGTGAAAAACTCGGTTGAACCCCTAGTGTCTAAAAAAGGAAGTTCGGAGGGTCTCATTCCTGACGATCATTAAGACTAGGTCGTTGATTTCCGAAATCGACTGGAATACTTTTAAAATAAAAAAACTGCAGGCACTAGCTTTATTTGCCTGCAGTCAGGGGGGAGCGGATCGCTCCCCTATTTACTTGTCCCTAAATTCCATAACCCAAACGGGTTGTAGAAGGGATGGTCTTCTTCATATCTAAAGTCCTGAAGGCCCGTCAATATAAAGTCGGGTGCATCTTGCTGAATGCTAAAGGTTTCGCCATTCTTAAAGAGAGGCCGTTCACCTACATGGTAATAATTGAATGTGTTAAGCAGGGCAGCCGCCTCTTTCGGACTCATTGTGTTAAGTGTCACGGCATCCGGGAGACCAAAGGCTTTCATTCCGAAAGAACAATAATAGTCTTCCTCTCCGATGATCGTGACAAAATGGGCATATACCGAGAGAATATCCGGGCTATGATGTAGATGCTGCCAATCTTCCTTTGAATGGGCAATTCCAGCCGTTTCTATTTTCACTGCCATTCCGCCTGCCTTGAGGATCGCTGCCCCGGCATCGATCAAATCGATAACAGTTCCGGTATCGGATACATCGGCTATTATATAAACGGTAAAGGTATGGCCATTGATTTCCTCTAATGCATTCTCTGAAAAGGCGTCTTTACTGGCGTAAGAAAAGCTCTCTTTTAAAGTGGGTTCATAATCATGGATCTCCGCCTGAAACGTAATGTTCTTATCACTGTTATGAAAAACATTCCTGGCTAACAGATACCCTTCGCTTTGGGAAGCGACCGTTTGAATCAATTCTGTCCGGTCCTTCCATTTACCGGGTATCCCGATGATGATTTGGTTGTCCTTCATGGATCATCTCTCCTTTCCGATCACTTCATACTATACCACTACTGATGTTTTCCATAGCATTTCATGAAAAATGGCGCAAAGTACCGATAAATGCCAGTGAGGGATGTGCAGGACTTTTTCAAAATTATACAATTGATGTATAATATAATCTAGTAAACGTATAGCCTATCTTCAAAGGAATTCCCCTTGTGGGTTTTCTCATAGGGCCGTATCTTAATTATCTATTCGTATATATCAATGATGAAAGAGAGTGGAATATAATGGGTCGTAAGTGGAATAACATTAAAGAAAAAAAAGCGTCAAAAGATGCTAATACTAGTCGGATTTATGCTAAGTTCGGACGGGAAATATATGTAGTGGCAAAACAAGGCGAACCAGATCCAGAATCCAATCAGGCATTAAGGGTCGTACTTGAGCGTGCGAAAACGTACAATGTTCCAAGAGCGATCATTGACCGTGCGATTGAAAAAGCCAAAGGCGGTTCGGAAGAAAACTATGACGAACTTCGTTATGAAGGATTCGGTCCCAATGGTTCAATGGTCATCGTGGATGCATTGACAAACAACGTGAACCGGACGGCTTCCGATGTACGTGCCGCATTCGGGAAAAATGGCGGGAATATGGGTGTCAGCGGATCTGTTGCTTATATGTTCGATGCAACGGCTGTCATCGGGATTGAAGGTAAAACGGCTGATGATGTTCTTGAACTGTTAATGGAAGCGGATGTTGATGTTGATGTACGTGACATCATTGAAGAAGAAGAAAGTGTCATCGTTTATGCCGAGCCTGAACAATTCCATGCTGTACAACAAGCATTCAAGGATGCAGGAATCAGCGATTTTACAGTGGCAGAGCTGACGATGCTTGCACAAAATGACTTAACCCTTCCGGAAGATGCACAAGCACAATTCGAAAAAATGATTGATGCATTGGAAGATCTGGAAGATGTTCAACAAGTTTATCATAATGTAGATCTTGGGTGAATGATGAAATGAGCAGGCCTTTGCTATATGATCAAAGGTCTGCTTATTTCATTTAAAAGGAAAGAGCCTGTTCCGAATCACGAAACAGGCTCTTTCCTTTTGATTATTCACTTATGGTGATTCCGGAAAGTTCACGGTCTTTCTTTACCTTTTCCAATTCGGAAATAGTGACAAGTTGATAACCTTGGTCATGCAGTTGTTTAATGATTTTTCCTGCAGCCTGGGCGCTAGTTTGATAGATATCATGCATTAATATGACTCTGCCATCTTTGGCTTTGCTCATCACTTTGTTTACGATTTTCTTTTCATTGCGTTCTTTCCAATCCTCTGGATCGACATCCCAAAGGGAGACTTTCATATCCTCCATGAATTCCCGAACATTATGGTTAATCGCTCCATATGGGGGACGGACGAGATTCGGCTCAGTACCTGTAGCTTTTTTTACAGCGTCTTGGGTCTTTTCGATTTGATCTTCGATTTTGTTCTTGCTTAAGCGCGTCAGCTGCGGATGATCCCATGAATGGTTGCCGATCTCATTTCCTTCCTGCAGCATTTTTTGCAGAACTTCCGGATAATGCTGTACGCGGCTTCCAAGTACGAAAAACGTCGCGTGACCATCAAATTTTTTCAGGTCTTCCAGAATGGACATGGTATGACTTGGATGCGGCCCGTCATCGAACGTCAAGGCAATGACCTTTTTAGAAGGGTCGATCCATTCATTTTGCACGGGCAGTTTGGCGACGATATGTTTCGGCTGCCATTCCTTTACACGATCCTCATTCAAATCTTGACTTTGATATGAATCTAGCAAACTATCTTTAAAAAGATCCTTCTTGATGGCTATTGTATGGGTCTTGGTTGAATCATCAGTCTTAACGTAGAAAATGAGCGTATTTTTAAAGACTGAAAAAGAATTGAAGTTGGCTGCCTTCAGTTTGTTTTCCTTTTTAATGAGACTGTTTGAAATGCCTTCTTCTTCCTTCTGCGTTAACTCTTCAAAAACAATATCGGATAAAACGGATAAATAATCAGTATCCGTGGCAAAGATGTCTTCTATAGAGAGCTTTTGCTGAGATGGAATATCATAAGTGAAGATCTGGGTTCCAGACTGCTTCTTTCCTTCCACTTGCTCATATTTATCGAAGGAAATCGTAATGGTCTGTTGGCTGAAATGGAGGATCGTATAGGTGAGGTTAAGCTCGGAAGCTTTTCCGTCGGATGCTTTCCATTTCTTTTCATAATCCTTAATTTCTTTCTTTATGTAGGCTTCTAGCTGCTTGTCGATATTTTCTAAATGCAGAACAGGCCTGCTTGCTGAATACCCGCCTTTCGTATTATCTTTCACATACGTTTGAATATCGGCTTCTGGGTAATTTTTATCAGTTGTATAGGCCGAAACGGTTCTCTTCTTATCAAAAGCAAGGCTTTTAATGGCTAACCCCAGCGTTCCTACAGCAGCTGTTAGACATAATAGAAAAATAAAGACTTTTTTATAATTTAATTTCCTCATGATGCACTCCACCTCGATAATCATTCTACTATATAGACGCGCCAAAAGCCTTAAAAGTTTGTAAAAAATTTCATTTTTTTATATTTATATTTTTCCTTGCTCATTTTCAAACTTTTATGGCTGCACCAACGTCTATTCTTTGTACCTAGGATACGTAATTTAAATGTAAGGAGCTCTAACATGTAATGAAAAACCCAGATATGAATCAATTAATCGCGGCCCGGATAACCGAAAGGCAAGAGAATTTGTACAGACTTGCTTTTTACTATGTCAAAAACCAAGAGGATGCCCTGGATATCGTGCAGGAATCAATCAGGAAAGCGCTAGCCTCCAGCAGCAAAATCAAAGACGCCGCTTCTATAGATAGTTGGTTATATAAGATCATCGTCCGAACGGCACTGGATGTTTTGCGGAAGAATAAGAAACTGACCGTCGCCGATGATGAAACAATAGAATACTTGCGCCGCGGTGAGGAGGATCACTATCCTGACCTGGATTTGCAAAAGGCCCTGGAAGGACTTTCAGTCAAGTACAAAACGGTAGTCGTCCTCCGTTTCTTTGAGGACCTGAAGCTGGACGAGATAGCGGAAGTGCTGGAAGAAAACGTAAGCACGATTAAAACGAGATTATATAAAGCGCTGCAACTATTGCGGATCAACATGACTGAACGGGAGGAAACGAAAAGATGGAAAAAAAATTAAAAGATCTGCGGGAAGAATATCTTAAAATACCGATACCAAAGGAATTAAATGATGTCGTTCAAGCAGCCTTGAATGAAAAGCCAAGGAAGAAGCCGAGGGTTGGCAGGAATATCCTCGTGTCAGCGGCTGCAGCGCTCCTGATTCTGACAGCTTCCGTAAACATCAGTCCGGCAGCGGCGAAAGCCATGAGTGATATACCGATAGTCGAGAAGGTCATCAAAGTGATTACCTTCGTCGAATGGAAAGAAGAAGCGAATAATTCTTCGGCAGTAATCAAAACGCCTGTAATATCCGGTCTCGAGAATAAACAGCTCGAAGATAGCTTGAATGATAAATACTTATCGGAAAGCAAGCAGCTTTATAAGGAATTCACGGATTCCATGTCAAAACTGAAGGAAGGGGAAAAGGGCAATATCTCGGTGGAAAGCGGATATGTGATATTGACGGATAATGAAACGATATTATCCGTACAGCGTTATACGGATACGATTCAGGCGTCCAGTTCTACAGAAAGTCAATTCGATACAGTCGACAAGAAAAACGAAGTGCTGTTAACGCTAAATAGCTTATTTAAAAATGATCGCTATCTTCAGGTGATCAGCGAGAACATCAAGGAACAGATGAAGCGGCAGATGGCTGAAGACCCGGAAAAGATATATTGGGTGGAAGATGATGATTTTACTGCTTTTAAAGGCATCGATGAAAACCAAAACTTTTATATAAATGAAGATGGCAAGCTAGTCATCGCCTTTAACAGCTATGAAGCTGCGCCGGGGTACATGGGGGCCGTCGAGTTCATCATCCCGACAAAGGTGCTGTCAGACCTTCTTGTTGGCGATCAATATATCCATTAAAACGGCCCTATTGTAATTCTTATGACGGGCGGAAGGTTTTTAAAACGGCACAAAAAAGACGAACCACGTTACTTACTTACAGTAACCTTGGTTCGTCTCTTTTTTGTTCGAATTTCATCTGGTCCAGTTCCAGCCTCATTTTTTCCGTCTCCATAAGGAAGTTTTCATGTTTAAGTTTTTCAAGCTCCAGTTCAACTTGCAGCATCTTGTGTTTGGTTTTTGACTGTTTTTCGAAATGGCTTGTCAGTATGGCGATTATAGGGATGGAAAAAATCATCACCACGGTTATGATCCCGAACATTATGGTGCCTCCTCTTTTTTTATATCTATTATACGGTGAATAGAACGGTTGTGGTGGGGTTATTTCAAAACTTTCCATTTACTATACTCATTAATAAGTGCATGGCAACCAAAGTGATATTAAACGTAATACCATGGGGAAAGTTAGGGCAATATATCATTGATGACCGCTTTCTATTAGATTATATGGACTGTTTTTTAGTGCGAAATCCGGACTTTTGCTTGCATGGTGGAAAGTCACTTCTATTTATATTGAAATTAATTATTTAAATATACTAAATATTTGTTTACAATAGTGAAAATTAAAGTTATTATACAATAATAAAAGGAGGGCTAGGTATGGCAACGATAAATAAACAGAAAATTGTGGATAGTGTACCTCAAAAAGGTTTTTTTGGAAACCCTAAAGGATTATTCACCCTTTTCTTTACTGAGTTCTGGGAGCGTTTCTCCTATTATGGCATGAAGGCCATTCTTGTTTACTATATGTATTACGAAGTTTCTAAAGGGGGACTAGGCCTTGATGAAACGACGGCCCTTGCCCTTGTATCCATCTATGGATCTTTAGTATATATGTCAGGTATTATTGGCGGATGGCTCGCCGATAGGATTTTCGGGACTTCAAAAGCCGTATTTTACGGTGGTATCTTGATCATGCTCGGGCATATTGTCCTTGCTGTACCAGGCAGTCTTTCCATGTTCTTTGTTTCCATGGTACTCATTGTTCTGGGTACTGGTTTATTAAAACCGAATGTTTCCAGCATTGTTGGGGAAATTTACGCAGAAAATGATGAACGCCGGGATTCCGGTTTCAGTATATTCTATATGGGTATCAACATGGGTGCATTCCTTTCGCCGTTTGTTGTCGGTACAGTCGGAATGGACTACAGCTTCCATCTTGGATTTGGACTTGCAGCAATTGGTATGTTGATTGGACTCATCGTCTTTGTTACAACAAAGAAAAAGAACCTGGGCTTGGCTGGAACTCTTCCTGCTAATCCATTATCACAGAATGAAAAGAAAAAAGTATTCACTAAATTGGGGATAGCCGCACTTATCATAGCTGCCATCATCGGCATCACTGCTTCTGCAGGCATCTTAACAATTGAAACTTTTATTAATCTTGTAGGTATTCTAGGAATCGTAATTCCGACCCTTTATTTCATTTTCATGTATCGCAGCCCGAAAACGACTTCTGTTGAACGTTCACGCTTGATTGCCTATATTCCTTTGTTTATAGCAGCTGTCATGTTCTGGGCGATTCAAGAGCAAGGTGCTACAATATTGGCAAGCTATGCAGACAAACGGACACAGTTGAACTTTGCAGGATTGGAAATAAACCCGGCATGGTTCCAATCTTTGAACCCTTTGTTCATCATTACCCTTGCACCAGTATTCGCATGGTTATGGATTAAATTAGGAAAGCGTCAGCCGACCATTCCTCAAAAATTCTCAATAGGTCTACTGTTCGCCGGTTTATCATTCCTGGTGATCCTGCTTCCTGTTTATTTCGGTGGATCAGACGCATTAGTCAATCCGCTATGGCTAGTACTTAGCTATTTCCTTGTAGTGCTTGGAGAACTTTGTTTATCTCCTGTCGGACTTTCAGCAACTACAAAATTGGCTCCAGCCGCATTCTCGGCACAAACGATGAGTCTATGGTTCCTGGCAAGTGCAGCAGCACAAGCACTGAACGCACAAATCGTCAGATTCTACACACCTCAAACCGAAATGGCCTATTTTGGAGTGATCGGTGTTGCTTCTATAGTCCTTGGACTGGCTCTGATGGCCTTATCACCAAAGATTCAAGGTTACATGAAAGGCATTCGCTAACCCATTAAAAAAGATGACCTCCGAAATAACGGGGTCATCTTTTTTTCGTTTTTCGTGCCCTCGAAAATTCTCGAATGGGTGCTATATCGATTTTTATTTGAGGTCGTGATTCAAACCTTTAACTTTTTTTTAATAGGATCCACAGTGAACACTAAGACAAAAAATAAAATAATCTTGGGAATGGGCTCGATATCGAAGATAAAAAAATACAATATCCTAAAATGAAATATATCGAAAATAGAATACCTAAGTACAATTTATTTTTCATTTGAACCCTCCTAATATCTTGCTATGGAACGAGCTGAGTATCCATTCCAATTCCGCTTAACGCAATGGTCTTGCTTAGCTTTTTTTCCAGCTGCAGCGGCATTATTCCATTTAGAAGTTGAAATACCTAGTCCTATTGCGAAAACACCCATACCTGTACCTATATACTTATTAAACCAACCAACAGCAAGAGTTAATCCATTAACTTTGTTAGAAAATGAAGACATTTGAGCAGCTGCTTGAACATTTGGTACAATCATACTGAAAAATAAAGAAATACCCAAAAGAATAATTAATGCAGGGTTTACGAACATCTTATACCTTTTTATCATTACCTCCTCACTATATATCTAGTGATTCCGTAATAAACTAATTTTCAACTTGATAGATTCCAAAAGAGAGAAGTGGAATTTCAGAAATGATACGGTTACCATAAAGAACTAAGCGAATATGAAAAAAAAGAGCATCCTTTATAGGATTGCTCTTTTTTCCGGTTGTAAGAACCTTTTCCTCTTTTGTTTTTAACAATACGGGTGGAGGGGTCAAACGCCCAGCGCATTCGGCTATTTGCCATTTCACCAATGGTTTTCTTATTGGTTTTATTTGTTTTAGTCATTGAATATATTCCTGCTTTCATAGTATTTGAACTGAATTTTAGCTTTGTACACCTTTGTTTTTGCTCGCAATAATTGAAGCCGCAATTGCAAAGGGAAGTAAAAAGAAAGCCAATATTCCATATCCAGCTCCTTCAAACCCTCTGATGTTCACAAAACCGATGTAAAACAAAATAATTGAAGTTATAAAGGTTAATATGCCTGGTAAAAGCCTAACAAATAAAGATAAATGTAATTTCCTAAACCACCACGCTAAAAGTATTACTAGCATTCCAGGGACGCAAGCAACCAGGAGGGGGACTCCCAACATCATTTTGTAACCTCCTCAAATTCATTAAGTGAATAATACCATAATAAGTAAATTTCCTCTTGTATATTAGAATGAAAAGACTGCCGGCAGTGGCCATTTTCTTGGATGCGTGCGTGAAGAAAACAAAAGTCGAACGTAAAGGTGAGGTAAATTAAAATTTTAATATTGTTGGATAGGGGTTCTATCTAAATTCTAAAACCAAGTTGATTGGAACAGGTGTACGAGACCCCTGCGGGAAAAGCGCGCCTAAGGGAAACCACGCAGGCGCAAGGCGCCGAGGAGGCTTCCCGACCGCCCGCGGAAAGCGAGTGCATGGAGTGGAAATCAACGCTCATTGTACAAGCCCTAATAAAACTGTAGAACAAAAGGGGTTTACCTAAAATTACAAAACAAAGTTGATTGGAGTGAAAGGTACGAGACCCCTGTGGGAAAAGCGCGCCTAAGGGAGACCCCGCAGGCGCATACCGCCGAGGAGGCTTTCCGACCGCCCGCGGAAAGTGAGTACATGGAGTGGAAATCAACGTTCTTTGTACAAGTTCCAATATACTGTAGACAAAAAGGGTTTACCTAAAATTTCAAAACAAAGTTGATTGGAACGAAAGGGACGAGACTCCTGCGGGAAAAGCGCGTCAAGGGGAGACCCCGCAGGCGCAAGGCGCCGAGGAGGCTCCCCGACCGCCCGCGGAAAGCGAGTACCTGAAGCGGAAATCAACATCCAAATCGTACAAGCGATTAGAAAAGCTGGGGCAAAATGGGGGTCCACCTCTGTCCTTTATTTCACTTAATTTCTTTCTAGGATTCAACATCTGCCTCTTCATGAATAGCCAAAGATGTGTGATATCTTCGGTATAATTCATATGTTAATGAAGCTAAGAAAGGAAAGGACCGGATGAGCGCTACTCTTCCGGTTCTTTGTGTATCAGTTTGCTGCTGGGATCAATCCTTTATGAATGGAGACTTCCTGAATGGCATGGTAGACGGTTTCGACCATGAAATCGAGTTCCTTTTCTGACATGGAAAGGATCGGCATCATCGTGATGACTGGACCAAGTTCCCGGATGATCAGGCCATTTTCCCGTGCTGTATGGATGATTCCGGAAACGACATTCTCTTGGAGGGTGAACGTTTCTTTTGTTTGGCGGTCTTTAACGATTTCCACTCCAATCATGAAGCCGCGCTGGCGGATATCGCCGACTATCGGAAGTTCGTATAGCGCTTGCAGTCTTTGTGATAGGTATTTTGATTTTTTCTGGATGTCTTTAATGAGATTGCGGCTTTCCATTAGCTCAATATTCTTCAGGGCCAGGGCACAGGCAAGCTGATTTCCTGTATAGGTGTGACCATGATAGAAGGTTTTATGTTCTTCCCGTTCTCCCAAGAAGGATTGAAAGATCTGCTCGTTCATGATGGTGGCGGCGAGTGGCATATATCCCCCAGTGATCCCTTTACCCATACACATGATATCGGGTACGACGTCTTCCTGTTCGCAGGCAAACATCGTACCGGTGCGACCGAACCCTACAGCCACCTCATCACAAATTAAGAGGATATTGTACTTTTTGCATAATTGCCCGACCTCTTTCAAAAAGCCAAGGGGATGGGTAATGATACCTGCTGCTCCCTGCACGAGCGGCTCAATGATCAATCCTGCAATTTCCTCGGATTGTTTCTGCAGTAACTTCTCCAGTTCCTTCAAGCAATGGTTTTTCACGGCTTCTGGATCTCCATATTCAGTCATGTGATAGGCATATGGTGAAGGGGCTGAAATCCGTTGAAATAAGAGGGGCTTAAAGATTCTATGGAATAGATCCATTCCGCCCACACTCACGGCACCGACAGTATCACCGTGGTATGCTTCGTCAAGGGAGACGAATTTGTTTTTATTCCGATGCTTGACGGGATCGATATTCTGCCAATATTGATAAGCGACTTTAAGGGCGATTTCCACAGCGGCTGATCCCGTGTCGGAGTAAAAGACTTTCGATAAAGAACCAGGAGTGATCTCTGCCAGTTTTTTCGCCAGTAAGATCGATGGTACATTCGCAGATCCGAGCAGCGTCGAGTGCGCGACTTTATTCACTTGCTCAATTAGGGCGCCATTTAATTCCGGCTCGTTATGCCCGTGCACATTCACCCATAATGAAGCATAACCATCGAGGTAGCGTTTGCCATCCACATCAATCAGGTAGCTGCCTTCGCCGCGTTCGATGATAAGCGGTTTACTTTCCCGATACGTTTTCATTTGTGTGAACGGATGCCATACATATTCCTTATCCCATTGTTCTAAATCTTGACTGTTCATGCTTCGAACACCTCTTTCAGTTGTTGGGTATATTCTTGATCACCAAGCAAATCAAGGATGCAGATCCTCAAGTCTTTTCTAACATCGGCCAGTGTTGGGATGCAGGCGAGGCCATTCAGCCCAGTCAGTTTTTCAATGGTTTCGATATTGTCTTGATGAATCCGATCTTCTGGCCGGTAATGATTATACAAAATGGTTTTCACGTTTATATCATGGACTTGAGCATAAGAATGGGTCGTCACGACATCATGAATCGCCCCTAAACCGCTTGTGGATACGAAGAGGACAGGCATCCCGCAATCCCTTATGAAATCCGCCGTCATATAGAAACCTTCCGTTCGTTCAATAAGCGGCACAGCCAATCCTCCAGCGCCCTCGACTAATACGATGTCATACATTTCCTCAAGTTCATGAACCCTTTCCACGACTTTCTTCTCATCGATGAGACTGCCGGTTAATTTAATCGCCAAATGTGGGGAGGTTTCGGGTTCCAGTGTGTAAAACCCCGATTCCTTCACACCGAGTTCCTGCTCAAACCAAGATATATCTGGGTATGTATGATTTTCCTCATTGATTCCAGTTTGAAATGGTTTGAATATCGTGACGCTTTTTCCCAATGTTTGAAGAGACAGATAGAGTGCACTCGTGACGATGGTCTTTCCAATATCCGTGCCAGTTCCGGTTATAAAGTAGGCTTGGCCCATGGATGATTCAGCTCCTTTACGTTTATATATCTTGCAATGCGCGGGCGTACTTGCTGAATGATGACAGCACATAGAATGCATAGCATTAAATCACCGGGTACAGGTAACAAGAAGCCGTAAAGAATCGTTTGGTTGATGGAAAGCGGCGTTTCCACAATCCACTTCATCGCACCATACAGCCAGATGCAGCCGAAAAGGTAAACGGTCAGCAAAGTGGCGGCATTAGCAAAGAATATGGAACGAATCGTGGCGAGGGAAAACCGGTTGATCAGCCATCCATTTACATAGGCTCCCAGTATATATCCGAGCAAATAGCCGAAAGTGGGTTTGAATATATAGCCGAATCCCCCGCCTTCAGCAAACACGGGCACCCCGATAAGTCCGATCAAGACGTAGCATAACTGACTGAGCATTCCAAGCCGGGGCCCCAACAATGCGCCTGCCAAATAGACTGCCAGAATTTGCAGCGTGAATGGTATGTAAGGGATAGGTATCTTAATAAAGGCGCCAATGGCAGTTAACGCGGTAAAAAGGGCCACATAAGAAATCGTCCTTGCTTTCAAGTTTTTAACCCCCTTTTTTGAAAGTGCTGGCAGAATGCCCACTATTAGTTTGCCTGATTCCTATTTTATATGTCAACTAATTTGTTATTTGGTTAACATATAAAATGCCAGTTTTCTTAGGATTTATAGGACAACTAGGAAAATATTGAAAAAAGGCCATTGAATAATATTTTGTTTGTATGTTATTATTCTAACGATATGTTAACTTAATATATTTTAGGTTAACAAATATTATCACTCCATTGATACTGCTAAATGTTAATTGCCCATTGAGGCTGATGGTGCACATGCAACCGGTTGGTTGGAGGGAAAAGTGGTTTAGGTAAACTCGCGGCTGGAGCAGCAGGTTGCAGGAAGCGGGTCTATTACTGGATATCTTCCGTTTTATGTGCGGAGAACCGGAACAGGATATGTTCCTTTTCAAGGAATGGCGATTCGGCACACAATAAAAGAAAAGAGGGATAGGTTTGGAAACATTGGTAAGGGATTGGAAGATGTTAGCGGAGAACGTTATCAAAGGATATAAAGTGACGGAGGAAGAGGCATTATCCATCGTCCAAGCCCCAGACGAAGAGGTTTTGGAAATTCTGAATGCAGCCTATCTCATACGTAAACATCATTATGGGAAAAAGGTAAAATTGAATATGATCATCAATACGAAATCAGGATTATGTCCCGAGGATTGCGGCTACTGCTCGCAGTCGATCGTGTCGGAAGCCCCAATCGATAAATATGCTTGGCTGACTAAAGAAAAGATTGTCGAGGGAGCGCAAGAATCCATTCGCCGGAAAGCGGGTACTTATTGCATCGTTGCTTCTGGCCGTCGTCCGACCAACAGGGAAATCGATCATGTCATTGATGCAGTAAAAGAAATCCGCGAAACAACGGATCTTAAAATCTGCTGCTGTTTAGGTTTCCTGAATGAGGAACATGCCGGTAAACTAGCGGAAGCAGGCGTTCATCGCTATAACCACAACTTGAATACATCACAGGAAAACTACAGTAAAATTACATCGACACATACATATGAAGACCGGGTAGATACAGTGGAAGCTGTGAAAGAAGCCGGAATGTCCCCATGCTCTGGAGCCATTTTCGGAATGGGCGAATCTGAGGCGGAAGCGGTGGAAATCGCTCTATCCTTACGCAGCCTTGATGCAGATTCCATTCCTTGTAATTTTCTCAATGCAATTGACGGAACGCCGCTTGAGGGAACTTCCGAGCTGACCCCCACTAAATGCCTGAAATTGATTTCGATGATGAGATTCGTTAATCCAAGTAAGGAAATCCGCCTGGCCGGCGGCCGGGAGGTCAATCTCCGTTCCATGCAGCCCATGGCACTTTATGCAGCCAATTCCATCTTCGTTGGCGACTATTTAACGACAGCTGGTCAAGAACCCACAGCGGACTGGGGAATCATCGAAGACCTGGGATTTGAAATTGAAGAATGTGCCCTTTAATTGATAAAGAAGATTATTGAGAGAAACTAAAAAAACACCCTTAGGGTGTTTTTTTTCAGTTTGTCGACTAAAGGGGTGGTTTGGTCCCACCCCGAACCATAATCTTAAACATAACTAGTTTATCCTTCAGAGTTTTTTACAGTAATCCTTAAAGGATGGAAGAAATTTGCGGGACTCCTGCCGAATAACTGGGTAGCCGAGCCCCCGCAAGCGCTTATGCCAAGGAGGCTCGGCAGGCAGTCGGCGGAAAGGGAGCGGATTTCCGAAAGTGGGTATGTGTAATGATTTCCACTCCAGGCACTCGCTTTCCGCGGGCGGTCCAGGGAGCCTCCTCGGCGTTCGCCTGCGGGGTCTCCCTTGGCCACGCTTTTCCCGCAGGAGTCTCGTACCTTACGTTCCAATCAGCTGGAACTTCTTTTTTTAGAGATATTGTAGGAAACTGGCTCTTCTTCTCCAATTCGTCTACAGTCTGGCGGTCCATCAATTTTCCGGCAAAAGGAGTTTCGAATGCTCTCGCCCCGAACCATAATTTTAAACAAGACTAGTTTATCCTTCATGTTTTTTTACAGTACCCCTTAATGGATGGAAGAAATGAGCGACACTCCTGCCGAATAACTGGGTAGCCAAGACTCCACAGCCGCCTACGGTGAAGAGGCTTGGCAGACAGTCGGCGGAAAGGGAGCGGATTTCTGGAATCAACTGGAATGTAATTTCAAGAAAAAACTGTAAGCTTGGACACATCCCGAAGCAAGTTTATGATAGGGGATCCTTCATGTTTTTACAGTAATCCTTAAAGGATGGAAGAAATTAGCGACACTCCTGCCGAATAACTGGCTAGTCGAGACCCCATAGGCGCTTGCTTTGATGCGGCTTGGCAGACAGTCGGCGGAAAGGGAGCGGATTTCTGGAATCAACTGCAACATCTTTTAAATAAAAAAATGCAGACATTGCTGTAATAGAACTAATGTCCTTCAACCTTTACAAAAATAAAAAAATAATGATAAGTGAAAATAATGAAAAAAAAATGCTAAATTGTAAGGAGAGGTTTTATAATGAATTACCTGAATACAATAACATTTGCTGCATTGTAGTAAATGATTATGATATAGGGAAAGGATCAGTATTGGTAATATCAATAATGAGAGGATAGTTTTGTGTGATGCATATATGGCTGATTAGTTTTATTATTTTATTATTGCTATTAATATTTTATACTATTATCCCAACGGTGCTTATTCGTGTATGCAGCCTGGGAATAACCAAAAAAATCAATTCGAATAATGGGATTGCGCTAACTTTCGATGATGGCCCAAACCCTGAATATACGATAAAATTACTTGATCTTTTAAAGGAATATGAGATAAAGGCCACATTTTTTGTTGTGGGCAGTAAAGTGAAAAGTAATCCTGGGATTATTAAAAGAATGCATGAAGAGGGACATACGATAGGTATCCATCATTTTCATCATGTTTCAAGTTGGGTCCTATCACCAATTCATCTGCGAAAACAGTTGGAAATGACTGAAAAGGCGATAACGGAATGCACGAATGAAAAGGTGGTTTATTATAGACCGCCATGGGGCCATTTCAATATCTTCACCCCACTTTTCAGTAAGAAATATAAAGTAATTATGTGGTCCGGCATCTTCGGGGATTGGAAAGTCGAAAATTGCAAAAGTACTCTGCTTGATCAGCTTCGAAGCACTTCGACAGAAGGTTCCATCCTGTTGCTTCATGACTGTGGCGAAACCTTGGGTGCGGATAAAGAGGCGCCAGGCTATATGATTGAAATGTTGAAAATTTACCTGCAGGAGAGTAAGGAAAAAGGAACACACTTTATTTCTTTAAAAGACTTATAACTAATTCTGGGGGTATTATGGATATAGATACGCTTTTACATTTTATTGATTCATATGGATACCTGATCATTTTTCTTTTTTTATTCTTCGGCATCGTGGGCGTGCCTGCTCCAGAAGAATCACTTCTATTTCTTATTGGGGTGCTGGTTGTCCAAGGTAAGCTCTCTATGGGTTTAGCTATGCTGTGTGCAATTCTCGGCGCCTTTATCGGAATGCTTGCAGCTTATGCATGCGGAAAATATGTGGGGTATCCATTTATAAATAAATATGGAAGATTCATTGGGATTACGGCTGAACGCTGGGAGAAAGCAAAGAAAAACTATACGGATAATGCACGAAAAACCTTAGTATTGGGATTTTACATTCCGGGGATGAGGCAAATAAGTCCATATTTTGCAGGAATCTCTTCTATACCCTTTCGGAAATACTTCCTCTTTTCCCTATTAGGCACTATAATATGGACCGTCCCTTTTATAGTGGCCGGTTATTATGTCGGGGATGCTTTTAATGTTAATCCCAAATATGTTCCATATTTAGGTGTTGTATTTTTAGTTATTTTTGTCCTATATGTTACTATCAAATACATTAAAAAGAGAAAACAAAGATCCAAAAGTTGAGTCGGCTCCTTATTATAAAACGTCGGAAATAAAAAATCGATTTAAGGAATGTGTTCAACGATATTGTAAGAGGAAGATATCATGAACTATATATTTTGTATTTTCAGAATGATTTCTTAGGAGATGACACATATGAAGAAGATTTTGTTTTTACCTCTCTTTCGAATGCAGTCGGGACATCATCAAGTTGCAGAGGCATTGATGGATATGTTAAAAAAGCATTCAAATGGGATTACTTATAAAAAAATCGATCTAATCAGTTATACCAATACCTCTCTAGAAAAATTCATTGCAAATAGTTATCTGACATGGATCCGTTATGCTCCGGAAACCTATAATCTTGCCTATAAGAACCTGTTTTATGTTCACTCGCCAAAGGAAAGTGTATGTAAATGGTATCAGCAATTATTCATGAATAAGATGGAACGATTGATAGCGGAAGAAAAGCCTGATTTAATTGTGTGTACACACGGTTTCCCTTCATATCTTTTGAGTCAGTTAAAGATGAAAGGGAAGTGCAGCACACCGGTAATAAACGTGTACACGGACTTTTTTATTAATAATGTGTGGGGAAGCGAAGGGATAGATGCCCATTTTCTTCCTAGTCAAGAAGTGAAAGAAAAGCTGATGAGTAAGCGTCAAATACCAAAACAAACGATGATGGTCACTGGCATTCCCGTGCACGAGGAAATCACAAAAAATTCCCGTGTCCAAAGAAACTCAGAACGGCCAAAAATTTTGATATCCGGAGGAAATAGCGGTCTGGGGGGGATTTTGAACTTAGGTGATGAGTTAAAGAATTCAACCGACTTTGATTATTTAGTTCTTTGCGGAAATAACAACAAGCTTTATGAAGAAATCAATACATGGAACTTACCTCATATCAAACCATTGCCCTATATCTCATCAAGGTCTGAAATGAATAAGCTATATGAAGAAGTGGACGCAATCGTTACGAAACCGGGCGGTGTCACGATCAGTGAATCATTGCGAAAAAAGCTTCCGATTTTTGTTCATTCCAGACTTCCGGGGCAGGAGGAAATCAATCTGCAGTATCTAAAACAGCAAGGCCTTGTATTTAAACTTAATCAGAAAACGCCTTTTGAAAAACAATTGCTGAGTATATTGAAGGATCAGAGTAAAATGAAAAAATGGAACACATCCATAGAGTCCTATCATAAGGAAATAGAGTTGGAGAAACCTGAGGGAATAGTGGAGGTCATGAAATTGATCCTTAATCTTAATCAAAATGGTACGCCTTCCTATCTAGCCCGACAGCCCAAACTTCTTTATAGCTAAATGCTTGGTGTTCCCGCTGGTGAACCTAAAAGGAAGAATGAATACGGAAGGCTGCTGAATTAGCAGCCATCCTATAATGAAAGGCCGGAAGGAAGAGTGACTTTGAAAAAAACATATCTTATGATTTTTTTGATGATGATGCTTGTGATGGCGGGGGCAGGGTGTTCAAGTGGTGAAACGGAAATGAAGGCGCAATCCGGAGGAAAAGTGGAATTGACGGTTTCCGCAGCTGTAAGTTTGCAAGATGCCTTGAATGATATAAAGAAGTCTTTTGAAAAAGAGAATGCAAATGTGGAAGTTCATTATAACTTTGGAGCCTCTGGAGCTCTTCAGCAACAGATATCCCAAGGTGCACCTGTTGACCTGTTTTTCTCAGCAGCAGAAGATAAATTTGATAAATTAGTAGAGGAAGATCTTATTGAAGAGAAGAATGGAATCGATTTAGTCGGCAATGACCTGGTGCTGGTGGTGCCAAAGGCTTCCAAAAAGGAAATCGGATCGTTGGAAGACCTCACAAAGGCCGCTAAAATTTCGATTGGGACTCCAGAGTCTGTACCGGCAGGGCAATATGCGAAACAAACTTTGGAAAACATGAACCTTTTCAAAGAGATGGAAGATCGATTGGTATATGCCAAGGATGTCCGGCAAGTGCTTACATATGTGGAAACGGGAAATGTGGACGCAGGTCTCGTTTATAAAACGGATGCGCTCAACTCATCAAAAGTTGAAATCATTGCAGCAGCCCAGGGAGATTTACATGATCCGATCATATATCCCGTGGGAATGATCAATAACCTGGATCATGCCAAGGAAGCCAAGCTATTCTATGACTATCTCCAAACGGAAGCCTCCATGAAAATCTTTGAAAAATACGGATTTAAGAATTTGAAATAACCGCCAATCCGGTGGCCTCAGTTTGTAGACAAAAGGGGTTCGGAAAATATATTTCATCAAATGAAGTTCCCAAGCTAACACCCTCAACTCATCAGGTATGGTTTCTAACTAAATGTTATAACAAAGTTGATTGGAGAGAAAGGTGCGAGACTCCTGCGGGAAAAGCGTGTCTAGGGAGACCCCGCAGGCGCAAGCCGAGGAGGCTCCCTGACCGCCCGCGGAAAGCGAGTGCCTGTAGCGGAAATCGACGTTCATTGTACAAGCCATAAAAAAATGTAGGCAAACTCGATTTGTTCGAATTTGTCTACAAACTCCAACCACCAATCTGGTGGTCTTTTTTTTATTCATCCCAGTAATATTAGGTATATTTCCCTTTATATTGAAACTTCTTCTCGCTTTACACGTAAGAATAAGGACATGCATGCATTCGTCTTTCAATCGCTGCGTAAAGAGGTTTTTGTGACAAAAGAAGGACAGCAAATTACTGTCCTTTGGTTTGACTGCGAATGGTACCATTCTTTTTGAACACGATGTAAAACAATTTAATAGGCAGGTATCCTATAACCCCGCCGAGAGTATTCAGGATCAAATCATCGGTATCAAAACTTCCTAATTCAAATAAAAGCTGAAGAATCTCATAGGTGAAACTAAGACAGAATGTTGCAATCAAGATCGATTTTAGTTGGGAAAACCTTTTTGACAGTAAGGGAAGCATCAAGCCGAACGGTACAAAGCCGATGATATTCCGCGCTATATTTTCAATCCGGATCAATGGGTTAACATCCGCTAAGAACAGGTAATGGGCAATGGTTTTAAAAGGGATGAAGTTATGGGACCCCCAATAGCGGCCATGGGAAAAACTTATATGACCATTCATTTCGGTTATCGAGAAGGTTTTAAATAAAATGAGTTTTGTAAGGATTAATAGATACAGAACCATAAATAACGTTAATACTATTTTCATAAATATTTTCAAGATACAACTCCAATATTAAAGTGGGAAATATTTATCATTTTATCATCAATGGTATATGATGAGTTTAATGTAATAATTTACTATATTTTAGTTCGAATTACCAAGGAGGGGTAAACAGTGGAGGAAGCAATAATTGATTTTGTCATTGCGGTCATATTAATTATTGGTTTCGCATACGGTCTCATTAGGCAATTTAGACATTGTGTCAGTATCAGGAAGGGAAATAAGTCGGAGTATGTACATTACAAGAGGGCATTGATTGGAAACTATCTGGTTTGCCTATCCTATTCAGGGTTTCTATTTTCTTATATTTTGAATTCATTATTGGGATCCCAAATTATACAGGCTTCATTTATTACAAGCGATAATACGAGTTTTTGCAGTTTCAGTTTTCTTGCCATTCTATTAATCGCCAAATTTGGGATTATTCCTAAGGAAAATGAACAAGTCGGATTACAAGAATACATAGTTGAGAAAGAGGAAATATGAAGAAAATTTCGCTTATCATATTAATCGCATGTATTTCGATCACCTTTCTATTAAATGTTGCCATGCCTGAACTTGCTGGCAAAATGAAACATAATATAAGTTCCATGAATATCCTTTATTCATACAGTGTCACAAAAACATTCTCGGATCAAACCCATGATACGATCGAAATGGCATCCGTTCCTTCAGGGAAAACAGAGACCAGGGTTGCCGATTTCCGAAGTGATGTCAAGCTTGAAGGCACGCAGCTGAATATTAAAAGTGTAGTGAAAGAGCACTTGAATAAACCTCAAGTGTATAAAACTAAAGAAAAGTTAACCGGGCCCGAAAAAGGGTTTTCATACCGGACATATCATCTTACCAAAAATTATGATAAAGGAAGATATACAGTCATCCGAACGAATAAAATAACGGGAAAAGAAAAGGTGTATGCCGGAACTTACTATGAGCCGAGCAGCCAAGATCCGTTCGTAAAATGGTCACGTGATGAAAAATGATGGCTGACTATACGATTTCATGTAAAGTTGAGTGATTATATGGAAAAAACAGTGAAGATCGAGGAATATAACCCTGATTGGGTCGGTGAATTTCAACAGGAAAAAGCGAGGATAATGGAGGTTTTAAAGAACGATTCCCTTTGTGTCGAGCATATTGGAAGTACATCCGTCATGGGGTTGGGGGCAAAACCGATTTTGGACATCATGGCTGGCGTCCAACATTTAGCTGAAGTTGACATGTTCATTGAACCATTGAAATCGATTGGGTATGAATTTGTCCCGCATAAGGAGTTTCCTGAAAGGCGTTTCTTTAGAAAAGGCCAATGGAGAGCGGGGACACACCATTTGCATATCTATAGATTCGGAAGTGAACAGTGGAAGGATCAACTTTCATTCAGGGACTATTTAAGAAGCCATCCTGACGTACGGAAACAATACCAGCAATTAAAAATGTCCTTAGCAGAAAAGCATCCTGCAGATATAGTGGGGTACACAAAAGCGAAAGCGCCATTTATCTTAAATGTCATGGAATCAGCAAAAGGCGGTTGACTTCCAAGGTGAAGTTTTGAATTACTTGAAAAATGGTAACGGCAGTGGTTTAAACTGCCGTTTTTGTATGACAATTAGCATGAACTTCGAACGATGAGTTCGGGGGCAAACCGATAAGTAATGTACGGGGCCTGATCCGAATTGGTTATCCGATTCAATAGTAACTCAGCTGTTTTAATTCCCATTTGCTGTATGGGCTGTCCAATTGTCGTGATGGATGGTTCATAAAACTCCGTATAAGCGACATCATCAATGCTGACAATCGCCACTTCCCCGGGAATCGAGATTTTTTGCTTTTTTAAATAGCTAAGGATTTCACGTAATACTAAATCATTTCCTGCCACAATGGCTGTCGGTGGTTTTTCTGCATCGAATATCCGGGCCAGTTTTTCTTGAATTTGGTTTCTGGGTAAAGAATGAATATCATCCTCCCTTACTTCCAATTTATGAGATGCCATCGCTTTTTTAAATCCTTCGATCCTCTCCAGCCTTGGTGTGATCGGGATATCAATCGGTAAGGTTAAAAATGCAATGTTTTCGTGTCCTTTTTCAGCCAGCATGGAAACGGCTAAAAAGATTGCAGCATGATTATCTAAAAGAACGGAATCGGAAGTTACGCCATCAACTAATCGATCGACGAATACCATTGGAATGGAATGATCGATCAAGTAATTATAGACTTTAAAATCATTTCCAACCGGAAAGATGATGATTCCATCCACTTGAGTAGAAACGAGCAAATCAAGGTATTCTTTTTCTTTCTCTGGATCATCGGCAGAGTCACATATGAATACTTTCATGCCGTGATGCTGAAGCTGTTCTTCTACGGTACGAATGATTTCAGTGGATAAAGTATGTAAAATATTAGCTACGAGTATGCCAATGACCTTTGTTTTTTTCACTTTTAAATTCCGGGCATTATCATTGGGACGAAAGTCAAGTTCTTGGATGACTTGCTCGATTCTGTCCTTTGTTTCAGCACTCATATAACGAAAACGCTGGTTAATATATTGAGAAACCGTACTTTTGGAAACACCGGCCTTCTCAGCAACATCTGATATGGTAGTTTTCTTTTTTTTCATGATGTTCTCCTAAAGGATATTATTTCTTGAACTAGAACGGGATACCTTCATCATAACAAAGGAGCATGATGATTCCAACGCCAGTTAGCAAAGAAACAGGAGGAAAGAGGCATTCCGCAGCGAAGGGGCATGAAACCAACTATTTTGAAAGATCAAAATGTGGCTTCCATACAAAAAGCGAAGTAAAACAAATGAAATGTAAGCGTTATCCAAAAAGCAACTGGGGTTATTATCCCGGCTGCTTTTTTGTGATGCATGCACATTGGTGTTAAAATAAGGAAACAGTAAAAAAGGAATGTAAACGCGAATTCCTATCAAGGAGGCTTCATGAGAAAGGTAGAGGTCGTACCATATAAGAAAGAATGGTCCAAGCTATTTCATGATGAATGCCAAAAATTAGAGGATATTTTCGGGCCTGAAATGTTGAATGTATACCATATTGGCAGTACGGCCATTCCGGCCATCCATGCCAAGCCTGTAATAGATATTTTGGCAGTGGTGAAAGATGTGGAATGTGTCGCTGACTTTAATAAAGAGATGGAAGAGATGGGGTATGATTTCAAGGGGGAGAACGGAATCGCTGGCCGACGTTTTTTTCGTAAAGGCGGGGATGAGAGGACGCACCATATTCACATGTTTCAAAAAGGACATGAAGAAATTGCCCGACACCTCGCTTTTCGGGATTATTTGCGGGCACACCCTGATGAAGCACAAGAGTATAGTAGGCTGAAGCAGCGCTTGGCAGCGGAATTTCCAATTGATATCAATGGTTATGTAAACGGGAAAAATGATTTTATCAAAAAGGTCGATGAAAAAGCGAAACATTGGGCGAAGCGTGAGGATCATCATGCTAATGAAGTGGATTAAATGCCAAGTGAATGAGGAAAACAAGCGTTCATTTTCAAAAGCACAAGAGGGATGGGGACAGTTGCGCCATTGTGCTGGCTTCATCGGTCAAATCGGAGGGTGGAATAGAAATGAACCCTGTGAAGCAGGCATTCTCTCCGTTTGGAAAGATCTCCTTTGTCATCAACGTTTCATGCAGCATCAGCATGATGAAATTTTCGCCAAGAGTGACCAGGGAAGTACGTATACAAATATTTCTGTCGATATATTCGAGAGCATATCCAATATAGGAACAACGGACATTACGGGTTTTGTTGATAAGGGAAAATTACTTCGAGTGGCTGAATGTTCTGTTGAAAATGTTAAACGAGCCCGTTTTGAGCAGGTGCTAAAAGAGGCAGGGAACAGGGGGATGATACCGGGCATGCTGTCAGGCGCATTCGGTAAAAGGCAAGACGGCAGATATCTGGCCTCATCATTATGGGATAATGAAGATTTACATCAACGGTTTGCGGATAAGGAATTGCCTGCACTGATAAACGAATCGGGAGTGAAAGATTCGACCCAGCGCATTTCAGTAAGTTTAATTGAATTGCATCCAAAGTGGGCGGTCATTTAGTAATAAACATTATCAATCTATCAATTTGAACAATCAATGGCGTATTGGATTGTTGCAGTCTTAATGGAATGGCTCTAAGAACATATTCTGCAGAAGGGTGATAACAAATGAAACTAGATTATGATTCACAGTATATCAGGGGCATCTACCTCAATAGAGACCGAATATCTTCGTATGACCATTTCCCTCTTGATCTTCCGGTTATCAAGCACCTTCAGTAAGTTGCTTTTCATCCCAGTGTTACCTATGTCATCGGGGAAAATGGAATGGGGAAGTCCACCTTGCTTGAAGGGATTGCGATTGCGTATGGCTTCAATCCAGAAGGAGGAACGTTGAATTTCAATTTTTCCAATTATGATTCACATTCCAATTTGGACGAATACCTCCGTTTGAAAAAAGGCGTATACAAACCGAAGGATCATTTTTTCTTTAGGGCGGAAACCTTTTATAATTTAGCTACGAATATAGAGGAATTGGACAGGGAGTCATCGTTTGGGTCGAAAATCATCGATTCCTTCGGTGGAAAATCGCTGCACCAGCAATCTCATGGGGAATCGTTTTTTTCTGCTTTTGTAAAACGATTTCAAGGCGATGGATTGTATATCCTCGATGAGCCTGAAGCTGCTTTGTCCCCATTGAGACAAATATCGATGCTGGCCAGGATAAATGAGCTTGTTCAACAAGGATCCCAATTCATCATTTCCACCCATTCCCCGATCATCATGGCCTATCCGGATGCTAAAATCCTCCAAATTTCCGATGAGGGAATGGGTGAGGTGACGTTAGAGGAGTCCAATCACTATTTGTTAATGAAACAGTTTTTTGAAGATAAAGATCGGCTGCTTCATCATCTATTTCAATGAGATTTTAGCATCTCCTTGAAAGGCAACTAAGGAAAAACCCCGTCTGCACTGCGCATACGGGGTTTTCATTTTTTTGGAATTCCTTGTTGACAGCTTAGGTGTATTACGGGTATAGTACATCTATAAGGTGTATGAACCACTTAGTACATACACGCATATCAGGCTTTTTTTAATAAATAGGGGGTGGTTTTAATGAACGTAAATACCCGGGAACCGGTATATCTGCAAGTCGTTAGGCATTTCAAAGAACAAATAGCCATTGGTAATTTCGTGGCGGGGCAGGAAATTCCCTCACGAAGAGAACTGGCGGCTTCACTCAATATAAATCCCAATACCGCTCAAAAAGCGTATAAAGAAATGGAGGAACAGGGCTTGATTCATACAGAACGAAATTTCCCCAGTCAAATCACAACGAATGAAACGATTTTACAGGCTGTAAGGCAGGAATTGATTTTGGCGGCCGTCGATACATTTGTCGATGCGATTCGTCCGATTAATGTACCGGTTGATGAACTGCTTCGTGTGGTTAAAGAAAAATACTCGGAAGAAATAAGGGAGGAGGAAGAACAATGATAGAAGTAAAAAAGATCTCCAAGAATTATGGACGGAAAAAGATCTTGGATGATGTTTCATTTACAGCCAATAAAGGGGAAGTCACTTGTCTGATCGGGATAAATGGTGTCGGTAAAACGACTACACTCAAAGCGATCATGGGCTTGACGCCATATAAAGGTGAAATCCTTATCGATGATCAAAAGATGACAAAGGACAGTTATGAAAAAATCACCTTCATTCCGGACGCACCAACCATGCTTCCGCAAATGACCATTAAACAGGCCATGGTTTTCATGTCGGATTTCTATACGTCCTGGAATCCGGAAAGAGCTAACCAATTAATGGGTTTTTTCAAGCTTAAAGAGGAGAATCGCATTTCGGAATTGTCAAAAGGGAATACAGCTAAGCTCAACCTGATGCTTGGTTTGTCCCTTGACGTCGATTATGTACTGATGGACGAACCATTTTCGGGAATCGATATGTTTAGCCGCGAGCAAATTGCCGATGTCTTTGCGAGCCACCTGATTGAAGATAGAGGAGTCATCATCACGACCCATGAAATCGGTGATATTGAACATTTGATCGATAAGGTCATTTTATTGGATAACGGTACAGTGCTTAAAGAGTTCAATACAGAAGAAATGCGGGAAGAGGAAGGAAAGTCGGTAGTCGATGTAATGAGAGAGGTGTATCAATCATGATGCGATATATAAAACTAGTGAACTTTGAAATCAACCGTTTCAGTAAAATCTATCTTAGCTTATTGTTGATCACCTTGGTTTCGCAATTTGCGGGAGTGATCATCGTAACGAAGAGCCTTCTTAAAGATGCCAGGGATATCATGAAAGAAGAAAGACTATCTGAAGCCGCTTATATTACCAATTATGGAGGCATTGATTTTAACCATATTGCCAATACCCTCTTGTTTGTAGGACCGATAGCGCTGAGTGCGGTTGCCCTTATTTTTTACATTTTCCTTATTTGGTATCGTGATTGGTTTGGAAAGAATACGTTCATTTATCGTCTATTGATGTTACCGACATCCAGATTATCGATCTACCTTTCAAAAGCTACGGCCATCTTCCTGATGGTATTAGGGTTGATTGCTTTCCAAATCATCATTTTACCTATGGAAAATGCCCTATTTAATTCGAATGTGCCGGAAGCGCTCTTGAATGAAATGTCAATTTCTACTATCACGATAGCCAATCCGATTTTATCATTGATCATTCCAAGCACGTTCACGCAATTCCTGCTTTCTTATGGCATCGGTCTTATGATCATGTCGATATTATTCACGGCGATCATGTTTGAAAGAAGTTTCCGCATAAAAGGAATCATAATGGGCTTGTTATATTGCGGAATCGCTGCGGTGTTGTTTTTAGCTCCATTTTTCGTAATGGAGTTTGGGAATTTCTATTTTTATCCTAATGAATTATTTGGCCTGCTGCTCGCATTAGGAATCATTTTGACAGGATTATCGGTTTGGCTTGGTGCTTGGTTATTGAAAAATCGCGTTACCGTATAACAACTTTAAAGGAGAGTGAACAAGGTGAAACGTTATTTATGCAGCATCATTATTGGAATGGTTGTCATCTTAAGCATCGGGACCTATTATGTCAAAGTAGCTTCCTCCGCTTCCAGCCTTCCAAAGTATACGTTCAAGACACTGGAAGGGAGCGATAAAGAGCTTGATCCGGTGATCATAAATGCTTCGCTTCAAAATGGCAGTAATTTTTATGAACCATTAACAATTGAATCCAATACAACGACATATGCCAGCGAAAGGTCTTACTTGGAGAACTTAACTGGAAGACAAGGTCATGAAATTGAAAGATTGGTAAAAGAACATCGTTCATTTATGCGTGGCAGAGATTCCATTAGTTCTTTATATGAAGACGATGATTTCCTCGCTTACGCTCGGGTGAATAGCGAATATACAAAGAGTGGGAATATGGAAGCGGAGTTTGATATCGGTTTACTGGAGAAGAAGGACGAAGAGGAAACTTCATTCCAAATTGAACTTCCGAATCAAGGGAGAATCATGAATGCTGATGTCAGGGATGTGCAGTTGGTCCATTCAAAACTACAGGTTTTAACGATGAATGATGTGAATTCCAACAATGAGAAGCAGACAAAAGAAGTTCATCTGTATACGATCGATGTAGCCAATAAAAAAGTCTTGAGCGATAAAACCCTTGTATCTGAAACCTTTACTGACCCAGAACAAGTTGATTTTGAGATGCCAATCGATCTTGCTCCCTCACAGCCAAATAACATGGTATTCATTTCGTTAATTAAAGGGGTAAATCATGAGGATGGCTTTGAGGAAAAACTAAAGGAAAGCAAGCTTTTATCTTATAATTATGAAACGGAAAAATTAGAAACGGTTAAAAAAGGATCACTTAGCCTGGAAATGGCTAGATCAGGATATACAGACGGAAAAAACCTTTATACAGTTGAAATGAAATCAGGTAAATATCGCATTAAAACGTTTGACCTCAGCAGTCAATCGTTAACGAATGACACCGAGCTGGATATAGCTGCTAATAAAGAAGAGCAATATACCGCTGCCTTTAAGAACGGGCGTGTGTACTTCCTATTGAACGGAATGAATCAAGTGGGGAAAACAAACAAGCCTGCCAAACTTCTGATTGCAGATATAAAGACTGGAAAGACTTTATATAAAGGTGAAACAATCATAAATAAAAAGAACAGCAAAAGTTTTGAACTTTATATCGATGACCTGGAAATAAAATAAGGACCAACTAAGCTTTTGAATAAAAAGGGATATCCTCCAATGGGATATCCCTTTTTCATTTAAATGGAAGCCAAGTTCGTTCTGGCTGTACGTTCCTTCTTGCCGTGCAAGAAGTAGTAAAGGACGGAGGTTAAGATGACCACAACGCCCAAGATGACATAAAGTGTGCTGTAACCTGTTACCGGAATGATGAATCCCAGAATATAAGGGCCGAAGCCAAGTCCTGCATCAAGCATGATAAAGAAGGTGGATGTTGCCATCCCCATTCGGTGAGGCGGTGTCAGTTTAACGGCAATCGCCTGCGAGCTTGATTGCATATTACCGAATCCGAGGCCAATGAGGAAACCAGCTGCCAGTAAAGTGAAACTATTGGTTGTCATACTTAGAAGCAGCAAGCCGACTCCGAAAATAATGAAAGCCGGATACATAATGAAGTTCGATCCTTTCCGGTCCATCAATGGTCCTGAGAAAGGACGTGATAACAATACGGCTACTGCGTACACTACAAAGAAGAAGCTTGCCGTATTGACCAGATTGATTTCAATGGCATAGAAACTGATGAAAGAAAGGACACTGGAATAACAGAAAGCCAATAACAGAGTGATGATGGAAATGGGCAGTGCCTTAGGTTCAATGAAATTGGAAAGCTTGAATCCTTTGCTTTCCGTAACTTTTGCCGTCACTTTCAATGCCGGGACATACAGGAAGAATGCTGTAATAAGGGAGAGCACACCTAAAGCCAGGCAGAAACTGAAAATGACTTGGAAGCTTGTATTTTGAGCCATGAACAGACCGATGAAAGGACCGATAGCCGTCGCAAGTGTTGCGCTCATGCTGTAATAGCCGATGCCTTCACCCTTTCGTGTCGGCGGAATGATCTGCGCGACGATCGTACCTGTCGCAGTACTTGCCATCCCCATTGCCATCCCATGGATCAGGCGGTTAACAAGCAGGAAGCCGATTCCAAGGTCCACAAAATAGAGAAGTGTTGTCAAAGTGAAAAAGATCAAACCTATGAATAATGTTTTCTTGCGGCCGATTGAATCAATGAAACGGCCGATGAACAGACGTCCGATCAACGTCCCGATAATAAAAATTCCCGATATGAGTCCGGCTTCGCTTGTAGAAGCATCCAATTCATTAACAGCATAGATGGCAAGTGTCACCATCAGTAAATAAAAGATTAATGTTATGAAAAAATTGATGGACGAAACGATGACAAAGTCCTTCGTCCACAGTCTGGTTCTGGATTGATCCATGTTATTATCTCCTTACTTTATAATGTTATTTCTAATTTCGCCCATGATGCGTATGGCAGCGAGTTGTTCCTCTTCCGTGATCCCTTTCAAGATTTCCTGTTCATATTGATCGATTGTCACGCGGACTTCGCTGTAGACCTTTTTGCCAAGCTCCGTAAGCCGCATCCTTTTCTCGCGTTTATCTTTGCTTGGCACATGCTCGACATACCCCAGCTCTTCCAAGCGGGCAATGGTCCTCGTAATCGTGGGTTTCTCCACGCTTTGGTAATTGGCAAGCTCTACAAGCGTCGCCGAACCATAATTGTTCAAGTAATACAAAATGGACCATTGCGCCCTGTGTAAATCATGCTTATTCAGCTGGATATTAAGATTATTTTCAAACGGCCGGTACAGCAGCAATAATTGCTGAAAGAATTTTTGGAAAGTCTTTATCAGAAACACCTCTTATCAATATATAGTTATCGTGAGTAATCGTTACCCTGAGTAACTATAATAACAAGATAAATCCATTCTGTCCACTCGGATTTGTATTGTTTAGTTAAATCAGGTTTTTAGTTAAAATGAATGGGAATATAGGAATAGGAGATGATGTGAAGCATGAATAAATCTATGATCGCGTTAATTGCCGCAGCAACAATGCTAACTGCTTGCAATAATGACAAAGCGGATGAAAACAGGGGGAAGTCTGTCCAAACAACCGAAGAAAATCAAACCCAAACTGAAAATGAACAACAAAAACAACCCTCGAAAACAGAAACTCAAACAAGTCCTAAACATGAGAAGTGGTCTTCTCTGCCCGAATATGACAAAATCATCGAGCAAATCGGCAACGAAGACTATACTTTCAATAAGGAAACGGATAACGATGGTAAGCGAGTATTCCTTATTGAATTGAACGGTGAAAAACAATATAAAACCGTTTTCGTCAAAAATACCAATCGCCTGAAAATTATCAAAATAAATGGCGGCGGAGAGATTTATAACGGAATCATAAAATAAGTGGATCTGCGCACGTTGGTTTTTGATAAAGGGGGCGGGGAAATGGCTGCATTACCTCTCGGAGGGGGAGTGGCCGGTCCGGCAACAAGTTGGCGAGATCGCCAGAAAGTTAAAGGGTTCCATCCTTTATGCCGACAAGCATCCTTTTGCCGGCGAGAAGGATCATTATGCGGTATATTTCGAAGATCCCGATCGGATGAAGGTCGAACTCGTGGCCCCTTAGCGATAGTTGGCATAGCTATAATGGCGGTTATGTCCATCTTTCCCTTTCTCAGGTTCGGGTTCTGGGTCAAGTGAAAAGGCCTCGATCAATATAAATGCACCGAAAACTTGGGTCCAGCTGCCTAGTAAAAGAATATGTTCTCCCAACCGTACTTTTTCATTTAAAATGAAAATATTTCCCACGGATTCCAAAAATGAACCGGCTGAAATGAGGCCATTTCCCTTGATCTCAAAAGAGCGTGAAATGGTCTCCTCAGTCAGCGATGCCCCGAATGCTTCAATAGCTGCGCCCAGGCCTTGGATTCCACTGCCGATTGCATCGGTTCTAATGCCCTCCTCCACTGAACCACTCAACTGCATACCTATTCCAACTGCATCTGCGATATTGCCAATGGCCTCAAGCCAAGAACCGAATATGAAATAGGTTTCCGTACGTTCATTTTCCGGATTCAGCATTTTCGAACGGCCGATTGCTTGCAGCGAATTTCCAACGGCTTCAATGCCATTCCCTTTGAGGACGAGATCTTTTCCGAGGTCAGTGCTCGTTAAAGTTTGCCGGGTTTGCCCGATTGCACCTACAAGTGTACCGATGCCGAGTAACCATGCTCCTGAAATAAGGAGGTCATCTCCATGAGTGATCATATCTCAAACGCTCCTTAAAAGTGGTTAGATTATATTATTCAGGAAACAGTGTTTGTTTACATATTGCTTTATCACTTAGGGCTCCTGTTGAAAATCACCCATTTATTGGTATAATGACAGCTGGAGGAGATTTCTGATAGGCGGAATGATAGCGATAATGGCTGCAGCTCTATATTATTACCGGATACCAAGAGGATTCAATACGTTCATGAATTAAGCAAGCTGCCGATGAGGCAGCTTTTTTTGTGCAAAATGTTGACACAAAATAACGAAAAATAATAGTCATTTTCGCGAAATTCTTAGATTGAACTTCACTGTAATGTAGTTTATAGTTAAGTCGAAATTTAGTGGACCAGTTGCTATATTACCGGCGATGAAACCCTATCGATTGGATAATCCAGTGATTGAGGAATAAAGCGAAAAGGTGATAATATGTCAGGCAAAATCAAAATTGAACAGCCAAAGATCCCCCAAGACCTAACACAAGCGAACTTTCAGGAAATATATTATCAAGATGAGCCTTATCTTGAGTCCCGTATCATAACCAACTGCACGATCGATAGAGAAAAAATGGACAAAATCGTATTATCCCAGATTGTTTTTAAAAATGTGACATTCAGTGATGTATCATTCAGGAATATCGAGCTGACGGATGTCATCTTTGATCATTGCGATTTAACGAATGCCGATTTCATGGGCGGCTCGATTCATCGTGTGGAATTCAAAGAGTCCAAACTTTTAGGCATTAACCTGTCTGACGCAAGCTTAGGGAATGTCTTCTTTGAGAATTGCAACCTGAATTTAAGTGCCTTTGGTTATTCCAGTTTAAAGCAAGTGAGGTTCGATCATTGCTCATTGGAAAGTGCTGACTATTATGAGTGTAAATTCATTAAAGTGAAGTTCGAAACATGCAGATTAAATGAAGTGAACTTTTCCCGGACACCGCTCAAGGGAATTGATATTAGCAGTTCTACATTTCAAAGGATTACCGTATCCCCGGAAGATTTAAAAGGCTGCGAAGTTTCCCCGGACCAAGCGATAGTCTTTGCAGCCATGCTTGGACTGAAAATTAAAGAGTGAACCTTTCAATAAGGCTGAAACGAGGGACCACCGAATTTGGCGGTCCTTTTTGAGTTATTTGTAGTGAAAATAGGCACAGTGAATAGAATTATATAGATTTTGAAAAGTACGGAATCTTTGCACAAATGCAGTATTGCTTTACAATATTTGTTAAGTGGAAGGGAGATTGGTCGTTGAATATCTATAAGGTCACTTTGTATAGTCATGCCTGGAATGAAATGCGGAATTTCTATGTTGATGTGTTAGGATTTGAGCTACTATCGCAAACGGTTGATGGTTTTGAAATTAAGGCAGGTGAAAGTGTACTTGAAATCAAAAAATATCATCACAAAGAAAAGCCTTTTTACCATTTTGCCATGAACATTCCGACCAATTTATTTGCTTCGGCAAAAGCATGGGCGAAATCAAAAGTGGAATTGACCAGGGAAGAGGATGATGACGAAGTTTATTTCAGCTTTTTAGACGCACAGTCTTTTTATTTTTTAGACCCTTCAGGCAACATTGTCGAGTTCATATCGAGATATTCCGTATCGCCCAAATCCGGGGCTGAGTCTTTTTCGGCTCAAAGTGTCCTGTGCATCAGTGAAATAAACATTACGACAGATGAAGTCAGGACTTTGGGAAATCGGTTGATCAGCAATGGTGTGCCTGTAAGGAATGGTGAAACGATAAGAGAAGATGGATTGAATTTCATGGGTGAACATGAAGCAGGTTCGTTTTTACTTTTAGGTCCAAGGAAACGGCGTTGGATTTTCTCGGATAAAGAGTCGGAAACCTTTCCGCTTTCGCTAGTCATAAATCAGCATCTGGAAATTTCATTGGATGGCGAAGGATGTATGGAATTGAAAAAGGTGGAATGATGTAGATTTATATTTTGGCAATCAAGCAGAAGCGGGGCTGCCTCTCATTGATGCATTTCCAAACCAGCATCTATTCTCTTCAATGATGCCAGTCTTCTGCTTACAAATATCGATTAGCTGTATATATTTATATTTATATTATTACTTAATAAAATCTCTAAAATTATCAATATAGAAAGCCTCATAACCGCAATTTGGGCATACAGATGCTTTAGGGTTTGAAGAAACACTATTGAAAAGTCCTTTCTTTTGGCTAATCTTAATTCCATTCATTCCGCCTTGTACATTTACTTTGCAATCATCTATCATTTCAGTTTGGCACTGATTACAAATTTTTCTCATTAAAAAACACTCCTTTTTCATTTAAAAACAACTTAAGTAGAAACACTCACAATTCGATTTATTTTAACATAAATATCCAAAATTCATTATGACATTTTGAATTATATAACCCAAGGAGCAAAGCCATGAAAAAAAGAAGTTTATTGATAGCGGTGGGCGTGATCGTTTTTGGGATCATTGCCTCGATAGCATTTGTTTCTCAAACCAAAAAGAAAGAGATTGCCGGTAAAAGGGCATTTCCCCAGCATACAGTCTATCAAGCGGGGACGATAAAACCTGACAATCTGTCACAGGAGGAAATGGATGCTGCCGTGGCGAATTTTTATGAAACCTGGAAAAATGAATACCTTAAGCAGCCTGCCCATAAAAATGATGAATATTATATTTTTTACAATGATAAAGGATATGCTGAGCCCAAGAATGCAGTGACCGTTTCTGAAGCGCATGGTTATGGGATGATGATAACGGCAATCATGGCAGGCAGCCAGGATAAGCAGTACTTCGATGGGCTTTACCGTTTTTATAAAGCGCATGGAAGTGATAATGACCCTACATTAATGGCATGGCAGCAAGTAAAGGATAAATCGGGTAAAATCATCAATACGCCAGGGGATGCCGATTCAGCAACTGATGGCGATATGGATATCGCCTATTCGTTATTATTGGCTCACCGCCAGTGGGGAAGTGAAGGGGAAATCGACTATCTTGCGAGTGCAAAGGACATCTTGGATGCGATCATGTCGAATGAAATAAATCGGTCGCAGTCCCTTGTTAAACTAGGGGACTGGGCGGAAGATGAAGATGACGTATACGGACAATCGACTCGCTCCTCTGACCTTCTTCTTAATCATTTTAAGACATTTGAGGCGGCGACTGGTAATGATGAATGGATAGTTGTAAGAGATAAGGCGTATAAGGTCATTCAATCTATTTATAAGGAGAAAAGCGGCAATACGGGCTCATCCCGGACTTCATTGTACAATCCAAGGGAGAATATCACCCGGCAGAAGCGGGCTTTTTAGAAGGGGAGAATGACGGCAATTATAGCTGGAACAGCAGCAGGACCCCTTGGCGCTATACGCTCGATTACTTACTGACTGGTGATGAAAGAGCGCTGCCGCAATTAAAGAAGATGAATGATTGGATTAAAGCGGAAACGGATGGCAACCCTGAAAATATCCAATCCGGTTATACGCTAAGCGGAAAAGCCGTGGAAGAAGGTAATAGTACAAGCTTCGTCGCTCCATTCATGGTGAGTGCCATGGTTGATTCCTCCAACCAGCAATGGATTAATCGCTTATGGAATCGGACGATACAGGAACAAGATGATGATGACTATTTTGCCAATACGATAAAATTACAGACAATGATTGTGGCTTCAGGTAACTGGTGGGCGCCATGATTCAATGGAAGAAACTAAGTAAAGGTGAAAAGGAGTTTGATGAGAATGATGAAGGTCACACCTTTCTTGATGTTCGAAGGGTATGCGGAGGAAGCGATGAATTATTACACATCTTTAATCGAAGGATCGAAAATAACCAGCATTGTTCGGTATGGTGCAAATGAATCTGGTACAAAAGGAAGTGTCATGCAGGCTACCTTTACCTTGAAGGATCAGGAATTTATGTGCATCGATAGCAATGTTAAGCATCAATTTACATTTACACCATCGTTTTCAATATTCCTTACATGTGATAGTGAAGAGGAAATTGACAGGCTTTATTCGAGCTTAACTGATGGCGGACAAGTGATGATGCCATTGGGTGACTATTTCTTTAGTAAGAAGTTCGGCTGGGTATCCGATAAGTTTGGTGTTTCCTGGCAGCTTACTCTCCCAATATGAATGAAATGAAAAGGCCACTGGATAGTGGCTTTTTTCAGTTTGTTGACCAATGGGGATTCGTAAGTGGGGATTCATGGAGAAAGAAGCCAGTCTGTTTCGTCATTCATGGAGGACCCGGGGGCGAGCACATTGGATTTAAACCGTTCCTGACGCCGTTTTCGGCTGCCCTTCTTCTGATCGCCACATCGCCGAAAAGATTCCTGACAGTGAATTGATCATTTTTGAAAAAAGCTGTCACAATCTTTTCATTGATGAAAATTGGAATTCATTTTCGAGGATTTCTTCTTTCTTAAACGAGAGATTTGGACACAAAGAAAAGCGGGCATAGAGCAAAGCATAACCGGGCAAGAGTTAGATGTTTGTACTGTGAAGGAATTAATTATATATTAATCCATAAGTACATTAATTCATGGATTAAAGTATGATGATAAGAAAAGCCCGGAGGAGACAATCATGAAAAATATCAATACAGAACAAGAATATCGTGAACAAATCAACCAAGAGGGACTGACGGTCGGGATTTTTACGACTACATGGTGCCCGGACTGCAAACGTTTAGATATGTTCATCGATGAGATCACTCAAGAACATCAAGACAAACAGTGGTTTACAATCGATCGTGACGAGTTCCCTGAGATTTCCGAAGAGCAAACGGTAATGGGAATTCCATCACTTTTAGTATTTAAAAATGGGGAAAAGGTTGCGCACCTGCACAGTGCAAATGCTAAAACTCCAGAGGCGGTCAATGAATTTCTAAATGACCTATAAAAGAAAAGGTGAACCCCAGGGTGCTGTAATGAGGGTTCATCTTTTTTTAAGGAATTTTTTCTAGAAATGACTTGATTTCTAAGGTGAAACGGGTTTTAATTATAGATACCGAATATCCATTATGGATATACGATATCCACATACATGCTAAAAGAGGTGAAATGATTTGCAATTAACAAAAGGGGTCGAGCAAGCTATATGCATCATCGTTATACTCTCTACCCAGGATAAAAATGTCCCGCTTTCGTCAAATGAGATCAGCAGGCGATTAGAGGTGTCTCCTTCTTATTTGAAAAAAATCATAAGGAAATTGGTCGTAAAGCAGATAATCACTTCCGTTCCTGGTAATAACGGCGGCCTTACTCTTGCCAAAAGTGTAGATAAGATTAAAAACCTTGAAATTATTGAGGCGATGGAAGGTCCCATTTCGATGTTTCCGGATACAGGACTTATAGAAAAAGCGTTTAAAGATGGAGAGTATGCAGAGAAGGGAATGGACGTCCTTCGTCGGATGTTTTCCCGGGCGGATCAACTTTTAATAGAGTTCTTTTCCAGCCAAACAGTGGCGGATTTGCTTAAAGAAAGCTTTGGCACCACGGACATCCCGACTCTTAATTGGAATACCGCGTCTTTGAGTGATGTACTGCGTGAAAAGAAAGGTGAAAAGAAGTGAATATGCTTAAACAAGAATGGAAGCTTTTCCTTACGAATCGAAAATTGGTCGGTGTCGCAATCGTTTTACTGTTCGTCCCGATTATTTATGGGGGGTTATTCCTTAGTTCCGCTTGGAATCCATACGGAAATACAGGCAAATTGCCTGTTGCGGTCGTGAATAAGGATGTAAAGGCGGAATATGAGGGGAAAACCTTAACAGTCGGTAATGAGCTAGTCGAGCAATTAAAGGACAATGATGATTTAGAATGGCATTTCGTAACGGAAAAAGCGGCGAAAAAAGGGTTCGATGATGGTACATATTATATGGTCGTCACCATTCCGGAGGACTTTTCAAAAAATGCTTCTACCGTCATGGATGATGAGCCTAAAAAAATGAATCTGACGTATGATGTGAATCCTGGACGCAGTTTCGTTTCTGAAACGGTCGGGAAACAGGCAACGAATAATTTGAAAACGGAAATTGCCGAAAGTGTCACAAAAGAATATGCGGAAGCGATCTTCTCCCAACTGGATGAAATCGGGGAAGGATTCGGCGATGCGGCAGATGGTGCATCAAAGCTGGATGACGGTGCAAAAAAACTGCATGATGGAAACAAAGAAGTGACGGAAAATCTGACTAAGTTAGCTTCGAGCACATTAACTTTTAAAGATGGAGCGAATAAACTCCAAATTGGCGTTGGCGAGTTTTTGGAAGGAGCCAACAAGCTTGAAAGTGGCGCGTCGGAATTGAATAAGGGTATTTCACAATATACCTCCGGTGTCGGTCAGTTGCAAAAGGGTGCGAACGAACTCGCATCAGGCACAGGGGAATTAACTAATAATAGTGAAGCACTTATACAAGGTTCTTCCCAGCTTTCCACTGGGCTGGCCAAAGTGGTTCCAGGAGCGCAAACTTTAAATACTGGATTGGTACAAGCGCAAACAGGCAGTGCGAATTTGAATGATGGGTTGAATCAATTATCACAAAATGCAAGCCAGCTGACGGATCAATCGACAGGAATTCCAAAATTGGCAGCAGGTCAGCAGAGTTTAAATGAGGGAATCAATAAACTGGCAGGAGGAAGCCAGGCGCTAAATGACGGCCTGAAAAAAATGGATGGCCAATTGCCCGCAGAAGAACAGCTGAATCAGCTTAAGCAAGGACTGACAAGCATTCAAAGCGGTGTAAATCAATTGCAAGAAGCGGTTCCAGCAGGAAGCAGCGCGTCCGGTACCGTATCCGGCATTACCGAAGACCTCAATAACAGTCAAGCGGCGTTAACGGAACTTCAATCAACGATTGCGAATAATGGTCAGAGCACGATCAATGCCGTTCAAAACACGGAAGCCTTCAAAAGCATGACCAGTGAACAGCAATCAGAAGTAATCGGAGCCATTCAAAATGAACTTCAAAGCCAGGCGGAGGCACAAAAACGAATCGCATCGACTCTTGCTGCAAGTGTTTCAGACTTATCAACACAATTAACGGATAAGGTAATGCCTGTATTGAATGGATTAGGCCAGCTTCCGGAACAAGTGGCCAATTTAAATAATGCGGTGAATAAAGTCAATCCAAACGCCGTTTCAGCGTTAAACGGATATACGGCAATAAGGAACGCACTGGAAGAACAATTGATTCCTGGTGCGACCCAATTAAATGGCGGCTTGAATGAAGCTGTAGAAGGCAGCAATCAATTAACGGCGGCAACGCAAAGTTTAAATGAACGGACACCAGAATTAGTGAAGGGGATCAACCAGTTAGCACAAGGCGGTTCCTCGTTAAATAATGGCCTTTCAAAACTAACTGAGGGATCTGGTCAGTTGGTTGATGGAGTTTCACAACTGCAAGCAGGTTCATCCTCCTTTGGGAATGGTCTTGAGAAGTACGCATTCGGTGTTAGCCAAGTTGGCGAAGGGGCAAGTAAACTGGCTAATGGGGCCAATCAACTGGATGCCAACTCAGTGGCCTTGAACGAGGGCTCATCAGCACTTGTTAAAGGCACTGAACAATTGGCAGGCAATCTGCCTACTTTGAGCAATGGGGTCATCCAGCTTGCTGATGGCGCGGGTAAGATCAATGAAGGTTCATCAGCCCTTGCTGAAGGTTCAGGTAAATTGGGTGAGGGAATCTCCTCACTTCAAGTTGGAACGGTCGAGCTTTCGGAAAAACTCAGTGAGGGTGCAGATGAAATTAGTGAAAATAAAACAACCGATGATAATTACAGCATGATTGCTGAACCGACACAGGTCAAAGAACAAAAAAGCAGTGACGTGCCGAATTATGGTCATGCACTGGCTCCTTATGTATTGTCTCTTGGGTTATTTGTTGGAGCCATTGCCTTCAATATGGGATTCCCGACAGGCTTGCCTTCAACTAGGCCTACATCAGGAGTGGCATGGTGGTTCAGTAAATTTACGGTCCTATTCATCCAAGCGACGCTTTCTGCATTAGTGTTGGATGCGATCATGATTTGGGGAATGGATTTACAGGTCGAGAATATGGGGCAATTCATTGGGGTTTCCATCCTGACTTCCCTTACGTTCATGTTCATCGTTACCTTCTTGACCGTAGGATTTGGAAATCCAGGTCGTTTATTGGCGATGATATTCCTTGTATTACAGCTAGGTGCAAGCGGAGGAATGTTCCCTGTGGAACTGACCAATAACTTCTTCAGTCATGTTCACCCGTTCATTCCGATGACATACTCTGTCATGGGCTTCCGCCAGGCGATGAGTACGAGCCTTGGAGCGGATGCATTGACAGCAAGTATAGTGTTCCTTACTGGATGCATCATTGTCTTTAATCTGCTGCTATTGCTAACGATGGTCATCAAGAAGCGAAAAGCACATAATATTGAGATGAATGCATAAACAAAAACCCCCGGTGCAATGCGCCGGGGGTTTTCTCATTATGATGGTTCATTCGTGTCCTTTTCTTTTTCGATGACTTTCAATCCATTTTCCCCTGAATTTTCAATCACATGTTTAAGGATGGATAATTTGTTATCCCAGAATTGATCGTAAAAAGAGAGCCACTGTTTCAATTCCGCTAAAGGTTCCGGCTGAAGCCGAAAGCGTTTCTCTCTTCCTACCTTCCGGCCACTGACCAATTCAGCTTCAGAAAGAATATGAAGATGCTTGGCAATTGCCGTGCGGCTCATGGAAAAGTGAGAAGTGATTTCTGAAATGGGTAAATCCCCTTCAGCAAGCAATTGCAGGACCTTTCGGCGGGTTGGGTCGGCGATAGCCTGAAATACATCATGTTTTTCTGATGCAGACACTTAGCCCTCAACAGCCTTTTTAAGACCTTGATTAACGATTTGTTCCCAGCCATGATTCATTCTATCGCGAATCACTGAGCTTTTTTCGTTCGGTTTCGTAAGAATCGTATCAGGCTCTTTCCAGCCGCCATGAATAAGGGTGAACTCCGTTTTGCCATCCACTTCTTTTAAAAGGAAGGAAATGAACCAACCGTCCGTATCCCAACTGAATGAAAGGCGATGAGGAGCATCTAACTCCGTTACCTTACAAGGAGATGGGCCGAAGGGTGATTGCACATGGAACTCATGTCCCACTTTCGGTTGAAAATCATTTGGCATGAACCATGAAGCTATGCCCTCTGCAGTGGAAACTGTATCCCAAACTTTTTGGATAGGTGCTTCAAGAATAACCGTCTTCTTGATATCCTGTAATGTATTTTCCATACTGATTCTCCTTTGTAATTGAGAATATGAAACCAATTGGTTTTGCTTTGTTGATTATATAAAACCTTTTGGTTTCATGTCAATAATTTGTTTCAAGCGATTCCTTTTTATTCATTGCAGGAGGCTTAATTTCCCAACTCTTCGATTTGTTTTGCCAATCCCGTTATATTATCGATTGATTTCATTATCTCTGAATCTTCCAATGCCTTAGGATCAATTTGGCCCTTTTCAATATTATTCAGATATAATTCAATTCCATCTGAAAGCTGTTGATTTGAGCTGACGATCTTCTCATGGATGCCTTCAGCGATTTTGGGTGGTTCAGTTGCATTGAATTCTTCAATCTCCGTTTTCATCAATTCCAGTTCTTTTTCAAGATTTGCTCTTGTTTCGGCATTCGTGATGGCGTCCTGTGACATGGCGGGAACCTCATTGGCAAAATCCTGAACGGTATTTACATACTCCGTCGCATCATCTGCATACTCCAATGATGAATTGACTTCTTCTAATGCTGAACATCCGCTTAATGTAAGGATGGACAGCAGAGCAATGGTCATTATTTTTTTCATATGTGCCTCCAATGTGATTTTTTATAGTAAGGATCAGATGGGCAGAAATCTTTTTTTATAAATTGCTGCAATGGAATTCAGTATGAAGCTGGGAATCTTCTTCGGAAAAAACGACTTCGAATAGAAAAGGTGAAAAGCACTTTTCAAGTCGTGCCACTGATTGCAGGATTTCACTTGCTTAAACCTTGCAACGTCAATGATCTTCACCTTTTTTTCAGAAGTGATGAAGATGTTTCGCAAGTGGATATCCGAAGGATTCAATCCCTCTTTCCTTGCCAATTGCAGCGCATGGTCTATCTCCGCAATGTTTTCTTCCGTAATCGGGATCCCCAATGTTAAACATTCAAAAAGAGTGTAGCCTTCAATGTGATCTATAACCAGGTAATTTACCCCCGCATCATAAAGGGTTGGATAGTATTCGATGGATTGGACGGTTTTGTATATTTCAGCTTCAACTTTAGCTGTGTGAGTATGATCCGGGAAAAACACTTTTAGTGCCTTTTTGGTGGAATGTATTCGGAAAACATATGCGCTTCGGCCTTTTCCGATCAGTGATAAAGATGGGTCGGCATCGAGCAATACATGCTTTTTATCATCGGAAATCTTAACGCTTTGAGCTAATTCATTATAGTTCTGCATACTTTTCACCTCTATTGTGCAATTTTTCGAATCAAAAAAGACGGTATAACCGATTATTGGTCATACCGTCTTAAATTAAAAGACCTCACCAAATAATCGGCAAGGTCTTGCAAACAACTAAAATCAGTTGCCAATAAAGCCGAGGATTCAATCCTGTACTGACGACTTTATTGTATAGCTACTCCCCTTAACAGAAGGATTGTTATAAGTTATATACAGTAATTATATAGGTTATTGCCTCGATCCGTCAAATATAAGGATCGTGTGCCTACCCTTTATATATATTCGATTCAGGCAGAAAGATGCTCGTCTCATTAGCAATAATTTGAGTGGCGAGTAATTATATCAATATACTTAATGGTCATCATTTGCCTGTCGCATAAGCTTCATTGCAGATGTTTCTATATAATTACTTAAATGTCTATTATTTTACTATTGTGTTACAATCGCTTTTATCTCCCTATAGATCTAAAGGAATATGTTATATTTTAGACGAATGAGCATATTTGCCTATATTACCATACTAATTTTAACCGATATTTAAATAAATGTTAAAAATATAATTCTTTAGTAGGGAGAATGAGATGAAGAAATTAATTATACCAACTTTCTGTTTTGCAGTGTTGTCTACAGTTGCTTTCGAAGAAAAAATATCTGCAGCTCCACTACATGCCGAACAGGCCAATATTGAAGACGTCATGTTTGTGCAGGTGAATTCCGGATCGCTCAATATGAGAAAAAACGGGGCGGAAGGTGCGAGCATAGTCGCAAAGCTCGCAAATGGCACACAAGTGACGGTGTATTCGGAATCCAAAGGCTGGGCGAAGATCAAAGCCAATGGAAAAGAAGGATATGTCAGTACCAAGTATTTATCGGCAACGAAGCCAGGGACTTTAACGAAAACTGCAGTGACCATTAAAACGACAACGAAATATGTGAATGTGAGCACAGGTTCACTTAATATGCGAAAAAGCGGGAGTGATAGTGCCAGCATAGTCGCAAAGCTGACAAGGGGCACACAGGTGACGGTGTATTCGGAATCCAAAGGCTGGGCTAAGGTCAAGGCCAATGGAAAAGAAGGATATGTCAGCACGAAGTATCTATCGGCAACGAAGCCTGGAACAGTGACCAAAGCTGCGGCAACGGTTAAAACGATAACGAAATATGTGAATGTGAGCACAGGTTCACTTAATATGCGAAAAAGCGGGAGTGATAGTGCCAGCATAGTCGCAAAGCTGACAAGAGGCACACAGGTAACGGTCTATTCGGAATCCAAAGGCTGGGCGAAAATCAAAGCCAATGGAAAGGATGGATATGTCAGCACGAAGTATCTATCGGCCACGAAGCCTGGAACAGTGACCAAAGCTGCGGCAACGGGTAAAACGACAACGAAATATGTGAATGTGAGCACGGGATCACTCAATATGCGAAAAAGTGGAAAAGCTACCGCAAGCATAGTGGCCATCCTTTCAAAAGGGACGAAAGTGACGGTGTACTCGGAATCAAATGGCTGGGCGAAAATCAAAGCCAATGGAAAGGATGGATATGTCAACACCAAATATCTGTCTGCTTCTAAGCCGGGATCGGGATCAACGGCAGCCACACCTGTAAAAACGACGACGAAATATGTAAACGTGAGCACGGGATCACTCAATATGCGAAAAAGTGGAAAAGCTACCGCAAGCATAGTCGCCATCCTTTCAAAAGGAACGAAAGTGACGGTGTATTCGGAATCCAATGGCTGGGCGAAAGTCAAAGCCAATGGAAAGGACGGATATGTCAGCACGAAATATCTATCTGCTACAAAGCCAGGAACGGGATCAACGGCAGTCACGCCTGAAAAAACGACGACGAAATATGTAAACGTGAGCTCTGGAACGCTCAATATGAGAAAAAGCGGATCGGAAAGCGCGAGCATAGTCGCAAAGCTGTCAAAAGGAACGAAAGTGACGGTGTATTCGGAATCCAAAGGCTGGGCGAAGATCAAAGCCAATGGAAAAGACGGCCATGTCAGTACCAAATATCTATCGACATCAAAACCAGGAACGGGATCAGTCACGCCTGAAAAAACGACGACGAAATATGTAAACGTAAGCTCTGGAACGCTCAATATGAGAAAAAGCGGATCGGAAAGCGCGAGCATAGTCGCAAAGCTGTCAAAAGGAACGGAAGTGACGGTCTATTCGGAATCCAAAGGCTGGGCGAAAATCAAGGCAAATGGGAAGGATGGGTATGTCAGTACTGACTATCTAACGACGATAAAGCCTGGAACGAACTCCAAACCATCCATATCTGAAAAAACGACAACCAAATATGTAAATGTCAGCTCGGGTTCACTGAATATGCGGAATAAGCCGTCGGATAGTGCTTCCGTCATTGTGAAACTGGCAAGGGGTGTAGAGGTGGAAGTCATCTCGGAATCAAATGGCTGGTCAAAAATTAAAGCGTATGGCGGAGAAGGTTATGTCAGTACGAAATATCTATCAGCAACGAAGCCAGGTTCTGTACCGGGACTGAATCCAGATGGAGAAGCAAACACATTATTTAAATATGTAAATGTAAGTGATGGCTCGAGTCTGAATATGCGGTCTGCGGCATCGGCTACCGCTTCAATTATAGCCAAGCTTGTAAATAATACGGCCGTAACGGTGTATTCAGAGTCTAATGGCTGGTCAAGAGTCACGGCCAATGGAAAAACCGGATATGTCAGTACGCAATATTTAACGGCCAAAGCACCGGAAGGTCCGGGAAGCTCGAATGGATCGGTAATCAGGATCGATAAAGAGTATAATCTTACGATGGAAAAGATGGTTGAAGTTCAAATGGCCGTAAACGGGCAGACGGATAAGAAGTATAAAACCTACATACGTGAAGATGGATTAACTTTAATCAATTCAACAAAAGGCACCGTTAGAGGAACTGGATGGCGTGTCAGGGGCGGAGCTGGATCGAATTATTGGGCAGTCGGTCCTGTAAGCAATAATCAATCATTGACTATTAAATCAAAAGTAAGGGGCTCTGACGGATACTATTGGTATGAGGTGGACTATAACAAGACATGGGTAAATGCCAGTCCCGAAGATATGGAATATAATCTTAACCCAAATAATTTCGTGAATGATCCAGTCCGTTCATTCCAATTCGTCAAGCTCTCCCAAGTCACTAACATGAACGTTTCTGAGGTGAATAATAGAATCCTTTCAGGCAAAGGGATACTGCAAGGCAAAGCGGCAACCTTCACTGCGGCAGGGGAAAAATACGGGGTCAATGAAATCTACCTGATTTCACATGCTTTGCTGGAGACCGGGAATGGCACTTCACCATTAGCGACTGGCGTAAAGGTGAACGGGAAAACGGTCTATAATATGTATGGAGTCGGGGCGTTTGACGGAACGGCGCTAAGCAGCGGCGCTCAATACGCCTATAATGCAGGCTGGTTCACCCCGGAAGCGGCCATCATAGGCGGTGCTGAATTCATCGCCAAAGGATATATCTCTGCTGGACAGGACACGCTTTATAAAATGAGGTGGAACCCTACAGCTGCAGAGAAATATGGATATGCATCACACCAGTATGCGACTGATATTGGCTGGGCAACAAAACAAGTGAAGCAGATTTATAATTTATATAGTTTATTAGATTCGTATAAATTGACGATTGAGGTTCCTAAGTATAAATAAAGGAACAGGAAAAAACACATGAGTCCGGCTCATGTGTTTTTTTTGCTACTCAGTTTTATCCTTTTCCAGAATCCCCTTGACGACATCCTCGATCGTCACCACTCCCAACGCCTTTTCCAAGGCAAGTTCAGCAACTGAAAAGATGGGCTCTATTGTATCTTGTATATTTCTTCCAACAGTGCATGCTGGATTAGGATTTTCATGAATTCCAAATAATTCTTTATCGGAGACAACGTTGACAGCGTGATAAACATCGAGCAAAGTGATATCCGACAATTCCTTGGCCAATGTCGCTCCGGCGATACCCGGCCGAACATTCACTAAACCTGCATTCTTCAGCATGCCAGTGATTTTTCTGATTAAGGCTGGGTTGGTGTTTACACTTTTGGCAATAAAATCGGAAGTGTTAACGCCTTCTTTGTTTATTTCTAAAAGAGATAATATATGGATTCCTACGGAAAAGCGGGTACTGATGGACATCTCTTTTTTCTCTCCTTTAAAATCTCTATTCCTATATAGTATAAATTATTTAACATGTAATTCAAGTGGTTACAAGTTATAATGACCTGCAAGAATAATATTTATCCATTAACCGTTTCCTTGTCAAGTCACGCCGTTGCTGCAAAGGCAAAAATAAAAGGTATGTGTAATTGACAAACAAGCATGGTGAAACTTATATTATAACGTGTAAATGAATCAGTTACAGGTGAAAGGTGCAGGAAGGGGGAACTGAAATCGGCCGCCATGGCTGGATAAGAAATATCGACACAACTACAAGTGATGGAGGTATATGATGGCTAATAAAAAAAAGGGTAATCAAAAACAATCTTCAGCATTCACGTTTTGGATCATCGGGTTAATCGCTGTAATCATTATTGGCTTTATATTTTTAGCAAATGGGAAAAAAGACGAAGATACAGCCGTTAATGAAATCGATTATAAATCACAACCTTATTTGGGAGAAAAATCGGCTCCTGTCCAAATAGTGGAATTTGGGGATTATAAATGTCCAGTCTGTAAGACATTCGAGGAGCAATTCTTCCCTTCTATACAAAGTGAATTGATTGATACAGGAAAAGCGCAATTTTATTTCATGAATTATTCGTTCATTAACGTCGATTCAACCAGATCCGCTAAATTCGCGGAAAGTGTTTATCAGGAATTAGGCAATGAGACTTTTTGGGAATTTCATGAGCTTTTGTTCGATAAGCAGCCAGCTGACCTGAAATATGAAAAGCAAGATGTCTTTACGGACAAATTCTTAGAAGAAACATTGAAAGAAATCGCAAATGACAAAGAAGTTAAAAAAGTCGTTACCTCTTTTAAAGCCAAAAAGTCCGAGGACCAATGGAACAAGGATATGGAGTTGGCCGACGAATTAGGTGTTACTGGAACACCTTCCTTATTCGTCAATGGCAAGAAGTTTGAAGGAAATACAATCGATGATTTAGTGAAAATGGTTGATGATGCAGCGAAGGAGAAATAGTGATGAACAAGCCACTATTACTTTCTTGGATCCTGTCCATCATCGCCACTGCCGGAAGTCTCTACTTTAGTGAGATTCTCCATTATGTACCCTGCACCTTTTGTTGGTACCAAAGGATCCTGATGTACCCGCTCGTCATCTTATTGGGCCGGGCCTTTTATGAACAGGACCTGAAAATCTATCGATACATCCTCCCATTATCGATTTTGGGCATGGCGGTGTCAGGGTATCACTATAGTCTGCAAAAAATTCCAGCACTACAGCATTTCGAAATGTGCCAAAGCGGGGTTCCCTGCTCAGGTGAGTATATAAATTGGCTAGGATTCATCACGATCCCGTTTTTGTCCTTCATCGCCTTTACGCTCATCACAATCTGCATGGCACTGCTAATGAAAAAGAAAATCAGCATGTAATCAAGCGCACCATTCTAAAAGGAATGGTGCGTTTTTATATATATCGGATGAAAAATCAGGATATAACATCAAAAATCGGACTATATCGACGAAAATCAGCAATATATCATCAAAAATCGGATTATATCGGCGAAAAACAGGATATATCATCGAAAATCGGATTATATCTGCGAAAAACAGCAATATATCAGCGAAATCTGAATTATATCGACGAAACACCTCTAAATAATAAAGTTTGACAAAACGTTAACTTGTAACTTATATTGTTACATGTAAGTAATTTAGTTACAACTAATATTTCAAAACAATATATAGGAGGAATGTAAAATGAAAATCGGTATTATTGGTGCGAGCGGAAAAGCTGGAAGTCTGATTTTAAAGGAAGCATTGACTAGGGGACATGAAGTTACGGCCATTGTCAGGGATGAAGCTAAAGTCCAAATTCAAGGAGCTTCCGTACTGGAAAAAGACGTATTCGATTTGAAAGCAGAAGATATTAAAGAATTCGATGTTGTAGTGAATGCGTTTGGCGCTGCTCCGGGGAAAGAACATCTGCATGTGGATGCAGGAAAAAACTTGATTGAAGCAATGAAAGGGGCTCCACAAACGAAACTGATCGTTGTTGGAGGAGCTGGAAGTCTTTTTGTTGACGAAGCAAAAACGATCCGTGTCCTGGATACGCCTGATTTTCCTAAAGAATATTTTGCAACAGCGTATAATCAATCCAAGAACCTTGGAGATCTGCAAAACTCCACTGATATCCAATGGACGTTCATCAGTCCTTCCGCCTTCTTTGATCCGGAAGGAAATAGAACAGGTGGGTATAAACTGGGTAAAGACAACCTTCTTGTAAACTCAAAGGGCGAAAGCTATGTAAGTTATGCCGATTTTGCCCTTGCAGTACTTGATGAAATTGAAAATCCGCAGCACATCAACCAGCGCTTTACCGTTGTTGCCGAAGCTGAATAATTTAGTGACGTCTCTCCTCTGGGGTGACGTTTTTTTACGATAGAAACTTCTGAATCGGCGCAGACTCGCCAAGGAAGACCGTTGATGTATATTTCATCGCTGATGAGGATAAAAGAGCCGACGGTGGGCACCGATAGGGAAGAAGCCGAGTAATAGAAATTGAAGCAGGTGAGATGATCAATAATTGATAAGTCTTTAGATCTATTAGCTGTGAGTAAGAAAATAAGGCCTTTTCCTTAAGAATCGGGGAAAGGCCTTAAATATTTTGGTTGCGCTTACAAATGAAGGAATTTTTTCTGTTAATATATTTACAAAAAACGAGTCTATGTTACTATGAAAAGGATGATTCAGAAAAAATTGGGGAGTTTTGTTGATTTATCCTAATATGAAGGAGTTACAAAGAATGAAAAAAGTTAAAAAGGCCATTATACCTGCAGCGGGATTGGGAACCAGATTCTTGCCCGCAACGAAGGCTATGCCTAAAGAAATGCTGCCAATAGTCGATAAACCAACTATACAATATATTATAGAAGAAGCCGTGAAAGCGGGTATTGAAGATATAATCATTGTCACAGGAAAGAATAAACGAGCGATAGAAGATCATTTTGATAATGCGTACGAACTAGAGAATAACTTGATTGAAAAAGGGAAATTCGATTTATTGGAGAAGGTGAGATACCCATCCAATTTGGCTAATATCCATTACATTAGGCAAAAAGAACCGAGAGGCCTCGGACATGCTGTTTGGTGTGCACGTAACTTTATTGGTGATGAGCCATTTGCCGTCCTTTTAGGCGATGATATCGTGGAAAGCGATGTGCCCTCCCTGCGTCAATTGATCAACGAATATGATGCGACAGGTTCGTCCATCATTGGTGTGCAGCCGGTGAATGAGAGTGAAACACATAGATATGGCATCATCGACCCGCTTACGCAAGAGGGCAGGAGATACGAAGTGAACCGTTTCGTCGAAAAACCAAAACAAGGAACGGCACCATCCAACTTAGCCATAATGGGAAGATACATACTGACTCCGGAAATATTCGACTTCCTGGCCAAGCAGGAAACAGGGGCTGGCGGTGAAATCCAGTTAACGGATGCCATCCAAAAACTGAATGAAATCCAAAGTGTCTTCGCTTATGATTTTGAAGGAAAACGCTATGATGTCGGAGTTGTCGATGGCTTTGTGAAAACGACAATTGAATTTGCCCTGCAACGTCCCGATTTAAGAGACGACATTTTAAAAGTAATGGAAAATATCCTCGAAATGCACAAGGCAGTGGATAAGTGATCTTTTAATCTAATAGAGTAATTAGTTTAGAAAAAATCTCCAACTATTGATCATTCATAGTTGTTATTTTTGGTTACTGAAATGCAAACATAATTTTGAATGGTGAATATAAATCCATAAAAGGGGATGCCTATTTAGTGAATAAGAAGGTAATAAAAAGAAAAGTCGATTTCCTTAAACAACCTATCGTTAATTTCCTATTAAAGGAAAATCATCAGCGTGTAAATAGATATGCAAAGTATTATGAGAAATTAAGCATTCAAAAAAACACCATTCTATATGAGAGCCGTGATGGAAACAGTATGACCGACAGTCCATACGCGATGTTTAAATATATGCTGGAAAATCAGGACTACCAAGATTTTATGCACATTTGGTCAATCCAGGATTTCAGTGTCCTCTCAGGTGTAATGGCGAAGTATAAGGATATGCCGAATGTTCAATTTGTTCAACGTAATTCAAAGGAATATTTAAAGTGGTTGGCAACAAGTGAGTATTTAATCAATAATTCCACATTCCAGTCTTTCTTCATCCCTAAAAGCGATCAGATTTACATCAATACCTGGCATGGTACGCCCCTTAAGAATATGGGCTTTGATATACCCGGTAACCCTTCGGTCTCTCAAAACGTTGTCAGGAACTTCTTGAGTGCAGATTTCATTTTGAGCCCTAATGCCCATACTACCAACATATTTACACATAGCTATAAGTTAAATGGATTGTATAAAGGTGAAATAATAGAAGAAGGATATCCGAGGATCGATTTGACTCTGAATACGAATCCGGGGGAGTATAAGGATTATTTAAGGACCCTGGGTTTGAATATCAGTGATGCTAAGGAAAATATTTTATATGCCCCGACTTGGAAGGGGACGAACCTTGCCAAGGTGGATAATGATCTTCTTCAAATCATTGCTGATATTCATTATTTACAAAGTCAAATCGGTGAACAATATAACCTATTAATTAAGGTGCATCCATTTCTATATAAAGAAGCGGCCAAGCATTCGGAAATCAAGGATCGGCTAATACCAGACCATGTGGATACAAATGAATTGCTTGCTGCAGTCGATTTGCTTATCACGGATTATTCCAGCATTTTCTTTGATTACCTTGTTACCGATAAGCCCATTCTATTTTACACTTGGGATACGGACGTTTATGCAGAGCAAAGGGGACAATATCTCCAAAATGACGAACTTCCGGGACCCATGCTTTTTAACTCAAAAGAATTGGCGCTAGCCATTAAAGATATTAAAGATGTGGAATTGAGATATTCCGATAAATATAAAAAAATGCAGGAAAAGTTCACGAACCATGAGGATGGAAAAGTAACAGAGAGAATAGTCAAAAATATATTCAATAAGTCTACGAAACAACTAAACACAATTACCGGGCTGGATTCGGCAAAGGAAAAAATATTAATTTATCCGGGCGGTTTGAGGGATAACGGGATTACATCTTCTTTCCTTAACTTAATGAATAATATTGATTATGATAAATATGATGTCAGCTGTTTCACGGCCACTCCTCACTCATACGAGGTTTTGAAAAATATGGGCAAGGTTAATAAGAATGTGCGTTTTCTATTCAAACCTGGCTTGCCTGTTTATAACATATTGGAAGTCTATAAAGATAAATTCATCCATAACAGAGGGGAAAGAGGTTTCTTAGGGAAGAAGCTTTACCCGGAAAATGCCTATATTAGAGAGCATGCACGTTTATTCGGCAAAACAAAGTTTGATTTTGTTATCGATTTTAGCGGTTATAGCCATTATTGGGCTAAATATCTGCTGGCGGCGGATGCAAAAAAGAAAGTTTGTTATATGCATAATGATTTGCTTTCTGATAGTGAACGCATCATTAACGGAAAGAGACCTCACCGGATTAATCTAAGAGGGATTTTTTCGGTATACAATCGATTTGATAAACTGGTAAGCGTGTCTGAGGGAACGATGGAATTAAACCGAAATAATCTATTGGAGTATGCAGACTTCGATAAATTTGATTATGTAATGAATTCCATCAACCCAGATAAAATCCTTCAATTCGAGTCAAATGAGCCTGAAGGTAGTGAAAATGATGAAAAGGCGATGATCACAGAAAACTTCAAAGCGAGGGCGATTTTAAGGGATGTCAAGGATAATCCTGTTTGGAATACCCTTCCGGGACTTTCGAATGCCGCTCAATTTCCATTGGAAGAACGATTTGAAGGTGCTGAAATCGTGATTTCGAGGAAAGCCTATGCTGATCAAAAGACTTTTTATAAATTCAGTCATGACAATCAAATAATAGGCTGGATTAGTGAAGAAGCTGTGGAGCTTCTGCCAGACAGCATTATTTATGAAAAAGAAGTGGATAAAATTGCAAGGTTAGTAAGACCACGATCGAACTATATTTGGTCCTTGCCGTATAAAGTTGAAGGAACGTACAAAGTTTCCGGCAGTCATGATTTTAAAGGGATCATTGTAAAAGTCGATAGGGAAGCAAAAACCCAGCATTCGATTTATAGCAGAATATCAGTAAAAGACAAGATCATAGGCTGGATAGATAATTCTGCTTTATCCGTGCTTGAACATTGTACAATCAATGAAGACATGAGCTATAATGACAAGCTGCAAATCATGATGAAAAGAAAATATATAATATCGAGAAACTATAAAAACAATAAAAAGTTCATCGATAAGATCGAGAATAGAACGCTGAAGGAAATAAACACCGGTAATCAGAAGTACGGTAAAATAACCAACCCGGAAGATCATACAATCTGGACGAAGGCATATCCGAACTACAAGGCTAAAAGAGTGAGCAAGGCAATCGATTTTGAAGGGCAAATCGTCAGAATCATCAAGTATAATAGAACAAACAAAGGCGGATATTACCTTTTCGAAATCGATAATAAGAAAATAGGCTGGTTAAATACGGGGGCATTCGAAATCATAGAAGAGCCAATCCTGTTAAAAGAACGGGAAGTGCGCGGCACTGCCGAAATTAACTTAGGCGATTATCATATATGGGATAAGCCTTATGGGCTACAAGATGCCATGGTCTTGGAAAATGGGCCAACCTTTAATGGCCGGATCGTTGAATTCGATAAAGAAGCGGTAACTCAACTTGGTACGTATGCCCATATATCATTGGATGGGGTATCTATAGGCTGGATCGATAAACAGGCGTTAATCGTACAAGAGGTCCTTGGGTTGGAAGTGAATGATCAATTCGTTCCATATCCTGATAAAAATGATTTTAACTTTGTCAATATGGGAAGGTTATCACCTGAAAAAGGGCAAGATAATTTGATTCGTGCATTCGCAGGCTTTCATGGGAAACACAAAAATAGTAAACTGTATATTTTAGGACAAGGACCTTTAAAGGAAGATTTGCAGGCAATCATTGATGAACTGGACTTAAATCATTCCATTCATCTTTTGGGTCAGCTTGAAAATCCATTTTCGTTCATGGAAAAATGTGATTGCTTCGTTCTTTCCTCACATTATGAAGGCCAGCCTATGGTATTATTGGAGGCAATGACCTTAGGAATGAAAATCATGGCTACTGATATAGTGGCTAACCGGACCGTTTTGGAAAACGGTAAATATGGTTTGCTTGTCGAAAATAGCATAGATGGACTGGAAAAGGGCTTATCTACCATGGTTAGTGATGATAATCCTAAACTAGCGAAGTTTGATTACACCCAATATAATGGATTGGCCATGGAAACCTTCAATAAATGCTTATAAAACGAGGGAGGTCCTTATAATCAGACCTCCCACTAATGACATATGCGAGATTTAAAGATTCATTCAAGCTTAAAGTAAAAGGGGTAATACTATATGATTTTGGTCGTTGGCGGTGCAGGATATATTGGAAGTCATCTTGTAAAAGAGTTAGTGAAAACTGAAGAGGTTGTCATTCTGGATAATCTCTCAACTGGATTTCGTTCGCTGGTTGATTCGAAGGCCACCTTGGTGGAAGGGAATTTAGGGGACGAAGCGGTCTTGAATGAAATTTTCCTTAAGTATCCGATTAAAGCGGTCATGCACTTTGCCGCTAATAGCTTGGTCGGGGAGTCTGTTCAAGATCCTTATAAATACTATGATAATAATGTAGGTGCAACTCTTACATTATTGAATACCATGCTCAAGCATGATGTTAAGAATTTCATTTTTTCATCAACGGCAGCTACGTACGGGATACCAAATGTGGATATGATTGATGAAGATCAGCCAACGAATCCGATTAACCCATATGGCCGCTCGAAATTGATGGTGGAACAGATCTTAGGGGACTTTGCAAAGGCATATGGACTTCATTATGTCGTCTTGCGTTACTTCAATGCGGCTGGAGCACATGCGTCAGCAGAAATCGGTGAAAGCCATGATCCGGAAACACACCTGATTCCAATCATTTTACAGCATTTATTAGGTCAACGTGAGAAGATTTCCGTGTTTGGTACGGACTATGACACAGAAGATGGCACATGCATTCGTGATTATATCCATGTAACGGATTTAGCCCAAGCTCATATAATCGCGCTTCAAGCCCTATTATCCGGGAAGAAAGATACGGCCATCTACAACCTTGGGAATGGAAAAGGATTTTCGGTTAAGGATGTAATCGACACTTGCGAAAAAGTCACAGGAGTTAAACCGACAGTTGAGTATGCAGACCGTCGCCCTGGAGATCCAGCCCGCCTGGTTGCTTCGGCCAATAAGATATATGAAGAACTTGGTTGGAAAGCATCGATAAATTTGGAAGAAATCATTGAAAGTGCGTGGAAATGGCATAAATCTCAAATGAATTAATGGTCCCTTGGGACTCGATAGTCATTTCAGGCTGTAGACAAACTCGAAGGAAAACGAGTTTGCCTGCAGTTTTTTTATTTGAAGAAGTTGCAGGTGATTGGAACGTAGGTACGAGACTCCTGCGAGAAAAGTGTGGCCGAGTAATTGTATAATAGTCAGAAAATAAAATCAATGGTTGTTTCACTTACTATAGGACGAAAAAGGGATATGGATAGAGATATAGAATTACTATTAAATAGAAGCACCATTCATTTAATAGGAGATGTTAGATTTGAAAACGGTAAGGGTTTTTCATTACGATGCGTTCAGCAGTAAACCGAATAAAGGAAATCCGGCAGGTGTGGTTTTAGATGCGGATGGACTGACCGAAAAGGAAATGCAGGATATAGCGATGAAGGTGGGGTTCAATGAAACCTCTTTTCCAATGGATTCCGATATTGCCGATCTTAGAATCCGTTATTTTACACCGGGACACGAAATGAATCTTTGCGGACACGCGACAATGGCTACCATCCATGCACTGAAGACCAGGGGATTATTGGATAAAGATGAGCTGATGATTGAAACAGGAGCGGGAATATTGCCAATCAAGATCCATACGACGGCGGGTCCTGATATATATATTACGATGAAGCAGGCCGCGCCGCAGTTTGAAGCGTTTAACGGAGATAAAGGTGGCTTAGCCAGTTCCCTCGGCCTTGATATAGAAGATCTGGAAAGTGAATTACCTATTGTTTATGGAAGTACAGGTTTATGGACTTTACTGGTTCCGGTAAAAGAAAGAAGTTCATTTAAAAGGATGAAGGCCAACAATAGCCTGTTTCCGCAATTATTAAAGGAAATGCCAAGAGCTTCCGTTCATCCCTTTTGCCTGGAAACGTACGATAGTGATGCCCATATGCATGCCCGGCATTTTTCCTCGCCCTATTCAGGTACGCTTGAAGACCCGGTTACAGGAACGGCTTCAGGTGTGATGGGCGCTTATTATGCAAAATACATAAAGGATGATCTTGAAGATGAGGTGCATTTGTTAATCGAACAGGGGCATGAAATCGGAAAGGATGGCAGAGTTCGCGTTACAGCTACCAAGAACGATGGCACATATGATATTGAAATCACCGGCAATGCTGTCTACGTTAAAGAATTTGAAGTGGAAGTCTAAAGGTTCATACTGAGATATAAGTCTGAAAAAGTATATGGAAAAAACCCTGTGCTAAGACGTTACGTGTCTTAGCACAGGGTTCTTGTAAATCTGAAAAACGGGGTGGATGCGACAATCGCTGTCCTTTAGATGAGGGTCACGCCGCTAAGATCAACCTTTGCTCCATGTAAAAAGTTGTAAGTGAGTTTATCCATCGAAGCTCCAGTAAAGTCGATTTTCTTTAAATCGGACATCCGAAATTGAACATTGATGAGGGTGGTATCGCGGAATGATGCCTTTCTCAATGAAGAGCCTTCGAAAATGGTTTGTTTGAAAGTTTCCCCATTGAATATAAGACCAGATAAATTACAGCTTTTAAAATGGGTTTTATTATAAATGCTGTTCTTGAAAGTTACGCCTTTTAAATTGGCACTTTTAAATAAGGTGCCAGTTAAATTGGCGTTTTCGAAGATGCAATGATCTAAGTTACTGTTTTTAAATGTGCTGTTCGTCAGGTCGGAATGACTGAAGTCAGAACGGCTTAAATCGCAGGAATTGAACTTCCCATCATGGACCGAAACCGAGCGGAAGTCGGAATCCAATAAGCGATGCCTGGAATAGTCCATGCTTATCGCCTGCTCAAGTACATTGTATTGTAAGTTGAGGGATTCCATGAGCTCTGATACCTCCCCAATCGAATCAACAGTCTGCTGGAACGCTTCCTGTTCACTGGCACCATTCCTTCTATGGTCATCGTATTTTTCCAGTAAGTTTTGCAGCAGTTCTTCTTCCAATTCCGTTGCTGTTTTTGCACTTTTGTACGGGGCAAAAATGCCATGAACATGTGCATTCAGTTTTTCAATCAAATTTCATCTTCCCTTCTTAGAGAAGGCGCTCAAGTATTCGCTTGGCCTGCTCCCAGTCATTTTTATTTTGGATATATGTGTTTTCCCCGATTGTGGTGATTTTGTAATATTTCCTTCTTCCGCCTTGTGTGGCATCTCCCCAATAAGAGATGATGCATCCATCCTTTTCCAGCCGTTTCAGGCTGGAATACATCGTCGCTTCCTTAATTTCATATTGCTCATTGGAATTCGTATATATCAGTTTGCTGATTTCATAACCATATTTATCGCCACTTTGCAGGAGTTTTAGAATCATCGTATCTACATGTCCGCGAAGCAAGTCAGAGGATAGTTGTCGTTGAACCAAATCCTCACCTCCTTTGGTATATCTTATAGTATATTACTATGACAGTCAATGTAGTTTGGTTACTATGGATCATACAGATTTGGAGGGTTTATGAAAAGAAACATGCCAATTTTAGTGAATTACTGCATCGCATATACTTTTTAATTGTACTAATTTTCCAGAGATAATAACCGCTTGGAAGGAATTTATCATGTTTCATGGAAGATGTATGTAAGGGGGTGGGGATGTTGAATAATTCGTGGAATAAAGTGATTTATAAATTTTGGTCGCCGGTTTATGACAAAATCTTCAACTCTCATCTCTTTTTAGATGCCAGGAAAAGACTGTTTGAAGAGCTGGATTTTCATGATCATGCAAAGGTCCTGTTTGTGGGAGTAGGTACGGGGGCCGATTTGGAGTTGATCAAAAACCTTGACCTTGAGATAACGGCAATAGACCTGTCGGCGGATATGCTAAAAAAAGCGATGGGGAAATTTGATGATGCATCGATCAGTTTCCTCGAGATGGATGCACAGCACATGGAATTCGCTAATGAATCGTTTGACTATGTAGTGGGAAGTTTGGTTCTTTCCGTCGTTTCTGATGCCAATGAATGTCTTCGGGAAATGATCAGGGTTTTAAAAGGCGAGGGGAAAATAATACTATTCGATAAGTTTATTTCTAAAGATGAACGGCTTTCAGTGCCCAAAAAGCTTCTGAGGCCGATTATTCGATTTTTAGGAACGGATATTGGCTTGAGGTTTGAAGACTTGTTCAGTGGACATGAGAAGAATATGGAAATTGAAGAAGATCGGCCGATCATGCTGAATGGAATGTATAGAAAGATAATCATCAGTAAACGGTTGTGAGGACATCAGGATACCACATAGAGCTGAGTTTTATTTTTTTGAAGCTAAACCGGATACGCTGTAAAGAACATGTAATATTTGACATGCATGTATAAAACCCATGTCTTCCCTAACATGGTTAATGAGCTGATCATCCGGTTATTGAGTAAGAATGGATCATATCATCAGAAGGCAGTTTGCATGCATCATTGATACCTTTAAATTCCAGTGAGCATTATATAACAACAAGGTCCACTGGTGTCTGAACGTCATATGTAACGCATTTTTGATGCGACTGTTACAGAGGCACTGGGCGAAATGAGTATAATTAAATGGTGGGATAAAAATGGAAGAGGTGATGGTTTTGTCGGAGACGATTACAACCTATGAAGATCTGTTGAACATGCTGGACTCATTATTGCGTGAACCAACTGGATTCTGGAATGGTTTTTATGAAGATCGCACAAAAGGGGTTCCCTTTTTCGGAAATTTCCCTGATGAGAATTTGGTTTCATATATTGATGGTGGGTTAATTGGGCCAGGGAAGGTTCTTGAGCTTGGATGCGGACCTGGCAGAAATGCCATTTACCTTGTTCAAAAGGGCTGTTCCGTTGATGCGGTGGACCTTTCGAAGGAAGCCCTTGAATGGGGAAAAGAACGGGCAGGAGATAAAAATGTCCAAGTGAACTTCATTCAAGGGAATATATTTGATTTGGATATTGCAAAAGGACAATATGACTTCGTATATGATTCAGGTTGTTTTCACCATATTGCTCCACATCGAAGGATGAAATATTTGGAGATGGTGAAAAAGGCGTTAAGGCCTAAGGGGTTGTATTCGATCACTTGTTTTGTCGAAGGCGGCATATTGGGTGGTTCAGATATTTCAGATTGGGAAGTATATAGGCAAAGAAGCCTTAAAGGCGGTTTAGGTTTTACCGAAGAAAAACTCAGAATGATCTTCAAGGAATTCGAAGTGGTGGAAATACGGAAAATGAAGAAAATGGAACAATCGGATGAAACCTTTGGGGTGCAAGGTTTATGGACGGCTTTATTTAGGAAATGAGAAGGCGAAATGGTTTTAAACGGAGGATCTGGGATCAGGTCCTTTTTTGTGTGGGAATTGTTAACAAAAAATAAAAATGGTAAACTATAACAAAACTATGAAGTTTTAGGAACGCAGATTTACCAGAATGATAGATGAAGGCTTTTGCTGATCTTTTTTTAAAAAACATGGTTTCAAAAACAGCTGGGAAGGTATATGGAAAGAGGGGGCCATCAGGCATCAGAGAGCATAAGGTTTTAAGTATGGAAGTTGTCTTCGATGCTTGCTTTGTTGATAATATTTCAATTCCCTGACAATGCCGTTTTCAGCGCTAGATTTATCGATTGCTTTTTATAAAAACTAAATAGGAGGAGTTTATGCACGTAAATAAAGAATTATATTCCTTTTTATTGGGTGTGGCAGCACAATTGACTGAGGATTGGTACGCATCATTGAATAAGAGTGATATTGCGGGTGTATATAGCTCAACCGATCCCAAAGTGATTAAAAAACTTAAGCAGCAAAATAATGAATTCCATTTACGTTTCTTTCAGGTTTTTGATACAGAGGAGAGGGAATTCTTTAAGCAGCTTGGTGATTGGATTGAAGAAATCGGTCAGGATGAGCAGCATTTAAACACACCCATTTATTTTATATTGAGGGAGTTTTTCCGTACGCAAGAGCAATACCTGGATTATATTGACCGGTTTGTGAAATTGCATGGAGATCAATATACACAGGAGGAAATAAACTCCTGGTATCGGATAGTGGTGAAGGTATTCAGTGAAGTGATGGAGAGGTTTACGGAAGCGAATCATAGGTATGCCAATAAAATCATGAAAGCCCAACAGGCAACGATCGATGAATTGAGCACACCCATCATTTCCCTTAAAGATAACACGGCATTGCTTCCCCTGATAGGCGATATTGACACGACGAGGGGCATGTCCTTGCTTGAAAACACCTTACAAAAGTGCGCTGAAAAAAATGTCACCAGACTTTTCATTGACCTATCCGGCGTTCATGCAATAGATAGCGGATCCGCACACAAGCTGTCTCAATTGATTGAATCCTTGCATTTGATCGGAATTCAAACAACCCTTTCAGGACTTCGGCCGGAAATAGCCATGACTGCCGTTAAGCTTCAACTTCCTTTTGATAAAGTGACGATAAAGTCCACTCTTGCCCAAGCGATCAGTACGATAAAATAATACATACATATCCAGGGCACGGGCATGTTCGTTATAAATTTCATCGAGAAGACCTCCATATGGCGGTCTTCTCGTATGTATTAGCCTCAAAATAGGAGCAAGGGCCGGAACCTGCCGGATTTTATTCAATATTGGCAAAGACGGCCAGATCTTCTTTATTGCCAACCACTAAAAGCATATCTTTTTCATGGATATCCTGATCCGGTGACGGTGCTATGATAATTTCTCCATTACTCACGATGGCAATGACGCTGATATTATATTTTGCCCGTAAATCAAGCTCCCTGAGGCTTTTTCCCTTCATGCTCATGGGGAGGATGATTTCCTCGATATTGTATTCTTTAGAAAGCTCTATATAGTTCAGCATGTTAGGGGAAAGGAGCTGATTCGCGACCCGTTCCCCCATATCCCTCTCAGGATAGATGACCCAGTCGGCACCGACTTTTGTGAGCACCTGACCGTGATTTTTATTAAGTGCTTTGGCAATGACCTTTTTGATCCCAAGCTCTTTTAAAAGCAAGGTAGTTAAAATGCTCGATTGCATGTCATTTCCGATGGCTACGATGACACAATCGAAATTACGGATTCCGATTGCTTTCAATGTCTCTTCTTCGGTCGTATCCGCCATGACTGCATGGGTAACGTTCAGTTCCGCATTCTCGACTCTTTCCTCGTTCACATCAATACCCAAAACCTCTTGGCCTGCCGTATATAATCTATGGGCCACACTGGTTCCAAATCTGCCTAAACCTATCACGGCGTATTGTCGTTTTCCCATCTTTTACACTCCTTCATTGATTATTAACCAATCATGATTTTCCCTTTTGGACGTCGGAACGGATCTGGCTTGCGCCTCATGGCGATAGCAAAGGCCAAAGTCAAAGGGCCAACACGGCCTGCAAACATCGTGAAAATGATGAGCAGCCGGCCAACCGGTGATAATTCTGGGGTCAAACCCATTGAAAGCCCCACGGTGGCAAAAGCTGAAGTGGCTTCGAACAAAATCATCAAAAAGTCAGTTCCGCTTTCAGTGATTGTCAGCAGAATGGAGATGATTGAAACCATGAATACACCAATGAACGTAACGGATAATGCTTTAAAGATCGTTTCACTCACGATGCGGTGGCGGAACAAGACCACATCACCCTTTCCCTTGATCTGTGACCAAACCGTTCCGACAAGCGTGGCCAATGTAGTCGTTTTAATCCCGCCGCCAGTCGATCCGGGTGAAGCCCCAACGAACATCAAGAAGATGATGAGCAGTAATGTAGGCTGGGTCAAATCAGGGATATTCAACGTATTGGAGCCTGCCGTCCTTGGTGAAACCGATTGAAATAAAGACGATAACGTTTTACCCATGAAAGATAAAGGCTGCAATGTCTTGGCGTTACCGAACTCGAATAAAAAGATTAAAATTGCACCTGTGATTGTAAGGATCAAGCTAGTCATCAGAACCACCTTCGTATGTACGGATAAACGATGGGTGTCACGATATTCGTATAGTTCATTCATCACGATAAAGCCTATCCCGCCAAACGTGATGAGGAAGACGACGGTAAGGGTTACGAAGGGATCGGATACATATGGGGTCAAGCTCCTGAATTCACCCATTAAATCAAAGCCGGCATTATTGAAATTCGAGATGGAATGAAAAACCCCGTAATAGATCGCTTTGCCGGTTGGCATGTCAAAAGAAAAGCGAATCGATAAGATAAGGGCACCCACACCTTCAATGATGGCCGTGAAAATTAAAAGCCGTTTCACTAATCTGACTACACCCGCCATGGATAGATTATTTAAGGACTCCTGCAAGAGTAACCTGCCTTTTAAGGAAATCTTTTTGCCTAGAAGGAAAAAGAAAAACGTCGCAAATGACATGAACCCTAATCCGCCTATCTGAATCAGTGTTAAGATGACCAACTCACCAAAAGTGGTGAAAGTCGATCCCGTATCCACTACGACAAGCCCTGTTACACAAGTAGCGGATGTTGCGGTGAATAAAGCATCCAGAAAAGAAAGACCATTCCCACTTTCAGTGGAAATCGGCAGGGTCAATAAATAGGACCCGATAAGTATCAGGATGACAAAGCCGAGTACAAGTATTTTTGGCGGATCTAACAAATTTTTTGCTTTTATCAAATTGATCATCCCTACTGTATGACTTTTAATCAACCATCTGCTTTTCGAATCTTTTTAAAAGCATAATAAAAAGACCTGCGAAAACATCGTATAGCTGTATTGCCACAAAAAGCGTGCAAAAAAAGCTTCCGAAATAGGCGGTCTTATGACCTCCTTCGCTTTAGCCGACGAAGTTAGCTGACGGGTAGGATGGCGAAAGAGCTGATCTCATCCCTTCTGCAAGGCAGAATTAACCCCAAATGATTGGGTCCTCCGTACTCATTTACCATGAGTTTTGGCCGAAATGCATTAAATTGATAAACGTATTCTACTCCCATCATTTAGCAGTTGTAAACCCCTAAATCATAAAAATATATTTCTTTAACAAAACTGAAAATTTACGTTTTATTTACATTTAGAAAACGTATTGACAAATATTAGTTAGCACATTATGATAGGTTCGATTAATCCAATTATGATAACCGGCATCGATGTACTTTATTCAATAATTTCAAGCAGAACATGCTATTGCCAATCAAAATTTGTAGTAGATATATTATGTTTCTTTTGTAAAAGATAAAGAAAAAAGCAGTACATTATTAGTTAAATTCAATACATTTTATTAAAAAGGCGGGCAATTATGGAGAAGACGTTCAATAGATATGTTATTAATGCTACAGGCAAGGGTGGCCAAACATATTTAACACAATGCCAGGATAAAGATGCACTAAGGAAATGGATAGCCGATCATGAGGATCAAATCATCATGAATGAATTAAGGATAACGGATAAGAAAAAGAATCCGTTTTTAAAATTGTTTTCCCCAAGGTAAATCAACTGATTCCAACATTCATTTGCGGTATTCAATTATTGTAATTCCCTGTGTTCTATCCAGGAACGCTGAGCGAAAAATCCATATCTTGTTTGCTTTTAAACTCATTTATTTTGAATGAGTTTTTTTGCGTTATATACAGTTTCGGTCCGAAAATGTTAAAATTTAGTAATACCAATATGGACGTAGAGAAGAGAAAAGTAAAATGAAATGATCACTTTCCGAGAGCAGCCGAGGATTGTTGGGGATGTATGGTGACACATGAAGGTGGCATCAAATTGATCCGTCCCGAGACGGATTGCTTGGGGACGGGGTTTTATATGTACGGACAAAGGGGGAGAAGCGATGACATTAAGAAATGCATTGGTATCCTGGAAATACCCTTCCATTCTTTTGTGCGGAATAGGTATCTCCAACTTCGGTTCTTGGGTTTATTTCATTGCCCTTAATTTAATCGTTCTGGATATGACTGATTCAGCCTTGGCGGTAGCTGGACTTTATATCGTTAAACCGATGGCTGCCATATTTACGAATGTGTGGGCAGGGAGCGTGATCGACCGGATAAATAAGCGGAACCTGATGGCGGCACTTGACCTATTTCGCACGGTATTCATAGTCTTGCTGCCTTTGACTTCTTCTATTTGGGTCATGTATTCCCTTGTCTTCGTGATCAATATGGCAGGGGCCATGTTCGGAACAGCATCTAGGTCATATATAACAAAATTAATACCCATTGAACAGAGGAAACGATTTAATTCATTACGAAGCTTAATGGATTCTGGAGCTTTTTTGATTGGACCGGCGCTAGCGGGTATCCTTTTCTTGATCGGTACGCCCGTTTTAGCGATTTATATTAACGCGGCTGCCTTATTGTTATCCGGTATCATCACTCTATTCATGCCTAATCTTGAAAAGGATCATCGCCTTGAACAATCCAATCATTACCTGTCTTGGGCCATCATGAAAAAGGATTGGGGCATCGTTCTGGACTTCAGCCGGAAATCTTCCTATATCATGCTCATTTATTTCTTATTCAGCTGCATGGTGGTGATGGAAACGGCCATCGATTCCCAAGAAGCTGCGTTTGCCAAGGCCGTGCTCCTTTTAACGGACAGCGATTACGGATTCCTTGTAAGCGTCGCCGGGGCAGGCATCATTGCTGGTGCCATAGTCAATGCCGTATTCATCAGTAAAGTGAAAATCTCGCACATGATTGGTCTTGGATCTTTATTTGTCTCGATAGGTTATATGATTTTTGCCTTTTCGAATTCCTTTTCACTGGCCGCCATCGGATTTTTCATCATTGCCTTTTCATTGGCTTTTGCCAACACTGGCTTTCAAACCTTTTATCAAAATAATATTCCGGTGGAAATCATGGGCAGGGTCGGAAGTGTTTTTGGCTTGTTAGAAGCTTTATTGATCATCATTACTACCGCAATCGTTGGTGTTTCAGCCCATTTCATTTCGATTCGGTTCGTGGTGATTTCAGGTTCCTTGATCATGTTCGCTTTATCCATATGGTTGTCGATGCTTAGTATGAAGACCTCCAAGAGCAGGTATTATTCCGTTGGTGATGCAGAGATAGAAGCGAAGGAAAAGATGTAATCCGATTTAAAGGCATGTTGATATGCCGTTGATGAATGATTCATTGGATGAATGTGCGCAATTGGCTGATGAAGTTCAAGATTTGAAAATGGATTTTCGCCATTTCTTCCACCGTTTGTTCTTCACAGTTCTCCAGCCACTCAGTAATCACCCCTAAAATCGCCGATGTCAGGAAGGCGTGCATATACATGCGGAATGCTTCATCTTTAGCTGCTGGATGAAGGCTGATCAAACGCTCCAACAGTACTTCCCCGAAAACCCGTTTTATTTTTTTCGCAAAAGAAGGGTCGCCCTGATCACCAAGAATGGCCCTTAATGCGTGAGCATGTTCACTGATGAATTGAAAAATCGCTATGAAAGGCGGATAAAGTTGCTGTTGATTAAGAGCCAAAAAAGCTTCTTTAGGCAAAATGGCAGTAATGCGGGTTTGAAGTTCATGTAACAATTCCTGCTGTAAGTGATCCATCAATTCATATTTATCTGTGTAGTGCAAATAGAATGTGCCCCGATTAATATTGGCACGCTCTGCAATTTTCTTCACGGATACATGTGAGAACCCCTCTGCTTCAATGAGTGCAATAAAATGATGTTGTATCTGCTTTTTCGTCTTTTGTACCATATCCTCATGAATCGATGCCATGGAATGTCTCCTTCACTAAACATTTTTCCAAATGTGTTGATTGTATTAGACCGAATGCTACCTTAGAATGATGATACACTCAACACCGTGTTAATTAAAGAGGGAGGATGTGTGTGCAATGAAAAAGGCGATTTCCATTGATGGAATTGCTAAGGGTTTTCAGAAGAAGAAGGTCATTCAGCCATTGAGCCTGAATATTGAAAAAGGCGGAATTTTTGGCTTGTTAGGTCCATCCGGATGCGGAAAGACGACCTTGATTAAAATGATTGTCGGATTGATTAAGCCCGATGCGGGTAAAGTCACGGTTCTGGATCATGAAGTGCCAAATGAAGCCCTGTTAATGGATGTCGGCTATATGGCACAGTCCGATGCTTTATATACAGAACTGACGGGAGCTGAAAACCTCGAATTTTTTGCGAAGCTATACCGTTTTTCGAAAAAGGAACGAAGGGAGCGCATTCAATATGCAGCTGAAATCGTACAGCTGACGAATGATTTGAACGTTCGGGTTGCCCATTATTCAGGGGGAATGAAACGCCGTCTTTCACTTGCGGTTGCACTCATCCAAAATCCGGAGATTCTCATTTTGGATGAACCGACAGTAGGAATAGACCCTTTGCTGAAACAATCGATTTGGGAGGAACTTGAGCGTTTAAGGAATGAAGATGATAAGACGGTCATCATCACGACGCATGTGATGGATGAAGCGGAGCGATGCGATAAACTGGCGATGCTGCGTGAAGGTGAAATCATCGCGGCAGGGACCCCTGCAGCTTTAAAAACTCAATTTGCCGCGGAAACGCTTGATGATGTTTTTTTAAGGATTGGAGGCGGCCTAAAATGAGAATTGCCTCTCTTGTTACTCGTATTACCCAGCAGATGCGCCGGGATCGAAGGACGCTCGCTTTATTTTTCCTGGCTCCATTGCTCATTTTAACGCTCATGTATTTTATTTTCGATACAGAGGCAAGTGATTTGAAAATCGTTGTTACAGGCAGTGATGAAACGATCGTTAAAGCATTGAAACAAGCGGATTTTCAAGTCACGGCTGCTGAGGAATTCTCACGGGAAAAGATGATTGAAAAGGATACGGATGGCTGGCTGCATGTTGAAAATGGCAAAATGAAACTCACGCTTTTGAACGACGAACCGACCCGGGCAAAGGCCGTTCAAATGCAAATGATGCAAGGCTTGCAAGGGAATGAAAAAAACACTCCCTCAATTGAGGAGAAATATGTTTACGGAGATGCCAACACAAAGGGTTTTGATACCTTCAGTCCGATGCTCGTCAGCTTTTTCGTTTTCTTCTTTGTATTTTTAATAGCGGGGATTGCGCTTTTGAAGGAGCGTACAAGTGGTACGTTGGAACGGCTGCTTGCCACCCCGATTAAAAGATACGAAATCGTAGCGGGCTATGTGATCGGATATGGCTTATTTGCTCTAATTCAAACCATAATTGTCGTTCTATACGCTGTCAATGTATTGGATATCGTCCTTGTTGGCTCCATTTGGCTCGTTTTACTGACGAATATACTGGTCGCGCTCGTTGCATTATCGCTTGGTACATTACTATCGAGTTTCGCGACATCCGAATTCCAAATGGTACAATTCATTCCGTTGGTCATCGTGCCGCAAGTCTTCTTTACAGGGATTTTCCCATTGGATGGCATGTCAGACTGGCTCCAAAAAATCGGCAAGGTCATGCCTCTCTATTACGCATCGGATGCCATGAACGGCATTATGTACAAAGGTTTAACGTTCGACGAGGTCTTACTGGATCTGCTCATTCTCCTGGCCTTTGCCATCGTTTTTATCACCATCAATATCATTAGCTTAAAAAAATACCGTGCACTATGAAATCAACAACTTAACAAAAGAAGCCGGATTCCCTGGAAAGTGAGGAACCGGCTTTTTTTTACTGACATGCTTTTAGTTGAAAGGGATCTAGATACTTACACCTTTTTGACCATGAGCCTTTCGTTGTTATAATCTGATTCGCCATTGAATGCAAAGCCGAATTTCCTATACAAATGAAGGGCAGCCTGATTATCTTCAACTATGCTTAAATAGATTTCAGGACAATCATATTCTTCTATTATTCTTTTTATTAAAGCCTCCAACATGATACTTCCAAGCCCGAAACCCTGATGTGCAGCGTCAATGAAAAAGCGGTCTAACCACACTCTGCCATTTTCGCCTTCCCCAGGGAAAAAACCATACATCGCAAAGCCGACCAAGATATCATCATAATAGAGCCCGACTGGCCTGTAATATTTACATTCCTTAGCGTCTTTTAAACATTGTTCAGTCGTTTCGATGTAAGCCCTTTGCTTTTCGTTTATTCGCAATTTCAAAATATCCGTTACATTTTCTTTCAAGACTTCATTTATTGTGGTCTTCATCATTCATTTTCCTTCCTCATTTCGCACTTGGTTATCCGCTTTGTTATCATGATATATAAATACCCTAAGGTATATGGTTTCGAACGTTTGAGGGTTAGTAAATCTGATCGTGGATTTCCACTCCAGGCACTCGATTTCCGCGGGCGGTCCGCCCTCGGCCACGCTTTTCCCGCAGGAGTCTCGTACCTTTCGTTCCAATTAACTTTGTTTTATTTAGATAGAATCCTTTTGTCTACAAATTAGATAATATTTGTTTGCCGACAGTCTTTTTTGGTGGGTTTATAAAATGGGAACGTTGATTTCCACTCCAGGCACTCGCTTTCCGCGGGCGGGCGGGAGCCTCCTCGGCGCGCCTGCGGGGTCTCCCATGCCACGCTTTTCCCGCAGGAGTCTCGTACCTTCCGTTCCAATCAACTTTGTGTTTTATAAGAACAAACTGCAGGCCGGTTTCATAACGAACCAAGTTTGAGACTAGTTTATCCTTTAAGTTTTTTTTACCTGTAATCCTCATTGGATGGAAGAAATAAGCGACACTCCTGCCGAAATACTGTCTAGCCGAGACCCCGCAGGCGCTCGCTTTGATGCGGCTTAGCAGACAGTCGGCGGAAAGGGAGCCGGAATTCTGAAATCAGCTGGAATGTTTTCTAGAACAAACTGTAGGCTGGTCTATTCGGAACCAAGTTTAAGACTGTTTATCCTTTAAGTTTTTCACCTAAAATCCTTATTGGATGGAAGAAAATTGCGACACTCCTGCCGAAAAACTGTCTAGCCGAGACCCCACAGGCGCTCGCTTTGATGCGGCTTGGCAGACAGTCGGCGGAAAGGGAGCGAATTTCTGAAATCAGCTGGAATGTTTTCTAGAACAAACTGTAGGCTGGTCTATTCGGAACCAAGTTTAAGACTAGTTTATCCTTTAAGTTTTTCACCTGTAATCCTCATTGGATGGAAGAAATATGCGACACTCCTGCCGAAATACTGTCTAGCCGAGACCCCACAGGCGCTCGCTTTGATGCGGCTTGGCAGACAGTCGGCGGAAAGGGAGTGGATTTCTGAAATCAGCTGGAATGTTAATAAAAAAACTGCAGGCAAACTCAGTTTTCTTCGAATTTGAAGTAATAGAGGTTTCTTTACAATCGTTATAAAATAAACTATTGTAAAGAAAACCTATCATTCAGTCTAAATTATTGTTCTAAATCATTATGTATAGAGGAAGGTATATGGAAATATGGGTGTAAAGTATAGAATGGTCGTAGAACAAATGGAAAAAGAGATAGTAGAAGGAAAATATACATTAAATACTAAGTTACCTACTGAAGAAGAGTTGATGAAGAAGTTCGATGTCAGCAGGAACACCATTAGAAAAGCAATCAACATATTGGTTGAGCAGGGATATATCTATCAAGTTCAAGGAAGCGGCATATTCCTTAGGGAATTTTCCAGACAGGGCTGCATTTCGATGAGGGATATGGGTGGCTTAACCAAAGTTTTTCCAAATGATGAAATGAAAAGTAAAGTGTTGAAGTTAGAATTAATAGAAGCTGATGAAAAATTGGCCAAACAAATGAAATGCCAGGTAAAAACCAAAATCTATAACCTCAAAAGGGTTAGATACTTAAATGGTGAACCCATTGTAATAGAAGAGTCCTTTTTCAATAAAGATATCATCCCCATCATAAATAAAGAAATCGCAAATGGTTCCATTTATGAATATATAGTCGAGGATTTGAAGTTGAATATCGGGTTTGCGGATAAAATCATTTCGTGTGAAAAACTTAACGACGATGATGCCAGGCTTTTGGACTTGCAGCCAGGTGATCCGACATTAATCGTTGAAAGTACGGTCTTTTTAAAAGCGGGAGCCGTTTTTGATCTATCAATCGAGAAATATAATTACACTTCAGCCAAATTATTAACATTGACTTAAAGAGTGCAGGAAATTCCTAAATAAGATTTTACGGTGTGAATGGGAAATATCGATTCACACCGTTTTTTTCATTCATTTCTCTTTTTCCCCAACGATCCCATAAAACAAAATCTTCATAATATCCTCAGTCAAAGGCAGGATGCTTTGATAAACCTCTTCCCGTTGGATATATTCATTCATTGCTTTTATATAAAATAAAATCGCTTCATTAGATAAGTTCGGGTCAACATATCCTTGTTCCTTCCCCTGGTTAAACAGATCGATAAAGCGGGGCAGGGCCTTTTCTGTATATATTTTTTCCATATAATTGATTCCGGAAGTATATTCCTTCATTAAATATTGATAAAAATCTTCATGAATTTGTTTGGCTGTTTCATTTTTCGTGAACATGAGATGTTTTATTTTTTCAGGGAAGGCCGTGTTGCTGGCCAGTATTTGTTCAAATTCATCCAATGCCTTATCTGTATAATAAACAAAAACCTCATGAATTAGATTATGTTTGCTTTCGAAGTAATTATATATCGTTACTTGAGATACATTTGCTTTTTTTGCTATTTCCCCAATCGAAATCTTTTGGACACCATACTCCATGAATAAAGCCAAGGCAGCCTCTAATATATTCAATTTTTTTTGTTCCCTGCGTCGTTGAAATCCGTCCATTTGTTTCACCTCAACCTTAGTTTAATTAAAAATATGTAATAGAACAATTAAATTAGTTCATAAACTATTGTCAGGAATTCTCCTTTTGTATATTATGTACTAAATCGGTTAAGATATTTCATATTTTTTCAATGAGGAAGAGGTGGATGAGGAATGTCAGTATTGAAAACAACGGATTTAACTAAAAAGTTTGGAAAGTTCACTGCTTTAAATGGTGTGAACATTGAAGTGAATAAAGGGGAGGTATTTGGGTTCATCGGTCCCAATGGTGCTGGAAAATCAACAACGATCCGTGTGCTGCTCGGGATTTTAAAAGCGACGGATGGGGAAGCGAAAATTTTTGGCAAGGATGCATGGAAAGATGCGGTTGAAATTCACAAGCGAATCGCGTATGTACCGGGAGATGTGAACCTATGGCCCAACTTAACAGGCGGGGAAGTCATTGATCTATTTGTTGAATTACGCGGGACGAACAATAAAAGCAGACGCGAAGAACTAATAAAAAAATTCGATTTGGACCCTTCCAAGAAATGTGGAACCTATTCAAAGGGAAACAGGCAAAAGGTTGCTTTGATCGCTGCTTTCTCATCTGATGCCGATCTTTATATATTGGATGAACCAACATCAGGTCTAGATCCATTGATGGAAAGGGTTTTCCAGGAATGTGTGATGGACGCGAAAAATGAAGGAAAAAGCATATTGCTTTCCAGTCACATTCTTTCTGAAGTGGAAAGGTTATGCGATAAAGTGGGCATCATTCGGCAAGGGCAAATAATTGAAACGGGAACATTGGATGAGTTACGTCATTTAACGAGAACGAGCTTGCTTGTCGAAACGAAGCAGCCTATTCCTGCTTTAGGGAATGTAAACGGTGTTCGGGATATCGTGATGAAAGACCAGGCACTTTCATTCCAAGTGGATACAGATGAGTTGGGTAATGTCATGAAGTATATAAGCCAGTTTGGAATTGTGAAATTGGAAAGCGCGCCGCCTACATTGGAAGATTTATTCATGAGCCATTATGAAGGTGTAAGGAAGACTTCAGATTCTGGGGCGGGAGGTGCGTTATAATGGCGAACTAGTCCTATCATAATACAGGAAGACTTTCCCGATTCATCGTACGGCAAGATCGGGTCCGGATCCCTGTTTGGATAATTTCCTTATCCGTCCTTTCCTTTATGGTTGCGATGGCATTCACCGATCTGTACCCGACTGGGCTAGAAAGGCAAACCATTGCAGAAACGATGAAGAACCCTGCAATGACAGCGATGGTGGGGAAAGGTTACGGCCTGGATGACTATACAAACGGAGCGATGATGGCGCATCAAATGTTACTGTTAACCGCTATGGCCGTGGGGATAATGAGTATTTTACTTGTTACACGCCATACACGCGCAGATGAAGAGGACGGCCGTATCGAAATGATCCGTTCTTTGCCGGCTGGACGATTGGCTAATTTATATGCAACCATTTCCGTATCGTTTGGAACGAATGCGTTAATCGCGATAATAATGGGTTTCGGGTTGTATGCTCTGGGAATAGAAAGCATGGATTTGGAAGGTTCCCTTATGTATGGAGCTGCGTTAGGGGCAACCGGTATTTTCTTCTCGGCAATAACGGCATTATTTGCCCAGCTTACCGAGAGTGCTCGAGGTACGATGGGTTACTCCATCACTGTATTGCTTCTCTCCTATCTTATTCGGGCGATAGGGGATGTCAGCAATGAAACACTTTCCTGGTTTTCACCATTGGGTTGGGTTTTAGCTTCAGAAGTATATGTGAATAATTATTGGTGGCCAATCATACTTACGATCGGTGCGGCAATCATATTGGTTGCCTTATCTCTATATTTGAATGCCATCCGTGATTTGGAAGCTGGATTCATTCCGGCTAAGCCCGGCCGGAAATATGCTTCATCGTTTTTAAAAAGTCCGCTTGGGCTCTCGCTGAGGCTTCAGCGTACAGGATTGATCGCCTGGGCAGCCGGGATGTTCATTTTGGGTGCATCTTACGGTTCCGTTTTAGGTGATTTGGATTCCTTTTTTACAAAAAATGAAATGATGGCCGAACTATTGACGCCAGTGAAAGGCTATTCGCTGACAGAACAATTCTTGACAATGTTGATGTCAGTCATCGCCATGATATGCACCATCCCGCCTTTAATGGCGATGTTAAAACTTAAAGGGGAAGAAAAAAAGAACCATACTGAACATTTACTGAGCCGCGCTGTATCACGTACAAGGCTTATGGGCAGCTATCTTATCATCTCCGTCATTGGCGGTTTTCTCATGCTTGCGCTTGCTGACATCGGTCTTTGGGCAGTCGGGAATTCAGTGATGGATGAAGGGGTTGCTTTCGGCACTATATTTAGTGCAGCGATGGTCTACCTGCCTGCGATGTGGATCATGATTGGTATCGCCGTGCTGTTTATTGGCTTTGCACCAAAATTATCCGGCTTGACTTGGCTTTACTTGACATACTCAATCTTAGTCGTTTATTTAGGGGGAATGCTTCAATTCCCGGAATGGATGGGAAAACTAACGCCATTTGGCCATATTCCGAAACTTCCTGTTGAAGATATGGACTTCATGAAAGTATCCATGCTTACAATCATAGCTATCTTATTATTGGCTGCAGGCTTTCTCGGATATAACAAACGGGATATCCGCGGTTGATGGTTCGACTATGATTCTATTATTGTTGCAAATTGTCTTCAGACTAAAGCCTGATTTCTTTGTTTAGAAATCAGGCTTTTATTGGTTATCAGTCATGGGGAATCAATAATAGTACACCTAGCGAAATGATGATGAAGAATAAATAGCTTTCGAATTTCTTCGCGGGGATTCGCTTATTCATGAACATTCCGAGACCTGTCGCAAGTAATATAGCTGGAATGGAATAAGCGTAAAGAATAAGTGAATCGGCTGTCCAAAGTCCGCCTAGCGCATGACCTGTCACGACCAGGATTCCGGATATCAGGAAATGGGCTTGCAATGTTCCGCGGAATCTATTTGGGTTCCATCTTCGCAAAGTTCCATAGACGACGACCGGCACCCCGTTAAAGTTATAGGCGCTGCCAAGGGCTCCCGACGCAAAACCGAACGGCCATACCCAGCCCTTTGAGTTAAGTAATGGTTCATCCACAGTCTGAAAAAGTCTTTGCTTTAGAAGAGAATACCCCCCATATGCAATCAAAAAAACACCCAGTGCAGAAGTGATGATCATAGAAGGTGCGTAATGGAGCAAAGCCAGGCCGGCTGGTATGCCGATCACCGTTGAAGCCGCCAGCCTGATTAATACCGAGCGTTCGATATGCCGCCATCCGCTAACGACGGTTAGTGAAGCGACGGTAAGACCTGCCAATCCAATCAAGGAAACCGAAGTATTAAGCGGAATGTGAAGTAAGGCAAGCAGAGGCATGCTGACAATCGCTTCACCGAACCCGAACATCGTCCGCATCAAGGCGCCGATAAAGACTGCCGCCACCACCAATATGATGCTGCTGATCGTCATTCTTTCACCTCCTAAAAGCACAATAACCCTTTTATAATTATACCATACCAACCCGGTTTTAGACCGAGGGAAAGATACTTTGAAACGGGTTATTTAAGGTATTTCACGCTCTTTGTGAAGTGTTTGAAATGATATTTAATAGAGAGGTACACACCCTTTATTTTTGTTGCTTATGAGTCAAAAATAAGGCAGGGGAAGCGGGTGTATATCTTGAAGTGTTAATTCAGATGAAACTCCATTAATTTCTACTTTCGCATCAACTAAAACAAAAACAATTAGTCATACTGGTACTTTAGGAGTTTTAGGAGTCCCTAAACCATAAAAGTGAAAGACAATAAACCCCTTGGCTACAAGTGGTTTATTTTGGTGTAACTGCGTACAATATCGCTAAGTTTCAAAAAGTAAAATTAAAGAGAAGGTTTCCTTCTCTTTTTTTAATAATAATTAATAAAATAAGGGGACATGAAAGGGACATTGATGGTTTTATTAGGGGACACAAAGGGGACATTGATGGAGTTTTCATGTACCCACAAAAACACTAGGCTTTGCCTAGTTCAACAACTTAGTTGGGGACAGTTTTTCCTTATGATCTTTCTTCTGCCAATACCTAGTTATGACACTTTCCATTTAGATAAATCAAGTAATTGGCTTAAGAAACAAAGGCATAAAAAAAGGAAGAGGAACTACAAAAGTCTGGTATTATCCCCTTCAGGTAGACAGAGAAAAAAGAGAACATGATAAAATGTTCTTAACTGTCAATCTGGAGGGGATTTTTGTATGGCAAAAAAGGGGCAAACGTTTCAAGCGTATACAGAAGGATTAAAGAGAGAAGTGGTTCGTCTGAAAGTGGAGGAAGGTTGGTCATATCGCCAGATTCGTGAGCGTTTTGGTATTAAAAGTGATGCACAGATAGCGAGTTGGGTGAAGAAAGTGCAGAATAACGAGTCTTTTGAAGATCAACGTGGTGTATGGAACCGTAAGAATTTTTCTAGTGTCGAAGAGGAAAATGCCTATCTAAAAGCGCAGGTGGATTATTTAAAAAAGCGCAATCCAAATCTACATGGGAAGGAATGGTCCTGAAAGCCGAAAGGTTTCAAATAATCGATGGTTTGAGGAAAACGTACCCACTTTCGTGGCTATTAAAAATCGCTGAAGTATCAAAGGCTGGATACTACAAATGGCGGAAGACACATTCTGCTCGTTCTTTGCGACTTGAGAAAAATTTATGGATAAAAGAACATATTTTAGCCATCCATAAGCTACACCCCTACTACGGATATAAACGGATGACTGGAGCTTTGTCCAGAGAAGGAATCGTTGTAAACCACAAGCGTGTTCGTCGATTAATGAGAGAGTTGGGGGTCCAATCTGTCATTCGGAAGAAACGCCCTTTCTACGGTCGAAGAGGGTCAGTTGTATTTCATAATGTCTTAAATCGTGAATTCTACGCAGAGATGAGGTTTCATAAGTTAGTAACAGATATAACCTATGTACGGATTGGAAACACGTTTGCCTACCTTTCCGCCGTTTTAGATTTGTATAATAATGAAATTGTTGCATGGGAAGTTTCTACACGAAATGATCTTGAATTGGTTCATAATACGCTAAACCAGCTAAGGGACAAGCCGTTTAGCAAGGGGGCTCTCCTGCACTCAGATCAAGGATTCCAATATACGACGAAATCATATGAAAATCAGGTGAAGGAACTCGGCATTCGAGGAAGCCACTCTCGTCGTGGCAATTGTCACGACAACGCGTGTATAGAAAGCTTCTTCTCACATTTAAAAACAGAAAAGTTATATTTAACATGTCCAAAAACAGCAGAGCAAGCTTATCTAGCTATTCAAGAGTATATAGAGTTTTACAATACGGCTCGCTTTCAGGAGAAATTCAACGGCCTTTCTCCAATTGAATATCGAGAAAAGGCCGTAGCTTAAAAAATACTCTTTTTTTATTGTCTACTTGACAGGGTTATGTGCAGTCCCTCTTCTTTTTTCACTTTATTTTTTTGAAATTTTTCTTAATAAATATAAAGCGTATATGATAGCTGGTATAGCTCCAATCATTAAAATCATCTTTATTAAACCAAATATAAAAAAAGAAGGCGATACATTCATTTTAATTCAACCCCATTAAAAGTTTTAATCTCTATATGTGTATTGTGAATAAACACGAGCATATTTACTAGTTTTATTTAATTTAGTAAGTTTGAGAGAACTAGTAAGACTTACATAGCCATTAGTAACGCTACCAGTCAATTTATAATTTCCTACAGCATTCATATCATAACCTATTTTTTCAGCTTTTGAATCAGTAACATCACATGAAGCATCTACATTTGACCAAACAGTACCTTTTGTTCCTGCTACAGAACAATATCTCATTTTCAACCCATAATCACCAACAGAATAATGATTACCTAATTTTAAGGTAGCAACAGTCACCCCTAAACTTTTTAATTTAATCCAAGCAGTATACAATCTAGATCCATAATCTTTAGGTCCATGAATGAATAGCCCCCTCTCCGTAGAGGTAATTCCCCGAGCCTGTATGCTGCTTGAATTACTGTAATCAACTTCATCTGTTGAACTAAGGTCAACAGATGAACCATCGCTTAATTCTATTGTTATAGGTCCTTCAGAATTAACATTTGATTCGTCTAATAAAGCTTCATTAATCTCGTTCATTTTCTCTTTCTGGTATTGCTGTGCCACCTCTTCAGGTACAGACTCTACAATTGTATTTAAAAGATCTAGTTTATCGTTGTTTGAAAGACTTTCTACTTGATTAGATTCTTCAACACTTTTTAATACAGCCACTAAATCATCGGAATTGCTATTTTTATTTAATTTATTAGAGTATAAATCAGTTGCCTGATCCAATGAGTACTCTGATTTTTCTGGACTAGAAGCTTCAGCTTTATTAAATCCTGTACCTGAAACAATAATCCCAAATCCCAAAACGCCTGTAAATACTTTTAAATCCTAAATTCATTTGAAAACTTTCCCTTCTTTAGTAAATTATTTATGTACTAGCAAATTATGAACTAATTTAACTACTAATTGTACATATTTTCCTACTAGTTAGGAATTCAGTCCCGAAATTGTTTATTTACAACGAAAATTACATTAATTGATTAAGTTGACTGTCAGACAAATTACACTCATCATTGAACAAAATCCTGAAAATGAAAGAAAAAGCTCGCGAAACGCATAAGTTAGCATATGACCCATTCTAGGTCCTGTACTACGATATGCGTAACGACATACGGCATACAACAAGGCTACTATCATAGAGCGTAGTTGGACAAGGGGGTAATTATAGCGTACGCACCACACGCCAATCGGTGCACCTGTCACCGCGCATACCATTGCACTCACATCCACGTACAATGCAGGATGCGACTTACTCTCATAATAGATGAATGAATTAGAGATTAGATTAAGGGTTAGAGTCAGGAACCTACGTGGGCCGGCGTTAACCTCCCTCAAGTAACTTTTTATAGGAAGGGCGAAATATCGGAAGGGTACCATAGGGGGACGTGGGTACCTCCCTCCCGGCCGACTGCTGGGTGGAAAATATACACCACAGTCTCGAAATCTAAACTTAAAAAATATGTAAATTAAATCTAAGGATAACTGCAGCACAACACAATCTTTAGTAGTTGAAATATTTATCGGTAGTATCGGTAGTATTAGTTGAATTATCACCGATTCGTGTGTAAACTTTTAAGTTATGACACTACCCATTTAGATAAATCAAGTAATTATTTTCTGCATAAGAAAAGGCTGAAGTGGAAATACTTCAGCCTAAAAAACCCTATATATATTTTTTTAGAAGAATATCTCTTAGCATTTACGAATCAATCCCAAGTTTTTTTCATTCAGTTAGTGAATTAATCATAAAAGATTAAATGCATATCACTGTTAGTCCTTGATTTCGCAAAAAATTCTGCTTCATTTCCTCCATCAACGAAGTTACCAATACCCCGGAAAATACCACATTGGCCTCGATCTAAATATCTTACCCCTACATAATCATTATAACTGTCAGGATCATACTCCCATAATTCAACTTTTAACTTACCAGCTGGACCCACGTAAGAATCCCGACAAATCTTATAATCACCACCAGTAGAGGGAAACTGATCACTTTCAGCACCATTAGAATAAAGAGATTGTTCTCCTAAGTAATCCCAGCCGCTTGCAAATGTAGAAGAAGGGAACAACAACGCCGCTAACAATGTCACAGCACTCATTTTAAACATTTTCATGCTCATTCCTCCTCACACGTTTTGACTTATTATTCTCCATATAATTCTAATCAATATTTTTTATATTATCATCTATCCAAAGATTCACTTTTTCACGAAGCGTTTTTGTAGTACCCACTACTTCATGCCCAACATATGGAATTAGGGAAAAAGTGAAATGTGCTCGTCATTCAGTTTTGAAATGTATTCCTGAATCATCTTTAAACTTTTAAGCCTTCCCGGATCAAGTAAACTAATTACCTCTGGATCCACCATTTGTGTAGAGACGTCTCGATTTCCAATACCAGCAATCAGCAGCATAGTTGCTGCTAAACTAACACTGCAATCCATGGAATAGGCCAATGCTGAAATTCTTTCATGCTCATAAGCTTTGAACCTTAAATGAATCCTTTCCTTTTGAATAATAGTTCTCTTCTGGATTACTTCGGCTTCAAAATCCCCTCTGAAAATCGTATTATCATGCCTGTAGTCTCTTTTAAAATACATGGACAAGCCCTCGATACATTCCCTGGAATTGATAGCTGCCATTATTATTTTTTCCCCTATATCCTTCACAGGCTTATGAACACATTCATTTAATGAGTGTTGAACGCAAAAAAACATATTAGGGCTACCCAGGGAATAAAATGAAAGGAATATTTTGAAGGAAAGCGGGGCTGTGCATGTGAAAATCCATGTGGTGAATAGGGGGGATTCTTTATGGGGAATTTCCCAGCAATATGGTGTCAGTATCAACCGGATTGTTCGGGTCAATGGACTTGAAAATCCAGATAAGCTGGTGATTGGCCTAGCTCTTTTGATTCCTGAACCTTATCTTCAGTACAGGGTTCAGCAAGGGGATACTCTAAATAATATCGCAAATCAGTTTGGAATTACGGTACAGGAAATCATGCAATCGAATCGCATCACAAATCCTTCCGCTATCTATCCAGGACAGAGACTAACCATCCCGGTTATTTATCATACCGTAAGGGAACGAGATACCCTTTATGATATAGCAAGACGTTATGGAACGACAGTTCAGGCCATTATTCAGATGAATAGGATTACAGATCCGTCCTATATCCATATCGGACGGATAATAAGGATTCCCCAGAAACCAAAACCCATCATTGAAGTCAATGGTTTTACAAACGTTTACGGGCAAGCCGGTGCGGAGCAAGTACGTGAAGTAGCCTACGATCTGACCTACGTAAGTCCATTTGGTTATAGAATGAGGCAAGATGGCAGTTTAGAAGTCATTGATGACATCCCGACGATACGGGCGGCACAGTCGACTGGCGTCATACCCATGATGTGCATAACGAATTTTTCCGCGACGGAAGCGGGAACTCAGCTTGCCCATACGATACTTTCTGATTTGAATTTAGTGGAAACAATATTAACCAACGTCATAAAAACGATGAAAGATAAAGGGTACCGTGGATTGAATATCGATTTTGAAAGTGTAGCACCAGAGGACCGTGATTTCTATAATCGCTTTCTCCAAAGAGCAGTGGATCGGTTGCATCCTGAAGGCTACTTTGTGTCATCCTCCCTTGCCCCAAAAACTAGCGCCAATCAAAAGGGACCATTAGTTGAGGCGCATGATTATCCAGTTCACGGACGGCTGCTCGACTTCGTGGTGTTGATGACATATGAATGGGGTTACCGAAAGGGGCCGCCGCAGGCAATCTCCCCCATTAATGAAATAAAACGAGTCCTTGACTATGCCGTAACGGTGATACCAACAAATAAAATCTTCATAGGATTTCAAATTTATGCACGGGACTGGCTTATTCCTCATGAAGAGGGGCAGGAAGCAGAGACTTTCGACATGCAGGAAGCCATCAGACGCGCCGTCCAATATAATGTAGAAATAAAATATGACGAGACAGCCCAATCACCTTATTACAGGTACAAAGATGATCAGGGACGCACACATGAAGTTTGGTTTGAAGACGCACGCAGTGCTAAAGCCAAATTCGATCTAGTGAAGATTTACAGGTCAAGGGGTCTCAGTTATTGGGTACTTGGTTATCCGTTCCCCCAGAATTGGGAACTGCTTGGGGATACATTCATTGTACGGAAACTGTAGGGTGTTTTGTTACCGCAAGGCGTATCACACATTATTAATCTAGTGATGGGCAGCTTTTTTATAAAGCTGTCTATTTTAGTATTTCGAAATGCACCTACAAAAATCACACGATTTTTATAACAACGTTAAAAGTCGTTTGGAATTTGAGTCGATAAAGGGACTTAATCGAGGACGCCATATGGTGGTCTTTTTCAATTTAATGAAACTCTTTAAAAAACAAGGGAATGGTCATTCAAAAAAGGAAAAGGGTTCCTCATTGTGGAATTAGGAAACTAGAATATTACTTACCGGAGGCACATTTAATGGAATTAACCATCATAAATACGTTTACAGATCAACCTTTTAAAGGAAACCCTGCTGCAGTCTGCCTTCTTACCGGGGAAAGTGATAGCGAGTGGATGCAGAGAATAGCTAAAGAGATTAATATGCCTGTTACCGCTTTTATTCAACCTCATAATGGTGAATGGAAACTGCGATGGTTCACACCCGCCATTGAAATCCCGATTTGTGGACATGGGACGCTGGCAAGCTCTTTCTTTTTATGGGATAAAGGATACGTGCCAAGAGATCAGCCGATTGCCTATCAGACGAAAAGCGGGCTTCTCACTGCAAAATTCGTTGATGGGATGGTTCAGTTGGAATTTCCGTCATTAAGGGAGAAGGAGACCACTGCCCCTGATTTACTGATAAAAGCTTTAGGAGTTGTGCCTGCGTATGTTGGGCAAAACAAATGGGATCTTCTAGTCGAAGTTCAATCAGAGGAAATCGTAAGGAATTTAAAGCTGGATATAGACTCCATTGCCCAATTGCCGGTTCGGGGCGTCATTGTAACGAGTCAATCGGATAGCAGTGAATATGATTTCGTTTCACGTTTCTTCTCCCCTGCCCAAGGCCTTGACGAAGATCAAGTAACGGGCTCGGCCCATTGTTGTCTGGGACCATATTGGAAAAGAAAGCTGGACAAAAGTAATTTTATAGCCCATCAGGCATCGGAAAGAGGAGGTCAATTGAAGGTTGAAGTAACGGAAGACACAGTTAAACTTTCCGGACATGCCGTCACAATATTCGAAGGGAACTTAACCATTTAATGCAGGATTTGGTTTGAGGGGGTTCAATCTAAATATTAAAACAAAGTTGATTGGAGCGGAGTTACGAGACTCCTGCGGGAAAGGCGCGTCCAAGGGAGACCCCACAGGCGCATAGGCGCCGCGGGTGGATCGCCCGCGGAAAGTGAGTCCCTGGAGTGGAAATGAACGTTCGGAATTTACAACTCGGCAATCCTTCTTAATGAAAGTTTGTGCCCTTTACCTTTTTTTAGTGTGCAAGAATCGAAATGGCACTATACACTAATAACAAAGCCATGATTACATTAAACTGACTTCTATACTTTGATAAAAACGTTTGAAAAATAGAACCGAACATACTCCAGCAGAACGTACTCATAAAACCAACGAAAGCAAGAAATAATGAAAAGAACAGTAAGCTGAAATTTGAAGAGTGATAAGGTAGGATGAAGGTCGATATTGCCGTGATGCCATATAAGATTCCTTTTGGATTTATGAATTGTAAAAGCATGCCTGCTATAAAACTATTGTGCTTGTCATCATTATCGTCCTTCGCTTTAGTTGAACTGGAAATGATTTTTATGGCCAGATACAGCATGTAAATTGCCCCAAGGATCGTCATGATAAATTCAATCTTTGGTATGAAATTTTCAAGCAAAACATTAAAATAACTGCACAATAGCATGATTACAAAAAAACCGGCACCTACTCCGAAACAAAATTTAATCGTCTTTTTTAACCCGTACTTGTTCGCAAATAACATGGCCATGATGTTATTTGGACCCGGAGTGAAACTTGTAACAAAAACAAACAGCAAAAAAGATAGTAATGGCATGGTTGACTCCCCTTTGTATGCTATAATGACCAAAATTGACATTATAACGATTTCCTTTTTATTGTACAATGCCGACGTTATATTGTAAATAAGGAGCATTTTTATGGAAGAAATAAATTTTATTATTGCTAACAATTTAAAAGCCATCAGGGAAAGTAAGAAATTAAGTCTTGAAAAGGTTGCAGAATTGACTGGAGTAAGCAAAACGATGATCGGACAAATAGAAAGGGGAGGATCGAGCCCTACGATTACGACAATTTGGAAAATAGCCAATGGATTAAAGATTTCATTTTCTTCATTGATAAATAGTCCGCAGCCGGATACAAAAATTGTTTTAAAAAGTGAAATTCAATCATTATCTGAAGATAACGGCAAATATCGAGTTTATCCCCACTTTCCCTTTGAGGATGAGAAGCGCTTTGAAGTATATTCAGTCGAGATAGAAAAAGGTGGATTCCTAAGTTCCGATTCGCATAGGGAAGGGACGGAAGAGTACATAACTGTTTTTGAAGGGGAAGTGACTGTACGTGTAAATAACGAAGAATTTACAATAAGGAATGGTGATTCTATCAGGTTCAAGGCTGACAGACCGCATGCCTACCATAATTCAGGGGATACATTAACTCGATTAAGCATGATCTTATATTATCCAACTTAAAAAATGGATTAATGTAGTTCTGTTAATATATCTTAGCAAAGTGAATATCCCCTATGGATTGACTGTTGGTATGGTCTGCCTGTTGGGGATACTGCTTCAAGCCGATTTTCTGGTTTTCTTACAGAATCGGCTTTTTTTATTTAGTCTTCTTCAAGCCCCATTACTTGAAGTACAATATTCACAATGTCTATATACTATATTTAACCTTCCCCTACTAATTTAGAAATGTACCTACTTATCCTCTGTAAGAAACCCTTGGAGGATTCGTCCATACTGCAGCAAGGCGTCTCTTGATTCTCGCAATACGTCAATTTCCTATAACCCTCATTGGATGGAAGAAATTTGTGACACTCCTGCCGAATAACTGGCTAGCCGAGACCCCACAGACGCTTGAAGAGAGGAGGCTTGGCAGCCAGTCGGCGGAAAGGGAGCGGATTGCTGGAATCAGCTGGAAGTTATAAAAAAAACTGCAGTTTCTGAGACTCTTTTGATTGATTTAGGTATAAAGACCAAGGGTGGTTATGGAAGCGTGTGATTCTATTTTACCATTAAATCATTTTATTGATATATCATCTATCTGTTACTAGGTATTTTAGGGTGATTATAATGATAATATTCTGTTAATATTCGATGTAGCATTGTAAATTTGTTTTAAAATTGGATTATTTTGTTGTAATATAGGAGATACACGAATCTTTAGAGGAAAAAAGTAGGGTGGATTTGTGTATGGGTAAGTAAATTTGTCGGAATTCATTTTTTGGGAAAAGTGTGTCATTTACATGTATAAGTTATCAGAATGTTATGCCAGTATAGAACTAATGGGGGGATTACGATAATGGGGAAAAAGAAAATCGTAAAAATTGCATCAGCTACCATAATGGCTGCAACAACGATCGTAGCAGTAGCACCGGCACCATCGGAAGCTGCGACTAGCCTTAATAGTAAAATCAAAACGGCCAAGGCCGCCATCAAAAAACCATTCGATACCTATTTCTACACTTCTAAACTCGCTTCAGTGTCCACTGTTGAAAAACAAATCAAGTCTGCAAAACAAGTAAAAAAAGACATCAACTCTACCATTAAAAAATCAATGTTAAGCAAAAAAGAAAAAGATGCCAAATACAAAGAAATCGAAGCTTATGATAAGTACATCACTCGTTCAGAAGGTTATGTAAAAGGATATAAAGCGGCTGAGAAAGCAAAAGCTGCACATGGCAAATCGATTGGCAACCTTACGAATTCAATACTTGCCAAGAAATCCATTGATATCAGGAATCAATACGAGGCATTGGATAAAGCCGTGAAAAAGGCAGATAAAGATATTAAAGATACGGTTTACGGTGCGAAAATCGAAAAGCTCCTATACGATAAATTCACTAAAGCGACCAAAACAGCTTTGAACGGTGACCTGAAAGTTCCATACTACTATGAAAAAGCTGCTTACTGGGTGAAGAAAGGTGATTTAAAGACCGCGGACAAACGGATGCAAACCGTTTCTTCGCAATTGAAGAGGGTCAGCAAAACATCCAAGCTCGGAAAAGCTATACACGCCTATGTTAAAGAAGTGAAAGGTAAGTATGATGATGCGGTATATGCAGAAAAGAAAAAAGAAGTGGCAAAGCAGGTCAATGCCTATGTAGCCCTTGCCAATGGGGAACTTAAAACAAAAGAACAGATAAAAGCGGCTAAAAAGGCCAGAGCCGACATCCACTTAAATGGGATCAAGGAGTCGGACCGAAAGGAATTCGAAACGAAAATAGCATTGGCGGATATGAAAGTAGCAGCTGCTAAAGAAGCTTTGAAAAATCCAGCGAAGGCAATCACGCTTTCCTTGATGCATACGAATGACACGCATGCTCACTTGGACAATGTGGCCAAAAGGGTGACAGCTGTTAAGGAAGTGCGTAAGAGTAAACCGCAAGCTCTTTTGGTGGATGCAGGTGACGTATTCTCGGGTACCCTCTATTTTAATGAATTCAAAGGGCAAGCGGATCTTCGCTTCATGAACTTAATGAAATATGACGTCATGACATTCGGGAATCATGAGTTTGACTTGGGTTCAAGCGCCGAAGGGCATCAAGCTTTGGCTGACTTCGTTGAAGGGGCACAGTTCCCATTTGTCAGTTCGAATGTGGACTTCTCCAAAGATGATAAGTTCAAGGGACTATTCTCGGATTTGATTTCAAGTAAGCCAGAGCAAGGGAAAATATACAATGGCGTCGTAAAACAAGTGGATGGCCAGAAGGTAGGTTTCTTCGGGCTTACGACTGAAGAAACGAAAGATATTTCAAGCCCTGGAAGTATAGTATTCGAAAACTATCTTGAAGAAGCCGAAAAAGCGGTCAAGGCGTTCAAAGGCATGGGTGTTAATAAGATCGTTGCCGTATCCCATATTGGTTACGATGATAATGCGGCCTATGACAATGATTTAACATTAGCTGCCAAGGTCAAGGGCATCGACGTGATTGTGGGCGGACATAGCCATACGCAGTTAAACGCCCCCGTTGTTATTGATAAGGATGATAAGGGGAAAACGAAAGATCCGACAGTCATCGTTCAAGGGTATCAGTATAGCGACTTTTTAGGCACGATCGATGTGGAATTCGATAAGAAAGGCAAGATTGTCGGACAAGCCGGTCAGCTGATTAAGCTTTCTGAAAAACAGGATGATCCTGAAGCGGCAAAAGTGCTCGAAACATACTCCTCGAAGATTAAGGAGCTGAAGGAAACGAAGACGGGTGCAACAGCTGTAAAGGCCTTGGAAACCCCTCGTGATTCAGGTGATGAAACGAAACCGAGCGTTCGTAAAAATGAAACCGAACTGGGTAATCTAATTACGGACGGAATGCTTAGTAAAGCGAAGGAATTCAATAAGGATACGGTAATCGCATTCCAAAATGGCGGGGGCATCCGCGCTGGCATCGATCAAGGTGAGATCACTTTAGGGGAAATCCTCACCGTTTTACCGTTTGGGAATACGTTAGCGACGATGAAGCTTACGGGTGCAGAAATCAATGAAGCATTAGAGCATAGTGTAAGCCTGGCCCCTAAGGAAAATGGCGGCTTCCTGCATGTTTCCGGAATGAAATTCAGCTACGACAGTTCGAAGGAAGCAGGCAATCGTGTGACAAAGGCAGAAGTCCTTGGACAAGATGGAACCTATTCCGAATTGGATCCAGCGAAGGAATATACTGTGGCGACCAATGCTTTTACAGCCAAGGGCGGAGATGGATTCAACGTTTTCAAGAAGGCTTATGAAGAAGGAAGAGTGACGGATATAGGCCTCGCTGATTGGGAGAATTTACGTGATTATGTAAGCGGGCTGAAAACTGTCGATCCAAGCATCGAAGGACGCATCAAGGATGTGGCTGGAAGCAATACAGACCCGACTGTGGTATTGGCTAAAGACTTTGGCGGAACGGCTGATGCGCCAAAAACACATGAAGGCAATGTAGTTGTGGATATCACGGATATTGCTTCATTGGAACATGCAGTGGTTAAAGGGAATCTTACATTAACGGGAACTCCTCCGGATGATTTTACTTTTTCAGAGGTTACAGTAGAGGGTGATTTGGATTTATCGGGACTTAACGGTAAGACCGTAAGCCTGAGCGGTGTCACGGTGAATGGCGAAACCATTCTTTAAACGGTTTTTAAATGATTGCTGAGCCTATGGAAAAAAGTTGGAGGGGTTGAGATCTTGAAGAAGAACGGGATAAGCAAGCTTTTCTTTGCCATACTGATCGTACTGTCAACGGTTCTGCCAAATGCAGCCGCAGCAAATGCCGAAGGGACAATATCGGTCATTGAAGCGATTAATAATAACAGCGGAACGGCGACGGTGAAGGGATATATCGTCGGTACAGCTAAAAGCGGTACAAGCTATCAACAAACATCGCCTTTTACTGAAAGTACGAACATAGGCATTGCCGATAGTCCGGATGAAACGGATGTTAAGAAAATCATGCCTGTTCAGCTTCCAGCCGGAAGTATCCGGACGGCCTTGAATTTGGTCGAACATCCGGAATTACTTAAAGCGCAGGTGACGATTACGGGGAAGCTGGAAAAGTACTTTTCAGTACCCGGCCTGAAATCCGCAACGGATTTCACGATCATCACTGATGGGGGAACAACACCTGAACAGCCTGATGTGAAGGTTCTGGATTCCATTGCCGAGGCGCGCACGAATACGGAAGATGTCGTGCAGGTCGATGGGGTGGTCACGACGGGACTTGGTTATTGGGGAGGAAAAGGTTTTTATATCCAAGATGAAACGGCAGGGCTATATGTTTATGGTTCTTCGTGGCCTGCGGAAGTAAAGCAAGGGGATAAGGTTAGATTAATCGGACAAGTATCCGCTTATAATAAGGAATTACAAATCCAACCAACTTCCCTTGAAGTCGTATCTTCTGATAATGAACTTCCTGAAATCCAAACGATTGATGCTTCAGGGATCAATGAGGATACACAAGGTGAGCTGGTCACCATCGATAAGGCGACCATTACAGAATTGGCGGCATCGGGCACTTACGGAACTTTCGAATTCAAAGCGGAAGATTCTGAAGGGAAATCCGTCATCGTTCGCCATGATAACCGGACCGGTTCGAGCTATGAAGATTTCGTGAAAAGCTTTAAAGCAGGGGATGTCATTTCCGTAACCGGAATCGGATCGAGGTTCAATGACACGTACCAGTTGAAGCCGCGTGGCATTGAAGATTATGAACTGGTGAACAAACCAGCCGTTTACACGGATATTTTCCCTGGTACGGTTAGTGAAAATACAAAGATATCACTTGAATCTGGTTGGGAAGAAGCGAAAATCCATTATACGCTGGATGGATCCGCACCAACGTCTTCAAGTGCTGTGTACACAGAACCCATCATTTTAACGAAAGATACGGTCATCAAGGCAATTGCTGTCAACGACAGGACATCGGAAGTTTTCACATTTGCCTATACCGTTAACAAAACCACTGAAGTGAAGATTTGTGACATTCAGGGGATGAATCATTTTTCATCTTATGAAACTCAACTCGTCTCAGGTGTGGAAGGTGTCGTCACTTATGTAAAAGATGCGAATAACTTTTACATGCAAGATCCCAACCCGGATAAGGACTTAACGACTTCCGAGGGAATACTTGTGTACAACAAAGCGCATGGCCTAAAAGCGGGCGATCATGTCAAAGTGGCAGGTAAAGTCGCCGAATGGTATATCGAAGGTTACGCTGAAATGAAAACGACGGATCTGCCGACAACTGAATTGACCAATACGACGATTGAAAAGCTTGGCACTGAATCGATGCCAGAACCGATCGTCATCGGAAAAGATGTCATTCCGCCGTCTGAGAACATCGATGATGATAGATTGACAGATTTTAATCCGGGTGAAGACGGCATTGATTTCTACGAGAGTCTGGAAGGAATGCTTGTGCAAGTATATAACCCGAAAGTGGTTGCTCCTCAAGACTATGGTGAATTGGTCGTGATTCCAGGGAATATGGAAACGACGACTGCAGTTGGCGGCGTCAAAATAACGGAAACGGATTTCAACCCTGAAAGAATTACCCTGGATATAAATGATGAATCATTTGCAGCGAAATCGGGTGATTTCTTTGAAAGCTCGGTTACCGGTGTAATCAGCTATGGATACAGCAACTATAGGGTAGTGACGGATAAAGCTCAGCTGCCGGCGTTAAAGGATGGCGGTACGGCTCGGGAAGTGACATCTTTAGAGAAGGATGCTGATGAGCTATCGATCGCTTCCTATAATATAGAGAATTTCTCCACTCAAACCGCTAATTCGAAAGTTGAAACGATCGCAACATCCATCATTACCAATCTTAAACAACCCGATATCATCGGGGTAACGGAAATGCAGGATAACGATGGGGGAACAGATAGCGGGACAACGGACTCTGCTCAAAGTGCCAAGAAGTTAACCGAAAAAATAAAAGAGCTGGGCGGACCGCAATATCAATACATCGATATCGCTCCAGAAGATAAACTTGATGGCGGTGCACCTGGCGGGAATATCCGTGTAGGCTTTTTATATAATGCCGACCGTGTCAAATTGACTGAAGGAACGAAAGGGACGGCAACACAGTCCGTGGCTTTCAAAGATGGAAAACTTACCTTGAACCCTGGACGAATCGAGCCTGCCGATCCCGCCTTCAATTCAAGCAGGAAGCCTTTAGCGGCTCAATTCGAATTTAAAGGCGAAAGCGTAGTGGTGGTGGCCAATCATTTCAATTCCAAGGGCGGTGACCAGCCGTTATTCGGCAAAAACCAGCCACCTGTTCTTTCAAGTGAAACGCAAAGGCTTCAAATTGCCTCCATCGTCAATCGGTTTGTCAGTGATATCAAGTCACAGGATGCCAAAGCGAATATCGTCTTGCTTGGAGACTTTAATGACTTTGAATTCTCGGCTCCGCTTAAAACATTGAAGGGCAAAGATTTAACCAATATGATTGAGAAAGTCCCTTTTGAGAAACGTTATTCTTACACCTATCAAGGCAATTCACAAGTACTGGACCATATCCTGGTATCGAATAATATGGCCGCGGCCACAAAAGTCGATATTGTCCATATTAATTCATCCTTCATGGAAGTTCACGGAAGGGCTAGCGATCATGACCCTGTATTGATTTCAACCCCTTTATCTGAATCAGGCGGAGTTGAAACTCCTGCTCCAGAAAAAACATATAATCTGACAAACGTTAAAACGAAAAAACTTACGATTGCTTCACCTAGTGCTTTGATCGATATTGATGAAGCATCCAGCATCGAAGAAGGTATCTGGTTAAAAGGCTCATATGCTGTACTCAAAGGCCTCGGGCTGAAGAATGCTGCTGTGACGATAAAACCGGATAAGGATGGTGCAATCATTGATTTTAGCGGCATGGCGGTGAAGGAAGTCATCATTGATAATGCCAATGTAAAAGAAATCAGAGGCGCTGAAAATGTTCAGAAATGGTCGGTGACAGAAGGTGTTGACACATCGAATATCAAGTTTGTCGATTCCAAGGGGGAAGCAATTGCTTCCCCTTTCGACCCTAAAGAAAACCATGCGCCCGTCGTAACGAAAAAACTGGAAAATCTTGAAGTGAAAGCCGGTTCAAAGGTCACCATCGATTTGAGTGAGCACTTCTCAGATCCTGATGGAGATAAGCTGACCTTTTCATCCACTATCGGTACAGTCACCGGCCAGACATTAACGCTTCCTGCAAATGAAGCTGGAACATACCTTGTCGCAGTCAAGGCCGAGGACCAGCAATCGGAAGCGGTTGCCCGTTTCACGTTGACCGTATCGAATGATAAGCCGCTTGAAGCTTATTACGAAACGGCGGCAGGAAAAACGGGAACGGAACTGAAATCGGTTCTGCACTCGATAATTAAGGGCCATACGATGTTATCTTATGATCAAGTGTGGAATGCCCTTAAAGAAACGGATGAAGATCCGGTGAACAAACAGAATGTCATCTTGCTTTACTCTGGAAAATCCATCTCGGAGAACGCGAATGGGGGCAATGCCGGACAATGGAACCGCGAACATGTTTGGGCAAAGTCCCACGGTGATTTTGGGACAAGCAAAGGTCCCGGGACAGACCTTCATCACCTTCGTCCCGCTGATGTGACAGTCAATGGCAAGCGGGGCCACCTTGATTTCGACGAGGGGGGTCAAACATATAGTGGATGTGAATGTAAGTTTGATTCAGATTCATGGGAGCCGCCAGACCATGTTAAAGGTGATATAGCACGGATGCTATTTTACATGGCCATCAGATATGAAGGAAACGGCGAGTTGGATCTTGAATTATCCGATACAGTCAATACGTATCCGAAGCCACTTCATGGAAAGCTATCGACACTTTTAAAATGGAATGAACTCGATCCAGTCGACGATTTCGAGAGCCATCGCAATGATGTCATTCAGGACTGGCAAAATAACCGCAATCCATTCATCGACCATCCGGAATGGGCATCCGAAATTTGGGGTGCCGCTGAATCCAGAGATGAAAGAAAGGCGAGTTAAATCGGAGATCGAAGGGGAAGCAGCCTGATGGCTGCTTTTTTTAGTTTGATTACGCAGGTAATTAGAAAGTGCCTCACCCCGAACATGATTTTAAAAGAAAGCGGCATGTAAGTGAATGGGTTAATTATCTTAAAATACTGAAAAATCAAATATTACTTCTAAGTTAAATAATAAAAAATATTGGTAGGTATGTTATGTAATATATGTTAATATGGGATATGTAATGAAAGGGTTTTCATTGCAAGAATGATAAAAATATTTTAATATAGTAATAATGCCGCTTTTTGATCTTCATTCACTTTAAAAGACGGTTAAAAAATTTATTGCCAGAAATGGGGCATTACACGATGAAATACAGATCTGCATTCGATATAATCGGTCCCGTCATGATTGGACCTTCAAGTTCACATACAGCAGGAGCTGCCAGAATTGGCAGAGTAGCACGGACATTATTTGGAAAGCAACCGAAGAAAGCGATTATTTCTTTATATGGTTCTTTTGCAAAAACATACAGGGGGCACGGTACGGATGTTGCTGTCGTAGGCGGGATCTTGGATTTCGATACGGATGATGAACGAATCCCTGCCTCTTTAACGATAGCGGAAGAAGCCGGTATGGACGTTTCCTTTACAATTGAGGATACTGTGATGGATCATCCTAATACAGTCAAGATTAGATTGTTCGACGAGGATAAGGAATTGGAACTGGTTGGGATCTCCATTGGCGGCGGAACGATAGAAATAACGGAGCTGAATACATTCAAGCTAAAATTGTCAGGGGAAAACCCAGCCATTTTAGTCGTGCATAACGATGTGTTTGGAATCATATCTTCCGTTTCGACCGTATTGGCGAATCATGAAATTAACATTGGTCATATGGAAGTTTCACGAAAAGAAAAAGGTCAAATGGCCCTCATGTTGATTGAAGTCGATCAGAAAATCCAGGGCGATGTCATGAAGGAAATTGAAGGGTTGGAAAACGTGTCGCAAGTCATAAGGATGGTTGAATGATCATCATTAAAAGTGCTGGCATAGATATGGAGGTAAAAACATGTTCCGAAATGTAGCAGAGTTGGTTGAACTTGCTGAAAGTAAACAGGTAAAAATCGCGGAAATCATGATTTTACAAGAAATGGAGTTCTCAGGCCTGTCGAGAGAACAGATCATCGAAAAGATGGACAGGAATTTGACAGTGATGGAACAAGCGGTGGAAAGAGGTCTGAAAGGTGTGCAATCCGTGACAGGCCTAACGGGCGGAGATGCCGTTCTTTTGCAAAATTATATCAAGTCGGGCAAGGCACTGGCAGGTAATTTATTATTGGATGCCGTCAGTAAAGCTGTTGCGACGAACGAAGTGAACGCAGCAATGGGAATGATTTGTGCCACTCCGACTGCAGGTTCTGCGGGCGTTGTGCCCGGTACATTATTTGCCGTGAAAGAAAAATTAAACCCGACCCGGGCAGAGATGATTGAATTTCTTTTCACTTCCGCTGCCTTCGGATTCGTGGTAGCAAACAATGCTTCCATTTCTGGAGCGGCTGGCGGCTGCCAAGCAGAAGTGGGCTCGGCAAGCGGAATGGCCGCAGCTGCGATAGTGGAACTTGCCGGCGGTACACCAAGCCAAGCGGCAGAAGCGATGGCGATCACTTTGAAGAACATGCTTGGATTGGTTTGTGACCCAGTGGCTGGATTGGTTGAAGTTCCTTGCGTGAAACGTAACGCAATGGGTGCATCCAACGCAATAACGGCAGCTGACATGGCACTTGCGGGCATTACGAGCCGCATTCCATGTGACGAAGTGATCGATGCCATGTATAAAATAGGATTGACCATGCCGGTTGCACTTCGTGAAACGGCAGAAGGCGGCCTGGCTGCGACTCCTACTGGGCGAAAATTGGCAAAGGAAATTTTCGGTTCATATAAATAAACATTCAGTCCCATTAACAAGAGGTTTGTTAATGGGATTTTTAATTGGTCTTAAAAATAAATGAGGCTATTTTTGTGAATGAAAAAAGGAAATTAGAGGAAGACCGAGGGATTTGGCGTTTTTGGACACGGAGATGGAAACAGTCGTTAAAAAATCTGAATTATCAGTGAATATGGAGCCATAGCAACTTTGTGAGTTATCCCTTTCAATGATAAGATGAGTACGAAATTCACTATGGGAAGGATTGATTCTTCATTAATTTTCTCGAACTAACGTACACGTCGGCAATGGAAAAAGCGATGTTTCAGGCTCATGGAATCGGCTATGCACAATATGCTCAAAAACTGGAGCAACGCATGATGGTTGAACAAGAACGGGAACAGGATTATTTACAGGGCAGGCGTATATCAGAGGAGATGAGAGCCAATCTTTTTTTGGGGAGCTAATTTCGATCTGCGATATCGATAACATAAACGAAAAAATACAAAAGGAGCAATCGAAAAGATTGCTCCTTTTGTCCTGCCATAAAGGGTATTTTTCCATTAAAAGAAGGAAACAGCACTTTTAAATAGAAAGTACGTTCATGAAGAGGAGGAGGATCTTGTTGGAGAGAAAAGCATTGCTTGTATCAGCATTACCGGGATATGAAGAGGAAATTGGTCGGTGGCTTTGGTGTTTAGAAGATGTTCGACGTACGCTTATATCGGAATTGACTGGAATCAGCCAAAATATACTCGATTCAAAAATCGATGAAAGGCAAACTATAGGCTCGATGTTATATCACATAGCGCTGATAGAGGCAGATTGGTTATACGAAGAGGTCCTTGTTACGGAATGGGATTCGGAAATATCCGCGTTGTTTCCAGTAGGGTGCCGTGCTGAAGATGGCTCCCTGAACCATATTGAAGGACAAACATTAGACGAACATTTCTACCGACTCAATAAGGTGCGTGAGGTATTTCTTTCAAACTTTCGCACAATGGACCTGACGGATTGGCGTAAACCGAGGGTACTTGAAAAATATGATGTCACACCTGAATGGGTCGTTTACCATTTGATTGAACACGAATCACATCATCGAGGTCAGATATTCCAATTGCTGAAGAAATTACGGAATGAATATGAAGTTAAAGAAATGTGATTTTTTGATGGCCTGCTATCAACATCAGATTATGGAGGTCTCACCCGGAACCATGATTTTAAAATAGGACTAGATTATCTTTAGTGTTTTTTACTGTTATCCACAGGAATGTTTAATAAATAAAGAACCTGAAGGCAAACTTGCTTTTCTTTCAGTCTGGAGCTGCCTTTATGGCAGCTTTTTGTATGTCGAGATACTTGGTTGTTGGATATATATGGTTAATTACCCATAATAAGTTGCGGTTTATGGTATATTGGTTAATGTCAATACGTCAACATGGTCCGGTGTGCTTGCGTTTTTGTTTGTCTTTAAATTAAAGAATAGATCCAAGCCTTCACGAAAGAAAGCAGTGAGGTTTCCGATCTTTATGAGGTTATAGCGGTCAGTGCTATAAAAGACGGTGACGCCATCGTAAATTGAAATTATGAAAACAAGACTTCTTGATGATTCCATATGGGATGAAACCATCAGAGACGTTTGTTAATAAAAAAAACTGTAGGCAAACTTGATCTGACCCAATAAAGTTAGACATATAATTTAAGCAGCTTCTAAGACCTGAGTTCGGTATTCTATCGGACTCAGGTCTTTTAATTTTACCTTCATTCGTTTGTGGTTATAGTAATGAATATAATCATCTAATTCCTTTTCAAAGTGCTCCATACTTTCAAACTCTTGGAGATAAAGCAATTCAGACTTTAACAAGCCAAAAAAGTTTTCCATGACTGCGTTATCTAAACAATTTCCCTTACGGGACATGCTTTGTATAATGCGGGAATCTTTTAAGGTTTTTTGATACTTCTTCATTTGATAATGCCACCCTTGATCCGAATGGAGGATGACCGTATCTTCTGGTTTTAGGTGTTTAATCGCCTCATCTAACATATCTCCAACAAGTTTATAAACAGGCCGTTTCATCACTTTGTAGGCAATAATTTCACCATTACATAAATCAAGGATAGGGGATAAGTAACGTTTCTCCCCAAATAAATGAAATTCCGTTACGTCTGTTACCCATTTTTGATTCATTTTCTCGGCTTGAAAATCACGTTGTAAAATATGGGGGGCAATTCGACCAACACGCCCCTTATACGAACGATACTTTTTCATACGGACTAAACATTTTACGCCCATTTCATTCATGAGGCGGTTGATGGTCTTTGGATTGTGAGAAAACCCATATTTTTTTAACTCTTTTGTGATACGACGATAACCGTAACGTCCTTTATGTTCATGATAGATAGACTGAATAGTGGCTTTTACCTTCGAATACTTATCTTCTCGATTCAAGCGTTTTTCCCAATAATAGTACGTGCTACGTGGAATATCAGCGACTTTAATTAAGGCCACAACCTCATAAATGGACTTTAGTTCATAAATTACTTGCGCTTTGATTTTGGTTGTAATTTTTCCTGCATTTGAACTAAAGTATTTAACTTTTTTAAATACGCATTCTCCATTTCCAGTTGTTTAATTCGTTCTTCAAGCTCTTTAACCGAACCTTCAATTTGTTTGGATGGATTGATATCTTTTTTCATGGATGGTCTCCCCTTTTTCTTAGAAATTAGGGCATCTAATCCATAGGCATTAACATTTATTCTCCACGTCCGAATTAGCGCTGGAGATGAAATATTAAACCTTGCGGCTGCGTCGTAAGAAGATATACCCGTTTCATTCATATAATTAAGTACATCCATTTTAAACTCCGTAGAATAACTTGTATAGGATTTCTTAAATCCATCGGCTCCTTGAATTTGGTATAAACGAACCCATCCTTGAATCATTTGATAAGAAACTTCAAATATTTTCTGAAGATCCATATAGCTGTGCTTTCCTTCAAGGTAAAGTCGTACAATGAATATTTTCTGTTGGGCAGAAAAATTAGCCATAAAAAACACCCCGTAAATGTTAGTTTGGTGTCTAACATTTACGGGGCAGTTCAACTCGCTTATCTTCGAGTTCGTCTACAGTTTATATGCCTGGACTGATTTTATATCATTTAATCTATTTGGTGATTATGACCGAATTTCGACTTTAAGACGCTGCTTGCATACCCAATGAATCCTCCAACAATGGCAGGGACGATCCACCCAAGCCCAGCTTCATACATAGGAAGTATTGCAGTGAAGAAATCATTGATGAATGTAATGTGTACACCTGCTCCATTTAATCCATCAAATAGACTGACGATGAATGTTAAAAGTAAGCTGCCTTGATAAACCTCAGGTCTTCCCTTAAATAAGGAATGAAGAAATGTTAGGAAGATCAAAACAATGGCTAATGGATAAATGGCTGTCATAACCGGTACTGAAATGGCAATTAACTCGGTTAGTCCAATATTGGCAATGATTGCACTGAATATGGATAAACTTATGGCAATCGTTTTGTAAGGAAGACTTGGAAATAGTTTATGGAAGTACGTCGAGCAAGAGGTAATGAGTCCTACGCTCGTCGTTATACAAGCTACTGTGATCATTAATCCCAATAATAGCCCGCCATATGATCCAAAGTAGTAATCCGAGACTTTCGCCAAGATAATGCCTCCATTATCCAAGCGTCCAAGTTCCCCAACGCTTGAAGCACCCATATAAGAGAGAGCTGTATAAATGGTGGCAAGGATAACGGCCGCAATGGCAGTCGCTTTTCCACAAACGATCATGATTTGTTTTTTTGTTTTGGCACCTTTTTCTTTGATGGCATTAATGATGATGATGCCAAAAACAAAAGATGCTAGAGTATCCATGGTTAAATATCCTTCTCTGAACCCATTGAAAAATGGTTGAACCATATAGTGCTCGGCAGGTGCTTCAAAATCTCCAATTGGATTAACGAAAGCGACTACCACCAGGATTCCAATGAACGTCAACTTGATGGGTGTCAAAATTTTCCCCACAATTTCGACAATTTTCGCGGGATTGAGCGAAAGAAGGCATGAAACTGTAAAAAAGATGATGGTGAAAATAAGTAAAGGCAATGGACCTGGATCTTCAGGTAAAAAAGGTTTTACACCGATCTCAAAAGAAACGTTTCCTGTTCTAGGCATGGCGAATAATGGACCAATGGCTAAATAAAGAATGGTTGTGAATACAATACCAAAGACTGGATGGACACGGCTCGCTAATGATTGTAAGTCATCTTTTCCAGAAAAACCGAGTGCCAGCACACCAAGTAACGGTAATCCTACTCCTGTGACCAAAAACCCTGCATTAGCCGACCAGATATTCATTCCTGCCGATTGACCAAGCATTGGCGGGAAAATTAAATTCCCTGCACCGAAGAAAAGGGCAAATAACATGAACCCAATCACTACTATAAATGAAGATGGAACCTTATTAGACAAAATAAACCCTCCGACTAAAATTTGCTATTTTAGAAAATTATTAAATTTTCTAAAAATTATATAAACAGTAATACTAAGACCGTACAGTATTATAACTAAATTAAATTGATATTTCAATATATTTTTTGTTTTTTATTATTTACCTTGATGATCAGTATCCGCCCTTATCTTATTTTGAACATCTAAAGGCTGCTCATACTCATGAAATTTGAAATGTAAAGGAAATGAGGATGCAGAAAAAACGGCTTTACGTCGCGAACCAGTTTGAGCTCACGATAAAGAGTGACGGTTTAGATGCGGTTTTAATTGTGGGAAAATTAAGGATGTGTTTAGAATGGTTGAAAAAATACTGGGATTGTTCTTTGAAAAACGGAAACAAAACAAAAAGGATGTTTTATTACTAATTTTCATATTCATGCTCCTATAATTAATTTGGTTAAGTATATCTCGGATATGGACTTATCTTGGTTATCTGGCATTGTATCAATTGCAATCATTATTCTTGCGGCATCTATATATTTTGAAGGAAAAAGAAACAGGGAAAACGATGGATAAACTTCTGTTTTAGTTTGAGGGGATGTTAGGCTAATTGTAGTTGTTTAATCAATAAAATAAGATGACGCTAAAATAATAATTATTACTTTAATTAGGGACTGTACTTCAATAAGGGAGCTGCTTTGGCAGCGCTTGAGTTTGTAGACAAAAGGGGTTTATCTAAATTTCAAAATAAAGTTGATTGGAGCGGGTGTGCGAGACTCCTGCGGGAAAAGCGCGTCGAGGAGGCTCCTGGACCGCCCGCGGAAAGCGAGTACCTGTAGTGGAAATCGACATTCGAGGTTTTATAAACCCAAATAAAAAACTGAGGAAAACTTAATTGTTTGTTTACATTTGGGCTGCTTATGCAGATACTCCTTAAATTATAAATTGAAAGGAAGCTCAAAGGTATCCGATCAACGGGAGTAAAAATAACTTGTACTCAACAGGGTTTGTATAGTCTTCTTCTGTCAATAATGGTTATGGAATCAGAATTTCTGCGTTTTGTCTATAACTTACCGTTTTGTCGTGAAAGGAACTTATGAAAATGCTCGAGAAGGGTAAAATCGGAAGCCGTCAACTGATGATATTAGTGATTCTATATACGCTTGGAGATTCTATTTTAGTCATTCCCTCCATTGTCGCTTCCGAAGCTGAACAAGATGCTTGGATTTCGGGCATGATAAGCGTGGCAATAGCACCGTTATTGATTGTTTTGATATATGAGGCCTTAAGGAAATGCTATCCTGATTTAACATTAGTGGAATACAGCCAAAAAATTCTGGGGAAGTGGCTGGGAATGGCTATTTCTCTTCTTTTTATAAGCTACTTTTTTATAACCACAGCAACTTATTTGAGTGAAATTGGGGATTTTATGATTAGTCATATTATGCCTGATACTCCAATTCAAGTGATCATGATTCTTTTTATGAGTGTCGTCCTCATGGCCGCGCGTCTTGGTTTGGAACCTTTGGCCCGAAGCGCGGAAATATTTTTCCCCTATGTTTTATTACTTATATCAACCTTGATAATTCTTCTGCTTCCCGAGATTAAATTTCAAAACCTGCAACCTGTATGGGAGGGGGGAGTGAAACAGGTTATACGGGGTTCTATACCATTTATTGTTTTTCCGTTTATTGAACCGGTTGCGATTCTAATGATCCTCCCGTTCGTAAGTCAAAAAGATAAAATAAGAAAAAGCCTTTTTGTCGGTCAATTGTTGGCTGGAAGTGTTTTGATCATTATAACCATGTTAGCCATTCTTGTACTTGGTTCCGAGTCAACGATAAGACAAAATTATCCAATCTATATGTTGGCAAAGAAAATAAATATCGCAGATTTCTTGACGCGGCTGGAAGCAATAATGGCCATAATATGGTTCATCACAATTTTTATTAGATTTAGTTTGTTTTTTTATGTGACCGTTTTAGGTACGGCCCAAACCTTAAAATTGCAAGATTATCGTCCTCTGGTTTTTCCGTTTGGTATCCTATTGATTGCCTTTACTCTGATGATGACACCGAATATTGTCCATTATAATAAATTCATTACAGAAATCTGGCCGTTTTATGCCATGACATTCGGGTTTCTGCTGCCATTGATATTACTAATAATCGCCAAAATTAAGAAAAATGATCAACGTAACTAAGGCAGGACTTATCTATTAAGAAACTAGTGTAAAAGAATTCTATTAGAAGCTCAGGTGTCATTTTTTACTTTGTCTCAGTTTATAGAACTCCCCGACGCGCTTTTCCCGCAGGAGTCTCGCACCTTACGTTCCAATCACTGGAACTTTTTTTCTTGAGGGGTTGTAAAATTTGAGCGTTGATTTCCACTCCAGGCACTCGCTTTCCGCGGGCGGTCGGGGAGCCTCCTCGGCTTGCGCCTGCGGGGTCTCTCCTAGACACGCTTTTCCCGCAGGAGTCTCGTACCTTACGTTCCAATCACTGGAACTTTTTTTAGAAATATTGTAGGGAAACTGGCTCTTCTTCTCGAATTCGTCTTCAGTCTATCGGTTCCATCATTTTTCCGGCAAAAGGATTTCCGAATTGCTCTCGCCCCGAACCAAAATTTAAAAAGTAAAAACTAGATTAATCTTCATAGTTATTTACAGTAATCCATAAAGGATGTAAGAAATTTGCAACACTCCTGCCGAGTAACTGGCTAGCTGAGACCCCGGAGACGTTTACGTCGAGGAGGCTTGGCAGACAGTCGGCGGAAAGGGAGCGGGTTTCTGGAATCAACTGAAATGTAATTTAAGAAAAAGCCGTATGCCGGCTCATCAGAACCAAGTTTAAGACTAGATGATCCTTCATGGTTTTTTACAGTAATCCTTAATGGATGGACGAAAATTGCTGCACTCCCCGAAATACTGGCTAGTCGAGACCGTACAGACGCTTGCTTTGATGTGGCTTGGCAGGCAGTCGGCGGAAGGGGAGCGGATTTCTGAAATCACCTGGAACGTTTTTTTAGTATTATGAAATAGACAAATAGAATTTAAAAAATAGTTTGACTTTTTTAACAACTATGTTTATATTTGGTTTAATACTAACTACCGTTAGTTAATATGGTGCGAAAAAGTAGGTGTTAGACATAAAAAGTAATCCACTGAATCATAGTTTGTAAGCGATTACAAATTGTGTTCGTAAATTCATATGAAAAGACTTTTATTAAAACCAGGAGATGATACTTATGAAATATCCACTTACACCAGATGTAAAGCCAGAGTTTTGTACAACAGGAACTTTTATGCGTTTACCTTCTCAAAAGCATGATGCAAAGCTGGCAATTGTAGGTATGCCTTTTGATACAGCAGCTTCTTTTCGGGTAGGAGCCAGGTTTGCTCCTCAAGCCATTCGCCAATCATCCATGACCCTGTTTCCCTATCATCCGATTCATAATGTATATCCTTTTGAACAAATGAATGCCATTGATATTGGCGATATCCCTGTTATTCCCCATAATATTCATCGAAGCTATGAGCTAATGAAGGAATCCATTCATGAATTGATGTCCAAAGGTGTCATACCGATTGGATTAGGAGGAGACCATTCGGTTACTTTAGCTAGTTTACGAGCTGCGGCAAAGGTATATGGGCCTGTAGCCATGATTCATTTTGATTCCCATACAGATACCTGGGATACATATTATGAGGAAAAATATTGGCATGGATCTCCATTCATTCGTGCCCACGAAGAAGGTTTACTGCAGGCAGATAAAGTGTTTCAAATAGGAATCCGCGGCACGCTAAACCACTCTGGAGATTTACAGGCAAGCCTCGATTTAGGCTATCGCCTGATTACAACTGGTGAACTTTCCAATCGTGGATTTGAAGATGTTTTGAAAGAGATTAGAAAAACGATTGGTAACACCCCTTGTTTCTTGACATTTGATATAGATTTCGTTGATCCTTCTTTTGCCCCGGGAACAGGTACACCTGAAATAGGTGGGTTTAGCAGCTATGATACATTAAAAATGATACGATCCCTAACTGAATTTAACTTTATAGGATATGACGTGGTTGAAGTGCTGCCTTCATATGATCCAAGTCAAATCACTTCACTTTTAGCGGCAACACTTGTACATGAATTTGCCAGCCTGGCAGCATTAGGTGCGAAAGAAGATAATTAAAATCACTTTAACTTAAAAACAGCCATTTATTTAATAAAGGAGGCACCTCTTTGCGATGAAAGGATTACCCGAGCTTAAGCGTTCACTGAATACAAGATATGTAATTGTATTTGGACTTTCCTTTATGGCGCCTGTGACAGTCTTTAGCACATATGGCATCGCTATTGACCGTACCCATGGAATGATTCCGACAGCATACATAATCGCGTTAATTGTCATGCTATTCACTTCATATAGTTACGCAAAAATGGTTCAGGTATATCCCACTACCGGTTCAGCTTATACCTTTGTGCAGAAAGGAATTAACTCACACCTTGGTTTTCTGGTAGGATGGGTGATTTTATTGGATTATCTTTTCAGTCCTATGATCAGCGCTTTACTTTTTGGGATTATGGTGAATGCTTACTTCCCTGGTATTCCTATCGTTGCCGTTATCATTTCCTTTATCATTGCTGTGACAGCGATTAATATTTTTGGGATTAAGGTCGCTGCAAATGTGAATACCTTTTTGGTGATACTTCAATTTCTTTTTATCATGATCTTCAGCCTGCTTTGCATAAATGGACTTTTAGCAGGAAAAGGCACCGGAGAGTTGTTTTCTAAAGATCCTTTTTTTAGTCCAGCCGTGAATATTAATAATCTGCTTTCGATTGTACCTTTATTATGTTTTAGTTTTCTTGGGTTTGATGCGGTTACTACACTTGCAGAAGAAACCAAAAATCCAAAAAAAACACTTCCTAAAGCTATTTATGCTACGACATTGATTGGAGGGTTATTATTTGTTGCAGCTACCTATTTTGCACAATCGATTTTCCCGAATTTCAATGCTTTTAAGAACCCTGATACAGCTATAGTCGATATCATGATTTATACCGGGGGTAATTTTCTGAATAGTTTGTTCATTTCTGTCGTAGTGACATCCGCTACTGCTTCTGCAATAGCTTCAGGAGGCAGCGGAGCCCGGATTTTGTATGCAATGGGGAGAGATAATGTTCTGCCTAAGCGGATTTTCGGATATGTTTCTCCAAAATTTCAAACGCCCATATTCAATATCTTGATCATTGCTTGTATTGCAATGAGCGCCGTATTTTTGGATATCGCAACGGCCACTTCTTTCATTAATTTTGGAGCACTGTTTGCTTTTACCTTCGTTAATCTTGCTGTGCTTTTCCATTATTTTGTGAGACAGAAGCAGAGAGCTCCTAAAAGTATCATTTTATATGTTCTTCTTCCCTTAATAGGCACCGGCATAACTATATGGTTTATGACAAAGTTGGATATCCATTCATTAGCATTAGGAATCACTTGGATGACAGTAGGGTTCATTTACTTATTGTACTTAACAAAAATGTTTAAGGAACGTCCTCCTGAACTGAATTTTGCAGAGCAAAAAGAAGAATTCGATGTAAAACTAGTGCAATGATCAGTTACTGTTTTATTATTTTGAATGAAAAGGGGTAAACTCCATGACTATTAAAAAAGCGGATATTGTACTTTCCAGCGATGCTATTTTCACAGGGCTTACACATGAGCCAATGTCTGGGGCAATAGCTATCTTAGGTAACAAAATTCTGAGTGTGGGATCAAAAGCAGAGATTGAACATTTTATAGGAAGTGGGACAAAAGTATTTAACTATGGAAATCAATTGATTATGCCTGGATTTCATGATTTTCATCTCCACATTATGTTCAGTGCACTAAGTTTAACTAGCATTAATTTATTTGAAGCCAGGTCAGCTCAAGAAGTGGCTGCAAAAGTACTGGAATTTTCTAAAGAATGTCCTGGGGAAGAATGGATTATCGGCATGCAATGGGACGCAGGTTATTGGCATGATAAACAAGAGCCCCATTATAAAATCCTTGACGCTGTCATTCCAGATCGTCCTGTCGTTCTTTTTCATGCTGAAGGTCATTATACATGGGTAAACAGTAAGGCCATGGAATTAGCAGGAGTTACTGAGGAAATACGTGATCCGGATTTTGGTCGCTATGAAAGAGATAAGAATGGTTTACTTACTGGAATTTTATATGAAGAAGCCCAGCAAATCGTTTTAAAAGAGGCATTACGGTTAACACAAAATAAAAAAGAAACGATATTAAAAGAGTTTTTACGATTGTTATCGCAATATGGGATTACTTCTGTAAACGATTTGTTTGCGCCAATAGATGACTTCCTTCAAGACTATGATCTTTTTGAGAAATTGGATAAGCAAGGAGAATTATCGACTAGATTTCATATCACTCCTGAATTGGATGGCAATTTGGACAAAGCTCAAATACTGAGAAATAAATATGAATCAAAGAAACTACAATTCTCAGGATTAAAACAATTCGTTGATGGAACAGTCACGGGTCATACCGCTTACTTCCTGAAACCTTACTCCGATCAATTGGATATTTGCGGTCATCCAGCGCTAGATCCAGAAGTATTGATTGATCGGGTTGTTAAAGCCGATGAACTTGGATTTAGAATCAGGTTTCACGCTATTGGAGATGCGGCAATTCGTTTAGCTTTAGATGCTTTTGAAGAAGCTGTACGAAAGAATGGAAAAAGAGACTCAAGGCATACAATCGAGCATATTGAAGTAATCGATTCGGATGACATTGAACGTTTTTCAAAACTGGGGGTCATTGCCTCGATGCAGCCTGATCACATGGCTGCTTCATCAAGAGAGGTATATTCTTCAATAATAGGTCCTGAAAGGGAAAAAAATGTGTTCTTGACGAAGTCGCTATTAAATACAGGTGCATCTTTAGCTTTAGGAACAGACTTTCCGGTTTCCATCTCATTAAATCCAATGCGCCAAATATATACTGCGATTACTAGAGTGGATAGTAGCGGAGATTCACAAAACACATGGCACCCTGAACAAAAACTCACTTTGGCAGAGGCATTGCAAGCATATACATATGGCTCAGCCTATGGATGTTTCAGGGAGCACGAGCTAGGTACAATAGAAGAGGGGAAACTTGCTGACCTTGTGGTTTTAGACAGAAATCTATTTGATATTCCAGAAAGTGAAGTGCTCAAAACCAAAGTGGAACTTACAATAAACGATGGGAAAGTTGTGTATAAAAGCGAAGAAACCTCTTTATCAAGCATATTCTAATTCTTATCTTTTAGAGAAAGAACCATGTTCCAAGGTGTTAAATATTTAGTTTAAAAAAGGAAATGAGTTTATAATGAAATTAACTGACGTTGGATAGTTTGGAGGCTCATTATGACAAAAAATGAAATTAAAAACATTTCCTTGACTCTTTTTACCAAGTACGGATACGAGGGAACTGCTTTATCGGAAATTGCCAAGAGGGTAGGTATACAAAAACCCTCAATCTATAACCATTTCAAAAATAAGGATGACCTTTTCTTGTGTCTGTTTGAAGAAATCCTGGAAGAGCATATACACCAGGTCGAACAATTTGTCGAAGAGATAAATACCCTCTCTTCTGAAGAAAAGTTAAAACACATCCTTCTTGATACTTGTAATTATTATAAAAACCATGAAGATAAAGCAACATTTTTAAAGAGGGCAATGATCTTCCCGCCGGAGCATTTGAAGCACATCTTAAATGAAAGTTTCCTTAGATCTGAAGAATCATTTTCCGCTATCTTACATGCTATCTTTGTCGAAGGAATCGACAAAAAAGAAATACGCCAAGGGAAAGTCGAGAACTTAATCATGTCCTATTTCTGTTTGATTGATGGGATATTCATGGAATTTTCTTATTATGGTAAAGAGAATATGGAACCTAGAATTCAGAATATATGGGAAAACTTTTGGTATGGACTAAGTGGATGATATGTTCAAAAAGTTCATGCTCTAAAACTAGATCTACGCTCCAGGCACTCGCTTTCCGAGGGCGGTCCGCCCTCGGCGCCTATGCGCCTGTGGGGTCTCCACTGGACACGCTTCTCCCGCAGGAGTATCGCGCCTAATAATCGAAGTCTCTTCCGATACCCTGAAATTGGAAAATCCCCATCAAACATATAAAACGATTCCCAAAATGGTCAGTTGTTCTTTCTCAGTCAACACAACTTATGATAAACTGGTATTATCAGAATTTTCCAAACAACAGAACGTTCATTGTTCCGTTAAAGGGCCAGATTAATTGGACAAGGAATTAGCATGACACCTTGGTTAGTTATCTAAAACACGTCGCAAATGAATGTTGACCAAAGGGATTATCTATTAAAGGGATTAAATGGGGGGAATGGAAAATGGATGTAAAGACCCTTTTGTTACAACAATGGGCAAGCTGCTTAGATGAAGAAGACTGGTTTCCACCACTTGAAAAAGTGCTAGAGGATATTACTTTTGAACAGGCAATTTGGAAACCAGCTGATGGGGTAATGAATTCCATTTGGGAATTAGTTTGTCATTTACTTTTCTATGAAAAGAGATTTCTGATGCGGTTTCTTGGTGAAACAGAGAATGAACCACAGGCAGAAAATAATGATTCTACATTTCGTTTACCAAATGAGACGTTAGAAAATTGGAAAGAAATAACAAGAATACTTTTATGTTCATCGTGAACTTGGAAAAATACTAGCAAAATCAGAACATCAAGATTTGTATAGACAGGTCCCGGGAGAAGATAATTCATTAGTGCTTGAACTGAAGAGTTTAGCCATGCACGATGCATATCATATTGGGCAAATTGTATTCCTTAGTAAAATGCAAGGAGTATGGCCAGAGAAACGCAGCTTTTAAAAATGCTGCATTAGCTTTACAGTAATTCAATTATAGGGAGCTTTAATGGAATAAGAACGGGAACGCCCAAATCGGACGTTCCCGTATTTTATACCTGAAAAACAATAATCCTACTTTTTATAGAGAAGAAGCCCTCATTGGATGGAAGAAATTTACGACACTCCTGCCGAATAACTGGCTAGCCGAGACCCCACAGCCGCTTGCTTTGATGCGGCTTGGCAGACAGTTGGCGGAAAGGGAGCGGGATTCTGAAATCAACTCGAACGTTTTTGAGGGTAGTAAATCTGATCGTTGATTTCCACTCCAGGCACTCGCTTTCCGCGGGCGGTCCGGGAGCCTCCTCGGCGTGGCCTGCGGGGTCTCCCTTGGCCACGCTTTTCCCGCAGGAGTCTCGTACCTTACGTTCCAATCAACTGAAACGTTTTTTAAAATAAAAACTGCAGGCTGGGCTATTCCGAACCAAGTTTAGTTTATCCTTTAAATTTTTTTTCTGTACTCCTTATTGGATGGAAGAAATATGCGACACTCCTGCCGAAAAACTGGCTAGCCAAGACCCCACAGGCGCTTGTGCCGAGGAGGCTTGGCAGGCAGTCGGCGGAAAGGGAGCGGATTTCTGAAATCAACTCGAATTTGTCTACAGAAAAGCTATGTGAATATAAGATTTCACATAGCTTTTATTTTTGGTTATGCGATTGGGCTTCTGTGCATTTGGGAAGAAACAGTCATTGGATGGAAGAAATATGCGACACTCCTGCCGAAAAACTGGCTAGCCGAGACTTCACAGTCGCTTGCTTTGATGCGGCTTGGCAGACAGTTGGCGGAAAGGGAGCGCATTTCTGAAATCAACTCGAATTTGCCTACAAGTAAACTCACAATTCCTTTGTCTTAATCCTTTTGATTAACTCTTCAAACCAAGATATTGTGTGATCTGTTCTGGTCGAAAAATAACCAGCTAAAAATTCACGAATATTCTCGTTGCCTTTAGGTTCTGGCTCGAAATTCCCAAGCTGCTCCCAAATAGCCTTGATGGAATTTACTTTTCTTTCTAATATATCTACTACATTATCCCGGTCCACATACTTGATGTTGGCTAAACCAACAATCATATCCTTGATTTCATCCGCATTTTCAAATAACTTATAGATTTTTTTGGGTAGTTCTTCGCGACCCTTATCCGTAATCGCAAATACCTGTTTATCAGGCCGATGTTCTTCTTTTATCACTTCAACTGGCTCGACTAAACCTTGTTTCACCAATGATTCAAAATGGTAGTACAGTTTACTTTCCGTTAACCCGCCCAGGCGATCCAATGGAATGGGTTCTGAAAGCTGCTTTTTTAATTTATAAGGATAATTTTTATCCTCCATCAGCTTGCTCAATATAAAAATTTGAATAGACATTTTCTACGCTCCTTTAAGAAGTATTATCTCCTTATTGTAGCAAAACCTAAGCTGTGATTTCTGCCGCTTTCTTTTCAACTTCTGTTTCAGAAACCTGTACTGGCATCGGTTTGTGTAAAAACGCGACAATAGCCATATTAATTAACATCGCACCGGCACCTACCGCAGCCATTGACCAAATATACGGACTTGGACTGATGCTGCCAAATAGGTTTGCAAAGTAAGCTTGAACCGAGTAATACATCGGTGAAATGTGGCTCATCCATTCATATGGTGCGTGCATCATATCACGTGTGATGGTGGCACCATTCGCTATTGTTTGCATTAATAAAATCGGTAAGTTTAAAATCATGCCGCCTTCACCAAATAAGAAGATTAAAATCGCGGTGAAATTAAAACATACCATATAGTTCAGTATTTGTTGACCTACTATACCAAAGAATAGGTCACCGCTCGGCTTGTCAATTAAATAGGCTACACCTACAGCGATGATTGATGAAACCACGGCAATCAATAATGCAGCCATTTGCACATAAGCGAATAACCGTGTTTTGCTTGCTTTTCCCCGGCTGGCTCTAAATGCACTTACTAATTGCATGGCCCCGATCATTGCCCCTACATAACCGGCCATTGTTAAGAACATCGGCAGCATATTATGATTCATGCCATCGGGTATTTCGTTGATTGTAACGACATTTCCTACATAGGATTTCTCAATCTTTTCCGCTAATTCAGCAGCTTGCTTTTCTGGTACATTAAAGTTCATCAATACGCCCTGAGCTGTTTGTTGCGAGAATTGTGTGCTTAACTGACTGTTAATTTCAGTTACGACAGAATTCATGGTAGAAGAAACGACTGTTGCGCCTGCCTCATTGATTGTAAAGTCGATGCTTGATGACGCTTCACCTTTTTGAATGTTTTCAGAGAAGGTTTTTGGGATGTGTACGATTAATGCTAAATCATTGTGCTCCAAATCTTTTAAGGCTTGTTTATTTGTTATATCCGTCTCGATTTCTTTAAAGGGTAAATTTTCTTGTAAATTTTCGGCGATCATTGCACCATTTTTACCAGCATCATCATTGATGATGGCGATAGGTAATTTATCGACATTTCCTGGAATGGCTGTATACCCAGGCAAGAAGATGCCTAGCATGGCAATTGCATAGAAAATCCCCATAAAGATTGCCGCTGTTGCACCTCGTGTTTTTAAGAATGCAGTAAATTTCATATGTTGAATCCATCCTTTTATTTTAAAGTATATTACTCGATTTAAAGTACTCAAGTTAGAGTAGTTTAAAAGAAGTACTTAGAATTTTATTTTATTTTTTACATAAAGTCAATCGAAAAATTTTATGTTTCCTTATTCAAAAGAAAAACCCCCGACACTGTTGGGGGGAATTTGTTATTTAGATTCCTTCGGCAACCTTGTGTGCAAAAAAAATCCTTCTCTGACTAGCATATAGGATCTTGATTTCATTCCATTAAGACACCCATTTTCTCGGTGTTACTAAACGAGTTAATAACAGCCTCTACTGAAGGAGAGTGTCATTTTCGCAAATAATGACATTAGTGCAGGCTGTTTTTCATACGATATATTTGGGGTGAAAAAATGCCGAGAGTAAGTTATCGAAGTTCAGACGTTGATTTAATGGCAAGGATGATGAGAGCTGAAGCCGAAGGTGAAGGACTGCAAGGAATGTTGTATGTTGGAAATGTAATTGTTAATCGTCTTAAGGCAAATTGTTTAGACTTTAAAGAGTTAAGAACAATTCCACAAGTCATTTTTCATGTACAAGGAGGAAATTATTCTTTTGAAGCTGTTCAAAAAGGGAATGTATTTTATCAAAGAGCGAGAACTGCTGAAAAAAGATTAGCAAAACAGAATTTGGATTATTGGAGGCAACACCCAGGGAAATATGCACTTTGGTATTTTAATCCATATGCTCCATGCCCTCCGACATGGTACGATCAACCTTTTGCGGGTCAATTTAAAAATCATTGTTATTATGAACCAAAACCTGGAACATGTGAAAGTGTTTATACAGGAGGTTAGGCTGTTATTTCATTTCAAGGAGCAGATCAGCAGCTCCTTTTTTTTATGCAACAATCGGGCACTCCAATAGGTTTTTTTTGGTAAAATAAAGGGGGAATGAGTTGTTGTTTGGGGGATTTTTAGTGAAGGCTATAATATTTTATATTGTTGGGGGATTCATTCTCTATATAGTTATTGAAACAGCAGTGAGAAGAGGAATTAACCATTCAATTATTGGTCAATTTCTTGAAAAAAAGTATGGAATGAAAGAAGATAAAAAGTCTTTTCTTGATGATGATTTGGATAATGAAAATAAGGAGGATTATTAAAACAAGGGAGGTTGCTGCGGCAACCTTTTTTTAGAGGGGAAGTTAATGTACGAACCCTTTTTATAAAAACAAATTCAACAAGAAAACAATGATTTTCCTCAAACAGGCTCCAGTTTGTCGGAAAGCACATTTAATCAGCATCTTTCCCAGGGCGGCGAAATTCGGCGTAGTAGACCTTTCTTTTTTGGGGTTCGGATTCAATATTTTCGATGAATGCCGTTTTGGCTTTCTCCAGTAACAACCCCTTTAGTTCCCGAAGCTTTATTGGACCCACTCCTGGCATCTTATCAGGTATATGTACTTCGAAATCCCCCTGGCGTTTATAAAAGCGGATGCTAGCAAGCCCCGTTCTTTCGGCTTTCCCCAAGGTATATGCAAATTCAAATCGCTGCTGAATGAATGAAGATAACTCAGGCAGCCCTAAACCTTCATAGAGGGCAGGGAATTCATGATAAACGGGAGGTTCTATGAACGATATTGAAGAAATCTTCAAATGGATACTCCTCCTTTGGCAATAAAGACAGCATACGTTGCCTATATTATTGTGCTATGGGCCAATTTTTTAAACATCCATATAGGGGTCTTGCTTTCCGGTAACAAGGAACAGTACAGCTTTTTATTAGGGCTCCTCAGCACTTTTCTTATACTGCATTATCAACATATAAATCACGATCGTTATAATTCAATTAAATTAATTGGGTGCAGAAGCTTAATAAGTACGATCTGGGTGCAATAGCCATTAATTTTCAGCGTGCGCGATGAGAAAAGCAACTTTTCATTTTGCATAGTAAATAGAAATTATTTAATAAAAAAAAGCCAGGAAACCCTGCCTTTATGTTTAATTCGTTAAAGATATTCCTTGTAAAACATGATCCCAAATGGCATTATCAATGGGATTACTGCGAGGAACATGTACAAAGCAAATCCCATCATGGGGCCAGTTCATGTCTTTAACTCCTGTTAAACCACTATCTACTGGCTGCATAATCAACAGGGTAAACTTACCCGTTGTAAGTTGAGATAAAATGGATTTTAATTCGATAATATCTTCATAGTTCGCCGCTGACCACTCATATCTGATGAATAATGTATTTTAACTTTGCTGGATTTTTGTAAGGGAATTTTGGATGCGGTGATTCAGCTTATTTTTAAATGCTGGATATTGAACAGTCCAATCTTGATTTGGTATCTTCGGAAAATCATGGACGGAATCTATCTTATAGTGGCTATCATGAATAAAATGTGCTTTTGATGGTTGAGTACCCCTGGTTCAAGAACAACATTTCCTTCATCAACAAAATGAGCGAGTATATTTTTCTCATGCATATTTTCTAACTCCATATATCCCTCAAATTTATTCTTTAATAATCTATTTACTTCAGGGAGGAAACTAGATTGATCCCAATCCAAGGGAAATGAATTCCTTCTTAAATCATACCTCTTTGTATGGAGGGCAGGACCGCACCAGCTGCCCAAACCAGCGATCAATTCATAAGATCCTTTTATCTCCGATAAATTCAAATAATCACTCCTCCGCTTTTTAATATTCTATAACAGAGCCATTCTATTTGATTGAACTTAAGAAAAGGTTATAAGGTTTCCACGGAAGCCTTTTTTTCATTGTTGAACTATAGGAGTAAGATACCAAACTTTCCTTCTGCCGAAAGCAAATTTGTGAAATATTGTACATAAACTAAAGCGTACTTTATTTTTGAACACCTGGAACTGATCAGCTGTTCCTTTATTTATTGGATCCGTTATTTTAGAACAAATAATGGAAGGAAAATGGGAGCCTTTCTAAATAACACTGTTGCTGCTCAAAATCCTAACATATTTCTTTTAAAAGATATGCATGTACGGGGTTAATTTAATAATTATTATATAAAACATAACAAAAAATCACGGTCCCTTTATACGGATATAAAATTCTAGAGTTATTCTTAATTTACATCTAGAGGGAGGGATCCGAAGTTGTCAAAATTTCAGGCCATAACTTCTTTGTTCATCTTGGTATTTATCATCATTTTCGTATCTTATAAAATCACTGCTTTCTCATCCAATCATCCCACAACGAATCATTCCACATCCAACCGCTACATTCAACTACAATTATTAGGCGTTAATGATTTTCACGGCCAACTAAACAAATATCAATTGGTTTCAGGAACCATGGCAGGCGGTGCTGAATACTTGGCTGCCTATTTAAAAAAATATAAACAAGAAAACCCAAATACATTACTTGTTCATGCTGGTGATATGGTAGGAGGAAGCCCTCCAATCTCTTCTCAATTTCAAGACGAACCCACGATTGAATTTTTAAACCTCCTGCACTTTGATGTCGGGACACCTGGAAATCATGAATTGGACGAAGGCGTAAATGAAATGAAACGTCTTATTCATGGAGGATTCAATAAAAAAACAGGGTATTTTCAAGGTGCCAATACTGCTTACAGTTCTGCAAATATCATCGACAGAAAGTCGGGCCTTCCATTGTTACCACCGTATGTTATTAAACAAATGGACGGAATTGATATTGGATTTATCGGTGTGGTCACAAAAGAGACCAACATGTATGTGTCCCCTGAAAATCGAAAAGAGGTAGAAATTACGGATGAAATTTCAGCTATTAACCGAACCGTAAAGATTTTAAAGGATAAAGGGATCAAAGTGATTGTTGTACTGGCACATAATTCAGCTAAATCAGAAAAGGCAGGAGCAAATTCCACTGGAGCTTTAATGGAGATGGCTCCAAAAATCGATGATGAGGTAGATGTCATTTTTGCGGGTCACAGCCATGAATATGCCAATACCGTTGCAGCCGGTAAACTGATCGTTCAAGCTTATTCTAATGGGAAAGCCTTTTCTCAAGTAAATCTTGAAATTGACCCGCATTCTAAAATTATTGTTAAGAAACAAGCAAAGATCATTGCCACTTCACATCAACATATAAAACCGGATGAAGAAACGGTTGCTCTTCTAAATAAATATAGAAAAAGATTAGGGAGCAAATTTAATCAGGTAATAGGGGAAATGCCGGAAGAAATCAGACGAAATCAAGATGCAAACGGTGAATCCCCATTAGCGAAAATGATTGCAGAATCTGAGCGCGAAGCCATGGGGGTAGATATTGCTTTTGTCCATCAAGGCGAAATGCGGAAAAGCTTAAAAAAAGGGAAGATCACGGTAGAAGACCTTTATACCAACGTGCCTATGGGTCATAGTGTCAGTAAGTTAATTTTAACAGGAGAGCAGATAAAACTTGCTTTAGAACAGCAGTGGACGAAGGAATATGAAAATAGGTTACAAACGGTTGGCTTAACGTATGATTGGGAAGCCAAAGCTCCAATTGGCAGCAAGGTTGTTGTGCTGAAAGACAAGAAGGGTCAAGAGATTCAGCCAAACAACGAATATGAAGTAGCGGTTAGTAATTATTTAGCTTCAGGCGGTGATAACTTCACTGCATTTGAACAAGGCAGGCTCGTAGAATCCGGTCCGCAAGTTGTCACTGCACTTATACGTCATATCCAACAGAAGTATCCTCCCCATTCATTGAAAGAATGAAGGGGAAACATAACGGGTGCGTTTCTGTAATAAGCAGGAACGCCTTTTCCCTAATGTAAGCACGTTAGTTCAACAACAAGGAATTTGCCTTCATCCTAGGGAAATATAGTAATGAACTAAAGGGGCAGTATAGTTGAAGAAGGAACTTGAAACGTAAATCTCGAATATCTAATGTAATCGATAGATGAAAATTGGATGACAGACAGGAGTTAGATACGATGATAAAAGGTTTCGGAGGAATATTTTGGAGAACTAATAATCTTGAATCTGTAAAAAAGTGGTACAGTGAAGTGTTGAAGCTTGAAATAGAAAATTGGAATGGGACTGTGATAAAACCGCAATTAGGAAATGAAACGATCTTTTCTTTCTTTACCGAGAATGACAGTTATTTTCCAACAGAACAACAAGTGATGTTAAATTTCGAAGTACATAATCTTAACGAGACTATTAAGCATCTTGAACATATTGGTGTACCTCTTGCAAAGAAAAAGGAGATTAGTGAATTTGGAAAGTTTATTTGGATTGAAGATCCTGAAGGCCGACTGATCGAGCTTTGGGAGAAATAACGAGTTGTAATTCATTTGAAAGGAGTTCTACAAATGACCGAACAGCTAATTGTAAGAGATGAGATACTCATTGAGGCGAATTCTCAGAAAGTCTGGGAAGTGCTAACTAAACCCAAATACGTTGCAGAATGGGATGAACTACCAGAAAATTATCCTAATGAAGATATGACCGAGGGAAGTAAGGTGATTTGGGATATCCCTAATGGCGGTCAGTCAATCACTAAAATCATTAGAGCAGTTGTGCAGAAAGAATTAAAAATCGCTTTGCACGTTTCAAATTGGGAAGTAAAACCGAATGAAGGTGATGTCGCATATAATTATCACTTAAAAGATAAAGGCGATAGTACTCTGCTAAGAATCGAGATTGGTGATTTCTCCCTGATTAAAGACGGAAAAATGTATTATGATGCATCTGTGGAATTTGCATCTAATTCTAAACAAATAATTAAGAAGTTATCCGAAAATCTTGGCTGATTAGACATACCTGGATTTCCTAATGAACTCAAAGGTGCTTTAATTCAAAAGGAGTTGCTTCGGCAGCTCTTTTTCTTATGGAGCTAAAGGCAGAATAGTTCAACAAGGGTATAGGCATATATGGTAAAGTTATACAGAATGGAGAAGCGGAAATTGGAGGAAATAAGATTGGGAGACTTAAATATTCTTTTATCTTTTGGTGCAGGGATACTATCTTTTATATCTCCTTGCTGTTTACCCTTATACCCTGCGTTTTTATCTTATATTACAGGATTATCAATAAGTGAATTAAAAGAAGATAATAACAAATTAAACCGCAAACCAATGCTTCATACCTTATTCTTTTTGATCGGTTTTTCTATTATCTTTGTAATATTAGGGTTATCCACTTCTTTTATTTACGATCTCTTTTATGAATATATTGATTTAATTAGACAAGTAGGGGCTATTTTGATAATTATTTTTGGTTTAATGATTGTTGGGGTTTTTCAACCTAAATTCTTGATGATGGACAGAAAAATAAATTTTAAAAAACGCCCATCTGGTTATATAGGTTCTATTTTAATTGGGATAGGTTATGCTGCTGGTTGGACTCCTTGCATTGGACCCATATTAGGTGCCATCGTAACCCTTGGTTTATCGACTGGACAAGGTTTAATATATATGATTGCTTATATTCTTGGGTTTTCCATACCTTTCTTAACAATGTATTTTTTATAGGGAAATCAGGATGGATAAAAAAATATAACCACAAAATAACTCAATTTGGTGGCTATATAACAGTTATTATGGGGATTGTCTTATTTTTTGATTGGATGGCCAAGATTACATCTTTTCTAACAAATAATGTATTTGGTGGCTTTACGGGTTTCTAATGCTTATAGAACTAACCGGTGCTTTACTTCAATAATGAAGGTTGCTAATGAATTACTTGTATACTTTTAATTACTTTTTGTGAAATAATGTGTAAATAAAATCGTATAACAAAAAAAGATAACATTCTTTTTATTGGTTATCCTTCATGCTTTTATTCAATTGTATACCTAGAATGTATGAACAATAAAAGTGCTTTTATTTAAAAAAATTACGTTTTTAGTATAATTAAGTTAAGTTACAATATAAGAAAATATTTACAAGGGGAAAAAATGAAAAATTCAAAGTTGGATTACAACCTAATTACACTTTTACTTTTACTATTTATAACAAGTTGTATAGCTATATTAAATGCTCAAGATTTTGGTCAATATGAAGGGAATTTTTTATTTAGACAAATAACCTGGTATATTGTAGGAATCGGAATAATTGCAGGAATTATGTATTTAGATTCTGAACAGATCTTTCGCTTGAATTGGTTTATTTACTCATTTAGCATCATTCTATTAATCGCGTTAATTTTGGCACCTGAATCAATTGCTCGTGAAATAAATGGAGCCAAAAGTTGGTTTCAACTTCCGGGAATCGGATCTCTGCAACCAGCTGAATTCACAAAAATATCTTTGATAATTTGTTTAAGTTTCTTAGTACAAAAACATCATGAAAAATATTTAGATAAAACTTTAAAAACAGATTTGTTACTGTTAATTAAGATGGGAGCTGCTACAGTTCTTCCTATACTATTAATTATGCTACAACCAGATTTAGGTACGTCTTTAGTATTAATATGTATTTTTACAGGGATTTTTATTGTTTCGGGAATATCATGGAAAATTATCAGTGTTATTTTTATTATCATTTCCTTAATTTCTAGTATTCTTATATACCTAGTCTTTTTCAACCCTGAAATGCTTCAATCAATGGGATTCGCAACATATCAATTAGGAAGAATTTATGCTTGGATTGATCCAGAATCTTATGCATCAGGTGAAGGCTATAATCTAACAAAAGCATTACTAGCCATTGGTTCAGGAGGGGTATATGGTTATCTGGAAAAGGGTATATATGTTCCAGAAGCACATACGGATTTTATATTTAGTGTTATTTCTTCTAAATATGGTTTCTTTGGAGCTAGTATTTTAGTAACAATTTATTTTCTCCTTATTTCGAGTATAGTGAAGTTAGCTCTGGAGGTAAAAAATAGTTTTGAATCTTACATATGCACTGGTGTTACTTCCATGATTTTTTTCCATGTTTTTGAGAATATCGGGATGAATATAGGCCTAGTACCCATAACAGGAATACCTTTACCTTTTATAAGTTATGGAGGAAGCTCATTAATTGGTAATATGTTAGCGATGGGGTTAGTCTTTTCAATAAGCTATCGAAAAAAAACATTTATGTTTGATTAAGATGGCTAAGTATTCAGGATTAATTCTAGGTAAATTTTTATTAAGACCATTTGGCGGTAAATTATTTACTGAGTTTTTAATGTTTTTACTGATATATACAAAGTTACCAGTACACAATAAAGTAATAAGGTTTACTTCAGTAAAATAAGGTATATTATATTTGTGAATAGATTCTCTTTAAAGACAAGAAAAGTAGGTGAACAAAGTGGGAAAATATCAATTGGATACCAAAGGTAAGGTAGCTGTGACAAAGTTTCATGAAAAACAGAAGCCTGCCAAATTTGATAAAAAGCAGCAACTTGAAAAAATACGTGCGGAGTATTTGAAAAAGAAGCAAAAACAAACAGATAAATAATATGAATGAAAACATAGGAAGACTAAAATCTCCCTATGTTTTTCTTATTCGAAGTTCTTTTTTCAATTGATGATAGAGTTTATTATTCCCATAAATTTCAGATTCGGTGACAAAAAACTCATCATCAGATATCCATTCCTCACTAAAAATTTCAGAAGCAGAATCAATAGACCAACCGTTATTTTGGATACACCAGTAATCTCCAGCAGAAATTTTTAAAACATTTGGATACTCACTTGGCTTAGGTAGCTGAATAAAAAGATAAGTCTCGAGCTTTTCAGCAAGATACTTTCTCAACACCCCACATTCAAAGAAACCCAGGAAATACGTGCTTTACACCAATAAAGGAGGTTGTTGAAGCAACCTTTTCTTAATGAACTCCCATGAAAATTAAAAAAGCTCAAAATCCAGAAAAAACCACAACAAAATAGACCCAGTAAAAACGCTTTTTTAAAAAAAGGCTGAGCCTTATGAGTAATCAGATTGAGTTTGGTAAATCGTTAAACAAAAACCTCCAATCATTGCAAATTAAGTGAAGGCTAGCGCGACGACCAAAAAAGGATTAATCTCCCATGAGTGCTACCCATAAAGGGCGCGACAGTCGGTGGTACACCGTGGTCGTCGGAGTCAGACTAACGGATGGGCTCAAAGGCACCATAGTTCAACGACCTTCTTCGCCAGCCATTAAAACATTATCGACATAGAGACCAATTTTCATTCTCTGTGGTGAAGCGCTGAATTTTGCGCTTCATGGATGGCTAACGGGGCAGTTTAGTTCAACAAGGATTCCCCAATTAAATGGTGAAATATATACCTATGGATATACACATATCAAGATTCTTATAAACATTTGTAACGTCATATAATTCATAACTCTTTTGTAAATCAGGAGGAAGAGCAATTGGAGAATCAAAAAAAGATAAAAAAGCAAACAGTATCAATTGGGGATGTATTTGCGGTAAAACTCCCTGATGGGAGATATGGAGCATTAAGAATTGTTAACTGTGATCGAAACTCTTATCTTCTTGCTACTACCCCATATATAGGGGAGACTATCCCAATGATTGAAAATAATGTTTTAAGTAAAACTCTTCTGCAAAACCGTTTTTATTTTGAAAACGCCCCTGCAATTTGTTGGTTTGATGGTAAAATTCCTGGAACTTTCATTTACATTGGGAACATTCAAGGGACTAAAAAAATGAGACAAAGTAATTATGGTGGCACCTGGGATGAAACAACAGGTATGGAAGCCCTTTATGAGTGGCGTTGGATCAATGACAGAGATAACTTTGAGAAAGAAATACTAGAGGAAGAGCGAAAGATTGAACAACTAATGGAAAAACCGCAGAAACCAAGAAAGATGATGACAGATGAATCCTTTTGGTACATAATTTCTCTTCTAGATTGGGAGTCAGTTAATGATGAGGATGAAGTTATAGAAGTGGCTGTTAGAGAGCTTGAGAAAATGGGAGTAAGGAATATTAAGCAATTTGAAGAAGCGATGTCCTACAAACTTTATTTATTAGACACAAAGGAACACGCAAAAAACATAGGCGAATATTCATACAGTAAAAACAAGGATGATTACTTCTCACCTGATGTTTTTTTATACCTTCGATGTGAAGTAATTGCTAAAGGAGAAGGCTTTTTCAATGCGGTTCTAGAATGCCCTGTACTTATGCCTAAGGAGAATACATTCGAACCATTGCTTTCCATAGCAACTGAAGCATATGAAAGGCTAACAGGAAAAGAGTTTCAGTATATCACTGGATGTGATTATGAGACTTTCTCAAATGTTGTAGGTTGGAAATAACTTTGCAATCTTCAACTCCCATGAAAATTAAAAAAGCTCAAAATCCAGAAAAAACCACAACAAAATAGACCCAGTAAAAACGCTTTTTAAAAAAGGGCTGAGCCTTAAGAGTAATCAGATTGAGTTTGGTCAATCGTTAAACAAAAACCTCCAATCAAAGCATATTAAGTAGAAGCTGGCGCGACGACCAAAAAAGGATTAATCTCCCATGAGTGCTACCCATAAAGGGCGCGACAGTCGGTGGTACACCGTGGTCGCCGGAGTCAGACTAACGGATGGGCTCAAAGGCACCATAGTTCAACGACCTTCTTCGCCAGCCATTAAAACATTATCGACATAGAGACCAATTTTCATTCTCTGTGGTGAAGAGCTGAATTTTGCGCTTCATGGATGGCTAACGGGGGCGTTAGCTGAGGATCAGAGCTGTCTTTTAGGCAGCTTTTTCTTATGGCACTAACGGGGCAGGATAGTTCATTAACTTCCAGTTGTTAAGAAACTTTATTCCTGTTTATTCGTATGGTCATTTAAGCATTATGAAAAATGGGAGGATTAGTAGTTTGGAAAAAAATCCACAAACGAAGGAAATTACTATAAGAACAGTGCTAAATATATATGGGGTTTTCACTGTTCTTGCATTAATATTATAAAATTTTCACCACTCCTTATATGAAAACATGCAACTTTTTTACGATGAAGATTTAATGATGGAATCCAAAAAGATAAAGGAGTTCTTACTTTTTATTTTTGGTTCTGCGTTAGTTCACTAAAAGAAAAAAGGAGAGTACATATTATATATGGCTAATATGTACTCTCCTTTATTTATTAAGGTTTTTTATAATTAGGTCTAGATAATTTTGAAAAACTAAAAAACATTAAAGGACCGTCAATAGACCTGTTTTTTGTACGAAAGAAGGATGGCCACCAAGTTTCGACGAATATATCAATATACTTATTGGAGGTGTTGGATATGGGGATTTGTTGTGGAGAGTGTCACGTTGAATTAAAGAGTGATGATTATGTCACATTGGATGAATTTAGCACGCTGAGGCATACATATTGCGGTTATGATCTTATTGCCGAGCTGATCAAAGACATTGGGACTTATCGAAATATCAAAACAAAGTATTGGTTTTCCCGTGAGCGTACTAAATGAAAATCGGTAAAATCTTGGAGTTAATTAAAACTGATACACCAGCGGATATTGCCAAAAGGGCTGATGTTCATCTTTCAGAAGAATCACTAAGAAAAGCATTGAATAAAGCTGGTTATGAGTATAGAAATTCAGGCAAAAAAGGCTGGTATTTTGTTGGTGAAGGTGACGAGGAAACGGTACAAGAGCAGCTTATTTATGACTTTGCAACAGCAGGAAAAGTTTCAACTAATGTAAATAAAGAACCTATTAACGATACCAACCAACGTTCTAACGTTGGCATAAAAAGTGGTAAAGAACAGGTCAAACAAGCGAACGAACAATCAGCACCAACCATAGAACGAACCAACGTTATAAGAAAACGTTCTTCATTCGATATGGATGTTGAACTTATGAAGGAACTAAAAATACAAGCAATCATTCATGATAGGACGGTTTATGAACTAGTTGAATGTGCCGTAAGACACTATTTAGCTGAATTAAAGGGAAAATGATGTGGCTTTGAAATAAAGTCACGATGTTTATAATAAAGTTGCACCGTTTTACTCCTTTGGATAATATCCTCTAAAGGGGTGTTTTTATGTCCAAAAGATAAAGTACATCTGAAATTTAAAAATGGTTCAAGGGAATTTTTTAGTGGTAATAGAGTTGTTCCGTTAAAGGGCGCGATTCTTTAATAAGAATTACTTTTCTTATGGAACTAAAGGGGCAGGTTACTTCAACAAGAAATTATGGGTTTTATGGTAAAATAAAGGGGAAAATTGAGTATTTGTTTGGGGGATTTTTGGTGGAGGTTATCGTGTCTGTTGTTTTTTCTATTGTTGGGTTATTTATTCTATATATAGTTATTGAAACAGCAGAAGGAAAGGTATTAACAGTTCAATAATTGGTCAATTTCTTGAAAAGAAGTATGGAATTAAAGAAGATAAAAAGTCATTTCTTGATGATGATTTAGATAATGATAAATAAAACGGATTATTGAGATAACGGAGGTTGCTGCGGCAACCTTTTTCTTAATGTACTAAAGGGGCAGGTTAGTAAAAGAAGGTATAATTAATTATTCAACAAGAATATGAGGAACACGAGGTCAAAAGTGATGTATCAATACCAACACGAGGTAAAAAGAAAAGAAAAAATATATATATGGCATATGTCATATTATTTATTATATCCGTATTGATAAATGTAGTTTTATTCTTTGTAGATGGTAGTATCCTTCGTGGAATAATCAGTCTCTTAGTTTTTTCTATTGTCCTTTACTATGGTTTACGAAAGAAAGTCTGGGCAGAATTAATCGTAAAATGTATTGTATGGATGCATTTAGTTTTATTGTTTATTATGTTTCTAACTATGATAATTAAAGTTATACAGTAAGTACCTTTTTCAACTAAACCAGCCAATAGTTTGTCAACATTTTTCAATAAACACTTAAAATGTTTCATGTTATACTAAATTTGCGTATGCCAAATAACCTTCCAAGGTTCTGTGTTTGGAAAGTTTTGGGCTATTTAGTTATACTTTAAAACTAGGCTAGATCTTGGAAAGTTGATTTGCTTTTTAAAAGTGCATAAATCCAATGTAAGAATTTATTGGCACATGCTATCACAGCTACTTTAAAGGGCTTTCCTTCCTCACGTTTCTTATCATAAAACTCTCGTAATCTCTTGTTACGAGGAATGATTTCATCTGTCGTTTTCTTTTTGCGACTATCACGAATGGCACATTTTACAGCCATATATAAGGCGTGTCGTAGCCTACTAGAACCTCTTTTGGTAATCCGATTTAAAGTACCTTTGAATGTACCAGATTCAAAAACACTTGGATCGATTCCGGCAAATGCAACCAGCTTCTTAGGGTGATTAAACCGATCAATTTCCCCAATTTCAGAAATTATCTTGGCAGCGATTTTTTCACCGATACCAGGGATCGATTGGATAACCTTACACTCTTCAATACCTTTTGCTAAAGCATCTATCTCATCTTCAAGCTTGGATAGATGCTTTTTGTATTCAAGAAGCATATTAATATACATATCCAGGCTTAAGGTCAGACTATGATATAAGTTTTTCTGAAATGGATTTTGAACTGCGGCGGCCATCAGTTTTTCTGCCTGACTGTCTGCCCATTTTTGCGAACGACTTTTACATAATTCCTTTATTTTCTTGGCAACTTTCTCTTCACCAGTATCCAGGATTTTTTGTGATGTAGGAAATGTTTGTAAGGTTAGTAAAGAAACATATGAATGTAAGTCACCAAAAACCCCACGGTATTCAGGAAACACTTGATCCAAAATTGCTTGAAATTGTAATTTAGTTTGTACAAACAGGCCTGTAATATTTTCGTGCTGTCTTGTAAGGTTACGTAAGTTTAAGAGTTGGATTCCTCGCTGTTTATACGGCTCTAAGTCCTCTTTATAATACAGCTCGCAGAGATGACGAGCGTCAATAACATCTGTCTTTACCTTGCGTAAACTAGAACTCTTAGCTCGATACGATATGAGTGGATTTACGATAATCAATAAGTACCCTCTATCCTCGAAATACTGGACAACTGGTGTATGATAATGTCCAGTGGATTCTAATACAATGGGAGGCCGTCCCCCGGATACATTTTCTACTTCTCTAATAAAGTCTAGAAGACTAGCTAACCCTTCAAGAGTATGTGCTACTTTAAAGCCTTTTTTGTAAGGCTGCTTTTTATCCAAGAACGCTTGAACCTGACTTTCCCCTTTTGCCACATCCAGACCAACAACTGGATTCATAAATTATCTCCTCCTAATATAAAGTCACCGGTACCCCATTTCCTTCTTGTAGTATCATAGCTTCGCTTGTTATACGAGATCATAGTCCCAACCAGCCTCAATCATGTTTCTACAAGTAGGGGGCGAACTGTTTAGTTGACGGGATCAAATCCCACGGGTGCGGACGTTCTACCCCGGCTACGGTTATCATATATCGATATAAAAAATGGTCAACCAGAAATATTTTCTGGATGACCTTATAATACGAACGGGTGCGTTAGCTGAAGATCGGAGCTGTCTTTAAGGCAGCTTTTTCTTTATGCATTTAAAGTGGGAAGATAATCCGATAATAAAAAAATACTGATTAATTAGAGGAGAAGGGTGGTTAATAATATTTAGGGGTTATTTCGTTTGCTTTAATTATATTGGTTAGATGGTTAGACCCTGGAGTAACAACTTTTCGTGTATTGATGATATGTGGAATCATTATATCTTTCTCTTATCTCAGAGAGAAAGGACTTTGGAGAAATTTAGCTTTAGGTCTTAGTATATTTGTTGGTTTCGTTTACTTTATGAGCTGTTGAATTAAAAAAGAATAATATTCCAGGGTAATGGATTTTAAATTGTTTATTCAACAACAGGTGCTTACTTCATTACCAGGAGCTGATCAACAGCTCCTTTTTCTTATGGGCATACCCTAATAGTTCTCACATGTCACTGCAAAATTCTATATACTAAAATTAATTAAACTAGAATACACGAAGAACCTTTAAATAGAAGTGTAATACGAGGAGGAGATATCATGCTTATTACGGAACGGCATCAATTAATTATAAAGCTATTAAAAGAAAAGGGGAATGTTAAGATTCATGAGCTAGTAGAATTAACAAATACTTCAGAATCTACTTTGCGTCGTGATTTAGATCAATTAGAAAAGCAGAACTACTTAAAACGTGTACATGGTGGAGCTTCACTTTTACATAGTAAACGAGACGAACCAAGTGTGTTTGAGAAAATAACGCAGAACCTTGAGGAAAAAGCTAAGATAGCAAAATATGCGGCAGAACTAATTTTGGACGGCGACTGTGTTTATCTTGATGCTGGAACAACAACGTATCAGATGATCAAACATTTAAGACAAAAAGATATCGTTGTCATTACAAACGGAATTGATCATTTAGATGCATTACTTGAAAATGAAATATGCACATATTTTATTGGTGGGTTTGTTAAAAAGATTACCAAAGCAACAGTTGGACGTTATGCATACGAAAGTATAAAAAAATACAGATTTGATAAGTGTTTCATGGGTGCGAACGCTATTCATTATAATTTTGGATTGACTACCCCAGATCCAGAAGAGGCGCAAATAAAAGAAAGAGCCATCTTTTTGTCACGTGAGGCCTTTGTATTAGCAGATCATACAAAATTTGGAGAAGTATCATTTTCTAAGTTTGCAGATTTAAACCAGACAAAAGTTATTACGAATGAGGAAGGTACAATAACGTTAGGAAAATATAAGGAGAAAACGGAGATAATTATTGTGAGGGACTAAAAATTAAATTTGCTATCGTTGAAGGAAAGCTGGTATTCAAACTGTCTGATTCAGACATTTAGAATACCAGCTTTTTTTGAAGATTCTGAAATTATTTTATTGAAAATTTTCCCCTTTGTTTTATCAATATAATAAAGAATGCTTGATTTATTGTAATGTGGCCAATTAACAATGAGGGAAAATCTGCTCCATGTATTAAACATTCCATTTGAAACGTTTAATATTTTATGTTATTAATATATTTTTTGTAATAATTGGAACTGTTGACAATTACAAACAGCTCTAATATAATCAAAATCAATCAAAAACAACCAAAATCAATCAATTATAATTCTAATGTGTAAAGGGTAATCATATTGTTTTACAAGGGATGAAAGCGTTATCAATAAATAGTCAATGTGAAAAACTATCAAAATCAACCATACTTCCATTGTTTCAACCAAAAATATTCATTTAAGGAGGTGATCTAGTTTAAGAGATTGAGAGCGGTAACAATTTCTCGTTCAGTAGCTAATTATTTTCATCTTCAAAAACTAGGGGGGACTAATATGGTGAATTATGTAAAAGTAATAGGGATACTAGTTTTGGCGTTTGTAATTGCCACGATGACGGCATGTAGTGGGGCTAGTGAATCATCAAATGGATCAACAGACGGTAACGAAGGACAAAAAGGTAACAAACAATTAACGATCGGTGTAGCGGTGGGTAGTTTAGCAAACCCTTTCTTCGTCTCCATGGCTAAAGGTGCTGAAGAAGCAGGAAAAGAATTAGGTGCGGAAGTTCTAGTTGAAAGCGCTGAATATGATTTAGCCAAACAAGCAGCTCAAATTGAAAACTTTATTACGAAAAAGGTAGATATCATTCTTTTAAATGCTGTTGATACAAAAGGAATTGCGGCAGCTGTTCAACAGGCCAAAGCGGCTGATATTCCAGTAGTTGCTGTAGATACCAATGCTGAAGGTGGTGTCGATGCCACTGTTACTTCAGACAACTATCAAGCTGGTAAACTGGCCGGAGAATATGTGATTGAAAAATTAGATGGAAAAGGAAAAATAGTTATTATTGATGGACCTCCTGTTTCGGCTGTATCTGATCGTATTCAAGGATTTGAAGATGCAATAAAGGATTCCGAAATTAAAGTTATCGCGAAGCAAAATGGAGAAGGGAATCGCGAAAAGGCATTAACGGTGATGGAAAGTATTTTACAAGCTAATTCATCAGGCTCTATTGACGCTGTATTTGCGATTAATGATCCAGAAGCAATTGGTGTTGAAATTGCTCAAGAGCAAGCGAATCGTAAAGATGAATTTTTCATTGTCGGAGTGGACGGTGCTCCTGAAGCCACAGAAGCAATGGCAAAGGAAGGAAGTACAATTGCTGCTACTTCAGCTCAGTCACCTAGTAACATGATCAAAAAAGCTGTTGAAATCGGAATGAAAGTGAAAACTGGTGAAAAAGTTGAGGAGCTTATTAAAGTTCCAGTTGAGATTGTAACTCAAGATACATTAGATTCTTACCAAGGTTGGTAAGAATCTTTCAATAAATAGGCTGATAAGGATTCCTCCTTTAATCAGCCGATTCAAATCAATATAAGGGGTGAGATAAAGGTATGGCTGTGAATGAAATGTCCCTTAAAGGCCAACAAAGTCTAAAAAAGCCAGTGTTGAATATGGAAGGGATTGGTAAGACGTTCTCGAGTGTAACCGTATTGAACAATGTGAGAATTGAACTTTATCCAGGTGAAGTACATGCATTAATGGGAGAGAATGGCGCTGGAAAGTCAACTTTCATGAAAATCCTCGCAGGCATTCATACACCTGATGACAATGGTGGGAAAATCTACTTGAAAGGTCAACCAATTTTATGGAAGGACCCTACTGATGCAAGGAACAAAGGAATTAGTGTTATTCATCAGGAGTTAAACCTTTCTCCTAATTTAACAATAAGTGAAAATATCTTAATGGGTTCCACCTTTCCTAGAAATGGTTTAGGAATGGTGAAATGGGATAAGGTCCATGAACGTGCCCAAGAGGTGTTAGATTCAATGGGGTCGAATCTAAATCCACGCCAATTGGTTTCGACCTTAAGTGTTGCTCAACAACAAATGGTCGAGATCGCCCGAGCATTATCCTTTAATGCAGAGGTACTCATAATGGATGAACCAACCGCCTCTTTAACAGATAAAGAAATAAAAAAGCTGTTTGAAATTATTGATGATTTGAAAAAGCAGGGAGTTGCCATTGTATATATCTCTCACAGAATGGAAGAAATCTTTAAAATTTCTAATAGGTTCACTGTATTACGTGACGGCGAATGGATTGCAAGTGGGCCGATTGAAGAGACAAATCCTGATCATCTCGTAAAGCTGATGGTAGGACGGGATTTAAAGGACCTGTTTAATCGGTCAAAAGCCTTTGGCACAAAAAATCCAAAGGAAGTTTCACCTGTACTTGAATTGAAAAATGTTTCTGATAACACAATTGTAAAGAATGTATCTTTAAAAATTTACCCAGGTGAAATTGTTGGTTTAGCGGGGCTTGTTGGTGCTGGCAGAACAGAATTGGTTAGGGCCATTTTCGGTTTGTCCGAGTTGAAAAGTGGCGAAATATTGGTTGATGGTCAATCTGTTAAAATCAAATCCTCAATAGATGCTATTGCTAATAGGATTGCACATGTACCTGAAAGCAGGAAAGAACAAGGGTTATTTTTATCAATGTCCGTAAAAGAAAACATCATAATGGCTGAATTGAAAAAACACGCTAAAGCAGGAATTGTTAGTTGGAAGCAAGCAAATGAAAGCGCTAACCAATATATTGAAGACTTAAATATAAAAATAGCTTCCCCAGAACAGCAAGTATCAAACTTAAGTGGTGGGAATCAACAAAAGGTAGTGATCGCTAGGTGGCTATCAATTGCACCAAAGGTATTACTACTGGATGAGCCAACACGAGGGGTTGATATAGGTGCCAAGACTGAAATCCACAAGATTGTTTCAAAGCTTGCAGATGAAGGATTGGCCGTTTTAATGATATCATCTGAACTTCCTGAAGTATTGGGGGTAAGTGATCGAATACTTGTCATGAGTGAAGGAAGGTTAACAGGCGAGCTTTCGAAGGAAGAAGCTACACAGGAAACAATTATGCGTTTAGCTACCAAAGGGGGGAGAGAGAAATGAGAGGGAATACGCAAACTATTACACATTCACAACGCCTAAATATAGGAAATGTCCTTTATTCTTTATGGAATAGGCTTGGCATGATCATGATTTTATTATTATTGTGTGTAGTACTTTCCTTTACAGCACCAAATTTTTTAGATACAGCCAATTTATTGAATGTATTAAAACAAGTTTCCATTATTGCTATTTTAGCTGCTGGGATGACAATCGTTATTTTAACTGGTGGTATTGATTTATCAGTTGGTGCAACAGTTGCTCTATCTGGCGTTATCTCAGTCATGGTCTCTTCTGCAGGAGTTAATCCTATAATTGCGATGTTATCAGGCGTACTAGTAGGGTATGCAGTAGGACTGATTAATGGGTTTCTTACAGCCAAAGCAAAGTTACCAGCATTTATTGTTACACTAGGCAGCTTCACATATGTTCGTGGACTCGCTTATGTCATTAGTGGCGGTTATCCAATTGTTTTACAAAACGAAACATTTAAATTCATCGGTGGTGGAAGTATTTTCGGAATCCCCACTCCTATTTATATCATGTCTTTAGTATATGTTGTGATGTTTTTTGTTCTTAAATATACGATGTTCGGTCGTCATATTTATGCGATTGGTGGCAATGAAGAGGCAGCTCGGTTAACTGGAATTAAGGTTGAAAAGTCTTTAATCAATGTGTATTCGATTAGTGGTTTACTAGCTGGTTTAGGAGGAGTCGTTTTAGCGGGAAGGTTGTTTTCTGGACAGCCAACTGCTGGTCAAATGTATGAGTTAGACGCAATTGCTGCTGTTATTCTAGGAGGAACAAGTTTAACAGGTGGAAAAGGGAAAATAATAGGAACAATTATTGGGGTTTTAATTATGGGGGTAATCAGTAATGGGTTAACTCTAATGGATGTCAACTATTATTGGCAGTTAGTTGTAAAAGGTGGAGTTATTGTAGCAGCCGTTTTATTAGATCGATTGCGCGGAAATAGTCCAGCATAACGATCATATGTCATTTTAGATTTTAAAAAAGGGATGTGAAATAAAAGTGAAGAGGATCATTAGTATTCTACTAATATGTTCAACTGTCACTTGTTTACCATTTAATCGTGCAAATGCAGAAGATCCTGGGTATTATAATGAACCATACCGTAATCAATTTCATTTTTCTCCTGAAGCTAACTGGATGAATGACCCGAATGGTATGGTTTTTTATAAAGGTGAATATCATTTGTTTTATCAATATCATCCGTATGGAACGACATGGGGACCGATGCATTGGGGGCATGCTGTCAGTAAAGATCTTGTTAATTGGGAGCATTTGCCGATTGCTTTATCGCCGGATGAAAACGGTCAGATTTTCTCGGGGAGTGCTGTTATTGATTGGAACAATACAGCTGGCTTTGGAAAAGAAGCAATGGTTGCCATCTTTACGCATGCAGGGGATAAGCAAGTCCAAAGTATAGCGTATAGCCTAGATAAAGGAAGAACTTGGGAAAAGTACAAAGGGAATCCCGTAATGCCAGACCCTCCTATACAAGATTGGCGCGATCCTAAAGTATTTTGGCATGAAGAATCAAACCAATGGGTTATGTCGTTAGCGGCTAAGGATAAGATCATGTTTTATACCTCACCTAATTTAAAAGAGTGGGAGTATGCAAGTGAATTCGGCGAAGATGGTGGAATACAAGCAAATAGCTTAGACAGAACTTCTTATACCATGTCATCCCAGACAGGTGAATCATTTAGCTATGAGGGAGATATTACCCTTAATGAGAAGAATGGGAGAGAAGGGGCAGGCGGTTTAGTTTTTCGGTCAGACAGGAGTGCAAAGAACGGCTATGTTGCGAGCTTAGATGCCAAAAACGATGTCATAACATTAAGTAAGAATGTAGATGGAACAAACGAGGAAATTGCGAGAAAACCTTTTACCCTCGAAACTTCAACTACCTACCATGTGAAGGTGGAAACAGATGGGGATCAAATTCAAGTCTCTGTAAACGATCAATCCGTTATAAAAAAAACAGATATAGAATTCGATTATGGATACTATGGATTGTCAGCGTGGAATTCAACGGCTGCCTTTCGAAATGTGGAGTTCAAGAATACATCTAACTTTGAAACCAATTTATCAAAATGGACAGATGTAAACGGAAGCTGGGAGAACACGATGGACGGAAAAAGTGGAGCCTCTACGGAGGATGCTTTTGTAATGAGTGGTCAAACAGGGGATAACTTTTTTTATGAAGCAAACATTGAGATATCTGGGGGAAAAGGTGGCAACGGAGCTGGCTCGCTCGTTTTTCGTGCAGATCCTAATGCAACAAATGGTTATATGGCGAATGTCGATGCTTTAAACGATACAGTAAAAATCATGAAAATTGAAAATGGAGACATATCCATTCTAGCTGAAAAAACAATAAATCTAGATACAGATAAAAGGTACCATTTAAAAGCAAGCACTCATGGAAAAAATATTAAAATTTTTTTAGATGGTAATCTCATTCATGATGTAAATGATTCAACTTTTTCGTCAGGGCATTTTGGCTTGAATGTTTGGAATTCATCCACGTTATTCCAAGATGTTCAAGTTGGTAAGAACATCATGACAAATGAGAAGGAAGTTACTAATCATGATTTTGAGACAGGTGATCTAACTGGGTGGAGTACAATCGAAGGTAATGCTTTCACAAAAGATCATGTGACAAATGTACCATCTTACTGGGGAGGGGATTTCGGCCACCAAGGAAACTACCACCTATGGGGGTTTACTGATCTTCAAAAGGGAGATGACGCAACAGGTGAACTGCACTCCTCATATTTTAAACTAGGTGGCTCTGGAGAAATCAACTTTCTGTTGGGCGGTGGTAATGATATCAACAACCGCTATGTTTCGTTAGTGAGAGCCTCTGATGATCAAGAATTAATTCGACAAGCCAATACCAAATTTAAAGAAGAAAAATATCAAAAATACGTCTGGGATGCTTCTAAATACATTGGAGAAGTGTTATATATTAAAGCTGTGGACCATGCTACAGGTGGTTGGGGTCATTTAAACATGGATGATGTTAATGTTTATAATGAAGGGGCCATGCCAAATGAAGTAGACCAAGTTGCCAAAGAGCCTGAGAAAGACGATTCGAAAGAAAGCGGCATCCTTACAGACTGGTCTGCTGTTTCTGGAGAGTGGATACCTTCTACTCATGGTAGTAACGGAGGGATTTGGGAATGTCCTACTCTAATCGAATTACCAATTGATGGTGACCCTTCAAAAACAAAATGGGTACTACAGGTAAGCATTAATGATGGCGCTCCTGCAGGCGGGTCAGGTATGCAATATTTTGTAGGTACCTTTGACGGGAAAACGTTTAAAAATGAAAATTCTTCCGATCAAGTGTTATGGACTGACTACGGGGCAGATTATTATGCCGCAGTAGATTGGAGCGGAATTGATGGTAAGAATGGCGAAAAATATTGGATTGGCTGGATGAGTAATTGGCTGTATGCAAATCATACACCAACTTCGACTTGGAGAAGTTCAACGACATTGCCAAGAAAGATGGAGCTAACTCAGACAGATGAAGGTTTACGTTTAAAACAAACACCAGTTTCTTTAAAAACCATTCGAGATAAGAGTGAAAAAATTTCATATAAAAATAAAGTCATATCTGGTGAAAGTAATCTCCTATCCAAACTATCAGAAGATACATTTGAAATGATAGCTGAGTTTGATGTAGATGATATAAAAGCAACTGAATTCGGCTTTCAAGTTCGTAAAGGAGCAACTGAATATACGACTATTGGCTATGATGTTGCCACCAAACAATTATTCGTAGACCGTTCAAATTCAGGAAGCTTTGATTATGGGAACAATGTGGTCGGTAAGCATGACGGACCGTTACATGCATTAAATGGGACTGTGAAAATGCATATTTTCATTGACCGATCTGCTGTAGAAGTGTTTGGAAACAAAGGTGAAACGGTTATTTCTGATCAAATTTTCCCGGATCCATCAAGTAAAGGATTACAAATTTATAGCAAGGGTGGAGAAGTTACATTAAAGTCTTTGAAAATATACCCTTTAAAGAGTATATGGAAAGATAAAGACTAAATTTCAATCCTATTAAAGATGGGTTGATAGTAAGAGTTTATGAAGGCTGTCGAAAATGATCGATAGCCTTTCATTTTACCTAAATCACAAGAATGGGGAGTGTAATGTAAATGAATAAAACAAACCGCGCAGTCATATGCGTTGGGGAGCTTTTGATCGATTTTTATTGTACAGATATTGATGTTAATTTAATGGAAGGTAATCATTTTCTAAAGAAAGCAGGGGGTGCACCAGCGAATGTCGCAGCTGCTATTTCAAGGCTTGGTGGGGAAGCAAGTCTTATTGGAAAAGTAGGAAATGACCCATTTGGATTATTTTTAATAGAAACGATAAAAGAGGTGGGGGTTGATACATCGATGATTGTTACTGATGATTTGGCACCAACCACTTTAGCATTTGTTTCTTTACAAGCAAATGGTGAAAGGGATTTTGTATTCAATAGAGGAGCGGATCGAAATTTAACAGAGGATAACTTATACCTAGATAGATTAAGTGGTGCAAAGATCATTCACTTTGGATCTGCAACTGCATTTCTGGAAAACCCTTTTAAAACAACTTATTTAAAGGCAATGGAATTTGCACAAAATAGGGGGATATTTCTATCGTTTGACCCTAACTTCCGACATGATTTATGGAAAAATAGAGTGGCTGAATTTATTAATTTAGCCAGAAAGGGTATATCAATGGCTGACTTTGTAAAAGTAAGCGAAGTAGAGCTTGAACTAATCACGGGAAAAACGGATAAATATGATGGAATAGCAATGCTCCATCATTTAGGGGCAAAAATAGTGGCTGTTACCCTTGGATGGGAAGGCACTCTTCTTTCAAATGGAAGTGGAATGAGTGTAATAAACAGTGTCGAAGTAAACTCAATTGACTCAACTGGTGCTGGTGATGCATTTGTCGGTGCTGCTTTATTTCAATTTGCAAATCTTGAGTCCTATGACACAATTCTTAGTGATTTTAGTAAACTTAAAGAGATCATTCTTTTTGCAAATAAAGTGGGTGCCGTCGTGTGTACGAAGGTAGGAGCGATTTCTTCTCTACCAAACGAAGAAGATATATATAAGGTTTAGTCTTCAGCGTATTGTTTCGGATTTTTAGTTTATATTCGTCCCTTAGCGGATAAATATTATATATATAAATAAGAAGAACCGTGAACTGAAGTGAATTAGATTTTATTTTGATTAACTAGTAAAAAACAGATGGATAACAAAATCATGCCTTAATCGTTACTTAGAACAGTAATTAGGTAATTACTATTAGTGCCTCGCCCATTTGGATTGAAGGCACTATTTAGTGATTTAAGAAAAATGAGCCTACTTAATGTGAACTTTGTGAAATATTGTACTTAAACTCCCATGAAAATTAAAAAAGCTCAAAATCCAGAAAAAACCACAATAAAATAGACCCAGTAAAAACGCTTTTTAAAAAAAGGCTGAGCCTTATGAGTGATCTGATTGAGTTTGGTAAATAGTTAAACAAAAATCTCCAATCATAGCAAATTAAGTAGAGGCTAGCGCGACAACCAAAAAAGGATTAATCTCCCATGAGTGCTACCCATAAAGGGCGCGACAGTCGGTGGTACACCGTGGTCGTTGGAGTCAGACTAACGGATGGGCTCTAACGCACCATAGTTCATCGACCTTCCTCTCCCAGCCGTAGAATCAGTATTGACCGTTCTGAACCATTTTCATTCTCTGTGGTGAAGCGCTGATTTTTGCGCTTCATGGTTGGCTAACGGGTATGATCGGAGCTGCCTTTAAGGCAGCTTTTTCGTGTTTAATCGTTTTTCGACTTGAGCCATGGTTAATAATTGTTTTTCCAATTTGTAACCCTCCTATCCAGGGAATGGAATATTATATTAACTTCTCCGGCAGTTCTGCAATAACCTACCTTCCTTTGGTACGTCTTTATGTACTTCACTGTTAATCATTTGGTAACAACTTTTGATTTGGATAGATCATCTTGTTCATTTAACCTGCTTCATCTATAGTAGATGGATATATAAGGTGTAGAGGTGAAGAGATGGCATTGCGGCTATTACGGTATTTTATTTTTTTTCTTGGATTAACTTTCTTTGGATTAGGGAATGCAATTGCGGTGAATGTTCAATCCTTGGGGCTGCATCCTTGGGAGGTTTTAAACGTCGCCCTGTTCGAGTGGTTCGGTTTCACAATTGGGACGTGGAGTGTCATGTGTGGTTTAGTACTTGTGTTGATCGTCTTTGTCGTGGATAGGAAGTATATTAATATAGGTACCTTCCTAAATGCCTTGTCAATCGGCCCGATCATGGATTTCTTTTTGCATCTCAACATTCTTCCTCATGAAACGGAGCATTGGTGGTTGAATATACTCATATTGTTGACGGGTATCATCATAACCGGAATTGGCGGAGGAATTTATGTGGCTGCGGGAATTGGGGCAGGTCCCAGGGATGGTTTCATGCTTTCCGTTTCGGAAAAAACCGGGTTATCGGTCAGTTGGGCAAGAATCGTTGTCGAGAGCCTCATCTTGATTATCGGGTTCATTCTTGGAGGTCCAGTGTTTATTATGACGTTTGCATATACCTTTATTCAAAGCCCGGTCTTTCAGTTTTCCATGAAACTGATGCGTTCCTTTATCGTTAGTTTGGAGAAGAAGCGAAAGGAACAATTTGAGATTCCGTTATAATTGGAAGGAGGATGTCCTTTGGTCACCTCTTTTCGTGCTAACGGGTGCATTTCTTTAAAAAGGAATGCTCTTTTCGTATCCAATTAAAAGGAAGTGAATGTTATTATTTTATTAAAGATGGTTGCTCTTCTAATATAGGTGGAGAAGGCTTTAATAAAATATTAACTTTGGAAGCACACCACTGCAATACTTATAACGAAATTAAGTTCTTGATATATCCCGTCAAGGACATATTATGAAACAGTGCTTTAATAAAGGAGTTGTATAAAATGAATGAAAATAAAGGTACAGAAATAAAACGCTTTTCAAAAGCAGAAAACATTCTACCTCAGATCAATAGTAAAACTAAGCTAGGCGACTTACGAAAAATCGCGAAGGACATTAAAAAAGATCACGAACTAGCTATGGAACTTTGGTCAACCGAAGAGTTTTTGCCCAGACTATTAGCAATCTTAATTATGGACAAAAAACTTCTTTCACAAGATGTGCTAAATAAGCTTGATAAGGATATGCAGACTCACACTTTTGATGAGCGAAATAACTTAATGGATTGGTTAATGGCTAATCAGCTCACCAAAGACAAGAAGAAAATTGCATTGATGGAGTCATGGGAAAATAGTCCTTCTGCTCTTCAAAGGCGAGCTTTCTGGTATTATCAAGGGCGATTGAGATGGACTGGACAGACACCGCCTGATAACACCGCATACTTGCTATCTGCATTAGAAGCTAATATTACGCAGGAAGAACCGGAAGTTCAATGGGCGATGAATTTCACCGCAGGCTGGATAGGCGTTTATGATGAAAAGAATCGTGCACGTTGTATTAAACTTGGTGAGGAAACGGGTCTTTACAAAGATGAAATAGTAGCAAAAGGATGTACTCCCAGCTATTTGCCGGAGTTCATTACAATTGAAGTTAACAAACGGCATAATAATTAGTTACCTCTGAAAAATTTATTAGGGTTTAATGCAAAAAATAAAGGAATTCAAAGCCTCAATATGAAAATTGTAATAGGCTTGGACTTCATTTATAACTTTAGAGTTAAACAAGGATAGAACAGAATTAACTATCACTTTGCCAAACGAAAACCGGTCACCTACACAAAAGCAATGATGGATCCGGAAGAGTTTAATCCAGAATTTGAGTGGTGAAAAAATTATCAATAAAATGGTACACGTGGGTAGAAAAGTTAAAAAAAAAGGCGTGTTTTTGGTCGGAAAATATTGGGGAATCAGATGTTTTTAAACAAGTAGTAAAGAGAATTTGTAAAATTAACAATATTCCCCCCCAGAAACCTAAATTTGAAGTTATCGATAACTTAATGGTTATTAGTATAAAGAACCATTTAAAAGATGGAGTAGACTTAGATTGTTTTAATATTTTAAATCTGATTTACCGAATAAATGGACCATTAGGGATAAGATTCAATCAACAAATGTACCTCTATCCAAATTCGGAAAGACTGGCTAGAGTAACTTTATCTTTTAAAAAAGAAGATTATGATACTTTAAATAGCAAAATGAAAGAATTTTGTGAATAAATGTACTTAAGCTTAACGGGTGCGTTCGTTCTATAAAAGGCTGCCAATTGGCGGCTTTTTTTACAAAACAAAAAAGGAGCTATATAGCTCCTGGTAATTTAAAAAATCCAAAAGGTTCATCCCTTGTTATATATATCAAAAGGACGATGTCAACTTCCGTCATAATAAACATAGGCACAAATTGATCCTATTTCCCTTGCCAATCCGGTTACTTCATTTTCAAATTCAGTTACCCATCTGTTCGCGCACTCAACATGAGCCCATATTCTAAATATTGCCATCAAGATAGTTTAAGGTGTGAGTGAAATATTTTAATATAAATGGAGGATTAAAACCGCCACGTTGATGATGGACTTTCTGTCTGAAAGATGTAAAATATAGGTTTAATTGAAGTTCATCTTATTTACATAATGTAGCATATTGAAGGTTTAAGTGATAATACAATCAGGAGGAATTTTTCAATGGCTTTGTCCGAAATGAATAGTAATTCGTTTAGAATGATTAATAATCTAGGTAAACAATACACGGAATTAAATCCTTTCTTTGTATTCATCGCTGAATACATGATTTTTTTCTTGGTATTGGCAGTCCTGATGTTTTTGTTTTCTCGTAGTAATAAAAATAGAATCATGGTAATCTGTGCATTTATTGCATTAGTTATCTCGGAAATATTGGCGAAAATAGCAGGGAAATTCCACTCGAATTATCAACCGTTTGCTGAGTTGCCCAACGTTAATAAGTTAGTTGAAAAAGCAGTCAATAATTCATTTCCAAGCGACCATACGATCATATTTTTTTCATTTTGCATAACCTACTGGTTGTTCAAAAGGGGTTGGGGATTTTTATGGGGAATTTTGGCTGTTCTTGTAGGCATTTCGCGAATTTGGGTAGGTGTCCATTATCCAGCAGATGTTCTTGTCGGAGCCATCATCAGTATCGTTTCAGCGATGATCGTTTACAAAATTGTTCTTAAGTTAAGTCTGACCAAGAAATTTTTGAGAAATCAAGGGGTGGGCGAACAATCCATTCTATCTGCCCTATCCAAACAAAAGAAAGGTCAGTCAAAGGACTATTAAAAAAGGGTTAATTAATATACAAATTAGCAGACCAAATCGGTCATTGCTTCACTTGCATTTGTTGTTTTAAGTCTTGTTTCAAGAACCGAACGGAAGCAGGACAAAAAATATGTAATTATCAAAAGCTGATTTACTTCTTGAAATGAAATAATTATTAAACAGGAAGTTTTATTCAACGATTTTTCAACTAAAAGGTCAAAAGGATAACAAAAGGTTGCTAAGGCAGCCTTTTTTTATGGCACAAAAGGGGCAGGTTAGTTGAATTAAAGGGAAAAAAGAATGCAATAGTTTTCATTTTACTTAAAAGCTGTAAGTTATTATAACTAAACATTTATATTACATAAATAATGACATGACTGTAGGCTATTTTTCATACAATATTTTTGGGGTGGAAAAATGACAAGAGCAAAATACACAAGTTCAGACGTTGACTTAATGGCAAGGATGATGAGAGCAGAAGCCGAAGGTGAAGGAAAACTAGGAATGTTATATGTTGGAAATGTAATTGTGAATCGTCTTGTAGCTAATTGTTTAGACTTTAAAGGTTTAAGAACAATTCCACAAGTCATTTATCAAGTACAAGGAGGAAATTATTCTTTTGAAGCTGTTCAAAAAGGGAATGTATTTTATCAAAGAGCGAGAGGTATTGAAAGAAGATTAGCAGAACAGAATTTGAAGCACTGGAGACAGCATCCGGCTAGATATGCTCTTTGGTATTTTAATCCATATGCTCCATGCCCTCCAACATGGTATGATCAACCTCATACTGGTCAATTTAAAGACCATTGTTTTTATGAACCAAAACCTGGAACATGTGATAGTGTTTATAGAGGCTAAGCTTACTCTTTGAGTAAGCTTTTTTACATATTTAAAATATTTATACAAAATAAAACTTTTAGTAATAGTTTTCATCTGAAAAAGTAAGAATGTGAATTATTGTACGGGTGCGTGGGACTTGATCCCGTTAACTAAACTGTCCGCCCCTACTTGTAGCCAGAAGGCTTGGTTACCGACGATTGAGTCTGGAAACGGGTTCAATGGATGCTTGAAACTGATAAGAGACAATATGCGAGTTTCGGAATACAATATTGAAATCCGAACAGTGTATTTATGACAAAGGAATAATAAGTTGTTTTACAGGCTACATTAGTTTTAAAAAATTTAGGCAGCAATTGGGCACTATCCTGGAACAAGAACTCATTTTTCATTTTAGGGCTTGGTTATGAATAAGGGCGCAATTGTTGAATAATTAAATCCCAATTTCTCAATTATATAACTGAGAGATTGGGATTTTTAATGCTGAAATATCCTTAACGTTGGAAATCCGCGTTTTGCTGGCGATACCCCATCGCCATCAAGCTAAGCGCGCAAGAGATAATATAAAAGTGTGTTCTCTTTAATTTGCTATGGTAACACTAAAAATGCGCATGACAAAAAAAACATCAAATAGGTTTTTTAAAAAATATTAGGCAGCTTTAAGTTTTTGTGACGTACAATCATACACAATACCTAAGATATCAAAGACCGTTTTATTGTTATAACGATGACATTTCCGTCCGTTTTTCTCTAAAAGGTGAAACAGACGTAGAATGATTTTTGATAATTCTTTGGCGTCCTTTTGTAATCCTTGATAAAACAAAGAGGAGGGGCCAACCGCAAACTTAAACTCTGATTATTACGAAAATGCTAGATTAAAGCATGAATCCCCAACAGGCGATTAGTAAATCCAGGTTTGGATGGGGCCTGACAAGGGAGTAGCAAGCCAAAAATTATAATAGAAGGCCGCGAAAGCGAAGAAGTTATCAATTCTTTAAACGAAGTTGGACATCAGGTTTGAGTAATAGAGGAGTTGGATGAGATTATGGTCATGTTAATGACATTCTTATCGAAGACCAAGGCTACTTTTTTCGGGAGGTGTTGATTCTTGGACGGATGGAGCTGATATGGACTGGTAAGCAAATGTAAAATTTCATGTTAGATTTCCTTACATTAGTAGTGACAAAGGGCAATAATATTTATATGATTAATTCAAGAACTAGAAACAGCAGGTGAGTATGGGTGAATTCTTCTTTTAAAAAACAGCTGTCGCAGTTATATAATGATATCAACCAAGAAATTTATAGTGCGGGAGTTAGTAAGCAAACAATTGACATCCAGGATAATCGCATTGTCATTTTTGCGCAGACGAAGCGCTCGCCTTTAATCTCAGTATTAAGTGAAAGGTATTCTGAGCTGACCTTATCCGTCGATGGGGCTTTAGTCATGGAATATAAACTTCGATTAAAAGAAAACATTGAGAAGCGATTTGGAGTGAAGGTCAACACCATATTTAAGGATTACGATTCTACAAGTGAGCACGCTTGTACGGTGATTTACCTAGAACAATCGCTTGGTATCTAACCAACCTTATTATTGGAGAAATTTTGATTTATCATTTTTTCTTCACGGACTTGTTTCAAGGATTCAGGAGCTTAAATTTCGTTATACGTGGTTTAGGAGCCGTAGATATAGGAGGAGACCCCTTCTATTTCTGCGGCTTTTTTTATAAAGCAAATTAAGGGGGAATAAAGGTGAATTCAAAAGTATTCTCGTTAGGATTCCAGCACGTCATGGCGATGTATGCTGGGGCGATTCTTGTTCCATTGCTTGTTGGGAGGGCATTAAACCTTACTCCGGAGCAATTGGCTTACTTGGTCGCCATTGACTTATTAACCTGCGGTATCGCTACCTTACTGCAAGCGTGGAAAAACAAATATTTTGGAATTGGTCTACCCGTTGTATTGGGTGCTTCGTTTGTTGCCCTGTCGCCGATGATCGCTATCGGATCACAATATGGTATTCCTGCCGTTTACGGATCCATTATAGTAGCAGGACTCTTCATTTTTTTATTTGCTCGCTATCTTGGAAAACTCGTAAAGTTCTTTCCACTTGTTGTAACGGGAACTGTCGTCGTGATCATTGGACTATCGTTAATTCCATCGGGAGTTAGAAATATGGCTGGCGGAGCAGGGAATCCGGACTTCGGTAGCATAGATAACTTGATGTTGTCCATGGGTGTCATCGCTATTATTCTTATTATCAATCGTTTCTTTAAAGGGTATGTCCGCTCTCTTTCAGTGCTCTTAGGGATTGTCGCAGGTACAGCACTAGCAGCGATGATGGGGAAAGTAGATTTCCATGAGGTTTTAGAAGCTTCATGGTTCCGTATTCCTCAACCGTTCTATTTCGGTGCCCCATCCTTCGAGATCGCTCCGACACTGACGATGTTAATTGTAGGATTAGTCATTGTAGTTGAATCAACAGGTGTGTTTTTTGCCTTAGGGGAAATTTGTGATCGTCCTGTTACACAAGATGATCTCACTCGAGGATATCGAGCAGAAGGCTTGGCTATCACCTTAGGAGGAATCTTTAACGCCTTTCCCTACAACACCTTTGCGCAAAATGTAGGGTTAGTTCAACTATCTCAAAACAAATCAACGAACGTTGTGGTTGCAGCAGGTAGTATCCTAGTATTTCTTGGTTTAGTTCCTAAAATTGCGGCCCTTGCTACCATTATTCCTGCCCCCGTACTTGGCGGTGCTACGGTTGTGTTGTTTGGTATGGTCGTGTCTTCAGGAATTAAAATGCTAGGTTCAGTAGATTACAAAAATCAACATAATGCACTTATTATTGCTTGCTCAATTTCGTTAGGACTAGGATCAACCGTCGTACCTGAGTTATTTAGTCAATTGCCTCCAGCCCTGCGAATCATTGTTAGCGATGGAGTGATTACCGGAAGCCTAACTGCTATCTTTATGAACCTATTTTTTAACTTCCATACTGTTCTAGCTCCAGCATCCGTCCAGCATGAGAAAGCTAACGAAGCACATGTTTAATGAAAAAAAGATAAAGGGGTTATGATACATGATTACTTTGGAATGCATTAAATGAAATTTCATTGTCTGAGTTTATGGAAAAGTTAAAGGACATATTTGAATACTCTCCTTGGGTAGCCCAAAGGGCAGGGGAGTTTTAATTAGCTATAAAAAATGTCATCATTCATATTTCAAAATAGATGCATATCCGTTTCAGATCTATTCATTAGTTCATATCCTATTAATACTAGGGAGGAGATGAATAGATTGGCATCGAATGATGAATTGATTTGTCAAAAGTTTGCTAGGATTATCGGCGGCCAAGAAGGATTTGCGGGTGGCAAATGTGTGGCAACCATAAATCGAAATGAAATAAAAGTAAAAATTTTAGGAAAACGTTTTAGAGTAACCTCTTCTTTCTCATATGAATCCAGAGATAATCAGACTGGACGGGCATTGTGCCTAGGCAGGGTAGCACTCTTGCAAAAAGAAGTCGAGAATTTTGTTGCTTCCATTCTTAAACAAGGAATAATAGTTTCATCTGTACACAATGAGTGGCTATTCGATAATCCGAATTTGGTTTACGTTAATATCGAAGCTGTTGATGATCCATTAGTTTTTGCAAGGAAAGTCAGAAAAGCGTTAAGGAACTAATGGATATCCCACTAATGGTAAAACGGAGCTGTCTGTAAGGCAGCTTTTTCTTATGCAACCATCGGGGCAGATTAGTTGAAGAACAGGTAATAAAATCTCTATGTCGAATTAGTAACAAATGGGGTGATTAATTTTGATATATGTAAAAAGCTTGGAACAAAGTGAGCATGATTTAGATTTTTTAACGGATATGATGTATGAAGCTATTCATATTCCTGAAAATAAGCCACCTAAGGAAGAACTGTTAAATTTATCACATATCAAAAAATATAGTGAGGGATGGGGCCGAAAAGGTGATAGAGCAATAATTGCTTTTGAGGATAATTTTCCTGTTGGTGCTGCATGGTATCGCCTATTTGCAGAAAATCAAAAAGGTTATGGATATGTTGATGATAAGACTCCTGAACTAGGTATAGCAGTAATTAATAAAGTAAGAGGTAAGGGAATAGGTAACCTGCTTATGGAAAAGTTATTTGAAACAGCTTATAGAGATGGTTATACATCACTATCTTTGAGCGTTGACCCTAAAAACACTCAGGCTGTAAAACTTTATAAGAAACTTGGATTTGAACAATGTGATTCATCAGGAACATCTTGGACAATGATATATAACATCTCTTCTAGTTAGAAATTTTCAACTAACGAGTTCAATTCCTAAAGATCGGAGCTGTCTTTAAGGCAGCTTTTTCTTATGCAACCATCAGGGCAGATTAGTGGAAGAAGGTATTTATTGACCAGCTAAAGAATAGTATTCGGTAAAGGTTGATTTTAAGGATTAAACAAAATTAATATCAGGAGGGAAAAATGGTTGATAATAGTTATGAGAAACAACATCTGAAAAAACTCAGGACTTTTACTTATATCACGATAGCATTAATTTTTTCAATGATATTTCTATTTATTAGCATTTTTCTTTTGTTTTTTTCTATGTCAAGCATTTTAGACCTTGTGTACTTTGCACCAAAAATAGCCATTTTCTCAATCTTGATTTCTTGTGTATTTTCTGTTTTAGCTATAAAAAATATCTTTGGTAAGATATTGTTAGTATTAAACATATTTCTCATGCTATTTATGATTTTTTATGGGCCATAACTAGATACCATTAAATGAGGACTACACAGATATGACTAATATGTGTAGTCCTTTTTCTATCAATTGTGGAAAAATGTTTGTTTTTTGAAGGTGATTCTCTTATTTTGTTGTATTTTTACTAATTGATGGATTAATTAAAAATACAGCAAAAAACGGAGGGAAATCACATGTTTAACAACTGGAAAAAAACACTGATGGCTGGAGTGATCAGCTTATCCTTGCTAGGTACTGGATACGTCAGTCACGACCTGATCTCCTCGCAAAACGTCTCGGCTGAACTGGCAGCTAAAAATGCACCAGGGCATTTGAAAAAGGTGGAGTCTTCCCAGCTTGATGAAATTATCAAACGTGGATACATCCGGGTAGGAATGACGGGGGACTATAAACCATTTACCTATTTGAACCCGGAAACAAATGAGTATGAAGGCTTTGACGTGGATGCTGCCAAAGAGCTTGGCAAAGACCTTGGTGTGGAGGTGGAATTTGTCGCTACCACATGGCCAACGATGATGAAAGACCTGCAAGCGGACAAATTTGATATCGCTGTGGGCGGTGTGACCCGCAACACAGCCAGACAAAAAAGCGCTTATGTATCCCAAGGTTACCTTTCATTCGGTAAGGTGCCTTTGATTCGCAAGGAAGATAAAGACACGTATCTTACCATTGAAGATATCAACAAGCCTTCTGTACGCATTGGCGTAAATCCTGGCGGAACAAACGAAGAATTTGTCCGTCAGTATCTTAGCGATGCTAACGTAACGGTTGTAGAAAACAACCTTGATATCCCTCATCTTGTTGCAGAAGGTACGTATGATGTTATGATCACTGACACAGTAGAAGCAATGCTGTATGCAAAAGCTGATTCAAGATTGTATGCGGCTCAAACTGACAAGCCTTTCACAAACAGCGAAAAAGGTTATATGATCCCAAGAGGTGATTTCATTTATGCAAGCTACTTGGAAATGTGGATGGATGAAATGGAGCTCCAAGGGAAATTTGATGCCCTCTACAAAAAGTGGATGGAATAGAATTTAGAGGTGTTCCCAAAAAACTATCCTTAATACTGCCATGTAGGGAAGCGTTTTTTCGCTAACAGGTGCTTTAATAATATTAAAAGCTAGTGAATTTAAAAAAAGAGTATAGTTTTGGATAAAAGATGAAGCAAACCGGGGGTGACAAAAATGAAACAAAATATATGGGAGAAGGAATATAGAAATGTTGATAGTTTATGGGGTTTCAAGCCTAATGGTATCTTATCCCAATATGTTGGAATGCTTCCGGATAATGGAGAGGTTTTAGACATAGGTATTGGAGAAGGAAGAAACGCCCTTTTTTTCGCTGCACAAGGATTTGTTGTTGAGGGTATTGATATTTCAGAAACAGCAGTAGAACGATGTTTGGAACTTTCAAAAGAGCACAATTTGAATGTTGACGCTAAAATTCAAGATATTACTTCTTTTGAGATTGAACCAAATAAATATTCATTAATCATACTTTCTAATGTACTTAATTTTTTTCCTGATAATGAAATTAAAAATATTATCGACAAGGTGAAAAATGGGTTGCAAAAAAATGGGTTGGTATATATTAATGTCTTTGATGATAAAGAACCAGGTAGAAAGAAAGCTCCAGAGAGGTATGAACAGTTAGCAGAGCATACGTTTTACAAGGAAAGTTCAAATATGTTTCTTCATTATTTTACAAGAAGTGAATTGGAAGGCTTTTTTACGGATTATAAAACCATAAGCTTGTCTCAGTCTTACTCTTTGGACATTACGCACGGTCAACCTCATTTCCATAGCACATTAGAAATCATGTCACAAAAGTCTTAAAAAGGTTAACATTCTTTATTTCACCACCTGTGTTAATACCTTAAAAGTGGCCATCATTTGAAAACAAGCGTAACCCCGTTCAAAATTTGGACGGGGTTACACTTGTTTAATTTAACCATTATGGTAAATGTAATACTCGAATCAATAATATTAAACAACGAATTAATATTATTGATTTTTATGATTGAAAAAATTTAATTTTACTATTTATATTTTTAATTCCTTGTTATATAATCGAATCAACTAAAAGGGAGGAATTGCATTCCATTATGGCTTATAAAGTAATTACAGATTGTCCTGTCTGCAGTAAAACATTGAAAATTACAAAATTGCAGTGCTCTCATTGTCACACTACGATCGAAAATGAGTTTGAATTATCTAAGCTGGCATCCTTATCAAAGGATCAGCTACATTTTGTGGAAGTATTTTTAACATGCAGAGGGAATATCAAAGAAGTTGAAAAGGAACTGGGAATTTCGTATCCCACGGTTCGAGGCAAGCTAACAGACATCATTTCATCCCTTGGATATGTGCAGAAGAAGAAAAATGAAGTAGACGAGAAAAAAATTGTCACCATGTTGGAAAATGGCGAAATCACACCAGAAGAAGCCATTAAGCTCTTAAAAGAGGAATAGGGAGGAATTTATCATGAAAGAGGAAATTTCAAGAGTGTTAACAATGGTTCAAGAAGGAAAGATTGATGCAGATAAGGGATCAGAATTGATTCAAGTATTAAAAGAGAAAGAAGAAACAGGTCAAAAGCCTTTGGAAAAACCGACTAAATATTTAGATAAAACATTAAAAATTCGTGTTGTATCAGCCGAAAATGATAACGTCACGGTCAATTTGCCTATAAAACTGGTCAAGGTAGTATTAATGGCTGGACACAGCATCGCAGCGAGTATTCCTCAATCCGAAAAATACGTTAAGGATGTAGACATAAGCCTTATCATGGAAGCAATCGAAAACGAATTAGATGGCCAAATTGTTGATATTAAATCGGCAAACGGGGATACCGTTTCCGTCATCATTGATTAGTGATTTGTTTATGATGCATGTAAAAGTGAAAGCAAAAGACGTTCGGTTTACCATCCCAGTTCCATATGCCATTTTAAATATTGTCATTTCCATTTTGTCTTCAAAATTTCTTCAGCAAAATGTAAACAAATGGACAAAAGAGCATTTCGAAAGAAAAAAACTGGATTTTACCTTTCCGTTAATAGACAAAAATAGGCTAAAGCCTATCGTCAAGGAACTGAAAAATTATAAAGGGATCGTGCTAGTGGATGTCAGAGCTAAGGACGGTACTGAGGTTAAGGTTAGACTATAATTTATTATAGAATACGCCGACCACTGCCTGGCATTTTGAAGGAAAATCCTAATTTCTCACAAAGTTCTTTAATTTTAAAAGCTTAAACAAGCATAACCCCGTTCTAAATGTAGGACGGGGTTAAGAATATGTTGGTGCGCCCGATTGTTGAATAACATGCCGGGCGCTTTTTTAATCGCGCATTGCTCCTGCCTCTCGGGAAGTCATTGCACCTTGTCCTTCGCTTACATCTTTTTGAATTTGTTGTTTTACTTTTTGTGCATCAGTTCCGGCAAATTCCGGTTTCATAATGGAACCCGAGTTCCCTTTAGCTGGTGGATTCTGCTGCATACAATTCCTCCTCAATTTATGTTTAACACTCTTATTGTTTATAAAAAGGTTCAAGAGTACTAATTGATTTTAGAAGCCAATTGCCTTTGAAATATAGACCTAAAACCAGTAACACCTCTCGGAAACTCAAGTGTATACTTGATTGCATTATTTTGTGGGAATCGAAGGGAATATATGTATCGCAAAGAATATATAATGAAAAAAATTATATAGATGAGAGGGGATATTATGATTAGTGAAAAGAGCAAAAAAATCATTGAAAATTATATTATGGCCTACAATTCGTTTGATATTGAAAGTATGGTTAAACTCCTTCATAAAGAGATCATGTTTAGGAATTTCACGAATGGCGATATGAACACAGAGACCAGAGGCATACAAGAGTTTAAAGAACTGGCGGAAAAGTCGTCAAAGATTTTCTCTCGTCGCCGTCAGACGGTTATTGACTATAACGCTATAGAAGATAAGGCAGAAGTGCAAATTGAATATGAAGCAATACTGGCTGTTGATTTGCCTAACGGATTAAACAGTGGAGATAAGATTCAATTAAAAGGAAAGTCCATATTTGGACTTAATGAAGGGAAAATATCATTAATTGAAGATTATAGTTGAGTGCATCTAACCTTAATTACGCTAAATAAACGCGTGAACAAGCTTCAATAACTTTTGAAAATATTGTTAGTACTCAACAAAAGGGATTCGGAAAATATATCTTTCATCAAATGAAGATCCCAAACTAACAACTTCAACTCATCAGGTATGGTTTCTATATAAATGCTATAACAAAGTTGATTGGAGAGAAAGGTGCGAGACTCCTGCGGGAAAGGCTCCCTGACCGCCCGCGGAAAGCGAGTGCCTGTAGCGGAAATCCGCTGCAAATTGTACAAGCCATAAAAAAACGGGAGGCAAACTCGATTTCTTCAAATTTGTCTGCAGTCTCAGCAATTCTTTAATAAGAAATGCTTTTCTTTATGAACTAACAGATGCTTTACTTCTTAAAAGGAGCTGTCAGCAGCTCCTTTTCTTATGCAGCTAAAGGGGGAGTGACTGAAAACAATCAATAAGTGAGATTAAAATAACAATCAGTTAAGTTGGTATATGAAGGTAAAAATAGAATAAATTTACACGAAATGATAATTATGATTTAATCAGAATGTCAGTACGTTTTATAAATGACTTACTCAATAATACAAGGAAGGTGTTATTATCCATGGAAATTAAATCGGTTGTTTTACAGACTAAAAGTTTAATGCAAATGAAAAATTTCTATATTGGAACGTTAGGTTTTTCTCTCATTAATGAAGATAAGAATAGCTTTCGAATGGCTGTTGGTACAGGTGAAATGGAGTTTACAACAAAAGAAGTAAAAGGTGACCCCTATTATCACTTTGCTTTTAACATACCGGCTAACAAATTTAATGAGGCAAAATCATGGGCAAAAGAAAGAGTGAGTTTACTTGTTGAAGATGGGGTAGATGAAGCTAATTTTACTCATTTACCTGCCCATGCTCTTTATTTCTATGATCCTTCTGGTAATATAGTAGAATTTATTTCTAGATATGAAATCGCTGAAGCTAGTATGAAGCCTTTTTCGGTTAAAAGCATTTTAAACATAAGTGAAATAGGTTTAATTGTAGAAGACACTATAAGTGTGAGCGAAAAATTAAAGGAAATTGGTGTGTATGAGCGTGACAATCATACAATAAGTAAAAAATCCCTTAATTTCATGGGTGAAAGAAGGAATGGGGTATTTATTATATTAGCCCAACCTGGGAGAAGGTGGATATTCTCCGATAAAACATCTGCCATATTCCCTCTGGAGATTACATTAATAAATAACAATAAAATAATCATCAATCCCGAAAATGAATTTCAGATATTTTGAGACAGGTTAAAATTTTCTTTATTTAGTGAGTGTATGGTTTTGATTCTTTGAGGGGGAAAGGCAATTATGAAAAAAGTTTGTATGATATTTATATTTGTTTCTGTACTTTTTTTCGGTTGTAGCAATGAAAAAAAAGATCTGAAAGAAGATCCTGGACTTGATGAATCCCAAAAGATAGAAGTATCGTCAGAAGAAAATCCAGAATTGGTTTTAAGCGTTATAGACAATCAGGTTGAAGTAAGTGAATTTGTTAATACACTTGAAGTTGATAAATGGCGTATTGTAGATACTCCTCCAAATTCAACTAAAGGGTATATTTATAGGATGTACCAAGAAGATACAGTCAAACTTGGAGAGCCAAATAGAGATAAAAAGGAACTTAAACAAATCGCTACAATTATTACATATAAAGATAGCCCTTATATTGAACTTAGAACCAAGAAACTACATTTGAATTTTAAAGTTCCAAAAGATGTAGCAGAATACCTATCCAATAAAGAGAATCAAAAACATTGACCATACAACAATTTACGTCAACAATACGTAATTTCTTTTTATTGAATGAAATTAACTGGTAATAGGCAGCTTTTTCTTATGGCAGAAAGGGGCAGGTTAGTTAGTAAGGGAACTTTTACCTTTTTAGTTCGTATTAAATGTAGCAGGAAATAAAGGTGTCCTTTGGAGTTGGTGTAAAAATGAAAAAAGTGTTAATGATCTCAGCAATGTCTGCGTTAGTATTAGCTGCGTGTGGTGAAGAAAAAGCACCATCTTGGAAAGGGGAATGGAAAAATATGAGTGGAGAAAAGAGTGTTTGTCGAAAATCCTTTACCTTTAAAGGGGAAAATAATTTTGAAATTCAAAATTCAAGAGTCCAAGGCGGGGGACAATCTTCTGGAACATATAAGCATATTGAGAGCAATGATTACGAATTTGATTATGGTAGAGGTTCTGACAACTTTACTATTATAGTTGAAAAAAATACGATGAAAGTTCATTCATCAGGCAAGGATACCATTTGCGAATATACTAAAGTCGATAAAATTAGAAATAAGTATGATAATCCATGGGAGTAAAAATTGCAGATTGGATTATGTAACTAAGGGGCAGGTTCGTTTTTTAAGCTTAACTTATTCGAATCTTGATTATTGAAAATACCTAAAATTGGGCTAATGATATTGATTGGGCTGTGGGAACTTGTTAACTACTTTAAATATTCCAGGATTAATTCTATCTTCTCTTTTCGCAATATTAATTTTGTTTTTACTAAGAAAACTAGTGCAATCTATTAGACGGTAAAACCGTCTTTTTTATGTCACAGTATATATCACCTCAACAATAAGTGTTATGGAACTAAAGGGACAGGTTGTTGGAGAAGGAACTATTTTGAACGATCTAGAAATAAAGACTATAAAGAAAAGATAATGAGGTGTTTGTATAGAAAAGATACCTGTTAAAACGATTAAGAAGATAGAAGAAGACATTGAAAAAAATGATTTAGGGAAAGCAAGGGATAGGCTACACGGGTTAATTTCGACCTATCCTAATGAGTTAGAACTGCGCAGAAAGCTGGGGGACATCTATTTTGCATTGAAATACCCTTCAATGGCAGGTCGTTATTGGTATTTAGAAAAGAATAAGACATCAGAGATGGTAAAAGCGTGTATTTTGTTCGAAAAATCCATGGGAAACGATCCTTTCAGAATAGCACGAGCTCTGAAATTTAAAGGTGATAGTGAAATTTTAATAAGACTGGAATTGGATCAGGTAATTTCGCCTATACAAAATAAAGTGAAAGAGAGTCTGCTGGAACAACCTGACGATCTATTGAAAGATAATTTGGTTAGTTTGGGTTGCATCTCAATAATCATATTAACAATTCTCTTTGCATTAATCGGAGTTTACGCTTTTTTCAACTGGATTTTTTAATCGGTAACCTTGCTTTACAAGAGAGTTTTATAGTACTTGTTCTTTACCTAATGGGTGCGTTACTTTTAAAATCTGGCTGCCATCGCTGGCAGTCTTTTTAGGGGCAGGTTAGTTGAGCAATAAAGATAAAAATCATTCTATATGGAATGTTTTTTATCTTTATCATTATTCGGTGATGTACTAGGGTGTGTTAATATGCGGTCTAATACTTTTTCAGTAAATGGCATAAAGTAATTGAGTATCAGCCCGCCTAAACAAACGGTTAATAAAGTTCCAACGCCAATTGGTCCATTTGAAATCATTGCCATTATCAAGAATGCGAGGTAAATGACTGTTCTCGAAAAAAATATATTTGTTTTCGTTAATTCTTGTATGATTAATGTTAATCGGTCAACTGGAATCGGTGCAAAATTTGTGTGTAAATATGTTGCCGTTCCTAATCCTATAACAACTAAGCCGATTCCAAAACAAATAATTTTGCTGTACCATAGTTCAGGTGTTATCAAATGGTGCAATAAAAAAAGCCACATATCGATCCCGATCCCCGTTATAAATGCTGTTAACAACCCCAAAACTTCTGGTCTTTGCCTTTTTAAAAATGAATTAAAACATATCAAGATCAAGGCTATTATGACTTCCCAACTTCCCACAGTAAGCCCCGCATTTATGGATAGTCCCACCAAAAGTGCATCAAAAGGTGAAGTCCCAAGATCTGATTGTATAGTGAAAGAAATACCAAGGGTTAATATTAAAATTCCTAATACATAAAAAACATATTTCACTATACCGCCCCCTTTATTTTTTGTTGCAAACGCAACAAAATTACGTTAAATTTAATATAGGTCATTTTTATTGCATTTGCAACAAAAATATGTGCTGAGGAGTTCATTATGAAGGAAATTCTTCGTGAAATTGGAATGATAGCAAGGGCATTAGATTCCATAAGCAATATCGAATTTAAAGAACATGACCTTACAAAAGGGCAGTATTTGTACCTTGTGCGAATATGTGAAAACCCAGGAATCATTCAGGAAAAGTTAGCTGAGATGATAAAAGTAGATCGAACAACAGCAGCTCGTGCTATAAAAAAGCTTGAAATCAATGGCTTTATTGAAAAGAAAGAAGATAAACACAACAAAAAAATTAAAAAGCTCTTTCCAACGGAGAAAGGAAAAAATGTTTATCCTTTTATAAAAAGAGAAAATGATTACTCCAATATCGTTGCATTAGAGGGATTTTCGGAAAGAGAAGTAGAAACCATTTCCGATCTTCTTCAAAGAGTAAGAAAAAATGTAGAAAAAGACTGGGAATTTGTAAAAAAGGGAAACAAGAGAAATTATTGATTATGTAAAGGAGCGGCATATTTAAATGACTGCAAATATTAAAAAGTGTACCCTAGACAATTCGCGCATTCTCCAAGAAATTAGTTATGAAACATTTAATGAGACATTTAAGCATCAGAATTCACCCGAAAATATGAATGCCTATTTGGAAAGGGCGTTTAACTTAAACCAAATAGAAAAAGAATTAGCCAATATTTCTTCGCAATTCTTTTTTGTTTATTTTAATAATGAAGTCGCTGGATATTTAAAGGTCAATACCAATGATGCTCAGACTGAAGAAATGGGTGATGATTCACTTGAAGTCGAGCGGATTTATATAAAGAACAAATTTCAAAAACATGGGCTTGGTAAATATCTGTTAAATAAAGCAATGGACATTGCGATGGAAACTAATAAAAAGAAAATCTGGCTGGGCGTATGGGAAAAAAATGAAAATGCCATTGGTTTTTATAAGAAAATTGGGTTTGTTCAAACTGGAGCCCACTCTTTTTATATGGGTGATGAAGAACAAACGGACTTTATAATGACCAAAACACTCATATAACTTATTTTGAAAGGTGCATCATTGATAAATAATGAAGGAAATCCAAATTCAAACAAATGGCAGAACTGATGGAAAAGAGATTTAAAAAATCACATATAGCCCAAAATTATTTAACCCTCAGGTTCAATAATTTTGGATGGTACTGCACGAACGGTTAAAAACCAATTGGAACTCATTATTCACTTTATTATTTACCCGAATTACATGACGGATTCATGCTACTGCCGGTTTTATTCGGAGTATATTTCTTCTTTCAGATCTCATACTAAAGATAAGAAGGAGGGGTATACATGGCAAAACGAACAAAGAAAAATGATGCAGATCAAAAAAACAAACAAGGGTTTGATTCAAGCAAAACTGATTCTGAATTCTCTAAGGAATTCGGCAGTGCAAATGCCAATCAAGCACATAAAAATAAAGCAAAAAAAGAAAAAGCATCTAAAAATCAAGGTGAGTGGAAAGGCATGCATTGATGCCTGCTCAGTTCGCTTATCGTGCTTCAAACTTTTTACTTAACTTTATGTAAAGGAGCTTATTTAGATGACTCAATCCAAGCGACAACAAGAACGCCAATGGAAAGATCGTAAACAATCTCAGAATCCACATGGTAAGGTCCCTTCATTTGAACAATTAGCTGAAGATACGGGAAAAAATGAATCTGAAACTAAGTAAAACGCTTCTCTTTTCGTTACCTAAAGGCCATAATCATCGATGATTATGGTCTTTTTAGGTTTTTATATACGAGCTGGATTTTTAGAATGATTCGTATGTATCCCCTTAAGTACATACTGTAAAAGACAAAGACTACATAAAAATGCGGATTATTACAAAACCTTTTAGTAAGGAGTTTTTTGGAAGGGGGGAAGATCAGATATATGTTTTCATTACGGGGAGATGCTCATAAAATTTATCTTCAATTAAAAAAAGCCTCATACAAAAACCGATCTTTCAAAGGGATGAAGAAACTGATTGAAGTGGAAGAAATTCAAAATTTTTATAGTTCGATTGATAGCGATACGTTAAAAAAAGTTTATTATTGTATGATAAAAGAGAAAAACGGATCGGGGATCATTCCTATTATAATATCCTCTGGGCCTTGGCTTTTTCTTCTGTTTTCAAATCAATTGCAAGATTTCCTTTTTAAAGATGGGAGTTTGCTTTGGGTCGTCTTCAGTATAATATATATTACCATTCTTTCCATAAGTGTGTTTCTTCACTTTCATGAAAGATCATGGTCTTTTGTTCATATTGAAATCATTCAAGAAATTTTACATGATCGAAAAGGGATAAGGGGAAAGGCATGAGGTTCCCTCCATTTTTTTGGATGATATTTGTATACAAACTCAGCGATTCTTTAATAAGAATCGCTTTTCTTATTGAACTAATAGGATAGGTTACTTTAACCAAAATTCATGTAAAATATAATAAAAAGCGTGTAGTAGAGGAGCCAGAAAATAATATGGAATGTTTTTGTGAACAAAAAGAAACATATGAGTTGAAAGTTGAAGGGGATGTTGGGGCGGACCCTATATGGTGCAATCAATGTGGTTGTAACTTGGATATTGAGGACATTCTAATTTCAAATACGTTAACAAATGAATTAATTGAATGGGTAAATAGGTATGGTGAATGGATTGATTGGGATGAAGATAAATTGCTTCCTAATGGGATTGAACTTGAAGAAGAACACAATAAACAAGGATTAACTTTAACGGGAAAAATAAAGAAAGAACTTGAAGGGAAATATAGAATTAAATTTTCACCTTCGACAATGGCAAGAATGTATGCAAATAAAGATCATTAACCTTTATTCCACGGAGCTGTCTTTAAGGCAGCTTTTTCTTTTGGCAACTAAAGGGGCAGTTTGGTTGAGTAAGGGCTCAGTTGTTTTTTTCTAATTGCTGTTTCTTGTTTATTTGGTATGAGTGCATCTGTAAAAGAGTTTGATCCATTAATTGTACAGTGGAAGAAAACAATCCTGAAGAAAAGAAATGCTTGGCGGTACCCCTAGGTGAAAGTTATAGGATAACATTGTGGTATGCAGCAAATGTGTTGGGGATTATTGGGTATTTATAATTCTTTACTAATCGTTCTAAAAAGGGTATTATTTAATCAGGGTTTGAAATTCATGTGAATATATTAGAACGTTCATTCTACAATGGATTATGACGTTTGTTTTTGTTAGTATTGGTTCATGGATTTTTTTTAAGGAGAAATAAAATGGCTAGAAGTAAAGAGTTTGACGAAAAAGCTGTATTAAGAAAAGCAATGGAGCTTTTCTGGGAACAGGGTTATGAAAAAACATCCATGCAAGATTTGGTGGATCATATGGGAATACACCGCAGGAGTATATATGATACATTTGGTGACAAGCGTTCATTGTTTTTAGCTTCCCTTAATCACTATGAAGAGCTCATCGTCAATGAGATGGAAAGCATAATTAGTAGCACTTCATCCATTAAACAGACGATACGTGATGTGTTTATTTTCGTACTGAATTCCATTGAACAATACCCAAAAGGTTGTCTATCAGTAAATGCAGCCATAGAATTATCTTTGCTGGACAAGGAAATTGGACGCATAGTTACAAAAATGTTTAACCGTACTGAAGATATGTTTAATAACCTTATAAAACGGGGCCAGACTAGTGGAGAGCTATCAAAAGAAATCGATTCTGATAACACATCCCGTTTCTTACACAACAATTTGGTAGGTATAAGAGTACTAATAAAAACTAATTACAATAAAAAAGAATTAGAAGGCATCATCACTCTAGCACTTTCAGTGTTGGACTAGCTTTCTTTTTTTTCCCCTTTTTAGAACGTTCATTCTAAAAATGACATGAAACAAACCATCATCATGCAACTTTATAAAACCGTTTTTAAATGTCTAAGGAGGAACACAATAATGACTAACTTTAAAATACCAACAGAATCAGAATTTATTGAAGCAGATGGAACTCGTTACGCATATAGAAAATTTGGTATACAGGATGGTATACCAGTAGTATTTCTTGTTCACTTTAGAGGAACGATGGAAAACTGGGATCCAAACATGCTTGAACCTATTGCAAATACACGCCCAGTAATCTTGTTTGACAATAAAGGGGTTGGTGAGACCGATGGACTAACGCCTACTACAATTGCTGATATGGCAAAAGATACAGCAACATTTATAAAAACTCTTGGATTAGAACAAGTTGACATTCTTGGTTTTTCCATTGGTGGCATGGTTGCACAAGAGCTAGCTTTACAAGAGGGAGATTTAGTAAGAAAAATTATTATGGCAGGTACTTCGCCTGAATCTGGTATTAATCCAAATCCAGAGATTTTTGAAAGAATGAATCGTCACGGCGGAACGGAAGAAGATGGAATTAATGATTTTATGTTCTTTTTCTACGGACAAACCGAAACAAGTAAATCTGCAGGAATGGCTTCACTACAAAGAATTTTTAATCAGAAAAAAGTAAACAGTTCAGAACAAGTAAAAGAGGCACAATTACAAGCCATTGCAAAATGGGCTAAACAAAAATCCAATCATGATTATGAATGGTTACAAAACATCAAACTCCCTGTACTTGTTACTAATGGTGTTAATGATGTGATGGTACCGACTAAAAACAGTTATATCTTAACAGAGAAATTACCCAAAGCACAGCTGATTATATATCCTGATTCTGGTCACGGGCACCTGTTTCAATTTCCAGAACTATTTGCAGAACACGTAAATTCATTCCTTGATTCTAATTCTTATTAAAAAGGAGTATTCGTATGAGCAGATTATTTGAAAAAGTCCGTATCGGAAACATTGACTTGAAAAATCGTATAGGAATGGCTCCGATGACTAGAAGTAGAGCTTTACCAGATGGTACACCGAGCGATTTAATAGCAGAGTACTATGGTCAGCGTGCTACAGTCGGTTTAATTATAAGCGAAGGAACCCAACCTTCAGATGATGGGCAAGGGTACACTAATACACCTGGTATTTATACAGAAAATCATATTAAAGGGTGGAAAAAAGTAACTTCTAAAGTTCATAGTGAAGGCGGTCGTATTTTTGTTCAGCTTATGCATGTGGGACGTGTATCACACCCTGATAACACACCTCACCATCGCCAAGCAGTTGCACCGTCAGCTATTGCACCTGGTGTAGAAATTTTCACGGCAGAAGGAATGAAAGATATTCCAACACCAAGAGAATTGAGTGAGCTTGAGATAAAAGATGTTATCAATGAGTTTCGTAAAGCAGCACGTTCAGCAATTGAAGCTGGTGCAGACGGAGTTGAAATTCACGGAGCGAATGGTTATCTGATCCAACAATTCCTTAGTGAAAACTCCAATCATCGTCAAGATGCATACGGTGGTACGATTGAGGGGCGTTCTCGATTCGCTATTGAAGTAGCTAAAGCAGTTGTTGATGAAATAGGAGCAGAAAGAACAGGCATCCGTTTTTCTCCTCAAGGAACACTGCAAGGCATTGATGAGGGGGAAAATAGCCTTGAGATGTATCGCTATTTAATAAGTGAATTAAATAAGCTTAACCTTGCATATCTGCATTTAATGCACTTCGGAAACGAGCAATTCCTAAAAGATGTGCGTCAACTTTGGGATCAATCACTTCTTGTTAACCGTCCTGGTCGTCCTCTAGATCAACTTTCGTCTGATGTAGATAATAATTTTGCAGATGTTGTCACAGTTGGCACTTGGGTACTAGCTAATCCAGACTTTGTAGAACGGATTCAATCAGGTGCTCCCCTAAACGAACCTGATAAAAACACGCTCTATGCAGGGGGAAAAGAAGGTTATACAGATTATCCTTTCTTAAAATAATTTATTTAATATGAATATCCCATCCAGGGATATTCATAATCTTTTTTCTTAGGGTTCGTCATGAAAAGATACATGTGCGTTAAATAAAAATGTGGAGGATTGTAATGAAAGCTTTAGCAATTGAAAACTACGGTGAAAATCCAAATTTTTTAGACTTCCCTATGCCCAAAATGAATAATGATGAGGTCTTAGTTGAGATATATGCGGCAAGTATAAATCCTCTTGATACAAAAATTCGAAAAGGTGAATTAAAATTATTATTGAAATACAAGATGCCGTTAATTTTAGGAAATGATTTTTCTGGAAAAATTGTTGAAGTAGGTGCTAGTGTCACGAAGTTTAAAGTCGGTGATGAGGTATATGGTCGACCTAGAGCAAATAAAATGGGAACTTTTACTGAATATCTCTCTGTTAACGAAGAAGATATTGCATTAAAACCTAAAAATATAAGTTTTGAAGAAGCCGCCTCCATCCCTCTAGTCGGATTGACATCCTACCAAGCTTTACATGATATTCTGCGAATTGAAAAAGGACATAAAATATTAATACATGCAGGATCAGGGGGTGTAGGAACATTTGCTATCCAACTTGCAAAATATATGGGTGCTTTTGTCGCAACTACAGCTAGTGATGGTAGTGATTTGGTGAAATCTCTTGGCGCTGACGAAGTTATTAATTACAAGACAGAAAAGTTCGAACATTCGATACGTGACTACAACGCAGTTCTTGATACCATTGGGGGGGCGACGTTAGAGAAATCATTTGTAACATTAAAAAAAGGAGGAAAGATTGTTTCTATATCTGGAATCCCGAATGGTCGCTTTGCTAAAGAAAACGGATTTAGCTCATTAAAAAAAACCTTATTTTCCATTGCAAGTTATAAACTTACGAAGCTAGAAAAAAAACATAATGTCCAATACACGTTTCTTTTTATGAAGCATAGTGGAGAGCAGTTGAAAATTTTAACAGAAATGTTAGAGTCAGAAGTAATTAAGCCTACACTTGATAAAGTTTTTATTTTCGAAGATGCCCAAAAAGCATTGGAGTATGCAGAGACGGGAAGAGCAAAGGGGAAAATAATACTTAAATTGAAATAATCGTCTTATCTAACAAACCTTTCCTTAGGTAGAAAGTTGTTATTTTTTCTAACTTATCGAGGTTGCTAATAGAACTATCGGGGGGCAGGTTAGTTGAAGATTATGGTAACATTTGTACTAACTGAAAGGAGGAAATTAGGTATGAACGATAAAGAGAAAATCTATTATGAACGAGGAACAGAGGAAATAAAATTAAAAAATATTCGTGCTCATAAACTTGTTCAAGAATTTAACAACAGTGCTATAGAAGATTTCTCAAAAAGAGAAGAAACTATAAAGAAATTGTTTGGTACTGTAGGTGTTGATCCTAATATTGAACACAATTTCCATTGCGATTTGGGCTACAATATCCACGTTGGCGATAATTTCTATGCTGGCTATAACTGCACTATTTTAGATATGGCAGAAGTTAGGGTGGGTGACAACTGTATGATAGGCCCCAATGTAGGGATATATACGGCTGGTCATTCAATCGAACCTAAGGATAGGAACAAGAGTGGTTATGGAATACCAATAATAATTGGAAACGATGTATGGATTGGTGGAAGTTGCATAATCCTGGCTGGAGTCACTATTGGAGATAATTCAATTGTTGCTGCTGGTTCCGTTGTTACAAAAGATGTTCCTGCCAATACAATAGTGGCTGGAAACCCAGCAAAGATACTAAAAAGTATTTAATTTTCCAGTTGTTCTTTGTTGATATCAGAAGTTATCACACCTCGCGAATAAGGAAGAATTATATATGGATAAAACAAGAGAGGTAATACCAGAATTAAGCTATTTAGATGTCATAGCAAAAACATTTAGGCAAACCATCCAGTACCAATCAATTTTGATTGGTATCATTGCTCTTAGTAGGTTAGTTTGTCCGAAGTATACAGGGGAAGGGAGAGTTTTTCCTTCCTTAACCAACCTTTCTACACATGAGTAGAAAGGTTGGTTAAACAATCCTCAATTTAATTTTCTTTCGTTAATCGACTCATTCGGAATGGAGTAATGATGAGAACGATAATAAGGACAATTCCCATATAGCCAAAGATTGGATAGAGAGAGGAAACAAGTTTAGTGAAGCCAAAGAAGCTTGCTATAAATCCGATCAACAGTGATGAAATAATGATTACTTTAAATTTTGTGGTCTGCGGATCAGAAAAGCGTGTTCCAAATGAGTAGAACATGCTGACTGCCGTATTGAAAATCATGGCGAACAGAACGAGAGAGTACAGAATGCCTAAGAGAGGTGAAATACTGTTGGCGATTCCCAGCATTGGCATATCCAAGCCCGATACAGTATTAATATTTGAGAAAATAGTAAGGTGACTAATTAAAAGAAGTAGACCTAAAGCGATCCCTCCTGTAAGTCCTCCAATGGATGATATCCTTTCATCAGGTTCATTTCCACCCATAACAAGTGTCATGGAAGCCCCCATTGCAATGGTTATTGAAATATAGTTTATTGTAGATACAAGCCAATGTCCCGCAGCTGAATTTTGTTCCAGCGCATGTGGTTCAAGTGACGTAAACGATGAATTCATTGTAAACATACTATAAATAAATAGAAAAAGTACGACAAGAATCAGAAATGGTGTGACGGATGCAATTACCTTAATCACACGGTCAACTTTCAGCATAACTGTTATCATGACAAGAACAGTCATAAGGATGGTTCCTATAAAGGAAGGTAATCCGAATTGCTGATCAAAGATCGAGCCTGACCCCGCAATCATGACAATTCCTATACCAAATAGGATGGCATTCAGAACATAATCAATGATACAGCCGAGAAAGCGACCGCAAATCTTATAAATTACTTCCAGATGCGAATCTGTTTGTGTACGACTGCCAAGCTTCATCAGAATCATTCCAAGGTATGCAAAAATAGCGACTGAAATGATAGCTCCAATTGTGCCCAAGTTCCCGAAGCTTACAAAATAAAGCATGGTTTCTTGTCCTGAGGCGAACCCTGCTCCAACTAGAATTCCGATAAAAGCGCTAGCGATCTTAAGGATTCTCTTCATGTTGTCCTCCGTTTTTCTTACGTTTATATTTTTTCTTAACTATTTGATGGATTGTTATTTGATAACCACATCTTTTGATACATATAATTTCCTAAGGAGGCTCCATGGTGTATTTATGGAGATGATTAACTTAGGCACCGTCCTTTTATGGTACTGAAGTTCCCCATTACTCTCGGGGGATTAGTCGATTTGCTGTACGCTACTGCCATCTCTTCATTCAGCTCTTTCGAACGTTTCGCAGCATGATGAATCGCCTGTGAAATGGCTCTGCCGCCATTATTTTTCCGTAACGCATCAAGTCCGGATGCTGTCGTTCCATTTGGTGAAGTGACTTTCTCTCTGAGACTTGCCGGTGTCTCGTCGTTCACCATAATCATCTTGGCTGCGCCTAAAATCGTTTGGGCGACAATCTCACGGACCATCGCTTCATCCATACCCTTTTTAACGCCAGCGTGTTCCATATGCTCCATTAAATAATAGAAGTAAGCAGGTCCGCTTCCTGCAATTCCTGTAAAAATATCCATATGCTCTTCTTCAATTAAGAACACTTTTCCCATACAGCCTAACAGTTCTTTCACTGCTATCACATTGTCCATCGCTGTATGTCTTCCCGGAGATAACGCAGTTGCCGACTCCCGGATCATGCTCGACGTATTCGGCATCAACCGCACAACCTGCTGTCCAAGCTGTAGATGATTTTCCATGAATTCAGTGGAAATGCCCGCTAAAACAGAAATTACAACTTGATCCACTCTTATTTTATCTTTGAGTGCATCAAGAGCCTCTGCTGCTCCCTGGGGCTTCATTGCCAAAATGAAGAAATCAACTTCTTCATATGGCAATGCATCCTGATGGACCGCATGGACTCCATACACGTGATTCATTTCCTCGAGTCGTAATTGATTGCTGCGATTTGTCACATAAATTCTCTCTGCTGGTATGCTCCCAATCTGCACAATTCCAGAAATCATCGACTCTGCCATCGAACCGGCTCCTAAAAATGCAACAGTTTTATCTCTCAACATTATGCCCTCCTAAAAGTTCATTGTTCGTAATTCCGTTCGTATTTTTTAACCTTGTTATCGTAACATGCTGAGATTTAGATTCAAGGGAAGAGAGGACATTCACAAGGAAAAGGCCGAGATAGTGAAGGGAAGCGTTATCATTTGGGGCTTACATGCCAGTCAGGTCATTTAATCAAGGATAATCGGCTGTAATCGGGGTATTTGCGGATATTTTAGGAAGAAAAACGAAAAAAACAATTCATATCATTACAGGTTTTGGCCGTATTTTTTAAATGCCCTTTTAATAATCGCTCTCCCGTTCTATCAAAGACTTGACCTGAGGGGAGAAGCACATGAAGATGAATATACAACATTATTAGTGCAAGGTGTTGATGAGGACGGGGTATCTTCCGAGTCATTACAGATATTAATGAAATACAAGCTTTTATAGAAAAAGTGAACAAGTTGTGCAACCTCCTAATAAGGAGGTTACAGTTTGTAGACAAAAGGGGTTCGGAATTAAAAAATTCTGAACCCCTTTTGAAATTCCCTTTGAATTTTCGCCTAAAGTTTAGAGATTGGGGCTCTACGAGCCCACTATGTTAGGCCATTTTTGGACCTTGCCATGTCCAATTGGCCATCTTCTTTAAATTAATGGCAGCGAAAGTAAGCATCGCCTGCATCGACAATTTTTTAAGTCCCCTTAAAGTAGTCCAACGCATACCATGCTTTTCTTTTGCATCTGCGAATACACGCTCAATCGTTTCTTTACGTTTTGCATATATAGGTTTTACATCTTGATGATGACGCAGATGATCTGCTTCTTCCACATGTGTTTGCCAGATATGCCGTGTCACCACTTTTTGACAGTCTTTGCTTTCTGTACACCGAGATAAAAATGAGCATGTTGTACAAATTTGTTTTGGCGATTTGTACTCGCGATAGCCCTCTTTATTTGTTGTTGAGTACTTTAAAGTTTCGCCCGAAGGGCAAAGGTAACAATCAAAATGTTCATCGTATACATAGTCCTGTTTGCGGAAAAATCCTTCTTTGGTGCGAGGACGTGTATAAGGTAAAGCCGGTATGATTTCTTTGTTAAATAGGTAGCTTGTAATCGCTGGTGTTTTATAAGCTGCATCTGCGGCAACGGCTTCCGGTTTTCCAACTTTCTCAATCACTTGTTCAACTAGTGGCTCTAAGATCTGACTGTCATGTGTATTTCCAGGTGTTACAATCGTTCCCAATACAAAACCGTTGCGGTCTGCGGCCGCGTGGAATGAATAGGCAAACTGTTTTGTTCGTTCATCTTTCACATAGTAGCCACTCTCAGAATCCGTTGTACTTTCTTTAATCTCTTTGGTCTCTTCTTTATCAAATTTATCTGGTGGAAAAGGCTTTTTTCCATGGTTTTCACGATCTTGATTGATTTCTTCTTGAAGACGTCCTTGATACGCTCGTGTTTCTTTACGAACGATTTTCTTTTCAAATTTCCGTTTATTCGCACTGGCTTTCACATGTGTGGAATCCACGAAAACGTGTTCAGCACTTATTAACTTTTTATTAGCAGCTGTCATTAAAATGCGATAGAAAATCTGTTCAAACAGATCTGTATCTTTGAAGCGTCGCTCATAATTTTTCCCGAACGTAGAGAAATGAGGTACTTTATCATGGAAACCATAGCCTAAGAACCAACGGTAAGCCATATTGGTTTCAACTTCTTCAATCGTTTTACGCATGGAACGAATACCGAAGGTATATTGAATGAAAGTCAGTTTAACTAAAATAACTGGATCAATACTTGGGCGTCCTACCTCTGAATACATATCTTTCACCAAGTCATAAATGAAAGTGAAGTCAATGGCAGCCTCCATTTTACGAACCAAATGGTTCGGTGGCACCAATTGATCTAAAGTAATCATTTCAAGTTGATCTCGCTGAATAGAATCATGTTTAGAAAGCATCCTCATCACCTCAAGTTTTAATACTTCTATTTTAAAACAAACATGACTCCAGGCAAAAGTGTTCTATCTAAAAGGTAAGACAAAGTTGATTGGAACGGAAGGTACGAGACTCCTGCGGGAAAAGCGCGTCTAGGGGAGACCCCGCAGGCGAAAGCCGAGGAGGCTCCCCGACCGCCCGCGGAAAGCGAGTGCCTGGAGTGGAAATCAACGTCCAAATTGTACAAGCCATAAAAAATAGACAAACTCGATTTTCATCGAGTTTGTCTACAGTCTGCAACCTCCTAATAAGGAGGTTATTGGAAAAGAGTAAAGAATTAAATAAAAAAGGGAATTACTTTTTTATAATACCCGATAAAGAAACCATGGATAACAAAGTATACACTATTAATTTTTTAGTGATGGAAGGGTTATGTTTCAAGAATGGATCGGGGTGCGTTAGCTGTAGATCGGAGCTGTCTTATGGAACTAAAGGGGCAGGTAATTCAAGAAGGAAAATTATAGAGAAATATAGAAACTAGTATTTACTACTTATGTGGGAGGATCTGTATGCAAAAGAAGATTTACATTGTCAGACATTGTGAAGCACAAGGGCAACCTTCGGAATCTCCGTTAACAGAAAAGGGTTTGAAACAAGCGAAATATTTAGTTGATTTTTTCAGCAATGCAAAACTTGACCGAATAATAGCGAGTCCCTTTTTGCGTGCTATTCAATCAGTAGAACCATTATGTGAGAAAACAAAGATTAAAATAGAGATTGATGAACGCCTCTCAGAACGAACACTAAGCACAACGGAATTACCTGATTGGTATGAAAAACTAAAAGCAACATTTAATGATATGGAATTAAAATTCGAAGGAGGAGAGTCAAGTCAAGAAGCGAAAAATCGAATCGTAAATGTTGTAGAAGAAGTCTTTAAAAGTGGGGCTGAAAATACAGTAATCGTCAGTCACGGAAATATAATATCCTTACTGTTAATGAATTATAATAGTGACTTTGATTTCGAGTGTTGGAAAAATCTTAGTAACCCTGACGTTTTTCAAATAAACTGTATTAATAATGAAGTGATCTTGGAACGTATATGGGATGAAGATAAAATTTAGCAAAAGATAGGAGCTGTCTTTAAGGCAGCTTTTTCTTTATGCAACAATCTAGTCAGGATAGTTTAGGAATAAATGATATAATTTGTAATATTGATTTAATTGAAAGGAGTTTGTTGCATATGCCAACCTGTCAGCAATGTGGCTATAAATGGGGTTGGGTAGAGGCCTTTTTTAAAATGTTTACCTTTAAAAAGAGGTTAAGATGTTCATCCTGTGATTCATCCCAATACGTTTCCAAGAAAACAAGAAAGCTATTAAGCCTATTTATATTTATAACTTTATTGATCGTACCTTTAATATCATTTGGTGTACCTAAAGGTTATGCCTTAGTTTTTGAAATAGTTGCGTATGCTTTAGTGATTATTATGATGCCATTTATATATAAGTTAAGTAACAAGGATGAACCGATGTGGTAGTCATTTAAACAACGGGTGCGTAAGCTTAAGATAGGAGCTGTCTTTAAGGCAGCTTTTTATTAATGCAACTATCGGGGGAGTTTAGAAGAAGGGAGGAGTTAACATGAATCGGAATATTGGTACAGAAGAAGCGATTAAAAGGTGGGATAGTTTCGCGGATACATATTCTGCAAATCATACCGAGCAAGGAGACCTTCATAAAGAAGTTTTTTTAAATCCAACTTTATTATCACTTATGGAGCCGGTGAGGAATAAAAACATTTTAGATGCCGGGTGTGGTGAGGGGTATTTAAGTCGAATGTTAGCGAGGTCCGAAGCGACTGTAACGGCTGTGGATTATTCATCACGGATGATAGAAATTGCTAAGGGAAGAACTCCAAATGATTTGCTGATTGATTATAGGCAGGGGAATTGTGAGGACTTGTATTGTTTAGAAGATAAACGTTTCGATTTAATAGTATCCAATATGGTCATTCAAGATCTTGCAAATTACGAAAAAGCATTTCAAGAAATGTATCGTCTATTAGTAGATGGAGGCTGTTTCATATTTTCGATTTTGCATCCTTGTTTTGTTACTCCAGAGAGTGGTTGGGAAAAAACAAAGGACGGTAAAAAATTGCATTGGAACGTAGATAAGTATTTTTATGAAGGAGTGTATGAACAAGGTTTAGGAGATAAAGAAAAAATGCTATTCTTTCATAGAACATTAACAAGTTATATAAACACTTTAATCAAAACAGGTTTTATTTTAGAAAGCATAATAGAACCTAAGCCATCAAAAGAGATGTTAGAAAAATATCCTTCATTTGAAGAAGATTTCAGATGTGCTGATTTTATAGTTTTTAAACTAAAAAAGTAAAGGTGAATATTAATATTAGAAAATCAACTAGAGGAAGGTGTACATGGTGGGGAGAAATTACAGAATGATGAATGAGGTCTTAACAAATGTCCAGTAAAACAGATCAAATGAACCAGAGTTATGTAGATTCTCAAGAAAAACAAAAAATGTTATACAAACGTACATTGATTATTATAAGTATTTCACAAATTTTTGGCGGTGCCGGTTTAGCGGCTGGAGTTACGGTGGGGGCACTTCTTGCACAACAAATGCTTGGCACAGATGCATTTGCTGGAGTGCCATCGGGTTTATTTACATTAGGATCTGCCGGGGCTGCTTTAATCGTAGGGAGACTTTCTCAACGTTACGGCCGCCGTACAGGTCTAACAGCTGGTTTTATGATAGGTGGACTTGGAGCAATAGGAGTCATAATGGCAGCCATCATAAATAGCGTTTTCCTTTTATTTGCTTCCCTGCTCATCTATGGTGCAGGAACAGCGACAAATTTACAAGCTCGTTACGCTGGTACGGACTTGGCTAACAATAAACAGCGAGCCACTGCCATTAGTATTACCATGGTGTTTACAACATTTGGTGCAGTTGCCGGTCCGAATTTAGTGAATGTAATGGGGGATTTTGCTCTTTCCATTGGCGTTCCTTCACTCGCTGGTCCTTTCATTTTATCAGCGGCAGCATTTATATTAGCAGGTCTTGTCCTTTTCGTTTTGCTTCGCCCGGACCCATTAGTTATAGCAAGAGCAATAGAAGCGACCAAACAAGAAAGTAATCGATTAGGATATTCGGCTGATACTGAACAAATGGTAAACAAAAGAGGAATTATTGTTGGTGCGGCAATTATGGTTCTTACTCAAATTGTAATGGTGGCCATTATGACCATGACGCCAGTTCATATGAGGCATCATGGACATGACTTGGGTGAAATAGGTCTCGTTATTGGATTTCATATAGCTGCCATGTATCTTCCTTCACTGGTTACAGGTGTCCTTGTTGATAAGTTTGGCCGTACTGCCATGGCTATTGCCTCTGGAGCTACGCTGCTTCTGGCCGGTTTAATATCGGCGATTGCACCAGGTGATTCTATGATTCTCCTAGTTATTGCCCTTTCTTTACTTGGATTAGGATGGAATTTCGGTTTAATAAGTGGGACGGCTCTTATTGTTGATTCAACCGACACTTCAAATCGGGCTAAAACCCAAGGTACAGTGGATGTTTTAATTGCATTATCAGGAGCCTCTGGTGGAGCCTTATCTGGAATGATTGTGGCCGGTTCAAGTTATACAGCCTTATCATTTATCGGAGGGTTATTATCTTTATTATTGATTCCAGTGGTAATCTGGTCTCGGGGAAGTGAAAAATAAAAAGAAGCCATATAATAAGTAAAAAAAGTCAATTCCTATCGTATGAAATGTACCCTTTGTAAAGGACAGTTTAAAAAAAGCCTAGGCAGCTTGAAAAAGATGATTTCTGTATTGAACAGGAGTCATCTTTTTTAAATTCCATTGGTATCTGTAGTGATTGTAATACGTCATATATTGCTTAATTTCTTTTTTTAATTCATCTAAAGTTGAACATGCTTTAATAGAGGCTTCATCTTTAAAATGGCCAAAAAAAGATTCTTGAGGTGCATTATCCCAGCAGTTCCCGCGCCTTGACATCGACTGGCCTAATCCCAGTTTTTTTACTAATTTCTGAAAGTCCGGATGGGTATAATGAGTTCCCTGATCAGAGTGGATAAAGGCATTCTTTGCTTTGTGAAATCTTCGATTTTTCTTTAACTTGAGGAGGGTTTCCGTAGCCAGGTCCATGGTAATGCGATCTGATACATGGTAAGCCACAATTTCATTGGTCGAAGCATCCTTAATCGTTGATAGATAAGCTTTCTTTCCTTGGCCATAGAACAAATATGTGATATCTGTCAGTAGTATTTTACCTGGAACTTCCTGTTTGAATTCCCTCTTCAAAAGATTCGGCACCACACGGTGCTCGTGAGTGGCTTTCATCATTCGTCTGTACGGATTTGCCTTCCGAATAGGGCATATAATGCTGTACTTCTTCATGATTCGCCGGATACGCTTCAAATTATAGACAACATTAAATTGACCCGCCAAAGTCATTTTGATCTGACGAGCCCCTTTCTTACGATTTTTGAAATGGAATGCTTTTATGATGATTTCTTTCACTACCTCATCCTTTTCATCTTTTCGAATTCTTTTTTCCTGTGATTTCACTGAGAAGTAATTATAATAACCACTTCTTGAAACACCGACTATTTTACAAAGGTATTTCACCATATGTTTTAGTTGATATTTTTCAATCACGGAGCGAATTAGGATATATTTTTGGAAAGGAGGAAGAACTACTTCTTCATCCCCCTTTCTGCAAAACGAATCTTTTTTAACAGTTCGTTTTCTGCCTTTAGTAAGTTGATTTGTGCTTCTAAGCGAGCATTTTTCTCCTCTAGGGTAAGTTTTCTTTCCTTTTGGCGCCCTGAATTTCCTGCTCTAGTGTCACATAAACCAATAATCCCGTTCTTCTCGTAAACTGCTTGCCATCTCTTACTCGCTGATTTAATTCTTTCCGTCCCCAAAACCTCTACATCAAACCCAAATTCTTCAAATATTTGCCTTACGAACTTGCCTTTCTGTTTTTCCGCTATAAATATATGCTTAAATTCATCAGTATAAGTAATTCCTTTTGAACTTACAGATTTAACATAATTATTAGATGATAGTAGTTTGATTTCTTTCTCTGTAAAAAGCTTTTTACTCATAACCTTCTCCAGTCCCATGTTGTGTTTTCTCGTTGTGTTTCTTAATTATACAAAAAAGTACCCTATAGGAGACTTTTTTAGGTGTCTACTCTATAGGGTACAGTTTAGTACAGGGAACGGGCTTTTTTTGCTGCGATTTGCTTATCATACAAAATACCACAGTTTGGCGATACCCTTCTATACGTCTATTTTTTCTATGATTAAGGCTCTGTTAAAGGATGTTGTTGATTTTCTTGCTGAACTATGGGGGCAGAATAATTGAAGAAGGAATTGAAGAAACAAAAAGAGAATAGGTACTGTTAGTTAAAATGATTTTTATAGAAAGAAGGATTAATATGGCATATTGCAAAGTTCGCCAAGCTGAAATTTATTATGAAGATTTAGGGGGAGGAAAACCAATTTTAATGATACACGGTTATTCTCCGGACCATCGATTAATGAGTGGTTGTATGGAACCAATATTTACTAAGAGGGAGGGGTGGCGACGTATTTATATCGACCTACCTGGGATGGGATTAACAAAAGAATATAACGAAATAAGTAGTTCGGATGAAATGCTGGATGCTGTTTTAGAGTTTATTCAAGCTGTAATTCCTAACCAAGAGTACGTAATTGCCGGGGAATCTTACGGTGGCTATATAGCTAGGGGCATTATTGAAAAGCATCAAGAACAAATACTTGGTGCAGCATTTATATGTCCTCTTATTATTCCTCTTCCAGAAAATAGAACAGTTGAGATACATAAAATAATGAGAACGGATGAGAAGTTCATTGAGAATTTATCAAAGGGTGAATTAGAAGATTTTAGAAATAACAACATTGTACTTGATGAGTACACATGGTTAAGGTACAACAAAGAAATTCTAAGTGGTTGTAAAATTGGTGATGAAAAGTTTCTAAATAAGGTTAAGAATAAATATGGGTTTTCTTTTAAGATTGACCAGTCTGATTTTATTAAACCCAGTGTATTCCTGTTAGGAAGACAAGACTCTTCGGTTGGATATAAAGATGCTCTGGACATAGCAAACAAGTATCCGCGAGGAACTTTTGCTGTATTGGATATGGCAGGTCACAATTTACAAATTGAACAACCGCAACTTTTTAGCACTCTATTAAATGAATGGTTGGATAGAATTGAAGAGTTCCAAAACTAATACTTAACGCAGTAATTGAAGTTTGTGAAATATAGTATTTAAATTAACGGTTGCTTTAGCTTAGGATCGAAGGCAGCTATTTCTTATGGAACGGGGAGGTTAGTCAAATAACAATCCTTTGTAAATCTTATATTGCTATAATGGAAATAAAAGCTTAATTATTATAGGAGATAAAAATGTTTGATAAAATTAAGACTTGGGCGAGGAGACTAAAACAGCAAATTTTTATCCTTTACTTTGCTTGTAAAGATGAACGGGTGCCTTGGCATGCAAAGGTATTTACGGCTTGTGTTGTGGCTTATGCATTCAGTCCGATAGACATAATACCTGATTTTATACCCATTCTTGGCTACTTAGACGATGTAATTCTCGTTCCAATAGGGATAATGATCGCATTAAAGATGATACCAAAGAGTGTATTAACCGACTGTGAAGTTAAGGCAAAAGAAATGATGAAAAATGGTAAGCCGAAGAATTGGATAGTCGGCTCACTAATAGTAATGATTTGGGTCTTAATTATAATATGGGCTATTATATATATTTATGGTTTAATGAACTAACCGGTGCTTTACTTCACTAGGATGCACAAGAAGACCACTTATAGGTGGTCTCTTTTAATTGTTCAAAAAATCAACATTAATCTTTAACAAAGTCATGGTTAAAAAGCGATCTTAATATAGTCAATTGAATTATCCTATTTAAAAAGTGATTTCCCTCCATTATTTTGTGGTACAAGAATCGGATTCTCTGAAGCTGATGCATTGTCATTTTTTATTTTTTAAGATTCTTAGACTTTCCATATCCCCATTTACTATCACATCAATATGAGCAGAAATGATAGAGATATCCCAATCCCACCATTTAATTTCCAGCAGTTCGTTAATGATTTCTTCCGGGAAGCGGGTTTTAAGTTTCTTTTCGGGATTCCCTCCAACGATGGTGTAAGGTTCCACATCTTTGGTAATAACCGATTTGGCGGCTACAATTGCACCATCCCCAATTTTTATTCCAGGCATGATGACAGTATCCATTCCTATCCAAACATCATTTCCAATAATGGTATCGCCTTTAAACGGCAACTGATCTAACGCTGGCGTATACTTCTCCCAACCGTGTCCGAAAATGTTGAAGGGGTAGGTTGAAAAACCATCCATTCTATGGTTGGCTCCATTCATAATAAACGTTACACCAGGTGCCATGGCGCAAAATTTCCCGATGACAAGCCGGTCACCGAAGAATTCGTAGTGATATAACACTTGATCTTCAAAAGACTCACCATTCCTTGCATCGTAATATGAATATTCACCCGCAATAATGTTTGGTCTAGTGATTGTATTTTTAATAAATTGCACGACGTGATTTCCTTTAATCGGATATTTATCTTGAGGATTTGGTCCATGTTGCTTATTAGATTCCATGGATATCCACTGCCTTTCAGGGTTTTTATAATAAACTTAGCCGGCCGATCTTATTGCATTCCTCAGCGAACCAAATGGCACCATCAGGACCTGATGCAATTCCATGCGGCTCAGCATTTTGGGTAGGAATTGGATATTCCGTAATTTCTCCTTGCATGGTAATGCGCCCAATTTGATTACTTCCCCATTCAGTGAACCATAAAGCACGGTCAGGACCTGTCACTATTGCGTGTGGTCGGGCATCTGGAGTTGGGATGGTATATTCACATATTGTTCCAGAAGTAGTAATGCGCCCGATTTTATTTCCGTTAATTTCCACAAACCAGAGTGCACCGTCCGGTCCGCTTGTAATACCTACAGGACCAGCATGTTTTGTTGGCAAAGTGTAATTTGTCATTTCTCCAAGCATCGTAATGCGCCCAATTTGATTACTCTGATTCTCAGTAAACCAAATGGCACCGTCAGTTCCAGCAACAATGAAAGAGGGGTAACAGCCGGGACTCGGTAAATCATACTGAATCATTTCACCTGATGATAAAATTCGCCCTATCCTATTTCCATTCATCTCGGTAAACCAAATGTCTCCATTATGTCCTTCCGTTATTCCAAAAGGTGCTGAGTTCGGACTCGGGAGAGTATATTCGATGATTTCACCTGTACCTGTCAGTTTTCCAATTTTATTCGCCCTATTTTCCGTAAACCATATATCCCCCTGAGTTGTGGAAGTTATAGATAGCACACCAGCATTGGGGGTAGGAACAACGAATGGAGTGACTTCACCGTTAACGGTCATTCGGCCAATTTGATTTGCTTTATGTTGTGTAAACCATAGCGCACCATCTTTTCCGGCAGTTATTCCATATGGGCCTGAATCTTTGTCAAGAAGTTCGTATTCGTCCATTTTTATCCCCATTATATGCCTCCTTCTTTTTGTATGAAATTCTTCTAGTCATTCGTTATAAATAATTGAAATCCTGTGAAAAAGTTTTTGCACAAGGTGTGAAGTCTGTCCAAGGAGAGATTTTAATTCATGGATGAAAAGGTTATTGAGATTCTATGTTTCAAATTGGTCATATTTGCAGGAGAACCCAATTACCTAACAATTTGGGTGAATTGTCTGATACAAAAGTTTTTTTTCCACATAGTTTATTAAAAAGTATGGTTACTCCAGCGGTGTTGATTAATCATGGGTATTTAATAAAGAACAATATTCAACATTAGAAAATTATGCTTGTATATGGATACAGCCTGATATTAGAACATAATGAATCTGTCGTGACCTTGCCCTTATTTTGGCGGAAAATACTTTTATATATATCACAGGAGGGGTTTTCATGGAGAAAGCAATAATTGTGCCTTGGGAAGAAGATGAGCTCACTCATGAGTTTTTTGTTCCTGAATATATTGAAAAAATGGCACTGGAAGTTCTTGAACATTACGGTTTCTCCGTTCAGAACATTCAAGTTGTTACAACAAAACCAGATAAAGGCGGCTCTATATGGAAAATGGAAACAAGTTCAGGGCCAAAGAGTTTAAAACTTTTACACAGAAGACCTACAAGAAGCATGTTTAGCTTAGGAGCTCAAGAATATTTAGTTAATGTTAAGGAAGCAAGAGTACCGCCCATCGTGAAAACAAAAGATGGAAAGGATTATGTTGAGGCTGGAGGGAAGTTATGGTTCGTCGCTGAGTGGATCGAATCATTGGCACCTGTATCAAAGGATTTGGAAGGAGCCAAACATCTTTGTAATGCTCTCGGCGAATTCCACCTTTTAAGCAAAGGGTATGTTCCGCCTAAACAAGCTGAAGTTGCATCCCGGTTATATAAATGGCCAGCGACTTATGAAAAAGTCATCAATAAGATGGATTGGTTTCGGAACATTGCTAATGCATATGAAGAAATGCCTGCAAGCCCCTATTTGCTGAATGTTTTAAATGATTTTGAAGAACAAGCAAAAAGAAGCTTAGAAAGATTAAGTGAATCAAGCTATCTAGAGCTAGCGAAACAAGGTAATGAATATTGGGGATTAGTGCATCAAGATTATGGCTGGTCAAATGGTCAAATGGGCTCTAATGGAATGTGGATTATTGACCTTGACGGTGTTGCTTATGACCTTCCCATTCGCGATTTAAGAAAACTGATTACCGGCACAATGGCGGATTTATATAGATGGGATGCAACTTGGGTAAGGGAAATGATCAAGTCCTATCACGAGGCAAATCCAATTTCATCGCAACTATATGATATCTTAATGATCGATTTATCTGCTCCAAATGAATTTTACAAGAATGTTAAAGAAGTAGTATATGAACCTGAATTATTTCTAACTGATCAAACAACAGCGATGATTCAAACAATTGTTGATACCGATCAAACAAAATGGCCAGTGTTAGAAGAAATTAAAGATGATTGGAAGGGAATGGAACAAACATGAAAATTTTAATGATTTGTACCGAAAAGCTTCCTGTTCCTCCGGTACTGGGCGGGGCCATTCAAACCTATATCTCAGGCATCCTGCCGCATTTAAGTAAAGCCCATGATATTACGGTTTTAGGTATTAATGATCCATCACTCCCTGATCAAGAGACGATTGATGGAAACCGTTATGTACGTGTACCTGGAAAAATATTCGAAGTATATCGAGAAGAGGTTGTCAGCTATCTTAAAGCAAATCATTTCGATCTAATTCATATATTCAATCGGCCTCGGCTAGTCCTTCCTGTCCGAAAAGCAGCCCCTCATTCAAAAATTACCCTTAGCATGCATAATGATATGTTTAATCCAGAGAAAATCAATCCGGAGGAAGCAAAAGCAGCCATAGACGAAGTTACGAATATTGTAACGGTGAGTGATTATATAGGCAATGTCATAAAAAGTTTATATCCACAAGCTTCATCAAAGATCCGCACCATCTATTCTGGTGTTGACACCAATCGATTCCTGCCCGGCAGTCACCCGAAAATGCAAAAAATCCGTAATGAATTACGTAAAGCGAACGGTCTTGAAAACAAAACGGTCATACTATTTGCAGGTAGACTTTCAAGTAATAAAGGTGTAGATAGGTTAATTCGGGCACTGCCTGAGCTTTCAAGTAAATTTAAGGATTTGGCTTTAGTTATTGTCGGAAGTAAATGGTTCAGCCAAAATGATGTTACCGATTATGTAGCTTATGTAAGAGCATTGGCCAAAAAGCTGCCTATCCCAGTTGTTTCAACTGGTTTTGTCGCACCTAGTGAAATACAAAATTGGTTCGCTGCTGCCGATTTATTCGTGTGTACATCAATATGGCAAGAACCGCTTGCGCGCGTCCATTATGAAGCGATGGCTTCAGGGCTTCCAATCGTAACAACTGCAAGAGGCGGAAATCCAGAGGTCATTCGTATAAGGGAGAATGGGCTTGTAGTAGAGAATCCAGAAGATCCTGGGTGTTTTACAGAGAAGATTACAGAAATTCTATCAAACAGGTCACTAATGAAAAAAATGGGCGAACGAGGCAGGGAACTTGCCTTAAGCTTATATGAATGGGATCGAGTAGGATCTGAAATACTTGAAGTTTGGAAAAAATAACTGTATAACCAATCAAGAGTGGATGTGAATTGCGCTTACAAAATACTTGTCACTGGTGCTGAAGGGGTTACGGATCACATTTATTTGAACCATTCCTAAAGGGTACGAAAAACAAAATGATTGGCGATGATGCATCTGCAGGACCTACCTCTATTACCCTCTAATAAGCTAAGGAAGTTAAGCTTATAGCTCTCCAGAACCACCCCAAGTGTCAATTTTATTATGCGGAAAATTTGTCAATGACACCCCACGGAATCAGGCTTTGTAAAAAAAATACAATTTAAGGGACCCCTTGAATGTAGACTCGAAAAAGGTCGGGAATTTCGGGAGTGACTCCAAATTTTTGGAGGGTTATATCGCTCTCCTTTCAAATGAAACAAGTTGAAGAGCCATAATTGAGTAAAAAAAAGCACCTTGCTAACCTATTAAATAGGCTGTTGCAAGGTGCTTGTATTATTTGTTTGAAAATTCCCTGAATAAGGTTATAATTAAAAGTGTTGGAGAACCTAGCCAACTAGACACCCTTAGAGAATTGCCTTGTCCGCTACTTTCTAAGGGTGGATATTAATATTCTGGCTCATGCTTGGTTGAATTTCGGATATGGAATGATGGTGTGTAATGGATGGATTTGTTTTTCCATTCAGGATGGCATTTAACACAACCAGTGTTATTGTACCCATCACGACTCCGTTTCCACATATTAATTGGACTGTTTCCGGGAATTTATCGAATGCTTCCGGGACCCCCTTGACTGCCAGACCGACTCCTATTCCAAGTGCAATCGTCAATTGATTGGAAGGTTTGCTTAAATCCGCTTTGGCTATCATCCCCAAAGCTGCAGAAAGAAGCATGCCGAACATTGGTATCATGGCCCCGCCCAGAACGGGTAAAGGGATCATTGTCGTAAGACCGGCAACCTTAGGCACAAAAGCTAGAAAGATTAGGATACAACCTGCCGTGACTACTACCGAGCGCTGAGTTACCTTTGTCAGCAAGACCAAGCCAACATTTTGTGAGAAGGTAGAATGGTTGAAAGAGTTGAAGATACCGCTTATGAAGCTCCCTATTCCTTCTGCACGGAGGCCCTTTTCCACATCTTTTTCGGTTATTTCCTTCCCGCATACTTCCCCGAGTGTCAAAAAGACGCCTATACTTTCCACAGCTATGATTAAAGATATGATTGTCATGGTGATAATAGATGAAAGGTCGAAGGTAGGTACCCCAAAATAAAAAGGAGTCACCATTGTAAACCAGCTAGCCTCTATAAAGCCGGAGGTATCGACCATACCTAAAAAACCAGCCAATATAGTGCCAAGAATCATGGCGAAAAGAACTGAAATCGCTTTCAAGAAACCTTTAGTAAGTGTATTCAATAAAAGGAAACTTACTAGTGTAAAACAAGCTAGCATTAGATTCATAGGATCTCCAAAGGTGGGGGAACCGACTCCGCCCGCTGCATTTTTCATGGCAACTGGCATTAATGACACGCCTATGATTAATATGACGGACCCTGCAACAATTGGTGGGAAATAGGGTATTAATTTACCGATTACTCCTGATAAAATGGCAACAATTATTCCGGATACCATAACTGCGCCTAAAACCCCGGTTATACTATGGACCGATCCTATGGCTATTACTGGCTCAACCACGATAAAAGAAACAGCCATTAAAGCAGGTAACCTTATACCAAATCCTTTACCGCCAATAACTTGAAGCAAGGTGACTATCCCGCAGGCGAGTAAATCAAACGAGATCAGGTATATGATCTGTTCTTGTGTCAAGCCGATTGCAGGACCGACGATTAGTGGAACAGCTACCGCTCCTCCATACATTACACAAACATGCTGTAAACCTAACAATAACGTGTTTAGTTTGCTCAATTTTTCCATGTTTGCCCCCTTTTAATTAGTCACGACTTTCCAATTATATGAATGTAACGAAATCGCCTCCTTGTGATTTTGTAAATACTTCCTTATGGATGGTTTTGCTGTTGCTTATTAAGAAACGCTATTTACAAAATCGGTGTATTTTTATATTATCACCGCCATAATGCTAAATCAAGACTATTTTTTGGAAAAATATGAATATTCATTCAAGTTCATTCTGTATATAATTAAGAAGAATAGGGGGAGAAATATGTATTTAACGATCGAAAAAGCTTTGAAACTTCCTGCCCTAAACCAAGTGGAAGTTATTGGAGGAAGTCAAGGGTTAACTCGGGTAATTAATTCAGTAAGTATAATGGATCATCCGGATATATCATGGATTAAACGAGGGGAACTCCTGCTGACAACCGGTTATGTGTTTAAGGATGACCTGAATGCTCAAATCAATCTTGTTAGGGAATTGTCGAAAAGAGGAAGTGCTGGATTAGCTATCAAGCTTAAGCGGTTTCTTTCTACGATTCCTCCTGGAATGGTGGAAGAAGCGAACAAGTACAATTTCCCATTGCTGGAGATTCCTTATGAAATGCCTTTATCCGACTTATTATTCAGCTTTACATATGAACTTGTTAATAAGGAGAAAGTGAAAAACAATGGAAAAGGAAGTGTTGAAGTTTTTCATTCTCTTTTGAATGGGGAAAATAGGAGTACATCTTTTATCCCCCAATTACAGGAATTTGGCTTTAATCCCGATAGGCCCTATATTCTGCTCTTAATAAACGGAACGAAAGAAGAAGGGGATTCATTCTTTCCAATTGGCAGAATGTTGGAGAAATTAAACCAAACGGAAAGGGAAGATTTCAAGTATTGGAATATCGACTTCGATGGTCAATTAATTATTCTGCAAGGGAAAGGAATGGTGACTGATGAACACCTTCTTATGCAGGCTCAACGAATTGCCATCCTTTTAGAAGGTCTTATATCCAAAGATGATCCTGGCACTTCACTATCCATGGGGTTAAGCAAGGTGAAAAAAGAAATCTACAATATGAAAGAAGGGTTTATTGAAGCTAAAAAGGCCATTCAACTTGGCTCGAGGCTTAACCCGACTAATATCAATGATTACGCAAGCGTTGAAGTTGAAGATCTAATAAATCAAATCCCTAAGGATGCCATGACTCAATACGTGCTATCCATGATTCAGCCGATTATTGTATATGATAGGGAAAATGAGGGGGAGTTGTTAAAAACGCTGGAAACCTATCTATTTTCAAGAGGGAGAATAGAAGATGCGGCACGGGCTTTGTTTGTGCATCGAAATACTGTAAAGTTCCGTTTGTCTAGAATTGAAGAATTATTGGGAGTTGATTTAAAATCGAGGGATATTGCTTTTAAATTGCAGTTTAGTATAAAAGCTGCGAAGTTATTACATGACTAAGTAAAGGAAGCATAATTTGAATGAATCGGGAATCAAGTGTTACTGCACATGAAAAACTGCCAGGGAATGAAGGATCCCTGGCAGTTTTTCATGTGTATGGGCCATTTTCTTATTGGTTATCCAGCAGACGTTTGGCATATAGGGCAAGTTTTATAGTGAACAGATCATCATTGCTTAAGTCCATTCCTAATCGTTTTTTTATGCTTTTAATTCGAAAATGGATAGTGTTTCGGTGCACCCCCATTATTCTGGCCGTTTCAGCAGGTCGAAGATTGCATTGCAAATAGGCCTCCAAGGTTTTGATCAGATCAGACTGGGTTTCATCGTCATGGTCCTTCAGCGGTGCTAAATTACCTGTAACAATATCCATGAGCACATTTTTTGGAGCATACTGCAAAATCTTAAATGTTATTAATTCTTTGTAGCCGTAAACTTCCTTTCCTGGGTTCAATCGTTTTCCCAAATCAATAGATTGTAAAGCTTCCTGTAGGCTATTGGCCAGGTTATTAATACCTGTATGATAGTTACCGACTCCTAGCGTAAGTTCCATTGGCAGGTGTTTAGATAAAGTAGAAATAATTTGTTGGCTTATCTGGGTGACTTGTGAATAAAAGCGGGTGCTCCCTAGGGGGATGGTATCCAGATAAATGATAACTAGACTGCCCTTGATATTCCTTATGAGCTTATCGATTTTATTTTGCTCGGTTAATGTTTCGATTGTTTTGATAAGCTGTTTATAAGTAATGGGATCATTCTTTTGATTCCATTGCAGCGTTAAAGGTAAAACCGTACATATGAATCCCCCAGTAATTTGTTGGACGCTGGATTTGTCCTCCGTCATTCCTAAAATCCCGTAACTTAAATTTTCGGCACCAACCCAGGAAATATCTTCCATACCATAGCTTTTCTCTTTTTGTTCATTCTGTCTCTTTACAATTTCACGAAGCAGGGGAGACATGATATCTGATAACGAAAACTCAGGGGGGATTTTGAGAATAGGCAAATTGGCCATATTGGCAATGCTGATGGTGGTTTGCGGAATTTCTTCCAGTTTGATGAACAATCCTGAACAATTCATTTTTGCCAATTCGATTACGAATTGGTCTAATTGTTGCGGATTATCTTGAAATAAGTATCCGGTTGTTAGAATCAATTCATTTGGCTTCAACCAGGAAAGCACATCAGGAGCATCAAAGCTATTGATGGATTCTATTTCTCTATTAAGTCCCTGCATGCCAGCTGCCACTTGGCATTGTTTGATCTGTGGTAATTTTAATGCATCAGTCATCGTTAAATGCATGATAGGTCCCCTTCGCTGTGCCTTTTTTCTCTAATTTAACTAATTTTTTGAATATTGGCAACAGAAGCCAAGCTATAAGGATGGCCTGTTCTTTAAACGGTGAGTGCGGTAAGCACAAAGGGGTTGGAAAAATATTAGCTTTTTCAGCTAATGACCTATAAAGGAATGCATGTATATAATTCAATTAAGTTAAGAATGTTTTGAATTATAAAAATAATTGGAAGAAGGGAGGGCCCGTATTGATATCTGACCTTAATAGCATTAATGAGTTGAACAAGGTGGAATTCATCCAAAAGTTAGGTTGGGTATATGAACATTCTCCATGGATAGCAGAGCGTTCATGGGAGTACAAGCCATTCATTTCCTTAGACGACCTAAAGCAGAAAATGGAAGTTGTTGTGCAGAATGCCTCATTATCGGAACAGCTCCAATTAATCAAGTCTCACCCGGACCTAGCAGCCCGGATTGATATGGCTGAAGCATCAGTTAAAGAACAATCCGCAGCCGGTTTGAATTCGCTTTCTCCGGATGAATATGAAGAATTTCATGCGTTGAATAATCAGTATAAAGAAAAGTTTGGATTTCCGTTCATATTTGCTGTCCGTGGCAGCGATAAAACGGTGATAAAGGCAGAGATGAAAAGAAGGATTGGTTTGGATCAGGCAAATGAACTTAAGGAAGCGATCAAGCAAATCCACTTAATTGCCAGCCACAGGTTATCTGATTTTATAAACTAGGAGGAGGAATAATATGACAGCTCAAAATGAAAACAGAACGATGTTTTACGGTAAAGGGGATGTATTTGTATATAGGACTTTTGTGCAGCCTCTTACAGGTTTGAGGAAAATACCGGAATCAAGTTTCACAGAAAGAGATAATACTATTTTTGGATTCAATTGCCAGATCTCTCTGAAAGGAGAAGCTTTTTTATCTTCTTTTACGGAAGGAGATAATAGCTTGGTGGTTGCAACGGATTCCATGAAAAACATCATTCATCGCCAGGCGGCCAATTATCAAGGAAATACGGCGGAAGGATTTTTAAAGTTCATATGTGAAGTCTTCCTTGATAAGTATAGCCACATAGATGCAGTGGAACTGACAGCAACTGAAGTTCCCTTCGATCATGTACTCGTTCCAAAAGGGGAAGGACATGAAAATAGTGATGTTGTCTATCGATGTTCCAGAAATGAAAGGGCTACCACTACAATCGAAGTCAAAAGGACACCTACCGGAAGCAAAATCGTTAAGCATTCAAGTGGAATAGTCGATGTCCATTTAATCAAGGTTAAAGGAAGCTCTTTTTATGGATTTATTCAAGATGAATACACCACACTGCCAGAAGCTCAGGATCGTCCACTATTTATCTACTTGGATTTCGATTGGGAATATAGCCGCTGGGAGGATGGCACTGGAGCGGATCCAGAAAAATATGTAGCAGCGGAACAAATTTGTGATATTGCAAACACAGTGTTTCATGAACTGAATAACCGTTCGATTCAGCAGCTCATTTATCATATTGGCATTAGGATTCTGGAACGTTTCCCTCAGCTGGCGAATGTTCAATTTAAAACCAATAACCGTACCTGGGAAACCGTTGTGGAAACCATTCCGAATTCAGAAGGAAGTGTTTATCAGGAACCACGTCCTCCGTATGGCTTCCAAGGCTTTGTCGTTACGCAAGAAGACGTTAAACAAAAAAAGGCAGCTGATTCAACGGTAGGGGCTTCCCGATAATGGACAGTAAGCTGACCACACATGTTTTGGACCTGTCTAAAGGTCTGCCGGCAAAAGGGATGAAGATAGAACTTTGGGCCATAGCAGAACAGGGAGACCATTCTTTCATTAAAGAGGTCTGTACAAACAAAGATGGAAGAGTTGATGATCCGCTTCTTCAAGGGGATGATCTCAAACCAGGTGAGTATGAGCTTGTCTTTTATGTTGGGGAATATTTCAATGATGGAGCGAATGATCCCAATATAAGGCCATTTTTAAATAAGGTCCCACTTCGTTTTGGAATAAGAAGTAATGAAGAACATTATCATGTTCCTCTGCTTGTTGCTCCGGGAGGATATAGCACCTATCGAGGAAGCTAGTAAATCAGTAAGAGAGTTGGAGGGTTCAATTTGGCACATGAACGTACTGGTGCAGTGACTTTAGGCGGTAATCCAGTGACCTTGATTGGTCCCGAACTAAGAGTAGGGGATAAGGCACCTGACTTCGCACTATTAACAAATGACCGCCGTAAAGCACATTTAACAGACTATAAAAATAAGACATGCATCATCACGACTGTTCCTTCGCTTGATACTGGTGTATGTGATTTACAAACAAGGGTCTTAAATGAAGAAGCAAGCAAAATGGGTGATGATGTAGCGGTGTTGGCTATCAGCGCAGACCTTCCCTTTGCTCAAGCAAGATGGTGTAAAGAAAGTAATGTCGAAGCTATAACCATTCTCTCCGACCATTTTGATTTGTCATTTGGTACTGCATATGGAACGTATATGAAAGAACAACGATTGGAATGCAGGGCAGTATTTGTAATCAATCAAGAAGGAACCATTGAGTATGTGGAATATGTACCGGAAGTCACGGATCACGCAGATTATGAATCCGCATTGCAGGTAGCGAAGGAAGTGATAAATAAAGCTGGTGCAGCTAAATAAACATTTTCCCTTACGAAGGAAAGTAAAAGTACATTCCATTATCCGCAAGACCGTCCGATTTACAAAAAGCTGGACGGTCTTTTGGTGATACTGAATTAAATTAGTAGTTTTCCAGTGACTTATCCATGTCTCTTTCTAATGTAAAATATAATTACTAAAATTAAACATTAATTACTTTTATTTGAAGTAAAATCATGCTATAATGAAAGTCCAATAGCTTTATATAAGATAGAAGCGCTTCCTTATCAGAGGAAGCGCCCTTTTTATGTTTTCACTTACTAATTAACATAACAATGCTAGAAACACCTGAAATAGAAATAAGTATACGTGTAAACTCCTGAAATCCGTCATCTCTGCTCCTTCCACTTCAATTTCTTGATGATAAACAGCCCCTGCAATGATATTTTCTCCCCCAGCGAATGGTAAAATCTATCGAGGGTACTATTTTCTTTTTAAAACCAACTTTTCTGGTCATATCCATTCCCACTTAAGAATGAGCAGTGGTTTAATACAATAAAAGTTTAAAAGCCCTTGCCTTCTTTTATTTCTTGTTGAAAGTGAGAGCTTTACATTATTCCCATTTTATTTATCAATGTAAGCATCTTTAGCATCATATATACTCTACAAAAATCCCTTCAGAAAAAAATCTGAAGGTTCTTTTATGTTCATATAACCTATTGGAAGTTGAGGATTTTAAACTAATATCCTCGATTTTGCTTAAAAAGTTAGAGATGCAATCAACACTAGCATGACTGAGCCTTTTTAGCCTTTTTACTGATTCCCCCAAACACAGTGTTTAGAACATAAATTAACAGGGAGGAGTTTAATTTGAAGAATTTCCAAATTTTCAAAGGTATTCAAATTATTATGTCCTGAAATAATAAGAAAAAATGCAGGAGAGGCCAAATGAAAAACAATAAATTATATCATGTAATTATCGCTATTTTTATATTTGTCTTAATGGTCGATCAGTCGGTCTATGCAATGGAATGGGAAGATGAAGAAGGACCCATAAGCTTTAAAATTGAGATGTTACCTTGGGAGATTGTAAACAACATTATTCCTGATAAAACAAATTTCACCATAATCGATATTGAAACTGGTTTATCATTTAAGGTACAACGAAGAGCAGGTAGCCATCATGCCGATGTACAGCCATTAAGTAAAGAAGATACTCAAATCATGAAGAAAATTTATAATAATAAATGGAGTTGGAATAGAAGAGCCATTATTGTATTAATCAATAATCAAATGATTGCTGCATCTATGCACGGAATGCCACATGGTGCTGGCGCTCTTCCAAATGGTTTTTCAGGTCATTTTTGTGTCCATTTCTCTGGAAGTATTACGCATCGTTTGAAAAACGAAGATCTTTCTCATAAATTAATGATATTGAAAGCTGCTGGTAAGCTTGATGATTATATACAAACGGTAAATCCTTATGAACTTATACGTATTTTTACCATTGCCATTAATCAAGGAAATCAGGAATTATTAGCAATGACCTTATCAAATCCTAGTCACCCTAACCGTGTCAATAAACTTGTTAAAGATATTATATATTTTGGAGTAGTTGACCCTTTAAGACAACCGCCTGAACAGCTAAATGGTCTATTTCTCGTGGATGTACCCGTTCAAGTAGCTATACATAAGAAGAAAGATGGCAAAGAAATAAAGGTTATGCATTTTATGATCCGCAAGGAGAGTTTGTCCGATCGTTGGTTTATTGATCAAGATGCAATTTATGAAGATTTGAAGTGAAAATTGTGAATGTTCAAAGAAACTAACCCAGGAGGTGCATTCAATTGAGATTAACATGGATTGCCGGACTTTTGCTATTCGTTCAACCAGTGAATATTTCTGAAAGCTTATCGGTAACCCACCAAGGACAAACGATTGCCAGTGTAAACCATGCTGATATTACAATGCCCTACCTGGATAGTCCTATGGTGGACGTGGATAAATACAATCAATTTGTCGAAAAAATAGACCGGCAAGTTTACCAAAAACCTGTAAATGCCACAATGGACAAACAAGGTAATATTCTACCTGGGCGGGCAGGTTACAAGCTATACCATCAAGCCTTTAAAGAACAATTTCATTCCTTTTTTACAGTAATAGATCATACAAACTAGAAGTACCTTTGCTTGCTATTCATCCAAAGGTTGACAGCGAAATACTTGCGGAAATTCGTGAAAAAAAGATAGGTGAATATAGAACCTATTTTAATGTCAACAATAAAAATCGTTCAAATAATATCTCACTTGCCGCAGAAGCCATTAATAATTATGTCGTGTTTCCAGGAGAGGTCTTTTCTTTTAACCAAGCTGTTGGCAAGAGATCTGTAGAAAAAGGATATATGCTCGCTCGGGTTATCGTTAAAGGAGAGTTTTCTGAAGGGATTGGCGGAGGGATTTGCCAGGTTTCATCCACCTTGTTTAATGCTATCGACAATGCAGGGTTGCAAACGGTTCAACGCTATTCCCATACAAGGAGCGTTCCGTATGTTCCATCTGGCCGCGATGCTACAGTAAGCTGGTATGGGCCTGATTTTAGTTTTAAAAACAAGTATAATCAACCGGATCCTGATCCGTGCTACGATCCAAGGAGGAATGGTGAGTATCATGGTTTACTCTTCAGATATGATTAATTATAAAATACGAAAGATTCCCGATGCTTCAAAGCAGATATCCAAAGAACAGATTATTCGTTCGTAAAAGTACACGTATACGAATGGGGGCACCTTAGGCAAACTTGGTTATATATAGAGAAGATACTCGTAAAAAACGGCCTTTGCTCATTGGAGCAAGGGCTTGTTTAGAGATGGGGAGGAACCAGCTTTTTGATTACTTGAACAAGCCAATCAATGTCTATGCTACAATCATTACAAGCATGGCCATTAATATAAGTTGATGTTTGGGAGATCACTATGGGAAAAATAAAAATAGCTTTGCTGCACCTATTGCCCATCGCTGGTGATGTGGAGCATAACCAGAAACTAATTGAACAAGCCATTCATATTGCAGCAAATAATAATGCCGAATGGATTATAACACCCGAACTATGTGTCAGCGGACTTCAATTCAATCATAAGATTGGGACTGGATGGATTATCAAGCAACCTGATGCTTGGATGAATAATTTGAGCCGTAAACTAAAGAATTTGAAAAGCACTGTATTTTTGGGCTGCCCTGAAAAAGGCAGGAACGGAGAGTTGTATAATTCTGTGTTTGTCATAGATAAAAAAGGTCATTTAATAGGTAAACAGTGTAAAATCAGTGTTATTGATGATTGGTCAGCTCCAGGGGAAGTATTAGAGCCAATAAAAACAGACAATGTTGAGGTTGGTATTATGATTTGTGCAGATGCATATAACAAAGATATTGCTTGCACCTTATCTGAAAAAGGAGCAGAAATATTACTTGCACCGTCTTCCTGGGGTCCCGGATTACATGGTCCGGAGGGAGAATGGGAACAAAGGTCACTAGAAACAGGGCTGCCCGTAATAGTCTGTAATCGTACTGGCGAAGACGAAACGGTCCGTTTTTGGGATGCAGAAAGCATGATCATAAAAAATGGTGTACCCCTCTTGACTCATAAATCAAAACAATCAGCCATACTTACCTTTGAATGGGATTTACAAAGCATGGAATTACTATCCCCCTCATTTCGACATCGATTACATATAATGGGAACATACACGAACTCTTGTTGAAAGAAAGGGTGCGCTAGTGAAGAAACGGAGCTGTCATTAAGGCAGCTTTTTCTTATTGCTAGAGGCGGTTAGTTCAACAGTGCCGTTTGGACTTTGTTCTACAATCGGGACATTTTCTTGAAAAAGAAAAGGGTTTATTCGTAGGTAAATCGAAGTTAATCAAAGGAATATATGTTCAAACCACTTTTGATGAAATATTCACCTACACTGACATACTGTTGTCAGCATAGACGTTTACACTAGCTATCGGAACAGCAACTAGGAAATCACCCGGTGACCCTAAATATTGAAGTATAGTTACTTACTCAACATTGAGGAGGAAATCGATTATGAGCGAAACAAAGACATTAAGAGGACTCACCACCGTCAGTTTTTGGGCGGATGATCTAGTGGCGGCAAAGAAGTGGTACGCAGAGCTGCTGGGTACCGACCCATACTTCGAACGCCCGGGATATGCCGAGTTTCGCCTCGGGGACTACCAGCACGAACTGGGCCTAATCGATAGCCGCTACGCGCCCGGTGGTTCGTCGACCGGCGCGGCCGGTGGTGCTGTCGTGTACTGGCACGTCGACGATGTGACAGCAACTTTCGAGAAGCTGCTGTCCATGGGAGCGAAAGAACACGAGGCACCCACAGTTCGCGGTCAGGGGTTCATTACTGCATCCGTGGTTGATCCCTTTGGGAATATCCTAGGCATTATGTACAATCAGCACTATTTGGATGTTCTGGATTCGAACAGAAAAGCTTGATCCGCGCTGCCGGCATCCAAAGCATGTCCAGTTTGTACTGCTCGCATCACTAGTTTGTTTATACAATTTATAGAATCGTTACTGATCGCAGCTGTCATTTAAGGCAGCTTTTTCTCTTGGTTAAATGGATAGTACCCTTGCGTTATCTCCATCGAAAAAAAGCCTATCTCTTATGAGGGGCTTTTTGATTTGTAAGAGGAATATAAAGCTAAATAAATGTAAGCCGCATTCCTCCGATGAAAAATGCGGCTGTTTGAAATATTATTTAAGGGTTTAATACCCTCGATTCCGATCTACCATTCCACTTAAGGGTTGTTCACTTGAAAATCGCTTTAGATTTTCTATGAAAAAGTTGCTCACTTCGTTAATCGTACTTGGCCCTGACAGGTGGGAAGTGACAAACACATTGGGCATGGACCAGAAGGCATGTTCTTTTGGCAACGGTTCTGTCTCAAATACATCGAGGACTGCTCCCTGAAGATGTCCTTCCCTCATGACAGATAGTAAATCCCCTTCATCTATCAATGCACCGCGGCCAACGTTGATAAGGTAAGCGTTGGGTTTCATGGCTAAAAGAAGGTCCTGGTTAATGATATGATAAGTGGAATTTGTTAAAGGAAGGGTTAGGACCAAATAATCCAGATCTTTTACAAATTCACCCCATTGATCTGGAGTAAAGTGGAGATCCACGAGTGTTGCTTGTTTTCCACTAAAGCTTAACCCATGTACATACATATCAAATGCTCGAGCTTTACGTACAAGTTCAGCGCCAATCGATCCAAGTCCGGCGATCCCGATTGTTTTCCCTTTTAGGGTTTCAGAAATGAAAGGATCCCACCTCCGCTCCAATTGCGATTGTTTCATCCGAGGACCGTCTTTCACTATGTCCAAGAGAAACAAAAATACATATTCAGAGATGTAAGCACCAAATTGGTCCATAATTCGAGTTAATGTAATGTTTTGAGGTATCGATTGGTCTGCAATCAAATCATTGACCCCTGCTCCCATTGATTGAAACCAGCGAACGGATGAGGCAATTGGCTTACATAGTAATTGTGTCGGGAAATTCCACCCCAAAATAACTTCAGTGCCTGGTAAATATTTTTCTGCTTCCTCCAAAGTTTTCGCTGTCTTTACCGATATGAACCCACTATTGCGGATACGATCAGCATAAGCATCGACCTCTGTCTGAATAGGACTAAATACAAGAATGTTTGGTTTGTGTGTACCCCCCATTGGCTCTCTCCTTATTGATTCTTTAAATATAGTATAAATTCTTCCACCTGAGTCGTACATGGATAAAAAAGCAGTGCATTACTTTCGAGTATGCACTGCTTTTTAAAATTTCTCCAGAATCATTCGTTTTATTTATTTAACAAAATGGCTTCTGCGTTACCAGGCTGCAGAGCTGTTTGCAGTGTTCTTTTTTCTTCATCGTTTAAAGGGACCATTGGTAAGCGGACACCTCCAACATTTAATCCCCGCATATTTAATGCTGATTTTACTGGTGCCGGGCTTGGTGCAGCAAATAATGCTTTCATGATTGGAAGAAGGGTACGATGTGCAGCGGCAGCACCATGGACATCACCATTTTTAAAGCTATTGATCATTTCTTGCATTTCATTACCAATTATGTGTGAAGAAACCGAAACGATGCCTGCTCCACCGATGGCTAAAACCGGTAATGTTAACCCATCATCGCCGCTGTATAAAGTAAAATCACTAGTTGTTTTGCTTATGATTTGTGCCATGGCATCCAAGTCACCGCTTGCTTCTTTTACTGCCACGATATTGTTAATTTTTGAGAGACTAACAATCGTCTCCACTGACATGTTTACAACGCTTCGTCCTGGAATATTATATAGCATTACCGGTAATGATGTGGAATGGGCAATAGCGCTAAAGTGCTGAAATAATCCTTCTTGAGACGGCTTGTTATAGTAGGGGGTAACGAGCATGATTCCGTCGACTCCTGCTGCCTCCGCTTGCCTTGTTAAGCTGATGGAAGCTCTCGTGTTATTTGAGCCGGTTCCAGCTATGACTGGAACTCTTCCATCAACAACTTCTACAACAAATTTGAATAAATCCACTTTCTCTTCTTGAGTTAATGTAGGGGACTCTCCAGTAGTACCGGTTATTACTAATCCATCAGAACCATTAGCAATTAAATAGTTTACTAAAGTTCTCGTAGCATTAAAATCAACCTCTTCATTATGATTGAACGGGGTAACCATTGCGGTTAAAACTTGGCCAAAATTCATAACTTCACACCCTTTAGTATAATTTTTAAAAATATTCAGAGGTGGTTAGGGCCATTCAGGAGTAAACGCAAAAAAGCAACAACGAGGATTCGCTGCTGCAGTAGAAACAATATTTACCAAAAAAATGTTTCCGCGCATAAGATAGCCCTCCATATAGTTTCCTATATGACAGTCCTGTATTTATTCAATAGCAGAACCAGCTTCAAGAACATGAGATTCTTTCCGCTTCGGCAAATTCCCCTTTCCACAATAGTCATAGGATCTCATTCTCCTCAAAATGTGTACTAATGGTCTTTGCTCCTCTATCCTCACTTCAAAAGATTCCGAAGTAAGAAAATATTTAATTGATTGTAATATAACAGGGAATCCATTCTGTTGCAAGCCTAATTATGAAGTTTTTTAAGAATGCTAGAAATCTATGGAAATGGCTAGAGTATTGGGGTGGATTCATCTTTATTAGTTATTATGTAAAACTCAATATAATAGTTTTATAAAACAAACTGTATGAAAAGTTTTACCCTTTTATAGTCAGTTTTTACAATTGATATATCTTATAGAAGGAATTAGTATTTATCTTATGAATACCTAGAATAATGATCAAGGAGGAGGATAACATGACTAATGCAAAACTAACAAAGGATAGAAAAGATATGAAAATTCGTGATGTTTGGGAAGCAAGAAAACGAATAGCTTCAATTGTAAGTAGAACTCCATTGATTCAATCTACTATACTATCAGAAAAAACTGGCCGTCCTGTTTTCTTAAAGCTTGAAAATGTCCATGAGGTTGGAGCATTTAAAGTAAGGGGAGCTGCCAATAAGATACTCAGCTTGAGTGAAGAAGCAAAGAAACGTGGGGTTGCAACGTTTTCAACTGGAAACCATGGTATGGCTGTAGCATATGTAGCAAAAAAAATAGGGATTGATGCTGTTGTATGCATTTCAAATCGAGTACCAAAAGCAAAAGTTGATTCATTAAAAAGACTGGGAGCTCAAATTGAGATAGTTGGTGATAGCCAAGATGCCGCAGGAGAGCGTTGCTATGAGCTGGAAAGAGGGAAAGGATTAACGGTGATTCAACCATTTGATGATCCTCACGTCATAGCTGGACAAGGAACAATTGGCTTGGAATTGTTAGAGGATCTTCCTAATCTAACAGATGTAATTGTTCCCCTTTCAGGTGGTGGGCTTCTCTCCGGAATTGGCTTGGCATTAAAGTCATGTGATCGTGACATAAGAGTAACTGGTGTTTCAATGGAACAATCAGCCGTCATGTATGAAAGTTTGAAAGCTGGTAAACCAGTAAAACTAGAGGAAAGCGAGACACTCGCTGATAGTTTATTAGGTGGAATTGGCCTTGATAATCAATACACGTTTGAAATGGTCCGGCAATATATAGATGATGTGGTACTCATACCTGAAGATGAGATTGCATTTAGTATGGCTTTGATGATGGATAAACACCGAATCATTATGGAGGGCGCGGCAGCAACGGGAATTGCGGCTGTTTTAGGAAACAAAATTCCTCAGCAAGATGGTGATATCGCCGTTATTATAAGTGGACAAAACGTTGATCTTTCGATACTGCTTAAGTTAATCCAAAATTATACCTGTGAAAATAAAGGGTGAGCTTATCTCCAATAGCAGTGACATCAGTCTTGATAATTTGAAAATTAAAAGCGGTTTTTTAGGATTGAGAGAAGGGCCAGGGAAGCATAATATGGCATCCAAACATTACGTGCCATTGAACTTCTCTATTTACATGAAATCGATTCATGAGGAATTTAATTAAATCATAATCAAGTGATAAATGGCAGCAGCAATTACAGGGACATGGTAATTTCGATTGTTAAATCAGCAATGAATGGTACGAGTATTTCATTGGTGAACGAGTTGCCAAACTGGCGAAAGGGGATACATGCAATTAAGTTCTAACAGCCATGTAAATATGTACAATCAACTAGCGATGACCTTCTAACTGAGATCCATATTACAAACCCTAACCCCGAAAAATTACTACAGACGAAGCAAAAGATGCAGGCTGTATTTAAGAAAAACCACACCAATTCAATCATGTGATAAAAATGGGAGAGAACAAACTTCAAGACGCAATCCCTATCCGTCTTGGCCAAGAATTTGAAACACATAGACTTGTAGTAGAACGTAATTTTAAAAATATTACCTCAATAAAAAGCGGAGTACAGTAGACGGTATCCTGATAATATGGTTTCCTATAAATAGTAGTTTTTTATCTTTTTTAATCTTTAGATGGTCAGAGGGGGACAACATGAGATTAACTATAAAGGATGTTTTAAATTACGAGATTATGAAAAAGGCAAGAATTATAACTGGAAAAGACTTTGAAAACGAACGATATATTCAATGGATTTCTGTGATAGAGATGCCCGTGGAAAATTTTGTTCGTAAAAATGAGGTTGTACTAACGACTGCTATTGGATGTAACAACGATGTTGAAACATTAAAAACGTTTGTACAAGATGTTATAGACTCTGAAGCATCAGCACTGTTAATCGCAACGGGAAGGCATATATTCGATATTCCAAAAGAAGTAATTGATTTAGCAGAGAAGCATAATTTCATGATTATAGAACTCCCATGGGAACTCCGTTTTTCCAGGATTATTGAAAAGGTTATGAAAGAGATTAACGATATTCATTACAAAGAACGGGAAAAATCAGAGAAGGTACAGCAAGAGCTGTTGAAGTTAATTCTTAAAGAAACAGACCTTAACCATATTACAAAATTCATCCAAAGACTTATTGGCTGTTCAATCATCATTACCGACCGATCAGGATCAATTCAAGAAATAAGTAGCCATACTCAAAGCTTTATTAAAGAGTGGAAGAGTTATGTTTTACAGGGAATTCTTCCTTTAAGGAAAGAAACATACATAGAAACGCATGATCCTATGTTTCAGAAGTTTCAAATGATTGAAATAAAAGATCAGACAATACTACAGCTTCCAGTGCTGCAGGTTTTAGGGGATGCACAAGGCTATATATTTGTGTTGTTACCTCGTAAGACATCTGTAGATTCCTATTTAACCCAATATCGCGTGAATGTGTTAGAGCACTCAGCTACAACAATCGCTCTTTGGCTTTCAAGAAAAAATGCCGTTGAGGATACGAAAATGCGTCTTCGCAGTGATTTTGTACAAGAGCTTGCCAAAGGTGAATTTGTTTCAAGTGATCAGGCAAGTTCAAGAGCCAAATTACTCGGATACAATATAAAGCTGCCTTACGTTTCCATTGTAGGGTACCCTGAAAATCTAGAGGTGCTTTTTCGGAAGCGAAAACAAGATGATGATTCATTTGAGCATTGGCTTGAAAATATGATTCGCTATATTGAAGAAGAAATTTATTACGCAGCACAATCTCTTAAACGAGAAGTAATGATGACATACCAAGGGGAACAGCTCCTTATTTTTCTTGAAATCCCTAGCAAAACTGAAAATGAAAACGCTACAAATTTCTTAGACCTAGTAGAACGCCGCTTAGGAAATTTACTTCCAGAGGTTATCATATCTTGGGGAATAGGAAACTACAGTGAAGATTTTAATGGATTTGCAGAAAGCTATCAACATGCAAACGTTGCTTTAAATATTGGAAGACGTAAAAAGGGAACAGGGAATCGTATGATGTACGAGAAAACACGGGTTGACCGAGTGCTCTTAAATCTTGCTCAGAATAACGAAATGAAAGAAGTCATAATGTCAACGATTGAACCACTTGTTCAATATGACAATCAGCGTAATATGGATTTAATTGAGACCTTTAGTGTATATAATCAGTTTCAAGGTAATGTAAGCCAGACGGCAAGGTCATTGAATTTACATAGACAGTCCTTGTTGTACCGCCTAAGAAAGATTGAATCATTGACAGGACTTTCTCTTATAGATCCAGAGGATTTATTTTTATTGGATTTAAGTATTAAGACTTGGAAATTGGGTGTAACTGAAAAAATAACACAACAAAGATAAAATTCGGAGATAGAAACATACGGTAAGTAAAGGTCCTAATGTATAAAACCGGTAAGGTGAAATGCTAAAAGGTGACTCAATCAATGCTGAACAGGCAAAAATTGCTGAAGAATCAAGTACGGTAGCTGTATTGCACTAGAACGTGTACCGGCTGATGAAGAATATCATCTTGTTAAACGTAAATACGTTGTACCGTTTGTAGGTGGTTGGCGGACTGCTTCGATAATATTTCCTATTTTCAGACTCTCCCTTTGTCCAAAGCATAAATGCATACCCCATCACCGATACCCTTACCAAGATTATGAATTATTGTCTCAAAAGGGCTTTTTACAATCCTATGAATTTATTGAGATATTTACTTATTATTCACAGTATTTCCAGGAGGATGACCAGTAGTCTATTATTCTCAAGGATCCGAAAAAGTTAGACCGTCATGAAAATCTAGTAACAAAGATTTTCATGACGGTCTATTTTGTTTTTCTAGGTGAAGTAGTATTGGGACGAATAACCTAGTTTCATGATTAATCGTCTTTTTTGAACTTCGTAGTTAGAATGCATTCCTTATAAATAGAAAGTCTTGTTGAAAGGATAAAATGTATGGTTTTTTGGTCAGCTTTTTCGATTTTATTAAATTTTATAATTTGTCTACAAACTTGTTTGAATCTTCATACATTTTTGCGGATGATAGAATTTTCGTTCTACCATTATAATGAACCCATAGAGTTAAAAAAATTAAAAACTTAGTTGAACGAGGAGGGAATGTTCCATGTCATTTGGAACTGCAGAGTATAAAGAGAGAATTCGTAAAACAAAAGAGAGAATGGCATCAAAAGGGATTGAAGTATTACTTATTACAGATCCGGCAAATATGAACTATTTATCCGGTTATGACGGTTGGTCCTTCTATGTACATCAAATGTTAGTGATTATTAGTGACGAAGATCAACCGATTTGGATTGGAAGGGGGCAAGATGCAAACGGGGCCAAAGTAACAACATGGCTTTACCACGAAAACATCATTCCGTACCCAGACGATTATGTACAATCTGATACAAAGCACCCAATGGACTTTGTAGCCGATATTGTAAAACAAATTGGCCAAGATAAACGTTCCATCGGTGTTGAGATGGAAAACTATTATTTCACCGCAAAATGCTATGAACAGCTGAAAAAGGGACTACCAAATGCCTCGTTTCAAGATGCAACGCTTTTAGTAAACTGGGTTCGTAATGTGAAATCAGATCTAGAGATTGAGTACATGAAGCGTGCTGCAATAATTGTTGAAAAAGCAATGATGGATGGAATTGGACTAATCAATGAAGGTGTTCGTGAATGCGATGTAGCTGCAAAAATTTTCCATTCTCAAATCACTGGAACAGAAGAATTCGGTGGTGATTATCCAGCAATTATGCCACTGCTTCCATCAGGAGAGAAAACATCAACTCCACACTTAACGTGGACAGATGAACGCTATAAACAAGGAGATACAGTGATTCTAGAATTGGCTGGTTGCTATAAGCGCTATCACTCACCACTCGCAAGAACAGTGAATATCGGTCAACCTTCCGAAAAAATAAAAGCGCTTTCAGAAGTGGTTGTCGAGGGATTGAACACGTGTCTTGACATGATTAAGCCAGGCATTGCATGTGAAGAAATTGAAGAAACCTGGAGAAAATCAATCAAGAAAAGCGGGATCATAAAAGAGTCACGACTTGGATACGCAATGGGACTTAACTATCCTCCTGATTGGGGTGAGCATACGGCTAGTATCCGTAAAGGAGATAAAACGATTCTTCAGCCGAATATGACATTCCATCTCATTCCAGGGATTTGGTTAGATCAGTATGGATTTGAAGCGAGTGAATCATTTCGTGTAACAGAAACTGGCTGTGAAACATTTGCATCACTTCCAAGACATTTGTTCATCAAAGATGGAGTCCTTACAAAAAACTAGACACCATTAAAGGAGTTGAATCGGCACCATGCTTATATATACTGAGCAGGAGCTTAAACAATATGTGCCATTAAATCTTGAAGCAATCAGCATCGTAGAAGAAGGATTTTCTAAACTAGCCAAAAAAGAAGTGGAAATGCCACCGATTATGCGTGTTGATGTTCACGATCAAAATGGCGAAGTAGATGTAAAAACAGCATATGTCAAGGGCAAAGACATGTTTGCGATAAAGGTTTCTTCGGGATTCTTTAATAACTATAAGCTAGGTCTTCCTAGTGGGAATGGACTAATGATGTTGATTAGTACACAAACTGGTATTCCACAGTCGCTTCTTTTAGATAATGGCTATTTAACTGAGGTTAGAACTGCTGCAGCGGGAGCGATTGCTGCCAAGTACCTTTCACGGGAAAATATTGCAACAGTTGGCGTGATTGGCGCTGGAAGTCAAGCAAGATTCCAGGTTAGGGCTTTAAAATTGATACGCGATTTTAAGAAAATACTAGTGTATGCTCGTTCGACTGATCGTGCAAAAAAGTATGCAGAAGATATGGCAGCAGAAATAGGCATTGAAGTCCAAGTGATGGACAATGCTGAACAAGTTGTTCGGAACAGTGATTTGATTATAACCACAACCCCATCAAAAGAGCCGATTATCAAAGCCGAATGGCTGCATCCAGGCCTTCATATTACAGCAATGGGATCTGATGCTGAACATAAGCAAGAGTTAGAAGCTGAAGTGCTGGTACGAGCGGATAAGCTTGTGTGTGATACGAAAGCACAATGTTCCAGACTTGGAGAATTGCATCATGCGCTTGATAGTGGTTTGTTAACAAAAGAATCATCCATTATTGAACTTGGTCAATTAACATTGAAAGAGTTGAGAGGCCGTGAAAATGACGGAGAAATTACCGTTTGTGATTTAACGGGAACAGGAGTTCAAGATACAGCGATTGCACTTTTTGCTTATAACGAAATGGCGAAACGGAATTTAGGAATAAAGGTTGAAAATAAAACGTTATCATTAAAAAATTAATGAGGAGTGTTTATATGACAAACAATAACGCTAAATTGGGTACAAAAGCAGTATGGGGCGGGGAAAAAGAGTATTTAGTTCACGGAGCAACACAAGTACCGGTCGTGCTAAGCGTAGCTTACGGTTATGATGATATGGATGAATGGTATGATGTGGCAATCGGAAAGAAAAAAGGCCATATTTACGGACGTAACACAAATCCAACAGTTCAAGCATTTGAAGATAAACTGAAAATTCTAGAAGGTGCCGAAGCAGCAACAAGCTTTTCAACTGGAATGGCAGCTATTAGCAATACATTGTCCACCTTTTTATTGCCGGGTGATCGGATTGTGTCGATAAAAGATACTTACGGCGGTACGAATAAAATCTTTACAGAATTCCTTCCACGTCAACAAATAGAAGTTTCACTTTGCGAAACAGGAAACCATGAGCAAATTGAGGTGGAAGTTGCAAAAGGATGCAAAATCTTATACTTAGAAACACCGACAAACCCAACCGTGAAAATTACGGACATTGAGCGCATGGCAAAAGCGGGTCGTGATGCAGGTGCACTTGTGATTGTTGACAATACATTTGCGACGCCAATCAATCAGAACCCCCTCTCACTAGGTGTAGACTTGGTAATCCATAGTGCAACAAAATTCCTTGGTGGTCACGCAGATGCATTAGGTGGTGTTGTGTGCGGTTCTAAAGAGCTTGTTGAAAAAATCTATCACTTCCGTGAAATTAATGGGGCAACAATGGACCCAATGGCGGCATACCTAATGTTGCGCGGTATGAAAACACTTCACCTTCGCGTTCGTGAGCAATGTAAAAATGCAATGGCTCTTGCTAAATACTTACAATCAAAAGAAATGGTAGAGAACGTCTACTATCCAGGACTAGAATCGCATCCACATCACGATATTGCGAAAAAGCAAATGAAGGATTTTGGTGGAATGCTTAGTTTTGCAGTAAAAGGCGGAGTAGATACAGTAAGAGACCTTCTTCCGAAATTACAATTTGCAAACCGCGCTGCGAATCTCGGTGCTGTTGAAACAACAGTAGGACCTGCTCGTACTACAAGCCATGTTGAATGTACTCCAGAAGAGCGTGCAGCAATGGGAATTCCTGAAGGGTTAATTCGCGTTTCTTGTGGAATTGAAGATATTGAAGATTTAATTGCAGATTTTGAGCAAGCATTTAATCACGTTGAGAGCGTTTTGCAAGTCTAATAGATACCTAGTTTACTATAGGAGTTGAGAGGTGAATGTCAAATAATCATCCTATGGTTAAACAAGCTAATTACTTGTTTAACCAACTGATTGAATGGCGCCGCACGTTTCATCAACATCCCGAGCTTAGCTTTCAAGAGTTCGGGACCTCCCAATTGATTGCTGAAACGTTACAAAAAATCGACGGAATGAAAGTAGAAAGAGGAATTGCAGTTGAAACAAGCGTTGTCGGTATATTAACTTCTGGTGAAGGTCCGACGATTGCAATCAGGGCTGATATTGATGCTCTGCCCATTACAGAAGAAAATACTACAAGTTATTGCTCAAAAAATGATGGTATTATGCATGCATGCGGACATGACGCCCATACAGCTATTTTACTAGGTGTCGCTATCATACTTGCTGATCTCTTTAAAAAGGGTGAAGTAACAGGAACAGTTAAATTCATATTTCAGCCGGCAGAGGAAAGTACTGATGAAAGCGGACTTTCTGGATCGCCTTATATGGTGCAAGCAGGTGTTTATGACAAGGTAGATGCTGCTATCGCCCTTCATATGTGTCCATGGCTTCCAGTCGGTGACGTACAAATGAGTGATGGTTACAGTATGGCAAATGTCGATGTATTTGAAGCGAAGATTTATGGAACAGGTGGCCACGGAGCGTATCCTGAACTTGGAACTGATCCAATATGGATGCTCGGACCTGTTATGCAAGCGTTACACGGTATTGTTGCTCGCAAGATATCAGCATTGGATGCAGCGGTGATTAGCATAGGTCAAATCCATGCAGGAACAGCAAGTAATATCATCCCAACAGAGGTCTTAATTGAAGGTACGATTCGCAGTTATACACCCGAAACCCGAGATTTATTAGCTTTAGAATTAAAGAAAGCGATTTCAATTGTTGAACATCTAGGTGGGAGTTTTTCCTTGAATATCGAAAGAGGAGAACCAGCCTTAAATAATAGTGCTTTGGTCAATCAATTGATTACCGAAGTCATGCTTGAGATCTATCCTGAAATACAAATCACGAAACGTCCATTCGGACTAGGAGGAGAAGACTTCGGCTATGTGACACAAAAAATTCCGGGTTCTATGTTTTTTCTAGGATGTGCACAAAAAGAAGGAGTTCAAAGAGATTTGCACACACCGATTTTTGATATCGACGAAACATGCTTACCTATAGGAACAGCAATTCTCGCGCATACAGCTGTAAGGTTTTTAAATGGAGAGGTATACTTACCGATCAATCATAATTTGGAGGCGCAAAAACATGGCACATAAACTAGCATTTATTGGATTTGGTGTAGTTGGTCAAGGATTAGCTGAAATCCTGCGTGATAAAAAAGAAGAATTAAAACAAGGTGAAGGCTTTCAAGGTGTAATTGTCGCAATTTCGGATTTAATGAAAGGCTCAATCTATCATCCGAGCGGTCTTGACATCGATACAGCTTTACGAGTATTAAAAGAAACGGGAAGTCTAGAAAACTACCCAAAAACGCCAGGCCTTGTGACGGGGTGGGATAGCCTAAAAACGATTCGTGAAACAAATGCAGATACAATTATTGAGGTTTCATACACAGATGTAAAAACAGGTCAACCCGCCATTAACCATTGTAAGGCTGCATTTGAAAGTGGAAAAAATGTTGTCATGACAAATAAAGGTCCTGTTGCTCTAGCTTACAAATTGCTTTCTGAAATTGCTAGTAAACATGGCGTATACTGGGGATTTGAAGGAACGGTCATGAGCGGAACACCTGCTTTACGTATGCCAATTGCAACGTTGGCAGGAAATGATATCACCGAAATACGCGGAATTTTAAATGGTACAACAAACTACATTTTAACCAAAATGGAAGTAGAGGGTGTGTCTTATGAGGAAGCGTTAAAAGAGGCACAAGAGCTAGGGTTTGCAGAAGCAGATCCTACTAGTGATGTTGAAGGCTATGATGCAAGATATAAAATTGTCATTTTATCAAACTATGTCATGAACGCACCACTAACAGTGGAAGAAGTATCATGCAAAGGGATTACTGACATTACATTAAAAGATATTGAAGATGCGAAAACAGAAGGAAAGCGTTGGAAGCTATTAGCCAAGGCACGTAAAGAAGGCGACAAGGTCATTGCCTCAATTGCTCCAGAAAAAGTCGATGTTACAGATCCTCTTGCCTCAATCAGCGGTGCCACTAACGCGATTGCGTACGAATGTGATCTTTTAGGCACAGTGACTTTAAGCGGTGCAGGTGCCGGGAAAGTTGAAACAGGATTCTCCCTCTTAATAGACTTAATTACCATTGATCGTGAAAGGAAATTAGTAAATATCTAATCGAAGAAGGGTGGTAATGTTATGGCAACTCAAGTTGCTGGTCGAAAGATGTTTCTTGCGGGTGAATGGGTGAATAGTGACCGAATTATTGAAGTGAGGGATCCACAGGATAACAGTATTATTGATACAGTGCCTGCTGCTTCAGCCGAAGATATGCTTAAATGCATCGAGGCAGCGAAAGAAGGGGCAAAAATTGCTGCTGCTATGTCTGTACATGAACGAATGGAAGTCATTAATAAAGCAGCCGATTATATCGAAGCGAATAAAGAAAAATATGCAAGAACCATTGCGCAGGAAGGAAGTAAAACAATCCGTGAAGCGACAAAAGAAGTTGCAAGATGCATTCAGACACTTCGAATTAGTGGAGAAGAAGCAAGAAGGATTCATGGAGAGACGATACCATTTGATCAAATGCCAGGAAATGAGAATCGGGTCGGGTATTATTATCGAGTTCCAATCGGTATTATCGGCGCCATTACCCCTTTTAATGACCCATTAAACCTTGTTGCCCATAAAGTAGGGCCGGCGATTGCATCAGGAAATGCCATTATCGTAAAACCGGCAACTGTCACTCCATTAAGTGCTCTTTTACTTGCAGAAGCATTCGCTAAAGCGGGACTTCCTCCAAAAGTGTTAGCCGTGATAACTGGTTACGGACATGAGATTGGTGACGTTCTTGTGACACATCCAGCGATACGAATGATCTCATTTACAGGTGGGATTGAGGCAGGAGAAGGAATCGTTCGTAAAGCAGGATTGAAAAAAATCGGTATGGAGCTAGGTTCCAATTCCCCTGTTATCGTATTGGAGGATGCCGATGTAGAAGAAGCCGTAGAATCAACGGTTTCCGGTGCTTTTTGGGCAGCTGGTCAAAACTGCCTTGGTGTCCAGCGGATATACGTTCAAGAAGATATTATTAATCAATTTGAAGCAGCATTTGTGAAACGTACCAACCAATATAAGATTGGTGATAAACAATCAGAATCTACCGATATGGGGCCACTTATTACAGAAAAAGAAGCGATACGTGTCGAGAATCTGGTAAATGAAGCCCTTCAAAAAGGTGCTGTATTATTGACAGGCGGAACGCGTAACGGGGCATTCTATTCGCCGACCGTTTTGAAAAATATACCAGAAGATTCTACGATTGCAAAAGAGGAAATCTTCGGACCTGTTGTTTTGCTTTTCCCGGTTTCGAATCTTGATGAAGCAATTGAAAAATCAAATGGAGTAAATTACGGATTACAGGCAGGTATCTTTACAAAAAATATCGACAAAGCCCATAAAGCCATTGCAAAGATGGATGTTGGTGGCATTATGATTAATGACAGCAGTGACTACCGAATAGATGCGATGCCGTTCGGTGGTATGAAAAATTCAGGGCTAGGACGTGAAGGGATCAAATTTGCGATTCATGAAATGACAGAACCAAAACTTGTTTGTTATAAATTGTCGAACTCAACGTTCTCATCCTGAAAACAGACTGAAGCCTTTGGTAAGTAAATCAATAAGTTCAGCCATTATGCAATTCATCTATTAGAATAGACAGTTTAATAAATTTTAATAATGCTGAACAAGACCACTTATATAACATTCTATTATCATTTATGACAAGTTTTGAATCTGTGGTTGGGTGAAACATTGAAATAATTATCACGTTGAGTAATTACTAAAGGAGGTAATTTATGGATCATGAACAAAAGTTTAAAAAAGAGGATGTCACTGTTGTAGATACTAATATTGCTAAAAAAACCGTTTTTGCGACCTCGCTTGGTAACGCCATGGAATGGTTTGACTTTGGTATCTATGCATATTTAGCTGTTACGATTGGTAAAGTTTTTTTTTCAGAAATCGATCCTTCTCATCAGTTAATCTATTCTCTTGCGACTTTTGCTATTGCATTTATAGCACGTCCGATTGGCGGTCTGGTTTTTGGTATGATGGGAGATCGAATCGGGCGTAAGAAGATCCTATCTATAACATTAATAATGATGGCTATAGCTACTTTAAGCATCGGTCTCATTCCAAGCTACTCCTCTATCGGTATTTATGCTCCTATCTTGTTAATTATCGCTAGACTAATCCAAGGATTTTCAACAGGAGGAGAATATGCAGGTGCAATGACTTTTATCGCAGAATCAACCCCAGATAAAAAACGTGGTTTCATGGCGAGTGGTTTAGAAGTTGGAACGCTCGCAGGCTTCTCTGCTGGTGCTGGGTTAGTCACTTTTATCACATTCCTTCTCGGTCCTGAAAAGATGGTCGAATGGGGTTGGCGGATTCCATTTTTAATTGCTGGTCCTTTAGGATTTATCGGTTTATATTTTCGGACTCGCTTAGAAGAAACACCTGCCTTTGAAGCGATGATAAAAGAAGAAGAAAAAAAACACCATACTTCCCTTAAAGAAATTGTTATAAATCACTGGAAACCACTTTTAATTTGCATAGGTATAGTTCTCTTTTATAACACGATGTCCTATATGGTACTCACTTATATGCCAGCTTATTTAACGCAAGAACTTGGTTATGGTGAAACTAAAGGATTAGTTTTGATGATTATCGTTATGATTATCATGATGCCTATTATCTTAACAATGGGCCATTTGAGTGATCGTATTGGTCGTAATCGCATTATTAAGGGAGCTTTAATCGGTGTCATTTTACTCAGTGTACCAGCATTTATGATGATTGGTAACGGCAATAATTATATTGTCTTTTGCGGCTTGCTCCTTCTTAGTAGTCTACTCGCTGCTTTCCAAGGAGCACTTCCAGCAACGCTACCTTCATTATTTTTTACGAAAGTACGTTACGGGTCACTTGCGATTACCTATAATATTTCAACATCATTATTCGGAGGGACTACCCCCCTTGTAATCGCTTGGCTCGTTGGTATCACTAAGAATAGTATGTTCCCAGCTTATTACCTAATGACTGTTTGTCTATTCGGACTTATCATTGTTTCTTTATTTGTCAAAGAAACAGCTGGTAAATCGTTACGTGGATCTCCACCAGTTGTTAAGGAGCAAAGCGAAATCCAAGAATTATTGAAAAATCCAGATAAAGCACTATGGTGGAAAGAGGAAGTGCAAGAAATGAAAGAGAAGGGTATGAATAAGCAGGGCATAATTTAACCTATACAAAAATAAATATAGAAGGATCATACATATTAGGCAGGTTAATATGTATGATCCTTTATTTGTGTTATTAACACAAAGTAAGGATTAAAAAAGCGCAAAAATATAAAAGTTATAGCGAATGGGAAAAAAGTAACAAACAAAAATTATATATTCAGGAATAGACCCTCTTTTTCGGTATTGGCCTCGCCTATTTGACCATACTTGACACCTTGAGGTTTATTTTAATGTAACCGGATTTAGCTTGAAAAAATTCCGTAAATCAGAACAAATGATGCCAGAGTTCATATAAGGGAGAAATCGCTAAACAACTAGATTTATAGGTTCTAAACGAGGGAGTAGTAGAAAATACAACTCCCCTTTTATGATTCTTTTTTATTTATTCGATTAAAACTCAAATTACAGTTGGCCACTAATTTTAATCGGTAATTTCAACTAAGTATTCGTGCGTATAAAATCCTACCATTCGTTAATAATATCCATATCTTACAATCAAAGGAGTGGAGTCTATTGAAAAGATATTCATTCTTTAAAAAGCAAGAAAATCATAAATCTACAGACTTCACTGATGTACTCGAACATCTGCAAAAGTCCAAGGACTTCACAAGCTTTACACTCGATTTTGAAAATGAAATATACTGTGTATCTTTTTTTGATACATTAATTGATAAAGATATAATGCATAGGGACCTCCTTCCTTTTTTACATACAAATTCTTCAACTCTGGAAGAGCTTGTACACAACTTGCCAATAGAGGGGCTTGTTTTTACAAAAAATCCTGCTGAACTACAAAGTCAGCTGTTAATGGGTTATATAGCCATTACATTAAATAATCAATCTGATCAAGCAGTTTTAGTTAAAGCCGCAAATAACACTTCGAGGCAAGTTACACTGCCAGAGGTAGAGTTCAGTGTTGTCGGTCCGAAAGAGGCACTGGTCGAATCACTTGATACGAATTTATATTTAATCCGAAAACGGCTTCCAATTGCAGAACTTGCTGTTGAAGAAATTATTGTTGGGAAGTTATCCAAAACAAGAGTAGCTGTGATTCATATAGAAGGAATTGCAAATAGCGAGAATGTAGAAACCGTCATACAGCGCATATCTGATTTAAGGGTTAACCAAATAATTGATAGCTCCTATATTTCACAAATGATTGAAGATAATAAAAATTCTCCTTTTCCTCAATTTATCGATACGGAACGACCTGATCGATTGGCTGCAGTACTTGGAGAAGGCAAAGTAGTGATCTTGGTGGATGGAGCTCCACATGGCTTACTTGGGCCCTCTACATTCTTTGAATACTTTGCGGCATTCGAAGATTATTTTCTCAACTGGACAATTGCCTCATTCTTTAGGCTTATTCGTTTTTTTGCTGTATTGTTTTCCATCTTAATGACCCCCATATATGTCGCAGTTCTCACCTATCATTATGAGTTGATCCCAAAGGATTTAGTCAGTACGCTTGTGATTTCTCGTAGCGGAATTCCATTTCCACCGATTTTAGAAGCATTAATCTTGGAATTAGCCATCGAACTTCTCAGGGAGGCAGGAGCTAGACTGCCGACTAAAGTAGGTCAAACAATAGGTATCGTAGGTGGTATTGTTATTGGGACGGCATCTGTTGAAGCAGGGCTGACGAGTAATGTATTGTTAATTCTTGTTGCATTGTCGGCTCTTGGTTCTTTTACTACACCTGTTTATCAAATGGGTAATACCATTCGCTTAATTCGATTTCCTCTCCTACTTATGGCTTATTTTTTAGGATTATTGGGTATAGCTATCAGTTTTTGTTTTTTGCTTGTGCATTTACTGAGGATAACTTCCTTAGGGAGGCCATTTCTTGAACCGTTATATCCGCCAAGGATTTATGATATGCGGGATGCCTTGATTCGTTTACCATTTTTTCTTCAGGCTAAACGTCCAATTGAGGTTCAGACGGAAGACACTGTTAGGTTAGAACCCAAGGAGGATTCTAAAGAGTAAGTGAGAGTGGAGGTTTCTTACATGAACGATAAAAGTGATCAAATCTCGCCATTTCTAGTCTTTTTTTTAATCGTTAAAATTCAGGTGGGTGTAGGGGTCCTGGGATTTCAAAGGATAATTATTCAATCTGCTGGCCATGATGCTTGGATGGCGGTCATTATAAGTGGTGTAGTCTTTTCATTGGGTATTTGGGGTATGTACAACCTATTAAATCGGCACGATATGGACTTAATAGGCATACAGAAACGACTTTTTGGAAAGTGGCTTGGCGGTTTACTAAATATCATTTGGATACTGTATTGGCTGATGGTGGGTATTTCTGTTTTAAGATCCTATCTTGAAATCGTTCAATCATGGGTATTCCCCCAAATTAACACATGGTTGGTGACCTCCATATTTGCTTTATTAATTTATTATGTGGTTTTAGGTGGGTTTAGAGTGGTCGCCGGTTTTTGTTTTTTAGGGATCAGTATCCCTTCTTATTTAATTCTAACTTTTTATTTCCCGCTGGAATTTACACATTTTCGCAACCTATTACCCATATGGGATCATTCTCTTAAAGACATGGCCCTTGCATCTAAGCAAATGTCATATAGCTATTTAGGCGTTTCCACTTTAATGATGTATTATCCATTAGTTAAGCATCGTAAAAGTTCACAAAAGTGGGCGCAACTAGGAAATCTTACTTCTGTTTTCCTTTATTTATGCCTAACGATCCTGACAATAGGGTATTACAGTGAAGGCCAAATCAGTAGATATATTTGGGCAACTTTGTCCTTTTGGGGAATTGTACAAATGCCTTTTGTTGAACGGTTTGAGTACATAGGAATCGCTACATGGGTCTTAGTTTTAGTACCTAGTGTAAGTCTTTATATGTGGGTTTCGGCAAGGGGGATTTCACAATACTTTAAAATGAAGCAGAAAACAATTTATGCTCTACTATTAATTTTATTGGTTGTGATGACAAATCTAATTAAAGGCAGAGGAATGATTAATCAATTTGTGGATTACATTTCAAATTTAGGATTGATTTTGGAAATTCCTTATGTCTTATTTCTGGTTTGTTTATCTACTGTCATGTCAAATAAAAAGGAAGATAAAAAATGAGAATTTTATTCGCGAAATTGGCCCTGATACTTCTTTTAATTAGTGTTCTCTCAGGCTGCATAGGGGTGGAAAGCAAAGTTCTCGATGAAATAAATTTGGCAACAGCCATCGGATATGATTATGTCGATAAGACTCATTTCGAGGCTATCGCTGTAACACCTCTTTATTATCCTGATAAAACCATTAAAAATATTACCTTTAGTTCGAAATCATCACTTAGTAAAGACGTGCGAGATGAGATGAATCAGCAATCTGAAAGACCCATATTTAGTGGGAAATTAGAGGTGGTCTTATACGAAAAAAGGCTTGCGAAACAAGGAATATTCTATCTAATTGATACATTAATCAGAGACCCTTCAATTGGAACTACTTTAAAACTCGGCATTGTCGAAGGGAGTTCAAAGGGTGTGTTAAGCCCGCAGTTTGGCAACATAGATAAAGGAATTTATTTATCTAATACAATTGAACAAAATATAAAAATGGGTATGTTGCCTAAAACTAACCTCCATCTTTTTTTGTATGCTCATTACTCTGAAGGAATGGACCCATTCTTACCTATCGTAAAAGCATTGGATGGGAAAGTTTATATTAAAGGAAATGCCATGTTTAATAGTAAAGGGGAATACGTGTATCAGACTAAGAGCCGTGAAAATGTTATTTTCAAAATGTTATATGAAAATACAACAAGCAAGGAAGGGTTCTCTACAAAAATTGAAGGGAGAGAATTTGCTTCCGTCAACAATATAAAAACAAAAAGGTCTTATAAGATTTCAAAGCCGATGACAGATACCCCAATAACGATCAATCTCGAGATAAAGGCAATATTACGAGAATATACCGGTGATGAAGTAACTCCTAAAATGATTAAAATTATAGAAGATAAAATGTCCAAAGATGTGAAGGAACGCTCGGAAAATTTAGTGCGGAATTTTCAAAAACTACATGTTGATCCCCTGGGGATTGGCGAACAAGTACGAACGAGGACTAGAAGCTGGGATAAGAAAAAATGGGATGAAATTTATACTTCTATCCCGATAAATGTGGACGCTAAAGTTAAAATTTTAGAATCGGGCGTTGTAGAATAAGAGTAAACTGAGTTGTGGTTTATTAGGGGAAATAAAGCGGTAGGAGTTCATCTTAGGGAGTTGATTTTTAAAATATCAGCATCATTTACAGGATGCTTTTTTTGTGTTGAAAATTATTTTACTTTAGTATTAGTCTCAATTGAGCCTGAAAATGAACGTTCAAATTAAATTGTTTGGAACGAGTATCAAAAGTGTAGTCATACCATTCGAGGCAAGCTTTACATCAAGGAGATTTACAATCCCCCTGATGTTCTCTTTTTGCTATCATGTTTCTTATTTATTCCTTCATATTCTTCTCCATTCCAAGCAGGATAAAAAAAGGCAATTAATTTATTAATTGTCTCAGACTGTAGACAAACTCGATGAAAATCGAGTTTGTCTATTTTTATGGCTTGTACAATTTGAACGTTGATTTCCACTCCAGGCACTCTCTTTCCGCGGGCGGTCGGGGAGCCTCCTCGGCTTTCGCCTTGCGGGGTCTCCCCTAGACGCGCTTTTCCCGCAGGAGTCTCGTACCTTCCGTTCCAATCAACTTTGTCTTACCTTTTAGATAGAACACTTTTGCCTGGAGTCATGTTTGTTTTAAAATAGAAGTATTAAAACTTGAGGTGATGAGGATGCTTTCTAAACATGATTCTATTCAGCGAGATCAACTTGAAATGATTACTTTAGATCAATTGGTGCCACCGAACCATTTGGTTCGTAAAATGGAGGCTGCCATTGACTTCACTTTCATTTATGACTTGGTGAAAGATATGTATTCAGAGGTAGGACGCCCAAGTATTGATCCAGTTATTTTAGTTAAACTGACTTTCATTCAATATACCTTCGGTATTCGTTCCATGCGTAAAACGATTGAAGAAGTTGAAACCAATATGGCTTACCGTTGGTTCTTAGGCTATGGTTTCCATGATAAAGTACCTCATTTCTCTACGTTCGGGAAAAATTATGAGCGACGCTTCAAAGATACAGATCTGTTTGAACAGATTTTCTATCGCATTTTAATGACAGCTGCTAATAAAAAGTTAATAAGTGCTGAACACGTTTTCGTGGATTCCACACATGTGAAAGCCAGTGCGAATAAACGGAAATTTGAAAAGAAAATCGTTCGTAAAGAAACACGAGCGTATCAAGGACGTCTTCAAGAAGAAATCAATCAAGATCGTGAAAACCATGGAAAAAAGCCTTTTCCACCAGATAAATTTGATAAAGAAGAGACCAAAGAGATTAAAGAAAGTACAACGGATTCTGAGAGTGGCTACTATGTGAAAGATGAACGAACAAAACAGTTTGCCTATTCATTCCACGCGGCCGCAGACCGCAACGGTTTTGTATTGGGAACGATTGTAACACCTGGAAATACACATGACAGTCAGATCTTAGAGCCACTAGTTGAACAAGTGATTGAGAAAGTTGGAAAACCGGAAGCCGTTGCCGCAGATGCAGCTTATAAAACACCAGCGATTACAAGCTACCTATTTAACAAAGAAATCATACCGGCTTTACCTTATACACGTCCTCGCACCAAAGAAGGATTTTTCCGCAAACAGGACTATGTATACGATGAACATTTTGATTGTTACCTTTGCCCTTCGGGCGAAACTTTAAAGTACTCAACAACAAATAAAGAGGGCTATCGCGAGTACAAATCGCCAAAACAAATTTGTACAACATGCTCATTTTTATCTCGGTGTACAGAAAGCAAAGACTGTCAAAAAGTGGTGACACGGCATATCTGGCAAACACATGTGGAAGAAGCAGATCATCTGCGTCATCATCAAGATGTAAAACCTATATATGCAAAACGTAAAGAAACGATTGAGCGTGTATTCGCAGATGCAAAAGAAAAGCATGGTATGCGTTGGACTACTTTAAGGGGACTTAAAAAATTGTCGATGCAGGCGATGCTTACTTTCGCTGCCATTAATTTAAAGAAGATGGCCAATTGGACATGGCAAGGTCCAAAAATGGCCTAACATAGTGGGCTCGTAGAGCCCCAATCTCTAAACTTCAGGCGAAAATTCAAAGGGAATTTCAAAAGGGGTTCAGAATTTTTTAATTCCGAACCCCTTTTGTCTACAAACTGAGGCAATTAATTTATTAATTGTCTTTTTGCTGTTTTGTTAGTGTCATAAACGCACGCCCCCTACTTAGCCTGCTCCAGGGTCATTCAGAACTTCCTGACCCCCGTCTCCCATAGGGGAGTTTTTAATTTTTTCCCAATCCTCTATAAAGTCTTAAGCATTAAACATCGGTTGCGTTGTAGCGGGACAAATAGTTTTAACGGAACAAATAGATGAAAGGCTAATAGTGAAATTACCCATTGCTCTGTCAGTAACTATCACTTGTCCGGTAACAGCATCAAAACTGTGTAACTCTACAAATATAGGTTTAAATGGTTCAGCGGTTGTAGTGAATCCAATGATTGAACCTATGGTAGAATTTCTTAAAAACTCACTTATTTGTTGTCGGGTCTGACATGCTTGTCCAATTGGCGAAAATCTTTTTTGTTTATGCCCTTTGTCCTTTGCTTTATCACAGCAGATGAGTTATCATGGCTGGATGAATTATGACCGCAGAATGGATTATGACGGCATAAAAAATCATTACTTAAATTCATAAATATCACTCCTTTTTCTACTATATATAAGAAAAAACAAAACATACTTGTACAAATTTACTAAATTCCCTGCCTTTATCGGATCCGAGTGTTTCGTAATCGTTACAAAGTTGGAAAAGAGTTTGTGAAAGAATATCCTTAAACTAACGGGTGGATTTTGGAACAAACAGGAATTGTTTTACGTGTGATAGAAAGTCATATTAGGGAGGGATCCATAGATGTCAAACCTTGATAATGAAGAAATGCTAACAGGAGGGAATGTTTCTGATGTTTATCGTTCAGGAGATACTGTGCGACGGGAATTAAAGCCTGATAGTCCCAAAATTCATAAGCTATTGAAGCATTTGGAGAATAAAGGTTTCAGTTATGCACCAAAGTTTTTAGGTATTGATGAAAAAGGAAGAGAAATATTATCATTTATTGAAGGAGAAGCTGGTAATTATCCTTTAGAGGAATACATGCGGTCAGACGATGTCTTAATGGAAATAGCGAAAATGCTCCGTCTTTATCATGATTCTGTCAGTGATTTTTCATTTGATGACAGCTGGCAACCGATAGATAACACCCCACAACAACCTGAGGTGCTGTGCCATAATGATTTTGCCATGTACAACATTATTTTTAATCATAAAAAACCAATGGGTATTATTGATTTTGATGTTGCTGGACCTGGTCCAAGACTTTGGGACATAGCTTACACACTGTATACTTGCGTTCCCTTAAGCAGATTTCATCTTTCTGAAGCAGGTGAGAAAGTTTATTACCATTCATTACAGCATGGCACCCGTATAAAACAAAGAGTCAGATTGTTTCTTGAATCTTACGGTGAGGGAATAGAAGCAAACTATTTGGAAATGGTATTGCTGCGATTAGAAGGGTTATGTAAAACAATTACAAGAAAAGCCAGTGAAGGGGACATTGCTTTTCAAAAGATGATAAAGGAAGGGCATGTTGAACATTATCAAAACGATATTAATTTCATTCGGAAACATGGAGAGGATTGGATGTAAGGGTGGGCTATTGTTGAATTAACGGGTGCTTTACTTCAATAAGGGTTTTAATCACAAGAAAAGAATCCATTTCGATCAAACTTTTTTCAAAATGGATTCTTTTTATTTACGTTAATATGTGGTTCAGGAGAGGATTTTGATCAGTCTTGATTCTAAAATTACACATGGATCTTAATTAGTTCTAAATTTTTATAAATGGACTTATGATCATTAATCAGCACCTATATATTCAACTCTTAGGGGATTTTTCACCTGATAATTATCCTCATGATTCATCGCATCTTTGAAAACTTCATGCCTTTGCCCTTTCCTAGTTTCTTCAGAAAAGAGAGTTCGAGCTACAGAACCATATTCTCATATTTTCTTCATCCGTATCATATCTTTTTTGTGATACACACTTAAAACCAGACCAAACAAGAAGGCGTTGATCATCGCTGATAAAGCACCATAACTCATAAATGGCAGGGATACGCTTATTATTGGTAATAAGCCGAGAGACATTCCGATACTGACAGTTACCTGTGCAGTGAATATGGCAAAACTGCCAGAAACAAGCATTTTCCCAAATGGGTCTTTCACCGTTCGGAATATAAGGGAAATTCGCCAGATCATCCATAAAAACAGCAGACCAATGAACAATGCCCCGGTCCAGCCAAGCGTATAGGTAATGGTTACAAAGATGAAATCCGTCATCATTTCATTAGAAAAATCAAATGCTCCAAGGGAACCAAAATGGCCAAACCATCCGGCATCCTCAATTAGCCTTTCTAGTTTCAAATATATATACCCCGATGTCTCACTGAATTTTTCAGGCGTAACGAAGGCAAAAAGTCTCTCAAATTGATAGGCCCTTATATTTTTCAAGGATATAAGCAGAAGTGAAACACATGTAGTAAGCAGGACCGTTGCAGTGATAATGATTTTCCTTTTATTTAGTCCGCTCTTCCAGACCATGACAGCGACCATCAATGAATAAAGCGCCACCGCCTGCAAGTTGACTGTAACCATAAATAAAAAGGCGGAACAAATGTATAAAATGGCAGCCAAATAAACATTCATCTTTTTTGATTGCAGCATTCCGGCCCAGGCAAGCAGTAAAAGCGGCAGAACCACAATAGAATCGACCGAAAATAAACCCATAATATTAATACGAGGACTGCCGTTCACTAAAACATTGGAATAATGGAACTGAACAAGAATCAGACAACCTATCGTAAAGAAAGCCCAGCCCCATCTCTGAAGTTTCCGATAATCGAAAAAAAGAAGGACACAGGCCAAAATGACACTTCCTGTGATAGAATATACCTGCTTCAGCACGGAAAAGGAATGACCATTCTTAAATAAGAACCAAAACAAAAACAGACCCGAAGCTGACATGAATAGAAACATGCTCATTAGCTTCCAATCAATCTTCGGCCTGTGCAGCTTGTCCATCTTCTGTCCAATGACAGCGGGACTTCCCATTTTTCGGACAGCCAGTTCCTCTGCTTCATCCTCTGTATATCCTTTTTTGACCAGTTCAGTTTTAGCTTGATGCAAATGGGCCTTTAATTCAGCTTCTATATATTTTTTTGCTTCTTTTGATCGGATATATGACGAAACCTCATCTAAAAAATGATTGCTTCTCAATTGGTTCCTCCTCCTTCAAACGCTGTCCGCCAACGAGCAGAGGCGGAATCACTTTTAGATTCCTTTTTCTTTAGCCACTTTTTCGCACGTTCATCCAAGGAATAGAGCTTTCTTTCTTCCGTTTCCCAACAAGACTGGATCCAGCCTTCCTTCTCAAGCTCATGCAAGACAGCATATAAGGAGCCTTCGTTATTTTCAAATTTCCGGATGCCTTTCTGGTAAATAGATTCGTTAATCTGATAGCCACTTTTTTCCTCATCTAATGATCTAAAAATACCAATCAAAATGTCTTCCCTACTCACATCCTGCTTTTCTATAACAGTATGGATGGAGTGTCTATGGTTTTCCGTGAATTTTAAATCACGAAATGTATGCTTTTTCATAGCCGATTTCAAACGCGCTAATTTATCTTCCATCGGTGGATTCCTCCCAATAGGTTTTTAACCTTCTTTTCGCCTGGCGCATCCTGGTCTTTACCGTTCCAAGTTTGACTCCGGTAATTTCAGAAATTTCCTTGAGCTTCATTTCCTGAAAATAGTGGAGATAAATAAGCTCACGATACTGGATAGGCAGCTCCATAACTGCAACAGCAAGCTGCCTGTCTTCATCCTGCTGAATGACCTCTTCTTCCACATTATCGGTAGAAGTCCAATCTTGCTCCTCTTCCGCAGTCGAAACTTTTCGGAAGTACCAGCTTTTCCTATAATCCTTACAATGGTTAATAGCAATTCTCCAAAGCCACGTCCTTATATTTGATTGTTGGTTATACGTGGGCAGAGCCTTATAGCATTTGATGAAAATCTCCTGTGTCAGGTCCTCTGCAACAACTGCATCTTTTACATAGGAATAGACCAATTGCAGAATATCCTGGCCATAAAGGGACATCATTTCATCAAGTAAGGATTCGTCATCTTTCATTTGAGACCATTTCAACACAAACTCCTCCAAAACAGTTCACACTTCCTTCCCTAGATATATAGACGATAGTACTTATATGAAGGTTTTCTTTTTTTAAAAATTATCCCTTTGTTACTATGGAGTACAACTGAAAATCTTGAAAACATTTTAAGAATCAGAACAGGAATAGTAGAATATATCCTTCCCTGACAAAATGCAATCAGAAAAGTTAAACCATTTATAAACATGATAAATCGAAATCACTACTTTCTTGAATAGGAGAGAAGGGATTATTTGTAAGTGAGTCGAAGTTAATTACATTAAGGAGAAAGAAAATTATAAAGAAAGCGGGAGATCTATTGGATACAAAAGAGGTATTGGGGCGATTCGAACAGGTGTCTGCATACTATATTGAAGAGATAAGTAAATATTCGCTGGATGAGTTTACGAGAAAGCCTTCTGAGGATGAATGGTCATTAGGTCAAATGTACACTCATTTAATAAAGAGTACCCTTCATCTTCATTTGAAAGCCATTGAGCAATGTGTTAATGGCACTACTTCCGATGGCGGTGAAAAAACGGAAATAGGCGAATTGATTTTCAAAGAAGGGACGTTTCCTCCAATCAGGTTAAAAGGTCCAGATACACCGGATTTCACACCGCCAAATCCTACAGGAAAGGAAGAAGTAAAGGAAGGACTGCTTCAAATCGTTGAGAAAATGCAAGAGATAGAAAGAAAGCTCTCCGACATTCCGGCCAGCCAGAAAGTTCAGCACCGGAGAATGGGATATTTAAATGCAAAGGAATATTTTCAGCTAATCGAAATGCATTTCCGGCACCACTTCCGGCAAAAAGAACGTATCGATCAGTTTCTTTTAAAAGTAAGTAAGTAAGTAAGAGTAACGAAAAAAGCCCAATTTCTCAATTTTAATGCTGAGAAATTGGGCTTTTTAATATGTTTATTGAGAGGGGCAGGATAGTGGAATAAATATATCAAATATAAGTATTAGGGGGAGTTGAATGAAAATGAATGACGAAAAAATGGGTTCGGCCAGTGGAGTGGTTATCGCTGTAAGTAAAAGTGATAAACACACATTCAGTAAGGAAAATTGCAATAGCATAAAACTGTTGAAAGGTTTGGGCGTTGAAGGAGATGCCCATTTAGGTAAAACCGTTAAGCATCGTTCACGTGTAGCGGCTAACCCCAATCAACCTAATCTCAGGCAAGTTCACCTAATTCACTCAGAATTATTAGATGAATTAAAGGATAGGTTTAATGTTGCAGCTGGACAAATGGGTGAAAATATTACGACAAAAGGTATCGATCTGCTTGAATTACCGAAGGATTCGTTACTATATATTGGGGAAACGGCAGTTATTAAAGTAACAGGCCTGCGAAATCCTTGTGCCCAAATTGATCAATTTAAATCTGGACTAATGAACGCTGTTTTAGACCGGGATCAGCAGGGGAACTTGATACGTAAAGCAGGTATCAAGAGCATAGTTTTGGAAAGTGGTGAGGTTTACCCCGGAGACCAGGTTAGAATTCAATTACCGCCCTTACCTCATGCACCACTTGAGAGGGTTTAATGTTTTCTTATAAAACTGTTTTTATTTTATATAAAACCATTAGGGGGTTGAAGAGGCAGCCTTTTTCTTATGCCATTGAAAGTACGTAAGCGGCAATAAAATTCAACAAGAAATTCGTTTGAATTACAGGTAAATTATGGTATTGTGAAATTAGAGGTGATTATTTGAGGAAATGCTTTCTTTTTATAAGCCTATTTTTTGTTTTATTCTTTTTAAACGCTTGTTCATCAAATCCTTCTCTGGAACTAGTAGATGCGAAAGTTGATATTGTTAAAGATGAAAATTTGCTTGGGGCAATTGGGATAACTGAAGGGGAAAAAAAGGGAGATAAGCTGATCCCGACAGCTTTATTTTATGAATTCACCATTAAAAATACAGGTAATAAAACAGCAGGTATTGAAGAAGTTGATAAAGGAATTGAAATCAAGATTGAGCCTAAGGATAAATTAAAAGCAGTGTCAGAGGACGTCATGGGCTTCAATATTTATAATCCTGAAGATTATAACGGGAGTGGTGTAGGGTTCGGTCATTCTTTTTTCTCAGTTCTTAAGCCTGACGAAAAGGGTGAGTATACTCTTAACTATGATTTAGGTGTAAGCGAAAAAAATTCCCAAGTTCCATTGCTTGTACCTTCAAAAGAAGAATTAGAGAAACTAAGGGAGTATGCATTTGATGCTTTTTTAGTTGTAACAATTGAAAATGAAGAAATAGTAAGAGTCGACCTGAATAAATATAAAAACTAACAGGTGCTTTTTGAAGATCGGAGCTGTCTTTAAGATAGCTTTTTCTTTATGCAACTAAGAGAATGGAGGTTTTAGATGGACACTAAAATATTATATTATAAGAAATTTGAAGGTAGTGTAAAATCTATCGATTATGTTAATTGGGCTATTCATATGCTGGAGAAAGATTTTTCAACACAGTCTTTAAATGTTCTATCTTCCTTTAGGGAACCATTAAATGTTTTTGAAGTTGAAGATTACTTTTCGAGAATTATAAGGGAATTGAGTTTGCAGGAACCATTACACGAAGAATGTGCAAAGTATTATCTTTATGATTTATTAAGTAAAATAATAAATGGTGAAGAGGATGTTCTTGAAATTGCTTATGAGATATACTACGTAACCCGTGAACATTTCACTAATGAAGAATTATCGGTATGGTATGATATCAGTGAAAAAATTGATGACTATCGATATGGTGATAACATTACAAAAATAACCAAGGGCGATTTAATTACCGCAATCGTGTCAGAAGCTAAGAAACAATTAAATAGCAATTTGAATTTAAACTAACAAAAAAAGAATTTCCACTATACTTCAAAATTCATAATCAATCAATAACGAGTGCTTTATTTTCAATAAGGGAGTTGCTTTGGCAGCTCCTTTTCGTTTGTAACAAACGGGGGGAGTTAGATCAAGAAGGAACTATGGTAAAATAAAACAATATATTAGAAAACTATAAAAGCTTTAACACATGGGGGATTTTATTTTAATAGTCATAGTTGCAAAACTACAATACTAAAACCAATGAGGATTTATGCAAGAAACAATTAATCAATTTTTAGGAAGTGATTTCAATGGGCAATGTTATTTGGCAAGAAGACAGTGATTATTACAAATTAGCACCATTAACTGATGAGATGGTTAAAAAAGCAGAAGAAAAACTGAAAATAAAATTACCACAATCGTACATAAATATCCTCAAAGATCAGAACGGGGGATATATAAAATTCAACTCGTATCCTACTGACGTTCCAACATCGTGGGCTGATGACCATATTAACGTTGACCATATTTTTGGCATAAGTCAAGAAGACGGTATATTAAAAAGCGAATATTTTATAGAAGAATGGGAAATGCCACAAGGGCTGGTTTTGTTTAATGGTGATGGCCATACTTGGATTGCTTTTGACTATCGCCATGTTTCTTCTGAACCTCCGATTGTTTATATAGATAATGAAGAAGAAAAGATTATAAAAATAGCGAACCATTTTGATGAATTTTTAGAAGGACTATATACGGAAGAATCCGAACCGTTTGATGAGGTTGAGCCTCAGATGGAGGGATATAGCAAAGAGGATTTTGAAACCCTTATACAAAAAGATAATGTAGAGGAAATAAGTAGTGTAATTACATATCTGTCGCAATTTGAGTCTGATGTAGATTGGGTAAGTAAGCAATTTATGATATTGAGTAAACATCCTGATAAATACTTAAGAAGTGATATTGCTAACACTGTATGGAATTTTTTAACTTATCGGTTAGATAATGAAACAATCCATGAATTTATTGAGGTTTTCAAAAATGATACAGATATTGATGTGCGAATGTACGCTGAGATGATTATCGAAAAACTTAACTATTCATATGAAGATTTGAAAAAGGATTTAGGTTTTGATAATAGAGTCAGTTTTTCTTATCAAGACCACATTTATCACATTAATGATCATTCTGGCCAATGGCATCTCTCAGATTATGAATTCGATTTACAATCGTTTAGTACAACGGAGGAGCTTCTACAACAGGCAACATTGGATGGAAAGTCTTTAGAGGAAATATGGGGTAATGTGAAAATATTATAGTGTTGGCTAATTAACTGACAAGCTGGAAATCGGAGCTGTCTTTAGACAGCTTTTTTTAAAATTCAATAAGAATTGGAGTTTAATGATGTTTCAGATAAGTACATTTCTAGTTGAAATGAGTGATGGTGAAGAGCATTATATATCCTTAGATGACTCTTTGAAATTAAGAGGGATTTTTGAACATCGAAAATTTACTCCGGAGTATATTCACATGCATATAATGATTCAGTTTAATAATCAAATTGTTGTCGGAAATGATATTCCTAGTGGTTTAGATTTATGGAATGATTATATATTGGGTTTAGAGAAATTTTTAAACGGAGAAAACGTGGAAATACCTTATGGGATCGATCCATATCTTATGAAGTTAACCTCCATAAACAGCAATTCATTGGATTTTTCTATTGTGGGAGATTGGGAACCTGTTAAGGTGTTTGCAGAAGCTATATTACCGAAAAGAGAATTCTTTGAAGCCATTTTAGATGGAGCAGCACAATTTTGGAATACTTTGATTGATTATAAAGTATTTGAAGAAAAAGAGATAAAGGACACAACAGCTAAAGAATATCCGAAACTAATGATTAAAGAAATTGAAAAATTGAGTGGGAAGGTAAAAACTTTGTTCAAGTAACAGGAGTTTTACTAGAGCCAACCTTTTCAAGGGATATCTCGGCAGGTTAGTTAAAGAGGAAATTGCCAATTCATATAATTAAAAGGCTCTAAGACTCTGAAGGTAATAGAATGTATGGGGTGGACATGTTGAAAAAATGGGAAAATGTTGCTTGGGGTAGTACAATTTTTATTGTATTGACTTTCCTTCCTCCGTTTCTAGATATAATTGGTTTTTCATTTTGGCTTAAATCAGTATGTATATTGGCAGTACTTTTTGGAGTTCTTTCAATTGTATCTAAAATCAAAATCCTTCAGAAACAGATAACAAATAAAGTTTGCTGGTTGTCTTTGATATCAGCTTTCATTTTCGTAACTGTATTGTCTGAATTTATTCAATAAACATCGATAAGGAAGGTTGCTGAGGCAGCCTTTTTCTTATGGAACTATAGGTGCAGTTGAGTTGAATGAATATATCCTTCATAGTTAATGGCTCATTTCGTGTGTAACTCTACACTTGTTTTTTTATTTTATGTCTAACTTGCGTAGTATTTACAGAGAAGAAAGCTTTTCCTTTAAATATGTCCCCCGCCATTTCGATTTCGACCGAAAAAAACCGATTTGGAAAAATTCCAAATCGACTTTTTTAATAGGATTACTTTTTGGGTTTTTTATTTAAAATAGTGCGCAGTTCATTGATATCATCATCAGATAGGGTATCTTCGTGAATGAATTGGACAAGCATGGATTTCATGGTTCCACCATAGATACGTTTGATAAATGATTCGGTCTCGGCACGCTGGCACTCTTCCTGTGAATAGAGCGGGTAAAAGGTGTAAACTCTTTGATCTTTATTGACACCTACTACATCTTTTTGAACCAATCGATCGAGAAGGGTCCGTATGGTTTTCGGTTTCCAATCGGTACTTTCCTGTAAGGAAAGTATGATGTCATTCGCTGTTTGAGGGGCTTTATCCCAAAGTACGTTCATGATTTCCCATTCTGATTCTGATATACTAGGAATGTTTTTTTCCATATTTCTCCCCTTCATTTTCATTATAGATTCCTAACTCCTTTAAAATTGATAAAGTGATTTCTCCCGCTTTGCTTCCAGAAGAATCATCTTCATTTTGTATATTGGTAGCAAAGAAATAAGTGTTGTTCTTCGTCTCTACATACCCGATAAACCAACCATTGATGTTTTTTCCATTCACTGCTCCTGTGCCTGTTTTTCCTGATAGGCGAGCTTCTTCATTCTTTTCTAAGAGTAGTGCTTCCTTCACGGCTTGGATATGCCTTTCCTTATATCCAAATTGATTGTTATAAAAGGCTTGCAGCAGTTGGACTTGTTCGACAGGAGAAATTTTTAATGAGGATTCGTTCCAGAATTCACTAAATTCCCCGGATACATCGGAATTTCCATAGTTTATCTCTTGTAGATTGGATTGAATGGTTTTAAATCCTGTTCTACGATCTAATTCTTGAAAATACCAGTTTACAGATTTTTGTAAAGCAGATGAGACATCCTGATCCATATTCCAAGCTTCATAGGGTTGCTCCGTCCCATCCCATGAAAGTTTGGATTCTTCGGGTGATATCACATTTGATTCTAGAGCAAATAAGGCACTATAGATTTTGTATGTGGAATCAGGTGATATCCGCAAAGTGCTTTTCTCTTCATTATAAATGCGATATTGCTGTGCGTTATGATCATATAAAACAAAGCTTCCTTCATACCCTTTAAAGAATTGATGTAAATCCTCATGAACTACTCCGTCATTTTTAAAATAGTATCGGTCGTTTTCCGTCGCAAATGCGGAAACGAAAGGTAATTGGATTGTCAAAATGATACTGGCCAACACATAAATGAAGACGCTTTTTCTTATTGATTTTTTTGCGGAATGCTTATAGGCAGAAATTTGTTCAATTCGTTTTTTGATTTGAAGCTTCGAACCGTTTAATTGTGTCACCAACTGTAGATTACTTGATCGTTTTGAAAGATCCAAAAAATTAATGATAGTATTTCCATAATCACTAATGGAATGGTCATCCAGTAACTGTAAAACAGATGTATCACATGCGATTTCCCGATCCAATCTCATTTCTCTAAAAGCAAGCCAAACAAGGGGATTAAACCAATATATGATTTGATAGAACAATATCACGTAATTTGTCAGCAAATCCTTGTTTTTATAGTGATTCAGTTCATGAAGAAAGATATACTCGTAATTTTTCAAGCTAAGCCAGTTTTCATGCTGAGAAGGTAAGACGATATATGTTTGAAAAAGCCCGAATATCATTGGAGATTGGACTTTATTCGAAATAACAATCTCTATTGGTTTTTTTATCTGCAGTCTTTTCTTGCATTCTTCGAAAAGCACGAGAACTTCTTGATTGGAAAACGGAGAAGAATAATTCTTTATCCTTCTGATTGTGAGCCATCCACGAACCATAGTAAAGGTAAATAAAAGCATCCCTGACAACCATAAACCCATCACTCCCCTATTTAGTAAGGACAGGTCTGGCCGATTGACCGATACAGAAAAGTCTTGTATGAGGTGTAGGCCCTGTATCATATCAGTCCCAGTTTTTTTCATATTAGAGCTGGGTACATTAATCTGATTTATATCGCCGCTGCCAAAGAGAGAACTAAAATTATATAAATCAGTAGGTATGAATGGAAGTGCTAAAGCGATAAAAAGAAACATCCACAAATGATAGTGCCATTTTGCTGTTAATTGTCTTCCAAACCATTTTCGTATAAGCAGGATAACAGTAACGGAAAATGAAGACACCAATAGACCTAATATAAAGTAGGTTAAAAACATGTCCTTCAATACCACCTCTCTTGACTTTTAAATTAACAAAAACAGGTATATAGCAAATTTATAGTGGCTTGATGGTAAAAAAATAAAGAATTGACTTTGTTTGATTACATATGTAATACTATACTACAGATGTAATCAGACTACAAACGTAATCTGTTAAAACTCCTTTCATGAGGTTGTTTTTTCAATACGTACATAAGAGTCTAATCAAATAATTAGGAGGTTTACATTATGAACAAAAGATGGTTTTATCAAATACTGGCACCAATAGGCTTGGTGCTTATGGTTGCTGGCTGCTCAGATGAGGAAAAACAGGTTGTACAACAATCGGAAACAGAACAAACCGGGGGAACTAACCAAACATCGGAAAATATTACGGCAAAAGAAGCCACAATCAAGAAATTTGAACAACTTGAGAAGGAATATGATGCAAAGCTTGGGGTCTATGCCATTGATACAGGAACGAAAGAAACCGTGGAATTTCATGAGAACGAACGATTTGCGTTTACATCTACTCATAAGGCTCTGGCTGTAGGAGCACTTTTACAACAGAAATCAATAGAAGAACTTAATCAAAGAATTACCTATACAAGTGAGGATCTTGTTAATTATAATCCGATTACCGAAAAGCATGTTGATACGGGGATGACTCTTAAGGAGCTTTCTGATGCTTCGCTTCGATACAGTGACAATACTGCTGGAAACCTTATCCTTGAACAGCTGGGGGGACCGGCTGGATTTAAAAAAGTACTGGAGGGAATTGGAGATAATGTTACCAACCCTGAGCGAATTGAGCCAGATTTAAATGTAGTTAATCCTGGTGAAACGCATGATACGAGTACACCAATAGCACTTGCTACTAGTCTTCAGGCTTTTACATTGGGAGATGCACTTCCAACTGAGAAACGTGAACTTTTAATAGATTGGATGAAGAGAAATACTACTGGAGATGCGTTAATTCGTGCTGGAGTGCCGAAAGGTTGGGTAGTGGCTGATAAGACTGGAGCAGGATCATATGGTACGCGAAATGACATTGCGATCATTTGGCCATCAAAAGGAGATCCTATTGTTCTTGCTGTACTTTCAAGTCGTGATGAAAAAGAGGCTGATTATAACGACGAGCTTATTGCTGAGGCGACAGAAGAAGTAATTAAGGCCCTTAAAGTCAAAGGTAAATAGAATATGATTGTACTAAAAAAGGTTACGTTAAGTAGCCTTTTTTAGTGGATTAATTCCTATAATGAATACCCTTCTTCAACTCCCTTTAATGAACGAAAGCCTTTCATCATCTGTATTGCTATGAAGACATAACGAAGCGACGCTTTTTTATAGAGCTAAAGGGGCAGGATGGAGGAGGGAAATAATGGTATGATATGGTATGTAGACTAAGGAGGTTGTTATATGAGTTATAAGAACACACTTATTACCATTTCAGAGGATTCAAAAGTTTCTTCAGCAAAGGTACCTGTCATCAAAAACAGTAAACTCACTATTGCTTATATCGAGCATGATTTAATTAACAATAACCCCTATAAATTTACACAAGAAGACGTCCAATTCAAAACATATTTAATCAAAAATCAATTGGAATCGGAAAATGCAGCTGAACTTCGAGAACAGTTCTTTTCAAAATCCAAGGCTTGTTTCAGGGCTTCTCCTTTAGTGAAAAATTATGGTTGGGGAATTCATTATAATAATCAAGGGAAAGTTGCGATATATGATGTTAACAGTGAAATGTATAACCAGTTGCTTAAGCAAGATGACATTACAAAACTTAAAGGCATGCGCTCCAAAAGAAAATAGATGCAGGATCGTTCAAAACGTAGTGACTAGAAATATAAAACGATGAAGATGACGCAACCAAAAGATGTTGAAGCTAAGAAGGTATAGTCATTTTTAATCATTTTAATAATCAGTTTATTCTGATATCATAAAAGGGATAAAATGGGAGGAGGAAATAACATAAAAAACTTATTTTCAATCTTAAGTATGTTTGTGTTAGTTCTGGTAGGTGGAATGGTATTAGGTAATTCTTCTGCACAAGCAAGTGTTCCTCAGTATTCTTTTCAAACAGAAGATGGAAAATGGGATGGTGAAATTGGAAATCCTAACAGAGGTAGTGACTTACAGGTAGAACTGGTTTCCCCAATCTATTTAAAGACTTCTTCCGGTAGTAAGTTGTTGACTAATTATAGTAACATATGGTCCCGTCTCTGCAATGCCAGTACTGGAAAGTGCACAGGCTATCATAGCTTAGCTGGTGGAAAGACATTATTCACAGATATGAGAGTTGGTAAATTTTATGTAGATGTGAAAGATGGATACTCTTCTGGAAGAGTATCTGGAAAACTACAAATTGTTTTCAAATAATATGTAATACTAGCTACCCACTCTTAATGGGTAGCTTTTTATCATGAAAAAAATTGAGATCGGACTGAAGGGCTTTTGTGGATTGTTTGGTGGCAATATACAAAAAGGTACACTTTAAACTGAGTGCACCTTTTTGTTTTATGAATTATATATTTCTCTGTTCATATTCACAATATCTTTATTTGCGAGGGAGGTGAAGTTAGAAGCTGATAACTTCTCTATAACCTTATCCCGTAGGAATGGGGCTTTTTCTTTATTGGCTTTTTCCAATGCTTTTGTTAGTTCTTCTTTTGTTAGTTCTGTGCAGTATGCAGGAGTTCCCGGCTGTTGTCTCCACGAATCACTTAAAGAACCACTATCCACTGTGTCGAAGCCTAGCTGGTTTACTACATCCATGATTATTTGTTTTTGTGATACGTCATTACCAGCAATCGCCATGGCAATGCGTCCACTAGTACCTTCGGGGGTTCCCTCATTTTCTAAAGTATGGGCTAACAAGTTGTTGAAAGCTTTGATGATAGGTTTACCTAATTGATTGGAAACCCAAACACTTTCAATCATCCCGTTTTCAATTTCTGCAATTTTTTGGTCTCTGCTAGGGTAATAATTTGAAGTATCTACGATGATTACTTCCTCCCCAACTTGCTCGATAATATTCCGAATGCTTGGCAGTGCTGTTAAAGGGAGAGATATTATAAGAACTTCAATATTGGTCATTACATCTTCTATAAGGACAGGTGTTCCAGCAAGCTCTTTTCCTTCTAAATGTTCAATTCCTCGTGCATCTGCAATTTTGACATCATGTCCAGTCTTAACTAATTTTTTAGAAATAATCGACCCGATTGTTCCAGCACCTATAATTCCAAATTTCATCATTGCACCTCCTAAAGAATTTGTATATCAAAGATTCTGCTTAAAGTTAACAATGATATTTTTATCTGAATCAATATCACCACTTTATCAATCCGTAAACATATCTCATTAGATATAAAAAATATTGAGTGTTTTTATTACATATACTAGAATATAACCAATTCTCATTTTTTTGAAGAAGGCAATAAAAATTGCCATAGTACATTTTTTTGTACCTAATAGTAGAAAGCAGGTGAATGGGTGTCTAGAATATGTAAGGATGGATTTGACAAAAAGTGTATAAAGGAACAGAGAGAAGTATATGGCATTGCCTATACCCAAAACATACTATCTGGACGTTGGAAATATCTCATTCTTTGGTTTATAAAGTCCAAAGAGCGCCGTTATAGTGAAATCAAAGCTTTTTTAGGGGATATTTCACAAGGTTCTCTTACAAAGCAACTTCGAGAACTAGAAACAGCTGGTTTAATTAATCGCAAAATTTATCCAGAGGTTCCTCCTCGTGTTGAGTATTCATTATCCTCAAAAGGGGAAGAACTCATTCCTATTATTGATTTAATGGAAGAATTCGGGAAGAAGTTTGGGGAGCAGGTAGACTAACCAAAGCTAACACATCGTTAACCCCAGATTTCAAAAACTAAATTTGTAGATAAAGTAAAAGTTGCGGGAGAAATCGTTCTAACGCAGCTTTTTCTTTTACGATAAACATTTTGGGGAAATGTACTTAAAGTAACGGGTGCTTTGTTTCTTATGGAACTAAAGGGGTGGGATAGTTGAAGAGTGCTCTTTGCCTTTCTTCAACAAGAAGGATATTTTCTGTTTTTCGAGAATTGGAAGGTAAGAATACAGGATGGATATTGCAAAATAACAGGAACAAAGGAGGTATGAAATATGAAGATCCACAGAATAGATCATGTAGGTGTAATCGTAAATGATCTCTCTGCTGCTAAAGATTTTTTTCTCGATTTTGGACTAGAAGTGCAAGGGGAATGGGAGATGGAAGGAGAATTGATGGATAAGATGAGTGGGCTTAATGACGTTAAAGTAGCATGTGTAGGATTGGGGAAGCCAGACGGCCAGGCATGGATAGAGCTAATTAAATTTTATTCGCCGTCAGATGAAAAAGATAGTCAGCAACCTTTTGCAAATACCCTGGGTATCCGGCATATTGCATTTGCTGTTGAAGATATTGAAGCCCTTGTTGCCAAATTGAAAAAGAAAGGTACGGAAATCTTTAGTGAAATACAACAATATGAAGATAGTTATAAGTTATGCTACTGTCGTGGACCAGAGGGAATTATTTTAGAGTTGGCGGAGCAAATCAAATAAATTAAGGGTAATTAATGGTTGATGTGCTTATGAAATCATGCATAAATGGTAAAAAACGAACAGATGCCAAATCAATATCTGGATATATATGGCTATACATCACCCGGAATTGTTTCAATTTGCAACTGAAATTGAATGAATAAATAAGGACTTCTTTATTGCAAAGGGGGTCTATTTTTTGTTCATTTCTCTTGTTGAACTATGGGGCAGGTTAGTTCAGTTTAGTTCAGTAAGGGTTATGAAATGGTCTGTTACTAGTTAATTATTTCCCCGAATTAATTCACGCAATATACACTTACAATAACTAATTCGAAAGCTAGCGCCATTACTTCGTAATCAAAACGGTGCGGCTTCTTTAACTTACATAAAACAATTACGCTAAGAGTGAATAAGTATATTATTTACTTTCTTTGTTGACCATAGTTAAGAGTGTTAACAGTATTAGAATTTAGGAGGGCCCACATTTATGAAGGCTGTAACTTATCAAGGACCAAATCATGTACAGGTTAACCAAGTAGAGGATGCAAAATTAGAAAAAAAAGACGATATTATAGTTAAGATTACTTCTACTGCTATTTGTGGATCTGATTTGCATTTATATCAAGGTAACATGCCATTACCCCCAGGATATATTATTGGCCACGAACCAATGGGTATTGTAGAAGAAGTTGGACCTGAAGTAACAAAAGTAAAAAAGGGAGACCGTGTTGTCGTTCCCTTTAATGTTTCATGCGGCCATTGCTTTTATTGCCAACATGAAATGGAAAGCCAATGCGATAACTCAAACCCTCATTATGATTCTGGCGGATACTTTGGTTATACTGAGAAGTTCGGTAACCATCCAGGTGGTCAGGCTGAATATTTAAAAGTCCCTTTTGGAAACTTCACTCCCTTTGTTATCCCCGAGTCATGCGAATTGGAGGATGAGTCACTGCTCTTTTTATCGGATGTTCTGCCAACAGCTTATTGGAGTGTAAAAAATGCAGGTGTAAAATCAGGCGATACAGTTATTGTTCTTGGATGCGGACCTGTTGGGTTGATGGTACAAAAATTTGCCTGGATGGAAGGTGCAAAGCGTGTAATAGCAGTTGATTACTTGGATTACCGAATCAATCATGCGAAAAAGATGAACAATGTTGAGGTATTTGAGTTCACAAAATACCCTGATATGGGGGAACATTTAAAAGAGATCACACATGGTGGGGCAGATGTCGTCATCGATTGTGTAGGTATGGATGGAAAGAAATCACCCCTAGAGTTTCTGGAACAAAAATTCAAACTGCAGGGCGGAACCCTTGGGCCTATTCAAATTTCTACTAAAGCTGTCCGAAAGTATGGGACAGTGCAAATGACTGGTGTTTACGGAGGTAACTATAATCTATTTCCATTAGGTGCATTTTGGGTTAGAAATATTAATCTTAGAATGGGACAGGCTCCAGTCATTCATTTTATGCCAGAATTGTTTAAAAAAATAACAAATAACGAAATTGACCCAAGAGAAATTATCACACACAAAATGTCCCTTGAAGAAGCAAGTCATGGTTATCGAATTTTTAATAATCGTGAGGATGAATGTATAAAAGTCGTTTTAAAACCGTAATACTCTTCTCTTTCCAAAAAGACTTCATACTGTGTATGGAAGTCTTTTTTTCTGTAAAATTTTTTATGGATAGGCGAAAAGTGGAAGTCTGAGTCCCATCTTTGACATTGGCAGGAATCATTCATCATTAAGTAATCAATCTTTAAATAGGTGCAAATAAGGTAGGTTGCTGCTGCAACTCTTTTTCTTAATGAACGAACGGGGCAGTTAGTTGAACAATCGTCATTAGTCTGGTTCAACATTCGGGCCATTTATGGAGTAAGAGGTTGGATATTACTTCACTTTTTTATGTAGCTAACATTGTTCTAAAGTAGCCGAAAACGCTGATTTACCAGCGATGTATAGAATCCTACATAAAAAAGTTCCATTTACTCCTTGACTCCAAAATTCAACCTATATCACGACTTAATTAGTTATGATGCAGTTAATTATTCTTTCTATATTATTGATTTATTTAACAATACCATGTTGGATAATCTCCACATCTACCTTTGATTTGAATTTAACATCTTTAAAATAGTTTGTCTTATCTTTTTCTTTCCAGGTATCATGATGAAAAGCGATCAGTCTTCTTCCAATACCAAACGCATCACAGTTGGCTTCTTGTAGTTTTTTAATTACTTCTTCAGCATTATTAGTAAAGGTATTTGATAATTTATTGTTTAGTTGATCAACTTTATTAGGTACATTCCCTATAGGATATTCTTCTACTATTACTTTTAAATGTAAGTTTAAATTCACAAAAACTTCTCCTCTGTCATTCACAGAAACATTTAACTTCCGTTTAATATGATCGACATTCAGAGAAATAAAATTATTCATGTTTAATTCTTTATTTCCATTTACATATGTTGTGAAACGCGTATATTTACTTTGCTTATTATTTAGTAAAAGAAATAGAGTGGATTCTTCTTGGGATAGAGCTCCTGATAATTTCCTTTCATCAAATAATGCTACACCTGCCACATCTATAGTAGTACCATTACGACCTATCTTTAATAAGGGAAGGACAATATCTTCACCTGGATCAAGTATCTCTGAAGCCAGAGTCTGGATGCTTTCATCAGGAATGATTGTATTTGTTTCGGTACTTCGGATTAGATATAAGATGTTTTGACTAATGTTTGATTCTACTCTACTCTAGGTTGAATACTGAGTGTATCAAATGCTTTTCCTTTTACAACTGCTAATTTAGCACTTAAGGAACTTCGGGGATCGCGCCAAATTACATCTAAAGAAGGATAAATGTCACCTTTTGCAAATTGTTCACCGAATAATACAAGTTTATTTTTCGAAGAATCTAAATTACCGGGTATCTCTGTATTTAATTTCATGCGGCCTTCTCTTGGAGTATTTGCCACTGTAGATAAATTTTCACTATTAATAGCTTCAGTTTCTTGTCCTGAATCCATTGAGTTTCTATATATATTTGGTATTGCAAATCCTAATAAAAATTCCCCTTCATCAGTCTGATCAAAAGTTATAGTTTGTATTAAAGTAGCATCTTTCATTAAATTTTGATCCCAGCATCCTGTTATTAACAATAAACATATACTAATCATAAAAAACCTTTTGATTTTCATACATTATAATCTCCATGTCTTTTATTAGGAAGGAAAAATGAAAGCAAAAATAAACATAATGGTATGACCACAATAAAGCTAAAATGTGCAGGTTCCATAAGCTTATTAAATTTTTCAAGGTCAGTTTCATTGTCGGGAAGAAGAGCAATAATAAAAATAATCCCGGCAGTGTATGGAAGGAATGCAGCATGATTGGCACGTTCAAAAAGGTATTTAAGGCCATGTGAAGAAAGAAAAGCCAGGTAGCAATAGATGTAGCAACAGATATGATCCAGATAGATAAGAAAAATAAATCGATTCGTTCGATGATTTGAAAGGAATAGGCTTTGATCATATACAATAAAGGCTGTGGAGTAAGATATAGATCTTGCCTAGTTTCGAAAAAGACCAGACTAGCAAACACCAGATATGTATAAAATAGAGTTACGAAAAGATGGGCAGATGAAATCGCAATTAGTTTACGGGTATCAGATGCTTTTACATAAGGGTAGAGAAAAAGCATAAACTCAAACCCTAACATCGAAAATGTTGCTTCTTTAGAACCCTTTATCATATTTGATATGCCGGATTGACCAATTGGCAATAGATATAGAAAATTAGCATCTTTTAGCGAATATGTAATTAGACCAAATAGAATAATTAACATTGGAGTAACGAGGACATAAAAACGAGCCATGCTTCGTAAATTATCTTTCACAAGATATACGCAAACCCCTAACATTAATAAAATTAATATCCAGTTTGGCGTCCTTTGTAAAATCCATATATCGATGATTTGACTAAAACGGGATAAAACTAAACTGCCTGTAACAACAAAGTACAGGATGTAACATAAAATGATGGCCTTTCCTAGCCTTTTCCCTAGTACATGAGGGATGATTTCATAAATTGTTAAAGTTGGAAATCTTCTGCAAAGCCCCCATAAGACCAAAATAATGGCTTGGACGATTAGTCCTGCAATTAAAGTAGATATCCACCCATCATTCTTAGAAATTAACGAGACATCATGAGGTAATGATAAAATTCAAAAGCTGTGTTTTTGAAATACTACTTTCTTTTGTTATCATTGGATTTCCATCCCCTTGAAAGTTTTTGTTGTTTAATGTGTGTAGGATGTGAATCTAACGGTCGTGTATTCAATTTCCAAATTGGAAGACGCAAAAAAGTATCCTTGATGTCTTTTATTCTAAGTGGAGCAAGTGGAGCAAAGTAGGGTGTACCAAATGACTCTAACTTGCATAAATGAGCTAAAAGCACAATAAAACCAAAGACTATTCCAACGAATCCAAACGAGGCAGCCAGAAACATAAACGGATAACGTAACAATCGAACTGCGTCGCTCATTCCGTGTGATGGAACACAAAAAGAAGAAATAGCAGTTAAGGCAACAACGACAATCATTGTAGTCGAGATAAGCCCTGCTTGAACGATGGCGTCCCCAATAACAAGGCCTCCAACTATCCCAATTGTTTGGCCAATTCTTGAGGGAAGACGTATTCCAGCTTCGCGAATCAACTCAATGGTTAATTCCATCAGTAATGCTTCGATTAATGGAGGAAAAGGAATTTTATTAATTGAACTTCCGACAGGGTTTACAAGTTCGTCAGGCAGCACTTCAAAGTGAAATGCAATAACAGCAATATAAAAAGCTGGCAATAGAATCGAGATCAAAAAACTTGCATGTCGAATTGAACGGATAAACGTACCAATCATCCATCGAGAATTATAATCGTCAGGTGATTGATAAAAAGCAAAAAATGTAACCGGCAAAAGTAAAGCAGTTGGGTTTCCATCCATCAAGACAGCAACTCTGCCTTCATTTAAATGTCCAATTACACGATCTACTCTTTCAGTATTTAATAATTGAGGAAAAGGTGATATTGTAGAATCTTCTATTAATTCCTCCAAGAATCCAATATTTAAAACGTTATCCATCGAAATGGATTTTATTCTGCGTTCAAATTCATAGATTACTTCTTCATTTGCAAGATTATTTAAATACACAAGTGCTATTTTTGATTTAACTTGTATTCCGACTGGGAAATATTTCATGCTCAGATTAGGACTTTTCATTGTTTTTCTAAGTAAATGAAGGTTCGTTAAAAGGTTTTCAATAAATCCATCATGAGAACCCTGAACAATCTTTTCGTTTTCTGGTTCTGTAACAGAACGGTCCTTAGACATAGAGACATCAACCAAAAAAAGCTTTTCATAACCATCTAAACTCAAAACACAAGAGCCTTTTAAAAGTGCATCCTCGACCTGATTGAAAACTGTTGAAGCCTGAAAATTAGTATTAAGCATCTTTTGAATTGTTTCTGAATTCGATAGTAAACAAGGCTTCAAAGCGTCTCTTTGTATTTTTTCCTTATCTACCATAGTTTCGAGATAAATAAGTACACCTCGTACTGTTTCCGTTTTGAATTCCTTTACAACTAAATCTTCTGTGTTAGAAAAGATTTGTTTTATTGTGGAGATATTTTCATTAACTTTAGAGAAAACTTCTTTAGAGGGTTGAGGTACTTGCTTTGAAGGAAGATAGTCATTATTTACCTTGTTATATTTTAATAAATGTTTAATGAACTTCATTAAAGTTAAGCTCCTATATTTATTTATAGGATATTTTCTCCAATAATTATTAATGTATGTACCAAATAATAATATTGAATGAATAATCTAATTAAATATTATAAGGGCCTATTTTTATTAATTTTTACTCAAGGTAATAGCATTATTTGATTAAACTTTATTTTACAGATACAAATAAAACCCCTTGGCCATCAAGGGGTTTTATTTTTGTATAAGAGATCGCTTGCAAGTGTGTTAAACTTTTTGCACCACAACCTCTTTAATTAATTTTTCGGGGGACAACCTGGAGTAATTTTAAATAATTAGAATAAAATGTATCCTTCCGTCAAAAAGATTGTTTTTAAACCATTTAACTTTAAGATCCATTTCGGGAAATCTTTATTTACATAGAATTAAAACTCAATTCTAATTTTTTGCGCTTCGCTAATTTTTTTCTGGTCTTTATCAAATACATCACTTGTTGTTATTTCAATCCACTTAATGTCCTTTACTTCTTTATGATCTGACTCATTGTGCCCCTCTTTATGCGCATGATTACCTGTTGCATTTACAATAAAACCAAGGTTTCCAAACTTTGTACCGTTGCCTTCAATTTCACCGTTTAATTCTTCAAGGTAAATATCTTTCTGCCAATCAAAAGTTTCGCCTGTATTCGTTTCTAGTAATGCGATTGGTGCGAAATTCACTTTCTCTGAAGATTTATTTTTAATCTCAACGAAAACTTTAACAAAATCAAACTCCTCATCATGTGTTAATACATGAAAATAATCGATCATACCATAATCAGGTCTTAAGTGAATCAATTTCATCTCTCTTATTGTTAATTCGATCGATCCCATTTCATACGTTTTATTAACATTTTTAATCGCTTTTAAAGTGGCTTCCCCTTTTTGGTCTGTAAATGTTTGACCAACCTTTTGCAATGAACGGTCATCCGTTACTTGAGGATTAGGCTGATACTCGTCCATTTTGCTCTCACTTTGCTCCTGATTCTTTTGCTGTTTCGTTTCATCGTTTTTTTCGTTGGCGTTATTATCTGTTTGGTTTTCGTTCCCTGTATTTTTTTCATTGTTTTCAGGACTGGCATTTGATGAACAGCCAACAAGCAGCAAGATTAAAAAAAATATAGAAAGCGTCTTTTTCATGATGATTCCTCCGTATCATTCTATATTCAAAAAAAGTTCCCGTTGCTTGTACTATAGCAACGGGATACTTTTAGCTTGCCCATTTATTTCTTACTTATCTTGAATTTTAATATCGTAATCTAAGACATCAAAAACATTTTTTGCAATTTCAGTGTTGTCGATTTGTCCAGCAAATTTTTCACTTGATGGGCCGAATGCATACACAGGAACATCTTCACCTGTATGTCCGCCTGTTGTCCAACCAGTGTGAGACCGCTTATTGAAAATGTTCTCAATCGCATTATCGATATCAAGAACTTTCTTTGTTTTAGCTGCATCTTCAACTGATTGAATTTCTTTTTCTGTCAATGCTAGAATATTTTGATCAATATACTTTTTCAATGTTGCTTCAACTCCTGCGCCGTCAGCAATTTCTTGCGCCATGAAGTCAGGTGTACGCTTCGCAGCTTTGATTGGTTCGCTGAACCAGTTGTAAATACCGTCCGCACCAATCGAGTATCCGCCAGTTGAGTGGTCAGCTGTTGCTACAACTAATGTATGCTTGTCTTTTTTTGCAAACTCAATTGCTGCTTTATATGCTTGTTCAAAGTCATCCATCTCACTCATAGCGCCAACAATATCATTGTCATGTCCTGCCCAGTCAACCTGGCTTCCTTCTACCATTAGGAAGAACCCGTCTTTATCTTTGTTTAATTTTGAAAGAGCAGTGTTTGTCATTTCTTTTAATGAAGGAACTTCTTCTGTACGGTCAATTTTCTTTGGAAGTCCGCCATCAGCGAATAAACCAAGCACTTTGCCATTTTTATCTTTTAACATGTCTTCACGGTTTTCCACATAGCTGTATCCAGCTTTTTTGAATTCTTCTGTTAGATTGCGGTCTTTACGTTCGAAGTTGCTCTTACCGCCACCAAGAAGAACGTCAATTTTATGTTGGCCATTCACCATTTCATCAAAATAATCATCAGCAATTGAGTTCATGTTTTTACGGCTGTGATCATGTGATCCGAAAGAAGCGGGTGTTGCATGTGTAATTTCAGAAGTTGCAACAAGACCTGTTGCTTTTCCTTTTTCTCTAGCAGCTTCAAGAACCGTTTTTGCTTCTGAACCATCATTGTCAACTGCAATCGCGCTGTTATAAGTTTTAATACCTGCAGACATGGCAGTTGCTGCAGAAGCAGAGTCCGTTACATTTTGTTCAGGGTCTTCCGGATAAGTTGTTTGTTGACCAACAAGGTATTGATCAAAAGTCGTTGATTCTACAACTTTTGTTGATGGATCGTCTTTTAAATAGCGATGAGCAGAAGTATAAGAAACTCCCATGCCATCACCGATTAAAACAATGACGTTTTTGATTTCCCCATTATTCTTTGCTTTCTTATTCACAGAATCCTCTGCGCTTACATGCGAGAAACCACCAATTAAACCACTAAAGGCAACTGTCGAAAGAACAGCTACTGGTAATAACTTTTTCTTTAACGTCTTTTTGAACAATGTTGTTACCTCCAAATGTTGTCGTATCCTTACAAGGAGAATTATAGGGGGAGTATATTAATGTAATTTTAATTGGTTGTAAATTAAACGTTAAAAATACCAATATTTATTTTTACAAATAAGAAATAACCTCAATATTAACAAATAAGGATTATTATTCATGTAAATTTTTTGTAAACATTATTAGGAGGAAACTGATTTAATTCTAGGAATGTTAGAGTTTCGTATAAGAGGGAAACCATTGAAGATTTAAATCGATTTGGTGAAATTTCTATAATTAATGTCGATTCAAATGTGCGCCATAAAGGTGTTGTCCGGAGTTAATGGATTTTACCGAGAATTTAGCACCAAACATAAATATATAGATACATGGTTAGCTAGTGGAATAGGACTTAAAAATGAAGCACATCAATGTTATAAAGAATTGGGTTATGAAATAACAGGATTCCGTTTTGTGAACCTTTTCTAATAAACGCTACTAAGTTTTTACACCATACAACTGTTTTATCATTAAAGTTTCCTTAATAAACTATCGGGGCAGGATAGTTCATCAAGCATATTGTATTCGAACTATGCAATAAATACTAAACCATGAATAGAAAAATGATATTTAAATCTAATTATTTGGTTTTATGGTAAAATTATGTAAAAGAAATGGAGCAATTCCTTATAAAAAAAGAACATTGAAAATCAATATGAGAATGATGAGTATCAAGATGAAAACGAGGATAGTCATTTTATGCAAAGTATAGCTGTGTGATTCATATGGAACAAAAAGCAACCACCCATACAATATTAATAGAAAGAGAGGAATGCCTTATGAAAATTCGTAGTCAAATTACATTTGCAAGTCTTGCCCTTTTAATGGCTGGAAGTTCTCTGTTATACACAACACCAACCTCAATTATAAAAGCAGAGCCCACTCAAAATGTATCTAGTTCGTTACAAACAAGCACTCAACGAGGTCATAATTCCGTCAAGCAAGCAATGCGGGATACATTGCAACTTGGATTCCCAGGGATACTTGCTAAAACTTCCGAGGATGGAAAAACGTGGGGTTATGCCGCAGGGGTAGCGGATCTGAGAACCAAGAAACCAATGAAAACAGAATTTCGCTTTCGCATTGGCAGCGTGACGAAGACGTTCACCGCAACGGTTGTACTTCAATTAGCTGGAGAGAACCGCTTGAGTCTAGACGACTCCATCGAAAAATGGTTGCCTGGTGTCATTCAAGGAAACGGATATAATGATAAACAGATTACCATCCGGCAGATATTGAACCATACAAGTGGTATCGCTGAATACTCAAGGTCAAAAGACGCTAATTTTATGGATACAAAAAAATCGTATACGGCTGAAGAACTAGTGAAGATGGGGATTTCGCTGCCCCCAGACTTTGACCCTGGAAAGGGCTGGTCCTATTCAAACACAGGATACGTATTACTGGGTATTCTTATTGAAAAAGTAACCGGAAACAGCTACGCGGAAGAGATTGAAAATCGGATTATTGAACCGCTTGAATTGTCGGAGACATTCCTACCTGGAAATTCAAGCGTTATTCCAGGCACCAAGCACGCTCGGGGATATTCCCAACCAGACGAAGCAAGTGAGATAAAAGACGTTACCTATTATAACCCAAGTGCAGGTAGCTCGGCTGGAGATATGATTTCTACTGCTGACGACTTAAATAAATTCTTCTCTTCCTTGCTTGGTGGCAAATTACTGAAGGAACAGCAACTAAAGCAAATGCTTACTACAGTTCCTACAGGAAGAGCAGGAATTGATGGATATGGTCTTGGAATATTTGAAACCAAGCTTCCAAACGGTGTCTCGATATGGGGACACACAGGTGGCATTCTAGGGTTTTCTACTATTGCTGGAGGTACACTTGGAGGCAAGCATACGATGGTCGTCAGTTTGAACAGTTTGGGTAGGGATAACAGTCCTAATCCTTTTAAAAATATTTTACTTGCTGAATTTAGCAAGTAGGCAAAAATAAAAATACACCTCATCAACCATAGTGGTAAGCTTTGTTATTGACCTAACGGTTGCGTTAACTGAAGATCAGAGCTGTCTTTTAAGGCAGCTCTTTTCTTATGGCACTAACGGGGCAGGTTAGTTGCATAACGGTTCTGGAAAATATAGGTTAGTAAAGTTATACTCTTAAACATAAACTGAATTCATCGGAGGATTAATATGGAATTATTTGTTGGAATAGCTCTTATACTTATTGTATTTTTCTCTTCAAGTATTATTGAAAAAAGATTAAAGAATATAGAAAAACAAAACAATCGTGTAATAGAAATTTTAGAAGAAATTAGAGATAAGAAATAAACGTTCTTTAACTAACAGTTTTCTCTTATGGGACTAAAGGGGCAGGTTAGTGGTAGTAGAAGGTAATCAGGTGTTAATTAGAGAAAAAGGTAGTAATAAATATAAAATTAAATACTTGAGGAGAAAAGGATGGCTCATAATGGGATAGTTTTAGTAGTTAGTGTATCAATATTCAGAGATGATGAAGTCTTAATAATTAGAGAAAATAAACCAACTGCTATTGATAAGTGGAACTTTCCAAGTGGACGCATTGAATATGGTGAAGACATTCTCTATTCAGCTCGTAGGGAGGTAAAAGAGGAAACAGGCTTTGATGTAAAACTTAATGGTACAACGGGTGTATATAATTTTATCAGTAGTACAAACAATCAAGTTATTCTATTTCATTTTACTGGTGAGGTTAATGGTGGTTCATTAAATCTTGAAGAAGATGAAATTTTAGACAGTAGATGGATTAAGGTGAATGACCTTGTGAAATTTGATAATGAAGAACTACGTGAACCCAGGGTACTAAAGCAAATAATAGATAACTTATTAAAAGAGAAGGTACATTCAATTAGTATTTATAATGAACAACTAAGTAAATAATTCATATTAAGCTAACAGTCCTTTACTTCATTACCAGGAGCTGATCATCAGCTCCTTTTCTTATGGCACTAACGGGGCAGTTTAGTTTAATAACAATTGAATAAACCAGTATGAAATCCTTACTTCTATGCAGGAAGTAAGGGTTTTTTTGTTGAATGATTAAATTAGAATATTATGGAACATCTATATAATTGAGTAGGAGAGATTAAAATGTCTTTTAAGAAGGTTAAAAAAGAATTTAAGCTTGTTGGATTAAAAGGTAGTGGGGAGTTTGTTAACTTTGGTAATGAAGTCCCATTGCTTGCAAAGCAACTTTTAAGTCGCTCAAACGAAATCCTAAATTCAAAGGAAACTGAAATTGCATTATTTGAACCTAAAAAGAATGAGGAACATAGGATAGGTCATTATTATGTAGGGCTAGTCGTAAGTGAGAAATTAAATGAAGTACCATCAGGAATGGATTATATTGAAACGGTTAAAAGTTACGTAACAACAAGAGGAAATATTTCGAATTTGGGAGTACTTCATTTGAATTTATTGAATTGGGCAGAAGAACAAGATTATCAGAGAGATCTTGATTCTTATATAATAGAGACCTATCACCCTATGGTGGAAGGAGGAGAAGAGGTACAGATTTACTTACCAATTCAAGCTTAAAAGTGATAAATCAAAAACTTCTTCAACATAAAGAGAGTTTAGTTGAATAAAGTAGCATTAATAAAAACGGGAAATATGTATAAGGTATAGAAAGAAATAATGAAAGTTATTGAAGGGAGAAAAATAAGATGAGTGAAAAACTAATAAGAGTAGGAACTACTTATATCCCAGTCACCAATGTTGAACTTTCTACTGAATGGTATGTAATTAATTTAGGTGCTGAGTTAAGTTATATGGATGATGATAAAGCTATTCTTAACCTTGCAAATCAGAGCATCTTCTTAGTTAAATCAAATATGGGCCAAACCTCAAATTTCTATGATGTTTATGGTCAAGAACATTTCTTGATGACATTTGAAGTTAATGGATTAAGTGCATTAGAATCGTTACATAATGAATTTGTTAATAAAGAAATGAGAGTTGGAGAAATTGAAGATAGGGGACACTCAGGAAGGAACTTTGTTTTCTTCGATCTAGATGGAAACAAATTCGATGTTTGGAGTGAATTAAGTCCAAGTTTCAAAGACAAATCTTAATTGACCAATAAAAATATCTTGGCGGAATAATCAAAAAAGATTATTGCATTTTTTTCTTTTTATGGTGGTATTCCTATATTAATGGAAGTGAATTTAAAAGATAATTCTTTGAAACATTTCACTTAAGCTAACGGTTTTTTTTTTTAGGGTTGCTGCGGTAGCCTTTTTTCTTATGGCACTAACGGGGCAGCATTCCTGTAATAACTGAAAATGAGGTTTGAACGAAAAAAGACCTCTTGATAAGATGAATGTGTCCTGAGCTGGCCAGCTAAAAAGGACAAAAACATCTATCGGAGGCCTCACAATGAATTATAACCAAAATCATAAAATCACTCAAATTACTTCTGAAACCTTAATTGTCGGAGTTGACATCGCCAAACACAATCATGTCGCAAGAGCACAAGATTTTAGAGGGTTGGAACTGGGGAAAACGTGTTTCTTTGAAAATACGAAAGCAGGATTTCATTCGTTTCTAGATTGGATTACCCAACTTGTTAAAGGGTGTAAGTTAAATCAAGTGATTGTAGGCATGGAGCCAACCGGTCATTATTGGTTAAATCTAGCTCATCTTCTAAAAGAGAATAATATTAAGTTCGTATCTGTCAATCCACTACATGTTAAACGAAGTAAAGAATTAGACGATAATTCACCTACAAAGAATGATGTAAAGATGCAAAGGTCATCGCACAGTTAGTCAAGGACGGAAGATACGCCGAACCAACAATTCCATAAGGAATTTATGCAGAACTCCGAGTGGCAAAAAAACTTCGTGATCTTCTCAACGTTGACTTACAGGTCGTTCAGGGACAAGTTCATAACTGGCTTGATCGTTACTTTCCCGAATTTTTGACGGTGTTCAAAAGTTGGGAAGGCAAGGCAGCTATTCATTTTCTAAAGCTAGAAGCCTTGCCATATGAACTTGTTAAGTATACGGATGAAGAACTCTTACTTTCCTTAAGACAAGTGGTAAAACGCAGTATAGGCTTAAAGAAGATACGAGCACTTAAAGAAGCAGCCAATCGTTCGATTGGTATTCTTCAAGGGGCAGCTATGGCGAAATTAGAGTTGAGAGCTTTATTAGAGAAGTATGATTTTATTCAAATGAAATTCAAAGAATTAGACTATCAATTAGATCAGTTATTAGACCATATCCCAGGTGTCACACAAATGTTAGAGGTGTCAGGGATTGGTCGAGATACTGTAGCAGGGTTTTTCGCAGAGGTCGGCGACCTCAGAGACTATCAACATCCTCGCCAAATCGTAAAATTAGCAGGTTTAAGTTTAAAAGAAAACACATCAGGAAAGCACAAAGGTCAGACCAAGATTACCAAACGGGGACGAAAGAAATTGAGGGCCCTCTTATTCCGGGCAGCCATGATACTGGTGGCAAAGAACAAGGCTTTTAAAGCTCTTCATCTATATTACACAACACGTGCTCAGAATCCATTAAAAAAATGCAATCTCTGATAGCCTTGTGTAACAAGCTTATTCGAATTCTGTTTTTAATCGGTAAAAAACAATTTACGTTTCAAGAAGACAAGATGTTAAAGGATATCCCTCATATGGCAACATTTGTAGCACATGAAACAGTCGCATAGTTCATCGGATTTTTATGGTTACACGGTCATTTAATTAACACTCATTTAAAAGTGAAGCACGGATTAGTCGGCAAAGCAACTAACGTGAGGACTTAGATCCTGTGGGGCAGCGTGACCGACATCCACCTCATGGAAAGGTTGAACGAAGGAATGTAGGAGCATCGACTCTGTGAGATATGGGAGGGTTGACCTCCATGAGACATGTGGATATCCTAAAGTGCGATCATAACATTGCTTAAACCAATTTTTTCCTATGATTGGCTAGTTTAGCATACACTTTTTTCGATAAATCCCTATCCTAGAGGAGTAATGCCGAGCTTACATAGATAACGGTTAATGATATGACTATGAAATCCTAAGAATTTTAAAGCAATCGTGAGATTGTGTTTAGTTTATTGAGGGAGGTTAGTGGAATGAAAAATTTTCAAACGAAACCAAAATGAAAACCTTTAAATGGTAAAATTGAAAAAAATTCATTTTTATCATTAAGGAGGATATAATTTGAAGGAAATTTTTACTGTATTATTTTTAATGATGGTTTTAACAGCTTGTGGATCTAACAGCACTAACAAGGATTTTAATTCGGATACCACTAATTTGGAAACCACTAAAAAAGATACTAATTCGGAGGAAATGACTGAACATAATTATCAATTTACAGGAGAAAGCGAACATTGGGAAGCTGTATATTTTTATGAAGGAACTGAATTATGGGGAGAGAAAAACGAACAAACCACTCATTCTAGCAAAGATAGCTATGAACTTGTATTAAAATATAAGGGGGCTTTGAAAGAATTATCTTCCATGAAAAACCTGGAATACACTTATGAAATAACCACTTCAAGCGGAACTAAAACTGAGGCATACAAAGAACCACCTAGTGAAAAAGTATTTACAATTAGAGGTGGATCAGAAAATGGAGCAATAATAGGTGAAGGCGAAGTTATAAAAGTAAATGTAAAATGGGATGGTTCTGAAGAGTCATTTCAATTGCATAATAAGGCTAAGTGATTTTGTTGAACTAACGGGTGCATTACCAGGAGCTGTTCAGCAGCTCCTTTTCTTATTCAACAAACGAGTTGTTTGATTGAGTGCCGGCTCATGTTATAATGAATAACTTACGAAAATTACTATTTTTGAACGGATGCCTAGAAAAGCCTCCGCATAGCGATAAAATATGGAGGTGTATGAGAATGAATAAACAATGGACGATTGGTCAAATTAAAGAATTTGTTGAGAAGAATTCGGAAAGTAAGTTACTGACGACGGAATATCATGGTTTTTCTCAAAAGTTACTATTTAAATGTACATGTGGAAGCAACTTTGAAAAAACATTTAAGAAATTTAAAAATAATAACCAACGTAAATGTGATGTGTGCCAACCGCCTAAAGCGACTCGATAACGTATACAAAGAAACGAAGTGCTGAATCTCTATACTACCTTATCAGGAGCAAAAGATCAGGGTTAAAGGTGAAGCCACCCATTTGATCCAACAGACAAAAAGGTTGCTGAGGCAGCCTTTTTTTTATGGCACTAACAAGGCAGGTTGGCTGAAAAGGGACGAATTACCAGTACAAAAGTTTTGATATTTTGAGATAATCAATAAGCAACAAGTCTTTAATAGACTGGATTTGTTTAGAAAATATTATACAAGATTGGGTGGTAAACATTTCATGGGGAATGTACTACTGAGGCTGCCAATCGGAATATGTATTGCAGCCTATATAAGGCAATGCACAGATAAAATTATAAAAAAATGATAGGGTTCCATAAAATACATAGTTAAATAATTTTCTTATTGAACTAAAGGTCGGTTTAGTAGAAGATGGAGTCGCGACGAGAGCTCTTTTTTCCCGTAAAAGAACAGGCATGTTATAGTATAGTAGAACCGGATTATATAATATCTGTGGTAATCTTAATCATCAAAGGAGTTTATTCATAATGCATGTGCTACAAAAAACACAAAAAATAGTTCGCTATCAGAATCAACAGGGCAATATACATTACGGTATTGTTGAGGATGACATGATATTACAACTGTCTAGCAGTTTTGCTGAACTTGTCAACAAGGAAATAAAGTATGACGGGGTCGAGCTGAAATATAGTGACGTGAAAATCTTGGAACCTGTAAAACCTTCGAAAGTGGTTAATTTCGGCTGGACATATGCAGGTCATGCGAAGGAAACGGGTGGAGAGGCAAACCTTGTTGAACCATTCCTATTTTTAAAGCCATTATCTTCGCTTATTGCAGACAAGGAGAATATTATCCTTCCTCCAAACGAGCTATCCAATCAAGTGGAACTTGAAGGGGAAGTGGCCCTTGTCATTGGAAAGCGCGGAAAAAACATTAAAGAAGAAGATGCGCTTGATTATGTATTCGGCTGCACGATATTTAATGACGTGACAGCAAGAGATCTTACAAAAAAAGATCCACAGTTTACGCGGGGCAAAGGATTTGATACTTTCGGACCTTTGGGACCATGCATCGTTACCGGGGTAGATCCTACAAACTTAAGGATTGTGACCACTTTAAACGGCCGCGTTGTCCAAGACGGAAATACCAATGAAATGTCTCTGAGCATTCCATTTTTGATCAGCTGGCTTTCACAGGTAATGACACTGGAGCCCGGTGATATTTTGGCCACGGGTTCACCATCTGGCAGCTGCATGATCAAGTCGGGGGATGAAGTCGTTGTTGAAGTCGAGAATATCGGTCGGTTATGTAATGGTGTCCAGTAGGATTTGCTGGAATTCTTAATACGTTAAAAAAGATCAGAGCTGCCTTTAAGGCAGCTTTTTCTTATGCATCGGGCAGGTTAGTTTAATAAAGAATGGATAAAGTATCTATGTAGATAAACATTTGGGGTGTGATTGAGACGAATAACAGGCTATTAGAAATATAAGTGTTGGATGGGAAGATACACTAGATAATGACGACTGGTATTTTGGTAATTCGAAAAGTCTATTATTTCGATGAAGAGCCAAGTAATCCTTCATGTTAGCGGAATGCTTGACCCTTCAGTTTCGTTTACCTGCAAGCTCTTCTGGGAAAAGCAAAGAAGTCACGAGATTGTACTTATTTAGCATTGCGCGGGGGCTTATTAGTTGGATAAATTGCTTTTTCCAAGTCTTCTGCTGCAATCACGGGGTCTACTGTATTGCTTTTAGCCTTTCCCTTCTGAGCATTGCCTTTATCACGCTTTTGGCTCATGCCTAGAACCTCCCTCCATGTAGCTTCATTTGTTAAGATGGACTATTAGATGGCGACTTATTCACCAAACGAGTGAAGGGCCTCGTTTTGATTTGAAAACATCCATATAGCATTTAATATGTAATGGTGTCAGCTATTGTTGATAGACGATAATGAATATTAAAGTCCATACTTTGTTATCTTTTTATAAAGAGTAACTCTTGAAAAGCCTAATAAGGAGAAGCAAAGCAGCGGAACATATATGATGATTGTCCGGTTATGTATAATGAATTCATATCTTTCAAATGTGATCACACTGAAACCGAGATTTTATTTTGAAAGAAAGCCCTTTTTATCCTGTAGAAGTCTACTATGGCAATCTGTCTTAAAGTTGCCAATTCCGATTACTATGTCCTATTGGTGCTTTACGGCAATTAAAAATAAAAGCAGACGGTACAGCGGGAAGCTTAGAGATTTTCACTGTACCGTCTATAAAATTTCTTCAAGTTTTTTATTGTATATGAGAATTTTTTTTTGGATACGGCTGTATATAGAATCCATCCGTTTCTGACCATTCTCCATATAGGATATCCTCAATTTTTTTATAATTCCTCTTCTGAAGCCCTTCCAGAAGCCATTCTTTTGATTTTTTCACGGATCGAAGTTCTTCCTCTTTTATTTGGCCTTCTTCAATTACTAAGATAGAAGGTGCTTCATCCCTAGGATTGAGGTCAAGCATATCTGGTGTGACGCTTCCCGCCTTAGAATGAAGCTTTACACTGATGTCGCCGCCAGGCTCAAGATATAAATCTCGCACTTCCCGGAGAGTGAACACCCCCTGTTTCCGTAGCATGGTTCGAACCTGTTCAATTTCCAAGTGATTTTTTTTCATTTGTTTTATATCCAATTCGCCATTACGAATAATCAAAGAAGGATGTCCTTTGAGCAATTTTTTCATGCGATCACTTTTTTGAGCGCAAATCTCAATGATATAAACGGAAATCCCCCAAAGGCAAATGGCAAATAGAATCTGCCAAATCGACACTTTTTCATCGTAAATGCCTTCTTCTAAAATGCCGCCTAATACTAAAGCGTAAATAAAATCAAAAGGGGTCACTTGAGACATTTCTTTTTTTCCAAGAAGTCTTGTCACTGCCAGGAGTCCAGCCAGCCCAATCACCAGCTTCGTTGCTATTTCCAGATAAATCATTTTATCACCTCATCTTTTTTTCCCTTTCTCCCTTTTAACAATCATTTAAACCAAATTGTACCTGGTATTTATTTCACACGGCAGAGTAACGTTTTCTGCAATTCTATTAAATAAGAATACTCAACATCAGACCGCGGTATTGTCCTATTAAATAAAAGAAGACGGTACAGCGAGAATCTATAGAGATTTTCACCGTACCGCCTATTTTTAAATGAACATAAAGTTGTTAATCTGCCTATTCATTACCAATCATTTTTCAAAACAATTTTTCCTATCGCCTTGCCTGACTCCATGTATTCATGAGCTTTTGAGACTTCATCAAAGGTGAACATGTTTGGATCCACAAGCGGGCGCAGCTTACCTTCCTCAACCACCTTGGCAACCTTCTTCAAAATCTCTCCATATTGCTTATGCATGTCCTTATTTAATATCTTCAACAACATAAAGGTAACATGCAGAGAAAGTCCCTTTGAATGCACTTGGGAGAGGTCATGAGTTGAACGGGCTGCAATGGCAGCCACCGTTCCATGTACCGCAGCCGCCTCAAAAGAGCGATCAAGGTTTTCTCCCCCTACCGTGTCAAACACAACGTCAAATCCTTTTCCGTCTGTATATTTTTGTACATAGTCATGAACGCTTTCTTCCCGATAATTGATCGTTACATCTGCCCCAAGGTGCGTGCCAATCTCCAGCTTCTCTTGCGAAGAGGCAGTTGTATAGACTGTCGCGCCTTTCCATTTGGCTAGCTGAATGGCAATGTGGCCTACACCGCCGGTTGCTGCATGGATCAGTATATCTTGACCAGGGACTAGATGTGCCCGATTGAATAATGCTTCCCAAGCGGTAATGGCAACCAGTGGTAAAGCAGCGGCTTCTTCCATCGTCAAATTTTTCGGCTTGTGAGCAAGTAAATCAGCATCTGCAAGCATGAACTCTGCAAGTGCACCGCCAGTCCCTTTAAAACCACCCGCGCATCCAAACACTTCATCGCCAACTTTAAACTCAGTCACTCCTTCACCCACTGCAGATACCAAACCTGCGACATCACCATGTAAAACGGCTGGAAACTCGGGGGAAACGGCTGGAACTGCACCAGCACGGACTTTCGTATCAATAGGATTTACACTTGAAGCCTTGACTTGAATAAGTACATATCCAGGTTTTAATTCGGGTTTTGAAACCTCTTCAAGCTGAAATACGGATGGATCGCCAAAAGATTGAATGATTTGTGCTTTCACTTTAGTCACTCCTAGTTATTTTATGGGGAATTTTTCATTGCCTATGCCTGTTAAGGATTGCAGGGAATAGGATGAAATGTAAGAATATTTAGTCTTTGTAAAATCAATGATACTGTATCTACTATAAAATTAAAAGTTACACACATTTTTAAAAGGGAATTTAAGAGATGTCTCTTAAATCATTAAAATATTAATATGAGTAGGGGCTATCAAGGTATTTGGCGAAGGCGGAGCCATACTTACGTGCAGTTTTAAGCATTATATCTATATTGATTGAAGAGGGAGCTGCCATGAAGGCGGCTTATTTTTATTGATACAGACGGTTTTTAATCTTCATAAATGAGCTGAAAGTCCGATATAAATGGTGAGTGAATGTTAAAAATCTATAGATTTTAGGAGATTACAGAATTGAAAATTAAAACGAGGCTGATAACTACAGTATCCATTCTTATTGGAACCATTCTAATACTGGGGAGTTTTGCTGTTTATGTAATAGATGCATCATCTGAAAGGAATTCAATACTTCAGGATAAGTTGGAAATTCAAAAGATTGTTATTGGGATTCAGTATCACCTGGCAGGTTTATCGAATGATGAAAGGGCATTTATCATAACTGGGGATAAACAATTTGCCGAAGGGATGGAAGAAAAAGCAAATGATGTACATAAGAAAATCGAAAAAATCAAGGAGCTTAATAAGGAAAAGAAATACGGTGAGAATATAAATAAGCTAGAAGAGAACTTTAATGATTCTTGGGATATGAACCAGCAGGTGATTAGCATCTATAAGGAAGATCATGAAGGAGCTAAAGACTTGCACTTTGGAGAAGAAAGAACCCTTAGGAAAGAGGTGCTGGATCCTTCAGTAAATGAATTGGTGGAAGCCCTTCATACTGATGTTTCCAACATCCAATCGTTAAATGACCGCTATGCTCAGTTGAGCAGGGGAGCCTTTCTCTTCCTGGCTATTGCTACATCGATAGTTGGACTTGTGTTATGTATTTTGCTGTTAAGGTCAATTCTGCTGCCACTTGGAAAGTTAAACCGCCAATTAGAGGAAATAGCCACAGGTGATGCTGATTTAACTAAGCATATGGAGGTTACAGGCAATAATGAATTTGGTCAACTGGCTAAATCGTTCAATATCTTCGTGGACTCGCTTAGACAAATGATTTCGCAAATTGGCATATCATCTGAACAAGTGGCAGCTGCTTCTGAAGAACTTTCGGCCAGTACCGAACAGTCTATAGTAACATCGGATCACATCTCGGAAACGATGCAAGCGATAACCCAAAACAATAGTGAACAAAGCCGATTGACAGTTAATAGCCTTAAGGCGGTTACTGATTCACTAAACAGCATCATTTCGGTAGCTTCGAATACATCAAAGGTAGCAGAAGTTTCATCAAATATGAGAGGTCAAGCTGAAAGTGGTGAAAGCTCAGTAAATGAAATGCTCGAGCAGATGAAATCCATCAATCTGTCTGTTGACAGGGCGGATAAAGGAGTCACCTCATTAGTATTTAGCGCGACACAAATTAAAGAAATTTCCACTCTAATTACTGATATTTCAGGTCAGACGAATTTACTTGCATTAAACGCTGCAATCGAGGCTGCTAGAGCCGGGGAGCATGGCAAAGGATTCGCAGTTGTTGCAGAAGAGGTCAGGAAATTAGCCGATCAAACCAGTCAATCTGCAAATAATATCCATAAGCTTGTTTCAACCATCCAAAATGAATCAAACGAGACCGTTAATAATATTCAAATTGTAAGAGATAATGTGGACTCTGGAATAAAGCTTTCAGAAGAAACGGTTACAAACTTTGAAGAAATTTTAATTTTAATAGAGCAGGTAACATCCCAGATTCAAGAAGTGGCAGCAGCTACCCAGTTTATAAAGAATGGTTTTGAAGAACTGCAGCAAACCATAGAAATAATTGCTGAAGGGTCACAGGAAACACTTGCTGGCACTGAAACGGCAGCAGCTGCCAGTCAGCAGCAATTGGCCTCGATTGAGGAGGTTTCGAAAGCAACCATTTCCTTGACCAGATTGGCGGAGGAATTGCAGGAGATGATTTCTCGTTTCAAAGCTTAACTAAAAAAATGCCCCGAAGCGATTAGGCTTTGGGGCATTTTTAGATTCCATAGTCCAACTTTAAACTTTAATCTGAATAAAAATCGCTAAACCCATAGTTGAACAAAGACTGGAAGGGATAAGGTGAAAAAATCCTTTAGGTGGTTAAAAAATTGAAGTGGCAACATGTTGCCTACAGAATGACAATATTCAGTGTCATACTCTTTCTAAGTCCTTATCTTGATAGAATGGGTAACTCTTATTGGATTAATTTATTGTATATTGTCGTTCTAGTTTTGGGCATTGATTTTACTTTATCTAAAATCAAAATCCTTCAAAAATCTGTAACAAAAAAAGCAGGCTGGTCGATTTTAATCACAGGATGTATTTTCGTAGGTGTTTTACATAATTTAATATTTAGTTGAAAATCGGGCTGTCTTTAAGGCAGCTTTTTCTTTTTGCAAGGGGTAGGATAGTGAAAGTTGTTGAATCAGTATTTACCCTTGACATTTGTTTTGAAACAGATTAACATGAAATCAACTTCACATGAAGTTAACTTCATGTGAAGAAAACTTCACTCTATGTGAATAAGTTGGTTAGGAGAGGTATGATTGAAAAATCTATTCATACAGCGTTTTTTAGTCTCAACGGTGATAATAATATTGGGAATCATTCAAATAATTCTCGATACATCACAAAGATTTAATTTTGGCTATATCATAGTATTTCTGGGTGGAATTATTTGTTGTACTCAACAATTTCATACATAACATCCGGTAAGAATAAATCACTAGAAAAGGAACTATCGAAGGAGTACGACGAAAGAGATGCTTTAATTGATGGTAAAGTTGCTCGCTTTTCCTTGCAAATTCTGATGTGCGAAATTTTTATTCTTATGTTTATAACTAATTTTGTCGCTATCCCAACAAAAACTGCATTATTTGTTATCTTAGTCTCATTAATAATTAGCGAAATTGGGTCTAGAAAGTATTACAATATTTTCCTTTAATTCGGAGGATTTATGAAAAATAGAGTAAAAGAATTGCGAATAGAATATGGAATAACGCAACAAGAATTAGCTGATAAAGTAAGTGTATCTTCTAGAACTATCATCTCATTAGAAAAACAAAAGTATAATCCATCTGTGCTACTTGCGTATAAAATAGCTTCAGTTTTTAATTTATCAATTGAAGAAACTTTTATTTTTGATGAGGATGACAAATAGTATATTTCACAAAGATGCACATATTAAACAAACAACGGAGGAACATAAATGGTTAATGTATTATTTATTTTTGGGGCTGTTTTAATAGTTTGGGGTATTTATCGTATGAAAACAGATGATGGCTTATTTGGGAAAAACCGAAAAAGTAAAAACATATTCAATTTAATGCTAATGGGAGAAGCTTCAGGATTAGGGCAATTTTTGAGTGGAATTCTGTGTATTATTATAGCGATTATTGCAGTTATTATGAAGTGATGATCGGAGCTGCCTATAAGGCAGCTCTTTCTTTATGCATTGGGCAAGGATAGTTATAGAATGAATTACGTGAAAATGACCTTAATGATAAAATTAGTTAAATTGACTTTTACATCATTAAGGGGGGATAAGGATGGAAATACGTTCAGTGAAAGGGTCAGATTACTATGCCATATCACCGCTAATCAATGAATGGTGGGGAGGAAGGCCAATGTCTGATATGCTACCGAAATTATTCTTTGAACATTTTACAAATACAAGTTTCATAGCCGAAAAGGAAGGGGAAATAGTCGGTTTCCTAATAGGGATTTTATCTCAATCTCAGCCTGACGAGGCATATATTCACTTTGTCGGAGTGCATCCTGAATACAGAAAAAATGATATCGGCAGACAGTTATATAATCAATTTTTCGATGTCGTTAATCAAAATGGCCGTAATGTTGTCCGTTGTGTAACGTCTCCGGTCAACAAATCTTCAATCGCCTATCATACTAAGATGGGATTTGAAATGGAAGAGGGTGATACATTCATTGATGGTATTTCAGTCCACTCTGACTATGACGGACCTAATCAAGATAGAGTTTTATTCATTAAACAGTTATCAATGAACTAAGGTTGACCAGTAAAAATCCGGTCGCCCTTTTTTTTATAGAATCCACTAAGGCAGGACTGTCAGCTGAAGCGGGTTTTATTCATTGCTAATGCACCCTGGAATAGCATATTTCTCTTTAGAACCTCATAATTATCTAATCTGCTCATTGTATGCCCCCTTCATTTCTTCTTAAGCAGCACTTCTTTTATGGTCCTATAGGGACAGGATAGTTCAACAAGGATAAGATATAATTTGGATTAATATACTAAAATTTAATGAAAATAGAAAGGAAGCTTGAATATGACAGAAATGATACCACTGACATCGGAGAATTTGGAGCTATGCATCGAACTCTACATGAACGTTTTTAATCGTGAACCATGGAATGAAAGATGGACCTATGAAACGGCTAAAGAGAGACTTTCCGACTTATTGCATACACCTAAATTTCTTGGGTTTTTATTTCATATTGATCATAAACCAGTGGGTTTCATTGCCGGAAACAGTAAAGTGTCCGATCAAGGTTTAACGTATTATTTGGCAGAACTTTGTGTGAATAATCAAATGCAAGGCAAAGGGCATGGCTCAAAAATGCTTCGAGCTTTAGAAGCTGAACTGCAGAAGAGAGAGATTAAAAGTCTATATCTATTAACGGCCAATGACGGGCTTGCAGAAGCATTTTATCTGAAAAATGATTATGTTGTAAATGAAGATAGGGTGGTCATGAAGAAAAATTTTTTTGAAAAATAGTCAAGGGACGTGATGGAACATTGTCGAAATCTGTAAAGTTGTATCAATTAAGCCGAAAAGTACATAAATGGACTGGATTGATTTTATCCATCTTTTTCATGTTCATCGCAGTAACGGGCCTCGTGCTTGTTTATATGATACCCCTTGGAGTGGCTGATGAGTTAAGGACGGGGGAAGAGGCGAGTCCAGATCAAGCGATACCCATGGAGAAGGTCGTGTCCATTGCTGTGTCTCAGGATCTACCAGGTGCGGATTCGGTTGAAGATATCTTTAGAATCGAATATAGACCAAGTGCAAATGTGTACCAGGTTCGCTTTAATAACGGTCAAGGTGTTCAAATGGATGTGAGTACGGGAAAAGTGTTATCCACAAATCCAGATTACTCGACTTTCCTCATTACATTACATGATGGAACCTTCTTTGGTGATTGGTATAGATACAGTATCCTGACAATGACGGGTTTATCCTTAATCCTGCTGTCGTTTTCCGGGTATTACATGTTCGGGTATCCTCTCTATAAGCGTCTAATGGCGAATAAAAGGAAATCTTAATATGAGGTGGTAATGTGTCTATAAAAGGTTTGAATCACTTTTTATTTTCAGTTTCTGATTTAGACAGTTCCATAGAATTTTATCAAAAGGTTTTTGATGCGAAATTATTAGTTAAGGGCAGAACCACAGCCTATTTTGATTTGAATGGAATGTGGATTGCCCTGAATGAAGAAAAAGATATTCCCCGTAATGAAATAAGCCAATCATACACACATATCGCCTTTTCCATAGAAGAAGCCGGCTTCATGAACATGTATGAGAAACTGATCGGATTGAATGTAAACATTCTGTCAGGACGTCCAAGAGATGAAAAGGATAAGAAGTCCATTTATTTCACTGATCCAGATGGTCATAAGTTTGAGTTTCATACAGGGACTTTACAAAATAGAATAGATTACTATAAACAAGAAAAAGCACATATGGAGTTTTTCGACAAATAGTAAGCTATTTTCAAATGAAAAGGGGAATGTTCATGAAAACTATTGGCCTTATTGGCGGCATGAGCTGGGAGTCATCGTTGGAATATTATCGAATCATCAATGAAGAGGTAAAAGCCAAATTAGGAGGATTACATTCAGCCAAGTGCATTTTATATAGCGTGGACTTTGAGGAAATCGAACGCTGCCAAGCTGAAGGGGATTGGGAAAGCTCCGGCAAATTATTAGGCGATGCAGCTCTGTCTTTGGAAAAGGCAGGTGCCGAAATGATACTAATTTGTACAAATACGATGCATAAAGTGATTGGATATATTGAAGAAAAAGTCAGTTTACCGATTTTGCACATTGCTGATTCAACGGCAAAACAAATTCAAAAGTCCAAAATCAGTACGGTTGGTTTACTTGGCACTAAATATACGATGGAGCAAGACTTTTATAAAACACGAATTGAGACTAATGGTATCAAGGTCCTGATACCAAGCGAAGAGGATAGAAAAGTCATCAATAAAGTGATTTATGAAGAATTATGTTTAGGTGAAATTCAAAAATCATCAAGGGAATATTACAAAAACGTTATCAAGGGGTTAGTTGATGATGGAGCGGAAGGCATAATACTAGGCTGCACAGAAATTGGATTACTAGTAAAACCCGAGGATTCCGAAGTGCCATTATTCGATACAGCTGTCATACATGCCATCGAATCCGTCAATATGGCAATGGAAAAATGAATTGATCACATTGTGCTTTAAAAAGGAGGTTGCTGCGGCGGCCTTTTTCTTACGGAACTAACAGGGCAGGATAGTTCAAGAGTTCTATTTGAACTTTGTTCAACAATGGCGCCAGTTTGTTTAGGAACATTTTTTAATAATTTTAAGGTGTCACGAAAAGGTGACACCCTCATTATTTATACAGTTTTCATCATATTTTTTAAAATATCATAAACCAATGGGAAAGTAATGAAACCATCATCTTCTAGAAAATGACCACCCTTTTCAACAGGATAAAATGATGTATCCAATTGTTTTGATAAATTTTGACTTAATTGAAAAGGAACAATATAGTCATCTTTTGCAGAAATAACAGCACGTGAATTAGTTGCAGAAATTATTTTATTATAATCCACTTTTTTAACTGTAAAAGGATTTAGTGAAGGTAAGGATGATAATGGTTCAGAAAAGCCAGAAACAAGAATAAAGCCTCCAAAGCTTGGTAACGGATCTAATTGTTCTAGATAGTTCAATAGTGTGATAGACCCTAAGCTATGTGTTACAAAATAAGTGTTGTTATCTAAATTCTTTATTTTATTAGCTAATGTTTCCAACCATTCTTCTTTCTTGGGGTCAGACGAATTTGGCATGTGAAGAACCAAAACTTGATTATCATCTGCTATTAATTTTTCTTTTAACCATGGGAACCAATGATTGGCTGGTGAAGCTCCGTATCCATGGATAATATATACTTGTTTTCCCATTACTACACTCCCTTTCTTTTTTATAGATACAAAAACAGTATATTACTGACCCAAACCTATATGGTAGGAGAAACACTTGAAGAAGCTGCTATTCGAGCAGTAAGAGAAGAAATGGGCTTAGATGTAGAGATAGATGGTGTTTTTATGTAAGTGAAGCATTTTTCTAAGAAAGACATCATGCTATTTTCTTTACTTTTAGAGAGAAAATAATCGGTGGAAATTAATATTTCAATGCCAGAAGAAATTACTTGGAGGGATTCTCAGAAAGCAGAAGATTACATACATATAACCGATTCAAAGGGATTAATAAAAAGTAAATCATCAGTAACATATTTACTTAGAAAAAGAGTTATTCGTAAGTCCTAATTATTTTTTTTATGAAAACGGGTACTTTTATTTAATAATTATTGCTGATCTACCACGATCGGGCGCGATTCTTTAATAAGAAATGCTTTTCTTAATGAACTAACGGGGTAGGATAGTTCTACAAGCACAGTGTATTCGTACTCGCAGTAACCAATTAACCTGTTATAATAAAATTAGAATTATAATTAAAATCAAATTGGTGGTGTATAGGTTGAATAAAGTCCTTTTACATCTCTCCAAAATATTTTTAGGTTTTATCTTTCTTATTGCAGGTCTAAACGGTTATTTTGTCATTTTTGACTTTGAACCATTTATTGCTACTAGCCCTGAAGCAATGGCATTATTCAAATTTGAATATCTGTTAATATTTGAAAAGTTTTTAGAAATCGTTTGTGGAGTTTTACTTTTAAGTAATCGATTTGTCCCATTAGCACTTGCAATATTGTCTCCAATTATAGCCAACATTTTTTTACTTCATTTGTTCCTTGATCATTCGTTACTTGTTTTAGCAGTAATACTTGTAATCATGTATAGTTATTTGTTGTTTTGTTATAGAAAAAGCTTTAAAAGTATTTTGGAGAAAAAGCCTTCTAATTAATACTTCTTTGTGTTACACATTTTGCGTATGATCTTCCTTATAATTTCTTCGTACTGTGAATAACTGCATCCAACCTAATTTAGTTACATAGTAACGCATTTTTTCGATATGGATATTAAACAGCTTTTCGTATTTACTGCCATTTTGAAACTGAATACTTCACCTTGATACTTTTTTGAAATTTTCCGATGCCGATAATATCTCCCTTTATAAAACCATTTCATCAAATCACCTTCCTTCATAGTCTGTGTAACTCTGCGATTAGTCTTAATGAACTAACCGGTGCTTTACATTAATAACAGAGTTGCTGTGGCAGCTCTTTTTTGTATGAAAACACTTTAGTGAAAGGCCATACTTAAATAAGCCCACCATATTCTAATTTTTTTGAAGGACGTAAATGTACTATGTCGTTATTTTAACTGGTTATGCAGTTTGTTGTTCAGATGGATCGATTGTATAGCCTTTCTTTTTTAGGTATTCGATCATTTTTAACTCTTTGTTATTTTGTTTTTCTTCAAGGTAATTTGAGCCTAGTTCTTGATAGGGTTCCCCTGTTTTTAAGATGTTGTAAGCAATCGTTAGTAGTAAATGAGCAGAAGCGATTCGTCCCTTCATTTTTCCCTGCCTTTTGGTAATCCTTTTTCGATGTGAAGCAATTCGATTATTTTGCCTTGATGTCGCTAGTACACACTCTACAGCCATCGTTTTCAAAGCTTTGTTACCTTGTGTGGTTTTACTCGTTTTTTTTTACCAGCACTTTCGTAATTTCCAGGACTCACACCAGCCCAAGAGGCAAGATGTTTAGCTGACTTAAATACGGACATATCAACGCCCATCTCTGCAATAAAAGTAGCTGCGGCAGCTTTGTTCACACCAGGTATTCCATCCAATAATTCTACTTCCTTACGATAGGGGGACAGGAGTTGATCGATTTGTTTTTCCAATTCTTCTATGGCTTTTTCTAAATAACTCATATGCTCCCAATGGTAACGCAACATATCACGATGATGACGGCGAATACGACCATTAATTGCACTGGCAATGTCAGTAATACTTGCCTTTGTTCGCCAATCCACCATTTTTCGAAGACCATCGGTCTCTATTTTTTCACCGTTTAGAATCGCTTCAAGGATACGGCGTCCCGATACACCAAAAATGTCTGATAATACGGATGTTAGCTTGATATTAGCATCTTGAAGAATTTTGTGAATGCGATTCTGTTCTGATGTGCGATGATGAATCAATTTTTTTCGATAACGAGTAAGATCTCGTAAATCACGAATATCCTCCGGTGGTACAAAATTGCTTTCAATAAGTCCACATCTTAGAAGCTTGGCAAGCCATTCGGCATCTTTCACATCAGTTTTACGTCCTGGAACATTTTTGACATGTCTTGCATTGGCAAGAACAAGGTGAAAAGAACCTTCGAGTATATTCCATATTGGTTTCCAGTAGACTCCGGTACTTTCCATCACAACATCGGATACCTGAAGGGTAGCGAGCCAATCACTTAAAGCCAAGAGTCCTGTTGTTGTAGTTGAAAATGTTTCAATAGAGGTCTTTGGCTTTTGATCTAATGGACCAAATAATACACAGGCTACTACTGTTTCTTGGTGTACATCTAGGCCAGCACACCGTTCAATCATTGCTTCCATAGGAGAAATCACCTCAAAAAAAGATTAACAATACATATGACAGGAGATTTGTTACAAAAATTTTTGTATACGTACTAGCAGTACACTAAATGGTTCTTCCATACTGTCACAACCAGTTTCTTATACAGGGTATCTTCCTTAAGATCCACCAAAAAAAGTTCAGCCTGGTTGTATTGTTATCATCCATTATTGTCAAGGGGTTAATGGGTTAGACTCTATTTTGAGTTTAGATTTTCGTAGTAGATGGTGGCGGCGAGGAGCGCCGCCATAGAAGTTTCTTATGGAACAAATGGGGCGGGTAAGTTCAACAAGAGATTCCATAAAACCTCATTTTCCTATACAGCTCCTGGGCTTCTTTAGAAGCTTGTTTTTTATAAGTTGCCTTCCTATATGAATAAAGGCAGCTTTTCAGTTTCTTGCTGAAAGCTGCCTTGTTAATATTTTTATTTCACTATATAGGGATATATCTACATTAGTCTAACTATCATAGCTCTTTGCTTGGACTTTTCCGAGACCAAACAACTACAGGAATAAGCACTAGTGACAGAATGGCTCCAGAAAGTGATAATGCTGCAAAACTAGAATGAGCGACTACCATTCCTGATACCCCCCCACCAGCTGCTCCTGAAAGTGCAAATAGTACATCGACTGATCCTTGTGTTTTTGCACGCACAGATGGGTGTGTTGAATCTATAATGAGAGCAGTCCCGCTTATTAAACCAAAGTTCCAGCCCAAACCTAGCAGTACTAACGCCAGGGTAAGCAGTGGCATTGATCCTACCGGTGTAAAAGCTGCCACCAATCCAGAGGCTAGGAGTGTAGCACCAGAAGCAACAGCCATAGTAATACGGCCAAGCTTATCTACCAATATACCTGTCAATGGTGAAGGAAGGTACATAGCTGCTATATGGAAACCTATAACTAATCCTACTTCTCCCAAACCATGACCATGATGTCCCATATGAATTGGTGTCATTGTCATAATGGCTGCCATGACAAATTGAGTCAAAATCATAATTACAGCCCCAACAACAACACCCTTTTTGTTTATGGTAGCATTCTTAAAGTTTGTCCCTGTCTGTACGCTATCGTCTTTTTTCTTAGCATTCGCAATAGCTGTGGACACAACCAAAGGGTCTGGACGAAGTAAAATTAAGATAAATAATCCGGCAATAATAAAAGCAGCTGCTGACAAGATAAAGGGGCCAGCCAAGGTTGGAACACCAATTGAATCCGCAAATGCTCCCATTCTATTGACCAAGTTAGGACCAACAACAGCACCCAAGGTAGTGGAAACCATGGCCATGCTTGCAGCAGTTGCCCTTTGTTTATCTGTTGCAAGGTCTGTCCCTGCATAACGCGCTTGTAGATTAGACGCTGTACCAGCTCCATAAATAAAAAGAGAAATAAATAAAAGTGGGATGCTGTTGGTTAAGGCTGCAATTATAACACCAATAGCACCTAACCCACCTGCAAGGAAACCACCTGCAAGTCCTGCTCTACGGCCAAAACGTTGTGAAGACCGGCCTATAAGCAGGGCAGCTCCTGCAGAACCTAAAGTAAATAGGGCAGTTGGAATTCCAGCCGCATTTTCAGTCCCTAGCATGTCTTGTGCAAGAAGCGCTCCTACTGTTATACCGGCTCCAAGTCCTGCTCCCCCAAAGATTTGTGAAAGAATCAAAATTCTTAATGTTTTTTTATAAAGGTGTATTTGTCTTTCTGGTGAATCAATATATTCTTGCAGCCATATAGGCTGGTGTGTTGAGGCATTTGTATCTTTTGCTGACATTGTCATGAACTTTACCTCCTAACGAAATATCCTTGTAGCTTTTCATGTTTGGATGTCATCCTTGGAACATTTCATATCGTCATTAGAAGAAGCTCATAATTAAATTTCGATAATTATGAGCTTCTTTTATTTCTTATTTTTAAATAGGAACGTGACACTATTTGTCGGTGGTCATATTAAAATTTGTAGGATTCACCATCTTCTGGTACTGACATATTACTTGAGAATCCTTTTTCATTACTAAAGTTTTTTAATTCTTCTCTAGATAGTGTCCAATGGTTAACAGCTTCCATATGAACGGAAATAATCTTAGCATTAGGAGCCGCCTTGTGTACTTCATAGATGTCTTCTTTTCCCATAATGAGAGAACCATATTCTATCAATTGATTATCTCCGCCATTGACAACAATAATATCTGGTTTATGGGTATCCAATTCATCCTGTAAGCCTTCATACCAGACTGTATCACCAGCTACGTACAATGTTTTTTCACTTGGATGTTTAAAGACAACGCCACATACTTCCCCCATACGCTTTAATAGTTCTTCTCCTCTTCCATGCTCGCCTCTTGTTTTAACTAATTGGATGCCTTCAAAGACAGTGTCCTTTGTTAATACCTCTACATTCTGGAATCCTGTATTTTGGACTTCCTTTGCATCTTCTTCATTTTGAACGAACATTTTAATATCTTTTGGTAATAGTCTTTGCGCTGCCTCGTCAAAATGGTCTAAATGTAAATGAGTCACAATGACTGCATCAACTCCACTAATAATATCGTCAGCAGAGGTTGGTAAACTCACTGAAGGATTGTTTTGATCTTGCCTAATCGTACCAGGGAAAGACGGGTACGTACCTTTCTCTGCTAACATCGGATCAATTAAAAACTTTCTATTTGCATATTCTGCAACTATCGTTGCATTTCGAATTTGTGTAATCTTCATCTTTACAACTCCCTTTCTTTTCATGTGTTCCCTAACAGTGTTAAGTGTATAATATGAGCAGGATTCAAATACACAGATAAATTAAAGTATTTTAGGCGTTTGACTTTATTTTTGAAAGGAGTTGACGTTCAGATGGACCAAACAGATAAGCGAATTATAGAGGAGTTATGTAGCAATAGCCGGATTACGATGAAAGAATTAGGGGAGAGAGTTCACTTAACAGGACCGGCAGCCGCAGCTAGAGTGGAGAAATTAGAGGACAATGGGGTTATTGAGGGGTATAGCATTAAAGTGAATCAAGCGAAATTAGGGTGCTTTACGTATGCCTTTATCAATATCTATATAGAAGGTACACATCATCAACCTTATCTCTCATTTATCCAAACAAAAGAGGGGTATGTCATCAATAATTATAAAATCAGTGGAGATAGCTGTTATCTTTTGGAGTGCAGGTTTCCAAGTAATGAAGCGTTAAATCAATTTTTATTAGAGTTAAACAAGTATGCAAACTATAAATTATCGATCGTTATAAGTAAATAGGGCATGAATAAACATGGATGTTTGTGAATAGTCACATTTAAACTATAAGGTGCTTGAATTGAACAACGGAGGCAGCAGGGACACCTCTTTTTCTTATTCAGTATATGAAGAACTGTACTTAAACTAATGGGTGGTTTAGCTGAAGATCGGAGCTGTCTTTGAGGCAGCTTTTTCTTATGGAACCATAGGACAGGTTAGTTGAAGAAGAAAACGAATTGATTGGTGTTGAATTAAATGCCTAACTATATTTTTTATACAAAGATGTAACTGCTAGGCAGGAAAAATATTTAGACAGTTGGTCAGAATATATTGAATAAGGAAAAAGAGTCGGCAAAGCGACCCTCCTCTAAGATTCTCCGTATTTAACATATTAAGTATTTATTCAACGCTTGTTGTAAAGTTCCTAATGTTTGTGCTTTTTCATTTAATCTCATTCCTAAGCGTATCATATTGCTAGCCACTTCAGCTCTTAACCCGGTAATCACAGTGGTACATCCCATTAATGAAGTGCCGTCAATAATCCTCATTAAATGATCAATTACCTCAGTCTCCATTTCCATAATTCCAGATAAGTCCATAATCAATGTTTGAATACGTAATTTTCCAATCTCTATTAAAACTTTTTCCTCTAGAATATTCGTTCGGTAAAGATCCACCGCACCAATTAAAGGCAAAATACATATAGTGGGTGTTATTGGGATTATTGGCACAGAAAGATTTTCGACCAATTCTCTTTGAGCCGTTATCAATGAATCTTTGTATTGAGAATATGTGATAAAAAAAACATTTAAAAACCTGTCTACTTGATTATTTATTTGTTTTTCTACAGAAAAAAAGTCTTCATTTATAACGTGATTCGTTACCTCGTTATATCCTTGTAGGAACTTCCACAAAGTTCTTCGAATGGCTTGCACCCACTCTAATTTGAAAGTTAATGGTATCTCGTGTGTCGCCCAAGCTATACCTTCTTGTTTAGCAAATGATTGAAGCTCTTGTTCTTCACCCTCAATAATGTATCGAACCAGCTTACGGGCATTATTTATCAGGTCAATATTACCGACCATTAATATTTCTTCAATTTTGTCTTTCACATTAGATGCTTCGTTTAATAATGAATCTTCAAAATCCTCGTTATTTTCTTCGATGAATTTCATTAATTTATATATATCAAGTGACAAATCCATAATTTAATCTCCTTTTTTTAAATATGCCAAATCATAAATACCCTATTATTATAATTACTAAACCCATTTACACAAAAAACTTCTAATTTAAAGGAAAATGGATGATATTTATGTAAATTAATATTGTGAAGATTTCTACTTAAACTAACGGTGCTTTACTTCAATAAGGAAGGTTGCCGAGGCAGCCTTTTTCGTATGGCACTAACGGGGCAGGTTAGTTGAACAAGGGTAATTCATAATTTGTATAGAATATGTAGAGTGTAGATTCATTTGAGGATAATGAGGTGGCTATCATAAAGAAAATTCTTAGTTTATTGTTTTTGGTTGTATTGTTTATTAGTGCAGTTGCTTGTAACAAAGATGTGATCAAAGAAAACAGTGAAGAAAAACCCCTAAAAGAGGAAAATGTGGTCAAAGTAGAAGAGGCAGAAATACTATTTAATAACTATAGTAAAGAACTATATACTATTAAAGATCCATCCAATCCCCCAACTTTTGATGAAATCGCAGAAAAGATTAAATTATATTTAACAGAAGAACAATATAATGCTGAAATCGCTAACCGGAAATTTCAAATACCAGAATTGGTATCCAAACAAATTAATAAAAGTATAGAAGTACAAGATGTGAAACTTGAAGAACAAAGAAAAAATGGTGATGGCAAAATAGATTACTTATATACAACAACATTTAAAGTTTATGACGAGAATTCATCTAAAATTTATGAAAAAGAAGGAGAATTAACCATATCCACTACAAATAATGAATTAAAAATCGATCGTGAATGGAGTAGAGGGGTGAAAATTGACGGTTTAGATGGTGGCCTATAAGAGCTTATAAATGAAGAGTCATATTATGCAAGTGTGCTCTCGTTTTATTTAATTAAAGCGCCATGTTTGTTGAGGACTATAAAGATTTAACGCATTGGATTTTGCACTAAATCAATTCATTAAAGTAAGGAATGGAAAATTTATTTCATAATGGTTGTTGCAGTACATTTTCTCTATATTTTGCCATTCCAACAAATTCAATCGGAGCCTATGTTATCCTCGGATAGAGTTTCAGGTTCGCAGGTTTTACTTCAATCATGATAATCCGGAATCAAAAACGCTGTGACTATTTTTAGACTTGGCGTAATGTAACGTTTCTTCATGGTAAGTTTTATCATAGCTAAGCCTTGTAAGGATGCAAAATAATAAAATGCCATTTCCGAAGCATTTCCTTGTTTAAACTGGCCTAGGTTCTGACCTTTTTCGATTAATCGGGCAGTTTGGTTTAACATTGCTTCACTCTGTTCATTAAGATATTGAATTTGAAGAGATGGATGTTCCAGCGTTGAGGATTGGTTCATTAGCATGAGGAGTTCTGCAAATGCATCATCTTTTTCAAGATTATTCAATATTTCCAGAGTAAACTTTCGAATTAATTCAATTGGAGACTCATCGCTTTGAAACTTTTCCGCTATTTTTTCCAATCCTGTTGCAGCATAGGAAACTAGCTCATTAAATAAATCTTCTTTGGTTTTATAGTGTCGGTACATTAACCCGATGCTGATTCCTGCACCCTCTGCAATATCCTGAACATTTGTAGCTGCAAACCCTTTTTTTGCGAATAGTTTTATTGCAGCCGAATGAATTTTATTTTTCGTTGCAGTTCTCATTGCCTCATATTGTCCTTTTGTTCTCGGCAAGAATTCTTCCTCCATTTCGTTCTTTCCTTACTTTTTCATATACTTCAAAGACAAAAGATTATTGATTCCATTTTTCTTGGACATCTTTTCTGGAAGGGGCTTTCTTTTGTATTCTTCAAAACCCAACTTTTTATATAATTTCATCGCCGGAATATTCGTATCGGCAACCTCTTCAATGACGTAATCGTCATACGGCGTATTTTCAAAAATATGGTGGATGATTTGAGATGCTACACCCTGTCCTTTGAATTCGTGAGCAGTTCCGACAAATTCAATCGAGCCTGTATTTGAAGGGAAATTTTCATAAGGGGCTTCAAATTCCCTCTTTAAAAAGATCCCTGCCATGCTTCCCTTGAAGAAGCCTAAGTGCTTTCTCAGCTCTTTTTTATTTAATTTTACCGAGAAGGTTTTCCCATCCGTACATGCTGTCATGCCGGCAACTTTATCATTTGCTATAGCTACATAAAATTGATCTAAAACGAACATGTGGGCAAATGCCTTTGCAATGATGTTTTTATCCTTGGAAAAATAGCCAAGCCATTGTGTAAAGCCTTCAGCAAAAATTTCAGAAATTTGCATCCTTACATCCATATCAACTTTATCCGCTTTTGCAACTATAAACTTTAAACCTCCAGATTGCATATATCATTCCCTTTCCGGTTTTTAAATGAATATATTTTCATTATAAACTCCATAACAATGAATTGTAAAAATTTAGAATTAAGTACTTCATATTCTCTGAGGAAGGTGAACTTACGGGTTAGGATACTTGAATAAGGAAGCAGGTGATTTAATGTTGTTTTATACCTTAATGTCTCTTTAACGCAGAAAAAGTTTTACTCTCGTTTATGTTATAATTTCGATTGAAGAATATCGATTTATACTATGACTATTAGATTGGTTGTTGAAGATGAAAAGGAAAAAAAACAAGAAAAACGAATCAAATATAATTAATATGACATTTGGAAAGAATTCTTATGTTAAGGACGATGAAACAGATTTTATATTTGCGTGGTTACATCCTATTATTTCGTGTAGGTTATGTATCAAGTATTTTATAAAATGGATGACATCTGTGGATTCTTCTTTAGCACCTAATGTTCATCGTTACTACATTTTATTCTTTACATTGATATTGAGGTCATTTTTGTGGATTTATATTGGAATGGGAATTGGAGTAATCTCAAATGATAAGTCAGATGGCATGAGGTTAGTGACAGAGATTCCAATGGCTTTCGGGATGTCATTTTTATGTATATTTGGACTATTGTTGGTTTTACGGATTGTAATTTCTTTCTTTGAACTGATCAGACTATTTAAAAAAGATAACTTAATTTTGTATGGTTTGGGAGTTACCGTTGTATATGGATTTATTGGCATGGTTATGTTGGGAAGTGCAATGAGGTAGTATTATACAATGTTATTCTGCAGGTAACGGGTGCGTTTGCTGGAGATCGGAGCTGTCTTTAAGGCAGCTTTTTCTTATGGAATCTAGGGTAGGATATTTATAGAAGTAATTTCCATTTTTAATACAAATGAAAAGGTGCAAATGGTATGATTGTAAAAGAATTTAATTTTTAGGGGGAAATATATTTTTGAAAATGGTTAGAATTATTTTAGCGATAGTGGTTATTGTCCTATCAGGTTATAGTCTAATAGCTCAAACCTTGGAGTTAATGCCCTATTATATGTTTTTCCTTGGGGCATTTATGTTGGTGACAGGATTTGTCGAAATTCAAAAAGACAGAAAAGGATTTTGGGGGTATATGAATATTGTTATCTCTTTATTTCTCTTCTTTTTTTACATACCGTATTTCTTATAGAACTAACAGGTGCTTTAGCTGAAGATCGGAGCTGTCTTTAAAGGCAGCTTTTTCTTATGGAATCATCGGGGCAGGTTAGTTCCTTGATCTAACGAGGGCCTTATTTCTTAGACAACTGATAAACATCAGTTCTATAAAAACAAAAAGATCTCTAATCTAAACTTTTAGAGCTTTTTTTATGCAAAAACACAACTTTTATTTAGTTATTACGTCTAAGTATTGAAAATTTAAGAAAAGGAGGGGTGGAGACTTGTCGGAGTACAGAAAATTAGAAATTGCAGATTGGTATGACCAACATAGTAAATCCATTTTAAGCTTTATTTTATTGATGGTTAAGGATTATCAACAAGCAGAGGACTTGACCCACGATACCTTTGTAAAAGCGTACTTATATCATAATTCATTTAATCAGCATTCCAGTGAAAGAACATGGCTATTCAGTATCGCTCACAACTTAACGGTTGATTTTTTAAGAAAACGGAAACCCAGCAGGTTCTTTAAAGAAGTATTTCTTTTGCAAAAGGACAATACCTCATTGCCTGAAGAAATGATTCGAATAAAAGAGGAATCATCTGAACTATATAAAGCGTTAGGGGAAATCAAAGATACATATCGAATGGTGATCGTTTTAAGAAAAATCAAAGGTTTTTCCATTGAGGATACAGCAAAGATATTGAGTTGGTCTGAGAGTAAAGTTAAATCAACTCTTTTTAGAGCTATTCCAGCATTAAAAAAACAACTAATAAAGGAGGGGTATTTGGATGAAAAAACAATATGAAGATACTGATTTAGATATCTCCTTAAAGAAGTTAAATGCCGATCTAATGTGGAAAACAAAGCAAAAACAAGAACTGAAAAAACGAATCATTTCTGATATTGAAAAGTTGGAGTCCCAAGAGAGAAATAAGCACCCTATCAAATTAAGTTGGATCAGGAAGTTAACATACTCTGGTATCGCGTTGGTCATATTATTTAGTTTATTTATTGGCGCAGCTTTTATCTCCCCTGCAATGGCAGAGGTTATGTCAAAAATCCCTTATTTAAATAAAGTGTTACATACAAAAGATATTTTTATATCGATACAAGAAAGATTAGAGAACGAGGGTTATAAAACTAGAATAGGTACTAATGGAGATAACAAAATAGAAATAAGAGTAGATGGGTCAGAGGAATATTTTCAGGATGTACGTAAAGATGTAGAAGAAACTGCCTTGGAGGTATTAAGGTCGAGAGAATATGACGGTTATACAATCAAGGTAATTAAAAACAAGGTCATGGATGAAGAAAAACCAAGTCCAGAAACAATAAAGAAATATGAAGAAGCTTCAAAAGTTCAAAGAGCTTTGGATCAAGAATTGAAAAAACATAATTATCATGATGTTACTACCCAAGTGGGTACACTGAATAATTCAGGTGATTTAATTATTAATATTGGGATACCTACTACTGAAAAAGATGCTGAAAATATAAAAGAACTGGTTCAAAATGTAATAACGAAAGAAACGGATCAGAAATATACATTAAAGTTCAACAAAATTAACTTAAAAATAAGAGAGCAGGAGAATAGGTGGGGCAGAGTCATAAGTACAATTATTGATGGGCTGTATAGCAAAAAAGAATATCAGGTAAACGGTTTTTCTTTTTCAGCGCATCCTCAGCCGATGACCTTATATATTAAAACCACTATATCTTCTTCTAATCCGGATAGTAAACAACTTGGATCTAAAGTTGAAAATACAATTAGGGACTTTTTAGAATCGGAAGAGGTTAAAAAGACCATAAAAGATGATGAATATAAAATCATTGTCTATAGTAAAGATAAGCAGCAAATAAATTATTAACACCATACTAATGTAAACTAGCATGCTTATTTTTTAAAAAGCTAACCTGGTGCGTTAGCTGAGGATCGGAGCTGTCTTTAAGGCAGCTTTTTCTTATGGAACCATCGGGGCAGGTTAGTTAATTGTGAATACATTCCATTTTTATAAATAATTGTTATAATGAAATAGAATATTTTTTAGGAAGGTTGTTGTTCAAGGTGGAGTATAGTTATGAAATCTAAAAAGACAGTATTAATTATAGCTTTGGGTATTATTTGTATAGCTATCTTTATAAATCTATTAAAGAAAGATTTATGGGATGTAAACGAAGAGTTGTTAAAAGAAGAAGTGTTATCAATTGGACATTCCGTTGAAACAATAAATTTATTAGAAGTAACACCGTTTGACTGGGATGTAGTATATTCCTTTGAACCATATACCCCGTCAGAACATATATATGAAACGGTAGGTTATAAATGGGATACTATTAACGCAACTGTAAATGAAGGAATGAATCAAATTGTATTCTTGAACGATGGAAAAGTGGTCTGCTATTTATATGGTTATCCTGAGAATAATGGATACGGTATATCTTTTGAATCTGAGAATTATAAAGATGCAGTTTATATGCTTAATAGTAAGGATGATTTAAATTTTCAAGTAGAACGAAGAAACAGTGTTGTTTATTTGAGAAGCTAAGCAAGGATATGATTTCTTCAACTAACAGGTGCTTTACTCAAATAAGGGAGTTGCATTGGCAGCTCTTGTTCTTATATTTGTGAAGAAATGTACTAAAACTAAACCAGCCAATAGTTTGTCAACATTTTTCAATAAACACTTAAAATGTTTCATGTTATACTAAAATTGCGTATGCCAAATAACCTTCCAAGGTTCTCTGTTTGGAAAGTCTTGGACTGTTTAGTTATACTTTAAAACTAGGCTAGATCTTGGAAAGTTGATTTGCTTTTTAAAAGTGCATAAATCCAATGTAAGAATTTATTGGCACATGCTATCACAGCTACTTTAAAGGGCTTTCCTTCCTCACGTTTCTTATCATAAAACTCTCGTAATCTCTTGTTACGAGGAATGATTTCATCTGTCGTTTTCTTTTTGCGACAATCACGAATGGCACATTTTACAGCGATATACAAGGCGTGTCGTAGCCTACTAGAACCTCTTTTGGTAATCCGATTTAAAGTACCTTTGAATGTACCAGATTCAAAAACACTTGGATCGATTCCGGCAAATGCAACCAGTTTCTTAGGGTGATTAAACCGATCAATTTCCCCAATTTCAGAAATTATCGTGGCAGCAATTTTTTCACCGATACCAGGGATCGATTGGATAATCTTACACTCTTCAATACCTTTTGCTAAAGCATCTATCTCATCTTCAAGCTTGGATAGATGCTTTTTGTATTCAAGAAGCATATTAATATACATATCCAGGCTTAAGGTCAGACTATGATATAAGTTTTTCTGAAATGGATTTTGAGCTGCGGCGGCCATCAATTTTTCTGCCTGACTGTCTGCCCATTTTTGCGAACGACTTTTACATAATTCCTTTATTTTTTTGGCGACTGTCTCTTCACCAGTACCCAAGATTTCTTCGGATGTAGGAAATGCTTGTAAAGTTAATAAAGAAACATATGAATGTAAGTCCCCAAAAACCCCACGGTATTCAGGAAACACTTGATCCAGAACTGCTTGAAATTGTAATTTAGTTTGTACCAACAGGCCTGTAATATTTTCGTGCTGTCTTGTAAGGTTACGTAGGTTTAAGAGCTGGATTCCTCGCTGTTTATAAGGCTCTAAGTCCTCTTTATAATACAGCTCACAGAGATGACGAGCGTCAATAACATCTGTCTTTACCTTGCGTAAACTAGAACTCTTAGCTCGATACGATATGAGTGGATTTACGATAATCAATAAGTACCCTATATCCTCGAAAAACTGGACAACTGGTGTATGATAATGTCCAGTGGATTCTAATACAATGGGAGGCCGTCCCCCGGATACATTTTCTACTTCTCTAATAAAGTCTAGAAGACTAGCTAACCCTTCAAGAGTATGTGCTACTTTAAAGCTTTTTTTGTAAGGCTGCTTTTTATCCAAGAAAGCTTGAACCTGACTTTCCCCTTTTGCCACATCCAGACCAACAACTGGATTCATAAATTATCTCCTCCTAATATAAAGTCACCGGTACCCCAATTCCTTCTTGTAGTATCATAGCTTCGCTTGTTATACGAGATCATAGTCCCAACCAGCCTCAATCATGTTTCTACAAGTAGGGGGCGAACTGTTTAGTTGACGGGATCTAGTCCCACAGGTGCGGACGTTCTACCCCGGCTACGGTTATCATATATCGATATAAAAAATGGTCAACCAGAAATATTTTCTGGATGACCTTATAATACGAACGGGTGCGTTAGCTGAAGATCGGAGCTGTCTTTAAGGCAGCTTTTTTTATGGAACTAACGGGGCAGGTTAGTTGAACAAGGTTCTTAATAAACCTTAATAGGGTTTAGAGTTATGATACCTCAGTTTTTATTCTTTTAAAGGTTTTATTAAAGTTGAATTGAATTATTAATATGGATAAATAAAACAAAGTTGAGGTGTTATCTTGCAGATACTATTAATTCGACATGGTGAGTCAGAAGACGATTTTCTAGAAGAAAATTATGAAGGAACTACAGATTTACCATTAACTATTAAGGGAGTTGAACAAGTAGAAAAAATGTGTCGGCGTGTATCAGAAGAGTTTCCACCAGAATTCATATGGTCAAGTACTTTGCTTCGTGCTAGTGAAACTGCTGAAACTTTAGCAAATACTATCCAATGCCCAGTAACATTCTTAGATGATTTACGAGAGATGCAAGATATGGAGAGTGAATTTAATTTTAGATTACGAGCTCAAAATGTCCTTTCTTATATTAGAGAGAACAGTGCAAATTATAAAAGAATTGCTATAATATCCCATGGGGGGATGATTACTAAAATAATTGAAAGCTTTCTTCAATTACCACCCGAAATTAATGATGTGTGGTTCAATTCTAATAATACAGGTATACATCTTCTTGAGTATACCGATCATCCATACAAACTTATAAGATTTTCAAATAGTACTACGCATTTGAATTAACTTACTTTCGTGCTGAATAATTTTAACTTTTTTAATATCAGGAGCTGATCAGTAGCTCCTTTTCTTATAGAACTACCGGGCAGTTTAGTTGCATAAGGATAATGGTTTTTTGTGGTAAATTAATAGGAAAAGGATAGTAAGGGGGATGACTATGGAAGGGTTGGAAATATACGATTTCCTAAGATTAGTTTTTATTACTTTTATAATTAGTTTAATTGTTATTACCATTATTTTATTGGTTCAAAAGAAACGGAGCAACCTCGTTAATGGATTCACAGTTAGTATTACTTCAATAATTTCAATAATTGTTTCTGGTATTAATCTTATTATTATAGGATACATAGCTGATGAATTAAATTTAGGAGGAGATGTTATTTCCTCATATTTGTTTCTTATAATTTTAGGGTTAAGCATCTTTAATTTTTTTATTTACTTTAAAAATAAAAACAGGATTATTAGTGATTAATAAATAAATTTTGTTCTTAAAGGGGTTGTTAGGGCAACTCCTTTAACGGGTGCGTAAGCTGAAGATCGGATCTGTCTTAAGGCAGTTTTTCTTCTTTAACTAACAGGTGTTATTGTTTAATGAAAAATCTACTAATCTAGTATAATAGTTCTTCTTTTGTCTATACTGTCTATTAATAGGGTATAGATTGGAGTGAAACAGGTATGATCTTAACTGATGTATGGGGGTTATATAAGGCAGATAAGCAAATCCAATTTATCGAGAATAACGGGATAGTATATCCGTTAGTTCTTGCTTGGCTGTTTCTACACTTTCCTTTTGGAAATGTTTGTATTGCACTCGGATCTTGGATTCATCCATTCCTGCTGCACTTTCCAAAAAACCAGAAAGTCCTCTTGCTTTTCTATCCACTTCGATGAATAAATCTACGGATTGAGCGTCCGCGACGAATCCGATTTCAACCTCATCAAGGCTTCTTTGGAATGGACCGCCCTTTGGCTTGTATTCGAATTCCTGAAAGACACCCGTTTTGCTGCGTTTGAAGGGTACATTTTTCACTTTGTTCAAGTAAAACCCTAATGATTCGATTGCTTTTAGGAAGCTACTGACTGTTTCATTTTCCAATACGTTTATATAATCTTTATCTTTAGGGTCCAATGCGAACGTCACATCCATTTCCGTCTTCATCCACACAGACACGTCCCCTACCGTGATTGGCGTTTCGTACGGAAGCTGCAAGGAAAACGGAATCACCTTTTCTTCGCCTTTTTCAATGACGAATGCATCCGAAACCTTTATTTTGTAAAGGGTAACATCATCTAAATACTTACGGTCATCCTGTTCCCTCAAAACCTGTGTCATCACATGGATGTACAGCCCATTGATTTCCTGTTTGGTGTTTCCGCCAAGGACAAACACGTTCCCTTTTACCGTTTCTCCTTGTTTGTATGAATCTTTTTCTAATTTTGTATCCACTTTCGCCGCACCGATTCCGATGCTTGCTTTCATTTTATCAAAAAATGACATGTACATAATTCCCCCTTTGTAAGTCTATAAATAGCATAGCATAATAGGTCCATGAGCGCCTCTAGAAGGGGGTCAAAGTTTAATGGGCCATGAAAAAGTGAAACCACAAAAATTTATGCATATCTAAGTGGTGCAATGCGGAGAGACTTGTAAAGAAAGTATTTTTTTAGGGGTAAATATAATTTTTGAAAATGGTTAGAATTATTTTAGCGATAGTGGTTATTGTCCTATCAGGTTATAGTCTAATAGCTCAAACCTTGGAGTTAATGCCCTATTATATGTTTTCCCTTGGGGCATTTATGTTGGTGACAGGATTTGTCGAAATTCAAAAAGACAGAAAAGGATTTTGGGGGTATATGAATATTGTTATCTTTATTTCTCTTCTTTTTTTTACATACCGTATTTCTTCTAGAACTAACAGGGGCGTTAGCTGAAAATCGGAGCTGCCTTAAGGCAGCTTTTTCTTATGGAACTATCAGGACAGGATTGTTGAAAAAGGAATTCAACCTATGTTTGTATAAATAGTAATATTTAACGATTTTGGCATTGCTCTAATGGTATTTAAACAGTTACATTATTTTCTAAATAGGGAGGGGCATTTTTGCAAACTTTTTTTAGATATAACTGGATGGTAAGAGAAGACTGGTATCGTTGGTGTGAAGAGTTAAGTGAAGAAGAACTTCTGCGGAACCGAACGGGTGGAATGGGAAGTATATTGCATACACTTTTCCATATTGTTGATGTCGAATGGAGCTGGATACGTCTCTTACAAGGTAAAACTGACTTTCAGGAGAGTTTCGATAGTTATAAAAGCTTGAACAAAGTTCGAAAATTGGACGCTGAATTTCATTTAGAAGTGGAAAACTTTGTGAACAACTGGGATGCTAGTATGGAAAATCAATTATTTTATGATACCTTGCAAGATGGAAGAATTGTGACGGATACTTGGGGTGAAATAATGCGACATACTATTGCTCACGAAATTCACCATATAGGGCAATTATCAATTTGGGCAAGGGAATTAGGGAAAAAGCCTGTTTCTGCAAACCTTATAGGTCGGGGTCTTTCCTCCCATTCCAATAAATATTTCAAATAGATATTATTTAGTCGGTTTCTTTATATATTGGGGGTAATCCTTCAATTAGAAATCGCCTTTTCGATGTTCTGCTGGAGGTCAGTTTTGTTAAGCAAAATCAGTTTGTGAAGAATTGTACTTAAAGAAAGGGTGCGTTAGCTGAAAATCAGAACTGTCTTTAAGGCAGCTCTTCCTTTATGCAACTAAAGGGGCAGGATAGGGAAGGAAACAATTAGCTTCAGGGAGAATAATATTTTGAGGTGACTTTAGATTGAAAAAATATGGTGTAGCCATTCTTTATCTAGTAGGAGGAGGATTATTTTTAGCAATTGGTTATTCAAGTTTTGCTCAAGATCTGCTAGAAGAGCTTACTACTCAAATGAATAATCCTGAATTGTTAATTGGATTTGGTTATATTTTTCTGATTGTTGGCATTATTCATTTCTTAATAAATAGTTTAAAAAGGCAATAACTGGTTATTATCTGATAACTAACAAGCTCATAATGAAACAAAAGGGTGCACTACTTCTCTATGGGGCTGGAAACAGCTCCATTTCTTATGGGAACTATCGGGACAGGTTAGTTCCATAAGAAGAGCGAACTTAGATATTATTAAGACTTACCAAAATTAATCGAGAGGATTAAATTAATGGAGAAAATAAATGAAATTATTTTTAGTCTTGTAAACCAGGCATAATAAAAAGTGATGACACGAGCCTTCTCCACATGGAGAGGGCTTATTTTTGTTATATCGAACTTTTGTTTTATATCTCCTTATCATTGTTATAGTCCTGATTTCTCATTTGTTTGAGTATAAAGAATGCTATTTAGTAGGAAAGGATGGGAAAGTTGCTATATAATGTAAGTGTGGATGAAATTATTTATAATTGACGGGAGAAAGATAATGAATGCAACAATGTTTTTTTTATTAAGTTCTTTGGATGTTCAACGGGGAGGATTAACGAAGGCCTCGTTAGCTCAGGCCAATACATTTGCAGATATGGGCTATGATACTCATATACTCACATTTAATTTTGATACGAGGTACGAGAGAATACGAGAAAAATTAATAGAGCTTGGACAACTAAACGAAAAAGTTAAAGTTATAAATCTCTATGAAGAGCTTTGTGGAAGTGAAGAAGATTTAACGGTTACACAAGCTACACCCGAGGCCGGATATTTAGATCCTCATGTTGGACATAATGCTTTTAGGGTTTACGAAAATGGACTTTACACTAAATATAAAAAATTCCATGAAGATGGTTCTTTAGATTTCATTGATTATTTTAATGAACAAAGATATCGAATCAAAAAAGAAGTGTATGATGAGTTTGGCTTGATAAGAAAAGTTTCTTTTATGGATTTTGCTTCAAATAAACCAAGACAAATGAATTTTTACAATAGCAGCTCTCAAGCTTACTTATCAAAGTGGGTAAATCCCGAAAACGGCAAGGCCATTCGAGTAAATTGGTTTGAGAAAAATGGAGATATTAAAGCTATTTATAGCAATGATGATCAACTAAAATTGGATTGGATCGAACGAGTAATAAAAGACGTAGCTAACCCAGTATTAGTTGCAGATGCTCGGAAAACTGACTTATTAATGATAAATGTAAAGAATAAGAAGGCTGCGAAAATCTGGCGGTTACACAGCAGTCACCTTACGGCACCATGGGAAGCTGATTCTGACATCGCTTCAACTGTCCAAACAGGAATCAATCATTTAGATAATATTGATGCTGCTTTAGTTCTTACAGAACAGCAAAAGACGGATATTGAAAATAGATTTGGGAAAAGGACGAATTTGCATGTTATTCCTCATGCGTCGAGGACAAATTTAAAAACTGGCTGGTTTGGCCGCCCTGGTTTAGTTAAAGACGAAAGGCTAGCGGTAGTTATTAGTAGGTACTCAGCCATTAAAAATATAGATCATATTATTAAGGCATTTGAAATCGTTGTAAAGAAAGTGCCGGATGCGAAGTTAGAGTTTTGGGGAGACGGTCCGGAAAAAGAGAAGTTACAAAAGATTATTCATGATGTCAATCTTACAGATCACATAAAATTGAATGGATACACCCAGGAACCATCTAACATTTATCAAAGTGCTCTTTTCAGTATCTTGGCTTCAAAAACGGAAGGGTTTTCTCTTTCTGTATTAGAGAGCATGTCTAATGCTACAGCTGTAGTGAGTTATGATATTAGATATGGCCCTAATGAATTAATTGACAATGGGGAAAATGGAGTTTTAGTTCAAAAAAATAATATAGATATGCTAGCAGAAGCGATGATTTCAATGTTCAATCATCCGAATACAGCCATAAAAATGGGTAAGGCTGCTTTAAAAAAGGTAGAAAGAAAATTCAACCAAGAAATTTATGCAAATTCTTGGGAACATGTTGTTAGGGTAGCAATTGAAAATCGTCAAATGAAAAATGAAGACATACCATTAGCGAAAAAGTAATAGAACATATTCAATACATAAATGCGCATCACAGCGAATGATGATGAGTAGTTTCAATTGGCTTAAACTATTTAACAGGATATAGAAGCAATAAAGGAAACATCTTATCGTTTAATGGAATGTAACCTATGCTTATGTAAAACAGCAGATTTTAAAGAATGAAATCCAATATTCTTAAAAGAGATTGAGGTATGACGGAAATCTGGGAATCAAGTTTTAGAAAATCATATGATGCGGGGATTTGAACCTTCAGACTCCGCAATCTTGACAAAGGACTTTTTCATTGAAAAGAAAGTTAAGGATTTATTGATTCCAGGTATTGGATATGGCAGAAATGCCAAGGTTTTTACTGACAACGGAATACATGAAACAGGCATCGAAATTTCAGAAACAGCGATAGAATTGGCGAGGCAAAATGGGCTTAATCTTAATGTTTTTCATGGTTCAGTAACCGATATGCCTTGATAATAAACTTTATGATGGGATATTTTGTTATGCCCTTATTCACTTATTGAATAATCGTGAGAGAGAGAAGTTTATTAAAGCTTGCTATAATCAGTTAAAGCCAAACGGATATATGATTTTTACTACTATTTCAAAAGAGGCCCCAATGTTCGGTAAGGGCTAACAACTGGGTAAAGACTATTTCGAGATAATGGAAGGGATGAAAATGTTTTTTTATGATTCCGACTCGATTAAACAAGAATTTGGAAATTATGGACTGGTAGAGTTTTCTGAAGTTGTTGAGCCGCATAAGAATGCGGAAAATAAACCTCCATTTAAATTTATAATGGTAAAATGTCAAAAAGGACTATGATACAAAATCATAAGATTGGGCTCCAGAAGATCGTCAATAGTGGCGATCTTTTTCTTTTCACCTATTTGAAAGCGCACTGTAACCAAATTAATAGTAATAATATTTTATGAATTAGAAAAAAATAGGGTAAGGGAAGGAGGGAATGCGAATGTCTGTGAAAAAGTGGGTAACAGGATTGATCGTTGTGCTTGCAACGGTTGTCGTTGTGACAACTCTAGGATCATTCGGCGTATCTGCCGAATCCCGTGTTGTAACTCAGCCTGCGGTGAAATCGATTGAGGTCGAGTTGAACGATGATTTCTTTAATCCGGAAGTCATCACTATTCCGAATGGAACAGCCACAACGTTGATTTTGAAAAACAAAGGTAAGAAAGAGCACACCTTTACAGTGGAAAAGCTCGGAATTGACGCAGAGGTCCAGGCAGGTAAAGAAAAAACCATTACCGTGCAACCGAAACAGCCGGGTACATATGAACTGATATGCCGGTACCATTTCCAGGAAGGAATGGTTGGGAAAGTGATCGTCGAATAAAAGGCAGGGCCAAATATGGCCTTGTTTTTTTATTAGGCAAAGGAAAATCATTTTTCATTTCAGGATATGGGTGTTGGATCATTAATAATGGTTCCACCTCTAATGAATGGCAAATATAATGTATGGTAACGTATAAACCATTTAGAATGAGGTGGAAAGGTGTATTTTTTTAAACCAATTTCTGATGAGGTCCGTTTATCTCAAATCATATTCAATAAACATAAAAAAACGATGAAGCTCATTTTAGTGTCCATTTTTGCTTGTGTCGCTGCCATTCTACAGGCTGCTCCAGGCTTTTTACCAGGTATCGGATATTTTATAAGTCCGCTAGCCACTGCACCTATTCTGTTAGGTTCCATGTTTTCCATTCCATTTGGAGTGATGACCTACCTTTTGACAATTATGTTGTTATTCATCCTACAGCCAACTGAACTCATTGTATTTCCTTTTACCACTGGATTATTGGGTCTTGGCATAGGGACCTCTTTTTCCTTTTTTAGGAAGAGATTAAGTGTTATTGCTGTTGGTGCCATTCTTTTAATGTCAGGCATTATGAGTCTACTATTTATTTTTCACTTTCCGGTTTTAGGTCCAGCCGTGTCTGTTTCCTTTTCAGTTCTTATAACTGGCTTTTTATTAGCTTTGATTTATAGCTGGTTTTGGGTTGAAATGGCTTTAATCATTTTTAAACGATTAAAAATGATTAAAGTTCAGTGAGTCCCCATCACTCGGTTTTAATTTTGATTCATTACATCCAATGAACATGATTAAGTAGAATTTGAAAGTTAGGGTTCAACGATTTCAAAAATCGTACCTTGGTTAAAATCAGTCACTTTCATAGAGCCATAAACCCCTAAATATAGTCTGGTTTGATCCAGGTTCGTTCCCAAATTAACATAATAAGCTGATTGAGACCCAAAATCATAATCGGTTTGTATTACACTAAAATCATTTTGTTGACCATTTGGTCTTATGGTGGTATAAGCTAAAGCCCCTCTTACCTTAGGTTGAGTTTCTTTCCGGGCAAGATCGGTAAACACAACGCTTCCTGTCAAAGCAGGGATTCTTTCCCCCATATAGGCTTGCACTCCTGTAATTGCAGTTCCACTAAACTTATCGGGTCTGGTATCTTCATGAAAATAACTAGTCAAAGGCTGAAGACGGATACCTGAAAGCGCAGCTGCTTCATTGTAATATGCAGTTGTTTTCTCATTCAAATCCGGATTTTCCGTGCACTTTCTTATAATCGAAGCAGGAAAAGCACCTTCCCAACCTCGCCAGCCAAAGTTAATAAATCCTTCTTTGTCAGGTTCGGAATTCATGGAATAAGCTTGAATAAGCTGAGTAACCGGTATTGGTTTATACTGAACGAATGAATAAATCGACTCGACCAAACGCTGTCCGACATTTCCCGCATACTTAATATACTGATTATAAAATCTTTGAAATGAAATGCCTGGTATATTGCGCACCCCTTTGGCCATTACCATGAGCGTTTCCTGAATGGGTGTGGGAAGTTCGTTAAAACGTGTGACAATGGGTGGATTATTGATGTATAGATTCTTGCCTACATCCATTTCGATTATTTTACCGGCGATTTCGAGATCATCCTGGCTTAAGTTAAATGGATCATAGCCTGATCCGCCATCTCCGGTTGTTAAAACAAGTTTTCCTGTTTCAGGTGAAAAGTTTAAACTATTGAACCCATTATGATTTTTAAATGGCCGTCTTAAGTTAAGTAATGTCCGTCGTTTTTGAGGTTGACCATTCGATTGTAAAATCCATTCTTCAATTGTATCAATATGATCATATTTAGTTTCTCTATCCCTCCACCTTAGGTTTAACGTTTTGGGATCACACGGGTCAGGCTTAAAAGATTCAGAAAGAGCACCTGGACCTTGTGTTCCTGCCACTGAATAATGAAGGTAAAACAGGCCGTTATAATAAAATTCGGGATGAAACGCTAGCCCCAGCAATCCCCGTTCATCATATCCGCCGCCAGAAGCACCTAGTTTTAGGATTCGCGGGCGAATATCTAAAAAAGTCCTTATATCTCCGTTTCCTATGTAAAAGATCTCTCCTACCTGGGTTGCAATAAATAATCTTTCAATGGAGTCACCCGGAAGTATAGTCGTTTTCAAAACAGTAGGTAAATTTATCTTACTTACAATGGGCCGTAAACCAACCTTCACTTTTATCAACTGATTTTGCCCCCCTTCTTATTGTTTTCTTTAATAAGAATATGATTAGAACTGTCCATTAGTACCAAATAAGGCAGGGGGAATCTGATGAGGCAATGCACTAATTTCGCACGAGCGTAAGTAATCTAAAGGGGTGCGTTACTTAACGGGGCTGTTTAAGATGAAAAACTAAAACCGATACTAAAATTGTCTGCAATTATTGGAGATGAATGAGTGTTGGGGCTATTCATGATGGAGCCTGATGATGGAAATAATAGAACAACATATGTATTTTTGGCTTTCCCGATCAGGAATAGGTGCGATTGACAAGCAACCATAAAGTTGCTTATACTTATTGACATGCAACTGTAGAGTTGCTTATAATTGATGTATGTGGGATAAAGACGCTATATTCAAAGCACTCGGCGATTCGACTCGACGGCTGATATTGGACGAACTATCTGAACGCAACGAGCTGACGTTGTATGAACTTACGGTACGTCTCATTACGAAGCACGACCTTGCCATTTCGCGACAGGCAATCGCTAAACATCTAGCTGCATTGGAAGATGCAGGACTCGTAAAATCAAAACGAAAGGGAAAATATCGAGTACTAATGTTCAACAACGAACCACTTAAAAACTTGCTGAAAGGATGGATAGAGTAATTTTATAAAATCGGAACAGGCTTCTGAAGAATGTGTGGGTTTTTCGGCTTGGAGCCAAATTGTTTGCAGAGCACCAACGTGGTAAATATTAAAGGAGGCAAAAGATTATGAAAATCATTGTTACCAGTTTATTCGTACAAGACCAAGACAAGGCACTGGAATTTTATTCAGAAAAGCTGGGATTTGTAAAAAAGCATGACGTTCCCATGGGGAAATTCAGGTGGATTACGCTTGTTTCTCCCGATGCTCTTGACGGTACCGAGCTTTTACTCGAACCGAATGAGCATCCTGCCGCAAAGGAATATCAAAAGAAGATAGTAGCCGAAGGCATCCCAGCAACAATGTTTGGCGTTGCAGATATTCATCAAGAGTACAAACGGCTATTGGAAAACGGCGTGAAGTTTACGATGGAGCCGACAAAAATGGGCGAAAGCACAATAGCTGTCTTCGATGATACATGCGGCAACCTTATTCAGATAGTGCAGCAGTAACTTTATGTGAAATAGAGGTAAATTTGCCATCTTATAACCCTGTCCTAATTTTAAGACAGGGTTTTATATTTTTGGGGTGTAAAAATAAATGCCAATGTTGTCATTCTCCAATAGAAATGTAACATTTTAAAAAGTTCATAAATCGAAAAAATAACCCCGAAAGATCGGGGTTATTTCAGTTTGTAGACAAAAGGGGTTCGGAATTAAAAAATTCTGAACCCCTTTTGAAATTCCCTTGAATTTTCGCCTAAAGTTTAGAGATTGGGGCTCTACGAGCCCACTATGTTAGGCCATTTTTGGACCTTGCCATGTCCAATTGGCCATCTTCTTTAAATTAATGGCAGCGAAAGTAAGCATCGCCTGCATCGACAATTTTTTAAGTCCCCTTAAAGTAGTCCAACGCATACCATGCTTTTCTTTTGCATCTGCGAATACACGCTCAATCGTTTCTTTACGTTTTACATCTTGATGATGACGCAGATGATCTGCTTCTTCCACATGTGTTTGCCAGATATGCCGTGTCACCACTTTTTGACAGTCTTTGCTTTCTGTACACCGAGATAAAAATGAGCATGTTGTACAAATTTGTTTTGGCGATTTGTACTCGCGATAGCCCTCTTTATTTGTTGTTGAGTACTTTAAAGTTTCGCCCGAAGGGCAAAGGTAACAATCAAAATGTTCATCGTATACATAGTCCTGTTTGCGGAAAAATCCTTCTTTGGTGCGAGGACGTGTATAAGGTAAAGCCGGTATGATTTCTTTGTTAAATAGGTAGCTTGTAATCGCTGGTGTTTTATAAGCTGCATCTGCGGCAACGGCTTCCGGTTTTCCAACTTTCTCAATCACTTGTTCAACTAGTGGCTCTAAGATCTGACTGTCATGTGTATTTCCAGGTGTTACAATCGTTCCCAATACAAAACCGTTGCGGTCTGCGGCCGCGTGGAATGAATAGGCAAACTGTTTTGTTCGTTCATCTTTCACATAGTAGCCACTCTCAGAATCCGTTGTACTTTCTTTAATCTCTTTGGTCTCTTCTTTATCAAATTTATCTGGTGGAAAAGGCTTTTTTCCATGGTTTTCACGATCTTGATTGATTTCTTCTTGAAGACGTCCTTGATACGCTCGTGTTTCTTTACGAACGATTTTCTTTTCAAATTTCCGTTTATTCGCACTGGCTTTCACATGTGTGGAATCCACGAAAACGTGTTCAGCACTTATTAACTTTTTATTAGCAGCTGTCATTAAAATGCGATAGAAAATCTGTTCAAACAGATCTGTATCTTTGAAGCGTCGCTCATAATTTTTCCCGAACGTAGAGAAATGAGGTACTTTATCATGGAAACCATAGCCTAAGAACCAACGGTAAGCCATATTGGTTTCAACTTCTTCAATCGTTTTACGCATGGAACGAATACCGAAGGTATATTGAATGAAAGTCAGTTTAACTAAAATAACTGGATCAATACTTGGGCGTCCTACCTCTGAATACATATCTTTCACCAAGTCATAAATGAAAGTGAAGTCAATGGCAGCCTCCATTTTACGAACCAAATGGTTCGGTGGCACCAATTGATCTAAAGTAATCATTTCAAGTTGATCTCGCTGAATAGAATCATGTTTAGAAAGCATCCTCATCACCTCAAGTTTTAATACTTCTATTTTAAAACAAACATGACTCCAGGCAAAAGTGTTCTATCTAAAAGGTAAGACAAAGTTGATTGGAACGGAAGGTACGAGACTCCTGCGGGAAAAGCGCGTCTAGGGGAGACCCCGCAAGGCGAAAGCCGAGGAGGCTCCCCGACCGCCCGCGGAAAGCGAGTGCCTGGAGTGGAAATCAACGTCCAAATTGTACAAGCCATAAAAATAGACAAACTCGATTTTCATCGAGTTTGTCTACAGTCTGAAATAACCCCGAAAGATCGGGGTTATTTTTTATTTACTTGACGTCCACTTTTTTTTGAGCTCTGTGAACTTGTGTTTCCAATTTGAAATTCATTACCTAGTTCAACATCATTTCTTTTATCCTGTTTCTCGATTTGCTTTCTCGTTTGATCCTTGTTTTGCATCCCTTGTTTAGACAATACGTATCCAACTCGCTTTCAATGTTATTGTTTTTAATATGCGCAAGTATAAGGAAAATACGTATTATTATTTAAAAAATAATTCTTTTAATAAGAAGAAATTAGTTCAAGTCTGTTAATTATTGTACTTAAACTAAAGGGTGCTTTAGCGCCATAGAGGGCCGCAATTGGCGGCCAGAAAAAACCACAACAGACCCAGTAAAAAGGCTTTTTAAAAAAGGGCTGGGCCTTATGAGTGATCTGATTGAGTTTGGTAAATCGTTAAACAAAAACCTCCAATTATAGCCAATTAAGTAGAGGCTAGCGCGACGACCAAAAAAGGATTAATCTCCCATGAGTGCTACCCATAAAGGGCGCGACAGTCGGTGGTACACCGTGGTCGTCGGAGTCAGACTAACGGATGGGCTCAAAGGTACCATAGTTCAACACCTTCTTCGCCAGTCATTAAACATAATTGACCCCGAACCCCATTTTGATTCTCTGTGGTGCAGCACCGATTTTGCGCAGCATGGATGGCTAACGGGGCAGGATCGTTGAAAAAAGTAATCTCTGTAGGTTGATTTTAGACTGGGAATATTTAATAATGTTGGGGTATGAATTCGTTTATAAAAGGATGACTGTCATGAAAAAAGCAGAGGAAATAGCCTCCTAAATCAATAAAACATATTAGGAGGCGTTGTATATGAAATTCAATATAATTGATCGTGAAAATTGGGTTCGAAAAGAGTACTTTGAACACTATTTACAACAACAAACAACATTCAGTATAACGAATGAAATGAATATTACTGTTCTTATGGAAAACTTAAAAAAGCAGAATTATAAGTTATATCCCGCGTTTATTTTTATGGTTACAAAAATAGTTAATTCCCATCAAGAATTTAGAACCAGTTTTAACGAAGAAGGGAATTTAGGTTATTGGTCAGAAGTTTTGCCTTCTTATACAATTTTCGATAAGAAGACATCCACATTTTCTAGCATCTGGTCACCAAATGGAAGTAGGTTTTCTGAATTCCATTCCCAGTATAAAAAAGATGTAGAAGAATACAATGGTACGGGTAGTTTATTTCCAAAGACCCCTATACCAGATAATCATATTCCGATATCCATGATCCCTTGGAGTTCTTTTACAGCATTTAATTTAAATATTAATAATGGTGGCGATTTTTTCTTACCCATTATAACTGGGGGGAAATATTCACAAATAAAAGATGAATGGTTCTTGCCTGTTTCTTTGCAAATTCATCATGCAGTTTGTGATGGTTATCATGCAAGTGTTTTTATGAATGACTTCCAAAGGTTTGCTGATGAAAGTGCAGACTGGCTCTAGTTGTACATTGGGAAATTCTAAAAGAGTTCCTCAGAATGTAGACAAACTCGATCGTTGATTTCCACTTTAGGCACTCGCTTTCCGCGGGCGGTCCGGGAGCCTCCTCGGCGCACTTGCGCCTGTGGGGTCTCCCTTGGACTCGCTATTCCCGCAGGAGTCTCGCACCTTCCGTTCCAATCAACTATGTTTAAAAATTTGGATAGAACTCCTTTTGCCTAAAGTCTTAGGAACTGTGAAAAGCGGTTCCTTTTTTTTATAGAATTAAAAACAAAGGTTTGTGTAAAGGGTGCGTTAGTTCAATAAGTAGATATTCCTGATGTGGTATTATATGGATATAATAATGACTTAGGTCTCATAATTCTTTGCGGCTCTGGAATTTTCAAGATTGCCAAAATCATAAAAAGTTGAGGCTAGCCGGCGGTCATTCCTTATGAAAATAAAGGGGAAGGATAACTCTATAACACAAATTGGGAAATATGTATTTACTTGGACTGGAAATTGTAATTAAGCGATAAAACAAAAAAATCCCAACAATTAAGTTGGGGATGAATTTTAACTGGTGAGTTCTGTTAATTAGAATATGGCCTCACGCATTTTATGTGTTTCCGTTTTTTATATTTAGTCTTTTTTTTATGGATATATTTTTCCTAATTACTGTTCGGGTTACACAGGTTCTTATCAAGAACCCTTCCTTGTACTATTAATATTTCAGAAATATAAGCTACTTCTTTATATTTTCTAATGCTCTATAAGCATTTGCTTCTCCTGAACCAAATAAAGCATCTTGTCCTTTCTTTCCATAGTCAAGAGTTGTTTGCTTAATGCGTGCGGTTACTTGGGCCGGTGTATATTCCGGATGAGCTGCCTTAATAACCCCTGCAATTCCAGCTACTTGAGGAGTGGCCATGGAAGTACCAGCATTAAACTCATATGAAGTACCTAAATAGGTAGGCCAAGTACTAAGGATTAAGTTACTTGGATCAGCCGCCGCAGGGTCATTGGTTTCTGCATATTCAGGCCCGTAATCCCCTCCGGGAGCTGCAACGTCAATGGCACTGTTTCCATAATTAGAGTAGAAAGCAAGCTGTTGAGTTGACCATTTTGTGGTGGCAGACACATTAATGACTCCTGGCAGCTGTGCTGGTACCACGGTTGCAGGCCCTTTCACGCTCATTCCATATGGTTCATACAATTTATTTAAAAATTCGTTAACTTCCTTCTTGTCATCTAAATTTAAACTTTCATTACCACTGCCGGCCACTACAGTTACTCCATTCTTTACTGCATATTGAATGGCTCTCTTCCAAAGTAACGTTTCAGCGATTGATTTATAACTTTCTCCTTCAATTGTCATTTTGTTATTATTATAGAAACGTAGAGACATATTAATAACATCTACCTTGTCATTTGTTGCTGCAATGATTCCATCTATAATCCAAGTTGGTAATCCAAGGGCTTGCTCTGAGTATAATGCGCGATAGGATCTGATTCCTAAATCAGGTCCTACACCCTTTACTTTACCATTTGCTCCAATGATCCCGGCAACGTGAGTGCCATGCCCATTGCGATCTTTAATATCAGTGGGATCACCTGTTTCAGATTCATCCATTCCAGCAGGAACAAGGTTACGTCCGCCTAAATTATTATTCTTTAAGTCAGGATGAGACTCATCAATTCCGGTATCAATCACTCCCACCACTGCTTTATGAGTAATGCTTCCATCTTTATTTTTATATCCGCCTGTTTCTAAATCATATGATTTCCCGTCGTTGGTCACCCTTTGTATATCCCATTGGGAGTCCCAATAACTCTCAGAATTTTGCTGGCTGATGATACTGGATCCATAGTTATAAGGGCTGACCGCTGTTTTGTCTAAGGTTAGGGGAATTTCCCTGTTAGCAGCTTCTATTGAAGAATTAGCTTTTAGGTTTTTAAGAAAAGAAGGCTCGTCAGATTGAGCTTCTATTCCTCCAACTTCGGGAAGGACTTTGGTTACTTTACCACCGGCTTTCCGTATTACCTCTTGATAATTCGCTGGTAATCCACCTTTAAAAGCTATTGCGTATGAGTCATTCATCTCTTGATTTTGACTCTTAGCTTGGGCAGGAACAACACCAACGGAAAGTATCCCTGCTCCTACAGCAATCGAAAGTACCGTATGTAGAATTCTCTTTTTCATATGTCTCCTCCTATATAATGGAAAATATTAACCATATACTATCTTAATATACAACAACTCAAATTCCAAGTTTTTCTAATGAATCTATTGGCAGCTCTTTTTATTTATGAAATGATCCGGGCAGTCAGTTGAAGAAGGGAAAGGTTTTTTTGTCTAGAATATGTCTAGTGGGAACTATGAAAGGTTTAAAAACCCTGTGTCGCCAAAAGGTTTATATATTAATGCAATTCCAGTATCAATCAATCTATGAGGAGGGTTCAAATGGATAAAAGAGTTCAATTTGACTTTGAAATCAAGTTTACTAATGGCGGTGGGCTTCAAGGGCAGGAATTCCGAATTGATATTGATGGAGATGACATCACTGACCAAGAGTTAGCCAAGTATATTGTAGAGGATATGAGGTTACTAATGGTTGGAGAAGTTAAGATATTTAATAAAAAGATCATTAATGAAAAACATAAACGAAAACCTGTTGATGAGAACTCCGGAAAGTAACAGGCTCTTCAGCTATCAAGTGAGTTTGTGATGATCGGAGCTGTCTTTAAGGCAGCTTTTTCTTTTGGAGATAAAGGGGCAGGATCGTTCAAGAAGGTATTGGTAAATCATTGACGAAAATATAAAGAGCTTAGTAAGAATTGCTTCTGATGAAAAACAGGAAAAATCTAGCTGCCAATAACTTTAGGGGGGAAAGTATTGAAACAAACATTACTGATAATCGATGCTCAACAGGAATTAATAGAAGGCAATAAGGTGGAACAAGGAGTCTTTGAAAAAGAAAAAATCGTTACTAACATTAATACTGTCATTGAAAAAGCGATAAAGGAAGATATCCCTGTTGTTTTTATAAGAGATTTAGATGTTTCACATGGTGAAGGACCTGGATTCCAGATACACAGGGATATTAAGGTGCCATCAACTGCTATCATATTTGATAAAGCTGCCACAAATTCGTTTTATGGCACTCCATTACACGAACATTTAAGTGAAAACAATGTAGACCATATTGTAATAATGGGATGTAAGACGGAACATTGTATTGATTCAGCCGTTAGAACAGCAACAATCAATCATTTTGATGTAACATTAGTTGGTGATGGTCATTCCACTTCTGATTCCAAGAACTTATCTGCAAATCAAATAATCCTTCATCACAATGAAATCCTTCACGGTCACTATAATGTAGACAATTTTTCACTTGTTAGAAATTCTAATGAAGATTTGTTTACACCCGTTCACAATAATTATCGATAATCATCTTCAACTGATATGGCATATCTTTTGATTTGGAGAATAATAAAGATGTTGGTTATATGTTTAATAGTAAGGATGATTTAAATTTTCAAGTAGAACGAAGAAACAGTGTTGTTTATTTGAGAAGCTAAGCAAGGATATGCTTTCTTCAATGAGTGGGGTTGCTTCGGCAGCCTTTTTTTCTTGCGGAACTGACGAACGATTAACCCCCTTGAGGTCCTTAAGGGGGTTTAGCTTTTATGCAAACTAGATTTGTATAACGCAGTCATTCGATCCTATGAGGTCTTCTTTAACGGGGTAGTTTATTTTTTTAATTTAATGGACAAATTAATATAAGTTGAAGTTATGCAATGGTACGTTCAAATCAGGTATATGTTTGTCAAAAAACATATAGAAGTTGGAGAGAAATGAATAGTAAAATAGAGAATTTAACAAAACGGCTATCTGCTGCTCAAATCATTGTTTTTTATTACCTGGTAGCTGTAGTGGTTTCAACCATTTTATTGCTGCTTCCTATTACTCAAACGCAGAATGCAGAGCTCTCATTTATTGATGGAGTATTCATTTCTATTAGTGCGGTGACTGTAACGGGATTATCCACGGCAGATGTAAGCCAGCTGCTCAGTGTTCCCGGTACGTTTATTTTTGCCATCATCCTCCAGTTTGGTGGAATTGGGGTCATGGCTTTCGGAACCATACTATGGCTTGTATCAGGAAGGAAAATAGGACTCAGGGCAAGAATACTCATGACGACAGAACAAAACAGCCCCACTTTTTCCGGGATTGTTCGGTTCATACGAATGATCTTCTTTTTCTTTGTCATGATTGAGCTATTAGGGGCTATTGTCTTCGGTACATATTTTTTGAAGTATTTCCCAACATGGCAAGAGGCTTTTTTGCAGGGTTTCTTCGCTTCTGTGTCTGCTACGACAAATGCCGGTTTTGATATCACAGGAAAATCACTGATTCCGTTTGCACACGATTATTTTGTCCTGACCTTGAATATAGTACTCTTTATTATCGGATCCCTTGGGTTTCCTGTTTTAATGGAGGTAAGTCAGTGGCTCAGGCATAAGGGAAAGATGCCATTCCGGTTCTCCTTGTTCACAAAAATTACAACCGCAACTTTTTTCATACTGATCGTAATTGGAGCCATTCTCATTTATCTGTTTGAGTACAGTCATTTCTATGTGGAAACGACTTGGCATCAATCCTTTGTCCATTCTTTGTTTTATTCGACATCTTCAAGGACTGGCGGAATGGCGATCAGCGACGTCAATCAATTTTCAGTACCTACCATTTTGTTACTGTGTATTTTTATGTTCATAGGGGCATCCCCCAGCAGTGCTGGGGGTGGGATACGAACCACCACGTTTGCTGTGATGCTGCTTACCATTTACAACTATGCGAAAGGGAACAGAACAATAAAAATATTCAAAAGGGAGATCGATGAGGAAGATATCATCAAGTCATTCATCGTTTTCACAACAGGTATGATCCTGTGCAGTGTGGCAGTTGTCATTCTTGAATGCATTGAATCTGCCTTTTCCCTAACGGAAATTTTATTCGAAGTTTCCTCTGCTTTTGGCACTGTAGGCCTTTCGCTTGGCATTACACCGGAATTGAGTACTGCCGGGAAGGTCGTAATCATGACTTTAATGTTTATAGGGAAAATCGGGATGTTTACCTTCTTATTCAGTATGGGGGGCAAACCATTAAAACATGCGTATCATTATCCTAAAGAGCGCATCATTATAGGATAAAAAAAGGTACTGCTGCAAATGTTGTTGTCTTTTTCTTGATCGAGGAAAAATTCAAGCTGAGGGGCATCGTACCCAATTATGTACATTGCTTTTATTTTTCGCTAAAATAAAAGGTATAATGAATGCTTATATAGTTTATTGATGATAAAAGATAATGAGGTAGAAAAAAAATGATTGCAAAAACAGAAGATGATTTTAATGGTTTGAAGGAAATTGGCAAAATTATTGCCTCCATTAGAGATGAATTGGTACAAAGAACAATTCCGGGCATAACGACCAAAGAACTTGATGATATAGCCGGGGAACGTTTAGAACAAGCGGGTGCAGTTTCAGCTCCAAAAGGTGTATATGATTTTCCTGGCTATACTTGCATCAGCCTAAATGATGAAGTGGCGCATGGCATTCCGGGTGATCGGGTTATTCGTGAAGGGGATATAGTAAATATAGATGTATCCGCTTCAAAGAACGGTTATTTCGCAGATACAGGAATCTCATTTGTAGTAGGCGAAGGAGAAGAAGTATTAGCGAAATTATGCGACGTCGCCAAAAAGGCATTTGAAGCGGGCCTTAAGAAAGCAAAACCCGGTTCCAAAAAAAGCAGAATCGGAAAAGCGGTGTTCGAAACAGCGAGACAGCATGGGTTCACGGTTATCAAAAACCTTACAGGACATGGTGTTGGACGTAGAATACACGAAGCACCTGACCATATTTGTAATTATTATGATCCATGGGATAATGAAATATTAAAGGAAGGGATGGTTATCGCATTCGAACCATTTATCTCAACCTTTGAAGAAGAAGTATTCCAAAAAGAAGACGGTTGGACCTATGCTACAGAAAAAAGCTTTGTAGCTCAAGTGGAACATACGATTATCCTTACTAAAAATGGACCGATCATTGTCACGCTTTAATTCAAGCATAGACAGAAAAGACGATATAAGTAGTTCGCCCTGAAGTAACATATAAACTCGTAACAGTTTAAAAGAATGTTTCTCGCATCTAAAGGAGTTGCTTTTGCAGCTCCTTTTCTTATCGAACTAAAGGGGCAGGTTAAGCAAAGTTTCTTCAAACTGTTTCTCTAACAGATAATTTATTCACCTTGTAATCGTTACTCCATATAATGAAAGTGGATAGGACAACTCTCTCCTGTCCTATTTTATTCCCATCCGGTTCATTTGAAGTAACTATTCTTAGCGGCGAATAGTTACTCTTTTTAGTTACAAAGAATCTTCACCAAACAAGTCAATTAACTGATTTCCCTACCCGGTTTTTTTATTAAGGATAATCCACTCCACTATGACAAAGTTGAGAGCGAGCCCTGCCCAAATGTTCACATTCAATACTTCCTCGATCATCTTATCTCTTCCTTCTGGAAGCATAAATCCATTTTAAAAGTGTAATAAGTAATGAGAAGTACGGGTACTAGTACACGTGCTCTGACTGCTACTAGAGTTATACCAAAACTGCGCATCATCCATATTCGGTGTGCATTAAAATGTCCTTTAGCAGCTGTACGGTAACCCTTCCAACATGTGAATAACCACAGAATGGCCAGAGTGAGAAAAGCTGTTGCTTTTGTGAAGATTTCTATATAGAAGACAACTGCTAGAGCAAGAATTCCACTAATAAAAACACTGACAACAACCCCTACATAGCGATGAACCATTGGATTTTTCAAACGAATACGATCCATAAACTGAAGAAAACCTGTTATTAAGGCAATGAAGGCGCAACCAATACGTGTAACCAGTATAGAATATTGTGTTGTCGAAGTAATATCTACACGGCTGTTAGCAGGATTTAAAGTTAGATGGGGGATCATGAAAGGAATCATAATCCCAACCGAGACTATAACTAAAATCCACCAACCCTTTTTTTGCATCCTACCTTTTTTAACTCCTTTATTATGTTTGTACGTAACAGGCAGAATTTTAGGTGGTTTTAGAGTCATTCGATAATTTTTTCCCTAATGGTGTCAGAATGCCATCAATGGTGGATGAATTCTTTTCACGCAAATAATTTTCCAGTTCAGCTTCACCCTTTTTCATGTTGGACCGATTCAATGTTTCACGTTCTCTGGAGTAGGTCATGAAGGGGACACTATATCCGCAAGAGGTTTGGACTTTATGAATTTTGGCTAAAATGATTTGTCTTGCACCGGGCATCATTTCAAAATGACCTATCATCCGATCCCATTCTTCTGTTTCAGGCAGAATCACCTTGCCTGAACCATATAAGCGCAAGATCATCGGTGGACCTTCAAATGCACAAAACATAAAGGTGATCCGGGCATTTTCATTAATATGTCCGCTTGTTTCGTTACCACTCCCGGTTAGATCCAAATACGCAATTTCGGTAGATGATAGGATGCGAAGGGTATCATACCCTTTTGGAGAAAGGTTTACATGCCCCGCCGCATCCAAAGGTGCCGTTGCAATAAAAAACAAATGCTGTTTCTTTATGAAGTTTTGATGCTCAGCTAACATTTCCGGAAAATACTTTGCCATCATTATCCCTCCAAAGAAATCCATTTTAAAATATAAGTTCTCTATTAATGAGTGGATTACCTTTTTCAGCTTTACTCCCCTGATGAAAAAAGCGATAGCTACATACATCGCTCTTTTCCCTTTGAGAATCCGGCTGACCTTTATGAACGATATTAATTTTAGATTACAAGGGTGATTAAGAATTTGAGATTTTCCAGTATTGTACTATGATAAATTTATATTGTTTGAATTTGGAAGGGGATGGGACAATGACCAGACTCTTACAGAATCATCTAAGGAGTGGTAAAATGGCACGTGTTTTATTTATTAATGCTGGATCAGAAGGACATATCAATCCAACTATTGGAGTTGTGCAAGAGCTTATTTCGCGTGGAGAAGAGGTAGTGTACTTTACGATAGAAGCTTTTCGAGAACGTATTGAGAAGACGGGAGCTACTGTACGAACAATTGACGGTGAAAAATTTATAGAAGCTTTTCTCTCAGGGGGAAGAAATTATTTACTCGAAAGAATCAACGGTCTTTTACATACGGTAGATATCGTCATACCTAGCGTGCTTGAACAGATCAAAGGAGAGCATTTCGATTACATCATCCATGATTCCATGTTTGGCTGTGGACGTATGCTTGCCCAAATCCTTAAGCTTCCCTCAATCAATTCTTGTACTTCTTTTGGACAGACAAAAGCAACATTCGATAAAATGCTGGAACAGCTTTCTAAAGAAATCACTCCAGAAATAGGTAAACCTATACAAGATGAATTTCAAAGACTGACGGCAATGGTGAAGGAAAAATATGATGTGGAGATCCATTCTGCTTACGAAGTTTTTTGTAATCCTGCACCACTTTCAATCGTTTATACAACTAGGGAGTTTCAACCTTTTAAAGAAGCATTCGACCAAACTTACAAATTTGTAGGTCCGTCCATCTCTTCACGAATAAAGCAGGATAACTTTGACCTTGCTGATATCAAAGGAAAAAGTCCCCTTTACATTTCGCTTGGGACGGTTTTTAACCGGTCTCTTGATTTTTATAAGCTTTGTTTTGAAGCATTTGGAAATAGCGATCACACGGTGGTCATGTCGGTCGGTCAACAAACCCCGCTAATTGAATTAGGAGAGATCCCCAAAAACTTCATTGTGAAAAAATACGTTCCACAAACGGACGTGCTAAAATACACTAAATTATTTATCACACATGGCGGAATGAATAGTACAAATGAGGGTCTCTACTATGGAGTTCCGCTAATTGTCATCCCGCAAAGCGCGGATCAGCCGATGATTGCAGGGCAAGTTGCCAATATTGGAGCCGGTATTACATTACAAATGCAAAGCTTGACTGCAAAACAACTGCGTAAGGCCGCAGATCATGTATTAAACGACCCAACTTTTCATAAAACTGTTTCAAGTTTAAAAGAATCGTTTCAAAAATCGGGTGGATATCACCAAGCTGTTGATGAGATTTTTAAATTTAAAAGACAATACGATATTTAAAAATGAATGATCGGCGGCATTTTCTTAGTGGGTATGGAAATCTTTTTTCTTATGCCACTCTTTGGGCATGAAGAGCGTTGACCTAAAAAGGTATTGCCCTTTTTACATAGAAAATAAAATGGGGGACATATATGGAAATTTGTTTAATTGGTGGCGGAAATCACACGAATAATGAATTACGTGAAGTGTTCCTGGAACTTTCAAAAATGATTAAACCTGAAGCTAAGATTTTAATAATCCCTTTTGCAACCGACAATTCCAGGTATGAAAGTTGGAAGGCAAGTATTAAACAAGCCTTTTCAATCATGGAGAATGTAAGTATTGAATTATTAAATGAAGACCTTTCAGACAAAGAAATGGAAAAGTCTATAATAGAACATGATATTCTTTATTTTATAGGTGGAAAGCCAGAACGGTTAATCCATGTAATTGAAGAAAAAGGACTTACATCAATTATCAAAAACTTTCAAGGTTTAATCATTGGATATAGTGCGGGCTCATTAGCTTTCGGCAATGATTGCATAATCACAAAAGATAAAGACTATCCAGAAACGATAGTGATCAAGGGCTTAGGATTAGTGGGGTTTAGCGTTGAGGTCCATTACGAGGATAATATAGATGGAGAATTATTTCCCCTATCAAATGAACGAAAGATATATGCAATACCAAATGGAAGTGCAGTTTTCTCCAAGAAAGGGGAACTATATAAAGGTATAAATGATATCTATTCGTTTCAAAATTTGAAAAAGGAAATAGTGAATTCCAAAGTCTTATAAAACTGGCAGGCGCTTTATCCCAATAAGCCGCGGCAGCATTTTTCATATGCGGGAGCATGGTCGCAGGAAGCTAAGGATAGAGAAAAGGAGACTGCAATGAAAGTAAATTTAATGATCTTCATTACATCAATAAAAGAACAAGAAAAGAATAGGTTAATGATGAAAACATTTGAATCTGATATTCGTCCTGTTACAGGGGATATAATTGATGATCCCGGGTTCGATCCACGATTTCATAATGGATATGAAGTTGTAAAGGTTACCATAAATTATGCTTCGGATGAATGTTTGGTATCCCTGCACCCGCTTGCGATCGAAATCGAGGAAATCAGGATGGAAACTTATTTGGAGAAACTGGAAGCCCACGGTTGGCGTGCTGTCTCAAAAGAAGAATTGAAAAGTATGTAAAAATGATATATGGAGGGAGTATGTAAATGGAAAAATACTCGACAACCACTTTAAAGATGATTAGAAATTTTGATGTAATGCCTGAAAGGGTATTTGATGCATGGGTGAACCCTGGGATGATGAGAAAATGGTTTTTTACATTGGAGGGGACAAATAAAGTGGCACAAAATGATCCTCAAGTGGGAGGAGCTTGGGAGATTATTGATCATCGCGATGGAAAAGATTATCGGGCGATAGGGGAATACCTTGTAATGGACCGGCCCAATAAATTAGTGTTCACGTTTAAAATGCCGCAATTCAGTGAAGCGGCAGATACGATTACAGTTGAGCTGCAAGAACATCAAAAGGGCTGTGAAATGACATTTTCACAAAACATCACCGTTCCTCATGAAGAAAATTGGGCAGAATCCGATATCGAAAAAGCTCTCGAAGAGTACCACGATGGATCTGAACATGGCTGGAATTTAATGTTTATGGGACTGAAAGAATTGGTTGAAACTGGACAAGTCAGCTATAAAGGTTAATGGACGTTGGCCACAGTTTTTAGACAAAAGGGAATCGGAATCACATCCCGAACCCTGAAGGTTGGAATGGATTGAAGAAATTTGCGACACTCCTGCCGAAAAACTGGCTAGCCGAGACCCCACAGGCACTTGTGCCAACGAGGCTTGACAGACAGTCGGCTGTAAGGGAGCGGATTTCCTGAAAGCAGCTGAAGTTTTCTTGAAGAAACTATAGGCTGATCACACACCGAATTATGTTTTTAAGTTTTTTTCCTGTACTCCTTATTGGATTGAACAAATTGGCGACACTTCTGCCGAAAAACTGGCTAGCCGAGACCCCACAGGCGCTTGTGTCGACGAGGCTTGGCAGACAGTCGGCTGTAAGGGAGCGGATTTCCTGAAAGCAGCTGAAGTTTTCTTGAAGAAACTATAGGCTTATCACACACCGAATTATGAATAAGACTAGGTCCTTTAAGTTTTTTTCCTGTACTCCTTATTGGCGACACTCCTGCCGAAAAACTGGCTAGCCGAGACCCCACAGGCGCTTGTGCCGCGGAGGCTTGGCAGACAGTCGGCGGAAAGGGAGCGGATTTCTGAAATCGACTGGAACGTCTTCTTGAAAAAACTGTAGGCTGATCACACACCGAATATGTTTAAGACTAAGTTTTTTTTCCTGTACTCCTTTATTGGATTTCTGAAATCAACTGGAATGTTTTCGAAACTCAATTACCGAGTTTGTGCTAATAGTCGTTTACCAATGAAAAGCTTTCCAAATTAACTGGAGGGCTTTTCGAAATGTAGTTTTATATATTGACAATGCCCTTTGGATTGGTAATATTTACTTTATTACTACATAAGTGATTTTTAATAGAAGGCGGTTTAATTATGGATGGGAAAATCAGTTACGACGAGGTTCATAAACTGATAGAAAGTGGGCAATATCGCAAATTGGTCATGTCATTATGACTAACTTTATGTACATATTTTGTTTATTAGTATGGGGACTTAATTTTATTGCCGTTAAGATTCAAGGTACACCTGTGAGTTTAGAATTATCTTTAACCTATCGTTTAGGTTTGACGGCCATCCTATTTTTCATTCTATTGTGCATGCTTAGACCTAAAGGAAAACCTAAGAAAAAGGATGTTCCATTCATTATTGTGTTTGGAATTTGTAATTTTGCTTTAAGCTATTTATGCCTTTATTACGCCACTATCTTAAGTTCAGCAGCAATGGTTACGTTAATTTTTTCATTGAAAGTCATTTTAACGCCCATTGCCCTTCGTGTTTTTTTGAAGGAACCATTGCATTCACGTATCTTACTTGGCGGGATAATTGGTGTGCTGGCTGTTTGTATTGTTATTTATCCGAGTTTACATGATATTCATGGATTCGATGATATAAAGGGCATCATGATGGCTGTTCTTGGTACCATCCTCACTGCATTGGGCGATGCAAGCTCTGCTAGAAATGCCAGGGAGAAAGTGAACCCAATCTATGCCAATGTACTTGGATTTGCAGCAGGAGGAATTCTTTTGGCGGCCATTGTGTTCATCCAAGGACAAGCAGTCACTATACCGACATCCATTACATATTTATCTGCTTTGTTCTATTTAACTATATTCGCTTCCTTTGGAGCTTGGCTTTTCTACCTCAAGCTTGTAGAAAAGATAGGCGGGGCGAAAAGTGGATACATGGTTGCCCTTTTTCCGGCAATTGGAGGTATAGCTTCAGTGATGATTGGTGAATCAGATCCAACCATTTTCTTGGGAGCTGGCTGTCTTTTCAGTTGTTTAGGTGCGGCGATTGCATTAGGCTTTGGCATGAATATTGGTAAAAGTAATTTGAAAGAAGAAATGTAATTCGATTTACAGAGAGGGATGGGACAATGGAAAGTAAATGGCCAACTGAAATGAAAGTAGCGCAGATCCGGGTTGCACGTCCTACTGATCAACTAAAAAAAGTAGTAAGCTTCTATTGTGAAGGATTAGGATTGAAAAAAATCGGTTCTTTCGAAGGGCACGAGGGATATGACGGCATCATGATCGGGCTTCCGGATTCCAGCTATCATTTAGAGTTTACTCAACATAAAGATGGCAGTCCTTGTCCTGCCCCATCAAAAGATAATCTGCTTGTCTTTTATATTCCTGAACGTAAAACCATTGAGGAAATCACGAATAGGTTGAAAGGTATGGGCTATGAACCGGTTTCTCCGGAGAATCCATATTGGGAAAAATCAGGTGTTACCATTGAGGATCCGGATGGTTGGAGAATTGTATTGATGAATTCGCCTGGCATAGGAAATTAAATTTCACAAAGGAAACGACCGAAAAGCACCATGCTTTTCGGTCGTTTTGGGTTTATGAGGACATGGTGATCCCGCCATTGATGTGAATGCACTGTCCTGTTATATAAGCACCTTCATCAGATGCTAGCAGCACATAGGCGCCTGCATGATCTGCCGGCTGCCCAGGACGGCCAAGCGGTGCCTCGGTGCCGAACTCGGCAACGGATTGTTCGTCGAACGTCGCCGGGATGAGCGGAGTCCAAATCGGTCCTGGTGCCACCATATTGACGCGGATCCCTTTTTTAGCCACATTCTGTGCAAGGCTCCGTGTGAATCCGACGATTGCCCCTTTTGTCGCTGTATAATCCATCAAAGTTGCATGTCCTCTGTACGGATTGATCGATGTTGTGTTGATGACCGAGTTGCCTTGTTTCATATGAGGAACCGCGTGCTTGCTCATGTAAAATACTGAATAAATATTGGTGCGGAACGTTTTGTCCCATTGCTCGTCCGTGATATCCTCAATGTTTTCCGTCGGGAATTGCACCGCTGCATTATTTACGAGGATGTCCAGCTTTCCGAACTCGTCCAGCGTCTTCGTAATCAATTCCTTACAATTCGCCTCCACGGAAACGTCACTTGGAAGCAAGAGGCAGCGAACGCCTTCCGCTTCAATCAGCTGCTTCGTTTCTTCGGCATCACCATGCTCATCAAAATAGTTCACGACCACATGGGCGCCTTCCTTTGCGTAAGCAATGGCGACCGCACGTCCGATCCCGCTATCTCCGCCCGTAATCAAGGCAACGCGGTCTTTTAGCTTACCGCTTCCTATGTAATCCTTTGGCTGAATCGGAAGTGGATTCATCTCAGACTCGATGCCAGGCTGTCTGTCCTGTGTTTGTCCGGGCTGTCCATTTTTTTGCTGTTCATAAATATTCAAAGAAAATCTCCTCCTCTTAAACTATTGATTTAGTCATACTTTAGCCGTTAGCATGTTCGGTTAAACATCTGATTACTTCTGAAACGATTACTCGAAGCAATTCGGTAAGGAAGGAAATACGGCGTTCCAAGTTGAATTACATTTTTATAAAACTTTCAGGGGTGTTAACGTGAATTCGATAGAAACGATACAAGAATTAACAAATAAAGAACAATGGTTAGAAGCCTTTCCAATCATGAATCAGTTGCGTACGGACTTAACACAAAAAACATATCTGGAGTTACTGGAAGAAATGAGGAAAGACGGGTACTGTCTGTATGCTTTATATAAGGATAACCAAGTTGTATCCTTGGCCGGCTTAAGCTGGAGAGTCAACTTTTATAATAAACGTCATGTATTCATTTATGACCTTGTAACAGATTCTGCACACCGCTCATTTGGATATGGAGAGAAGTTATTAAGTTATATTCATAACTGGGCAAAAGAAAACGGAGCTGCATATGTTGCCTTGGAATCAGGGATCCAGCGAAACGAAGCCCACCGTTTCTATGAAGAGAAATTAGATTATGATAAATGGTGCTACTCATTTAGAAAAACGCTGTGAGTGGAAGAGGCGATGTAAAAAAGCTGAGCATTCAGCTTTTTTTTCATTATATGGCAAAACGGAGGGGATGTAAGACGCATTGTCCACTATGTGTATCGGATTATAAACATTTTTAGTAAGAAAAGATCAATACAAAATAAACTCACGAGTAAAAGCGTGAAACTCACGAGTAAATCGCTGAAACTCACGAGTAAATCGGCTAAACTCACGAGTAAATCGCTGAAACTCACGAGTAAATGGCTAAAACGCACGAGTAAACGCCGATTCGACAAATAAAAGCGTGAAAAATTCACGAGTATATGCCCCAATTCACGCATAATAGCCCGAAACTTACTGGAAATGCTCCAAAACTGGTTTGTTTCAATACAATTGGCTGTATAAAGGTGTAAAGGAGATTGAAGAAGGCAATGATTTTCCTTTCGTAAGCAGTTATTGGTTTTGGCGGATTTTGTTTATCGTAATCAGTTTATTCATCATTTTTACGACTGTAAATTCATTCTTTCAATGAAAAACCCAAATTTTTGTAATGATTTATTTAGCCTTGGACATACTTAATGAAGATATCAATAAGTAACATTTAATAAAGGAGGAAACCCAATGGCTAATGAAAATATCCAAATGAAAATGGAACATATTTGGCAGGATACATGTGGATCATGGGAAAATTGTACGGAAACCACAATTCAGTCATTTTTGGCAAAATCTCAAGAAAGCAATATTGACCCGCAATATTGCATGAGCTGGGTGGAACAACATAAAGCCCAAATACCTGAATGGGATGCCGTTTCAAAAGTATCGCTCGACTGGGTCAATCAACATACCTCAACGGGTTCACCCATTTCAATCAAGGATGATTATTGAAAAGATATATTCTTTCTGCTTATGAATGGTTCGAACTCCACTATGGTTAAGAGGTGAAGATAGTTGTCAAATAATGAGGAACAAAACGGTAAATCAAATCGTCGGGATCCAGATTACAGAGTTAATGCTTGGGATGAAATGAATGGTGATGAGGATAAATTTGTACAATCAGCCATCCAAGAGGAATTCAATAATCCGGTAATCGAAGAAACGATCTTGAAGTTCAATAAAATAGCGAATGAAGAAGAAAAGGAAACTTGATTTTTGGACGCCCTATAGGGCGTTTTTTTTTTGAATTATGAGAGTGTAGGTGCTTTTCTGGAAACCTCTTTCATCCGGATGCCGCTTCATAAGAAGAGGGATGAAATAGCCTTAGAACTTCAGGATTTGTTTTGTGAAAGCAGTGAAATCACTGAGATGATTCACTACGATTTGTTCTAAAATGTCTAAATTAATGTTTTGGTAATCATGTACAGCAATGTTTCTAAATCCTACCATAGCTTTTAAACGCCTGGCTATATCTTCATCAATAACCGAATGATCCTTCAGCATATCAAAAGCATCCCTGCTTGACTGAGGCAGCCCAAGTCTTTGGTCAGCTACAATATGCATGGCCAAGTCAATCGAGGATTCGCATGCACGTTGTATATTAAGGATTATGGAATCTTGTTTCGTATAGTCCTTTAGGTTTTCTGGATTATTTGCAAATACAACCTTAACGCGGTTCATGCAACGCTCGATTATACTGATCTTGTTCAGAATTACATCATTCTCCATAAATGGACCCACTTTCCCCTATTTTTTTAAAGATGATTTTACGTTCCTCATTCAATTTAGCGTACATGCTAAGAGCAATCATTTGTTGGTTTTTTAGGAGTGTGTCGTCTTTTGAATAAATCACAATACCGGTTGTGTAAATTTGTGCCTGAAAAACGGTTGATGCGGTCCTTAGATTAATCAGGTCCACATCTATGTTAAGGATATCTGCCAGATCCTGGGCCAATAAAAATAACTCATAGGTAGTATGTGATGAATCTTGACTGTAGAACGCCACATCTATGTCACTTTCCCTATGTGTAGTGTTTTTTGCGTAAGAACCAAACACGATGATAAAGGAAGGGTCAATTTTGTCTATTAGGAACTTTTGGATACTTTGAAACATCTCTGTTTTCATAAGACACGCTCCCTAATGATTATACGAATAGTATACCAAAAATAGTTTTCCTTTGTACTGGCCACAAAGAATCCTATGAAAAATATGGATTCATTTTAGGATGGATTGGCTAAAAGAGCGAGCTTTGCTTTAGGGAAGGGAGCAAGGTCCAAAGAGTTATAAAAAACAATAATATACAAATAAAGGGAAATGGCATCTTAGTATCGTATAAAGCATAGTATAAATCGTTTTCATTAATAATGTTGGCAATGGGAGTGAAGATCATGGAAGCAGCGGTAGAACGAATTTTTTCTAATGAATTGGTGAAATTGGCTGGGGATTTCTTTCAAGTGAATGCTGGGAATTCGGTTAAACTTGGAGATGCAGAGAACTACGTATTTGAGGTTTACAGGGATGGAACGCCATATATCTTAAGAATGACCCATCAATCACATCGTACAAAAGATCAAGTGCTTGCAGAGTTAAAGTGGATTGAGCATTTACAGAATAATGGGAGTGAAATTCCTAAAGTTCTCTTTTCGAAAGAAAAGAATTTAGTTGAAATTGTAAAGGGCTCGGATGGTACGGAATTTTATTGTTGCCTGTTTGAAAAAGCTCCTGGTGTTAGGATGAAAGTCACTGATGAAAATTTCGATGGACCTTTATTTTTTGAATGGGGAAGAACCATTGGCCAAATGCATAAACAAACAAAAAGCTATAAGCCCGAAGCGAAATATAAACGGCTGGATTGGTTTGAAGAGGAATTATTGAATGTCCAGCTTTATCAATCCGATGTACCGGAGCAAGTGATCCGCCAACAAGAAATAATCAACAAGCATTTAAATGCACTTTCCGTTCATCAAGATAATTTTGGCTTGATTCATTCTGATATACATAATGGCAATTTCCATTATCATGAGGGGCGGATTCATGTTTTTGACTTTGATGACTGTTCATATCACTGGTTTGCCAGCGATTTGGCGATCCCTCTGTACTATCTGATGTGGAGTTTGGAACGTGAAGGGATAAAAGGGCTCGATGAATATGCTGCCAAGTTCATGAGGGAATTCATAAAAGGGTATGAGACGGAAAATATCCTGGCACCTGTGGAATACGAAACGATTCCTCTATTTTTAAAGCTAAGGGATTTAACGTTATATAACTTTTTTCATAAAAAGTATGATTTGAAGAATGCTGATCGTTCATTATCCAACACCGTTCAAAAAATCGAACAAAGAATCATGGAAGGCCGGACTATTGTTCACTTCGATCCGAACATGGTTCATTAAGGGGGATTGGAATGCCAGGAATGAAAAATAATCGGCTTGCATATATGATCCGGACTGGTGTATTGGAAGATGCGGAAGCGGTTTTGGATGTACAGAATTCCGTTATTTCCGAAGGTGAGTATTTTATTGCCGTATCGGAGGAATTCAATAAAACACCTGAACAGCAACGAGATTGGATACGAAGGTTATTGGAAAATGAACGGGAAACCATCATCGTGGCCGAAATGGATGAAGAAGTGGTTGGATGGATAGCCTTCCAATCGGAAAATAGGAAGAGAATGTTCCACAAGGGCTCATTTGGGGTGATGATCAGAAAAAATTTCAGAGGGATGGGAATTGGAAAAGAGCTTATTGAGGCGTTATTGGATTGGGCAGAAGCCAATCCGTTGATTGAAAAGGTGAGTTTAGGGGTTTTTTCAACGAATCATCGGGCAATATCATTGTATAAACGGCTGGGGTTTGTTGAAGAAGGCCGTAAAATCAAAGAATTCAAGATGAGCGAAAGTGAATACATCGATGATATTATCATGTACAAAATGGTTTGATCAGACCGAAAGAGCATGAATGGATACATTACATGCTCTTTGCGGTTTGGTTATGTATCTATTTTTATAGTAAATCGATATTTATGTCATGCATTATCTAATTACTCTTACCTTCACTTGCTTTCTTCCCCACGTTAGAGCATCCGCTTCTTTCGCGATGAATACATCGATTCTGTTTCCTTTGATCGCACCGCCCGTGTCTGCAGCGATGGCTTGTCCATAGCCTTCGACTTCCACGATGGAGCCTAGCGGAATCACGTTCGGATCGACTGCTATCAGTTTGGCATCATCATATTTTTCTAAATCGACACCCATTCTTGTAGTGCCTGAACATCCTTCGCAGCTTGCTGTATAAGCTGTACTTGTAACCGTCAGTTCTTTAACGGCTGAGCTTGCTGAACTGGCTCTTTCTTCTAATTTACTGAAGGTCCGTGCACCGGCTATGCCGTCAGCGGATAATCCCTTTTGCTTTTGAAAGTTCATGACTGCTTGTTTTGTACCTGTTCCATAAATGCCATCGACCGTTGATGAGTAAACATCCCAGGCTTTCAATAGCCTTTGCAGTTCAGCTACAGGTCTTCCCATATCCCCGCTTTTCAGTGTCTGTATTTTCTTATTCGTTTGTGTTCCTGATATTCCATCGACTTTCAGCCCTGATTTTTCCTGAAACTTCTTTACGGATTCCTTTGTAATCGGTCCGTAGTAACCTGTTGCTTCATGATAGGGAAAAACCCCTTTTGTCAGTAATAATTCTTGTAATTCTTTAACATCACTATTACTCATTCCAAATGAAAGTGTGCGATCCAAAGCTGCGGCTTCGCCTTTAGTTGGCATGCAAACTCCTAGAATGAATACAGAAGCCGTTAGGATCGTTAATAAGATTTTCTTCATGTTTATCCTCCTCGTTGTTTCCTGCAATTAAACTATTCGTTAAACTATCACTCTTTTAGGCGCAGTTAAGGAAAAACACCGCGAAGGCACTAAGTAATTGTTAAAACATGTAACAGAAAGAAAAGAAATGAGGCAGAGATCGGGTTACCATATCCTTATCAATTGTCGAATTATGGGAAAAAATCAAGTTTCATATGAAACTAACGGAATCGTTTGGTTGAACAGGGGCATTCATTCATGTACGTTTAAGTTAATAGAATTTCTATTGTAAGATTAAAGGAGGAAATCATATGATTAAGGCAGTTATTTTCGACTTTGATGGCTTAATTTTAGACACGGAAACGGTTTGGTATGAGGCCTATAGAGAAACGATGGCTTTTTATAAATCTGATTTGCCTCTCGAACATTTTGTTACATGTATCGGAACCGATAACACTGAGCTAAATCAGTACTTCAAAGATCAGCTGGGGGAAAGGTGTAATATTGAAGAAATTGAATCCAGAGCAAAAAGCCTCCATGAAGTAAAGATGAAAACAGCACAGGCACGTGAAGGTGTGAAGGATTATCTAGAAGAAGCAAAGAGAAATGGATATAAAATCGCCCTCGCTTCAAGCTCGACAAAAGAGTGGGTCACTCATCATTTGGGGGAACTCGGACTGTTACACTATTTTGAAATTATCATCACAGGGGATGATGTCGAGAAAGTTAAACCAGCGCCTGATTTGTATGTAAAGGCAATTGAAGTCTTAGGCATTCAGCGTGCAGAAGCCGTAGCATTTGAAGATTCGTTAAATGGGCTTCAAGCGGCCCTGACTGCTGGGTTAAAGTGTGTGATCGTACCAAATCCCGTGACGGACGCTTTAGCTTTTGAAAACTATCATTTACGCCTCCGATCCATGGCGGATAAGAGCTTGTCTGACGTTATCAAGCATATTGAGCAATAACAGTTCAACGGTAATTATAGTAAGATGAAAGAATGAAACCGCGCCGAAGATGGCAGAGTCTTCGGTTTTTCTGGTTTTAATGAATGTTATATTCTGGTGTGGGGGATTTGTTTATGGGATTGCAAACGAATGACGAAGGAGTCCGGCTGCGGGAGGTCAAGGAGAGTGATCTTCCTATCCTTTTCGAGCAGCAATTGGATCCTGACGCAAACTATATGGCTGCTTTCACTTCTAAGGATCCATCAGACAAGGCGGCTTTTTTGACACACTGGAAGAACATCTTATCGAACCGGGATATTCAAAAAATGACCATACTCTGCAACGGGTGTGTGGCAGGCAGCATTCTCAAGTTTGAACAGTTTGGTAACCCGGAAGTGAGTTATTGGATCGGGAAGCAATTTTGGGGTAAAGGAATCGCTACATGTGCATTGCTCCATTTTTTGCCGAAAATAGAAGTCCGCCCTGTTTATGCCCGTGCAGCCAAGGATAACCTTGCATCCATCCGGGTGCTGGAAAAATGCGGGTTTGAAAGATTCGATGAGGACAAAGGATATTCACATGCAAGAGGCAAAGAGGTTGAAGAATTCATTTTGAAACTTGAAAGTTAAGATAATAATAACAATATCGTTTAGCCTATGAGGAAACGGGTGACATTCAATGGGATATAAGATTTTTTCCATCATTTTTATTTTATGCGGTCTTTTTATAATGTGGTTCGCCCTATTTGGCAAAAAGAAAGAAATCAAAGAGTTCGGCTCCGGAGTACCTACGAATTTCATCGATGTAATTGTAATAATGATATATAAGCTCTTACCTTCCATTATTAGAAAAATCCTTCTATTTGCATTGGGTCTGGCCATTTCTATCGGATTTTCCTATATATTGTATAAATTATGGTGAATTTTCCTTATCAAATAAAATAATCCTGAAACTTTCTCCTTACGTAATCGTATAAAATGGTAACGATATATAGGGGTTGTTGCTATTTCGAAGAAAAAAAGTGAAGGCAGTGTTTAGGATAATGGGGACGGGAAGTTGACGCCGGCGGAGGTATTGGTTCAATATACCCAATTAGAAGAATATCAGTATAGTAATAATATGCATAATATGGTAATGTTGAATTTGTGTGATTTTGGAAATTCATAAAAAAGGAAGGTATTATATGTCTGAAGCAGTTCTTAAGGTTCAATCCTTAACTAAAAAAATTGGAAAAGCAACCATCGTAGACAATGTTAGCTTTGAAATAAAAAGCAATGAAATATTTGGTTTACTTGGTCCGAATGGTGCTGGGAAGACCACGATCATCCGTATGATCACAGGGCTCATCAATCGTACGGGCGGTACGGTCATGATCAATGGCAGTGACCTCGATCATGATTTCGAAGGTGCGATGAATGAATTGGGGGCCATTGTTGAAAATCCGGAGTTCTATAAATATATGACAGGCAGAAAGAATATCCTGCATTATGCCCGGATGTCATCCAATTACATATCCAATGAGAGAATAGAAGAGGTCATTAAGCTTGTCAAACTGGATCATGCCATCGATAAGAAGGTTAAAACCTATTCATTGGGAATGCGCCAGCGCCTTGGCGTGGCACAGGCCATTTTACATAAACCATCATTATTGATTTTTGATGAACCGACGAATGGCTTGGATCCGCAAGGGATTCGCGAGTTTCGTGATTATTTGAAAGTACTGGCAAGTGAAGGCGTCGGGATATTGATTTCATCCCATTTACTATCGGAAATGCAATTGATGTGTGATAGTTTTGCGGTTATCGAAAAGGGAAAACTGATTCATACGAAAGAACATATTGTTGATGAAAAAACCGAAACGATCAATGAAGTGTCATTCACCGTCAGTGATGGGAAGCTAGCTAAAAAAATACTTCAAGAAAAGTTTGCGGATATCACGATCCTAAAAAATGGTGCGAAGAAAATCTCCGTATCGGCCACCCGAGAACAAACGGCCGATATAAACAGGAGTTTTAATGCAAATGATCTGGATGTCTTTGAAATTGGCATAACCAGAAAATCGCTGGAAGATAAATTCTTCGAAATCACTGAGCAGGAAATGAGGGAGTCTGTATGATGTCCTTAGTAAAAAATGAATGGATGAAAATCTTTTCAAAAGTATCAACTTATATATTCATCGCTTTTCTATTATTGGCAGCATTAGGGGCTGCGGTCATCGATTATAAACTAAGTCCTGACGAAACGGATAAAGATTGGAAGCAAGAGTTAAACGCCGATATCCAAGAACAGGAAAAGGCTTTGGAAGCTAAGGAAATCAGTGAAGAAGAAAAAGCCGCCATCACGGAGGACATTAATTACAACAAGCAACTGTTGGCTGATAATATAAACCCTGACTTAAACACGAATTGGACCTATATGGCTGAATGGACTACATCATTAACATCATTTGTCACTTTATTCGTCGTTATTGTTTGCAGCTCGCTCGTTTCCTCGGAATTTTCCGATGGCACCATTAAACAACTGTTGATCAGGCCTTATAAACGTTGGAAGATCCTTCTTTCCAAATATATTACTTCCTTGTTATTTGCAGCGTTACTACTTGCGAGCCTGCTTCTATTCAGTTATCTAATCGGAATCATATTCTTTGGCAATGGTTCGTATTCAGACAAAATCATGGATCCTGCATCTTTCGAATTCAGTCCGGTGGTAGTCGGCGAATATTTCGTGGACATGATCATTTACTGGATACCAGGATTCCTGGTCATCACGACCATCGCTTTCATGTTAAGCACATTATTTAAGAACCAAGCACTAGCAGTAGGTATATCCATTTTCATCCTATTTGCCTCTTCGACATTAAATATGGTCATTCAATCATTCATCGGAAAATACGAGTGGTTAAAATTCGTCCTATTCCCCCATCTCGATTTAAGGGGCTATATATCCGGAACCATAGACATGTTCGATGGAGCTACACTTGGATTCTCGATGGGTGTACTCGGAATCTATTATCTTATCTTTTTAGCGCTAACTTTCTTCTTCTTCCAGAAAAAAGATATCACTAATTAAATAGAGCGAAAAACCGAAATCAGTGGCTGATTTCGGTTTTTTTATGCAAAAGGAATGTTGCTGCTTGGAATCTGGCATAAAATGAAACCTTTATCCATAATTATCCGTATAAGATAATATGAGGATATTCAGTTGGGTATAGGGGTGTAAAATGAATAAAAACAAGGTTCTAGTAATTGGAATTATAGGATTTTCTTTATTTCCAATGGGCATGATGATATCACAATGGACAGTTGCTGGCGTAGTGATCGGGATAGGCGGAGGGCTCGTAATGGGGATCAGTTCCTACCTGTTTGCCAGTCAGTAGCTCCATGTACATATGAACAATACACTAGTTAATTGCGGACTTCGCAGAAATAATCTGATAGAGATGGAGCAGATTTAAAGATGGGGAAAATGCATTATAAACGAAAGTTAGTCATTATATTTACAATTATTGGAATATTGTTAGGGCTCTATGTGTACTCGGCATTCTCTCAAAAATTGACAAAATCAACAGATTTGTCTGATGAATCCATCGGAGGATTTAAAGTGTTTGATAACATATCGAGTCCAGAATTCATCAGGGAATATGGAGAGCCCATCGATCAAGATAATAATAAGGCTTATGATTATTATTATTGGAAGGGAGGGTTGAAAACGGCCTCTATCAATACAGACGAGGATAAAGGGAAAATCATGCGGTTGATCATTTCAAGTACGGACGACGCCCAATTTGAAAACACCCTTCAAACAAGCAAAGGCATTAAATTAGGAAGTAAGAAAGCGGACGTCCTTTCGAAGTACGGAGATCATTATTATAAAAGTTATGAACAGGGAGCCGATATTATCGGATACATTGACCATAAACGAAATATTACCTTGGAATTCTGGTGTGTACCAGGTGGAAGGGTCGCAGAAATCCGATTGGATGATGCAGATGTGATTTAATGATTTTTCACCAGTGTCCCCGATTATCGGTTTACTTTGGTTAACACGCACAGAAATTCGGCAACGTGTTGGAAATTCGATCTATACATCAGGGGAACGTACGATACAATGTTATATCCATTCTCTATATTAAAGGAGCGATACTTCTCAGATGAAGTGTCGTTTTTGTTTTTGCATTAGGCGATTAAAAAAACTTCATCGTTCATAAGACATCAGAACTCTTTCAGGAGATTACTATTATAGAAATCGAATGTGTTAATCCCCTCAAACCCCCACTCTAAAGTTAGTCATGCGAATCTCCATATTGATTGAAAATTGAAAAGTTCTTCCGAATTTATCGTTTATTTCCAATAATTTTGCATACCTGGTAAGTATATAAATTGAGTTATTTAACCGGAAATAGGTATTTTAACTTAAACACTTATGATTATATAAAATTCATTATATATAAAAGATTCTTTTGTAATGGTTAATAAGTATGTGTGTTTTGATATATTTTGTTAATATTCTGATATTTTTACTAATTTACTAGATATATTTACTGATGTATAATCTGTTAGAGTTAATTGGAATTGGAGGAAATATATTGTTTAAATTCAGGAAGTACATTGCATCGATTTTGATTTTGGCTTTGCTATGTAGCTTGTTGCCTAGTTATACAGGTGCTTCAAGTGATAATACGAGTCAGACAATACAAAATGAAAAGGAAACAATCAATACTGACAATTTGGATGAAGTGGTGAAAGAAAGAACGGAAAGTTCAAAAACATTCACTGATGGAGAAGGAAACTTTGTTAAAGAGATTTATCCAGAAGAAATACATAACAAAGTAGACGGAAAGTACAAGACCATTTCCGAGGAGTTAGTGGAAAGCGATAATAAGGGCTACATAGAGACAGAAACAACAAACTTGGAATTTATGTTTCCTGAAAAATTAGGGCAAGATAAGCCTTTAATTTATCAATCTGGTGAACACAAGTTATCATTTGAGTTAACACATGCCTCTGATGGAGAGAAGCAAACTGAACCAACTTATACATCGGGTTCAGTAAAAGAAGATAATTCAATAACTCATAAATCTTTATACCCGAATATTGATTTACGGCATGTTGCCTTAAATAATGAGGTAAAAGAAGATTGGATTATGAATGAATATAATGGAATCAATGAATTTCACTATACCATTCAAACGGATTTATACGGTCAAGTTGAAAAGGACGGATCAATAGGATTCTATGAAAATGAATCTAAAGAGAAATCAGTTTTCACCTTACCAAAGCCTGTAATGGTGGATTCAAACTATAACGACACGTTAGGCGACGGTGTACGATCAACAGATATCCATTATGATTTAAATAAAAAGTCGGACGATAGTTATGAGTTAGTTTTAAATGCTAGTAAAGAATGGCTATCTTCGTCTAAGCGAGTCTTCCCTATTTATATTGACCCTTCTGTATCGATTGATGCATTGGGAGATACATTCGTGATGAGTGCCTATCCGAATAACAATTACAATAAAGAATGGGATCCATCACAAGGGGAATATGTATTAAAAACAGGATATTATGATAGCACTACAGGAACCAATTACCCATTTATTAAATTTAGTGTTATTGGGGATTTAAAGGGTGCAGCCATTGATTCTGCTGAATTAGCTGCCTACGTTACCCATTCTTATTATGTCGATACAAAAACGGATATATGGGTAGATGAGGTAAAAGCAAAATGGTATGTAGATGAATTAACTTGGAACAATAAGCCATCATCCACCAAAATAACGAGTACGTCTGTTGCTAGGGATCAGTGGGCTTATTTTGATGTTAAGAATACGATCCAGGCTTGGGTGAACGGTACAAGAGAAAACTATGGATTTAAATTCCATACGAACGGAAATGGCAAAACACATTGGAAAAAAATCACGGCAGCAGAAAGTGCGAAAAAAGCTAAATTGGTCATTAGTTACCACTATGAAAAGATGAAGAATCCTACAGTCAGTTCTTACTCTTATGGTGAGGGGAAGGCTGATGGATATATTGATGTTAAGTGGGGTTCCGTTCATGGAGCAAAGTCTTATGATTTGCAAATGTATGATGGTAAGAGTTATCAGACCATTTATTCTGGTACATCTACAAGTTGGTCATCAAAGGGAAAAAAGATTTTCCCTAAAGCTCCTTATTCAACAAGTACCACGTATAAAACGGATAGTACGGGTGTTGAATTACCGGTAGATCCAAGTGCTTTTTATAGCGCGAAAAGTGGAACGACAACTACGAAAAAAGATTACGGATTTCGTGTTATAGCAAAATTTGCAAATGGAAATAGCCCGGCTTCAACAGCGATTTACAAATCCATACCAGTTGTGCAAGTGGGAATTCCGGATATTCCAACAGTAAAACCATATGCGTACCCGGAAACAGATACAGTAAATAAAGGGCGTGGTTGGCTTGATATTTCCTGGAAACCAGTGACTAATGCAACGGGTTATAAAGTTCTTATTTGGAATGGTACAAAATATAAAGAATTTTCGGTAGGTAAAGTAACCAGTGTCAGTACAAAGGGGAAAAAGATCTGGCCTACGGATGCGGATTTGAAAAATGAGATTAAAGAACTTTATCCAGTCGAATTAGACAAATCGACAAGTATAGGTAAAGGAACAGAATTACCAATTGACCCTAGTATTACTTATGGAAATGGTTCAAATCGTTATAGTATTCGAGTCAAAGCAATTTCTGCAGCAGGGGATTCTGCTTCATCTGATGTTAACTATGGATACATTCCACTATATGCACCTAAAAATGCAAAGCTAACTAGTAATTTAGTGGATATGGTCAATAACAAAAGTAGTTTGACAGTGAAGTGGGATGCGACACCTTCAGCAAAATATTACGAGGTACAGATTTCAGATGATAAAACAAGTAAAATATATCAAGTAAAAGGCAATACGTCTTTCACATCAGAACCTATTTATGGTGTTTTATCAAATTATTCCGCAACGGTTAAAGCCTATTTTGTGGACGACGATAATGCTTCAGAAACAGAACAGGGTAAAGTTACAGGAAATCGTGGTTTAAGTCCTGCTTCGAATAAAGCAACCGCATCAGTTGATCCTAGAGAAGATTTAAACGGGTTAGAAGATTATTTCACTTATGAAGACCACTCATTTGGAAATGCAACAGCTTCCGTCAATGTAACGACGGGGAATATGGTCATGGAGTTCACGGATCAATCCCTATTCACTCAAGGACTCTTGGGGTTTGATTTTACCCGTTACTATAATTCACGGTCCACTCGTACTTCTGCGCTTGGGCAAGGGTGGACATTTGCAGGAAATGAAAATCTTGTAGAAGCAGATGCTACAAGCACAGAACCAGCAAAAGTCATCTATTATGATGAAGATGGAACCAAACATGAATTTAGCTATGATTCTAGCAATAAAAAATATATCTCTCCAAAAGGGAAATATTTAACACTAACAAAGGAAACGGTTAATGGTGCACAAGGATTTATCCTGAAAGAAAAAGATGGATTATCAAAAATCTTCGAGGGGAATTCGAGTAAAAATAGAGAATATCGATTATATGCCTACAAGGATAACAATCAAAATACAATCCGCTTTTTTTACACTCTAGATAAGTTATCCGAAATCTCTGAAGTCAATCAACAAGGCGATAAAATTCGGACTAGTATTCAATTAACCTATAACACTGATGGACTAATCAATAAAGTAGGATACGGAAGTAATTGGAAGGAAATTGGATATCAGAATAAGCAGTTGGCATCCATAGTAACGAAGGATTCGCGCACAACGGAAAGTATCACAGAAAGGCTTTCCTATAATTCACTAGGCCAACTAGCATCTTATGTAGATGGCAAGGGGAATGAAACCAAATATCTTTATGATGAAAATGAATTGAAAGTATTCGACAAACAAGAAAAAGATGCATCCATATCCGTCTCTACTACGTACCGTTATGATCAGGCAAAAAATGAATTTACGGTGACAGATACAGACGACAATGAGACGGTTTATAAACGAGATATGAAAAAAGGAACGTTTGCCGTTAGCGAAATCATGAATAGTGATGAAACAACGTCCAGCTTCCAATATGATGATCAATACAACGTATTACAATCTGTTGATGAAGAAGGACTAAACAGCACTAACAGCTATGATTCTAACGGGAATTTGAAAACCACCTCAGACCCTAACGGAACGACTTCGTATGAATATGATAGTAAAAACCGGGTAACCAAAACCACCGATCCAAAGGGCACTCTGACGATTAACACATACGAAGGGGAAAATCTGTCTAGCACGAAGATTGGTGAAGAAACAACAAAGTACGAATATGACTCATTTGGTAGGAAAACAAAAGTAATCTATCCGAATAAGACGTATTTGGAAACCAATTATGATGATCTAAAACAAAAGATAACGATAAAAGATCCTAAAGGACAGTACACAAGTACCTCTTATGACCAGTTCGGAAACATAAAGAGTAAAACAGATGCTGGAGAAAGAACTGTTTCTTACGAGTATCATCCACTACAGCCAAACGTGATTTCGGGAGTAACAGACGGAAAGGGAAAAACCACTAATTATAAATATGATAAAAATGGGAATATAACAAATCTTTCCGATGCTTTGGGCCGAAACAAAACCTACGAATATAATGATAATGATCAACTCAATAAAGCAACCTTTCCTGGTATGATCTTTACTTACGATTATAATTCAAATGGAAATATAGCCAATGAATTACAACCATCTGGAAATAAGTTGCATTATTCTTATGATGAAATGAATCAAGTAGAAAGTGTAACAGCTTCAACCCCATCTAAAGGTGAATTGTTACAGTCGATTCATACGTATACTGATGGAGGACAAGTAGAAAGTTTAACCTATAAGGACTTAGAATCTGATCAAACACTCCTTCAAAAGGACTTTACCTATTATGATACGGATCTACTGAAGTCATATAAACAAGGGAAATACAATATTGGATATACGTATGATGAGAATGAACGGCCACTTAATTCAACCATAAGTTATGCTCAAAATAACACACCATGGATGGTGGAACAATCCCTCAAATATACAGATGATGGTAAAAAAGATAGACGAACTGTTGGAGTAGGCGAACAAAATTGGATGATGGTTGATTACGATTATGATCTAGTGAATAATCAAAATAAAGTGACAGTCAATGACAATCTATTTCAGAGAACCAATACTTTTAATCAAAGTAACCTATTAGAAAGTATTGACTACACGCAAGGAAATGACACAAGTATAAGATATGATTATAAGTATGATGGTTCAGGTAACATCAAAGAAGAAAGAAGTGAACAAGGCGTTGTAAGTTTTACTTTTGATGAAAATAGCCAATTGACTCAAGAGGAACTACCAGATGGCACGATTAATAAATATAGCTACGATGAAGTAGGGAATCGCAAAGAAAGTACACACGGGGACAAAACTGATACCTTTACTTATAACGCAGGTAATCAGATTGAAACTAAAAATGGTAAAGGCTATCAGTATGACGATGATGGGAACTTGCTACAGGATGAAAAATTTAAATATGAGTACAATGCCCTTGGTTATCAAACAAGAGTCACTGATTTACAAGGGAATGAAGTGGCACGTTACGACTATGATGAAGCAGGATTACGGACGAAAAAAATTATCGGCAAAAAAACCCATGAATATTATTACGATGGAAATCAATTGACATTAGAAGTTCTATGGAATGGTGAATCTATCGAACAGTATCGTAATTATCAGTGGGAAGGATATACTCCTATAGGTATGATTATTCGTGAAAAAGATGAAAGTGGTAACTGGAAGGAACAAGTGTATCACTATTGGACAAATCATCGCGGCGATGTTGTATCTATACGTGATAACAAAGGAAAAGAAGTAGGTTCTTATACGTACGATACCTACGGAAATGTATTAACGGAAGACGGCGGACTGGCTCAAGTTAACCCAATTCGTTATGCGGGATATTATTACGATGTAGAAACAAAAAATTACTATCTTCAAGCACGTTATTATAATCCAGAGAACGGTAGCTTCCTAGCTTTAGATCCGCAACCTGGTGACGAGGATGACCCAATTTCACAGAATGGGTATACGTATGCTGATAATAATCCGGTGAATTATATAGATCCAGATGGTAATGATGCTATGTGGATTACCGCATCAAATGGAGCAAGTGGTTTTGGACATACATCATTAGTTCTTTATGGAAAAGGGAATCAAGGGAAAGGATGGTATTATTTTTATTTTGGTAATGATGGTAATATTGCTTTGTCTAAACCAAAGGTGGTAGTTAAATTTATGAAGAAAAGTAAACCTTCTCTGAAGTATATTTCGGACCATGACGGTTATAAATATAAGTTTGATAAATCTGTATATATTAAAGGGAGTTTCCAAAAATCTTTAGATTATGCATATTATGTTAAAAGCCATAAAACATATTATAGTGTGGGACTTAGAAATTGTTTAATGTTATCGGGGAAAGTTTTAAACAAGTCAATAAGTTGGAAAAATAAATGGAAAGTAGACAACGCGGTTGCTCTTAAAACTCCAAATATGGCCCATAAGGCAATGGCCCGTTATTTTTAATGAGAGGGTAGGTAAAATGAAAAAATACTTCGTTGTTTTAGTGCTGATAGTTTTAGTAATGGGTTGTGAAAATGAACAAACGAAAGGATTGGAAGCGCCTGAAATGCCTAATGTAACCGGGAATTCATATAGTAATATGATCAATCACGGATTTGTCGCTAAGCAGGACAACCTTTTAATTTATATGAAATTTAATGATTCCACTATTCCTTTTAGCAATAATGCCATTATGGCAAAAAAAGAAGATGGGAGAAATGAGGTAAAACTCACTTCAAAAGGCTTTGGTGATATAAATGTAATCAAGGAATGGGTTTATTATACAGTAATGCCTTTTTCAGATGTACCGATGTTATATCGAGTAAAATTGGATGGATCGGAAAGAGAAAAATTAGTCAAAGGTGCTGACTATGTTCAAGTAAAAAATGATCAGGTTTACTATTATGATTCGATTAAGAATGGTATTTATAAAATGAACTTGGACGGGACGGATAAGGTTCAAATATATTCACCAAAATCGGAAGTTACAATGAATTTCTACGTTGATCGTGAACAGATTTACTTTTATAAACCTATAGATGAAGATAGTGATGAAGGAAAACTATATTCGATGTCACTAAACGGAGAAAATATAAAGAAATTAAATGATACAGTTTCGTATACTCAGATTATTGATGATGCAGATGAGCATTTTCTCTATTATACAGATACAGAAGAGCACTTGTATAAAGTCGATAAACAAAATGGTAAGGAAATAAAAATAACCGATCAGAAGTTTTCATCCTTAATCGTTGATGAAAATTGGATTTATTACTTGAATCCAAGTGATAAGTACCATATCTATAAGATGAAAAAAAATGGCGAACAAAATCAATTAGTACTAGATAAAGAAGTATCAGATATAAATATGCTGGATAATTTGATCTACTACAAAATAGATGGTCAAGAAGACATCTTCCGAGTTAAAACAGATGGGACAGGAAATACATTATTTTCAAAGCGTAAATAAAGCGCCTGTCACTACTCTATCTTTGTAAAATACTAATAGATTTGAAGAAAGCTTTGTGGAAGGGGATTTTCTACAGAGCTTTTCTTTTTTTGAGGAAGACAGTTTCTACCTGTGGAGGGATCAAATATATAATAATAAGAAAAACACCCCTTTTTTCGTAAATGATGTAATGATAGATGAAATTTTTTATGAACATATTCTTTATCGCATCGTCATATTTGTTGGGGTATATGCATTATTTGCTATTTTTAAGCTTGATGATACCCCCGTTCCTATAAGAGATGCTATGCATATGATTTTAATCTATTATTTTGCAATTAGTGTGTATAATGCTTTGCCTACCATAAAATCTAACCGTAATAAAAAAGGCAGCCAATAAAAAGAGTACTCAATGGAATTTACATATTTTTGCATGAATTCCGAAACCATTTATCCACGTTATCCGTATATGTAAGTATGAACGGTGCCGGGAAGCTCCGGTATTTATAAGCATTTATCATTTTAATAAATTTGGGAGATGAAGGATCATGAGCGAAAAGGGTTGTATGAAATGCGGAAGCAATGATGCTGCTAAGAAGGATGTAGCCATGACAGGAACTGGCTTGTCAAAAATGTTCGATGTCCAGAATAATCAATTTACGGTTGTGTATTGCAAGCAGTGCGGTTAATTCGGAGTTTTATAATAGGCAATCATCTGCAGGCAGTAATCTGCTGGATCTATTCTTGGGATGATCATTGGCACGACAAGAATCCCCTTTTACATGAAAAGGGGATTCTTGTTTTTTTCATACTGCCCATTACCCGATGAAGTGATCTTGAACGACTTTTGTAAATTCCTTGGCGACGGGTGATAGGTGTTTAGCTGATTTCATGACCAATCCGATCTCCCGTGAAAGTTCCGGGTTCAAGGGCAGGCTTTTGATGCGTTCGGGTTTTTCCGGTAAGGCCAGTTCTGGCATAATCGTGATGCCTAATTTTCCTGCTACCATTGAGAGCACCGTTTGATTGTCTTTAATGTCATATGAAATTTTTGGTTTTATCTTGGCTTCCAGGAATCTATCTTCTATGAGTGTTTCACAGCCAGATCTCAGCATGATGAATGGTTGATCAACGAAGTCTTCCAGGTTCAATGAGGTTTTCCCTGAAAGCGGATGGCCTTCGTATACGACAGCTGATAGAGGATCTGTTAGCAGAGGGATGAATTCCACGTTCTTTACTGGTTTTGCTGCAAAGCCGATGTCCACTGTTCCTTCTTCGATCCATGTTAAGATTTCCTCATATCCACCTTCATGAATCAGCAAATCGGTATTAGGGTACTTTTCTTTAAAGATAGAGAATAGCCTTGGTATGTATCTGGCAGTGAAGCTTGGAAAACTGCCAATCGTTATTTTACCGATTTCCATTCCATTCACAGCTGCAATCTTTTGTTCGATATGTGCAAGGTTGGCAGCAATGGCCCGCATATGTGGAATGACTTGTTCTCCCGCAGTCGTGAGTGCTATTCCTTTTCGGTCACGCTTCAGTAAAGTCACACCAAGTTCTGTTTCAAGTGCTGTAATGTTATGGCTCACGCCTGATTGAGTCAGTCCGATCCGGTCTCCCGCTTTCGTAAAACTTCCGTGTTCAACAACATGTAAAAAGACTTCCACTTGAAAAAAATTCAAATGCCCCACACCCTTCTTCTATGAATTATACATGAGAAACTCTAATCCAAGTAATGAAAAACATTCATTTTACTTATGATGTGGTCGAGAATACAATAAAATTACAAATTAAAATACGAATGGGTGATGGAAAATGATGAAACGGAAATACGGGCAAATGTTTTCACCGTACACGCTTTCTAATGGAACGGTTCTTAAAAACAGGATTGTAGTTGCGCCGATGACCACTTATTCAGGTCAAGAGGATGGCTTGGTTTCTGACGAGGAATTAGCCTACTATAAAAGAAGGGCAGATGGACCTGCCATGTTCATTACTGCCGCTGCCGCCATTTCCCCTGTTGCGACAAGCTTTCCCCGGCAAATGAAAGTATATGATGAACAGAGCATCGCTGGACTCACTGAGCTTTCAAAAACAATCAAATCCAAAGGTGCAAAAGCCATTCTCCAGCTTCATCATGGCGGAAGCGAGAGCCTTCCAAGCTGTACAGGCGGAGAAAAAATGGTTAGTCCGAGCGGAATCATTGCAAGCGTTTATAAAGGAATGGGCGAAGAGTACATTCCAAGGTCAATGAGCCACACTGAAATTCTATCCACTATTCAAGACTTTGGAAGAGCCACCCGCCATGCCATTCGTTCAGGATTCGACGGTGTGGAAATCCATGGAGCGAATGGCTATCTCCTGCAGCAGTTTTTCTCACCCCACTCCAACAGACGGAGAGATCATTGGGGAGGGATTTTGAAGAATAGAATGCATTTTCCACTTGCCGTCATCGCGGAGGTGAAGCGGATCCGTGATCTTTATGCAGACAAGGAATTCGTTATTGGGTATCGCTTCTCCCCCGAAGAACCGGAAGAAGGCGGATTGAAAATGGATGATACAGCGGCATGGGTAGATGAATTGGCAACTCAGGGGCTTTCCTATTTACATCTTTCTGTTAAAAATGTCTGGTCCATGCCTAGAAGCGGATTGAACAGGGAATTGACAAGGACCGAAATTCTCCGCGATGTCATCGCTGGCAGGACCAGTTTCGTATCACTTGGATCGATCCATACTCCAGAGGAAGCAAATGCTGTGCTTGAGAAAAATATACCGCTTTTCGCATTGGGAAGGGAATTGCTGATGGAACCGGACTGGGCCGCCAAAATAATGGAAGGCAGGGAAGACGAGATCAAGACGACCTTACCGCGCGATAGCAGGTGTACATTAAGTATTCCGGATCAAATGTGGGCGAATATCATTACTCGTGACGGCATGCCCGAGAAATGATAGTATGAATGTAAAAATTGGAAATTTCATGAGGGGAAATTAAATGAATAAAATAGCACTTCTTCAACTGTCTCTAGCCATGACAATCTTTGGTTCTGTCGGTTTCTTTTCGGAACTATCGGGACTTCCTGCATTGGAATTGGTTTTTGTTCGCTGCATTTGTGCTGCCGTATTCTTATGTGCAGCCTGGATGATTACCGGACATTTCAAGAACGAAATATGGAATGGCAGGGAGGTAATGCTGATCATTTTCTGCGCGGTGGCCAACTTGTTAAACTGGATATTCCTCTTTAAATCTTTTGAGCTGATATCGGTGACAATCGCCATTTCGCTTTATCATTTAGCGCCGATCCTTGTACTCATTATAGGGAGCCTCATTTTTAGGGAGAAAATGAATGTATTCTCCATCTTGGCCATTTCCCTTTGCTTCATTGGCACATTACTCATTATGGGAACAGATGGATTTCGATCATCTTCTCCTGAATGGGAGGGCATTGTGTATGGAATCATTGCTGCCTTCTTCTATGCGGCAACCATGCTTTTAGGAAAGAGCATTACAAAGACGAGTGTATATGCGACCACATTTCTGCAAATGTTCATTGGATTTCTATTACTGATTCCTTTTGTCGATTATTCCGTATATACAACGTTAAAATCTTCCGAATGGTTTTATACGGTGCTTACCGGCATCATCCATACAGGCGTCGTGTATTTGCTGTTTTTTAATAGTATTCGCCATTTGCCTACAAATGTAGTATCTTTCATGATTTTTGTCGATCCGGCAGTTGCCATCCTTTTGGATATTCTGCTTTCAGGATTTAAACCGGACGGTATTCAAATTCTGGGTATTTCCTTGATATTTATTGGGGTGGTCTATTCACTTAAGACGACTGGACCCACTGAAAATGATGTCATGCAGAAAAGGCCGCACACAATGTGAGGCCTTTTCCCTTTATGCATGTACCTATTGATTAAAATGATAGACATCCCAAATGTCAGGGGTTTCTGATCCAATGTACCAAGCAGCTGCACCGCCTAGATGATTTTGTTTAACCAGGTCAATACGGAGCTTCATCGATTTCTTATCTTCTATCCAAATTTGATGCTTTTTCCCTTTGGAAGTGTACACCACGTAATTTTGTTGCGTCTGTTTATCCCATACCTTTTTAAGTTTTTGAGTTGAAATGATTTTGTTGACCTCAGCCATGGTACGGTCATGACTTTTCACTTTTTTGGTCGACAAATCGGTTTCCCATTCTCTCGTATAAAATGGTACAGCCAATATGATCTTGTGAGCTGGTACTTCTTTCATTAAAAGCTTGGTTCCTTCTTTGATCCAAGGTAACGAGGAAACGGACCCGGCTACCGGGCTCCCTCCCCAATGCTCGTCATAACCCATTATGATTATATGGTCCGCTATTTTGCCAAGTGCTTTCCTATCTAGGCTTTTTGACCAATAAGGGTCTTCGTTTTCTCGGGTGACATCCACAGACACTTTAATTCCATGCGGTTTTAGTGCCTTTTTTAGTTCGCCGATGAAAAGTACAAAGTCCTTCTTATTTTTTGGGTCGATGTTTTCGAAATCCACATTTATTCCATCACTTTTCGTTTTAACAAGTGAATCGCGTAAAGCTGAAACTAATTTTTGGCGCTTTTTTGTATTGCCTAGTACAGAACCAGTTAATACAGGGTCAAATTTATTCCCGATAAGCTGCCAAACTTGTTTTCCTTGTTTATGGGCAGCTTGGATGTATTTTGTATCTACAGAAACGGAAACGTAATTACCGGTATCCGTCAGCGTATAAGAACGGGGAGATACTACATTCAAATTGGGGTGTTTAAGTTGCTGGGTATAGCTTTCTTTCGATCCATTATGCTTCCAGCCCATGACGATACGATTTTGCGTCTTTTTTTGAAGCTGGGATTTCTTTATCCAGCCCTTTTTTCCGCCAAGCAATTGAACCTGGTAGTAATAATCCGGAACCTTCAATTTTTGGCCCACTTTAAGGGTAACCGTGTGTAAGTTATTTAATTTCGTCAAATCACTTGTTGTTACCTTGTATTTATTAGAGATCTTCCACAATGTATCGCCCGATACAACCTTATGGATCTTATATTTCTGGGGGATCTTCAGGTTTTGGCCAACAGTTATTTCGGAAGAGGTTAATTTATTTACTTTTTGCAGCTCACTTACTGAAACACCATATTGATTTGCTATTTTCCATAGTGTGTTTCCAGACTTCACTTTATGAATGACGGGCCCCGCGGAATCCCCAACGGAAGTAGAAATGATGGGAAACTCTTCTCCCTTCTTTAAGGTCTTTAATAGAGTGGAACCTAATTTAGGAGAACTAAAAACTTTTGTATTGTCCAATTTAACAGAACCTATGGATTGGGTTTTACTTGATGAATGACCACTGGTTGGAAAGAGACACATACAAAGAAGGCTTAACATAATAAAACATCCAAAGAATTTTTTCACAATGATTTTATTCCCCTTTGTAAAATTTAACTTTACTAGTTTACTATGGAGAATAGCCATATAAATAGAGGTACATTGTGGAAAGGCATTACTAACCTTCGTGTGGGACGAATTATTCCGTATGAAGGGCAATTGATTTGTAAATAGAAGGGGAGAGTTTATATGTCAAATTTTTCATTACAGTTTTATGATTTCAACATTTGGGCAAATAATCAGATTTTCAACCGTTTAAAAGAGCTTCCAAAGGATGTTTACCATCAGGAAGTTCAAAGTGTGTTTTCATCGATATCGAGTGTGATGGCCCATGTGTATCTTTCCGATCTGGGGTGGGCGGAGGTTTTTTCCGGTAAAAGCATGAAACATGCATTGGAGCTGGCTGAACAACTGAAGGAACAAATGGAGTCAAAGGAATTAGAGGAAATGGAGGCCATGTTTATTGAGTTGTCCGAGCGGTACAAATCGCTGCTTGGCCAAAAAGAAAATATACATAAACCTCTTATAATTGAGAATCCAGCTGGAGGACAAATGAAAACAAGTGCAGCCGAATTGGTACCGCATGTCGTGAATCATGGAACCTATCATCGCGGCAATATCACGGCCATGTTGCGCCAAATGGGGTATGCCTCAACTTCGACGGATTATGGTCTTTATTTATTTTTAAAAGGGGAGTAACGGGCCTTCATTTGCTTACTGATGGGACTGTAAGCATTGACAGTCCTGTTCTTAAAGTAAGGCCGCCTGTTATTTTGAAGATAACGAAATCCTATATATGTGTACAGGTTAACCGGTTCTTCCTGGTTGGCCTTTTTTACGTTTGTCACTGGAAATGACTTGTACATGACATTTGTCATCTTCTAGTCATGACACCTGGTACTAATAAAATCAGGTTGGATTCTTTATACTATGGATAACGACAAATAAAAGGAAGTGCAATTGAAATATGAGCTTGCAAAATACGAAATCCCTGAGAAAACAAATTGCTCCTTTTGAACAATCAACGACAAAGCAAAGTATATGGCAGATCATCAATACCCTGGGGCCGTTCATCATTCTATGGTACCTAGCATATATAAGTCTTTCCGTTTCTTATTGGTTAGCCTTAATCCCAGCTGTGTTTGCTGCAGGATTCTTGACGAGAATATTCATCATTTTTCATGATTGTACGCATCATTCATTTTTCAAAGACCGCCGTGCGAATAGAATAGTCGGTACGATCATGGGTGTTTTGACTTTATTCCCGTTTGATCAATGGGGACATGAGCATTCTGTGCATCACGCAACAAGCGGTAATTTGGATAAGCGGGGTACAGGTGATATTTGGACCCTTACGGTAGATGAGTATTTGGCTGCACCGTTTAAACTTCGTTTTGCTTATCGTTTTTATCGTAATCCATTGGTCATGTTTGGTTTGGGGCCGATTTATGTTTTCCTTCTTAAAAATAGATTTAACCGTAAAGGCGCTAGAAAGAAGGAAAAAAATAATACGTATTTGACGAATGTATTAATCGTCGTTTTTGCGGCATTGCTTTGCCTGGCAGTCGGCTGGCAGTCGTTCCTTCTGGTACAAGGTTCCATTTTCATGATTTCTGGTTCAATCGGCATTTGGCTGTTTTACGTCCAGCACACATTCGAGGACTCTTATTTTGAAGAAAATGAAGAGTGGGAATATGTATTGGCAGCAGTGGAGGGAAGTTCTTTTTATAAGCTTCCAAAACTGATGCAGTTCCTTACTGGTAATATCGGTTACCATCATGTTCATCATTTAAGTCCAAGGGTGCCTAACTATAAATTGGAAATGGCACATAATAATACGCAGCCTTTAGAGAACGTTCCGACGATCACTCTTGCAACAAGCTTGCGCTCACTCCGTTTCCGTTTATGGGATGAGGAATCCAAGAATTTCGTCAGTTTCAAGGACATAAAGTATTTAACGAAAAAAAGTGTTCCCACTCAAGTGAAATCTGAACTGTAACGTTCATGTATCATTCCAGACTCCCTTAATAATCCTCGGATTTGGGGAGTCTTTGCTTCATATAAGGAACTCGATAAAGGAGAGAACTTAAAAATGATTCGAATTGTCATTGCAGAGAATCAGCAAATGCTGTTAGAGGCAATAAGTTCTCTACTCAATCTTGAAGAAGATATAGAAATTGTCGGGCAAGCCAGTAATGGAGAAGAAGCGATGGCTCTTGTAAACCAATTACGGCCTGATGTGTGTATCATGGATATGGAGATGCCTGTAATGAGCGGACTTGAGGCAGCAGAAGCATTAAGGTCATTTGAATGCAAAGTGGTCATTTTAACGACATTTCGAAGGACTGGTTATTTTCAACTCGCATTAAAGGCTGATGTAAGTGGTTATTTATTGAAGGATAACCCGGGTGAAGAGTTAGCCTGCTCGATTCGCTGCATAATGGATGGCAAGCGAATATACTCCCCAGAGCTTATTGATGGGCCTTCCAGCCATAATGGCCGGGAAATGGGAGTGTTAGGGCTGTTAGCCGATGGTCCATCCAATATTGAGCCGTCCAATCAAAGCGGCACAATTGGGACAGTAAGAAAATATTTTTCGAACATCAAGGATAAAATGAAGTTACCGGCTGGTTAGGATTTGTTTCTTAAATTCTGTTGACACGTTTTTTTAAATTGTGTACGATGGATTAAATTATAATATTGAAAATTCTGTGATGAAGAGAGTAGTTCATTTTGAAATGGAAAGCGAGTTAGGGATGGTGGGAGCCTAATGCAGGTCGGATGAATGAAGCGCACTTTGGAGAAATTTCTTGAAACGTTCAGTAGGGAATATCGGGGAGTCACCTCGTTAACAATGGAAAGTGGCCGCAATTTGTGGCAACTAGAGTGGTACCACGGGAATTCATGCTCTCGTCTCTTATTTAGAGGCGGGGGCTTTTTTGTTTAGGAGGGAAAATGTCGATGAATAAACCAATTGCAGAATTGATTTCAACTGCTTTGAACAATGAAATGCCAGCAAGTGAAATAGAAAAATTAATGGAAAAGCCGAAAATGATGGAGTTAGGTGATGTCGCCTTTCCGTGCTTTACTCTTGCGAAAAAATTCAAAAAATCGCCTCAGGTGATTGCGTCGGAAATAGCCCAACAATTAAACAGTACGTTGATTCAAGAAGTGAACGTAGTGGGAGGTTATCTGAATATCTTCGTCAATCAACAGATGGTGACGGAAAATGTGCTGCAAACGATATTAAGGGAAAAGGATCAGTATGGTTCGATGCAGACTGGAAAGGGAAATGTCGTGATTGATTATTCCTCCCCGAATATTGCCAAGCCTTTTTCCATGGGGCACTTACGCTCTACGGTCATAGGGAATGCACTGGCCAACATTGCCGAAAAAAATGGCTACAATGCCGTGCGTATCAATCATTTAGGAGATTGGGGCACGCAATTCGGTAAGTTGATTGTCGCGTATAAGCTGTGGGGGGACAAAGAGGCAATCGAAGCTTCGCCGATTGGGGAATTATTGAAAATCTATGTGAAGTTCCATGAAAGGGCAGAAACCGATGAATCATTGAATGAACAAGCACGCGTAAGCTTCAAGTCGCTTGAAGACGGGGACGAGGAAGCACTGGCATTGTGGAAATGGTTCAGGGATGCGTCTTTAAAAGAATTCGAGACGATTTATGATTTATTGGGCATCCGTTTTGATTCCTATGCCGGCGAAGCATTTTACAATGATAAAATGGATGCGGTTGTCGGGGAACTAAAAGAAAAAGGCCTGCTTGCCCTTTCAGATGGTGCCTATGTCGTGCAATTGGAAGATATGCCGCCGTGTTTGATTACGAAAACGGATGGTGCGACACTTTATGCCACACGTGATTTAGCTGCAGCCATGTATCGTAAAAAACAGTATGAGGCAAAGAAAACATTTTATGTGGTCGGAAACGAACAATCCCTGCACTTTATACAACTCTTTAACGTCATTGAAAAAATGGGGTATGAGTGGTCAAAAGACTTACAGCACGTAGCATTTGGCATGATGCTAAAAGACGGTAAGAAAATGTCGACCCGTAAAGGGAAAGTCGTGCTGCTTGCGGATGTATTGGCAGAGGCGATCGAAACTGCGAAGCGCAATATTGAAGAAAAAAATCAAGCGCTTGAACAGAAAGAACTGGTTGCAAGACAAGTCGGTGTCGGAGCGGTAATCTTTAATGATTTAAAAAATAACCGTATGAACGATATTGATTTTTCATTAGAGCAAATGATGAACTTTGAGGGAGAAACAGGTCCATATGTACAGTACACATATGCGCGAATTTCCTCCTTGCTTGAAAAAGGTGATTTTAAAGAGCAGGCCATCCAATATGATGCTTTAGGCGAATATGCGTGGCCAGTCATCCAGCTGCTGGAGCAATACCCGATCATTGTCCAAAAATCATTTGAACAAGCCGATCCATCACAAATCGCGAAATTCAGCTTGCATGTATCGCGTGCATTCAATAAGTATTATGCACATTCAAAAATCCTAGTGGAAGATGAATGGAAACAAATGAAGCTCTCATTCGCTTTTTCCGTTGCGATCGTATTAAAGGATGCGCTAAGTTTATTGGGAATTTCAGCGCCGAATAAAATGTAATGCATGTCTAAAAGGAGCCATTTTGATCTTTTCAAAATGGCTCCATAATTTATCAGATAAATCCTGGCATGAACGTAAGCTCTTTTATTTTAGAAGAAAGGTATCTGTCATGGGCTGTCCTTTTTTCTCCCATGTAATATGCAACTTGTACACATGCTCTTTTTTTGGAGGATCTCCCAAATAAAAATCCGTTGATAATGGATTTAATTTTGTAATAGAGCCATCTTCACTTTTTCCTTCTGTAAATCCCTTATGTTCCACTAATGTTTTTCCATTATCAGTAAAGCTTACTTCTTTTATCTTGACCTTGCCACCAGACTTTTGTTGAACATGTCCAATCCATCCGCCAACTGTTTCATCAGAGTTTTTTTTATAATTTGCTTTCCACATACCATTATCAGATGTGCCCCCAATTGCAATACTGGAATAATACATATAACCTCCGATAGCAACACCCATACATATAGCTACAACAAGTAACCATTTTGAATATTTATTTTTCATCAAAAAAAGCCTTCCCCTCTCTGTAACTGTTTATATTATACAATTTTGTTAATGTATTTTAATATGGGGAAATGAAGGAGGCGGGCTGTCAGCTTGGTATTTGAAGTTGGCGTCGATCCATGGGCTATCCATTTTCAGCGGAGAAAAAGAATTTGAATAAAATGGATTGACATTCATTGGTAATGTGTTAATATTTATAAAAATGGAACCGGTTCCAAAATTCGCGAATGGATGAATGTAATGGTTAAACAAGAAAACGCAAAGGTTACAATTTACGATGTTGCTAGAGAAGCAGGTGTTTCAAAGACCTCTGTTTCCCGGTATTTAGGGGGGAGATTTGATGAACTCTCTGACAAAACCCGTAAGAAAATCGAGCTGGCGATCAACAAAATGGAGTACCGCCCAAACACGATGGCAAGAGGGCTCAAAAGCAATAAGAGTTATTTGATTGGAATCATCGTGGCGGACATCAACAATCCATATACGACGGCCATCCTTCGGGGGGCTGAGGATATATGCAGCCAGAATGGATATAATCTGATGATTTGCAATTCGGATAATAACCCCGAGAAGGAAAGAGGCTATTTTGATATGCTTTTATCCCATCGCATCGACGGGCTTATTATTCATACGACTGGCGGTAATCACGATATGCTAAAACAGATGCAAGAGCAAAAGACCCCGGTCATCCTTTTGGATCGGAAGGTGCCGGATCTTGAAATCGATACGGTAGGATTGGATAATTTTCAGGCTACTTCACAAGCTGTCAATTATTTGGTTGGCCAAAATTATGAACGAATTGCATTTTTCAGTGAACCTGCCAGCAATGTCAGTACTAGGCATGAGCGGCGGCTATCCTTTCAGCAAACGTTGATGAGCCACAGTCATCCGAGTTCAGAAGATGTTTATGAGGTCAATGTCGATGATTTAAAAGATGTCGAGTCCAAGCTCCAGCATTTTTTAGATGACTCAAAAGGTGTATCAAGAGCTATATTGACGGCAAATAGTGTCGTGCTATTAAAATTAATTTTACTTTTACAAGAAAAGAAACTGTCGGTCCCGGAAGATTTAGCAATGATGGGATTTGATAATCCGGATTGGAGCACCATTGTTTATTCGGGCATTACAACGATTGAACAGCCCACATACCAAATCGGGGTCGCTGCTATGGAAATGATCCTGCGGCGCATTGATGGACAGGCTTCCCCAGCGCAGACAATGGCGTATCAAGCGAAATTGAATATAAGGGAAACGACTCCATTTATAAAAAAATCATAAGTCTTCTAAACTTGAAGACTTTATTAACTCCCAAAATGGTACCGATACCATTTTGGGGTCAGGAGGATTAATATGAAAGTCTTTGTATGCATGAATTCAATACCGGCCGAAAGGCTTCAAGCGCTCGGACATCTTGAAATCATAAAACTCGTAGCAGCCGCTGGAGCTGATGGAATCGAAATCAGAAAGGAATTGTTGACGCCGGATGATTCTCTGGAAGAATTGGGTGCCTTATGCAGGGAACTTAACTTGGCCATTTATTATTCCGCTCCTGATTTCCTGATCGGTTCAAACCATCAAATGAATGAAATAGGTTTTAAATGCTTGGCAAGGGAAGCGGATGAATTGGGAGCGGAATTGCTGAAGATGCCTCTAGGAAACTACGATTTTTTTGAAACAGATATGTTTCGAATGAATGAAGCCTTGGTGGAAAATCTGCAAAACCGTGAAATGAAAATCACCATCGAGAACGATCAGACGCTTGGCGGTGGAAATGTAAATCGGATCGCTCATTTCCTGAGTTGCTCCGAAAAGTTCGATATCCCGATTAGACTGACATTTGATACGGGCAATTGGCTGTATACAGAAGAAGTTCCAATGGAAGCTGCGAAGGATTTAGCGGGATATGTGGACTATATTCATTTGAAGCAAGTGAAGCGCGAGAAAGAGGGTTGGGTGACTGAGCCGGTATCGATGCCGCTGCTGCCTGAGGTAATGGAGTTATTGGAAAAGTTTAATGGCGCTTGTCCGGTAGCGATTGAGTTCCCGGTAACATTGGAAAATGCAGCGACTTATATTTCACTTATGAAAATGGAACAGGAGGTCAGCCATGAAGGAGCTTAAAGTACTGACGATGGGAGAGGCAATGGCGATGTTCATTGCTGAGGATTCGGGCAGCCTCGATGATTGCATGCGTTATAAGCGTTATGTGGCAGGGGCCGAAACCAATGTGGCAATCGGCCTGTCAAGGTTAGGGATTAAAACTGCATGGATGAGCAAGGTGGGGGATGATTCGTTCGGGCGCATGGTTATGAAAACGCTCACAAATGAGGGGGTGGATGTCTCCAATGTTTTGATGGATCCACTCAATCCAACTGGGTTCCAGTTAAAATCCAAAGTCGAACAAGGAGATCCGGTCGTTGAATACTTTAGGAAGAATTCAAGCGCCAGCAAGATTTCCCTGGAGGACTTTCCCTTGGAGAAACTCCCTTCAACACAGCACCTGCATTTAACGGGGATACCTCCTGCCATTTCCGGCAGTTTCAGAGAGCTGTCATGGCAAGTCTTGAAGCATCTGAAACAAAAGGGTGTAACCGTTTCATTCGATCCAAATCTGCGTCCATCACTCTGGCCGAATGAAAGGGAGATGATCAGCATCGTCAATATGTTTGCGGAAGAGGCGGATTGGCTGCTTCCTGGAATACAGGAAGGTGAAATTCTTACAGGATACAGCAACAAGGAGGATATCGCCAGTTACTACCTCGAACTCGGTGTTAAGCTTGTGGTGATTAAACTCGGGGAAGAAGGGGCCTACTTTGTAACCCAAAATGAAAGGAAGGAGGTACCTGGTTTTACCGTAACGGAAGTCGTGGATACCGTAGGGGCAGGAGACGGGTTTGCTGTCGGGGTAATCAGCGCTTTACTGGAAGGGGCATCGAATGAAGAAGCAGTTTTACGCGGAAATGCGATAGGGGCCAAGGCCGTGATGTCTTCCGGAGATCACGATGGCCTTCCTAATATGGAAGAGCTAGAACACTTTATGAAAAAAGGAGTGCTTCAATCATGTCTCAATTACAAGTAGCTTCGAGAAAAAGGTGGATGAGATTGATCCCCTTAGTGTTCATCACATACAGTCTCGCCTATCTCGACCGTGCCAACTATGGGTTTGGCGTAGCGGGAGGAATGGGGGAAGACCTTAATATCACAGCGGGGGTATCCTCCTTTCTGGCCGCGCTGTTTTTCCTTGGTTATTTCTTCTTTCAAGTTCCAGGTGCACATTACGCAGAAAAGAAAAGTGCCAAAATCCTGATTTTTTGGAGCTTGATTCTCTGGGGAGGACTGGCGACATTGACGGGGATGGCGACAAGTGTGGCATGGCTCTATCCGATTCGCTTCTTGCTTGGTGTTGTTGAAAGCGCTGTTATGCCCGCGATGCTCGTTTTCCTAAGCCATTGGTTTCTAAAAGAAGAACGCTCCCGGGCCAACACCTTTTTGATTCTGGGTAATCCAGTTACTGTATTGTGGATGTCGATCCTTTCCGGCTACCTATTGAAGGCATTCGACTGGAGATGGCTGTTCATCATTGAAGGACTTCCGGCTGTCCTTTGGGCGTTTATCTGGTATAAGCTCGTCAATGACCGTCCCAAAGATGCCAAGTGGCTTACAGATCAGGAAAAGCTAGATATGGAAGCGACCCTCCAGAAAGAACAGGCTGCATTAAAACCTGTTAAAAATTATAGGGAAGCTTTTAAGTCAAAGCAGGTCATCGTGCTCAGTATCCAATACTTCATGTGGAGCATCGGGGTTTATGGGTTCGTCATGTGGCTGCCGTCCATTATTAAACAAGCGTCGAGCATGGATATAGTGGCAACGGGCTGGCTTTCATCCGGACCTTATTTATTAGCGGTCATTTCGATGCTGGCACTATCCTATTTTTCGGATAAAACATTAAATCGAAAAACGTTCGTTTGGACATCGCTGCTTGTGGGGGCAATCGCATTCTTCGGGTCCTTCATGCTCGGCACATCGAATTTCTGGCTTTCATATGCCCTGTTGGTTATTGCAGGTGGTGCGATGTATGCACCGTATGGACCGTTCTTTGCCATCATTCCTGAAATCCTCCCAAGGAATGTGGCTGGCGGGGCAATGGCCTTGATTAATAGTATGGGGGCGCTTGGCTCATTTGTAGGTGCCTATTTCGTCGGATATTTAAACGGATTGACCGGCGGGCCCGGAGCATCCTATATTTTCATGGCGGGATCTTTATTGATTTCAGCGTTACTCACATTGATGGTTAAAAAGCCTGCGGTTACGTCAGTCAAGCAAATGGAGGCGGTTTCGTCATGAAAATTCAGCTGGCGTTGGATCGCATGAATATGGAGGAAGCCATTGAAATGGCACGAAGCGTGGAAGCCTCGATTGATTGGATTGAGGTGGGGACTTCCCTGATTAAAGAATTCGGAGTGAATAGCATCAAAGAAATGAAAAATCACTTTCCGGATAAAAAAATCGTTGCCGACATGAAGACGATGGACAATGCGGTTTATGAAATGGATCTTTGCTTTCAAAGCGGGGCTGATGTAGCTACGGTAATGGGGGCTGCTTCAGATGTAACCATTCAAAAATGCCTGGAAAAAGCGTGTGAATACAAGGGGCAGATCATGATTGATTTATTGAATGTATCCGATACCCGGCTTGAGCAATTACGGATTTACCGTCAGGCGATATTCTGTGAGCATGTAAGCAAGGACAGCCAGGAAAATTCGGGTCATGCCATGATCAATATGAGAAATCATGCTGGATCCATGAGGGCTGCAGCAGGAGGGATCGCTCTTTCGTCCTTGCCTGTAATGGTCAGGAAGGGACTGGATGTCATCATCATTGGCTCGGCGATTACAAAAGCAAAGGATCCAGCAGAAGCTGCCCGTCTATTTAAGGAAACGGTGAATGGGAAGAAAGGTGTGAAGGAAGTTTGAAGATGGAAATTGGGGTTATTTTAGAAGAAATGAACGGTGTATTTCACAAAATGGACGAAGGGGTAACGGATGCGCTCCTAAAACATTTACGGTCCGACACCAGGATCTTCATCGTGGGTGAAGGCAGATCGGGCTTCATGGCCAAAGCCTTTGCGATGAGATTGATGCACCTTGGCTTAAGCGTCTATGCAGTCGGGGAAACGATTACTCCTTCTATTTCGAAAGGCGATCTGATCATAGCCATTAGCGGGAGCGGCTCGACCAAAAGTGTGATATCCGTTGCAGCAAAAGGCAGGGAAGTGGGCTGCAAGGTGTTTTCGATCACGACGAATGACCAATCGGAATTAGCGAATGTCTCTCATGAGGTCTTGGTCATACCGGCAGCAACGAAGAATCGCTTGGAACATGAAACGAAAAGCATCCAGCCGTTAAGTTCTTTGTTTGATCAATGTGTACATGTTTTATGTGATGCAGTATGCTTGGACTATTCATTAAGGGAGTCCATTAGCCACGAGCTTACTTATTCCAAACATAGTAATGTAGAGTGAAATATGGCGGGACCCCTTCAGCGGGTTCCCGCCTTTTTTTGATATGAAAAATGCCCTTACTCCCAAACGGGAATAAAGGGCATGCACCGTGAACATGTCACGGTGATAATGAATTAATAAGCCAGGCTGAATAGGGCTTTGATGTGTGATAGGTAGCGAACATTACTTGCTTCTTTCATCAATGTAGCCGGCAGGCCTTTAAGGGACGTGTTATTGGCCCCAACGGTTGCCACTGCATCCTTACGGCCAAGGCTCGCAAGTGTACCTGAGTTTACAGGTGAGAATACTTCAAGTTTCTTGCCTTCAAAGGCTGCATATAGGTTGTATCCAACAAGCTCACCCATTTGCCAAGCATTTTGTGCAGTAGGAGCATATGGACGGCCGCCTTCTGGAGGGAACGCAACGGCACTGTCGCCGACAACGAATACGTCTTTATGGGATTTGGATTGCAAATACTCATTGACGGTTGCTTTGCCGCGATCCACTTCAAGGCCTGATTCGCCTACGATAGGAAGAGCCGCAACTCCGCCTGTCCAAACAAGCGTATTGGCCGTTATCGTTTGTCCATCTTTCAATTCGATTCGATTTCCTTTAACACCCGTTACAGGCAGACCTGTCAAGAATTCAACGCCGCGTGCTTCCAAGCTTGTCATGGCACGTTCGATTAAGTGATCAGGCAGGACCGGAAGGATTTTTGGACCAGCTTCCACAAGCTTGATTTTCAAGTCCTTGAAGTCCACTCCGAACTTTTTGGCGATTTTAGGGAAATGGTCCACGATTTCACCGATTAACTCAACGCCCGTCAATCCGCCGCCGCCGATCACGATGGTTGCGTCCGCTTCATTATTCGTTTGAGAATATTCGCGGATGCGATCTTCGATATGTTTGTAAATCTTGTTAGCATCATTTACGGATTTCAAGACCATGCTGTTTTCCTCAAGTCCCGGAATGCCGAAGAATCCTGTTTGGCTTCCCAAAGCAACAACCAGGGCATCATAAGATAATGTGGAACCATTGGCAAGTTTCACTTCTTTATTATCAACCGAGAATGACTCCACTTTGGAAATGACAAGGTCGATATCTTTTCCTTTGAAAAGCTTTTCCAACGGAATGGAAACGGCTTGTTCAGAAATGGATCCGCCTGCAAGACGGTGCAATTCGGTGATGATTTGGTGCGTTGGAAATTGGTTCACCACCGTAACCTGCACTTCATCTTTATTGTAATATTCACGTACGGATAAAGCAGATAGTAATCCTGCGTAACCTGCACCTAAGATGACGATTTGTTTTGACATAGTTAATCCCCCGTCCTTACTGATTGAAAGTTTATCAAATTATTTTTGGTTTTTACGTTCTGCAGAGACTTCAAGAAAAGCTTGGGCGAAACGGAAAAGCTTTTGTGCTTCCGGATCTTTCATCATCCTTAACAGACCAAAAAGACCGATCACATCATTATTCGCTTCTGCACGATCCTTAGCTTCGATGGCATTTGCTGCAAGTCCTTTCACTGAATGGACCACAGGTGTCGCGATCTCCGAAATGGCGCTGACCGTATCATTTTTCAACACATCATCAGTCGCAACCGATTGAGCGAAATCATAAGACTTTGTTAAAATATTCACTAACTCAGTTAGTTTTGGTAACTGCTCGACTAAAGTGTTCAATGATTCCTGAACCTCAGGCTTCAATAATTGGTCCAGTACATCTAATTGTTTTTGGCGGGCATTAAGTTGTTCAGTTTGTGATTGGGTAATCGTTTCTGACATATCCAATTCTCCTTTGCAATAAGCATTTTGTTGATGTAATAAGAAAAACTTGTAAAATATTACACAATGTGAGACAAGAAAAAATACTAACAAAAATGTAATAAAAGCTAAACTATAGTATATCCCTTTAGTGGCTTGAAAACAGCTGATTTTTTAAAAAAGATTCATAAAATCATCTTTTCCTGCTTATTTGAAGTACAGATTTTAACGAAAATTACCTGTTTTTTCCTAAAGTGCACTTTAAGAGGGTGTCTGCCATCGACGCCTTTCATACATATTTCCATCTTGATTTGCCATCCTAAATGATGGAGGTGAATAAATGTGACTGATTCAGAATCTAAACTTACAGAAGAGAATAATGATAAGAAGCTTCATAAACTGGTTGGCAGTATGGAATATACTAAAGCGCAACTAATGGAAGGTATGAATGGAATTTCTGAAGTTTACCTCAAAAACAGCGAGGAAGGCACATCGGAAACACCTGATAAATAATATTGTTGTGTAAGCATAGCCAAACAGTTATGCTTACTTATTTTTGTAATAAATCGACTCTTCATTCTCAAACTGGAGTTATTTCAATATTCTAAAAATGGCCTTGACTTTATCATGAATTGACGTAAGATAAGGTATATAGCCATGGTGTAAACAGGTAGTTTTCTACTCTGCCATCGCCTAAAATGGACTCGGTGACTTAAAAAGATGAATCTATAAATAACTGTCGAATCTAATAGACTTCGCTGGCCAGCGAAGCTAATCCTAGATCAAAAACCAGTTATATCAATTATTTCTTATTGATATGACTGGTTTTTTTTATTTCATCATTCACCTTGTCCCGTTTTTGGCCTGAGAAAATCCAGCGGCTGGCTGCTACTCATTCACACAGTTGTATTTAGCGATGCAAATGGCGCGAGAGAATGTCAAAAGGTAAAAAGTATCTTAAATCTTGTAGCAGGGGTGGGAATTATATGATAGGTACGAAGCAAACTAGGCTCGCAATTGATGTAGGCGGAACATTTACGGATGTTTTCGTTTTTGATGAAAGCACGAAGGAAATTTCGATCACGAAAACGTCGTCGACTCCTCTGAATCCAGAGGTCGGTATTTTGGATGGAATTGCGAAAGCGGAAATCGATTGTGAAAATATTAAAGTTTTTTCCCATGGGACAACAGTGGGCACCAATGCCTTGATTGAAAGGAAGTTGCCAAAGACAGCATTGATCACATCCGCTGGATTTCGGGATGTATCGGAAATCCGCCGAGGAACCAAGCTTGAGTTATGGGATACATATGATGATGTAGCCAAACCGTACATTCAAGGAAGAGACCGTTTTGAAGTGGAAGAGCGCATCGATTTTGCAGGGAATGTCTTGACGGAAATCAATGAAGAGGAAGTACGGTCACTGGCAAGGAAATTAAAACGACGCGGTACCGAATCTATTGCGGTTTGCTTCATGAACTCGTATGTAAATGGAAGCAATGAGGCGAAAGTGAAACGAATCATCCAGGAGGAATTCCCGGATGTCTATATATGCATTTCAAGTGAAGTCCTTCCTGAGATTTTTGAGCATGAGCGCATGAGTACGACGATTGTCAATGCCGTTTTAGGACCGACTGTCAGCAACTATATTAAAACCCTTGAAGGTGAAATGAATAAACGGGGATATGAAGATGACATATTAGTGCTTCACTCAGGCGGAGGGGTGATGACATCCCAAACCGTTCCTCGTTATGCGGCAAGGCTTGCAAGCTCCGGAATCGCTGCAGGTGCGATTGCCAGTAAACATATCGCCCAGCTTTGCGGCTTTAATAATGCCATTGGTCTGGATATGGGAGGAACAAGCACTGATATTTCCTTGATGCATGAAGGGGATTTGCGGATTACTAAAGATTGGTATATCGAGTATGGATATCCGATTGGGTTCCCAAGTATCGAGATCTTGACGATAGGAGCAGGAGGCGGAAGCTTAGCTTGGGTGGATGAAGGCGGTTCTTTACGCAATGGCCCTCAAAGTGCAGGCGCGGTTCCTGGACCTGCTTGCTATAGCAGGGGCGGCGTGGAACCGACCAATTCCGATGCCAATATTGTTTTGGGACGACTTGGCACAAAGCTATTGGATGGACAAATGGAACTGGATAAACAAAAAGCGATTGAAGCCGTGGATAAGATCGCCAAGAAATTCAATTATACGATTGAAGAAGCGGCGAATGCTATCACACGTGTGGCCAATGCCAATATGTGTGATGCGTTAAGGCTGATTTCAGTCAGAAGGGGATACGACCCCCGCGACTTTGCACTTGTGGCTTTCGGTGGGGCTGGACCCTTGCATGGGGCATACTTGGCCAAGGAAATGGAAATCCCAACAGTCATCATCCCGCCGCATCCCGGTGTAGCCGCGGCAATGGGATGCCTGCTGGTAGATGTTCGTCATGATATATCCAAAACCTATGTAAAAAACGTCAAGGATGTATCGGTAAAGGATTTAGAGAAAGAATTCATCGGAATGGAAAAAGAGGCCGCTAAATTATTGCAGGAAGAAGGGGTCGCTAAAGAAGCTTCCACATTGATGCGCTATATTGACATGAGGTATATGGGACAGTGGCGTTCATTGGCGATAGAAGTCGATTGCCCGATTTCTTCATTGGAAGAGACCCTTGACCGTTTCCATAAAGAGCATGAGCGCGAATTTTCATTCTCCGATAAAGAACAGGCCGTGGAAATCTACGGGCTGCTCGTTACCGCTATCGGAACTGTGCCAAAACCTGAATTTCCGACTTATGAACCTGGGGGGACACTTGCTGATGCCTTGAAGGAAACGCGTGATGTCTATTTTGAAGAGGAAGGGTATGTGAATACGAACGTGTATAACCGGGAACTCATTCCGGCCTTCTCTGAAATAACGGGACCTGCCATCATAGATCAGCTTGATACAACGACTGTCATTCCACCAAATTTCAGGGCTAAAGTTGATAAATACAGAAACTTGATTCTTTCCCAAAATAAATAAAAAGAGGTGGATTTCATTGTCGAATAAACAATTGATTGACCAATCTGGAGTTGGAACAGGTTTAGATCCGGTGGCATTTGAAGTGATAAAAAATGGCTTCGTTAACCTTGTAGATCAGATGGCTGAACAAATCCTTCGTACATGCTATTCCTTCGTCATTTATAATCGGGATTTCAGCTGTGCGCTTTGTGATGCAGAAGGAAATACAGTCATGCAAGGAACGCAGGATATTTCGGTCCATGTAGGCACACTGCATCTAACGGCAAAGGCGGTGCTAGAGGACTTCGAGGGTGATATCCATCCTGGGGACGTATTCTTGGTCAATGATCCGTATCGGGGCGGTACTCATTTCAATGACACCCGGGTTCTCTTGCCTGTTTTTCATGAGAACAAGCTCATTGCGTTCATGCAGACGAACGGACACTGGGCCGACATGGGTGGCTCGACACCCGGCTCCTTTGATATCAATGCCAAGGAACATTTCGGCGAGGGAGTAAGGATTCCGCCGCTCAGGATATATAGTAAAGGAACATTTTTAAAAGATGTGGTCAATGTGCTCGTTTCGAACATGCGCGTTCCTGAAGAACGTGTCGGCGATCTGCGTGCTCAAGTGGAAGCGGCCAAAGTAGGCGAGCGCCAGTTGTTTGCCATCATCGAGAAGTATGGAATCGATACGACTTTGTCTGCCTTTGCGGAAGTGCAGAATTATGTGGAGCGTTTGGCAAGGGCCAAGGTTGCAGCTTTACCGAATGGAACATGGGAGACCGTTGATTATATTGATATGGACCCGGAAGCCGGAGACGGTCTGATCCCGATCCGGGTTAAGATGACAATCACGGAAGACGAGATCCTTTATGATCTTTCTGGATCGCATTCTTATATCGGCTGCTTTTTGAATGCTGGTTTCGGAGCTTCTTTATCAGCGGCATACTCAGGAACCAAGACATTCTTTCCTGAAATACCCCTGAACTCCGGTTTTTACAGAGTGGTGAAGATCGAATTGCCGGAAAACTCCGTCGTCAATGCCCCGGCACCGATTGCCGTAACCGGTTTTTGTTCAGGGGCCTATGAAAAAATCATGAGTGCGTGCTTCGAACTCTGGTCCAACATCATGCCGGAAAGAGCGATAGCATGCTCATTTAACCTGGAGTATTTACTGATCGGCGGTTGGGACCAACGCCAGGAGCAGGATAAATACTTCATGTGGTACGACTGGATGGCAGGCGGACATGGAGGCCGCTATGATCGGGACGGTGTGAACGCCACTTCGCCAACATTCGGTTTGGGGCTCAGCGTACAGCCTTGCGAAGGGCAAGAAAGATTGTCGCCTGTCGTGACGATGAAGCATGAAATCATTACCGACTCTGCCGGGCCGGGTAAATACCGCGGCGGGTGCGGTGTAGAAAAGGGCGGTACACTAACAAATGTCAAAAACGCCGTTATGTCCTATTGCTGTGACCGTTCCCGTTCAATAACATGGGGAATTTTTGGAGGGCTTCCTTCATCCCCGCATGGAGCATGGCTTAATCCGGGCAAGGAAGATGAACGATATTTAGGTGCGATTTTCTCAAATGTAAAAGTACAGCAAGGAGATTCCTTTGTACGCCCATCAGCTGGGGGAGGGGGACTGGGAGATCCGCTTGAAAGAAGTCCCGAAGCTGTTTTGGAAGATGTTATCGATGAATATGTTTCAATCGAGCGGGCTAAAAAAGATTATGGAGTCGTGATCAAGGAAATCGATAAAGATCTTGATTTATTCGAAATAGATTTGGAAGCAACGGAACAAGCTAGGTCTTATATCAGGAACAATCGCAAACAATGGCTTGAGGAAAACATCCAAAGCGTGGAAGATAAATTCGCCAATGGTGAGCTGGATAGTCTCGATGTCATTCGCCAGTATGGTGTCATCATCGATTATGCAACGAATAAAGCCCTGCCGGAATCAACAAAACAGTTCCGTGCATCCATGAAAACCCGTTCATTGGCTTATTGGAAATAACGTGAAACAGGTTCCGAATTCACTCGGAACCCCAGACTGCAGATCAAACTCGAAGAATAGTGAGTTTGGTCTGCATTTTTTAGTTGAAAAACGTTCCAGATGATTGGAATGGAAGGTTCTAGACTCCTGCGGCAAAGCGCGTCTAAAGGAGGCTCCACGACCGCCTCTGGATAAGTGAGTGCCTGGAGCGGTAATCAATATCCCTATCGTATCATTCCTTAATGGAAGCCCATCAATTCCTTCACATGTTCACAATTAGCTTGTGAAGTGAGCATTTCCAAGAGCGTAAAGGCAACATCGAAAGCTGTGGATGGATTGTAGGATGTAATGATATTGTCCGTGACGACAATCGGTTCGTTCACGACAATCGCACCAAAATCTTTTAGCTGCCCCTGTCTCTTACTGGTTGGATGGTTGTATGTTGTGGCTTTTCTTCCATTCAATATTCCGCTTTTTCCTAGTGGGAGGGAGCCTACACAAATGGTGGCGATGATTTTGTTCTTATTATGAAAATGCTTGATTACATCAAGAAACCTCTGATCATAGGCATCTTCATAGAAACCGGCTTCTTCAAAGCCTCCTGGAATGGCCAAAGCATCGTAGTCATCAAGGTTCACTTGATCGAGGGTCAGTTCGGGCTGCACGATGAAATTCCAGGTGCATTTCAATCGTTCGTGAAGTCCCACCGTAACCAGGTCAGTGGTGCCATCACCCTCTAATTTATTCCACCCCAATACATCTGTAAACACACTTGCTTCAACCGCTTCGAATCCATTGGATAGCAGCATCAATACTTTTTTCATAACAGCATCCCCTTATTTATATTTGAATTAATTATATAAAAAGCAAATTCCCTAATACATACGATTAATTACGTATTCATCACATTTCTTTTTATTTTATAATGTATTTGAAAGGATTCTGTTAATAATAAAAAGTGGGGGCGATTGAGTCGGATCGAACGGATAAAAAAATACTTTCCTTGCTGGAGAATAATGGGCGCATGTCCATGAAAGAACTGGCACAAGAAGTGTCCTTAACGGCTCCAGCAACGAAAGAACGTGTGAAAAAATTAGAGGAAAGCGGAGTGATAAAGGGATATAAAACGGAAATATCACTTGAAAAACTTGATAGGAGCATTACGGCATTCATATTATTCGAAACGGATAGATGCAAGGATTTTTATCAATTTAGCTTGAGCCATCCGGAGGTTCTGGAATGCCACCGGTTAGCCGGTCAATACAGTTATCTTATTAAAATAAGTACATATTCGATGGAAACGCTGGAAGACTTCGTCGATGAAGCCATTAAATACGGGAAATCTTCCACTCATCTGATCTTTTCTTCCGCATCGAAAAAGTTTTTTCAGGAGGAGATTTAACCGGCTTCAACACATTTACTTTCCTTCTCTTTAATATATGAGCGATTAGCAGGAAATAACTCCACCAATATAGAAAGTAAATAGTAACAAAAATCACAGTTGATGTTCAAAAAGGGAGTGGAGAAGAGTGAGTTTTGTTTATGATGAAGATAAAATAATGGAATTCCTTTTGCAGAATAAGAGTGAGTTTGAAGAATATCTTTTATCAGCAGCGGTCAATGTCAGGGATAAAATCGAAGAAATCCTCCTGATTGGAAATGTCGATCTTTTGAATAATGCACATAAGCTCGTCCGTTATATAGTGGAGCAGAATGAAACGGATTTGATTGCCTTTGCCGAACAAGAAGGAGTTACGTGGGCAACCCACTCCATGACGCTTTCATTCAAGCTGGAGTGGATTCAGGCCCTCCGCAGAACGCTTTGGACCTTTCTTTATAAGTTCGAACAAGAAAAGAAAGCGTTTATTGAGGATTCCAAGGTCTTTTTTGATTTAGAGAAAATAGTGAATGAAAAGGTTGATGAATTTCTTAAATCCTTTTTCGTAAGTTACTCCGATTACAAAGACAAATTGATTCTCGCACAGCAAAACTTGGTGGAAAATCTATCCGTCCCGATCATTCCCATCACTTCCACCACCTGTGTCCTTCCGTTAATTGGGACAATCGATTATTCACGGATACAGATAATCGAAGAAAAGGTATTGATGGAGATAGGCAAACTGCGGATACAGACCTTGATCTTGGATTTGTCCGGTATCATCGAAATCGAAGTTGAAATGATCACTGATTTGATGAAAATCCTCGATGGAACGGCAATGATGGGGTGTAAAGCTGTTGTGACTGGATTACGCCCAGAGGTTGTTACGAAAATGATCCGTTCAGGGATTCAGCTCGATAATAAAGCAGAAACAAAGGGTACGCTGCAGCAGGCATTGAAGGACTATCTTGTAGGCACCTAAATCGTGAAGTGGGAGTCGCCATGTTTTGGTGACTTTTTTTTGTAGGTAATTTGGAATATAAAGGAATATTTTTTTGCGATTTTATCCTGTCAAAATAAGTAAATGGAATGGGGAAGGGATGCTCCGGACAGAACCGAATCTTCGCACCCTTTCCGCCGACTGTCGCGAATTACTTCAGGTCCAACCTTCCAGAGGTTTCACTTCAGCAAGGAATAGACATATGTATCATGAGGAATCCCGTTTTGGTAAATATAACTCCTTAATACTCCTTCCTGGATGAAACCCAGCTTAAGCAAGAGCTCACTTGATGGCTGATTTTCCAGAAAAACGACCGCGCCGATACGGGTTAAATCAAGGTCCGTGAAACCGTAGGCGATTGCTTCCTTAAGCGCTTCTGACGCAAATCCTTTGCGCCAATGTGCTGGATGGATTTCATAACCGATTTCCGCCCGCCTGTATTTGGGACTGTGGGCATGAAAACCGATGGTGCCAATCAATTCCTGTGTATCTTTTCTTTCAATTCCCCATCGAACGGCTCGTTTTTCATGATAGTTTTTCGCAAAGGCTGCTACAATATCCTTGGCCTGTCCGACATTCTCCAATGAATCCTGTCCATAAAAGCGGGTGACTTCATCTTTTGATAAGCATTGGAAAAGAGCTTCCGCATCACTTTCACGAATTTCCCGTAAGCGTAACCTTTCCGTGTTCAATTCAGGAAACATTTTTTTCCCTCCTCATAAATCAGTTTTCTATCTATTCGGTCCCCACAAAGGTTTTTCCTTTATTATGAAGTGCTTATTTTGCCGGTATTTTCGGTGGTAATCGGACAAGCTAACATTAGTTCAATTTAAAGGGGAGATAGATCATGGGAAAAAAACATCGCAACCGCATCGCTTCACCAAAAAAGAATAACCATATACCGAAAGCGGATATCATTGCAGAACATGAAGCACACGGTAAGGAATATTCTGCAAATAAACGAAAGAACGGTCCTGGTTCCAATACAGATTGAGTAAACGTGGTGACCGCTCCTGCCTTTAATGGGCAGGGCGGTCTTTTGTGTTTCTTGCCATCAAAGGGTCCATCCTATATCTTAAAGAATGAAGAAGCATTGAAGGGAGTTAGGATGATGAAAGCACTTGTCTTTGATGATTTCGGCGGTCCGGAAGTTCTGTCTGTAAGGGAAATTGCAGAACCTGAACGTTCAAAATCAGCCGTGATCGTTCGAATGAAAGCAATTGGACTGAATTTTGCTGATGTATATAGAAGGAAAGGGAATTATCATTTGGTGGGTGATCCCCCCTTCATTCTAGGGTATGAAGGGGCAGGGGTCATCGAATATGCCGGGGAAGATGTCCATCATGTGAAAGCAGGAGACCGTGTCGGGTTCGCTGATGTTCCCCATGCCAATGCGGAGCTGGTTTCAGTTCCAGCTGATAAGCTGTTGCCTCTGCCTGAGGGCATTTCCTTTGAAACGGCCGCTTCCGTTTTACTTCAAGGATTGACTGCCCAATATTTAACGCATGACAGCCATCCGGTTAAAGAAGGGGAAACCATTCTGGTCCATGCCGCTGCAGGCGGAGTCGGTCAATTACTGACACAGATGATCAGGATGAAGGGCGGTCAGGTCATTGGCTTGACCTCAACAAATGATAAAGCGGCTGTTGCCAAACAAATGGGTGCGGATCATGTTTTCCTTTACAGATCGGACTGGGTGGATTCCATTAAGGATGTTACCGGTGGTAAAGGCGTTGATGTCGTTTATGAATCAGTAGGCCAAACCTTGATGGATAGTTTCCGTGCGACCAAGACTGGAGGAACTGTCGTATTCTTTGGGATGGCAGGCGGTGATCCAGAGAAAATCGATCCCAGAATGCTAATGGATACATCCAAGGCATTGATAGGCGGAGACCTTTGGAACGTCCTGACTACCCATGAAGAACGGACAAGAAGGACAGCAGAGCTGTTCCAATGGATTCTGTCAGGGGAAATCCACATCAAAGAACCGACTCTTTTTTCGTTGGAAAATGGGGCGGATGCACATCGGCTTCTTGAGAGCCGGAAAAGTTCGGGGAAACTATTATTAATACCATAGCAAATCATGAGGGCTTTCCATTCTAAATGGGGGCCTGTTTTTTTTGTCTGCTGAGATTCAACCCCTTATTCATACTGATGATTAAAACCTTTTTAAGTTCCTTTATATAAACCCATGCTTAGACCCTTGGAATAACTCCATAATAAATGCCCCTGCCCTTACAGGTGTTATGGCCTGCCGTCAAAACAACTTGCTGCCCAAGTCCCCTTATCCACAAGAGCCATATGCAACACACGAATTCAGAGGAGAAATCCACAGTGCGCCAATCACCAAACCACAATCGTCATTCTGCAATTCACAGTCGGCATTTGTTACAAGCAAAAAAAAGAGAACGGATCCGTTCTCTTGGAAAACATATTAAAACCGTGTGATTTTAAGAGGAAATGGTGAGAACATCGAGACGCTCCTTTTGGATTGCGAAATAGGATTGGAGGGTTTCCTTTTTCTTTGTGAGAGGGAAGTACCTGACGTCCGGGGCCACTGCATGATTGCCGAATTGGAGAAGCAAGGTCAACAGCCTGTCCAACTGACCATATGTATCGTTTCTAATGCGGGCCATATATTCGGCCGCGACCCGTTTATCATCGGTACTTTTCCTTTTTCCTTCCGCCCGGAATTCATCGGTCACTGTCTTTACACGGGAAATGAGCCATGTTTCGCACCAGTCGTTCAGCACATGGCGGATGAAGTCCGCTTGATGGTATTTACGGAGAATGGGCTCGATGTGTTCATCCATTTCCAAATCATTCACTTCCCGGCGGAGAGCTTTCTCGGAGATGTTTCTATGAAAATGGTCGCGTTCAAGCAGACTTTTGATGGATTCTGCCTGGTGGGCATACTTGACCATTTGTTCCAATGCTTCATTGTACATGATTTTGCTTAAATAAGCAGAGGCTTGTTTTGGGGCATGAAGCAACTGCTTATTGGCGGGGAGAGCCTGGCCAAATTTCTTAAGGGAATGAGAATAGATGAAACGGGCTAACTTCTGCAGTTCCTTTTGGATATCATGGGAGATGTTCGTCGCTTCTTGCAGAAATGAACGGAAAATATATTTGCCGACCCGTTCCAATTCCCTGCATACAGAATCATTGATATGCCCAAGGTAGCCAGAGTTAAAAATCGTTCTCCGCAACAATGTCCGTTCCGACCTATTTTCCTTATACTCCTCCAAGACGCCTTCGGTAAAGGTGAATACCAGAACTTCTTTTTTTGAAAAAGCCCTGCTCGCAAAAGAAATCGTCACGATATGGCCTAAAGCGTCATGGATTGCAGCGACTGCATCCAATAAGCGCTGCCTTGTGAATGGCGAGCTGGAATCAGGAACGATTTCATGATAATCGAACAGTACTTCTTCAGACTTCAAAACGGACATTCGGAAGGCACCCATAAGCAGCAGCCGTTTTCCATGAATCGTTAAGGCTTTGAAAGCAGCGCTATAAAAGAAACGGTACTTTTTGCAATAACGGTCCGTCTTCCTGTTATAGCCAAGATTACTTGCAGGACCAAGGTTAAACTTGTACAAAACATCTTCACCTTGATGAACAGGCACAAACACTTTTTTTAGTGATCCTTGTGGTGCGGTGAATTTATGGATGATCTGCCTTAAGTACTTTTCTGTCGTTCCGACTCCCCGGGCCATCATATGAAGCGGGCTCTGAATGACCCCGTCCCAATCACTGTGGAGCAAGGCGTACAAACACGTATCGAATTCAGTGGAGGATACATTTCTTAATAGGTATTGGTATGTTTCTTCATAAATCATAAGGCTTCGCCCCTTTGGCATCGATTCTTTTCTAAAGTCTATATAAACATTGAATCGGTAAAAGTAGCATCGTTGGAGCAAATAGTTTTTGACGTAATTTCGCTAGATTTAAAAAATAGTAAATTAGTTGCACAAGAGTGGTAAAATGGGTAAATAGGAACATACATGACAAGGAGAGATTTTTCAAACCATGATACTTTCACTACTCGGTTTCATCTTAAAAGGAATTTTAATGAAAATACCATTTGCCATATTGGGGCTTTCCTTTATTCCGCAGAGATGGACAAACGCCATCACCAAAAAAGATATACCTTTTTTCATAGAACAAGGACTGAGACTTTTAGTTTCTGCTTCCGTATTGTTTTTCGTTATCGATATCATGCTGCTGGATCTTACTGCCGCAGCATTCTTTTCGAGTTTTGCCATTATTCTTGGGTTCATTCTCATCATCGATTCAAGAATGTATATGTACAGTGCCAGTGAATCTTCAAGCACCCGACGGAATCGGAGGGGAAATGATGCGGCAAAGCAGCCAAAAACACCTTGGAACGTACATTTCAACAGTTTGATGGGTGTCGTGTTGATTGCCGCATGGGTCATCATGCTGTTTTACCCGCTCACTTTTGCCGCGGAGCTGCATGGATTGGCGAAGGTCGATAAGAAAAAAGAGCTGGAAGAAGTTCAAGATATAAAAACCATGCCGCTCGTTACAGTGAAAATGGCTGACGCAAAAGGCGATGCGGCAATTAATAAAATAGAAAATGCTTCATATTTCACTGAAGGAGAATACCGTCTGACCAATATCAATGATGAATTGGCTTATACATCACCCATTGAAATGGACGGGTTTTTAAAAGCCGGGAAAGCGGAATACACGCCAGGTTATAATCTGATTTCCGCCGTATCAACGGATAAAGGGGCAAGTACTGTCAAAGGGAAGATGCTGTATGCTCCATCACAGTACCTTGATCATGATTTGGAAAGGACCATCCGCAAGGCATATCCGAATAAAATCATCCATGCTTCATATTTGGAACCGAACGAAGATGGAAAGCCCTTCTTCGTAGCTTCAGTCGGACATTATTTGAAATACCGCAGCGGTCCCGTGGTGGACGGGGTGGTATTGGTGAATCCGGAAACGGGGGACACGAAATACTATCCAAAAGGAAAAGAACCTAAATGGGTAGATCGGACATTCACATTGGAAACAGCCCTGGAATATTGGACTTACTGGGGAAAATATATTCACGGGTGGAAAAACCAGTCCCTGATTGGACCGAAGAAAGATGTCCTGATTCCTAATGAGGATAATATGCAGGTTACGTTTAACGAAAAAGGCCAATTGATTTATGTAGTGGACTTTACCCGGGCTAAATCAAAAGGCAACTCCAAAACCCTTGTAGGTTATGGTGTTTTCAATGCCAAAACCGGTGAAATGACGTACTACAAAGGCGTCACGTCCGTTCTGACCGGAAAGGAAGCAAAATCCAACGCCAATGCGAGTGAGTTTTTGTCCAAATATCCAGGCTGGAAAGCCACTAATGGAATTTTCTATACGATCTACGGTGCTCCCACATATGTGATTCCGGTTACAAAGGGCAGCAAGTTCCAAGGTGTGGCGATCGTTTACGCCAATAGCGATAATCCCCAAGTGGTCTTTGGGAAAACGAAAGACGAAGCTTTCCGCAATTATAAAAAGCTGATTGCCTCATTAGGGAAAGTAAGCGGTGTGACGCCTCAAAAAGGATTTGAGATGAAAGAAATAAAGGGGAAGGTAATGAGGATCAATGATGCCAATCTCTCGAATGGATACGTATTCCATTTAATCGTCGAAGGCAATGCCAAGAGGTTCTCGGTGGACCCAGGTGTCAATGCGCTATCTGATGTGGTGTTGACGAATGTAGGAGACCGGGTTGTGCTGAAGGTGATGGATATGGAAGAAGACATCGTTCCAGTCGATGAATTCACTAATCTGGATTTGCCAAAGAAATGATAATGGACCGTGGACATATACACTTTCCATCTCCAATATAAGCATGAAAAAAAAGCATTGTTATCCACAATGCTTTTTTTCATGTTTTTGAATGATTGTCATGATAAGTCCGATAAATTGAATGAATGGATGGATTCCATATAATATCCCTTTTGAATGACGGCTTTTATGGCAAAGTGCCCATTTAACCGTTTCCGTACGCGGTACAGAAGTGAAGCGATTTCCTCTGCCGTCACAATTTGCTCGGGATCTCCGACTCGCTCTGGCCAGACTTGCTGGACAATTTCTTCCTTTGAAATAAGGTTGTCCAAATTTTCATATAGCAGCTTAAAGCAATTGAATTCCTTGGTCGGCATTTTAATGGGTGCTTCTTCATTGATGATCACGGTCTGAAGGTGCTCATTGATAGCGACGGTTTGCAGGAATTCGGGGTTCACCGGCGTGAAATCCATTGTTAAATCGTTGTCGATGGAGATTATGAATTCAATCAATCCATTGACCAAAGCAATCGAATCCCCCGGTTCAATGTGACATGGATTGCCCGGTACGAGCGGCATCTGGTTCACGGAGGTGCCGTGTTTACTTGCCAAATCCTCAATGAGGAGCTGCCCTTCCTCCATATAAATCCGGCAATGTTCCCTGGAAACAAAGTCATTGTAAAGCCTGAAATCAGCTTTGGAGTGCTGGCTTGCCCGGCCGATCAGCAGGCTATTCCCTTCATATACATAGGCGAATTCCTCGGTTTGGCCTTTGTGCATGGTCCTCAATACAACCTTGAAAGTTTTATAGATCATTCACTTCATACCCCTTAAAAAATCTGAAAATTTAAATTATTTTCATGAATTTATCATTTTGGCTACATGGCTGTTTAGTGGGTTCAATTTTATAATTATAAATTATCAGTCGCTTACTTACTAACGAAAAATGAAAAAAGCCCAAATTAGACACACAGCCATTATAACAAAGAGGAACGAAGGATGAAGAAGAAACTCAATTTTTGCTGATGTTCGCTTTGACTGTGGGAGAAGTGGTTCCTCAAAGCCGGCCAAGCAGCACCGGAAGAAGTTTGCGATGAAAATGTACCTTACGCTTGTGGAAAAGGAGTTGACCAAAGGTGAGTATGTGGAGAGATAGGATAAATGCCTTCAGCATCCTGCTGATGATCATCAGTATGATCGTATATATTATTTTTCCCCAGCCCTTTACCCTCATTCTGTACTGTATATTTGGCATTGCCTTTATCAGCCTGACTTTACTGAATTAAGACTACCTTTGAATGGGTGGAGGATGGAACCAATAAGAAAAGAAGAAAAAAGCCTGCCGAATCAATGGCAGGCTTTTTTGATGCAAAAAATTATAACTATTGGCATATGTAATTGTTATTTTTATTATAAAAAATAGTTTTTATAATAAAATATACCTATATCGGCCGTAATTGTAGTAATATTGATTGAGGCCACTAAAGTGAGTATTTATATCATGATTGGAAAAATGAGATAGGAGATTTTAATTATGAAAAAATTAATAGTGCTAATAGGATCCTTGCTGTTTGGACTAATCTTAATGAATGTTTATACGGATTCAGGAAAAATGAAACCTGATGGACTTGAAATTAATACATCCTATATTAAAAACTCGAAAGAATCAGTGGCTGATATGAGTGTCTCTGGCTATATTCATAAAAAGAAAACGCTAGAAATGAAAACTGCTTTAAAAGAAAAAAATACAATTTCCATAGATCAAACTGGCAGTGAATCAGAGTATATAATAATAGATTCAACGGGGGAAAAGGTTTTCTCTGAAAAAATAAAAGGAGATACAATTCGTTCATTTGAATCAATATCCGGAGAAGGAATCATAAAAATAGAACTAAATAGCGGGAACCATGATGCAATGATTCGTATAAATGAAGATGAACTTAAAAATCAATAGAGCAAGAACCTTAAATCTTGAACCAATTCCGTACGGGACCGTAAACCGTATCACCATCGCAAAAGCGGAACGATGATTGACAAAGGTATTCTTAGGAAAAGAAGCAGGAACCCATTAAGGGTACCTGCTTTCTTTCTTTCATTCTAAGGACCGCAATCGTTTTATGAAATCCTGGGGCGTCATGGATTTAACACGACTTTAAAAGAGCCATTTTTATGCAAAAAAGGTATAATTAATTGTTAGAAGCAGACATTAAAAAATGGACTGCAACTTAGTTTTATCGCGTGTTTTAACTGAATCTTGAGCGAAATATCTTTTATAAAAAAGTCAAAATAAGAAAAGGAGAAACCATGACTAATGAAACAGGATGGAATTTAGACAATAGCTATGCACGTCTACCGGAAAAGTTTTTCACGAGCACGAACCCGACTCCTGTACGTTCACCGGAGTTGATCATTCTCAATGAGAGTTTGGCGGATTCTCTTGGTTTGGATGTGAAGTCGCTGAATAGCGAAGATGGTGTGGCGGTGTTTGCCGGAAACGAGATCCCGCAAGGTGCTTCGCCTCTTGCCCAAGCATATGCTGGGCATCAATTCGGTCATTTTAACATGTTAGGGGACGGCCGGGCGATATTGCTTGGCGAGCAGGTGTTGCCAGAAGGCGGGAGGGTCGATATCCAGCTGAAGGGTCCAGGAAGAACGCCATATTCCCGCGGGGGCGATGGCCGGGCTGCACTTGGACCGATGCTGCGCGAATACATCATCAGCGAGGCGATGCACGGGCTCGGCATTCCTACCACCCGAAGTCTGGCAGTGGTGACGACCGGTGAAACGGTAATCCGTGAAACCGGGCTGCCTGGTGCCATCATGACCCGTGTGGCTTCGAGTCATCTTCGTGTCGGAACTTTTCAATTCGCTGCAAAATGGGGCACGATCGAGGAGCTTCGGACACTTGCCGACTATGCCATTGAGCGTCATTTTCCAGACATTGAAGCAGATGAAAGCCGTTATCTTTCGCTGCTGCAGGAAGTGGTCAAGCGTCAGGCTGAGCTCATTGCCCAATGGCAGCTGGTCGGCTTCATTCATGGAGTGATGAACACCGACAACATGACGATCAGCGGGGAAACCATCGATTATGGTCCTTGCGCCTTCATGGATGCCTATGATCCTGCAACCGTATTCAGTTCAATTGATAGGCAAGGCCGCTATGCCTATGGTAACCAGCCGGTAATTGGGGGGTGGAATCTTGCGCGATTCGCTGAATCCCTATTGCCGCTGTTGCATGATGACGAGGATCAGGCCGTTACACTGGCCCAAGATAAGATTTCCGTTTTTAATGATCTGTATCACTCCAATTGGTTAGCGGGAATGAGGGCGAAACTGGGGATATTCAACGAAGAGACTCAGGATGAAGCCCTTATTAATGGCATCCTCAGTATGATGAAGAAGCATGGTGCCGACTATACCAATACTTTCCGGGCTCTGACCTTTGATAAAAAGGAGGATACGGTCCTTTTCGGGACACCGGAATTCGCCCAGTGGCAGGAGCTTTGGCAGGCTAGGCTAGGGAGGCAGAAGGAATCGAAGGAGTCTTCGAATCAGTTGATGCAGAACAGCAATCCTGCAGTGATTCCGCGGAACCACCGGGTTGAAGAGGCGTTGGAGGCGGCAGTGGAAAAAGAGGACTACAGCGTGATGGAACGGCTGTTGGATGTTCTTGCAAATCCTTATGCACACTGCGAAAAACAAGCAGAATACGCCGCACTGCCTGAGTCAACAAAACCTTACCGGACTTTTTGCGGTACCTGATCATAAAACATGCATGGAGGTAATGTAAGAGCTCTCGCGATTGAAGTCGATTCTTCGTCAACTTCAATTGCGGGAGCCCTTTTTGTGTTGATCAGTAAAAAAGTTTTGTTTGAAGAATGTCCAAGGCACGGTCAATCTCCGCTAAATCTTCCTTTGATGCATGTTGCAGCCGGCTTTGGAAACGGGATTCCACGATTGCAAAAGCCTCGTTCATCATCATTTCCTTTTAGGGAGGCGGGGATTTCCATCGTCACCAGTGTCCCGATCAACAGGCAGATGCCCCCTGTTGATTTATTACATGAAAGAGGGGTTGAAGTATCAGTAGGAAATGATAATATCTTTGATGTATGGTCACCTCTCGGGAATGGTGACATCTTGGAGAGGGCAGGAAGGCTCGCAGAACGTTTCAAATGGATTGATGAAGTCTCGCTTTCCCGTTCACTCGGATATATAACTGGCGGAAAAACCCCATTGGATGATAAGGGTAACCAGGTATGGCCGAAAGTTGGGGATGCCGGAAGTCTGGTGTTAATTGACGCAAGCTGTTCTGCAGAGGCAGTTGCCAGGCGTTCGGAGAGTAAAGCGGTCATTTACAAGGGGAGCTTGGTTTCCGGTTCACTATATAAACAAAAGCAGTCCATTGAACGGTAGGACTGAACCAAAAAAGGATTTCTGGATATTTCCGGATTTCCTTTTTCGTTTTTGGCGGCTTCCGTGTACTTTTATTTACATATGTTATATGCTGTGGAAGTGATTTTTTGGGCTATATGGGTTGCCCTCGCATGTCTTTATATCATAAAATGTCCCGCTTTTGCTTGCCGGCCTTGCAACCTTAATCAAGCCAACAAATTAGCGGGGAGCCGCAGTCTTTGTTACTATTAATGGGAACGTTATCATTACTCATGCGTCTGAAAAGGTCCAGCGACATAAATTATGTGTCCAGTAATGCAGCAGCGGACCATCCGGGACCGCGTTTATTAACATGGTGATGTCCTATCGCCTTTTTCAAGGGAAGGACAAGTGAAATTCACCATAAGTTTGAAAAGTATCATGTTCAAAGGAGATGGAATCTATGAAAAGTTGGAGATCTTCTGTGACTCTATTTTCTTCTTTTCAATGGTTGTTTTTTATTTTTGCAAATACGGTAGTTGTGCCCATATCGATTGGCGCAGCTTTTGATCTTCCTCCCAATGTTACGGAAATGACCATGAGAAGCTCGCTCATTTTCACCGGGATCGCTTGCGTGTTTCAGGGGTGGAAGGGGCATAAGTATCCGCTTATGGAAGGGCACTCCGGTCTATTGTGGGGAGTGATGCTGAATTTAGGGTTATCTGCACCGTCCATAGGGCTCGGTTATGCTGAGATAGGAGGGGGAATTGCTACTGGTCTCATTGCCGCTGGTGTCGTGACCCTCATTATTTCGGCCTTCAACCTGATTTCTCATGTCCAGAAGATTTTCACTCCCATGGTCATGACGGTTTATTTATTCCTTCTGACGTTCCAGCTCATTTTTGTCTTTTTTAAGGGGATGCTGGGGATTACGGAGAATGGCGAAATTAACATCCCGGTCAGTTTCCTATCTGTGGGGATTGTACTTCTAGTCAGTATATTAAAAATAAAAGGACCAAGGACAATAAGCAATTTCTCCATATTGATCGGGATTATAGTGGGATGGATTTTTTACGAGCTGCTATTTCCGGAGGCCGGGGGAGAAATGGGATCGACGGGTGCCGCTTTTTCATTTTTCCCATTAGGTGCTCCAAACCTTCAATTCGGGATCATAGCGATTTCCTTTTTTGCAGGATTGCTGAATTTGTGCAACACGTTCGCATCCATTCAGGCTGCATCGGAATTAATCGGTGATGAAGCTGAACACAAGCAGTATCGAAATTCTTTATTCATGACTGGCGGATTTACCATTTTCGCTCCGCTGCTTGGCCTTGTTCCGTATACACCTTTTACTTCATCGATTGGATTTTTGCAGAGCACTCAAATCTATGAGCGGAAGCCCTTCTTGCTTGGAGGCATGTTATTGACCATAATCGGGCTCATTCCCCCTTTCATCTCTTTCCTGGCCACGATGCCGATAACAGTCGGAAATGCAGTATTGTTCGTTGCCTACCTTCAGCTGTTCGGTACGGCTTTCAACAGCGTCAAAGGTCAGCAATTCACTTCAGACACGATATTCAGGCTTGCCGTACCCGTATTGATTGGCGTGAGTTTGATGAATGTCCTGCCTACTGCATTTTCGAACCTGCCCGCGCTATTACAGCCCTTTTTGACGAATGGGCTCATAATGGGAGTATTGATATCAATCGTGCTGGAAAAATCGGTCAACTGGACTCGTTATGAACAACTGCATAACTAATGGGACTTTGATTGAAAGAGTTATACATAAAGGGAAACGACAATGCTGATTGAAGAGGCGATCATGAAAACCGGAAGGGTATTACCCTTCCGGTTTTCTGTTTTTTCATGGGTCTTTTAATGGGAAATGGGCGTTGTAATCAGTAGCATTACCCAATCCCCTTACATATTTTGTTGGAGGGAGTATTTGATGTGCTGTTCATTCCCTGACCATTTCGTTTCGAATACCTGTTTTAAGATTTGCCTAATTAATTAATACACGGAGGTTATATAAGATGTATGAATTTCAAAATCAATTGCAAAATCTGAATGTCGATGATTTCCAGGTGACACAGCCAGTTCCTTGGGAGCAAAACCAGTACAATTTGGATGATTCGTCTCGGCAATTCATTGGTGTGGGCGGCTTTGGTTGTTTTGGCTGTTTCTTGTGCTTTGGCTGCTTTGGCTGCGGCGGTCGCTGTGGTGGATGCGGTCGCTGTGGCGGATGCGGACGCTGCGGCGGATGCGGTGGTCGTTGCGGCCGTTGCGGCCGTTAAGGTTTCAGGTACTAAAGAAAAGTCCCTGCGGTGCAGCAGGGACTTTTCTTTATGGTATTAGACATAAGAGACAAATTGTCTTACATAGGATTAAAGTGAAGTGCTGTGCTAAAAGCAGTACTTAGAATGCATCGGGTTAGGAGGAACGGAATGGTGAATTTAACCCCTTCTATGCGTTTGAAAGTGAAAAGGGATACGTTTTTTCTTCCGGAACCAAACAGAGGTGTGTATTTCAGGAATAACATAAGTTCGTTCCGTATGGAGGGCGCCTCGATCGTTCAGTGGATTGAAAAGTTATTACCGATGTTCAACGGGAACCATACATTAAGCGAGTTGACCGATGGATTGCCTGGCCCATACCGGAACCGGGTGATGGAAATTGCCGAGGTTTTGTACGGGAATGGGTTTGTTCGGGATGTAAGCCAGGATAGCCCCCATCAATTAAGGGAACAAGTTCTTGAAAGGTATGCTTCGCAAATCGAGTTCCTGGAAAGCTGCGGCGATTCCGGGGCTCACCGTTTTGAAACTTATCGAAAGAAAAAGGCGTTGGCTATCGGCTCTGGCCCCTTGTTCCTTTCATTGGTGTCCTCACTGATGGAATCCGGATTGCCTGCCTTCCATATCCTCATTACGGACACGGTACCGACCAATAGAAAAAGATTGAATGAAATCGTGGCACATGCGCGTAAGACGGACGACGAGGTTGCCATAGAGGAGGTCATGCTTGAAAAGGGAGCAGGGATTGAATGGCAGGAGATCGTGCGGCCTTTTGACTCGATCTTATATGTGTCACAGGAGGGTGATATAGAGGAATTAAGAGAACTTCATTCGGTTTGCAGGCAAGGGGGAAAAATCCTGTTTCCTGCGTTGATCATCAATCAAGTAGGGATGGCTGGACCGCTCGTCCATCCGGATTCCAAGGGGTGCTGGGAGTCAGCGTGGCATCGTTTACACCAAGCTGAGCTGGAAAAGAATCAGGAACCATCTTCCTTTTCCGCCACAGCCGGAGCGATGTTAGCCAATATAATGGTATTCGAATGGTTTAAAGAGGCTGCAGGCGTTACGACAGCAGAACAAGCCAATCAATTTTATCTGCTGGATATGGATACATTGGAGGGAAAATGGCATCCGTTCATTCCCCACCCTGGCGTGACGGGTAAAGGGGCTGCTGCATGGATTGAAGATTTTGAACGGCGGCTTGAACTGAAAGCGGACCCGGGTGATCCGGGGAAGGTGTTTATGTACTTCAGCCGTTTGACATCCTCGGAAACCGGAATCTTTCATAGATGGGATGAGGGGGATTTAAAACAGCTGCCGTTGGCTCAATGCCGCGTTCAGGTCGTTGATCCGCTGTCGTCCGGTCCGGCCGGACTCCTGCCCGAAATCATCCGTTCAGATCTGACGCATGAGGAAGCGAGGCGGGAAACCGGTCTTGCAGGAGTCGAAGCATATGCATCCCGAACACTCAGCCAGCTCGTGGCGACTCTTCCGAAACTTCAGGGAGCAGACGAAATAAAGGAATCGATCGGTGTCGGAGCAGGGGAAACATTTGCTGAATGTGTTTGCCGTGGACTGCAAAGCAGTTTGGATACAGAGTTTTTAAATAAGCGATTCAACCAGGAGAAACTTCTGACGGTGCAGTTGTCTCAAGTGGAAGATGAGCGCTGCAGGTATTATTTACAAGCGCTGACCCGGCTGCAAGGAGATCCGATCATCGCATTGGGTGAGGAAGTGTCCGGTTTCCCGGTAGTTTGGGCAGGAACGAGCGATGGCTGGTCCGGGGCTGTCGGTTTGAATGTAACGATCGCATTACGGAACGCGTTGCAAAAGGCTGTCATGAAAGTCCAAAACCAGACCGTTTGCCTCACAGCTCCCGGTTTAGTGGCATCGCCTGTTCTTGAGGAAGAAAAGGTGAATCTTGTGATTCCTTCATGCGGGGTGAAAGGGAATTCCGAACTAGTACAGTCAGCCATTCAAGTCTTGAAGAAGAACAGTAAGCGAATCTGTGTTTTCGAATTAAATCTGGAACCTCTCTTGAAGGAAGGAATGGCAGGAGTGTTCGGGGTGTTTTTGCGAGAGGAGGAATCAGGGTGAAAACTGACGTATTGGTTGTCGGGGTAGGAGTGTTGGCCGACCATGTTCATGGGGACCTGTCCGGCCAATATCAGGTGAATCGCCAAACCGATTTCGAGGCAGGAATCCCGCAAACCACGGCGATGGTCCTCCTGCTGCAAGATGCTTGGAATCCCGCTGTCCATGTAAAGGCAGAAGAGGTGTTAGGGCAAGCGGGAATTCCATGGCTGCGGGGGTTCGTATCATTTGGAGAGGGAGTGGTAGGGCCGTTGGTGCGCCCGGGTGTTCCTGGCTGCTCACAGTGTGCGGACCAAAGGCATCTCATGGCCGGGCGTGATCGAAAAGAAATGTGGGGAATCCGCCAGCAGCTCGAGGAAAAGGGGGGGATGGAGCGTGATCCGGCGGCATCCCGCACTGGCCTTTTACAGATGGCCCACTTGATTTGTGCAGAGGTAAGGAAGGTGATGAAAGGAGAGCGCGCCCGTTCGGAGGGGCATGTATCTTTAATCAGCCTGAAAACGCTGAATGGTTCTTGGCATTCCTTTTTACCAGATCCATTGTGTCCGGTTTGCTCAACATTACCTGATGACTCGAAGGAGCGTGCTAGGATTTCGTTGCAGCCAAGTCCGAAAATCAGTCCCGACAGTTACCGAACCCGTTCAATGGATGAGCTGAATGAAGTGCTGGCCAAGGATTACTTGGACCACCGCACAGGATTCCTGAATAATAAAATGATAGACCTTGTGCCGCCATTTGCCGATGTGAGTGTTAATTTGCCTTTGTTCATAGGCGATGAGGGGGCGGCTGGAAGGACTCTCTCATATGCGGTCAGTGAGATGACGGCCATATTGGAGGGATTGGAAAGGTATTGCGGAATGGAGCCCCGCGGTAAACGGACAGTCATACATGACAGCTACAACAACCTGAAAGATTCTGCGCTCGACCCCGCCAGGATCGGGGTGCACTCGAAGGAAAATTATGCACAGCATGATTTCCCGTTTCAACCATTTAATCCCGACCGCTCGATAGATTGGGTATGGGGCCACTCATTCTTGCAAGAGAGGCCGATCTTGGTCCCGGAGTTGCTTTCCTATTATAGCTTGGGCTGCGGTCATGGATTTGTCTATGAAACTTCCAATGGCTGTGCATTAGGGGGAAGTTTGGAGGAGGCCATTTTCTACGGCATCATGGAAGTGGTCGAACGTGATTCGTTCCTGCTGACCTGGTATGCGCAGCTGCCGCTCACACGCCTTGACCCTTATTCTGCAAATGACAAAGAACTTGAGCTGATGATTGACAGGGCGAGGGCTGCAGCGGGATATGATATCCATTTGTTTAATGCGACAATGGAACATGGTATACCGAGCGTATGGGCGCTGGCGAAAAACAGGAAACAAAAAGGATTGAATATCATTTGTGCGGCAGGGGCCCATCTCGACCCGGTCCGGGCTGTGAAAAGCGCTGTCTTCGAGTTGGCCGGCATGATGCTGACACTTGACGATAAATTGGAAGAGAACCGGGATGAGGTTGAGAAAATGCTGCAGGATTCCTCACTGGTACGGAAAATGGATGATCATGGCATGCTGTACGGTTTACCCCAAGCTGAAGAGCGACTGCAGTTTCTGCTGGATGATGACCGCCCGATGCGAACTTTCGCTGAAGAATACGGGGAAAAGGCGAACCATCCGGACTTGACGGAAGATTTGCAGGAAATCCTTCAGGCGTTTCGCCGGTTGCAACTCGAGGTGATTGTGGTGGATCAGACGACACCGGAGATTGCACGGAATGGATTACATTGCGTGAAAGTCCTGATCCCGGGGATGCTGCCGATGACATTCGGCCATCATCTTACCCGCATAACGGGGCTGGAGAGAATACTGAGGGTTCCGATGGAACTTGGATATGCTGAGCGGCCGCTTGATTTCGAACAGCTCAATCCGCATCCGCATCCTTTTCCATAAGCGGTTACGTAGGAGGTTGGAGGATGAGTCTAGAGGCATTTTTGCACAATTTACATTTTGATATTGAAAAGGCAAGTCCGCCTAATTGGGAAGTGGATTGGGATGATGCACCGTTAACGTATAAGCTTTACCGTGACTTGCCTGTTTATCCACTATCACTGGAGGTGCCGCTGACGCTCGAGGGGGAGAGCGGGCCTTCAAAGCAGGACCTCGAAGGAATCGGTCATTTCCTCTGGTATGCCTATGGCCTGACCCAAGTCAGCCAGGTACCGAGATCCTCGGAATCTGAGGACCTCATGCAGTCATTCCGGCGTTTTCCGCCATCAGGGGGAGCTTTGTATCCAAGCGAATTATACGTTTATTTGAAGATCGAGGGATTACCTGCTGGCGTATACCATTATGATGCGGCACACCACCGGCTGGTTTTGCTGCGGGAAGGGAATTTCGATTCATATGTAACAAAGGCTCTTGGTGGAACCATTGATATGTCCGCTTGCTTTGGCACGGTTTTCGTATCGACGATGTTTTGGAAAAACTTCTATAAATATAATAACTTTTCATACCGTCTGCAAGGTCTTGATGCAGGCGTGCTTCTTGGACAATTGCTCGAAGTGGCGAAACGCTTTGGAATCGCTGCCGGGGTGTGCTTCCAATTCCTTGATCGGGCCATCAATCATCTGCTCGGGCTTTCGGAGGAGGAAGAGAGCACGTATGCGGCGATCCCCTTATCGGCAGAACCTTCTTGGAGATTCAGGGAAGAAAGGAGTATGGACCGACCTGTCACTTCGACGGAATTATTGCTGGAATTGAAGGGAATTCAGCCTGAACACTATGTTCGGTCGCAAAGGATCAGGGAATTTCCGATGCTGACTAAAATGAATGAAGCATCCATGATCGAATCGACCCAATCATTCCGGCGGATCCATCCAAAGAATGGGACGGAATCAGAAGGGAAAATTGTAGCCCTTCCTATCGTGAAGCGGTTGTCCTATGACTTGGCAACAGTTTGCCGGAAGCGATTTTCACCTGAAATGGACTTTATACTCGGGAAAGTCAGTCAATCGCAACTGGCCGCTCTCCTGCAGGAGGCAACCGCTTCGTTCTCCTATCGAAATGACTTGGATGGAACATACGGAAACAACGGAAATCGCGTTTCCCTCTATGCTTGTTTATATAATGTGGAAGACATACAAGATGGTGCCTACCATTATGACAGCATGACACATTCATTACGGCAGATACAACCAGGAGATCATCGGCTCCTATTGCAATACGGAATGTCCCTCGATATCATGAATTTTCAGCAAGTGCCGATCTGCATACATGTAGTTGGTGAGCGGGACCATTCCAAAACGCAACTTGGATATAGAGGATACCGCATCCAGCAAATGGAGGCGGGGATGCTCGTTCAGAAATTACTGCTGGCATCGTCAGCCCTCGGAATGAATGGGCACCCGCTGCTCGGCTTTGATGTGAATATGTGTGATGAACTTTATAAGATAGACGGTCCGCAAAGGAAAACGAGCCTGATTCAAATCCCGATCGGACACTATCTGAGTCGCCCTTGGCTGAAGGGGAGTCTGCATAGTTGAAGAAGATGAAACGAAAGTCTCCATTTGATTTAAGGAATGGAGGCTTTCGTTTTTATATTGTAGTATGGCAGAGTGCAATAATCTCTGCTGAAGATTATACTGAATGAATAAGTAGATAAAGTAATTAATGCAGTACGCTTTTAACTAAACATTTTAAAGGATGTAGCTTATGGAATGGAAAACGGACAGAAAATCCAAGAGGCCTTTATATAAACAAATAGCCGCTTACATCGAGAGTGGCATTGCTGATGGAACATTCCTAGTGGATAAGCCGTTACCGTCTGAACGCTTCCTGGCAAGTGAACTGGGAGTTAACAGAAGCACAGTTGTTGCGGCTTATGATGAATTGGAAGCAAATGGGCTGGTAGAACGAAAAAAAGGAAGCGGAACGATGATCAGCAAGGATATCTGGGGAATTACCCGAAAACGTATCCCTAGCTGGAATAGATATATCGAAGCGGGTTCTTGTTTGCCCAATATGCCAGTAACCCAAAAAATACGTAAAGAGACGGAAGGGCATAACCTCATTAACTTAGCTAGCGGGGAGCTTTCAGAAGACTTATTTCCAGTCCAATCCTTACGTGAAATCATTTCCAATCGATCCTTCATTGGTAGCTTAGGTTATGATCACCCTCAAGGCAATGCGAATTTAAGGGAAACGATAGCCAATCATGTTAAACAGTATAGGAGAATAGACACGGATCCATCTTCTATACTCATTACTTCTGGTGCACAGCAAGCCCTGCATCTGGTGGTCCAATGCTTGTTAAAGCCAGGGGATGCCGTTGTATTGGAAGACCCATCATATAGTTACAACCTTCCCATCTTTCAATCCGCGGGACTAAGAACCTTTCCTTTGCCGGTTGATAAAGATGGCATCAACCCAGAGGATTTACTGGAACTCCATAAAAAACATCGGATCAGGATGATTTTTTTGAACCCTATATTTCAAAACCCTACAGGGACTGTCCTGCATATCAACCGCCGTAAAAGGATTCTTGAGCTTTCATCCGAATATGGAATACCGGTCATAGAAGACGATCCTTATAGTTTAACTTCCTTTGCCGGGGAAGAAATTTCCACTCTTAAATCGATGGACGACAACGGAAATGTTTTATACATAAGCTCTTTGTCAAAAATTGTTGCTTCCGGTTTAAGAATTGGGTGGATCATTGGACCGAAATCAGTCATAGATAGACTATCGGATGCTAAGCAGCAGGTTGACTTCGGTCATGGCTCATTCACTCAATGGATAGCGAATGATTTTTTGGATTCAGAGTATTTTCCTGCCCATCTTGCCGGCTTAAGGGGGCAACTGGAAAAAAGAAGGGATGCAATGGTTTCGAGTCTTCAACAATTCCTGCCAAAAAAAGTTGATTATTATTCGCCAAATGGCGGAATTCATTTGTGGTGTAAGCTGAAAGTGCCATTGAACGAAATAAAGTTACTGGAGGAATCCATCAAAAGAGGAGTCATATATGTTCCGGGTTCAACTCTAGGTACAAATAAGGAATACGTACGCTTTACATTTGGAAGGGAAAAGGAGGATTCCATTCACGAAGGCATCAAAAGGTTTGCAGAGGCGGTAAAAAGTTTATAATCATATGATTCCAGACTGTAGACAAACTTGATGAAAACTCAGTTTGCCTGCAGCTTTTTTTTATTAAAAAGTGTTGATTTCAGAAATCCGCTCCCTTTCCGCCGACTGTCTGCCAAGCCTCCTCGACGCAAGCGTCTGTGGTGTCTCGGCTAGCCAGTTATTCGGCAGGAGTGTCGCAAATTTCTTCCATCCATTAAGGAGTACAGGAGAAACAACATGAAGGATAAACTAGTCTTAAAGAGGGTTTGGAATAAGACGAGCCAGCAGTTTCTTCTTTTAAAACACAAAGTTGATTGGAACGGAAGGAACGAGACTCCTGCGGGGAAAGCGTGGCATGGGAGACCCCGCAGGCGTTCCGAGGAGGCTCCCGGACCGCCCACGGTAAGCGAGTGCCTGAAGTGGAAATCAACGTTCCCATTTTACAAACCCACAAAAAAGCTGTCGGCAAACAATTATTATCTAGTTTGTGAACAAAAGGGTTTTAAATAAAACAAAGTTGATTGGAACGGAAGGAACGAGACTCCTGCGGGAAAAGCGTGGCATGGGAGACCCCGCAGGCGTTCCGAGGGCGGACCGCCCGCGGAAAGCGAGTGCCTGAAGTGGAAATCAACATCTAAAAATTGTAACCATATCCGAGGAGTTGAAGGTCTTCTTTATGGATACAAGTTAGGCATTAGTTCCTGCAATCCGCGGTATCTTAGCTCTATGGATATTAATGAGAGAATTCAACAAGTGGATGGTGGAAATTTTACTTGATTGGATGGTCCTAAAAATGGTTGTTCTTTTATTATAGAGGGGAAGGGTTTTACTAATATATGTACTCAGTAAACACAAAGAGCGATCTACCTGTAATTTTGCAATCTCTTTATGTAGTTACACTGTGAAATGCGATGAGAAGCGGAATGATTTTAAATGGTTCAAGGAAATAGATAATAATATTGGGAGGCGTTGATTCATGACGGTAAGTGTAATAGCAGTAGTGGCCATTAGTATAGTTGCCCTGGTTGGCACCCTTTCGTTAACGGGGAAAAGTGATAGTGATTATTCTGCAGCAACGAGAGGGAATTTGTTGAACCTTAGTTATATTTATATCGGTCTCGCCCTAGTATTAACTGTGGGCATCATCTACTTCGTAATAAAATCAGCCTAAGATATGAATGATTATTATAATAGTCAAAATGAATGGAAAAATTGCCTTGATTCATAAGACATAATCTATTTGTATAAAAATGTTAATTTTTTCACAAAAGTGGCAAAAATATGAACGAAAAGAATCTGATCGATACCTTGAAACAATCACCTTTGTAAACTGAGTGAACAATCCTTTCGACATAATTATGGATGAAAAATATATAGATGAATCATTAAATAATAGCGGAGATGATCAAATATGACATGGCCTGTATTGATTTTGACAATTATCTTAAGTTTGCTTAAATTATTAGTTACCTGTCTTCCAACCGATGCCGTGAATTGGATTATGAGTAAATTTAAAATACATTCTGAAATTAGTGATGCGGATGCAATCGTTACCTTTGATGGAAAGCGTTTGGAAGGTAAAGATAAAATTCAAGTGCTTAATTATTTTAACGAAGCTAAGTTTTTGAAAAAAAATCATATATTTCCTGGGAACGAGAAATTGTTTTTACATCCAGAGAACAGTGGGACTCCCATTATAATTGATGTAAAAAGAGGAAAAAACGATGTTAGGTTATATGTGTACATGTACAACGACCATGTGGACGTAGTCAAACAGTACAAGAATAAAGTAGTCGCGTATAGTCTTCTATCCGAGAGCCTTCAAGAACGTTCCATGCCAGTAATAAGGAATTTAGTTTAAAAGGAATAAAAGTGAACTGCACCCCAAATTGGAGATGCAGTTTTTTTTATGAAGAATAACGAAAAGGACTATCGCACAGGTTCAGCTGAGCAAACTGATAACTTTCAGATGCCGAAAGTCAGTCGTTCTCGGTTAATACCTTTAAAGTCTTTTCCCTGATGCTTATCCGGTTTTTATAATCTTTAGCTACCAACTCTGTATATAATAAATCAAAAAGCAATAGGAGCGGAAGCAATGGAGAAATGTTTTGTCCCATATGCATGCTGTTTTTGCTTGTGACCAATAGTGTTAGATCGCCAAGCTGGGAGAGGTCGGAATTCTTATCTCCAGTAAAGACCAAGATGCATGCGCCTTGCTTCTTTGCGATTTTAACTGCAGAAATCACTTCTTTCGTCGTTCCGGAAATGGAAATGCCGATGACAACACTATTCTCGTTACTTAAAGCTGCATCCATCATGGACTGATGGGGGTCTGTAATGGCTTCGACAGTTAAGCCGATACGAAAGAACTTGGACTTGAATTCCTGGGCCGCTATACCGGAACTCCCTATTCCATATACATGAATCTTATTTGCCTTTGTAAGGAAAGAGACAGCTTTTTGGATATTGTCATATGTCGTTATATGAAAGGTATTATCGATGATACCTAAGTGATCTTGATACAGTTTAGCGAAATAATCCACCTGCTTGATGTTCTGGTCGACGAACCTTTTTAACTCATGCCTGAACTCATTAAACCCAGAAAAGGCTAATTTCTGGCAGAAACGCGTAATGGTTGCAGGTGAAATATGGAGCTTTTTAGCTATTCGACTGATCGTTAACTGACTTACTTCTTCAGGGCGCTGCAGAATATAATGGGCCAATTCTTCCTCTGTTTTGGTGAACTTGTCCATGCTGCATTCTATGCCATATATGAGGTTTTCTGCTAGGTATTCCATATGATCACCCGTTTCGGATTTCTTATCTGTATTTATAGTTTAATGTATCCAGTAGGGACGTCAATAACCGGAGGGGACGGAAACAGGAATATGAAAAAGAAAAGACCCAAACCGTTGTCAGTCTGGGTCTTTTCATTACCATGTGCCATTTTCTATTCTTGGATGGCATCCACGAATCTTTTGGTGATTTGCTGCGGCCTGGTAATGGCACCGCCCACCACTACTGCATGGACGTTCATATCCAATACAGAGCGGGCGATTTCTGGTGTGATGACATTTCCTTCCGCGATCACTTTCGCTTTGTTCACTGCTTTTACTATTTCTTTGAGTACAGCATAGTCATCCTGATATATTTTCTCGCCGAGAGTTTCGTTCGTATAGCCGTATAAAGTGGGCGCCACAATATCGAATCCTAAATCGTCAGCGTATTTGGCTTCCTCAATGGTGGATACATCCGCCATTAGCAGGACTTCCGGATATTTTGCCCTTATTTCACCATAAAACTGCTTTAACGTTTTACCGTCCGGCCTTACCCGGGATGTAGCATCCGTCGCAATGATTTCCGCTTTGGTTTCCATCAATGCATCAATTTCGGCCATGGTGGGAGTGATATAGACATCGTTTTGTCCATACACCTGTTTAATGATCCCTATGACTGGAAGGTCCACATTTTTCTTGATTTCCATTATGTCAGCTACAGAGTTTGCGCGAATGCACTTCGCACCGCCTTCTTTGGCAGCAATGGCCATGCGTCCCATAATAAAAGAGCTGTGCAGCGGCTCATTCTCCAATGCTTGACATGATACAATTAAGCCCTTGTGAATTTTATCCAGCACCTGTTGCATGTTAACACGTCCTTATCGTTGTCTATATTCTCAATGACCCAAGAATTCTTCCACTTCATTTTTGATGATCGTCACTTGGGGACCGTAAACTATTTGAATGCCATTTCCTTTTTTTACGACACCTTTTGAACCGGTTTGTTTAATGACGTCTTCTTTCACCAATGTTTCATCCTTTACCGTGACACGGAGACGGGTTGCACAGCAATCGACGATTTCGATATTTTCCTGTCCGCCCAATCCGTTAACGATGGTCTGGGTTCTCTCTGATGCCGTTACTTGTGTAACAGCGGCCTGTTCATCATCTTCACGGCCAACCACTTTCAAATTCTTCTTCCTGATCAAGAATTTAAAAGTGAAGTAGTATAGGAAAAACCACGGAATGCCGACGAGAAGTACATAAATCCAGTTTGTTTTACTGATGCCCTGGAGTATCCCGAATAAAGTGAAATCAATAAATCCTCCAGAGAAGGTTTGACCGATCGTTATATTGAATATATCTGCCATCATGAAGGCAAGTCCGTCAAACAAGGCATGAAAAACATAAAGGATCGGTGCGACAAATAAGAAACTGAATTCAAGCGGTTCGGTGATGCCCGTTAAGAAAGAGGTCAAGGCAGCTGAAAGCAGCAAACCGGCCACGACTTTCTTATTTTTAGGTTTAGCGCAATGGTATATGGCCAATGCCGCGCCAGGCAGACCGAACATCATCGTTATGAACCGCCCCGACATGAACCGGGAAACACCCTCATAATACTTGACGGTAGTCGGGTCGGCCAATTGTGCAAAGAAGATGTTCTGGGTCCCGCTGACAAGCTGCCCTTTAATCTCCATCGTTCCGCCTAAAGCTGTTTGCCAGAAGGGAAGGTAGAAAATATGGTGCAGCCCTAACGGCCCGAGCATCCGTAATATGAATCCGTAAAAGAAAGTCCCGATCGTACCTGTGCTCGTTACCAGCGCACCTAATTGGTTTATGAAAAGTTGGAAATACGGCCATACGATAAAAAGCACGGCTCCAACCAAGATGGACGCGAAGGAAACGATGATGGGAATGAAACGGGAACCCCCGAAAAACCCTAACACTTGCGGAAGCTGAATTTTATTATATTTATTGTGCAAAAGTGCGGCAACGATCCCTACTACGATACCGCCGAACACACCGGTCTCCAGTGTCTGGATCCCGACCGCCATTCCTTGTCCGGCACCTGCCAAATTGTCTTTGGCAAGTTCCCCGGTTATTTGAAGCAGTGCATTTATTGAACTGTTCATGACGAAATAGCCAATCATGGCAGCCAGTGCAGCGGTACCTTTATCCGAACGTGCCAATCCTACTGCAACACCTACGGCAAAAATAACCGGCAAGTTGCCGAATACGATGCTTCCTGCAGAACTCATGATCGTGAATATGGCCTGCAGCCAAGCAAAGTCTAAAAATGGATAGGCTTCAACTGTATTTGGATTAGAAAGAGCACCGCCAATTCCCAGCAATAAACCGGCCGCTGGCAAAACGGCAATCGGGAGCATAAAGGATTTACCGAACTGCTGCGCTTTCTCGAAAGCTTTCTTCATAATGATTCCTCCCTCATTTAACGAGCCTTTGATACTCTTTATTTTTTATCGCTCTATACTAGCTATATTAAATCCCTTTGAGAGCGTTTTCAATGCGGTGCAAGGTTATATCAACTGTTTTCAATCTTGTGCTTATTTCTCTGAAAAAGTTTTCATTAATAGAAGGTGCTGGATGGGATAAAAAAGTTATATGAATATATTGAAATCTTTATTGCTTATTTTTATAATTCGTGTATTGGTGAGTAAACGTACTATTTAATAAGAAAAAACATTTTTTTTATCCAAAATCCGAATATTATCTTGTGCAATCAAGAAAAAGTATATATAATTACCTCAAACGATAGTTTGGCAGGTGATAGTCATCTTACCGATAAACGCTAACGAAACGAAGAAATTGCTTTCTCATATGTATAATGAGGTATCGAAGGAATTGTTCGGCTTTGGTACGACGCTGCTGAAGGTTACTGTTGAGCAGAATGTGATTACATTTCAAGCCAAACATCGACGTGCCCCGCGCTCTGAAGCTTTAGAAGGGGAAGTTCCCAGCCTGAAGCAGGAGGTTGACTTCCATATGTCCCTGCTTTATAAAAAGAAACTGAAACAAAAGCTGGAAACGCAAACGAATTGGGATATCGAAGCTGTCCTGAGGGATTATGACTCAGCGACGCAGCTGGCATTCACCAATATAGTATTGAAGGAAAAAAATATATAATCATATAAATGGATTTCCCTTCGGATTTATCTGGAGGGGACGCCGCTAGAGAACCAAATGATAAGTTTTATCTTTGTTTACAAAGAAAAGACAATCTTGGGTAGAATTTCAATTCTATTTAAGATTGTCTTTTTTTACATGTAAATCAGTAAAAAGGAAATTTTAAACAATATGAACTTGGAGGTTTGGATGATGAAAAAAATATTGATGATGTTATCACTGTTCACATTAGTTTTAGCGGCATGCTCTTCAAAGGACAATGGAAAGGAAAAACCAGCGAAATTGGTCGTTTCCACTTGGGGATTCTCCGATGATTTCTTCCGTCCTGAAGTCTATGAGCCATTTGAAAAGAAGCATAATGTCGAGATTGTCGTTGATTCAGGAAATAATGCAGATCGATTGAACAAAGTGCGCCAAGCGAATAGCGATGTGGATGTTATCTATTTATCCGACTATTATGCACAGCAGGGCATCGATGAAGGGTTATTTGAGAAAGTTGACCATAGCAAAATTCCGAATATTGATAATATCTACGATAAAGCAAAAGCTCCGAATGGCGCTGAGTATGGACCAGCCTATACCATTGCACAATTTGGGATTGCCTATAATCCCGATGAATTGAGTAAACCGATCACCTCTTGGAAGGATCTTTGGAGCAAGGATATGGCAGGGAAGATCACGATTCCATCCATCACTTCGACAACTGGACCGATGTTTTTGGATGCCGCTTCAAAAGTTAGCGGAAGTGAAGAGTTCAATGAGGATAAAGCCTTCGATCAAATGAAAAAGATCATGCCGAATGCGGTGAAGGAATATGGGCAAACATCAGAGTTCGTCAACATGTTCTCGCAAGGGGAAATCGTTGCAGGCCCGATCATGGAAATGTATTTTGGCGATTTACAGGAAGCCGTTCCCAATGCTAAGTTCATTTCCCCTCAAGAAGGCGGCTACGCCGTGATGAATACAGTGAATATTGTTAAAGCCAGCGATCAAAAAGAATTGGCCGGCGAATTCATGAATTACATTTTAAGCAAGGAAGTTCAGGAAAAATCAGCGAAAGCGAAAGTGGATTCTCCTGTCAATACGGAAGTCAAGCTCTCTGAAACGGAAGCGAAAGGCTTAACCTACGGAGATGACGTCATTGACAGCCTGCGTGTATTGGACATGAAGTTTGTTAATGAAAACTCGAAACAATGGATCGATCGTTGGAATCGTGAGCTTACACACTAAGAAAGAAAAATGAGGTGTGCTTGATGAAGAAAAAAATGATTCTTGATGTGGATACTGGAATAGATGATGCGATCGGGATCATTCTTGCTGTTAAAAGCCGTCAATTCGACATATTGGCGGTCACAACGGTGAACGGGAATGTATCACTTGATACGGCCACATTGAATACATGCAAAATATTGGATTTATTGAATGAACAGGACATTTCAGTCATAAAGGGGGCAGATAGCCCAATTATCAGGAGCCCCTTTTTTGAACACCGGATCCATGGCGAAGACGGGATTGGCGGAGCCTTGAAGGATGTACCAGTCAAAAAGCGGCCTGATGATGGATTTGCTTCTGATTTCATCATCAATTCCATTTTGAATTTTCCTGGTGAAGTGACGCTTGTCATGACGGGACCTCTTACGAATTTGGCATTGGCGGTGAAAAAATGTCCGCAAATCACCAAGCTCGTTAAAGAAGTCATTTTCATGGGCGGAGTGATCAAAGGGGTTGGCAATGTCACGCCGACCTCTGAATATAACACGTATGTCGATCCTGAAGCAGCCAAAATCGTATTACAGGCGGGATTCGCATCCATCACGCAGGTTGGTCTTGATGTCACGAGAAAGGTTCTATTGGGTGAAGAGCATATCCAATTGATTCAAAACGATGAACTTGCTGACTATATAAGGCAAAGTACATCAGATTACCGGAAAAGGTATTTTGAACGTAACGGCATATGGGCATGTGCGATGCATGATCCATTAGCAGTAGCCATCGCTTTGCAAGAAGATCTTGTCACCAGAGAAGAATATTATGTGGATGTTGAAACAAAAAGCGAGCTTTGTGACGGACAGATGGTTTGCGACTTTCAAAATAGGCTGATGAAGCAGCCGAATGCGCAAGTTTGTCTGGACGTCGATGCGGAAGCGTTTTTCGACCTGTTCATTCGCATAATCAATTCATAAATAATACGAACAGGGGGTTCCGAGGTGAAGAAACGCTATCTATACCTGTTGCTGTTACCAGGCGTACTATTTTTAACGATTTTCATGATCATTCCAATCCTAATGACGATTGGCACGACCTTTTTTCATGAAGGCGGCGGTTTTTCCGTACAAGGATATCTTGATTTTTTCCAAGACCGATACTTTATTGAAATTCTGCTGACGACACTTAGGGTGAGTCTGTTCACGACAATCATTTGCATTCTATTGGGATTTCCAGCAGCTTATTATATTTCAAAACTGAAACAACGAAAAAAAGCCATCATGCTTTTGCTGACGATCTTCCCGCTATTAACAAGCCCTGTTGTCCGCTCATTCAGCTGGATGGTGATCATCGGTAAAAACGGTGTCGTGAATAAATTGCTGATGGGCATGGGCTTGATTGAGAAGCCGCTTGATATATTGTACACGCCCACTGCCATCATCATCGGATTGGTCCATTTATTCCTGCCATTGATCATCGTGACGCTGGTTGGTGTGATGGAGAACATCGAGACGGACTTATTAAAAGCGGCGGAAAGCCTTGGAGCATCAAGATTGGCCGTATTCTCAAAAGTGATCATTCCGCTTTCGGTTCCAGGTTTGGTCATTGGCAGCATCCTTGTTTTCATAGGGAGCTTCACGGCTTATACTACGCCTGCTTTATTAGGCGGGAAACAGCGGGTCATTTCGACCTTTCTTTATCAAAACGCGATTACATTGAACGAATGGCAAGTGGCATCGATAGTCGCTACGATAATGATTGCCGTGACTGTTCTGATCATATCGATCATGAATGGTTTGGCAAAAAAATTAAATCCAAAGGGGTAGAGGTGTATGCAGGAAAAAAATCGAGGATTGGCCCTGTTTACATTCCTGGTGTTCCTTTTTTTACTAGGGCCTTTGCTTATCATATCCGTTACGTCATTTGAAGGCGGAAATATTTTGAAGTTCCCGCCAGAAGAGTTTTCTTTCAGATGGTACGAAAATATTTTTAATGTGGACATGTTTTTGGTCGCTTTTAAAACGTCCATCCTTGTTTCACTGGGTGGCAACCTTTTGGCACTGTTACTGGGAGTGCCGGCCGCCTATGCATTAAGCCGGTTTGATTTCAAAGGGAAAAGCGTGATAAATGCCTTTTTCGTATCGCCAATATTAATACCGGGAATTGTGCTGGGCTTTGCGTTTTTACGTTACATTGTGGGGACTTATCAGCTTCCGATATATGCGGCCCTGTTTGTGGGACATACTGTTATCATGCTGCCTTTCATCATCCGTGTGATTTCTTCAAGCTTATCAAACTTTGACTTTTCCATTGAAGAAGCGGCCGAGAGTCTCGGGGCGAGTAAATTGGGCACATTCTTTACAGTCGTCCTCCCGAATATAAAATCAGGAATTCTGGCGGCAGTCATGATCGCCTTCTTGGAATCCTTCAATAATGTAGACATTTCAGTTTATATGACAGGTCCTGGGGTAAGTACGTTTCCGATTCAGATGCTGACGTATGTGGAGAACTACTTCGATCCCACCATTTCGGCCATTTCCGTATTGCTCATGTTCATAACCGCTTTCTTCATGTTTATAGTGGAACGGCTCATGGGATTGTCTTATTTCACAAAACGATAAAGGAGGTAATGATGGGTGGCTTTATTCACTTTACAAGATATATCTGTAGCATATAACAAACAGAATATATTAAAGGATTTCAATCTTGAGATTGAAAAAGGGAAACTGGTATCCCTTCTTGGCCCGAGCGGCTGTGGGAAAACGACGACCCTCCGTTTAATTGCCGGGTTTTTACAGGCGAATGAAGGGAAGTTTTTATTCAAGGAAAAGGACTATACTAAAGTGCCCGTCAACAAGCGGAACTTTGGCTTTGTGTTCCAAAACTATGCATTATTTCCGCATTTGTCGATATTCGATAATATTGCATTCGGTCTCCGTCTGAGAAAGAATTCAAAAAGTGAAATCGAAAAAAAAGTAATGAATGTGCTTGAGATCGTTAATTTGAAAGGTTTTGAAAAACGATATCCCCAAGAGCTTTCCGGAGGGCAAAAGCAGCGGGTCGCGATTGCCAGGGCGCTGGTGATTGAGCCGGACATCCTCTTATTTGACGAGCCATTGAGTAATCTTGATGCCAACTTAAGGGTGAATATGAGAGTCGAGATTCGCCGTATCCAACAAGAGCTGGGGATTACCACGGTTTACGTTTCCCATGACCAGGAAGAATGCTTTTCGATATCCGACCAGGTGGCGATCATGAACAAAGGAATCATCGAACAGCTTAGTGACCCTGCGACCATTTACAAATATCCTGAAACCAAATTTGTCGCGGACTTCATCGGCTTCAAGAACTTCATTGACTTCGATAAGCGGACAGATCATGACGGTAAAATCGAACTGAACAAATCTGGATACTCATTTGTGCTGCACAAGGATCCGCAGATGAGCAATTCAACGGGAAAAATAGGCGCCATCAGGCCGGACGATCTGTTGATCAGGGAAAAAGATAACACGGGAGCTGTTCAGGAAAATAGTTTACCTGGCCGAGTCAAGGTAAGTACGTATCTTGGAAGAAGCTATCAATATGTCGTTGAAACTCCAATAGGGGATTTCACTGTGAACAAGGAAATGGCGGAATCCTATCGGACGGGTCAGGAAATCATCCTTGAAATTCCGAGAAACCAGATGGTGCTTGTTGACTAGCTTAGGAGGGTAAGTTATGCGAATGGATATGCTTGTAAGGGATATCAACGTGTTTAACAGCTATTTTAAAAGATTCATTAAAGGGAATGCAGCCATCAAGGATGGAAAGTTCTATTATATTGGAGAACGTGAATTGGATGCCTTCGAGCCGGATACAATCGTCGATGGACAGGGGAAGTATATGGTTCCAGGTCTGATCGATATCCATCTCCACATTGAAAGTACGATGGTGACGCCTGCGACTTTTTCCTACGGGTTAATCAAAAATGGCGTGACGACAATCGTGCCGGAACCACATGAAATGGCCAATGTTTTCGGCATTTCCGGTGTGAAGGAAATGATCAAAGCAAGTCAGGATTGCGTAGCGGATATGTTTTATGCCATCCCGAGTTCCGTTCCAGCCACATCGATGGAAACAACAGGCGGTTCGATCGAAATAGATGATATAGACGAATTGATGCAAACGGAGGACATTATATGTCTCGGCGAGATCATGAATTACTATGAGGTCATAACCGATCCGGATTGCAAAACGAATAAGATCTTGTCCCATATCCGTTCCCGTTATCCAGATCTGATCATAGAGGGGCACGTTCCAAAGCTGCTCGACTTAGACTTGCAAAAGATTATTAATGCCGGAGTGAATTCAGATCATACACACCAGACCGTGGAAGGGATGGATGCGAGGATCGCAGCCGGGATGTTCATTGAGATTCAAGAGAAATCAATGACTGAAGAAGTGATAGATTACTTGAAGGAAAATCAGGTGGATGAACATTTCTGCTTTGTCACCGATGATGTCATGACCGACTCTTTCCAAAACAGAGGACATCTGAACGTCCTTTTAAAGAAAGCCATCCAAATGGGGATGACTCCGGAAAAAGCCATTTATGCATGCACCTATACACCTGCACAGCGGATGCGGATGTATGACCGCGGCGCCATTGCACCTGGAAAAACAGCAGATTTCCTGCTGCTATCGGATTTGGAAACATTTGAAATTGAACAAGTATACAAAAAAGGTGAGCTAGTTTATGAATCTTCACGCCCATATGTCCAAGAAGTGAAGGAAGAACAATTTCCTAAGCATTTCTATCAAAGTGTGAAGCTTGCGGAACTTACCGAAAACGATTTTAACATCACGATCCCGGATAGTCTTGAAAGCAGCAAGTGCCGAATCATAAACGTGCAGAACGGTTCTACTTTCACATCTGAAACCCATGATCGTATCGAAGGGAAGGATGGTCAATTAAGCTGGGAAGAAAGCCCTTATGGTTTAATCGCCACATTCGAACGATACGGGAAAAACGGTAATCGGGCGCACGGGTTGATCACCGGCGATGTATTGAAGCGTGGAGCAGTCGCCACAACCTATTCGCATGATAACCATAATCTTCTGGTGATTGGCCATAATAAGCAGGATATGATGATTGCCGCTAACGAAGTGATAAGGAAGCAAGGCGGTGTCTGCTGCGTCCACGATGGCAAGGTCCTATCGATGATTCCCCTGCCGGTTGGAGGAATTCTTTCCGAAGAGCCGATGGACATCGTATCAAAGCAGGTTCAGCACCTGACAGATGCACTTAAATCGTTAGGCTACGAACATTATAATGTCATCATGTCATTAAGCACCTTATCGCTTCCTGTCAGCCCGGCTCTGAAAATAACCGACCATGGATTGATCAACGTGAACGAAGGGAAAACAGTCCCTCTCATGATGAGTGATGAAGCTTAAACCGAAAAGGGGATTATCCAATGGATAATCCCCTTTTCTTAATGCATCAAATGTTAGCTGGACTTGTTTATTTTCATATAATTACCATTAGGGTAAAAATATGATAAAATAGAGGGACAACTGAGGATAGAGTGGTAGGTCACGCTTTGCTTTTCCATCTAATGATAGATTGGAAAGGAGGTGACCGCTTGATTCATTTCTTATTGAACTTGATTACAGATATGGGTAAAGAGATATTTGTTGCTGTAGCAACCAGTCTTATCCTGTCTATGTTCGCCAAGAAACGGAAAAAGAACCACTCATCCTCCCAAGATGGCAATGGTTCTTCTTCTGACGATTAATTAAGTTAGTTGTGACCAACCACTCTTGCTAGTTGTCAGCCTCATGTTAGCGCATGAGGCTGTTTTTAGTTTATGTCAATATAAGGATAACATACCCCGATTTTAAAGTAAATATTCAGACAATGAAATGGGGAGTACCATGGGCTTCGCTGTATTTTTTTCTTGAATCTTTTAATGAAACTTTGGTAAAAGGCAAAAAATGAATTGACTCTTTCTTACTGATATGGTATGTTAATTCCAATCTAAGAAAAGGTGTGGTGTTTTATGTCGGGAGTAGGTATCAACTAATTTAGTTGAATAAGGTATTTAATCACTGTTATGTCAGTGGATTACGTATGCCTTTTTTTACAATGCAATTCTGCATTGTGAATACCTACCTTAAGACTGCTTCCTTTTCCATAATTCGTGTAACATGCAGGTGTTACGGCGAAAAGCATGGTGGGATTTGTCCTATCATGCTTTTTTGTGTACGCAGGTCTATTCGAGCTGCCCTATTTGTTATCGATTTTAGGTACTTATCCATGGATAAGGCCGATGCCCGCAGGAGCTTTCTACTCAAATGGCTTGTTCATTTGTAAAGGTAGGGGGACCATTGCGGGCATTTTTTGGATTCGGGAATTTCATTCACTCACTCATTCAAGGAGGATCATTAGATGAATACAATGACTCATGAAAAATTACAATATATCCAACTCAAGGAAATGGTCAAAAACCATTGCGTAAGCGGTTTAGGAAAAGCGTTATTGGATCAGCTTAAGCCGAGCAGCACCTTGAAGGTCGTTAAAAATCGTTTGAACGAGACCACGGAGGCAAGGAACTTACTGAATGCGGAAAACCATATTCCCTTAAAGGGCATATCACATATTGGCCTCCATATCGACAAACTGGAAAAAGGAATGATTTTGGAGCCGTCAGAGTTAGTGGCGATAGCAGACTTCTTAAGAGGCTGCAGGAATATTAAGAAATTCATGACCGATAAAGAGTTCTTTGCACCGACACTGCATTCCTACGCCCGCTCCATGACTGAGTTCAGGAGCATCGAAGAGGAAATCCAATTCACGATAAAGGGAAATGCTGTCGTTTCCGAAGCAAGCAAGGACCTGAAACGGATCAGGAACCAAATCATCAAGACAGAAGGTAAAATAGAGGAAAGGCTGAATAAGTTCTTGAAGAGCGGAGCCAATAAAGAGTTCATTCAGGAATTTTTCATCAGTAAAAAGGATGATCGCTACACCATCCCGATCAAAGCCTCCTATAAAAATCAAGTGGCCGGAACAATCGTGGAAGTATCGGCAAAAGGGGCTACCGTGTTCATTGAACCTGCCTCTGTTACGAAATTGAATGTAGAATTGGCAAGCTTAAAAGCGGAGGAATCGATGGAAGAGTATCAGCTTTTGGCCACATTATCCGGAACGGTTTTCGAACAGCTGAAACCGATCAAGATAAACATCGAGTTGATCAGTCAATATGACATGATCTTCGCGAAAGCCAAGTTCAGTAAAAGCATGGATGCCATCGAACCGAAAATCAATGATCACGGTTATATTAAATTAACGGGCTGTAAGCATCCACTATTGCCGCAAGACAGCGTACCTTTGAATTTTGAAATCGGTAAGGACTATCGCAGCTTGATTATCACAGGCCCTAATGCCGGGGGTAAAACTGTCGTCCTGAAAACGATCGGCATCCTTACATTGGCTGTCATGTCAGGACTGCATGTTGCCGGGAAAGAGGGGACGGAGCTTGCCGTCTTTGACCAGGTATTCGTCGATATCGGTGATAATCAAAGCATGGAAAATGCCCTGAGCACGTTTTCGTCGCATATGAAAAACATCTCGGAAATCATGGGGGCATTAACAAATAACTCCTTGCTGCTGTTCGATGAAATCGGGAGCGGAACGGAACCGAATGAAGGAGCCGCATTGGCGATTAGCATCCTTGAGGAATTTTATCAAAGAGGGTGCATAACCGTTGCGACGACCCATTATGGTGAAATCAAGCGCTATTCGGAAATACACAGTGATTTCATGAATGCGGCCATGCAATTCAACAGCGAAACACTTGAGCCAAAATACAAGCTGTTGATCGGTCAATCCGGGGAAAGCAATGCCCTTTGGATAGCCAAAAAAATGAATGTCCGTGAAAAGGTTCTGCAAAAGGCAAAGCTCTATATCGAAAATAAAGACTACGACTTGGAGCGTGTCCAGGAAAGTAAAATCAAAAAAGCGAAGCCAGCGGCCGTTCCTTTAGAATCAGCTTATGAATATGAAGTCGGCGACAAAGTGAAGGTAAGCGAACTGAATGGGCACGCGATCGTTTATAAGAAAAAGGACTCCTTCAATAATGTCGTCGTACTTTTCGAAGATACCTTCAAGGAAGTTCATGCCAATAGGCTCGAGCTTGATATAAAGGCCGTCGATTTATATCCTGAAGGCTATGATCTTAATACTTTATTTGTCGGCTACAAGGAAAGGAAATTGAACCATGACTTAGAACGGGGATCGAAAAAGGCGCTAAAGAACGTAGCAGCGGATATCCGGAAGAAGCTTGGTGAATAAACAGGGTTGGATTTTGAACGGAAAAACCAAATCCTGATGATTATTGAAATTGTAAAATATATCGGTTGTAAAAACCGACACTGGCAGGGTATGAGTTCTGTTTTAACAGGGCTCATACTTTTTTGATTATTTTCTTGTGTGGATATACCCGTTCAAAAAGGAATACATAATATGAGCGTACTGTTGTTTAAAAAATGTAAGTTCAGATTATTACAAGAAAAAATTTTAGCAGTATGATCATTGTTAGGTGAGATGAAAAAGTTTGCGGTTTTTTGCAGCTTGAGTTACAATCAATTACAGATATTAAAAGTCTGTAATAGTTTTAATTATGAGGTGCATCAATGAAGTATTCAAAGGCAACCAATTATGCACTACATACAATGGTGCATTTAACGATGGAACCAAAAGGTCATACGGTAAGCGTGGATCAGCTGGCGTGTATGCAGGATTTGTCCCCGACGTACTTGTCGAAGATTTTGACGAAGCTTGTGAAGGCTGGATTAATTGAATCAGTGCCAGGGGCAAAAGGCGGCTACAGTATTTCACGCCGCGCGCAGGACATTTCGTTTCTGGATGTTATTGAAGCGGTGGAGGGTCAGTCGGTGCTTTTCAACTGTGCGTTTGACCATGAAGAAAGCGATTGTTTAATTGAGCGCGTGATGATCGAGGCGGAAGGCAACATGAAGAAAGAACTTGCTGGAAGGACCATTCAGAGCATTGCGGAGCAGAGTAAGGAGACAAAAAAAGAAAAATAAATTTTTTTACACAAATTAAGGATATCAAGGGTCTCTAATGGATTTTATAAAGAAGGAGTGTTGCATGTGTTGGATTGTGTAATTATTGGCGGAGGACCTGCAGGACTGAATGCCGCATTGGTCATGGGGCGTGCTGGACGGAAAACAATTTTGTTCGATGAGGATAAACCCCGTAACCGGGTGACGCAGGAGTCGCACGGATTTATCACACAGGATGGCGTAAAGCCGTCAGAGTTCAAGAAGCGGGCAAGAACGGATGTCCAGAAATATCGGTCCGTCTCCATTAAGGAGGAGCGGGTGGAGATTATTGAAAAAGCCAGTGGTGTGTTCCGGATTCAAACGAAAGGCGGAACGGATTACATGGCGAAAAAAGTGCTTCTCGCAACAGGTCTTCGGGATGTCTTGCCGGAGATTCCAGGCATACAGAATGTATACGGAACGAGTGTTTTCAGCTGTCCTTTTTGTGACGGCTGGGAAATGCGCGGCAAAGCATTGGCGGTGATTGCAGAAAATGAACGGGCCTTTCATATGGGAAAACTGCTGTCAAACTGGAGCGGTGATGTAATGGTGTTTACAAATGGCTATCAGGTGCTTGATGAGGAGAAGGCTATCTTGGCTAGGCAGCAAGTGACAGTCGTGGAAGAAAAAATTGAAGATCTTAAATCGAACGGAGGGCAGCTGACATCAATCCGGCTGCAAAACGGACAGGAAACCAAAAGGGAGGCAGGTATTGTGGTGACAGACTTGGTGCAATCCGCTTCTTTTGCGGAACAGCTCGGCTGCGAAATCACTCCGAACGGCGGGATTAAAGTGGATTCATTTGGACGAACATCGGTTGAAGGGGTATATGCATGCGGGGATACGTCCCTCAGCACGCCTTCTCAGCTAGTGATTGCGGCGGCGAAGGGCAATAAAGCGGCGGCTGGAGTCATCATGGATTTAGTTGAAGCGGCATTTCTATTGGAGGCATAAATTCCTTTTTTAAAGAAAGAGACCATTTGTAAAGGAGATTGAAGTATGACGGAAATCTGGGAATCAAGTTTTATAGAAAATCAAATGATGTGGGGATTTGAACCTTCAGACTCAGCAATCTTGACAAAGGATTTTTTTCTTGAAAAGAAAGTTAAGGATCTATTGATTCCTGGTATAGGATATGGCAGAAATGCAAAGGTTTTTACTGACAACGGAATACATGTAACAGGTATCGAAATTTCAAAAACAGCAATTGAATTGGCAAGGCAAAATGATCTTAATCTTAATATTTTTCATGGTTCAGTAACCGATATGCCTTTTGATAACAAACTTTATGATGGTATATTTTGTTATGCCCTTATTCACTTATTGAATAATCGTGAGAGAGAAAAGTTTATTAAAGATTGCTTTAATCAGTTAAAGCCAAATGGATATATGATTTTCACCACTATTTCAAAAGGTGCCCCAATGTTCGGTAAGGGCAAACAACTGGGTAAAGACTATTTCGAGATAATGGAAGGGATGAAAATGTTTTTTTACGATTCCGACTCGATTAAACAAGAATTTGGGAATTATGGACTGATAGAGTTTTCAGAAATTGTTGAGCCCCATAAGAATATGGAGAATAAACCTCCATTTAAATTTATAATGGTAAAATGTCAAAAGGACTAGAATGGCTTTATCCATAAAAAGGGCATGTTTTGATCAATCATTTTTTCAACACATGCTCTTTTCTATTTGCTCTCGTCCGCCGACAAAGTGAAGGCTGAGCTTGAATATAGGGCCGACGATTAAGCTTGGTGAAAAGTACGATCATCAAAAATGCAAAAAAGCCTCTCTAAATGAGAGGCTTTTTTACATTGTATTGCCAAAATTCTATTTTATTGAATTCTTTTCCTTCTTTCATTATACAGATTGATCAATTCTGCATTTTGCTCATTCATCTTTTTCACATTCTTATTAATCGTTGCCAATTCCCAAAGTATAGCCAATCCAAAGATTAGCATAAGCGTTAATAAATCCATTGTTGCCCTCCTATTGATGTTGTGTACCTTTAATTAAATGATTCTTTTCACTTGGATTCATTTCCTTAACCCGGGAAGGCAAGTTCTTTCTTTGAAAGTAATTGTTTTGAATCAAAGCATATATCACTAAAAAAGTTCCGAGTATTTCGTAGGATGATAGTGATCCTCCTTGGATGAAAACGATGGCCAACGTGGTGATTGGAACTAAATTGATAAATAGGATTCCATTGATCGGCGTTAAAAGTTTAATGCCTAAATTCCAGCTTAAAAGGGCTATGGCACCAGGGAAAATAATCATGAAAATCATCTCGCCATAAATGGATTGCATAACCTCTGCCGTAGGGACGGACAGGCCCATTGCCGTTGCGAGGAAGGTTATGATGGCTGATACGGCTGTTCCTAAAATGCACGTTAAAGTCGAATAGCGAAGTGTTGACCATCCGTTAAATTGGTTGCCGCCCATCGTATAAATAACCCACCCTATAACCCCGATAAGAATGAAAAGGATAGGGATGATACTATCTTTCAATAAAAATACGAATGATAAGCTGCCATTGGTAATGACAAGAATGGCCCCTATCAAGGCAAGGAACATGCTGGCGATTGTGTACTTCATGGGTCTGGCACTTTTGAAAACCCACAGAATTAAAATTGAAATCATGGGCATTAATGATTCCATGATGGAAGCAACAATCACCCCGTTATGCCCCAGTAAATCTTGACCTGCGAAAATGAGAAAATTGTAGACAGTGAAAGCCATCGTCCCAAAAAACAATAATTTCTTTCCTTGCCCTTCCAGGCTAAAAGACTTCTTACCCTCTTTCATTAAAAGCAATATCCCTAAAATGACGCTAACAGCTAAATATCGCAAAAAAGCGAAATAAAAAGGATCAATATACATTAAGGCCCTTTCTGCAACTGGAAACATCGCTCCCCAAGAAATGCTGGCAGTCAAACATAAAAGTGCACCGATTAAAACTTGATTTTTTTTCATAAAAGCTTCCCCTCAAAAATAATGATTGATTTAATTCCTATACACACCTTATGATAAAGTCATTATCATGTAAAATGACTTAAAATGAATATAATCATCATTATTAATGATAGTTGAGAAAGGGGGGGGCACTTTGATGGAAATGAGGGATTTGCAAATATTCCAGTGCGTCGCCAAATATGGCAGCGTAAGTAAGGCGGCTGTTGAGTTGAATTACGTCCAATCCAATGTAACGGCGAGGATTAAGCATTTAGAGCAGGAGTTACGGACGCCTTTATTCAATAGGCATAAACGTGGCATGTCACTAACTGCGGAGGCCAGAAAAATGCTGGAGTATGTAAACAAAATTTTGCTTGATGTGGAAGAACTCAAGCAAGTATTCCTGGATAGTGAAACACCTACAGGGATATTGAATATCGGTACAGTTGAAACGGTCAGCGATCTTCCCAAGATTCTAGCCGCCTATCATAAACAGTATCCAAATGTCGATTTATCCATAAAGGCGGGGTTAACGGAAGACTTAATCAAAGATGTCATTGAACACAGGCTGGATGGCGCTTTTGTTACAGGACCGATCAAACATCCGCTCATTCAGCCATACGATGTCTGTACAGAAAAGCTTGTATTAGTTACAAGAAATGAAACATTTAACCTTGAAGAAATCATAACGGAACCATTTTTAGTATTCAGTCAGGGGTGTGGCTATCGCTCCAAACTGGAACAATGGCTGAGGGAAGAAGAAGTGATGCCCAAAAGGATCATGGAGTTCAATGTATTGGAAACGATCTTGACCAGCGTCACACTCGGCCTTGGCATTACCCTTGTACCACAATCGGCGGTGAATCACCTAACAGCCAATGAAAAAGTCCACGTGCATCCAATTCCGGAAGAATACCGCAATATCTCGACAGTCTTCATTCACCGTAAAGATGCTTATATGACAAACTCCATGAAAAGCTTCCTGCACACGATTGAAGCTCATCATGAAGACCGGTTCAAGCAAAATCCAGAAACAGCTCCTGAGCTGATATGACGGGGAAGCAGCAAATCGCTTTGCATAGAATGATAGAGGATTGCTGAATAGGCTGCGAAACTATTCATAAAAAGTAAAACATAAAAAACATGGCGAAACTGGGACAGCGATATAGCATGGTATGGCATTTATTATTGCTTCGGTTCCTTATGCTTGTCGCATGTTACTAGAAAGTATTTTGGGAATTATTTAGACAAAAGCCAACGATTTCGTTGGCTTCAGTTTGTAGACAAAAGGGGTTCGGAATTTAAAAATTCTGAACCCCTTTTGAAATTCCCTTTGAATTTTCGCCTAAAGTTTAGAGATTGGGGCTCTACGAGCCCACTATGTTAGGCCATTTTTGGACCTTGCCATGTCCAATTGGCCATCTTCTTTAAATTAATGGCAGCGAAAGTAAGCATCGCCTGCATCGACAATTTTTTAAGTCCCCTTAAAGTAGTCCAACGCATACCATGCTTTTCTTTTGCATCTGCGAATACACGCTCAATCGTTTCTTTACGTTTTGCATATATAGGTTTTACATCTTGATGATGACGCAGATGATCTGCTTCTTCCACATGTGTTTGCCAGATATGCCGTGTCACCACTTTTTGACAGTCTTTGCTTTCTGTACACCGAGATAAAAATGAGCATGTTGTACAAATTTGTTTTGGCGATTTGTACTCGCGATAGCCCTCTTTATTTGTTGTTGAGTACTTTAAAGTTTCGCCCGAAGGGCAAAGGTAACAATCAAAATGTTCATCGTATACATAGTCCTGTTTGCGGAAAAATCCTTCTTTGGTGCGAGGACGTGTATAAGGTAAAGCCGGTATGATTTCTTTGTTAAATAGGTAGCTTGTAATCGCTGGTGTTTTATAAGCTGCATCTGCGGCAACGGCTTCCGGTTTTCCAACTTTCTCAATCACTTGTTCAACTAGTGGCTCTAAGATCTGACTGTCATGTGTATTTCCAGGTGTTACAATCGTTCCCAATACAAAACCGTTGCGGTCTGCGGCCGCGTGGAATGAATAGGCAAACTGTTTTGTTCGTTCATCTTTCACATAGTAGCCACTCTCAGAATCCGTTGTACTTTCTTTAATCTCTTTGGTCTCTTCTTTATCAAATTTATCTGGTGGAAAAGGCTTTTTTCCATGGTTTTCACGATCTTGATTGATTTCTTCTTGAAGACGTCCTTGATACGCTCGTGTTTCTTTACGAACGATTTTCTTTTCAAATTTCCGTTTATTCGCACTGGCTTTCACATGTGTGGAATCCACGAAAACGTGTTCAGCACTTATTAACTTTTTATTAGCAGCTGTCATTAAAATGCGATAGAAAATCTGTTCAAACAGATCTGTATCTTTGAAGCGTCGCTCATAATTTTTCCCGAACGTAGAGAAATGAGGTACTTTATCATGGAAACCATAGCCTAAGAACCAACGGTAAGCCATATTGGTTTCAACTTCTTCAATCGTTTTACGCATGGAACGAATACCGAAGGTATATTGAATGAAAGTCAGTTTAACTAAAATAACTGGATCAATACTTGGGCGTCCTACCTCTGAATACATATCTTTCACCAAGTCATAAATGAAAGTGAAGTCAATGGCAGCCTCCATTTTACGAACCAAATGGTTCGGTGGCACCAATTGATCTAAAGTAATCATTTCAAGTTGATCTCGCTGAATAGAATCATGTTTAGAAAGCATCCTCATCACCTCAAGTTTTAATACTTCTATTTTAAAACAAACATGACTCCAGGCAAAAGTGTTCTATCTAAAAGGTAAGACAAAGTTGATTGGAGCGGGTGTTCGAGACTCCTGCGGGAAAAGCGCGTCTAGGGGAGACCCCGCAGGCGAAAGCCGAGGAGGCTCCCCGACCGCCCGCGGAAAGCGAGTGCCTGGAGTGGAAATCAACGTCCAAATTGTACAAGCCATAAAAATAGACAAACTCGATTTTCATCGAGTTTGTCTACAGTCTGAAGCCAACGATTTCGTTGGCTTTTTGTCTGTAGGATCCTTTCAATTATCATACATTCAAGTAACCTTCTTAAACTAAACTGGTAGTTTAGCTACAGAAAAATTGTATTACTTTTCATCTATTGGGAAAAAATATAAATAAGAACAAGAAGGAGGGAACAGAGATGGAAGTAAATATGAGTGTTGAAGAAGTCGTGAATCAAATTTCTGACTTAGTAGAAAAAGAAGGAAAGCTACCTCGAAAGAAAGAGGTAAAGAAGTCAGATCCGGAGTTAATGAAGAATGCATTGTATTATTTTCCTAATTGGGATACTGCAGTAGAACATAGCATTGGATCTTAACCAAAACATTTATTTTTCAATTAGTACATATGAGGCAAGGGAAGTTATGAAGGCCGCCAATTGGCGGCCTTTTGAACGTGCGATTCTTTACATTATCATACATTCAAGCACTCCTATTCAAACTATCTATCGAATAGTTTAGTTAAATAAAGATATGGACGCATCAAAGTGAATCAATCTCATATTTTCTTTTCGGAACGAGTGGAGTATCGATCCTTTTTTGTCGATAAAGTCTGATATTTCAATGAAGCATAGTGTAACTTTTTTCCATATGGGACCGTATAATAATTTGTTAAAACACAAGAAAAGAGGGTTCCAATGAAAAAGATATTGTTGATTTTGGCAGCCGTTTTTTTGGTAACAGGAGTTAGTGCTTGTAAAGGAGTCCAGGAGGGAAATGAGGAATCTCCGCCAATTTCAGAAAAGCCAAGTGATAGTCCTAAGCAAACCGACGGGCAAGATGAAGATCCTTCAGGTGAATCGGTTGAAAATCCGACAAAAGATCGGCCAAATACGAAAACGGATACGATCATATTAGAAGGTATGGAAGAACCATTCCAATTCACGCTTCATCACAGTCAGGCATTGGGATTCTCAACCTACATCGTGGATGATATGGTCGTTGAAGAGGCTAGTTCTGGTGAAGGAGATGGAATGATTGTTTTTGCAAATTTTGCAGGCAAGAGAAATGAGGATGCCAAAGTTCAGATATTTTCCAAAAGTGAGGGTACGAATGCGACAATAGAAGAAAAGAAGGAGTTTGCGAGGGAAGTTGTGATAAGCAACGGCTTTGAGATAAAACAGCGATCTGATAACTCGCCTAACCGATTTGATTGGTCTGAGATGGAATTTGACATTAGTCAGAAGGGCAGTAATTATTCCATATTGGGTACAGTGTCGGTTTTTCAACATGGCGACCGTGTTTACTATGCAATCGTTCAATACCCGGAAGATTATGAAGAAGGCTTCATACCGCGGGTTGTAAAAATGTTTGATGATATCGTATGGTATGAAGCAACTTGATAAATGAGTATCCGGAATTGGGTACACCATTTTAACAGAGAGTGGTACTATATTTGTCCGGTAAGGAATCCTGTTGAACGGTAGGGAGCTAGTTTGTCTACAGTCTGAGAGCAGCTCTTTTGCTGCTCTTTTTAAGTTGTTTGAATTATAGGATGGACTGCTGAAGGATAAATGATTGGGTTAGAGAATAATTAGTGATAGGATTTCGAAAACGAATTTGATAGAAAATAGGTGAAGCAAGTGGAGTTGGATTCATTATATAAGACATATCGACCTTTTCTTTTTTCCATCGCATACCGGATGCTTGGATCGGTTACCGATGCAGAAGATATCGTTCATGATTTATTCCTGCAGCTTAAGCTTGATACCGACGAAATTAAGGACATGAAAGCATATCTTGCGAAAATGACGACAAACCGCTGTCTGAATTACTTGAAATCAGCCCGTAAGAGAAGAGAGGTTTACACAGGTCCTTGGCTGCCAGAACCTCGGGTAAACGAAACAGATCAGCCTCTAGATAAGGTCGTAACGGATGAAACGGTTGCATATGCCTTCCTCGTTTTGCTGGAACAGCTTTCACCTGTTGAAAGAGCGGTTTTCGTGCTTAGGGAAGCATTCACTTACAGCTATGAAGATATCGCCGAGATGCTGGAAAAGAATGAAGTGAACTGCAGAAAGATCTACAGCCGGGCTAAGCGGAAATTACAGAATGATAGGCCCGTCCATCCGGAGGATACGAAACATGTCGATCTGTTGGCAAAAAAATTCATAAAAGCATCTGCGACAGGAAACTTTGAGGAGTTTTTGGATCTTCTTACAGAAGATGTTGTCCTTGTTACTGACGGCGGAGGTAAAGTGATTTCTGCATTAAACCCAATTGTAACCAGACAGCGCGTATCCGCCTTTCTTAAAGGCGTTTCTGCTAAAGGAGGCTTCATAGGAGAACTTCTTCCGGTGATGGTCAATGGCCAGGAAGGAATTTTGCAAATGAAAGAAGGAAAGCCTATCAAAGTCATCTGCTTTGAATTAGATCCAAAACAAAAAAATATCCGCAAAATCTTCATTGTCACCAATCCCGATAAATTAAATCATATTCCTGTGATAGATTGAGGGGTCTTTTTTTTGGATGTCACAAATCAAACCTCTATTTTGTCTTATAAGTGGAACCTAAAAAGATTTAATGGAGGAGATTGACATGGAACAACGGATTAACTACATGAAAACAAATCGTGAAGTGGTCAAATTAATGATGGGTTTGGAGGAGTACAAGAAAACAACGGAAATCGAAAGCGCATTAATCGAATTGATTAAAATTCGCGCGTCTCAAATCAATGGCTGTGCGTACTGCTTGGATATGCATACAAAGGATGCCCGGGCAATGGGTGAAACGGAACAAAGAATTTACTGTTTGAGTGCTTGGCGTGAAACACCATTCTATTCTGATTCGGAAAGGGCAGCGCTGGAATTGACGGAAGCGGTCACGGCCATTTCTGCCAACGGTGTACCTGATGAACTGTATGAGAGGGTCCGCCTTCATTTTGATGAAAAACAATATATCGATCTCGTTACCATAATCATCACCATCAACGGCTGGAACCGATTGGCCATTTCAGCCCAAAACATACCAGGGCACTATAAGCCTGTAATGGAAAAATAATGTCGTTATTAAAACCCCTTGTATGGTTACAAGGGGTTTTAATTGTAAAAATCGTGGCTTTTTAATTATTTTTCTTTTTTATAAAAGCGTTCACCCGTATCAGGATTATAATACACCCTTGTTTTTTCTCCTGTCACGGGGTCTATATTTATTTCATCTGTCGATTGAAATCCATCAGGAATTTTTACACCGTGATTGCGTTTAAACCGTTTATCATAGATAAAGTATCCAAGTAAAATGCATAAGATAACTATAATAATTTGTAATATATAGTACCCTATGATGAATTTCATTATATTTTCTCCACAATGACGGCAGTTCCATATGCAACAATTTCGCTCATATTCGTACCGATTTCCCCAGAATCATATCTCATCATAATAATTGCGTTTGCACCCATTTCATTGGCATTTTTTATCATACGGTCCATAGCTTCTTTTCTTGAATCTTCAAGCATCGCTGTATATTGCTTGATTTCTCCGCCTACCAGGGACTTTAACCCTGCCATGATATCGCCGCCAATCCCTCTGCTTCTAACAATTAGACCGAAGGCAGGCCCTTTTACCTCTACAATTTTGTACCCTTCAATCTTTTCTGTGGTAACAACCAACACATTAATCGCCTCCGACTTATTTACTTTATTATGAAATTTTCCTGAACTGAAAGCATGAACGAATGATCCAAGTTCGCATGAAGTTTAAACATTCCCTTTAGTTCCTTTTTTATCAAGCGCAATGATCATACCTTTAAATTTTACCATAATATAAGCTTTATCCCCCTTATATAATAGGTCAGGAACAGGGGACGTTTACTTTCCTATGTACACACCTCAAATGAGGGGTGCTAAGGGTGACGGAATCAGATATTGCTAAAACTAGAGGGGCTTTTTTTAAGTTTGATTCTACAGACTGAGAGTATTAACTACTTTTGACACCAATTAAAATTAGTGCAACTCCTGAAAAAACACATGTTATTTTAAATAAGGATAGTTTTTCAGAGACCCCGATTAACCCAACTGTGGTTGTAATAATAAGAATAATAGGTCCGATTAAGGCCAATGAGCTATTAACTAATAATGCTTTTTCTATGTTGTTTAGCTTAAACATCAGCGCAGCTGCCAAGATTTCAACACTGCCGGAAAATAGGCGAAGTAAAACCATAATAAGAACGGCTTTTTCAATAGCTAAAAACATAGTACCCTCCTCAGTGAAAATACACAGTATATGAATATTTATGTTTTAAATTTGAGGTTAGGACTAGCCATTTTATTTTTTTATTATCATTATCTGAAATGAAGATTGACCACTACATGGACATACACCTATTTATCACAATTGTATAAAATACTGAGTATTGAGCTTTATATAAAAACTTGGGGTGATTACATGTTTTATCATGTTAAAGAATTGCAATACCATGCTAAACCTGATAGACCTGATCCGTTATTCGCTAAACAATTACAAGAGGTTTTAGGTGGTCAATTCGGTGAAATTTCAGTTGCCTTACAATATTTATTCCAAGGGTGGAGTGTAAGAGGGAACGGAAAATATAAGGATTTATTAATGGATACCGGTACAGAAGAATTGGCGCATATAGAAATGTTGGCTACGATGATTGCCAGGTTATTGGATGGTGCTCCTGTAGGGGACTTGGAAACGGCAGCAAAAGATCCTATTATTGGGGCGATCCTTGGGGGAATGAACCCTCAACATGCAATTGTTTCAGGTCTAGGAGCAATGCCTGCAGACAGCGTTGGAAATAGGTGGACAGCTGACTATATAATCGCAAGCGGTAATTTGTTGGCAGATTTTAGAGCCAACCTTAATGCTGAGTCTCAAGGCCGCCTCCAAGTTGTTAGACTATACGAGGCCACTAACGACCGGGGCGTGAAAGACATGTTATCTTGGCTGATTGCCCGTGATACTATGCATCAAAATCAATGGATCGCAGCTATCAAAGAACTAGAGGCTGCAGAATGTGGCATAGTTGTACCAACTACGTTTCCTAAAGATCTTGAGAAAAGAGAAGTAGCCTATACACTATTCAATTTCTCTCAGGGAAATCAAAGTGCAGAGGGTCGATGGGCTCATGGTACAAGTATGGATTGCGAAGGCACCTTTAACTATGTAGAACATCCAATCCCATTTGCAAATAAACCAAAATTAAATCCAGCACCACCATATATTTATGATACTCCCCCTAATGCATTGAAAGCTAATCCTGGGAATATCCCTCCAAGTATGTGTTAATGAAAGACATAATATAATTACTTATTAAGGGTGAATGAAAGTAAGTACCTTTTCGAGGCAAAATAATCAAACGGATTGCAAATGCCCCCCCATCAAGCCTGAAAATTTGATGGGGTATTTTTTTGGTTAGGACCTCGAGCTGTTTCTCACTTTGAGTAGGGGCTTTTTATAGGCTCAAGCATAAGGTTTTTGGTTTCCCTATGCGCTTTCATTCCAATAACAGTTTCTACGAAGTTCAAGGAAGTGTACATATTTCGGGTAAGCATAAAAAATCCCTTTTTGCAGAAAAGAAATGGGATTAAATTTGTTTGTTATATGGGTGTAGATTTATGATGCTCATTGTATACCTTCAAAATGAATTTCGCTTTTTATTTCTAAAAGTACTATAAGATGCGGTTTTCCATCTTCACTTCATGAAGAATTTCATGCAATTTATTTTCATAATGCAAGCTGATTAATTGTGATCTGGAGGATACGCCTAATTCTTCAAACAATTTATTTATATGGTTACGAACTGTAGAAACACTAATATGAAGATTATCAGCTATTTCTTTATCTTTGAGACCTTGCGTTATATTCTGGATGATCCGCAAATCAACTTTATGTTGCGATTCCCTGGTGAATAAAGATGATCTATCTGTTTTTATTATTTCTTCAATTGATAATTTCTCACGGTACACATGTAATTCGTAGGAGATTTGATTAGCGAGCATTTCAGAAATCATTTTGAAATTTTCACTATCATCCGTTGTGAATATACCTACATAGCCTTGCAATTCCTTATTTTTATTTTCATGGAACGGGGAAGATATGACACTAAAATCCTTTCCGGAAAGTTTATTTTTAGTTTTTACAGTAGTATTTTGCAATGAACTTAAAATAAATGCATTATTTTCAACAGATTCTTCTATAACCAGTTTACATAAATCTTGATTTTCATCATTACTTTTGGCGTATAAAACATTTAGCTCTTTATCAAAGATACATATAGTAGTTTCAAAATTAAATTCGAAATTCTTAATACTATTCAATACTTTTTTACTGATATAAATGATTTGATTTCTCAATTCCATATTCATACCTCATACTCGTTCCTAAAATGAAATAACCTGTTTACTTTCCTCGTTTAACAATAAACTATTTTTGGGTGTGAAGGGTTCCAAAAATGACAACTGCTATTTCAGAAATGATACCATCATAAACCTTCCAATCAGGTAGAGCAGAAGAGAGCGGGACAGAAGCTTTAAGGAATTCATGACAAATTATTTCATTTAAATGGATATATTTACATCCAAGGTGAAAACATAACCGTAACGTTCATATGTCTGCCCGGCTGTTGGAGCGGCAATGAGTTGAATGAACTTGCCATCGTTACTGCCTTGGGAATGAAACAGAAGGTGGATATGCATTCGGAAGTGAATGTAACCGTTAAAGGATTCGCCATTTAGGCACCATAACAGAATCCTTTCAAAAAGAAGTCGAGGAGTAAAGATCTATGTGGGCAATCATAGGAACCGTGTTTACTGGAGCAATTATTTCATATTTTGAAATACCTCAACTTTTTAAAAATAAATGCTGGAGGGAAATCTCCGTCTTTATTCTATTGCTTTTAGTTGGTATGACGTTGAGCATTTTATTAATTAAAGATGTTACCATTCCTAATCCCTTAGACTGGATAACAAACATTTATAATCCCTTCACATCTTTCATGGAACGGATTCTGTCTTAGGGGGGATTTATTGATTATGCTCGAGAAAGGTAAAATTAGCTCAGGAGAATTTCTTATATTGGTCATCATATTTACGATAGGAGGTTCGATACTCAATGTACCTGCGCTGCTTGTCCATTTAGCCAAGCAGGATGCCTGGATTTCCTATATAATAACTACTCTCGTCAGTTTGTGTTTTGTTTTCTTATATAATAAATTAGCCTCGATTTATCCTTCTAAGACTTATGTCGAAGTTAATGAAAAAATATTGGGAAAATGGGTTGGGAAAGTTACGGCACTGCTCTTTCTTTTTTATATTTTGTACCTTTTGTCCGCTTTATTGTATGAAATTGGAAGTTTTTCAACAACACAAATTTTGGTTGGAACACCTATTGAAATGATTATGATTCTATTTTTATTGACATGCATAATCGGTGTACGATTAGGATTGGAAGTCATCAGTCGAACTGCATTGATCTTTTTTCCTTGGATTGTCTTTATGCTTTTCATGTTATTTTTACTTCTTATCCCTGAAATCAAAGTAGAACATATTCAACCTATTTTTGAAGAAGGCATGAAACCAATTATTAAGGGCTCCTATCACACTTTAGCGCTCCCGTATGTACAGCTCGTTTTCTTTTTAATGATCATGCCCTATGTAAATGAAAAGGCTGAAATGAAAAAGAACTTTTATCGAGGAACATTATTGGGAGGCTTCGTTCTATTCTTAGTGATCATTTTCTCTATCCTCGTATTGGGTATTGATATAACCGCACTGCAAAACCATCCTTCCTATAGATTGGGAAAGAGGATGAGTGTTGGTGATTTTTTGGAGCGTATTGAAGTCACTGTAGCCTTCATTTGGATTCTATCCGTGTATTTCAAGCTAACGATCTGTTATTATGGACTGTCTCTCGGGTTAGCTCAAGTTTTGGGATTGAAAAATCACAAACTTCTTCATTTCCCATTAGCATTTTTAATTTTTGCCTTCTCCATCATTACACATCCAAATACAGTACATAGTCAAAACTTTACTGTAAAAGCATGGACGCCCTTTTCCTTAACCATTTGTTTTCTTCTCCCGGTGTTATTGTTGGTGATCGGAATATTGAAAAAAAAGCGTTCTGATTCAAAGGTGGCCAAAGGATGTTAATAAATAATTCAATTACTGCCTCTGGTCCCTGATGTCCGATTCCGCGATAAACGACTCTGAAAAGATGATTTCTTTCTATTGAAAAAACCTTGGTATTTATAGGCTTTTTTTTAGATTGAATCTAGCTTTTTCTCCGATATGGTCCCTCATTTTTTCCATGTTTTTGGAATCGTAAAAACAAAATTCGACAAGGATTTCATGGCTGGTGTAAGATGAATGAAAAAGCCAGAAATGGGGTGAATGCTTTGGTTGATTTATTACCGTCGCTGTTTGAAAAAGTGGGGATCATCGTGATTGCTGCCTTCCTGCTTTCTTATATGAAACACTTTCGGCAAATGATAGGCCATGAACATGAAATGTCGAAGAAAATCATGTTTATCGCACTTTTTGGAACATTCGGCATCATAAGTAACTATACAGGAATCGAAATCGGAACTCATGCCATGCCGGAGGGTGATTGGCATGCTGAGATTGCTCCCGATAACGCGATTGCCAACACAAGAATTATGGGCGTGGCTATCGGCGGTCTGCTGGGAGGACCCTTTGTTGGGTTGGGAGTAGGTTTGATTGCGGGGCTTCACCGTTATTTTCTCGGGGGCTTTACGGCGGGGGCTTGTGCGATCGCTGCAATTTTGGCTGGGGTCTTATCGGGTCTTTTGGGGAAAAGGCGGCGAAAGCATGGGACGATCACCCCTTGGTTTGCCCTTCCCATATGCATGGCATTGGAAGCAATCCAAATGGGCATCATCCTGGTGACGGCCAACCCCTTTGAAAGGGCATGGGAGCTCGTACAAGTAATCGGGATTCCCATGATCATCATCAATGGATTCGGGACTTTACTTTTCATGCTCATCATTCAGTCGATCACAAGGGACGAAGCACGGACACGGGCCGTACAAACCAATCTTGCGTTCCTGATTGCGGATCAGACTTTGCCCTTTTTCCGGCAAGGTTTGAATCAAACTTCATGCAAGAGAATAGCCCAAATCATCTTGGGGCTGACTGAAGCCGATGCCGTGGCCATTACCAATGAACATAGCGTGCTTGCCCATGTTGGTGCTGCGTCAGATCACCATGTCCCTAAGGTGGGGATAGCGACAGGCTTAACGAAACAAGCCCTTGAACAAGGGAAAATCATCGTGGCCAAAACAAAAAAGGACATTTATTGCTTTCATGATCAATGTCCATTGCAAGCGGCCGTAGTCCTGCCGTTGCAGGTCCAACAGAAAACGGTCGGGACTTTGAAGATGTATTTCAAGCATCCGGATAAATTAAGCCAAGTGGAACAAGAGTTAGCTGAAGGATTGGCCAAGCTATTTTCCACTCAACTGGAACTGGCAAAAGCGGAAATGCAAACGAAATTATTGAAAGATGCTGAAATTAAAGCATTGCAGGCACAGGTCCATCCTCATTTTTTATTCAATGCAATCAATACGATATCCGTTCTATGCCGGACGGATGTAGAGAAGGCAAGAAGTTTATTGCAGGAGCTCAGTGCCTTCTTTCGCTCTAATTTACAAGGGGCCCGACAAATACTGGTGCCGCTAGAAAAGGAATTAGAGCATGTTAACGCATATTTATCACTGGAGCAGGCGCGTTTTCCAGATAAATATCATATCGATTATCGCATTGAGCCAAGGCTTAAGGAAGTTCTCATCCCTCCATTCACATTGCAGCCACTTGTTGAGAATGCGATACACCATGCATTTCCACATGTGAAAAACAAAGGTCAAATCATCATCCGCGCATACTTTAAAGACGATGCGATGCACATTGTTGTGGAGGATGACGGAAAAGGGATTCCGGGCGGGAGAATAGATGAATTGGGCAAGCAGGCTGTAGAATCGGCTAAGGGAACAGGAACGGCGCTTCATAATATCAGTGAACGGCTGGAAGGGATCTATAAAGGTCAGGCCAGCCTCTCGATTGAAAGTGAAGCGGGACACGGAACCAAAGTGAACATATCAATACCACTCAACGAGAAAGGAGTATGGCAACGATGATGAAAGCATTTATCGTAGAGGATGAACCACTGGCTAGGGATGAATTGAAATATCTATTGAAGAGAAGCAGGCAAGTTGAAGTCGTGGGTGAGGCCGAGGGGATAGAAGATGCCATGAGGGATATCTCCCGCCTTAAACCTGAGCTTGTCTTTTTGGACATTGAGCTTGCAGATGGCAATGGTTTGCAGTTGGCTAAGCAATTGGCGGAACTTGACCCCGCACCTTCGCTCATTTTTGCGACCGCTTATGATGAGTTTGCCCTCCAAGCCTTCGAGTTATATGCATTTGATTATTTATTAAAGCCCTTTAATGAAAAAAGGATACGTCGAACTTTGGATAAGCTCATGAAGCAGCGTCAAATCGGGAAAGACGAATCCGGAACAGCAGCTCCCGCCAGCCGAATGTCGGTGGAACAGACAGGTAAGTTGGCTGTGGTGATAGATGATCGGATCGTTTTGATCGACCGGGATCATATTTTGTTCATAGGACTCGTTGAAGGGAAGACGGTCATTAAAACCGGGGAAAATGAATATAAAATCGGCGACCCTCTCATCGTGCTTGAAAAGAAGCTCGATAAGCGCTCATTTTTACGGGTGCATCGCAGTTTTATCGTGAATGTCATCCATATATCCGAAATACAGCCTTGGTTCAACTCGACTTATAATCTCATTATGAGTGACGGGTCAAACATCCCGGTAAGCCGGACGTATGTGAAGGAGCTAAAGCAGCTGATCGGTTTTTAAAAATTTTCATAATTCTGCATTTTAGCTTTATCATAATGCAGTCCATCCCTCGATATCTGCATTATAACTTGAAAACCCATTGAATTCGCTTTCATTGTGATATCATTTTTTTACGATGTAAGTAATAGAGGGGGTTCAAATATGAATGCGGTTACAATTGTCATAGGCTCCATTTGTATATTAATGATTGCCTACCGTTTATACGGGACATTCATAGCACTTAAAGTATTAAAACTTGATGATTCCAAGCCGACTCCGGCCCATAAATTAGAAGATGGAAAAGATTATGTTCCAACAAATAAATGGGTGGCATTCGGCCACCATTTTGCAGCCATTGCAGCGGCTGGTCCTTTGGTGGGACCCATCCTTGCTGCACAATTCGGGTATTTGCCAAGTTTATTATGGCTACTGATCGGGGCTGTAATCGGGGGAGCCGTCCATGATGCCGTCGTGCTTTTCGCGTCGATGCGTAAAGACGGCAAATCCCTTTCGGAAGTTGCGAAAGAAGAACTTGGACCTGTAGCAGGCTTCTGTACAGGACTCGCGATGCTTTTTATCATCACGATCACGATGGCAGGACTTTCAATGGTCGTTCTGCATGCTCTGGAAAACAATCCATGGGGGACGTTCGCTGTCGGGATCACCATTCCGATCGCCATGGGTGTAGGGCTTTACCATAAAAAAACCGGGAACCTGAAAGGGGCGACCATCGTCGGGTTCGGGCTCATCATGGCCGCAATTTTACTTGGGCCGAACATTCAAGGAACGGCATTTGGCGACTTATTGACACTTGAGGCGAGCACACTTGCCATCATTTTGCCGATCTATGCTTTCTTCGCTGCCGCCTTGCCTGTTTGGCTGCTGCTGGCACCTCGTGATTACCTTAGTACATTTATGAAAATCGGTGTATTTGCCGCATTGATCATCGGCGTTTTCGTAGTGAATCCAGAAATCCAGTTTCCTGCGTTTACCGAATTCATTAATGGCGGGGGCCCGATTGTAGCCGGTCCGGTTTGGCCATTCATTTCAATCACCATCGCCTGTGGCGCGATTTCAGGATTCCATGCATTTGTCGGATCCGGCACAACTCCAAAAATGTTAAACCGTTGGAGTGATATCAAATCCGTTGGTTTCGGAGCCATGCTAGTGGAATGTGTCGTTGCCATCATGGCATTGATTGCTGCGGTTTCACTGCAGCCAGGAGATTATTTTGCGATTAACTCCACACCTGAAGTATTTCAAACATTAGGGATGGAAACCGTACATCTTGACGAACTCAGTGAAGAAATCGGCATTAATCTGGAGGGACGGACAGGCGGGGCAGTTACACTTGCTGTCGGCATGACCTATATTTTCACCGAAATACCCTTCTTTGACAAACTGGCATCGTTTTTCTTCCAATTCGTCATCATGTTCGAGGCGGTGTTCATATTGACTGCCATCGATTCTGGGACACGTGTTGCCCGTTACTTAATCCAGGACTTCTTCGGGGAGTTCTATAAACCATTAAAACGAGTCGACTGGCTGCCGGGGAACATATTCGCCAGCGCATTAGCCTGCTTTATCTGGGGATACCTGCTTTACTCTGGGGACATCGGTTCGATCTGGGCACTCTTTGGCGTATCCAACCAGCTCATGGCTTCGATTGGACTCATCATCGGTGCGACCGTCGTATTGAAAATCGCAGACAAACGCTGGTATATCTGGACATGCCTCGTACCCCTTGCCTACTTATATGTAACAGTCAATGTAGCAGGGTACTGGATGGTGAAAAACGTATACCTGAACCCGGACTCTGTAGGATTCAGCATATTGAACGGAATACTATCGATCACCATGTTAATCCTAGGCTTGATCATCCTGGTTGCCGCCTTGAAAAAATGGCGGGAGCTTTGGAAAATCCCTCAAGCAGAACTATTGAAAAGATCCGCATAAGCATATAAAAAATCCGGGCGGAAACTGCCCGGATTTTTGTAAGTTATGACGCCCGCAATTAAAATTAAGACACCAAAACCTGAAAAAGGAAAGTATCAATAACCCCAACTTTGTTAATGATAGCAAATGAGGAGGTGTGATAAGATGGCAAAAGATGTACTATGTGAAGTGAATAATTGTAAATATTGGGATTCTGGAAACAAATGCAGTGCAGATGCTATTTATGTTGTCAGCCATAAAGGGAAGCAAGCATCAAATAGCAAAGAAACGGATTGCAAAACATTTGATCCAGAAATTTAAAACATCGGGGGTAACCATCAACTGGTTACCCTTCTTTCATTTTATTATTGATAATAAAAATCATTTTCATTCAAGAATATAGAAATTCATTTTAATTTTCTTCATGAAAAGGATATTTGGGTGACAATATCGTGATTTTGATGGATATAATCGAAAGTTTGATCGATAAAATCGAGAATTTTGTGCGATATCCCCGAGACTTCGTGCGATATCCCCGTGAATTCGCAGTTTACTCGTGAGTTTAGGCCGTTTACTCGTGAGTTTGGGCGGTTTACTCGTGAGTTTGGGCAGTTTATTCGTGAGTTTGGGCGGTTTACTCGTGAGTTTGGGCAGTTTACTCGTGAGTTTAGGCCGTTTACTCGTGAATTCGCACATTACTCGAGAGATTGTGCGTTAAACTCCTGTTTGAGCGATATAAACTCAAGTTTGGTCGATAAAATCAAAAATTTGATCGATATCCACGAGAATTCGTGCGATAACCCCGTGAATTCGCACATTACTCGAGAGGTTGAGCGTTAAACTCCTGTTTGAGCGATATAAACTCAAGTTTGATCGATAAAATCAAAAATTTGATCGATATCCACGTGAATTCGTGCGATAACCCCGTGAATTCGCACATTACTCGAGAGGTTGACCGTTAAACTCCTGTTTGAGCGATATAAACTCAAGTTTGATCGATAAAATCGAGAATTTTGTGCGATATCCCCGAGACTTCGTGCGATATCCCCGTGAATTCGCAGTTTACTCGTGAGTTTAGGCCGTTTACTCGTGAGTTTGCGCAGTTTACTCGTGAGTTTGGGCGGTTTACTCGTGAGTTTGGGCAGTTTACTCGTGAGTTTAGGCCGTTTACTCGTGAATTCGCACATTACTCGAGAGATTGTGCGTTAAACTCCTGTTTGAGCGATATAAACTCAAGTTTGATCGATAAAATCGAGAATTTTGTGCGATGTCCCCGTGAATTCGCAGTTTACTCGTGAATTTGAGCAGTTTACTCGTGAGTTTGGGCGGTTTACTCGTGTATTTAGGCCGTTTACTCGTGAGTTTGGGCGGTTTACTCGTGAGTTTGGGCAGTTTACTCGTGAGTTTGGGCAGTTTACTCGTGAGTTTAGGCCGTTTACTCGTGAGTTTGGGCGGTTTACTCGTGAGTTTGGGCGGTTTACTCGTGAGTTTGGGCAGTTTACTCGTGTATTTCAGCAGTTTACTCGTGAATTCGCACATTACTCGAGAGATTGTGCGTTAAACTCCTGTTTGAGCGATATAAACTAAGTTTGATCGATATCCACGAGAATTCGTGCGATAACCCCGTGAATTCGCACATTACTCGAGAGGTTGAGCGTTAAACTCCTGTTTGAGCGATATAAACTCAAGTTTGATCGATAAAATCGAGAATTTTGTGCGATGTCCCCGTGAATTCGCACATTTCTCGTGTATTTCAGCAGTTTACTCGTGAATTTAGGCCATTTACTCGTGAATTTGAGCAATTTACTCGTGAGTTTGGGCGGTTTACTCGTGAATTCGCATTATTTACTCGTGAGTTTGATCGATTACTTTTGAAAGGGTCAGTCCATCACCGATTGGGATTAGCATGGATTCCAGTTGAGGATGTTTGGCCACCGTTTCATTGAATGACTTCATAAAGGCAGTGTGACGTTTAGGTTCAGCATCCGGATCAGCGACACTGCCCCTTGCAAGTACGTTATCCATGACGATTAAAGCACCCGGCTCTGCCAGTTTAATGCAATATTGCAGGTAATTTTCATAATTGTCCTTATCAGCATCTATAAAGAAGAAATCAAATTTCTTGTTATCACGAGCGAGTTTTTCAAGGCTTTGCAGGGCTTCTCCGGTCATATAGGATACTTGATCGCCAAAGCCAGCTTTGGTTAGATTGCGATAAGCCAATTTTGCGTATTCCTCCTTTAATTCAAGGGAGGTTAATTTACCTTCGCTGCCGAATCCTCTGGCAAGGCAAATCCCGCTATAGCCTCCAAGAGCGCCTATTTCCAACACATTTTTAGCTCCTGAAATGGATATAAGCATGGTAAGAAGTTTGCCAGATGAGGGAGATACCGAAATGGACGGCATTCCGTTTTCTAGTATGGACGCAATGACTTCTTCCAAAAGATCATCTTTAGTATAAAATAATGAATCGATATAACTGTTAATTTGTTTCATTCATTTCCATTCCTTTCTCATTGGAAGTTTCCTTTTCTTCATTGCCCTTTTCGGCTGCTTCTTCATTTTCTTGTATTTCAAATAATTGAATGAATTCGTTGATTAACATATCAATCGCTTTTAATTCACCGACTAAGATTTGCTGAATGGATTGAAATTCTGGTTGATCTAACTGTTCCTTAATGGTTGAACGTTTAAGGTTCATCATGTCTAAAAAAGCGATGGCTCTTCCGCGGCGAAACGTTTTTGGGCCACGATGGTGTGCAGCATGGTCTTTTCCTCTGTGATGTCCATCTTTTTTGGATTTTTCATTTCTCATGTAAACAACCTCTTTCTGTGTATACATACGTATACATTTTTCTCTCTTATGTTAAATGTATACGTATGTATACAAAATGTCAAATGGCAATCAAATAGAAAAATTAAATTAAAAGTTTGTCTAAATTGTGAATTCGTTATTTTGAGGGGTAAAAAAGTACTTACATTCAAAGATTGGCATGGTACTTGCTTCCGTACAAACGAATACATTGAATGCATTGCCAAAACAATTCTATCCGGATGGCATTGCGATTACGCAAACATCTCAACAAGTATCAGGGGCAATTGGGATAACGGTCATGGTGTCTCTATTCTCTGCGAAGCAAAATGGCTACTTGAATGATGTGGCAAATGATTTACCGGCAGCTGCTGCCTCTGGTTCATCACTTGTATTTAAAATTAGTTTGATTTTCGCCATCGTGAATGTGGTGCTTTCATTGTTCATGAAAAAACCGAAGTAACAAAAATAAAAAAACAGATCACCTTTCAAACGGGTGATCTGTTTTTCTTATTTTTGAACTTTACTTAGTAAATCCAAAAGCTGCTGTTTTTCCGTCTCATTCAAGTTGGCAAACTGTGACGCCTGAAAATGCTCTTGTTTTGGAACGACTTCATGAAAGAACTCTTTACCTTGCTCAGTCAATGACAAGTATTTTGTCTTCCATTCCTGCTCCCGTTTAATCAATCCCAAATCTTCCATTTTCCTTAATAGTTGAGTGATATTGCCTTTCGTCACAAAAAGCTTGTTTGCCAGTTCTTGCTGAGACAATCGTTCATGGGAACCCACTTGAACCAAGATATCGAATTGGGCTGCCGATAGATTCCATTTCTTTAAATGTTGATTGGATTCCCGGATACTCTGGTTATATATCCGTGTGATCCGGAACCATAACATTAAACCTAGTCTTTCCTCATTATTAGATGTGGAGGGATGCATGAATGTCACCTCATACTTTCTTTGTTCCAATCAGTTTATGAATAAACCAATTGTGTGTCAAATGCAAAAAATTCCAACTTCCATATAAAGAAACCAGTATGATCGTATGATACTGGTTCTTTGATTCCTTTATTATGTAGTCGTTAATTTAGCATAGATGATAAAGAACAGAGTTAATTCGGCTATTATCACAATATTCGGTACCCCGACAAACAAATTAAAATAAAAAAGACGGCTAAAATCCCTAAAAATAACCCTAAATGATATATTTGCAACCGCTGGTGCTTATGTCTATATTGGTGGAAAACAAACGTGGCTGACATGAAATAGAGCAATACGGAACCAAAAACAAAATAGAGGATAAATGAATAATGGACCTCATGTAAAAACAATAACCTGATGGCTGCTGCAATCATGCTTATAGACATTAAAATAAACAGATGACCGTAAATGATGATTTGGCCGGAAGATTGTACAGACTTGTCGACTTTCTTGTCCATATTATCGAAATATTGCCACCACATGGCTATTATAAGGGCAAATGAAATGATGGAAAAGGCTATCGAATCCCAATTTCCTTGTTTAGGTTGAATGACCGCAAGCGTGCTGACAAGAGCTTCCCCAAAGAGAATGATGGTAAATAGGCCAAAGCGCTCCAACAGGTGGGCCGTATTTGTAGGAACCTTTTCTAAGCACTTTCTTCCAAGGATCGGGACAATGATATCGACCAGGATGCCCAAATACAACACAGCATACCGAAGCCAAGAATCAAAAAGGACGGAGAATAATGAAATGGCGATTCCAATCCAAAAATACCTTCCCAAAAAGAGTGCTGCCTTTTTTCGAAATCCCTCTTCTATCCGCTGTACAACGAGATATTGGATAGCAGTAACGGCTCTTAAACCAATATAACCAATTAAAAAAGAAAGGTAATAAGGATCAAAATCAGCAGATAAGCTTGAGGTCATGATCAGGACAAAAAACATTTGCAATATCAAAAATAGCCGTTGATGAAATACATCCTTCCCAAACCGGTTAATAAATATGGTTTGCCCTACCCAAGCCCACCAGATAGGGATAAAAATCAGCACGAACTTTAATAAATACTCTGGATGGATATATCCATCTTCAACATGCAGTAAAACATGAGTTGCGCCTGCAACGGCCGCCACAAATAACAAATCATAAAAGAGCTCTAACCATGTAACTTTCTTTTCATCCATTTCTGTACTCCTCCCAACGCCTTATAGGTTATAGTATGTTGGAAATATTCAGAAAATGGAAGGGGCCAATATAACTTTGGGGTAAGATATGAAGTTCTTTTAACCCAATATTAAGTTAAGCCAAATTTAGTACATACAAGCGTGTAATTAGGAATAACGTCACTTTTTACATTTGGTATATTATGGTACTATAGGATATGATTTCAAAACAGGGAGGGAAGTACATGACCAGAACCATCGGCCTTATTTGCGGCAGTTTACGGGAAAATTCTTATAATCGAATCATCGCTCAATCATTGACGGATATGGTTGATTCGTATCAATTTCGCTGGATCGAAATTAATGATCTTCCGTTGTTTAACGAAGACCTAGAAATAAGTGGGGTTCCAGAAACAGTGGCATCATTTAAATCCGCCATCCAGGACGTCGACGGTATCATTATCGTAAGTCCAGAGTACAATTCTGGAATGCCAGGCGTATTAAAAAATGCATTGGACTGGGCATCAAGACCTCGGGAGTCCGCCGTTCTTACCCAAAAACCAGTTGGCCTGATTGGAGCTACTCCAGGTGGAATGGGTACTGCATTTGCTCAAATGCAAATCAGGCAAGTACTGGAAGCCATGCAAGTACATGTCCTTCCATTTCAAAAAATGCTGATTTCGCAAGTACATAAAAAGATTGATTCTGATCGGAAAGTGCTTACCGACGATCAAACAAAACGTTATCTTGAACGTTATTTACAACAATTCATTCATTGGATCGATTACACTCCAGCTATAGATTAATCAATAATCAATGATTCTTAGTATATATATGATTGACAGGCTATAAGTTTATAGATAAACTTAGAACAACATTCAGTTAAGTCATAAACTGATTGGAACCAACGGAGGAGTTGGGGGATTTCCCTACATATGAACTTTCTTCGATAGCTTTTAATAAAAGGAGGACTTTAAAAATGTCTGATCTCTATTCCCGTCTTTCCAAGGATGATGCTGCCGTTCTTCTGGTGGATCATCAAACCGGTCTTATTTCCGGGCTAGTGCGTGATTATGGTGTTGATGAATTCAAGAACAATGTCATGGCCCTTGCCAACACAGCAAAGTTTTTTGATTTACCAGTCATTTTGACGACAAGCTTTGAAAACGGACCAAACGGACCGCTCATGCAAGAATTGGAAGAACTTTTTCCTCACGCACCAAAAATAGCCCGGCCTGGACAAATTAACGCATGGGATAATGAAGATTTTGTTAAAGCAATCGAAGAAACTGGAAAAAAACAACTAATCATCGCGGGCGTGGTTACAGATGTCTGCGTCGCTTTCCCGGCACTATCCGCTTTGAACGCCGGTTATGAAGTATTTGCTGTCACTGATGCGTCTGGAACAGTCAGCAAACAAGTAGCTGATGCAGCATTAGCGCGTATGGCCCATGGCGGTGTGCAGCTTATGAACTGGTTTAGCGTAGCATGCGAATTACAACGTGATTGGCGCAACGACGTCGAAGGTTTTGGTGCTTTACTTTCCAGCCAGCTTCCTGGTTATCAAAATATCATCGGGAGCTATAGGGGAGCGCAGCGCGACTTCAGCAAGCAGATCTAGATTGTGTCTTTATCCAAGTTGAATAAGGGAGGGGACATTATGTCCTTCCCAGTTTGTATACAAAAAGGTTTCGGAATGTTCTCATTCCGAAACCTTTTTAATTTTGGCTGTTTTCGTAAAGATTGTTGCTTTATAAAAAAGGGTGATTTATATCCATTTTTTGGTACAGTTAGATTAAAGTATCTTATTGAACAAACGGAGCAGGTTAGTTGAATAGGAAATAGACTTTTGGTTAAATATGGTATACAATTATCCCTGAAGGAACGTATGTTCTTTTAGGTGAGATTGCTTTTGATGTGTAAAAAAATAAACTATAAAATTTATGATTGGAGTGTTATTGGATGCAAACAAAAAAAGTTTTTCTATATGTATTTAATACAATGTCGGACTGGGAATATGGATATTTAATTGCTGAACTAAACTCAGGAAGATATTTCAAAAAAGATTTAGTACCTTTAAAAGTAATTACAGTAGGAGCTAATAAAGAAATGATTACTACTATGGGAGGACTGAGCATAAAACCAGATATTTCCCTTGATGAATGTACTCTTGAGAGTAAAGATCTTTTAATTTTACCAGGAGGGACTACTTGGAATGAAGAAATTCATCAACCTATCTTGGAAAGAATTGGCCAAGCTTTAAAGCTTGGCACTATTGTTGCTGCAATTTGTGGTGCAACTGAGGCCCTTGCGAATATGGGATACTTAGATACTAGAAAGCATACAAGTAATAATTTAGAATACACTAAAATGATATGTCCTAACTATAAAGGAGAAAAGTTCTATGAGGTGGAATCTACGGTATCTGATGCGAATTTAGTTACTGCATCAGGAATAGCTCCTCTGGAATTTGCGATGGAAGTTCTGAAAAAATTAGATGTATTTGCACCAGATACATTACATTCTTGGTATAACCTAAATAAGACTCATAAACCTGAATACTTCTTCCAGTTAATGAACTCAATGAATAAATGAGTTAAAATATCAAATGGCATTTTTATTTTACTTGAAATAATCTCCATACTTTGTACGATGTCAATGTATAATTTTTACACATAATCAAAGTTTTTAGATAAGTTAACAGAGGTTGTTGATAATTGTAAACTATCGGGGGTGTTGAAAAACACCTTCTTATACTAACCTGCCCCGTTTCGAATATTTTATTTAAAAGGTTGCTGATTATGAGGAAGTCTGGGGTTTAAATGACTATGGTTGGGCAACAGCACAGGATGATGATGGAAATAGGTTGATCCCTTTCTTTCCTAAAAAGGAATTTGCAAAATACTATGCCGTTAATGAGTGGAATAAATTCAAAGCTAAACAATTGACTTATATTAGTTTATTGACGGGGGCTTTAGTCCAATAACAAGTCGGCCACTTTCTTATGAATGTGGCTGTTTTTTATACTTCTCGTAAAAATTTAACCGGGATCAAATTCGTTTTCTTACACGCACTTAATAGCATTTGATTTACTCGTTCCTTAGTCGCCATCTTTTTACTCTGTTGAAGAAAGTTGAACCAATAAAGATAGTTGTCCAGATACTTTGTGGCCACACCTTGAAACCGTCGCATCCAGTCTTTCAATCGCTTGTGATAACTGTTGACGTGCTGAAGATGGAATATTCCTTTTTTGACATATCCCTCTTTACTCAGATTAATCTTCTCGTGAAGCATAGCCTCAGCTAATGCATGCAAGTATAAAAGTCTGGGGACGTATTATGGAAGTTCAGCTGTACCTAAAATAGGTGTTTCAGCATTTGCAGCATATCTATCTACTATTACGAAAGCTCCTTACAGTTCAGCTTTAGCAGCTGCAAGTGTTGTTGTTGGCGCTGTTCCAAATATATATTACTCTTTGAATGATGCTCAATGCACATCTGGTAAGTACTTATACAACAAAAGAACTGTGAAATTCTTTAAAGACAAGGCACGTAAAATACAAGTAGGAAAAACAAGTGTGAGTTATCAAAAAAGAGCTAAGTAAAATAGTAATCTGGAACATTACTTGTGATTTATAAGCAGGTCCTGTTGGCATATTTCTTAATAGTTATAAAAAAGTGGTGGACGTTTAATCTCAAAACTTTAACCACTTTTTTTGTTTGTTTTAAAGAGTGTGTGCAATTTCATTTTAATACTGCATAATGCACTTTTAATTCATTCGCTTTTCTACAAGGCAGAATGGTAATTGACCTAGCAAGGATGCAGTATTGTGCACAAATGTTTAAAGAGTATATTATTGTGCAGTACCTATGACAACATTCGGACTGAGAAACGCTACATTTTTAATAAGAAGTGAGATATCGTAGAAGCAGGGAGAGGGATTGAGAATGTTTTTAGATGAAAGAAGCGCCAATTTACTAAAACTATTACAGCATTCGCCCATTTCAAAAATGAAAGAACTTGAAGCCCAAACAGGTTTGACGAGAAGGCAGATTCAATATGGATTGAGCAAAGCGAATGACTGGCTCCAATTTCATGGATATCAACCGATTCAATATAATCGTGAAATGGGCTACTCCTTTTCTGAAACAATCAGGGATGAAGAATTGAATGTAAAACTGACAAAACGCAATTATATATTTTCAGAGACAGATAGGGAAAAGGTTTTTTACCTCATGATCCTGTTAAGCCAAGAAGAATTGTCCGTCTATCATTTCCAGACGATCACCGGGGTTTCGCGAAATACGGTGCTAAAGGATTTAAAAAGACTTAAAGAGAAAAACAGGGACATATCGCTCAAGATCCAGTATTCCAAACAAGATGGCTATGTGGTGATTGGGGAAAGCCGAACAAAGAGATATATCATTGAACGCCTCGTGCATGATGTACTGAACAGTCCCAATAGTGATTGGATCATGGAGTGCATATGGGGAAATCATGAAAAGCAAATCAGCTCGATCCGGTTACAGCTTGAAAGGGCCGAACGTAAATTGGGCATCACCTTTACGGATGAACGGCTTCATGAACTGAGCTATTTATTTCTATGTACAGATCAGCTCATAGGAAAAGGGGAAGAGTTACAGGCCGACCAGAGCTGGGCGCCGTTTGTTGCGACGGAGGAATACAAACTGGTTGAGGAGATGACCAGGACGAATGCGTTTCAATCAGTATGGAGCGAAACGGAAAACTTATACGCAGCCTTACATTTATTGAGCATGAATCGAACGAAGGATATTTCCCCTCTTAAGGATGATGAAGTCATTCAACACCTTTTGCAGGAAATCGTGGAAGAGTTCGAGAGGCTTGCATTTGTTCACCTGAAAGACAAAGAGCAGCTATGCCAGCAATTATACGTTCATTTTAAACCGGCATATTATCGCCTGCGGTATGGCCTCCCGCAAATGAATCCGATGACGGGACGGGTGCAGAAGGTATATCCCGAACTGCATCATTTGACAAAAAAATCCCTGTGGGTATTGGAGAAAGAGGTTGGCTGTCCAGTATCGGAAGAAGAAGTGGCCTATTTCACGATCTATTTTGGCGGCTGGCTGCGCAGGCAAGGAACAACATTGGATGATCGAAAACGGGCGATTGTCGTATGCCCGAATGGTATCGGCATCAGCAATATCCTCATTTATACATTGAGGGAATTATTTCCTGATATTTTGTTCCTGGATGTTTTGTCCGTTAGAAATGCGGCTGAATACCCGCTGTCGTACGATCTTGTTTTCTCGACGGTGCATATGAGAACAAAAGCGGCATTATTCGTTGTACCGCCGATTTTGGAAATGCAGGACAAACATACATTGCGCCAGCAGGTCATGCAGGAATTGTATGGATATACGACGGAAAGTGTGGATGTTGCAGCTTTATTAAAGATCATTTCCAAGTATGCAACCATCCATGAACAGGATCAGCTTGAAAAGGCTTTGAAGTCGAATGTGTATACCCATACACCAATAATAACCCAATTTTCTTTAAAGGAGGCAGAGAAGCCCGTGTTAGAAGAACTGCTCAATATGCAAACGATCCAATTACAGCAGCAAGTTTCCGATTGGAAAGAAGCCATTCAAGTCGCGGCCAAGCCTCTCGTGGACTTAGGTACCGTCGAAGAACGATATGTGGATGCCATGATCGAGGCCATAGAAACGAATGGACCATATGTAGTGATAACGCCTGGAGTGGCGATTCCCCATGCACGTCCGGAGCAGGGGGTCAGGTCTTTATCCATGAGTTTGCTGAAATTGGATGAGGCCGTGGACTTTGCGCCGGATAAACCGGTCCGCCTGATTATCATTTTGGCGGCCGTAGATAACGATTCGCATCTGCGGGCATTGATCCAGCTCACTCAATTATTGAATGAGCCGGCCAATATAGAAGAAATCTTAAGCACTTCAGATAAATCGGTCCTTATGGAGTACGTTCATAAATATTCGAAGGAGGAAGCGGAATGAAAATCATGGTAGTATGCGGAAACGGATTGGGAAGCAGCTTCATCATGGAGATGAATGTGAAGAAAGCATTGACGGAAATGGGGAAGACGGCCGAGGTGGATCATACGGATCTCGCATCCGCAAAAACGGTTCAGGCTGATATTTTCCTGGGAGCAGCGGATATTGTCGGTCAGCTGGATGATGGAACCCGGACGATCGTCACACTGGAGAACATGATGAGCATCCCTGAAATCAAATCTAAATTGGAAATGCACGTAGGATAAAAAAAGGAGAGATTTATATGAAGAAAATCATGGTAGTGTGCGGAAATGGATTGGGAAGCAGCTTCATCATGGAGATGAATGTGAAGAAAGCATTGACGGAAATGGGGAAGACAGCCGAGGTGGATCATACGGATTTGGCATCAGCAAAAACGGTTCAGGCCGATATTTTCCTGGGAGCGGCGGATATTGTCGGTCAGCTGGATGATGGAACCCGGACGATCGTCACACTGGAAAACATGATGAGCATTCCTGAAATCACATCGAAATTGGCTTCACATCTATAAGAAGAAAACATAAAGAAGAGGGGGAGAGGCAATGCTGGAACTTATCATGAATGACATCTTGGGCACACCTTCCATACTTGTGGGGCTGTTTGCCCTCATCGGACTGCTGTTACAGCGGAAATCCAGTGCGGATGTCGTATCTGGAACGCTAAAAACCGTCATGGGCTTCATTATCATCGGAGCGGGAGCGGCAGTGCTCATTGGCGCCCTTGATATATTCAGTAAAATGTTCGATCATGCATTCCACGTACAAGGCGTCATACCGAATAACGAAGCCATTGTCGCAGCCGCCCAAAGTGATTTTGGGACTTCGACTGCACTTATCATGGTATTTGGGATGGTTGTCAATGTTTTGCTTGCTCGTTTCACGCCATTTAAATATATATTTTTAACGGGACACCATACCTTATTCATGGCTTGTTTACTTGCAGTCACCTTATCCGTCGGCGGGCTCAGCGGATTTCCGCTAATCTTGGTCGGCTCCATTCTATTAGGAGTATGCATGGTGTTGTTCCCAGCCCTCCTTCAGCCATACGTACGGAAGATTACCGGCAGCGATGATTTTGCCATCGGCCATTTCGGGACAATCGGATATTTCGTATCCGCGACTGTGGGAAAATGGTTTGGAAATAAGGAAAAAACGACAGAGCAAATCAAGGTTCCAAAGTCTTTAGGATTCCTGAGGGACACATCGGTCGCTGTATCGCTTACGATGACGATGTTCTTCGTGATCGTCGCATTGTTTGCCGGGCAGAACTATATTGAAACGGAATTATCCGGCGGTTCGAACTTCATCGTATTCTCTTTCATCCAGGCGATAACATTTGCTGCAGGAGTCTACATCATCCTTGCAGGAGTACGGATGTTAATTGCTGAAATCGTCCCTGCATTCAAAGGGATTGCCGATAAAGTGGCACCGAATACAAAACCTGCATTGGACTGTCCGACCATCTTTCCATTCGCTCCAAATGCAGTGATCATCGGGTTTCTATTCAGTTTCCTGGCTGGACTATTATCCATGTTCCTCCTTCCGGCACTTGGATTGAAAGTAATCGTGCCGGGGCTCGTACCGCATTTCTTCACCGGAGCTGCAGCAGGTGTTTTCGGAAATGCCACGGGAGGCAGACGCGGAGCGATGCTTGGATCGTTTGCCAACGGACTCATCATCAGTTTCCTGCCGGCAATACTCCTGGTCTTCTTGGGGGATGTAGGGTTTGAAGGCACCACATTTGGTGATTCGGACTTCGGTGTGGTAGGTCTCTTGATCCTGAGTGTCATGAAACTTTTAGGATTATCCTAAACTGTTATACTGATAAGGTACAGAAATAAAAATATATGAATGAAACCAACAGCCTAAGATCTTATAGATAATGGGCTGTTGGCATTTTCATCATCATTCTGATTTTTGAGGTGATTGGCATGGCCAACAAAGCAATTGTGCTCGATTTGGATGGCACGACATTGAACGAAAGAAATACTGTGAATGAGACGCTGGAACAATACATAGGCGAACTTAGGGAAAGCGGTAAGCTGATTTTCATTGCAACAGGAAGAACGCTGGAAGAGGTGAGGGACGTTTTGCCGGCCGGCATGGAGGCCGATGGAATGGTCACCGCCAATGGAATGTCCGTATTCATCGGAAAGGAACAGATTGTCGAACACGCCCTGTCGACGGAACTTGTCGAAGAATTGGTCGCCAAAGCAGGAGCGGAAGAGATTTTTTACGAAGTTCATCCGAACGAAGGAACACGGATGGCATTACTTAAAGATAAAGACTATATGGTTAAACAAGGTTTGATACCAAAACCTGAGACAGTCGATGAAAATGAATGGCTATCAAGACAGGATGCAGTCGAAGACAAAATAAGATGGTCAGAACAACTGGATATAAGCAGCGTCGCCAAGATTTACTTTTTCAGCAATGAAATGGATACGATTCGAAAATGGAAAGCGGAGTTGGGGAAAATCAAGCAGTACAATGCCTTTACCACAGCTTCCTCCACCCATCATAATGTAGAAGTGACCGTGGAAGGCATCACAAAAGCAACAGGCGTTCAACTGCTGCTGAAACATTTTCAGCTAGCACCCGAAAATATCCTGGCAGTAGGCGATGGCGAAAATGACCTCCCGCTATTTAAACTCGCCGGACATTGCGTTGCCATGAAAAACGCCACTGACCTTGTCAAAGAACAAGCCGATGAAGTGACGGAGTATTCATATCGAGAAGATGGACTGTATCGCTTTTTAAAGGCTAAGTTTCACTGAAACCTGGAAGAGCGAGTGTCTTACGTTCCAAACAACGTGTAAGTTTTGACAACTTAATTATGTCTACAAAAGGGGTCCGGAATGGTATCATTCCGGACCTTGATATTAAACAAGATTCCTTAATGGTTTTAAACTGTTTGGAACCCTCAAAGGATTGAAGAAATTTGCGACACTCCTGCCGAATAACTGGCTAGCCGGGACCCCACAGACGCTTGCTTTGATGCGGCTTGGCAGACAGCCGGCGGAAAGGGAGCGGATTTCTGAAATGACTCCGACCGTTATTTAAAATTACAGGCAACTCAATTAATATCGAGCTTATCTCCAGTCTGGAGCCCATCTATAAAGATCGGCTCTTTTTCCTATAGGATAAGATAAGCAACAAACGCTTACTTTAAATCCTCATATTTTCCGAAAAGTACAACCTGATGCAATCCAAAACCCAAAACAGTTCCATAACTGGAAGTAAAATTTTAAATATTATGATATATTAAAGGGAAATCATAATGTTTATATTGATATAAATACGTTATTTTAGTTTCCTAGGATAACAATTACTAGACGTAGAAAGGATTTATGAAGCATGAAGAGAGTGACGACAGAAGATGTGGCCAAAATAGCGGGTGTTTCACAATCAACCGTTTCCAGGGTGCTGAATGATTACCCCTATATTAAGAAAAATACGCGTGACAAGGTTCTTGCTGTAATCAATGAACTGGGATTTACAAGGGATGAAATAGCCAGAAGCCTCGTTGAAAAAAGAACCAAATCAATAGGGTTGATATTGGGGAGCATTTCAAATCCATTCTTTGCCGAAACGGCGGAAGTCATCATAGAAAGGGCACAAGAATTAAAATATGATGTCATCGTTTACAACACGGGGCATAAAGATGAAAACTTGGAACAAGCCATTAATTTGCTGATTGGCAAAAGGGTAGAGGGAATCATCCTTACAAGCGTTAGTAAAAATTATACTGAAAAAATTAAGAAGTTACATGATAATGGATTTCCCGTATTATTATATAATAGTTTCCTCGATATCAAGGACGTTAATTTTATCGTAATGGACAATAATAAAGGTGCCAGGCTCGCTGTTCAGCATCTAATAAAATTAGGACATAAAAAAATAGCGAAAATATCCGGCCCATCCAAATACTTGGCAACATATGAGCGAACGGTGGGTTATAAAGAAGAGATGATGGAGAACGGGTATGAAATTGATGAAGGCTTGATTTTCAATAGCGAATTTTCCTATGACAAGATTTATTCATTTACAAAAAAACTGCTGAAAAAGAAGGACAGGCCGACTGCAATCATAGCCGCATCCGATCAGATGGCTCTCGCAGTCCTAGATGCAGCTTCAAGCCTGAATTTGAAAATCCCTGCTGATTTATCGGTTGTTGGGTTTGATAATATAAGATTGTCCGCTAATGAATTCATAGGGCTGACCACAATATCCCAACAAATGGATCAAATGTCTTTAACAGCTCTGGAAAAATTAATCTATCTCATTGAAAATAAAGAAACATCATCTTCATCCATACAAATTTTCCTTAAGCCTGAACTGATGGTCCGTAAAACAACAGGGCCAGCCCCCGTACAAGATTAAGGGGAATGGCCGGTTTTGGATCGGACCTTATGTGTATTCACTTTCATAAAAATCGGGAATTTTTAAAATTTTACTATTTACAAAAGTCAGAAAGTTGTTTATATTTTAATTTGTAATCGCTAACAAGTATTTTGCATCATTTTGAATACGTATTCAAAATCAAAATGCAAAATGAAAAATCGCCTCGTTGAGGTAAAGATAGGTGATAGATTGGATATAAATCATTTATTTAATTTAAGCGGTAAAGTGGCCGTCATAACAGGTGCAAGTAAAGGAATCGGTAAAGACTTAGCCCATTTGCTTGCGCAGGCCGGTACCGATATAGCGATAGTTGCCCGCAATAAACAGCAACTTGAAGAAGCAGCACATGAAATCGGGCAAACCGGTGTAAATGTTTTACCCGTTGCATTTGACTTAACAAAGGTTGAAGAAACGGCACAAGTAATGGAAGGGATATACAAACACTTCGGTAAGATTGATATTTTAATAAATAATGCAGGAATAAACGTGGCAAAGCCAGCTGAAGTGTTGACATCGCAAGAGTGGGACACCGTCCTGGACATTAATTTAAAAAGTGTATTTTTTACGAGCCAAGCGGCAGGGAAGTATATGATCGACCAAAAAAAAGGCAAGATCATAAACATGTCTTCGCAAATGGCATTCGTCGGTTATTACAAACGGGCTGCATACTCCTCCAGTAAAGGAGGAATTACACAGCTGACGAAAGCGCTTGCGATAGAATGGGCACCGCATCAAGTCAAGGTCAATGCCATTGCTCCAACCTTCATTGAAACACCTATGACCAAGCAGATGTTTGAAGATGAAACGTTCAAAGCTGAAGTATTGAGCAGGATTCCGCTTGGCAGACTTGCTAAAACGGAGGATTTATTTGGCGGCTTGGTCTATCTGGCATCAGATTGTTCAGATATGATGACAGGTCAAACATTGGTGGTCGATGGCGGTTGGACTGTCTGGTGAGTTTTTTGAATACGTATTCAAAAGGAGGGTGAATGATGTCTATAGCTCAAAATATAATCCAGGATTTTCGAATGCCGACAGTTTTCCGGGTTGGTGTTGGGGCATTTACGACGTTAGTAAAGGAAATCGAAGAGCTGGGAGCCAAGAAGGTTGCGATTGTAAGTGACAAGGGTCTGGAAAAAGTTGGAGTTGTTCAAAAAGTGTTGGATCATATTAAGCCTCTATCCGTACCAACCATTACATATACGGAGATCTCGGGAGAGCCGACGTTTCAGCTATTGAAGGAGGCTGTACGAACGCTGGATGCCGAAAAATGTGATGTAATCATCGGAATCGGCGGGGGTAGTGCACTGGATGTAGCAAAAGCAACAGCAGCTTTATGCGGGAAAGAAGATATAACAAGTTATCTAAACGGTGAAAAAGTGGTGAAATCGAGAGCGGTTAAATGCATTCTTTTGCCGACAACTTCAGGAACAGGTTCGGAAGTGACGATGAATGCCATTTTTGGTGATGAAGAGCAGCAAGTAAAAAGAGGGATCGTAAGCCCGGTATTCCTTCCGGATGTAGCGATCATCGATCCGGAATTGACCATTTCCTGCCCGGCACGAGTTACTGCGGCATCAGGGGTGGACGCCTTTACACATGCCATTGAATCTTATATTGCCACCAAGGCTACACCGCTTACGAAAGTTTATTCAGAGAAAGCAATGAAACTATTTCCTTCGAACATTACGAAAGCTGTCCATAACGGAAATGATTTGGATGCACGGACAGGAATGAGCTGGGTTAGTTCATTAGCGGGTGTGGCTCTAGCAAATGCAGGGGTTGGGGCGGTTCATGCACTGGCCTATCCGCTAGGCGGTAAATATCATATTGAGCATGGTGTCGCAAATGCCCTTTTAATGCCTTTCGTTTTCGAAGTGATTGGGAAAACATGCACGGAAGAAATGATGGAGGTAGCGTCCTTTTTACAGCTGGGTGATTTCAAATCACAGCCAAGCGAAGCATTGAAGGCAGTTGTTGATTATATGTATCAGCTTCTGGAGGATCTTGATTTACCTACATCGTTATCAGAACTTGGGATTGAAGAGGACTCATTACCGATGCTGGCGGAACAGGCGGCCAAAATTGATCGCTTGCTATCGAACACTCCTTATAAGCTAAATGAACAAAAGATTCTCGGAATCTATCAAAGTTCCTTTAAAGGAAGGGTGGGAAACTGACTTGATCACGACAAATTCCGATAAAAAGAGATTATACATCGGCGGCGAGTGGCTGGAAGGAAATGATCATTACGATCTTCGGTCTCCTTATTCCGGAAAAGTGATCGCGCAAGTGCCTTTGGCAGAAAAGGAGACGGTACTAAAAGCGATAGAATGTGCGGAACAAGGTGCAAAAGAAATGAAAAAGCTAACAGCCCTTGAGCGCTCCAATATCTTGGAACGTGCAGCCGAAATTTTCAAGGAAAGACTTGAGGAATGTGCATTAATACTCGCTAAGGAAAATGCTAAGCCATTAAAGGCGGCAAGGGGCGAAATTTTACGCACGATTGAAACATACAAGTTTGCAGCAGAAGAGGCAAAACGGATTCATGGTGAAACGATTCCGATGGATGCCGCTAAAAATGGCAAAGGCCGCTTTGCTTATACAAAGCGTGAACCGCTCGGCGTCATTGCTGCCATCACACCATTTAACTTTCCATTTAATTTAGCTGCACATAAGCTTGGTCCCGCGTTTGCTGCAGGCAACTCGGTCATTTTAAAACCGGCTTCACAGACACCGCTTAGTGCATTGGCCGCAGCCGGAATTTTTGAAGAAGCAGGTTTACCTAAAGGCGCCCTGAATGTTGTCACAGGTAAAGGAAGCGTCGTCGGCAACGTATTGGTCACTGATCCGAGAATTAAAATGGTCACATTTACAGGAAGTGTCGAAGTCGGTTTGGGGATCAAAGAAAGAGCTGGCTTGAAAAAGGTGACATTGGAGCTTGGTTCCAATTCTGCTGTCATCATCGACAGTGCTGCTGACTTGGATGCCGTTGCACAGCGCTGTGTCGAAGGTTCCTTTGCCTATTCAGGTCAGGTTTGCATCTCTGTCCAACGAATTTATGTACAGGAAGATTTATATGAGTCATTTTTGCAAAAGTTTACCGAAAAGACGAAGCAGCTAAAATTTGGAGATCCGGAATCAGAAGATACAGATCTTTCCGCGTTAATCAGTATAAATGAAGCAAAACGAGTGGAAGGGTGGATCGAATCGGCTAGAAACGCTGGAACGGAAATCGCATATGGCGGTCAAAGAACAGGTGCAATCCTTCACCCAACCATTATCAAAAATGCGGGGTCAACACAGGAAGTAAGCTGCCAAGAAGCATTTGCCCCCATCGTTTCAGTCAATTCCTATAAAACATGGGATGAAGCCATTGACCTTGTGAATGATTCTTTATACGGCCTCCAAGCAGGCGTCTATACGACTTCGATGCCAAAAGCTTTTGATGCTGTTGAACGGCTTGAGGTCGGAGGTGTCATCGTGAATGACATACCATCATTCAGGGTGGATCACATGCCATATGGCGGAGTGAAAAACAGCGGGACTGGCAGGGAAGGGATTAAGTATTCAGTCGAGGAAATGACTGAATTAAAACTAGCCGTCTTTACTCTCTAATTAGCGCGGTCATGAAAATAAAAAAATTAACGAACACGGAAGGGGAAATTAAAATGTCAGTACAAGAACCTAAAGTAAAAAAAGCGGTAACGAATGAGGAAATGGAAAACAATTGGATCGTCCGTTTTGATCAAATGAAATCAAAAGGAATACCGTTAATGTTCATTGATAGTATCATTCCGGGTCATCAACGTATCAACTATACATTGATTGGGGATACAGCAAGCGAAAATGATAATTTCACACCTGAAATTACCGAGCCGCATGGTTTTCAAATCGGAATGGTGAAGGCCCAGAAAGGAAACGGTCCTGCTTACCATACGCATGATTACATTGAATCCTTCCTTCCTCTCTCAGGAAAATGGCGTTTCTACTGGGGGAAGGGTCCTGATGAAATTGATGGCGAAACGATCATCGATCAATGGGACTTAATTTCATTACCGCCAGGCTTATGGAGAGGTTTCGAAAACATCAGTGAAGAAGATGCTTGGATCTTCGCCGTTCTTGAACAACATAAAGTATTTGATGGAAAAGACCCTTACTGGTCTCCAAAAGTGATCAAGGATGCAGCTGAATACGGATTCTTTGCCAATGATTTAGGCAAAATGATTAAACCGGATAACTTTGAAGAACTTGAAAAGGAAATTGCCGATAAATTGAAAATGGGTGAAAAATAAGGATGGATAAAGTACCGCTCATTTTGCTTCCGGGTACGCTTTGTGATGAGCGTCTATGGGAAATGGTGAACCTATCAGATCTAGCAGATGTGAAAGTCTGTAATGTATCGAAGGCTGATACTATAGAAGGAATCGCAAAGTCGGTATTGGAAGAGGCACCTGATAAGTTTGCACTTGCAGGCTTATCCCTGGGTGGCATCATTTCTCTGGAAATCATGCGAATAGCACCGGAACGGGTCATAAAGCTAGCGTTGCTTGATACGAATCCAAACCCTCCCCAGCCTGAACAAATAACAGGCTGGGAGAGGTTCATCGAAATGGCGAATAATGGCCAATTTCTCGATATTACACGCAATTATCTTCTCCCGGTGTTAATCCATCCAGACCGGAGAAATGATGAAGCATTAGTTTCAAAGATCATCGATATGGCTGAAATAGTCGGCAAAGAAGGGTATATCAATCAGTTAAAAGCCGTGATGACGCGCTCTGACCAACGTCCCATCCTTGCTGCTATTGAATGCCCGACCATGATTTTGGCAGGAAAGGAAGACAGGGTATGTCCTGTTCACATGTCTGAATTTCTAAAAGAGAACATCCCGGCGGCGAGTCTTGAAATCATTAGTCATTCGGGTCATTTAAGTACGTTAGAACAGCCTGAAAAAGTGAGCGCTGCAATGAGGAAATGGTTGTCAGGTAATTGAAGTGCCGGGCACTGGACGTGATTTTGCAGCATGGCACGAGATGCAGTCTGCAGAAAGAGAGGGAAGACGATGAAGAATAATGCCATAAAGGACAAAATCAAACGCGGGGAACAAGTTCTTGGTGCATTTTTAGGGCTAAATTCCCCGCCAATAGTCGAAATGCTCGGTTATGCCGGCTTTGATTTCGTCGTAATAGATGACGAGCATGGTGCATTCAGTGCTTCAGAGCTTGAAAACATTATCCGTACGGCAGATTCTGTTGGGGTTGTCCCGATCGTCCGGGTTTCATATGACCCTTCCAGTATTCAAAAGGCTTTAGATCGCGGAGCAAAAGGTGTACAAGTACCGATGGTCAATACAAAAGAAGAGGCACTTGAGGTAGTTAAGCGGGCTAAATTCCCTCCATATGGAAATAGAGGAGTATCGTATTCCACCAGACCGGCGCGTTACGGAAAAGATGGCGGAAAACCCTATTTAGATGAGAGTAATGAAAATGTTATGATAATTGTGCATATTGAAACGCAAGCTGCAGCAAACAATTTTGAAGACATTGCAACAGTTCCTGGTATTGATTTGGCATTTATCGGTTCTACAGACCTCTCGGTGAACATGGGATACCAACTAGAAGGCGCAAAACATCCTGAAGTGCAAAAGGTCATCGATGAACTGTTCATAAAAGGGAAAGAGCTCGATATGCCAATTGGTACCGTAGCCAGTAACAGCGCTGCCGCTAATGCGGCTTTTGACAAAGGCGCCCAATATGTCGGGGTCATATTGAATAATGTGATTACGTCTGCGTTAAATGATGTTGTCTCAGCAAGCAAGGCCACTCAATCTGTTAAATGACTTTACAAGAAGTACAGCATTTTGACGAAACTACTTTATACGAAAAGGATGGTAATAATGGCAGAAAAAAAGACAGGTTCAGTGCAAGTAGCTCCAAAAGAAGAAAAAACAACAATGAATGCAAGCCAACCGGTCAAGAAAACACCGAACTTCATCTTCTATGCGGATGCTGAAGACGTTAATATGCTCGATACAAAAGATGACTATGATTACATTAATATAGAAGAAACGAATCAAAAGAAACAGAGAATGAACGGCTTTGACCCGGAATACAACAACATCGTTGATTATATTGTGAAAATCACACGGCAAATCTGGAAAGAGAAAGACATCGGACTTATTTACGATACGTATAGCACAAGCATATCCGTTCATAAAGGGTTGATCAATAGCCATGGGGTTAACGAAGTCATCTCAGGTACGCTGCAAACACTGCATGCTTTTCCGGATCGGAAGGGGCTTGGATGGAGTGTAATCTGGTCAGGGGATGATGAAGCAGGATTTTTCACTTCACACCGGGGCCGTTCTGTTGCAACGAACCTTGGAGATAGTTTATACGGTCCTGCCACTGGAAAGAAAGTGATGTTCAGAACAAGCGCTGATTGTATGATCTTAAATAATAAGATTTACGAAGAATGGCTTGTGATGGATACATATCATCTGGTCCTGCAACTTGGCTTGGATCCGGTCGAGTTTGCTAAAAAAATGGCTAAAAGTACGCAGAAGCTTGCTCCTGCTATACAGTTTGGATTTAAAGAGACAGCAGAAACAGGGCTACCTCCAAAACTATTCACGCCATCCTCTGATGAGTTCGAGATAGGGGAGTTCATGCAGCTTGTATTCAATCGAATTTGGGCTCGGCGCTCATTTAACTTTGTTCGGGAATATTATGAGGAAAATGCAGTCGTTCATTATGTCTGCAACAAGGATGTAATCGGCGTAAGTGAAATTCAAGGTATGTTCATGAGCCTCTTTGCCTCCATACCGAATGGGAAGGTGATTCTTGAGAGGGTAACTTGTAATAGACGCGGCTCTGACAGTGATTGGGATGTAGCGGTTCGCTGGAGAATACAAGGCGTGCACGAAGGAACGGGATACTTCGGAGCCCCTAGCGGAAAAGCCATTGATATTGCCGGCATCAGCCACTATAAAATCCGTAATGAAAAAATCTCGGAGGAATGGCTATTGTTTGATGGAATGGAAGTGTTGCGTCAAATCTATTTGCCAGATGAAAACGAATCACAACAAGATGGGGAAACCACAATGGATGATGGGAATTTTACCGGCGTATCATGATTGCCAGTTGACGGCTGTGCTGCAGCCGTCTCTTCACTAAACAACGATTAGGGGGAAAATAAGATGGAATATATGAAAAAAGCGGACGTATTTGAACAGACCTCTTCACATGACGTGGAACAAACGGTGAAGTCGATTATTGAACATGTAAAAGCAGGCGGGGATGATGCCGTACGGGAATATGAAAAAAAATTCGGTGATTCCGATCGTCCGGTCCGGGTTAGTGAAGAGGAGATCGAGCATTGTATCAGGACTCTTCCAGAAGAGGTAAAGGTGCTGATCGATCGAGTCGTGGAAAGAGTATCCGATTTTGCTAAAGCACAGTTGAGCTGCCTCACTCCATTCGAAAAGGATTTTGGCGAGGGTATTAAGATGGGGCATAGAATCGTACCGATCGAAAAGGTGGGGGCTTATGTTCCAGGAGGGAGATTCCCGTTATTATCATCAGGACCCATGGTCGTTGCACCGGCAAAGGTAGCAGGAGCAAAAAGAATCGTTGCAGCAAGCCCGGCCAATTATGAAGGCGGTATCCATCCGGCCGTTTTATATGGCTTGATCCGCTCCGGTGCTACAGACATTTTTGCAATTGGCGGGGCGCAGGCCATCGCTGCCATGGCATATGGAACCGAATCCATCCCGGAAGTGGATATCATCGCTGGACCAGGAAACCGGTTTGTAGCAGAAGCAAAACGTCAAGTGTTCGGTAAAGTAGGCATAGACCTTATTGCAGGACCAAGTGAAGTGATGGTTTTTGCTGATGATTCGGCTTCACCTCAGAAAATAGCGGCCGATTTACTTGCGCAGGCAGAACACGATCCGTACGCACGGGCCATTCTTGTCACAACGTCCAGAACGGTTGCCGAAGAAACGGAAAAAGCAATCGAAGGCTTTTTGAAAACCTTCTCACCATCTTCCCCTGCACACGAATCATGGGAAAAAAGAGGGGAAATCATTTATGCAGATTCATTACAAGAAGGACTGGATATTTGCAATGATTATGCCATTGAACATCTGCATTTGCATATCAAAAATAGCCGCGAATTGATGGATAAACTAAATAATTATGGATCATTATTCCTTGATGAAGGCAGTTCCGTCGTCTTCTCTGACAAAGTCTCTGGAACGAACCATACATTGCCGACTCAAAAGGCAGCAAGATATACAGGGGGACTTTGGGCAGGAAGTTATGTGAAGGTCATGACACATCAGGAAATCACAGGTCAGGGCATTCAATTCCTGGCATCCCATGCGGAAGATCAATCCGAAATCGAAGGCTTGGAAGGCCATAAATTATCTGCCACTGTCAGGTTGACAGAATGTGCTTCTAAATGATTATGATTGCTGAAAACGCATTCAATTAAGGACATGCTGCAGCCCTTGAAGAAATGGATACTCCCACTCTGCCTGAAATGAGTGCCAGGTGGATGGGCTGTATCTGCAGATTAGATTTTAACCCTGGAAAATATACGAGAATATGTGTAAATACTAATAGCATCGCCTTTCTGTCCAGTGGGACGAGAGGGAGGGGAATGAAAGGGTGGAATATATGGACAAAACTAATAAAATTAATAATCGGAAAGAAACCATCTTATTCTTTATCATTAGCTTGTTGTTCTTTGTCACCATTACCGCATTTGATCCATTTATCTCCTCTTATGCTAAAGATCTGGGGTTCGATTCAGTTATTATAGGCAGTATAATCGGAATTTCAGGGATTGTGGCCTTATTGACACGACTTCCGATAGGTGTATTTTCGGATATGCTGCATAAACGAAGATTGTTTATCCAAATGGGGTTGCTGATAACGATTGTAATGTGGACACTAGCCTTTTTTATACCAAATGCTACCACATTGTACCTTGGGAAAATTTCGGATGGTTTAACTGGTTCCACCTGGGTTATTTACAATGTTATGTTCGCTTCTTATTTTGGTGTGAAGGAAGCTGCAAAAGCAGTGGCGATATTGGGTGTTGCATCGCCGGTTGGCTCCATACTAGGGACAACAATCGGTGCATTAGTGGCCAATAGTTATGGGTATCGGTATAGCTTTTTAGTAGCGGTGGCCGCCGCCATACTTGCGTTTGTTATAACATTTTTCACAAAAGACCTCAGCATTAAAGGGGTAAAGGTAAAATACGATAAAAAAATACTTGTCGAGCAAATCACCGATAAAAAAATCTGGGTCATTTCCGTTTTGGCAACGATTGCTTTGATGGTCACCATTGGAACAAGGGATACGTTCACACCTTTAGTTGCAACCGACCTTGGAGCAAATCCGCTATTGATTGGCATGCTGGCAAACACACACCTGATCATATATGGCTTAGCCGCAGGATTATGCGGAGCCCTTTTTTATAAAAAAATCGGTTTAATGAATACGGCGATTTTGGGAGCGGTATTACAAGGGGTCATCATCATATTGATTCCTTATGCTGAAAATTTAACGATGCTTTTTCTATTGCAGGCATTCCAAGGTTTTGGTTACGGGCTGATCTTTACGGTCGTCACTTCCTGGGCTGTTGAAAATATCCCGGAGATTAAACAATCTACGAGAATGGGCCTGTTCCAAAGTTTATATTCGGCTGGAATGTTTTTGGGACCCGTCCTAATTGGCATCTTGATTGAAGTGTTTTCAAGATCCACAGGTTACCTGATCATGGGGGCATTATCAATTGCTTCAACCATTCTTATCAAAACCTCCATAAAACGCTCAAAAAAAGAAGCTTCCAATGAAGAATTTCCTCTTGAAGAGATGCTGATTAATAGAAAATGATTCTTTGAAACAGGAAAGAGCAGACCTTAACGGGTTTGCTCTTTTTTAGTTTGAGTCGGATCCTATATTAAATAAAACCAATTAGTTAATATTTGAGTTTATAGACAAAAAATGTTTTACCTGAAATTTCAAAACAAAGTTGATGGGAGCGAGTGCCCTACGTTCCAATCGACGCTGGTAAATCTTGATAATCTAAGACTATCATAGGGTCCAATTTACTTCACGTTATCAATAAAATGCATGCAGATTGTCTTAATGGCCATAATGATTTTTATTCACAAAATTTCATTAATATTGACCGTATCAATCTATGACTTTATCATAACAGCAGGATAATGATAATCATTTTCAATTATGATTAACTCGTGAAGAAGGTATAGATGACGGGAAGGGTGCAAATATGAGGGAATCTAGAAAAGTAAGAACGTTTGGGGGAGGAGCATTCATTCTGTTACTTGCGATTATGGTGATGTTATCAGGATGTAATAATTCTCAAAAAACAACGGAAGCAGAGAAGACTTCTGCTGAAACAAGTAATCAAGAAATAAGGACAATTAAGCATGAAATGGGAGAAACGGAAATCAAAGATACTCCGAAAAAAATAGTTACGCTTGAGCTATCTTTCGTTGATTCTTTAAATGCCCTAGGGATAAAACCTATCGGGATTTCAGATGACAACAAAAAAGAGATGATAGTAAAACTTGTAGGTCAAGAGATGGATTATACTTCTGTAGGAACACGTGAGCAGCCTAATTTAGAGGTGATCAGTTCTTTACAGCCGGATTTAATCATTGCAGATGCTGAGCGGCATAAAGGGATTTATAAGGATTTACAGCAGATTGCACCTACCATCGTTTTAAAAAGCCGGGAATCTACCTATCAAGAAAATCTGGATTCATTTAAAACGATTGCAAAGGCAGTAAACCAGGAAGATGCTGCAGCAAAAAGATTGAACGAGCATGAAAAAACGATTAAGGAACTTAAATCAAAGCTTACTGTTGATTCAAATATGACGGTTTTACCAGCAGTTGTACGAGATACTTCATTCCAAGCCCATACTTCATCTTCTTATGATGGAGAATTGCTTGAGCGCATGGGATTGAAAAATGCCATTCAGCAGGAACTGCCACATGCCGAGATGAATCTGGAACAGCTTGTCGAGATTGATCCGGATGTGCTGCTTTTAGCGAACAATGAGGGTAAGTTACTTACTGATGAGTGGAAAGACAATCCTCTTTGGAAAGACTTGAAGGCTGTAAAAAACGGACAAGTATATAGTGTTGATCGAGATTTATGGACGAGATACCGCGGTGTTGTATCCGCAGTGGCCATTGCTAAAGACACTTTAAAAATGCTTGGAGAAGAATAGACGAACAAAAGCGAAGTAAGAGATCCCATTCTTACTTCGCTTTCCATTAGGTTTAAATTTTGTCAGGAAGTGTGTTGTATGGTCAATGGAAACTGTAGGTAGAAGTAAACTGAAAGTATTATGTACGGCTATAGCTGGAATCGTTTTGTTAATTTTAGGCATCCTGGCGAGTATTTCTGTGGGAGCGGCCGATATTGATGCATCAATGGTTTTGAAGTCCTTTTTTGATGCCGACTCGTCCAAGGAACAGACTATTATCAGGACTCTTCGATTGCCACGAGCTTTAGTTGGGGCGTTGGTCGGTGCTAATTTAGCGGTAGCGGGTGCTCTCATGCAGGCTATTACCCGGAATTCATTAGCTTCTCCGCAAGTGTTTGGTGTTAATGCCGGTGCCTCATTTTTTATTGTGTCAGCTTTTGTTTTCTTTCCTAACCTTTCTTCCGTGTCTCTAGTTTGCGTTGCATTCATTGGTGCAGCAATGGGAGGGATGGCAGTCTATTCTTTTGCTTCGGGAGGAGGAATGTCCCAAGTGAAGCTGGCATTGGCTGGAATGGCTGTTCACTTTTTTTTATCTTCTTTAACGCAAGGCATGATCATATTTAGTGAACAAGCGAAAGATGTGCTCTATTGGTTAGTCGGGTCTATTAATGGAAAAACATGGGCGCACGTGAACATGATCCTTCCTTGGTCTCTTTTCGGTCTGCTTGCTGCTGCCATGTTCTCTCGCTCAGTTTCCATCCTTGTCTTAGGAGAAAATATGGCGCAGGGACTTGGGCAGCGGGTGTACCGAATCCGTATTTTGGCAGGAATATTGGTGATCATTTTGGCAGGATCTTCGGTTGCCGTCGCAGGCCCAGTGGGATTTGTGGGATTGATCATTCCTCATATCGTCAGGAGACTGGTGGGCGGGGATTATCGAAGGATCATCCCTTTTTCTGCATTATTCGGCGCTTTACTCTTGGTTTACGCAGATATTCTCGCACGTTTCATCGCTTATCCTTTTGAGTCGCCGGTAGGCATCGTAACCGCTATGATCGGTGCGCCATTCTTCCTTTATTTAGCGAAGAGAGGGAGGAATATTAAGCAATGAAACTAAAACGGACATTTGGGTTGAAATCAACTTTGCCCCCTTATTCCATTATCCTGTTGCTGACGGTTACCGTGCTGATTTTAGCAATCGTGAGCCTGGGCTTAGGGGCCATTTATATTTCACCTTTAGAAATTCTTCAAAATTTCCTTGGAAATGGCATGCAAAGCCAGACATTCATTCTGCATAACTATCGCATACCGCGCATTCTAATTGCCGTGATAGTGGGGGCCGGATTGGCAACGGCCGGGGCCATTCTGCAAGGAGTCCTTCGAAATCCGCTGGCTTCTCCAGATGTGATTGGGGTAACAAAAGGGGCCGGATTGGCAGCAGTTATCGTCATTGTTTTATTTCCGCAATCGCCCATTTTCATACTGCCTCTTTCAGCATTTATCGGAGCGGCGGTCATGGCGGCCATTTTGATGATATTTGTTTATAAAAAAGGAGCACAACCAAATACGATAGCTTTGGTCGGAATCGCTTTAGGGGCCATATGTCAAGCTGGCATAGAGTATTTCATGGTCAAGTTCCCGGATGATGTAAACACGACACTGCTGTGGTTGACTGGCAGTCTATGGGGAAGAGGATGGGATCAAGTATTCATTTTGCTTCCATGTCTTGTGCTTGTACCGGTATTGATTGCATTAACTTCTAAAATGGATGTACTGAGCCTTGGAGATGATATAGCTACAGGTCTCGGTGAAAGGTCAAAATTACTGCGTTATATATTGATAAGCGTTTCTGTCATATTGATCGGAGTCTGTGTAGCTACGGTTGGTTCGATCGGGTTCATTGGTTTGATCGCCCCCCATATTGCAAGGAGAGTGGTAGGGTCAAAATTCAAGGTTTTACTTCCCGCTTCAGCTCTTTTTGGTTCGATCTTTCTACTTGTTGCCGATAGCCTAGGAAGAGGATTATTCCCTCCAATAGAAATCCCCGCCGGAATTATCACTGCGGTGATTGGTGTACCATATTTTTTATATCTATTGCGCCGTGAAAGAAAAATAACATAAGGAAGGCTGAATATCATGACAACATTATCAGCAGAGCATCTTTCGCTCTCTTATGGGGCAACTCAAATCATTGATAATATCGATTTGGAAATTCCTGAAGGTAAGATCAGTATAATCATTGGTTCCAATGGTTGTGGCAAATCTACGATTCTGCGGTCTCTAGCTAGATTATTGATGCCGCAGCAAGGCACGATCTATTTAGATGGAAAGGCCATTCATCAGCAATCTTCCAAAGAAGTGGCCAAGAAATTGGCCATCTTGCCCCAAGCTCCGGAAGCTCCGGAAGATATAACCGTTAAAGAACTATGCTATTATGGCAGGCATCCGCACAAAGGCTTATTTTCCAGACAAACCCCAGAAGATCATAGGATTGTCGACCGTGCCTTATCAGCAACAAAAATGACGGAGTTCGCTGATCGGACATTGGATGCATTATCTGGAGGACAAAGGCAAAGAGCATGGATTTCGATGGCCTTGGTACAGGATACCGACCTTTTACTGTTAGATGAACCGACAACCTATCTGGATTTAGCGCACCAAATTGAAATATTGGAATTACTGCGCGATTTAAACGAAACGTATGGACGCACGATTGTCATGGTTCTGCATGATTTGAATCAAGCGGCACAGTATGCCGATCATCTGATTAGCATCAAGCAGGGAAAAATCTATAAAGAGGGACCGCCTGAAACGGTATTCACAAAAGAGATGATCAAGGACGTTTTCAGACTGGAATGCTGTATTATTGAAAACCCTGTTGAGCAAACGCCTCTATGCATTCCCATTGGTTTATCTCAGGATTAGAAAAACTAGCGCCGGCCGTGCAGAAGTAATTAAGTCAACATATTCATTGTTGGCTTTTTTGCTAATATACGAAGGAATGTTGGATAGGGGTTGTTAAGATATTTTAGATCAAGAGGTTAAATGTTAAAATGGAAAGACTTATATATTAAAGGAGACAACTATTTTGGAAGCCAAATGTATTACATTCTATGAATTTGGGGATCCGCAAACGGTTTTAAAAGTTGAAAATAAATGTATTCAAAAACCTTTCGAGGGGGAAGTCCTTGTTCGGATGATCACACGTCCCATTAATCCGTCTGACTTGCTGCCCATTCGCGGTGCCTATTCCCACAGAATCCCCTTGCCTTCCATACCTGGTTATGAAGGGGTCGGCATTGTTGAAGAGGTGGGTCCAGCAGTTTCGAAAGAGCTGATAGGCAAGCGTGTTCTGCCTTTGCGCGGTGAAGGGACCTGGCAGGATTATGTTAAAACATCAGCGGAGCTGGCGATCGTCATTCCGGATTCGATTGAAGATCATATAGCAGCGCAATTATATATAAACCCGATAACCGCATGGCTTATCAGTACAGAAGTATTAACTTTGAAACCGGATGATGTATTACTCGTAAATGCTTGCGGATCTTCCATTGGCCGTATACTCGCCCAGTTATCCAAGATTCTTGGATTTAAGCTGATTGCTGTAACGAGAAACGATAAGTATACGGAAGAACTGCTTGAACTTGGTGCGTCATATGTGATCGATACGTCCCGATCATCATTGCAGGATACAGTGATGGAAATGACGAATGGGCGCGGCGCGAAAGCGGCCATAGATTCAGTGGGCGGCATCGATGGTTCAGAACTGGCTTTTTGTGTACGGCCTAATGGCATCTTATTAACGATTGGCCTTTTATCAGGACAGTCTGTGAATTGGGCGAAAATTTCACAAAGGACAAAAGTGGATGTTAGAATGTTTCATCTTCGGCATTGGAATCAGCAGGCTTCCGTTCGAACTTGGCATGAAACATTTAACCTTTTGATGGGGTTCATTGCAGATGAAAAGTTGAAGTTCATGATGCCGGATTCCCACTACAGCCTTCAAGATGTTCAAGAAGCGATTATTGTCACGAGCAATAAAGGGAAGATATTTTTAAGCAGCTGATTTCGCAAAGGATAACCACTTAATTGAAGGAAGCATTCATCTTGGTGCTCTTCCAATAGGTTCCTAAGGTAAAGTGAAATGGCCCCTGATAATATGGAATTACTTGATTACCTGTAAGGTGCTAGTTTAGAATGCGGAATAGGACATGTTGATACTGATACGACTTTGGAGGAAATACTTATGAAAACAATATATGTGGATGCTACATTTTTTACGATGGACAAGGAAAACCAAATCATTGAAAACGGCATGATGATTGTACAAGATCATACCATATCCTACATCGGCCAGCATGATGAACAACAATTGGCAGATGCAGATCAAGTGGTCAACCTTGGCGGGAAATGGATCATGCCAGGCCTTGTGAATGCCCATTCGCATATTGTAATGACCCTTTTACGCGGTATCGGGGACGATATGCTGCTGAAGCCATGGCTTGAAACGAAAATATGGCCGATCGAAAGCCAGTTTACAACGGAAATCGCCTCTGTAAGTTCACAGCTAGGCATTATGGAAATGATGAAATCAGGAACCACGACATTTTCGGATATGTTCAATCCTAAGGGAATAGATGCCGGTGCTGTCATGGAGACGATAGGCGAAACAGGAATGCGCGGAGCCTTTTCCTATACAATCTTCAGCTTGGGTACCGAAAATGACCAGAAAGCGAACCTCATGGGGGCTGAGCAGTTTTCAAAAAACTATAAAGCATTTGCCGATGGCCGCCTGACTACCATGGTCGCACCGCATAGCCCATACGCCTGCACACCTGAAGCGATCATGGAAAGTGCACGAATTGCAAAAGAGAATGATTTGATGGTGCACATCCACGTATCGGAAACGGACTTTGAAATCCTCGACATCGAAAAACGGTACGGATCCCGTCCTGTCGAGCACCTTCGCCGTCTAGGCCTGTTCGATCAGCCTACAGTGATGGCACATGGAGTGGTCCTTAATGATGAAGAGCGGGCGATCCTAAAACAGCATGATGTTCGCGTTGCCCATAATCCGATCAGTAATCTGAAGCTCGGATCTGGGATAGCCGATGTCGTCAGCCTTCTTGATGCAGGCATTAAAGTGGGAGTGGCAACAGATGGCGTCGCCTCCAATAACAACTTCGATATGTTCGAAGAAATGAGGACAGCCGCATTGCTGCAAAAAGGAATGTATAAGGATGCCACAAAATTCCCTGCCCAAACAGCACTCGCCATGGCCACAAGAATGGGCGCCGAAGCGATAGGCATGGGTCACACAGGATTACTGGAAGCTGGTAAAAAAGCGGATTTCATCACCATTTACCCATATAACAAAGAACACCTGCAGCCACTGAGTGAAGCCTATTCGCACCTGCTTTATGCAGCACGCGGAAATGACGTATGTGATGTATACATTGATGGCAAAATGGTCGTGAAAGATGGCCGCTGCTTAACGATCGATGAAGAAAAAGTAATCGCCGAAACCAATCGTCTGCAAGGAACCCTATCACGATAACACTGATGGGAGAACAACCGGATGCACAGAAGAAAGGAGCTGCCATTTGCAGCTCCTTTTTTTTATTGGGGTGGGAGTAATATGGCAGTAAAAAAGGAATGGCCGCTAGTATCGTGGAATAAATTATTTTTAACACTTAGAAATCCGTTGTGAGTCCAGTTACGAAGTAAGCCAGCTAAAAATAGTAATATAATGGGGACGGCAAAAACGGTTAAAAACGAGATAATGCCGCTGACCGCAAGATGAGCCAACTGCTAATCAGCAAGCAGCTGGATAAAAAAACTTAAATCGCATGGTTCATGAATTACTGAAAATCTACGTATTAATTATTCACGATTTTCCTATTTGGTTTCTTCGAGGGAAATGGTTGAAAAAGGAGGATAAGATGAATGGACAGGGAATCTTCATTATTAAAAGAGCATTTGTATCAGCTGGAGGAGAAATTGTTAAAATCTGAAGTTCGTACATCTCCAGAAGTACTTTCATCATTATTGAAAGATGATTTCTTTGAGTTCGGCAGTTCAGGTAACATATGGACAAAAAGTGATTTTATGGGGCAAGAGGGAGCCGGAGCGGTGAACATGACACTAAGTCAATTTGAGATGCATCCATTGTCTGATGATACCGTGCTAACTACATACCGGATTTTTGATGAAGATAAGCTGGAACATACCTTAAGAAGTTCAATTTGGAAGTGTGCGAATGGAAGATGGCAAATGTTTTTTCATCAAGGCACAAAAACAAAAGGGCTCCTTTATGCCCTTTTTTTTTATGAAAAAGAAAGTTTTCCCTGCTTGAAAACTATTTCACTAAAATGATAGGGGTGGATGAAGTTGATCTTTCGGACCATTGATACGGACAAAGATAAAGATACTATCATTAATTTCCGGAAAGATTCCTTTGTTGTAAGTTTTGGAACTGATGCTGGTTTGGGAGATGAACATGCATATCTGCAACGAATGGAAGAAAGGGTCCGCAAATTTCCGGATGGACAGGTGATCATTGAAAAGGACCAAGAACCGATTGGACAAATGGAACTTCAAATTCGGGAGTATGAAGGAACTGAAATTGGCTATGTGAATCTATTTTATCTTATTCCCGAATACCGCAGTAAAGGCCTTGGCAAGGAATTGGTTCGCTACGCAGAAAACTTTTTCAGGCAATTTAATGTATCCGAATATCACTTAAGGGTTTCTCCGGATAATCAAAGGGCGATTTCTTTATATACGAATTCAGGCATGGTGAAGATAAGGGAAGAAAATGAAAAATACCCTGTATGGAGAATGAGTAAATCATTATATTAATATAATTAAAAAGTATCGATTCACTATACTATGAAACTATTTATCGCGATGAAAAATATGGTTGACTTTAGTGGAATTAGAATATATAGTGAAGGACATAATTAAATATAACGTTAATTCTTATCAAGAGATGTGGAGGGACTTGGCCCTATGATACCTCGGCAGCGGGTTTTTACTTTTGTAAAAATACTGTGCTAATTCCAACGGACGAAAGTTTGAAAGATAAGAAGGAGCTTTTCTTAGATAATTAATTTTAAGAGTTTACTCTTTTTTATGTCTAAAAGAGGCCTCTTCTGTCTGATGACGGAAGAGGCCTCTTTTGTTAATTCAAAATGTATATGGTTATTTGGAGAATTGGTGCAATTACTCGTGAATTTCGCAGATTTACTCGTGAGTTTGGTGCAATTACTCGTGAATTTCGCAGATTTACTCGTGAGTTTGGTGCATTTACTCGTGAATTTTGCAGATTTACTCGTGAGTTTGACAGAATTTAACCCTATCATTATGAAGCGTTGCAAAGCTCTTCTCTCTGGATAAGGAATTCGTACAAATAAACAGCATGGGGGGAGATTGGATGATTGAGTTTCAAGGTGTTAAAAAGGTTTATCAAACAAAGAAACAGACTGTCGAGGCTTTGAAGGGCATTGATTTGACAGTGGAAAAGGGGGATATATTCGGGGTAGTCGGTTATAGCGGGGCCGGAAAGAGTACGTTGATCAGGTTGGTCAATTTGCTTGAACATCCTTCAGATGGTTCGGTGGTTGTTGGGGGCAAGGATTTAACCAAATTAAGCCCGAAGGAATTACGGGCAGAAAAGAAAAAAATCGGGATGATCTTTCAGCATTTCAACTTACTAAACTCAAAAACTGTTTTTGATAATATTGCCATGCCGCTGGTTTTATCGGGAACTCCGGCTAAGGAAATCAAAGAACGTGTAGGCGAGCTATTGGAGTTCGTTGGCTTATCGAGCAAAGCAAAGAGTTATCCGGAACAATTATCCGGCGGGCAAAAGCAGCGGATCGGCATTGCGAGGGCATTGGCTACGAATCCATCGATCTTATTGTGTGATGAAGCTACGTCGGCATTGGATCCACAAACAACGAGTGCAGTTCTGCAGCTCTTAAAAAAAATTAATAAAGAATACAATATCACCATTTTGCTAATCACTCATGAGATGTCTGTCATTCGGGAAATTTGCAATAAGGTAGCGGTCATGGAGGGCGGCTGCGTCGTTGAACAAGGTTCGGTTTTCGAAGTTTTTGCCAAGCCGCAAACGGATATTGCAAAAAACTTCGTGAGAACGGTCATACATGACGAAATTCCACAAAGTTTCTTAAAAAGCATAGGGTCCCATATCCCGATTATTTGGAAAATTAATTTTATTGGAACTACTTCGGGTACTCCTTTACTTTCAACCATCTCGAAGAAATATGATGTTCATTTAAGTGTCTTATCAGCCAATATTTCTGAAATCCAAGAAACGCCTTTCGGGAATTTGATCATCGAAGTAACGGGGAGCAAAAATGAGGTCGACAAGGCTTATCAATATATTAAAGATGAGGGGATTCTCGTCCAGGAGGTGCAAGTATAAATGGGTAATACGCTTTGGGGAATGGAAATAACGGCAGACCAGCTGTCGACAGCTTTCGGTGACACACTTTATATGGTAGCCATCTCATTGATATTTTCCGGATTGATCGGGCTTCCGCTCGGTATCCTGCTTGTCATTACAAGAAAGGGTCACATCCTGGAGAATAAATGGATTTTTAATGTATTGAACCCGATCATCAATATCCTGCGGTCCGTTCCTTTCATCATCTTGCTTGTAGCACTCATTCCGTTTACAAGAATGATTGTCGGCAGTGCAATCGGAACGAATGCGGCCATTGTTCCGCTAATCTTTTACGCGGCTCCTTATATTGCACGGCTTGTGGAAAACTCGCTGTTGGAAGTGGACAAAGGGATCATCGAGGCAGCTCAGGCGATGGGGGCGACAACATGGCAAATCATTTACCGCTTTTTGATTCCCGAGGGACTTAGTTCGTTAATCCTGACATTTACAACAGCGACAATCGGGCTTGTTGGATCTACGGCGATGGCAGGTGCCGTCGGTGCAGGCGGGGTCGGGGATTTAGCCTTGGCTTACGGTTACCAAAGGTTCGATACGATGACGATGATCGTCACAGTGGCGGCGCTCGTGATCATCGTTCAATTATTGCAATCCACCGGGAATTTTGTTTCAAGAAAAATCAGAAGAAGATAAAACTAACAGGAGGCAGGAAAAATGAAAAAAATCTTATTAACGATCATGGTATTGGCATTGGCCATCGTGGCTGCAGCATGCGGGAACAAAGAGGGTGCTTCAGGGAGTTCGGATGATGTGAAAACAGTGAAAGTCGGTGTCAGTAGCGGGGATACGAGAACATGGGAATACATTGTCGATTTGGCGAAAGAGGACGGACTTAATATCGAACTGGTCACTTTCAATGATTATATCCAACCAAACCTTGCGTTAAGCGAAGGTGAAATTGATGCCAATTCATTCCAAACGGTCGCCTATTTTGATGAATTCGTTCAAGATCAAAATCTGAAATTGGAGGCCATCGGGTCGACTGTCATTGCACCTATGGGCCTTTATTCGAAAAAACATAAAAGTCTCAAAGATCTTCCGGATGATGCTACGGTAGCCGTTCCGAATGAAGCAACAAACTTTGGCCGTGCACTGCTCCTGCTTCAGGAAGCTGGATTGATTACATTGAAAGAAGAATTCAATGGATCGGGATCATTGGAAATCATTAAGGAAAATCCGAAAAACCTGAAAATCCAGCCTGTTGCTGCCGGCAATACACCGCGTCTATTGGATGATGCCGATGCTTCAGCCATCAATAATAACTTTGCCGTCGAAGCAGGCCTTACATTAAAAGATTCTTTATTCCATGAAAGTAAAACGGCGAAACCATATATTAATATCATTGCAGTTAAAAAGGGTAATGCCGATCGTCCTGAGCTGCAAAAATTAGTGGAGCTTTATCAATCGAAAGAAGTGGAAGCGTTCATTGAAAAAACGTTTAAAGGAAACACCATTCCTGCCTATGTTTCTGTAGATGAATTAGTGAATTACCAGGATGCATGGACAAAACCAGCTAATGAAAAGTAATGGATGTATTCAAGAAAAAGGGGAGATTAAGACATGGCGAGAGAATCAGTGCTGAAGCAGCATAAGCAAATCATTGAAGACCATATCGACCTTCATTCCGAATTATATATCGAAACGAGCCAAGCCATTCATGCCAAACCTGAAATTGGGAATCAAGAGTTCTTCGCTTCGGATACATTAACCGGAATACTTCAAAATGAAGGATTTGAAGTGACCCGCAATATTGCCGGGCATGAAACAGGGTTCATCGCCAAAAAAAACTCTTCAAAGAAAGGACCTACAATTGCCTTTTTAGCCGAGTATGATGCATTGCCGGGTTTAGGCCATGCTTGCGGCCATAATATCATCGGCACAACGAGTGTGGCGGCAGGCATTTCCCTGGCTCAAGTGCTGGAGGAAACGGGCGGAGAGGTGATCGTTTTCGGAACACCGGCTGAAGAGGGCGGGCCGAATGGAAGTGCAAAAGGAAGCTTTGTGAAGCACGGTCTATTTGATGGGGTGGATGCGGCCATCCTTATCCATCCTGCAGGAAAAACGGGTGTAACAAGTCCGTTTTTGGCTGTCGACCCCCTTGATTTTCATTTTTACGGGAAGTCAGCACATGCAGCAGCTGCACCTGAAGAAGGCGTGAATGCACTTGACGGGGTGATTCAGCTGTTCAATGGCATTAATGCTTTGCGCCAGCAGCTCCCGGCCGAGGTCAAAATTCACGGAATCATCACCAATGGCGGGGAAGCGCCTAACATCATTCCTGATTATGCTTCCGCCAGATTTTACATTAGGGCAACAACATGGAAACTTTGCCAAGAAGTATCCAATAAAATACGTGCTGTTGCTGAAGGGGCAGCACTTGCCACCGGAAGCACGGTTAAAGTGGAACGTTTCCAAAATGAAGTACTCGATTTTGTCATCAATCCAGTTCTAGATGAACTGCTAAAAGAAGAACTGACTCAATTAGGGGAAGCGGTGGCTCCTCGAAAAGAGAGTGGCTTTGGCTCGACGGATGCAGGTAATGTAAGCCATGCAGTGCCGACAGCACATCCTTATATAAAAATTGGACATGATGAGTTGATTGCCCATACGAATGAATTCCGCGACTGTGCCAAATCTCCTGCTGGAGACAAAGCCATCCTGACCGGAGCAAAAGCTCTAGCACTTACAGGGTATAAATTGCTTTCGGATATAGACCTGTTGGATCAAGTGAAAGCGGCATTTCATGAGGCGAAGCAAACGGAAAAATTTTGAGTAGCAGCCATTATTTTTTCGATTCTTGTATAATCACCTAATAACCTTATTATCTCGTTAATCCCTGTGATTCTTGCGTTATACATTATTGTCACGAACAGTTATAAGTAAAGGAATGAATTTTATTTGTTTCTTTCTTATTCTGTTCTTTTTATTTCCCGTCACTTTCTGCATAAAATCCTTCAAATTCTTACTTAATTGAGTAACTTCTTTCCTGACATTTCAGATTCCCCCTACAATTTTTCACTCTATAACAATTGGTATAGCAGGTTTAGCCTTTACTTGTTGACATTTTAGTACGGTCGTACTAAAATGTGGGTATGGTGAAAACAAAAGATAAAATCATTCGAAAATCAGTAGAACTTATCTCTCTATATGGTTATGTTAATTTTTCCATCGGAAATGTTGCTAAGGAGGTTCAGGTAAGTAAAGGTGTTGTAAATTACCATTTCCCTCAGAAAGAATTATTATTGGAAGCAATAATTACTCAATATTATGAAAAAGCGGCCATTTATATGGGAGAGCACATGATCTTGGAGGAAGATGCAAAAAGGATGTTAGAATCATACATCGAGTCTAACTTAAGATTCGTGTCGGAAAATAAAGCAGAAACATTGGCAATAACGGAAATAGTACTTAACGGAAGAAATGAAAACGGAGAATTGATCTTTGTGGATGAAAATAACAGCATATTAAATCCACTAATCGAGATTTTTCAATACGGGCAGGATGTTGACAGGAGTTTTAGAAAATTTCCTCCTGAAATAATGGCTAGAGCAGTTAGAAACGTAATTGATAGCTTTAGTTCAACGATCGCAAAAGAAGAAATGACTGATATTGATTCTGTAATAATGGAAATAAAAACCATATTTGATAAAGCCACCGAAAGAAGTGATTAATAATGTCTAAAATTACGAATGAAGTACTAAGATTTATAGGGATTGTCCTATTTATATTTGCAGTTCAGGGATTGATAAGACCATTGTTCAACATGTTTTTTGGTCATTCGTTAACTTTTAACTTATTCTCTCTTCCAAGTACAGCTTCACTCGTCCTCTATGTGATCATTTTAGTATTAGGAATATGGTTAGTTAAAAAGACAAAACCATTCGACAGTGAAAAAAAATAATGGCTTTATAAAACATTGCCTTTTTCCCCAGGAAAAAAATAGTTGACTACGGAGCATGTAGTTAGTATTATAATAATACCAAGTAATTAAATAGGAATTATGGGTTAATTGACCGGAAAACCGGAGACTTTTCTTTCATGTAAAGAGGTGTCTCCGGTTTTTTTGTGAATGGGCAAGTCAATACGTATTAAAAAGGAGGATTTATCATGGGTTCATTATTGCGTAAAGCCATTGAGAAAAAAAGGAACTTCCTGATCAACAAGTTGATTAACAAGGGAGTTTACAAAAAGAATGACATCCATCTATTTGAATTGACCTTAACCGATTTAGAGAATGAATATATTAAAATAAGTAAAATTGAGGAGAAGGAATCCGACGATCATTCCCCCTGTCTAAGGAAACATTTCATATTCTATGAGAATAGAAGGAGAGGGTGAAATGGGGAAGGGCTTGGAAGAAAGGCGGAAGGAATTAATCTATAAACTTATGATCCATACTGTAAATAAAACGGTGGAACAGCTTATGAAGTTAACCTTGAAAGAATTGGAAAAAGAATATAAAAAGGTTCAAAATGACTGTCACCCCCATAGTGATGCGGGTTCTATACATTGGGTCCATACAAAACGGCAGTAGGGTGAATGTGGAACATTAATTCACCATAAAAAATTTCATCATTTTACTAACGGCTGCTTGTGCTGATTCTGCATGATATTTTGAATGGTAAGGGTCGCTGAATCCGTGTTCCCCCATGAATTTATGAACTTCGACATCCTTACTTTCTAAAGCTGAAATTAACTCATCGACATTAAATGATGGCTCTTCTAGTGGGAAAAATAGCAGTGCAGGGCATCGTGGCGCCAATTCTGCATAATTCCTAATACGCGAACCGTAGTAACCAACAATTCCATCGACACCCTCTTCCTCACTGCACAGCCAAGCTACAGTTGCCCCTGCACTGAATCCAAGAATGAAAATCTTTTGGTATTCATCTTTAATATCCGATATTATATCCTTTATCTTATATAAAGCATCCATGAAACCTACGTTCTCCATAAAATGTCGATAAGCAGCATCCTCTTGGGAATAATCAAATGGCATCCCACGTCCTAACAAATCCGGACAGATCACATCAAAACCTTGATTTGATAATAACTCACAATAACCCTGCATATGTTGATTCAGTCCATATATTTCGTGAATGACAATGATGACAGTATCGGATTTTTTCTGTATGTGCAGCATTTTTTACCTCCTTATGCGAATTTCTTCTATTATAAATACAGCCGTCTCCCTTCAGACGCTATATACGAAGGGGCATAGCAGTGATTTTTTAATAAACATGGAAATGAACTAGGTTCTCTTTCAAATGAATGATTAGGTATAGGGAAGTTCTTTTCCTTCTAAACATGCCTTTAAGTTAGCCAAACTAAGTTCATATCCGTCCATGTTAATGGATACTCTAGTGCCTTCGGATTCTGGGAATATTTCAAAAGTGAAAACGAGTTTATCCGTATCCGAAGAATAAGAAAACCTTTCGTAAGGGATTATCTCTTGGATTGTAAAGCTCATTGGGATGCTTTCATTCTCTTTAAGATTGTTATGTGCACTAGGCATTAATACGAAGATTGCCTTCTCTCCAACCTGGAGTTTAGGAATATTCCATTTTGAACCCGGGGCATACCATTTAGAAATGATTTCATCATTCGTGATCGCATTCCAAACCGTTTCCTGGTTTTCATGAATTAGAACAGAGTTCCTATCATTATTCATTTGACTAACCTCCGTATTTTTCCTTGGATTATATAGAAAGTTCAGGAAATATACAAGACCCCGCTAAGATTCTTTAACCGCGTGACAATATTGTAAGACGGCAGCTTAAACTGTTAGGAAGAACGATGGCGATATATTTCCTTTCTCTTTAATATGTAAGAAAAAGAGGAAGGTTGGGTATGAAATGGACTTTTTTGAGTTGAATACCAATGTATTCAGAATGATCAATGACTTAGGGAAACAGTACGATTATTTAAACCCTTCTGCCATTTTCATTGCCGAGTACATGGTATTTTTATTAGCTTTGGCAGTCATCGTAATATGGTTCACTCGAAATGAACAGAGTAGGATGATGGTTGTTTGTGGGATGATTACGTTTGTAATGGCTGAAATGATGGGAAAAATGGCAGGGAGGTTACATTCGAACAATCAGCCATTTGCCGAATTGGACAATGTTCATAAGTTAATTGAAAAAGCAGTGGATAATTCATTTCCAAGCGACCATACCATCTTGTTTTTCTCGTTTTGTGTATCTTTTTGGCTTTTCAAAAGAGGATGGTGGTTGTTATGGATCATGTTGGCTTTCCTTGTTGGCATTTCCCGTATTTGGGTAGGTGTCCACTTTCCGGCGGATGTGCTGGCAGGAGCAATACTGAGCACCATTTCAGGATTGGCGGTTTACCTTGTTGTTCCTAAAATAAGCTTGATTCACAAATTATTAGGGGGATATGAGAGGTATGAAGAAATGGTTCTATCCCCGTTAACTAAATCGAAGGAAAAAAAATCAAAGGATTTGTAAGCGAAAACAGGGTTGCTCAGGCAGCCTTTTTTTATAATACAAAAATATCCATATGGTGATTCTGATGGTAAAATTAAGTGAAAGCAATCCATCGCAATGGGGGGATTAATATTGATTGATATCCAAGAAATCAAAGACATTATCAGGCATCGCTATCCATTTCTTTTAGTTGATAGAGTTTTGGAACTGGAAGAAGGAAAGAGGGCGGTGGCCATTAAAAACGTTACGGCAAATGAAGAGTTTTTTTCTGGTCACTTTCCCGATTACCCAGTGATGCCAGGTGTGTTGATCGTAGAGGCATTAGCACAGGTAAGTGCTGTTGTCATGCTTACAAAAGAAGAAAATAAAGGACGGATCGGGCTTTTGGCCGGGATCGATGGATGCCGTTTTAAAAGGCAAGTAAAACCAGGGGACCAATTACGTTTAGAAGTGGAGATTACTCGCTTGAAAGGTCCTATCGGTAAAGGAACAGGCAGGGTTACTGTCGAGGGGGAAACTGTATGCGAGACAGAGCTCATTTTTGCTTTTGGTGATTGATGGTGATACCGATAAAAAAAGCTTACGGGTATGTGACAAGAATCAATAATGGAGAAACACAGGTATTGGTTTTTCAACATCCCATTAAGGAAGCCGGTATACAGATACCCAAGGGAACGGTGAAGCCTCAAGAAGATGCTTACCAAGCAGTGATCAGGGAAATGAAAGAAGAAACAGGTCTGGAAAATTTTCATGTGGAGAAATTAATAACAGAAGATTTTTGGGAGAACGTCGATGGTGCCATACATAATAGATATTTTTATCAAATAAGGGTATCGAATGTTCCTGATGAATGGGACCATCAGCCGACGGGTGGAGGAGATGAAGCGGGGCTGACATTTCATTTCTTCTGGATTTCATCCGAACATGAAGTGCAACTTATCAAAGGGCATGGAGATTATTTAGACCGGATATTTACCTAACCTGCAGTTTATCACAGCCGGCCAAGATCATTATTGATCTTGGCCGGCTGTTTTTTAATGATCAGGTTTGTTTCTCGGTCATGAAAGTTTTTACGGTTGGCGGTTCATATGTAATGAATTGATCAAGAAGCCCATTTGGTTCAACATCCACCAGCGCCATGGAACGGAATTTTTCATGCAGGAACTGTTCGTCGGACATATGGTTGAATAAAGCGACCAAAGGATCATAATAGTGATTGATATTTAAGAGTCCGCAAGGTTTTTGATGAAGACCAAGCTGAGCCCAAGTGAAAATTTCAAAGAATTCTTCCAATGTTCCTGGCCCGCCTGGCAAAGCCATGAACCCATCTGCAAGCTCAGCCATTTTTGCTTTTCTTTCATGCATGGATTCCACGACGATCAGCTCGGTTAAGTTCTTATGTGCTATTTCCTTTTTTTCCAGGAAATCTGGCATTACGCCAATTACATTTCCGCCTGCTTCCAAGACGGAATCTGCAACTGCACCCATGATTCCTACACTTGAGCCTCCATAAACAAGGGTAATCTTACGTTTTGCCAATTCCTTACCCAGTTTTTTAGCCTCTTCTACATAGACAGCAGATGCACCTTTGCTTGATCCACAAAATACAGCTAGACTTTTCAAAATTTCACATCTCCCATTTAGTAATCTTCCTTTCTTATCATACAAAATTAAAGGGGATTTGTTAAACTTGAATGATAAAAAAGAAGGGTGGATGGATATGAACGTCACTGAATTTCAACAATGGATAAAAGATTATTATGAAGCACGGGGATGGTCAGAATTGGACATTTTCATTCGCATTGGCTTTTTGGCAGAAGAAACTGGCGAGGTTGCACGAGCCATCCGCTCCCTTGAGATCGGCAGAGATAGACCTGATGAAGTTATTGGTTCGTTTGAGGAGAACATACAGGAGCTAACCGAAGAATTGGGAGATGTGTTAGGAAACTTGATTGTGATTGCGAACAAATACAATATCCCCTTGGAGGAAGTGTTCAATGCCCATAAAAAGAAACTATCTGAACGTTATAATCAAGCATAAGTTTCTTCTCGTTTAATAGGTGAACAAGAAGTTAATTTCAGTAAACCTGTGAAAGAGCTGTGACTATCAGCTCTTTTTCTTATGGGGCAAACGATAGTTTATCATTCCATTTTATTCCTTAAAAAGAAATACTTTCAGTCTTTTATCCCCCTCCATTAATAAAGAATTCACAAAATATGGGTAGTATGCGCGATTGAGATTGGATTTTATTGGGTATACACTTGGATTAAAGGAATGAACGTTCATTCCGCATCTTTTGAAAAAAGGGGGGATCATTATGATCACGGCAGCAAATAAACGAGACAGTATAGTAAAAAGCGCTTTAGTGCTTTTCGCAGAACGGGGTTATGATGCGACGACGATTCCGATGATTGCTGCATCGGCAGGAGTTGGAGCGGGTACCATTTATCGTTATTTCGAGAATAAGGAAGTGCTGGGCAACAAGATCTTTCAAGAGTACTTGGATATTTTCACTGAAACGGTCAAGAATGGATTTCCTCATGATGATTCAATTCGCACGCAGTTTCACCATATTTTTAAAACGATGGTTCACTTTACAACCGAGCAGGACCAAGCTCTTTATTTTATTAAAATCCATAGTGGGGCCCATTTTTTAAATGAAGATAGTCATGCCAGCTTTCAAGGGCTATTGAATATATTCAAAAACTTCTTTGATTCAGGAAAAGAGAAAAAAGAAATTAAGGAGCTTCCTTCCTCAGCTTTGATTGCCATCATTTACGGAGCTTTTCTTGAGCTTGAGCGACTTGTTCGCATCGGGGAGTTAGAACCTGACCCAAAACTTTTGGCGGATGTGGAAGAAAGCTTTTGGGATGCAGTGCGATTGCATGTTTAAGACACTTTCAATATAAACGGAATGAACGTTCATTCCGCAATCTAACTATCGTAAAGAGGTGCTAATAAAATGGAAAATACTACTCAGTTTCCACAGCCAAAGACATATGGCCCCCTAGGCAGCCTGCCTATCATTGATAAGGATAAGCCGCTTCAGTCTTTCATGAAGCTGGCACGAGAATTTGGGCCGGTTTTTCAGTTTCAATTTCCAGGTCGAATCACTACATTCGTATCCAGTGCTGCCCTCGCTAAAGAAATATGTGATGAAACAAGGTTTGATAAGAAAGTCGGTCCAGCCCTGCAGAAAGTGAGGGCGTTTGGCGGTGATGGTCTCTTCACAAGTGAAACGAAGGAACCGAATTGGAAAAAGGCCCATAACATCCTGCTGCCCAGCTTTAGCCAGCAGGCAATGAAGGGCTATCATACTAAAATGGTGGATCTTGCTACCCAACTCATTCAAAAATGGGCTCGCCTGAATCCGGCTGATGAGATAGATGTTCCTGAAGATATGACACGATTGACCTTGGATACGATCGGACTATGCGGGTTCAATTACCGCTTTAACAGTTTTTATCGGGAGACCACCCATCCATTCGTCAACAGTATGGTGCGTGCGTTGGATGAAGCGATGAGCCAAACGCAGCGGCTTGGAATCCAAGATAAACTGATGATCAAATCTAAAAAACAATTCAGGGAAGACATTCAATATATGTTCTCTCTAGTGGATGAATTGATTGCTGAACGAAAACAAAATGGCGATCACGGAGAGGATGACCTTCTTTCCCATATGTTGAAAGGAGTCGATCCTGAAACGGGTGCATCACTGGATGATGAAAATATTCGTTTCCAAATCATTACCTTTTTAATAGCTGGGCATGAAACGACGAGCGGTCTCCTATCGTTCGCCATCTATTTCCTCATGAATAACAGAGACAAGTTAAAAAAAGCGCAGCAGGAAGTCGATGAAGTGCTGGGTGATGATGTTCCTGATTATAAACAAGTGAAAAAACTGAAATATGTCCGGATGGTACTGAATGAAACGCTTCGTCTGTGGCCGACAGCTCCGTCGTTTTCCGTTTATGCGAAAGAAGATACCATCCTGGATGGAAAATACAATGTGAAGAAAGATGATGTGTTCTCACTGCTCATTCCCGAGCTTCACCGTGATCCATCCGTTTGGGGTGATGACGTTGAATCGTTCATTCCTGAGCGGTTCGAGGATTTGGATTCCATCCCTTATCATGCGTATAAACCGTTTGGAAACGGGCAGCGCGCCTGTATCGGACAGCAGTTTGCCCTTCATGAAGCGACACTGGTACTTGGCATGGTTTTACAGCACTTTGACCTGATCGATCATGAAGAATATCAATTGGAAGTTAAAGAAACATTGACTCTTAAACCGGACGGATTGACCATGCGCGTTTCACCGAGGAAGCCGGCGATGTCGTTTACCGTTGCTTCTTCAGAACCAAAGTCTCCGGAAAAAGGTGCCGCGGTATCTCCAACCGAATCAGTACATGGAACACCATTACTCGTCCTGTTTGGATCAAACATGGGAACAGCGGAAGGTATTGCTCGCGACCTTGCCGAAACAGGGAAGCGGCAAGGCTTCCATGCCGAAGTTGCCCCTTTAAATGATTACACCGATCGGCTTCCCCAAGAAGGAGCTGTTCTCATAGTCTCGGCATCTTATAATGGAAATCCCCCTGATAATGCAGGTGACTTCGTTTCATGGCTGAAGGAAAACCATGGTGGCACATTGGATGGTGTTCACTATGCGGTCTTCGGCTGCGGGGACCGCAATTGGGCCAATACGTACCAACGCATTCCAATCTTCATTGATGAGCGGCTGGAACAAAAAGGAGCAGTGCGGCTGACAGAAACAGGCTATGGGGATGCAAGCGATGACTTTGAAGGGGATTACGAGAAATGGTCAGAAGCCCTTTGGCCGAATCTTGCCGAAACCCTGAACATTGAAGTGAATAAGAATGATAGGGAAGTCAGCTCGATTACGATGAACTTCGTAAGTGATGTGAGCGGCACACCGCTTGCCCGCACCCATCATGCGTTTACATCCATTGTAAAAAGGAATACTGAATTACAGCATGAAGATAGCGGAAGAAGTACACGTCATATCGAATTAACGCTGCCAGAGGGAATACACTATCAGGAAGGCGATCATCTCGGGGTGCTTCCGCAAAATCCAGCGGAACTTGTCGAGCGAGTGCTCAGTCGATTTAACCTAAACGGCCAAGATTACGTGAATCTGACTGGGGATTCCGGAAAGGCTGCGCATCTTCCTACAGGAAAACCGGTAAAACTGGAAGAGTTACTATCAAACCATGTGGAGTTCCAAGAACCCGCCACCCGATCTCAAATACGGGCGCTTGCCACACATACGGTATGTCCTCCACATGTAAAAGAACTTGAAGATCTTCTATTGGATAATACCTATAAAAAAGAAATCCTGAACAAGCGCATAACCATGCTTGACCTAATCGAAAAGTATCTTGCATGTGAAATCCCGTTTGAACGTTTCCTGGCTTTACTGCCACCTTTAAAAGCAAGATACTACTCCATCTCAAGCTCACCACTCCACAACGAAGGAGAAGCAAGCATCACCGTAAGCGTCGTCCGTGGAGAAGCCTTGAGCGGCAACGGGGAATACAAAGGAATTGCATCGAATTATTTGGCAGAACGCTCCCAAGGAGACAAAATAGCCTGCTTTATCAATACGCCGCAATCCAACTTCCAGCTGCCGAAGCAAACAGAAAAACCAATCATCATGATCGGCCCTGGAACAGGCATTGCACCATTCAGGGGATTCATACAATCACGTCGCGCCTTGAAAGAAAAAGGTGAAACCCTAGGGACGGCCCACCTCTACTTTGGATGCCGTAATCCGGAACACGATTTCCTCTATCAAGAAGAACTCGTCCAAGCCGAACAAGAGGGCCTTGTAACACTGCACACCGCTTACTCCAGATGTCCCGGTCAAGAAAAAACATATGTCCAGAACCGATTGGCGGAAAACGCCCAAGACATCCTTCCTTTATTAAAAGAAGAAGGAGGACACCTATACATCTGCGGAGACGGAAGCAAAATGGCGCCAGATGTTGAACGAACCATAATTGACAGCTATATGCATATCTATCAAACACACAGAGAAGAAGCCACAGAATGGCTGCAATCATTAGAGGAGAATGGCAGATATGCGAAAGATGTTTGGGCAGGAGCATAAATAAGAAAAGCAGCGATCCTTAAAGGAATCGCTGCTTTCTTATGAAAATACGAACTCATGAGTAAAATAGCGAAACTCACGAGTAAATTGCAAATTCACGAGTAAAATAGCAAAACTCACGAGTAAATCGCTCAAACTCACGAGTAAATAGTGCAAATTCACGAGTAAAACAGCAAAACTCACGAGTAAATTGCTCAAACTTACGAGTAAAATAGCGAAACTCACGAGTAAATTGCGAATACACGAGTAAAACAGCGAAAATCTCGAGTATATCGCTCAAACTCACGAGTAAATCGCTCAAACTCACGAGTAAAGTGCGAATACACGAGTAAAATAGCGAAACTCACGAGTAAAATAGCAAAACTCACGAGTATATCGCTCAAACTCACGAGTAAAATAGCAAAACTCACGAGTAAATCGCTCAAACTCACGAGTAAAGTGCGAATACACGAGTAAAACAGCGAAAATCTCGAGTATATCGCTCAAACTTTCGAATATATCACTCAAACTCTTGAATATATCGCCCAAACTCACAAATATATCAATCAAACTCACGAATATATCACTCAAACCCTCGAGTGATGACGGAGAGCGTTTACGGATTCCATTTTCATTGTTAGAATTTGAGAATGTGTTAATACATTGGAGGCAGTGGAAGTGCGGGATGTTTGGTCATGATCCTTCTTATTTATATGTGTTAAGTATTTTTTACTTCACTCCCATTAACCAGCTTAGCCATGATGTGGCACGAACTAACGATAAAGGGGTTCTTTTTTTAATGTTTAAGTATACTGTTTGTTTTGTAAAGAAGAATAATGAACTTCTCATGCTTAACCGGGAGAAAGCTCCAATTATGGGTGTCTGGAATGGGGTGGGGGGCAAAATCGAGAAAGGTGAAACACCTGATATGGGTGCGCAGCGTGAGGTATTTGAGGAAACGGGGATAGAGGTAGAGTCCTTTTTTTCTAAAGGAACCGTAAGCTGGGAGACTCCAGAAGGTGAATTGGATGGAATATATGTATATTTGTATATGGCGGATGAGGATTTAACTTATGAAACACCGAAAAAAACGCGGGAAGGCATTCTTGATTGGATACTCCATCCGCTTAATCTCGGAATTGCTGAGATGGTTTCACAGTACTTGCCGATTTTATTGAAAAAAGAAGGAAACTATACATTCACTTACAAAAATGGTCAAATGCATAGATCTTGAAACCGCCTTACTCATTCTGAAATCTCGTATCCTTTTGAAACTTGAATCCTTAAAGGCGAACTTCATCAGAATAATAGTGCTTTATATGCCTATCTGCTAATTACCGGAAGTGTTCGATTTTGTTAATAACTGGAATAGAGGAACCTCAAAAAGATATAAAAGGAGTTTTTTTGAGGTACGCTGTTGTCTCATTATTTCTTTGCGTTGTTTCCATACTGGGTTTCTTAATGGACTAACAACGTTAGTTCAATAAATGTTTTCGGCACCCTTGCAATTAATAAATAGTTGAAGAATATATAGAATAAAACGGGAGGTGTGTGGGAGGAAAATGAAGATAATGGAACTGCCAATTGAATTTGAATTTAATGGACAAAAAAATCACATTAATCCTAGCTTGATTATTTCAAAGAATGAACTAACCTTGGTCGATACAGGGTATCCAAATTTTTTACCTTTCATTGAAAATGAAATTTTTAAAAATGGTTATGACATGAAGAATTTAAGGAATATAATCATTACTCATTATGATATTGATCATATAGGCTCCTTATATGATTTCAAGGAAAGGTATCCTCACATTAACTTGATCGCCAGTGAAGTGGAGGCAAAATATATTAGTGGTGAAATGAAGTCAGAGAGATTGGTTCAAGCCGAAGAAATGCTGGAAAATATGCCAATTCAAGAAATCGAATTCGGGAAATGGTTTATCCAACAATTAAAGAATTTAAAGCATGTTTCAATTGATGAAAAGGTACATGATGGTGATTGGATTTTGGATAACGAATGTAGAGTAGTAACAACACCGGGACATACTTCAGGTCATATTTCATTATATTTTCCACGTTTAAAAACTGTAATAGCAGGTGATGCAGCTGTTATAGAGAATCATGAATTGCTCATTGCCAATCCGCACTTTTGTTTAAATGTCGAGAAAGCAGAACAGTCTTTAAGAAAGATTAAGGATCTACAAGCTGAAAACTACTATTGTTATCATGGTGGGACATTCACTTTATAATGGAGTTTTGCTTATGATTGGAGCTGTCTTTAAAGGCAGCTTTTTCAATTGTGTTTGAAGTATTTATTGCGGGTGGTGTCAGCTTGGCTTATACAGAAAAAACCGAACTTCTTACAGTTCGGTCAAGCGAAGGTGTGGGATATAACCCTTGAATGAATTTTTGTAGAATCATAATATCTTAATAATTCTGCTGTTCACTTCCAACAGGAAATGAAACCCCCATAGATCGTAAAGCTTCTTTTGCTTGATTTAAATAGGATTCTGCTTGTTCTTGCCATTTGATAATCACTTTAATGAAGGCTATATAATTAGGGCTTGCATTTTCCTCCATTATCTTTAATCCTTCACGTACTTTTTTATCTTGGGTTTCAGCATTCACTATACAAGTTGTCATTGTTTCTACAATGGTTTGCTGTTGCTCACCATTTTTTAGCCTTTGGGCTGACCCCACTGCGGTTACACGGTGATAGGATGCTGGGATTAGATGGTTATGCATCTCGCGACTTCCTTTTAAATCTTTGGTTTCAGGTATATGGAAAAGCTCACTGCTCATAGCACATACCATTTCTTCAGCATATAAACTTTGGTGCAACATATATAAAATAGGTTCCCAGTTGTTTACTCGATAATAATAATCATTCGGATACAAAAAAACATCTCCTCTTTCAGTACAGTTTATAGTTATCATTTAGGATCGAAATGAATGAAATTGTATTTTCCATCTTATGTTTATGAATGTTGTCCAGTTCAAATAATATTGCATAGGTTAAACTTGGATATCTGATTCGTGAATGTCAAATTAAAAATGTAACTTTACCACCTTGGAGATGGGAACTGTTGCTGTCATTTTCCTGATTGGAGCATAAGATGATATAGCCCATTTATTCCTCATTAAAAATAAGGAGATGTTTCTATATGTCAGGTTGTGAACAGGGTTTTGACAGCGGGTTTGGATTTGGTGGAGGTTTCGCCTTAATAGTCGTTTTGTTTATACTCTTAATCATTATTGGAAGTAGTTGTTTTTAAGGCGGGAAAGAGCGGCTTCTGCTAAAAAAAGCATAAAATAGCCCGACCATTATTGGTCGGGCTCGAACTGTAGATAATTGGGTCTGTCTGCAATTATTAAAAAACGTTCGGAGTTGATTTCAGAAATCCGCTCCCTTTCCGCCGATTGTCTGCCAAGCCTCATTACCGCAAGCGGCTGTGGGATCTCGGCTAGCCAGTTATTCGGCAGGAGTGTCGCAAATTCTTCAATCTAATAAGGTTTCATTCCATATCGAAAAGTGAAAATTAATGAAGGATAAGCGGGTCTTCATTTATATGGTCCGGGGTGAGAACATTCCGGAGATTTGCAGACTAACTCGATAATAATTAAGTTGTCAAAACTTGAACATTTATTTCCACTCTAGGCATTCGCTTTCGGCGGGGGGCTCGCCCTCGGCACTTTTGCGGCTGGGGGATCTCTCGCAGGAGTCTCGCACCTTCCAATCGAATCAACTAGAATGTTTTTTTACTAGACTTAAATCAGCTTAGATACTGCTTTAATATACCTAATCCTATTTTTAACTCATCGAATGAGTTTGTGGAAGAAAGTGCAATGCGCAAATACATATCAGGGGTGGTCTGCCCGCTTTGAAAACGATTGGAATGAAAAACCCGAATGCCGCGCCTTTTTAAATCGGTTTCCAGCTGTAACGCATCGTTATGCCCTTTAATTGGAAGCCAGCGATATAGACTGAGAGGATGTCCGACATCGTTTCTTAAGGGGAAATATTCCGAATAAATATCATTTGCAGTCTGTGCAAGCCGTTTCTTATGAGAAACAATTTCATGGGCCTTTCCTGATAGGATTAGCTCTGTTATAACCTCTGCATCAAAAGAAGAGGTCTTTACATTTATGTTGAAAATGGCCTGGGAAATTTTCTCGCGTAATGTTTCTCCATAAACCATATAGGCAACTCTTAATCCGGAACATATGGACTTAGAGGTGCCGCAAATATAAACACTCTGTTCCGGAAGCAACTGGAACATCGGCTGCCGGTAGTCGGGGATAATGCCTGCCGTCAGAAATGCATGAATATCATCCTCAATCAAAATTAAACGATGCTTTCGGATGACCGCTGCCAATTCTTGCTTTCGAATATCCGACATCATGATTGTGGTTGGATTGTTGCAAGAGGGCATCAGAAATATGCCGTCAATATTTGTTTGACAACATTGCTTTTCAAGTTCATCTGGCAGCATTCCAAACTGGTCCCCGGAAATGGGCACTAATTTAATATGAAACATCTTTGCCAGTTCGATAAAGTTTGAATAGGTGTATAAGTCGGTTGCAATTCTATTACCAGGCTCAAACAAGGCAGCGAGGGCAATAGCCAATGCATTTTGGGCACCGGAAACGATGGCTATATGCTCCTGATCCGCGTGAATGCCGAAAGATTCCATCCAGTTTAGAGCTGCTGTTTTTTGATGTGGAATACCAGTCGGATCATTGTAATTCAGCAGCTGCTCCAAATAACTTTTGTTGACGGTTTTTTGTAAAGTTTCTGAAACGATATCATTGGTTTGCTCAAAAGATGCCACAAAACCAAGATCGATGCTGTTTGCCGTTTTATCCGCGGAAATGGTTATCGAACGAGTGGCATTGGGAGCCACGAAGGTTCCGCTTCCCGTAACGGCATATATCAATCCCTTTACCTCGCATAATTTGTAGGATCGGGTAATCGTGGTGAAGTTTAAGTCAAGAAAATCTGCCAATTCTCGTTGAGGGGGCAACTTTGTTCCAGGTGCTAAAAAACCATTTATTATATCTTGTTCAAGTAATGATGCAAGAGATTTATAAAAGGGACGCTTTAATGCATTCTTATCAGGTTTCCAGGACATTGGATAATTGTCAAATGAATTTACTGGCATACTTCACCTCTCCTAGTCTTATTCCATACAATCATATCATTTTTTGTATGGAATTCTAATATTGAAACGGTCGGCTTTTAAAGAATATAAGGTGATTAGCCTATCAGACTCCCCCATTTTGATAAAATGGGGGAATTTTATTTTAATTGTAATCCATACAATTAACTTGTTTTTTGTACGGATTTTGTATGTTAAGTTTAAATAAATTTAGCCATCAGGATGTGATATATATGAATAAACGAACTCAACTGATACCAGCATTTCGTGCGGCTTTTCCGTACACAGTGCCCATTTTGGCAGGCTTTTTATTTTTAGGCATCGCTTATGGGATCTTTATGAATTCATTAGGATTCAGCGCGATTTACCCGATATTGATGAGTCTAACGATATTTGCAGGATCGATGGAGTTTATTGCAGCCAATTTATTGCTTGTCGCGTTCAATCCGATTAACGCCCTTTTTCTAACCTTAATGGTGAATGCACGGCATTTGTTTTATGGCATATCCATGCTTGATAAATATAGGGGGACCGGTAAGAAAAAGCTGTATCTGATTTTTGGGCTTTGCGATGAGTCTTTTTCCATCAATTGTACCGTTGATGTACCGAAGGATGTTGATAAGGGCTGGTTCATGTTCTTCGTGACACTGCTCAATCATTGCTATTGGGTAATAGGAGCAGCGATTGGCGGCATTTTTGGCTCTTTTGTCAAATTCAATACAGAAGGACTCGATTTTGTTATGACGGCTCTCTTTGTCGTGATTTTCATTGAACAATGGATGAAAGAGAAAAACCATCATAGTGCCCTTGCTGGGCTTGGCCTTTCAGCTGTCTGCCTTATTATATTTGGCGGAAGCAACTTCATTATCCCTGCCATGTTTGCCATTTTGGGGGTACTTTCCTTACTTAGAAAGCCGTTAGAGAAAGTTGAGGTGAGAACCATATGACAATGACTTTAACGCAGCAAATCATTACAATCGCGATGGTTGTTTTAGGCACAATGCTTACAAGGTTTCTTCCGTTCATCATTTTCCCATCAGGTAAACCCACACCGAAGTATGTACAGTATCTCGGTAAAATGCTGCCATCCGCGGTAATTGGACTTTTAATCATTTATTGTTTAAAGGATGTAAGCCTGCAATCCGGAAGTCATGGCATCCCTGAATTCATTGGGGTGGCGGTAGTTGCCCTGCTTCACGTTTGGAAGAAAATGATGCTCCTCTCGATAGCGGGGGGAACGGTTGTCTATATGATGCTGATTCAATTGGTTTTTTAAATGGATAATAATTCCGTAAGGTCGATAAGTGGTAGTGGTTCAATGAATTTGATGAACAAGATTAATCAGTTTAATAGTTTACGAGCAGAGCTGTCTTTAAGGCAGCTTTTTCTTATGGCATTTTAGGGCAGGGTAGTTACATGCATTTCTAAAGTTATTGAAACATCAATCAATCCTCTTTCCAGCAATCCTGAAATGATTCGGTTATTCTTAATCGCTGAAAAGGCTAGGCAGTGTGCATACCTAGCCTTTTCATACTCAGGAAAGTTGTTGTGTAGGAGTAAATTTGTAGTTTCTTAGGAAAATCATTACCGAACTTAATAACAATGATAGTAAACCCACGAATACCACGTATTGTGTACCCAGCTCTGATATGAATAATCCACCTGCTGCAGCTCCAATTGTCGTTCCCAGGTTAACCGCTGTTAAAAATAGTCCATTAGCGAAATCAGGAGATTCGGGGGCTGAAGACATGATCCAGTATTGATTGATATTACCCCCTATACCAGCTAAAATCCCCCAAATTAATGTAAGGATGGCCATAGGTATGGTGAACTGTCCAAATAAGAATAATATGATGTAAACTGCTCCCAATGCAAAAGGGAAAATCACTACAGACTTGTTCGCATTTTTAGTAAGCAGCTTCCCTGCCGCGATGTTTCCAATAATATTGGCACCACCGTAAATGAGCAACATTAAACTGATTGTGTTCGAAGACATATTCGTAACAGTTTTCAGATACTCAGTAAGGTAGCTATAAACTCCAAATACGGCTGAGTTCAATAAAATGACAGCCACAATGGAAAGCCATGTAATCGATTTTTTTAATACGGATAATTGCGCTCCGTAAGAAAGTTTTTCCTCAACAGGCATGGATGGTACAAAAATCAATGTAGCAAGAAATACAATCGCATTAACAATAGCAAAGAATGCCATCGCCATTTCAATCGAAGCGGCATTAGCAATAAAACTTACGATGGGTACACCGACTACCATTCCAGCGGATACTCCGATAAAAACTTTAGAAACAGCTTTTGGTGCTTCCTCCTTGCTGACGGAGTCTGCCGCTACGGTAAAAGCCAGTGAACAGTAAATCGGATGAAAAAAGGCTGGAACTATACGGGCAACTAATGCAAGGGTAAAGTTAGTTGTAAATATGGATACGATGTTCCCCAAAACGAAAACACCTAGCACAAGTAGCATGACCTTCTTCCGGTTCATCCCCGAAAATAATAACGGCATGGTTGGACCGGATACAGCTACAGCAAGGGCAAAAAGACTCACAAGCAATCCTGCTTTTGAGATGCTGACATGAAAGTGATCGGCAATGGAAGGCAAGATGCCGATTACCCCCATTTCAGTATTGATGATTCCGAAAACACCGATGGTTAATATAAAGATGAGTAAATTATTTTGTTTTTGCAAAAAAGTTCCTCCAAACCTCTTCCTTTAATCGACTTTTTCAATATGAACTGTGAAATCACCATGAACATTTTCAAAGTTTTCTTTTCCAGATTCAATTTTCCCTAGTTTAATAAGCCCATTTGAATATCCAAAGTCCTTATAAAATATAGCTAAATTCCCCCATGGAGCAAAATAAGTGAAGTCTCCAATTGTAGGGTCCATTCCTGATGGCGCCTCTTTAGTAGATAATTTATTTGATGGGTAACTAATTTTTTCCGTTCCTGCATAATCTTCAAATGTTAATGTAAGGGGGAGTAATGATAAAAAATCCTTACTTGTTGGATTATCATACATGTTGACAATGACTTCTCCGTTGTTAAATGTTAATTTTATTCTTATATCTTCCATACCATCTAACCCTTCATTATCACGTGTAGAATCTTGGCTATCCCCATTGTTTGATTCATCAGCTGTCACTTCTTGTTTGCTACTATGGATAGTCAAATTTTTTTCGTTGCTTGTGTTTTCTTCATTGGTCCTACTATTGCAAGCCGTTAAAAACAATGAAGATACTATGAATGTTAACAATATCCGTTGAACGGTCTTCTTCATTAAAATCCCAACCCTTCACTTCTAAAGTTATTTCAGTTTTTTTGAACTGCTTTTCTCTCCTGCCTCTGAATGAATTTCAAAGCATAATGTGTCCCAGCAATATAGATTCCCATGATAGATAGGTGGTCAATCAAGAACCTTATAGTGGAATCATCATTGAACCACCCAAATGGGTTGTAAGTGAATAGCTTAGAACCCATTTCTCCCTCGATGGAAGAATGCACCCCGTAGGCAACAATTAATACCGCCAAAATACGCAACGCAATGGTGCGAATATGGCTAGTACCGGTGATTCCCGTCATCCTCCGTACTGAATTGATAATCATTCCCCATGATAATCCTATGTGTACTGCCATGATGATAAATCCCCAATAAGCAGTCTGAACATGTATTTGCCGTAGCGTCATGTCGTTATTTATAGGAATAAAGGGAAATAAATCACTGGAAATCAACACAGCACTTATCATCATCAAAACCATGGTTACAAGAAATAGTAGGTTGATTCCTATTTGTAGAATGCGCGGTATATTATGTTTTCCCTTTAAAATCGCTTTATACCAACGTCGATTTAAAAGGTTATGGGCGATAAATAATATAAGCACAACAACTCCAACGACTTCATGGATCATATTTCCGGTAATATAGTAAGCCATTGCTATTAACATAAGAACTGTCATCGCAAGGTCATTTACTAACTTGAATAACATCTTTCGATTCAATGCATGCACCTCTTTCCATCGAATGTTTACTTCTGGATAATATTTCCTATATGTGTATGGAAATATCTTTTAATGAAACAAATCCCTTAGCTTTTATATTGTTGTAAATACATCTTCAAAAGAACGGCCTGAATTTTTTTCGCTTTTTCTTCATTTTTTAAATTACTTTCTTCTTTATTTACATCCTTAGAATCATTCAAATGATCAGATATCTCACTTACCTTCCAATGCTCTGTAGGGATAGCTGCGATTGGGGTTTCTGAACTGCTATTTTTTGATTGTGAAATGTCTCCTAAATCAAACTCTTTCATCTGATCCATCGAATTCATATAGTCATCTCTTTCCTGATTTGCGTGGCAGGAAAAGCAACGGCCAATATTATCTGGCCTCACTTCTTTGTCAGGAGTGAATGCCTGGTATTCCCATTCCCCATTATGTTCTTCCGGCGAGTACTGGGAACCCCACCCGGTACGCTTTTCCATCACTAAATATTGATCGAGCTCTCCATCCTTATATCCCACAAGAGTAATAACGGTGCCGCTCGGAAGCTCCTCTCCATTCTGTGCAGCTTCAATCGCTTCCTTACTATTTACATAGATGTCTTCATGAATATCTCCTCGATCGTAAGTAGCAAACACGATCCCTTTTTCAAGGTCTTCAGGGAATTTAACAAGGTTAGCACCAGATCCAATCTCAGCGTATTCCCCAGACTTAGCCCCAGAGGAATCCTCTTCTTGATGAGAAGTGTCCATTGTTCCAGTATCATTGTTGTTGCAAGCAGTTAGGGTGAGGGCAAGCAACAACGCAAGTGAATGAAATAATCGTTTTTTCATTCGTTTTCCTCCTCCAGTTTCGTTTTATTGTCTCGTAAATCCATCCTAACTTGGCTTCTCTGACTATTAATCCAAGTTGAATATCATTGTCTTTAGATGGAAAGAGAATTACTTTCATACTAAAAATCCAGTATATGGTAAGGGTTAACAACATCCTTCAAATCTACATACGTATGGAATTCCATTCAGACAAAAAAATGTGAGTCCCGACAAGATTTGTAGGACTCACACAGTGGTTTCACTCAAAGTAACATTGCACGCAAAGCTCGCTGCGATTCATACAGGCCTTATTTCTTCTTCAGATTTTCTTTGAAGAAGGACTCAAGCTTATCAAAGGGGATTAAATTCACCCGGTCGTATAGATCTACATGACCTGCGCCAGGAACAATGTAGAGTTCCTTCGGTTCGGCCGCCAGCTTGTAGGCGTCTTCGCTGAACTCTCTGGAATGAGCGTTTTCACCCGTGATGAAAAGCATCGGACGAGGGGAAATCGTCTCTATGTCTTCGAACGGGTAAAAATTCATGAATTTGACGTTACTGGTCAGAGTAGGGTGTGTCGTCAGTTCCGGCGATGTGCCCTTGGGAGTGAATTCACCTCTTGGAGTGCGGTAGAAGTCATAAAACTCACGTTCAATCGCCGTTGAGTTTTCATTCAGTTCATGTACTGTCCCACTGGTGTATTTGGTTTTACCGCCTGTGAACTCCACATAGCGTTGCTCTGCTGCCTCTTCGAGAATCCTCTTTCTCTGCTCAAGAGTCTGCGAGTGTTTAAGCCCGTTACGGTTGGCGGCACCCATGTCGTACATACTGACTGTCGCAATGGCTTTCATGCGCGGGTCGATCTTGGCTGCGCTGATGGCAAAGCTCCCGCTGCCGCAAACCCCGAGAACACCAATCCGATCTCTGTCAACAAATGGCCGGGTGCCTAGGAAATCCACCGCAGCACTGAAATCCTCGGCATAGATATCCGGCGAAACAGCGTTGCGGGGCTGACCCTCACTCTCTCCCCAGAAAGACAAATCCAAGGACAAAGTAACAAATCCCCGTTCAGCCATTTTAGTGGCATACAAATTCGCACTCTGTTCTTTTACTGCGCCCATAGGATGCCCGACAATGATCGCGGGATTTTTGGTGTTCTTCTTCAAACCTTTAGGTATGAAAAGGTTCCCTGCGACATTCATGTTGTATTGGTTTTTAAACTCAACCTTCTTCATGGTTACCTTGTTGCTTTTGTAAAAATTGTCTGCCCCATTGGACATATCCGGCGTATATGCAGCGCCAACGCCGGTCTTGGATGCAATGATGGTCATGGATAAAAGTAAGCCCAGTGCTATCATTGTGAGTACACGCCTGATAATCGTTTTTTTCTTCATTTTTAAAACAACACCCTTTCTTATTTTTGTTTTGAAAAAAATTCTTTTGTGACTATCATGGTGTACATTGCCCTCGTTCAAAAAGAAATCCTCATTGATTGATTAATCAACATCTGTTTATAATTATTAAATAGAAACAGGATGCTCTCAATGGTTAAATGAACGCAATTCGTTGATTACTCAACAAATCAATAAAAATTGTTGATTATTTTTAGGAAAGTTTGGTGACCAAACAATGCCGAAAGTAGACAGAAGAATAACCAAAAGCCAAGAAGCCATTAAAAAGGCTCTCATTGAACTGATGTCCGAAAAAAGTTTTGATGACATTACCATTCAGGATATTGCAGACAGAGCGAATGTTAATCGAGGAACCATCTATCTTCATTACTTAGATAAATTTGATCTATTAGATAAAATCATGGAAGAACATATAAACAACATGAGTCATTTTTGTGAATCGGCAACTGAAATGGATTATATAGAATCGACTGTACACTGTATGGAATACTTTAAGAGCAATTATTTATTCTTTTCAACGATGTTAGCGAGTGAAGGAGCTCCATATTTTCGCAGTCAGTTCCTTAAGTTCAATATCGAAGAGTTCAAGAAAGATGTTGACATAACAAAAGGGAAAAATTCCGACCAAAATGAAGATGTAATTGTTCAATTTGTTGCAAATGCTTACGTAGGCGTAGTGGAATGGTGGTTAAAGAATGGAATGCCTTATCCACCACGTGTCATGGCAGAAAAAGTGGGGGATTTGTTAGAGAGGATTGTATAACCATCTAATGAGAAACGTTCCTGGGATAGTGGTCTCTGGAGCAAAGGGGTGTCTTTAGGGCATCTCTTTTCTTCTAGGAAGGGTGTAGAAGGACTATTACAGGAATGGTGGAATTATAATAAATGGAATATATTTTTAACTGTAGTCCAAGGTTCCTTAAAAGTTGCTTGATTTTAAATCAATTGCATAGTAAGGAGAATTTTAGTATGAAAATAAAATGGTTTGGACATTCTGCCTTTTTACTAACATCCGAAAGAGGAACCAGGATTCTTATTGATCCATATTATCGCTTCATCCGTTACCGTATGCCAAGCGTTGAACCAGATATAGTGGCTGTTACCCATAATCATTTCGATCACAATAAAATTAAAGCTGCAACGGGTGATTACTTTCTTGTGAATGAGCCGAAGGAATACATCCGCGAAGATGTAAGAATTAAAGGATTTAAGACATTTCACGACAAGGTAAATGGCGAGAAGAGAGGCCCCAATATCATATATCGTTTCCAAATGGACGATCTGACCATCTGTCACTGCGGAGATTTAGGGCATCTATTATCAGAAGAACAAATAAATGAAATTGGAAAAGTGGATATTCTCATCATTCCTGTAGGAGGTACAGTCACGATTAATGCCTTGGAAGCCACTCAGGTAATGCGTCAATTGAAATCTACTATTACGATTCCCATGCATTACAGAACAAAGTCATTGTCGGTTGTTGGCTTGATGTTTTCAAAGGTAGATAAGTTTCTTCAGATTTCCGGACAGCGAATAACCGAAGTTAAGACATTGGATATTTCCAAAGAAAATTTGTCGGAATATGCTGGTGTCGTTACCATGCGCTATGAATGAATATAAGGCTGCGATGTCTAAAAAATGGATAAGAAATCCTGTTAATAACGAAAGGGCAGGTTAGTTCAAGAACTAAAAGGGAAGATACTAATCAATGAATTGAATCAATTAAGCTTCCTCTTTACGTTAGAAGGGGATAGAATATAAATAAAAAGGTGATGACAATAAAAAAAGTAAAAAGTATCCTATTCTTTCTTCTTGGGGCCATATCTCTTTTGATTGGTATCGCAGGGACTGTTTTACCAGTTCTGCCAGGCGGTCCGTTTTACTTATTTGCTGCCTTTTGCTTTGCTAAAAGCTCCAAGTCGATTGAAAACTGGTTCAAGAGCACCTCATTATATGAAAAATACGTTGAAGCATTCCTGCAAAAAAAAGGGATGACCCGAAGAGAGAAAATAAGAATCAATTTAATTGCCGATTTCTTCATCGTGATTTCTGTATTTTATGTGGACATCCTATTGGTGAAAATCTTATTGGTCGTACTCGCCCTCTACAAACATTATTATTTCATTAAAAAAATTAAGACAATTGATCGAAACGGTACGGAAAAAAGAGCGTTTTGAACCTTCAAATAACGGAGTTGCTTCGGCAGCTCTTTTTCTCATGGAGCTAAAGAAGTAGGATATTTCAATAATAAAAAAATACATATATATAAATTTGGAAAAGAAGGGTGGGGAATCATGAAAAAATATTTAGGGGTTATATCGTTTGCTTTAATGAGAATGGTATTCCAGGGTAATGGATTTTAAAAAGTTTATTCAACAAACAGGTACATAAGTTAGAATCAGAGCGCCGAATGGTGGTTTTTTTGCTAATAATGGGTGCGTTAGCTGAAGGTTAGAGCGTCTTTAAGGCAGCTTTTTCTTATGGGACTATCGCGGCAGGTTAGTTAAACAAGCTATGATGAACCAACTGAATACTTAATGGAAAAAGGAATTTTTGACAGTTGTGTGAACAGGTAGGATTAGCAACTAAACATAAAGAATACCTATTTATAAAAGGGGGCTTCTTTAATGGAAAAAGAAAAATTACTAGCTGTGAAATGTTCGTGCTGCAAAAAAGAATTAGACGCAATAGACTTGGTCATCATAAATGAATCACTTCAACTGACGCATATTCAATGCCCTTATAAAGGTGAAAAAGCAATTATTGATGTAGGATATTTTAATGATGTATTCCGAAAATACCTGACCTGTACTCATGAAAAAGCTCCTTTAAGTGGGGGGATATAAAGTCCATGGCTTTGCATTTTTAGCAAAAACCTAGTTAATTCGGTTCTATAAAGAGCTATGGGCAGGATAGTTCAACAAACGTAGTGGCTGGAACCGTTTTCTTCTGGGGTACCGCCAAAAAGGGCGGGCAATTACTGCCCGACCTTTCAACTATACTCCACGACATAGATAATGGGATATTAATAATTCGAAACTATAAATATCATTCCTCAATATGTATGTAGATTAGTATTACTTTGCAAATAAGTGGTTGCCTATTCTAATGACTGTTTCCCTTGTGAAAATCCATTCATCTGTTGCCGACATCGGATTATAATAATAAACAGAACCATGAGTAGGATCCCAACCTTGTAATGCATCAATAACAGCTCGATAAGAATGGCTATTTGGGGTCAAATAATATTGCCCATCATGTACAGCTGTAAAAGCATTTGTCTGGAAAATAACATCGTAAGTATTTTTAGGAAAACCTGACGCTGACATTCGGTTCAAAATTACTGCAGCGACAGCTACTTTTCCTTCATAAGTTTCTCCTCGAGCTTCTCCATGAACAACCCTGGCCATCATTTCAATACTATTTAATTTTTGTTGTGTTTGGTATCCAAAAACTCCATCTGGCAATATTCCAGAATCTAGTTGAAGTTGTTTCACTGCATGATCAGTAATTGAACCATAATACCCTGTTGGTTGCCTGTTAAAGTAACCCATTTCCTTTAAATTTTCTTGTAAGTCATAAACTGCTTGTCCTTGACTTCCATTGTGTAAAACTTCTTGAGCAAAGATTGAATTGGGTATAAGAAACATGAAACAAATAAAAATAACAAACGACATTTTTTTTAAATTTACCATCAAGTAATACCACCCTTCGATTCATTTTCCTACTATTCTACCTTATCATACAAGAAAAATAGATTTATATTACATTATTACTATTTTAAACCAAATTTTTAGGGGGTCTTCAGACAAATTCATCTGTTTTTTGGGTACCGCCTATCGCCATCAAGCTTAGTAAAAGGATTATACCCAAAACGAAAAATTAAGCTATATGCTGCTGAAGATAGCTTTTTTCGTTTTGGGGCGTAAAGAAATTTTAACTTGATGAGGTGCTACAAGACCCCCTTATGGAACTATCGAGGCAGGATAGTTCAACAAAATATCGAGAGTTATAAAGTTTACAAGTGGAACCCTGCGTAACATTCATGTGCTTAGACGGTGCTGACAAATGGCAGTCTGTTATAGGATAATGGTTATATATTTGATGGGCAAAATATTTAGGGGGAAACTCCATAAAGAAGGATGTGCTGTACGATGAATGTAGAAATGGTCATGCAGGAGCTTGAAGCCCTTGGCAAGGAACGAACTAAAAAAATGTACATATCCAATGGTGCACATGAGCCGCTTTTTGGCGTGGCGACAGGTGCCATGAAACCAATTGTAAGGAAAATAAAAATAAATCAGGATTTAGCTGAAGAGCTTTATTCGACAGGCAACTATGATGCCATGTACTTTGCAGGCATCATTGCAGACCCAAAAGCCATGACTGAGTCTGATTATGATCGCTGGATGGATGCTGCGTATTTTTATATGCTGTCCGATTATGTAGTGGCTGTAACTTTATCGGAGTCAGATATTGCACAAGAAGTATCCGATAAATGGATTGCAAGCGGTGAAGAGCTGAGAATGTCAGCGGGCTGGAGTTGCTACTGTTGGCTTTTAGGGAATCGAAAAGACGTTGAATTTTCACAAAGCAAAATTTCCGATATGCTGGACCTTGTGAAACATACGATTCACGATTCTCCAGAACGAACGAAATCCGCCATGAATAATTTTCTTTACACCGTGGGGATTTCCTATTTGCCGCTCCATGAAAAGGCAGTCGAGACCGCAAAGGCAATAGGAATCGTAGAAGTCAAACGGGACAAGAAAAAAACCAGTTTTCTAAATGCATACGAAAGTATTCAAAAAGAAGTCGGTAAAGGAAAGCTCGGTTTTAAACGCAAGCATGTAAGATGTTAAAATTGGTTTTGCAAAATTGAAGGGTAATTTCAATAAAGGGGGTTGCTTCGGCAGCCTTTTTCTTTGTTGATGAACCAATACACTTAAAGTGGGGTGAATGATACTTGAAGTCATTTCAACTAAACGAAAAAACAAGATCCTTTTTATCGGAATATCAATTATTTGAAGATGATTTGATACAACAAGTGCAGTTGCAGCACCGTTTGGAATTAGTAGCGGCATTTGGGATTCAAAAAGGAATGCGTGTATTGGAAATAGGTTGTGGTCAAGGGGATACAACCGTTGCAATAGCAGACGCAGTAGGGGAAAGCGGGTATGTTGTCGCAATAGATATTGCTAGTCCCGATTACGGAGCACCGTTAACATTAGATCAAGCAACAGGAAGTATAAAGAAATCTTCATTAGGAGAACGGATTGACTTCCATTTTGAAATGGATTTTGATTTTTTTGAATCACCCATACCATTTGATATGGCGGTATTATCCCAATGTTCATGGTATTACAAGCAACCAGAGGATTTATTGAAATACTTTAAAAAGGTTCGTGGATTGGCAAAACAAATATGTTTTGCAGAATGGGACCTCGACTTCACCTGCCTTTCTCAACGTTCCCACTTTTGTGCAGTTTCCATTCTGGCACTGCATTCAAACTTCGTAAAGAATGAAGGAAATATCCAAAACATATTTCATAAAACTCAAATTCTCCAGCTACTCCAGCAAGCAAATTTTGAAGTGGTAAAACAACTTACCGTCGATGCAACATTTTTACAGGACGGTCAATGGGAAAAAGATTATGCAAATAGTATCCGTGCAGAATTTATTAAAGTCCCTAACATGATACAAACGTTAATAACTGGTTATTATGAACTGATGAACACTTCGAATGGTAAGGAGAATTCATTAAATAGTTTCATTGTTTGTGCAAAGTAATAATCGTATTTAAATGAATTCAAGATCCAGGGCTGCCTAATGGGTTGCTTTTTTGCATAAGCTGTAAAAGGAGGAAAAACATCAAATGAAAATTTGATGTTTTTGACTTTATCTAATAAAAATTTGAACCAGCAGCTGACCCTGTTCGAGTGCAGGGATTTATTTTTTCAACCCGGCTGCAAAGAAGGGCCCATTAACTGTGATGGTCGATAGGATACGAGCCATTTCTTGAGGGGATTCTTTCCTTTCGCTATCCAACCATTGTTGGATCACTCCTATATGTGCGGATGCAATATACGAAATTAAAAAGTGTCCTGGAACGAGTAAATTTTCCTCTTTAATAAGGGAGTTTTGATCATTTTCAAACAGTGTTTTCAACATGAAATCCTTAATTTTGGTTTGGAATGATAAATCTCCTTTGGGACCTAACGCTGCTTTCATAAATTCACTATTTACATTTAGATATTCAAATATTGAAACAAAAACGGTAAATGGTTTGTTTAATGGAGAGTCAGTACCAAGTTCGGCAATAACATCCGGAATATTCTGTTTTGCTATATCCGACATCCCTTGCATGATTTCTTCTTGGCATTTGGTCATTAAATCAAATTTGTCCTGATAGTGAGCATAAAAAGTCCCTCTATTTATTTTCGCTTTCGTTGTAATATCTTTAACTGTAATCGTTTCAAAGCCTTTTTCTTCAATTAATTCTACTAATGCATTTCGAATCGAGTTTTTTGTTCGAATGACACGCAAATCCATGTTAATTTCTCGCAAGATACTCCCTCCTTAATTTTATCCAACACATTTATAAAAAGTGTTTTATAACCAACACTTCTGCGATTTTTGATTATTGAATAGGACTTAAGCTACCCTTATAATTCAGAAAGATAACGAACATCGTGTTGTTTATTATAATAACTTAAATTGAAGGAGGAACAAATAAATGTTAAAAAATAAACTTTTGCTTTTATCACCAATTATTGCACTAGCCGTCATTTTCATTTTTTCCCTAACATTAATTCCATCGGTCCAACCTCAACCGAAAAATTTGCCTATTGCTATTGTGAATGAGGATGAAGGGATGGAAATTGCGAATCAACCAAAAGTGAATATGGGGGAAAGCATTGTCAATATGATACAAAAATCAGCAAAGACCCAAGAAGGGAATATCGTTAATTGGGTTGAAGTGAAGAGTATAGAAGCAGTACAAAAGGGCTTAGACAAGAAAAAGTATTACGCGTCGTTAGTGATTCCCAAAGATTTTAGTGCCAAGCAGGCATCTTTACGGACTCCAAGACCTTCTTCACCAGAAGTGGAAATATGGATCAATCAAGGAATGAATACTGCAGCATCAGCTATGGCAGGACAAATATTGAACGGAGTAGTTGACAATATGAATGACAATGTTCGTAAACAACTACTGGACGGATTTGAACAGCAAGGAGCAACATTAACAGCTAAGCAAGCTGCAAGCCTTGCGACTCCTATTACAAAAAAAGTCACGAATGTTAATGAAATTGGTACCAATAGTGCTAACGGTAATGCTCCTGTTTCTTTATTCCAGCCACTTTGGATGGCAAGTATAGCGAGTGCTGCCATTATCTTTTTGGCTGTTAGAAAATTATCCATTACTAATCGAAAAGAGAACTTTGCCATTAAATCCGTACAAATTTTAATGGGTGCGATTGTCGCTCTTGTCGTTGGATTTGGTTTAACTTGGCTAGCAGATGGGATGGTTGGCCTTCATATCCCACAATTCACAGATACAGCATTATTTTTATCCATTACATCCTTTAGCTTTTTTCTAATGATATTAGCTGTACTTTCACTATTGGGGCTTAAAGGTATGCCCATCTTTATCTTAATGCTTTTCTTTGGTGCACCATTGCTTGCCATGGCTCCAGAAATGATGTCTCCATTTTATCTCGACTGGATTTATTCTTGGCTGCCAATGCGATTCATGGTAGATGGACTCCGAGGATTATTCTTCTTTGGGGAAGGATTAACCTGGAATACACCTGTTTCCGTTCTTGTTTGGATTGGAATGGTGAGCATGTTCATCATATTAGGTACTGCTTTAAAGAGGAGTACAGCAAAGGAACAAATTACTGAAGCAAGCGTGAAATGAATAACGAGAGGATAGAGCCATTTCAATATAAAAGGAACGGCTCTTTCTTGTGCAGTATGTGAAAGATTATGCCTGAACTAACTGGGCGTTTAGAGAAACAATAAAAAGAAAATAAGCTCTAAAAGTGAAATTTTTGAAATTGGTCAAACTAGTGATATCGATTGATGGATTTATAAAAATGTTGACAAAGTCCACTAATGACAATAAAGTATTAGTGGATAAAGTCCACTAAAAGGAAGTAAATAATGAATATAAATAAAAATACCATGGCTGATATCCGGCAATTCAATCGATTTTATACAAATATACTTGGTGTGTTGGATAAGCATATATTGGATACCGGATATTCTTTCACTGAGGCACGGGTCATTATGGAAATCGGTTTGATGGAGCAGTGTATAGCAAACAACTTGGTTGATAAACTGGAAATTGATCGCAGCTATATGAGCAGAATAATTAACAAGTTAAGAAAAGATGGACTGGTTATGAAGGAAAACTCGACCTTGGATAACAGAACGATTCTGATTCGGTTGACTCCTGAAGGGATGACTCTTTTTAACCAGCTTAATGAAAGATCTGATGAACAATTAGTGAGATTATTCCAAGGATTATCACAAAATGAAATTAAAGAAATCCATGCTTCTATGATGTTCATTCAGAAGAAATTGGATGGTTTGGGGAGATTAAAGGATGATACGTTTTGAAAATGATTATACAGAAGGTGCTCATAAGCGAATTCTGAACCGATTAATAGAAACCAATGAAGAACAGACACCTGGATATGGAGTGGATGAACACTGTGAAAAAGCGAGAGCTTACATTCGAAAAGAGTGTGATGCCGCGAATGCGGATATTCACTTTTTAGTGGGAGGAACACAGACGAATACAACTATCATCGCTTCAATTTTGCGGCCGCATCAAGGGGCGATTGCTGCAATCACCGGGCATATCGCGGTACATGAAACAGGCGCAATTGAAGCCACTGGCCATAAAGTGCTTACTTTGCCGAGTGATGATGGAAAAATTCAACCTGAACAGGTGAAAGAATTATATGATGCCCACTGGAATGACGTTACCCATGAGCATATGGTACAGCCAGGCTTGGTTTACATTTCCAACCCTACAGAAAATGGAACGACTTATAGTAAAGCCGAATTGGAAGCATTAAGTGAAGTTTGCCGGGAATGCGGTTTGCCATTGGTATTGGATGGCGCCAGATTAGGGTATGGCTTGGCTTCGAAGGACAGCGATTTAACCTTGGCTGATGTTGCAAGGCTATGTGATGTGTTCTATATAGGGGGAACGAAGGTTGGGGCAATGTTTGGTGAAGCGGCAATCATCATGAATGATGCCCTGAAAAAGGACTTCCGCTATTTCATCAAGCAAAGGGGAGGAATGCTCGCTAAAGGGAGACTATTGGGGATCCAGTTTGAAACATTATTTGAAGACGGCCTATACTATGAAATTTCTAAACATGCCGTGGAAATGTCAATGATGATTCGAGAAGCATTTGTTGAAAATGGATTTTCATTACGATATGATTCCACATCAAATCAGCAATTTCCCATCTTGCCGGAAGATGTAATGCAGGAATTAGGTAAAAAGTATTCATTCTCCTTCTGGGAAAAAGTCGATGCTACACACAGTGCTGTGAGATTTTGTACCAGTTGGGCTACGAAAAAAGAACATGTTGACATGCTTGTAGAGGATATCAAGGCAATAAAAGGAGAAAAAAATAGCCACGATCGAGTTATATTTAGAGGATAGTTATCTAAAAGAATGTTCAGCAAATATCGTTTCCATACAAGACCGGTTTGTTGTGTTCGATCAAACCATTTTTTATCCAGGCGGCGGTGGGCAGCCTTGTGACCGGGGAATCATTAAACAAGGTGATGAAACCTATAATATATGAACAGTAAAAAAAGTGGATGGTGAAATCATTCATGAACTGGAACGACCATTACAGGACATTAATCAAAAGGCAGACATGCAGATTGACTGGACTTGGCGGTATCAGAATATGCAGTATCACACATTATTGCATGTCATTTCAGGTTATTTATATGAACATTACAATGCTTTAGCTACAAGCAGTCAAATTGAAAAAGAACATGCGAGATTAGAGCTGTCTTTTTCTCCTGAAATAATGGAAGAAATACCATTCGATCAATTGGAACAATCGATAAAGAAGATACTGGCACAACCCCATAATGTTTATACGAAAACAATTAGCAGAGCTGAAGCAGAGCTAAAAAAAGCAGGGGTAATTAAAACGGTCATTCACTTACTTCCAGCTTCGCTTAACGAAATTCGAATCGTTCAAATAAATGATATTGATGAGCAAACATGTGGCGGAACCCACGTCAACAACACGAATGAAATTAAAGACTTTTCCATAATGAAAATTCAACAAAAAGGGCCCGCGAAAAAAAGGATTAAGATTCAACTTTTGGATTAAGTTCTGCTATGTAATCCTTCTTCAAAACGGTGTGGTAGTGCCCTTTTACAGAGCGGTTTAATAGAAGAATTATATGGCTGACCATTGCACAGTTTTGATCATTAAAATAGGATTAGCGGAGATGTTAGGGTGAATATTAAGAGGGAAAAGTCTTTTATACTATGTTTTATAGTCCTGTCATTTACTGCAATTGCTATCATCTCAAACTTTAATCCACTCGAAAGCACAAAAAACAATAAAACACCTATCGTTAAAAAGGACTTCTCAGCCATGAACTGGTCTATCATGTGAATAATACTACTTCACTAAGGGAGTTGCTGCGGCAGCTCTTGTTTTTTTAGAGCTAAATCGGCAGGATCGTGCTGTTTGATCATTGGTTAACGATTGTGCTAGATAATTGAATGGGAGTTCCGTAAAATGCAGGAGATGTTTTGGAGGGGGATGCTCATGAGTATTAGGAACTCAGCAAAAGCCATTATAATTAGTGGAGATAAGATTTTATTAACAAAAAATCAAGATGATGAGGGGTATTTTTATCTTTTCCCCGGCGGTGGACAAGAACATGGCGAAACCATTCATGACGCATTATTAAGAGAGTGCATGGAAGAGGTTGGAGAAGAAGTGGAGATTGGAGAGTTGCTTCATATTCGTGAGTATATAGGAAAAAACCACGAGCATTCTTCATTCGATTTTCATGTTCACCAAGTTGAATACTATTTTGTTTGCAACCTGGTAAAGGAAAAAAATAATAAAGCGCCAACCAATCCAGATAGTCACCAAGTAGGGGTAGAATGGATACATATTAATGATTTACTTCAGTATAGGATATATCCTAAAGAACTAAGGAAATATATCATACAGCATGTTAATCATCAAAAGTCTCCAGTTTATTTAGGGGATATCAATTGAAGCCTTGTTCAACGAACGGGCGCGATGAATCAGCTAAAAGAGTGAATAAATTAAGCCATATTCTTTCGAAAAGAATATGGCTATTTAAATTGATTCGGTAGTTTTGAAAGATTTTTTTGAAGGATTACCTTTAGCGGGACACTTCGACGGAAGCAAATCATACACGTATTAATCTCGTTATAATACACTATTTTCATCTTATTCCATCTGTAGTATCTTTATTTCACAGAATACATAAATGGGGAGAGCCCCACACAAGAGGAGGTCTTCCAAATGAATAAAGAATCAGTACTGATCGTGGAAGACGAAGAAAAGATCTTAAGACTGCTTGAATTGGAGCTTGAAATCGAAGGCTATCAAGTCGGAAAGGCAATGGACGGCAAGGAGGCCCTTGAAGCATATCAATCAAGAAAGTGGGATTTGATCTTATTGGATGTGATGCTTCCTGGCATAAGCGGGATCGAGCTGCTTCGGAAAATTCGAACGAAGAATACTATCACTCCTGTCATCCTGTTAACGGCAAAAGGCTCGGTTGAAGATAAAGTTTCCGGTCTTGATCTCGGCGCGAATGACTATATCACCAAACCTTTCCAAATTGAGGAATTGCTTGCCCGAATTCGTGCGGTTTTAAGAATGCGGCCTGCTGCACCTTCAATGGAAGCTAAAATCGGTGGATGGCTAAATACTGCCGATTTAAAAGTGAATGTCAAAACACGCGAGGTCATTAGAGGTGATAGTCATATTGAACTAACGCCAAAGGAGTATGATTTACTTCTTTATTTACTGAAGAATAAGCGTCAGGTGCTAAGCCGTGATCAAATTCTGGGAGCTGTTTGGGGGTATGATTTCCAGGGAGAAACAAACGTGGTGGATGTGTATATCCGATATGTTCGCAAAAAGCTCGAACATGGCTTTGAAACGCCGCTCATTCATACCGTAAGAGGCGTTGGCTACGTCATGAAGGAAGCAAAATGAGACTTCGCAAGAAAATAAACTTATATACAGCGGTGTTATTCATTTTCCTGCTGCTTTTGATGAATGTTTCTATTTATTTTGTTTTCAGTAATCTGATGATGGTGAATGAAATGAATCGTGCGAAAGCGGAGACAGGGAAAATTGCCTTTGATGTTAGTGAAAATGTTAATAATATATCTCCAAATGATTTACTTCGAGCCTATCTGCCTATAGATGGCATGATTGGTATCGTAATCGAAGGTCAACGAAAAGGAACAGCTGTTACATCCAATTCCGAAAAACAATTAAGCAATCGAAATAGCAGCTTTTACCCCGGTGAGAAGAGCGAGATCATCACTTATCAGCAGAAAAAGTATGTATTCGTTTCAAACCCGATCGTTTGGGGGGATGGAAGTGTAGTTAATCTTCAAATCACCAAAAGCATGTCAGCAACCGAAGAAATGCTCGCTGTTCTGCGCATCGTATTAATCGCTGTAACCATCATTGCCATGATACCTGTTCTGATATCAAGCACTATTCTTAGTAACTTCATCGCCCGTCCGATTCGATCGATGATCGATACGATGAAGGAAATTCAAACTAGCGGCCAATTTAAGCGACTTAGCCTAGAAGAAAAATCAAAGGATGAGCTTGTGGAAATGGGGAAAACATTTAATCACATGATCGATTTACTGCAGGCCAACTTCGAAAAACAGGAGCAATTCGTATCGAATGCTTCACATGAATTAAAAACACCGCTAACTGTCATCGAAAGCTATGCAAGCCTTTTGAAGAGAAAAGGGTTGGAGCGTCCTGATTTGTTTGATGAATCCATAGAAGCCATTCATTCTGAAGCCATTAGAATGAGAGAGATGACAGAGCAAATGCTCCTGCTTGCAAAGCATCAGGAAAAATGGAATATAGAGAAGGAAAACGTCAATCTGACCGATATCATGACAGAGTTAGCGAAAGTATATAAAAATGCGTACAATCGGACAGTGGAGATTTATAGCGGCGATGCAATTGAAGCAGTAACGGATGTTCAAAAGTTAAAACAGCTTTTGTTTATTTTTTTAGACAATGCCAGAAAGTATAGTGACGAGCTAATCTCCGTCTACATAGGACAAACAAGTAATGAAGCATATATCCGCATCGAAGACAGAGGGGATGGAATTCCAAAGGCTGAATTGCCAAAAGTGTTCGATCGTTTTTATCGTGTAGACAAAGCTAGAAACAGAAAGCAAGGCGGATCAGGATTGGGGCTTTCCGTGGCAAAGGAAATTGCTGATGCAATAGATGTGCGGATTGAAATGGACAGTCTCGAAGGCAGGGGAACGATCGTTACTCTTTTATTTAATTAAGCCAGAATGATGTTGGATGGGGGATACGATGAAGATTAGAAAAGTGCTGATAACAGCCGGATCGACTCTCGTTTTTGGTCTGCTATCATTCGTCGGATTTCAATGGTGGGCTCCATCATTATCCGCGGAAAGTTTGACGAAAGAAGAAGTGAACCAGACAGCAAAGGATAAATTTCCTGGGACCATTATAAAGACAACGAAAAGTGAAAGTGAAGAATATAAGATTGAAATGCAGCTTGAAACCGGGGTATATCAAATTAGGATGGATGCGAAAAGCGGGGAAGTCCATTCTATAAAAAAAGAAACCATAGGTCATACAGCTGAAGCGACTACGGAAAAAATACCTCAAAAGCAACTGACCCAAAACGAAATAAAGGCGCGAATTTCCTCACAAGGTGACCTGGAACAAATTGATTTTGTACAGGAGAAAGACAACTCCTTTTATAAAGCAGTGGTAAATAAGAATAACGAAAAAATCACCTTAATACTCGATCCATATACAGGAGCTATAATTGACTCGACAATGGTGGCAGATAGTATCATTACAGAAAGTGAAGCAATTGCGATTGCCGAAAAACATGTAAAAGGAACAGGTGACGATACAGAATTTTATCAACCTCTAGATCAGACACCTTATTATTTGGTCGAAGTTGAATTGGAGAACGATCGAGACGCAGTCGTTCAAGTGGACGGCTACACGAAGGAGGTAAAAACAATCACATGGGAAGATGACGAAGAGAACGATAATGATGGCCCTGAATAAAATAGTGGCTCATAAGGGTTTACTAATCTAGACGGAAATTGAATAAAGCATAAAAAGGGTGATGCTATTAGCTGTCTAATACGCATCACCCTTTTTGGCTTTAGTGAGTAAGAGAAATGCAAAAAAAAAGAGAAGGAACTGTAATAATTCTCACCAATTTCTAATCCTTCTATCATTTAACTCTAATTAACTATCTCTAACATGGAATAAAGCACCAAATGATAAAACAGAGCCAAAGAAGTGAGTGGATGAAAGGCATCTGGATTATTGTACATAAAACATTCCATCATATTTCTACACCTTAACAAAGTTTTGCAAAGAGAAAGGAGAATCAGTAATGTCAGTTATTTCTAGCATTCTGGATTACAACAAGACGTTTGTCGATCAAAACAAATATGAAAGGTTTCAAACGACAAAGTATCCAGATAAAAAGATCGTCATCATAACGTGCATGGATACCCGTCTGTTGGAATTGCTTCCAAAGGCGATGGGGTTAAGAAATGGAGATGCGAAAATCATTAAAAACGCCGGTGCTATTGTTTCTCATCCATTTGGCAGCATTATGCGCAGTATCCTTGTCGCCATTTATGAGCTGAAAGTGGAGGAAGTGTGTGTGATCGGACATCACGGATGCGGTATGGTGGGGCTTCAATCCTCTTCACTGCTTGATGCCGCAAAGGAGAAGAAAATCAGCCAGGAGCAAATTGATATCCTTACAAACTCTGGTATTGATTTATCAAAGTGGCTGACAGGCTTTCAATGCGTTGAGGAGAGTGTAAGGAATAGTGTCCATTTGATCAAAAACCATCCATTATTACCGGATTCCATTGCCGTCCACGGTATGGTCATCCATCCCGAAACGGGTAAACTGGATCGAATCATAGATGGATATAGCAATATTGTCAGCAAGGACGAAATGCATATTCAATAAAAGAAGGAGCGATAAAATGAAGGGTTCTAGCAGGTTTGAAGGATATAACTTAGGCCATTTTCAGAAAGACCTGGTTGCCGGGGTGGTAGTTGGGATAGTAGCGATTCCTTTAGCGATGGCTTTTGCCATTGCATCTGGAGTAAGGCCGGAATACGGACTGTACACATCGATTATTGCAGGAATCATGGTCTCCCTTTTTGGCGGATCGAAATATCAAATTGCAGGCCCGACTGGAGCCTTTGTCCCGGTCTTGTTAGGGGTGGTCATGCAGTACGGATATGAAAAACTCTTAATCGCCGGTTTCCTGGCAGGTATCATGATTTTTCTTTTAGGTGTCTTCAAACTGGGAAGATTCATCAAGTTTATTCCGCGTCCAGTTACCATCGGCTTTACAGCAGGAATTGCCGTGATCATCTTCTCGGGGCAGATTGCCAATTTCTTTGGACTCAGTAACTTAAAAAAAGAAGAAGTCTTTCTTTTAAATATGAAAGAAATCTTAGTGAACTTCAATACAGTGAATATCTATAGTGTCCTGGTAGCTAGCATAAGTCTGACTCTCGTCATATTAACTCCCAAATATTTACCGAAAATCCCTGGAGCATTGCTGGGATTGATTGTATCAACCCTAGTCGCCAGCTTATTCTTTCCAGGTCAGGTAGCGACCATAGGATCGGCATATGGCGCCATTCCTAATGAATTGCCCCATTTTCAGTTTCCCCATATCACTGGCGGTCTGGTGATTGAACTCCTTCCGGCTGCTTTGGTCATTGCCATGCTTGGAGGAATTGAATCACTCTTATCCGCTGTAGTGGCAGACGGCATGACCAACAGTAAACATAACAGCAATAAAGAGCTGATGGGACAAGGATTGACCAATATGATTACGCCTTTATTTGGAGGCATTCCGGCTACAGGTGCCATCGCCCGTACCGCGACGAATATTAAAAACGGTGCAGTCTCCCCGATATCAGGCGTGATTCATGGGTTGGTGGTATTGCTGGTGTTAGTCAGCTTGGCGCCTTATGCTTCGGCCATTCCTTTGGCCAGCATGGCCCCGATTCTTATGTTTGTCGCATGGAACATGAGCGAGCGCAAAGAATTTTCGCATATCTTAAAAGCCAAAACCATGGACTCGGTCGTATTGCTCGTTACCTTCGTGTTAACCGTAGTGATTGACCTGACAACAGGCGTCGGGATCGGATTACTATTAGCCATTCTATCGTTCGTTAAACTGATGAGCGGTACATTGAAATTATCAAAGGTATTACCAGATCCAGCTGATAAACTAGTTAAACCAGAAATGGTGCAACAAGGTTCAAGCTGCCCGCAGATTAACATTTATACGATAGAAGGACCTTTATTCTTTGGCACAATCGAAAGGCTGCAAGAAGAAATCGAGGAAATAATGCGATCAAAACCAAAAGTCCTCCTATTAAGAATGAGCAATGTGTCATTTATCGATACATCGGGGGAAGCACTGCTAACCGACATCGTGAAGCAATTCAAGTTTCATAACCTGCAAGTGCTGATTTCAGGAATTCAACAGGAACCTAAAGAAATGCTGAGAAAAACCGGATTTATTGAACTGGTTGGTGAGGAACAGTTCTTTTCGAGTACGGGTGATGCCATCAATAAAGCTTTATCCAAACTGGATGAGAACCGTTGTAAAGGGTGTCAACAGTTTTCATTTGCTGAATGTACCGCACTCTCACAGCAAGTTCAAAAGCCTGCGTTATTAAAACAGAGCAGAAAACGGGAGATAGGGTTAACTTGACTCCTGTCAAGAAGAAAAGGCATCTGCTTTTGGCGGATGCCTTTCTCTTCAACTTCTTTTATTTTCGCTGCAAGATGGCGGATTATTGAAATCATTAACACATCGAGCTTGTTCGCTCAGGGATTTATCCTGACTATGCATGCGTGAACGTTTATTCTTCTATGATATCCAACTCTTTCAGGGCTTCAAGCGTAATCGTTTTGGCTTTGCTTCCGCTTCCGTCCATGTTCGTTGCGAAGGCCCATTTCCCTTTGTCCGTTTCGATGTACCCCACATACCAGCCCAATCCCATATCAGAAAGGCGTGTACCGGTTTTTCCATGGAGGACATATGAGTCCGCTTCTTCATTGATCATGATTCTCTTTACGGTTCTCATATGCTGCTTGTCGATAGGCAGCTTTTCCTCTACAAGCTTTTCGATGAATTGGACTTGTTCCCGGGCAGAAATCTTTATGCTGCTGTCCAGCCAGAACTGATCGATCCCGCCGGATATATCACGATTGCCGTAATCGAGCAGGTTTACATACTGCTGCATGTTTTCCGCCCCGATATCGCGGGCCATTGCTTGAAAATACCAAATCACGGAATGCCGCATGGCTGAAGCAAGCGTATGATCTCTGTTCCAATCTTCAAATTCCCTGATTACGCCATCCCAGCGCTTCACTTCATATTCATCACTTACCGCTTTTGTCTGTAAACCAATTAATGCATTCGCCACTTTGAATGTCGATTCTGGAGTGTAGCGTACTTTACTTCTCTGTTTATTATAGATGAATACCTTATCATTTTTTAAGTTTTGGAGTACCATCGTGCCTTCCGCACCATCGAAGGAATCCCCGATATCCAGTTCTTTCACCTTTTGATCGTTAGCACTTGCATGAATCGTGCCCATGGAACCAGTGACTAGCAGGACAAGAATGAAACATAACGTTTTGATTTTCATTACACACTCTCCTTTAAGGCATGGATTGATTGATCATCAAAAAATTTCCATAAAATAGGTTGATAGCTAAAGTATACCTATTCCTGATAAAAAACAAAACCTTAATCTTGGATTCTATCTAGATAGTATCGATTAAGGAGGAATGCAGCGGGTAGCTAATGAATATATAGAGCAAACGATAGAATGGGAGGAATCTATCATGGAGGTTAACAAAAGAAAAATAAATAGTAATGAAAAAGAAATTACATACACACATATTGAAACCGGAAGTCCGGCCGTTTGTTTTATGTTTTCAGGTGCGGGGTACACGTATGAGAAACCGCTATTCTATTATTCGACAATGATCATGCTTCAAAATCAGTATGATGTCGTGCATATTCATTACGCCTACGACCAGGATATATTCAAGCATCCATTGGTAGATATCACAAAAGTGATCGTTAATGATATCAATCCCGTCATTGCGGAAGTGCTTCAAAATCATGAATATCAAGGAACTGTGTTTCTAGGCAAATCACTTGGCACCATCCCCATCATCAACGGAATCATGAAAAGTGAGCAGTTTACGAATGCCAAAATGATTTTGCTGACGCCTCTATTGAAGTTCGATTCGATTTTTGATGGGTTATTGAGCAGCAATCATTCAGCACATATAGTTATTGGTGAAAAGGATCATCATTATATTCCAGATAAAATTCAAGCGATTGAAAATAAACCGAACATAAGCATGAATAAAATCCCGCATGCCAATCATTCCTTGGATATTGAACCTTTCGATACTTCAAGGACGATCATCGTGCTGGAAAGTGTAATGAATAGAATGGAAGAGTTTTTAAAAAATATAGGTTAGCGAAATGCAAAAGGGATTCAATCCAGGGCGTAGCAGGTGAAGAATGTGATAATAAGAGTATTGTAGTTTGGAGTTCTGAAAGGAGAAATGATGGTGGGAACCAATACATTTCATTCAATTGATGAATATATCATACAATTTCCCGAGGAAGTTCAGGAGATATTAAAAAAGTTAAGAAAAGTCATAAAGGATGCAGCACCGGATTCAGAAGAGAAGATAAGCTATCAAATGCCTACCTTTGTTTTATATGGAAATCTGGTACATTTCGCTGCCTATAAAAAACATATAGGATTCTATCCAACTCCAAGCGCGATCTCTGCGTTTGAATCTGCCTTATCTGAATATAAATGTTCAAAAGGGGCCGTTCAGTTTCCACTAAACAAGCCAATTCCTTATGAATTAATAACCGAGATGGTTATATTTAGAGTGGAAGCGAACAAAAAGAAAAAAGCAGAAGGCAAATCTCAAAAGAAAAAATAACATCGATTATTATCAGAATTCACAAAATGCTTAATATATGAGAGTATGAGCTGCAAGGATTTAAGGACCGAAAGAGAAAGGTGGAAATAATATGTTCAAAAAATTATTCAGTAAAAAAGAAAGTGTGGAACAACTGCTTGCTCCTATAAACGGACAAGTAATAAAAATAGAAGATGTTCCGGATCCGGTGTTTTCCGGGAAAATGATGGGGGACGGAATAGCGATTCTTCCTGAGGAAGGGTTGGTCGTATCTCCAATCGATGCAGAAGTGATCCAGGTTTTTCATACTAAACATGCTCTAGGCCTCCGTACGAAGAATGGCATAGAATTGTTGATTCATATTGGATTGGAAACAGTTAACCTTAAAGGCGAGGGATTTGAAGTTCATGTCGCAGAAGGGCAAAGGGTAAAAGCAGGAGACAAGCTTGTGACATTTGATATCGATTTTCTAAAATCCAACGCTCCAAGCATCGTAACTCCGATCGTTGTCACGAATGGCGAGCTGGTTGAAAAACTGGAAAAAACAAATAATACCCAAGCAACTATTAACGATACGGAGATTATGAGTGTTTATTTGAAATGAAAAGAAAGATTCCATGCTGATCTCTCCTTTTAGGCTGCAAGCAGGAAAATCGAAAGTTGCAGCGAATAGTAGGTGAGTGAACAAATAAAATCAAGCGAGGGTGAATTGGATGGGAGTTCAAGCAGAAAAGATTTTTGTAAACTTGCCTGTTAAAGATTTGGATGCCTCAGTAGAATTTTTCACAAAGGTCGGTTTTGAGTTTAACGAGCAAATGACCAATGAAAATGCAACATGCATGGTTATCAGCGAGTCCATATATGTCATGTTGTTGGTGGAAGACTACTTTAAAACGTTTACCAAGAAGGAAATCCCTGATTCTGCAGCGAATACGGCAACCATCGTCGCCCTGTCCGTTAAAAGCAAGGAAGAAGTCGATGAGATCGTGAATAGGGCACTGGATGTTGGCGGAAAGCCTTTCAATGAAGCCATTGATCATGGTTTCATGTACGGTTGGAGTTTTCTGGATATCGACGGCCATTCTTGGGAAGTATTTTACATGGACGAAAGCGGATTTAATCAAGAATAAAAAGCAAGGCACAATCCTTCACGAAGGACTGTGCCTTTTTAGCAATCTTAGCTGAATTTCATTCATAACAATACGGGGCTAATGTCTTTCCACTCATAAACCAATAGATTCAATTCAGAACCAGCTATTTTGATTTTTTCGGTTTTAAGCAATTCAGTACCAAATGCCTCATAGAAGTATCGAGATTTATTATCTTCAAGCACTTCTACGAAAATTGTCTTGAATCCCAGTTCTTCGAATTTAAAGAATAATTCTTTGATGAGTTTCTTACCTATCCCCATTCTTTGTGCATTTTCGAGAATATATATCGCAGTTAAATCGCCCGAATCCTCAACTTGATTCGTCTCCCTTTTCCCTCCACATATAAATCCTACTATTTTTCCTTCGTTATTCTCTGCGACATAAACATAATTTCCATTACTAGTTATATTCTTTATCCATATTCCTTTCCTTTTCTCATAAGAAAGTTTATCTAAAAAATCACTCGGCATTATATCTTTATAAGTGGTTCGCCAGCAATCCACATGGACTTTCGCTATCCCTTCCGCATCAGCCAACGTCGCCTCTCTTATTAGCATAGTGGTTCCTCCTTTTTTAAGTTTGCTATACTTCTTATTTTTTACTAATATTATCCAATTAGCAACTAATTGGCCCAGTATATTCTAATAATTAACTTTATGTGTTACTATTTCCAATAGTTTGTTTAATGTGGGAGAAGGAATGGGATGAAACAGATTTTCCGTAGTAAAATATTTTATTTAATAATCTTCTTGGTTATCTTGGGGGTTGTGCTGGTTTTTAATAATGACGAAGAACCGACTGAGAAATTAACTGCCGATGATTTTTTTACAACTTTAGCGGATGGAAAAGTGACATTTAGAGAGGTGGAGCAGCGAAAAAGTGTGATTGAAATAAGCGGTCGGCTGGCAGGGTATGAAAAGGATCAATACTTTGTCGCGTCTGTCCCAAATAGTGAAACTTCGCTAGATAGAATGAATAATGCTGCAGAGGAACATGATATAGAAAAAATGGAGTTTACACCATACAAAGAGGCAAGCGGATGGGTCACCCTGTTTACAACGACCATGCCGTTCATAATCCTTTCCATCCTGTTTTTAGGCTTATTACTATTTAGAGTTATAATAAAAAGATAGTATTCGACGATATATTCCCATTTTCGGAGATAAAACCCTAGTTTTCGACGATATATTTCTATTTTCGTCGATAAAACTGCAAGTTTCGTCGATATTTCTAGTGAGTTGTGGTTTCTGCAAAAAAATATTGAAGATTGCTGAATAGTTTGATAGAATAAAATAAATGAAAAAGACTATGTGCAACTGGCGAAACACGGATAACCGTGAGGGAACACATAGTGTCGTAGCCGTTCGCCTGGGCAGAGGTAAGGGATTTTATCCCTTGCCTCTTTCTGTATATTAACAGATAGTGAAGCTTTAAAGTCAATATTTTGAAATTTCAAAACTATTATATTCAAAAGAGGAGCAAACAAAATGAGCACAATACTTTTAGAAAAAGTCAAAACGATCAAAGCGTTAAATAATATTGCCGAAAGCGGGCTGAATGTTTTCAATAAAGGCGATTTTAAAGTCGACAATGATAGTGACAACCCTGATGCGATCGTTCTTCGCAGCTTTAACATGCATACTATGGAATTCGGCGATCAGTTAAAAGCAATCGCAAGGGCAGGGGCTGGAGTCAATAATATTCCGGTCGACAAATGCACTGAGCAAGGAATTGTCGTTTTCAATACACCTGGGGCTAACGCAAATGCTGTAAAAGAAATGGTGCTGACGACATTGATGGCTTCATCTCGTAACCTTTTTGCCGGTGTGGCTTGGACAAAGACGCTTGAAGGCGAAGGGGAACAAATTCCGAAGCTTGTCGAAGCAGGAAAGAAACAATTCGTTGGTAAAGAAATCAAGGGAAAAACTCTTGGCGTAATCGGTTTAGGAGCAATCGGTGCACTTGTAGCGAATGACGCGCTTGATTTGGACATGGATGTCATTGGCTTTGACCCGTTCATCTCTGTTGATACAGCTTGGAACTTATCACGCAATGTACAGCGCGCCATGACAATTGAAGAATTGTTTGCAGAATCTGATTATATTACAGTACACGTTCCATTAACTGACGACACAAAAGGAATGTTTAACCAAGAAACTTTCAGCATCATGAAGCCGGGCGTACATATCTTGAATTTCTCACGCGGCGAGCTAGTGAATGAAAATGATATGCAAGCTGCACTTGAAAGCGGAAAAGTAGGCAAGTTCATTACTGACTTCCCGAATGAAAACGTGTTGAAAATGAAAAATGTCGTTCCAATTCCGCATCTTGGTGCCTCTACGCTAGAATCAGAGGAAAACTGTGCCATCATGGCAGCTCGTCAGTTGAAGAACTTTTTAGAAACAGGGAACATCAAGAACTCTGTGAATTTCCCAAACACTTCGCTTCCTTTTACAGGAAACCGTCGTGTGGCAACTTTCCACGAAAACGTTCCGAACATGGTTGGGCAAATCACGCTGGCTGTATCAAGCTTTAATTTGAACATCGCTGACATGGTTAACAGAAGCCGTGGGGGATATGCATATACGATCATCGACATTGATGGAGAAGTAAACGGCGATATCATTCCTGCCTTGGAAGAACAAATCAAACAAATCGAAGGCATCGTTACAACTCGAATTATCTAATTGGAACAAAAAGAAAGCTGATAAATAGTGAAAGCCTCAATTCCTTTAAGGAGTTGAGGCTTTTTTAGGCTTCATTAATGATTTTGGAATAAATATTGGGGTGGTCATAATAAACTGGCTCACGTGTTAACAACCTAGGGATTACAACGGACTCAGCCTGCGGACAGCTCGATACATTCAGTTTAAGTCAAAACTTCTTAGTATCGAAATTCTCAAAATCTATCATGGTTTCCTTCTGTGTTATCTTCATAATGTACAAAAAACATCAAGTAGATTGCGAATAGGAGATGCAAATAAAGTGGAACATCTTCATCACTTTGAATGACAACAAATATGTAAATTCCATATAGCAAAATGGGAATGCTTAAAAGGATTCTGTGCTTAGTCACATGTCATCCCCCCATACATCCTCAAATATTAATACATGAGCTGCTTGAAAATCCTTTTCTGCTAGAACATCTGCTAATTTCATAGCTTCATCCTCCTAATTAACCAAATATTCTGTCACTTCCATTAATACAATAGTATGAAGTACAGAGAAAATGCTGTCAATCTATATTCCATCTGTACTCATTTTAAGTTAACGGATTCATAAGTTATCAGCCAAAATAACCATCTCATATATAGACAAAACGGTACCAAAACGGGGAAGCAATGCGATCAACTGAACGCCAGGGAGCAACGTGTTGCGAACGTTCACTTCAGCGCATCTAAGTAAAAGAATCGCCCCTATTCCAGAGACGATTCCCTATCTTAAACACCCTTTCTACAAAAAAAGGATGGCCCTATATTGTTCTTCCCCCAAAATTCTGGTGCTGATGAAGGATATTCGATGTTAAAAAAGCTCCAACAGGAGGCAATTGCCCGGTATACGCATTACCGCTAACAGGAAATTGATTCAGGGCTATATCTGTAGTGGCAATCCACGATCCAGACTCACCTGCTTGCAGAGAGGGAGGCTTCATAAGAAAACGTCCTTGAAGAATGAAATGCCGAATTCCGCTCTGTTGATCATCAATTATGGTTAAGTTGCCAGAGAACGTGGCATAAGGTGAATCAAATGCGATTTGTTTGGTGTTTTCATTCCAAAATCCATTAATCGGAATGGGCCTGCCACGAAAATTAACCGTACCAACCACCCTATTATCTATAATGGAATGAATGGAAAGTGTGCCCCAAATAATCGTTCTGCCAGCTATTGAAGAGTGGATACCCCATACAGATGGGAATGGAAAGCTAACCGACGCAGTTCCCTGTGAAGTTACCAATGCTATGCCCTCCCTTAATGGTTGTTTATGTTCCGAGGAAGATTCCTTGTTTAAAGCAGTATATGCAGCACGAGCAGAATAATTTAATAAAGAAAGGTGAACTCTTACATCCCCTGCCTGAAATTGCATGATGAGTTACCAGTACTGCTGGAAAATAGGATGGAATGGATCAGAGGAAGGAATGGAGGGAAATGAGGTAGAAGCGGCGAAAGTAGTCTATAGAAATGTGTTGAAGATAGGAAGAGCAGCAAATGTGAACGGATCAGATAAACAGCTAAGGAGCATGAAGAACGGTTTGAAAAACGAAATGATAATAGATCGTAAAAAAACATGAAGGAGTGACGCATATGCATAAAAAAGGTTGTACCAAATTGAAGTGTCAGTGTTTCATCGTACCTAACTATATTCTTGAGAACTTGGCACAAAATGAAGTGGAAGAAGCACGGATCAGTTTAGCGAAAAGCCGTCAAATGCGCAGGCGCAGAATATTGAAAGAATACGATATTGACGGTGTTGTCGCACTGACGGATGCAGGATCTGGACGTCAAGGTGAATCTGCCCGTCATGTTTACGATTGCAAGGGAGGGACGAAACTCAGGGAGAATGAGGCTAGGAAAGAAGGAGACCGATCAAGTGCAGATCCCATTGTTAACGCTGCATATGATTATAGCGGAGTTGTGCGTGATTATTTCAAGGATGTTTTGCACCGTAATTCAATTGATAACCAAGGTCTTGATCTCATTCTGAACGTTCATTATGGCAATAAATTCACGAATGCTTATTGGGACGGAGATGAAATGGTATTTGGTGACGGCGATGGGGTCATCTTTAGCAATTTTGCCAATTCACTCGATGTAATTGGACATGAATTGACACATGGGGTTACGCAGTTCACAAGTGGATTGGAGTATGAAGGTCAGTCCGGGGCATTGAACGAACATCTTTCAGATGTGTTTGGAGTTGCCATAAAACAATTTCACTTAAAGCAAACAGCAGGAGATGCCGATTGGCTGATCGGTGCTGATATTATGGGACCGACATTGAAAGGGCAGGCCCTCCGTTCGATGAAGGCACCAGGTACGGCATTCGACAATAAGTTAATGGGTAAAGATATTCAGCCTGATCATATGAAGAACTTCTATAAGGGAGAACGCGATAATCATGGTGTCCATATCAATAGCGGCATACCAAACAAAGCCTTTTATCTAGTATCCATGGAAATTGGAACGGACAAAGCGGCCTTGATCTGGTTCAATGCGATGCAGAATTTATTTGCGACGGCAAATTTCAATCAATTCGTTCAAATCGTCATAAAAGCAGCGCAAAAACTTGTTGATAGAGGCGATGTTACGAAAACAGCCATCAAGACGATTGAAAATGCTTTTAAAGCGGTTGGACTGCCTGAGTAGTCATATTCCATGAATAGGAGGCTTCATCTACCATGCATATCAAATTTAGCTGCATAGGGGGATTTGCCAACCTCGACTTGAATTTCGAAATAGATACGGATGAATTGCCGAAAGAGAAGTATGAGGAATTGCAGAACTTAATGAAACAAGCTGACCTTCCTAATGCTGCCCAAAGTAAAATGGTAAAAACGCAAGGGTTCGACTCGTTTTCATACCAGCTGGATATAGCCGATGAAAAGAAGAAGCAGTCTTTCTCATTTACTGACATTTCAGCTCCAGAGGAAGTCCGGCCCTTATTGGATTATTTACGGAACATAGCAATTGAAATAAAGATGGCAGAATAACCACGTCAAAAAAGTCTATCATCTTGATAGACTTTTTTGTTTGTCTTAAAACTTCACAAAAATGTCATTTCGTTTCACTTTTATCTGGATTTTGGCTGTTTGTTCTCTAAATGGACACAAAATAGCGATCTGCAGTAGCAAATTTGAAACGGAAATTAGAGAGTATAGCCCTTTGATGAGATTTTGTAAAGAGTTAGTCAATCAAACAGGTAAAGCAGTCACAAAAGGGAACTAATTTTGAAAGAGGTAATACAAGAGCGGTTTTACAAAAAAAGCATAAAATAGGATAATGGTCGCAGAGAGGTGAAGTGAATGACATACCAGGAAATGAAAGTGACGATAGCCGGAAACAGCCTTACCCAATTCGGGAAAAGAATATTAATCTCGCAGATTCAATTCTCGACATTGGAGGCGATATTCGAAGTCGATGAGGCGGTTCAAAGAAAGCTTGATCTCAATCGAAGGACTGAAATCAGGGAGTTCATCATAGATTCTGTATCGGAAGGGGACTTTTACTTTTCCCCATTCATCTTCTCGAGCAGGGGAGCGATCCAAGAAGTGCCCGTGGGCGGGGAACTGCCACCAGGAAGTAAAATATACATACTTGACGGTCAGCATAGGACCTACGCCCTCATTTCAGCCATCAGTCACCTAAGGGCACGGAAGGAAACGGAAGAAGAGATCGGTAACTTTCCCGAAGCGGCAAAGCTCCAAAATCAAATTGATAAGTTGAAAACCTATCCAGTCACGATTCAAATCTATTTAAATCTGGAAACGCATGAAGAAAGGCAGCTATTCAATGATATTAATACGAAGCGAAAAGAGCCGCATAACGGCTTGGTGATGAAGTATGACCAGCGCGATGAATATGCAGAACTAACACGGAACATTGCCAGGATATTAGAAAGTAAGATGGAGATAGAGACCACCCTTTCGAGGATCACCGTGAGCTGTACGGCGCTGACTACGCTGACGATCATGAGGCGCTGCCTTATTGCTTTATTTGAAGGAAACGTCACCGCGAAAACGGGTAAAGCCAATTATGGTGAGATAACCAAAACCGAAATCATCAACACCGCGACCGCGTTTTTCGAGTCATGGCTGGAAATCTTCCCGAAGAAGATGACAGACCGGACCACATTCACATCAGGGTATTCCGGCATCCAAATAGCCCTTGCCCAAGCGATCCACCAACTCCACAAACATCATGAAATCCCCTATGAAGAAGCAATAAATCATATGCTGCATTTGAAGAAAGCCTGTACTTGGAAGCATGATGATGCCCTTTATTCACACATTTACGACCCCTTGAAAAAAAGAGTCAAAAACCATTCGACTACAAATGCCATCCAGAAAACGGCTCTGGCGTTCAAACGAAAAATAGAACAAGAAGGAGGATGGCTGCATGATTCTAAGTGAATTGGACCGGAAAAGAAGGACGTTGGTTTCCTGCTCCATCATCGAGCTGGTCCATATGTATCGCAACGGTCAGATCGCCACGAGGGAAATCAACCAACTGCGGGTCCGATCGATCAAAAACTATCTTTTGGACAATGCGTTAACGAAAAATATCTACCTGCCGCCGCTTGTTGCCAGCAGCAGGGAAGGAACCGCCCCTAATGGAGATCCCATCGAACTTTCGATCATCGACGGAACACAACGAATAGCGGCCTTCGCGCAATTGGAGGACAGTATCCTTAAAGCGTTAAAGAAGGATGAAGAAAAGGTGAAACAAGCATACGAACTGGATTCACTCATGAAGGACAGCTCGATTGCGATCCAAGTATTTGAAGGGCTAACAAGAGCGGAAGAATCCCAGCTCTACCTGGATCTCAATCTAAAAGGCAAGAAAGTGGCCCTTTCCAAACGGATATCATTCGACTCGCGAAACAACCTTAACGTCATTACCAATCAGGTGCTCCATACCCATCAATCGCTAAAAACAGCCGGTGTCGAACTTGAAAAGCGGTCCATCAATCGTCCAGCCAATAAAAACCTCTTATCGCTATCGCAATTGAGGCAGGTCATCGGCATCTTCATGACTGGGAAGGCACACGTAAACATCGAAGAAAAAGTATCACAAAGTCCGCTTTCGAACAGTGAATACATCACACTCATTCATCTCTATCTTAATGAACTATTCGACATATACCCGGCAGGACAGATGGGTGATTACACAAAGTGCATGCTTGCCAGTTACCCGCTTTTCATTGCCGTTGCCCTTTATGTCAATGACAAAATGGAAAACCAGCCTATCGAACAAAGACAACAGCTGATTGCCACGAGAATGTCAAAATTGAAAGAGGTGGACTGGAGTCCTGATAATCCGATTTGGAAAGAGTTTAAAGGAACATACAAAGGGCGGCCGCCATTATTTCACCTAAGCAAAGATAAAAACAATATCGAAGAGCTAGTACGCTGGCTGTATAGCTGTTGAGGAGGTGAGGGGAAATGTGATAATGAAAAAGTGAAAAACCCCTAGGTGAGGACGTCCGGTCAGACAATCACCTAAGGGCTTGTGAGCAGGAGTATACCTGCCTCTATGTCCAGTATACTCCATAAAAAGGAATAGTGAAATGGGGAGTGAATGGAATGATGATACGAAAAAACTATTTATTGAATATGGAAACGGTAGGAATGATGGAGCGATACGACGCCAATGGTGTCGAGATGACTACGGTAGTGGAGGGAGAAAACACATTCCATGTTAGGCAACCGCGCCAGGAAATCCTGAATAACACGTTAAACCACTTTGGATTGGATCTGGATGGCGGACTAGCAGCAGCCAAATCCGTACTGGGCGGTAAATACAGACTGCCCGTCTGCATAAATGCCCAGCTGGGGATGGTCTGGTTCTCCTCCCGCTCATTCCGGAAAAGAGGAGGAGTCTGGTTTTCCTACATCCACATTCGTGACTTAGAGGAAATGAACGAAAAGGAAACACTCGTCCACACAAACTATGGTCATTGCCTACCAGTAAACTTAAGCAAAAATCAGCTCGCCTTCAAAAGGGACCAAGCATCATATCTGCATACGACCTTCCATGAACGCTCATTGGGTAAAAAGACCTTTTATTACGAACCGGGAAGCGGAATCACCTTTTGCAAAGAACCCGGGGAGGTCCATTACAGGGTGAAAGAAAAGGAATAATATAATCTATGAGACCGCTGAATTGGCGGTCTTTTCTTTGGAATGGATTAAGTGAGAGCAGGTTTTATTTAAAATCCAGAAATATAGTTATTGTAAAAAATGGAATGATACATTATGATTAGTAAAAAGTTAATTATTAGGAAATGGAGTACATATTTTGAAAAGAATATTTGCTATTATACTATCTTTTGGACTAGTTTTAGGTCTCTCGTTTGGTGCGAATGACATTGCCAGTGCCAAAACAAAAGTGAAGACTTATAAAAACTGTACAGCATTGAATAAAGACTACAAAGGAGGCGTAGCCCGTACATCTTCCGTTAAAAATAAAGGAGGAAAAACGAAATACAAGCCTCACGTTTCAAAGGCGCTTTATGATGCCAATAAAAAAAGCGATCGCGACAAAGACTTTATCGCTTGTGAAAAATAAGGATTATTCAAAGAGACCTCCTATAGGAAGGTCTCTTTAGTTTGTAGATAAAAGGTCTTCCATCTGAATTATTAAACAAAGTTGATTGGAACGGGTGTGAGAGACTCCTGCGGAAAGCGAGTGCCTGGAGAGGGCAGTTCATTTTTGTACAATACTAAAAAGGCGGAAGCTAAAGCCTATACAGGTCTTTAGCTTTTTTCTCGTGGGTTATCTTTCAAACCGTCCAAAATGTGTATTTTCCCGATTTATAAGTGCATCCCCAAGATTGATTCTGCTCATAAGTCTTTCATGGTCCGAAGGAAAACGTTCTTTAACATTTGCAACACCCTCTGTTGTTGGGATATTACCATTAGGCATAGGACGTTCTTCTCTTTGAAACCCGGGGTTCAAACTATCATTATTAGTAGGGTCTCTACGTGCATCAAGGTTCCCGGCATTGTTATTTGGATCATTGTTATTATCTTGTGGCATATATTTCACTCCTTCGCTTATATTATCCGCTGATGACAGTAATCTATTCGCACGCTGTACTTATCCTTTATTTATCCTGTTTTCCCCAATTTGCAACCACGCCAATTCTCTTGAATGGTCAACAAGTACGAAGGGTCTTTTTTTGCCCTTTAAAAAAACTTCTAATATTATGATTGACTTACATTTTAATTTGTCTTACAATTTCAATGTAAATAGTCGAAAGATTCAATCAAATGGAAGGAGAACTTACTTAAGAGCTAATTCACTTCAACATGAAGCATGACAACATACTGCGCGTTAACTTTATGTCAATTCCGGAAATGACGTAAAGTTCTGTCATAATTTCAATATCTGAATGTCTAGAGTTATCTAAGTATTATTGCTTTAGAAAAAATGAAAGCGAATACATACTCTTTGGAATGGAGTGAATAACTTGAAAAATCAATCAAATCTTGCTGAATCCACTGTGATTGCTCCGGAGGTCGTAAGTAAGAAAACAAATTTCTTCACGAAATTTAAAACATCCTATGGTCCGGGAATCCTTGCCGTGTTAACGTGGCTTGGGGCCGGTGATCTGGTGACGTCTTCTGTTGCCGGGGCGGATTATGGATATAGTTTAATGTGGATTTTAGCACTGTCATTAATCCTTCGTTTTCTTATCGTTAATGTTATCGCCCGGTTCCAGCTTTGTAACACAGAGGGCTTAACCATACTTGAAGGCTATGGACGTATCCACCCATTTTTCGGTTACTTCATGTTTGGTTATGCATTAATCATGGGCCATCTGTTTAATGCCTATATGATTAAGGGAGCGGGAGAGGTATTATCGACCCTATTCCAAGTTAATCAGCCATTCTTAGCTTCATTGGTAGTTGTAGGATTAGTTTTTATGCTTATTGGCAGGAATATTTATAATAGAATTGAAAGTGTAATGAAAGTGCTTTTGGCATTATTGACCATTGCCTTCTTGTTCCTGGCCATTCAAGCTACACCGGATGTGGGGCAAATCATTAAAGGAACAGTTGGTTTTAGCATTCCAAGTGATACTGGCGTTCATGGAGCATTATTGGTGGCCATTTCAATTATCGGTGCAGTGGCAGGATCGATTTCGAACTTTGTACACCCATATTTCATGAAGGAAAAGGGCTGGACGAAGCCGAGTCATGTCAAGGTTCAAAGAAATGACTTACTGTTTGCCATCGGAGTTTGCATCGTGATCAATTTAGCCATTTGGGTGGTTGGGGCAGAAATTTTAAAACCGAATGGAATTCATGTCGAAACGATTGATGACTTGGCAATGGCATTACAAATGTCGTTAGGACAATTTGGCTGGTACATTTTTTATCTTGGGGTATTTGGCGTATTGTTCGCGAGTATAGTAGGGAAGTCAACTGGTTTTCCAAGATTGATAGTAGATGCCTTTTACGTAATAAATAAAAACCGACGCGAAAAGTATAATGGTAAATATGAAAAAGATCCAATGTTTAAATGGATTATGATTTTTGTATTAGTTACGCCGCTTATTTGGTCCATTCCCGGCATGCCTGGTTTCATTGCCTTAACAATTGGCGTAAATGCAATTAATATAATCGGCTTTCCGGTAATCGCAATTGGCATGCTCGTGCTTTCAAATAAAAAAAGCTTGATGGGAAAATATAAAAACAATTGGTTCGAAAATATTATTCTTACGTTAGCTTCCGTTTTAGCGATTTGGTCCGCCGTTCAATTAGCTACTACCTTTTTTTAAAATAATGGTAGATTATAGATAGAGGCGTAAAACATAAAGGTTATGTCAACATTTGAACCTGATGGGGTCCTACTTTATTGGAAGTGAGGTATCAATGATGAAACCGAAAGTAATCGTTTATAAGAAAGTGGATCAAAAGGTGTTGGATTATATTCAAGAGACTTGTGATGTCGTTTATTTTGAGGGTCTTCATTCACAAAACTATCCTGAATTTCTTCAGGAGCTGAAGAACGCACAAGGTATATTAGGTTCAGGATTAAAGGTGGATAAAACTTTACTGGATCAAGCACCTCAATTAAAAATCGTCTGTAATTCATCGGTTGGTTACGACAATTTGGATGTAACCGAGTTGTCCAATCGAGGAATCATGGCTACAAACACTCCCGAGGTATTGAATGAGACAGTCGCCGATACGATCATGGGTTTGATTCTCTCCACAGCGAGAAGAATGCCTGAGTTGGATCAAATGGTAAAGTCAGGGCAATGGACATCGAATATCGGAGAAAAATCGTTTGGGTTGGACGTCCATCATAAAGTATTAGGTATTATCGGAATGGGCGGAATCGGATCTGCCGTTTCAAAAAGGGCCCGTTTTGGGTTCGATATGAACATCTTATATCACAACAGATCCAGAAACGAAGACGCGGAACAAAAGTATGGAGCTACATACTGTTCTCTGGAAGATCTGTTAAAGCAATCTGATTTTGTCTGCTTGATGACACCGCTGACTCCTCAAACCGAAAAGATGATGGGGGAAAAAGAATTCAAGCTCATGAAAGAGTCCGCCATCTTCATCAATTGTTCAAGAGGGAAAACAGTGGATGAAGAAGCGTTGATCGATGCGCTAAAAACCGGAGAAATTCACGCGGCAGGACTGGATGTCTTTGTACAGGAGCCCGTCCAGGAAGACAACCCGCTGCTTTCCATGAAGAATGTCGTCACTTTGCCTCATATCGGTTCCGCAACATATGAAACCCGCCTGAAAATGGCGATGCTGGCCGCAACAAACCTTGTCGCCGGATTACAGGGGGAAACTCCGCCTACGTTGATTAAAGCTGGCGTAAAGGTGAAGTGATCTTTTATAAATTAAGCTGGATAGCCTTATTTGGGGCTATCCATTTTTTTGTTTCGGATTATTATTTTTACTCATCCTGCAAAACAAATAAGCCCTCCCATAAAGGAGGGCTTTTATATCAATTCCCCAGACTTTTGTTATTCATCAACCACATCTGCCATTTCATCAAAATCGGAAATTACGATCCAGCACTAGAAATACCTGGGTTTGTCATCTCGAAAGGATAACTTGTATCGGAAAGTTTTCGACTGCACGCAATGTTTGGATATATAGTATGCATGCACTGGTACTTGTTTTGATCCCAAGAAGTCTTTCTCAATACGTTCGTCATGATTTATTTGGATTGTTGACACCGCGTTTCCTCCTTTATAAGGTTATGCTACGTCTGATTGTTTAATTGAATCAACGTAATGGTTTGCTTTATCCTGGTCAAATTCCCCTTCCCATTTCGACATGACAATCGCCGCCAATGAGTTCCCTATGACATTAACCGCTGATCTTCCCATATCCAAAATTCGGTCGATACCGGCAATGAACGCAACACCTTCCACTGGCAGTCCCATAGAACCAAGTGTTGTTAAAACAACAACAAATGAGGCACCCGGAACGCCAGCCATTCCTTTTGACGTTAACATCAAGACTAGTAACATAGTGATCTGTTGTGTAATGGATAAATCTATACCATACATTTGTGCCACGAAAAGTGAAGCAAGTGCTTGATAAATCGATGAGCCGTCTAGATTAAACGTATAGCCTGTTGGAATAACAAAGGAAGTAATGGATTTCGAGCAGCCAAACTTTTCCATTTTATCCATAAGCCTTGGTAATACCGACTCTGAACTTGCTGTTGTAAATGCCAAAATCAATTCATCCTTTAACACTTTCAGGATAACGAAAATGCTTGTCCCTGACATTTTCGCTATAATTCCAAGAATGGCGAATACAAAGAATACCATCGTCACATAAACAGCAATTACTAGGTTCCCTAAAGGAATTAATGTTGCGATACCAAATTTTGCAACGGTTACACCAATCAGCGCAAACACACCAAAGGGGGCAAATTTCATGACTAGATTCGTCACCCAAAACATTACTTCCAACACACCTTCAAAGAATCCAAGAATAGGCTTTCCTTTTTCGCCTATCGCAGCGACACCTAAGCCGAATAAAACAGAAAAGAAGATAATCGGTAATAAATCCGCTTGAGCCATTGATTCAAATACATTTGAAGGAACAATATGAGAAATTGTTTCTCCAAAGCCACTGCTACCAGCGGTATTTGTTGTTTCTTCATATTTTGAAATATCACTTTTTTCAAGATTGCTTGTATCTAAGCCAGACCCTGGGTGGAACAAGTTTGCCGCCAGTAATCCAATAACAATGGCAATTGTGGTGACAATCTCAAAATAAAGAAGAGTCTTCCCGCCTAATTTTCCTAGTTTCTTTATATCGCCGACTCCCGCTATGGAGACGATTAATGCAGCCATGACGATCGGGATGACGATCATTTTAATTAAATGAATGAAAATATCCCCGATAGGCACCAAAATGGCCATGACTGTTTCATTACCATGGAATAAAGCACCGACAACGATACCTAGTACAAGTGCAATAAAAATTTGAGTAGCTAAGCCAAACCTTTTCATTTGAATTCCTCCTTTGATAGTTGCCCTTTTGTTAACGCTTTCATTTTTTGGATTATTTCAAGTTTATGCTCATCCTACTGGAACCTACTGAATCCTACTGATACTTACAAGGGACAGAAAAAATAATAATTTCAGTCAAAACCCTTCTCACTTTTTTACCTTTTCATATGTTATGTTTTTAATATAGTAACTGGGAGGGACCGTATTGAAAAAGAGTATAAGGATATTACTATTGATTATGATTGCGGTGCCTCTTGCGGGCGAATTCAAGTTTTACCCCTTCGATGATACATTCAGAGTCAGTTTGGGAACCCCCGTCTTCTTCTTGTTTTTACTATGGGGGAGAAGCATCCACCCGATTATTGCAGGCATAGTGACGGGAATGAGTGTGTTTTTTTTACGTTTTTCACTGGCTGTCGGGATACGGGACATATCCGTTGAGGATGCGATGTATCTTCATGTTCCCGCCTTTTTCTACTACTTCATTTACGCGTTGGCCTTTCATAAAACGAAATTGAACGAACGGCATGATCAGCCGTTTATGATCGGGCTTTTAGGGGTATTGATCGAGCTTTTTGCAAGTGTATCGGAGATGACGATCCGATCCATCCTGGCGAATCAGGACACACCCTTGCTAGCCATTGACCAACTTGTTTTAATCGCCTTTATTCGAAGCTTTTTCGTTCTCGGCTTTTTTAATATATTAAAGCTGAGAGAAGCGAAATCCGCAGAAGCGGAGCAGCGCATGCAAAAGGAACAAATGTTGCTTTTCATTTCAAGTTTGTATGAGGAATCGGTTCAACTGAAGAAAACGATGCAAAATGCGGAAGAAATCACCCGCACTTGTTATGATTTTTACCGTCGGATAAAAACAAGGGGAACTAATGGAAGCGATGCGCAAACTGCGTTGCAGATTGCCGGTCTCGTGCATGAAATCAAAAAAGATAACCAGCGGATTTATGCCGGGCTATCGAAACTTATGTCATCCGAAAACCTGCAGGAATATATGAAGATCGAAGACCTTGGTAACATCATGATCGTGTCCAATAGACGATATGCAGAGTCCCTTCGCAAAGTTATTACATTTACCTTGCATATAGATGATGACCATCCCCGCTATCATGTATATATGGTATTATCATTAATAAATAATTTATTGGCCAATGCAGTGGAAGCCATTGAAGAAGAAGGATACGTATCACTGCATGTGAAAAGGAAAGATAAATTCGTGGAGTTTTGCATCTGTGATAATGGCCCCGGCATTGCGCCGAAGCAGAAGGAAATCGTTTTTACAGCAGGATATACAAAGAAATTCGATGAGGCGGGAAACCCTTCGACGGGAATTGGCTTATCGTATGTGAAACAAACAGTTGAAAAATTTGGAGGACATATCAGGCTAATGGATACCTATAAAGAAACCGTATTCATCGTAGGAATTCCGATTGATGCTATTATGGAGAAAGGGTTAACGAGATGAATTATTTCATTATAGATGACGATCCTGCCATTCGAGGAATGTTGACAGAGATAATTGAAGACGAAGATTTAGGCAAAGTGGTGGGAGAAGCAGAAGACGGAGCTTTAGTTAATAATGGCTTGTTGCTTTTAAAAAAAGCAGACGTTGTCTTAATTGATTTGCTCATGCCATTAAGGGATGGAATTGAAACGATCAGGTCTCTTGCTGATGGATTTCAAGGGAGATTTGTTATGATTTCGCAAGTGGAATCGAAAGAACTGATTGGAGAGGCGTATAGATTAGGAGCGGAATACTACATTACAAAACCGCTGAACCAAGTTGAAATTTCATGCATATTAAACAAAGTGAACGAGCGAATACTGGTAGATCAATCGATCCAGGGCATTCAAAAGTCGTTGAACGTGTTTACGGGCCGCCCGAAGTCTTCGAAAGTGCCCTCCATTCATACAAAAAGTATCATGGAAGCCGGACGGTCCTTAATTTCTGATTTAGGTATGATTGGCGAAGGGGGAAGCGAGGATTTATTAAACATTTTAGGATTCCTCCAAAATGAAAAGCAAAGACTCGGTCCTGCCTACACATTTCCATATTTAAAGGAGATATTTGCTGGGATTGCTGCTGAAAAGCTGGGAGGTCAAGCGAAAGAGGCCGAAATCCAGAAAGAAATGAAAGCTTCTGAGCAGCGTGTCCGTCGCGCACTTAACCAGGCACTCATCCATATCGCTTCATTAGGATTGACGGATTATATGAATCCAAAATTCGAAGCCTATTCATCCACATTTTTTGATTTCTCGGAAGTCCGCAAAAAAATGCTGGAGCTAGAAGACAAAAGCAAAAAAGTAAGCAGTCAGAGCCGCAATAATATGAAAAAGTTTATCCAAGTGCTGTTTATGGAAGCAAGGCAGATGATGAAATAATAAACCAGTAACACAAGTTGAATAGATTGAAAATTCACAAAAACATTTTATATTTTTCGATGGAAGAAACATAAAGACAAATCCGTTTATATGGATTTGTCTTTATCGCTATTTCCTCCGTATTTTTTTATAAACAGTATGACATTGTTTCAAGTCTATAGAAAAAAGAACTAGCAATGAGGCTTTCTAATATGTAGGCATAAAAATAACCAGCCAAGCTATTGCTCAACTGGTTACTGGCTTTACATGTTAAATTAAAGTTTAAAATGAAGATTCATTATGGCAACTGTTGTGCAAAAATACATTGATATCATTCAGAATTTATGATAAATTAGTATAGAAACACATTTAATTATATACAAAAACAGTTTACCCCTTACTATAAGTATAAGGTAAAACTCACCTCTAGTCAACCCCTAATTTCTCATTTTTTAAAGGAGTGTCCGTTATGAACAATGAAATTCGGCAGGAGCAAGAACGTTTGAATGAGGTGATAGATACAATCACGAAACAAATCAGCAAAATAGAAGGAGAAACTTCAAAGCGTAAAAAAGAAGTTGTTAATATCCGTAAACACTTTTGGGATGACCTCAAGGTTAATATTGATACCTTCGATGATTACCTCGAGACGATCATTGGATTGAGGCAGCAGGCTCAAGACTTGTCACAAAGCGAAGGCGCACATAGATATGCGTTCAAGAGGCTGTCAACACTGCGCCGCATGCAGGAAGTGCCTTATTTCGGCCGGATTGATATCACTGAAGAAGGGTCTCCCCAGACGGAACAAATTTATATTGGGACTTCCACTCTTACTGATGCAACAGGAGAAAACTTCATTATCTACGATTGGAGGGCCCCGGTTTCGAGTGTTTATTATGACTATCCTCCCGGTCCTGTAGAATACTCCACTCCCGGAGGCGTAATTCGGGGAATGCTGGAGAACAAGTGGCAATACACCATCAAAGGAGGCGTTATCGAATCGATGTTCGACACGAGTCTCACCATTGGGGATGAGATCCTGCAGCAGGTACTGGGCAAGGGAACGGATAAGCATATGCACAGTATCGTGTCCACCATTCAACGTGAGCAAAATAGGATCATCCGGAACGATCGCGGACGTCTGCTCATTGTTCAAGGTGCCGCTGGCAGCGGGAAGACATCAGCTGCCCTTCAACGGATCGCTTACTTGCTCTACAAGAATCGAGAAAGGCTGAAAGCCGATCAAATCATTCTATTCTCTCCTAACTCCATGTTTAATAACTACGTATCCAATGTGTTACCCGAACTTGGCGAAGAGAATATGCAGCAGGTAACATTCCAGGAATACCTGGATCATCGTCTGACTGACTCTTTTCAAGTTGAGGATCCTTATGAGCAATTGGAATATTTGCTGACTGCAGCGGATGATCCTTCCTATAGCACCAGGACAGCGAGTATCCAATTTAAGGCATCCATTCGCTTCTTTGAAATCATCAAGACCTACAGACAATCACTTGAGCCATCCGGAATGATCTTTAGAGGGTTAAAGTTCCGAGGGGAAACGCTCGTCTCCGCCAAACAAATCTCGGAAAGATTTTATAACACAGACACCACATTAAGATTTCACAATAGGATTGAAAAGCTGAAAGAGTGGTTATGTGAGCTACTTGATGAAAGGGAAAAGTTTGAGTTGAAACAACCTTGGGTCGAGGAGGAAATCGAGTATCTCAGCAAAGAAGACTACCAAAAGGTATACACCTATTTAGAGAAAAAACGCGGTGATGATGAAGATTCCTTTGACGATTATGAGATAGAGAATAAAATGCTTGCGCGTATGATTGTTCGAAAGAAATTGAAGTCGTTACGCAAACGGATAAAAGCACTTCATTTTATCAATATTAAGGGAATATACAAGCAACTTTTTGACGAACAAATACGGCTCGAACTGTGGAATGAAGGTGAAACACCTGCCGAAAGGGAAATTTGCTTATCAACCCAAAAAATGCTGGAAGAAGGTAAACTGTATTACGAAGACGCGACTCCATTTTTGCTGCTGAAGGAGTTAATTCAAGGATTCCAGTCGAATACTTCTATAAAATATGTGCTTGTTGACGAAGCACAGGATTATTCCCCATTTCAATTCGAGTTTTTGAAACGATTGTTTCCTTCTGCCAGGATGACCGTGCTCGGTGACTTTAACCAGGCAATATTTGCTCATGCCAGCGAACGGGTGGATTTCCAGACTCTTACCAGTTTATACGGGATAAGTGAAACCGAGAGCATAACCTTGGATCAAAGCTACAGATCCACAAAGCAGATTATAGAATTCACACGTGAACTAATTCCAGAAGGCCATCGAATTAAGGCGTTCAATCGTGAAGGCGAGAAGCCTGTACTCACTCAAGTGTCCAGCCGTGATGAATTGCACCGCAAAATCATGTCTAAAGTCAAAGACTTCCAAAGCCATGAGTACAATACAATCGCAATAATCTGTAAATCTGCTGCCGAAAGTGCCGCCGCATACGATGCCCTTAGTGTCCACGGTGAAATTAAACTCGTACAGAAAGGCACAAATGAATATGAACAGGGTGTAGTCGTTATACCGGCTTATTTGGCCAAAGGCATCGAATTCGATGCAGTCATCATTTATGATGCATCCATGCAAACATACGGTGATGAGAGCCTGCGTAGATTGTTCTACACCGCATGTACCAGGGCTATGCATGACTTGCAAATTTATACGGTTGGCGAACCCAGTCCCTTCTTGAAAAACGGTGCAACGGAGAGTTTCCTTCTGACCTCCAAATAACAAAGAATGGAGTCATTATTAGTGCTTCCTTTTTTCTCCTTTCATTTTATTGCTCTTTTATCGAAATACTATAAAAGAAAAGCTTTAGAAAAGGAGGAGATGGATTGACTAAAGATAAAGAAAATGGCGCGGAAACGGGAGCAAATCATGCTGCTGGTGAAGCAACAACTCAATCAGTTAATGATGGTCATTATCATTATCCAGGGCCCATGGAAGAAGGCTATAGCGGAAATACAGGAAGAGCAGTACAGCCTGCCGGGAAAAAAGATCCTGATGTTCCTCAGAACAAAGACACATTTAATTACACCCGTAATGTAAAGTAGATCTGTCCAACATCATATACTTGGAGGTGAAGGAAATGAGTAAAAAGACAGGAAGAGGTCGCATTGCACCAAGTGTTAACCCGCAGGGACATGGAAAAGATGTGGAATTCTCCACCGAGCCTAAAAGCGATCTTGAAAACAAGGCAAAAAAGTCCAATACAAAATAAGCGTATTGGATAAAAATGTGGTCATGCTTTATAAGGAATGCCCTTCTCTTAGTCGAGAGGGGCTTTTATAATCTAAAAGAAGGTTTAATCATCTTAAAAATCCCATCCTTACTCCCCGTTTTTTGTCGATGGATCATACGTTTTTGAAGGAGCGGAATGTGAAAGAATAAAAGGATGGGGTTACCGATAAAAAAATACCAAATACATATACTGCTGTGCTAATATGAAAGACTGAGCTTAAAAAATGAGAGGAGTTACAAATGAAAATAAATCGATTAATAGCGAACAATATAAGCCATTTAGATTCATCACTTCCAGACGACCAATCATTAGGAATTGCTGGTTTATCAGGTTCAGGGAAGACGACTTTTTGTCAAACCATTGGCGAAGAATCCAAGAAGCGTCTCGTTTCCTTATTGCCGAAGTCTGAATATCAGTATTTATTCCCTAATATTATGGAAACCAACTTCAGTGCCATCAAGATGGAGGAAATGCCGCTGGTCCTTTTTCTCGGCAAATCATCCATTTCAGCTAATCCCCGTTCGACCATTGGCACACATACTGGTGTGTTTAAAGAGATTCGTGTTTGTCTTGCAGAAAAATTCAATCTTTCTCCGGAAGTTTTTTCATTTAATAATGCCTTAGGCTGGTGCCCCACTTGTAAAGGACGCGGTACGACGAAAAATGTCGAATGTCCAAAGTGTGAGGGGAAACGCTACAATCAAGAAGTCGAGCAATATACCATTGAATTATTAGATCGCCCGCATACTATATCCGATATCAACAACTTAAGCATCGAAACGATCCTTTCACTCGCAGAGACCTTACATATTAGTGAAGCTAAACAGCATATTCTCCAAAATATAATCAATATGAATATTGGTTATTTAGGCTTGAACCGTATTATGGGGACAGTGTCAGGAGGGGAATTAACCCGGCTTTATTTGGCCGAATTCATGGCTACAAGTGAAAATACCGTGATCATCATCGATGAAATCTCCGTCGGTCTTGATCATCAAACCCTTTTGAAAATTTTAGAGCAGATTAAGCAATTAGGTTATAAAAATCAAATTTGGCTCATTGATCACTCAGATACGGTGTTGGATAGCACTGATGACCAATTGTTCTTTGGACCCGGCAGCGGAAAATATGGCGGGAAAATCGTTGAGGAATCACCGCGGCCCAAACCAATCAGCTGGAAGCGAAATGAAGCAGCGCCTACTGAATACTATCAATTTCAGGATCTTTACTGCCGTAATATTCAAATGGAAGAAATCCGCATTCCCAAGAATAGACTCGTTACCTTTACGGGTGAGTCAGGCTGCGGTAAATCTACACTAGTCAATGAATGCATCTCCAAAGATTTTCAGAAGCGGTATCCAAAGGATAAGCTGGTCATGGTCGGGCAGGACCGAAATAAATCGATCACCAGCCGGTCAACCGTTGCGACGTTTCTTGATATTAAAAAGAAGCTAACCAAATACAGTGATGAAATTGATGATATTTTTCAGCGTTCGATCGAAGATATCATCGAAGAGTTGCCATCTGAAGACATCGCACATAAACGTTTGAGCTTATTGATCAAACTTGGGCTTGGTTATTTGACGTTAGAAAGAAAAACACAAACACTATCGACGGGTGAATTTCAATGTGTCCACTTAGTTTCCGAGCTGTTTGCGAAGACAAGGAACCCGCACACGCTGTTCATTTTTGACGAGCCTTCAAAAGGGTTATCGCAAAATATTTTAAACCAATTCATTGACAGTGTCAGGGTCATTCTGGATGATGAATCCGTCTCCATCATCATGATTGAACATAATGCCTATATGCTGGAAAGCTCGGATTATATCGTGGATTTTGGTAAAAGACAGCTAACGCCTGTCCAGCATCTTGACGTTGTCAGTCATGATGATTATTACAGTCACAAAGACAGTGACGAACGGGTGGAGCCATTGCATATCTCTTCCACGCTCCGGTCAAAAACTGGTATCGATTATTTACAGGAAAATCATCTGGACTATTTCAAAAACGCAGAGAACGTCTATAAGGGCGGAATTTTAAAAAGCCTATCACCAATCGCTCGCGTGATATATGGGGAGTACGAGTCCGACACGATAGCCCCTGTGATCGCCATTGATCTTGAACGCCACTTGTACAGCCAATATACGTTTCTTTATGAATTGGGCGGAATGATCAACCATATAGTGGCTGCACATCCGACCAATAAAGATACAAGAAGCTTCGATTTCTATTCAGCAGAAAATCATTGTCCAAGCTGTTCGGGACGCCGGGTCATTGAAAAATTCGATTTCGATGTAGTCATACAAGACAAAAACGTGCCATTCTGGGATGGTTTATTACATCCGGACGTGATGGAAGTATTAAAATATTATCAGCATTCCAAACTGCAATTCCTGTTTGATGAGATCAAGAATGAACTCGGTCACGACATTAGTAAAAGCTATAATGAGATGACAGATGCCGAAAAGCATACCTTCTTATATGGGTATTGGGAAAAGTCCTTTTACGATAAAGCAGGCAAGGCATCGCGAATTTGGGAAGGGTTCAATTTCATCATTGGGCGCTATATCTTCGTATCGAAATCAATCATTAAAGAGCAGATGAAAGAAACAAAAGAGATGATCGACTGTCCAGTCTGCCAAGGAACGGTTCTCAAACATCATAAAAAGCTGATGTTTGGTGATACGGACATTCGCGAGATCATCCAACAGCCAATTGATCAAGTCATCAAAATTGTAGGAAAGCTGCCGGAACTGGAAAAACTAAAAGCGATTGTGGGCGGCGATATCGCACTCACTGATGATGTCTCATTCCTTCCACGTGAAACAAAAGCGGCGTTGAAAATGCTCGAGCTCGAGCTAGCAAGCTTCGTCGGCTATGAAGTGGTTTTACAAAATACCCAACCATTCTGGGACAGCATTAAAGGCAATATCGAAGCAATCAGCAGCAAAAATCAGATTACCATCTGTGACTTTTCCAATATTAACGAAACAAGAGAAACCATTATTGATAAATATTTCACCAATGGCAAATACAAAAAACTAACCTATGTCTATGAAGCATTCGGCTACAAAAAAATCGTTACCCAAATCAATAAAATTAAAGCAAGTCATAAATGCCCGTTCTGTAATGGCAAGAAAGTCATTTCAGAAGACAACATCCATGACGGTGTGTATAAATTAACGATCCCTTGTGTGAGCTGTCATGCCAGTGGCATCGATGATGAAGGGCGTAAAGAAATCGTCGAAAGCATCGACGTCCAGACCTGGCTGACAGGGAAAGTGAAGGATGTCGTGGCTGAAAGTGAACGTACCGAGGCCGTTGCCGATATCCCCATATTCGCCCGGATTCGTGAATTGAACAAACGAGACATGATGGCGGTTTATCAATGCCTTGACGAGAAAAAATAAAGTGAAAAGTCCGCCGGAAATGGCGGACTTTTATTTTGGGGACATAAGGGATCGGAGTCCGAATAGTGAGGTGAAGGTCGAAAAAAATTCGCGGGCGGTCGAATACTATGTGGTTCAGGACGATAAACTGGTCAATGACCAAGACAGTGCAGACAGTCGGCGAAAAGTGATTAAAAACAAAGTTGATAGGAGTGGGTGAGCGAGACTCCTGCGGGAAAAGCGTGTCCAAGGGAGATCCCACAGGTGCAAAAGCGCCGAGGGCGGACCGCCCGCGGAAAGCGAGTGCCTGGAGGGAGATCGGCGTTCCATGTTTTATAAACCCTCATAAAAACTGTAGACAGAAGGGGTTTTATCTAAATTCCAAAACGGAGTTGATTGGAACGGAAGGTACGAGACTCCTGCGGGAAAAGCGCGTCTAGGGGAGACCCCGCAGGCGAAAGCCGAGGAGGCTCCCCCCGACCGCCCGCGGAAAGCGAGTGCCTGGAGTGGAAATCAACGTCCAAATACAAGCCATAAAAATAGACAAACTCGATTTTCATCGAGTTTGTCTACTGTCTGAAAGTCCGCCGGTAATGGCGGACTTTTTTATTATTTTGCAGAATGATCTTCATGATAAACGGGAAGTGTTATTGAAATCGTTGTTCCCTTATTCAAAGCGCTAGTTAAATGAAGTGTACCATTCATCGTTTGGATGGTCTTGACAGCCACCATTGATCCCAACCCAGTCCCTTTTTCTTTGGAACTGTAATAAGGCTCGCCAAAACGATTTATTTGTTCCTTGTTCATTCCCACTCCATTGTCACTGATTTCGATAATGATATCGAAATTATTTACATAAGAAACAATATTAAGTTCCCCGCCATGTGGCATTGCCTCTATACCATTCTTGATGAGGTTTAGGAAGCATTGCTTGAAATGTTGAATATTCCCCCGGGTAATGGCTGGAGCCAACTGATTAGAAATAGTAACTAAATTCATGCTAGCCAATGGTTTGATCATTTCAATTACATACCCTATTTCACGGTTAATTGAAATATTATCCACTTTCTCAAGTGCAGGTTTTGCAAATGCTAAGTATTCACTAATTATGGATTCTGCACTATTAAGCTCCCTGACAACATGCTCTATATATTGTTCTTTTACATCCTGAGTCAGATCAGGGGTCTTTAGCAGTTGAACAAATCCTTTCACAACCGTTAAAGGATTTCTAACCTCATGTGAAATGCTGGCTGCAAGCTGACTGACTACCTCCATTTTTTCAAGCCTTATCATCTGTGTCCGGATTAAAATGGCATCCTTTAAAATTTCCATGATATAAACAGCTAAACCAATAATGAAAGGAGGGAGGATGATAAAGTAAAATACATACGCCTCCGTTATTCGAAAATAATCAGACATAGCGAGTGAAATGAAGCTCGTTAGTATTCCAAGAAATAAAATTAATAGTATCGAGCTATTAAGCTTATTTTTCCGATTGAAATTTTTGAATTTGGAAGAAAATAGAGCCGTTATAATAAAGATTACGATATATACAATTAACGTAAGTAAATTAAAGCCATAAAAAGCAAACCTAAAAGATAATATGATGACTAACAGAGCTGCTCCTACAGGCCAACCACCATAAAGGGTCCCTATTATAAAAGGAATTTGCCTGAGATCGTGGACACAATATTCATCGATATAAATAGGAAACTTCATACTTAATATAATAGGAATGCTCATGCATGCAGTAATAAGGGTCTTGCCATACTGACTTAACCTTTTGCCATGATCTATTAAAATGTAATAAATCAAAATACTTACTAAGATATAAAAAAGATTATCTAATATGTTTTGATTGATATAAATAAAATTCATAGGATTCTCCTGAAAAAGTAACCGTTTGGTTCATTATACAAGAATAACACCAAAAAAGAGAATCTTAATAAGTAATTTATTTACAGAACGGCATTTAAATTCAAAAAGAATTGGTTAATGTATCTAATGTAACTTGAATTATTTGCCGATTAATCAGTTCGGAATTTGGTTTTACATAATAAAGGAAATATAATAGAGGTAGAGGTGATTTTCATTGAAAAAGTGGACAAGGGAAATAGAAATAAACGCCCCAATTGAACAGGTATGGAAGTTTCTTGATGGTTCTGTAGAAAATATGCAAAAAATCATGCCTCAAGTAGTTGAACAAAAGCCGGTTAAAATAACGGAAGAAGTGGTTGGAAGCGTATATCGTCAAACATATAGAGAAGGAAAACGAACAGAAGAGTATGATATAGAAACATTGGAATATTTGAATGAGACAAATGAGAAAAAGCTTAAAGTAGGCTTCATACTTGCAAAAATGTTTGATATTACGGCTTTATATGAACTAAATAAAATCAATGACAATAGAACTTCCTTTACATATACAGTCACCAGTCGCCCATTAAAGTGGTTTTTGAAATTACTTTTAGTATTTGCCACCGATAAAGTGGTCGTTGAATTTTTAGATCGTGTCAAAAAGGTAGCTGAAGCGGAAACAAGTGGATCAGTATGAATTAAGTCAATCTTACGGAATCGAAAGAACAACACAAAAAAAGAATCCATCCTTTTTCATGATGGATTCTTTTTTATTTCTCGTGAAAGATTAGGGTGTAGGATACTTGACTGAACTTAGAGGTGGTTGCCCCAAAAAGGGAGTTGCTTCGGACGTTATTTTTTTAATGGTGGGACTGAACGACGTTTTAAGAAATACGAGAATAATAAGGTATGGTATCGGAGTAAGAGTAAAGGTAGGATTAGAAGAAGATAAGTAATTCTAAAAAACAGTGGTTAAACCAAAAATAAAATTTAGGTGGTGAATTTTGATATTGATGTCTACATATAAAGAGAGTTTTAAAAAGGCTTTAAATTTTGGATTATTATTTTATGCGATATTCATTGGATTAAGTGGAACAATAACTTTTTCAGTTCTATTACTTTGGGTTGTCCCAAAAGATCAAATATCAACAATATTAGTACCTTTACTTTTCATAGCCTTATTCCTCTACGGTTCTTGTGCCATATCTATACTTATTCGTTCAAAAATCAATAAAATATGAATGATTTTGAATTAAAACTTTTACTCTCGAGAAATGTTGGAAATGCAAACTATATGTATAAATTCTTAATCTTTCAAACCCTTGGCACTTCTAGTGTCAGGGGCTTTTTATTTGTGGGGGAAAGGTATCACATGAGAGGTGTAACGGGTTCACAGCTTTTTATCCCTCTTACTAATTTAATTGAGTAATAAATTTTTAAACTCTTTTTCGGTGAATCACAGAAAAGATGCCATATGTGAAAATCGTGAATTCAATTTTGGGACCTATCATTCTGAATTTATGGTTATTATGCCATTATGATAGAGCATCTATACGGCTGCTCATAAGAAATACTAACAGGAAGAGGAGGGGTGAAAAAATGGGTAAGGAAAAAGTTCGGTTACTTGCTTCACTATTATTTATAGTTAGTCTTTCTTTGATAGTTTCAGCTTGTTTTAATTTCAAGAAAGATATAAATTCGGAGGATAAAAAAAACCTAAAGGTAATTCAAATGGATGGTACTTTTGCTGTAGATGTGGATGATCCAAATGAAACTGTAGGTGATGCAGATTACGTTTTTATAGGCCGGGTTGATGAAGATGTTGACACTCTATACAAAGATCCTGTAACAATTGAAACTAGTGACGGTGCTAAAGAGGTTTCAATACCATATACAAATTACCAAGTTACTGTCCTGCCTGGGTGATCTAGTAACAGATACTTCCATACCTATTCAAAAGGCTGGAGGGATAAATGAAGACGGCTCTTTTGTTGTTTTGTATGAAGATGATACATTACCGGAAGAAGGAAAATCATATGTGTTTTTAGCGTATGCACAAGATGATGGTTCATTATTAGTATCAGGTCCAAATTCGAATGAATACGTTGAAGGTATTAAGCGAGATGTGACTAGTGAAAAAATGGAAAAAGGTAAAGCTTCTTTGAACGAGGAAGCCGCAGAGGTAGTTTCTGAGTATGAAAATGAAATACCTACGGATAGAGACCGTTCAGAATCTGAATTTGATGATAAGCAATAAAAATTAATATATTGTGTCCTTCTTTCATAAAACAACCCCTTTTTCTCCAACAATTCTTTGGGAAAAGGGGGTTGTTTACACTCTGAAAGGCTACTTACTAAAGAGAGGTATAAGTTTTCATGAATAATACAACTTTTAAAATAATTCTTTTAATATTACTAAGCATTTTAATAGTGGTTCAAATATTTATGACGACAGCAATATTTGATGTTGTCGACCAACTGATAGATATTGCTCAGACATTACCTGGTTTATTGAATCAATAAGGGGATCACGAAAACGACACTGCTATTTTAATTGGTAGTGTTTTTTATTTAGAGGATAGTCATAATAAAAAAAGCGGCCGTGATAAAGACTTGATCGCTTGTAAAAGATAAGGGTTATTTAAAAGGCCTTTCCGAAAGAAGGGTCTCTTATTTTAAAGATGAAATGTTACTGCAAGCTAAGGCAAATAAATAGGGTTGTTATTACATTCAGCGATAGCGAAATGTACAAGCTTCTGCTAAACCTCAATCTCCATCCCGATGTTCCGTTCTTTCGATTGGCGATAAACGCCTTTTGCCACAGCGAGGTCAAAGTAAGCGGCACCGACTGATTTAAAGAAGGTAATTTCCTCTTCATTTTCCCTGCCTGTTTTGGTTCGCATGACAAGTTCATAAAGCTCCCCGTGTATATCATTAAACGACCAATTTCCCTGATTGGCTGCAGAAATGAGTTCTCCTGCTTCAGCCTTCACGCCCGCCAAATCATCGACGATAATTTTAGCAGCGCGTGAAACGGTGGTATTATCCACTTCTTTCATATCCGGTAAGTAAGACCCGACCCCGTTAATGTGTGTGCCCGGCTTTAAATCTAGTCCATTAAATACTGGCTCGTTCGAGCGGGTTGCACAGCAAATGATATCTGCTTGACGAACAGCTGCTGAAACATCTTCGCCAACTTCAAAAGGAACGGTTATTCCGAATGCCTGCAGCTTTTCACCGAATTTCTGCGCTTTCTCTGGTGTGCGATTCACTAATAAAATACGCTCAATGTCCCTTACGGCCAACACACCGATTGCTTGTTCAAATCCCATAGCTCCTGTCCCGATGATTGTGAGAACCCTGGCGTCTTTACGAGCAAGAAAGTCTGTGGCAATGCCGCTCAATGCCCCCGTTCTGAGACGTGTTAAATAGGAGGCATTCAACAATGCTAGGTGTTCGCCATTTTCTGCATCTGACAGCAAGATGACCCCTTGTGTTGTGGCCATCCCCCTTGAAGGATTCTTTGGAAAAATGGTAACAACTTTGACCGCCGAAACTTCTTCCGATAAATCAGCACTTGGCATGTAAAGGGCCGATGCCTCGTGTTGAGGAAAAGCAAGAACTGTGCGATGAGGGTTGTCTATTTGTTGAGCACCATGTGCACGTAATACGGCCGTTACATCCGCTATTGCGTCTTTCATTCCATAAGATTGTTGAATTTCCTTCTCACTTATTACCAACATTCAATTGTCCTCCTTGAAGTAAAAGATCCATAGATTACATGGCACTAGTATCATGCGTTTCGTCTAATTTCTGATTGCTGCGATCCTTAACTGCCCAAATCGCTGCTAGTGACAGGACAGATGCAAATATAATATAAATGGCGACAGGAACATAGGAGTTATTAAATTTATCAAGTAAAGCCGTTGCAACTAGCGGCGCTGTTCCTCCTGCCAGTGCTGCTCCGATTTGATATCCAAGCGTGATGCCGGTATAACGGATCCTTGCATCGAAAATTTCCGAGAACATCGTTCCAAGAACAGCTGTGATGGGAGCCCAAATAACACCTAAACCTATCACTGTTGCAACGATCAATAGCAGTACCGATTTTTGCTGCAGCAACCAGAAGTATGGGAACGCAAACAGTGCCATCCCAATCGTTCCCCCTATAAACAGCTTTTTGCGGCCAATCTTATCAGATAAATTCCCCATGATAGGTATTAAAATCGTCGTTATAATTGTCGCAATCATGACTGCAGTTAATGTAGCTGTCCGGGAGAAACCGAGATTTGCAGTAGCATATGATACGACAAACGTGCTGAAAATATAAAATGGAGCTGTTTCTACCACTTTGGCTCCCACGGCGATAAGCACTTCACGCCAATAATTCTTAAGAGTTTCTACAATCGGCAGCTTTGGAACTTCTCCGGATTCCTTCACTTTTTTGAAAGACGGTGTTTCATCAATTCCTTTACGAATCCAAAGGCCGAAAAATACTAGCAGAGCACTAAAAATGAATGGTATACGCCATCCCCAAGTCATGAATGCGTTTTCAGGCAGCAGTGTCATAATAGATAAGGCAACGGTTCCAAGCAGCATTCCTATCGTAACACCCATCTGGGGAATGGCCCCGAACAAGCCCCGTTTCTCAGCGGGAGCATATTCAACGGCCAATAAAAGCGCGCCTCCCCATTCACCGCCAATTCCCAGACCTTGTACTAAGCGTAACGTGATTAATAGTATCGGCGCCCAAATCCCAACGGCTTGATACGTGGGAAGAAGCCCCATCCCAAAGGTTGCGACCCCCATTAAACTAAGTGTTATAACAAGTGTTTTCTTTCTCCCGATACGATCGCCAATATGGCTGAAGATCACTCCGCCAAAGGGGCGGATGAAGAATGCTAACGCAAAGGATGCATAGGAAAGCAACAGACCTATTGTCGGATCCTCATTCACGAAGAATAGCTGGTTAAACACGAGAGCTGCAACGGTCCCATATAAAAAATAGTCAAACCACTCAATTGAACTTCCGACTAAACTCGCAATTAAAATTCGCCGCATTTGTTTCTTCTCCATCATGAGTCACCCCGTTAAAATTGAAGTGTCACTTCAATTATTATTTCCTTTATTGTAAATAATTTATAATTTTCTGTCAATTATTTTATTAATGACGGAACATTCATCAAAATTTGTACTGTATAATGTAGCTAGATACTATGTAAAAAAAGGGGGCATCTCCATGCCTTTTGATTCAATCGGGGAAAAAATGAAATCATTGAGGAAAGAGCGAAAACTAACATTAAAGAGCCTTGCTGAACAAACAGGCGTTTCGATCAGCTTTTTATCACAAGTAGAACGGGGTAAATCAAGCGTCACATTAGAGTCATTAAAAAAAATCGCTGATACATTGGATGTCAACCCAAGTTTCTTTTTCTCTGAGGACCGTTCCCAAGAAAATTCAGATTATAATCATGAACAATTTCACTATCAGAATTTATCCAGCGGCATTCGTGATGCTGTTTTTTCGCCCATTCTTGTCACCTTAAAGCCAGGTGAAAATAAAGGAAGCGCCTTTTCCCATAGCGGACATGAATTCTTATTCATTATCGAAGGGAAGTTAACAGTGGAAATAGAGGGAGAAAGAATGGAACTCCATGAACAGCAGTCATTCATGTTCGATGCTAGAAAAGCCCATTACTGGTTTAACTTCTCGGATCAAAATGTCCGGTTTTTGGTGGTGTCGTCGAAATAACGTCACGGTGCTGTGTAATAAAAGTATATCCAGTTAACGAAACATGTCTACAAAAGGATAGATGTTAAACAGCAAGGAATATGAGAACACAATGTCGAATAAGAAAAATCTGTTGTCGCCTCTTGTCTGTTTACTGTAAATGTAACAAACAGTAAGCTTCGACGAACGGCTTCGGTAAAATCATGAAATTTTATATAGGATATATTGAGTTCTGGAGGGAGCTGTATTATGCAAAAGGCAATCGTAGTTTATTATCTTACCGAAAAGAAGAATAACTTAAGTGATTTAAATCAACTTTTGCAAGAGGGATGGAAGGTTGTCTCTCAGAGTGCTATGTCAGGTGCAGGTGGCGGTGGAGCAGTTTATTCACTTGTTATAATAGAGAAAGATTAGGAAACAAAGCTTCGGGATTCATTGCCACTAACCGGAAATGATAGTTCAATTAACCGCCTATTCAAAGGGCGGTTTTCTTCCCCCAAGAGTGGAGGGAAATCACCACATTCTTGGGGGCTATTGTGATGCAGTCGATTAAGACTAATCATCGATCCATCGTTTCGTTCCTAGTTTCTATGCCATATAACCAGTGAAGTGACTGAATGAAGTAGTTAGTAAAGAATAGGTCATCATGAGTTCCTTTTGGATCTGACGCAAATAATAGGTTAGATTCCGAATAGCCTTCCTTGGTAAATTCAAGGTGGGCTTTCTTCGTGTAGTCAACCATATGCTTTTGTATCGTTTCTTTATAAATTCCCTCTAATTCCCCGACATAAAAATAGAGCCGATGATTTTGACGATTCACAGTTGGTTTGAGATGGATATTTCCTTGCCGTTCAATCTTTTCCCCTTGAAGATAGCGAAGAACGTCCTCGTACCAAAAGGAAGCTGATAATGAGATATATTGATGGAATACCTCTGGATAATAATAGGAGGCGAAAATCGAAACAAGTCCTCCAAGTGAGCAGCCGGAAATAGCTGTATGTGAAGGCTCGGGATTGGTAGCATAATGGGCATCTATATATGGCTTTATTTCGGTTACGACAGTATGTAAATAAACCTGCGCTCGCCCTTCAAAGGTGGAAGCATGCGGTGCAAGTGATGGTGCTTCCCACGGCGTATAGTCATTTTTGCGATCAATGGGTTCAATTCCAATAACGATAAGCGGTTCAATTTGCCCTGAAAGAATTAAATGATCGATATAGTTTGAAGCTTGTTTGGCAGTTTCTCCACCATCATGCATATAGATCGTTCGGTATTTCTTGGTTTGATCGTAACCTGAGGGCAAGATGACACATACCTCATAGTTGGCAATTTTCTCATCAAGGTATCGAATCATGTATTTTCCACCACGTCCTTTAGAACATTCGTATTTTTGAAGTTTAGAAAAAATAAATGATAATGATAACCATTATCATTTATAATTATAATACACTCTCAGTTATTTTGAAAGGAATAATCCGATTATCTAAGAATGGCAGCCAATAGAAAGAGGGAGCTTAATAGGGTTGGAAGTCTTTAACTGTTAATTTGTGTCTTTGCATTAGGTCCTCATTAGTTGATAAAATGATTTATCAGCTGTGTTTCTTTGATGAAACGATAATGAGGGGCGGTATGCTTACCTTTCAACAAATAGAAAGTGGGATTTTATGATTAACCTGGATCAAGTGAGTAAAAGATTTTCACAATTTCAGGCTATTAAGTCTGTTACTTTAACAATACCTAAAGGTGAAATTCATGGAATAATCGGAGCAAGCGGAGCAGGGAAGTCAACGTTGCTGCGGCTAATGAATTTGTTGGAGACCCCAGATGCGGGCGAAGTGGAGGTAAATGGCCAAAGGCTGACAACATTGAACAATAAAGCACTTCGAGGGGCACGGAAGTCGATTGGCATGATCTTTCAGCATTTTAATCTTGTGGCAAATAAAACGGTTTATGACAATGTTGCAGCCTCTTTAGAGCTGGCAAATTACCCAAAGAAGGAACGTCGGAGCCGTGTTGTAGAGTGTCTCCAATTTGTCGGATTGGAGGGTGAGTTGGAGAGATATCCGGCACAATTAAGCGGGGGACAAAAGCAGCGTGTTGCCATTGCAAGGGCATTGGCAAATAACCCGCAAGTGTTGTTATGTGATGAACCGACCTCTTCCCTTGATCCAAATACAACGGCTGAAATATTAGACGTGCTAGAAAACATCAACAAACGCTTCGGGGTGACGATCGTCATCGTTAGTCATGAGCTGGATGTCATTAAAAGTATATGCAATCGTGTATCGATCATGGCAGAGGGAGAGATTTATGACACGGTCATAATCGAACCAACCGGGATTCAAAAAAAGGATAATCGTCCAGAATATTTTATCGAACAATTAGCAAAGAATGGTGGGCTGGGCCATGCCTGAGATTTTAGTTCAATATGAGGCAGAAATTTGGCAGTCGATTGGAGAAACCATTACCATGGTTGGTGTGTCCATTTTTGCTGCGATTTTGATAGGATTGCCTGTGGGGACCTTGCTATTTCTTTCTAGGAAGGGTCATTTGCTTGAAAACCCGTGGGCTTTCTCGATTTTAAATTTACTTGTGAATATTATCCGTTCATTCCCATTTTTATTATTGGTTGTTTTTTTAATCCCGTTTACAAGACTCATAATCGGCACAGCCATTGGTACAGCAGCTGCTTGCGTTCCATTAGCAATCATCGCCATTGCCCATTATTCGCGATTGGTCGAGCAATCTTTATTGGACGTGCCAAAGGGTGTGATCGAGGCAGCCATTTCCATGGGGGCTTCGGTTAAGGATGTCATATTTAAATTTCTTTACGTGGAGGCTCGTTCAGGGCTTGTCCTCGGACTAACAACATCGATTATCAGCTTTATTTCCTATTCAACGATCATGGGAGTGGTCGGAGGCGGCGGTATCGGCGACTTTGCCATCAGGTATGGCTATCAGCAGTTTAAAACAGAGCTAATGATTTATATGATTATCATTATGATTATTCTAGTACAGCTTATCCAATTCATTGGAACGACAATAGCTAGAATGATTGATAAAAGATAAATAATGGAGGGAAACATCATGAAAAAAATACTCTTTCTCATGGCAGCAATTATGTTGTTTTTAGTAGGATGTGGAAAGACGAATGAAGTAAAAGAGAAAGAAAATGCGCAGAATCAGGAAAAGGAAGAGGTTACATTGAAAGTGGCCTCACTCATTCCCCCAATGACGGAAATCCTTGAGCTTGTTAAACCAAAGCTGGCAGAGGAGGGCATTAACCTGGAAATGGTCGTATTAAGTGATAATGTCCAGCCTAACACCGCATTAGCGGCAAAAGAAGTGGATGTGAACTTCTTCCAACACGTTCCATATATGGAGGAATTCAATCGAAACAAAAATGCCGAGCTAGTACCAGTGAAACCCATTTATTTTGCCAATTATGGTGTGTATTCCAAAGAATACGATTCAATGGATAAATTGCCAGAGGGTGCCGTTATTGCCATTGCAAATGATGTGTCGAATATCGATCGCTCATTGGCCTTGCTGGCACAGCATAAAGTTATCACTTTAAAGGAAAAAAAGGGTCCATACTATACAATGTCTGATATCACTGAGAACCCTAAAAACTATAAGTTCAAAGAAGTCGATTTATTAATGCTAGCGAGAACGTATGATGAAGCAGATGCGATAGTAATAACACCTGCTTACGCTGCACCGCTTGGTTTGACACCAAAAAATGACGCCCTTCTCACAGAAGGTGTTGAAAATGACTTTGCGATTACATTAGTGGCACGCAAGGATAACGTGGATTCCGAGCCAGTCCAAAAGTTGGCCAAGGCCATGACAAGCCCGGAGGTACGCAAATTTTTAGAAGAGAAATATAGTGAAACGGCCATTCCGGCATTTTGACTTTGATACAAAAAAAGGGCTATTCCTTCAACAGGAATAGCCCTTATTTGCGTTTCAGTGTAACTTTGTGATCACCCATCGTCTAGCTGGCTCCTGGACAGCATATTTTTGTTCGATATTACAAAGCTTAAGGAAATATTCTAATATCCTACCTTCTTTATACTATAAATCCGTTTAATAAAAAGTCCCTTCATTTCTTGAATAAATATAGAAACTCTTCTAAAATATATTTAGTCCATAATTTTACAGTGAATAAAAATATTACATAGAAATGAATAAGAAAAGAAGTTGAAAGGACTTTCCATTATGTCGATGACTTACGAATCTCAAACACTAGTTTCTGCCATGCAAACGCGTGTCGGACAATATAAGGACCTGAAAGAACAGCTCACGGAATTGAAAAAAGGATTTGAGAGCATCGTTCATTTGGATGATGAGCTGCAGGGGCAAGGTGCAGAGGCCATTAAAGGGTTTTACAAAGCACAGATCGATGTCGTGGATTCTTGGCTGCGCCTGATCAATCGGCATGTTGCCTTTTTAAGCGGAATTCAAGGAGATACAATCGAAGCGAACCTTAGCGAAACCGTGGTTACGGTCCCATTTTTAGAGGAAGAGCTGACAAATGCGACTCGAAATTCCAAGGAAATGGTCACAGCCCAGAAAAATGATCTGAAAAAAATATTGGCTGGAATTGATGATCTCATTCAGTTAGAGCCTTTTTCCGATGATGCGTTCTTTGAAAATATCGAGAAAGCTGAAACAAAACGGACCCAAACGATAGACAAGGTAAACGAAATCGACCATAAGTGGACGGCTGAATATGCCAAATCCGAAGAGGACCAAGCGGCAGTGATGGCACTCATGGAGCAACTGAAAATATCCAGTACAAGGGGAGGAGTAGTATCCCCGCTATATTTTAATGCAGCAGCCTATAAAAATAGTGAAGCCTATAAAAACCTGGAAGTAAGGAAAAAAGAAACCGCGCAATATCTCAAAGTTAAGAAAGAAGAGGCGGAGAATCGCCTGATCAAAGACTTGAAGGCACAACTCGATCATGTAACAGATCCTGATGAGTTCCTCAAAATCGCCAAGCAGATCGGGTACGAAAACTTAGCGCCCACCCAGCAGCAATATGTCATGCAGCTAGAAGCGGCTAAGCAAACCGCAGACATTGCAAAAGGAATCGGCGTAGGCCTTTATGATGTAGGTAAAGACTTTGTGACAGGAGTTTGGGACTTTGTCACAGATCCCGGGGAAACAGTTGAAGGTGTAGCAAACTCAATCATGCACCCGGTTCAAACCTATAAATATATATCCAAGTCCATCTCCGACTCATATGAAAGAGATATGGTAAATGGCGATGCCTATTCGCGGTCTCATTGGGTAACCTATGCCCTCGGAACAGTCGTCACATCTGTAGTCGGAACAAAAGGCGCGGGTGCTGTAGCGAAGACTGGGGTAGCAACTACAAAAGCCGCTGCAGTAAAAGGTGCAACGAAGGCAAAAGAACTAGTTTCCATCCCTAACCTATTGCCATACAATCCTAAAAACCAACTGTCGTTGGCAGGTGGAGTACCTTATAATGTGGTTAATGGTGCGGGATTGAAGGATCAGTTAATTTCAATGGCGAAAGTGGAGTCTGAAGTTAGTGGTAGGGGTAGGTTAAATGTAGAAGATGTCACTAAAGAGATTTTGAGGACTAAACCAATGAACTCTCCTATACCTGAAAAGTGGTATAAAAAGGGCGGGAAAATCTCTATCGATGATAACGGCACTTGGACTTATATTAACAAGTCTGGAATATCAGTAAGTTATCCAAATGGTTATCCTGATTTTACACCCTATGTACATCCAAATGTTGAGCCGGTTAAAATCGAGGTACATTCGCCTAAGAATAATCCAAAAGACTTTGAAAATGCAAATATAGCGGCTAAACTTAGTAAAGATACTGATCCTCCAATAATTGATATTAGGAAACCACCAGAAGGGTATACATGGCATCATCATCAAGATGGAAAAACGATGATGCTAGTAGATGAAGATATTCATAGAGAGTTTAGACACATTGGTGGTCAATCTAAAGTTAATGGAAAAAATAAGTAAGATTAGAGGAGTGCGAATATGACAAAAATGAGTAGCAAAAATCCAAAGATTTCCCTACAAGATATAAAACAATTTGAACAAGAGTACGATGTTACGCTACCTAATCAATATGTTGATTTTCTACTAGAATACAATGGGGGATATCCTGAAGAATCTAACTTCAAAATATCTGATGATGAAGGAGAAAGTTTAGTTAATAAGTTTTATGGAATTGGGGATATGAAGAGTAATTTATCTAAAGTTTTTGAGGTTTTAGAAGGAGAAATACCGGAAGATTTTATTTCAATTGCTAATGACCCAGGAGGGAATGAAATTTTATTAGGAGTTAGTGGAGAATACCAAGGAAAGATCTATTTTTGGATTCATGATATAGAACCAGAGGAAGAAATGGGCAATATGTTTATCCTTGCAGATAGTTTTGATGAGTTCTTTAATAACCTATATTTATCTAAATAATGATACTAATGGGAAGCTACATTTATCCGTTTTGAGCAAACCTAGAGTTTTTAACAATATAAGTTATGACAATTGCGAAAGATAGCTAGGCGAGATGACATTTTAAGTTTACGAATTATCGTTACAAGGAACAAACTTTAAACCTACGATTTAAGCAAGCTCGTTGGTTTAAAGATAAGGTTTGTAATGAATTACTTTATATAGCTAACGATAAAGCATTTGATTGTCTTTGAGGCAACAGGTGCTTTTTGTTTTATTTTTTGAATTTTAATTAAAGGAAAACATAATATTAAATTTTTAGATAATTTTAAAAATCAATTGAAAGCAGTCTTTACGGCGGGTTCAGACTTAGATGATACTATTGATATTCTAGAAGACGTTGGAAATAAAGGAGAAACTAAATGGATAAAACTCAAATTTCGAAAGACATTAGAGGTGCGATAAAAAGTGGCCAAACGGATACGGTAAGAGATTTACTCGAGAAAGAACCAGAAATGTTAACATGGATGACGCCCTTTGGTACATGGTTACATATAGCAGCAACTCATGGGCATTTAGAAATGATAAAATATCTTATTAATGCCGGGATAGATGCTAATGCACAGCGGGGAACTTTTTCTACAAATGCCCTTGAAAGAGCAGCTACAAAAGGCCATTTAGATATTGCCGAATATCTCATTAACCAGAATGTTGAGATGGATACTAGTGAACCAGATAGAAATCCACTGTTTGCTGCAATATATGGTGGTCATTTTGAGATTGTTAAATTGTTAGTTGAGAATAATATAGATATAACCATAAAATACTCTGGTGACAACATGAAAGATATGGATGCTTATGCATTTGCCATTGATAGAGGACAAACAGAAATTGCTGACTATTTAAAGCAGAAGATGGATTTGAAGGGGACTTCAAGTTAGTCTATGAAAAATTAATGAAAGCCAAAGGGTTTTGTAGTCAAAATCAGGCGAAAAACTGGCTGAGAGAAAAAGGTCTAACACCACACCATGCAGATGACGTTACTATACAGTTAATACCTACAAAGTTACATGAAAATATACCACACATTGGTGCTGCATCAGGTTTAAGAGGAGGGATTTGAATTTTTGGGTAACAATTATATAAATCAAATAGAAAATAAATTAAACACCTTAAATATTAAGAAACAAGAAGTCTTTTCTTTAAATTCAAGAGAAAATCAGATTAAGAAAATAGAGACGATGTATGATATTTTCATTCCAAAGGATTATAAGGAGTTTCTTCTTAACTATGATGAAACTTTTTTTGAAAATGAGGTAACGTATAAACCGATTGAGACATCACCTTGGACATCTAAGGAGGGCACTCAAGTATTTGAAGGTCTTTATGGATTAGCTGGTGAAAATAATTTATTCGACCAAATAGAAGGTTATTTAAATCGGATGCCAAATTGTATGATTCCAATTGGGGAAAGCCCGGGAGGAAATTTAATCTGCTTAGGAGTAAAGGAAAGCATTATAAGTAAAGTTTATTTCTGGAACCATGAAAATGAACGCGAAGCTAAAATAATGGTAGGAATAGAAGATGCTTCGGATGAGATTAACTCATATTGGGATAATATACATCTTGTATCGAAAACATTTTTAGGTTTTTTAAGTGGATTAGAATTAATTAATGAAACTGAGAATATTGATGTTGATGACGTAGAGCTGTGGCTAGATGATGAATTATTAGATGATTAAATTGTTCGCATTTTTAAGCGGTATGGAAAAGATGATGATTTTACAGGTGGAGTAAGTGATGAAAAAGTTAGAGAAACTGAACTAAAACTACAGGTCTCTTTACCGGAAAGTTACAAGTGGTTTTTAAGAAACTATGGTTTTGGTGGACTCTTTGGAGTGAGAATAATTGGATATGGTTATACGGGTCCAGCAGTAGTAGATGCTACCAGAGGTCATCAAAAGTATTATGATTTAATAGATGGACTTGTGGTTATAGAAGATATTGATGAATTTGCCTATTGCCTCGATACTAATAAAATGAAAAATGGAGAATGTCCAGTTATTATGTGGGATAACCAAGAGGGATATGGTTTTACCGCAGCTGATAATTTCCTAGACTATTTGATCGAAAGTCTTGAAGAGGCAAAAGAAAACTGGGATGAAGATGAAGAAGATTGGTAATAAAGTAAGAAATGTTTTTATAAAAGAAGAAGTGGATAGAGCCTTTCGAAATCAAAGGGACTATCCATTTTTTATTCATTTCGAGGGCACCCAATGCCGTAATAAGACAACATAGTATTGATGATTTGGGGAATGTTTTGTACCGTAAAATGCTGTTGAAGCTCTTGAAGAATTAGGTGAATTAACCAGTAGAAGAAAATTGAAAGTAAGGAGAATATGTTTTGGATAAAAAAAGTATGAACAAAGCAATAAGGAATGCAATTAAACTTGGTGATATTAATGAAGTAAAGCGTTTAATAGGCGATAATCTAGAATCTTTACATACAATGACCCCATTTGGTACGTGGTTACATGTTGCAGCAAAGAAAGGGCATTTTGATATAGTAGAATATCTGATCCATAAAGGAATCGATGTCAATACAAAAGGTGATATATTTGATGCTTCTCCTTTAAATGTGGCTGCAGGAGCGGGGCATTTGGAGATAGTAAAGTATTTATTAGAGGCTGGAGCAGAATTAGATGAGAGCTTAGCGAAAAGAAATCCATTATTTGGAGCGATTTATGGTGGGCATAAAGAAGTAGTTGAGCTTCTAGTTGAAAAAGGAATAGATTTTTCAATTAGATATACGGGAGAGAGTATTAAGAATATGGATGCATATGAATATGCTAGAGAATTTGGTCAAACGGAAATTGCTGAATATTTAAAGCAGAAGATGGATGAATAGGAATAGAAAAGAAAAGAGACTAATTATTTAATTGTCATGATATATAAAGGGTGTCATACTGCTACTTTTAAAAAAAACAGATAAACTTAGATTATTAATATACATCCTGCCAAATTTCCTGATGAACATCAGGCAGGCATTCATGGTAAAGGATCTCCAACAAATAAATTTTTTCCAAGGAGGTAATTGATGGTGGCTAAATTTGATTATATAAAAAATAATCATAAGTTTTTTCCATTAAAAGAAAAAGAACTTATAGAAGCAGAGCAAAGACTCGGATTTAAATTTCCCCCTGAACTAAGGGAGTTATACTTAGAAGTTGGTTATGGTTTTTTTAAAGGCAATAATGAGAATTCAATAAGTAGATTAATGGATCCTGATACTATTGCAGATATTACACTAAGGGAAGGTATCTATGAGTATGACCCTGACTTAGAGGGGATTTATGAAGAAGCAGACAAACTTGTTTTTTATGAAGTAAACGAGGGTGTATATTTAACACTTGATTTAAATGATACTCAAAGGAACTCTGTACACTTCTTTGACAATAAAATAGCTGTTTCATTAGAGAGTTTTATAAAAAAAGTTGATGAAGACAATGAATACTTTTTTGATATGATGGAGTAATAACTATTGAAACTTATCCTTGATTGGCAAAATGCCTTTCAAAGTTCCTTTTTTTGTAGGGCTTCCCAGTGAACCGTTTATTATTTTAAGAATAGAAATAACTCTACTACTGAATGTTAATATCTATCACTTAGGTGGATTGAAACTCAATAGGAGGTAGCTTATGCAAAAAGAAGGATTTGTATCATTTTGGGTAGGGAATATTAACTCATCAGAGGAATTAGACAATTTACTTGAAATTTCTTATACAGAGGATGGGGATTTTATTCCATCAATGTTTGCTCAAAGCTTTGGAATCGATAGATATGACGATGCTGTTAGAGAAGCGGATTTTTATGATGAAGCTGATAACTCGCTTAGTCGATTATTAGAAGGATTCTCTTACGATGATGACATTATTCCTAAATTTTCTTCATTGTGCGGGGCACAGTTGCCAAGACAGTATAATGTTGTAATTCTTTTATACAACTTTAAATATGAGGGAATAAAAAAGAAAACTACAATTAATTATAGTAATTTAGAGTTTTTAGGTGCAATAGAATACTTGTAATTTAGATAAAAAACCTTGATTAGCTTAAGCTTTTCAAGGTTTTTTATGTCAATGCTGTAATAGGACGACATAGTATTGATGCTCTAGGAAGTAGTGAATCGGTTAAGGAATGTTGAAGCTCTTGAAGATTTAGGAGACATAGCTAGTTCAAGATAGTAGAAATACAGGAGGTAATGTAATGGATGAAAAAAGTCTAAATAAAACTATAAGAAATGCTATTAAGCTCGGTGATATTAATGAAGTAAAGCGTTTAATAGGCGATAATCCAGAAACTTTACATACAATGACACCATTTGGTACGTGGTTACTTACATGTTGCAGCAAAGAAAGGACATTTTGGAATAGTAGAATATCTAATCAATAAAGGAATTGATGTCAATACAAAAGGTGATATATTTGATGCTTCTCCTTTAAGAGTGGCTGCAGGAGCGGGGCATTTGGAGATAGTAAAGTATTTAATAGAGGCAGGCGCAGAATTAGATGTAAGCTTAGCAAAAAGAAATCCATTATTTGGAGCGATTTATGGTGGGCATAAAGAAGTTGTGGAGTTTCTAGTTGAAAAAGGAATAGATATTTCAATTAGATATACGGGAGAGAGTATTAAGAATATGGATGCATATGAATATGCTAGAGAATTTGGGCAAACAGAAATTGCTGAATATTTAAAGCAGAAAATGGATGAAAAAGAATAGAAAAGAAAAGAGCCTAATTTTTTAATTGACATGCTGTTACTATAAAAAAACAGATAAACTTAGATTATTTTAGAAATGTAGAGACAACAACAGGATTAAAAATTCATAAAGCGCAAATGGAACAATTAATATATATCCTGCCAAATTGCCTGATGAACATCAGGCAGGCATTCATGGTATAGGATCTCCATCAAATAAATTGTTTCCAAGGAGGTAATTGATGGTGGCTAAATTTGATTATATTAAAAATAGTAATCATAATTTTTTTCCATTAAAAGAAAATGACCTTATAAAAGCAGAGGAAAGACTCGGATTTAAATTTCCCCCTGAACTAAGGGAGTTATACTTAGAAGTTGGTTATGGTTTTTTTAAAGGCAATAATGAGAATTCAATAAGTAGATTAATGGATCCTGATACTATTGCAGATATTACACTAAGGGAAGGTATCTATGAGTATGACCCTGACTTAGAGGGGATTTATGAAGAAGCAGACAAAATTGTTTTTTATGAAGTAAACGAGGGTGTATATTTAACACTTGATTTAAATGATACTCAAAAGACCTCTGTACACTACTTTGACAATAAAATAGCTGATTCATTAGAGAATTTTATAAAAAAAGTTGATGAAGACAATGAATACTTTTTTGATATTTGAGGATGAAGTTTACCAAAACGGCTTTAAAGAAAGGAAGAGTAGATATGCCCCAGTGGAAAGAATTATTGATAGAAGTAGAAAAAATTGAAATTAAATATGATAGTTCACTTAGGAATCCTGTATCAAATTCAGAAATTATTAAAATGAAACAAACCATTCAGAAGAGACTAGGAAACATTATTATTCCTGAGTCGTATATTGACTTTCTAAAGAATGTAAATGGATTAGACTTTAACGGATTAGTAATCTATGGTGTTGATGAAACGCTACTTGATAACGAAGGAGATGAAGAGGTTCAGGGGTTTATTGAAACAAACGAGCTTTGGTATGAAAATGATTGGCAAAAGCAATACATATTTTTGGGGGATTCTGATACTGCATGGTTTTGTTACGACCTAAATGAGAGAGTATATGTAGAACTTGATAAACCCTCTGGAACTTTAATTCAGTTCTTTTATAGTTTCGATTCTATGTTGAGTGATGCACTTGAAGCAAGCCTTCTGTAATTCTATAAGTCGAAAGTTATAAAGAAGGATCATATAATGCTGGGATTGGGTGACTAGAACAAAGAAAAGCATTTAATTGTCCAATATAGGCAACAAATGCTTTTTTGTTAATAAACCAAAACACCATTCACAACAAAAAGCATTGGGCTATCAATTAGGTATCATACATAAGTGGATAACAAGGGGACGAGAAGCTTTAGGAGGGAATTTAAAATGAGTATTTTGCCTGAGAAATTAGATCAAGTTCTAGGAGAGGACATTTATAAACGTGAAGATAAAAGTAAAGTAAATGAGGCTTTAAATAGTTTAGAAGTAGATGTATCAGTTACATTCCGTGAATTCTATTATTATTATGCTGGACCTTTTTGGGAAGAGTTTGTACCTTTTGAGTTACTTGATATCGTAGATGAAGAGAATAATATTGAGTCGTATACATTTATTTCCCGAGAAGAGCGTGGCTTTACGAAAAAGTATTTAATTTTAAGGCGAAATTTCAGCAAATGCTGTATTAGTCCTTGATACTGTAACGGATAAAGTCTTTATGGTGAATTTTGAGGACGGGGATGAGCTGCTTTTAAAAGGAGAATTAAAAGAAACGTGGCCTACATTTTATGAATTTTTAAAAGCATATTTTAACTGTTAGTAGAAGAAGAAGTTCTGCCGATTATCTAAGACATGCCTTCAGGTTTAAGTGAAAATTAAATGGGAAGATAAAATGTATTGGGAAACGTTGGTAGTTTGCCTGAAATGTGCATAAAAGGATGTGGTTATAAATGAATAATGAAAGACATCTTAAATCAGAAACTCCAATATTAGGAACAGACCATACTATTTTAGATTTCTGGAAATGGGGATTTTCAAATATTCTAACAAACAACCTAAGGGGAATTTTTGCTGAGTTTTTAATTGGAACTGCTCTTGGCTGTTTAAATCAATTACGAGTTGAATGGGATGCATATGATTTAGTTTATAAAGGCATGAAAATCGAGGTGAAATCTTCTGCATATATCCAAGCATGGCATAAGGAAAAATATTCAAACATCAGTTTTAGTATTGGGGCAAAAAAAGAATATGATTATACAACAAATAAATATAACCCGACCGTAAAACGGAATGCTGATATATATGTCTTTTGTTTACTAAAAGAGAAAAACTTAGAATTAATTGAACCATTAAATACGGCACAATGGGAATTTTATTTAGCATTAACTAAAGACTTAGATATATATTTTCCTAATCAAAAAACAATATCTTTAAATTCACTAAAAAAAATAGCTCACTCAAGTACATATGAAGAATTAAAACAGATAATAGATGGTCTATTGTAAGAGTTTTTTTACGATTCTTGGTGTTTTGGAATAATAACAATTAAGGATAATTAAGATAAATAATATATCAGCATAAATGGTCTTTTAAGAAATATGTATTATAAAAGATAAAGACTTACTAAAACTACTTGATGAAGTAAGAATAGAATATATTTTCCTATCTGATAAAATAGTTGAAGAGAAAACTATCGCCTATAGAAACAAGCCAGAGTAATGTATTATTGTTCAACGATTTATTGAATATTTAATTTAGATCTAAAGAATTCTCTTATTTATATAAGCACAGTCAGGAGCAAATCATGGACATCGAGAAAAAGCTAATTGTCAATTCAGACAAGGGTAATTTATTAAATGAATTAATCTCTTCTATAAAGGAGTGTGAAAAGTTTTATTTCAGCGTGGCCTTTATTAATTATAGTGGTCTTCAGTTGTTGTTGGATACTTTCAAAAACGCGGAAAAAAGGGGCGTTAAGGGGAAGATTATTACTTCTACTTATCTGAATTTTACTGAAGCGAAGGCTTTAAAGAAAATAAATGAGTTTAGTAATATCCATTTGAAGGTTTTTGAAACAGATAAGGCGATTGGTTTTCATACGAAAGCGTATATTTTTGAATTTAAGGATAGTTATAAGGTGATTATTGGTTCTTCTAATATTACTCAAAGTGCACTTAAGAGTAATATTGAGTGGAACGTTGAGATCATTGCTAAAGAGGATGCTCAATTTCTGAAAGATGTTTTAAAGGAATATGATGGCTTATGGAATAGTAGTGTTGTAGCCGATGACAATTTCATTAGTAAGTATGAAGAGTTTTTGAGTAAATTAAAGGGCTTTACGAATACTCAGCAATTTATTTATGAAAGCTCTGAATATATTATTCCTAATAACATGCAAAAACGTGCAGTTGAAAACCTTGAGAGAATTAGATCGTTTGGGGAAAAGAAGGCCTTAGTTATAGCAGCAACAGGGACGGGTAAAACGTATATGTCTGCTTTTGACGTAAAGGGATTCAAGCCTAAAAGATTGTTGTTCATTGTACATAGAGAAGAAATATTAAAAAAAGCAAAAGAGACCTTTGAAAAGCTCCTTCCGAATGAAAAACTGACATTTGGATTACTGACTGGGAATCAAAAGCAAAAAAATGCTGATTATATTTTTTCTACCATACAAACTTTGTCTAAATGCTACGAGGAATTTAAACGAGACGAATTTGATTATATTATTTTTGATGAGGCTCATCATGCGACAAGCCCTAGCTATCAAGCAGTGCTAGAATATTTCGACCCACATTTCACATTAGGGATGACAGCTACTCCAGAGAGAAGCGATCAACAAAATGTTTTTGACCTATTTGATAATAATGTTGCGTTGGAAGTTCGTTTACATGAAGCTTTAGAGGATGAACTGGTTATTCCATTTCATTATTTTGGTATTACCGACATTGAGGGAATTGATTTAAGTGATGTAGATATTGACGATGTAGCGGAGATAACGAAGCGATTAAAGGTTAACGAGAGAGTCGACTTTATTATTAAGAATATGAATTTCTATGGCCATGACGGGGACAAAAGAAAAGGTCTAGGTTTTTGCGTAACCGTTGAACATGCACAATATATGGCACAAGAATTTAATAGTAGGGGTATTCGAAGTATTTGTTTATCTGGAAATGACTCAGTTGAACTAAGATCACATTATATAAATAGATTAGAAGATGATCAGGATGACTTAGAATTTATTTTTACGGTTGATATTTTTAATGAGGGTGTTGATATTCCTTCTGTAAATACCGTATTAATGTTAAGACCTACTAATTCTCCGATCGTTTTTATTCAACAGCTAGGACGAGGGCTTCGTAAACATAAAGAAAAGAGTTTCCTAACAGTCCTTGATTTTATCGGGAATCATAGTAAATCGTTCTTAATTGCCATCGCTTTGAATGGTAGTCGATATTATGATAAAGAGAGTTTGAAGGTTGCTATTGCAACTGGCTTTGCAAATATTCCAGGGTGTACGCATATTCAAATGGATAAAATTTCTGAAGAACGGATATTAGCGCAAATTGATAAGGAAAACTTTAATTCTTTGAAGTATTTGAAGGAAGAGTACTTTGAGTTTAAGAAAATGAATCAAGGTAAAACTCCTTTATTATTAATGGATTATATGAAATTTGATGGAGCTCCAGATCCGATTAAGTTTATTAATCGCGAAAAAACATATTTGCAATTTGTAGCAAAAGTAGAAAAAGAAGATTCCTTGAAAAGGCTATTACTAGACGAAGCTTTTGAAGGAGTATTAAGGGAATTATCGAGTAAGCTACCTTTAAAGCGAGTGTATGAATTTGCGATTGCTAAATATCTATTGGACCATAATGAGATTTCTTTAGAAACCGCAAAATGTGAGATATTGAAGTTGGTTAAAGAGGTAGATGAAGATAGTATATTGCATGCCTTGCAGTGTCTAAATCAGGATTTTTATGATCCTGGTCAGAAAAAGAGGAACTTGAAGTTATTTGCTCTTGAAAATGGTCATTTAACTAAGACAGCTTCTTATCAAAAGGTTCTACAGAATGATGAATATAGAACGTATATCGAAGATCTTATTATTTATGGGATCTTTAGATATGAAAAGGAATTTAAAGAAGACTACTATGGTGTGCCACATTTGAAGCTGTATGAGCAATATCAAATGGGTGATGCCGCATTACTATCAAATTATCGCAAAAGCCACAGTGCTTTTAGGGGTTCTGGTCTACTTTCAAATGGAAATGACTATTTCTTATTTATTGATTTGCACAAGGAAGAAGATATTAAAGAGAGCATTAATTACCACGATGAATTTATAAACGAACGCATTTTTCAATGGCAGACACCAAATAGTACAGCCCCAAGTTCTGAGAGAGGAAAGAATATTGTTTTCAATCAGGATAGAGGGATACATTTACATTTATTTATTAGAAAGTATAAAGAAATAGATGGTAAGACAGAGCCTTATATTTACATCGGGAAGGGTAACACCGTGGAATATGAAGGGGAAAAGCCGATTACCGTTACAATGGAATTAGACAATGAAGTTCCAGCTAGTTTATATACGGAGTTCACTAAAAGAGTATAGTCTTCTCATTTGAGAAGACTATTTTTTTCATTTATTAATTGTTCCACAGCTGGAATGTCAGCAGGAGCCCATTTTAGAGAACTTAAATTCTCTCGCTTTAACCATATCAGTTTAGAATGCTCATTGGCAGTTGGGGTACCTCCAATGATTCTACATTTTATAGACAGTAGGTTAATGATGAAGGTTTCATATTCATGCGTATTATCATTAAAGATTGAAGCATCTGTTTCAACCTGACATTGTAATTCCTCATCAATCTCTCTTTTTAAAGCAGTAAAAATATCTTCCCCCTTTTCTACTTTTCCACCTGGAAATTCCCACATGTTCGGGATGCTCATTTCTGGAGAGCGTAACGCACATAGTATTTCATCATTTTCATTTTCAATAATGGCTGCAACTACTTTAACTTGCTTTTTCATGTTATCCTCCTATAGGTTTTGCTATGATTAAATAATATCATGATTAAGTGAGGTTTGTGTTAAATACAAAATTTGGGTAAGTGTTATAATTGTAAGATAAACTTTGAAGGAGGCCACTTTATGCCAGTCCACAATAAATTAGTCCGTGATCGGATTCCAGAAGTGATTGAAGCTACAGGTAAGAAGTTTACAACAAAAGTGTTAAATGAGAAGGAATACATAGAAGAATTGAAAAAGAAGAGCTTTGAAGAGTTACAGGAATATGTAGAGACTGAAAGTAAAGAAGATGCAATTGAAGAGTTGGCTGATGTGTTAGAAATCCTTCATGCGCTCGCTGAGTATCATGGCTCCTCAATTGATGAAGTGGAGGAAGTACGAAAGAGTAAATCGGCTAAACGCGGAGGATTTAAGGAAAAGATCTATCTGATTGAGGTTGAAGATGAGTAAGGTTCAATTAATTACCAGTCAATTAGGGACACACCTATTGAAGCAGATTGATTCTGCTTCTTCTATTTGTATTTTGACCTCTTTTGTGATGAAATCTGGTGTTCAATATTTGAGAGAAGCATTAAAAGCGGCTGCTGAACGTGGAGCGGAAATTAAAGTGTGTACTGGCGATTATTTGTTTGTGACCCAGCCAGAAGCATTAAGGACATTGTTAGAGATTGATTCAAGGATTGAGATCAGATTATGGAAGAGTAATGGGGTGTCCTTTCATCCTAAAGCTTATCTTTTCCAAAAAGAAAACCAAGATAGTCTGTTTGTTGGCTCGTCCAATCTTTCACGTTCTGCTTTAAGTAATGGAGTGGAATGGAGTCTTTCTGTTAGTGATGATGAAGAAGTATTTTCTCAAGGACTGCATCTATTTTTAGAAACGTTTTATAGTGACCATACGATTTCTTTAAATCATGAAACGTTGAAGAATTATGAAAAAAGCTATGAGAAGTTTCATATAACTAATCCAAATCTTCCTCAAAAGTGGACAGAAACAGAGGAAATGGAGTTAATGCTTCCAAGTGAAGTTGATGAGTCTATTCCAACAACGGAGATCATTCATGAACCATCTGCACCATATGGGGAAATTTATCCTCGCTTTGCACAAATAGAAGCATTAGAAGAGTTAAATAAAACAATGGAAGAAGATTATGATAAGGCGTTAGTTGTGATGGCCACCGGATTAGGAAAGACATATTTAGCCGGCTTCTTTGCCCGCAATTTTAAACGGGTGCTGTTTATTGCCCATCTTGAAGAAATTCTATATCAGGCTAAGAAGTCTTTCCAAACGGTTATGCCGGAAGAGAGCTTTTCTATTTATAATGGCAAGGTGAAGGAGAGGCATGGACATACTATTTTTGCTTCAATTTACACGTTAAGCATGCAGCGGCATCTTCAAGTTTTTGATCCTGAAGAATTTGACTTGATTATCGTCGATGAGTTTCATCATGCAGCGGCTGAATCTTATCAACGAGTACTAGATTACTTCAAACCGAAATTTTTGCTTGGAATTACGGCCACACCGGATCGGAATGATAACAGAGATGTATATGCTATCTGCGGTGGAAATGTAGCGTTCCGGTTGGATTTCCTTGAGGCTATTCAACGGAACTGGTTAGCGCCGTTTAAATATTTTGGTGTGTATGATGATACAGATTATAGTCAGATAACTTGGCTAGGAAATCGGTATGATGAAAAGGAGTTGTTACAGCTTCAATTACGGGATGAGATGGCTCAAAAAGTATTGAATGCGTGGAAGGACAAAAGAAAAACACGTACGATTGGTTTCTGTTCATCCATTAGGCAAGCAGATTTTCTTTCTGACTTTTTTAATCAAAAGGGCTATAGGGCAATTAGTCTGCATTCAAGGCAAAAAGACATGAATAGAGATGATGCAATAAGTCAGCTTACAGCTGGAGCCCTCGATATTATCTTTACTGTCAATCTATTCAATGAGGGAGTCGATATCCCGGCTGTTGATACGCTTTTATTTGTTAGGCCAACAGAATCTTTAACGGTTTTTACCCAGCAGATTGGCAGAGGGCTAAGACTACATGACTCCAAGGATCATTGCGTTATTATTGATTTAATCGGTAATTATCGAAATGCAGATATTAAATTAAGTTTGTTTGATACCGATTTGAGCAAGCAGAAGAAGAAAACCATTGAGCCTATTGTTCCTAAGTTATGCGAAATAAAATTGGATATCCAGGTTATAAACCTCTTAAAGGAAATGGCGAAGAAGAAGCAACCTAGACGAGATAAATTAGTAAATGATTATCACATATTAAAGCAGGAATTAGGAAGAAGGCCTTCTTATTTGGAATTGCATTTAAAAGGTGCCTCTGATTCCCCACAGTATCGTCAGGAATTCTCTTCATATTATGGATTCTTGGAATATGCTAAAGAGCTTTCAGAAAATGAATCAGAAATCTTTCATCGATATGAACAATGGCTAGTTGAAGTAGAGAAAACAGGTATGGCGAAGAGCTATAAAATGGTCGTTCTGCTAGCGATGCTAGAGCGTGGGGAGTATAGTTGGTTCAAGCCAATCACCTCTGAGGAAGCAGCACCATTCTTTCATAGCTACTTAACAGAAACAGAGTATCGAAAACAAATTGACTTTGCTGACAAATCATCTAAAAAGCTATGGAACTACGATGAAGATGCGGTTAGCAAGTTGATTGCAACTATGCCTATGTCTAAGTGGAGTGGCAGCTCTAAAGGATTGATTTCTTACGAAGAAGATATTTTCAAGCTGAACTTTGATGTCAGTTCAGAAGACCAGAGGGTTTTGTTTGATATGACCAAGGATATTTGTGAATATCGACTTCATTATCACTTTGAGCGCAAGGCTAAGTAAAAGAACCCATCCTCAAAAAGAGACATTCCCAAAAGGAATGTCTCCAACTCCTTATTGTTGGTTTTAATAATTGGTGTAGTAAACCGTATTCCTAATATCAAAAGGTACTGCGGCTTAATGACCATCTCTAAACTTAGTCTTATATTTTTATTTATTTTCGGATTGTAGGCCAAGGACCTTCAGCAGTTAGGAGCCCAAAATGAAAAACATCTATTAAAAAAGGTTCGAAACTTCATTTCGCATTAATATGGGAGCTTATTTTTGTGGTTCCCAAGGGGAATGTGGTTGCAGGCAAAATGAGGGGACAAGCAACTATTTTTCTTGAAGGAGGTTCCTTAATTTATTAATTGCTAGTTTGTGGTTTTTAGAAACTGCCTGCTGCGAAACGTTCATTATTACTGCTATTTCTTTAAATGCCAAATTATCAACATATTTTAACTTTAGTGTTTTCTTTTGAGTATTGGTTAATTGGGAAAGAGCGTTGACGATTTCCTTATCTGAGGTAATATCTTCGATGGTTTCGGCATCTTCATTATAAATCTTTTCATATCCTTCTTCTTTAACTTCAATCGTGTTTAATAAGGGGATAGACTCATCATTTTCAGCATTTAGAATGATAGGAAAATTTTTATTTTGATCGTTAATACTTATATCGTATTTAACTGCTGTAAAATGTATAGTTTTGGATATGAGCGATACAAAACGAATATAAAATAAATGTTTTTTGAATTCTTCATCTAATTTATTCTTATTTTTGATTGAAGGAGTACATATGGCTTTTTTATACAGTGCATAATTTTTTTCTTCTTTTAAAAAGGATTTTATAATCTTACTATTTATAAACTTTCTATTGTTATCTTCAAACTCGAAAAGTTGATTGCTGCAACAATCAGATTTAATCATTTTCATCACCTCCTTTTTGTGGATAATACTGTACTATTTTATTAGAGATTTTTGATGTCCGTTGAACTAAATCAATCAGAAAATCTCTGTCTTCATTGGAGAGTGAGTTGTCATCTAAACATTTTGTGATAAATGTTTGTGTATTTCTTACTTCGCAAAAACACTTGAAAATATTAGGATTCATTTCCTCTCACCTCGAATATTATTTCCTAATTCCACAATAGCTTTTTCAAGCTTTTCCAACTTTTTTTCGAACCTAATAAAAAGATATAAGGCAACAAAGATTGGAAATCCGAAATTACCAATTATATTAACAAGGGTCGTGTAAGTCTCCATATAAGATCCCCTCCATTTTATTTCTTTTTGTGATATTTAGTTTGAAACTCAAAAAATCCTGGAGTTTTATCAACGTCGTATCTATTAATGATTTTAATAATCAAAATAACTAATTCTTGAGTTAAATCTTCTCTTTCTTGTTGTTTTGTTTGAAATAATGATTTTAGAATCTTAGGTTGAAATAAAAAGATAACCGGCTCTAAATTATGAGGTTTAGACTTAGCTTCACTCACCAATTCATATAAATCTTTATTCATTTTATATCCTCCTTAACATCTATAACATTGTTTGTTATTTATTTAAATAATACTTTAATTGGTTATTTGCTCCTATTTTATAGAAAGAAATAATTGGAGCATATGTTTGTTAATGTTCCTTTTTTAACCTAAGGATAATAGGATAGTTAACAGCTCAAATGGGTAGTAATCGGGATTTGAAAATATAACTATCCACATTTCCATTGTTTCCTGCAGTATAACCAGAATATTAGGATTTCCCCCTTCTCTTCTTAAAGTCCGAAAGTCTCAAATAAAACAACCATTTTAGTGATTTTCTTAATTTAGTTTTTTAGTATTTTAAAATAGAAAAAGAGACTGCCTAAACTAGACAGTCTCTGAAATTTATTTTGTTGGACATTCTTTTGGTCTTGCAGCACCTGGAACACACATTCTGCAGGTCCATGCAGCACCTACAACCGCAACTGCACATACTGCACATACAATACAAGAAAGTGGATTAAAACAAGTACAGCACCCACCAATACAACTTCCATATATAATTAAACAACTATTCCAAGTTCCACAATCTAATTGTTTATTCATACATTTTGTCCATGATAGACTACAAGAATCGGCCTGGATTGTAACGATTTCTCCATTTTCATGAACGAATGTTCTCTCATTACCAATTAATATAACTGGTTTCATATTACTTTCATCAAAAAATAGCATACCAACTAAATTTTCCTTTTGGTATAAAGGAAGAGAAAACATATTTAGGGACTCTGAAAGTACTTTACCTTCTTTATCTTCTAAATACTTGGTGTTCTGAAGGACATACTCTTCATCATTGTTTAGAGTATAACCATCTTTAATAAGGTGCTTTGATAGTTTGTTAAATTCCTCATTTGAATTAGCAAGTTTACTTAGATCTGCTAATAGCTTTCTATTTGTCGTTTTAGTTGCAACGTTATAAAGGTAGGCCCCATTTACTTCGGTGTAATGTACTTCACCATCTAATCCTTCGTGTGTTTTCACGGGAATAGTAAATTGCTTACCAATGGTACTTTTCATTTTTGCAACTTTGCCTTCATTTAACACAGAATAATCAATTTCGTTTGCCTGCAACTTACCAAAGTCAGCTGCAAGATTAAATTGGGATGTTACTTTTTCCTGAATTTTCTCTTTAAACGATTGTTTTTCTAGCGCATTTAAAGATAATGGTTTAATGATTGTCATTTAAAATCCTCCTTATAATTTTTACCTTACAATTCTATAAGGGAGGATTTACTAACTTTTTTACAACCTATTTAGATTAGTTTACAAAACTTTGAACAATTTGGGAAATCATAAAAACTAACAAACTTAGAATAATAGCTCCGACCAAAATATTATAGCCTGAAATGAAGTCATTATAGAATCCAATTGTTCCAATCAATAAAAAAATCAGAATAAAAACATATGATATAGAGAGAGAAACTAGAATTCTACGAAAAATACGTTGATCTGCAACAACGTAACTACTGTTCCACGTATCATTTTTTTTCTTGATTAAGAAATTAATTACTTGATAACCAATAACGAGAGAAGCTATTCCCCACAAGAACCATAAGTTACCATCATTTATAAAATTTAAATAACATGAATATCCAAAGGAAAAGAATAAGTACATATAACCAACTAAAATCATCCACTTTTTAAAACGCATAAAGATCCCTCCTGAATTTATTCTTTTTTTTCTTCTAAAAAGAATAATTTATCGATTGGTTCATTTAATACAGCAGAGAGCATCAAGACAATTCCTATTGAGGGTTCGTATTTTTGTTTTTCCAAAGCAACAATGGTTTGTCTGTGTACACCTATTCGATCCGAAAGTTCTTCTTGAGTAAAATTATGTAATCTTCGAAAATATCTCACGTTGTTTTTTACTTTTCCTCTTTTCAAATTCTCCACCTCTTATGTATAGTATTATATACAAAATGGATTGAAAATAATACATTTAAAAAGAATAAAAGGAATTGAATTGGAGATAAAGAGAAAAAATAGAGTATATAATAGTTGGTTTAAAGTGTTAGACAAGAAGATAAAAATAATAAGCAGGTCGTGCCAGACCTATATGATCAAAAAGAGAGACATCCCCCAAAGGAATGTCTCTTCCACCTATAAACCTAACACACTCATCATCCCCTCATGCGTCGCTTCCTCTATCGTCCGCGGACCAAGACAATCCCCAATCTGTTTCACAATAGGCGCATGGCCTTTCATTTCTTCGAATAGCTCTGTGTTGGGGATGCGGCCAAGGGAGAGGACGATAAAATCCCAATTGGTTAGTTCTTCTTTTTGTTGGGTGAATAGGTTCCGGATGATGACGTGATCTTTTTTGATTGCCCCGATGTCGTAATGGGGTAGGAGTGTGACGTTTAGATTGTATAGTTTTTTTAGGTATTCGTTCCTGAGATATTGGTGGACGGTTTCACCGATGTGCAGGCGTGATGATATGAGTGTGACGTGGTGTCCTTTTTCGGCTAGGTAGATGGCTGCTTCCATGCCGGGCCAGTCACCGCCAAAGTCGAATACCAATACGTTGTCCCCAACTTTTTTAGTTGAGCTGTAGAGGTCATCACTCATGATGATCCGTGGGTCACCGATTCCTTCGATGGCTGGTGTATAGGGACGTGAGCCTGTTGCACAGATGATGGCGTCCGGTTTTGATTCGGATATTTCTTGGGCGGTTGCTTTTTTGCCTAATTGCACATTTATATTGCTTCTCATCAGTTTCCGGGAGTAGTTATCGAGCATCGACTCTGCAAGTTCATGCCGCATCGGTGCTTTGCGCATGGTGCGAAGCAGGCCGCCGATTGATTTGCTTTGATCGATCAGTGTAACAGAGTGACCTAGTGAATCCGCGGTTATGGCTGCCTGTAATCCGCCAGGTCCTGCGCCGATGACGAGGACATTTTGTTTGCTTCTCTTTTTCTTCAATTCTGGTAAAATCCATGCTTCTTTACCTGTTGTCGGGTTTTGGACACAGCCAATCGGCAGTCCTTTATGATAGTGACCGATACAGGCTTGTAAACAGCCGATGCATGCATCGATTGCCTGCAGGTCGCCACTTTTTGCTTTGTTGGGCATGTCTGGGTCGACGATTAAGGCCCTGGTCATTCCGACGACATCGGCTTTTCCGGTTGATACGATCTGCTCCGCTTCAACGGGGTCGACGATTCTATTACCGACAAAGACCGGTACGGCTCCTGCCATCCTGATTTTGAATCCATGTGGTGATAAGTAAGCGTGCTTTATCGGTGATGGCGGCACGATATGTGTTGATCCCTCGAAGGTACTTGAATCTCCGGCAGTGACATTAATGAAATCCAATCGGACTTTTTCCGCGAGATATTCGACGATTTGCACGGAATCCTTCATCGTCGTCCCGTCCATCGTCAGTTCATCTGAACTCATGCGAATGCCGACGGTAAAGTCTTCCCCGACTCTTTCCCATACCTTCTCCAATATTTCCACGATGAATCGCATCCGATTTTCAAATGATCCGCCATAGATATCCTTACGCTTATTTGTATGCTGTGACCAAAACTGGGCAGGAAGATATCCGTGTGAACAGCAAATTTCCACTCCATCCAGTCCGCCTTCCTTTGCCAGATGTGCTGAATGGGCGAACCCTTCAATCACGCCTTCAATATCCTCCAAACTCATTGGTTTTGGCATCACGCCAAAGCGCAGGCTGGGAACGGCCGATGGCGCCCATGCCGCATTTCGGTAGTCGCTCGATACGACTTCCCGTCCGCCATGGAATAGCTGCGAGAAAACCTTCGTTCCATACTTATGGAGCGTTTCGGAAAGCTCTTTGTAGGCATCGACAATTCTTTGGTCATATCCTGCGATCGTTTTGGACGTAAGCATGCCGGATGGATGTACGGATGCCGCTTCAAGGATGATTAATCCGACGCCCCCTTTAGCACGGGCTTCATGATAGGCGACCATATCCGAAGTGGGGATTCCGTCCGTGACATGATTTGTTTGATGTGCTGTACTTAAGATCCGGTTTTTTAATTCAGTAGCACCAATCGTTAATTGGGTAAACAGATTCTTGAATTGAGCCATATACATGACCACTCCCTAATGTTAGATAGAATGAGAGTATAGAGAGCATCCATTCGCCCCCTAGCTATCCCTATACAGGTTCAATATGCAATAACCATGCCGTTTGGGGGAATGTGGTTTCATAATCGTTTATTTACTTGGATAAAGAGGGGTATGGCTCATGGGTATCGTATTTTATAGATAGATAACTGAACCTTTTTTGAAAAGTGGTGATTCATAAAAGGTTCAGTTCTGAATTTGTTGATTTAGAGACATTCGTCGCTTACGAAAATGACACTTAGCTATTTTCGTATCAAAAAGTGTAACAAAATCGGTTCGTAATCAAAATATGGGGTGATGTGATGGAAGTGAAAAAGGAATCACTAATTGTATTTTCCGATATTTCTATTTTGGATGTAAAATCCTTGCTGAAAATTAATTCTTCACCTTTTATTGTCATGAAAAATCACTTGGAAATCCTCGGCATATTGGATGAAGGTTTCTTTTTGAAGAGATTGGATAGCGATGGCGATAATCAGGAAATCACGGCTTATCTCAATACATCGTTTGTCGTCGTTGATGAATTAGATAAGCTAGGTGAAGAGGATATGAGCACCTATGATTTTGTGATTCAACATGGCGATAACCAATATAGCTGCCATCCGATTTCCGAAGTCAGGGAAATGCTGCTTAAAAAGAAGATGAAGAGCTTAATCAGTCTAAATGAATCACTAAAGAAAGAGCTGGAGGTGACAAGAAAGAAGGTAAAGGAGCTCACGCAAATCCTGCATTCCAGCTATGATGAAATTTTCGTGACGGATGCGAACGGGGACACGCTATTCGTGAGTGAAGCGTGCAAGAAGCTTACAGGGCTGCCGCCGGAGGCCTTTATTAATAAGAACATTAATGAGTTAGTTGAAAAGGGATTGATCGTCAATTCAGTTACATTAAAAACGATGAAAACGAAAGCGATCCATTCGGCGGAGCAAACCTATCCGCATGGATTGACGGTATTCAGCACAGCGAAGCCGATTTTTGATGAAGAGGGGAACTTATATAGAATCGTTTCGAATTCCAGGGATATCACGGAATTGGTTGAGATGAAGAGTCAATTGAACAGAGTGAACCTTAGGAACCAGCGGGCCCAGCATGAAAATTCGAGAACCGTTTCGTTCAATAACTTCATTACAAATTCGGATAAGATGGTAAAGGTTTTGGAATTAGCTGAAAAAGTCGCCCCGATGGATTCTTCCATCTTCATTCATGGAGAAACCGGAGTCGGAAAAGGGGTTTTAGCAAGGGTCATTCATGATCTCAGCAGCAGAAAGGATAAGAATTTCATTCAAGTGAATTGCGGCGCGATTCCATCGGCTTTAATTGAGTCCGAGCTATTTGGCTACGAAAGCGGTGCATTTACGGGAGCTAATAAGCACGGGAAAAAGGGGCTTGTTGAGAGTGCTGATGGCGGCACATTGTTTCTTGATGAAATCGGGGAAATGCCGCTCGACATTCAAGTGAAAATCCTGCATTTGGTCCAGGATCGAACATTCATGAAGGTGGGAGGAACGAAGGAGAAAAAGGTGAATATCCGCATCATCTCCGCCACGAATAAAGACTTGAAGCAAATGATCAAGAATAATCAGTTCCGCGAAGATTTATATTATCGGCTGCATGTCGTTCCAATGGAAATACCGCAGCTGCGTGAGCGGAAGGAAGATATCTTATTATTAACCAATTATTTTCTGAAGAAATTCAATGAAAAATACGGTCAATCCATCACGATCGATGATCATTCCAAGTTAATTCTGCAGCTGCAGGATTACCCGGGCAATGTTCGGGAGTTGGAAAATGTAATTGAACAAATCGTCGTGACGGCTAGAAAGCCTATCGTAACGATAGAGGATTTGCCTTCCGATTTAACCTACAAAGATACGGCGCTGGTCAATTTAACAGGAATCATTCCCTTGAAAAAAGCATTAGAGGAAACGGAAAAGCAATTATTGTCACAGGCCCTTTCCACCTATAAATCAACCAGAAAAATGGCCAAGGCCCTGGGGGTCAGCCAAACGACGATCATGCGCAAACTGGGCAAATACCAATTTAGCTATCAGGACGATTAATAATAAATTAACCTCTATTGAAATCTGAATATTCAAAAACTTGGTATGGATATTGCATATTTAATGATTGATTATTTCTATTATGATAAGGGGGTCAAGAAATGGGCGAGCTGATTTTCTCTTTAAGCTATGGGGGTTCCTTAATTGTCATGGGGTGGATCACGAAGGTTTTCCTAGTAAGAATGAAAAGAAATCAAGAAGAAATAAAAGCAAAAGATCCGATTGAAAAGGTGGGGATGTAAGTGGCCTTTCTCCTTGGTATCATTATTTCCTTTTGTGTTTACGTCTCGATTGGCATCTTTTTATTCAGGAAAGTGAAAAGCTCAGAGGAATACTATGTTTCTGGTCGAAGCGGAAACACATTGATGATTACGGGTACGCTTGTTGCCTCTTTCCTAAGTACGGTATCCTTCATGGGGGAAGCGGGATTTTCCTATGAAGGGTATCCGATCCTGCTGCTTATCCTCGTGATTTTTAATGCAAGCGGCTATATATTCGGAGTGTTCCTGTTTGGCAGGTATTTAAGAAGAAGCAAATCATTGACCGTTCCTGAATTTTTTGGTAATCGCTTTCATTCAAAGAAGGTAAGGCTGGCAGCTGCGATCACGACGATTCTCGGTATCGCTGCATACTTAGTTGCCGTTACTCAAGGGGCAGCCGTTTTATTGGCCGAGGTTTCTGGTGTTTCCTATCCAATGGCCCTGGTGATCATGTGGGTCGTGTATTCATCCTTCACCATTCTCTCAGGGGCGAAGGGGGTCATGGTCAATGATACCGTGATGTTCTTTTTATTCTCAATCGCAACATATCTAAGTTTTCCTTATATCATCAAATCCGCAGGCGGTTTTCCTGATGCCGTTATGAAAGCGGCAAACCTGGCTGAACGGCCTGATTTATTAAGCTGGCATGGCATTACCGGACCTGCCGCAACGATGGGCACTCCTTGGGAAGCATTGGCCTGGGCCGTCATCATGGGCTTGGTCTGGGGCATTGTCATCGCCGTGAGTCCATGGCAAAGCAGCCGATATTTAATGGCAAAAAATGAACACGTAGCCATCCGGGCCGGCGTTTGGGCAACGATATCCATTTTGACCGTCTATTTGTTTCTTCATATCAGCATATCGACAATCACCACCATTAAAGCGGATATCGCCCCGACGGAAAAGGTATTCATTTGGGCAGCGATGAATATTGTCCCGACATGGCTTGGAGTCATCATTGTCAGCGGCATCATGGCTGCGGCATTATCATCCTGTTCGAGCTTCCTTCAGATTATAGGAAGCAGCATTACACGGGATATCATGGAACAATCGCGTAAAAAGGAATACACAGATCATCATCTATTACGGGCCAGCCGCATTTCCATGGTTGTGATCAGCTTGATCATCTTATTGATTGGATTGTTCCAGCCGCCTGCCGTCATGTGGATCGGCTACTTTGCGGCTACATTATTTGCGGCATCATGGGGACCGATTGCCATATCAAGCGTATTTTCAAAGAAGGTAACGAAGGAAGGCGCATTTTGGAGCATCGTATTCGGCTTCGTTGGCGTGATACTTGGAGAAAGTCTCGGCATGTTCGGAATCAGCCTTCCCGTTTACCTCAATCCTGTCATCATAGGTTTAATCTTAAGCATAGGCGCACTTATCATTGGCTCCAAGTATGGAACGATCACCATCGAAGAAAGGGAGTTTCAAGCAAATATCCTTCAAACCCCGATTGAAATAGACGAGCAAAAAGAAATGAACATCACCCGCAGATACCCAGCCTATTTAATGATCAGCGGCGTCATGATCATCATGGTTACACTGGTGTTTTATTATTGGCCGATCAATATGAATTGATTGAGATGGCAGGGGAGATTCCCTGTCATTTTTTTTGTAACTAGCTAAATTTCAAACTATGTATCACTATTACTATCTTCCTGAGAATATTCACTTAAAAATTGGAGTATGATATCCTTATATTAACATAAACCAAAAACAGCCCCATGCTGGAACATGAGGCTGACCACTAGCAAGAGTGGTTGGTCACAACTAATAACTTTTAATCAGAAGAATCAGAAGAAGAACCATTGCCATCTTCGTGGGATGTGTGGTTCTTTTTCCGTTTCTTGACGAACGCAGATAGGATAAGATTGGTTGCTACCAAGCGCTCCTTCCGGAATACTCTCTAATCTTAGGTATTCACTTCAGCTGTTCGAGTACAACAACTTTGTCCCATTCTTTGTTTTCATAATCGGACTCTTCCCAACCCACGCGGAATATGTCGCCATAGTTTGGATGGAATCCCATGGTAGTAAATACCTCTGTTTGATAGTAAATGCCTTCGCCCTTGCCCTCTATTTTCTCGCCACGGATATGCCCATTTTCGATTTCACTGATTTCAAATGTCTCGGTAATGATATTCTCTTCACCCTCATTAGCCATACGCCTTTCTTTACCCATATATACCTCTGATGTTTGCTTGTCCAGTTGTATTACTGGCATTTCCTTGATTTTCGCTAGACGGTTTATTTCAGCAATAATCTTTTGGTCTTGCTTTTTATCTTGCATTTCGTCCGCATTATGAAAACCAATTGCGTATCCCCCACCTAAACCTACTAATGCCCCTGCTACTGTAAAAGCTAATACTGTCTTCTTCATATGTATTTCCACCTTTTCTATTGCTCTTACCTACTTAATTATTAATAATATCATGCAAAACTTGATTAAGATAATTACTTTTTAGGGAGTGGAATTTTGAAATCAAAACAAGAAAGAACAGCCGACGTCAGGCTGTCCTCTTCAGTCTCCCCATTACCTTCATGATACGTGCCTACCAACCTCTGATAAAAAAACTCAAGAGTTATTAATCATCCATTATATAAAACAAAAAATCATTGACTATTGGAAATATCCTGGTTAGAATAGGGGCAAGATTTGAAAGGAGCGATAAACGTGGCATTTTTACAATTATACTGATATACACATATATTATGGAAAAAACCACTTTTTATAAGGGGTTATTTGCTGTGTGTATAGGATGGATATGTTGTAGAGGGTTTGTCGTTCTGCCGGATATCTATGCCATTTTTCCGTACACAGAGCCCTTCTGTGTACTTTTTTGTTTTGGAGGGATTTAACTTGATGATGTTACTTTTTTATTGATGCGAGTTTGGGAGTTGAGCTCATATTAGAAGATCGTTCAGCGGTGACTATAAAATAGGGGGAATGTACATTGCAATTTCTATTATTCTTTTGATGCGGGCTTGAAATAGAAGCTCGTATCGATCCAAGCTATCGATACGAAATCACAAATTTCGGAGGTAGCGAATATGGAACAAATATGTTTTGAATTAGAAAATGTCGAAGTGACTTATTTAGATAAAGAGATATTGAAGATTGATCGGTTGGCTGTACATCAATTTGACCGCATCGGCATCGTCGGGAAAAATGGTACAGGGAAAAGTACGTTATTGAAGTTGCTTGCTGGAGAAATTCAACCGACAAGCGGAAAAGTAAAGGGTTATGTTGATCGCGGCTATTTTGAGCAAGTTGAAGCGCCTGTTGTTGCAGAAGCTGATCCAGCGTTACTGGGAAAATTGGCAGTTCCGCGAAATTCAGGGTCGCTTAGCGGCGGTGAGCAAACGAGGCTGAAGCTTGCCCAATTGTTTACCCACTATAATGAAGCGTTGCTTATCGATGAGCCGACAACCCACTTGGATCAAGACGGCCTTTCGTTTTTACTTGATGAGTTACGCTATTACTATGGGGCGCTTGTCTTGATTAGTCATGACAGGGCTGTACTGGATGAACTCGTAACGACGATCTGGGAAGTGCATGAAGGCGAGGTACATGTATATTCAGGGAATTACAGCGAGTACATGGCACAGAAGCAGTTAAAACGTGAACAACAGACGCAGGCTCATGAACAATTCCTTAAAGAAAAGAGCCGGCTTGAAAAAGCGGCGCAGGAAAAAATGAAAAAGGCTGAAAAAATTGCTCAAGCTGGAAGATTGTCGAAAAAAGAGGCGAATGCAAAACCGAATAAAACGTTTATGACAAAATCGAAAGGCACAAGCCAAAAAGCCGCACAACGCGCAGCGAAGGCAATTGAGCAGCGAGCGGAAAAACTTCAGGAAGTGGAAGCTGTACAAGAGGAAAGGCAAATCGTATTTCGCCAGTCAAAGCAATTGGAATTGCATAATAAGTTCCCGATAATGGCGGACCGGCTGACTCTTCAAGTGGCGGGGAACGTATTATTGGATGAAGTGAGTTTCCAGCTGCCGCACGGTAAAAAAATAGCGATCACTGGCAGCAACGGCAGCGGTAAAAGTACTTTGCTGCACCATATTGCGAAAAATGGTGCCGGTTTAACGGTTTCTCCTAAAGCAAAAATGGGTTACTTCCGTCAAATGAGCTATAGATTTGCTGAAGATGAAACGGTACTTCAATTCCTGGGGAACCGCTCAGAATATGATGAAGGATTTTTAAGAAGTGTCCTGCATTCGATGCAGTTTACCGGGACGGATATACTGAAAAGCGTTCAGTCCTTAAGTGGCGGAGAAGCGATTCGCCTCCAGCTTTGTCAGTTGTTCTTAGGGGAATACAACATTCTGCTATTGGATGAACCGACTAATTTTCTGGATATTACTGCCATTGAAGCGTTGGAACGATTCATGGCTGGATATGAAGGCACGATCATATTTGTATCCCATGATTCAGCGTTCATAAAGCAGGTTGCCGATATTCAGTATCAACTTGAGGAGAAAAAATTGGTTCAAGTGTGATTTTTAACGTTTACGGAAAAATAAGCCGATGGGATAATTCTGTCGGCTTATTTATATAAGAGTAAACAAACACATTAAGGATGAATCGAAACCAATGTCCCGATTGGAACAATCCTTGATAATTCCTCCACGTCCCGATTATGCATGCGAATACAGCCTTTTGAGACGGCTTTACCAATCGAGCTGGGATCATTCGTTCCATGAATGCCATAATGTTCTTTTGATAAACTCATCCACATCGTCCCGAATGGGCCTCCAGGGTTAGGGGCTTTATTGATAATGATGAACTGTCCTACTGGTGTACCGGACAGCATTCTTCCAACGGCAATCGGATATTGTTTTTGCAGTACTCCATTTTTAAGCAGCCTTAACTTACGATTATTAACGGACACATCGATCTGAAATGGAATGGTATCAGGAGGGGGAAAACCAGGGATCATAATGGGCTGGCCAATATAAATGACATTTGGATTTATGGTCGGGTTAGCAGCGATGATTTCAGATAGCGGTTTCCGGTAGTCCCTGGATATCTGTGTCAGTGTTTCACCTGGTTTAACTGTATGAATCAGTCTGAACACCTCCATAGGTTATAGTTGTCATGTTCCATTCTATGTGATTTTTCAAAAGTGTTTCGTAACTCGTCATTAGCTGTTATCTGTTTTTAATAAAACTTATTTGTTAAGTAACTAAGCCGAAAAGAAACCGAAATGAACTTTTGATAAAATAAGTTTTTATCGAGATGGATTTTTGTTAGTTAAAGAGGGGGAATAAAGGTGGAGGAACATGTGAAAAAGGCTTTAGTAGAATGGAATGAAGAAATCAGTGATGTGTTAAATGGGATAGAAAAAGAGTATGATGAAGTTAAGCGTGAACTTCAGGTTTATTCCTATAAATTCAATATTACCAAACAGGTTGTACAATCCACTATAAATGATGAAATTATACGAAACATCCGCGAGCTCTATCATAAACCTTTTGAACAAAAATTGAATGAACTGAAAGAATCGATAAAAGAGCTGGAAGAAAAGAGAAAGGTTTTTCAAATGTTTGTCGATAAAATCGAAAAGGTTAGTGAAAGAGAAGAAGGAAAACCGCAAATATCAGTCATATAAGGCAGCGAAGAGCAGGATACTCTACCATTCTATACACAAAAACCCTGGCAGCGAATATACCTGCTTTTTTTTGCTGGAATAGCAAAAAGCGGCCCCTTGTTTACCCCAACATCAACCCGGGTACACTATCCTATAAAAAGGAAATGGGGGAATTCTATGTGGAATGCGGTCTTTTGGGGAGGGATTTCGGGTTCTGCCGTCCTGCTTGGCGCACTTGCCGCCATCCTCATTCCGATCAAGAAAAACATCATTGGCTATATCATGGCCTTTGGTACGGGTGTATTGATTGGCGCCGCGGCATATGAGCTGCTTGCTGATTCGGTGAGTGATGGTGGAATCTGGGCGACGGGGATCGGATTCATAGCAGGGGCCGGCGTGTTTACAGCCTTGGATTTTCTTATTTCCAAAAAAGGTGCGGATAAAAGGAAACGGTCCAATAATAGCTCTTCGAAGGAAGCGGGCCTAGCCATTTTCATCGGAACCGTGATGGATGCCATACCGGAGTCGATCATGATCGGCGCCAGCTTAATAAGCGGCGGCTCGGTAAGCTGGCTATTGGTCATTGCCATCTTCATCAGTAATATTCCGGAGGGGCTCTCAAGTACAACCGGTCTGCTCAAAAGTGACTATTCCAAGAAGAAAATCATGCTGCTGTGGTTTTCCGTCCTGATCATTTCGGCACTCTCCTCGATGTCGGGCTATCTATTCCTCGATCATGCCCCGGACTATGTCCTGGCAGCGATGGCAGCCTTTGCAGGCGGTGGGATCATTGCCATGATCGCCTCAACGATGATGCCTGAAGCATTTGAAGACGGAGGGCCGATCACGGGCATATTCACCGCTGCGGGCCTGCTTATCTCTTTAGTTCTGGATTCGATGTGAGATTGTCCCCTTGGAAGGAAGGGGGGCAATTTTTTTTGTGGGGAATTTAATAATGTAGAATGAGAAAGTTGTGGTGAAAATGGAAAAAGCTAATTAATAAACCTAATCTACAAAAGAAAGAGTTTGACATTAATTTTCTTTTACAATTAAGACTTTTGATTTTTAATTTTAGATAAAAGTTCATCCCAATTGGTGGGGAACCCTATGTGGGAAAATTCCAAGCTATCTTCATACTCTAATATAAGTGCTTGTAAATCAGTAATGAATCTTTGCCCTTCGTCTTTAGTCAATAATCTTTGAATAATGTATATTGCAGCAAATGCAAATCCGTTATCAAATTGTTTCATTTCTTCTTTAAACAAACGTGGCTTAAAAGTTAACTTTTTATTGTATAAGCGTCCATAATGAGCACAGACATTTCGAACATTGGATAATGTTTGCAACCAACTTTCTAAGTATAGATATGGAACGTTATAATATATTTTTGCTATATGTTTTTTTACATCTTCGCTTAAATTTCTATATAGTTTAGACAGGAAACCAAACGGAGTCACTTCTATTGCCACCCAAATTGGAATTGTTACCATCATAATTTTTGTAATGATGTTCAATAAATAGTTCACCTTTACGACTTTTTTTTATTAAGTTGTTCAATTCATCCAGAGATTCTTTATGATATTTTTCATTTATAAAGTTTTCTTTATCTTTATAGCCCAGAGGACCAAATCTATGGGCAATCTCATAAGAAGTATGAGTTCTGAAGGCTATTTCAATAGTTTCTAATACACTTATAAGCAATACTCTTAATTTACGATCAAATTCATATAATGATAGTAATTTATTAAATGATGCTCCGTTTACATATTGCTCATTATTAATTGGATTTTAAAGTAAGTCCGTAAGCAGATAGACGATAATAATTAATCCTTTGTAATGATTTTTCTGTATTTTCAGAATTCTCAACATGCAAATTTTTGTTTCTAAATAATTCTACCTGTTCTTTATACGTAGTGGGGAGTTTTCCAGTCGGCTTATCTTTTTCAGGATTCATGCCTACATTTCTCCTTGAATAAATAAGATGACCCACCTTGGTCCGCATTGTTAAGAGGCGTGGTGGGTTCTGTTACTTTTAACCTATCATTCACTTTATCTAATGTCAAGGAACCAATAAGTAAAATAAGGAAATATTAAATAAACCATCCTAATTACAAATGAATGTTAGGTTTATATGGATGCAATATTTTGGTGATCAAGATTGGCGCAGCTTAATAAGGATCGGTAAGCTGGGGCTATTGGTCATTGCCATCATCAGCAGTCAAATTCCAGAAAGACTTTAAAGTATAGCGAAGGAATCTATCTCGAAAAAGGAATTGTTGGTGTTAAAATATCATTTCAAATCATACACTCTTCATATAGATTTTGGACATTGAGGAGCTGTTGGAAATGAACTTCGAGATGCAAATAGCGAATATGTTAGCTGATAATTTAAAAGGTTTCATAACATTCGTCCGGGAAAATCATGAAAATGAAAACAACTGCTTTTGTTTAAATAAAGATAAATTGTATCAATTGAAGCTTCTTGTTGAGGAGTTTAAGTTTCAAGTGTTGGCCGATGAACTTAAACGGATCAACCGGTTTACCTGGGATGAAAACTATACGCACTTATTAGTTGATAGATTCAGAAAAGGGATGGCAATCATTGAAGAGTACGTTGAAAATAACTACAGCGATTTATTCATTTTCACCGCTAGACTTTACACGTTGAATAGCCTCAGCTTAACCTTTTGCAAGGAGGAAGAATCAATAGTCAGCTAATTAGGGCACCCGCGAAAAAAAGAAGAGCACATAATCTGTGCTCTTCTTTTTTTCATTATAGGGATAGTTGACCAAAAAGATTCTAATTCTATATGTTCCTAGCCCGATCTTATTTGCTTGGCATCGAAGAGATATATTTTTTGACCACATCATACACATATTCTTGATTGGCTGCTGCTGTATTAGGGTTATATTTACCGCCATTCACTTTGTTATTGGATAGCACTCGTATACCTAGGAAGGGCACATCGTAAGCTTTGGCGATTTGTGCTGCCGAAGCTCCTTCCATTTCTTCCACGGATGTACCATATTTCGTATGGAACCATTTAATCCGATCCACTTCATTATTCCAAACATCCGCAGAACCGATAGTACCATCGACAACCTTACCTTTTGTGTAGGTATCTTTAACTGCATGAGCAGCTGCGAGTAAATCCTTATCTCCTTCGTAGAAGCGTGGTTTTTCAGCGTTAGGATCTTCTCCTGCACTTCCTTCAGAAGCCATTAGGTCCATTGGTTTCCATATGGTTGGATCGATTCCCTCGTTTACAGCTTTATCGGCCGTTTTTAATGAACCTAGGTTTACCGTTCTTTCTCCTAAAACAATATCAAAAACGTTTAAGCTTGGATCATGTCCACCTGATGTCCCTTGATTGATGATGGCAATAGGGTTATATCTTTCCATTGCCACTGCTGTAGCGGCAGCCGTATTTTCCATCCCTTTACCTGTTTTTGCAACGATTACAGGATAATTGTCTAAAGTTCCAATGTAAAATACAAAATCCCCTGATTTTTCTTCTTTAACATTTTCTAGCTTTTTAGCGAAATTTTCAGCTTCGATTGGCATTGGACCTTGAACCATAATAGGCCTTTGTGTCTTTTTCTCGACCGTTTCATTTTTGGAAGCAGAACTGCAAGCTGCAATCACCGACACGAAAAGTAAAGTAATGATTCCTAATAGAGTGTACTTTTTTAACATGTTTTTTCTCTCCTTAAAAACAAATTATCCGATTGTTTGAAACACTCGCAGTTGTGGTCAAAGAAAAAGGTCCAGAACGGCAGAATGAATGCTGCCTTCTAGACCTACGATAGTCAAAGTATAGATGATCAAGCAAAAATGAAGCGATTGCTAAATCATTAGCTGCTCAAAAAGCGGGCGGCCGAATACTTTAACTCGTAGTCTAGTTCTTTAACTGGGAACCAGGTAGAAACGCTCAGACCATATTTCCGAGCATATACGAGTAATTACGATTATTACTTTGCTAATATAACAAACAAATGCTAGATAATCAATGAAAAAGTGAACATTAAAATGTAAAAATAATATAATGTTCGTGTTTTGAGTGGTGTGGTTCGTTGGAAAAGCTATTTCTTACAAGGTAAATGGGTTTTAGTGGGATTTGGACACAATCATAATGTGGGTGATTTTCGAATCGTATAATTTAAAGGCCAAGTCAGAGATAGAAGATTCGGAAGTGTCTCAACCCGAACATAACTTTAAAACAAGACTATGGTTTAGATGTAAATCTGATCGTTGATTTCCACTCCAGTTACTCGCTTTCCGCGGGCGGTCGTGGAGCCTCCTCGGCTTGCGCCTGCGGGGTCTCCCCTAGACGCGCTTTTCCCGCAGGAGTCTCGTACCTTCCGTTCCAATCAACTTTGTTTTAAAAGATAGAAATCTTTTTTGTCTACAGTTTTGTCAGTGTATCCACTCCAGGCACTCGCTTTCCGCGGGCGGTCCTGAAGCCTCCTCGGCTCTCGCCTGCGGGGTCTCCATTGGCCACGCTTTTCCCGCAGGAGTCTCGCACCTTCCGTTCCAATCAACTTTGTGTTTTAAAAGAAAAAACTGCTGGCTCGTCTTATTCCGAACCCTATTTTAAGACTAGTTTATCCTTCATGTTTTTTTCTTGTAATCCTCAATGGATGGAAGAAATTTGCGACACTCCTGCCGAATAACTGGCTAGCCGAGACCCCACAGACGCTTGCGTCGAGGAGGCTTGGCAGACAGTCGGCGGAAAGGGAGCGGATTTCTGAAATCAACTGGAACGTTTTTCAAATAAAAACACTATGGGTTTTGTCAGGGTCGATCATCATCAACCAAAGTTATCACGACATTTCCCTTTTTATGTCCTAGCTCTACGTATCGATGAGCTTCGGGAATCTGTTCCAGCGGGTAGCGTTTATCAATGACCGATTTTAATTCTCCAGTTTCGATGAGCTCTTTGAGAAATAGTAAATCTTCCGTACGTTCCTTTGCTATGCCCTGTCCTTCAACGGACACGTATCGCCCGTTCAGGGTTAGTGCTTTTTTGCATGTGGCTTTCGAACTTTTCCCGACTGCATCAAAGATGATATCATATCGCTCTTGTCTTTCCGTAAAATCCTCTTCCGTATAATCAATTACTTTATCGGCTCCCAATGATTTCACCAATTCAAAATTAGCTGCACTGCATACTCCGGTAACTTCTGTTCCAAAGTATTTGGCCAGCTGTACCGCGGAAGTGCCTACCGAACCGGATGCGCCATAGATGAGGACTTTTTGTCCGTCCTGGATATTGGCTTTTCTGAAAAAATGCAGAGCTGTCGTTCCGCCAAAAGAAACGGCGGCGGCTTCTTCATAGGTCATATTGGCAGGCTTCATTGCGATTGGGCCGTCTTCGGGTAAGCATGTGTATTCGGCATGGGCCCCGAAATTCATTCCAGTCATGGCAAAAACCTGGTCGCCTTTTTTGAATTTCGTCACATTCCTCCCCGTGTCTTCTATCTCCCCGGACAACTCCACTCCGAGTATCGGTTTTCGCGGTTTTCTAAGGCCCAGGAAGAGTCGCATCGGCAGCCATAATAAGAAAGGGCTATTGAAACTCCTGACTCGTACGTCCCCGGAAGCCACTGTTGCCGCGTGAACCTTTACCAGTATTTCGTTTTCCTTTGGGGTTGGCTTTACTACCTCTTTGAGTTCCAGTACATCGGGTGAGCCGTATTTCGTGCATACCATTGCTTTCATCGCAAGTCTCCTTAGTTTTTGATACAATCTTTTAATACTATGATAGAAGCTGTAAGATAAAACTAACGTAACTGAAGTAACTTCTGATGAAATGTTGAAAAGCAGTGAGCTTCATGGGGGATTCCCTGAGGCAATCAAGAGTACGTTCATTCGGATAATGCCGCGAAGCCTTTGGCTTTGCTGATACACGACAGAAGGAGATTAAAGAATGACCATGAACGAAAGACCAAGAAGAATAATTTTAGATTTAGCAGTTACATTAGATGGATTTATTGAAGGGCCGAAAGGAGAAATCGACTGGTGCATTATGGACTCTGAAATGGGGTTCATTGATTTCTTGAATCAAATTGATACTATTTTTTATGGAAGAAAAAGCTATGATTTATGGGGGCAATATACGCCAGAAAATGAGGTATCCGATACTGAGAAAGAAATGTGGAATATCGTTCATGGCAAAGAAAAATTCATGTTTTCTAAAACGAAAAAAAGCACTGATAATAACGTAACGATCATAAATGATGATATTGTTGAAGAAGTAAATAAAATAAAGAATACGCCTGGTAAAGACATCTGGCTTTATGGAGGGTCAAGTCTTATTACTTCTTTTATAAGATTGGGGCTGGTTGATGAATTCAGGTTATCTGTTCACCCTGTTATTTTAGGGGAAGGAAAACCTTTGTTTATAGACATAAAGGAGAGATTGAACCTAAATCTGGTTAATACAAAAAGCTTTTCCTCTGGCGTCGTCCAACTTTGCTATCATCTTAATGAAGAGTAATGGTTAAGCATGATGATATATACTTGTAAAATGATGAATTCACGAGTAAAACCCAAAAACTCACGAGTAAATGCTTAGAATTCACGAGTAAATCCCCAAAACTTATGAGTAAAACCCTAAATAAGGCTAGCGAGGTATCCGGACTTGATGTGTGGATACCTTTTTTTATACATATTGCAATTTATAAATTATAAAATGTAATATATATGTTGCAAAAAGTAAAATGAATCATATAATAAGGGTAAGCGTTGGAATTAAATGGAGGTCGATTAAAGATGAATCTATTTAAACGAACGAAAAAGATCACGGATGAGCGGATTGAGAATGTTAGAAATAAAATTTATAAAGAAATGTATTATGTCATCTTGGTCATTTGCCTGGCGAGTGCACTTTTCAAATTATATAAATATGGTGCAGGCAGCGGGGAGTTATATCTGGAATTCGCGATTCTTGTTGGTGGGGGGCTGTATTACTTAGCTCGTTCGATTTTCTTAGGTGTATTCTGGGATGAAGTGGAGATGCATGACCGCAACAGCAAAACACCGATGAGCAAGAAGACGATTCTTGGGACGGTTGCTTTAGCACTTATCATCGCTATATTCATGGGCGTGAATAGTGCTGTATCCTATGCCGATGGCAGTTCCCAGGGCGTATGGTATTTTGTATTGGTATCATTTGTATCCGTTATGATCTATTTGCCGATTTTACTTCTGTTTTTTGGCGGTATATACTTGCTGGCGAAGAAAATCGGAATGAAAAATAGCTAAGATAATAAGAAATAGTAGGTGCTGTCCCTTGAAAAATATAAAACTGAAGCTTGCGAGAGTAGAAAAGGACTTGTCACAAGAAGAACTGGCCAAGATTGTCGGCGTATCCAGGCAAACGATAGGATTGATTGAATCCGGAAAGTATAATCCCTCATTAAGTTTATGTGTCGGGATTTGTAAAGCATTATCCCGTACATTGGATGATTTGTTTTGGGAAGAAGACTAATTGGGTATCCATTGACTTGGATATCTTTTTTTTCAGGAATTTATCATCAAAAAATGGGGGAAGGTATAGCATGTAAGCAAAAATCTAACATTCGAGAGGGATGGTTTGATGGATCGTACGATTGGTTACTTACGTGAGATATTGTCTAACTATACGGACCAATATCCTGAAGCGCAGGAAATATATAATAAAATCAAAAGCGGACACTTTCATTCGGAAGAAGAACTCGTCAATAAGCTATCCGGTAAAGAGGCCAGTCTCCTTAACCATATTCTTCCTCAGGAAATCAAGCATGCAAAGGAAGCGAGTGATTCGGAACGGGTCACGCAATTATCAGAGGTATATGAACTGATCATTATATGATGAAACCTTGTCCATGATGATCATGGACAAGGTTTTGTTGGTTTTATTCCATTTCACTAAGTGAATCCATATGACTGGCTATCATGGCGATGATCGTGCTTGCTTCTTCCTTGCTGAAAATGAAATTCGTTTCATCCTTTATCAGATCATCATCCGCTGTCCGAATCCGATTGATCCGTTTCAGCACACCATCACCCGTCTCCTGAACGATACCGAACTGATAGGTGACCTCCACTTCATTATCCTGGATATAGGCAGTCACTTCAGGCGTTTCCCAATCTACATCGATTTCGTATATATCGGAATTTTCGCCGTCAGGATCATACAAATCATCATTTTCATCATCCATATCCATTTCATATGCATAATCGTAATCATCATCATCCTCATCTTCTTCCAAATAGTTATGGAAGCTCTCGTGGACAGCATCGATGATATCTTCAATATCCGAAAGAATGACTTTGCTGATCTGCCCTAAATCCGGATCGAACGATTCCATATAAAATTCTTCATTATACGGATCAAAAAACAGCGAGGAAAAATAATCCCGCTCATCGTCTTCCAGCTCTGTATAAAACTCGATGCGTGGATGCTTAGACCCGCGCTCCACGATCATACTGCCATTGCGATCGTATTTCTCACAAATTGATTTAAGATGATCCTGCAATTCCCCGCTTACTCTGTCAAACCATTCTAATGACATCAACATCCACTTCCTTTCGAGATTATTATTTCCCAGAAAAGCCGAACATGACATGCCATTTAAAGGCAACTGCAATTTAACTTCACATCAGGAATGTAAGTTATAAAAAAAGAATGTAAAGGGAAAATAAGATAAAAGCAAGGACGTTAGATTTCCCTATACCTTTCAATGATGAAGTCAATAAAATACCTGCTGGCGATTGGCAATACCCTTTTATCCTTATACGCCAAAGTAATGGTTCGGATAATAGAAGGAGAGATGCTTTTCGTTACAATATTATAAGGACATTTATGTAAGAGCAGTTTCGGTAAAATCGAAATGCCAAGCCCTTGTTCAATCATGGACATAATCGCATAAGGATCATATACCCGGAATTGTGTATCAGGTTCAAAATTGTACTGTTTAAAAATCATTAATGGTTCATGTATCACTCCTTCATCCAACAGAATATAAGGATCTTTTAGCAATCCCTCCAAGGAGACTACTGTGGATGATGCTAAAGGGTGATTTACTGGCATTACAGCCACCATTTCATCTTTTTGCAAGGGAATCGTAGTTAAATCCGAAACATTTGAATTCACAAAGCCAAAGTCTACGCTGCCTTCTTTAATCCAGTTTGAGATTTCCGTATAATTTCCTTGATGTAATTCGAAATGTACAGTTGGATAAAGTTCCTTAAAATCCTTGATCAATCCTGGTATCCAATGGCATGTAACACTGGAAAAGGTGCCAATTCGAATAAGGCCGCTTTGCAGTCCCTCCATCTCTTTATGCTTTTCAGTCAGTTCCCTATGTGAATTGCAAATCTTCCTGATATATGGCAAAAATTCCTCGCCATCTGGTGTCAGTGTAATACCCTTTCGAGAACGTAAGATAAGAGTGGTGGAAAGCTCTTCCTCTAATGAATGCACCATTTGGCTAATGGCGGACTGCGTATAGCCAAGTTCTTCAGCCGCTTTTGTAAAACTGCCTGTTTCTATGGTTTTGATAAAAGCATAATACGAATTCAACCCTACTAACCCCTTTGTATTAGTAATTCTAATAGATCTATTATAAAAATTGGTTTTACTAATGTAAATGGAAGAAATAAAATATAGTTGGGAAATATCAAGGAATCTAAAATTAAATCATGGAGTTGAAGCAGAAAATAATGAAGATTAACGTTAAATACAGAAATATTATTTATGCATGTATAATGGCTTTTTGTATGTCCTTTTTTATTTCATTCATATTAGTCTCAATAAATAGGGGGTATGATCATCAATTCTTATCTGCATGGTTAAAAACTTGGTCACAGGCTTTTACTTGTGCTTTCTTTGGAGCTTACTTCTTTCCGAGAGTCATACAACAAATAATGAGAAGAATTAATTTTGTAGAAGAACCGCTCATGATTGAGAAGGATTTATTAGTGAGAGAAGAAGACAATGGATGATGACAGTAGATAATTAAAAGGATCTCCTGATTTTAGAGCTGCCCAAATGATGGGGAGCTTTTTTGCTATTTCCCTGCAAAATTTCAGGATCATGCTACTTTCATTCTGTAAAAGTTTATATAGAGTGTGAAAGGGGGTGAGTGGCATGGCAAACCAGATTCCAGTTTCAAGTACGTTGCGGATCGATTTTGAGACGGGGTTAAATGAAAAAGGGGCTCTCGTTTTCAAGCGGAAAACCTTTTCGAACATCAAGGTCGAGGCGACGGCGGATCAGTTGTTTTCGACGGCTGTTGCAATCACAAGTGTGCAGAATTATCCAATGGGTGAAGTGACCCGGGTGGATATGTATTCATTGATTGGCTAAACGGTATTTGGAAAGAGGCCGAAAGCGGGGGAGGTGATTTGAAATGGCTAAAGTACTGGAATTGATTTTCGTTACGGAGGAAGGAAAGTCAGCGACGATTTCCGTTGATAATCCGAAGGAGCCGGTCGAAGTGAATACGGTTAAACTGGCAATGGAAAAAATCATTGCGGGGAACATGTTCGTTACATCTTCAGGGGATTTCGTCGATTTGAAAGCGGCACGCCTTGTCGAGCGGAATGTCGAGGAAGTGGAACTCATCTAAGAGCGGGTCTTGTTGGTCACCCTGGAAGAGAGGTGAAAAAATTGGATCAAATCCTGCCGTTTGTCAGTGATATTGGGTTCCCGATCATTGTTACCCTTTATTTGCTTCATAGGATTGAAACGAAATTGGATACTTTGAATGAAACCCTTATGGAGCTGCCAGAACGCCTGCGAGAAGGGATTCCGAAGCCAGGTTAAGGATAAGCGGGGAGCCTCATGGGTGATAGCATCCATGAGGCTTTTCCTTTTAAAATGGAAAAGTTTTAATAGATTCTAGTTTTATATCAAAACTATCGGGTATACATAAAACTGTAGCTAGTTCATCAAAAATCCCAATAATAAGGAGGAGTTTTAATGGCTAACAACAATGAAAAAATGAGCAGGGAAGAAGCTGGCCGCAAAGGCGGGGAAGCTACAGCAAAAAATCATGATAAGGAATTTTTCCAAGAGATTGGTCAAAAAGGCGGAGAGGCCACTTCCGAAAATCATGATAAGGAATTCTATCAGGAAATCGGCAAAAAAGGCGGAGAGGCTAGAGCCGATCAACGTGATTCCGATGATTGAAAAATGAGCAGGAAAAAGCAGGACTTAATGGCGGGGAAAAAAGCCGCCGCTAAAAAAACAATCTGAAGTTTTTAGCTGAATCTAGTTTTCTGGCTGTTCAAGCGGGTACATGACAAATGTAGCTAGTACATGGAAAATCCAATTAATAAGGAGGAATTTTTAATGGCTAACAACAATGAGAAAATGAGTCGTGAAGAAGCAGGACGTAAAGGTGGAGAAACAACAGCGAAAAATCATGATAAGGAATTCTATCAAGAGATTGGCCAAAAAGGCGGAGAGGCCACTTCCGAAAATCATGATAAGGAATTCTATCAAGAGATTGGCCAAAAAGGCGGAGAAGCAACCTCCGAAAATCATGATAAGGAATTCTATCAAGAGATTGGCCAAAAAGGCGGAGAAGCGACATCCGAAAATCATGATAAGGAATTCTATCAAGAGATTGGTAAAAAAGGCGGAGAAGCGACATCCGAAAGTCATGGCAAGGAATTCTATCAGGAAATCGGCGAAAAAGGCGGAGAGGCACGGGCCAATCAACGTGATGATTCCGATGATGGAAAAATGAGCCGTGAAGAAGCAGGACGCAAAGGCGGGGAAAAAAGCCGCCGTTAAAATATAATCCAGTGAAACATATAAATGACCGAGGGATTAAACATTCCCTCGGTTTTTTTATGCCAGCACAGCACATTGCAAAGTGTTCTCAGGGATTAAAGTGGGTAAAGAATAACACCTATAAAAGAAGAGGTGATGAAGAAGTTGATTGTCCATTATTCATTTCCCCGTTTAAAAGTAGGCGGAGTTACATTCACTGCACGGCATTCATTGCTTGCTCTTGGACTTGCGGGAATCGCTTATCTGGTTTCCAATAAGAGGAAGCATCAAGCGGTATTCAAAACGGCTTCATTGATGTGCAAAATTGAACGGAAAGTGGATTCCATCAAGCTTATTTGGCCTGATGAAGGTGGTTACTATAGGGTATTCAGGGGGCGAGAGCTGATTTACAGCGGCTCGGAGCCAAAGATGGCAGATCGGGGCCTGGCTCCAGGAACCATCTATACGTACACGATAGATAGCTTGAATGAAAAAGAACAGGCAGTGAACAGGATGAAAATACAGACATCAACGACCGCCGAAAATAAAAAAGAGGATAATATCCTTTTGGATTTGGTATTCACGACAATTGTCGCAAAAGGCCAAGCCAGCCTGGAATGGGAGCCCATCAAGGGAATAAAAGAATATACGATTTATAGAAACGGCGTGGATATTGGGAAAGTGAATGGATGTTCCTTCAATGATCGGAGTATTAGTGAAGATCAGGAATACACATATACCATTAAAGCGAAGCGGCCCCTACCGCGTTCAGAGCAGGGATCCTATGCCGTGAAATCCCTTGTAGCAAGTATTGTCGGAGCCGTAAAAAAAGGTTCATCACAAGCAAAGGCGGCGATCGAGGAAATAACGAATACCAAAAAGATAGGACCTGTAAAACAGCTTTTGCAGTCGGTTGAAAACGATATGGATGGTCAAAGGAAAAGAAATTGGCAGCTGCGCTATTCCACTTTTTTACCGGAAGAGTGGCTGAAAAACCCCAATCTGGCCTCAAAGGTTCCCTATTTTAAAGGAGACAACCGCGGGTTTGATCCTGAATCATTCCGTTTCCGGACCAGGGTCGATGTGTACATTCTCGAAAAGGAAAGGGAAGCCGAGATTGAATTCTCTAAAGCGGTCGGGAAAAGTGAGGCTTACAACCATGATGGGGATTTCCTTGAGGAGGGAGTGGCCTCGGATGAAGGTGTTATAGTGAAGCGCATATTATCAAATCATGAGAAAACGACAATCCAGCTGACACACTCTGTAGGCAATCCGATCATCATTTCACCTGCCGTGGATTATAAAGTGGTCGGGACCTTTTACCGAAATGGTGAAATCAATATCGCCGGCTATCATGATCAGGCCCCGAATCACGAAGTCTACCTAAAGGAGACAGACGACCAAAACTGGGAACCGCTGCACCTAGCGGAAAACAAAGGGCTCGAAATGATGGCGCACCCTACGGCCAATCATTTATGGAGATACTCCACATTCACACAATGAAAAGGACGAAAAGCCAAGAGCGCTTATCGTCCTTTTTTTTTGTTGAGGTCCAATTTCAATCCAACCACTACATTTTCTTATAAAAACCGCTTTCGAACACTTGGCGACGGCAGCATACAGCTTTCTTCTTTCTTTCCGAACCATTTGTAACGGTTCCTGGCAATGAAATCATAAACGGAGTTCCGGATGAAGCTTGGGACGATGATGAAACCGTAAAGCAATTTCCATGCCCCTTGTAAGCGGCGGCAAATCCTCAAGGCTGCAGAGGATTTATAGTAGGCCTTATCCTTTTCGATCAGCACCATGCTATCTATATCTGCAGGAACATCATACTTCTTCAGCAACTCTTGTCCTGCCTCACTTTGAAGCGAAGCGTAATGAAAAAGCCCCTGCGGATCCCGCTTTATAATGAACTGGACACTCGAATCGCAAAAGTTGCATTCACCATCAAACAAAATGACCGGATTCATGAACATTCCTCCTATAGAGAGACGTTATCATACTCATGCTTATATAATACACTACCCGTTTTGAAAAGGCGAAAACGTCTGGAACTGCCTGGAGTTTCGATGATGGAAGGGATTGTCGTTCCGGCAAGTCACTAACAGGTACGTAAGCGCCGTAAGCCAATTGGCGGGTGGACCCATGATATAGGCAGTTTTTTGACTGTTATCAAACTGTTATTTTCCATTAACTAAACTGTAAACAAGCTGTGATATGGTAGATACTCCAATGAAGTTCCAAGCCGGCAATCCTATATTAGAGGAACGCCGGCTTTTTCATTCAAACCATAAATGAGGATTAGAAAATATAACTGGCAGTTTCTTTATAGGGGGTAAGATTTCATGAAACGTGATCCGTATTTTGACAATGCGAAAGCTGTCTTAATCGTACTAGTTGTTTTGGGGCACACATTAGCTAGAATGGTGGAAGAAAACCAATGGATTTTAACTATTTATCTGTTCATTTTTTCATTCCATATGCCAGCTTTTATTTTAGTATCCGGTTATTTTTCCAGAAAGATAAAAAGTAAAAAGGACCTCTGGGGGCTCATTAAGAAAATCTTAATTCCCTATGTAATATTCCAGGTGATATATACCTTCTATTATCAGAAGGTATTTGATGAACCAATAGACTTCACAATATTGACTCCAAGATGGGCTTTATGGTTCTTAATAAGCTTATTCTGCTGGAATATACTATTGTTTATATTTTCCTCGAGGAAATATGGAATCGTCCTTTCAATCATTGTCTCTCTAATTATCGGTTACTTTGGTGAAGTGAATGAATGGTTAAGTTTATCGAGAACCTTCTTTTTCTTTCCTTTCTTTTTAATTGGACATTTTTTAGAAAAAAATCATTTTGAATGGGTTAAAAAGAAAAGTAATGCCCTTATCGGCTGGGCTGTACTAGGGTTAATCTTTATCGGTATTTATTTCTATGGGGAAATGACTTGGAGGGAATGGTTTTATGGCCGCTTAGGTTATCAGGAATTAATGGAAGGCTCCATTGCCCTCGGCTTTATATATAAGTTACTCGTATATTTAATTATGGGAGCAGCAACTTACTGTTTTTTATGTATAGTTCCTAAAAAACAAATGTTTTTTACTGAAATAGGATCCATTACATTAGGTATTTATCTTTTTCATATGTTTTTCCTGGAATATGTTTACAATTCATTTATTTATGATTGGATCAAAGAAAGTGGCCAATACTATGTTTTATTAGTCATACCTGTAACCATAATATTTATATTATCAAGAAAACCGATAGTAAAAGTGGAATGTGCGTTAATAGGAATGAAAATGAAAACATAACAGAATTTTAACACCTATAAAGCAACTTAAAGCAACTAGCCCATTAGTTTGAAGGGCTCAGGCTGTAGACAAACTCGATGAAAAACAAGTTTGCTCAATTTTTATTTAGTAAAAACATGGAACGTCGATTGGAACGTAGGGCACTCGCTTTCCGCGGGCGGTCCGCCCTCGTCGCTTTTGCGCCTGCGGGGTCTCCCCTCGACGCGCTTTTCCCGCAGGATTCTCGCACCTTCCGTTCCAATCAACTCTGTGTTGAAATTTAGATAAAACCCCTTTTGTCTACAGTTTTTATGAGGGTTTATAAAACTTATAACGTAGGGCACTCGCTTTCCGCGGGCGGGAACGGTCTCATCTCGAACCATGATTTTAATACAAGACTAGTTTATCCTTCATTTTTTTTCCTGTACTCCTTAATGGATGGAAGAAATTTGCGACACTCCTGCCGAATAACTGGCTAGCCGAGACCCCACAGACGCTTGCGTCGAGGAGGCTTGGCAGACAGTCGGCGGAAAGGGAGCGGATTTCTGAAATCAACTGGAATTTTTAAAAGAAAAAACTGCAGTCAAACTCGCTTTTCTTAGAATTTATCTACAGCCAGATCCCTTCCGTTTGAAGGGTTTTTTTCTTGAAAATTAATTGCCAGATATTTAGTGATTTACAGAAAATTTCATTTAATGAGGATTAAATGGAGGATCCACTAAAAGGGTTACAAACCTTTTAAAGTTATTTCAGGAAATAAAATGAAGGTGATTACCCGAAATGTTTCCAAAATTATTAAGGGGTAATTACTTTTGTATTTCACTTTCAATAAAACAACTTTAAACATTCAGATTTATTTTATTATGACTATATAAGATTTAACTATCATCAAAGGAGCGGCATATGAAAAAGTTTTTCATCATCTTCATTTTGGCTTTAATCCCTTTCGCCTCTACGAAGGTAAGTGCAGAATCTGACTTACCTCTCAATAGTGAAGCCGGGATCATTATTGACGCGAAAAGTGGAAAAGTATTATATGGAAAAAACATGGATAAACGTATGTATCCAGCCAGTCTAACGAAAGTTGCCACGGCGATATATGCTATAGAACACGGGGATAAGAACGAACTAGTGACTGTTAGCAAGAAAGCAGCGAAGGCAGACGGGTCTTCGGTATTTATTGAACCTGGGGAGGAAATAGAGCTTTCCGAATTAATTGCAGGCATGCTGATCAACTCCGGAAATGATGCAGCCATCGCAATTGCCGAGCATATGTCTGGCAGTGAAGAATTGTTCATGGAAGATTTGAATGAGTTTTTAAGAAAAGAAGTAAACATCACCGATACTCATTTTACGAACCCCCATGGATTGTTTGACAAAGACCATTTAACTACAGCCAGTGACCTTGCGAAAATTACCCAATATGCAATGAAAAATGAAACGTTCCGTGAGTATTTTGGGAAGAAGGAGTTACCATGGGAAGTGGAAACCTGGGATACAACTCTAATTACCCATCATAAAATGTTAAAAGGTGAACTGCCCTATAAGGGAATAACCGGCGGGAAAACCGGTTTCGTCAGTCAATCCGGCTACACCCTGATTTCTACTGCCACTAGAGGAGAACAGGAATTGATTGCTGTCACTCTAAAAGCTCCTTCAGACAAAATTGCCTACTCTGATACCAAGCTTTTATTCAACTATGGCTTTGAAAACTTTAAATCAGGCAAAATTGATAAAAAAAGCAAACTTTATTCAGCGGACTATTCTAATTCCTACACGCTGAACGAAGACTTATACTATACTCATTTAATCAGTGATCAACCTAATCTTAAAACGAGTAATGATGGAATTCTCTCAATCATGAACCAAGAAGGGGAAGCAATAAAATCCTTTGACCTTAACACGGTCGCTGTTGTTAGGAACACAGTATTACCTGCCCCGATTAAACAAGAAACAATCAATGATAATCTAATAAAATTTTCTGTCCCATCTCTAGGATTGGGAGGGTTTTAGAACCCGTTACTATACATACCCCAGATTATAAAAAATAAAAGTGTGCCCTTATCATCCACGACTGATAGGGGTACTCTTTTATTATTAGGTCTTGATCATCCAGGACAGGAAACAAGATCATGAATTCGGTATAATTCCCTGCCTACAATAGCCAACTGAATTGGAAATGGAGTATATGACCATAATAGTATTAAAAAAACTATTAGGGATGATTTCATGATTTATATCTATAATGATTATGGGGGTACACATACCACGTCTTTGGCTGCCGCCTATCATTTAAAACAATTACCTCAATCGGAAAGAAAACTAACTTCGGAAGAAATATTAAATGTAAAATATTTTAATAAATTAACGAAAAAAGAATTTGGAAAGCTGATTTTTCGCGGGATCGATGAAGATGGCAACTCCGTTTATACAATGGGACATAAAAGAGAGAAACTCGTTGTTCCGGCATTAAAAGAATTGACTTTACTACTGGAAGAGAAATTTCACTTTAACGAAAAAATAGTATTCTCCAATACATCCCCTACTGTCCCAATTGCCATGTCTATAGGGGGATATTTATCAAGAGCATTAAAAATTGATTTCATAGGTGTGCCATTATTAATTATAGGCACCAAACAATGCTGTGATAATATTTTTCGCTTGGTTGAAAACACGAAACAAATAGGAAAAGCAGCGAATGGGGAAAAAGTGATTATAATAGAAAATGAAAAATATAAGTAATCCTATTAAAAACTTACTTAGCCCATCAAAATTCGTTTTTGAAAGTACAGGTTGTGGAATTCAAGTCAACAATTGATGTTGGCTTTTTTTGTTACGCTTCTGGATGGGTACATGCTATACAAGAGGTGGTGCTTGCACTTAATCGAACAATAAACCACCACCCGGAAGTGGAGGTTTATTAATGAATCGAGGAAATTACTGTTCTTGCAGGCTGGTTACAGAAACACTTTGTTTTTTATTTGGATCATCAAGGGGATGGATTGTAGCTGTTCCATTTTGTTTATCCACGTGCTCAATGTAGATACTTTCCTCATTATAGGTTACAGTAACCATATTTGGTGAAGAAGCAATTTCTTCTGCTCGTTGTGCGTTCATTTTAACCACCTCCTTTAAATTTGCAACATGTTTAATATTTGTTCCGATTTACTTAGATATACTAGTTGTAATTAAAATTCTTCCAAGAATCCCTTACTTAACGAACTTGTGGGTGAATTATTTGTATGGCAGTTTTTAAATATTTCGATAACGCAGGATAGTTCAAGATAAAATCAGTTGATATAATTACAGAAAATTAAGAAAGTATAGGGGGGATAAAATGAATAGTAATGGATTTTCGATTTCTACTAATAAAAAGTATTTAGATGTAGATGTAATACATGATTTTTTGAATCAAGAAGCTTACTGGTCAAAGGGAATAACAAAGGAAACAGTAATAAAGTCAATTGAAAATACGACCTTATGTTTTGGGGTTTATAAGGGGGAAATAGGAAATGAAGGTTGTGATCAAGTTGGGTTTGCAAGGGTAATAACCGATTTAACAACCCATGCGTATCTTTGCGATGTGTTTATATTACCTGACTATCGTAAATTAGGATTATCAAAATGGTTAATGGACGTTATCACCAACCATTCCGAACTAAAAGAGGTTCGCAGGTTTATGTTAGCAACGAATGATGCACATTCACTATATGAAAAATACGGTTTTAATCCGATTGATAAACCAGAGCTATTTATGCAAAAAGTCGGTAAAACCCCATTTCAACAATAAGTACTTTTGACACAAAGGGATTAGACCCTGCATAATCGTGCACAGAAAGTCGGATGTTTCATTTCAACTCCTGCTATTCTGTTGATATAAGGGAGGTCATTGAATGGATTCGCTCAAAAATATGAATGGTGCCATTAAATTCATTGAAGAAAATCTTACGAACGAAATTGACTTTAAAGAAGTTGCAAGGCTCGCTCATTGCTCGGAATATCATTTTAAAAGGATGTTTTCCTTCCTTGCCGGTATTTCACTATCCGAGTATATCCGCCGAAGACGACTTACACTTGCAGCGTTTGAGCTTAAAAATAGCAACATGAAGGTCATTGATATTGCGATAAAGTACGGGTACAGTTCACCAGACTCGTTTGCAAGGGCATTTCAGCATTTGCATGGCATCACGCCATCAGAAGCGAGAAGTAATGGCCATTCACTTAAAGCCTTTCCACCGATGTCCTTCCAATTATCCATTAAAGGAGGCAGTGAAATGAACTACCGAGTTGAAGAAAAAGAGGCATTTCGCATAATTGGAATTAAAAAAAGGGTTCCAATCATTTTTAACGGGGTCAATCCAGAGATTGCATCTATGTGGAAAAGTTTAGACGAGAAAACGATAAATGAACTTAAAAACCTATCGAATGTCGAGCCATTAGGGCTGCTTAGTGCATCCGCGAACTTTTCCGAAGGCCGGTTGGAGGAAAAAGGGGAGCTTGATCATTATATCGGCGCAGCAACAACAAGGGAATGTCCAGATAACTTAACGCAGCTGAAAGTTGATGCATCTACATGGGCGGTATTTGAAGCAGTCGGCCCCTTTCCTGAAACACTGCAAAATGTTTGGGGACGCATTTATTCCGAATGGTTTCCATCCTCTAACTATGAACAAAGAGAAGGGCCGGAAATCCTTTGGAATGAAAATAAAGACATAACCTCACCAACATTTAGAAGTGAAATATGGATCCCCGTTATGAAAAAGTAAGTTTAGCAGGCGAAGAATTTATCGGAAAAGCTGTCTTATGGCAGCTTTTTCTTATGGAGCAGACAGGGAAGGATAAGGGAATGATAGCTAGGTATAATTTGCTTTAACGAGCTATAATGATGGATAGAAAGTGCTTATATAAGGAGATTGAAAAATGCCTGTTATAGAGTATCAACAATTTATTAAAGCCCCAGTTGAATTATGTTTTGACCTAGCGAGGAGTGTGGATATCCATACCAAAACGACAGCGAACACAAAGGAAATGGCTGTTGATGGTGTGACAGAAGGGCTATTAGAGGAGGGAGATACTGTTACTTGGGAAGCCATTCACTTTGGTATTAAACAAAGGCTGAAAGCCAAAGTGACACTAATGGAAAAACCAAATAAGTTTGTAGATATTATGGTGAAGGGTGCCTTCCATTCCTTCGTACACACACATCAGTTTATAGAAGAACCAGGCGGAACTATAATGATGGATACATTTCAATATAAGTCACCGTTCGGTCCAATTGGAGTATTAGCTGATAAGTTGTTTTTAGAAAAGTATATGAGAGCATTTATCGTTTCTCGTGCAAAGGCACTGAAAAAGATTGCCGAGAATATGCAATAACCTTGTTTAATGCCTTACTCTAAATATCATGGGTTGCTACGGCAGCCTTTTTATGTCCCCTAGTACCAAGAAGAACTAATTCACTGATTAAGAAGGAAGGAGATGATGGATAATGAAATTATTCCCTAAAAAATTCCCTAACGATGAAGATGGGCAAGTGTTAAAAATGCTATATAAACAAGGTGTTGATTTTAATGAGCCACAAGATGTAGAATTTTTTATTGCGGTTCCAGACAAACAGAGTGGTGAAGCTGTATTAAAATCATTCAAAGATGACGGGCTTATTTGTGAATTAGAACAAGATGATGAAACAGAAGAGTGGACTTGTTATTGTTTAATGAAAATGCTTTTAAATTACGAAGAAATTATTGATATACAAAAACGACTTGATGGACTAAGTATACCTTATGGTGGGCAAACAGATGGATGGGGAGTAATGATTGATTAATAGCTGTACTTTGTTAAAAAAATATCAGTTCAAATAGAACTAATGGGTGCTTAGCTGAAGTTCGGAGCTGTCTTTATAACCGGCACCCTAAAGATTAGCAAATGGCTCGGCTCAGCGGTACAACCGTGTTAGGCCCGCGGATACAACCGACCTTTAATTATAATTACGGATCAAACCGTTTGCAGCGATCAGATCTTTTCTTTTGTTTTTATAAGAATAACACAAGTAGAACAAATGTTCCAGTTTAAATGTGTAAAATTATTACTTTTTTTTGAATGTCACTCTTGTAGTTATTTCTCATAAAGACTAAGGTGCCAGGGGAGCAAGAAAGCCTATGTATTATCGGGCTGTGCACTTATGCTATAATTATCCAATAAAGGAGCAATCTTATGACGGCGTTAATTATATCAATATATATAACTATTACACTTGTATCGCTCTTTACCTTCGCTGGACCTTATTCTCCATTGTGGTACTTGCAGTCGGTATCCCTATACATATCCTAATAGTACTTACACAAATATATAAAGAAATAATAGTGATATCTAAAAACCTATAGTAATAGTTTTTGTCGACTCCATGTCCTGACCAGTAGATATAAGTTATAGTTAATCCGAAAAAAGGAAAGGAGTGGGTTCTTTGGGTTTCAATATCGGTGATTTAGTATATCAACTTATTATGTTTATTTTGTTGTTTGGTATGATTTTTGCGGTTTACTTTTTTGTTCGTTCTCTTCTTGCAAGGTCAAACAAAACCAATAGCATAGAACAAAAACTTGATAGAGTAATTGAGCTGCTTGAAAAGGATAAAAGAGAGTAATTTCTTTTTATCCTTTTCATTTTTTTGTTTCCTGGTTAGGTCCATAAGAAGTCGAATATAACTTAGTGATTTCATCTAGTGCAAAAAAGATTATGGAGCATATAACCGCAAAGATAAAGAAACCTCCCGGGTCAATAAAGTATGTAGCCAATCCGAAACCAATATGTATGAATCCAGATAACCAGAAACGTATATTGGAAAACTTCATTGAGATGAATTCAGAAATTAGTGATACTGGTAAACCATAAAAGAAATTTCCAATCAAACTATAAAAAAGCACAACCATAATGATCAGGAGATCTCCATCCAATTTAAAGGATGGTTCTTCAAAAAACGAGACTAGAAATAAACCAATTGTAAAGATCACTGATGAGTAGAAGGCCACTTTAATTTTTCTGAATTTGTCTTTAAACAGAAATTTCCTAATGACAGGAAATACGAACGCAATCGTTATAAAAGCGAGTAACGTTTTAATTATTATTGGAGTAGTTGAAACAAGTATGATTGTAAACAGAACAGCCATGGAAAAAACAAGAATATAAGAATTTCCTTTTATCATAAATACCCCGGACCTTTTTACCTTCATTGTACAATAAGCTTGAATTAGTGGGAATTGGATGTCGCAAACAATCATTAATTTCAATGAGTGAATAAGGTGTCAGGCGGAGCTGTATGAAATCTCCAAACAGTAAAATAGGCGCTGATAAACTGTTAATTTTAGGTCGTGCGGGTGGTTGAAAAAAGTTTCTGGTGATTTTTGTGTCATTATCCTATTTAGAACATAAGTTGAATTAACCCATTTAATTTTTTCCTCCTAAAACAAATAAGGAGATGTTTCTATTGTCAAATTGTGGTCATGATTCAAATTGCGGTAACGATGTTGGTGGATTTGGTGGCGGTTTCGCTTTTATAGTCGTATTGTTTATCCTCTTAATCATCGTTGGAGCTGCTTGTTTCGGCGGCGATAGAGGTAACGATTGCTGTTATCCCGTTCAAGGATATGGCGGTTTCTGCTAACAAATGTATAAAGAAAAGCCGACCTTTATTGGTCGGCTTCCTTTATGCTGATTTATTGGCTTATTCCTTTATCGTGAAGTAAGCTTTATGACTGAATCGATAATCATATCCCAGTCTTCACTATGAATTTCATGCCCTGATCCATCAAGTGTCACTAATTCAGCTTGAGGGATGGCTTTCGCAAGAGCAAGTCCGTGCTCGTATGGCAAGGCTGGATCTTCTGTGCCGTGAATGATGAGGACAGGTACGGAAATCTCACCCATTCGATCGAAATATTCGTCTCCTCCAGCAAGCATGGCATGATTGAATCTGCTCGGTATCTGCTTGGCACGGTCTGCCTCTCTTTTTGCCAGTTTATACATTCTTTCCTGCTCATAAGGTTTGGTACCGGCTAAAGTTTTCCATCCATCCGCAAGATAAGCGATGACCGTCTCCCGATTTGACCAATCAATGGAAGCACTTTTTGCATGATGATCCAATATGCTCTGATCCATTGGAGGCAGTTTTTCCATTACAGTCCCGAACACGCTTGATGCAATTAGCGTAAGCGTATTTACGCGTTCCGGATATCTTAAAGCAAGAATCTGTCCGATCATACCGCCTAGGGACATCCCAACGATAGAAGCACGTTCTATGGAATAAGCGTCCAGGACACCCGCGGCATCGTCAGCCAAATCCGTTATTGTATAGTTGGAGGTACCGGGTTCATAAACGGTAGACCGTCCCAGATCCCGATGGTCGTAGCGAATCACAAATCTCCCCGAATCGGCAAGGCGGAGACAGAAATCATCATCCCACCAATCTAATGAAGACATCGCTCCCATGATCAAAAGCACGGCAGGGTCCTTAGGGTTTCCAAAACTTTCAGTACATATATCGACTTTATTAATTTTCAGTATCTGTTCACTCATGTTTTTTACCTCCGTATTAAATATTATCCAATAGCCGTTACGATGGCGCAGATCAATATATACTTACCGGAGCATGATGATTGGCCTGCGCTTTTCATTATCGCAGTCTAACCCACTTAATAATCATGACGCGGCCTCCTTTTAATAGTGTGAAATGGGAGGTATCCCTATATTACTTTAACATGGGGGATATCTTTTCGTCACCAAATTTTCCCACATTTCCATACAGAAAACCCCGAATACAGGGCACTTTTTGGTGCCATTTATTCGGGGTTTTTAACATGCATTTTATTGAGCGGTATATCCGCCATCTAATACGACTGCCTGGCCTGTGATGCCCCGAGCTTTGTCGCTTGCAAGGAAAATGGCGTAGTCGGCAATTTCACTTACATCGAGTAAGCGGTTTTGTGGGACAAGTGGATAGATGACCTCTTCCAAAACACTTTCTAACGGTACCTGTCTTGTTTTTGCCAGGTCCTCCAATTGACCGCGGACGAGAGGCGTGTCTACGTATCCTGGGCAAAGGGCATTGACGGTTATGCCAAAAGAGGCGCTTTCCAGGGCGGCGACTTTCGTCAAGCCGATTACACCGTGTTTGGCACTATTGTATGCTGCTTTGTTGGCGAATCCAATCAGGCCGTTAATGGAAGAGATGTTGATGATTCTGCCGAAGCCTTGTTCTTTCATGATTGGCAAAACGTTCTTAATTGAAATGAATGGAGCGGTCAGCATGATTTTGATCATCAGTTCAAATTTTTCAGTTGGAAACTCTTCAATTGGTGCAACATGCTGAAGGCCGGCGTTATTGATGAAAATATCGATTCGTCCATATTTGTCTTTAGCTTGTTTGATTAGTTGGATAATATCCTCTTCACTTGTTACGTCAGCTTTTAAACCGATAACCTCCAAGCCGTTGTTCCTTAGGTCTTGAGCAGCTTTTTCAACAGTGTCTTGATCAAGGTCGGACAAAACGACCTTTGCTCCATTTTCAGCAAATATCTTTCCGATCTCAAAGCCGATTCCTCTAGCAGATCCGGTAATTATCGCCACTTTATCTTTAACCATATTACATTCCTCCAATAAAAAATGTAATGGTCCAAGTCTGTCATTTTATGTCGTGAACAGGGAAGTATTCCGTAGAGTAAATATAAAAAGGGAAGGTTATAAAAATATGGTTTAGGTTAATGAGTAAGAGTCTATCATGATTTTCAAGATAAAAAAAGAATTTTATTTCCCCTTATCGTTGGCATAGATATTGCATATATAAAAAGGTGAGTAAATAAAGGTAATTGAAACGGAAAGGGGAAGCTGGATGATTAAAAAAATAGCCATTATCGGTTCAGGTGTAATGGGTAGTGGGATCGCTCAGTCTTTTGCAGTTAGCGGGTATTTCGTCACCATTAACGATATAAAGGAAGAGCTGCTATACTATGCCCAAAATCGAATTTCTGAGAATCTATCACTGCTCATGGAAGAAGGGGCTTTGACTGATCGGGAAAAGCAAGGTGCATTAGCGAATATTACATACAGCGTGGACTTGAAAGGGGCAGTAAGGGATGCTGATTTTATCATTGAGGCGATTCCGGAAGTCATCGAGCTGAAATTAAATCTATATCAGCAACTGGAGGAAATAATCAAACCGGATGCAATTGTTGCTTCAAATACATCGACCTTTCCGATTTCCCAATTGATGGAAAAGGCTTCGTTTGCGGAGCGAATGGTCATCACGCATTTCTTTAATCCTGGCCATTTGGTTCCATTGGTTGAAATTGTTCAGCATGACGAAACGAAGCCGGAAATCGTCAAGACAACCATGGATTTAATGCGTAAAATCGGCAAGTCTCCGATTCTCTTGAAAAAAGAAATAGCAGGATTCATTGCCAATCGTCTCCAGACTGCCTTGATGCGTGAAGCCTTTTATCTATTAAAAGAGGGCGTTGCCGATGCCGAGGATATCGATACGGCGATAACGGCTGGACCAGGTTTCCGCTGGGCATTTACCGGGCCGATCGAGATTGCCGATTTTGGCGGACTTGATACATGGCAGCGTGTTTTCGATAATGTTTCACCGGTTTTGGACCAGAGTAAGGAAGCGCCTGAGTTGATTCGTGATTTGGTGGCTGAGGGAAAGCTTGGGACGAAGTCGGGAGAAGGCATTTTTACGTATGAAGAATCTACCGTTTCTCAGAAAATCAATGAGAGGGACCGTAATTTTATTAAACTGGGAAAATTAAAAATGGAGAAGGAGGAAGTATTATGAGAGAAGTAGTGATTGTAGGGGCAGCAAGAACACCGGTTGGTGCGTTTGGAGGCAGTCTTGCCAATGTTTCGGCGGTTGACTTGGGAGTTGTGGCAGCTAAGGAAGCGATTAAGCGGGCAAATATTTCGGCTGACATGATCGATGAGGTATTGGTTGGGAATATTCTATCTGCTGGATTAGGGCAAAATGTGGCACGTCAGGTTGCGATTCATGCAGGGATTCCGGAAACGACGCCGGCCATGGCCATTAATAAACTTTGCGGATCTGGCCTCCGTACGGTCATAATGGGAGCGCAATTCATTGCCCTTGGAGATGCAGATGTGATTCTTGCCGGGGGGATTGAAAGCATGAGCAATGCTCCGTATTTACTTCCAAATTATCGTTTTGGGCAGAAAATGGGTAATGCCGAAGCGGTGGATTCAATGACTTATGACGCCTTAACGGATGTATTTAATCAATATCATATGGGCGTGACTGCAGAGAATATTGCCGAGCAGTGGGAAATCAGCCGTGAAAAGCAGGATGAATTTGCTTTAGATAGTCAAATGAAGGCTGAAAAGGCGCAGCTTGAAGGACGATTTGCAGAGGAAATCGCACCTGTTGAATATAAACGGAGAGGAAAGACGATCTTGGTGGACCAAGATGAACACCCGCGTCATGGGCTGACGATAGATCAGCTAACGAAGCTGCGTCCTGCATTTAAGGAAAATGGAACGGTTACGGCAGGTAATGCCTCCGGAATCAATGATGGGGGTGCGATGTTAGTCCTGATGTCTAAAGAAAAAGCGGACGAGCTGGGACTGGAAGCATTAGCGACAATCAAGTCATATGCAAACGCCGCGCTTGATCCGAAAATCATGGGATATGGTCCAGTTCCTGCGACAAGGAAAGCTTTGGCAAAAGCGGGATTGACAATAGATGATATTGAATTGATGGAAGTGAATGAAGCCTTTGCGGCACAGTCACTCGCCGTGCTTAATGACCTTGAATTGAAGCCGGAGAAAGTGAATGTGAATGGCGGGGCGATTGCCCTTGGTCATCCGGTAGGCGCTTCCGGTGCCCGCATCTTAGTGACGTTATTGTATGAAATGAAGCGCCGGGATGCAAAAACCGGCCTTGCCACCTTATGTATCGGCGGCGGACAGGGAACTGCGCTGATTGTGGAACGGTAATGACTTGGCCTCATTTTCCTATGATATAATGGAGGAAACTTCAGACGGTTTAAGGAGAGTAGGAATGGCCAGCGATAATGAAACTATTCAATTGGAATTAGTGAAAGCGATATTGGAAGAATTGCCTTTTGGTGTTTTGGTAACGAAAAACGAAAAAGAAATCGTTCTATGCAATCGCGTATTATCCGAGGCTTTTGCTGAGAATCAATTTGATCAGCAAATACATTTGATTTTAGAAAAAAACCTTGTACCAGCTGTAAATACTCCGATCCGTTTGAATGAGAATAATGGGATTGTCAGAAAAGCCATCATTCAAATGGGTGAAGGGGAGTATCAGATTTACCTCCTATTATTTACAAATAATAAAAGTGATTTTCTTAATATCGATAATCATGAAGAACTTCTGTTTAAGGATATTATCGAGTTTGCCTATGACGGCTTGGTGATGGTCGATACGGAAGGGTATGTCCAAATGCTGAGCCACGCTTATGCGGATTTTCTTGGGGTCGATCAGGAAAGCTCCATAGGGAAACATGTAACGGAGGTCATTGAAAACACCCGTATGCATGTGGTCGCCAAAACTGGCAAGCAAGAGGTCGCCGAATTACAAAAAATTAAAGATAATTATATAATTGCGACCCGTTCCCCGATAAGGAAACAAGGCAAGATAATAGGGGCGGTCGGGAAGATTCTTTTTAAGAATGTCGGGCAATTCACCGCTCTTTCCAAGCGGATAAATTCACTTGAAGTAGAGCTGAAAAAGTACAAAGGCGATTTTCGCGAGAGAAATAAGGCCTCATATACGTTTGATCATTTGATGGGCAGAAGTCCCGCTTTCATGGAAGTGAAAGGTCAGGCCAAAATTGCCGCTAAAAGCGACTCGAATGTTTTGATTTTGGGTGAAAGCGGAACAGGTAAGGAGCTGTTTGCCCATTCCATTCATAATGACAGCAGACGGGCGATGGGTGTGTTTGTCAAAGTGAACTGTGCCGCTATCCCGGCGGAGCTGCTGGAGTCAGAGCTATTTGGCTATGAAGAGGGATCCTTCACTGGTGCAAAAAAAGGCGGAAAAGCAGGTAAGTTCGAAGCGGCTGAAGGCGGTACGATTTTTTTGGATGAAATCGGTGAGCTGCCACTGCATATGCAGGTGAAGCTGCTCCGTGTTTTACAAGAGAAAGAGATTGAGAGGGTCGGTTCGACGGGAAGTATTCCGATTGATGTACGGGTAATCGCTGCAACGAACCGTAATCTGGAGGAAATGGTCTCGAAAGGGGAGTTCCGGCTTGATATGTATTACCGGTTGAAGGTCCTGCAAATCCATGTTCCTTCCTTAAGGGAGCGACCGGAGGACATTGAAATACTGGTAAATCATCTTGTTGAAAAGTACCAGAATCTCATGAAGAAACGCGTAAAAGGGATGAGCGATCAAGCATTGCGTCTGCTTCGTCTTTATAAATGGCCGGGGAATATTCGTGAGTTGGAGAATATCATTGAACGCGCAATGAATATAGTTGAAGAAGGGGAAATGATACGTTCCAAGCATCTCCCTATAGAAATAACGGGTCATAAAGAAGCTGTCTCGATCCGCACCTTGGCTGAAGTAATGGATGAAACCGAACGGGATGCAATCGTTTCCTGTTTGGAAATGACTTCAGGCAATAAATCAGAAACGGCAAAGAGACTCGGAGTGAGCCGAACAACACTGTATGAAAAAATGAATAAATATGGTTTATGATTGAAGAAAGGACCCTTTTGCCAAAGGGTTCAGACTGCAGGCAAATTCGAAGAAAATCGAGTTTGCCTGCAGTTTTTTCATTTTAAAAACGTGCAAGGTGCTTTCAGAATTCCGCTCCCTTTCCGCCGAATGTAAGCGAATGCCTGAATCCCCCTCCCCATGCTTTTACTAGCAAATATTCGAGTGTGTTAGGAAATCCGTACATAAAACGAGAGCGAATGTAAATGTTGTAAGAAAAGGCTTACACTTTTTTGGGGTTTATCCTTGAGTGTGCAGAAACCTTGACAGTTTTAAGGGATTTTAGGGAAGGAAATGTTTGAAAAAGCTTTAAAAGATGAGATTTTTCCTTGTATTTAAGTTGGCACAATAATTGCATAATTACTTAGTGAATGGCCCATCTGTCATTTTATATTGAGTTTCCACGTAAAATGAAAAGGGATTATTGAAAGCGTTATCAATATTTAGGGAAATCATTCAGCTTGACTTGGGGAAGGCAGGCTTGGATGGTAAAGCGCAAAAATTAAAAATATGGAATTTAGGAGATTACTAGTTCTATTTAACGGCTTCCGAATTATTTTGGGGCAAGGGAGAAAAGGGGGAATTGAATTGGTGATTCAAATTTTAGCCATTGTGGTGGCGCTGGGACTTTTAATCTTTTTAGCCTACCGGGGCTATCCGGTCATTATCATAGCGCCGATTGTTACTTTATTGGCGGTCATTTTATCCGGCGGACATTTGCTGCCAAGTTATACAGAGACATATATGACGTTTGCGGCTAACTATATAAAAGCGTTTTTCCCGATATTTTTATTAGGGGCCGTATTTGGAAAGGTCATGGAGATGAGCGGTGCAGCTGCATCCATTGCCAAGACCATCGTAAAATCACTAGGCTCGAAGCAGGCCATTCTTGCTGTAGTGCTGGCGTGCTCGGCGCTGACATACGGCGGGGTTTCATTGTTTGTAGTGGCATTCGCCGTTTATCCATTTGCAGCGGCAATTTTCAAAGAAGCAGACATTCCAAAAAGACTATTGCCGGGAACGATAGCATTGGGCGCCTTCACATATACGATGGATGCCCTTCCTGGAACACCTCAAATTCAAAATATCATTCCAACGAATTATTTCGGAACAGATACTTATGCAGCTCCAATCATGGGGATTATTGGCGCAATCATGGTATTCACTGGAGGAATGATCTGGTTAGAGCGTCGCCGTAAACAAGCGGTGGCAAATGGTGAAGGCTACGGGGAAGGACATATCAATGAACCAGAAAGTGCAGAACAGCAAAACCTGCCTAACTTTTGGCTGTCCATCGTACCGCTCATCCTTGTCGTAGCGTTTAATTTTGCTTTCAGCCGCAGTGCCATTTCGGTTAAGCACTAGTATGATGCTTCGATGCTGAAGGAAACTTTCAACATTGCCGATGTAAGCACAGTCACTTCATCCTGGTCTTTGATTGTTGCATTGGCCATCGGTATCATTGCAGCGATGCTTCTGAATGTTGGACGCATCAAGGTCAAATTGGCAAGTGGATTAACAGCTGCGGCAATGGGATCATTGCTTGCCATATTCAATACTGCATCTGAAGTTGGTTTTGGGAATGTGGTGAAAACACTTCCTGGATTCTCGGTCATTCAAAACTGGGTGTTCAATGCAAGCGGTAATCCGCTCGTATCCGAAGCTATTGCCGTCAATGTGTTGGCAGGGATTACCGGATCCGCATCAGGTGGACTATCGATTGCGCTAGAAGTGATGGGAAGTCACTATTTGCAGGTGGCCCAAAGTGTCGGAATCACCCCGGAAATGCTTCATCGAATAGCATCCATGGCATCTGGCGGAATGGATACGCTGCCGCATAATGGTGCCGTCATTACCTTGCTTGCCATTACTGGACTGACACATCGCCAATCTTACAAGGATATTTTTGCGATTACGATTTTAAAAACAGTGACCGTGTTCATCATAGCTTTTGCAACATCACTGTTTATTTAATAGAATAGTATTAAGAATGGAGATGATGGAAAATGAGTAAATTATTAACATCTTTTGATAGCGCTATTCAACAAATCGAGGATGGAGCAACCATTATCGTAGGCGGGTTCGGATTAAGCGGAATACCAGAAAAACTAATCATTGCTTTGCGTAACAAAGGTGTAAAGGATTTGACGATTGTCAGCAACAATTGCGGTGTCGATGACTGGGGTCTCGGTCTATTGCTTGAAAACAAACAAATCAAAAAAATGATCGCTTCTTATGTTGGGGAAAATAAGTTATTTGAACAGCAATTTTTAAGCGGCGAGCTGGAGGTCGAACTAGTTCCCCAAGGAACGCTGGCCGAGCGTTTAAGAGCGGGTGGAGCGGGAATTCCTGCCTTTTATACAGCTACAGGAGTAGGGACGGAAGTCGCAAAAGGTAAAGAACATAAAGAGTTTGATGGCCGCACATACATTATGGAAAAAGGAATAGTCGGAGATTTTGCCTTTGTAAAAGCCTGGAAAGCAGATCATTTCGGTAATCTTGTATACCGGAAAACGGCAAGGAATTTTAACCCTGTCGTTGCCACCGCAGGGAAAGTCACGCTTGTCGAAGTGGAGGAGCTTGTGGGCACAGGGGAGCTCGATCCAGATGAAATTCATACTTCAGGGGTTTATGTACAAAAAGTGCTTGTAGGAAATGACTATGAAAAACGAATTGAAAGACTTACAACTGCTAACGCATAAAAAGGAGGAGTATCGAATGACTAGACAACTAATTTTAGAACGGGCCGTTAAAGAAATCAAAGATGGGATGTGTGTGAATTTAGGGATTGGAATGCCGACCTTGATTGCCAACATGATACCAAATGACTTTAATGTCATGCTTCAATCGGAAAATGGCTTACTCGGAATCGGGCCTTATCCCCAAAAGGATCAAGTTGATCCGGATTTGATCAATGCAGGAAAAGAAACGGTAACGGCAAAAGCGGGGGCATCATTTTTTGATAGCGCTGAATCATTCGCGATGATTCGCGGCGGCCACATTGATCTAGCCATTTTAGGCGGGATGGAAGTTTCCGAGAATGGGGACTTGGCAAACTGGATGATTCCAGGGAAGATGGTAAAAGGGATGGGAGGAGCGATGGACCTCGTCCAAGGCGCAAAACGAATTGTTGTCATCATGGACCATGTGAACAAGCACGGGGAATCCAAAGTGAAAAAAAGCTGTACATTGCCATTGACGGGAGAAAAAGTCGTCCATTGCCTGATTACCGAACTGGCCGTTTTTCAATTTACAGACGCTGGCATGGAATTGATTGAATTGCAAAATGGCGTAACACTTGATGAAGTGAAAAGTAAAACAGAGGCTGACTTTACAATAAGCCCCTCTATTGAAATCAAAGCGTAAGGTTAAGAGATTAATAAAATAATACATGATTAGACGGCTTTCATTCGCAAACGGGCGAACGGAAGCCGTCTAATTTTTTTGGGGAAATTCCATTTCTATTAATGAAGGAACGACAGGCCTTTTCACCTCAGTTATCAATACTTGGCAGACAGTCGGCGGAAAGGGAGCGGATTTCTGAAGGAGGGGATGTGTAAGGATTTCCACTCCAGGCACTCGCTTTCCGCGGGCGGTCTGGGAGCCTCCTCGGCTCTCGCCTGCGGGGTCTCCCTTGGCCACGCCTTTCCCGCAGGAGTCTCGTACCTTCCGTTCCAATCAACTGGAACTTCTAATATTCAAATCACTTTACAGTATAAATGTTAAGGTGTCCTTATATTTCATTATTAGGTTCATATTTGTTGCTTCCAGGAAGTTTTTTGATCTTATTCCAGGCTTCAATTGCTTCTGCACGACTTTTACCTTGATTTTCCGGATCAGCAAAGAAGTCACTAGTGAATGGATTGTATTCAATTGAGGTGCAATCTTTTTCTTGAATGTGGGGTCTTTCTTTCGTTCTTCTTCCTCATATCAAGCATCTACAACATCACGATACGTTTTTCCTTCGTTACTTTTAAAGTAGTTTTGAATATATGTTGAAAAATGAAATTTAGGGATAACAGTCTTGAAAAAGGCTCTCACATCTTGACTACAACGATGGTTTTCTGTAATGACTGTATCAAGGCTTAAATGTACTTGAGGTTCAACCGTCCTATTGATTTTTGTTTTTCTAATAGGATTTTTTATCTCTCCTGACCGAAGAAATGTTTCAATCCTATGGGAAATTTCTATCTTTGAACCAGTAGAACTTATCCCGTTTTCCCTGCAAAACGTTTGCAATTCCTCTTTCAACCAATAGAAATCTTTGAAACTCTCAATGCTAGTATCTTTTGATAGATTAGGTCTCAAACAAAACACTTCCTTAAATTCTATTATATACCATTATAGAACGGATGTTCTTGTTATTCAAAACAACAAATTCCAAAACAACAATTTACGAAAAAAAAGCCTTTAGAAAAAAACACAGTCGGCTCATCTTGAAACATGTTGAAGACTAGATTATTCTTCATGTTTTTATACTGTAACCCTTAATGGATGGAAGAAATTTGCGACACTCCTGCCGAGTAACTGGCTAGCCGAGACCCCGGAGACGCTTGCGTCGAGGAGGCTTGGCAGGCAGTCGGCGGAAAGGGAGCGGATTTCTGAAATCAGCAGGAACGTTTATTAAGAAAAAACTGTAGGTTACTCTGAACTGCCCCGTAAATGTTAGACACCAAACTAACATTTACGGGGTGTTTTTTATGGCTAATTTTTCTGCCGAAAAACTGGCTAGCCGAGACCCCGCAGCCGTTTACCTGCTAGGAGGCTTGGCAGACAGTCGGCGGAAAAAGGATCGGATAAATAACATATCACTTCTATTCTCTAATAAATGAGAACGAACAAACTTTTCCAATTCTGCTACTTTTCCGTTAAAAAGTCTTATATAAACTTTGATGGGAACTTAAAAGGAGGGATGACAGTGAAAGTAGCATTACGGACATTATTGGAGCGATCAGTGAAAAAGATGGGCAAAGGGATGAATCCTGTTGTGAAGGCAGCAGCATTGGAAATGGTGGAACGTGCTTATAATGAAGGAATCACGGTACAGATAAGTGCAGGTTACCGCTCTTTGGAAGAACAAGCCACCCTTTTTGGTCAAGGACGAGTTTACAGCTACAAAGGAAAAAACTATAGTAATCTAGCTAAACCGATTGTGACGAACGCTAAGCCAGGGCAATCCTATCATAATTATGGACTGGCTATTGACTTCTTCATTGTGAGTGATGATGGCAGGAGAGCGATATGGACAGTTAATTCAAAATGGCAGCGAGTGGCTGCCATAGGTAAGGGGTTAGGATTTAAATGGGGCGGGGATTGGAGTTCATTCAAGGATTACCCCCACTTGGAGATGACAGGCGGGTTATCTTATACACAGTTACAAGCTGGAAATGAACCCCGCCTACCCTTCAAATTAGAAAAAAGGGAAATGCAGAAAACCGGCAAAGGAGATAATCCTATCATTTCGATTCAACAAACGTTAAATGGCCGATATGAAACGAATATTGAGTGTGATGGGTTTTATGGCCCCAAAACTCGAACGGCCCTTATAATAGGTTTACAAATAGAATTGAATAAGCAATTCAATAAAAAGCTTGTTGTCGATGGAAAATGGGGGCCTAAAACGAAGAATGCCACCATCACAATAAAAAAAGGAGCTAGCTGCAATATCACATGGATCCTGCAAGCAGCGTTATATATGGAAGGTTTTAACCCCGGTACTCTTGACGGAGAATTCGGGGGAAAAACCGAGGCGGCATTATTCAAATACCAGAAAGCAAGTAAGATTTCCGCTGATAAGCTTGCAGGCAAAGTAACATGGAATGAATTGTTTGCTTGATGGAAAATCCATACCGTTAGCGGAAAGTAAAGCTGTGCAGGAGCGCATCAACTACCTTTTCCTCATTACTTATACTTCCACTCAAATAGTAATGATGGATTGCAAAGTTCTTAATATTCCTTTGGAGTACGTACCTGTCGCTATTTTAGTATGAGCTTCCTTTGCTTCTTGGGTTGCATTCCCTACAAGGTAACCATGTTTAACACTTTTTAACATGAGCAGATCATTGCCGCTATCCCCGAAAGCAAAGGCATGCTCCCGATTCAGCCCGAATTTGTCTAGCATAAAACGGACAATCTCATTTTTTCCAGTGCCTAATGGAATGAAGTCTATATCATAACTATCTTCAGGATCGCCGGCAAGGGGATTGCAACGATTGATATTTACCCCTATCCCGTACTCTTTGGCCACCCTCTGGATGGTAGCTAAATTCTTCTTGTCGACGGATTCATGTTGTATTTGATAATAATAATTTCTTTTGTAGCGTGAACTTCCCATTTGAGTCTGAGGAATCAAGGGTATATTGCCGTTAAGTAGAACATTATAAATTTTATCGACTTTCCCCTTATTAAATTCTTCGATATTAATCTGCGAATGCCAATCAGGATCACTTTCCAAAAAGTTATTTTCCGAGAAATAGGTGATTTCGGTGCCTAAGTCGCTGGCAATAAAATGCGGGAAAAACCTGAATCCACCTTGTTCCATTTTATGTAATATTGATTCGATACTACTCCCAGTGACCCAGCCAAAGACAAGTCCTTCATCCATGCTTTTTGCTTCTAAGTAATTTTCAAGCTCATATACATCTTCCTGTCTCTCGTGACTCATGGAATGAGGATAATAGGTCTCATCGAAATCACAGAATACAATATATTTTGGGTCTTCAACCTTTGGCAATAACTGAAACCCGCCCTTTTTATTCAAAAACATAACAATCCCTCCATTCGCTAAAATATAACTTTTTAAAAATACAACTCAGAAAAATTTTGTTAATATATTAGGAACGGTTTAATCATAACTTCTGAAATCGATAACATGTCAACCACTTATTACAAGGATGGGATTAAATGACGAGAATTAGCGAGATAGCCAAGATATGTAATGTCTCTAAAACAACGGTATCCAGAGTCTTAAATAATCATCCATATGTATCGAAAGAAAAAAGGGAACAAATCTTAAAGGTCATGGAAGAGCTTGATTATGCACCAAGTTCACTAGCCCGGAATTTTAGGACAAATAAAACCCAAACCATTGCAATATCAGTCCCAAGTTTCGATCATCCATTCTTTGCCCAATTGGTTAAAGGAGTATCTCTAGCAGCATTGGAAAATGATTATAAGGTTCTTATTTTTCAAACCTTTTATGATGCGAAAAATGAATTGGATGTTATGGGGAAATTAAAGAATAGAGAAGTAGATGGGGTTATTTTAGGAGCGTTAGAAAATGAATGGAATGTAATCAAGCCTTATTTGAAATACGGCCCAATTTTACTGTGTAATGAATACCATCATTCCGCTTCTATACCGATTATCGGATATGACGAATTCGAAGCGACATACAAAGCTGTTAATCATTTAATAGAAAAAGGCCATAGGAAAATAGGTTTCTGCTACGATACTTCTTATAGTCAGGCCCAGGGTCAAAGAAAAGAGGGGTTTTTAAAAGCTTTAGCGGATCATGATTTACTGCATAATGACGATTGGATATTTGGACATGGATTTAGTATTGAAGATGGATTCCGTATTTGTGATGAAATAGTAAAATTAAAAGAAAAACCTACTGCCTTATTTACTGGAAATGACCAGGTAGCAGCAGGAATTATCAAAAAGGCAACTGCGTTGGGCTACAAAATTCCGGAATGCCTAGCCATAGTTGGTTATGATAATCAATCTATTTGCCAAGTCACAACCCCTACCATAACCACAATCGATATACCGATTATGGAACTAGGGCAACGCACTGTAATAGAATTGATAAAATATTTAAATGAAGATTTGAAATTAAAGCGCGACATTATTAAATTGCCTACAGAACTTAAAATCAGAGAATCGACCTAACCTTCATAAAGATATAAAAGCTCCATATTCAGTTCATTATCCTTTCAGACAGACACTAAAGAAATTCTAAGGGATGCAATCGGCCCTGCCTCGGGAATAATTCTTCCTACCCCGGGAATAATCTGACCAACCCCCAGAATGATTCGACTTTCCCGGGAAATAATTCACCTAAACCCAACATAATTCGACTTACCACGGTATGATCCTACCTGTACACAAATCCGCTATTCATCTAAAGTATTCATCCTAGTTCCAGGCACCAATCATTGCATTTCATAAAGCTCCCTGGCGGGTATTCGAATTCACATTCGGAGATGAGATTGAAGCCGAGCTTGCGGCAAATTGCGTTAGATGCAGGATTAGTGATCGAAGGGAATGCGTGAATGTATTTGTAATTTCGTTCGGCTTTGATTTTCTCTATCACTGCCTTCACGGCATGAGATGCGATTCCTTTTCCTTGAAAGGAAGGGAGGACGCTCCAACCGATTTCGTAAACGAATTCATCGTTCCGCACTTTTTGCCAGTAGCCAACGGAACCGGCTGCCTTTGCCTCTGGAAACGGGATGATGCTAAACATGCATCCCTTATCACCAATCTGTAGATACCGCTGATGACGCTTCAGGATTTGTTCATTACTTTCTGGTCCGCCAAGATGTTCCATCATTTCTGGAGCATTTAGTTGAAATAGTAATGGAAGGTCTTTATCTTCCCACGGTTTAATTTCCAATCTAGTTTCCGAAATCCGACTCACCCCTGAATTTTATATTTTCTCTTATAATCTTCTTGGCTTAATGCGAGATTCCTTTATTTGACCTTATTATTCTATTACCTTTGTACTGAAGTTTGATTTAAATTAGAATAAAGAGATGAATGTTTCCCATTAAATGCTATAATTTACAGGTGATTCTATCAAATGACAGAGAACGGAGATGAAGAAATGAAATCTTCAGTAAATCAGTTTTCCACTCAATTTGAATGGATATTGAATGTGATCAATGTGGGTGTCCATATTGTGAATAAAGATGGGGATACGGTTTTTTACAATGAAATGATGGCGCATATCGACGGGCTGGATCGGGAGCAGGTGCTGGGGGAGAATATTTTTCAGCTTTATCCTTCATTGACTGATGAATCCAGTACGCTGCATGTAGCCTTGGAAAAAGGCAATGAAACGATTGAGTCCATTCAAACATATGTCAATTTAAAGGAGAAAAAAATAACGTCGATCAATAGTACGTATCCTTTGTATGAGGATGGTGAAATTATTGGGGCAGTGGAAATCGCAAAGGATATTACGAAGGTCATGAATATGTATGACCAAATTGTCGATTTGCGTTCCCAGCTGGCCGAGACGCATAGGAAAAATAAGTTTTCTGAAGGGACGGCGACCTATCATTTTAGTGATTTGATCGGCAATAGCCCTGCTTTTAAGCAAGCGATTTCCTTGGCGAAAAAAGCGGCCCGTACACATTCCCCAGTCATGATTTATGGACCAACAGGGACAGGGAAGGAACTGGTCGCGCAAAGTATACATAATGTAAGTGCTCAGCGAAATCAGCCTTTCATCGCGCAAAACTGTGCGGCCGTTCCAAAGGAATTGATGGAGGGGCTGCTGTTCGGCACGACGAAAGGGGCTTTTACCGGAGCGATGGATCGCATGGGCATTTTTGAGCAGGCAAATGGCGGTACTCTTTTCCTTGATGAGCTGAATAGCCTCGACCTCGGTCTGCAGGCAAAATTGCTGCGGGTGCTTCAGGAAGGTGAAGTGCGCCGTGTTGGAGGTTCGAAGGAGCAAAAGATTAATGTGAAGATCATTGCTGCGATGAACATTTCTCCGGAAGAGGCGTTGGAGCGGGGAATCATTCGTTCGGATTTGTTTTTTCGCCTCAATGTCGTAACGATCCAGATGCCTTCTCTTTCCGAGCGTAAAACGGATATTCCGGAAATCGTCAATCACTTTATTCAAAAATTCAACAAATCATTTTTTACGGAAGTGCGCGGGATCAGTCAAAAGGCGATGCAGCGGCTTCTTCAATATCCATGGCCCGGGAACATTCGTGAACTGGGGCATGCCATCGAGTTAACCTTTAACGTCATGGACGCTGGAGAAGATATGATTGATGAACATCATCTTCCTGCTTATCTTTTCCCTTCAGGAAATTATGCTGCAGCAAATGCGCAGAGCCAGCCTTCCCCATTGAAAAACAGGATTGATTTACCTGTCGTTCTTGAAGAAATGGAAAGGGAAATGATCATCAATATGTTCGAGAAATATAACGGGAATATCAGCAAAACGGCAGAAGCCCTCAATATTAAAAGGCAGGGACTGCAATATAAGTTAAACAAGTACGGCATTGAAAAAGTTTATACGGCAGGGTCGAAGGAAACCAAGTGAATTCAGTTTTTTTTGGAAACGCTGTCACTGTCATATCATGATGTAATCTAAAGAGACTTTCAGAATGTAGACAAGCTCGATGAAAATCGAGTTCGTCTACATTTTTTTTGCTTGTACAATTTGGACGTTGATTGGAACGTAGGGCACTCGCTTTCCGCGGGCGGTCCTCCCTCGGCGCACTTGCGCCTGTGGGGACTCCCTTGGACTCGCTATTCCCGCAGGAGTCTCGAACGCCCGCTCCAATCAACTATGTTTAAAAATTTGGATAGAACTCCTTTTGTCTACAAACTGGGGGGCTCTTGTGTAAAGAGAGCCTCTTTTTTTATTGCTTGGCGCAAAGAATCTGGCTGCAAAAAATTATGCATAATGAAAAATATCTTGCGATTTTAAGCTCGGTTTACCCCCTTTTGCTTATGATTTCCTTGTTATCAATGTTGGCATCATTCTTGCGAGAGTATATAGATAAGTTCTAATAATAAGGGGGCATTATTAATGAATTTGATGGGAATGGATGTAAAACATAAAGAATACCTAGGTGGACGCAGGCATTATAATGATATCGAATTGTGGAAGGATGTAACGGAAGAGCAGTGGAATGATTGGATCTGGCAATTGACCAATACGATTAAATCACTGGATGATCTGAAAAAGGTCGTCAACCTGACACCGGAAGAAGAGGAAGGAGTCCGGATTTCGACTCAAACGATTCCGTTGAACATTACGCCTTATTATGCTTCATTGATGAATCCCGATGATCCTCGCTGTCCGATTCGTTTACAGTCTGTACCGCTTTCGGCAGAAATGAACAAGACTAGATATGATTTGGAGGATCCGCTGCATGAGGATGAGGATTCCCCTGTTCCAGGATTGACGCATCGTTATCCGGATCGCGTTCTATTCCTTGTAACGAACCAATGTTCCATGTACTGCAGATATTGTACGCGACGCCGTTTTTCGGGTCAGGTTGGCATGGGTGTTCCCAAGAAGCAGCTTGACGGGGCGATTGAATATATCCGGAACACTCCCGAAGTGAGGGACGTCCTGATCTCTGGCGGTGACGGACTGTTGATCAATGATAAGATCCTTGAATACGTATTGAGTAACCTACGCGCCATCCCGCATGTGGAAATCATCCGGATCGGCACACGTGCACCGGTCGTTTTCCCGCAGAGGATTACAGAAAATTTATGTAATATTCTGAAAAAATACCATCCGGTTTGGCTGAATACGCATTTCAATCATTCACTTGAACTGACGGATGAAGCGAAAAAAGCATGTGATATGCTCTCGATGGCAGGGGTGCCGCTTGGTAATCAGGCAGTCATCCTCGCTGGTATCAACGATAGTGTCCATATCATGAAAAAGCTTATGCATGACTGTGTTAAAGCAAGGGTAAGACCTTATTACATTTATCAATGTGATCTATCTGAAGGGATTGGCCATTTCCGGGCGCCGGTTTCAAAAGGACTGGAAATCATTGAAGCGCTGCGCGGCCATACATCAGGATATGCAGTGCCAACCTTTGTGGTGGATGCTCCTGGCGGCGGCGGAAAGATTGCCTTGACTCCGAATTACCTCCTTTCGCAAAGTCCGGATAAAGTCGTTTTACGGAACTTTGAAGGAGTAATCACAAGCTATCCGGAGCCGAAGAACTATGTTGCCGGCAGTGCGGATGCTTACTTCGATGAAGTGTATGGTACTGCGGATAGGAAAGAAGCCGTCGGGATTTCCGCGCTCATGACGGATGAGAAATTCAACTTGGTGCCAGAGGGCCTTCGTCGTCTTGACAAGAGAAAAGCGTATGAAAGCACTGATGAACATGCTTCCTTGAAGGATCGCCGTGATAAACGGGATGAAATGAAGGAAAAATTAAGGTTGGCCCAAGAAAAAAAGAATGCCTTGGCCGCTAGCGGTTCGGTGAAATCTGATGGCAAGGAGGAATGAAGATGGACTGCTTATGGTGCAATACCCCAAACGTGGAAGAAAGCGAAAAGAAGGATTGTTACTGGATCATGCCTGACGGGAAACGCTCAATAAAAGTCCTTCAAGTTCCGGCCATAAACTGTCCTGAATGCGGAATCTATGTGTCTGATTCGATGAATCAAAAGGTTGATGAAGCCTTATCCATATATGATGTGAGTGAATATCCTGATGAGTTTACGTATGAACAGCTTCTTCAGGCACCTGTCAAAAAATTATTCAATTGGAAATAGAATGCCGGGAGAAGTGGATGATAGGCATCTCTTCTCCCGAATTCTTTAAATAAGGGGGATACATGATGCCTGTTCAAAAGCTGCCTTTTTTCACCCAAATGGAGACCGGGGATTGTTATACGATGGAGCTCTATCATGATCATGCCAATCAGCGCTTACGCATGGATGATTATCGGGGAAATATCAAAAAAGCGATCGATCGGGCCCTTGCCATCGCAAAGGAGCAGGGCTTTACAAAAGTGATACTTAAAGCAAGGAATGAAGATTTATCAGCGGCGTTGGGTCAAGGATTCATGCTGGAAGGAATATTAAGCAAGTATTTCAAAGGGAATGATGCCTATTGCATGGCCTTCTATTTAACGGATGAAAGGCGGACTAGCGACTTTTGGGTCAAGGAAGATATGGTCATCCAAGATGTAACCACAGTTCCTAGACCGATTGCATCCCAGCAAATCCCTGACGGTTATATCCTCCGGTCTGCTACGGAGAAAGATGCACAAGAGCTGGCGAAGCTATATGGTGCCATTTTTGAAACCTACCCTACACCGATGAATGATGAACGATATATCAAGAAAGTGATGGAGGAAGGGACGATCTTTAGTGTTATCGAATATGAAGGAACCATCGTGAGTGCTGCATCCGCTGAAGTGAATGGGATGTATCATAATGCTGAGATAACGGACTGTGCAACAATTCCCCAGCATCGAAAGCATGGTTTCATGAAGGTGCTCATCTCCGCATTGGAACAAGAATTGTACAGGAAAAACATTTATTGCTCTTATTCATTGGCCCGTTCATTGTCAATGGGCATGAACGCCGTCTTTCATCAGCTGGGATATGAATATGGCGGCAGATTAACGAAGAATTGCAATATTTGGGATAAGTATGAGGACATGAATATTTGGGGTAAAGATTTATCCCTCAAGTAGGAGGATTTTCTATGGCTAAATACACATGGGTTGATAAAGAAACGTGCATTGCGTGCGGGGCGTGCGGTTCAACAGGTCCTGAGATTTATGACTATGACGATCAAGGGATCGCTTTCGTCATCCTGGACGATAATCAGGGAATTGCCGAAGTTCCTGAAATCCTGCATGATGACATGCAAGATGCCATGGAAGGCTGCCCTACGGAATCCATCCTGATTCAGGATGAGCCTTTTAGTCTTTTAAGAACGTAATAGATTAATAGATAATGTGTACGAATGTTAAAAGGAGAGATGAAATGGAACGAAATCATTTGATTAAGCCTACTTTAGATCAGGACTATCCCACTATCTCTCATGGGAATGGAATTTATCTTTATGATACAGATGGAAAACAGTATATAGACGGCTCATCAGGAGCGGTCACGGCAAGTATTGGACATGGTGTATTGGATATTGTCGAGGCCATGACGGAGCAGGCCCGCAAGGTTTCTTTTGCATATAGGTCTCATTTTACGAGTGGAGCCGCAGAGGCATTGGCCAAAAAGCTAAGTGAGTTGGCTCCAGGGGATCTGAATTGGTCATTTTTTGTGAACAGTGGATCGGAAGCGACCGAAACGGCAATGAAGATCGCGATTCAACATTGGCAAGAAAAAGGGTTTGAGAGAAAAAATCGCATAATCTCCAGGTGGACCAGTTATCACGGGATCACGATGGGCGCTTTATCGATGTCAGGCCATGTACCAAGAAGAAAACGTTTTGTGCCGCTATTGGAGGATTTTCCTAGCATATCTGCTCCTTATTGCTATCGCTGTCCTCATAATAATGAAACTTCAGGATGCAAGCTTAATTGTGCAGATGAACTGGAGACAGCCATTCAAAGGGTCGGCTCCGAGAATATCGCAGCCTTCATCGCAGAACCGATAATCGGGGCATCCGCTGGTGCTGTAACACCGCCGGATGGCTACTATCAAAGGATTAAGGAAATCTGCGAAACCTATGACATTCTTTTTATCGCCGATGAGGTAATGACGGGAATCGGCAGGACAGGAAAAATGTTCGCAATGGAACACTGGGGAGTCACCCCGGATATCATCGCATTGGGTAAAGGAATGAGCGCCGGGTATACTCCAATCGCAGCCACGATGATTACTGACCGTGTCATGGAGCCGATTTTAAAAGGCTCGAAATCTATCATGGCTGGACACACATATAGTGCAAACCCTCTATCGGCAGCCATTTCACTGGAAGTGCTTTCCTACATTGAGCGCAATGACCTGGTTCGGGCAGCGGAAGAGAAAGGTCAATATCTGTTTAAGAAGCTGCAAGGCTTGGCTGAGAAATTCGACATCATCGGTGATGTTAGAGGGAAAGGGCTTCTCCTTGGACTTGAGTTTGTCTCAGATCGGGTGTCAAAAACGCCATTCGACTTGCAAATCGGCCTGACTCCAAGGCTTGTCAACAAGGCTTTTGCGAAGGGGTTGATAATCTATCCTGCTGCAGGTGCGATTGAAGGAATCGCTGGTGATGCGGTTATCATATCTCCGCCATTAATCATTACGAATGAAGAAATCGATCGCCTCGTCAAGATACTGGAAGCTTCCCTCGAAGAGTTGCAGCAAGAATTGCACGCGGAAGGTTTGATTGAAGACATGCAGGCTATTTAGGAGGAACGGTATGAAGCAGGTCATTACGAAGAAAAACAAAATTGTGACCATGGAAGAAGCGCTGGAGCATATTTCCGATGGATGCACACTCATGTATGGCGGATTTGGCGGAGTGGGGACTCCTCCGACGCTTGTACAGGGTATCCTTGACAAGGGTGTTAAGGAATTGACCTTGATTGGCAATGATACTGGATTCCCTGATATCGGCATTGGCCGGCTTGTGACTGCGGAAAGGGCAAAGAAAGTGATCGCCTCGCATATCGGATCCAATCCTAATGCCGGCAAGCTCATGACTGAAGGTAAGCTGCAAGTCGAATTTTCACCGCAGGGTACATTAGCCGAACGGATTCGTGCCGGCGGTGTAGGCTTAGGCGGGATTTTTGTCGATGTCGGAATTGGTACGATAGCCGGAGAAGGCAAGGGCAAGATTGTGATAGAAGGAAAAGAATATTTGGTGGAAACCGCTTTGACGGCAGAGGTCAGCATCGTCCATGCCAAAAAGGCCGATTCACTTGGGAATTTAGTGTACGACAAGACTGCATGTAATTTCAATCCGCTGGTAGCGATGGCAGGGGCCTTCACGATTGCGGAAGTGGAGGAAATCGTTCCTGCAGGCGAATTGGATCCGGAATGTATTGCCACACCAGGCATTTATGTAGATATGGTGATTCCGACAAAAGGGGTGAATTGGAAATGGGCATGGCAGTAGATGTACGAAATCGCATCGCGAAACGCGCCGCCAAGGAAATCCATGACGGATTGATCGTCAATTTAGGCATCGGCATCCCTACCTTGGTGGCAGATCATATTCTTCAAGATAACCATGTGCTGTTCCATGCGGAAAATGGAGTTCTCGGTACGGGTCCAAGTCCTGATCCCGGAAAAGAAGATCCTGCCCTCTGTAATGCGGGAGGTTTCCCGATCACCACTGTAATGGGAGCTTCTTACTTTGACAGTGCAACGGCATTTGGGATGATCAGGAAAGGATACATCGACATCACCATCCTTGGGGCCCTGGAAGTCAGTGAAAAAGGGGATTTGGCGAATTGGATCGTCCCAGGAAAGCGGGTGCCGGGTATGGGCGGGGCAATGGAGCTTGCCCAGAAAGCCAAAAAGGTGATCGTCCTGATGAATCACGTGAATAAGCAGGGTGAATCTAAGATCTTGAAGACATGTACGCTGCCATTGACGGCAAGAAAGAGTGTGGATTTAATCATTACGGATATGGCTGTCATGGAAGTTACAGAAGAGGGATTGGTGCTTAAGGAAGTCATGGCGCCATATACCGTGGATGATGTGATAAGGAATACAGAGGCATCATTGAAAATCCATGCTGCCGTCAACACCATTGAATAGGTAAGAGGAGGAAAAAAGCTTGAATGAGGTTGTCATCGTTGCTGGGGCGCGAACTGCAGTTGGATCCTTTGGAAAATCACTCAGGAATGTTAAAGCTACCGAATTGGGCCGTCAAGTATTGGAAGGTTTAATGGAGAATTCCGGTTTGGGTAAAGAAAAAGTCAATGAAGTGATTTTCGGACACGGCTATGTCCACGGAGGCGGACTTAACTCGGCAAGAATTTCGTCGCAGCTGGCATGTTTCCCACACAGTGTCCCAGGACACGTTGTAATCAAAGCATGTGGATCAGGTTTAAAGGCCATTACCAACGCCGCTTTAACTATCGCTGCTGGTCAAGAAGACGTCATTATTGCCGGCGGAGTGGAGAGCATGAGCAATGTGCCTTATATCGTGAAAAATAGATGGGGCGGTAAATTTGGAAACTTAACGATGGAGGATGCTCTGCTGGCAGATGGATTAATATGTTCCTTGGAAAATGAACATATGGGAATCACTGCCGAGCGCTTGGCTGAAAAATATGGTATCCGTCGTGAAGAACAGGATCAATTTGCTTATCAAAGCCACAAGAAGGCTTGGAAAGCTATAGAAGAGGGTCGCTTTAATAGAGAAATTATTTCGCTTAAAATCAAGGATCGAAAAGGGTTTCAAATCTTCAACCATGACGAAGGGGTACGCGAGGACATTCATCTAGATCAACTAGCCAATCTTCAGGCAGTATTCAAAAATGAAGGAACCATTACGGCAGGAAATGCCTGTCCTATGAATGATGGGGCTGCAGCTGTACTTTTAATGTCCAAGCAGCAAGCAGAAGAAAAGGGATTAAAACCGCTCTTGAAAATAAAGGCTTTTGCCAGTGCGGGAGTTGAACCTGGAGTTATGGGGATTGGACCAGTACCCGCTACTCGAAAGGCATTGGAAAAAGCAGGTCTATCGTTAGGGGATATCGGACTGATTGAACTTAATGAAGCATTTGCTGCCCAAGCACTTGCAGTGATCAAGGAGTTAGATTTGAATCCGGATATTGTCAATGTCAATGGGGGGGCAATTGCACTTGGTCACCCTGTAGGAGCAACAGGTGCAAAATTGACAGTCACACTGATGCATGAAATGTTGCGTTCACAAGTTAAGTACGGAATGGTAACGTTGTGTATGGCAGGCGGAATGGGACTTTCAGTAATCTATGAGAATATGTGTAATTAAGGAGGATAATCGTGCCGGATATACAAAAACGGATAAACCAATGGATCAAGGATCATCGGGAAGAAGGAACGAACCTATTGCAAAAAATGGTACAAGCCCCGAGTACACAAGGAAATGAAGCGGGGGCACAGGCCATCGTCGCCCAAAAGCTGCAGGAAATGGGTTTGCAGATCGATAGTTGGGAACCAGACGGCAGCGAGCTGAAAAAGCATTCTTATTTCTATTCTCCGCGCAGTGAATTTTCCAACAGCCCCAATGTGGTGGGTATCATGAAAGGGACTGGGGGCGGACGTTCCATCATCTTGAACGGACACATCGATGTCGTTCCGGACGGAGACCGAGATCAGTGGGACGACGACCCATATAGCGGAGCGATTAAGAATGGAAGAATGTTTGGACGCGGCGTAACCGATATGAAGGGTGGAAATGTATCGCTGATCCTGGCGATGCAGGCTTTGAAGGAAAATGGCATCCAATTAAAAGGAGATGTCATATTTCAAAGTGTAATTGAAGAAGAAAGCGGCGGTGCCGGAACATTAGCGGCTGTCCTTAGAGGGTATAAAGCCGATGCCGCCTTGATTCCTGAACCGACGAATATGAGGATCTTCCCGAAACAGCAGGGTTCGATGTGGTTCCGAATCCATGTTAAAGGCCGGTCAGCCCATGGAGGAACAAGGTATGAAGGCGTTAGTGCGATTGAAAAAAGCATGACTGTCATCAATCATATTCGTGCCTTGGAAGAAAAGCGAAATGCACGTATCAGTGATCCGCTATATCAGAATACGCCCATTCCGATTCCAATCAATCTAGGTGTCATTGAAGGCGGTAATTGGCCGTCATCCGTTCCCGACCTTGTGAAAGTCGAAGGAAGGATGGGGGTTGCGCCGGAAGAAACGATGGAGCAGGCGAAAGACGAAATGGCTGCCTGGTTATTGAAGCTCGGGGAAGCGGACCAATGGTTCAAGGAAAACCCGCCCGTATTGGAATGGTTCGGGGCACGCTGGGTTCCAGGGTCAATTGATGTCGAGCACGAACTGATGAATGCACTTGTTCATCAATATCGGCAAGTTGCCGGACAGGACCCGGTCATTGAAGCCTCCCCATGGGGAACGGATGGGGGATTGCTGACACATGTCGGTGAAACGCCAGCTATCGTTTTCGGACCAGGAGTAACCGAGGTTGCCCACTATCCAAATGAATACATCCTGCTTGACAACGTGTTCTCCACAGCCGAAATCATTGCGCTTACTCTAATTCAATGGTGTGGAATGGAGACTGAGCAGGATGGGGTCACCCAATCCGGGACTAGGGAGACGATACTAGGAAATGGCAATTAAACTGGATGGCATCCCAGCAAGTGAAGCGAACGATTAAGTCTTTCACAAAGCGGTTGTTAAAAAACTCTTTTATTCTTGAACTTTTAACTTTAAAAGAAAATGAGGTAGGAACCTTATGGACATGAATCTCATTGATAATGAAGAACCGACAGTTAAAAGGAATCCCATTGATAATCAAGAACCGACAGTTAAAAGGCAACTGAAAGCAAGACATATGACCATGATTGCCATTGGCGGTTCAATAGGAACCGGATTATTCCTGGCGAGCGGGGCAACCATCCAGAGCGCAGGGCCCGGCGGTGCCCTCGCTGCCTATGCCTGCATTGGGATCATGGTTTATTTCCTGATGACGAGCTTAGGGGAAATGGCGACATATATGCCTGTGTCGGGATCCTTTTCCACCTATGCCACACGCTTTGTTGATCCCGCATTCGGCTTTGCACTTGGCTGGAATTATTGGTTTAACTGGGCAGTCACCCTTGCCGTGGAAATAGCTGCAGCAGCCATCATCATGAAATTCTGGCTACCTGATGTACCCAGCCTGATATGGAGTGCCTTATTTCTTGGAATCGTCTTCACCCTCAACGCCCTATCCATTAAAAGCTATGGTGAATCTGAATATTGGTTTGCACTAATAAAAGTCATTGCCATCATTTGCTTCATCATTATTGGTTTATTGACCATATTGGGGATTTTTGGCGGAAAGGTGATCGGATTTGAAAACTTCACCATGGATGAGGCACCATTCAAGGGAGGATTCTTATCGATCATCTCAATCTTTCTAATCGCGGGATTTTCTTTTCAAGGCACAGAACTGGTTGGTATTGCTGCCGGGGAAAGTGAAGAACCCGAAAAAAATGTTCCGAATGCAATCCGCCAAGTATTTTGGCGCATCCTATTATTTTACATCGGGGCCATCCTGATACTTGGTCTCTTAATACCGTATACGAGTCCAAGCTTGTTGAACGGAAATGTCGAAAACATTTCTGTAAGCCCTTTCACGCTTGTCTTTGAACGGGCAGGGCTGGCATTCGCTGCATCCGTCATGAATGCAGTCGTGTTAACCTCCTTACTGTCCGCCGGGAACTCGGGGCTATATGCATCAACGCGGATGTTATGGTCGATGGCAAAAGATCATCAAGCTCCCAAATTCCTGGCCAAAGTCAACCGCAGGGGGATCCCGATGAATGCCTTGATCATGACATCCTTAATTGGAGGATTCGCCTTCTTGACCTCCATTTTCGGGGACCATGTATTTACATGGCTATTGAACGCATCCGGGCTGACTGGCTTCATCGCCTGGATTGGAATCGCCATAAGCCATTATCGCTTTAGACGTGCCTATGTTGCACAGGGTGGTGACCTAAACGAACTGAAATATAAAGCAAAATGGTTTCCATTCGGTCCGATTCTTTCATTCACCCTGTGCATGCTCGTCATAGCAGGACAGAACTATGGCGCATTCCTAAGCGGCAGCATCGACTGGTATGGCGTCGCCGTCTCCTATATCGGATTACCGATATTCCTGGTAGTCTGGTTAGGATACAAGATTTATCACAAGACCAAATTAATAGCATTGAAAGATTGTCAATTCGATAAATCAGATGTGGCTTGATACCAATGGAAAAAACCTGAGCTCCCCTTTGGGGACTCAGGTCAGACTGTAGACAAACTCGATGAAAATCGAGTTTGTCTATTTTTTATGGCTTGTACAATTTGGACGTTGATTTCCACTCCAGGCACTCGCTTTCCGCGGGCGGTCGGGGAGCCTCCTCGGCTTTCGCCTGCGGGGTCTCCCCTAGACGCGCTTTTCCCGCAGGAGTCTCGTACCTTCCGTTCCAATCAACTTTGTCTTACCTTTTAGATAGAACACTTTTGCCTGGAGTCATGTTTGTTTTAAAATAGAAGTATTAAAACTTGAGGTGATGAGGATGCTTTCTAAACATGATTCTATTCAGCGAGATCAACTTGAAATGATTACTTTAGATCAATTGGTGCCACCGAACCATTTGGTTCGTAAAATGGAGGCTGCCATTGACTTCACTTTCATTTATGACTTGGTGAAAGATATGTATTCAGAGGTAGGACGCCCAAGTATTGATCCAGTTATTTTAGTTAAACTGACTTTCATTCAATATACCTTCGGTATTCGTTCCATGCGTAAAACGATTGAAGAAGTTGAAACCAATATGGCTTACCGTTGGTTCTTAGGCTATGGTTTCCATGATAAAGTACCTCATTTCTCTACGTTCGGGAAAAATTATGAGCGACGCTTCAAAGATACAGATCTGTTTGAACAGATTTTCTATCGCATTTTAATGACAGCTGCTAATAAAAAGTTAATAAGTGCTGAACACGTTTTCGTGGATTCCACACATGTGAAAGCCAGTGCGAATAAACGGAAATTTGAAAAGAAAATCGTTCGTAAAGAAACACGAGCGTATCAAGGACGTCTTCAAGAAGAAATCAATCAAGATCGTGAAAACCATGGAAAAAAGCCTTTTCCACCAGATAAATTTGATAAAGAAGAGACCAAAGAGATTAAAGAAAGTACAACGGATTCTGAGAGTGGCTACTATGTGAAAGATGAACGAACAAAACAGTTTGCCTATTCATTCCACGCGGCCGCAGACCGCAACGGTTTTGTATTGGGAACGATTGTAACACCTGGAAATACACATGACAGTCAGATCTTAGAGCCACTAGTTGAACAAGTGATTGAGAAAGTTGGAAAACCGGAAGCCGTTGCCGCAGATGCAGCTTATAAAACACCAGCGATTACAAGCTACCTATTTAACAAAGAAATCATACCGGCTTTACCTTATACACGTCCTCGCACCAAAGAAGGATTTTTCCGCAAACAGGACTATGTATACGATGAACATTTTGATTGTTACCTTTGCCCTTCGGGCGAAACTTTAAAGTACTCAACAACAAATAAAGAGGGCTATCGCGAGTACAAATCGCCAAAACAAATTTGTACAACATGCTCATTTTTATCTCGGTGTACAGAAAGCAAAGACTGTCAAAAAGTGGTGACACGGCATATCTGGCAAACACATGTGGAAGAAGCAGATCATCTGCGTCATCATCAAGATGTAAAACCTATATATGCAAAACGTAAAGAAACGATTGAGCGTGTATTCGCAGATGCAAAAGAAAAGCATGGTATGCGTTGGACTACTTTAAGGGGACTTAAAAAATTGTCGATGCAGGCGATGCTTACTTTCGCTGCCATTAATTTAAAGAAGATGGCCAATTGGACATGGCAAGGTCCAAAAATGGCCTAACATAGTGGGCTCGTAGAGCCCCAATCTCTAAACTTTAGGCGAAAATTCAAAGGGAATTTCAAAAGGGGTTCAGAATTTTTTAATTCCGAACCCCTTTTGTCTACAAACTGACCTGAGCTCCCCTTTGGGGACTCAGGTTTTTTTTATGAAGATTTGTATCGAAATCGAAATATATCTGCGAAAATAGGAATATATCTGCGAAAATAGAAATATATCTTCGAAAACCGGAATATATCTGCGGAAATCGAATTATATCTGCGAAACGGCATTTATTTCATCTTAAATCATTTTTTAAAGCTGAATAATTGGGGAAGTGGTGCAATATTATGCTATGTACGATTATACTGTGGATGAAAGGAAACTGATGATGAAAGAGGCGTTTCGCGGTTCTGGAATTGGAGTCATTTTCATGGCGGTCTTCGGAACACTGTGGGCGGGTACCGGTGTAATGGGATTGCAGGGGTGGGGGTTTCCCTACGTGGAACTCGCAGCCATATTCGTGGGAATCATCATGGTTATCGTTGGCATTTCATTAATACATGCATCACAAAAAATGTCCAATCAAGTTTCAGATGATGGGGCAAGACGTCTTAAGCGTATCGGATTTTTGTTTAATATGGTCTTCATTGCCGAAGGTTTACTGATTGGGATTGCCATTGCCATCTGTAACTTGATCAATCAGACCGATCTTATACCGGGAGTCATCGCCATTATTGTAGGGATTCATTTTTTACCATTGGCGTCACTTTTCCAAATCAAGGTTTATTATGCAACAGGTGTGCTTCTCTGTTTATTGGCGCTTATTACATGGCTGATAGTGCCAGATACCGTCATGGTTGGGGAGCATCAAATCCTTGCACCGTTATCATTGCTCGGCTTTGGATGCGCGCTAATACTCTGGACCACTGGACTTACGCTATGGCTTGGAATAAAGAATTCAAGCCGAAGGATAACCGATGAAGAATGAATCAATGAAAAAACCCGTCATGGTGAACGGGTTTTTTTCATTTAATTTTTCATCCAGGTCAAGAGCCTGACAATTTGAAATGGTTCATTCCAAACGAGAATGAAACTAAAAAGAAAGAATGCAGCCACAGCCAAAAATTTCGACATTCCTCTTTCATTTTTATACATGGCCCCTAAGCTGCATAACAAACCAATTAGCAACGCACCGAATCCTGAAATCATAAGCAGCTCGGACGCTTTTGAAAAAGCTAGGGAACAGGAAAATGATAGGATACCAATCACTGCAAATACGATTGACCAATTGCTTAAACGTTTCATAGAGACTCCTTTTTTACTAATTATACCAATTTGGTGTTGGTGATGAAATGAAAAAAATTGAGGTTGTCACTTATGGGAATATATTGTAATATATATAACAATATAAAATTTTAGAAGCATTGATAAGGACATGAATCATTTTTACGGTCTGCAGAGAGGGAAGGGCAGCTGCGAACTTCCTGGCTTAGGAAACTGATTTACCGCCTTTGAGCCATATCGGTGAACAAGAGTAACTGATATCGTCTAAGCTGCGTTACAGCTCCAGAGCCATGAGTGTTTTTTGCTTATGGGAAATTGGGTGGAATCACGGGTAAACGCACTCGTCCCTTACATAGGGATGGGTGCGTTTTTTATTATTATAATTATTGCCATGATAAGGACATGAATCATTTTTACGGTCTGCAGAGAGGGAAGGGTAGCTGCGAACTTCCTGGCTTAGGAAACTGATTTACCGCCTTTGAGCTATATCGGTGAACAAAAGTAACCGATATCGTCTAAGCTGCGTTACAAGCACCAGAGCCATGAGTGCTTTTTGCTTATGGGAAATTGGGTGGAACCACGGGTAAACGCACTCGTCCCTTGCATAGGGATGTGTGCGTTTTTTTCTATATAAAAATATGGCGATGATAAGGACATGAATCATTTTTACGGTCTGCAGAGAGGGAGGCAGCTGCGAACTTCCTGGCTTAGGAAACTGATTTACCGCCTTTGAGCTATATCGGTGAACAAAAAGTAACTGATATCGTCTAAGCTGCGTTACAAGCTCCAGAGCCATGAGTGTTTTTTGCTTATGGGAAATTGGGTGGAACCACGGGTAAACGCACTCGTCCCTTGCATAGGGATGTGTGCGTTTTTTTATTATTAAAAAGGGGTGTTTATGTGATGGGTGAAAAAATGATTAAAGTACAATTCCCGGATGGGCAGCAAAAGGAGTATCCGCAAGGGATCACAGTGGAAAGTGTGGCAAGCTCAATCAGCTCAAGTTTAAGGAAAAAGGCAGTAGTTGGAAAACTGGATAAGCAACTGGTTGATCTAAGTCACAAGCTTAATAAGGATGGCGAACTGTCGATCTTGACTCTCGATTCGGATGAAGGATTACAAGTATTACGGCATACAGTGGCGCATGTTTTGGCACAGGCTGTAAAAAGATTATACAAAAATGTGGAATTAGGGATGGGACCAGTCGTGGAAGACGGTTTTTACTATGACTTTAAGTTAGACCATCCTTTGAGCTCAGAAGATCTGCAAGCCATTGAAAAAGAGATGGAACATATCATAAGTGAAAATCTGGAGATTAAAAGGATCGAAGTGTCATATGAAGAAGCTGTGAAGTTATTCGAGGGCAGAGGGGAGTCATTCAAGTTGGATATAGCCAAGAACATCCCCAATGGTGAAAAATTAACGCTCTATCAACAGGGGGAATTCATCGATCTTTGCAGAGGGCCGCACCTTCCATCCACATCATTTGTAAAATCATTCAGATTGACTCGTGTATCTGGTGCCTATTGGCGGGGAGACAATCAAAATGAAGTTCTCCAAAGGGTGTATGGCGTGGCTTTTCGAAAGAACAAGGATTTACAGGATCATTTTAAATTCCTGGAAGAAGCGGCCAAACGCGATCACCGTAAATTAGGGAAGCAGTTGGAGTTATTCATGTTTTCGGAGGAAGCCCCTGGAATGCCATTTTATTTACCGAAAGGACAAATCGTTAGAAATGAATTGGAGAATTTCTCGCGGGAGATTCAGACTGAAGCTGATTACGACGAAGTTCGGACTCCTTTCATGATGAACCAGCGGTTATGGGAACAATCGGGCCACTGGGATCATTATCACGAGAATATGTACTTCACTGAGGTGGATCAAACAAAATTCGCGATGAAGCCAATGAACTGTCCGGGTCATATGCTTATATTCAAAAACAGTCTTTATTCTTACAGGGATTTACCCATCCGGATGGCCGAATTCGGTCAAGTCCACCGGCATGAATATAGCGGTGCATTGAACGGGATGCTGCGTGTCCGTACATTTTGTCAGGATGATGCCCACATCTATGTACGGCAGGATCAAATCGAAAGTGAAATTAAACAAGTGTTTCATCTGATCGATAAGGTGTATCGCACTTTTGGATTCGAGTATTCCGTGGAGCTCTCGACTCGTCCGGAGGATTCAATGGGCGATGAATCCCTTTGGGAAGCTTCTGAAACAGCCCTGAAAAATGTTCTGGAAAGCATCGGGATACAATATCAAGTAAATGAAGGGGACGGGGCATTTTATGGACCGAAAATTGATTTTCATATTAAAGATGCATTAAAACGAAGCCACCAATGTGCAACAATCCAACTTGATTTTCAAATGCCCGACAAATTTGATCTGACTTACATCGATGAAAATAATGAAAAAGTCCGTCCGGTCGTCATTCATCGTGCCATCTTTGGATCGATCGATCGATTTTTTGGAATCCTCATAGAACATTTTGGCGGTGCTTTCCCAGTATGGCTCGCCCCGGTGCAAGTACAGATCATCCCTGTCTCACAAGTTCATCTGGATTATTGTTTACAGGTTCAAAAAGCACTGAAGAATCAAGGCATAAGAGTGAAAATCGATGATCGGAATGAAAAGCTGGGGTATAAAGTCAGGGAAGCACAGATGGGGAAAATCCCATATATGCTGGTCCTCGGAGATAAAGAAGAAAAAGAAAATGAAGTAAATGTCCGGAAATACGGGGAACAAGAAGTTGAAAATGTCGCGATAGAAACATTCATCAAGAAAATGGTCCAGCAAATAAAAGAACGCAGCATCTAACAAGAAAGCAGCTTAAATTGGAACTCACTAGTAAAAGGCCGGAATTCACGAGTAAAAGCGAGAAAATCACGAGTAAAGAGCAATTCACGAGTAAAAGCGAGAAAATCACGAGTAAAAGGCCGGAATTCACGAGTAAAAGCGAGAAATTCACGAGTAAAAGCGAGAAACTCACGAGTAAAAGGCCGGAACTCACGAGTAAAAGCGAGAAACTCACGAGTAAAAGCCTGAAACTCACGAGTAAATGGAATAAAAAAATGACAGCCGAATAAATCGGCTGTTTCTTTTTATCTACAAATCCATACCCAGCCAACACCCGGAATGAACTGCTGAAAACAGTTACCCCCCGGGCCGCCTTGTCCACCGCCTTGACCGCACCCTGTCCGCTGCCATCGGCAGGGCAGGTTAATCCTAGGTATTGTAATCCAACTATATCTGTATGATGTACCTCATTTGGTATGCCATCTTCGAGTATCTGTACCATTCCAGTTAGTATTATTTATCCCCATTAAAATAAAGGTGTGCTGGGTGTTACCCCAAAAACCTCTGAAGCAATGACCTTGCCGGCCTGCGTTTAAATGGCTCTAAATAGTGGCTACTGGAACCAGTGTTTGTACTGGCAGCCTGTCATCATAATAAGGCAAATTAGCAAAAGAATTATCGTAATAATATGGAGCAGTATAATATGGAACTTTATAAGGGTAATAGCCGTAATTATACATTCAAGAAATCCTCCCTTTGTGTTTACCCTTACAGGCTATGAACAATGAGGGTTAAGTGTCCGACATGGACAAAGAAGGATAATAAAATAGGCGACTTATTTTATATGAAAATTTATTCAAATTCACGAGTTAATGCTCGACTTCTTATGTAAATAAAACCTTGGCTGCCTGGATGGCAAAGTATAGGCCGATCCCTATAAGGGATATCCCCGAAATGATCGAGATGCCCATTAGAATGGGTTTGGATAAAAAGCGTCTGAAGGTGCTGGCGATGATGGCCATTATGAAATCCCAGGTTAAGAGGCCGATAAGGATTCCTGAGCTGTACAAAAGTAAATCATCCATATCATATTTGGAAGCGGAGTTTGCGAGAATGGATCCGTAAATCCCCAGCCAAAACAATATGGATAAGGGATTCGAAAGGGACATGATGAATCCTGTCAGGAATGAAGAAAAAAGGGAATCTTTCGCTTTTCGTGCATTCACTTCAATCTTGCCTGCACTTAGCAGACTTTCGATTCCGGTATAGGTCAGGACGAAAAATCCAAAAAGCCATAAAAATGTCTTCATGAAGGAGTTGTCCAAAAAGTGGACGACACCGAAAAAGACGAGGGCTATAAAAACAAAATCCGCTAAAATGGCACCCCAGCCAAATACCCAGGCATGCCAAAAACCCTTCTTGATTCCTTTGTCCAATTGAGCAGCGTTTATGGGACCGATAGGAGCCGCCAGTGATAAACCTAATAATACAAAGCTGAAAAAAACACCCAATTCATCACCTCATCGTTTATACATCTTCGCTTATTTGAATGTATTCAAACATTTGGACTTGTACCACCTTTTTAGTCCTATTTTTTAAGTTTAGTCCGCCTTGTCTGACCTGGTATTTTTGTAACAACACAGAAAACTCCTTCATAATGTAATTTAGTCAAATGGAAAACGCCTATTTTAGTGCATGCGCTATTCAAAGCGGAATTGGAGGAGAATTATGCCTGAATTATCAATGCCGAATAAATATAAAACAATTCTTGATATCATGCATACTGATATTGCAATAAATGAAATGAAGGATCATTTTGAAGAAGGACTTTCAAATGCGTTAAACCTTATTAAAGTATCAGCCCCTTTCGTTTTACATGAAGGTAATGGTATCAATGACAATTTAAATGGTGTGGAGCGGATTCTTACCTTTGATGCTCTGGATATTAAGAATAAACATATAGAAGTGGTTCAATCTTTGGCAAAGTGGAAAAGAATCACTCTTTCAAGGTATGGTTTGGCTTGTGATGAAGGCATTTACACAAATATGAATGCAATAAGACGTGATGAAAAACTGGATAATTTACACTCGTTATTTGTGGATCAATGGGACTGGGAGAAAGTCATAACGAAAGAACAACGTAACGTGGATACATTAATATCCGAAGTGAAAAAAATATATAGTGCCATTAAATCGACCGAACGTTATATGTTTGAATTCCATCATCTGCTTACGCCTGTGTTACCTGAGGACATTCACTTCATTACGACCCAGGAGTTGGAGGATTTATACCCGGATCTTACTCCGAAGGAAAGAGAGAACGTGACAGCGAAGAAATATGGTGCAATTTTCATTATGAAAATTGGCGGAGCGTTACATTCGGGAGAAAAGCATGATGGACGTTCACCGGATTATGATGATTGGGATCTAAATGGAGATATCGTTTTATGGAACCCACTCTTGGAATGTGCTTTTGAGGTTTCTTCAATGGGCATTCGAGTAGATGAAAAGTCATTGTTAAAACAATTAAGATTATCCAAAAACGAAAATCGTAAGGTACTCAATTATCATAAGGCCGTATTGGAAGGAAAGCTTCCGTATTCAATAGGCGGGGGAATAGGGCAATCCAGATTATGCATGTTTTTGTTGAAGAAAGCACATATTGGCGAGGTTCAAGTTTCGGTATGGAATGACCAAATAATAGAGGAATGTGAAAAAAGGAATATTATTCTTTTATAAAGCCGAAAGCGGGAAACCCATTTTTAAACAGAATGGTTAGACTGTAGGCAAAAGGAGTTCCAACATAGTTGATTGGAGCGGGTGTGCGAGAATCCTGCGGGAATAGCGAGTGCCCTACGTTCCAATCAACGTCCAAATTTGTACAAGCAAAAAAAGATAGACCATTCTTAAACAGAATGGTCAGTTTGTAGACAAAAGGGGTTCGGAATTAAAAAATTCTGAACCCCTTTTGAAATTCCCTTTGAATTTTCGCCTAAAGTTTAGAGATTGGGGCTCTACGAGCCCACTATGTTAGGCCATTTTTGGACCTTGCCATGTCCAATTGGCCATCTTCTTTAAATTAATGGCAGCGAAAGTAAGCATCGCCTGCATCGACAATTTTTTAAGTCCCCTTAAAGTAGTCCAACGCATACCATGCTTTTCTTTTGCATCTGCGAATACACGCTCAATCGTTTCTTTACGTTTTGCATATATAGGTTTTACATCTTGATGATGACGCAGATGATCTGCTTCTTCCACATGTGTTTGCCAGATATGCCGTGTCACCACTTTTTGACAGTCTTTGCTTTCTGTACACCGAGATAAAAATGAGCATGTTGTACAAATTTGTTTTGGCGATTTGTACTCGCGATAGCCCTCTTTATTTGTTGTTGAGTACTTTAAAGTTTCGCCCGAAGGGCAAAGGTAACAATCAAAATGTTCATCGTATACATAGTCCTGTTTGCGGAAAAATCCTTCTTTGGTGCGAGGACGTGTATAAGGTAAAGCCGGTATGATTTCTTTGTTAAATAGGTAGCTTGTAATCGCTGGTGTTTTATAAGCTGCATCTGCGGCAACGGCTTCCGGTTTTCCAACTTTCTCAATCACTTGTTCAACTAGTGGCTCTAAGATCTGACTGTCATGTGTATTTCCAGGTGTTACAATCGTTCCCAATACAAAACCGTTGCGGTCTGCGGCCGCGTGGAATGAATAGGCAAACTGTTTTGTTCGTTCATCTTTCACATAGTAGCCACTCTCAGAATCCGTTGTACTTTCTTTAATCTCTTTGGTCTCTTCTTTATCAAATTTATCTGGTGGAAAAGGCTTTTTTCCATGGTTTTCACGATCTTGATTGATTTCTTCTTGAAGACGTCCTTGATACGCTCGTGTTTCTTTACGAACGATTTTCTTTTCAAATTTCCGTTTATTCGCACTGGCTTTCACATGTGTGGAATCCACGAAAACGTGTTCAGCACTTATTAACTTTTTATTAGCAGCTGTCATTAAAATGCGATAGAAAATCTGTTCAAACAGATCTGTATCTTTGAAGCGTCGCTCATAATTTTTCCCGAACGTAGAGAAATGAGGTACTTTATCATGGAAACCATAGCCTAAGAACCAACGGTAAGCCATATTGGTTTCAACTTCTTCAATCGTTTTACGCATGGAACGAATACCGAAGGTATATTGAATGAAAGTCAGTTTAACTAAAATAACTGGATCAATACTTGGGCGTCCTACCTCTGAATACATATCTTTCACCAAGTCATAAATGAAAGTGAAGTCAATGGCAGCCTCCATTTTACGAACCAAATGGTTCGGTGGCACCAATTGATCTAAAGTAATCATTTCAAGTTGATCTCGCTGAATAGAATCATGTTTAGAAAGCATCCTCATCACCTCAAGTTTTAATACTTCTATTTTAAAACAAACATGACTCCAGGCAAAAGTGTTCTATCTAAAAGGTAAGACAAAGTTGATTGGAACGGAAGGTACGAGACTCCTGCGGGAAAAGCGCGTCTAGGGGAGACCCCGCAGGCGAAAGCCGAGGAGGCTCCCCGACCGCCCGCGGAAAGCGAGTGCCTGGAGTGGAAATCAACGTCCAAATTGTACAAGCCATAAAAATAGACAAACTCGATTTTCATCGAGTTTGTCTACAGTCTGACCATTCTTAAACAGAATGGTTTTTTTGTTTTAAAGGGAATAGGGGTAATTTTGGGAGAAGCGTAACTGAATAAATGTTTCTGCACTATAACATAATAATTTAAGACATCTAATATATGATGCAAAACAAATTGGTTTCACAAATGGTTACCTTTTATGCAATAAATTGCTTTTATAATGGATGAGGAGTGTAAGTATGGAAGGTCATGAGAAGCAAAATAAAGATGTAAGCGTGTGGTGCTTGATCAGTATGGCATCGATTCCATTGGTTATGACACTTGGAAATTCAATGCTTATCCCGGTTTTGCCCATTTTCGAGGAAAAGGTGGGGATATCTTCATTTCAATCAAGCATGGTGATAACAAGCTATTCCGTTGCATCCATCTTTTTAATTCCCATTGCTGGTTATTTATCAGATCGATTCGGACGGAAAATGGTCATTCTGCCAAGCTTGATCCTAGCCCTTATCGGTGGTTTGATAGCTGGTTATGCGTCATGGAAAATGGAAAATCCCTATACATGGATCATCATTGGGAGGGTATTGCAAGGGATTGGGGCGTCTGGGGCCTCGCCCATCATTTTGCCTTTGGTGGGGGATTTATACAAAGATGATGATGAAAAAACGAGTTCTTGTTTGGGAATCATAGAAACCTCGAATACGTTTGGGAAAGTGCTTAGTCCAATATTAGGTTCCCTGTTTGCTGCATTTATCTGGTTTTTACCATTCTTCTCGATTTCATTCTTCAGTTTAATATCTATTGTTTTGGTCTTTTTCTTTATAAAGGTACCAAAGGAGAAGGATGAGCCGAAGAAATTCAAGGATTTCTGGCATGATACGAAAAAAATATTCAAGAAGGAAGGAAAATGGTTATATACGGTTTTCCTGATTGGTGTCTTTGTCATGTTGGTTTTGTTCGGTGTTCTTTTCTTTTTGTCTGATAATCTGGAAAAAATCCATGATTTGCATGGAATCAAAAAAGGTTTAGTGATAGCGATCCCGCTATTTTTTCTTTGCGTATCTTCTTATGTTGCAGGGAAAAAAATCAAGGGGGAATTACCGATCATGAAAAAGATCATCATGATCAGTTTAGCTGTCCTTTCAATCAGCCTTGTATTTGTCGGTTTTACTAAAAACAGGGTCGTCCTTCTATTGGTAATAACAAGCTTGGTGGGCATAGCAATTGGTGCTTTATTGCCGACACTCGACGCAATCATCACTCAAAATATAGAAAAGGAACAGCGGGGGACGATAACCTCCTTCTACATGTCATCAAGGTTCATCGGCGTTGCGGCAGGCCCTCCGGTCATGTCCCTTGTCATGAAAAATCATATCAATATGACCTATATCATTTCTGGGATCATTGGTATAGGCATCGTATTGATTGTTATGAAATTCATTAGTTCAGACAAAAAAGAAGCTGCTGCCTAATCGGCTTCAATACATCTCAAAAAAGCCGGGCTTTCCCACGGCTTTTTTTTGTGAATTGGGAAATTTTTTTGGCATGTGGTTATAGGGAGAGGGTTGTCACATAAAATGTACAAGTCATGAACTAGCTCGAAGGAGTGATGCTTTTTGAGTGTACATTTACTGCTAAGTTACTTTTTCTTAGGACTTACCCTTGCAGCACCGATCGGTCCGGTGAACTCCGCTCGCATCGATAAAGGAATCAAGAACGGGTTTTGGCATGCCTGGATCGTTGGGGCAGGGTCGATGATCGCAGATGCCTTGTTCATGATTTTAGTATATGTAGGAATGGTGCGGTTTTTAGAAATCCCGATCGTCCAGATATTTCTTTGGCTTTTTGGCGGATTTGTGCTTATTTATTCCGGGGTCGAAAGTATATTACGGGTCAATACGATATTATTAAATGAATACAGGAATAGAGATTCTTTAATTTCCTGTTTTTTTACTGGGTTCATCATGTCCGTGACCAGTCCATTGTCCATTTTATTTTGGTTGGGGATATATGGATCTGTTTTAGCTAAAACGGCTTCAAGTTATGGGACATCCCAACTCTTCATTTATAGCGGGATGATCTTTCTAGGTCTTACTTGCTGGGATTTTTTTGTAGCGGCATTAACGAATGGATTTCGCAGGTTCTTAAATGAAAAAAGCTTAATGGCCATTTCGATCATCTCTGGATTATCATTGGTCGGCTTTGGGGTTTATTTTGCTTATCAAGGCATTTCTGCCACCCTATCTTAAAGGAGAATGCTTCAGGTTATTACATAGGGTATTTGAAAACTTCTTCCTTGCATAATTCATTGTGTCATTATCAACACTATGAATGATGGAAGGGGGTAATGTTATGACAACAAAAGCCAATTGCAGTTCAGCGAAAGGAAAGGCTGGTCAAGATTCCAATGCATCCGGTGAACAACAGGGCGACATGAAATGGTGGCAGCTATCATTGGTCGGGGTTGGCTGTACGATCGGGACAGGGTATTTCCTCGGATCGACCATAGGGATTAAAACGACGGGGCCATCCATTGTATTTTCATTTGTATTGGCTGCACTGGGTACCTATATCGTTTATAATCTGCTTGCCAAGATGACGGCTGCCGATCCTCAAGAAGGTTCTTTTTGTTATTATGCCAATAAAGCATTTGGACGATGGGCGGGCTTTAGCTGTGGCTGGAATTATTGGTCCTCCAATATATTGATCATGGGAAGCCAGCTTACTGCGCTTTCGCTATTATCTCAATTTTGGTTCCCGAAAGTGCCGCTTTGGCTATTTGCATCCGGTTTTGCCATTGTTTCAATCGTGGTGGTATTGCTGGGAACAAAAGGGTTCGACAGGGTGGAAAACATCCTTGCTGTAATTAAGACAGCAGCAATCGTAATGTTTATCATCATTGCAATATGTGCCGTTTGCGGCTGGTTCGGTCTTGCTGGAGCGAAACCGCCATCATTTCCGAATACGTTCGATGAATTATTCCCAAAAGGGCTAAAGGGGTTTTGGACATCCCTTATCTATGCCTTTTATGCGTTTGGCGGCATTGAGGTCATTGGATTGATGGCGATGCAGCTTAAAAAGAAAGAAGATGCACCAAAGGCAGGGACGATCATGCTCTTGGTCCTTACCATCATATATGTGGTTTCATTGGGATTAGCCGTAACCATGATTTCGTTAGGGGCATTCAGTGAAAAAGAAAGCCCATTCGTTTCGGCATTGGACAGTTATCACCTGACATTTTTCCCGCACGTTTTTAATGGTGCGATCATCATTGCCGGTTTCTCGACGATGACCGCTTCACTATTTGGTGTAACCAATTTATTGGTAACGCTATCCAATGATGGGAATGCACCCGCATTATTCATGCAAAAGATCAAGAAATTCAAAGATCTTCCGCTGCCGTCACTGGGGCTTGGGGCCTTAGGTCTTTTAGGATCGATCATCACTGCCTTGCTCCTGCCAGGAAAGATTTATGAATACATTACAACATCTGCTGGTATATTGCTTTTGTATAACTGGGCATTCATCATTCTTTCTTCATTCAAAATCTTGGAAAATAAGATGTGGAGTAAGATTACTGCCGTTTTCGGACTGCTTTTAATTTTAGCGGCAGTAAGTGGAACACTTCTTGAAAAAGAGATACGTCCAGGATTTTTCATCAGCCTTTTATTCATCGTGATCATCGGTCTTGCCGCTGTTTTCATGAAGTTCAAGGTATGGAATAAGAACAAGGCAATGGCCGCAAAAGCGAGTAAATCAGGACTCGATTAAAAAAGGAACTCGACTATTCAAAGTCGAGTTCCTTTCGATTTGGCGCTAAATTTCAATGATTATTGGAAGGATCATTGGTTTTTTCTTAGTTTGATTAAAGAGATATTGCCCCAGTTCCTTCTTAATGGTTTGTTTAATGATGTTCCACCGGTATATTTTTTCACTTTGTAAGTCGTTGACCGTTTTCGTGACAAGACGATTCACATTTTTAAGGAGGTCCTCGGAATTTTGAACATATACAAATCCACGGGAAATGGTATCGGGTCCTGATACTATTTTTCTTTCTGTCTTGCTTAGTGTTATGACGATGACGAGCATTCCATCTTCGGAAAGCTGCTTACGGTCCCGCAGAACGATTTCTCCTACATCCCCGACGCCAACACCGTCGACAAAGGTATTGCCGGCAGCCACCTTTCTTGTTTGACGGGCAACGGAGTTTTCAATATCCACCACATCACCATTATTGATGATGAAAGTATGATCCTTCTCCACCCCGACAGACTCAGCTAACAATCGATGCTGGTGCAGCATCCGATACTCACCGTGAATCGGGATGAAATACTTAGGTTTCATCAGGGTTAGCATGAGCTTTAACTCTTCCTGATAAGCATGTCCTGATACATGCATGCCCGTCACAGTCCCAGAACCGTAAATGACCTTGGCACCCAGTTGAAACAGGTTGTCGATGATACGTGAAACATCCCGTTCATTTCCGGGTATTGGTGTGGAGGCAAGAATCACTGTGTCATCAGGCAATATGCTCATATCCCGATAATTCGAACTGGAAAGGCGGGAAAGGGCGGCAAACGGCTCTCCTTGACTTCCTGTACATAAAACCGCGACCCTTTCAGGAGCATAACTATCGACCTCTTGTGGTTGGATAAGCATCCCATCAGGAACCTCGAGATAGCCGCGTTCAATGGCAACGGTTACGACGTTCACCATGCTTCGTCCAATCAGGGCCAGTTTCCGGTTTGTCTTCAGTGCAGCGTTCACAACTTGTTGAACACGATTGACATTTGAAGCGAATGTCGAAAGGATGACTTTCTGTTTTGCCTGCATGAAGGCCTCTTCAATATGGCTGCCAACCAGATGCTCCGAAGGACTTGAGCCGGGACGCTCTGCGTTCGTGCTTTCCGATAGTAAAACGAGGACACCTTCACTCCCAATTTTGGCCATTTTATGAATATCGGGATACTGATCATTCATCGGAGTCAAGTCAAACTTGAAGTCCCCTGTATGAACGACCGTGCCTTCCGGCGTATGCATGGTGACTCCGAGGCAATCGGGAATACTATGATTCGTTTTGAAAAAGTCCAGAACCATTTCCCCGAATTCCAGCTTTGAATCCGAATTGATCTGGATTAATTCCGTATCACCCAAAAGGTTATGTTCTTTTAACTTCAATTCAATCAAACCAAGTGTTAAACGTGTGGCATAAATGGGCACATTCAATTTTTTCAAGAAATAAGGGATACCGCCAATATGATCTTCATGCCCATGAGTCACAATCAAAGCGCGTATCTTCTCCTTATTCTCCTGAAGAAAGGAAATATCAGGAATGATCAAATCGACTCCTAATAAACTTTCATCAGGAAACTTTGCACCACAATCAATAATGACGATATCGTTAGAATATTGAATCACATACATGTTTTTACCGATTTCATTCACTCCGCCCAGAGCCAATATGGACAAAGCATTCTCTTTCACACTCAAGTAGATAGACCTCCCTTTATTATGATAAGGATAGTGTTTCCTTAGGTCGCTTTTATAAAACCAACTCTTTTTTAAAATCAGGGGCAATTCAAAAAGCCATAAAAAAAACACCTGCCGCTTTCGGTAGGTGCGTATCTTCAATCTTATCGGCTCAAGCAAGAATGGATGCTTTCTTCAAAAGCCTCCATGTATGCTTGGATCTGTGAAGCATATCCAGTTTTCAAAGTGGAAAGCAGACTTTCTATCAAGAATTCTCGCGGTTTGTCTGACTGCATCAGCTCATCTTGGATGAAGTCGACCAATTCAATGGCTCTTCTTCGATCTTCATCGCAAGGAATAGCTTTGTTTATCGCTTTTTTCAATTCCGTGGTGGAATGAAGCAAATCATTATGGCAAGCATCAAGCTGGTTTGTGAATTTTGGAAACCACGTATCCATTAATTCCGGATCAATGATCTGTTCCCCGCTTTCAGCCACTTCATTGACTAAATGGACAATGCGATTCATGCAATATCGGATAATTTGTATGTCCGGTGTACCGGCGGGATTAGCACGGTAACTAAAATGGCTCATGTGGGTCATCATCGAATGAAAGATAATGACGCTATCTAAAAGATAGGGTTTTTTACTTTCACCGAAGATATCGATAAAACGGTTATACATCCAGCGTAAGCTCAACAATAGCGTCTTATTGATGAATTGTTTTAACTCTTCATCATTGGAAACACGGACTTCTTCGATCAGGATAAGCAATTTGCTTTGCTTGTTCACCATCAATTGCAGTTCGAGCTGCCTGATGAAAATTTCAATATCGGCGGAATCTTGACCAATCAACAGTTTTTCCCGTTCATGGCGGATCTTTGTATAAAAGGAGCGGAAAATGGCTATAAATAATTCACCCTTCGAAGGGAAATAATTATAAAATGTACCTTTTGATATACCGCTGCCGTCTAAAATGTCCTGAATGGACGTCGCTTGGTAGCCTTTGTCAATAAACAGCTTATGAGCCGTATCGATGACATTCTGCCTTCGGTTGTTCATCATATCACCTTATTTTCATTATACTGCTTGTATAAATTTAATCGTACTCTATTTTTCATCACAGCACAAACCCTTATTTAAACCAGTAAATTTTTATTGCAAAAAATGAACTAGGGGTATATTATTGATTTTGTGAGATTGGAATATACCGCTCGTATAATTAAATGAACCAATAGTTTGAATGGAGGAATAGATAAAAAGTGAGTACTGCACAAATAAATGAGAAAAAGGGTTCGTATGGCATTTTGGCCATACTGATGGTCGGTGCGTTCATATCGATACTGAATTCAACCCTTTTAAATATTGCACTGCCATCAATCCAAATAGACCTGGGAATCGAGACTTCCACAGTCCAATGGCTGACAACGGGCTACATGCTCGTGAACGGAATCATGATTCCGACAACTGCCTTCTTAATAAGAAAATATTCGGTGCGTAATCTGTTCCTGACAGCCATGCTCCTATTCTCAATCGGGACGATCGTTGCAGGTGTAGCGCATGTATTCCCGCTATTATTGAGCGCACGTATGGTTCAGGCTGCCGGTTCGGCAATCATGATGCCATTATTAATGAACGTACTTTTAACTTCTTTCCCTGTTGAAAAACGGGGCTCGGCAATGGGACTATTCGGTTTGGTCATGATGTTTGCCCCTGCAATCGGGCCGACGCTTTCAGGCTGGATCATCGAACATTATGATTGGAGAATGCTATTCCATTTCATTACTCCGCTAGCTTTACTAGTGCTTATTTTCGGCTTCTTTAAACTTAAAGACCACAAGGAAAAAGTCGATATCTCAATTGATAAAATATCGGTCATCCTTTCAAGCTTAGGCTTCGGCGGTTTGCTTTACGGATTCAGTTCGGCAGGCAGCAAGGGTTGGGATAGCCTAGAGGTATACGGAACACTGATTGTCGGTGCCATCTCCCTGATCCTTTTCATAACACGCCAGCTTAAAATGGAAACACCAATGCTTGAGTTCAAGATCTTCAAGCACCCGATGTTTGCTTTATCCGCAACGATCTCAATCGTACTGAACATGGCGATGTTCTCGGGGATGATCTTAATTCCGATGTACACACAAACAGTACGTGGCATTTCACCATTCGATTCTGGATTACTGATGCTTCCAGGTGCGTTATTAATGGCCCTCATGTCACCGGTTACCGGTAAGCTTTTCGATAAGTTCGGTGCCCGCATCCTTGCTTCAATCGGTTTGCTTATCACCGTGGTAACTACGTATTTGCTAAGTAAATTATCAATGGAAACTACGTATACAGAAATTATAATCCTGTTTTCCGTTCGCTCCTTCGGGATGTCAATGTCCATGATGCCGATCATGACAAATGGTTTGAACTCGCTGCCAGCCCGCATGAACCCGCACGGTACAGCCATGAATAACACACTGAACCAAATTTCCGGTGCGATCGGTACGGCATTGCTCGTTACGGTCATGTCTAACCGTGCAGCTTCTACTGCCGAAGATTTAATGACGAAAGCGATGAGCAAATTAACAAGCCAGCCCACCGCTGAGATGATGGGCCAAATGAAAGCCCAAATCGGGATGCAGGCAATGCTGGATGGAATTAACTTCTCCTTCTTTGTATCTACCTTCATTGCCGGTGTGGCGTTGATTCTGGCATTATTCATTAAGCGTGCTTGGCCGGCTGAAGAAAAACCAGCTGTGAAAAAAGATCAAACCGCTTAAATGAAACAATAAAAGGCCCTATGCCACCTGAATCGTTCAGGCAGCATAGGGTTTTTCTATGATTTAAGGCCCGTAACGGAATGTAATGCAGGCTGCTGCGGAATGAAGCCAAAGGATGAATAAATGGATGAAGGCAGGAATAAAAGGTGTGAAGGCAGAAATGATCAGATGCAGGATGAAAAAATGGGTGAAGGCATAAAACGTATAATTTACTTATAGTCAACATAGTATTTTAGAGGTTTTTTTAAAAAATAGATCGGGGTTCAAAATGACGAATCCGATCCTGGGAGTGAACGGAGATGGAAATTCGGATTAATCAAATTGAGTTGAATGGACTCACGTTTCAATATCGGGAGTGCGGGGATGTTTCTGCACCACCGCTTGTTGTTCTTCATGCGCTGGGAAAAAGTTCGGAATCATGGGACCAAGCGGCTGCCGCATTAGGAGAAAGTTATCGTGTTTTAGCTTTAGATCAACGGGGCCACGGTGGGAGTGCGAGAACGAATACATATACTTTTGAATCGATGCGTGATGATTTGCTTCATTTTGCGGATGCGCTTGATTTGGGAAGGTTTTCGCTAATGGGGCATTCCATGGGGGGGACGGTTTCCTATCTTTTCTCGCAAAATTTTCCTTCGAGGATAGAAAGGTTGATTGTCGAAGACACGCCGCCTCCTTTCTCGGATAAACCAATGGAGGTTCCTTCCAGGCCTTCTGTTCCACTGCCGTTTGATTGGCAGGTAGTGCCTTCGATTCTACAGCAGCTTAATGAACCCGATCCCGAATGGTGGGCACGCCTCACCGATATTATGATGCCGACGCTTGTTATCGGGGGCGGGGCCAGCCATATTCCCCAAAATAAATTGCAGGAGGTATCCGAGCTTATCCCCAATTGCGAATTGGTGACGATAGAGGATGCCGGACACTTTGTCCATGAAGATGATTTACCTGCTTTCTTGTCTGTCGTAAAAAGGTTTCTTTCCAAAGGGCAGGCGCTTTAAGGCGATAGGAGGGTTGCCGGTGCAGCCCTCTTATTTCTGCTTAAAATGGTTTATTTTAAAGACGGCATTCACCGATTTATTATTAAGGATTTCCAGCAGCTGTTCAGCCATATAGTCAGCGCTATATTTAAAGCCAGTGTTGACCCATTCGATGATCATGCCCAATATCGCATATGCTTGGTAAATGGAGGCAAGTTCTTTATTGATCTTAGGGTTCGGCCGGTAATCTTCCAGGTCCTCCACTGGAAGTTTCCTCAACTCATTACAAATCCGTTCCAATAATGTAGGCCATGCATTCGACTTTAGGATGAGGGTATAAATGTTTGCATGGTTAGCTACATGTTCAAATATTTTGATGACCGAAGCCGTTAGTTCATTGATGGTGAAAGTTTTGGCGTTCTTATAAGGTTCCCGGTAAGATATGATCAAATCGGCAATTACATCCTCCATGACCTCTTCAAGCAGTTCCTCTTTGTACTGATAGTGTTTATAAAATGTACCCCGATTAAGGTCGGCGAGTTCTACAATATCAGTAATCGATATCTCCCTGAAATCCTTACTTTGCATTAAAGAAATGAGGGATTCTTTCAAAGCCATTTTGGATTTCCTGATCCTTCTATCAATACCAGTATTATTATCAGTCATTTTCTTCATCCTTTGTTCGTTATTGTGCTTTTAATAAACATAATGATCACTTTCTGTTCATTAACCAACATTGAGGACAGCATTTGCTGATTGTATAAGCCTACTGAAACTAATTATACTATAAAGGAAGGTAGATAATGAACATCTGTACAATAAGTAATGCTTCACTAGAATGAATGGGGGAGTTCAAATGAAATTACAAGACAAAGTTGCCGTTGTGACAGGAGCAGCATCAGGCATGGGGAAACAAATTGCCATAGATTATGCTCGAGAAGGAGCTAAAGTCGTCGTATCGGATTTAAACCTTGATGGTGCGAACGATACGGTGGAAGAAATAAAAGCGAATGGCGGAATGGCCTTTGCCATCAAAACGAACGTAGCGGTGGAGGAAGATATTCAACATTTGATCGATACCACGGTCAGTACGTATGGAACGGTGGATATTTTGGTGAATAACGCGGGTATCATGGATGGCATGGAACCTGCTGGAGACATTGAAGATTCTAAATGGGATCGGATTTTTGCCATTAACACGACAAGCGTCATGCGTTCGACTAGAAAGGTGATGCCGATCTTTTTAGAAAAACAAAAAGGGGTCATCATCAATATTGCTTCTGCTGGCGGTTTGTACGGTGCCCGGGCTGGTGCGGCTTACACTGCCTCTAAACATGCAGTCGTTGGTTTCACTAAAAACACGGGCTACATGTATGCCAATAAAGGGATTCGCTGCAATGCTATAGCACCAGGCGGAGTAGAAACCAATATTGGTTCCAGCATGACGAATATCAATGAGTTTGGCTTCTCTCGCCAACAACTGGGTATGGCTATCAATCCACGAAACGGCAAACCTGAAGAAATCGCTAAAGTGGCATTATTCCTTGCTTCAGACGATTCCAGTTTTGTTAATGGTACTGTCATCACGGCAGATGCTGGTTGGAGTGCATATTAAGCCATGAATTAAAAAAGAATCCATGCATTCCTGCCAGTAAGCAGGGATGCATGTTTTTCTGAGTGGAGCCTTGGCAGGATATTTGGAGGGGGATTGTGGTTAGCCAGCAATTTCCATGAGGGAGGTTTTGACTTCATCGGGTGATTTCAATCGAAAGTGGATTAGTGGGGGCTGGATAGTTCCGCTACTATCCAGTTTTTCTCAAAAAGAATTATGCTATCAATTGGATTTAAAAGATAAGTTGAACTCTGAAATCTCGGAAGCAAAATAGGTTCCCTGAAAAAATCCACTTTCCTTATGAAATAGAATCATTGAGTGATCCATTAGTTTGCTGCGGTACCTCGCAAACAATCTATTAATGTTCGTGAGAATATTGAAGGACTTTCTGACGGACGTAATCAAGGTGCTTGTACATTTGGCTGAATGCTTCATGTGGATCATGTGCTGCAAGTGCAGCATAGATGGCTTTATGATACTTCACAGTCAGTTCCCGTTCCCTGAATTGAATCAAGCTATTTATTTTATTATGAGTGATCAATAAGGAATCGATCATGCCTTCAATGATGGGATTGTTCGCACTTAAAGCGATGATCTTATGGAATTCTTTATCGGCCTCTCCATAATCGTTGTCTTCACTATTGGCAATCGTGTCAATCGTAACTTGCAGTTTCTCCAGTTGCTCGTCTGTGATCTTCTCGGCAGCCATTGTTACCAATCCCAACTCCAAAGCCATTCGCGCTTCGATGATCGCTGGTAAATTATCCGTAGCCAGCGCAAGCATGACAGAGAATGGATGTGTACCGATTTTATCGTTAAAAAAGGTTCCTTCACGCGTTTTCCGTGTAATGACCCCTAGTGTATCAAGGGCACTGAGCGCCTCACGTAAAACAGGCCGGCTTACTTCAAGTTCTTTCATAAGCTCCATTTCAGGAGGCAGTTTGTCGCCCGCTTTCATTTGGCCAGTAACGAGCAGATGCACGATTTGATCCACGACTTGTTGTGAAAGAGTGTTGCGATGTACCGATTGTACGCCTAATTTCTTTGACGATTCTTCCATTGTGTAACCCCTTTTCTGTAACTTCCTATATGTATTCCTACTGTAAGACTAATTATATAATATAATACACTTATTTGCATGTAGACCTATGTCCAAAAAAAGTAAAATGCGCCGCTCTAAAGAGAGGGACGCACGCATTGTTGGTAAAAAATCATCTGACAAGGCAAGGTGATTTTGGATTGAACTTCCATCCGGAAACCAAGTATTGCATAGCCATCGAATCATCACGGGCACCAAGTCCTTTTTGTTTATAAAGCTGATGTGCCTTCTCGATTTGTTCCATATCCACTTCAATTCCAAGTCCGGGTTTGGAAGGGACATCGACCATTCCGCCGACAATTTTAAAAGGTTCTTTCGTCAAACGCTGCCCATCCTGCCAAATCCAGTGGGTATCGATCGCAGTGATTTTTCCAGGTGCGGCTGCAGCAACGTGTGTAAACATGGCAAGTGAAATATCAAAGTGATTATTCGAGTGTGATCCCCAAGTCAAGCCCCAGTCGTTACACATTTGAGCGACACGGACGGAGCCTTGCATCGTCCAAAAATGCGGATCGGCAAGAGGAATGTCCACGGATTGAAGTTGAATGGAGTGCCCCATTTGCCTCCAGTCCGTTGCAATCATATTCGTAGCGGTTGGAAGGCCCGTTGCGCGCCTGAATTCCGTCATGATTTCCCGGGCGGAAAAACCATTTTCCGCTCCGCATGGATCTTCCGCATAAGCCAAAACATGATGTTGATCCCGGCAAAGTTTAATCGCATCCTCAAGCAGCCAGCCGCCATTTGGGTCAAGGGTGATCCTGGCTTCAGGGAAGCGTTCCGCAAGTGCCGTCACCGCTTCGATTTCTTCTTCCCCGCGCAAAACCCCGCCTTTCAATTTAAAATCATTGAAACCATAGCGAGAGTGGGCGGCTTCTGCCAAGCGGACAATCGATTCGGGTGTCAGCGCTTCTTCATGACGGAGGCGAAGCCAGTCATCTTCCGCTTCAGGTTCGCTTAAATAACCAAGATCTGTTTTATTGCGGTCACCTACATAAAATAAGTAGCCCAGCATTTCCACTTTATCACGCTGCTGTCCTTCGCCGAGAAGGGCTGCGACCGGAACACCTAAATGTTGGCCAACTAAATCAAGAAGTGCCGCTTCCAATGCTGTTACGGCATGAATGGCAATCCGAAGATCGAACGTCTGAAGGCCGCGCCCTCCAGCATCCCGGTCCGCAAACTGCTTGCGGATGGTATTTAGAATGTTGTTGTATGTCCCGATGGACTGGCCGACAACCAATTCTTTAGCATCTTCGAGTGTCTGGCGGATTTTTTCGCCTCCAGGAACTTCACCTACACCCGTATTACCCGCATTGTCTTTTAGAATGACGATGTTCCGGGTGAAATAAGGAGCATGGGCACCACTCAAGTTCAGAAGCATGCCGTCATGGCCCGCAACTGGAATGACGCTCATTTCTGAAATTACCGGTGTGCCAATTTTTACATTATCTTTTAGCAATTGATTGTTCATGATTTTTTCCCCCTGCCAGAATATTTAGTTTACTATGACTTTAACTCTACACGTTTAATTTCACCAACTAGGAATAAATAACTTAAAATCGCGACAAGAGCATTAGCACAAACGAAGACTAGCGCACCATTGAACGACCCTGTCGTGGCAATGATATATCCGATGATAATCGGTGTTGTAATGCCGGCAATGTTACCGAATGTGTTGAAAAGCCCGCCGCTGACACCTGACATTTCCTTTGGAGAGGTATCGGCCACTACCGCCCAGCCGAGTGCCCCGAATCCTTTACCGAAAAACGCAAGGGCCATAACGAAAATGACAACCCATTCCGTATCTACATAATTTGCTGCCACCAAGCTCATCGATAGAATCATCCCAACAACAATTGGCAACTTTCTGGCGACAGTCAATGAGAATCCCTTCCGTAACAAGAAATCCGAGAATGTCCCTCCGAGAATGCCGCCAAAAAACCCACAAATGGCCGGAAGGGAAGCGACGAATCCAACTTCAAGAATGGTCATGCCCCTTTCTTGTACTAGGTACACAGGAAACCATGTCAGGAAAAAGTACGTTAACGTCGTAATGCAATATTGTCCGAGATAAACACCTAACAGCATGCGATTTGATAATAGCTGCTTTATATGATTCCAGTTGACGCCTTTCTTTTCCTCCTTATTTGTACTGGTTTGATCCATATTGATCAAAGCGCCGCCCGCTTCGATATATTCAAGCTCAGCTTGGTTGATGCGTGGATGTTCCTTTGGGCCATAAATCGTTTTCAGCCAGATGAAAGCAACGATGATTCCTAAAGCCCCCATAAAGAAGAAGACGTATTCCCAACCGAATTTATACGTAATGTAACCCATGATCGGTGCAAAGAGAACGGTTGCAAAATACTGGGCCGAATTGAAAGTGGCAGCCGCGGTTCCGCGTTCATGGCTTGGGAACCAGGTGGCAACGATGCGGCTGTTGGCCGGAAAGGAAGGGGCTTCTGCCAATCCAACTAAGAAGCGCAGTCCGAACAATACCATGACAGCCGTTCCCGCAGAACCGAAAAAACCGAGAAACCCTTGTAAAAGCGTAAAGGTAGACCATAACGTGATACTCCAAAAATAAACTTTTTTCGAGCCAAAACGGTCTAAAAGCCATCCGCCTGGAATTTGTCCAGCTACATAAGACCAAGCGAAAGCGGAGAAAACATAGCCCATCATGACTGAATCGAGGCCAAGCTGACCAGACATGTCCGTACCCGCAATGGATAGCGTCGCACGATCCGCATAATTCAGGGCTGTAACCAAAAAGAGCATAAAGACAATGAACCATCGTGTGCGTGTTTTTTTCTGGGCACTTGGCAGTTTAGGAGATGGTTGGAAAACTTTTTCTTCAGCGTTCATATACTCACTTCCTTAATCGTATTTTATTATATTTTCTAATTGATACCGCTTACAATGTTAACTGTTTCCTCCTTCGTGAAAATTCTTAATATTTAGTTTTGTCCAATGGTAAGACAAATAAAATTGTTTGTCAATGGCTTTTTTTCTTAAAAGTTTTTTCATTTTAGCTCCTTCATTATCGTGTTTTTTTGTATATATTAGAAGCGAAATTATCGAAGGATGAAGTAGTGCTTCATTTTTCAGAAAATAAAAAAAATACGATTGACCAGATGGTGTATTTGTCTTACAATAAAACAATAATACACAAGGGGGAATAAAAAATGAATAAGATTCGCAAGGCACCTAAAGGAATTCTTGGATTTCCCGTGGCACCATTCACAACGAGTAATAAGCTTGATGAACAAGCACTCGCCCAAAATATCCAATTTTTATTAGATGGGGGACTAGAAGCTATTTTCGTGGCATGTGCAGCAGCGGAATATCCATCGTTAAGTAAAGAGGAATATGAAGCGATGGTCGAGGTAGCCGTATCCGTCACCGCTGGAAAAGTACCTGTATACACAGGGGTAGGCGGGAATATCCAAACTTCCCTCGAACTTGCCAGAATATCTGCGGAAAAAGGGGCAGATGGTTATTTAATATTACCTCCATATCTCGTTACTGGAGAACAGGCAGGTCTGTCGGCTTATTTCAAAGCCATCGCAGAGAGTACAGACTTGAATTCCATCGTATATCAGCGTGATAATGTGGCATTTTCACTTTCAACTTTGGAAGCGCTTGCTGAGGTCCCGCAGGTGGTCGGCGTCAAAGACGGTCTGGGCAATATGGAGTTGAATGGACTCCTTACACAAACCTTCGGAAAACGTTTCGGCTGGCTGAACGGAATGCCGCTTGCGGAAGTTACCATGTCGGCCTACGTTCCACTTGGCTTTGATTCCTATTCATCGGCGATATCCAATTACATCCCGCATATCTCACGAAAGTTCTATAATGGCATCTTGAGCGGAGATCAAGAAACGGTCAATGAAATTTACCAGCAGGTCATCATGCCGATCAACAATATTCGCCGTCAGCGAAAAGGGTATGCCGTTTCTCTCATTAAAGCAGGTATGGAGATTATGGGAATGCCGGTTGGGCAAACAGTCAGATTACCGATTCTTCCGGTGGAAAAAGAACATTATGCAGAAATGCAAACGATATTAGAGAATGCCTTAGATCGTTTTCCAAAAGAAACACCAATTCTATCAATCTAATAAGGGTGGGGATTATATATGATAACTACAGTTCAAACAAAAACGTATCTTAACTATATTAATGGTGAATGGGTTGCTTCCATTTCAAATGAAGTTGAAAAAAGTTTAAACCCGGCAGATAAACAGGCAATTGTCGGTTATGTACAAAAATCCACTAAGGATGACTTGAACCTGGCAGTGGAAGCAGCGAAAAAGGCGAAAGATAAATGGCGCAAACTAGCTGGTTCAGAGCGCGGGGAGTATCTGTATAAAGCAGCGCAAATTCTTGAAAAGCGGATTGATGAAATCGCAGAATGTGCAACACGGGAAATGGGCAAGACATTTGCTGAAACAAAAGGGGAAACGGCACGCGGTATTGCAATCCTGAAATACTATGCAGGAGAAGGGATGCGTAAGGTGGGGGATGTCATTCCATCCACCGACAGTTCAGCACTTATGTTCACGACGCGCGTTCCGCTTGGTGTAGTCGGCGTCATTACACCTTGGAATTTCCCGATCGCCATCCCAATCTGGAAGATGGCTCCTGCCCTCGTATATGGGAATACGATTGTGGTGAAGCCAGCCACCGAGACGGCGATCACCTGTGCGAAAATCATGGAGTGTTTTGAAGAAGCCGGTTTCCCGGCGGGTGTTGTCAATATGGTTACAGGGCCGGGCAGTGTCATAGGGCAGGGCATCGCCGATCACGAAGATATAAACGGGATTACCTTTACCGGCTCAAACGGAGTCGGAAAAAGGATTGGACAAGCGGCGTTAGCACGCGGAGCGAAATACCAGCTTGAAATGGGCGGGAAAAACCCGGTAATCGTTGCAGCGGATGCGGATCTTAACCTGGCTGTAGAAGCAGTCATTACAGGTGCGTTCCGTTCAACGGGGCAAAAATGTACCGCTACAAGCCGTGTCATCGTTGCAGCTGAAGTTTATGAAGAGTTCAAGCAGCTGCTGGTGAAAGAAACGAAAGGCATTTCCATCGGGGATGGATTGGACAGCGGGACATGGATGGGACCATGTGCTAGCGAAAGTCAATTGAATACGGTTCTTTCCTATATCGAAAAAGGAGTGGAAGAAGGTGCTGCACTTCTAATTGGCGGGAAGCGTGCTGAAGAAGGCCCTCAGGCAAATGGCTTTTATGTAGAACCGACGATTTTTGATAATTGTACGTCAGATATGACAATTGTACAGGAAGAGATTTTTGGTCCGGTGATTGCCTTATTGAAAGCTGATTCAGTTGAAGAAGCCCTGCAACTTGCGAACAGCGTGGAATATGGCCTTAGTGCTTCGATTTTCACAGCCAATATCAAACATTTACTTTCATTTGTTAATGATATGGAAGCGGGATTGATCAGGGTCAACGCCGAGAGCGCAGGCGTTGAATTACAGGCGCCATTTGGCGGCATGAAAAACTCCAGCTCCCACTCCAGGGAACAAGGAGAAGCCGCAAAAGAGTTTTTTACTTCCATTAAAACGGTGTTTGTCAAATAAGGGAAAAAAACAGTATTTCTGAAAATTACCGACACGTGTATGTTTAGTGATGTCTGTTTGCTTTTTTAGAATGAAGGAGTGGTAAAGTGGATACGAAAACGCAACTGACGGAGGTACCGCTTTATATTAAGGTGAATGGGATCGACAATGTCGCCATCGTGGTTAATACGGGAGGCTTGGATCAAGGAACCGTATTCCCTTGTGGGCTTGAATTGAAAGAAAGAGTGCCACAAGGCCACAAGGTGGCTTTAATGGACATAGTCGAGAATGAAGCCATCATACGCTATGGGGAAGTTATCGGTTATGCGGCTAAATCAATCAGTAAGGGCTGTTGGATTGACGAATCACTGGTGATACTTCCGTCTTCTCCGGATTTAAAGGAATTGCCGGTAGCAAATGATATTCCGAAAACTTTACCCCCGCTTGAAGGGTATACATTCCAAGGATTCCGCAATGAAGATGGCAGTGTTGGAACCAAGAATATATTGGGCATTACAACAAGCGTCCAATGTGTAGTGGGCGTGCTGGATTTCGTCGTGAACCGGATAAAAAAAGAGCTACTCCCGAAGTATCCCAATGTTGATGATGTTTTCGCCATAAATCACAACTATGGATGCGGAGTCGCTATCAATGCACCGGAAGCGGTCATTCCCATTCGCACGATACAGAACCTTGCGAAACACCCGAATTTCGGCGGGGAAGCCTTGGTAGTTGGATTGGGGTGTGAAAAACTGTCTCCAATTAGAATAAACCCAAGCGGGGACGATTCAGATATCATATCGCTTCAGGACCAGCAGGGATTTACGGGAATGGTCCAATCCATTATGGAAATGGCCGAGGAACGTTTAATCAAGTTGAACCGCCGGCAGCGGGAGACATTTCCGGTTTCCGAATTAGTCATCGGTACCCAGTGCGGTGGAAGTGATGCATTCTCTGGTGTCACAGCTAACCCTGCCGTAGGATATGCTACAGATCTGTTAGTCAGGGCAGGGGCAACCGTTCTATTCTCTGAAGTCACAGAAGTACGGGATGCGATTCATCTATTAACGCCTCGTGCAGTGAATGAAGAAGTGGGGAGAGCTTTAATAAAGGAAATGGATTGGTATGATAACTATCTTGCATTGGGTGATGCCGATCGAAGTGCCAATCCGTCGCCTGGAAACAAAAAGGGCGGGTTGGCCAATGTAGTGGAAAAATCATTAGGCTCCATTGCCAAATCCGGAGGCAGCCCCATTTCAGGCGTTTTGGCTCCAGGTGAAAAAGCAACGGAAAAAGGGCTGATTTTTGCCGCTACACCAGCTAGTGACTTTGTTTGCGGAACACTGCAGCTTGCTTCCGGCATGCACCTTCAAGTTTTTTCAACTGGAAGAGGCACACCTTATAATCTCGCAATGGCTCCCGTCATCAAAGTATCTACACGAAATACATTGACCGAGCAATGGAAAGATCTGATCGATATAAATGCTGGAACGATCGCTACTGGTGAAGCAACCATAGAGGAAGTCGGGTGGGAAATATTTCACCTTATTCTGGAAGTGGCCAGCGGTAAAAAGAAAACCTGGGCAGAGCATTGGGGCCTGCATAATGATTTGGCACTGTTCAATCCTGCGCCAATTACCTAATAATGAATGAATTGAAGGACTTCCTTTTAGAGGGGGTCCTTTTCTTGTTGGTCCAAATTTTACAGTTGCATTATTTTTCCTCCAGAAAAGAGGACCGCCGGACTATTGGAAGAAGTTATTAATGAAGGAATGATTTACATCAGGTTGATACTGAAGTAAATATGAGGGGGAATCGCATGGTCACATTCAGGAATGCGACGGCAGAAGACTTAAGTGAAATCGTACGGATGCTTGCGGATGATGCATTGGGGAGGGAGAGGGAGCGGTATGAAAACCCGCTTCCTGACAGCTATCTAAAAGCATTTGAATCCATAGATGCAGATGAAAATAATGAATTGATCGTTGCTTGTCTTGGTGAGGAAATCATTGGGGTGCAGCAAATCACGTTCACGCCTCATATTACCCATCAAGGCGGCTGGAGGGCTACGATCGAAGGGGTTCGGACGGCATCTGCAGAACGGGGGAAAGGCATTGGCAGCAAGTTGATTCAATATGCGATTGACCGTGCAAAGAAGCGGGGCTGCCATCTCATTCAACTCACGACCGATAAACAGCGGGAAGAAGCGCTGCGATTTTATGAACGGTTAGGATTCAAAGCCACTCATGAAGGCATGAAAATGAAGCTTTAATTCACGGTCTTTTATCCCCTTTTTTTGTGCACGACAATTCGGCTGGCATTATATGTTAAAATTATTTGTGAGATAGTAATAGATGTATATAGGAGTTAAAAACTGATGAAAGGGTGAGCTCGATGGAAAACGAAGCATGTATTCAGAAGAGGTACGGTGTAATTAGTTTTACTTCATTCATCATTGGAATCATTTGCTTTTTTACTGTTTTTATTACACCTATCAGAATGGCCAATATCGGGGGCATGACTGGTGGTTATATCACATTTTTCCTTACGATTGCCGGCATCGTCCTCTCTGTCATAGGAATTTTGAAGAAAACGGAGAAAAAAATGATTTCCATCATATCATTGGTTTTCTCTTCATCATTCTTTATATTTTGGGTAATCATCATCACTTTGTTGTTAACTGGTGAAATAGAATGGCCACGCAGAATAATAAGATAAAGGGATTGAATCAGGATGGTGGATATAGTTCTGACTAAAAGGGGATTATTCAATGATAAGAGGTTTATATGAAGCACATTTACCGGTTAGTAATTTGAATCGTTCCATTGAATTCTATGAAGGGCTTGGTTTGCAGTTGGATCATAAGGTTGAAGACAACCTGGCTTTTCTATGGATTGATAAGGATAAAAGTTGGCTGGGGCTTTGGGAAACGGAAAAAGTAGAGGTTGAGTATCATCCCTCCCTACGGCATATCGCTTTTCAAGTATCATTGGCAGATCTAAAGAGCTCAGTCGCATGGCTTGAAGATAGAGGCTATGCGCCAAGGGAGGCTTTTGGATTTCTGCCAGTTGAACCTTTCGTGATGCCTCACGGGGAATATGCCCACGCTAAAATTCACTTTAATGATCCTGACGGAAACAGTTTGGAGTTTATTAGTAAACTAGTGAATCCAAAAAAAATCAAGAACCGTATGTATTTAAGTGAATGGGAACAGCTAAATGAATGCAGAAGTGAAAATAGTAAATGACAGATGAACGAAAATTTTAAGAATAATAATCATTCAAATATGCTTTATGTCAGAACAGAATGGAGAATCATAGAATGAATGTCAAAGCGGAATTATATTGGAATGAATATTGGCAAGGGAAAGAAGATAAACCCCAGTCAGTCAGTGCATGGCAATTCGGGGCCGATCCCGATGATTTGGCTCAGTTAGTGATGGATGGGATAAAAACGGCTACATGCTCTGGGCATGTTTTTTACGGAGTGGAAAATGAACCATTACCATCCGTGGGTGATTACAGCATTATCTTAAGCAGTGAGGATTTGCCCTTAGCCATCATAAAAACAGTGAAAGTCGAAGTATTGCCCATGAACGAAGTGAGTGAAGAGTTTGCGATTGCAGAAGGGGAAGGAGATCGAACCTATACATACTGGTGGGATGCTCATGAGAAATTTTTTAAAGAAGAACTGGACAAAATAGGTCACACCTTTAAAGAAGATATGCTGCTGGTGTGTGAGCGTTTTGAGTTGATACATGTAAAGTGGGTGTAGACGGCTCGGTCTGAGAGAGCAATAAGTGTTTTTGTTCAGTGATTTGCTATAATAGGTCATTGAATTAAAAAACTTATAGAAAGATAGGTATTTGCATGAAAAAGAAACTGATATTCATTGGATTGGGAATCCTGGTTGTTTTCCTGCTGATGCTTGGTACGTATAAATTAATGAATTCGAGAACCTATCAGGTGTTCGGTGGATTAACGGATAATGTCGAGACGAATGAAAAAGTGGTCGCTTTGACTTTTGATGATGGCCCATCGAAGAATGTAAATGAGATCCTGCCGTTGTTGGATAAATATGATGTGAAAGCTACGTTCTTCCTGATCGGAAATGAAATCGAAAAGTACCCGGAGGAAGCTGGGAAAATAGCGGAAGCGGGACATCAGATTGGAAATCATACGTATTCCCACAGGCGGATGGTGTTTAAATCGCCTTCTTATATCAAGGCGGAAATCGAGAAAACGGATAAATTGATTCAGAACGCCGGATATAAGGGGGAAATTGATGTCCGTCCTCCAAACGGGAAAAAAATCATAGGTTTGCCTTATTATTTAAATAAAAATGATAGAGAGACCATTACCTGGGATCTGGAACCAGATAGCTATTACACTACCGCTTCTGACAAAGTGAAGTATGTGAAGGAAAATATAAAACCAGGTTCGATCATTCTGATGCATCCGATGTATGATGATACGGGTAAAGAGCTTCAAGCGATTGAAGGGATCTTACGAGAGTTAACGAACGAAGGGTATACGTTTGTGACGGTCAATGAACTTCAGGAAATGTAGTTTTTGGTCCAGACGATTTTCGAAGAATCGGGTTGCTGCGGCAGCCCTTTTTTATTTGATATAAAGAATAGTACAAAACATGGGCTGCATATTGTTTCTTAACGGAAGGTTGTTGTTAGGGCTTGGATTCGCATGAATTTTTCCTTAGTGGAAATAAAGCTTTTAAAATGGGGCTGGTTACTTGTATCGGAATAAAAACACCGCTCTGATCATGATTTTGTGTTTCCTGTTATTCCTATTTCTTGTGGTGCTCATTTTTCGCCACATCACGGTATACTTCGTGTATAGCTCGGGCATCGGCCCGTTATTACTTATTGGGGTAATGGTTTTGGCTATCGTTATGCTTTTTATCAGAGGGTATAAATAATCGAGTTTCTTCATTTATTTAGGTTTGTGCATTTTGAACGTTGATTTCCACTCCAGGCACTCGCTTTCCGCGGGCGGTCCGCCCTCAGCGCCTTTGCGCCTGCGGAGTCTCCCCTGGACACGTTTTCCCGCAGGAGTCCCGTACCTTACGTTCCAATCAACTTTGTTTTGAAATTTAGAACCCCTTTTGTCTAAAAACTGGAGGCTGCTGCGCAGCCTTTTTTTATGGAAAAAGTTCTTCACATCAAGGGACATAAAAAAATATAAAAATCAATAAAAAATTAACACTCCAACATTAGTAATATATGGTAAGATTTGAAATGGAATTATTTTCTTCTAAATTTTATTCAGGGGTGATTAGTGCGTGGAGTTTTTTACTAAGTGGTCGTTTAAGAACAAGGCTGCCGTTTCATTGGTAACCATATTTATTTTGATGATAGGAGTTGTCAGTTATTTTAAACTGCCGATGGAATTTTTACCATCTGCTGATAATCCACAAGTTACGATTATCACAATGGGGCAGGGCACCGATTCGAAAACGATGGAAGCACAAGTTACAGATCCGATTGAAAGGGCAGTTACGGGCGTTAAAGGAAAGAGTTCCATATACTCCACCACTGGAGATGGTTTTTCTAAAGTAGATCTATTCTTTGAAGCCGGATCGGATATGAAACAAGCGAAACTGGATGTTCAGGAAGCATTAGGCAGTGTAGCATTGCCGCAAAGCATGGCAAAGCCTACTGTTACACAGTTAAATACGTCAATGATTCCCATTTCATTTGTATCAGTTACATTTAAGGATGGGTTAACAGCTGAAAATATAGACTTTGCCAAGAAAGAATTAGAGCCTATGTATAAAGATATTAAAGGCGTTTCGGATGTACAGACATTTGGGGTTTCACAATCCATTCTTTCAGTCAAAGTGGATAATGAAGAATTGGCTAAAAAGAAAGTCTCCATTCAAGATGTCATGAGCGTCCTTAACGGTCAGAATGCAGCTCTGGCCGTAGGCGAAAAAGTGATTGATGGGAAGGCAAGTAACATCAAGGTCATTGGTGATTTAACAAGTATTGAAAAATTAGAAGCGCTGAAGGTCACTCCGGATGTCGCACTTGGAGAGATAGCAAAAGTTGAAGAAGCGAATGATGGCAACCTCATCAGTCGTTTTAATGGAAAGGAAAGCATTGATTTAAGCATTATCAAGGACAGTCAATCAAATGCTGTCACAATCAGTAAAGAGGTTGAAAAAGTAGCAAAAGAAATTAATGAAAAGTATAGTGACCAGAAATCGACCATTTATTTATCTACAGCTGATATGGTGGAGACGTCCGTTCAGACGATGGTAAAAGAAGTTCTGTTAGGTGCGCTATTCGCTACGATTGTAATCATGGTCTTTTTACGGAATGTACGATCTACATTCATTACAATCGTATCCATACCGCTATCTCTTGGCTTTACGTTATTTTTGCTGTCATTGTCGGGAGTGACGCTGAATATTTTGACGCTGGGCGGTGTCGCTGTAGCGATCGGGCGCTTGGTGGACGATAGTATTGTCGTTATTGAAAACATTTTCCGGAAAATGCAGCAGGAGAAGATTTCAGTCGAATTGGTGATGGATGCAACGAAAGAAGTGGGAGTGGCAATCACAGCTTCAACCCTTACGACTGTAGCCGTTTTCTTGCCGGTTGCTTTATTGAATGGAGGGCTTCAGGAGTTTCTTCTTCCTTTCGCTTTGACTGTCACTTATTCTTTGCTGGCTTCATTAATTGTGGCATTGACGGTTGTTCCGTTAATGAGCGCAGGATTGCTGAAAAGGACGGAGCTGCCAAAACATCGACCCGCCAAGCGTTTTACGAAGCTGGTTACTTGGTCACTAAACCATAAATGGGTTGTCCTGATTGTTGCGATGCTGTTGTTTGTCGGTTCCATTGGTACATATTTTGCCATGCCAAAAGGGGCGATTGATAATTCTTCAGCAGACTATGTCTCCGTGACATTAACTTATCCAAATGATCAGCCCTATGAGAAAGTAAAGGAAAAAGCGATTAAACTTGAAGAAACGATGCAGGGTATGAGTGAAGTGGATAATATTTTCATGCAATTAGGAAACTCGCCCGAAACAGCACAATATGGCGAAGTCGCATCACCTACAGAAGCGATTTTCGGCATCCTGGTAAAGGATAAAGCAAATGTAGATGCAATCCTGAAAAAAATGGAAAAGGAACAAGAATACTATCCGGATGCGAAGCTTACGGCCCAAGCCTCTTCCTTTATGATGGGAGCATCAAAGACGAACATTACGATAGATGTGATCGGCAGTAATGTTGAAGATTTGGAACGGACGGCCAATAATGTCAAAGAAAGAATTCAGGATATTAAAGGAATCGAAGAAATTACAACGAACCAGGATGAAAAGAAAACCATTTATTCATTCACGGTAGATCCAGCTAAAGGCAATACAGAACAAATAGGTCAACAATTGGGTATCATGCTTAATAAAACGCCTATCGGCCATATAACTTTACAGGATAAGCAAACACCTGTCGTCCTTGAACCAATCTTGGATCCTAAAAAACCAGAGGATTTAAAAAGCATTCCGATCATGACAGACGGGGGCCTAGCCCCAGTGTCAAAAGTTGCTTCTTTAAAGAGCGAAGAGAGCGCAACAACGCAGTTCCATAAAGATGGAGAAACATATCTCCAATTAACGGCAACGGTCGATCCGGCTAAGCTTTCCGATATTGCAAGCAAAATAAATCTTGAGGTATTTGGAGATAAAGAGAACAAAGGCCTTGATATTCCGGATGATGTAGAGATTTTAGTCGGCGGAGCCAGTGCTCAGCAGACAGATGATTTTTCCGATTTATTCCTTACGATGTTAATATCGATCGGCATTGTCTTTTTAATCATGGTTATAACCTTTAAATCGATCAAAGCACCGATTGCCATTCTATTCTCCTTGCCATTCGCTGCCATTGGAGCGGTATTAGGATTGGTTATCAGTCGAATTCCAGTGGATATTACAGCACTGCTGGGTGCTCTCATGTTAATAGGAATTGTTGTGACAAACGCGATTGTGCTTCTGGATCGAGTCAAACAAAACGAAGAAAAAATGATCATCCGTGATGCGATCGTCGAAGCGACAGCCACAAGATTCCGTCCAATCATAATGACGGCTGTAGCAACGATTTGTGCCATGCTGCCGCTTTTATATAAAAAGGCGGAAACAGGAAGCTTGGTTTCACAAAGCTTGGCGATCGTTGTCATTGGAGGGCTAGCTGTTTCCACACTGCTCACACTGATCGTCATTCCATGTATATACGAATTGCTGTACTATAAAAAATCGAAAAAACAGAGAAGGAAAAAGAGAGAACCCGTTAACGAACAAATCGAGATGTAAGAAGTTTTAATAAAAAAGTTTGTAGAGAAAAGCAACATTTTCTTTACAAACTTTTTTTTATTTAAAATAATGGTTGACTTCCCTCTAACCTGTAACTAAAATGATTACAGCGGGCGATGAACAATCGCAGGGAGCAATCGACTGTACAGGTACTGAATGCCATGTAATTATATTGATTTTTTTTGCTCTATATTGTAACTGGTTTGGTTACAAGTTTAGCTGATATTGAAAAGTGAGGGAATTTATAATGACAGTGAAAATTAAAGCGTATTCTGATTTTATTTGTCCATTTTGTTTTTTAGGTAAAGGGCCTTTGGACGAAATCATGAAGGAAAAGGATGTAGAAGTGGAATGGATGCCATTTGAATTGCGTCCTAGTCCATATACGAAAATTGATCCATGGAAGGAACCCGATAAGCTGAATTCATGGGATTCTTACATTCTTCCTGCTGCGAAAAAGCTAGGGGTTGATATGCGTTTACCCCGTGTCTCCCCGCATCCATATACACATTTGGCATTCGAAGGCTGCCATTTTGCAAAGGAGCACGGAAAAGGGAACGAATTCCACAACAGAGTATTTACAGCGTTTTTTCAAGAGGAACAAAATATTGAAGATATAGAAGTGTTGACAAAATTAGCGGGTGAAGTTGAGCTTCCTATAGATGCCTTTAGAGAAGCGTTAGTGTCACGAAAGTATCGGGAAGTGCACCAGCAAGCACTCAAACATGCTTATGAAGAAGCAGATATCAGGGCCGTCCCGACGTTTATTATTGGTGATGAAGTCATTCAAGGACTAGCTAGCAAAGAAAGGCTAGCGCAAGTCATTGAGAAGGAAGAAGCAAAAAATAAACAGAATGAATTTGATGGCTTGCAATGTGATGTTAGGGGGAATTGCTAATAACGTTTTTACTGTCAGGGAAATGAGAATTTACAACAGTAAGGTCATTTCAAGCTACTTAAAATAGGGCTTGATTAGAATACTTACAGAAGAACCCCTTTTATCAAACAATAAAACCTTTTCTTTTACTGTTTTATAAAAGGGGTATTTTAATGTACTTCTAGTTGAATTGTAGAAACAAAATTAGAATCATCAACCCATATATAAGCATCTTTACACTTATACGTGAAATATCTAATGGCAAAAGTATCTTTTAAACAATCTTTTAAAGACCAATTGTATAAGGAGAGTGAGATTATTGGCCCCTTTGATGTGTTTTTTAAATAAGCTAACACCTTATCGAACTCCATATCTTCGTATTTCTCGATAAATTCAGGTATTATCTTGTATGATTTTTGTGGTTTCCATTCATATTGTGATTTGCTAATTGTCCCATATAGATTTTTTATTATTGGATTTATGTGACTCGACCTGATCAAGGAGAGAGATTCTTGATTCGGCTTATTTAACATTATTTCTGATGGTACTTCGTTTTCTAATAAAATCTTGGTGTTGTCAAAATGCATAATGATTTCTTCGATGACTTGATTATCAATTCTATCGACAAATAACGAAGTAACACTATTTTCATCTTGGCAACCCAACAGTAAAAAGAATTGAGTTAATAGTGAATATTTTTTTTCGAAATTGGATTAGGGGTAAATTCCCTGATCTTGAAATCTGAAAAACTGTCTGTATTGTTTTCGAACTGATTATTAGCTTCAGAAGGTTTCAACCATTCCATTAGTAGCCCTCCTAGTATGTTTTTTATTAGCTCTTTTCGTAAAGATTGTTGTTTTTAAAACGAAACTATTTAAGGTTGATTGAGCGGAAGTGCGAGACTCCTGCGGGAGCACCGCCCGCCCCGCGGAAAGCGAGCATCTGGAGGGGAAATCAACCACACCGCACTACTTGGTAAATAGCAACATAGTATGCGAGAACAGCCTTTTTATTTAACCTCAAAATAACTTAAACCTATATAGTTAAATTATTACATAGTGTATCATGGTTTTTTGTAAAAACATAGGTTTTTTTACCTATACATTTTGACTTTTTCACTTAATTTTTAGGACATTTATATTATTTTTAAGATGAAGAAGGACTGTTTAATATAATTAACGGAGGTAAATAATTGACAATGAGAATCATTTTCATTTATAGTGAAGTGTGTAATGAAATTAATTCTCAATTAGGAAGGTGATATAGATGAAGGTATTCATTGGTTATGTCAGTTTATCCGGTAATACCGAGAAAATGGCTATAAGCATAAAGAATAGAATGAAGGCCGTCGGCTGTGAAGTATATATGGAAAGATTGGATACTGTTGAAGTTGATGCTTTAAAGGATTTTGATTTGGCCTTTATTGGTTTATATACATGGAATCTTGAAGATGTACCGTATGAAGCAAACGAGTTTTATGAAGAAATTGACCAAGTGGGCTTTGCTGGAGTGAAAGTTGCACTCTTTGGTGCCGGCGACCTGACCCATTCGAAACCCTGCGCCGCGTTAGATATCCTTTCCGATAAAATGAAGCGATTTGGATTTGATGTTTATGATCGAGTATTGAAAATACACCATGAAAGCAGTACATACGAACAACTGAGGAAATGCGAAGACTTTGCTGAGCATGCCCTTATATGGGGAAGCAATAGGAAAAAGTGGAGATTCTTCATGTGGGATCGGTTGCTAGGCAGCCCCAAATACCAAAAGTCTGTATTTTTGTTAAGGAGGGTCCTTGATGATTACCCAATTAAGTGCAAAGGGAGAAGCAAAAAAAGAAGAACTTATACAAGAACTTCTGAAATTCGGGATTTTTAAAAAATATAATAAACAACTATACGAGCTTCCGATCGTAGTTTTACAGAAGGAATTCAATCACTTGAGAGGTGAATTAAAAAATGTCTAGGAGAAGGAAATCTTATACTCAACTGCTAAAAGAAAACCGCGAGCTTCTGTTGCATGACAAAATCGAAGTGGAACGCATCTATACAAAAATCGATCAAAAAGCCATCAATGAAAAAAAGGGCAGTAAGCAAGTACAATCATGATTGGTCAAAATTTGAACGTTGCCTCCAGTCACTAGTATTCCGAGGGCAATCCGCCCGCGGAGCTCTTTGCGCCTGTGGGGTCACGGCTTGGATACGCTTTCCCCGCTGGAGTCTCGAACATCGTTCCAATCAACTTTGTTTAAAAAGATAGAAATCATTTTTTCCACAGTTTTTTTGGCGGTGTAAAATTTAGATTTCCACTTTCAGGCACTCGCTTTCCGCGGGCGGTCAGGGAGCCTCCTCGGCTCGCCTGCGGGGTCTCCCTTGCCACGCTTTTCCCGCAGGGGTCCCGTACCTTCCGTTCCAATCAACTTTGTGTTTTAAAAGAAAAAACTGATGGCTCGTCTTATTCCAAACCCTATTTAAGACAAGGTTATCCTTCATATTTTTTTCTGTAATCCTTAATGGATGGAAGAAATATGCGACACTCCTGCCGAAAAACTGGCTAGCCGAGACCCCGGAGACGCTTGCGTCGAGGAGGCTTGGCAGGCAGTCGGCGGAAAGGGAGCGGATTTCTGAAATCAACTGGAACTTATATAAAACTTCAGGCAAACTGACTTTTCTTCAAGTTTGCCTGAAGTCTGAACCGAAATCCATTTTTGATTTCGGTTTTTTCTTTTGGGCTGTTATTTGCCATATTCAACAAACCGTGCAGTTAGTTGAAGAAGGAGGTATTATCCGGTTAGTTGCCGAATAAAAATCCTTTAGGTAAAACTTAGGGGGAGTGCAAATTGAAAAAAGTAATAAATGGAATCAATCATTGGATAGATTTTATACCTGAAGAGTTCAACCGGATGACAGAAAAAGAATTAAATCATCGACCAATGCCACACAAATGGTCCAAAAAAGAGATTTTAGGACATCTATGCGATTCCGCATTGAACAATATGAATAGGTTTATCAAGATTCAGTACGAAGTACAGCCATATGTTATACAATCATATAATCAAGACCAATGGGTATTAGTCCAGAATTACCAAGAGCGGCCATTGGATGAGATCGTTAACCTTTTTTGTACTTTAAATAAGCAAATCATTCATATAATAACGAATACACCAAATGATAGATTTTCTAATCTTTGTGATATAGGAAATAATCAAATAAAAACAATGGAGTGGCTAATAAAAGACTATCTCGATCATATGGAACATCATATTAACAATCAAATCCTGATTAAAAAAGAGTGATCTATATAGGTCACTCTTTTTAATTCAATTTTTCACTTTTCGCAACAGCTTGTCATGAAGTTTGGACAAGGTCAACAATACAAGGATAGAGCCGATCAAGGTTAACGCCATATCCCATTGTGCGTCCCAAATATCACCTTGTGTTCCTAAAAAGTCCTTTGAAGCTTTTCTGCCTTTTGAAATGATGGCAGCTATCCATTCGATGATTTCATAGAGTGCTCCAATGGCAAGCGCAAAACTTACTGTGACAGCAAATAACCACGGTCCTTTTGTTAGGGGGGTTTTACGGATTACTATTTCCCTAATCACAATCGCAAGTAAACCTTTTATGAAATGCCCGAACCGGTCATAGTGGTTCCGGTTTAGATCGTAATGATCTTTTATCCAATTAAATAGAGGCACTTTTGTGTACGTATAATGGGCACCGATGAACATGGTAATTGAAAGAACGGCAATAACGAAATAGGATAATGTAGTAAGGCGGAATTTATTATATGTGGCCATTACATAAATCAGAAACACTACGGCAGGAAGGACTTCCATTGTCCATATCAAGTATCCTTCAGGCTTAATCACTGACCAAATAAACACTGCAGTGACTAGCAATAGAAATAATAAATGAATCAGTCTACTTTTATCTCTTCCCAATTTTTTCACTCCATAAATTTATGATATGTACATAGCAAAAGATTGAAATTCACAATCGGAAAAATCAATCGGATTGTGAATGGATAAAATGCTTAATACTTTCATTTAAATGATTAGCCGCTTTTGTAGGGATTTGATGCTTTACATGATCAATGAATCTTAATTCCGTATAGGGCAATTTTTCATGCAATAAATGGGCATAGCGATACATTGGTTTATCTTGTTTGCCATAGATCAGTAAAGTGGGAAGATTGATTTTCTCAAGCTGATGGGTACAGTTATAATGCAAACTATAATGGTAATACTGCTCGATATTTCGGGCATCTCCTTTTAGGGCTTCATTAAACATTTTGTTGAACAGCTTAATGGTATTTGAATTGCTCCATGAGATGGAAAGCGCAAGAATGGGAACTGCGTCTTTCTGGGCAAGTGATATGCCTAAAGAAATCTTTTGCTTTAAAGAGGTATCCCTCACTTCAGACATTCCGCCTATTACAATGCCACCCAGAGCCCTATCGGCACAACTCAGCAAGAATTCCAATACGATGGAGCCGCCTGTCGAGTATCCGCATATGAATGCTTTATTAATTTTCAAATGATCCAACAGATGTTTGATATCTTCTATAATCAGGGGATAAGTTACTGGCTGTCTTGAATACTGACTTCCTCCATGACCCCTAATATCAAAAGTGATGACTTTGAATTCTTCGGATAATTTCTCCAATTGGTATTCGAAATTCACACTGGTCAGTACAGGAGGATGGATAAAAACAATAGGAACCCCTTTTCCCCTAACAGAATAATGCAAGCTGATACCGTCCACATCTAACATTGGCATGAATATTCACCTCATTCGAAGAGTACTTGCATAATATCCCTCCTGAAAGAATTTTCCCTATTTAACATGTTTTTATTACTAATTGTTTTGGTAACGAACTAATTGAATTTTTAGGGTTCTTTTGAACAAGATATAAGAGTTCAGGCAATGAACAAAAATATAAAAAATAAGGTGATGTAAATGAGAGCAAACATGGATAAAATTTTACCAGTTGTCGCTTCGGTCGGAGTAGGTATAGCCACTTATCAAATGTTGAGTGGAAATGGCGGGAAAATGAAAAATATGGTGCCGCTTGCCACGAACTTGATGGGAATGGGGACTGGGATGCCAGGGCAGAATCAACAACAGCCAGAAAATCAATAAAAACATCTCCTATAGGGGATGATTTCAGACTGTAGACAAACTCGATGAAAATCGAGTATGTCTACAGGTTTTTTTTGCGGTACAATTTGAACGTTGATTTCCGATCCAGGCACTCGCTTTCCGCGGGCGGTCAGGGAGCCTCCTCGGCTTGCGCCTGCGGGGTCTCCCTAGACGCGCTTTTCCCGCAGGAGTCTCGCACCTTCCTCTCCAATTAACTATGTTATAACGTTTAGTTAGAAACTATACCTAAGGAGTTGAAGGTGTTGGTTTGGGAACATCCTCATGTGATGAAAGATATGTTTTCCGAACCCCTTTTGTATACAAACTGAATGGGGTGATATTCTTCAGACTGTAGACAAACTCGATATAAATTAAGATTGCCTAGTTTTTTTGAGGGAGTTTAAAATATGAACGTAATTTCCCAATCCAGGCGCTCGCTTTCCGCGGGCGGTCAGGGAGCCTCCTCGGCTTGGGCCTGCGGGGTCTCCCTAGACGCGCTTTTCCCGCAGGAGTCTCGCACCTTCCTCTCCAATTAACTATGTTTTTTGTTTTATTCAAAAAAACGGGACTTCCATCATATGCTGGCTTTTGGAAATGACACGATGAATCATATTTACCATTTTTTATAATTAAAGTAATAAAACACCAATAAAATAACTCCTTGCGTTATAATGAATGGGCTCCAAGGGAAGTGTCAGAAACCTGCAGGAGTGATCATTTGAATGGAGGTTATATGTGTTGAAGAAAAAATTATTGGTCATGATTCCAACAGTTGCCTTGATGTTGGCCCCTTTAGGAACGGGGACTTCAAATACCGAAGCTGCATCAAAGGGAAGTCAAATCCAGAAAATCGAAACGAAGGCGGAAACACGCCCGACCCTCAAGAAAGGCTCACGTTCGAGTTATGTAAGAGACTTACAGCAAAGCCTTAAAGATGTTAAATATCATGTAGGTGTTGATGGGATTTTCGGTACCCAAACACAAAATGTGGTAAGGGAGTTCCAAGTGGATCATAACTTAGCTTCAGATGGTATCGTCGGACCGAAGACATGGGCTGCTTTAGATGAAAATAAGGTGGAAAGAAGACAGTTCACGGAGAAAGACGCGATCGCGTTAGGGAAGAAGAAGCTGGGTAACAACATCGTATTCAGCGGTGATGGCAGATTGCTGAAAGATGGCAAGGGAAAATCATATTACAACTTTAAAGCAGCTAATAAAGATTGGATCGATCAAGGCGGCACAGGAACGATTGGGTGGTTCCACATTTATAAAGATGGCCGTGTAGTGGAACAATAAAGGATATACATGCAAAAATGGTTCTCACTTTACGTGGGATTTTTTTTATGTGAAGCATCAAGAAGACTAAATGCATCTATTTTTGGCTATAAATAACAAGTAAATACAGATATAATAGTAAATGGACAGCATTTTGGTATAGTGGGCAGCGGTCACTCCTTTTCAGAAAGGGGGTGTCGCTGGTGATTTCTATTATGGACGGACTGATGCTAATGATTTCATTCGCCTCTTTAATCGTCGCAGTAATCGCGGTTACATTAAAAAAGTAACCCCCTCCATACCATCCGGCCAGATGTTTGTAGGAAAAGGGTTACTTTCATGATCGAGTAGCAACTGACTTACCACAGAAAGCCGCTGCTCTTTATGCAGTTTGCTGTTCATTGAGACGCTGGTTTAACCAGTGTCTTTTTTTTATATTTATTATTATATCCTCATTTTCCCTATACATTCAACTAAAAAACCTGGATGAAATCTTGAATAAAAGTAAAATCATTTAGATTTTCGTTAAATTCCTGCCGTTTTCCAGTTTGAATGATTTCATCCCTTTATAAGAAACAATCGCAGGAATCATACAAAGCAAGGCCATCGGTAAACAATAAAGCAGATAGAAATGCCCTCCGTTATCAAGCAAGGGAATGAAAGCTAAAGCAACAAAAAGTAAAGTGAAAAAAATGATCGTGAAAATCCCGAATGATTGATGATAGAATGCATGAATTTCCCTTCTTCGTTCATCTTGGTTGGGTAAGGTCTTTACTGCATTGTGCGTTCGAAGGAATAGGTACAAGGAGAACATTAGAAATAACGCGGAAAATGGCAAAGCGATCGCAAATAATGAAACGTCAAGAATGGAAAGATAAAAGCTGGATAAAAAGAAAACCTCTGATACCCCTAATGCAAAACAATAATTGAAGATACTTATTCTATCAGGTTGTTTAAGCATGAAATCCCTCCTTCTATATCATATTATGCAACTGCTTTCATGTTCACCACTTTGTCACATTTAAAAGGTGAAAAATCCTCCCGGTTGTATCAAGCCTGCAGATGTTGAATAGAGTCTTTGCATATTACGAATAGTAATAAAATATCGCTTAAGGGGGGAGTGCTCAATGACTGTAAAAACGGCAATCAAAGGATTTTTGCTTGTTCTTCTATTATATTTCCTTTATGTAGTTGTGACGGCTGTTGTTCTTTTCCCCAAAGCAGAAAAAGAAGAAAACAGGCCGATAAAACAGGTAAGTGAATATATGGGAGAGAAGGAAGCCGCCGTGGATCGTGTCCTGCTTTTCGAAGACGGTTATGAGTCGGGACTCGCCAGAATGCGAATGATCCAGGAAGCCCAGCATTCAATCGATATTGCCTACTATGCTTTTGGAAAAGGCGAATCAACCGAGCTTTTTCTTGGAGCCTTGATCGATGCGGCTGACCGAGGTGTCAAAGTCCGAATCCTTCTGGATGGAATATCTCATGGACTCAGAGGTCAATTAAGCAGTGCCCGTTATGCATTGGCTTCACATGAAAACATTGAATTAAGATATTACGAAACCTTTAAGCCATTTAAGCCGTGGACCTGGCATAATCGCCTTCATGACAAGATCATCACGGTAGATGGAAAGTTAGGCATCATCGGAGGGAGGAATATTGCCGATAAGTACTTAGCAAGCAAGCCGCCGAGGAATTTTGTCTATGACAGGGATGTACTCATTTTCAATGCTAAAGAGGAGAAAGATAGTGTAATCGTTGAAATGAAGGGCTATTTGAATGAATTATGGACCCATCCTTATACGAGCGATGTTTTTTCGGACCTGTCGAAAAGGCAAACGGAAAAAGGAAAACGCGAAAGAGGTGCATTAGCGAAAAAATACAGCAAAGCTTTGCGCACTGAAACCGATTTCGTGAACCCAGTCGTCGATTGGGATAAGGCTACTACACCTACTAAAAAAGTGTCCTTCATTCATAATCCGATCGAACGGTTCAACAAATACCCTATTGTGTGGAGATCTTTATTGGATATTGCTGCGAACGCCAATCAATCGGTATACATCCAAAGCCCCTATATTGTCCCTGCGGATGCCTTGAAGGAATATGTACCGAAGCAGTTGGATTCAAAGGCTGATTGGACCATACTTACCAACTCGGCTGCATCAACCCCGAATATGATCGCTTTTTCCGGTTACTTGGCTCGTAGGGATAGCGTCGTGGAGACGGGGGCAAGGCTTTATGAATATTCAAAGCCTTATTCTTTGCATGGTAAATCGGTTGTCTATGATCGACGATTAAGTGCAGTGGGTTCCTACAATTTGGATTCTCGATCTGCCTTTTTAAATACGGAATCGATGGTGGTCATCGATAGTGAAAGATTTGCAGCGCAGTTGATAGGAGCCATGGATTCAAAAATCAAAAATAGTACACTCATTGCGGACAATAAAAAATATAGACAACTCCCAGAAGATCGGAAAAGGGAAGAGTCCTTTTTTAAGGCCACCTTTTTAAATGCCCTCTCGAAAATTACGGTATATTGGAATAGGTTCATTTGAAACATGACTAAAAAGACAGCAATCTCAGTGATTGTTGTCTTTTTAGCCTTTTGCGGAGATTATCTTATGAATACATATGTAATTTGCTATACTTGAGCAAGCTATTCACAATAATCGTAAGGAGAACAGAAACATGCAAACATTACAGCACCTATCGAAACATATTGTCTACCTGCCGCCAGTTCAGGAAACGGATCGCCCGGTTCTTGCCGCCGTGACGGGAAACAAGAAAACGCTCATCATCGATGCCGGTAACTCTGTCAGGCATGCGCAGCTCTTTGAGGACGAATTGCTTCGGAATGATATAAGCGGGAATTTCCTCGTTCTTACCCATTCACACTGGGACCATGTATTCGGACTGGAGAATATCGGGATTCCGGTGATTTGTCAGGAAAAAACATACACGAACATTAAAGATATGCAGCAGCTTTCATGGGAAGATCGGGCCCTTGATCAACGTGTCGAAGAAGGGACGGAGATTGCCTTTTGTGCCGATGCAATCAAATTGGAACATGGGACGAATAGAGAGATTTCCCTCCCCCTGCCCGATATCATCTTTGAAAAAACGATGACGATCGATCTCGGCGAGATAACCTGTGTCATCGAACATGTTGGCGGCGACCATGCCAAAGATTCCTGCATCATTTATATACAGGAGGAAAAAACCTTATTTCTGGGAGACTGCCTGTATGCCAATCTTTATGCGGAAAAATGGAATTATACAGCTGAACAAGCTTTGCTGCTTGTTAAGAAAATTGAAGCCTATGATGCCGAAACATATATACTTTCCCATCATGATCAGCCTCGCACGAGACTTGAGATGGAGGCGGAGCTTAAGCTAATGAAAGAATGTGCCAGAGCGGTGGTCGAACATCGGGGAAACCGGGCTTTAATGGAGCAGGAATTGGCTAAAGGATTAAAGCGGGATTTAACTGAGGACGAGCTCGAAACGATTGGATTTTTCGTGAATGGGTATGTTGAGTGACTGAACTCTAAAGTGGGGTATGAGCTCGGCATTATTGGGCTCATACCCAGGCCTCAAAAGAGATAATAAACGTTATTAGTGCTGAAAGGATAAGAACTGATAGGATGCCTGATATGATTTTCCCTGCTTTTGCTCTATTATCGGGATATATATGACCAATAATAAAGGAGGGGATGAAAAAGATAGCCGAATAGAACACTGTATAATGAATACCTGAATCTCCATTTGACCAGCCGCTAATTCCGATAGTATGTTAAATATGATCTCCCATGCAAGATTTATCGCCAAATTCAAACGTAAACAATATTCCCAATAAGCATAGCACGAAAGAAAGTGAACCTAATCCGATATCTTTTGTTTTCTTAACTTCAATGGTTGTCATGTACTTTTTGCTCCTTGCAATAAAAACCATATTATGGTTTTCATTGTAACATAACTCAGCAAGTACTTAAATCCCTACGCCTGTACCAGAACCCCAATATATTAAAAACTGCACCTCCAATTGTCTAACAATTAGGGTGCAGTTCAAATTAATTATGAGCTTTTTCTAGAGCTAGCTTTATCCCGAAACCAATCAAGACTGTCCCGGTTATCCCCTCGAATATCGCTTGGGTTCTAGGCTTTTTCATAAAAGCACTGATTTGGTTCAGCAGATAGATATAAAATACAAACCACAACGCAGTTAAAACGGTATACGTCATGCCCATGATCAGGAATGGTAAAAACGTATCATTCCCCGGATTCACGAACTGAGGCAGAAACGTTAAAAAGAAGACGGCCACTTTAGGGTTCAGCAGATTGGTAAGGAACCCTTGCTTAAAGCATGACTGGTTTTCGTACTTACTTTTGACCGTCGTTTCCGCCGCTGCGGCCACTTGCTTATTCCTTAATCCCCATAGTGTCTTGAAGCCTAGATATACCAAGTAAACGGCACCGACATATTTGAAGATGGAAAATAATAAAGCGGATTTCACAATGATTGCTGAAAGCCCGAACACGGCAGCAGATGTATGAATGAGCAGGGCACAGCATGTGCCGAACATCGTTTTAAAACCTCCCGACGTCCCAACGGTAACGGTGTTCCTTGTGGCTATTGCTGTATCTGGACCAGGTAAGATGATGAGAAGGATGCACATGATGATGAACAGATAAAAGTTTTCCATATTCGGACCTCCACTCTTAGCGATGAATTCTGAAAATTATAACATAGATGCACGTGGTTTAGGGAGATAAATTTGATAGTTAATGATTACAAAAAAACAAGCCAAATCAGTTTTTGATCTGGCTCGTTTTTTTGAAAACATTTGTCAGGGTGACTTTTTCAACACAGCACGTACCGGACTTCCATCTGCTTCAACCAAAGGAAGAGGGAGGGCTGCCAACTCATAATTACCCGGTCCGATGCCGTCCAATACAAGTCCTTCCAAAATGTGAATGCCATGATCGGCAAGTTCATGGTGGGCAGACAGCTCTTTACTATCCAGTGGATCTACTGATGGTAAATCAAGTCCAATTAGACGGACTCCGTGTTCTGATAGATATGCCGCTAATTCTGGCTGGATATGTGGAATGGTTTGTGGAAACACACTTCGATCCTTCCATGCATCCGTGCGAATTAACAGACGGGTAACGCCTTGTAGATCTATATGGGATAATTCATCGACTCCGATGCTTGTCTTGTTTGGTAAATGGATAACTCGGGCATTTCCCATATATAAGTCGAGATCCAAATCAATCACTCTTTTTCCATCATCATCGAAATGAAAAGGTGCATCAATATGGGTACCGGTATGGATACTCATTTTGATTTGACCGACATTGACAGATCCGCTCTGTTCTTTACTCCAATTGACTTTATAAGAGAAAGGTGTATCTCCAGGCCAGACTGCAACGTTATCATCCAGACGTTGTGAAATATCAATCCATGTCCCCATGCATTTACCTCCGTCTCTACTAGCTGTTTCTTGAATATCTTATAGCTTCGTTCTTAGACTCCATAGCTCTGGGAAAAAGTGTTGATCCAGTGCTCTTTTTAAATACGTTACACCTGATGATCCGCCAGTACCTTGTTTATTACCAATGATTCTTTCCACTGTAGTCATATGATTAAAACGCCATAATTGCTGTTGGTGGCCAATGTCCACTAACTTTTCGCCCAGCTCATATAAGTCCCAATATTGCTCTACATCGCGGTAAACTGTCAGCCAAGCCTCTTCAACACTGGCATTTGGTTCATACCTTTGTGACCAATCCCTGCTGATGGCTTCTTGATCAATAGGTAATCCGCGCGTCACAAGAGCATTGATCGCCGCGTCATAAATACTTGGCTCATGAAGGGCCTGCTGCATTTGCTCGTATAAATCCGTTTGGTGCTGATAGACGGATAGCGTATGGACATTTTTGTTTCCTAATGCAAATTCAATCAAGCGATTCTGATAAGATTGGAATCCGGAAGATTGTCCCAGTTTATCCCTGAACTCCATGTATTCAGCCGGCGTTAAAGTTGAAAGGACATTCCATGACTGGATCAATTGCTGCTGGATCCTCGAAACGCGGGACAGCATTTTAAACGAAGGTTCCAACCTGTTTTGGCGGATGGACTCAGTTGCTGCTGTCAATTCATGCAAAATGAGCTTCATCCATAGCTCACTCGCTTGATGGATAACGATAAATAGCATTTCATCATGATGATCGGAACATCTATGCTGACTGGTTAAAATCTTATCAAGGTGGAGGTAATCTCCATAGGACATCGATTTTTGAAAGTCGGTTTGAATTTCTTTCTCTAAACCCGTTATTGTTTGTTCATTTTTATCTGTATTCTTCATTCCGCAATCTCCTCACTTTTCGCAAAAAACTATTTATTCCGTCATTCTATTCTATCTTCTTTTCCAAAGGTTCTTCCATTACATTATGGTTAATATTTCTTCTTTTTGAAACAAAATAAGCAACAGCTAAAAATAGTAACCAAGGAATCCCGAATTGAAGCATGATTTTGAAATCCGTAAACCATGACGTAATCATCAAGCTGAATAGAAGAACGGCTCCTAGTATCGTTAAATAGGGGAAACCGATCATCCTAACAGGTAATTTGCGTCCTCCGGTTTTCTCCCATTTCACCCTGAAAAACAAATGGGAAATGAAGATCATGAGCCATGTGAACATGGCACCGAACATGGAAATCCCCATCATGAAAGCATAGGATGAACCAGGAAGTAACGCATGAACGCCTGCAGCGATGAAAATCCCCGTTGAAGAGACAGCAAGGGCTTTCGTAGGAACACCGCTTTTGTTTAACTTTCCTAAAAAGGTAGGTGCATGTTTTCCGCGTGCCAATGAAAACATCATCCGTGTTGAAGCATAGAGCTGAGCGTTCATGGCAGATATGGCAGCCGTTAGAATAATAAAGTTCATGATCCCGGATGCACCTGGAATGTTCAGGATTTCCATCACTTTTACGAATGGGCTTACCTCGATCCCGGCCGTTTTCCAAGGAACGATCATCAGCATGATGCCGATTGTCAGCACATAGAAAGTGGATAAACGGAACACAGTCGCTTTTAATGCTTTTGGGACGGCTGCATCCGGATCTTTTGCCTCCCCTGATGTAACCGCTATCAATTCAGTTCCAAGAAAGCTGAATAAAGAAATAAATACGGCTATCCACATCCCCTTCAAACCAAATGGGAAAAAACCGCCTTCATTCACGAAGTTTTCCGGTCCTATATGCGGCTGTTCGGATGAACCGAACAGTACATAGGCTCCAAGTAGGATAAAACCAACAATGGCACTTATTTTAATAAAGGAGAACCAATACTCAAATGTCGCGAATGTATTCACGCTGGTAGCATTTACATAAATCAGGACACCTGCAAACAACAAAATCCATACGATTCCCGGCACGGTCGGAAACCAATAATTCATATATACGCTGACTGCACTTACTTCAACCCCAACGGCCAAAACATTGCCAATCCAATAGGAATAGCGGACAAGATAGCCTGCCATTGGACTCATGTACTTTTCCGCAATGGCCCCAAAAGATCCGGAAGTAGGGTGGGCAACCGTCATTTCGGCTAAACAGCCCATCAATAGTAAGACAATGAACGCCCCAAGAGCATAACTGAGCAATACACTTGGCCCTGCCGCTTGAATCGCAAGTCCGCTGCCAAGAAATAGCCCCGTCCCGATGGCACAGCCCATCGCGATCATGGAAAGCTGACTTGTTTTCAGCTCTCGCTTTAATCCTTTTTCTGGCTCATCTTTAAAGTTCAATTGAGTATTGTTTTTCTCCATAGTTCATCTCCTTTTTATCAAAAAGATTTTATCCTGCCCTAATTAATTAACCATTTGAGAGATGAGCCCCATCTGGCGGAACTCCGGGTTATGCGACCACTTCACGCTCATTCTTGTATTTTTCATATTGTTTTTCTGACATGATTTTCTTGAGTATTTGTACAACTTCCCAAACTTCCGCATAAGAAGTATAGAGTGCAACCGGGGCGAGGCGAATGATGTTAGGTGCACGGAAATCTGGAATGACACCGTTCTCTTTCAATGCCTTGCATATCCGTGCAGCTTCTTTATGCTCGAGGCTTACATGACCACCGCGGCGGATGTCTTCTCTGGGAGTTCCAATGAAAAAGCCCATGTCTTCCAATTCGAATTCGACTAAATCCATTAAATATTGATTGATTTTCAGGGATTTTTCACGAATATTTTCAATTCCAGCTTCTATAAAAATGTCCAAAGACCCAATCAAAGGTGCACAACTTAACACATGCGGCGTGCCAATTTGATACGCTCCAGCTGATTCAGCTGGTGTTAAGGTATGTTCCATATCGAATTGTTTATCTTTTTTGGAGCCGAACCATCCAGCCAATCCAGGCATCGTCCCAAAATGTTTTCGATTTACATATAAACCGCCAACACCGCCAGGGCCGCCATTTAAATGTTTATAATTGCACCAATAAGCAAAATCCACATCCCATTCGCTGAAGGAATGCGGGATGGCACCGATGGAATGACATCCGTCAAATCCGATTACAATTCCTCTTTTATGGGCTTCATCAGTCAATCGTTTCATATCCAGTATTTGACCGCTGCGATACAGGACCGTTGGCAAGATGATCAAAGCGATGTCATCGGTCATTGCTTCGATGATGTCATCTTCTTCAAGAAATCGGCCATCACGGCTTTTCACGCGGATGAGATCGGTTTCCGGATCGTATCCATGTGTACGCAGCTGACTTTGAAGAGCATAAATATCAGTCGGGAAGGTTAATTCATCAGCCAAAATCTTTCTGCGCATTCCTTCAGGCTTATAAAAAGTAGCTACAAGCTGATGCAGATTTACTGTTGTGGAGCCGGTTACAATAACTTCCTCGGGAGAAGCTCCGACCAATTGGGACATCTTTGCGCCCAATTTCTCAGCCATGAAAAACCATGGGTGATTCCCTTGCGTCCATCCATCAATCCCATGCTCTTTCCAATCTTCCAAAGATTCCAGAAGAGTGCGTTCAGCCCTTTTCGAAAGAAGCCCCAATGAGTTTCCATCCATATAGATGGAATCCGGCTTTAAATAAAACTCTTCCCGAAAATCTTTAAGCGTATCATTCTCATCCATTTGTTTAGCGTGATCCAATGTATATTCAGAAACCATAATCATCCTCCTATATTAGTTTTTTTAAATTCTAGGAGAATCGTACCAAAGAATATGACACGGTGTCAATAAGTTAATTCAGAAAATTATAAACATTAAAACTGACATTCCAACAAATGTTTTTTATTTTATGGAAATCCTTTATGCTAGAAGATAAAGGGAGGAATAAGCATGGAGAATGGCAAAGTAGGAGATAAACGGCATTTACGCTCGATCATGACACGACAAAAGCTATTGGAAGCTGCAAAGGAAATATTTCTTGAAGAAGGTTATCAAGCTGCGCTTATTTCCCAAATGATCAAAAGAGCAAACATCGGATACGGGACGGCCTATGTTCATTTTAAAGGGAAAGAGGATCTGTTAATTGTATTAATGGAGAATGTAATGGAGCAATTCTATGAAATTGCCGAGACCTCTTTCTTCCCAAAATCAAAAGACGAAGCAAAACATATCATCAACAGACAAGCTAATGCATTTTTGAAAATGGCAGAAGCTGAACGCAATATGATGCAAGTTTTCGAACAGGCCATTGGCATATCAACCATTATTTCAGATAAATGGAAAGCGATCCGCATGAAGTTCATTCAGCGAATTTCACAGGACGTCGCCTATGCACAGCAAAATGGGCTGGCAAGAACGGAACTAAACCATGAGCTTGTCGCAAGAGGATGGTTTTTCACAAATGAAATGTATCTGTGGGAAATCGTTCGAAACGAACATCGAAGTTCAGTAGAAGAAATCGCTCAAACCATCACCTCAGTTTACGTCGAAGGCTTATATGTATAATGATGATGGCAGCTCACCAATCTTCCGGTTATATACAATCGGAAGATTTTTTTATTTTAAAACTCACGAGTAAAGCCGTAGAATTCACGAGTAAAGTGCCCAAACTCACGAGTAAAGCCGTAGAATTCACGAGTAAAGTGCTCAAACTCACGAGTAAAGCCGTAGAATTCACGAGTAAACTGCTCAAACTCACGAGTAAAGCCGCAGAATTCACGAGTAAAGTGCAAATTCACGTGTAAACTGCTCAAACTCTCGAGTAAATAGCGCAAATTTACGAGTAAAACAGCAAAATTCACGAGCATATCACTCAAACCCACGAATATATCACTCAAACTTACAAGTAAGTGCAAATTCACGAGTAAACTGCTCAAACTCACGAGTAAAGCCGTAGAATTCACGAGTAAACTGCTCAAACTCACGAGTAAAGCCGCAGAATTCACGAGTAAACTGCAAATTCACGAGTAAACTGCTCAAACTCTCGAGTAAATAGCGCAAATTTACGAGTAAAACAGCAAAATTCACGAGCATATCACTCAAACCCACGAATATATCACTCAAACTTACAAGTAAGTGCAAATTCACGAGTAAACTGCTCAAACTCACGAGTAAAGCCGTAGAATTCACGAGTAAACTGCTCAAACTCACGAGTAAAGCCGCAGAATTCACGAGTAAACTGCAAATTCACGAGTAAACTGCTCAAACTCACGAGTAAACTGCTCAAACTCACGAGTAAAGCCGTAGAATTCACGAGTAAAGTGCTCAAACTCACGAGTAAAGCCGTAGAATTCACGAGTAAAGTGCAAATTCACGAGTAAACTGCTCAAACTCACGAGTAAATAGCGCAAATTCACGAGTAAAACAGCAAAATTCACGAGCATATAGCTCAAACCCACGAATATATCACTCAATCTTACAAGTAAGGTGCAAATTCCCGAGTAAACCGCCAAAACACTCTCATTAGCATCGGACTTACAGCGTCTACGCCTTAAGTCTTACTAGAAAATATAGCTAAGGCTCATTATACGAACTTGTAAAAGTAGATAAGATATAAACATAGAAAGGAGGACGAAAACAATGAAGAAATTTGGTTTATTTATTGTAGGACTGATCGCACTTTTCCTGTTGCTGGCGAACGTTGGTCCACTGATCAGCCTGGCGATTTGCTTGGCGATCCTATACTTTGGGTTCAAGCAGTTCATGAAGTCCGAATCGACAGGGGCGAAGATTGCGTGGGGGTCAGTCTCCATTATCGTGCTGATCGTTTCTATTTCCCATATCCCGGCAATATTGGGACTGGTGGCAGCTTATGTTCTTTACCTGGTTTATAAAAAATGGAATGAAAATGATGAAAGTGCATCATCGAAAGAAAGTGACCCATTCTCAAATTTTGAAAGAGAGTGGAAAGAGTTGAATAAGAACTAATAGAAGGGATGTAATTGGAATGGGTAATTTATTTTCAAGAATGAAACAAACGATTTCGGCTGATTTTCACGATCTATTGGATAAAAAGGAGCAAAAAAATCCAATAGGGATGTTAAATCAATATTTGCGTCAATGTGAGCAGGAGACGGAAAAGGTCGGTAAGTTGCTTGAACGTCAATATCTTTTGAAAGAAGAGTTTACGCGTGAATATAATCAAGCGCAAAATCTGGCTGAAAAACGTAAGCATCAGGCTGAGATTGCCAAGCAGTCGGGAGAAACCGATTTGATGGAATTTGCTGTCAAGGAAAGCCTGCACTATGAAGAGCGGGCGCAAAGTTTGAAAGAGGCGCATAAAAGTGCAGAGGTTCAGTTGGCTGAGCTGGAGCGGAAATATGAAGAAATGAAACATAAGCTGAAGGATATGCATCTAAAGCGGTTGGAACTGATGGGCAGGGAAAATATTGCCCGGGCAAACAACCGGATTAATCGGGTTTTGGACGGAGGCAGTTCCGAAGCCAAACCGGTAGCGATGTTTGAAGAAATGGAGCATTATATCGATCGCATCGAGCACCAGGTCCATACGGATTATAATCGGCATACGATCGATGCCAGGATTGTCCAGCTTGAAAAAGAATTGGAACAGAAAGAAGCGTAAAGTTTTTTAAGGCATCGCTGTCATCCCCTGGCCTTTTGGAATGGAGGGCGGGGGAAAACAGGCTGTCAGAACGTGATAATTTCATGGTATTCTTAAAAGGCACGGGTTTCTGTGCCTTTTAAGAATATCATGATCATATACAGGGGAGGCGAACCGATGTTGAACAAGATGAAGACGGACTATATGGGATGGATACTTCTCATCGGAGTCGTCCTGCTTTTTTTAGAGATTTCATTTACGGGTGGGGGTCTCCTTTTTTCCATCGCTTTTTCAATAGGATGTATCTATTTAGGCAGGAAATTCACAAAACGGACAATCGGGAAAATCCTATTTTTTATAGGGCTGATTTCCCTTATCATCACAGTCTTGAATATGTTCGTCTTTAGATTTTTCCTAATGGCGATCCTCATTTATCTTTTGCTTTTATATTATCAGTCCAAAAAAAATCCTGATTGGGTCAGTCCCATTTTAACCAATGATGATTCGGACGAAGAAAAGATCAATAAGGAACGACTGCTGAAAACCGATTATCTATTTAAAAATAAGTTGTTTGGTCATCAACAAACGACCGAACATGTATATGAATGGAATTCCGTGAATGTTCAGGGCGGGGTCGGTGATACGGTTATCGATTTAAGCAAAACGATTTTAACGAAAGGCGATGCTGTCATTTCCATCAGGAATATCATTGGCAATATCACTGTCCTTGTACCGTATGGCATCGAAATCAGGGTCCATCATTCTGTCATTGCAGGCAGAGCGCGGATTTTTGAAAATAAGCCTGAATCCAGGGTCTTTAATCAAATTTATTCCTACCAAACGGAAGGGTTCAATGAAACGGATCACAAGGTTCATATCATCACTTCAATCTTAGTTGGCGATTTAGAGGTGAAGCGGATATGAGCATACTGACACGGCAGATATTGACTGCCCTTGGTGTTGCTTTCGTTCTTTCCCTTGCTTTGCCGGCGATGGTTTTCTTCATCTTTCCTTTATCCGATTGGAGTTTATTGTGGGAGAAAGTGGTCATGGGATTACCCTTCGTCATATTTTTGCCAAGCCTGGTCATGACGGTAGGGCTGATTTATGGAGTCGTTTCGGGTATGTTTTGGAAGAGACAGCTTGAAAGGGTGGATGAAGGTCTGCATTTCCTTGAACAGGGCCGCTTACCCTCGCAACAGGAAACGTATCCAATTCAAGAGATGGCTAAAATGGCGGAACGGATGCAACTGATCCATAAGCAAATCAATGAGCAGACAAAATTATCGCAAAAAATGGCGAATGAAAAGGCCGTTGATCAGGAGAAACAGATCCAGGAAATCGTTTCCCAGGAACGAAACCGTTTAGCGCGGGAGCTGCATGATTCGGTGAGCCAGCAATTGTTTGCCGCTTCGATGTTCATGTCGGCCATCACCGAATCACAATCCGATATGGAAAAAACGGAAATGAAACAATTCAAGGTAGTGGAAGAAATGATTCATCAATCCCAGCTTGAGATGAGGGCGTTATTGCTTCACTTGAGACCTGTTGCCTTAAAGGGAAAATCTTTACATGAAGGAATGAAGGAGCTTCTTTTGGAATTGGCCCAAAAAGTGACGATGGATATAAATTGGAAGATGGAGCCTGTCACTCTGGATAAGGGGATTGAGGACCATCTGTTTCGGATTTTACAAGAATCGATTTCCAATACGCTGAGACATGCAAAAGCGAATTCGCTTGAAGTGCTATTGATCGTTCGTGATGGATTGATCATTTTACGAATAACGGATGACGGCATCGGTTTTAACGTCGAGGAGTCGAAAACGGGATCATATGGTCTCCAAAACATGCATGAACGGGCTGTTGAATTAGGCGGGACGATGCAAATTGTAAGTGTTCCGAATAAAGGAACGAAACTTGAAGTGAAAATCCCATTATTAAATGCTGGAGGTGATCATGATGATTAAAGTATTATTTGTCGATGACCATGAAATGGTAAGGATAGGGGTATCGGCTTATTTATCCGCACAGTCTGATATCGAAGTGATCGGGGAAGCGGACAATGGTTTGAAAGCTGTAGAACTGGCAATGGAATTGCGTCCGGATATCATTTTGATGGATTTGGTGATGCCGGAAATGGACGGCATAGAAGCGACGAAACGAATTATTGAAAAATGGCCAGAAGCAAAGATCATCATTGTGACAAGCTTCCTGGATGATGAAAAAGTGTACCCGGCATTGGAAGCCGGAGCGACGAGCTATATGCTGAAAACATCAAAGGCCAGCGAGATTGCGAAAGCCGTCCGTTCCACTTTCCAGGGTCAAAGCGTACTTGAACCTGAAGTGACGGGAAAAATGATGGAAAAGCTGCGTCGCCCAAAAATCACCCAGCTTCATGATCAATTGACAAACCGTGAAATGGAAATTTTACTGCTGATGACACAAGGGAAAACGAATCAGGAAATTGCCGATGAACTATACATAGCCCTGAAAACCGCCAAAGTGCATGTCAGCAATATATTAAGCAAGCTTGCCGTGCAGGACCGCACGCAAGCAGTGATTTACGCATTTAAGCATTCGCTCGTTCAAGAAGAAGAGTAAAGAGCGTCTATTTACCAATAGAGGAAAGTTTGTTATATTTAGGGAAATATCCCATCCTGTAAAGTTCATTCAAGGTTGCTGATTGCAGCCTTTTTTACGGATTGCAGGAAAAAAGTAGGTGAAATGATGTTAAGAGTGATTTTAGAATTATTTCGTATAATCACCATTATTTTCGTTATTGGAATGATAATGGGGCTCATCATTCATTCAATCTATGCGATTTTTGGAATAACCGTAGAGAATACCACGGGCGGATGGATCGTTGGTATGGCAATTTTTCCATTACTTTATGTACTCTATAAAAATCGGCTTCAATTTTCAGGTTTCTATAAAAATGGCAAACAAGTAAAACTCTCAAACAGGACAACTACTATACTGCTTTGCTCCTCTGTGTTAATGTTGACGGTTGCCCCTTTATTTCGCTAACGGAATGTAAAAAGAGCATGTTTTAATCAAAACATGCTCTTTTTTATACCGTTTTTTTAGATTATACAGCTTCCTCTGCGGTATCGAGCCTCGTTCCGTATATCCGATAAAGAACCAAAGCGAATACCATTCCTATAAAGGAGATGGAGGAAATGAACAAGTAAAGGGTCTTCCCGCCATATGCTCCATATATGGCGCCGCCTATATAAGAAGCGATGATTCCCGAAACCCCGAAGAATAGCAGCGCCAGTACGGTCTGGCCTGTGGCACGCCATTCCACCGGAACGATCCGATACAGATATTGGATGGCCGCCGAGTAGAAAATCGGGAAAGTCAATAGCTGCATGACTTGCAAATAAGCTAATAGCTGTGGATCGGTAATCCACGCAGAGACGAAATAACGGATAAAGAAAAACGCTGCTGCAAACGAAATGATGATGATTTCCTTACCTTTGCGCAGCCACCAAAAGCTTAGGGCGAATACAACGATTTCACTTCCCGCCGCCAAGAACCAGGTCAAGCCTACAAGCTTGGCACTTCCCCCAAGTTCACGGATATATACTCCAAGGAAGGTATCGTTCATCCTTGCTGGAACAGCACAGATAAAGACCAATAACAGAAAGAGAAGCGTCTCTTTATTGCTGAAAAAATGCTTAAGGCTGCTTAAGGTGACAGGTTTCCCTGAAACGGGAGCATCAGGCATCATCCAGCTGACAATGAAGCTGATCAAACCTATTCCTGCAAAAAGGAACGCAAGGCTGTTCGCTCCGAAATATGACATAACATAGCCGGTGATCAGCGATATGACCGCATAACCCAATGCACCATATGTCCGGATGGAGCCGTAGCTGATCCCGGATTTCTCTGCCATCGTAAAATTGAGGCTTTCCGTCAGGGGATCGATCGGCATCAGAAAGAAATATAGCAGCATGGCAAACAGGATAAGCTGAAGATAACTGCTTGAATCATAGAGGAAATAACCGATTACGCTCGAGAAAAAGATGAGTAACAACAGGACTTTTCGTATAGTCCTTGTTTTGTCGCTGATCATTCCCCATAAAGGCTGGGTAATGAGGGTGACAAAACCTCCTGTACCGATGATGAATCCGATTTGGGCTGGACGCAAACCTTGATCAGCCAGATAGACTGGGAGAAACGGAATGAAAATGGCAAGCAGTCCAAAATATAAAAAGTTAAAACCCTTTAATAATCGTATTGCTTTCATAAAAAATATGATACCTCACGTGTTCTATAGAGTGGATTGATTTCAGACCATGTTATTGTATCATTGATGACAAAATTTGAAAAAATAGTTTTAAAATAGATTCGGTTTCGAGGTTAAATCTCACTTTTAAAAAATGGATGTAAATGATAGAATTAACACTTATTGTTAATTAAAGAGGGTGGTAATCCATGGACCAGGACACAAAAGTGATTCAAGAGTTGCAGCAATTGAAGCAAAAAGTCGGTCATCTTGAAGACTTATTGACGCAGCAACATAATAAAAAGGAAAAAGCAGGACCATTTCGAATCTTCCTGGACGCAGTGGGCTCACTGCTATTTGGATTAATTGTTGTAGGGCCGGTTATAGTGATTGTCGTTGGGGTTCTGATGGTGGCTGCATCATGGTTAGGGATGGAGTTTTAAACGTTTAGGAGATTATGAATATATTGATTTGATTAGGTGACCAGTGGGAATGGATAGGGAAATGTTTTTTTCTATATATTGTAATTTTATTTGCATCGAATGCACGATTTAAGTATTGCATCTTTTCTTAAAAGGGGGATTTTTAAAGTGAAAGTGGTGCTACCTTTTGCAATAGCCATGATTGCACTTACAGGGTGTTCTGCAATAGCCGATAACGGAACCAGTGAATTGAAATGGTATAAAACCAAAGAAGAAACGATTAATCATGGCATTAAAGAAGAAAAGATAAAAAAAGAAGACATCATTGGAGAAGTTAGTGAAAACGGAGAAACATTTGTTATTTATAAGAAACAATTTGAAGAAGGCTTGGGAGTAGGGGTATCAAGCATTAGTGAGCAAGAAGGAAAGTTTGCTTGGTATGACCCTGATCAAGATGTTCTTGTTAAAAACGATAAAGTCAAAAAGTATTCCTCCCAGATCAGTTGGGGAACAACAACACAATCAGGAAAGGATTTTACAATTTACACTGGATTAAGTGATGATCAAAGTCCTATCGTTAAAACACGAACTAGTGAAGTAAGCCCTGCAATAGACAAGAAAAGTGGGATTTATTTCTATATAGAACCTGCTAAATAAGTCATAAGAACATTTGTAGAATTTACGAAACCACTGGTAAATTGAGGGTATCCATAAAGGGCACTCTTTGTCTTTAGGAAACCTTGCATATACGCTTCGGTTCTTCATTTTCATCTTATAAGACTATCTAACACTTGATTCTGCAGCCGCAGGATGTTCCTTAAGTGCTATTGAATTTGTATATTATTTGTCCGCCAGTATCCTCTAATTGGGTCAAGTGCTTTCACGATTTCCCCTAATTTGTTTCTTTTGAAAATATTATCCTAAGAAAGTTATTGACAAATTTACCTTGAGTCCGTATAGTATGGGATATTATTAAAAATATTCAGATATAATTTTTCAAACGCAATGAACAGGAGTAGTAAAAGCTCATTATTCGGTGAAGAGAGCTGCGGGTTGGTGCAACGCAGTCCAATGATACTTTGAACTTGCCTGGGAGTGGTAAAGCGAAAGATAGGAATGATTCCATTCTTTTGTTTTAACGATTAACCTTCGTTACAAGGTTTTAAAGCAGGGCTCTTTAAAGAGCCAATAAGAGTGGTACCGCGGTAAGCTTAAGGCATATCGTCTCTTTCTTCATTTGATTATGAAGGAAGAGACGATATGCTTTTTTTGATTTTTGGGAGGTAAGGATATGGAAACGGACAAACGGAATTTACAGAGGACAATGACTTCAAGGCATATTACGATGATGGCATTAGGCGGTGCCATAGGGGCAGGTTTATTTAAAGGAAGCAGTTCAGCCATCGATATGGCAGGCCCTTCCGTAATCATTGCGTACTTGATAGGTGGAATCATCCTATTATTCATCATGCAAGGTTTAGCTGAAATGGCGGTCCGCAATAGCGGTGCACGAACATTCAGGGATTTGGTCCAATCGATCTTAGGAAAGTATCCTGCCTATTTCCTGGATTGGATTTATTGGAAAATGTGGGTGTTGAATATAGCGGCCGAATCAGTGGTTGCGGCGATTTTCCTTCAATATTGGCTGCCCGGATATCCAATCTGGATATTGGCATTAGCTGTTTCGGTTTTGGTTACTGCGGTTAACTTGCTGTCAGTAAAGGTTTTTGCTGAAACGGAGTACTGGCTTGCTTTAATTAAGATTACGGTCATCATTGTGTTCATCATGGCTGGATTATTGTTGCTGCTCGTTACTTTTGGTGATCATACCGCGGTCGGTTTTTCTAACTTGACCGAACATGGCGGTTTCTTTCCGAATGGATCGACAGGTTTGATCACGGCGATGCTGGTGGTAATCTATTCATATGGCGGTACGGAAATCATCGGGGTCACATTAGCTGAAACGAAAAATCCTGAAAAGGTGGTTCCAAAGGCCGTTCGCAGCACATTGGTCAGGATCATTTCTTTCTATATCATTCCTTTTTTCATCATCGTTAGCTTAATTCCTTGGAACGAAGTAAACGGGGTGAAGGAAAGTCCATTTGTAATGGTCTTTCAAATGATCGGGATTCCAGGTGCCGACCATATCATGAATGCCGTTGTTCTATTAGCGATCATATCATCGATGAACTCCGGGTTGTATGGTTCATCCCGCGTTCTGTATACACAAGCCGTGGATGGTCGCGTTCCGAAAATCTTTTCCCGTCTATCCAAGAAGAAAGTACCTGTTCCCGCAATATTGATGTGTACTTCCGCTTTATATGGCGGTGTATTGATTTCCTTATTCGCTGGAAGCAAGACCTTCGATTTCCTAATGGGTTCGCTTGGATATACCGTATTATTCATCTGGTTGATCATTGCTTTCGCCCATTTGAAATCACGTAAACAACAGTCCGGAAAAACAAGTGCCTATTCGGTAAAATGGTTCCCGTATACGACTTGGGCTGCGATCATCGCTTTAATAACGATCCTGATCGGAATCATTTTCACGACATCCATAGTCGTTACGATCATTACACTTTGCATCTACATCTTCATTTCCTTAACGTATATATGGAAAAAACGCCATAACAAAATCTAGAGATGGCGGAGTGATCACTTTTGCCTTCCCGCATATAAGTTTCATATTGAGCCGTGGTATATGCCATGGCTTTCGTTATGTATTCTTAGTCGGATGAAAAGTAAGAGATATCCATTTTACTAGTTCATGGGAATCATTAACTTTAGCGATTAACGAGTTAATCTAGTGAAAAATGTAGTATAATAATCTTTGGAAAAAAACCAATATATTGAAAGCCGGAGCGAGCTATGAAAAACAATTCCATACTATCCTTTCACCCGTTATATTATTTATTACTTTTGATGATTACTAGTTCCATCTATTCAATCATCAATCAATCTTCAGGTCATGCTGTCGATGTTACGACTATAATAGATGGGGAGATTCCCTTTATTAAAGAATTTGCCGTTCCTTATTTACTTTGGTATCCGTATATTTATGGATTGCTGATTTACTATTGCTTCGTTGACCGAAAGCGCTATTTCGTCGGATTAGGCAGTTTGATATCGGGGAAACTTCTCTGTTTTCTTGTATATTGCCTTTGGCAAACGACAGTTCCGCGTCCAGAAGTCGTGGGCAACGATATCTTTGCCCAGTTAATGCTGTTCATCTATAGTCATGATCAACCTGTCAACTGCCTCCCCAGCATACATGTACTGACCACATTCATCATGATGATTGTCGCCCATAAGCGGAAAGAAGAGCACAAATGGGAGTATGCCAGTGTCACTGCATTCGGAACACTGATCATCCTTTCCACGCTATTTACGAAACAGCATGCTGTATTGGATGTACTCGCAGGAACCCTCCTTGCATGCGGGGTATATGCAGCCGTCCAGTATACGTTCCATGCGCTACCTGGTTTTCAGGCCAATCATTACGCAGCGAGGCAAATTAAAAAGTGACCACAGGAAAAGCCACTGTAAGAATATTCGCTCCCGTGAGTTGATATATTACAGCGGCTTTTTTTATTGAATGGTTGGGCATTTATGTAAATTATATATGGTATTATGTTTTTAATCGAATGGAAACAGTGGAGGGAGGAAAAGAATGCCGCACCATCTTGATCGAATGGCTGAAGACTTGGTTAAAGCAAAGTTGGAAAATTATTGGCCGGGTTTTGAACTTGTTGCCTATGCAATATATGACAGGAGTAATGTTTATCTATTCAATCATCCTAAATTCAGTAACAATTCACCATGTACATATCATATTTTAAAGTGGGATACCGAGTTTACTGCTGACACAATCATTATGTATGAAGAATATCCCACAGCAATTGTTAATATGGATCACTATAAGGAATATGAAGATTTGTTTTCAATAACGGTTCATGAATTGTTTCACGGCTATCAATATATAAAGGATGAAAAACGGTTTCCCGATGAAATGCTGGGAATCACATATCCGCTGTCAAAAGAAAATGTGGAATTACGAAATCAGGAACGTACAAATCTTTATTGTGCAATGTTGGAAAATAACATAATAAAGAAGAAACAATACCTTAATGCCTTCATTGCCATAAGGGAAAAAAGAGCAGCCAAGATTGAAGAGTACCTGACATATGAAAATTTGATTGAAACCATCGAGGGACCTGCGTGGTATGTCGAATTGAAGGCTTACTCGGAAAAAAGCCCGCTTGATTACGATTCGGTTTTAAAAAAGTATGCACAACAACTAACAAACAAATATGAATCTACTTCTCGGATTAGAAGAAGTTGTTATAGTTCCGGTTTATTTATGTGTTTGTTACTGGAGGAGCTTTCACCAGGCTGGATGGAAAGTTTTTTTGATAGAGAAGAAACATTATATGACCTATTAAAACAGCAGTGCGGTGACTATATGGAGCATTCAATGGCTGATGTGAAAATAAGTCCTGAAACAGAGGAAGTCATTAGCTTTGCTATGGAAAAGAGAATGAAAGCATTTGAAGAGTTTAATGAACAAGCAGGCATTCATTTATATATTGAAGGGAAAATAACTGCTGATTCTTATGACCCGATGAATATGATCCCATTAGAAGATAGACTGTTACATAAGAGCTTTATAAAAGTAAGGATGAACAATGAGGATTTTCTTATTCAACAACCGGTTATTGCCCATGTTGATCATGGAATTCAAAATATAAATAAATTACATCTGATAATGGAGAATGAACCCTCTGAAACCAATGATTCGCTAACCATTGATGGCATTGGAGAAATAAAGGGAAGATATAAGAAACAAGAAAATGTCTGGCATGTACTTATTTAAAATGAATTTTATCTTAACTGGGTTTCAAGCATCAATCCCTTATTACTCCTATGTAAAAAAAGCATCGAACCTCCAATGGCAGGAAGTCCGATGCTTTTTTTTTACATTTCAGCTTCAATTTTCAAAGATGATTCTTCGCTGAACTGTTCTTTATCCAGGTCGCCCGTTATTTTACTAGTCAGAATACCGGAAGTCATGCTTCCGCTGACATTCACGGCCGTTCTTCCCATATCGATCAATGGCTCGACGGAAATCAACAGGCCGGCCAAAGCGATTGGCAGGTTCATTGCAGATAATACAAGGATGGCAGCGAATGTTGCTCCTCCGCCTACACCTGCAACCCCGAAAGAACTAATGGCCACGATGGCAATCAACATGGCGATAAAGGAAGGATCTAGCGGGTTGATCCCAACCGTTGGAGCGATCATGACCGCTAACATGGCCGGATAGATTCCGGCACAGCCGTTTTGACCGATCGACAAGCCGAAGGATCCGGCAAAGTTGGCAATACCTTCGGACACCCCTAGTTGTTTCTGTGTTTGGATGTTCAATGGCAGAGCGCCAGCACTTGTTCTTGAAGTGAAGGCAAACGATAATACTGGGAAAGCTTTTCTCAAATATACGATTGGATTCAATCCTGCAAGCATCAGCAATAGCAAATGGATGAGGAACATGACAATCAGGGCGACATAAGAGGCACCTACGAATTTCCCTAATTTCAGGATGGCATCCAAATCACTCGTAGCTACCGTCTTCGTCATGATCGCCAAGATCCCGTAAGGTGTTAAACGCAGGATCAATGTTACTACGCGCATGATGATGCTGTGCAATGTATCTACTATTTTAGCAAAAAATTCAGCGTGTTCAGGCTGTTTCCTTTTGACTCCTAAATAGGCAATCCCAAGAAATGCAGCAAAAATTACAACGGAAATGGTTGATGTCGGACGTGCACCCGTTAAATCAAGGAACGGATTGGACGGAATCAATTCAAGAATTTGCTGCGGCATCGTTTTATCCTGAATCGTACCGTATGTTTCCGATATTTGATCCCCGCGGCTTAGCTCCGCTTCCCCTTGCTCAATTTGAACGGCTTCCAAATTGAAAACAGTTGCCGATGTGATCCCGACAGCTGCTGCAATCGCAGTCGTTCCAAGCAGGATTCCGATGATCAGGACACTGATCTTTCCAATATTGCTAGTCAGTTTCAATCTTGTGAATGCGGATAAGATTGAAATGAAGACAAGCGGCATGACGATCATTTGCAGGAACTTGACATAGCCGGAACCTACAATGTTAAACCAATCGACCGATTTAACGATCGCCTCTGACTGAGGTTCATAGAAATACTGCAAAAGAAGTCCGAATACAATTCCTAAACCAAGTCCAGTAAAGACCCTTTTTGTAAAGGAAATATGCTTCTTATTCATGTAAAATAAAACGCCTAAAAGAACGAGCATTATGGCAAGATTTAAAAACACATAACCAATCATATATATTCCTCCTAATTCCGATTAACCAAATGAGAATAATAAATATCTGAAGCCTATGATACATCATCCGTTGATTTTTTACCAGAAGAAAATAATTTATTTTTGACTTTTCAAGTAATTCATGTATTTATCTTTATTCAGGAACTGGATTTGAGGGAACAATAAAGGGATGCTGGATCAAGCTAGGGTATAAATCTTCATCTATCTATTTATCAGGAAGGATAAGCCCTTTGTTTTCTTGAATGATAGATTAGGCCGCATAGGCTTAGCGTTTTTTTTGAAAGGGTGGAAGAATGATGGATATATACATTGACAGGCTTAATGAACGGGATGCACAAGCGTTATTTGCATATGAATGCAATAATAGAAGGTTTTTCGAACAAACGGTCCCAGGACGGGGTGATGATTATTATAGCTTTGGAACGTTTGGAATCAGGCATAAGGAATTATTAAAAGAACAAGAAGAGGCCATCTCCTCTTTTTATTTGATTAAGGATGGTTCAGGCATAATCGTCGGCAGGATTAATCTTGTGGATATCGACCCCGTCAATGGTACGGCTCATGTCGGTTATAGAATCGGTGAAGCGTTTACGCAAAAAGGGATTGCGAATGAAGCTTTAAAGCTATTGGTGAAGCTGGCGCCGGATTTGAATGTGACGCAAATACAGGCCAAAACGACAAGTGACAATATCGCCTCCCAAAAGGTTTTGGTGAAAAACGGTTTTGAACGGATTTCGATTAATGAGGAAATTAGTGCGGATTCGGGTCAAAAGCTAACATTCTTCCATTATAGTAGGAACCTTTAAATCCATTTTCTTCTATATAATAGAACGCACTCCATTTTTTTTATTGTGAAAAGAGGGGGAGTATACTATACTAACGTTGTATTTAATGTTTGGAAAATTTTGCGAAGTTCATATATTTGCCGCTGGGTGCCTTTGTGTGAACAAAGGGTAACAGGGAATCGGGTGCAAATCCCGAGTGGTCGCGCCACTGTAACCAAGGAGTTTTCTTTCAGGATGTCACTTGACCGTCAGTCAGGGAAGACGAAAGGAAATGTTGATCTGGAAGCCAGGAGACCTACCTAGTAGGCATCACCGATTTTTCCTTCGCTGAGAGGAGAGGTGTTCGAGAGTAAGAAAAGGCGGACTTAGGTCCTTCCTTATTTTTTTGCCTATACTCGTAACTCCATTCTTTGTTAAAAGGATTGGAGTTTTTTTGTGTTTTTTTTGAAGGAGGAATCATCATTGGAAGAGTCATTGGTTAGAAGCTCATTGAAAGAGAATGAGGATATGCTTGACCATTTTGAGAGAAATGCCAAGCGCAGGTTTCGTTTCCTGCTATTTTTCTTGCTTTGCATCCTTTTATTATCGATTACATTCGCTGTTACCCTTGGGCCAGTTAAGATGTCAGCAATGACGGTTTGGAAGATCGCCTTAGGGCATCTGCCTTTTATCGGTGATTCCCTGGAAGGGAATGGGAGTATCGCACAAGAGCGGATCATTTGGGATATCCGTCTGCCCCGTGTATTGCTCGGTGCGGTGGTAGGTGCGGGGTTATCCGTAGTGGGTGTCGTCATCCAGGCCTTGGTGCGCAATTCACTCGCAGATCCGTATATCCTGGGCATTTCATCTGGTTCTTCCGTTGCGGCAACCCTTGTCATTCTCTTTGGGGCGCTGCCTATATTCGGTCAATATGCGTTGTCATTCGGTGCCTTCCTGGGGGCCATGGCTGCGATGCTTTCCGTTTATTTATTGGCTCAAGTGGGAGGGAGAATCCAAACGACAAGGCTGTTATTGGCGGGTGTAGCCATTTCGATGATCATGTCTGCCGTCACTAATTTCATTGTCACACTCGCACCAAAAGATTCCGGCATCCGTGAAGCGATGTTTTGGATGATGGGCAGCTTAGCGGGTGCAAAATGGGAATACATACCGATTCCAGCGGTTGTAGTGCTTGGGGTTTCCTTGTTCCTTATCGTCCAATCCCGCTCCCTCAATATCTTATTGATGGGCGAAGAGGTCGCCGCGACGCTCGGGGTCAATATGGAAGCCTTCCGTAAAGTTCTGATTATCATGACTTCCCTTGTTACGGGGACTGTTGTTGCTGTAAGCGGCTCGATTGGGTTCATCGGTCTGGTCGTACCGCATTTGGCCCGGCTATTGGTCGGGACAGACCATAAACGTGTTCTATCATGCAGCATATTGATTGGCATGATTCTCGTCATTTGGTCAGATGTATGTGCCCGGCTGGTCCTGGCACCTCAAGAACTTCCGATTGGCGTTGTCACCGCACTTTGCGGAGGGCCATTCTTCATTTGGCTTTTGCGGCGAAGTTCATATTCATTTGGAGGTGGGGGAAAGTGAAATTAGCCATTGAAGAAGTGTCCTATTCAATTCTGGACACACCTATCATTGAGGATATATCCCTGCATATAAAAACTGGCCAGTTCGTTGGGCTGATCGGCCCGAATGGGAGCGGGAAATCCACTTTATTAAAAAATGCTTCCCGGATATTGGAGCCGCATACGGGATCTGTTCACCTCGACGGCCGAGACCTTTACCGGCTTACACAGAAACAAACAGCCCGGGAAATGGCGGTTGTCAGCCAGGAAACATCCCTGACCTTTGACTTTAGTGTACAAGAGATGGTTTGGATGGGACGCCACCCCCATAAGCGGTTATTTCAGGGAGATACGGAGAAAGATAGACGAATCGTCAATCATGCATTAGCTCGCGTCGAAATGAATGGATTTGAAGAAAGGAGTTTCATGAGCTTGTCGGGTGGGGAGAAACAACGTGTCCTTATAGCGCGTGCCCTTGCCCAGGAGGCGAACATCATCATCCTGGATGAACCAACGAATCATTTGGACATCAGGCATCAGCTCCAATTGCTGGACCTTGTAAAAAAGCTGGACGTTACTGTCTTGACTGCCCTGCATGATATAAATTTGGCAGCCATGTATTGTGATTATATATATGTCATCCAAAATGGCCAAGTGATCACATCCGGAACACCAGAAGCTGTCTTGACGACAACAATGATAAGGAACGTGTTCGGCGTGGAAACGGAAATCGGCATACACCCGGTCACGGAAAAGACGCATATCACCTTTTTAGCACATATATAAAAAACAATGGATTCGAGGGGAAATATATGACTGGTTACCGAAAGATTTTGTTAAGCATCAGTTTATTGGCAATGATGATATTGGCCGCTTGCAATAACTCCGAGGAAGCTTCAAAGGACGGAGGCAAACCGAGTGAAAAAGGTGGAAAAGAAACGGTGGTCATCACGAATCTGGATCATGAATCCACCTATGCAGAGGCCCCGAAACGTGCGGTTTCGCTAAATCAGCATGCGACGGAAATCATGCTTGCATTGGGGTTGCAGGATTCAATGGCAGGTACGGCTTATTTGGATGACGAAATTTTGCCAAAGTATAAAGAGGCCTATGAAACGGTGCCTGTGCTTTCCAAGGAATACCCATCAAAAGAAGTTTTCTTTGAAGCAGAGCCGGATTTTGCATATGCAGGCTGGAAAAGCGCCTTTACGGAACAAACATTAGGAACCGTCCAAGAGCTGAAAGAAGCCGGAATCAATACATATATCCATGAGTCTTCCAATACGTCAACACCGACTATGGAAGATGTGTATAAAGATATTGAGAATATTGGCCGCATCTTTCAAGTGGAAGAAAAAGCAGCGGAAGTCATCGGAGAGATGCAACAGGATATAAAAGAAACCACAGCAAAAATCGAAACGGCAGGCAAACCCAAAAACGTTTTCGTATATGACAGCGGTGAAGAAGTACCGAGAACGGCAGCGAAAAATAATTACATGACAGGGATCATTTCCATGGCTGGCGGCCAGAACATTTTTGGCGATACGGAAGGGGGATGGCCTGAGGTCAGCTGGGAAGAAGTCGTCGATCGGAATCCGGATGTCATTGCCATCATTGATTACGGCGACATCCCCATAAAGCAAAAAGAAACATTCTTATTAAATAAAAGTGAACTGGCGGATGTACCGGCCATTCGAAATAAAGCAATCATCGTGCTTCCTCTTTCAGCGGGCGCGGAAGGGATTCGTGCACCCATAGCCTTACGGAATGTAGCGGAAGGACTATATCCCGATAAGTTTTAAAAACCGACCAGGCGGATGATGAACAAAAGACCCGAATAATCGACATGAATGAAACATGTCCTTGTTCGGGTCTTCCTATATCAATTAGAAGGATAATAGGATTGGTATCTTGAATAATTTGTATGGCAGATCATAATTCGTAAAAATAAGGTTATAGGAGAAGGAGAATCTAATATGATAGAAGGTTTATATGAAGCCCATTTACCAGTCAAGAACCTGGACATCTCTATGGATTTTTATAAGAAAATAGGCTTGAAACTAGCTTGGAGGGATGAAGATACTGCCTTCTTTTGGATCGAGGAAAACAAAAGCTGGGTCGGCTTATGGGAAGGGAAGGAATATCAAACTCCATACCACCCTTCACTAAGGCATATCGCCTTTCGGGTAACTTATGATAATATGAAAAATGTATTAACTTGGCTCAAATCCTTGCAAATTGAAGTCGTCCCCTTTGGAAAAAGGACAACGATTGAACCATTTGTGCGTCCGAACCAAGGAAACGCTTCCGTCTATTTCAATGATCCCGATGGCAATAGTCTCGAACTTATGTGTTCGATAAAAGTCCCTGATGCATATAAGCATATGACCGAAAAACTTTCGCTTGAAGAATGGGAAGAACTATTAACCAGGTGAACTTTGTAAAGGGAAATTTCCCCCGCCCAGTCTCAATCATTAATTTTCTATATAAGTATGAGCAATCAATATGGAAAGGCCTAGGGTATAAATGTAGATGTTTAAAATTAGAGTGAACTTATTAACTCAAATGACATTGCTTATCATATTCGTTGTTTTCATCAGTACCTTACTTGTGAGCATTCTATTCTCTACACTGCTGGAAGACATCGTCGAAAACCATATGGGTAAGCAAGCAATGACGGTTGCCAAATTAGCGGCTCAAAATCCAACGATCATCCAGGGATTTAACGATGAACAGCCCTCAAAGGTGATTCAACCCGCATCAGAACTGATTCGTCAAACAACAGGGGCCGATTATGTAACCATTGCGAATCATAAAGGACTGCGATACTCTCATCCCAATCCAGAATATATCGGAAAGCCCACGGCTACTAGTAATGATGCAGTACTCAATGAACACAAAGCAATTATTTATCAAGGAAATGGGATATCGGGACCAGCGATTAAAGCTAAGGCGCCTATCTGGAATGATAAAGGGGAAGTTATCGGTGTTTCATCTGTAGGGTTTTTGGTAGAGAATGTGCAAGATCAGCTATCCAATTATAAAATGAAGATTATTCATTTGTCACTTATCCCAATCAGTGTAGGAATCGTGTGGGCAATATTTATAGCGCGACGCTTAAAAAAGCTTATTTTAGGTCTGGAGCCTGAGGAAATTTCCTTTCTTTTTCAAGAAAGGGAAGCGACACTTGATGCCATCCGATATGCTACCATTACGATTAATATTGAAAAACAGGTTACTTCCATGAATAAAAGAGCACGTGAATTGTTTCATGATCATCAGCTTATGGTGGGAAAGCGGATTGTAAATGGACATTTAGAAAAACTCATCAAAATTGTAATCAGCACAAAAGAGGGACAGTTCAATCGCAAGTTACTCTTAGGCCAACAGCTATATATTTTGGATTTATCCCCTATCTTAAATCATAAGGACGTCAGGGGTATCGTTTTAACAATAAGGACAGTATCCGAAATTGAACAATTAACGGATGAATTTTCAGAAATCAAGGCCTTTTCAGAAAATATGCGGGCACAAAATCATGAGTTTTTAAATAAATTAAATACCATTTATGGATTACTTAGTTTAAAACAGTATGATAGGGCAATGAACATCATCTCTTCTGAAGTGAGAGAGAGGCAAGATATCATTTCGTTTCTTATGTCATCGGTAAAAGATCCTTTAATCGCCGCCTGTTTACTTGGAAAGATAAACCGTTCAAAAGAATTGCAGGTTTTCTTGGAAATCGAGCAGGAAAGCAATTTAAACAGTTCATTAAAACCTGAGGATTCCCATCACTTGGTTTCCGTTATTGGTAATATCATCGATAATGCGATGGAGGCAGCAAGGCAAAAGAACAAAAATAAGGGAAAGGTCAAAGTTTCGTTTACGGATTTAGGAAACGAAATCATATTTGATATCGAGGATAACGGTCCTGGTATCCCTCATGCAATGGAGGACATTATTTTTACAGATGGTTATACGACTAAAAATGGGGAAAATCATGGGATCGGTTTGGCCATTGTGAAAAACTCCATTGGTCTTTTAAGCGGTGAAATTTATATTGATCGCAGTTATTTGGGCGGGGCAAGATTTACACTCGTCTTCCCGAAGGATATAAAAGGAGAAAAGGAGGCGTGAGAATGTCCAAAGGGCCGATTACAGTTGTCATTGTTGAAGATGACGAGAATGCAGTGAATATATATAAACAATTTACGAATCAACTAGATCAATTTACTGTCATTGCTACAGCCAGCACAGGCAAGCAAGCACTGAATATACTGCATGCCGCACAACCAGACCTGATTTTATTGGATATCTTTTTACCTGATATGAATGGAATTGACCTTCTTCGGGAAATTAGGAGGGAATACCGGGGAATTGATGTAATTCTGATCACCGCCGCGAATGATACCGAAACAGTCAGTGAAGCGATTAGGGGAGGGGCTTTTGGTTACCTTATAAAACCGATCATTATCGATAAGCTTCTTGCGACGCTCAACCAATACGACATGACGAGACGGCAGCTGCATAATAGCAATTTAGTAAATCAAGATAAAGTGGATACTCTTTTTCGGACCATAAGTAATTCAAATACAGCAAATGATGTCCAAATAAATTCTCTTCCCAAAGGAATTGACAAACATACCCTGAAAATGGTCAGAAGCAAGATTCAAAACGTCAATGGCAGTTTAAACGCGGATGAACTGGGTCAACTTGTTGGAATAAGTTATTCAACCATGCGCAGATACCTGGAGTATTTAGTCTCCTGTAATGAAATGGAAGTTGAGGTTTTGTATGGAAGTGTCGGAAGGCCCGAAAGAAAATATAAAATAAAACACATGTAAATCCCAGTTGATGAAATTCGTTTTCATCAATGGGGTTTTTTCTATTTTAGGCGTGAAAAAAATGAAAAAAACTCTTATTACTTTCTTTATATGTGATTAAGGCTTAATGGATGATAGTCTCTAAAGAAAGCGCTATCAAAACAAGATGGTGATAAACAGAAGGGGGCTTGAAGATGTTATCCATTTTAGGATTTTCGATGATTGCAGTATTCATGTATTTAATTATGTCGAAGCGACTATCGGCACTAGTGGCCATTATGCTCGTTCCCATCATATTTGGAGTGATTGGAGGATTTTTTACAGAGCTGGGACCCATGATGCAGGAGGGTGTTGAAGGGATAGCTTCAACTGCCATAATGATTTTGTTTGCGATTTTATATTTTGGAATAATGATAGATTCCGGCTTATTTGATCCGCTTATTTCTAAAATATTGAAAATAGTAAAAGGAGATCCTTTAAAAATAGTTGTAGGAACCGCTATTCTCTCAATGACCGTCGCATTGGATGGGGACGGGACAACTACTTACATCATTACTGTCTCAGCGCTTTTACCCCTTTATAAGCGTCTGGGCATGAACAAAATCATATTAGCCACTGTTGCGATGTTATCCATGGGTGTAATGAATATGACACCGTGGGGGGGAGCTTCCGCTATGGCGATGGCATCGTTGAACCTTGACGCATCGGAGTTGTTCTTGCCTATGATTCCTGTCATGGGATTTGGCCTAATTTGGGTTCTTGTCGTGGCTTTTATATTGGGAAAAGGGGAACGAAAGAGATTGGGCGTAGTGGAGATCCAGCATGATCACAGAAATGAAGGGAACTCGGCGGCCAATTCCGAGTTAGCGGCAACAACGGTTTCCCGTGATTATCGCAGGCCGAAATTAGTCTGGTTCAACTTCATTTTAACGATTGTGCTGATGGCATCATTAATCATTGATTTTATGTCTTTGACCATTTTATTCATGATTGCTTTTGCCATCGCGTTATTGGTCAATTATCCTGATTTGAAAGATCAGCAGGATAGAATCGCCGTTCATTCGAAAAATGCATTGGCCGTCGTTTCTATTGTCATTGCAGCCGGGATTTTTACCGGCATCATGTCTGGAACGAAAATGATTGATGCAATGGCCCTTACGTTGGTCTCATTAATCCCGGAATCTTTCGGACCATTTTTACCGGTTATAGTTGCGTATGCCAGTGCCCCTTTTACTTTCTTTATGTCAAATAATGCTTTCTATTTTGGCGTACTTCCCATTATCGCACAAGCCGCTGATGCTTATGGAATTAGCGCGGCAGAAATAGGGCGCGCCTCATTAATAGGGCAGCCAATACACGTATTGAGTCCTTTGGTAGCTGCAGCACATTTGCTAATAGGTTTAGTTGGCACTGACTTCGGTGATTTACAGCGGTTTGCCGTGAAATGGGCATTAGGGACTGTCACGGTCATGACAATAGCGGCGATAATCCTGGGAGTCATTTAGTAAAAGGAATGGTTACTCTATCGTGCAGATCGGCAAATCGATATTTTATAATGGAGGATTTTCAATGTGGATCATCACACTCTATAAACGCAGGGATATTGTAATGTATGAATTTGAAACAGAACAAGCAGCAAGGGACGTTTTCTGTAATATACAGGGCAATAAGATTCTTTCAGAAGTTATTTACTTTAATGACCCAGGTTTAGCATGATGATAGCAATGTCCTTCAAGACTATGCTTACATTGTTTACCCCGAAAAGCTTAGGCTTTATTGGGGTTTTCCCATTATTTTAAACTTTTAACAATGATTCTTGTGGTAATCTTCGCCAGATTCATGACAGTATCCAGTCTTGTTTCATTTAGAGACTGTTTGGGCAAAAGGGGGTCTAAATAATTTACGACGGCCTTTAGGTGATAATCACCCAATTCAGGTAAGGATCTTTTCATCGCTTCACCAGGGCTAAAAGGACCTTTTGTCAGAATAATAGAACCGATTTGATGATAACCGCCTAAACAAGCATCGATACCAAAAATAAAGGGATTTTTAAATTGCTTTTTTATTTCTTTCAAAACACTTTTCAAATTAAGGGCGTGTACAGGTTCTGCGAGTGTTCCGAAGACATGATGAGGGATTTGGTTTTCTCTTAGCATCGTCCCTACTAAAGGCCCGAATGAATCTCCTGTGGACCGATCTGAGCCAATGCATAAAAAGATGATCTCTTTGGACGTTGACCGAAGAACTCCTGCGATCCGAAAAGACATTTCGTCCATTTCTCCCTCTGTATCCAACGTATAGTTGCAATCCTGCATTTCTTTTTTTGTCTCCCCATTTTTCCTGCCACCAAAAGGATACATGCCTACACCCCCTAGAGTACCGTGATCTTGAATAAAGTATAACATGATTATGGAAATCACTTGCTCCCCTCTAATGATTAATTTCAGATTTCTTGTTTATTTGTATTTTGTTAATATATAGATTAATTGGGTTTTTTGATAAAATGAAAACAAGAAAATATACTGTATGAAACTTTTGATTTTAAAAAAGGCAGAGCCAGTGTTTTATAGAAGGAAGTGTAAGAATGCAATTAACGAATAACGATAGTATCCATAATCAATTACGTGCAGACTGTGAGAATTGTTTTGGTTTGTGCTGTGTAGCCCTGCCTTATGCAAAGTCTGCTGATTTTGCATTTGATAAAGATGGAGGTACACCATGTTCAAACCTTCAATCCGATTATCGTTGCGGCATCCATGAAAATCTCAGAGCAAAAGGGTATAAAGGCTGCACGGTATATGAATGCTTCGGTGCCGGTCAAAAGGTATCCCAGCTTACCTATGATGGAAACGATTGGAGGGACAACCCCGCATCAGCAAAGGAAATGTTCGAAGTTTTTCCAATTATGCAACAACTGCATGAAATGCTTTGCTACTTAAATGAAGCACTTAATTTAGAAGATGCCCAACCTCTTCACCGGGAATTGCAGGCCGCTTTTGAAGACACGGAATATCTCACTAAACAAAGTCCAAAGTCTATCATGAACCTGAATGTACCAGCTCATAGAACGATCGTTAACGATTTACTCCTGCGCACAAGTGAAATGGTACGTGCAAAGGTTTCATTTAAGAAAAATAAGAAAAAGCCGAACAAAATAGGCAGGGGAAGTGACCTGATGGGTGCAAAGTTGAGAGGCGCTGACCTTAGAGGAGCGAACTTAAGAGGGGCTTTGCTTATTGCATCCGACCTCAGGGAAGCCGACATGAGAGTGGCGGACCTGATCGGTGCAGACTTTAGGGACGCCGATTTAAGCGGTGCCGATCTCACCGGAAGTTTCTTCATCACACAAGCACAGATCAACTCGGCTAAAGGCGACACGAAGACAAAATTACCGCACTCATTAATGATTCCCGATCATTGGAGGTAGAAGGATGTTTCATTCATGAGTAAAGCGCGAAACTCACGAGTAAAAGTGCCAAACTCACGAGTAAAAGTGCCAAACTTACGAGTAAAAGCGCGAAACTCACGAGTAAAGCGTAAAACTCACGAGTAAAAGCGCGAAACTCGCGAGTAAAAGCGCGAAACTCACGAGTAAAGCGTAAAACTCACGAGTAAAAGCGCGAAACTCGCGAGTAAAAGCGCGAAACTCACGAGTAAAGCCGAAACTCACGAGTAAAAGTGCCAAACTTACGAGTAAAAGCGTGAAACTCACCAGTAAAAGCGCGAAACTCACGAGTAAAAGTGCCAAACTCACGAGTAAAAGTGCCAAACTTACGAGTAAAAGCGTGAAACTCACGAGTAAAGCGCCAAATTCACGAGTAAAAGTGCCAAACTCACGAGTAAAAGCGCGAAATTCATGAGTAAAGCCCAAACTCACGAGTAAAAGCGCGAAACCCGCGAGTAAATGCGTAAAACTTACGAGTAATGGGAAATTTACTACATAGTGCATGAACATCAATAGCGGACAAGTAAATTGGATTTGACTTTAATCCGAAGCTTTTACAAAGAGAGAACTCTACCAACAGCGATTCTTCATTAGGAAGGATCGTCTTTTAAATTTGGGCGGGAAATTTTCATTTTTCCTTTGACTCTGACGTTGCGTGATACCTTAATGTAAATGATATCGAAAGGAGGTAAGAAGCAGTGGCAATGAAAGTGAAGGAGCTAGCCGATTTGGTTGGCATTAGTGTGCGGACACTGCATTATTATGATGGAATCGGGTTATTATCGCCGGAGGAAATAACCGATGCAGGTTATCGGCTTTATTCGAATGATAATCTTGAGATGTTGCAGCAAATCCTGTTTTTCAGGGAACTTGGCATGCCATTAAAGGAAATAAAACAAATGGTAAACAGCTCTTCGTTTGATAAACAAGATGCGTTAAAGCAACATCAAAAAATGTTACTGGAGAAACGCAGTCAGCTCGATAAATTAATTAAGACGGTCGAAAAATCGATCAAACATATGAAAGGGGAAATTCAGATGACGAATAAAGAGAAATTTGAAGGATTTGACTTCAGTCAGAATCCATATGAAGAAGAGGCTCGCAAGCTTTGGGGGGATAAAGCTGTCGATGAGTCGAAGGCTAAAGTGGCGGGCATGTCCAAAGATGCACAGAAAGTTGTATCGGAGATCTATTTAAAACTTGCGGCAATCCGAGATGCTTCGCCTAAGTCGGAGGAGGCACAAGAGGCCATTAAAGAATGGTATGATTGTTTGAACAATAACTTCGGCACATACTCGCTGGATGCTTTCAAAGGATTAGGTCAAATGTACGTGGACGATCAACGCTTCACCAAAAATATCGATCAATACGGTGAAGGATTGGCAAAATTCATGTGTGATGCGATGGGGCATTTTGCTGATGCTAACAAAAATTGAATCTCAAGATTAAGAAATTTCAAAATAAGAAGGTCGCTCCGGCAACCTTCTTATTGGAGCTGGATATCAGGCAATAGCCAACCCCTATGGTCTATACCCGTATGAAAAATTGAATATGAATATGAAAAGTAAAAAAACGGCCAAAGATGGAATGAAACTAATTAGCACCCATCCCTTCGCTTCCTTACTTTTCACACTTGTGAACCATTTAAAATAAATGAACAGGAGAATGATTAAAAAGGACCATGAATAATAACCAGTCATCGTGTCAACCCAGGCTGAATTTTTATCCCAGTAGGCGTCAGGCACAGGAGTGATATTTTCATACCGTTCATCAATTTTATTTTTTGTGGTAATGAAGATATAGGAAATGACAGAGTAATAAACGACAATGGCGGCTTTTACCAACCAGGGTATGAATCTATTGGAAACGATTAAAAAGATGATGGCCAGAAACACGAATAACTCGATATATAGCTCCAAAATAAAAACACCTCCATTTTATATAGTATAATGATTATGTAAAAATTCCCATTATATTATGGTAGACTGCGAGGTACTGGTTAAAATGGAACTTTGGAAAATCAGTCAAAAGGTTTCGGAGCTAAGCGATGTGATTCCTTATTATTTTTTTAGTCTAGTTTCTTCCTGTCTGTCGCTTTCCACGGTGTTGGTTGTATTCAGCCTGGGTACCTGGGGAGTGATTGGCATTATCGTGATTTCTTTTTATGTCGTTATCCCTTATTTATTATTTGCTGTTCCGGTACAGGTCCTTTTCAATAAACATCCTAAAAAATTCAGTTTAAACTATTTTTGCCTTTATATTTTTTTCTCTTTGCCGGCCGTATTCATTTATAGTTCGGTGCTTAATTTTGACTTCAGCATGGATATTTTAACTACAAAGAATTTCTATGCAATCAGCCTTTTAGCGGCACTGTTTTTATGGTTTTGGGATTTCGGTCTTTTTACAAAAAAAAGCTCTCAGACAAACAAAAGGGACCGGTTAAATGGTCCCTTCCAACATTATTTCTTTAGCAAGTTTACGATTTCTTTAGCTTTTTCTAATGTAACTCCTTCGATGATACTGTTGTTTTTTCGAACAGCCGTACCGAAATGATAGTGACCGGTATGCAGTTCGGAATGGATAGAAAGGATATTATCCTTATTCAATCCGCTTCCAACCAGTATGGCTATGTCGCCGCAGACTCTTTTCATTTGTTGAATCGTTTTCATGCGGCTAGGGAAATCCCCATGCCCGCCTGAGGTCAATATCGTAGTGATTTCTGGATATTGTGCTAGCATTTCAGCTGAAATGACAGGGTCGTGCGTATCATCGATGGCTCGGTGGAATGTAATCTCCAAACCTTCACATACGGTCAATAGTTCTTCGAGGTATGGTCGATTGATTTCATTTTTTTCATTTAATGCACCTAATACGACCCCGTTCGCTCCCAGTGATCGAATGATTTGGATATCTTTTTTCATGATTTCCAAATCCTTTTGCGTATAGCAAAAAGACTGGCTGTGAGGCCTTACCATCACGTTGACTGGTATCTTCACTGAATTGACGACAGCTTCTATCAGGGCGTGGCTTGGAGTTAATCCACCCTCGGCCAAAGAACTGACAAGCTCGATTCGGTCTGCGCCCGATTCTTCGATTATTAGGGCATCTTCTATCGTTGTGGCAATGAATTCAATGTACATTGGATTTTCCTTTCCTGCATGCAAGTGTTATATGAATATTAAATCCATTAAAAATCGTAAAGTCAATTCATTAATAGTTTTCCACAAATGGAATATCTTTATTTCTCAAATTTATGAAACGAAATGAACATTCAAACGTATAAAAAAAGAATATATTCAATGGTATATTTGTTCGGCGGGGTAATTAAATGAAAATCATCATGACGGAGGTTATTTAATTGGATAAAGAAAGTAAGGAAATAAAGAAATCGAGATTTTACAAAGTAGGGATGGGGTTCCTTATCATTTCCCTTCTCACTTGGATCATTCCTGTCGCAGCTCCTTTTACGCCATTTTCGACTGCGGTTAAGGCTGGGGTCATAACAGGTGCGATTGTCTTTGCGGAAGTGATGTTTTGGGCAGGCGCGCTTTTGGTCGGGAAAGAAGTGGCCGCTAAATATAAAGGCTATTTAAACCCGAAAAATTGGAGAAAAGAAAAAGGCTGAAGCGGTTTTTTATAAAAAAGGGCTGGGAGTGAAGCTCAAATGGAAACTGAGTTGTTGAAAGTTTTCGATTCCAATCGCATTCAAACCGGCGTGGCTTCGCGAGAGGAAGTACATAGATTGGGACATTGGCATGAGGTTTTCCATTGCTGGTTCGCAAGTTCGGAAGCGGGCGTGGATTACCTATATCTTCAGCATCGTTGTGCGATGAAAAAAGATTATCCGAATCTATGGGATATTACGGCTGCCGGCCATTTATTGGCTCATGAAACGGTATACGACGGAGTAAGGGAGATTAAAGAAGAGCTAGGCATTGACGTTTCCTTTGACGAGTTGGTTCCATTAGGGATTATTGAATACCATCAAACGAAAGAAGGTTTCATCGATAAAGAACTGGCAAACGTCTTTCTATATGAACGTGCACATGGCTTCGATGATTTCACCCTGCAGCCAGAAGAGGTTTCCGGGATGGTGAAGGTTGTGCTGACTGACTTCGAAGAGCTTTGGACCGAAGCGAAGGACAAAGTGAATATTAAGGGATTTGAAATGAATCACGAAGGCCGCAGGATGATGATCGATCGATTTGTAGGACGGAGTGAGTTCGTTCCGCATGATCGTTCCTATTATGATAGCATCATTAGATTGATCAAAGAAAAACTCGCTAAATGAAAATAAAGCCCTGACAAAACGATTCGGGTTTTGTCGGGGCTTTTCTTTTTTCTTGAAAAATCATTAAGTATATCGACCTGTATCTTTCCTGATCAACGGTAGTCTATTGGCTCGTTTTGTTCCAGCTTGATACGCATAAGTTCTTAGTTGTTACCTTATTTTGTCCTGAATGGCTCATAGGGATAATGACTTTGTCTCTGTGATGATTCAGCTGATAAAGCGAGACACACCAGACTGTAATGATGATGCCGGGCTGCAACGTAAGGGCGGGGATGTAGTTTTTCATGAACTAGGGAATTTATCACTTGTAAGAATATTACAAAATTGTAAGATGAACAGTGTATAAATTTTGTTAAGGGGATGAGTGAAATAATGAAAAAAATGGTTTTATGCATTTCATTTTTTGTAGCTTCTTTAGTCCTTTTTGGCTCCCTTGATTCTTTTGCGAGCAAAGCTTCAGCAGAAACACACACCTATGATGGAAAAAGTCCTTACTATAATGGTTGTGCGAATAGCGCTGTCACGAAGAAGTCGGTGAAAATTTATGCCAATGGCGGTTCTGCCAATTTGGAGTTGAAATTCAGCACTGTGTGTAAAACCGCCTGGGCGAAGATCACTCTAAGCAGACCGGCTAAAGCAGATGGTGAGGCAACGGCATTGGTTGTCCGCAATACTGATAATAAACAATTCAGCTGTGCATCTCCTGGAGGAAATGGTGAAATAAATAAAGGTCAAACGTCATGCTATACACCGATGGTATATGATTTAGATCCGCGAAAAGCAAAAGCGGTAGCCTTTTGGCCATATACAGCAGGTGAAACCGACTGGTATTAATGAAAAAAGAAAAACCTTCATCTAAATTTTTGCAAAGAAAGGATGAATGAATTGAATAAAAAGCTTAAAATGATAGGTTTATCCATGGTGATGACACTGTCGATGTTTATTGTCGACTTTGGATTTGGAAAAAATCAAGCACTGGCCGAAACACACACCTATGATGGAAAAAGTCCATACTATAATAGTTGTGCAAATTCGGCGGTAACGAAGGATAAAAAATGGATCGATTCCAATTCGTACGTAGAATTGAAATACAGCACTGTGTGTAAAACCGCCTGGGCAAAAGTGACCGTAACACGCCCCGCCGTATACAATCATGAAGCGGATGCAAGAATCGTCCGAAGTACTGATGGTAAGGCCTATACATGCTCAAGTTCCGGGGGCAATGGTGTTGTGAATATCGGGCAGACCTCATGCTATACACCAATGGTATATGATTATGACCCGCGCAAAGCACAGGCCCAAGGGATCCATGCGATTCCAAATAGTGATGCCTATAATAAAGCGGTGACTATTTGGTACTAAAAAACAAAAACGCAAAAAAGCATCCTTATAGCCGGATGCTTTTTTTGCGGTCAGATTGTGCTTCCAATTGAAGTAGATATCGTTTCATCTCCGTACCTCCACGGTAGCCGGTAATGGCCCCGTTTTTTCCGATAACCCTGTGACATGGCACCGTGATCAGAATTGGGTTGGCGCCAATGGCCGTACCAACCGCCCGAATAGCTGCAGGTCTTTGGATGATTTGGGCAATATCGGAATAGGAACAGGTTTGTCCATAGGGTATTTGATTCAGCGCTGCCCAAATTTCTTGTTGAAAGGGGGTGCCTTTTATATCTGCGGGAAGAGAGAAAGTCTGCCTGGTTCCTTCGAAATATTCTTGTAGTTCTTTTAGATAGGGATTTAATGCTTTTTTATTTTCAACAAGGTTCGCATTTGGAAAGCGTTTTTGCATCAAGGACTTCAGTTCTTCATACGTTTGACCGGGAGAGCCTACATAGCAAAGCCCTTTTTCCGTCCTGGCCACATATAATTGCCACTTATCATAATGCAATATGGACCAGTCAATGGTTTGTTTTTTATCATTCTTCATTTGCTTCACGCTCCAAAGCTTGAGTTTTGAGATAAGCATTCCTATATCCTGAAGGGGTATTCCCCATTTTCCTTTTGAATAACGTCATGAAATAGGGCGTACTGGAGAACCCGGTAGCGAAGCCTATTTCAGTTATCGGCAGTTCGGAGGTTTCCAGCAGCCTCACCGCTTTTTCAAGGCGAAGCCGCTGAATGTATTCAGTGGGCGATATTCCCTTCACTCGCTTGAATGATCGTTGTAAATGATACGGGCTGCCGTGGGAAATATCCGCCAATTTGTTCAAAGTGAGGGGTTCGCTGTAATGGGTGTCGATCCATTCGGCTATTTGTTCAACCCATTCTTCTGTCGGCACATTCAGTCCTTCCGGTTTACATCGTTTACAAGGCCGGAACTCCTCTTCCAAAGCCATCATGGCATTTTTGAAGATCTTCACGTTTTCCTTTTTAGGCACCCTTGATTTACAGGAGGGCCTGCAAAAGATGCCTGTCGTAATTACCCCGTATAAAAAATGATCATCATATGCTGCATCACAATCTATAATAGCTTTCCAATACTCATTCGGGAAATCTGCTTTTTTCGGATTCACTACATTCACCTCTCCATTTAGTATACAAGAAAGGGTTGATATACAAACATTTTGATAATATAAAAGCAAGATAACGTAATTGTTCAATAAATTTTGTTAAAATTAGGGAGTTAAATGAAAGAGCAAGATAACGTATCGGTTTGTCATTAGAATAAAGCTAAAGGAGGGAGCAGAATGAAAGAGACATTATCAAATGATGAAGGCATGAATGAATTGAGAATTCATGCACCAAAAGAGTTTAGTTTTTCGGAAAATCTTAAATATTTATCAAGATCCTCCAATGAATGTCTGTTCGATATTGTTGATCAAAAGATTTATCGAGCACTGGTTGTCGAAAACGAGACACTTTTAGTAGAAATCAGTGCGGTGGATGAAACGGAGCTGAACGTTCGTTTTCCAGGACGAACTGCACCGATGGATAATCAGGTAAAGAATGCTGTTTCCCAATACGTTCGTCACTGGTTCGATCTTGAGACAAATCTGCTTCCTTTTTATGAATTGGCCCAAAAGGACCCTTTATTGCAAAAGCCGGTAAGCCAATTCTTCGGCTTGAGAAATATGGGCATCCCTGATTTATTTGAAGCGGTTGCCTGGGGAATACTTGGTCAGCAGATTAACTTGACTTATGCCTATACCTTGAAACGGAGGCTTGTGGAGGGATTTGGTGAATATGTTGAATTCGAAGGAAAGCAATATTGGCTGTTTCCGACACCTGATGCGATCGCGAAATTGACCGTCGAAGATTTTTCCGATTTAAGGATGACCGTAAAGAAGTGTGAATATTTAATAGGTGTTGCTCAACTGATTGCAGAAGGGGAACTTACTAAAGAAAAGCTATTGAATGCAAAGGATGTAAAAGAGGCTGAAAAAATGCTGACCAACATACGGGGAATCGGTCCGTGGACAGCGAACTATGTCTTGATGCGCTGTTTGCGTTTTCCAGCAGCCTTTCCCATCGATGACGTCGGGCTGCATAATTCCATGAAACTGCTCATGCAAACAGAAGCAAAACCAACGAAAGCGGAAATCCGGAAACTATCGGAAGCGTGGGCCGATTGGGAATCCTATGCAACCTTCTATTTATGGAGATTGCTATATTGAATCTACTTCGGAGAAAAACCAGCAAGATTCGTCGATATATCATCATTTCCTGAGAAATACTAGCAAGGTTCGTCGATATATCTCCATATTTGGAGATAAAACAATAGAATTCGTCGATATATCTCCATTTTCGGAGATAAAACAATAAATTTCGACGATATATCTCCATATTCGGAGATAAACAGTAGAATTCGTTGATATATCCCCCGTATTCGGAGATAAAACTATAGATTACGTCGATATATCTCCATTTTCTAAGTTAAATTTAATTTCCAGCCCAAACACGTTGGGTCCATATTTCATAACTTATTACATTCAATCTTATAGAGGTGAATGACCATGTATATGTACCCAACGTATCATTATGAAGATCAAGCTTATCTTGAACGGCAGTTTCCCGGTCTACCCGGATTTCCGGGCATACCTGGTTTACCTCAATTTCCGGGTCAGCCAGGACCACCGCCGGGTTCGCAAGCACCGACAGCCCCTCCGCCAGCATTTATCCCCCAACAGCAATCGGCTTCAACATTTGCCGTAGATCCGGGTGCGATTTCGTTTTGTCTGTTCAGGAATACTTTTATATGGCTAAACAATGGTGCACGTTTCTGGTATTATCCCATTTTCGTCGGTCCGCGTTCTGTTGCCGGCTTCAGGTGGAATGGCAGGTTCTGGACGGTTTTTGGCATTGATACAAGACAAATCAAATCATTTAGCTGTTTTTGAAAAAATGCTCAAAGGAGATGTTTCCTTTGAGCATTTTATGTTTCTGATTGTTTTGCTTTCAAGACAGAAGCAGCATTGTCCAAAGATAAACATCATTAAGATTACAAGGTGGAAAACAACTGCTACTTGAACTTCGCACCATCATCGGCGTGTTCATCTTTCTTAAAATAGGAAATAAACGGCCAACAATGTTCAATATTTAATAGAAATGGTAAAATCATTATGCTCCTATAAAAATTAGTGAATGAAAATGAAAATAGAGGATGCTGTTGAATATGAGGAAAGTATCGCTGGAAACCAAGATTCTCGGGTTAGTTCTATCGTTGAGCCTGTTTTTGATCCTGTTATTGACGACTACTTTTTCCTATATGGAAGGAAGGCAAATAGCGAAGGATAAAGGTCAATTGGCGTTGGAGCTTTCAAAGACGATTAGCTTCATGCCTACCGTTACAGAGGCTTTTGAGACGGATGATCCCGCTGGCATCATCCAGCCGATTGCCGAAAAGATCCGCAGGGAAACAGGTGCTGAGTTCATCGTTGTAGGGAATGCAGAGGGAATTCGCTATTCCCATCCGCTGGCTTCCGAAATTGGGAAGCGGATGGAAGGCGGGGATAATAGCAGGGCCATTCGGGAAGGCGAATATTATGTCTCCGAAGCGGCAGGATCACTCGGTCTTTCCATTCGGGGGAAGTCACCGGTATTCAATGAGGATGGAAAAATAATTGGAATCGTCTCCGTCGGTTTTTTGGTGGACGATGTCCGCGCCCAAATTTTCAAGGATTTGTCCAAGGAGATGATTGTATCTTTAGTGGCCATCATGATCTCGATCATTGGCAGTTATATGCTGGCAAGGAGCATACGTAAAGATACACTGGGGTTGGAACCATTTGAAATCGCCAATTTATATAAAGAAAAAAATGCAGTGCTTCAATCGGTGAAAGAAGGGATTCTGGCCATTGACCAAAATGGGCTGATTACCTCGATGAATCAGCCGGCAAAAAAATTGCTGGATATTAAAGAGTCCGTTCGCCATTTGAACGTCGATGGCCTATTTCCTTCGAAATATTTATTCGAGGTGCTGAAGTCCGGTGAACCGCAAGTGGATAAGGAGATTTCATGGGAAGACAAATCCGTTATCGTCAATTGTACGCCGATTTTCGATAGTGAAGGGGTAAGCGGTGTTGTCGCTTCGTTCCGTGATCGAACGGAAATTGAGGAAATGGTCAACACATTATCGGAAGTGAAGATGCATTCAGAGGATTTAAGGGCACAAACCCATGAATTTACCAATAAACTATACGTCCTATCAGGATTGATACAATTAGGGGAATATGATGAAGCAATCGATATGATTCAAAGCGAAACATCAGAATTGCATTCCCTGAACCGTGTCGTGTTCGAACAGATAAAGGATACAAAGGTACAAGCCCTGTTACTTGGCAAGATCGGGAAAGCATCGGAGAAGAAGATCATCTTTGAAATAGACGCACAAAGCTACCTAGAGAAACTGCCGGATCATATAAAATTGTCACAACTAACATTGATTCTAGGCAACATTATCGATAATGCACTTGAAGCGGTTTCAAGCATGGAGGAGCCGCTCGTGAAATTTTTCGCCACAGATATCGGAAATGATATGGTATTTGAAGTGAGTGATAACGGAAAAGGAATACCTGAGGATGCCATCGCCCATATTTTCGATCGGGGTTTCACTTCGAAAAACAGCGGAAGTCCGAGTGGTTATGGACTTTCGAATGCTGATCATGTCGTCAAAGAGCTGGGCGGCATCATCGAGGTTCAAAGCGAGGATGGGAACACCATATTCACCGTTTATCTTCCTAAAGAACAGTGAGGAGGGAAAGAATGCAGAAGATAAGAGCAGTCATCGCAGAAGATGATTTTCGTGTAGCGGATATCCATGAAAAATTCTTGAAAAACTTTGATGAAATAGAAGTGGTCGGAAAAGCTGTCAATGCCAAAAAAACGCTTCGGATCTTGGAACAAAAAAGCCCGGATCTGCTTTTGCTTGATGTTTATATGCCAGATCAGCTTGGTACAGACCTCCTTCCGGACATACGGAAAAAATTCCCGAATGTGGATATCATCATGATTACCGCGGCAACGGATAAAGAACAACTGGAAAAGGCGCTTCACTATGGTGTGGAGAATTATTTAATTAAACCAGTGGAGATGAAGCGCTTCAACCAAGTTATCGAAGAGTATCTGAAGAAAGTCCATCTGATGAAATCCAAACAAGAGATAGACCAGGATTTTGTGGATCTCATTTTGAAAAAGGGTTCATCCGTTTTGGAATCGAACGATGGGCAGGACCTGCCGAAAGGGGTCGACGAAATCACTTTGGCGAAGGTGATAGAGGTACTCGAAGCAAGCGATATCGGTTTGTCGGCTGAACAAGTGAGCGGACAGATCGGTGCTTCCAGGACAACCGCGAGACGCTATCTGGAATACTTGATTTCCGTTAAGAAATGTAAAGCGGAAGTCGTATATGGGGTAGTGGGGAGACCTGAGCGAAGATATTATAAAATTCAATAGAATTAAGTGAGAGACACCTTCAAGATTGAAGGTGTTTTTTTTATGATGCATCGTTTGAAAGATTATGAAAAAAGCAATATATGTCAAAAAAACGATATGTTAATCTGTTATCCTTTTCTTAAGGAGGTTCGGAAATGAGATATAGCCCCATCATCCAAAAAACGATTGAATATATAGAGAATAGCTTACAAGCCGAATTGTCCTTGGAGAACATCTCTCGATTCGCAGGTTTTTCGAAGTTTCATTATCATCGTATTTTTCACAAGGAGGTTGGTGTGACCGTATCGGAATATATTCGATATCGAAGAATTGCCAATGCAGCTAACATGCTGCTTTATACCGATGAAAAAATAATCGATATTGCTTTATATTACCGCTTTGAAACACAGGAATCCTTTACTCGTTCATTCAAGAAATACTATGACCTGCCGCCAGGGCAATATCGGAAACTCGTAAGTAAACTAACCTTGCAAAAGGAGGAAATGACGATGAAGAACGAACAATTATTAAAAGGCTGGAATGTAAGCGGGAGTCATCCATTCAATTATCAAATGGGAATTGACCGGGAGACATTCCATAAAGGCCAGGCATCAGGATTCCTGAAATCCGTCACTACCGAATCCAAGGAGGAATTTGCAACGATGATGCAGCAATTCAAGGCGGAAAATTACCTTGGTAAAAGAATGAAACTGTCGGGTTTTTTAAAATCAAAAGGTGTTGATGGATTTTGTGGTTTATGGATGAGGGTGGATAATGCGCTTCAGGATGTTTTACAATTCGACAATATGGGGGATCGGCCCATCGTCAACGATACGGAATGGAACCATTACTATATTGTCCTGGATGTACCCGAAAACAGTGCCATCATTTCATTCGGGGTCCTTCTTTCAGGACGCGGCCAAGTATGGATCGATGAATTGGAATTCGAGGAAGTCAGTATCGATACACCAACGACCAATATAGACTACGGCTGCGACCTATTGGACGGACCGGCAAATTTATCATTTGAAGAATGAATGCGCCTAAATAATTGCTGAATTCCTTAAAGAACGCGCCATTCAACCCGGGGAGTGGCGCTCGGTTCATCCTCGAAAAATCGCTTCCGTGAACACAATGAACACAATTAACAAAATAGTTTTAAAACACAATAAATTGAGAACGCTTACAAATGAAGCGGTTTCATATACACTTTATCTTATTAGAAGATAGGAGTGATAGATATGCTCGCTTTATTAGGATACTTGATGATAGTAGTGTTTATGATTTTAATTATGACAGGGCGACTTTCAGCCATGATAGCTTTGATTGCAGTACCAAGTGCCTTTGCACTTATTGGCGGGTTTGGCGGTAAAATGGGTGAGATGGCGCTGGAAGGCATCAAAGACGTTGCGCCAACGGGAATCATGATTTTATTTGCGATCCTTTTCTTTGGCATTTTGATTGATGCTGGGGTTTTTGACCCGATCATCAATACGATTCTTAAGGTTGTAAAAGGAGATCCGGTGAAAATTGCCATCGGCACGGCAGTCCTGGCTTTGCTGATTTCCTTGGATGGAGATGGTACGACTACATATATGATAACGATTTCAGCCATGCTTCCGCTATATAAACGGATTGGAATGAGACCGCTAGTATTGGCCGGTATTGCCGTTTCGTCATCTGGAGTCATGAACCTTCTTCCTTGGGGAGGCCCTACAGCACGGGTGATGACCGCTTTAAAACTTGAAATGTCCGATGTTTTCACCCCTGTCATTCCTGCGATGATTGGCGGAGTACTATTCGTCCTTTTCATGGCATATTGCCTGGGTAAAAAAGAAAGAAAGAGAATCGGGATCATTGAAGTCGATTATCATGCTGTGGCACAGCACGCGGCTGCAACGGAAGATGCTTATCTTAAACGGCCTAAATTGATCATATTCAATTACGCATTGACTCTTACACTGCTGGTTGCGCTGATTATGGAACTTATGCCTTCAGCGGTTCTGTTCATGGTAGGTTTCGCGATTGCCATTACAGTTAACTATCCGAAACTCAGTGATCAGAAGGAACGTGTAGCAAACTATGCCGACAATGCTTTATCTGTTATTTCGATGATTTTTGCAGCAGGTGTTTTCACTGGAATCCTTGCCGGCACGGAGATGGTCGATGCCATGGCAAACTCTTTGATTCAGCATATTCCAGATCAAATGGGCGCACATTTTGCTGTCATCACAGCCATCATCTCAGCACCTTTTACGTTCTTCATGTCTAATGACGCATTTTATTATGGGGTGCTCCCATTGCTTGCTAAAGCGGGAGCTGCTTATGGAATTGACCCTGCCCTGATCGGCAGAGCTTCACTATTGGGGCTTCCTGTCCATCTACTAAGCCCGCTTGTTCCATCTACCTATCTATTGGTTGGAATGGTAGGGGAAGATTTCGGTGCCTTGCAGCGCACTTTCCTGAAATGGGCATGCGGATCGACGCTTGTCATGATAGTGGTTTGCGTCCTATTGGGAATCATCCCGCTATAAAGCTCTAAGAGTCCCGTTCGTCACGTTGGCGAACGGGACTCTTTTCTGTCTGCATCAAGCGCTGAATAAATCTGGAAAAGTGAGATACATTATGTTTGTCTTCTCTTTCGCGACAAAGTTAGCTTTTTCTTTTATTGAATGAGGGATGTACGTACCTTAAGATTAAAGGAAACTATATTAATAAGAAGGGAAGAGAGCAAAAATGGCTCACTTTAATATAAAAGTTGCAGTTCAAAAGTTCGGTAACTTTCTAAGTTCAATGGTCATGCCGAATATATCAGCTTTCATAGCATGGGGGCTAATCACTGCCCTATTCATCCCATCTGGTTTCCTGCCAAATGAAAGCCTTGCCAAAATGGTTACACCGATGGTTACGTTTTTATTGCCGCTTTTAATTGGGTATACGGGCGGTAAGCTAATCCATGACCACCGCGGCGGTGTAGTCGGTGCCATTGCGACAATGGGCGTCATCGTCGGATCTGACATCCCGATGTTCCTTGGAGCCATGATAATGGGACCGTTCGGCGGTTATGTCATCAAGAAATTCGATCAATTGATTGAAGGGAAAATAAAAGCAGGTTTTGAAATGCTTGTTAATAATTTCTCGGCGGGGATTATTGGCGGCTTATTGTCCATTCTATCCTTCTTGGCCATCGGGCCTGCTGTTGACGTATTTACAGGCTGGCTTGTAGCAGGAGTCGATTGGCTTGTCGGTACAGGTTTACTGCCGTTGACAAGTATTCTGATCGAGCCTGCCAAGGTCTTGTTCTTGAACAATGCCATCAATCATGGTGTACTATCACCAATTGGTGTAGAGCAAGTTAAACAAACAGGGGCTTCCATCCTGTTCCTTCTGGAATCGAATCCAGGACCAGGTATCGGCGTACTGCTTGCTTATTGCTTTTTTGGAAAGGGAACGGCGAAGAAATCGGCGCCAGGAGCTGCCATCATTCATTTCTTCGGCGGGATCCATGAAATTTATTTCCCTTATATCCTAATGAAGCCGATGTTATTCTTAGCCGTCATTCTTGGAGGCATGAGTGGAGTTTTCACTTTGGTCCTACTGGGCGGAGGATTGTTCGCTCCAGCATCTCCAGGCAGCATACTTGCCATTACAGCGGTAACTCCGCATAATGCAGGTGCATATATTGCTAACTTTGCAGGCGTCATCGTAGCCGCCCTTGTTTCATTCATCGTCGGTGCATTCATCCTGAAAACAGGAAAGCAATCTGAAGAGAATATTGAAGATGCCGCGAAAAAAATGCAAGAAATGAAAGGCAAGAAAAGCTCTGTTGCCGATGTATTCGCTTCAGATCCTGGAACGATGCCAACAAACGTCAGCAAAATAATATTTGCCTGCGATGCCGGGATGGGATCAAGTGCGATGGGGGCTTCGCTGCTTCGCAAGAAGGTGAAGGAAGCCGGATTGAATATTACTGTTACAAATACGGCAATCTCAAACATTCCTGTTGATGCACAAATCGTCATTACACAGGAAGAGTTAACTCCAAGGGCACAGAATAAAGTGCCGAATGCCTATCATGTATCCGTCGATAATTTCCTATCAAGCCCTGAATACGATTCATTGCTTGCACGGCTTCAGGATGACGGTACCGATGAGCTGCATGAAATCGTCGAAGATGCGGAAGAGAAGGTTCCCGGTGTTCGTGAACACTCAATCGAGCCTGGCATCGACGAGGATGAGCAGGAAGGTAATGAATTGCTTCGCGAAGAAAATGTCTTCCTTAATCAACAATTCGCCAATAAGGAAGAAGCGATCCGCTTTGCGGGAAGAGCTTTGGTCAATGCAGGTTACGTTAAGGAAAGCTATATTGAAGCGATGATTGCCCGTGATGAATTGACTTCAACATATATGGGGAATGATGTAGCCATTCCGCACGGAACCGAGGAAGCTAAGAAAGATGTCCTTAAATCCGGATTTACCGTTTTACAAATTCCTGATGGTGTCGACTTTGACGGCCAAAAGGCAAGATTGATATTCGGCATTGCCGGCAAGGACGGGACACATCTTGAAATTCTATCTGGCATTGCAGTTACATGCTCTGACATGGAGAATATTGAAAAGATGGTTAAAGCCACATCAGCCAGGGAATTGATGGATATTATAAGTGTAGAAAATAATTAAATACTCTTAACAAAGAATAGAAAAGCGTTATACGCTTTTCTATTCAGTATTTTCTCGTGTTACTCCACCAGAAATGAGTTGGTAGCATGTATATTACTTCAAGGGAAAAATCAATCATAGAATTGATCATAAAAACTTCAGGAAAACATACAGCCTTATCCATTGCGACACAATTGAATGTTAGTGTCCGGACGGTTCAACGCGATCTGAAGTCCATAGAAAAAATCCTGCAATCATTCGAGTTGCATTTAACACGCAATACACATGAGGGACTGTCCATCGACGGGAAGAATGAACAAGTCTTTCGGCTTGTACAGCATCTGATGGGCAATCATCCGATCGATCAAACGCCACAAGAAAGAAAACTGCATCTTCTTTTAGCTTTACTGCAGGAAGAATCGTATAAAACTCAAGTTCTTGCGGGGGATCTCGCTATAAGCATTACGACTCTTACAACCTATTTGGACGAACTGACCGAATGGTTAAAGAATTTTAATATCGTGATTACCAGAAAAAGGGGAGTCGGAATAGAGCTAGCCGGCACCGAAGAAAATAAACGGAAAGCCCAGGCAGCCTATTTCTTGCACTTCTTTAATGAAGAGCTGATTGAAAGTTTATTTTTGCTGCAAGAAGGAAAATTCCCAGAAGCGAAAATCCTCGACTATTTCGATCCCGAATATCTTCTGGCTATCGACGGGGTGCTGAACTCAACTTTTAACAGTGCCCACTCCCGATTGGCGGATAGCGGGTATATAGGGTTAATTGTACATATTTATGTAACCCTGCAAAGGAATGAAAGCCAATATTTTTTGGAGAAGGACTTCAATAAAATAAGCGAACTTTCCGATGAGAATAATCTCATGAATAAAATAGGCAAGGAACTCAGCACCATGCTGGAAGTTTCTTTTACCATCGATGATATAAGCTACCTTGCAGCCATCCTTAAAGGCTCCAAGCTTCATGCGGCTGATGCCGTTCCCTATGACAGTGTATTGCTTGGCCAGCTGATAAGAAACCTGATAAAAGATGTTTCGGCACAACTGCAAATCGATTTGACAAAGGATTTCCCATTGTATCAGGGGCTCCTTGCCCATATGGAACCATCGCTTTTCCGAATCAAACAGGAAATGGGATTGTACAACCCATTAACCGAAGATATTAAGCGAAAGTACCCGGTTCTCTTTTTGGCAGTGAAGACCAGTCTGGAAAAGGGATTTAAAGAAATAAAAGAATTTCCTGAAGATGAAATAGCCTTCATCGTCCTTCATTTCGGATCTGCATTAGTGCTGCGGGAGGAAGAAATATCAATAAGGGCACTCATCGTCTGCCCGACAGGTATCGGTACGTCGAAGATGCTTGCAAGCCGGATCAAAAAGGAAATCATCGAAATCGAGACTGTAGAAATCAAGACGATTAAAGACATCCAGCAGCAGGGCAGTCTGAAAAACTATGATGTGATCATTTCTACCGTCCGGCTTCCGTATATCGATAGTGATTATATCCTTGTATCCCCTCTATTGAGTGAAGAGAATATTTTGAACATCAGGAATTATTTAAGGAAGAATATCGAAAACTTCACGAAGAATAAGCGTTATGGCATTCAGTCATCCCATAAGGATACCGTGACCAAAAAAGAGGATGGCGAACTGAAAGAAGTGCTGCAGGAATTGAAAGATGCCCAGCAGAGCATCGAGTCGATCATGGATAATTTCCGGTTTTATCGGCTGCCGCATCGGAAAGGACATCCAGAAATCATCGAAGAAATGGTGGGGATGGCTGAAACGGAAGAGCTGCTGATGGGTGCGGATGATGTGGTCAGATCCTTGAAGGAACGGGAAAAAAAGGGCGGTTTAGGCATTCCCGGCACGGGAATGGGCCTTTTCCATACGAGACATAAGAATGTAAAAGAACTGATATTCCAGGTGGCCCACCTGGAGGAATATCGTCTGGTCAAAGGTATGGACGGTAATGACGTCCATATGAAAAATTTACTGCTGATGCTGGCACCTGAAGAATTGAGTGTGAAGCAGCAGGAAATCGTCAGCTTAATAAGTTCAAGCTTAATTGAAAGCAATGAATCCATCATGATTTTTTCATCTTCGGACGAAGAAATGATTAGAAGAAGGCTGGAAGCCATATTTTTGGATTATTTATATACTAACTTGATAAAGGGATGATTGTAATGAAACAAGCAGTACATTTCGGTGCAGGAAACATTGGAAGAGGATTTATCGGAGCACTTTTTTCAAAATCTGGATATCATGTGACATTTGTAGATATAGCTGATCAAATCATCGATCAGTTAAATGATAAAAAGCAATATCAAGTCAAACTGGCCACTGATCAACAAGAATCAGTCACTGTGAAAAATGTTTCGGGTTTAAACAGTTTAAAGCAGGAAGAGGAAGTCATTAAAGCAATTTCCGAAGCAACCTACCTCACCACTGCTATCGGTCCCAATATTTTGCCTCATATCGCTCCTTTAATTGCAAAAGGATTGGCATCAAGAGTGAAGGAAACCGATGAAAAACTATATGTGATCGCTTGCGAAAACCAAATATCGGCAACAGACCTATTAGAAGGCTACATTTTGGAAAACCTGGATCAAGCTACTAAGGAAAAACTAGCCGATAAAGTATACTTCTTCAACTCAGCAGTCGATCGCATCGTTCCTATCCAAAATAACGAAGGATCACTCGATGTTTTGGTGGAACCTTATTATGAATGGGTCGTTGAAACGAAGGAAAGCATACCTGCCGTTGAAGGGATGACAATTGTAAAAGAACTCGCCCCATTCATTGAGAGAAAACTGTTTACCGTTAATACAGGACATGCCGTCATTGCTTACCTCGGTTATCTCAAAAATAAAAAATCAACCATAGACCAGTCATTGGAAGACGCAAGCATTGTGGAGCAAGTCAAGAAAACCCTAGGGGAAACGGGCGCCTATTTAATAAAGCAATACGGCTTGGATGCAGGTGAGCATCAGCAGTATATCGAAAAAATCATTAATCGTTTTAAAAACTCCTACCTTAATGACTCGGTGAATAGAGTCGGACGTTCACCGCTGCGTAAACTCGGGCCAAACGACCGTCTCGTGCGTCCTGCCGTAGAAGCAAAGAAAGCCGGCCTATCCTATACTAATCTGGCGAAAGCGATAGCGGCCGCTTTACTCTTTGATTTTAACGAAGATGAAGAAGCCCTTAAACTGCAAACGATGATCAAAGAACACGGTGTAGCTTCAGCACTTAAGGAAGTTAGCGGATTGGACGAGAATAGCGAAATAACCGAAGAAGTCATCAACCACTACAACAACTTGAAATAAAAGCAGAAGAACTCCTGAAATCTTTTTCAGGAGTTTTTTACTTAATCAAAAAGCCAACCTATAGAAGGAACTGGCATCCGATAATCTATAAAACTCAAAAAAACCTTGTAAACAGTAATCATTACGTTTTATAATGGAAGACAGTCAAGACAAGAGAGAGTGTTTTAAAGTATAAATCGTAATCGTTTTGATTTATTTGACGAAAAGGGCTGAAGGAATGGATTGAAAAAGGAGGATTCGTGCAATAAATCGAGAATTTGGTGCATTTTTTAATAATTTGGTGCTATTGCAAGAGATTTAGAGCTGTTATTCACGAATTTAGAACAAATACTCGTGAGTTTGGAGCAAATACTCGTGAGTTTGGAGGAAATACTCGTGAGTTTGGAGCAAATACTCGTGAGTTTAGAGCAAATACTCGTGAATTAGAGCAAATACTCGTGAATTTAGAGCAAATACTCGTGAGTTTGGAGCAAATACTCGTGAGTTTAGCACATTTACTCGTGAATGGATGTTTACTCTCGAGGAGGGTTACATAGTTTGATTTCGGATAAGCAATCGGCGATGTGTTACGTCGTTTGTCATGATGGTAAAGCTGTAATCTAAATCGTAATCAATACGATTTTAAAACAGCCAATAAAAATAGTTGAGGTAATGGGGGAAATATATCGTGTTCAGAAAATGTAAATTGATTTTTATTGCATGTTTATCATTCTTTCTTTTGGCTGCTTGTTCCACCGAGTCTGCGAAGGATCAAGCAAGAGGGAAGAAAGAAGTGAACTTGCTTTTTAATTTTGCGACTAGCTCGCTTGATCCGAATGTTGATACTAGTTATGTGTCGCTTAGGGCTGGCATCACTGAGACATTGGTCCATCTCAATGATGAGGATTTGACCATCGAACCTTGGCTGGCGAAGAGCTGGGATAGCAAGGATGGTCAATTATGGAATTTTGAATTAAGGGAGGGTGTGACGTTTCAGAATGGAAAGCCGATGGATGGCAAAGCGGTGAAGGCTTCCTTGGAGAGGGCGATGAAAGATAGTCCGGCGATCAAGAATGCTTTGCGGATTGAGTCGATTGAAGCGGACGGGAATGCGCTGACCATTAAGACGGAGGTTCCTTTTCCTGAGTTTCCTTCTGAATTGGTTCATCCAAATACATCGATTATTGATGTGAAGGAAAGTGACTATATAAACAAGCCGATAGGAACCGGGCCATTTGCCGTTTCGAAATTCATACCAGGTACGGCTGTTGATTTAATCCGATATGAGTCTTACTGGGATGGAGCCGCAAAGCTTGAGAGAGCCAGGTTTTCGTTTAATGAAGATGCCAATGCACGGTCTCTTGCCCTTGAATCGGGAGACGCTGATATTGTTTTCCGTCCGGAAGTGGAAAGCCTGGAAAATTTAGAGGCGAAAGATGGTGTGAAGGTTGAATCGACATCGACTTTCCGCGTACATCAAATGACGATGAATTTGGAACGTAAAGCATTGCAGGACATACACGTGCGGAAGGCGGTTGATGCCTTGATCGATCGTTCATCCATTGCGGAAACGATTTTACATGGTCATGCAGAAGTGGCGACGGGGCCATTCCCATCCACTTTCTCTTTTGCTCCGGATTATCCGAAAAAAGCCAATGGAATGGAAGCCGCTAAGGCGTTTCTTGATCAGGCGGGATATAAGAAAGTGGATGGTGTCATGCAAAAAGACGGTAAACCGTTAACGTTTACACTACTTACATACAGTTCACGTGCCGACCTGCCGTTAATTGCCCAAGTTTTTCAATCGGATGCCGGTCAGTTGGGGATTGATGTGAAAATCAAGCAAATAGAAATCCCTGAAGAGTATATGGCTTCCAATCGCGATTGGGATTTAACGACCTACAGCAATTTAACGGCTCCGAGAGGGGATGCCGGTTATTATTTAAATGCTACTTATCATCCAAAGGGTGCCTTGAACTTCAGTGGGGCTGATGATGATCGCCTGACGTCCCTGATTGATGAGCTGAACGTGACGGTCGGGCAGGAGGAGCGCTCGGATTTAGCTGAGGAGATTGCGATGTATGTGGATGAACAAGTGTATAATTCATTCATTTTACATCCGAATACACTTGTTGCTTATGATGCCGATAAAGTTAAAAACTGGATCACTTCGAGAAGCGAATACTACATGCTGACGAATGAATTGGATGTGAAGTGAATGCTTCGCATCTTAGTCCGCCGATTCATTGAGGTCGCGATTTTTGTTCTTGTGATTACATTCATTTCTTTCCTTTTTGTTAGGCTTGCTCCAGGCGACCCGGTTCTCTCGATACTCCAAGTGGATGATGTGTCGGTCACAAACGAGCAAGTCAATGAGCTTCGTGAAGAATTAGGGTTCAATGATCCGCTGTTCGTGCAGTATGGCAATTGGTTTGCGGACTTTATCCGGTTGGATTTCGGGCATTCCTACCTGACGAATCAGCCTGTGATGGAAATGATCATGAGCGGGCTGCCTGCAACACTTGAGCTGGCGGTTGGTGCATTGCTTGTCATGCTTGGTATAGCGATTCCGTTAGGTTCGCTTGCTGCCTTGTACAGGGGGAGCTGGATCGATCAATTCAGCCGGGCCGTTTCTTTATTGGGGGCAGCCATTCCTAGCTTTTGGCTGGGGCTGCTTTTGATAGATTTATTTGCGGTACGATGGGGAGCCCTTCCAACGATGGGCAGGGACGGGTTTCGTTCTTTTATTCTGCCGTCGGTCACGCTGGGGCTGGCCATCACAAGTGTGTACGTCCGTTTGCTGCGTTCGAGTTTGATAGATTCCCTCAGTCATGATTTCATCAGGGCTGCCCGATCTAGGGGGATTTCAGAGATGCGGATATTCTTTGCCCATGCATTTCGTTATAGCTTGCCCCCGGTCATTACCGTATTCGGCGTCAGCCTTGGCAGCCTGATCGGCGGTGTAGTCGTGATTGAAGTTATTTTTGCCTATCCGGGCATAGGTAAGATGGTCGTGGACTCGATTCGGTCGCGGGATTATCCAGTCATCCAAGGGTACCTGCTGGTCATGGCCATCATTGTATTCATGGTTAATAGTGCCGTTGATTTATCTTATCGTTATTTAAATCCGGAGCTAAGACTGAAGGAAAGGAAACATGGAAAATGGAGTTAGTTATCAAAGAAAAATCCAAAAGGCGCTGGGGAATGCCCGTCCTATTTACGGTGATGGCGACAGTCCTTGCCGTTGCGGCTTACACCTTTCTTATTCTGAAACATGATCCGGCACTGGTCAATCTGGAAGAAAGGCTATGGCCGGCGAGCATGGAACATCCGTTAGGGACGGATCATCTAGGGCGTGATGTATTGACGCGCCTTCTGCTTGGCGCACAGCTGACGGTTGGCTACGGCCTCTTATCTTTGTTTGCCGCAGTTATCATCGGCGTCCCGTTCGGGATGATTGCCGGTTTTAAAGGAGGTCTGATCGATCGGGTCTTCATGCGCATTGCCGACGCGTTTCTCGCCTTCCCAGATACGATCGTTGCCATTGTTCTTAGCGGTTTATTAGGTCCGGGAATCGAAAATCTCCTCTTGGCGATCGTTCTGGTGAAATGGGTGAATTATGCCCGGCTTGTGCGAAGTACGGTGATCACCGAACGTCAGAAGGAATATGTCACAGTTGCTAAAATCAATGGATTAAGTTCATTTGGGATCATGCGGAAGCATCTATTTCCGCACCTAATCGGGAATGTGCTTGTCCTTTCTAGCCTCGATTTAGGAAAAATCATTTTGCTCATATCTTCCTTATCATATATCGGGCTCGGTGCGCAGCCGCCGGCACCGGAGTGGGGAGCCATGCTGAATGATGCCCGTCCATATTTTCAATCCAATATGTTGCTGATGATTTACCCAGGGCTCGCCATTATATTTGTCGTTCTTCTAACCAACATGCTCGGTGATTATTTGCGCGATGCATTCGATGTGAAAAAGGAGGTGGGATCATGAGCATTTTATCCGTGAGGCAGCTGCATATCATGGGAAAGCAAAATCATATCGTCAAGGATCTTTCATTAGATGTGCAGGAGGGTGAGTGGTTCGCACTTGTCGGACAAAGCGGGAGCGGCAAAAGCATGACGGCCATGGCAATATGTCAGCTGCTTGCACCCAATCTTCAAGCAAAGGGGGAGATATGGTACGGGGAAAAGAATTTATTAACCCTATCTTCCTCAGAAATCAGGAAGGTTCGCGGAAAGCGCCTGGCCTATATTTTTCAAGATTACCAGGGTTCATTCACACCATTCCTTACCATCGGTCAGCATTTCGACGAATATCAGCGAACACATTTGAACCTTTCCAAAAAGGCAAGGAGGCAGCAAGCGGTCAATGCGCTCATATCGGTGGGCCTGAATGAAGATATCTACGGCAGATACCCTTTTCAATTAAGCGGCGGTCAGCTTCAACGCGTATCCATTTCAATGGCCCTGCTGCTTGAACCTGATATCTTGATAGCGGATGAACCGACCACAGCCTTGGACAGTGTATCTTCCTTTAAGGTTTTACAGCTATTATCAAAGCTCCAAAAAGAAACCGGATGTGCAATCTTGTTCATTACTCATGATTTACGTCATGTCAGGAAGTATGCGGACCGCATTGCGGTTATGAAAGACGGGTCCATCATAGAGACCGGTGATAAAAATCAGGTATTGAATCATCCGCAGCATGCTTATACGAATGAACTGATTCAATCATCGCCATCATTGAGGAGAATTCCATTTAAGCTTGAAGGAGTGTCAGGATGAGTTTATTAGACGTGCGAAATGTCCATAAAAGCTATGATAACGGAGTGGAAATACTAAGGAACGTGAATTTCAGCATGGAAAGGAAGGAATGCCTCGGGTTAGTGGGGGAGAGCGGCTGCGGAAAAAGCACACTGGCAAGACTCATCCTTCAGATTGAATCTTTTGACAAGGGCAGCATCCTATTTGAAGGAACCGAGCTGCAAAACAAAAGCGAACGCAGTTTAAAACCGTATCGCAAGAACATCCAGGCCGTTTTGCAAAATCCTGCATCGGCTTTAAATCCAAAACTAAGGATAAAGGATTCACTAATGGATCCATATCTTCAATTTGGCAGCCAGGTCAATTTGAAATATTTTACGTATACAAGTGAAGCGAACTTTATCGGACAGCTCCTGGAAACGGTGGAGCTTCCAAGGAGTTTTGCTGAACGTTACCCGCATGAGCTAAGCGGCGGACAAAAGCAGCGGGTGACCATTGCACGTGCAATCAGCATCGAACCGGCCCTCATTATATTGGATGAACCGGCTTCAAGCCTGGACGTGCTGTCGCAAGCGGCATTGCTGAAATTGTTAGGCGGGCTGCGGGAGACTTTGGACACCTCCTACCTTTTTATTTCTCATGATCTATCGGCTGTACAGGAGATGAGCCAACGGATCATGGTGATGAAAGGGGGTGTTATTGTGGATTCATTCGAAAAAGAACAGCTTTTTTGCAGCGATCGCCATTCATACACAAAAGAACTGATTTCGATGTTTGAATAATGAAGTTTGAGTTTTAAATCGTAATGATTTTGATTAAGTCGCAGTTTGATACTTAAGGAGGAAGTAAGGTGAACCATCGATCATATTTGGCCTTGGCCATTCCTCTGACCATATCGACGATAACGACGCCATTGATAGGCGCGGTGGACACCGCTGTTGTGGGTCAGTTGCCAAACCCTGCTTATTTAGGCGGCGTAGCTATAGGTACGGTTATATTCAATACCTTATATTGGCTGTTTGGTTTTTTACGTGTGAGCACTTCGGGATTTGCTGCACAAGCACTTGGGGCAAACGACGGAAAGCAAGGCGTTTTAGCCTTTTTAAGGCCTTTTATACTGGCGATTGTTGCAGGGGGAGGTTTCATCCTGCTTCAGGGGCCAATTGAACAGGTTTCCTTAACACTGATGAATCCCGATGCTGATGTGCGAAGATATGCGGCAGAATACTTCAGCATTCGAATATGGGGAATCCCATTCACTTTAATGAATTACGTCATATTGGGATGGCTGATGGGGATGTCCAAGATCAAGGTTTCGCTAGTTTTACAGGTGTTCATGAACCTGATGAACATTGCCTTGGATTTCCTATTTGTTCATGGATTCCAGTGGGGTGTGCCAGGGGTAGCGATAGCGACCCTCCTTTCGGAAGTGACCGCCTTTTTCATTGGACTGATCATTATTGTGAAAGCGTCGCCGCATCGAATGGAAATGCCCCCGTTGAAAGAGATGTTCGATCCTTCATCCATTAAGAAAATGATGTCGGTGAATCGGGATTTATTCATCAGGACGCTTTGCCTGTTGGCAGTTTTTAATATCTTCACGGCAAAGGGGGCCTCATATGGGACGGAGATATTGGCGGCGAATGCCGTACTCATCCAAATTCACTATATGATGGCTTACTTCTTTGACGGGCTCGCAAATGCTTCAAGCATCCTTGTTGGAAAAGCGATTGGTGCGAGAGATAAGCACTTATATAAAAAGACCCTGATCCTGTCGTTGCAGTGGGGTGTTCTGTCCTCCATATTGCTCGCTGTCAGTTACTATTTATGCGGTAATGCCATCCTAGCACTTTTCACAAGGATACCAAGTGTCATCGAGCTGGCAAACATTTATGGAATCTGGCTTATTTTGTTTCCTTTAACGGCCAGTGTAGGCATCGTTTTCTACGGTGTTTTTACTGGGGCAACAGAAGCTGCCCCGATTCGTAACTCGATGATTTATTCCTTGATTGCCTTTATGATAACACTTTATATTTTTGTCCCTGCCTATCAAAACCATGCATTATGGCTGGCCTTTACAGTATTCAGCCTAGGACGTTCGGTATTTTTGGCATTGTATATACCACGGTTAAGCGAAAAAATATTTCCAAATAGGAGTGTGCGCCTTGAAAACGATCAAATGGTCTAGAAATCAGGAGAAAATCATTCATACATATATGGATACTTATAAAATTTTACTAGAAGAAGATGATTTATCACCAAATAACGAAATCATCAATCGCGTTTTGGCCGAACTGGTTTCGATGATATCGAAACCTTTGGACCAGCATGTGGCAGAAGAAATTCTTAACCATGATGAAATCCGATCGATTCGGGATACCATGCTTGGAAAGCTGGCGATTGCTGAAACATTGATGGAGAATCATTATGCCGAATTATTCGTTGGCAGTGTGAACTCCCTGGATGACCTCCGTTCTTTCATTTATTGGGATAACTACAAAGAACTGATTCAAACGGAAATCAATGAATTGAATAAGGTGAAAAATGATATTCGATCATTTGCATTTGTAGGGACGGGGCCTCTGCCATTAAGTCCTTTGCTGCTAAAACGGGAGTTGGGTGCGAAAATGACATGTCTCGATATTGATGAACAAGCCCATTCACTTGGCCGGCGCATCGTCCAAGAACTGGATAAAGAAGGGGATTCAGACTATATCTTGAATGATGGCGCCCTTCATGACTACACGGAGTTCGACCTGGTGTGGATTGCCAGCCTGGTTCCTAATAAAGAAGAAATAATGGAACGGATATATCAGACAAACCCTGATGCAACCGTCGCAATACGGTCGGTGGACGGCATTCATCAATTAATATATGAGCCCGTTGATGCAACAAAATTCAGTAAGGTGGCATGTGAGGAAGTCGGGAGAACCATTGCGGATTCTTTCATCATCAATTCAACCATTTATTACACATTTAAATAGTGGCACCATGGAACGAGTTGCTTCGGCAATTCGTTTTTATTTAGGGGAAAAAAGAAATTCCAATAAACTTACTTGACATTATAAGCTTATGAAAATATAATTACTTACATAAAGTAACCAACAAAAAGGAGAATTCATACATGAATAAAAATGATGCAGCCCACGTTTTTTTAAGGGTGATATTAGGTCTTACTTTTTTCATTCACGGCGTTTCAAAGTTCCAAGGGGGCTTAGGAAATACGGCGGGATTTTTTGATAGCCTTGGCATTCCTGGCTTCATGGCTTACATCGTTGCAGGAATCGAATTGATCGGAGGACTTGCGGTTATACTGGGTTTGGGAACACGAATCGTTTCCGTCCTATTTGCGGTCATTATGGCGGGGGCGATTTTCACGGCTAAATTACCTGCCGGTTTTCTAGGAAACGGGCAAGCGGCGGGTTACGAATTGGACTTGGCACTGCTTGCGATGTCTGTCTATCTAGCATGTGCCAACCGCACGGTTCTTTCTTTGGATAACGTGATTTTCAATAAAAAAGGGAAGTGACAATATGGAGAAATTTCACCAAAAACCAATTACATTTGTTGGCGAAGTCAGTATAAATGTTCTGGATTTGAATAAGGCCATTCTGTTTTATCAAGAAATCATAGGTCTTCAAGTATTGAAGAAAACCGACCGGCAAGCTGTTTTGACGACAGACGGAAAAACCCCGTTGCTGATACTTGAGCAGCCTGCGGATGTGATTCCGAAAGAAGGGCGGACGACGGGCTTATATCACTTTGCCCTGTTGCTGCCGAGCCGTGCCGACTTATCGATTTTTTTACGCCATTTACTTCAAACGAAATATCCATTTGGAGCGGCGGATCATGAAGTGAGTGAAGCGCTGTACATTACCGATCCGGATGGAAATGGCATCGAAGTATACTCTGACCGGCCATCAGCTGATTGGAGATGGGCTGGCGGGGAGGTCGAAATGGGCACGGATCCGTTGGATGGGAATGACCTGCTGAAAGAAAGCGATGGTGAGTGGAGCAAACTGCCTGCAGGTACCTTGATGGGGCATATACATCTGCATGTAGCGGATTTACGTAAAACGGAGGAGTTTTACATGCAAGGTCTTGGGTTTGCCGTCGTGAATCGATATGGAGGAGCGCTCTTTACTTCAACCGGCGGATATCATCATCACATCGGATTGAACACATGGAATGGCGTTGGTGCCCCTGCCCCGAAGGAAAATAGTGTGGGGCTAAACTGGTATACACTCGTTTATGCAGATGAAGAAGCGAGAAACAAAGTAACGGAGCAACTGGAAGGAATCGGGGCTGTCGTCACGGAAAAAGAAGGGTTTTTCGCTGTAACAGATCCATCAGGCAATGAGATTCATTTAGTGGTCTAAATGATAAGAATAATATAGAAAGCAATGGTGAGAGGATAATGGGATTCTTAAGCAGATTATTTGGAAATAAAGAAGCCGCTGCAGAGGAGAATGGGAAAATGACAAAAGTGTTATTCGTGAAAGTGAACGATCGTCCTGCAGATCAGGCAATCAGCTCGAAAATGTATGACTCATTCTTACAAACATATAAAGAGACACACCGTGCCGATGAAGTAACCGAGCTGGATTTATTTAAAGAAGATCTTCCTTACTATGGAAATACGGCGATTACCGGACTATATAAACGCAACCAAGGTCTTGAACTGACAGCTGAAGAGGAAAGTGCCGCAAAACTGGTTGACCAATATTTAAATCAATTCATGGCCATGGATAAAGTGGTATTCGCTTTCCCTCTATGGAACTCAACGGTTCCTGCACCGTTAATCACCTATCTTTCTTATTTGGCACAAGCAGGAAAAATGTTCAATTATACGGCGGAAGGTCCTGTCGGGTATGCTGGAGATAAAAAAGTCATGCTATTGAATGCCCGCGGTTCTGATTATGGATTAGAAGGAATGGCTTCCGCTGAAATGGCCGTGAGTTTAGTGAAAAATATCATTGGGCTATGGGGAATCAACAATCCGGAAACCGTGGTCATTGAAGGCCATAATCAGTATCCGGATCGGTCACAAAAAATCATCGCGGATGGTTTGGAAAAGGTTGCAAAAGCGGCTGAAGCATTCTGATTGCAAAGCGAAAAGAATAGCAGGCAAAGAAAGGCCTCCATATTAATGGGGGCCTTTAGACTGTAGACAAATTCGTGGAAAGCGACTTTGCCTGCATTTTTTTATTTGAAAAACATTTCAGCTGATTTCAGAAATCCGCTCCCTTTCCGCCGACTGTCTGCCAAGCCTCCTCGACGCAAGCGTCTGCGGGGTCTTGGCTAGCCAGTATTTCGGCAGGGGTCTCGCAAATTTCTTCAATGAGGGTTAATCCCATATAAATGAATACAAAATCATGGAGTATAACCAACTCTTGTTTTTAATTCATTGTAATCATTTCCTCGTTAAATTCTTGTTAGGGATTCGGAATGTGACCAACCTAAAGTTTTTATAAAAAACATTCCATTTGATTGGAGCGGGTGTTCGAGACTCCTGCGGGAAAAGCGAGTCCAAGGGAGACCCCACAGGCGCAAGGAGCGCCGAGGGCGGACCGCCCGCGGAAAGCGAGTGCCTGGAGTGGAGATCAACTTCCTAAACCCGCTCCCCTTCCGCCGGTAAACAAAAGGCCCTCCATATTAATGGGGGCCTTCTTTGTGCAGGGATGATGTTATTTGACCTGGTACTTTTTCAAACGGTATTGAAGGCTTTGGCGGCTAATATTCAGGGCCTTGGCTGCTTGGGAGATATTCATGCCATGTTCCTTCAATATCTTCTCCAAGTATTGCTTTTCAGTATTGGCGATATAATCATCAAGAGATAAGGTCGATTCCTGTAAATCTCCATTTGCATGAGTCTCTTTTCTTCCGGGATGAATGTCTTCCAAATGGGCTTTCTTCCTAAATAGAGCAGGAAGGTGGGTGATGGCAATCTTTGTATCGCCAGGTTCCATTAAATTCATGGCCCCCTCAATGATATGTTCAAGTTCCCTTACGTTCCCGGGCCAGTCGTAATCATAAAAAAGCGAGTAGACTTCTTCGCTGATCCCTTCTATATTCAATTCGAACAGCGCATTGAATTTCTCGATGAAGGATTGCGCCAGCAAAGGAATATCCTCTTTCCGTTCACGAAGAGGCGGGATGAATAACGAAACGACACTTAATCGGTAGTATAAATCCTTTCGTAAATGGTCATTTGAAATGGCATCTATCGGATCTTCATTTATCGTTGCAATGACCCTAACGTCAATTTTTTTATCCTTTGTATCCCCAACGCGGCGAATCGTCCTTTCTTGAAGGGCCCGTAATAATTTCGCTTGCATGTTCGGATTTAATGAGTTGATTTCATCTAGCAGGATGGTACCGCCCTGTGCCTGTTCGAATAATCCAGGCCGTTCAATCGATCCGGTGAAGGCGCCTTTCTTTGTGCCGAAGAGTATTCCTTCAATTAGACTATCTGGCAGGGCAGCACAGTTTTGGCTGATGAAAGGTTGTGTCGAACGGCTGCTGCCATTATGGATGCTTTGGGCGAAGAGCTCTTTTCCGGTGCCCGTTTCCCCAACGATGAGGATGGAGGATGCCGTCCTGGTCGAACGCTTGCTCTTTTCTATGACTTCCAGGAAATTTTCACTCGTTCCGATGATGCTGTCAAAGGTATATTTGGTATCGCCCTTATTCAATATATTATCTTTAATGATTCTTTCCAGATTCGTTATATCCTTTGCCACTTCAATGGCTCCGATGATATTTTGCTTTTGATCCAAAATCGGAAACGTATTATTGATTGTAGTAATTTCCTGACCAAGATTATTGAAATAGGTCTGCTTCGAGTTCTCGGTTGTCTTCCCCGAATGAAGTGCCCTTATTAATGTACTCTCCGTTTCTTCCTTGAATTTAAAGATTTCGTGGATCTTCTTCCCTAACACTTCTTCTGAATCCATTCCTTCGATTTCTGCCATTTTCTTGTTATATACAATCGTCCGCCCTTTTATATCGATTATATGTATCCCTGTATCGATTACATCCACAAGCGAATAGAGGATGGATTGGAAACCATCTATTTTAATGATTTGATCTAAATTCATGAATGCCTCCCGTTTTTCTTCTTTTCTTAGAGTTATTGTAGAGGAATTGAAGCAAAGGCGCAAATAAAATTTGCACAGCAAGATTATTTTGCATTGAAGTGCAAAAATATTTTGCGGAAAAAGTGCAAAAATGCTGTTTTTTATGGTTTTTCTAGTTGGCATGAAATTTGCATTAATAAAAAGTGTAAGATTTAAGCGACAAAAATAGGGATTAGAGCAAAAAATAATGGCATACTATGTCAATTTTGCCCTTAAAGTGCTGAATTTCATTGCGTTTTTAAAGAAAAAACATAATTTTTTCGAAAAAATGAAAAGTTGGCACGGAACTTGCTTGTTAAATAAGGGAGAAGTAAAAACATAAACTTAGGGAGATGAGACATAATGGTCCAACCATATAAACACGAACCATTTACTAATTTTAAAATCGAAGAAAACAATAAAGCTTTTCAAGCAGCATTGAATGATGTAGCTAATGATCTAGGGAAGAAATATCCGCTGATCATTAATGGTGAAAAAGTGTTTGCTGATGAAGTCATTACCTCTGTAAACCCAGCAAATAAAGAAGAAGTTATCGGAACCGTATCCAAAGCGAATAAAGATCTTGCTGAGCGAGCGATGCAAGCGGCAGATAAGACATTCCAAACTTGGAGAAAAACGAAAGCGGAAGTGCGTGCAAACATTTTATTCAGGGCTGCAGCGATCGTTCGCAGAAGAAAACACTATTTCTCGGCTCTATTGGTTAAAGAAGCAGGGAAGCCTTGGAATGAGGCGGATGCAGATACAGCGGAAGCGATCGACTTCATGGAATACTATGCACGTCAAATGCTGAAGCTTAAAGACGGCATGCCAGTGGAAAGCCGTCCGATTGAACACAATGCTTTCAATTATATTCCGCTTGGTGTCGGTGTCATCATCTCACCTTGGAACTTCCCGTTTGCGATCATGGCAGGCATGACGACGGCTGCTCTTGTTTCAGGTAATACAGTCTTATTGAAACCGGCCAGTACAACACCGGTCATTGCAGCTAAATTCATCGAAGTGCTGGAAGAAGCGGGCATGCCTGCAGGAGTTGTGAACTTCATTCCAGGAAGCGGTGCCGAAGTAGGCGATTATTTAGTAGATCATCCTCGTACACGTTTCATCAGCTTTACCGGATCTCGTGATGTCGGTATCCGTATTTATGAGCGTGCGGCAAAAGTACATGAAGGCCAAATCTGGTTAAAACGTGTCATCGCTGAAATGGGCGGTAAAGATACGATCGTTGTTGATAAAGAGGCTGATCTGGAATTGGCGGCACAATCAATCGTCGCTTCTGCATTCGGATTCTCCGGTCAAAAATGTTCTGCTTGTTCACGTGCTGTCATAGTGGAAGATGTATATGACCAAGTCTTGAATCGTGCCATTGAATTAACGAAAGAAAAAACGATCGGGGAACCAACAGATCTAAACAACTTCATGGGTCCGGTCATCGATCAAGCAGCTTTCGATAAAGTCATGAGCTACGTTGAAATCGGTAAAGAAGAAGGGAAAATCGTTACAGGGGGAGAAGGAGACAATTCAAAAGGTTTCTTCATCCAGCCAACTATCATTGCCGATGTGGATGAGAACGCTCGTGTCATGAAAGAAGAGATCTTCGGACCGGTGGTTGCATTCTGTAAGGCAAAAGATTTCAATCATGCAATCGAGATTGCCAATAACACGGATTATGGATTAACGGGTGCAGTCATCTCTAACAACATTGAACATATCGAACAAGCGCGTGAGGATTTCCACGTAGGTAACCTGTACTTCAATCGCGGCTGTACTGGTGCCATTGTAGGATACCAGCCATTTGGCGGATTCAATATGTCAGGTACGGATTCAAAAGCGGGCGGTCCTGATTATCTAGTTCTTCACCTTCAAGGTAAAACAACATCTGAAACGCTATAAATTTTAGGGGGAATCAACATGACAACTTTAACGGAAAAATTAATCGAGCAAACAGAACAATATGGTGCAAACAATTATAATCCACTTCCAATCGTCATTTCGAAGGCAGAAGGAGTTTGGGTGGAAGATCCTGAAGGCAACAAATATATGGATATGCTTAGTGCCTATTCAGCAGTGAACCAAGGCCACAGGCATCCGAAAATCATCGAAGAATTAAAAAAACAAGCTGATCGCGTAACATTGACATCCCGTGCATTCCATAGTGATAAATTAGGACCATGGTATGAAATGGTTTCACGCATTACGCAAAAAGACATGGCACTGCCTATGAATACAGGTGCTGAAGCCGTTGAAACAGCCATCAAAGCTGTTAGACGCTGGGGCTATGATGTTAAGGGAATCGCAGAAAACCAAGCTGAAATCATTGCTTGTATCGGGAACTTCCATGGCCGTACGATGGCAGCCGTGTCCTTGTCATCCGATGATGAATATAGAAGGGGCTTTGGACCGATGCTGCCAGGGATCAAGCTTATCCCTTACGGCGATCTTGATGCATTGAAAGAAGCGATTACACCGCAAACGGCTGGATTTTTAATCGAACCGATTCAAGGTGAAGCTGGAATCATCATTCCGCCACAAGGATTCTTAAAAGAAGCTTACGATTTATGTAAAGAAAATAATGTCCTATTCGTTTCTGATGAAATTCAGTCAGGACTTGGACGTTCAGGAAAAATGTTCGCCTCTGACTGGGATGGAGTAGTTCCCGATATGTACATTTTAGGTAAAGCGCTGGGCGGCGGGGTTTTCCCAATCTCTTGCGTAGCTGCGAACCGTGAAATCCTTGGCGTATTCAATCCTGGTTCCCATGGTTCTACATTCGGCGGCAATCCATTGGCATGTGCGGTTTCCATCGCTTCATTGGAAGTCCTTGAAGAAGAGAAGCTTGCGGAACGTTCATTGGAGCTTGGGCAATACTTTATGGATAGTTTAAAAGAAATCAAGAATCCAATGATTAAAGACATCCGCGGCCGAGGCTTATTCATCGGAGTCGAATTAACAGAAGCAGCAAGACCTTATTGTGAGCAGCTTAAAGAAGAAAAACTGCTATGTAAAGAAACACATGATACAGTTATCCGTTTTGCTCCGCCATTAGTGATTACTAAAGAAGACTTGGATTGGGCAATCGAACGCATTAAAAAAGTTTTATCCTAATATACCTATGAGGTGAATTCCATTGAGTACAACAATCAAAGAAGAAAAAGAAACTGCCAGCTTGCTTGATTCAACACAGGTCGTAATCAAGGAGGCACTGGATAAGCTTGGCTATTCTGAAGAAGTGTTCGAGCTTTTGAAGGAACCTCTGCGGATGCTGACCGTCCGGATTCCTATTAAGATGGATGACAATTCGACGAAGATTTTCACTGGATACCGTGCCCAGCACAACGATGCTGTCGGTCCGACGAAAGGCGGAATCCGTTTTCATCCTGAAGTCGATGAGGAAGAAGTCAAGGCGCTTTCAATGTGGATGAGTTTGAAATGCGGAATCGTGAATCTGCCGTATGGCGGAGGAAAAGGCGGCATCATCTGTGATCCGCGCCAAATGTCAATCGGTGAATTGGAAAGGCTTAGCCGTGGATACGTTCGGGCAATCAGCCAAATAGTGGGGCCGACTAAAGATATCCCGGCCCCGGATGTTTATACGAATTCACAAATCATGGCATGGATGATGGACGAGTACAGTAGAATAAGGGAACACGATTCTCCTGGTTTCATTACAGGTAAGCCACTGGTACTGGGCGGTTCACACGGCAGGGAAAAGGCGACTGCACAAGGTGTCACCATCTGTATCGAGGAAGCGGCTAAGCGTAAGGGCATAGAATTGAAAGGTGCACGCATCATCGTCCAAGGGTTTGGGAACGCAGGAAGCTTTTTGGCCAAATTCATGCATGATGCAGGTGCAAAAGTGATTGGCATATCGGACGCATATGGTGCCATCTATAAACCTGAGGGTCTGGATATCGATTACTTACTTGATAAAAGGGATAGCTTTGGAACGGTAACGACACTATTCGATCATACAATCACAAACCAGGAGCTTCTGGAACAAGATTGTGATATTTTAGTGCCTGCTGCCATTTCCAATCAAATCACCAAAGAAAATGCACATCTTATCAAAGCCCAAATTGTCGTCGAGGCCGCGAATGGACCTACCACATTGGAGGCAACCAAAATCTTGACGGAACGCAATGTGCTTCTCGTACCTGATGTATTGGCAAGTTCAGGCGGTGTGACAGTTTCTTACTTCGAATGGGTTCAAAATAATCAAGGTTATTATTGGGAAGATGAAGAGGTCCAAACCAAATTAAAAGCGTTATTGGTCAACTCATTTAATCAAATATATGAAATGTCCGAGACGAGAAAAGTGGATATGAGGCTGGCAGCGTATATGGTGGGTGTCAGAAAAATGGCAGAAGCCTCGATATTCCGCGGCTGGGTATAAGCTATAGTCTAATAATGGGGAGTGGAGGAGTGATTCCGTGTTAAAACCGATTCATACCATCGAGTGTGCTCAAGATGGGACCGTCGAACAAGTTTACGTTCAAAAGGATTCCTATGTTTATGAATGGGAAAGGCTCTTTTTAGTGAAGACGGAAGATGGGAAATTGATTGATGTTTCAATAGGTGCCAGTGGTCACATTACTGAAATTAATGTTTCGGCAGGGGATCCTATTAATAGAAAGCTTCCTTTAGCTTTGCTCCAAGACGATTTTGTTATAACTGGCTCTGATTGATTATAGGAAAGAGGGTGTTCCAAAGGCGGAAGCGATTTCTGCTTTGGGATGCTCTTTTTTTGTTGTGATCATTTATAAGGCGGTGACAAAGCCAGGAAAAAGTTTGAAAAGAAAAAACGATGAGGGCTCGATCGTGGTGAGAAGAACATGAAGGACAATCCCACTTACGAAGATTCATCCCACACTTCAATCAGATCGTAAGGTCGATAAGTGGTGGGTAGTTCAACCATGCTGTTCGAAAGATTTTGGGATAGGGCCTGATCTACCTGGAAAAAGGAAAAAAGAACTAGATTAACATAAGGACTTTTAACCAAGATAAATACATGCTCCTTCGCTGGCCATACGTCTTAACAGGGTATGGTTCCGCGAAGGTATTTTTGATTTGGAAGGGCATATTGTCTTATTCCCGTTCATAAACTTTTACAAACCAGTACCTAGGCAAGAAAGGAGTGGATCATGGTTGCTCGAAACCGGTTGACTCTATCCGTGTGCGCTTTCTAGGAATTTAAGCCCACGACTAGAAGCTAGTATGTTAAAATACAAATTGAGATTTTGACATCAAATAAATGGCGTTTTTTCTGAATCGATCCAAATTCACAATAAAAAATTCAGAATTCCGCCGTTTAAAAGAAGGGAGTTAATCAGAGTATGAGAATCTCAGAATTAAAGAGGAAAGCCCTTCAGTCGTTAGGAGGTAAATGGGGAGTAACTGTTTCGCTTATGTTGCTGTTGTTCTTGATCAACCTCATTTTTCCTTTAATTGTCGAAGTGATCGGAAGCGGTGGTTTTTCAGAATGGCTCATGCAGGAAGACACACCGTTATGGTCCGATATCTTCAGCATGGTCTTTTCCATTGCCTTAATCCCGCTTACCATTTCAACCACTTGGTTCTACCTGAATTTAGTTAGGGAAGGGAATCCTGGCATTCCGGAAGTGTTCGCTATCTATAAAGATGGAAAAACCTCTTTCAAGCTTATTGGGGCATCCATCTTACAGGCAATTTTCATTTTTTTATGGTCATTATTATTAATCATTCCGGGTATCATCAAGGCCATCGCTTATTCGCAGCAGTTTTTCTTATTGAAGGATCATCCTGAATACACGGTGCTTGAAGCCATTACAGAGAGCAAAAAAAGAATGAAGGGCTTGAAATGGAAGTATTTCCTTATGCACCTAAGCTTCATCGGGTGGGGCATCCTTTGCATGTTCACGCTGGGAATTGGTTTACTATGGTTGATTCCTTATGCAGGAACAACAACGGCTGCATTCTATGAAGAATTGATTGTGCCTCAAGAAGATATTGACGATGATCAACAAATAGAGGGATAAAAGATTAACCGAAAGCATATGGCTATCGGTTTCAGACTGTAGACAAACTCGATTTTAATCGAGTGAACTGCCCCGTAAATGTTAGACACCAAACTAACATTTACGGGGTGTTTTTTATGGCATGTACAATTTGGACGTTGATTTACGCTCCAGGCACTCGCTTTCCACGAGCCTCCGGGGTCTCCCTAGACGCGCTTTTCCCGCAGGAGTCCCGCACCTTCCTCTCCAATCAGCTTTGTTATAAAAATTAGTTAGAAACCATACTGATGAGTTGAAGGTGTTGGTTTGGGAACATCATTTGATCAAAGTCACGTTTTCCGAACCCCTTTTGTCTACAAACTGCAATCAGTAGCAAAAGGCTATCGGTTTTTTATTCCCGTTTCTCCTTAAAAAGGTTAAATTGTTCATTTTGCCTGGTGTATAATAGAATATTGAGAATGCCATTTAGGGGGATTACATAGTGAGTGGGTATAATATTGCGGATCTGGTATACCAATTGTTTTGCCTTTTATTTCTAATCCTGATCATCGTTGGGACCGTATCCCTTTTCCGTTCCATCAAGCACCGTAAAACCAGACTGGATATCATGGAAAAGAAAATGGATGATTTGCATGAACTGATTAAAAGGGGAAAAAATTGACGGCGGCATCGTGCAGGCGTTCAAGCTGCAGGTAAACTCGAAGAAAAGCGAGTTTGCCTGCAGTTTTTTTATTTAATCAGCTTGATTTCAGAAATAATATTTTTATTTTAAATCATGGTTATCACCTGTAATAGCTTGATGGGCATTCGGCAGGAAACCATTCCGAACCCTATGTTTGTGCAGTTTTTATTATTTGAAAAACGTTCTAATCAACGTGATCCACAAACTCAGGTAAGCACAAAAAAATTATACTAAAATAACTTAGTGGAAAGCGCTGTCTCCAAATTTGAAAAAAGAGGATTGGATTTTAGCATCGATTGAGAGACATAAAAAAATAGAAAAAGAAAGGGAATTGTCAAAAATAAGCAGTTTTACATAGGGGTGTCGGGATTGTGGGGCAAATTTCATGTAAGGCCGCTGGTATGGAAGATGCATGGTTTGTTGCGGTGTTTTACCCTATAATGGAATAGATGTGTATTTAAGGATTTGGTGAAAAAGTCTATCAGGAATGCTCGGCCCTATAACAAATCGACGGAGATGGAGAATGCTTCACATTCGGTCCTTTTGTTAGGTACTTTTGAGAAGTGGGAGGAGTCGGTATCATGAAAGAAGTTATTGCAGTAAAAGAAATTACTAGGTTTAAAACAAGGGCGGAGGAATTTAGCCCGTACGCTTGGTGTAAAAGGATGTTAGAAAATGACCCTGTGAGTTATCACGAAGGAACGGATACGTGGAATGTCTTTAAATATGAAGATGTGAAGCGGGTTCTCAGTGATTATAAACATTTTTCAAGTGTTCGGAAACGGACGACGATTTCGGTTGGAACGGATAGTGAGGAAGGTTCTGTGCCTGAAAAGATCCAAATCACTGAATCGGATCCACCTGATCATAGAAAACGCCGTTCACTGCTGGCAGCAGCATTCACACCTAGAAGTCTTCAAAACTGGGAACCTCGCATTCAGGAAATTGCAGATGAATTGATTGGACAAATGGATGAGGGAACGGAAATCGATATTGTGGCATCATTGGCGAGTCCGCTTCCGATCATTGTCATGGCCGATTTGATGGGCGTTCCCTCGAAAGATCGTTTATTGTTTAAGAAATGGGTGGATACCTTATTCCTTCCTTTTGATAGAGAAAAACAAGAAGAAGTAGATAAATTGAAGCAAGTGGCAGCAAAAGAATACTATCAGTATTTGTATCCGATTGTTGTGCAAAAACGATTGAACCCGGCGGATGATATCATCTCAGATCTATTGAAGTCGGAAGTGGATGGGGAAATGTTTACGGATGATGAGGTTGTCCGGACGACCATGCTGATTTTAGGTGCAGGAGTCGAGACAACCAGTCATTTATTGGCCAATAGCTTTTATTCGCTGCTATATGATGACAGAGAAGTTTATCAAGAGTTACATGAAAACCTGGATTTAGTTCCGCAGGCGGTCGAAGAAATGCTCCGTTTCCGATTCAATCTTATTAAATTGGATCGCACTGTAAAGGAAGATAACGATCTATTGGGAGTGGAATTGAAAGAAGGGGATAGCGTGGTTGTTTGGATGAGTGCAGCTAATATGGACGAAGAGATGTTTGAAGACCCCTTCACACTTAATATCCACCGCCCTAACAATAAGAAACATCTCACATTCGGTAATGGCCCTCATTTCTGCCTCGGAGCGCCGCTAGCCAGGCTGGAAGCGAAGATTGCGCTAACTGCATTCCTGAAGAAATTCAAGCATATTGAAGCGGTGCCATCGTTCCAGTTAGAAGAGAATCTTACCGATTCAGCGACAGGGCAAACTTTGACATCACTACCGCTTAAGGCAAGCCGCATGTAAAAAATGAAAAACCTTGTGCCCTAACCTGCATAAGGTTTTTTTCTTTTTGCATGTTGAATGGTATGCGTTAAATATGTTCCTGACACTCCTTGAAACGTTCGGCAGGAAATCTTATAGTAACCTGAAGTTGAGGTGACAATGACGAATAGAGTAGTATGATAAAGTAGAAAATTTTGTGCCCAGGCATGTTCCCCGAATTAGGTTGGCGGGCGATGAAGCAATTACACCCACCATGCAATGAAGAAGATATGATAAAATAGAAATTTCCAGATGAAACAGTTTTAATAAGTGAAAGGATGTTATTATGAAATTAAAGCAGCAATTAACCATTGCCTTTATAATAAGTGTACTTTCTTTAATCGGGTTCAGTTTCATGGCATTTACCATAAGTGCAAATGAATACCTGAAATTTGATGAAGATGTGATTTCCTTGGTGCAGGGATGGGAGTCCCCTCTGCTGACGGACATCATGAAGTTCTTTACTTACATAGGTTCAACCGCTTCACTGATCATCCTTTCCTTGGTCATTTTGTTTTTCCTATATAGGGTTTTGAAGCATCGTTTGGAACTAGTCTTATTCACTGCAGTCATGGTGGGTTCACCTCTTCTCAATTTGATGGTTAAGCTATTCTTTCAACGCGCCCGGCCCGATTTACATCGACTCATCGATATAGGGGGATACAGTTTCCCTAGTGGACATGCCATGAATGCATTTTCTTTATACGGTATTCTTACATTTTTGCTATGGCGTCACATTACGGCTAGGTGGGCAAGGGTTCTATTGATTCTTTTCAGCATGTTGATGATCCTCTCGATAGGTATTAGCCGGATATACTTGGGGGTCCATTATCCTAGTGATATCATTGCCGGATATTTGGCGGGCGGTTGTTGGATTGCGATTTCCATCTGGTTTTTCCAAAGGTATCAAGACCGGCGGAAGAACAAAGATCGTTAATGAAGGGAGCAAGGTTATTGCAAGATAAGCAGCCGGCAGGTACAAGCCAGCTGTTGATTCAAGAAAGTTAGGAGCGTATTAAATGGAAAACTGGATTACGGAATTCATGAATGATTTTGGGTATATGGGAATCTTTCTATTAATAGCATTGGAAAATATTTTCCCGCCGATCCCGTCTGAGGTCATTCTTACTTTTGGCGGTTACATGACGACAAAAGCGGATATGACGATCATCGGTGTCGTGATCGCTTCGACCCTAGGGTCTGTGGCAGGGGCAGTCGTCCTTTATGGAATTGGTTTACTTCTTGATGTGAAGGTCATTGAAAAGTTCGTGGAAAGATGGGGCCATATTCTTCGGTTAACGGTATCGGACGTCCATAAGGCGAATTCATGGTTTGACAAATACGGGTCATGGACCGTGTTTTTCTGCAGGCTGGTTCCGCTGATCAGAAGTTTGATCTCGATACCAGCAGGGATGTCCCATATGAGTTTTTGGCTCTTCCTGCTATACACAACATCCGGAACATTAATTTGGAACATCATCTTGGTGAATATCGGGGCAGCTGTTGGCTCCTCGTGGGAAGATATTGTAGGGTACATGGACATTTATTCAAACATCGTATATGCGATACTGGCCTTGCTATTGATCGCTTTCGTTGTTTTGATTTTTAGAAGGAATAAAGGCAAAGTATAATCTCAGTTTAGTTGATTGGGCCGTTATCATCGGCATTCATTCCCTAACCGAATATGACCATTAAAGGCTGTCATTGCGACAGCCTTTTTCTTATTGGAGGAAGAAAACTGAACCCAGAATAAAGGGGGAGTGCTTTGGACAAAATGAGTGAAACGAAAAAGGAATGAGGTTCGGTGCTATGGCTTCTTTTTTCAAACAAAAGAGACAAGTGAAGCAACGTGAAAAGAAAAAGGAAGATGAAAGTCAATCCAAAAGCAAAACGCCTGATTATATTGAAAGTTCCCTTTCTGCCAATCTGGAAATCGTGAAGAAAAAGACGGGAAAAAGTCCCGACATCATTATCCGAACGTTGAAAATCGGGCAAAACCCGGAGATAAAAACAACTATTTTGTATGTGCAGGGTCTGATTGATAATCCTAGCGTTACGGACTTTATAATTGAATCAATCATGAAAAATCCTCACCTGTCAAAAAACATACTACCACTGGAAGCATTGGACATTATCTCTGAGGATGTAGTTTCCCTCGGTGGCGTAGAAAGGGTCACGGACTGGGAAAAGCTATTTTTGACATTATTATCTGGGGACAGCATCATTTTTGTTGATGGAGTAAACGTCGCCCTGGTTGCCAGTACAAGAGGAGGAGAGAAGCGATCGATTCAGGAGCCAAGCACGCATTTGACTGTCCGGGGATCTAGGGAAGGGTTTACGGAATCGAATGGAACGAACATCGCCATGTTACGCCGCATCATCAATACCCCGGATTTATGGATAGAGTCGATGAAAATAGGCACGGTGACTAAAACGGACGTTTCCATCATGTATATAAATGGGATCGCTAAGGAAGGAATTGTCGAGGAGGTCAAGAAGCGCTTAAATCGAATTAACATCGATAGCATTCTTGAATCAGGATATATTGAACAATTGATAGAAGACCAGGTCATGACCCCATTCCCAACCCTTAACCATACAGAAAGACCAGATATGGTCGCAGGAAACCTGCTGGAAGGAAGAGTGGCGATATTCGTAAATGGAACGCCTTTTGTCTTGATCGCCCCGGCATTGTTCGTACAATTTTTCCAATCTGTCGAAGACTACTATAATCGCTTCGACATTGCTTCAGCGACACGTTTTTTACGGATCATCGTTTTCATCATCTCGATAGTCGGGCCGGCTGTCTATGTTGCAGCCACGACCTTTCATCAGGAAATGATTCCAACGAAGCTGCTGGTCATTGTAGCAGCCCAAAGGGAAACGGTTCCTTTGCCTGCCGTCGTTGAAGCGCTTCTCATGGAAATGACCTTTGAAATATTAAGGGAAGCAAGCCTTCGGATGCCAAAGGCCGTTGGTTCGACGATGTCCATTGTCGGGGCATTGGTCATTGGGCAGGCGGCCGTCCAGGCTGGTATCGTATCGCCGGCAATGGTCATCATCGTCTCGATCACGGCGATTGCCAGTTTTGCAACCCCTTCTTATTCCATAGCGATTTCTGCCCGCATTGTGCGGTTCGGATTCATCATTTGTGCCGGCATGTTAGGTTTTTATGGGATGATTTTAGCCTTTATCATCCTTATTGTCCATTTATGCAGCCTGCGTTCACTTGGAGTTCCTTATATGACACCGCTCGCCCCTCTGAATCCGAAAGGGTTGGGCGACACATTCTTCAGAAGACCTATATGGGCATTCAAGGAAAGGCCGCAATTTTTGACCAATGAAAATAATCTGATCAGGGAAGGCGATAACCAAAGACCGCTGCCTCCTGAATCGCGTGGAATGAAAACTTCTGACGGGAAAAAAGGTGAAGGCAATGAATCGTAAAAGATTAGTTCTGCTCTTGATGATGTTGATCGCCGCCACATTCACCACAGGCTGTTGGGATAAAAGAGAGTTAAACGAAATGGCCATCGTCTCGGCGGTCGGACTCGACAAAAATAAAGAAGGAAAGTTAGTGGGAACTTTCCAAATCATTAATCCAGGAAATGTTGCCGGAGCTCTTCAGGGCGGCGGCGGAACGAATCCACCGATATCCATTTATAGGGCAACCGGAGATAATGTGCTTGAACTGGATAGCATCGCTTCAACTAAAATCTCCCGAGATATGTATTTTGCCCATGCCAACCTGATTGTCATAGGTGAGGAACTAGCAAAAGAAGAGGGTCTCAACAATATTTTCGATGCTTTTGAGCGCTCACCGGAATTCAGGGGAACTACGAGGGTCGTGATTGCCCGGGGTGTGAAAGCCAAGGATATTGTCGAAACGTTAACTGCAATAGATAAGGTATCTGCCGAGAAAGTCATTAGGACGATTGAAACCACTGAAAAAACCCAGGGGAAAAGTATTAGCATCAATCTCCAAGAGGTGATCAAGAATCTGCTTAGTACCGGAAAAGAACCGATAATAAGCGGTTTTACCGTGAGAGGAAACAAGGGTAAGGAAGATAAAATGGAGAATACCATGTCCTCGGATATTGAGGCAAACCCTATTGCAGCAGGGATAGGTGTTTTTAAAGATGGCAAATTGATTGACTGGCTGGATGGTGGTAGGGCATTAGGGTCAATGTGGGTATTGGATAGGATCGAAAATGCCCATTTAAACCTTGATTGGGAGGGTGAAAAAGAAGCAATCACCTATTCAGTTATTCGCCAAAAAACCAACATCGGGGCAAAATTGGTAAACGGCAAACCGAAAATATCGATAAAGGTGCGTGCAGAAGGAGATATCCGGGAAGTGAATGTTCCTTTGAATCTAACCGATATGCATGTCCTGATAGATATTGAAAAGAAGTTAGCGAAAGACTTGGAGAAAGAGATGGAAGACGCAATCGTTCGGGCACAAAAAAATAAATCCGATATTTTTGGCTTTGGGGAGCTCATGCACGAATCCCATCCGAAAGAATGGAAGAAACTAGAGAAAAACTGGGACGACGATACTTTTCCTAAACTGGCAGTTGATGTGCAGGTAGAAACTTTCATTCGCCGTACCGGATTGCGTAATAAGCCGTATCTATCGAATTTAAAAAAGGATGAACAATAAAGGAAAGGAAGTGGCATCCTCATGGAAAAGGCAAATATCAGCGGGTACCAGTTGTTCGTCCTTATTTTCCTGTTTGAAATGGGCAGTGCACTTTTGGTTCCGCTTGCAGGCGAAGCCAAGCAGGCTGCCTGGCTGGTCATCCTTATTGCGATGGTAGGAGGATTTTTATTATTTTTCATTTATTATGGCCTTTTTCAATACTACCCTGAGCAGCTGTTAACGGAATTTGTACGGAGTATATTGGGGAATTTTCTAGGCAGGATCGTAGCTTTTCTATACATCCTTTATTTCATCTACCTTGCTGCAAGGGTGCTGAGGGACTTCGGAGATACGCTGCTTACTTTTGCCTATCCTCATATTCCGTTATTTGTCGCGAACGCTGCATTCATTTTAGTCGTGGTGTACACGGTCCGAAAAGGGGTAGAAGTATTGACGAGGACCGGGGAACTATTCTTTGTCTTGGAGAATTTACTTTTAATGACCTTCTTTCTTCTGATAGTCGCTTCAGGCATGATCCATTTAAACAACTTAAAACCCGTTATTGAAATGAGCGTGACGGAGATGGTGAAAATGGCTTTCACTAAAACGATATTCTTTCCATTTGGCGAAATCATTTCCTTTTTAATGATTTTTCCTTATTTGAACGAACCTGAGCGATTGAAAAAAATTGGGATAAGCAGCATTGCTGCAGCTGGCATTTTTCTCGCGATAATAATGGCTATGAATATTGCTGTACTTGGGGTGGACCTGACGACACGTTCGCAATACCCTCTTCTTTCCCTCATTCAGTCCATAGAGGTCGCTGGCTTTCTCGAACGGCTCGATGTGTACTTCTTGTTTTTGTTGATGATTGGCGGGTTCATCAAGATAAGTGTATTTACTTATGTGGCGGTAACGGGTACGGCGAATGTTTTCAATGTTAAACAGCCCTCCAGACTTGCTTACCCCGTTGGCTTTGTCATATTACTGAGTTCCATCATAATAGCAAGCAGCTTTACGGAACATATGCATGAAGGGCTAGGAGCCGTACCGATATACATTCACCTCCCATTTCAGGTGATCATTCCGTTGCTTCTCTTGATCATTGCCTTTTTTAAGAATCGAAAAAAAAAGAAAGGCCAGCACCAAAATAAGTTCCAAGGCGGAGTTGATCAAAAATGAAATTCTTCGGTATTACGCTTTTGCTTCTGATCCCTTTAGTGGTCCTATCATTAGGTATGGATATTCTAATGGGATTTGATCTGGATAATTCAATCAAACATGACTTTAATCCATTCTTGGTGAAGGACCCCGCTGAATTTATCCTTTTTATCATTCTTGTTTCATTCCTTGTATTCAGCTTCTTTTATCGAAAAAAAAAGAAAAAGAACAAGGGCAAATGACAACAATGATGCTGCAATTCCCGTTGCTGAAATAGAGATGAACTCCGAATGGGGGAGTTTGTCTTTTTGCTTTTTTACAACCCTGTAAACCCATTTCATAGTATGATGATAAAATGAGATATTTTCAGCGGAATAAAATCACTCAACCAAAAAACCCCGGGAGGAGGACGGCAATTTGGATATCAAATTGAATCGAAAAATCATAAAAGACATGTGCGGGGCCGTCTCCTTCAAAAGAGGGGAAGCTTTTCATCGTGCCAATAAAGTCACATTTGAAAGCTATCGTCATGATGGTTGTGAAGCATCGGTTAGAGGCAAGGAAGACTTCCATGTCACGATTGAAGTGGATGCAGTCGGCGGATTTCAGACGAAATGCAGCTGTCCTGCGCTAGCTTCCTTCCCCAGGGATTGCCAGCATATTGCAGCCGTCCTGCTGTCGGTTTACGACCATCAGCGAGATGGAACGGTTCCAGAAGGTCTGCATGCTGCCGGTTCTGATGCTATAGCACATGAGAAGCTGTCAAAGGGCTTGCTGACCCTTTTCAATAATCAGCCTGTACGGAAAAGCGGTCATCAGCGCCATTTTGAAAAAAGAACGATGCTTGAAACGGAATTCACGTGTAAGCCAGTATGGATGGGAATGGAACAATATATGTTAGGACTGGAAATGAAAATCGGTTCTCTCAATGTGTCGAATGTCCGGGATTTCCTGAAGCGAGTTAAAGAAGGAAAGCCTGCCCAAGTGTCCCCTTCATTTATATATGACCCTGTGCTGCATTGTTTTCAGAATGAAAATGATTCCGTGCTTCAGGAGCTCATTACAGTGATATCGGATGAAAAAGTCTATGTGGACGCCCTGACGGATAAATCTGAATATACATTGGACGATCACTTATTACTTTTGCCTCCATCTTCTTTTCGAAGGCTTGTCCCCATCCTTGAAGCGGCGCCAATGGTGAAGCTTGCCTATGGCGGCCTTACATTCAATGGCTTTCGTGTAACAAACGGACCGCTTCCTTTACAGTTTGGCTTTACCGAAAGCGAGTTCAAAGGTTATCAACTGAATATTAAAAGGCTGCACGAGATGATCGTCATGAATGCATACACATTGGTCCTATTTGAGGGGAAATTGGTTCAGCTCGAAAATGAGGATTTCAAACGCCTTTCAGAGTTAAAGCAAATGATGGAGGGTTCGGGGATGAATCAAATTCCAATCCATCATGACCAGCTGGAATTATTCCTGGACAAAGTGGTACCAGGCTTGAAAAGACTCGGTGAAGTCCATATAGCAAGATCCATCACCGAATTGTTTTTGAAGACACCGCTGATTGCAAAGCTATACTTGGATCGAGTGAAAAACAGGCTGCTTGCCGGGCTGGAATTCCATTATGAAAATATCGTGATCAACCCTTTGGAAAAACAGGAATCCAAGGTTATGAGGGATGTTGAGAAAGAGGCGGAGATATTAAAGCTGATGGAGGATAGCCAGTTTGCCAAGACGGACGGAGGCTATTTCTTGCAAAACGAAGAGTTGGAGTATGAGTTCTTGTACCATATCGTTCCTAAACTCCAGAAGCTGGTGCAAATCTATGCCACGACCGCTGTAAGAAACCGAATTTCCCGTGGAAATGCTGCACCGCGCATTAGGGTGAAAATTAAAAAAGAGCGTACTAATTGGCTCGAATTCAAATTTGAAATGGATGATATCCCAGATAAACAAATACGTGAGGTCTTAGCCGCGCTTGAAGAAAAAAGGAAATACTATCGTTTAAGGAATGGATCGCTGCTTTCCCTTGAAACAAGGGAATACGAGGACATCAATCGTTTTCTGAATGCACTGCCCGTACAGGATGAAGACCTGGAAAGCACACTGAACATGCCCATCATAAAAGGGCTCCAGCTCCTTGACTCCGTTAATGATGGCCAGACATTCACGATGGAAGAATCATTCCGGCAGTTTTTGGATAACATCAGGAATCCGGGCGCCTTGGAGTTCACGGTGCCAAATAGTCTGGATCCGATTTTGCGCGAGTATCAAGAAAACGGCTACAAATGGATGAAAGTCCTTGCACAATATGGTTTTGGCGGGATTCTTGCTGATGATATGGGGCTGGGAAAAACACTGCAAAGCATCACGTTCATTTTATCCGAGCTACCTGACATCCGTAAGAAAAGGGTTCCGGTGCTTATTGTCTGCCCATCATCATTGACCTACAATTGGCTGAGTGAATTCACTAAATTCACTCCTGATATACAAGCCGTCGTCGTGGATGGAGACAAGACGGAAAGGTCGAAGCTGCTTAAAGAAATGAAGGACGTGGATGTAGTGATCACTTCTTATCCATTGCTCCGGAAAGACATCAAGTCGTTTGAAAAAGAGGACTTCCATACGGTGTTTTTCGATGAGGCACAGGCCTTCAAGAACCCGGTGACACAAACGGCACGAGCGGCCAAGAAGATAAAAGCGGCACATCGCTTCGCGTTGACTGGTACACCCATCGAGAATTCACTAGAAGAGCTCTGGTCCCTTTTCCACGTCGTATTCCCTGAACTATTCATGGGGTTAAAGGAGTATAGCAACCTCTCAAGGAAGCAGATTTCCCGCAGGATCCGTCCATTTTTGCTGCGGAGAATGAAAGAGGACGTACTAGGGGAATTACCGGAAAAAATCGAGTCGCTGGAATCGATGGAACTGCTTCCCGATCAGAAGAAACTGTACGGCGCTTATCTGGCCAAGCTTCGGCATGATACGCTGAAACACCTGGACAAGGATACCCTTCGCAAAAATCGGATCAGGATCCTTGCAGGCTTGACCCGGCTTCGGCAAATATGCTGTCACCCCGCCTTGTTTGTGGACGGGTATAAAGGCAGTTCAGCAAAATATGAGCAACTGATGCAAATTGTCGAAGATTCGAAGCATTCTGGAAGACGGGTGCTGATTTTCTCGCAATTTACAAAAATGCTTACAATCATCGGCAGGGATTTGGCCTTGAAAGGACAACCCTTTTTCTACCTGGATGGCCAAACCCCATCAAAGGAACGTGTGGAAATCTGCAATCGGTTTAATGAAGGAGAACGGGATATATTCCTCATTTCGTTGAAAGCGGGCGGTACGGGTCTCAATCTGACGGGTGCCGATACAGTCATTCTATATGACCTTTGGTGGAATCCGGCAGTTGAGGAACAAGCCGCGGACCGTGCCCATCGAATGGGGCAGAAAAATGAGGTTCAAGTCATCAAGCTTATTGCCCGTGGGACAATCGAAGAAAAAATGAATGAACTCCAAGAGAAAAAGAGACATCTTATTGAAGAAATCATCGACCCTGGAGACAAGTCATCATCTGCACTTACAGAAGAGGATATCAGGGAAATCCTGATGATATAAGGGTTTAGCCGAAGGTAATAAATAAATAGTTCAGTTATGGAGCATTCCTCTTACAAAGGAATGCTTTTTTATTTTTAAGGCACTTTTTCGTAAAGATTGTTGTTTTTAAAACGAAACTATTTAAGGTTGATTGGAGCGGAAGTGCGAGACTCCTGCGGGAGCAGCAGGACAGGTGAGACCCCACAGGCGTTTACGCCGAGGAGGCTCACCGCCCGCCCCGCGGAAAGGGAGCATCTGGAGTGGAAATCAACCACAACTCACTACCTGGTAAATAGCAATAAAGTATGTGAAAACATCCATTTTTAAAAAGAATAGGATATTTCATTAACAATAATAATATAATAAAAAACAACAATGTTTTATTGTAAAACGATAAAGTGTGTGTTAAATTAAATGGACAATAAATAAGTGAGGTGCTTTTTATGAAACTAGGAACAACACTCTTTTTAAAGATGGCTGTTATTCTTATTGGAATTCCAGTTCTTGCTTTGTGCATCTTCGTGGTGCCTGGAATAGCGAATTTTGCAGCAGAATTGTATCCGGATATGGCTTATTTGAAATCTCTCGTTTTAATCGACTTGTATGCATCGGCGATACCTTTTTACTTTGCTCTATATCAAGCCTTTAAACTTTTAAGCTATATTGACAAGAACAAAGCTTTCTCGGAATTATCTGTAAGAGCCTTAAAGACTATAAAAAATTGTGCAATCACAATAAGCAGCTTGTATGTAGCAGGCATGCCGCTCTTTTATCTCATGGCGGAAAGGGACGACGCCCCAGGTATCATATTAATCGGAATGGTCGTTATTTTTGCTTCAATGGTGATTGCAGTCTTTGCTGCTGTTCTTCAAAGGCTTTTACAAGAAGCCATCGATATAAAATCAGAAAATGACTTAATAGTCTGAGGTGAATAACTTGGCAATTATAATCAATATTGATGTGATGTTGGCTAAAAGGAAAATGAGTGTTACAGAACTTTCCGAGAGGGTTGGAATAACGATGGCTAATCTTTCCATATTGAAAAATGGCAAGGCAAAAGCGATTCGATTAACAACTTTAGATGCGATTTGTAAGGCTTTAGAATGCCAACCCGGGGATATTTTAGAATACCGAAATGATGGAGGCACTCAAGATTAAGATTTATAAAGGGGAGTTACTCATGAATGTAGAAGGAAAAATGGAGGCACCAATCATGAGAGCATTAAAACAACTCGTTCGTTTTGGTTGGGAGCAGGCCCTATCATGCTTGTTTCCGGCCGTTATTTTTGCCTCTTTGGCTATTACAAAATTCATTCCGCTTCCCTTTCTGCCGCGGTATGACTGGCTGCTCATCATCTGCCTTCTAATGCAGTGGTGGATGCTGCGTTCCGGGCTTGAAACACGGGATGAACTAAAGGTCATCACCTTGTTCCACCTTATTGGTCTTGCCCTTGAACTTTTCAAAGTACATATGGGCTCCTGGACTTATCCAGAGGAAGGATATTTCAAGTTTTTTGGAGTGCCTCTGTATAGCGGATTCATGTACGCAAGTGTAGCGAGTTATCTTTGCCAGGCGTGGAGGAGGTTAAAGGTTGAACTGATCAAGTGGCCGCCGTTTTTGGTCGTTGTATCTCTTGCGCTTGCGATTTATTTGAATTTTTTCACTCACCATTATTGGATGGATGTTCGTTGGTGGCTATCTGGACTTGTCATCATCGTCTTTTGGCGAGCATGGGTCACATACGAAGTTGGTGGAACCCGTTATCGTATGCCAATCGCATTTTCTTTTGTGCTCATCGGATTTTTCATATGGATTGCCGAAAATATCGCAACGTTCTTTGGAGCTTGGGAATATCCAAACCAAACCGATGCATGGAGTCTCGTTCATCTAGGGAAGGTAAGCTCATGGCTCTTACTGGTGATTGTCAGCTTTCTTATAGTAGCCACGCTAAAACAGGTTAAGGGGAAAGATTCCGCTGTGATGGATGAGGGTCAATTTTTATAAGATAATTATTCAAGTTAGATAAAAATAAGTATAGACGACACATTGTGTCGTCTTTGATTTTCTATGCTTTTATGCCATTCCTATGAAACAAGTTTTAATCCCACTGCTGCGCCAAGGACCATGGCTATAAAAACGACCCTGCGCCAATCTTTGGATTCCCCGTATAAAAGCATCCCGATTATCGCTCCGCCTGATGCACCGATTCCTGTCCAGATTGCGTAAGCCGTTCCCATCGGCAAGGTTTTCATGGCATAAGCAAGAAACAGGAAACTTGCTCCAAATCCGATGAATAACAGCAGCAAGGATTGCCAATTTCGGTCTTTGTGCAATTTATTGATCATCGCAACCCCAAACATCTCAAAAAGCCCCGCTAAGATTAAAGAGACCCAAGCCATTATGATTCATCCCCTTTCTCAGCCTTATCATCCGTCACTAGCTTCAAGCCGATCACCCCTGATAATAAGAGGAGGATCAATAGCGTTTTGCTCAGCTTGAAGGATTCTCCAAAGAAAAGGATTTCGGAAAAAACGGTCCCAGCTGTCCCCATACCGACAAAAACGGCATATACCGTTCCGACAGGAAGCTTCCTGCCAGCCATTATCATCAAGTAAAAACTGATGATGATCGAAATGACCGTTCCAGCCCAAGTCAAAAAGTCATCCGCATGTTTTAAGCCAATCACCCAAAATACTTCAAAAAAAGCTGCAATGAATACTTTAATCCAGTTTGTGCTCATGAAATAACGCACCTCCGATTTTATTCTTTACCAAAAAAACAAAAAAAGCCCAAGAGATAACTGTTAAACAGTTTCTCCCAGGCTTTTATCCTTCCGTGACACAGCATGCTGTGAGTTTTCTCTCGGACCAGACCAGCAATGAGACGCACTGCGGAACCCTAGAAAACCTTTGACATATACAATTACCTTTCATTATACATAATTTTTGAACTTACTCAAGGTAAAAGTTTTGCCAGCTGCCATGCCGGTTTTCCTCTAATATCCGCATATGTCCCGTAACGTTTGCAGCTTTATTTGGCTCTTTTCGTAAAGATTGTTGTTTTTAAAACGAAACTATTTAAGGTTGATTGGAGCGGAAGTGCGAGACTCCTGCGGGAGCAGCGGGACAGGTGAGACCCCACAGGCGTTTACGCCGAGGAGGCTCGCCGCCCGCCCCGCGGAAAGCGAGCATCTGGAGGGGAAATCAACCACACCTCACTACCTGGTAAATAGCAACAAAGTATGTGAAAACAGCCTTTTATTTAAATAACGCAACGTAAGGTACGAGACACCTGGGGACGAGCGCCTGGAGTGGAAATCAACAAATAATGAAGGGATAGATATGGTAGTGTAAACGGCTGAGGAGTTTGCGGCGGTGCAGGTCAATTTTTCGGATCTTAACAAAGAATGCTAATATAAGAAATAGATAAAAGAGGGAAAGTAGGTGGCTCTTATGGAGAAGCAGGTACATATTTTAATTGTTGAAGATGATAATGATATTAGCGGATTGCTTTGCAATATGATGAAAAAAAGTGGATATGTCCCTCAGCCGGCATTTTCAGGGACGGAAGCAATATTGTACGTGGAGAAAAAGAAATGGGATATGGTGTTGTTGGATTTAATGCTGCCAGGAATGGACGGGGAGGAAGTTCTTCGTAAAATTAGGGAGCATCATCATGTCCCTGTTTTGATTATATCCGCAAAAGGAGAACAGCAAACGAAAATAAATGGATTGCGCGCTGGGGCAGATGATTTCATTACGAAGCCATTTGATATTGAAGAAGTAATGGCAAGAATAGATGCTCATTTAAGAAGATCTTCAACCATGAAAAGAATAGAGGAAAAGAACCAGCTTACGTATAGAGGCATTACTGTGGATACTGATACGAAAATAGTTATCGTAAATGACTTGAAGGTAATACTAACGGCAAGAGAGTATGCCATTTTGGAATTACTTATTTCCTATCCTCAAAAAATATTTTCGAAAGCCAATGTGTTTGAAGCGGTTTGGGGAGATGATTATTTAAGGGATGAGAATACGGTGAACGTCCATATGAGTAATCTGAGAAGTAAATTGGCTAAAGCGAGCCCAACTGAAGAGTATATTGAAACCATTTGGGGAATGGGATATCGCTTAAAATAACTTAAGATTTTCTTAAGGTTTTCTTTATAATCCCTTATGATTTTCATTTTATGATGAATCACAGATAAGGGAGGAAAAAAATGAGTGAATATATATTAAGGACATCCGGTTTAACAAAAAAATATAAACATACCACTGCATTAAATAACGTGAATCTATCTATCAAAAAAGGTGCCATATATGGCTTCATTGGTCAAAATGGAGCAGGGAAGTCAACCTTTATTAAACTTGTGGCAGGATTAGCCTTTGCAAGTGAAGGAAGCATTGAATTATTTGGGGAAATCGATCCGGAAAAATTGATTGAAGCAAGAAAAAGAGTCGGAACCATTATTGAAGGGCCAGCTTTATTTCCTCATATGACGGCTAAGCAAAACCTGGAAGTCCATCGAGTGCAAAGGGGCATTCCCGGAAAAGAATGCATCGAAAAAACGTTAGCGCTTGTAGGGCTGCAACATACAGGAAAGAAAAAAACGAGAAATTTTTCATTAGGTATGAAACAAAGATTAGGACTGGCGATGGCGTTGTTGTCAGAGCCTGAATTTCTAATTTTGGATGAACCGATAAACGGCTTAGATCCAATGGGAGTAGTCGAAATCCGTGAGTTGCTATTAAAGTTAAACCGTGAGAAAGGAATTACGATTCTTATTTCCAGTCATATCTTAAGCGAATTGAATTTATTGGCAACTCATTATGGAATCATTCACGATGGAAAATTATTAGAGGAGTTAACAGCGAAAGATTTACAAGAAAAGTGTCAGCATTATTTACACATAAAAGTAGACAAGCCACATCAAGGAGTAGCGGTGCTGGAAGAAGAATTAGGTACGAAAGAATTTGAAGTAATGCCTGATGGAATCATCAAATTATATAAGTTTGTAGGTGAACCAGGCCTTGTTTCTACAACATTAGCAGCGAATGGGGCAGTGATTGAGCAGTTTATGCCAATGGGTGAAGATTTAGAAGAGTACTTTACAAAGCTTATTGGGGGCGGCAACCATGAATAATCTTATAAAAGCGGAATTGTATAAGCTTAAACATGATCGCTCCTTCTGGGCTATTGCCTTAACCATTATATTAATAGGAATTCTTGCTCCCAGTGAGATGCTAATTAGGGGAACTAGTGGAGAGATGAAAGGAATAGACGTTGTGATAGCGTTTGTTAATCAGAATGAACTGGTAATGAAATATGCCCCGTGCATTTTGGCTGGATTTTTTATTTCAAGTGATTATTCAACAGGTGTGATGAAAAATTTGATATCCGGTGGAAATAAAAGAATGGAAATCGTTCTTGCAAAACTGTCAGTCTTCACGATCGGTGCAATCATTATTTCCATCTTATTCCCACTTGTCCTATGGATAGTGTCCACTGTATTTTTTGGATCAGGGTCGCATTTATTCCCTAATATGTCCGTAGTGGAAAGCATTGTTCCAATGATAGGGTTACTTGCTTTGTATGGGGCGGCATTTGCTTCATTTATGACACTCATAGGACTCATCTTTACAGATAGTGGAAAGACCATTTCATTTTTATTTGTATTCACTTTCGGATTGGAGGTTGCATTTTCTATATTCTCGAAAAACTCTCCCATCATTCAAACGATATATAATCATAGCATCATTAAATTAATAAAAGATATTCCTGCGGCCATACTTGAACAAACAGAGTTATTTACGATGATTATTGTTCCTATTTTAACTTTTGTCGTATGTGCAATAGGATGCTGCATTGTATTTTCCCGTAAAGAAATCAAGTAAGAAAAAAGGGGGAGGCAAATGATCCATTTAACAGTACTATGTATGTTCATAGCGATCGTTTTTCTCTTCCGGTTTTTTTTCATGAAGCGAGAAATGAAAAGAATGACGAAACAGCTCCAAGCTTATCGTTATCGATATACAGAAAAGAAAGTGGATATTGAATATTTTGATCGGGATATCGAAAGACTGGCAGTGGAAATCAACGGTTATTTTGATTCCATGATGGAGATGAAGGTGGAACAAAAGCGAACGGAAGAGACATTGAAGCAGGCAATTGCCAATATGTCGCATGATCTGCGAACGCCACTAACCTCCATTTTAGGTTATATCCAGCTGTTGGAAGATGAGCACTTAACTTTGGAAGAACGAGCAGAGTATATTGGAATTGTCAAAAGGCGAACGAAAAGATTACAAGATTTGCTCGATGAATTTTTTGAATTATCAATAGTGGAATCGATGGACTATGAGCTGCAGTTCCAAACATTCCATCTCAATCAGAGTATTTGGGAAGTGCTCATGAACTATTATGATGCATTTCATGAGCGACAGTTACAAGTGGATATCGACATGCCTGATGAAGAGATCATGTTATATGCAGATCCATCTGCAGTAATAAGAGTTGTTGAAAATTTAGTGAGTAATGTTCTTAAGCATGCAAGTGGTTCGGTACAGATATCATTAAAGGAAGAATCATCTTCCATTGTCTTTACTATTCGTAACAAAACAGATGTAATGACAAAACAAGATGTTGAGAGGATTTTTGATAGGTTTTATACAGGTGATACTGCAAGAAATAAAAAAGGAACGGGACTAGGGTTATCCATTGCGCAAAGTTTAATGAAAAAAATGAATGGTGAGCTTTTTGCCACTCTGAAAAATCATCAATTTATCATGACCTGTCAATGGAAAAAAAGAACGTAGTCGGCTTCTGTTTTCAGCTCAAAAAAGCCCCTAAGTCTTATCCGGGGCTTTTTTGGCTTGCTATTTAGGCATTCACTGTCCGTTTCGGGGATGGACCTTCTTTTTTATGAGATGCATAGCTATGCAGGATCATTCCCATGATGACGATAAAGATGCCGAACCACGATAACGGAGAAGGAATCGGTAAAGATAGGAATAGTAATTCGCCAGCAAGGGCAAAAAGGACCTCCATCGATTGTGTTGCTTCAACTGAAGCTAATTTCTGCATATTTCCGCGTACCAAATCGGTCGCCATGAAAAAAAGGACCGTGGCGATGACTCCAGAAAATAGTGCCACCAAAAGGGATTGGAAACTCTGCATCTTCGTCGGTGCACCTACTGTAAAGAAACCGTACAAGGAAAGCAAAAACCAGAATGGCAGACTCGCCAAAGTCATTCCCAAAACCCGCTGATAAGCATCCAGACGGCCTTCGGATACTTCCATCATTTTGCGATTTCCCAAAGGGTATGCAAATGAGGCGATGACGATTGGAATCACTCCCAGCCAAAGATTGGCCATTGAAATGTGTTTGGTATGTTCCAGTTGCATCAGGATGATCCCAAGCAGAATGATCATGGACATGAGGAGGCCTTTCACAGAAACCCTTCCCCTTTGCCTTTCGATCCCATCTTTCGTTTGGACATTTTCAAAAAACAGCGGCGCAAGCAGTGCACCCGAAATGATCGTGATTTGCCAAGTTCCGGCGATCAGCCAGCCAGGTGAGTAGGCGGACGCAAAGCATAAAGGAGCATAAAATAACCCAAATCCGACAAAACTCCAAAGCAGCCAAGGACCCGGCTTTTCTCTCATCACTTGTAAAAGGGGACGCAGGTTTTTTCTGCTCCATACGATACACAACAGAAAGGGCACCATAAAGATATAACGCAGCGAAGCACTCCAAATCCAACTTCCGCCAGACAGCTCCATGGCCTGATTCAAAACAAACGTAAATGCAAAAAAGAAAGCAGAACAAATACCTAATATAATCGGACGCAATTGACTCACCTCAATCTGTTTTATGAGTCAGTAAGACTCTGGAAGGATGGCAATCGTTTCGGCTTTCTGAAAAATTTTTCAGGAATGAAAGCAGAATGAATTTTCTAAATATTATAAGCGATCAATTTAAATTGTCCTTCAAAAGCAAAAGAAAATCAACAGGATTCTTTTAAGCTAGTGAAATTCATTCTTCATGATTCGACATGAAATGAAAAGAAAGCTTGTTGGAATTGAATGAAGACGTTTCCATTTAAGTATTTAAATTAGAAATATATACCAAAGAAAGAAGCGGCAAACGTTGTCGTGACGCGTGTTATGAAGGAATTACTAATATTTTATATAAAAATCATATAGAGGCAGATAGTATATGAAGATACGAGAATTGACGAATATGGTAGGTAGTGGTATCTTAATAGAAGTGCAAATAATGTCGAATGGTGACGAAATGTATAAATGCAACATTCGCAAGAAAGTTAGTGGGGTAAATTAAATGAAATCTACAGGTATTGTACGTAAAGTTGACGAATTAGGACGGGTAGTCATTCCAATTGAACTGCGCCGAACATTAGGAATTAATGAGAAAGACGCTCTGGAGATTTATGTAGAACAAGAGCGCATCATCCTTCAAAAATATAAACCAAACATGACTTGTCAGGTTACAGGTGACGTTTCCGATGACAATATGAAACTTGCTGACGGTAAATTAATACTTAGCCCAGAAGGTGCCGAACTTTTAATTAAAGAAATTCAAGCCAGCATGGAAACTGCTAAATAATTAATATACTAGATAAATAGCATCCAAGTGTAGGGAAGGTTTTCCCTACACTTTTTTATATTAAATGGTGAAATAATAAAAATGGTTCGATTCACGGGAGAAACCAATCTTTTCATAAAGTCTCTGTGCTTTCACATTATCCTTGCCTGTCTCCAGTGAAACCCCTTTAGCACCTGTTTCACGTGCAAAAGCGATGGCCGCGTTCAATAACTCCTCGCCAAATCCCTTTTTACGGGCGGACTCCTTCACGAATAAATCATTCAATACCCATGACCGCATCATACTCACAGACGAAAAAGAAGGATATAATTGTACAAAACCAATTGGATTTCCTTCATCAAACGCCATAAAAACCACAGACTCCCCATGTGTCAGCCTTTCCCTTAAAAACTCCCTTGCACGACCAGGATCAGAGGTTTGCTCATAAAACACCCTGTATAAATCAAAAAGTTCCGTCAGTGATTCCAGCTCATGTAATGTAGCCTTCTGTATGCTCATAAATGGACCCCCAAATGTTAGAATACTCTAAATTTACCATTTAACCATGCCATACGCCAAATTCCGGACCGCATTTTCCAGCCCCAAAAATCAGGATGGAGCTCAAAAAGGCACCATCCTGATTTTTTCATCATGTAGAGGGCTGTTAAACCCGAAATGAGCAGCAAACTCATGAGATATCAGCGTTTACTCGTGAGTTTGAAGCAAATACTCGTGAGTTTAGTCGATTTACTCGTGAAAGGAGCATTATCCATAGAATGCAGCAGCAACCTCACGATATATAGGCGTTTACTCGTGAGTTTAGTCGATTTACTCGTGAGTTTAGTCGATTTACTCGTGAAATTGGAGCAAATACAAGTGAGTTTGGCCAATTTACTCGTGAAAGGAGCATTATCCATAGAATGCAGCAGCAACCTCACGATATATAGGCGTTTACTCGTGAGTTTGAAGCAAATACTCGTGAGTTTAGTCGATTTACTCGTGAAATTGGAGCAAATACTCGTGAGTTTGGCCAATTTACTCGTGAAAGGAGCATTATCCATAGAATACAGCAGCAATCTCATGAGATATCAGCGTTTACTCGTGAGTTTAGTCGATTTACTCGCGAGTTTGGAGCAAATACTCGTGAGTTAAGCTGTTTTACTCGTGAAATTGGAGCAAATACTCGTGAGTTAAGCCAACTTTACTCGAGTGGCTTATCTTCTAATCCGCCTGTGTTAAGGATATGTACCTTTACGTTTATATCATGTATTGAATCCTTATCTAAATAATCCTTCGGCTCGTTCATATGATTCTTTTGCCAGTATTTTGTTTCTTTGATATAAAGGGTGTTGCCTAAGTTTAAAGGGTCTGCGTTCTTTTGGAGCCCTGTTTTAAACGTTGTTTGGATTTCTTTTTTTATTTGGCTTTCGAATTTGCGTTTTATTTTCTCGATATCGATTTGGGTATCAAGCCCCAGTATTTTGCCGGATACGTTAATTTGAATATCGAATTTGTACTTTCCATCCTTGAGAACAGGTTTTACTTTATGATCCGGATGGGAGAAAGAGGCATAGATGTCTTGCTTATTCATGATGATGTTCACTGGAGTTTTGTTGGTCCTTTTAGTGAGCCAGCGGACACCGCTCAATTCTTTTTCAGAGAACCAGGGCTGGGACACTTTATAGTAAATGACAAATGCACCATCCATATAGAGACTTTTTCGATTTTTATCTTTTTCCTTCCAAACTTTATCGTTCCAGGAAATGGAGGGTAAAATGGTTGTAGATGCTTTTTCCCGCTGATTGGAATAATACCTTTGGACCGTAATGGGTTGGATGAATGATCTAATCCGGTATACATCATCCGGAAAATATAATGTCGTGTATAAAGGCGACAAATTAAAAAAGCCGTTAATGGAAAATAGCTCATCCATTGAACTTTTTGTGGCAAAAATATTGGCTGAGTATCTAAGCAATTGGTTTCTGTAAATATAATCCACTATTTCTGTGCTTTGCCGATTCAAAACATTTTCACTGATTACAAATGTGGATACATGCCCTATATAGAGAGACTGTTGAGTATTGCGCATTAGTTGATTAATGGCGATTGAAATGGACCGTCCTTTTTGTTTCCCTACATATACGGGAGGGGCTTGAGTCGGCTTCGATTCCGTTTTAGCTACCGCAGCGAAGTCTACAAGTTGCGTATAAACTATGTATTCCCCATCTTGGAAATCTATCCCGATGGCTGTTATATAATGAAAGTCCTGGATTGTTTTTTCATCCCAACAGCCTGAAAGTAATAGGATTAAATGTAGGGTCAACCAAATTTTACAGATGCGGAACATGCCTTACTGCCCCTTTCTCGTCTTATCATCAGCTGCCAAAGATCGTTTACTGATGGAATTCCATGGCCTCTTTATGAATGAATCCAGTATTTTTGTGATCCTTAGCGGGTTCATTCCTCCAATATATGGAAGACCGAATGAATCAAGCCTGGATAGTAATGTGACAATGGAAAGGAAACCGATTATCAAGCCATAGATTCCATAAATGCAGCTTAGTAACAGCACAAACATTCGCAGAACGGTAACGGCACCTGTTAAAGACTGGTTTACAAGTGTATAAGATGCAACTGAGGTTACGGCGGTGACCACAAGCATGGTTTGCGAGGTCAGTCCTGCCCTAATTGCAGCATCACCGACAATGAGACCTCCTACAACGGCAACTGTCTGCCCAACCGCTTTAGGTAACCTGACTCCGGATTCACGGAATAATTCAAATAAAATGAGCATGAGAATGAATTCCATCGTGGCAGATAAGGGAAGTCCCAGCCTTGAAAGGGTTATCGTGGCTAGTAACGGGAACGGCACCTGTTCAATATTGAAAGCGGAAATCGATATCCAAAACCCCGGCAATAAAACGGTAATGCCAAGCCCCATAAAGCGAAGAAGTCGCTCAAGGCTTACAAATAGAAAAGGAAGATTCGAATCTTCTGCGGTTTTTATTTGCAATAGTAAAGTAGAAGGGGCCACGATTATCGTTGGCATACCGTCCACGATTAGAATGAATCTTCCTTGATTGAGTGCTTCGACTACAAAATCGGGGCGACTCGTATAATGAGTGAGTGGAAATATACTAAATTTACTGTTAGTGATCAATTCCTCCAATTGTTGGCTGCTCACCAAAATATCAATATCAAGGGAGTTGATTTTCGATCTTACATTTTTAACAAGTTCTTTATCGATGATGTCATCCATGTACATTAGTGCGACTTTCGTTTGACTGCGCCTGCCAACGATAAAGTCTTCATAGGCAAGCGATTTGGTTTTTAGCCGCTTTCTGATTAAAGCTGTATTCATGGATAAATCTTCGACAAATCCATCTCTTGGCCCCCTTACCGAGACCTCGAAGGAGGACTCCTCAGGCTGCCGGTTCGGAACTTTGGACAAATTAATGGAAAATAAATCTTGTGTTAGCGGTATGAACAATAGAGCATTCCCGGAGAAAATCTGCTGTTGGACACTAATGAATTCACTATCAATGGTCACTTTCGTCAAATCCACCAATGGTTTTAGCTTGTTGATAACCTTTTCTGCATCTATTCTCTCATCCAATTGCATCATTTTATTTAACTTTTCTAAAATTCCTTCGTTCAGTAAACTGATATCAGCCATACCCGAGCAGTAAAAAATAAGGATTGGAATGGGCCTTTCGGTTTCTCCGATATAAATCTTGTCAAATAAGATATCTGAGCTTGAACTGAATAACTCTCGAAATGTCTCCTCCCTTAATTCAGGGAGGGTTGGCTCATTTTTGGATCGTTTCATTCTCATGTTTTTTACCCTCCTTAGAACTAATGAAAGTGCCGATAAACAAAAAGGCGGACAAAAGTATCAGGAAATAAAGAGCACCAGGGTAGTAAAAGGTTTGGGTTATATGCAAGAACTTGAAATTACTGTAGGGAACGATGGAGACGATCACCATAAGAAAGCCTACAGCGAAGAGAATTCCCAGCTTCATTTGGTTCGTTTTTTTATTAAAGACTTCAGTTATTAAGAATAAAGCCAGTGAAACACGAATATAGGCCCCAGCAAGCCATTGATAAATGGAAAAGAAATCTGTATGTTCGATATATTTTCCAATAGTCAGCAGCCGCCACTGTTCATAGGCAGGATACCTCATGGCTTCGGCTAAGGTCGGCCCGAATTCAGCGAGTGCAGCTGTTAATGGGCCGAGAAGTAGGAACACTAATCCGAGGCATATGAAAACCAATACTTTCCGACTGATCTTATCAGAAATATTTTCCTGAAAGAAAGCCAGTAAAATCAGTTCGGCAAGGCCATAACCAGTATATAGAAAGCTCTTAACACCATGAAAATAGCCATTCTCGAAAAGGGGAAGGAGGTGGCTGTAGTCTTTTGTCGGCATATTTCCGGTCGCGACGAAAATGCCAAGAATGATGACTATGGGCAATAATACAGAAGCGCAAATGGCAATGGAGCGCATACCTGAATGGGCAAGGAAGATACATAGCAGTGTAAACGGAATGATAATCGCTAAACTTGGGGTTTCAAAAAGAAAGCTTGTAGTGATCCAATCTATCGTTTCCTTTGTAGTCGCCAAAACAAGGCTGATCAGGTAGAGCACTATAAAGAATAAAGCGATATTTTTAATAGGTTTTCCAAATCTATTTTCAAGCCAATCCGTCAGGGATTGATTATTCATATTCTTGATTATCCTCGATAATATGTAGACCCAAATCGGGATCAACCCAATCGTAATGATAGAAAAAAACCAAGCATCCCTTCCGCCGGTGGATAGGAGGAAAGGGATCAAAATAACGTGATTAAGAAGGCCGATTGATAAAAAGAAGATGCTCAGGGTTTGTATCGAACTAATTTTCTTCAATATGATCCTATCCCCATTTCCATTGTTTAAAGATTGGATTGATGCAAAATGCCATTCATTTGTTTATGATTGCTAAATGAGGAAATAGTATACGCGCTAATGATATGGATTAAATTTCTGATATTTAGTGATGAGCAGTAGAGCAAAGCAAAGTATGCCGGAAAAAGGATTTGTCTTAATCGATAAAGAATATATATAGATGCTATTTTTATTGAACATCAAGGGGGAATGAAGATGGATTTAAGATACCCGGTCGGGAAGTTTCAGTTTGACGGGGAAATTACTAGTGGTGTAGCCGAAGGGTGGCTCAACGAGATTGAAGCCTTGCCTCAGATCCTGCGGGAAGCGGTAGGAAACATGGATGATGAACAGCTTGATACGGCTTATCGTCCTGGAGGATGGACGGTCCGCCAAGTGGTGCATCATGTTGCGGATAGTCATATGAATGCGTATATTCGCTTCAAATTGGCCCTTACGGAAGAAAATCCTGTCATTAAACCGTACGAGGAAGGGAAATGGGCAGAGCTGCCTGATTCTGATTTGCCGGTTGAAGTTTCTCTATCACTAATCGAAGCTGTACATATCCGCATGGGCAAACTTTTATCGGGGCTTCATGCAGACGACCTGAGCAGAACATTCATCCATCCTGATTCAGGAGAGGTGACAGTCGGTGAAAATATAGGAATTTATGCATGGCACGGACGCCATCATCTGGCTCACATTACTACTTTATCAAAGCGCCAGGGATGGTGAATATGACTGAGAAAGGTGTGATTACTGTGAACGCCGATGTGAAAATCGAACAAAAAACATCAATCGAAGACCATCTTAATGAACTGTCTGACCTTTTGGTGCAAGTGGTGGATGATGGTGCGTCCATCGGTTTTTTACCACCCATGGAACGGTCTGAGGCGATTGATTATTGGAGTAATGCAATGAATCCTGATGTGATTTTATTAGTCGCTAAGTTACAGGGTAAGATTGTCGGGAGTGTACAGTTACATTTATGTTCAAAGCAAAATGGCGGCCATCGAGCGGAAATCGCAAAATTAATGACGCATACTGGTTATAGAAGAAATGGCATAGGACGTTCACTCATGCTAGAGGCTGAGAAGAAGGCCAAACAGGAAAGGCGGACATTATTGGTCCTGGATACGAGGGAAGGAGATCCTTCAAATCTCCTGTATACCTCATTGGGATATATTCAGGCAGGCAGGATTCCTGAATATGCGAAATCTGCAAATGGTGAATTCCAACCGACCATTTTTTATTATAAAAATAATCTCAGGTAACGAATTGAATGGGGGGAATCCAAGTGCAAGCTTCAATCGAAAAAGATGGTAATGGGATTATCGCAAGATTCGATCGCCTGCTCAATCATTCGGTTGAAAAGGTATGGGGTGCTTTAACGGAGAATGATAAGTTGGAAAAGTGGATGTCCAACCTGGAAATGAAGGACCTCCGAAAAGATGGGACGATAAAATTCAATTTCAATGATGGGTCAGGGAAATCTTTTGATATGAAGATCAGGGACTTCCGGGAATCTGCCGTTTTAGATTTTGAATGGGGGGACGGCTGGGTTCGTTTCGAGGTATCCCCTGAAAAGGATGGATGCTCATTGGTATTGAAAGAATCCATTACGCCAGTTAATGATCATACATCAAAAGATTTGGCAGGCTGGCATATTTGCCTAGGTATGTTTAGTGATTTACTTGATGGACACCATCAGGACTTCCCAATGGATGAATGGGAAAAATGGCATAAGGAATATACGGCTGCCGTCAAACGAATGGATGGATAATGAATGTGTGACAGGCAGCAGGATACATAAGGAAGCGGAACAATGAATTTCGGCCAAAGCCGAAGTGATGCTTCTGCCATGAAGGAAGTTTTTTATTGATATTCCGGTTGGCTCCATGTTAAGATGACTTTAACTTTTAAGAAATGGAGGTTTTCCTTGTGACATATATCAGACTGCGTTTCCAATCTTTGAACCGTTAATTGAATACGTTCAAGAGCTCTGCCGTCCGCAGGGTAAATGGGAATGGTCTGTCTATTTTTAAGGAAACCTTCATTTTACGCATTTAAGAAAAAAGAGACCCAATCTCTTTTTTTTGTGTCCAGCTGTAGCCGGGGCAACCTTTGTGATCATAGGTTTTCACGATTCCAGTTGAATTTAAAATGGAAGAATTATAAGGGGAAATTATATTACTTATCCAAGGGTCATTTTGGATAGATGTAAGATTCTTCATTGTATTGACCAAACCGAAGGCCAGTGGGAGATTGATTTTTTATCGTGAAAATAGTCATCCTCTCAGGTTTCTTTAGATAGGTTCTGATCCATTTACTCTAAACACAGGCAAATAGCCTGTGTTTTTTTTAGGGCATTAAGAACAAATATTGAAAATAGAATGAGGTGTTTAAGAGATGAAATCATTAAATGAACAAGTAAAGGACAATTGGAAAAAGAATATCACTCTTTTTCTAGGCAGTCAGACGATATCCCTCTTTGGCTCGTCCTTGGTCCAGTATGCCATCATGTGGTATATCACATTGAATACACAGTCGGGTGTCATGATGACGATATCCATCGTTTGTGGTTTTGTGCCCACCTTCATACTCTCCCCAATCGCGGGGGTATGGGCAGACCGCTATAATCGGAAGATACTGATCATTCTTTCGGATTCTTTGATTGCCATTTCAACGCTCGTATTGGCCATCTTGTTTTTAATCGGCTACGATGAGCTTTGGCTGCTTTTCGTCATGTCCGCTGTCCGCGCAATCGGAACTGGGATCCAGACTCCTGCAGTCGGGGCCATTCTCCCGCAACTTGTGCCAGAGGATAAGCTTACGAAGGTGAACGGGACAAATGGAAGCATTCAAGCGCTAGTGATGCTCGTTTCCCCCATGGTGAGCGGCGCGCTGCTTACGATGGCTTCAATCGAAACCATTTTCTTCATTGATGTGATTACAGCAGCAATTGCCATCTTCACATTGCTGGCCTTTTTGAAAATTCCAGCACATTCGAAGGCATTACAAAAGCAAACAACCAGCTATTTCACCGATTTGCAAGAAGGCTTCAGTTATATCAGGAATCACGACTTTCTTAAGAAGTTCTTTATGTTTTTCGCATTTTTCTTCGTGCTTGCCGCACCAGTTGCATTCCTAACACCGCTTCAAGTCACACGCTCTTTCGGGAATGATGTTTGGCGGTTGACTGCGATAGAAATCACCTTTGCCATCGGTATGATGCTAGGCGGGATTTTCATGGCTTCCTGGGGAGGCTTTAAAAACAAGATCCATACGATGACACTTGCAAGCCTTATAATTGGTGCCTGTACTTTCGCTCTTGGAATCATCCCCGTTTTCTGGATTTACTTGATCATCATGGGGGTAGTGGGATTGGCGATGCCCATTTTTAATACGCCGTCCATGGTCTTGTTACAGGAGAAAATCGAGGGTGATCTTCTTGGGAGGGTATTTGGTGTTTTAGGAATGATCTCGACTTCCATGATGCCCCTGGGAATGCTTGTATTCGGACCGATATCCGACATCATTAAAATAGAATGGCTCCTTATAGGAACTGGTATATTGCTGTTCATTCAAGGTTTTTTCCTGCTGGGCAGCAAAGTGTTGATCGAAGCCGGAAAACCTATCTCCAAAGATGCCTCCGAGTAATGGGGCACGGAACGACATGTCAGGCTGAAGGATTTTCAGCATGCCGGATATTTATTCTTGTAGAAAGATGATACCATGAAAGTCATCATTTGATTGGGGAAGGAGGAAAAGATGGGTTTTTTGGGGAAATTATTTAATTGGATGGTAGTTATCGGAATGATTCTTCTTATAGGACGATTGATTACGATGGCGTTCTTGTTTCTGGAAATTCCATTTACGACCTTTTTCAAGGATTACAGTCTCATTTCGATCATCATTTTAATAATAGGTGCAATTGGTCAGCAATTCACCAAGCCGGGTAAAAAGTAAATGAGTTATCACCTTTCCTTTTCATGAAAAGAATCAGCTTCGAATTCACTAGACCGAGATATTCTAATGTCGGTCTAGTTTTTTATTTAAGCTATGTTAAATAATTCTGACTGTGGAACAACATCGCTATCGGCAATGAATTGTCGTCGGACAATACACTTTGCACCGATGCTTGGAGGGCATTTTCACCTAGGCAAGAAATAAAGGATTGGAACACTACTGTTTTAAATCAGACGGTGCAGAACGTGTAAGAGGGATTTATCATATCCAAAATGTTAATAATTATCACATTCTATTAAAAGGTTGGATACAACGACTTAATGGAGTAGCAACAAAATACCTACCCCATTATTTGAGTTGGTTTCATTTCTTGGATATGATTAAACATCGAAGTGATAACATTTCAATAAGTAGTATGATAGTAGAAAGTTGTCTTTTCAAGACAGATTTACTTATAAAGAGTTAAAGATTATCAACCTTAATAAATGAATACATTGGAACTAAGGGGGCGGAAAATTGAATATAGAAGTTGGCTATTTCCCGAAGAGATATTATGACTCAAATCCTGATGCTGGAGGTTTTTTTCCGTTTGCAATAGAAGGCACTACACCATATGTTTTCTTAATGGATGGCTTTTATCTACCAGAATGTGATGAAAATTTCCTGCCATTGTGGATGAGGAATATGAAAGCATTTCCACTTTATTTTTGTGCTGAGGTTTCTTCTTATTGGAAAGATGAGTTTGAACATAATTGCAAGGAATTCAATATCAGTTATAGATACTTAACTAACCGATACGTTGTTACTGAAATCCAGAATGAAAAGCAGTTTAAGGAGATTTTCCCTTTCTATATTACTCTTGGTAGTGGGAATGATTTAGTTTTATGGTCCACAAACAAAGATGTATTTAGTGTAGAACAAAGAGAATGGAAAGGAAATTGGGAAGGGAAAATTGCGGGAACAGTAGTGGTTAAAGTAGAAGTCGATGCAAGTATTTTTTGGATTGGCTATGATGGAGATAACATTGCGGTTATCTCAGGTCAATCGAATTTCGCAACATATAAAAAAATAATCAAGACTTTTCCCGATTTTGTAGTTCCAAAGCTATGTAAGTACGAGTAATTTTAAAAATTAAAATGATTATGAGACCCCTGATAAGAGAAGGTCTCATTTATTTGACTAAAAAATAACAATATTATTTAACATAACCTTTATTTAAAAAAATGTTTCAGTTGATTTCAGAAATCCGCTCCCTTTCCGCCGACAGTCTGCCAAGCCTCCTCGACGCAAGCGTCTGCGGTGTCTCGTCTAGCCAGTTATTCGGCAGGAGTGTCGCAAATTTCTTCAATCGATTAAGGATATAGGAAAAAAACATGAAGAATAATCTAGTCTTAAGAATATTGGGGATGAGACTAGCCTACAGTTTTTTCTTAATAAATGTTCCAGTTGATTTCAGAAATCGCTCCCTTTCCGCCGACTGCCTGCCAAGCCTTCACAGCATGCACTAGTGGGGTCCCGGCCCTTGGAAAGCGAGTGTCTGGAGGCAACGCTCACATTTTACAATGGGCTTTGTTTTTCGGGTCACGAATGCATTATTTATTCCCATCATTTTCACTGACATGCATTTCTTGTTTAATTTCATTCATCCTGTTTTTTCCCCATTCATACATCATTTCAACGATCGGCAGCAAGGTCATTCCAAGTTCAGTCATGGAATATTCGACTTTTGGAGGGATCTCGGGATATACCTCCCGATGGACGATGCCGTCTTCCATTAGTTCACGTAACTGATTCGTTAAGATTTTATGGGATATTTTCGGGAAAAGCCGTTGTAGTTCACTGAATCTGTGTGGGCCTTCTACACCTAAATGCCATAGAATGACGATTTTCCATTTGCCGCTGAATATGGATAAAGTAAGTTCTTTTTCGCAATTATAATAGCCGTTTAAGATCTTTTCTTTGATTTCATCTCTTAATGTTTCTGACATGGACATTAGCTCCTTTTTTATTTTACCAGTAACCTTAAGGTAACCTCCGCACATAAAAGTGCATTCTTCACAGCGCCGATTACGAGCGTTACAATTTGAGTGTCATCAGACAATTCAATTCAGGAGGCAATATATATGAGTAAAAAAGCATTACTAATTATACCACCAGAACGTTTTAATGAAGATGAATTATTTCAGCCGAAGGAAGTATTGGAAAATGCAGGGGTGGCAGTGACGATAGCCAGTACGAAAACAGGAGAAATAACTGGTGACTATCAAGGCAAGGCTTTGGCAGAGGTGATCTTTTCTGAAGTTTCAGCAAGTGATTATGATGCAATCGCAGTAATTGGGGGATCAGGTACGAATGATCATCTATGGGGCAACCAAGAACTGCAAAGTTTTTTGAAACAAGCGCATGAACAAAAAGTTCTTGTAACGGGAATTTGTGCAGGTTCTGTCACTGTAGCGAAAACAGGTTTACTTTCTGGACGTAAAGCTGCTTGTTACCCAGTTGATGTTCAAATTGACGAATTGAAAGCCAATTCCGCTGAATATGTAAAACAGCATGTCGTTGCGCATGGTGACATCATAACGGGTGATGGTCCGGATGGCGCAAAAGAATTCGGAGAAAGCTTAGCCGCAGCATTACGCTAAATCGCGTGTTATTGCTGACTTAATATCCCCTATGTGAAACCCTTGGATTCTATACAATCCAAGGGTTTTTTTTTTGAAAATGGAATGCGAACTTTAGACCTATTAATTTATCCGTTATTGGTGATTGACAAGGGATTGATAGGTATACAGTATGTTTATGTGGAAAAATAAAGTAAGTGACCGTAATTTAGGAAGGATCCATTTTGAGCATAGATTGAATCTTTGTTTTCACACATAAGGGCATTTGCAGGCCAAATAAAAGGGGGAAACGATTGATGAGAAGTTCATCGATTGACAAGAAAGAAAAAGTAAAGAGAAGGATATCGCTCCGGATAAAATGGTTACTATTTATATGTACATCCGTTTTTCTCGCGATAGTCGTATCCGTTTCGATAATGGGGGTAAAGGTGACTTCCATTTTTAAAGAAGATAGTACGTCCATCAACGAAAGCTCGGCCCAAAATGCAGCGGCACAAATCGATTTGAGCATGGCCACGTATGAAAATTCGTTAGAGCAATTATCACAGCTGGTTTCCAATCAGATCAAGAATGGTGATTCAATCAAGGATATTCAAAAAACGTTAGAGGCTTTTCAAAAGAACAATGAGGATTTAATTTCCGTTTATTATATGGATGGATCGGATGGTTCCTTGTATGCTTCTCCCCAAATGGATTTCAATCAGGATGCCAGGGAGACAAAGACTTATACGCAGCTGACCGAAAGACCAGAAACGAAATGGATGGATGTGTATAAAGATGGAGGTTCGGGAATGATCATGACTTCCGTTGTCACGCCCGTTTCATCGGACGGGAAAATGGCAGGGGCCCTGGGTTATGATATCGACCTTGCGGCAATCGGGAAAATGAGGTCAACCATCGAAAAAGATTCCACTAGCAATCTGGTGATATTGGATTCACAAGGGTTTATCGTGAGTTCATTCATGAAGGATATGGACGGGAAGAATATGAATCCTGACAAAAGCGGCATGGAAGAAGGTGTGGAGGATTTCATTACGGACACTGATCGATTCAGTTCAGAGTTCAAGTGGGTGGCCGACATGTATAATGGGGGCGGAAAAGCGAACCAACCCTTGACGTTGGATGGTGAAGATTACACAGGTGAATGGAGTACGGTCCCTGAAGTGAACTGGAAGGTGTTGGCGCTCACACCAGACAACATCCAGCATGAGCTTAAGACTTGTGGAAAAATCAAAAACCATTTCAGATGTCACGAATGCCATTTCGAAAATATCGGAACAAACCAATTTATTATCTTTGAATGCATCTATAGAAGCTGCAAGGGCAGGTGAGTCCGGCAAAGGTTTTGCTGTCGTGGCGAATGAAGTAAGGAGCTTGGCTGATGATTCAAAAGAAGCTACAAAAAATATTCAAGCAATCATCCAAAGCATTCTGTCAGATACAGAGGAATTGCTGAAAACGACAAATGAAACGAATCAAATCAGCAAGGATCAGAAAAATGCCGTGAACACGGTAAGTGAAGCCATGAAAGAGCTGGAAGATTCAGTCGGGAAAATATCCAATTCGATTCAGGAAGAAACACAATCCATTGAAAGCATCAATCGACAAAAAGAAACGGTTATTAAAGTGATAGAAGAAATCACCGCCGTATCACAGCAAACGACAGCTTCATCAGAAGAAATTGCATCATCCATGGAGGAACAAGCTGCTTCTTCCAATGAACTTGCTCAATATACACAGCAGCTTACACAGTTAATAAATGATTTGGAGCAGACGCTAGGGGAATTCCAGATAGAGAAGTAGGGATAACAAGTGTTGCAAAAAGGGAGGCCATTACAGTGGTTTCCTCTTTTGTTGGATTGCCATTTCATCATTATGAAAGGTGAATCGCTGGGACATCTCTCTATGGTGGACAAAATCAATAGAAGTACAATTTAGAGGATCGGGTCAAGTATCCATGCTTTTTTTACAAAGGGGAATAATATATAGGAATCGGACAAGTCGGCACGGATATTAGAAGCTTCACAAATTTATATGCGATAGATTCATAGTAACGAGAGGGGAATGCCATTTAGCTTTCCCCTTATTTACTTCTGCTAGATGATGGGTGTACCAATGGGTTTGGGTTCCTGATCAATAATCCATCGCCTTCGTAATCAATTTCCGTTTGTTCTCATGCAAAACCTCAAATACATTTCCCTTCCAAAACTATGCTGCATATCTTCCATTTTTATCAAAGTGTGTAAACAAAATCCTCTAGGAATTCTTCGATTTCCAACTTTTCTCGATGAGGTATAGGAATAATGATTTGCTTTTATGGTGTTTTATTGAATCCGACTGTTGGTTCTTTGTGAAAAATAGGCTAAAGGTTTCGTTATTTTTACCGATAATATTATTGTTGTGAGCATTAAGGTGCATCTGATTGAGTGGATGATAGGATAGAAGATTCGTATGATGGGATTTACATGAACATCGTAAATATATAAATATTTCAGCATATAAAGGAAGGTTAAAATGTTTAATGGAAAAATAAGCTGTATGATACTGACGACATTGGTATTCATGGTTAGTTTCACTTTTTTACCTGGTTTAAAGGCCGAGGCTGCAGATCCTGTGCATACTGTAATCTCTGGCGAAACGGTGGAATCGATTGCCAAGACACATGATATATCGGCTGAACAATTGATGAAGACGAATGGTTTACCGGATGATAAGTTATTTGCGGGCCAAAAGTTGACAATCATTCAAACGGCGTATACTCCTTCCATCTATCAATGGTCGGAGAGAGGAAAAAAAATTGCGAAATATGCGAGATCTTTCATAGGGTTTAAAAAGACAGCTGGAGAGGAGACGCCTGAAAAAGGATTCGATTCGAGCGGATTGATTCATTGGGTGCTTTCCCGGCAAAATGTGCCGGTTGACCGTTTGACAGTAGATGGTTTTTATAAGCAAGGGATGGATACAGCCACTCCGAAAACTGGGGATATAATATTCTTTCTGGAAAAAGACAGCTTAAAAGTGGTGACTGCGGGTATTTATGTCGGCAATAACCAATTTGTCAATTCTGGATATGGTGCGGAAACGGTTCAGGTGAGATCCACTACAGAAGATTACTTTGCAAAATACCAAGTGGCGTACAAAACATATACGCCTAAAGGAGAGCATATCGTCCAAACGGGAGAAACACTTAAAAGTATATCCGAGAATTACAGTATTTCCTTGAGTACGATCAAAAGTCGTAACGCTTTAAATACCGATGAGTTGATGCAAGGGCAGTATCTTCAACTATACAGCAACCCGTTATATCCGTTTTACGTAAACCAGGAGGCTGCATATGATAAGGCATATGATGTCATCAAGTATGCATACACTTTACGCGGATTCACCTATGCTTTCGGGGGAGAAGATCCAATGACCGGAATGGATTGCAGCGGCTTCATTTATTGGGTCATGAAAGAGCAGGGCCTTTCGGTAAAACGAGGTTCCGCAGAGGAATACTTTTCATTGGTACCCAAAATTTATAATCCAAAGGCAGGGGATTTAGTATTTTTTAGCGACACAGGAACAAGGCTAGGTGTGACGCATGTAGGTATTTATCTGGGTGACGGACGTTTTCTCCATACAACGGAAAACGCAGGCGTTCATATTTCCAACCTTTCGTCAGGTTATTTTGCCGAGAAATTCGAAAGCTTCGGTCAAGTTGAAAGCCTCATGGACTAAGAAGGTCATTCAACCTGTTTATATTCATGAGTCGCTTTTTCAATGGCAGTAACGAACCGTTTAAGAAGATTACAGTGATTGACCCTGTTTTTACTGGTAAAGTCATCACCTTTGAAAAAGCTTTTTCTGAGCTTTGTGGAAAGTTCCAATTGCACCCCTGCACCAGTTTTGGATGTGTTGGTGATGTTGTTTCCATTCATGCCAGAAAGGTGCTGCGGTGCATGATCAGTTTGAAATCCAGCTTTGTTGAGGCATTGCTGGATAAGGTTCTTATATGGTTCGTTCTTTCCGCCAATGTAAACCAGCGCATGATGTACGTCGTAGTGGCCATGGATCGAAAGGGTGGTCTGAGCATTCGCTGCCATCGAAACGCCGCTCGGTTCATTGAATAAGCGGGATGTTATATGGAGGACCTGGTTGCCCCTTGGTTTTAGGCCTTCGAATAGGTAGGTGCTTGCACAAAGTCTCTCTCCAAGTGCGGCCGCAACTTCGCTCGTACCTGGTTCGATATTCCCGCCATGGATGGCTAGAACTGCAATATCAGGATTCCTGTGATGAACGATGATGCGGTAATCAAGGTATTCTTGTTCATTTTCCTGCAGTTCAAAAAAATCGGTATAGCTATTTTCAATCATGGTAATCCTCCGTATCTGTAGTGTATCTAATCTTCCATACCCGTTGACGGCAAAAATAAAAAAAGCGGGGATGCCCCAGCTTTTTTTATTTTTCGACTGTTGTATATTGTTCTATTTTCTTTTGCTCGTCGGGTGTTAACGTTTCTGTCCGTTTAAACGTATTCATTGTTACAAGCAGGGCTGCTACAAGAAGGACAGGTATTACCCAGCTTGTTATTTTTTTTACGATATTCATATTCAAAATCCCCTTATACAACGCTAAAATTCATATGATATTTAGAAAAGGAGGGGCTGGATTGCCTGTTTAATGCTGAGCTTTCCAGCTTCCGTTTCTTCTTTTATCTCCAGCTCCGGATATTTGTCCATTTTTCTCGTTTTTAACGAGTCCTTGAACCCCGCCATAATACATGGGGGAAATCTTCTGAATGACTTCATATCCTGAATCTTCCAAGTCGGATATGGTTTCATCCGAAAGCCTGGATTCTGTATAAATCTTCTTTCCATCAAAGACGAACCGATTACGATCGACGATATCCTGTAATGAGCCTTCATTTTCTGTATAAGAATAAAGAACCTGCATCAATACTTGCGGAATCCTATCACCGCCTGGTGAGCCGATCCCGATCGATTCGCGCCCAGGTTTCTTGAGAATGGTCGGAGCGGTGAAAGTTCTTGACCGTTTATATGCCTCTTGAGAGTTCAAGCCGGACCTGAAATTTTTCAATTGATCGTTAAGGAAAAATCCATTTGTATAATCCCCAGATCCGAAAAAGTTACTGAGCGTATTTGTTGTGGAAACGACAGTGCCATTTTTGTCCATTATCACAAAGTGTGTCGTACTTTCATGTTCTTCGGAACCATTCGATTCTTTATCTTCCCATTTTTCACTTTTTATCTTATTTTTAAGATTATCCAAGTGAATGGGGGAGAGCAATTTTTCCGCCTTGGAGTGACTTATTCCATCTCCAACATGGACGGTCCGATCTTGATAAGCAGTATCCGTGATGCCCCCCAAGACTTTCATATAAGCTGATTTGCTTGAAGAATCACCTAGGTTCATTTCCTCGGCTAGCTTTAACATTTCAAGAACGGTAATTCCTGAAAAGGGCGGAGGGGCGGTAAAAACATCATAACCGGCAAATGTTCCTTGGACCGGTTTCCGTTCTTTCACCTCATAGCGCTTTAAATCCATCAAGTCGATATCTGATTCCCTTTTAATATCCCGCGCAATTTCCCCTTTATAAAAACCATCAGGTCCTTCCTGCTGGATCTCCTTCAATGTTTCAGCAAGTCTTTCCTGGACGAGGGTTTTGCCTGGTTCAATGGCATCACCATCAGGATAAAAAAGTGAAGTCGCATCGGAGGATATCCTTGGCTGAGCCGCTTCTAAGCGTGATGATAACGATTCGTCGACTTCAAATCCGTCTTCAGCCAAATCTATCGCCGGCTGAAGAAGATCTGCCATTGGTACGCTCCCATACTTATCACTGATGACCTGCATGCCGGCCACTAAGCCAGGAATCCCTGCATCGTGTCTTGAACTTGGGTCTTCTGGGGAGGATTCACGATAATCGATAAATTCGGGTTCGCCGGATTCCGGGGCAATAAGCATACCTCCGCCGCCGCCCACGCCAGATCCATAAGGTTCGACTACACCTAATACATACGATACCGCAATGGCGGCATCAGCCGCCGTTCCGCCGTTTTCCAAAATATCCATACCGACATCTATTGCGAGTGGATTTGAAGAACTGACCCCATATGATTGTTCCGTTTTACTCTTTATCGGATCATTCGTGTCAGAAATAGGGGGTGTCTTCGAACATCCAGCAATATATATGAGCAAGCTTAGGGATATGAGCACTTTTCCGGTCATACGGTTAATCATCGGTTTTTCCCCCTTTTCGTTGAGCTTCTAAGTTGTGTGTCTTCATTCTTCAAAATAGTAGTGATAAAGCGTTCCTTACTGAATGGGTTGCATTTCCGGTTGTTTAGCTTGTACGGCCTTTTTCTCTTGTGCTGCTTTTTTCTCTAGTGCAGCTTTCTTTTCCATTGCTGCCTTTTCCTCTTGTTCACGCTGTCCCTTATGATCGATTACCTTCTTGTGATCCAAGGTAATCTCGATGCGATCCTCTTTTTTAGACCACTGGACTTTTTCACTCGTTTCCTTCGTCAACTGTCGGTAAACACGTGATTTGTCAATGGAAGAGGTAGCTGGCCTTGGTGTTGCTTCTTCAATTTGCAGCGGTACGACATCGATTGTAGCTTTTCCGTCTTCCGCTAAATGGTATTGAACCATGGCTGAATCCTTTGTGCGTGTCCAGCCTTGATCGAATATGAAATTTCCTAGACTATAGAAAATGATTCCATCTTTATAAACATCAAACGATTGAAGCACGTGGGGGTGATGCCCGATGATGATGTCAGCGCCCGCATCGATGATAGCTTTAGCCAAGTCTTTTTGCCGATCGGTTGTTGAGGTTGAATACTCTTGTCCCCAGTGCATATTCACCACAACCAAGTCTGCATTGCCTTGCTTGGCATTCCTTGCTTTGCCGATCATTTCAAATAATAAATCAGGATTGGAGTTCAATAGTCCGGCTTTATCATTTTTTGATACGGCATCCTTACCGTAAACATCTGTGAAGCCAAGTGTTGCAACACGTACGCCATTAACATCCGCATAGTCGATGCTGTTTTTTGCTTCCGCAGTGTTCGATCCAACACCGACATAGTGCATATCCTCACTTTTGAATTCATCAATCGTGTCAAGGAGTCCTTGTTCTTCATAGTCCATCATATGGTTATTTGCCAATGACACCACAGAGAAGCCAGCATCTTTAATGGCTTCCACACCACTAGTATTGGAGTTTAACCGGATTGGAGTATCTGCTTCCTTGTAGTTAGATACCTCTTCTTTTAAAGCGGTATGTTCATAATTCCCACTGACATAATCCGAATTGGCAAAATAGGGTTTCATATACCGGAAGAGGTATTCATACCCGTGCTTTTCCGTCACTTCTTCAACATAACGTCCCATCATCACATCACCGACCATTGTCATCGTCAATGGTTGATCGGATTTTGTTGCGACTGTTTTCACTTCCTCAGCCCGTCCCATCCAAGTGGTAATGACTAAAGCGATTAGTAATATAGGTAGTATGATTCCAGTGTATTTAAGATTCTTTTTCTTCGTGCGTTTAATAAAGATAAGTGTTTTTTCTTTTGCATTTAAAGTCCGTTTCATTTTTTGCACCTCAGAATAGGTAATACACGTTCATTAAACCGAAAGTTAAGCCGGATAATAAAAGCGTGCTGCCAAGTGTCAATGGCATTCCTTGTCTTTGTATGGTATTCGCTATCAATCCAGGTACGATTATACCGATTCCCCGAAACTCGAATATTTCAAAGGGCATGACGGGGTAGACTAAGTCCAATAGGAGTTTCAAGCAAATCCCGGTCACCATCATGGCGGCGAATTTTCTTCTTCCATATAAAATCACCCATCTTGAAAGGCCGTGGGTGACGATTAAATAAGTTACGACACTAATGATCAAAATGGTGAGCATGATTTCCCATTGATCAAATACTAATGCCAAATAACCTGGCACGATAAGTCCTGCGGGTACGACACCCGTCTTTTCTGAAAATATAAGGCTAAGCGTTACTCCCAGTACTAGGGCTACGTATAAATCCGATCCAAACATTAAGGTTCCTCCTACTTAACTTGCTTTTTGCTTTGTTTTAGATTTCATGAATGCTTCAATTAATGGTTCCGCTGCACCGTGAATATTCCCGACACCGTAGACGATGCGATTTTTCATCAATGGGCGGAGACGGGCCACGATTTCTTCAGTTGACCAGTTTTCTAAATCCCAATATTCTTTAGTATCCAATTTACCTTGCTCGAATACCCTTGTAATCGGTGATGTGGTTTCGCCAATGGCAATGACGATTTCAGATTTTATGTAAGGCAATACATCTCTTGCAAACTGCTCGGTACGGTCCACACGATCGGCACGGCAATTCATGATGACGATAGGAGGTTCTGTGCTGTATCCGAACGTATTGACACGTTCCCATATGTTCAGCGTCGATGACGCGTCATTTGCAGCAAAGCCATTGACAAAGAAAGTTGGCTGGATGGGATCTCCGAATTTGGTGATCCGCATGGCACCTGGATCGGGATGCGCATTCAACATGCCGCGAAAAGCCGTTTTTTCATCAATGCCCAATGCCTCAGCAACGGCCAAGGCCAGTGATGCATTATCAGGAAATACCATATAGTCGAATTCACGCAGGAACTCTTCCGATATTCTGGAGTTGTCTGCAACGATTACTTTTGTGTTGCGTTCTTTGGCAATTTGCTTGAAAAAGTCCAAATATTCACTTTCGATGGTTATTAAGTGACCATTATGGGGAATGGTAGCAGTGAAGGCTTCAGCAACCTCATCCAATGTCGGTCCCATGACATCCATATGGTCTTCCAATACATTCACGATGACCCCAATGTTTGCCTGGATCATTTTGTTTTGAAAGATTAGTTGATAGTCAGGCTGTACGGCCATGCACTCACAAACCAGTGCTTCCGTGCCTAAGTCGGCCACTTCTTTAACTACACGCCGTTGTTCTCCTATGTTGGGTCCTTCCGGGCGTCGTACAATCGGTTTTTCCTTGTCGGTAAACCAATAGATCATTCTTGCTGATGTTCCGGTTGTTTTACCTACTGTTTTGTATTTAGCTTCCTGGATCACACCTGTAATTAGACGCGTTACAGTCGATTTCCCTCGAATCCCATTCACATTCACACGTACCGGGATGGAGTCGAGACGCTTCTGATGGCGTTTTTGTTCAAAAATGCCATAGCCAAGCAAAAAGATCGCACAAATAAATATTGGTGCCATTTTTTAACCTCTCTTTTTTTCAAATATTTGAATTACTGAATACACACTACATGATTTTAAACTTAATAGGCAAGAGTCAATTATTCTATCGTAATATAGTTATCGTCAGTTTTTTCAAATATATGTATATTAGAGTGTAATAGTATCTAATGGGATAAATTGTTTTATGAGTACAAAGATATGGCTGAAAATTGAGGGAATCGAGGTTTTATTTACACTAAATTATGGAAAGTTTAATAAAAACCTATTTTGGTCAGAAGTAAAATAGGTTTATGAGTATTTGAACCTAATTCATAATGGCTATATTTGAATAATAATTAATTTTTAAATGTGAGGTTTATTACAGTTTGTTAATTGTTTATACCCATTGTTTGACATAAACGTTACAATTTTTATGCATTTGTCATTCAATGTGAAATATTGCATCTAACGACTCAAATAGTTGAACTCTTTTGAATATGGATAAAGATGAGTAAAAGAACACATCTCTTTTTTTTGATATTTTTCGGATTTTCCTTGGTAATACCCAGGGGTCTATAATTGAACTTTTACCTAAAACATGAAATAAACTAAAGTTAACCCATTTCTTTTAAAAAATACCTAGTTTCTTCTATAAATATAGTGTTTATAGAAGAATGAAAAATAAAAAAGCCCAGAAGCATATCTGAGCTTTCGGCTTATATATTGTAAATGAATGTAATGGTCACGGATCTCCGTTAATCATGGAGATTTAACTTTTGTGGGTCTTGAGTTACAGCTTGGGTAGCTGATAATGGAAGGAATCAGGTTAACTGGATTTCTTTCTGTCAGAAATCTCAAGGTTGGAGCCCTTTTTACCGCCATCAATCACATAAAGTCTAGGAGCTAATCTCCTTCTTTTTCCTTGATTGTCAGGATTCTTCTTCATATAATTTTCGTATTCTTTGCGAAAGAATTCTTCGGTTTCCCGTTCCAGTGCTTTTCTTTCTTTAAAATCTGCGATGAATTTGAAAAAACGTTTCATATGAATTCCTCCTTATGGGGTTAAAAGGTCTTAGTTTAATAGTAACATATCGTTGGTGTAGTTTAACCTTTTTTTACAAATTTGGAGTGGAAAATATGTTTTTGTGTGAATAAAGATGTGAATGGTTTGATTCGAGAGAAAGCATGCAATCGATAATTACTGAGCATATGGGCCCGTGCATGGTGTTGAAGGAAAGGACAGGATTTGCAGGTATTGGAAGTAATCATTATTTCAGTTAAAATATTCCTTTAATTATATTCATTATACACTAAATATTCTGAAAACAAAGGAAAATATTCACTTCCAGCCGCTTTTGATAGATTTGCTTTTTTAATGGTTCATTATTGTGTATAGTTATATATTCCCCGAATATACGAAAATGAAACAACCCTTATAATAGGAGAAAAAAAGCAAGTTCCCGCATTCAAGCAGCGGGAACTTGCTAGTGTCATAATTGGAATTTCTTAACCTGTGCAGTCAGCAATTCTGCCGAAGATGCAAGTTCACTGGCATGATTCGTGATTTCATCCATCGAAGAGCTGGATTGCTGAGCGGAGGCGGAGACTTGTTCGATTCCTGCCGCGGACTCTTCAGAAACGGCAGCGATATCTTCGATAGCCTGATTGATTTTTTTGCTATTTGTGGAGATATAGTTCAATTCTTCGGTAATATGCTGTATTTTCATTTCCATATTCCCGACAGAGTGATTGATTGTTTCAAAGGTTCGGCCTGTGAGTGTGATCTGTTTCGTGCCTTCATCCACTTGAGTATAACCATCTTCCAGGGAGTGGACGACTGTTTTTGAACCCGTTTGAATGGCGGAGACAATATTGGTGATATCCCCAACGGAGTGTGTGACCTCTTCAGCGAGTTTCCGCACTTCATCGGCGACGACGGCAAAGCCCTTGCCATGTTCACCAGCACGAGCGGCCTCTATGGCTGCATTCAGCGCCAATAGATTGGTTTGATTGGATATATCTTTGATGACCTGCACAAGCTGCGAGATGTGCTGTGATTGAGAATCGAGCCCTTTCACTTGCTCTACGGCATTTTTGACAATCCCATCAATACTTTGCATCTGTTGGACTGAACTGCGCATTAAAGCGGTGCCGTCCTTGGTCAAGGAAAGGATTTCGGTTGAACTTCTAGCCACATCCGCTCCTTCCAGGTGGGCCAACTCGATCCTGCCGGTGAAATCATCCATCATGCGAACCATTTCAGCTGCCCGGCTGGCTTGTGACTCCGAACCTTCCGAAAGTTCATACATCGTAGACGCTATTTGCTTGCTGCCCTGCTGCACTTCATTTGCTGATTGAGTCAGATCCTCGCTTTGGTTGGTAACGGATTGCGAAACAACGAGCATTTTTTCGATCGTATCACGAAGGTTTTTCTGCATTTGGTTGGCGGAGACCGTTAATTCGCCCAGTTCATCATATGACTTTTGCTCCAGGGGCTCATGATTCAGCTCTCCGTCAGCAACCATTTTCATCCTGTCCCTAATTTTAAGGAGGGGGGTGGTAATGAGGTTGGCAGTAACAAGCGCCAGCACAAGGCCGATAAGGACTGCTGCAATGGATATGATGATACTTGTCGTCTTGACCGATTTCCCGCTTTCGATGACGGTTTTACCTGAAGCGACAAACAATTCCTCGCGTTTAGAAGCAAGCTCCTTGAAACCCTCCATTACTTCATTGCTGATTGGCGCCACTTCATTTTTGAGTATCTCTTTAGCGCGTTCTTCATTTCCTTTTTCATACTGGATAAATACCCGTTCTACAATCATCGTCCTCCAATCCACGCTTTTCTCGATCAATTCCTTTGTTTTATCAGAATCGCTTAAGGCTAGGAGTTCCTCCTGGATGACCTGGCTTTCTTCGGTATATTGTAAGAACCTTTCTTTATAACTCTCGTCGCCATATAGAATATAGGCCCGGACGAATGCGGTTCTTTGTGCTAGATTATATAGGAGCTTTTCGTCTTGGATAAGAAGCGGAAGTTCCCTTTCGATGATATCCTGGGAGTATGCCAGTGACTTGTTGCTGCTATAAATGTTGAATGCTCCTAAGATGACACATAAAGATATGATGAGTGAAAATGCCACCAATACCTTTGCTTTAATGCTTTTCAAATTATTGGACCCCTTTATCGATATTTTATTCACTCTTTTTTATCGGATTTTTAATGTGATTTTTAAGTAATGAAAAGTTAACCAAATTTTCCATCAGGTCTAATGTTCACTTTATATAAACATCTTGATTTCTTATCATTTTCAAGTTACTATTGACTTGGAAAAATATAATATTCCGCGTTAAGGCGGAAGAGGTTCTAGCTACCCTCTCAAAAAAACTAAGGAGAAACAGTGCTCTATTCTTAGGGTGCTGTTTTTTTCCGTAAAAAGGAGTTTTATAGAAATGAAGAAGAAAGAAAAGGCAGTGGTTGTGTTTAGCGGAGGGCAGGACAGTACGACGTGCCTGTTTTGGGCATTGGAGAGATTTGAGGAAGTGGAAGCGGTGACGTTCGATTATAATCAGCGGCATAGCTTGGAAATCGAATGCGCTCAAAACATTGCCAAGGAATTGGGCGTGAACCACCATATCCTTGACATGTCGCTGCTGAACCAACTGGCACCGAATGCATTGACAAGAAGTGATATCGCAGTGGCGGACGGAGAAGAAGGGGAGCTGCCGTCGACGTTCGTGCCAGGGAGGAATTTGCTGTTCCTTTCGTTTGCCGGAGTGCTGGCGAGCCAGATTGGCGCTAAACATATTGTCACAGGAGTCTGTGAAACGGATTTCAGCGGATATCCTGACTGCCGCGATGTATTCATTAAATCGTTGAATGTGACCTTGAACTTATCGATGGACCAGTCATTCGTGATTGATACGCCGCTAATGTGGCTTAATAAAGAGGAAACATGGGAGCTTGCTGACCAGCTTGGCGCGTTCGACTTTGTCCGCGAAAAGACCCTGACTTGCTATAACGGAATCATCTCCGATGGCTGTGGAGATTGTCCGGCATGTAATCTGCGGAAAAAAGGACTGGATGACTATGTAAGCAGACGGAAGGTGCTTTCATGATGTACGGTTTTAAGATAGTGGATAAACTCCAAAAAATAGATGAAGATATTCAGCGCAGCCAATTGAAGTATACAAACAAGAGGGTTCTCGTGAGTAAGGAATTCACCTTTGACGCGGCGCACCATCTGCATGACTATGAAGGGAAATGCAAGAACCTGCATGGCCACACGTATAAAGTCATTTTCGGATTGAGCGGGTATACGGATTCACGCGGGTTGATGATAGATTTTGGTGACATCAAGGATATATGGAAAAATGAAATCGAAATCCACCTGGATCATCGTTATTTGAATGAAACCCTGCCGCTCATGAATACAACAGCTGAAAATATGGTTGTCTGGATCTATGAAAAAATGGCCGAAGCCCTTTCATTAAAAGAATATGAGGGTGCTAGAGTCGAATTTGTTCGACTGTACGAAACGCCGACAAGCTATGCCGAAGCCAGACGGGAGTGGATGGAAAGTGAGTAAACTCCCGGTTATGGAAATCTTCGGGCCGACCATCCAAGGAGAGGGAATGGTCATTGGTCAAAAAACCATGTTCGTTCGGACGGCCGGCTGCGATTATTCATGTTCCTGGTGTGATTCCGCATTTACTTGGGATGGCACAGGTAAGGAAGATACCGTTCAGATGACTGCCGATGAAATATGGGATGAGCTGAAGCGAATTGGGGGTTCCGGTTTTTCCTTCGTGACGATATCTGGGGGAAACCCGGCCCTGCTGAAAAACCTAAACGGCTTGATAGCGATCTTACATGAAAATAAAATGAAAATTGGTATCGAAACACAAGGGAGCCGATGGCAGGATTGGTTTCTCGATATTGATGAACTGACTATCTCACCTAAGCCGCCGAGCTCTGGAATGAACACGGACTTTACGGTTCTTGACCAAATCATCTCGAATCTTGCCAATCGAAATCCTGAAAACCATGTTTCTTTGAAGATCGTCGTCTTTAACGAGGAAGATTATCAATATGCCAAACATGTACATGGGCGTTACCCGGATATTCCTTTTTATCTGCAGGTCGGCAATGACGACAGCAGGACGGCGGATGATCATCAATTGATCAGCGGCCTATTGAAGAAGTACGAAGAGTTAATTGATAAAGTGATAGCGGATGATGAATTGAATGATGTGAAAGTCCTGCCACAGCTGCATACCTATATATGGGGTAACAAGCGGGGCGTGTAAAGTAAAGGCAGTGTGATGTTTAATCACACTGCCTTTTAAGCTTATTACAACCTTTGCATGTGTGTAGCTTTGAAGGATGATGTGTATTTAAGGCCATATCCAAATAAGCGATCCATTCCTATATGTGCGGTCCAAATTAAACCAATCATCATCCATGCATCCGACTTTAGGAAAATGGCTAACAAAATCATGAAGATGGACACGATATAAGTATGGAATGCGTTATAAACCTTTGCTCCAATCCGATCATCGATCAGATAGGCCAGCATGGAAACATCAGGGGACAAAATCAACAAAAGGAAAATCCACCAGCTGAATTCATATAACGAATAGATGTAAATCACCGCTAAAAGGACCATAAGTCCTTCAATATGAAGGAATTTCTTCACCATTTCATAACCTCCAAAGTTTAATTGACCATTGGTCAATAGTGTCCGAAAAAATTATATGATGTTCTTGGTGATATTTTTTACATGAAAATAGGCTAAACCTTTTACATCTTGATAAGATAGCTCAGAATTAATATAAAAAGTTATGAATCCGTGAAGAGAAAGAAAAATCGACCAAATGGATGCAGGATTCAGTTTGTTGTCCGTTAGATCCGTCAAGGACTGGATTAGCTTTTCGTATGTTTCATTAGAATCGAATTGAAGTAACTGCTGAATTTCTTTTTCCTTCGATAAAAACATGATGGAATAATGATTCTGTTGGGTTAAACCAAACTCCAAGAAGCACAATAAAATCTTTTCCATTTTTACAGAAGGGGCATTTTCCGACAGGATGATATCATCGATTAAAGAATTTAAAACGGAAAAATCCGTTTTCACTAAACTATAAAATATTTCCGCCTTGTTTTTAAAATGATAATAAATGGCTCCATGACTGCAATCCAATGATTTAGCCAATTGCCTCATCGAGACATTCGAATACCCTAACGCTGCAAAAAGGTTTCTAGCTTCATTCAAAACCATGTCCCTGGATAATTCTTGACCTGCCGATTTCCTTGGCGACATCTTGTCACCTCCTTATTAATTGACCACTGGTTAATTAGGATGATAGCTCACTGATTTTCAAATGTCAATTATTAGGTCGAATGATAAAGTACTGTTTTTTAAGTGGAATTTTGCCATTGTAGGCAACCGAAATCGCGATAGCCCTATAGTAAACCTGAAATCGAAAGGAACACTTGCTAATCTTACGGTTCAAGGGGAGGGTAAAGTTGCAAATGGAGCAGTGGGCGAAGATGCAGAATCCATTTCCAGTTCCCCTAACCAGAAATTTGAATGTCCTTGTAACTGAAAAAGAATCCCGCTTTTAATATGAGCTCGTCTTAGTTTTTAACCAATAATAACCTTTTATGGTATTATGAGGTTATACAGATGTCCTTGGAAGGGATGAATATATGAAAAAGAAATTTGGTATTTTGGCATCAATTTTCATAGTCTTGACCAGCTTTTTTTTATTCACTAAACCGTATAAAGAGAAAACAAAACCTGTAGAAGACATTTTTGAAGTGTATCCAACAGATCAGGTAATAACAAATGAAATGATATTCATAGAGGGTATTGATGAGGTCAATCCAGGGAATATCGATTTGAATGATGAAGAGGAATTGGAAAAATTGGTGAAAAAGCAATATGAGCAAAATCAAAAGGGGGAAATAATTTTTACAGAAAAAAATCAGTGAAATCACCTGCCTGTAATGAGTAACTAATGGGGGAGGGGCAGTTATTGATAGTATTGGATAGTATCTATGGGGAACACATTGTAGAGGGAGTCCTGGAAGAGCTGATAGTAAGCAAACCGGTCCAAAGATTGAAAGGGATACATCAAGGTGGGGCAAGTTATTTAGTTAATGAGAAGTGGGATGTCACACGATTTGACCATTCGATTGGTGTGATGCTTTTAATAAAAGCGCTTGGAGGTTCATTAGAGGAACAAATCGCGGGCTTACTGCATGACGTATCCCATACTGCATTTTCACATGTCATTGATTTTGTTCTGGATTGTAAGGATGAAGATTATCATGAAAAGATATATGATCAAGTCATTATGGAATCCGAAATCCCATTTATACTGAAGGAATATGGATATGATTGTAAAGTCATTTTCCAATCAAAATGGGAATTGCTTGAACAACCAGCACCTGAGTTATGTGCAGATCGGGTAGATTATACTCTTCGGGATATGTATCAATATGGACATATCACCAGGGAATCCGTTAATGAATTTCTAGATCATGTCATCATAATAAATGGAAGGATGTATCTGGATAATATTGAATCGGCGGAATGGTTTGTGAAAACGTATTACAGCGAAGTTATTGATTTTTTCATGAACCCGCTTAATATATATGGCTATGATATCTTGGCAAAGACCTTAAAAGTGGCTTTAGCTAAAAAACTGATCAGCCTTGATAACTTACTCAGTACAGATGAAGAAGTTATGTCCTTGTTAAGCTTCACTGAAGACCATGCAGTGCAAAACCTGTTAAAACGGATCCATGGTAACGTAAAGGTGAAAGAAGATCAATTGGAATACGATATACATCGGAAAAATAAAATGCGCCTGATAGACCCTTCCGTTATTCAAGGAACCCAATTAGTAAGAGCATCCAGCTTATCGGAAAAAGTGAAGAAAATGGGAATTGAAGCCTATAAAAAAGCTTCAAAGGGCATATATCTAAAAGTGATTTCAGATTGAACTTTGTGTCAAATCATACGGAAAGTCAAAAACTCAAGGGTATCATTCATCCTTGAGTTTTTTCTCGGAAACATCTAAGTCTCCTCCCGTATAATCGAACATCTAGGAAAGAGCTAGATTAACGGATGCCTTATACATCTGAACCAGCAATCTTTAATAATTAAAAAACTAATGATGCTCTCAAAGTAGTAACGCCATTTTCTAAATAACCCTTTAAACAGGTTAATGTATATACCCAACCTTCTTTTTGTCCGATCATTTTGTTTATTATTTCAGGGTCGTCTTCACTCAATCCAGATTCGTTCACTTCAATGATCGTACTCGTTTTATCCAACTCTTTTAGTGTAATGGTAACAATCGTTTCTTGATCATTTCCGCCCCATGCAAACACGATTTTCCTATTTTCCTCTACTTCCAATACATGAATGACCACTTCAGCATCGTATTCGTTGTATCTCAATGTAGGCGTCCTGCCTTTTTCCCATCTTTCCGAACTTGATGAGAACCAGAAATTCCCGATTTTTTCAGGATTCACAATGGCTTCAAACACTTCAGTAGCTGGCTTGATTATCTTAAATTTCGTGATTATTTGGGTATCCATTACTAACTCAACTCTCTTTCAATGTGTTTTTATAGTTTCCGTTTAATTATCCCAGTCTACTGATATGGGCGGGAGGGTCCGTCCAGTTTCAAGCAAGCTCTTCAGGTTACTTAAAAGGGCTGGCCATCCATTATTCAAGCCTTCAAAGGTATTGTCATCATATACGAAATCCGTCTCCAATAGCTCCTCATGCCTAAGAATTAACTTCACAGTAGAATCGTCCATTTTCTGTAATTCAAAAGTGACCCGTGTAGGCTGCTCGCGAGGTGTTTCGTCTCCTGCCATGATCCATGTAAACGAGAGCAGGTGCAACGGCTCGCATTTAAGTACATGCCCATGATCGGTAATCCGTCCATCATCCAGCAAATATTTAACGGCTGACCCTTCTTGCCAGTCAGACTGTACTTGTAATCCGAAGTGGTATTTCTTCGTGACTTCACCACTCGTCAAGGCTTCCCAAAGCTTCTCTGGTGTGGTTGCGATATAAATAGGATAGACAAACGTAGTTTTTTTCATCATTCTTTTTCTCCTCGCCAAATAAGGTACAAGACTCTATCTTTGATTTTCGGCTTTTATATACAGCCGGTCAAGCAGTTTTATGCGACAGAAATCGGCAAAAGGGGGAAACAGGCCCATTGAAATAAATGGCTAAATCAATCGGTTTCAGCGAATACATACTTAAATCGACGGTATGGAAACTTCTTGATTTCCAACCGCTTTCAAGCTACGATGAATAAGGAAAATGATAATCCGCCCGGGCGGAAGAGGTTCTAGCTACCCTCTCAAAAAAACTAAGGAGAACAGGGCTCTTTCTTAGGGTGCTGTTTTTTCTGTATAAGGAGAATTAAGAAATGTTAAGAATTTTATTGTATTTAGTATCCATCATCACGGCGAATGTGGTTACAGCAGCTTTTGCGCCATTACATTTTGGCATGTTCATCATCCCGATGGGGACATTGCTCATCGGGGGAACCTTCATCTTCCGAGATCTGGTCCAGAATAAATTCGGCCGCGCGAAGACCTATATATGCATCGTCACTGCACTTATTTTATCTGCATGTGTATCATTTTTATTAGGAGATACGTTACTGATTGTGTTTGCTTCCGCATTATCCTTCGTGGTCGCAGAAACAGCGGATACGGAAATTTATACCCGTTTAAAGCTCCCGATGAGTTGGAGGGTGTTTTACAGCGGGATCGTTGGAGGATTTTTCGATTCAGTAATATTTGTCGTGATTGGCCTAAGTCCTCTGGGTGCCAATATATTGCCATGGGAAGCAGTACCAGCTGCGGTCATCGGCCAAATCATCGTTAAAACGATCATTCAGTCCATTGGTGCCGTATTGTTGGGACGAATCAACGTAGAACTGGAGAAACGTGTAGTCTCCAGTTAAATGCTAGGAGGGATGCACTCGATGGATGGAACCAAAAAAGAAGAAGAAAAATGCTATTGCCTCGAGGCCTTTCGTGAAAAATATGGCCCGCATGTTCAAGGGGAATGCATGAAGCTCTCCTGCGCCAATTATCGCAAGCATAAAGGAATAGACAAAAAAAGGACCTGATTAGGTCCTTTTTTTGCGTGATTGAAGTAACTCACGAGTAAACAGTGCCAAACTAAGTGTACAGTACGAATTCACGAGTAAAAGTGCGAAACTCACGAGTAAAAGTGCAAAATTCACGAGTAAAATTGCGAAACTCACGAGTAAAAGTGCGAAACTCACGAGTAAAACAGCAAAATTCACGAGTAAAAGTGCAAAACTCACGAGTAAAACAGCAAAATTCACGAGTAAAAGTGCGAAATTCACGAGTAAACGTGCGAAAACTAAGTGTGCAGTACGAATTCACGAGTAAAACAGCAAAAAAAGCTCCCTGGGCCGTTCCATTAATGGGTGCAGGAAGCTTTTTATTTGGTTTAGAATTGCTCTGCGCTTTTTCGAACTAATTTTTCCAGGAAGAAAAAGCATTCGCGTTTCCGCTCAAGTTCGGTTTGTCCATTTTCGGTGACATGATAATATTTCCTTCGGCCTGATTCGGACTCTTTCCAATGTCCTTTTATGAATTCTTTTTTTTCTAATCGTTTAAGGGCAGGGTAGAGGGTGCCTTCACTTATTTCATAGTTGCCCTTGCTCATTTGCTTCAGGATTTTGGTTATTTCATAGCCGTATAGCCTTTTTTGTGAAAGAAGTGAAAGCAAAAGGAGGTCAATGCTTCCCTTCATTAATTCTTTATCCATATAAAATCTCCTTCTTTTCATTTTTAAAGTGTAATACGTTGTACATCGTATCACAAGGTGCATTTTACTTTTCTTAAAAAAAATGGTTAAATGACGATTGCTAAATAAATTTAATCATAGTAAAATGTGCTTCGGAACGGATGAGTTGTGAAGAGTGTGGTAAGGATACTATATACATGATTTAATTGTTTTAATGAAAATACGGAATAGGATAGAAGAATCACTACTCAAGGGGTATTAATTGATTTTTTTTCGAAAATCATTTAGATTCTATTTATCAACAAGAGCAAAGAAAGAAGGTCCTAGATAGATGAAAGTGAAAGCACCTGAGTCATTCACATATATAGGTGGAAAGAGAGCAGTTCTTCTGCTTCACGGGTTTACCGGAAGTACAGGAGATATGAAGAAATTAGGGAAGTACTTAAATGATCTCGACTATACTTGCCACGGACCTCTTTATAGTGGGCACGGAGTATCAGCCGAGGAACTTGCTAAAACTGGTCCAAAGGAATGGTGGGGAGATGTAGTTAATGGCTATAATTTCCTAAAAGGAGAAGGCTATGAGGAAATTGCAGTTGTAGGAATTTCTTTAGGGGGAGTGTTCTCATTAAAAGTGGGAATTGAATTGCCTGTAAAAGGGGTAGTTTCAATGTGTGCTCCGACGCAAGGAAAAAGTATCGATCGACAAAAGAACCGCTTGCTCAATTATGCACAGGCTTATAAGAAGTTTGAGGGCAAAGATGAAGACCAAATTGCTGCAGAAGTGAAGCTGCTTGAAGAAGAGCCTATGCCTCAACTAAAAGATGTGTTGAACATTATAAATGAGACAGGTGAAAATTTAGATTTAATCACATCCCCAACTCTTGTTCTGCAAGGTCGTTTGGATGATCCCGACTATACGGAGAGTGCTACAGCGATTTTCAATGAAGTCGATACACAGCATAAACACTTGATATGGTATGAAAAATCTGGCCATATTATCACATTGGGCAAGGAACGTGAACAGGTGTATGAAGATGTGTATAAGTTCTTGAATACACTGAATTGGTCGGAGTAATAAGCGATATTTTGGATCCCCTTTAAGTTGAACGTGTAAAAAGCCTACAGTCCTAAGTAGGCTTTACACAATACTTGAGGGGATTTTATTTTGGCTGTAAATCTATTTGTAGAAAAAGACCTTTAAGGTATCGTTATTATCAAGAGTTGCCAATAAAATATCGTTCACATCGGCATTATATGTTATTTTGATTCTGTTTTTCAGCCATGCTTCGTCTTTACCGCCCCGATTCAATTCTTTAGAATCAATCTTTCCCTCTTTAATAATCGTTTTAGGAAAAGTGAAGGCATTTGTTGTTAGGTGCATATCTGCTGGGGTTACTGCTTCATATTGGGGATCTAAAAACAATGAAATGGTACCGCCCGGTTCCCATAGCGCGAGGGATACTTTTTGAATATCTTCGACTTTTTCTTTTCTTAATTCCGATAATAAAACATCGATGGAGATTCTGGCCCTTGCTAAGCTTTTGTAAATGATTTGTCCATTTTCGATAAGCGGAAAGGGGTCTGAGTCAAAAAACCTTCGGAGTGTGCCCCACTTAAGTCCCGCAAACACACTCATTATATATAAAATGATCAATACACTGGTTGTTATCATGGAGCCCTTCAAACCTAACTGTTCATCAGATAAAGGGTGGGCAAGAATGTTTCCAATAATTAAAGCCATAATGAAATCAAGTAATCTTAACTGCGAAATGGACCGTTGTCCCATCAATTTTACCGAAAGAAGCAAGAAGAAGAATGAAATAATGGCTCTTAAGATCCACTGGATTGCAGTAAGAGTTTCCTGGCTATTAAAAAAATCCACAAAAATTCACGTCCTAATTTCCAATAGAGGAGATGTAATGGGAAGCTTATTTAAAGACCACTTTAGTTGGGGCCGTTTATAGTTTTAGCTAGCTCCTTCATAAGTATTACCCAACATTGCGCTTCGGAGACTTTATTGACTGTTTTCGAAAAATTTATATTAATATAACAACTTTAAAACGTATTGTAATTAAAAATAAACTGATTTAAAATGATATCTTTCCTGAGAAATTTATTTAAAAAATATCCTTGTATAATATCAGTGACAATGGTCTGATAGTTTCTACCTGGCAGCCGTAATGCCGGACTACAAGGAAGTATGAAAATAGAAGAGATGAACAGGTTAATGTTGGTTCGCTTGAAAAAAGCTTATCCTAAAAAACATGCTTCGATGAAAGCTCTTACTTTTTCACACTTTCTTGCTGCGGCTGAAGGTGTAAAAAGGTGAGGGCTTTTTATATAAAAAAAACGAATGGGAAATGATATAGCTAAAGGGGATGAAAGCATGCTTTTCTTATTGAATATACTAGGTGTTTTAGTTGTAATGGGCATCGTTTATCTTTGTTCACCTAATAAAAGGAACGTTAAGTGGAAAGCCATACTTACCTTGCTGGTTCTTGAATTGCTTATCACATGGTTCATGTTATCGACAAAAATAGGGGCATGGGTCATCAATCTGATCGCTTCATTCTTTACCTGGTTGATTGAATGTGCGAATGAAGGGATTTCTTTTGTCTTTCCTTCGCTTATGGCAAATGAACAAGTGGATTTCTTTTTCAGCGCATTGATGCCGATTATCTTCATTATCACGTTTTTTGATGTTTTATCGTATTTCGGTATACTTACGTGGATCATTGATAAAGTGGGATGGCTCATTTCAAAAGTATCCGGTTTGCCGAAACTTGAGAGTTTCTTTTCGATTCAGATGATGTTCCTTGGAAATACGGAGGCGCTTGCCGTACTCCGCCTTCAACTCAGTGCGATCAAGGATCAGCGTCTTTTGACATTTGGAATCATGAGCATGAGCAGCATAAGCGGTTCAATCATTGGAGCCTACCTGTCCATGGTACCGGCAACTTATGTTTTTGTAGCGATACCTTTGAACTGCTTAAATGCTTTGCTGATAGCTAATATGCTGAATCCCGTCGATGTCAGTAAAGAAGAAGATGTCGTTTATGTACCTTCTAAAGAGGAACGTAAAGATTTCTTTTCCACCATTTCCAACAGTATGCTGGTTGGGGCCAAAATGGTCTTCGTCATCATGGCAATGGTTATCGGCTATGTGGCGTTGACGGCCAGCGTAAACGGCATTTTCGGCTTCTTCGTGGATGGATTGACCATTCAAAAGATTTTCTCTGTCATTTTTAGTCCATTTGCATTCTTGCTTGGATTAACTGGACAGGATGCCATGTATGTCGCTCAATTGATGGGAATCAAGCTTGCCACGAATGAGTTCGTTGCCTTGCTCGACCTAAAGGATAAAGTCAGTACACTGCCTCCGCATACAGTCGCCGTGGCTGTCACTTATTTGACGTCATTTGCCAACTTCAGTACAGTGGGCATGATCTACGGAACATTCAATTCCATCCTCAATGATGAGAAATCGAACATTATCGGAAGGAATGTTTGGAAGCTGTTGGTTAGCGGGATGGCTGTTTCCCTGTTAAGTGCCATGGTCGTTGGATTATTCGTTTGGTGATTTAAAACATGGGCATCCATTTGGATGTCCCATCTGAAAAAAGCTGTGCAGGATTTTCCATGCACAGCTTTTTCGTTTATTTCGTCAAATAGTTCTCTGTATAATATGGTTTATTTTCCTCATCGAAGGCAACTCCGACACCGAGGGATTCAAAATCTTTCTGTAATTTGTTTTCCCTGTGTCCAATGGAGTTCATTAGGCCTTCATGGGCAAAGATACTGCTATTCTGACCGGCAGCCAGGTTCTCCCCCGCCATTCGAAAATTGATTTTGTCATCTTCCATCCGGTCAAAAGGGGATTCCCCTTCAAGGTTTGTATGGTTGAAGTATTGATTCACGGCCATATCTGCACTATGATCCTGTGCAGTGACCTTCACTCGTTTATCCCATGTTAGCACGGAGAGATCATGATTGACCCGTGATGCATTGGTCAAATCGAATAATTGATATTCAAAGCCCTTCTTTAATCCGGGGCCGGCTTCTGCAAAATAGCCGCTCTTTTGCTTTTCGAGTTTTGCGTCGATGATTTGGATTGCCGTGACTGTATTTTTCTCATGTTTGTCATAAAAAATGGTCACATAGCTATTTTCCATTTCGAACATATCGTATTCGCCGCCGTCACTTCGAATCTGGTAATAGACGTTTCCTTTAAGCAGTTTTGTTACAGGCTCCGCCATTTTCCCGGTCACGGTTTCTTTTGGTGTACCGCGTTTAATGCCTTCCTTTGAGGAAATCAAATCTTGGTTCGTATATAAACCAACAACTTTATTGTTATTATCGTAGGCAACCATGAAGAAGTTTTGATAATTTTCGTGATAGGCAAACCAGTCCACGCCATATTCATTCCGCGTATTCCGCTTAGCTTCACCAGCCATTTTTTCTACATCATCCTTCGTGTCGCCAATTTCGATATTACGGACTGAAAAGGATGCATCAGCAGGTGCTTCCAGTGCTGGTTTTTTCACTTTTTCCGTTTCCTGAGATTCTTTTTCAGAAGCGGTATCCAATGTTTCCGTCAGCGAGCCAATCAGGCTGCTGACTCCAGTACTCAGTTTTTCCAAGGCTGTCGTAACCTCGGGCCCGTTTATAACTGAACGAACATCTGATGCAAAGGCACTAACCCCGGCTTTGAATCCAGACTCCTGAATATCTTTACCATAGCCATACCATAATCCAGAGAGTAGGAGTATGAGGACCACAATATTAAACAATTTACGCAAATCGTTCACTCCTGCTCTATCCAGGATATAGAATCCCGATTAATGAAAGATCATCTGCAGCACACTTAAAACAGGTGGGGCACCTAACAAAAATAGTGAACACATAATGAGTATTTGCGAGACCATTTTTGGAAGCTTTTCTTTCCCTTTTCCCGAATACCAGCCACTGAACTGAAGTTTATTTCTATACCAGACGAATAATAAAAGCAGTATCGCAATCGAGCCTAGCCAGCCATACTGAGTCACTCCTATGTTTATATATATGCCGTTTACAATGCTCGAAATGATTGTTCCGGTTATCCCGAATATTAATATGATGCGTAACAATTCTAATAAGACTTTCATATGTCACTCCTTGGTTAGACCATTATACTTCTTCGATTACAAAATAAAAAATTTAAATGATTTGGCATTACATATTATACCAAAAATAAAGAGGGGAATAAAACAGGTGACCTCTTTCGAAGGTGAAATTTTCATTATTATTTAGGCTGTTTTCACATTGCTATTTACCAGGTAGTGAGTTGTGGTTGATTTCCCCTCCAGATGCTCGCTTTCCGCGGGGCGGGCGGTGAGCCTCCTCGGCGTAAACGCCTGTGGGGTCTCACCTGTCCCGCTGCTCCCACAGGAGTCTCGCACTTCCGCTCCAATCAACCTTAAATAGTTTCGTTTTAAAAACAACAATCTTTACGAAAAGAGCCATTAGTTAAGTCTTTATAAACAAAAAAAGATTAGCCATTGCGCTAATCTTTTTCATTTGGGATTACTTTAATTGATCATTCAAGACACTTTCCTCGAGAACGGAAAACTTATCACCATACACCCTTGTTATGTGGTTTTCCCCCCATGTACATAGTGCGGAAAGAATACTTTCCAGGCTTTGTCCATACTCACTTAATTCATATTCCACTTTTGGGGGGACCTGGTTGTAAACGATCCGGTTGATGACTTCGTCCTTTTCCAACTCCCTCAACTGTTGGGTCAACATTTTTTGGGTGATGTTCGGCATAAGGCGCTTCAATTCACTAGTCCGCTTTTTCCCGTGGGTAAGATGGCAGAGGATAACGCATTTCCATTTTCCGCCCATTACTTCAAGTGTCGCTTCAACGGATATATTGTATTTCTTTTTTTGCATGATTTGCATACTCTCCTTACATTATAGGTACTAAAAGGTTCCTATATCACTTTAAAGTACGTACTGTTTTTTATTTGTATTATATCTCATAATAACATTTGCACACCGAATTCCACTGTACCATTTATAAAAAAAGTTGCTCAGGCAATTTCAATGATAGTACAAAACGACAAGAAGGAGAAGAGGATATGATTTCAAATAAAAATAGAAGTACATGGGCATTGCTGGCTTTAGCGATCAGTGCCTTTGCGATTGGAACAACTGAGTTCATCAGCGTGGGATTATTACCACTCATTTCTAAAGATTTACACATTACAGTGACGACGGCGGGACTGACGGTGTCCTTATACGCTTTGGGGGTCATGTTCGGGGCACCTATCCTGACATCACTGACATCGAATATGTCGCGAAAGACTTTATTGCTTTGGATAATGGTCGTGTTCATTATCGGAAATGCATTAGCGGCTTCTGCGACCACGGTCGGTGTATTATTGATCGCACGTGTCTTTTCAGCGCTTGCACATGGTATCTTCATGTCAATCGGCGCTACGATTGCCGCTGATTTGGTCCCTGAAAACCGCAGGGCGAGTGCCATCGCCATCATGTTTACAGGTCTGACGGTGGCAACGGTGACCGGAGTTCCTTTTGGAACCTTCATCGGTCAGCAATTCGGCTGGAGATTCGCTTTCATCATCATAGTGGCAATCGGATTGATCGCTTTCATTGGAAACGGCATCCTAGTCCCATCGGATTTAAGAAAAGCGGCACGGACCACTTTCCGTGACCAAATCAAATTGGTGACGAATGGGCGTTTGCTGCTAGTATTCATCATTACGGCGTTAGGGTATGGAGGTACATTCGTTGTCTTTACGTACCTGTCGCCTTTACTTCAGGAAGTGACAGGGTTTAAAGAAGGAACTGTAGCCTTGATTTTGTTAATATATGGAGTAGCCATAGCGATAGGAAATACCCTTGGCGGGAAATTCGCCAATCGCAATCCTATTAATGCCCTATTCTATATGTTTCTTATTCAGGCCATTGTTCTTGTGGTGTTGACTTTCACGGCACCGTTCAAGGTGGCTGGTTTAATTACGATCATTTTAATGGGATTGTTTGCATTCATGAATGTTCCGGGGCTTCAAGTGTATGTCGTCATGTTAGCGGAGCGTTTCGTGCCGAGTGCAGTGGACGTGGCGTCAGCCATCAATATTGCCGCCTTCAATGCGGGTATCGCCATTGGTGCCTACTTAGGAGGGGTGATAACGGATTCGATCGGATTGATCCATACAGCGTGGATAGGTGGGGTCATGGTGTTTGCAGCAGTGATTTTAACAGGATGGAGCCGGGCCCTGGAAAGTAAAGACCGTACCAAGGGAACGGACAAAATAGCATAGGATTAAAAAAAGTGATGCATCTTAGAAAAAGCGTGCTATGCGTATAGGGTATCAATGAAAAGTATCATTGCATCCCTTCAGTGAATGATGGAAGGTTCTCTGAAGGGATGTAATGATACTGATACTAAAAGCGCATTACAATCTATAAAAACAATCATTTGGAGGTAGAGTATTATGGTGAAAAACTTACAAGATACAACTACATTGCATAACGGCGTCAAAATGCCTTGGTTCGGATTGGGCGTATTTAAGGTGGAAGAAGGACCGGAGCTGGTAAATGCAGTTAAAGTGGCCATTAAACATGGTTATCGCAGCATCGATACGGCTGCCATTTATGAAAATGAAGAAGGGGTTGGACAAGGGATCCGTGAAGGCTTAAAAGAAGCTGGAATCTCGAGGGAAGACTTATTCGTAACATCCAAAGTCTGGAATGCCGATTTAGGCTATGAATCGACAATTGCAGCTTACGAAAAAAGCTTACAGAAACTTGGTCTGGAGTACCTGGATTTATATCTTATCCATTGGCCAGTGGAAGGAAAATATAAAGAAGCTTGGAGAGCGCTGGAAACTCTATATAAAGAAGGTAAAGTGAAAGCGATCGGTGTGAGCAATTTCCAGATTCACCACCTAAAAGATTTAATGGAAGATGCAGAAGTGAAGCCGATGGTCAATCAAGTGGAATGCCATCCGCGTTTAACTCAAAAAGAAGTTCAGGCATTCTGTAAGGAACAAGGAATACAACTTGAAGCATGGTCTCCTTTGATGCAAGGTGAACTTCTTGATAATGAGGTTTTACAAGCTATTGCAACCAAGCATGGCAAATCTGTTGCACAAGTCATTTTACGCTGGGATTTACAAAATGGGATTGTAACGATTCCGAAATCAACTAAAGAACATCGTATTGTCGAAAACTCAACTGTATTCGATTTCGAATTGACCGAAGAGGAAATGAACCAAATTGATGGATTGAATCAGAATCATCGTGTTGGTCCAGATCCTGATAATTTCGACTTTTAATTAAGTATGAAGGAGAGGGACGGGATATCCGCCTTTCTCTTTTTTTATGGATTTCGCATCGGAATTTACAATGACAGCTTCGGGAATCTGATTAGTTGACACCGTATTACTGGGATGATATAAATGCATGTGCATGCATTATTAAAAAAGGAGATGAAGAATGATGAATGATTTATTTTCACCTTATCGCATAAAAGAACTTGAACTTAAAAATAGGATCGTCATGCCGCCGATGTGCCAATACTCCGTCGAAGCGGAAGATGGTATACCAACGAACTGGCACCAGCAGCATTATGTAAGCAGGGCAGTTGGCGGCACGGGGTTAATTATAGTGGAAATGACCGATGTGGAGCCTGATGGGCGCATTTCGAATCGCGATCTTGGATTATGGTCCGACGATCATATTGGGGCTTTCTCCAACATCGTTAAGGAAGTTCATCAATACGGTGCAAAAATCGGGATACAAATTGCCCATGCAGGCCGTAAAGCGGAGGATGCGGAACCGCCGGTGGCACCCTCAGCCATTGCGTTTGATGAAACGTACAAAACACCAAGAGCTTTAGAAACGGAAGAAGTGAAGGAAATGGTCGATAAATTCCGGGCATCGGCCAGAAGGGCAGTTCAAGCAGGATTTGACGTAATCGAATTACATGGTGCACACGGGTATTTAATCCACCAATTCACATCACCGCTTACGAATAAACGTGATGACGAATATGGAAGAGACCTGACTAAATTCGGAGTGGAAGTCATTAAAGCAGTGAAAAGCGAAATGCCTGCCGACATGCCTTTAATCATGCGCATTTCTGCAAAAGAATACGTTGAAGGCGGATATGGTATTGAAGAAAGCATTGCATTTTCACAAGTCTTTAAAGAAGCAGGCGTCGATATGTTCCATGTAAGCTCTGGAGGAGAAGGCCCGATTGGAGCAGACGGAAGACCTGGTACCCATGCCAGCTATCAAACTCCGTTGGCCAGGGAAATCAAAAAGGCTTTGGATATTCCTGTGATTGCTGTAGGTCGATTAGATGATCCGATTCTTGCAAATTCAATCATTGGTAATGAAGAAGCGGATTTGGTTGCCATCGGCAGAGGAATGCTGCGAAACCCTTATTGGGCACTTGAAGCATCTAAAGCTTTGAATATAAAAACGGAGATCCCTAAACAATATCAACTGGGATTCAAGCATTGATACGGATTTTTAAAACGCCGGCGAATATTATATTCGCTGGCGTTTTTCCATTCAGTGCATGAGGGGATTTGCATACGCGAATCCATTACGTGATGTTTGACTGGAAATTTTGCTATAATGAAAAAGATAAATCAAACGATAATTCGAGGTGCTAATCATGGAAGAAATCAAAATCATTACAACGGAAGAAGTGGAAGCTAAGCTTGAGGCAGGAGAAGCGATGGAGCTTGTCGATGTTCGTGAAGACGAAGAAGTGCAAGAGGGAATGATCGAAGGCGCGAAACATATTCGCATGAATGATATCCCGGCGAACCTTGACTATTTTGATAAAGAAAAAGAATATATCTTTATCTGCCGTTCAGGACGCCGCAGTGAAAATGTATGCCATTATCTTCAGGAACATGGATATAAAGTGGCAAACATGGTTGGCGGAATGCTTGAATGGGACGGCGAAGTCATCGTTAAGTGAAGTTCTTCAAAAAGACCTGTTACTTTTGTAAGCGTAAATCCAAGAATGTGACGGCTTATTTGAATGAAGAAAGAAAAAAGATCATGGTTTGTTCACAATGCCGTGAATATGCGGAAAGACGTGCATATTTGAAGGTGTGAAAACAAAGAGTCCTTTCATCATGAAAGGACTCTTTTTTCTATATGAACCTTACTTACGGGGATTCAAACTTTATATGTTAAAATTAGGGTGCCGAAGTCAGAAAATATAGAAAAAGGAGAGTTGAAGAATGAATGTTCATAAAATAGCGGTCATTGCGGGTGACGGGATTGGCCCTGAAGTGATTAATGAAGGTGTAAAGGTCCTTAAAGAAGTGGCGGCCATTGCCGGTGATTTTTCTTTCCAGTTCACCTATTTTCCATGGGGCTGTGAATATTACCTTGAGCACGGCAAAATGCTGCCCGACGATGGACTGGAACAACTGATGAAGTTTGACGCCGTGTATCTGGGGGCTGTCGGTTATCCTGGTGTCCCGGACCATATTTCCTTACGTGAACTTCTGCTGAAGATCAGAAAGGGATTTGACCAATATGTGAATGTTCGACCCGTTAAATTGCTTCAAGGTGCACCCTGTCCATTAAAAGACGTGACTCGTGACCAAATCGATATGGTTGTCATCCGTGAAAACAGTGAAGGGGAATATTCCGGTGCCGGTGATTGGCTTTTTAAAGGCAAGCCGGAAGAAGTCGTCCTGCAGACGGGGGTCTTTTCACGAAAGGGAACCGAGAGGATCATCCGTTATGCTTATGAACTGGCGCGCAAGACGGGAAGGACGCTAACGAGCATAAGCAAGGCGAACGCATTGAATTATTCAATGGTTTTTTGGGATCAGGTATTTGAAGAGATTGGACAGGAGTATCCGGAAGTAGAAACGAATTCCTATCTGGTCGATGCGGCAAGCATGTATTTTGTCAAACAGCCCGAACGGTTTCAAATCGTTGTCACCTCCAATTTGTTCGGTGACATCATAACGGATTTAGGTGCTGCCATTGCAGGCGGGATGGGACTGGCGGCCGGTGCCAATTTAAACCCGGAACGGATTTATCCTTCGATGTTCGAACCGATTCATGGTTCAGCCCCGGATATAGCACATCAAGGCATCGCCAATCCACTTGCGGCCATATGGTCCGCCAGTCAGATTCTCGATTTCTTTGGACATGAGGTTTGGGGTGCAAAAGTGTTGGACGTGATTGAACAGGCGATGGTCGATAAAAAGATGCTGACTCCTGATATGGGCGGGGCAGCTTCTACAGAGGAAGTCGGGGATGAAGTGGTTAAAATATTATCCGCTTTACAAACAAATCAAGTATAAAAATCAAGTGAAAAGGGCATCCTGCACAATAACTATCATTATAGTAAAAGGGCGGGGAGAGCCGATGATACAAGTGAAATTATTTGATTATGAGCATGAAAAGGACCTAGAGGATGAAATGAACTTTTTCCTGGAAGACATTCGTGATAATCAAATTGTCGATATCAAATACAATGTCGCCACTACAGGTGAAGAGGAAGAGGAACAGATCTACTGTTTCAGTGCGATGATCATCTATAAAAAAAAATAAAGGCCGGCTGGCCCGATAATCAATAATAGACTACCTATTGCTTGCTGACGGGCAATCAAAGGTAGTCTTTTTTCCGTCTGACTTCCTCGGAAGGGGGCATGTTCGTTGTGGAAATTAGGACGATGTCGCTTCCCCGCCGTTGACATGAAGTGTTTGTCCTGTCACAAAACGGGAATCATCAGAGGCGAGATAGACAAAGGTGGGAGCCAGTTCAAATGGCTGGCCTTGACGCTCCATCGGATTATCGACTTGTGTCACTTCGTCTGCCGAGAAACTTGCCGGGATGAGGGGTGTCCAAAACCTTCCGGGCGCAATGGCGTTCACCCGGATGCCTTGATCGACAAGACTGTTTGCCAAGGCACGGGTAAAACCAATGTTGGCCCCTTTAGTCGCCGTATAATCTATTAATTGCTTATTCCCATTGAACGTCACGACAGAAGATGTATTAATGATGGAGGACCCAGCTTTTAAATGGGGAAGGGCAGCACGCGTCGTGTAGAAGTGGGAATAGATATTCACTTTGAAGGTATCATCGAATTGCTCATCCGTAATATCAAGCAAGCTTAATTGCTGAAATTGAATGCCTACGTGGTTACAAAGTATATCGAGCTTTCCAAATGTTTCGATGGTGTCTTCCACGATATTGATGCATTGCTGCTTATCCCTTAAGTCCCCAGGCAGCAGTAAGCAACGTTGCCCAAGCTCTTCAATTCTCGTTTTAGTCCGATTGGCATCCTCATGTTCATCCAAATAAGCGATGGAAACATCTGCCCCTTCTTTAGCAAAAGCGATGGCAGCCGCAGCGCCAATCCCGCTGTCTCCGCCAGTTATCAATGAGACTTTACCTGTTAATTTCCCGCTGCCCCTATAATTGGGATTTTCGATGATGGGCCTGGGCACCATTAATTTTTCTACACCGGGTTGGCGAAATTGGCGTTGCTCCGGAACCGTGATGGGTACGTCTTGATAACGGGTGATCTTCCCATAATTCGGATGCATGGGATAGCTACCGGATGATTTCTTTTTATTATCTTCAGCCATGAGGGGTCCTCCTAAAAAAGAATTTAGTCGGATTACTTTATGATGATCAGGCATATGCCGTGCATGAAGAACATGTATCGGGACGGGCTCGTTGCCGTGCGGCTCGAATATGCTGAAGGGTAGAAAAAAGTTTTTGGAGGCCTCTATATGCCATATTATTATAGCGAAGAAGTGAAGTGGTTATTGGTCGAACAATCTGATGAAAAAGTGGAGTTGTTATATGACTCCAACCCAAATACCTTTGAATTGCCGCTTATTGGACCAAGACCGCCATATTATTATAACCCTCGCTATGTGCCGTATTATCCCGTGATTTAAGGGTGAACATCAAAAGGGAAAATGCATGAAGTACGGAGTCTGCCGGATTGGGCTGCCTAGGTCTTTTTAAGAGTGGACTGAAAGCAGCCACAATTCGACTCAACTAAAATCCAGATCTTAACATGACATTAGGAAAAACTGATTATATTCTTCTATGAATTTTACAAACACGGAGATAATGGGTAAAGTTATACATAATACATAGAGCGGACTGGTGTATTTAAAGGAGAGATCCATTTTGAATAACAATATGAAACAACTAATAGAAAATCTACAGCAATCGGATGGTGGCCATATTTTATACTGTTTTAATGATTTGGAGTCATACATTGAAAATGAGGCAACTTTCATCATTACCGGTGTTCAACAAGGAGACCATATCCTGGTCGTCGAAAACGACCGTATCTTTCCTTTCGTGTACAAGAAATTGCAGCTTCATTTAAATGAGGAGCAATTGGAGCAAGTGCATCTTATGAATAATTTTGATTTTTATTGTTTTCATGGAGACTTCCACCCTTCGACGATGGTTCATTATTTCTTGGAAAATATCGAGATATACACTAAACGCAATCAGCACGTTCGGACTTGGGGCCATGTTGAATGGGGCCATGACGATCAAGTCAGCTTTGCGATAGGCGAATATGAAAAAGGGATCGACAAATTGATCAAGGAAAGAGGACTGATTTCTGTATGTGCATACGATGATTGCAGAGTGCCTGTCGAGCTTAAAACAAACTTGATCAAGCATCACGGGATCCTGATTACCGATGAAGAAATCACGATTTTAGCAAACGGATAGAATAAAAGGGGCGAGTTATTTGGAAAGTTTTACTGAACGCGTCATTCATATCATACAACGAATCCCCTCCGGTAAAGTGATGACATATGGTCAAATAGGACAGCTCGCCGGAAGTCCGCGCGGTGCAAGGCAGGTCGTAAGGATCCTTCATTCTAGCAGCAAAAAACATGGCCTTCCTTGGCACCGGGTGATCAATGCCAAAGGTGAAATCGGGATAAAAGCGGAGGGCGCTGCAGAACACCAGAAGGCGATGCTCGAGAGTGAAGGCATCATGTTCACGGGCCGGAATACCATTGACCTCGAAGCATATCGCCATCATCCAGAAATATTTTAAACGCATAGCCGGATAGTAGAGGCGGGCGCGGGTTCGGTCGAAAAGTACAGTGAAGGCCCAAACAAGAGTACCTACACCAGAATCAAAGCCTAACGAACACGATGTATAGGCTTACGAAATCGCAGTAAAAGAGGCTGGTCCAAGCGGATCAGCCTCTTTTACGGATTATGAACGGGCAGACATGGCAGCATTCATGCCGGCGAGTCTGCCGGTTACTAATGCAGATGTGATATTGTAACCGCCTGTGTATCCGTGTATATCCAGAATTTCACCGCAGAAATACAGTCCGTCCATTAGTTTGGATGCCATTTCCTTTGGGTGTATTTCTTTGACGGATACGCCGCCGCCTGTTACGAAGGCTTTTTCTAGCGGCTGGGTGCCGTGCACCCCGAATTGGAAGTCCTTGCATAATTCTGCAAAGCGGCGGATTTTTTCATTTGATATCGTCGCCCCTTGTTCTTGAAGGTCGATGCCGCTTCGCTCAAGCAGGAAGTGAAGGTATCGCTCAGGAACTAAACCTTTTAAGGTGTTTTTAATGGCTTTTTTCGGTTCGGCTTTTATTTCCTTCATGATGTCTTGAAAAACCTCTTCCTTGTTTCGGTCCGGCAGGGCATCAAGTTTCATGGTCACTTCCGACAGGTTCCATTTTTTCATCGCTTTCACGACAAATTGGCTGCATCTTAGAACAGCTGGACCGGAGACGCCAAAATGGGTGAAGAGCATATCCATTCTATGTGTGATCAGGGCCTTGCCCTTTGGGTTAAGGACACTCAATGAAACATCGCGAAGTGCGAGACCTTGAAGTGTTCGATCTTTAATGAATGTTTCATGGCTAAGTACGGGAACTTCAGTCGGGAACAATTCGGTAATCGTATGCCCCGCCTTTTTAGCCCATGCGTAGCCGTCTCCGGTTGAACCGGTGTGGGGAACTGATTTCCCGCCGACTGCAATCACGACTGCTTCCGTGTCAATGGTCTGGCCATCTTTTAACCGGACACCGCTGGTTTTTCCATGTTCATAGAGAACTTCCGCAACTGGAGAGTTCTTGTAGATCGTTACTTTTAAATTCGACAGGCGCGTCAGAAGGGCATCCACGACACTTTGCGCTTTATCGTTGACAGGGAACATCCGGCCATGGTCCTCTTCTTTTAGAGCCACGCCCAATTTTTCAAAGAATTGAATAATGTCCTCATTATTGAACTCTGAGAAAGCACTGTATAGAAATCGCCCGTTTCCAGGGATATGCTGAATGATTTCATCGATTGAGAGCCTGTTCGTCACGTTGCAGCGTCCGCCGCCCGAGATTGCAAGTTTCCTTCCAAGCTTCTCGCCTTTATCCACTAACAATACATGGGCACCTTTTTCCCCGGCCGCTATTGCTGCCATCAATCCGGAAGGACCGCCGCCAATTACCACTACATCATATTTCAAATTGATCACCACTTTATCATTTTCAGTCCCTTCATTATATAGCAAGAGCCCGTCAGATTGCGAATGTAGAAAAAAAGGAATTATTTGTTTGTGTATTATCTTCGAAAACGATAAACTTGAATGTAGTTTTCTATAGAAAAAATACTTTAATATGATAAGATAAAGAGCGTGTGAAACGTAACTGACAGAGGCAGGAAGGGATTAGATGTCATCTAAGTTTTTAAAAGGGGCTTTTATATTAACGCTGGGAGCGATCATTTCCAAGGTTCTTGGTTTATTTTATGTCATCCCATTTGAACATATGGTTGGGAATAAAGGGGCTACCCTCTATCAATATGGGTACGTTCCATATACCATTTTCATTAGCTTTGCAACGGCCGGCATGCCGCTTGCAGTATCTAAATTCATCTCGAAGTATAATGCGCTCGAGGAATACGCAGTCGGTGAGAAGTTATTTAAATCGAGCCTGAAATTAATGGTAATCACCGGTTTTCTCGCTTTTTTGATTCTCTATACGATGGCCCCGCTGTTTACTGGAGTCTTTGGGGTCAAGCCGGAAGATGCTGCGGATGTCACGGAGATCATTCGGGCAGTCAGCTTCGCCTTGATTTTTGTACCGTTCATGAGCATCATCCGCGGCTTCTTTCAAGGGCATGAAGCGATGGAACCAACGGCCATTTCCCAGGTTGTCGAACAAATTGTCCGCATCGTGTTCCTTCTGGCCGGTGTGTATGTTGTTTTGAATGTCCTTGACGGAGAGTTAGTGAGAGCCATCCAAATAGCTACCTTCGCGGCGACGGTCGGGGCTGTCGGCGGTTTAGTGGTGTTATTTTGGTACTGGAAAAAACAAAAACCATATTTGGACAGCTTGATGAAGAAAGACAGGGGAACGATGGAAATTTCCCTGAAGGAGATTTATAAAGAAATATTCCTTTCGTCGATTCCTTTCATATTCGTCGGAATCGCGATGCCGATGTTTCAGTTGGCTGACTTATTGTCTTTCAATAAGGCGATGTCGTCGATCGGGCTGCAGCATGTTGCTGAGGATGCACTAGGGGTGTTGAATGTGTATGCCCAGAAGCTTGTCTTGATTCCGATGACGCTTGCAACCGGGTTTTCAATGGCGCTTCTTCCTTCGGTGACGAAGGCATATGTAAGCGAAGATTCAAACGAGTTCAACCGCCAGCTGAACCAAGCCTTTCAAATTTTGTTGTTCATTACGATTCCAGCAGTCGTTGGCATGTCTGTGCTGGCCGATCCGATCTATAGTGCCTTTTACAGCCATGATCCACTTGGAATCAGTGTCCTGAAGGCATATGCGCCCGTGTCCATCTTGTTTGCACTTTTTTCCGTTTCGGCCGCTGTATTACAAGGGATCAATCAGCAAAAATATACAGTGCTCAGCCTGCTTGTGGGCTTTTTAATCAAATTGAGCTTGAATATCCCGTTGATCAAGTTGTTTGAAACGGAAGGATCCGTTTATGCTACGGCATTCGGCTACTTGGCTGCCGTGCTGCTGAATTTGTATGTCATTACCTACTTTACTGGATATCGTTACAGCCTTACCATCAGAAGATCTGTTTTGATCACAGTTTTTTCAATAATAATGGGACTGGCTGCCTGGGGCATGAACAGTTTATTATCGCTATGGCTTACAACGGAAGGGCGCTTCCAGGCGATTTTGATCGTGGCCGTTTGTGCAATTTTTGGAGCGCTCGTTTATGCGGCTCTTTCCTTGAAAAGCAAACTTGCCCATCGTTTGTTCGGTGCCCGGATCGATCGGTTAAAAGCTAAATTGGGATTGTAAGCTGGAAGTTTGATGTGTAAAAAAAAGGGTATTGAATGGTGAATCCCCGATTAAAATATATTGGTCTTGCCTGTCATTAAAGTGGGCAAGGCTTTTTACTGAAAAAGGCTTTAGGAGGAAACGATGAGAATAGATAAGATTTTATCCAATATTGGTTATGGAAGCAGGAAAGAAGTGAAAAAGCTCCTGAAATCCGGCGCCGTCAAGGTTAATGAAAGGCTGATTAAGGATCCGAAGGAACAAGTGGACCCTGATGCGGAAAACGTGACGGTTCATGGTGAACGGGTTGAATACAGGGAATTCATTTATTTAATGATGAATAAACCGCCGGGCGTATTGTCGGCAACGGAAGATAACTACCAAGAAACGGTCATCGACATCTTGGAGCCGGAAGATTCGGTATTCGAGCCATTTCCTGTAGGCCGTCTTGATAAGGACACAGAAGGTTTATTGCTGATCACGAATGACGGAAAGCTTGCCCACCAACTGCTTTCCCCAAAGAAACATGTCCCTAAAACATATTTTGCGGTCATTGAAGGCGAAGTGACGGAACGGGATATCGAGGCATTCCGCAACGGGGTGACCTTGGATGATGGATACGAAACAAAACCAGGTGAATTGAACATTCTAAAATCAGGCCTGACATCGGATATCGAGCTGACGATCATGGAAGGAAAGTTCCATCAGGTGAAGCGGATGTTTGAGGCCGTTGGCAAACGTGTCGTCTACCTAAAGCGTCTTTCCATGGGGAGTTTACAGCTTGATGAGGAACTCGAGCTTGGTGAATACCGTGAGTTGACGGCGGAGGAGCTTGAACAGTTAAAGGCGGGCCAACCGGCTGAATGATGGCTGGACACAAAAAATGAGGCGGACAATATTGTCCGCCTCAAAGTATTTTACATATCGATCTTGTTCGGGTGGTCGTTCTTTTTACGATGACATCTTCACCTTTTTACTTGTTGTCGTCCAAAGGCCTCGGCTTGGGCTTTGAACAAGGTCATTGTATGCTAAGACATTTAAATCGCGCTGCACAGTTCGAGGAGTGATGCCAAATTCTTCTACAAGCTCTTGAGTAGAAACCGTACCGTTATTGCTAATGAACATATAAACGGATTTAATACGGGTTAACATGCGATTTGTTGAAGGTTTCAAAAAATCACTCCTTATTCTTTTCATTGTTATTTTGAACAAATGAAAACAACCGATATGTCGGACAGCATTCCAGCTGTCACTATGTACTTGCTATACCCACCCTATAACTCCTCGGAAACATTAGAAAAAATAAGATGTCATTAGCTTCATTCTACCCCTTTGCAAAAGCAAATTCTAGGAAAAGATACTAATTGACTAAATATTACATTTATTATATCAAATTTTAACAAAATTATTCTCATTGCCTATACAAAATTAATAAAGAGCTGTTCCATTTGTTCATGCTCATATTTTGCCAATAAAGAATGCTTACTATGCACACAATACAATCGTTGACTTTTAAAGCATATGCATGTTATTTTACTTAAAACGGTCCTTAAATCGTAATTATTACGCTTTATGTGTTGATGGAGGAATTGCTTGATGGCTTGCCATTACGATGTCATAATGAGGTATCGGGCACTATAGACTTTTTATACATATCCAAGAGGATTTAAATATAAACCAATTCGAGGTAGAGCCATATGAACGATAGATTAATGGAGTTTTTATTGCGCGACGAAGTAACCAGACTTTCTGGCGTCAAAAAGCAAGTGTATGAATTCATCGTGAACGAAGAAGATTATCTTGCATCGAAGGCGGACACGGTCGATCAATTCATGAGATTGCTGGTAAAGCATTCCCCGCCCAGGCTTGCAGCCCGTCATTTCAATATGCCCTATGGGGAAATCATCCGTTTCATGAATGAAATAGAAGATGAACTGAATGAGAGATTAGAGGAAAGATGCAAGAAAGTGAAGTGGATGGACTACACGGAAAAGGACCAGCAGGCATTTGAGGAATATCATAGGAAGTTATATCTTTTCGTAAATTAATCAATTGGATCATGAAAATGCCCCGGAATGAAAGGGCATTTCAGACGTAGACAAACTAGATGAAAATCGAATTTGGCTACAGTATTTTTCCTTGTACAAATTTAGACGTTGATTGGAACGTAGGGCACTCGCTTTCCGCGGGCGGTCCGCCCTCGGCGCACTTGCGCCTGTGGGGTCACCCTTGGACTCGCTTTTCCCGCAGGAGTCTCGCACCTTCCGTTCCAAACACCTTTGTAATAACCTTAGATAGAACCCTTTGTATACAAACTGAAATGCCCTGGTATGAAAGGGCATTTTTTTTATTTGTCCGAAACCGTTAAACGGGTATCCAGCACAAACATTGTTTGAATGGACCATAAGAGCAAGAATAAGGACGATTTGGAGCTGGGTTGATTGTTAAAATGAGGTCAAATAAATTTTAGGAGCAACTATAATGACTAACATTAAGGAATTCAATGAATTACACTTTTCGAAGGACCTGTTGATATTGGGGAACGCCTGGGATCTATTATCGGCCTTGATTCTCGAGAAATCAGGATTCAAGGCGATTGGAACGACAAGCTGGGGAATTGCCAACTCCCTGGGTTATTCTGATGGCGAAGTGATTGATTTTGAAAGACATTTAGGTATCATTAAACTAATTGCGGATAATGTGAAAATTCCCGTCACCGCGGACATTGAAGCAGGCTATGGTGAAACCGCAGAAAAGATTGTCGATAATGTGTTAAGGACAGCAGAGGCCGGTGTAGCCGGGATCAATATTGAGGATTCCCTCAAAAAACAAAAAGGGCTAAGAGATATATATCAACACTGCAGCCTGCTATTAAAAATAAGGGAAGCGTTGGATTATAATGGGTATGAAGGTTTTTACATCAATGCCAGAACAGATACTTATTTTCAAAAAGAAAATCCTTTCCGGGAAACAGTAGAGCGGGCAAAAGCGTATGTGGAGAGTGGTGCCAGCGGAATATTCATCCCTGGATTAACGAACCATGATGAAATAAAGGAAATCACTTTGAATATAGGTGCTCCCCTTAATGTATTATCCTTACCTGGATTGACGAATGGTAAGGAGCTTGAAGAATTAGGCGTAAAACGTCTCAGTTTCGGGAATGCCCTGTTCGATAAAGCCATTGAATTGTTAGAACGAGATACAGCACGAATAGTAGAGCTAAGTGACACCTCACATTTATATGGGAAGTAAAACCTGAAAGGATGCGGAGTATAATGGCTGTTGCTATAAATCTTTCTTTTGAAGAAATGTGGGAGAAAATCATTGCTTGCGACCCTAAATATGACGGATTATTCTTTACCGCAGTAAAGACAACTAAAATATACTGCCGCCCTTCCTGCAGGTCAAGGAAGCCGAAAAAAATAAATGTGAAATTCTATCATGACATCGATGAAGTTGAAAAGGACGGTTTCCGTGCTTGCAAACGATGCCAACCGGAAGTTGATGATTCCCCTCAATTAGGACTTGTAAGAGATATCATCGCTTTCTTGGTCAATCAGTATAATCAAAAAGTTGAATTAAAGGATATTGCCAATCATGTCGGTGTAAGTTCCTATTATCTGGAGCGGCTGTTCAAAAAGGAAACATTAGAAACTCCCCGTTCCTATTTGGAAAAAATAAGAGTGGATAAAGCTTCATACCTTCTAACAAGCACAAGTCTAACGAATCTTGAGATTTGCCTTGAAGTGGGCTTCCAAAGCCCTTCAAACTTTTATAAAGTATTTCGCCGTTTGAAAAATTGTACTCCAAGTGAATATCGCAACATGAATCTTAAGAGTCGAATGTAAGCCACATACAGAAATGGAGGTCCTTATATGAGTGAATTATATAAACTAGATTATGAATCGCCGATTGGAGTTATCGAGATATCAGGAACGAATGATGCCATCAGTTCCATAATGTTCGCAGAAAGGGATATAAAGATAAATATTATGCAAGAGCAAACGCCTCAGGTTTTGGCGGAGTGCTTTAGCCAGCTTGATGAGTATTTCAAAGGTGAACGCAGGGAATTTACATTTCCCTATATACTTGAAGGGACCATCTTCCAAAAAAACGTATGGAACGCATTAACGGGAATCCTGTACGCTAACACGGGTTCCTATAAAGACATCGCCGTTTCAATCGGTAATGAAAAAGCCATTAGGGCAGTAGGGAGCGCTAATGGAAGAAATAAGTTAAGCATCGTGATTCCTTGTCATCGAATAATAGGTTCAAATGGGAAATTAACTGGTTATGCGGGTGGCTTGTGGAGAAAGGAATGGCTCCTTCAGCATGAAAGGAATTTTAATTGAGGTACTAGGCTTTATGGGAATCGCCCGGGCCCGGTCAGAGTCAACACCAGAAATTAGCCTGAGTTTCACTCTCCATTGATGGAGGACACAGTTTTATTATTTCAAGTTGCAGTTGATTTCAGAAATCAGCTCCCTTTCCGCCGACTGTCTGCCAAGCCTCCTCGTCGCAAGCGTCTGTGGTGTCTCGGCTAGCCCGTTATTCGGCAAGTGGTGTCGCAAATTCCTTCCATCCATTAAGGAGAACAGGGAAAAACATGAAGGATAAACTAGTCTTAAAGAGGGTTCGGAATAAGATAAGCCTGCATTTTTTTCATTTAAAACACGTTAGTTGATTGGAACGGAAGGTACGAGACTCCTGCGGGAAAAGCGAGTCCAGGGGAGACCCCACAGGCGCAAGGCGCCGAGGAGGCTCCCGGACCGCCCGCGGAAAGCGAGTGCCTGGAGTGAAAATCAAAATTTTACACCGCCTCAAAAAAACTGTGGACAAAAGGATTTTATCTTTTAACACAAAGTTGATTGGAACGTAAGGTATGAGACTCCCCGGGAAAAGTGAATGCCTTAAGTGGAAATCAACGTTGTGATGAAGGTGATGCTTTGGGCAAATTGGTCCCTGAACATCATGTAGACCTGCAATTATTGATTTCCCGAAGATGATCGCCCAAATTAGACTTGCTAAACGTCCTTTAACCGAATGCACTTGCATTCGCTGAACTTCAAAAACGGGAATTATACTATTGTATAGTTCCCGTTTTTTCTTGCTTTTAAGAAAGAATCAAATGTGTGCCGGTCTCTTTAAACGAAGAGATGAAATCTTTAGGCAGATGATCGTCAGTAATGATGTAATCGATTTTATCAAGTGACGATATCCCGATGGTCACGTCTTTGCCGAACTTGGAGCTGTCAGCGGCAACAAAGACTTCTTGGGATAAATCAATGATTTTTTTTCGTGTGTTCGCTTCTTCTAAATTATAGTCGGATATGCCTTTTTCAACGGTTATGCCGCTCGCACAAATGAATGCTTTTGAAATATTCAATTCACTGAAGTTGAATAAGTAGTCGAATGCAACGATGGATTGTTCATTTCTCCTGACTTTCCCGCCTATGATCAATATCTCGATATCGCTATGAATGAGTTCATTTATAACAGGAATCGAACTGGTTATCACGGTCAGTTTCTTTTTCTGTTTTATATATTTAGCGATTTGATAGGTTGTCGAACCACTATCGATATAAATGCAATCACCATCGTCGATATACTCACTGCATTTTTGGGCGATGGTTTCCTTTTCTTCTAATTGACTGAACATCCTTTCATCTATCGTCGATTCCCCAAATTTCGATTGAACCAGCTTAACGCCTCCATAGATCTTTTCAATTTTTCCTTGCCTTGTAAGAAGGTTTATATCCCTTCTGATGGTTTCGATGGAAACTTGCATTTCTTCAGTAAGCTCGGCAATCTTCATCACTTTTCTAATCGTTAATAACTCGATGATCTTTTTTTGCCTTTCAAGAGGAAGCATAAGTTACACCCGCCTATTCTTCATATCTATCTTCCTGATATTCAGTTTAAGTGTACTGTTTACCGCGAACATATTCAACATATAGATGATAAAAATATCATTAGTTGGTCAACAGTTAGTATCAATTTAGTAAAGAGATGTTCAATATTTACAGAGTATTTACAAAAATCTCAAATTCGGTTTACAAAGGGCTTTTATACTAAGGGTGTATTAAAGGAGGTGAACGGTTTGCTAAAACTACAAAATATTAGCAAGCAATTCGATGGAAAATCAGTTTTGGATCATATAAATCTTGAAATTAAAACGGGGGAGATCGTTTCACTATTAGGACCAAGTGGAAGCGGCAAAACTACTTTATTACATATAATTTTGGGCTTGACGGGTATCAATCATGGAAAAATCATTTTCAATGATACCGATTTGAGTAACGTGCCCATGAAAGACCGGGATTTAATATCGTTTTCCAGGATTACGCTCTTTTCCCGCATTTGAATGCCTATGAAAATATCGTTTATGGATTGAGGAACAGGAAGGGGTCCGTTTCCAAGGAAGAGCTTCAGGAATACATCGATTTCCTGGAATTAACGCCGCATTTGAAAAAAAGGATAAGTGAATTATCAGGGGGTCAGAAACAAAGGGTTTCGATCGCAAGGACTCTTGTAATGAAGCCGAAAATCCTCTTACTTGATGAGCCGCTGAGTGCTTTGGATGGTGTGATCAAGGAATCGATAAAGGAACGCATCAAATCCATTGCCCGCGAATTTAAGCTGACGACCATCATAGTGACTCATGACCCGGAAGAGGCTTTGACGATGTCGGATAAGATTTTGATCATTAATCAAGGTAATATTTCTCAATTTGGGTCGCCGCAAGAAATCATCAATCAGCCAGCCAATGATTTTGTTAAGGAATTCATTCTTAAACAGCTGGAGATAAAGAGAGAAAATATTTATAACTTATTCGGTGAAAAGTATGCCTGATGTAAAACCGGCAATGAGAATCATTTATATACCTATCTTACTGCTATTTGCCGCTTTTCTTTTCTTGCCGCTTGGCATGTTGTTCGTCCGTTCTTTTGAAACGGCAGATGGAATCAATCTCACGAATTATCTAACGGTCCTTTCCAATGCTGAGCTGATGAAGTCATTTGGAAACAGTGTGAAAATCTCGGGACTCACAGCCGTCATTACGACCGTTTTAGCCTTTTTCCTGGCCTATTCCATCCATTGCACCCGATTATATAGGCCATTAAAAAGTGTAATTAAAACCGGGATCCTTATTCCGATGCTGCTTCCGACAATCACATTCGGGTTTGCGATCATCTACTCTTTCGGCAATCAAGGAATCATAACGAAGATTTTTGGAAGGAATCTCTTCGATATATATGGATTTAATGGATTATTGATAGGTTATGTGATCTATACATTGCCATCAGCTTTTCTTCTCATTAATAATTCCTTCAAGTACATGGATAAAAAGTTCATCATCGTCTCAAAATTAATGGGTGACGGAACGATAAGAAGTTTCTTGAATACGATCATACGGCCATTGTCAGGAACTTTAGGTGGAGCTTTTGTACTTTCCTTCATCTTGAGCTTCACCGATTTTGGGATACCGGCTTCGGTCGGCGGGACCTACTCCGTCGTTGCGACGCAATTGTATCAAGTCATGCTGGGTTCCATCCCTGATTTCAATAATGGCGCAGTGATTGCCATTCTCATGCTCATTCCGGTAGTATTCAGTGTTTTCCTATTAAACTATCTGGAAAAACTTAATTTTCATTATGACAAGTTCAGCGATATTGAATTGACGCAGCACAAAGGGAGGGATATCTGTTTTGGCGGTATTTCGGTGCTGGTCTTAATAGGAATGTTTTCTGTATTTGCAGTCATGTTCATTGCACCATTTTTAACTAGTTTCCCTTACGATCTCACCTTCACCTTAAAGCATTTTATCGACACATTCCAATCGAGTGATTTAACGGCAGTCTATAAAAACTCCTTATTCGTTGCCTTGATGACGGCCGTACTGGGAACGTTCATCGCCTTTAGCTCGGCGGTCTTGAATGTCAGGACGCCCCTTAAAGGGAAATCATCAATGGATGTCATTTCGATGCTGACGAATACAGTACCGGGAATGGTGTTGGGCTTATCGTATTTGCTGCTGTTCAACGGCAGCAGCTGGAAGGGGACCTTTGCCATCATCATTCTATGTAACATGGTCCACTTCTTTACGACACCCTATTTAATGGCGAAGAACTCTTTATCCAAAATGAACCCTGCTTGGGAAACCACCGGGAATTTATTGGGGGATAGCTGGATCGGGACAATCTATCGTGTCATTCTGCCTAACTCGGCATCTACGGTAATCGAGATGTTCAGCTACTATTTCATCAATAGTATGGTTACGATCAGCGGAATCATCTTTTTGGTCACGGCCCAAACCACATTAGTGGCCAGTAAAATTAAAGAGCTTCAGCATTTTGCCAAATTCAATGAAATATTCATCCTGTCTCTACTTATCTTTTTTACAAATCTAGTCGTGAAGCTGCTTTGTGATCATTATCAAAAAAGACAATTCAAACATTAATGAGGGGGATATTATGTCTAAAACGATCAAGATAGCCTTACTTTCTTTAGTTGCTCTAAGTTTGGTATTTGTATTGGTGGGCCGTAACAGCGGCAAAGCGGATGAGGAAAAGGTGGTCATTTATACGAATGGCGATGAAGAAGCCACTGCCGCAATGGAGACTTCGCTGAAGGATGCCGGATACGAAGGAAAATATGTCCTTCAATCATTAGGCTCATCTGAATTAGGAGGGAAACTGCTCGCAGAAGGAGATGAAATCGAGGCTGATGTCGTGACGATGAGTTCCTATTTCATTGAAAGCGCACAGGAACAGCACTCCATGTTCAAGGACCTGTCATTCAGTACAAAAGCATTGGAAAAAAAACCAGCCTATTATACACCGATTTTGGCCAATACCGGTTCCATTTTTGTGAATACGGAAGTGCTTAAACAAAAAGGCCTGCCGATGCCTACCTCGATTAAGGATTTAACAAAGCCGGAATATAAAGGGCTCGTTTCAATTCCTAATATCCTGGACTCTTCAACAGGGTGGCTGTTAGTTCAAGCAATAATCAGTCAATACGATGACGCAGAGGGCAAAAAGGTTCTCCATGATTTAATAGCAAATAGCGGTCCGCATCTTGAGAGCTCAGGTTCAGGCCCGATCAATAAAGTTCAAGCAGGGGAAGTGGCTGCCGGTTTTGGTTTACGTTATCAAGCCGTGATGGCTAAAGAGTCGGGCTTACCGATCAAATTCGTCGATCCGGCTGAGGGGAATTTCTCCTACACGGAATCCGTGGCTGTCGTGAATAAAGGTAATGAAGCTAAAACAAATTTAGCGATGAAAATGGCAGAAACGATCAGTAAAGATGCTAGAAAAGAACTGTTGAAACATTACCCGGTCGCACTTTATGAAGGTGAAAAGGTAACGGAAAAGAATAAACCGGCCCACCCTATGAAATTCAAGCAGCCCCTAACGGTCGAATTATTGAAACAGCACCAAGAGTTCTTTAAATCAGCACTATGATGAATACAGTGAGGAGTGAAGGAAAATGAATACCTATAAACTATTGACGCCTGGACCGCTGACCACTACAAGTACGGTGAAACAGGAAATGCTTGTTGACCGCTGCACATGGGAAAATGATTATAAGGAAATCACACAAAAAATCAGATCCCAGCTTCTTGAATTGGCATATGCTGCAAACGGAGAATATACGGCTGTACTTATGCAGGGAAGCGGCTCGTTTGTTGTAGAGTCTGTGCTGACGACTGCACTTTCAAAATCCGATAAAGTGCTGATCATTACGAATGGAGCATATGGAAAACGGATTGTGAAAATGGCGGAGTGCATCGGCCTGAATCATGTTGAATATGGCGTAGAGTACAATGAATATCCAAAGGAAGCTGAAATCCGGAACATTTTACTGGATGATCGCGACATCACACATATAGCGATGGTTCATTGTGAAACGACGACAGGGATTTTAAATCCGATAGAGATGGTTTCGAAGATATCAAACGAACAAGGAAAATCCTTGATCATTGATGCGATGAGCAGCTTTGGCGGAGTGGAGATGAATGTGCCTGAACTCGGAATTGATTATTTGATCAGCAGTGCGAATAAATGCATTCAAGGAATCCCTGGTTTTGGTTTCGTCATTGCAAAGCTTGAGAAATTGTTGGCTTGTGAAGGCAATGCCCGCAGTTTGTCCCTGGATTTATATGACCAGTGGAAAGAGATGGACAAGGATGGGAAATGGCGTTTCACATCTCCAACACATGTAGTGGCCGCGTTTGCTAAAGCGCTGGAAGAATTAACGGAAGAAGGCGGCATCCCAGCCAGATTCACCCGTTATAAAAATAATAATGATAGGCTGAGGGAGCTGATGGGGAAATTGGGCATTCATGCATACATCTCACCTGATAAACAATCGCCTATCATTACAACTTTCCTTTTTCCAACTGAAACCTTTGATTTTGGGGACTTCTACAATTTCATCAAAGAGAGGGGCTACGTAATTTACCCCGGAAAGCTGACTGACATAGATACATTCCGGATCGGCAATATTGGCGAAATCCATGAAGAAGATATCGAGGAACTTGGCAGGATCGTAGATAAATATATGAAAGTGGTGACAGTATGAATAAGGTAGAAGGAATCATTTTGGATTGGGCTGGAACAGCTGTGGATTTTGGATGTTTTGCACCAGTGAATGTTTTTGTGGATATTTTTAAGAATGCTGGACTGGACGTGACGATGGAGGAAGCCAGAGCTCCGATGGGCATGTTGAAAATCGACCATATTCGTGCGATGCTGACCATGCCAAGGATATCCTCGTTATGGGAGGAGCAATACGGAAGGCCATTCAATGAGGAAGACGTTGAAAAACTATATGCTGAATTCGAACCGGCGCTGATGATGTCATTGGCGGATTATACAGATCCCATTCCAGGGGTTATCGAGACGGTGGAAGCATTAAGGAATCGCGGCCTGAAGATTGGGTCGACAACGGGATATACGGATACAATGATGGAGGTCGTCACAGCAAATGCTTTGAGAAAAGGGTATGGGCCGGATTTCCATGTAACTCCGGATGCAACCCATTCGATTGGAAGGCCATATCCTTACATGATCTATCGGAATATGGAAAAATTGAAATTAGCGGCATCATGGAAGGTAGTGAAGGTAGGCGATACCATTTCCGATATGCAAGAGGGAGTGAATGCTGGGGTATGGTCGGTCGGAGTCATTGTCGGAAGCTCTGAGATGGGATTGAGTTTGGATGAGTATACAAGTTTGCCAGAAAGAGATAAACAAGAACTCATCTCTAAAACGGCAGATATCTTTTTCAATAACGGGGCAGACTTTACCATCAAAACGATGGAGGAACTGCCTGAACTCATAGATCATATCAACCTTCTAATAGCGGAAGGGAAAAGACCTCGTTCAAGCTAACATTCATCACAAAAAAAGTGCAGCATCTTTCATCCTTGAGTAGGGATGAAGGATGACTGCACTTTTTTTTCAATCTTATACATACGCGTGCAGGATTTTTTTTTTGAAATTTAACTCGACTGCTTATTGTAAAAAGTGAGAAAAGAGTGTACGATTAACTGAGAATGATAATCAATCACATTTGATTACCGGGGAGTGGACGTTGATGGAACAGCAGGATTTATTTGATGTAACGGTTATTGGGGGAGGTCCAGCAGGCCTTTACTCCACTTTCTATAGCGGACTTAGAGAAATGAAAGTTAAACTGATTGAATACCAGCCACGGCTGGGCGGGAAAATTCATGTCTATCCAGAGAAAATGATTTGGGATGTAGGAGGGCTGACACCGACTACTGGGGAAAAATTAATTGAGCAGCTAGTGGAGCAAGGTTTAACATTCAATCCAACAGTCGTCTTGAATGAGAAAGTGGAATCAATCACACGTAATGAAGAAGGCATCTTCGTTTTACATACGGCTTCAGGTCAGGTGCACTTTTCCAAGACGATCATTGTCGCGGTTGGCGGCGGAATCCTGAATCCGCAAAAGTTGGAAATAGACGGGGCAGAAAGGTTTGAAGTCTCCAATTTAAACTATACTGTCAAGTCTTTCAATCGTTTCAAGGATAAGGCGGTGATCATTTCAGGCGGCGGGAATTCTGCCATAGACTGGGCAAATGAATTAGAGCCCATTGCCAAAAAGGTGTACCTGACATACAGGAAAGATAGTTTAGCAGGACATGAATCACAAGCAAGGCAATTGATGGAAAGCTCTGCTGTTTGTTTCTTGAATACGACGATTACAAAATTGATCGCCTGCGACGATCATGAATCAATTGAGCATGTTGAACTGACGAATCACGCAACGGGAGAGGTATCTTACTTACCGATCGATGAAGTCATCATCAATCATGGTTATGAGCGTGATACATCGCTGCTTCGAAATAGTAAAGTGGACATTGCCATTGCCGACAACTATTATATTGAAGGTACTCCTTCGAGTGAATCCTCGATGGATGGAATATACGCTGCCGGTGATATCCTTAAGCATGAAGGTAAATTGAACCTGATAGCAGGAACTTTTCAAGATGCTGCAAATGCCGTAAACAAGGCAAAGCAATATATCCAGCCTGACGCTCACGGAGTGGGGATGGTTTCTTCCCATAATGAAATCTTTAAAAAGCGCAACAGGGAATTGATCAAGGAAATGATGAAACCGGCTGGGGTACTTTAAAGGGAGCGGATTTCTAAAGCAGTTGGAACTTCATTGAGGGTTTGTATAATCCGATCGGGGATTTTCACTCCAGGCACTCGCTCCGCGGGCGGTCCGGGAGCCTTCTCGGCGCTCTTTGCGCCTGCGGGGTCTCCCTTGGACACGCTTTTCCCGCAGGAGTCTCGAACACCCATCCAATCAACTGGGATGTTTTTTTTAGAAAAATTTTAGGCAAGCTGACTATTCTTCGAATTTTTCTACAGTTTAAAAGCTCCAGGGCCTCATTGGCCCTGGAGCTTTTAGTATCTTCGAAATTATAGAGATTCTTTAATGACCTTCTTGTAATGAAATACGGATAGGATCCCGAAGATCGAATACAGTGCCGTGTATAATGCCATGACGATGACCATCGGTGTCCAAACTTCGGTCCCGAAAAAGAACCATCCTGATTGGACTGCGAAATAACTGTGAAGCAGCCCGACGACTAAAGGAATGCCGAAATTGAAAACTTGTTTTGCTTGGATTCCTCTTAGTAAGTCACCACGCGTGAATCCTAGTTTTCTTAAAATCGTATAATTGGATTTTTCACCTTCACTTTCATCCATTTGCTTGAAATAAAGGATACAGCCGGATGTGATGAGGAAGGTTAATCCCAAGAAGCCGACGATGAACATCATAAGACCCATATTCTTCTTCTGGTTGGTGAAATTTTCTAATTGGGAATCATTTACATGTTCTTCTTTAAAATTCATTTTACTGAATAGATCATTCGCTTTTTCAAGTTCAGCTTCATCCTTCACATCTATGCCGATATTAACGGATGATACTTTTTGGATTTTAGGGTCGACATCCCTTTTCAAACGGTCGAATATCGTTTGGTCTACAATCGCAACGGGCAATCCGCCACTCGTGAAGTAATAGGACAGGAAGGTATCATCATTCAAACCCAAATATGTTTGCGGAATCACTTCATTTTTGCCCTTCAGTTCAATCTTTCCGGAATCCTTCAAGGATATGACCTTCTCCATCATACTACTGTATCCGCTGAAAAGGGTCTCATCTTCAGCAAGGTTGATTCCTTTAACGGATTCATCACTGATGACGGGAACGGTCATGATGTCCGAATCGAAGTTCACTCCTTCGAGGCCCGTTTCCATTATTTCCTTTACGTTGACATCCACTTGAATGACGTCAATCACCTTTGCGTCATAATCAATTTTACTGTCTGATAAAGCTTCTTTGAATGCATCTGCATCTCCCTTATCCGTCATCGAAAAATCGTTAGGGATACTGCTTTGTGCACTCTTCTCCGCAGAGTAGTAGGAGATATAGCTTAATGATAATAACCCGATCGCCAAAGCGGAAACGGTTGTGATGATCGTCAATAATATCGCATTCGATTTCATCCGGAACATGATGGATGAAAGGGACAATACTTCATTGATGTTCAAATAGCCATTTTTCTTTTTACGGATGATATTAAAGATGAAGCTTACGGATCCTTTATAGAATAGGTAAGTACCGATGATGACGGTTGCCAGAATGACGATCATGGCCATGAAAAGCTCGGTCATATCTGAAAAAGCTCCATCGAATAATTTGGATGAAATGACATAGCCAGCAATGATCAGGGCGATCCCGAATATCCCGATGATCATTTCGAACATCGAAACCTTTTTCACTTTTCCTTCCGTCATGGAAGTCACTCTAAATAATGATAGAATGGTTTGCCTTTTAATGAAGGCATAATTCATCAACATGATCAAAAGATAGATGGCACTGAAAACGAGCAAGGTTTGCACTAGCGGCTGAAAAGAAAAGTTAAGAGTCGCGATTGCCTCGACACCCATTATTTTAAATAGGATCATGATGATCAATTTTGAAGCGGCAAACCCTACAAAGATTCCCAGAAATACGGAACAGAAATACAGGATCAGGTTTTCCACACTCAGGATACGGAATATCCTGTTCTTCGTCATGCCTATCAATTGGAATAAGCCAATTTCTTTACTGCGTCTTTTAATGAAAATGCTATTGGCATATAAAAGGAATATGGAAACAATCGCAACAAGCAGGATTGATGCAGCCTTGATGGAGGCGGCACCTTTTACCGTCCCCTCCGCTTTATCCAGCGCTGGGTCATATTGCAAGGTGACAAAGGCAAAGTACAGGGAAGCGCTGAAGATCAGGGCAAACACATACAGATAATAGTTCTTCAGATTCTTTTTCAGATTTCGCAAGATGAGTTGATTAATGCTCATTTTGAACCCCTCCCAATACACCTTGTGTTTTCATGATGTCCTTGAAGAAGGTTTGTCTGGATTCTTCACCTTTATTCAATTGGGTATAGATTTGTCCATCTTTAATGAAAATGACTCGGCTGCAATAACTGGCGGCCACGGGATCATGGGTTACCATGATGATGGTCGCTTTGTGCTTTTTATTCATTTCGCTCAGTTTGTTCAGTAAATCGGAAGCTGATTTGGAGTCAAGCGCCCCAGTCGGTTCATCCGCAAAAATGATGCTTGGATCATGGATGAAAGCCCGTGCTGCAGACGTACGCTGTTTTTGACCACCGGAAATTTCATTTGGGTATTTATCCTTCACTTCATATATGCCCAGTTCCTTCGCCACGCTATCAAACTTTTGTGCCGCTTCATTATTGGGCGTTTTTGTAATGGATAAAGGCAAAAGGATATTTTCTTTGACAGTCAATGTGTCCAATAGGTTATATTCCTGGAAAATGAAGCCCAAGTGGTTCTTACGGAATTCGGCCAAATTCTTTTCTTTCATCCCTGAAATCTCTTTACCATCGATTGTAATGGTGCCGTTGCTGATTTTATCGATCGAGGAAAGGACATTCAGCAAAGTCGTTTTTCCTGAACCGGAAGCACCCATGATACTTACGAATTCGCCTTCTTGTATGCTTATATCAAGACCCTTTAATACTTCTTGTTTATTGAATTTATTACCATAGCTTTTATGGATTTTTTTCGCTTCTAATATATTCATTTGGATACACTCCTTTTTTCTATATCCTCATTATAAAAGGCCATGTATTTCTTTTCCTTCGTTTGGACGAACAAAGAATAAAAGCATGTGACACTTTTGTCACATGCTTGTGATATTCACGAAATCATTTCTTTTTGGGAAGGTCAAGGTAACGGTCGTCCCGGTTCCAAGCACTGATTTCACATCAATGGAGATGAATAGGGACTCGGCCGCATTCTTGGTTAAATATAACCCCATGCCGGTTGCCGCATTGTCACGATGGTTTGTCGTGGATGTAAATCCTTTATCAAATATGCGGGTTAAATCCTTTGGGTCAATTCCCCGTCCGGAATCCTGCACTTCAAGAACCGTTTGTCCGGCTCGCTCATGGCTATAAATTGTGATATCTGAGTTTTCACTGTATTTAATGGAGTTGGTCAAGAGCTGCCTCATGATGAAGGCCAGCCATTTGGCATCACTAAGCACTTCGGTTACGTCCAATTGTATGTCGAAGCCGATTCCTTTTTGAATGCACCATGATCGCAGCGTTTTAATCTCATCAAAGATTATTGTTTCCAAATCGGTTTTCTCTATATACAAATCATTTTCGATGAAAGGCATGCGCCTTTGATGGAGCTGCTGATCAAGAAGAAGATGAATGCGCAGCCACTCATAAGTCAAGTGTGATTTCAGCAATTCATCATCCAAGCGGTCAATCATTAAATGCATCGCCGTCAATGGTGTCTTCACTTCATGAATCCAAGATAATAATTCATCCTTCTCCTGCTCTAAAGTCATTTGACCGATTGCAGCGGACTGCTTCAATAATTCAGTTTGGTTAATGATGCTGTTTTCTATGATTTTTTCGAAAGGGCTCTCTGGTTCGGCTATATTCGTTATATCCAGGTTGTCTTCCCTCACTTTTAAACTTTTATAAAAATACGTTTCTTTTTTATAGCGGAATATCAGAAACATACTGAATATGAGCAATGATAAAAAAACAATATACAGTATGGGCTTTAACGGAATGGCCGAATCAAGATAGGCCACAAAGATAATGAATAGATGAAGAAGGATGTAAAAGGTGATCCAGCTGAACCTTTCCACGAGATATTTTCTGATCATGCATTTGCCTCTTCTACGGCGATATAGCCCTGTCCGACTTTCGTTTCAATATAATGACCTAAACCCAGTTCATCCAACCTCTTTCGTAAACGGTTCACATTAACAGTAAGGGTGTTATCGCTTATAAAACGTTTGTCATCCCATAGGCTGTTGATCAATTCTTCGCGGCTTACGATCTTGTTTTTCTGTTCAATGAGCTTTTTCAAGATGAAAATTTCATTTTTCGTCAATTCGATTGTGCCCGTCTCGGCCGAAACCGTGTTCTTCTCGTAATCCACGGTGGCGCCGCACCAGGTTTTCAATTCGATCTTTTCCGTATTGTAATTATAGACACGGCGAAGGATGGCCTGTATCTTCGCGATGAGTACATCGAAATGAAAAGGCTTCTGGATAAAATCATCAGCTCCAAGCTGCATGGACATCACCATGTCCGTAGGATGATCACGTGATGATAAAAAGATGATGGGAACATTGGAATGGGACCGGATCATTCTGCACCAATGAAATCCATCAAACTTCGGCAACTGTATATCAATGATGACCAAATCAGGTTTTATGTCCGTGAATTCCTGAACCACCTTACTAAAATCGCCGATTCCGTAAATATCATAAGACCATTGCGCCAATCTATCTTTAATTTCATTGAATAACGTCGTATCATCTTCTATCAATAATAGTTTAAACAATGGGTTCACCGCACTTTCCAGCTTTTTCTTAAAAGTATATAGTAAAACCTTTATAGGTTCTAGAGGAGGGGAGGTAATAGACTACTGGTTGTGTGTAAACCATTATTATATTAAAATTGGCATAATGAATGGAGGAAGTGAATTTATGACTGATTTTCCTAATTGCCCTGCATGTGATTCAGAATATACATACGAAGACGGAAGTCTTTTTGTTTGCCCGGAATGCGCCCATGAGTGGACGGTGGAAGCGGAAAACGAAAATGGTGATCAAAAGAAGGTTATCAAAGATGCTAATGGAAACGCCTTGAATGATGGTGATACCGTTACGGTAATCAAGGACCTTAAAGTGAAAGGGAGCTCATCCGTTTTAAAAATGGGCACTAAAGTCAAAAGCATCCGTCTAGTTGATGGAGATCATGACATTGATTGCAAGATTGATGGTTTTGGTGCAATGAAATTAAAATCCCAATTTGTTAAAAAGGTATAATGATAAAAAACGGCCTAATCCATTGATTAGGCCGTTCTTTATTACGTTCCTTCTTAATAAACTTTGTCACCGTTAAAGATTGAATTCTTAACGACCACATAATCCACATTCCGGATGGCTTCCAACTTGGTACCGCCTGCATATGAAATGGATGACTGAAGATCTTGTTCCATTTCCTTCAACGTATCTTCCAAAGATCCTTTGTGCTCGACAAACATCTTTTTGCCTTCAACGTTTTTCTTTTCACCTTTTTGGAATTCAGAAGCTGAACCAAAGTATTCTTTAAAGGCCTTTCCATCTTTCTCGATCGTTTGACCTGGAGATTCTTCATGTCCGGCAAATAGTGAACCGATCATGACCATTGAAGCTCCAAATCTAACCGATTTGGCAATATCACCGTTCGTACGAATGCCGCCGTCGGCGATGATTGGCTTGCTTGCCGCTTTTGCACACCAGCGAAGTGCAGCTAATTGCCAGCCGCCCGTTCCAAATCCAGTCTTGATTTTAGTGATGCATACTTTTCCTGGTCCAATGCCCACCTTTGTAGCATCGGCACCGGCATGTTCCAATTCACGTACCGCTTCAGGAGTTCCCACATTTCCTGCAATGACAAAACTTTCAGGTAAATGTTTTTTAATATGCTGTATCATCTTTATCACGGCATTGGAATGTCCGTGTGCAATATCTATCGTAATGTATTCAGGTACAATGTTGTCATTCGATAATTGTTCGATGAAACCGTATTCTTCATCTTTAACGCCGACACTGATGGAAGCGATCAATTCTCTTGCATGCATGTCTTTAATGAAAGTCAGTCGTTTTTCTGGCTCAAAACGATGCATGACATAAAAGTAACCGTTTTCAGCCAAGTAAATGGCAATCTTTTCATCAATGATCGTTTGCATATTGGCAGGTACTACAGGTAACTTGAATGTATGTTTACCTAAAGTAACGGATGTATCACACTCAGAACGGCTATTTACTATACATTTTGCAGGAATTAATTGAATATCTTCATAATCAAACACGTTTTCCATGTTATGCACCTCTATATACGAATATTTTTGTCTTTTTTAATAAAAATTGTTCGCCCATTAGGTAATGTACATCATTTTTGACAGTAAGTCAAAATTTTTATTGGTTTTATTCTGATTTTATTTCAACTTGAAGGGAAATACGTAACAGGGTAGGGAACTGAAAAGGACGAATGAACATGTTACTTGGGAACGATGATTTCCACTTCAGGCACTCGCTTTCCGCGGGCGGGCGGGAGCCTCCTCGGCGCGCCTGTGGGGTCTCCCATGCCACGCTTTTCCCGCAGGAGTCTCGTGCCTTCCGTTCCAATCACCTTTGTTTTATTTAGATAGAACCTTTTTGTTCACAAACAAGATAATAATTGTTTGCCGACAGCTTTTTTGTGGGTTTGTAAAAGGGGAACGTTGATTTCCACTCCAGGCACTCGCTTTCCGCGGGCGGGCGGGAGCCTCCTCGGCGCGCCTGCGGGGTCTCCCATGCCACGCTTTTCCCGCAGGAGTCTCGTGCCTTCCGTTCCAATCACCTTTGTTTTATTTAGATAGAACCCCTTTGTCTACAAACAAGATAATAATTGTTTGCCGACAGCTTTTTTGTGGGTTTGTAAAAGGGGAACGTTGATTTCCACTTCAGGCACTCGCTTTCCGCGGGCGGGCGGGAGCCTCCTCGGCACGCCTGCGGGGTCTCCCAAGCCACGCTTTTCCCGCAGGAGTCTCGTGCCTTCCGTTCCAATCACCTTTGTGTTTTAAAAGAAAAAACTGTTGGCTCGTCTTATTCCGAACCCATTTAAGACTAGTTTATCCTTCATGTTTTTTTTCCTGTACTCCTTAATGGATGGAAAAATTTGCGACACTCTGCCGAATAACTGGCTGGCCGAGACCCCACAGACGCTTGCGTCGAGGAGGCTTGGCAGACAGTCGGCGGAAAGGGAGCGGGTTTCTGAAATCAACTGGTATTTTTTTGTCTACAGTCTGAAATACTTAAGTATTTTCACCAATCAGGACGACTTTTACACCTTTACGTTTTTTTACATCATCTTAACGTTGACCGACATGGCACTAAGTTAAAATGAAAATGGGTAACGAATAAGAATGGGGGGATTGGCATGAAGGTTGAATTACATTGTCATACGAACGTTTCAGATGGTTCCAGTTCTTTTGAAGAATTATTGGAGGTTGCAAAAAGGGAGAGCATTGGCCATTTAGCGATTACGAATCACGATACAACAATGAGATTGCAAGAGATGGTGGAACGGGGTAAGGAAATAGGAATTGAAATCATCCCTGGTATCGAAGTTTCCGGTTATGACTTTGCAAGAGGAAGGCGTGTACATATTTTGGGCTATTTTGTTGAGCCTGGTCATAAGGCCCTTGAGGATTTATGTAATCCACTGATTGAAAAGAGGAATGCAGCCTCTGAAAAAATGGTGGAACGGCTGATTCATGCAGGATATCGAATAACTTGGGATCAGGTATCTAAATTCAGGGGAGGAACCGGTGTTTATAAACAGCATATTATGCTGGCACTTCGGGAGTCGGGGTATACGGATTCTATCTATGGAGATTTGTATAGGAAAATCTTCAGCCGCGGCCTAAATGGGGAAGAGCCGGGCATTGCCTTTATTCCTATGGAGTATGTGGATGCCATACTGGCTGTGAAGGCGATTCGTGCTGCCGGAGGCGTCCCGGTCCTTGCTCATCCTGGACAATACGGGAGCTTCGAAATTATCCCTGATCTTGTAAAAGCAGGGCTTGAAGGGATTGAAGTTCTTCACCCGCATCATGGTCATGCAGAAGAGGAAAGAGCGATTTCATATGCAGATCAATATAATCTCATTAAAACAGGAGGTTCGGATTTTCATGGGGATTATGGGGAGCAGCCGATTCGGCTTGGCAGTATGAGCCCTGGAACGGAATGTGTGAATGCTTTGAAATTAAGGAAAAAAAGCATGGCCATTAATGATGTGGTATTGAAAAATATCGATCTATGAAACCAGGAATTTTGCTGTGAGAGCGGCATGCTTACATGCTGGATTAGGAATTTGAAAGAATGAACATGCAGGGGATTGTATGGAAAAAGATCGATAAAATAAGTGCTTCCTTTCGTTCTGGTAATTGACCAGGACTTTTTTTTTTACAAGAAAATCATGATAGCTTCATATTTTCTCATTACACTGACAGTAACAAGGAAATTATATGTAAAGGGGGATTTTTGTTGGCGGAAAAAAACTTTTTAGTGGATCATTTGATATCTGAAATTAAGAGTGGGACCTTTCAATTGGATAAAAAGTTACCTTCAGAGCATATACTCGCCGATCAATTTAATGTACCAAGAATGGTTGTCAGGAAAGCATATGAGCAGCTTCAAGATTTAGGCTTTATCTATTCGAAGCAAGGTAAGGGAAGTTATGTCCAGGAAACCAAGAAACAAATTCCGTTAATTCTATCCGGAGATGTCAGTTTCACCGAGAAAATGAAGGAATTCCAGTTTTCCTTTCAAACGAGTACTATTTTTTGCGAAGAAATTTCTTATGATCAGAAGATTTTTCGAAGCCTTGAGGTGGAAAGTGATGATAAGGTCTTTAAAATTGGCAGGCTTAGGTTAATGGACGATTTCCCGATTGCTCTCCATACATCTTTTGTAGCAAAATCAACATTTCCTGAAATAGAAAAGGACGGTCCGGATATAACCTCCATGTTTCAATATTATCGGCAGCGTGGCTTTGTAGAGTTCGGATCCAGCAGGAGCAAACTGAATGTGATTTTTCCCACTCTTTTCGAACGGGATATTTTGCAGTGTTCAAGTTTGATTCCACTTTTGCAAGTGGAATCATTATGCCGGGATAAGCGGAGTAATCAAGTCCTTGAGCACACGGTCATAATCTATCGGAGCGATTGTTTCACATATGTTATATAAAAACTTCCATTCCAGATATCGATCGAATTCACTAGTAAATGCCTTGAATTCACGAGTAAAAGTACGAAACTCACGAGTAAATGCCCCGAATTCACGAGTAAAGGTACGGAACTCACGAGTAAATGCTCCGAATTCACGATTAAAGCACGAAATTTGAATAGTGCAGGCCCGGCTTTAACAAATTTCATACAAAGATTTACTCTTTCTTAACGTACGTTCACTTGGCAACAAGATACATTGAAGATGTTAGCTTGAAACTAAAACATTGGAGGCCAATGGAATGAGAAGAAGGGAAAGAACCGAGATTTTGATTCAAGGCTCTGAGGACATTGCGAAGGAATTTGCCAAGGAAATAGCCATGAAATATAAAGTTACCGTCATTCAAAAGCCAGAGAGTGCCCTTGTGTTGCTAAAGACAAGGGAAACGGCAAAAAAGAGCTTGTTTTATCTAGGGGAAATGCTGGTGACAGAATGCACGGTCCAAATCCAGGATTCAATCGGGATTGGTATCGTTAAGGGACAGCGGGAAGAACTGGCACATAGTTTAGCGATCATTGATGCCGCTTATGAGGCTGATCTTGGCGAAACAAGGTCATGGTCACATGTTTTAGAAAATGAGAAGAAGATTATACAGAAAAATCTTCAAGAGTTTAATCGATCGATCTTAAGAACCAAGGTTAACTTCGAAACAATGGATGTTCAATAAGAGGGGGGAAAGCAATGAATTTGGATGTAGTTCATGATATACAAACTGTTTATAGAAAGCTTGTAACGGCGACTTCAAGACCTGGAACTTTAGTGGTTTTGGATAGGGAGGCCAGGACGTTGGATGTTCAAATGGAATGCTTATCTTCGACCATCCTGCTTGCACGAACGGTACTCGACCCTGAAGTGTCATTTAAGGTCATTTCAAAGGCGGAGGAGGCCGTGTCAAGAATGATCAATCAGCTTACTTATTCAAAGCCTGTTGATTTGCCGGAAGCGGATTTTATCTTTATTTTACATGATGCCTCCGAGGAGCAAATGAAGGAAGCCTTGAATAAAGCAAAGGTAGGAAATCTTTTGAACCCTCATGAATCGGCGATGATCATTCTAGAAGTACCGGATGTTACGAAAGGGGACTCAATGATCCTTTCAGGACCGGGAATTCAAGACGAATCATTCTTAAGTCTCCCGAATGTCTCCGCCTGGCTGGCTGCAAGGAACGAAAAAAACATGGAATTCCCGTTAGGAATCGATATGTATTTTGTTGATCAACAAGATCGTTTAATAGCTTTGCCGAGAACGACTCAAATTAGAGAAAATGGGGGTGGGATTTTATGGGATATGTTGCAGTAAAGGGCGGAACAAAGGCGATTGAGGAATCCATCAAACGCTTAAAGTATGAACGGGTCAAAAAAGGGACGGCCATAGAACTGCATAAGATAGAAGCCGGGATGAGAGGATTGATTGATCAGGTTATGTCAGAAAGCAGTTTGTATGATCAATCACTGGCTGCACTTGCCATTAAACAGGCTGAAGGCAATCCGGAAGAAGCTGTTTTCCTCTTGAGAGCCTATCGATCCACTTTGCCGCGAAAACATGTTTCACGGGTGATCAGTTCTGAAAATATGAAAGTCGAACGGCGGATTTCAGCTAGTTTTAAGGATGTGCCTGGCGGACAGATTTTAGGTGCCACGACCGATTATACACATCGGTTACTAGATTCGGAGCTGGAAAATGAATCGGATATAAGCATTCAAGATTGGTTACGGGCTTTTCAAGAGGAAGATCATTCAACAGAAAATCAAAATGATAGTGCTGATTTAAACTCCCTGCCTAAAGTTTTGGACTACTTAAGAAGAGAAGGCTTATTAGCAAGCTGTGAGAACAATGATTTGCAGCCTGGGGATGTGACAAGGAAAAGTCTGGAGTTTCCTTCAATGCGGAGTGAACGCCTGCAAATTTTAACAAGGGGCCAAACCGGCGCAGTTACATCGCTTGCTTATGCAGTCATCCGTGGATATGGTGCACTGCACCCGACAGTAGGGGAGCTGCGTGTAGGCCAGCTGCCCGTCCATCTCGATCACCCGCTGCTGGACGAAGGGCAAGAGGAAGATAGCTATTATATTGGGGACTTCACAGCAACTGAGGCAGAGATGCTCATTCCGCTTACGGTAGAAAAAGAACAAGGCAAAAAAGAAATAGAGTTTGAAGTCGGCTATGGCATGTGCATGGGACAAAATGAAACGAAAGCAATCGCTATGGGCATCTTGGATAATTGCTTGGAAAAACCCAACAAGGAGTTTCCAAGTCACAACGAGGAATTCGTTCTTTATCATATAGATTCAGTGGAATCGACGGGTTTCATCTCCCATTTGAAGATGCCTCATTACGTTACGTTCCAATCCAAGCTTGATAGCATTCGGAAGTCAAAAGATAAGACCACAGAGCAGGAGGTTGGATTGCATGAATAAGACTTATAATTTTGCATTCTTTGATGAAGGGTCGAAACGGGAAATTAGAAGGGCAACACTGAAGGCGATTGCCATTCCCGGTTATCAAGTCCCATTCGCTTCAAGGGAAATGCCGATTGGACGAGGTTGGGGCACAGGCGGCCTGCAGTTGACATTGTCATTGATCGGAAAGGATGACGTCCTTAAGGTGATCGACCAAGGCTCGGATGAATCCGTTAATGCCGTTAACATAAAAAAACTCGTGTCTGATACCACTGGGGTGAGGACAACGGATTGTACAAAAGAAGCCTCTTTAATCCAGTCAAGACACAGGGTGCCGGAAGTGCCGCTGCATCGGGACCAGATATTAATTCTTCAAGTTCCGTTACCGGAACCTTTAAGGAATTTCGAGCCGAGCGAACATGAAACGAAAAAGCTGCATGCTGAGAGAGAGTATAGCGGAGCATGGCTTATGTTATTTGAACAAATTATGAAGTACGGAATAATGGCGACGGATGCAGACCATCCGGTGATGGTTCACGACAGGTATGTCATGGCACCAAGCCCGATACCAAGATTCGATAATGCCAAACTGGACGGTAATGAAGCACTCATTTTGTTAGGTGCAGGCAGGGAGAAAAAGGTATATGCAGTACCCCCATATACAAATGTATCATCTTTGGCATTTGATGATTATGAATTTGAAATCGAGTCCTTTGCAAATCATTCTTGCATTCTCTGCGGTTCCAATGATGTGTTTTTGGATGAACTTGTTGATGAGGAATCAGGGGAAACGTATTTCCAATGCAATGATACAAGCAATTGCCTTGAAATGGTCAATCAAAAACAATCATTGGGAGTGAATTAAATGTCTGTGCTTGAGGTTCCCGTATTATCAGTTAAACAAATGAGCAAACAGTATGGTAACGGATGTTCGGCATGCAAACATATGAAATCAGGAAAAGTGACGAAAAACTATTGTCACGAATGCGGGACGGTTTATGCCTGCAGAGATCTGACATTCGATTTGTATCACGGTGAAGTTCTTGGAATTGTAGGGGAAAGCGGCAGCGGCAAATCCACTTTAATGAAAAGTTTGTATTTTGATGAAGAAGTGACCGATGGAGAACTGTATGTAGCTGGCTTTGAGGAAGGAAAAAAGAATGTTTTCATGGAGTCTGCCCAGAAGAAAAGATACGTTCGAAACCACCTGATGGGGAAGGTTTATCAAAACCCGATTCTAGGGTTGAAAATGGATTTTTCCTCGATCGGCAATATTGCCGAAAAGTTGATATCAGCCGGGAACAGACATGTTGGCAGCATGGAATCAAGAGGCGCCGAACTCCTTGAAGCCGTCAATATTCCGATTCATCGAATGACAGAAGAACCTAGGAATTTCTCAGGGGGAATGCAGCAAAGGGTCCAGATAGCCAAAGCATTGTCCAACAATCCTCCCATACTGCTTTTGGATGAAGTCACCACGGGTTTAGATTTATCAGTTCAAGCAAGTGTATTGGATTTAATTAAAGGCCTCCAAAGAGATTTGAATATTAGCATGGTATTGGTATCCCATGATTTGGGTGTAATCCGAATGCTTGCAGACCGTACTCTCGTTATGCTGGAGGGTAAAATAATCGAGCGAGGTTTAACAGATCAAATACTCGAAGATCCACAGCATCCTTATACCCAGCAATTAGTACACTCGCTGCTGTAAAAGAAACTAAACCGAAAATGGGGGAAGAGACATTGTTGCTGATTAAAAATGGAAAAATAATAACGGAAGACTCGATCCTGATGGACCATGATCTCTTAATTAAGGATGATAGAATTTGCCGGATTGCACCTGTGGGAGAAATCGAGAGAAGTCCTGGGATGGAAGTGCTGGACGCTATGGGCGGATATGTTTCACCAGGTTTCATTGATCTCCATTCAGATTATATTGAACATATGACTGCGCCGCGCCCGACTTCTTTAATGAATTTTAATTTGAGCTTAAGAGAAACGGAAAAGGAATTGATTACGCATGGGATTACGACCATGTTTCACTCTCTATCGCTCTATAAATCCACTGAATACGCATATAAGCCCATTCGGGAGCCGGAGAATGTAAGAAAGCTTATTGATTTGATCGATCAAACACATAGGATGAAGCACCTAGTGCGTCACCGGTTTCATGCACGTTATGAAATCGATAATTTGGATGATATCGATAGTCTAAGAGAATATGTTTTGGAAAAGAAAGTGCATCTGGTCTCATTCATGGACCACACTCCAGGACAAGGACAGTATCGGCATCTAGAGATTTATCGAAACACTTTAAGAGGGTATAACGATTATAGTGATGAAGCCATTGATGTCATGATCCGGACTCATCAAGTGAAAGAAAAGCTGACGATTGAAAGAATGAAGGAGATCGCACTGCTGGCAAGAGAAAACAATATTGCCGTTGCCTCACATGATGATGATTCAATAGAGAAGCTTGAATTGGTTCACAGCTTTGGAACGAGTATAAGTGAATTTCCAATCACACTTGAGATTGCCCGTAAGGCCCATGATATGGGGATGTATACTATAGCCGGTGCACCAAATGTGCTTTTGGGAGGTTCTCACAGCGGGAACTTAAGTGCCTCTGAAGCCATTCAGGATGGAAGCATAGACATATTATGCAGTGATTATTACCCTTCAGCCCTTCTCCATTCAATGTTTGAATTAGTCGAAAACCATGGGATGGATCTTGTCGATATGTTCAAGCTGGTTACGATTAATCCCGCAAAGGCAGTCAAGATGGAGGACGAAATTGGATCGATTCGCGAAGGGAAAAAGGCTGACATACTTATTATTGAAAAAATTTCTGGTGATTTCCCTGTAATAACAACTGTGATTGTAGATGGGAAATTGATTCAAAAAACGAATTACAGGATATAAATTCTAGAAAGCGGGTGGCAAAGTGGAGAACATATTGGAGATCAATGATTTATCCAAGTCTTTTATTTTACATAATCAACGCAAGAATATCCATGCGGTCAGCAATATTACGATCACAGTGAAAAAAGGCGAATTCATTGGCATTACAGGCAAGAGCGGCAGCGGAAAATCAACGATCCTAAAATCGATTTATGGTACTTATCGGGTTCAAGAAGGAGACATCTGGTATGATTCTTCACGCTTTGGTGCGATTAATCTAGCAAAAGCAACAGAAAGGGAAATGATTTACCTGCGTAAGCATGAGATAGGCTATGTATCCCAATTTTTAAATGTCATGCCAAGAACGACAGCAAGGCAGCTCGTTACTGGGGCCATCCTTGAAATGGGACAAACAAGGGAAATGGCCAATATCGAAACAGAAAAAATCCTCGGCCACTTTGAAATAGGAAAAGAGCTATGGGACAGTTACCCTGCTACTTTTTCAGGAGGAGAGAAGCTAAGGTTAAATATTGCAAGAGCAATGGTGAAAAGGCCGCGGCTCCTTCTGTTGGATGAACCGACAGCAAGTTTGGATCACGATTCTAAAGTGAAGGTGAAAACCCTGCTGGAACAGCTAATGAATGAAGGAACGACAATGCTGGGCATTTTTCATGACTTGGAGTTCATGAATCGGTTAGTAACTAGAGAATATAGCATGCAGAATGGCTGTTTTACTCAAGCTATTCAAAAAATTTAACGATGAATTCACATAAACTTTACTGAATATTCAGCCCCCTTAACGGCAGGTTAGTATTGTACCGGTATGGTTATATGTGAAGTGGCTGTAATGAGAAATGATCTTTTAATTGGAGGGGAGATTTAACGTGAAAAAATCGATGATGTCCATATTGATGTTAGTTATTTTACTGGTGTTCACAGGCTGTTCTTCTAGTAGTTCAACAGGTGCAAATGAAGATGATACATTGACCGTAGCATGGCTGCCAAATGAATCCGGGGAAGATTTAGGGGAAGCCCGCGATGAAATCGGGAAGATCTTGGAAGATGCCACAGGAAAGAAAGTCGAGCATAAGACGACTACGGATTATAACATTGCAATCGAGGCCATTGCTAATGGAAACGCAGATTTAGCATTCCTGGGTGCACAAGGATATATTGAAGCAAACAACAAAAACGATAGTGTTCAACCCCTGGTTGTTCCAAGCGGTGAATCAGGTACGTTGGATGATGCAGTCTATAATAGCTGGCTGGCTGTCCAAAATGCAGATGACTATAAAATGAACGGCGAATACAAAATAGACGGTATCCAAGGGAAAAAGTTCTCTTTCGTATCAAATAGCTCTACATCCGGCTTCAAAGTTCCTTCCACGGGAATCGTTGATTATTTTTCACAGCAAGATAAATTCAAGGAATTAAAGGCCGAGGATTTATTGGAAGGCGGGAAAGATAAATTCTTCAGTGAAGTGCTTTATGGCGGTTCACACCAAGGTTCGGCTGTAAATCTTTTGACAGGGAAAGCGGAAGTGGCAGCTTTTTGTGATACATGTGTCAATAATTATGTGGAGCTGGCTGATGGGGAAGAGAATAAAGCAGGTGCTTTGTATAAGGTAAAGAAGGATGCAGCTGAACCCTTCAACACAGTTGTGGGTAAGACATTCTCACTCATTTCAGTGACTCCAGTTTTGAATGCACCTTTCGTTGTTAACACCGAATTAGTCAGTGAGGAAACACGTGAAAAAATTCTTGAAACGTTGATGTCTGATGAAATAGCCAATAACGAAAAAGTTTTTGTACCGGAAGATTCTAAGTTATCAGGTCTATTTAAACGGGTGAGCGGAAAAGAAAGATTGGTAGAAGTCGAGGATGACTGGTTCAATCCAATTCGGGAATTATCTAAATAAAGGCAGTAATTTGTAGGAGGATCATACATGAAAACATTATTGGAAGTGAAAAATGTCTCAAAACATTTTGGAAATGGTACAAAGGCGTTATCCAATATTGACTTCACTGTGAAAGAAGGAGAGTTCGTTTCGATCATAGGGCCATCCGGAGCAGGGAAATCAACTCTCCTTCGATGCATCAACAGGATGATCGATGCTTCTAGCGGAGAAATCATTTTTGATAATGATCATGTATACAAGGTGAATAAAAGGGAGTTAAAGAAAGTACGCAGGAAAATAGGGATGGTTTTTCAACATTACAATCTTGTAAATAGATTAAGTGTGATTGAAAATACCCTGCATGGGCGATTAGGCTATAAATCTACATTGGCTGGAATCCTTGGGCTTTATAGTGAAGAGGAGAAACTTCAGGCTGCTAAATTGCTCCAAATTCTCGGTCTTGAAGATCTAATCTATAAAAGGTCCGATCAGTTGAGCGGAGGACAGAAGCAACGGGTTGGCATTGCACGGGCGCTTATCCAAAATCCTAAATTGCTATTATGCGATGAACCGATTGCCTCTCTTGATCCGAATTCTTCCAAAGTGATCATGGACCATTTAAGGGATATCTGCACTTCCATGGGAATCACGGTAGTAGTCAACCTGCATCAAGTCGATGTTGCCCTTAAGTATTCGGATCGAATCATCGGTGTGAATAGCGGCAAGGTTGTTTTCAATGGCACAACTCAAAATATAACCTCAAATGATATCCATCAGATCTATGGATCAGATGAAGGAAAGTTGATTTTTGATTTGGGAGGTTCCCATGCCGGCTGATGTTTTTGCAAAAAAGAGAAGAAATTCACTACTATTGTTTTTGCTTATTGGGGCTGCGACGGCAATTTCCATCATCATTACAGAATTCAGCATCGCAAAAGGGGTTACTTCGGTTCCTAAGGCCATACAATGGTCGTTATCGAATTTCTATCCAACAAAGGATTCCCTTGCCAAACTCCCAGACATTTTGGTAAAGCTGAAAGAAACACTTTTGATATCCGTTGCTGCAACCACATTAGCGGGAATATTGGCCTTTGTATTTGCGATATTGGGTTCCAATACGACAAGGGTGAATGCATTTTTCGGAGGTTTTAGCCGTGGGATAGCCGTTTTATTTAGAAATATTGATGTCTCAATATGGGCATTGGTTCTGCTATTCTCATTTGGACAAAGTTCCTTGACTGGTTATTTTGCCTTGTTTTTCGGATCTTTCGGTTTTTTAACAAGAGCTTTTATTGAAACGATTGATGAAGTGAGTTCAAGCTCTGTAGAAGCTTTGCAGACAACCGGCGCAAGTTATCTAACCGTCATTTCGCAGTCTGTTATTCCTTCGACCATTCCGCAAATGATCAGCTGGGTACTTTTTATGATTGAAACGAATATCAGGAATGCAACATTGGTCGGGCTGCTTACAGGATCGGGCATTGGTTTTACGTTTAATCTGTACTATAAAAACTTGAGTTATGACATTGCCAGCCTTGTCGTCATTACGATCATCATTTCGATATTATCTATTGAATTGATCTCAAATTATGTGAGGAGGGTGATTTTATAATGCAGGCAGAAGGTCCAATCAAACCATTTCCTGCTCCTACTGGCCAGGATTTAGATAAAATGCTACTTGAACGATTATCGAAAAAGCCCTTCTCGAAATCTTCAATCGCGATTAGGTTGAGTATGCTGGTACTGGCAGTTTTGACCATATACGCTTTTGCCAGTTTTGATTATAAGGATGTTAAACTGTGGGACGCGCTGTCATTGACCGCCGACAATTTGAAGACCATGTTTTTTGAACCGCATCTGAAGCACTTTACCTTTTCACAAGCGCTTTATCAGGTGTCGATTACATTAGGTTTAGCCTTCTTGACAACAATATTTGGTGCGATCATTGCCCTGATGTTGGGGCTTTTAGCGGCTGGAAATATCTCGTCCAAGCCATTATCGATTATCATAAAGGGATCGGTTGCCCTGATTAGAGCCGTTCCTACCGTGTTATGGGTCCTCATTTTTGCAGTCGCAGCAGGGCTGGGCAGTGTAGCGGCCGTTATAGGGATGACGTTTCACTCCATAAGTTACCTTGTGAAGGCCTACTCGGAATCCTTCGAGGAAATTGATAAAGGAGCTATAGAGGCCCTGCAAGCAAGCGGAGCGAATTGGTGGCAGATCGTGTTCCAAGTCATCATACCATCTTCGATCACTTATATCATTTCGTGGACCTTCATGCGCTTTGAAATCAATTTTGCAGTGGCGGTCGCAATGGGCGCAGCGGCAGGAGCAGGAGGAATCGGCTTCGATATGTTCATGGCAAGTGGATTTTACTTTGACTTGAGTGAAATTGGAGCAATCACTTATTTTATCCTGATCATCGCAATCTGTCTTGAAATCTTCGCAACACAAATCAAAAGGAAACTAAAAGTATCATCTTGATACTAGAATGCTGGTTAGGGAAATAGGGGCTCTGCCAATCTATCAACTTGGTGCAGCCCCCGACAGTCACGATCGTTTCATAGCATGCATGAAAAAAGACCACAAAATGACGTGGTCTCTTTGTTTTGTTTGAAAAGTCTCCGGCTGATTATCTAATTTGTCATGAAAGGCTTATATAAGGGCGGTCTTTATTTCTTGAATCTGTTTGATATGCCTTTGTTCATGTAAGGATAATAACTCAATCCATTGATCCAATGAGAGGTCCCCGAACAGGGGATGTTTGGCTTTCTTTCTATTTAACAGGATATCTGAATCCATATCATAAAGAACCTGTAATAATCGATCCCTTGATTCTGCCAGCAAATCCATGAGGCTCGATAATTGAAATGGGGCTGAAGAGGGTGAAATGGCCTCAGGGGATGAGAATTTCCTTGTTCTATCAGTAACGAAGTAAATGTTTTTTTGAATGATATTATTAAAATCCCTTTCCCGAATGCCATTTGCTATAACTTCGGTAAAAACCTGCTCCGTAAGATATAAATGATGGCAAATTTGGGCGATGTTCCATACTTCAGGCACAGGCTTATGGTGGAGCGTTTTTTCATCCAACCCCGTAATTTCCTCAATTAACTGTTTTCTTGATTCAAATAGCAAATCATACTCGATATAATTCATGAGAACTCCCCTTTTGTGACACTTCATATGAAAGCATCACTGAATTTTTTGATCTAGGAAAAAACAAAGGGATATCTGATTGCATAAAGAATGCATAAAAACTACGGAAAATACACCTGATTTAAAGTGGATTCATGATGATTGAAGGAGTGTGACACTATGTTTTTTAAGCATGGTTTCTATTTAATGAAGAGTGTAAAAAGATATCTCTTATAGTACAACGATAAGAGATGTTTCATTGGTATTCGTAATTTTGAGGAAGAAATGCAGAGCTGAAGTCAGTTCTGTATTTCCAGGGACTACATTTTTTCTGGAGCTTTGATACCCTATCATGCCTATGCAAAAAAGTTGAGTTTATGCCTACTTAGAATGTTGCGCCTAGGACCTCCGCTAATGAACCGAAAAATGAAGCTGGCATTCAAAGGGAAAAGAATCTAAAGAAGCTGGACATGGGAATTTATTATATCTGAATTATAGCACAGTTAATATTTTCCTAGAAATGATTATATGAAAAGAGACGGAAGTTTTCCACATCGACTTTTTATACTATCTAGAGAAAAGTTGCTAACGCAATGGGAAGCTTATAAACTGAAGGTAGAAAAAATCAACTAGGTGGTGAATGCAATGGCTAAAACAATAGTTGAAAAACTGAATTTACATAAATATGAACGGGTGGCAGTCCTGAATCAGCCAGCCGGGGCGGATTATTTAGCAGAGCTGCCGGATTACGATACAAAGCTTAATGAAAGTGCTTATGATCTTATATTTGCCTTTGTATTGGATATGGATTCTTTAAAGAGAATCGTGGATAAGGTGATTGAGAAAAATCATTTAAGTAAAAACGGCTATATTTTTTTGGCGTACCCCAAGAAGGGGAATAAAGAATATGCTACATATATTCATCGTGATGATCTGATGCAGGGCCTTGGTGCGGATGATGAAGGCTATGTTGGCTCGAGTGACCTGAAGTTTGCGCGTATGGTTGGGTTGGATGATGTCTTTACGGTAGTCGGACTGAAAGAAGACTCAAAAAATAGAAACCGTCCATCTACCAAAGCAAGCCAATCAGTAGATGATTATATCGGCATGATTTCTGAAATTGAGAAAGATTTGCAGGACTCCCCTGATTTGCTTGCGTTCTATCAATCACTTACGCCAGGGTATCGCAAGGATTGGGCCCGTTACGTGTATAGTGCAAAACAAGAGGCGACACAAGTGAAACGGCGCCAGGAAATGAAAACGATTTTAGGAGAAGGTTACAAGAGCAGGGATCTATATCGAAGGAATAAATGAGGGTGGGGAATGTCTTCCATTCTCTTTTTTTTCTGTTCTGTTCACCCTATCAAAAGCATATACTAGACCGAATCCAAACTTAAATCGTAATAATTATGATTTGTGAGGTGGTTAAATATGCTTTTGAAACGCTACACGGGAAATTTGCTGTTATTGATTCTGCTGTTTTTGCTGCTGGCATTCTTTTTTCTAGGCGATGTGTTCATTCCCAAAGCGATTGATTTCTCCGACTACCCGATGCTTCACTCTGTGTTCGTCGTGTTTTTGGGATTGTTTTTAGAATCGATTCCTTTCCTGTTCCTCGGGGCCATTGCTTCATCATTCATCCAGTTGTTCATCAGTGAAGAAATCATTCAGCGGATGATACCCAAAAGACCCCTGACGGCCATTTTTGCCGCGATAGCGGCTGCGCTGATCATTCCGGTTTGCGAATGTGCAATCATCCCGGTCGTCCGGAGATTGATTCAAAAGGGTGTCCCGGTCCATGCAGGTGTGGTCTTGCTCGTAACAGCCCCAATATTGAATGTCATCGTGTTTGGCTCAACTTATTATGCGTTCCAAAATAATCCGTCCATTCTATATGGAAGAATCATCCTTTGTGTCCTGACGGCCATAATCGCAGGTTTATTCATTCATATATTCAGCACAAAAGATGTGGTGAAAGAGGACAAGGTGGAACTGGTACAAGGGCATGAACATGATATTCAGTCCAGTAAATGGACAAGCTTCATTGATCATACTTCGCAGGAGTTTTTTATGGTCGGCAGATACTTTATCATCGGGGCCTTGTTTGCCAGTCTATTTCAGGTGTTCATGGATCGGTCCGTAATGGCCGATATTGGTCAGGCGCCAATAAAAGGCACGGCGTTGATGATGGGAATTGCGTTTGTGCTTTCACTCTGTTCATCAGCTGATGCATTCGTAGCGGCCTCCTTTTCCCATAGTTTTCTGCCAGGCTCCATACTGGGATTCCTTGTATTTGGTCCCATGCTGGATCTGAAAAATGTTTTGATCATGATGTCCTGTTTTAAACGGAGCTTCGTCGTCACGTATGTCCTGCTTATTTTCGCAGTCGTCTTCAGCCTATGCCTGATTGCAGGCGGATTGATCAGTAAGGGGGGCTTCTGATGAAACGTTTTTTTATCCAAAGACTTGAAGGGTTGCTGCTGCTGGGATTGGGCCTCATGATCTTTAAATTGTATGTTTCAGGATATTTAACGAAATTGATTGCACCAAAGATGGTCCCATATGCATTGGCGGCACTTTTTGCTTTTTTAGTGATCAGCCTTCTCCGAATGAAAAAACAAAAACAGGGTGAACAACATTGTGATTGCGGATCGAATGGGGAGTCTTCCTCCTCCGCACTGGTCCTGAAATATAGTTTGTTCTTCCTTCCGATTCTGCTGGGCTTCATCCTGACCGACTTTACATTAAGCGGGGAAGTGCTGGCGAAAAGGGGGATGGCGAAGCAGCAGGCACAGATGGTAAGTTCATATGATTCAGGGAAACATGCGAATGGGGAGAAAATCTCCGTAAACGATGATAATTATTTTGAAGTACTGGATGATTTACTGAACAACCTCGATACGATCGAGGGGAAGGAAATAGAGATTTCGGGATTCATATACCGTGAGGATACATTTACGAAAAAACAAATGGCCATCTCCCGCCTCTCCATGTCCTGCTGTGTGGTCGATGCGACGTTATACGGATATATGGTCAACGGGAATGTGGAAGGAATGAAGACGAATGATTGGTATACGATTACAGGGACATTAAAAAAAGGAAGCTATAAAGGGGAACCCGTACCGGTGATCGATTTAAAAGAGTCGAAGAAAATAAAGGCACCGGAAGAAGCTTATTTATATGAAAATGTACAAATCATTCAGTAGGATTGGAAAACCCGGCAAAAGGATGTTTTGCCGGGTTTTGGTGCCGAAAGGGGGATATTATTTTGCGGAACCCGGAAACGGACGTAAAATCGTGCGCTGCAGTCGAAAAAATCGGGAAACGGCGCCATTTGTTCGGGAGCACGTAACATAGTATAATGGCCTTACCATGGATAAGAGTGTAAGGGGGGATAATCTTGTCTTCAAGTAATCGAAACAATCAAATTGGACCGCCGCGGTTTGCCATTGCCGTTCACTCTTTGGTTTGGCTCGCACAAAGCGAAAAGCTCCTGACAAGTTCGGCAATCGCCTTAAAGGTGAAGTCACATGCCACTTTTTTAAGAAGGGTGATGGCACAGCTTGCAGCTGCGGGGATCGTCGAAACAAAGGAAGGACGGGAAGGCGGTTATAGTCTGAAGGTGCCTGCCTCTCAGCTTACTTTGGCGGATGTGTATCAAGCGGTACGGCCGGAATGTCTTGTTTGTATGGAAACGAGCGAATGCGGAGAGGTTGGGAAACAGCTGGATACGGCTTTGGAGGAAATCATGAACGAAGCCGAAAAGGAAACATTGCGCCTGCTAAAGGGCTATACATTGGAGGAATTCATGAAAAAAGTCGACTTCACCAATTTTGAAAATGAGTGTCTGGGCTAATATCCTTGCAAGAGGATACCCAGGATTATATAATGTGCTTAATGCAATTGCATTTAAAATGAGGAGGTATTTACATGAAGGTGGAAATTTGGTCGGATTATCAATGTCCGTTCTGTTATATAGGTAAGCGTCGATTCGAAGATGCTTTAAAGCAGTTTGAAAATAAAGATCAGGTAGAGGTCTCATTTCGCAGTTTTGAGTTGAACCCAGAGGCTGAGCGGGATATCAATATGACTCAAAATGAAATGCTGGCCAAGAAATACGGCATGTCTCAAGCGCAGGTGGAAGCGAACAGCCAAAACCTGACTCAACAGGCTAAAGAATTGGGACTCGATTATCATTTGGACAAAGTGGTCTTAACGAATTCGTTCGATGCCCACCGCTTGATGCACTTTGCTGAATCAAAAGGTAAAGAGAAAGAAATGAATGAACGACTATTTAAAGCTTACTTTACGGAAGGCAAACATATTGGCGATCATGCTACATTGGCAAGTTTGGCTGAAGAGGTTGGCCTTGAAAAGTCCGAGACGGAGTCCATGTTGGCAGGAACGGCATTCACGGCAGAGGTTAGGGGAAATGAGCAAGAAGGAAGCCTGCTTGGAATTACAGGTGTCCCATTCTTCGTCATTAATCGCAAATATGGAATCTCCGGCGCCCAGCCAACGGAAGCATTCCTCGATACGCTAAAAAAAGTATGGGCTGAGGAAAATCCGCTTACGATCGTGAATGATCCAGCAACAGGCGACGCTTGTACGGACGGTTCTTGTAACGTAAAGGAAAAATAGAAGATATGAAGAAGGAGACCTGAAACTGGGGTCTCCTTCTTTTTACTTAAAAAGGAAATGTCATGTATGGCAATGAATATAGTGTACAGGATGGCTTTTCCAAAAAAAGTTCGAAATGAAAGGGAGTTAAAAGATGTATATAATGATTGGAATACTAGTCTTCGTGATTGCATGTGCAGTAATTGCCAAACTAATTTCCTATAAATATTGAACATGTCATACAGCATTCGCGAATGAAAATTATTATAAGGCGGTTGCGAAACTGGAAAGGGAAGGGATACCATTCAAAACGAAAACTCCTATGAATTTAGGCACTGAAAACTTTCAGAATCGCCATGAAACCACTCAATATGATGTTTTTGTAAAAAAAGAACAGGAGCATATTGCCCAAAGGGCGATAAATAAGAATTAACAAAAGGTTAAATCGTGAAAATCGCTGTCCTGATGGCAGCTTTTTTGTATTGACTGAAAAGATAAGATAGGGAATTGAAGCAGGCCATGTTTTGCTTTTTTGGAAACTTACGAGTATTTACTCGAAACTCACGAGTAAAAGCCCGAAACTCACGAGTATTTGTTCCAAACTCATGAGTAAAAGCCCAAAACTCACGAGTATTTGCTCCAAACTCATGAGGGCGGGACTTATGAAAAGCAAAATGCTGCTAATTCATCTTTCCACTGAATTTATATAAGATAAAAGAAAGAAAAAGCGTTGTTTTTGATATGGAATCCGTTTTTTATAGTTTCAAAGACTGAAAATTTGTATAATGGGTGAGATGGATTTAATTGAATGTACATATAGGAGGGGCATGGATGAGTAAGCTTGATGGCAGGACCGTTGCTTTATTGGGGGCGCGGAAGACGGAAGAACTTAGTAAAATCGTTCAAAATCTTGGGGGAGTCCCGCTTGTTCGCCCGGCACAGGGGACCGTTTTCCTTGATGATTCCCATTTGGAAGAGGATATCACCCGGTTGATGGCAGGGGAGTTCGATTGGATCATTCTCACGACGGGAGTGGGGACGGAATTATTATATAAAACGGCAGTGAAGATGGAAGCGGGAGATCGTTTCATAGAGGCTTTGCAGTCTATGAAAATTGCAGCTAGGGGCTATAAAACGGTTAATATGCTGAAAAAGCTTGGCCTGCAGCCATTAATCCGTGATGATGATGGCAGTACGGCAGGGCTTGTTCGCAATCTGGAAGGCCATCTGCCTGGAGGTGTAAAGGTCGCTTTGCAGCTTCACGGCGATCCGGCGCCTCTTTTGATGAATTGGCTGGATGAACAAAAAGTGGAACATAAAGAAATCCTGCCATATGAACATATAGCGCCTGAAAAAGAAACGATGCAGCAGCTGATCCAAGAAATCCTTGAAGGCAAAATCGATTCGGTTGTGTTCACGAGTGCACCCCAGCCGCGAAATTTAATGAGATTTGTCCGTGAACAAGGCGTGGAGGATAAGATAGTCGGCCTGTTTGCATCAGATGTAATTGCTCTTGCGGTCGGAAAGGTAACGGCGCAGGTGGTGATCGATGAAGGGATTGAGCGGGTTATATATCCTGAAGATCAACGGATGGGCAGTGCGATGGTGGAGCTGGTGAAATATTATCAGGGAATGGCAAGCAGATAGGGGTGAGTGCGGCATGACCAAGGGCAAGGTTTATTTTGTTGGTGCAGGTCCGGGTGATGAAGGCCTGATTACCGTAAAAGGCCAAAAAGCGATTGAAAAAGCGGATGTCATTTTATATGATAGGTTGCTAAATCCCAAACTGTTGGAGGCTGCTGCCTTCGATTGTGAATTGATATATTGTGGCAAGACACCTTATGCTACTGGCATCAGCCAAGGGGAAATCAATGAGCTGCTTGTTTCCAAAGCACTGGAAGGGCATCGGGTCGTCCGTTTGAAAGGCGGTGATCCTGCCGTTTTTGGAAGAGTCGGGGAGGAAGCGGAATCGTTGAAAGATGAGGGAATCCCATTCGAAGTCATTCCGGGGGTTACGTCCAGCATTGCTGCATCCATGTACGCAGGAGTCCCCGTCACACACCGGGATTACGGACGTTCCTTTGCGATGGTGACGGGCCATGACCAAACGAAGAAGGATATAGATTGGAATGGGCTTGTGAGTATAGATACGGTTGCCTTTTATATGGGTGTGGCCAACCTTCCGTCTATCCGCGAAAATTTGATCAATCATGGAAAGCCGGGGAATACACCGGCACTCGTCATTCAATGGGGCACTTATGGAAGACAGGAAAGTGTCGAGGGGACCTTGGATGATATCGTCGAACGGGTAAGTGGAAGGTCGCTTGGCAATCCTGCAATCACCTTGGTCGGGGATATCATTTCACTAAGGGGAAAACTGCAATGGTTCGAAAGGAAGCCGCTTTATGGACAACGGTTTTTAGTGGCCCGGACGGGGACGGCAAAGAGTGCCTTGGCGGAAGCCCTGTATGAACTTGGCGGCGAAGTCATCGAGTTTCCTAAATGGAATGCGGCAAAAGTGAAAATAGAAGAAAGTCAGCTGCTCGCTTTTCTTTCGTATGATCGAATTCTCTTCACCTCGCCTGAAAGTGTCCATGGATTCTTGGATTCACTCACTGAACATGCTATTGATTTCCGTCGGATTTCTTCAAAACTATATGTGTTATCAAGGAAATCGAAAAAGGCTTTACAGCAACGGGGTCTGACGGCCGAGCTCAAATCCGGGATGCCGGATACCGGAACATTGTTAGTTGTTGGGGATCGAAATAGAGATCTTAGAGATCCGGCACATGGGGACGGAGACTATATTCAATCAATCGCTAAATTTGTCGATGAAAGATTCCTTGAAATCTTTCCGAGAATGCTGGATGGGAAAGCTGTAGGAACGGTACTATTTTCGAATCGGCATTCAGTCGATATGCTGATGCAATATGGGAACAAGGCAGACGTGGATGTTGAAGCGCTGCTAAAACAAGCCTCCATCGGGGTGATCGGGGAAAGTACCGGCAATAGACTTCAAGACTATGGATTTACATCTGATATGATGCCGAAAGAACCGTCTGTCGAACAATTGGTGGATTTGATTGTGAATAGGAATGTTTGTTAGGCTCTGCTAAAAACAGAGTCTATTTCCTTTGGAGGGCGTCGTTATTCACCTTCTATTAATATTGTTGGCGTTCAGTGTTGGGGCCAATCGTGTTATCATTTAATTACGGGACATCACGGAGTACGAAAAGCCCTCACTTACTGCTTTTATTGGCCGGAATTCATTCAAGGACAGGAGGTGACTTCATGTTTAATATTGGTGATATTTTATGGCAATTATTCTACCTTGCCCTACTTGTTCTGTTATTCTTTATGGTTGTGAAGGCGGTCCGTTTCTTTATAAAGCATATGACAAAAATGAATAACCTGGAAAATAAAAGAGATGAATTACATGAACGATTGAAAAAGAAGGATGAATGAAGGCGAGGCAGGGGAGCGTTAAACGTATTTGGACGAATTCACCAAATGGACACTCAACTTTGAGGAGTAAGGAATAAAAGTCTTTTATTCCTTCACAGATTGGGTATTATATATACGTGACTTTTCCAGGGAGGCGAAGTAAATGAAACGGACATGGGAATACGTATTAAGTATCATAGGTGTGAGTATCGCCGCGATTTTTTTAATCGTGACGATCATATCGGCCGTCTATCTCAACAGTATCGATTTGAAAGAAATGGTGGACAACTCATTAATGACAGATTCTCAGGAGTTTTCCTCATCTGAGATAGATATGTCAGTCAAATTTTTCATGGGCTTATTATGGGCTGGGATCATATCGCTGTTCATTGCCTTGGCAGGCGGTTTGATCGCTATCTTTCTATTAAAGGGCGGCAAGGCGAAGGGAGCCGGAATCTTATTGATCATTACGGGCATTCTGACGATTTTTCATGTTTGGCCGCTTATCTTCTTCATCATACCGGGTATCATGTGCCTTGTAAGGAAGCCGAAGGAAACGGTGGAAGTGATCGAATGATCCGGCATCATACATAGTTTTGTGATTTGAAAACAAAGGAGCTTTCCCGATAATGCGGGTAAGCTCCTTTTATGCTGTAAGGATATTTAAGGGGGAAATACCTTATTATACCTGCAATCACCAGTCTATCATGTTACTATTATTATAGATTTAAATATAAATAGACTGGAGTTCGATCGATGAAGATACCTTTAATGAAGATTGGGGCACTGACCTGTTTAACACTCGGTTTGTACAATGGACAGGCTTTTGCGGAGTCTGGAATAACCAATGCGTGTTCATCATTCGGTGAGATTCAACCCAATGAAAATCCTTCCCATAAGCAGATTAACTGCTTACTGACGAATGCGGCAATAGAGGCTGAAATCCCCCCTGAAGTGGTAAAAGCGGTGGCTACGCAGGAAAACGGGGATTGGAGGCAATTTAATGAGGATGGTAAACCGATTATATCCGACGATGGCGGCATCGGTCTAATGCAGCTTACCAATAAAAGTGGGTATGACCAGAAAAAGCTGGGAAATGATATAGTCTACAATATCGGGGCAGGCGTCGAGGTCCTGAGTGGCATGTATTCAAGAAGGGATTTGCCCAAGATCAAAGGTGCAGGACGCAGGGTCATCGAAAATTGGTATTTCCCTGTAATGGCATACAATGGGACAAAACCGGTGAACAGTCCACTTTACCAGGAAAACGGACAAAGAAATGCAAATGCCTACCAAGAGGAAGTTTTTGCTGAGATAGAAGGACAAAGTTATTTAACTGTTACAAAACTGGCAAAATATCCATTCAAAACATCGGACTTTCAATATGATCGGAATAGCACTGAAAATATCATCTTTAAAAATCTTGAATACACACTGACAGATCAAACGCATGATTCAGTTTATTGGTTCAGGGCAGGAGACAAAGTGGTGACATCTTCAAGCGCGAATATCAGGAAAGAAATAAACAATACCGAAGGTGCAGTACGTGTGCCGCCAAATACAAGCTTGATCATCACTGGGAATTTTGACTATCACGAATCTAAGGGAAATAAATTTGTCTTTTACCCCGTACAAACGGCAGACAAAAGTATTAAGGGGTATGTTTCATCAGCTTACATCTCCAATCGGCCATCGATTGTCAAGGATACGAATAAGCCTGTGATTTCAGGGACTGCCGGTAAATCGATTCCATTCAACTCAACTTTCAATCCTAAAACCGGCGTAAAGGCGAAGGATGATAAAGATGGTGACCTAACGAATGTCATCCGAGTTGAAGGTAAGGTCGATACCAAGAAAGTGGGCACCTATAATTTGACTTATACGGTAGCTGACAAAGCTGGGAATGTTTCCGAGGTCACAAGGAAAATAACCGTTTATGATCAAGTCAAGCCTGTGATATCAGGTGCCGGGAACAAAACCATCAAACTTAATTCTTCATTCAATCCAAAAACAAACGTGAGTGCGAAGGATAATGCCGATGGAAATTTGACTAGTAAAATCAAAGTGACGGGTACAGTCAATACGAAGAAAAAGGGGACCTATACATTGAAGTATACGGTCACAGATTCATCGAAAAATGCGGCGACGGTCACAAGAAAGATCACGATAGATGGCACCAAGCCAGTCATCTCGGGAACCAATAGTAAAACCGTTGGCTATTATTCGACATTCAGCCCTAAATCGGGCGTATCTGCGAAAGATAACCTGGATGGCAACATGACAAGTAAAATAAAGGTGACAGGTACGGTGAATACAAAGAAAAAAGGTACGTATACATTAAAGTATACAATCACTGATTCATCGAAAAATACGGCGACAGTCACAAGAAAGATCACGGTAGACAGCACAAAGCCGGTCATTTCCGGTGCCAAGAGCAAAACCATTGCCTATAACTCGACATTCAATCCTAAATCAGGTGTATCCGCAAAAGATAATCTTGATGGAAGCTTAACAAGTAAGATCAAAATAACAGGGACTGTGAATACGAAGAAAAAAGGCACCTATACACTGACTTACACAGTTACGGATAAATCGAAGAACAAGGCGGAAGTAAAAAGGAAAATCACCGTTAAATAGAAGGCCAAAAAGGATTCCCTGAATAGGGGAACCCCTTTTGAAATTCCTTTGAATTTTCACCTAAAGTTAAGAGATTGGGACTCTACGAGCCCACTATGTTAGGCCATTTTTGGACCTTCCATGTCCAATTGGCAATCTTCTTTAAATTAATGGTAGCCTCCATTTACCAAATGGTTCGGTGGCACCAATTGATCTAAAGTAATCATTTCAAGTGATCTCCCTGAATAGAAACATGTTTAGAAAGCATCCTCATCACCACAAGTTTGAATACTTCTATTTTAAAACAAAAATGGCTCTAGGCAAAAGTGTTCTATCTAAAATTAAAACAAAGTTGATTGGAACGGAAGGTACGAGACTCCTGCGGGAAAAGCGAGTCGAGGTAGACCCCGCAGGCGAAAGCCGAGGGCGGACCGCCCGCGGAAAGCGAGTGCCCTACGTTCCAATCAACGGCCAAATTGTACAAGCCATAAAAAAATGTAGACAAAATCGATTTTCATCGAGTTTGTCTACAGTCTGCAAGGATTCCCTGAATAGGGGAATCCTTTTTTGATGTCTGAATGTGTTTGGCTGCAAGATAGGCATATATAATAGTAGAAAGTGTCCTCAAGGGTGGAGCAGGTATTGATAAAAATGTTATAATTGTAAAAACATGTAATGACAAGTGATCTGAAGGGGGATTGTTTATGGGCAAAGAACACGGGCATGTGAACTGGATGGATCAAATTTTTAAGGAATATGAAAGAGAAGGCGGGCTGAAGAATAATCCTGGCTTTGGTAAACCGCTTCCGGAGTCGGCGCTGTCGGGAAATATATATGACAACTTCTTGACGAAGGCCAAGGATGCCGGCTTCCTTCCGCTTTGGATAAAATGGCAAAAAGAAATTCGGGAAGAGCTAGCCGAATTGGTTCGATTGAAAAAAATGAATGGAACTGAATCTGAATTAATGAAACGAATGGATGAAATTAATGAGAAAGTCCGTACATATAATGCGATTTGTCCAACCCAAATGCAGCGTAGGGAAATAGAGTTGGAAAGCATCGAAATACAGTATGAAAAATGGAAGTAAATTGCAATGTGTAAAATGTGGGTATTTGTATGACGTGATCATGAAAGGATTATGTTATAATGGCATGAATAAAAAACAGAGAGAGGGACTTCGAGTGGAAAAAAGAAAAGAAGTTTTTTCATGGATAAAAGCGATATTGATTGCAGTCATTCTAGCTTTTTTAATTCGAACGTATATTTTTGCACCGATTGTCGTGGACGGTGAGTCAATGATGCCGACTCTGCAAGACCACGAAAGAATTGTTCTTACCAAGTTTGGAACGAATATCGATAATATAGACCGGTTTGATATTGTCGTTTTTCATGCAACGGTAGATAAAGATTATATAAAAAGGGTTATCGGTCTGCCTGGTGACCATATTGAATATAAAGACGATACGCTTTATATTAATGGGAAAGCTTATGAAGAACCATACTTGGACAAATATAAGAATCAGATGGCATCAGGAGTGCCGCTGACTGAATCCTTCAAGCTCGAAGATATTACAGGCAGCATGACAGTGCCGGAAGACCAGTTGTTCCTTATGGGGGACAATCGCCAAAATAGTTTGGATAGCCGTGAAATTGGCACGATATCCGTCGATGAAATCGTGGGCAAGGCGAATCTAGTGTATTGGCCGATCAATGAAATAAAGATTGTGAAATAAGAAGAAGCGGACTCGGGTATCGAGTCCGCTTTTATTGTTGCCGAGTTTCATCCGTAAAGAGGAAACTGTCATACAGGTATTTCAACAAAAAACGTGTCCATTCTTCTTTTTTTTCTATTTTTTTTATGAAAATCAACTCATTTGGGTTAAATTAGGTTATCCTATTAAAAAGAAGTAATCACGTTACCCAGGCCCGCATAAGAAAATGGATTACTTTAATAAAGGGTGCTGAGATGGAGTACTTTAGATGGATATAGTAAAAGATTTAATATCAAACTATGGTTATTTTGCGATATATGGATTGTTGGCCATTGGGATCATTGGCTTGCCGGTACCTGATGAGTTCATGATGACTTTTGTCGGCTATTTGTCATCCATTTCCGTTTTGAATGTCCAGGGAGCATTCCTTGTCAGTTTCCTTGGCTCGATATCCGGGATGCTTGTCAGTTATTTCATCGGGAAAAAGGTGGGGAAGCCTTTTTTGAGGAAGCATGGTAAGTGGATCAAAATGACCCCCGCGAGGTTGGAAAAATTGGAGAAATGGTTCAATAAATACGGTCCATGGACGATTATCATAGCCTATTTCATCCCAGGAGTCCGTCACTTCGCCAGTTACATTTCCGGTATGAATGGAATGGGGAAACGAAAATACTTTATCTTTGCAGGAGCCGGGGCATTCAGCTGGTGTTTGGTATTTACGACTTTTGGCTATTTCATCGGTGTGTTGACTTAACGCAAATAAAACTTACAACATTTCTTTATTGAATCAGAAAATCCCGTTTCTGAGTATTAGAAACGGGATTTTCCATTTCTGCTTTAATTATTGAGCGGAGTATCCGCCGTCGATGACAAGCTCGGCACCAGTTACGTATGAAGCTTCATCGGATGCTAGATAAAGCACGGCATTTGCAATATCCGCCGGCTGACCTAAACGTTGTAATGGAGTTGCCTTGATCATTTGGTTCACTAGCTCTTTTGATTCTTCTAATTTTTGAGTCATCGGTGTTTCGATGATACCAGGGAATACGGCATTGACACGGACGCCCATACGGCCATATTGCGTTGCGGCAGCCTTTGAAATAGCACGAACGGCACCTTTTGAAGCTGAATAAGAGTTTAAGCCCATTCCGATTTGCGCAGTAAAGGAAGAAATGTTTACAACTGCACCACCTTTACCTTCTTTAGCCATGTGAGGAACAACGTGTTTCATTCCAAGGAATGGTCCAAATCCATTGATGCCTAACATTAGCTGCCAATCGGCCAATGTCGTATCGTTAATGCCTTTTTCCGTTGAGATACCGGCATTGTTTACCAAAATGTCGATTTTGCCAAATTTAGCGATAACTTCATCCGTCACCTTTTTCCAGCTTTCGTCTGAAGATACATCAAGTACAGTTCCATGGACGTTAGCCAGTTCATTCACGGCAGCTACAGCTTTTTCATTGATATCGGCAGCAATGACTTGTGCTCCTTCTTTTGTGAATAGGTCTACCATTTCCCTGCCCATACCAGATGCACCGCCAGTGATAATGGCTACTTTATCAGTCAATCTTCCCATCATGATCACTCCTAATTGGTTGTTATAATGATGAATGTATGTTCAAGCATAGTTCAAAAGTTATATGATCAACGAGCATTACTATAACTCTTTCAAGAATCGTCAAGGATTTTATTTTCCGGCTTGCGAAATGCCTTTTTCTTGCTGGATAAAAATGGACTTCCCATAACCCCTGCGGGTTGAAAGCGATATCAATCTTTCAATTTTCAAATTTTGATACGTAAATGATCCAGATTTAAAATGGCTTTTACCCGTTCTATTTAAAACGTTCCACAAGTAATCTTGTAGAGGCATCTCTTGCATGTTGGGGAGCACCATATGTACAATTCTATTGATTAAAATTGAATACTGCAATCTTTTTGTACTTTAAATACAAATTTTTATAACGACATTCCATTTCTAACTTTTCAGAACTTTTATGTACATAGGAGGTCATCATTTTATGAATAATAGAGTATATCTTTCCTTGGCCATCCCGCTTACGATTTCGACAATGAGTACCCCCTTGCTCGGTGCGGTCGATACGGCTGTGGTTGGAAAGTTGAGTGATCCCGCTTATATTGGCGGGGTGGCTGTCGGAACGATAATCTTTAATACGATGTATTGGCTTTTTGGTTTTCTTCGGGTCAGTACATCTGCCTTCGCTGCACAAGCGGAAGGGGCAAGGGATGAAAAGCAAACCCTGATGTCCTTGATTCGGCCTTTTTTCATTGCAGCGATCATCGGTCTGCTTTTTATCGTGATCCAAAAGCCCATTTTGAATGTATCGTTAGGCGCAATCGGTCCGGAATCGGATGTTTCCGCCTTTGCCGCAGATTATTTCGGCATCAGGATATGGGGCGCACCATTTGCTCTATTGAATTATGTCATCTTAGGCTGGTTAATGGGGAAATCGAGGATAAAAACGTCTTTGTTCATTCAAGTTTTCATGAACGTGATGAATATAATCTTATGCCTCGTTTTCGTTAATGGCTTTTCATGGTCTGTATCAGGGGTTGCTGCCGCTACACTGATATCAGAGATTTCCGCTTTTTTACTGGGCTTGTGGGTCATCCGGAAAGCGGTTAACGTACCGGATTCTTTTTCAATCCGGGAGGGGTTCGATCGGGCTTCCCTGAAAAAAATGATGGTGGTCAACAGGGATTTATTCATCAGGACCATTTGCCTGATCACGGTTTTCAATCTTTTTACGGCCAAGGGAGCGACTTTCGGGACAGAGACCCTGGCGGCCAATGCCGTACTCATTCAAATCCATTACCTGATGGCCTATTGCTTTGATGGCTTCGCGAACGCGTCAAGCCTTCTGGTCGGGAAGGCGATTGGTTCGAGAGATATAAACCTTTATAAAAAAACACTCTCACTATCGGCGCGGTGGGGCTTGTATGCCTCGTTCATACTTGCCGCATCTTACTATCTTTTCAGCGATGAGGTCATTCTCTTATTCACGGATATTCCCGGCGTCATCGAATTGGCCCATGAATATGGACTTTGGATAGTCCTATTCCCATTCAGTGCCTTTATCGGACTCATTTTTTATGGAGTGTTTACCGGTGCGACTGAAGCCGTTCCAGTAAGGAACTCGATGCTTCTGGCACTGATGGCTTTTTTAATAGTCCAATTCGCAACAGTCAGCAATCATGGCAATCATGGTTTATGGCTTGCATTCCTGGCTTTCAGTTTAGGACGTTCTTTGTTTTTAGCATTATATATCCCAAGACTGAACAGAAAAGTAACAGTGTTAATGAATGACGATAGTCTAATGAAATCATCCTCTTTTTAATAAAAGAGGGTGTTTTTTTATTTTTGTAAGGAATTTTATCGGTAGTTTGATGTTAGCAATATTGCGGGAATACGAAGAATAGGTAGCAAGGCTTGGCGAATGTGGTAGTAAAAGTGATAAAATGAAAAATATATATAAAAGAGGAGTTGTCATATTTTGAGTGAATTGAATTGGCGAGAAGAAGTTGAAAAACGGAAAATGGACTTATTGCTTGACACACAAAACTTATTGAAAATAAAAAGTGTACTTGATGAAGAACACCCGACAGAGGAGGCCCCACTCGGTAAAGGGGTGAAGGAAGCGCTTGATTTCATGCTTCAATTAGGCGAAAAAGACGGTTTTACTGTGAAAAATGTCGATAATGTCGCTGGTCATATCGAAATGGGGGAAGGCGAGGAGTTAATCGGGATTTTATGCCATGTCGACGTGGTACCAGAGGGAGATGGCTGGAGTTCGGATCCGTTTGGCGCTGAAATCCGCAATGGCCGCATATATGCCCGTGGGGCAATCGATGATAAAGGGCCGACTATGGCTGCCTATCATGCGATGAAGCTGGTCCGGGAGCTAGGAGAACCTTTGAACAAACGTGTGAGGATGATCATTGGAACCGATGAAGAATCGAACTGGCGCTGCGTTGACCGGTACTTTGAAGTGGAGGAAATGCCTTCGATCGGCTTCGCACCAGATGCTGACTTCCCGATCATCAGTGCGGAAAAAGGAATCTGGGATTTCTCGGTTATCCATCCTGCCGATGCAGGAAATGGCACGAACTCAGACGTGAATGTCATCGAGTTTTCTTCAGGTCGAAGGACGAATATGGTACCGGATTTTGCGACGGCTATTGTGGAAACGGACAACACTGCTGAAGTGGCTGCAAACTATCAGGATTATTTGCAAAAGTACTCATTGGAGGGGCAAGCCGTTCCGCAAAAAAATCAAGTGCTGCTTGAAATGAATGGTGTTTCGGCACACGCGATGGAGCCGAACAACGGAAGAAATGCAGGTCTGCATTTAGCCGTATTTTTAGCTGATCTCACTCTTGATCCGCATGCGAAAGCCTACTTCACTTTCATCAAGGATCGTTTGTTCGAAGATTCCCGCGGAAATAATTTAGGTGTGGCGTATTCGGATGAGCAAACAGGAGAATTGACGATCAATGCCGGCGTTTTCAATTATTCTAAACAAGGCGACAGCTCGATCGGTTTCAGCATGCGTTATCCGGTCACGTTTGAGTGGGAACAGCAAAAGGCGGCGCTGGAAGAAAGGCTTGCGGCATATAATTTGAAAGTGAAGACCAATTCGCATTCAACTCCGCATTATGTGGACAGTGAAAGCTTCTTGATCAAGACGTTGCAGGAAGTGTATGAAGCGGAGACAGGTGATAAAGCCGAGCTTCTTTCGATTGGCGGCGGCACATATGCCCGTTCATTGAAAGAAGGCGTTGCATTTGGCCCGCTTTTCCCAGGCAGCGAAGACATTGCGCATCAGAAAGATGAATATATTGATATTGGGGATATGCTTAAGGCTACGTCCATTTATGCACGTGCCATTCATGAATTGGCTAAATAAGAAGCAAAGAGGGAGAAAGACATGGGAAAAATCATTTTTAACGGCGACCTTAAAAGCAGGTCCGAAGTAAAGGTAGATATTGAAGACCGGGGATATCAATTCGGTGATGGCGTCTATGAAGTCATCCGGGTTTATAATGGCGAATTATTTACGGAGGATATGCATCTGAACCGGCTGATCGACAGTGCGAAGTTGATTCAGATGAAAGTTCCCTTTACCATCGCGGAAATCAAAAACCGCATGAAAGAGCTGATCGCTGAAAATCAACTGAAGGACGGTATCGTCTATATGCAGCTGACAAGAGGAGTATCTGCGCGTACACACTCTTTTCCAACTGCAGAGGTTGAACCGGCCTTTGTCGCCTATACAAAGGAAATGCCTTATACAGGCAAAATGAAGCCAGGGGTCAATGCTGTTACCACCGACGATATACGCTGGCTGCGCTGTAATATCAAGAGTTTAAATCTACTGGGAAATATAATGGCTAAACAGCAAGCGGTGGAAGCCGGCTGTGATGAAGCGATCCAGCATCGTGATGGTACGGTGACGGAGGGAAGTTCGTCAAATGTCTCAATCGTGGTGGATGGTCAACTTAAAACGCATCCGGCCACAAACTTGATCCTGAATGGAATTACCCGTCAGGTGATGCTGAAGCTTTGCGCTGATCATGGGATTCCCTATGTCGAAGAAGCCTTCACGGTCGAGGACATGATGGCAGCCGATGAAGTTCTTTATACAAGCACTAGCGTCGAAGTGACACCCATCATTAATATCGATGGCCAATCGATTGCAGCCGGGGAACCCGGTCCGATAACTCAAAGACTGCAAAAACTGTTTTCCGAGGAAATCGAGAAGCAATGCGGTTCCGTTAAATAGAGGAATGCCCCTTTGCCACTAATGGCAAGGGGGTTTTTTTATCTGTGTAGCCGGAAGCGAGATGGCCTTTCCCCGAATTCCCGATCACGTTAATTACATCGATATGCAATCCTCTCTTTTGACATTTTAAAAAACCAGGAATATACTTGCTAATAACCTAAAAAGTTTACCTATTGCAACAATTTGAGTTACGTGTAAAAGGAGTAGAAATAGATATGTCCGATGTGTTGCATCAATCTTCTTCGAGAGGAATAAAAAATCTGCTTCCCTATCTGGGGCCTGCCTTCATAGCAGCTGTTGCCTATATTGATCCAGGGAATTATGCGACCAATATTACAGCCGGATCTAAATATGGCTATACGTTATTATGGGTTATCTTCGCCTCCAATTTAATGGCTGTGCTAATCCAATCACTATCAGCTAAATTGGGGATAGCCACTGGAAAGAACCTTCCGGAGCTATGCAGGGAAAAATTTTCGAAAAAAACATCTTTCTTATTATGGATTCAGGCTGAAGCCGTTATAATGGCAACCGACCTAGCTGAATTCATAGGAGCCGCACTAGGGATTTATTTACTATTTGACTTACCGTTGATCACATCGGCAATCATAGCAGGGATTGGTTCCTTTGCCATTCTGGAAATCCAGCGCAGGGGATATCGAACATTCGAAGCCCTGATCACGGTCATGATATTTGTCGTTGTGATAGCTTTTGGCGCTCAAGTTTTTTATGCAAAACCTGACACTTCAGCCGTTGTTTTAGGACTCTTCACTCCGAAATTCGACGGAGTGGACAGCATTTTACTATCGGCCGGCATGCTTGGAGCCACCGTTATGCCACATGCGATATACCTCCATTCCTCTTTGACTCAAAGACGGATAGTCGGAGTAAACGATTTGGAAAGAAAAAGGATTTATCGTTTTGAGCTAATTGACATTGTCATCGCCATGTTGATTGCAGGTGCGATCAATGCCGCCATGGTCATCGTTTCAGCTGCCCTATTTCATAAGAATGGAGCACTAGTGGAGGACTTGGATGTTGCCTATCAACAATTCGGGGCCATGATTGGACCATCAGTCGCGATGTTCTTCGGAATAGGATTATTATTTGCCGGTTTATCGAGCTCATCCGTTGGTGTAATGACAGGTGATGTTGTCATGCAAGGATTCATTAAAAGACATATTCCGATTTATTTAAGAAGGGTCATTACTACCGTCCCGCCCCTGCTCATAATATTATGGGGAGTGAATCCATCCAAAGCGCTTGTGATGAGCCAAGTTGTACTCTCGTTTGGCATCGCGTTTGCCTTAGTGCCATTGATCATGTTTACAAGCAATAAAAAAATCATGGGCAGCCTGGTCAACCATAAAATCACCTCGGGCGCCGCTTGGCTTATAGCTGTACTTATTATTGGACTGAACTTGTTCCTGCTTTACGAAACACTGTTCAGCTAACATGGAAATGGCAGGGGAGGACCGATTCTTGGTCCTTTTTTGCTGTGTTTTTCGTTAATCGACCAGCCCGAAAAAATATATCCCGGACCTGCGTATGATCCGTGGGGCTTCGTTCATAGTATGGTAGATTAGGGATATTCCTGTGGAGGGAATATTTATTAGGAAGCCCAGGAAAAGGTATAGGCAATGGGAATTATGGTAAAATTAAAGGGAAAACAGGAAGGAATGGAAGTGACCATGAATACTCATTTTTTCTTTGCTTTAGTATTGCCTGATGATATTAAGGCCTATTTAAATGCTGTTACGGAACAACTAAAGCCAGACTTTCCATTTAAGAAATGGCTGCATCCAGCCGATTATCATATTACGATGGCATTTTTGGGCAATGCTCCCGATACATTGAAAGAGGATGCTTTGGGGCGTGTGGGAAGCGTGCTTGCCAATGAGGCCTCATTCGGCTTGGAGCTCGGCGATATTGGCGGTTTCGGCAAGAGTGACAGTCCAAGGATTCTTTGGGCAGGCGTCAAGCAGCAAGAAAGGCTTTTTTCCATTCAAAGGAAAGTCTATAATTCCTGTATCGAAGCGGGTTTTGAACTTGATAAAAAGCCGTTTAAGCCTCATATTACACTGGCAAGAAAATTCGAGGGGGAAAATCCCTTTTCGCTGGAGGGCGTTCGCCAGATGGCGAATGTGCAGGATAAGCATTTTGAAGCAGATCAGGTTGCGTTATATCAAACACATCTTGGAGCTTCCCCTTCATACGAGAAGATTTTCACGATAAACCTCCAAAAATAGAAAGATGGGTGGTGGTCGAATGGCACAGCTCATAAAGATGCAAGATTATATTTCCCGGTATGAGCAGGATATTTATCGTTATCCTACCCAATTTGCACGGTTGAAAAAACAGCAATGGGATAGATTGAAGGCTGCTTATAATGCGGGTGACCTAGATCAGTTGTATAGCGAACATACTGAAAGTGAAACACAGGTCAAACTTGATCCGCCTCAGGAAGATTCGAAGCGCCTGTTTAAAAAGGTGAAAGGCATATTCCGCCGGACAGGTAAACAGGAGTCAGAGGCGGAAGAACTGCCGGTGCCGAACCAGATTGAAGATACTAATGTTTTTTCATTAAGATTTCCGTTCCGGCCAGCCAGTCTCGATGAATTAAAGCAAAATTTTTTAAATCAATTGCTTCGTTTTCAAATGAAATGGGGGAGTTCGACGCTTCGTGAAAAGTCATTTGTGGACCAATCATTCTTTTTGGATGAGAGGCTCCGCTTTTTTCTGCAGCGTTTTCCGGATACGTTTCTCGTATTATATAAACCTATCTTTCTTTTGAAAAATGCGCCTGTTGAAGTCGAAGTCATTTTATTGACCCCGGTTGATGCTTGGTGCATCACATTTCTGGAAGCGGAAGAAGACGCTGCTTTCATCGGGTCAAGTGAACGGTTCTGGGTCCGCAGGCATCATAAGCACCCTGATAAAAAAGTGCTCAATCCTTTGCTTGGTGCAAATCGGATGACGAACATCGTCTCCCAGTTATTTGAGCTATATGGAGTGAACATGCCGATTAAAAAGGTGATTTTATCCCGGAATGGATATGTCGATTATCCCGAAGCCCCTTATGATATTACGATATTGGACAAACGGACCTTCCCGGAATGGTTCGAAAGGATGCGGGCCATATCGTCTCCGCTCAAGGCACAGCAGTTAAAAGGGGCACAGGCTTTGCTTGAATATTGCCAAACTACATCCAGCCTGCGCCCTGAATGGGAAGCGGAGTATAACCAAACGGATGGAAATCAGCATGCCGCACCTTAAAGAAACGGTGTATTTCATTGTCAATCCAATGGCAGGAAGTGGAGAGAGTTTGAAGGTTTGGAAAAAAGCCGAGAAAATACTGCAATCAAAAGCTGTTCCCCATGAGGTGTTTTTTACACGGGAAAAGGGGCATGCGCTAAGATTGACGATGGAGATCCTATCAGGGACGAAGCAGGATACCCGGATGATCGCTGTCGGGGGAGATGGCACGATCAATGAAATGATAAATGGCGCCATTGGTTTCCCCCACGCTATCATCGGCTCCCTTGCGGCTGGATCGGGCAATGATTATGTAAGGGGCATTCAAAAAACCGAGAGTGTGGAAGAAGCTCTTTCTTTATTTCAGGATAATGCCTTTAGTGCCATTGATATCGGACAGTTCGAGACGAATGGCAAGATGGGGTATTTCGTGAACAGCCTTGGAATGGGCATTGATGCTGAAATTTCCGATGAAGCGGAACGTTCCCCCCTGAAAAAATGGTTTAATTTTGTCAGAGCGGGTAAATTAATTTATCTGTTCATTTTTATAAAAAAGATAGTGACTTACAAGCCCGGCTGCATGGAATTGATCATTGATGGAGACCGGCATCTTTTGAAAAAGGTTTGGTTCATCGTCATTGCGAACCAGTCCTATTTTGGCGGCGGGATGAAAATTTCACCGATGTCGAAGCTGGATGATGGCAGGTTGAACGTGATTGCGGTCCATGATATTCCTTTGTTGAAATTATTGACCGTCTTCATCACCGTTTTATGGGGCGGTCACCTGAACATTAAAAATGTTGATTCTTTTTCCGGTAAAATGATAAAAATGAAGAATGAAGGGTCAGTGAAAATCCAGTCTGATGGGGAAATTGTTGGTAGGAACGAAGTAGCTGCAGTGGTTCTGAAAGAGAAATTGCGCGTCATGTTACAGGCTGATAACCGATACAAAAATATGAAATGATTTATTTGTTTTTGTTTTATGCGTATAATCGTTTTATAGTACTTGACGAAGAAACCGTTTTTCAACTAAAATTTAATTTATGGCTATTGTTTAATTGCTCAATAGCTATATGGCTATTGTTTAATTGCTCAATAGCTATTTTTTTATTTCTCTAAAATGAGGATGTTTTTAATTGCGGGTATCATCCCGATGCAAGTATATATGCAGCTTCGCCAGCAGGCGGATTTTTTATAAAACATGGACTCAAAGTAGTGGTAATACATACACTAGGTGAACGTACCCACATTTGTATGATTAAGCGAGGAAATCGAAGGTGAACCAGTTGGAACATTTATTAGGTCAGGAGTGGGATATATCCCCTGCTGGAGGAGCTACGGGAGAAGCCTTTATTGCCGAGAAAGAGGGGCAGAAGCTCTTCCTTAAACGAAATTCATCGCCATTTTTAGCTGTTCTTTCAGCTGAGGGCATTGTTCCAAAGTTAATGTGGACAAAACGCCTGGAAAATGGGGATGTAATTACGGCCCAGCATTGGATGGAAGGCAGGGAGCTATCTCAGCAGGAAATGAACAATATAAGAGTCGCAAAGCTGCTTCAAAAAATTCATCAATCCGATCCTTTGTTAAGCATGCTCAAAAGGCTTGGGAAATCCCCTTTACGACCTGAAAGTATACTTACAGACATAGAAACCGGGTTATCTTCGGATGTTACGGACATTCCGATTATCAAACAGGCCATCCATTTTTTACAGAACAATCTCCTGTTGATTGAATGCGACGAAAAAGTCGTCTGTCATTGTGATGTGAACCACAATAATTGGCTCATGACAGAAACGGACGGATTGTTCCTGATTGATTGGGACGGAGCGGTCATAGGCGATCCGGCCATTGACCTCGGCATACTCCTTTATTCATATGTCCCGAGGGAAGAATGGAATCAATGGCTTGCCCGTTACGGCAAGAAGCTTGACGCAGGCCTGGAGATGAGGATGAAATGGCACACGGTTTCACAACTTGTGCTTTCCATCCAATGGCATCATCGCAGGAAGCGGTACGAGGAAAGAAATGAATTACTGCAAAAACTGGAAGCGTTATTGATGTTCAGCTGATCAGAATTGATCTATATCATCCACCCACTGGGACAGGTCGTTCTGGTGGGTTGAAATATGTGCATCTAAATCGGCGGTACCGATGCCCGTCTGGCTGTATTCGTAAATCTCCGTCAGTATCGTTTTCACATTGCTGTCAATTTCCATATTGATCATTAAGGATTTGACGAGCCTTTCAACCTGTTCACATTCAGAAACGGATCCGCAGCAGTCTGTTTGGTGGTTGGTCAATATATCTTTCAATAGTGACATTTGGTGTTCATGGGAAAGCGGCATATAATACCTCTCCTTTCTTAAACATGGATTCAAGGGATACCCAGGTGGTACTCGCCTGCCCTTCACTTATTTATGGTGTGTTTTGCTGAAAGTTTTATACATGAAAACTACAGTGACTGTCGCCTGGATGGCCGGCAGTTTTTTTATTTGATCAGTGGGTGTTTCCTGAAAAAATCAACTTGCAGGAATCCATACACTCGTGTTATGGTTTGAACGATTATATTATAAATAGGGGTGTCATCATGCGTTTAAGAAATAAACCTTGGGCTGAAGACCGTTTGAATGATTTTCCACAATATGTAATTCAGCAGCCGGTGAGCCATAAAGGTAAATGGCATGAAGTTTTCGGAAACGATAATCCGTTATATATTGAAGTGGGTACGGGAAAAGGCCGTTTCATCACAGAAATGGCAAAGGCCCATCCTAATGTGAATTTCATTGGAATTGAAGTATATGGAAGCGTCATTGTCGCAGCATTGGACTTGCTGATTGAAGCGGATGTTCCAAATTTAAAGCTGTTGAATGTTGACGCAGCGAACTTAGGGGACTATTTTGCAAAAGGTGACGTGGATCGCGTCTACTTGAATTTCTCTGATCCATGGCCGAAATCACGTCATGCAAAACGTCGGTTAACATATAAGACCTTCCTCGAAGTATATGAAGGCATCCTGCCGGACAAAGGCGAGATTCACTTCAAGACGGATAATCAAGGGTTATTCGAATCTTCCTTGAAAAGTATTTCCGAATACGGCATGCTCTTGAAATTTGTAAGCCTTGATTTGCATAACAGCAGTTTTGAAGGCAACATCATGACTGAATATGAAGAAAAGTTCTCGAGTAAAGGCAATCGGATATACCGATTGGAAGCAATGTTCCAATAATCAACGATCAGAAACCAGGTGCACAGCATCTGGTTTTTTTGTTTATGATTTACGGGATGACTTGATTGTTATCAATTTCAATATATGGAAGCGGGTGTTAAACTAAAGGCAGAGGAGGGGTAAAATGGAAACGATGCAAATAGGGGAAATAAAATTAACATGGTTGAATGGCGGTGTGACACACTTGGATGGCGGTGCGATGTTCGGTGTTGTACCGAAACCGCTTTGGTCCAAGAAGTATCCCGTTAACGAAAATAACCAAATCGAGTTACGTACGGATCCGATTTTGGTGCAGGCCAATGGATTGAATATGCTTATAGATTCCGGTATTGGCAATGGAAAGATGAATGACAAGCAGAAACGGAATTTTGGGGTGACGGAGGAATCCAATCTTGTCGAAGATCTTGGCAGACTTGGAATTCAGCCAAATGATATCGATTACATTTTAATGACCCATCTACATTTCGATCATGCCTGCGGGTTGACGAAACGTGAAGGTGAAACTTGGGTGCCCGTTTTCGAGCGTGCAGAAATCATCACGACCAAAACGGAATGGGCGGAAATGAAAAACCCGAATATTCGTTCAAAAAGTACATATTGGTCAGAAAACTGGGAGGCTGTAGCTTCTCTTGTACGTCCTTTTGAAGGGGAACAGGAAATTACGGCTGGCATTAAAATGATCCATACCGGGGGGCATAGTGATGGACATGCGATCATCATCATGGAAGATGGCGGGGATAGATTGATCCACATGGCAGATATCATGCCGACGCACGCGCATGCGAATGTCCTCTGGGTCCTCGCTTATGATGATTATCCCATGACTTCCATCGAGGCGAAGGAAAAGTGGATGAAATCCGGACTGGAAAATGGGTCCTGGTATAGCTTCTACCATGATGCCCAATACTGTGCCATCAAATGGGATGCAACGGGTAAGGAGATACTAGCCGAATTGAAACGGAAGCGTTAAGAAGGAAAGCAAAAGGAGGACGTCATCTTGACGGCCCTCCTTTTTTTGTTTCAATCATTTTGTGCATTAAGCTCCAATATCGTTCCTGTCGAGGCATCTGCAACAAATTCGAATTGCTCGCGTTTACCTTCTGTATTTCTGGTGATCCCGCCTTTGTACACTTCATAGTCCAAATCGTTTTTTGTATAGTTCTCCGGCTTCATCAAGATCCATGAGCCATATATATTTCCGTCCTTTTTGACTGTTTCCTTCACTTGGGCCAAGACTTTATCGGGAGAAGGTTTACTTGATTGATCCAATAATTGTTTTGCTGCATAGCCAGCAGCAAACCCGGCTGCAGTACCTAGTAAAAACGTTTTCCAATTCATTGATTTCTCCTCCATTGCATTTTATAAAATCACTTCTTCTAGTATACAGAAGAACGCTTTATTTGACTAATAATTTGAAATTTTACCCATAAACTGATAAATTAGAACTTTCTAGTGTAACATGATGCTAAGTTTTGTAAAATAGAAAGAAACAATACATAGTTAGGGGTAGAAAAATGAATCATGAGACTTTGGAGCTTTTTAAAACATTGACGGAATTACCGGGAGCCTCGGGAAATGAACATGCAGTTCGGAGTTTCATGAAGAGTGAGTTGGAAAAGTATTCGGATGAAATCGTCCAAGATCGCCTTGGCGGAATATTTGGGGTAAAAAGAGGCAATGAGGATGGGCCGACCGTCCTGGTTGCCGGGCACATGGATGAAGTGGGATTCATGGTCACATCCGTAACTGAAAATGGAATGATCCGCTTTCAGACCCTAGGAGGCTGGTGGAGCCAAGTGCTTTTGGCACAAAGAGTCGAGATCATAACCGATAACGGTCCCGTCATTGGTGTCATCGGTTCGATTCCGCCCCATTTGCTTGATGAATCGCAACGCTCAAAACCAATGGATATCAAAAATATGCTGATTGACATTGGAGCGGATGATAAAGAAGATGTGAAGAGAATCGGTATTAAGCCCGGTCAGCAGATTGTACCGATTTGTCCATTCACGCCGATGGCCAATGAGAAGAAAATCCTCGCAAAAGCGTGGGATAATCGTTATGGCTGCGGACTTGCGATTGAATTGTTAAAAGATTTAAAAGGTGAAACGCTGCCGAATGTCTTATATTCCGGGGCAACCGTGCAGGAGGAAGTGGGATTACGGGGTGCGCAAACTGCAGCTCATATGATCAAACCGGATCTTTTCTTTGCTTTGGATGCAAGTCCGGCGAACGATATGTCCGGCAGTAAAAGTGAATTTGGCCAGTTGGGAAAAGGGGCACTGCTCCGCATTTTTGATCGTTCGATGGTTACGCATCGCGGCATGAGGGAATTCATCCTTGATACGGTCGAATCGAATGAGATTCCGTATCAATATTTCGTTTCCCAGGGCGGCACGGATGCAGGGCAAGTCCATATTGCAAACGAAGGCATTCCAAGCGGGGTGATTGGCATTTGTTCCCGCTATATTCATACACATGCATCCATGATTCATATTGATGATTATGCCGCTGCCCGTGAACTGATAGGGAAATTGGTTCGTTCCTGTGATAAAACGACATTCGAGACCTTGATAAAAAACGGTTGATGGAGGAAGCTGAAATGGAAAGGGATGCTGTCATAATCCTTTTCCATCAGCTTTTTTTTACATAGAAGGAAGGTAATTATATTGAAAATAGCAGTAGGAAGTAAGAATCCCGCGAAAGTAAGTGCCGTGCTTGGTGTATATGAAGATGCTGAAATCATTTCGCTTCAAGTGGGGAGCGGGGTTCCGGAACAGCCTTTTTCAGACGAGGAAACGATGGAGGGGGCCATGACACGTGCCCGGAATTGCTTGATTCACAGTGATGCCGATGTGGGCATCGGACTTGAAGGCGGTGTCGTGAAAATGGGACAAGCCCTGTTTCTGTGTAATTGGGGCGCAATGGCCACGAGGGACGGTGAGGTCTTTGTAGCTGCCGGAGCGAGAATCCCGGTTCCGGGAATCGTTGCCGGGAAGCTGCTGGAGGGTGAAGAGTTGGGCCCGGTGATGGACGCCTTCACAAAGCAAGAGAATATTAGCAAAAAGGAAGGGGCGATCGGCGTATTTACAAATGAGCGAATCACCAGGGGCGAAATGTTCCTTCATATCATGAGGATGCTAGCCGGTCAACACGAATATAAGCTGAAAATGAGAAAGCACGATTTATGAATCACTGTCATGGAAAGGCGTCTTCGAATGGAACGAACACTGCCAAAACTGAGCAGAATAGGACAGGGTTTTATTGAGCGGTCTTGCTACTATAGTGACAGGGGGTGAGCGGATATGGGGTGGGTAGAGTCAATCCAAAAGGCCATCGACTATATCGAAGAGCACTTATTGGAGGACCTTACGATCGAGAGCATTTCCAGGCAGGCGAATGCTTCGGCTTTTCATTTTCAACGGACCTTCACCATTTTAACGGATATTTCCATTGGTGAATATATCCGGCGTCGAAGACTGACTTTAGCGGCCCAGGAGATATCATCCGCAAATGGCAAGGTCATTGATTTAGCCTACAAGTACGGCTATGACACCCCCGAGGCATTCTCAAAAGCTTTTCGAAGGCAGCATGGGGTTTCTCCAAGCGAAGCGCGAAAGTATATGGGGAAGCTGAAATTCTATGAACGCCTGATGATACAGGTCATTCTGAAAGGGGCAAAACCGATGAAATACAATATCCTTGAAAGGGATTCCTTTCAATTGATTGGAATCAAGCAAGAGTTTTCCTTGGTTAATGAAGAGAATTTGATTGGGATTCCAAAGTTGTGGGAGAAAGTCAATTCGAATGGAACAGGAGATAGGTTAGCGAAGTTGAACAATGGCCAAATAGATGGCTTGCTTGGTGTATGTGTCGATAAGCGGGCTGTGGAAAAAACTGAAACGATGGATTATTGGATAGGTGCAGAGTATGCCGGGAAAGTGCCTGAAGAGTTTTCGACCCTTACGATACCGGCTTCCAAGTGGGTTGTATTTGAAGTTCACGGACCTATGCCTGATAGCATGCAACAAGCTTGGAAGCGGATTTTTTCCGAATGGTTCCCTACAAGCGGTCATGAACATGCCGGAACTCCTGAATTGGAAGTATACGACAATGCGGATGCTTCAAACCCTGACTATTACTCCGAAATTTGGATTCCGATTAAAAAGGGATAGTATTCAACCATCAAAATCAATCGTTATTCGCTTGCAGGGGGTTAGGCATCTAATTTGCCCCTGCAAGCTTTTTTATTTGTAAATATGAAATGATCAGCCCTTCATTCTTGTACTGGTTAAGGACAGGGAGATTTACAGGCCGTCTTCAAAAATATAAGAAAGTACCTTCATGGCCTGGTTCACGGATTCGACCGTGACACTCGCCTTTTCCGATAATTCCTTTAAGGCATGGTGATGGGTTTCCGGCCGAATCAAAATAAGCGGTTTTCCCAGGGAAATGGCGGTGCTTGCGTCCATGGCAGTATTCCACTGCTTGTATTTCTCGCCAAACAGAGCGACGACAAGATCGGCTTTTTTCATCAAAAGACCTGTCCGCAAATTATTGATTTGGGAAGCGGCTGCATCCTTCAGGATAGGATTCGGCTGTTCCCCGAGGACATCTTCACCGATATTATCGGAGCGTTCATGATTTTCCATCGGGCCGACGAATTCTAATGGAAGCTTCAGTGCAGCGGCCTTATCTCTCAACTCACTTCTCCAATTTGAATGGATTTCCCCAGCAAGATAAACGGTTAACTTCATTGTTTTCCTCCTCGATATTAAAATTGCTTTCATTGTACCATGTTTTTTAGAAAATGGATGAATTCCATAAATAAGGATAATATTATCCATAAGGTAGTAAAAGAGACGGCTGGAGGAATGACGATGGCTTTATCGAATAAGAATTTCCTTGTTATCCTGTTGATAAGCAGTTTGATCGTAGGCTGCTCAGGGATCGAGAGACAAACCGAAAAGGCAATGAAGGCTGCTGAAGTGGCTTTTCGTGACGATGAAAAACAGCCCAATCAAGAGGCAGGGCTAATTCAGGTCCATCTGCCAAAGGATTTTAAAGTAGTGGAAGAACATGATAATAACTTGATTTTACAAAAAGGTGATCAGATTTATATATTATTTGTCAATCCAAATGAAAAAGAAGACAGCTCCGTGTTATATTTGGCGATTAAGGAACAAGAGGATCAATTTGAAGTGCTGCATTCTTTTCAAACTGATGATAAATTCGGCTTTATTTCAATTAAAGAAATACCGAAAGAAAAGTATGAGCTTGCAGTGGGGATCGGCGGGGTGAAGCTGACAACGGAAACGGATAAAGACCAATTAAAAACCGATGCAAAACAAATGATGGAAATCGTTTCATCCGTGCCTCAGAAATAAGCTGACCCCTGCCTTTCGACCAATCCGTATTAATGGTTGATTCGCGGAGAGTCTGGTATGATGGGATTATAAAAACTAAGGTGTCATTTAGAGCAGGAGGAATATTCAAATGGAAAAATTACAAACCGTCGAGCAATATGATGCATTGAAAAATGAAGGCAAACATATCTTTCTTTTTTCCGCTACATGGTGTGGAGATTGCCGTGTAATCGAACCGATAATGCCGGAGATAGAAACGAAATTTCCTGACTTTACATTCATTTATGTGGACCGTGATGAATTCATCGATGTGTGTGCGGCTAATGATGTATTCGGTATACCAAGTTTCATCGCCTATGATAATGGTAAAGAGCTAGGCAGATTCGTAAGCAAGGATCGCAAAACGCAAGAACAAATTGAGGAATTCATTCAATCACTATAATCAAAATCCCCTTCTCGCTGGGGATTTTTCAATGAAGAGGAGGGTCAGTCATGAAAATGGACAGCACGAAGCTGAAAAATATTTTGAAGGAACGTTTAAAGGATGAGGGTCGGACATTCAAATTCGATAGCAAGCAAGATACGTTACGGGTGGAAAATGTGAAGACCGGGAAAGGGATCACCATCGAGTTGCCTCCTGTACTTGCTAACTATGAAAACGTACAGGAAAAGGCCATCGATGAAATTATTTATTACGTGGAAGAGGCCCTGAATGTAATGGGGGAAGAACACAGCATGGAAGGCAAGGAGAAATTCATTTTCCCAGTCATCCGCTCGACCTCCTTTCCAATGGAATCGGAAGACGGAAATCCGTTTTTATTCGATGAGCATACAGCTGAAACCCGGATTTTTTATGCCCTTGATTTAGGTAAAACCTACCGTCTTATAGATGAAAAGATGATTCAACGGGAAAATTGGCAGGGTGACAGGATCCGTGAAATTGCCCTTTTTAATGCCCGTTCCCTCTCCACTGAAATGAAGTCGGATATCGTTGCAGGTAATGCATTTTATTTTTTGAACACGAATGATGGATATGATGCCAGCAGGATCCTGAATGAATCATGGCTTCGGGAAATGAAGGACAAGATCGAGGGAACCATGGCTGTGGCCATTCCCCATCAGGATGTCATCATCATTGCCGATGTGAAGAATGATACGGGCTATGATATTCTGGCGCAAATGGCGATGAGCTTCTTTGCCAGCGGTCATGTTCCGATAACGGCTCTATCATTCCTTTACGAAGAAAATGAGTTGGAGCCCATCTTCATTATGGGTAAAAACAAAAAGCGTGAACAATAATATAGAGAATCACAAAAGGACCGTGTCAGCATCTGGCAGCGGTCCTTTTAAGTTTGATAGAGTTTATAATTCTCTTGTAGTTGATATTTATTTTTTAATCGGTGATAATATAATTGTAATATTTTGAAAATATGGATAAAAAATAGAACGAGATTGAGGCGCCAAGGAGCAAGTACCAAAAATATCCTTTGGAGCTAAACCCTCTGTCCGTTTTATCGTCCAATATAGAGTAACGAATTACGCTGTTATTCAACGGGGCTTGATGTATAAATGTCCACGAAAGGCACACCTGACCAAGGGGGAGAATAATCGTGAACGTGAAAAGCAAATTAATGAACATGCTGGAAGCCCGTAAAGGGGAAATCGTTCAAATCCGCCGTCATTTACACGAAAATCCGGAACTATCCTTCAAAGAAGAGAAAACGGCACAATATATCATTGATTTTTATAAGGGGAAAGATGTGTCGATACAAACGAATGTAGGAAATGGTTTAGGGATCATCGTAACGATCGAAGGCGGAAAACCTGGGAAAACGATAGGTCTCCGTGCCGATTTCGATGCATTACCGATTACAGAAGAAGCGGAGGTCCCGTTCCGTTCAAAAAATGAAGGTGTCATGCATGCCTGCGGACACGATGGGCATACCGCTTATTTATTGGTACTGGCAGACTGCATCAATGAGCTGAAAGACTCCCTATCAGGTACGATTAAAATAATCCATCAACATGCAGAAGAGACACCCCCAGGCGGAGCAAAAAGCATGATGGAATCAGGGGCTTTGGATGAACTGGATGCTGTTTTTGGAATCCATTTATTTCCGTCGCATCCAGCAGGGGTTGTCGGGTATCGCGGCGGCTATTCGATGGCTGGACGGACCTATTTCAAACTTGCGATAAAGGGTGTGGGCGGTCATGGTTCCTCCCCGCATATGGCGAATGATGCAATTGTGGCAGGGGCCCATTTCGTGACAGCCGTACAAACCGTAATCAGCCGTCGCTTGAACCCTTTTGATATGGGCGTGGTCACAATTGGCTCCTTCGATGGAAAAGGAAGCTTTAATGTCATTAAAGATCGTATAGAAATTGAAGGGGATGTCCGTTATATGACAGCTGAAACCCAACAGCTGATCGATAAGGAAATCCACCGGATCGTCAAAGGGATAGAAACGGAATTCGATGTTCAGTGCGAACTTACATATGTGCCCGATTATCCTCCGCTATATAATGACCCTGAACTGACTGAATTCGTGAAGAATAGCCTGGAAAGCATGAATGACAAAGAGATCAAGAAGGTTGTCGAATTTCCGGTTTTTTCAGGTTCAGAAGATTTTTCGTATTATGCAGAAAAGATACCAGGCTGCTTCTTTTACATTGGCTGTAAACCGAAAGGGGTGGAGAAGGCTTATTTCAATCACCATCCTAAATTCGATATTGATGAAGATGCCCTTTTGATCGCTTCCAAATCAGTGGCGCAGGTTGTTTGCCGTTTTTATGAATGGAACTAGTCCCTTGGTCTTTGTTTGCAAAAAAAACGGAGAAACCCACAAAACACCGTTCGGTATTAACGAACGGTGTTTTATGGGTTGCGACAGGCATTTGGATTCTGCCGGAGGTTTCATGAAGGATGATGCAATGAATTGGCCAGTCTGTTTTCAAGTCAGCATGAAAACTTAATCTCTTTGTAAACGCGATTTAATAGCTGTGTTTTATTTAAATAGTAGACTAGGGGCTAATGTTATTTCGCGATGATAGGTTTAAACCCATTCCGGAAGGGGTTTAATAGGGTAGGAGTTATGCGAAATACGTTTAGGTAGTAAGAATGCGATAAAAAAGTAGATACTAATCCAATTTAGCTTAAATTTTCTCGATATTTTTAAAATAACTGGTAGAATTAGTTACATAACTACAGATGTAGAAAGAGTGATAGTTTTGAAATGGCTAAATAAGATGAAAAAATGGTTCCAAGCAGAGGAAATTATTGAAATCGAAGAGATTATTATAGATGAACCGCTTGATGAAGAGACATTGAGGAAAATGGATTTTTCGAAGCTTACGAAGTCAAAGAAAGAAGAAATAAAGGTTTACAATCAAAAAGTGGAAAAAATGTCCCAGACGCCAGACCCGGATACGAAAATCCTGTTTCAATATCCAAAAGGCCAGTTCAAGTTTCCGCTCATTCCAGACCGGGAGCAGAATAAAAGAAAACCTAGGGAAAGAAACAGGGAAGACAACGAACCCAAACAGGGGAAGAATGTGACTAAAGAAACAACGAGAAGGCCTGTAAGGGATCCTGAACCAAAACGGAGAAGCTTTGACCGGGAGGAAACTTCAAAAATAGTCCCGTCAAATACTCCATTCCGCCCAACGGAAATCCCATCACCCATTTACGGGTTCCGTCGTCCGGAAAAAAAAATAGTCCCTTCTGAAGAAATTGTCGAATATGAATTGGAAAGCAAAATGCCCATCCTTAAAAAGGAAGAACCCGCTATCGAGATTCCGGTATCGATCCCTGAAATCTCAAAAGATGCGTCACATGAGGAAATGACGGAAGAACCCGCCATTCTTATACCGGAACAAGCGGAAAAAAAAAGGGAAGATACGGAGATACCCGCTTTCTTTCGTAGAAATTCCATTGAGTCATTGCCAGAAGAAGCGGTAAGCGAGCCTAACATCATTGAGCCTGAGGTAGAAAAAGAGGCCATTGAACAGGACCAAGTCGATTTTGGACGCGAAGTCGCTGTATCCATCATGGAACAGGCGGACGACACACGGCCTGAAGCGATATCGGTTCATGGGGAGGCAGCTGTACAATCAATTCAACCATCCGTTAGTCAAGGGACAATGCCTGAAAGTGACTCATCTGAGGCAATACCTGAAGTGCAGCCTAAAAGTCCGAAAAAACATATTCCATTTAATGTGATGATGCTTAAGCAAGATCGGGAAAAAAATGGCTTCATGAATAAAATGATGCCGAAAAAAAAAAGCCTTAATCCGGAAAGGGCAGTAGTTTCACCTGATAAACGAGCTATGGATGATGCTGCCCAAATGGAGGCAGGACAAGTGGAACCATCCGCCATTCCCGAACGGAAGCCGGAGGAAGGCAGAGTTATGCCGAAAGAGGAGACTCTGGACATTACACCTGCCTTTTTGGACACCGAAACCGCCGCCGAGCCTGAAAATACAGGTGAATCCATTATTGGTTCCGACCCTAAGCCGCTTCTAGAACAGGAATCCCCCATTTCTGGAGATGGGTATCAAGAAGCCGTTTTAACAGAGACAGCGGAAAGTGGCCAGGGCAATGCCCTTGAAGTTTTTGAATCCGTGGAAGCGGATGATAATCCATACTATGTGTTTCCGAATATCGAATTGCTGACACCTCCCACTTATGCTGTGCATGATGATGAGTGGCTCGGGGAACAGACTGTATTACTTGATCAGACATTGAAAAATTTCAATGTCCGTGCAAAGGTCGTCAATGTCACCCAAGGACCGGCAGTCACTCGTTTCGAGGTGCATCCGGAGCCGGGAGTGAAGGTGAATAAAGTGACGAACCTGATGGATGACATCAAATTAAGCCTTGCTGCCCAGGATATGAGGATGGAAGCGCCCATTCCGGGTAAACATACAATCGGCATCGAGATTCCGAACAGGAAAAGCAAACCGGTATTTTTGCGTGAGGTTTTGGAAAGTACTGAGTTTCAAGAGCATGAATCACCGCTTGCCGTGGCTTTAGGACTCGATATATCCGGTCAGCCGATTATCACGGATTTGAGAAAGATGCCGCATGGTTTGATAGCCGGGCAAACGGGATCGGGGAAAAGTGTCTGTATCAACACCATGCTGGTCAGCTTGCTGTATAAAGCGACGCCGCAGGAGCTGAAATTACTGTTGATCGATCCGAAAATGGTCGAGCTCGCCCCATATAACCGGATCCCGCATTTGGTCAGTCCAGTCATAACCGATGTAAAAGCCGCTACGGCTGCGTTGAAATGGGCTGTAGAGGAGATGGAACGGCGCTATGAATTGTTTGTACATGCCGGTGTACGTGATATCACCCGCTTTAATGAACAAGCGGAAAAAGCCGGTCAATATTCAAGCAAGCTGCCTTATATCCTGGTGATCATCGATGAGCTTGCTGATCTAATGATGATGTCCCCGGCTGATGTAGAGGAAGCGATTTGCCGGATTGCTCAAAAGGCCCGTGCCTGCGGCATCCATTTGATTGTAGCCACTCAAAGACCTTCAGTCGATGTCATAACTGGATTGATCAAGGCAAATATCCCGACAAGGATCGCTTTTTCGGTTTCTTCACAAGTCGACTCCCGTACAATCATCGATAGCGGCGGTGCAGAAAAACTTTTGGGAAGAGGGGATATGTTATTCGCTGAAAACGGCTCTTCAAAAACGGTGCGCCTGCAAGGGACTTTCGTGAGTGATGAAGAAATCGATCAAGTGGTCAACCATGTTAAACGGGAGCAGCAGCCGAAATACCTGTTTGAACAGGAAGACTTGCTGAACAGGGCCCAGGTTACGGAAGAAGCGGATGAACTGTTTTTCGAGGCATGTGAATTTGTCGTGAGCCAGCAGGCCGCATCTGCATCGAGCGTCCAACGGCGTTTCCGTGTCGGATATAACCGTGCAGCGCGCCTAATAGAAATGATGGAGCAACAGGGAGTCGTTTCCGAATCCAGGGGCTCAAGACCGAGGGATGTATTGATTACGGAAGAAGAGCTGGAATTTTTACATGTTAATTAAGAGAACCTAATAAAAGGAAATTGTATATAATGTGAAAGGGTGAAAACCCTTTTTTATCACCTTAATTGAGGGAAAAGCCAATGATTTGATAAATTGGCATCTGCCTGACATGGATGAATGAATAAAAAAGTGATATAATAGTTTTTTGTTGATGAATGATTGAAAATAAAAGCTTGAAAACCTATGAAGAAATTGCGTTACTAACAAGTCTCGTAATGGAAAAACAAATAAAAGATGACGTCATATACTGTCATACAGGTAGACGATTGGTGGAGGTTCGCTTTATGACTGCTTACCATTTTGTGGGAATTAAAGGGTCGGGTATGAGTGCTCTTGCACAAATACTGCATGATATGAATATTGAAGTGCAGGGTTCCGATTACGAAAAAGAATTTTTTACACAATTGGCATTAGAGAAAGCCGGGATTAAAATCCTTCCTTTCAACGAGGAAAATATTCAACCTGGAATGACCATCATTGCAGGAAATGCGTTTCCGGATAGTCATCCGGAAATCTTGAAGGCAAAAGAACTTGATTTGCCGATTATCCGTTATCACCGTTTCCTAGGTGATTTCATGAAAAACTTCATCAGCGTGGCAGTTACGGGAGCGCATGGTAAAACATCGACGACCGGCTTACTTGCCCATGTAATGGGGGGCGCTAAACCGACATCCTTCTTGATTGGGGATGGAACGGGTAAAGGAATCGTGAATTCTGATTACTTCGTTTTCGAAGCATGTGAATATCGCCGTCATTTCCTTTCCTATTATCCGGATTATGCAATCATGACGAATATCGATTTTGATCATCCTGATTATTACGCTAATGTCGAAGACGTGTTCGAGGCTTTCCAAACGATGGCCCTTCAAGTCAACAAAGGCATCATTGCGTGCGGGGATGATGAGCATTTACCACATATTCAGGCGAAAGTACCGGTTATTTTTTACGGATTTGCAGAAGGAAATGATTTTCAAGCGAAAAATGTTTCCGTCACTCCGGATGGCACGACTTTTGATGTGCATGTAAGGAACAATTACTATGATACATTCACTATTCCTACTTTTGGAAAGCATAATGTGTTGAATGCACTTGGTGTCATTGCACTTTGTAAATATGAAAACTTGGATACGGAAGCTGTGAAAGCCCAATTGCGGACTTTTGGCGGAGTTAAACGCCGGTTCTCCGAAAAGGAAATCGGAAGTCAGATCATCATTGATGATTATGCACACCATCCGACCGAGATCTCTGCAACTGTTGACTCGGCGCGTCAGAAATATCCAGAGCGTGAAGTTGTTGCTGTATTCCAGCCGCATACTTTCTCGAGAACGCAGGCATTCCTGGATGAATTCGCCGACAGCTTGAATTTGGCCGACAAAGTATACTTATGTGAAATTTTTGGATCTGCCCGTGAACATCAAGGAAAGTTATCGATTGAAGACCTTCAAGATAAGATTCCGGGTGCCGAGCTGATTACGGAGAACACAACATCTATATTGCAAAACCATGATAACAGTGTCGTGTTATTCATGGGTGCGGGGGACATTCAAAAGTTCCAAGCAGCCTATGAGCATTCACTGCAGGTAAAATAAAAAAAACGACCATCCGTTAGTAGCGGATCGGTCGTTTTTTTATTGGGTTATTTTAAATTTTCCGGATTTAAATTTTCCAGTTCCGGTAAAACGAAGCGTCCGTCCTTACGTATCAAGACGTCATCAAAGTGGATTTCCCCGCCGCCATATTCAGGCCGCTGGATATTGACCAGGTCCCAGTGAATGTCTGAATGGTTTCCGTTAAAGGCATCATCATAGCATTGTCCTGGAGTGAAATGAAAACTTCCATCAATTTTTTCATCAAAGAGGATATCTTGCATCGGGTGTAGAATATAAGGATTTACACCAATTGCAAATTCACCGACATATCGTGCGCCTTCATCAGTATCAAAAATTTTGTTGATGCGTGCCGTATCATTCGCAACCGCTTCAACGATTTTTCCATCCTTGAATGTCAACTTCACGTTTTCAAAAGTAAAACCCTGATATGGGGAAGGAGTATTATACGAAATCACTCCATTGATGGAATCTTTAACTGGAGCCGTATATACTTCACCGTCAGGAATGTTCAGCTCACCCGCACATTTGATGGCTTTAATGTCTTTGATGGAGAAGGTTAGATCCGTACCGGGCCCAGTTAAGCGGACCTTATCCGTTTTATCCATCAAGTCGACAAGGTTGTCCATTGCAGCGCTCATTTTGCCATAGTCGAGGTTGCAGACTTCGAAATAAAAGTCTTCGAATGCTTCTGTGCTCATTTTGGCTAATTGGGCCATGGAATTTGTCGGGTAGCGAAGTACGACCCATTTTGTTTTTGGTACGCGGATATTTCTATGTACTTTACCGACTGTCTGTCCATGAATCGCCATCTTCTCGGAAGGGACATCGGATTGTTCATTGATATTATCCCCGGCACGAAGCCCGATATAAGCATCCATCTGCTTCATTACGTTTGCTTCAAACTCACCCATCATCTTGTACTGTTCTTCTTTGGCACCCATCAGCAAGGCCCGATCCACTTGGTGGTCCTTTAATAGGACGAATGGGTAACCACCTGCTGCATAGGCTTCATTCACAAGTGCGTTAACAAGTTCACGCTGCAATCCAAAGTTTTCGATCAAGATTTTTTCACCTTTTTGAAGCTTCACGGAATAATTGATTAAGTTTTTGGCCAATGTACCAATTCTGGGATCTTTCATAAAAAATACCTCCATTGTTTAAATTCGACTTATCTTTTCTATCATACCCGATTTCCTGCCATAAGTGTCACCCATGAATTTCAAGGAGGAACTGGATGCAGACAACAATATTTCCAGATTAGGGTTTGATAGGGTATATTGAAAAAATAAATACGTTTATAATAATAGGGAAGGGGTAATTAATATCTAACAGCTATTAAATAAGTCGATTTTTTTCGGAGGTGTTCCAATGGAGATTATTTTATACGTAAGTGCTGCTGTTGCAGCGATAGCTTTTTTGGTACTCGTTATTTTTCTAACGAAGGTACTGACATCACTTCAAACTACCCTGGACAGTGTGGCCCGGACGCTGACAGGACTAGAGAGCCAAATGCAGGGCATAACGCTCGAAACTACTCAGTTATTACATAAAACGAATACGTTGGCCGAAGATTTGCAGCAAAAGTCAGAAAACCTGAACACGGTGGTGGATGCGGTGAAGGATGTAGGTACATCCATCTCCAGCTTTAATTCTTCCATCCAAAAGGTTTCCCATAAAGTGCAGGCTGAGATTGATAATAATCAAGAAAGAATCTCACAAATTGTACAATGGAGCAATGTAGCCATGGAGATCAGGGACAAATGGAAGTCCAGGAGCAAACAGGCAGCCCCGACCCCGACTGAAAGGGCAGAGTTAGAAAGGGAAGCGCTGGAAACAGATAACTTACCTAAAAAAAGGTTTTTACGTTCTAGATCATAAAATCTAGTTAAATAAAAATGAACTGAAAATTGAAAGGGGAATGTATTATGACTCAAAAAGAATTTCCGACAAAGGACTATCAGAAATCATATGAGGACGAACGCGACTCGATCAATTCTAAGGACTTTATGATTGGCGCCTTGATCGGCGGGATGATCGGAGCGGCTACAGCTTTGTTCATGGCTCCGAAAACAGGCAAGGAATTAAGGAATGACTTCAATGAACAAGCTAGAAACATTTCCGAGAAAACAGAAAGATTAAGACAAACGGCGATGGAAAAAGGTACAGTCCTTGCTGATACTGCAAAAGAAAAAACAAACTCCGTCACGGAAATCGTTTCAAATAAATCTTCGAATATCGTCAACAAAGTGAAGAGCCTGAAAACAGGAAAAGAAAACGGCGACGCTGCTGATGATACAACGAATTCAAGCAATAAGGATATTGATGTAACCGGAACTACCGATGCTCCTATCGTATCCGTCGAAACGAACTTTGCTAACAGCAATGATTCGGAAAATAATCCTGCAGATCCTACAAGCGGAAACAAGAATGCGGCAAAATTAAAACTTGATGAAGCGAAAAAGGCATTTGATGAAACGGAGAGTAAACTAAAGAATTAAACTCCCTGTCTTCCTTTAATGGGAATGAAGAGTCATTAAGGGACGAAGAATAAGGCGGTGAAGTGCTTCGATGGCTTCATCGCCTTTTTGATGGTAAAATTTATATGACAAGGAAAGGAGACTGCTATATGGTCATGAGCCAAATCGAAACAGAAGAACAATTCAATGAGCTTCTAAAAGAGGATACATTCCTGCTTTTTAAGCATAGCGTAACATGCCCTGTAAGTGCTGAAGCATTTGAACAATATGAGAGGTACATCTTAGGGAACGAACAACTTAAAACGGCCTATTTGGCCGTCCAGGAAGCTCGTCCACTATCCAATTATGTGGCAGATACTTTTGATGTCAAACATCAATCACCTCAGGCCATCCTTTTTAAAAGTGGAAAACCTGTCTGGAATGAATCTCATTGGCGGATTACATATGATTCATTGAGCAAGGCCATTACAGAATGAATGTGAAGGCCGGATCCCTTTGGTAAGGGGTCCGGCCTTTTATTATTCCATTGATTGGAGGGCCTAAGGATGTTAATCCTGGGGAAACCTTTTCTAGAGTGGCCCTTCCTGTTCATTTCGCTAGGCAAAGCTTCTCTGCTCAATTCTGGATGGCTCCCAGCAAGTGGCAGAAAATTTAAACTTTTCTATGCTCTTGTGAAAAATGATCAATTAAATGATAGCTTTCCTGTTCTATTTCCAATATAATTCCTACAACGGATGTGTTTCAATATTCTGTGTAATCGTTTTTCTGGCATGAGCGGCACCTAGTTTTATGCATTTATAACTTTAATGCTTAAAAGCGTTTAATTATTAAAGAAAAATATAGTGACATTTATGGACACTTCATTTATAATTGATTTAATCATACATGAAATATTCTAAATTTTTCATTGATAAAACAATCGGGGTGGATGTTCGAGGATCCGGATGGGATTTTTTTATTTTGAGTCCGCTGAACCGATTTCTATTTTAAAAAACGAAGGGATGGATTTGTAATGAGCAACAAAGAGCTTGATGGACTTCGTAATCAACTGGATGATGTGAACCTTCAGTTATTACATCTTATTAATCAACGTGCTGAACTTGTACAGGAAATTGGTCGCGTTAAAGAAAAACAAGGTGTAAACCGTTACGATCCGGTCCGTGAAAGAACAATGCTGGATCTTATCGAAGCCAATAATCAAGGACCGCTTGATCTTGGTTCGATTAAACATATTTTCAAAGAAATCTTTAAATTGGGCTTGGAGCTGCAAAAAGATGATCAGAAGAAAACGCTTCTTGTATCAAGAAAACAAAAAGCTGAAGACACGATCATCGACATCAAGGGTGAATTGATAGGTAACGGGATCCCTAGCTTCGTTTTCGGACCATGTGCCGTTGAATCTTATGAACAGACAGCTGCGGTGGCGGAAGTCATTAAAGCTAAAGGTTTGAAATTGATGCGCGGCGGTGCCTTTAAGCCACGTACATCTCCATATGACTTCCAAGGGCTTGGTTTGGAAGGTTTACAAATACTTAAACGCGTTGCTGATGAATACGGCTTGGCTGTCATCAGTGAAATCGTGAGTGCCAATGATATTGAAGCGGCGATCGATCATATCGATGTCATCCAAATCGGGGCTCGCAACATGCAAAACTTCGACTTGCTAAAAGCGGCAGGTGCAGTAAATAAACCTGTTCTGTTAAAACGCGGACTGGCTGCAACGATTGAAGAGTTCATTCATGCAGCGGAATACATCATGTCGCAGGGCAATGGCAACATCATCCTTTGTGAACGCGGTATCCGCACTTACGAAAAAGCAACAAGAAATACACTTGATATCTCTGCTGTACCGATCTTAAAACAAGAAACACATTTACCGGTCATGGTTGATGTAACGCATTCAACTGGACGTCGCGATCTATTGCTTCCTACGGCTAAAGCGGCTCTTGCAATCGGTGCTGACGGTGTTATGGCTGAAGTGCATCCGGATCCTTCCGTTGCCCTATCGGATTCTGCTCAGCAAATGGACTTCAAACAATTTGATGAATTCTACGATGAAATTAAACGTTTGAACTGGGTAACTGTTTAAGCTAAGAATGTCTTTAATTGATCTACTTACGGCCCTTACCAACTTGGCAAGGGCTTTTTTTAATGGTAAAATACTAGTTTTTGCAGAAAAACCTTCGAAATAAGCACTATTGGATTGCAGGAAAGATTCGACTATCGTATGATAAATAACAAGAATGAGAACTGTTCGGAAGATTGAGTCATACATAAAGTGATATCTATGTGAATTTTATACTTGAATAGGGTATTGAATATTTGACTGAGAAGAGAGTAGGACTGCTTTTTGTTAGGCAGATCGTTCCTAAAATAATCTTCCTTATAGAGAAAAACGCATAAAAGATTTTTTTCCGAAATAATTCGGGTCTTTTATGGGGAAAATGAAAGAAATGGAGGAATGGATGAATGAATAATATAACCATTTATGATGTGGCGCGTGAGGCGAATGTTTCCATGGCCACCGTTTCCCGCGTAGTTAACGGGAATCCAAATGTAAAGCCTGCAACAAGGAAGAAAGTTTCCGATGTGATTGAAAAGTTAGGGTACCGTCCGAATGCAGTGGCAAGGGGACTTGCCTCAAAGAAAACGACTACAGTCGGGGTCATCATCCCGGATATCTCGAGCATCTTTTTTGCCGAATTGGCACGGGGCATAGAAGATATAGCCACCATGTATAAATACAATATCATTCTAAGCAGTTCTGATGAGAATATAGATAAGGAATTCCATTTGCTGAATACGATGCTTGGAAAACAAGTGGATGGTATCGTATTCATGGGCGGCAACATTTCTGATGAGCATGTCAAAGAGTTTACTAATTCACCGGTTCCGATCGTTCTGGCAGGTTCGGTGGATGAAAGCGGGCAAGTTCCATCTGTTAATATTGATTATGAGGCGGCGGCATTCGACGCAGTGACCTTCTTTGCTAATAAAGGCCACAAGCATATCGCTTTTGTAAGCGGAAACCCTTCCGCGCTGATTAATGAAATGAAATTGACTGGATATAAACGGGGATTGAAAGAAGCTGGTCTTTCATTTGATGAAAGGTATATTGTTGAAGGTGATTATACATATGATTCAGGAATTGAATCTTTTGAAAAGTACCTGGAAGTTGAAGACAGGCCGACGGCATTCATCGCCGGTGCTGATGAAATGGCGCTTGGTATTGTCCATGCCGCACAGGACAAGGGGTATAATGTGCCGGAAGACTTTGAAGTGATCAGCTTCGATAATACGAGATTGACATTGATGGTGCGTCCGCAAATCACGACGATCGTTCAACCTTTATATGATATTGGTGCGGTTGCGATGAGGCTTCTTACAAAGTTGATGAATAAAGAACAAGTGGAGGAAGGTCTTGAAAAAGTGATCCTGCCGCATCGGATTGAAAACCGTCAATCAACGAAATGAACTGGTTTGGAGAGTGTCCCGAGGGCACTCTCTTTTTGTTACTCTTGACCGAACAAAAAAAGATCGTTTTTCAACGATCTTTTGGTTAACTTTGTTCATTGCTTTTCGATGTTTGCTTGGAAGACCTGATGGGATAAAGGGCCTTTTCAAGCGTCAGGGCATTCTTCTCGGTAATTTCAGGCTTTCTCGGAATGGGTTCGTATATATCTTCCATGTCATCCCATTCAGTCGGTAGGGGAACAGGGGACTCATGCTGCCAGCTATCGAGCCATTCCTTTGATAGGGGACCTGAAATATCATTATTCGTCATCTCAAGCCAGACCCTCGCCCAAGCCCTCGGGACGACGCGCCATATATCATATCCGCCGCCGCCTACTGCAATCCAGCGTCCTTCGCAATACTTATGGGCCATTTCATGGGCCAACTTTGGTATTTCCCTAAAAATCTTCATGGTCGCAGATAAATGTGTGAGCGGATCGTAATAATGGGAATCGGCTCCGTTTTGCGTTAATATGACATCCGGTTTGAAGTATTCAATGACCTCTTTAAAGGAAGCCCTATAGCATTCGAGCCAGGATTCATCTTCAGTGAACGCATCGACCGGGATGTTGAATGAATAGCCGTAGCCTTTTCCCTGGCCCCGCTCGTTAATCGTGCCGGTGCCGGGAAATAAGTAGCGCCCCGTTTCATGAATGGATAGGGTGCATACATCGGGATCATCATAAAATGACCATTGGACTCCGTCACCATGATGTGCATCGGTATCGACATACAAGACACGCGCCCCATATTTCTTTTGCAGGTATTTAATCGCGACCGAACTATCATTGTAAATGCAAAAGCCCGAGGCTTTCCCGCGGAAACCGTGATGCAGGCCACCGCCAAGATTAAGTGCGTGCAGGGACTGACCGGTCATGACGGCATCCACAGCGGTCAAGGTACCGCCTACAAGCAAGGCGCTTGCTTCGTGCATTTTGGGGAAGATAGGGGTATCCTCTGTTCCCAGTCCATAATTTACTGCCTTATCAGGGGGAAGCTTTCCCTGGCCCGCTAATCTGACAGCGTTTACATAATGGTGATCATGGATCAGTTCCAATTCTGCATCGGTAGCCATTCTGGGCTTGATAATTTGATCATCATTGATGGCATGGTGTTTTTTTAATAAATCAAGCGTGAGTTTAAGCCGTTTTTGATTGAATGGATGCTCATCGTTGAATTTGTAGGTAAGGAGTTCATCCGAATAGACGAAAAGGGATGTATCATTCATGTGAAATCCCCGGTAGACTAGGCCATAAAACGGTATAGCCTTCTTTCTTCAAATCCTCCACCACCATAAATGGATTCATCGTCTGTACACGAATTACAAGAATTTTATAATCGGTTCCATTTTTTTCAGGATAAACAAGGGTGCTCAGGATATTCGTATTGCGCTTTTTGAAAATATGGGCAATATCATGAAGGGAACCTGCCTTATCCGGGATTCTGATTTCGATTTGGGAACCGGGCTGATTGACTCCTGTCAACTCAACGTATGAATGAAGTAAATCAGAACCGGTTATGATGCCCACTAACTTCCTGCCCTTTACGATTGGAAGGCAGCTGATATTGTTTTCACAAAAAACAGCCCCGATTTCTTCCACGAAATCAAGCGGGTGCCCTGTGATTATTTCCGTTTTCATGATTTTTGATAATGGTTTTTGTAAATCATTTTTGTATTCTTCGGTACGGAAAATAGAAGGGGCAGCATCCCGAATATCACGGTCGCTGACTAATCCCACAAGTTGAAAGCTGTCATCGACAATGGGTATATGGCGAATTCGTTTCTCCCTAATGATCAAGACAGCGCTATGGATGGTATCCGTTGGAGTGAGGGTGATGATATCCTCATTCATTATTGTTTCAACAATCATTTTCCTTCCTCCTCTTCCTCTCCTCTTTAATACATAAACCGATTCATAAAACGCAATTGGTCGAACTTCTGGATGGATTCCGGCGGGACTCTTTTGCCAATTCGGGCCATCAGGCAGTTGGCCGGGTGGGAACTGATTTCAGGATCATCTGTTGCAAAGTAGACCAAGCCACCAACGCTCATCATTTTTTCCATGACCTTGCGATAGTCCCAAATATTCAGCCCTGTCCCTTTCAAATCCCAATGCCAATAGTATTCAGTGGTGATGATGATGAAGTCTTCAACCGAATCGTCTTCCATTGAAAGGCGGATCAGGTTCTTCCCGACGGAGGCACCCCGGTATTTAGGGATGACCTCGATTGCACCAAGCTCAATCAGGTCCTCCATCTTGATTTCCGACCAGCGCTCCAAGGGATCGGGATATAAGTAAGTTACATAACCCACGATTGTTTCATTTTCACGGGCGATGAAGATCCTGCCCTCAGGCAAGTCTGCTATCTCTATTAACGCTTTATGCTGCAAAGCAGGGGGGCGAAAGGCGACCAAGTCTTCGTGAAACTCATAAGCGGACATTTTCTCGCCGCTTAACGGCCCCTCGATGATGAGCGTTCCGCTTAATGTCTGCAGTTCCTTAGTGTAGAAGGTCTTACTATATTCCATTCTTTCACCACCCTTGTTATATAGTGATCTTACACTCTCGCATTCCGAAGCATCGCTTTTAAACCGAATGGAAAGCTTACATAAATTATACATGAAAACAAGGGGCATAATTCAGAAAGTTCAAGGCGCTTTTGTTACAGTGCTCCTTCTTCCCCGGCTATCATATGGATCCACCTTGACCATGACCATATACCAGTATCTTTCAACATTCACCAAGAAGGGATTTCCCTAATATGGAAGTGATTAATATTTTAAAAATTGAGATAATTCGATTCTTATACTATAATAAAAATATAGAGCCGAATGAAGGGGGAGTTTGTCGTATGAATGTGAAAGCGTTACCAGTAGTGGAAGGTAATTTTAATTTAAAGAATTATGATGAAAAATACAATAAGTTTGACTGGTCTGAGCCGGAAAAGGAATTCTCCTGGTCTGAAACCGGTAAAGTGAATCTTGCGTATGAAGCCATTGACCGCCATGTCGAAACATACAAAAAGAATAAAGTGGCCCTTTATTACAAAGACGATAAAAGAAATGAAAAGTATACATTCAAGGAAATGAAAGATTATACGAACCAAGCGGCCAATGTATTCAAGAACATTGCCAATGTGGAAAAAGGTGATCGTGTTTTCATTTTCATGCCTCGCTCCCCGGAGCTGTATTTTGCATTGTTGGGTGCGATTAAAACGGGAGCGGTCGTGGGGCCGTTGTTCGAAGCCTTCATGGAAGGTGCCATAAGGGATCGTCTTGAAGATAGTGAGGCAAGTGTGATTGTGACGACACCTGAACTTTTGCCGCGCGTGCCAGTGGATGAATTGCCCCATTTAAAGCATATTTTCTTGGTGGGGGAAAATATAAAAGAAGAAGGAAAGTACCATCACTTCAATAAGAAATTAAAAGAAGCCGACAAAAAATTCGACATTGAATGGGTCGATCGGAATGACGGTTTGATTCTTCACTATACCTCCGGTTCGACAGGAAAACCAAAAGGGGTGCTTCATGTTCATAATGCGATGATCCAGCATTATCAAACGGCAAGATGGGTCCTTGATTTGCAGGAAGAGGATGTGTACTGGTGCACAGCGGACCCTGGTTGGGTGACAGGGACGTCTTACGGGATTTTTGGACCTTGGCTGACAGGGACCTCGAATGTCATTGTGGGCGGGCGTTTCAAGCCTGAATCCTGGTACAAGACCTTGGAGGACTTTGGTGTCACGGTATGGTATAGTGCACCGACTGCCTTCAGGATGCTGATGGGCGCGGGTGACGAGATCGTTAAGCGGTTCGATTTAAGCACTCTCCGCCATATTTTAAGTGTCGGTGAACCGTTGAACCCGGAAGTGGTGCGTTGGGGAATGAAGGTATTCAATCACCGGATCCATGATACATGGTGGATGACGGAGACCGGGGCTCAGGTCATCTGCAATTATCCTTGCCTGGAAATCAAACCGGGTTCGATGGGTAAACCGATTCCTGGCGTGAAAGCGGCAATAGTGGATGATCAAGGCAACGAGCTTCCGCCGCATAGAATGGGGAACCTTGCCATCAAGAAAGGCTGGCCTTCGATGATGAAGACCGTCTGGAAGAATGAAGCGAAATATGAATCTTACTTTATGCCAGGTGATTGGTATGTTTCCGGAGATTCCGCATATATGGATGAAGATGGATATTTCTGGTTCCAAGGCCGTGTTGATGATGTCATCATGACGGCAGGGGAGAGGGTCGGACCTTTCGAAGTGGAAAGCAAGTTGGTCGAGCATCCAGCTGTAGCTGAAGCGGGGGTCATCGGTAAGCCGGATCCGGTTCGGGGGGAAATTATCAAAGCGTTTATCGCCCTTCGTGACGGATACGATGCGAACGATGAGTTGATTGAGGATATTCGTACATTTGTAAAACATGGTCTAGCAGCACATGCAGCACCTCGTGAAATTGAATTCAGGGATAAACTTCCTAAAACACGAAGCGGTAAAATCATGCGCCGTGTCTTGAAAGCTTGGGAACTTGATTTGCCAACCGGTGATTTATCATCGATGGAGGATTGAGAAACTGAGTCATACGGATTATTGAAAATGAAAAAGGCATCCATTGTCACTTTCATGGATGCCTTTTTGGGAGATTATAAGGAAACAGGCTGTCGGGGGTTACCCGACAGCCTGTTTTAGTTCAAGTGTGTCATTCTTCCTCTTCTTCCGCTTTATCCGTTTCTTGCTCTTGATCCTTGACTGTACCTTGATCTTTGTCAGTCTCTTGAATTTCTTTATCTGTATTCTCTTTGTTTGTGTCTTGAACTGGCTCTTTTTCTTTATCCGTTTCCGTTTCTTTTTCTGGTTGTATATCTTTTTCCGGTTGTTTATCTGTATTTTTATCTGGACCGTTCTCTTCTTTTGAGTCTGTCTTTTTAACTTCGTTAACTATTTTATCTTTTCCGCGATCATCTTTATTTTTCGTGGAGTCTTCTTTGGAACTTGTCTTTTTAGCGCCGCTTTCAACATGTTGGGAAGGGGCTGATTCTTTACCGACAATGTCGACGGCCGTTACGTAATAAGATCCGCCAGAGCCGACTTTGTAAACAAGATTCTCCCCAGCATTGATGCTCGCCACTTTTTTGCCGTCTTTATAGACACGATAACCGACGACATCTCCTTCATGATGCAAGCCCCATGTAATCTTATCGTTGCTGATCGTTATGGATAGGGGATCTGGTGCTTTGCCATTATCATTCAATTTCGCTGTCGCCCCGACGACATTTCCTGATTTTTCGGCTCCGGGAATCACAGATCCCGGGTCAACGACATATTTCAATCCGATATCTGCAAAGGAATCGGGATTCAACATGAACCCGCCGCTTGTGAATTCGCCAGGCGTTTGCGGAAGGGCTGCGTAGCGTTTGCTGCCGACTGATACATATTGACCATCTATGAAACTATCATCCGCCCTGGATGGAGCATATTTCGCGATGAATAAATCCGATTTGACAAGCCCGGCCTTTTGGCATGAGCTTGAAGGCAGCAGTCCTGAAACGCCACAGAAGGAACGGCTGACAATTCCGCCCGGCCTTTCAAATCGCTTATCGGGGTCGATGAGTTTAGGGTCGACTTTATATGCGGCATTGATCAAATCTGCCCAATAATACATATTACGTTTATTATATTCAAGACCATTATAAGTCCCTTGCAAGGATTTCGGCTTGTCATAACCGAGCCATGTCCCGAACGATACATTCGGGTTGCTGGCTACAAACCAGGCATCCCAATAGTTTTGTGAAGTACCGGTTTTACCTGCCCAATCACTTGAGAAAGCAAGGCGGTTCCTGACCGAGGCCGCCGTCCCGCTGTTTACGACATCACGCATCATATCAAGCGTCAGGTAAGCGGCTTGCGGAGAGAAAACATCCACTGGTTTCACTTTATGCTGATAGATGACTTTACCATCTTTCGAAACGATTTTATCGATCATATAAGCATCGATGAATTCTCCTGAATTGGCAAAAGTGCCATATGCATTGACGTTTTCTTCAACGGTTACACCTTTTTCCATCGCACCTAATGACACGGCAAGATTGGAGTAATCCCCTTTCGTCACGGTGGAGAAGCCCATTTTTTCCAAATACGAAGCGGGGCTCAGGTTGAATATTTTCTTGTAAAAGAGCGCTGCCGGGATGTTATAGGAATTCTTCAGGGCCTCGCGGGCAGTCGATACTCCCGTATAGCTGCCGCCGCCATAGTTTCCTGGACTCCACGGTTTGCCGCCTGTTGGAATGGAGATCGGCACGTTGGCCGATACGCTGCCAGGCGAGATCTTGCCTAGCTCGATGCCTGGACCATATATCACCAGCGGCTTCATCGTTGATCCGTTCGAGCGCAATGATGCGGTGGCGTGGTTCGTCTGTTCCCGCTTGAAATCGCGGCCGCCTACGAAACTGATGATTTTCCCTGTTTTATTCTCGATAAGAATCGCTCCGGCCTCTACGGGCTGGCTTACTGTCTTCATTTCCTTCGTATCCGGGTCGGGGACTTGCGCCAGTTTATCGTACCCGAAATTCGGATAGTTTTTCGTTACTTCCTGCATCTTGTCATAAATCTTTTTGTTGACGGTCGTATAAACCTTATAGCCATTTTGCCGCAGCTTACGGTCGGCAAGTGCTAGATATTGAGCTTTTAAATCATCATTCTTTAAATCTTTCTCTTCATATCCATCTTCTTTTGCCAGACTGACAGAGAGGATTTCGATGGAGCGTTTTTCGATTTCATAGGTGAGCCATGGATATTTCTCGGATGGCATCTCCGTTTTACCGATAAAGTCTTTTGTAATGTCGTATGCGTTTGCTTTATCATATTCTGCTTTTGTTATGTACCCGTTACTATACATCCGCTTTAAAACGGTTTTCATCCGGTTGATGCCGGGCTCTTGATTTTCCTTCAATTTTCCTTTCTGGGTATATGGTGTATATCCGAAAGGGCTTTGCGGCAATCCAGCGATAAAGGCTGATTGGGGCAGTGTCAGATCTTTGGCCTCCACGCCAAAAATACCTTCAGCGGCGGACTCGACCCCGGCGATGTTACGGCCTGAAGAGTTTCGTCCCAAAGTGGAGACGTTTAAGTACGTTTCCAAAATTTCTTCTTTTTCAAAGAACTTTTCGACCCGGAGTGCAAGAAGAATTTCTTTTGCTTTCCGTTCAAACGATACTTCGTTGGTCAGGACTTGGTTTTTAATGAGCTGCTGTGTTAATGTACTTCCTCCCGATTGGACGGTTGCATTCGAAAATTCCTGGTAAATCGCACGCAGGATGGCTTTCGGGACAACCCCGTCATGCTCATAAAAATACTCATCTTCTGTAGCGATGACTGCATTTTTAAGATGCTCGGAAACTTTATCGATGGACACTTCCTCACGCTCAAGGTCACTCTTAAGCTTGCCCAAGTATACTTCATCTGCAAAGTATACTTCAGAGGTCTCTTCATAATTGTAAATGTCTTTTTTCAAATCTTCTTTTGAGCGTACTGGCTCATCATTGACGAGGGCAGCGAAATAGCCGGCTCCGACGCCGCCGGCGAATGAGAATCCTAGGATCCCGACAATAATGAGGATCAGTGTTAAATTCCAAATGACTTGGTATGTAACCCGCGCGTTCTTATGTGTTTTTTCACTTTGGAAAAAACGGGTCAGCTGCTTCCAGACTGTTTGAAATCTATCTTTTTGATTATTATTCATCGTATCATACCCCCTGAAATCACATATATTATAGCATATAACAGGTAGGGGAAAGGGCATCTTTCTTATTTTTCTATAATCTGTAAGGGTGATGTTGACAAGGATTCTTATGTATGATAAAAGTTTATTAACAACAATAAAATGATTAAATGATCGCGATGATAGGACCCAGTAGTCAGACTATCCCTGTTTCAGAGAGCCGGTGGTTAGTGGAAATCGGTACAAATGGTATGATGAATTACTTCCTGGAGCATTTGCTGTGAAATGATTAGTAGCAGGAAACGGCTGACGACCGTTATTCGTCTTGAGCGGAGGGCATATTATGTCCTCAAGTTGGGTGGTACCGCGAATTCATTCGTCCCTTCATATTTATGAAGGGGCGTTTTTGTGTGCTTTTTGCGGGTTTTTCTAAGATGGAGGAGGAATATTTAATGGAATTGCTTAAAGACCTCGAGTGGAGAGGAATTATTTATCAACAAACGGATGAAGAAGGTTTTAAGAACCTTTTGGAAAAAGAGAAAATTTCTTTATACTGTGGTGTCGATCCAACTGCGGATAGCATGCACATCGGTCATCTATTGCCATTCTTGACATTGCGCCGTTTCCAGCAGCACGGTCATCGTCCCCTTGTGCTGGTAGGCGGTGCGACAGGACTCATCGGTGATCCAAGCGGTAAAAAAGAGGAACGTCAGCTGCAAACGCTGGAAAAAGTGCTTTATAATGCAGACTGCATAAAAGGGCAGTTATCCCATATCTTTGAATTCGACGGTGAAAATGGTGCGGTCATGGTCAATAACTATGACTGGATAGGCAAAATCGATATGGTTACGTTCCTGCGTGATTACGGGAAATACATCGGCATTAACTACATGCTGGCAAAAGATACGGTTGCTTCCCGCTTGGATACGGGAATTTCCTTCACTGAATTTGCGTACACGATTTTACAGGGAATTGATTTCGGTCATTTATACAGCAATTACGACTGTAAATTGCAAATAGGCGGCAGTGATCAATGGGGCAACATTACGACCGGCCTTGAAATGATCAGGAAATCCAATGATGAGAATGCCAAAGCATTCGGTATGACGATCCCGCTCGTAACGAAAGCGGATGGAACGAAATTCGGTAAAACGGAAGGCGGAGCGATTTGGCTTGACCCGGAAAAAACGACTCCGTATGAATTTTACCAATTCTGGATCAATACGGCAGATGCAGACGTCGTGAAATACCTGAAATTCTTCACATTCCTGTCTCGTGAGGTGATTGAAGAGTTAGAGCAATCCGTACAAAACGAACCGCATTTGCGTAAAGCGCAAAAAGCTTTAGGGGAAGAAATGACCCGTTTGATTCATGGTCAGGAAGCTCTTGACCAAGCAATCAAAATCTCTGCCGCCTTATTCAGCGGTGAGGTGAAGAATTTAAGTGCAGCGGAAATCAAATTGGGCTTTAAAGATGTCCCTAGCTTCGAACGTGAAAGCAAGGAAGATATCGGTTTGGTCGATTTAATCGTTGAAGCGAAAATTTCGCCATCAAAGCGTCAAGCCCGTGAAGATATTCAGAACGGGGCAATCTCCATAAATGGGGAGAAAGTGACCGATCTGCAATATGTAGTGACGGAAGCTGCCAAGATTGAAGGGGAGTTCATCCTCGTTCGTCGCGGCAAGAAGAAATACACATTAGTGAAATGATTGTCCAAAGCCCGGCTGAATCCCAGCCGGGCTTTGTTCTGCAAAGATGTTTAGGTGCAAAAAAAACCCCATCCAAGGATGGGGTTTTTGAAGTTATTAACGAGAGTAGAACTCAACGATAAGAGCTTCGTTAATTTCAGCAGGCAATTCAGAACGTTCTGGTAAACGAGTGAAAGTACCTTCTAATTTCTCAGCATCGAAAGTAAGGAAATCAGGAACGAAGTTAGTTGCTTCAACTGATTCTTTGATGATTGAGAAGTTGCGTGATTTTTCACGAACTGAGATTGTTTGTCCAAGAGACACTTTGTAAGATGGAATGTCTACGCGGCTTCCGTCTACAGTGATGTGACCGTGGTTAACAAGTTGACGTGCTTGACGACGTGTACGAGCTAAACCAAGACGGTAAACTAGGTTGTCAAGACGTGATTCAAGAAGAATCATGAAGTTTTCACCATGTACACCTTTAAGTTTGCCAGCGCGGTCGAACATTGTGCGGAATTGACGCTCAGTGATTCCGTACATGTGACGAAGTTTTTGTTTCTCTTGTAGTTGCATTCCGTATTCAGAAATTTTTCTACGTTGGTTAGGACCATGTTGTCCTGGAGCATAAGGGCGTTTTTCTAATTCTTTACCAGTACCTGTTAGGGAAATTCCTAAACGACGGGATAGTTTCCAGCTTGGGCCAGTATAACGAGCCATAGGATGACTCCTCCTTTAAATGTTTTTATTTTGGTAAAATAAAAACCGTGTGAATGTACGATCATGACCATTTTGTTTTCATGTACCTTCGCCCTAGCAGCAGAGGGTTACGAGATACACCTCTGGATTGAGGAACAAAATGAGAACATAAAGGCTATCACATAGGCTGCAATATTTTACACAAAGAGTATTGTATAATATTCTGCTCAATGAGTCAAGGACAGTTGTGATAATTATAGAATAGAGAATGGCGGCAGGAAAAATACAATTTTATCATGAGAAAATGAATGCAACAATTATGGATGGTTTCCGGGATTGCTTGGGAGCCCTTGCCACGGGTTTCCTTTGCATCATTTAAAAGTGAAATGTCAAAAGGGCCGTTGAGAAGTTATATATTGAGAAGGGTTCAGTAAAGGGTTTGTACCTGGGTACTGAAATGGAAAAGGGAGCAGGCATGGGTTGCCGCTCCCTTTAACTTTTATAGATGATTGGAAAGGATTTCAGCGAACTTCTCCAGTCCTTGCTGATCCATTTCGTCAAAACGGTCCGTTATCGGGCTGTCGATATCGAGGACACCAAGCAATTTGCCATCCTTCATGAGCGGGATGACAATTTCAGATCTTGATGCCGCATCGCAGGCGATATGTCCAGGGAATTGGTGGACATCCTCAATGCGCAGGGTTTTTTCAGTTGCCGCTGAAGTTCCGCATACGCCCTTGCCCATTGGAATGCGGACACAGGCCGGAAGCCCCTGGAAGGGTCCTAGTATTAATTGGTCTTCTTCATATAAATAAAAGCCAACCCAGTTAATCTCATCGAGAAACTGATTAAGTAAAGCTGCCGCATTGCTTAAATTGGCTATCCTGTTCGTTTCATCTTCGATTAAGGCAAGTAGTTGTTTTTGGACCAGTTCATAGTTTTTTTCTTTTTTTCCTTGATACATTTCGACATTAAACAAAAGCGTTCACCTGTCTTCCTCATATTTTTACAGCACTTTCTAATCATGATGCTCCATTGTTGGGAAATTGTCGAGAACTTACTAAAGGATTCAGGCTCTTTCGTGAAGAAGTAGTCCATAAGACTTGTCTCAAAGAAAGCGAGGGATTGCCTGAATGAATCGCCAGACGCCAACGAAACAAGCCATTGTGGATGCTGCATTGCATTTATTTCATTTAAAAGGCTATCATGCTACATCCATACGGGATATTGCGAATAAAGCGAAAGTGAACGCTGCCAATATTGCCTACTATTTCAAGAATAAGCAGGGGTTGCTGGAATTCTGTTTCACTTCCTATTTAGAAGAATATATCCTGGTCCTTGAGACGAACATGACGCTGCTTGAACTTAAAGGCCCGCAGCATTGCTTGATGAACCTTGTAAAGGATATCCTCGCTTTCCAGAGGGAAAACTTCCTTGCTGCACGGTTCATATATGGGGAATCTTCACTCGATTCCAATTTAAACCGTGAAATTCATTCGACTTATTTTACAAAGGAAAAGTCATATTTTCAATATATATTGGAACAAGGAATCAAGAGCAGGAGTTTCCAGCAGGTCTCCGTTCCCATGTATATGCTGCAGTTGAAGGGATTATTGACGGCCCCTGTCCTGCATACCCATTATGCGATGGATGTGCTTCATGTATTCCCGCAGGAAGCGTATTATACGAATATTTATGCCAATGAAGTCGGGCGTTTTCTGCAAGATACCCTTTTCATTGCCGAAGACCTGCAGCCGCTGTTAGCTGGCCGGGGCTGAAGTGTAAACATGAGTTACCCATTATACCCTTCAATCAGTGCCTGGTGGCCCTGACCCAAATCTTTAGCCTGATGGGCATCGGAACCGTAAATGAGCGGAATGCCGAGTTCTAAAGCACGCTTTGCAAATCGTTCAGGAGGGTAGGGTTCACCGCATAGCGGCTTTACAAGTCCAGCTCCATTATAATCCAGTTCATACCTTTGATCCTTGATCATTTCGAGAACCTTGTAAACCCGCTCGTCAAAACTTGATGCCGGCGGATATCGATGCTGGAATTTATGGACAAGCGTAATGTGCCCGATCCGTTTTGGTTTATAAATGCCTAAATCAGTTTCTATTGACTTTTCCAGTGTATCGTAATATTTGGCATAAACCGATTCCACTGAACCTAGTTCATTGGCAATCTCAGCGAACCCAATTTCGCTGAAATCGATACAATGCCAGCTGTTTTGATGCTTGATGAAGTGAACGGAAAGTATACTATCATCAAGGAATTCTCCGATTTCGTCGAGGAATTCTTTTGTTTCTTTTTCATACCCCTCTATAAAGTCAACCTCCAGACCTGTTTTGATCAGGATTTTGTCTTTATAGCGTTCTTTCAGTACGCGGAGCTCTTGAAAGTAATCCAGGAGCAGGGCAGCGTCCATCCCGCTGTCTTTTTCAGGCGTAGGATCTTGAAAATTTCGTGGCAATGGAGCATGTTCCGTAAATGTGATTTCCTTTAATCCTAGCTCGATTCCCCGCGTAATATATTCATCGAATTTATCCGTAGAGCCGTGAGGGCAAAACGGAGTGTGCACATGACCGTCAGCTTTCATGGTCCTTCCCTCCCAAAAAACAGGTATTTGTAGCAATTTTCTACAAAAAAATCATTTTTCTCGTCAAAAATTATTGCTAACATGGTATCATAAAAGCATTAAATTTAACATTTTTACAATTCATATATAAATAGCAAGACTGTAAGGACTAGAACAGGGGGCTTACCATGGATTACATAATTGGGGTAATTGTATTAATTTTGATTTTCATCATTTGGGGTTATTTTTTCAAAAAGAGATATTTTAAAGAAATCGATCGACTGGAATCCTGGAAAATAAGCATCACGCACCGCCCCGTGCTGGAAGAGCTTTCTAAAGTCAAACAATTGAACATGACAGGTGAAACAGAGGAAATGTTCGAAAACTGGCGCATTGAATGGGACGCCATCATTACGGATCATATGCCCGAAGTCGAAGAGCTTTTATTCGATGCCGAGGAATTCGTCGATAAATACCGTTTCAGCCGATCAAAAGAGATACAGCGCAAAATTACAGTCAAGCTGAATGAAATAGAGGAAATGATCAAAAAGATCCTATACGAACTGAATGAACTCGTAGGCAGTGAGGAAAAGAATCGATTGGAAATTGAGGATATCAAAGAATCCTACCGTCAATTGAAGAAATCCCTGCTTGCACACAGGCATAATTATGGGAAAGCGGCTGATAAGCTGGAAAGCTCCTTGGATGAAGTGTTGCAGATCCTTCAGAAATATGAAGAAGAGACCGTGAACGGCAATTATTTGAATGCGAGGGAGCTTGTTCTCACCATTAAGGACAAATTGGCGGTTCTGTCAGTTAAAATGGAAATGCTCCCAAAATTATTGGTTGATAGCCAATCCGAGCTGCATTCCCAGCTTAATGAATTGAAGGATGGTTATGAGGAGATGTCAGGACAGGGGTACCTGTTGAGCCATATCCAATTCGAGCAGGAGATATCACGGCTTGAGGAAGAACTGGATCTATATAAAACACAATTGGAAAATGCCGAAACGGAAGCAGTGGAAAAAGGCATTAAAGAAATGCGCGAAAGCATCGAGGTTCTTTATGACCTTTTGGAAAAAGAAGTACTTTCAAAACAGTATATCTTGAAAAATGATGAAATTCTCAGGAAAACGATTAGTGACCTTGAATATGAAAACGATAAACTTAAAGTTGAAACCATACATGTTCAACACACGTATCATCTGACGGAAAATGAGCTCGATGCCCAACGGAAAATGGAAAAGCAGATTGCCCAGATTTCAAAACGCCATCAATTGCTCGTCTTGAAAATGGAGGATAATGTGATGGCAAGCTCGCTTATCAGCGAAGAGATGCAGGGGCTTGCAGTACAGTTGAAGGAATTACAGGAAAATCAGAAAGACTTTACCGTTAAATTACAGGCTTTACGAAAAGATGAAATGGATGCCAGGGATTCACTGGCAGAATTGAAGCGCAAAATGGTCGATACTGGACGTTTAATTTCAAAAAGCAATATTCCAGGTCTTCCAGAAGAGTATAAAGTGGTGCTTCAGGATGCCAAAGAAAGCATGGATGACGTTCAGGGTAAACTTGAAGAAAAGCCTCTTGAGATGGCCGCTGTTTATATTTATTTGGAAAAAGCGGTTCAACAGGTTGATAAGGTCCACGAAAAAGCCCAAGAATTGATCGAGCATATGTATTTGGCCGAAAAGGTGATCCAATTTGGAAATCGTTATCGAAGCAGCCACGATATGGTAGCCGAGAGCCTAAGGGAAGCCGAAGCGAAATTCCGAAGCTATGAATATCAAGCCGCATTGGAAACGGCAGCCACTGCCATAGAAAAGGTCGACCCAGGCAGTTTACAAAAAATCGGGGCGAACATAGAAGAAGTCCTTTCCTGAAAACCCGCCATGGCGGGTTTTTTTTCTTTTTATAGCTTAGGTGGGAAGTTAAATCATTCTCGGGAATAAAAAGAAGCAGGTATCCTATCATTCTTGGACCAGTGTTTTACATTCTCTTTCAAATTCAATTATGTTAATATTAGAAGTTGCAACAGCAACATTGAAACTTATATTTAGAAGAGTGACCATCATAGATATAAAAACATGGAAGGTGAACCCATGATTTATTTTGACAATAGTGCAACAACAAAACCGTATCCCGAAGTAATCGAATCATTCATGAAGGTTACTTCGGACTATTTCGGGAACCCTTCTTCGCTTCATGGACTTGGGGTGCAATCCGAAAAACTGCTTTCCGCTGCCAGAAAGCAGATTGCTGATTTATTAAAGGTGAAGAGTTCGGAAATATATTTCACTTCCGGGGGAACGGAAGGAAATAATCTTGCCATTAAAGGGGCCGCCCACTCTCAGGGAAATCGCGGCAAACACATAATCACGACAGCGATTGAACATCCTTCTGTAGAAGATGCATGCCAATCACTGACAAGAATGGGATATGAGATCACATATCTTCCGGTTAACGAATTTGGACAAATTGATGTAACCGATCTTAAGGATGCATTGAGGGAAGATACCATTTTGGTTTCCGTCATGCATGTTAATAATGAAGTTGGCTCGATACAGCCGATTGCTGAAGTGGGCAAATTGTTAAAACAATACCCAAACGTGCTCTTTCATGTCGATAATGTACAGGGAACAGGCAAGGTTTCCTTATCATTGCGTGAAGCCAATGTGGATTTATGTACAATTTCCGGCCACAAGGTTCACGGTTTGAAAGGGACGGGCATCCTGTATGTTCGTGAAGGCGTTCGGGTCGATCCGCTTTTCCATGGTGGCAATCAGGAAACGAAAATCAGGAGCGGCACCGAAAATGTTGCGGGAATCGTCGCCCTTTCGAAGGCTTTGCGTATTAGTATGAACAATCAATTGCTGTATCATGATAAGCTTCAGCAAATCAAAACTTATTTATATAAAGGTTTGAAGGAAATGGACGGGGTGTTGGTTAACAGTCCCGAAGAGGGTGCACCCCATATTGTGAATTTTTCCGTGCCGGGACTTAAATCCGAGGTATTGCTGCATGCACTGGAATCGGAAGGAATATATGTTTCGACGACTAGTGCCTGTTCTTCGAAAAAAAGGACGGTAAGCAAAACGGTGGACGCGATGTTCCATCATTCAGCTCGTTCCGAAAGCGTCATCCGTATCAGTACTACCTATGGGAATGAACTGGAAGAAGCAAAGCAAGTTCTGGCGGCGATACAGAAAATAGTCGCTAATTTAGAAAAAATAATGAGGGTTGCTAAATGAAATTTGATCATATAATTATCCGTTATGGAGAAATCTCCACTAAAAAAAGAAACCGTAAAGGCTTTGTAGACAAAATGAAGGCACATATCCGCTGGAGTTTAAAAGATATAGAAGGCGTAGTGCTGACAGCCAACCGGGAGCGGATGTACGTTCTCCTGAACGGTGCTGACCATGTGCCGGTCATTGACCGGTTAAAAGGCATTTTTGGAATACAGTCATTAAGCCCTGCAATAAAAATAGAGCGTGATCTGGAAGTGATGAAAACGGCAGCCTTGTATTACCTTAATCATACCCTTGAAGAGGTAAACACGTTCAAAATCACGACAAAACGCGCCGATAAGGATTTTCCATATAATACCGATGAAATTAACAGGGCAATCGGCGGGCATTTGCTCCGAAATACAGAAGATTTAAAAGTCGATGTAAAGAACCCTGATTTGAACCTGCTAGTGGAAGTGAGACGCGAAGCCGTGTATTTGACAGGTGAAATCATCCAGGGTGCAGGCGGTCTTCCATTCGGTTCAAGCGGGAAGGCGATGCTGATGCTTTCAGGCGGGATTGATAGCCCTGTTGCAGGCTTCCTTTCGATGAAACGGGGATTGGACGTGGAGGCGATCCATTTTTACAGCCCGCCGTTCACAAGCGAGCGTTCACGTCAAAAGGTCATTGATTTGGCGGGCAAGCTGGCAGAAATAAATGGAAGCATGAAAGTGCATATCGTTCCATTTACGGAAATCCAGTTATTGATTCAAAAACAAATCCCGGAAAACTACTCCATGACTACAACCCGTCGTTTAATGATGCGGGTCGCCGATCGAATCCGTGAAAAGGAAGAAGCCATGGCACTGATTACCGGTGAAAGCCTTGGACAGGTTGCGAGCCAGACGATGAGCAGCATGTTTGCCATCAATGAGGTGACGAATACACCGATCCTGCGTCCGCTGATTACCATGGATAAGACAGAAATCATCAAAATAGCAAGAGAACTCGATACTTTTGAAATATCCAATCTGCCTTACGAGGATTGCTGTACGGTCTTTACGCCGGCAAGCCCAAAAACGAAACCGAAACGTGAAAAAGTCAATTACTATGAAAGCTTCGTCGACTTTGAATCCTTGATCGAAAAAGCGGTCTCCGAAACAGAAATATTAACGGTTAAACCGGGCCAGACTTTCGATAAGGAAGAAGCGATGGAAGACTTATTTTGATATCCTTTAATTACCAATAAAAATGTGCGAATGAAGCCATGTGTTTTAACACACTCTATAATCACAAGGAGGTGAAACACACATGGCAAACAACAACAGCTCAAACGAATTATTGGTACCTGGAGTTGAACAAGCTCTACAACAAATGAAATATGAAATCGCTACAGAATTCGGCGTACAACTTGGTGCCGACACAACATCTCGCGCTAACGGTTCAGTTGGTGGAGAAATCACAAAACGCCTTGTTCAAATGGCTGAACAACAATTAGGCGGAGGTTTCAACAGATAATTTCATAAATATGGCTACAGAGAGCGGGTTTTAACACCCGCTCTCTTTACGTTTGCGGACTGAATTCGTGGACGCCGATTTAATAAATTCCTTAGTTTTACTACATAATTGTTTACTGTTTTATATAATATTAAACCTTATTGGAATGAAGAAATGTGCGACACACCTGCTAGCCGAGACCCCACCGAAAGGGAGTATGTGTAATGATTTCCACTCCAGGCACTCGCTTTCCGCGGGCGGTCCGGGGAGCCTCCTTGGCGTTCGCCTGCGGGGTCTCCCTTGGCCACGCTTTTCCCGCAGGAGTCTCGTACCTTCCGTTCCAATCACTGGAACTTCTTTTTTAAGAAATATTGTAGGGAAACTGGCTCCTCTTCTCCAATTCGTCTTTAGTCTGGCGGTTTCATCAATTTTTCGGCAAAAGGAGTTCCGAATTGCTCTCGCCTCGAACCAAAATTTAAAAAGTAAACTAGATTATCCTTCAGTATTCCTTAAAGGATTGAAGAAATGTGCGACACTCCTGCCGAATAACTGGGTAGCCGAGACCCCACAGGGGCTTGCTTTGATGAGGCTTGGCAGGCAGTCGGCGGAAAGGGAGCGGATCTTTGAAATCAACTGGAATGTTTTATTGAAAAAACTGAAGGCAAACTCACTTTAGGAATTGTCTACAGGCTATAAGAGAGCGGATTCTACACCCGCTCTCTTTTTTAATTTGTAAAAATAAATAGAAATTTTAGAGAAGTATCTTGTATAATGAGTAGGTACTAAGAGTTCATAATTGGAGGGGAAGAATATGAAGCGTGAAGACTTATTGGCTCCGGAACATTACAACTTAGTGAGTGAAATGGAACGTTATGCAAAAGATCCAGGTAAAGTTGCCGTACTTTGGGAGAACGAAACCGGAGATAAAAAACAACTTACATATGAGAATTTATTAAAAAGTGCAAATAAAATTGGAAATGCCTTCAAGAAAAAAGGACTGGGTAAAGGTGATACGGTCCTCATCATAATCCCCCGTTTGGTGGAAGCTTATCAAGTGTATTTAGCCGCATTGAAAATTGGCATGATTGTCATCCCTTGTTCTGAAATGCTTCGTGCGAAGGACTTGCAGTACCGAGTCAACCATGGTGATGTCAAAGGAATCATCAGTTATCATGAATATACTGACGAATTGAATGAAATAGAAGGAGCGGAAAGCCTCCTGAAGTTTTCAATCGGAAAACGAATCGAAAATTGGCTGGATTTGAATGAGCTCGCCGATGAGGAATCCGATCAGCTGACCATCGCTGACACGAAGAGTGAGGATATGGCATTCTTATCGTATACTTCCGGAACGACAGGGAATCCAAAAGGGGTCGTCCATACACATGGATGGGCTTATGCCCATTTGAAAACGTCTGCTGCAAACTGGCTCGGGATCAGCGAAACGGATGTCGTTTGGGCAACGGCAGGCCCAGGGTGGCAAAAGTGGATTTGGAGTCCTTTCCTGGCGGTTCTGGGAACAGGAGCGACAGGCCTTGCCTATCATGGAAAGTTCGAGGCGAAAAAATATCTTCAGCTGCTACAGGACTACAAAGTGAATGCATTATGCTGCACGCCAACCGAATATCGATTGATTGCAAAGGTGGATAACCTTGATGATTATGATTTATCCCATCTTCACAGTGCTGTATCGGCGGGAGAGCCTTTAAATCAAAAAGTGTTCGAGGTCTTTAAGAACCATTTCCAGATTGAAGTGCGTGATGGGTATGGACAGACCGAAAATACCTTGTTGGTTGGTGTAACGAAAGGCATGGAAATTAAATTGGGCTCAATGGGCAAACCGACTCCGGGCAACCATGTGGAAATCATCGATGATTCCGGTAAACCTTGTTCGCCTGGCGTAGTGGGGGATATTGCCGTACATGTCGATACACCTGCCCTATTTAAGGAATATTTTAAAGATCCCGAGCGGACATCGCAGCAGTTCCGCGGGGACTATTATATCACCGGCGATCAAGCGAAAAAGGATGAGGATGGTTATTTCTGGTTTGAGGGTCGTTCTGATGATATCATCATCAGTTCGGGATATACGATCGGACCGTTTGAAGTGGAAGATGCACTCGTTAAGCATCCATATGTTAAAGAGTGTGCCGTTATAGCAAGTCCTGATGAAATAAGGGGAAATGTGGTCAAGGCGTATGTCGTCTTGATGGATGATATCGATCCGAACAGCCAGGACTTGATCAAGACGCTTCAATCGCACGTGAAAGAATTGACTGCTCCATATAAATATCCAAGGAAAATCGAATTTTTAGAAGAGCTGCCCAAAACGACATCAGGTAAAATCAAACGGGTGGATTTACGGAAAAGGGAAGAAGCACTTCTTAACAATTGATCGAAATGCATGACCGTCAGCCTCCAAGGCTGGCTTTTTTTTATTGACAGGGGCTTGGGTAAAAGCATAAATATGGGAATTCATGATATGAGATGGTACACTTACTGCATATCTGCACAGTAACAATCATTTAATAAGGAGTGTAAAGCCGGAATGGGAACGTTATGGTTCAATGGGTCGATTTATACGATGGTTAAAGAAAATGAACAAGTGGAGGCAGTCTTCACTGAAAAGGGGGTAATTGTTGATACCGGCAGCCTGGACCATTTGAAAAATGAACATGCCGGCAATATTTCCAGGGAAATCGACTTAAAAGGACAAACGATGCTGCCGGGATTAGTGGATAGTCACCTTCATTTGGTCGGACATGGTGAAAGGCTGCTTCGTCTAGACCTCTCTTTGATGGATAGCAGGGAGTCGATCATGGAATCCTTGAAGGAAAAGTGCTCAAAGACCCCGGCCGGAAAGTGGATCGTTGCCGAAGGGTGGAATGAAAATGAATGGCCGAGACCTGAATTGATATTACGGGATGAGCTTGACGCGATATCGGCAGATCATCCCATCGTATTGAAAAGGATCTGCCGTCATGCCTTGGTGGTCAATTCGCGCGCCCTTTTGGAAGCGGATATTAAAGAAGATATAAAAGAACCTTCAGGCGGGGTGATCTGCCGTTATCCTGACGGACGTTTAAATGGATTATTTAAAGAAAGCCAGGCGCAGAACCTCATTTTAGACAGCCTTCCCGGCATTGATCAAGAGTATATCGAAAACGCGCTCACAGAGGCCATAGAAGACGCATATAAGCTAGGTTTGACTGGGGGGCATACCGAGGACCTCCATTACTACAATGGTTTCATGCCGACATATCAGGCGTTTAAATCGGTAATCGAGGACCGGGAAATGGCCTTTCGCGCCAACTTGCTCGTCCATCACGAAGCGTTTGAAGAAATGCTGGCAGCAGGCGGCGGCTATCAGAAAGGTACGCGATATATCAAATTCGACAGCATGAAGATCTTTACCGACGGCTCCTTAGGCGGACGCACAGCCCTGTTGAGCGAACCTTATGTAGATCAAAAGAATACGAATGGAGTCGCGATATTCACTGAAAACGAGCTTCAGGAATGGGTGGAAAAAGCAAGGGCTGCCGGAATGCCGATTGCTGTCCATGCGATTGGCGATCTCGCTTTTGAATACGTCTTGAATGCAATTGAAGCCCTCCCCCCGAAAAAGGGACAGAGGGACCGGCTCATCCATGCGCAGATTGTTCGGCCGGAGCTTTTGGAGCGGGCGGCGAAGCTGCCGGTAATCTTTGATATCCAACCGGGGTTCGTTCCGTCCGATTTTCCGTGGGTGGAAGAAAAGGTGCCAGCCGATCTATTGGAATCCTCCTATGCCTGGAGAACCTATTTGAATTTGGGCATCATTTGTGCGGGAGGATCGGATGCACCCATTGAACCATTAAATCCGATTTTGGGCATTCATGCAGCTGTCACAAGGATGAAAATCAACAGTGAGGACCGTACCGTATATGGTTTGTCTGAAAGGCTTTCCGTTTTCGAGGCTTTCGCATTGTATACCAAAGGGAGTGCTGCAGCAATCGGCCAGGAAAAACGCCGCGGTGTGATCAATAAAGGGTACGATGCCGATTTTACCGTGTTTAATCTGGATGTCTTTGCTGTTGCACCGGATGATCTCCTGAAAGCTAAGGCGGTCATGACGGTCATCGATGACAAAATCATGTATGATAAAAATTAACAGTTGCAAAAAAAGAAATGGAAATACAAAATTGTTAGATGGAATTAGATAAAGGAATGTAAATGGAAAGAAGGCTTGTTATGAAAGTGGATCAACAAAAAGAAGGGGCGATTTATGCAGCCCTTTCTTACATGATGTGGGGAGTTGTGCCGGTTTACTGGAAGTTCCTTCAGGGAGTCGGTGCAATAGAAATTTTAGCTCAGAGGGTATTATGGTCTTTCGTGTTCATGCTGGTTTTATTGATGTTCATGAAAAAATGGCAGGCGTTTCTTGATTATGTCAAAAACATAATGGGAAATCCGAAACTCTTTACGGCATTGCTAACGGCGTCACTGCTTGTTACAGCTAATTGGGGAGTGTTCATATGGGCCGTTAACTCAGGACGGATCCTCGACACGAGCCTTGGATATTATATCAATCCGCTCGTCAGTGTACTATTGGGAGTGATAGTCTTAAAAGAAAAATTGAGCGGGGCCCAAATCATTTCATTCCTGCTTGCAGGAATCGGAGTCTTGATCCTTGGCATTCATTTCGGCACGATCCCGTGGATCTCTCTTGTTTTGGCCATGACCTTTGGATTATACGGTCTGGCAAAAAAAATGATCAAGGCCGAATCGGCAATCGGGCTGACGCTTGAAACGATGATGGTAACGCCTCTGGCCCTAGGTTACCTGATTTACTTGATGAACAGGTCGGAAATGCAATTCTTTACAGACGGAAGCACAAGCTTGCTGTTGGTGGGCGGCGGGATTGCCACGGCATTGCCTCTTTTATATTTTGCAAAAGGGGCGGAGAAGATCCCGTTATCGATGCTTGGCATTTTTCAGTATATCGCTCCGACCTTATCTTTATTGATCGGGGTATTCGTCTATCATGAAAGTTTCACCAAAGCACATCTTTTAGCCTTTTTGTTCATATGGTCAGCTTTGGCTGTTTATACACTATCCATAACGAAATGGGGGCAGGCAAGTGCCCGCAGGTTCAAAGGCAAAGGGAATATTGGTGCGTGAAAAGAAAAAAATGCTTGGGGAGATTTCTGCCCAAGCATTTTTTTTTATGTCGTTACTCAATAAAACGGTTTTATGGCATAGGCGAAATGCCAGGGTCATGAAAGGTATATCTTCGAACCTATTTCAGAAACAATACAATTGGAAAGGCAGGCAGGATTGTTATCGGGATTGGCACGGGGGGAATTCAGTTGGAATTGTCTATAGAAGGAACTATCCAGGAAAATGATATGTGTTGTCAGGAATGCTGATATGGTGGCGTACGGCTTTCTATTGCTATTTAATTCATCGATGATTCCCTGTGCAGTGGTAATCCCGATCCCGTGGCCATAAAAGAGGTTATTCCCTAATAATAGGGCATTTTCACCTTGCCATTCAGGGGTTGCCAAGTCGTGATCAGGGTTTTTGAAGTAAACGCAATCACCTGGTAAATAGTCCCTTCCCTGGTGAACGTTGAGAGCCATATTCCTTGGAGGGCGCCAGTCATATAAAAATAGGTCTGAAAAAAGATAGTCGAAATTCCTGGGGCCGATTAAATCCAAAATCGCCTTTAAAAAAGTGACGACTATTGCTGTCCCGCATTCGAAGGCATAAAGCCCCCCATTCATGAAAATGTCAACGAGCGCATCATGAGGGAGAATCCCTGGCTGAAGGGTGAAGGTGCCATCCTTTGAAAGGTGCCAATAACGCTGATTGGATTGAGACTCCTCAAGTGTGGAAAATTCCGGCCCGCTTTTATCCAACGCAATAGCTGCCTCTATGACCCGGTTCCTCAGCTGTATCTCGAAATTAAAATCCCCAAAGTTCCGGTATTCAAAAACGTTAGAATCTTCCGCCAAGCATTGAAGAGTTTCAAGCGATCTGGCAGAGGCTGCACCTGGTTGGATTTGACTGACATCTAACCATTTGTGATTAATCTTTATCATGACATATCCACCTTTTGCTTATGAAATTAAGGGTTTAATAAAACCAGTAAACAAAAATGTCTACACGTAATGCTCATTATATGAATGCTTGCAAAGAAATGACTATTTGGAACGTGTCCGCCACCGTTGCAGCCAGGAATGATTGGAACGGAAAGAGGCAGAACTATTTTGCTTTCAATGATTTTCGTTCCAAAAGATGTTTTGCAAGATATCCTGAAGTGCAAGGAATACCTTTCAAATTAGAGAGTAGAAGCAAATTAGTATTCCTTTTTCCCTATGAATTGATATAATGAGAGAGAAAAGTTCATATGTGCGAGAAATGTAGGGGGGCCAGTACTGCTGGCTGAGATTGCATCCATTAGATGCTGACTCTTTGAACCTGATCTGGGTGATGCCAGCGGAGGGAACATATTATGACTGATTTTCTGTTTTGTATGTTAACGTCCGAATTCATCTTCGGGCGTTTTTTGTTTTTTTATCCAGTATTTGAATAGCCCCCTAATATGGTTCCGGCATATGGATCTTATAGAATGAGAATGTGTAGGAGGATAATGACTTGAATAAATTCTTACCACTGTTAACTTCGTTCTTCCTTTTAGCTGGATGCGGAGCAGGCGGAACCAATGAAAAAGAAGAAGCATCTAAAAATGAAGAATTAAAAAAGGTATTGGTCGTGCTCGATTGGACACCGAATACAAACCATACAGGATTGTATGTAGCCAAGGAAAAAGGTTATTTTAAAGAACAAGGTCTTGATGTGGAAATTATCATGCCAGGTGAAGCTGGTGCTGATAAGCTTGTCGCTTCAGGGAAATCTGAATTTGGCGTGAGTTACCAGGAGGGCATAACACAGGCCCGCGTGCAGGGCGTACCGATTGTTTCGGTAGCTGCCGTCATCCAGCATAATACCTCGGGATTCGCTTCCCCAGAGGAAAAGGACATTACGACTCCCAAGGATTTTGAAGGGAAGACTTATGGCGGCTGGGGATCTCCGGTTGAAAAGGCCATTATTGATTCACTCATGAAAAAGGAAAATGCGGATGTAAATGAAGTGGACATAGTCAATACAGGGGACATGGATTTTTTCACTTCGGTTAAAAGGGATATAGATTTTGCCTGGATTTATTATGGTTGGACAGGCATTGAGGCCGAGCTGCGGAATGAAAAGCTTAATATGGTGTACTTAACCGAATACTCTGATAAGCTTGATTACTATACGCCTGTTTTGACTACAAATGAAAAGATGATAAAAGAAGATTTCGAGACTGTTAAAGCATTCGTTCATGCAGCTTCGAAAGGGTACCAGTTTGCGATTAAGAATCCTGATGATGCAGCGGATATGTTAATCGAGTCTGCACCGGATCTTGATCCAAAACTGGTGAAGAGAAGCCAGGAGTGGCTTGCAGACAAGTATCAGGATGATGCTCCGCGATGGGGTGAACAAAAGCTTGAAATTTGGAAGAATTACAGTGAGTGGATGACTGAAAATAAGCTTCTTGAAGGTGATTTCGATCCTGAAAAGGCATTTACCAATGAATTTTTACCAAACTAGGAGGAGATACAATGGCCAATTCATTAATTAGTATACAAATTATTCCTAAAGGGGAAAATGTCATCCCTATGGTCGATGAAGCAATCAAGATCATTGAAGAATCAGGTGTCAAGTATGAGGTTCACCCGCTAGAAACGACAATGGAGGGGGAACTTTCCGAGCTTTTTGCCGTGATAGAAAAAATGAATGTAAGAATGATTGAAATAGGATCGCCGAATGTCATTTCACAAGTGAAAATATTATATCAGCCAAGCGGGATTACGATGGATACGTTAACGGAGAAATATCGGGCATGATCGGAAGGGGAATTTGGAAGAAGGGGGCTCCCTTCTTTCTTTTATTATTGTTGCTGATAGTATGGGAGTCAGTGACAGTCTTATTGAAAGTTGAAGAATGGCTGCTTCCCGCTCCATCGGCCATTTTCATTGAAGGAATTGAGTCGTCCCGCAATCTTTACGGACACCTTATATCCACAACCGAGCTTGCGTTGTCGGGATTTTTTATTGGAAGTTGCATCGGCTTATTGATCGCGGCAATCCTACACCTATTTCCAGGTGTGAAGGACGCGGTTTATCCTCTGCTCATACTATCACAAAATATACCCATCATTGTTTTGGCGCCGCTTTTGGTGATCTGGTTTGGCTTTGGCATGCTGCCTAAGTTAATCGTGATTTCACTTGTATGTTTTTTTCCGGTTGCGGTTGCATCATTGGACGGTTTTCGCCAGACACCATACGAGCTTAAGCATTATTTCAAGATGATGGGAGCGGGAAAAAACCAGTTATTTTGGAAGCTGGAACTTCCTCACTCGATCCCGTTCATTTTCTCCGGCCTGAAAATTTCAGCTACCTATAGTGTAATGGGTGCAGTTATTTCGGAATGGCTTGGGGCAAAATCGGGGATTGGTGTTTATATGACTCTCGCTTCTTCAGCGTTCAGGACAGATCGGGTGTTTGTAGCCATTTTCATCATTATGGGAATGAGCCTGATCTTTTTTGGAATCATCACTTTCCTGGAGAAATACTTGGTTTCTTGGAAGAGAAAGGAGGGCGAAAAGGATGAAGCTGGAAATTAAAGACGTCTCCTATTCTTTCGATGGCAAGCAGAATATTTTGGAGAATATGAATTTCCATGTGAATGATGGGGAATTTGTCACGATCCTTGGGCCATCGGGAAGCGGTAAAAGTACATTGTTCCACTTGATCGGCGGCATTTTGAAGCCTGATCATGGCATCATTTCACTGGATGATAAAAAGATAAATGGCTTAAAGGGCCATATCAGCTATATGCCTCAGCAGCCTTCCCTTTTACCTTGGAGAACGATATTGGAAAATGTTTTGCTTGGAAGTGAACTTACTGGGACCAGAGATAAAGAAAAGGCAAAAACCCTTTTGATGAAAGCTGGTTTAGAAGAATACGATAAAGCATATCCGCATGAATTATCTGGAGGCATGAAGCAAAGGGCCGCATTCATTCGGAGTATCTTAAGTCCACAGGACTTGATGTGCCTGGACGAACCCTTTTCTGCCTTGGATGAACTGACAAGATTGCAAATGCAACAATGGCTGTTGTCGGTTTGGGAAGAAAATCGGAGGTCGGTGCTTTTTGTCACTCACAGCATAGATGAAGCGGTTTTCCTATCAGATAGAATTTATGTGTTATCAGCAAAACCGGCTGCTGTCATCAAAGAAGTGAAAGTTCCATTTTCAAGGCCAAGAAGAGAAGAACAGCTTCTTAGTGATGAATTTATTCATTTGAAGAGAGAATTATATGCAGCACTCAAGCCAACTTTCACTACTTAAGTAAGGAGGCCATACCATTTGAGAATCATCGACAGCCATATCCATTTGGATAAGTATGATATTGTTAAGCGGAAGCAGATCCTGAAAGACATGGAAAAGGTTCAGTTGGAATCCTTGCTGACTGTTTCCATGAATTTGGCTTCTTCGATTAACAATTATCAGCTTTCACTTAAAGATTCACGAATTAAGCCTGCCTTTGGTTTTCATCCAGAGCAGCCCCTCCCGAGTGATGAAGAAGTGAATGAATTATTGAGCTGGATGCGGGAACATCGTCACAATATGGTTGCCATAGGCGAGGTTGGGCTGCCCTATTACTTAAGGCAGGAAAACCCCAATATTGATAACTCAGCATATATAGTGATACTGGAAAGGTTCCTGACCTTAGCTAAAGAGATTGAAAAGCCGGTCATCCTTCATGCCGTCCATGACGATGCACCTATCGTTTGCGACCTTTTGGATAAGCATCAAATCACAAGGGCACACTTTCATTGGTTTAAAGGGGATATCCGGACAGTTGAAAGAATGGCAGAAAAGGGCTACCGCATTTCGATTACACCTGATGTATGTTATGAGAGGGAAATACAGGAATTAGTTTCGGCCTATCCACTTAAGCTGATGATGATAGAAACGGATGGACCATGGCCGTTTGAAGGGGTTTTCAATGGGGAATGGACCCATCCCGGCATGATGCATGAAAGTGTGCGTCAAATTGCTTCGATTAAAGGATTGCCGATTGAGGATGTCTATGAAGCCCTTTATCGAAATACGAAAGATTTTTATCATATATAAAGGTACCGGTTATCATATCCGGTACCTTTTTTCGTTTAGAGAAAGGTCCTTTTAACCTTTTCCCAAAAGGAATTGTCTTTTAGCTTAACGGTCTTGATGACTTTACCGCTTAACCGGACCTTTACCTTTTCGACATGATTGATGCTTAACGCTTCATTGTCCATTCCGACGATCGGATAGCTTGGTCCGTTTTGTTCAAGGTGGACGGTCAACGTCTTAGCACCGCTTAAGATGAATGAGGAGCCTAGGGTCCGATAGGTATTATTATTGACGGAAGCAAGCTCGCTCACTTGGAAGCAAGGGAGAAGGGGATCGACAACGGCCCCATTGACCGATTTATTATAGGCGGTGCTTCCGGTCGGAGTCGCAATGATGATCCCGTCCCCGCGAAAAGTTTCAAAATGGAGTTGATCAATGAAAATATCCATGATGAACGTTTTGGTGATCGAAGAGCGGATACTGAGTTCATTAAGGGCATAGAAGGAGGGCTGATCGTCCAATTGGATAGAGATGGTTGGATATTTACGCACCTCGATTTGCTCCCTTGTCATGGCATCAATCATTTTATCACTGTCTTCCAAGTGGAAATCGCAATACATATTCAAGTTACCTGTCGTGGAAATGCCCGCATATAAACAGTCATCCCTGAACCCGGTTTTACGGGCTGCCTGCAGGAATGTGCCGTCATCACCGATGCTTACGATGATGTTCGCTTTTGTGAAATCCTGGATGACTTCATACGAATGTTGCTTCGCCAAGTCTGATAAGTATTCAACCTTGCTAAGCATCTCAGCATTCGGTGCATGGAAAAAATAAATATTCCTTCGATTGCTCATCATGTTTCCCCCCTAGTATGTATGGTGATGAAAGGGCTTTCTATATCCTGTTTACGATAAATGCAATTTGTGCAAAATGGACCAATGCATTTCCAATTTGAGGATTCTTTGCTACAATTTTATATGTCTTAGTTTATCATGGAATGAAACATTTTTGGTATTAGTTCGTATGGTAAGAAGGATACATATATTTAAGGGGGAAAACAGATGAATGGAAAGCGTTGGGCTGCACTTGGAATCGCAGCCGTTTTATTTTTTGTTTCTATTGCTGTAGGGGCGGCCACTACTCTATTTACAGCGGATACGGAAAATATCATTGATGAATTATTTGCTTCCGAAAGTGCATTTTACGAGGAAGTCATAGAAGGCGATGATTACACTAATGTTATTGCCGTATTTGATGTAGAGGGCACGATTCAAGATACAGGAGAAGCCTCATTACTTAGTTCAACAACATATAATCACCGTGCCTTCATGGATAAGCTGAAGATGGCAGAGGAAAATGATGATATCAAAGGAATCATCCTTCGGGTGAATTCTCCAGGCGGCGGTGTCGTCGAAAGTGCAGAGATTCATGAAAAGATCCTTGATATCAAGAAAGTGAAAAAACCTGTTTATGTATCAATGGGGTCTATGGCTGCTTCAGGCGGATATTATATTTCTGCACCAGCCGATAAGATTTATGCCAGCCCAGAAACGATGACCGGTTCACTTGGAGTCATCATGCAGGGGTATAATTACGAGAAATTGGCCAAGAAGTATGGTGTTGAGTTCCAAACCATCAAAAGCGGACCACACAAAGATATTATGAGTCCAACCCGGGAAATGACTGGTGAAGAACGTGAAATACTCCAAGACATGATCGATAATTCTTATGATCAATTTGTAAAAATCATTGCAGACGGCCGCGGTATGACTGAGAAGGAAGTAAGGGAAATTGCCGATGGCCGCATTTATGATGGACGCCAGGCTAAAGAAAACCATCTTATCGATGATTTCGGCCATTTGGATGATGTAATTGCCGCTATGAAAACTGATATCGGTAAAAAGGATGCTCAAGTTATCCGTTATACAGATGAGGCAGGTTTCGGTTCATTATTCAGTATGGGTGCGCAAAAAATGTTGGGAAATGATGTGGAAACGGCAGTCTTGACAAAAATCCTTTCCTCTTCAAATTCTCCACGCTTAATGTATTTGTATGCGGAATAGGGGGGCTGAAGGATGACGGAACGAAATGAAAACAATGAACAAATCGCTTCATCCAATCTAATGGCAGATCAAGAGGTTCCCGTTCAGCAGGAATTTACACCAGCCAAAAAGGCCGTGGATGATGACGAAGTCAAGAAAGTGCATTTTGCAGGTTTTTGGATGAGGTTTTGGGCCTATTTAGCGGATCTATTGGTTATCGGAAGCTTGAACCGGATCTTGATTCATCCCATCTTTAAATTTTATGAAGGGACAGATGACCTTTGGTTCTCCGCAGAGGGGTTCTTAACGGGGGTCGTATTCTTCCTATACTTTGTTTTGATGACCAAATTCTGGAACCAAACCCTAGGCAAGATGATTTTCGGGCTGAAAGTCGTTGCCTTGAAGGAAGAGAAAAAAACCATTTCATGGGGTACGATATTGTTCAGGGAGCTGATTGGCCGCTATATTTCAAAGGTCACTTGGATTGGCTATCTCTTGGCAGGCCTATTACCGAAGAAACAGGCTTTGCATGATGTCTTTGCTGACACGGGCGTTGTGTTGATCAGAAGATGATTTTTTTCATTCATAAATCTGTAAGAGCGTGATTTTCGCTTTTACAGGTTTATTTTTTTTGCATATGCCGATAATGATAGGCTGAAGGGGTGTGGGTGCATGAAGTGGCTTTTGTTGATTATGGGTATCCTCATTTTGGTGCTGCTTATTGTTGTTTTCACTAAAGTAAAAGTGTCCATCGACTACAAACGTGTCCAAAAGAATGACCTAATACATATTAAATTATCAGCTTGGTACGGGCTTTTTCACTATACATTCAAGGTTCCGGTCATGAAAATGGAAGATGACTCGGCAACCGTAGTTGTAAAGGAAGAGCAAGAAATGAACGGAAAAACAAAAAAGGAAGAAAAGAAAAAAATCACAGCCGAAGATTTGCGTGACGGATTCGCAGACATTCTGGAAATGCTTCAGCATATAATCGGATTCCATAAGATCGTCCGTCAATTCGCTGGGAAAGTCCAAGTCAAAAAATTCACCTGGCATAGTAAGGTCGGTACTAAAAACGCTGCACACACCGGTGTTTTAACTGGTGCATGCTGGGCACTTAAAGGTTCAATCATCGGTTTGCTGACAACCTATTTCAACTTTCGGATCATGCCCTCCTATTCCATTACACCCGACTTTCAGAGATGGCAGGCAAACACGTCGATTTCCTGCATATTACAATTCAGAATCGGGCAGGCTATGGTGACTGGAATAAAACTGCTTCGTTATTGGAAAGGCGGAAAGCCGCATTTCAAGTCGAGGAAATTAGCGAAGCTATCAGATGATTCCAATAAACAATCGTTCTAGAGTGGAGGGAATTTAAATGTCAGATCATCCGATCCAAGGTTTAATGAAAGAAGCTATGGAAAATCTTAAAGAAATGGTCGATGTGAACACGATCATTGGTGATCCGGTAGAAACTCCGGATGGAAGTGTCATTTTAACCGTATCCAAAGTGGGGTTTGGTTTTGCAGCCGGTGGCAGCGAATTTGTGATGGATGGAAACCATCAAGGACAGCAAGGTGGTTCCAAGCAGCCTTTTGGCGGCGGTAGCGGCGGTGGGGTTTCCATAACGCCAATTGCCTTTTTGATTGTCGGCTCCCATGGAGTGAAAATGATTCATCTCGATGAAGGGACGCATCTTCTCGAAAAAATGATGGATTTAGCTCCTCAAGTCGTCGATAAGATTCAGTCCATGCTATCAAAGAAAGACAATAATCAAAAGCAAGGCAATAATCAAAACCAAAAAAATAATCAATACCAAGGCGGCAGTCAACCAGCTGTGAACAGATACCAAGAACCTAAACAGGATATAGACTTCTAATTGCGACTCGGCATCCGCCGAGTTTTTCTTTTTGCTGCATTCTTCCACTACACAAAAAAAGCTCGGATGCAGAACTTGTGCAAGCACCATTCACATTTCCTGATTCAATTAATTGCAAAATTCCGGCAAAACAAATATTATTATGCTTGTACATATAGCAGAAAAGGGAGGAATTATTAATGGCTTCAGTTACATTTAAAAACAACCCGATCACTTTAGTGGGACAAGAACTAAAAGTTGGGGACAAAGCACCTGATTTTACAGTATTGGCTAATGACTTATCACCGGTTACTTTAAGCGACTCCAAAGGTTCTGTCCGCATTATCAGCGTTGTTCCATCCGTGGATACAGGCGTATGTGATGCACAGACACGTAAATTCAATGAAGAAGCGGCAAAATTGGATAATGTGAAAGTACTGACGATCAGTAACGACCTTCCTTTCGCGCAAAAACGCTGGTGTGCTGCCAGCGGCTTGGACAATGTTCAAGTTCTTTCCGATCACCGTGACCTTTCATTCGGTGAAGCATATGGTGTCGTCATGCAAGAACTTCGTCTATTGGCTCGCTCTGTATTCGTTGTGAACAGCTCTGATGAAATCACATATGTAGAATATGTGAGTGAAGGTACCAACCATCCAAATTACGAAGGTGCAATCGAAGCGGCGAAAGCGGCAAAATAAGATGCGAATTTAAGAAACCGGGCACAATGTGCCCGGTTTTTTGTTATAATGTTGATTTTCTTGTTGATAAACACCTTGTCGTTGAAGTGGACAGGTCCTTTTTAGGATTTAATGTTCATTGGAGTTTTGTCGATCGATACTTTTCATTTCTATTGAAGGGTATCATTTTTTATATCTGGATTAAGTTAAGGCTCGAAAGTCGGACCATTTTGTGGTAAAACAACCTTACCAGACCATTCCTGACCATTAGGTGTTCCAACTCTTATGTCAATTTCATTAGGCCACGATGGCATTTGTCTTGGTCCTGGGAAAAACCCCGCTTGTTGCCCTGCTCGAAATCCTTCTCGATACCCCTGTCGATACCCTTGTCGAAATCCTTGTCGAAAACCTTGTTGAAACCCCTGCTGTTGCCTGTTAAATTCATCTGCTGACTGAATATCATGTTGCTGATTTATCGGATTAACCTGCCCATGATAGTTTTGATATTGATTATCCATATATAATCACCACCTCATGCATGGTATTCTGTTTGGGCCTTCATTGAGCCTATCCAAGTAATAAAAAAATACAGGGCAACAACACAACCTGTATTTGAGTTTTTGGACAAAAGATTTCTATCTAAATTTCAAAACAAAGTTGATTGGACGTAAGGTACGAGACTCCTGCGGGGAAAGCGTGTCCAGGGGATACCCCGCAGGAGGCGCAAGCCGAGGGCAGACCGCCCGCGGAAAGCGAGTGCCTGGAACGGAAATCAAGTCCCCCAATAACATTTCATGGTTTGGGGTGTGACCAGTCCTAGCCACTTTTTTAGACAAAAGGTTTTCTATCTAATTTCAAAACAAATTTGATTGGACGTAAGGTACGAGACTCCTTCGGGAAAAGCGTGTCTAGGGTAGACCCCGCAGGCGCAAGCCGAGGATGCTTCCCGGACCGCCCACGGAAAGCGAGTGCCTGGAACGGAAATCAAGTCCCCCAATAACATTTCATGGTTCGGGGTGTGACCAGTCCTAGCCACTTGTTAGACAAAAGGTTTTCTATCTAAATTTCAAAACAAAGTTGATTGGAATGTAAGGTACGAGACTCCTTCGGGAAAAGCGTGTCCAGGGGAGACCCCGCAGGCGCAAGCCGAGGGCAGACCGCCCGCGGAAAGCGAGTGCCTGAAGTGGAAATCAACGTCGTACTTATTTACTTACTCATGTTTAAAATTTTGTAAAGGGAGTGGGCGCGAGAGATTCCTTATAGGAGGAATTTCAAAACGGAAAACGGTACGTTAAATAATCGAAGAATGATGAGCAGGACGTACGGCTTGTATCTCTTTCTTCTTACCTTTAAAATAGGGACAGAAGCAAACAGGAGGAATTAATAAGTGAAGTCTACCCCAGTTGAACAATTATTTTATGAATTTGATGAAACAGCTCAAATATTGCAAAGTGAACTATCATGTACGTATCTGGACGCCTTGGGCGAAACGGGCGAGAATTTCTTCCAAGGGAAAGTCCTGCAGGATGAAATCAGTGAAGTATCGAAGAAAAGGTTAGCGAAGCATTATGCAGATTTTTCACCAGAGAAATATGAGAAGGAAGCAATCCGTAAAGCGTATCAGCTTGCCATTTTAAAAGGCATGCAGCAAAGCGTTCAGCCGAATCATCATATGACTCCTGATGCAGTCGGCATGTTCGTCAGCTATTTAGTCGGTAAATTCACCAAGGACCAAAAAGAGATAGTCATGCTCGATCCAGCCATTGGGACGGGGAACTTACTATTTGCGATCATGAATCAACTTACTGATAAAAACATCGCTTCATATGGTGTCGAGATTGATGAAACCTTGATCAGGCTTGCTTATGCTGGTGCCAACCTGCAAGAACATCCACTGGAATTTTTCAATCAGGACAGCTTGGAGCCACTTTTCATCGATCCTTCAGATGTTGTGGTCAGTGATTTGCCGATTGGTTATTACCCGAATGATGTGCGTGCAGCTGAATATGAATTGAAGGCCGACAAGGGACATTCGTATGCACATCATTTGTTTATTGAACAAGGTGTTAAACACGCGAAGGATGGCGGACACCTATTCTTCATTGTCCCGAATAACCTGTTCGTCTCGGAAGAAGCTCCGAAACTCAATGATTTCCTGAAGAAGCATACACATATTCAAGGGATGGTGCAACTGCCGCTTTCCATGTTCAAGAATGAATCGGCTGCCAAAAGCATCCTGATTCTTCAAAAGAAAAAAGAGGGTATCGAAGCTCCGAAGAAGGCATTGCTTGTACAACTTCCGAAGTTGTCGGATTTCGAAGCGACAAGGTCTGTCATGCAACAGATGGATGATTGGTTTAAAGAGGAAAAATAATCAATGAAAGCTGATGCCGCAGGCATTGGCTTTCATTTTTTTTTGGAAAAGTGATGATTGGCAATTTTTCGTTATTATTTGGTTGTAATCGCATGCCATGATAAGATTGTACAATACACTGCACGTCTTCATTGAGATGCATATGGAAGAACTAACTTAGAGTAAAGGAGCAGGATCGATGTCAAAAGTCATGGCTATTAATGCGGGCAGCTCTTCATTGAAGTTTCAGCTTTTTGAGATGCCTAGTGAAAAAGTAATTACAAAAGGTCTTGTAGAAAGAATCGGCTTGAAAAATTCCGCATTCACTTTAAGCGTCGAAGGCGAAAATGTTTCTGAAACGGTGGATATACCCAATCATGAAGTGGCTGTAGGGCTTTTATTGAAAAAGCTCATTGACCATCGTATCATTGACTCCTTTGAAGAGATAGATGGCGTAGGGCATCGGGTGGTGCATGGCGGCGAGGTATTCAGTGAATCGGTTTTGATCACGGAGGATGTAATAGAGGAAATCGAAAAGCTTTCCGAGTTGGCGCCCCTTCATAATCCAGCCAATATCACCGGGATCCAAGCCTTCAGGCGAATACTTGATGATGTGCCAGCGGTTGCGGTATTCGATACCGCCTTCCATCAAACGATGGCAGCAGGTTCCTATTTATACAGCTTACCTCTTGAATATTATGAAAAGTACGGAATAAGGAAGTATGGGTTTCATGGTACTTCACATAAATATGTATCGCAGCGTGCTGCCGAAATGATTGGCCGCCCAATTGAACAGCTTCGATTGATATCCTGCCATTTAGGGAATGGTGCAAGCATTACGGCCATAAAGGGAGGCAAATCGATTGATACATCAATGGGGTTTACTCCCTTGGCCGGTGTTACCATGGGAACGCGTTCAGGGAACATCGACCCTGCACTGATTCCTTATATCATGGAGAAGACGGGAAAAACAGCAGATGAAGTGCTGGATGTCCTGAATAAGAAAAGCGGCATGCTGGCCCTTTCCGGATTTTCCAGCGACCTGCGCGATATTCAAGTTGAAGCGGATAAAGGAAATGAGCGGGCTGAACTTGCACTTAAAGTATTTGCAGACCGGATTCACAAGTACATAGGCTCCTATTCAGCTAAAATGGGAGGTGTGGACGGCATCATTTTTACAGCGGGCATCGGTGAAAACAGCCAAAAGATTAGAGGGCGTATCTTGGAGGGACTTGAATTCATGGGGGTATATTGGGATAAGGATCTCAATCATACCAAGGGCAAGGAAGCGTTCATCAATACACCTTATTCCCCTGTCAAAGTCATGGTCATCCCAACCAATGAAGAAATCATGATTGTCAGGGATACCGTGAAAATAGCTTTGAAAGAAACCTGGAAAGCATGACTTCCTGTTTTTTTTATAATGATCTCCTTATCTCTCTGGTAAGGGGGTCTTTCCAGTGAATGCAGTCTATCGAATTTCTCGCCTTCTCTTGGATTTTTTGTACTGGCAATCCATATCATTGAACGCCGGATCGCCATCATCTATTCTCGGAAATGCTTCCTTCTATGGTATACTTAAGGGAGAATCCACCAATTCTGTACATAGGAGGCTTGATGCATGGAATTCACGAACCGGGAAATGAAAGTTTGGAATGAAATTAGTGAATGGCAGGAAAAACTCTATCAATATGAGCCAACGGATCTTGCTGCATTGTATGATAAATGGTTGGAGCAGGGGTTTGCCCTTCTTCCGGAAAACGTCCAACAACAGTTTTTTGAAAAGCTTGATACCTGGCTTTTTCATTTGCATGCCATGGTTCAGAGCTCACAAGTTCAAATAGATGCAAGAGAGCGGATTTTAGCATCTGCGCGCGTGTTTAATGAAGAAATCGAAACGTTGAGTGATTTGAATCACTTATCGATCGATCAGTTGAATTACATAGCTAATCAGCATATTGCTAAGCATCGTTTATATTCTTTTGCACAAGGAGGGATGAGCGGATCAGGAGGCCTGCTTCTGCTGGGGAGCGATATTCCGGCCATGACCGTCATCAATGTCAGGATCGTACAGCTGATTGCGATGTCTTATGGTGTCGAGGTGAATACACCGTTTGAAATGATGCTGGCCCTTAAGGTATTCAATGCAGGAGCGATGCCAAAGAGGCTCCAAGGAATAGCCTGGGAAGAATTGATCCGGGAGGTCCAGACCGCAGAAGATGACTATTTTTATTTAGGAATCGAAGAATTGACAAACCCTACATGGATGGAACAGCCGCTCAAGCAGCTGTTGAAAGCATTATCCATTGCCGTTTTCCGCAAAAAACTGGTTCGGGGCATACCGTTCATCAGCATGGCCATCGGGGCTGGATCCAATTATCAAATGACCAGGAATGTCAGTGAATTTGCACAGAAGTTCTATCAATATCGTTATTTACTGGAGAAGAAGGCTGATGGAGAATGAGTGTCAAGAATCATAAAAAAGCCGTCACGGAGGCAGTTCGCTGCATGGTGATAACCGTCAGCGATACGCGTGATGAAGAAACGGATAAAAGCGGGGCACTGATGAAGGAATTATTGAAATCGAGTGGTCATGAAGTGACGGAATATGTAATCGTTAAAGATGAGCGGAAGGCGATTCAGGATGCGGTCACTTCTGGCAGCCAAAGCGGTATGGTTGATGTCATATTAACAAATGGGGGCACCGGCATCGCCAAAAGGGATGTAACGATCGAGGCGGTCAAAGAATTGATGACCAAGGAAATACCCGGTTTTGGTGAGATTTTCCGTATGCTCAGCTATCAAGAGGATATCGGGGCAGCTGCCATTCTCTCCAGGGCGATTGCCGGAGTCGTGAACAACAAAGCGGTTTTTTCCACCCCGGGTTCATCAGGGGCGGTTCGGCTTGCGATGAATAAATTGATTCTTCCGGAATTGGGACATGTCGTCGGTGAACTCCGCAAGGATTTATAAGAGGGATGCAAAAAAAAAGCCACAGTTTTAAACTGTGGCTTTTTTTTGCATGGAATAGGCCTTAATTATGCATCTTCTCCGTCACGGCTTGATTGGCACGATACCAAAGCCATAAATCATTGATGATGGAAGCAAGTTCCGCAATTTCGGAATTGAGCTGGCATGATTTGGCGAAATTACTCTCATCGGAGAGCCGAAACTGCTTTCTGTTAATCGTGGATTCCAGTTCCTTGATGCGGTCCGGGATGCTTCCCCGGATATTCTCCCAATGTACGAGTATTTGCTGCTGCTCGCCTTTTGTATATTCATCCCACTCCAGATTCAAATCGGGAATGGAGATGCCGAGCCTTTCATCATAGATAAATAGTTCTCTCATATGCCCTCCGCTTTTCGATTTATCATACTCCTAGTTTACTATATTCTCGCGGAAGCATCCAATGTGTAAATTCCCTGAAAATATTAGCGGATTATTTAGCGAAATCTTTAAAATACCCCTTGTATTCCATTAATAAAGATGATAAAGTACTAATCATAGATTGAATAAAAATAACAAACGATGAATTTTTATTCACACGAAAGGACGATGGAAATGGAAAATCAAAAAGTTGTTTTAGCATATTCCGGAGGTTTGGATACTTCCGTTGCAATTAAATGGTTACAAGATCAAGGGTACGAAGTTGTGGCATGCTGCTTGGATGTCGGAGAAGGAAAAGATTTGGACTTCATTAAGGAAAAAGCGATCACTGTCGGTGCGGTAAGTTCCTATGTCATTGATGCGAAGGACGAATTCGCTGATGAATTCGCATTGACGGCTCTTCAGGCACATACTTTGTATGAAGGGAAATATCCATTGGTATCTGCTTTATCACGTCCGCTGATTGCGAAGAAATTAGTGGAAGTGGCTGAAGCGGAAAACGCGGTAGCCGTTGCACACGGTTGTACGGGAAAAGGAAATGACCAAGTGCGTTTCGAAGTATCCATCTCCGCATTGAACCCTAATTTGCAAGTCCTTGCACCTGTTCGTGACTGGAAATGGTCTCGTGAAGAGGAGATTGAATATGCAGCGAAAAATGGCATTCCCGTTCCGATTGGCATGGCGAGCCCGTTCTCGATTGACCAAAACCTTTGGGGAAGAAGTAACGAATGCGGAATCCTGGAAGATCCTTGGGCAGCTCCGCCGGAAGAGGCATATGATTTGACTACAAGCCTTGAATGTACGCCAGATACTGCCGATATCATTGAAATTGGTTTTGAACAAGGTGTGCCGGTTACATTGAATGATAAAAACTATAAATTGGCTGACCTGATCGTCGAGTTGAATCAAATTGCCGGCAAACACGGAGTTGGACGTATCGATCACGTTGAAAATAGATTAGTAGGAATCAAATCACGTGAAGTCTATGAAGCTCCTGGTGCGATGACATTGATAGCTGCACACAAAGAACTTGAAGATATCACGCTTGTTAAAGAACTGGCTCACTTCAAACCGGTGATCGAGAAGAAAATGACTGAATTGATTTATGAGGGACTTTGGTTCTCTCCGCTTCAAAAAGCTTTGGCTGCATTCCTGAAAGAAACACAAGTGAATGTAACGGGTACGGTCCGTGTGAAACTATTCAAAGGTCATGCGATTGTTGAAGGAAGAAAATCCGAGTACTCCCTATATGACGAAAAATTGGCTACCTATACAAAAGCAGACGAATTCGATCATGATGCAGCAGTTGGATTCATTAAGCTATGGGGACTTCCGACGAAAGTGAACAGCATGGTCAATAACAAGAAGGTGACAGTGTGAGCAGCAAGCTTTGGGGAGGAAGATTTACGAAATCTGCCGAAGAATGGGTAGATGAATTTGGAGCTTCCATTTCCTTTGACCAGGAACTTGTCCTTGAAGATATTCAAGGCAGTTTAGCTCATGTAACCATGTTAAAGCAATGCAGCATTTTACCTGAAGAAGATGCGGATCAGATCATTGCGGGTCTGAAAAGCTTACAGGAAAAAGCTGAGAAGGGTGAATTGACTTTTAAGGTTGAGATGGAAGATATCCACCTCAACCTGGAAAGTATGCTAATAAGCGAAATCGGTCCAGTTGGCGGAAAGCTTCATACAGGAAGAAGCCGTAATGACCAAGTTGCGACCGACCTTCATCTGTATATGCGGAACCAAACGAAAGTGATTCTGGAACTCATCAATGATTTGCAAATAGCGATTTTGGGACAATCCAAGAAAAATGTGGAAACACTGATTCCAGGTTATACACATTTGCAGCGTGCACAGCCCATTTCGTTTGCCCACCATTTAATGGCTTATTTTTGGATGCTTGAGCGTGACAAGCAGCGCTTCACCGAGAGTTTCAAAAGAATCAACATTTCTCCATTGGGTGCTGGGGCATTAGCTGGGACGACTTTCCCGATTGACCGTGCCCTCAGTGCGGAGCTATTGGGGTTTGAGGGAATTTACGAAAACAGCCTTGATGCGGTAAGTGATCGTGATTTTGCCATTGAATTCATGAGCAACAGTGCGACAATGATGATGCATTTATCCCGTTTCAGCGAAGAAATCATTCTCTGGTCAAGCCAGGAATTCCAATTCATTGAATTGGATGATGCGTTTTCCACTGGAAGCAGCATCATGCCGCAAAAGAAAAACCCTGATATGGCGGAATTGATCCGTGGTAAAACAGGACGGGTTTATGGGAACCTAACGGGGTTATTGACTGTTTTGAAAGGACTGCCGCTTGCTTATAACAAAGATATGCAAGAAGATAAAGAGGGCGTTTTTGATACGGTTAAGACCATTGTTGGTTCACTTAAAATATTTGCCGGCATGATTTCAACGATGAAAGTGAAAACGGACGTAATGGAAAAAGCAACAAAAAATGACTTCTCGAATGCGACGGAATTAGCTGATTACCTGGCTTCAAAGGGAATGCCTTTCCGTGAGGCGCACGAAGTGGTCGGGAAGCTTGTATTGTTCTGTGTCCAGAATGGCTGCTATTTAGTCGACCTGAGCATTGAACAATTCCAGGAAACTTCCGAGTTGTTTGATCAGGATATTTATGATGCATTAAATCCTTATGAGGCAGTTAAACGCCGTAACAGTGCGGGCGGTACAGGTTTTGCCCAAGTCCTGCTGGCGATTGAAAAAGCGGAAAAACTGGTAAGTGAATAACAGGAAAAAGCTCGTTCACCAATTTGGCGAACGAGCTTTTTATCATTTTCTCTTATTGATTCGTACGCACGACCATTACATCACAGTTTGAATGGCGAACGATGCCTTCCGACACGCTGCCGATAAGGAAACGTTCGACTGCATTAAGGCCTGTTGCACCGCAGACAATTAAATCGATCGAATGCTTTTTCGCTAAATCCCTTGGAATTTGAACTTTAGGAGAACCATAGGCAACTTCTGTTTGGACCTTTGTAATCCCGGAGGCAATGGCTTCCGTTTTATACTTGTCCAATAGCTCATTGGCAAAGGTTTCAGAGTGATCACGGATAGTCATATCATAAGCTTCGACAGTAGGGAAATTCCTTGTATCCACGATGTGTGTGAGCACAAGGGTAGCATCACTGAGTTTTGCTAAGTAGATGGCCTTTTTTAAGGCCCACTCTGCTTCTTCCGAGCCGTCCACTGCTACAAGAATATTTTTATAATCTATACTATTCAAGTGAATCTCCTCCTTCTATTTCATTCCTATTATACAATGATTTACCTAATGTATCTGATTTCAATTGTAACAAATCAGCGAATGTTTATGCCAATAATCTGGAAATCAAAAATGAAACAATATGAGTCCAACCTTATTATGATGTAATGAATCATGCAGTAACGAAAATCTCTCCTTTTTACCTTATTTGTTTTTTAATGGTAACCTTTGGTGTGAGAGGGGAGTTTTTTCTTTGAGTGTTTCAAAAATAGTAAACTATGCTTTATATTCATTTATGCTTTTGTATGCTTTGACCTATTTCATTTATATTTTCTTCATCAATTTTATACATGCTTCAATCAGTTTTATGAGTATAGCAGCACTGCTGCTTCCATTTATTCTATTACTATTTTTTCAATGGATTTCATGGAAATATACTAATAAGCATAATAAAAGGAAACTCAAGATTAGATTTATAGTCATATCAAGCCTTGGCTTTGCCCTTCTGGTTTTTTGTGTGGTTCTGTTAGGGGTAAATGAATCTGAATCAAGGTTCACCACTGAAAGATGGTTAAATGATGATAAAGGAAGAGTCTACCTGGTAGATGACTTAATCAATCAACATGAATTGATAGGCATGACAAAAGATGATGTGTTCACGTTTTTAGGGTCCCCAACAGAAACGGAATATTTTAAAGAGGAAGATAATGTTGTTTATTATCTCGGTGACGAGAGGGGAATCATAAGAATAGACAGTGAATGGCTGGTCATTTGGTTTGACGGCAGTGATAAAGCAATGAAGTATGAACTGCGGACCGATTAGTTGATATGTTGAAAAAATACCCCCGTCTTAAATGAAGGCGGGGGTATTCGGATTTCGTTATATTAATGGTTCATGCATTATCACTTTATGATTTGCAGGCTCTTCGGGAATTTGGTCAAAACCTCACAGCCGGCATCGGTGATCAGTAGATCATCTTCAATCCTGACACCTGCAACATTTGGAACATATATGCCAGGTTCGATGGTATAAACCATTCCGGATTGAAGTTCGAGGGAATTCGTTTCAGTCAAGGATGGATACTCATGGACACTGATCCCAAGTCCGTGGCCGAGCCTGTGCGGGAAGAATTCACCGTATCCTTTATCCCTGATGATGTTTCTGGCCGTCAAGTCTATCTCGGAACAGGATACACCAGGTTTACTGGCTGCAACGGCAGCTTCTTGTGCTCTACGTACAGTTTCATATATTTCTGCCTGTTTATCATTGATATCTCCGTAAGCAACCGTTCTAGTAATGTCAGAGCAGTACCCTTCATGAACGACGCCAAGGTCAAAGAGGACAAGGTCGCCGCGCTGAACCTTCGTATTCCCAGGTGTGCCATGCGGGGAAGCGCCATTTTTACCAGTCAGGACCATGGTGGAGAAAGACATTTGGCTCACTCCGGCCTTTTTCAATTCGTATTCAATCGCTGCAAGGATTTCCATTTCCGTTTTACCTTCATGAATTTCGCTGACACCCACTTCAATCGCAAAGTCGGCAAGGCGGCATGCTTCACGGATTTTGACCATTTCATCTTCCGATTTGATCATTCGCATCTTTTGAAGTTTTTCTTCTGCGGAAACAAGCTTCGGTGCTCCGAAGTGTTGTTGGACCTTTTCATAACGTTCCACATTCATATGCTCTTTTTCAATGGCCATTGTATGAATGGTTAAACCGCGATCCTTGACTGCTTGCTTAACTTTTTCCCAAGGATTTTCAATGTCGGTGTAACCGATGATATCTCCATCCCATCCAGCCTGTTTAGCATCCGGAACTTCCATCTGCGGGCAGACAAGGAAAGGTTCGGCATTTGCAAAAATGGCAAGTGCCAGCAGTCTTTCATGAGGATCACTAAAAAACCCGCTCAAATAGAAGATGCTCTCTGTAGATGTAAGTAAAGCGGCTTCAGCCTCATTCGCCTGTAGCCAAGTTTGTAGTTCTTTCAAACGTTCATTCATGACGGTACCTCCATTAATAAGATATAATTACCTTAGCAATATTTAAAAGTATAGTAAATGGGAAAGGCCTAAGAAAGCTACATAAAAAAATTGTTGGTATGGGAAGGGAGCATCAAAAATGAAAGTATCTTTTCATGGACATGCAGTTGTAAAAGTCGAAACGAATGGTAAAACGATTTTAATCGATCCATTCATTACTGGAAACGAATTGACCGATTTGAAGGTGGAAGATGTGAAACCGGATGTGATCATCTTAACACATGGCCATAATGACCACGTCGGTGATACGGTTGAATTGGCCAAAAGGCATGATGCGCTTGTCATCGGCATTGCAGAGATTGCCGACTACCTGGGTGATCAAGGGGTCAGGACCCACGGGATGAGCATCGGCGGAGCTTTCGAGTTCGACTTTGGAAAAGTGAAACTGACGCCAGCTTTCCATGGAACGGGATTCAATAATGGAGAGGGGCAAATCATTTATTTAGGAATGCCTGCTGGAATATTGCTTACGATAGAAGGGAAAACGATCTATCATGCAGGGGATACAGCGGTATTTTCCGATATGAAACTGATCGGGGAACGACATCCGATTGACTTGGCATTCTTGCCTATCGGCGACAATTACACCATGGGCCCGGAAGATGCAGCACTTGCAGCGAAATTCCTTCAAGCCAAACAAGTCGTGCCGATTCATTACAATACTTTCCCTGTCATCAAACAGGATCCTGAAAAATTCCTCGACTTGCTTGAAGAGGAAAATGGACTGATCATGGAAGCCGGGGATGAAATAGACTTTTAAAAGGAGCGGGAGCCTGCAGGTGCTTCCATCAGACTATAGATAAGTTCGATGATAATGGAGTGTGTCGACAGTTTTTTTTAGGTTTGTAATATTTGACCGTTTCTTTCCACTGCAGGCACTCGCTTTCCGCGGGCGGTCCGGGAGCCTCCTTGGCGCTTATGCGCCTGCGGGGTCTCCCTTGGACTCGCATTCCCGCAGGAGTCTCGCACCTTCCGTTCCAATCAACTCTGCATTAAAACTAAGAGAGAAACCCAATTGCCCTCAGTTTTGGAAGGTTTGTAAGTTGACTTTTTCTTTCTCCATTAAGACTTAATAATTTATATCCGCCTTTACTAAAGACTTTTTGTTTTTTATTAGAAAAGGAGTACTTTAGGAAAATAAGTCAAGTTCATTATTTTACATATACACTTCCGTATATCTCATTATCGAGATAGCGTCCAGTTTCCAAATCTAATGCATGGGAAAGTCGTGGTTGTTGGTGCGTTTGTCTGCACCGCTGTGGACCAAGTGATGATTGGTGTTTTACAATACTACTGCTTCCTGTTTTCCTTGCAAACTACCCCGTACAGTGAGTTTCTTTTCTAAACTTCATTTTTATTTCTGACACTTCTTTATTATCTGTCTGTTTAGAATCATTTTCCTCTCCATTGACTGCCACTTTAGTACCTGCTTCGGAACATCCATCTATAGTTAGGGCGCTCAAAGCAACTATTATTGAATTGATATGTTTGACAAAAACTAATCCCTCCTTTTGTATATCGAGTAAATTCACTCCTCTTTTATGAAAAAAGAATCCATACAAAGTGAATCTATCTGAAAGTAAACTCTCGCTCAGCAGCCAAGTCTTTTTTCCTTTCACAGGCATAAAATGAATAGATGAAAAAAAGGGGGGATTGGATGAAACAGAGGTTATTACTGTGTTTGCTTTTATGCGGTGTGATGCTGTATTATGCCGTGCCGCGCTTGTCGTTGGAAAGTGGCGGTCTGGAGGGTCTGTTTGCTGGATCCTGGCTGTTGTTTGCATTGTTGGCGGTAGCAGGAAACTTGACGGGCATACTATATTCTCCTAAGAAACAAAAGGTAAAACGACAGCCGGAATACAAAAGGTTGCGCCAATACTAGTAGTTGTTTGATAAACTGGGCTCTTTGACCTTATAATGGAGAATAGGAATACCGTGAAAAGGGTGAAGCGCTTGGCTACAAAGCATGAACAAATATTGAAACATATCGATGGGCTCCCTGTCGGCGAAAAGATTTCCGTCCGTCAAATAGCGAAAGCATTGAATGTTAGTGAAGGTACGGCATACCGGGCAATTAAAGAGGCGGAGAACCAGGGCTACGTGAGCTCGATTGAGCGGGTAGGCACGATCCGCATTGAGAAAAAGAAAAAAGAGAATATTGAAAAGCTCACTTTTGCAGAGGTAGTCAATATTGTTGACGGACAAGTTCTTGGAGGGAAAACGGGACTTCATAAGACATTAAATAAATTCGTCATCGGGGCGATGAAGCTGGATGCCATGATGAGATATACAGGGGCAGGAAACCTGCTGATCGTCGGGAACCGTACACAGGCCCATGAGCACGCGTTAAAAGCGGGTGCAGCGGTGCTGATCACCGGGGGATTCGATACTGAAGAGCCTGTTAAAAGGTTAGCCGATGAATTGGAGATGCCTGTCATCTCAACGAGTTACGATACGTTTACCGTCGCAACGATGATCAATCGGGCGATTTATGACCAATTGATCAAAAAGGAAATCTTGCTGGTGGAGGATATTTTGACACCCGTACAGGAAACGACCTTTTTGACAGTGGGTGACCGGGTTCAGACCTGGCATGAACTGAATCAGGAATCGGGGCATAGCCGTTTCCCTGTTGTCGATGACAATATGAAGGTTCAAGGAATGGTCACATCAAAAGATATCATCGGACAGGAAGAGATGACTCTCATCGATAAGGTGATGACGAAAAACCCGATGACCGTAGGCGATAAAATGAGTGTGGCATCTTCTGCACATATGATGGTTTGGGAAGGGATCGAGTTAATCCCGGTCGTGAATGACAGTCATATCCTAAAGGGTATCGTGAGCAGGCAGGATGTGCTGAAGGCATTGCAAATGAGTCAAAGGCAGCCACAGGTCGGCGAAACGATCGACGATACGATCACCAGCCAGCTTGTGATGACTTCGAATCGCGGCAAGGGCGAGGAAGTGTATAACTATGGCGTCACCCCGCAGATGACCAATTACCTTGGTACCATTTCAAGCGGTGTGTTCACGACATTGGTCACCGACTCGGCAAATCGTGCACTTAGAAGCTATAAGCGCGGTGACTTGGTCGTGGAAAACATGACGATCTACTTCATCAAGCCAGTCCAGATCGACAGTACACTTGAAATCCATCCGCGTGTCCTTGATGTAGGACGTAAATTCGGAAAAGTAGATGTCGAGGTGTTTAACCAAGGCAAACTTGTCGGCAAGGCGATGTTGACTTGTCAATTGCTGGACCGATCATGAAAAATAAAAAGGATAATCGAAATTCGATTATCCTTTTTGATTTGCAGCTTCTTCGATTGCATGCGGCAAATAAAATTTATACATTTTATAGCCGCCCCAAATACTGAATAAGCCAACGAAGATGAAAACGGCGGCAATGATATAAGTGATGGTCGTGTGGAATAGAAAAAGCTGATTGATTCCGAATAGTGCGACAAACGCACCGAGGGCAATGGAAGACTTCCCTGAAATCCACTTTTTCTCCATCGGCATTCTGGTTCGGACCGATTTGATTTTATAAAACAGATAGACCCCTAGTGAAAGAACGATCAAGGTGACAAGAATAGGCATCGTTTGAAATTCCCCCAATTTAACATATGTACCTTTTTATTGTAGCGGGAAATGAAAGAGAATGCCACAGTAAACAAGATGAGTCTTCCTATTTCCGCAATTTTTTGATTAAATGAAATATATCATCTTTATAAGGCTCGATAATACATATGTTAAGGGGAGATCAATATGAAAGCTGAAATATTAGCAGATATAAAGCGTTATGATACTATCATTCTCCATCGTCATGTCCGTCCAGATCCGGACGCTTATGGATCACAGGGGGGATTGGCGGAAATCCTGAAAGCATCTTTCCCCGAAAAGCGAATTTATACGGTCGGGAAAGAGGAACCGTCATTGAATTATTTAAGAAGGCTCGATGTGATTTCGGATGAAACATATCAAGGTGCCTTGGTCATCGTTTGTGATACCGCAAATACGGACCGGATATGTGATGCACGTTACACGACGGGGGATAAACTGATTAAGATCGATCATCATCCTAATGAAGATCCATATGGGGATATGCGCTGGGTCGATACATCGGCAAGTTCCACAAGTGAAATGATTTACGAGTTTTACCAGTTCGGTAAAGAACAAGGCTTGAAGATGAGTGATGAAGCGGCACGCCTTCTATATGCAGGCATTGTTGGCGATACAGGTCGTTTCCTATTCCAAAGCACGACTGAAAAGACATTTGCCTATGCCAGTGAATTGATTCACTATTCGTTCTCCCGCCCGCAGTTATATCAGGAGATGTATGACGTCGAGGAAAGCATAGTCCGGTTGAATGGATATGTGCTGCAGCATTTTGAAATCCTTCCATATGGAACGGGGAAAATGATCATCACGAAAGATATACTTGAAAAATTCAATGCTTCCACATCTGAGGCATCGCAGCTCGTTTCCTCGCTAGGTTCGATTAAAAATGTTAAGTCATGGGTCTTTTTCATTGAAGAGGATCAAGAAATCAGGGTCCGTTTCCGTTCTAAAGGACCGATCATCAATACGATTGCCCGTAAATATAACGGCGGAGGCCACCCGTTTGCAGCAGGGGCTTCGATCTATTCTTGGGATGAAGTGGATAATATCCTTGCCGACATGGAAGAGTTGAATAAAGCGGAATGATAAAAACTTAAAGACCAAATCACAATGATTTGGTCTTTTAAATTCGGTGGATATTCACCCATCCTTAAGAAGTAGTCCTTTTTAGTTTGATTTCTATATTCATTTTCGTATAAAACATGATTTCAACGACTTCAAGTTGATAGCGCTTTTTATTGATGGTCACGATCTTATTTTCTATCGATTTTTTCAACAGCACCTTTCCGTCATAGACACTGGCGACATCTTTGGCGAGAAGAGAGGATAGGTCGTCCTCAATCACATCCTCGGCTTCAGCAATACTCAGCCGATCCAGACTGTATTTTTCATTCGTGATGGTAACTTCCACTTCCTGAATCGTCAGGATCTCCTCGTTTTTCTCGTTCAATTTTTTATAATCCTGCTCCCAAATTGCGATTTCCCCATTTAAATCCTTGATCTCTTCTCTTTGTTCGTGAAGGGTCCGGATCTGCTTCTCCTGCTGGACACCATGCATATAAAAGAAAATCACCCAGCTGATCAATCCGCCAAGTGCGGCCCCTGCAAAAAAACGCTGCCAGGTAGGAGTCCGGTGATAGGGAGGAATCCTCATGGTGAAATATGCTCCTGCGTGAACCAGTTGATGATCAGTGCTCCTGTCTGTGCCCCTCCAAGTGCAGATAGTATCAATAGGACCTGCTTGACTATATCCTTCGTTTCCCCGTGGAAAATACCGCGTTCAAAATTATAGACCATATCAAAGGTTCCCCCGATCGCAGCGACAATCGCCCAAATACGAAGGCTGTCCGACAGCCGGAATACAGTCGTCATCGGGGCTTGTCCTGTAAAAAAAGCGGCGAGGCCCCCGATTATCGAGCCGCCAAGCAATACGCCAAGCGATATGAAAAAGCTGTTGAGGAAGGCTGGAACAAAGGCTTCATTCATATATCATCATCCTTTTTTGCTTGATATTCTTCTATTCCATTTATATGGGATATTCAGAGGTATTATGATAGTCGCCGGAAATCAGGAAGTTAAATTGCATTGGTAATGAGAACATATTTTCTTTTTTTGAAATAAACACTATAATGAAAAGAAACATGCCTTACAAAGGTGGGAGAAAAAAACGTGTATACTCATCTCCATATTCAGAGCGGATACAGCCTGCTGACAAGTACGGTGAAGATCACTGAACTTGTGGCCAAAGCGAAAGCGGATGGCTGTACAAGTCTTGCCTTAACCGATCGAAATGTTATGTACGGTTCGGTCTATTTTTATAAAGAATGCAAGAAGCAGGGCATTAAGCCGATCATCGGCATACTTGCGGATGTCCTTGATGAACGGGAATCTCCACATGGACTTCTTTTATTGGCAAAGAGTCTGCAAGGATATCAAAACCTGCTTAAAATAAGCAGTGCCATAAAAACGAAATCCCCGTCAGGCATTCCAATGAATTGGCTTAAAGCCTATTCCGGGGGCTTGATTGCAATCACACCAGGTGCAGAGGGGCAAATAGAAACGCTATTGAGAGAAGAAAACCCTGAAGAAGCCAAACAGGCAGCAGGGCGATTTCTGCAAATTTTTGGTCATGATAACTTTTATGTATCCATACAGAGACTGTCGATTGCGGATGAGGAAAAAGGTAACGAAGCCATAAGTCAGTTGGCGAGAGATTTAGAGATAAAGATTGTCGCGACGAATCCAGTCTATTATTTGAACGAAAGCGATGCACTCGCTCATGAAGTCTTATTGGCAATCGGAAATGGCGACAAGCTTGCGGATGAGACGCATACGGTTCTTGATTCCGATCAATTTTATTTGAAAAGCCGTGCTCAGATGGCAGAACTATTCCATGACAGGCCGGATGCACTCGAAAATACACTGCATATTGCCGAGCAATGCAATCTGGACATTCCATTTCATCGTTCACTTCTGCCTAAGTACCCTACTGAGGATGGAGCCACAGCCGAGGAAATGCTCGAAGCCATCTGCTTCCAAGGGCTGAAGAAAAGAGTGCCGGAACCATCCATTCAATATGAAGAGCGCCTGCGATATGAATTGGATATCATCACCAAGATGAAATTCAGCGATTACTTTTTAATCGTTTGGGACTTCATGAAATTCGCTAAGGACCATCAAATCCTGACTGGTCCAGGAAGGGGGTCGGCCGCAGGGTCGATGGTCGCTTATGTGCTGTCGATCACGGATGTCGATCCAATCGAACATTCCTTGCTATTCGAGCGTTTCCTGAATCCGGAACGTGTCTCGATGCCCGATATCGACATTGACTTTCCGGATAACCGCCGTGAAGAAGTGATTGCCTATGTCGCGAAGAAGTACGGGGAACTTCATGTAGCACAGATCATTACATTCGGAACATTGGCTGCCAAGGCTGCGTTAAGGGACACAGGACGTGTTTTCGGACTGAATTCAAAGGAACAGGAAGCGGTATCGAAAATGATTCCAGGCCGTCTGGGCATCACGCTTCCCGAGGCTTTCAAGGAATCGAAAAGGCTTAGGGAATTCGTTAATGAGAGTGACCTGAATCAAAAACTATTTCAAACCGCGTTATTGCTTGAAGGGCTGCCTCGCCATGCTTCGACACATGCCGCCGGCGTCGTCATCAGTGACCAGGCACTGACCGAACATATACCGATTCAGGGAGGGCATGAGGGCATCCACCTGACTCAATATCCAATGGACCTTCTCGAAGAACTGGGACTTCTAAAAATGGATTTTCTTGGACTCCGCAATTTAACGCTCATCGATAATATTATAAATAACATTAAAAAGGGAACGGGGAAAAAGCTCGACTTGTCCCATATTCCGATGGATGACCCTGAGACGCTGGCCCTTTTAGGCAGAGGCGAAACAACCGGAGTGTTCCAATTTGAATCGGATGGCATCCGAAAGGTTTTGATCAAGCTGAAACCGAACCGATTCGAGGATATCGTCGCGGTCAATGCCCTATATCGTCCAGGTCCGATGGAAAATATACCGCTGTTCATCGAGCGAAAGCATGGACTTGCTCCGATTGATTACCTGCACGAGGATTTGAAGGATATCCTCGAGCCTACATACGGGGTCATCGTTTATCAAGAACAAATCATGCAAATCGCCTCCCGCTTAGCAGGGTTTTCATTAGGGGAGGCTGACCTGCTCCGACGTGCCGTTTCGAAGAAGAAGAAGGATGTTCTGGATCAAGAGCGGCAGCATTTCGTGAGCGGCGCATTGAAACAAGGATACTCCGAAAAAACGGCAGATGAGATTTATTCCTTGATTGTCCGCTTCGCTAACTATGGATTCAACCGAAGTCATGCGGTGGCGTATAGTTTCATCGCTTATCAGCTGGGTTACTTGAAAACCCACCATCCGGAATATTTCATGGCAGCACTTTTGACATCGGTTGTCGGGAATGATGAAAAGATTTCGCAATATATCCGAGAAGCAAAGAAGAAAGGGATAGCGGTTCTGCCCCCCTCGATTAACCGGAGCGGTTACCCGTTTTTACCGGAAAAGGAAGGGATCCGTTATAGCCTTGGAGCCATAAAAGGGATAGGCGGGACGGTCCTAAAAGATATCTTTGCTGCGAGGCGTCAGAAGAAGTTCGCTGATTTATTCGATTTCTGTTTGCGCGTTTCGGGGAAAATCGTAAATAGAAAAGTGTTGGAAGCGCTTGTCCATTCAGGTGCATTTGATGAATTCGGTGAAGACCGGGCAACATTGTTGGCGAGCTTGGACGTAGCGATCAATCATACGGAATTGGTTAATCCGGATGATGACCTATTCGATATGTTTTCGGATGGCGAGTTTTCACTCAAACCGAAATACCACCGGGTCGATCCTATCCCAATCGAGGACAAACTCTCGTTGGAAAAAAGCGCATTGGGGCTTTATCTATCGAATCATCCTGTGACAAGCTACAGAGAACTTTTTCAGCACTTCGGCTGTTTGACAATAGATGAAGCTATTAATAAAAAGGAATCGAAAGTCTTACTTGGCGCTTACATCACCTCGGTTAAAACCATAAGGACAAAAAAGGGCGATGTGATGGCTTTCTTGAGCGTCAGTGATGAAGAGGGGGATATTGAAGCGGTCGTTTTTCCAAATGTTTATAAAAACCACTCTGCCGACTTGAATCATGGACAACTCGTTATGCTGCAAGGGACATTGGAAGAGCGGGATGGAAAAACCCAGCTCCTGATCCGGAACGTGTACCCGCTTGAAAAAGTGAAGCAGATGAAAGAGGAAAAAAACGGAACGATATTCCTGAAAATTGAGGCTGGCAAGCAAACGAAGGATACACTGCAAAAAATAAAAAAAATTTTAATGCAGCATAGCGGTGAAACCAAGGTCATGCTTTTTTACGAGAGGGAAAACCGCTATGTACAGCTATCTTATTGGGATTGGGTCAATCCTACAGATAGATTGATGCAGGCATTATTTGACTTGGTGGGAAAAGGGAATGTGGTTTACAAGAAAGAATAACTGTTTTACAACTTTAATAGTTATGTTATATTGAAAACAGGCCGCTGTGGTCTGACCACTAGATTTCAGCATATAAGATAATGGGTTACCCAATTTGTTTTAGGAGTGAAACTATGACATTAAGAGAAGAAGCGTTACATATGCACCGCTTGAATCAAGGAAAATTAGAAACAGTTTCGAAAGTGCCGGTTAGGAACGCAGTAGATTTGAGCCTGGCTTATTCTCCTGGTGTCGCAGAACCGTGTAAAGATATTTACGATAAGCCGGAAACCGTTTATGACTATACAATGAAGGGGAATACTGTTGCCGTCATTTCTGATGGAACGGCTGTTTTGGGACTTGGAAACATCGGTCCGGAAGCTGCTATGCCGGTCATGGAAGGAAAAGCCGTTTTATTTAAAAGTTTCGCCGGAGTGGACGCTTTCCCGATTTGTTTAAAAACGACGGATGTGGACAAAATTGTAGAGACCGTTAAATTACTCGAACCGACTTTCGGTGGAGTGAACTTAGAAGACATAGCCGCACCAAATTGTTTTGAAATTGAAGAACGACTCAAGAAAGAAATGAATATTCCTGTTTTCCATGATGATCAGCACGGTACAGCCATTGTTACTGTTGCCGGTCTTGTGAACGCGTTACGACTGGTGAATAAATCAATGTCAGAAATTAAAGTGGTAGCGAATGGCGCAGGCGCTGCGGGCATTGCCATCATTAAATTGCTTTATAGCTATGGAGTTCGCGACATCATCATGTGTGATACGAAGGGTGCCATTTATGAGGGCCGTTCGACAGGTATGAATGATACAAAAGAACAAGTGGCGAAAGTGACCAATCGAAATAAGGTTTCAGGACCTTTGGAATCTGTCATTGAAAACGCTGATGTATTTATAGGTGTTTCTGCCGCAGGTGCATTGACAAAAGAAATGGTTTCTTCGATGAATCGGGATGCGATCATTTTCGCGATGGCTAATCCAGATCCGGAAATCATGCCGGAAGATGCAAAAGCAGCGGGTGCCAAGGTTGTTGGAACTGGCCGTTCGGATTTCCCGAATCAGGTCAATAACGTCCTTGCTTTCCCAGGGATTTTCCGTGGTGCCTTGGATGTACGTGCGACTCATATCAATGAAAAAATGAAGGTCGCTGCAGTAAAAGCCATTGCTGGATTAATACAGGAGCATGAGTTGAACGAAGACTACGTGATCCCTGCTCCATTTGATGAGAGGGTGGCACCTGCCGTTGCGGCTGCTGTTGCCAAGGCAGCGATGGAAACTGGAGTAGCTAGAATCAATGTAGATCCAGAGGTAATTAAAGAAAAAACAAAGAAATTAGCGATCATTGGAAAAAGTGAGGAATAATTAATTTGGCAGGTCGTACTTCTTCATCCAAAATTTATCTCGATGTCGTTGAGAGCCTACGTAGCATGATTGAAGCGGACAGCCTCCTGCCGGGAGATAAAATCCCATCAGAACGGGAGTTATCGGATCGTTTTAATGTTGGGCGTTCCTCTGTCCGTGAAGCATTGCGTGCCTTAGAGCTATTAGGTTTAATAGAAACAAGGCGTGGTGAAGGGACGTTTATTAGGGATTTCCAGGAGCATAAGCTAGTCGAGCTTCTGGGAACCTTTTTTTTGCAAGATAAAAAAGTACAAGAAGATTTGGCTGAGACGAAAAGGCTGATTGAAATTGACTGTTTGCGGATCGTCGCTTTTTTCGCTACGGCTGAGGATATCAAAAGATTAATGGCCTGGGTCAAAGCGGATAAGTTTCATGATGATGATTTCTTTTTAAGAATTGCCATTATGAATCGCAATCGATTGCTGGAAAGAATTTGGCGCATTGTCAACAGCTATGCTAGAACATCAGAGATGGTACAGGGTAATGTGAAAAAAGAAGATTATCTGGCACTTCTTACATATTTGCTCGAACGTGATGAAGAAAAAGCCATCGAAACGTATCTTATTAGAATTAGAAATATGTCGAAGGGCGAATGACACCTTTTTACACGATACTAATTTTATTTCTGATATAGTTTGTACCAAGTATCATAAAATAGATAATTGGTGGTAAAGGGAGGATTAAGCTTGCTTAAAGAGCTATTTGCGAAGTCTAAGAAGAAATATGCAACGGTTCCTTTTGATCGGGAGAAACAAGATGTACCAGAAGGAATCATGACAAAGTGCACCGGCTGTAAAAAAATCATGTATACAAAAGAATTGGTGAAAAATAAGAAAGTCTGTCTGCATTGCGGGTACCATCATCCGATGTCTTCCCATGAGCGCATCGAATTTTTATTCGACGAAGGCACTTTTAATGAATTTGATAAAGAAATGATTTCCGTTAACCCGCTTGATTTTCCGGATTACTTGGAAAAATTGGAAAAAGATAGAAAGAAAGCCAAGATTAATGAGGCGGTTGTCACAGGAGTCGGAAGCATCAATGGGTACCAAGTTTCAACTGCCATCATGGATTCGAATTTCCGGATGGGAAGCATGGGATCCGTTGTTGGCGAAAAAATTACCCGTGCCATTGAACGTGCTGGTGAATTGAAGATTCCGTTCATCATATTTACGGCATCAGGCGGCGCCCGGATGCAGGAGGGTGTTTTGAGCTTGATGCAGATGGCAAAGACAAGTGCAGCACTCAAGATATTCAGCAATGAAGGCGGACTGATCATATCAATGATGACCCATCCTACCACAGGCGGGGTTTCGGCAAGTTTCGCGTCACTTGGCGATATTAATTTAGCCGAACCTGGAGCCCTTATTGGATTTGCGGGACGAAGAATCATTGAGCAGACGATTCGTGAAGAGCTTCCTGAAGATTTCCAAACGGCTGAATTCTTGTTGAAGCACGGTCAATTGGATGCGGTCGTCAAACGTACGGAAATGAAGGAAACCTTGACGACGATCCTTAAAATCCATGCCCCGGGCGGTGAGTGGTTATGATTTACGAATTAGAGTTCGAGCGTCCCATTACGGACCTGAGAAATAAAATTAAAGAGCTAAAGACAATTTCGAAGGATGCTGATGTAGACCTTACAGCAGAAATCGAAACATTGGAAAAGCGTTTAGAGAAGCTGGAAGTGGATATCTACAACCATCTTAAACCATGGGATCGAGTTCAGATTGCCCGGCATCCAGCCCGTCCGACGACGCTTGATTACATTCCGCTGTTATTCAATGACTTCATCGAGTTTCATGGTGATCGTTATTATGGGGATGATGAAGCGATTGTTTCTGGAATCGCAGAATTTAATGGACTTGCCGTGACTGTCATCGGTCATCAACGCGGGAAGGATACGAAGGAAAACATCCGTCGTAACTTCGGCATGCCTCATCCTGAAGGCTATCGAAAAGCTTTGCGTCTGATGAAACAGGCTGAAAAATTCAACAGGCCGATTATTTGTTTCATTGATACGAAGGGAGCTTTCCCTGGTAAAGCTGCTGAAGAGCGCGGGCAAAGTGAAGCCATTGCGAAAAACCTTTTCGAAATGGCAGGGCTGAAGGTGCCGGTCATCAGTATTGTCATAGGTGAAGGCGGAAGCGGCGGTGCATTGGCACTTGGCGTCGGAGACCGAATTTTCATGCTTGAGAACTCAACATATTCCGTGATTTCCCCTGAAGGGGCTGCAGCCTTGCTGTGGAAGGATGCCTCTCAGGCTAAGAGGGCTGCGGAAACGATGAAAATCACGGCTCCCGACTTAAACCGCTTAGGAGTCATCGATGAGATCATTCCTGAAGTGAGGGGCGGCGCCCATCGGGATTCGAATTTACAGGCAGAAGCCATCAAGGAAATCCTGAAACGTTCATTCAATGAACTGTTGCCATTGAATAGTGATGATCTTATCAACCAGCGTTATATGAAATTCAAGAAAATCGGTGAATATGAATTTGCAAAACAACAACCTGAGGGCGAACCTAAGGAAGTGGAACAGCATTCATAAACACATTTTGGAAAAGGAAAAACGTGCTGCCTGGGGCAACACGTTTTTTCATCCTTTCATTCGCGCATATGTATTCATTACCGAAACGAGTAAAGAATATGGTTTGTGTGTAGAATGTAAAGTTTCACACCATTTTACTTCAATTTCTGAAGAGAATCGGTTAGGCTTATAACATCAAGTATGCATAAGTGAGACAGTTACTGCTTATTGAAGCTTGAAAAAGGGTACAATGATATAGCGAAGCTTAAAATGATTAGTGCTGTAGAGAGGTGACATTTATGAAAAGAATAGGTGTATTGACAAGTGGAGGAGATTCTCCAGGAATGAATGCGGCAGTCCGAGCAGTTGTCCGGAAAGCAATTTTTCATGAAATGGAGGTCTTCGGTATTTATCATGGCTATCAGGGTCTGATAAATGGCAATATAAAGAAGCTTGAACTTGGGTCGGTCGGGGATATCATTCATAGAGGCGGCACGATGTTACATACTGCTCGCTGTCCGGAATTTAAGACGGAGGAAGGCCAGCTGAAAGCGATTGAACAATTGAATAAACATGGTATCGAGGGCATTGTCATAATTGGTGGCGATGGTTCTTACCGCGGGGCGAGAGCTTTAACGGAAAGGGGTTTCCCTTGTATCGGGGTTCCTGGAACGATTGATAATGACATACCGGGTACGGACTTTACGATTGGTTTCGATACGGCCCTGAATACAGTCATCGATGCTATCGATAAAATTCGGGATACGGCTACTTCTCATGAAAGGACTTATGTGGTTGAAGTGATGGGAAGAGATGCCGGCGATATTGCGCTTTGGGCTGGATTGGCTGGCGGAGCTGAAACGATTCTTTGTCCTGAATATGAATATGAGATAGATGATTTGATTGGAAAGCTGAACCGCGGACATGACCGAGGGAAAAAGCACAGTATCATCATAGTAGCCGAAGGTGTTGGAAGTGCCGTTGATATCTCCAGGAGTATTGAGGCGAAAGCAGGAATTGAAACCCGTGTAACTGTCCTGGGCCATGTTCAGCGCGGAGGATCTCCCTCTGCAAATGACCGGGTATTGGCAAGCCGGCTTGGGGCAAGAGCCGTTGAATTGCTTCTTGAAGGAAAAGGGGGCAGGGCTGTCGGAATCGAACAAAATCAACTTGTTGATTATGATATCATCGAAGCTCTTGCCAAACCGCATACAATTGACAAGAAAATGTATGAATTATCCGCTGAGCTATCCATTTAATCATTATTGACCGATTGGAATCGCTTTTTAGTAATGGGTATTTAAAAGAAGACATAAAACACTGCGCCCCTTGTCTTCAAGAAGTGGACAGGCGGCGAGTTTTCCTTAAAGGAGGATGACACTATGCGTAAAACCAAGATTGTTTGTACGATTGGCCCCGCAAGTGAAAGTATAGAAAAACTGGTTCAATTAATAGAGGCGGGAATGAATGTAGCACGGCTTAACTTTTCTCATGGAAATCATGAAGAACACGCCGCTAGAATCCGCAATATCAGAGAAGCGAGCGAAAAAACGGGTAAACAGGTTGCCATCCTGTTGGATACAAAAGGACCTGAAATACGGACAAATAATATGGAAAATGATTCTATGGAGCTTGTAGCCGGCAATGAAGTCATTATTTCCATGAATGAAGTCCTGGGAACACCTGAAAAATTCTCCATTACCTATGAAGGGCTTCTGCATGATGTTCACCTAGGATCTAAAATCCTTTTGGATGATGGATTGATCGGGCTTGAAGTGTTGAAGATTGATGAGGTCAGAAAAGAAATCCATACGAAAATCTTGAATAGCGGTACACTTAAGAACAAAAAAGGCGTCAATGTTCCAGGAGTTTCGGTTAACCTGCCCGGCATAACGGAGAAAGATGAACAGGATATCCTTTTTGGGATCGAACAGGGTATCGACTTCATTGCTGCCTCATTTGTACGCAGGGCTTCCGATGTGCTTGAAATAAGTGAATTATTGCAGCAAAATGGTGCGGAACATATTCAAATCATCCCTAAAATCGAAAATCAAGAGGGCGTGGACCGTCTTGATGAGATCTTGGAAGTTTCAGATGGCTTGATGGTGGCACGTGGAGACTTGGGAGTGGAAATTCCTGCAGAAGAAGTGCCATTAGTCCAAAAACAAATGATCAAAAAATGTAATAATGCCGGGAAACCAGTCATAACGGCTACACAAATGCTCGATTCGATGCAGCGTAATCCAAGGCCGACCCGTGCAGAAGCAAGTGACGTGGCCAATGCCATATTTGATGGAACGGATGCAATCATGCTTTCTGGCGAAACAGCTGCTGGAACCTACCCTGTCGAAGCGGTGCAAACGATGCATAACATTGCTTCACGTGCTGAAACTGCCCTTGATTATCGGGATATATTATCAGTCAGAAGCAAAGTGAACCGTCATAATGTCACGGATGCTATTGGTCAATCCGTTGCCCACACTGCGCTTAATCTTAATGCCGGGGCAATCATCACGCCTACAGAAAGCGGTCATACGGCAAGGATGATTTCCAAATACCGCCCTAAAGCACCGATCATTGCGGTTACATCCAATGATCATGTTTCAAGAAGGCTTGCTTTGGCATGGGGAGTCTATCCGCAGATTGGTCCAAAAGCGACGACTACCGATGAAATGCTTCAAACCGCAATAGATGAAAGCCTGCATTCTGGCTTGGTTTCCCATGGGGATTTAGTCGTCATTACAGCCGGTGTGCCTGTAGGTGAAACAGGTACGACTAACTTGATGAAAATTCATGTGTTAGGAGAGGTTCTTTTGAAGGCTCAAGGAATCGGCAGGAAATCAGCGAAAGGTGAAGTGGTTATCGCTAAGAATGCCAAGGAAGCTTTGGAAAAAGTGAAGGAAGGCTCTGTATTGGTTACAATCGGTTCTGACCGCGAAATGATGCCGGCAATTGAAAAGTGTGCGGCATTGATTACGGAAGAAGGTGGTTTGACAAGCCATGCAGCTGTTGTAGGAGTCACATTGGGCATACCGGTCATCGTTGGGGCGGAGGACGCAACCAAGGTTTTCACGGATGGTCAAAGAATAACGGTCGATGCAGGTCGTGGAGTCATTTATGATGGACATGCAAACGTTCTGTAAAACGAAATTTTGGCTGATTCCCTGCCAATGAGGTAAGATGGATGTACCGCACCAGAAATGGGCTGTGCAGGAGGAATGAAGATGAAATATTTTTTAATGTTTATCATTGCGATGCCGGTCGTTGAAATAATTGTCCTTTTGCTGTCAGGCAATCTGATTGGTTTTTGGCCAACACTGTTCCTGATTGTAGCCACAGGTTTGATCGGAGCCTATTTGGCTAAACGGCAAGGGATGGAAACGTGGAAAAAGGCACAGGAACAGATTCGTTACGGAATGATGCCAGGAAATGAAATCATTGATGGAATCTGTATCTTTATCGGAGCTGCACTGTTGCTGTCCCCTGGGCTCATCTCGGATATCATGGGATTGATCCTTGTGTTTCCGCCAACCCGGAATCTCCTCAAACCGATTGTTATCCGGTTTATCATGAACAGGATGAATAAAGGGAAAGTTACCATTATTCGGCATAAATAAATATAAGGCTGTCTAAAGGCGTAAGCTTTTAGGCAGCCTTTTTGGTCTTTGAAAAAGATCCGCAACAGCATCCCGTTTTTTTATGGGGTGCTTTTTTGCTTTACAAATGGCTCCCTGTTTCACCATTGAATGATGATTCCCACGAGAATGAAATGTGTATAATAACAGGATTTTTAAATGATTAACCCTTGGAAACATTGGTAAATAAGGCTTTTCCAAATTTTTTTAGATTTTTTAGAAAAAACTGGTGACAAATTTATACAACGTGTTATATAATACAAACAGGAAATAAAACATCTGTATTATAACATAAAAGAGTTGGAAAGGATGTGGAGAGGCAACATGATTACGGAAGCAAAAGGCTTACAGATTACAGGCAACATTAAGCCAGGATATGAACAAATACTTACAACGGAAGCTCTTCAATTCATCGAAAGAATGGAACGGCATTTTAGTGGAAGAAGGGCAGAACTTCTAGAACGGCGGAAAAGCGTTCAGGAAGAACTGAATCAAGGCAAGCTTCCTGATTTCCTTGTAGAAACGAAGCATATTCGTGAAAGTGATTGGACGATTGCGCACCTCCCGAATGATTTGCAGGATCGCAGGGTTGAAATCACTGGACCTGTTGATCGTAAAATGATCATAAATGCCATGAACTCAGGTGCCAATGTATTCATGGCGGACTTTGAAGATGCCAATTCACCCACTTGGGAGAATTGCATCGATGGCCAATTGAATCTGCGCGATGCAATCCGCGGAACCATATCATTTAAAAATCCAAATGGCAAAGTGTATGAATTAAATGAAAGAACAGCTGTGCTAAAGGTAAGGCCACGCGGCTGGCATTTGGAGGAAAAACATGTCCTTTTGGATGGACAGCCTATATCAGCCAGCATTTTTGACTTTGGACTGTACTTTTACCACAACGCAAAAGCATTGGTCGAAAAACAAAGCGGTCCATACTTTTACTTACCGAAAATGGAAAGCCATCTCGAAGCTAGATTATGGAATGAAATATTCGTATATGCCCAGAACGATTTGAGAATCCCGCAAGGAACCATCAAGGCAACGGTCTTGATAGAAACAATTCTTGCTGCATTCGAAATGGACGAAATTCTGTACGAGCTGAAAGAACATTCGGCAGGCCTGAACTGTGGCCGCTGGGATTATATCTTTAGTTTCCTGAAAAAATTCCGTAACTCGGATGATGTCATTTTCCCAGATCGGCAGCAGGTCACGATGACCGTCCCGAACATGAGGGCGTATTCCTTACTGGCAATCAAAACATGTCACAGCCGTAATGCTCCTGCAATTGGCGGGATGGCCGCGCAAATTCCCGTTAAAAATGACCCGGTTAAGAACGATGAGGCTTTTGCGAAAGTTAAGGCAGATAAAGAACGCGAAGCAAGAGACGGTCATGATGGAACATGGGTTGCCCACCCAGGTATGGTAAGCACGGCAAAAGAGGTTTTTGACCTGCTCGTCCCAAAACCGAATCAAATTTTCCGGAAACGGGAAGATGTCCATGTAACAGCACAAGAGTTGCTGGCTGTACCGGAAGGAACGATCACAGAGGCAGGCTTAAGGACGAATATTAATGTAGGCATCCAATATATCGCCTCATGGTTAAGCGGCAGAGGTGCGGCACCTATCAATAACTTAATGGAAGATGCTGCAACCGCTGAAATTTCAAGGGCTCAAGTCTGGCAATGGATCCGTCATCCAAAAGGCATTCTCGAAGATGGCAGGAAAATAACCGAGGAATTATTCCATCAAATCAAAGAAGAAGAATTGGCGGTCATTAAATCGGAAGTAGGGGAAGAAACTTTCAAATCAGGAAAGTTTGAAGAGTCTACTAAACTATTTGAACAATTGATTGAAGCCGATGACTTTGCAGATTTCTTAACTAGCGCGGCATACGAAAAATTATCTTAATATTCAAAAAAATATAATATGAATTAGGAGGAAATAATGATGATGAATGAGAGAGCGCAAAAATTACAACAAAGCTGGGAAAATGACTCACGGTGGACTGGTATTAAACGTCCTTATACGGCCGAGGAAGTCATTAAACTGAGAGGTTCCATCGATATTGAACAAACATTGGCACGCCGCGGTTCCGAAAAACTATGGAATCTCTTAAAAACAGAGGATTTCATCAATGCATTAGGAGCATTGACCGGTAACCAAGCCATGCAGCAGGTGAAAGCTGGTTTAAAAGCAATCTACTTAAGCGGCTGGCAAGTGGCGGCAGATGCTAACATCGCAGGGCAAATGTACCCTGACCAAAGTTTATATCCAGCCAACTCCGTGCCGCAAGTTGTTAAACGCATTAATCAGACACTTCAGCGTGCAGACCAAATCAGCTTTGCTGAAGGGAAAAATGATATCGATTGGTTCGCTCCAATCGTGGCGGATGCTGAAGCAGGTTTTGGCGGTTCCCTTAACGTCTTCGAATTAATGAAAGGCATGATCGAAGCTGGAGCGGCTGGCGTTCACTTCGAAGACCAGCTTTCTTCCGAGAAAAAATGCGGTCACCTAGGCGGTAAAGTCCTTCTTCCAACCCAAACGGCAGTACGTAATTTAGTTTCCGCCCGATTGGCAGCCGATGTAATGGGTACACCGACCATCTTGATTGCCCGTACGGATGCTGATGCTGCAGATTTGATCACCGACGATATTGATCCGGTCGATGCACCATTCATCACGGGTGAAAGGACTCCAGAGGGATTCTACCGCACGAATGCAGGTCTTGACCAAGCAATTGCAAGAGGCCTTGCTTATGCGCCATATGCCGACCTTATCTGGTGTGAGACTTCTGAACCTAATCTAGCGGATGCTCGCCGCTTTGCCGAGGCCATCCATGCAGAGTTCCCGGGAAAATTGCTTGCATACAATTGTTCCCCATCATTTAACTGGAAAGCGAAATTAAGTGATGAAGAGATTGCCAATTATCAAGTGGAATTGGGTAAATTGGGTTATAAATTCCAATTCGTTACACTTGCAGGCTTCCATTCATTGAATCATAGCATGTTCAACCTAGCTCTTGGTTATAAAGAACGCGGCATGGCTGCATACTCTGAACTTCAACAAGCGGAATTCGCTAGTGAGCCGGACGGCTATACAGCAACACGTCATCAGCGTGAAGTGGGAACGGGTTACTTTGATGAAGTGGCACAAGTCGTTTCTGGTGGAACATCATCCACAACAGCACTTGCAGGATCTACTGAAACAGAACAATTCGAGACGTCGAAATAATTCTAGTTTAAAACCAAAAATCCGCCTTGTACCCGAGGCGGATTTTTAAATGGAAAAGAGTGAATGCTAATGGATGTCTGGATTGACTTAAGTGGTTTTCTTTGTATCCCCGATGATGAAAGTCCATATGGCCTTGAAGACATTGGCACGCTGAAGTGTATTGAATATGACAAGTACGACAGGTCCTGCAATCAGTCCTAGAAAACCAATCAATTTGAATCCGATGAATAAGGCGATGAGAGTGGCAAGCGGATCCAAACCAATACTGGATGAAAGTACTTTTGGCTCTATTAGCTGACGCTGGACAACGACGATTATGTACAGGACGGATAAACCGATTGCGAGACTTGTATTCCCGGCGATGAATTCAAAGATGATCCAAGGAATGAAAATCGTACCTGTCCCTAAATAGGGAATGATATCGACCAGTCCGCATATCAGGGCAATGGTAATTGAATAATTCACCCCTAAAATGAGAAATCCGATTAAAATCGTGACAGTCGTCAATGAAACAAGAGTGAATTGTGCCCGGATGAACCCGAATAAAGCCCGTTTTAAATCCCTGAATAATCGCTTTGCACCTGCAAAAATCTTATCAGGCAACACTTTTCCGGTCATGCGGCCGAAGGTATCCCAATCTTTGCTGATGAAAAATGTGCCAAGCAAAGTAAAAAGGAGTGCCGTTGCTGTAGTTGGAAACCATCCGATGATTGTGGGGATGTTCTTCAAGAAGGCTTGAATGAAGCCGCTTACTCCCGTCGTGATGGATTCACCGATATTTTGGATATTCTTGAGGATTGTGTCTTGCTGTTCGGTATCCAAATTATTGAACATGGCAGCTATTTGATTATATAAAGGGATGACGGTGGTAGCGATATATGTTTCTATATAATCCACGATGGTTTCAATGTGTTTCGGGATGACTCCGGCAAGGTAATTGGTGCCTGAAATGATCTCGGTGACCAGTAAGGTGACAAGACCCGCGAATAAAAGGAAAATGAGTAAAAGGGAAACGAATACAGCCAACCCCCTTGGCAGCCGCCCTTTCCTTTCGAAAAAAATGACCAGGGGATTCATCAAGAAAGCGATGATCATGGCAATGATGAATGGATATGTATATTTAGATAAATAAAACAAGGCAATTCCGCCTAAAATTATCCCTCCGACGACCAGTAAAGAACGAATGAAACGATACATATATACCGGATTCAAGTCATATCCTCCTTCAACCATTAAGTTTGTATTATAATTGTAACGATGATGGAAAAGAAAGGAAAGATTCTTTCATCTTTCGTTTTGAATTTTTTCTGCAGATGCATCGTTCCTTAAATCATTTTTCTCCCAAGAACAAGGGAGTTTGTTATGTTAAAATAACAAAAAACAGAAGGAAGAAGGTGAAGGGATAATGATCAACGGTCCTGTCGTTTTTTTAATTCTACTTGCTGCAATCGGTTGGTTTGGGAAAAATACCTCACTGATCATGGCTGCGGGTTTTCTTTTAAGCATGAAACTGATTGGCCTTGACGCTAAAGTGTTTCCATACCTGGAAGCGAAAGGAATCAACCTGGGTGTCACGATCATCACGATCTCCGTACTCATTCCCATAGCAAACGGGGCGATTGGTTTCAAGGAACTAGGAGACGCGATAAAATCCCCTTATGCCTGGATTGCACTTGCATCCGGAATAGCCGTTGCGCTCATAGCAAAAAATGGGATTACACTGCTGTCGCATGATCCGCACATTACCACCGCTCTTGTATTTGGGACGATTCTTGCGGTCGCCTTATTCAAAGGTGTGGCTGTCGGCCCGTTAATCGGGGCAGGAATTGCTTATTTATGCATGCAGATCTTCAATTTTTTTAAATGAAGCGAGAGGCTAAGGGGAGAAAAGCCCGTCAATACTGGAAATGTAAATTTTCTATTTAATGTTTCGTTTATTCTGCTTTGAGACATTTTTTTTGAAAAAAACGATTTTAAACGCATGAATAAAGCAAGAGAATATGTAGCTAATTTTTCTAATAAAATAATAATTTTTTCACATTTTAAGTGCTTTTCATTCCCAAAAAAGTGTTTATTGTTTATAATAATCATGTAACTGCTCTGATTTATTAAAATTGGGATTCAGAATATCATTGATATTTTTGAGGAATCTTAAAAAAAAAGATGTAGTTATTGAGCAAGCGCTCACTAGGAATAGCTACAAGCATTATTTTTAGAATTTCTTATTAAAGATTATCGTACATTTTACTATTGTTGGGGTCATATTCTGTGAACGCTTCCAATACAAGATGTATGTCTTCTGCTAAAAAATAGATGGTTGTTTACAATAGCTAATTTCTTGGAAGCGCTACATTTATACGCTAATAGCAAGGGCATAGGGGAATATCTAGGAAAAGGAGAGATTTAGTATGACAGCAACAAAAGGTCTTGAAGGTGTGGTAGCAACAACTTCATCAGTAAGCTCCATTATCGATGACACATTAACGTATGTAGGTTATGACATCGATGATTTGGCTTCGAACGCAACATTCGAGGAAGTAATCTATCTTTTATGGCACGGAGCTCTTCCGAACAAAAGCCAACTAGAAGAATTAACTAAACAACTTGCTGAAAATGCTGAAATTCCAGCTGAAGTGGTTAATCACTTCAAAACATACCCAATTGATAAAGTACATCCAATGGGAGCTCTTCGCACTGCAGTATCTCTTCTTGGTCTTTATGATGAAGAAGCAGATGTAATGAGTGAAGAAGCTAACTATCGTAAAGCAATCCGCATCCAAGCAAAAATCCCTACATTGGTAACAACTTTCGCTCGTGTCCGTCAAGGGAAAGAAGCTGTTGCTCCACGTACAGATTTAAGCTTTGCTGCTAACTTCTTATATATGTTAAGCGGTAATGAACCAACGGCAATCGAAGAAGAAGCATTCAACAAAGCATTGGTTCTTCATGCTGACCATGAATTAAACGCTTCTACATTCACTGCACGCGTTTGTGTGGCTACATTAGCTGATATCTATTCTGGTGTAACTGCTGCCATCGGCGCTTTAAAAGGCCCACTTCACGGCGGAGCTAACGAACAAGTCATGAAAATGCTTACAGAAATTGGTTCAGTTGATAACGTTGAGCCATATATCAACGAAAAATTAGCCAATAAAGAAAAAATCATGGGCTTTGGCCACCGTGTATACCGTAAAGGTGATCCTCGTGCTAAACACCTTAAAGAAATGTCACAAAAACTGACTGAACTTACTGGGCAACCGCAATATTATGATATGTCCATCAAAATTCATGAAATCGTAACCGGTCAAAAGAATCTTCCGCCGAACGTGGATTTCTATTCTGCTTCCGTATACCACAGTTTAGGCATCGAGCATGACCTATTTACACCAATCTTTGCTGTAAGCCGTGCTTCAGGCTGGATCGCTCATATCCTTGAGCAATATTCAAACAACCGCCTTATCCGTCCGCGTGCAGAGTATGTTGGACCAGGTATGCAAAAATATGTACCGATTGAAAACCGCTAATTAAAAGTTTTTTCGAAAAATCATTTTTTATTTCATCGAATTTGTAGTAAATTAATAGATGTGAGTAAAAAAGGTTAGTGGTTCTGCCTTATTTAAGGGCAGGCCATCTAACCTTTGAATTTGAATCGGAGGTAAGAGACATGACACAAAGCCAAAAAATCACAGTTACTAACGGTGTTCTTAACGTACCAAACAACCCAATCGTTCCTTATATTGAGGGAGACGGAATCGGTCCTGATATCTGGGCTGCAGCATCCCGCGTTTTAGACGCAGCAGTTGAAAAAGCTTACAATGGCGAAAAGAAAATCGAATGGAAAGAAGTTTTAGCTGGACAAAAAGCATTTGACCAAACGGGCGAATGGCTTCCACAAGAAACTCTTGATGTCATTAACGAATATCTAATCGCTATTAAAGGACCTCTTACAACTCCAATCGGTGGCGGTATCCGCTCATTGAACGTTGCATTGCGTCAAGTATTGGACTTATTCGTATGTCTTCGTCCAGTGCGTTACTTTGATGGTGTACCTTCACCAGTTAAACGTCCAGAAGACACTGACATGGTCATCTTCCGTGAAAACACTGAAGACATCTATGCTGGTATCGAATATGCAAAAGGTTCTGACGAAGCTAAGAAATTAATCGAATTCCTTCAAAATGAATTCGGTGTTCAAAAAATTCGTTTCCCTGAAACTTCAGGTATCGGAATTAAACCGATTTCCGAAGAAGGAACAAAACGTCTTGTTCGCGCTGCACTTAACTATGCGATCAAAGAAGGCCGTAAGTCATTAACGCTTGTTCATAAAGGTAACATCATGAAATTCACTGAAGGTGCATTCAAAACTTGGGGTTATGAAGTTGCAGAACAAGAATTCGCCGATAAAGTGTTCACGTGGAACCAATATGACAAAATTAAAGATGCTGAAGGCACTGAAGCTGCTAACAAAGCACAATCTGCTGCTGAAGCTGAAGGCAAAATCATCGTTAAAGATTCCATTGCTGATATCTTCTTACAACAAATCCTGACTCGTCCTAAAGAGTTTGATGTTGTTGCAACAATGAACTTGAACGGAGATTACATTTCTGATGCATTAGCTGCACAAGTTGGCGGAATCGGTATCGCTCCAGGAGCAAACATCAACTACGAAACTGGACATGCCATCTTCGAAGCAACTCACGGAACGGCTCCTAAATATGCTGGTCTTGATAAAGTTAATCCATCTTCAGTTCTTCTTTCAGGCGTTCTTTTACTTGAGCACCTTGGCTGGAACGAAGCTGCAAACAGCATCACTAAATCAGTGGAACAAACAATCGCTTCTAAAGTTGTTACATACGACTTTGCCCGCCTAATGGATGGTGCAACGGAAGTTAAATGTTCTGAGTTCGCTGACGAGCTTATCAAAAACCTTAAATAATTCATTATATGCTTTCTGGAAAAGTGCCTGAACGGGCTGCTTTTCCAGGAGGCTTATATATATTTTCAGAGGATGTTAAAAGTATTCCAAAAGTATTTATATATTTTAAGGAGGAAATAACATGTCTAAACGTAAAAAAATCACAGTTGTAGGTGCTGGATTCACTGGTGCTACAGCAGCATTCCTGGCAGCTCAAAAAGAGCTTGGTGATATCGTTTTAGTTGATATTCCGCAAGCTGAAAACCCTACAAAAGGTAAAGCTCTTGATATGGCGGAAGCAGGACCTGTTCTAGGTTTCGATGCTAACATCATCGGTACATCCGACTATGCAGAAACAGCTGATTCCGACGTGGTGATCATCACTGCCGGAATTGCCCGTAAGCCCGGCATGAGCCGTGACGACTTAGTTCAAACTAACCAAAAAGTTATGAAATCAGTAACTAAAGAAGTCGTTAAATATTCCCCTAATACAACAATCATCGTTTTGACTAACCCTGTAGATGCAATGACTTATACTGTATACAAAGAATCCGGTTTCCCTAAAGAACGCGTTATCGGGCAATCAGGTGTTCTTGATACAGCTCGTTTCCGCACTTTCGTGGCTCAAGAATTAAACTTATCCGTTAAAGATGTAACTGGATTCGTACTTGGCGGACACGGAGACGATATGGTTCCTCTAGTGCGTTACTCTTATGCAGGCGGAATTCCTTTGGAAAAATTGATCCCTCAAGATCGTTTAGAAGCAATTGTGGCTCGTACCCGCACTGGCGGCGGGGAAATCGTAAACCTTCTAGGAAACGGAAGCGCCTATTATGCACCGGCTGCATCCCTGGTGGAAATGGCTGAAGCGATCCTTAAAGATCAACGTCGCGTTCTTCCGTCAATCGCTTATCTCGAAGGTGAATACGGATTTGAAGGCATCTACCTTGGAGTGCCGACTGTACTTGGTGCAAACGGCATTGAACAAATCATCGAACTTGATTTGACTGAAGGCGAAAAAGCGGCACTCTCAAAATCAGTTGAATCAGTTAAAGCAGTCATGCAAGTCCTTCAATAAGAGATCATAATCGAACTGCCCGGTTATTGGAAGAAAAGGCACGGCCTTATTCCGACTCCGGGCAGTTTTTTAATCCGCTTCAAAAGAACCCTGGAACTTATAATCTCCCTGCTGAAGATAGGAATAACTTTATTTCCGTTTTTTTTATGTGTAAATTTCATATAATATTCTTTATAATGGAATTGGATGAGTAGACCAAGAAATTGGTCTTTTGGGTAATACATAATTCAGGAGGATCTAATGTCAAAGAAAATTCTCGTAGTGGATGATGAGCAATCAATAGTTACCTTACTTCAGTACAATTTAGAACAATCAGGCTATACGGTGATCACAGCTTTGGATGGAGAACAAGGGCTGGCGGCTGCCGTGGATATACGACCCGATTTAGTGGTATTGGATTTGATGCTACCTAAAATGGACGGGCTTGAAGTATGTAAGCAGCTTCGCCAGCAAAAAATCAATATACCGATCTTGATGCTGACAGCTAAGGACGATGAATTTGACAAGGTGCTGGGACTGGAGCTGGGGGCGGATGATTACTTGACCAAGCCATTTAGTCCCAGGGAGGTAGTGGCCCGGATTAAAGCCATTTTAAGAAGATCCCAGTTGCAATCGAACGGAAGTGAGTCAAATCAGGATCAGGAAGAGGGTCTCCTGAAATTAGGGGAATTGAAAGTGTTCCCGGAACGATACGAAGCATTCTTTGATGAACAGCAATTAGAATTGACTCCAAAGGAATTTGAATTACTTTTATATTTGGCGAAGAATAAAGGAAGAGTGCTGACCAGGGATCAACTTCTCAGTGCGGTATGGAATTATGATTTCGCGGGAGATTCACGGATCGTCGATGTCCATATTAGCCATCTTCGTGAAAAAATAGAGAAAGATACAAAAAAACCACTCTATATTAAAACGATAAGGGGCTTGGGGTATAAGCTTGAGGAGCCTAAAAAAGAATGACGACCTATCGTAAAAAGCTCTTATATACCCTCATCACATTGGTGATGGTCGTCCTGATGGCCGTGGGCTTTTTATTAGGGCACTTGTTCAAAAGTTATTATATTAAAACGTTCAATGAGCGTATACAGAACGAAACATTTTTCATTTCTACATATATTCAGGAGCATGGCGGGATCGAGTCCTTTTTGGAAAAAGGGAAGACGGCAAAACTGACACCCCTTTTAGATTCTAATTTAACCATTCTTTCCGCGAGTGGGGAAATATTATACGATTCGACATCATCCAATGAAATACTTAAAAGCCATGCCAATGTCCTTCGCAAAATAACTTTGGAAAAAGGGCTTAAGAATGGGGAAGGGTATGAAGTGGTCGAAGGCGAATCGGACCTCCATTATTATTGGAAGACGGTTGAAAAGGACGGCGAGATCGAAGGCTTTGTCGTCCATAGCAATGAAATAGAGGCCATCCATCAAGTGAATAAACAAATGTGGCAAATATTGATCATTTGTTTAGGGGTTGCCTTGATCATCATCCTGATGCTTGCGAGTAAAATCACTTCATATTATACCCGTCCGATCGAAGAGGCGACGATGGCAGCCATTGAACTGGCAAAAGGGAATTACGGAACCCGGACATTCGGGAGGCATTCCGATGAAACGGGAATGCTGACAACTTCCTTGAACATATTGGCGAGGAATCTTCAGGAAACAGAGATAGCGAGGGAAATGAATCAGGATCGTTTGGAAACTCTTGTTGAGAATATCGGTAGCGGGGTCTTGCTGATAGACAGTAAAGGGTATACGACCTTGATCAACCGGGAATTCAAGAAAAGCTTCCGAGTGAACGCCGCTACGTTTTTGTTTCAGGAATATTATTCGGTCATTAAAGACCAGGAAGTGATAGCCATCATCGAAGAGATCTTTCGAACGGAAAAAACGATAAAACGGCAGGTGAAGATACCGCTTGCCATAGAACGTAAGCATTTTGAGATTTACGGCGCTCCAATAATCGGGAATCATGATGAATGGAAGGGGATCCTCCTCATTTTCCATGATATCACCGAATTGAAAAGGCTCGAGCAGATGCGGAAGGATTTCGTGGCTAATGTGTCCCATGAATTGAGGACTCCGATCACTTCCATTAAAGGCTTCTCTGAAACATTGTTAGATGGCGCCTTAAAAGACGAAAAGACCTTAAAGCACTTTTTATCGATTATCTTGAAAGAAAGTGACCGGCTGCAAGAACTCATTCAGGAGCTTTTGAATTTATCCAAAATGGAGCAACAGGAATTCGTTTTAAACGCAGGGGTCGTGGATATTACGAAAGTGCTTGGGGAAATACAAGAGATGCTTATAGGCAAGCTGAAGGAAAAAGAAGTATCCCTTGAAATTAAAACATCACCGGAACCAGTTTTCATTGAAGGGGAATCTGACAGGATCAAACAGGTTTTCATCAATTTGATTACGAACGCATTGACATATACACCAAATGGCGGCAGGGTCACCGTTGACATCATTGAAAATGAACAGACCGTCGATATTACAGTTCAAGACAACGGGATCGGCATCGAAGAAAAAGAACTTCCAAGGATCTTTGAACGGTTCTACCGGATCGATAAGGCGAGGAGCCGCGATTCAGGAGGGACGGGCATTGGACTGGCAATCGTCAAGCATATAATAGAGGTCCATAAAGGTAAAATCAACGTGGAAAGCACACCTGGAACCGGGACGACTTTTACAGTGACTTTAAATAAAAGCTTAAAAGGGAAAATGTAGCGGGCATCTTATTTACATGTCCTTTACAATTCCTTAAAATGGACTTCATAATGCAGGGGTACAATGGTTGTACAACCCCTCATCCAAGGAGTTAAACATTGACAGAGACATAGTCTCTGTTTGATTATTTAGAAGTTCAACCAAAATTTGAAAGCAAAGATGATTGGAACAGGTAGACAAAACTCCTGTAGGAATAGCGTCTAAGTTCCCAATCAACATTCAAATCGTACACCCTTAATAAACTGTAGGCAGAGACATGGTCTCTGTCTTTTAATTTTGGCTATATTCCCCGGGAACCATTCCTCTATCCTATTTTTCTAGGAAAATATTTGATTTTTATGAAACTTTAGGCCCTTTCTTGCGTAAATAAGATATAACTGCAAAGAAGGGGTGATACATATCGTTAGCTTAAAAAGGATATATACAATTACAGGACTTGTCTTTCTTATTTTAATTTTGGGTGTAGTTGCGATATCGACCTGGTACACGGTTGATGAATCCGATCAAGCTGTCATAATGACGTTTGGTAAAGTGGAGGAGACGATAACGGAACCAGGACTTCACTTTAAACTGCCTTGGCCAGTTCAATCGGTCGAGAAATTATCCAAAGAAACATTCAGTCTTAAATTTGGATATAAGGAAGAGGATGGAGAGGTGACGGATTACCCGAGTGAGACCAAAATGATTACGGGTGATGAAAATATTGTGCTGGCCGACCTGGTCGTTCAGTGGAAAATCACCGACCCTCCAAAATATCTATACAATGCAGAAGATCCAGAAAAAATATTATACGATACGACTTCAGCTGCATTACGGAGCATAATCGGCAGCACGAAAATCGATGATGCCCTTACATCTGGTAAAGCGCAAATCGAAGCGGATGTACGCGATTTATTGTCACAGCTAATGGAGAAGTATGATGTCGGGATTTCCATATCTGCGGTTAAACTCCAGGACGTGGAGTTACCGAATGAAGAAGTGCGGAAAGCATTTACCAATGTAACGGATGCCCGTGAAACGGCGAATACGAAAATCAACGAAGCGGATAAATATGAAAATAAGCGTATGAATGAAGCGGAAGGGGAAAAAGATGCCATCATTTCACAGGCTAATGGGGATAAAGCTGCCCGTACGGAAGCTGCCCGCGGAGATGTTGCGGTCTTTGAAAAATTACTCAGTGAGTATAAAGGCAATAAGGGGATTACGAAGGACCGCCTTATTATTGAGACCCTTGAGGAAGTATTGCCGAATGCAGAGATTTATATTATGAATGATGATGGAAACACAATGAAGTACTTGCCGCTTCGCTCGCTTGAAAAGGAGGAAACGAAAAAAACTCCTGCCCCTGATGAAGCCGCCATACCTGAAGAAGAAACGAAAAAAGGGAATGCATCGGAAGAAAAAGCGACAGGGGAAGGGGGCACTAAACAATGAGTGGAAAAATAATAGATTTCTCTGAGTTGAAAAAAGGGGATTTTCATTGGAGGGGCTATGTGAGAATCGGCATTTTCCTGATTATTTTCATCGCGCTGCTGCTAATCATCTTCACCAATGTCTATATAGTCAAAGAGGGCGAATACAAGGTCGTCCGCCAATTCGGTGAGGTGGTAAGGATCGATAAGACCCCGGGATTGAAGGCGAAGGTGCCATTCATTCAGAGTATCATGACCTTACCGAAGTATCAGATGACTTCCGATGTTTCCGAAGCGGAAATCAATACGAAAGATAAAAAGCGGATGCTGATCGATAACTATGCAGTTTGGAGAATAGAAGATCCGAAGAAATTGATTACAAATGCAAGGACACTTGAGAATGCCGAAACGAAAATGGAAGAGTTCATCTATTCGGCAGTTCGTTCAGAGCTGGGCCAGCTGAATTATGATGAAATCATCAATGATGAGAAGTCATCCAGGGGAAGTTTAAACGACCGCATAACCGAAAAAGTCAACGATTTGCTGCAAAAGGACAGTTATGGAATCAGCTTGACGGATGTCCGGATCAAGCGGACTGACCTGCCTTCCGAAAACGAAGCATCCGTCTTCAAGAGGATGATTTCCGAGCGGGAATCGAAAGCGCAAGAATACCTGTCCAAAGGTGATGCGAAGAAAAACCGTATCATTGCGGATACCGATCGGAAAGTGAAGGAACTGCTTTCTACTGCGGAGGCTGATGCAGAAGTGATCAGGGCAGAAGGAGAAGGGGAAGCAGCGAAAATCTATAATAAATCGTTTTCCAAAGACCCCGAATTCTATAAACTATACCGGACTCTTGAATCCTACAAGAAAACGATTGGAGATCAAACGGTCATCGTTCTGCCTTCTGATTCCCCTTATGCCAGCTTGTTAATGGGAAATACTAAATAACCTTGATGCCGTCATTTTTCTTTCCGCTTCTACTCATGGTAGAATAGAGAAGGAAAATGAACGGCTTTTTGCGTTTTTATATAGAAGCTATAACTACATAAACCTGTATGACTGGAGGAAGACGGATTTGGATAAAAAGCTAGTGCTCATAGATGGAAACAGCATCGCATACCGTGCGTTTTTTGCGCTTCCGCTCTTGAATAATGATAAGGGGGTCCATACGAATTCCGTGTACGGATTCACCATGATGCTCAACCGCATTCTTGAAGAAGAAAAGCCGACGCACATACTTGTGGCATTCGATGCGGGTAAAACGACATTCAGGCATGCATCATTTAAAGAATATAAGGGGGGGCGCCAAAAAACGCCGCCAGAATTATCCGAGCAATTCCCTTTCATTCGGGAGCTGCTTGATTGTTTTCAAATAAAAAGGTATGAACTTGAGAACTACGAAGCCGATGATATTATCGGTACGCTGTCTTTACAAGCGGAAAAAGATGGTTTTGAAGTGAAGGTCATTTCCGGTGATAAGGATTTAACGCAATTATCCTCCCCTAGTACGACAGTTTCCATCACGAAAAAGGGGATTACTGAAATTGAGGAATACACTCCAAAGCATATACATGAAAAATACGGTCTATCCCCTTTGCAAATCATTGATTTGAAAGGGCTGATGGGAGATGCCTCCGACAATATCCCAGGCATTCCGGGTGTTGGTGAAAAGACTGCCCTTAAATTATTGCATCAATTTGAAACGGTTGAAAACCTTCTGCAGTCGATTGATGAGGTAAGCGGACAAAAATTGAAAGAGAAAATTGAAGAACATAAAGACCTGGCCTTATTAAGCAAAGAGCTGGCTACGATAACGAGGGAAGCGCCGCTTGAAGTTTCCGTTAACGAGACCGAGTACACTGGCATGGATCAGGATCGAGTCATCTCATTCTATAAGGAGCTTGGTTTTTCGACTTTGCTCGATAAATTGGATGTAACGGAAAGCGCACCGCTTGAACAGGAGAAGATAGAGGTGCACACTGCTGAAATGACAGAAGGAATGTTTGCGGATGAAAGTGCCTTGTATGTTGAAATTTTAGAAGATAATTATCATCGAGCCGACATAATAGGGATCGCTATCAGTAATGAACAAGGTCATTTTTACTTCAATGGAGAGGATGCTCTGAGTTCCGATGCATTTAAATCCTGGGCAGGGGATGAAACAAAAAAGAAAACGGTTTTCGATGCGAAGTGTACGGTCGTGGCACTGCGTCATCGGGGAGTCGAAATAAAAGGCATCGATTTTGATGTGTTTTTGGCATCCTATATCCTTGATCCGGCAGAGTCAGTGGACGAAGTTGCAGAAATCACGAAAACCCAAGGTACGATCCGGCTTGAAACAGATGATGTTTTTTATGGAAAAGGTGCAAAACGCAAAATACCTGAGGAAGCGGAATTGAGGGAGCATATCGCCAGAAAATCGAAGGCAATCTTTTCTCTGAAAGAACCGATGATAGATAAGCTGCAAGAGTTCGAGCAGTATCACCTATTTACGGAACTGGAGCTGCCATTGTCGATCATCCTGGCAAATATGGAATGGCAGGGAATCAAGGTGGATATAGGCCGACTGAAAAACATGGGCCAGGAATTAGCCATTCGCCTAAGAAATATAGAAGCGCGAATTTTCGAATTGGCTGGAGAGGCGTTCAATATCAATTCACCTAAACAGCTTGGGGCCATCCTGTTTGAAAAGTTGGAGCTTCCGGTCATGAAGAAAACCAAAACAGGTTATTCGACTTCAGCCGATGTGCTGGAAAAACTGGAGAGCAAGCATGATATCGTTAAGGAGATACTGCTGTATCGCCAGCTTGGTAAGCTGCAATCCACTTACATTGAAGGATTGCTTAAAGTGGTCAATGGCAAAACGGACAAGGTGCACACCCGGTTCAACCAAGCATTGACCCAGACCGGCCGGTTAAGTTCTACAGATCCCAATCTCCAGAATATCCCGATCAGACTGGAAGAAGGAAGGAAAATCAGGCAGGCCTTCATTCCTTCCGAAAAGGATTGGATCATTTTTGCTGCCGACTACTCCCAGATCGAATTACGTGTCTTGGCGCATATCGCCAATGACAGCGGATTGGTGGAAGCATTCCAGGCCGGGATGGACATCCATACAAGGACAGCCATGGACGTATTCCATGTATCGGCAGATCAAGTCACCTCGAACATGAGGCGCCATGCCAAAGCGGTCAACTTCGGAATCGTTTATGGTATAAGTGATTACGGACTATCGCAAAGTCTTGGAATCACGAGAAAAGAAGCTGGAGAGTTCATCGAGAAGTATTTACGAAGCTTTCCAGGTGTTCAGGAATATATGGAAGAAAGCATACATGAGGCCCGTCAAAAAGGTTATAGCACGACTCTGATGCAAAGAAGGCGATATATACCTGAGATAACAAGCAGGAATTTCAACATCAGGAGTTTTGCCGAACGGACAGCGATGAACACGCCGATTCAAGGCAGTGCCGCTGATATCATCAAGCTTGCCATGATCAACATGAATAAACGCCTGAAAAGGGAAGGGCTCAAAACGAGAATGCTTCTACAGGTGCATGATGAATTGATTTTTGAAACCCCTCCTGAGGAAATCGAAATCCTTAAAGTGATCGTTCCGGAGGAAATGGAGAATGCCATTGAATTGAACGTGCCCCTTAAAGTGGATTATGCTTTCGGGCCAACATGGTTTGATGCCAAATAATAAAAGATAGGTGATTGCAATGCCAGAACTTCCAGAAGTGGAAACAGTCAGAAGAACGTTAGAGCAGCTCGTACTCGGAAAAGAGATCAAGGAAGTGTCCGTTTTCTGGCCAAAGATCATTAAAGCGCCTGAGCCTGTCGAACAGTTTCAGGATGCCTTAAGGGGGCAGACGATTTCTGCAATAGGCCGTCGGGGCAAGTTCCTCATTTTCACCTTGGATGATTATTCGATGGTTTCGCATTTAAGGATGGAAGGGAAATACGGCGTCCATCCAAAAGAAGAGCCGTATGATAAGCATACCCATGTGATCTTCACTTTCACCGATGGCAGTGAACTTCGGTACAGGGATGTCCGGAAATTCGGAACGATGCATCTATTTGCCAAAGGGGAAGAATTTGAACAGTTGCCCCTGTTGCACTTAGGGCCTGAACCGTTGTCCGAAGATTTTACTGTCGAGGGGCTAAGCAGGAAGTTGGCAAGAACCAACAGGAAAATCAAGCCCGTTCTCCTTGATCAAACCGTTGTCGTCGGGATTGGGAATATATATGTGGACGAGTCGTTATTCCGTTCCGGTATCCATCCGGAGAGAATGGCATCTTCACTCTCGTTGCAGGAAATCGAAACGTTGCATGCTGAAATCATTGCGACGTTAGGTGAAGCTGTGGAAAAAGGCGGAAGCACGATTCGTTCATACATTAATTCCCAAGGGCAAATCGGCATGTTTCAGTTGGAACTGAATGTTTATGGACGAAAAGGCGAGAACTGCAAAACATGCGGCACGCCACTTGAAAAACTGGTTGTTGCAGGACGCGGCACACATATTTGCCCGTCATGCCAGCCATTAAAATAGGTCATGTTTTTTCAAACACATCGGATGGGCTCCTTCCATATACTAGGGTAGCAACGAGTAGGGAAGGAGTAATATTCCGATGTGGCTACAAATTATTTTTCTCGCTTTTGCAGTTAGTATTGACGGATTTGGCGTCGGTTTGACATTCGGTATGCGGAAGATGAAAATCCCCTTAAGGTCAATAGCGGTCATCTCATTTTGTTCTGCATTGAGTTTAGGCATAGCGATGGTCATCGGACAATTCATCAGTCAGCTCATATCTATCGGGGCTGCTGAAAAAACAGGCGGCATCATCCTCATTTTTCTTGGTGCCTGGATGGTATACCAGTATTTTAAGCCTGAAAAAGATTTGAAAGATGATAGATATCATGAAAAGATCATCTTTAATTTTGAAATTAAATCACTTGGGGTAGTCATTAATATTTTACAAAAACCATTGAATGCCGATTTTGATAAATCAGGTACGATTACAGGTGTTGAAGCGCTTGTTCTGGGGTTTGCACTTTCGCTGGATGCATTCGGGGCCGGAGTTGGAGCGGCTATGATCGGGATTTCACCGATCATCCTCGCAGGGTGCATCGCTGTTATGAGTTCGATTTTCATTTGGAGCGGAATTCAAAGCGGAAAATTGCTTTCGAATAATAAAGTTGTCCAGCATTTGACCTTTCTTCCAGGGGTACTATTGATTATCATCGGTTTATTCAAGTTATGATAAGGGTAAAAGGGGGAGCTTATGGGACAAATCATCGGAATCACCGGAGGCATTGCCAGTGGGAAAAGCACCGTCAGCCTCTATTTACAGGAACTCGGATTCACGATTGTCGATGCAGATCTGGCTTCCCGTGCTGTCGTTGAGCCAGGTGAAGAAGCCTATCACCAAGTTGTGGAGGCATTTGGAGAAGATATCTTATTGACGGAAGGGAATATAGATCGCGTAAAGCTCGGGTCGATCATATTTAATGATCAAGAAAAGAGATTGCTATTGAATGGCATCGTGCATCCTGCCGTCAGGAATTGGATGCGGGTGAAAACGGAAGCGGCACTATCATCAGGAGAAGAAACGGTGTTCATGGATATTCCGCTCCTATTCGAAAGCAAGCTGACATTCATGGTGGATAAGACGCTTTTGATCTATGTGGATGAGCAAGTTCAATTGGAGCGATTAATGAACAGGAATGGTCTTTCGGAGACGGAGGCACTTGCCAGGATCAATTCGCAAATGCCCTTGGCCGATAAAAAGGCCTTAGCGGATGCCGTCATCGATAATAATGGTGACATTAATGAAACGAAGCGGCAAGTGAAGGGCATACTTAGTGAATGGTATGTCATATAATCATGATAAAAAGAAGAAACCACCCGGTTTCTTCTTTTTATGTTGAAAAAATAAGAACAATCCGCATTTTTATTAGCACAATTCCTTTGAATTATGTTATACTAATTACATGTGAAAGGTAATAAGTATAACACTAATATTTCTGGAGGGTCCGAACAATGAATTCAAGAATAGCGATTAACGGATTTGGGAGAATTGGAAGAATGGTTTTCCGAAAAGCCATATTAGATGAGAGTTTGGACATTGTAGCCATAAATGCAAGCTATCCAGCTGAAACTTTAGCACACTTACTAAAATATGATACGATACATGGTAAATTCGACGGTATCATTATAGCTGAAGATGATTCACTAGTAGTGAATGGCCGCCGAGTAAAACTAATAAATAACCGCGATCCAAAGCTATTGCCTTGGAAAGAGATGAACATAGATATTGTAATTGAAGCCACTGGCAAATTCAATGATCGTTCTAAAGCGGCTCTTCATTTAGACGCAGGAGCAAAAAGAGTTATATTATCAGCCCCGGGTAAAAATGAAGACGTTACCATTGTAATGGGAGTGAATCAGGAGGTGCTGGAAATTGACAAGCATTTCGTCATATCCAATGCATCTTGTACAACGAACTGCCTTGGACCAGTTGCAAAAGTGCTTGATGAAAAATTCGGCATAGACAACGGTTTAATGACAACGATACATTCTTATACAAATGATCAAAATAATATCGATAACCCGCACAAAGACTTGAGACGTGCCCGTGCCGCTGCGGAAAGCATGATTCCTACGACTACAGGAGCTGCAAAAGCCATCTCACTAGTGTTGCCGCAATTAAAAGGCAAGCTTCATGGAATGGCGATACGCGTACCGACACCAAACGTATCTTTAGTCGATCTTGTTGTGGATTTAAACCGTGATGTCACGATTGAAGAAGTGAACCAAGCCTTCATCGATGCTTCAGAAAATGAACTCAAAGGAATCATGGAATTCACGATGGAACCTTTAGTTTCCAGTGATTTCAAAACGAATCCACACTCTGCAATCATCGATGGATTGACGACGATGATGATCGGGGACAGGAAAGTGAAGGTCCTTGCTTGGTATGATAATGAGTGGGGTTACTCCAACCGTGTAGTGGACCTTGTAAAATTGGTTGGCTCCGAGTTGAAAAAAATGTCCGAAGTCGAATTATCAGTAAAATAAAATGAAAAACCCGAGCCTGCTAAAATTTTTTAGCGGGCTATTTTTCATGCAGTGATCCATGAATTCCCGCCTGCTTTATGGCGCTGAATAAACCGAAGACGGAATTTGGTCCACATTGGAACCTTCGCTATATCCCCATTACATATAAAGTTTATCTTTCCAAAAATTAAATTTGGAGTTGCAAAAAAAATTCAAACCATATATACTATGAATCGTGAACTTCTTCAAAACGGTTTGCATGATGGCTACTTAAAGGGTTAGGACCTCTTTGGACTAACTTTCCCCCGTGGTAGTTATCAGAACTTATTTTTAAATCATGGTAAGGGGGAAGCTTAATATGGAAACAGCTTACACTATGGAAACAATGGGTAGACATGTCATTTCTGAACTTTGGGGTTGTGACTTTGAAAAACTGAACAATATCGATTTAATTGAAAAGATTTTTGTTGACGCTGCTTTGAAATCAGGTGCAGAGGTACGAGAAGTTGCCTTTCACAAATTTGCTCCACAAGGAGTCAGCGGGGTTGTCATCATTTCTGAATCACACTTAACGATTCACAGTTTTCCAGAACACGGCTATGCGAGCATTGATGTCTATACATGCGGTAACTTGGATCCGAATATTGCGGCAGATTATATTGCAGAAGCTTTGAATGCGCAAACACGTGAAAACATAGAATTACCACGTGGATTAGGTCCTGTACAAATGAAAAAAGCCAATATAAGTGCCCTATAAAAAAATGTATACACAGAGATGCCATGGGTGCATCTCTTTTTTAATGCAATGAATCGGCAGTCTGCTTCACTTTATTGGAGAGGATTGCCTTGTAGCACAATGCCCTTGGCAACGGTGCTTCAACGGCAGAACAAAAAGTGCCTGCTGCCGGAAGTTACACTTTTTACTTGTACTGTCCGTTCCTTTTAATATAAGATTAAGATAGAGAAGTAATTCCTTGGGGAACATTTAGATAGGGGAGTCCTACATAAAATACGGAGCTGATAATGATGAAATGCCCATCATGTCAATATAACGGAACAAGAGTGCTCGATTCCAGGCCAGTCGATGAAAGTAAATCGATTCGACGACGCCGTGAATGTGAGGCATGTGGTTTTCGATTCACGACATTTGAAAAGGTGGAGGAAACACCGCTTATTGTAGTGAAAAAGGGCGGGACACGTGAAGAGTTCAGTCGTGATAAAATCCTGCGTGGCTTAATCAGGGCTTGCGAAAAACGTCCGGTTCCCTTGAAAGAACTAGAGCAAATTACCAGTTATGTAGAAAAAGAACTACGCAACCAGGGCATATCGGAAGTGAAAAGCGACAGTGTCGGCGAAATGGTAATGGACAAGCTGGCAGAAGTCGATGAGGTTGCCTATGTAAGGTTCGCATCCGTCTATCGACAATTTAAAGATATCAATGTCTTTATTGATGAACTGAAAGATTTAATAAATAAAGAAAGAAAGTAGAGCTGAAGATTCACTTTGGCTCTTTTTTCACTACATCTTTTGAAAGGTTTGAATGGAGATGTCAATGCATTGGCAAGAATTGCTCCCAGCTGATTCATATTTGGTCTCATCTGCGGGGCTGCTTCATGATTATGATCGGAAAATACTTACCCGACTATATCAACCTCTTATTGGACCTATCTGCATTAGCCTATATATGACGTTATGGAGTGAGTTGGAGGAAAACAGGCTATGGTCGGAAACCTCCTCGCATTATCAATTAATGAATACCATCGGCCTTAAGTTAGGTGATATTTACGAAGCCCGCCTTTTACTTGAAGGAATCGGCCTGTTGAATGTATATAAGAAATCGAAAAATGAAACGAAGGAATTCATTTATGAGTTAAACCCGCCGCTTTCACCCCAGCAGTTTTTCACGGATGGAATGCTGAATATTTACTTATACAAAAAAATCGGTAAAGCTCAATTCAACCGGTTAAAGAGATTCTTTTGTGATGACCATATCTTAACCGATCAATATGAAGGTGTGACTAAATCTTTTGCGGAAGTATTCTCATCAGATCATTTGGACTCTTTATATGTAACGGATGAAGCGAAAAACGAATGGAAACCGGTGCCTGAACAGCAATACATCGATCGGGCGGAAGGCGTTGAGCCATCGGGGTTTGATGACTTATTCGATTTTGACCTTTTATTTGCCGGGATGAAATCCTCGATCGTGCCGAAAAAGGCTTTTACTCCGAAAATAAAAAGTACGATTGCCAAACTCGCTTTTTTATATGGCATCGATCCGCTGGAAATGCAAAAACTAGTAATGGATGCCGTTTCATTGGATGATGAGATTGATGAGGAATTGCTTAGAAAGGCGGCAAGGGATTGGTACCAGATCGAACGGCAGGCCGATATGCCTTCCCTTGTCAATCGGGTGCAGCCAATTCGTGAACGGACACAAAAAGAAGAACCGAAAACAAAGGAACAAGAGTTAATCCGTCATTTGGAGACGATTTCCCCGAGGGAGCGGCTAATGCAATTGTCTGGCGGTGCAGAGCCGTCAAGCGGTGATTTGAAAGTGGTTGAGGGCGTGATGATCAATCAAAAGCTGAATCCGGGTGTCGTCAATGTCTTGATTGAATATGTCATGCTCAAAACGGATATGAAGTTCACGAAGGGTTATGTGGAAAAGCTGGCAGGCCATTGGGCACGGCTAAAGGTCTCAACAGTCGTCGAGGCGATGGAATTGGCCAAAAATGAACATAGGAAATATCAGGACTGGGCTCAAGGAAGCAGGAATGCTGCAAAGGGCAGCCGGAAAAAGGCGATACGGGAAGAAGTGGTTCCTGAGTGGCTTGAGAAAAAAGAAGAAGCACAGCAGGAGCAGAATGCGGATCAGCCTGAATTGGATGCTCAGAAACGTGAACTTCTGGAGAAATGGAAGCTGTGGAAAGCGGGAGGTGAAATGAACGATGGAAAAGATTAATAGGTCCCTTAATAAATTGGCCAATACAAATCAATTTCAACAGCGTTATGAAAAGCTGAAACAGGAGATTTTTGAAAACGAACAAGTGCGGTTATTCATGAATGCCAACAGCTCGACGGTCACGAAGGAAATGATTGATAAAAACTTGGGGAAGCTTTATGAGTTCACTTCACAGAGCAATAAGTGTGATAAATGTCCGAGCTTGGATGGCTGCATCAATATGATGCAAGGGTATTATCCTAAATTGGTGGTTCAAGGAAAAGCCCTGAACCTGCATTATGAAGTCTGCCCGAGGAAATTGGCAGAGGATGAAAAGCGGAAACGGGAAAAGCTGATCCGCAGCCTGTATGTACCGAAGGATATTTTAAAGGCGAGCATTGAAGATTTTACCCAAACGGATAATGAAAACAAACGCTTGTCTGTCCTAAGTAAAGCGATGTCGTTCATTATGGAATATGAGCCGGGTAAAAGGCAAAAAGGCTTGTATATATATGGGAAATTCGGTGTTGGGAAAACGTACTTATTAGGTGCGATCGCCAATGAACTTGCAAAAAGGCAAATTTCCTCCCTTATAGTCTATGTACCTGACTATTTGAGGGAACTTAAGGGATCGATAGGTGATAATACGGTCAATGAAAAAATTGAAATGGTGAAAACGGCACCTATCCTCATGCTTGATGATATTGGAGCGGAATCCATGACGAGCTGGGGACGCGATGAGGTTTTTGGTCCGATTTTGCAATTTAGGATGCTGGAAAACCTACCGACGTTTTTCACTTCGAATTTTGACTTGAATGGCCTGGAGAACCACCTGACCTTTTCACAGCGCGGTGAGAAAGAAGAAGTGAAGGCGGCCCGGGTACTGGAAAGAATTCAATATTTAGCTGAGCCGGTCAAGCTTGATGGCGTGAATCGGAGAAGATGAAGAAAAGTGGTCTCTTAATGGAGGTCACTTTTTTCTTCTTACAAGCCCCATCCTACTTCTAAACACGTCCACATCCCCATATACATGAAAAAAGAAGCAAGGGGGAAGGGGGGATGTCGTAGTGCAAATTTTGTTTCAAAACGATTCAGAGGCATTGAAATTACTGAATTTCGTTTCTGTCCATCCACTGGGGGCAGAATTTCAAGCATATATTCGATTTATTCCTCAACAAGGCATGCATGTGGATATGACGGAATCTTCAGGTGATGAATGGCTAATTCTGCTTCGTGATGCATTCCATTCTTTTTTATTGGAAGAAAAGACGCTTCCTGTTCTGGAGCAAATAATAGTCGGTAAATTTTTTTATAGGGAACGGGAAGAAATTGAAGCCATCATTGAAATTGCATCATCCATCATCGAGGCGGAAAGAGCCAGGAATCAAGATGAAGCATTCAGTGCGGAGAAACGATTGATTGAGGAAGGACTTCAAAGCATTTTGGCTGGAAAGGTATCTTTTTCATTCGATTCTTTTACGACCTTCCGTTTAAAATCGTTTCAGCACACTTTGGAAAAGTATGTCGTCAAGGCGATTGATGAATATAAGCTGGAACAGGACTATCAAAATTTCATTGCTACGCTCCGGGATTGCCTTCAAGGGCAGGAGTCGAAATTAAGAAAGCTTCACCTGGTCAACCGGGATGGTTTTCACTTCTATGATCAGAAATTCAGCAAACTCGACCGTCCAAAAATCAATAGTATGATCGACAGGAGGCTTCTTGCCAAAAGCTCTCTTTTTCTCGATACGGTGATACTTGCCCCGCTTTTATCGATTGCTCCTGAAAACTTGTGCATCTATACCGATGACAAGGAAGAGGGGCTCATCCAGACCATTTCAAGGATTTTCGAAGAACGGGCGACTATCTTGCCACTTTCGTCATTTTCTATGCAGTTGAATGAACTTTCGTGGAAAAAAGAAAATTAACCTTGATTTTCACCGTATAACAAATTATAATTTCCTACATACTATTAAAAAACTAAAAGTTATGATGAGGATAAGGGTATTCTAGTCGCCGATTATCAGAGAGGGAAGCCAACAGGCTGTAAGCTTCCTATTCGCATGGAACACTTACCACCTTTAAACTTCGGCTCGGAAAGCAGTCATTCTGCGAATATGAGCTGACGGGAAGCTGCCGTTACCAAGTTACAAGTGCCATTTTGCCGTGAAAAGCAAGCTGGAACGAGGGTGGAACCGCGGGTTAATGATATTTATTACTAAGCTCGTCCCTGTTTTATACAGGGGCGGGCTTTTTTGTGTTGTAATGGAATCAAAAACCTGTAATTTGTTCGAACAAATAAGAAGGAGTGAAACTGAATGTCAGAACTACTGAAAATATCTTTTCCTGACGGAGCGGTCAAGGAGTTTGCTAAAGGCACAACAACTGAAGACATCGCTGCATCCATCAGTCCTGGTTTAAGGAAAAAATCCATTGCCGGAAAATTCAATGGTGAATTATATGATTTAAAACGTCCGATTGAACAAGATGGTACAATCGAAATCGTCACACAGGACGCAGCGGATGCTCTTGAAGTATTGCGGCACAGTACAGCGCACTTGATGGCACAAGCGATCAAACGTTTGTACAAAAACGCTAAATTCGGCGTAGGGCCAGTCATTGAGGGCGGCTTTTACTATGATATGGATCTGGAGGAATCATTGACTCCCGAAGACCTTCCATTGATTGAAAAAGAAATGAAGAAAATCGTCAACGAAAACTTGGCAATCTCCCGCATCGAAGTGAGTCGTGATGAAGCGATTTCCCGTTTTAAAGAAATCGGCGACGAGTATAAATTGGAGTTGATCGATGCGATTCCTGCCGATCAGCAGGTAACACTTTATGAGCAAGGGGAATTCTTTGACCTTTGTCGTGGAATTCATGTTCCATCAACTGGGAAAATCAAAGAATTCAAGCTATTGAGCATCGCTGGAGCATACTGGAGAGGCGATAGCAAAAACAAAATGCTTCAACGCATTTACGGTACGGCTTTCTATAAAAAAGAAGATTTGGCCGAACACCTGCGTCTCCTTGAGGAAGCCAAGGAACGTGACCATCGTAAAATCGGCAAAGAATTGAACTTGTTCATGAGCTCACAGAAAGTGGGGCAAGGGCTGCCGATGTGGTTGCCAAAAGGCGCGACAATTCGCCGTACAATCGAAAGATATATCGTCGATAAGGAAGAACGTTTAGGCTATGACCATGTCTACACACCTGTAATGGGAAGCGTGGACCTTTATAAAACATCCGGACACTGGGATCATTACCAGGACGGCATGTTCCCGGTCATGGAGATGGAAAACGAACAGCTTGTACTGCGTCCGATGAACTGTCCGCATCACATGATGGTCTATAAAAACAGCATCCACAGCTACCGCGAACTGCCAATCCGGATAGCCGAGCTGGGCTTGATGCACCGCTATGAAATGTCAGGTGCCCTTTCAGGCCTTCAGCGTGTACGTGGGATGACATTGAATGATGCGCACATATTCGTCCGCCCCGACCAAATCAAAGAAGAGTTCAAGCGCGTTGTGAACCTTGTTCTGGAAGTATATAAAGATTTCGATATCAAGGATTATTCATTCCGTCTGTCTTATCGCGATCCTCAGGATACAGAAAAATACTTCGATGATGATGACATGTGGGAAAAAGCGCAAAGCATGTTAAAAGGCGCCATGGATGAGCTTGGTCTTGATTACTTTGAAGCGGAAGGTGAAGCGGCATTCTACGGTCCTAAGCTTGATGTTCAGGTGCGTACTGCCTTAGGGAAGGATGAAACGCTTTCCACTGTTCAGCTTGATTTCTTGCTTCCTGAACGTTTTGACCTTAATTATGTCGGTGAGGACGGCAAGCAGCACCGTCCGGTTGTTATCCACCGCGGCGTCGTTTCCACAATGGAACGTTTTGTCGCTTACTTGATTGAAGAATACAAGGGGGCATTCCCGACTTGGCTTGCACCTATCCAAGCACAAGTGATCCCGGTCTCACCTGAAGTGCACTTGGATTATGCGAAAGAAGTACAGGAAAAACTTAAAGCGCAAGGCATTCGTGTCGACCTGGATACACGTGACGAGAAAATCGGTTACAAAATCCGTGAAGCGCAAATGCAAAAAATCCCGTATATGCTGGTCGTTGGAGATAATGAAGCCAAAGAAGGCAGCGTGAATGTACGTAAATACGGTGAACAAAAATCCGAAACGATCGCTTTTGAAGATTTCGTTTCAGCGATTAAGGCAGAAGTGAGCCGTTAACAGCAAAAAGAGGGGCACATATAGTTGTGTCCCTCTTTTTAATTATGGCATGATGAAAACATCATGTGAAAATATGTACAGCAATGAAAAGGAGGGGCAGCATGAAAAAGAAATTTACTTATCTATTCGGACCGACATTCCTTGTCATCATCATCTTATTGTTATTGGATGGTTATCGACAATATGCCATCGTCCCGGTCCTGTTTTTTTGGATAGCGCTATTTTCTTGGGACGCCATTGAGAAAAAGAAAAAGGCGAAAGAAGACTCTTAACTTTGGATGGCTTTGGCCAGTATGGACTGTAACTAAAGGGGGAATGGGGATAAATGGAGATTAGAAAGGCTTCAAGGAAAGACGCGGGTAACTTGGCTGCTCTGATCAATCATGTAGAAGATTCCGGGTATATGCTGTTTAACCCTGGGGAAAGAAAAGCTACGGCGAAACAAATGGAAAAGCAATTGGAGCAAATAGAAAAAAATCCCCCTTCCATTGTCCTCGTTTCTGCTAGCGGCAATGAGTTGAATGGTTACCTAATCTTATTGGGCAATCAAATGGGCCGAACGAGGCATTCCGCCAAAATCGTCATCGGCATCCATGAACAGGATAGAGGAAAAGGCATCGGTCCGAAGCTATTTCAGAAAATGGAGGAGCATGCACGGACAAACGAAATACGGCGCCTGGAATTGTCCGTGATTGCAAACAACGCCCCTGCGCTTTCCTTATATCGAAAGATGGGGTTCGAAAAGGAAGGAATAAAGCGGGAATCACTGTTTTTTGATGGAAAGTATCATGATGAATATTTTTTGTCCAAATTACTTTAAAAAAACGTATTGTCAAATAACTGAATGTCTGCTAATATTAATTTTGTTGTGAAAAACGAATAAATTAGCATTTGACAAGTCATCAGTGTTTATGATATATTTCTAAAGTGAATTGAATACGTGTTTGAGGAAAAGAAGAAGCACCCGCTTCTCACCTGGTTGACGCAAACAATGCAGTTAACAGGTCATGATTTGATTATTTGGATCTTTCTGAATGAGTCTATCAGTGTGGGTGCAACATGCATCCACACTTTTTTATTATGATTATATCCTGTAAGCGAGTTGTGAGCGTGACCGAATTTATTCAAATATTCGTATTCGCCAATATCTTTGGAGGTGGCTAACTATTAGTAAAGACGCGATGGTAAACGAGGGCATCCGAGCCCGTGAAGTTCGTCTTATTGACCAAAACGGAGAACAACTTGGAATTAAAACGAAATTCGAAGCATTGGAAATTGCCGCTCGTGTAAATCTTGATCTAGTTTTAGTTGCTGCAAATGCAAAGCCTCCGGTAGCCCGGATCATGGACTACGGAAAACACCGCTTCGAGCAGCAAAAGAAAGACAAGGAAGCACGTAAAAATCAAAAAGTCATCAGTCTGAAAGAGGTTCGTTTGAGCCCGACGATTGAAGAGCATGATTTCAATACGAAGCTTCGCAACGGTATTAAATTCCTTGAAAAAGGCGATAAAGTAAAAGCTTCTATCCGATTCAAAGGACGTGCCATTACGCATAAGGAAATTGGTCAACGTGTACTCGTTCGTTTTTCTGAAGCATGTAAAGAAGTGGCTACAATCGAGCAACACCCAAAAATGGACGGGCGCAGCATGTTCATTATCTTAGCACCGAAAAACGAAAAGTAATTGTAAAGTAATTTGTAATGAGGAGGAATACCTTATGCCTAAAATGAAAACTCACCGCGGATCTGCTAAACGTTTCAAAAAGACTGGATCCGGCAAACTTAAGCGTTCTAACGCTTACACAAGCCATTTATTTGCTAACAAATCTACTAAGCAAAAGCGTAAGCTTCGCAAAGCTAGCCTTGTAAGCAAAGGTGACTTCAAACGTATTCGTCATATGCTAGACAACATTAAATAAGTTCGATTTATCGAGTTAAATAGGAGGGAAATAACATGCCACGTGTAAAAGGCGGTACTGTTACTCGCAAACGTCGTAAAAAGGTAATAAAATTAGCTAAAGGTTACTATGGCGCGAAACATATTCTTTTCAAAGTAGCTAACCAACAAGTAATGAAGTCAGGAAACTATGCTTTCCGTGACCGTCGTCAAAAGAAACGTGATTTCCGCAAACTTTGGATCACTCGTATCAACGCTGCAGCACGCATCAACGGTCTTTCTTACAGCCGTTTAATGCATGGCCTAAAGCTTGCTGGTATCGAAGTGAACCGCAAAATGCTTGCTGATCTTGCTGTTGCTGACGAACAAGCTTTTGCTCAATTAGCAACTGCTGCTAAACAACAATTAGACAAATAAGTCTGACTGATACAGCCACTCTCTTTTCAAGAGGGTGGCTTTTTACATATTTAAAGGAGGGAATGGGAATGCAAGGAGTATGGTTCATTGCTGCTTATATGATCATCACGAACATCATCGGCTTTGCCTTAATGGGAATCGATAAAAGGAAAGCGCGTAATGGGGAGTACAGGATCAGTGAAAAGACACTTTGGTTTTGGGCAGTCATAGGAGGAGGGACTGGATCCTTTTTGGGGATGAAGCAATTCCGCCATAAGACGAAGCATGCCGCTTTTAAGTGGGGCCTGCCTATATTGATGATTCTTCAGATAGGCTTATTGATTAAGTTATTCATTCAATTGTAATATGTAGCCCGTGTAGTGTATATGCTTGTAGAAGCAGCAAAGAGTAGCTGGAGGGAGAGCATGAATGATAAACTGACACTTGTGATGAGCTACGTTCAATCTGGAAGCGTGTTTGCACCGTTGATTTTTATCACTTTTCATTTATTAAGGCAATTTTTATTCATTCCCGTCATTGTGGTTTGCATGTCTGGAGGAGTTTTATTCGGGGCAGCTTTTGGAACCATCTATTCGGTAATCGGTTTGACGCTGTCCAGCCTGGCCTTTTATTTCGTGATAGGCAAATTTCCGAAAACAAAGGATAGGCTGCTGAGGCTTAAGAATAAGCTGTTTGGAAACCGAAAGCTCAACAGCCGGCAAATTGCAGTACTCAGGCTAATACCATTCATACACTTTTATTTACTGTCGCTTTGTTTATTGGAATCCAATAAAGGACTGAAAAATTATTTTTACCTATCCTTCATGACCAATCTTCCTGTAGCATTCGTATACACGGTTTTTGGCCACTATATTGCAGATTTCAGTCCCACGCTGATCGTCATCATTTTATTATCCTTAACCTTATTGATCTATTTATTGAGAGAGAAGCAGACGGTCGTCCCCTGGAAGGAATTTTTTCGTTCAGATGATTAATATAGAGCCTTGAGTCCATTTTCCTCAAGGCTCTTCATTATGTGTGATTTTTTTCAATTTTGTAAGAACTCCTTGACTGGGCTCTTCCAATCAATAACGGCATCAGGATATTGTTTTTTTATGGCTGCCTCGATTTTTAAGAAGTCATTTCGCTTCAAGCCTTTCAGGCCTGCCACTTTTTTAGGCCATATGAAGATGGAGATGACCTCGAAGGAGCGTTCCGTCGTCCCTAAATACTTTTCCCCTTCAAACATCACCCCGTTGTACGTCAATAAAAAATTCTTTCGTATATTGGCTGTATCGTCGAGCAGAAAGAATTTTTTCTGTTCATGTGCCAGCTCTAATTTTCTTTTCGGATTAAATAGGTATTTAATGACTGTATAAATTAAGAAAATGATGAGAGCCAAAAGAATGAACCGCATGATCAATACCATGGAGCTACCTCCTTAAACAGAGTGATTCCCTTTCATTTACGTATGGGTTTTTAATAAGTTTCATTTATTTGATATAATTTAGGGGAAGACGAAGGAAAGAAGTGATGAAAATGAATATAAGTAAATTAATGGAAATGCAGGCAGCTTTGGATGAGCATATACAATCCAAGCATGATTTGGGTGCGGAAGACTTGGTGGAACGGAAGATACTTGCTCTTTTAGTGGAGCTTGGAGAGCTTGCCAATGAAACAAGATGTTTTAAATTCTGGAGTCTTAAAGGACCCTCTGATAAAGAAACGATTTTGGCTGAATACGTGGATGGCATTCATTTCATTTTGTCACTCGGGATCGAACGGGGATTCGTACCGGAAGCTCCATCTGCCCTAAAGATGAATCAGGAGGATTTGACGGTTCAATTTACTGCCATTTACGGCTACATCAGTGAATTTCGCACACAGTTGACAGAGTCATCTTACCAAAAGGTTTTTACTGCTTATTTACATTTGGGGGAGTTGCTCGGATTCTCGGCAGCGGATGTGGAAAAAGCATATGTAAGCAAAAATGAAGTGAACTACGAAAGGCAAAAGCAAGGCTACTGATTGTTTATGAAATCGTTTGTCTGTATAATTATTCTTGTAATGTAAGTTATAAGGAGGTAAGGGAATGGCTCAATTGGATGAAACGTTAAAGATGCTTGCTGCCTTAACGGATGCTAAAGGCATTGCAGGAAATGAAAGTGAAGTAAGAAAAGTGATGACCGAATACATAACACCATTTGCGGATGAAATATCGACAGATGGCCTGGGAAGTTTGATTGCCAAGAAAACGGGGGATGAAAACGGACCGAAAATCGTCGTTACCGGGCATATGGACGAAGTCGGTTTCATGATCACCCAAATTGATGATAAAGGATTTTTGCGTTTTCAGCCGGTAGGGGGCTGGTGGTCACAGGTAATGCTGGCCCAGCGCGTGACGATCGTTACAGGTAAAGGTGATATAACGGGCATTATCGGTTCCAAGCCGCCACATATCCTGTCAGCGGAGGCGCGGAAGAAGCCGATTGATATTAAGGATATGTTTATTGATATTGGTGCATCCAGTAAAGAAGAGGTTAAGGAATGGGGCGTCAAGCCAGGGGATATGGTTGTGCCATATTTTGAATTCACGGTTATGAATAATGAAAAGATGCTGCTCGCCAAAGCCTGGGACAATCGAATTGGCTGTGCAATCGCCATTGATGTGCTTAAACAGCTGAAAGACAGCGACCATCCTAACGTAGTTTATGGAATTGGCGCAGTGCAAGAAGAGGTCGGCCTGCGTGGCTCCAAGACATCCACATTCAAAATTCAGCCGGATATCGGTTTTGCCGTCGATGTCGGCATTGCTGGTGATACACCGGGGATTTCCGAAAAAGAAGCGATGAGCAAGATGGGGGAAGGCCCGCAAATCGTCATCTATGATTCATCGATGGTGGCACATAAGGGATTACGCGATTTCGTCACCGACACAGCTGATGAAATGAATATTCCTTATCAATACGAATCGATTCCGGGCGGCGGGACGGATGCCGGCTCCATCCATTTAACGGCAAATGGTGTTCCCGCCCTGGCGATCACGATTGCCACACGCTACATTCATTCACACGCAGCAATGCTTCACAGGGATGATTATGAGAATGCAGTTAAGCTCATTGTCGAAGTGATTAAACGACTCGATCGCGAAGCGGTTGATCGGATCATTTACGAGTAATATAGTAAGTTAAAAATGGAGAGGCCTAATTTAGGTCCTCTCCATTTTCTTTTTCTTATTTCTACTTGTCTTCGACGATAATATAGACGGCTTTGATGGGTCCATGGACGCCGACGACAAGGTCCATTTCGATATCAGCCGAATTGCTCGGCCCTGTTATGAAATTGATGCAGGAAGGAACGACTTCGCCCCGGGTAACCTTTGAACGGATGGCCGCAGCAGCCTGGGTCATTCGCGGAACGATGGTGCTTTTTGGAATGATGGAAACATGGCAGGAAGGAAGGAAGCTGATGGAACGGCCGTGGTCCTTGTCGCTGAACAAGACGACGGTCGCTGATTCTGCTAGTGTCATCTCACTGAAAGTGATTCCGATGTTAGCTCTTTCTGCTTTTTCGATATTTTCATTCCCGGCTTGGTGATCCCATATATGGACATCATTTTCCTTTAAGATATCCTCTAACCCATACTCGGTAAATCGATCGTCCTTAGGGATGATCACGGGTCCGTTTCCAAGTTCCTCGATCACTTGTGTTAAGCAATTCACCACTTGCTTGGAGTCGGTAACGTGAAATGGAGTATGCACCCGTTTACATTGCTCCTTCAATTCCGCGACAAGATCATTTTGTTTCGCATGTTTCAAAACTTCTTTTTGGGGGGCATGCTTCCATTCCGGAACGGAGATGCCTTTCGTAATAGGAGCCCTTCCCAGGTTTTTGGCTATATTGTTTAAAAAGGTCCCTTCATTATGGATGGTTCCATTCATGATGGTTTCCCTCCTTTTTCCCGATTTTTGAACCAGTCCCGAAAGCTCTCTTTCGTTGGAGCAGGGAACTCGCGGCTTTCTGTCCAAGTTTTGAGCGGTCCCGGTCCTTTCGAGATGATATCCCCGGTTTTAAAAGGTGACATCGCTGATGGGGCCATTTTGGAGCCGAACTTATAAAGCATAGGCGATGCCGCACCAATTCCGAAGGCCTTCATGGCCATCTTTTCTGAAAACGGCGCCATTTTTTCCTTTTCAACGATGACTTCCCGATGCTTCCTCAGTAAATCATGGAGAGGAATCTTAACCGGACAGGCATCCGTACAGGCTGCACAAAGAGTGGAGGCATATGGCAGTTCCTTGAAATCATCATATCCTCCGAGTAAAGGTGAAAGCACAGCACCGATTGGTCCGGGGTATATTGAACCATATGAATGACCGCCAACCTGGCGATAGACCGGACAGACATTTATACAGGCAGCACAGCGAATGCATTGAAGAACGGATTGAAACTCAGTCCCTAAGATGGAGGAGCGGCCATTATCTACGATAACAAGGTGAAACTCCTCGGGTCCGTCTGCATCGCCTTCATCACGCGGACCGGTAAGTGCGGTGATGTAACTGGTCAATCTTTGGCCGACAGCGCTTCTTGTCAATAAGCTGACAAGGATTTCGAATTCATCGAATGTAGGTACAAGCCGTTCCATTCCCATCACGGTGATTTGCGTTTTTGGGAGGGCAGTGACCAAATCGGCATTTCCTTCATTCGTCACCAGTCCGATCGAGCCCGTTTCCGCAATCGCAAAATTACAGCCGGTAATGCCCACATCGGCGCTTAAGAAATCTTTCCGCAGAATGCCCCGCACATGGGCGGTAAGCTCCTCCGGTTTTTCGGTTTGCGTATAGGCAAGCTTTTCTTTAAAAACATCCCTGATCTGCTCTTTATTTTTATGGAGCGCAGGTGCGACGATATGGGAAGGGGGATCATGATCATCCACTTGTAAAATGTATTCTCCAAGGTCCGTTTCAACGACATCGAGGCCAACTGCCTCAAGAGTTGCATTCAAATTGATCTCTTCCGTGACCATCGATTTGGATTTCACGACCTTTTTGGCATTCTTTTTTACAATGACATCCTTAATGTAGCCGCTTGCTTGTTCAGCGGTTTCAGCGAAAAAGACATGACCGCCCCTTTTCGAAACGTTTTCGGCAAGCTGGTGCAAATAGAAATCAAGGTTACTGAGCACATGCTGCCGGATTTCTTCCCCAAGGGATCGCCAATCCTCCCAGCTTCCCAATTCATCAACGGCAGTCAGCCGCCGTCCGTGTAATCGTTCTTGGGCACTGGATACGGCCAATCGCATAAAGTCATTATGTATTCCTTCATCCACCCGGTCTTTAAATTTGGCAGAGCTGGTTTTCATAGCCATTAGTTTTTCCCTCCTCGCTTTCTTTAAATGCTATTCAGGACTTCCGCAATGTGAAGGACTTTCACCGGTTGCCCCTTCCTTTGGATCCGTCCGCCGATATTCATCAAACATCCTGCATCCCCGCCGATTAAAAAGTCGGCACCGGTAGCTTCAATATTGCATACCTTCTCCTCGACCATTTGCCCGGAAATGTCACCCATCTTAACCGAAAAGGTCCCCCCGAACCCGCAGCAGTTTTGGGCATCCGGAAGTGGTGTCATTTCCAGTCCCCTGACATGGCTTAATAAAATGGCAGGGGCTTCCTTCACCTTAAGCAGCCGTGTCATATGGCATGAAGTATGATAAGTGGCCTTTCCCTTGAGGGTCGCCCCGACGTCGGTCACTTTTAAGACATCCACGATGAATTGGGACAATTCATATGTTTTAGCAGCTAATGATGCCGCTTTCCTTTCCCATACGGGATCGCCTTTGAAAAGAACCGGATATTCCTTGAACATTGCTGCACAGGAACCGGAAGGGGTTACGATGTATTCAGCATCCGCGAACGTTTTAATCATCTTTTTCATGGCTTCCTTCGATTCCTTCGTATATCCGCTATTATATGCCGGCTGTCCGCAGCATATCTGGGACTCCGGGAAATCGATCTCACAGCCTAATCTCTCGAGTAGCTCCACTGTCGCTTTGCCGACATTGGATTGAAACAAATCCACTAAACATGTTGCAAAGAGAGTAACTTTCAATCTGAACTCCTCCTTTTTCAAAATAGGTTAACAGGTCATCTGATGACTAGAAAATGGAAAAAGGAAATGGCTAAGTGAAGATACCAATTTCCAAGATTTTTTAAATGAAGTAATCGTTTTCAAAATAATATATCAATTTAATCCTTTTTTGTATAGGGTATTTTTGAAATTTAAAGGAATGTCAATGATTCTTATGCTGATTTTTTTGGATGACCCGGTCCAGCGATTCCTCGACGCTTTGAAGATGAAACAGCATGGCACTGCGGGCTCCGTCTTCATCCTGTGCCACGATTGCGTCATATATCCTGACATGCTGCTGGTAAAGCTGCTTGAGTGTCATCTCTTCGGAATAAAGCGCAACCCGGCGGATATCACGCATCTTTTCCGTCATTAATTCTGAAACATGGTTCATCAATGTAATCAGCAGCTCATTTTGTGATGCGTTTGCCACGGCAACATGGAAGGAGATATCCGCTTTATCACTTAGCTCTTCATCATCCGAGACCTTGTCCATATTAAAAAGCATGTCCTTGAGTTCGATAAGGTTTTCTTCCGTCCTCTTCTTCGCTGCCACTTCTGCCGTACCGGACTCAAGGATTTTCCGAACTTCCAGTAAATGCTTGATATTGTCTTGATCCATCAAAAGGGCGGCAGACAATGGGTGGTTCATGATGGCAGGGTCGAAGGTTTTGACGAATGTTCCTTCACCTTGTTTTATTTCAATAAGACCCATTGAACTCAATGCACTTAATGCTTCGCGGATGGCCGGGCGCCCGACTTGGAAATTTTCCGCAAGCTGCTGAATGGAATCCAATTGTTCACCTGGTTTCAGGCTGCCTGACCGAATCATTTCATAAAGTTCATCGCTGACTTCTTCATAAATTTTTTTCGGCTTTATTTTTTTATATACCAAGTAGTAGCACCTCTATTTTCTATGAGTTTCTCTAGTTAATATTATATAACACAAATGATCTTTGACACTTCCAGAAGCGTTAAAAAATCAACAAAAAATAAAAAAAATCTTGATTTTATATTTTCAATCATTTAATTTAAATGAGTACTCATCAAGTCATCTGATGACTTTGAATATTTAAATATGTAAGGGGTTTCAATTAGCGTTTAATTTCTGAATTTTTTAAAAAATTTATTGAAAAAGGAGTCGAAATGAATGACATGGACACAAAACTTTACGCCGATCACCGATAATTTAGTTTTATCATCTCTTGCCGCACTCATTCCAATTCTTTACTTTTTCTGGGCGCTTACCATCAAACGCATGAAAGGTTACATGGCAGGTATAACCACGTTGCTTGTAGCTCTTGCAGTGGCTGTATTGATATATGGGATGCCTGCAGGAAAAGCAGTGATGTCCGCTTCACAAGGAGGCGTATATGGGCTGCTCCCAATCGGATGGATAATCATCACTTCCGTATTTTTGTACAAGATGACTGTTAAAAGCGGACAATTCAATATCATTCGTTCTTCTGTGCTTTCGCTTACGGAAGATCGGCGCCTCCAGGCATTATTGGTGGCATTTTCTTTCGGGGCCTTTTTAGAAGGTGCTGCGGGATTTGGAGCACCGGTCGCCATTTCAGCCGCGCTTTTAGTCGGTCTCGGCTTTAACCCGCTATATGCAGCCGGGATTTGTTTGATCGCGAATACCGCTCCGGTAGCATTCGGGGCGGTTGGAATACCGATCATCGCCATGGAAGGCCCCACTGGCATAGCCGCCATGGAGATTTCCAAAATGGTCGGCCGCCAATTGCCATTCCTTTCGGCTTTCATTCCGCTTTATCTCATTTTAATCATGACTGGGTGGAAGAGGTCGCTTGAGGTCTTGCCGGCAATTTTGGTTTCCGGAATTTCCTTTGCCATCACACAATACTTAAGTTCGAATTTTCTTGGGCCCGAATTACCCGACATCCTATCCGCGTTAGTGTCACTGTTTGCTTTGGCGATTTTCCTTAAATTCTGGAAACCTAAAACGATCTTTCGCTTTGCATCAGAGGAAACGGCAGCTGCTGTCGAACCATTATATACAGCCGAAACGGAAACAAAATACACGAAATGGCAGATATTCCATGCTTGGTCACCATTCCTTCTGTTAACGCTTTTCATCACAATATGGGGGATGAACCCAATAAAGCCGGCACTATCCGGACATTATGAAGGCAACAATGTGCTGCTTGGCGGAATCAATGAAATCGGGAAACTATTAACCTTCCAAATCGAAGTGCCAGGTCTGCATAATGAGATAATCGGAAGCAATGGATTGCCGATTGCGGCTTTCTATAAAATAGAATTGCTCGGAGCGGCCGGGACGGCCATTTTACTGGCTGCCATCGTAACGAAGTTCATCGCACACATGTCTGCAAAAGACTTTTATGGCACCTTTGTTGAAGCGATGAAAGAGTTGGCCAAACCAATCTTGATGATTTCTACCGTGGTCGCTTTTGCTTATGTGACGAATGCTTCAGGCATGTCGACAACATTAGGGATGACCCTGGCAAAATCGGGTGATTTATTTCCTTTCTTCGCACCTGTTCTCGGCTGGCTGGGTGTGTTCATTACCGGATCGGATACATCAGCCAACCTCTTATTTGGCAGTCTGCAGAAAGTGACTGCGCTTAAAGTGGGGATGGAACCGGTCCTGGCACTGGCGGCGAACTCTTCCGGAGGGGTCACCGGAAAGATGATTTCCCCCCAATCGATAGCGATAGCTTGTGCTGCCGTAGGATTGGCGGGCAGGGAATCGGAATTATTGAGATTCACGCTTAAACATAGCTTATTTTTATTGCTGCTTGTTTGTGTGATTACCTTCTTGCAAAATGGCGTCCTTTCCTGGATGATTCCATAAGTAGAATGAGGCTCCCTTTTTCATCGGGGAGCCTCGAAATATTTTCAAGTCCATTCAAAAAAGGAGGACATATCATGCAATTGGCAGCTGTTGCAGGAAAATTGGTGCATGAGGTTCGAAAACTGATTGATGAGGAGATCATCATTATTGATCATGCTGGCATGATTATCGCCAGCACCGATGGCAGCCGTATTGGATCTTTTCATGAAGGAGCCATCCACGCTTTCAACAATCGTGAGAAATTGATCATCAATAAACAGGATGAACGAAGTTGGAAAGGAGTGAAGGCAGGGATAAACCTGCCTATTTTCTTTAATCAGGAAGCCGTTTGTGTCATTGGAATTACAGGTGACCCCAAACATGTTTCCCCTTATGCGGAACTATTAAAAAAGATGACGGAGATGTTCATTCAGGAAAGCTATCATATTGAACAATCAGAATCCCAATCACGTCTGATGGAATTCTTTGTGTTTGAATGGCATCAGCTGCAGACGTTCAATGAGCACTTCCTTCAGAAGGCCAAGTTACTTGGGGTCGATGTTCATGCGGACCGGATCATCACCCTTGGTGAATTCAAGACGGAGGAAATCATTGAACCTCATGTATGGAGAACGCTTCAGATATTCATAAGACAGCAGCATCCCAATGACATCGCAGTACGTTGGGGGAGGAACCGGTTCGTCATTCTTTCAATGGCCGATTTCATCGGTTCAAAAAACCAGCAATATATGAAACTAAGTAAACTGCAAAAAAAGCTGGAAGAGAGTTCGGGTTATAAAGTGTGTGCAGGAGTTAGTTCACGTGCATCAGGATCCGCTTTCAGGCCAGCGTTTTTTAAAGCGGAACGTTCCTTGAAAATCGCGTCTTCTTCATCAGGTATCATATTTGACGAGGACTTGAAACTTGAGGTCCTGCTTGATGAAGTTACCGCTGAAACAAGACAGGAATATTTATCCCGGACGATTCAGGAGTTGCTTCCTAATGAGGAGCTGCTTAAAACCCTTACCATGTATTTTGCATGTGATCTATCTTTAAAAGAGACGGCTAGAGCCCTGCATATCCATATTAATACCCTCCATTACAGGCTCAAGCGCATAGAGGATTTGACCCGGCTGAATCCTAGGAAGCTAGCCGATTTAGTCACGATGTATTTAGCAGTAAGTGTATTGGATAAACATACAAATTAATTCTATGTAAAGCTCAAAACTTTATATGTTCATACATAGAAGGCCGAGTGTTTTTTTCTTATACTTACATCATATTAAAAATCTAGAATTTCCTATGTTTATATGAGGAGGATGTACATGTTAACAAAGCAGGTTAAGCAGCTGCTTCTTACCATCGTCGGTCAGGAGAATTACGATGACTCGAAAGTGGAATGTCTAGTCTATTCATATGATGCAACGCCTGGGTTTCAAGCGATGCCGGATGCTGTCATCAAACCGGGCAGCACAGCTGAAGTCGCAGCCATCGTCAAAGTTTGCAACGAATACAATGTTCCGATCGTTCCACGCGGGTCTGGGACGAATTTAAGCGGAGGCACATGCCCGACAGAGGGGGGGCTTGTCCTTTTATTCAATCGAATGAATTCATTACTTGAAATAGATGAGGAGAACTTAACGGCGACCGTACAGCCTGGGCTCATCACTTTGGACTTGATTTCAGCAGTTGAAGAGAAGGGATTGTTTTATCCGCCGGATCCAAGTTCGATGAAAATCTCCACGATTGGCGGCAATATTAATGAGAATTCTGGTGGACTGCGAGGCTTAAAGTATGGAGTCACCCGTGATTATGTCATCGGGCTTGAAGTGGTCCTTCCAAATGGGGACATCATTCGAACAGGGGGCAAGCTTGCCAAAGATGTAGCCGGTTATGATTTAACGAAACTTTTTGTCGGATCGGAAGGGACCTTGGGCATCGTTACGGAAGCGACCTTAAAGCTGATTCCAATGCCGGAAACGACTAAGACGATGCTTGCCTTATATCAAGACCTGGATGCTGCAGCCCAGTCAGTGGCTAAGATCATTTCAAATAAGATCATTCCTGTGACATTGGAATTTCTGGATCGGCCGACGTTGATCGTGGTTGAGGACTTTGCGAAAATCGGTTTACCTACCAATGTGGAAGCCGTCCTGCTGATTGAACAGGATGGACCGCCTGAAGTGGTGGAACGTGATATGAAAAGAATGGCCGATATCTGTCTGGAGGAAAAGGCGGTTTCCGTGGAAATTGCCGAAACTGAATCTGACGCTGTCGCCTTGAAAACGGCAAGACGGACAGCACTTTCCGCATTGGCACGCCTCAAGCCGACGACCATTTTGGAAGATGCCACCGTTCCTCGCTCGGAAATTGCCAAAATGGTTAGAGCGATTAATGAGATCGCTGACAAGCATAACGTGGACATTTGCACGTTCGGTCATGCTGGGGATGGGAACCTCCATCCGACATGCATTACCGACGCTCGTGATCATGAGGAAATGGATAGGGTTGAGCTCGCTTTTGCCGACATTTTTGCCGCGGCTATCGACCTTGGCGGGACGATAACCGGTGAACATGGTGTAGGAGCGATGAAGGCCCCGTATCTTGAATGGAAGCTGAAGAAAGAAGGGATTGATGCCATGAAGGCGATTAAACAGGCTTTCGATCCCAATAACATCATGAATCCCGGCAAAGTATTTGCCAAGGAAACCAGGAAAAGGGTGGTGGTTTCTACATGACGACAGTTCAGGAAAGGGAAACCATTGCCATTCAATTCGCGGAAAAAATGAATGAAGATGAATTGTTGAATTGTATGCGCTGCGGCTTTTGCTTACCCCATTGCCCGACATACATAGAATCGGGGCTGAAGGAATCCCATTCACCAAGGGGCCGGATTGCACTTATGAAAGCGGTGGCCGATGGCGTAATTGAGCCAGATAGGGATGTAGAACGGTCGTTGAGTCTTTGCCTCGGCTGCAGGGCTTGTGAACCTGTGTGCCCTTCAGGTGTGAAATACGGACATCTTCTTGAAGAAGCAAGGGATATCATCCATCAGAATAAAAAACACAGCTTCCCTGTAAAAACGATCCGCAAGGCCGTTTTTAATGGACTATTCCCGCACCAGGAGCGAATGCAGACCATGACAAGTTTGCTTGGCTTCTATCAGAAATCAGGCCTTCAATACATGGCCCGTAAAACGGGAGTCCTCAACATGCTACCGGATAATTTGGCAGCCATGGAAAAAGTGCTGCCGAAAGTCCCGAAAAAATCAGAAATGAAAAATCGGCCAACCGAACTGCCTGCTATCGGAACCCCCCTCAAAAAGGTGGCTTTCTTTTCCGGCTGCTTGATGGATACGATGTTTTTGGAAACGAACAAGGCTACACTTAAGCTTCTTCAGCTGGCCGGCTGCGAAATCGTGATTCCGAAATCCCAGGCCTGTTGCGGGGCGCTGCATGGTCACAGTGGTGAAAAAGCAGGTGCAAAGCAACTGGCCAAGCGTAATATTGAAGCCTTTGAAACGGAGGAAGTTGATTATATCATTACGAATGCCGGCGGCTGCGGCGCTTTTCTCATAGATTATGATCATCTGCTCCAAGATGAACCGGAATGGCACGACCGTGCAATCTCATTTAAAAATAAGTTGAAAGATATCAGCCAGATCCTTGTTGATTTGCGTTTTCAGGAAAAAGTTCGCCTGAAACTGCCAGCTCAATCCGTAACTTTCCAGGATTCCTGTCACTTACGGAATGTGATGAACACCTCCTCGGCTCCGCGAATTCTCCTTCAATCAATAGAAGGAATCGATTTCAGGGAAATGAAGGATGCCGATCGCTGCTGCGGCTCAGCTGGGATATATAATATTGTTGAATCAGAGATGTCCATGAACATTCTCGACTCTAAAATGGAGCACACTAAATCGACACAGGCAGATATTGTTGTCACGGCAAACCCTGGCTGCCTGATGCAAATGCAATTGGGGATCGAAAGGGAAAACTTGGGGGAATGCACAAAAGCGGTGCATATTGCGGACCTGCTAATAAAGGCTGTGGCTTTATAATAGAAGAAAAAAGATCACAAGCAGTTTATGAAAAAATGAAATGGCAGGATTTGGTTAAACATTACATTTTTATAAATTTGGGGGAAACCCTTGTAAAGCTTGGATTTCAATTAAAAATGCGTTCTGTGCTGAGAACGAATTGTAAATGATATAACAAAAATGAAATATGGATTCCTCGTTTACTTAGGAAAATGGCGGGTATTGTTTATATATAGCATCCACTAAACGAAACAACAAAACCTAAGGAGGAATGTAAAATGAATAAAACAGTATATGGAGTATATGAATCAAATGCAGAAGTGATCCAAGCAATTAATGCACTTAAGGCAAAGGGCTTTGAAGGGGACGATATTACGGTCGTCGCAGATAAGGAAGAAACACTGGATTTCACGAACCATCAACGTGAAACGGATGTTCACACAATGACGAATGTTCCTAACGACGAATCGTTTATGGACAAGGTGGCACGTTTCTTCATGCCGGAAGATACGGCAGACCTTTCAACAAGATTGGCGAATGCAGGCCTTTCGAATAGTGATGCGGCTGAACATGTCTTTGATGTAGAAAATGGAAAAGTCCTGGTTCTGGTTGAAGAAGGTGAAGGCCATCTTGGAACGGCAAGAGATAAATTCACGACCGGAACAATGGACACTGCCGGTACAAGGCTTGATACCAACTCCACCAACCCACTATATAATGGCACGGAAAAAACCGATGCTTTAAATAAAGAAGGTGTTTATGGAGTCAACGGACAAGGCCGTGAATTGCCAGAAGATGAAAGGACACTTACACTTCGGGAAGAACAGCTGAACATTGACAAAGAAAGAGTTCAGACAGGAGAAGTCGTCATTAATAAAGAAGTCAATGAACAGCATAAAACGATCAATGTCCCTGTTGAACACGAAGAAGTGACAGTTGAGCATAGATCGGTTTCAGGACGTGAAGCGAATCGGGAAACCGGAACCATTGAAGATGGGGAAACATTACGAATCCCGGTTGTTGAAGAAAAACTGGAAGTTTCAAAAAAACCGGTTGTCACCGATGAAATTGTCATCAAGAAACATGCTGTACAAGAAACGGAACAAGTTCAGGATACACTTAAAAAGGAAGATATCCAGCTTGATAGTACAGATGAATCGATCGTGAATGAGAAAAAGGCAACTGAACGTAGAACCGACCGCTTCTAAGAGTGAAGGAAATGACCTGCAGTTTTAAAACTGCAGGTTTCCTTTTGGTTTTTAAAGGCTGATTAAAGGTTCGAGCTTAGGGAAGGCCAACCTTTTTGTTTAATTGGCACCCATCAGGGTATAAATACACATAAGAAGAAATATCTGAAAAAGGAGGAGGAAGATGCATGGGAAAAACATTATATGGTGTTTTTAATACGGAAAGAGAAATGATCCAGGCTATACAATCCCTCAAGGAAAAGGGGGTTCATGAAGGGGATATAACGGTAATGGCTGATAAGAAAGAAGATTTGGATTTCGTTAATGAAAAGCATGATCCGGATGTCGACGTCGTTACTAACTCTACCGAGGAATCCTTCATTGATAAAATGAAACACTTTTTCCTGAACGAGGGTCCTGAAGATATAAGGAACCGTCTAGGTGAGTTAGGGCTTGCCGATAGTGAAGCAACCGCTTATATAAATGAAGTGGAGGCCGGAAAATTCCTCATTCTTTTAGATGAATCGGAAACCATAACAGCACGAGAGAACATAACTTCCAATCGCATCGAGGATACGGACGCACCTGCAGAGAATCCGCTTAAAACAGGGGTGGTGAACAATCCGGACCCGAACCTTTTTCCGGAAACAACCGCGAATGCCTATCAAACAAGGGAAATGGAAGCACAGCCAGGAAGAAGCGAAGAGCTTCACGGAAATTCCGCCAATATCTATGAAAATGAAGAGCTGGATATGAAGCGAGCTCAAGAAAGGGAAATCTGGGGGAATTCCACAGAAAAATTCAAGAAGCAAAAACCAGGGATTCATGAAGGAACACTGGCAAGCGACCCGTTTGCAGACGATGCTGACAAAAACCTGGACGCTCAAGGATCACTGGATCGGACCGCGGGCCCGACAGCCAGCGGACAGCAAGAGGAAGGCTTACAAGATGAATACATTAAAAATCGAATCAATACCGACAATCTGTGATACGCAACAAGAACAGCCTGCATAAGGCTGTTTTTGTTTGTTTTCTTACTGTAGTCGTTATTGGATTGAAGAAATGTGCGGCACTCCTGCCGGATTACTGGCTAGCCGAGCCACCGCAGCCGCTTTTTGAAGTGGCTTGGCAGACAGTTGGCGGAAAGGGAGCGGATTTCTGAAATCAACTGCAACGTTTTTTAATAAAACTGCAGAGTTTGCTACAGCGTGTTTATTTTAAAAAAACCCTTTAGGCAGAGGGTTCCCTTGTTCGTCTCCATAGACTATTTGCTTGTTTATTGATAAAGCTGCAAGGTATAATGACAAAGGAATTTTATTTTAAGTAGAGTAACAAGGAGGGGGAGAAACATGGAAAAAAACGTATATGGTGTTTTTGACTCTAATCCGGAACTACTTGCTGCAATTTCAGACTTAAAAGCAAAAGGCGTAACTGGCACCCAAATGACAGTGGCAGCTGATATAAAAAATTATGTGCAGCTTGGAAATGAACATACGGATATACTGATCATCGCCAATCAGGATAAGGAGGACACTCTTTTTTTAAAAATCTTCCATTACTTCACGGATGAAGGATCTGGAGATTTACGCAGCTTTTTCACGAAATACGGCTACTCTTTTGCTGAGACAAAAGCGATGCTTGAAGAAGTGAAAGCAAGGAAATTCATCTTGCTGCTTGATGAAGAAGTCTCCATCGAAGAACTGAAGGCTGGCGAGGCGAGATTAAAAAAATAACAGCCTTTGAAGGCTGTTATTTTTTTAATCCTGATTCGAGGGCAGTGATCATTTCCTGTTTTTCCTGCTCAGATGAATTTTGCCAGATGACCTCGAATAATACTCCCAATCCAGGAAGCATTTTTTCCTCGCCATTTTGTATGGCATCGACAATCGTGTCTTCCAGCTGCTCTTGCGTATTTCCAGATACATTTTGGATGATCGCATTACGTAAGTTTAAATTCATAATTATTCCTCCTCTAACACATAATGACTGACATTAATAGCATTTCACAAACTTGCATGCAATATGTATGTGAATTGCGTTATAATAGGAAAATCAGTGTGAAGTTAAAGGAGCGTTTACCCTTGAAATATATCGAATCCGTAAAAAACCCGCAAGTTAAGCAATGGAAAAAACTTTTGACGAAAAAAGAACGAGATAAAACAGGTAAATATTTAGTCGAGGGTTTTCACCTAGTTGAAGAAGCTATAAAGGAAGAAATCGTCTTGGAAGTGATCATCAATGAAGAAACTGAAATGCCTGCCCATTTTAAGGTGGAAGGCACAGAACTCATTTATGTGAAAAATGATATTATGAAGGCGATTTGCGATACCGAAGCCCCGCAGGGAATTGCTGCGGTTTGTGAACAGAAATCAACGAGCATGGCTTCCATCAATCCGGAGAAATTATTGTTGATCGATGCCGTCCAAGATCCTGGGAATATTGGAACGATGATCAGGACAGCGGATGCAGCGGGAATCGATGCGGTCATCCTTGGGGAAGGGTGTGCTGACTTGTATAATCCCAAAGTGGTCCGTTCGACGCAAGGGAGCCTCTTCCATATGCCTGTCATTAAAGGGAACCTATCCGAAATCATCGATGGGCTGAAGCAAAGCGGCACACCGGTTTATGGCACGGCATTAGAAGGGGCATCGCCATTTGAAGAAGTGGAAAAGTCTTCCCGATTTGCCCTGCTGGTCGGTAATGAAGGCCAAGGAGTATCGAAGGAATTACTGGAGAAAACGACTAAAAACCTCTATATTCCCATCTACGGAAAAAGTGAATCTTTGAATGTGGGGATCGCTGCCGGGATTTTAATGTACCATTTACGAAAATCGATTTGAAACGGCCGAAGAATTATAATATAATAAAACAGAATTTTATAATGAAAACAACGATGACAAAGAGTAGTAGCTTTAAGTTAACCATATCCAGGGAGAAAATGCCTTGACTGAAAGCATTTTTATGGCACTGCTTAAGTGAATTCACCTTTCGAGTTGGCATTGGGAAGACAGAATGTCCGAAAAATGTTCCGGTGAAGAGCCGTTATTTTTAATGAAGTGAGTGCAGAAGTTTTTTTGTTTGTGCACTAATAAGGGTGGTACCGCGATACATAAACCTCGTCCCTTTAGGGATCGAGGTTTTTTTGTGTTCATTTTTACAAAAGGAAAATAAAGGAGGAAGACATGATGCAGGAACGTTTACTAGAACTGCAGGAAGAAGCGTTGCAAAAAGTTGCCGCCGCTTCCGAATTAAAAGAACTGAATGAAGTCCGTGTTGCTTATTTAGGGAAAAAAGGGCCAATCACTGAGGTATTGCGCGGCATGGGTAAATTATCTGCCGAAGAACGCCCGAAAATCGGGGCACTAGCCAATGAAGTACGTGAAGCGATCGCAACAAAGATCGAGGAGAAACAAAAAGCGCTTGAAACCGCGGCAGTCAATGCAAAGCTAGCAACTGAAACGATTGACGTCACACTTCCAGGACGTCCGGTAAACAAGGGGAATCTTCACCCATTAACACGAATCGTGGAGGAAATCGAAGACTTATTCATCGGGATGGGTTATACGGTTGCGGAAGGTCCTGAAGTCGAGAGCGACTACTACAACTTCGAGGCACTTAACTTGCCAAAAAGCCATCCGGCACGTGATATGCAGGACTCCTTCTACATCACGGATGAAATCCTGATGCGCACGCACACTTCACCTGTTCAAGCCAGAACGATGGAAAAACATAAAGGTCAAGGCCCTGTTAAAATCATTTGCCCAGGAAAAGTATATCGCCGGGATAACGATGATGCGACACACTCCCATCAATTCCAGCAAATTGAAGGCTTGGTCATCGATGAGAACATCAGCATGAGCGACCTGAAAGGAACGCTAGACGTATTTGCGAAAAAAGTATTCGGTCAAGACCGTGAAATCCGTCTTCGTCCGAGTTTCTTCCCATTTACTGAGCCTTCCGTCGAAGTGGATATTTCTTGTAAAATCTGCAGCGGTAAAGGCTGCAGCGTATGTAAAAAAACAGGCTGGATCGAAGTGCTTGGCGCTGGGATCGTTCATCCGAACGTCCTTGAGATGGCTGGCTTCGATTCCAAGAAATACTCTGGATTCGCATTTGGAATGGGCGTGGAACGGATTGCCATGTTGAAGTACGGTGTGGACGATATCCGTCATTTCTATACGAATGATGTTCGATTCTTAAAACAATTCAACCATCACGAAGCATAAATTTTTATTTTAAAAAGGAGGACCTACCATGTTTGTGTCATATAAATGGTTACAAGATTATGTTGACCTTTCAGGCATCAATGCGACGGAGCTAGCTGACAAAATCACGAAAAGCGGCATTGAGGTTGAAGGGGTGGAAAAGAAAAGTGAAGGGCTAAAAGGGGTCGTCATCGGGCATGTCTTAGAACGTGAACAGCATCCAAATGCGGATAAATTGAATAAATGCCAAGTTGATATCGGGGCAGAAAATCCCGTTCAGATCATCTGCGGGGCACCGAATGTCGATAAGGGCCAAAAAGTCGCAGTCGCTACTGTTGGCGCAGTCCTTCCAGGTAATTTCAAAATCAAGAAAGCGAAACTTCGCGGAGAAGAATCGCACGGAATGATTTGCTCGCTTCAAGAATTGGGCTTCGAATCGAAGCTTGTTTCCAAGGATTATGCTACAGGAATCTTCGTCTTCCCTAATGATGTGGAAGTAGGGAAAGATGCATTGGAGGAACTTGGTTTAAGTGATGAAGTGCTGGAACTTGGGCTGACTCCAAACCGCTCCGACGCTTTGAGTATGCTTGGTGTTGCATACGAAGTGGGAGCCATTCTAGGCCGGGAAGTGAAATGGCCGGTAGTCGAGAAAGAAGAGGCAGCTGAAAAAGCAACTGATTATATCAGTGTCAAAGTGGAAGCGAAAGAAGATAACCCGATATACATGGCTAAAATCATCAAGGATGTTAAGATCGGACCCTCACCGCTTTGGATGCAGACTAGGTTGATGTCTGCAGGTATCCGACCTCATAATAATGTGGTGGATATCACGAACTACATTTTACTTGAATACGGCCAACCGCTCCATGCCTTTGATTATGACCGCTTTGGTTCAAAGGAAATCGTCATCCGCAGAGCGAAGGATGCTGAAAAAATCGTAACATTGGATGAAGCGGAACGCACTTTGACACCTGACCATTTAGTGATCACGAATGGCAGCGAGCCTGTTGCGATTGCTGGTGTGATGGGCGGAGCGGATTCCGAAGTCAAAAATGATACGACGAACATCATTATTGAAAGTGCATATTTTGCAGGTACAGTGGTCCGCAAAGCTTCAAAGGACCATGGATTACGCAGTGAAGCCAGTGCCCGCTTTGAAAAAGGCGTCGACCCGGCACGTGTTCGTGAAGCAGGGGAACGTGCTGCACAATTGATTGCACAATATGCAGGCGGAACAGTCTTACAAGGAGCAGCAGAAGTTGACGAATTGTCAATGGAACCTGCGGTCATTAGCATCACGCTTGAAAAAATCAACACACTCCTTGGAACAAGCATGACCGTATCAGTTGTCGAGTCAATCTTCAAACGTCTGCAATTCGGCGTGGAACTTGACAATGAAACATTCACGATCACTGTCCCGACGCGCCGTGGTGATATTACGATTGAAGCCGATTTAGTCGAAGAGGCTGCACGTTTATATGGATATGATAACATCCCCGTTACACTGCCGATCGGTTCTGCTAACCCAGGACAATTGACAGACTATCAAATTAAACGGCGGAAGGCACGCCGTACACTTGAAGGCGCAGGCCTTTATCAAGCAGTGACCTATTCACTGACAAGCCAGGAAAAAGCATCCCAATTCGCATTGGAAGCAAGAGAATCCATTCGATTGGCAATGCCAATAAGTGAAGAAAGAAGCCAGCTGCGTTTAAGCATCGTGCCTCAATTGCTGGAAGTCGTGAAATATAACAATGCCCGCCAAATTGATTCACTGGCACTGTATGAAATCGGTTCGGTATTCTTTAAGCGTGCCGAACAAGAACTGCCTGAAGAAAAAGAACATGTTGCTGGAGCAATCACCGGCCTATGGGAGTCACATCTATGGCAGGGTGAAAAGAAACCAGTGGATTTCTTTGTAGCCAAAGGCGTGATCGAAGCATTATTCGACACACTTGGATTAGCTGATCAAATCAGTTACCGCCAAGCGGAAATCAACGACATGCATCCAGGACGGACAGCGGAAGTACTATTGAATGGTGAAGTAATTGGCTTTATCGGCCAAGTGCACCCAACTGTCCAAAAAGACTTGGATATTAAAGAAACATACATTTTCGAACTTTCCTTAAAAGCATTAGCCGAAGCAGAAGTCGCGCCGATAGCGTACCAAACGATTCCGCGCTATCCATCAACCACACGCGATATCGCGCTCGTTGTGGATCAAGCTACGAAAGCCGGGGACATTCAGGATATTATTGAAGAAGCCGGCGGCAAACTTCTGAAAGAAGTAAGCATCTTCGACTTATACGAAGGTGAAAGAATGGAGGAAGGCAAGAAATCCATTGCCTACTCACTGAAATACTACGACCCGGAACGTACACTGACGGACGAGGACATTACAAAAGCACATGATAAAGTGCTTGAGGCCGTTAAAGAAAATGCCGGCGCAGAGCTAAGAGGATAAAACCAAAAAGACAGCTCCCTGAATCATGGGGAGCTGTCTTTTTTTATTTTACGAGTAAAAGGTGCAAACTCACGAGTAAACCGAGCAAATTCACGAGTAAAAGTCGCAAACTCACGAGTAAACCGCACAAACTCACGAGTAAATGGAGCAAATTCACGAGTAAAAGGCGTGAATTCACGAGTAAACCGAGCGAACTCACGAGTAAATGGAGTAAATTCACGAGTAAATAGTGAATTCACGAGTAAATGGCGTAAATTCACGAGAAAATGGCGCAAACTCACGAGTAAACCGCACAAACTCACGAGTAAAACGCAAATTCACGAGTAAAAGGCGTGAATTCACGAGTAAACCGAGCGAACTCACGAGTAAATGGCGCGAACTCACGAGTAAAACGCAAATTCACGAGTAAAAGGCGTGAATTCACGAGTAAACCGAGCGAACTCACGAGTAAATGGAGCAAACTCACGAGTAAAACGCAAATTCACGAGTAAAAGGCGTGAATTCACGAGTAAATAGTGGAAATTCACGAGAAAATGGCGCAAACTCACGAGTAAACCGCACAAACTCACGAATAACCGCACAAACTCACGATAAAAAGGCGGCTGTTCAGGAAGATCAGCCGCTTTCTTCTATTTATGATATTTCTGTTGATAGAGTCGCTTCGCTTTTTCTGTGTTGGCAAAATGGGTTTTCGTGAATTCGTGTAATGAATCGATTCCTTTTTCGTGAATCAATCTTGCGGCCGCTTCATCGACTGCAAATCCGGCACCTTTAGGGATTTTGAATCCGGCTTTTTCACTCAGCAAGTCAAAGCGTTTGACGAATGCATATCGGGCCAGGATGGATGCGGCTGCCACTCCAAGGTGAATGCCTTCCGCTTTTGTGCATAGATAGGTGGCATTAGCTTGGAATAGTTCTTGGCCTTTTAGGTAATTGAAAAATACCTCTGGCTGAGCGAATTGATCAATAAGGACGGCTTCCGCTTGTTCTGGCTGGATTTTTTGCATGAGGTGCTTGATTGCTTGGTTATGGAGGAGTGCCTTCATTTTTCCTTGTGACATTCCCTTTGCCTGCAGCGCATTATATTTCGGGTTGTCGCATGTGAGCAGGCTGAAGGGCACTACATCCTTAATCTGTTTGGCAATGTCGATGATCTGTGGGTCTTTCAGATTTTTGGAATCCTGGACACCAAGCTCCTTTAATAGAGCGAGTTGCTCCTTCTTGGCATATACGGCTACGACGGTCATCGGGCCGAAATAGTCTCCTGTTCCGACCTCGTCTGAACCAATCACTGACATGGTTCCGATATTTGCAGGCGGCGAATATCGATGGACGTTGACCGATGCAGAGGATGCCGTTTTTTTCTTTGGAGCCGCAGCAGTGGTACCTTTTTGCCATTTTACCGCTTCTATTTCGGCATTCTTACCTTGAAAAAGGACCTTCCCGGATTTATAGGCCGTCACCGTACATAGCGGCGGTTTGGCGGAAAAGATGCTCCCCGGCGGCTGCTTGGCGGCCAAGGATGAAGAATAATGGGACTTCATCGCCTTTATTTGTTCAGGACTGATAAGTAAAACAACATGGGACATAATGGGTTAGCTCCTAACTTCATTTTGTTTAATAGGTAATCTTCTTCCTAAATTCGATATCGTTTGACAAATTATTGAAATTTTTATGCAAGAAATGACGATGTACTCTCTTTCATGACGAAAAACTTCATGATATGATAGAATTAGGATTGTTTAGATTGGGGGCATCATTTTGTCAGACGATAAACGAAATAAAACAACAGTTGATATATACGGACAGCCATATACAATCGTCGGCACAGAAAGCGCAAGTCATATGCGCCTGGTCGCTTCGATGGTTGACGAAAAAATGAGAGAGATCAGGATGAAAAATCCATACTTGGATACAAGCAAGCTAGCGGTGCTAACGGCCGTGAATACCATCCATGAATATATTAAATTAAAAGATGAACTAGACCAGCTTCAACTGGAATTAAAGAGAGAGAAGGACTGAGTACATGCTTGATTTAGCAATTCTGGCCATTCTTTTAATCGGTTTATTAATCGGTTTAAAGCGTGGCTTCATTTTACAAACGGTTCATATGACTGGGTTCATTGTAGCCTTCATCGTCGCCTATGTATTTTACGGAGATCTTGCTCCCAATCTGAAATTATGGATTCCGTTCCCAACGATGGGTGATTCCTCGACCCTTAATATGTTTTTCGATACAGTCGGGCTTGATACGGCGTATTACAATGCAATTGCCTTTGCAATCATTTTCTTTGCTGCCAAGATTCTTTGGCAAATGATAGGATCCATGCTTAATTTCATTACCCATCTACCGATATTAAAGCAGCTGAATCGCTGGGGCGGAGGGATATTGGGTTTTCTCGAAGTCTATCTTATCATGTTTATTATATTATATATAGCTGCCATGCTGCCAATGGATTCCATCCAGAAACCATTAACTGGCTCATTTCTGGCAGAATCGATCGTGAAACATACGCCGTTCCTTTCCGAGCAAGTGAAGGAACTTTGGTTTCATGATGTAAAACAATCTTAATGTCAGTATAAGAGGGCCTGCCTCCCTTTCTCAAAGTCCTGGATTCCTATACTTTGAACACGGGGGAGGCCCCTTTTTATGTAGCGGCATGTAGCTTCCTTCTATTTGATTCGAAGGTTAAGAATCTGACTGCTTGTACTTTACCTCCAAGAAAGGTATCTTTAAGAAAGTGAACATGGGACACCCTACTAATTTTTTCGGCGGTGAATTAAGTGACAATTAATAAAAAAGATATCATTAAACTATTAGAAAAAATTGCAATATATATGGAACTAAAAGGAGAGAACCCGTTTAAGGTTTCAGCTTTCCGAAAGGCAGCGGGCGCCTTGGAAACGGATGACCGGAGCCTGACGGAGATCGAAGATTTTACCGCTTTGAATGGAATCGGGAAAGGAACGGCATCCGTCATCGATGAGTATATAAATGAAGGGAAATCGACTGTACTTGAAGACCTTCAGGAGCAGGTGCCAAAAGGATTGATTCCGCTTCTGCAGCTTCAAGGTTTGGGCGGTAAGAAAATTGCCAAGCTTCATAAAGAGCTGCATGTCAAAGATGTGAATGATCTTAAAATCGCCTGTGAGGAAGGCAGGGTCGCGGCGCTTGCCGGTTTCGGCAAAAAAACGGAAGAGAAGATCCTGTCTGCAATTGCCGAGGCTGGTTCAAGGCCCGATCGGCTGCCCCTAGCCTTCATGAGGCCGATTGCGGCTGATATTGAAACGGCCCTTGCTAACATGGATTACATCATCCGTTCTTCCAGGGCGGGCAGCATCCGGCGTATGAGGGAAACGATCAAGGACCTCGATTTCATCATTTCGACAGATCTTCCCGAAGAGGTCAAGAATCAACTGCTTGCAATAAAAGGGATAAAACAGGTGATTGCGGCCGGTGATACAAAAGTATCGGTCGTCCTTGATTATGAATATGACATTTCTGTCGATTTCCGAATCGTCAAGGATAAGGAATTCATCACGACACTCCATCATTTTACAGGTTCGAAGGATCACAATGTGCGGATGCGCCAGCTTGCTAAAGATCGCGGAGAGAAAATCAGCGAATATGGGGTGGAAGTGACTGAAACCGGTGATGTATTGACGTTTGAAACGGAAGAACAATTTTATAATCATTTTGGCCTTCCTTTCATTCCGCCAGAAATACGTGAAGACGGAACGGAAGTGGAGCATTATGATGCTAAACAACCTCTCATATCTTTAGAGGCCATTAAAGGTGATCTCCATATGCATACCACATGGAGTGATGGTGCCCATACGATCGAAGAAATGATTGAAGCATGCCGTGCAAAAGGGTATCGATATATGGCCATCACCGATCATTCGCAATATCTGAAAGTGGCGAACGGCTTGACCGCTGAACGTTTACGTGAACAAAAACGGATCATCCATGAACTTAATGAAAAATACACTGACTTTACCGTTCTTTCCGGGATAGAGATGGATATACTTCCTGATGGGACACTTGATTATGACGATGAGCTGCTTGCAGAGATGGATTTGGTGATCGCATCGATTCACTCAAGTTTTTCGCAGCCTCGGGAAACGATCATGGAGCGCTTAAAAACGGCTCTGAATAATCCGCATGTCGATATCATCGCCCATCCAACGGGAAGGATCATCGGCAGACGCACCGGATATGATGTGGATATAGAAATGCTGATCGAACTGGCCCGTGAAACGAATACGGCCTTGGAATTGAATGCGAATCCGAACCGGTTGGATTTGGCACCTCCGCATCTGCGCAAGGCTCAGGAAGCAGGCGTTCCAATCGTGATCAATACGGATGCCCACAGCATCGACATGCTTGAACATATGCCTGTGGGGGTCTCGTCAGCCAAAAAGGGCTGGATTAAAGAATCCACGGTTCTTAATGCTAGCGATACGGATGGCTTATTGGCGTTTTTAAAGAGAAATGATTAACTATTTGCCCATAAATAAGGAGGAGCTTTAACTCCATGCATAATAAAGCTTTAAAGACATTGGAATTTCATAAGATAAAAGAACAACTAATCTCACACGCATCCTCATCCATAGGAAAAGAAAAGGCAGAGCAATTGATGCCTTCCACGGATTTTGAAGAAGTGTCGAGATGGCAGGAAGAAACAGATGAGGCTGCCAAAATCGTAAGGTTGAAAGGTAACTTGCCATTGGGCGGAATTTTCGATATCCGTCCACATGCAAAAAGGGCACAGATTGGCGGTATGCTCTCACCGATGGAACTGATGGAACTTGCGAGTACGATTCGTGCCGGCAGGATCTTAAGCCGTTTCTTCGAAGAACTAGCAGAGCAGGAAATTGATGTTCCGCTTTTAGCCGAATATATCGATTCCCTTCATCCATTGATTGATTTGCAGCAGGAAATTACGTATGCAGTAAGCGAACATGGCGAAGTGATGGATTCTGCCAGCGACAAGCTTCGTACCCTAAGAAACCAAATTCGGACGAACGAAAGTCGTGTAAGGGAAAAACTGGAAAGTATGATCCGTTCTTCCAATGCATCAACAATGTTATCCGATGCCATCATCACCATCCGGAATGACCGATTCGTCATCCCGGTAAAACAGGAATACCGCAGTGTGTATGGGGGGATCATTCATGATCAATCATCATCAGGGCAGACGTTGTTCATTGAACCGCAAGCAATCGTTCAGCTGAATAATGTCCTGCAGGAAACCCGAGTGAAAGAAACGCAGGAAATAGAACGGATATTGGTCGAACTATCGGAAAAAGTCGGTGCGTTCACCCCTGAATTGCTTCATAATGTCAAAGTGCTGGCACAAATCGATTTCCTTGTTGCCAAGGCAAAATATGCAAAAGCGATAAAAGGATCCAAGCCGATTCTGAATAATGAGGGGCGCGTAAAATTATTCAAAGCGAAACACCCGCTCATTCCGAATGATGTCGTCGTGGCCAATGATATTTTTCTTGGTGATGAATTTACGACAATCGTCATCACCGGTCCGAATACAGGTGGTAAGACGGTAACCCTGAAAACGATTGGCCTCTGTACGTTAATGGCCCAGTCCGGTCTGCAGATCCCTGCGCTGGATGGTTCCGAAACGGCTGTGTTTTCCTCTGTTTATGCCGATATTGGCGATGAACAGTCGATTGAACAAAGCTTAAGTACATTCTCTTCGCATATGGTCAATATTGTCGATATCCTTAAGCATGTCGATTATGACAGTCTTGTTTTATTCGATGAGCTTGGAGCGGGAACTGACCCACAGGAAGGTGCAGCTTTGGCCATTTCCATTTTGGATGAAGTGTATAAGCGCGGAGCACGTGTGATTGCAACGACACATTACCCGGAATTAAAAGCGTATGGATATGATCGGGAAGGCGTCATTAATGCAAGCGTCGAATTTAATGTGGAAACCTTGAGTCCCACCTATAAACTTTTAATCGGTGTACCAGGGCGGAGTAATGCGTTTGAAATTTCCAAGCGCCTTGGTTTGGAAGAAACCGTGATCAGCAACGCCCGCAGCCATATCGGTGAGGATACGAATAAAGTTGAAAATATGATAGCGTCCCTTGAGGACAGCCGCAAGAAGGCTGAAGAAGAGGAACTGGAAGCCAAGAATCACCTGAAACAGGCGGAAATTCTTCATAAAGACCTTCAAAAGCAAATTGATGAGTACCATCAAGAACGGGATGCGATGGTTGAAAAGGCAGCAAAAGAGGCAGCGGCAATCGTTGAAAATGCACAAAGGGAAGCGGAAGCGATCATTGCCGACTTACGTAAACTGCGACTTGAAAAGCATGCCGATGTTAAAGAGCATGAACTGATCGATGCCAAAAAACGGCTTGAAGAAGCAGCGCCTAAAGTGAAAAAAACAACAAATAAAGCGGCGAAGCCGCTGGATAAAAGCTTGAAACCTGGAGATGAAGTAAAGGTCATAAGCTTTGGTCAAAAAGGTCACTTGATTGAGAAGGTTTCAAATAATGAATGGCAGGTTCAGATCGGCATCATGAAAATGAAGGTGAAGGAGTCTGACCTGGAATTCATCAAGAGCACAAAAGTAAAAGAAACAAAGCCGCTTACCACGATCAAAGGCCGCGATTATCACGTTAGCGTCGAACTTGACCTTCGTGGAGAGCGCTTTGAAAATGCCATATCAAGAGTGGAAAAGTACGTTGATGATGCTCTTTTGGCCGGCTATTCGAGTGTCTCCATCATTCATGGTAAAGGGACGGGTGCTCTTCGGTCCGGGGTCCAGGAATACTTGAAAAATCACCGCTCTGTCAAAAGGATTCGCTTCGGCGAAGCCGGTGAAGGCGGAACAGGTGTTACGGTGGTGGAATTTAAATAAAGGAAAGCGGTCATTCCGGCAATTCAGCCAAGCCGGGTGGCTAGTTACCATTCGGGAGTTGGACCATGGAGAACATGTGGGAAAATGAATATGTATATATAGCTGCTCGTTACAGTGTCGTTATTCTGTGCATGATTGTTTTTTTAGCCATTTTTGAACTTGTCACAAAGTACAAGAACTGGGAGGAAATCAAACAGGGAAACCTTTCTGTCGCGTTGGCAACAGGTGGTAAAATTTTTGGGATCGCCTATGTATTCCAACAGTCCATTCTCCATCAGAATTCGCTTCTTACCATGATTGGCTGGGGCGTCTACGGTTTTGTCCTGCTGTTGATCGGTTATTTCATTTTTGAATTTATGACTCCTGGATTTAAAATAGATGAAGAAATACAAAAAGATAATCGGGCAGTTGGATTCCTATCGATGATCATATCAATCGCATTATCTTTTGTCATCGGAGCCGGAATTTCTTAATGCCCTTCATGAGAGGGAGTAAGCTGTGGAGAAACTTGCAAAAGTCTTAATAGTTTGTTGCGGAATCTTTTTTCTGTTTGGAATCATTTATATGACATTGTTCAACTGAAGCGGCCATTGTGCCGCTTCTTTTATTTGGTTCTATTAAAAAAAATGGGGCGGCATGTATAATAATAATGGTCAAATAGACTTTTGGAGAGGAGGAGGAATATGGAACAGTCCAAATGGATACAGAAGATTGAAGAATTATCGCTGAATGCTTTACCCGCCATGCAAACGCAAATCTATGATGGATGGGTTATCCGATTTGCGGATGGATATACGAAACGGGCGAATTCCATCAGCCCCATCTATACATCGAATGAAAATGTGAAAAAGAAAATTTCGAATTGTGAACAATTATATTTTGCAAGGAATGATAAGGCCGTGTACAAAGTGACTCCACAGGCAAACCCTATCAACTTGGATCGTGTACTGGAAGAGTCTGGGTATGCCCTTGAAGGAACAACAAGTGTCCAGGTATTGAATTTGGCAGATACAGAGTCACCGAATGAAACCAATGTCATAAAGTATGATCATTTACATGATGAATGGTTTCACGATTTCTGCCTGCTAAGTAATATTGATGATCATGATCAAACCATCCTGAAAAAGATGTTAGGGAATATCATTCCAAAAACATGCTTTATGTTGTTGACTGATGAAGGAGGAACCGTGACAGCAAGTGGACTGGGTGTTTTGGAAGACGAATACATAGGCCTGTACAATATCATTACCCATGAAAACTTTCGAAACCAAGGCAATGGTGCAATTCTCATTCGTAATCTATTGCATTGGGGTAAAGAAAATGGAGCAAAAAATGCTTATCTTCAGGTGATAGAAACGAACGCACCTGCTTTAAGCTTGTACGGAAAATTGGGATTTGAAGAAAAATATAAGTATTGGTATAGAATTAAAACCAAGAAGTAGAACGCCTCTTTTCAGTAGACGACAAAAGAGGATCGGAATGCTCTCACCCCGATCTGTGACTTAAAGAAAATTTGAATATCCTTTATGTTTTTTACTTGAGGGGTTGTGAAATTTGAGCGTTGATTTCCACTCCAGGCACTCGCTTTCCGCGGGCGGTCGGGGAGCCTCCTCGGCTTGCGCCTGCGGGGTCTCCCCTAGACACGCTTTTCCCGCAGGAGTCTCGTACCTTACGTTCCAATCACTGGAACTTTTCTTAAAGAAATATTGTAGGGAAACTGGCTCTTCTTCTCTAATTCGTCTTCAGTCCGGCGGTTCCATCAAAAGGAGTTCCGAATTGCTCTCGCCCCGAACCAAAATTTTAAAAGTAAACTAGATTATCCTTCATGGTTTTTTACAGTATTCCTTAAAGGATGGAAGAAATGTGCGACACCCCTGCCGAATAAATGGCAAGCCGAGACCCCAAAGGCGCTTGTGCCGAGGAGGCTTGGCAGGCAGTCGGCGGAAAGGGAGCGGATTTCTGAAAGGGGGTATGTGTAATGATTTCCACTCCAGGCACTCGCTTTCCGCGGGCGGTCGGGGAGCCTCCTCGGCTTGCGCCTGCGGGGTCTCCCCTAGACACGCTTTTCCCGCAGGAGTCTCGTACCTTACGTTCCAATCACTGGAACTTTTTTAAAGAAATATTGTAGGGAAACTGGCTCTTCTTCTCTAATTCGTCTTCAGTCTGCCATCCAATATTCCCTGTGGTTGGTATAGGATATATTTACTATCCTGCTTCTCATCGTAAGGTCTTTATACTCTGAAATTCGGCAATTGTAAGAAAATCCCGATTGTATTATAATGATTAAGAGTATTGAGAATATTCAGAAGGAGGGGGCAAATGAGCAATAAGCCATGGCAAGCTATTTATCCGGAACAGATACCCGCTGTTTTGTCGTATGAAGATAAACCTCTTTATTCTTTTTTGAAGGAATCAGCCGAAGAATTCCCTGATAAAGTATCGATTCATTTCCAGGGAAAAGAATTAACTTTCCGGGAAGTGCATGAATCTGCTTTAAAGTTTGCAGCCTATTTAAAAAGTATCGGACTTCAAAAAGGTGAACGCGTTGCCGTCATGCTTCCTAACTGCCCTCAAGGTGTCATAAGCTTTTTTGGGATATTGATGGCCGGAGGAGTCGTGGTTCAAACGAACCCAACCTATACTGAACGTGAATTAGAATATCAAATGAAAGATTCCGGAGCGAAAATGATTTTGGCGATGGATATTTTATTTCCCCGTGTTTCTGCAGTGGCATCAAGAACGGATATTGAACATATAATTGTAACCGCTATCAAGGAATATTTGCCATTCCCGAAAAATCTTATCTATCCTTTTATTCAAAAAAAGCAATACGGCATTGTCATCAATGTGGAGCATGAAGGGAATCATCATTTATTTTCCGAAATCATGAAAAGAAAGATCACTGAAGAAGTCACTGTGCCGATCGATGTGGATAATGACCTTGCCCTTTTACAATATACAGGTGGGACTACAGGCTTTCCCAAAGGGGTCATGCTTACCCATAAGAACTTGCTGGCAAATACGAAAATGTGTAATGCATGGCTTTATAAAAATAAGCGCGGTGAGGAAAGGATCCTTGCGATTCTGCCTTTCTTCCATGTGTACGGTATGACTACGGTCTTGGTTCTTTCCGTCATGGAAGGGAACACCATGATCATCATGCCAAAGTTTGATGTCGAAGCGACGCTTAAAACCATCCAAAAACAGAAACCGACCATGTTTCCAGGAGCGCCAACGATGTATATCGGCCTCTTGAACCATCCGGATATCGCTAAATATGATCTTTCTTCCATCAATGCCTGTATTAGCGGTTCTGCATCATTGCCCTTAGAGGTTCAAGAGCAGTTTGAGAAAATTACCGGCGGGAAGCTTGTTGAAGGCTATGGACTTTCAGAAACCTCACCTGTGACACATGCTAATTTCATTTGGGATCAGCCGCGTGTAAAAGGTAGCGTTGGACTGCCGTGGCCGGACACTGACTCGGCGATCCTGTCCCTGGAATCCTATGAAGAGCTCCCTCCGAATGAAATAGGCGAGATTGCCATAAAAGGACCACAGGTAATGAAAGGTTATTGGAACCGTCCGGATGAAACTGAAAAAACCTTTAAAAATGGCTGGCTGCTTACTGGCGATCTGGGTTATATGGATGAGCAGGGGTTCTTTTATGTCGTCGAGAGGAAAAAGGATACAATCATTGCAGGCGGTTTCAATATATACCCACGTGAGGTGGAAGAGGTGCTATACGAGCATGAGGCCATACAGGAAGTAGTTGTAGCTGGCATCCCTGACCCTTATCGAGGAGAGACCGTCAAGGCCTATGTCGTCCTGAAAAAAAATGCCAGGGTCACTGAAGAGGAATTGAATGAATTTGCCAGAAAGAACCTGGCTTCGTATAAGGTGCCGCGAAGCTATGAATTCAGGGATGAACTTCCTAAAACGACGATAGGGAAGATCCTGAGAAGAGTTCTTATCGAGGAAGAAAAGAAAAAAATATCCGAGGAAAGAAAAGAAGCTTAAACAAGCACCCCCTTTTAACGGAGCAGCGGAAGAGGGCTCCGTTTTGCAGAACAGCTGGACAAGCTATGGATGGTGACTGTACAATGAACAGAAGTGGAATGTAGGGATCCTTAAATAAGTTTTTGCTTGACAGTAAAGGGTCATCATTTTATGATAGAAATATGAATGATGGTTCATTCATTTTTCTGAAAGGGGACATCCAGTGAAAAGCAACAGACCAAAGTATAATCAAATTATTGATGCGGCCGTTATTGTCATTGCCCAAAACGGTTACTATCAAGCCCAAGTATCCAAAATCGCCAAGCAGGCAGGCGTAGCGGATGGCACCATATATCTTTATTTTAAAAATAAAGAAGATATCTTAATATCATTATTCCATGAAAAGATGGGCTATTTTGTGGAACAGATCGAAGAAGAGATAAAAGGAAAGAGCACTGCTTCGGAAAAACTGCATGTGCTCATCCAAAAACATTTTAAAAACCTTTCAGAAGACGTGAATTTAGCAATTGTCACTCAGTTGGAATTAAGACAGTCGAATAAAGAATTGCGCCTTAGGATTAATGATGTGTTAAGAGGGTATTTAAATTTAATCGATCAGATCATTATAGAAGGAAAAGAGAACGGCGAATTCCTGCCTGATTTAAATAATTTACTTGCCAGGCAGATGATTTTTGGAACGATTGATGAAACTGTGACGACTTGGGTCATGAATGAGCAAAAGTATTCGCTTCCTGACCTTGCACCAGACGTTCACCGCCTGCTGATTGGCGGCTGTGGCCTGAAAAGTTAACGATTTAAATAGAGGATGGCTAGCCATCCTCGAAAGAATCGGTTAATTCTGCTTCTGGCTTTAACTGGAAGTGATACATATAGAATTTTCAAAAAAGTTTGACTAGCATGCCTGGAGGGATTGATATGGAATATCTTAAGCTTTCTGTCGAAAATCATGTGGCTTTTATAACGATTGATCATGCACCAGCAAATGCACTTTCTTCGGCTATCATCGGAGAGCTTTCACAGGCATTCGATCAAATTGAGAAAGACGAAGCCGTACGGGTTGTCCTTCTTCATGGTGAAGGAAGATTCTTCTCTGCAGGAGCGGACATTAAAGAGTTTACGGAAGTGAAAAACGGGAAAGCCTTCGAGAAGCTGACCAAGAATGGTCAATCTGTATTTGAGAAAATCGAATCTTTTCCAAAACCGGTCATTGCAGCCATCCATGGAGCGGCGCTTGGCGGAGGATTGGAGCTGGCTATGGCCTGCCACATCCGCCTAGTCACCGAAAAAGCTAAACTTGGTTTGCCTGAGCTGCAGTTGGGCTTAATCCCCGGGTTTGCTGGGACCCAACGTCTTCCCCGTTACGTAGGCATGGCAAAGGCAGCTGAAATGCTGTTTACAAGTGAACCGATTTCAGGCACCCAAGCTGTGCAATGCGGATTGGCGAATCATGCCTACACGGATGAAGAACTGATTCCAAAAGCTAAGGATCTAGCCAATAAAATTGCCAAGAAGAGCCCACTGGCATTAAAGTCGGCCATTGAGTTATTGAATTATTCCAAGCATGATTCCTACCATAAAGGTGTGGAAAGGGAAGCTGCCCTCTTCGGCCAGGCTTTCGATACTGCTGATGCACAAGAAGGAATCGCCGCTTTCATTGAAAAAAGGGAAGCTGTATTCAAAGGGAAATGATGTTTCGGTTTAAATAACTATTTTTATATATCATGCAGGATTTTGGTGAAATCTGTAGAACATTACTATATATCAATAAAATTCATAATCTTCAAAACTCAAATTATTCGGGAGGTATTATCGTGAACATTTATGTACTGCTGAAAAGAACATTTGATACAGAAGAAAAAATTACACTATCCAACGGGAAAATCAATGAGGATGGAGCAGAATTCATCATTAATCCATACGATGAGTATGCAGTTGAAGAAGCAATCCAGGTGCGTGATGCACAAGGCGGCGAAGTAACGGTTATTTCTGTCGGAACGGAAGAGGCTGAAAAGCAATTACGTACAGCGCTGGCAATGGGTGCTGACAAAGCTGTATTGATAAATATAGAAGACGACATAGAAAATGGCGACCAATTCACGACTGCCAAAATTATTGGCGAATACTTAAAAGATAAAAACGCCGATCTAATCATTGCAGGGAACGTTGCAATCGATGGCGGCTCCGGTCAAGTGGGACCACGCGTTGCCGAAATTTTGGAGATTCCTTATATTACAACCATTACTAAATTGGACATAGAAAATGGAAATGTAAGCGTTATCCGTGATGTCGAAGGGGACTCTGAAACGATCGAAGCCTCTCTTCCATTATTGGTGACAGCGCAACAAGGGCTAAATGAGCCACGTTATCCTTCATTGCCAGGAATCATGAAGGCAAAGAAAAAACCGCTTGAAGAATTGGAATTGGATGACCTGGATTTGGAAGAAGACGATGTTGAGGCCAAAACAAAAACGATTGAAATTTACCTTCCTGCTAAAAAAGAAGCTGGAAAAGTTTTGGACGGGGAAATCAGTGCTCAAGTTACCGAGCTTGTTCAATTATTACGCAGTGAAGCAAAAGTGATTTAATCGAAACGGTACTTTTCAAAACAACAACACACGACAAAAAGAAAAATAGAGCACAGGAGGTTTTTATAAATGGCTAGAAAGTTTCTTGTATTGGGCGAAGTTCGTGATGGTTCACTAAGAAATGTATCATTTGAAGCTATCGGTGCGGCTAAGCTTGCTGCGGATGGCGGGGAAATCGTTGGTGTTTTAGTTGGTGACAGCGTTCAGAATTTCGGTAATGAATTGATCCAGTATGGCGCAGACCGGGTTATTGCAGTCGAAAATGATCAATTGAAACAATATACTTCAGATGGATATGCACAAAGCTTGCTTGCCGTCATCGAGCAGGAAAAGCCGGAAGGGATTTTCTTTGGACATACGGCCTTAGGAAAAGACCTTGCACCTAAATTGGCTGGAAAACTTGAATCAGGATTGATTTCCGACGTTACATCCATTGAAGAAGAAGGTGGAAATATCGTTTTCACCCGCCCGATATATTCTGGTAAAGCGTTTGAAAAGAAAATTGTTACAGCTGGCGTGATTTTCGCGACAATCCGTCCGAACAATATCGAACCATTAGCGAAAGATGAGTCCCGTTCTGGTGATGTTTCTACATTAAGTGTGGATATTAAGGACTTACGGACAATCATTAAGGATGTTGTTAGAAAAGCCAGTGAAGGGGTCGACCTTTCAGAAGCGAAAGTAATCATCGCGGGTGGCCGTGGCGTGAAAAGTGAAGATGGTTTTGAACCATTAAAGGAACTGGCACAGGTTCTTGGCGGAGCGGTAGGAGCTTCCCGCGGAGCATGTGATGCAGACTATTGCGATTACTCATTACAAATCGGGCAAACGGGTAAAGTCGTAACACCTGACCTTTATATCGCCTGCGGAATTTCCGGTGCGATCCAGCATTTAGCGGGAATGTCCAACTCCAAGGTTATCGTTGCCATCAATAAAGACCCGGAAGCTAATATATTCAATGTGGCTGATTATGGAATTGTCGGAGATCTTTTCGAAGTCGTCCCATTGCTTACGGAAGAATTCAAAAAACTTAAAGTTAACGCGTAAAAGAAATAATACAGATGAGGGGCAAGACATTTCGGCATAAGCCGATACATGTCTTGCCCCTTTATTTGCGCTACTGGGGAGGGTTTTTGGCCTGCATAATTACTCTTTTTTTGGACATCCTACCACTGAAGCAAAATATTAGCATCGATTTGAGCAACAGTGGTATACTGTTTTTAGTTATTTGAGTAAATTTGAGGAGGAAATATATATGGCTATTGTAAATGCAACTGACCAAACTTTCACAACAGATACTAGCGAAGGTGTCGTTCTTGTAGACTTTTGGGCTCCATGGTGTGGACCTTGTAAAATGATCGCTCCTGTTCTTCAAGAGCTTGATACTGAAATTGGCGATACAGCAAAAATCGTAAAAGTGGATGTAGATGAAAACCAAGAAACAGCTGGAAAATTCGGTGTGATGAGCATCCCGACATTAATCGTCCTTAAAGACGGTGAAGTGGTCGATAAGGTTGTTGGTTTCCAACCTAAAGAAGCACTTGCTGAACTTATTGCAAAACACGCGTAATAGTAAGTTAGCTAAAAAAAGCTTCAAGTCTGCGGACTTGAAGCTTTTTTCGCTATCTTGATATATAATGATTGTAAAAATGGGAGAACAGGAGGCTGAATGCATGAATCAACAAATAAAGAATAAACTTGCCCTTCTTCCCGATCAACCTGGTTGTTATTTAATGAAAGATCGTCAGGGAACGATCATATATGTAGGCAAAGCGAAAGTGTTGAAAAATCGTGTCCGTTCTTATTTTACGGGATCTCATGATGGGAAAACATTTCGACTCGTGAACGAGATTGAGGATTTCGAATACATCGTCACCTCTTCCAATATCGAGGCTCTTATTTTAGAGTTGAACTTAATCAAAAAACATGACCCAAAATATAATGTCATGCTAAAGGATGATAAGACGTATCCTTTCATCAAGCTGACTGCGGAACGACACCCGCGTCTAATCATTACGCGAAAAGTCAAAAAAGACAAAGGGAAATATTTCGGTCCTTATCCGAATGCATTTGCAGCTAACGAAACGAAAAAATTGCTCGACCGCATCTATCCCCTAAGAAAATGCAATACGTTACCGGATCGCGTTTGTCTCTACTATCACCTTGGCCAGTGCCTTGCCCCATGTGTATATGATGTAGAGGAACAGGAATATAAAAAAATGGTCGATGATATCAACCGGTTCTTGAACGGCGGGCATACTGAAATAAAAAAAGAACTGACTGAAAAAATGCTGGAGGCATCGGAAGAGCTCGATTTCGAGAGGGCCAAGGAGTTCCGTGACAAGATTGCCCACATCGATATTACGATGGAAAAGCAGAAAATGATGACGACCGATTTCATCGACAGGGATGTATTTGGCTTTGCCTATGATAAAGGCTGGATGTGCGTTCAGGTATTTTTTGTCCGGCAGGGTAAATTGATAGAAAGGGATGTTTCGCTTTTTCCGGTCTACGATGAACCGGAACAGGAACTTCTTACATTCCTCGGTCAGTTTTACGAGATTACGAACCACTTTAAACCAAAGGAAATCTTGCTGCCTGAATCAGTGGATGCCGAAATGGCCGAAGGGCTGCTTGGTGTCAAAACGATTCACCCGAAACGGGGAGCGAAAAAAGACATGCTTAAATTGGCGAATAAAAATGCCTCCATTGCCCTTCAGGAAAAATTCTCTTTGATTGAAAGGGATGAAGAAAGAACGATCAATGCGGTGGAAAACCTCGGGAAACAACTGGGCATCTACACCCCGCATCGAATTGAAGCTTTCGATAACTCCAATATCCAGGGAAGTGACCCCGTTTCCGCTTTAGTCGTGTTCATTGATGGGAAGCCGGAAAAAAGAGAATACCGAAAATATAAGATCAAGACGGTCCGGGGACCTGATGATTATGAATCGATGCGTGAAGTGGTCAGAAGAAGGTATTCACGAGTATTGAAAGAAGGGCTGCCGCTTCCGGATTTGATCATCATCGATGGCGGAAAGGGACATGTCGAAGCGGTTCGGGATATTCTGGAAAATGAATTGGGCTTGGATATTCCACTTTCAGGCCTCATTAAGGATGAAAAGCATAGGACCTCGCAATTGATGATCGGAAATCCGCTTGAACTCGTACCTCTTGATTCACGGAGCCAGGAATTTTACCTATTGCAAAGAATTCAGGATGAAGTGCACCGGTTCGCGATTACGTTTCATCGCCAGCTACGCGGGAAAAATGCGGTTCATTCCCAGCTTGATGATATTCCAGGAGTCGGGGAAAAGCGAAGGAAGCAATTATTAAGGCATTTTGGATCATTGAAGAAAATCAAAGAGGCGACGGCCGAGGAAATCATGGAAGCTGGCATGCCAAAAGGTGTAGCCGAGGGAATCGTTAGAAAATTACAAGAATAATCTTGCTACCGATAAATCTCTATGCTATGATTAAAAGGAATTTTTAACTAGACAACTTAAAAGTGCTGATAGAGGTGCGGAATTCAAGAGTAAAAACCTGGAGAAGTATGAGCTTCCATGAAAGGTTTTGAAAGGGGATGACGCCGAAGGAAGACAAGACTCATACCTTGTCCTCCTGGTCCGACATTTAAGAAATGGCGGATTGTCAGGGTTTATACCCTGGAGAGCTATCTCACTGTGTTTACAGTATTAGATATGTGACCACAGCAATGAGATATTTCTCATTGCTTTTTTTATTGCCTAAAAAGTAGAGAGGGTGCATGAGGATGGCATTAATCGTTCAAAAATTCGGCGGAACCTCCGTCGGTAGCGTAGAAAAAATCAAAAATGTTGCCAATCGGGTAATCGAGGAAGCGGAGAATGGAAATGAGGTGGTCGTCGTTGTTTCAGCTATGGGGAAAACAACGGACCAATTGGTTTCCATGGCGCGTGATATTTCCGGATCCCCGAGCAAGAGGGAAATGGATATGCTTTTGACGACTGGGGAACAGGTAACGATTTCCCTGTTAACGATGGCACTGATTGAAGAAGGACATGAAGCCATTTCGTATACTGGCTGGCAGGCTGGCATGCAAACGGAATCCGTTCATGGGAATGCCCGGATTTTAAACATCGATGCCACGAGGATCCAAGCTCAGCTTCAGGAGAAGAAAATAGTGGTCGTAGCCGGTTTCCAGGGTAACGATGCAAATGGGGAAATCACTACCTTAGGGCGAGGCGGTTCCGATACGACGGCGGTTGCCATCGCTGCAGCGCTGAATGCGGATAGATGCGATATATATACGGATGTAACGGGTGTTTTCACAACGGACCCACGCTACATAAAAGGCGCGAGAAAACTCCAATCCATTTCTTACGATGAAATGCTGGAACTTGCCAACCTGGGGGCGGGCGTCCTTCACCCAAGGGCTGTCGAATATGCAAAAAATTATCAAATTCCGCTTGAAGTCCGTTCAAGCATGGAGAGAGAATCAGGTACGATCATAGAGGAGGAAGCAACTATGGAAGAAAACTTAATTGTACGAGGCATTGCTTTTGAAGACAGTATTACGAGGGTCACCATATATGGTTTGCCCCAATCACTAGGTGCATTATCCACTATCTTCACGACGCTTGCGAAAAACCGGATCAATGTGGACATCATCATACAAAGCATGACTGCCGAGGATACGACCAATCTATCTTTTTCCACAAAAAGTGAAGATACGGAAGCGGCCTTGATCGTGCTGGAAAATAATAAAGAACAATTGGGATTCGACCGAGTCGAAACGGAGAGCGGGTTGGCCAAAGTGTCCATCGTCGGTTCCGGTATGGTATCCAATCCGGGAGTGGCTGCCGAAATGTTTGAAGTGATGGCCAATACAGGCATCCAGGTGAAAATGGTCAGCACATCGGAAATTAAAGTTTCGACCGTCGTCAATGAAAAGGAAATGGTGAAGGCGGTTGAATCCCTTCATGAGGCATTTAAACTTGGTCAGCATGCAAATGTGCTAGCTTAAGTGTCAGGAGTCCAATAAAAAACAGACTTCCGGTAAAAAGGGTAAGTCTGTTTTCAGGGCTCATTAGATTGGATCTCTTGGATCCCATTGGATGGTGAATATCACTTTTTTTGCGCGGCGTTTGATTTCTTCCGTTGATTCGCTGAGGAATTTTTTTTGCAGTGTAAACTGCTCGGCAAGGAAACCGGCTTCAAGTTGGAAGTGACAATCAGGATGTAAATCCAGGCGGCGGCTGATTATTTCACCCGTCAGGGATAATTCCATCTCGTGTTTCGTATACTTCAAGATTTCCAGATTGCCCCATCCAGCGCTTTGGAAAAATTCAATCACTTCCTGATCGCCATTCAATGGGAATTTTCTTGCTAATTGTTTACCTGCCCAATAGAGGATTTGATTAGAGTCTTTTCCGAGAATATCGTTCAATAGAACTTCTCTGATTAATTCGTATCCGAAAGCTGGAACTTGGAATTCTTCAGTTTGAATTTCTTCAGGTTGAATCTCTTCTTCTATCGCAGCAGCAATATTTTTTTTCATGATTTATCGCCTCTTTCTGTAAATCTATTATAAACGTATTTCTTTTGCAAATTATACTGTTTTTTATTTATTTAAATAACAATTGGAAAAAAATGAGAAATTATTCCGGGATATTAATAGTTTAATTAGAAATTTCTTCAAAATATCATCTTGACAATCAAAAAATACCCAATTTAATCCAATAAAATCTATTCTGAAAAAGAGATTTCTTGTATCCGTTTTCTTGACGCACATAGAAGTCAGGAGTAAAATGGACATGTCACATAATTGTAAAGGAAGTATAGAGGATTTTTTTTGACTCTATACTGTATTTTCACGCGGAGATAAAAGGTAGCCACCAGTTTATCTTTGCATGATTTTTCACAAATTAAGGGGGGGCACTTAGTGGCAAAAAATCGTGAGTTTGGGAATCGCAGGCTTCATTCACTTCTAGGAGTAATTCCAATTGGTCTATTCCTAATTTTTCATTTATCGGTAAACTTTATGGCAACAAAAGGAGAAGAAACTTTTAATGGGGCAGTTCATTTAATTGAGTATACGCCCGTGAAGATTCTGGTAGAATGGGTCGTCATCTATCTACCGCTCATTTTCCATGCTGTGTACGGAATTTATATTGCCTTTACAGCAAAAAACAATTTAGGCAGATTTAGTTTCTTCCGTAACTGGATGTTCATGCTACAACGCCTAACTGGAATCATAACGTTGATTTTCCTTGTTTGGCATATATGGGCAACTAGAATTCAAGCAGCTATGGGTGCTGAAGTTAACTTTGACATGATGGCAGAGATTTTCTCTAGTCCATTCATGCTTGTGTTCTATATTGTTGGTGTTACCTCGGCAATCTTCCACTTTGCTAATGGATTATGGTCATTTGCTGTGAGCTGGGGTCTTACAGTTTCACCAAGATCGCAAAGAATCATGACTTACTTTACATTGATCGTTTTCGTTCTTCTTACTTATATCGGAATCAGCGCAATTTTCGCATTCGTATAAGAAGATAGAGTTCATTTATAAGAATTAGGAAAAACATAGCTTGGCTAATGGAAATAAGGGAGTGACAGAATTGGGTAAAGGTAAAATAGTTATCGTTGGTGGAGGTCTAGCTGGATTAATGGCTACGATCAAAGCAGCAGAGCTGGGACAACAGGTTGATTTATTTTCTTTAGTGCCTGTTAAACGCTCTCACTCAGTTTGTGCCCAAGGCGGAATCAACGGGGCAGTAAATACAAAAGGTGAAGGGGATTCTCCATATATCCACTTCGACGATACAGTTTATGGCGGAGATTTCTTGGCTAACCAACCGCCGGTTAAAGCGATGTGCGAAGCAGCACCATCGATCATCCATATGTTTGACCGTATGGGTGTTATGTTCAACCGTACTCCGGAAGGTCTTCTTGATTTCCGTCGTTTCGGTGGTACTCAACATAGCCGTACAGCATTCGCTGGTGCAACAACTGGTCAGCAATTACTTTACGCATTGGACGAGCAGGTTCGCCGTTATGAAGTTGAAGGCCTTGTAACGAAATATGAAGGCTGGGAATTCCTTGGAGCTGTTATCGATGATGAGCAAACAGCACGCGGTATCGTAGCACAAAACCTGACTTCAATGGAAATCAAATCATTCCCTGGAGACGCAGTCATCATGGCGAGCGGCGGCCCTGGAATCATTTTCGGTAAATCAACGAACTCAATGATCAATACAGGCTCAGCAGCTTCCATCGTTTATCAGCAAGGTGTTAATTATGCTAATGGTGAGTTCATTCAAATTCACCCGACAGCAATCCCTGGCGATGACAAACTTCGTCTAATGAGTGAATCCGCTCGTGGTGAAGGTGGACGTATCTGGACATATAAAGACGGGAAACCTTGGTATTTCCTTGAAGAAAAATACCCTGCTTATGGTAATCTAGTACCTCGTGATATCGCGACTCGTGAAATCTTCGACGTATGTATGAACATGAAGCTTGGCATTAATGGTGAAAACATGGTTTACCTGGATCTATCACATAAAGATCCTAAATTACTTGATATTAAACTTGGCGGAATCATTGAAATCTACGAGAAATTCATGGGTGAAGATCCTCGTAAAGTTCCAATGAAAATTTTCCCTGCCGTTCACTATTCTATGGGCGGACTTTGGGTTGATTATGACCAAATGACTAACATCAAAGGTTTATTCGCTGCAGGTGAGTGCGATTATTCACAACATGGCGGTAACCGTCTTGGTGCCAACTCACTTCTTTCTGCAATCTATGGTGGTTCAGTCGCTGGACCGAACGCCGTTAAATATATTGAAGGCCTTGCTAAAACTTCAGAATCCATTCCTTCTTCATTGTATGAAGGGTACGAAAAACAAGAACAAGAGAAATGGAATGAAGTCATGTCTCTTGATGGTAACGAAAATGCGTACGTCCTTCACAAAGAACTTGGTGAGTGGATGACACAGCATGTTACTGTAGTTCGTTACAATGACAAGCTGAAAGAAACGGATAACAAGATTCTTGAGCTGATGGAACGTTACAAGAAAATTAACATCAATGACACGGCTAAATGGAGTAACCAAGGAGCTGCATTCACTAGACAGCTGCAAAACATGATGCAATTGGCTCGTGTAATCACAATTGGTGCATTAAACCGTGACGAAAGCCGCGGAGCGCATTACAAACCTGATTTCCCAGAACGTAATGATGAGGAATTCATGAAAACTACTATGGCAACATTCAAAGGCTTGGATCAAGCACCTGAATTCCATTATGAAGACATAGATGTATCACTGATCGCACCGCGTAAACGTGACTACACTACGAAACACTAAAGAGGGGGAGCAAAAAAATGGTTGAAACTAAATCTGAGACTAAAACAGTCCGTTTTATAATCACTCGTCAAGATACACCGGATTCAGCTCCTTATGATGAGGAATTCGAATTAGCGTACCGTCCGAATATGAACGTAATTTCCGCCCTAATGGAAATTCGTCGTAATCCAGTAACGGTACAAGGCAAGCACACTACAGCAATCGCATGGGACATGAACTGTCTTGAAGAGGTATGTGGTGCTTGTTCAATGGTTATCAATGGTAAACCAAGACAATCATGTACAGCTCTTATCGATCAATTGGAGCAGCCGGTTCGTCTAGCACCAATGCGTACATTCCCTGTTGTTCGTGATCTGCAAGTCGATCGCAGCCGTATGTTCGACTCATTGAAAAAGGTAAAAGCATGGATTCCAATCGATGGAACGTACAACCTTGGACCAGGACCGCGTATGCCAGAAAAGAAACGTCAATGGGCTTACGAGTTATCTAAATGTATGACTTGCGGTGTATGTTTGGAAGCTTGTCCGAACGTAAACAGCAATTCAGACTTCATGGGGCCACAACCATTATCACAAGTTCGTTTATTCAACGCACATCCAACTGGTGCAATGAACAAAGCTGAACGTTTAAATACGATCATGGGTGATGGAGGACTTGCAAACTGCGGTAACTCACAAAACTGCGTGCAGTCTTGCCCTAAAGGCATTCCATTAACGACTTCGATTGCTGCGTTGAACCGTGATACTACGATCCAACAATTCCGTAACTTCTTCGGCAGTGATGAAGTTTAATCATGAACATGAAAGAACCTGTATCTTATGATATGGGTTCTTTTTTTCATTGTTTTACATACACAGAATTGGTTGGGAATCGAGAGAATCATAAACGATTGATAACTGGGGTTGAAGTATAAATCCGGCACCAGGCCAACTGTGAAGGATTTGTGAAGTGAGCTTGATAATTTACCCTGCTTTCAATAGAAAATCCTTTTCATTATCGTTGTTTTCTTATAAAATGAGTGAATAGTCATTCAATTCAGAAAGGGTGTGCACAAGTTGGGCAAAATATCATATATCGATAATATTACGGAGTGGATCAATGATTTTTCTTTTAAACATGAGATTAAGATCCGCTTTTCGGAAACTGATATGTTTGGGCACTTGAATAACACGATTCCTTTTACTTATTTTGAGGAAGCTCGGATTGAGTATTTCAACAGTATGGGGTTCATGAAGGATTGGACCTCGGCTGAATGCGGTGAGATGCCGGTTGTTGCCAATTTACAGTGTGATTACCTTAAGCAGATGTTTTTCAATGATCAATTGACAATCCATGTGAAAGCTGACCATATCGGAAATTCTTCAGTGGACCTACACTATATGGGGACTAAACAAGATGGTTCCATTTGTTTAACGGGCAGGGGGACGATTGTGCAAGTGTCCAAGGCCACAGGGAAGCCGGTACCTTGGACGGAAGGCGTGAAGCGTTCGATGCTGTATACTGTGCTGGAACATTCTTGAAAATATTTCCATTTAGACAAGTAAAAGAGTCACTCCATTGCCCCAGCCGACATACTATATCTTGACTAAATAGACACCCACTCCGGGTTTTATGCTGGTGAAGGCAAGGAGGGTAACATTACTTGAAGGAGAACGAATTCACTCATAAGCCATTACTCACCAAAAGAGAAAAAGAAGTATTTGAGTTACTAGTACAAGACAAAACAACAAAAGAAATCGCAGGTGAATTGTTTATTAGCGAAAAAACAGTTCGAAACCATATTTCGAATGCGATGCAGAAGCTTGGAGTTAAAGGACGTTCGCAGGCAGTCATAGAACTCCTTCGTATGGGAGAACTTAAGCTTTAATGTGTTAACTCTTAATACGTAAGCCTTATAAATAATTTCTCTCCCGTTCATTGGCAGCATATAAGGAAGGCCAAAACAATTTGGTTGTTTTGACTTCTTTGGATGCTGCTTATTTTTATGGTGCGGTTTCATTATGATTCCAGTCAATCAATCTTGAAAATCATTTCACTTTCATCCAAAATGGTAGTATGATAAGTTTCATGAAGTGGGGAGCTGTGTTTATGGATGAAGAGAAGCAGGCGGCATATGTAGCCGATATCGAGAAGGAATTGCGCTATGTATCGTCATGGCTTAAGCAAAGGGGAAGAGAAATTCTCCATGATTATAAAATTACCATTCCTCAATTCGTGGCTTTGCAATGGCTTTTTGAATCAGGTGACATGACGATTGGCGAATTGTCCACGAAGATGTTTCTCGCCTTCAGTACAACGACGGACCTGATTGACCGCATGGAGAAACATCAGCTTGTCCAGCGTGTCAGGGATGAAAAGGATCGGCGTGTGGTTCGAATTCACCTTCTTGAAGAAGGCGAACGGATAATCCAAGAAGTGATTAATAAACGGAAGCAGTACTTGAGTGGCGTGTTAGTCAATTTTAACGAATCTGACATCATATCCCTCAAAGGGATTCTAGTAAAACTACATCAAGAAATGAAAGAAAAATGAGGCGAGTTTTTTGAAACAACCGATAGGCATCATTGATTCGGGAGTAGGCGGCTTGACAGTAGCTAAAGAAGTCATGCGTCAGCTTCCAAATGAAAATATAATTTACTTAGGTGATACAGCAAGATGCCCATATGGGCCGAGGACAAAAAAAGATGTCCAAACCTTCACATGGCAAATGACGAGATTTTTGATGAAGAAGGATATAAAAATGCTGATCATCGCTTGCAATACAGCGACTGCAGCTGTATTGGATGAAATCAGGGCTATACTTCCGATTCCTGTGTTGGGTGTCATACACCCAGGGGCAAGGGCGGCATTGAAAGTTTCTGATTCCTTGCATATTGGAGTTATCGGTACGGAAGGCACGGTAAAAAGCAAAGCTTATGACGATGCACTTGCTTCCATCAATTCCGATGTGAAAGTAGATAGTTTAGCATGCCCGAAATTTGTCCCGATCGTAGAAAGCGGGGAGTTTCAAGGGGGGATCGTCAATCGGGTCGTGGCACAAACCTTGAACCCGTTGAAGAAAACGAAGATCGATACACTGATCCTTGGCTGTACCCATTATCCACTGCTGGGGCCTGTAATCTCTTCCTATATGGGGGATGAAGTACAAGTCATTTCCTCTGGCGAAGAGACGGCCCGGGAGGCAAGTGTCATTTTGGATTACTATAAATTAATCAATAAAAGCAAGCTCCGTCCAGTTCATCGCTTTTATACAACCGGTTCAAGAGATATGTTTGGTTCCATCGCATCGAGCTGGCTCGGTATTCATGCCAATACCATCGAAACAATTAAAATCGATCACTTATAAGACTTCCATTTGGAAGTTTCAGACTGTAGACATACTCGATGAAAATGGAGTTTGTCTGCAGTTTTTTTGCTTGTACATTTGGCCGTTGATTGGAGCATGAGGCACTCGTTTTCCCCGTAGGTGGATGAAATGACCCTATCCATCATTCCGATTATACTTGGGGATGGGAGTCGATTGTTCCAATGAGGAAGTCTCCCCAAATCCTAATGAAGCTAAAAAAGATGCATCAGTACAGGCAAATTGCCCAGCTCCATTATCGGAGGGAAAAATAATTGGTCTATTTTCCCCTAGGGCTCGTATAAATAGGAGTACAAACTGTCCTAGGAGTGATTTTATGTCCAATAAATCAAAAGTAACAATGGCTGTGACCATTCTGGCATCTTCTTTTTGGCTTTCAGGCTGCGGATTATTTGGCGGTGAAGAGAAAAAGGAAATTGATCCCCCGAAGGATGTTTCATTAGTCGAGGATGAATCTTCATTAAAAGAAACAGAAACGAATGGTGAGGAAAAGCCAGCGACTGAGGGAGAAGAAGGCGCTGTGGAATCGAAAACGGTGAAGACGGAGTTATATTTAATTGATAAAAGCGGGTATGTGGTTCCACAGACATTGGAACTTCCTAAATCGGAAGCTGTCGCTAAACAAGCCCTTGATTACCTTGTCAATAACGGACCAGTCACGGATAAACTTCCAAATGGGTTCAGGGCCGTCATTCCCGCCGATACCCAAATAAGCGTGAACATTAAAGACGGGGTGGCTGTGGCGGACTTTTCGCCGGAATTCAAAAACTATCAGAAAGAGGATGAACTTAAAATCCTTCAAGCCATCACATGGACCCTGACACAATTCGACTCGGTCGATAAAATCCAAATGAGAATCAATGGGGAAGATATTTCCGAAATGCCGGTCAATGGCACACCGATAGATGAAAATATCTCAAGGTCTTCAGGAATCAATATCGATACGAGTGACGTAGTCGACATTTCCAATACCAAAGCACTGACCGTTTATTATGTAGGCGGTGATGAGGAGTACACTTATTATGTTCCGGTGACGCGCAGGATCAGCGAAACGGTGTCTGATAATGTAACAGCAGTCATTCAGGAATTAACGAAGAGTCCTTCAGGTTCTAACCTGCAAACAGGGTTCATGAGTGATGTAGCTTTACTTGACGAGCCTAAAGTGGCAGAAGGTAAGGTCAGCCTGAATTTTAACGAAAATATCCTTGGAAGCTTTAAAGAGAAAAAGGTATCACAGGAGGTCCTTGATGCCTTGGTCCTTTCCTTGACGGAACAGAAAGGAATTGAAAGCGTTGAAGTGCAAGTGCAGGGCAGCGCAGATGTTCTTAATGAAGAAGGTAAGAAATTATCCGAACCAGTCGTCCGTCCAGAGAAAGTCAACACAGGCAGTTTTTAAATATATGTAGAAATAAAACAATGAGGCAGCTTGCAGCTGCCTCTTATTTTTTTGCCTCCGCCATTGAATGACCACGCTGTTAGAGAGTTGAAAGCTATACAGCCCCGAAGCAATTTCCCGTGTTGTGGGAAAGTTTTTACATAAATAAATTTTTAAAAGGGGAAATTACTTTTAAACATGTAATTAATGGGGGGGGTATTATGGATCAAAAGGTCATTCAGGCTTTACACATCTATGTTTTAATCATCATGAATACAGGGTTCATGGTACATGTCCTGCTCCTTCCCAATATCTTATCCGCATCTCAACGCGACGGATGGATAAGTGTCATAATAAGTGTTGTTCCATGTATCGTTTGGACACTATTTATTTTTTATATTTATAAAAAACTAGATAAAGAAGATATAATCTCTTTTCTGAAAAAATGGTCTACACCTTTTGTTACATATATTTTCACGATAGCATTTGGCTTGTACTTTATAATTAACGCATTCATTACCGTTAAATTCACATTGATTTGGGCAAAAGCTAATTATACTCATGACATACCAAACATCGTAGTCGTCAGCCTATTCACTTTTATTTGTATTTTTGCAAGTTATAAAGGAATACGCACCATAAGTACTTTGGCTCTCCTATTTCTTCCGGTCGTCACTATTTTGGGGATATTCGTGGGGCTGGGGAACACGAGTAATAAGAATTACGAATTATTGTTCCCGATATTTGAAAGCGGGTATCGCCATACACTAAATGGAATGCTGTATACGAGTGCAGGATATTTAGAAATCATCGTTTTTTTATTTTTAACTCCTTACTTGAAAAACAAGCTAAAAGCCAAGTGGCTTTTACTGGTTGGTATTATCCTCATGATGCTGACGTTAGGCCCCCTCATGGGAGCGATGGCAGAATTTGGTTCTGTGGAAGCTGTGAAAATGAGGAATCCGGCTTACGAACAGTGGAAGTTGCTAAGATTTGGCTATTATATTACTCGACTCGATTTCCTTTCCATTTTCCAATGGCTTTCGGGTGCCATGATCCGAATAAGTTTATGTTTATTTATAGGCTATAAGTTAATCTCGAATTCAAAACATCAGAAGTGGATCCCGCTTTCACTATATTTGTTAATTGTTATTGGAACGCTAATCCATTGGGATGCTACTTCATTTTTTAATTTTATATACAAATATTTCTTTCCAATAAGCAGTCTGTTTCTTTTTAGTGCTGCAATTATACTGTTATTTATTATTTTTAAAAAGGGAAAAGGAAAAGGTGAAACATTATGAAGAAGGGAAATTTGAATGGTCCTCCTTCTTGTATTGACCAAATCCGAAAATGGTTCGAACATTCTTCCGATGTTGTTTTAAGAACAAAAACTTTTGATAATGAAGGTCGTTATTTGTTGGGTTTTTTATATGCGCCAAACTTAGTGGATATGCCATTCATCAATGAAGTGATTCTGCCTACAATATCTAAAGCGGTTCAAGAAAATGGCGAATTAACAATTGATCAATTAAGCAATATCATGGAGATCAGTACGCTTAAAAAGGGCTCCGATTTAAAAGGCGGAGTAGAAAGCATTCTTTTTTCAGGAGACCTGATCATTATTAATGAATCTTCCAACGAAATTTACCATACCCCATTAGCTAATTCCCCTAAGCGCAGTCCGGAAGAATCCAATATAGAATCTTCCATTCGGGGACCTAGGGATGGATTCGTTGAGAATATAGCGGATAACATGTCTTTAATTCGCCAGAGGTTAAAAACGGCATCACTTAAATGTATAGAATATACAATCGGGAAACGAAGTAAAACTAAAATATTGCTGCTATATATTGATGACATTATCAATCCCTCGATTCTTTTGGATGTTAAAAAACGATTGGATTCATTAAAGGCTGATATCATAGTCAGCAGTTACCAAGTTGAAGAACTCTTATATGATACTCAATTTTCCATTTTCCCCTTAATGGAGTATATCGGTCGACCGGATTATGTTGTTGAATCCTTGAATCAAGGGCGCTTTGCCATCCTGGTAGACGGGAATCCCACAAGCTTGATCGGACCAACGAGTATTAATCAGTTACTTTATGCTGCCGATGACGCACATGCAAGCTTTTTTTACATTAGTTTTATGCGCATCATTCGTGTAGTCTCATTATTTGTAACGGTTACGTTACCGGGATTTTTTATAGCGTTGGTTACCTATCAATTCGATCAAATTCCCTTTTCGCTTCTTGCGACGATTTCAATCACGAGACAGGGCTTGCCCATACCTGCTTCTTTGGAGGCATTCGTAATGATCATATTATTTGAACTATTTAAGGAAGCCGGTCTTCGCCTGCCAAAAGCTGTTGGTCCGACGGTTTCTGTATTGGGTGGATTGATTATAGGTGATGCAGCGATTCGGGCAGGGCTGACTTCACCCTCCATGCTCGTAGTAATAGCTGTTACAGTTCTCTCAAGCTATACCCTAATCAATCAGAATATCGCTGGGAATATTGTTCTTATAAGGTTATTCATATTTGCATGTTCAGCATTTCTAGGCTTGTTTGGATTCTTCATGGGAATATTTCTTATCTTGATTGTTGTGGTTTCCTTGGAAAGTTTCGGACAGCCTTTTGTGAATCCATTTTCCAAACCAAATAAATCGGACATTTTAAAAGTCTTATTCAAGCTTCCGTATGGGATGTTAAGGCAGCGGAATCAAGCTCTGCAATCCAGTGATAATGAATCGCAAAAGGGGTCGGACAAATGAGAAAGCTAATTGCAGTCATGGTAATTGGCTGTCAACTTTTATTGACGACAGGCTGCTGGGGAATGAAGGAAATTCAAGCTCAAAACATATGGATCCGCTCTAGGGATCGATTATAAAGAGGGTGAATTCATCTTATACTTTCAAGCATTGAATTTTGCGGATATAGCAAAACAAGAGGGGGCCACAGCATTACAAGAAAAAACTGGTGTTGTCATTGGGAAAGGTAAAGGGGAAAGTATCGAAGAAGCATTTACTGAATTAGAACAAAATGCAGCATTGCCACTTTATATCGGGCATGTTAACTCCTTCATTTTAAGTGAGGATGTAATCAATAAGAAAATGAAGGATTTCATTGAATATGTAGGGAAAGAGCCCTTATTGCGATACAATTCATGGCTGTTTGTTACAAACGGGGATATTAAAAAAGTGTTTGACAGTGATAGTTTCTTTAATCTTCCTAACTTATTCACGATCATTCAAAGGCCAGAGACCGTTATTAATGAAAACTATTTCATTTCCCCGTTAAAATTCAGTGAACTGGTTTCGGAATTTTATCAACCGGTTGGTTCCATTTTAATTCCCTCTATAGTAATAAATGAGCGTCATTACACAGACAGGGGGAAAGAAAAAAAGATACCAACGTTGAATGGCGGCTATGTTATATCAAAACAACAGTATAAAGGGTTCGTAAGTAAACAAGATTTGATTGGTATGAAATGGGTTGAAAACAAGGCGACAGTCATGTTTTTTTCCCTGAATAAACAAAAGGTAAGTGTTGAAATCATGGACCCCAAAACAAACATCAAAGTATTGGAACAACAGAAGAAACCCTTATATGATTTAGAAGTTAAAGCAAATGGGATATTGAAACAAAATATAGATAACTTGGATATGGAAAAAATCGAAAAAAAGGTAGAAATAAAAATTAAGCAAGATATTTTGAAGACATTGGAGACGGGGGAAAAATTCAATACAGACCTTTTTAACATAAGTGAAAAGGCATACAGATACCATATCAATAAGTGGGATAATAAAATTATTAATTCCTTTGATAAGACTTCAATAAATAACATAAAAGTTAATATCCATATTGAACATAGTGAAAATTACAAACGTTAGTTTATAAGTTTCAGGTTATTGCAGATGAGGGAGTTGTGTTAGACTTAACTTATCTGGAAAATTCAGCGGCTGTTGTTGATCATGATAGGCAGAGTTGAATCCGTCCGTTGGCACTGGAGAAGAAGCGGCTTTTACATATGACGAATGACAGCAAATTCTTTCTCAGCCCCAAAAGAGCTCCCGTGCCGATAAAATGAAAAAGGGTGAAATGAAAAATGAAGACAGTAATCATTGCAACGAAAAATAAAGGGAAAGCCAAGGAGTTCGAAAGCTTATTTTCTGCTAAAGGTTATGAAGTCAAAACACTTCTCGATGTACCGGATGCCCCGGATGTGGAGGAAACAGGCACGACCTTTGAAGAAAATGCGATCCTGAAGGCAGAGGCCATTGCCCATCAGCTAGGCCACTTTGTCATTGCTGATGATTCCGGATTGATTGTAGATGCATTGGAGGGCCGTCCAGGCGTATATTCTGCCCGCTATGCTGGAGAGGCCAAGAGTGATGAAGCAAACACGGAAAAAGTCCTCCGCGAACTGGAAGGCGTGCCAAAAGAGGCTAGGACGGCGAGATTTTATTGCGCCTTGGCACTAGCGTCGCCCAACCAGGAAACGATTACGGTATCGGGAACGATGGAAGGCTTGATCACGGAACAGCCTTCAGGAACGAATGGATTTGGTTATGATCCCATCTTTTTTGTAGAGGAACAGGGCAAAACAAACGCTGAATTGACAAAAGAGGAAAAAAACCAAATCAGCCACCGTGCCAACGCATTGAGGGCCCTAGATGAAAAACTTGATCTATTTCTAAAAAGGGAAGAAGGAATGTGACGATGAAAGTGCTAATAATGAGTGACAGTCATGGCTTAACTCATGAAATCAGCATGATTGCCGACCGTCATAAACAAGAGGTCGCCGCCATGATCCATTGCGGTGATTCAGAGTTGGAGAGAAATGACCCTCACATGTCGGAGTTTTTGGCCGTTGGCGGGAATTGCGACTATGATTCGGCATATCCGGATGATATTGTGGAGAGTATCTCAGGCAAGCGTTTCTTCGTAACGCATGGACACCTCTATAACATAAATATGACCTTGATGAACCTATCTTATAAAAGTGAAGAGACAGGGGCGGATATTATTTGCTTTGGTCACTCCCATGCTGCAGGCTCAGAGTGGATTGACGGCAAGCTCTTCATCAACCCGGGAAGCATACGGCAGCCGCGGGGACGAAAAGAGAAAACCTATGCCATTTTGGAGATTGGAAATGACCAACTTGAAATCATCTATTATGACATTGAAGGAAAAATCGTTGAGGATCTAAGAAATGCTTATCAAATGGAATGACTTCATGTATAATGAACAGGAAGCGTTTTTCCCCGCTTCCTGGTTGTTTAAAAAAAGAAAAAACTTTTTTTAAAAAACCGTTGACTTCCTTTTGATATCCTACTATAATAAGAAGTGTCCTAAGGGAACAGTTAAGGTAATACATAAGTTTTACCGCAACTTATATCATAAATGTCTCAGTAGCTCAGCTGGATAGAGCAACGCCCTTCTAAGGCGTCGGTCGGGAGTTCGAATCTCTCCTGGGACACTAACTTAACGGCTGCAAAGCCCGCTACCACAACCTTCTATATCGTTTAGTGAAACGGTCAGTATAACGGTCATGTAAGAAATTACACCGTATATCGACTTACATTACTAACGATATAGGAGGTTTTTTCGTATGACCAAAAGAAAAGGATTATTAGATGTTAAAGTAGACGTAAGAGGGTTATTAGAGGAATTACCCGTTTCTAATTCTGCCGCTTCAAAAGCTAGGACTGAACAACCTGCTATTCTAAGTGACTCCATCTTGATTTCAAACGCTCTAGACGTTATTACAAGGCAAATGAAGGTGAGTGGTAATAGAAGCCGGACTATAAGTGATTATGTACTTCATGTAGAGCATTTTCAAAGAGTAACAAATGTTGCCGATATTACAGCCAATACCATTTATAAATGTTTAGATAGCATGAATGTAAGCAATCAAACAAAATTAACACGTTTAAAATGTCTAAAGGCTTTTTTGTCTAGATGCTTTGATAATCGTTGGATTGAAATGAAGTTTTGGAAAACCATTAACATTAAGGTGGACCAAAAGGTGAAGGAAGGTGCTACGGAGCATGATGTTAATGTTCTGCTCTCTTTACTGGACTTGGGGAATTTCATCCACTTAAGGGACGCTGTAGCCGTCCTAGTCATGTTTAAAACAGGTATCCGAATAAATACATTGGTTCAACTTGAGGAACGGCATATAGACCTTAATAACAATGTGCTAAATTTAGAAGGAAGCATTATGAAAAATCATCAACAAATTAAATTGCCTTTTGATGACTTCCTAAAAAAACTGTTAGAGGTACTGTTAAAACAAAATGCAATAATTAGAACAGAATATGGCAAGAAAAATAGTTTGATTTTTATTACTAAGTACGGAGATGTCATATCAACCTCACCAACGCATAATAACATTCAGAAGCGGTTAAATAAGTATTCTCGAATGTACGGTTTGAAGAATATCAATCCTCATGCGTTAAGAAGGGGGTTTGCTAAGACCTTGTTAAATAAAGGAGCAAATGTTGCTGTAATCTCTAAGGCGTTGGGTCATAGTGATATATCAGTTACGACCAAATATCTGCATTTAGATATTGATGAAGTCGTAAATAACTTACGATCCTACTTATGAGGTAACAAGAAGCATATACTTCCAGATTTTTAGCATCCTTAGCTTGCTAATTTAAGAAGTGTGATTACTCAAGATTTCAGAAGTATTATGCTATGCTATCCCCTCTATTTTTTATCAACCCCACCCAATCTCCATTACGGAAGACAGGTTCTGAAGTGCCGTCCTGTTTGATGCCGTCGATGTTGGCTGGAAACGTTGATATATAAGGGTTTTGTGATTATTGAATGAAAGGATAAAAATGGATAAATTCTAGAAAAACTACTTTTTTGTGACCACATGTGACCATTTTTGTGACCACTGCGTGACCAAAGAATGTACAGTTCGTTATCAGCCTAAACAGTTAATAAAGTTCCCTTAGAATGAGCCTTCCTTAATTATTAGGGGAGGCTAATTTGTATGATATCTTCTCTGCAAATGTGACCATTGGCTTTTGCTCTTCGATCACTTTATTAGCAGATTCAAGTTGTTTACCTTGTCGGTCAATTGTCTTTTGGGCAACCACTAATGCCTTCGCCATGATTGTAGCATCATCATCATCTTCATTTGTTGCGATATACCCACCATCTCTGCGAATTGCCTTAAGGATTATCTTAACTTCTTTCATGAATGCTTTTGCAATTGGCTTTCGTGATTGCATCAATATTCATATAGACCGTCTTCTGTTAAGAAATACATATTGCGAACCTGACCGCTATAGTGTATCGGTGAGGTTACTTTCTCATCTTCATCAACTGTTTTCAGTATTTGTCCAACTTTGTCTTTAGAGTAATCAATCCACTCAGCAACATCTTTTGCTAGGAAGAGGGGATTGCCCAATTCAAAAGTGTAGAATCGGAAGGAAGGTTATAGTGTACAGCGGTCTCGTTGATCGATGCCCCATATTCGTTCATATATTTAAGTACCTATAGTTTAAAGGGCAGAGTGTAATTTGTATAGGGTGAAACAAGTCCTTCCATCCCATGTTTTAGATAGCGAGCGACCCAACTTTTCAGAGGGGATAAACCTACATTTCTTTCTTGAGTAATGGATTTATGGTTTTTTTTCCCTTTTAAGTACTCTAAAACTGCATTTGATTTTTCGTCTATCGTATATTTAGTCAAAAAAACTGCACCTCCAATTGAACCGAACCCAATTTATAAGTTACTAAACGTCCTTTAATGCCTTTTTTAGAACAAAAGTATCAATTTTAAAATCAATTATAGCTATTTTGAAACTGTACTTGGCAGAAAACATATTACTATTTGCATATTTTTTTAAAAGTTAATTATTTACAAATGGTTACATCTAATTTACAATATATAACATAATAGTATAAAACTATTAAAAATTTTACAAGAGGTGACATTTATGGAAAAAGACAAACAAAAACTAATGTGGGAATCTTCAACACAAAAAAGCACTCAAAAACAAGGTGGCGTTCCATTAGTCAAATCTGTTGGTTGTGCTGCATGCTGGGCAGCAAAGAGTATTTCACTAACACGTTCATGCCTACCGCCCACACCTATTAACCTAGCTCTCTAAACGAGCAACTAGAGATGGAGAGGAGAAATCCCTCTGTCTCTAGTATTAGTACATTCATCATATTTATTGAAAGGAAAGATGTATAAATGACTAATGATCTTGATTTAAAGTATGAACCAGAATTTTCCTTACATCTACAACCGAGTGGGTGTTTCCTTTTAGAGAGTCGAAGTATGTACTATTTTCGTTTAAGTGGCGTTGCATCAGAACTTGCGCTTATTTTATCTAAGACTAGATCTATAGATAAAACAGCGAAAATTTGGGGAAATATACATAATGAGGAGATTACTTCTCAGCATTTAATAGATCAATTCAATGAACATCCTTTCACATCAACTTGGAAGGAAGGTATATTAAAAAACTTACGTATATCTGGCTCTACAAAATCCTATTTACCAATAAGTTGCACTTTGCAACTGACAAACGGATGTAACTTAAGTTGTGCCTTCTGTTACGCAAGTTCTGGCAAGAGATATACTAATGAATTGGATACAGATCAATGGCTAAGTGTATTACAAAAACTTGCTATTAATGGCGTTTCAGATGTTACTTTGACAGGAGGAGAAGCAAGATTAGCTAAGGGATTTAAACGTATCTTAGCTACTGCAAGTTCTTTATTTACTAATGTACATCTATTTAGTAACGGTATAAATTGGAGGGAAGATGAAATTGATTTAGTCACACAATTGAACAATGTGGTAGTTCAAGTCAGTGTTGATGGGACACCTGATATTCATGACAGACTTCGAGGAAGACAAGGAGCTTATCATGAAACCATACATAATGTTAAAAAATTAACTAACTCAAAAATTCCTACTTTAATAGCTATGACTATAAATCCCTCAAATTATAAGAGTGTAGAACATGTAGTAGAAGACGCTGTATTAGCAGGTGTTAGTGCATTTAGGGCAGGTCTTACGCTCCCTGTAGGACGAGCGAAAGATAGTGACTTCGGGTTGTCAGACAATCAATACAATTGTGTAAATACTCAATTGAAAAAATGTATAGATAAGTGGGGAGACCGTATCATTTTAACAGACTGGAATAATGAAGGGAATAATGGATGTACCGATTTTTGTACTCCTGGATACTTATCTTGGTACATTCGAGCTGATGGTACTGTGACTCCTTGCCAAATTGAGGGAGCTGAACTTGGAAATATTCTAGAGGATTCTATACACAATATTGGTGCTCCAGATCGTTTACTTTATGTTAGAGAAAATTCTAAATCTTGTCACTGTATTAGCAAAGTATCTTTACCTTGTGATAAGGATCTCCCATTTCAGTAAATTACTATTGGAGGTTACTCTTTTGAATATAATTTTACTAAGTTTACTAGGTGTAATTGGATTCGTATTATTTCTGAAATATCGGCCTAAATCTTATGAATCAATATTAATTGACAAGGAAGAAGCAATTAATATATCAACAAGGCATATTAAAAAGTTGACTAATATTGACGTTTCCGATTGGCAGCCTTATTGCATGTATTGGTATGATCGGGAGACAGTTAATAGATTACATAATCTAAATATGCTTAACAGGTTAAGAACTACATTATACAAATGGGGAATTATTGAATCATGGAGAATTCGATTCGTTAGTCAAAATAAATCAATCTCAATAGGAATTAATGCGGATAAGGAAATTGTTTTTATGCACGTTGATGTTCGTTCTCAGGAAATGGGAACTAATGAAATTAATATACAATCCCCTTTAGATGTAATTAAAGCCTTAACTGTGAATAATTCTGGGATATGGAGTAAAGTTAAAAGTACTGGAGAAGGTGAACGCAAAGAGGATTTTTCTAATATTAGAACTTACTGGTATATTCTTGAAGAAGAAGAATTAAGAATGAAAATATCTATCCAAGTACAGGAAAATGTTATTATCGGTATATTAAGTGATACAGAAATCTTAACCTCTAACATGGGTGAAATTGTAAAAAAAGAATTTGGGGAATCAGCTTTAAATTTATCTGGATTCATAGGTTCATTTATAGCTACAATTATAGGAATTCTTCTATTGATATTTACAGATAACGCAGTTTATTTGAAAACACCTATAATTATTACACTGTTTACCATTGTAGGTGTTTTACTTACTTGTAAAGAAGATATATCTATGGGGATAATAAATTCTTTTGACTCTAGGCTTTCTGTCAAATCTGTTTACTTGATTGGAATAATTTCAGCTATTATGGGGAGTATTGCTTATGGATGTGTTACTTTTATTACATCTCTTACTGGAATTAATTTAGCCACTGTTCTAGAATTACCTTTATTCGAGAATGTAGGTATGCAAGTGCTTACAGGTGTTTTGATATCTTTTATTTCTTTAGGATTATTCTCCTCTATATTTCATTATATGGATAAAAACAATTTAATTAGGATATCTCCTGAACTATCAGATAGATCATCCTATCTTTCTGGTTTTAAACTTAAACAGAGTTTAAGCATTAGTTTACAGAGCTCTGTAACTGAAGAGGTTATTTTTAGATTATTAGGTATTTCAACTTTATTATGGCTTTTTAACAACAATCTTTTAGCCGTAACCATTACTTCTGTATTGTGGTCATTATTACATCAAGGAAGTGGTTATAATCCACGGTTTATACGTTGGATTCAATTAGTCTTATTTGGTTTTATTTTAGGATTTACTTACCTTTACTATGGTTTCCTTGCAGCCCTTATCACCCATTTTGTACACAATTTTATTGTGTTATCAATACCTTTAATTTATTACAAGATTCAAATGAAAGCAGGAAAAGTAGAAAATACCCATAATATACAATATTGATGAAAACTTTTTACAAGAGGTAAGGATGTGTCAGATGCTAACATTAAATAATATAGTTAAGCAGTATGAAAATGGAGATGGGATTAATAATATTAGCTTTTCAGTAAAATCAGGTGAAATTGTGGGACTTTTAGGAGCAAATGGCGCTGGAAAAACAACCACATTAAGATGTATTTGCGGATTATATAGTGTAGAAGAAGGAGAGGTCAACCTTTTTGGCTCTAGTCCCAACACTAATCAATCCCGAAAGTTAACAGTATTTATACCTGATAGCCCCTATCTATATCCTACTCTTACAGTTGCGGAACACTTACAATTTAAGGCTAAAGCATTCGGAGTACCTAAAAGCGAGTTAAGAGCTAAAGTTCAAGAAGCTTTAAAAGAAGTGAATTTAGAAAGTTATGCAGATAGACCTAGTGGGAATTTATCTAGAGGACAGAAACAACGTATTTTGCTGGCAGCTGCATATCTACAAGAAGCTAGTTTATATTTACTCGATGAACCAACTGTTGGTTTAGATATACCATCAAAACAATGGTTAGCCCAGTGGCTAAAGAAAAATGCTGAAAATCAAAAAAGTGTAATTATCTCCTCACATAGTCTCGATTTTGTTATGGAAACTGCTAATCGGGTTATATTAATACAACAAGGGAAGATCATAAATTTACACACTGTTCCCACACAAGAAACTCTTTTAGAACCTTGGCGTAAAGCTATTATTAGAGAGTTAGGAGGCCATATAGAAGATGAGTAATCTCTTTTCCCTCTATTTCCATACAAGCTTAAGAAAATGGATAGACATTAATAATAAGAGGAAAATACCCATTTTCTCGTTGGTATTGTTAATTATCTTTATAACTTTACAAAGTCAGGCAATACCTACATATAATCAAGAGAGAATAAATACAATTGGGTGGGTTATAGTCGCCTTGTATTTAATATATGCATTGTATGGTTTGATTTCTAATCGTTTACCCTCAAAAATGGAAGATGTCATATGGATTTATACCTTACCTATGTCTATGAAAAAAATAGTATGGTCATTGGTAATTTGGAATTTTTGTTTAAGAGGAGGAATTTGGTTTATATCTGCCCTACTAGCAGATATACTGCGACTAATATTAAATCTATCCTACGCTCATTTATTTATACATGCACTAATAGGAGTATGGGTTATTTGCTTATTAGAATTACTCTTGTTCGCTATGTCCTCCACACGGGGGAATCGCAAATTATGCTTAACAATAGGAGTATTGATTTTCATAGGAGTTATCTTGTATTCAACTTCTATTTACTATATCCATAATAATATTTCCATTAATTCTTCATTAGTTATGTTCTTTGATACAGTTGCGCATGGAATTGGAAATTTATTATTTGGAAACATTAATTTCCCTGGTGTACTTGTAGTTATTTGTCTATCCATTTTAGCCACTATTATTATTCACATATCAACTAAAGACCCAAGATTAAAAGAAAAACTTGTAAGGGAAGCAGAGTTTTGGTCTGAGTTTAAAGATTTTAACTCCATGGTTTCTTCAGTTCAAAATAAACAGCAAGAAAGTTGGTGGGGTGGAGAATATTTAACTGGAACATTTTCATTTATTTGGTATGAAATGTTGATTATGAGAAAGCACAAACTTTCTTTAATACTTCAATACTTTTTAGGATTAATTTTGATTATATGTATATGTAAATTTTTCCCAAATGCTATTTGGACTTTTCTTGCAGCAATTTTATTTTCTTCGATAATAGGATCTTATTTTTCAGGTCTTATTAGACATGCTCAAACACATGACTTATTCCTTTTACCAGGTAAACTTTTAACTAAAATTTTATTATTAGAAACATTATATATATTACCTGCCTTTCTTGTAGTAGCTTCATATATATTAATTGGAAATACCGTGGGTTTTAAAGTTATCACAGATAACCTATATTTTTTAACTTTATTACCTTCATTATATATAGTTATTCTAATTTTAAGAATATCTGTATTTTACTCTACTTTTATAATATCTATTAATACTTCTATTGGTGATTATTTCAAAAAACTTATTGTATACCTGACTATGTATTTGTTAGTTATTAGTATTTTTTTACGGGCAGGCATTTTATTAAAATTATCCACAATCAATGCTATAAATCTATCTTTAATCATAGTTAGTATTTTATCTTTCATAACACTTTACAGAAAAAAACATTTAGCTACTACAAAGGGGAGGGAACAAAATGTCAAACTCAAAACCTATTGATATAAATATTCTTAAATTAGGAAGTTCAGATACGCAAGAAGCCTTAGGAGCTGTAAATAAGTTGAAAGAGAGTAATGTTAACGCAATACCAGCACTCATACAAGCACTAGATAATGAAAATAGTTCTATCAACACTATGGCTATAATTGTGCTTGGAGAATTACAGGAAAAAGCTAAAGAAGCAGTGCCTAGGATATCACAAATGATATTTCAAGACGATGAGCAAACTAGGATGGCTGCTGCTTTGGCTCTATTAAGAATAGGAAAAACTAGTATTCCCTACCTAAAAAAAATTGTTAATTCAGATGACTTTAAAGCAAGCTTTTGGGCAGTTTGGTCTTTAGCCCTTCTAGATCCAAATCATGTAGAAGAAAAAGGTTTAAAATTGTTGAAGAGAGTATATGATGACCCAGAAAGCCCGGTTGAAAAATTAGCAGCAGAAGAAGCTATGGGAATAATTATATCTAAGCGAATTGATTAATAAAGGAGCTAGTGAATATGGAATGTATAGATTTTTTATATAAACTGAGTGAGGACTCTAACTGGTTATCGAAACGCTATACTAAGGAATATTTTTTTGAAAAAGAATATGTAATTGTTTATTTATGGTCTACTAGTTGTAGTTTTTGTAATGAAATTATTCCAATGATAAGGGAATTCTTGATAGAAAATAAATCAAAATTAAGAGCTTTATCAGTTCATGTTCCTTTATGTGAAGAAGATTTAGAGGTTGCGAGAGTGACCAAAATAGTTGTTGAGGAAAAAATACAAGATCCAGTCCTGTTGGATCATGAACACGTTATAATTTCTACTCTTAATGCTAAATTTTTACCTTCAATCTATCTTTTTAACAAGGACCATGAAATTGTCAGTAAAAAAATAGGTATAGAAAACATAGACTCTTGGTTTTCTAGCTTAAGAGACATAGTAAAGGATCAAATTGTTCAGGAGGTTTTAAAAGATCAGAGCATAAAAGGTTCTGGTGCAAAAACTTCAATTCACTTTTAAGTAATCTCTAAATCTTGGATATACTGCTGCCGCAGCACCCATGTTAATGAACTAACGCACCCGTAGTTGAAGAGGAAATTATTGTTTATATTTACTCATTGTTAGTCCTTATTCCACTTATATGGAATTTCCGACCATTTATATAACACAATAATCAAGAACATTATTAAACAGACCATTATGTTATCTATCCAATTAACCTCTGTGTTAGCAATAAATTGCCAAACGGTTAATACCACAAAATATATTAAGGGAAATCTGATGCTTTGCTTAAACATAATATCACCGCCTTCATTCAGATTTTTTCTACAAATTTTTGTTATAACTACGCCTTTAGTTCCGTAAGAAAAAGAGCTGCCAAATTGAAGTGAACCCAAAAAGTTAGACACTTTATTTACTTAGGCAGCTTTGAGGGCATGAACCCGGTAATCTACCGGGCTCATGCCTTTTAATTTTACCTTGATTCGTTGATGATTGTAGTAATGGATATATTCTTCTAGCTCTTGTTTGAAATGCTCCATGCTTTCAAATTCTTGAAGATAGAGTAATTCGGATTTTAATAAGCCAAAGAAGTTTTCAATGACCGCATTATCGAGACAATTTCCTTTGCGGGACATGCTTTGTGTAATGTTATGTTTTTTCAAATCATGCGAGTATTGTTTCATCTGATAATGCCAGCCCTGATCTGAATGGAGAATGGGTGAATCTTTCGATTCCAAGCGATCAAAGGCTTTATCCAGCATTTTGGAAACGAGCGGATAAACAGCACGAGATTCGATATTATAGGCGATGATTTCCCTATTAAACAGGTCTAGAATGGCCGATAAGTATAGTTTCTCCCCAGCTAGATGGAATTCTGTGACGTCTGTCACCCATTTTTCATTGGACTTTACCGCCTTAAAATCACGTGCTAGAATGTTGGGCGCAATCTTGCCGATGTTCCCTTTGTACGAACGGTATTTCTTCATGCGAACTAATGACTTCAATCCTAGTTCATTCATCAATCGGAGAACTGTTTTATGATTGATGCGAGCACCTCGGTTACGTAATTCTAGGGTGATACGCCGATACCCATAACGCCCTTTATGCGTATGGAATATCTCTTTGATAAGGGATTTAATTTCTGTGTATTTATCCTCACGCCCGAAGGCGTTTACCCAATAATAGTACGTACTCCGTGCCATTTTAGAAATGGATAGAAGCAGATTTAAATCAAATTGTTTCCTTAGTTCATGGACTACTTTCGCTTTTTCTTTCTTTGTAAGGCTTCCTTTTCTTGAACTAAGGCATTCAACTTTTTTAGATAGGCATTTTCTGCACGTAAGTATTCTAATTCGGCAAGAAGTGCTTCTTGAGAGCCATTAGCTGGCGATTTTTTCTTAGTTTCTTTTTTCATGGATAGACGCCCCTTTTTCTTTGGTTTAAGGGTGTCTATACCTCCAAGCACGTGCAGCAGTTGTCCTTCCTGACAATGTGTTATTTGAAAGCGGAGTTGGGGCGCAAATACGTCGAGATTTAATGAATAAGTGTAACTTACACACTATTTTGCGTTTGCCGACTGGTATTTTTTATGCGCAGGGTGTGAAAACCAATGTCTTGTTTTTTACAAGAGAAAAAACAGACCAGGGCAATACAAAAGATGTTTGGGTATATGACTTAAGGACAAATATGTCTTCATTTGGTAAGCGAAATCAACTAACAATGGCTCATTTCGAAGATTTCATGAAATCTTATGTTTCAGAAGACCGTTCAAAAGTGGAAGATGAGCGTTGGAACAAGTTCACGAGAGAAGAAATAGCTAAGAAGAATGACAGTCTAGATATTGGATTGATTGCCGACGAATCGCTTTCATCTTATGATAATCTTCCAGACCCAATCATCTCAGCCGAAGAAGCTATATTAAAACTTCAACAAGCGATGGACTTATTAACTGAAGTTGTCGAAGAACTCCGTGAAAAAACAGAAGAAGTTAAGGTGAGTAAGTGATGGTTAAAAACAAGAATGCGGAAGAGTTATTGGAAGAAGCCTTGATCCCAAAGGAAGAACAGCCTTATGAACTGCCTGAGAATTGGGTTTGGGTAAATTTAGAATCCTCAAAAAAAGAAGATGGTAGTTTTGGTGATGAAAATGGATTCTTAGTGAAAACATCGACCCAAATGGAGAAGTGAGATTAATTCAGCTATCAGACATTGGGGAAGGTAAGTTCTTAAATAAATCATCTAGATATATTTCAATGAAAACTTTTGAAGAGTTAAGTTGTAAGGAAATAATACCTGGAGATATTTTAATTTCGAGAATGGCGAAACCGATTGCTAGAAGTTGTATTATTCCTGATCTAAAACAAAAACTAATTACCGCTGTTGATATTGCTTATTTAAGACCTAATGAGAGATTATTTGATAAACATTATTTAAACTACATGTTTAATTCTGTATTTTTTAGAACTCAAGCAGAGAAATTGGCAAGAGGAACAACCCGTTTAAGAATCACTCGTAAGAACCTTGGGAAATTACCAATTCCCTTTCCGCCCATAAGTGAACAAAAACGTATTGTAAATAAGATAGAGCGGCTCTTAAGTAAAATTGATGAAGTGAAACAGTTGATTGAAGAAGCAAAGGACTCATTTGAACTTCGACGAGCAGCTATTTTGGATAAGGCATTTCGGGGGGGGATTTGGAAAAAATGGGCGAGATAAGGATGATGAAGATTTAGGAGGGGTGAATTATCCAATTCCTTCTGATTGGAGTTGGATGAGTATAGAGGAAGTTTGTGAATTAATTTCCGATTGTCCGCACTCTACACCAAAATATATTGAAGAAGGCCAGTACCCAGCAATTAGAAGCTCCGATATTGAGTTAGGTAAAGTTGATATTATTAATGCGAAAAGAGTTTCTGAGCAGGACTATTTAGACCGTACCAAGAGGATTGAACCGCAGAAAGGGGATATCATTTATTGTAGAGAAGGTAGTGGTGATGTTGGTAAGGCTGTTGGAAAAGCAGGATTACTCCTCGATGATAAAGTCTGTCTGGCACAAAGAGTAGTGCTTTTAAGACCCAATATCGAACAGGTATTGCCAACATATTTTGTATATGCACTTAATTCACCCATAATGTTGAAGCAGGTGTCTTTAAATATATCTCAAACAACGTCCCCGAGGATAAATATAAGTACATTGAGAAAATTAAGTTTACCTATTGCACCACCTGAAATTCAACAAAATATAGTTAACATTATTGAGAAATGCTTAGATATTGAGCAACAAGCTAATAATTTTTATAAACTAGATGGAAATTTAGATGCGTTGAGACAATCCATCCTTGCAAAAGCGTTCAGAGGTGAGCTTGGAACAAATGATCCAAGTGAAGAAAATGCCATTGAATTACTAAAAGAAGTGTTACAAGAAAAAGTGAAATAGTTTTTAGGAGGCATCCAATTTAGTTGGATGTTTCTTTAATTGTATTTACAGATAATTTGACCAAGAAGGAGTGTGAGAGTAATTGTATTGGATTAATACTTGAATGATGTAATTTACTAGCCAAGCTAACAATGATGTCATTGAGCCTATATAGGTGTTTCATAGGAATGCTTGCCAAATGGTTTGAGTATTTGTTAGTTGTAATTCTAACCCACCTCAAAATATAGTATTACTAGTATTGCAATGAGTATTATACTAAGTTATAATAAAAATCACGATTACGGTCTAAGTTCGAAAAGTGACCGTTATACTGAACTGAAGAAAAACAGCGATATGTCTCAGTAGCTCAGCTGGATAGAGCAACGCCCTTCTAAGGCGTCGGTCGGGAGTTCGAATCTCTCCTGGGACACTAACTTAAAAAGCCAAAACCTTCTAAAGGTTTTGGCTTTTTTACTTTTTAAGTTAATGAGGGTAATTTGAATGAATGTAAAAAGAATGTCTTTTGTTTTGCATCCTTTGAACCATTATTGTTCGTGCAACGAAAGAAGTTTTTTTCATATTTATCGCAGGTGGATGACCTTTTATGTCGAACTTGTTATAAATAAGGAGATGTTTAAATGAATAAAGATAGATTATTCAAGTTCATTCAAACTTCCACTCGGGGTAATTTCTTCTCAGTCGAAATAACCGAAGATGGAACTGAAGTGGTCCAATTAGCCAAGGAGTTAGAAAAAGAAGGAAGAATCAAGTTGAGGGAATGCACACGAAAAGAACAAGGTGTTTATCTGGAAGGAATACTTAAGTTTGTGCCTAGCTAAAAAACTTACTGAGCTCTAACGAAGGAATTATATTAGGAATTTCATATGCTCCTCGGAAAAAAGCTATCCATGATCGGATGCCTAAGTATTGGAAACCACCCTTCACCTCAAGTTTTAATCCTTCTGATTTATAACAAAAAAGACTGTAGGCGTGCGTGAACTGCCCCGTAAATGTTAGACACCAAACTAACATTTACGGGGTGTTTTTTATGGCTAATTTTTCTGCCCAACAGAAAATATTCATTGTACGACTTTACCTTGAAGGAAAGCACAGCTATATGGATCTTCAGAAAATATTTGAAGTTTCTTATCAAATGATTCAAGGATGGGTTCGTTTATACCAAATTCAAGGAGCCGATGGATTTAAGAAATCCTATACAAGTTATTCTACGGAGTTTAAAATGGATGTACTTAATTATATGAATGAAACGGGTATATCTTCTTACGACGCAGCCGCAAGGTTTAATATTTCATCTCCAGCGCTAATTCGGACGTGGAGAATAAATGTTAATGCCTATGGATTAGATGCCCTAATTTCTAAGAAAAAGGGGAGACCATCCATGAAAAAAGATATCAATCCATCCAAACAAATTGAAGGTTCGGTTAAAGAGCTTGAAGAACGAATTAAACAACTGGAAATGGAGAATGCGTATTTAAAAAAGTTAAATACTTTAGTTCAAATGCAGGAAAAATTACAACCAAAATCAAAGCGCAAGTAATTTATGAACTAAAGTCCATTTATGAGGTTGTGGCCTTAATTAAAGTCGCTGATATTCCACGTAGCACGTACTATTATTGGGAAAAACGCTTGAATCGAGAAGATAAGTATTCGAAGGTAAAAGCCACTATTCAGTCTATCTATCATGAACATAAAGGACGTTACGGTTATCGTCGTATCACAAAAGAGTTAAAAAAATATGGGTTTTCTCACAATCCAAAGACCATCAACCGCCTCATGAATGAAATGGGCGTAAAATGTTTAGTCCGTATGAAAAAGTATCGTTCGTATAAGGGGCGTGTTGGTCGAATTGCCCCCCATATTTTACAACGTGATTTTCAAGCCGAGAAAATGAATCAAAAATGGGTAACAGACGTAACGGAATTTCATTTATTTGGGGAGAAACGTTACTTATCCCCTATCCTTGATTTATGTAATGGTGAAATTATTGCCTACAAAGTGATGAAACGGCCTGTTTATAAACTTGTTGGAGATATGTTAGATGAGGCGATTAAACACCTAAAACCAGAAGATACGGTCATCCTCCATTCGGATCAAGGGTGGCATTATCAAATGAAGAAGTATCAAAAAACCTTAAAAGATTCCCGCATTATACAAAGCATGTCCCGTAAGGGAAATTGTTTAGATAACGCAGTCATGGAAAACTTTTTTGGCTTGTTAAAGTCTGAATTGCTTTATCTCCAAGAGTTTGAAAGTATGGAGCACTTTGAAAAGGAATTAGATGATTATATTCATTACTATAACCACAAACGAATGAAGGTAAAATTAAAAGACCTGAGTCCGATAGAATACCGAACTCAGGTCTTAGAAGCTGCTTAAATTATATGTCTAACTTTATTGGGTCAGATCAGCGAGACTCCAGTGGGGAAACGCGTCCAAGGGAGAAACCCGGCAGGCGCAAAGAGCGCCGAGGAGGCTCCCGGACCACCCGCGGAAAGCGGGTGCCGGGAGTTCCAATCAACGTTCATATTGTACTGGTACTAAAAAACTGTAGGTAAAATCGACTTACATCGAATTTTGTCTACCACTGAGGCATCCATACTTGGATGTCTTTTTTTCGATATCAGATTCTATTTAAGGTTTGAAGATTTTTTTTAATGATTTCACGGTTTTTGATTATTGCCGTATTCAATTCTTCGATGGGTGAACTTTTTTCATCCGCTTCACTCAGCTGCATCGATTGTTTTTGTATAAGTGATTCAATCGTATCGCGTAATTCTGGCAGTGAGACCTTGAATTGTTCGGATACATGTTGTAATGCCTTGTGTAAATCGGTGTTATGGATCGGTGGAATCGCCTCGTTTTCCTCTTTCAATAAGATATCCTCCTCTAAAGCTTATTCACGTTTATAAAGCATATTATTGGGGAAATTCGGCTTATTATTCAGGATACCATATCGGCTTAGTGCCATGGGAACCGTAAAATGGAAGGGGAAATCCCTTGTCAGCTTTATGTTATGAAGCCCTCTGACTAAGATGGCCATAATTTGCCGGAGTTATAAAAAAACAGAAAAAACATTGACATAACACAAACAAATCAATATTATGTTTATTATATTATAAACTTTATAGGGAAGTGTTTGTTTAATGAAGGACGCGGAAATGTTTTGGAGCGCATCTCAGGATGAGCTTAAACAAGGGTACATCGAAGGTGAGAATCAATATGTTTGTTTGCTGTGTGGAAATGCAGTTGAAAAGGGGATAGTATACCCGAAAGATGGAGTTCTTTATGAAGCGAAGAGGTATATGCGCATTCATATTGAACATGCACACAGCTCGGTTTTTGAATATTTGATTGATCTCGATAAAAAACTTACAGGTCTCACGGACCATCAAAACCGTCTTCTTCGCCTTTTTTACCAAGGGAAGAATGATGCTGAGGTTCAGGAGGAAATGGGAATTGGCAGTCCTTCCACCATTCGGAACCATCGTTTTGTGTTGAAAGAGAAAGAGCGTCAGGCTAAGTTGTTTTTAGCCCTGATGGAACTTTTGAAAGATAAAGATGAACACGCGCCGGCATTTATCCCGCTTCATCAAAAAGCAAGGATGGTCGATGATCGTTATAACGTTACTGAGGATGAAAAGGTGACTGTACTTAAAAAATACTTCCCTAAAGGCAGTCAGGATGCATTAAAGTCTTTTCCGCCAAAGGAAAAACAAAGGCTGATCATTCTCCAAGAAATTATGAACCGTTTTGAAAATGAGCGGAATTACGAAGAAAAAGAAATCAATCAAATATTGGGTGCCGTTTATCATGATCATGTTCTTTTGAGAAGATACTTAATAGAATATGGATTCTTGGATAGAAAGCCTGATGGGAGCCAATATTGGCTGAAGAAATGATGACTGGGGGCAAGAAAGATGGATCGTAAAAAAGAATTGAAGCAATTGTATAAAGAAACGAAGGTTGAAGCAGGGGTATACCAAATCAGAAATACGGTAAATAATAAGGTCTTTATCGGAAGCACCAGGAATTTAAAGACGTTGAAGGGCAAACAATTTGAATTGGAAGTCGGGACAAACACCAATAAAGAGCTGCAAAGTGAGTGGAACCAATATGGGAAAGATGCTTTTTCTTTTGAGGTACTGGAGGTATTGAAGCCAAAAGAAACAGGATTTTTTGATGCTAAAAGGGAATTGAAAAAACTTGAAGAAAAGTGGATGGAAAAAATACAGCCTTACGAAGAACGGGGATACAATAGAATGAAGCCCTCTGACTTGTAAGTGGCCTTTAGAGATTCTCCTTGATTCCCAGCTCCCGATTTACCTTTGATGCATTTCATTCTTATTTCTTTATGAAAAATAAGGTATTATGGAAACTGATGGTAATATATATATTAGTATTTATGATTAGGAGGTGCTGGGATGGAAAATGGAGATGGATATCTACGGGCGAAAAAAAGGGTTGAAAACCTTAAGGCATTCTACATTCATTTAATGGTGTATGTATTGGTGAATGTCATGTTGATTGCGATTAACCTATTGACGGATCCCGGTTATTGGTGGTTCCATTATCCCCTTGGAGGGTGGGGGATTGGTGTTCTGATACACGGTATTACCATTCTTGCACAAGGAAACTTCGGGTCTGAGTGGGAAGAAAGAAAAATAAAAGAATATATGGAAAAGGATAAAAAGAACGGCTGAATTTGGGCGTGTTCAAAACAGGGAGTCATTTGTGGCTCTTTTTTTGTGGGAAAATAATCGGTGGATCTCACTTGTTGTAAGGTTTTAAATGGTTTAAGCTAGTAATGAGGGACCTATATGAAAAAGGGTGAAACCCTTGGAGGACCTTCACTAAATAATAATTAATCTTAGGAGTTGCGAATGAAAAAATTAGGATGGACCATAACGGGGATAGGGGCAATCCTGGCGCTGGGGGCCTTGCTTTATCCTTTGAATGTTATTGATAAAACTCTATGTATATATTTATTGCTCGGCGGTGCAGGGCTAATGTTTGTCGGGTCAATGTTCAGGGCCTTTTCGCTCCTGAAAAGATGACTGATTTTTACGTTTGATAAAAACGCTCGATTAAGGTGATGACATGGAGAAAAACCAATTGAAATATGCCCAGCAGCATCTGGCTAATGAACGCACCTTCTTGGCGTGGATAAGAACGGTGATTGCAATAGTGGGAGTTGGTTTTCTTGCGACAAGCCTGCATTTTACGATTGGTGTGCATCGGGATGCCCGGATTGACTTGATTAGCATCGTGCTAGGGATGTTTGCGTGTGCATTGGGACTTGTGATTACCGTTCTGGCGACAATCGGTTATCTTCAGAAGAAACGGCAAATCAATGAAGGGACTTTCCAGCCTTCAAGTGCGTACGTTATTCTAATCGCTGTTTTTATGGTCATATTATTATCGATGATCATTTTATATTTTGTTTTCATTTAAAACTGTCCTAACCTGAGTAGGACAGTTTTTTCAGTTTCTGCTATTATATACTTATTCTTACATCGTTACGGAAAGATTTCTTCCATTAATTTAATGCCATCAAAAAACGAAAGCTTGAAAAACACTGTATTTCAGGTTATGAAAGAATCATTCAGACTTAGAAAAATTCGAAAAAAACGAGTTTGCCTGTAATTTTATGACAGTTACAATTTGGGCGTAGATTTCCGATCCAGGCACTGGCTTTCCGCGGGCGGCCTGGGTGCGCCTGCGGGGTCCCGCACCTTCCTCTACAATCAACTTCGTTATGAAAATCAGATATAAATCATACTAAAGGAGTTGAAGGTATTGCTACTTTAGGTCCGTTGGTTTCGTGAGCGTCATTTGATGCAAGATACGTTTTCCGAACCCCTTCTGTCGACAAACTGAAATAATTAAAACCTTTTTATCATTAAATACAATGTTGTGCGCGTTAGCCATGGTGAAATTCGAACCGGAAGGGTATATAAGCGGTAAGGAAAAGATCGATCAAGTTTTGTCTTTTGGCTTCCTTTAAAAAATATAAACCATCATCAGTTTGTAAATAAACTTCACATGGGCAATGCTAACTTTATAACCCTTGAACGTACTTGCTTTATTCAATTTCAATCACGTTTAATTATTTGTTTAATTTCCTTTTTGTGAGATATGATAAAGAGGAACTAAAAGGAGGTCATCGTGATGGTGGATATCAAAAAAGGTGAAAGTTCTTTTTTTGTCGAAGAAACTGGTGAGAAACTAGCGGAAATTACATTCTTTAAATCAGGTGATGATGAGATCACGGTCGATCATACCGTTGTTTCTGACAAGCTTCGCGGGCAAAAGGTAGGAAATGCCCTTGTTGAAAAGGTCATAGGATTCGCAAGGGAGGAAAACCTGAAAATTGTTCCGGTATGTTCGTTCGTTCAAAAACAATTTGAAAAAAATGCAGAATACGAGGATGTATTGGCTAAATGAACCGGAGGGCTGACTTAGGGGATGATAAATATCACCTATGTTCAGCCCTTTTTCATTTTTCAGATAATCTTTACACCCCCAATAAAATAATGGTAAAGCCTTTCCTCCTGCAGTTATGTTCGCATTTAATATAGGGGAGGTGCTAGGATGGCCATCAAATTACAAACCCTATTGAATCGCGCAAAGGAAAATATGGGAAGCGGTATGAACCCGGTCGTGAACGAGACGATACTCGAAGTGGTGAAATTAGCTTATGAAGCGGGGATATTTGTTCAAATAACGGCTGGTTATCGAAGTTTCCGAGAACAAAATGAACTGTATGAACGAGGCAGAACGAATAAATCCAAACCAATCGTGACTTATGCCAGAGGGGGGCAATCCTTGCATAACTATGGCCTTGCAGTCGATTTTGTCATCGTTAGTGATGACGGCAAGCGGGCATTGTGGACAGAGGGCGAAAAGTGGACAAGGGTGGCAGCCATAGCAAAATCCCTGGGATTTGTTTGGGGAGGGGATTTTGAATTGTTCCGTGATTTTCCGCACCTTGGAATGTCAGGCGGTTTATCAACGAGAGATCTTCAAAGGGGATGGCGGCCGAATCTTGTATCAAGAGTGGCGTCCGCAATCAGTGAAAATGAAGCTGGAAGGGTAAATGGATGATTCTTTTTTTAGGAATCCGATCCTTGTGACTGACATCATGTGGATGATGTGTGAGATTAATCATTTAATGGGGATATCCGATGTTTTTAAAAATTAAAAATTGAAAAAACTTTTTTTATAAAATGTGGCCATGATAGGTATGTAAGCGGATACAACAAATCTTTCAATTTAGAATTATCAAAAAATTTAAAAAAACCTGTTGACTACTACCTGAAATACACGTAAGATAATCACAAATACAAGACATCAAACATAAGCGTTTCGAAAAATATGAATAATGCGAAAAGCATTGAAGAGGATAAGTAGTCTTTTAAAAAGGCAGTCACAGAGAGCCGGGTAGCTGAGAGCCGGTATTGTCCCGAAAGATGAACTCACCTTGGAGTTTCAGCTTGAACGTCTGACTAGTAGAGCTGAACGGGTGCGTACCAGTACCCGTTACCAAAACAGAGAATAGTGTAGTCTATTCAAAGTGCGCATGGAGTTTCATGCGAAAAAGGGTGGTACCGTGGAGTGGCTCATCAAGCCTTTTCACCCCTTTAACTTGCCGAGTGCAAGTACATTTGGGGTGAAAAGGCTTTTTTGTATGCTTAAAAAGCTGAAAATTCTGAATTTTGAGAAAAAATTCAATTAGGAAAGCGAAGGAGGTTTTTTACGAAATGACACAAAAGTCAGTTGTTGCTGATCGGAAAAGTGGAAAGACACATTATAGTGGTGCCGAATTTCTGCTGGAAGCATTGAAAAAGGAAAATGTTGATGTCATCTTTGGTTATCCAGGAGGTTCTGTATTGCCGATTTATGACAAGCTTTACAGTTCAGAACTTTTTCATATTTTGACAAGGCACGAACAAGGTGCCATTCATGCAGCGGAAGGATACGCCAGGATTACCGGCAAGCCGGGGGTGGTCATCGTCACATCCGGTCCAGGGGCAACGAACATCGTCACTGGTTTGGCCGATGCAATGATTGACTCTTTACCGCTAGTTGTAATTTCGGGTCAGGTATCTACCAGTGTAATCGGCTCGGATGCTTTCCAGGAAGCGGATGTACTGGGGATTACTACACCGATCACAAAACATAACTATCAGGTAAGGAAGCCGGAAGACCTTCCGCGCATTATAAAAGAAGCGTTTTATATCGCTTCCAGCGGCCGGCCCGGTCCAGTATTGATCGATATACCTAAGGACATGGCCATTTTGGAAGGTGTATCGACGGATGAGGAGCCAGAAATGAATCTCCCTGGCTATCAGCCGACGACCAAGCCGAATTACTTACAGATCAGAAAGCTTGTTGAAGCCGTGAGCGGGGCGAAAAGACCGGTCATTCTTGCAGGGGCAGGTGTCCTGCATGCAAAGGCCTCCCATCTATTAAAGGAATATGTCGAGCAGCAAGGCATTCCCGTCGTCCACACTTTATTGGGTCTTGGGGGCTTTCCGGCGGAACATCCACTCTTTATCGGAATGGGTGGTATGCATGGCTGCTATGCAGCAAACATGGCGTTAGCGAAATGTGATCTATTAATCAATATCGGTGCAAGGTTCGATGATCGATTGACTGGGAATCTAGCGAAATTCGCACAGCACGCAACGGTTGCCCATATCGATATTGATCCAGCCGAAATCGGTAAAAATGTGCCGACAAAAATTCCAGTCGTCGGAAGTGCTAAAGAAGCACTCTCGGAATTGATTGCGCAAAATGGCAAGAAACCGGAAATTGATGAATGGACAACACAGCTTACTGCATGGAATGAAGAGTTCCCATTGCGTTATACCCATGAAGAAGGCGTATTGAAACCTCAGCGGGTCATCCAGATGCTTCATGAAAAAACGAATGGGGAGGCCATTGTTACGACCGATGTTGGACAGCATCAAATGTGGGCAGCGCAATACTATCCATTTAACAAACCGAATTCATGGGTCACTTCCGGTGGATTGGGGACGATGGGCTTTGGCTTACCTTCGGCTCTCGGAGCGCAGCTGGCGAATCCGAAAGCGACGGTGCTTTCCATATCGGGGGATGGTGGATTCCAGATGTGCCTGCAGGAACTCTCGGTCATTGCCGAAATGAATCTGCCAATCAAAATCATCATCGTCAATAACGGTGCACTAGGGATGGTAAGACAGTGGCAGGAACTCTTTCATGATAACCGTTTCTCACATAGTATTTTTCAATCGCATCCGGATTTCGTGAAATTGGCCGATGCTTATGGAATTCCGGGATACAAGGTAACGACGGAGGAAGAAGCAAGCAACTGCCTGGATGTAGCGTTAAAGACTGATGGTCCCGTGTTGATTGATTTCCGGGTAAAACAAAACGAAAATGTCTTTCCGATGGTAGCACAAGGAAAAGGGCTAGATGAAATGGAAGGAGTTTAATCAATGAAGGGAATTCTTAGCCTCACCGTGAACAACCGGCCAGGCGTCCTTAATCGGATTACGAACCTGTTCACGAAAAGAAATTATAACATTGAAGGCATGACTGTCGGACCTTCCGAACAGGATGGCATTTCAAGGATGACCTTTGTGGTCGATGTCGATGACGAAACTGTCATTGAACAGATCACCAAGCAGCTGAATAAGCAGATCGATGTTTTGAAAGTATATGATATTACGAATCAATCGATTGTGGCGAGGGAACTTGCACTCATTAAAATATTGGTGACTACACAAACCCGAGCCGAGATTTATTCAGTCATCGAACCCTTCCGAGCTTCAGTTATTGATGTCAGTAAAGATAGCGTGACAGTCCAAATTACAGGGGAATCGGATAAAATCGAAGCCTTCATTGAACTGATCAAGCCATATGGCATCAAGGAATTGGCAAGGACAGGGACTGCCGCCATCCCGCGTGGAATGCAAATTGCACACGCTAAGAGTGCGACAATCGTATAAAACAAAAAACAAAAAACAAAAAACAAACAAAAACAATGATGAAAAGGGAGATGTAATTATTATGGCAAAAGTATATTATAACGCAGAAGCAAACGAGAATTTCTTCAACAATAAAAAGGTAGCGGTCATCGGATATGGTTCACAAGGACACGCACACGCTCAAAACCTACGTGACAGCGGTGTAGATGTAATCATCGGAATCAGGAAAGGTAAATCCTTCGATAAAGCGGTGGAAGACGGCTTTAATGTTTACACAGTGAAGGAAGCAGCTGAACAGGCAGACGTGATCATGAACCTATTACCGGATGAAACTCAGCCGAAAGTATACCAAGAAGAAATCAAACCGGTATTGCGTGCAGGTCAAGCGTTAATGTTCGCACACGGATTCAACGTCCATTTCAACCAAATCGTTCCTCCGGCAGACGTAGATGTTTTATTAGTCGCTCCAAAAGGTCCGGGACATCTTGTTCGCCGTACATATGAACAAGGTGCAGGGGTGCCGGCATTGTTCGCCATCTATCAAAATGTTACGGGTGAAGCAAGAGAATTGGCACTTGCATACGCTCGGGGAATCGGTTCTTTAAGAGCTGGCGGTTTGGAAACTACTTTCCAGGAAGAAACGGAAACAGATCTATTTGGAGAGCAAGCTGTACTTTGCGGCGGATTGACTGCCCTTGTGAAAGCTGGATTCGAAACCTTGACAGAAGCTGGATATCAACCGGAAGTAGCATATTTCGAGTGTTTGCATGAACTTAAGTTAATCATCGACCTTATGTATGAAGGCGGTATGGAAAACATGCGCTATTCCATCTCTGACACAGCTCAATGGGGAGATTTCGTTTCTGGACCACGCGTTGTGACGGAAACTACGAAAGAGGCAATGAAAGCGATCTTGAAAGACATCCAAGACGGTGAGTTCGCTAAAGGATGGATCTTGGAAAACCAAGCGAATCGTCCAGTCTTCAATGCGATCAATAATCGTGAAAACCAACATCAAATCGAAGTGGTTGGCCGTGAATTAAGAAAAATGATGCCGTTCGTAAAACCTCAACAAAAAGAGAAAGAAGTGGTAGCCGTTGCGAAAAATTAATATATTTGAAACCACACTTCGTGATGGGGAGCAATCCGCCGGTGTAAATTTGAATTTTACCGAAAAACTTGAAATTGCTTATCAGCTTGAAAGATTGGGTGTTGATATAATCGAAGCCGGTTTTCCGGCAGCATCCAAAGGGGATTTCAACTCCGTACAGGAAATCGCGCGCAAAATCAAAAACAGCTCTGTCACAGGGCTGGCGCGTGCTGTAAAAGGAGATATCGATGCAGCTTGGGATTCATTAAGGGGCGGCGCAGAACCAAGATTGCATACGTTCATCGCCACTTCGCCCATTCATCGTGAATATAAGTTGAAAATGTCTAAGCAGCAAGTGATTGAAAGGTCGGTTGAAATGGTTAAGTACGGAGCAGCGCGTTTTCCGATCGTACAATGGTCTGCAGAAGATGCAAGCCGTACGGAACTTGACTATTTGGCTGAAATCGTTGAAGCGGTCATTCAGGCTGGTGCCAAGGTCATTAACATCCCTGATACAGTAGGATATGCAGCTCCAATCGAATATGGCAACATTTTCAGATACCTTCGTGAACATGTTCCTTCTATTGATAAAGTTAGTTTATCTGCACACTGTCATGACGATCTTGGAATGGCGACGGCCAATTCATTGGCGGCCATCGAAGGCGGGGCTACGCAAGTCGAAGGCACAATCAACGGAATTGGTGAACGTGCCGGAAACGTGGCACTTGAAGAAGTGGCCATGGCACTCTACATCCGTAAAGATTTCTATCAAGCGGAAACGGGTCTTGTATTGAATGAAATTAAAAGGACCAGTGATTTGGTCAGCCGACTTACAGGTATGCAGGTTCCTGCTAATAAAGCCATTATTGGTGCCAATGCATACGCACATGAATCCGGCATTCACCAGGATGGCGTATTAAAAGAAAAAACGACTTACGAAATCATATCACCTGAACTAGTCGGGGTTTCGTCCAATTCACTCGTTTTAGGAAAGCATTCAGGACGCCATGCTTTCAAAGAAAGATTACAAGAGTTGAATTTTACGGTAACGGATGAGGAAATGAACTCATTATTCGTCCAGTTCAAGGAATTGGCCGATAATAAAAAGACCATGACGGATGAAGATATCGTTGCGCTGGTGCTTGAAGAGAAAGCGACGGATATCAGTTTCTATGACATGATTTCCTTACAGATTTCACATGGCACCCATCAAACGGCGACTGCGACGGTCACACTGAAAAAAGGCGATAATGAAGAGATTCAGGAAGCGGCTACAGGTGCAGGAAGTGTAGAAGCCCTATATAACACGCTTGAAAGATGTTTGGGCAAAGAGATCAACTTGCTGGACTATCGAATTCAATCGGTGGGTGGCGGAATGGATGCCCTCGCACAGGTTTTTGTGAAAATTGATTATAACGGTGTGGAAACAAGCGGCAGGGGTCTTGATCAGGACGTCTTGGAAGCATCCGCCAAAGCGTATTTGAACGCTGTTAACCGTGTGATCATCATGAAGGAACTGGAAGAAAAAGCAGTATTACAATAGGAAGGGGAGATTTCGATGAAAAGGAATATTGCGGTGCTTCAAGGAGATGGCATCGGGAAAGAAGTAACAAGAGGCGCTGTAGAAATCCTCGAAGCCGTTGCCCAAAGATATGGACACGATTTTGAATTTCAATATGGTGAGATTGGCGGAGGGGCCATCGATAGCACAGGTTCACCCCTGCCGGATGAAACAGTGGAGATTTGTAAAAACAGCGATGCGGTATTATTAGGGGCCGTTGGAGGACCTAAGTGGGATGACCAGCCTGCGCACCTAAGACCGGAACGAGGTTTGTTGAAAATCCGAAAAGATTTGAATCTTTATGCTAACATCCGTCCAATCAGCTATTATTCCAGCTTGTCGGAATCTTCTCCTCTTAAAAAGGAATTCATTGAAGATGTGGATTTTGTGATTGTCAGGGAACTAACTGGCGGCCTTTATTTCGGAAAGCCAAGTGAGCGCGTTGAAAAAGAAGGGAAAGAGGCGGTCGTCGATACACTTTTCTATCAGAAAAGCGAAATGAAGCGCATCATTGAACTTGCTTTTTCATTAGCATCGGAGCGCAAGAAAAAAGTAACATCCGTGGATAAAGCGAATGTTCTTGAATCCAGCAGGATGTGGCGTGAGACGGCTGAAGAAATTTCCAAGGACTATCCGGATGTAACCCTTGAGCATATGCTTGTTGATAATGCAGCCATGCAATTGATCAAAAACCCGAAACAATTTGATATTATCGTGACGGAGAATATGTTCGGTGATATTTTAAGCGATGAAGCGTCGGTATTGACTGGCTCGCTTGGAATGCTTCCTTCCGCCTCCATATCAACAAATGGGCCTAATCTATATGAACCGATTCATGGCTCTGCCCCGGATATCGCAGGCAAAAACCTGGCTAATCCGATTGGGACGATTTTATCGGCGGCTTCCATGCTGCGTCTATCCTTTGGTTTGGAAGATGAGGCGAAAGCAGTTGAGCAGGCGGTGGAAACGGTCCTTGAATATGGCTTGAGAACAGGCGATATCGCAAATGGCCAACCGACTATTACGTCTACCTCAGAGATGATTGCAGAAATAAAAGCAAATCTTTTAGACCAGGAAGCCATTTCCAACATCATGGGAGCTTACGCATAAACTTCTTTCACGGCCTAACATTAGGCCGTGTTTTTTAAAAAAAATACAAGATTGATCGAGGTGGGATAGTGATGGGTAAGTCGATAATAGAGAAAATATGGGATCGCCATATTGTAAATGAAGAGGAGAATAAACCGGATTTAATTTATATTGACCTTCAATATATTCATGAAGTGACCTCTCCGCAAGCATTTGAAGGATTGAGATTAAAAGGACGCAAAGTCAGGAGACCCGATCGTACTTTCGCGACAATGGATCATAATGTGCCAACCGTTAATCGCTATTTCATCGAGGATGATATTGCAAGGAAACAACTAGAGGCGCTTGAGCAAAACTGTAAGGAGTTCGGTATCCGCCTTGCTGATTTAGACAGTCCGGATCAAGGTATCGTTCACGTTATCGGGCCGGAATTAGGGCTTACACAGCCAGGGATGACGATTGTCTGCGGAGACAGTCATACTTCCACACATGGGGCGTTTGGCTCAATTGCGTTTGGAATCGGTACGAGTGAGGTCGAGCATGTTTTGGCCACACAAACCCTATGGCAAACAAAACCCAAAACATTGAAGCTTGAGGTTAATGGCAAGCTTGGTCATGGCGTGATGGCGAAAGATGTCATTTTATATGTGATTTCTAAATTCGGCGTCGATTTCGGTACGGGGCATATCATTGAGTATTGCGGGGAAGTTTTCCGGGATATGTCAATGGAAGAAAGAATGACGGTTTGCAATATGTCGATTGAAGGCGGGGCAAGAGCAGGGCTGGTAGCTCCTGATGAAACAACGTTCTCTTATTTGAAAGGTCGTAAATATTTGCCGAAAGGCGAAGAGTTCGAGCAATGTGTTCAGGACTGGAAGTCACTTTCCAGTGATGAGGATGCTGTTTATGACCAAGAAATCATTCTTGATGGCAGCCTGATTTCACCAATGGTCAGCTGGGGGACAAATCCTGGAATGGCTAGTGGCGTGGACGGAAAAGTACCTACCTTCGCAGAAGATATCATGGATCCTAAGGAACTGAACCGAGCCATTGAGTATATGGGCCTTGAGGAAGGGATGCCGATCACGGAAATTCCCGTACAACATGTATTCATAGGATCGTGTACCAATTCACGCATTGAGGACTTAAGGCAAGCCGCAGAAATGATTGATGGCCAAACTGTTCATAAAGGGGTTCGGGCGATGGTCGTTCCTGGTTCACAAAGCGTCAAAAGGCAAGCGGAAGATGAAGGGTTGGATGAGATTTTCAAATCTGCAGGCTTTGAATGGCGCGAATCGGGCTGCAGCATGTGCCTGAGCATGAACCCTGACGTGGTTCCGGCCGGCGAGCATTGTGCCTCCACAAGCAATCGGAACTTCGAAGGCAGGCAAGGAGCTGGAGCAAGAACACACCTGGTTAGTCCGGCTATGGCTGCCGCGGCCGCCATTCATGGGAAATTTGTCGATATTAGGAATTTGAATAGAACTGAACAAGTCCAATAAGAATACGAATTAACCGGAGGTGCAGAAAATGGAACCCATTACTATATATAAAGGAAGAGCGGCGGCACTTGACCGTAAAAACGTGGATACGGACCAAATCATTCCCAAGCAATTTTTAAAAAGGATTGAGCGAAGCGGATTTGGCGAATTTTTATTCTATAACTGGCGTTTTGATGAAACTGGGAAGAAACGTCCAGATTTTGAGTTGAATCAGCCCCATAATCAAAACACGTCCATATTAATAGCAGGTGAAAATTTTGGCTGCGGTTCATCCCGTGAGCATGCCCCTTGGTCTTTGAAAGACTATGGGTTCGATATCATCATCGCTCCGTCTTATGCTGATATCTTTAAAAGTAATTGCATGAAAAATGGCATGGTCCCCATCGCTTTGACCCAGACTGAAGTAAACTATTTAATGGAGAGAGTATCGGCACCTGATTATGAGTTGACGATCGACCTTCCCAATCAGACATTGAAAGATGGGCAAGGGTTTGAAACGAGCTTTGAAATTCATCCATATTGGAAGGAAATGCTCGTCAAAGGCTGGGATGAAATTTCGATAACGCTTCAATATGATAAAGAGATTTCTGCCTATGAATCTCAAAAAAAGGCAGTATCGAGTATTTAAAAGAAAAAAGTCATTTCCCGTTCTCCTTTCTTATTTGAAAGGAAGCGGGATTTTTTTATCGCAGAAAGAAGGTAAGTCGTGCATCCGTCCATATAAATTTTTGTGTTTCCAGCTATTACATGCTAAACTGTTTCTCAAAAAGCGAACGGTGAGGCGGAAAATAGGATGGATGATGAGAACAACCAAAAGAAGGCCGGAGAAACAAAGATTATCGCCTTTCCAAATCTCGGTGAGAGGCTGATAGTAAAAGGACTGGATGAGCTTGGTAACAGGAACTTTAAAGCGGCTGCACAGCTTTTTAGCCAAGCCAGGGAGTATGAGCCCGAAAATGATGAAGTTTGCATGGGACTTGTGGTCTCACTAGTTGAACTTGAGTATTACCAGGAGTCTAAAGAGTTGTGTATAGAGATGCTGAATAAAGGCATCGGCGACTATTTTCAACTGATCAATATTTATTTGATGGTACTGCTGCAATTAGGCGAGCACCAGGAAATGGTCACGACGATCGAACTGCTATTTGAAGAAAACCAAATCCCCTTTGATAAAGAGGAACATTTCGAAAAGATGCTTCAGTTCAGTAAAAGGGCCCTTGAGGATAAAAAAGAAGAGAAAGAAAGGCAAAATCAACAGCTTTCAGAGGAAATGCAGGAGGATGAACTTTTTGAAGGGAAAACGGATAATGAAATGCTAATGGTCATTTCAAAACTAACGAATATCAACATTCGACCATTTATCCCTCAAATCGAAGAATTTCTACAAAATGATGAGGGACATCCTTTCTTCAAAACGATGCTCCTTAACATCCTTATCGACCAGGAATATAACGAGGAAATGACGGTGAGGAAATTCAATCAATCGAAGTCGGTCATCCCAAGGGAATCGAAAAGTTTGAAGGAGACGGACTTCTATAAGAAGGTAACCGGACTGGCCGAAGAGGAAATCAGTCAGGATAATCCGAGCTTATATGAAATGGTCCATAGTTTGATTGAACGTCATTCTTTTTTATTGTTTCCTTTTGAACCAGGACCTGAAAGCTTGCCTGCATGGGCAGCTGCCTACCATGCCTTGGCGGAAGAGTACATGACCGGGGAAGTTTCCGTGAGGGACTTAGCGGACCTTTACCAGGCAGATGAGGAAAGCGTTGCGGATATTCTTTCCTATATAAAAGAAATTGAAGAAATTTCTTATCCTATTATTTAAGCTATTGCTGTTGTAACAGATTGATCCTGTGGTATAATGTAGTGGTTGTAATGTATAATTCGTCTAATTTTGACGATTTCCCCATTATTTTGGGGGTATATTTGAAGGATGACTTGTTAACACTTGCAAAGCATAATCATCCAATGCTTATTATTGAAGTATATAGATTTTTGGAGGGAAACACATGTCTGTAAAATGGGAAAAACAAGAAGGTAATCAAGGCGTATTAACAATTGAAGTTGACGCTGCAAAAGTAAACGAAGGTTTAGACGCAGCTTTCAAAAAAGTAGTGAAACAAGTAAATGTACCTGGCTTCCGTAAAGGTAAAATGCCACGTCAAATGTTCGAAAAAAAATTCGGCGTAGAATCTCTTTACCAAGATGCGCTTGATATCATTCTTCCAGATGCTTATGCAAATGCTGTCGAAGAAGCTGGAATTCAGCCTGTAGATCGTCCAGAAATCGACATCGAGAAAATGGAAAAAGGCGAAAACCTGATCTTCACTGCAACTGTAACAGTTAAGCCTGAAGTTAAATTGGGAGATTACAAAGGTGTTGAAGTTGAAAAATTCAATACTGAAGTAACTGACGAAGATGTTGAAAACGAATTGAAAACTTTACAAGAGCGTCAAGCTGAACTTGTCGTTAAAGAAGAAGGACAAGTTGCTGAAGGCGATACGGTTGTACTTGACTTTGAAGGATTCGTTGATGGTGAAGCATTCGAAGGCGGAGCTTCAGAAAACCATTCATTGGAAATCGGTTCAAACTCTTTCATTCCAGGATTCGAAGAGCAACTTGTCGGTCTTGAAACTGGCGCTGAAAAAGATATCGAAGTTACATTCCCTGAAGAATACCATGCTGCTGAACTTGCAGGTAAACCAGCAGTATTCAAAGTGAAAATTCACGAAATCAAAACAAAACAACTTCCTGAGTTGGATGATGAGTTCGCGAAAGATGTCGACGACGAAGTGGAAACTTTGGCTGAACTTAAAGAAAAAACAAAGCATAAATTAGAGCATGACAAAAAACATGAAGAAGAAAACTTCATTCAAAACACTGTAATTGGTAAAGCTGTTGAAGGTGCAGAAATCGACGTTCCTGAAGCAATGATTTCAAATGAAGTTGACCGCATGATGAATGAGTTCTCTCAACGCATCCAATCTCAAGGTCTTAATTTGGAACTTTACTACCAATTCTCAGGTCAAGACGAAGAAGCTTTAAAAGCGCAAATGAAAGAAGAAGCTGAAGGACAAGTTCGTACGAGCCTGACTCTTGAAGCAATCGCAGAAGTTGAAAAACTTGAAGCGACTGACGAAGATGTAGAAGCTGAACTTGCACAAATGGCTACTATGTACAATATGGAAGTTGACGCGATCAAACAAGCTCTTGGAAACTTAGAAGGAATCAAAGGCGATCTTAAAATTAAGAAAGCAATTGACTTCTTGGTAGAAAACAGCAAAACAGTTGACGCAAAATAATTTTTATAAATAAGTAGATTTAAATATTTCCTTTAAAAAAACAAGGCGCGAGTAATCGTGCCTTGTTTTATACATATTGAGAATTAGTGTAAATTTTAAATATCGGTTATTTCCTGATTGATTTTTTTTGGATTTCGGTGTAGATTAGTTCTAATACCGCATATACATATTTATACAGCAAATCCTGCTTTTAAAAATCCGAAGTTTTGGGCATGCTGGTAAAGGGCAAATACATATTGATTGATTATTGTACTTATTTAACAACTCGGACCGTGAGCATTTTTGTTACTAAACTTCCAAGAACATGATAAAATGCAAAACATACTAGGGATTTTGGAATGTTTAAGCAGATGTGTACCTAGTTTTTTTATTTACGATTAGGTACCGCTATGTAATAGAGTTGGAAGAGTATTTAAAGGGGTGAACGTACATGTTTAAATTTAATGATGAAAAAGGACAGTTAAAATGTTCTTTTTGCGGTAAAACACAAGAACAAGTCCGTAAACTGGTTGCTGGTCCAGGTGTCTATATTTGTGACGAGTGTATAGAACTTTGTACGGAGATCGTCGAAGAAGAGCTGGGAACTGATGAAGAAGTAGAATTCAGAGATGTTCCTAAACCTATGGAAATCCGTGAAATTCTTGACGAATATGTGATTGGACAAGAACAGGCAAAGAAATCTTTGGCTGTAGCTGTTTATAACCATTATAAACGTATCAATTCCAATAGCAAAGTCGACGATGTTGAGCTTTCTAAAAGTAACATCGCCCTAATCGGACCGACGGGAAGCGGGAAAACCCTTCTTGCGCAAACATTGGCACGTTTACTGAATGTTCCTTTTGCCATTGCTGATGCCACTTCCTTGACGGAAGCTGGATATGTTGGGGAAGATGTTGAAAACATTCTTCTCAAATTAATCCAAGCAGCTGATTATGATGTGGAAAAAGCGGAAAAAGGCATCATTTATATTGATGAAATCGATAAAGTTGCCCGTAAATCGGAAAATCCTTCTATTACACGTGACGTGTCTGGTGAAGGTGTGCAACAAGCTTTATTGAAAATTCTTGAAGGAACGGTTGCAAGCGTTCCGCCTCAAGGTGGACGTAAACATCCACATCAGGAATTCATCCAAATCGATACGACCAATATTTTGTTCATCTGCGGCGGTGCCTTTGATGGCATCGAACCGATCATCAAACGCCGTCTTGGTCAAAAAGTCATTGGCTTTGGCTCTGACGTGAAAAAGGATGATATTGCAGAAAAAGAATTGCTTTCCAAAGTCCTTCCTGAAGACTTGCTTCGTTTCGGATTAATTCCGGAATTCATCGGACGTCTTCCGGTAATTGCGACTCTTGAGCAATTGGATGAAGCGGCTTTGATTGAAATCCTTACACAGCCGAAAAATGCCCTTGTTAAACAATATCAAAAATTACTTGAGCTTGACGATGTTGAATTGGAATTCGAACAGGAAGCGCTAAGTGAAATTGCTAAAAAGGCAATTGAACGCAAAACTGGTGCACGTGGTCTGCGCTCCATCATCGAAGGCATCATTCTTGAAGTGATGTTTGATCTGCCTTCACGTGATGATGTTGCAAAATGTGTAATCACAGGCAGCACGATTTCGAAAAATGAATCTCCAAAGCTCGTCCTTAAAGACGGCACAACCATCAAAGGACAAGAAAAGAAAACATCTGCTTGATTTATAAGGAAAAGAAAGGCTGCCAGTTAATCCTGGCAGTCTTTTTGTTTATAGACCAAAGTTGATTGTAACGGAAGGTACGAGACTCCTGCGGGAATACGCGTACAGGGGAGACCCCGCAGGCGCAGAGCGCCGAGGGCGGACCGCCCGCGGAAGCGAGTGCCTGTAGTGGAAATCAACGTTAAAGCCTCAAAAAAGTAGGGTGAAACCAGTTAATTTCGAGTTGTTTACAGTCTGAGACTGCCAGTTCATCCTGGCAGTCTCTTTCTTTTCCTTTTTTTCAAATTGTTGTTGTACAGGATAAAAACGCCAATTTTTCAACACGAATTTCTTGGATAATTTCGCCCTTCCAAAGGAGATACTAACAGAAATGACAAACTAGGAGAGTGCAGGAGGGAATACGATGAATTGGACAGGATTGGCGTTGTTTATCCAGCTGTTTTTTGGGATTATTATTGGATTGTATTTTTTGAACTTATTGAAAGGCCAGCGGACACAAAAAGTTTCCATTGACCGTGATTCACGTAAGGAGATGGACCAATTACGGAAGATGAGATCGATTTCGTTAACAGAACCATTGGCAGAAAAAGTTAGACCAAGCACATTTAATGAAATCATCGGTCAAGAAGATGGGATTAAATCATTAAAAGCTGCTTTATGTGGGCCGAATCCCCAGCATGTGATAATTTACGGTCCTCCTGGGGTAGGGAAAACGGCAGCTGCCAGACTTGTTTTGGAAGAGGCGAAGAAAAATGGCAAGTCCCCTTTTAAGAATTCGGCCGTTTTTGTTGAATTGGACGCCACCACAGCTAGGTTCGATGAACGAGGGATTGCCGATCCGCTCATCGGTTCTGTGCACGATCCAATCTACCAAGGAGCCGGGGCAATGGGACAGGCAGGCATTCCGCAGCCAAAGCAGGGTGCAGTCAGCAATGCACATGGAGGCGTACTGTTCATAGATGAAATAGGGGAGCTCCATCCGATACAGATGAATAAACTGTTAAAGGTATTGGAGGATCGTAAGGTCTTTCTGGAAAGTGCCTATTATCAAGAGGAAAATCAAAATATTCCCACTCACATCCATGATATTTTTAAAAATGGACTGCCCGCTGACTTTCGGTTGATTGGAGCTACTACAAGAACACCAAATGAAATCGCGCCTGCGATACGTTCAAGATGCATAGAAGTGTTTTTCCGTGAACTGGACCGGGAAGAAATAATCGCCGTGGCCAAGAATGCCTCAGATAAAGTGGGGATCACCATCAGTGAAAAAGGCTTGCAATCGATTTCGGATTATGCCCGAAATGGCAGGGAAGCTGTCAACATGATTCAGACTCTTGCAGGAATATCAATTAATGAAAACAGGACTTTCATCAGGGAAGAAGATATAGATTGGATGGCCCATAGCAGCCAGCTGACCCAAAGAATGGACAGGAAAATAGAAGCGAATTCCAAAATAGGCCTTGTCAATGGTCTTGCAGTCTATGGTCCAAACAGCGGGGCATTGCTGGAAATTGAGGTTACGGTCATGGCTGCCTCTGATGAAAAAGGTTCGATAAACATTACCGGTATCGTTGAGGAGGAAAGTATCGGCGGCGGGAGTGGTAAATCGGTTCGACGCAAGAGCATGGCGAAAGGTTCGATTGAAAATGTCATTACGGTTTTACGTTCGATGGGAGTGCCTGCCGATCAATTCGATATCCATGTGAACTTTCCGGGCGGAAGTCCAGTGGATGGCCCTTCTGCAGGAATTGCAATGGCCACAGGCATATACTCGGCCATATATAAAATCCCTGTTGACCATACTATGGCGATGACTGGGGAAATAAGCATTCATGGCGGCGTTAAACCGATTGGCGGTGTCATTCCGAAAATCAAGGCGGCTAAACTTGCCGGTGCAAAAAAGGTAATCATCCCAGCCGAAAACATGCAGCCGCTTCTATCTGAAATCAAGGATATAGAAATCATTCCTGTTTCGAATGTGAAAGAAGTGCTGGATCAGGCACTGAAGAAAGAATTGATGTCGGAACAAATCCTCACAACCTTGGACCTATCAAAAAAAGAAAGTGTATAAAGGATATGCCCCGGCTAAAAATAGAACCGGGGCATTTTAAGGACCATATTGGCGTTCACGGCCGCCCTGCCGTAAAAAATAAACACGCATTCAGGCGTGCTTTTTTATCTAATGTTGGAGATAATAATAGCAGTCGAAACGTGTTAAGGTAAACGAATAGACACTTCTATATAAATAGGATAGAATTGTTAAAAGGTTGAGAACATGGGTAAATAGTTTACAACGACGATACTAAATAGATGGAGGTGTCAGGAAATGACTGATAAAGAAATCATCGTCCCCCTCCTGCCGCTTAGAGGACTGCTTGTATATCCAACGATGGTACTTCATTTAGATGTAGGCCGAGATAAATCGGTACAAGCCCTTGAGAAAGCAATGGTGGAAGACCATCTTATATTTTTGACGACACAACAAGATGTTTCGTTGGACGAACCAGGTGAAGAAGATTTATTTACAATGGGAACTTTAACAAAGGTAAAACAGATGTTGAAGCTTCCGAATGGTACAATCCGGGTGTTGGTGGAAGGGTTGAACCGCGCAGAAGTCATGGAATTTTACGATTATGAGACACATTATGGTGCCAAGATTAAAATATATGAAGACAGTGATGAAAAGGATGCTGAACATCAAGCATTAATGCGCACACTACTGGATTATTTTGAACAATACATAAAAATGTCCAAGAAAATAACCGGTGAAACGTTTTCGTCCACTTCGGATATTGAAGAGCCTGGGCGATTGGCGGATATAATCGCTTCCCATTTGCCTTTGAAATTGAAGGAGAAGCAAGAAGTGCTTGAGACCATTGATATGAAAGAGCGTCTTAGCCGTGTAATCGAGATCATCAATAACGAGAAAGAAGTTCTTTTTCTCGAGAAAAAGATCGGCCAGCGTGTTAAACGTTCGATGGAACGGACTCAAAAGGAATATTATTTACGAGAGCAAATGAAAGCGATCCAAAAGGAATTGGGCGATAAAGAAGGAAAAACAGGGGAAATTGAAGTCCTGAACGAAAAGATAGAAGAAGCGGATATGCCTGAGCATATCAAAGAAACGGCATTAAAGGAATTGGACCGTTATGAAAAAGTTCCTTCGAGCTCAGCCGAAAGTTCTGTCATCCGCAACTATATCGAATGGCTGATCTCTCTTCCTTGGACCAAAGCGACCAAAGATGACTTGAATATTCATAAAGCCGAAAAAATCCTGAACCGGGATCACCATGGTTTGGAAAAGGTGAAGGAGCGTGTGCTTGAGTATTTGGCCGTACAGCAATTGACCAAATCATTGAAGGGACCGATCCTTTGCTTGGTGGGACCGCCAGGAGTCGGGAAAACAAGCTTGGCTAAATCGATCGCTTCATCCCTGAATAGGAATTTCGTCCGTATATCTTTAGGTGGGGTGCGCGATGAATCAGAAATCCGCGGACATCGCCGGACATATGTAGGGGCAATGCCGGGACGGATCATTCAAGGAATGAAAAAAGCTGGTACGATCAATCCGGTCTTTTTACTGGACGAAGTGGATAAGATGTCCAATGACTTTAGGGGAGATCCATCTGCAGCGATGCTTGAGGTGCTCGATCCAGAGCAAAATCATAATTTCAGTGATCATTATATTGAAGAAACCTACGATCTTTCCAAAGTCATGTTCGTCGCAACGGCAAATAATTTGGGATCGATTCCTGGTCCGCTTCGTGATCGTATGGAAATCATTTCGATTGCAGGTTATACTGAGATAGAGAAACTTCATATAGCCAAGGATCACTTGCTGCCTAGACAGCTTGAAAACCATGGTTTATTGAAGACACAATTGCAAGTCCGTGAGGAAGCTCTTACAAAAATCATCCGTTACTATACTCGGGAAGCCGGTGTTCGGAGTCTTGATCGACAGCTTGCAGGCATCTGTCGGAAGACGGCAAAAATCATCGTGTCCGGAGATAAAAAGCGGGTCGTCATTGCTGAAAAGAATGTCGAGGAGTTTTTAGGGAAAACCATGTTCCATTATGGACAGGCGGAAGTCGAGAACCAAGTCGGTGTAGCTAATGGTTTAGCATACACGTCGGTAGGTGGCGATACGCTGCAAATCGAGGTTTCCTTATCACCAGGTAAAGGGAAGCTGATCCTGACAGGAAAGCTTGGCGATGTAATGAAAGAGTCAGCCCAGGCTGCTTTCAGTTTTGTCCGTTCAAAAACCGAGAAACTTCAGATTGATGAGAACTTCCATGAAAAATATGATATTCATATTCATGTCCCCGAAGGTGCGGTTCCAAAAGATGGCCCTTCTGCAGGCATCACGATTGCAACAGCGTTAATATCGGCCCTTACAAATAGGCCGATCAGAAAAGAGGTAGGCATGACAGGCGAAATTACATTACGCGGACGGGTTCTTCCGATCGGCGGGCTTAAAGAAAAATCTTTAGCGGCCCATCGCGCAGGACTTACGAAAATCATCATCCCGCAAAATAACGAAAAGGATATTGATGATATCCCGGAAAGTGTCCGTAAAGCATTAACATTTGTTCCAGTTTCACACGTCGATGAAGTCCTTGAGCATGCATTGGTAGGTGTGAACGAATGAAAGTAACAAGTTCAGATATTGTCATCAGTGCTGTGAAGCCTGAACAATATCCCAATACTCCAATACCGGAATTTGCCTTGGCAGGCCGTTCCAACGTTGGGAAGTCCAGTTTCATCAACAAAATGATCAATCGAAAAAACTTGGCGCGCACATCCTCTAAACCGGGTAAGACGCAGACCTTGAATTTTTATATCATAAATGAAGCACTCCATTTTGTGGATGTACCGGGTTATGGTTATGCAAAAGTATCCAAGACGGAGCGTGATGCTTGGGGGAAGATGATCGAAACGTACTTCACTTCCCGTGACCAGCTCCGCGCTGCGCTTCTGATCGTCGATTTGCGCCATCCGCCGACAAAGGATGATATCGCAATGTATGAATTCCTGAAGCATTATGACCTGCCCCGGATCGTCATTGCCACCAAAGCGGATAAAATTCCAAAAGGCAAATGGCAGAAACACTTGAAAATCACACGCCAAACGTTAAATATGGAAAAAGAAGATGAATTGCTTCTATTCTCTGGTGAAACAGGCGAAGGTAAGGAACAAGCATGGGGAGTCCTTAAGAAATATATGTAAATGAAAAGGGTATTCCGCATCTGGAATACCCTTTTTCATTATGGAATCGAAAATCTTCACTTTTTTCGAACCAAAAAATAAATGCCGATCGCCATCAACGCAAAGGGCCAAAACCTTTCGATGTTCGCGGTGGTTGTTTCAACAATCCCGAAAGACGTTGTGATTTTATCATAGAATAAGAATGTGATCGAGACGATGAATATGACCATTCCGTGAAACATTCCAGAATTTGTTTTACGTGCCCGGAGAATAAATCCCAGTGAGATGATTAAAATAAAGATACCTATATCATCCGGCCAAATCTCCAGGTTCTCGGCGATGTGGAAGTGAGCCCCGAACCCAAGTAAGATGACGCCCGGCAGGATGGACTCATATTCATTACCGCTATATGCCTGAATCAGGAAGGCGGCACCGACAATACATAATAAAGTGGGCCAGCTGAAAAAGCCCGGAAAGATTTCGATTTGGGAATGTTCAAGAAAAAAATAGAGCCCGAAACCAATTAAAACGATTCCTGGGAAAATACGATGCGTTTTCATTTTATCCTCCTATGCAATTCGATTACTTGAAGTTTTTTGCCATTTTTGATATGGTACTTTTGTACACAATGTCGAAATATGTATGTAACTTTACAAATCCCGCTTAGACACCTTTTGTAGCATTGAGGCGTTTTGGCTGTCTTTTCATGGTAGCATACGTTTTCATAAACTGTTCATATTATTTGCGTGAATCCATTTTAGTACATGGTATAATTAATTTACATGAAAAATTTTGGGGGTGCAAAACAAAAGGATGCATATTCTAGCGGTTGGTATAAATTACAAAACTGCCCCTGTAGAAATTCGGGAAAAACTATCGTTTAACGAAGCCGAACTTGCCGAGGCAATGAAAGCTCTTAAAAATAAAAAAAGCATCTTGGAAAATATTATTATTTCAACATGTAACAGGACGGAAATCTATGCGGTCGGGGACCAGCTTCATACAAGCAGGTATTATATCAAGGAATTTCTTTCGGAATGGTTTAACATCGATAAAGAAGAATTTTCTAAATATCTGTTCATTTATGAAGGCGATGGGGCTGTCGAGCATTTATTTTCAGTTACCTGCGGCTTGAATTCCATGATACTGGGAGAAACTCAGATTTTGGGACAAGTACGTTCAAGCTATTTGTTAGGGCAGAAGGAAGATACGATCGGTACCGTTTTTAACCATCTCTTCAAGCAAGCCCTTACATTAGCTAAAAAAGCTCATTCGGAAACCGAAATCAATACCAATGCCGTTTCCGTCAGCTATGCGGCAGTCGAGCTTGCAAAAAAAATCTTCGGAGGCCTGAACGGCAAGAATGTCTTGATTCTTGGGGCCGGTAAGATGGGTGAGCTGGCCATTCAAAATCTGCATAGCAATGGCGCCGACAGCATTACGGTCATTAACCGCACCTTTCAGAAAGCGGTCGACCTGGCTGAGAGATTCAATGGTACGGCCAAACAGCTGCAAGAGCTTCAATGCGCTTTAGTGGATACCGATATCCTGATTACTTCCACTGGTGCAAAAGATCTTCTTGTAACAAAAGAAATGATGTCATTCGTCAATAAGCTTCGTAAGGGCCGTCCTATTTTCATGGTCGATATCGCAGTGCCGCGTGACCTCGATCCAACATTGGCCGAGCTGGAAAATGTCTTCTTGTATGACATTGACGATCTGGAAGGGATCGTGCAAGCCAATATCGAAGAACGTAAAAAAGCTGCCGAGAAAATAGAAATGATGATCGAATCAGAAATCGTGGACTTCAACCAGTGGATTAATCTGCTTGGTGTGGTTCCCGTCATTTCCTCTTTACGGGAAAAATCCCTATCGATACAAAAGGAAACGATGGAAAGCATCGAAAGAAAGCTTCCGCATTTGAGCGAACGTGACAAAAAAGTCCTGAACAAGCATACGAAAAGCATCATCAACCAAATGCTGAAGGATCCGATACTTTATGCAAAAGAGCTGGCAGATGAGCCGAATGCAAAAGAGCAATTAAATAATTTCGTGAAAATCTTCCATTTAGAGGAATTGATTGAAGACCAGCTGGTTGCGGATGAAAAAGAACGGAACAGCTCCAAGTCATCCCTATTGAATCCAGTTCCTGTCCAGTAATGAGGTAGATATGGAATTACTAATGACAAGATTGCATGAAGCCACTGTTTTGCTGTATGCCATCAGTATGCTTTTATATTTTATTGATTTCCTTAATAATAACCAGAAGGCGAACAGGGTCGCCTTCTGGTTGCTTTCTATTGTTTGGGTGCTGCAAACAATTTTTTTGTTTCTGTATGTGTTGAAAACGGGAAGGTTCCCGGTATTGACGATTTTTGAAGGCCTATATTTTTATGCATGGGTCCTCATATCGCTATCATTGATCATTAACCGATTGCTAAGAGTCGATTTTACGGTCTTTTTTACGAATGTATTAGGTTTCATGGTTATGGCCATCCATACCTTTGCACCTGTTCAGATAGAATCTCAAGTGCTTGCACAGCGCCTGGTTTCAGAGCTATTGCTCATACATATCACTTTTGCGATCCTATCATATGGGGCATTCACGCTTTCTTTCGTTTTTTCACTTCTATACTTAATTCAATATGATTTATTAAAACGGAAGAAGTGGGGGAAACGCCTGCTTCGACTTGGCGATTTAACAAAGCTCGAGCATATGTCCTATGTCCTCGCAGTTATAGGTGTTCCATTATTGGTGGTCTCCCTCATCCTGGGGATTCAATGGGCTTATATAAAAGTCCCTGGGGTATCCTGGCTGGACATGAAGATCATCGGCTCATTTATTTTGCTTATTGCTTACAGTGTGTTTTTATACTTGAAAATTCGGAAACAAATGTATGGAAGGACGCTAGCCTTTCTGAATATTGGATCTTTCATGATTGTGTTAATTAACTTTTTCCTTTTCGGAAGCCTTTCAACATTCCACTTTTGGAATACATAGGAGGAAACTATGAGAAAAATAATTGTCGGTTCAAGACGTAGTAAATTAGCGATCACCCAAACGAACTGGGTTATCGATCAACTTAAAGGACTTGGGGTCCCATACGAGTTCGAAGTGAAGGAAATTGTCACAAAGGGTGACCAAATCCTTGATGTAACACTTTCCAAGGTCGGCGGAAAGGGCTTATTCGTTAAAGAAATCGAACAAGCGATGCTGGATAAAGAAATTGATATGGCCGTACATAGTATGAAGGATATGCCGGCAGTGCTGCCTCCAGGTTTGACGATTGGCTGCATACCACCGAGGGAGGACCATCGGGATGCTTTGATATCAAAGAACCATGAAACCCTTTCCGAACTGAAGCCCGGTTCCATCATAGGTACTAGCAGCTTGCGGCGTGGCGCGCAAATTTTGGCTAGAAGGCCGGACCTTGAAATCAAATGGATTCGCGGAAATATCGATACCCGTCTGAATAAGCTGAAAACGGAAGATTATGATGCTATCATTTTAGCGGCAGCCGGACTATCAAGAATGGGTTGGGAGCAGGACATCGTAACGGAATTTTTAGATGAAGATATTTGCATTCCGGCAGTGGGACAAGGAGCTCTTTCCATTGAATGCCGTGAAGACGACAAAGAACTGCTGGCAGAACTTGCGAAATTGACATGTGAAAAAACGAAAAGAACGGTTGAAGCGGAACGTGCCTTTTTGGATAAAATGGAAGGCGGATGCCAGGTGCCGATTGCCGGTTTTGCGGTGGCAAAAGATAATGGGTCCGTTTCCTTGACGGCTTTGGTCGCTGCTCCGGATGGAAAGGTGATATATAAAGAAATGGTTGAAGGTGCTGATCCAGAGGCGGTTGGGCATGCTGCTGCCAAACAGATTAGCGAAATGGGCGGTAAAGAATTGATCGATCGCGTTAAAGAAGAGCTTGACCAGTAATGAACCCAGTTCAACCTCTTAAGGATTATCAGGTATTGATCACCAGAGGGAAAGGACAGGCAGATGGTTTAAAAGAGTCGATCGAAAAAAATGGCGGAACGCCGCTTCTTGTGCCATTGCTTGAGTTCACTCTTCCAGATCATATGGAGGATGTGCAACAGCGGTTTGAAGAGTTGCTTACATATGACTGGATCATTCTGACCAGTCAAAATGGGGTGGATTTCTTCTTTAAGCTTCTTGGAAACCAGCCTTTGAAGCTTCCGAAAATAGCCGTAATCGGCTCCAAAACACAAGCGGCCCTGAAACGGCATGGTTATAAGGCGGATTTCGTTCCAGCTCAGTTTGTTGCCGAAGGGTTCGTGGCGGAGTTCAATACCCTGCTTGATCCGGGTGCCCGCGTGTTGCTGGCAAAAGGAAATCTCGCAAGGGCGGTTATAGCGGAGGCGATCAATGAAGCTGGAGCAATCTGTGATGAAGTGATTATTTATCATACAGTGCTTCCTCGAAGCAGTGAAAAAAAGCTGGTGCAGCTTATAAAGAACCATGAAATCGACATCATGACCTTTACGAGTTCATCGACGGTCAATCATTTTTTACAGATCATGAAAAGCCATGAATTGGATACATACATAGACCGGATCATCATCGCCTGCATCGGGCCGATTGCCGCTAAAACGGCTGAAAAACATGGGCTATCCGTCGATGTCTGTCCAGATGTTTATACGACGGACGCCATGGTTGCGGAGTTAATACGCTTCATCTTGAAAAGAAATAAAAAGGGAGGAACTTTCAAATGAAAAACATTTCATTCAATCGCCACCGCCGCTTGCGCGCAAGTGCTGGCATGAGGGCTTTAGTCCGTGAAACACAATTGCATAAAGAGGATTTGATTTATCCGATCTTCGTCATCGACGGGGAAAATGTGAAAAATGAAATCAATTCCATGCCAGGTATCTATCAGCTTTCCATGGATAATCTGGGGGCCGAAATGGATGAAGTCGTGAGTCTGGGCATTAAATCAGTCATTTTATTCGGTGTCCCTTTTGATCATGATAAAGACGAACAGGGAACAGGGGCATTTCATCACAACGGACTTGTGCAAGAGGCCACCCGTTTTATTAAAAAACAATATCCTGAAGTTATTGTCATAGCGGATACCTGCCTTTGCGAGTATACAAGCCATGGCCATTGCGGGGTCGTTGAAGGGGAAAAAATCCTTAATGACGCTTCTCTTGACCTTCTTGCCAAAACGGCGATCAGCCAGGCTGAGGCCGGCGCAGACATCATTGCGCCTTCCAATATGATGGACGGTTTCGTTGCGGCCATCCGTGCAGGTCTGGATGAAGCGGGTTATGAAGATATTCCGATCATGTCCTATGCGGTGAAATATGCTTCGGCTTTTTACGGCCCATTCCGTGATGCTGCGAATGGTGCCCCACAATTTGGAGACAGGAAAACTTACCAAATGGATCCCGCCAATCGCCTTGAAGCGTTTCGTGAAGCTGAATCCGATGTTGCTGAAGGTGCGGACTTCCTAATCGTGAAACCAGCCCTTTCCTACATGGACATAATCAGGGACGTTAAGAATAACTTTAATCTTCCGATCGTTTCCTATAATGTCAGCGGTGAATATTCAATGGTCAAAGCTGCTGCCCAAAACGGCTGGATTGATGAAAAGGCGATAGTGATGGAAATGCTGACAGGCTTGAAACGCGCAGGTTCCGACTTGATCATTACGTATTTTTCAAAAGAGGTAGCACGCTGGATAAACGAAGATAATCAATGATAAAAAAATATAACCTGTAATGGAAAAAGGGGATTGAATCATGCGGTCATATGAAAAATCGAAAAAAGCGTTTGCCGAAGCAAAAAATTTGATGCCAGGCGGCGTGAACAGCCCGGTACGTGCCTTCAAATCTGTGGACATGGATCCCATTTTCATGGAGCGTGGAAAAGGCTCGAAAATGTATGATATCGATGGAAATGAATATATCGACTATGTTCTTTCATGGGGACCGCTCATCCTGGGTCACACGAATGACCGTGTCGTGGAATCATTGAAAAAAGTAGCGGAGTCAGGTACAAGCTTTGGAACCTCTACACTGATTGAGAATGAACTGGCCAAGTTGGTCATGGAACGGGTGCCTTCGATTGAAATGATCCGGATGGTATCATCAGGAACCGAAGCGACGATGAGTGCCCTTAGGCTGGCACGAGGCATAACAGGCCGTGATAAAATCCTGAAATTCGAAGGTTCCTATCATGGCCATGGCGATTCATTGCTGATCAAAGCGGGTTCCGGCGTTGCAACATTAGGTTTACCGGATAGCCCTGGTGTACCGGAAGGCATTGCAAAAAATACGATTACCGTAGCATATAATGATCTTGCTGCAACCAAATATGCGTTTGAACAATTTGGCGAAGACATCGCCTGTATCATCGTAGAACCTGTTGCAGGGAACATGGGCGTGGTTCCGCCACAACCTGGTTTCCTCGAAGGCTTACGTGAAGTGACGACCCAATACGGGGCTCTATTGATCTTTGACGAAGTCATGACAGGGTTCCGTGTCGACTATAATTGTGCACAAGGCTATTTTGGCATCGTACCTGACCTGACTTGCCTTGGGAAAGTAATTGGCGGCGGCTTGCCTGTCGGAGCATTCGGAGGCAAGCGCGAATTCATGGAACAAATTGCCCCGAGTGGGACAATCTATCAAGCGGGAACATTGTCTGGTAACCCTCTTGCCATGACGGCCGGCCTTGAAACGCTGAGCCAATTGACTCCAGAATCTTATGATGAGTTCACCCGAAAAGGGGATATGCTCGAAAAAGGAATTGGAGCGGCAGCGGATAAGTACGGTGTTCCCCATACATTCAACCGTGCCGGCTCCATGATTGGACTTTTCTTTACTAATGAAGATGTCGTAAACTATGATACAGCAAAAACATCCGATTTAGAGTTCTTTGCTTCCTACTATAGGGAAATGGCGAATCAAGGCATCTACTTGCCGCCGTCACAGTTTGAAGGGTTATTCCTTTCCACTGCACATAGTGATGAAGATATCGAAAAAACCATTGCAGCGGCAGAACAGGCTTTTGCCAAATTAAAAAAATGATTCAAGGCTTCATGAGCTTCCGCGATATTCGATAATGATAAATTTGAACTGGCTACCATTTTTCCAAAAACTTTTGGAGAAAGGCAGCCAGTTTTTTTTGAATTCAATCCATATGTGTAAGAACCGAATCTAACGTTCACGGCCGAATTAATTGGAGGTAGGTCGAGTTGATTTTTCAAGCTGAATGTTATTCCCCTTTATTTTAGCCTGAAAATTGAACCTCCTTCTTTTAAAAGGTTCAGGGAATACCTAAGGAGTGCTGCAAATGAAATTAAGGAATAAACAGCTTCCTGTCTTCATAGATTGATATTGGTATAGGTACCGTTTCATGAAGCTGAAAGGAGGAGTTGTCTTGTCGCAAGAAAATGAATCGTATTTACGATTTTCTTTAGAGGAATCCGTTTGGTTCCAGAAGGGACAGGAAGTGGCTGAGCTATACTCGATTTCCCTTGATCCAAATGTGTCGATTCAAGAAAGTGATCAATATGTTTTTATACGAGGCTCGTTAGATTTAAGCGGTGAATACAAAGACTCGCAAAATGGTGAAGAAGAGGAGTTTTCGCAGACCTTTTTGCCAAAGGCGGTTCAAAAGGTCGAGAGGCATCCCAATGGACTTAATGAGTTCACACACCGTTTTCCGGTTGATATAACGATTCCGAATAATCGGATTGCCTCTTTGGATGAGGTCGATGTCTCGATTCAAAGCTTTGACTATGCCATGCCAGAGCATAACTGCTTGAAATTGCAGGCGGACCTTTTGATAACCGGAATCTATAATGATTCATATGTGGAAGAACGGTTTGATACTGAGCAGGAAGTTGGGGAAACGGAGGATCAGGAAGAAACGGATGGGGAAAATGAGTCATATATTCCTTATGCAGCGGCAGTGCCGCCAATCCCGGATTTTCAGCCCGTTTTCCGTGATGAGGAGGAAGAAGAGTTATACGCGCCTTTTACTGCAGAGTCAAAACGGGTTTCTGAAGCAAATGAAGAAGAAGAAGAAGAGGAACCGATTTATTTAAGCGATCAGCATAATGCTCCCGTTTTTGAAATTCCCGTTTCACCATATCCTGAAGAGGAGGAATGGGAAACGGAAGTGCATAGACAGGAAGAAGTCGAAGCTGTAGAGGAAGAAGTGATTGGTGATCCGCCTGACTCCACGGAAAAGGTACCTTTCATGGGAGAGGCAAAATTGGAGGAAGAACCAAGCAGGCAGGATTCCTTGGAGATTCCTAGAGTGACATTTATAGAAGAAGTAGAAGAAGAACCAAGTCAAGCAACCAATCATCAAAGTAGCCCAGTTTCAAATTTAGAAACCGAGGATGTCATCCGGCAGGAAGACGATGCTGTTGCAGCGGGTCCTATCCTTAATGAGAATGTGAAGGTGGAGCAGGAAGAGGAATCCAATTCGTCCATAAGCGATCTATTCAAAAAGAGGGAAAGACCTGCGCCTCCGGCTAAGGAGGGTAAGAATTTCAAAGGCAGGAAACAAGCAGCGGAACGTGATGAAAAAGAAACGGCCGATCATGATGAAAAGCAGCTTTCCATCATGGATTTATTCGGACGGAAACAAGAAGAAGAACTGGTAAGGATGAAGGTTTGCATTGTTCAGCAAGGGGAAACGCTTGATGACTTGGCTCAGCGATATGATGTTACGGTTCAATCGATACTTTTCAGCAATGAATTGGAGTCGAATCAGAACGTCCATGAAGGGCAAGTCATTTATATACCGAAGGCGGTTGCGTATAAGAATTGACCGGGACAGAGAGCAGGGCATATGCTCTGCTCCTGTTTTTTAAATGCTAGAGGAATCGGATTGTTTAGTTTTTTTAGAGAAAGTGAGTGAGTCTCGTGAGGGAAAACGAGAATCAGCAGCCTGCCAATCGGGATCGGGACACGGAGACCGTATTGAAGGAATATGCCATGTATGTACAATATATCGAGGACTTCGGGCGTGTGAAAAAAGTATACAGTGATCGCGGTACATTTGCCTTGAAATCCATGTTACCGCATAACGGCATTGATTTTATCAAAAATGTTCAAAAACTGTACCATCGCGGCTATAATCGAATCGTTCCCATTTATCAAACGATGGATCAGCGTTACGCCGTTCTTCATAATGGACGTTTGTATTACCTGATGCCCTGGCTCAATGATGAAAGGGACGGGGAGCGGGATGAAAAGCATAAGCAATTGTTCAGGGAGCTTGCTCGGATGCATACACTTTCCGTTAAGGAAATACAAGTGGATATTGAGGAACGGGAAGCCCATTATGAGCGGACGCTTGATGCCTGGAATAACGAAAAGGAATTTATAGAAGAGTATATTGTCAGCTGTGAAAAGAAGTGGTATATGTCTCCATTCGAACTGACGGTTTGTTCTTTCTACACTGATATTTCACAGGCTCTGAAGTACTCGATCAAGAAGTTTGAAACCTGGTATGAAAAAACGAAGGATAGTGAAAAGGTTCGAACCGTGGTAACGCACGGAAAGGTTTCTTTGAAGCATTTCGTTTATGATGAGCGGGGATATGGCTACTTCATCAATTTTGAGAATTCGAATACGGCTCCGCCGCATTTCGATTTACTGCCATTTCTCGTTAAATCGGCCAGGACCTATCCTGTCCAATGCGATGACTGTGTTGACTGGCTATATAACTATTTTCGTTATTTTCCGTTAAAAGAAGAAGAATTGCTGCTCATGCAAAGTTATCTGGCATTCCCTGGATCAGCTTTGGAATTAGTGAAGGGTTATTCCGATGGCAGGGGCCATCGTTCAGAGCTTGATAATGTCACGCAACTGCAGCGGCAATTTTGGCTTTTGAAAAATATTGAATATATGGTGATGAGAATCGAAGAAATCGAACAGAAGAAAAAGGCCGCTGCCGAGGCTGCCAAAGAAGAACAATCACCCCCAAGCTAAATATACATGATTGGATCATCTCCAGTCATGTATATTTTTTTGCTGTAAGGGAATAATTAAATCCATTCGAAATACAAAGACATGGCCAGGAAAATAAACGCGATAAGCAGGAGCATATCGAAGAAAGTCGGGAAAATCAGCGTACGTAATCCTTGGAATACGATAAAGGGGACGATGAACTGCTGGCAGACACCGCGGAATTTTTTCACCCAAGGCGGTAAAGTATAGGGAGTATATCTTCGCTTCATAATATTACCTTCCTTTTTAGGACTTCTTATATTCTATGGGTGGGCAGTGAAAAAGGTGAAACAGCCGTCACATTCACTGTTCCTGGAGGATAAAATAAAGAAAATGAACATGAATGCATCAAATGGGATGATTCCTGAGAAAGTAAGCGAAAAGATGATTGACTGGAGCCCCATGTTTTTTGTACTATATACTATATGCATTCAATGTTTTTACATATGAATATAAATCAATGCAAAGACCGGAAATAGTAAGATGAAATGCACTTTTCAGAGAGGAAACCAAATTGGTGCGAGGTTTCCAGGCAGCAGCATCCGAAGTCGTCCGCGAGCAGTCTTCGTGAACTTCTTAGTAGCGAAGGCCGGTGAAGAGCCGTTATCCGATTTGAGAGCCGAAAGGGATTTTTTTCTTTTTCGGAAAAAAGGTGGCACCGCGAACAACTTCCTTCGTCCTTTTGTGATGATGGAAGTTTTTTTATGCCCAAAAGGAGGAAATGATATGGAAGAGAACCAAATTTCAATGCCGACTAAATATGATCCGCAGACGATAGAGAAAGGCCGCTACAAATGGTGGCTTGATGGAAAGTTTTTCGAAACGACGGGTGACGATAAAAAAGAACCATATACGATTGTCATCCCGCCGCCTAACGTTACAGGTAAGCTGCATCTTGGCCACGCTTGGGATACGACACTTCAAGATATATTGACACGCATGAAAAGGATGCAGGGCTATGATGTTTTATGGTTACCAGGCATGGACCATGCCGGTATCGCCACTCAAGCGAAAGTAGAACAGAAACTTCGTGCGGATGGCGTGAGCCGTTATGACCTTGGGCGTGAAAAATTCGTGGAAGAGACATGGAAATGGAAAGAGGAATATGCGAGCCATATCCGTGAACAATGGTCAAAGCTAGGTCTTGGACTTGATTATACACGTGAACGTTTCACTCTGGATGAAGGGCTTTCAAAAGCAGTTCGCGAAGTGTTCGTTTCGCTTTATAACAAGGGCTTGATTTATCGCGGCGAATACATCATCAACTGGGATCCATCAACGAAAACGGCGTTATCCGATATCGAGGTTATTTACAAAGATGTGCAGGGCGCATTTTACCATATGAAATATCCATTGGTTGACGGATCGGGTGAAATTGAAATTGCCACCACCCGTCCAGAAACGATGCTTGGCGATACTGCTGTTGCTGTACACCCTGAAGATGACCGTTATAAACACTTGATCGGCAAAAAGGTCCGCTTGCCAATTACAGGCCGGGAAATCCCGATTGTCGGTGATGATTATGTCGATATGGAATTCGGTTCAGGCGCGGTCAAAATTACTCCTGCTCATGACCCGAATGACTTCGAAATCGGGAACCGTCACGATTTGGAGCGCATCCTTGTCATGCATGAAGATGGCTCGATGAATGAAAAGGCCGGTAAATATGAAGGCATGGACCGTTTTGAATGCCGTAAGCAAATCGTCAAGGACCTTCAGGAAGAAGGAGTACTCTTCAAAATCGAAGATCACCTTCACTCAGTAGGCCATTCAGAGAGAAGCGGTGCTGTTGTTGAACCATATCTTTCGACGCAATGGTTCGTTAAGATGCAGCCGTTGGCTGATGCTTCCGTTGAGCTTCAAAAAGGAACCGATGAGGAAAAAGTTCATTTCGTACCGGACCGTTTCGAGAAAACATACCTGCATTGGATGGAAAATATCCGCGACTGGTGCATTTCCCGTCAGCTTTGGTGGGGTCACCGCATTCCCGCCTGGTACCATAAAGAAACAGGTGAAGTGTATGTAGGTCATGAAGAGCCGGCGGACGCTGAAAACTGGGAACAAGATACAGATGTGCTTGATACATGGTTCAGCTCGGCATTATGGCCGTTCTCGACTATGGGCTGGCCTGACAAGGACAGTGTCGATTTCCAACGTTACTATCCAACCGGGGCACTTGTGACAGGCTATGATATCATTTTCTTCTGGGTATCGAGGATGATTTTCCAAGCTCTTGAGTTCACAGGTGAACGACCATTTGAAGATGTGCTGATCCACGGTCTGGTTCGTGACGAACAGGGGCGCAAGATGAGTAAATCGCTTGGCAATGGTGTCGATCCGATGGATGTCATCGATCAATACGGTGCCGATTCCCTGCGTTACTTCTTATCTACGGGCAGCTCGCCAGGCCAGGACCTCCGTTATAGTACGGAAAAAGTCGAAGCAGTTTGGAATTTCTCCAATAAGATTTGGAACGCATCCCGTTTTGCTTTGATGAACATGAATGGCATGACGTATGACGAAATCGATTTAAGCGGTGAGAAGTCTGTGGCCGATAAGTGGATCTTGACGCGTTTGAATGAAACGATTTCCAACGTAACCAGACTTGCGGACCGTTATGAGTTTGGTGAAGTGGGCCGTGTGCTATACAACTTCATTTGGGATGACTTCTGTGACTGGTATATTGAAATGGCGAAGCTTCCGCTATATGGAGAAGACGAAGCGGCTAAGAAAACGACGCGCTCGATCTTGGCGTATGTACTGGATAACACAATGAGATTGTTACACCCGTTCATGCCGTTCATTACCGAAGAAATCTGGCAGAACCTACCGCATCAAGGTGAGTCCATCACTGTTGCCGCTTGGCCGGAAGTGAATGAAGAGTTGACAGATACAGCTGCAGCCGAGGAAATGAAGCTGCTTGTTGAAATCATCCGCTCCGTCCGTAATATCCGTGCTGAGGTGAACACACCGCTAAGCAAAAAAATCAATTTGATTTTAAAAGCGAAAGATGAGGCCATCTTAGCGACATTACAGAAAAACAGCAGCTATATCGAGCGTTTCTGTAATCCTGAACAATTGACGATCGGAATCGAAGTCGAAGAGCCTGCTCAAGCCATGACAGCTGTCGTAACTGGTGTAGAACTAATCCTTCCGCTTACAGGACTGATCAATATTGACGAAGAAGTGAAACGTCTTGAAAAAGAACTCGACAAACTTAATAAAGAAGTTGAGCGTGTACAGAAAAAATTAGGCAACGAGGGCTTCGTTAAAAAGGCGCCGGCAAGCGTCATCGAAGAAGAACGTGCCAAGGAAAAAGACTATAGCGAAAAACGCGACTCTGTAATCCACAGGATCAGCGAACTGAAACAACTGTAAAACAAAAGGATGAACCAGCTTGAAGCCGGTTCATCCTTTTTCTGTTTACATGCTATTTAAGAAGAGGATATGCTTTCTTTTATGAATGTAAGGTACTCCCATACGATATTCATATCACTTAGTGCACTTAATGTCCGGCTCCCGACGACATCCTCAATTTCGTTCAGCATGAGGCTGCCATCTTCGGCAAATATGAAATCGATACCGACCATGCCGAAATCAAATGACCTCATTACTCTTTCAACAAGGGCTAATTCAGATGCAGTCAGCTCATATAGCGAAGCCGATCCGCCCAGCGTATAATTCGCCTTGAAACTGGAAGCGGATTCCCTGAGTACAGCAGCCTTCACTTTATTACCAACCACAAAAACGCGGATATCCCTACCGAATAAGCCAGGTTTTTGGACTATCCAATTCCCATCATTCAGTTGAGCAAGATCATCGGCATGCTCGATTAGAAATACTTGTTTCCCGCCGCGGCCGCTAGTTTCTTTAGCAATGAAAGGGAGCTCCATCTCATTGGCACTCGGCCTTCCGTTACAATAAACGGTATCGGCCATTGGAATCCCCAGCGAGGACAAATATTGATGCGTCTTTGCTTTGTCATTCGCGATTTCCGATACGAAGGAGGAGTTAAAGCAAGCAATCCCCAATTGCTCAAGTTGCTTTGTAAAAAAAGGATCGATGGTCCGGACGATGGCAAAGTCCGGCAATGAAATTGGCTGCATCTCATGTTCAACATATAACTTGTTGAAACGATGACCGATCCTAAGGTCTTCCCGAAAGTGAAAGTGTAAATCAAGATCAAGCTTACTGGCTTCGTCAAGCATCCAATCTATGTATCCTTTATTTTTCAAGGCATCCTCACGGTTATAAATCAACCAGCCTGCTTGTTTTTTCATCTGGTGCACTTCCTTTTCCTAATTCTTTCAAGATATAATCGAACATGCTATCGGCGATGTTGATGCCTGTACATTCATAAATGTTCAATAAATGCGAATTTGAATTCACTTCGCACAAAAGCGGACCTTCTTCACCAAACAGCAAATCGACGCCAGCGAAGTCGGCACCCAGAATTTGCGCACATCGAATGGCAAGTTGTGCTTCTTCACTGGTGGGGATATATGGTGCAGCCTGCCCCCCGGCAGTCATATTAGCTCGGAAGTCCTGCTCGGAATGACGTTGCATCGCTGCTATGACTTGATTGCCCACGACATTCACGCGAATATCCCGACCTTTACTGTGCTCGATGAATTCCTGGATGATAAATGGTTTGTGGCCAAGATCACGGATCGTCTTCAGTAACTCATCCTCTGTTTGGATTAAATATACTTGTTCCCCAAAAGAACCGTATGCTTCCTTAACGATAAGAGGATACCCGAGTTCATTGCCGATTTGGATAAAAGCATCCATATTGACCCTTTCAATCCCTTCGTACGTAAAAGGGGGAAATATGGTTTTCGGCATCGGTATCCCATGCCCTGTTAAGGCTTGATGTGTTTTTGCTTTACTGTCGCAAATATCGATTGCTGCACTGCTGTTATATACGGGGATGCCGAGCAATTCCAAATGGCGCGCCAAATGAATGTCTTTATCCATGAACAGAACAAAATCCGGCAGCTTATCAAAGGTTCCTTTAAGCAGCGGCACTCCTTTTTCGATTATGGGCATGAGATCTGAATTGCGGATAAGGGTTGCCATGATATCTTTCCTTTCAGCCGCCTCTTTAATGAACAAAGCTAAACTGGAAAACTTATCATGCTGTAAATAGCCGTTGACGACAATCCAACAGTGGAAATCTGAAGGTTTCATGGTGAAACACTACCTTTCATCTAGGTTAATCGTTCATATATTGATAAAATAATCTTAACGCATAAGAGCGGTATAAAGAAAGAGGAGGCTCCACGATAATGGTTACAACCATGAAAGAAATCAATCAATTTTTTGAACGGCGCCAAATTCGATTGGGCATGAATTTTGGCCTGTCACGGATGGAAACTTTGTTAACTGAATTAGGCGACCCGCACAAGGAGCTAAAGTATATTCACATTGCAGGGTCCAACGGGAAAGGATCGACACTGCAATATATTAAAGAAATTCTGCTTGCACAAGGAATTCGGGTCGCTTCCTTCACTTCTCCTTATTTAATACGGATGAATGAACAGCTGAAGGTAAATGAGGATGAAATCAGTGATCAGGAATTCATCGATGTTTTCCGGAAGCTTTGGCCGATCATCCATGAGATGGACAGCAAGGGGAATGGTCCCACTCAGTTCGAAATTTTGACTGCCATGGCATTCTCTTATTTTAGCAAAAAGGAAGTCGATTTGGTTTTGATGGAAACCGGTTTAGGAGGCAGGCTTGATACAACGAATGTCATCCAGCCGTTTCTTTCGATCATTACCTCGATCTCTTTGGAACATACGAACATCCTGGGTAACACACTTGGGGAAATTGCTTTTGAGAAGGCAGGCATCATAAAAAGCGGGGCGCCGGTCATCAGCGGAGTCACAGCCGGGGAACCAGCAAAAGTAATTGAAGAAAAGGCGTCAGCTATAGGCGTACCTTATTACCAATTGGGTAAAGAATTTCGTGTTAGCAATATGAAGCGAAGTGAACGTGGGCAAAGTTTCTCATTTTCGCTTGCCGACAGGTCAATCGAAAATGTGGAAATGCAGATGCTGGGCCGTCATCAAATGGAGAATGCGGCACTGGCCATTGCTGCTGTCACAGTAGGAATGGAAAATATCGATGAAAAAAGCATCCTTGAAGGAATAGGGGCAGCGAAATGGGATGGACGCTTTGAAAAAATATCGGATGGGCCATTGGTGATCATTGATGGTGCACATAATCCTGCTGGAATCGACGTACTGAAGGAAACGCTAAAAGTGCATTACCCCGGCTATAAGTACCGATTCGTATTCAGTTCATTTAAAGATAAAAACTATTCCGAGATGCTTCATGGACTGGAAACGGGGGCGATGGAAATCATCATTACCGAATTCGACCACGAACGGGCGGCGGATGCGAAAACGCTTTATGAAAAATGCAGTCATCCAAATAAAAGTATAAACAAGGATTGGCAGGCGGCGATAACGGAAGGCAGAAGGAAAACGGGGGATAAAGAGATTCTTGTCATTACTGGGTCCCTTCATTTCCTTTCACTTGTGAGGGAGTTCCTGATCAGAGAAGATGCCTAAATAATGTGCATTGCCGTAATGAGGCATTTTATCATGGAAACCAAAGTAAAGCGAGTTTGCCTGCAGTTTTTTAGGGGAGTTGTGCAATTTAAACGTTGATTGGAACGTAGGGCACTCGCTTTCCGCGGGCGGTCCGCCCTCGGCGCGTTTGCGCCTGCGGGGTCTCCTCTGGACTCGCTTTTCCCGCAGGAGTCTCCCAACACCCACTCCAATCAACTTTGTTTAACTTTTATATAGAACCCTTTTGCCAAAAGTCTTTATTGTTTTCGTAAATTGAGGCAGTCATTGACTTCACTTTCATTTATGATTTGGTGAAAGATATGTATTCAAAGGTCCTTTTCTCTTGTTAACAGAGTCTCTTGAAAAGAAAAAACTCCAATAGAGTGATTGATGACAAATCACCCAGTTTATTTGTTAAAATATGTTTATATATTGCATTCCATATATATGTTGAATAGTAGGATCTGCTTAATAAAATGACGGGAGGGATGAGCATGAAGAACCCAATGGTTAATTACATAGCGGAAGGGACTTTTATATCAGGGTTTCAAACAAAGGCAATCGAATCCTCATGCACTTTGTATAAATGATGGCTATCCATATCTATCTCTTCGTATTGGGCTTGATTTTAGGCTCATTCTTTAACGTTGTCGGTTTAAGTGTTCCAGCTGGTCATTCATTCGCGAATCGTCGCTCCGCCTGCCCTTCTTGCGGGCGTACATTGACATTCTTCGAGTTGATACCGGTTATTTCTTATATGTTGCAAGTCGGTGAATGCCGGGGCTGTAAAGCAAGGATATCCCCCCTTTATCCGGCCGTGGAAATGCTGACCGGCGTTTTGTTTGCCTCTGCTCCGATATTCCTTGGCTGGTCGGGCGAACTGTTGGTTGGCTGGATATTGATTTCATTATTTATGATCATCTTCGTGACTGATGTCGCCTATATGCTCATACCCGATAAAATACTGCTTTTCTTTATAGTGATTTTTATTGTTTTAAGAGTCTCATTTCCACTGACGCCCTGGTGGGATTCAATTGTCGGGGCAGCGGTTGGTTTTAGCCTGCTGTCATCAATCGCGGTCGTGAGTAAGGGTGGCATGGGTGGCGGTGATATCAAGCTGTTTGCAGTGATTGGCTTCGTATTGGGAATGAAGATGGTGCTGTTATCTTTGCTTTTTGCGTGCTTTTATGGGGCATTGCTTGGCATCATCGGGTTGCTGACCGGAATCTTAAAAAAGAAAACCCTTATTCCTTTCGGACCGTATATCGTTTTTGGGACATTGACTGCTTATTTTTGGGGCGATTCGCTATTACATTGGTATGTAACATTTTTAAGATGAGCTTAAAGGACCATCCTGATCCAAGAGGAATTTGTCAAAAATCACCTGAATAATGGCTCAGTAGGGAACCATCCCCATTTGGAGGCAAGAGATTATGAAATGATAGAGGGATGTATGTAATTGGTGAGAGGTGATATGGAATGGTTTCATGAAGCAATAGTACCAGTACCTGGAATTCCTTTTTTGTTACCCATATATGAATAGGGAAATTTGACGAAACCTATTAATGACAAGACGACAAAAGTCTTGTTATTTTTTTTTACCTCTATGTTAGGATGAAAAAAATGATCTGGAGGGGAGGAAAAAAATTGGGCAAGCCGGAACAAAGCAAGGGTGTAACGATTAAAATAAATGGGGAAGAAAAAGTATTTGCCGATAAAAAAATTGAAAGTCAAGAGGCGGCGAGTAAGGAGCAGGAACAGGAACAAACTGATGAGAGTTTCGAATGGATACTCCCTGAGGATTCAAATGAAAGCAAGATTGTATTGGTACCCACACCGCCAAAGAAGAAAATGCCGAAGCTCATCGGTTTTGGTACCGGGTCACTGAAAAGCTCGGATAAAAGACCGATCAAGACATTCATGATCGCAGTCATTTGTGCTGTGTTTTTTGGGTCGATTCTTGGCTTGATCGCCGTTAAAACGATTACAAAGGAAAAAGCCGAAGTATCTTCGGTCGAGACCCCGATTCCAACTGAAGCCACCGTTGAAGATAAAAAAGCGGCAGTGACTGAACCGGGAAACCAGCTGAAGACATTCCTTGTACAGGGAGGAGTATTCAGCAGCGAGGATGCGGCAAGGCAAATTCAAAAGAAAATCATTGAAAAGCAGGTTCCTGCTGAAATCTTCAAATTGGAAGAAAGCTATTATCTATTTCTGGGATCGGCAGAGAGTCTAGCTGCAAGTAAAGAACTGGCCTTGTTCTTAAAGTCATATGATGTGGATGTATATTGGAAGGAAATCAATTTTGAAGCGGCCGGGACAAGCCAAGAAGATGAAAAAACCCTCGACAAGATGAAAGCAGTATATGCTTCGTTGGCAGAAACATCCGCAACAAAGCTTCGCGGAAAGGCAGGGACGGTAAACGGGGAAACCCTGAAAAAAAACATGGATGAACTGAAGGTGGGGAAATTATCGCCGGCGTTTTCAAAGATGAACGATGACCTGACTGCTGCAGCAAAGTCGATTGATGAATATGAGACTTCCAAAAATGAAGAAAAGCTATTCCAGGCTCAAGAAAGTCTTCTGAATTTTTTATTGAATTACCAAAAGTAAAGAAAAAAGGGGGGGCTGCCTAATGGGACAAGCCTCCCAATATGAAACCATCTGTGACACCTTTTTTATTTTCCGGGAAATACTTACAGGCATTTGTCGATTCCTAGTAAACAATAATTGTGGATTGCACCATTATTTGATAGGATAGATATGTATCTCCCTATGTAAAGAAAGGTGACTTTTATATTATGCAGCCATTGATTTTAGCTTCTTCATCACCACGTCGTAAAGAACTTCTGCAATTTCTTCAAATCCCCTTTGAAAGCATGAATTCCAATGTTGATGAAAGTATTGATGAAAACATGTGTCCTGATGCAGCGGTGAAAGAACTGGCATCCCGTAAAGCGGAAGCCATCGCAGCAAAATTTCAGGATAGCTGGGTAATCGGCTCGGATACCGTTGTAGTCCTTGATGGTGAGATCTTGGGTAAGCCGGTAAGCAGGGCCGACGGAAAAAGAATGCTGGAAATGTTATCAGGACGGACACATGAAGTATACACAGGTGTCGTCATCCTGTTCGGCAAGCATCGCAGAGTATTCGCAGAAAAAACGGAAGTGACATTTTGGGAGCTGCCAGAAGCTGAAATCGAACGATATCTGGATAGCGGGGAACCTTTTGACAAAGCTGGCGGCTATGGGATTCAAGGATACGGATCTCTTCTTGTCAAACAAATCAAAGGGGACTATTTCTCAGTCGTCGGGCTTCCGGTCTCAAGGCTGGCCCGGGAACTTAAAGCGATGCAGGAAGAGTTAGGATAATCTGATTTCCTCTGGCATCTTCCCTTTTCTAAGGAAGGGTTGATCTTTTGAGCGAAAAAATGTTAATACGGGATTACCCGAAAGAAGAGAGGCCGCGCGAAAGGTTTCTACAGGACGGGCCACAAAGTCTTTCCAATCAGGAATTGCTTGCTTTGCTATTGAGGACAGGATCAAGGGAAGAATCAGTCCTGCAACTATCCGGCAGACTCATCAATTCCTTCAAGGGCCTGCGCCTGTTAAAAGAAGCCTCAGTGGAAGAACTGACCGTGATAAAAGGGATTGGTGAAGCAAAAGCGATACAAATCCTGGCCTCCGTCGAACTTGGCAGGAGAATTAACAATTTGAATGACCAAGACCGTTATGTGATTCGATCTCCTGAAGATGGAGCTAATTATTGCATGGAGGAAATGCGGTTTTTATCACAGGAACATTTCGTCTGTCTCTATTTAAATACGAAAAATCAAGTGCTACAAAAAACTACGGTATTCATCGGGAGCCTCAATGCCTCGATCGTGCATCCGCGCGAGGTCTTTAAAGAGGCTTTCAAAAGGTCAGCTGCCTCTATCATTTGTCTTCATAACCACCCCTCCGGAGACCCCTTAAACATAGTATCCTAAACTAGAGTGCTCTAAGTATTCAAGGTTTAGGTTTTTTTATTTTTGGTTCTTTAGCTACGAAATATATAATGGTAATATTAATAGTAGTTAAAGTACTTAAGGTTGGTGTGGAAATGAAGGTACAAAAGGTGTTAGTAGAGGACAAACAGTATCCACTATTTATACTGTTGGATAAGAACTATGAAGTTGTAGAACCGGTATTGAGATATATAAAATTTTTAGACAATACAGGGAAAGCTCCAAATACGATAAAAACATACTGTTATCATTTAAAACTGTTTTACGAATATATGGACCAAAAGGAAATTACATTAGGGAATCTTAACTTTGAAGAGCTGGCAGGTTTTATTGGGTGGCTAAGGAATCCAACGGGGGATGTAAAAGTAATCAACTTACAACCTAAAGAAGCAAAAAGAGAAGAAACAACGGTTAATTCAATACTCGATGCTACAGTTAGCTATTTAGAGTACTTAGGGCGTTCAGGGGACTATAAAACAGTTAATATGTCTAAAGAAGCAAGGGGTAATAACTTTAAAGGACTTTTACACCATATTAACAAGGGGAAATCATATCAGAAAAACATACTGAAATTAAGGGTTAAAAAGAAAAAACTTAAGACATTGGGGCATGAAGATGTTAAAACTCTTGTGAATGCATGTTATACAAAAAGAGATAAGCTGCTCATTATGTTGATGTATGAAGGCGGATTACGTATAGGAGAAGTGCTATCTCTTTGGCTTGAAGACATTGTTACTTGGGATAATGAGATTCGTATCACACCAAGAGAGGAAAATGAAAACGGAGCTTACATAAAGCAGAGAAATGAAAGAGTAATACATGTTAGTAAAGAATTAATGACGCTATATACAGACTATATAGTACATGAATATGGAGACGATTTAGAACATAACTACATTTTTATTAATCTTAAAGAATCTTACTTCGGAAAGCCATTAAAGTATCAAAGTGTATTGGATCTTATTCGGAGGTTGTCCAAACGAACAGAGATACCATTTACTGCTCATATGCTTCGTCATACACATGCCACAGAACTAATTAGAAGTGGCTGGGATACGGCGCATGTGCAAAAGAGATTGGGACATGCTCAAGTGCAAACAACACTCAATACCTACGTTCATCTCTCTGACCAAGATATGAAAAAAGAATTCAAAAAATATCTACAGGAGAGAGATGAAAAACAATGAAACCATCAACCAACCGTAAACTTATAAGCAGCACAAGTATTAATAAAAAAATTGCTGAAATGAATAGTTCATTGCAAGGGTTTTGGGCTTCAGATAGTTGGGATATAAGACTTTGTCCACATCCTAGTGCTATTGAATTATGTAAAAATCCAACTTTGAGAAATAGGTGGGTAAGATTCGGAAAAGTGGAAAACATCTGGTTAAGAACGGAATTAAAATACTTTTTTTATGTTCATTTAATTAATGGAACTTGGAACGCAAAAGCTGTTTGGATTAGAAAAGGAACTGTCATAAATAGAATGTTGGGGTTTCTGAATTTAAAATATCCCAATATTAATTCCATTACTGATGTTCCAATTAGTAAAGCTATGACTGAATATCGCACCTACTTATCAGAAAGAGGTGTGAGAACGACCATTACAAACTACAAACTTGACGTTAATCAAAATAAAGTTCCTGTACTGGCAAACTCTTATTATGTCACTAATCTTAAGCAATTTATGGAGTATTTTGAGGATTTTTATTTTGATGGAGAGGAATGGGATAAAGACGTTTGGGACAGAAGAAAACTCTCTATACCAGTAGATAAGGTCAATCCTACATCCTATGGGTACAAAGTCAACTTTAAAAACTTTGAAAGTGATTATTTTAAAGAGATTGTTAAACGTTATTGCAAACTTAAGTTAAACACTGTCAGTTTTTCTCATGTACATGATTTTGCCTCAAGATTAAAAGAGTTTTTTAATTTTATTAGTAAAAATTATAAGGAAATCCGTAGAATTAAACAGCTTACGAGAAAAGAGATTGAAGCCTATTTATCGGTAGTGAATCAAATGGGGTTAAGTTCAAGCACTATTACGGGGAGAATATCCTGCTTAGAAGTATTCTTCTCAACGATAAATAGATTTGAATGGGAGGATTCTCCTTCTAAAATGCTAATCTTTCCGGAGGATTATCCGAAATTAGTTAGGGCACAACCTCGTTATATAGACGAATATGTACTTGAACAGTTGAATGGGAAATTAGATAAATTAGAACCCTATATTGCAACTATGGTTATGGTTTTACAAGAATGCGGAATGCGTATAAGTGAACTTTGCACTCTCAAAAAGGGCAGCATTATAACAGACACCGAAGGTGATTATTTTTTAAAGTATTATCAGTGGAAAATGAAAAAGGAACACGTTATTCCCATTTCGAGAGAGGTTGCAGCATTACTTGAGTATCAAGAAAATTTTGTGACAGACAACTGTGAATATGTGTTTCCGCGAAAAGATGGCTCTCCACTAAAACAGGATACTTTTAGGCGTAAATTAAATGAATTAGCCTATGCTGAGAAAATAACTGATAGAGCTGGAAATATTTTTAGATTCCATGCACATGCCTTTCGGCATACAGTTGGAACTAGTATGATTAATAACGGAGTCCCTCAGCATATTGTACAAAAGTTTCTGGGGCATGAATCCCCAGAAATGACGGCTAGATATGCTTATATTTTTGATGAAACATTAAAAAAAGAATTTTCGAAATTCAAAGAAACACTTGTTACTAATAACGGTAGCATTCTTGATCTGGAGCAACTGGAAAGTGAAGCTGATAGCACTGATCTTCAGTGGTTTAAAAAGAATATCAATGCACAAGCCCTTCCTAATGGTTTTTGTCGTCTGCCGGTTATCGCGGGGCCTTGTCCACACGCGAATGCTTGTTTAGATTGCACAAACTTTTGTACAAGCAAACAGTTTTTGGGAGAACATGAAGAACACTTAAAACGTACTAAACTGTTATTGGACAAAGCAAAAGTAAATCAATGGAAACGTCAAATTGAAACGAATGAACGTGTTAAAGATAGATTAGAGACAATTATCCACACTTTAAAGGAGTCCAAATAAGTGGAAAAGCGTAATACAAAAGAGATTGTTAAATTAGCAAAAGAAAAATCGGATAAAACTAAAACAAAAGTAGAAAAAACAATATCGGAAATGGCAATAAAGAGCGAAACGATTAATTTTAATTCTGTATCCATTAGAGCAAATGTATCAAAATCCTGGTTGTATAAAAATAAAGACATTCGGGATAGGATCGAAACATTACGTAACCAACAGGTCAGAAAAGTGATGAGCCTGAAAAATAAGAAGAACTCACGTTCGGAGAGTATTTTGATTAAGTCTTTAAAAGAACGCATAAAGACTCTCGAGGCTGAAAACAGGGATTTAAAGCATGAAGTGGAGAAACTATATGGAAAGTATTTTTAGTTTGTCTTTGGGCTTATATAGAGCTTAGTACTACTTTCCTGATAAGTCATTATCTAAATAATAAAGAATTAGGGAGTTTTGAAATGGAAACTAAATTATTATTACAGGTAAAAAAAGTTCTTTCTACATTTCCACAATATTGGGATGGAGAGACATTAATAAAAACAAAAGTAATTGAGGATATAAGGAGTTATAAACAAGAGCTTTTCGAACGTCTTCTTGAAAACGAATTGGTTAATAAAACATATTCTCTTAACTTTAAAGGTGGTCATGTTTTTAAAACTGATGAATTTATAAGTATGTTACGTTATAAAAATTATTGGGATAACAGCTATACAAAGTTCAGTAATGAAATTGGATTAACGAGTAATGAAAAATATTTAAAATACAATACTGATATTGTACTAGACTTCCCATATAAAGATTGTGTCCTTGAGGGTGGAATGACAAAAGAAAAGCAGGGAAAGAAAGAGTTGTATTATCACAAAGTCTTAGCTCGAGAAGAAATTGATGTAATGTTGGCGCCAAAAGTGTTTTCAAAGATTAAAAGATTCAGTGAAAATGGGATAGATCCAGTAACCAACTTTGATATCAATGATAATTTCGTTATTAAAGGAAATAATTTAATAGTATTACATACTTTAAATGAAAGGTTTGCAGGACAAGTAAAATTAATCTATATCGATCCACCTTATAACACTGGTGATGATAGCTTTAAGTATAACGATCGTTTTAGTCATGCATCATGGTTAACTTTTATGAAAAATAGATTAGAAATAGCATCAAAGCTTCTTCGGGAAGATGGGCTAATTTTAATCTCTATAGATGACGGAGAACAGGCAGAATTGAAATTGCTTTGCAATGAGATTTTTGGGAAAGGGAATTTCTTAGCTAACCTGGTTTGGAATTTAAAAACAGGAACGCAAGCAGGACACTTTACGAGATCCCATGAATATGTTTTAGCATTCGCCAAGAATAAAGCAAAACTACCGAATTTTGAAGGTGGAGAAGGCTTTATAGAGCATAGTGCTCTAAAAAAAATAAGTGTAAAAAACCCATCAAGTACATTTACCTTTCCTAAAGGAACAAGGTTTGATGCCGAAGATGGAACGGAACTTATTGATTCTTGGGGTGATAGCGAAAAGACTTTTCTGATTTCAGGTAGAATGAAAGCAAAAGATGGAGTTTTAGAAGAAGAGGTTGAGCTTGAAGCAGGATGGGCTATGAAAACCCAAATGAAAAATTGGTTCAAAGGTGAAAACACATTTGATTCTAAAGGTCAAAAAGTAGTTGAGTTTTATTTTAACAAAAGTGGCATTCTGAAATATAAAAAAGAAAGAGGAGTTATTAATCCTAAAACTGTATTAGATGATGTTGGATCTACTAAAACTGGAACTAACCACTTAAAAGAGTTGTTTGATGAATCTGATACGTTTGCATTTCCAAAAAACGAGTTATTAATTGAGCGATTAATATCTCTTACAACAAAAGAAGGAGATTTGTTCCTTGACTTTTTTGTTGGTAGTGGTACGTCTATCGCTGTTGCAAATAAATTAGGGAGAAGATACATTGGCGTTGAACAAATGGATTATATTGAAAATATTACAGTCGAAAGATTAAAAAAAGTTATTGATGGTGAAATGGGCGGTATATCTGTAAGTGAAAACTGGTCAGGCGGTGGAAGTTTTGTTTTTGCAGAACTTAAAGAATTAAATCAACAATTTGTAAATCAAATTCAATTGTTGGAAACAACTGATCAATTAATTAGTCTACTCAACGATATTAAAGAAAAGGCTTTTTTCGATTATAGGGTGTCACTTGATGTTTTAACAAATGATGACAGTGAATTTAAAAGTCTAACTTTAGATGAACAGAAAAAAATAGTTATAAATTCTCTAGATGCTAATCAACTCTATCTCAACTATTCTGAAATAGATGATACTGATTATGATGTTTCTGATATAGAAAAAGAATTCAATCGAACTTATTATTCTAATACTACACAAGGTAAGCAATCATGAGCGATGAAATTTTATACACACAAATAAAAAAGCAGTTTAACTTATTTGTTAACCCTCCAACTATACCTAATTATATTATCAATAATCTAAATCATGAAATACGTCCATATCAGGAAGAGGCCTTGCAACATTTCATATTTGTTCAGGATTCTGATAATGCTGACATGTCGTTTAATCATTTGCTGTTTCATATGGCAACAGGTGCTGGTAAAACTTTAGTTTTAGCAGCAACGATACTGTATTTATTTAAAGAAAAGGGACAACAAAATTTTATTTTCTTTGTAAATAGTGATGCTATTATCAAAAAAACATATGACAACTTAACTAATGTAGCTTCACCTAAGTTTCTGTTTAAAAGTTCTGAGATAGAAATTGACGGGGAACAAGTTTTGTTACAAATTGTAGATGTGTTTCCGATAACGCCTTCCGAAAATACAATCTATTTAAAATTAACGACTATTCAAAAGTTGCATATTGATCTAACAAATCCAAAGGAAAATAGCCTTACCTATGATTCTTTAGAAAATATGAAGATTGTCTTATTAGCTGATGAAGCTCATCATATTAATTCTATGACCAAAAGTGATAAGCGAAAATTAAACACAAAAGAAGCTGAGGAACGTACGTGGGAAAATACTATTAGTCGTTTATTGAGATTGAACCCAGCCAATCGACTGATTGAATTTACAGCAACCATTGACTTAAACAATGATGCCCTATTCAACAAGTATAGTAATAAAATTGTATATCAATATGATTTAAAACGGTTCATGGAAGATGGATACTCAAAAAACGTTGTTCTGTTACAAACAAATGAAGATGATTTAAATAAGATGTTAAGTGCTATGTTATTAAGTCAATATCGTAAATATGTAGCTCGAGACAATGGAATAGACTTAAAACCAATTATTTTGTTTAAATCCAATAAAGTTGCCACCTCTATGAATGCAAACATAGAATTCTTAACGTTGGTTGAGAATATAACTATAGATCAATTACAAGATATTATTCAAAAGGGTCTTATTATCCATCAAAGTGAAAAAAGTATTTGGCGTAAAATGTATAGTTATTATGATGGTAAGGATTTAGAACAAGTTATACGTGACTTAAAATGGGACTTTACAAAAGAAACGACATTAAATGCAAATGAACAGTCTTTATTATCCGAAAATAATGCATTGCTTCTGAATACCTTAGAGGACTTAAATAATCCTATTCGTTCTATATTCGCCGTAGCAAAGCTAAATGAAGGTTGGGATGTATTAAACCTTTTTGACATTATTCGTATCAGTGAAGGGGCTGCAGGAACGAAAACAGCAACAGATAGTGAAGCGCAATTAATTGGTCGTGGAGCTCGTTACTATCCTTTTGTTCTTGAGGGGGAAAAATCATATCTAAGACGATTTGATTTTGCCGGAAGCGATCTAAAAATTATCGAAACCCTTCATTATCACACCATTAATGAGAGTGCCTATATTAAGAACTTAGAACAGTCTCTTGCTGCTGCTGACATACAAGTTAAAGAAGATAAATATTACCGTTTAGAGGCAAAGGTTAAACCAAAAATCCGTAAATTAGAAATGTTTAAAAACGGAAAAATTTATATTAATAGGATTACTCCTACAACTTCTGGTGACTATCAATCATTTAAAGATTACGATGTTTCAACCTCCTATGAGGTAGAATATGACGCTGCTGTTGAAAAACAATATGGTTCCAAGTACGAAACTTTATCCGGAACTAAGAGACACGAAGAACAACTATTAGTTAGCGTAGCTATATTACAAAAAGCTCTTCAACGAAATAAGTTTTTTCGATTTAACAATTTAAAAAATTATGTTCCTAGCATTTCAAGCATGAAAGAATTTATTGTAAGTAATAATTTCTTAGGTGCTCTAACGATTAAGCTATCATTACCGGTAGGTCTTTCTGTGAATGAGCTATCTCCAAAAGAACGATTAAATGTTGTTGAAAAGTTTTTGTCTAATGCTGAAAGTAAGATTCGATTAAATTACATGAAAGAACGTGGAACACCAGTATTTGAAGGCGTAGCCTTCTCTCAACTAATAGATGATTATGTTGTTGAAATAAGTACAGTTTCTCATACAAGTCAAATCATTGAATCACGTCCTATGGGGAATTTTGACTGGTATGTCTTTGATAATGCTATTGTAAATGGTCTAGAAAAAAGCATGCTTGATTTTATTATTGATTATATAGAACAATTAAAAGCAGTTTATGATGAAGTCTATTTAATTCGTAACGAGCGTAAAGTGAAAATTGTTGAAATAGATGGAGTAAGAGGGTTCATGCCTGATTTCTTGTTGTATTTGAAAGACACTGATTATACTTATCAAGTTTTTTTAGAACCTAAGGGAGATGACCGAATAATTCAAGATAAGTGGAAAGAGGATTTTCTACTGTCCCTATCTACAAACCCTGATGTTGAAGTTTTAAGCGAAAATGAAAATGTCCGGATACTTGGAATAAAGTTTTACACATCAAATTCAGATTTAAAACGTGAGTTTAAAGAAGATTTCACAGAAAAATTGTTAGACAATAAACTTGAAAAGGTTGAGTTTAATTCCGATGATATTGATTTAGACTGATGCTTTATTTATTTTTATGTAAGTTAAGTCAATTGTCTAATTGCAGAAGTTCTAGAGCTTTTTAAAATTTTTATTAATTAGAAGTTCTACGATTTAGTTAAGGCGGAGAACAGAACGTTTCATTAATCAATATAAATATTAGGAAAAAAAGCTATATTGATACATAATAAATGTGAAACGTGAGGTTGAAATGGGGTTGATGTTTAATATGAGAAAAAGAAAAACGTTGAGGATATGTAGTTAAAGTAAAAATCTTAATTTAATAAGATTTTTACTTCTTTACTATTGATAAGACCCATCTCCCAGCAGAGAAGATATTGAAGTGACGAAAAGGTTAGTCGAATGTGGTAAAATAATCGGGATTGAAGTATTGGACCATATCATCATCGGGGAACATAAATATGTTAGCTTGAAGGAAAAAGGTTATTTATGACACTATCAAAATTTTTGACGATACGATATAATATTGTTTATGATTTTTAAAAGAGGAAACTTTTTCAAAACTCTTATTGTCAAAAAACGACAAATTATTATTTGAACTTATAAAAAGGCATTTTTGTTTACGAAAGGGAGATACCATAATGTTTGGAATTGGAGCAAGAGATATAGGGATTGATTTAGGAACGGCGAATACGCTTGTATATGTGAAGGGAAAAGGCATCGCAGTACGTGAACCATCGGTTGTAGCGGTGCAAACAGATACAAAGCAAATCGTTGCAGTCGGAAACGATGCGAAAAACATGATCGGCCGTACACCTGGTAACGTGGTTGCCCTGCGCCCGATGAAGGACGGAGTAATTGCCGATTATGAAACGACGGCTACCATGATGAAGTACTATATGAAGGAAGCTCAAAAGAAGGGCGTATTCGGCAACAAGCCATATGTCATGATTTGTGTGCCTTCTGGAATTACGGCAGTCGAGCAGCGTGCAGTCATCGATGCAGCAAGACAAGCTGGAGCCCGTGACGCATATCCTATCGAAGAACCGTTTGCAGCAGCGATCGGTGCGGATCTTCCCGTTTGGGAGCCTACAGGCAGCATGGTCGTTGATATCGGCGGAGGAACGACGGAAGTGGCCATCATTTCCCTTGGCGGAATCGTTACAAGCCAATCGATCCGTATTGCCGGTGACGAAATGGATGATGCCATTATCGTATACATCCGTAAGAACTACAATTTGATGATCGGTGAGCGTACTGCTGAAGCGATCAAAATGGAAATTGGTTCTGCTGGAGACACCGAAGGCGTCGAAAACATGGAAATTCGCGGCCGTGACCTATTGACTGGATTACCGAAAACGATCGAAATTACAGCTGAGGAAATATCCAAAGCATTAAGCGACACCGTTTCTGCAATTGTGGATTCCGTGAAAAACACTTTAGAGAAAACACCACCTGAATTAGCCGCTGACATCATGGACAGGGGCATAGTACTGACAGGCGGGGGTGCTTTGCTGCGCAATTTGGATAAAGTCATCAGTGAAGAAACGCAAATGCCGGTGATCATCGCTGAAAATCCGCTGGATTGTGTTGCGATCGGAACGGGAAAAGCGCTGGACCACATTCATTTATTCAAGACTAAATCAAGAGATTCGCGATAAGCATCACTTCTCAAATAGGGCCGGCTCAACAAAAGGTGCAATTTTGAGCCGGTTTTCTTATGTTTTGCTGTTTCATTAAATCCATAGTGTAATTTTAAAAACCATAGAGTAAATTTTAGATAGAGGTGTAATCACCATGCCACAGTTTTTTAATAAAAAGCTCCTTCTCTTGCTCGTTAGTATTATCGTTCTCGTGGCATTGATCGGTTTTTCATTAAGGGAGAGAGAAGAGTTGACCTGGCCGGAGCAATTCCTGAAAGATACGACAGGCTGGGTCGGAAATGTGTTTAATAAGCCAGTATCGGGTATAACAGGTTTTGTAGGGGGCTTAAAAGACCTTCAACATACATACGATGAAAACAAAAAATTGAAAGCCCGCTTGGATGAATATGTATTATTGAAAACCCAAGTCCAAGATTTAAAGGAAGAAAATGAAGAACTTCGCGACAACCTCAAAAAAGAAGATGACCTGCGGAAGTATTCGCCCACTCAGGCGACTGTCATCGGACGTAATCCCGACCGCTGGCATGAAATGCTGACGATCAATAAAGGGAAGCGTAATGGGGTAGAAAAAAACATGGCGGTCATCACGTCCAATGGGTTAGTCGGTAAGGTGAAATCAGCGACGGATTTCACGGCCTCGGTTCAACTTTTAAGTTCGATCGATAAAGCCAACCGTGTCTCAGCCATCGTTCAAGGTGATGATAAAGCATATGGCTTGATTGAAGGGTTCGATGATAAGAAGAACCTTTTGCTGATGAAGCGGATTCCATATGATAAAAAGATCAAGAAAAATTCATTGGTCATCACATCCGGTTATGGAGGAATCTTTCCGAAAGGTCTGCTGATCGGGAAAGTTGTCGATGTCAAAGTGGATCAATATGGATTGAACCAGACTGCATATATCGAACCTTCGACGGATTTTTATGATATTAATAATGTAATGGTCGTTCAGCGTGAAGTGGACGGTGTACCGAAAGAAAGTGAAGGGGAGGATGAAGCTGAGTGAGATATTTCATCCTTTCTTTCATAGCCTTGGTTTTTTTTGTTTTTGAAAGCATCTTCGCCCAGATGTTCGCTGGGGATGCATTCGGTGCCGATAAAATCCTCGTGCCCCATTTCATGATGATATTCGTTTTTTTCCTGACCATGTACGGGTCCAGGAAAATGGGTATGCTTTATGGGGCGATTCTAGGGTTGACTTATGATGTCGTATATACGGAAATCCTTGGAATTTACATGTTCCTGCTGCCTTTTCTTGCCTATCTGATATCGAAAAGCATGAAAATCCTGCAAAATAATATTTTGATTGCCTGCCTTACGGCACTATTATTCACGGCAGTTTTAGAGATTGTCATCTTTCAGATGAATATCATCCTATCGTTTGCAGATATGGGATTTGGTGAATTTGCGGAACGGAGATTGATTCCGACATTATTATTGAATCTCGCATTCATTATCATCAGCTGCTATCCTTTAAAGAGAATCATTGAAAAGCTTGATTTGCAAGGAGAAACGGAATAACGTTCCTGTGTCTTAAGAAGCAGGTGGGAAATGTATTTTCTCTTTTCCGTGTACGTAGAAAAAGGAAATTTGTTTTCCTATGTCGAATTATATTTCATTGAGGTGAAACAAACGTCATGAATAAAAGAATTCAGCAAAATGTCATGATTAAGGGAACAAAAGACGGGTTTATGCTTCATCTCGATGATTCTTGCTCATTTTCCGAATTATTGAAAGAGTTAGAAGTGAAGCTTTCGGCAAACTATCAGTTTCAAGAAAATGACCCGTCCATTTCCGTAAAAGTACATACAGGGAACCGCTATCTTGATGAACAACAAGAAGAAAAGATTAAAGAGGTCATCCATAAAAAGAAGAAGCTTTTCGTGGATGAGATAATTTCGAATGTCCTGACGAAGGATGAAGCGAAACGATGGAAAGATGAAAACCAAGTGACTACCGTGACCAAGGTGATAAGGTCGGGACAGGTTTTTGAAGTTCCCGGTGACTTACTGTTAATTGGGGATGTCAATCCCGACGGAACGGTTCGTGCGGGTGGCAACATATATATCATGGGACAGCTAAAGGGAATAGCCCATGCCGGATATAAAGGGAATAATGAGGCCATCATAGCTGCCTCTGTCATGAAGCCTGCCCAGCTGCGCATTGCCGGACAAGTGAATCTATCTCCTGATCAATATACAAAATGGGGACATGACTTGGAATGTGCCTTCATGGATGAAGAAGAAAATATCATTATAGAAAAACTGCAAGTTTTAAAGAAATATAGACCTAATTTAAATAGATTAGAAGGGGGTCTCTAATCGTGGGAGAGGCAATAGTTATAACATCCGGTAAGGGTGGTGTCGGGAAAACGACCACCTCCGCCAATTTAGGAACATCTTTAGCTCTTCTAGGCAAGAAGGTTTGCTTGATTGATACGGATATTGGTCTTCGGAATTTGGATGTGATCATGGGATTGGAGAATCGCATCATCTATGATTTGGTCGATGTGGTCGAAGGGCGCTGCAAGATACACCAGGCGCTCATTAAGGATAAACATTTCGAGGATTTGCTTTATTTGCTTCCTGCTCCGCAAAATAGTGATAAAACAGTGGTGAATGAAGAGCAGATGAGGAAACTCATAAGCGATATGAAGCCTGACTATGATTATGTCATCATTGATTGCCCTGCAGGCATCGAACAGGGTTTCAGGAATGCCATAGCTGGGGCAGACAAGGCAATTATCGTTACGACGGCAGAGAGACCGGCTGTAAGGGATGCTGACCGTATTATTGGCCTGCTTGAAAAAGAAGAGCATATTGAACCGCCTCAATTGATCATCAACCGGATACGCGGCCATTTGCTTCATGAGGATGAAGAAATGGATATCGATGGAGTTGCCGATTTTCTTAAGATTGATTTGATCGGTGTCATTCCTGATGATGACCAGGTCATCGTGGCAGCTAATAAAAAGGAACCCATTGCCTATAATCCGGACAATAGAGTCTCGCTTGCCTATCGGAACATTGCCAGAAGGATCCTTGGTGAATCTGTGCCCTTGACTCCAATTGGCAGCGAACCAAAGGGCTTCATGTCCAAGTTGAAAAAATTCTTTAGCGTGCGGTAAATCTATATTCTTTTTGTCAAGAAGCGGGGAGCATTTGCCCTCGCTTTTTTTTTGCACGGAACTTCATGAAAATAAAAAAGGCAAGCCGTATCCCGGCTTGCCTGTTCTATATGCTAAAATGCAGCGGGTTATCCGCGTCTTCCGCCTCTTCCGCCGCGTTTTGATTCAGTGCTGCGTTTAAGAGTCGATAAATTTTCTTCGCTAGTCTTTAAAAAGCGCACCATTTTATCTTCGAAATTTTCCTTTGGTTGGAAATTACCTTTTGAACGAAAATCTTTAGAACGGCTATCCCCTTGGCGTGGTGGGCGTTTGGTATAAGAAGAGGTTTGCCCTTCGGGTCTATCTATAGCCTTTTTGATGGACAAGGCAGTTTTTCCGTCTTTCTCACTAATCACTTTTACTTCAATTTGGTCGCCTACTTTAAGATGGTCATTTACGTCTTTTACATAGCTATCTGCTACCTCACTGATATGCACAAGACCTGTTGAGCCTCCTGGTAATTCTACGAATGCTCCAAAATTAGTGATACCTGTTACTTTACCTTGTACTTTGCTGCCTATTTCGATTGACATAAAAAAATGTTCCCCCTCAATAATGTTAAAACCACTTTATTATAACAAATTTCGGGGAACAATATCAATCTCAATTATTAGATTTTCTGAATCGATACAGAAATCACCTTGGAAATTCATTGGTTTCCGGATGATTTTTCATTGGAAAAAATTTTACAGGATGTGCAGAAAGAATATCTTTTCTCCGTCATAGTCTGGACAAGTTGCTCATACGTTGTAATATAGCGCTTTGACATGAGCAGGGGGGGAAGTCTGGAATGGATGATCGCAGGAAAGATATCCGCAATCGTATCGCCAAGAGACGCAAGTTTAATGATAAGCCGGCAGGAAGCAGTAGTTGGACGGAGATCAACAATGAGGAACCATATGGGATTGATTCATATAACGGGTATTCCGAAAAAGACCATCCGCTCTTCAAGAAAGAATATTTTTTCTTTAAAATCCTTGCCAGTGTATGCCTGTTCCTGATTGTCGCGGTGATGTTCAAACACCCTTCTGTGCGGCTTGACCCTGCCAGGAGTTTTGTCATGGAGAACATGAACAAGGAATTTCAGTTCGCTTCAATCTCCAATTGGTACGAAAGTGCGTTTGGTAAACCAATCGCTTTTTTACCGAATGAAGCCAATACGGAAACTGTTGATTCGAATGAAGAATATGCAATGCCAGCTTCTGCGAAGATTACCCAAAACTTCGAGACGAACGGTGAGGGAATCATATTGGAAACGAGCAAAGGCTCAAAGGTCGAGGCCGTTAATGAAGGGGTAGTCATTTTTGCCGGTGAAAAGGAGGGGATCGGAAAGACGGTCGTCATTCAGCATGCCAATAAAACTGAATCTTGGTATGGGCAGCTGAAAGATATTGATGTGAAATTGTATGAGTTCGTTAAAAAGGGCAATGTAGTCGGACAGGTTACACTAAGTGAAGATGGATCCAAGGGCAGATTTTATTTAGCGATAAAAGAAAATGATGCTTTCGTCGATCCTAAAAAGGTGATTTCCTTTGAGTGAATATGGGAAGTTACTGTTTAAAATCAGGGTGCACCCGACACTGTGGTTTGTCATTGGCATTGCCATCCTCACAGCCCATTTCGTTGAAGTGATGATGCTGTTGCTTATCGTCTTCATACATGAGATGGGGCATGCCGTCTGTGCGCAGCACTTCAAATGGCGGATAAAGTCAATCCAGCTTCTTCCTTTTGGCGGGGCTGTCGAGACTGAGGAATATGGAAACAAGAGTTTGAAGGAGGATTTGGCGGTGGTGCTTGCCGGTCCGCTTCAACATGTTTGGCTCATTGGCGTAGCTTTTATGCTCTATTTCTTTACCATTATCCCATATGAGCTGTACCAGCCATTTTTGTATATGAACCTTATGCTGCTGATTTTTAATCTGCTGCCAATTTGGCCCTTGGACGGGGGACGCTTGCTATTCATCGGTATTTCCCTATACTGCACCTTTTTGGAAGCGCAGAAGCATACCCTTCACTTTTCTGCAGTATTCGCTGTCCTGGCTTTTTTGACCTGGATCATACTGGATCCGCTCAATTTGAACATCTGGCTCATCATCTTTTTCATAAGTCTCTCACTCGTCATGGAATGGCGGCAGAGGTATTACGCGTTCATCCGCTTTCTTCTGCAGCGCCATTACGGGCATACGAATGATTTGGCGAAACTGAAGCCGATATCGGTGGATTCACAAGAACCGATTTATAAAGTGCTGGAACTGTTTCAACGCGGCTGTAAACACCCCGTCATCATCATGAAAAACGGGAAAGAGAGCGGCTCATTGGATGAAACGGAAATCCTTCACGCCTATTTTTCGGAGAAAATGACGAACGGGAAAATCGGCGACCTATTATATTCTTATTAAATATGTTATCCTTTCTTCAAATTGAGGAGAGGATTTTTTTTGATGAAAAAAATGATCGCGAACCTAGCTTCACGCGAAAAAAGAGTGGCCGTCCTTGAGAATGGTGTTTTACGTAAACTTGAAATCATGCCGCCTCAAAAGCGCAGTACGGTCGGTAATATATATCTTGGGAAGGTTACGAAGGTGCTGCCGGGAATGGATGCCGTCTTCATTGATTATGGTGCAGAGAAGAATGGTTTTTTACACCGTGACGAGATTCCCTCCTTCCAGCTTACAAAAAAAAGTGATGGGAAAGCATCCATCGGTCAATTTGTCCGTCAGGGAGAAAAGCTGCTAGTTCAGGTGACTCGGGATGAAACGGGAACAAAAGGAGCTAAATTGACGGGGCTGATCGAGTTTTCAACGGAGTCCCTCGTATACATACATGGAATAGATTATGTTGGTGTTTCAAAGAAATTCAAAAACGACGATCTTCAGAAGCAATGGCGGGAAACGGCCATGCTGCATAAAAATCCTGATGAGGGATTGATTGTCCGCACCTCGATGGAGAACGAAAGTGAATCGGTTTTCCTTGACAGGTTAACTGGATTGCGGGAGCTCCATAAAGGGCTTGAAGTCAAGGCTGCATCCCTAAAGGCCCCGTCCCTTCTCCATGAGAGGGACGCTTACCTTGATATGATCATTTCCGAAATGTCGGGAACGGCGACCGGGGAACTTGCCATCGATGACTTCGAGGCCTATCGCGAGTTGAAAAAGTGGATACAGGAAAACCGTAAGGAGTGGGAAATATCCCATGTATCGGGTACCAGGAATATTTTTTCCGAATGGAATGTGGAAGCGCAAGTTGAGAAAATGGCCAAGAAAATCGTTTGGCTTGATAATGGCGGATATTTAATTTTTGAAGAAACGGAAGCTTTCACCGTAATCGATGTCAATTCAGGTAAGTTCACCGGCAAGGTGGAGAAGGAAGCAACATTGTTTGCGGTTAATCAGGCTGCGGCGAAAGAGGTCGCCCGTCAACTGAGATTGAGGAATATCAGCGGAATCATCCTGATAGATTTCATCAATATGGACCAGTCCCGGCATAAGCAGGAAATCATCGAAATCGTCAAAAAGGAAGCGGTGAGGGATGAGAAGCGAATCCAGGTCATCGGTTTTACGGAACTGGGCATTTTACAAATGACGAGAAAGCGAACCTCCCCGTCTTTAAGTGAAATGACGACGGTGCCTTGCCCTGTGTGCAGTGGAAGCGGTAAAATCGAGAGCCCGGAAACGGTGGCCTTCCGGTTGGAACGTGAGCTGCTGGAACACAGGAAGACGGATGATGAAGCGGTATGGGTGGAGGTCAGTAAAGCGGTGGCGGACGTGCTGCTTGGTGAAAAGGAATCATATCGGCCGGCATTGGAGGAATTGATCGCTAAAAAGATATTCCTGTCTTTTATCCCAGGTTTGACGAATGCCTATTCCATCAAGCGATTCGGAAGCATTCAGGAAATCGGGCGGGCTTTCGAGTGAAGGGCGGGAATTGTTATAAATATATTGACAGCCTTTCCTGTTTCATGGTAGGATTTTAATGTTATGTTTGTAGCACCCGTGCTACAACCGCTCAACATCAGGTTTTAAGCTTTTGCCTTTTTGGTAAAACGCCTGTGATTGGCGAGTCTGAGACATTTAAGGAGGTGCAAGTATGTACGCAATTATCGAAACTGGCGGTAAACAAATTAAAGTAGCAGCTGGCGAAGCGGTTTACATTGAAAAATTAAACGCAGAAGCAGGCGAAACTGTTACATTTGACAAAGTTTTATTCGTAGGTGGCGAAGACGTGAAAGTCGGTGCTCCACTAGTTGAAGGCGCTACTGTAACAGGTACTGTCGAAAAACAAGGCAAGCAAAAGAAAATCACTGTTTTCAAATACAAAGCGAAGAAAAACAATCGTAAAAAACAAGGTCATCGTCAACCATACACTAAAGTTGTTATCGAAGCAATCAACGCGTAAGGGCTGATTCTAGATGATCAAAGTTGTATTTGATGCTCCGCAGGAACGGATTGCTTCGTTCACCTTAAGCGGACATGCTAATTTTGCTAAAAAAGGTTCTGATATCGTTTGTGCAGGTGTATCGGCTGTTTCCTTCGGGGCAGTCAATGCCATCATGTCCTTAACGGACGTAGAGCCTGAGATTGAGCAAGGGAGAGAAGGCGGCTATCTTCGCTGCGCCATTCCGGGGAATCTTTCGCCGGAATCGGAAGAGAAGGTTCAGCTGCTTTTGAACGGAATGCTCATATCGCTGCAAACCATCGAACGTGATTATGGTAAATACATGAAAATTATCCTCAACCAATAGGAGGTGGAACAAATGTTAAGATTAGATCTTCAGTTCTTCGCTTCGAAAAAAGGAGTAGGTTCTACAAAGAACGGACGTGACTCAATCTCCAAGCGTCTTGGCGCTAAACGTGCAGATGGTCAATTCGTATCTGGTGGTTCTATCCTTTACCGTCAACGCGGAACAAAAATCTATCCTGGTGAGAACGTAGGCCGTGGTGGAGACGATACTCTATACGCTAAAGTAGACGGTGTTGTTAAATTCGAACGTTTCGGACGTGACCGTAAAAAAGTAAGCGTATATCCAGTTGCACAAGAAGCATAATTGGCATCTTTGAACAGAGGCTGACTCAAAAGGGTCTGATTCCTTCTACAAGACACTATATACCGCGTCATTTTTAATAATGGTAGGCTATATAGTGATGAAGGGGTCCGGCCCTTTATTTATACTATAGGAACGAACCAGCATTTTGCAGGAGACTTTAGTCATTAGTATAAGGAAACAACCTCTGACTTACAAAAGGCTCGCCAATAGGCGGGCTTTCTTAAACTTTCAGGGGGTAAATCCTAGATTATTCATCCATCCGATTTGGTTAAACCAAATAGACACTCCAATTCAACTATAATATCTCCAATTGGTGCATAAATAAGGCCCATTCTCTTTTTTAGTTCAAATGGCTCTACCATCGTCCAAAGAACTCAGGGTGTGCGGCTGTATTTTTTGGACGGGGGCTTTCATGTGAAGGCATGTGAATCGAGCTTCATTTCCTGTTTGTTGTTTTTTTGATATACTGTACAAATGGAAGTATTCAACATGATAGAGCTGAAAAAAGTTTCTTTATCATAATTGAAGGTGTTAATAATGGATAAAAATTGGACGACTATTGAAACTCTGCGTCAAACCAGGCATGACTGGTTGAATAAAATTCAAATCATCAAAGGGAATCTGGAGTTGAACAGAATTGATCGTGTCAAGGGCATCATTGATGAAATCATTGTTGAAACCCAGAATGAAGCACGACTTTCCAGTTTGAATTTACCCAAGTTCACCGAGATGCTATTGACGTCGAATTGGAATAATGGATCATTTTATTGCGAATATGAAATCATTGATGTTTTTGAAGGCTCAACCGAGATGGACGGGCTGATGTATCGCTGGACAAACGATTTCTTCAAGATTCTGGATAAAAACCTGGATCCGTTTTTTGAAAATATACTGGCTGTTTCTATGTGTAAAAAAGAAGAGAGCGATATGCACTGTACATTTCATATGCAAGGCAGGTTCATTGATCAATCCCCAGTGATCGAGTTTTTGGAAAGTTCATTAACGGCCGAGCAATCAATTGAAATTCTTGAATGTAATGAGGATGAAATATTTTTTAAGATGGATATTAACTTTTAGAGAAGTATACAGCAAGAATTGACTTGCAGAAAACAAGGAAGTGATAGCATGTTTGTCGATCAAACGAAAGTCTATGTAAAAGGCGGAGACGGTGGTAACGGGATAGTTGCTTATCGTCGTGAGAAATTCATACCTAAAGGCGGACCAGCTGGCGGAGATGGCGGTAATGGGGCCAATGTCGTATTTGAAGTGGAAGAGGGCTTGCGTACATTAATGGATTTCCGTTACCAACGTCACTTTAAGGCACCTCGCGGAGAACATGGCATGTCGAAAAACATGCATGGTGCGGCTGCAAAAGATATGGTCATCAAGGTTCCACCTGGCACCGTTGTCATCGATGATAAAACGAAGGAAGTCATTGCTGATTTAGTTGAGCACGGACAACGCGCCGTTATCGCCAAAGGTGGCCGCGGAGGCCGGGGAAATTCCCGTTTTGCCACGCCTGCCAATCCTGCTCCCGAAATCGCGGAGAATGGCGAACCCGGCCAAGAACGCGATATCGTCATGGAATTGAAACTGTTGGCTGATGTCGGTTTGGTTGGTTTCCCAAGTGTAGGGAAATCCACTTTGCTTTCTGTCGTATCCGCAGCAAGGCCTAAAATTGCCGAATATCATTTTACAACGATCGTACCGAACCTCGGAATGGTGGAAACGGAAGATCACCGCAGCTTCGTCATGGCCGATTTACCTGGTCTGATCGAAGGTGCTTCAGAAGGAGTGGGACTTGGACATCAATTCCTGCGCCATATTGAAAGAACGAGGGTAATCGTTCATGTAATCGATATGTCTGGTCTCGAAGGCCGGGATCCATACGAAGACTACCAAACAATCAATAAAGAATTGGAAGAGTATAACCTGCGCTTGACTGAACGTCCGCAAATCATTGTTGCAAGTAAAATGGATATGCCGGACTCAGAAGATAACTTAGCTGCTTTCAAAGAAAAGCTGGAAGAAGACTATCCTGTCTTCCCTATTTCTGCCGTGACGCGTGAAGGGATCCGTGAGCTTCTTTATGCAATCGCTGATAAAATCGAAGAGACCCCTGAGTTCCCTCTTGAACATGAAGAAGAGAATACTGGAATCCACCGGGTTCTATATAAACATACATCACAGTCGGATGAATTTAACATTGAACGCGAACCCGATGGCAGCTTTGCCGTATCAGGATTCAAGATCGAGCGTCTATTCAAAATGACTGACTTCACCCGTGAAGAGTCCATACGTCGTTTCGCCAGACAGCTTCGTTCATTCGGAGTCGACGAAGGCCTTCGCCAAAAAGGTGCGACAAATGGCGATATCGTCCGTATCCTTGAATATGAATTTGAATTTGTTGATTGATTGGAGACCATGATGGCAGGCAAAAGGAGGCGTGCGGAGTTTGAATAAGTCCGATCAGAAATTTTTCCTCGTTCGAGAGGATGTTCTTCCCGAAGCGATGAAAAAAACGCTGGATGCAAAAGAAATGATTGAACGGGGAAAAGCGGAATCAGTTTGGGAAGCGGTACAGCGAGTGGACCTAAGCAGGAGTGCTTTTTACAAATACCGTGACACGGTTTTTCCGTTTCATACAGTTGTTAAGGAAAAGCTGATTACACTGTTCTTCTATCTTGAAGATCGTTCTGGTACTCTATCGGAGCTTTTACGGCTCGTCGCCTCATCCGGTTGCAACATCATGACCATCCACCAAACGATTCCTTTACAGGGACGTGCAAATGTCACCTTATCCCTGAATACGGGTGGGATGACGATGGATATTAATGAACTGCTCACTAAACTGCGTAAAATGGAGTTCGTCGAAAAAGTCGAAATCATTGGTAACGGCGCATGATAACAGCCTGTACATTACACATGTACAGGCTGTCAGTTTGTAGATAAAAGGTTTCCCGAACCTTTTCCAACTGATACTGAACAAAAAAGTTTGCCTATTCGTTTCATGCGGTGCAGACCGTAATGGATTTATGTTGGGGACGATAGTAGCTCCGCGAAATAATCCGGAAGCCTTCATTAAGATGCAATAGTAAATCTGTTCAAACAGGTCGGTATCTTTAAAGCGTGGCTCATAATTTTAGCGAACGTTGAGAAGCAAGGCATTTATCATGGAAACCGTAACCTAAAGACCAACGGGCTACCGGACCGCCCGCGGAAAGCGAGTCCTGGAGCGGAAATCAACGTCAACGTTTAAAAACCTAAAGCAGCCTGAATATAAACTCATTTATTATCGGGTTTGTCTTCAGGCTGTTTTCATTTGTAAGAGGAAATTAACGATTAACTATTGTAAAAAATCAGAAAATGTCATAACATAAACAATAGATTTTCCGTGAAAAGGAGTTTATAATATGACAGCAAAAATTGCATTTCTTGGACCAAAAGCAACGTTCACGGATTTAGCTGTATCGCGACTATTTCCTAATGATATAAAAATACCGATGAACACGATTCCGGACTGCCTTGATGCTGTTCGGGACGGGGAAGTGAATCACGCACTCGTGCCGATCGAGAATGCTTTGGAGGGTTCGGTAAATATAACGATGGATTACTTAGTTCATGAAGTCACATTGCCGATGAAGGGCGAAGTGACGATTCCAATCCAACAGCATTATATGGTGCATCCGGATCATGCATACCCTGGTTTCAAACCTGACATGGTTTATTCGCATTCCCATGCCATCGCTCAATGCCGCAAATTTCTACATAATGAGCTAAGGGGCATTCCATATGAGTATGTCACATCCACAGCAGCCGCTGCTAAGATGGTGATGGAGAATCCCGATATCAATATTGCTGCCATTGCAAATGATATGGCTGCAGAGGAGTACGGTTTGACGATTGCCAAACAAAATATTCACGATTATGAACATAATCACACCAAGTTTATCGTCGTATCCAACAGTGAAGTCGACTATGAAGGGCATTTGACCGTTGAAGGGGATAAGAAAACGACCTTGATGATTCAACTGCCTGCCGACCACTCAGGGCAGCTGCACCAAGTGCTTTCCGCTTTTTCCTGGAGAAAACTTAACCTTTCCAAGATTGAATCAAGACCCATGAAAACTGGATTAGGCAATTACTTTTTCATCATCGACATAGAAATGTCCCTTGACGATGTCCTGATCCCAGGAGCGATCTCTGAGCTCGAGGCCTTAGGATGTACGGTATCGATCATGGGAAGCTATACATGCTTTAAAGTCCAAACTGGTGTACCGCAACGGTAATTCATCATTTGTGAGATTTTTTTCAAAATGATGAATGGTACAAACTCAGCTAAGTTTTATCCAATGAATAGGAAGATGCCCCGGGAGTTTTCCCAGGGCATTTTTTAGTGAGTATTCGTTAAGCTTTGTATGAAATATATATAGATAGGCAGCAGGATTCTGGAAGCAAAACAAACACAGATTGTGCAAAAAGCAAATACAATAAGTAAATCTCGGTAGGCCACATATGGAACAAACAAATACATATTTTGGAAACTAATTCAGTGGATGCGCCTTTTTAATCAAAAATGCAGAGAGAGGGTGGTGGTCAGCAGAGATGGATAATCAATTCAAAGAAACTTTCGGTTCGTGGACCCAAGCGATAGGAACCGTCATTTCAGCTATTGCTGGTACACCATCCAATGTCTTGGACGAAGAATTTCGTAAGAACTTGGATTTGATTGGAAATGAACTTCAAGCAACAGGAAATGCCTTATTGGCCGACGCGGAAGAAACCTGGTCTCTAGATAAATTCGGGAATATAATACAGGCGATCGGGAATTCGACTGTTATCTTAGGTTTAGTCATTGATTTTGATGAAATAACGAAACAGGAATTAATCATCAAAGGCAATCTGATCCAAGCGTTGGGCGGAGGAACCGCTTTGGCGGGGGCATACGAAAATCCGGATGAACCGGAACAGGCCTTCAATGCTACGGGAAATTTGTTGCAGGCGATTGGGAATTCGATGCAAGCGATGGGTGGAATTGCCGAACTTAAAAATAGCATTCTAGAAAAAGACCAAGATAAGGATCAAGAACAAGAAGAACAAGATAAGGAGCGGGAACAGCAAAAATATCAATATCCTTATTTGGAAGAGAAGCAATCTGATGCAGAATTAATCCAAGTGATGGGGGGCTGGGTTCAGGCGGTCGGTTCCGTCATTAGCCTTATTGGGCAGTTGAGAAGTAACGAAGATGAAAACTCCGGCGATGGAAGCTCAAATGAAAGCAATTCCAATGATGAGTTAGCATGAGGGCCCATAAAAAAATCCTCAAAAGCCCTATCTTTTGAGGATTTTTCGTTCATTCAATCGACTAAAATGCCGGCATCCCTCAAAGCGCTCTCCGCTTCGTCGAGCAGTTCTTCAGATGATGCGCTCAGTGTATGGAGATGGATGCCGCTCGTTAGTTCCGATAAAAACGATGCATTCGTTGCCGTCACCCTTGAAAGGAATTGCTGGACCTCCTTACGGCTGCTGACCATGATGGAAGCGGTCAGGTCGCCGTATACGGGGTGCTCGATTTTGACATCTTTCACCGTGATGCCGATATCCACTAGTAAATATAGTTCTTCTTGGGTCCGGGAAGGATCGTGCTGGCAAGCGATGATCCTTTCCGGCTTCTGCGTGCTCCCCGTTTGTAGGTACAGATAGCCTTGGCTTGTGGCAATGATAGGTTCATTCCGCGCTTTCAGGAGGGTTATGTCACCAACGATAACCTGCCGGCTTACATTCGTTATCTGCGAAAGCTCGCTGCCCGTTACAGGCTCCGTGCTTGTTTGCAATAAATGTAAGAGTTTCGTCCGTCTTTCTTCCCCAAGTAATTTCTTTCTTTCCATAAACATTCACCTCTTTAATTACAAACATTCTAACACAGATTGGAGGGTATTATCGAATGGAAGCTATTCCTTCGATGCAGTCCGCCAACTTGTGAATGTCGTCGGCCGTCGTGTTTTTGCCAAAGGAAAAGCGGACGAATTGATGGGCTTCATCTTCGCTTTTTCCAATGGCCATCATCGTTTTTGAAGGATCCTGTTTACCGATTTGACAGGCGCTTCCCGTCGAAACGGCAAATCCTTTCTGGTTTAATTCCAGCATGATGTACTGTCCTTGCAATCCAGCGAAGGTCAGCGCCAGTATGTGAGGCAATTGCTCGTATTTTGCTTCGATGATTTGAAAATCGATTTTCCTTTCCGTCAGCCGTTGAATCAATTGCGTCCTAAGTGCTGAAATCCGTTTTCGTTCATCTTCCATGATGTCGCCCAATTTCTTAGCAGCGGTCACGAAGGAGGCTATCCCGGGGACGTCCACTGTTCCTGGTCTGAAACCATATTCATGAGTGATGTTCGGTACCGAAGCCTTCAACTGATGGATGGCCGGGAAAATGACGGCCCCAGTCCCTTTTGGACCATAAACTTTATGACTGGAAACGGATAGTCCATCACATGAGGCGGCTATCTTGCCAAGCGGTAATTTAGCAAATGATTGGACGCAATCCACATGAAAAAAAGCCTGGTGTTTTCGAACGATTTCACTTATTTGCTCAATGGGTTGAATGACCCCGATTTCCGAATTCACATGTTGGACAATGACCAAGCATGTTCTCTCCGACATGCATTCCTGCAGATGTTCAATATCAACACGGCCATCTTCCAAATGCCGTAAATAAGTAACCTCAAAGCCATCTTGTTCAAGCTTTTCGACGAAATTGGCAAGAGATGCATGTTCAGTCCGGCTTACAATCAAGTGGTTCTGCCAGGATGGTTTCGAAGCGATGAATGTATCTATCGCAAGCATGTTGCTTTCTGATCCGCCGCTCGTAAAGATGATTCCTTCCTTTTTTATGTTCAGCATTTCTGCGAGTTGCTGCCGTGACATATCCAATAAACGTGCCGCTTCAGAGCCAATATCATGCAAACTGCTCGCATTCCCGAAAAACTTCCGGGATGCTTGGCTGAATACGTCGAGAGCCTCCTCGTCAATCGGTGTTGTAGCGGCGTAATCCAAATAAATCAAGAAATCACTTCCATCCTTTAATCTTAAAAAACTCTTGATAATAGTTTAATAATATGTAAATATAGTTGTCAAGACACCTGTCATAAACAGGAGGAATGAAATAATGGTAAAAGCGGAAATCATCGTGATAGGCAGCGGGATTGCTGCCTTGAAAACGGCATTGGAAGCAAGTGAGCATAAGCATGTGATACTCATCACAAAATCAAATATCCGTCATGGTAATTCATATTTAGCTCAGGGCGGGATTGCTGCTGCAATATCTGATCGTGACAGAGTATCCTTACATAAAAAAGATACGCTGGCGGCTGGTCAGAGATATAACAAAGTGAAGGCAGTGGAAAAACTCGTCGAAGAGGCACCTTCGGTTATAGCTGAACTTATAGAATCGGGTATGCAATTTGACCATGATCATGACGGAACTCTATTGCTTGGCATGGAGGGCGCCCACAGTGAACGAAGAATCCTCCATAGTCACGGTGATGCTACCGGAAAGTACATCATTGAACATCTTATAGGCTGCTTGAAAAAATCATCGATTACTGTGATGGAGGATGTTACTGCAGTGGAGTTGATCATCGGGAAAGATGTTTCTTGCATAGGCGTCAAAGCACTTGATAAGGCAGGGGAACTCGTAACCTATCATGCTGAACAGACGGTTTTGGCAACAGGCGGCTGTGGCTCCCTATACCATTTCACTTCAAATTCACAAATGGTTTCAGGTGATGGAATCGCACTTGCATTCAAGGCTGGTGCAAAAGTTCGTGACATGGAATTCATACAGTTCCATCCGACCCTGCTTTTTGTAAATGGCAAAGCGAAAGGTCTGGTTTCAGAAGCGGTTCGCGGGGATGGTGCGAGATTAGTGACGGAAACGGGAAAGCCAATCATGGAGGATGTCCATAGCTTGAAGGATCTAGCACCAAGGCATATTGTTGCACAGACGATCTTTTCTTATATACAGCGCGGTGAAAAGGTATTTTTGGATATTTCGATGATCAAGGATTTTAAAAATCGTTTTCCGACAGTGACCTCATTATGTGAAAAAAGCGGGCTGGACCTTGAATTGGGGAAAATTCCGGTTGCACCTGGAAACCATTTTCTAATGGGAGGGATTGAAGTGGATGAATCGGGGCAAACCTCAGTACCCTCTTTGTATGCAGTTGGTGAAGTGGCATGCACTGGTGTACATGGTGCAAACCGATTGGCAAGCAACTCGCTTCTCGAAGGACTGGTTTTTGGAAATACGCTAGGCCGTTTCCTTGCTAAAGTGCCGTCAAGGTCAATACCGCAAGAAAAAGAGCAGTCCAAGTGTTCCAGCCAAATTTCCTTTTTACCTGATTTCACGACATTGCAGGAAAAATTAATGAACGAAGCGGGAATCGTTCGAAATGAAGCGGGTTTAACTCGTCTGAAGGATTATCTTGAAACGTTTAATATCGAAAAATTGCTGCATGTGGAAGTAACGGCATTATCGATACAAGAAATAACGAAAATCAATGCCTTAATCGTGGCGTGGCTGATTGCCGAATCCGCATTGACCAGGACGGAAAGCAGGGGCGGTCATTTCCGCAGTGACTATCCAAGCGAAGATGACACCCAATGGCTTGATAATTCGGTTATCCTTGCCTGCACGGATGTGAAAAACCGAGTGAAGGGGAGACAACTATATGAATATATTGAAGCTTAAGCAGATGCTGCAACAATTTTTAATGGAAGATATAGGGGAATGCGATGTAACGAGTGATACGATTTTTGATCAAGGTGAACAAGGAACCTTGACATTCATCGCAAAAGAAGGCGGGGTCTTCAGTGGAGGGGACGTAATCCAGACGGGATTTGCATTGTTGGATGAGCAAATAGAGGTTTTCCTTTTTGTTCAAGATGGCGAAGTTTTCGAAGAAGGACAGCAGCTTGCAAAAATGACCGGCGATATGGCCTCTCTTTTAAAAGGGGAACGGGTCGTTTTGAATTTGCTGCAGCGTATGTCCGGCATTGCGACACAGGCTCATAAAGCTGCCATGATATTAGCGGGGACGAAGACGAGAGCATGTGATACGAGGAAAACTACACCAGGCCTGCGGATGCTTGAAAAATATGCGGTCCGCTCAGGCGGGGCATTCAATCACCGTTATGGTTTATATGATGCAGTCATGATAAAGGACAACCATATTTCTTTCGCTGGGTCCATAACGAAAGCGGTACAAACGGTAAAATCCAAACTGGGACATACCACTAAAGTGGAAGTGGAAACGGAATCACCACAACAGGTGCTTGAAGCAGTGAAAGCCGGTGCAGATATCATCATGTTCGATAACCGGAGCCCCGAAGAAATCAAGCAACTGATCAAATTGGTTCCCGCCCACATCATTACTGAAGCTTCTGGAGGAATCCATTTAGACAATCTAGCCTCATATCGGGAAACAGGGGTAGATTATATTTCGTTGGGCAGCTTGACGCACAGTGTCAGGGCACTTGATATCAGCGCAAAGGTCAAAGAGCAGGAGGGGATATTGAAATGAACATATTGGAGATGGCTAAAACAGCAGGAAATACATTGCCTGAAAAGTATAAAACGATGACAAAGGAAGAGATGGAGAATCGGGTCCATGACATCAAGAAGCGACTCGGGAACCGTCTTTATATCCCAGGTCATCATTATCAACGGGAGGAAGTCATTCAATTTTCGGATTCAACGGGGGATTCACTTCAATTGGCCCAGCTTTCCGCGCAAAATCGAGAAGCGGATTATATCGTGTTTTGCGGCGTGCATTTCATGGCGGAAACAGCCGATATTTTGACCGAAGAAGGGCAGACGGTTATCCTTCCTGATATGCGTGCAGGCTGCTCCATGGCGGATATGGCGGATATAGAACAAACGGAACGGGCGTGGACAAAGCTTCAGGAATTATTTGGCGATACGATCCTTCCGCTTACTTATGTTAATTCCACTGCGGCCATCAAAGCTTTTGTAGGGAAAAATGGCGGGGCAACGGTGACATCTTCCAATGCACAAGGGATGGTCTCGTGGGCCCTCGCGCAAAAAGAAAGAATCCTTTTTCTTCCCGATCAGCATCTTGGGAGGAATACAGCCTTTGACCTTGGAATCCCATTGAATGAAATGGCTGTTTGGGATCCGCATAAAGATGAATTGATCTATGAAGGGGAACTCGAAGATCTGAAGGTACTTCTTTGGAAAGGACATTGTTCAGTCCATGAAAATTTCACTACGGCGAATATTGAAACGCTTAGAGCGGAGCAGCCTGAAATGAATATCATCGTTCATCCCGAATGCCGCCGTGAGGTAGTCGCCCTGTCAGATTATGCAGGTTCGACATCGTACATCATAAAAATGATCGAAAGCGCAGAACCGGGCAGTTCCTGGGCAATCGGCACGGAAATGAACCTTGTCAAGCGACTTATCGCCAATAATCCTGACAAGAACATCATCTCGTTAAATCCGAATATGTGTCCATGCCTAACAATGAACCGGATTGATCTGCCTCACCTGCTGTGGGCACTTGAATCCATTGAAGAAGGTATAATCATCAATCCGATAAAAGTGGAGAAGAGCATTGCGGATAATGCCATCCTGGCTTTAAACAGAATGCTGGAACGCGTTTGAGTTAGTGCAAAAGACTTTGAATCATAAGAAACTCCTATGGCGGCGCTCCTCGCCGCCACCATCTACTACGAAAATCTAAACTCAAAAATAGAGTCTAACCCATTAACCCCTTGACAATAATGGATGATAACAATACAACCAGGCTGAACTTTTTTTGGTGGATCTTAAGGAAGATACCCTGTATAAGAAACTGGTTGTGACAGTATGGAAGAACCATTTAGTGTACTGCTAGTACGTATACAAAAATTTTTGTAACAAATCTCCTGTCATATGTATTGTTAATCTTTTTTTGAGGTGATTTCTCCTATGGAAGCAATGATTGAACGGTGTGCTGGCCTAGATGTACACCAAGAAACAGTAGTGGCCTGTGTATTATTTGGTCCATTAGATCAAAAGCCAAAGACCTCTATTGAAACATTTTCAACTACAACAACAGGACTCTTGGCTTTAAGTGATTGGCTCGCTACCCTTCAGGTATCCGATGTTGTGATGGAAAGTACCGGAGTCTACTGGAAACCAATATGGAATATACTCGAAGGTTCTTTTCACCTTGTTCTTGCCAATGCAAGACATGTCAAAAATGTTCCAGGACGTAAAACTGATGTGAAAGATGCCGAATGGCTTGCCAAGCTTCTAAGATGTGGACTTATTGAAAGCAATTTTGTACCACCGGAGGATATTCGTGATTTACGAGATCTTACTCGTTATCGAAAAAAATTGATTCATCATCGCACATCAGAACAGAATCGCATTCACAAAATTCTTCAAGATGCTAATATCAAGCTAACATCCGTATTATCAGACATTTTTGGTGTATCGGGACGCCGTATCCTTGAAGCGATTCTAAACGGTGAAAAAATAGAGACCGATGGTCTTCGAAAAATGGTGGATTGGCGAACAAAGGCAAGTATTACTAACATTGCCAGTGCAATTAATGGTCGTATTCGCCGTCATCATCGTGATATGTTGCGTTACCATTGGGAGCATATGAGTTATTTAGAAAAAGCCATAGAAGAATTGGAAAAACAAATCGATCAACTCCTGTCCCCCTATCGTAAGGAAGTAGGATTATTGGATGGAATACCTGGTGTGAACAAAGCTGCCGCAGCTACTTTTATTGCAGAGATGGGCGTTGATATGTCCGTATTTAAGTCAGCTAAACATCTTGCCTCTTGGGCTGGTGTGAGTCCTGGAAATTACGAAAGTGCTGGTAAAAAAAAACGAGTAAAACCACACAAGGTAACAAAGCTTTGAAAACGATGGCTGTAGAGTGTGTACTAGCGACATCAAGGCAAAATAATCGAATTGCTTCACATCGAAAAAGGATTACCAAAAGGCAGGGAAAAATGAAGGGACGAATCGCTTCTGCTCATTTACTACTAACGATTGCTTACAACATCTTAAAAACAGGGGAACCCTATCAAGAACTAGGCTCAAATTACCTTGAAGAAAAACAAAATAACAAAGAATTAAAAATGATCGAATACCTAAAAAAGAAAGGCTATACAATCGATCCATCTGAACAACAAACTGCATAACCAGTTAAATTAACGGCATAGTACATTTACGTCCTTCAAAAAAATTAGAATATGGTGGGCTTATTTAAGTATGGCCTTTCACTAAAGTGTTTTCATACAAAAAAAGAGGGGTAAGACACCCGTTCAGTTAGCCGACCTAATGAGGATTGAATGGTTTATCCCGAATACAATTTTATCAAGGGATTATTGCCGTGATTTTAAAACAAGACCGAGTAATCCACGTGTATTTTTACTGTTTTAGCTGAAACTCACCAGATGGAAGGAAATTGCGACACACCTGCCGAATAACTGGCTAGCCGAGACCCCACAGACGCTTGGCGGACAGTCGGCGGAAAGGGAGCGGATTCCTGAAATCGACTATAATTTTCACCATAAAAAAAGTAGACAAACTCGCTTTTCTTCGAATTTGTCTTCAGTCGGGAAAGGGGGACAAGCTCCCCCTTTTTTTGTTTTGAAACAAGTAAGAACTTTTAGAGGTTATTCGCTTTAAAAGTATTGCCTTCATTCATATCACCGGATTTAAATCCTTTATTGAACCACCGTTTTCTCTGTTCGGATGTACCGTGCGTGAAGCTGTCTGGAACCACGTACCCCTGTGCCTTTTTTTGGATACGGTCATCTCCCACACCACTTGCTGCATTCAAGGCTTCCTCAAGATCGCCTTCTTCAAGCAAATTCTCTCCTTGGACATGATGTGCCCAAACTCCAGCCAAATAATCGGCCTGTAATTCAAGACGGACAGAATGCTTATTATATTCAGTCTCGCTGACCTTTGACCGATCTGGCATTTCCTTTTCCGTTGTCCCTAAAAGTGTCTGAACATGATGTCCGACCTCGTGGGCAATGACATAGGCCATGGCGAAATCCCCGGGTGCCTGGAATTCTTGCTTCAACTCTTGATAAAAGCTGAGATCAATATATAGTTTCATGTCACCAGGACAATAAAATGGCCCTACCGAAGAAGCCGCCATCCCGCATGCAGATTCGACACTATCTGAATACAGGACAAGGGTAGGTTCCCTATATTCCAGTCCATTTTTACGGAATTCTTCTGTCCAGACCTGCTCCGTTTCTGCAAGGACGACAGATACGAACTGCGCAAGCTCCTTCTCTTCATCCGTTTCGACATAAGAGCTGCCATTGTTCGATTCAGTAGAATTCAAACTTCCCAGCAATTCGCTTGGATTACCGCCAAGGAGCGTCACGATCAAGACAATTACCAATCCGACCCCTCCGCCGATTCCGGCCATGCTTTTTCCGCTCATCCCTCTTTTGTCCTCGACGTTCGAGCTGCCCTGTCTACCTTTCCATTTCATTATTATTCCCCCCAGGAATGTAAGATAAGTACCTGAAGACAAAGCCTTAGGCCATTTACTTTCTTATACCCGGATTTCCCTGAATTTAGACAGAAGCTTGAAAGAAGCATTTCAGAACATAACTAAAAAACCATTGCCTCCTCTCTAGGATGAATGCAATGGTTAAGATGTCATATCATTTATTTCTTCTCCAAAAAAGTACCTTCCATGTCCCTAAATCATTGATCCAATCATAAAAGTCATTTTTCACGCATAAGTTTTCATGATAAAAATAATAGCATTTCACCCACTGCTTCATAGAATATATGGACATATGCACAGGAGGGGTTAACAGCGTGAAAATTCATATAGTCCAAAAAGGCGATACACTTTGGAAACTCGCCAAAAAATACGGCGTCAGTTTTGAAGAACTTAAAAAAGTTAACACGCAATTGAGCAACCCGGACATGATGATGCCCGGAATGAAAATTAAAATTCCAGGGACATCCGGAGCTGTAATAAAAGAAACAGGTAAACCAAACGTGAATATTCAGCCGGGAATGAAAGAATCCCAAATTCTACCGTATCAGGCTCAGCCAGCACCAATGAAAGAGCAGCAAATTATGCAAAAACCGGCAGTAAAAGAACAACCGAAATTTCAACAACCGGTAAAAGAACAGCCAAAATTTCAACAACCGGTAAAAGAACAGCCAAAATTTCAACAGCCCGTAAAAGAGCAACCGAAATTTCAACAGCCTGTAAAAGAGCAACCAATCGTTGAAAAACCAAAAAAAGAGCAGCAAATCATTCAGCCAAAGCCTATCATTAAAGAAAAGGAAAAAGTCGTTCCAAAAGAAATGCCGGTGCCGATGCCGGTAATTCCAGAAATCGATGTCAATAATTATTATATGGTCAACATGACCAATATGAGTGTGCAAAAGCCTCCTGCACCACCGCCTTTGCCAAAGAAAAAAGAAGAGCCAGCAGTCACTAAAAAGAAGAAGAAAAAGCCAGCTGTACAGTCAGCTCAGGATGAGCCGGTGGATGATTGTATTCCAGTAACGCCAATCTTGCCTGGAAGCGGCTATTGCATTCAACCGCCACCGTGGGCGCAGATGCACATGCAAGGCATGCAAGCCCCATACCAAGGCGTTCAAGGGTATCAGGCGGCTCCGGAAATGCATGGTTATCAAATGATGGAAGAGAGCTCTGATATTTGGGGAGAATCTCCTGACATGCCAATGATGGATCAAGGATTTGTCCAAGGGGCGAGCATGAATGCACCAAGCCAGCAATATTATCCATATCAAGCCTCCGCACCGGTTCCGCACCATTATTATGGAGGGATGAATCAACAACCCCAAGCAGGTTCATATATGCAACAAGATTATGAGTCATCAGGCGAATCACCTTCCTATAATCAAAACTTCCCTCAGTTTTCACAGACTGCCGGTGAGGAAGAGGAAGATTGCGGCTGTAATAAGGGGCTGCTTGGAACTTATGGACCGGAAGTGAAGGGACAGTATCAAGGGAACCAAGGGATGGATGCCAATGCACATCACCATCCGGATTATCACCAATATCAATCCGTTCAATCACAGCAACAGGCCCCATCCCCTGGGATGTCACCTAAAGAATCTCAGATGGGAATGGATATGCAATATCCATTTGATGATGAGTCAGTAGAATCGGAAGCATTCATGATGATGGACGGCCAAAACGGAGGTCAGCCACCAGGCATGATGATGGGCGGCCAAAACGGAGGTCAGCCACCAGGCATGATGATGGGCGGCCAAAACGGAGGTCAGCCACCAGGCATGATGATGGGCGGTCAAAACGGAGGTCAGCCACCAGGCATGATGATGGGCGGTCAAAACGGAGGCCAGCCACCAGGCATGATGATGGGTGGCCAAAACGGAGGTCAGCCACCAGGCATGATGATGGGCGGCCAAAACGGAGGTCAGCCACCAGGCATGATGATGGGCGGCCAAAACGGAGGTCAGCCACCAGGCATGATGATGGGCGGCCAAAACGGAGGTCAGCCACCAGGCATGATGATGGGTGGCCAAAACGGAGGTCAGCCACCAGGCATGATGATGGGTGGCCAAAACGGAGGTCAGCCACCAGGCATGATGATGGGCGGCCAAAACGGAGGTCAGCCACCAGGCATGATGATGGGCGGTCAAAACGGAGGTCAGCCACCAGGCATGATGATGGGCGGTCAAAACGGGAGTCAGCCACCAGGCATGATGATGGGCGGTCAAAACGGAGGTCAGCCACCAGGCATGATGATGGGCGGCCAAAACGGAGGTCAGCCACCAGGCATGATGATGGGCGGTCAAAACGGAGGTCAGCCACCAGGCATGATGATGGGCGGCCAAAACGGAGGCCAGCCCGGCATAAAGGAGATGCAAATAGGAGGTCCTCCAGGCATGATGGGTGGCCAAAACGGAGATCAGCCAGAGATGATGGGCGGTCAAAACGGAGGCCAGCCCGGCATGATGATGGGGGGCCAAAACGGAGGCCAGCCAGGGATGATGGGCGGCCAAAACGGAGGCCAGCCGTGGATGATGGGCGGCCAAAATGGAGGCCAGCCGTGGATGATGGGCGGTCAAAACGGAGGCCAGCCGTGGATGATGGGCGGCCAAAACGGAGGCCAACCTGGGATGATGGGCGGTCAAAACGGAGGCCAGCCCGGCATGATGATGGGTGGTCAAAACGGAGGTCAACCAGGAATGATGCCTGGACAATTTGGTGGTCAGCCGGACATGATGCGCGGACAGCTTGGGGGGCAGCCTGAAGCTATGTTACCTGGACAAATGGGAGGCCAGCCAGGCCAATTCGGGGGCGTTCGTGCACCTGAAACATTTGGGATACCGACATATGTAGATGAAAGCGATGACTACTAATCATCAAGGAGACAGTGTTTTTAACACTCGTCTCCTCTCTTATTTAAATCGTAAGCCAAAGAATGTCCACCATATTCAAAGCAGTGTCTATTTAATAACTTTTGAAAAAGGTCATTCAATAATCCTTAAAGGATTTGACAGTTTTGAAAAATGGGATCGGCAAAGGGAACTGACTTCTTTATTAAAACAAAAGGGATTTCATCAAACGTATTATATTCATCAGAATTTAATGCCCTTTCAATTTAAAGGGAAATGGTATGGCAGTATGGACTATTTTCCGCCGAACAAGAAAAAATTCAGGTTTTCCAATGATAAGGACCGCTTAGAAGGCATTCAGTTACTGGAAAGCTTCCATGATGTGTCGGAAAATCTCTCCATTAACGCGCCTGTGTTCAATCAATCAAAAAAGTGGAAAGAACGCTTATCACTATTTAAAAAGAACTTTTCTTATGTTCGCCAATATGTTTCCGAAGATATTATCAAGGAATGGATTAGATGGGGGGAATGGTCGCTAGAGGGGTTTGATAAATATCAGTCTTTATGGGATAAGGAAAAGAAAGTCATCATTCATGGTGATTGCGCCCACCATAATTTCTTGCGGAGAGCGGACGGCACTTTGACTTTAATCGATTTTGACTTAATGGCAAATGCCCCAAGGTGCATTGATTATTTACAGTATGCAAATCGAATTTCGCAACATCTGGAAGATGCGGCCAACGAGCTGTGGGAAGTGCCGCAATTGCAAAGGTATCAGTCAGACCTGGCCTTTTTATATGCTTTAACTTACCCTACCGATATCTTCCGTGAATGGAATCGTCTTAATAAAAGTTCTTCCCAGCTTCATTCGGTCTGGAAAATGACCGTGGAAGGTTTTTCGGAGCGGATGGAGATGAATGAAAAATTGGCGAAAAGGATTTCTTCCCTTAATAGGAATTAAAACGGGTTTTTGGCCGTATCTTACAGAGTACATTTCCCTTTCGACACCCATGCTAATTATGAGCGGAATATAGCTCATTCTATTGCAATGGGAGGGTTATTGGTGCAGAAAATAAAATGGGCACAGCCGCTTTGTACGGTATTGGCCGCCGTCAGTTTGGTTGGATGTGCTAATAATGATACAGCGGAAAATGAAAATATCACGAATGATACAGGGTACCATGAAAAAGATGCATTGGTACGAAACATCAATTATGAGAATATGGTGCAAGGTTTATACAATAAAGATGATGCGTACAGTAAGAGTGACCGTAACTACCATGGACATGAAAGTAAGCCGCTAAAGGCAAAATCATCTTATTATAATTCTTATGAAGGCTCTTTAGCCGACAGAGTAAATGGTGTCGCCAATAAAGTGGAGCAGGTTAGCGATGCCAGGACAATCATCATGCAAGATGAAATGCTGGTAGCCTTGCTGCTTGATGACTACAGCCAAGCAAAAGATGTCAAACAAAGAATCAAGAAGGAGATCGGACCGCTTACCAATGGCCGTACCCTATATGTAACCACGGATGAAGGTGTCTATTTCAGGACGATGACACTTGATAACAATCTTCGGGATGGCGATACGAGGGAAATGATCATTTTGGATGCCAATGACATGTTCGATAACCTTAACATCCACGAAAATCACTTAAAATAATTTGTGGGCTGACCCGACTTGGAGTCAGCTTTTTTTGATTTTTTTCTGGTTAATAATCCTTATTTGGGTCAAACTACATAAAAAGTAAACGCCTTAAGAGGTGAGTATATTGTTTAATCAACTTAGAATCCAATTTTTCATGGCACTTTTCATATTGCCATTTTGCTTAACCGTTTTTGCGGAAGAAACCGTTCAAAAGGAAAATGATCCAATTGAAAGGAAGGTCATTCTTCAGCGTATGTATTTGGATGGCGAGTTAAGTGAAGAGAAATTGACAGAAACAATTTGGTCGATGGAGGACTTTTGGGCAAAATATGAAGGATGGCAAGTAGTCGATCAAAATGAAGAGCAGATTGTCATGAAGAAAATTGAGAATGACATATCTCCGCTGTTAAAAGCGAATGGTTACCTTGGGATGAGGGAAGATGGTACATTATCCATTTTTATCGGCAGGCCTGAGCACGCCAAGATCATTCATACATTCTACCAAATAGACGTTGGTAAACTTGAAGCATACAAGCAGGAGGAACTGCAAAAAGGGATTCCGATCATGAATAAAGACCAATATAAACAGCTCATTAAAGAATATGAGCCATATTCGGTAAACTAGGGTGGGATGATGTCCCACCCTTCAAGCTGTAGACTAACTCGATAATGATGGAGTTGTCTACAGTTTTTTTTGTGTTTACCATTACCGTTGATTTCCACTGCAGGCATGCTTTCCGCGTACGGTCCACCCTTGGTGCTTTTGCGCCTGTCGGGTCTCCCTTGGACGCTGGTCTTGCACACCTGTTTCAATCAACTTTGTTTTAAGCATTACTTTGCCGATTATGAAATAACTTTTAATGAACAACACCCCCTTTTTATGATAAAATGAGAGGTACAGCAAAATCAGGGAGAGAATTAATTTGTATGATTATATAAAAGGCAAGGTCGATTATATTGGACCTGAATACATAGTTGTGGAAAATGGGGGGATCGGATATCAAGTCATGACGCCGAATCCTTTTATTTTTTCCGCTCAATACCAGAAAGAAATCCAAGTTTTTTTGTATCATTATGTTCGTGAGGATCTGGCGGCATTATACGGATTTCAGACTCGTCAAGAAAAGGCGTTATTCACAAAATTATTGAATGTAACCGGAATCGGGCCGAAGGGTGCTCTAGCCATATTGGCATCAGGCCAGGTTGACCAGGTGGTACAGGCGATCGAAAATGAAGATGAATCATTTTTGGTGAAATTCCCGGGAGTCGGAAAGAAAACGGCACGGCAAATGATTCTCGACTTAAAAGGGAAACTGGAGAACATTATTCCGGATGCGTTTCCAAGCTTGTTTAACGAAGGCGTCACGGCTGCGATCAGTCCAAATGGTTATACGGAGGAATTGGATGAAGCCATTCTTGCATTGAAGGCTCTTGGTTATTCTGAAAAGGAAGTTCAAAAGGTTGCCAAGAAATTGCAGGCTGAAGATATGACGACCGAGCAATATATTAAGAAAGCATTGCAAATGATGTTAAGATAAGGAGTGGCGCAATGGAGGAGAGAATATTCAATCAGGAAGCCGATTTGAACGAACTGTCCTTTGAACAAAGCCTGCGGCCGCAAAACTTAAAGCAATATATCGGACAGGATAAAGTGAAAGCGAATTTGAGTGTATACATCGAGGCGGCAAGGATGCGTGAAGAAACGCTCGATCATGTACTTTTATATGGACCGCCTGGTCTTGGCAAGACGACGCTTGCCGTCATCATCGCCAATGAAATGGGTGTAAATATCCGCACGACTTCCGGTCCCGCCATTGAGCGGCCGGGAGATCTGGCGGCCATTTTGAGTGCACTTGAACCAGGTGATGTATTGTTCATTGATGAGATTCACCGTCTTCCCCGTGTCGTCGAGGAAGTGCTTTATCCGGCTATGGAGGACTTTTGTCTGGATATAGTAGTCGGTAAGGGACCGGAAGCCCGTTCGATCAGGATCGACTTGCCGCCGTTCACCCTCGTAGGGGCCACGACACGGGCAGGCTCACTGTCTGCACCGCTCAGGGACCGTTTTGGTGTTTTGAGCCGTCTTGAATATTATACGGAAAACCATTTGACTGATATCATCATCCGTACAGCAAGAATCATGGATACGGAAATGGATGGTCAAGCAGCGGCAGAGCTTGCAAGAAGGTCAAGGGGCACCCCGAGAATTGCCAATCGGCTTTTACGGAGGGTCAGGGATTTCGCCCAGGTACGCGGTGATGGGACGATAACGGCCGAGCTTGCCGATTATGCGCTTGAATTAATGCAGGTCGACCGTTTAGGACTCGATCATATTGACCATAAATTACTTAAAGGGATCATTGAAAAATTCCGTGGCGGGCCCGTGGGCCTGGAAACGATTGCGGCAACGATTGGCGAAGAGGCACATACGATCGAAGATGTGTATGAACCATATCTGTTGCAAGTCGGTTTTCTTCAGCGTACCCCTAGAGGCCGGATGGCAACACAGCTTGTTTATGAGCATTTCGGAATGGAGATGCCTGAATGATGAATATACCAAAGATGGTCATGATTCTGGGAGTGGTTATATTCGTGATTGGTTTTGCGATGAAATACATTCATCTCGGCAGGCTGCCGGGAGATATTTTTCTGAAAAAGGGGAATACGACTTTTTACTTTCCTATCGTTACATCAATCATCGTCAGTGTTGTGTTGTCCGCGATTTTTTATTTGATCGGCCGTTTTAAATAATGATTACAGCTTGATAGACATGTAAGGAAGTGGAACAGATGAAATTGGATATGTTTGATTTTCATTTACCGGAGGAACTGATTGCCCAAGTTCCTTTGGAGGATAGGGAAGCAAGTAGATTGATGGTACTGGACAAAGAAACCGGTAAGCTCCAGCATGATGTATTCAGCCATATCACGGAATATATCAAACCGGGAGATTGTCTGGTGTTGAATGATACAAAGGTGCTTCCGGCCCGACTATACGGCAGTAAAGAAGGGACGGGTGCAAAAATCGAGGTATTGCTGCTTAAGCAAGAGCATGATGATGTCTGGGAAACGCTTGTGAAGCCGGCCAAGCGGATTAAGGAAGGCTCGACGATCGTTTTCGGCGATGGTAAGCTGAGTGCCGTCTGTACAGGTGTACTCGAGCATGGCGGCCGAATCCTTGAATTTAAATATGAAGGCATATTTTATGAAATACTGGAGAAGCTGGGCGAAATGCCGTTACCTCCATACATCAAGGAACAACTCGACGATCAGGACCGCTATCAAACCGTTTATGCGCGGGAACGGGGATCTGCAGCGGCACCTACCGCTGGCCTGCATTTTACGGAGGATTTGCTTGAGAAACTTAAAGGGATGGGTGTCCACATCGCCTTCATCACGCTGCATGTCGGGCTTGGTACATTCCGTCCGGTAAGTGTCGACGATATTGACAGCCATGAAATGCATTCGGAATTTTATCAAATGACGGAAGGCACTGCCAGATTACTGAATGACGTGAAGGAAAAAGGCGGGAAAATCATTACGGTCGGCACTACGTCCACAAGGACATTGGAAACGATTGCGTCCCGTAATGACGGGGTTTTCAAGGAAGAGAATGGCTGGACGAGCATCTTCATCTATCCTGGTTATGAGTTCAAAGGGATCCATGCGATGATAACGAACTTCCATTTGCCTAAATCGACTTTAATCATGCTTATTTCTGCACTTGCAGGCAGGGAGCATGTCCTTCATGCCTATGAAACGGCTGTGGAAGAAAAATACAGGTTCTTTAGTTTTGGAGATGCAATGTTAATTAAGTAATATTAGAGTGAGAAGCTCTTGAAGGGAGTTATTGCGTTGACTGCAATACGATATGAGTTAATCAAAACATGTAAACAGACAGGGGCACGGCTAGGCCGGGTCCATACGCCGCATGGTTCTTTTGAAACGCCGGCATTTATGCCGGTTGGAACGATGGCTACTGTCAAAACGATGTCCCCGGAAGATTTGAAACAAATGGGGGCAGGCATCATCCTGAGCAATACGTACCACCTATGGCTGCGTCCGGGGCATGAAATCATCAAGGAAGCTGGCGGATTGCATAAGTTCATGAACTGGGATCGGGCGATTTTGACCGACTCAGGCGGCTTTCAAGTCTTCAGTTTAAGCGAGTTCCGCAAAATTGAAGAAGAGGGTGTGCATTTCAGGAACCATCTGAATGGCGATAAATTATTTTTATCCCCTGAAAAAGCGATGGAAATACAAAACGCGCTTGGCTCCGATATCATGATGGCATTTGATGAATGTCCGCCATTTCCGGCGACTGAAGAGTATATGAAGAAGTCGGTTGAACGGACATCGCGCTGGGCGGAACGCTGCTTGAATGCGCATGAGCGTCCAAATGACCAAGGGTTGTTCGGAATCGTTCAAGGCGGGGAGTTTGAAAATCTTCGCAAACAAAGTGCAAAAGACCTTGTCTCCCTTGACTTCCCGGGTTATGCTATTGGAGGACTATCCGTAGGGGAACCGAAGGACATCATGAACCGCGTCCTTGAGTTTACTACTCCGCTGCTGCCATCTGACAAACCGCGCTATCTTATGGGGGTCGGTTCACCGGACTCATTGATCGATGGTGCACTCCGCGGTGTTGATATGTTTGACTGTGTACTGCCGACGCGAATCGCGCGTAATGGTACACTCATGACGAGCAATGGGCGGCTGGTTGTGAAAAATGCGAAGTATGCACGCGATTTCGGTCCAATCGATGAAAATTGCGATTGCCATGTTTGCAAGAATTATAGCCGGGCATATATCCGCCACTTGATTAAATGTGAAGAAACCTTTGGAATTCGCCTAACGACTTACCATAATCTTCATTTTCTGTTAAACTTGATGGAACAGGTCAGACAAGCTATTCGAGAAGATCGTCTTGGAGACTTTAGGGAAGAGTTTTTTGAGCAGTATGGTTTCAATGAACCAAATGCGAGAAACTTCTAATTCCATAAATATTTTAATGAACGAAAGGAGTGAATATACTTAAATGGGTTCTTTAACACAAATACTTCCGTTGATTTTAATGTTCGTATTGTTCTATTTCTTATTGATCCGTCCGCAGCAAAAACGCCAAAAGGCTACGCAAAACATGCAAAGCAGTTTGAAAAAAGGTGATAAAGTTGCTACTATCGGCGGCATGCACGGAACAATCGATGCAATCGATGAACTGCAAATCGTCATTAAATCACCAGACGGTACAAAACTGACTTTTGACCGTGCAGCAATCCGTGAAATTACGGAAAGCGCACCGAATAAAGAAACATCCCTATAAAACAAACGAAAACCGGGCCATGCGCCCGGTTTTTTGCTGTCTTTTTTTAATCGGAGCGTGAGTCGGAACTCATGTTGACCCCAAGAACGCCACCCATCATGGCCGTAATCACGAAACAGCCATAGTATATCCATTGCTTGATGGTGAAAAGGGCATCGTGACCTAAATATTGAAAAAGGAACACGACCAACAGATAAAGCAGCCCAGTGCTTCCGCCCAGGAATAGTCCTTGCTTTTTCCCTTTGCCTCCTGATATGAATCCACCAATGAACAGCGATAAAAAGGACACGATCATGACCACGTATGTCAGGGATGATTCCGTCAATGAAGTAAAGCGAAGAAGGATGGAAACGATTAAACTAGCAATCATCGCTATGGCAAAGATGGAGCCTACGCCATAAATTACGGCGACACTCATTTTTTTAGTTTCGATGGGTATTCCTCCTTTTTAAAAGGCTGATACGTATAGCCTGTTTATGTGTTTGTACAAGCATATTCCCGATATCGAACCTTTAGACCAGGTTTAAGAAGCTTCACGTAAAATTAGAAAAGATTTATGGAGTAATTTTTCATTTCCCAAGCCATGCTATGGATGAAGGAAGTGTTGTTGAATTGGATATCTATCTAGGGATTATTTTTCGAACGACGGTAATCTATCTGGTTATCTGGTTCCTTTTTCGAATGATGGGTAAGCGGGAAGTTGGGGAACTGAGCGTTCTCGATTTAGTGGTATCCATCATGATAGGGGACATTGCTGTGCTATCCTTTGAAGATTTGGAAAAACCGTTTATCCGACAGACTATCCCGATGTTTGTTCTCGCGTTCCTCCAAATCACATTGGCATTTGCCTCATTGAAAAGTGTCAAATTACGCAATTTCATGGACGGTAAGCCACAGATCATCATTAATCAGGGGAAAATAGATGAAAAAGCGATGCGCAAACAACGATATAATTTTGATGACTTATTGACGCAACTTCGTGAACAAGGAATTATTGATATAAACGAAGTGCAATTTGCCATCCTTGAAACTTCAGGAAAGCTCTCGGTGATTAAAAAAAGCGACAAAGAAGGGTCGGAAAGTCAGGTACCATTCCCGCTGATTGTCGATGGGGAGATACAGGAAAAAAATCTTGATAAAATTGGGAAAAACCATTTTTGGCTTCTGGATCAGTTAAAAGAACATGGAGAAACGAAGGTTAAAGAGATTTCGATTTGCGGGTACATAGATGGCCAGATTTACATCGATAAAAATGAAACGAAGAAATGAACCGAAGCCTTTGAGTGCTTCGGTTCATTTTATTTCCAAGCTAATTTTGACAAGAAGCCGCCCACTACAGGAATCCTGATCAGATCGGCCTTTTTTATGCTGCCGGTCATGAGCAGGAAAAATGTGAACAGCAGGATAACGACGGTTACGGAAAGCAAAAGCCGTATGCCGATAGGCTGTGAGGAGAGCGGGAATTGATAAAGATAATAACCGCCCCATCCTGAAATTAAAGCAAGGACCAGAGCTGACATATAGCTTCGGAAATGAAGCGTGAAAGGGACGACCTTCAGCACGGTTGAAAAATGCAGGAAAGTAACGAGCATCGTACCGACAGCTATCCCGATTGCGGCTCCCATGATCCCGAAACTTTCCTTTGAAGCCAGCAGCCAGATCACACCGATTTTAAGAATGTTCCCAGCCAGGCTGTTGAACATTGCGGCCTTTGCAAGGTCCAGTGCTTGCAGCATGGATTGCAGCGGATATTGAAAATAATAAAGGATGAAAAAAGGTGCCAGGAATTTAATGAAAACAGCAGCATGCGAAGATCCATACATGACTTGTAAGATCGGTTCGGCAAAGATGAACAGAATGACGATAGCTAAACAGCCTGTGATAAAGGTGATTTTCAGGGCTTGTTGAAGCCTGTGTTCAACGAGTAAAAAGTTTCCGGTCGTACGGGCTTCGCTCACTGCCGGGACAAGTGCCGTCGCCAATGATGATGTAACGAAGGAAGGAAGCATGAGTAAAGGCAGAGCGTATCCAGTCAACTCCCCGTATTGACTGGTGGCTGCGGCCGCGGTGACCCCGGCAAGTGCCAAACTCTGGGCGACCACTATCGGTTCGAAAAACCACGATATCGATCCAATCATCCTGCTTCCGGTGGTAGGAAGGGCGATCCCCATCAATTCGGTGAACGTTCCTTTTCCGGATTTGACATTCTTGAAGAAACCCTTCCTGAACTTAAAATGTTTCTTTATTTTAAAGCTGGTCAATAAGTAAATGAGAGAGACGAGCTCACCGATAATCGATGCAAGCATTGCCCCGGCTGCCGCATATTCGATTCCATATGGCAAAAAGGCCTTGGTCAGGACGGCAATGAAAGTGATTCGGGCCACCTGTTCGATAACTTGTGAGAAAGCGAAGGGCTTCATATTTTGCTTGCCTTGGAAATAACCGCGCAGTACGGATGAAATGGCGATGATCGGTACGATTGGGGCAATAGCCATGAGCGGCCATAACGTCCGTTCGTCCGTGAATAGGTATTCTGATAGAACCGGCGCGAAAAGCAGCATCGCAGGAGTGAAAATCATCGATAGAGTAAAGGTGCAGGCCAAAGAGACGACAAGGATTTTCTTGATTTTCCGTTCATCACCTCTGGCATTGGCCTCAGCCACGTATTTAGAAATGGCGATAGGCAGGCCTAACTGGGTTATGTTCACGACGAGAAAGAGTGTCGGTAAAGCCATCATATATAAACCAACGCCTTCTTCGCCGATGAAGCGGGCGATGACAATACGGTTAATGAAACCAAGAACTCTTGTAATCAGGCTTGCGATTAATAAAATCAGCGTCCCTTTTAAAAATTTGGACATTGAACTCCCTCCCTGCCTTCTCAAAAAAGCGGTTATGCTATACAATTATCTATATGCTTGTACTTGAACAAAGCATGACAAAAGTGTTTGTTTGCGTTCTAACAAATGATAAGAAACCCTTCTAAGAAAATGCGCATTCATTTGAGAATCATTTTACTGGAGGCAAAATGATGGCAAAAAAGAATCATCCCTATCAAAGGTATTATCTAAAGGTGCGTCCATTTTTAAAGAGTAAGCGTGAGGAATTCCAAATGGTCGGATTGAATGCCGTAACAGAGGAAGACATATGGGGAACCTTAACCAAAAATAAATGGAAGCGCCCGCAGGAAAACATTCATCTTCATGAACTTGTCGCAGATATCGTGACATTTTCGAGCAACCAGTTCATGACCTTCCAAATGGTCGAAGCTTATAAATCACCGAACCTATTCGAGCCGCTTTCTGAAGAGGAACTGAAGGAGCTTTTGAAAGAATAACGCAAAGATATACTTAAATTGACAGCTGTTTGTATATGACTCATAATAGATATGGTTATGCTTTTTTTGGAAAAAGTATGGAAAGCTGTGTCTTTTTTCTCAAAAAGCAAAGGGTATGCAGTGATCATATAAACAAAAAATGACGGTTTTATTAACTTCAGGAACAGGCGTATTATAGAAAGGGGCCTACTACATAATGGTAAAAAGAAGCAGGATCGTTGCGTTTTTTCTAATCGCACTTTTGATTTTCGCAGCGATGGGTACGACTTCAAAAGGAATCCTAAAGGATATCAAGCTGGGTCTTGATCTTCAAGGCGGGTTTGAAGTGTTATATGAAGTAAAACCGCTGTCAGGGGAAAAGATCACCCCGGAAGTTTTACGGGCTACAGTAAGCTCACTTGAACGGCGTGTCAATGTGTTGGGGGTTAGCGAGCCTAACATACAAATAGAGGGGAAAGACCGGATCCGCGTTCAATTGGCTGGGGTCAAAGACCAAAACAACGCTCGTGAAATCCTTTCTACACAAGCTAAATTATCCTTCCGTGATTACAACGATAAGGAAATGATGACCGGTGCCGACCTGAAAGAAGGCGGCGCGAAACAAACGTTCCAAGATAATAAACCGGTTGTCGAAGTCACATTGAAAGATGTGGATAAATTTAAGGACATCACTCAAAAAATATCTTCGATGGAAAGTCCGACCAATGTACTTGCAATCTGGCTGGATTTCGAGGAAGGAAAAGATTCCATTAAGGATACGGCTTCACAAGACAATATGATTTCAGCTCCAGCAGTCAGTGAAGTTTTCAATACGAAGAAGGTGTATATCACCGGTCAATTTACGTTAGAAGAAGCGAAAGAGCTTGCAGCCCTTCTGAATGCAGGTGCCCTGCCTGTTGATTTGAAAGAAAAATACTCCACTTCAGTAGGTGCCCAATTCGGTGCAGGTGCACTGAATGATACTATTTTTGCGGGAATCATCGGAATTGCACTTGTTTTCATCTTCATGCTTGTGTATTACCGCTTCCCGGGATTCATTGCAGTCGTCACTTTAAGCATCTACATTTTCTTGACGCTATTAGTGTTTGATTGGATGAATGCGGTGCTCACGCTGCCAGGTATTGCGGCATTGGTTCTCGGGGTCGGGATGGCTGTCGATGCCAATATCATTACTTATGAGCGAATCAGGGATGAATTGAAACTAGGCAGATCGGTCAAGGCAGCATATAAAGAAGGTACCAAGAATTCACTTGCTACAATCACGGATGCCAACTTAACGACCCTGCTGGCTGCGGCCGTCCTGTTCTATTATGGAACTAGCTCGGTTAAAGGGTTTGCCACCACTTTGATCATTTCGATCCTAATGAGCTTCATCACAGCCGTTTATGGTACACGCCTCTTCATGAGCCTGTGGGTGAATAGCGGGTTCCTGGACAAACGTACAGGATGGTTTGGCGTGAAGAAGAAAAATATTCACGATTTATCCGAGAAAATGGATTTAATGTCATTGCCAACCCGCTTTGATAAAATTGATTTCGTGAAACATCGGAAAGTTTTTTACGGCATTTCAATCGGTGTCACCATTATCGGAATCATCTTCCTGCTCGTCTTCAGATTGAATCTTGGGATTGATTTCACGAGCGGCACCCGAATCGAGATTGCATCCAAAGACGTCTTGACGACTCAGCAAGTCAAAACCGAAATGGAAAAGGTCGGTATCGACGAAGATGATATCAAGGATGTCAGGCTCGCTGGACAAGACAATAAAAATGCTGTCGTTCGGACAGTCGGTGTCCTTGATAAGCAAGAGATTGCTGAATTGAAGGACCATTTCAAGAAGGATTACGGAGCAGAACCGAATGTCAGCACCGTATCACCGACAGTAGGAAAAGAGCTTGCGAAAAATGCCATGTTTGCGTTAGCGATTGCCTCAATCGGAATCATATTGTATGTATCGATACGATTTGAATGGCGAATGGCTGTACCTGCCGTGGTTGCGCTTGTACATGATGCATTCTTCATCATCACGATTTTCAGCTTGCTCCGGCTCGAAGTGGATATCACCTTCATTGCTGCGGTTCTGACGATCGTCGGTTATTCGATCAATGATACGATCGTAACCTTTGACCGCATTCGTGAAAACCTGCGCTTCAGCCGTAAAATCAAAACCGTCGAAGAACTTGAGAACATTGTGAACATCAGTATCAGGCAAACGCTGACTAGATCCATTAACACGGTTCTGACCGTTCTCATTACGGTCATCGCGTTGATGATCTTCGGCAGTGAAGCTATTCGTAACTTCTCCATTGCCCTGTTTATCGGTTTAATATGCGGCGTGTATTCATCGCTATTGATCGCTTCCCAATTCTGGCTTGATTTGAAAATCAGGGAATTGAAGAAGAAAGGTCCGCTGAATACCGCTAAAGAAAAGAAACAAAGTCTTGAAGGACAAGTTTAATAGGTGAAAGGGGGCTGGCGTGTTGCCAGCCTTCTTTTTGTTGAACTAGCTTATTGAATAGGGAATTACAGCCAATTATGAGTTTAAAATAAAATTGAAACTGGTATATTCGTTTTGTATAATGAGTAGGTTGAGGGGTGAATAAATGTTAAAACCAAAAACCCGGTGGAACTTGCGAACTGCCGATGAAAACAAAGTTGCTGTACTAGCTGAAGAGCTTCATATCACACCTTTGGTTGCAGCCCTGCTTGTGAATCGAGGCCTTGATACGATTGAAAGTGCCCGATCGTTTTTATTTGTAAAAAATCAAACTTTTCATGACCCATTTTTATTGAAGGATATGGATAAAGCAGTATATAGAATAAAGGAAGCCATTCAAAATGGAGAAAAAATACGTATATTCGGTGATTATGATGCGGATGGCGTGACATCGACCACAGTGATGATGACGGCGCTGACGAGATTGGGGGCCGATGTTGATTTTTATATCCCTAATCGGTTTACAGAAGGATATGGTCCGAATCCGATGGCATTCCGCCTTGCCGCCGAGCAAGGTGTGAAGGTATTAATAACCGTCGATACCGGAATCTCCGCAGTCGCTGAAGCGAAACTTGCCGCCGAGCTAGGCATGGATTATATTTTGACTGACCACCATGAACCGGGACCGCAATTGCCTGAGGCATTGGCGATCATCCATCCTAAACTGGAGGACAGTTCCTATCCATTTAAAGAACTTGCCGGAGTAGGAGTCGCATTTAAGCTTGCACACGCCTTGCTTGGGGAATTGCCTGATGATTTGCTAGAAATAGCGGCAATCGGGACGATAGCGGATTTAGTGCCTTTACAAGGGGAAAACCGCGTCATTGCTGCGAAAGGCATCGAGCAGTTACGATTGACTCGCCGCCCGGGACTTGTTGCGTTAATGAAAGTGGCGAATGTTCAGCAGGAAGCATTGAATGAAGAATCGATCGGATTTGCAATGGCACCGAGGATCAATGCTGTCGGGCGCCTTGGAGATGCCGATCCCGCTGTTGATTTATTGATGTCCGCAAATCTGGAAGAAGCAATGGAACTTGCTAATGAAATCAACGATATCAATAAAGAGCGGCAGGAAATGGTTGCAGCAATGGCTGAGGAAGCGATTGCTGAAGTCGAGGAAAACTTCCCGCCGGAGTCCAATGGCGTGCTCATCATCGGCAGGGAAGGCTGGAATGCCGGAGTTGTGGGGATTGTGGCCTCTAAACTTGTTGAACGCTTTTACCGGCCGACGATTGTATTGAGCTATGATCGGGATAAGGGATTAGCTAAAGGTTCTGCTCGGAGCATCGTTGGTTTCGATCTTTTTCAAAGTCTTTCCCAATGTCGTGAAATGCTGCCTCATTTCGGTGGACATCCCATGGCAGCTGGAATGACGTTGAAAATAGAAGATGTTCAGGAGCTTAGGGACCGCATGAACTTGATTGCTAAGGAAGAACTGAACGAAGAGGACTTCACACCGATTACAAACTTGGACGGTGCTACGACTTTAGCTGAAGTTTCCGTTCAAACGATTCAGGAAATGAGCTTGCTTGCACCATTTGGTGTTACGAATCCCAAGCCGAAGATTTTGATAGATTCCGTACAACTTTCAAGTGTCCGCAAAATTGGTGCCAACCAAAATCACTTGAAGGTTCAGCTGGAAGATGGTGAAAAACACAAACTTGACGGTGTGGGCTTCGGTCTCGGTCATTTTGTCGATGAAATAGCTCCGCATGCTGAAGTTTCGGTGATTGGAGAGCTCTCCATCAATGAGTGGAATAATATGAAAAAGCCCCAGATCTTTGTCCAGGATGTCTCGGTGGACCATTGGCAGTTATTCGATTACCGCGGCAAGGGACAGGCAGAGAAGTGGCTTGCCGACATTCCTGCACAAAACCGGAAAATCGTCATTTTCTCGGAAGATATTTATAGCAGATATCCATTTTTGCAAAACCATCCAGATCTCGTTCATATCGAGAATGAACTGGATGCTGAGCAGCTCGACTGCTTCGAAGGGCATTTGGTACTCATGGACATGCCGCCGTCCAGGGAATATTTGAAACGGGCGGTTGCCAAAAAGAACCCTTCCCGTATCTACGCTCACCTTTCCCATGAACAGGACCATTTCTTAAGTACGATGCCGACAAGGGATCATTTTAAATGGTTTTATGCCTTCCTTGCCAAGAAGGGTCCGCTTGATGTGAAAAGATATGGTGATGACCTGGCCAAATATCGCGGCTGGTCAAGAGATACAGTGGATTTCATTTCTAAGGTGTTTTTTGAGCTTGATTTTGTTACAATAGAAAATGGGTTAATTATGCTCACAACCAATGCGAAAAAACGCGATCTCAGTGAATCTGAATCGTATACAAGAAAGAAAGAGCAATTTGAGCTTGAACAAGAGCTTGTTTATTCTTCCTATCAGCAATTATTCGATTGGTTCAATCATTATTTAGTTCATGAGGCAACAGACCTTGAGGAGGAAATAAAGCAATGGATTTAAAGCAATATGTAACAATTGTGCAAGACTGGCCAAAACCGGGTATCGTCTTCAAAGATATTACAACATTAATGGATAACGGCGCAGCTTATAAATACGCAACAGACCAAATCGTCGAGTATGCCCGCGATAAAAATATCGACTTGGTGGTCGGGCCGGAAGCACGCGGATTCATTATCGGATGTCCAGTCGCATACTCATTGGAAGTGGGCTTTGCACCAGTGAGAAAAGAAGGAAAACTTCCACGTGAAACGATAAAAGTCGAATATGGTTTGGAATACGGCAAGGATGTATTGACAATCCATAAAGATGCCATTAAACCTGGACAGCGTGTCCTGATTACGGACGACTTGCTTGCTACCGGGGGAACAATCGAAGCGACGATCAAATTGGTTGAACAGCTTGGCGGAATTGTAGCCGGGATTGCCTTCCTTATTGAATTGACTGACTTGGATGGAAAAGATAAATTAGACGGCTATGATGTCTTGACATTAATGAGCTTTTAATAAAGGAGAGCACTCTGACCAGGGTGCTCTCTTTCTGTTTTCCCCATTTTAGCTGGATTTTGTCGAATTTCCAGTGAAAAAATGCACGATTCTTAATAAAATACACGTTTAACTCTTTACATCCTTGCCTTTTTTTTCGATAATAGTAATAATAAAGAGTTTTTCTGCTAATAAGTTTATTTGCACTTTTATCCGTTTAAGCGGATTTATTTTTTTTCGCAAAAATTGTCACGTTTTGCAGAATAAAGGGAGTGCTACCAATCATACTCAATCCGGATCATATCCGGTGGCAGTTAAAGTGGGGTTAAGGTGATTAAATGGCTAATGATCAAATATTGACTGCCGAGCAGGTTGTAGAACGGGCCAGCTTATATCTTCAGCCGGAAGAAGCTGAATTTATTCATAGAGCGTTTAAGTATGCAGAGTATGCTCACCGAGAACAATTCCGTAAATCGGGAGAGCCGTATATTATTCATCCGATTCAAGTGGCGGGCATTCTGGCTGATCTTGAAATGGACCCTGCAACCATTGCGGCAGGTTTTTTACATGATGTTGTTGAAGACACGGAGATCACTTTGAAGGATATTGAAGAAAATTTCAGTCCTGAAGTCGCCATGCTTGTGGATGGCGTGACCAAGTTAGGGAAAATCAAATACAAATCACAGCAGGAGCAACAGGCGGAAAACCATCGGAAAATGTTCGTGGCGATGGCCCAGGATATACGGGTCATCTTGATCAAGCTTGCGGACAGACTGCATAATATGCGGACATTGAAGCATCTGCCGCAGGAAAAGCAGAGAAGGATATCGAATGAGACGTTGGAAATCTTCGCACCGCTTGCCCATCGTCTTGGTATCAGCACGATTAAATGGGAACTGGAAGATACTGCACTAAGGTATTTGAATCCTCAGCAGTATTACCGAATCGTCAACCTGATGAAGAAAAAGCGTGCAGAACGTGAAAACTATCTGGAAGAAGTCATAGATGAAGTGCGTAAAAACGTTGAGGAAGTCAACATTAAGGCTGACCTATCCGGAAGGCCGAAACATATATACAGCATTTATCGCAAAATGGCTTTGCAGAATAAACAGTTCAGCGAAATTTATGATTTGCTTGCCGTTCGGATCGTCGTCAATAGCATAAAAGATTGCTATGCCGTTTTAGGGATCATCCATACATGCTGGAAGCCGATGCCTGGCCGATTCAAAGACTATATCGCGATGCCGAAGCCGAATATGTATCAATCGCTCCATACGACGGTGATCGGACCGAAAGGCGATCCGCTGGAAGTGCAGATCCGTACTTCCGATATGCATCGCATTGCCGAGTTCGGGGTTGCTGCGCACTGGGCTTATAAAGAGGGAAAAGATGTCGGTGAACAGCCTTCACTGGAAGAAAAATTGACATGGTTCCGGGAAATTCTTGAATTCCAGGATGATGCGACTAATGCCGAGGAATTCATGGAATCCCTTAAAATAGATCTTTTTTCTGATATGGTATTCATTTTCACTCCAAAAGGCGATGTCATCGAACTGCCATCAGGATCCAACCCGATTGATTTCGCTTACCGGATTCATTCGGAAATCGGAAACAAAACGATTGGTGCCAAAGTGAACGGGAAAATGGTACCGCTGGATTATAAACTGAAAACTGGCGATATCATAGAAATCTTAACATCGAAGCATTCATATGGTCCAAGTCAGGATTGGCTTAAACTAACGCAAACATCTCAAGCGAAAAATAAGATCCGCCAATTTTTCAAGAAGCAGCGCCGGGAAGAAAATATCGAAAAAGGCAAAGAGCTTGTTGAAAAGGAAATCAAGGATATGGAGTTCGACCTGAAGGAAATCCTTGCTGCCGAGAATATCAGGCGTGTTGCGGATAAATTCAACTTCCTGAATGAAGAGGATATGTATGCAGCAGTCGGATATAACGGAATAACAGCCCTTCAGGTAGCTAACCGCCTTACCGAAAAATGGCGTAAGCAGAAAATGGTCGAGCAGGAAGCGGATATTTCTGAAGCGGTAGCCGATCTGAAAACCTTCTCCAATACATCTAAAAAACGTGACTCGGGCGTACAGGTACCAGGGATTGATAACCTGCTTATCCGCTTATCACGCTGTTGCAACCCAGTACCAGGGGATGAAATCGTTGGTTATATAACCAAAGGCCGTGGAGTTTCAGTTCATAGGCAAGATTGCCCGAACCTGGATAGCGGGGATGCCGATCATCGCCTTGTACCGGTTGAATGGGAAAGTACGATTAACGAACGCAAGGAATACATCGTGGAAATTGAAATCAGCGGCTATGACCGTCGCGGCTTATTGAATGAAGTCCTTCAAGCCGTCAATGAAACCAAGACCAACATTTCTGCGGTCTCGGGTAAATCCGACAGGAATAAGGTGGCGACCATTCACATGTCGATTTATATTCATAACATTGCCCATTTGCAAAAGGTTGTCGACCGTATTAAACAAATTTCAGATGTTTATTCCGTTAGAAGGATCATGAACTAAGGAGTTTTTATTGCCATGCGTGTTGTTTTACAACGTTCCAAAGCGGCAAAAGTAGTTGTCGCAGACCAAATAATCGGACAAATCGACAGCGGTCTCGTCCTGTTGGTTGGTGTCACCCATGGAGATACGATCGATGACGTCGCCTATTTGGCCGAAAAGATTGTCAATCTTAGAATATTTGAAGATGAAAATGAAAAGATGAACCACTCACTATTGGATGTGGGAGGTTCGATTTTATCCGTTTCACAATTCACCTTATACGGCGATTGCCGTAAAGGCCGTCGACCGAACTTCATGGACGCCGCCCGTCCTGAAGAGGCGAATGAATTATATGAAGCATTTAACGAAGAACTCCGCAAAAAAGGCGTCCATACGGAAACAGGTCAATTTGGTGCCATGATGGATGTTCAGCTTACTAATGACGGTCCCGTCACATTAATACTTGAAAGCAAAAAATGACCTGCTGCGGCAGGTTTTTTTTGTAGAAAAGCCAGCTTCGATGCGAAGCTGGCTTTTCTAGTCCTTATTTAAAATACCGTGCCAGGCCATTATAGATGGCCGATGTGATTTTTTCTTGATACTCATTCGACGTTAATGTCAACTCTTCCACTGGATTACTTAAATAACCTAGTTCAATGAGTGTAGCTACCCGTTTATTTTCACGGGTAACATGATAATTCCCGTATCGAGATCCGCGATTGGGCACCTGCATGGTGGAACCGAGTGAATTGGCCAGTGTAGCCGCCAACGCACGCTGGTAGTCATGATAGTAGTATGTGGTTATCCCGCTGGTGATCTGGTCCTTGGTGCTATCATAATGGAGGCTGATGAAAGCATCCGCATTATGTATATGAGAAGTGCTGACCCGGGAAGGGAGTGGAACATAAGTATTTCCGCTCCTGGTCAGGATCACTTTAGCTCCTGCCGCCTGAAGTTTGTCCCGCAGCAATTCTGCCGTTCGAATCGTCAGGTTTTTCTCAAGTGTTCCACCGACCCCGATTGTACCGCTATCCCTGCCGCCATGTCCGGGATCGATGACAATCGTTTTATCCTTTAGGTATTTCTCAACGCCAGGTCGTTGGATCTGCTCGGCATTCCCTTCGATCGTCACGATCCATCCTGCCACATAAGCTGTTTTTCCGCCCTTTAGTTTAATGGAATACCAGTCGCCTTCCATACCTGATGCCGTGAACGTTTCACCTGCATTGGCCTGCTCTACAATCCCCGAGTTGCCATCCGGCTCATTTCTAAGGATCGTACCATCATGAATGATGGTAATCTTGTTTCCTTTTACATCAACCTTTTTTTCCTTCGCCGTTTGCTCGACATTCTCTTTTTCCAGGTACCAACTCACTACCCAGCCCTTTTTGGAACCAGTGAGCTGGATCTGTGTCATATTTCCCTTTGTTTGGAGCACGGCGTAAGTCTCATCCTTGTTCACCGAACCGATGACCTTGCTTGAGAGCGAGGCTTCATTCCTGACAGTTAAACCTGTGGCGGTCACCCTTGCAGTTGCGCCTTCCGTGTCCTTTTTCATATCAACATGATCTTCGCTTACTTGTATGTAAGGTTCAGCTACCCAACCGCGGGTTCCTTGGAAATCAATTTCAGCCCATTCATTTTCAACCCTGTAGACGGTCACTGACGTATTTTTATTCAGCTTTCCGAGAGCGGCACTGCTTGTCGACGGTTCCGAACGGACATTGAGCCGGTCCACCAAAGTTACTCCGGTTTTCACGGATTGATTCGTTCCTTTTTCCTTAGTTGAATCTTTCTTCGCTGCTTTTTCTGATGCGGAGGGAAGCGTAATGTAGTCAGAAGAGACCCAGCCTTCGATATCCGCCGTTTTGATCTTTATCCAATTCTCATTCTTTTCAATGATGTCAACAAAGGTTCCTTTACTCAAGGAACCAACCGTTTGAAATGTAGTGCCGGGACCTGTTCGGACACGGACGGAGCTGCCTGATATCGTCCCTTGTCCGGATTCCTTTTTGACCTGATTGGTATCAGACCCTGTTTGTCTCTCCACTAACCAATTGGCAACCCAGCCCGTTTTGCCGGTGCCAATCCGGATTTCAATCCAGTCGCCATCTTCATTCAGAATGGGAAACGATTCCCCTTTTGACAGTTTTTTTACGATAGGGAAACTGAGACCTGCACCTTCACGGACATTGACCACTTGGGTCGTCACGATATTTTCCCCATCATCTTTTCCAAAAGCGTGATGGACGGGGAAAATCGCTGAGAATATCAGCATCAGTGTCAGGCCGAATAAACCCGATTTCTTCTTCATAAGTTGTCTCTCCCTTTTAATGTCTATATGTATGTATTCTCGTTCAATGAAAATTTCCCTCTCTCCGTGTGCAAAAAACATTTTTTTTAGGAAAGAATAGAGCTTATATAACTGTAGGAGGGAAACCACATGAAATTCAGCGAAAAAGATCAAACGAGCTTAAGCGGAGGCAACCAAGTACTGGGTGTCGATTTTCACGATTTCATCCAAAAGGAACAAAGCGCAAACCTTGTTGAATTGGCATCCGAATTCGGGGTCAATGTCCGGACGGTCAAAAATTTGAAAAAACGTTTGAACCAGTAAAAAGCGACAAAAATCCTCAGTCTGCCTTGACATTTGATGTTAACGTCCGTATGATTATAAAATATCAGACTTATTACTGCAATAACCAATGATGGAGAAGAGTAATTAAGAAACACATGAAAAGAGAGGAAATGCCGAGGCTGAAAGCATTCCACATGATGACTTAATGAAAGAACCCTCCGTAGGCTTCACTCCGAACGGGTTTACTTAATAGGAGATGGACGTAAAACAGGCGTTAACTGTTTTTGAGCGGGGGCACTTTAATTTTGTGCTTCAACTAGGGTGGCACCACGGGATATCCAAACTCTCGTCCCTTGTAACATATACGTTACAAGGGGCGGGAGTTTTTTGTTTGGAAAAAATCAGTATAGCGTGCCGTATAAGAAAGGGCGCTTTGCTTTAAAGGAGGAAACACATATGTCTATTCAGATTCCTAGAGGTACCCAGGATTTATTGCCTGGCCAAACGGAAATTTGGCAATATATCGAGAACACAGCGCGTGATATTTGTCACCGTTACCAATATAAAGAAATCCGCACACCGATTTTTGAGCACACGGAATTATTTTTACGCGGTGTTGGGGATACAACCGATATCGTTCAAAAAGAGATGTATTCATTTCAAGATCGCGGTGAAAGGAACTTAACCCTTCGTCCGGAAGGCACCGCATCGGTTGTACGGTCATATATCGAGAACAAAATGTTCGGGTGGGCCAATCAACCGGTCAAGCTTTATTATATCGGGCCGATGTTCCGTTACGAACGTCCGCAAGCAGGCCGATTCCGCCAGTTCGTTCAATTCGGCATCGAAGCTTTAGGAAGTAAGGATCCCGGAATCGATGCAGAGGTTCTGTCACTTGCGATGAACCTGTACAAGGAACTTGGTTTGAAAAAGCTGAAGCTAGTCATCAACAGCCTTGGTGATAAGGAAAGCCGGACAGCGCATCGCAATGCGTTAATCAAACATTTCGAACCACGCATCGGCGAGTTTTGCGGCGATTGTCAAAACCGCCTCGAAAAAAATCCTTTGCGTATCCTGGATTGCAAAAAGGATCACGATCACGAATTGATGAACACGGCTCCTTCCATCATTGAATATTTAAATGATGAATCCCGTACTTATTTCGAAAAGGTGAAACAGCACTTAACCGATTTGGAAATCGACTTCGTCGAAGATCCGACTCTAGTGAGGGGCTTGGATTACTATAATCATACCGCATTTGAAATCATGAGTGATGCAGAAGGCTTTGGCGCCATCACTACACTTTGCGGCGGCGGCCGTTATAACGGGCTGGCTGAAGAACTTGGCGGACCGGAAACACCAGGAATCGGCTTTGCACTTAGCATTGAACGCCTGATTGCTGCCCTCCAAGCAGAAAACATCGAGCTTCCGATCAAAAAGGGAATTGACTGCTATCTTGTCTCACTAGGCGAAACAGCCAAGGATTATACCGTCAAACTTGCCCATCAATTGCGGAATGCCGGTTTTACCGTCGAAAAAGACTATCTAGACCGTAAAGTGAAAGCACAATTCAAATCAGCCGACCGCCTCGAAGCAAGATATGTGGCGACACTTGGGGATGATGAATTGGCAAATGATAAAATCAATGTAAAGTTCATGGAAACCGGTGAACAAGTCCAAATGGATCTTGCAACATTCGTTGAACAATTCAAAAAGCTACAGGCTTAAGGGGGAAATACCATGTTTGGCAGAACATACTTCAATGGTGAAGTGACAGAAGCAGCTATTGGTGAAAAAGTAACATTAAAAGGATGGGTACAAAAACGCCGGGATTTGGGCGGGGTCATCTTTATCGACCTACGTGACAGAAGCGGAGTCGTCCAAGTCGTTTTCAATCCGGACATTTCGGCAGACGCGCTTGCCACAGCCGAAAAAATCCGTAATGAATATGTCCTTGATATCCAAGGGACCGTCATCAAACGTGACGAAGCCAACTTCAATCCGAACGTAACAACAGGGACCATCGAAGTTCAAGCCGAAAACGTTACAATTTTAAACGAAGCAAAGACCCCTCCATTCATCATTGATGAAAGAACGGATGTATCAGAAGATATCCGCTTGAAATATCGTTATCTGGACCTGCGTCGTCCGGCGATGTTCGAAACATTGAAAATGCGCAACAAAACAACAAAAGCGATCCGTGATTACTTGGACGGTGAAGGCTTCCTTGATATCGAAACACCTATCTTAACAAAAAGTACACCGGAAGGAGCACGTGATTATTTAGTGCCTAGCCGCGTACACGAAGGGGAGTTCTATGCACTTCCGCAATCACCGCAAATCTTCAAGCAGCTATTGATGGTATCCGGTTTCGAACGTTATTATCAAATTGCCCGCTGTTTCCGTGATGAAGACTTACGTGCTGACAGACAGCCTGAATTCACGCAAATCGATATTGAAACAAGCTTCATGAGCCAAGAAGATATCATTAACACGGCAGAAAACATGATGGCTAAAGTGATGAAAGACGTAAAAGGATTGGACGTAACACTGCCATTCCCTCGAATGACTTACAACGAAGCGATGAGCCGTTACGGTTCCGACAAACCGGATACACGTTTCGGAATGGAACTTAAAGATGTTTCCGAAATCGTCAAAGACAGTGATTTCAAAGTGTTCACCGGTGCTGTTGCAAGCGGAGGACAAGTTAAGGCGATCGTCGTTAAGGAAGGAAATGCGGATTATTCCCGTAAAGACATTGATGGCTTGGCTGAATTTGCAGCGATTTACGGAGCTAAAGGCCTTGCATGGCTAAAAGTTGAAGAAGAAGGTGTAAAAGGGCCAATCGCCAAATTCTTCGCAGAAGATCAACAGCAATTAGTATCTGAACTGGAAGCTGAAGTGGGCGATTTAATCCTATTCGTGGCGGACAAGAAAGGCATAGTCGCAGATGCCCTTGGAGCACTTCGCATCAAGCTTGGTAAAGAAAGAGGCTTGATCGATCAAAGCAAATTCAACTTCCTATGGGTGACGGACTGGCCATTACTTGAATATGACGAAGAAGAAGGACGCTACTATGCAGCACACCATCCATTCACAATGCCATTCCGTGAAGACATGGACAAACTGGAATCAGACCCAGCAAGCGTCCGTGCACAAGCATATGACCTTGTCTTGAACGGCTACGAACTTGGCGGTGGATCACTGCGGATATTCGAACGCGACGTTCAGGAAAAAATGTTCAAAGTTCTTGGATTCTCCGAAGAAGAAGCAAACGCACAATTCGGCTTCCTAATGGATGCATTCGAATATGGAACACCACCACACGGCGGAATCGCCCTTGGACTGGACCGCATGGTCATGCTGCTTGCAGGCCGCACGAACCTTCGCGACACCATCGCGTTCCCGAAAACAGCAAGCGCAAGCGACCTGCTCGTTGACGCACCGAGTACCGTAAGTGACAAGCAATTGGCCGAACTTAACCTAAGGCTTGCTGCACTTAAAAAATAATTCATTTGGGAAAAATATGAAAAAATACCTAGGTGTTTTTCCTTGAAACAGAGTTAAGCAGTATGCTATGATGTTTTCAATAAGTAAGAGTCCTGATGTGTTCGTTCTTTAACCTATAAGTTTTGACCGAACACTTATAGTTACCGGGAGCACTAGTTTCCTGGCCGCGTAAAAGCCTCCCTCGAAGAGGACTTACAAACGCGAGGAACCGAGCACCCACCTGCGGAGAGCGGGTTCAAAACAAAGGCGTAAACGGCACAATTGGGACTCTTACACCTTACAAAGCAACTCATGTTAAATAACATGGGTTTTTTTGTGCGTTAAAATAGTTAATTCACGAGTAAATGGCGTAAACTCACGAGTAAATGGGGTGAATTCACGAGTAAACAGCGGAAATTCACGAGTAAATGGTGCAAACTCACGAGTAAATGGCAGAAACTCACGAGTAAATGGCGAACTCACGAGTAAATGGTGCAAACTCACGAGTAAATGGCGCAAACTCACGAGTAAATGGCGCAAACTCACGAGTAAATGGCGTAAACTCACGAGTAAATGGTGCAAACTCACGAGTAAATGGCGAACTCACGAGTAAATGGTGCAAACTCACGAGTAAATGGCGTGAACTCACGAGTAAATAGCGGAAATTCACGAATAAGCTACAAATCTCATGGATTAAAAAGAGTGAAATTACGGTAAAACGTCTGATTTCAGATCCTAGCAGGAAAAAAGGGCTTTAATAAAGAAGCTAAAGGAGAAGGAGTTGATGTATGGATGTTAAAACCGTGTGAAAGGCCTATGAAAATGCTCAAACTGGAGGCATTAAGCAGGAGGCTATCAGCAAATCATCCAAAACAGGAAAGAATAAAGAACGATTTCCGGAAAATCCGTACAGGATTTAACGGGGAGCGGAGTATCGGAAAGGAGTTGAAGGATCTCCCGAAAGAATATCGAGTATTTCATGATTTGAGGTTAGACCACGCTGGGAGCCGTTATTTTCAAATGGATTTCCTAATTATCACCCGGAATTACTGTATCATCATTGAAGTGAAAAACTTTGCGGGAACGCTCTATTTTGACCGCACCTATCCCCAATTGATTCGTACAAAAGATGGACAGGAACAGGCATATCTGGATCCGCTAATCCAGGTCGACGTGCAAAAATCCCGATTAAATGATTGGCTTACTTTTCACAAATTCCCCTCGTTGCCGATTGAAACGTTAATTGCCAATGCAAATTCGAATACAATTATCAAAACTACCCCAGGTTTTACCCCCATTTTCAAAAAAATCACGGGAAAAGAAACCCTCATCACCAAAATCCATACCCTTGAAGAAAAGTATCCTTCTGAGCAATTAACCCAAAGGCAGAGCACTAGACTTTCGAACACGATTCTGCAAAAGAACACTCCACATAATCCTGATATACTCAAATTATATCAAGTCGATGAGCAAGATCTGCTAAAAAGCGTTCAATGTCCTGAATGCGCTGCTCTCCATATGCACTATCACTGGGGCAAATGGTCATGCAGTCAATGTTCTTACGCCTCCAAAGATGCCCACATTCAAACTCTTCGCGATTTTGCTCTCCTCATAAAACCCAATATAACAAATAAACAAGCACGGCTCTTTTTACAAATAGATTCAATTGATATCATGCAGCGGATGCTGTCTGCACTGGAATTGCCTTATTCGGGGCAATTTAAAAATAGAGCTTACAGACTTGATGGATTAATTCACGAGTAAATGGCGCAAACTCACGAGTAAACGGCGCAAACTCACGAATAAATGGCGCAAACTCACGAGTAAACGGCGTAAACTCATGAGTAAATGGCGTAAACTCACGAGTAAATGGCGTAAACTCACGAGTAAATGGCGTAAACTCACGAGTAAATGGCGCAAACTCACGAGTAAATGGCGCAAACTCACGAGTAAATGGCGCAAACTCACGAATAAATGGCGCAAACTCACGAATAAATGGCGCAAACTCACGAGTAAATGGCGTGAACTCACGAGTAAACGGCGCAAACTCACGAGTAAATTTCGTGAACTCACGAGTAAATGGTGCAAACTCACGAGTAAATGGCACAAACTCACGAGTAAACGATCCAGAATCACGAGTAAAGACCCCAAACTCAAAGAAGACACCCAAAAAACTATCGGATATACTTCAAAAATTCCCATTTAAGTAACATTCCGCAATATAGATTCGTAAATTATAGTAAGGTTGAGCAATAGTCAGCCAAGGATAGAAAGTAGTGAGGGCTTTGAAAGATTTATTGTATGCAAAGAGGATGGAAATGCTTCAATTAGTGGAGCAACTAGTGAATATAGATAGTGGTTCTCATTCGAAAAAGGGTATTGATGAAATTGGTTCGATTTTGAAAACGAAATTTGAAAGCCTGGATTTTATTGTGGATACCGTTGAGCAACAGAGTTATGGTAATCAGCTGGTCATCCAGCATCGTGATGCGCATCAACCGCATATTCTGGTCGTTGCCCATATGGATACGGTTTTTCCGGAGGGCACAGCGCAAAAACGTCCTTTTAAAGTGAAGGGAAATCGGGCATACGGTCCTGGCGTGGCGGATATGAAGTCTAGTTTGGTTGAGCTTTTTTATGCGATCCTTTGCCTGAAACAGACGGGGCAGACAGGCTATAAGCATATCCAGATCATTCTTAATAGTGATGAGGAGATCGGGTCTCCGTCATCCGCTTCACTCATATCGGAAAATGCCGCCAATAAGAAGTTTGCGCTAATTCTTGAACCGGCAAGGACGGACGGTTCGCTTGTAACGGCAAGAAGGGGCTGCGGTCAGTTTAAAGTGGATATTGCGGGGGTGGCCGCCCATTCAGGGATCGAGCCGGAAAAGGGACGAAGTGCAATTGAAGAATTGGCCCATAAGATCATCGCCTTACATCGATTGAATGATCAGCAGAAAGGAATCAGCGTGAATGTGGGCATGATTGATGGAGGTTCCGCTGTCAATACGATCGCTTCCCATGCTGCCGCTTTTGTGGATGTGCGGATTTCGGAAAAAAAGCAGGAAGCCATCATCCTCAAGCAACTGAAAAAAATCTGTGCCGAAACCTATATTCCAGGAACGAAAACGACATTAAGCGGGAAAATGGACCGCTCTCCCATGGAAAAGAATGAGAAAACGAACTTGCTTTTAGAGACGATCCGTCAGGCTGGGAAGGAAATCGGCATCGAAATCACGGATACGGCCACGGGTGGAGGTTCGGATGCTTCCATCACTTCTGATTTGGGAATCGCGACAGTGGATGGACTTGGGCCCATTGGAGGGAATGCACATAGTGAAGAAGAGTATTTGGAAATTCCCAGCCTTACGGAAAGGACACTCCTATTGGCAACCGTCATTCAAAAATTATCAAAAATGACCTAGCACACTAATTCCGATTAGACTGCTCATATTTCGCTTGTCATAAATGATGTTTATGATATATTGTTAATTGGGAAGCTAAATAAGAACAGAATTTATTGGAGTTGAATATATATGCTGCATCAGTTTTCACGTAATGAATTGGCAATTGGCAAGGAAGGAATCGATATTCTGAAAAACACGACCGTTGCTGTCCTGGGTGTTGGAGGAGTTGGTTCATTTTCAGCCGAAGCATTGGCACGCACCGGTGTAGGCCGCATTATTCTTGTTGATAAAGACGATGTCGACATCACAAATGTAAACAGGCAGATCCATGCTCTATTATCAACAGTCGGTCAACCGAAAGCGGAATTGATGAAAAATCGAATTCAAGACATCAATCCTGACTGCGAAGTGATCGCTCTTAAAATGTTCTATACGGAAGAGACGTTTGAGGAATTCTTCAGCTATGGTCTGGACTATGTCATTGATGCATCGGATACGGTCATTTATAAAATGCATGTGATGAAGGAATGCCTGAAACGGAATATCAAGGTGATTTCAAGCATGGGGGCAGCTAATAAGATGGACCCGACGCGTTTTCAAATTGCCGATATCTCCAAAACGCATACCGATCCGCTAGCCAAGGTCATTCGTACTAGATTGCGTAAAGAGGGCATAACAAAGGGAATTCCCGTTGTCTTTTCCGACGAGAGCCCTATTGTCATTCGTGAGGATGTGCGGAAAGAAGTCGGCAATGATGAGGCAAAAATCCGTAAAGCCCAGATGCCTCCGTCTTCGAATGCATTCGTACCATCCGTTGCGGGTTTAATTGCAGCAAGCTGGGTGATCAATGATCTATTAAAAGACATTGAAGTTCGCCGTGTAAACGATTGATAAAATCAACTGACCCTATAATGGGTCAGTTTTTTTGTGTCGAATAGCAGATATTCCCTTTTAATAACTTTTTTATCCATATCATATAGACGGGGTCGAAAGAATGAGATAAACTATTTTCAGAATATTATTTTTATTCAGATATTCTATTTGTTTAAAAGAACATACAAAACAAGGGGGTTTCAAATGAAGAAGAAAAAGCTAGCAGGAGTGTTTTTATCACTTTCATTAGTTGCAGGAGCGCTGGCAGGCTGTAGTGGCGGCGACTCGAAAACTAGCAGTTCAGGCGGGGAATCATCAAAATCGGGTGACACCATAAAAATTGGGGCCAACCTTGAATTATCCGGAGGTACGGCATCATTCGGCCAATCGGCTGCCGATGGTTTGAAACTGGCCATCGAAGAGATTAATAAAGAGGGCATCGACGGTAAAAAACTGGAAATAGTTAAGGTTGATAATAAATCTGATGCAGCAGAAGCTACAAGCGGTTCGATCAAGTTAGTCAGCCAGGACAAGGTTGTGGCTGTAGTCGGATCTGCAACGAGCACGAATACATTGGCACAGGTTCAAGTCGCACAAGATAATAAAGTTCCTCTCCTTACACCAACTGCAACAAATCCCGACATTACCAACAAAGCTGGAAAATTAAATGATTATGTGTTCAGAACTTGCTTTATCGACCCATTCCAAGGTACGGTGGCAGCCAATTTCGCATCTGACGAAATTGGAGCCAAGACGGCTGCGATCTATGTGGATAGCGCAAGTGATTATTCTAAAGGATTGGCCGCAGCTTTTAAAGAAGCATTCACTGCCAAGGGCGGTAAAATCGTGGCGGAAGAAGCTTATGTAACGAAAGATACTGATTTCCGTTCTACATTGACACGTATCAAATCGGCAAAACCTGAGTTCGTTTTCCTTCCTGGTTATTATGAGGAAGTCGGATTGATCTTAAAACAGGCCCGTGAAGACGGCATAGACCTTCCATTCATGGGCGGGGACGGCTGGGATTCCCCGAAGGTCGTTGAAATTGCCGGAGCGGATGCTTTAAAAAATACGTATATCACGAATCACTATTCCCCGGAAGATGAAGATGCAAAAATCCAGGATTTCGTTGCAGCCTTCAAAAAGGAATACGATAAAACACCGGATGCCTTTGCCGCACTTGGCTATGACACTGGGTACTACCTGGCAGACGCCATCAAGAGATCTGGAGATGCTTCTCCCGAAAAAATCAGACAAGCGTTGGAAGATGTCAAAGATCTTCAATTAGTTTCCGGTACGCTGAACCTTGATGAAAATCATGATCCGATCAAATCGGCGACCATCTTGGAATATGTGGATGGCAAACAAACATTCAAGACAAAAATCAATCCATAATACCTTACGTGGATAGGGGGCAAGTCCCCCCTATTCTATATTCACTTAAAAAACACCTTAACGGGGAGAGTGCAATATGGAACTGATTCAGCAATTGGTAAATGGCATTTCACTCGGAAGCATTTATGCTTTGATCGCGCTTGGTTATACGATGGTATACGGAATCGTCAAGCTCATTAACTTCGCCCATGGCGACGTATTCATGGTTGGTTCATTTGTGGGCTTTTACGCCATTACCGTAATGGACTTATCCTTCATACCGGCTTTATTGATTTCAATGGCCACATGTGCCATCTTTGGCGTTTTAATTGAACGCATTGCTTATAAACCCCTTCGTAATGCAACACGGATTGCGGCCTTGATAACGGCCATCGGTGTTTCCCTTCTGATAGAAAATGGGCTGATTTATATCCGGGGCGCCCAGCCGGAAGCCTATCCAAATAATGTCCTTCCGATGGATAAACTCGATATATTCGGAGTTTCCATCAGCAGTCAATCGATATTGATCTTATCCGTATCCATCATTTTAATGATCATCCTACAATTCGTTGTCCATAAAACCAAAATCGGCAAAGCGATGCGTGCCGTTTCATTCGATTCCGAAGCGGCCAAGCTGATGGGAATCAATGTGAACAATACGATTTCAGCTACGTTCGCCATAGGTTCGGCCCTGGCAGGGGCGGCTGGTGTCATTTTTGGCATCTACTATATTAAAATCGAACCGTTGATGGGGGTCCTTCCTGGCCTCAAAGCATTTGTTGCAGCCGTTTTGGGCGGCATCGGCATCATTCCGGGAGCGATGGTTGGCGGTCTGCTGCTTGGAGTGATCGAGGCTTTGGTCAGTGCAGCCGGTTATTCATTATGGCGCGATGGTGTGGCTTTCGTCGTACTTATCTTGATTTTAATTTTCTTGCCGCAGGGACTGTTCGGTAAAAATAAAAGAGAAAAAGTATAGGGGAGACATGGCGATGACTACTTTTAAGAATTCAAAGGGTTTTTGGCTCTCGATTGTGCTCGCACTTATTTTTTTCGGAATCATGCAGTACACCATTTCAAATGGTATCCTCAATCCATTTTATATCAACACGCTGATGTTCATCGGCATCAATATCATGCTGGCGACGAGCCTTCATTTAATCATTGGAATAACCGGGCAGTTCTCGATCGGGCATGCAGGTTTTTTAGCGGTTGGGGCCTATGCTTCGGCAGTCATGACAATGAAGCTGGAACTTCCTTTCATCATAGCTATATTGACTGGGGGCGTCATCGCCGCTGTTGCGGGTATGGTGATCGGGATACCCAGCTTGCGCCTGAAGGGGGATTACCTGGCGATAGCTACCCTTGGTTTTGGGGAAATTGTCCGGATCGTCCTTTTGAATATTGAATATGTAGGCGGGGCAAGCGGGATGCAGGTATCCCATCTGACTACTTGGCCATGGGTTTTTGCCTGTGTGATGATCACCGTCTTAGTCATCAGGAATTTCACCAATTCGACTCACGGGCGTGCATGCATATCCGTAAGGGAAGATGAAACGGCGGCTGATGCGATGGGAATCAATACGACCTATTATAAAGTGGCGGCCTTCGTCATCGGAGCTTTTTTTGCCGGAATTGCCGGATCGCTCTATGCCCATAATTTTTATATTATCCAGCCATCGAATTTCGGTTTCCTGAAATCCTTCGATATCCTGATTTTCGTCGTACTTGGCGGTCTTGGAAGTCTATCAGGTTCGGTTTTGGCCGCCATTTTACTGACGATCGTGACGACATTCCTTCAGGATTACCCGGAAACGAGGATGATCATCTACAGTCTTGTCCTGATCCTGATGATGATCTTCCGCCCGCAGGGTTTAATGGGAACAAGAGAAATCACATCATTGTTCACACATAAAAAAACGAAAGGGGGCCCAAAGGATGGAAGCCACAATACCATTGCTTAAGGTAGATTCGGTGGGTATCCGCTTTGGCGGATTGAAAGCGGTGTCCGATGTGAACGTGGAATTATTTCCAGGGGAACTTGTAGGCCTGATCGGGCCGAATGGAGCTGGGAAAACGACCTTCTTCAATTTATTGACGGGTGTGTATGTCCCTACAGAAGGAACGATTGCCTTGAACGGGGAAAACCTAAATAAGCAGCCGCCTTATAAAATTACCCGAAAAGGGATCTCGAGGACCTTTCAGAACATTCGCCTCTTCAGTGAGTTATCCGTGATCGATAATGTGAAGGTTGCTTACCACTCGCTTGCCAAGCATGGAATTCCAAGCTCCATATTCCGGTTGCCCGGACATTTTTCAGGGGAAAAGGAAATGGATGAAAAGGCGCTCGAATTTTTGCGGATTTTCAATCTGGACCATTTTAAGGATGAAAAAGCGAAGAACCTTCCATACGGACAGCAAAGGCGGCTGGAAATCGCCCGTGCCCTTGCCGCCAATCCGAAACTTCTTTTACTGGACGAACCGGCAGCCGGGATGAACCCCCATGAAACGAAAGAATTAATGAACCTCATTGCTTTTATCCGGAAGGAATTCAACCTTACCGTTTTGCTCATCGAACATGATATGTCACTGGTCATGGGTGTATGCGAACGGATTTATGTCCTTGATCATGGACAGCTCATCGCTCACGGAAAGCCGGAAGAAATCCGCAACGATCCAAAGGTTATCGAGGCATATCTAGGGGAGGAGGTTTCCTAATGCTGAAAATAGAGGACATCAATGTTTATTACGGCAATATCCAAGCTCTAAAAGGGGTTTCCATGGAGATAAATGAGGGGGAAATCGTGACTTTGATCGGGGCGAACGGTGCGGGAAAAAGCACGCTGCTCAAAACGATTTCCGGTCTGTTAAAACCAAAGCAAGGAAAAGTTCTGTTCGAAGGCGATTCGATTGGGGGAAAAGCGGCACAGTCCATCGTGAAGATGGGCATATCACATGTACCTGAAGGACGACGTGTCTTCGCGAACATGACGGTGGCCGAAAACCTGGAGCTTGGAGCTTATTTGCGGAAAGACAAAGCTGGCATCCATAAGGATATGGAAAAGGTATATGAGTTATTTCCGAGGCTGCTGGAGAGGATCAAACAGCAGGCTGGCACGCTTTCAGGCGGCGAACAGCAGATGCTTGCAATGGGTCGGGCCTTAATGGCGAAACCGCGATTATTACTGCTCGATGAACCTTCGATGGGCCTTGCACCGCTTCTGGTGAAGCAAATATTCAACATCATCCAGGAAATCAGTGAGTCCGGCACAACGATCCTTTTGGTCGAGCAAAACGCCAACCTGGCCTTATCCATTGCGGATCGGGCATATGTCGTTGAAACGGGCCGAATCGTCCTGTCGGGCAATGCCGAGGAACTAACATCAAGTGAAGAAATAAAAATGGCCTATTTAGGAGGCCACTAAAACCGCCGTTTGGCGGTTTTTTTGTTTGTTGATCGGGTTATGCAAAATATGCAGGAAGATAAAAAAGCACAGGGTTTCATGCATGATTTTATACATCCAATATAGTATTATTCAATTTTGATATAGGAATTAAGACTAAAAAAACACGAAAAAACTGGGTTTAATTCCCTATCAATATACTTGTATTTTGGTAAAAATGTAATTAATAGGATGAGGAAAATAAGAGAATGAATAAAATTTTTTGATCTGTAAATAAGGATTTTGTAATATCGATATAATTTAATTATCCGTTTTTTCTGATTATATCGCTTGTTTTCGCAATATTTAAAATATATAAAGATAAAAATGATATAGCACTACCTGTGAAAAATATCCTATTTACCGAAATCTTCTCGCAATTATTGTATAGACGGAATGAAAATTATGCGGTAAACTATTTTTCGAAATATTAATTTAATTTGAAACATTTCATCTAATCAATTTTTTTCTGAAGGATCATGAATAAATATTCATGCATCAGAGCTTGATTACAAAATGGGGGGATTATTTATGAAAAAGAAAAAATTAGCAAGTGCATTCCTTTCTCTATCACTTGCTGCAGGAGTGCTAGCGGGTTGTTCCGGCTCTGGTTCATCTGAAAAATCAAGCGGGGATGGAGATACGATCAAAATCGGTGTCAACCTTGAATTATCAGGCGGTGTCGCTTCATATGGACAATCGATTGCAGAAGGTCTGGAGCTTGCAACTGCGGAAATCAATAAAGAAGGCATTGACGGTAAAAAAATCAAACTAATTAAAGTCGATAATAAATCTGAAGCGTCCGAAGCGACAAGCGGGGCGATCAAGCTGACATCACAAGATCAGGTTGCAGCGATCGTAGGCGCAGCAACAAGCACGAACTCGATTGCACAAGTACAGATTGCCCAAGATAATAAAGTGCCGGTCATCTCACCTTCTGGTACAAGCCCTGAAATCACTTTCAGCAAGGATAAATTGAACGATTACGTTTTCAGGACAAGCTTCATCGATCCGTTCCAAGGGACGGTAGCTGCAAACTTTGCCGCTAAAGAAATCAAAGCGAAAAGTGCAGCCATCTATATTGACAGCTCAAGTGATTATTCAAAAGGGTTAGCCGCAGCCTTTAAAGAACAATTCGAAAAGAATGGCGGAAAGGTTGTTGCTGAGGAAGCTTACATTGCGAAGGATACTGATTTCCGTTCCACATTGACTCGTTTGAAATCGGCAAAACCTGATTTCATTTTCCTTCCTGGTTACTATGAGGAAGCTGGTCTGATCGTGAAGCAGGCACGGGAAACTGGACTTGACGTTCCATTCATGGGCGGCGACGGCTGGGATTCTCCTAAGCTAGTTGAAATTGCCGGTGCAAAAGCTCTAAATAATACGTTCATCACGAACCACTATTCTTCAGGTGACCCTGATGAGAAAATTCAGAATTTTGTGTCATCATTTAAAGCGAAGTACAAAGATAAGTCCCCGGATGCATTCAATGCCCTAGGATATGACACAGGATACTTCCTTGCAGACGCGATTAAACGTGCTGGTTCAGCGGATTCGGAAAAAATCAAAGAAGCGCTGGAAAAAACGGCTGACCTTGAGCTTGTTACGGGTACATTCACATTGGATGAAAAACATAATCCAATCAAATCTGCTACCATCCTTGAATTTAAAGAAGGAAAACAGGTATTCAACACAAAAATCAATCCTTAATTTCGGAGAACAACTCCAACCCTTTCGCCGGCCCTTCATTAATAAGAAGGTGCTGGCGAATTCTCATTTTTCAAGCATGCCAGGGTGCTGAACATCCCCTTAGCGGAATGAAAAGAGTCTGGACTAATTACTCATAAAATTAGATTTTCAAGGAGAGTCGAACATGGAATTGATACAACAGTTAATTAACGGGGTTTCATTAGGAAGTATTTATGCCCTTATCGCTCTCGGATATACGATGGTTTACGGGATTGTTAAATTGATAAACTTCGCACATGGCGATGTATTCATGGTCGGCTCATTCGTTGGGTTTTACTCGATAACGGTCCTGGATCTGTCATTCGTGCCCGCCCTATTAATCTCGATGACGGTCTGTGCGCTGTTTGGAGTATTGATCGAACGTATCGCGTACAAGCCATTGCGTAACGCAACACGTATCGCGGCACTTATCACTGCCATCGGTGTTTCCCTTTTGATCGAATACGGATTCATCTACGTCCGCGGTGCACAGCCGGAAGCTTATCCGAATGATGTATTGCCGACAGACAAGTTCGATATTTTTGGAGTTTCCATCAATAGTCAATCGGTTTTGATTTTTGGAGTGGCTGTAGTCTTGATGATCATCCTTCAAATCATCGTTCATAAATCAAAAATAGGAAAAGCGATGCGTGCCGTTTCCTACGATGCGGATGCAGCTAAGCTAATGGGTATAAATGTGAATAACACGATTTCTGCCACCTTTGCAATCGGTTCCGCATTGGCTGGGGCAGCGGGCGTCATTTTCGGTATTTACTATATTAAGATCGAGCCGCTCATGGGTGTGCTTCCGGGATTGAAGGCATTCGTTGCCGCCGTACTTGGAGGGATCGGGATTATACCGGGCGCGATGGTCGGTGGCCTATTGCTAGGTGTCATCGAAGCTTTGGTCAGTGCCGCCGGTTACTCATTATGGCGTGATGCTGTAGCCTTCGTCGTACTGATTCTTATCTTGATTTTCATGCCACAAGGCTTATTCGGTAAAAACAAAAAAGAAAAAGTATAGGGGAGACAAAGCAATGACTACAATTAAGCGAGCAAAAGGTTTTTGGCTCTCGATTTCACTATCATTGATCTTTTTCGCCGTAGTTCAAGTGTTAATCGGCGGCGGATCGCTAAATCCTTTTTATCAAAATACGCTCATGTTCATCGGGATCAATATCATTCTGGCAGCGAGCCTGCACTTGATCATCGGGATAACCGGGCAGTTCTCCATCGGACATGCCGGATTCCTGGCAGTCGGTGCCTATGCTTCAGCCGTCATGACGATGAAGCTGGAAATGCCATTTTATGCGGCATTGATAGTCGGCGGTTTGGCCTCAGCGCTGGCAGGATTGATCATCGGAATTCCAAGCTTGCGCTTAAAAGGTGACTATCTGGCGATTGCGACCCTTGGTTTTGGGGAAATCGTCCGGATCGTGCTTTTGAATATCGATTATGTCGGCGGGGCGAGCGGCATGCAGGTTTCCCATTTGACCACTTGGCCGTGGGTATTCGCTTCCGTCATCGTAACGATCATCGTCATCCGAAACTTTACTAGCTCGACCCACGGAAGAGCCTGCATATCGATCCGCGAGGACGAAACGGCTGCCGATTCAATGGGAATCAACACGACCTATTACAAAGTCGTCGCCTTTGCGATCGGTGCTTTTTTTGCCGGTATCGCTGGGGGGCTTTACGCTCATAACTTCTATATCATCCAGCCATCGAACTTCGGATTCCTGAAATCATTTGATATTTTGATCCTCGTCGTACTTGGCGGTCTTGGAAGTCTTTCCGGTGCCGTGTTGGCCGCGATATTACTGACAGTTGTCACGACTTTCCTGCAGGATTATCCGGAAACACGAATGATCATCTACAGTCTTGTGCTTATCGTGATGATGCTCTATCGCCCGCAAGGTTTAATGGGTACCAAAGAAATAACATCCATGTTCAAACGTAAAGGAGGAAGCAGCCATGAAAAAAATAAAAACACCGCTGCTTAAAGTCGATTCGGTCGGCATCCAGTTCGGAGGGCTTAAAGCCGTTTCCGATGTTAACGTCGAGTTATATCCAGGAGAACTAATTGGCTTGATCGGGCCGAACGGCGCTGGAAAAACCACTTTCTTTAACTTGCTGACAGGAGTTTACGTCCCGACGGAGGGCACCATTTCTTTGGAAGGTGAGAACTTAAGAAAACTGCCTCCATATAAAATCACGCAAAAAGGGATCAGCCGGACATTCCAGAACATTCGCTTATTCAGCGAACTATCGGTGATCGACAATGTAAAAGTGGCCTATCATTCGCTTTCGAAGCATGGCATCTTAAGTTCGATCTTCCGCATGCCGATCCATTTTAAAGGCGAAAAGGAAATGGATGAAAAAGCGATTGAGTTCCTGAAGATCTTCAACCTTGATCAATATAAGGATGAAAAGGCAAAGAACCTGCCATATGGTAAACAAAGACGTTTGGAAATCGCCCGGGCACTTGCCGCCAACCCGAAACTGCTTTTGCTGGATGAACCGGCCGCGGGGATGAACCCCCAGGAAACACACGAACTCATGAACCTGATTGCCCTCATCCGTGAGAAATTCGATTTGACCGTATTATTGATCGAGCATGATATGCCGCTCGTCATGGGTGTTTGCGAACGCATATATGTACTCGATCACGGACAACTGATCGCTCAAGGAAAGCCAGAGGAAATCCGTAACAATCCAAAAGTCATCGAGGCCTATCTGGGCGAGGAGGTTTCATAATGTTAAAAATCGAGGACATCAACGTCTATTACGGAAACATTCAAGCCTTGAAAGGAATCTCGCTTTCTATTAACGAAGGCGAAATCGTAACCCTGATCGGGGCGAACGGTGCCGGGAAAAGCACGTTGCTGAAAAGCATTTCCGGCCTATTAAAACCAAAACAAGGGAAAATCGTATACGAGGGGCAATCCATCGGCGGAAAGGCAGCACAATCCATCGTGAAAATGGGCATTTCGCATGTCCCTGAAGGCCGGCGGGTCTTTGCTAACATGACCGTAGAAGAAAACCTTCAGCTTGGTGCTTATCTACGCAAGGATAAGGCAGGAATCAAGCAGGACATGGAGAAAGTCTATGAATTATTCCCGCGTTTGCTGGAGCGCCTGAAACAGCAATCCGGAACCCTTTCCGGCGGGGAACAGCAAATGCTCGCAATGGGCAGGGCACTCATGGCCAAGCCCCGGCTTCTGTTATTGGACGAGCCATCGATGGGACTTGCTCCATTATTGGTGAAGCAAATCTTTCATATCATCGAAGAAATCAACAAAACAGGTACGACGATTCTTCTGGTCGAACAAAATGCCAACTTAGCACTATCCATAGCGGACAGGGCCTATGTTGTCGAAACCGGCCGAATCGTCCTATCAGGCAAATCAGAGGAACTGACCGCAAGCGAAGAAATCAAGAATGCCTATTTAGGGGGACATTAAACCTGTTACAGACTGCAGCCAAACTCGTGGAAAAACGAGTTTGGCTGCAGTTTTTTATTAAGAAAGTTCCAGTTGATTTCAGAAATCCGCTCCCTTTCCGCCGACTGTCTGCCAAGCCTCCTCGCCTAGCGGCTGCGGTGTCTCGGCTAGCCAGTAATTCGGCAGGAGTGTCGCAAATTTCTTCCATCCAATAAGGATTACAGTTAAAAACATGAAGAATAATCTAGTCTTGTTTTAAAATCATGGTTTAGGATTAGACCATTCTAATCTCCCAGACTGACTGCAGACGAACTCGAGGAAAAATGAGTTTGGCTGCAGTTTTTTTATTTAAAGTTCCAGTTGATTTCAGAAATCCGCTCCCTTTCCGCCGACTGCCTGCCAAGCCTCCTCGCCTAGCGGCTGCGGTGTCTCGGCTAGCCAGTAATTCGGCAGGAGTGTCGCAAAATTCTTCCATCTATTAAGGATTACAGTAAAAAAACATGAAGAATAATTTAGTCTTGTTTTAAAATCATAGTTTAGGATTAGACCAATCGGAACTCCCTTTATTAGACAAAAGTGCTTCTATCTGAATTTTTCAAACGAAGTTGATTGGAACGGAAGGCACGAGACTCCTGCGGGAATAGCGATTCCAGAGGAGACCCCACAGGCGGCGAAGCGCCGAGGAGGCTCCCGGACCGCCCGCGGAAAGCGAGTGCCTGGAGTGGAAATCAAAGTGCAAATTTTAAAGTAATCAATTATTATTAAGTTTGTCTACAGTCAACCCCTTTGTTTTAAAATTAGATAGAACCCCATTTTGTCGACAATCTGGGACCGTTTTATAGCGGTTTTTTTTGTTGTGTAAATAAGTTAATTTAACTAGATAAAAAGGTTAGTAAAACCAAATCGGTCGGTATACAATCTAGTTAGGAATAATAGTAGAATTGGTTCATGATATAACCTCATCGATAGCTATTCTTAATCATATTTTTTGGAGTGATTGTATGCACAAGCTTATTCAGGCCATATTGCCGGTATTATTACTGTTTATGATTCTGCCAATCTACCAGCCAGATGCTGCGTCTGCAGAAGAGACGACGCAATCTGATGGTGTCATCGTTAAGTACAAAGAGACGAGCGATGAGCCGATCAATGAGTTGATAGAAAAGGTGGAGGTTCCTAAAGGAGAATCAACCGATAACCTGATCGAGGAACTTGAAGAACAGAAGGATGTGGAATATGCAGAACCAAACTATCTGTTCAAGAAGATGGAAAGCCCGAACGATCCAGCCTACATAGACCAGTGGCACCATAAAAAGCTTGGTACGGGTGCAGCGTGGACAAAATCAATGGGATCGAAGGAGTTGATCGTGGCCATCATTGACGACGGCATCGATCGCAACCACGAAGATTTAAAAGGGAGGATCGTCAATGCCTATGATACGATACGCAATCGGAAGCATATCGTCCCAAAAGGGGAGCATGGAACGCATATCGCTGGCATCATTGCCGGTTCTGCGAACAACGGCATAGGCGGTACGGGTGTTGCCCCGAACGTTAAACTAATGCCGATCAACGTCTTTGACGGAGAGTATGCCGATACGGCCGATATCATTGACGCGATACATTATGCCGTTCAGCAAAAGGCAAGCATCATCAATATGAGTTTAGGCGACACCAGTTATTCGGAGTCCTTGAACAAGGCCGTCCAGGAAGCCTATAAAAAAGGCGTACTGATCGTCGCGGCTGCCGGGAATGAAGGAGATATGGGGAAAAATGTACAGCGTGTGTACCCAGCTGCATTCAGCCACGTCATTTCCGTTGCTGCCACTAACTCAAGTGACAAGCGTCCCAGTTATTCCAACTACCATTCAACAGTCGATATTGCGGCCCCTGGAGATGATATCCTTTCAACCTTGCCAAATGGTAAATACGGCTGGATGAGCGGAACATCGATGGCGACGCCAATGGTGGCGGGTGTAGCGGCATTGATTTGGTCCCATGAGCCCAAGCTCAACAAAACGGAGGTTGAATACCGTCTCTATGATTCAGCCGTGGACCTAGGTACAAGAGGGAAAGACATATACTATGGAAACGGGCGGGTCAATGCCAAAAAAGCACTGGAAATGAAGACGCTGACCAAACCGTCCGTGACTGCGATATCCGATAAGGACACCAAAATCAATGGGAAAATCCCGGCTGATTTCAAAACGGGGACCGTCTCCATTTATACCGATAAAAAACAACTCGCCACAGTGAAAATCAACGGCGAAAAAACGTTTACAGCGACCATCGCAAAACAAACAGCCGGCACGACCATCTTTACTAGGCTCATCGATAAAACGGGAAATAAAAGTATACCCGTTTCATTTAAAGTGGCAGATAAAACGGCTCCAGCAAGACCGTCCGTAAATACGGTAGGTGACAATACCGTAAAAGTAACCGGTAAAGCGGAAGCAAGCTCTTCCGTCACCGTCAAAACTGGCAGAACGGTTCTAGGCAAAACAAATTCCAACAGCGCAGGGAATTTCACCGTAACGATGTCAAAAAAACAAAAAGCCGGAAAAGTCCTATCCGTTACAGCAACCGATAAAGCGGGCAATATAAGCTCGGTCAAAACCGTGACCGTCGCAGACAAAACAGCACCGAGTAAACCGACGGTCAACACAGTCACGACAAAAACGACAATAGTAACGGGCAAAGCAGAAGCTAACTCCACTGTGTCCATCAAAGCATCAAAAAAAGTGATCGGCTCTGCCACAGCAACGACCAAAGGCACATTCTCGGTTAGAATCCCCAAGCAAAAAGCCGGAAAGAACCTATATATTCATGCCAAAGACAAAGCGAAAAACGTAAGCGAATCAAGAAAAGTAACAGTTAAAAAGTGATAGAAAAACAAGAACAGCCCCCAATTAGATTATTGGGGGCTGTTCCTGTTTCAATTGAAGGGGGGAACGATACCGTTTTGGGCAAAAAATAAGCAATAGCCAAAACAAAGATAAGCAGTCGAGAAAAATGAATGTAATGAAGGTGACGTTCCAGCTTCCAGAAATTCAATAAATCAGATCTTATTGAAAGTGCTATCTTCTTTAAAAAGAAAAACACAAATAAGGTGCTGCCATTACGTAGCCTCAGCTTTTAAAAATTCTATTAGCCATACAAATTCCAAACCATTTATTCTTTCTTTGATTGTAACCAGTCTAAAAAGTCATCCCTGAAAACCCTCTTGGACCTTTTTAAACGAATTAAAGGGAAATCGCGATTTCCCATGTATTCATCAGCAGTTCGTTCACTAACATTTAAATAAGCTGCTAAATGCTCGACAGTTAATAATTCTGGCAGTTGTGAAATCTCATCCGTTTCGTTCGTTATTATTTCTGCCCTTTTTTCATGATTTACGTAATTTATATGCCCTTCTCCCATGCAACCTGCTACTTTCTTAGAACACTTGGGACACGTCAGTATATCAACTTTATCTTCCATAACAGAAAAACGAGAAACTACGCCAAACAGTGTTGAACAATTCTCACATAAATAAGTATAAACACCTTCCACTTTCAAATTTATCACTCCTTAGACTTATCATTTGTTAAACTAACAAATTTTATAAGGAGCTAATCTGATATGTGGTAGGCGTAAGCACTTTTTACTAATTACGTTTCTATTTTATGTTAGGGTCTGTTAATAAGTATTGTTGATTTTCTTGATGAACTCACTCAGTTAATTTAGTCCTTCTTACTCGTAGGATTTCACCAATAACCTGAATCCCAACACCTGCTCATACCACTTAATCGCAGCATAAAAATCAGGCACAGCGAATCCGATATCAGTAATTGCTGTCATATGTATCCCCCCTGATTATAAATACCCTTATAAGGTGAGGGACAGACCGTACAATTTTGGACAAAAAAAAGAAGCAATAGCCAATAATGCTTCTTTGATTACATATATCGACCTCATGAAATTCTTTAAATCTCACCCTCTTCAAGCCTCCTATTATACTCAACTTTACTGATTAATCCTTTTGCATTACAGGTAAGACAATCTGTATAAATATCGTAGGCACCTGTACCTGCACAAACATGGCATTTAACATGAGTTTCCGGTATATCCTTATGCATGAATGAAAAAACTTTTCCAATATACTGCAGAATAATCATTCCCAAAACTCCTTTTTTTTCTATCATATAACGAAAAAGAGAGAAGGAAACAGGAAATACAATAACATTACTTAAAACAAATAAAACCATAACATACTTTACATGGGGTTAAAAAATTGAAAGGGATTCGTTTTTAGTATTAGGTTTCCATGCTCGCAGAGTTTGTCTCGACCAAAGCAAAATAAAAAGAGCCCTAGGGCTCTAAAATAAACTATTAATTATCAATTTTATCCACCCAATAAAAGAAATCCATAACGGTATGCTCAAAGATGTACCAAACAAAAGTCCTTTAAAGAAATTCCCTTCATTTTCACCTACCATATTGAACACACCTCTCGGCTTGGTTTTCTTGTATATATTATAAATGAAAGCGTTTTCCTTGTGTATGAGGCATTAGAAGCAATTACTTTACAATTTAATTCTTAAAAGAAAGCCGACAAGTTGAATCAGCCCCGCTTTCTCATGAAATTAAAATAATCTTTAATATTTCTAACCAGGATATTTATATGATGCTGGATTTTCCGTTAACTGTGAGTTCTCAGAAAAAAAGACCATCGGCTAAGATGTTGAGCATTACAAATAACTTGAATCCCAACACCTGTTCAGGTATAGCTGATCAATGGGAGTAATTGGTATCAAATGTATCCCAAAGGATAATAAAATACCCCTTTAAAAGCGGGGACAAAAGGTACTATTACAATGTCCAGTGATGTTGGAATAAATTGGAGGAATACACTTTATCGCTGAAAAGTTGATAGTTATAATTAATGAGAGAAAAATAAAGAAAAAAGTGAAATGGAGTTTTTATAGCAGGACTCAAAAAAGAGTTTACTCTATTTTATAAGAGTTCCATGTCAGGTATTAATGTTCAAAATATGGGAGGGATGAGGAAATATGGTTTAATCATTTTCGCCACAATTTGCTTAGCAGTATTGGTTTTTGGCCATCTCTATTAGAAAAACGTAAGACACGCGGCAGGGATAGAGGCTAGAAAAGCTGCAGAAAAAGTAAAAGAAAAGGAAAAAGTAGAAAGGGAAGCATTGAAACAAAGTTTAATACCGGAAAATAATAAACAGCAGTCGCTAATAGATTACCTGAATTATAAGTCGCTAACGCAAGATAGGGTTATTGTATCCTTAGTGGGAAGTAATGGTACTTCAGGAACCGGAGTAAGTATATTTTCTAATAGTTGGGCAGGTCGTTTAGAGAAGAGTCTGCGTTCTGATAGTGATGATTTGGAAACACTAAATTTCATTAATCATGGACATGATGGGTATTCAACAGAGGATTTGCTAAAAGATAAGAAAACTGAAGAGGTCATAAAAGATGATCCCGATCTGATTATTTTTGAAAATTCTCTAATAAACAATCATTATCAATCACTTAGCTTGGAACAGACGAAGAAAGATTTGGAAAGCATTATGTCAAAGTTACAAAAAGAGCTGTCGAATGCAAAAATACTAATCATTTCACCAACCCAGTCGCAAATGGTAAAAAGGAGAATAGTTTAGGGTGAATTATTTGGATTATATTTACGCTTCCGAACAGGTCATCAAAACGAATAAATAAATATATGAATAGTAAAGAAGCTAAGTAAAGATATCCTGAATAATGATAACAAACATCCCAATGACCAAGGGCATTAGATATGGTTTGAGGTTATGGAATAAAAGGGGGAAAAGTGGCTATATCCACTTTTCCCCCTTTAAAAGTTTATTCTTTGCACCTAAAAGAAAGCGTTATCATTGTTTCTCAATCCTTAAAGACATCACTTTCTATCTTGAATAAATTCGCGCATTTCCTCTTTCGATATTCCAGACCCCATAACATCTTGCATGATTTCAATCCACTCTTCATCCATGCCCTTGTCTGCTTGCTCATTCAATAGAGCATCGACCTTAATACAAAGGATTCTAGCGATTTTTTCCAAAACTAATATAGTAGGGTTTGTTTGAAGGTTTCTTTCCAGTGAGCTTATATAGGATTTGGCAACGCCGGATTTTGTGGAGAGTTCACTAATTGACATTTTCCTTTCTTCCCTAAGCGACTTACTCGGTAACCTATCATTTTGACCACACCTAACCATTAATATGAAAATTATATACTGATTTAAACTATCACTTTCAGTTTACACATTTTCCTATCATTTTTAATGATAACTAGGCACTAAAATACTTGACACAATTATATGTATAAACGGATTTTTCTGTTTTGGTAGGCATTTAGTTAGGTTTATTTTTAGTAAATATTGTAAAGTGTGACATCAGGCTAGAAAAAATTGGGAATGGGTGTATACTTAAGTTTATTGAAAATTTAAGTCAAAAATATTCTGGTAAATGGGTAATATATATGTGTTCAATGCAATATTTCAAATTTAGGAATTATTTCCTTTGTATTGCCATTTTCTTTTTTGTAAAATTACTTTGGCATATAAATTGAAAAGTATTCTTTCATTGTAAGTTTCATGAAAATTTCCTTGAAAATACATAAATATAGGTAATATATATGGTATAATGCAATAGGTCATTTTTAACATATCAGGAGGATGAAATGGAAGAAACTATTAGTATTAAAGATATTTTTAAAACATTAAAGAAACGTTGGAAGCTAATCATGCTGCTGACATTAATCGCTGCGTTGATTAGTGGTGCAATATCTTATTTTTTATTAACACCTGTTTACGAATCATCCACACAGATTTTAGTTAATCAGAATCAATCGAAGAACCAAATTGATTCATATCAAATACAATCTAATATTGACATGATCAATACATACAGTGTGATCATAAAAAGCCCTGCTATATTAGAGAAGGTCATTGATGATCTTGAACTAGAACAAAGCGTGGATCAACTTAGTCAAAAAATTACGATTAACAGCCAAGAAAATTCTCAAGTCTTCTCTTTAACGGTTCAAGATAGTAATCCATCGAAGGCAGTCGAAATTGCAAACGCAGTGTCTGGAACATTCCAAAAGGAAATCAAAGATATAATGAATGTCGACAATGTTAGCATACTTTCGAAGGCAGAAGTAAAGGAAAATCCTACTCCTGTAAAACCATCTCCATTATTGAATATCGCTATTGCGGTGGTAGTTGGGTTGATGGCTGGAATAGGCTTGGCATTCCTACTAGAATACATGGATAATACGATTAGAGACGAGAAGGATATTGAGACGCTCCTTGATTTGCCATTACTTGGATCCATCCAAAAAATATTGCAACATAAATAAAGAACCATTCAGTGACATTAAGAAAGGAAGTGGGATTTTTGAGAAGTAAAGATGAAAAACAAGTGAAATTAATTGCGCAGACTAATCCTAAATCGCCTATTACTGAACAATATCGATTAATTAGGACAAACATACAATTCTCTTCAGTGGATAAAGAAATCAAAACCATTGTGGTTACTTCCGCGGAGCCTAATGATGGGAAATCGACTACAGCTGCCAACCTAGCGATTGTGCTGGCTCAAGAAGAGAAAAAAGTATTACTTGTGGATGCGGACTTAAGGAAACCATCTATTCATTATGCTTTTAACCTAAGTAATATACATGGACTTACTAGCGTATTGACAAAGAAAATGGACTTAAGAAAAACTATCTTGAATTCAAATGTTTCAAATTTAGACATTTTAACAAGTGGACCGATACCACCTAATCCTTCAGAGTTATTAAATTCCAAAGCGATAGAAACAGCTATTAATGAACTAAAAGGTATCTATGATTATATCATTTTTGATACACCGCCAGTTCTTGTAGTAACTGACTCTCAAATTGTAGCTAATAAATGTGATGGCGTGATCATGGTAGTGGCAAGCGGCAAGACAAACAAACAAAGTGCAGTAAAAGCAAAAGAACTTTTAGAAAAAGCTAATACGGCATTACTTGGAGTCGTTTTGAATGGAATTGAATCAAATACCAGCAATTATTATTACTATCAATCCTAAAAAAAAAAATTCGACAAATTAATACTCTATTTAATAGCAGTTTTTTATGCTACTATTAACAGGGTATTAATTCCTATCTGATTGCTTAGTGATTAAGCCTATTATCCCATTTATATAAAGGAAGTGTGTGAAATTTGATTGACTTGCATTGCCACATTCTCCCTGGAGTTGATGATGGTTCACCGGATATGCAGGAAAGCATAGTCATGGCAAAGAGGGCGGTAGAAGCAGGGATAACCCACATATTTGCCACACCACATCACCTAAATGAGAGATATGTAAATGTGAAGGATGATATTATTGATTGTGTATTTGAGTTAAATGAGTGCTTACAACAAGAGAATATTCCTCTTTCTGTTCATCCTGGACAAGAATTAAGAATACATCGAGAATTATTTGTTTCACTTGAAAAGGGAGAAGTACTAACGCTTGATAATACCAACAAGTATTTATTGCTAGAACTCCCGTCAGGACATGTGCCTTCATACACGCAAGAACTGATTTATGAGCTGTTGTTAAAAGGGATAACACCAATTATTGTACATCCTGAGAGAAATAAGGAATTGATAGAGAATCATAATCTATTATTTAAACTAGTTCAAGAAGGTGCCTTAACTCAACTTACCTCTGATAGTATTATCGGTATCTTTGGGAAAAATGTTAAGTCATTTTCAAAAAAAATTATTGAGAATAATTTAACTCATTTTATTGCAACTGATGCCCATAATGTAACCTCTAGAGGGTTCACATTACAAAAGGCGTATGAAACAATCACAAAAGCTTATGGGATAGAACGTACATTTTATTACAAAAAAAATGCTGAACAGCTTATTCGGGGGCAAGTTCCATCTATTGAAATACCAATCCCGTTTAAAAAGAAGTTCTTAGGTGTTTTTTAGTAATTTAGTCACAAATGAAACGCTTACATTATTATATTATAAATTTCGATTATATAAATCCATATATAGGGGTATTCCCCAAAAAAATAGGAGGTACGGATATTTAATGAAAAAAGTACGTAAAGCGATTATACCAGCAGCAGGATTAGGAACACGTTTTTTGCCAGCAACTAAAGCGATGCCTAAGGAAATGCTTCCAATTGTAGACAAGCCAACAATTCAATACATAGTTGAAGAGGCAATTGCTTCAGGAATTGAAGACATTATTATTGTAACAGGTAAGGGAAAACGAGCGATTGAAGATCATTTTGATAATGCATTTGAGTTGGAAAACAATTTAATGGAGAAAAGTAAATTTGAATTGTTGGAGAAAGTCCAAGCACCTTCTAAAGTTGATATTCACTATATCAGACAGAAAGATCCAAAAGGATTAGGCCATGCGGTTTGGTGTGCGAGAAAATTCATTGGTAATGAACCATTTGCCGTATTGTTAGGTGATGATATCGTCCAAGCAGAAACACCTTGCTTAAAACAGTTAATGAATGAATATGATAAAACCTTATCCTCTGTCATCGGTGTACAAACAGTTCCCGAAGGAGAAACTCACCGCTATGGAATTATAGATCCAAGTAACCAACACGGTCAACGTTATGAAGTAGATAACTTTGTCGAAAAGCCAGCAAAAGGAACAGCACCATCCAACTTAGCGATTATGGGCCGATATATCTTTACTCCAGAAATATTTATGTTTTTGGAAAAACAAGAAAAAGGTGCAGGAGGAGAAATTCAGCTGACAGATGCTATCCAAAAATTAAATGAAATTCAACGAGTTTTCGCGTATGACTTTGAAGGTAAACGATTTGATGTTGGTGAGAAGTTAGGGTTTATTCAAACGACCATTGAGTTTGCTTTAAACGATGAAACGCTTAAAAAGGATCTATTTGATTTTCTAGAGAAATTATTACTTAAACAAAAACTGTGAGAATAATGTCAATTAAGGGAGGGGAAGTTTTGAAAGCAACGGTAATAGAACAAAGAGGAGCGAAATATGATCATTTATTAACACCAGATCAAGTGAATGCCAATGTGATATATTTGAGAATGAAAAGATTAATTGATATTTTTGGATCACTTATCGGACTCATCTTACTATCACCAGTTTTTATGATTGTAGCAATTTTAATCAAAATTGAAGATCCAAAAGGACCAATATTTTTTAAGCAAGTGCGAATAGGTAAAGATGAAATTGAATTTCATATGTACAAATTCAGATCAATGGTCACAGACGCAGAAGACCGGTTGAGATATTTACTTGCATTAAATGAAGTATCAGGGGCAATGTTTAAAATGAAGGATGATCCACGTATAACAAAAATTGGGAAGTTTATACGAAAAACGAGTATAGATGAACTACCACAGTTGTGGAATGTACTTAAGGGTGAAATGAGCTTAGTTGGACCACGTCCACCACTTGTTCGTGAAGTCAAAGATTATACATCATATGATAAACAAAGATTACTTGTAACACCTGGATGTACGGGGTTATGGCAAGTGAGTGGTAGAAATAGTTTGGGATTCGGTGAAATGGTTGATTTAGACATCCAATATATAAATAATCGTACTTTATTTTTTGATATTAAACTAATTTTTAAAACCGTGATAGTTTTATTTGGTTCAAAAGATGCATACTAGATGGGAACTTTTAGTTGAAATATTATTCTGATAAATACACAAAGGTATCTTTTACACATTTGACCAAATTATCCCTCCAATAAACTGTTTAGGTTTAGTAAGCTTAAAAAGGTTGATTATATAGTTAGTATATTACACAATAACTAGTAAATTACAAAGCTATAGTGGAGGGACAATTAAGGAAAATACAGCACAGATAATAAGGAGAAATAAATGCTAATTTATTTATTATTACCTTTAGCAATTTTATATTTTTTATTTCTTTCTAGAGCAATTATTGTTAGGAATAATAATTTTTTTGGCAATGAAATTTTTGTTGCAAGAAATAATATCACATTATTTTTATGGTTTGTAATTCTTTTAGGATTAGCTGTCTTTAAAGGAGTAAACGTTGGTACAGATTATCCGATGTATTATAGATTTTTTCTTAATGGTTCATATATTGATTTAGAGCCAGGAATCAGTTTTTTTTATGCTTTAGCTGCCGAATATGATAACTTTTTTATATTTTCATTTTGTATTTATTTAGTATTTCTCTTTTTTATTTTTCAAGGAATTAAGAAAAATTCCCCTAATTACTTAATTAGTATCCTTTTATTTATTTTAATGTTTATATACTACTCTAGTTACAATGGATTACGACAAATGATCTCTGTTTCAATAATATTTTGTTTTGTAACTTATATTGTATCTAATCAAAAAAAAGATAGAATTAAATTCCTATTCATAATTTTAATAGCACTTATGTTTCATAATAGTGCTATTTTTCTTTTATTATTATTTTTTATACCTATTAAAAAATTCAGCAGTAAGATTGTTATTCCCCTTTTTCTGCTAACAATAGTTTTATATTTTATACCAGCATTTAAAAATCAAGTAGGGGAACTACTTATAAATATCTCGGGATTCTATGCAGAGAAATATGCGCAAAATCAAAATTATTTTTTTGAAGTCAATAAAGAAAAAGGGCTTATGCAATTAGCGCCAGTTATTATCCAAATGGGCATAGTTTTAATTTCTTTATATGTTCCCCAAAAAAATATAAAGTTAAATATCAACTACAACCTATTTAATTTTAGTACTAATATTGTAATAATAAATTTATGTCTTTATTCTTTAGCGGGAGTTGAGGCAATTGACAGAATTCAAATGTATCTTACCTGTTTTAATATTTATTTTTACTCTATTTTTATCCACATTTTATTGAATTATAAAAAGCTCTATGGACAAATTTTGATAATTTTTATTATTGCATTTTGGTTTTTATATTATTCATTGAGGCTTATAAATAATGTGCATGGTATTGTACCATATAGTTTTTTTAAAATCTGATTTGTAGTTAAGGAGAGCATATATGAATGGAATAAGTCTAATCATTCCTATATATAATGTGGAAGATTATATTGACGAATGTTTACAATCTGTTGTAAAAAGTATGGGAAGATTAACCAATATTCAAATTATACTTGTGGATGATGGATCAAAAGATAGATCAGGAGAAATCGCCCAAAAATTCGTTGACAGATATCCAAATTTTTACTATGTGTCCAAAGAAAACGGAGGGCTATCGGACGCTAGGAATTATGGACTTAAATATGTTAATTATAATTACGTTTCCTTTCTAGATAGTGATGACTATATAGCTGAAAATTATTTTTATGAAGTATTCGAAGCAATGAAAAGTCAACCAGATATGATCGTGTTTGATTGGCTGGATATTGGTGAAAATAATTACACAAATATTATTAAGGGAATTGATTTTCCTGACTTTTTGTGGACAGTACAACCAAGTGCTTGTAATAAGGTATTTAAAAAAACTCTATTTAATGAAGTGAATTTCCCTATGGGTAAAATTTATGAAGATGTCGGATCGATGTATAAATTACTTTTCTTTGTAAAGGAATATATTTATATTAAGAAACCGCTATATAAGTATAGGAAAAATAGAGGAGGGAGTATTTTAACAACTATTTCTCCAAAAATAAATGATATATATGAGGTATTGGATGACACATATTCATTTTATAGAACAAAAGATGCACTAACACAAAAAAATATTGAAGGTCTTTGTTATCAGTATGTAAAGTTACTGATGTGGTCTAATATGTATAGACAATTGAAATTATATAAATTTAATTTTGTGGGCTTTCACAAGAAAATGAAAGAAACTAGAGCCCTTATTTATCATCTTTTTAAAGATTGGAAAAAAAATGAATATATTATTAAGAATGAAGAATTTTTTAAAGCAAGACTAGGCAGTAATTTTGTTAATAAACTTGATGGAATAGGTAAAAATTTCTTCAAAACTACATTAATAATCATTTTGTTGGTAATGAAAAATAAAAAAAGATTTTAAAAATATATTTTTAGGAGATAAAAAGTGGAAAGAGTAATTTGTAGCAGTTTCTTTTTTGGTGATAGTGTAACTCATTATGCAAATATGCGAAAGAAAAATCTAGAGTCTCATAATGAAGTATATATTAAAACAGTTATTTGCCTTTTTAGTTCAGCTAGATATTTTTCAGAAGAAGTAAAATTGATTTTCTATGTTAATGATATACAGAGATTAAACCAGATAAGAGAAGGGTATTATAAAAATGTTTTAAAGAATTTACAGGTTGAAGTAGTAGAAGTTTCATCTCATTTTGTAGATGCCACTAAACGATGGTCAGGTTCAATGTTTATTTTTGATATTATAAAATATATAGTTAAAACTGATGATCACATTGGTAAAAAAGGGTATTATTTCTTGGACACAGATGTCATATTTTTGAATGATTTTAATAAAGTAATAGATATTATAGATAAGTATGAGTGGGCTGGATATGCTCAATTTTCTGAATTTGGTAGGTTTAATTGTTGGTTAGAAAACTTTCACGGTATAAATATAGAAAGAGATAATAAAGTAGCTGTACCTTATGGAGGAGAATTCCTTTATTTGAATTCTAGAACAATACCTGCCTTTTTTGAGACGTTTGAATCTTTATATAAAGATAAAAGTACATTTTATTTTACTGAGGAACATTATTATACAGCTATTTTAAATAGTGAAGAATTCCTAAGTAAGAAAAATATTAATGTTAACCCCTTCTTTAAAAGAGCATATCGAGTAAATAGATGCCTAGATGATCAATTTTTATGGGGGTTACATTTTCCTGGAGAAAAGGATTATAAATTAAAATACTTGTTTAAATCTTTAAAAAAGAAAAATTTTGTGTATTCTCCGAAACTTGCAAAAAAAATCTTAGGAGTAAGCACATTTTTTAATGTTTATGATTTTATTAGTATAGGTAAAATAGCAAAGGCTATATATAGAAAAATTATTAGTGGGTGGAGATGAAAGTATATGAAATATCAAGAAGATTTAATAAGTGTAATAATACCCACTTTTAATCGGGCAAGCATAATATTACGAACTCTAGATAGTGTTTTAAACCAAAGTTACAAAAATATAGAAATATTAGTGGTAGATGATGCATCTACTGATGAAACAGAATCAATTATTCAGGGGATAGATGACCATAGAATTCAATATTATAAGCTAAAAGAAAATACAAAGGGAACTATGCCAAGAAACTTTGGTATTGAAAAAAGTAAAGGACAATATATTGCTTTTTTAGATTCAGACGATGAGTGGCTACCGGATAAATTAGAATTACAATGGAAATATATGAAATCATTTGGGTTAGATAGCGATAATGCACTGTGTTTTACGAATGCTAATGTTCGTATATCTAACAAAAAGACAAATAAAGTATTAAATGATAAGTGTTTATTTAATGATGATATTGTAAATTACATTTTTGAAAAAAATAACTTTGTTCAAACGAGTACATTTATGCTAAAAGCAGACTTGGCAAAAAAAGTGAAATTTAATCCTGACCTAAAAAAGCATCAAGATTATGATTTTTGCATTAGATTACAAAATGAAGGTGTGAAATTCCTTTTATTTAAAAATAATTCAACTATATATTATTCAGATAAAAATTCAGATCAAATATCCAGCTTTAGTGAAGAAAAAATTAAGGACTCAATGGATTGGTTTAACAAAAATATAAAGTATTTCAATGAAAACTCACAAACGGTTTTTATTATTCATAATTATCTATATTCCTATATATTGGATAAAAAGAAAAAGTTAGCTTTGAAAATAACATTAGATGCTTATAAAAAAAATATAATTAGTATGAAGAAACTCATTAAGGTATTTTTATCTCTTCTTATACCCAAAAAAAAATTAAGAAAAATGTTGAGATAGTTGATATTTTAATATTTAAAAATTAGGACATAAACAAAAACTTGAAATAATATCGTAATCAAAACGTTGTAAATATATTACAATGATTATTGACCTCTATATAAGATCCAATTACGACTATTTATTAATAGATATGTGAATGTTTTCTAAAATGATAAAAAAATGTGAATGAATTAAGGGTAATAATTAAATATTCTCAATAAAAATACCTTATTGTAGTTTATTTTTATTTTGATTTGAGAGGTGTATAAAAATAAGAGTTTTACATGTATGTGAATATACAAAAGGTGGCATAGCAACGTATTTAACAGAGGTGTTAAGGTATCAACAGAGTAGTGAAAAAATATCTAATGTCAGTGTTGTTCTTAGTGATTATGAAGTAAATAGAAATAAGTTTAGTGGTATAAATTCTTATTTTTATAATTATGTCAGAAAACCACAACACTTCCTTAGTGCAATTAATGAAATCAACAGAGTAATAAAAAAAGACCGTCCCGATATTATACATGTGCATAGCACGTTTGCAGGAGTGTTTACTAGATTACTTTTATTTTTTAAACGAGATAGACCCTTAGTGGTTTATTGTTCACATGGTTGGGCCTTTACTATGGATATCCCTGATTGGAAGAAAAAGATTTATGGGTATATTGAACGCTTCTTAGCAATAAAAACGGATCTTATAATAAATATTTCTAAAAGTGAATTAAAGCATTCTCTTATTTATAAGTTACCATTAAATAGATCATTGGTTATATACAATGGCATAAAAAATGAAGTCTCATCTGTAAGTGAACCAAATGTTAAATTAGATTCTAGTAAAATAAACATTCTTTTTATTGGACGCTTTGATAAACAGAAAGGACTAGATATATTAATAGATTTCTTTTCGAAAAATTATCTTAGTGATATTAGATTATATTTAATTGGGGATAATGTGTTAAATAAATCTACTTTAAAACTCCCAAGCAATATTATTTCCATTGGTTGGATTGATAATGAACTAATAGACAGTTATTATAAGATTTTTGATGCGGTTATTGTTCCATCTAGATGGGAGGGCTTTGGTCTCGTTGCAATTGAAGCGATGAGAAATAAAAAGGCATTAATTGTCAGTGATCGAGGTGCGCTTCCTGAAATTGTAAAAAATGGTGTGAATGGCTATATATTTAATATTGATAATTATGCTTCATTAAAGAACATTTTGTTAAACCTTAATAGAGAAGAGTTGGTATTGATGGGACAAAATGGATACAGTTTGTTTTTAAAGAGATTCACCAGTGAGCATATGAATAGTGAAATCATCAAACAATATGAATTACTCATTCAAAAAAAAGGGAAGAAAAAATCTTGAATTAATTTATCAGGGGAGCAAGATAAACAATTTATTTTATTAGAAAATGTATAATTAAAGTTCTCAAATGTAATTGAAAATAAAATTATATTCTTTCTTAATTTAAGATGTCTTATGTTGTGGCATTTTTAGTATATAATACCCGAATGATTGTGCTACACAATTCATAAGTACCAAGGATATCAAGCATCTTTCGGTGTAAAAAGTCTTGTCAATTATTTTCTAGGCCTTTAATAGTCTAGGTCAAAGGTTTATTCTAGAATTAGAATGATCACTGTTTTTTGCTTCCCTTGAGTATATATACTAATCGTTTTACTCTTTCTGGACTGGTAACTTCAAGATATTAGCCGTACAAGCTAACGTATACGACTCCCCAAAAAGGTAGTATAACAGATTGCCTTTTATGAGGGGAATCAATACATTTGATTAATTGAACCTTCCAATTTCTTGGCATATGAAGTATAAAAGAGGAATCTTAATGGAAAATAAAAATAAAAATAAAAATCGCTTATTTGGAAATATTATATCTTTACTAGTTTTACAAGGAAGTAATTATATCTTCCCTTTAATCACATTTCCATATTTAGTAAGAACTCTTGGAACTGACAATTATGGTATATTGGTATTATGTGTTGCTACCATGCAGTTTTTAAATATTTTTGTTGACTACGGGTTCAATATTTCAGCAACTAGAGATATATCCATTAACAAATATAATAATGAGAAAGTAAATGATATCTATAATCTAATTATGACAATTAAAATCACTCTAACCCTAATTGTTGGAATTGTATTTTTTATTATTATAGAAAGTCTACCTTTTTTTAATGATAGCAAAGTTGCTTTTCTGATAAGTTATTTTATTCTTATTGGAAATACCCTTTTTCCCATTTGGTTATATCAAGGTTTAGAACGAATGAAGTATATAACATATATTAATATTATTGCCAAAATTTTAGTGACTCTATTAATTTTTATATTTATAAGAGACTCCAATGATATTAATATCGCTGTTTTCTTTCAAACACTTTATTACATTATACCTGGGATATTTTCTTGGTTCTTTGTGAAAGTGAAGTTTAAGATAGATTATAAATTTATCATAGATATTCATAAAATAACCCATGAATTAGGAAAGAGTAAACACATCTTTTTGACAAACTTATGGATTAACTTTTATATTCATGGCCCTTTAGTTATTTTAGGCTTTATATCGGGAAATAAAGCAACAGGTAATTATGGTATCAGTCAAAAAGTAATGGGAGCTTTTATTGGTTTGTTCCAGCCGGTTAGTCAAGCTGTTTATCCATATTTATGTGAATTGTATGAAAGTAATAAGAAACAATTTTTTTTATTTAAAAAGAAATTATTGTTTTTAAGCTTTCTATTTTCCATATTAATTTCTTTACTGCTATTTATCTTTTCTTCACAGTTTTCAATAATCGTGACTGGAACAAATAACAACGAAATAAATCAATTAATTCGAGTTTTTTCTATAATTGTTTTCCTAGCTATAATGAATACAATAATGGCTCGAATTATGTACACAATGAATTTGCAAAAGAATTTAAATAAGAGTTATTCGATAGCTGCAATTCTTTTTATTATACTTTCGGTCCCATTAACAATATGGCTTCAAGAATTTGGTATGGCAATAGCTGTTATATTAGCAGAGGGTATCATTTTTGTATTAAATATTCGTAATTTAATAATGGTAAGACGAAGCAGAGGAGAAAATATATAAAGTTTTCTTGTACTAGGTGGCTCGTTGGTTTAACTCTTTAAATATAAACTATAATTATGGTAAATTTATTGAAATAAGGGAGACGTTGAAATTGATTAATATCACAGTAGCAGGGACTGGTTATGTTGGCTTAGTTACAGGTGTTTGCTTAGCTGAAGTAGGCCACAAGGTAACATGTGTAGATAACGTACAAGACAAAATTGATATATTAAATAAGGGGATATCTCCTATTTTTGAACCAGGACTCGACGAATTAATAGTTAAAAACTCTGAGTTGGGTAAACTAACTTTTACCACAGATTATCTAAGCGCTTATGCCGACTCGGATGTTATCCTTGTGGGTGTAGGAACACCTGAAAATGAAGATGGTTCTGCTAATTTAAATTACGTATATACGGTTGCACGCCAAATTGCTGAATCTATTGAACGTGATTGCTTAGTCGTAATTAAATCTACTGTTCCTATTGGTACAAATGAAAAAGTAGAATCCTTAATAAAAGAATACCTTAAAAATAATGTTAAAGTTGAAGTAGCTTCTAACCCAGAGTTTCTAGCACAAGGAACGGCAGTACGTGATACACTTTATGCATCGCGTATTGTTATTGGAGTTGAAAGTGATTCAGCAAAACAAGTATTAACAGATATGTATAAACCTTTTAATCTACCAATTCTCGCAATGAATCGGCGTAGTGCAGAGATGGTAAAGTATGCTTCAAATGATTTCTTAGCATTGAAAATTTCATTTGTTAATGATATCGCTAATCTCTGTGAAGCTGTAGGTGCCAACATAGAAGATGTTACGAATGGTATGAGTTATGATGAACGTATTGGAAATAAGTTTTTAAATCCAGGTATTGGTTACGGTGGTTCTTGCTTTCCTAAGGATACAAAAGCATTACACTGGTTGTCTGAAGAGGAAGGTTATATTCTACGAACGATAAAAGCAGCTATAGAGGTAAATGAAAAACAAAAGTTTAAACTAATAAAAAAGGCAAGAAAAGACTTTACGACTTTCAAAGGGTTAAAAGTTGCCGTTCTCGGTCTCACATTTAAACCAGGTACAGATGATTTGCGTGAAGCACCATCGATTCCTAATATTCGTTTATTATTAAATGAGGGTGCCGAGATTCATGTATATGATCCTGTTGGTATGAATAATTTTAGAGAGGTATATCCAACACAAGTTCACTATGAAGAATCAATTGAAAGAGCTCTAGAAAATGCTGATCTTTGCTTTATTTTTACGGAGTGGGAAGAAATAAAAGGTATGGATTTGAACTTATTTAACAAACTAATGAAAACTCCTTTTGTATATGATGGTCGTAACTGCTTTAGCCTAAATAAAGTAATGAATGTTGATATTAATTATCAATCTATTGGCCGCCCTTATATACAGGAATATAAAGTAAAGAGTGAGGTTTAATATGTACTTGGGATTTAGGTCTGCCAACAAACGGAATTTCTAAAGCAAAGTGGCTTTCCTTATTAACAGTTTTTGTATTATAATTACAACAATCTACTGCAACTTATAATAAACAGACAATAAGTGAGGGGAAATTAATGGCAATCTTAGTAACTGGTGGAGCTGGATATATTGGTAGTCACACCTGTATCGAACTGATAAATTCAGGATATGACATAGTGGTTGTGGACAATTTATCTAATAGTAAATTAGAATCATTACAACGAGTAAAAGAAATAACAGGTAAAGACTTAAAGTTTTATAATATTGATTTAATTGATAAAGATGAGCTAGATGTTGTATTTACTGAAAATACGATATCTGCGGTTATTCACTTTGCGGGTTTAAAAGCAGTGGGAGAATCAGTTAAGATACCGCTTCACTATTACCATAATAATATAACTGGGACTCTTATTCTATGTGAGACGATGAGAGAATTCGGGGTGAGAAAACTGGTTTTTAGTTCTTCTGCAACTGTTTATGGATTGCCAAATCGTGTGCCAATAAAGGAAGAATTTCCATTAAGAGCTACCAATCCTTATGGGAGAACAAAGCTAATGATTGAAGAAATATTACAAGATCTTTATGTTTCAGATCCAACATGGAGTATAGCTTTATTACGTTACTTTAATCCAATTGGTGCACATGAGAGTGGACAAATCGGAGAGGACCCTAACGATATTCCAAACAACTTAATGCCATATATCACACAAGTTGCTGTTGGAAAAAGGGAGCAGTTGAATGTTTTTGGTAATGACTATTCTACAAAAGACGGTACGGGAGTAAGGGATTATATTCATGTGGTAGACTTGGCAATGGGACATGTTAAAGCTCTAGAAAAGGTAAATGCTTTTAATGGGGTAGAGGCTTATAATCTAGGTACTGGTAAAGGATATAGTGTATTAGAACTTGTTGCTTCATTTGAAAAGGCAACCGGTGTCAAGATTCCTTATTCATTTGTGGATAGAAGACCAGGAGATGTAGCTGTTTGTTACTCTAATCCAGATAAAGCAAAAAACGAACTCGGATGGATAGCAACTAGAGGTATCGAAGAAATGTGCAAGGATTCTTGGAATTGGCAAAAAATAAATCCAGAAGGATATAGAGAATTGAGTTCAGCTCCTTTAAACAGAATATGATAAATGATTTCCAAAAGCGTTGCAAACATAAAAGAAAACAAAATATAATATTCGGAATTAACCAAGAACTAGGTTTAAAGGTTATTAATCTTTTTATTCTCATTGTAATTTTGTCAAGGAATATTGTGTTACACACTCTCAACCCTCATATTACAAACGGTTCCTAAAATTAATAAAAACGGTTATGGGATATCATTAAAAGGTTCTTCACTAATTTTGTGATACACACAGAATTCAGGCAAATAGTTAGCTGGATATGAGTTACCAACTATTATCCATCAGAAGAATAAGGGCTAGAATACCAGTTTAAACCTTCGAGTGTACTCTAAAATACACATGTTCTAATCCGTGAAGTTTTCTATACCATTTACTCGCTTTTATATTGTTGATATATAATTTTGTGTCTTTTGTTCGACATTTTACATGGTGTTTTAAAGTGATATAGCTCCTTCGTAGAATGATAGAAATGGGTGCCATCCTATTGGGAATTTCTGTATTGATTCATAATCTGGTGATTTATAAAAGTGTCTGAATATGTCTATGAATATCCATAAGTAAGATTTTCGTCAGTATCTAACAATTCACCTAGTTGTACTAGTTACTCTTTATATACTTTTTTATAGCTCTTTATAGTCATCCAGATATATTCTTACGGATTTTGATCTATTGAGTATACTTAATAATCTGTGCGTTACCAAAAACACTTTTGGTATGGCCCTAAAGTGATCTCACATGTCTACCACAACGTTATACCTGTTCATGATGAAGGACATTAAACGATAAGAGTTCTAATATTGAATCTAATACTGCCCATGATTGCTACCAAGTTATCAACTTAAAAAACGGTCTTCATACTTATGTCCCTTGTAAACAGCTATTTCATAGACTTAGCGTAGTTCTCTATACTCTTTACTTTTTTAGATGACAGTCTGAAAATCATTTTCCTTTTCTGGATATTTTTTGGTAAATTTAGTTCGCTGAGTAAGCAATCTAATAGGTATTTTCGGATTAATATCCTGAAATAGTCGTCCAGGACCTATACTTAGATAAGGAGACAAAAAAGGTAAGTGTAGTGCTGGTGTGCAATAGAATAAAAAGAAGCAGAATAAACCTCCTGTGCAATCAATATCTTTTGACTCAGACCATTAAGAAAAGGAGCATATAACATAGAGAAATCTCTCAATTTTCTTGTCCTTGTAGTGAACAAGTGTTGAGTGGAAGCTGCAATAAGTGCATCGGACTACTCCGGCTTTTTTCTAAACTTTAATAATAAGTGAAGAGAGAATTTTTGATTTGAAACCTAAAATTCTGAAAAATATAGTAAGTGGAAAACGTTGAAGACCTCCTTTTTAATTTGTATTTTGCTAACATTTTTTAAGGAATTCAAAAGTGTTTTCCTCTTTTGTGTTAAATCACAAAAAGTGATGGTAAATCCATTAAGGTGCTTGCGTATCTTATGATGTAATAAGTAAGGCACAGTTGAAGTTAGATTAAATGAATACTCCATTCAATAAGGATCATTCATGCTCAAACTTACTCAATGAAAACTACAACAAATCTAAACCGCATTATTTACTCTTGTATTTATCGTTACCACCTTTTAACTTAAGAATCCCTATTCTTATGATACTTAGTTGCCTTAGCAGGAATATACTGCTTTTTTTCTTTTTTTGAAGCGATAAGATTCCCCTTTAATATTAAAAATGACGGAATGTTAAAGGCGAAAATTTAGAATCTGTAGCCAACACATCACCACCAATTATTTTTTCCCGCATTCATGTTAAGATCCTAGCCTTGTTTTCATATACTATGGACAATGCTTGAAAAAAGATATTTGCTGTATGTTCTTCATCGATGACCAGGTAAATGGGGTCGGCTCGATTTGTTAACTAAACGATTGATCCTCCCTTTTGATTCTGCCTTTCGGCATTCTGATACCACTTCATAAGCCGTGAAAAAACTAGGAAGTGGATGATTGTGTAAGAGGTTTATAGCAAATATATGGCCAAATTGAGTTTTTCCAATACCTGTTAGAACTAATAGTACCATTTTCCTCATTTACGATGTACGAACAATCCTGGAGATGGTCTGTTTTTGTCTGAACTGAAATCCTCCTGTTTGGCAAACTTCTTTACTGTTCTAGAATCTCTTTCTCTTTGTAGGATCTTCGAATAGTTACTTTTTTTTTTGTTGCTACATATCTGATATATTTAATCTCGGGCACTGCCCAAATTAAATGTAATTACCTTCATTTTTAGTCTGCCTATCAAGTCCCTCCTGCCAAATTGTCGAAAAGCTGTACGGCGAACCTTCAAGGACTCTCCTACTCTCTCACTCCTAGTTAACTTAATGTACAATCGAGAAAATTCTTTTGTAATAATACAGATTGTAAGGCAACTGTATGGGAGTATTCTTTATGACCTGAAGATTGGGAAGCCCATTACTCTCTTTGACGGCCTTACAGTAGAAATGGTGAGGGATTGGCACAACGGGCACCTGTCCATTAAAATTGTTGTTTGCTCATTACCTGAAATCGGATAATACGGACATTAAGCATTAATTATTTTTATCCTCGGAGTAATGGACTCATAGAAGGACATGTCAATCTGTTGAAAATGATTTAACGACAAATTTAGGAGGTTAATGTCAATATCGGTTCACTTTTAGTTCTTCCGTAATTGGTGAAAGTCTAGAAAGCGTGTTTTCTAAAAATAGCTAATATTTTTTATAAGTAGAGTATTGGGTAGTATTGGGTTGGTATATGACTTTATTGCAAAGTAAATCGAAGTTTGCCCTCTAGTGTTTTCTTCTCAAACCGAGATTGTTGACTTGGGGGCTAAAGCGTATTATTCATCATAACTTAACGGAGGAGTTCGGACAGATAAAACGTATTTAGCTTGGATTAATGGAGTAAACGCTATACAAGTCAAATGTAATGTGAATTCCATACATTAGCATTACTAGTTAATCGATTTTTAGAAGCAAATGAAAAAGAGATGCTCAATACCTTTTAAGCAAATTGAGAAACTTGAATTTATTAATTTTGGGCGAGTTAAAATATATACCTTTAGATATACATAAAAAATGGGTAGAATTATTATTTCAAAATATTTCTATATGTAATCAAACTAAGTATCATTATGACGACGAATCTTCATATCTGTAAATTTAATCACATTTATGGATAGTTAATCCTAATGGATCAGTCATTCATAATTCTCATTTAATCGTAGTTAAAGGCGATTAAATGAGAATCAGTAATTTAGTAATTTAATTGTTGGCAAGTGGATACATTTTTGATCGCCCAAGGAAGGTTAAGGGTATCGGTAAGAGTCGGCCAGAAATGAAAGTACAAATGTACATCCATAGTAATGAGACAAGTCACTGATTTCCTATTTTTATAGAGCTTTTATGAATCTATTTCCCAAACCTCCTGAGGTAATTGTCTTCTACTATAATTAACCCAAAAGTCTATCACCTAAATAAAAGGAAGAACCATACCAATTTGTACACCTATCTATATTTTTGAACTCAACTTATGCTTTTAAAAGTAAAAAATTTGTTTTGCTTTCTTTCTATACTTAAACCATTTCGAAAAATAGATCATCAAAATTTAGAAAAGCGTTATTTTGATTTCCATCATATGAAATTAAATTAAACTCCACCAATAGGTGAGTAGCCCAACGTGGTGGATTATATACAATTTTACTATCGCCAGTAGAAGTAACCTTAATCCAATCTTTTTGTTTTGCAACGCCTATACTAATAGTAGAAGAAGAGTTAATATATTGAGATTTTAAAATCTTAGGTGCTTGTATATCTGATGTAATAGATAAATTAGCCCAATTAAAGTCAGCTTCAATTGAACCTCCGTTGCCTGCTGTATTTAATTTCGCAATATTCCATTCAATGAAAGGGTATTTTCTTTTATGGTCAAACCTACTCAATGGAAAAGCGACAACAAATCTAGCTGCATTGTTAACACCTGTGTTTTTAGATACTTTTAATGATTTATTTCCTGATTTATAATTAGTTGTATCTAATTCTAATTTCATGTTTGTAGAATTCCATCTGTCAGTGATTGTTCCTGTGTCTCTACTTATCCATATTAAGTCAATAATACTATCTGCTTCAAAACCACCATCCATTAGAGAATTGTGTGACTTTTGTATCTTATTGAGACTAAAACCATGCTGGTTATTGGTATTACCGATAATAACTTCATGAACTCCTAAATCAGATGCAAATTGTCTCGTTGTTGTTCTGAGATTGTGCATCTTTATATCTTCAAATAGAGAATATCCATCACCTTCAACCATATATGAATTAAGTGGAGTATTGGAACCTGTGTTTAGTAACCAACCTCCCTTTACAATTAGTGTCGCTCCATTCCCTGATACTTGAAATGGTGTTTCTATCATTTGATCATTATGAAACTCAAAATGGCAAGCATCCATAAAAGTAACACCATTAGTAGACTTAACAATACCCTTTTTATTAAAATCAAAAGAACATGACTTCATGTGTAACGACCCTTGATTACTGTTATTCAGTACGCTGTAAGCCCCCCCAAAACTACAGTCGATAAATGTAAGCCGTTCCCCATAATTGGTTTTACGACCAGGTATGTGAATTGCGTACTCACCTACGAAAACGCAATGCAGGAAAGATAAAATATAAGCGTTGGAAGAAAAATAAATAGCTGATTCAAAATTTTGTGAACGCATACCAATAAACATAAAGTCGGCACAGTTAGTAATCAAAACTCCTTTGCTTCCTATAATACCTTGTCCTTCACCTTCTATGAAGATGCCCAAGTTCACAGCTTGAATGTTATTATTGGTTGCATAAGTGTCTCCTGTATTCACTTTTAGTGCGGTTAAAAAACCGTTTGTTCCCATTCCTTTTGTTTTTATTTTTGAGCCTCTTGCGTCCCATTCTACCCATTTTGGATTGAAATTTATTGTGGATTTGATAGTGTAAATAACATCAGAGTCAAACTTAATTCTAATTCTTTTTTGGTAAAATGGTGATTTTTTATCATTGTACAGAGAAAATGCTTTATTTATGGCAGGAGCCCAATCCCCATTTACTACATATTCTTCAAATTCCGAGATAGATAAATTATTTTTTGTTCTTTGCGCAGTTTTCGCTGACTGTCCGGTTAATTCCTCAATTTCATGAGCAATAGAATTCGAGTCGTTGCCTTTACTTACTAATACCGTATTTTCACCCTCTTTTTTTACTGTATAGCCAAAAATAAAGGCAAAAACAAATAGTAAAAAATTCTTTATGAAGTTTCTTCGTTTCAAAGTAAATTCCTCCTTACTTAAATATACTAATATCATTTATTGGTGGCAATAATTCCTTTCTTGAAGTTATCATTCATTATATGTATATGTTAATGTAATGATTTTTGTTCTATCATAAACAGCGGTAGTGTTTAAATGGTGTAAAAGACTCACTCACTTTATCCAATAAGAGGAAATCTGTTTTTCCTCTTATTGGATAAAGTGGGTCTTCACCAAAGATATTAGTATGTAGCTTATCACATGAAAAAAAGAGTTCCCCTTAAGCTTAGGTTACAACACCAAACCAATGTAGGGAGAGATTCTGCTTGTTTATTAGGTTTATCATTTATTTGATTAATCTTCTAAATTTCCATCTTCTTAAAATGGTAAAACTTTCGAATAGATGAACAGCTTATCTTGATCCATCTCCTCAGTCTTTTCTTTGCCCTTTTTAAAGGTAAAAGGTGTGTAATAAACAGGGGGAAAGAAGGGTTTTAAGGCACCGAGTGATTCAACATTTCGAGTTATTCATGTCGATAATCCCGTTTTTATCAACAGTGTATGTCATAAAATATTAGGTAGAGGGTAAAATGGGAGGATATTCCCTATTTAGGCAAACCACATGTATAAGGCTATTCCTGATGCACACACAACAAGCCGAAGTATTGGCCCATCACTTATTTTCAAAGAAAAAGGAACGATAATCCAGGATCTACAGCATACCCGTAATCGTTTGATGCATAGTTATGTATTAATGACCATCGTTGAACAGTTTTTGAGCAAGTAGATTTGGGAAAGGCTTCCCTTGAAGAAATACGAAAATAGTATGCTAATCAGCAATGAAGTATTAAAAGAAGGTGTAGATAGAAGTTAGCAAATGAAGTCAGCGATGTTAGCCAGTATGTGAAACATAAACGCCAAGCGGACACTAACATGACCATAGACGCTCCCAACTTAATTACCTATCTTGATGAATATGATCATTTATTTGAGTTTCATAGACAAACCCGTGATGTGAAGGAGTATTTAGAAATTCTTAAAGGATAATCATCGTGAGCCAATTCTATTTTTACGTTCTTTACGTTAATAAGAAACCGCCAATTACTTACAAACTCTTATTCAGAAAGCTGAAGTCATTCATTTAAATGGTGATAGCTAACAGTTGAAAAATCGTTCTACAATTTACGAGTCAAAAGGTTTTCAATAATAATAAACAAAAACTGTGCTATTAAATTTTACAGCCGCCTTTATTGGTGTTCGTAAAAACTGGCAGACTGTGAAAGTATCAGTCATAATTGCTATAAGATACATCCAACAAAGTTACAGGTCGAATATATTTAATGTTAATTCCACATACATGATTGGGGCGCTGAAAAGTTTATTTCTCAATTTACCATTTTTGTTTATACCGTTTGAATAGAATTAGTCATACATGTTCAGCGAATCTACCCGAAATTTGGAAACCATAGTTCTTAGATTTCCACCTTTAATAGAATTAGCTTTGAGCAGGTAATCATTTAAGCAACCTGTGTATAGGTAGTTCATTCTAAGCATCAGTAGTGTAGAGTACTTGCTAAAAAAATATTGGACCTATTATCATATTTAAGTTTAATATTATTATACTTCTTTCTGTTTTCTAATATTTAGCAGTATGAGTTGTAGAAGTATAGAATTTGATAAAATCAAAGGATTACAGGGGAAAGAGATAGTACCGTTGTTCGTAATTTTATCTATGAGAAAAAATGCAAAAACTTGGAAGGGGAAAAAGATGGATAACAATTTTAGTGTAGATTTGACACATATTCCCAAGGAATTAAAATTAATATTAGAAATTTTGAAAAATAGGAATGAAGAAAGTTTATTATTGGATAAATTTCTTACAGATATTAATTGGAGATATTTTTTTGAATTAGTTAAACACCACCGTTTATATCCATTAATTTATTCTCAATTAAAAAAAATAGATGGAAAATTGGTACCTCCGTATATTATTAAGGCTTTACACCAAGAATACAAAAAAAATACATTTCAAATGCTTCTCTTAAGTGGGGAAATGGAGCAAATAAGTAAATTATTTACTGAACATCATATCCGTCTTCTTTTTTTAAAAGGACCAGTAATTGCTGCCGATATTTACGGGGATATTTCCCTGCGAACTTCCAAGGATTTAGATATTCTAATTCCAATAAGTTATCTTAAAAAAGTTGAAGAACTTCTTCTGAGCTTAGGCTACGAGACAGATGAGGTACCAAATGTATTGAACGAGTGGAAATGGAGGTATCACCACGTTGTTTATTTCCATCCTCAAAAAAATATCCAGATTGAAATCCATTGGAGGTTACACCCTTTACCTTCGAAGGAACCAACCTTTAATGAATTATGGACTAGAAAAAGGGTAAGTGCTATCACAAGCTATCCAGTTTATTTTTTAGGTAAAGAGGATTTGTTTTTATATCTCGTATCTCATGGTGCACGTCATGGTTGGTTTCGTCTTCGTTGGTTGCTAGATATTGACCAAATGTTAAGAAAAGGGTTTCCAATAGAAAAAACTAACATATTTTTGAAGAAATATCGATATCGCCATTTAGCAGGGCAAGCACTTATTTTAGCTTCACAGCTATTTAAAACTCCAATTGATGGAGGTTTGAAAAAGTTAACTGAAGGAAATAATTCAAAAATATTGGCAAAAAATTCTTTAGTCTTCATCAAAGGAACTGAATCATTAGCAACCATTATGTCAAGCACATACTATAAACGTTATCTCTTTTCCTTAAAGTCAAATTCACAAAAATTTTTCTTCATTTTGATTTTATTTTATCCCAGTTCTTCTGATCCGATGACATTGCGATTGCCTGAATCCCTTCATTTTTTATATTTTCCGTTACGCCCATTTTTATGGGTTTGGAGAAAGACAAGAAAACCGCATAAATAAAGATATTGTTAAAATAATGTCAGTGTAACTTATAATATAATGAAACTAACTATTAGTTCCCTAAAAGCATTCACTTTTAAGTAAAGAGTGGATGCTTATTTTTCTATCTTAATAACTGGAAAGAAAAATATATTGCAGAAATTTATTAATAAATAGCAAATTGGAAGAAGGTTTAATACCTTGTTAGGTATTCTATATTAATATGGGAATAAAAGTTATTGACATAGGTATAAATAGATGGTAATTTTAGCTTATAAAATTCGTTATAAAGAACGTATCGTTCGTAAAAAAGTATAATTAAATGTTTATTTATAAGCTGAGAGAGACCCTCATCAAGAGATTTTTGAATACAATACACAAGCAAGTAAAAAAGGCCACATAATATCTAAATTTTTCGAATTATTTAAATGAATTTTAAATTGGATTTATAAACTTGAATATAATGAAATTTCTATTATATAGATATAAATTAATTAATTATTATTAAAGACCCGGCAAAGGCAGTTGACTGAGTTGACGAGGAAAGGATGAATGTTAATGCCTCTATTTCACATGAGAGAAATATGGACACCCTTAAAATTAGTTGGGATTAAGTTTTTATAGATCAAATGATAGAAGTATTTTCATAAAGGTTTTTAGCCAGCATCGAAGGAAGATAAAGTAATATGTTTCAAATAAAATAGGAAATTATTTAGTATGTGGTAGGGGTATCATTAAAAAACATCGGGTATTTTTAATAGGTGCTACTAATACTTTAAGTTAATAGAAATCTAGAATGAGTAGAATTTTTTAGTACTCTATGAAATTAATATACATAACAAAGTAAGCAGGGGGAAAACATGAGTGCTATAACCGGTATTTTACACTTAAATGAAGAGCCAGTAAATCCCCAAAATGGCCAAGATATGATGAAAGCATTACAAAAATTCCCTGCAGATAATATTCTAACATGGCATTCAGAAAAGATTTTTTTTGGATGTCACGCTCAATGGATTACCCTTGAATCTGTGGGTGAGCAGCTCCCATTTTATGATTATGAAAGGCAGTGTGCAATTACAGCCGATGCTATTATTGATAATCGTGAAGATTTATTTCAGATGTTGCAAGTAAAACCAATACATCAAAAAGGCATGACTGATAGTGAACTGATTTTACTTTCTTACTATAAGTGGGGAGAAGATTCCCCTAAGTTCTTAGTAGGAGATTTTGCTTTTGTGATTTGGGATGAAAAAAGACAGAAGATGTTTGGGGCAAGGGACTATGGAGGAAGCCGAACGCTTTATTATTATAGGGATCAAAATCGGTTTGCTTTCTCTACGACAATAGAACCTTTATTTACTCTACCGTATGTCCATAAGAAATTGAATGAACAGTGGCTTGCGGAGCATTTAGCTATACCTGATATGGTTGATGCAGCAGAAACATCATCAACAGTCTATCGATACATAGAACAAATACCACCTTCTCATACAATTTCAATAGTGGATAAAAGAGTGTCACTATCCAGATTCTCTGCTATAACAATGGGAAAACAGTTAAAACTAAAGTCCAATGAAGAATATGAAGATGCATTTCGTGATGTATTTCAAACAGCAGTCAACGCAAAGATTCGTACACATAAAAACGTTGGTGCTCAATTGAGTGGCGGGTTGGATTCTGGTTCTGTCGTTAGTTTTGCTGCGAATACCCTTCGCGAAGAAAGGAAACGAGTACATACATTCAGTTATATTCCACCCGATGATTTTGTTGATTTTACACCCAAACATCGAGTGGCAGACGAAAGGCCGTTTATCCAATCCATTGTGCAGCATGTAGGTAATATTTATGATGACTATTTAGATTTTAAAGGGAAAAGCTCTCTTTCAGAAATAGATGAAATGCTTGAAATTATGGAAATGCCTTATAAATTTTTTGAAAACTCCTTTTGGTTAAAGGGTACTTACGAAAAGGCTCAGGAGCAAGGAGTAGGCGTGCTTTTAAACGGGGCAGGGGGAAATTTTACCATATCCTGGGGACCGGCAATGGATCACTATGCAGTGCTATTTAAAAAAATAAAATGGATGCACCTTTATAAAGAAATGAACCTTTACTGTAAAAATATTGGGATAAAAAAGTCAAAAGTTTTTTCTGCAATTAGAAAAACCGCATTTCCAAATATAGTACGAAAATTCCCATGGGAAGACCCATTTCGTTTCCCTATTTTGATAAATCAAGATTTCGCAGACAGGACCAAGGTTTTCGCTAAATTAAACCAGCATGGTATTGATCATACAGGTTCATCTTTAACAAACGCTTATGAAGCTAGGAGCGACTGGTTTGAAAAAGGACACTTTTGGAGTGCTTCTGGTACAGCAGCTACCAAATTATCTTTGCGGTATGCATTATGGAATCGTGATCCAACAAATGATTTACGAGTGATTAGATATTGCTTATCAGTACCTGAAGAACAGTTCGTTAAAGATGGGTATAATCGATCTCTTATTCGCAGATCAACAAAGAATTATTTGCCCGATAACGTACGTTTAAACCAACGTGTCAGGGGTATACAAGCAGCCGATTGGGTTCACCGCATCACCCCTTCTTGGAAACCTTTAATGGATGAGCTTCAACAGTTGACAAAGAGTTCTGTAGTTGCTGAGTTTCTAAACATCGGATTATTGAATACATTGATTTCAAAATTTAAGGAAGAACCTAGAAGCGAATATGCATTTAATCCAGAATTTAGGGTGTTGATGCGTAGCTTAATCGTATATCGGTTCATTAAAAATTTGACTTGAAAGGGGGTGAGAACATGAAAAAGGAATGGGAAAAACCAGTATTAGATGTATTAGATATTAATATGACAATGTTAGGCTCCAGTAACGGAGGGGTTGACTTCTATGCTAAAGATCCGTTTGATGGCGAAGAAGCAATATTGCATAGTTAATTGTTTAGAGATATTACTTCCTTGCCCTTATACGGACTCAAATTAGTATAAGGGCTTTGTTAAATTTATTTATTAGAGTTAGGGTGTGAAGTAATGGTCGGTGTTCACGAAAAAGTCCTTTACAAGGCTTTTGGGTTAAATGTAGAAAGTTCCATCATTCTTCCGGAATTACAAATCATCAATAATTACAATGACCGGGTGGATGTGAAAATAGAATTGAAAGATTTATCAATGGTATGGAAAGAACTCGTACCTATGACGGATAAATATCTTGTGAAAGAAAATATGGTCTTGTTTAGGATCATTAATACCGCCACTTTTTTTATACAAGATGGAAAGAAAATCACTGTTTCCCCAATGAAGGGGGCAGATGAAGATAAAATTCGGCTTTTTATCCTTGGAACTTGTATGGGGGCGCTCTTGATTCAAAGAAAGGTGATTCCTTTACATGGAAGTGCTATAGAAGTTGATGGTAAGGCCTATGCCATTATCGGGGAATCAGGAGCTGGAAAATCGACGCTCGCCTCAGCTTTCATAAACATGGGATACAAACTATTAAGTGATGATGTCATCGCTGTATCTTTTTCTGAAAATAACATTCCTTATGTAACTCCTGCTTATCCACAACAGAAATTATGGGATACAAGTTTAAAAGAGTTTGGAATGAATAGCAACAAGTACCGGCCTATCATTGAAAGAGAGTCAAAGTTTGCAGTCCCGGTCCACTCCGGATTTTCTACGGAAGTACTACCTTTGGCTGGTATTTTTGAATTGGTAAAAACAGAAAGCGAATATATTAAACTTCAAAAGATTGAAGGGATTGAACGATTTCGCACACTATTTACCCATACTTACCGGAATTTTTTAATTGAGTTATTAGATGAAATGGAGTGGCACTTTGTTTGTTCAACTAGACTTGTCGAACTTCTAGATATCTTCCAACTAAGTCGTCCTGTTTCAGAATTCACAGCCAATAGTTTAGCATCAACCGTTTTACAAACTATACAAAAGGAGAAGATAACATGCTAGATATTCAAAAGATTTCATTACATGCGACCATTGAACAAAGTAAAGGAAACATTGCGAGCGATATGGACGGAGAAAAAGTTTTAATGAGTATAAAGAACAGCAAATATTATAATTTGGGTCGAATGGGCGGCGTTATTTGGGACTTAATTGAAAAGTCAATCTCTACTAGTAAGCTGATTGAAACTCTGATGTCCCAATATGCAGTTGAGCAAAGGGAATGTGAGGAACATGTATATTCTTTTCTTGAACTTTTACATAAGGAAGGTTTAATCCAAATAGGGGATGAAAGATAAACCCACGACGTATATTACTAGACTGATTATGGAAGGGTTAATGTAATGATGAAAAAAATAAAGGCATTTCTTTCATTGAATTGGAAAACTAAAAGATTATTCGTTGAGGCACTCTTTTTTTTAGGTTGGGCTCGTATCCTTAAAAGCGTCCCATTTAAAAAGGTGGCTCCATCCCTTGGAGAGCACATGAGTGAGACTTCTTTTTCCTGTGTTGATGGAAATGTGGCCATGCTAAAGAGTATATCAAAGTCCATCAATATCATGAGCCGCTATACACTTTGGGAAAGCCAGTGTCTTGTTAAGGCAATTGCTGCCATGAAAATGTTGGAAAGGCGAAATATTGAAAGTACCCTTTACTTAGGAACGGGTAAGGATGACGACGGGAAGTTTGCTGCCCATGCTTGGCTACGCAGTGGCCCCTACTACATAACAGGAGCTGATGTTATGGAAAGATTCATTGTTGTAGGGATCTTCGGAAAAAAATTATCTGATGCAAAGATTGATGGGAAAAATGAAAACACTAAGGCTACTTGATAAAAGAATGACCTTATCCATCTTGAAAGGACAGTGACAAACTAGAAGTTCAATTTAAAAGGGGTACTTATAGACTAGTCCATTGACTATGGGAAAAACATTAAGCACCTTTTTTTGTTAAGGAAGGTGGCTTTACATACTGAATCTATCTAGAGTAATTGAAAGGCATCCAACGTTATTTATTGGCGAAAATGTCTTTATTTCAAAATTCTTTAATCACGATTAGTTTTTGAATCTTTTGCTCGTAACTTTGAAAACTATCTCCTATTAAAAAACTTCATTTCTACAACTGTAGTTCTGCATCCCTAAATTCTTGAGAAAAAACTTGGAATCTTTTCATGCCATAGGAGGATATATAAAAATGAAACATGTGTTATTTTTCACAAAGAAAATTCATTCCTTTTCAGGTAAAACGCTTTATATCAATCTTTTAGGCATGATTTTAACTAGTTTACTCGAAGGGATTGGGATATTTTTATTGATTCCATTAATCAGCCTGTCTGGAATCATGGTGTTTGATTCAACAAATACCCCAACCATCTCAGGGATTTCCTCTTTTTTTCTTAGCATACCAGAAACACTGAGCCTATCACTCATTTTAGGCATTTATGTAATATTGGTGATCGGACAAAGCTTGTTTCAACGAAGTCAACTTCTATTAAATGCGAAACTTCAACAGAGCTTTGTTCGACATTTAAGGGAACAAACATATAAATCCCTTCTACAAGCAAATTGGAGCCTTTTCTTAAATAAACGAAAATCGGATATTATCAACCTCATGACGACGGAGATTACACGTGTAGGTGGAGGCATACAACTTTTTTTACAGTTCTTGGCCTCCATTGTTTTCACGTTGATGCAGGTAGGGATAGCATTTTGGTTATCTGCAGAAATGACCCTTTTTGTGTTGTTTTTTGGTGTGGCCCTTATGGTTTGTTCTAGGTCCTTCGTTCATAAATCAAACTCATTCGGAAAAGAGACCGTTCTTCTATCAAAATCCTATTTAGCTGTTATAACGGACCATTTTAATGGAATAAAAGACATAAAAAGCAATTCTCTTGAAGAACCGCATTTGGACTGGTTTCAGTTGTTAAACGAAAAAATTGAAGGGAATATCATGAAATTCGTAAAACTCAAAACCACCTCACAGGTCATTTATAAAGTGGCCTCTGCTTTATTGATTGCGGTGTTAGTATTCTTTTCGGTGAAAATGTTTCAAGCCCAGCCAACCCAATTGATCCTCATTATTGTCATTTTCTCAAGATTGTGGCCAAGGTTTTCGGGGATTCAGTCGAATCTTGAGCAATTAGGAGCCACCGTTCCAAGTTTTAAAGCACTCGTGGATTTACAGGAAGAATGTCTAGCGGCTAAGGAAATTCATGATAGAGAAGTAGAAGAAATAAAACCTATTTTCATAGAAAAAGGGATAGATTGCCAAGGGGTCTTTTTCCGTTATAATTCTGAGCAACTTGACTTTGCAATTCAAGATATTAATATTCAGATTCCAGTTAATCAAATGACGGCCATAGTAGGACGGTCTGGGGCGGGTAAAAGTACGCTGATTGATTTATTGATGGGTCTGAATCATCCAGAAAAAGGAGCCGTCTTGATTGATGGGAAACAATTGGGGAGTGAAAATTTATTATCGCTGAGACGTTCTGTAAGTTATGTACCGCAAGATCCATTTTTGTTTAATGCAACTATTAGGCAAAATCTATTAATCATTGATCCAAATGCAACGGAAGAGGAAATCTGGGAAGCGCTTGAGTTCTCAGCTGCAGCTGACTTTGTAAGGAAACTTCCTCTAGGTTTAGATACCCTAATAGGAGATAGGGGGATAAAGCTTTCAGGAGGGGAGCGCCAACGGCTCGTATTAGCCCGTGCTATTTTGAGAAAACCATCCATACTGGTTTTAGATGAAGCGACAAGTGCGTTGGATACTGAAAATGAAGCAAAAATACAAGCTGCAATCGAAACATTAAAGGGAACCATGACAATCATCGTCATAGCCCATCGATTATCTACCATCCGTAATGCGGACCAAGTGGTTGTAATGGATCAAGGGAAAATCATTCAGTTAGGTGGTTTCAATCAGTTGGCAGTAGAAAAAAAGGGAATGTTTAATCAACTGCTAAGTAACCAGATGGAATCAACCATGTAAATGTAATAGGTTACGAGAGATTATAAATTTCAGAGTTTTTATCAATTACACTGAGTTGTATTAGGTATAGAAAAACATCTTATGAGAATCAACCATCCTAGAATTTTTGAGCGAATTGAGGGGAGGTGGTTTTTCGGTTACTAGTAGGTAAATAGAGAAAGGAAGTTGTGTGCTTAAAAGGTTGTAAAATTAGATTAGGAGGTCCCTGATGGATCGAAACTTTGGAATGCGTTTATCTGGTAGTTTATTCGTAGTGTTGGCTTTGTTTATGATGATTCAAAGCATCGCTTTTGGATCTGAACAGCCAAGCTCAAGTAGTAGGAAAGACACCCCATTCCCGACCCAAGCTCCAAGTAACAGAATGTCTTTGAACGCACTGTATGATGGAAACATTGGAAATGACTTTGTTCAAGCTCAAGTAGGTTCCGACGGACGATTCAATGCTGGACTAAGAGCACTGGAAGGAGAAGACGATTGGTTCAATCTCATCTACAGTTGGCCATCAAGCCCTGGTACGTCTTTTACCACTTTACAGGTCGATGGTGCAGACTTGATTTATGGAAATCAACCAGATGGACGTTTTATCCAAACACCCACAAACAATGAAGAAAATACAAGTAATGAATCCGTCTGGAAAACGGGTGATATATCAGTCAAGCAAGTTTTGCAGGCTGGAAACAACCCAGCTACAGGGCAACCAGATGCCCTGCAAATTCGTTACATCATAACGAATACGGGCAATGAAAACCGTGAAGTTGGCCTGAGAATGATGCTGGATACAATGGTAGATAGAAACGATCGTGCACCATTTAAAGTGCCCGGAGCAAATGGTGTGGAATCCGTAGATGTCGAAAGAGATTACCGGGGAGAAGAAGTTCCCGCATTCTGGCAGGCTTTTAATAACTTTGATAATCCGGATATCAGTGCCCAATACAGCATGGGTGGACGTGACGCATCGACTCCAGACCGCTTTACGATAGCAAACTGGGGGAGGATAAATGGAACGAAGTGGGGTTATAACATTTTGCCTGGGTCTGGTACTGGTGACAGTGCAGTAGGTATGTGGTGGAATCCAAAAACACTTGCCCCTGGAGAGCAAAAGATCATCACCACTTATTATGGTAGACCTGGTGTCGGTGGAGAAGAGGCGCTTGTTCTAAGCGGAAGGCAGAAATTAACGTATGATGAATGGTCATCTGCTCCGTTTAATGTCATCTCTTATTTTACCAATAGTACAAGTTCACCGTTAAACAATGTCACACTAAAGATTGAAACGGATTCAGGGGTCTCTCTTGTTGATACGGAGACGGAACAATCATTAGGAGCGGTTCAAAGTGGGGCAACTACTCAATCCACGTGGAAGCTTAAACCTAACAGACAGGGCAAACATAAGATAACGGTTAAAGCATTTGTGGATGGTTCTGATGAACCTTTTGCATCCACAGAATATGAAGTCGAGGCACTAGAGCCTGTAATCCCGCCTAACATTACCTTGGGTGGAAGTTATGGAACATCTGTGGATGGAACCCCAATCGCGGGGCGTACAAGTCCTTTAACGGTTAATGCATCTTTTGATAATCCAAAAGCCATAGGGGTCACGTTAATCGCAACTGATGCGGATGGTGATCGTTATGAGAATGATATGGATTCAACGAATACTGTGGATTGGAAACATACTTTTACACCGAGCGAGGAAGGACTTTGGGAAACACCAATGACTATTAAGGTAATTCCTCGTTATGAAGATGCAACGACGGGGCAAGCACAGGAATTCCCGATTATACTTATAGATCCAAGTGGGTTTATTTATAATGAAGAAAAGGGGACGGATTGGAAACTTCCTGGAGCAAAAGTGGTCCTCCAATACTTCGATCCACAGATTCAAACGTGGGTGAATATGAGTGAAGAGGCCTACCCAGGTATGATGTCGCCGATTACTAATCCTCAAACAACGGGTAATGACGGCAAATATGCTTGGGATGCTGCAGCCGGAAAGTACAGAGTAGTTGTCAGCCGTCCTGGATTTGAAACCACAACGAGTCGTGAAGTGGTTGTTCCTCCTCCTGTAACAGATCTGAATGTTGCTTTGGAGCCGACGGACGATGTAAAACCTACTATCACGTCTGATGGAGTTACTGAAGGTCGCACTTATACAGACCCTGTCAGAATCACCTTCTCTTCAAGTGATAATGAAGCTGGAGTACGTTATGTCAGCTATAAAGTTGATGGGAAAGAGGCAGTCAAAGCGAACGGGGATAGTGATAGTCTCCCGGCTGTTAATAGTCCGGGTCAACACACTATCATTTTGACTTCTGTAGATCATGCAGGAAATGAAGCTATAAAGGAAATAAAGTTTGAAATCATAAATCCTGAGCCTGCTGAGGAAATGTTGCCTTTAGCTACTGCTGCTATTGATAAGAGCAATTCCGCTCAAACGAGTATCAGGGCTGCTTTGGATAAAATTAAGCTTAGCAAAGAGGACCTAAATAAAGCAATTACGGCAAATGCCGAAGAAAAAGCGAAAATAGCATCATTAAAAGAACTTCTGGCAGCTTATAATGGAACGAATATACCTTCTAGCCAATTACAGGTGATTCGTAACTATGTTAAGACTGCAGAAGAACAAAATGCCATAGCCAAGACAAAATTGGAGCAGGCATTGGCAACGGATTCATTGGCGACAGCTAAGGCCCGTATCGATGATGCACTAAGAGCAAATGGGTTATCGCTTAATTCCGTCACATTTGTTAAATCCAATCTAGTTGCCTATCGTGCTGGTGCAGAGTTAGTGGATGCAGCGACTGCTGCAATTAATAAGAGCAATTCTACTCAAACGGGCATAAAGGATGCATCGGACAAAACGAAAGGCATACAAGAGGATGTAAATAAAGCGGTTACCACTAACAATGAAGCAATAGTGAAAATAACTCGCTTAAAAGATCAATTGTCTGCGTATAATGGTACGAAAATTCCTTCAAGCCAGTTACAAGTAATCCGAAACTATGTTAAGACTGCAGAAGAGCAAAACGTCATTGCCAAGACGAAGCTGGAACAGGCATTGGCTAGTGATTCCTTGTCTACCACTAAGGGACGAATTAATGAAGCACTTAGTGCAAATGGATTATCCCTTAATTCCGTAACTTTTGTTAAATCCAACTTAATTGCCTATCGTGTTAAGTAAAAAGTAACGGAGTGTTGAACAAAGGGAGCCTTAATCTTTTATTAGATTTAGGCTCCCTTATTTGGATTTGTACTATTAATAGAATAATTGCGTGCAAACGTGGCGTTTTTAATGGCCTTCTATTGTTCTTGAATTTACATGCTTACACATGCGGATCTAATAACTCATTAAGAAAAAAATAAGGGAGTAAAATGAGTGTTTGCACTTTAATTGCAAAATGTATAAGATTCCTTCCATGATCTCATTATTTATACAGGGTCTTGATACACTAATCGGTGATAGAGTTGTCCGACTATCGGGAGGAGAAAGGCAGCGTCTAGTACTAGCCAGAGCGATCTTACGCAAACCTTCCATCCTGGTATTGGATGAAGCGACAAGTGCATTGGATACAGAGAACGAAGCGAAGATTCAATTCGCTATTGAAAGATTAAAAGGAAAAATGACCATTATCGTCATAGCTCACCGATTATCGACGATTCGCAATGCCGATCAAGTGCTGGTTATGGATCAGGGAGAAATCATTCAGGTCGGTGAATATAACCAGTTAGCCAATGAAAAAAGAGGGATGTTTAGCAATTTATTAGGTATCCAAATGGAATCAAGTGTGTAAATATTTTTACTAGAGTTAAAGTCAGGTTACTGCCAATTATGGTTTGTAATGCTGGCTTTTTTCTTAGGGAAAAAATTAATACAGAATCACTTAGCCCGCTAATTCCGAAGAATATTTTTATAGAATAATAAATTCGAGCTTGTTTATGCTATTATAAATCTATTATTAATAAAAGAGTTGTAAAGAAAGCGCATTATACCAGTGTTTTTACATTGAAGTGTCGCTTTTTGATGAAAGATGTTGAAAAATGACATAAAAAAACGAATAGTATTAAGTACTATTATTACGTTTTAAAGTATAATTAACATTAATATAGTTTTAATTAAGGGGAAATGTTTTAGGGCAAGCTGGTTTATTTAGTACCAAGAGATTTATTAATCTTGGTTAATAATAATGGCAATTCTTGAGAAAGGCAAACCTATTGAAAAGTAGGGACGCAAAATTACAGGTCTAAGGCTTAATGCTAAGACGGCTGTATTACCACAAGTTGGGTGGGGTTTATCATGGAAGCTAACAATGAACGGGAAGAATGGGTTTATCTAATTTTAGAGGCTAAAAATCTAGGATTATCTATTGAAGATGTGCGAGAGTTTATAAAAGGAAAATGAAATGGAAAGGGATAAAAATTATGTTGGAGGCTGTTATACAGTCTTCTTTTTTTGTTTTCATTAACGTAAAAGGTATCCAGAATAAAGAACATGGCGATAATAATAAAAAATGCAACCTTATTGAGGGGGATTTTTATTATGGATGTATCTATTGCCCTTTTGAAGGGATTAATGTGGGGAACTTTATTCAGTGTACCGTTATGGTTGGCATTTTTCGGTTGGATCAAAATTATAATGAATTTTATAAGATAAGAAATTAAAGACTCGAATAAAAAGATGTTTTAACCTCTTCTGTATGGCGGCTAATTCCTTCGTAGTCATTGGACTCTTCCCCTTAGAAGTAAAGTCTCTTACCCCTTTTATAATGTTAACTTCTGATACTCCGTATTCGCCGCGAAATTCCATCAATTACCCTTCTGGAATTCATTATTATTTCTTCCCTGTATTCTTACGTTCCAAGACGGATACATCCTCTCACAAAACGTCTTTCGGACGTAACTAAAATTTTCCCAAACTATATTAACCCCATATTGTTGCTTTTTTTGTCTGTAATCCACTCCCTGACGCAATTAAATTTGTTTTCTAAACTCATTATTGTCTATTTATAAAATTCTCAGCAACATCACTACATTTAAGTAAAAAAACCATTTTTGACGAGTTTCTTCTATTATAAGTTATTTAACGATACCAGCGACCTATTACGAAGGTCAGATGACCATTTTTGTGATAATATCTTCATTAGTGGATAGCAAACTTTAATGTTAATGGTAGGAATTAAGGAGGAATCTTACATAATACAATACCTATCTTTTTTTGTAATACGCTTATCGAAAAAACGAAGACGATTAATACAGTTTTTTTGTTATGGAACTAAACATTTATTTTAACAGTTAATTTTGTTGTAGAAAAAAATTCTAGAAATGTATTTATAGTAAATGTTAAACCATAAATTCCTGTGGTCAGTATTAATATGGTATGATATACTCATTTATGTTATATAAGGGTAATAATGTAATGTTAGTAAATTGTAAGATATACTATGCTTTTTGGTGTATAATAATAAAATAAAAAGGTAGATTTATTACTCTTTTCAGCAAAATGTTAGGCGGATATAAAGCTATATTTTTCAACATCTTATTATACTTATATAAATTACATAGAGCTTTGGTTCCTAATTTTTTATTAAAGAAGGGGTACAATGGTCTAACTTTTGTATGCCATGGGCAATCAAAAGTCTAGACTAGTTGAATTAACCCTTCTTTTTTTGTGTGTGGTAAGGTTTATAGTTATTCTGTATAATTCATATTTGCATGTTTACTTTTGAAAACTGGTGGATTAAACGGAGTTTCCCATTTTCAGATATTAGAAACTAGGATATTGGTTAGAGACTATTTATCGAAAGATATTTAGAAGTATATTTATAGAAGGGTGATAGAAATGGATAGACCTATTAAAGTAATGACGATTTTCGGAACTCGGCCTGAAGCCATTAAAATGGCTCCTTTAGTTCTCGAATTAAAAAATCGACCAGAGGAATTTGAAACCATTGTTACAGTAACTGCTCAGCATAGACAAATGTTAGATCAAGTATTAGATGTTTTTGAAATTATACCTGATTATGATTTGAATATTATGAAAGACCGACAGACGTTAACGGATGTTACAACCCGGGGTCTTCAAGGATTAGATGCTGTTATGAAGGAAGTGAGACCGGATATCGTCCTTGTACATGGTGATACGACTACTACATTTATTGCCGGTTTAGCAGCATTTTATAACCAAATTGTAATCGGCCATGTAGAAGCAGGGTTACGAACGTGGAATAAGTATTCCCCTTATCCGGAAGAAATGAACCGTCAGTTGACTGGAGTTTTAGCTGACCTACACTTTGCACCAACAAAAAAATCCGCTGAAAACTTACTACAAGAGGATAAAAAGGAAGAAGCTATTTTCATTACTGGGAACACAGCTATCGATGCATTGAAAACAACGGTTCTCAAAGAGTACACACATTCAGTTTTAGAGAAGATCGGTAATGATCGACTAATCCTTTTAACAGCCCATAGACGGGAAAACCTCGGCGAACCAATGCGGAATATGTTCCGAGCGGTAAAGAGAATTATTGAAGAACATGATGATGTACAGGTTGTATATCCTGTTCATCTAAATCCTACTGTGCGTGAGATAGCGGATGAAGTATTAGGGAAGGATCCCCGCATTCATTTAATCGAACCATTGGAAGTGATCGATTTTCATAATTTTGCAGAAAGAGCTTTTATTATATTAACTGATTCTGGTGGAGTGCAAGAAGAAGCTCCTTCACTAGGTGTGCCAGTTTTGGTGCTTCGGGATACAACAGAACGACCAGAAGGTATTGAAGCTGGAACGCTAAAATTAGCTGGTGTAGAAGAAGAAAACATTTACCGGCTGACAAAAGAGCTATTAACTGATGAAGCAGAATATGATCGTATGTCTAAAGCTTCTAATCCATATGGAGATGGACATGCATCTAAACGTATTGGGGATGCAATTAGTTTATATTTCAAATAAATATAAGCTAACATCTATGGCACTATGTACTAATAATTTTACATATAGTGTGGATAGCCACCCATTGTTGAGTATGCGATTGAACCTGAGTAGAGGATATCATTACCTTGTCAGAAAATCAATTTTCTCTATCTTTCTATCAAGAAAGCCTTAAACGAAGCATTAACTGGAGGAGTATTTTGAAGAAAAAGGTTTTAGTTATTTCGCAGAATTTTTATCCTGAACTAGGAAGTGCCGGCAATCGGATTAAAAATATATATAAATTATTAAGAGAAGAAAACTATGATGTAAGGGTTTTGACCACTGAACCTACTTATCCGAATAGAAACATCTATGAGGATGAACAATTCTGGGATGATGATTCACTCAATAGAGAAGAGCATGACATTAAGCGGATTAAAGTATGGAATCGAAAATATTCAAGAAGCATTATAAATCGATTGTTTTACTATTTAGAAATTGCCTTTAAAATGCTGTTTCATATTTTACAAGATCGAAATAAATATGATGTTATTTTTGTTACCTCCCCTCCTATATTTATCGCTTTCGCCGGCTTATTTGCTAAGTATCGATTTAGAAGCAGGTTAATACTGGATATAAGAGATTTGTGGCCAGAAACATTGAAAGGAGTAGGAGTGTTTAATTTTCCGACAATCCTTTCCTTCTTTAGCAAATTGGAAAAATTATTATATATAAAGGCAGACCATATTGTTGTAAACAGTAAAGGATTTATAGACTATATTGCGTACACTCGTGGCATTCCCATTGATAAAATTAAATTTTTACCGAACTCTGCAAGAAAAAAAGAATTGGCTTTAAAGCAAGCAGGAGAAGGGGAATTCACGGTTATCTATGCAGGGAATATTGGTCTTGCACAAGATGTTAAGACACTGATGGACCTAGCCAGGCAGCTTAATGAATATTCTATCAACTTAACAGTTATGGGCTACGGTTTTAACAGGTTAGCATTTATTGATTATATAAAAGAAAAAAATCTTACAAATGTTCGATTTGTTAAGCCTTCTACGAGGAAAGAATGCTTGGATGTCATTTCCTCTCATCATGTAGGAATTGTGACGCTTAATGATAAGAAAGTTTTTGAAACGGTGTTGCCCGGAAAAATAGTGGATTATATGACTTGTGGAATCCCTATTGTTGCATCGGTGTCAGGTTATTCTAAAGAAGTAATTGAAAAACATGAAGTAGGCTTTGTGTCAGAATCTCATAATGCAACTAATATGATTAAGCATATTCTTACTTTATCAATGGATTCTGAGGTTAGGGCTAAATTCTCACAAAACGCATTAAAATATGTAGGCCAGCATTTTTTGTGGGAGAAAAATATTCATATATTGATTAGCTTAATAGAGAATAGTGACTCTTTATACCAAGTATCAAAAGGTAAAGATTCAATAGAGAAGGTTGATGGGGTATGAGAAAAAATGTTTGTATGTTCGTTTGGAACCATTTCACAAATGATGCCCGTGTTCTTCGGGAATGTACCACATTATCCGAAGAAAACTACTCAGTGGATTTAATTTGTATACAGGATCCGAAGGATTCGAACTTACCTTTGTATGAGGAGCGCAATCCGAATTTTAGAGTGCATCGGGTAAGGAGATACCCGCTACTATTGGATATGATGAAAATGGGATTCCGATTATGCGTTCAAAAGAAGCAGGTAGGTCTACTTGCCCTTGCCCTTTGGTTAGTTGTTTGCTATTTATTTCCCATTCCGGTTATTACTTTAACTATTCTATGTGTTCTCCTTCTGAAAACTAAATTGCAGGTTGTTTGGGTAAGAGGAAGTATTATATTGAATATGATCAAAAAAGGGATGCAAAAAAATTACGATATCTACCATTCAAACGATTTAAATACATTGCCTCAAGGGTTTATGTGTTCAAAAATCAGATTCAAAAAACGTAAGCTAGTCTATGATTCGCATGAGGTTCAAACTAGTCGAACAGGGTATGATAGTGGGATTTATGGCAAGATGGAATCCTTTTTTATCGATAAAATTAATGCGATGATCGTGGAAAATCATACAAGGGCAAAATACAATGAAGATTTATATGGATTTTATCCAAATGTAGTTCATAATTATCCATTTAAACAAGATATAAATGAGAATGAAACTCTTTCCATTCATAAAATACTTGGCTTACCAGAAGGTGAGAAGATATTATTATACCAGGGTGGCATTCAAACTGGTCGAGGATTAGATAAATTGATTCAAGCAGCTCCGTTATTTAATGAAGGAACACTCGTTTTTATAGGAGACGGAAGAATTAAACCAGAACTTGAGAGAATGGTGAACGAGATGGATTTGAATCATAAAGTAAAATTTCTTCCTAAAGTAAATCTTAGTGATTTACCGAACTATACAAAAAACGCTTATTTAGGATTTCAGGTGCTGAATAATGTATGTTTTAACCATTTCTCTGCTTCTTCAAATAAGCTGTTTGAGTACATTATGAGTCATGTTCCAGTTGTAGCATGTAGCTTTCCAGAGATAAAACGTGTTGTAGAAGGTGAACATGTTGGTTTGTGCGTAGATTCACATAATCATGTGGAGATAGCCAACGCAGTAAATGTTTTATTAGAAAACGAAATTCTCCGGAATGAAATGAGTGAGAATTGTAAACAGGCCAAGCTGAAGTATAATTGGGAAGTTGAAAAAGAGAATTTATTAACTATATATAAAAGAGTGGAGTTGAATGAAGGAAATGCCTGAAAGTAAAGGAACAATATCAAAAAACACTCATAAGGAAAAGGTATATAGTGAAAAGGAATACGTAGAGTTAGAAAAGGAACTTGTTCTTTTTAAAGAAAAAACTTATGAAAATTTGCAACAATATAAAAGACTGTTTGAGATTTTAGAAGAAGAAACAAAAAAGAAGCAAATCGTAGAGAAACAGTTAACAAGTTCTCAAGAGACAATTTCTCAATTGGAAACGAAGATTATCCAGTTAGAGAATAAAAATAAAAAAACCGAGAGAGAGTTGCAAGCGCTCAAAAATTCTAAATTAGGGCGATTGACGAAAAAGTATTGGGCTTTTCGTAAACGCCGGACTTATCGCAAAAGCGTTGTACAAGGAGTTAACAGTTGATGAAAGATATAACGATGTTAAAATCGGAATTATCGAGATTCCAAAAGCAAATCCTTGGAGAGCTAAGACCTTATTTAGTTGATACAAAGTCATTTTTAGATGCTAAGGAATGGTTTTATGACTCTCCAAACATTTTTGTATATAACCAAAATAGTAAATTATATATATCATCAGAAGATAGTGGAAAAGATTATATCTCCTATTTAGAAAAAAATAATAGTTTTAAATACTTACCAAACAATGAGATAAAAATACTGCCTCATGAAGAGTTTGAAGTTGACTTAAAATGTGACCTATTAGGCGATGTTAGTATATGGTTAATGTTGGTTGAGTATTCCAGTCAAGAGAAAATAAAAGTGCACACAATACCGGTTAATAAAAAGATAAAAGTTAGAACAAGTGAGAATACAAGAAAAATACGACTTGCGCTAAGGGTTTCTGGCAGCGGAATAGGAATAATAGAAGATATTCGGATTGAGAGATCTAAAGAGCAAATTATGCAACCGCAAGTGATTACGAAAAAAGGTACAAAGAAAGAAACTCCTAAACGAATCTCTGATATAAAAATGGCATGCATTTTAGATGAATTCAGCATGACATGTTTTGAGCAAGAAGTGAATCTAATCACGTTTAATAAGGGGAACTGGCAGGAAATATTATCTGAAAATATTCCGGATGTGTTATTCGTAGAATCCGCATGGCGTGGTAATTATGGAACATGGGAGAATATGATTGCTAGATATAACAATCAAGATAAAAGCCCTCTTATCAATTTGTTAAACTGGTGCAAGCAGAATAGCATACCAACTGTGTTTTGGAATAAAGAAGACCCGATTCACTTTGATCGTTTTATTGATACAGCAAAATTGTTCGACTATATCTATACGACCGATGCCAATATGATTGAGAATTATCAAAAATCTTCAGGACATAAGAATGTTTTTTCTCTTCCTTTTTCTGCTGAGCCAAATTTTCATAATCCCATAAAGATTCAAGAAAGACGTAACGAGAAGATTTGTTTTGCAGGTTCTTTTTATGCCAATCGACATGAGGAAAGAAAACGGGATATGGAAAACATCCTAGATATAGCAGCAAAGTTCGGATTGGATATATTCGATCGTAATTATGAAAAGAATGCTAAAGGAACGACCCACTTTAGTTTTCCGGAACGCTTCAACGAAAATATAGTTGGCAGCCTGAAATATGATGAAATTGATAAAGCCTACAAAGGCTATAAATTCATGCTGAATGTCAACAGCGTCAAGTATTCTCCTACTATGTTTTCAAGGCGTGTCTTTGAAGGTTTAGCAAGCGGAACACCGATTATCAGTAGCTATTCGGAAGGCGTTAAAAAAATCTTTAAAGATATCGTATTAATCTCCGAAAACCAGCAAGAGCTAGAGAGTAATATTAATAAATTAATGAATGATGAAGGATATTACCGACAGAAATCTCTGGAAGGCATTAGGGAAGTATACTTACACCATACGTATAAACACCGAATACAATATATTTTCAAAAATATGGGGATTGACATAAGCCTAAATCCTAAAAAGGTTACTGTTATGTCCATCGTAAAGTCAAAGGAAGAGTTTTTCTATATACTCGATCAATTCAAGGAACAAACTTGGAAGGAAAAAGAACTGGTGGTTTTCGTGGAAATTTTTGACGGATACATTGATCTGTTAAATGAATATAACAAAGACGACCAAATTAGCACCTATGTTTTAAGTTATATGAACGAGTATTCGCGATTATCAGAAGTAATAAAAAATGAATATGTGGCTTATTTAAATCCAATGAACTTCTACGGCGAAAATTATCTACTAGATTTAATGATCGCGACAGACTATAGCCCAGCTGATATTATCGGTAAAAGCTCGATTTACTCCTATGACCGCAAAAAGAAAACAACCAAAGAGCTAAACAAAAATAAAGAATATGAATATGTTAGTGATTTAGCCATGGATGCTTCTGTAATGAACATGAAGGTTTTCAGCGGAGAAAACGTGTTTTCTATATTAGATAGGATGAGGAATTCTGAAACAACATCTTCTTACTTTAAAAAAGGATTTCGTTTGTTGAGTGTCGATAAATATAACTTCCTGAAAAATGGGTTGAATGCTGAATCGAAAGCACAAAACAAACTTCAAAAATAGGTGAGTACGCAATGACTAGAAAACTGAAAATTCTCCTTTACGGGGATGTAGATATAAATATCATGGATGGTTCAGCTGTATGGCTGACTTCGATGGCAAATGTATTAAATAAAGACGAAAATATTTCAGTGGATGTTCTGTTAAAAGCACGGATTAAAAACAGAAATTTATTATCTGAAATGGACAACCTTCAACAAGTTAATATAATTGATACGTTTACTGACTATAATAGAAAGTTTGCGAATGGAAATAGAATTAATACGCAAGAAGCGGTTCAATTGATGGAGGAATTGGATCAAAGGAATGATTATCATTGTGTGATTGTCCGGGGTTTTCAGATTGTCATGAATTTATTAGAAAGCCCCCTTTCTCGAAAAACCATTCCATATATTACGGATATCAATCATGATAAAGATTCGGTTCAAGAGGACGAAAAAGCAACTTTAAAGAAAATCTACGACCTCTTTCCAAACATGTTTGTTCAAACACCAGAAACTAAGGAATTATTAAAAGAAGTTATTGGAGTAGATGGGAAAAAACTTGCTTTATTAACTCCCATGATTCCAGATTTTGACCAAACCCCCGATTTTACAAACAAAAACAATAGCATGGTTTACACTGGTAAATTTGCTAAGGGGTGGTATACAGAAGAAATTATATCTGCCTTTAAAGTACTTAATGGGAAAGATCGGAGTCTCATTTTAAATGTAGCAGGAGATAAATTTCAGGGGGAATTAATCCCTGAAAAAGAGAAAATAACTAATCTTCTGAAAACGCAGGAAGGAATCAATTGGGTAGGAGCCATTCCGCGTTCTAAGTCATTGAAGTTTATAGATCAGTCAGATATCGGTATTGGCTGGCGAAGTGAATCGATTGATAATGACTCGAGTTTGGAGTTGTCCACCAAGTTATTGGAGTATGGACGTTTTGGAAAACCGGTTTTATTGCGGCGTACCAAAATGTATGAAAAGTTACTTGGAGCAGATTATTTCTTGTTTGTTGATAGTGAAGAAGATTTTGTCGAAAAGACCATGGAAATCATGTACAATCGTTCGCTTTACAGAAAAACGGCGAAGAAAGTTTATGAAGCCAGCAAATACTATACATTTTCATCCGCTTATCAGCGACTGAGACCTGTACTATGGAATTTTTATAATGAAAAAATAAAGCTCGTCTTTGCAGGGCATGATTTAAAGTTTATCAACATGGCCATTGAATACTTTAAACCACATCCAGGTTTTGAAGTGAAAATTGATAAATGGCAAGGACATAATAATCATGACGAAATAAAGAGCAAGGAATGTTTAAACTGGGCAGATGTTATTTTTTGCGAATGGGGATTAGGTAATGCAGTTTGGTATTCGCAAAATAAGAAACAAGGTCAAAGACTCATTGTCAGAATGCATGGACAAGAGAGATTAACTGATTACCCTAACCAATTTAAGATGGAAAATATAAATAAAGTTATTGCCGTATCACCTTTTATATTTGAGAAATTCCATCATCTCTTTCAAATTCCTAGAGAAAAAATGACTATGATTTATAACCTTGTGGATACTAACAAGTTTAATAAGCCTAAAGTGAATTCCCAAATCCAGTATAATCTTGGTATTTGCGGAGTGTTACCAAGCCTGAAACGTTTGGACAGAGCGATCAATATTTTTGAAAGACTCTGGGAAACCGATAATAGATATAAATTATTTGTCAAAAGCAAAATGCCGAAAGATCTACCCTGGTTAATGAACAGAGAATCAGAAAAACAATATTATGAGGATTTATTTGAAAGAATAAATAAGGCACCATGGAAAAAGAATCTCGTCTTCGATCAGCACGGATCTAATATGGAAGAGTGGTTTAGAAAAATTGGGTATATCTTATCCACCAGTGATTTTGAGAGTTTTCATTTAGCTCCTATGGAAGGGATGTCTTCTGGGAGTGTACCCTTGGTGCTGCACTGGACAGGTGCGGAAACGATTTATCCGAGAGAATTTTTGTTTGAAAATGAAGAGCAGGTTGTGAAAGCGATTCTTCAGAGAAAAGGCAAAATGGGTTTAAGTGAAAGTATGAAAAAGTATCCTTATGAAAATTTTGATAAAAAGATCATTATAAAAAAACTAGAAAACTGCATCTTGGCTTAATCCATAAAAGTGGAAATCCGGAAGGATTGCCATTTAATAAAGAAAATAGTGAATTTACAACGGACTGGAGGAAAATTAAGGCCTTGAGTATATATATCCCAGCCTCGTTAACATCAGAACAATTAGAAGCCATTATTTCAGCTTTGCCGGGTAGCCGAAACAAAGATGCCATACTCTCTGCGGATCGAATGGTTCTAGACAATTCTTATATGATTCCACCATTTGGGGTGACAAAGTACGAGAACTCTGATTCTATTTCATGGGAGGATGACCAATCCCGAAGCTTTAAACGATTAATTCATGGCCATACATTTTTAGGTTGTTTAACTGAAGCATACCGTCAAACCCATAATGTGAAATATTTACAAAAGGGAATGAACTTAATTCACGATTGGATTTCCAAATATCCCTATTCAAAAAGTAAGAACACGATGGCCTACCATGATGAAACAACTGCGCTTAGGTTGCAATATTGGTTGAAATTTTACACTTACGCCAGAAAAGAATTAGGTGAGCAAGACCGCCTTGTAATCGAAAAACAAATGCGGTTCACTGCTACCTTATTAGCCGAGGATGATTTTCATTCTACTAATACAAATCATGGAATGTTTCAAGATATTGCTTTACTTCTATTTTCATTTTATTTCGAGAAAGAAATTGATGTATGCCGTCAATTTAAGGAGGTAGCGATAACCCGCTTGAAAAAATACTTTTTGCATATTTTCACATTAGAGGGCGTGCACAAAGAACATTCACCCTCCTATCATTTTCTTGTAGCTAATAATGTTAGGAGAATTGCAGGGTGGCTGAAAGAAATCTCTCCGGATTTAGGTAAAAGTTTTATGGACATTTATCAAGGGAGCGAGAGTTATGCAACACATATCATTCGTCCGGATGGTTACTTGCCTGCGATAGGAGATACAGAGGCCAAACTAGTAAAAACGGCTGGATATGCTAAACTCTATGAAAGTCCAGAGTATTTGTATGCTGTGACAAAAGGGGAACAAGGGAAGCCTTCAAAGAAAAATGACTGTGTATTCAAAGAGTCAGGATATGCAATTTTCCGCGACGACTGGACCAAAAAAGAGGAAGCTACGTATGTGCTATTTTCAGCTGCATATCATACTGCATATCATAAGCATAGTGATGATTTGAGCCTTCATATATATTCAAATGGTGATATCATTACAGAAGCGGGACCAAACGGATACAATTATAAAGATCCATATACACAATATGCTTACTCTTCTTTTGCACACAATACTCTTATCGTAGATGGACAGGGGCTTCCGAGAGTAGATCAACAATATGATAAGGTATATATAGCTGATTATAACCTCTCGCCAGATGAGCCTGAAGCTATGGGAATCAATGAACGGTTTGAAGGTGTAAAGCATAGTCGTAATGTGAAATATTTGAAAACAGAAAAACGTATTATTGTGACTGATCAAATTCAATCCGAACAAAAACATGAATACAAAATTTTATGGCATGTTGCACCTGATATACAAGTATATGTGCGTGATTCCATAGTTTCACTATTTAGAAACGAGGAAAAGGTGGCTGAAATGGAATTTGAAACCACTTCACCGATACGTGTACAGTCTATTCATGGGCAAACAAAGCCGACATTGCAAGGCTGGTTTTTCCCAAAAATGGAATCAAAGCAAGAAGCAACGGTAATAGAAGTGGAATTAAGCGGCGCTAATGTCACATGTACAACCGAATTCCGTTTATCCTCCTTTAAGATTAATAAAGAAGGAAAAGACTTGTTTAAGAGGGACAACCATTTTAATAGTACGGATAAGGTGAGATATCACTTGGTATCAGCTGAGGATGAAAAGTTAAAAGATCAATTAATTATCATCTTTTCTGCTCTTCCTCCCAAATATGGGTATGTCTATAATTATATGAAAACTTTGGATGGTATAAAAGCCAACAAACTTTTTATACTTGATGACTTTGGTGATCAAGGGGCATATTATCTGGGGAAAGACCGCAATCATTCTATTGAATCAACGGTTGCCTCTTTAATCCAGTATATAATGTCCAAGTATCAAATACCTCACAAAAATGTGACAACTGTGGGATCTTCAAAGGGTGGATATGCGGCTTTATACTATGGGATAAAATACTTTTTGGGTAACATTGTTGCTGGGGCGCCTCAAAGTAAGTTAGGTGATTTTTTAATAAAACAAGCAAAACATCATAATATAGCTGAATACATAGCTGGTGGGACTGAGGAAGGCGATTGTTACTATTTGAACAATGTGTTGTACCGTTTATTAGAGCAGCCTGTAGATGTGTCGCCAAAAATTCATTTATATGTTGGTACTGGAGATCATCATTACAAAAATCATGTTATGCCTTTACAAGAAATGCTTAGCTATAAAGGATATGATGTGAAATTGGATATAGAAGAAAATATAACACACGAAGATTTAAAGACATATTTTCCCCACTATCTTAAGAAAACATTAAGTAGTATTCTTAATATCCGATTTGTTGAAGAAATGACCCCAGAAATTAAAAGCACTACTATTCAACAAAGAGATCAAGAGCTAATAGTAAATTGTGAAGCAAAAGGCTTAGGATTAGAATACGCTTATTATTTTTATAAAGATGGAGATATAATAGAAAAATTCTTTTACAGAAAACCATCTCAGCTCACCTATCGAGTCACAGAACCAGGATCTTATAAATGCCGTGTCTTTGTAAGAGATTCAAGGATGCAAAAAACTTCTCAGTATACAGACAATATCTATATTTGAAAAATTGCTAGATTATAAACTCATTTTCGTATTTTTAGGAGGAAATATTTATGAAACTTTGTACAGTAGGATTAGGATATATCGGATTACCAACTTCAATTATGTTCGCAAAACATGGTGTTGATGTAGTAGGTGTCGACATCAGTCCAAGAGTGATCGATTCATTAAATTCAGGAAAAATTCATATCGAAGAACCAGGATTGCAAGAAGCTTTAAATGAAGTGGTTGAGAAAGGGTTGTTCCGTGCAGCTTTACAGCCTGAAAAATCAGATGTTTTTATTGTAGCAGTTCCAACACCAAACCACGATGATGAATATAAATCATGCGACCTTTCTTATGTGTTAAGTGCCGTTAAAAATGTAATACCGTATTTAGAAAAAGGTAATGTATTAATTGTAGAGTCAACGATTGCACCTAGAAGTATGGATGATGAAGTAAAACCATTAGTAGAACAATCTGGTTTTAAAGTAGGAGAAGACATCTATTTAGTACATTGTCCTGAGCGTGTTCTACCGGGTCAAATTCTACATGAACTAATTCATAATAACCGAATTGTCGGCGGAATAACACCTAACTGCACGGAAGCTGGTGCCAAGGTATACAGCACATTTGTACAAGGTGAAATTATTAAAACTAATGCCAAAACAGCAGAAATGTCCAAATTAATGGAGAACACTTTTAGAGATGTAAATATCGCTTTAGCAAATGAACTAGCAAAAGTTTGTAATAATTTAGAGATTAATGCCTTAGATGTAATCCAAATGGCTAATAAACATCCAAGAGTAAATCTTCACACTCCAGGACCAGGTGTAGGAGGACACTGTTTAGCAGTTGATCCTTATTTCATCGTTGCAAAAGAACCGGAAACAGCTCAGCTCATTAATTTAGCTAGGAACATTAACACATCCATGCCTGAATATGTAGTTGAGAATGTGAATACATTAATGGAAAATGTCCAAGGAAAGGTCGTAACTGTGTTTGGTTTAACTTACAAAGGAAATGTCGATGATGTACGTGAAAGTCCGGCAATGGAAATTTTAGAAATACTGAAAAACCAAGACAAATATGAAGTCAGAGCATTTGATCCGCATGTGGAAAAAGAGTGGGTTATTTCTAACCTTGAAGAAGCGGTAAATGATTCTGATTTAGTTTTAATTTTATCAGACCACAGTGAATTCAAAAACCTGGATTGGAATCAATTTACGGGCATGGCTACTAAGCGGATTTTTGATACAAAGAATGTGGTTGAAAATCGCTCATTAGATTTTGATTATATTCACTACGGTAACTTATACGAGTTCACTAAGAAAGCTACCGTAATGGCATGAGTTTCGTTTGGAGAGTTTTGAAAGAGCAATACTCGAACTTTCATCTTATTGTTCGTTTATCTTCATATGATGTAAAAAGTACTTACCAAATGCATTATTTAGGTGTTCTATGGCAATTTTTAGTTCCTGCAATACAAATTTTTCTTTACTGGTTTGTTTTTGGCTTAGGTATCCGTGGCGGTCAACCAGTAGAGGGAGTGCCATTCTTTATTTGGTTAATTGTTGGGCTTATACCTTGGTTTTTTATCAGCCCTTCAATTATCCAAGGATCAAATAGTATTTATTCAAGAGTTAATTTAGTATCGAAAATGAAGTTTCCTGTAAGCTTGCTGCCATCAATTACAATCATGAGTAATGCTTTCCAATTTCTTATGATGATGGCTGTATTAGTTCTTATTCTTTTCATTTATCATATAAATCTAGGTATTTATTTTATTCAATTACCTTATTATATGCTCTGTTTATTAACTTTTTTATTTGCTATTACTCTGTTATGTTCGACGATTTCAACAATTGTACGTGATTTTCAGTTGGTCTTGCAGGCTCTCATGAGAATGTTGTTGTATTTATCTCCTGTTTTATGGGATACGAGTCAGCTTAACAATGTTCTTCAGTTCATTTTAAAATTAAATCCTCTTTATTATATAATTGAAGGATTTCGTAATACGTTCTTGGGATATGGATGGTTCTATGAAGACTGGGCATATACGTTGTATTTTTGGGCGTTTACGCTTTTTATCCTATCGATAGGGTCTGCTGCACATATAAAGTTTAGGAATAAATTTGTTGACTACTTGTAGTCTAGGAGTTTAAGTTATGACGCTAAAAGTTCAATTTAAGAATGTTACGAAAAAGTATTCATTATATAAGAAAAAATCGGATAAGCTCAGGGAAATTTTTTTTTCCAATAAGAAAAATGAAGATTTTTATGCGTTAAACAATATTTCTTTTGAAGTATTTAAAGGAGAAACCATTGGGATAGTCGGGGTGAATGGATCCGGTAAATCTACTCTTTCTAACCTCTTAGCTCAAGTAGTTCCACCAACGTCAGGTACCATAAAAATCGACGGGGAAACTTCTCTCATTGCCATTTCTGTTGGCCTAAATAATCATTTAACAGGAATGGAAAATATCAAACTGAAATGTTTAATGCAAGGTTTTACTAAAAATGAAATTAAGGAGATTACTCCAAAAATCATAGAATTTGCAGATATTGGAAAGTTTATTCATCAACCTGTTAAAAACTATTCTAGCGGTATGAAATCAAGATTGGGATTTGCTATCTCTGCGCATACAAATCCTGATATTTTAGTTGTAGATGAAGCTTTGTCTGTAGGCGATCAAACCTTTTATCAAAAGTGCTTACAGAAGTTCGATGAATTTAAGGCTTCTGGAAAAACCATCTTCTTTATTAGTCACTCTTTATCCCAAATAAGCTCTATTTCCGATAAAGTTTTATGGCTGCACTTTGGTCAACTTAAAGAATTTGGAGAGACGAAGACGGTCCTGGAAAATTACCAAGCCTTTATTAAATGGTTTAATGCTTTGAGTGAAGAAGAAAAAAAGCAATATAAAGTGGAGATGCATCAAGCACAATCATTCGAAAACCAAGGCACCTCAAATTTGTCTGAAGCACAGCAAATTAAAAGGACCGACAAAGCAAGAAAGAAGAAACAATATCCGTTCTTGTTTTTATTTCAAATTGGCTTTTTATTAATGGGTATGTTCCTCAGCGCGTTGTTTATGTTTAACGAAACGTCCAGTGCTTCCATTCTTGGCAAAATACCGGACCTTTTTGCAGAAAAGCAAGCAATAAAGAAAGAACAGGTAAACATTAAGAAAGTTGACAGTAAGGGTATAGTTAAGGAGCGGACAGCCGTTATTTACAGTGATCAAGCTTTAACAAATAAAGCATTAGAGGTTCCGTTTACAACAACTCTTTTTGTAGAAGAAAAAGCCAATGATGTTTATAAAATAAAGGTGAATGATTCGATAGGATATACGAGCGTTAAAAACGTTGAATTAGTTGACAACAGCAAAGATATAACCGTTGAGTTAACAACAGAGGATTTAAAAACGCTCTTTCCTTTAGCTGTAGCAAATTCTTATGAATATTTTCTTGCACAATTAGACCTTGATTATGGAGAAATTGGTGATAAATTAAGGGGCCTTACTAATAGAGGGTTTGATGAATTCGGGAATAAAATTCTATTTTATGATACAGATCACATCTCTATTCTTTTTAATGAGGATAATGTATCAGAGGCCATAACCATTCACGATATAGTACTAGACGAGCAATTGCTAGAAGATATCCAAAGTAGGGCGGAAGTCAAATCAGATGATAAAAGTCTTTACTATATCTCAATCCAAAATTATTACGTAACAATAAACATTAAGGATAGAACACTATCTTTTGCAAAACATGACTAAGCATTGATTATTGCAGAAATCTTTTATTCCTCCAAAGGAATAAGGGATAAGACCGTAGAAAACCCAGGCTCCAATCCTTAGATTGGGGCCTGGGTTTTTCTTAAATAGATGATGATCACTTATTATTACGCTGGACATCGTTTCTTACATTCCAGTTTGCCGGTTTCTTGAGGTTCATGGCAGCAATTTAAGTAAGCATCGCCTGCATGGACCATTTATAGTTGTTTCCATTTTATTTTTTTCTAAAGTAATTTTGGTATTTCTCCATATCGGTACTAACAATTTTCGCTGGTACACCTGCAACGACACAGTTATCAGGAATCTCTTTAGTCACTACTGAGTTTGCACCGATCACTACATTGTTACCTATTTGCCCTCCTATACATTTTGATCCAGGGGCTATATATACATTATCTCCTATAATAGGGAGGGGCCCTTTGGAGCCAATTGTTACATTCTGAGAAATAACACAGTTTTTCCCTATCTTTGCTTTCTTGTGAATAATCATCCCTACAGCCCCATAACCAAATCTTGTCCCCTCTGCAATCTCTGCAGTGTAGGGGATAAATGAATTAAACTTGAATTGGATAAAGCTTTGGATGAATTCGGCTTCATCCTTCAAACCGTTTTGATAACAGAACCTCGATATTCTATACAATTCAATTGCGGACTGATCATACATCGTTTTGATAACTAAATTATTAGGAGCTAAACTAAAATTGAAAAATTCATAGTTATTTATCCCGTGACTCATTAAACTTTTTTCAAGTTGAGCTGAATAGGGATTGCTAATTATAACATTTACATCTCCTAGATCTTTTATAGAAACTAGATTACTAACTTTTAATCCAAAAAATTCATCACCAAATTTATTTACATCGTCGTCCACAAAACAAAGAACCTTGTATCGTTTCTCTAAAATGGATTTAATAAATATACTGTTTTTAGAAACTCCATATATTACTACCTGTAAAGGTTCCTCTTGGATACTTGTTTGATCAAACCCTATAAAATCAATGGTTTTACTTGTCTTTGCTATTTTATTCCCGCTTTTGTCTCTAATATAAGTTCTTACTCTATAGCTGCCTTCTTCAGATAAGTTATATAGAAAAGATGAGTTACCATCATAGGGAAACTTCTCTATGACCTCATCATTTTTGTATACATAGTAGGCAAATTCCAAGTCTTCTCCTTGCGCATTACAAGTTAATTTGATTTGGTAATAGTTTTCCAGTCTTACATTAACACTTTTAAAGATAATAGACACTTTTAAATTCCCTTCCTTGCAAGATATTTTTACCCATTAAGGGTGAATTAGTAAATATTTCTTCTCTAAGAAGAGCTATTGTGATTTTATTTTATTTGCTTCTAATTTTATGTCACTTAGTTGATTGATATTTCCTTTTAAAAATAGACCATTTTGGTCAGCTGCTATATTTTCTGTGGCAATTATTGAACCCAGGTAACTGACGCGGAGCAAAATAAAACTTTCCAACTGATTTCCGTTCTTACTCTTATATACATTATTTAGAAGTTTTAAATTATCTCCATAAGAAGCAAATACAAACCTTGAGCTAATTCCCTGAAGTGTATTCTGTTTAATTGTAATATAATTTCCTCTTGCCACAAAAGCTTGATCAAAATTCTCTATATAGTTTTTTTCGAAGGTGATGTACTCAGCAGTCGAATGTGTACCGAATCCACTATTGCCCAATGCAAGTGTACCTTTACCCGACCCATATGCTCTAGAATTTTTTACTATGCCATAGCGCGAAGGAATATCACCTGAAAAATCCACTCCCCGTCGGACTTTTTTAAACGTACTTTTCGTAATTAGGGTTCCCGTACCTCCGTAATCCTGTATACCATAACCAGTTGATATCTCCTTTGTAGTTCCTAATTCTACTCGGACATTGCTTATGCTAGTCCCATAGGTTTTGTTAAGAAAGATACCGGTTTCTTTTGAATTCAATATTGAAACATTATCAATTTTAGTATCACTGGCATAGTTAACCTTTACCATGACTGTATTAGAAGGATTGGGATGTTTGAAGGTGATATTATGTAGCCTCAAATAATGGCTTTTGAAGGTAGCAGCTTTAACTGTCTCACCCTCATGAATATTATAATTGTCATGAGCAGGACGATCTAAGTAAACTTTATTTCCTTCAATTTTAGTAATCTTGTGGAGTTCTCCTTTATGTAATACACTTCGGTTATCCCAATACCAAAGCTTTTTTGATTTCAAATGAAATAAATCTCCTGGTTCCATATCATTTGTACTTTTCACTACTACATAAGATTGTTTCTTAGAAACATTCTCCGTGACATAGGTAGAATTAATTCGTTTATTATTAAAAATAAGGGCACTTTGATTATTCTTTTGCAAAATAATTGCCGATTTTTTAGCCCCTTTCTCTGTAGAGATTGTAATAGAATGATTGCTTATTAAAGGTTTATCAATGATATAGGTCGCACCATCTTTCAATTTTATAGAGGAGCTATTATCAATAGCTTTTTGTAATGATTGAGTATCTGGTATATTATCAAATCCATTCGCACCAAATTCTTCAGGCGTTTTAACAACTTCCTTATTATTTCTATTACCAATTTCAGGTGTTTTTACATTTTGTTTTGTATAAAGACTCCAAACAGCTACAGCCATTAGTAATAAAATAGCAATATAAGGCCATATTTTTTTTCGGTATTTCAGCATAACGTTTCTCCTTTGTTTAATTCCAGTTATAGCTTAGAGGAGTATAAATGAAATTCATATTAAGCTATTATACTATTTTCACTTGTTTTACTTCTGTATTAATATAGCAGAGTGTGGACAAAACGTATAGACAACAAATAGTCTGGGCGTAAAAGACTTAGTACCATGGGATTAATTGCTCTTATACCCTAAGATGACATGTAATATGCTGAAAATGAAAAAGGATATATGTTTTTATTCAATGCATAAAAATACTTAGGTTATATTTTTGTTAATATGAACCCCTTTCTTATCATTTTTTAACTTTTTTTGTTATAATTTTAGCAGTGGAAAATTAGGGGATAAATCAAAATACATAAGAGTTACTATGGAGAAAAGAGGGTAAAAAAAAGGCCGCAGAGTGAGTAATTATAACAGTGATTGTACATAGGTGGTTTTTAAGTAGGAATCTTTAGCCGCTGTTTGTTTGAATTTCAGGAGGGAAAAATCTATGAAAAGAAGTCTAATTATGTTATTGGTAATGTTATCACTAGTGGTAGCTGGTTGTGGGAAGGATACATCCAAAGAAACAACAAACGAAGATTCAAAAACAGTATCAAGTAGTGAGTCTAAGGAAAAACCACCAAGGATTAAAGGAGTCACTTTAGAGCAAATTAATGCTAAAACACTTGAAGTTAAAAGTGAAGCAATAGGAGAAAATCTGCAATATTCTTTTTATATTTTTAAGGATGGTGAAATACTAGAGAAAATCCCCTATAAATCAACTAATCACTTATCATATACCGTAAAAGAACCAGGTGAATATATGGTGAGAGTATATGTGAAAAATAGTGAGAAAAAAATTGTTACAGCAAATACGGATAAAATCGACTTTGATTTAAAATAAGGTGGAAGTGGGTCATTTAAAGGAGAAGAGTTACATTAGGCAGACTCTTTTATTCATAGTGTTGCCTGCAGGTCCCGAACAGTAGTGAAGACATTAGTAACCGGATCTTAAGACCAAGGGGAAGGTTGGGTGACCTTCATATCTTAAGGAAGTCGGCGGCAAAAATTCGCTCCTGGTAACACGAATCTCTTAAATACCGATTTACTTGAAGACCTTAAAAAAAGTTGCCTAAATAAGTGTAGCCCATCCATTTGTAGAGAGTAAGAATGAGAGAGAAAACATTGACAAAATCCAAGGTTTAATATTAAGAAAATGGCAGGCATCACACAAAGATAATTGTTTTTGTGGGGTGCCTGCCATTTTTATCCTAATTTAGCTTAATCACTTCAAATTTTAGTTGGGTAAGCACCACTAAAACAGGCTAGACAGCGGCTGCTAGTTTCTCCAATATCCACATCTACTACCTCTAATAACCCTTTGGTACTAAAAAAGCTAATGAATTTGCCCCAATAACCTGTCCCATAGCTTGTTCGTGTTTGTTGGTAAATAGTTATGCCCATAACAATTATCGACTAACACTACCCTTTTTTCTTTCAAATTCTTGCACAGTCCTTAATATCAGTCGAACAGCTAAGTCGCTCAATTTTTACGTAAACTTCATAAATGAACGCCCAGCATTAGGATTTTCATAATTCACATTTTATATGGAGTTCCTGATAGTTGAGAAAAACCAATCGGCAGGGACTTGATTTGGAAACTGCAACCTCAACATCATCTTAAATCAGGTGATTAAATACTCCAAATACTCCGCATTTCCCCTCATTTCTGAATCCATTTATTTCTTCCTCTCGTTGATATCATTTTTGGCAAAAGGTGAATTTCTATCCTTTTTATTTACTAATCGGTAAATGGATATGGATATGGATTAAGAACAGTTCTATGCAACAGGTAGGAATGATTGCTTTGCATTATAGAATGAATACCTAGGAATAAAGATTTTTTGGTATCATGGAATATTTTAAATAATGTACTTTGTATGATTTGACTATATAGTTAGAAACAGATGTTAATTTTAAAAATTCAGCTCATTATAAAAATAGTTAATAATACCTAAAAGTTTTTGGTTATGTGCCGATACTAAATTATAGAGATCAAGCAAAGGGACTTCGTAAAAGGCGATGTCAGATAGCTGCCATCAAAATATAAGGAGACTATTTGATGACAAAAAACAAATTCATTACGTTCGAGGAAGTTTATGAAAAGAAACAGAGAAGTAAGAAAATTTTTATTGGCACTTATATTACCATTACATTAGTTTTGATTTCATTAATGACATATTTTATGGGACAATCATAATATGGGTATCGAAAGGACTGAAGAATCGGTCCTTTTTTGTTTTTTATCTATACATATTGACAAGTAGTATTCCTTCCCTTGAATATTAAAGGAATGTTAAACTTTAGTTACTTTTCTTATAATATAGTAGAATCCGCTTGCCAATCCCTACTATATATGTGATTATCAAATAAATGAGCTATATTCCTTATTTTTGAAAAAAGGATTAGGACAACAGTATGAAATGGTGGCTCAATTAAATATTGGAGTGGAAATTTCGAATGGATTTTTTTGATATTTTAAAAGACACTTTTGCCAAGGGTGAGTCTGGACAAGATGTTACTGTAAATGAACTTGTGGAAGAGATTAAGGAGAAACTAAGCGGGATCATTGAACAACCTGATAGTATATGATCGTAGATATACATATTGAACATTTTGCTCGTGTCATGGGCAATGGTCACCTTCTTTTCTTTTATCGATGGAGGATGCGTCAATGAATCTAAGAAATCATTATTGATACATATACTTAAGGAGCATGTTTCACAACATGCTTCTTTTTTATGGTTTTCCATTAAATAGATTAATGATACATAAGAGGGTGATGAGGGGGAGGAAACAAAATTAGATTCCAATAGGAGTATTGACGGCTATTCTTATGGTTTTAGCTATAGGAGTGCCTCAAAAAGCGTGGTTGAAGATTTCTATCAGTATGAAAGTGAAGCGGAGTTCGGGAAGTACTGGGAATTGATAAGTTCTGAAATAAAGCAGCGGTTTCCGAATCGTGCAGATTATGTGCAATATCGGGAGCATGTATTTTTACAGCATATGGCTGTGCAGATGTTTCAGTATGATAATGTAGATCGTTATTTAAGAAAGTGAAAAACTAGTGTCTGGATTAGGTTGGGAGGCAGCATTAACCGGCCTATGAAATACCAGAGCTACACAGGTCTTCAAATCTCGCTATGGGGTGTTTACTTTGGAACAAAATTGCTATGTCGTCAAAGAAAAAGGCGAATGGTGTTTGTATGGGTTACCAGTTTAAATAGGTTCCTCTCCTTTTTCAGGCTCAAGTTCGTTTTATTGAAAAGGGAGAGGCAATGCTCTCATATAATGCCGAAAAGATCTACTTCTCATGAAACATATTTCATTCTTGAACGGTCACTGATGGCTTTCAGAATAAACATTTTGTCCTGTTTGCTTAGCATAGCCCAGCTGCCTGCTTTGATTTTCATTTAAATCCACTCCTTTTGTTTAGGATCATTTATTATAGTTGGTGAATGATGGTTGATGGAATTCCGGGTCCAAAGAATAATAGTGTCAAGTGATGAAAGGGGCAAGGGGAAGATATAATTGTCAGCTCATATTAGATTATACCGTCTTTTCATGCCTAATAAACAACAAAAATTCCAACAAATCTCTACAATTGGTGTTCGTTTTTTGTCAGATTATTGGACGGGCAAAATGAAAAAGCTGTCAGGATGCGGGTCCGTACAGCTCTTTTCATTTTTTCTTATTTGATGGATAATTGTTCTTTTAATTCGGATTGAACCTTTTCTTTTTCTTCATCCGACACGATATTATAGTAGACTCCGTCGATTTTCGTTCCATTTCCTGGAATGGTTGCTTGAGTTATGCTTTTGCTTGCGTCCCTGTAGTTCTTTTGGATGTCCATCATGTCATCAAACGTCAAATTCGTCTGGATATTTTTACTTAATGCATCGAATACATCATCGTATTTCGTCAGGGATGAAAGGCTAGCGCCTTCCTTAATGACAGCCTCAATGATGGAACGTTGTCTGGATTGACGGCCATAATCACCATTCGGATCATCATATCTCATTCGTGAATATTTAAGCGCATCTTCTCCATTAAGATTAATGCTTCCCTTTGCAAAATGGACGCCTTCATAAGTGAAGTCCAAATCGTTTTGAACGGTTACACCGCCGACTGCGTCAACGATATCCTTAAAGCCTTCCATATTGATCTTCATATAATAGTCGATTGGGATATCCAGGAAGTTTTCAACGGTATCCATGGACATTTTCGCGCCCCCGAAGGCAAATGCATGGTTGATTTTATCCTGTGTCCCATGACCGACGATCTCGGTCCGTGTATCACGCGGAATGCTTAGCATTTTGACCGATTTCTTTTGTGGATTGACTGTCAAGACGATCATAGTATCTGAACGGCCTTTGTCGCCATCACGTTCATCGACACCAAGCATGAGCATCGAGAATGGCTCCTGATCTGACAGTGCAAGGTCTTTCGTTCGTTTATCCGTGGTACGGTCTATTGGTGTATGCATCGTGTCAACGGTTTTTGTCAGTGAATTCCATACGGAGTAGGCAAAGGCTCCCCCAGCTAGTATAAAAAGTAGGACAATTATCCCGACTACCTTCAGCCATGTCCGTTTCTTTTTCTTCTTTTTTTCATGTCTCATAGTTTACTTCCTTCCTCTTTTTGTAACCACTTCATCTATTATATTTAATTTCATAGTAAAAGAATAGTATATTTTGCTATTTTATAATACCTTTGGCATATTTTGGTGCTAATAACTGAACAATCTTGAAGGGGTTGGGAAGTTAGATAAAGGGGTGGCTGATTGGAAAATCTACACTTCTTTGGTTATTAGTTGTGCAATTTGGCCTAGTGTTTATTTCTTTTTTAGATTCATATATTTAGAGGCTGCAAGTCTATTTCATAAGTATTGTCGTTGCCGTGCTGATAACTATTTGCCTTTCAAATTTGATATATGACAGCAAGCTCCGTCCAATCGACTCCTGGACCATAACGTACAAGTCTGAGAATGGTTCAGCCATTAAACGACTGATGTCTTCCGAGACAGAGCTAGCACTAATTAGTAAAAATAATAAAGTAGCTTCGGAAAAGAGTCCGAGGTTATTTTTTTGTTTGCAAGGAGAAAAACTATGACTCTAATGAATTTGATCAGGTGAAATGGATTATCCAAATATATCTAGGTGTATGAAGTTTTACTTCAAAATGGGTGATAAGCAAAGTCCCTCCAAGAAAGAAGGTGCATATATATGCAATACGGATATCCTTAAAGAATAAATAAATCTTGGAGGCTAAGCACAATGGAATATTTAACTGAAAGTTCATCATACGAAGAAAGTAATTCAACGGAAAGTTCATCATACGAAAGTGATTCAGCGGAAAGCTCATCGTACGAGAGCGATTCAACGGAAAGCTCATCGGACGAGGGCGATTCAACGGAAAGCTCATCGGACGAGGATGATTCAACGGAAAGCTTATCAGAAGATGAAAGTAGTTCAACGGAAAGCTAATCAGATTTAACAACTAGTTAATTTAGAATGATGATTTATTTAAAATGGGTGATAAGCAAAGTCCCTATTAGAAAGTAGGAACATATATATGCAGTACGGATATCCCTAAAGGATAAATAAATTTTGGAGGTTAAAGAATAAATGGAATATACAACTGAAAGCTCATCGTACGAAAGCGATTCAACGGAAAGTTCCTCGTACGAAAGCGATTCAACGGAAAGCTCATCGTACGAGAGTGATTCAACGGAAAGCTCATCGTACGAAAGCGATTCAACGGAAAGCTCATCGTACGAAAGTGATTCAACGGAAAGTTCATCAGATGAAAGCAGCTCAACGGAGAGTTCATCAGATGAAAGCAGCTCAACGGAAAGCTCATCAGATGAAGGCAATTCAAATGAAATCCTTTCCGAGGCTGCAGAAGAAGCAGAAGAAGAAGAAACTGAAAATTCAGCCGAGGGTGAGGAGAATGGCAGTCCTCGTCGTGTGAATATATTTAAGAAAATGTGGCTGGATAATATGATTAAAGCATCGAAGGGGATCTATAAAGACGAAGAGTGACCATACAGGTGCAGCAACCAAAGAGTTGTTGTGCCTTCTTTTGTAAAGGGACATGCCGCTAGACTCTTAATTGACGCTAGGATTGTAATCCATTTAGTAGATACGAGAAGCCTGTTTTTTTTTGCGGGGAAAATTGGCCAAGCAAGGGAATTCAAAGGGAATTTAGCCTAAGTGGTTTCTTAAGAAAGGACCTAGCCGGAGTGTTTGGCTGACTATTGTACATATTGCCTGGAACACAATTGGTTTACTGGTGGTTTTTTCAATATATTGAAAGCATGTTGCAAGTTCAATAAAAAAACTCCGGATTTGAAGTGATCCGGAGTTATTTCTTTTTCTCGATATTTTCATAGACCGAGGCAAGGGCTTGTTCAAATTTCCCGCTCTTTTTCGGTTTGTAATATTTTTTGCTGCGCAGTTTGTCCGGTAAGTATTGCTGCTTCACCCAGCCATTCTCGTAGTCATGCGGATAAAGGTAGTCGATGCCGCGGCCGAGTTCGCTGGCCCCTTTGTAATGGGCATCCTTAAGATGATCTGGTACATCGCCGCTATGGCCGCTCCGAATGTCTGATAGGGCTGCATCGATTGCGACAATGGCCGTGTTCGATTTAGGTGATAGGCATAATTCGATCACTGAGTTGGCAAGTGGGATCCGAGCTTCAGGGAAACCGAGTCGTTCAGCGGCTTCGACGGCAGCGAGGGCCCTGGGGCCAGCCTGGGGATTGGCCAGAGCTATGTCTTCGTAAGCGATGACTACCAAGCGGCGGGCGATGCTTACAAGGTCGCCGGCTTCGACTAAGCGACCCAAATAATGAAGGGCTGCATTCACATCACTGCCGCGAATGGATTTTTGGAAAGCCGACAGAACATCATAATGGGCATCTCCATCCTTGTCATGCGAGAAGCTTTTTTTCTGCATGCATTCCTCGGCAATTTGCAGATCTATATGAATGGATCCGGACTCATCGGGTTCTGTGGAAATGACGGCGAGCTCAAGTGCGTTAAGGGCACTGCGGACATCCCCGTTCGAAGCAGTCGCGAAATGGGTAAGGGCATCATAGCTGACCTCGGTTTTATACGCACCAAGTCCCCGCTCTTCATCATGAAGTGCCCGTTCCAGCGCTTTGGTTATATCATCGGTTACCAATGATTTGAGTTCGAAAATCTGGCACCGGCTTCTGATGGCCGGGTTGATGGCATGATAGGGATTGCTGGTCGTTGCACCGATCAGGGTGATCATCCCGTTTTCAAGATAAGGCAATAGGAAATCCTGCTTCGCCTTATCGAGTCGATGAACCTCATCAAGCAGCAGAATCACTTTACCGGACATTTTAGCTTCGGCTGCCACGATTTCCATATCCTTTTTATTATTGGTCACTGCGTTCAGCGTCCGGAACGCAAACTTCGTGCTTCCGGCAATCGCACTTGCTATAGATGTCTTGCCAATTCCCGGGGGACCATACAGGATCATGGAAGAAAGCTGCTTGGCTTTCACCATCCTTGCGATAATTTTTCCTTCACCGACCAGATGCTCCTGCCCGATGATCTCATCAATCGATCGAGGCCGCATCCGGAAAGCAAGCGGTTTAATATTCATTGCGCACCTCTCCTTTTTATATAAGGTATCACAACTGATGGGGGAAATGCGCTGATTATGCTATAAAAAGAGGGTGATTTCCTATTATGGCAGTCTCTTTGGGAATTTAATGTGTGCTGTAGGGTTATCAATCGAGCTAGCCTCACGAGCGAATAATTCGATCATGCCCCTCGAACGGTTTTCTTTATTTTCACTTTTCCTACCTCTCCAATTAGGATAATTTGACAAAGGAAGGGCGGGTGAATGCATTTCCGGCGGGAATATGCTATAATTTCAAAAGAATTTAGAAACGGATAAATAATTTGAGGTGTATATGTATGAAGATATCTACTAAAGGCCGTTATGGTTTGACGATCATGATCGAGCTTGCTAAACATTATGGAGAAGGCCCGAAGAGTTTGAAGTCGATTGCCCAGACGCATAATCTGTCGGAGCATTATTTGGAGCAGTTGATTGCGCCGCTTCGTAATGCGGGGTTGGTGAAGAGTGTCCGCGGTGCTTATGGCGGGTATGTCCTGTCTAAAGATCCTCAGGAGATTACTTCGGGTGATGTCATTCGTGTATTGGAAGGGCCGATTACGCCTGTTGAGGGAATCGAGGATGAAGAGCCGGTGAAGCGTCAGCTTTGGATCAGGATTCGCGATGCCGTGAAGGATGTATTGGATAATACGACGCTTATGGATTTGGCGAGCTACAAGGATACGGGTGAAATCGATTCTTATATGTACTATATTTAATTGATCAGCAATGCGCCTCTTATGTAGGCGCTTGCGTTTTTTAATGGAGGCGACAAAAAAGTGGACAGAATATATTTAGATCATGCTGCGACTTCACCGATGCATCCGAATGTGATCGATACGATGATGAGGGTCATGAGCAATGATTTCGGAAATCCGTCGAGCATTCATGCTTTCGGACGGGAGGCGCGGCATGTTTTGGATGAGGCGCGTTCGAGTATTGCAGCGAGCATCGGTGCCGGGCGGAATGAAATCATTTTCACGAGCGGCGGAACCGAGGCTGATAATACGGCGATCATTGGTGTTGCGAATGCTTATAAAGAACAAGGGAAGCACATCATTACGACGGAGATTGAGCATCATGCGGTCTTGCATACTTGCCAATACCTAGAGAAGTCTGGCTTTGAGGTCACATATTTACCTGTGAATGAAGCGGGGCTTATTTCAATTGCCGATTTAAAGGCGGCATTGAGGGATGACACGATTTTGGTTTCGGTCATGTTCGGCAATAATGAGGTGGGTACGATCCAGCCGATTGCTGAAATAGGGCAGGTGCTCAAGGGTCATCCAGCCATTTTCCATACGGATGCGGTTCAGGCATATGGTTTGATCTCAATCGACGTTCATGAGTTGGGTGTGGATTTGCTGAGTGTATCCGCGCATAAAATCAACGGTCCCAAGGGAATCGGCTTTCTTTATATTCGTGAAGGATTGAAGCTGAATCCGCATTTATATGGCGGGGAACAAGAACGCAAGCGCCGTGCTGGTACGGAGAGTGTGCCGGCAATTGCCGGTTTTTCAGAAGCTGTTTTAATTGCACAGAGCACGATGGAAAAGAAAAAGGAGCAATACAAGCGATTCAAAGACGTATTGCTTGCCGTCTTTGATGAGGCGGATGTACAATATGAAATTAACGGATCCATGGAACAGTCGCTGCCGCATTTGCTGAATGTCAGTTTTCCGGGTACGAATGTGGAATCGATGCTCGTAAATATGGACTTGGCAGGTGTTGCTGTATCGAGCGGGTCCGCTTGTACTGCCGGGTCAATCGATCCGTCGCATGTGCTTGTGGCGATGTTCGGGAAAGATTCGGAGCGGACGAAGAATTCGATTCGTTTCAGCTTCGGTTTGAACAACACGGAAGAGGAAGTAAGGCAGGCGGCTGAAACCACCGTTAAAATCGTTAATAGATTAGTGAGAAGATAATTCTTACTTTAAATAAATGAGGTGACAGAATGAGAAAAGCACCACAGGACACCCGCGTCGTCGTGGGTATGTCAGGAGGCGTGGATTCTTCTGTGTCAGCCCTGCTATTGAAGAATCAAGGCTATGATGTGGTCGGGATTTTCATGAAGAACTGGGATGATACAGATGAAAACGGAGTCTGTACGGCAACGGAAGATTACAATGATGTAATTGCCGTTTGTAATCAAATCGGCATCCCTTATTATGCGGTCAATTTTGAAAAGCAGTATTGGGATAAAGTTTTCACTTATTTCCTGGATGAGTATAAAGCGGGCCGTACCCCGAATCCGGATGTAATGTGCAATAAGGAAATCAAGTTCAAGGCTTTTCTTGAACATGCGGTAAGCCTTGGTGCCGACTATGTGGCTACAGGTCATTACGCACAGGTTGAATACCGGGATGGCGAATACAAAATGCTGCGCGGTGTCGATAATAATAAAGATCAAACGTACTTCTTGAACCAGCTTACTCAAGAACAGTTGGAAAAAGTCATGTTTCCGCTTGGACATATTGATAAGAAGGAAGTCCGTGAAATTGCGAAAGAAGCGGGTCTTGCCACGGCAACGAAAAAAGATTCTACAGGGATCTGTTTTATCGGTGAACGCAATTTCAAAGAGTTTTTAAGCAATTACCTCCCAGCTCAGCCCGGTGATATGGTCACGATGGATGGCAAGGTTATGGGCAAGCATGACGGTTTGATGTATTACACGATCGGTCAGCGTCACGGTCTGGGAATTGGCGGCAGCGGCGATCCTTGGTTTGTTGCGGGAAAAGACTTGAAGCGCAATGTACTGTATGTGTGTCAAGGCTTTGATAATGATGTGCTGTATTCCAATTCCCTTCGTGCAGTGAATGTCAGCTGGGTAGCGGAACATGCGCCTGCCGATGAATTTACATGCACGGCAAAGTTCAGGTACCGTCAAGACGATAGCGGTGTTAAGGTGAAGGTCTTGGACGATGGTGATGTCGAAGTCATCTTTGACGAGCCAGTCCGTGCGATCACACCTGGACAAGCAGTCGTCTTCTATGATGGTGAAGTGTGCCTTGGCGGCGGTACGATTGATGAAGTATTTAAAAAAGGTGAAAAACTGACTTACGTAGGGTAAAATAATCATGTCCCCAGCTGTGTTTGCGGTTGGGGACTTCTTTTGGATTGCGGGTGACCGCCTGAATTCGACCACTGGCTTATGCTATACTTTTTAATATAAAAATGGAGTGTGAATGGATATGGATAAGAATCAACAAGGTATTGAATTTATGCAGCAAGGGAAATACGAAGAAGCGGCGAAAGTTTTTAATGAGGCGATCGAGGAAAATCCGAATGAGCCTGTTGCTTACATAAACTTTGGGAATGTATTGACTGCCGTGGGTGAAACGGATAAAGCGGTCAAGTTTTACAAAAAGGCGATCGAGCTGGATGAAAATGCAGCAGCGGCGTACTATTCATTAGGAAACTTATATTATGAATCCGATTCTAAACTGGTCGAAGCGAAGGATATGTTTGAAAAGGCCATCCGTCTGGGACTGGATAACAGCGATGCTTACTTCATGCTTGGATTGACATTGATGGCATTGGATCAACCGAAATTGGCGATGCCTTATCTGCAGAGAACGGTGGAGCTGAGCCCTGAGGATGTTGATGCGAGATTCCAATATGCGTTATGTCTTGCTAATGCGGAATTGTATGATGAATTGATCAATCAACTGAATTTAGTTGTGGAACAGGATCCGGGCCATGCGGATGCTTATTATAATTTAGGCGTTGCGTTTGCAGGGTATCGTGAGGATGCGAAAGCCGCGATGGTTTATTTTGATAAGGCTTTGGAAGCACAGCCTGACCATATGCTTGCTGCGCACGGTAAGAAACTGTTGGAAGAGATGAATGCTGAGTAAATAAAAAGCATATGCATGGAAAGGTGGGGAGAAGCGTTGAGCCAGCAAGATTCGTTGGATTTGTTTTCAGAAGAGAAAAAGTTCATGAAAGGCAGTCATTTAGTGACGATCTTTCATAATGAAGAAAATATGTACTCGGTTGTTAGAATTCGTGTGCATGAAACGAATCTGAATTATGAAGAGAAGGAAGCGGTCGTAACAGGTTATTTTCCAAGGATGCATGAGGATGAAATCTATATTTTTTATGGGGCCATGAAGGAACATCCGCGTTTTGGCCTTCAATTCCATGTAGAGCATTTTCGCAAGGATTTGCCTCAATCCAAGGAAGGCATCGTCAGTTATTTATCAGGTGACCTTTTCAAGGGCATTGGGAAAAAAACAGCTGAAAGCATTGTTGAGACACTGGGTGAAAAGGCCATTTCAAAAATTCTGGCTCAGCCTTCGCTGCTTGATGATATCCCGAAGCTATCAGGGGAAAAGGCAAAGGGCCTCTATGATACATTAGTCGAACATCAAGGTCTGGAGCAGGTGATGATCGCCCTGAATCAATATGGCTTCGGTCCGCAGCTGTCGATGAAAATTTATCAAATGTATAAGCAGGATACAATCACGATGATTCAGGGAAATCCGTATAAGCTCGTCGAGGATATTGAAGGGATTGGGTTTGGACGGGCGGATGAGCTTGGGCATCAGCTGGGCATTTCCGGCAGCCACCCCGACCGAATCAAGGCTGCGTGCTTGTATACACTTGAATCCCAATGCCTCCAGGACGGAAATATCTACATAGAAGCCGAGCAGCTATTGGAAGCGGTCAAACGGCTGCTGGAGGAAAATAAACGGGATCGCATTGAGTTCACCAACATTTCCTCGGAAATAATCGAATTGACGCAAGAGGGGAAAATAGTTGTCGAGGATCAACGAATTTATCCGCCTTCGCTTTTCTATTCGGAAAAGGGAATCGTGATGAACATCAAGCGGCTGCTTGCTCAAACCGAGTATGAGGACCAGTTCCCCGAATCTGAGTTCTTGCTGGCACTTGGTGAGCTGGAAGAGCGGCTGGATGTTTCCTATGCCCCGGCTCAAAAGGAAGCGATCCAGACAGCCCTGCAATCACCGATGTTAATCTTGACGGGGGGACCGGGTACCGGTAAGACGACAGTCATCAAAGGCATCGTTGAGCTATATGCAGAGCTGCATGGTGTATCCATGGACATTAACGATTATAAAAAAGAAGGAAGCGATCCCTTTCCATTCGTACTTGCGGCTCCTACCGGGCGTGCGGCGAAACGGATGGCTGAATCGACCGGGCTCCCCGCAGTCACGATCCACCGTTTGCTGGGGTGGAACGGGAGTGAAGGCTTTTCCCATGATGAGGATAATCAGCTGGATGGCCGTATCGTGATCATCGATGAGGTTTCGATGGTGGATACGTGGCTGGCCCATCAATTGTTTAAAGCTCTGCCGGAAAATGTCCAAGTGATATTGGTTGGTGATGAAGATCAGCTTCCATCTGTTGGACCTGGGCAGGTTTTAAAGGATTTGCTTGCATCGAATTGTGTACCGACTGTCAGTCTCGAACATATATATCGTCAAGCTGATGGGTCATCGATCATTGAATTGGCCCATGAAATCAAAAAAGGAAGGCTTCCGGATGATGTCACGAAACAGCAGGAAGATCGATCGTTCATTCGCTGCCAAACCAATCAAATCCCCCAAGTAATCGAGAAAGTGGTTGCCAATGCCAGGACGAAAGGCTTCACGGCCAAAGATATACAGGTGCTGGCTCCCATGTATAGAGGGCCTGCCGGAATTGATGCACTGAATAAAATGCTTCAGGAAGTGTTCAATAGCAATGCGAATGAAAAGCGGCGGGAAATAAAATTCGGAGATGTGATATATAGAACCGGAGATAAGGTGCTTCAACTGGTGAACCAGCCAGAGGAGGGTGTCTTTAATGGCGATATGGGGGAAATCGTGTCCATATTGTTCGCTAAAGAAAATACCGATTCTGTCGATAAAGTGATCATATCGTTCGAAGGCATCGAAGTGACTTACACGAAACAGGATTTGAACCAGATTACACATGCCTATTGCTGCTCCATCCATAAATCGCAGGGAAGCGAATTCCCCATCGTCATTTTACCTGTAGTGAAAAGTTATTACCGGATGCTCCGCCGTAATTTATTGTATACGGCGATTACCCGCAGTAAAAATTTCTTGATCCTATGTGGTGAAGAAGATGCATTCCGTTTAGGGATCGAGCGTAATGATGAGATGAGCCGGAAAACGACTTTGCGTGAAAAGCTGCGGGAGATCTTGAGTGAAGAAGAAATGCCGGTTGAAAAGGGAGAGGTGCATCAAGAGGCAAGTTATCTTGATATTCTTATGCATGCTGACCCGATGATCGGGATGGAGAATGTCACGCCATATGATTTTATGTAGGTTCTTTTTGATAATTTTGTTTAAAATTCATGGTTTTGGTGGAACTAATAAGGATATAACTTATATGTGAGCAGGGGGGATTTGATGAAAAAAGGTTGGATAATCGGGATAGTCGTTGTCGTTCTACTGGTCATTTATGGCGCATCTTCGTACAACGGACTTGTTAGTGCCAGTGAAGACGTCGATAATAAATGGTCACAGGTGGATAACCAATTAAAACGAAGAGCGGATTTGATTCCGAATCTTGTTGAAACGGTGAAGGGTTATGCCTCGCATGAAACGGAAGCCATTAAAGCGGTGAGTGATGCACGCTCGAAGCTGGCAGGTGCCAATTCGACCGAAGATGCGATTGAAGCCGATCAAGAATTGAGCGGAGCCTTGAGCCGTCTCTTGGTTGTTGTCGAGAACTATCCGGACTTAAAGGCCAATGAGAACTTTAAGGGCCTCATGGATAGTTTGGAAGGAACGGAAAATCGGCTGACGGTAGCACGAAAAGACTATAATGATGAAGTTACCAACTATAATAAGATGATTAAACGCTTTCCGAAGAATATGATGGCAGGAGCGTTCGGGTTCGATGCAAAACCATATTTTGAAGTGACCGATCAAGAAAAAGAAACGCCAAAGGTTGATTTCGGGAGCGATAAATAATGAAAAAACTCGCTGTGTTTGCGCTATTCTTCATTCTTACGTTCAGTTTAGCAAACGTGGCCGCAGCACAACCTAACATTCCTGAACCAGTTGGGGATATATATGTTCAGGACTTCGCCGGAGTCCTGGATGATCAGGAAAAATCCGAACTCATCGAACTTGGGAAACGACTGGATGATGCCACAAAAGCACAAATTTCCGTTTTGACGGTTGATTCGATGGAAGGATCCGAGATCGAGGAGTACTCGGTCGAGGCATTGAGATCATTCAAGCTTGGTGATGCCGAGCTGAACAATGGAGTCCTTATCGTGCTGGCCATGGAAGAACAGAAAATCCGAATTGAAGTGGGGTACGGTTTGGAAGGGGCCATTACCGATATAAAATCCGGACAGATTTTGGATGATGTGGCTATCCCCGCGCTGAAAGAGGGTAAATATGATGTTGCCCTGACGGAGACCTATAAGGCTGTATATAACGACGTCACGAAAGAATACAACCTAGGTGACGAGTTTTATCAAGATCTCTCCGTTCAGCCCGAGTCAGAAACCTTTCAGCCATCAGGTTTACAGATTTTCCTCATTATCATCGTCGTCATCATCGTATTCATCCTCGATGCCAAGTTCTTTAAAGGGTTTTTCCTTCAAACGCTAATCAATATCCTTTTGATATTCATAAGTCGCGGAGGCGGCGGCGGCCGTGGAGGCGGCAGCGGCGGTCCACGGGGCGGCGGCGGAGGAAGTTCCGGTGGCGGAGGTGCCAGCAGGGGCTGGTGAAAGCAGGTGGATCTGACCGGGAAACCGGTCTTTTTTTTATGTATGGCCCCCTGTGTTGGACCAACAATGGAAAACCTTTCAGCACATCTATTTTCAGTAGTAAAGAGATAATAAAAATGTTCGGAAAGGCGGGATGACCTTGCGGACGTTTTCTTTATTGAAAGGAATGCCGGTTTTTACAATCAAAGGAGATAGAATCGGCACGGTCCACGATTTATCAATTTCTGAAATGGGACAGGTAACGGGGTTGGTCGTTCATCAGCAAGCATTGTTCAAAAGAGCTTTTCATTTAAAACTTGACGATATTTCTTCATTCGGTCCAGATGGGATCGTCATCAGCCAGCAAGATTCACCCCTTACGAAAGTGCCTGCGGATTCCATTTGCCTATCGAAGGACGAATTATTGGGACGCATGCTGCTTTCAGAAATGGGCGAAGAACTTGGTTTACTGCAGGATGTATATTTCAAGGAAAAAATGGGCACGATTATAGCGTATGAAACAACGGATGGGTTTTTCTCGGAGTCGACAGTGATAGAATCAAAACAGCCGCCTGCATTAGGGAAGGACACCATCATTGTTTCAGTTTATGAACAGTGAGGTGTCCATTTTGGAAATTAAATGTCCGAATTGCCGCAGTAAAGATGTTGGGAAGATTGGCGTAAATCAATATTATTGTTGGAATTGCTTTATTGAAATGACTCTGTCCGAAGGGCTCATCAATACGCACCAAGTCGAGGAAGATGGAAGTTTAAGCTCATTGGACGATTTGTTTGAGGAAAACGACCGCCGCTTCGGTATGTAAATAACGGAAGAGGTGTTTGCAATGGCTAGACGTTCACGCAATACTCTAATGAATATGGGTTCGGACTTGATGAACTCGAAGATGATCAAACGGAACATGAAGAAAATACGCAAAAGATTAAAGTCATTATTATAGCAGGAATGGGTGTCCTGATAATGAGGGCACTCTTTTTTATGTATGAAAACCTTCCGCCTTTCGAAGAATAAATGAGCGGGGGGTGTTTATTGTGAGTATTCGGCTAAAGTGGTTTTATCGCCTGGGTTTTTTATTGCTCTTATTTTTCGTCATCTATATTTTTATGAAACTTAAGCCCATGTGGGGACCTGCCGTTACTGTATGTGTGACGGTGCTGCTGCCCTTTTTGATCGGTGCGTTCATCAGTTACTTGCTGCACCCTGTAGTGGAATATTTGAATGAGAAAGGGATGCGTCGCTGGCTTTCGATCACGATCATCTATTTGTTGTTTTTCGGGGGGATCGGTTTTGCTGTTTATAAAGGGATTCCAGTGATCGTCAGCCAGGTTCGCGAGCTGTCGGAAAGCGTGCCGGAACTGGTTGAACAGTACCGGGGCAGGATTGATAAGCTCAATCATCAAACGGCGGCCTGGCCGTTCGGAATTCATGAAAGATTCGAAGAGGGTGTCACCCTTTTCGAAGGCTGGCTGAAGCGTATACCTGAAAAGGCGATGGAGTATGCAATGAAGATGATTGATTTCATCGTCCTGATTGCATTGATTCCATTCATTGCTTTTTATATCCTGAAAGATTTCACCGTTTTAAAAAAAATGGCATGGTATATGACCCCGAAAAAATGGCGCAATCAGGGACGGGCATTCGTTCGTGACGTCGATGCATCGCTTGGCGGCTATATCCGCGGACAAATCATCGTCTGTGTCGTGATCGGTTTGATTTCCTCGCTGCTCTTCTGGATAGCCGGAATGAAATATCCGCTTCTTTTGGGGGCGATAATCGGAATAACGAATGTCATTCCGTATTTCGGACCGATTATTGGGGCCATTCCTGCGGTGGTCATCGCCGCGACAATGTCAGTTAAAATGGTGTTGATCATCGCGGTCATCGTGCTTGTCCTTCAATTTCTTGAGGGAAATATCCTTTCGCCGCTAATAGTCGGTAAAAGCCTTCATATGCATCCGCTGTTCATCATGCTTGCATTATTGGCCGGAGGCGAAATAGGCGGTATCGTCGGCATGGTCCTTTCGATTCCCATCTTGGCTGTGTTGAAAGTTTTTGTACTTCATGCCCGCGTTCACTTTAGAAAGAAGCCGCCCCTTATTGACAAATAAAAGTCTTGTGAATATAATCCATAACATAAGATAATTCGTTGAAGGATGAAGTATGCTGAAGTCCATCTAAAGAGAGGGGTCCCCCAGGCTGAAAGGGACTGCCAGGTGAAGAGCAGCAGAAAGCTAGTCCTGAGAGCAGCTAATACCTGCCGTCACGCCGCGTTAAGGCTTTTATGAAGGTGATGGGCCTGGGATGAATTCCTGCGTCCATAATCAGGGTGGTACCGCGAGTCAACTCTCGTCCCTGTTTTTGGGATGGGGGTTTTTTGTGTGCTCAAAATTACATAATTTTTATAAGGAGGATATATATGAAGTATTTAACTGGTGCTCAAATCCGCCAAATGTATTTAGACTTTTTTAGTGAAAAAGGACATAACATCGAACCAAGTGCGTCATTGGTTCCTCATGAAGATCCATCATTGCTTTGGATCAATTCCGGGGTGGCGACGTTAAAGAAATATTTTGATGGACGGGTGATTCCTGAAAATCCAAGGATTACGAATGCTCAAAAGGCGATCCGAACAAACGATATTGAAAACGTGGGGAAAACGGCACGTCATCATACGTTTTTCGAAATGCTCGGAAACTTCTCCATTGGTGAATATTTCAAAGAAGAAGCCATCACATGGGCATGGGAATTTTTGACCGATGAAAAATGGATTGGGTTCGACAAAGATAAATTGGCTGTGACGATCCATCCTGAAGATGATGAAGCATTCGAACTTTGGAATAAAAAAATCGGTGTACCTGCTGAAAGGATCATTCGCCTGGAAGAAAACTTCTGGGATATCGGGGAAGGTCCAAGCGGTCCGAATACGGAGATTTTCTATGACCGCGGACCAGCATATGGCGATGATCCGAATGATCCGGAACTATATCCGGGTGGGGAAAATGAACGTCATCTGGAAGTATGGAATCTTGTATTTTCTCAATTCAACCATAATCCGGACGGTTCATATACACCGCTTCCAAAGAAAAATATCGATACAGGGATGGGCCTTGAACGTATGGCTTCCGTCGTTCAAGATGTGGCGACGAACTATGATACAGATTTATTCATGCCAATCATCCGCGCAGTCGAAGAGATATCCGATGTGAAATATGGTGTTGATACAGAAAAAGATGTGGCATTCAAAGTCATTGCCGACCATATTCGTACGGTAGCCTTTGCAGTAGGTGACGGGGCTCTTCCATCCAACGAAGGCCGCGGTTATGTATTGCGCCGTTTACTTCGCAGAGCGGTTCGATATGCTAAGCAAATCAACATCAACCGACCATTCATGTTCGAGCTTGTGACGGTCGTCGGTGAAATCATGAAAGACTTCTATCCTGAAGTCCTCAAGAATAAAGAGTTCATTGCAAAAGTAATCAAAAATGAAGAGGAACGCTTCCATGAAACCCTGAATGATGGACTATCCATCCTTTCTGAGGTCATTAAAAAGGAAAAGGAAAAAGGCAATACGACCATTCCAGGCAGCGATGCATTCCGTTTATATGACACATATGGCTTCCCGATTGAGTTAACTGAAGAATATGCAGAAGAAGAAGGCATGACCGTCGATCAAGCTGGATTTGAAAAAGAGATGGATGCTCAGCGTGAACGTGCCCGTTCAGCGCGTCAAGATGTTGATTCCATGCAAATCCAAGGCGGGGTATTGGGCGATATTAAAGTTGAAAGTGAATTTGTCGGGTATGATCAAGTTGCTGTCGAAGCCAAAGTTGCTGCCATCATACAAAATGGCGAGCTTGTAACGGAGGCACAAGAAGGAAAAGAAGTTCAAGTGATTCTGGACAAGACTCCTTTCTACGCGGAAAGCGGCGGACAAATAGCCGATATAGGAACGATGGCAAGTGAATCGGTGAAGGTCGATGTCCTTGATGTCCAAAAAGCTCCTAATGGCCAAAATCTGCACCGTGTAACAGTTACTGCGGGAACATTAACAGCAGATTCCCATATCGTTGCTGCGGTAAATCAAGAAAATCGCATCCATATCACGAAAAACCATACAGCGACGCACCTTCTGCATCAGGCGTTGAAAGATGTGCTTGGTACACATGTCAACCAAGCGGGTTCACTCGTACAGGCTGAGCGCCTTCGCTTCGATTTCTCTCATTTTGGCCAGATAACGGCGGAAGAGATTGAACAAATCGAAACGATTGTAAATGAAAAGATTTGGCAAAGCTTACAAGTGAATACGGACTATAAAAACATCGAAGAAGCCAAGGCTATGGGCGCAATGGCCTTGTTCGGCGAAAAATACGGCAAGATTGTACGTGTCGTTCAAATAGGCGATTACAGCTTGGAACTTTGCGGCGGTGTCCACGTTCCGAATACAGCGGTGATCGGCTTATTCAAAATCGTTTCCGAAAGCGGCATCGGTGCAGGGACTCGCCGTATAGAAGCGGTAACGGGTGCCGGGGCGTACAAATTGATGACCGATCAAATCGGTGTCCTGAAAGATGCGGCTGCTAAATTGAAAACGAACTTGAAAGACGTACCTTCAAGAATTGAAACGGTACTGGCTGAAGTGAAGGATCTTCATCGTGAGAATGAAAGCCTTACTGCAAAATTAAGTAATATTGAAGCAAGCAGCCTTGTTTCTAACGTAAAAGACGTAAATGGTGTTCAAGTATTGGTGGCGAAGGTTCAAGCTACCGACATGAATAATCTGCGTGCCATGGCGGATGATTTGAAACAAAAGCTCGATTCTGTCATTATCGTATTAGGTTCTGCCCAAGGCGATAAAGTCAATTTGATTGCCGGGGTGACCAAGGATTACATCGACCGCGGTTTCCATGCCGGTAAATTGGTCAAAGAAGTTGCTTCCCGTTGCGGCGGCGGCGGTGGCGGACGTCCAGATATGGCCCAAGCCGGCGGAAAAGACCCTGAAAAATTGGACGCAGCACTTAATTTTGTTGAAGAATGGGTCTTATCGATTTCATAATCAATGGAAAGTGTTGTACAATGTAGGTAATAGTGGATTTGGACGCTGAGGAGAGGTGCATGTTAATGAGTTCCTTTGATAAAACGATGAAATTTAATTTTCCCGAAGAACCATTCGAAAGAGATGTACAAGAAGTATTGTCTCAAGTGTATGTTGCACTTCAGGAAAAAGGTTATAACCCGATAAACCAGATTGTCGGTTATCTATTATCTGGTGACCCGGCCTACATCCCGCGCCATATGGATGCTCGAAACATTATTCGTAAGCTTGAACGCGATGAAATCATCGAAGAATTGGTTAAATCGTATCTTAAGAACCATCGAGAGGAATACTAATGCGCACAATGGGACTTGATTTAGGTTCAAAAACCATCGGCGTTGCCTTGAGCGACGCGATGGGTTGGACTGCACAAGGATTGGAAACGATCAAAATTAACGAAGCTGGAAATGACTTCGGCTTTAAACGCCTCAATGAAATAATAAAAGAGCATGATGTTTCTAAAATTGTCCTCGGTTTACCTAAAAACATGAATGGGACTGTTGGACCGCGAGGCGAGATCAGCCAAGATTTCGCTAAACGATTAGAAAACAAATTCAAGCTGCCGGTGTTTCTCTGGGATGAACGGTTGACAACTATGGCGGCTGAACGTGTCCTTCTTGAGGCGGACGTGAGCCGAAGCAAACGCAAGAAAGTCATTGATAAAATGGCAGCTGTCATGATTCTGCAAGGATTCTTGGACAGACAAACAAATTCAATATGAGGTGAATACAAATGGAACACGGCGAAAACAACATTACAGTAGTAGATGAAAACGGAAACGAGCAGCTTTGCGAAATCCTTTTCACATTCGACTCAGATAAATTCAACAAATCTTATGTACTTTACTATCCGATGTCTGCAGAAGATGAAGAGGAAGAAATTGAAATCCACGCTTCATCATTCGTACCGAGCGAAGATAATAAAGATGGTGAACTTACACCGATCGAAACAGAAGAAGAGTGGGATCTTGTCGAAGAAATGTTAAATACATTCCTTGACCAAGAAGAAGCTGAAGAAGAATAAAAGAAAAAAACCGGCCCCTAGAGGTCGGTTTTTTTTTTGAAAAGAGACTCAATCTAAAATTTAATAACAAAATTGATTGGAGCGGGTGTGCGAGACTCCTGCGGGAAAAGCGTGTCTAAGGAGACCCCGCAGGCGGAAGCCGGGGAGGCTCCCGAGACCGCCCGCGGAAAGCGAGTGCTTGGAGTGGAAATCAAGTCCACAACCAAATAATATTTCATGGTTCGGGTTTTGACCGTCATTCCGAGCCGCTTTTTTAGACAAAAGGGTTTCAATCTGAATTTTTTATAAAAATTTTATTGGAACGGAAGGTGCGAGACTCCTGCGGGAAAAGCGTGTCTAAGGAGACCCCGCAGGCGGAAGCCGAGGAGGCTCCCGAGACCGCCCGCGGAAAGCGAGTACCTGGAGTGGAAATCAACGTTCAAATTGTACAAACCCATTAAAAACTGTGGACATGAAGGTCGTTTTTTTCATTTATGTACCAGTAACCCCTTATCTTTTCTTTGCTAATAAAAGCATAAAAGTAGCGAACGGGCCCAAAAATAATGATAGCAAGAACCAATTCAGCGCCGTTCTATTTTTCCCTTGAGCAAGTCCGGCGTTTATGAGTGCCAATGTCCCCCAACCTACAAAATAAGACTGATCCAACTCCTCCACACCTTTCCTTTTCCTTAAATCATTATGGCATTCCTATATGAATAATTCCCTAAAATGCCAATATGCAGGAAACATTTTAAGCTGAGTATAATTAAAACAAAGTTGATTGGAGTGGAAGGTACGAGACTCCTGCGGGAAAAGCGCGTCTAGGGGAGACCCCGCAGGCGTAAGCCGAGGAGGCTCCCGGACCGCCCGCGGAAAGCGAGTGCCTGGAACGGAAATCAACGTCTAAATTGTACAAGCTATAAAATTGACTGTAGGCAATCCGAACTCCTGCGGGAAAAGCGTGTCTAGGGGAGACCCCGCAGGTGTAGCCGAGGAGAGGCTCCCGGACCGCCTGCGGAAAGCGAGTGCCTGGAGCGGAAATCAATATACCCTCAAAAAAACTTTAGACAAAGATATCACTATTTTCCTATTAAATAAATACCTGTATGTTGACGAAAGTAGTGCATTTTTACCATAAATAGAGTATTGATGAATGTAGTTTTGCAAAAAACATGTAATTATTTGTTGATTTTAGTATAATGTTCGAAGCAAAGATTAATTAGAGAAAGCATCATCTAGAAACCATTCTGTAGTTGGTGTGAGTTTGCAGGGGGAATGAACATGGATGAAAAAGATAAAAATCTATCTAAAAAGGAACATATCCGAATGAAATTGTTAGAACAGCAAGGAGAAGCCAAGCTGGTTCGTAAAATCATCATGATTACGATCGCTTCGCTTATTTTACTAATTGGGATAGTTGGTCTTGTGGGCTTTTTATATATCAACTCAGCCATGAAACCAGTCGATCCGGATGATGACACCATCAAGAAAGTGAAAATCCCAATCGGTTCATCCGTTAACGGAATTTCAACACTGCTTGAAGAGCAGGGAATAATCAAGGACGCACGCGTATTCAAATATTATATTAAATTCCGCAATGAATCCGGTTTTCAGGCAGGGGAGTATAAATTATCACCTTCCATGCCGATTGAAGATATCGTCACAAGCATCAAAACCGGAAAACTCATGAAGGAAGCGGCAATGAAGATAACGATTCCTGAAGGAAAGCAGCTTATACAAATTGCCGATATCATAGCAGGGAAGACGGGTGAAGATCCGAAAAAGGTCTTTAAGAAATTGAATGATAAGAAGTTCGTTAATTCCATGCAAGAGCAATTTCCGCAGCTATTGACCTCGGAAATTGAAAATGAAAAGGTTTTATATCCGCTTGAAGGGTACCTTTTCCCGGCTACTTATGATTTTTATGAGGAAAAGCCGACCCTGGAATCGATCGTCATCGAGATGCTGAAGAAAACGGAAGAGACATTGCAGGCTTACGAAGGCCAAATGGATAAGAACGATTATTCCGTACACGAGATGCTGACCTTCGCTTCGCTTGTCGAAGAAGAGGCGACGGCACAAGTCGATCGCGGAAAGATAGCTTCCGTCTTTTACAATCGTATTGAGGAAGATATGCCGCTTCAAACGGATCCTACCGTCTTGTATGCGAAGGGTTCACATAAGAGCAGGGTATATTATAAAGACCTTGAGGTGAAATCCCCTTATAATACGTATAAGAACAAGGGGCTGCCGCCAGGGCCGATTGCAAATGCCGGAACGACATCGATCGATGCGGTGCTGAAACCTGAGAAAACGGATTACCTGTACTTTTTGGCAACACCTGAAGGGGAAGTCCTTTACTCCAAGACCTTGGATGACCACAATAATAAAAAGGCAGAGCATATTTCCAATAAATAAATAAAAAAATGCAAGGACACTGAGGGGGGAGAGATATTACTTTCCCCTTGTTTTTATGATAGAATAGTACAAGTGAATTTTTGATCCGATTCTTATCGGTGACGTAACTCGGCGAATGCCGGGTTTTATTTTGAAAGATAAGGAAATGTAGATCGTCAAGCATACTTGTTTCAGCTCCTTGTGAAGAAATTGTTCAATCAATTTTTTCATGTTACTGACCAAGCGCTTTTGTTTTCCTTATAAATGGAGGAAACGTTTTGAACGGAAAAATAGAACAATATCTTCATTCCTTAATTCCGGAGCGTACGGGTTTGCTTAAGGAGTTGGAAGATTTTGCGATGGAAAATAATGTGCCGATCATGGAGCCCGAAGGAATTGAAGTGCTGCTTCAGATTTTAAGGCTTCATCAGCCAAAGGCGATATTGGAAGTAGGTTCGGCAATTGGCTATTCGGCCATAAGGATGGCTGAGACCCTTCCGGAAGCAGAAATCGTCACACTTGAACGGAATGAAGCCCGTATTGAGCAGGCAAGGGCTAACTTCAAGAAGGCGGGACTGTCGGAAAGGATCACCCTCATTGAAGGGGATGCCCTTGAAGCGGGACCGAAAGTGATGGAGCATGGCCCGTTCGATATCATCTTCGTAGATGCAGCTAAAGGGCAGTACAAGCGATTCTTTGAACTGTTTGAACCATTCCTTGCTGATGCTGGCATTATCATTACTGACAATGTTTTATTTAAAGGCTTGGTTGCCGAAAACATTGAAGAAATGGAAATGACGAGAAGAAAGCGAGCTCTTATCAAAAAAATCAGAGACTTTAACATCTGGTTACATGACCATCCCCATTTCGATACCGTAATTTTGCCGATTGGTGATGGTGTGGCCATCAGTAAACATAGAGGTGACAAAAATGAAAAAGCCTGAATTACTCGTGACTCCGACAAGTGTCGATCATATAACAGAACTCATCGATGCTGGCGCTGACGCCTTCGTCATTGGCGAACAACGTTATGCGTTAAGGCTGGCAGGGGAGTTCAATCGTGAAGATGTAGAGAAGGCGATTGAGCTTGCACATGCTGCGGGCAAGAAAGTGTACGTATCCATGAACGCCATTTTTCATAATGAAAAAGTGGACGAGCTTGAAGGGTATGTTACATTCCTTAAAGAGGCTGGTGCCGACCGGATCATTTTCGGTGATCCCGCGGTCTTGATGGCTGTCCGTGCCGTGGCACCTGATATGCCCCTGCACTGGAATACAGAGATGACGGTAACGAACTGGTACACATGTAATTACTGGGGAAAACGCGGTGCTGTCCGCGCCGTTGCTGCCCGTGAGATAAGTCTGGACGAGATCGTGGAAATGAAGGAAAATGCCGAAGTGGAGATTGAAGTGCAAGTGCATGGCATGACATGCATGTTCCAATCGAAGCGTACGCTCCTAGGTAATTACTTTGAATACCAAGGCAAGGCATTGGAAGTGGAAAATCGGAAGGAACAAAGAAATATGTTCTTGCATGATAAGGAACGCGAAAATAAATACCCGATTTATGAAGATGAAAATGGTACACATATCATGAGTCCGAATGATATGTGCATGATTGATGAACTTCAGGAATTGATTGAAGCGGAAATTGATTCACTGAAAATCGAAGGGTTACTGCAAACACCGGAATATGTCATTGAAATGACAAAGTTATATCGGGAAGCGATTGACGTATGTGCTGAAGACCCTGACCGCTATGAGGATATCAAATCGGAACTTTTTGAAAAAGTCAAAGCGGTTCAGCCGGATAACCGTGAGTTGGATACCGGGTTCTTCTTTAAAGAATCGGTTTATTAAAGAAAAGGGTAAGAGAAAGAGGAGGAATAGCCTTGAATGCTATTGCTGATAAAATTTCCAAGATCGTTGATGGAAAGAGAGTCATTGTAAAAAAACCGGAATTGCTGGCTCCGGCCGGCAACCTGGAAAAATTAAAAATTGCCGTCCATTACGGCGCGGATGCCGTGTTCATTGGCGGTCAGGAATATGGTCTTCGTTCCAATGCCGGTAACTTCACGTTTGAGGAAATGAAGGAAGGCGTCGAATTCGCTAATAAGTATGGTGCCAAAGTATATGTAACTACAAATATCTTCGCACATAATGAAAATATCGATGGTCTGGATGAATACCTGGAAGGTCTTCAGGAAGCAGGGGTTCATGGTATCATCGTCGCCGATCCATTAATCATCGAAACCTGTAAAAGGGTCGCTCCGAAAGTCGAGATCCATTTAAGCACACAGCAATCGCTATCGAACTGGAAGGCTGTTCAGTATTGGAAAGAGGAAGGCTTGGAGCGTGTTGTTTTGGCACGTGAGACGAGTGCTGATGAAATCCGTGAAATGAAGGAGAAGGTCGATATCGAAATCGAGGCTTTCGTTCATGGGGCCATGTGCATTGCCTATTCCGGACGCTGCACCCTTTCGAACCATATGACGGCTCGTGATTCGAACCGGGGCGGCTGCTGTCAGTCTTGCCGTTGGGATTATGATTTATATGAGTTGGATCAAGATGGGGAAAAGGCTTTATTCGATAAAGAAGATGCTCCATTCGCAATGAGTCCAAAAGACTTGAAACTGATTGAATCACTGCCTGGCATGATTGAAATTGGCATAGACAGCTTAAAAGTCGAAGGAAGAATGAAATCGATTCATTATATTGCAACGGTTGTCAGCGTGTATCGTAAAGTGATTGATGCGTATTGTGCCGATCCTGACAATTTCAAAATTAAACAAGAATGGCTGGAAGAGCTTGATAAGTGTGCGAACCGTGAGACGGCATCATCGTTCATGGAAGGGGAAATTCCTGGGTATAAACAGCAAATGTTCGGGAATCATACCGTAAAGACTCGCTTCGACTTCGCAGGATTGGTGCTTGATTACAACGAGGAAACTAAAATCGTCACCATGCAGCAACGTAATTTCTTCAAGCCTGGGGATGAAGTGGAATTTTTTGGACCGGAAATCGAAAACTTCACTCAAAAAATCGGTACGATCTGGGATGAGTCAGGTAAGGAGCTGGAGGCAGCCCGCCATCCGCTTCAAATTGTCCGCATTCAAGTAGATAATAGAGTTTATGTGAACAATATGATGCGGAAGGAGAATTGATATGACAAGAAAGAAACCAGTGGTCATCGGAGTTACCGGAGGGTCGGGATCAGGTAAAACAAGTGTTACCCGTTCCATTTTTGAATTCTTCCAAGGACATTCCATCTTGATGATCGAACAAGATTATTACTATAAAGATCAAAGTCATCTGCCTTTTGAAGAGCGCCTGAAAACGAACTATGATCATCCGCTTGCATTTGATAACGATTTGCTAATCGATCACATTAACGCTTTGCTGCGCTATGAAACGATAGAAAAACCCGTTTATGATTATTCGATCCATACGCGTTCGGAAGAAGTCATTACAGTTGAGCCCCAGGATGTCATCATCCTTGAAGGCATTCTTGTACTGGAGGATGAGCGCCTCCGAGACCTGATGGATATGAAGCTATATGTCGATACGGACGCAGACCTGCGGATCCTTCGCCGGATGACCCGTGATATTAAAGAACGCGGCCGTTCTATAGATTCCGTCATCGAACAATACATCAGTGTCGTCCGTCCGATGCATAATCAGTTCATAGAACCGACGAAGCGTTATGCCGACATCATCATACCAGAAGGCGGTCAGAACCATGTGGCGATTGACCTTATGGTGACAAAAATTCAAACAATCCTTGAACAAAAGTCTTTTTTGTAATAACATAGCATAAATAATGATAGGTGCCATTTTCCTCCGTTTATTTAAAAATCCCATTTATTTAATGGGAAAGACTGGACAAATGTTGGAAAACGCAATACTCTATTCTTGATACAGAACGAACCGGCTGCTCACCGCAGTCGGTTTATATACTAAGGAACGGATTGTTTCTTAGTATCGAAGCGCGACTTTTTAAGTCGCGCAATTATATATTTTGACTCGATTTAGGGTTAAGCACGATATAGTACATAAACTTGTCACAGCGAATGCTTGCTGTAAAGAATTTGAAGGAGTGAAGGGTTTTGGCAATTGAAAAAGAGTATCCAATGACTAAAGAAGGTAAGTTAAAGCTTGAACAGGAACTGGAACAGTTAAAAACGGTTAAACGTAAAGAAGTGGTGGAAAGAATCAAAATCGCCCGCAGTTTTGGGGACCTTTCCGAGAACTCAGAATACGATTCCGCAAAAGAAGAGCAGGCTTTCGTTGAAGGACGTATTACAACAATCGAAAACATGATCCGCAATGCAAAAATCATTGAAGGCAATGATTCGAATACAGATACAGTTTCACTTGGAAAATCGGTAACATTCGTGGAACTTCCAAATGGTGATGAAGAAACATATTCCATCGTAGGAAGCGTTGAAGCGGACCCATTCGAAGGAAAAATCTCCAATGATTCCCCAATTGCGAAAAGCCTGATAGGGAAAAGGGTCGGCGACAAGGTATCGATCATGACACCTGGCGGCGAAATGAGCGTCAAGATTGTATCCATCGACTAAATAAAATGCAAAAGGGGATGTCCATCGGGGCATCCTCTTTTTTATGGAAAAGTGCCGCATTAAATTTGTTCATAATTGTTTAAAAATTCGCACCTCGTCAACAATGGTTACCGAGGTGTATTTTATGAAAAAGAAACGAATGAGGTTGCTGGCTCTTTTTTTGACCGCTTTCATGCTGATGCTCATAGGCAGGCTTGCCTACATCCAACTTGTATCGACAGAATCTTTTTCAAAGCATGATGTGAACCTGTTGGAAGCAAGCGTGAATCAACGTTCACAGATATTAAAGATTGATGATGGACGCGGAAAGTTCTATGACAGAAATGGAGAACCGCTAGCACATGAAGAAATCCCGACGCTCGTCCTTTTTCCATTTTTGAAAAAAATGACATGGCCCATAGATGATGTGGCTTCGATAATAGGAAAATCGGAAGCGGAGTTAAAACGGGCGATAGAAGAGGCGGATGAACCATTCGTATTTGGCGGGGATGAACCGATAGAGTTGACGTCCAGCCAATCGAAGGCAATCAATGAATTGAAGATTCCCGGGGTCTTTGCCGTGAATGAGAAATTATATCATGATCAAACGCCTGCAGCACAATTGATCGGAACGACGAACATATCTGATGCGGAAAAGAAAAAACGTTATCCGGACATGAATTTATCTCCTGAAACGAAAATAGGCAATACGGGACTGCAAAGGACCTTCGATGAGTTCTTGCTTTCCGCTGGGGAATCGAAGCTCGTTTTTCACGTGGACGCCAGCGGAGGACCAATGTTCGGTGTCGATGTTAAATATGTGGAACCTGCAAATCCGCTTTACCCGGTGAAGGTCATGACGACGATCGATAAAGAAATTCAGGAGAAAGCGGAGAAGCTAGTCGATGAACGCGGGATAAAAAAAGGCGGTCTCGTATTGATCGATATCGAAAAAAGTGAAATCGTCGCCATGGTATCACGTCCGGCGCTTAATATAAAAGATCCGAATGGCGAAGGGGCCGTCAATATGATGCTGACTCAAAAAACGCCGGGTTCCGTCTTTAAAACGGTCACGGCAGCAGCGGCCATCGATTATGAAGCGGCCAGCCCAACCCGGACATTTAATTGTAATTTGACGATAGACGGCAAAACGGATAAACAGAGGGAACTGGGCGTACTTAATTTTGAAAATAGCTTTGCCCAAAGCTGTAATAGGACGTTTGCCGAATTGTCACAGGAAATAGCCGAGAAGGATCCGGACTTTTTGGACAAATATGCAAAAATGTTAGGGCTGGTTGGTGAAACGGGCTGGCAAGGGGACGTATATCACACGGAAGTCACTCAGCTGCATCATGAGCAAACAGGAAAGGTCTGGCATGATGACGATTTAAAAAAAGATCCCAAAATGGTTGCCAAAACGGCAATTGGCCAGCAGGATGTCCAAACGACGCCGCTCGCGATCGCGAATATGATGGCAACGATTGCCCGCGGCGGCAAGAAGGAACAGGTCAAAGCCGTTTCCAAGGTCGAATTCAACAATAGTACGACCGTAGTCGATTTTCCCAATCAAAGTATTGGCGGGGAGACACTGTCTCCATATACGACGATGAAGATGCAGCATCTTCTTAGGAAGGTCGTGACGGAAGAGAAAGGGACGGGTGCTTCTTTGAGAGATTTGCCTGTGGAAGTCGCCGGCAAGTCCGGGACAGCTCAGACCAATATCGAAAAAGGGGAGCTTAATAAATGGTTTGCGGGCTACTTTCCATATAAAGATCCCAAATATGCTCTTGTTACCGTAAGTTTTGAAACGAAGGAAAACAGTTCCAGCATGACGCCTCTTTTTTCAGATATTGTAAAAGTCCTGTACTCGAAGGACCAGGACAATATCGAGAATTGACGAAAAGTGTAGGAAACCCTTCCCTTCTATCTCTGGCTAAATCATGTTAAAATGAGGCAGTAAGAAATGGTAAGGGGAGGAATGGACCTTGGGCTCACGTTTCAATCAGAGAGATCAAAAAAGAAAAGTAAATAAAATATATAATATTGCAATCACCATCGTTTCCATTTTAATCGTCATTGTCGCAGTCTCGATTTTCTTAAGTGATGATGGCACCGATTCAAAAAAAGCCACGACTGAACCAAAGCAAGTCGCCGAGACAGAAAAAGGCAAAGTAGTGGACAAACCTTCTGGCAAAGAGGAAGAAACGGATTCAGAGAAGGAAGACGCAGTAGGTGATAGTGAAGCAACAGAAGAAGATGCCGAAAAAGAAGATAGTAAAGCAACAGAGGAAGATGCAGAAGAGAAGGCTGAAGATGATTCAGAAGAGAAGGCTGAAGATGATGCAGATCCAGAAAAAGCAGGAGATGCCGAACTTGTGGAAGTGGAAGGCAGCGGCGATGGCAATGTTGCGTCTACATATACAAGTGAGAGTTGGAAACCAGTAGGAACGGAGCAATCCGGGGAGCACACTACCAGCTTCGAAAAGGGCTCGGTCGATTGGAATGAAATGAGTAAAGCGATAGCAAGCGGAGCTGGAATCGATGAAGGCAACATGAAGCTATGGTGGCTGCAAAACGGCGGTTCGCCGACCACGGCAATCGGTACGGTTTCTGAAGGAGACAACCCTAAAACCTTCCGGGTTTATATTGAATGGGTGGACGGATCAGGTTGGAAACCTGTAAAAGTCGAAGAGCTGAAGACAAACGATAAAAGGTAATGTTCAGAAAAAATGTATAAACGAAAAAACCCCCGAAAGGAATTCCGCTTTTCGGGGGTTTTTCATGGTGATCATTTTTTAGCTTTAAAGTGGACGACTGCACTATAAAAACGTCTGCCTTCTTCACTTACATACATTTGGTGTGACACGGATTCCACCTGGAGCATGATCGCTTTATTGATTTCAATTTGTGATTGGATTTTTTCTTCAAGATTCTTGATGCTTTCTGCCTCGAAAAATTCTATTTTATCTTCGAATAAGTTTAAGTCGAGTTGAAAACTCATGACTGTTCCCCTCCAACATTCAGATACTGTTAGTTTACCACCATTTTGTCCGAATCTGAACCTAATGAATTTGCCTAAAAACAAGAACTGTTTCTCTGTTTATTTCATATTATGCTTATAGGTTTTATTATCTTATTATAAAAGGTGATTAAAAATGGGCAGAGAATTTATCGATTTATTTGAAGAATGGTCGAAATCGTATGATGATACGGTTGGTGGACACGATATTGAGTATCAAGAGGTTTTTAAACATTATGATGGCATATTGGACAGCGTCACAGATCGGGCTTTTGGTCATGTGCTTGAGTTCGGAGTGGGTACCGGGAATTTGACGGAAAGACTTTTGAAGAAGGGCCTAAAGGTATCGGGAATAGAACCTTCACCTGCGATGAGGGAAATAGCGGTAAGCAAGCTGAGCGGAAAAACGGAAATTGTAGATGGCGATTTTATTGATTTTCCGAAGCCGGACCAGGTTGATTCGATCGTGAGTACGTACGCGTTTCATCATTTAACCGATGAAGAAAAAGAAAAAGCGATAGCCAACTATGGAAAGTTACTGAATACTGGTGGTAAAATAGTGTTTGCTGATACAATGTATCAATCAAAGGAAGCGCATGAACGAGCGATTCAAGATGCAAGGCAGGCAGGCTTTCATAATTTGGCGAACGATTTGCAAACGGAATATTATACTACGATTCCTTTTTTGGAAAAAGTGCTTGAAGCAAATGGATATAAAGTGAACTTCGAGCGCTGCAATCAATTCGTCTGGATCATGGAGGCGGAAAAATTATAGGAAGAGGTTTTTACTAATGAAGGTAGCCATAATCGGAGCAATGGAAGAAGAAGTTACGATTTTACGTGACAAATTGGAAGGGTTGGAGCAGGTGACCATTGCCGGTTCCGAGTTCAATACAGGCACACTGAATGGTATCGAGGTCATTTTACTTAAATCGGGTATCGGTAAAGTGAATGCGGCAATGTCCACTGCAATCCTGTTAGAAAAATTCAAACCGGATGCAGTCATCAATACTGGCTCTGCCGGCGGTTATCATCCAGAACTGAATGTAGGGGATGTGGTCATATCCACGGAAGTGCGGCACCATGATGTCGATGTGACGATTTTTGGATATGAATACGGTCAAGTCCCTCAGCTGCCTGCAGCTTTCACACCGGATGAAAAGCTTTTTGCAATCGCAGAAGAAGCAGCAAAAGAAATCGAGGATATACAAGTGGCGAAAGGATTGATCGTGACGGGGGATTCTTTCATGAATGATCCTGACAGGGTTGAATTCGTCAGAGGGAAATTCTCTGATTTATACGCGGTGGAAATGGAAGCGGCAGCCATTGCACAGGTAGCCTTCCAATTCAAAACACCGTTTGTCATCATTCGTTCCCTTTCGGATATCGCAGGTAAGGAGTCCAATATTTCCTTTGATAAATTCCTGGAAACTGCGGCTCTTCATTCAGCGGCACTGATTTTGAAAATGGTTGAAAAAATGAAATGAATGGTAAGTGATCAGCGGAAGCTTTTCTGCTGATCATTCTTTATTGCATAATCCTCATTAAATTGGTAGGATAACTATGAAAGGATGTCCGAATATGAAAGTCTTTAAAAACATTCATGAGCTGATAGGGGAAACGCCGATGATGGAAATCACCCATTTCCCGCTTCCGGATGAAGTCCGTATCTTTGCCAAACTGGAATACTTCAATCCGGGAGGCAGTGTGAAGGACCGGCTTGGTCAAGAACTGTTAGCCAAAGCGCTGCAGACAGGGAAGGTGAAAAAGGGCGGTACGATCATCGAACCGACTGCCGGGAATACCGGGATTGGCTTGGCGTTGGCTGCGATAAACAGTGGAGTGGACGTGATATTTTGCGTTCCGGAGAAATTCAGTACCGAGAAACAGGAATTGATGCGTGCCCTTGGAGCGAATGTGATCCAAACCCCGACAGAGGAAGGGATGACAGGAGCAATCGCCAAGGCTAAGGCGCTGCTGGCTGAAATACCGGGATCATATTGTCCCCAGCAGTTCGCCAACCCATCCAATCCTGATGCCTATTATAAAACACTGGGACCTGAAATATGGGAACAGATGGAAGGCGATGTGGATGTGTTTGTTGCCGGTGCCGGGACGGGCGGGACATTCATGGGAACATCGCGATATTTGAAAGAAAAGAACGCTGCTGTCAAAACGGTCATTGTCGAACCAGAAGGATCGATTTTAAACGGCGGAAAAGCCGGACCCCATAAAACAGAGGGGATCGGAATGGAATTCTTACCTGCCTATATGGATGAAACGTATTTTGACCAAATCCATACGATAAGCGATCATGACGCTTTCGATATGGTAAAGGAATTGGCGATTAAAGAAGGCCTTCTTGTCGGCAGTTCTTCAGGTGCGGCATTTGCAGCGGCCATGAAAGAAGCGGCCAAGGCTTCCCCGGGGGCGAATATCGTCGTCATATTTCCGGATTCAAGTGAACGTTACTTAAGTAAAAAAATTTATCAGGGAGGAATGTAAAATGAGAAAAAAAACACAATTGATCCATGGCGGCATTTTTGGTGATGAACAAACAGGGGCGGTTTCGGTGCCGATTTATCAAGTGAGCACCTATAAACAGGATGGTCCGGGAAATCATCGGGGCTATGAATATTCCCGTACAGGCAACCCGACCCGCCATGCCCTCGAAGAATTGATCAAGGATCTCGAGGAAGGAAAAAGAGGTTTCGCCTTCGGATCAGGAATGGCAGCGATGACTGCGGTTATGATGCTGTTCAGTCATGGTGATCATGTATTGATGACAGATGATGTTTATGGAGGTTCTTTCCGGGTCATCACTAAAGTGCTTAACCGCTTCGGGGTGGAAGCTACTTTCATTAATACGAGTGACATACACTCGATCGAAAAAGAGATAAAGGACAATACGAAAGCACTGTTCATTGAAACTCCGACGAATCCATTATTGAAAATCACCGATTTGGAACAAGTATCAAAAATAGCTAAAGAAAACGGCATCCTCACCATTGTGGACAATACCTTCAGTACGCCATACTGGCAAAATCCGCTTTCACTTGGAGCCGATATCGTGCTTCATAGCGCAACGAAGTATCTGGGGGGACACAGCGATGTTGTAGCGGGTCTTGTCGTGGTGAATGATGAAAAGATTGGCAATGACCTTCATTTCATCCAAAACTCCACAGGAGGCGTGCTAGGGCCCCAGGATTCATGGTTGCTGATGCGGGGCATTAAAACGCTGGGAATCAGGATGGAAGAACATGAAAAAAATACATCTCAAATCGTTCGTTTCCTATCCGGGCATGAAGGCGTTTCGAAAATCTATTACCCAGGTCTTGAAAACCACCCAAATCATGATATTGCAAAAAAACAATCGCGTGGATTCGGCGGTATGGTTTCATTTGATGTCGGGAGTGCGGAAAAGGCCGAGTCCGTTTTGAACAAAGTGAGATACTTTACACTTGCGGAAAGTCTGGGGGCAGTGGAGAGCTTGATTTCCATTCCGGCTTTGATGACACACGCTTCCATTCCGGCTGAGCGTCGTGCAGAACTTGGGATAACGGATGGGTTGATTCGTATTTCAGTAGGTCTGGAAGATGTTGAAGACTTATTGGAAGACTTGGAACAAGCGCTGCAAGGATAATCGTTTAGGGACCGCTTTATAGCTGACTGCCATTATTTACACCCTGTCATTTGGAATAAATATGGTAGAATGAGATATCGATATCTTATTAGCTTGAAAGAAGGTGGAATGGCATGAAAAACCGCAAAAAACAAACGGCTGCAATGCTGCGTTCGAAAATGGTGGATTTTAAACAATTTGCGATCACTTTGTTATGTGTGGGTTCGTTCTTCTATATAGGAACCATCCTTCCCACTGGCGACAAAGCGATGATTGGCACATATGTCTATATGGGAGCGACAATCATGTTCCTGGGCATATCCATAGTATTTTTCTCATTATCAAAAAAATATAAGAAGATCTTGGCCGAAATGGATGACCAGGACACTTTACAACAATAGAAGCAAACCTTAGTTTAGACAAAGGGGTTTTATCTAAATTTCAAAACAAAGTCGATTGGAACGGAAGGTGCGAGACTCCTGCGGGAAAAGCGCCGAGGGCGGACCGCCCGCGGAAAGCGAGTGCCTGAAGAGGAAATCGACGTTCGAGATTTTACAAACCCTCATTAAATCTGTAGACAAACTCGAGTTTGTCTACAGTCTGTCCTGATTCTTTTAAAGAATCAGGTTTTTTATTTTTCTAGTGTTGTATCCCATTAACGGGCAGATTTAACATACCAATTACCTCCTTTAGGTAATAATAGCTCATGAAAATGGGTAGAAAGATTGAAATTTTCAAATAAATAGGCAAAAGCCGTTTACAAATATCGAATTTGTGGATATACTTACCAAGTAATAAAAAATATTCCAAAGGAGGTCGAAGAAAATGACATTGTATCTACATGGAGTCGTCGCAATCAGCCGGTCCGTTTCAAATGACAATCACATAACATTCGACCTGTGCCAAGCGGAATATTTCTAAAGCAATTTGGCTTTATTAATCATTCAGACATAGCGGCCGCAGGGAGAAGTGTTTTATCCTGCGGTCTTTTTATATTCTCTAAAAAAGCCCGCAGGAGGACGTAACTTTCTGCGGCCTTTTTATGCCTTTTTGTTGGGCCGCTCCCTTAAAGGAGGTGATATTATGACACTGAATATGCTTTTTTTCACAATCACGATTAAAATGAAAAAAATGACTGCCGAGGAATGTTTGCAACAGGAGAGAATCCACAAGATTCGAGAAGAACATCTAGATAAAGCGATGAAGCATCGTCCTTTTTTCTAAAAACATATGAGGTAGGTATTCCGTTCATAAAAAATTAAAGAAAGGTGGAGGTTAATATGTTTAACTTGTTTTACGTAAAAGGAGAGAAGCGTTGCTATTGGCAGGAGAAGGATACCGGCTAACGGATTTGCCGGTGCATGGGCAGCATTGTCATGGTTTGTATGTATTGAAGAGATGTTGATCAAGATGTTCATGACGCTGATCAACTCGAAACGGCAACGTTAGATATAAATAGGTAAAATGGGAAAACTCGGCCCTCGGGCCGAGTTTTTCTTTGCCTGAATCAGCAGCACGGACCTGATCCTCCATAACCAAATCCACATCCCGGCAACCACCAAAACCCGAAAATGAGCAATAAAATCAGGAGGACAATAAACAGGCCATAACCAAAGCCGTAACCAGACCCTGCATAACAAGGCGCAGGAGCCGGATAACCATAGCTGCATCCGTATTGTCCGTAGTTATATCCCATCGAAAAAACCCCCTTTCCCTAAAAAATTCCCTATCATTATATGAACATTTGCCTTCGTTCGTTTGTGAATTCATCCAGGCTGGTTTGAACATTTAACACTTTCGTGATTTCTTTTGGTGGGACAGACACGAACAAGCCCACCGTTGCATAGGTATGAATAGGGAAACCAAAGAAACGGGGGATGAAGCCAATGCCCGGAATACTTACAGTTGTCGGTTATATTATCAAAGAATTTTACTTATTTGTTTCCTATGTGAAAAACAATGCTTTTCCCCAGCCCTTGTCATCTCAGGATGAAAAGAGATATCTGAAGCTTATGAGTGAAGGGGACGGTGATGCCCGCAACATCCTGATTGAACATAATCTCAGGCTTGTTGCCCATATCGTCAAGAAATTCGAGAATACGGGCGAGGATACAGAGGATTTGATTTCGATTGGGACTATTGGTTTGATAAAGGCCATTGAGAGTTATTCGGATGGTAAGGGTACGAAGCTTGCCACATATGCGGCGCGATGCATTGAGAATGAGATCTTGATGCATTTACGTGCGACAAAGAAAACGAAGAAAGATATTTCCCTGCATGATCCGATCGGTCAGGATAAAGAAGGTAATGAAATCAGTTTAATCGATGTACTGAAATCGGAATCGGAAGATGTCATCGATACGATTCAGCTCAATATGGAAATTGAAAAAGTGAAAAAGTATATTGATATTTTGGATGAACGCGAAAAGGAAGTCATTGTAGGCAGGTTTGGACTGGATTTGAAAAAGGAGAAAACCCAGAGGGAAATCGCTAAAGAGCTTGGCATTTCCCGCAGTTATGTATCAAGGATCGAAAAACGTGCTTTGATGAAGATGTTCCATGAATTTTACAGGGCAGAAAAAGAGAAGGAAAAGAAAGCTAAAGGATAGGAATGGTAAACAAAGAGAGTGCGGGGAAATCCCCCGCACTCTTTTTTTAATATTTATTTCTGATCAAATCCGTAAATGCATGATAAATCTCGATTCCCTGAAAAAGGAACAGACGTGAAGCGGTTAAAGAAAAGACCCCTATCATAATTAGTCGAAACCACATATGAATCACTCCTCCATTTTATTTTTTATAAAATGTCAGAGCGTGAGGCTACGTAATTCGCCTGATAAAAAACGGGACTGAGATATCGCCGTCGAAGATTCGAGTGAAAATAAAGAAAGCCCAAAATGGAAAATTCGAAAATGAGTATTACGATAAGTGACTGCCATGAACTAAAGGACGGCACGAAAGGCTGTTTCTTGTCGGCCTTATCCCAATGGTGAACATCGGTATGTTCTTCAATGGTTAGCTGCTGTGCATGATGGTGGAACTGTACGGGCAGTGTCCAGAGGAGCAGGATGATGGCAGACATGTGAATAAAGAATTTCATATGAATCAACCACCCCTTTCCCAAGAATATATTCATCATAACATGCTTTTAATCTGGGATATAGAAAAATGTTCTGAAAGATACTGAAAATTCCTTTTAGTTAGAAAAATATTGAATGAACCTCTATAATGGGGTTAGTGATAAAAAGGGGGCAATGCGGGATGGGATATTCTATGACATGGGATTTGGATATCTTTTTTAAAGGAGGAAGCTCTTCAAATGAGTTCCTGACTTTTTTAGATGAAATCAACGAAGAGGTAAAAGAATTAGACCGACTTGTAAGCAATATCAATCCAGAAGGAAATGATGAAAGCAGTTTAATCCAGGCATTTGATCTTTATAAAAATACAAATATGAAATCTTCGCAGGCAAGTGCTTTCATTGGATGCCTGGAAGCTCAAAATGCGCAGGATAAAAAGGCTGGTCAGCTGCGGATCAAACAAATGAAGATAGTCGCTTCACTAAAAATGGTGTTAAGCAAGCTGGATGAAAAGTTGATACAGCATGATGATGCATTTTTTGAAAAAATCCTCGAAAAAGAACCATTGAATGAATTGAAATTCGTATTGAATGAACGTCGGGAAAAGGCAAAGGAAAAGCTTTCCGTGAAGGAAGAAGCATTGATCACCCAATTGGCCATGGACGGTTTCGAAGGTTGGAGCCAGATGTATGATACGATCGTCGGTTCAATGACCATCCCTTATAAGGGTGAAAAGCTTTCTATAGGCCAAGCGGCGAATAAATTTTCCGATCCTGATGAAAGGGCCCGGAAAGAATTATTTACTGCGTGGGAACAGGCTTGGGAGGAAAAAAGTGACCTGTTTGCCCGGACTTTGAACCACTTGGCTGGCTTCCGTCTCAGTGTGAATGAAAAAAGGGGCTGGGATGATATTTTGAAAGAGCCTCTTGAAATAGGAAGGATGAAAAAAGAAACCCTCGAAAGCATGTGGAATGTAATTGCCGATCATAAAGAGCCGCTTGTGAGGTTTTTAAAAAGGAAAGCGGAGTTACTGGATTTGGATAAATTAAGTTGGGCGGATTTGGATGCACCGCTCGCTGTTACGGCAGAATCCAAAGTAATGGATTATCAAGAAGGTGCAGACTTCATCATCCAACAATTCGCTAAGTTCGGCTCTCAATTAGCGAACTTCACCCAAAAAGCTTTTGAAGACAGCTGGATTGAAGCTGAGGACAGACCAGGTAAGAGACCAGGCGGTTTTTGCACCGGCTTTCCATTAAATAAGCAGTCAAGAATTTTCATGACGTATTCGGGCACACCGTCCAATGTATCGACATTGGCTCATGAATTGGGTCATGCATTCCATTCTTATGCGATGAGGGATATCCATCCATTGAATCGGTCATATGCAATGAATGTGGCGGAAACCGCCTCCACTTTTGCTGAAATGGTCGTAGCGGATGCAGCTGTTAAGGAAGCAGCCAGTGAGGAAGAAAAACTGGTGCTTTTAGAAGATAAAATTCAGCGTTCCGTGGCATTATTGATGAATATCCATGCCCGCTACTTATTCGAAACTAGGTTTTATGACGAGAGGAAGCAAGGATATGTCAGTGCCGAACGGTTGAATGAACTGATGGTCGATGCACAAAAAGAAGCTTATGGCGATGCTTTAAGTGATTATAATCCAACGTTCTGGGCTTCAAAGCTCCATTTTTATATTACAGGTGTACCATTTTATAATTTTCCGTACACATTCGGTTACTTATTCTCATTAGGCATATACGCGAATGCCCTGAAAGAACCTGCAGGTTTCGAAGAAAAATATATCGCTCTATTAAAGGATACCGGTTCCATGAAGGTCGAGGATTTGGCGGAGAAACATTTAGGCGTCGATTTAAAGACCCGGGATTTTTGGGAAGAAGCGGTCAATGCCTGTATGGAGGATGTAGAAGAATTCATGCGTTTGACCGACCCATTAGTCCGAAAAGCATAAGATGGGTTTAGGCTGGAATAGGAACAAAAAAGCGGATGTCCGGTTTAGGACATCCGCTTTCTTATTAAACTTTCTTCAGTTTAAATGGACTGACCATAAGTAATGATAATATAATCATGAGGGATAAGAAAAAGACCGGATGGAAATACGGGATGGCTAGATAACTTAAAGTAGCGATGCAGCCCGCAACCGTAATGGGCACTCCTGTAAAATATCCATTGCTTTCACTTATATTGAAGCGGGCGAGACGAAACGCGCCACAGCCAATATAGAAAACCGTGAAGAGTGTGCCAGGTGCTCCGAATTCTATCAATATTCCTTGGTATAATAATAGAGCCGGTGCGACGCCAAAGGATATGATGTCACACATGGAATCAAGTTGCTTACCCAATTCCGATTCAATGTTGAATTTCCGTGCAACCATACCGTCAAAGCGATCTGCAAGGGCAGCCAGGAAAATTAAAAGCAAGCTTAAATTCAATTGGCCGTTCATCACGGCAATTATCGCAAATCCACCAAGGGATAAATTAATTAAGGTAAGTATATTTGCTGTTTGTGCTTTCACTTTTTTAATGGTTTGATCTAGGGCGTGTAATAAAAACATCTTTTCACTCCTTTCAAATGAAACAAATTAAAACAAAATATAGTAAACATAAGTATTTATTATATAATAATATTTTATTTAATACAATTTATGCAAGGGAATTTTAGAATAATTTTACAATTTTACAATTTGGAGTGGTTATATTTTGTTTCAGTCTTTGTATCGCGTTCTTATTGAACTGACGAATGGTCAGTATTCATCAGGTTTATTAAAGCACTTTAGCCAATCTCGTTGGAGCAGGCCCTTAATTTTACTATATGTAAAAACATTCAACCTTAATCAACAGGAATTTGGTAAGGAGTTAAAAGCATATACCAATTTGCACGAGTTATTTACAAGGCAGTTAAAGGCTGACGCGAGGCCAATTACGGCAGTTCCGTCTGCGGTAGCTTGTCCCGTGGACGGTGTACTTGAGGACTCAGGGGAGATACGCGCTGATAAAAAGATCGTCGTTAAGGGAAAGGTATATTCAATGGAGGAAATGCTCGGGGATGAGCTTTTATTGGAAAAGTACTTAGGCGGCAAATATCTCGTGTTATACTTAAGCCCGAGTCATTACCATAGGATCCATGCGCCCATCAAGGGTTCCGTGGTCAAACGATGGACGCTTGGAAGGAAATCATACCCCGTTAATAAATGGGGGATGAAATATGGAAAAGAGCCTTTATCAAAAAATTACCGGACAATAACTGAACTTCAAAATGAGGCGGGAAATCTGGCAATGGTGAAAGTCGGGGCCATGTTCATAAATTCGATCGTCATTACAGATGATTCGGATGAATTGGAAAAAGGGCAGGAGTTTTCTTATTTCAGCTTTGGGTCCACAGTTGTGCTTCTTTTTGAAAAAGGAAGTTTTGAACTTGAAGGAAACATATCCATTCCCGCAGATGTCCGTGTAGGTGAAACAATTGGATTCATGAGAGCGGTCTAACTTCAAAATGAAAATAAGAGGCTGACATTTGATGTCAGCCTATGTATTTCATATTAAAATATGGATCGGATTTTATGTGTTAGGGACCTTCGATGAATTTCCGTTTCTATGAGGCGGATGAAATCGGTACTCAACTTTAAATTCTGTGCTTTAAAATAGGATTCAAGCAACAGGTCATCAGATAGTTTTTGCATCAGAACGCCACTTAAGGGCTGCTCACCTCCAGTAGGAATTGCGAGGAATAATTTGGTGTTTACTTGCATATATTGATAAGTCTTCCTTGATGTACCCCTACTGTATCAGAAATAAACGTGGAGAACAATCGTTCTGTTATCCACAGATAAAAGTGGATAACCTGTGGTTAAGTTGTTTGCAAAGTGAACGAAATGGTGCCCATCAGTATGGAAAATGTTAGTAAAGTTATCCACAGGTTGAATAAATGAAATTTTTGTCGAAATCTTTTATGAATAATTAGTTCTTTGGTTCTGGTCTGCCTGCAAATTTCCCATTATTTAATGAAAAATGCCTTTCCATATCAGAAAACATACATTATGATGTTTCTTTACCGTCAGCCATTCTTTCCTAATTTTTTTTGAAAGTGGGCTGAAAATTCGATATGATGGAAACGGTAAATTTTAATGAAAATATAGAGGTGCCAATATGCTTAAATTATTTTTGCCGAGTGAACATGTTAAAAGCATTTTTAATATAGATCCTCAAGAATTGAAAAAAAGAGGGATTAAGGGCGTCATTACCGATTTGGATAATACTCTCGTTGAATGGGACAGGCCGACTGCCACCCCCGATTTAATCAAATGGTTCGACAATATGCGGGATCATGGGATTTTAGTGACGATTGTGTCCAATAATAATGAAAATCGGGTTCGGGCTTTTTCCGATCCGCTTCACATTCCGTTTATCTTCCAGGCCAGAAAACCGATGGCAAGGGCTTTCCATAAAGCCCGTAAGACAATGGGGTTGAAATTAGAAGAAACGGTGGTAATCGGCGATCAGTTATTGACGGATGTATTGGGAGGGAACAGAGGCGGGTTTCATACGATCTTAGTGGTCCCTGTCGCACAGACCGACGAATTCAGAACAAGGATCAATCGTTATTTTGAAAGAAAGATCATGGCGTTTTTTAAACGAAAAGGAATGATAGAATGGGAGGATCACAATTGAACAATCATCAAGAATTAGTGTGCATCGGCTGCGGTGTGAAGGTCCAGACTGAAGATCCGAAGGAGTTGGGCTTTGCCCCTAAATCGGCTCTGGAAAAAGAGAGCATCGTTTGTCAGCGCTGCTTTAAATTGAAACATTATAACGAAGTTCAGGATGTATCCTTAACAGACGATGACTTCTTGAAAATCTTGAATAAAGTAGGCGAAACCGACTCTTTAATCGTCAAAATCGTCGATATTTTTGATTTCAATGGAAGCTGGCTGCCTGGCCTTCATCGATTTGTAGGAAGAAATGATGTTCTTCTGATCGGAAATAAGGTCGATTTATTGCCTAAATCGGTAAAACCGAACAAGTTGATCAATTGGATGAAGCAATCGTCCAAGGAATTGGGTCTTAACCCGATCGATGTCCTGCTTGTCAGTGCGGAAAAGGGAAAGCACATACTTGAAGCGGCGGATGCGATCGAGCGGTATCGCAGAGGAAAAGATGTCTATGTGGTGGGCTGTACGAATGTAGGGAAATCGACTTTCATCAACCGTCTTATAAAAGAAGTGAGCGGTGAAAGTGATATCATCACGACTTCCCACTTCCCTGGAACTACCTTGGATATGATTGAAATTCCTTTGGATGATGAACAGGCATTGATCGATACACCTGGAATCATTAATCATCATCAAATGGCTCACTATGTGGACAAACGGGACTTCAAGGTGATTATGCCGAAAAAGGAAATCAAGCCGAGAGTGTACCAACTGAATGAAGGGCAGACGTTATTTTTCGGAGGGTTGGCCAGGTTGGACTATGTCTCAGGCGGAAGACGTTCATTGACTTGCTACCTTTCGAACGAATTGAATATTCACCGTACGAAACTGGAAAATGCCGATGAATTGTATAAAAACCATGCCGGGGAATTACTGACTCCCCCAAGGCCGGAACAAATCGAGGAGTTTCCGAAGCTGATTCCACATGAATTTTCCTTGAAAGATGGTAAAATGGATATTGTGTTTTCTGGTCTTGGCTGGGTGACGGTCAATGAGCCAGGGGCTAAAATCGTTGCACATGTTCCAAAGGGCGTCAATGTGATCGTTCGCAAATCATTAATCTAAATATAGGGGTCGTCTAGTCTATGAAAAAGATATATGGGGTAATGGGAGATCCAATTGCACATTCGATGTCACCGGACATTCATAATGATGCATTTGAAAAAGAAAATATAGAAGCGGTTTATCACCATTTTCATGTGACGAAAGAAGGTTTGAACGATGCCGTGAAAGGCATGAAAGCCCTTGGTATAGTAGGGTTTAACATCACGATCCCTCATAAGACTTCAATCATCCCTTTCCTTGATGAAGTGGATGAACTGGCCCTGGCAATCGGGGCTGTAAATACGGTTGTTAACAAAAATGGTCGGTTTATAGGGTATAATACAGACGGAAAAGGATTTTTTAAATCTTTATGCGATGAAATATCAGGTGACATCAAGGCTAAAAAAACGTTAGTGATCGGAGCGGGCGGTGCTGCGCGTGCGATTTATTTTACCCTCGTGAAAGAAGGGGTAAAGCAAGTTGATATTGCAAACCGGACAAAGGAAAGAGCGGCCCAGCTTGTTTCTGATTGCCCTTATGATAAAGTATCGAAGGCACTCTCGATTATCGAAGCGGAAGAAAGCTTATCACAATATGATTTAATCATCCAAACGACTTCTTCTGGAATGAGTCCTGAACTGGATCATTCGCCGTTAAAGGTCGACCAGCTTAAAACCGGTGCAATTGTCAGTGATATCATCTATAACCCTCTGCAAACCAAGCTGCTGCGTGAAGCTGGGGAAAAAGGGGCGGAAACGCAAAATGGTCTGGGAATGTTCATCAACCAGGCTGCGCTTGCATTTGAGATATGGACAGGCATTATGCCGGATACAGCAAGAATGACAGATATTGTCTTGAACAAACTAGGAGGTAACACATGTTAACAGGAAAACAAAAAAGATTTTTACGATCAAAGGCCCATCACCTCAATCCAATTTTTCAAGTTGGTAAAGGCGGAGTCAATGATAATCTCATCAAGCAAATTGGTGAGGCGCTTGAAGTACGTGAATTAATCAAGGTAAGCATCCTGCAAAACTGTGAAGAGGACCGCAATGATGTAGGGCTTACTTTATCAAAAGGTGCACGGGCGGAATTGGTTCAGATTATCGGCAACACAATTGTGCTGTATAAAGAATCAAAAGAAAACAAACAACTTAAATTACCTTAAGGAACCTATCTATGAAAAAAATTGGAATTCTTGGCGGTACATTCAATCCTCCGCATATCGGGCATTTAATTATAGCCAACGAAGTGCTGGATGCCCTTGAGCTAGATGAAATCAGGTTCATGCCAAATCACGTTCCTCCACATAAGGAAAAATCGGAGGAAGTAACCGATATGGACAGGCTGGCCATGTTGGAAAACGCGATAGCCGGAAACCCATCTTTTTATATTGAGGGTATTGAAATAGAAAGAAAAGGCACATCTTATACGTATGACACGATAAAATTGCTTAAAGAACTTGAGCCAGCCAATGAGTTCTATTTCATAATTGGCGCAGATATGATTGAGTACTTACCGAATTGGCATCGTATCGACGAGCTGGTGCATATGGTCAATTTCGTCGGGGTGAAGCGCCCTGGATATAATGAGAATACCGTATACCCGATCACGATGGTGAAAGTCCCGCAGATGTTCATTTCGTCTTCCATGATACGTAGGAAGTTAAGAACAGGGAAAACCGTGAAATATTTAATAGCAGATCCAGTGGTGAAGTATATTAAAGGGAATGGTTTATATGAATCGTGAGAAAGCATTGGCGCTGGTCAAAGAACAAATCACCGAGCGCAGGTACATTCATACCTTGGGTGTGGTCGAGTCAGCGATTGAACTTGCTGAACGGTATGGTGCCGACGTCAAAAAAGCGGAACTTGCAGCCATTTTCCATGATTATGCAAAATTTCGTCCTAAAGAAGAAATGGAGCAAATAATCATCGCTGAAAAAATGGACCCGGCGTTACTTGAATACAATATGGAGCTGTGGCACGCTCCTGTCGGGGCTTATCTGGTGAATAAGGAAGCAGGCATTCAGGACGCTGAAATCTTGGATGCGATTGCCCATCACACGTCTGGCAGGGTTGGCATGAGTCTTTTGGATAAAGTCGTATACCTTGCTGATTATATCGAGCCGGGACGTTCTTTCCCCGGTGTCGACGAAGTCAGGCAGACAGCAAAGCAAAATTTGGATCATGCTGTCATCCAGGCTTTAAGGAATACAGTTGTTTTTTTAATGAAAAGAAATCAGGCAATTTACCCTGACACATTTAAGACATATAATGATTTGATCATGAATTTGAAGGAGAAGATGTAATGACTGAACGTGAACTTCTTGTAATTGCAGCAAAAGCGGCGGATGATAAAAGAGCGGAGGATATCGTGGCATTGAACATGCAAGGTATTTCCCTTGTAGCGGATTACTTTTTGATCTGCCACGGTAATTCTGAAAAACAAGTACAAGCAATAGCTCGTGAAATGAAGAGCAAAGCTGATGAATCAGGAATCAATGTAAAGCGTCTTGAAGGTTTTGACGAGGCAAAATGGGTGCTTGTGGATCTTGGCGATGTAGTGGCCCACATTTTCCATAAAGATGAAAGAAACTACTATAACCTTGAACGTCTATGGGGCGATGCACCTTTTGAAGATCTAGAGAGTGAACTGACTTCATGACTTACGAACGCTTTGCCTATGTATACGATGAATTGATGAAGGACGCACCTTATGAAAAATGGCTGATGATCCTTACGGCGAAGCTGGAACAGTATGGAATTGGTGGAAAGAAAGTTCTGGATTTAGCGTGTGGAACCGGGGAAATGACAGTAGAATTGGCGCAGCACGGATTCGAAGTCACCGGCGTGGATTTATCTGATGAAATGCTTCTTGTTGCTAATGAAAAAGCGGTTAAGCTTGGATTATCGATTCCGCTTTTCCAGCAGAATATGGCAGAACTCGAAGGACTTGGCCAATTTGATTGTGTCACGATTTTTTGTGATTCGCTGAACTACCTTCGCGACGAAGAGGATATAGTCAAGACGTTCAGCCGGGTTCATGAGCATTTGAAGGATGGCGGATTATTCATGTTTGATATCCATTCCCTTTATAAAATGGAAGAAATCTTTCGTGATCATACGTTTGCTGTCAATGGTGAAGAAGTATCCTATATATGGGATTGCTTCCCGGGTGAAGAACCCTACAGCGTGGAACATGATTTAAGTTTTTTCGTAAGGGATGATGAAAGCGGCCTTTATGACCGTTTTGATGAGTTGCATTATCAACGGACCTATCCGGTTGAACAATATAAAAAGTGGTTGGAGCAAGCAGGTTTCACGGTTTCTGAAATTCTGGCGGATCTAGAAGAAGCACCGCTCGTAACGGAAACCGAAAGAATCTTGTTTGTAGCCAGTAAATGATAAAGAGGTCAAGATCCCCGTTCGTACAAGTACGAGTGGAGGTCTGACCTCTTCTTTTTTTTACTTTTAGAAGGAATTGAGATCTTGATTACGAATATTAATAAGGATGGCCGAACTGTTTTTCAACTTCGTGAAGATCCTCTGCAAACTTTTCATGTGTCGCTTGAAAAAGATGGTGGAACATTTCCCCGGTTTCAGCTTCTAAAACCTTGATCCCCTCACCTGTTATTCCACCTTTTACACAAACCTTTTCCTGTAAGGTCGGCAATGTATAAACCCCTTTACCGAGCAATTCCCCTAAGCCAACCAGCATATTCTCAGTCAAAGTCGTAGCCGTTTCTTTATCTATCTTCGTCGTTTGGCAAGCCGCGTCAATGAAAGCTTGAGCTAAATAGCTGAAGAAGGCAGGGCCGCAGCTGACAATATCGGAAGCTACCCGGGTGATATCATTCTCAATGATGACCGGTGCCGATATGGCGGAGGCCAAATCGAATAAAGCTGACACTTTCTCCTTACTGCAGCTCTCGCTGAAACTCAGTAACGATACGCCTGAACCCACACGGTTCGTTATGCTCGGGATAAAACGGGCACAGGGTGCATTCACTGCCGATTCGAGCTGGGAGACGGAAACCGGGCTTGTGATGGAAATAACCAGCTGATCCCTTTTTATATGCTGTTTGATGCCTTGTAATAGGCTGTTAATTTGCAATGGTTTTACACAGAGAAAGATAAAGTCCGCTTGTTCGACGATTTCGGCTGCGCTTTCCGCAACCTTGATACCCGGGTGTTTCTCTTTCAGCACCAATGCTTTGGAAAGTGTGCGATTTGTAATGATTAGATCTGCCGGATTCAATATTTTTGCCTCCAGCCATGCCTCGATTAAAATGGTACCCATATTTCCGGTTCCGATAACACCGATTTTCTTCAATTCCGATCAACTCCTCTCACTTAAAGCGATTGATTCTCCTAAAAACACTATGTATTTTTAATCTGTCCTATGACAATGTATCGTGCGAAATCCAATAAGGAGGTAAAGAAATGGAAGGGATTTCAAAAAGGAAAATGACGATGATTACCGTTGCCGTTGCATTTGTGGCAGGGGGCATTTACTTTTTTTCTCAACAAGGGGAGGATCCGGCAGATACGGAAGATATATTTTCCGTTACTGCAAAAGAAGCTGAAATGGAACAAAGTGTAAATGAATCGGCTGCCGAACCTGAGATCATTAAAGTGGACGTTAAAGGAGCGGTCAAGTCCCCGGGCATATTTACTGCACAGGCAGGTGACCGGGTGATTGATTTGATTTCGTCTGCGGGCAGTTTTACGGAAAAGGCTGACACGGATAAAGTGAATTTTGCCCAAATCATCGAAGATCAAATGGTCATTTATGTTCCGGAAATAGGTGAAGAAGACAAAGGGGACTTGGAGAATATACAAGTCGGGACGTCTGGTGGTGCCGTCACTAAGGGTACGTCAGGAGGGCTGGTGAACTTGAATACTGCTACACAGGAAGATTTGCAAACCTTGACGGGAATTGGACCATCCAAAGCGAATGCGATCCTGGAATACAGGGAGACGGCAGGGAAATTCAAGGAGGTCGATGAATTGAAGCAGGTTACGGGAATCGGCGATAAAACGTTTGAAAGGTTACGGGATTCCATTTCGGTGAAATGAATGCTACACAAATGGACAGGAAGAGGGTAAAATTGAAGAAAATCATTCTAGTGGTAAGGGGATACAACATGAACAGAATTAGTTGGGATCAATATTTCATGGCACAAAGCCATTTATTAGCTTTAAGAAGCACATGTACACGCCTCACTGTAGGGGCGACCATCGTCAGGGACAACCGAATCATTGCCGGGGGATATAATGGGTCCATTGCGGGAGGGACGCATTGTATTGATGACGGCTGTTATGTAATTGATAATCATTGTGTCAGAACGATACATGCAGAAATGAATGCACTTTTACAATGTGCGAAATTTGGGGTGCCGACTGATGAGGCGGAAATATATGTGACGCATTTTCCGTGTCTTCAGTGCTGTAAATCACTCATCCAAGCTGGCATAAAGGCCGTTTATTATGCCGAGGATTACAAAAATCATCCATATGCCCTCGAATTATTCAAACAGGCGGGTGTCAAGACCGAGAAGGTTGAAGCAAAAGGCGCCATCGATGTTAATGGAAAACAAAAAAAGGACTTTGTATTCTCATTGCTAGCTCAACTTGAACAAAACGGTCTGGGAAAAGAAGATTTATTGGAACTGGAAAAGCAGGCCAATCAGATATTCGAAAATTAAATAGGACGGGGGGCAGGCATGGCCAGACATCTTATCTTACTGGCCGTTTCAGCCACATTAGGTGTTACGGCCCATTCTCTTTTAAATGTAAGGCTGCTGATCATTATCCTAATTTTTCTCTGTTTCCTTTATTTTTCGGTGGGCTTAAGTGTGAAGGCCCTTAGTTTTCATTTGGTGATCATGGGGATATTTTTAGGGGCCGCCTCCTTCTCCGATCACCGAAACAAAACTGCCTATCATGGAACGGAAAGCCAATTTATCATCACATTTACCGATCAACCGAATATAGATGGAAATTCATTAAAAGGGTTCATTGGCAGTGAGAAAGGCGAACGGCTAGTGCTTCGTTATAAAATCACGACCGAATTGGAACAGGAAAAGCTGAGTCAGTTTCTTCGAATCGGTTTATCTTGTCCGGCTGAAGGGACATTGCAAATTCCCGAGAAAAACAGGAATGAAAACAGTTTCGATTACCAGCGTTATCTTTTCCGCCAAGACACCCATTGGATATTCAAAGCGGATTCCATTTCATTTCAAGAATGCAAAGAAGGTGGAAACTCGATTCTGGTTTCGATCCGTAATTTGCGGCTGAAGGGGATTGCATATATTAGAGAACACTTTCCTGAAGAGTCGAGCGGATTTGTCACAGCGCTCATATTCGGTGACCAGAGATATATAGATGAAGGGGACCTTACTAATTATCAGCGGTTGGGGTTGGTTCATTTACTGGCGATTTCCGGCCTTCATGTCAGTTTTTTAACGGGGGTGTTATTTTACATCGGCATCAGGGTTGGGATTACACGGGAAAGAATGATGATGGCCATCTTACTCTTCCTTCCGGTTTACATGTTACTTTCAGGTGCCAGTCCATCCGTAGTGAGATCCTGTTCAATGGCTATGCTTTTCTTTCTACTCCTGTTATTCAAGAAGCGGATTTCGGCGGGTGCCGCAATTGGATCGACTTATTTGGCACTTTTGTTTTTTCGGCCTAATATGCTCTATGATATAGGTTTTCAGCTTTCATTCGCGGTCACATTCTCCATTATCATGTCTTCAAGCATCTTCTTGCAATACCCGAAGAAATCGATGCAGCTGTTCATCCTCAGTTCCATCTGCCAACTGGCAGCCCTTCCGATTTTGCTTTTTCATTTTTTTGAAGTATCTTTACTTGGCGTGTTTCTGAACGTATTGTATGTTCCGCTTTATTCCATCATATTGCTGCCATTTTCACTGATTTCCCTCCTCATTCATTTATTACTGCCTTCCTTTGGTCAACCTCTCCTATCATTATTGAATTTCACTTTTGTACTCTGCAATAAAGCCGCTGATGCAGCATCGGAATTACCGCTCGCCTCCATACCGTTTGGAAAGCCGCCTTTCCTCATGATGTTCCTACTTGTTATTTCCCTTATAGGGTTATGCCTGACTTGGGAAGTATCCTTTGAAAAAAGTAAAATCTGGTGCGGAATGATAATCGTCCTTTTACTTTTGCAATTTAACTTACAAAGGTTCTCGCCTTTTGGTGAAGTGCAAATCATCGACGTTGGACAAGGTGACTCCATTTTAATTATCCTGCCTTTCAATCGCGGTAATTATTTGATTGATACGGGCGGGCATATTACATTTCCAATCGATACGTGGGCGATAAAGCGAAAAAAGTTCAACACGGCGGATGATATCATTATTCCATTATTGAAAAGTAAAGGAATCCACCAATTGGACAAACTGATTTTAACCCATCCGGATGCAGATCATATGGGAAGTGCAAAAGAGTTAATAGATAATTTTAAAGTTGCGGAGATCATCATTGGAGGCTGGAGTGAAGAGCAATACAGGGATATGGATTTTGTAACCGTGGCGAGAGAGAAAAAAGTGAAAATGACCGTCCTGAAAAGGGGGGACCAATGGGTGGCGGGCGGAGCGCGGTTTGCTGTGCTAAGTCCACTTGAGCAAGAAGAAAATAAGAATGATTCATCCATCGTTCTATTCACGGAGCTTGGGGGAGTGTCGTGGTTATTGACCGGCGATATGGGAGAAGAAGGGGAAAGGGAACTTTTGAGAACATTTCCGCAGTTGCAGGCGGATATCTTGAAGGTCGGTCACCATGGCAGTAAAACTTCTTCTTCCGCGCCCTTCCTTGAACAGCTGCAGCCAAAAGCGGCGCTTATTTCAGTTGGAAAAGATAACCGCTACGGTCACCCTCATGGAGACGTAATTGGGAATCTGGAGGGGAATGGCATAAAGGTGTTCAGGACGGACGAGGATGGTTCTATTATTTACAAGTATTACAAAAGCAGTGGAACCTTTCGGAAGACTCTCCCATAGTATATAGAAAATCAAAAAGAAAGAGACTGCAGCAGCAGCCCCCATCAGGAAAAATAAGTGCATGTAATGACTGAAATCAGGATCCGACAGCTTTAATGACGACAGCTATGGTGAACATGGCAGCGAAAAATACAAAAGAACCGATGAATCCTATAGCGGAATCAGCGACGTCATCTGTCTTTGATTGAACATTCTTTTCGAATTCGTTCATTATTTACCCCTCCTATTTCTGCTAATAGTATAAAACATTACCAAAAAAAAATCTACAGGCTTCCTTCCTTCATTTCCTTTACTGACAAGAGTTGTCACAAATAGTTTCGGATTTTGAGGTCAAAATAAAAGTACAAACAAAGCAAGCGAAAACGAAAAGCTCATTTGTTCTACATGAATACTCTACCCGCTTTCAAGGGAGATTACCCGGGCCTTTCTTGAAAGTGTTCATATAGATCCGGAATTAGCCCTTTTAAGGGCTAGTTCCCTTTATAGCTTGTCAAATGGTCCATCCACCTATACCATTAGAGAAGAATACATAGTAAAGAGGCGGATTCTATTGGTATTAGACGTTTGGAAAAGTATAAAAAAAGGGCAATTCGCGCCAGTATACTTGTTATACGGGACGGAAGCCTATCTAATTAATGAAACGAAGCAGCTATTGATCGAGAATGTCCTTCACGAAGATGAGATGGATTTTAACTTTTCTCAATTTGATTTAGAAGAGACGCCTGTTGAAACTGCGCTTGAAGATGTCGAAACCCTCCCGTTTATCGGGGAAAGGCGCCTAGTCTTCATGCAAAACCCATTTTTTTTGACAGCTGAAAAAACGAAGTCAAGAGTTGAGCATAATGTGAAAAGACTGGAAGCGTACTTGGCTGACCCAGTTCCATATTCTATTGTCGTATTGACCGCACCTTATGAGAAACTGGATGAACGGAAGAAAATCACCAAGGAACTGAAGCGTAAGGCGGTTCTCGTTGAAGCGAAGAAGCTTGGTGATCATGAGTTAAAGGGGTGGGTGAAGGAGAGGGTCGAAGCTTCTTCAGTCCGAATAGATGAGCAGGCTACAGAGCTTTTACTTGAACTTGCAGGAACGAATCTGATGATGCTGACGAATGAACTGGATAAAATGGTGCTTTATACGGAAACTGAGAAGCACATTACAGTCGAGGTAGTGGAAAAGCTGGTCGCTAAATCCCTTGAACAGAATATCTTCACACTCGTTGATCATGTGTTACAGAGAAAAATGGAGAGTGCCATGACGATACTGCACGATCTTCTCAGGCAGAATGAAGAGCCGATCAAGATCTTGAGTGTCATGGCAGGTCAGGTCAGGCTCATGTATCAAGTGAAGGAGCTTTCCCGTCAGGGCTATAGCCAGCAAAAAATTGCGGGTCAACTGAAGGTGCACCCTTACAGGGTAAAGCTGGCACTTGAAAAGACGGGGAAATTCCAGGAACGCGAGTTGTTGAGCATCATGAACGACTTAGCGGAAGCGGATTATAAAATGAAGACCGGCCAAGCAGATAAGGCAATCACGCTTGAGCTGCTGCTTTTAAAAATTAGATGATAAAAAAGGTGGCAGATATCCTGTCACCTTTTTTATGCAAAAAACGGCACAAAAAAAACGATCCGATTGGATCGTTTAATTTTTTGTCATTATGCGTTAAGAGCGTTAAGTCTTTTCGCTAAACGAGATTTTTTACGGGCTGCCGCATTTTTATGGATTAATCCTTTAGATGCAGCTTTGTCTAATTTCACAGCAGCTGTTAAAAGAGCTTCTTTAGCAGCTTCAACGTTTTCACCAGCTAATGCAACTTCAGCGTTTTTCACTGTAGTACGCATAGTTGATCTAACAGTAATGTTATGAACGCGTTTTTTGTCGTTGATTTTTACACGTTTAATAGCAGATTTAATGTTTGGCATTCCGTTCACCTCCTACAAAGAAATCGAGATTATATGAACTCGACTTTTCAAATCCATATCAAATAGCACAAGTGATATTCTATCAGACTGCTCATAAATATGCAATACTTCAGATTGAGAATCGAAAAGGAATTATAATTTCGGGAAAAAATTCATCTCGTCATCATTCATTGTACCAAAAAAATGAATAATAAAAAAGCAAAAACGACAGAATGTTTAAGAGAGACTATTGAAAATACTAGATTAGATACAATTCAAACATCAGGAGGCCGTTATGGAAAATAATTTGGACCTTAGTGAATACGGAATTCGAACAGATTTGGCGATTGAAGCAAAGGAGATTGCCCTTGAACATAAAGGTGTAGTAGAGGAAGTGGATGTTTCCCGCATCGAAGGGGTCATTATTAAGGAAAAAGAAGTGGATGATCTGAAGGTATCCTTAGTTGAGGTCACGGCTGAGGGAGAAAAAGAAATCGGTAAGAAACAGGGCAGTTATTTGACCATCGAAGTGCAGGGAATCCGCCAGCAGGACACGGATACGCAGCAACGGGTGGAAAAGGTGTTCGCCAACGAACTGGCTTACTTTTTGAAACGGAATAAAATCACAAAAGAAAGCAGTTGTTTGGTTGTCGGTCTTGGTAATTGGAATGTTACCCCCGATGCCTTGGGGCCTGCAGTTGTTGAGAACCTTGTGGTCACAAGACATTTGTTCGAATTGCAGCCAGAGTCCGTCAAGGAAGGCTATCGGCCGGTCAGTGCCATTTCCCCTGGGGTGATGGGGATTACGGGAATCGAGACAAGTGACATCATAAAAGGCGTCATCGAAAAAAGTAATCCTGATTTCCTTATCGTCGTTGACGCATTGGCTGCCCGTTCGATCGAACGGGTGAATTCTACGATTCAAATTACGGATACAGGCATCCATCCAGGGTCTGGTGTGGGAAATAAACGAAAAGAATTGAGCCAGGCTACGCTGGGAGTTCCTGTTATAGCAATTGGAATACCTACTGTCGTGGATGCCGTATCCATTGCCAGCGATACGATAGATTATATTTTGAAGCACTTTGGCAAGGAACTGAATGAAGGGAACAGGCCATCACGCTCGTTGGCACCAGCTGGTTTCAGTTTTGGGAAGCGCACAAAGCTGACCGAAGAGGATATGCCAGGTGAAAAGGAGCGCCAAACCTTCTTGGGAATGATAGGTGTCCTCCCTGATGAAGAGAAACGGAAATTGATTTATGAAGTACTGTCACCGCTTGGTCAAAATTTGATGGTTACACCGAAAGAAGTCGATGTTTTCATTGAGGATATGGCCAATTTGATAGCTAATGGTTTAAATGCAGCCTTGCATCATTCAATAAATCAAGATAATGCCGGCTATTACACCCGTTAAATCACTTTCAGTGCCCAAAAATGGTGTTCTACCCTTTCTAGCAAAGTCATAGGTATTAATAGACAAGCTATAGAGAGGGTGGAAAGATGAAAAGAAGAAATTCCCCAGGAATCATAACAGCCATTCACGGATCAACAATAATAAAAACTTTTCTAGGTATTCTCGCCTTGCTTCTTTTTGTTTTTTCAGTCAGTGGGGTCATGACTTCCCTAAGACCGGAGTATCGGATATCTTCTAACTCCGTACATACTGTAGCCAATCAATTCTCGGGAAAAATGCTGTTTTCGATGCTGGCCAACGAAAATCATTATCTTTTTAATGCCCTGCCGGAAGGTAAGCAGGAATCGATCATCACGAATCAATTGATAAAAGTCTCGACCAACATTTCACTCGAGGACCCGCGAAGTTTACTGGGAAGGGAACTTCCTGGCTTTTCGATTTTTGATAATGAGATCCTCGTTGCTGGGGAAGGGACGAATTATACGAATATGCCGTATGAATCCTCACCGCCAGTAGATGTCCTGAATGAAGAAAGGGATGCATCCCTGCAAAACCTGGATGAGATTGAAGAACCGGATAAAGGAGTGACCAATCAGCCGAATCAAACGACCAATGGCCGGAAAGTGGTCGAGATATACCATAGCCATAACCGGGAGTCCTATCTTCCATATTTAAAAGGGGTGACCAATCCCGACCTAGCCTACCATTCTAAAATCAATATTACGAAACTTGGGGAACGGATGGTTGAAGATTTGGCTGATAAGGGGATCGGCTCCTCGCTCGATAAAACGGATATCATGGGAAATCTGAATAATAAAGGTTTGAATTATGCCAAATCGTATCAAGAATCACGGAAATCCGTCCAGACGGCATTGGCCACTAACAAAGATTTAGAATATCTGATTGATATCCACCGCGATTCAAAGCGGAAGAAACATACGACAATTACAATCAAAGGTAAAGAGTATGCCAAGATCGCCTTCGTGATCGGGGGGAATAACCCGAACTATGAAAAAAATGCGGCGCTTGCCAATAAAATTCATAAAGCTCTGGAAAAAAAATATCCCGGAATTTCACGAGGGGTTATGAAACAGGGCGGAGCGGGTCAAAATGGAGTATATAATCAGGATTTATCAGGCAATTCCATGCTACTTGAAATTGGCGGTGTTGATAATACTTTCGAGGAAATGTACATGACCGTTGATGCTTTTACCGAGGTTTTCAGTGAATTTTACTGGGATGCCAAAGCAGTGGATAACCCGACCGGGGATTCGGAAGCGCAGTAATTTGAAAGGAGTTCTTTTATCATGGTTCGATTTTGGTTGAAATGTACAGGGATTGTGCTCATATTGTTTTTAGGTGTTTTAATCGGGATGCAGCAAGCCAACGACGGGATGAAAAAAATGAAGGGGTATGAAGATCCCTCTTTGAATAGTGCATTCATCATTAACCAATCGGACCAAGGGGAGATGGAAGCGGATATCCTTGGCGAAAAAGTGACGAGTCATGATTTGGAAACGAAAAAAGAAAAGCTTGAAGAAATGAAAGCTTTCAACTTTTTCTCATCGATCGGCAAATCGCTTGGAGAGACCATATCAGGTGCCTTTCAGGCCCTTATTGATATGATTTAGGTAGGAAATAAGTTGATTGTGCCCTGCAAAAGGCTGCATCCGAATCCGGGGATGCAGCCTTTTTTTATACTTTGTCCTGCAATGATGCTTCTTTTGTAACTATTCTGTTGAATCTTGCATTTTCTATTGATATAATAAAAAATAGTGTATTGTGTCGACTAGTGGGAGTGAACGTCATGAATAGAGAAGAAAAATTAAAAAGACAATCAAAAATTCGTAACTTTTCCATCATCGCTCATATCGATCATGGTAAATCTACATTGGCGGATCGTATCATTGAAAAAACGAACGCCATGACTCAGCGTGAAATGAAGAGTCAGCTGTTGGATTCCATGGATTTAGAGCGTGAGCGTGGAATTACGATTAAATTGAATGCGATTCAATTGAAATATAACGCGAAAGATGGAGAAGAATACATCTTCCATCTTATTGATACACCGGGACATGTCGATTTTACGTATGAAGTGTCACGAAGCCTTGCAGCTTGTGAAGGCGCTGTCCTTGTTGTCGATGCGGCACAGGGAATAGAGGCCCAAACGCTTGCAAATGTGTATTTAGCTTTGGACAACAACCTTGAAATCATTCCGGTCATCAATAAAATTGATTTGCCGAGTGCAGATCCGGAACGGGTGCGCGGAGAAATCGAGGAAGTGATCGGATTGGATGCTTCCGATGCAGTTTTGGCTTCGGCTAAAGCGGGAATCGGAATCGAGGAGATTTTGGAACAGGTAGTTGAATTGGTTCCAGCTCCGCAAGGTGATCCGGATGCTCCTTTCAAGGCGCTTATTTTCGATTCACTGTTTGATGCGTACCGCGGTGTAGTTGCCTATATCCGTGTTGTTGAGGGGTCCATTAAAGTGGGCGACAAAATCAAAATGATGTCCACTGGCAAGGAATTCGATGTTACCGAATTGGGTGTTTTCAACCCTAAAACACAGCTTTTGGATGAACTGAACGTCGGTGATGTAGGTTTCCTTACGGCATCCATTAAAAACGTTGGTGATACGACTGTCGGTGATACGATCACGAGTGCCGTGAATAGTGCAACAGAACCATTGCCGGGTTACAGGAAGATGAATCCGATGGTATATTGCGGTCTATACCCAATTGACGCATCGAAATTCAATGATTTACGGGATGCATTGGAGAAATTGGAATTGAACGATTCAGCGCTTCAGTTCGAAGCGGAATCATCGCAAGCATTAGGCTTCGGTTTCCGTTGCGGATTCCTTGGGCTCCTTCATATGGAAATCATCCAGGAACGGATTGAACGTGAATTCAAAATCGATCTGATCACCACTGCACCGAGTGTTATTTATGATGTGGTGCAAACGGACGGAACGGTCCTGAAAGTGGATAACCCGTCCAATATGCCTGATGCTCAAAAGATCGAACGTGTCGAGGAGCCATATGTCAAAGCGACGATGATGGCACCGACGGAGTTTGTCGGGGCGATCATGGAAATCTGTCAAAATAAACGCGGTAACTTCATTGATATGGAATATATCGATGAGACTCGTGTGAGCATTCATTATGAAATTCCATTATCGGAAATCGTGTATGATTTCTTCGATCAATTGAAATCCAATACAAGAGGCTATGCTTCATTCGATTATGAGCTGATTGGCTACCAACCGTCCAAGCTTGTGAAGATGGATATCTTACTGAATGCTGAAACTGTCGATGCTTTAAGTTTCATCGTTCATAAGGACTTTGCTTATGAACGCGGTAAAGTCATTGTTGAAAAATTGAAGAAATTGATTCCAAGGCAACAATTCGAAGTGCCGATCCAAGCGGCGATCGGGCAAAAAATCATCGCCCGTTCTTCGATTAGTGCAATGCGCAAAAACGTATTGGCTAAATGTTACGGCGGCGATATTTCCCGTAAACGTAAGTTGCTCGAAAAACAGAAAGAAGGTAAAAAGCGGATGAAACAAGTAGGTTCAGTTGAAGTTCCGCAAGAAGCTTTCATGGCTGTTTTGAAAATGGATGATACGACACCAAAAAAATAAATAAAATAAACGATAGGTAGAAAAAAGAGGGTAGAGGAGATCTAGCCTCTTTTTCTATCGACTCATTCGATTAAAAGGTTGTGAACACAATGATCAAAAGCGCCTACCTCCATATACCATTTTGTGAACATATTTGTCACTATTGTGATTTCAATAAAGTATTTTTGCAGGGACAGCCGGTCGACGAATATTTACAGATGATGAAAAGGGAAATGGCGATGCAGCTTTCCAAATACCCGACTGCAGGTTTGGATACGGTTTTCGTCGGTGGAGGGACACCGACCTCACTGGATGAAAAGCAGCTTGCATTCTTATGTGAAGCAATCAATGAAACCCTGCCCTTTGATCCCAAGAATGCTGAATATACATTTGAAGCCAATCCCGGGGATCTTTCAAGGGAAAAACTCAAGATACTTTATGATTCAGGGGTCAATAGACTTAGCTTTGGAGTGCAAAGCTTCAATGATGAATTATTAAAACGAATTGGCCGGACCCACCGGGCTTCAGAAGTATATGAAACGATCCATTTGGCTCAAGAAGTTGGCTTTACGAATATAAGCATCGACTTGATTTATGGATTGCCGGGCCAAACGATGGAAGATTTCAAGGATACGCTGGATAAAGCGATCGCCCTTCAATTGCCGCACTACTCAAGCTACTCGTTGATCGTTGAGCCGAAGACGGTTTTTTATAATCAGATGCGAAGAGGTAAATTAAACCTGCCGCCGCAGGAGCTCGAGGCTTCGATGTATGAGAGGCTGATGGAAGAGATGGAGAAGCATGGTCTGCATCAATATGAAATCAGTAATTTTGCCCGGGCTGGGTTTGAAAGCAGGCACAACCTGACATATTGGGATAATGTGGAGTATTATGGGATTGGTGCCGGTGCACATGGCTATACTGGAGGTAAAAGGGTGGCCAATCATGGGCCTGTGAAGAAATATATCACCCCATTGCTTTCGAACGAGCTGCCTGTGTTGGAAGAACACCCAGTACCGCTTCATGAACGGATGGAAGAGGAGATGTTTTTGGGTCTCCGGAAAACGCAAGGAGTTTCATTGGAAATCTTCAAGAATAAATTTTTTGTAGAAATGACGGATATTTTCAGGAAACCGCTCGAAGAAGGATCGGCAAAGGGTTTGCTTAAGGTGGAAGGCGGGTTCGTGCGCTTGACTGAGCGGGGCAAACTGCTGGGAAATGAAGTGTTCCAAACATTTTTAGGCGTTATTGATTCCGACTGAAGGAAATCCATGTTATTTTAACGATGAATTAGCGGTTTTCATTGTTGACATCATAAGCTGCATTTGATAATTTATTAGTATATTAGCACTCGATGAGACAGAGTGCTAACAGAGGTGATCATACATGCTAACTGATCGTCAATTATTGATTCTACAAGTGATAATCGAGGATTTCATCCATTCTGCCCAGCCAGTCGGGTCACGAAGCTTGTCGAAGAAAGATGAAATCACGTTCAGCTCTGCCACAATTCGCAACGAAATGTCTGACCTTGAAGAAATGGGGTTTTTAGAAAAAACCCATACTTCTTCCGGTAGGATCCCCTCTGAAAAAGGGTATAGATATTATGTGGATCATTTACTTTCTCCTCAAGCTCCGAAAAAGAATGAAGTGAAGATATTAAAATCCGTTTTTGTAGAACGAATTTATGAATTGGAAAAGATCGTTCAGAAGTCAGCGAAAATCCTTTCGGAACTGACGAATTATACGGCGATTGTACTCGGACCAAAAGTGAATGAGCATAAGCTGAAAAAAATCCAGATCATTCCCTTAAGTCCTGAAACGGCAATAGCCATCATTATTACGGATACAGGTCATGTGGAAAATCGAATGATTTCCTTACCGCCTTCTTTTGATATAAACGAAATCGAAAAGATGGTGAACATATTGAATTCCCGTTTGGTCGATGTTCCGCTAGTTGATCTAAAGGATAAGATCTATAAGGAAGTTGCCGTTCTATTGAGCCGCCACATTCATAACTATGGATCGATGGTCTCGGTCCTTGCGGAGACCCTGACGGACACAAAGCCCGAAAAAATATTTTTCGGCGGGAAAACGAATATGCTGAGGCAGCCGGAGTTCCATGATATTGCGAAAGTAAGCACGCTTTTATCGATGATTGAGCAGGAACAGGGATTTTATGAACTAATTACTCAAAATCCATCGGGCATCCACGTCAAGATCGGCCGTGAAAATCAAAACACAGTGCTCGATGACTGCAGTTTGATTACGGCAACCTACTCAATCGGGCAGGAGCAAGTTGGCACATTGGCCATATTGGGTCCAACGAGAATGGAATATTCGCGAGTGATCAGTTTGCTTTCGTTTTTCTCGAAAGATTTAACGGCCCTGATGACCAAACTGTATCAAAAATAGTAGCAAAGGTAATATTGTTAAGGTGGCGGAGGAGTGTATTCCGCGGCCTGGCATATTACTTTAGCATAAATTGTATAACCCTTTTAGGGAGGTGAGATTGTGACAGAAAATAAAAACGAAGAACAAATATTGGGAAATGAAACAATCGAGGAAAGCGCTGCAGAAGCAGTTTTCGCTGAAGAAGAAATTCCAGCGGAAGAAAACGATGGTCCGGTTGAAAAAGATGAACTTCAATTGGCTCATGAAAAAATTGCCGAACTTGAGGCGAAAATCGAAGAAATGGATAACCGTTATCTTCGTCTGCAGGCCGATTTTGATAATTCAAGACGCCGTGCCAAGCTTGATATGGAGGCGGCTCAAAAATATAGAGTTCAAAGTATTGCTAGTGATTTAGTGGAGGCTCTTGATAATTTTGAAAGAGCAACAAAAATCGAAGCGGAAAATGAACAGACGAAATCCTTGCTATCCGGCCTGGAAATGGTCTATAAAGCGATTACTGGTGCATTGGCTAAAGAAGGCATCGAACCGATCAGTTCGGTTGGCGAAGAGTTCGATCCGCGTTTGCATCAAGCGGTCATGCAAGTTCAAGATGAAAACTTCGGTTCGAACATCGTCGTCGAGGAATTCCAAAAAGGATACCTTCTTAAAGACCGTGTGATTCGACCTGCAATGGTAAAAGTGAACGAATAGGATTTTTTACATATAAATAATTGGGAGGTAGTGAAACTATGAGCAAGATTATTGGTATTGACTTAGGTACAACAAACTCTTGTGTATCTGTACTTGAAGGCGGGGAACCAAAAGTAATCCCGAATCCGGAAGGAAACCGTACAACACCATCCGTAGTGGCATTCAAAAATGGAGAAAGGCAAGTAGGGGAAGTGGCAAAACGCCAAGCGATTACAAACCCTAACACGATCATTTCCATTAAACGCCATATGGGTACCAACCATAAAGAAGTAATTGAAGGAAAAGAATACTCACCTCAAGAAGTTTCTGCAATCATCCTTCAATACTTGAAATCATACGCTGAAGAGTATCTTGGCGAAAAAGTCACAAAAGCGGTTATCACTGTACCTGCTTACTTCAATGATGCAGAACGTCAAGCAACTAAGGATGCTGGTCAAATTGCCGGCCTTGAAGTGGAACGTATCATCAACGAACCGACAGCTGCAGCACTTGCATACGGTTTGGATAAAACGGAAGAAGATCAAACGATCCTTGTATTCGACCTTGGCGGCGGTACATTTGACGTGTCGATCATGGAACTTGGAGACGGCGTTTTCGAAGTTAAGTCCACAGCTGGCGACAATCGTCTAGGTGGGGATGATTTCGACCAAGTCATCATCGATTACCTGGTTGAAGCATTCAAGAAAGAAAACGGCATCGACCTTTCAAAAGATAAAATGGCGGTTCAACGTTTGAAAGATGCAGCTGAAAAAGCGAAAAAAGATCTTTCCGGCGTAACGTCAACTCAAATTTCTTTACCATTCATCACTGCTGGGGAAGCTGGACCGCTTCACTTGGATGTTACGATGACTAGAGCTAAATTCGATGAGCTTTCCACAGGTCTTGTGGAACGTACTATGGGACCGACTCGTCAAGCATTGAAAGATGCTGGTCTTTCAGCATCTGAAATCGACAAAGTAATCCTTGTTGGTGGGTCTACACGTATTCCTGCTGTCGTTGAAGCGATCAAAAAGGAAATCGGTCAAGAACCAAGCAAAGGTGTAAACCCTGATGAAGTGGTGGCTATGGGTGCTGCAATTCAAGGTGGCGTATTGACAGGTGATGTTAAAGACGTTGTCCTTCTTGATGTAACTCCACTTTCACTTGGAATTGAAACGATGGGCGGAGTATTCACGAAACTGATTGACCGTAATACTACGATTCCGACAAGTAAATCACAAGTATTCTCGACAGCGGCTGATAATCAAACGGCAGTTGATATCCATGTCCTTCAAGGTGAGCGTCCAATGTCAGCGGATAACAAAACTCTTGGTCGTTTCCAATTGAGTGACATTCCACCGGCACCGCGTGGAGTTCCGCAAGTTGAAGTGACATTCGATATCGATAAAAACGGTATCGTGAACGTTCGTGCGAAAGATCTTGGTACGAACAAAGAACAAGCAATCACCATCAAATCATCTTCTGGCCTTTCTGATGAAGAGATCGAACGCATGGTACGTGAAGCGGAAGAAAATGCCGATAGCGATAAACAACGTAAAGAAGAAGTTGAACTTCGTAACGAAGCAGATCAATTAGTTTTCCAAACGGAAAAAACGCTTAAAGATCTAGAAGGTAAAGTGGACGAAGCGGAAGTGACAAAAGCGAATGAAGCGAAGGATGAACTGAAAGCTGCAATCGAGAAAAATGAGCTTGAAGAAATCCGCGTGAAAAAAGATGCACTTAACGAAATCGTTCAAGCTTTGACAATGAAGCTTTATGAAGAAGCGGCAAAGGCTCAGCAAGCTGGCGAAGCGGGTGCTGGCGAGTCTGCTCAAGACGATAATGTCGTTGATGCTGAATACACTGAAGTAAACGAAGAAGAGAAAAAATAAAAAGTGCCCCAATCGGGACACTGATATATCGGGCAGTATTCTGCTCCATTGTAAAAAAGTCAAAGTCAGGTTATCTTGACTTTGGCTTTTTTTACAGTGAATGGAAACATTGTTGCAATCACTGATGGGGAATCGTGGGATTTTAGAGAAAAATGTGTGCAAATTGGGGCTGGCAATGCCATTTTCAAAAATGTGTTAAAGCCGTTTGTACTTTTCTAGTTGATTATTATCTTCGTTCAGTGATAATATTACCTTTATGTGAATCGAATCGGGAGTGGATTTTAGATATGAGTAAACGCGATTATTATGAGGTGTTAGGCCTTTCGAAAAGTGCTTCGAAGGATGAAATCAAAAAAGCGTATCGAAAGCTCTCCAAACAATATCACCCTGATATTAATAAAGCGGACGATGCTGCGGATAAATTCAAGGAAATCAAGGAAGCTTACGAAGTATTGAGTGACGAACAGAAAAAAGCCCATTATGACCAATTCGGACATACAGATCCCAATCAAGGCTTTGGCGGTCAGGACTTTGGCGGTTTCGGCGGTTTTGAAGATATTTTCAGTAGCTTCTTTGGTGGCGGCGGACGCAGGAGAGATCCTAATGCACCGCGTCAAGGAGCGGATTTACAGTATACGATGACGCTTTCGTTTGAAGAGGCTGCATTCGGAAAAGATACCGAAATCGAAATTCCGCGTGAAGAGGATTGCGGTACATGTAAAGGATCCGGTGCCAAACCAGGTACAAAGGTGGAAAACTGTTCACATTGTCAGGGAACCGGTCAATTGAATGTTGAACAAAACACAGCGTTCGGAAGGATTGTGAACCGGAGAGCATGTCACCATTGTCAAGGAACAGGAAAAATCATTCCTAATAAATGTTCAACATGCGGCGGCGACGGAAAAGTCCAAAAACGCAAAAAAATCCAAGTCAAGGTACCAGCAGGAATTGATGATGGCCAGCAGTTGCGTGTAACAGGCCAAGGCGAGCCTGGAATCAATGGCGGTCCCGCAGGAGACCTGTATGTAGTCTTCCATGTGCGCAGCCATGAATTCTTTGAACGGGATGGCGATGATATTTATTGTGAAATGCCGGTTACTTTTGCCCAGGCAGCATTAGGCGATGAAATAGAAGTTCCGACGCTGCATGGAAAAGTGAAGCTGAAGATTCCAGCAGGTACACAAACTAGCACTCGTTTCCGTTTAAAGGGCAAAGGAGTTCCGAATGTCAGAGGATATGGCCAAGGAGATCAGCATGTGGTCGTATTAGTGGTCACCCCTAAGAAATTAACGGAAAAACAAAAGGACCTGCTTCGTGAGTTCAGTGATATCAGCGGACAAGGTGTTGATGAACAAGAAGATGGCTTTTTCTCAAAAGTAAAGCGTGCTTTTAAAGATAGGTGAATAAAAGTAAAAAGAACAAATTGGGAGTTGGTAGATTATGAAGTGGTCTGAATTTGCAATCCAAACAACGAATGAAGCGGTTGAACCTGTTTCGAATATTCTTCATGAGGCAGGTGCGAGCGGTGTTGTCATTGAGGATCCTCTAGAATTAGTCAAGGAACGTGAAAATGTTTTTGGCGAAATCTACCACTTAAACCCCGATGATTATCCGGATGAAGGTGTAGTCATTAAGGCTTATCTGCCCGTTAACAGCTTCCTTGGCGATACCATTGATGCTATTAAGGAATCAATCAATAATCTCCTTCTTTTTGATATTGACCTTGGGAAAAATGTTGTTTCAATTAGTGAAGTGAATGAAGAAGAGTGGGCGACGGCTTGGAAAAAATATTATAACCCCGTCAAGATATCCGAACGTTTTACCATCGTGCCAACGTGGGAAGACTATACTCCGGTAAGCAGTGACGAATTGATCATTGAACTTGATCCAGGCATGGCCTTCGGAACGGGAACACACCCGACGACGGTCATGTGCATCCAAGCGCTGGAACGAACAGTAACGCCTGGGGATTTAGTCGTTGATGTAGGAACTGGTTCTGGTGTTCTAAGCATTGCAGCTGCATTATTGGATGCAAAACGAATCCAGTCACTTGATTTGGATGAAGTGGCAGTACAGTCAGCCAAGCAAAACGTTGAAATAAATAACGTGCAGGATAAAGTGTCCGTGTCACAAGGCAACTTACTGGATGGTGTAAATGAACAAGCGGATATCGTCGTGGCTAATATTCTTGCCGAAGTGATCATGCGTTTTACGGATGATGTAGCGAAAGTCGTTAAACCTGGCGGATATTTCATCGCTTCCGGAATCATTCAAACTAAGAAACAAGATGTGAAGGAAGCGATTATAGCATCTGGTTTCACCGTTGAGGAAACGATCTTGATGGAAGATTGGGTGGCAATAATCGCAAAAAGAAATGCTTAATTGGAAAAGTTACTCTGATTATCGGTTTTTTTGATAGTCAGAGTACCTTTTTTTAGCTTGAATCTTTGCACGGCTTGCATTCTGGATTCCTGACTGTTAGCCTGTGAGTTATTTAGACTAGACGAAGTAGGTGGCAGTGTGCAACGGTATTTTCTTAACGAAGCAGATATCAATGGAAACATGGTGACGATATCAGGTGATGATTTTCACCATATCGCCAGGGTGATGAGAATGGGACCAGGTGAGCGGATCATCACGGTGAAAGGTAATGGCATGACGGCTATCGCGGAAATTTCGGAAATTACTGATGATGCCGTAATAGGTACGGTAACCGAATGGAAGAATGAAGAAAAGGAACTTCCTGTAAGGGTAGTGATTGCGAGCGGTCTGCCTAAAGGGGATAAATTGGAATATATCGTTCAAAAGGGCACTGAACTGGGTGCCGTTGAATTTATCCCTTTTATTGCTGCTCGTTCGGTGGTAAAATGGGACCACAAAAAGGTAGGCAAGAAATTGGAGAGGCTCCAGAAGATTTCAAAAGAGGCGGCTGAGCAATCTCACCGCACGGTTATCCCTGCCATCAAGGAACCGATGACGGCAGATCAGCTAGCTGGGTATGCTTCCGGTTTCGATCATAAATTAATCGCTTTTGAAGAAGAGGCAAAACGGGGGGAAACTTCTGTACTCGCTTCTGTCTTGAAAGATATTACTGCTGGGCAATCCATCCTATTCGTTTTTGGGCCTGAAGGTGGTTTAGCAGATAAGGAAATTGAAAAACTGACTGATGCCGGTTTTATGGCTTGCGGTCTTGGACCAAGAATATTAAGAACTGAAACAGCACCTTTATATGCACTTTCCGCTGTTTCTTATCATGTAGAACTTTTGAGGTGATGAAAAATGGCAACGGTCGCTTTCCATACATTAGGCTGTAAAGTGAATCATTATGAAACAGAGGCTATATGGCAATTATTCAAAACTGGGGGATATGATCGTGTTGAGTTTGAAAATACATCAGATGTATATGTCATCAACACATGCACGGTGACAAACACTGGCGATAAGAAAAGCCGTCAGGTCATCCGTCGTGCCATTCGTAAGAATCCGAATGCCGTCATAGCGGTAACGGGATGTTACGCACAGACATCGCCGGCAGAAATCATGGCCATACCAGGTGTGGATATTGTTGTAGGAACACAAGACAGGGTTAAACTGCTTGATTACATTGAGCAATTCAAGGTTGAGCGTGAACCAATCAATGCCGTAGGAAATATCATGAAAAACCGTGTCTACGAAGAGTTGGATGTACCTGCTTTCACAGACCGTACACGCGCTTCACTGAAGATTCAGGAAGGCTGCAATAATTTCTGCACTTTCTGCATCATTCCTTGGGCACGTGGCTTGATGCGTTCCCGCGATCCAAAGGAAGTCGTTCACCAGGCTGAACAGCTTGTCGAGGCAGGCTATAAAGAGCTAGTCCTTACCGGAATTCATACGGGCGGCTACGGAGATGATTTGAAAGACTATAATTTGGCGATGCTGCTGCGGGACTTGGAAAAAGTCGATGGGCTGAAGCGTATCCGTATTTCATCCATTGAAGCCAGCCAAATTACAGATGAGATCATTGAAGTGCTGACGAATTCGAAAAAAGTGGTACGTCATTTGCATATACCAATCCAATCGGGTTCCGATACCGTTCTAAAACGGATGAGACGTAAATATACGATGGATTTCTTCGGTGATCGAATCGAAAAGCTGAAAATTGCACTTCCGGGTCTTGCTGTTACCTCTGATGTCATCGTAGGTTTCCCGGGTGAAACTGAAGAAGAATTCATGGAGACATATAACTTTATAGAAAAATATAAATTCTCCGAACTTCATGTTTTCCCTTATTCAAAACGGACAGGGACTCCAGCTGCCCGTATGGGAGATCAAGTGGATGAAGATATCAAAAATGAACGAGTCCACCGCCTTATTACGTTGTCGGATCAGTTGGCAAAAGAGTATGCCTCCCGATTCGAGGGGGAAGTTCTGGAAGTCATTCCTGAAACGAAGTTGGAAAATGGACTTTATGAGGGCTACTCAGATAATTACATGAAAGTCGTCTTCCAGGCATCGGAAGAAATGGTCGGTGAAATCGTCAAAGTTAAAATCACAAAATCTGGCTATCCATTTAGTGAAGGTCAGTTCGTGACGGTCGTGAAGGATTTTCCGTTGCAACAAGCATCCAATATCTAAGACAGCGGTTTATCGCTGTCTTTTTTTATTATCCTTTTTTAGATGTGTTTTCTTGGCACTTTCGGGTAAAGACTATATATATCGTCAAACTGGTTAAACTATGGTATCATGAGAGGTACGTACAACTAGGTATAGATTGTTTTTGAGGAGGATTTATTAATGTCACAAAATGTAGCAGGTTTAATTGACCACACGTTATTAAAAGCAGATGCAACCAAAGAGCAAATAAAGGTATTATGCGAAGAAGCGAGAGAGTATAACTTTGCTTCCGTATGCGTAAACCCAACTTGGGTGAAATATGCAAGTGAACTTTTGGAAGGTTCAGAAGTGAAGGTTTGTACGGTTATCGGCTTCCCTCTAGGTGCAACCACACCGGAAACCAAAGCTTTTGAAACGAAAGATGCCATCGCCAATGGTGCTCACGAAGTCGATATGGTGATCAATATCGGCGCATTGAAGGACAAGGATGATGAGTTGGTAGAGCGGGATATTCGTGCTGTGGTAGCGGCATCCACTGGTAAGGCTCTTTCAAAAGTGATCATTGAAACTTCTTTATTGACCGATGAAGAAAAAGTCCGTGCATGTGAATTGGCCGTAAAAGCCGGAACGGATTATGTGAAAACATCAACTGGTTTTTCGACCGGCGGAGCGACAGTTGAAGATATCGCGCTTATGAGAAAAACGGTTGGCCCTAATATCGGTGTCAAAGCTTCAGGCGGGGTCCGCAACACGAGCGATGCCCAGAATGTGATTGAAGCTGGTGCAACAAGAATTGGAGCGAGTGCAGGTGTCTCCATCGTGAAGGGCTTAACAGCTGATTCCGATTATTGATATTGTAAGGACCGTATAATTCCCTAAAACAAAGCAGGCGGAGAAAAATGAATTATTTTTTCTCCGCCTGTTTTTTATTGATTCCAAAAATAATTCAACTGGCAATTTTATTGGCTTATTTCTTCCATAAAAAAGAGGACCTGTATCATTTTTGGAACCCATACATTCAAAAATAAGTTTATTGTGGATTTAATAGATATTAGGAGGTATCAAACAGGGAGTAAACATGCTTATATTAAATTGGGTTTTCATTTTGAATGGTTTAATGCATGGTGAAATTTTACACTTCAATAACCGTTTTATTTATAATGGCAGTAACTGCTTTTTATCTAACATCATTCTCTAATGAAAGTTTGCTGATTTTGATAGTAGCTGTTGTATTATTGAGTGGTTTGAGCTTATTGAACCATAAAACTAATTATAAAAAGATTAGCTGAAATCGTTTACCGCCCTTAATATCCATGCGTTTAGGTTATGTCTATCTTATTTATGGCTGTCCCATAGTCAGTTGCCAATGACTTTTGGACAGCCTTATTTTTTTAAGTGTGGCCGATGCACCAAAAGAATGAGGTTGGAGAATCGCCGTGCGAATGGCAAGACGGCCAAAGAAGTCAAGATATTGAAAATGACACTGGCATGCGCGAGCTGTGTCCCTTTGTTTTCGGTGAAATAGGCAGCCGTACTTTCCAGGATGTCCACAAAAGGCAGGAATGCGGCAACCCCGATGATGTTCAGCCAAATATGTGCATAAGCTGTGAAGGCAGCTTGTCTGCCAGAACCGATGCTGGCCATGTATCCGGTGATGCAAGTGCCGATATTCGATCCGAGCATGATGATGATTGCCGAGGACACGGATAACTCCCCATTCATCAAAAAACTCATGGCTATCCCGATGGTTGCAGAACTGGAGTGAATGAGTGCCGTCAATAATAACCCGGCAATCAGGGCATAACTCATATGGCCCTCTATGTACTGGATAAGCGTTTGTATGGATGGATAGGCTGCAATAGGTGTCGAAAGCGTTTTAAAACCGCTCATCGCCGCGAAGATGGCCGAGATTCCGATCAGGGACATTCCTAGGCTTCTCGGTAATGCTTTTGGCATGAAGCAAAGGAAAGCGCCGCTTACGACACCGGGAATGATCCAACGATCCAAAGAGAAAGTCATGAACTCTGCTGTAAAGGTGGATCCGATATTCGTTCCAAGAATAATCCCGATTGTTTGCGGGAATGTTAAGCTTCCTGCGGAAACGAGGCCGACCGTCATGACCATGACCGCCGAGCTGCTCTGCAGGATCCCGGTAAAGATGGTTCCGGCCAAGAAGCCTTTCCATGGCTTATCGGTAACCTTTGAGAGAAAGGTTTTTAATGCTGCACCGGACATATTGAACAGTCCGATACGTAAAACTGACATACCTGCCAAAAATATCGCAATGAATAAAAGGAATAAAAATAGCTCATGCATGACTGTCACCTCATAGTAAGCTTATGGCCCATTAACGGGAGACATGCTATAAATTGGATTTTCATGCAAGTTGAATCATCGTTTGGTGAAAAAATATGATAATAACATGATTATATTCAAAATAAGTTTGATTTTATTGGTTGACCTGCTAAAGATGATATATTATAATTGTTTAGTACATGTATAACATGTTGACAACTTGAGTTAGTGTGTTGTTTTCGGAGGGAGGGAAAGAGATGTCTAAAACCGTCGTTCGTAAAAACGAATCGCTTGAAGATGCTCTTCGTCGTTTCAAACGTACTGTATCTAAAGCAGGATCGCTTCAGGAAGCTAGGAAGCGTGAATTTTATGAAAAACCAAGCGTAAAACGTAAGAAAAAGTCTGAAGCTGCAAGAAAACGTAAATTCTAAGAGAGGGTGGAAAGATGAGTCTTCTCGAGCGTTTAAATAATGATATGAAACAAGCGATGAAGAACAAGGAAAAGGACAAACTATCTGTTATTCGGATGCTGAAAGCTTCTATTCAAAACGAAGCCTTGAAGCTGAGACAGGATTTAACAGATGATGAAGAATTGACAGTGCTCTCTCGCGAATTAAAACAACGCAAAGACTCCCTCCAGGAGTTTGAAAACGCAGGTCGTTCAGATCTCGTGGATAAAGTCCGCACCGAACTAGTATACGTAGAGGCATATATGCCTCAGCAACTTTCAGAAGAAGACATTTCTAAAATCGTTAACGAAACGATTTTAGAAGTCAATGCAACATCCAAAGCAGATATGGGCCGAGTTATGGGAGCTTTAATGCCTAAAGTTAAAGGTAAAGCGGATGGTTCTCTAGTTAACAAATTAGTACAACAACATCTATCTTAAACTCTAAACTTAAAACTCGAAACCTAACCGCAGGCAAATTGCCTGTGGTTTTTGTGTATTTCATGAATTTTATGCGTATATTATTGAAACGAAGCCCAAGATAATTGTGGCACTTTTAATTTTATTTGCTTTTTTTGAAACCTTTTTCATATACATACGTAATAACTAAAGAACAGGGTAAAGGGTTGCTTCAATTGCTCCTTATTCGAATTTTAGTTGCGGGCTGAATTTACTGGTAGGTTCCTGGATAATGGGACACTTACCGCGTTTAATACGGGAAAGGGGGCGTTCCGTTGAAAATTTGGCGTTATTTATCTGTACTCCTATTTGGATTGCTGTTCACCATGTCTTCCTTTGGTGGAGCGACGGTATCTGCAAACGAGAAGATCGTTTACCATGTACCCATTGAAGAAACGGTGGAAAAGGGACTCTCGGCCTTTTTGGAACGAGCACTGACCACTGCTGAAGCAGCAGATGCAGATCTTGTCGTTTTCGAGGTGAATACCCCTGGAGGTGCTGTGGATGCAGCAGGGGAAATTGCAAAGTTACTGGCGGATTCACCAATAAAGACAGTTGCCTATGTCAATAATAGGGCTTTATCTGCAGGGGCATACATTTCTTTAAGTGCGGATGAGATCTATATGGTTCCGAGTGCCACCATGGGATCTGCAGCTGTGATTGATTCAACAGGGAACGCTGCAAGTAAGAAAGCGCAATCTTATTGGTTGGCTGCCATGAAGACTGCTGCTGAACAAAATGGACGTGATCCCATATACGCCCAGGCGATGGCGGATGTTGACATCGATCTACCCGAATATGGAGCGGAAAAAGGGAAGTTGCTGACATTTACAGCCGAACAGGCAAAAAAGGCTGGGTATAGCGAAGGCACTGTCTCTGGAAAAGCGGAGCTGTATAGTATACTTGGGGTTGAAGATGCTGATATTCGGTCAATCGAAGAAAGCTTTCCTGAGAAGCTAGCCCGCTTTTTGACCAACCCGATCGTCGTTCCCATTTTATTGACGATAGCGGGAATCGGGATTGTGATGGAATTGTTTTCACCCGGCTTTGGAATTCCGGGCGTAATTGGAATCACCAGTCTTGTCTTATTCTTCTATGGTCATCTTGTCGCCGGTATCACCGGATACGAATCGTTAGCGCTGTTCATCATTGGGGTCATTCTCGTACTAATTGAATTTTTTATCCCAGGGGGGATTATCGGGCTGCTCGGGTTTACAGCGGTAGTGGGGAGTCTATTCCTCGCGACGGGTGATCCGGTCCATATGACGATCTCCTTGCTAATTGCGGTCACCGTATCCATTTTGGTATTCATCCTACTTGTAAAGGTGTTTGGAAAACAGATGAAATTTTTCAGGAAAATGATATTAACCGATGCAACAAAAACGGAACAAGGATATGTCAGCAATCCGAATCGTTTGGATTTATTAGGTGTAGAAGGGAAGGCCCTTACAGATTTGAGGCCTTCAGGAACAGCTTTGGTCAAAGAAGAAAGAGTGGATGTCGTGACCGAAGGAAGCTTTATTTCCAAAGGTTCGTCAATCATTATCGTTAAAGTTGAAGGATCAAGGGTAGTCGTCCGGGAAATTCCGGATTCAAATTAAAATTATAAGATACAGGAAGGATGAATCATTAAGTGATAACTTCAGGAACGATATTTATTGTACTGGCAGTGATTGCTGCTATCATCGTATTGGCAGTGTTTTTCACATTCGTACCAGTCATGTTATGGATTTCCGCTTTAGCGGCAGGAGTCAAAATCAGTATATTTACATTAGTTGGGATGAGGCTTCGCCGTGTTATACCAAGCAGGGTCGTCAATCCCCTTATCAAGGCCCATAAGGCTGGAATCAATGTTTCGACGAATCAATTGGAGAGCCATTACCTTGCAGGCGGTAATGTCGATCGAGTGGTGAATGCATTAATTGCTGCAGAACGCGCCAATATCACGTTACCATTCGAACGGGGTGCAGCCATTGACCTTGCCGGTCGTGATGTACTGCAAGCCGTTCAAATGAGCGTTAACCCGAAAGTGATCGAAACTCCATTCATCTCAGGTGTAGCGATGAATGGTATTGAAGTGAAAGCGAAGGCAAGGATCACGGTCCGGGCCAATATTGAACGCCTGGTCGGTGGTGCCGGTGAAGAGACGATCATTGCCCGTGTAGGGGAAGGGATCGTATCGACGATCGGTGCTTCGCAAATGCATACGGATGTACTGGAACATCCCGATTTGATTTCAAGAACGGTTTTATCGAAAGGGTTGGATTCAGGGACGGCATTCGAAATTCTTTCCATTGATATTGCTGAAGTGGATATCGGTAAAAATATCGGGGCCATCTTACAGACGGACCAAGCCGAAGCCGATAAGAAAATAGCCCAGGCAAAGGCCGAAGAACGACGTGCGATGGCTGTTGCACTTGAACAGGAAATGGTTGCCCGTGTTCAGGAAATGAGAGCGAAGGTTGTTCAATCCGAAGCGGAAGTTCCGCTGGCCATGGCCGATGCACTGAAAAGCGGAAACCTTGGAGTGATGGATTATATGAATATCCAAAATATCACGGCCGATACGGATATGCGCGGTTCCATCAGTAAAATATCCGAAAATCCAAAAGATAACAACAATAACCATAATAATAATTAGGTCAGGGAAGGAAGGTCTTTAAATGGGAGATTTTATTGATTTCTTTCTCAAGAACCCATTCCTTATCATTGTCTTGATCGGTATTTTAACGTCCATGTTAGGAAAGAAAAAACAGGCTCAAAATCCTAACACCCCTCCGAAAAAGAAATGGCAGGAGGTCATGCAGGAGCTTCAAGGTGAAATGCAGCAAGGGAATCAGCAGCAAACGCCTGCTCCTGCTCCCGTAAGGAAAGTCGAACAGCAGCCAGCACAGGCTGCAGAAGTGATCGATGAGACGAAGAACGAAGCGAATGAAAGGATTGCGGAGCTTAGACGGATTCAACAGAAGTATGATCAAGAGCGTTTGTATCAAAAAGCGAAGGCAGATCAACTTACATCAACGATTTCTGATAAAAACAGTCCGGTCTATCGGAAAGGACCGTCTTTCGGCAAAAAGCAGCTGATTGATGGCATCATCATGTCAGAAGTGCTGGGACCGCCAAGGGCGAAGAGAAGTCTTCAGAGGTCCAGAAGGTGATTCGGAGCCCCGGCCTTATTTTAGACCGTCATCTAATGAGCATGAAAAAATAGACTTTCATTCACTTATAATTTTGTGCTAGAACCCTCTTTCATTTCATACATATGAAATGTTTTAAAGAGGGTTCTTTTTTTTCTCTACTCTAGCTAAAGAAAGTCTGAATTTTTTATGGCGTGTGATGAACCGACTATGGGTATAACCTGCCAAAGACACCAGTGAAAATGTTGAAATATACCCCCCATGTGGACTTGTTAAACAAAAAGAGACACCTTGATGGAGTCTCCTTAGTTTGCTTCATATTCCTTAACCTTACGATAGAATGTAGCCTTAGTCATATTTGATTTCTTCATTGCTTCAACTGCAGTGGTATCTCCTGCTTTCCATTACTTATAAGCCTCTTCAAATTCGGATGTAATAGATGTTTTAGGTCTTCCTAGGTGTTTACCCTGTGCCTTTGCCGATGCTATGCCTTCAGCTTGGCGAGCCTTTATCTTAGTTCTCTCTTCCTCAGCAACCCGATCGTGGATTTGACATTTTGTTTTATGTCTTTAATGTAGTAATAAAAGGGATTCGCCAATCCAAAATTCTCTAATTCTACATGTTTTTGCTTTGCTGAAGAAGTTTTGATTCTCCTGTACGTTCCCATTCTTCTACTGTTTCATATGCTTTTTCGGGAGAATATCCTTTCCCTACAAGAACTCCCATTAGAATAAATTCTTGAAGAATGTGTGTTGCATTTATTCCTCTTTTAACATCCTCTAACCCTTCTTTTACCAAAAATTCAGTGTACCGTATCCATTCATCTGGAGTCTTACCAGAAATAACTGTTGTATCTCCATTGCCATGACCGTAGCCTTCTTCCGCAGCTATTGCATCTTCTTTAGTTACATGAACCGTACCCAATGGATGTTGTGGAGGAGCATATATCGAGTAAAGTTTTAAAGGGGTATTACCTGTATTGGTTACATTGTGCCATGTTCCTGCAGGTATCATAATGGCAGAATCATCATAAACGTTTCTTACAAAGTCTAAATTATCCTTTCTCTTGCCCATTTGAACAATCCCTTGACCTTCTTCAATACGTAAAAATTGGTCAAGGTTAGGGTGAATTTCTAAACCAATATCTTCACCAACGTTAAGACTCATCAATGTAACTTGCAAATGTTTTCCTGTCCATAAAGCGGTACGATAGGTACTGTTTTGCTTCGTAGCCTCATTGATATTCACTACAAATGGTTTCGGTCCATAATCTTTTACCTCAATTTTATTTCTGACTTGCCGTTCGGTGTGCGTTACCTTTGGATTTATTGAAAAATATAACAAAAACCATACAGCGTGATTTTGTTCGTCTGCTGCTGCACGTCGAAATCTTTCTTTAATGAAAGTATCCTGTGCCTTATCTGCTATATCTAAATAAAAATCAACGGCTTCTTGTTCATCTTTAAAGGCAAATTCGATTCCTGCTCTATACTTTTCAGGACATTCTTCAGTGATTTTATAAGTGGGCTGCCTACCTGTTAAATTTGTATAAATTCCGCTGAACTCTTCAAGATGACGTCTTTCATCTTTTTGAATCTCAAGTATTTTGTTCCTTTCATCCTGTGTAGGTGCGTTATTGGCTAACTTTTCATAACAAGCAATAGCACTAAACTCCGCATTAATTGCTTTCTGAATATCGCTTGCTAATTGGGTGTCATTCGTTTGACGAAAATATCCATTATAATATGGATGATAATTATAGAAATCTTCATTTGAATACATTATTGATTGTCCTCCAGATGTTAAATAGTCAACTTATCATATGCTTTGTAAATAGGTGGGTGTGCAAGGACAAGGACAAGGAGGGATTAGTTAGTTAAATAGGAGGTCATAAAAGGTATTATATTTAGTTTGCACCCAGGTTGACTTCAGCTACATTGTTTTATACTGTTTTAGTCTAATAACACTTGTGAAGAGTTAGCTCTACAAACTCGAAGCATTACGCACGTTATGAATCGATGATATCAAGTAAAGAGTTAAAAACTATCATTCGCAGAATGAGGAACGGTAAAATAGAAGGTGTAAGACGAGGTCAATGGGTGCAAGGTGTCCCTCCCGTTGGATACATACGAGGGGATGACAAGAAGCTTGTAATAGTTGAATCAGAAGCTAACCTTGTTCGACAGATATTCAACTATGCTGAGAACGGTAATGGAATCCCCACTATCGTTAGAAAGCTAACAGGACAAAAAACGAGAACTGGTAAAGCATTCACTTTAACTTCTATTAATACCATACTTAAAAATGAAACCTACACAGGAAGAATTATATAAATGTTAAAGATACATCTAACATAAAACGGTCTGATTCATCGTTCAGATTGAATATTCTGCTTGGAGTGATGATAGGTACATCATTCTCTTCTAATACCTTTGCAATCATTTGTGAATAGAGATTATCACGAGCAATCCTACTGAGTTCAACTACAACTAGTCCATCATACAAGCCTTGTGCAATATCTTTAAGTAATTGTAATAGGACTTTTCTCTCTTCAAACTTGCCTCCCGATTCAATCTCTTCATATAACTTGTACTTATATGATTTTGATTCGCATAATCTTTTAGTAATTGTCCTGTGATTAAGTAGAACATCTTCAGATTCGTTATTATCCCTTGAGATTCGATTATAGATGGCTACTGTTTTAATTAGCATGTTATGAACTCCTAAAGAATAGTAGGGTATTAAGATTAACTTATATCATAGCTACAGTCTGTAAGTAATCTCATACATCGAGATGAAAGGGGGTTCTTTGCTTTGTCGATAACTTTAGGATTTTTTGGGAAGTGAGATGAGGTCACCTTTGGTATGTTCACTTTTGGTAACTTCAATCGTTCATGCTAGATGGTAAAACCGATGGTAAAGTAACCACAACCCAAGGTATTTCTTCTTAACGCAACCTTTGGTTTGTTAGGAATGCTTGGCTTTATCATTAATGGTCTGGAAATATCAGGGAAAATTGGTTATTGGATTATACGGCAGATGGTTAAAGAAGATAAATTCAATCCTTATTATCACTTTTTTTAGTTTCTTTTACATGAAAAACTGAAATGTTGAAGCTCTAGTAACTCGATTGTATATACCTGGAAACAGTGATTCTCTTTGTAGGCAGAGTATTATTTAATCCTATAGTTGAATATTGGCGATACTAGAAATACAAATTATAATAACTTTATTACATGTCGTTTGAATAGGGGGCTTTCTCTTACTGAAGTACTATTCAACTAACGAGTGCTTTACTTCAGTTACAGCTGCCATTTTCGGCGGTTTTTTTATGGACGAACGGGGAAGTTCAGGTGAAGAAGGGATGAGACTTCGTTTAATTTACCTGTGAAACTAAAAACCACAACGGTCAATAAGCATCTGAAAGTTGTAAAACAGAAAAAGCCCACAACCTTGAGGGTGGACTCTTCGTTCTCCTATTTACGGACTTTGGCTTGTCCCATTTAGGGAATTAGTTGGCGATTTTTGTAACCACTATTGAAGGATACCTATACATTACATTGAGAGATGCAGCTATTACCCTAATACTTAGCCTATCGTTTGCGGCTAATCGCAGTTGGATTGTTCTTCCTATCGTGTTTCTAATTTCAAGTTGCGGCGGGTTACCGCCTGGTCCGCCTGTAATACGATTAAAGGATTCAAAAGTGCTTTCAAGAACTGGAGTTGTATCGTTTATGAATAACCTGAACTGTACTTCGGTATTAAACGCCAAGTTAGAAGCATTAATAAGGCTAGCTGTTAAATCCATGCTGATCTCATATACCCCAGCAGTCAAAACCTCAAGATCAGTATAAGGGCCAGGACCAGGAGGAAATGGAGCTGTTTCTAATAACGGCCCAGGAGTAGTGAATACAACCTTCTGCCCCAAAGCAAGTGGACTTACCTGAGACACTGTGACAAAAATTTCAGACGGATTATACAATGATCCATAAGCCAAAGCACCCCCTGGCCCCTGAGGCCCCTGAGGCCCTTGAGGCCCCTGAGGCCCCTGAGGCCCCTGAGGCCCCTGAGGCCCTTGAGGCCCCTGAGACCCTTGAGGCCCCTGAGGCCCTTGAGGCCCCTCAGGCCCTTGAGGCCCCCGAGGCCCTTGAGGACCTGTTTTCCCTTGAGGCCCCTTAGGTCCGCACGGAATACATGTGCTGCATTGTCTGCATGAGCATTTATTGTTACTTAGATCCATATCTATCATCTCCTTTCAAATTATGTTATCAATATATTTAAAATAGAAGGAATTGGCTTGTGTGCATTTCTTATTACAGAAAAAAAGTCTTATATCGTAGGCCTTATAGCCATAAACTAAAAGGTGGCCATCGGATATAGCTCTCTCCTAGTTGTTTCTCTGATTTATCCATTCGAACAGAAATCCCTACCATGTTAGGTTGGGGATTTACCTTAAAACAATAACTGATTTAAATACGAATTAGAAAAGCCATTTCTGCTTAGTGATACGGATAAAATACAAGAAGATTTTCAAACAGAGTTATTAAATTTATCAGAGGACTGTATTACGGGTGATTTTGACACTTACATATAAAACCCTTTTCCTTCAAACATATAACAAAATTCTTAACTGTAAATTGACTTTGCTTAATCAAAATGCGCTTCGTATCGGTTTTTTCACACCATCATGGGTGTATACAGATGCTTTCCTCCAATACGTTCAATGATCCGCTCCAATATACAAAAAGAGCCTCAATTAAGAGACTCCTCTTTCGTCTATACTCTAGGCGCTCCATCTTTAAATTTGCTTTTATCAGTCTTGTAATGGGATTCTACAAGCGATATTGCCCATTCAGCAGTTTGTTCTTTATGAACCCATCTTGTGTAGTAGTTCTTTGTAATTGAATGATTGATTTGAAAGTATACACAGTATAGGATTTCCTCTTCAAACAACGCTTTAAGATATTCTACAACAGACTTTCTGTTAATTCCTGTATCGTTCTCCTTCTGTATTGTTTATAACTTTCCCAGACGATAAATAGAGATGTTGTTTTGGGCAAATGGAGGCTTTGCCACTTGCGCCATACATCTCTATCTATCCCCTTCTGAAAGTGTCCGATCCCTCTCAAAAGTACTAGTGTTTTCGAGGATAGGGGGACACCTAATTATTTATCTTCATCGATTGCATTAGCGAATTTCCTTAAAAACATTGGTCCTAAATTTCATTTGGTATGGTTCGAATCACTTCTATTAGGATTCGTGTTCCTTTTGCATTATTGCAACCTTTAACAACATCCAAGTATTGTCGTCATTACTAGCTGTATGAGAATTACATACCTTTTGTGGAAGTTTATGATTTACATCAAAATTACTAGTGCTTTTGCAGATTTGACAGTATCTACCGTACTTCTTAAAGGCTGCTAGCTTCTGCTCGTTGGTAAAATTATCACCATTTTCCTTTCGTTTTTACTCTCGGTTGTTATTACATTCCCGACAAGCACTAGTAAGACCATCTGTTTTATTTCTGTCTTTACTGAATTCTTTAATACAAGCCTTGTGCAATATCCTTAAGTAATTGTAATGGGACTTTTCTCTCTTCAAACTTGCCTCCCGATTCAATCTCTTCATATAACTTGTACTTATATGATTTTGATTCGCATAATCTTTTAGTAATTGTCCTGTGATTAAGTAGAACATCTTCAGATTCGTTATTATCCCTTGAGATTCGATTATAGATGGCTACTGTTTTAATTAGCATGTTATGAACTCCTAAAGAATAGTATGGTATTAAGATTAACTTATATCATAGCTACAGTCTGTAAGTAATCTCATACATTGAGATGAAAGGGGGTTCTTTTTTATGGCACGCAATTGGGGAAAAAAAGTGAAACAGCTTATGACCAAAACAATGGACCTTCCGCAAGATGTCATGATGGACCTGCCGCGAATTACAATGATCGGACAATTACATATTTATATTGAAAACCATCGTGGCCTATTGGCTTTTACAGACAGCGAAGTACGATTGATGCTGAAAAATGGGCAGTTGCTGATAAAGGGAAATGCCTTTGTCATAAAGACGATTTTGCCGGAAGAAATCATGCTCGAAGGCAAAATTGACAAGGTTTATTTTATCAATGAATGATCCCGGGAGGTCTCCATGAAAAACCAATGGACAAACTATTATACAGGCTATGTAAAGGTGAAGGCTTATGGAAAAGGTGCAGAACGGTTAATTAATATGCTGACGAGAAGGGGGCTTCATATCTGGGAAGTGAAGCGTGTCGGAAGTGAAGCCCTGATTTTCCATATGGATATCAGGGATATCCCCAAACTACGTCAGGTCATGCGTAAGAGTGATTGTAAAGTAAAGTTCATGCAGGGAAAGGGTTTCCCTTTCCTGATGAAGAGAGTCATGAAAAACAGCGGGTTTTTAGCGGGGATGATCGCTTTCCTGCTATGTATATTTGTACTTTCCAATATGGTATGGGGCATCGAGGTTCAAGATGCCAAACCGGCAACCGAGCATGCCATCCGGAAAGAATTGGACAAGATGGGCGTGAAGATCGGTAAAGTGCAATTCTTCGTTGATGATGTGGATACGATTCAGCGTAAGCTGTCGGACCGGATTGGTGCATTGACATGGGTGGGGGTCGAGCTAAAGGGAACGACATATCATTTTCGGGTTGTGGAAAAACGGCAGCCTAAAGAGGTCGAGAAAACATCTCCACAGAATTTGGTAGCATCAAAAAAAGCGATCATCGCTGATATGTTCGTTGAAAAAGGACAATCTATTGTTAATGTGAATGATTATGTAGGAAAAGGACAACTTCTTGTTTCAGGATTGATTGGTAAAGAGGATAAACAGGAAATTGTATCCGCAAAGGGAGTAATAAAAGGGAAAACGTGGTATAAAGCGAAAGTGGAAGTTCCGTTAAAAACTAAGTTTTCTGTTTTTAACGGAGATGAAACGAGCAAGCACTTTTTGAAAATGGGGGGCTTTTCCCTTCCGGTATGGGGCTTCAAGGATCCGGGATATGAAAAACAGGAAAAGGAAACGACAGTGAGGCCTTTTCACTTTCTTCAATGGGAACTGCCGATTTCTTATAAACAAGTGACCTTAAGGAGCAAGGAAGATATTGTACGAAGCTATACGGAGAAAGAAGCGGTGGAGGAAGGCAGGAAAATGGCTAAAGCGGAATTAAACAAACATTTAGACGAGGAAGATGAAATCGTCGAAGAAAAAATTTTGCACGAAAGCATGGAGAATGGTAAAGTTAAATTGTCTATACATTACCAAGTTATTGAAGATATAGCGATTGGACAGCCAATCATTCAAGGAGACTAACGAATGGCAGATGATGTGAAAGTAATTAAGCTCGAAATCGAATCACCCAATGAAGCGATCGCGTTATTGGGCAATGGGGATTCAAATGTAAAAGTGCTTGAAGAGGAACTTGGCATTTCCGTCATAACCCGAGGTGAAGCGGTGAGTGTTGCCGGGGATATCGAGCGGGTAACGATGGGGGAAGAGATCCTCAAGGCATTATTGACTGTAGTCAGAAAAGGAATTGCAATCAGTTCCAGAGATGTGCTTTATGCAATTGAATTGGCAAGAAAAGGCACATTGGAGTATTTCGGTGAATTATATGATGAGGAAATCGCTAAAACGGCTAAGGGGAAATCCATTAAAGTCAAAACAATCGGGCAGAGATACTATATCCAGGCAATTAAGAAACAGGATCTTGTATTTGGAATTGGGCCTGCCGGAACCGGGAAGACCTATCTTGCTGTAGTGATGGCCATCAATGCTTTGAAAAATGGACATGTTAAACGGATCATCCTGACACGGCCTGCCGTCGAAGCAGGGGAGAGCCTTGGTTTTCTGCCTGGTGATCTGAAGGAAAAGGTAGATCCTTATCTAAGGCCGCTGTATGACGCTCTCCATGACCTCCTGGGGATGGAACAGACGCAAAGGATGATAGAGCGCGGAACGATCGAAATAGCTCCCCTGGCTTATATGAGGGGCCGTACGCTTGAAGATGCCTTTGTCATATTGGATGAAGCCCAGAATACGACGGAAGCCCAAATGAAGATGTTCTTGACCAGGCTTGGTTTCGGATCGAAAATGGTCATTACGGGAGACCGGACCCAGATTGACCTTCCAAAAGGCATGAAGTCAGGTCTTGTCCGGGTAGAAGAGATATTGAAGAATGTTAAAGGCCTTTCCTTTGTTTATTTTGAACAAAGTGATGTAGTAAGGCATCCGCTTGTCGCTAAAATCATTACTGCTTACGAGCAGGCGAAGTCATAAGAAAAAATCCGCCATTTCAATCGGCGGATTTTTCGTGATGTGTCTAAATGACGAACTTTATGGTGAAAAAGTGGATATGAAATGACAGAACCTTTACATTTATCAATACGAAGGTGAAAATTCATATGAAAACTGTTATGATTTTACATATCTAGAATAATAAACATCATTTTTTTTAGGAGGACCTTCCTTGAATCGTATCCAGAAATTCTTCACTCAAATAAAAGGGCTGTTGGTCCATCGTTTTTTTCAAGTGCTTTTGTTCATCATACTTGGTTTGTTTGCGTATGGTTTAATGTTCTCCAATGTGAAGCCGGAAAGGGTTCAGGTAGAGCTTTTTAAGCCTGCGGAACAAACGATCCGATCAACCAAAACTGTGGAAGATACCTATAAGACGGAACAGGAAAAAGAAGAGATTTCAAAACAGGTGGCGGATGTTTATTCTTTAAAAAAAGAATATGCCAAAAATAAAGTCGATCTGATTTCATCCATTTTCGATTCAGCGATTGAGGTGAATAAGGAAACGGACCCCGATGAAGATCATAATGAAGATGGGGATAAAAAAGAGACCGTAAAGACGGATGCTCAAAAAGTTTCGATATTAAAAGAAAAATTGACTGATGAAGTGAATAAGAATATCGAGGAATCCGTTTTCCTTGCATTAGTGCAGGCGGATGAAGATGAGTTGAAAATAGCGAAGGATTCGACCATTACGGCAGTGAATAATGTGATGAGCTCCCGAATCGCTGCAAGTGACGTCGAAAATGCCAAGAAAAAGGTTGTAGAGGAATTAGGGTATATGAGCATTAGCGGCGATATGAAAAAAGCCTCCACTTCCCTTGCGCGTACGGCAATCATTCAGAATGTATTTTTCGATAAGGACAAAACCGAGGAACAGCGAAGGAAAGCGGTTGAAAGCGTGGAGCCGATCAGGATCCTTCAAGGTCAGATCATCGTTGAAGAAAATCAGTTAGTGGACAGGGATGTATATAGGCAGCTTGAACTGGCAGGCTTCTTAAATACGGAGTCTACCATTTACCCGTATATCGGCCTGCTGTTATTCATATTCCTGACTTTTGCCGCTTTTTATTACTATTTCTACTATTCCGTTTCCAAAAAGGATAACAAGTACAATCAGTTATTGATCTTCAGTCTTGTCTTTATCCTTTCAATGGCTACCATGAAAACGGTCAGCATTCTGGCAGACCTGAAAAACTCGAACTTGGAATACATTTTTCCGGGTGCCATGGCGGCGATGCTCATCAAGATATTATTGAATGATAGGTTAGCGGTAGCGATGATCATATTGTTAGGTTCGTATGGTACGATTATATTTAATGGTGATACACCTGGAAATCTGGATTTCTCGATGGGGCTTTATATCATTTTCGGGGGATTGACGGCAATCATCATCCTATCCAGGCCAAATTTCAAATCAAAGGTGCTGGTAGCGGGGCTGCTATTGTCTTTAATCAATATGGCATTTGTTTTTTCGCTCATCTTTATTATGGACAGCCATTATACTAGAATGGAGTACTTGTATTATGCTTCTGCTGCCATAGGTTCTGGAGTCGGTGCAGCCGTTTTGACAATGGGCCTGTTACCGTTTTTCGAGGCTGGTTTCGGGATTTTATCATCGATTAAGCTTATCGAGCTCGCGAATCCCAATCATCCGTTATTGCGGAAGATCTTGATTGAGGCTCCGGGGACATATCATCATAGTGTAATGGTCGCCAATTTGGCGGAATCGGCTTGTGAAGCCATCGGCTCGAATGGTTTGCTGGCAAGGGTCGGCAGTTATTATCATGATATCGGTAAAACGAAGCGGCCGCACTTCTTCATCGAAAATCAGATGAGTGAAGAGAACCCGCATGATCGGCTTCAGCCGGAAACGAGCAGGGATATCATCATTTCCCATGCTGTAGATGGCGGGGAGATGCTGCGCAGTCACAAATTCCCGAAGGAGATTGTGGATATTGCAGAGCAGCATCATGGGACCACATTATTGAAATTTTTCTACCATAAGGCAAAAAAACAGGATGAGGCCACACTCGAGGCGGCCTATCGATATCCCGGGCCGAGGGCGTTAATGAAGGAAGTGGCCGTCATCGGCATAGCCGATAGTGTGGAAGCTGCAGTGAGATCGATGAAGCACCCAACTCCGGAGAAGATTGAAGAGCTGGTAAGTTTCATCATTCAGGACAGGATTTCTGATGGTCAATTTGATGAATGTGACATTACTATGAGAGAATTAAGTATCGTGAAGCATTCCTTATGTGAATCGCTGAATGGTATCTTCCACTCCAGGATTGAATATCCGGAGCCGGATAAATTAGGACAGAAGGTGAAAGAATGATTTTAGCTATCGATTTAATGGATGAAACGAATGAAGTAACGGAGGAAGCTCAGCAGCTTGTTGAAAGCATTCTTCAATTTGCGGCAAGAAAAGAAAACATTGAAAAAGACACCGAGCTGTCTGTTACATTTGTAGACAATGATAGGATTCGGGAAATCAATAAAGAATATCGTCATAAAGATTCAGCTACAGATGTCATTTCTTTTGCGCTTGAAGAAATGGGAGAAGATGAAGTGGAAATTGTCGGAGCGGAAATGCCCCGCATGTTAGGGGATATCATCATTTCCATTGAACGCACGAAAGAACAAGCTGAAGAATATGGTCATTCATTTGACCGGGAACTTGGATTTTTAGCACTGCATGGTTTTCTTCATTTATTGGGATTCGACCACATGAATGAAGAAGATGAAAAAGTGATGTTCACAAAACAAAAGGAGATCTTGGAAGAATATGGACTTTCAAGAGAAGGATAAAAAAAAGTATCCTTTATTAAAAAGTTTCTCTTTTGCCTGTCAGGGAATTTTGGAGGCTGTTCGGACTGAACGCAATATCAAGATTCATTTCGCGTTAACGGCAATCGTCGTATTCTTTGGTTGGCACTTCTCATTGAATGGGATGGAGTGGCTTTTCATTTTGGCGGCCATAGCCGGTATGATTACGTTGGAGCTCGTTAATTCCGCGATTGAAAGGGTAGTGGACCTGGTAACGGACCAAATCCATCCGCTTGCCAAGCAGGCAAAAGATATTGCAGCCGGAGCTGTATTCATATATGCTATATTTTCTATAATAGTTGGATTGATTATCTTTTTGCCTAAGGTTGGCCTGTAGGTTGCCGAAATGGTACTCAATTTGAAAGGAAGATGTGAATTGAATACAAAAGAATTGATTGAGGAAGCTAAAAAAGCAAGGGATAAAGCTTATGTGCCTTACTCCAAGTTTAAGGTGGGGGCAGCCCTTTTAACCGCTGATGGAAAGGTCTATCATGGTTGTAATATAGAAAATGCTGCATACAGCATGTGTAATTGCGCCGAAAGGACAGCTTTATTCAGCGCTTATGCCCATGACGATAAAAAATTCACCAAACTTGCAGTCGTGGCGGATACCGATGGTCCCGTCGCTCCATGCGGGGCATGCAGGCAGGTTATTTCAGAACTGTGCGAAAAGGATATGCCGGTCGTTTTGACCAACTTACATGGGGATATAAAAGAACTAACAGTACAGGAATTGCTTCCAGGAGCTTTTTCACCGGAGGATTTAAATGGATAAACTATTTGACGATACACAAGTAAAAGGTTACAAATCAGGTTTCATTTCAATAATTGGACGACCTAATGTAGGAAAAAGTACATTTCTGAATCGGGTCATCGGTCAAAAGATCGCCATTATGAGTGATAAACCGCAAACCACAAGAAATAAGGTCCAGGGTGTACTTACGCAAAACGATTCACAAATGATTTTCATCGATACACCCGGCATTCATAAACCAAAGCATAAGCTTGGCGACTTCATGATGAAAGTGGCAACGAATACATTGAAGGAAGTCGATTTGATTCTCTTCATGATCAATGCGACTGAAGGATACGGACGCGGGGACGAGTTCATCATCGAAAAACTTCAATCCGTAAAAACGCCTGTTTTCCTGGTCGTAAACAAAATCGATGCGATGCATCCAGATGATTTACTTCCGATCATTGAAAAATACCAACAGCTTTACCCTTTTGCGGCAGTCGTTCCGATTTCTGCGCTTGAAGGGAATAATGTTGATACACTGCTTGAACAAATCAAAGAGCATCTGCCTGAAGGTCCCCAGTTTTATCCAGCTGACCAAGTGACCGACCACCCGGAACGTTTTATCATTTCCGAATTGGTCCGCGAGAAGGTACTGCACCTGACAAGGGAAGAAATTCCACATTCAGTGGCTGTTGTCATCGATTCCATTAAAAAAATGGACAACAGCGACACCATCAATGTCATGGCGACGATCGTTGTCGAACGTGATTCACAAAAAGGCATTGTCATCGGAAAGCAAGGGAAAATGCTTAAAGAAGTCGGCAGCCGTGCCAGGGTAGATATCGAAAACCTATTGGGTTCTAAAGTCTTCTTGGAACTGTGGGTCAAGGTACAGAAGGATTGGCGTAACAAAGCAAGCCAGCTTCGCGATTACGGCTTCAATGAAAGCGAGTATTAATTAACAAAATTTACGCGTCATGAAAGTTAGGAAAACGGTCAAGCTAATCATATGGTCGGATATTCATATTGCTAGTAAAAATGAAAGGTGGGCTTTATATGTTGGATTTTACCTGGGAATTATTCACTGAAACAGGTAATGTGGACACCTATTTGCTGTTTAAGGAGATAGAAGTCGAAAGACAGGAAAGACACTTGGGATTGAATGATGAGCTAGCAGAAATTGATTTTCCTGTTTCATAGGTTAGCCTTGGCGAGCATGGGTGGTGTCTTGGTATGCTCCAAAAATGTGAGGGCATTGTCATAAGGCGAACTGCATATGGAGAAAATAACAAAATCATTACTATATATACCCGTGAGCTAGGGAAAATTGGCGTCATGGCGAGAGGGGCCAGTAAACCTAACAGCAGGCTTTCAGCCGTCACACAGCTTTTTTGCTCCGGGTATTTTCTTGTAACCACATCAACCGGACTCGGCAGTCTTCAGCAAGGCGAAATGGTCGATTCACTCCGTTTCATAAGGGAGGATCTTTTTGCCACCGCTTATGCTTCATATATTGTTGAATTGCTTGATAAAAGCGTCGAGGATAAGAAACCGAATCCATATTTGTATGAATTGCTTTCGCAAACTTTGCATTACATAAACGAGGAATATGACGCGGAGGTTTTGACATTCATTTTTGAAATGAAGATGCTGCCCGTCAATGGGATTAACCCAGTGCTGAATCAGTGTGCAGTATGTGGTGAAACGGAAGGGGAATTCTCCTTCTCGCTTCGGGAAGCGGGCTTTATCTGTCACCGCTGTCTGGGGAAAGACCCATATCATTATAAAATTTCACCTGCAGCCGTCAAATTGCTTCGGATTTTTTATTATTTCGATTTATCAAGGCTCGGAAACATTTCCGTCAAGCCTGAAACGAAAAAAGAACTGCGGAAGATCATCGATGCATATTATGAGGAATATTCCGGTCTGCATTTGAAATCAAAAAAGTTCCTGAAACAGATGGATACGATGAAAGATATGTTTTAGGTTCTGACCTATTGACATTCCATGCTAGTTTGTATAAAATTCTAATCATCAAAATAAGAAGATTGCGTTGATGGAAAAGAGTATCTGTCATTCTCCATAAAAAGCGAACCCGGGACGGTGGAAGCCGGGATATGGATTTACAGGGAAGGGCGTTCCGGAGCATGTTGCTTTGAAAAGAGGCCGTTTTGTAAACGGCAATTAGGGTGGAACCGCGGGTATACTCTCGTCCCTATGCATTTCGCATAGGGACGGGAGTTTTTTGTTTGCCAAAATGTAATGGGTTCCGACCTTTAATCTTAATAAGAGCCGTTTAAATAACCTGGAGGTGTACGATGAATATTCAAAATATGATTTTAACGTTACAAAAGCATTGGTCTGAACAAGGCTGCATATTGATGAATGCTTATGATGTCGAGAAAGGGGCAGGAACAATGAGCCCATACACGTTCCTGAGAGCCATTGGACCGGAGCCTTGGAGCGTTGCTTACGTAGAGCCTTCCCGCCGTCCTGCTGACGGTCGTTATGGTGAGAACCCTAATCGACTGTATCAGCATCATCAGTTCCAAGTGATCATGAAGCCGTCGCCTGACAATATCCAAGAGTTGTATTTGGATTCATTACGCGCTTTAGGGATAAATCCGCTTGAGCATGATATTCGCTTTGTCGAGGACAACTGGGAAAATCCATCACTAGGGTGTGCCGGTCTTGGTTGGGAAGTGTGGCTTGATGGAATGGAAATCACGCAATTTACATATTTCCAACAAGTGGGCGGCCTTGAGTGTAAGCCGGTTTCCGTGGAAATTACATACGGGATCGAACGTCTCGCCTCTTACATTCAAGATAAGGAGAACGTATTTGACCTAGAATGGACAGATGGATTCACTGTTCGGGATATATTTGGTCAGCCGGAATACGAACATTCGAAATATACGTTCGAAACCTCCGACCTTGATATGCTGTTTCAGCTTTTCACGATGTATGAAAAGGAAGCGCATCGACAAATGGAAGAAGGACTTGTACATCCTGCATATGATTATGTTTTGAAATGTTCCCATACATTTAACCTTTTGGATGCCAAAGGTGCCATCTCGGTGACGGAAAGAACGGGTTATATTGCCCGGTGCCGTAACTTAGCGCGTAAGGTTGCCAAAACCTTCTATGAAGAGCGGGAAAAATTAGGCTTCCCGATCCTGAAAGTGAAAGGGGAGAATACAAATGAGCAAGCGTGATTTGTTATTGGAGATTGGATTGGAAGAGCTGCCTGCCCGTTTTGTGACAGCATCAATGAAACAGTTGTCAGATAAAGTGCAGCAATGGCTAACGGAAAAAGCGATAGAATTCGGGACGGTTGAAGCTTTTTCCACACCAAGACGTTTGGCCGTATTGGTGAAGGACGTGGAAGAATCCCAAAAGGATATCGAAGAAGAGGCAAAAGGTCCGGCCAAAAAAATCGCGTTGGACAGCGAAGGCAACTGGTCTAAAGCAGCATTGGGATTCGTCAGGGGTCAAGGCATGACTTCAGAGGACATTTATTTTAAAGAACTCAAGGGTGTGGAATATGTCCATGTGAATAAATTCATAAAAGGACAGCAGACCGTTCAGCTTTTATCTGAGCTTGCTGAAATCATCAGCGGCATGACGTTCCCCAAAAATATGCGCTGGGCCAATCAGGAGCTCCGCTTCGTCCGTCCGATTAAATGGCTGATTGCCTTATTTGGCAATGAAATAGTGCCATTCAGCATTGCTGATGTGGAAACGGGCCGTGAAACAAAAGGACATCGTTTCTTAGGCAATAGCGCCATCATCGAGCAGCCGCAACGGTACGAAGATACGCTGAATGAACAATTTGTAATGGCAGATCCAGATAAACGCCGGCAAGTTATATTGGATCAGATTAAAGAGCTTGAGCAGGAGAAAGGCTGGATCATCCCTGTCGATGAAGATCTGCTTGAAGAGGTAAATAATTTGGTAGAGTATCCAACGGTGTTATTTGGACATTTTGAAGAAGAATTCCTTGAGCTTCCTGCTGAGGTACTAATCACATCAATGAAGGAACACCAACGTTATTTCCCAGTTAAAGATCAGGAAGGGAACCTGCTTGCTTACTTTGTAACCGTGCGCAACGGCGATGACCGCCATTTGGATAAGGTTTCTAAAGGTAATGAAAAAGTATTGCGTGCCCGCTTATCGGATGCAGCATTTTTCTATAAAGAAGATCAGAAAAAAGAGATTTCGGATGCTTTGAAAAAGCTTGACAGCATCGTTTATCATGAAGAAATCGGTACATTGGCCGAGAAAACTGCCCGGGTAACTGAAGTGACCGGTGCTCTTGCGGATGCTTTGAATTTAAAGGCGGAAAAAGAAATGGCGCTTCGTACAGCGGCAATTGCCAAGTTCGATTTGGTAAGTAATATGGTTTATGAATTCCCTGAATTGCAAGGGTATATGGGTGAAAAATATGCTCTCTTAAAAGGGGAAGCCAAAGAAGTGGCCGCAGCTATCAATGAACATTATATGCCAAGGCATGCGGATGATGATGTACCGCCTTCAGTCATTGGCGCGGTTGTGAGTTTGGCTGAAAAAATTGATACTTTGTCTTCGTTCTTCGCTATTGGCGTCATTCCGACAGGTTCCCAGGATCCTTACGCATTAAGAAGGCAGGCGAGCGGTGTCGTCCAAATTCTAGCTGAGAAGAAATGGAATATTTCATTAGAGGAGCTTATTGTTTTAGGTCTTAAAGGACCGGAATCAAAAGGTATCTTAAAACGTGATCTTGAAGAAGTTAAAACGGACATGTTCACATTCTTTAAAGCTCGTGTCAAACACATGCTTCAAGAACAGCAAATCCGTTACGATTTGATTGACGCAGTTTTGTTCAATGAAATCGGTTATATCCACTCAATCGTGGAACGTGCACATGTATTGGATGCGAAGAAAGAAGAAGCAGGCTTTAAGGAAAGCCTGGAAGCTTTAAGCCGGGTCATGAACATTGCCGTAAAATGTGACAATCAGGTGACAGTCGACCCTGCTGCCTTTGAAAATGATCAAGAAAATGCGTTATATGTAAAATATCAAAAAGTGGCAATGCGTTATATGGAATCTAAAGATGAGAATGAGCGGTTTGAAGAGCTTGTTTCGCTTCAATCGGAAATAGAGTCATATTTCGAGAATACAATGGTCATGGCAGAGGATGAAGCAATCCGCAACAACCGTTTATCCCTAATGAAGGAAATCAGTGATTTGGTTGCAGGTTTTGCTGCCATGAATAAAATCATCCTTACATGATCGAAAGGGTGTATGGTATCGGAAACCCTTTGAATATGGGTTTCCGATTTCTTAAAAAGATAAATGGTCAATAAATAGGACAAAAATGCCCTAATTAAATTATTTAGTATATAATTATTAAATGAATAACTTTTGTTACTTTACTCTGCGAAAGCAGTGGGGTGGTGATTATAATCCAATTGAATAAGCGTCAGGAACAAATTTTACAAATTGTAAAAGAAAATGGACCGATTACTGGAGAACATATTGCGGATAGATTGAACCTTACCAGGGCGACACTTCGCCCGGATTTAGCGATTCTAACGATGGCAGGTTTTCTTGATGCCCGGCCCAGAGTGGGGTATTTCTATACAGGCAGGTCAGGGACACAGCTTTTGACAGATAGCCTTAACCATCTTTATGTACGGGACTACCAATCGATACCTGTCGTCGTTGACGAGGGCATTTCCGTATACGATGCAATCGTCATGATGTTTTTAGAAGATGTCGGAACAATGTTCGTCGTCGATAAGCATGCATTGCTTGTTGGTGTCTTATCAAGGAAAGACTTATTGCGTGCGAGTATTGGGAAACAAGAGCTTAACTCCATTCCAGTCAATATCATCATGACTAGGATGCCCAATATTACAATGTGTTCAAAAGAAGACCTTTTGATTGATGTTGCCAAAAAACTTATTGATAAACAAATCGACTCATTACCGGTCGTCAAAGACACAGAAAAGGGCTATGAAGTAATTGGAAGGATTACAAAAACCAATATTACGAAAGCATTCGTAGCTTTGGCTGATGAAGGCTATTAGGGGGCTTGCAAAAGGAATGACGGAGAATATGAACGGTTCTATTATATATGTTGTATCGGATTCAGTAGGGGAAACAGCGGAATTGGTCACAAAAGCCGCTGCAAGCCAGTTCTCGGGATCTGCTTTTTCAATAAAGAGAATTCCGTATATTGAAGATGAACAAAACGTGGATGAAGTGATATCACTGGCTAAGTTGGACGGGGCTATCATTGCTTATACTCTGGTGAAGCCAGCTATTAGAGCGTATATGAAAGCACAGGTCGAAAAAGAAAACCTGGCTGCTTATGACATTTTAGGGCCGCTCATGGACATCCTTCAGGAAAGGGCGCCAAAAGGGCCGCTTAATGAACCTGGTCTGGTAAGAAAGCTGGATGATGACTATTTCAAGCGTGTGGAAGCCATTGAATTTGCTGTAAAATATGATGATGGACGTGACCCTCGCGGCATTTTACGCGCAGATATCGTCCTTGTGGGTGTTTCACGCACTTCCAAAACGCCATTATCACAATATTTAGCACACAAACGCTATAAAGTGGCGAACGTACCTTTAGTGCCTGAAGTGGAACCGCCAGAAGAGCTGTTCCTGGTACCTCCTGAAAAATGCATTGGTTTAAAGATCAGCCCGGAAAAGCTGAACCATATTCGTAAAGAACGATTAAAGTCTCTTGGGCTCAATGATCATGCCATTTACGCAAATGTGGAGCGCATAAAAGAAGAATTGACATACTTTGATACAATCATATCAAGGTTGAATTGTCCTATCATTGATGTAACCAATAAAGCTGTTGAAGAAACAGCCAATTTGATCATCAATATCCTTCAAAATAAAAACCGTTGATCCCTAAATTAAGGCAAATCAAAATGTGAGCTAGACACTTTATGTGTCAGCTCACATTTTAATGCCAAGGTCAAATAAGGGATTAATAAGAATAAATTCAAAATAATTACATAAAATTCCTCTTAGTTTCCTCGTGCAAATCCATTGATTTGCATGAAAACACATTCGGAATTTAAATGTTGGCATCTTCTAATCAAATAGACTATAATAAAAAATTGTGAGAAAAAAGTAATCTTAAGGTTTAGACTTAATTAATAAGGAATAAACTAAAGGTTAATGAGATGTCAAGGTTTTTATCATAAAAATAATTCGACATGTTCCGTATAATTCAGGAGGGGCTGGTCTTTTTCAAGGCAAATGAGGTGCTTTCACTTGAATAAACAGGTATTCTTTGAAGAATAATGTTTGCTCGTTTAGAGGGAACGCTCTGAATCAATGCTGGAAATTCACCATATCTTCATAAAGTTTAGGGGAGAAAAAGGATTATGCAGAAAGATGTAGAATTAGAAGGTATGAATAATAAACCTACGATACACGTCGATGCCGATGCATGCCCGGTGAAAGACGAAATCCTTCATTGTGCAAGTTTGCACGAAATTGAAGTCTGTTTTGTTGCATCATATAAAAATATGATGAATAACCCTGAAGGTAAATGGGTATATGTCGATGCAGACAAAGAAGCGGCAGATCTTTATATAGTAAACTCAGTAAAAAAGGGTGATATTGTCGTTACTGCAGATATTGGTTTGGCTGGGACACTGCTTCCTAAAAACGTTTATGTCCTTTCGCCAAGGGGAAAAGAATACACGGAAGAGAATATTTTCATGCTCTTGGATATGCGTTATCAGTCGGCTAAACTCCGCAGGCAGGGTAAGCATACGAAAGGGCCAAAAGCATTCACAAAGGAAGATCGTATATGTTTTACTAATAAACTTATGAAAACATTGTCGAACTTTGCAGGGAATTAGGAAACAGTATCGAATAAGAAACTATCACCAATATTGCAAGGTGGAAAAATGATAAATGGCCGTATAGAAGATGAGAAAATTAATCAAATTCGTGAAGCTGTTGACATTGTTGATTTAATTGGGGAGTATGTCCAGCTGAAGAAGCAGGGGCGCAATTACTTTGGCCTATGTCCTTTTCATGGTGAAAACTCGCCCTCGTTTTCCGTTTCAACGGAAAAACAAATCTTTCACTGTTTCGGTTGCGGGGCAGGCGGAAATATTTTTACCTTCTTAATGGATATAGAAGGCTACAGCTTTGTGGAATCTGCAAAAGTTTTAGCTGAAAAAGGAAATGTTCCTTTGGAAGTTGAAATCAATAAGGATTCCAAGCGTTCCAACATGCCGGCAGGCGCTCAGCAAATGATTGAAGCCCATGACCTGCTGAGGAAGTTTTATCATCATCTCCTCGTTAATACGAAAGAGGGGCAGGATGCTCTCGAATATTTACTTAAACGAGGGTTTACTGAAGAGACGATAGAAAAGTTCCAAATTGGCTACTCTTTGGATTCATGGGACTTCGTGTCCAAGTTTCTGTTAAAACGCGGGTTTCCAGCGGAATACATGGAGCAGGCAGGGCTTATTATTTTCAGGGAAAAAGACGAGTCATATTTTGACCGTTTCAGAAATAGAGTCATGTTTCCAATTATGGATCATCAAGGAAATACGATTGCGTTTTCAGGAAGAGCGATGGGGGACGATGAGCCCAAATATTTGAATAGTCCTGAAACGCCAATCTTTAATAAAAGTAAAACTTTATATAATTTCCATCATGCAAGACCACACATACGTAAGAAAGAACAAGCAGTCATTTTTGAAGGCTTTGCCGATTGCATTTCAGCAGTTGGCGCAGGTGTGGAGAATGCGGTCGCTACAATGGGCACTGCCCTGACGGACCAGCATATCCAGCTTTTAAAAAGAAATACTGACCAGATACTTATTTGCTACGATTCGGACTCAGCGGGATTGAACGCTGCCAATCGTGCAGTCAATATGCTACAGGACCATGAGTTTTCCGTGAAAGTCGCTCTCATGCCTGATAACCTGGACCCCGATGACTACATAAAGGAATTCGGTGAAAAAAGCTTTGTTTCTGAAGTAATAGGGGCCAGTTTAACCTACATGGCATTCAAAATGCATTATTTGCGTCGAGGGAAAAATGTAAATAATGAAGGAGATCGAATTCAATATATCGAAGAAGTCCTTAAAGAAATTTCGCGATTGCCCAATGCAGTGGAGAGGGATCATTATCTCCGGCAGCTATCCTCTGAATTTTCCCTTTCATTGGATGCGCTGGAACAGCAGCAGCGTCAGGTGTTCTTTACGGAACGCAAGAAGGGGACATTGCCGCAGCCAGCAGCCCAAAAGAAAATGGCCCTGCAATATGAGCATAAGTTAAAGCCTGCTCACCATAATGCTGAAATGAAGTTGATTGCCCATATGCTGAAAAGCAGGGATATGACTTTCAAAATTCAGCAGTTGCTTGGGCAAACGGTCTTTCATGTAGATGAACATCAGGCAATCATCACCTATTTATATGCGTTCTATGAAGATGGACACGAACCGGATACAAGCTTTTTCCTTACTTATTTACCGGATCCAAACTTGAGAAGGATCGTTTCGGAAATAGAAATGATGTCAGTGAATGAGGAAGTTACCGATAAAGAACTGACCGATTGTATAAATCAAGTGTTGAAATATGAAAAGTTGTTAAAGATAAAAGAAAAACAAGTTGAAGAAAAAGATGCAGTTAGACGAAGTGATTATGTCACTGCTGCACAAATTGCCATGGAAATCATTAAATTGCGTAAAATGTTGTAGTCGTTTAGGTGTAAGTCCTGGAAGGAGGGGAACTAATGGCTGAAAAACCAGCACGTTCCAAACAAGTTGATAATGAATTTAGCCTTGAACAGGTGAAAGAAAAATTACTGGAGCTAGGTAAAAAACGAGGCTCTTTGACTTTAGAAAAAATCGCTGAAATGATTGGCGGTTTTGAGTTGGATTCCGATCAAATGGATGAGTTCTATGAGGTGTTAGCAGAAAACGGCGTCGAAATACTCACTGATGGTGAGGAAGACGAAGATGAAGATGATCCAGATGAGAAGAAACTTGCAAAAGAAGAAGAGTTTGACTTAAATGATTTAAGTGTTCCTCCTGGCGTAAAAATTAATGACCCAGTACGCATGTATTTAAAGGAAATTGGTCGGGTCGACCTTTTATCGGCAGAAGAGGAAATCTCTTTGGCGACGAGAATTGAAGATGGAGATGAAGAAGCGAAACGCCGTTTGGCAGAAGCTAACCTACGTCTTGTTGTCAGTATCGCCAAGCGTTATGTCGGACGCGGAATGCTTTTCCTTGATTTGATTCAGGAAGGTAATATGGGACTTATCAAAGCTGTGGAAAAATTTGATTACCGCAAGGGATTCAAATTCAGTACGTATGCAACATGGTGGATTCGCCAAGCGATAACCCGTGCCATTGCCGACCAAGCAAGAACGATCCGGATACCGGTGCATATGGTGGAAACCATCAATAAATTGATTCGTGTCCAAAGACAGCTTCTTCAGGATTTAGGACGTGAACCTTCACCGGAAGAAATTGCGGAGGATATGGACCTGACTCCCGAAAAAGTTCGTGAAATCTTGAAAATAGCTCAGGAGCCTGTTTCATTGGAAACGCCAATAGGTGAAGAAGACGATTCACATTTAGGTGATTTCATTGAAGATCAGGATGCGACTTCCCCATCGGAGCATGCAGCATATGAACTATTGAAAGAACAGCTTGAAGACGTATTGGATACTCTTACAGACCGTGAAGAGAACGTCTTGAGACTCCGCTTTGGACTTGATGATGGCCGCACCCGTACACTTGAAGAGGTAGGTAAAGTGTTTGGGGTCACCCGCGAGCGTATCCGTCAAATCGAAGCGAAGGCGCTGCGTAAACTGAGACATCCAAGCCGCAGCAAACGCTTGAAAGATTTCCTTGAATAGAATATATGCCCTTAACAGAGCCCTCTTTGAATGCCCAGCGTTCGGGAGCGGCTCTTTTTTTTAATTTCGATGTAAAAATATCCTAATAAGAACAATAGTTATCCATTTTTCCAAATAACAGAAACAAATTTACAGACGTTAAAAAGAAGATCATCATGAGGATGTGAGATTCATGGATGAAATGAGAAAGAAAATCATCATTCAAGAAATATACTCCTGGAAAGAAAGTCGTATGCTTCCGGAGCAATATTGTAATTACCTGCTTGCATTATACGGTCAAGGTGAACTTCCGCCATCAAAATCGAATGATGAAACCGCGAGCAAAAAAAACGACCTCTTTTTCGGAATGTTGATTGGAACCAGTTTTGCATTTATTGTATTTTTGAATTATTTTACTGAAATAACCATAAGAATGCAAATGCTTATGACAACAATTTCAATACTTGTCTTTGGGCTGGCAGTCCGCCGCTTAAAAGGCAGGAAGGTCATTTTTCAGATGGCGTTGATGGGGATGGTACTTTCATTGCTTTTATTAACTGTCAGTTTGGCGGAATTCATGGCACCCGGCAAAGCGGGTATCCTTTATATTTTCTTATTCATTAATTGCGGACTCTGGATTTTATTGGGCAATAAGCTGAAGCTGCTCCATTTTTCCATAGCGGGAAGCCTTGGGGCACTGGTCACTCTTTACTTTTTATTAATATAATTCAAGGACATTCCAGCGGTTTTAAATAATGATTTTTGGGTATTATGAAACATATGTAAGAAAAAGTAAAATTGTTTGGAAATATACATAAGTTTTTGACAATTTTAAGAAATTATATAATATCTTCTATTTTTGGGCTTTTACTTGAAACTCTTTTCAAGTAAAATAATATATAGTTGTTTGTATATAATATTAAATATGGTAAGTTTAGGTTCTACATAGGGGAGGAAATACTATGAATCGCAATCCAGTAATGCCTTTTATTATTATCATGGTTTTTGGTATTGGACTTATGTTTTTACTTTCGTTTAAAGGTTTGGGTGATGCCAAAGATCTTGCTAAGGAAAAAGAGGGCGGCGAAAAGACAGAAGAAACAGAAAGTGCCTCAGCATCACCTGAGGACATTTATAAGCAAAACTGTATCTCTTGTCATGGTGACGCCTATCAAGGTGGTGTCGGGCCTGCGCTAAAAGGAGTTGGCGATCGCCTGTCGGTGGACGAGGTTAAAGACGTGATCACTAATGGACGAGGTGCAATGCCGCCAGGTTTAGTCGAAGAACAGAACATTGACGCCATGGCCGAATATATTCATGGACTGAAATAATTCATGAAACTGACTCAAGAAATCGTTGGAAAGCGACCTTTTTGAGTCAGTTTTTCATTTAATTCAGAAAAGGAAGAATCCAGATGGCAGTTTTTCTTTTGCCCATGATAGAAAGGACCCTATTTCTCCTTTCTGTAATTTTTCGATTGAACTTGGTATAATCGAATGGGAAAGTAATTATAGCAAGACATTATTTGAATTAAGAGAGTTGATAAATATGAATCATGAAAAACTATCGATGAGATTAGAACGTGTTGCCATACATATACCAAAAGGAAGCATCCTAGCAGACATAGGATCAGACCATGCTTACTTGCCGTGCTATGCGGTGACTAACGGCTTGTGTGACAGCGCCATAGCAGGTGAGGTTGTAGAAGGACCCTATCAGTCAGCACGCAAGCAAGTGGCAATGACGGGTCTTGGAGACAAGATAGAGGTCCGTAAAGGAGATGGGCTTGAAGTATTGAATCCCGATGAAGCGACATGCATTACGATTGCAGGCATGGGAGGGACTTTAATATCAAGTATATTGGAAAGCGGAAAAGCGAAACTCGGCAAGGCAGACAGGCTAATCCTTCAGCCTAATGTCGGTGCAGCGAATGTTCGCAGCTGGCTAATCGAAAACGGCTGGGAACTTTGTGGAGAGGAGATCCTTGAGGAAGATGGGAAAATCTACGAGATCTTAATTGCCAAAAAAGGAGACCCGCTCCGTCCTTATGGTGTAAACAAGCAAACGGGCCTCACTTTCGGTCCATTCTTAAGAGAGCAATTCAGTGATATTTTCATAAAAAAATGGCAGCTTGAGAAAAAACATTTGGAGAGGATCATCGAACAATTGGATGAAAGCGGAAGAAGCGGACTGGAAACGAAGCGCAATGAGTTAAAATCCCAAATTTCGGTAATCGAGGAGGTGCTTAAAGGTTGAAGACAGTGAATGGTCACAAAATCATTGAGATGTTTGAACAATTCTCCCCAAAGCATTATGCAATGGAGGGAGATCCGATCGGGCTGCATGTCGGGCAGCTAAATAAGCCGATTACTAAAGTGCTGATTGCCCTTGATGTGCTGGAAGAGGTTGTAGACGAAGCGATCGAACATGGCGTGGAATTGATCATCGCCCACCATCCGCTAATTTACAGACCAATGAAAAGGATCGATACAAACACAGCTGGAGGCCGCATCATCGAAAAGCTGATTAAACATGATATCGCTGTTTATGCTGCACACACCAATTTGGATGTTGCTAAGGGCGGAGTGAATGATTTACTTGCCGAAGCGCTTCAATTGCAGGACACAGAGGTATTGATTCCAACCTATGAGACAGCTCTTAAGAAATTGGTCGTATATGTTCCAAAGACCGACGAACAAAAGGTGAGGGAAGCCCTGGGCAAGGCAGGGGCCGGAGCGATCGGGAACTACAGCAATTGTTCGTTTTCTGGGGAAGGTACCGGACGCTTCTTGCCAGGTGAAGGCAGTGAACCGGTTATCGGCTCTAAAGGAAAGCTTGAAGAAGTAGCTGAAGTGCGGATTGAAACGATATTCCCGGAAAATATCGAGAAGAAAGTGCTAGCTGCGATGATTAAAGCCCATCCATATGAAGAGGTAGCTCACGATATATATAAACTGGAGAATAAAGGGGAGTCACTTGGCTTAGGAAAGATTGGTGTACTTGCCGAAGAAATGACACTTGAACAATTTTCCGAACATGTGAAGCGGACACTCGATGTTGAAAAGGTGCGTGTCGTTGGAGATCTGCAAAGTCCGATAAAAAAAGTGGCCGTTTTGGGCGGAGACGGCAATAAATACTTTACGAAAGCAAAATTCAAGGGTGCCGATGTTTACGTTACAGGTGATATGTATTACCATACAGCCCATGACGCGATGATGATTGGATTGAATATCGTCGATCCCGGCCACAATGTTGAAAAGGTGATGAAAAAAGGGGTGGCACGACTCCTTGAAAGAACGTGCCGCGAAAAGAACTACGATGTGGAATTCATTCCATCCAGGCTGAATACAGACCCATTCCGCTTCATTTGATAAACACGAAAAAGGCAGCCCTAGTGGCTGCCTTTGTATTTGTGCAATCATTTCTTCACTTTAATTTTTGGTAAAATTTTATGCAACGGCGTTTTCTTTTCGGTATTCCAAGTCGATTCATCATTTGCTTCATATTGTTCTAGAAATGCGATAACTTCCTTCGTGATCGGCGTTGGTGTAGAAGCCCCCGAAGTGACGGCAACCGTTTCTGCATCTTTTAGCCATTCAAGGTTCAGCTCGGAAATGTCAGCGATTCGATAAGCTCTCGTGCCGGCAATCTCTTGGGATACTTGTGCAAGTCGGTTTGAATTATTACTCTTAGGGTCTCCGACAACGATTAATACATCAGCTTCGCCAGCTTGCTCGGCAACGGCTTCTTGACGAACCTGTGTCGCTAAACAAATTTCCTTATGGACTTCGGCATGTGGAAACTTTTCCTTGACCTTATCCATGATATCCAAAACATCCCATTGGCTCATCGTTGTTTGATTGGTGACGATGATCTTATCACTATTCAAAGTCAAGGCTTCCACATCTTCATCCTTTTGAACCAGGTGAACGACATCGGGAGCAACTCCGACAGCACCCTCAGGTTCCGGATGGCCTTTTTTGCCAATATAAATGATTTGATAGCCTTCCGCTTGTTTTTCCCGAATTAAGTCATGTGTTGCTGTAACATCGGGACATGTTGCATCAAGCGTCACAAGCCCTTTTTTCTCAGCGATCTTCCTGATCTCAGGTGAAACGCCGTGAGCAGTAAAGATGACGGTTCCGCTGTCCACCTGTTCGATGATATCGTTGCGGTTGCTGCCGTCCAACGTGATGATGCCTTCTTCTTCAAACGCATCCGTCACATGTTTGTTATGCACGATCATTCCTAAAATATAAATGGGACGTGGCAAGGTTTTATCTAAAGCCGCATTTCGGGCGATGACCATGGCATCGACAACGCCATAACAATAGCCGCGCGGGGAAATTTTAATCACTTTCATCTATGTGTCCTCCTTCAAGGCAAGAAACTCTCACTTTTTATACCTTTCTATTATATAAGACCATAGATGATATTACAAAACATCATATTTACATAAAATCAGTTATTGGTAAATTTTTTGTAGCTCTTAAATATAAAGCTTGGGACCTGAGGATCTTTTCCTTTTGGTTTCGGGACGAACTGGGGCGGTGGGGTTAGCTTCTATAGCTTTTTCTTTTTTCGTCGAATCCGTTTTTACCTCACTTTTTTCTTGTGCCCCAACCGCGGGCCCGCTTCCAACGGAAGCTCCCTCGTCCTTGGTCTCATCGGCTGATGATATGCTTCGGAAAACTTTCCACATGGAAGGCAGGTTTTTAATCACTGGTCCGTATTGTTCCACCATAGGCGTGAATTGTTCCGCCGCTTGCAACACCTTTTGCGTGTTGGAAAGCATATTATTAAGGGAATCGGGGTTTTTTAATGTTTCTAAGATACCGCCTCCGCTGCTTCTTGAAGAACTTTGGTTAGTGGAACCCGCTGGCGCAAACAAATTCGGAGAAGCTGCTTTTTGTTTCGACTTACCGAGTATTTTTGACAATAACCCTTCTTTCTTTGCTGGCGGCATTTCCTGCCGCTGCTGTTGGTTGAAAGGGCCGCGGAAACCTTGAGGTCCCTGTGGCATCTGCGGTCTGTTTGGAATCATCGGACGCTGCATCTGCTGATAAGGATGGGGAATTTGCGGTGACTGCCTGAATGGAGCAGGGGGCTGCTGCCTCCTTCGGCCATTGGGTGGCGGAAAACCGGGTCCGGGTTGACGATTTCTATTTGGGAACATAGGTTTCACCTCCTAAGAATATTATATACTGGTGTTATCTTCTATATAAATTATGCAACTCGACAAAAAAGGTTTGAGGAAAGAGTGACTGGGAAGTTGTGAAGTAACCGGAAAGAAGGTAAGATGGTAACGGTAGTCTTTTAGCTCCATGTCTGCGGGGGATACGCTATGACCAGGACAGGGGCTTTTCATTTGCAAGAGTCCATTTTAAGAGAACTAACCTCAGCGCTTGCGCTTTTGTGATTAGAGTGAATGGGGATATCGGAAAAGGTGGATGACATTCCTATTATGGGACAATCCCTATTTTCTTCACGAGCAACCCAGGCGCTTGCGCTTTTTGTGTAATCCAGCTTCAGCGCCTAGCTCGATGTGAAAAAGAGGATTGCCCTCACAAGGCAAAAAGCGCCTTATGGGACAATCCCTATTTTCTTCACGAGCAACCCAGGCGCTTGCGCTTTTTGTGTAAAATTTATTATAATAACAGGACATGTCTTATGACTGACAGGATAAAGGGGTTTTTTGATGAAACAAAATCAATTTGAACGATTTAATTTGAAAAGCTACATTCTAGATGCGGTTCGTACTTTAGGGTTCGATAAGCCGACGGAAATTCAAGAGCGCGTGCTTCCGTCGCTTTTAAAGGGAAGTAGCTTAATTGGACAGTCGCAGACAGGTACAGGAAAGACACATTCCTATTTGCTGCCGATCATGAACAGGCTTGATGCTGGTAAAAATGAGGTTCAAGCGATTATTTCCGCACCAACCCGTGAGTTAGCGAACCAAATCTACAAAGAAGCTTTGAAAATTGCTGACCATTTCCCTGAGGATGAGCAGATTCAAGTCCGTTGTTATATCGGTGGTACTGATAAACAGCGAATGATCGATAAATTGAAGACACAGCCGCAATTGGTAATTGGTACGCCGGGCCGGATCAAGGACTTGGTTGAAGCCCAGGCATTACAGGTGTATACAGCAAAAATGCTTGTGGTCGATGAAGCGGATCTTATGCTAGACATGGGATTCATAGAAGATGTCGATTTATTTGCATCACGTATGGCTGAAAAAATTCAAATGCTTGTCTTTTCGGCAACCATCCCAGAAAAATTGAAGCCGTTTTTGAATAAATATATGGAGAATCCAAAGTATGTACAGGTGAATCCCAAACAGGCGACCGCTTCGAAAATCGAACATGTTCTCGTACCGCTTCGCCACCGGAACAAAGAGCAGTTACTTCATGACATCATCGTTCGTTATAATCCATATTTGGCGATCATTTTCACGAACACAAAGAAAATGGCGGACCATGTGGCTAATTCCTTGATCGAAAAAGGGTTGAATGTCGGCCGTATTCATGGGGATTTAACGCCTCGTGAGCGTAAAAAAATGATGAAGCAAATCAATGATTTGGAGTATCAATTCATCGTTGCGACTGATCTGGCTTCCCGTGGAATCGATATTGAAGGTGTAAGTCATATCATTAACTATGAATTGCCTTCAGATTTGGATTTTTATATCCATAGGACGGGAAGGACGGCTCGTGCAGGATATTCAGGCATTGCCACTACCATTTACGATACTTCCGATGAAGATGCATTGAACCGCCTTGAAAAAATGGGCATCGAGTTCCGTGATGCCGATATCCAAAACGGTGATTGGGTTGATATCGACGAGCGTAATAAACGGAAAAACCGTAAAAAACAAAAATCTGATATCGATGTTAAAGCGAGCAGGCACATTAAGAAGCCAGCTAAAGTCAAGCCAGGATACAAGAAGAAAATTCAACGAGATGTGGAAAACTTTAAAAAACGCGAACGTCGTATACAGAGAAAGAAATAGGGGAGAAATCAGATGCTGAAGATTGGATCGCATGTTTCAATGAGCGGGAAAGGTATGCTTCTTGCTGCGAGTCAGGAAGCGGCTTCGTATGGCTCCAACACATTCATGATCTATACAGGGGCCCCTCAAAACACAAGACGTAAAAAAATCGAGGATTTAAATATCGAAGCCGGAAGATTGCATATGGAGGAAAATGGAATCAGTGATATCGTCGTCCATGCTCCGTATATCATTAATATAGGAAATACCACGAATCCAGCCACATACGAACTTGGAGTCAACTTCTTACGCAGCGAAATCGATCGGACCGAAGCGATTGGCGCAAGGCAGATCGTACTTCATCCAGGTGCGCATGTTGGTGCTGGAAGTGAACTGGGAATCAAGAGAATCATCGAAGGTTTGAATGAAGTGCTGACTGCCGACGATAAAGTTCAGATTGCCCTTGAAACGATGGCGGGTAAGGGTTCCGAATGTGGCAGGTCTTTCGAAGAGCTGGCGATGATCATTGATGGTGTGACCCATAATGAAAAATTATCGGTTTGCTTCGATACTTGCCATACTCACGATGCCGGATATAATATCATCGAGGATTTCGATGGAGTACTGAATGAATTTGATAAAGTGGTCGGTGTTGACCGCATCAAGGTACTTCACATAAACGACAGCAAAAACGAACGCGGCACGCGTAAGGACCGCCATGAAAACATTGGTTTCGGTCATATTGGTTTTAAGGCTTTGAATGATATTGTCCACCATCCGCAATTAAGCTCTGTTCCTAAAATCCTGGAAACACCTTATGTAGGGGAAGACAAAAAAGACAAAAAGGCCCCATATAAATTCGAAATTGATATGTTCAAGAATAAACAATTTGAAGAAGATTTATTGGAAAAGATCAGATTCCAATAATCACAAATAGAAAGGGACGATTCATCGATATGAAGATGAATCGTCCTTTCATTTTGCATTTGGATTAAGTATGCCCAAATAAAGACTGTCGTCAGCAGGCTTGGAATCTTTAAAAATTGGATGTAAGGTTGTTGAAGAGGGATTCTATTTCCCTGGCCGTGCTTGCTCCGGCAACTTTTGTAATTTGACCAAGTACGTTCTGTCTTTGACGAATATCAAAAATGTTAATATTTTTACCGGCTAGAAGTGCAGTAATATCCTGTGCTTGTTTTTGAGTGAGTGCAACCTTATGCTGTTTAGCAAGGGAAAGCAATTCATCTGGGCGTATACTGTTGATTTTATGATTGACCATCATTTCAAATAATTTCAAACGATCTCCTCCTTTGTTAAAACATATGAAGGAAGTGGACGTATGTGAACTTGAAACTTTGTTTGATTATGAAATTGGTTCAGATAACATTTTTTTGTGATTCAAGGCATATCGGCACTTGTTCGGAGGACCGGATTCTTTACATCTGGACTTCTTTGATTTATACTAACGATTGTTAATCGTAATGATTCTTAAAAAAAAGGTGATCTCTTTGGATAATGTAGTAAACCCCATAGTTAAATTTGAAGATATATCTTACAAATATACAAAAGATCTGGTGCTGGAACATGTTTCTCTTGAAATTCCCAGAGGGGCATTCCTAGCTATCGTCGGGCCTAATGGATCCGGTAAATCAACGCTTTTGAAGTTGCTGCTTGGTCTGTTCAAGCTCCAAAAGGGGAAAATTGAAATATTCGGTGAAGACATTCGGCGCTTTAAAGATTGGCAAAAGGTCGGGTTCGTTTCCCAAAAGGCGAATTCCTTCAACTCTGGATTCCCTGCCACTGTATTTGAGGTGGTTCAGAGCGGATTGACCAAAAAAATAGGCTTATTTAAGTTCGCTGGCAAAGGGGATAAGCAAAAGGTGAAGAAGGCTCTGGAATCAGTGGACATGCTGGAATATCAAAACCGCAATATCGGGGAATTGTCCGGAGGCCAGCAGCAGAGGGTATTCATTGCCCGTTCACTGGTCAGCGAGCCGGAATTGATGATATTGGATGAGCCCACTGTTGGCGTTGATTCAAAAAACGTCCACCAATTTTATGAAATGCTTGAGATGTTGAATAAAAAATTAGGAATAACCCTGATTTTAGTAACCCATGATGTTGGTACTGTGACCGATAAAGTCACACATGTTGCCTGCTTGAATAAAAAGCTTCATTTTCATGGGGATGCCTGTGAATATAATGAGTTGGATGAAGGTGAACTCTCGTCCATTTATGGACATGGAGTCCAATTTTTAAATCATGATCATTAATATGTTTTGGAGGATAGCCCAATGATATCGGGGATATTGCAATTTGAATTTTTGCAGAACGCATTCTTGACCGGAATCATCATCGGAGCGATTGCGCCATTAGTGGGCGTTTTTGTCGTGGTAAGGCGGATGTCGATGATTTCCGATGCGCTCAGTCATGTAGCGCTTGCTGGTATAGCGTTCAGTTTATTGCTGCAGAAGAGCTTTCTATCTTTAGCAGGATTGAATCCACTTTATATTGGAATGGCGTTTTCTGTAGGTGGTTCATTATTCATTGAAAAATTAAGAGGGGTGTACAAGCATTACCAAGAGCTTGCAATCCCGATCATTATGTCCGGCGGCATGGGTCTTAGTGTCATCTTCATATCCATTGCTGATGGTTTCAATACCGATTTATATGGTTATTTATTCGGCAGTGTCAGTGCCGTCAGCCGGGCGGACTTGTACGTCATTTTGGCAGTGGGGCTAGTCGTAGCCTTGATGCTCACTTTATTGTATAAAGAATTATTCCTGTTATCATTTGATGAAGAGCATGCCAAAGCGTCTGGAATCCCTTATAAAGCGATTCATTTTATTTTTATTGTCATGGTCGCATTGGTTATTGCCGCTTCCATGAAAATCATTGGCATATTACTTGTTTCTTCGCTCATGACGCTCCCGGTAGCAGCCAGTCTCCGCTTTGCTAAGGGCTTTAAGCAGATGATTGGTTATTCGGTATTATTTGGTGAAGTTTCCGTCATAGGCGGATTATTCTTATCATACAACCTTGACCTCGCTCCCGGCGGGACCATTGTAATAATAGCTGTACTAATTCTCATCTTGTCAATTTTGTTTGATAAGTGGAAAAATCGATAGATGGGGTGATGTATTTTGAACGTAACTACTGCCATGCAACTTTTAAAAGATAAAGGTTTTAAGCATACAGGAAAGAGGGAAGAAATGCTTCAGCTTTTCTCTTCCAGCGATAAATATTTAACGGCCAAAGATGTATTGGAGAATATGAAACAGGATTATCCAGGTTTAAGCTTCGATACGATTTACAGAAATCTTTCATTATTTGTCGAACTGGGCATCTTTGAAGCGACCGAGTTGGAAGGGGAAAAGCGTTTTCGTTTTACATGCGGTCATTCTTCCCACCATCACCACTTCATCTGTTTGAACTGTGGAAAAACGAAAGAAATTGAATTGTGCCCGATGCAGGAACTTCAGGAAAGCTTGAAGGACTACGATGTTTCGGGGCATAAATTTGAAATTTACGGACGCTGTCCTGCATGTACCGTATCTTTGGAAGCATAAAAACCATTGACTCAAGTCAATGGTTTTTTCTTGTCTCATTTTATAGTTGCCGGTTCCCCTGACATCCATTGATTCACCCAGGCAGAGGCTTCTTGCCAATTGTTGACCCGAATCACCCTTTCAGGCACGGGATCTTGGTTGTAAGGGGTATTAAATAAAATCACGGGTATTTTACATTCTTCTGAAATCGCCACTGCATTATCGTGCTTGTCCTCCAAAAAGAGATCGACTTCGAATTTTTTGGCTGCAGCAATCTTATCATGTGAACCTACAAGCTCTATATGATCATATAGGACTTGATTACTCGTGAACCAATTCTTCGTTACATCCAATAAACGGGAGCTCCTGGCACTGATGAAATAAAGGTTGGCTTGTTCTGTCCATTTTTCCAATACATCTTTCGCACCCTCAGCCAATAATGATTCGGAATAGATGAGCGGCTCGGTCTCGATGAACCATTTAGTGAAATCTTCTTTTGGAACATTCACGAAAGGCAATAAGTCATATTCGGTTATGTCTTCATAAGCTAAATTCAGTTGAAATGCTTTATTTAAAAAGGGAACCATGGAATCTGGTCTTGTGACAGTCCCGTCTATATCGATGCCAAAACGTTTTTTCATGATGAATCTCTCCTCATTTTCAATACTTGTAATAGTGTAACATATCCCATCATAGCTTTGGTAAAAACCCGTATTTATTTCCAAGACATGAAACCATTTTCACGATGGGTTCCTGCGATTTCTACATACACTATAAATGCTTCACAAACGAAAGTGAGGGATGCACGAATGGAAAAAGATCAATACTCCAGTATTGACGATGAAATGCAATTGGCAAAAGAGGGCAGTGAACCATCCGTTGTGGATGATCAGCATCATGAGCGGTATTATAATGAAGATACACCTGAAGATGACAGACGATATGAGAGCCGTGGGACCATAACCAATTTGGATAACCGGTATCAGGAAGAAACGTCTGCCGAGATTTCAACACCGCCTCAGCGTATCAGGTCATATAAAAATGATGAGCCTGCAGAGGATAATGGTTTAGGGGGAGTGGCATCAAGAGGAAAAGCGATTGGTGTCATAGCATTGATCATCTCCATTTTATCGTTATTCATGATGCCTTTCCTTTTAGGGATTGTGGGTATCATTGTAGGAATAGTGGCCAGAAGCCGGGGATCGAACCTGGGTACTTGGGCCATCGGCATAGGTGCTGTCTCCATCATCGTTGGCATATTTATCGCGCCGTTCTTTTAGCATCATTAACCCTTTGATGTCATTTACATCAAAGGGTTTTTCAAATGATAAAAAACAAAAAATCCCGATAATGAAAATTCGGGATTTTTTGTTTTATTTATTTAGTAAAGCTGCAGCAGCAGCTTCGGCTCTTTGTTTTTCATAGTACTCTTCAGCGATTTTGTCAATTTCCTTTTTCAGTTCCTCGACCATCGTCTCTTCAGGCACTTTACGTACGATTTGTCCTTTTCTAAACAGTAAACCTTCACCGCGGGCGCCGGCTATGCCGATATCAGCCTCACGGGCTTCTCCAGGGCCATTTACCGCACAACCAAGCACTGATACCTTGATTGGTGCTTTAACCGTCTGGATGTACTCTTCAACTTCATTGGCGATGGAAATCAAATCAATCTCGATTCGACCGCAAGTTGGGCAGGAAATTAAAGTGGCCATGTTGGAAGCTAGGCCGAATACTTTTAGAAGCTCCCTTGCCACCTTCACCTCTTCGACGGGATCGGCACTTAAGGAAACACGAATCGTGCTTCCGATACCCTGACTTAGGATGGCACCTAGTCCGGCAGCGCTTTTTACGGTTCCGGAGAACAGTGTACCTGATTCCGTGATTCCAAGATGTAAAGGATAATCGAATGCTTTTGAAGCTTTTTCATATGCCTCGATTGCTAAATTAACATCGGAAGCTTTCATCGAAACGATAATATCATGAAAATCCAGATCTTCTAGGATCTTGATATGGTGTAAAGCACTTTCCACCATTCCATCAGCAGTCGGGTAGCCATATTTCTCGAGGATTTTCTTCTCTAGAGAACCAGCATTGACGCCGATGCGGATTGGTATTCCTTTAGCCTTCGCAGCTTTCACGACTGCTTCCACCTTTTCACGGCGTCCGATATTACCAGGGTTTATCCTGATTTTATCCGCTCCACCTTCGATTGCCTTCAGAGCAAGCTTGTAATCGAAATGAATATCGACTACAAGAGGGATGTTAATCCGTTTTTTTATCTCAGAGATTGCGTCAGCTGCCCTTTCATCCGGACAGGCGACGCGTACGATTTGACATCCCGCTTCTTCAAGACGAAGGATTTCTGCAACCGTTGCTTCAACATCATGTGTTTTGGTCGTTGTCATGCTTTGTACGATAACTTCATTATTGCCGCCAATCGTTAAGTTTCCGACTTTAATTGGCCGCGTTTTGGTGCGATGTATGATTTCACTCAAGTGGAATTCTCTCCTTTAGGAAAAAATCAGTTTTGATTTTTAATTTGTTTCTCTGAAATATTGTATCAATCTACATACCGCTTGACAAGGAAATAGGACGCATAATCTTTTTTCAATAAGTGACATTTCCTATTTCAGGATATATTTGGTGCTTGGAAATCCCCTTTAGTGTGTTTGTGAAGGCACAAATCCCCATTTGAAAGTTATTTATAAACGGGAATTTTATAAGTTTTGCCAATCTGCATATTTTCGGGCTTCAATCCTTCATTCAAACTTTGAAAGTCAGAGATGATCGTTTCGATTGGGTGATTGGATTCGCCTTTTCCCTTTTCAACGATGGAGAGCAAGGTATCCCCAGGTTGCATGGTGATTTCTTTATAAGCGGCAGATGGTGCGGATGCAGGCTGGCTGGCTGGCACGGCCGGTTCGCCAGTAGGGGCAGGTGGATGGGAAGCCGGCAGGGTACCCGTAGTCAAATCAAAATAAATAATAAATAAAGTGAAACAGAATGAGATAAAAAGCAGTAGCCGTTTCAATTTTCCATCCTCCCAAGCTTGTCTTTAATTCATCTATACTTGGAGGGGGCAAAAAATATGCCTAAAAATGGGCGATTTTTCAAATGGAATGTGAGAGTGGCCATTCAAATTGTCTATTTCAGTTCAGTAACATCCTTATTATTTGAATGATTGCTGAGAAAGGAGCGAATTTCCTTTTGGGTCAGACCACTCTTTTTTGCCTCCAATATGAGTAACAACCACTGTACATCAATATGACTCTCCTTCACGTCTATCACCTCTTAAATACTAATTCAATCATAAGTATAGTAATAACTTGGTGAGTATTTTGTCGAATTAAGTAGATATAAAAAATGATGACTGTAGTCATATGAGGGAAAGGCAAGGATTGCCCTGTTTTGTGCAAAAGCAAAAAGATCCGCACCGAGGTGGGTCCGGATCTTATTTAACTTCAATTTCCCATCTTATTGGCTGATGTTTCTTTAATGGATAAATATAACATCATTAATGTAACAAACCAGCTAATGATGGAAGCGAATGGTACAATTGCTTGAAAAGCATCCATGATGGTGAAGAATATGGTGGCAAGAGTTATGCTGTATGCACTAATTCTCCAAAGATGCCTGTAGGAAAGTGGACGGCCAAGAGCATTTTTGAAAAAAAGACCAAAAGTAGCAATGATTGTCACTTTAATGAAGATTCCGCTAGCAGTAAACAGGTATAATATGAGTAGAAGCAATGGAATGATGATCGGCAGCACAGATTCAACTGAATCAAGCCAAGTGGAAATTTCCTGATTATCTCCCTCCAGAACTGAATAAGGAGAGGATTGCACATTGCCTCCTGATACGAAAACCAGATCAGACTTCAAAAGTGCGACAGCCTCATCAGCTTCTGCAGCTACCTTTTCCGGGGTCAAGGCTCCCGTGCCATCCACAAAAATTTGATATCCGTTTTTATTCAGGCTAAATGGCTCATCTTCTTCAGTCGTCAACGTGCCATTTTTGATTTCAAATGCCGGTAAGTCTTCGGATACTGTTTCGTGCATGGCATCTATCCCGTCAACTATCATTGTACCGAAATAATAAGCTGAAGGGAGAAAGGCGATGAGACTTATAAAGAAAACGTATAAAATCGTTTTCCCGATACCTTGGTTTTGAAAGGAAGCGATATCTTTAGGGGAAAATATGCTAACCCAAAGTTGTTTGAATATGTTCAATGTTTTCAGCACCTATCTTTATAAGATTCCTAACCAATTTTAACTATATGGGAAAAATAAAACAACCTGTATTCAGCTTCATTGGTTTCAAACAACAGTAATGAGGTAATTATGGAGAGATAAATCAAATTATAAATTAAATGAGAAAGGGGCTTTAGAGATATGGACACACTATTTTGGATAATAATCACCCTCATGTTCATAATGGGATTTGTCGGTCTGATTTTTCCAATCATCCCAAGTGTTTTGTTCATTTTTGGCGGAATATTGTTATATGGACTTTTTTATTCTTTTGAACCTTTTGGCTGGTTTTTCTGGACGGTCCAAATTTTATTCGTCATCCTTTTATTCGCAGCCGATTATATTGCCAACATGGTCGGGGTCAAAAAGTATGGCGGCACGAAAGCGGGGATATGGGGCAGTACGATTGGGCTCCTGATCGGACCATTCGTGATTCCATTCGTCGGAATTCTGATAGGTCCATTCATCGGGGCATTCCTGGCAGAGATCCTGGTACATAAACAAGACCCTGTAACTGCTTCCAAAATCGGCCTAGGTTCCGTTGTAGGCTTTATAAGCAGCGTAATCACAAAAGGCATCATTCAGCTTCTGATGATAGGATATTTTATATTCGTGGTATTCTCATAGGAAAAATAATCGAAAAATGAAAAATTGAGGCATATGGTTTGAAACGGTTACAAAAATTTGATACTCTATTGCTAGCGAGCTTTAGGTATCTTTCGAGAACTGAAGCCCTCAAAAAAACAGCTTACATAGGGAGGAATTTTATTATGGCTTTTGAACTTCCACAATTACCGTATGCATATGATGCATTAGAACCACACATCGACAAAGAAACAATGAACATTCACCACACTAAACATCACAACACATATGTGACAAACCTGAACAATGCGCTTGAAGGCAACCAAGAACTTCTAAGCAAAAGCGTAGAAGAAATCGTCGCTAACCTTGACGCAGTACCTGAAGCTGTTCGTACAGCTGTACGCAACAATGGTGGCGGACACGCTAACCACACTTTATTCTGGGAAATCCTTTCACCTAACGGCGGCGGACAACCAACTGGTGAATTAGCGGATGCCATCACTTCAAAATTCGGAAGCTTTGACAGCTTTAAAGAAGAGTTCGCTAAAGCGGCTACTACTCGTTTTGGATCTGGCTGGGCTTGGCTTGCAGTCAACAATGGCGAGTTGGAAGTAACAAGTACACCTAACCAAGACAATCCATTATCAGAAGGTAAAACACCGCTACTTGGATTGGACGTTTGGGAGCATGCTTACTACTTAAACTACCAAAACCGCCGTCCTGAATACATCAATTCTTTCTGGAATGTTGTAAACTGGGATGAAGTTGCAAAACGTTACAGCGCTGCAAAATAATTTTAATCAACTAACAAAAGACGGGAATTCCCTTTTCAGGGAAACCCGTCTTTTTTTGTTTCTTTTATCCGAACGGGAATATGAAAGAAAAACAAATAAAGGGAACTCGTATTGCTTGTTTCGATGAAAGAAATTCACGGAGTAAAAGCTGCGAATTTAAGAGAAACGCACAAATTCACGAGTAATATCATCAAATTCACGAGTAAAAGCTCAAAACTCACGAGTAAATGCCCAAAACTCACGAGTAAAAGCCCGAAATTCACGAGTAAAAGCCCGAAATTCACGAATAACACTCCAATTCCAGAGTAAAAGCCCGAAATTCACGAATAAAAGCATCGATTGACGAGTAAACACCCCAATTCATGAGTGAAAACTCGAAATACACGAGTAAAAGTCCGAATTCACGAGTGAACACCCCAAATTCATGAACATCCCCTTCGTCTCCCAGTCGAAGAGTTTTCTTTATACTGTTCTTAATTTTAAAAGGAAGGACTTTAAGGAAAACAGTATAAGGGCAACTACTTCTCTGTCTTCGCCATCCTGGCTCGCCAGTCGAAGAGTTTTCTTTATACTGTTCTTGTTTTAATGGGAAAAGATTTTAAGGAAAACAGTATAAGGGCAACTGCTTCTCTGTCATCGCCATCCTGGCTCGCCAGTCGAAGAGTTTTCTTTATACTGTTCTTAATTTTTTATTTTGAGAGAGCTTTTAAGGAAAACAGTATAAGTGCAACTGCTTCTCTGTCTTCGCCATCCTGGCTCGCCAATCGAAGAGTTTTCTTTACACTGTTCTTGATTTAAAGGGAAGGGCTTTAAGGAAAACAGTATAAGGGCAACTGCTTCTCTGTCATCGCCATCCTGGCTCGCCAGTCGAAGAGTTTTCTTTATACTGTTCTTAATTTTTTATTTTGAGAGAGCTTTTAAGGAAAACAGTATAAGGGCAACTACTTCTCTGTCATCGCCATCCTGGCTCGCCAATCGAAGAGTTTTCTTTATACTGTTCTTGTTTTAATGGGAAAAGATTTTAAGGAAAACAGTATAAGTGCAACTGCTTCTCTGTCATCGCCATCCTGGCTCGCCAATCGAAGAGTTTTCTTTATACTGTTCTTAATTTTTTATTTTGAGAGAGCTTTTAAGGAAAACAGTATAAGTGCAACTACTTCTCTGTCTTCGCCATCCTGGCTCGCCAGTCGAAGAGTTTTCTTTATACTGTTCTTGTTTTAATGGGAAAAGATTTTAAGGAAAACAGTATAAGTGCAACTGCTTCTCTGTCATCGCCATCCTGGCTCGCCAATCGAAGAGTTTTCTTTACCTTTTTTTACATAAATTCTTTTGTTTTTTCAAACACTAGAGTGGAATTTAAAGGAGAGTTAAAACAATGGGTATTTTAGAGAGATGGTTGGGTGAAGCGGGCGGGAAGAAGGATTTGCACCTCCTTTTGTTTATTGGCGGGCTGTACAGCCTAAGTATTGCTTTATCCAATACATTCGTTAATGTGTACTTGTGGAAACAATCCGGTCAAATTGTTGATATTGCCGTATATAATCTAACCGTGGTGCTTTTTCAACCGCTTACTTTTGTCTTTGCCGGCAGGCTCGCGAAAAAGGTTGACCGAATCATTGTTTTGCGTCTGGGTGTTATCTTTTTGGCCCTGTTTTATTTATCGGTCCTATTGGTCGGCACACGGGCAACGGATTTCCTTTGGTTGCTTGGTGGACTGTTAGGAATCGGTTATGGGTTTTATTGGCTTGCCTATAATGTCTTGACTTTTGAAATAACTGAACCGGAAACCAGGGATTTCTTCAATGGGTTTTTAGGGATTTTATCATCCATTGGGGGAATGGTCGGTCCGATTCTTTCAGGGTTCATCATTTCGAGGCTTGAGAAATTCACGGGATATTCCATTGTATTCGGGCTGTCTTTGCTATTGTTTTCCGTTGCGGTTTTTCTTAGCTTTTCGTTAAAAAGACGTCCGGCTCATGGCAGGTACTGCTTCTTTAGGATATTGCAGGAACGGAAAAATAATCGGAATTGGCTCTTGATCACTCGTGCTCACTTTTTTCAAGGGATACGAGAGGGCACATTCATGTTCATCATTTCGATTACCGTTTTCATTCAGACGGATAGTGAACTTGCCTTAGGGAGCTATGGTCTGTTAAATTCGGCCATATCATTCGTTGCGTATTTTTTTGCTTCACGATATATAAAACAGCCGATGCGCAAAAAGGCGATTCTTATTGGAGGAATCCTGTTGTATGCTGGGGTCTTATTGATTGCATTTGATGTCACATTCGGGAAGCTTCTCATTTATGGGGCAATTGTCGCAACCGCTTATCCTATTCTTTTGGTCCCATATATATCACTGACCTATGATATTATAGGCCGGGCTTGGAAAGCAGCTGAAATGAGGATTGAATATATCGTTGTCCGGGAATTGTTCGTTCATATTGGAAGGATTGTATCCATATCGGGATTCATACTTTCCGTCATGTTATTCGACCTAAAGCAATTACTGCCGATTTATCTGTTGATCGTCGGGGCAGGGCATACCGTGATATATTGGTTTGTACGGAAAATCGATATCATTGACCAAGATTGAAAAGAGGCCTTAGAGGCCTCTTTTCAATATACATGACTTACGGTTGTAGGATTTATGAGCCGTAAGTCACTTTTTATGTAAAGTTCGTTAGATGTTTAATATTTCTAGAACACTAAGGTAGAAAAAAAGACAAATGTTCTATAGAATAGTATAGGATCTATTATGACTATGTAAAAAGGATGTGTGGCTTAGTGTGAATAAAAAGAAAAAGAAAAAGACGCATGTGCCTTTCAGATTGAATATTCTTTTCTTTTTAGTGTTTGTTTTGTTTTCCGCTTTAATTTTACGCTTGGGTGTTGTACAGATTGTTTATGGTGATGATTACCGGCGTGAGATTGAAAGAACAGAGGAAGTGACCGTGAATAATTCGGTGCCCCGTGGGAAAATGTATGACCGTAATTTAAAACTTATGGTCGATAACCAACCACTGGATGCAATTACATATACACGAAAGCAAGGTACGAAACAAACAGAAATGGTGGAAACGGCTGAGAAACTCGCGAAGTTGATCGAAAAGGAAACGGACAAAGTGACTGAACGCGATAAAAAGGATTTTTGGATTTTGAAGAATCCAAAGCTGGCCGAGAAAAAGATTACCGATAAAGAGCGGAAAAAAGTGGAAGAGGGCGAGATGGAAGAAAGTGATTTGTATAAGCTTCAGCTTGATCGGATTACTGAAAAAGAAACAAAGCTTTCGGAAAAGGATCTTGAAGTTCTTGCCATCTATAGGGAATTTGCAAGCGGATATGCCCTTACCCCGCAAATTGTGAAAAACAAGGAAGTAACAAAAGAAGAATTCGCCAAGGTGAGTGAAAACCTTGATTCGCTCCCAGGGGTCGATATATCTACAGATTGGGATCGTTTTTATACATATAATAAAACACTTAAATCTGTATTGGGTAAAGTTTCTTCATCTGAAGAAGGGTTGCCTAGCGAAAGCCTGGACTACTACCTCGCACGTGATTACAGCCGGAATGACCGTGTAGGTAAGAGTTATATTGAGGCGCAATACGAAGATATCCTTCAAGGGCAGAAAGCGAAAGTAAGGAATGTGACCGATAAATCAGGAAATGTCGTCGATTCTGAAGTGATTTCTGAAGGTTCACGGGGAAAAGATCTTATTTTGACAGTTGATATGGATTTACAGCTTGCTACTGAGGAAATCATTGAGAAGCAATTGATTGCCAAGAAAAAAATGGGTAACACCAAATTCTTGGACAGGGCCTTTGTCGTCATGATGGATCCCGATACAGGGGAAGTGTTGACGATGGCTGGCAAGAAATATGAGAAGGACCCAAAAACGGGGAAATCCTCCATTGAGGACTTCGCATTAGGAAATATCACCACTTCCTATACGATGGGTTCTGCGGTTAAAGGCGCTACCGTTTTAACCGGTTATCAGCAAGGTGCGATCCAGCCTGGTACGTACTTTTACGATACGAAATTGAGAATCAAAGGTACACCGCCCAAAGGTTCATACAGTGACTTCGGGAACATAAATGATTTGACCGCATTGAAAGTATCTTCTAACGTTTATATGTTCAGAACGGCCATTAATATTGCAGGTGCGCATTATGTGCCAAATGAACCTTTGAACATTAGTTCAGGCGCGTTTTCAACCATGAGGAATTCATTTGCCCAGTTTGGCTTGGGTGTTCGCACGGGAATTGATCTTCCGAATGAAATGAGCGGATTCAAAGGTTCCGAAGTATCTCCAGGTAAGCTGCTTGACCTTGCTATCGGACAGTATGATACGTACACACCGATGCAGCTCGTGCAATATGTTTCAGCGATTGCGAATGGCGGTAACCGCATGAAGCCGCATATGGTTAAGGAAATCCGCGATCCGGTTGATAATAATGAGGAATTGGGACCTGTTGCCGAAGACGTTTCACCGACTGTCCTTAATCGTCTTGATATGAAGGAAGAATGGGTTGAACGTGTTCAGAACGGTTTTGAGAAAGTTGCGATGGAACAAGGCGGAACGGCCTATACCTACTTTGGGAATAAATCGTATACAGTGGCAGCTAAAACCGGGACGGCGGAAGCATTCTATGACGGCCCGAACCGGATGAATTATAGCGAGCCCCAAGAAACGATGAACATTACGCTTGTTGGTTATGCCCCAGCTAAAAATCCTGAGGTCGCTTTTGCGGTCGTTGTGCCGTGGGCATATCAAGGACATTCGGGCCATAGCATGAGTAAAGAAATAGGTGAAGAAATCATGGATACTTATTTCGAACTGAAAAAAGAACGGGCTAAGAAGGAAAATACCGAAACCTCGACCGATTTGAAGGTGGAGAATGGTAAAGACGTTCAAAAGGACCAGGCTGAAGTTAGAAAAAGCCAGGAAAATGAATAATAAAAGGTTAAAAAACACGTTTTTGGGTAAAACCGGAAACGTGTTTTTTTGCATTTTAAGAAAGGAATCAGCACAGTTCTTTCATCTTTACAATAAGCACACAATTATTTACTGAATATTTACAAATGCTTTAAACGGAATTTACAGTCTGAAAGTATGATGTGAGAGTAGGACAAAATATTCATATAAAATTCTTAGGGGGATTTACAAATGAGACGTTTCAAATTTATGGCTATGACCGCAGTAATGGGTGGAGTAATCGCAGTGGCAGCTGGATGTGGATCTAATGATACTTCAAACAGCGGTAAAGGAAATGAAGCGGCTTCAGATCAACTCAAGGGAGAAGTTATTACGGATGGTTCTTCAACGGTCTTTCCGATCATGGAGGCAGTTGCGGAAGAATATATGGCTACACAGCCTGATGTGAAGGTTTCAGTGGGAGCGTCAGGAACAGGTGGGGGATTCAAGAAATTCATCGCTGGTGATACGGACCTAGCCAATGCATCCCGCCCGGTGAAAGAAGAAGAAAGTGCCTTACTTGATGAAAAGGGTGTTGAATATACAGAATTGAAACTGGCATTTGACGGTATTTCAATCGTTGCCAATAAAGATAATGATTTCATCGATTCACTAACAGTTGAAGAACTTCAAAAACTGTGGATTGATAATGGAAAGGTGAAGAAATGGTCTGATATACGTCCTGAATGGCCGAACGAAGAAATTAAATTCTACTCTCCGGGAACAGATTCAGGAACATATGATTATTTCAATGAAGTGATCCTTGAAGAAAAACCAATGGTGGAAAATGCTACGCTTTCAGAAGACGATAACGTTCTTGTACAAGGTGTAGAAGGTGATAAAAATGCGATTGGATTCTTCGGTTATGCCTACTACTCTGAAAATAAAGATAAGTTAAAGATCATTTCCATCGATAACGGCAAAGGTGCTGTAGAGCCAACGCATGAAACGATTAAAAGTGGGGAGTATGCACCATTGTCACGTCCACTTTACACATATGTAGCTAATAAGTCGGTAGCTGAAAAAGAACAAGTTGCAGATTATACTCAATTCGTCATTGAAAATGCAGGAGAGCTTGCAGAAGAAGTGGGTTATATCAGCCTGCCGGAAGAAGAGTACCAGAAAGATCTTGATAAATTAAAAGAATTGGAAAAATAAACGATATTACAGGCTATTGAAATCCCGCCTTGACTCGATTAAGGCGGGGGTAACAGCTTGTAAATCCAAATATTGCGTGTCTGAAATGGAGGATGCAAGTTGGAACTTAGAAAAACAGAAACCTATTCTGTACAGCAAATGATTCTGGAAAAGAAAAGTAAGAAAAAAATCAATATGGAAAAAGTCATGCCTAAGCTTTTGTTCTTTACGGCGGCAATTTCCGTTTTTACTACAATCGGGATCATCCTGACCCTTATATTTGAAACATTCATCTTTTTTGACAGAGTATCCATCGTCGAATTTTTTACGGAAGCTAAATGGCTGCCATTTGCATCTGCACCTTCCTATGGGATTATGCCCCTTATTGTTGGAACGTTGAAGGTAACAGTCATAGCAGCGGTGGTTGCAGTTCCAGTAGGACTTGCAACAGCCATTTTCTTGAGTGAATATGCATCAGAGAAAACACGGAGAATCATCAAGCCGATTTTAGAAGTATTAGCTGGGATTCCTACTATCGTTTATGGCTTTTTTGCCTTAACTTTTGTAACACCGGTTTTGCGGGATTTATTTCCTTCCCTTGACATGTTCAATGCACTGAGTCCTGGAATCGTTGTAGGTATCATGATCATGCCGATGATAGCTTCTTTATCGGAAGATGCCCTAGTATCAGTGCCGAAGTCGATTCGCGAAGGTGCGTATGCTTTAGGAGCAACGAAACTTGAAACGACAATTAAAGTGGTATTGCCAGCCGCCATTTCTGGAATTGTGGCATCCATCGTTCTTGCTTTATCCAGAGCGATCGGGGAAACCATGATTGTGAGTGTTGCCGGTGGCTCGACCCCAAATATGAGCATGGATGTCACTTCATCGATTCAAACGATGACCGCTTATATCGTTCAGGTCAGTTCGGGGGATGCAGGGTATGGGACAACGATTTACTACAGCATATATGCGGTTGGAATGACACTGTTCGTCTTTACGCTTATCATGAATTTACTGGCGCAGTTCATCTCTCGCAAGTTCAGGGAGGAATATTAAGTCATGAAACTGATAAACAAAAGTCATGTTGCAAAAAAAATGCCTGCTAGGCTTGCTGTTAACACGATTTGTAAAGGATTATTCTTCTTGGCAACATTGGTTGGCCTCCTCGTATTGGCCATCTTATTTTATCGGATATTCACTCAAGGAATTGGTAGTCTGAATGGGGATTTCCTTCAGAATTTCGCTTCCAGGAAACCTGAAGAGGCTGGTATAAAGGCAGCGCTGATCGGTTCAATATGGTTGATGGTAGTGGTGGCCCCGGTTTCCCTGCTGCTCGGTGTTGGAACGGCCATTTATTTAGAGGAATATGCGAGGAAGAATTGGATCACCACTTTTATCAAAGTGAATATTTCCAATCTGGCAGGTGTCCCGTCAATAGTATTTGGACTACTGGGCCTAACGGTTTTCGTTCGTGCTCTTGCCTTGGACCGGTCCATATTGGCAGCGGGCCTGACCATGAGCCTACTCGTTCTCCCGGTCATCATAGTCTCTGCACAGGAGGCCATACGTGCCGTACCTCGTGATTTAAGGGAAGCTTCGTTTGGAATGGGTGCAACAAAGTGGCAAACCATTTTGAAAGTGGTCCTGCCTGCTGCGATACCTGGCATTTTAACTGGAGGAATACTTGCTTTGTCACGGGCAATCGGTGAAACGGCGCCATTGGTGGTGGTTGGCATACCAATGTTCATCGCCTTTTTACCTCAAACGGTCATGGATACATTTACAGTGCTGCCAATGCAAATCTATAATTGGACATCTCGTCCGCAGGAGGAATTCCAGCAGGTTGCTGCCGCGGGAATCATCGTTTTACTCATCCTGTTAATATTCATGAATTCAATAGCGGTTATAATTCGAAATAAATTCCAGAAAAGATACTGATAGGAGGAAGGAAGCATGAATATGACCTTAACGAGAGAAAAAGAGTCACCGGCTATCGAAATCGATAATGTCGGATCAGCTGCCTTGACGGAAAAGGTGTATGAAACATCCAATCTTAATTTATGGTATGGAGAAAACCATGCTTTGAAAAATATTAATCTGGATATGCACCAAAATGAAGTGACGGCCATCATAGGGCCTTCAGGATGTGGGAAATCCACCTACATTAAAACATTGAACCGAATGATAGAACTAGTCCCGGATGTGAAAACGACAGGACAGATTAAATATAGGAACCGGAATATCCTTGATCAGTCCTATAAGGTGGAAGATTTAAGGACACAGGTGGGGATGGTCTTCCAAAAGCCTAATCCCTTTCCTAAATCCATTTATGAAAATGTTGTATATGGACCAAAGATCCATGGAATTAAAAATAAAAAAATTCTTGATGAGATAGTCGAAAAGAGTTTAAAAGGGGCAGCCATTTGGGATGAAGTGAAAGACCGTCTGCATGAAAATGCATATGGACTTTCAGGTGGACAGCAACAGCGCCTTTGTATTGCCAGATGTTTGGCAATCGAACCAGATGTCATTCTAATGGATGAACCTACTTCTGCCCTTGATCCGATATCCACGTTGAAAATAGAAGAATTGGTCCAGGAACTGAAAAAGGATTTCAGCATCATCATCGTTACCCATAACATGCAGCAGGCAGCACGTATCTCTGATAGAACAGCCTTCTTCTTAAATGGGGAAGTCATCGAATATTCTGATACAAATACCATCTTCTCTAATCCGAATGATAAAAGAACAGAAGATTACATTACCGGACGTTTCGGTTAAGAGAAAAGGAGATGCGATAATGATCGTTCGTGAAAATTTCGAGCTTCAATTGAAAGAGCTGCAAGAGAAAATCGTGAAGTTGGCTAATTTAGCTTCAGGTGCCATATCAAAATCATATGCCGCACTGGAAAGCAATAATGTAGATGAGGCTCTTGAAGTTATTGATGATGATACAATAGCTGATTTACTGGAAGAGGAAATAAATGACTTTGCAATTTTACTGATTGCTAAGCAACAGCCGGTTGCGATTGATTTAAGGCGTATCATTGCTGCCATAAAAATCGCCTCGGATATTGAAAGGATGGCGGACTTTGGTGTGAATATCGCCAAATCGGCGATCCGAATCGGTGACCAGCCATTTATTCTGCCTTTAACACCATTAAAGCAGATGCATGATATTACATTAAAGATGATTCGACTTTCAATAGAAGCATTTGAGAAGGAAGATGTTGTTCTTTCAAGAGAAATCATTGAAATGGATGATGAGGTTGATCGCTTTTATGGAGAAATGATTCGAAGTCTCCTTCGCCTTTCAGATGAAAAAAACCTTCAGCAGGTTACGCAGCTTTCCCTAATTGCTCGATATTTGGAAAGGACAGCGGACCATACAACGAATATCGCAGAGAATATTTATTTCCTTGTAAGAGGGAGATATATCAGCAGGAATGAATGAACCTATCCTAATTGAAAAAAGAGAGGCTTTTTCTCGGACATAGTCCATTTAAAAGTCTCTCTTATTCATTAATGTGTCAAAGTATTGGCCAATTGTCTATATGTCATATTATTCGTAACAACAAACTCGCCGATTTGTATTTTTTTCGAGAAATCACGGTCATTCATGTAAGCTTCAAATTCATCAGCATCATCGATGATTTTTTCCTTGGAAAGGCGATCGGCAATCTCGGCTGTGGTCATATTCGTTTTCACTTTAATTATATAGGTAACGATGGAAGGTGCCTCTTTTGAAGCTTCCTCCTCCATTAAAACCTTATCCGGATCCTTTGGTTGGACGGTCTTTTTAGCTTCCTCGGTAGGAAGTGTAACGACGAATCCCTTCTTTACGAGCAATTCCTTAGCTTCCTCCGCAGTGGGAGTGGTGCCTTCGAACTTTCCGGTGCCATAATAAAAGGCAGCAAAGATTGTTGTTGTAAAAATGATGCCGGCGGAAAGACCTTGCAGTCTTGCTTTGTTCATTTTCATTCACCCCGCAATCTTTGCTGCTCGATCACTGAAATGGTTTGTTCCTTCGTTAACGAGGATTGTCTAGCGATCTGGTCCAAAGTGAGACCTTGACTATATAAAGATAGAACCTGGCTTTTTAGAATCTCATGTATGGGTTCGATATCATTGGAAGTGACAGTTGATTGATCCTGTACAGAGGGAACAGGGGCGTCCTGGATAACGAATGCCTCTTCAAGAACCTTCACCTTCTTCTTTAATTGGTAGATATCCTGCATATACGTTAGTGTCATCTGTTCTAAATCTTCTTCCAATTTGGCAACTTTATCTTTACCGAAAAAGGAAATGATGAGAAGGACGATCGCTAATGAAAAAAGAAGGACGATAAGTGTTTCCATGTTTTCACCTCAGAAGCTAATTTTCGACAATATACTTATATTTTACACATATTCGAAAAAAATTGGGGATTTTCATATTTTTATATTTTCGGAAGTAGGCAGTAAACTTTATTTATTGTCTGTTTTTTCAAATATTGTCGAAAAGCGATGTGACCGTCGTTGATGAAAAAAAATTAGGCATGAAAATGGGAAAAAAACCTTTGAGAGATAACGTACATAAAATTCGACAAAATGTGTTTATTGTCCATCAGCCAATTCAGTGCTAACATAAAGATAGAATAAATCGAAAAAACGAAATATTTTGAATTGTTAAAAATCAATGATCCTATAAGAAAATGGTGTGCAGAATTTAAAGTGGATAGTTTCACTGTCAGCGCCTAACGATAAGTAATATAAAGATAAAAGAAGGGGAAGGGATGATTATATGAATTCGCTATTCGCTTATATGCCACAGGATAACCAGGAATTATTTCGTAAGGGATTAAAGGCTGGATTATGGATGGATGAGAGTTTTGATTGGTATCCTGAGGAGGATATGATGAGTCATCCTAATGGAGAGATCCGGACACTTTCACAGACGTATACCCAAGGGCAGGTGACCTTTTCGAAGTTCACGATCAGGAATACCTCATTCGAGACCAAGCGCCCAAAAGTGTTTTTTCACTATGAAAACGCTTTCGAAAGGCAGGCGGTGGCTTTTTATAGCCCGAATGAACGGGCGATCTTACATGTAGCCCCTCAATCGATTGCCTTATTGGGTGGATTGGTGAAAGGAAAAAGCATCTCTCAATATTGCATCCAAGGTAAGGGAAGCCTTTATCAAGAAGGATGCTTCAAATCATTGAAAGAAGGTCTCCTGGCTTATTCACCGCTCGCCAAAGGGGAAGTTACCAGTGTGTTTACGCTAGAAACGGAAATCTTACCGAAAGAATGTGTGGAAGCTGTGGCTTGGGTCATTCATGCCGAAACGAAAGAAGAAGCGAAAGTTATAAATAATCAACTCCTCCTGACGATGCAAAACGTAAACAATTAAGAATACGAAAAAGTTATGTTGGATTTCCCGAAAAACATACTAGCAATTCGCATTGAATAATGATATTATAGAAAAGTCCTATGTGAAAATGTCAATATGTTTGGAGGGAAATACACTATGCGCGTGAATATTACATTAGCTTGCACTGAATGTGGAGACCGTAACTATATTTCTAAAAAAAATAAACGTAACAATCCAGACCGTCTTGAGCTTAAAAAATACTGCTCAAGAGAAAAACGCAGCACGACTCACCGTGAAACAAAGTAAGCAACAGGATTTTTCCTGTTGTTTTTTTTATGCATTTCTTTAAGTCCTTCTTTTCTCTCTTTCCTTTAGTGAATATTTTCACCAGAATGCACGAATGATTCGGCGATTTCCGACATCGTATTTTCGTAAATGGACAAATATTATGAGATAATGATAGAAGTAGACTAAAGGAGTCGGAAGAGATGAGAGAAAACAAGAATAAGCTCCGTCAAGAGGTTAAGTCCCGTTTAATGGAGCTGACTAAAGAGGAACATGAAGTACTATCCAACAGAATCGCTGAAAACCTATTTGCATTGGAGGAATGGAAAAATGCTGATACCATTGGCATCACCATCTCCATTCCGCCTGAAGTCCCAACGGTACGGATCATCGAACAAGCATGGAGCGAAGGAAAAGTAGTGGCTGTACCAAAATGTGATCCCGAAAAAAAGACAATGGAATTCAAAAAAATTTCGTCCTTCAATCAGCTCGAGTCTGTTTATTACGGATTGCTGGAACCAGTGGCTGAAACAGCCAAGGCCTGCAAAGAGGAATTGGACGCATTGATCGTACCCGGCCTTGCTTTTAACAAGGAAGGGTATCGCCTAGGCTTTGGAGGGGGCTATTATGACCGTTTCCTATCTAATTACCGAGGAGATACATTGGCCCTTACATACGAGCTTCAATTAATGGATGGACTCCCGATAGAGGTACATGATCTAGCGGTGGGCAAACTCATTACCCCATCCAGGGTTATACGCACGTACGCCCATTAAGAAGAAGTTCATTAATTATCACTTTTAGCTCATAAAAATCCTATCCTGTATCACACTATTGATAGGAGGGATTGTTATGCTTCGATTAATTATTCAAATCTTCTTGGTTGGTTTAGCTGTTTATGCAGGCTACAAAAACCGGTACCGCCTGATAAATGTTGCGCTGTCCAACGGCATTTTAAGAAGATTTCTAGTGACTAAATCCTTGGATATGCCAATGTTCAGGGATAAAATGATGCAAAGCATGTTCACTCAGACCAAATGAGGATGCCCGCATCTTGAAAAGGGAACCTGACCAGGGGTTCCTTTTTTTTATTTTTTAGGAGCGGGAAAACAGTCTCCTTTTTTACTTTTTACATGATTTCGTCTATAGTTTTAATTAAAGAACAGGAATTTTAGAAGCTTAAGTTTTATTGGAAAGTGGGGAAGGCATTGGGATTTAAAGAGGATTATTTTTTTTGGGAAACCATAAGGGAGTTGTCTGCCCATTACGATTATCGAATGATCACAGTCACGGAAAACCATCAGGAGATTTGGCTTGAGAGCGATAAGAATAAGGAGTTTCCAGTCATAAGACTCATCCGCCATGATTTGGATTGGGCTAATTGGCTGAAACGCGATATCGAGCGAACATTGCAGAATGGGGAAAGAATCAGAAGGAAATTATACAAAAAGCCCATAAAAATATTAAGTATCTATGTTAGTAAATTCGCCCCGGTCGATGATCATGACTTTAGTTCACGGGTGGCCTCCTTTAAAAAAACGAATGTCAACACGTTCCTTCTAACTTGTGAGAACTTTCATGATTCGTTGCAAAACCTTGAACATGTTTTGAAAAAACCACTTTCAATTCAAGTTCTTGAGGAAAATGAAATAGATGAGGAAAAGGTTCTTACAGTAAAGAAGAACGCCATCTCGGAGTCAGTCAAAAAGGCTAAGGCCGAACAGAAGGTATTCCAAAATGCCAATAAGCCATTCTTTACATATATATTCATGGCGGTACAAATAGCAGTGTTCATCTTGATGGAGTTTAATGGGGGCAGCACCAATTCCAAGACTTTGATTGAGTTTGGCGCTAAATTTTCCCCTTATATCATCCAAGGGGAATGGTGGCGGTTCTTTACACCGATGATCGTCCATATTGGGTTCATTCATTTACTGATGAATACATTTTCGCTGTATTTGATTGGTGCTGAAGTTGAAAGGATTTATGGTAATGCCAGGTTCCTATTCATCTATATATTCGCTGGTTTCGCTGGAACCCTGGGCAGCTTCATCATGACCCCGAACCTTTCCGCAGGAGCGAGCGGTGCCATTTTTGGCTGTTTTGGGGCACTTCTGTACTTTGGCATCGTCTATCCGAAATTATTCATGCGCTCGATGGGCTCATCGGTGATCGTGTTGATCATCATTAACTTAATATATGGTTTCACCGTTTCGGGAATTGACAATGCAGGGCATATCGGAGGTTTGATCGGAGGGTTTTTGGCCGCTGGAGTGGTACATCTGCCAAAATCCAGGAATATCTTTCGGCAGCTGGCTTTTCTGATCGGGACGGTAATACTGACCTATTCCCTGCTGCAATTTGGTTTCAATCATCAGGAAAGTGCAGCTATCGATGATAATACCATGGCAATGCTGGCCCAAAAGTATATTGATGATGATGAAGAGGATAAGGCGGAAGAGATGCTATTCAAATATGTGGAGTCAAATCCTGATGCACCGCTATCGCTCTTTATGCTCGGAAATTTATCTTTTGATAAAAAGGACATATACAAGGCCAGGGATTATTATGAAAAAGCGATTGAAAGTAATCCGGATTTGCATGAAGCCCATTACAATCTTGCCTTGGTCTACATGAATCTCGAATCATTCGATCAAGCTAAAGAGCAAGCTGATAAGGCTATTGAGCTTGCCCCGGATAATAAGTCATACATTAAACTACTGGAAGAAATCGAAAAGCAACTATAACTTTTGACGCAGCATGATTGGGGTACCGTCTTTCAGGATAAACAAGACAAGTATTTCCCTTTGATTCTTCGCCATAAGCAATAGGGGGATGGTGCTACCTTGTGGACTCACAGTGGAGCCATCCTCCTTTTTTACTCCCAACACATAATTTTTGTATAGTCCTTCCCATAGTTTTCCCACAATTTCTTCCCGTTTGAATTGGGGGAAGGCAGCAAGCCATTGATTTTTCTTTGAAGGCAGATCTGTTAAAGAAATGATTTTGTACTGATCAAGATTAACCTGAAAGGCTTCCCCGGCTTTCTCCAAACCATTTCGAACCGTTTGATCTGTCAAGCCGTCCAGCGTTTTTTTCCACTGAATCTGTTCTTCTGAAAGGGGGCGGTGGAAAAATTGAAAAACCGGTGTCGTTACTGTATAGAGTTTATCTTTACTGAGCTGCTGGGCACTGGTGAAAATGGTGTCACTTGGATGAACCTCGGCATAATGAAACGTTACAGCTTCATAACGCCCACTTTCGGATTCTTTATATTTCGCTTTTTGAGAGAGTTCTTGTTTATTTTGGCGCCAATTTTTTAAAGCTCCAGCCAATTTTCCATTTTTGTATAAAAGCGATACGTCCTGACGTAAGTAAGCAGGCTGATCCAACGTAGAATCCACCCTCCAAGTGATGGTATAGGTGGAATTCCCGGTACCTTTAGGTGTCAGGTTGGTGGAAGCATGTTCAAAATGGAGCGAGGAATCGATGGGAAAAAAAATGATGGTTTCCTCTGTCCGTTTATGATTTGATAAATAAAGGATGACAAAAATGGTGGTTAAAACCAAAAAGACGGTATACTTCAATTGTACTTTCATTTTTCCCCTCCGTTTTCACGCGTGATGAATGGTTTAAAATCATTAAGCTGTTAAATCAAATCAAAGGAGTCCATATTCTTGATATTTCATCATATGAATACAGTTGGACATGTATGAGGGGGATGGGGAAATTATCAAAAGAGGAAATGGGCGCTTGTTACAAAGGTGCTGATTCGATATACTTTCCTAAAGAAAAGAGTAAAGAGGTTTACTATGAAAACATATTATGATCTTCAACAATACTTGAAAAGATTTGGTACATTTATCTATATTGGCGATCGCTTAGCCGAGCTTGAACTGATGGAGGTCGAAATAAGGGAACTCCACCGTATGCAGATGATGGATACGAAAGATTATCAAATGGCGATTCTTTTAATCAGGCAGCAATTGTCTCTTGAAAGGGAAAAACAGAAAAAAATTGATAAAAAAAGGTGAGAATGATGGAAAAGTGGCTGATGGGTGTGGATTTAGGCGGTACAACTACCAAACTGGCTTTAATCAATTTATACGGAGAGATCATTCATAAATGGGAAATCAGCACGGACATCTCCGAAAAGGGAAAATACATTACGATTAACATAGCCAAAGCAATTGATGCGAAGCTCGTGGAACTTAATGAACCGAAGAGTAAGATAGTAGGGATAGGAATGGGGGCTCCCGGACCTGTGAAATTTGTTAACGGTTCCATATATGAAGCCGTCAATCTTGGCTGGAAGGACTATCCTTTAAAAGATTTATTGGAGGTGGAGACAGCTCTTCCAGCTGTGATCGATAATGATGCCAATATGGCAGCTTTGGGGGAAATGTGGAAAGGTGCCGGTAATGGAGCCAAAGACCTTGTTTGTGTCACTCTCGGAACGGGTGTAGGAGGCGGAATCATCCATAATGGCCAAATCGTCCATGGTACCAGTGGAGCTGCTGGGGAAGTAGGGCATATAACGGTCGTAACGGACGGAGGGGCACCATGCAATTGCGGCAAGACTGGTTGTTTGGAAACGGTTGCTTCGGCAACGGGAATCGTCCGTATGGCTTTAGAAGCCTTGAATGCCGCCGATGAAAAGTCATTGCTTCAGCAGAAAGTAGAAGAGGGAAATACGGTTACTTCCAAACTGTTATTCCAATGCGCCGCAGCAGGTGATCCCTTGTCCAAAGCTGTGGTGGATAAGGTAGGCAATTACTTGGGGCTGGCACTATCACATGTTGGGAATGTCATGAATCCAGATAAAATCGTCATTGGCGGGGGCGTTTCACAAGCGGGAGACATTTTGCTTGATACCGTTCGTTCTGCATTCGAGAAGTATGCATTCAAACGGGTTAGTAAATCAACGAAAATCAGCCTGGCCACTCTAGGCAATGATGCAGGGGTAATAGGTGCAGCCTGGCTCATTAAAAGCCAAATGAATACGTGATTCCATGCTGCCCTCTGGCAATCAGGGTAATAAGAAAAAAAGATGGATCTTCAAAGATAGTTCCCCCCTTCTGAGGGGGAGAACCATGACCCATTATTGAGGCGCTCTGGATCGCAGCTCCAGCGCTTCTTCGATGAGGAGGGACCAGGATTGAAAAGGGGCTTCAAAAAACAGGGATATTCATTGTTTTGGGTCGTATTGATTTCACTTTGGCTTAAAACATATATCGCCTATAAAACAAGTTTTGAGATAGATATTGATAATTGGATCCAGGAGTTCATACTATTCATCAATCCTGTCAGTTTCCTTTTACTTATACTTGGCGTGAATCTATTTTTTAAAGAAAATGGACGGACAGCATACTTATTGATCATGAGTTTTTTCATCACCTTCGTCCTCTTTGCCAATCTTGTTTTTTTTCGCTTTTTCAATGATTTTTTAACCATTCCCGTTCTTTTTCAAACGAGCAATATGAACGACCTTGGAAGCAGTGTACATGAATTGATCAATCCGAGTGATCTATTGTATTTTGCCGATATTCTGTGCTTGATGCTTCTGCTGAAATACAAACCAAAAACATTCCATGAAAGTCGATACAATCCCCAGGACCGTAAATTCTTTTTGTTAATGGCTTTAGGAGTGACATTTTTTAACTTGGCTTTAGCGGAAGCGGCGCGTCCTGAACTCCTGACAAGAACGTTTGACCGTGAAATCCTCGTTAAGAATATCGGTACGTACCATTATCACCTCTATGATGCAATATTACAGACGAAATCATCAGCTCAACGTGCACTTGCTGATGGCAGTGAATTGTCGGAAATCGAAAATTATGTCCGTGCCAATCAAAAAGAAGTTAATGATGAACTTTATGGTCTGGCAAAAGGCAAAAATGTGATTCTTATATCATTGGAATCCACTCAAAGCTTTGTCATCAATAAAACTGTCAACGGGGAAGAAATCACTCCTTTTCTGAACCAATTCATTAAAGATAGCTATTATTTCAATAACTTTTATCACCAAACCGGCCAGGGGAAAACATCCGATTCAGAATTCATTATTGAAAATTCCCTCTATCCTTTAGGTAGAGGTGCAGTATTTTTCACTCATGCCCAAAATGAATACAAAGCCACACCTGAAATCTTAACGGAAAAAGGTTACTATACGGCTTCCTTGCATGCCAATAATAAAAGCTTTTGGAATCGTGACATAATGTACGATTCTCTTGGGTACCAACGGTTTTATGATAGTGATGAATACAAAGTGTCTGAAGGGAATTCCATCAATTGGGGTTTGAATGATAAATCGTTCTTCAAGCAATCTATTTCTCACTTGAAGAGGATGCCTGAGCCTTTTTATGCCAAGTTCATAACGTTAACCAATCATTTTCCATTCACTTTGAATGAAGAAGACCGGACATTGGAACCTTACGATTCGAATTCCAAAACATTGAATCAGTATTTTCCGACCGTACGTTATACCGACGAAGCCTTGAAACAGTTTATCGGCGATTTGAAACGTAATGGATTATATGAGGATTCCATCATTGTTCTATACGGAGACCATTATGGAATTTCTGAAAATCACAACTCTGCCATGAGCCAGTTCCTTGGGAAGGAAATTACGCCATTCGAATCCATCCAGCTTCAGCGTGTCCCGCTCATCATACATGTCCCCGGGCAGAAGGGAAAAACGATTTCCACCGTTGCCGGCCAAATTGATGTAAGGCCGACTCTCCTTCATTTATTGGGAATTGAAAATGATGATTATATTGAATTCAGCAAAGATCTATTTTCCGAAGAAAAATTAGAATTCACCGTTCTTCGCGATAGCAGTTTCATCACGAAGGATTACCTCTATACGATGGATACCTGCTATGATAAAAAGACCGGGGCGGCGACTGCAAAGGATCCATGTGAGAAGTATTTGGAAAAGGCAAAGCAGGAGCTTGATTACTCCGACAAAATCATTTACGGGGATTTGCTCCGATTTTATGAGCAGCCTTGAAAAAGGAAACCTGGTGCAATCCAGGTTTCCTTTTGATTCTTTATTGGAATTGAAGCAGGTATAGAAACAGTTGACCTCTCTTGATTCGTCCACTTATTCTTGCCAATTAGGACGTGTCACTACTTTTGAGGATCTTTTCTTTCCGTACATTGTGCTCAAAAAAGAACTTGTTGCGCAATTATGTTTCGGTGATTGATACTCACTAATAAGTAACTGGTAATCGCAGGTGTTTTATAAGCTGCACGTGCGACAACAGCTTCCGGTTTTCCAACTCTCCCAATCAACTTTTCCGCTATAGAATTTTAGGATATTCCTGCCATATCACGTGTTACAATCGTGCCGACCACAAACTAAAGTAATCATTTCAAGCCGATATCAAGTTTTAATACTAAAAAAAGACGGTAGACAATCGTGTCCTATCTAAAAGTTAAAACAAAGTTGATTGGAACGTAAGGTGCGAGACTCCTGCGGGAAAAACGTGTCCAGGGGAGACCCCGCAGGCGCAAAGGCGCCGATGTGGCTCCCGGACCGCCTGCGGAAAGCGAGTGCCTGAAGAGGAAATGGACGTTCAAATTGCACAAACCCTAAAAAAACTGTAGGTGATTTTCAGCGAGTTTGTCTACTGAAACCCGGCGCAATCCAGGTTTTTTCGCTTTTTCAGGGAAATCAGTACCCCTTACAATTATGAAACAAGAGACTTCCTGAACATCTTTCTGTTTTTCCCTTCATAAAGATAAAACAATGAAAGGGGCGGAGGCTGAATGAAAGTTGTGAGCAGAAGCGGGGATGATTTGGCATATTACAGTCAATTGTTCCAAATTCCCCGGGTTTTGATTGAGGATGCCAATCCGGCCATTACTGGCGGTGTTTTGCCAAATGGCATCGAAGTACAGATACCTGGATACATTGTTCAGCAAGAGTCCCGGTTAGATATCGATTTTGCTGAAATCGCTTTACAATATCACCTGCCAATCGATGGGATAGTATTATTGAATCAAGATGGACAAAAGCCTTTTTCGGTACCCGTCCGGGTGATGAATCCCGTGATAGTCACCGACAAGCCCTACGAATATCAATCACTTCTTGACGATCTTGATGTTCTATCTTGTCATTACCCCTTTATTAAGGTTGAATCGGTAGGAAAGAGTGTGCTGGGAAAAGAACTCCTTGAGGTAAGAATCGGTCAAGGTGAAAAGATCATACATTATAACGGTTCATTCCACGCTAATGAATGGATCACTACTGCGGTTTTGATGAAATGGCTGAATGATTTTCTGCTGGCCGTAACGAATGATCGTACACTTTGCGGAATGGACTGTATGCCGTATTACCGGGATATGTCCATTTCGATGGTTCCAATGGTGAATCCGGATGGAGTCGACCTTGTCCTAAAGGGGGAGGAGGCGGCAGAGGGGAAGGTTGATGTTTTAAAAATAAATAATGGCAATCCTGCCTTTTATGCTTGGAAAGCCAATATCCGCGGTGTAGACCTGAATAACCAATATCCTGCTAACTGGGAGGTTGAAAAGCGCAGAAAGATTCCAAAAGCCCCTGCCCCGAGGGATTTTCCAGGAGAAACCGCGTTATCAGAACCAGAAGCATTGGCCATGAAGGAGCTGGCAATAAGACGGAATTTTGAAAGAGTGCTTGCACTTCACACCCAGGGAAAAGAATTCTATTGGGGATATGAGGGACATGAACCTGAACATGCAGCGAATGTTGCGAGGGAGTTTGAGGAGCGCAGCGGATATCGGGCCGTAAAATACGTTGACAGTCATGCTGGGTATAAAGATTGGTTCATTCAGGAATTCAAACGCAGTGGATTCACAATCGAACTGGGAAAGGGCATAAATCCGCTTCCGCTATCCCATTTGCCTGGTATATATGAAGATTCCGTCAAGATTTTGATGGCAGGACTATATATGTGATGCATTCCCCCTAAGGAATATACTTCCAAAAAAATATAAGATCATTATCCGCCACATTTTCTCTTTTTTACTTTATAATGAAAGAGAGTAAGGATTCGATTGATTAATCCTTACTCTCTTTCTAATGTCTCGCTCACATATGCCAGGCGTTTTAGTTTTGAAGTGGGAGGTGTGTGGAGATTAAAGTATCCAAAGCAGCACTTTGTATGCGGCTTTCCATTTGTAAGATGTTGTGTTTCGTCCCATTATTTATCTCCACTATCCTTCTTATCTCGGCTTGTGAGCCTTCCAAGGACCTTAGTAAACCCGTAAATGATTCGGAAAAAGAACACTCCCAATCTAACCAGGAAACTTCAGTAAGCAATTTAAAGGTACCGACCGCAGAAACGGAAAAAATCGAAGCCATTCTTGGATGGCTGGATTCAAAAACCATTTTATATTCTGTGAAGCGGGATGGTAATGAATTATCCCAGTTGATGGAATGGAATTTGGAAACGAATGAAACTTCCGTTTTCTATCAGCCGGCTTTTGCGTTTTCTGAAGTATCGATCAGTCCGTCTGGTACGCATATTTTGTTGTCGTCCTTTACCTCTTCGGATAAAGCATCAATCACAATACTCGATAGAACGGGGAATCCACTGTATTCCGTAGCGATCCCAGCCTATGAATTGGCTTATGAGTGGAATTCATTTAAAGATGGCCGGTTGTTTGTATCGAGCTTTTATGAAGATTGGACATACAGCAGTTATGTATTGAATCCAGATGAACAAACTATGGAAACTCTGGACTTTCCGCAGCCCTTTGCTCAATGGGCAAGTGAAAATGACTTGATGTTTTTGGATTGGGACAAAGAAGAACCTGCTTTGACGGCTCCCCTAGAAAAAAAAGCGCTGCATGGGGATGGGGCAGACAGCCTTATGCTCGATGTCATTCACTTTAAAAAAATGAAGCAAGCGCTGATGACGATTCAAGTGGAGACAGAAAAACAAGATCGGGGTACATATGCATTTTATGATCCAACAAACAAGCCGATCCACTCTTTTTCCGTGCCACTATTGAAAAGCTTTTCAGATTGGGTCATTCCATCCTATGATTTCATTGAAAAAAACAAGGAATTCATAACGTTTATTCCTAATGAATCAAAAGATGCGGACCAATATGAGGGAAGGTTTACCTTAACTAAATTAAATTGGGAAAAAGGCACACAAGAAGAATTGATGAAGGACATGGAAAATGAACCATTAAGCTGTTCGCTTGATGGCAACTTCTGCTTATATGGATATCAATTTGAGAAAATCATTGATATGAAAACCCATCAAATACAAAGATTGTTCAAACAAACATGATAACCTAAAACAAAAGCTCGCCGGATGGCGAGCTTTTTTCTTCAATGGGCAACAGGAAAACCGCTGTTGATGACTGTCATGACAGTGAACCAGCCAAACACGACTGCACTGCCGGCTGCAAAAATGAATCCTAAGAAGTTTCTCTTTTTTAATGAGGTAAACACAGCTGCTACTCCTAATATAGCCACAAGTCCGAAAACAACCATTAATATCATGTCAAAACCCCCTTTTTTCGTAATGAATACCTAATCCCTAATAATATACCCAGAGAATAAAGCAACTACCAAAAATATGTAGAAAAGATTGCATTTGTTAATATCTTAATATTTTTTCAATTATTTGTCGAGGTTTAATAGGTGACACTTCTATGACTTGAGTAAACTGGATTAACATTAGCAGCTTAATTAGTGTAAGATAAAGATAGAAAATCATATTGGAGTTGATGGAAATGAAATGGACACAAATTCCTCTAGGCCCGCTGCAAACGAATTGTTATGTAGTTTCCGATGGACAGGATTGCATCATTTTCGATCCGGGTGAAGAGCCACAGAAAATCATACAATACATACAAACAAAAAATTTAAAGCCTTTAGCGATTTTATTGACACATGCACATTTTGACCATATCGGTGCTCTGGATGCTATTCGGGACCATTATGGAATCCCTGCATATATTCATGAAAAAGAGGCCAAGTGGCTACTTGATCCCGCATTGAATGGTTCTCAAAACTGGTTCCCTGAAAGTCCAATGCGAATGAAGCCTGCCGATCACATCTTGGCAAATGAGCAAGAGCTTACTATTGGAGGATTCACTTTCGAAGTATTCGAAACCCCTGGACACTCACCAGGGAGCGTTTCGTATTATGTGAAGGACGAACGTCTCCTCTTTTCTGGGGACGTCTTGTTCCAAGGAAGCGTTGGCAGGACCGATTTAATAGGCGGAAGCGAGTCAGTGCTCTTAAATAGCATTGAAAAGAAGCTGCTGACACTTTCTGATGATGCTATCGTTTTTCCAGGTCATGGCCCTGTCACGACGATTCTGGATGAAAAGAATACTAATCCCTTTTTGAGATAATTACTTATACAGGTGCCGCTATGGCACCTGTTTTTTAAGTTCTTAATTATGTAAAAATATTGAAATGGGTCAATTCCGGAACTATACTGAATATAAAAAACAGGGTCTTCCCCAATGTGCATTTTTGAACCCTCCGCTGAAGTAATATTATTAAATTCATTTTGTGGATGCACTGTTATAACTGCGAGATAAAAATTTGGACATTTTGTGAACTGTAAATTTGTTTTCTGTATGAATGTCGTTAAAAAAACTTATTTACTGTGTTTTATAATAAGATGGAAAACTCATGGAGACGGAGGCTATTGTGTTGAAAAATCATTTAAAGGAATTGATTGCAGGAAGCCCGCAAAAAAGAATCTCCTATAATGACTATATGGATGCTGTTTTATATACGCCGAATATAGGCTACTATGCACGCGCAAAAGAGAAGATTGGCCCAAGAGGGGATTTTTATACGTCTGGCAATGTTGGCGATGCATTTGGGAGATCACTGGCGAGATGGTTCGTATATTTGATAAAAAGATGCGGAGTTTCACCAAGAATCATCGAGGTCGGCGCAGGGGACGGTAAACTGGCGTATGACATCCTCGTTTACATAAAAGAAACGGAACCGCAGATATGGGACTCTTTGACTTATATTCTTGTGGATGGCAGTCCATTTCATAGAAAGATTCATCAAGAACGTTTAGGGATATTCAAACAGGCAGTTTCTGCTGCCACTATAGAAAAATGGACGAATGTAAATGGAATCGTCTTTTCAAACGAACTTTTCGACGCGTTGCCTGTGTATGTCATTGAAAAGTATAAGGGAGCCTTGGTAGAGGTATTCGTCACTGAAAAGGAAGGCGATTTGGTAGAAGAGAGAGAACCTTTGGACAACCCTGACATTCTTTCTTACCTTACTGAACGAAAAATCACCTTACATGAAAAACAACGATACGAAGTTCCGCTAAACATGATCCGTGAATATGAGAAGATCGTTTCCTGTATCGAATCGGGTATTCTCCTTACAATTGATTATGGCTATACCGATAGGGAATGGAAGGAGCCAGCTCATCTTCAAGGGAGCTTGAGGGGCTATTATCGGCATCAAATGATTAAAGATGCACTTATGTATCCTGGTGATATGGATCTGACGACACATATCCATTTTGACACATTAATCGAGATTGGAAAAAGAAAGGATCTTTCCAATCAAGGGCTTTTTCTTCAAAATGAATTCTTGCTTAAAGCAGGGATACTAGAGGAATTGATGGGCCATCAAGGAAATGATCCATTCTCGAAAACGGCAAAGCGTAATCGGGCAATCCGGGGGCTAATCGTTCCTGGGGGATTTAGTGAACATTTCAAAGTGTTGCTTCAATCGAAGAATTTAGCAGATGATGTAAGGATCTTTCCTGAATGGTAACAAGTAAAAACCCATGAATCAAAATTCATGGGTTATGTAATATTGCTTGTTCTTAATGCGCAGCACCCGGAGTCATCATAAATACGCTCCAGTAGGAAAATCCTGCAAAGAAAACGGTAAGATAGGCGCCGAAAACATAAATATACATGCGCTCAGATAATTTCAAATAACTTAAAAGTACAAAAAAGATCGTTTGTGCAAAGAAAAGCAAAGACGTTTGATGCATATGGCCAAGATAAAAGAAAATGGCCATAATTCCTGTCCAAAATCCACATACTCTGAACATGCGTTCCATCCGAATCCCTCCTTATGTCTAGTCGTGTACATTCTAAATAATTATAAATGAAATTGTAAGGTAATGTAAAGGATGCCTTTTGTTTCTATGTGAGAACCGAAGCCTGGTATGAGCATGCTGCACAATTGGACATCATATTTTCTATTTCCACAATATTGACATTCTCAAACAAGGCTTCGAACATACCTTTTAAAAGTGAATTATGCATGGAGCAGATTGTTCCTGGCTCGACTTCAGTAACTTCCTTAAACGGGCAATTGAAGATACGGAAGGATATTTTATTTTCTTCTTCGCTTGCTTGTATTTCGGGAGATAACCCTGCAATGGTAGCCGCATTTTTAAGCATGTTGACTTTTTCCGCAAAAGCAAGCCGATCTACCGATGTCGAGTTCAGGGCTAGTTGCTGATTGATCAATTCCTCCCCGAATACTTTTCCCGTTTCATAAAGAGCCTGTTTTCCTTGTTCCCCTAATGTCATCATAGACTGGACGGCAATCTTTGCAAGCAGCTGATAATTCCTATATGGAAAATGAAGCTGTATGACTTTGTCAGATAATCGATAAAGTCTGCTTGGGCGACCGCCTTTCCCGGTCTTTCGGGAATTCGAGGTCAACATATCGATATCCTCAAGTTTTGACAAATGTAGACGGGCAACATTTGGATGGATGTTGAATGAATCGGCGATTTCCTGTACCGATACATCACCATGGTTGTTCACTATATGCTGATATATATAATATCTGGTGGGATCAGCTAACACGTTTGTTATTTTTAACGTTTGTTCCATTACACCCTCCTGCTATTCCATAGTTTACCTATGTCCATTATAATGCAGGCAGAAAAAAATGGAATAAGAGAAAGGGTAAACACTCTTTAGTTTAAAAAACGTTCACATTTAAAACGGTTTTATAAAGCAAATATGTATACATTAATTATACAAATGTTATACAATTATTGTATAGACTATAAATGTATACAAAATGTGAACGGGGAGTGATTAGTATGCCACAGTTAACTTTCTTTTCGTATCCAAGTTGTACATCTTGCCGCAAAACAAAAAAATGGTTAAGCGCCAATCAAGTTTCCTTCGATGAGCGACATTTATTCAGAGAGACTCCAACTGTAGCAGAGTTGAAAAGAATTCTTGAATTGACATCGGAAGGACTTGATGAAGTCTTGGCGACAAGAAGTGAAGCATACAAAGACTTACAAGTTAATATTGACGAAATGATGCTTTCTGATGTCATCCAATTATTAACAAAAGAACCGAAGTTATTAAGAAGGCCCATTCTCATAGACGGGGAAAAACTGGTCATTGGCCATAATGTAGATGCATTAAGAAATTTGGTTTCCCGGAGGCCTGATTTGAAAATGAGCATGTGAGATGATTCTCGAAGTTTTTTCGGGAATTTTTTTTATTATAAAGCAGGAATTTGTCGTGGATTGTCGAATCAATACAACAAGAAACATAGGAGGTGATGAATGAATTGATATCGATTGAAAAGACCGCAGAAAAAATACTAACCCGTGCCATCGTGGAGTCGGCATCGGATATCCACATTTTTTTTCGCGGAGAGGGGCCTCTCATCCAATTCAGGATAGACAATAAGCTTGTTCCCCAGGAAACATTATCATTTTTTGAAGCTGAAAGGCTGATCGCTCATTTGAAGTTCCTTGCCTCGATGGATATAGGGGAGAAAAGGAGGCCCCAGAGTGGCGCCATCACCATCAATTTGGCTAACCAGGTGGTCGGACTCCGCCTTTCCACTTTACCCACTGCCCATCTCGAAAGTTTGGTCATCCGCTTAATACCCCAACAGAATATCCTTCCTCTAGAACAGTTATCCTTATTTCCAAACACCGTTCAAAAATTGATTGCACTCCTGAAGCATTCCCATGGCATGCTCATATTTACCGGCCCGACCGGCAGTGGGAAAACCACGACTTTATATTCCCTGCTTCACCACGCCCATGAGATGATCAATCGAAATATCATTACACTTGAAGACCCCATTGAAAATGTATCCGAAAAGGTATTGCAAGTCCAAATCAATGAAAAGGCGGGCATTACGTATTCCGTCGGCCTAAAAGCTGTTCTGAGGCATGACCCGGACGTGATCATGGTTGGGGAAGTCAGGGATGCAGAAACTGCCAAAATCGCAGTCCGTGCCGCATTAACCGGTCATTTGATACTAACGACCATGCATACGAGGGATGCCCAGGGTGCCATCTCCAGATTACTGGAATTTGGTGTCAGCTTACTTGAGGTTGAACAGACTTTGATTGGCGTGACAGCGCAGCGGCTGGTTGAATTGCGATGTCTTACGTGTAAAGGGGATTGTGCTTTAGCTTGCAAAATGACTGCGAGGAATAAAAGGGCAAGTGTATATGAATTGCTATATGGAAAAAGTCTGGCTGAAGTTCTCCGGATAATGGGAGATGAAAAAGGAAAGGCAACGGTCAGCTACCGCCAATTAAAGGATGAAATCGGAAAAGCGGTTGCGATGGGCTATGTGGATGCTCAGGAATATGAACGGCTGGTATACCATGAAACCAAAAAGTAAATGGAAGGTAAAAGAGCAGGCGGTCTTTATTTCGAAGCTAGGTGAATTATTGAATCATGGTTATCCTTTGGCGGAAGCTTTACATTTTCTTGAATTTCAGGAATCAAAGAAAAAAGCGGAAGACTTCACTCAGGCTATAGCCGATTTAAGGAACGGCTACCCGTTGCACATGGTGCTGACCCATCTTAATTTTCATCCGCAGCTTGTAAGTTATATATTTTATGGAGAGCAATATGGCGACCTGGAACGGTCGTTGAAAGAAGGAGGGCGATATTGGAAGAAAAGAATCGAGGATATGGATAAAGTAAAAAAGTTAATGATGTATCCCGTATTCTTAGTCGTTTTTGTAAGCATCGTTTTTTATATTCTTCAGAGTGTTCTCCTTCCCAAATTCCAGACCATCTATTTCACCATGGATGTCGAGCAGCATATCCTCTTAAGATTAATGTCAGCCTCCACGTTCATTCTTCCAGCACTCCCCTTCTTATTACTCGGATTGCTCCTATTCTTGTATGCACTCAAACGGTTTTGGTTCAATGGATTATGCCCATTAAGGCAGCGAAGGATATTGATGGGAATTCCGATATTCGGGACGTTCATCAAATTATACGAAACTTATTTTTTTGCAAGCCAATTCAGTGGCTTGCTTTCCGGAGGGCTGTCGATTAACGATAGCATCAAATTATTCTCGATAAATCAACAGCAGCCTTTTTACCAAAAACTTTGCAATATCATCAAAGATGATCTGATCGAGGGCAGATCACTTGAAATGATTTTTCGGGAGCTCCCATATTTTGATGGGAATTTACCGGTGGTCGCTGCAAATGGTCAAAAATACGGCAGACTTGATGCCGAGTTACTTCATTACAGTCGTTTTATACTGGAGAAAATTGAAGAGAGAATGAATGCAATCTTGAAAATCATTCAGCCTTTAATGTTTTCACTGATAGGTCTTTTGATCGTGTCCATTTATTTGGCGGTTTTGCTGCCGATGTTCTCACTGCTCGAAGGTTTATAGGATTTCATTTTTGTATTCCGGAGGTGAAAATGCCCGAAGGTCATCTGGTATTCAGATGCTTCAGGAGCATGATGATATGTTGAAGAAAGTGATGAATGAACGTGGTTTTACACTAATTGAAATGCTTATTGTTTTACTGGTGATATCCATCCTTTTGATTATAACAATCCCCAATATCACGAAAAACCAATCCACAATCCAGTCTAAAGGATGTGAAGCTTTCGTGAAGATGGCCCAAGCACAGGTGCAGGCTTATGAAATCGATAATGCTAAATTGCCCGGAAGTATCGATGAATTGGAAAGTCAAGGCTATCTCAAACAGACTTCCTGCCCAAATGGGGATGAAATTAGTTTGGATAGTAAAGGAAAGATAACGGTCGTTGAGTAGGAGAGAAGTGAATATACGGCATTCCGATGGTGGGTACACACTATCTGAAACCCTTATTGTCCTCGCTATTTTTGTACTCCTTATTTCCATCGGTCCTAATTTATATCCCAGCTTCACTAAAGGAATGGAAAATAGGCTATTTCTTTCTCAATTCCATGAAGATCTTTTCTATGCTCAACAGTATGCCATCAGTCATGAGAGCTTGATTTACCTCCACATTGATAATACCAAAAAGGTTTATACCGTTTCGTCTTATAAGGAGGGGATCGTTTTAGAGAGAAGCATACCAGAGGATATACAGTTTTTAAGCGGCACTTTGGGGTACAGCTTCCATTTTAATCAATATGGAAATGCTTCCAAAGCCGGAACGATTATGATTGACACGTCAAAGGGAAAGTACAAACTAGTGCTCAATATCGGTAAAGGGAGGTTCCGGATTGAGAAATTGTAAAGGGTACGTCTACCTTGAACTGATGGCTGCATTTTCCGTTTGTATATTACTGGTCCTTGCCATTTTACCAATGCTTGAAGAGGTATTGACGCAACGGAAAGATATTTCCGTAAGGACAGAAGCCCACCATTTATTATATGAAAGGTTGACGGCGTTCATGGATGGGGAGATTCAGGCAGTTGGTCAGGAGATCATTTACAAAAAAAGAAGCTTTGAATTGGTTTGGAAGGACCATGGGGATTTCCCGGGAATGATTGAAGGGTGTGTACGCTATGAAGATGAAACGGGTAATTGGGAATCCATTTGTGATGCTGCAAAAAAATGATGGCTTTACGATGATCGAATTGCTTTTTTCTTTATTGATTTTAATGACGACGTCGCTTTTTGTTCTGCAGCTCTTCTCAATCATTCACACCCAGATGAGGTCCGTTGATAAATTGCATCCTAAAGAGTGGGAGGTCTTTACCATGCAAATGAAGCAGGAGGTCCGGAGTTCCAAAGCTCAAGATGTAATGGGAAACAAATTATATTTGCTTTCAGGTGAACAATTATCATCGCTGGAACAATATGAAGATAAGGTACGAAGACGAGTGGATGGTATGGGGCATGAGGTCATCTTGCAGAACATTTCGGAATTCCGGGTCGATAAGGATGGAAGTGTCATTGTTATAAATATAACGGATAAAGCAGGGACTACTTTCAGTCGAAGATTTCATCCCTTCTTTAGGAATGATACGAAAGTCGATGAATAATCAAAAAGGAGTCGTTTTCCCGATGGTCATGATTGTAGCGAGTGTTTTCATCATGTTCACGATACTAATGATCGACCAGTTTATCATTGATAAAAAGTTTTATAAAGAAGTGGAAGAGTCGCTTGTGGCCGACCATCTTGTCCATCTAGCCATCAAGGATGTGACGGCAGAGTGGGGCGAAGAAATCCCGAAAATCATCCAAGGGGAAAAATCATATCCCAATGGTGTGGTGCGATATTCCTTAATGAAGCAAGAAGGTCCTTACGTCTATATCGAGTTTTCTTCCAAAACTAAAAATGATCGAGAGGGAAGGGTCATCATTCAATACGATAAAGAAGCGGGGGAAGTGAAAGAATGGTTGGAGAAGCAAGCTGTGTAATACCAAAACGACAGGTTCACGTGTTCAGGGAGCAAGGGAAGGAATAAAAAAAGCGTAAACCGGACATACTTTGCGTAGGGTGATGATTTTATATGTCTACAAACGCTTATATTAAATATCTGACGCAGCAGCTTGTCGAGTATTTCAATCTGACGAAAAAAGAACGAAAAGAAAAACGCCGTCACAGAAAAGAGGATAAAAACCATGGTATGTCCCATTGGTTTGGCATTGTCCCTTTTGCTTTGTCGATGTTTGTAAGGAAAACGATCAAAAAGTAAAACAGATGTCCTGAACTTTGGACATCTGTTTTTTTGTTCTTCACTTATCCCAACGCCCTATCTGAAAGGTAAAATAATCCTCCGTTGATGATGGATATTCTGATGTTGGGTTCATATTGTGCTTTTAGTGCTTCTTTTTCGGTATAATAGCTCTCACTTTTTTCGTCCATATCCTTGTAAAAATGCTCCAATAAATTCAAGTCATTCTGCCAGCGCAGCATTGCCTCCTCCGCCCAGGAATGGTCATCATCCTCGAAACTGGTTCTGATGTATGTATCCAGTCTTGCCAATCCACTCTTGGGCATGATCAGAGGTGAAAGCGTAAAGGAGTAATCCGGTATTTTCGGGGTGACGTTAATCGGTAAAACCCGATGGTGAAACCCTTCCATTATTTCACCCGAGATTAAATTCAATCCGATTGACATGAAAGTATCTTTTTTGCGGTCGCATTGATACGATATTTTCACATTCAAGGTCAGCCAAGGAAACAAAGGATTATTTCTGCCTTTTGATGGAGGCGTATTCTCAAAAAGTCTAGTATACCCTGCCAGCTTTTTGGTTGATTGAATAATCTGGTGAAGGCGAGGGGAGCCAAAATGAATCATTTCTCCCTTTAAATCGGATGGAGCTTGTTCTGGGTCGGTAATGAAAGTAATCTGTGCCGGGTTCGGAACACCTCCTGTTTTTTCCAGATAATGCCAATAAAAGGGTCTGTTCATTAATTCCTTATCCATTTCAATCGTCAATTGCACTGTAAGGTGGGTTGGTGCATTATCCAGTATTTCACAATCGTTGGCTTTAAAGAAAGTGATTAAAAAATCATGAATTTCCCGTTGCTGCATGAACCTCACCTTCCTTCATTGATTGAGCGAATTGGATCAATGATGAAAAATTATCCATCTTGATTTTCATTTCGCCCTCTGTTTTGGACTCGCCGACCACATCAATTAAATATTCTTCAATGTTGTTAATATCCAGTTTGGTTAGAATATCATCCAATTCACCGATTACTTTTTCAAATAAATTTATTTTTTCGTATAGTAACTTCAGTATATGTTCTTCAACTGTATTTTTCGTGGCAAAGTTATAAATCATCACATCTTCTTCCTGACCAAGGCGGTGGATCCGTCCAATTCTCTGTTCAAGCCTCATTGGGTTCCATGGCAGGTCAAAATTAATCAAGTGATGGCAAAACTGAAGGTTTATCCCTTCCCCGCCAGCTTCTGTTGCGATTAATACCTGAATATTCTTTTGGAATAATTCTCGCATCCAGTCTTTCTTTCCGCGCTTAAAACCGCCCCGGAAAGGAACAGAAGAAATTCCATTCTGCTGTAGGTACCATTGGAGATATAGTTGAGTCGCCCTATATTCCGTAAAGATAATTACTTTGTCATCAATTTTCTTGATCAGTTCCAAAGCTTTTTCAGCCTTTGAGTTCTGGACCGTTTCATTCACTTTAGTAAATAAATCATCAAGCTTTGCCAAAAAATCAGGGGAAGGCTGATCGTATTTATCTCTCATATTCTTTAATGTATAAAAGACAGCCTCTCTGCTGCTGCATGCTTCCCTTTGGAGAGTGAGAGCCGAAAAGGCGCTTCCTTTTGATCCATCGGAAATTGGCTTGAATTTGGAAACAGCATCATACAATGCTTGTTCCGTTGGAGAAAATTCAATGGTGATGGTTTCCACATGCCGTTTTGTCCATTCAATGCCAGTATCGGCCCGCCGGTTTCGAATCATGACAGTGTTGACCAGTTCCTTTAGGTGTTCATCTTCAATTATGTTCCGGCCTTTCCCTTTATACTTTTCCGAAAAGAGTGAAGCATTTCCCAAGTGGCCCGGTTTCAATAACGAAACGAGGTGGAATATCTCCTCGACTTTATTTTGAATCGGAGTGGCTGTCAGGAGTAAACAAAATTTCTTTTTCAGATTTTGAACGAATTCATAGTTCTTCGTCTTATTATTTTTAAGTTTATGAGCTTCATCAATAATGATGAAGTCATATTCCTGAGTAAAGATGATATCTCGATGTGGAGCGCGTTTCGCTGTATCAATGGATGAAATGACCACATCACAGGAGTCCCAGACATAACTTTTTCTCTGAACGACTGCCGGAATATGAAACTTGGTATTCAATTCAAATGCCCATTGTGTGACAAGGGAAGCCGGAACAAGGATCAATACTTTTTTTACAAGTCCCCTAATCATATACTCTTTTAGGATCAAGCCTGCTTCAATTGTTTTTCCCAGCCCTACCTCATCAGCCAAAATGGCTTTTCCATTCATCTTTTCCACTACTTGCTTCGCCGCTTCCAATTGATGGGGAAGCGGGGTTAACTGAGGAAGGTGCTTGGGCGCCTGTAAACCTTCAAAATCAGGGATGATAAGGTTTTCCTCCATTTGAACCGCCAACTTATAAAGCTCCCAATTTCCCCATGGACCGTCATTTTCCATCTTTTGCAGAAACTCGTCATTCCATTCAGAATTGAAGGATATATTGATTTTCATAGAAATAACTCCCTCTTAAATCATAATTTCCTTAATATAAGGTCAAAACCCGAACATTTCATATGTGAAGTAAGATAAATATTTCTCTTCAAAAGTTATTGCAGAGATAAGTTTCTTAGGGTAGGATATAAGTATATTTAGAAAATTCCAATTTCCTAACGCTGCAAAGAATGTTTGTACATCGATTTTGCAGTTCGCGTTTTCTTAGTATGGGCTATATGCTCCTAATTTATCCAAGATTACCGAGGAGATCAGTTAAACGGTATCTGAAGTTTTAGGAGAATTGGCAGAGAATGCATTCCATTTATGTTCAAAGGTTTTACCGATGCTGGGGGCTTATTCGCTTCCTTTCAATGGTAGACCATTTATATGCGGGTGAAGATAAGGGGAGAGACTACGGATGTAGCGCCGAAGGAGCAAACTTAGCAGTGAATCTCTCAGGCAAAAGAACTCTTATTGGACGCAACTCTGGAGAGCGCCGCCCGTTATGGGACGCGGCCACCAAAGGGGAAAACCTATTACATAGGTAAACTTTCAGGTTTCAGGACAGAGAAAAAGCTCAAACGGGCTTTCTCTGTCCTTTTTTGTGCTTTTTTCACATCATGAATCAGGATGTATCTGATGCGTAATGACAAGAAGCTTTTGATAATGAAGCCAATTAATTTTTAAAAAAATCTGAAGGGGGTCATTTTTTGACCAATTTAAAAAGAACACCACTATTTGAGGTTTATCGTGAATACGGAGGTAAAACGATTGATTTTGGCGGCTGGGAACTTCCTGTCCAATTTTCGGGTATAAAGGATGAACATGAAGCCGTACGGACAAAAGCGGGGTTATTCGATGTTTCCCATATGGGGGAAGTCGATGTTAAGGGGCCTGGGAGCCTTTCCTTTTTACAGAAGATGCTGACCAATGATATATCAAAGCTGCAACAGGGCGGTGCCCAATATACAGCCATGTGTTATGAAAACGGAGGCACGGTTGATGATCTTATCGTGTATAAAAGGGCTGAGGACGACTATCTGCTCGTGGTCAATGCAGCGAATACAGAAAAAGATTTCAATTGGCTGCAAGCAAATTTAACGGAAGATGCCCAAATTACGAATGTATCAAGTGACTATACACAGCTGGCACTTCAAGGACCAGCTGCAGAGAAGATATTACAAAAACTATCGGGAAGTACTGACTTAAGTGAAATTGGACTTTTCAGGTTCAAGGATCATGTCATGATTAACGGTATCTCCACGCTGGTATCCCGTACTGGATACACTGGTGAAGATGGTTTTGAGATATATAGCGACAGTAAAAATGGCCCTGCCCTTTGGAAGGCGATTATGGATGCCGGTAAGGAAGAGGGGGTTCAGCCGATTGGTTTAGGTGCTCGTGATACCCTGCGTTTTGAAGCGAAACTGCCGCTGTATGGGCAGGAGCTTTCAGCGGACATCACCCCGATAGAAGCCGGGATTGGTTTTGCAGTAAAAGTGGATAAGGAAGTTGATTTTTTCGGGAAAGCCGTTCTTGCTGAGCAAAAGGAGAAAGGGGCTCCCCGAAAGCTTGTGGGAATTGAAATGATTGACCGTGGCATTCCACGTCATGGGTATAAGGTCTACAGCGGTGATGAAGTCATTGGCGAGGTCACGACTGGTACCCAATCGCCAACATTGAAGAAAAACGTTGGATTGGTACTTATCGATAAGGAATTTTCGGTTCTGGATGCGGAAGTCGAAGTGGAAATCCGTTCCAAACGTTTGAAAGCCGTTATAATACAAACACCTTTTTATAAAAAACCACGTAAATAGAGGGGAATGGTCATTAGATGAAACATCGTTATTTACCCATGACAGAGCAAGATAAACAAGAAATGCTGGAAGCGATAGGGGTATCCACTGCTGAAGAACTTTTCAAAGATATCCCTGAAAGCGTTCGTTTTCAAGGAGAATACGATATCAAGCCTGCTAAATCGGAACCTGCATTAATGAAAGAATTATCAAGGCTTGCTGCAAAGAATGCGGACCTTAAAAATTATGCTTCCTTCCTTGGTGCGGGTGTCTATGACCATTACGCCCCGGTCATCGTCGATCATGTTCTTTCCCGTTCTGAGTTTTATACGGCTTATACACCGTATCAGCCTGAAATTTCACAGGGCGAGCTTCAAGCAATCTTTGAATATCAAACGATGATATGTGAATTGACGGGCATGGATGTGGCTAACTCCTCCATGTATGACGGCGGGACGGCGCTGGCTGAAGCAGCGATGCTTGCTTCAGGTCAGACAAGGAGGAAGAAGATTCTCATTTCAGGAACCGTTCATCCTGAATCAAGAGAAGTTGTGAAGACATATGCGAAAGGGCAACGCGTGGAAGTGATCGAAATTCCTCATGAAGGCGGTGTGACTGACTTAGCTGCTTTAAGGGAATTGGCGAATGATGACATTGCAGGAGTGATCGTGCAATATCCGAACTTTTTTGGCCGGATCGAGCCATTGAAAGAAATGGAAGAAATCATTCATGGCGTCAAGTCCATGTTTATCGTTTCCAGTAATCCGCTTGCATTGGGAGCTTTGACATCCCCTGGTGCACTCGGTGCAGATATCGTAACGGGGGATGCTCAGCCATTCGGCATTCCAGCGGCATTCGGTGGACCTCATTGTGGATATTTTGCGGTTACCAATAAATTTGTACGGAAAGTTCCGGGCAGACTCGTCGGTCAGACGGTTGATGAGAATGGAAAAAGAGGGTTTGTACTGACGCTTCAAGCTCGTGAACAGCACATTCGCCGTGACAAAGCCACATCCAACATATGTTCCAATCAAGCTTTGAATGCCTTGGCAGCTTCTGTTGCAATGACCGCGCTTGGGAAAAAGGGTGTCAAAGAAATGGCCGTGCAAAATATTCAAAAAGCACATTATGCGAAAAAAGCAATTATGGCAAAAGGGGTGGAAGTGATATTCGACGGTCCTTCGTTTAATGAATTTGTCATTAAACTGCCTGCTCCGTTTTCAGAAATCAATAAAAACCTTTTTCAAAAAGGGATGATCGGCGGCTTCGATTTAGGTACGGTTTATCCTGAATTGAAAGACCATATGCTGGTTGCGGTAACTGAACTAAGAACAAAAGAAGAAATTGATGCACTTGCGCAGGAATTGGGGGATCAACATGAATAATCAAGATCAATCACTCATTTTTGAAATCAGTACTTCCGGCCGGATCGGGTACAGTCTGCCAGAAATGGATGTTGCAACTATTCCGCTCGAAGAAATTCTTCCTGCCGACTACATCCGTGAAGAAGAGGCAAAGCTTCCTGAGGTGTCCGAACTGGATATCATGCGTCACTATACTGCACTTTCCAAACGGAATCATGGGGTGGATTCGGGTTTTTATCCACTGGGTTCATGCACCATGAAATATAATCCGAAAATAAATGAAAATGTGGCACGCTTCAACGGTTTTGCCCATATCCATCCATATCAAGATCCCGCTACTGTACAAGGAGCATTGGGACTATTATTTGATTTGCAGGAACACTTAACGGAAATCACCGGGATGGACCAAGTGACATTACAGCCTGCAGCAGGTGCCCACGGAGAATGGACAGGATTGATGATGATTCGCGCTTTTCACGAAGCGAATGGAGATACAGAACGGACGAAAGTGATTGTACCTGATTCGGCCCATGGTACGAATCCTGCCTCTGCCACTGTTGCCGGACTAGAAACGATTACAGTTAAGTCCGATGAAAATGGGTTAGTCGACCTTGAAGATTTAAAACGTGTTGTCGGACCTGATACGGCGGCCTTGATGCTGACGAACCCCAATACATTGGGATTGTTTGAAGAAAATATTTTGGAAATGGCACAACTTGTCCATGACGCAGGTGGGAAGCTTTATTATGATGGAGCCAATCTGAATGCAGTCCTATCAAAAGCACGACCGGGTGACATGGGCTTTGATGTGGTTCATTTAAATCTCCATAAAACATTCACAGGCCCGCATGGAGGCGGCGGCCCGGGTTCTGGTCCTGTAGGTGTGAAGTCCGACTTGATTCCTTACTTGCCTAAACCTCTTATAGTCAAGCAAGGTGAGCAATTCGTCCTTGATTATGATCGTCCGCAATCCATCGGCAGGGTAAAACCATATTATGGTAATTTCGGAATAAACGTGAGGGCATATACGTACATCCGTTCAATGGGTCCTGATGGCCTTAAAGCCGTCACAGAGAACGCGGTCATCAATGCCAATTATATGATGCGCAAGTTGGAACCTTATTTTGACTTACCATATAATCGTCATTGTAAGCATGAATTCGTATTAAGCGGACGCCGGCAAAAGAAATTGGGGGTAAGGACTCTCGATATAGCTAAAAGATTGCTGGATTTCGGGTATCATCCTCCAACCATTTACTTCCCATTGAACGTGGAAGAAGGAATGATGATAGAACCGACTGAAACCGAGTCAAAAGAAACGCTGGATGCGTTCATCGATGCGATGATCCAGATTGCCAAGGAAGCGGAAGAAACTCCGGAAATCGTTCAGGAAGCTCCGCATACAACCGTTATAAAGCGGCTTGATGAAACTCTTGCTGCCAGAAAACCCGTTTTGCGTTATCAAGCCTAGATTAGTAGCTTACACGAAAAAAATCCCTGCCTTCCGGCGGGGATTTTTCATGTTTATGTAAGATTCCATTAAAGTCCAACAGTTGACTTTCTTTTACTTGAGCTATGGAATTAAAAAGAGCCCATGCCGAGATGGGGTCTTATTTCTTTGCTTTGATTTTCCCGGTCCACATCTTGAAACCGCCCTTTAAGTGAAAAAGTTCCCTGTAGCCCTTTTTGTATAGCATGGCTGCAGCTCTGCCGCTGATGATCTCGCTTTGAGCATACAAATATACAGGCTTGTCCGGCCTAATTTCGACCAAGCGGGTTTTCATTTGAGTCATAGGGATGTTTCTTGCGCCTAAGATATGACCATTTTCGAAATCATTCGGTTCCCGCACATCGATTAGCTGCACTTTTCTGTAGTTGGCGATAAATTCGTCCTGTGTTAGTGTTTTAACGATTTTACGCTGGCGGTACCAATTAAAAAGTGAATACGCAATAACCACTCCTAGGATGATGAGCAGTGTATATAATATTTCCAAACATAAAAACTCCCTTCTACCTTAACGAATACAGACAATCTTTATTATATAATTGCTTTACCCAATAATCAAAAAGTATTTTCATCAAATTCTTCATGACTTGATAGCACTTTCTTTTTTAGAGTGTTAAAGTCTGTTAAACTACTACATGTGAGTTTTTTGTGGGGGATTGAAAAACGTCTATCGAAACGAGGGGTAAGGATGACTAAAGAAAAATGGGGTTTTATAGATTCGGGGTATTGTTCACCGGCTTTTAATATGGCGCTGGACGAAGCCCTGTTAAACTGGCAAAGCAAAGGGGAAATTCCGCCGATCATACGCTTTTACGGCTGGGATCCAGCGACATTGTCGATCGGTTATTTTCAAAAGGCAGAAGCGGAGATCGATCTGGAAGAGGTCAAAAGGCAGGGCCTTGGTTTTGTTCGCAGGCCGACAGGGGGACGAGCGGTACTGCACGAACATGAATTGACTTATAGTGTAATCGTTCCAGAATCCTATCCGGGAATGCCAACCACCGTTACTGAAGCTTATCGTGTCATTTCTGAAGGTATATTGATGGGGTTCAGGAATCTTGGATTGGATGCTTATTTTGCCGTGCCTCGAAGCGAACAGGAAAAAGCGGCTTTAAAATCGCCCAGGTCTTCCGTCTGCTTTGATGCACCTAGCTGGTATGAACTGGTCGTTGAGGGCAGGAAGGTCGCTGGCAGCGCTCAAACCAGGCAAAAAGGCGTCATCCTTCAGCACGGGTCCATTTTGCTTGAGCTTGATGATGATAAGCTCTTTAGCGTATTTAAATTCTCAAATGACAGGGTTAAAGAGAGAATGCAAAAAAACTTAAAAAACAAAGCTGTGGCCATGAATGACATTGCCGGGAGAAAGATAACCATCCCTGAAGCGAAAGAAGCTTTCGAAAAAGGTTTTGCCGAAGGACTTTCGGTCGATTTAGAGCCATATGTCCTCACCGAAAAGCAATTGCTGGAAGTGAAGGCCATTGCAGAAAGCAAATACGAAAGCGATGAATGGAATTTCATGAGATAGAGGAAGCATAATTAGAGTGGATAATAAAAAGTTTTTTCAGATTTGTTTGACCGAATAACACATCCCTTGCAGGGATAAGCCCTAAAAGGGATGGGGAAAAAGCAAGGTCCAAATTAATTGAAATCTGATGAAAAATTATTGTAAATCGACATTTTCCTCCCTTTTGCTAACTATATTAATTGATTTAACGTTTGACAAAATTAAAAGTTATTCAAAACAAACACAATATATAGTAGTTGAAATATTTAATGCGACACTATATGTTGATTTTTGAGTTTCGCTATGATAGATTTAGGGTACTTGTTAAGCGAAACGGACATGTAAGGCTACATAAGGATTTTTGCGGCAGCAAGAACGGATCATGAAACATATAAAGGAGAGGGAATTATGTCGGTTGTAATAAAAGAAGCTTTAAAGGTTGATCTAGAAAGGTTGAATAAGGATATTTCTTTATTTCCCCAGGTTCACCCTGTAACTGCTGATATGAAAATGGCGCATAAGGGAGTGTCCCGTCTAGTCATGCTTGACCGCTATTCTTTTAAGGATACTGAAAAAATCACACTCTCGGCAGGCGATTTCGTCGTGTTGACGATTAAGGAAGATCCGAAATTCCCGGCAAGGGGTCTCGGTTACATCGTTGAAATTGATTGGGAAACCAAAAAAGCCAAGGTATTGGTGGATGAAGAATTCCGTGGCGTATTGGATAATCCGGAAGAAGTCGAGACGGGAATTGTAAACCGTCCGTTGGATATAATCGAAAAGCCGCTTGAAATATACTATGAACAAATTGCGAAACGTAATGCAACGGGATTGGCATCAGTGGAAACCACGGAAGAAAAAAGAACGGAATGGTTCAATAAATTCTATGAAGAATTAAAGAACCTTAATTTCGTCCCGGCAGGCCGAGTATTATACGGTGCAGGTTCCAATACGGATGTTACTTATTTCAACTGCTATGTAATGCCATTCGTACCGGATTCACGTGAAGGTATTTCAGAACATAGGAAACAAGTGATGGAAATCATGAGCCGCGGCGGCGGAGTGGGTACGAACGGATCGACACTGCGTCCAAGAAACACTCTGGCAAAAGGGGTAAATGGAAAATCCTCGGGTTCGGTGTCATGGCTTGACGATATTGCAAAACTGACGCATCTTGTTGAACAGGGCGGCAGCAGACGAGGCGCGCAAATGATCATGCTTGCTGATTGGCATCCCGATATTGCAGAGTTCATCATTTCCAAAATGCAAAATCCAAGGATCTTGCGTTACCTAGTGGAAAACACTAAAGATGAAGCCATCAAGAAATATGCGACGGATAAATTGAAATTCACGACGCACACGGAACAGGAAACGGCTATGTATCAAGGGATCATCAATTATAAGGAGATTCCTGGCCAAGGCGGGTTCAGCGAGAAAATCATTAGGGATGCAGAGGAAAAGATCCGTACAGGCGGAACGTACAGTGTTCATAATTCGGATTTCCTGACTGGAGCCAATATCTCTATTTGCCTGACTAAGGAATTTATGGAAGCGGCTGAACAAGATGCGGAATATGAATTGCGTTTTCCTGATGTTGAAAGCTATAATGCCGAAGAAATGGCCATTTACAATGAAGAATGGCATAATGTCGGTGATGTTCGCGAATGGGAGAAAATGGGTCATAAAGTCCGTGTTTACCGTAAAATCCGGGCTAAAGAGCTTTGGAACTTAATAAACATTTGTGCAACATATTCTGCTGAACCAGGTATTTTCTTTATCGATAATGCTAATGAAATGACGAATGCCAAAGCATACGGTCAACAGGTCGTAGCCACGAACCCTTGTGGAGAACAGCCATTGGCCCCATATTCAGTATGTAACCTTGCGGCTGTCAATCTGGCTGAAATGGCTGATAAAGAAAGCAAAACGGTTAATTTCGAGAAACTTAAGCAGACAGTTGAAGTCGGTGTGCGCATGCAGGACAATGTCATTGACGCAACTCCTTATTTCTTGGATGAAAACAAAAAACAGGCACTGGGCGAGCGACGGGTTGGACTTGGTGTAATGGGTCTGCATGACCTGTTGATCTACTGTGAAACGGAATATGGCTCTGAAGAAGGAAATATCCTGGTTGACAAGGTGTTTGAAACGATTGCGACCACAGCTTACAGGGCTTCAGTGGAACTTGCTAAAGAAAAAGGCAGTTTCCCGTTCCTGATCGGGTCAACGGACAAAGAAACCAATGAGCTTAGAACACGTTTCACACAAACCGGATTTATGGAAAAAATGCCGGAAGATATCAGGGAAAGTGTTGCTGCACATGGTATCCGTAACTCTCATTTATTGACAGTGGCTCCTACGGGAAGTACAGGAACGATGGTTGGGGTATCCACAGGTCTTGAACCGTATTTCTCCTTCACTTATTTCCGCAGCGGCCGTCTTGGTAAATTCATTGAAGTTAAGGCTGACATTGTACAGGAATACTTGGATCGCCATCCAGAAGCCGATACAGAAGAGCTTCCAAAATGGTTCATTTCCGCTATGGAATTAGCTCCAGAAGCACATGCTGATGTTCAATGCATCATTCAACGCTGGATTGACAGCTCGATCAGCAAGACGGTCAATGCTCCAAAAGGATATACTGTCGAACAAGTTGAAAAGGTATATGAACGTCTATACAAAGGCGGAGCAAAAGGCGGAACGGTATATGTGGATGGCAGCCGTGACAGTCAGGTCCTTACGCTCAAAGCGGAAGAAAACCAAATGGACGAGCAGCTTGAAATGGATGAATTGACAGATGTGGAAGAAAAGAAAAAAGTTGTATTGGTCGATACGATAAATGAGCTGCGTTCGACGAATGTTACAATTGGTTCGGAAGTGGGCAACACTTGCCCCGTATGCCGTAAGGGTGAAGTTCAGGAAATGGGCGGATGCAATACGTGCACGAATTGCGGAGCGCAATTGAAATGCGGGCTATAAGCTGATGCAAAGGAAGTCGTTAAGTATGCTGCAAAGCTATCTTAACGGCTTTTTTTTTAGAGTCATTAATCCAGGGCAGTGATAGTCTGTTCAATTAAATACCAATAAAGAAGACCGAATCATCGTAAATTCGGTCTTCTTTTCACGTTCAATCAACCATTTTCATTTTGCTGCCCTATTTCCTTTTCGGCTAGATATTGGTTGCCATCTTTCAATACCGAAAATTCATCGACCGAGTCTCCCGGTATATTCCTTGGATTTGGAAATTTATTATCTGTTTGAACGGTGATCGTTTGTTTTCCCATTCCATTTGTCAAGAAGTCTCGTTTATTAGCCATATCGCATCTCCTTCATTTTGAATTTCCAAGTAAAAACAATCATGAGGATAAAAGAATAAAGAAAAACTATCCTTATGAATTAGATTGTGTAGTTCGATTGAAAGTATGAACAAATCGAAAAAAGAATGGAGATCGAAATGAAACCATTTATGCCACAGTTAGTATATATCGAGCCGAGGGCATTGGAATACCCGCTTGGCCGGGAATTGAAGAAGAAATTCGAAGATTTGAACATTGAAATCCGTGAGACCACATCGCATAACCAAATTAGGGATCTTCCTGGAGAAAATGATCTGCAAAAATATCGTGTCGCCAAATCGACACTCGTGGTAGGAATCAGAAAAACATTGAAATTCGATTCTTCAAAGCCATCTGCTGAATATGCCATCCCTCTTGCTACAGGGTGCATGGGGCATTGTCACTATTGTTATTTACAGACGACACTCGGATCAAAGCCATATATTCGGACATATGTGAATCTTGACGAGATTTTCGAGGCAGCCGAAAAATATATAAATGAGAGAAAGCCTGAAATTACCCGTTTTGAGGCAGCCTGTACATCGGATATCGTCGGAATTGATCATTTGACACATTCGTTAAAAAGGGCCATAGAGTATTTTGGGAAAAGTGAATATGGGGTTCTTAGGTTCGTCACTAAATTCCATCATGTCGATCATCTGTTGGATGCTGAACATAATGGAAAAACGAGATTTCGCTTCAGTATAAATTCACGTTATGTGATAAAGAATTTCGAACCCGGGACTTCGAGCTTCGAAGAACGGATGGAAGCGGCACGTAAAGTGGCAGGTGCCGGATATCCCCTGGGTTTTATCGTAGCTCCAATATACCGTCATGAAGCATGGAAGGAGGGATACCATGAATTATTCGAACGGTTGAGTGAGGCCTTAAAAGGGGTGGATATTCCTGACTTGACTTTCGAATTAATCCAGCATCGGTTCACTGGTCCAGCAAAAAAAGTGATTCAAAAAAACTATCCGAAAACAAAATTGGAACTGGACGAAACGAAGCGTAAATATAAATGGGGCCGATATGGAATTGGTAAATATGTTTATCAAAACGAGGAAGCGGCAGAACTGGAAACGACCATTCGTGGGTATATAGCGGAATTCTTCCCGAAAGCGGAAATTCAGTATTTTACCTGAATCAAGGCCATTTTCTTTTTAAAACTGTCATAAATCGCTCTAATCCTGCTTAGAAATGTAAAGACCGGATTAGGGGAGGGCAGCTATGATTATTGACGGCGTTTTTTCCGGAGGCGGGATTAAAGGCTATGGTTTAGTGGGAGCCCTGCAGGAATTAGAAGAAAAGGGATTTGTATTCCATCGAACAGCAGGTACGAGTGCAGGATCCATAATTGCAGCATTCGTAGCGGCTGGGTACACGGGAAAAGAAATGGAAAAGTTTTTTCTTGATATAGATTTAAGCGGCCTGCTGGATAAAAGGCGTGGTCTTTTGCCTATCCCATTTGCCAAATGGCTTCTTTTATACTGGAAACTGGGCCTTTATAAAGGTAACGCCTTGGAAGCATGGGTCGCCGGTAAACTTGCCGAAAGGAATGTAGTCACCTTTAAGGATGTTCGGCCGAAATCACTCCGTATCATAACCTCTGACATTTCAAATGGGAAATTGGTCGTACTGCCTGATGATTTGCCTAATTATGGAATAGACCCGGGTGCTTTTCCAGTGGCAAAGGCAGTAAGAATGAGTTGCAGCATTCCTTATTTCTTTGAGCCAGTCAAACTTAATGTCGGAAAAAGCAAGTTCCTTTTTGTTGATGGAGGTGTGTTAAGCAATTTTCCAATGTGGTTATTCAATTCAGATCATGTTAGAAAGGAAAGACCGGTCATAGGCTTGCGGTTAAGCGTCGATGAGATATGGAAACCGCATGAGGTGGATAATGCGGTTGAATTGTTCTCCGCACTATTCAAAACGATGAAGGATGCCCATGATGCACGGTATATTTCCAAGAAACACGTCCATAATATTGTATTCATCCCGATGAAGGGAATTTCTGCAATGGATTTTAATCTGGATGATGAAAAAAAGGGTGAATTGATCAATAAAGGCAGGCAATGTACGAAAGAATTCCTTAAAAAATGGACTTATTGATGTTAAATAAAAAAATCGGGCTCTTAAAATGAAGCCCGATTCAGACTGTAGACAAACTCGATGAAAATCGAGTTTGTCTATTTTTATGGCTTGTACAATTTGGACGTTGATTTCCACTCCAGGCACTCGCTTTCCGCGGGCGGTCGGGGAGCCTCCTCGGCTTTCGCCTGCGGGGTCTCCCCTAGACGCGCTTTTCCCGCAGGAGTCTCGTACCTTCCGTTCCAATCAACTTTGTCTTACCTTTTAGATAGAACACTTTTGCCTGGAGTCATGTTTGTTTTAAAATAGAAGTATTAAAACTTGAGGTGATGAGGATGCTTTCTAAACATGATTCTATTCAGCGAGATCAACTTGAAATGATTACTTTAGATCAATTGGTGCCACCGAACCATTTGGTTCGTAAAATGGAGGCTGCCATTGACTTCACTTTCATTTATGACTTGGTGAAAGATATGTATTCAGAGGTAGGACGCCCAAGTATTGATCCAGTTATTTTAGTTAAACTGACTTTCATTCAATATACCTTCGGTATTCGTTCCATGCGTAAAACGATTGAAGAAGTTGAAACCAATATGGCTTACCGTTGGTTCTTAGGCTATGGTTTCCATGATAAAGTACCTCATTTCTCTACGTTCGGGAAAAATTATGAGCGACGCTTCAAAGATACAGATCTGTTTGAACAGATTTTCTATCGCATTTTAATGACAGCTGCTAATAAAAAGTTAATAAGTGCTGAACACGTTTTCGTGGATTCCACACATGTGAAAGCCAGTGCGAATAAACGGAAATTTGAAAAGAAAATCGTTCGTAAAGAAACACGAGCGTATCAAGGACGTCTTCAAGAAGAAATCAATCAAGATCGTGAAAACCATGGAAAAAAGCCTTTTCCACCAGATAAATTTGATAAAGAAGAGACCAAAGAGATTAAAGAAAGTACAACGGATTCTGAGAGTGGCTACTATGTGAAAGATGAACGAACAAAACAGTTTGCCTATTCATTCCACGCGGCCGCAGACCGCAACGGTTTTGTATTGGGAACGATTGTAACACCTGGAAATACACATGACAGTCAGATCTTAGAGCCACTAGTTGAACAAGTGATTGAGAAAGTTGGAAAACCGGAAGCCGTTGCCGCAGATGCAGCTTATAAAACACCAGCGATTACAAGCTACCTATTTAACAAAGAAATCATACCGGCTTTACCTTATACACGTCCTCGCACCAAAGAAGGATTTTTCCGCAAACAGGACTATGTATACGATGAACATTTTGATTGTTACCTTTGCCCTTCGGGCGAAAATTCAAAGGGAATTTCAAAAGGGGTTCAGAATTTTTTAATTCCGAACCCCTTTTGTCTACAAACTGAATCGGGCTCTTAAAAAGAAGCCCGATTTTTCTTTTTATTCTTTTTCCCTTCGATGACGGTTAAGTGACTATCCGTTTTCTTTCTCCATTTTATTTTCTTTGATGATTTTGCTGCAGAGAAGCTAGCCACATTATCCTTTTTCGAAGTTCGGTTTTTTAGCCTTTTTTTCGATTGGCGGGCAGCCTTTCGGAATGCTTGCTGCTCTTTCTTAACTGGTTTTCCCTTTGTTAATCCGGTATAAATCATATAAATAATCCCTGCGACAATGGCTATTATGAGAATGTTTCTAAAAAAGCCAATCGGGTCATTAAATAGTCGGCTCAATAGTCCGAGGACTCCGAGGGCGATGATTCCGTATATCATGAAAGATATGAAACGTTTCAACAAAGACACCTCCTTAAGAGCATCATAAGCATTTTTAGCTTATTTTAAACATTTTAATTGTGAAATATTTGAAAAAAATGAAGATCATTCATTTAGTTAGTATATGATTTTCCATCATCAAAATGTGTATAGATGTTTTACACAATTACATCTGATTCTAAACCTTTTTCGGTCTCTTTTTCCATCCTCAACAGTTCTTGGAAGGATGCCAATGCGACTTCGACTTGATCATCGGTAGGGGCTTTGGTTGTCAATAACTGAAGCCAAAGGCCGGGATAGCCAAGGTAACGCAGGATGGGAGTGTCCCTTACTTTGTTAGTCAACTGCAAGACTTCGAATGCTATGCCGAGCACGACGGGGATAAGTAAAATGCGATTGACGACACGAACCCATAGCGGATCCGTTGGTACAAGAAGATAGACAAACATCCCTACAATGACAGTAAATAAAATAAAACTGCTGCCACAGCGATAATGAAGGCGGGAACTTGCCTGCACATTCGCAACCGTCAATTCTTTTCCGCTTTCAAAGCAATTGATCACCTTATGCTCTGCTCCGTGATACTGAAAGACCCGCTTGATCAATGGCGTCAAGGAAACTACATAAATATATACGAGCAGTAAGATCAGCTTGAACAAGCTTTCCACTAATACCTGAGCCGTATGGCCACTGAAAATGGGTTCTGTCAATTTTGCGAGGAAGACAGGAATCAAGGTGAAAAGCAATTTCCCAAAAAGGAAGGAGATCACACCGATCACGGCAACACCTAGCCAAAGACTTAATTTAGAGGGGTCTTTCGTTTCTTTTTTCGTTTCGACCTCTTTTTCCCCGTCTTCTTCTTCATACTGTTCAGTTGAAAAGTTAAGATGTTTCGAACCGGTGGCACTTGACTGAAGCAGTGATACGATACCCCGTAGAAACGGTATTTTTTTTAAGCGGTTTACAACAGGTTTCGATTCACGCGGCAGATGATAATATACAATCGTCGAATCTTTGCGGCGTACCGCAGTGACTGTGTGATGTTTGCCACCGAACATGACGCCTTCCACTACAGCCTGCCCTCCATAAACGGGTTTTTGAACCTCAGACATTTCTACACCAACCTAATAGTTATTCACGTAGCTCTCTCATGGGTGCTAACATGTGTATTATCAAGCATCACAAGGGTTTAAGGCGGTCCTCCAAAATGGAATGGAAGCTTTACCCCCTGCAATTGCTTTTTGAATGTTGAATCACAGGAAGGTATTATCCTGTGTACATTATAAATTTCAACAGAGGATGGGGATTTTCCTCTGAAAAAAGCAGATTATTTATGATTTAATCATACAGAATTAATCACAAAACCTCTAGTGATTCTCCTCCCCAATAATAAAAAAAAATAGTTCTATTTAACAAAGGGCATACTACGTAGCGGAGGTGTTTGATATGTCTTCTAATGAAAATGGACAAATTCAACAGGAATATCAAAGCATGTTAATTTACAATGTACTTGCTGTCGGTTTTGTAGGGGGGGCTTTAGCCAGTTTTATCGGAATTCTAGCCCATTATGTTAACTTTATGGATTTTAGCCCAAAATTCATACTGACTTCGTGGTCAAATATGACCTGGATCGATCATTGGCTCGGTACGGTAATGACCATGATTATATTCGGAATTCTATCCGTGGGGATCGCCTTTATATACTATAGCCTCTTTAAAAGGATGAAGAGTATTTTTCCGGGTATTATTTTGGGGGTGGTCTGCTGGGCTTTGCTTGTATTTGTCCTGAAACCGATGTTCATCGATTTGCCAACCTTTTATAAAATGTCAGCAAATACTGTTATAACAAGTGTATGCATTTTTATTATATACGGTCTTTTTGTAGGGTTTTCTATATCATACGATCATCAGGAATATATACGCTATAAAAACAAGGCCGAGAAGCAATCGGAAAGCTGATTGCTTCTTGGTTGTAAAAAAGTAGTAAGACAATTTGTAATTATGATAGAATGTTCATGGAAAGCATTCTTTTAACATGAGCAGGTGTTTGATGATGACAAAAATCTTACTAATCAATGGTCCGAATTTAAATCGTTTGGGGAAGCGGGAACCTGCGCATTATGGATCCTCGACGCTTGCGGATGTCGAAGCGCAATTAATGCTGCAAGCACAAGGGTTAAATGTGGAATTAACCTCTTTTCAAACTAACCATGAAGGAGCGATTATCGACAAGCTCCATTGGTCAGAGGATCATGGGATCGACGGGATTATCATTAATCCTGGGGCTTTTACTCATTATAGTTATGCGATTCGTGATGCAATAGCCGGAATTGATGTTCCAGTGGTGGAAGTGCATATTTCGAACATACATGCCCGTGAAAGCTTTAGACATGAATCAGTGACCGCTGCGGTATCGGCGGGACAGATTGTCGGCTTGGGGATACACGGTTATGAATTGGCGTTGCAGGCGATCACAAAGATTGCAAAGGGGGAAATTAAATGAATAAACTAATGCGCTTAAGAGCCTCGATGGAAAAGGTGGGCATTGATGGTTTTTTGATCACCAGTACATATAACCGCCGATACATGACCAACTTCACGGGAAGTGCAGGCGTTGTACTCATTTCCCAAAAAGAAGCTAAATTCATCACTGATTTCAGATACGTGGAACAAGCGGGCGAGCAGGCACCGGACTATGAAGTCGTTCAACACAAAGGAACCATCATCGAAGAAGTCGGCAAGCAGGCTAAAGCGATGAATATCGGCAAGCTGGGTTTTGAGCAAGAGCACCTGACTTATGCTACATATAAAGCTTATGAAGCGGCCATTGATGGCCAACTTTTGCCGGTGTCTGGGGTTATTGAGAATTTACGCTTGATAAAGACTTCATCAGAGATTAAGATATTAAAGGAAGCGGCTGCTATTGCTGATGCTGCGTTTACGCATATTCTGGATTTCCTGCGTCCAGGGATTTCGGAACTGGATGTATCCAATGAACTTGAATTCTTTATGAGGAAACAAGGGGCAACTTCTTCTTCCTTCGATATTATTGTAGCATCCGGCATCAGGTCCGCACTTCCGCATGGAGTGGCTACTGATAAAATCATCGAAAAAGGCGATTTTGTCACATTGGATTACGGGGCATATTATAACGGGTATGTGTCTGACATCACTCGGACATTAGCGGTTGGCAAGCCAAGTGAAGAACTTATTATTATTTATGACATTGTTTTAGAAGCTCAACTGAGAGGAATGGCTGGGATCAAACCCGGTATGACTGGCAGGGAAGCGGATGCACTAACTCGAAATCTAATTGAAGAAAAGGGATATGGGCAGTATTTTGGACATTCGACCGGACATGGAATCGGCCTTGAAGTTCATGAAGGTCCAGCATTATCCTTTAGGTCTGATATCATTTTAGAACCAGGTATGGCTGTAACCGTTGAACCGGGCATTTATTTACCGGGTGTAGGCGGAGTGCGGATTGAAGATGATACAATCGTTACAATTGACGGTAACGAAGAACTTACTCATTCAACTAAAGAGTTAATCATTCTGTAAACATGTACATGTAGGAGGACAAATTTATGATTTCAGTAAACGATTTTCGCACGGGTGTTACGATTGAAGTAGATAATGGAATTTGGCAGGTTATCGAGTTCCAACACGTTAAACCTGGTAAAGGTGCAGCTTTTGTACGTTCTAAACTTCGTAACCTTCGTACGGGTTCAATCCAGGAGAAAACATTCCGTGCTGGTGAAAAAGTTGCTAAAGCACATATTGAAAACCGCAAGATGCAGTACCTTTATGCAAGTGGAGACAGCCATGTATTCATGGATAACGAAACGTATGACCAAATCGAGCTCCCGGCTTCAAGCATTGAACGTGAACTTAAGTTCCTAAAGGAAAATATGGAAGTACATATCATGACTTTCCAAGCGGAAACACTTGGTGTCGAGCTTCCAAACACAGTGGAACTAGAAGTGGCGGAGACTGAGCCTGGAATTAAAGGCGATACATCTTCAGGCGGCACGAAATCAGCCGTACTTGAGACGGGCCTTTCGGTTCAAGTGCCATTCTTCATCAACCAAGGTGACAAACTATTGATCAATACAAATGAAGGTTCTTACGTATCACGTGCATAAATGAAAGAAGGCCGAGATTAATATCTCGGCCTCAAATTGTAGACAAAAAGGTTTCGGAATGGTCTCATTCCGAAACCTTTTTGATTTTTTATTGGATGGGACTTCATGATGACGCAGATGATCTGCTTCTTCCATTTATTCTTGCCAAATATGAAGTGTCACCACTTTCTGAAGGTCCTTACTTTCTGTACAACACTGTGATAAAGATGAACGAGTCCTGCACAAATGCAATTGGATGATTTGTACACACGATAGTCCTCTTTAATCTCCATTTTACAAGCTGGCACCAGTTGGTCCAAAGTAATCATTCATGCTGATCGAATCATGATCATGTTTAAAAAGCATCCTCATCTCCTCAAGTTCCCAGTCTGGAAGGTCCGTATGGTCTCATCCCAAACCATGATTTTATAAGAAGACTTGGTTACCCTTCATGTTTTACTTTTTTATGGAGTGGAACCCTCACTGGATTGAAGAAATCTGCGACACTCCTGCCGAATAACTGGCTAGCCGAGACCCCACAGGCGCTTGCGCCGAGGAGGCTTGGCAGACAGTCGGCGGAAAGGGAGCGGATTTCTGAAATCAACTGAAACTTTTAAATGAAAAATGTATCCGAACCGTGTTTTTAAAACAAGACTTGGTTATCCTTCATGGTTTATTTTTTATATTGGATGAAACCTATATAGGATTGAAGAAATTTGCGACACTCCTGCCCAATAACTGGCTAGCCGAGACCCCACAGGCGCTTGCGCTGAGGAGGCTTGGCAGACAGTCGGCGGAAAGGGAGCGGATTTCTGAAATCAACTGAAACTTTTTTAAAATAAAAAGACGTAGACCGAGATTAATTTCTCGGTCTTTTTTAGATCCAGGAAGTTATAAAAAATCAATAAATGATCCGTTTCTTTAATAGCCTGTCATCATTGCGGGCTTGTCGGCATATATTTTATTGAAAGTGGTGTATACAGGAGGATTGTCAAAATGGAAACGATTCTTTCTTTTTTACCGAAAAGTTTATACGAGCAACTCCGCGGTATGACACCGATGATGATCGATAAGATGGAAGAACTGCGAATTCGGGTTGGAAGGCCGCTTGAGGTCATTGTAGGGGGGGAACCATACTTTTTTTCCTATGAAGTGACCCATTCGGATGCAGATCAATTATTGAATAATATAGGTCAATTTTCGTTATATACGCTTGAGGAAGAATTAAAGCGAGGATATATAACCATAGCGGGCGGACATCGGGTGGGGCTTGCTGGCAAGGTGATCCTGGAAAATGGGTCGGTCAAAGCGATCAGGGATATTTCCTCATTCAATATTCGGGTTGCACGTGAAAAAATAGGTGCAGCTGAACCTCTCACTTCATATTTATATGACGGGGAATGGCAGCATACCATGTTGATCGGTGCTCCGCAAACGGGAAAAACGACCATATTACGTGATATTGCAAGAATGATATCCGGTGGTAATGAAAAACTCGGCATTGCCCCTCAAAAGGTGGGGATAGTGGACGAGCGCTCAGAAATTGCCGGATGTGTGCATGGAGTGCCGCAGCTCGAATTCGGAACAAGAGTTGATGTTCTCGATGGATGTCCTAAAGCGGAAGGGATGATGATGATGATCCGTTCGATGTCCCCGGATGTATTGATCGTGGATGAAATAGGCCGCGAAGCGGATACGCAGGCTGTGCTGGAAGCCGTGAATGCAGGTATTAAACTCATGATAACCACGCATGGCCATACACTGGATGAAATCAAGAAGCGACCCATTATCGCCGAAATATTAAAGCAAAACATCTTTGAACGCTTTATTGAATTAAAAAGAAGTAAATCCGGTAGGAGGAGCTACAAAGTCCTTGATGCAGCAGGGGTTCCCATTTACTTGGGAGAAAGAGTGAACCCGCATGTTTAAGTTAATGGGAGCAGCGATAATTATTATAGCGACGACTTGGGCAGGTTTTGAAGCGGCGAAAAAATTAAGTATGAGGCCCCGTCAACTGAGACAGCTGAAAGTCGCCATGCAATCGCTTGAAGCTGAAATCATGTTCGGTCATACACCTTTGAAAGAAGCGGCAAGGAAACTTTCTAAACAGATGGCCAAACCTTTGTCCAGCTTTTTCGATACATTTGCAAATCGACTCGAGTCAGGTGAAACCACCGTCAAGGAAGCATGGGATGATAGTTTGAAGAAAATATGGCAATCCCTTGCTTTAAAACAGGGAGAATTCGAGATTCTTTCACAGTTTGGGGAGACGCTTGGGAAAAGCGATAAATATCATCAGCAAAAGCAAATCATGCTAACGATGGCACATCTGGAACGGGAAGAAACCGATGCACTCGACCGCCAGGGGAAATATGAAAAAATGATGAAAAGTCTTGGTTTTTTATCAGGGCTATTATTGATCATCTTGCTGATGTAGGAATATGTGGGGGGAATGAAAATGGGCATTGACGTGGACATCATATTTAAAATAGCGGGTGTGGGGCTTGTAGTGGCATTTCTTCACACGATACTCGATCAGGTTGGGAAGAAGGAATATGCCCAGTGGGTGACACTTTTCGGATTTATCTATATTTTATTCATGGTTGCTTCTGTAGTAGAGGATTTATTTCAAAAAATTAAATCTGTATTTCTATTTCAGTAAGGGAGGGATTCGCGATTGAAATCATAAAAATCGTGGCCATTGCCCTAGTTGCCACCTTTTTGGCACTGATCGTCAAAGAGCAAAAACCAAATTTAGCATTCCTGCTTGTTGTTTTTGTAGGATGCTCCATTTTTCTTTTTTTAGCTGACAAAATATACGAAATCATTTTAATGTTAGAAAAAATTGCAGTTAATGCGAATGTAAATACCGTGTATCTAGAGACCATTTTAAAAATAATCGGAATTGCCTATATTGCAGAATTCGCTTCCCAAATTACAAAAGATGCAGGACAAGGTTCGCTCGCTTCCAAAATAGAATTAAGCGGAAAAATCTTGATTCTTGCCATGGCGATTCCGATTTTGACGGTCATTATCGAAACGATTCTACAGATGCTCCCAAGTTAATGGATTACTCCTACTAGTCAATGAGGTGAATGTATGAAGCAGCGGATGCCTTACTTATCCATACTATTCGTTTTACTCTTTTTTTTGCATGCATCTATTGGACAAGCTGCCGAAAATCCAGAAAATGGTGAAGTTGATCAAGAGCCGATCATGCAGTCCGAACTGGTACAAGCCCAAATAGAAAGGCTGGGCGTCGATGAGCTCAAACAATATTGGGATGGCATCGTTACGGAATATGGAGGATTCTTACCGGAAAGCCAGAAAGGGAGCTTCATGGATTTTGTAAGCGGCGATAAGAAATTTTCTTTTGATGAATGGATTAAGGGAATCACAAAATTCATTTTTCATGAACTGCTCGTGAATGGAAAGCTGCTGGGGTCACTCATTTTATTAACCGTTTTCAGCATGTTCCTCCAGTCTTTGCAGAATGCGTTCGAGCAAAGCTCCGTAAGTAAGGTCGCTTATGCAATCGTTTATATGGTGCTGATCATTTTGGCACTTAACAGTTTTCATGTGGCGATTGAATATACAAAAGATACGATAGATTTGATGATTTCCTTTTTAATGGCGCTCATCCCTTTACTCTTGGCATTGATAGCTGCTTCAGGCGGACTTGTATCGGCAGCCTTCTTTCATCCGGTATTGATGTTTTTGATGAATACAAGCGGCATCTTGATTCAGTTCGTCGTCCTTCCGTTATTATTCTTTGCAGCGATTTTAAGCATAGTCAGCACGTTGACCGAACATTACAAAGTGACTCAGCTGGCACAACTTCTCCGTAATTTTGCCATCGGGATCCTTGGGGCATTCATGACCATATTCCTTGGTGTGATCTCCGTTCAGGGAGCATCCTCAGCTGTAGCTGACGGAGTGACGATCAGGACAGCCAAATTCGTGACAGGTAACTTTATACCGGTCATAGGGCGCATGTTTACAGATGCAACGGATACGGTCATTAGTGCCTCCGTCCTTTTGAAAAATACAGTGGGATTGTCAGGCGTCATCATTCTCTTGCTCATTACCACATTTCCCGCCATAAAAATCCTGATGATTTCTTTTGTCTATAAATTGGCAGCGAGTCTTTTGCAGCCGCTGGGCGGAGGACCTGTAATAAAATGCCTTGACATTATAAGCAAAAGCATGATTTATATTTTCGCCGCATTGGCCATTGTCTCACTCATGTTTTTTTTAAGTATCACGGTAATCATCGCCTCTGGAAACATTACCCTGATGGTTCGTTAGAAAGGAGGAGGACTTGGTGAGTTTTTTAGCTGGCTGGGTATCCAACATCATCATATTTGTATTGCTGGCTACTGTGATCGATATGCTTCTGCCGAATTCAGCTTTACAGAAGTATGCCAAAATGGTTATCGGGCTTTTACTGATTGCAATCATCATCACTCCTATATTGGGATTATTCAATAAGGATTTCGATGATATTCTCACTGCGGCCACTAGTGAATTTGAGGATCAGAAAAAAAAAGATTTAGGAAATTTGACAGAAATGAAGAAAAAAGAAATACAAGCTACCCAGGGTGCATATATTTTAAAACAAATGGCTGTTGACTTACAGGCAGAAGTGGAAGAGGAGCTGATGGCGGATTATAACATGAGGATTAGTTCAATTGATGTAGGGGTCAAGAATGAGGAAGAGCCGGGTGTTGATGATCTGCAGAACATAACCATCTCATTGGAAAAGGCAGAAGGGAAAGAAAACTCGGAGATAGAGGCAGTAGCGAAGGTTGATATCAATACAGATAGCCCATCCACTTCGAATGATGCCAATCTGGATGCTGTCAAAAGGTTTCTGGCAACAAGTTGGTCTGTTGATGAAGAGATCATTGAAATCGCCGGGGAAAGGAAGTGACTGAGTATTGAACAAAGACAAAGGTCCATTATCCTGGCTGCAAAAACTATTAAATAAAGACCCTGACCAAAAAGAGCCTAAGGAAAAAAAACCTTCCCTGTATGTCTATGCTCTAATAGTTGTCCTTTTGGGATCGGGAATCATGATGGCCGGGAATTTGTTAACCACCAACAAGACGGGACAAACATCTGAAGTGACGACTGTATTCAATAATGATAAACAGCAGGAAGAAGATGGGGATGTTGAAACATTCGGCCAGAAGAAATCAGAATTCAAGACTACAAAAGACTATGAAATATATCTACAGAATGAAATGAAGGAAGCGCTAGAATCCATCGCAGGCGTCCAGGATGTGAAAGTCGTAATCTACGTCGATGCATCCGAGAAAAAAGTATATGAAAGAAATAAAGTCACCCAAAAACAAGTCACTGAAGAAACCGACCAGGAAGGCGGCAAAAGGACGGTCGAAGACACATCCGTTGATGAACAGCTAGTTTTGGTCAAGAGCGGTGAAAAAGAAGGACCGATCATTTCGGAAACGAAAAAACCCAGTGTACGAGGAGTCCTGGTAGTCGCTAAAGGGGCCGAAAACATTCAAATAAAGAAGTGGATCATCGAGGCTGTCACACGCTCACTTGATGTACCGAGTCACAGGGTTTCTGTCATGCCTAAAAAATAAGGGGGAAAATCTACATGTTATTAAAAAAACAAACCGTTTGGTTATTGACTATGCTAAGTCTGGTCGTTGTGCTTTCAGTCTATTATTTAACCGCTCCTGAAGAAAATGCCGCCGATATGACGGCAACAGAGCAAATGGAACAGGAAGAAAATAAAACAGAAAGTAAGACAGAGAACAAAGCAGAGACAAAAGGGGAAAATAAAAGTGAAAAAGAAACTTCCAAAAATACAGAAGGTTCCTCTGTAACCATTGCATCTGGAGATGAGTTCGAATCGTTAAGGATGCAGATTGAAGATGAACGGGCGAAGCTGAATGAAGAATTGACTGCTAAGATGGGCAACACAGAACTATCAGCTGAAGAAAGAGACGAGGCTTATGCAAAAATCGAACAATTAAGTGAAACGAAAGTGAAAGAAAATATCATCGAAAACTTAATTGTTGCCATGGATTATAATGCCGCACTGGTCCGGGTTGACGGAACGGATGTTAAGGTGAGTGTCAAGGCGGATAAACAAACGAAAACAGAGGCCAATAACATTATCCGCCTCGTAAGGAAAGAAGTGAGCGATGCACAAAATGTAGTGGTCGATTTCCAACCGGAAAAGTAAACACACATACAGAAAAAAGTGACTGATACAGAACAGTTCAACATCATAAAAATTTGAAAGCCCCCTTAATAAAAAAAATGGGAGGCTTTTTATTATGCTTTTTTAACTATCTCACAAACCTGGAAACTTTAGAGGAAAAGTTTTTTTATGTCGATTGGAATCAGGAACTCGAATAGAAATGGTGATAATGATCATCCGTAATATTCTAGAAAAGTAATTACAATGGATATTATGGCTGGTTTTCCAGGAATGCAATGCAAAATTAAAGAGCAAGCGTTAAGGTGTCCAAGTTGATAAATATTCACAATATTATAATAAAGGTGTAAGATGGAAGTATGGATATTCAGTAACAATTAATCTATCATTGAATTTGTATAAGCTAATATTGTATGATGTTAGAAGCTGGTCATAAACTTTTCAATTTTCTTAGGGAAACAATATTTTGAGAAAGTGAAATATCTGTTATAATACAGATGAGGTTTGTAGTCAGTTTATTCGCATTCGCGTAAAGAAAGCGGCTACTTTGTGCAGTATTGGACAAAGTAGGATAAGCTAAGGGTAGGGTTACATAAAATATTATTGCCTCACAAACTCATATTAAATTAGACAAGGGGTGCCACAAAATGAAAGTGCAAGAAATTCGTGAAATTATTAAGTTAGTCGATCAATCAAATATCGGTGAATTCGTTTTCGAAAATGAAGGAACGAAAATTAAATTGAAAAAAACCGAAACGGGTACAGTATTACACCAAGCAGCAGTTGCTCCAGATGTTGTTCAAGCCAATGCAGCTGTAGAGGTCAAGCCCGCAGCGGCCCCTGCCCCTGAAGTACCGAAAGCTGTTGAACCTGCAAAACCGGCTGCTGCCGTCACTGAACAGGAAAATTTACATAAAATCACTTCCCCGATGGTAGGGACATTCTACCAATCTCCTGCACCGGATTCACCTGCATACGTAAAAGCAGGCGATAAAGTAACGGGGGATTCCATCGTCTGCATCGTGGAAGCCATGAAACTTTTCAATGAAATCGAAGCTGAAGTAAGCGGTGAAATCGTGGAAGTCCTTGTAAAAGAAGGTCAGCTTGTAGAATATGGTCAACCATTATTTTTAGTAAAGCCGGAATGAGGAGCTGTTTCTAAATGATTAAAAAGGTATTAATTGCCAATCGTGGGGAAATTGCTGTCCGAATCATCCGGGCATGCAAGGAATTAGGAATCGAGACTGTTGCTGTCTATTCAGAAGCAGATAAAGAAGCATTACATGTTCAAATTGCTGATGAAGCATATTGCATCGGTCCTAAATTATCAAAAGACAGTTATTTAAATACAACCAACATTATCAGCACAGCCAAGAAAACGGGATCCGATGCAATTCATCCGGGATATGGTTTCCTAGCTGAAAATGCCGATTTTGCCGAGCTATGCCGTGAATGCAATATCATTTTCATCGGTCCTAGCCCCGAAGCGATCAATAAAATGGGAACAAAGGACGTAGCAAGGGAAACCATGCGCAAAGCTGGTGTACCGATCGTGCCAGGTTCTAAAGGCATAATCAAAGATACGGATGAGGGTGTAGCACTAGCTAATGAAATGGGCTACCCAGTCATCATCAAAGCTACTGCAGGCGGAGGCGGTAAAGGTATCCGCGTCGCAAGGACGGAAGAAGATCTCATTAAGGGCATTAACATCACGCAACAGGAAGCCGCGACGGCATTCGGGAATCCTGGCGTGTATATTGAAAAGTTCATCGAGGACTTCCGTCACGTTGAAATACAGGTCATGGCAGATAATCATGGCAACGCCATCCATTTAGGAGAGCGTGATTGTACGGTCCAACGACGTTTGCAAAAACTTGTTGAAGAAACCCCGTCACCGGCGTTGGATGGTGAAATACGTGCGGAAATGGGGCAGGCCGCTGTGACGGCTGCACTTGCCGTAAACTATTCAGGTGCCGGAACAGTAGAATTTATTTATGACTATGTGAATAGAAAATACTACTTTATGGAAATGAATACACGTATCCAGGTTGAGCACCCAGTTACAGAAATGGTAACGGGCGTGGATTTGATTAAAGAACAGATCAAAGTTGCTTCAGGCAACAAACTATCGCTTTCGCAAGAGGATGTTACTTATAACGGATGGTCTATCGAATGCCGGATCAATGCCGAAAATCCAGAAAAGAATTTCATGCCTTCCGCAGGTAAGATTCAAATGTATTTACCTCCAGGCGGCTACGGAGTTCGTGTTGATTCTGCGGCATACCCTGGGTACTCCATACCGCCGTATTACGATTCCATGATCGCTAAATTGATTGTCCATGCACCGACTAGAGAAGAGGCGATCGAGAAGATGAAACGCGCCTTGGGTGAGTTTGTCATTGAAGGGATCAGTACCACAATTCCTTTCCATATTAAGTTGCTTCAGCATGAACAATTTGTTTCCGGAGAATTTAATACCAAATTCCTTGAAATATATGATGTAATGAACTCATAATGTAAAGGAAGACAGGAGGTGCTTTTGAATGAGTGAAATGGAAGGCCAATTACTCGAAATGAATGATTATAATAGTGGGCTGGGCAAAGTGGAGATTGCGCCTGAGGTGATAGAGGTTATTGCGGGTATCGCTGCATCGGAAGTTGAAGGTGTTGCACATATGCGCGGGAATTTCGCTACGGGTGTTGTTGAAAAGCTTGGTAAAAAGAACCACGGTAAAGGTGTTAAAGTGGACTTAACGGGAGAATCCATCAAAGTCGAACTTTATTGTGTCATGAAGTTTGGTGTTTCAATTCCGAAAGTTGCTCAGGAAGTGCAAGATAACATTCGTGAAGCTTTGTTGAATATGACCGCTATCGACGCTGGCGAAGTGAACATTCATGTAGTGGGCATTGCGTTTGAAAACGCTAAACAAGAAGCGGATTACGAACAAGAAGTGTAAGTGGGCTTCATTCGATTCACACCTGCAAAAACCCGGCAAAAAGCCGGGTTTTTGTTTTTTTGAATGGAAACTCAAAGATACCCGTTTTTGGAGCCTGCTTATAATATTAAATTTAAATGAACATAATAAGGCGGTGTCTGGAAATTTCCCTTTAATTCAAGGGTGATTTCTGTTAGAGTGTAAAAGGTGAAATATGAGCATGAAAGCTAGGCAAGAGCTTTTTGACACTTTCAAAAAGTATGGGACTGTGTTGGCCGTTGGAAAGTAATCTTGAATCAAGATATTGAATCTTTTGGCCTTTAATTTAGTGGGATTTAGCTTGTTTTTATAAATAATATAGCGAGAATCTTAATATTTTTGAAAAAATGTTATTTAATGTTCGTTTGTTCTAGCGTTTTCATATATAATAGTAGATGTAAAAGGAGTAAGATTATGAAAAGAAGAGAAGCCCGTGAAAAATCCCTTCAAGCACTATATCAGATAGATATTGCGAACTCGAATGCAGAAGAAGCAATGGAAAGCGTACTGGATGGTGCTCCCACTGATAATTATTTCAAGAAATTAGTAATGGGGATAACGGAAAATCGTGAACAAATTGATGGAATGATCAGGGACAATTTAGAGAATTGGACGTTGGAAAGACTGGCGAACATTGATCGGAATTTACTGCGGATCGCGGTTTATGAAATGGTTCACAGTGAAGATGTTCCTGTAAGTGTTGCAATGAATGAAGCTATTGAAATTGCTAAGAAATTCGGTGATGATCAATCAAGCAGCTTTGTAAATGCCGTTTTATCCAAAGTGAAGGTGAAAAGCGGCAGCTAAAGCTGCAGCCTTGAACAAGGATTCTCTCAGCAATTTCTTTAGCAAAATTAACTTGGGAGGAATAAACACATGTCAGCTCAAATCATTAATGGTAAAGAAATTGCAGAGTCAGTTAGGCAGGAAATCAGTAAGGAAGTTCAACAGTTACGTGAAAAAAATATCGTTCCGGGTTTAGCTGTAATCCTGGTGGGTGACAATCAAGCATCTCAAACTTATGTGCGCAATAAGCAAAAGGCCTGTGAGGACTTGGGTATGCATTCCGTACTAATTAAAAAGCCTGCGGAACTCTCTCAGGAGGAATTAATTCAGAGCATTGCTGAATTAAACCAAGATGACAGCATTCATGGTATATTGGTGCAGCTGCCCTTGCCTGGACATATTCAGGAAAAGGCGATCATTGAAGCGATTTCCCCTGAAAAGGATGTAGATGGATTCCACCCGATTAATATTGGGCGGATGATGACGGGACAAGATGCATTTTTACCTTGTACTCCATACGGCGTCATGGTGATGCTTGAGTATATCGACTATGACCTTGAAGGTAAGCATGTTGTCATAGTAGGGAGAAGTAATATCGTCGGAAAACCAGCCGGACAATTGTTTTTAAATGCAAATGCAACCGTTACATACTGTCATTCACGGACAAAGGATCTTGCTTATTATACCAAGCAAGCCGATGTCGTTGTGGCAGCGGTCGGAAAGAGGGACACGATCACGAGTGACCATATTAAAGAAGGCGCAATCGTCATTGACGTCGGAATGAACAGGAATGATGAAGGGAAGCTTTGCGGTGATGTGGCGTTTGATGAAGTGAAAAATAAGGCTTCATACATTACACCTGTTCCTAAAGGCGTTGGTCCCATGACGATTACGATGCTTATGAAGAATACGGTCAAATCTGCTCAAAAAGCACATGAATTAAACAAGCAAGCATTAAAAAGCTGAAAAAAACGTTAAATTATTTTAAAGAAGCGGACCTCTTGTTTTATAATAACGGGAGACCGCTTTTTTTCCATTCATGGATTTATGATAATCTATAGGTGAGTTTTCTTTATATCCGATTTCCATCGGAAGGAGACATTATATGAGCAACCAACAATATTTGAGTGTGTCGGCTTTAACGAAGTACATCAAAAGGAAGTTCGATGCCGACCCCCATTTGCAAAATGTATACATAAAAGGTGAAATTTCAAATTTTAAACAACATACAAGCGGACATATGTATTTTACTTTAAAGGATGAGAAGGCACGACTTCTCTCCGTTATGTTTTCCGCCAATAATAAAGGGATGAAATTCCTGCCTGAAAATGGCATGAAGGTACTTGTTAAGGGTGATATATCATTATACGAAGCTGGAGGACAGTATCAGCTTTATGTGAAAAGCATGGCCCCTGATGGTGTGGGGGATTTATATCTTGCTTATGAACAGCTGAAGAAAAAGCTGGAGGGGGCAGGCTTGTTTTTGGCCGAACACAAGAAGCCGATCCCGCAGTACCCTAAGTCTGTAGGGGTCATTACTTCGCCGACCGGAGCTGCATTAAGAGATATCCTGACAACGATCAAGCGGAGATATCCGATCGCAAGGATCATCGTTTATCCAGCACTTGTACAAGGGAATAATGCCGCTAAATCGATTGCCAAGGCAATTTCCATGGCGAACGCAAGGGCAGAAAGCGATGTTCTCATTGTCGGAAGGGGCGGCGGGTCGATCGAGGAACTATGGGCCTTTAATGAGGAGATAGTGGCTGAATCTATATATGATTCCGATATACCGGTAATTTCTGCTGTCGGTCACGAAACCGACTTTACGATCGCTGATTTTGTCGCCGATATGCGTGCTCCTACACCTACTGGTGCAGCAGAGTTAGCGGTTCCTCACTTGAATGAAATACTCGAACGTCTGATGAACCGCAAGAATCGATTGACCCGCTCCATTCAAGAAGCGGTGAATTTTGAACGAACCCGTTTGACCAGGATGGAGAGGTCTTATGCTTTCCGTTACCCACATAAAATGTACGAACAGAAGCTGGAACAACTAGACAAGACGATGGACAGGCTAGGGAGGACCAGCACGCGATATTTCATGAAAAAGAGAAATGAGCTGAATCAGCTGAACGATATTTTGAAAAAGCAGCATCCTGAACAAGCGGTGAAAAATGCGAAAGATGAACTGCAGCAGCATGCAAAGGTTTTACGGAGGGCCATGGAAGCCATCTATCGGCATAAATCTCAGCATTTCGTCCATATTACAGCCACTTTATCTGCCCTCAGTCCACTAAAAATCATGGAACGGGGCTATGGATTGGTTTTTGCTGAGGATGAGACATTAGTGAAAAGTACACAGCAAGTATCAAAAGGGGATAAGATAGCAGTTTCGATAAAAGATGGAACTCTTGAATGTGAAATTAAAGAAATTAAGGAGCGGATTGAATCATGACAAAAAAACAGGAAGCTACATTTGAAGAAGCGATGGAGAATCTCGAAAAAATTGTAGAGCAGTTGGAAGAAGGCGATGTGCCCTTGGAAGAAGCCATTTCGATATATAAACAAGGAATGGATTTATCAAGGCTTTGCCATTCAAAGCTTAAGGCTGTTGAAGATCAGTTGACTCAAATTTTACGCGAAGATGGGGAACTTGAAAACTTTGCTGTACAGGAGGAAGAATGACATGGGTACGGCGTCCTTTGAAATGTTTTCTAATGAATATAAGGCAATTATAGAACGGGAAATCGTCGAATATGTCAATATACTTAAAGCCCCGGCAGTAGTCAAAGAAGCCATGATCTATTCACTGCAGGCAGGGGGTAAACGGATTCGCCCATTATTGGTCTTTGCGGTTTTGGAGGCCTTTGGAAAAAGCTTGAGGATAGGGATTCCTGCAGCGGCTGCCATTGAAATGATTCATACATATTCTTTGATTCATGATGACCTTCCGGCAATGGATGATGATGATCTCCGCCGCGGAAAACCGACGAATCATAAAGTGTTCGGTGAAGCGGTGGCCATACTGGCAGGTGATGCGCTTCTTACTTATAGCTTTCAATTGGTGACGGATATGATCGATCCCGAGGTCACGGCTGAAATGAAGCTGAACCTTGTAAGTGAAATTGCGAAGTCTGCCGGAGCCGAAGGAATGGTTGGGGGGCAAGTTGCCGATATGGAAGGTGAGAATAAACAGCTGACCCTTCAGGAATTGGAGTATATTCATGAACATAAAACAGGGAAGTTATTGACTGCAAGCATCCTTTCCGGTGCTATATTAGCAGGGGCGAGTGAAGAACAGCAACTGCATTTACGTGACTTTGCATACCACCTGGGGCTTGCTTTTCAAATTCGCGATGATATTCTGGATATTGAAGGGTCAGTCGAGTTGATCGGCAAGCCGGTTGGCAGTGATGTGGGGAATCATAAAAGCACATATCCTTCTTTACTAACCCTTCAAGGGGCAAAGCAAAAGTTGGAACATCATATAGAACTTGCCCATGCCGCTTTAGGAAAAACAACCTTACAAACGGGTTTGTTGAATGAACTAACCGATTTAATTGCGAACCGTAATCATTGATTGTGGCTAAATTTGTTATCAATTGAGGTTTTGTGGTATACTCATTGTGCAAAAATATGTGAAAATCAAACTGAATTTTTTAATTGAGATACGTGATAAAATAGGTATAATAAGCCGCCGAAATCACCTGGGTGTTGGCGGCTATTTTTTAACTTAAAACCAATTTTTCGGTCAAGTCTTCCATAGCCCTCTTTTATGAGGCTTTGTTTATGCTAACAACCGAAAATGACAGAAAGTGAGTGGTCCTGTTTGGATCTTCTATCTATAAAAGACCCTTCTTTTTTGAAGAAGATGAATAATGAAGAACTCGTCGAGTTAAGTGTGGAAGTACGGAAATTCCTTGTGGAAAAATTATCGGTGACCGGTGGGCACATTGGTCCCAATTTAGGTGTCGTCGAGTTGACCATTGCCTTGCATAAAGAATTCGACAGTCCGAATGATAAAATTTTATGGGATGTCGGACATCAATCCTATGTCCATAAAATCCTGACTGGCAGAGCAGGGGAGTTCGACACCTTAAAGAAATATAAAGGTCTTTGCGGTTTTCCTAAAATGATTGAAAGCCCCCATGATGTTTGGGAAACCGGTCACAGTTCGACTTCCCTTTCAGCTGCAATGGGGATGGCGGCTGCCCGTGATATCAAAGGGGAAAGCAGCTTTATTTTGCCTGTAATCGGAGACGGTGCCCTAACAGGGGGAATGGCGCTTGAAGCGTTGAATCATATCGGTGATGAAAAAAAGGACATGATCGTTATCCTGAATGATAATGAAATGTCCATAGCCCCCAATGTAGGTGCCTTACACACGATATTGGGAAGGTTGCGGACAGCAGGTAAATATAACTGGGCAAAAGATGAATTGGAGCTGCTTTTGAAAAAAATTCCTGCAGTCGGTGGTAAACTTGCGGCTACAGCTGAACGCTTGAAGGATAGCATGAAGTATTTATTAGTATCAGGAATCTTTTTCGAAGAACTCGGATTCACATACCTTGGACCAGTAGATGGACATAATTATGAAGAATTGCTTGAGAATTTAAGATATGCCAAGAAAACGAAGGGACCGGTCCTGCTGCATGTCATCACGAAAAAAGGCAAGGGATATTCACCTGCCGAGTTGGACACAACCGGGAATTGGCATGGGACAGGCCCATACAAGATAGAGACAGGCGATTTCGTGAAATCCCCTAGTAAGGGTCCTGCTTGGAGCGCTCTCGTAAGCGATACTGTCAGCAGGCTAGCCCGTGACGATGAGCGGATTGTCGCGATTACACCTGCAATGCCCGTAGGTTCGAAATTGGTGGGCTTCTCTCAAGAGTTCCCAGAGCGTTTCTATGATGTAGGGATTGCCGAGCAGCATGCTGCAACTTTTGCAGCCGGATTGGCAACGCAAAAAATGAAACCATTCCTGGCTATATATTCAACCTTCCTGCAAAGGGCTTATGACCAGGTGGTGCATGATATTTGCCGTCAGAATTTGAACGTATTCATAGGAATCGATCGTGCCGGATTGGTTGGTTCCGATGGTGAAACGCATCAAGGCGTTTTCGACATTGCTTTCTTGCGCCACGTACCGAATATGGTACTGATGATGCCGAAAGATGAAAACGAAGGCCAGCATATGGTCAATACGGCCTTAAACTATAATGATGGTCCGATTGCGATGCGTTTCCCTCGTGGGAATGGTTGGGGAGTTGAGATGGATGCTGAATTACAGCAGATTCCGATCGGTTCGTGGGAAGTTCTTAAAGAAGGAACGGATGCTGCCATCTTAACGTTCGGCACAACGATTCCCATGGCTCTTGAAGCGGCAGAACTGCTCGAGAAAGAGGATTATTCAGTGAAGGTGGTCAATGCCCGGTTCATTAAGCCTTTGGATGAGAACATGCTAAGCAGTCTCCTTGGTGAAAAAATGCCTATCCTGACAATAGAAGAAGCGGTTCTTCAAGGTGGTTTTGGTAGTTCTGTTCTTGAATATGCTCATGATCAAGGATTTTATGGGGCAATTATAGATCGAATGGGGATACCTGATTATTTCATTGAGCATGGAAGCGTCGATGAACTTCTTGAAGAAATCGGTCTGACGACTGAGACAGCCATCAAAAAGATTAAAATGATAACACCCAAAAAAGAAAAAAGGGCCTGAAAATATGAAAGTGATGAAAGAAAGAGTGGATGTATTACTTGTAGAACAAGGCTTGGCCGATACACGTGAAAAAGCGAAGCGTATGGTTATGGCAGGCCTTGTCTACGCGAATGAAGAGAGATACGAAAAACCGGGGGAAAAAGTGCCGGTCGATCTCGAATTCACGATCAAAGGAAAAGTCATGCCTTACGTTTCAAGAGGCGGTCTTAAACTTGAGAAGGCATTAAGGGAATTCGATTTACAAGTGAATGGAAAAATACTGCTTGATATCGGATCATCAACTGGCGGGTTTACGGATTGTGCTTTGCAAAATGGCGCCATAATGTCTTATGCGCTTGATGTCGGCTATAATCAACTTGCCTGGAAGCTTAGGCAGGATGAGCGGGTAAAAGTAATGGAAAGAACCAATTTCCGTTATGTTACACCCGCCGATCTCGACGGGGAGATGCCAAACTTTGCAAGCATTGATGTTTCCTTCATCTCGCTTACGTTAATTTTACCGGTGCTAAAGACCTTGCTCGTCCCGAATAGTGATGTCGTTGCCTTGGTTAAACCGCAATTCGAAGCCGGGAAGGATCAAGTGGGTAAAAAGGGGATTGTTCGTGATCCCAAAATCCATAAACAAGTGTTGGATAAGATCATTTCTTTTTCTTTAAAGGAAGGCTATGATATTAAGGATGCCTCCTTCTCACCGATTACCGGCGGTGATGGAAACATTGAATTCTTACTTCATTTACACTGGCAAGGGTCGAAGGAAGATAGAGCATTATTGCTTTCGAAAACGGTTGATGACATCGTTGGAGAGGCCCATGCCCAATTTAAAAAAGAATAGCTAGAACTTTGTATGGCTCCTTTGGCTGAACGGTTGGCTAAAGGAGCTTTTTGACTATACATTGTCGTCATGAACTTGAATCATTTATGGGTGGATACATAAAATAGGTAAGTGCAAAAATTAGACTTGTATTCATTTTAGAGAAAAAGTTGTACAATTGCATAAAAATCCGATAACATTAATATTAGCCACTTAGTAAAGCGGCCTATTTGCACGTACTGATGATACCGAGGCAAATTGGGCAGCTTGCTTAAAGTAAGAAATGAAAGTGATACCATTACCATTAAATGAGCAACAGTTGAGAAGAGGTGCTTCTACTTATGAATAAAGGACAACGACATATAAAAATAAGGGACATTATAACGAATAATGATATCGAAACACAGGATGAGTTAGTTGAAGAATTGAAATTAGCTGGATACAATGTAACTCAAGCCACCGTTTCAAGGGATATTAAAGAACTTCACCTTGTAAAAGTTCCTTTAACGGATGGAAGGTATAAATACAGTCTGCCGGCCGACCAACGTTTCAATCCACTTCAAAAATTAAAGAGAATCCTTGTCGATGCATTTGTACGCATTGACTCAGCCAACAATTTGCTGGTTATGAAGATGCTCCCGGGTAATGCCCAGGCCATCTGTGCATTGATTGATAATTTAAATTGGCAAGAAATACTCGGGACGATCGGCGGCGACGATACATGTTTAATTATCTGCCGTTCTGAGGAAGATGCAAAGATCATTTCCGGCAAATTCTTGGACATGCTCTAATAATGTTGTGAGGTGACCTAGTTTGTTAACAGAACTATCGATTAGGAATTTTGCGATCATAGACAGCCTGTCCGTTTCATTTGAGAAAGGCTTGACGGTCTTGACAGGAGAAACAGGGGCAGGGAAGTCAATCATAATAGATGCCGTTCATCTCTTGGTTGGGGGCCGTGGTTCTGCAGAGTTCATTCGGCATGGTGAGTCGAAGGCTGAAATAGAAGGACTATTCCAAATTGAAGATGAAAAACACCCGGTCTTTGCCAAAGCGGAAGAGTTTGGCCTGGATATGAATGATGGGATGGCTATACTTCGAAGGGATATCTCACAGAGCGGTAAAAGCGTTTGCAGGGTAAATGGGAAGCTGGTAACGATTTCCACATTACGTGAGATAGGGCGGACATTGATAGACATCCATGGTCAGCATGAACATCAGGAATTAATGGATGAACGACTCCATCTTCCGCTGCTCGATCAATTTGGCGGTGAAAAAATCGCATCTGCACTCACTGAATACCAAAAGCTATATAAACGTTATGAAACGGCTTCTAAACAATTGAATGGTTTGAGCCAAAATGAACAGCAAATGGTCCATCGCCTTGATCTGATCCAATTTCAATTCGATGAAATCCAAAAAGCTGATTTGAAATTACGCGAAGATGAAGAATTGATGGAAGAACGGAAGAAAATTAATAATTTCGAAAAAATCCATGAAGCGCTGCAAACCAGTTATAATGCTTTAAATGGCGAGCAGCATGCAATTGATTGGCTTTCCGTAGCCATGAATAATTTGGAGGAAGCGGCAGGGCTTGATGAAGGTTTAAAGCACAGCTCTGAAACCGTTTCAAATAGCTACTTCCTGCTCGAAGAGGCTGTGTCAAACATCCGGGACCAATTGGACTCTTTGGATTATGATACAGAACGTGTGGAATTCATTGAAAGTAGACTTAATGAAATAAATCAATTAAAGCGTAAATACGGGCGGACCATCGAGGAAATCCTGGAATATGGGGCCGCAATTGAAGAAGAAGTCGAAAAGCTGCAAAATAGGGAAACCCATATCGCGAAGCTTGAAAAGGAAATGAAATCCATCAAGGCAGATCTAATCGTCGAAGCAAAGAATCTGTCTGAACTTCGCCAGAAATTCGCTCAGCAGCTAACCAAAAAGATTCATCAGGAATTAAAGGATTTATATATGGAAAAAACAATTTTCGAACCTCATTTCCTTCAGACAGCCTATACTTTCGATGAATTGTCAGATAGGGGCATTAATCAGTCAGGGCTGGATTCAATGGAATTTTATATTTCCACCAATCCAGGTGAACCGTTAAAACCTCTTTCTAAAATCGCATCTGGTGGAGAACTGTCGAGGATCATGCTGGCTTTGAAAAGTATTTTCTCCAAGCATCAAGGCATAACGTCCATTATATTTGATGAAGTGGATACAGGTGTAAGCGGACGGGTTGCCCAATCCATTGCCGAAAAGATCTATAAAGTGGCAACTGGATCACAAGTATTGTGCATATCCCATTTGCCTCAGGTGGCAGCCATGGCGGATACTCACCTTTTCATAGCGAAAAATGTAAGGGCCGGACGCACGAATACCTCGGTCAAGCCGCTAATTGAAACTGAAAAAATAAAAGAAATTGGCAGGATGATTTCGGGAGTAGAGATTACGGACTTGACGAAACAACATGCCAATGAATTAATCCAACTGGCCAAAAGGCTGAAGATTACATCTTGATGGGCCGGTAAGAACATTATTTGAACTTATCATAAGCATTCATTGTAAAGCTATCCAAAAACGGATAGCTTTTATTTTTTGCACCTGTTATAAATGACTGTCATGAGGGCTAAATTAAAGGTGTAGCCATAAAGTTTCAGAGAGCGAGGAGAGTGAATGGATTGAAATTTATATGGATAAACAGGATCATCGGTGGAATTCTCCTTGTTTCGCTATTAACATTAGGGTTATACCAGCCATCTCGTGAATATTTTTTAATTCCAAATCATCTTGTACTATTTGAAGGAAGTCAATATAGTATTTCCAAATCATTGCCTGTTTCTGCAAAAACTTCGGGAACCAGTGATGGAATTTCACTTCATGATGAACAAGCTTCGATTACGCTTGGTGCTGAGAAACCAGGTACGAATGAAGTGTTACTCGATGTAGCAGGCTTGCCTGCCAAAAAGGTCGACATCAGGGTGTTAAAAGACTTTAAGGTCATGCCTGGAGGCCAATCCATTGGAGTGAAGCTTAATACTCTTGGGGTGCTCGTAGTGGGTCATCATCTTATTGATACGGCGCAGGGGAAAAAATCACCGGGAGAAAAAGCGAAAATTGAAATCGGTGATATTATTACAGAAATCAATGGTCAGACGATAAAGAAGATGGGGGATGTAACCCCTTTTGTTCAGCAGGCAGGTGAAAAGGGTGAGGCGTTGAAACTTGTCATTAACCGTGATAATGAAGTGCTTCATAGTACCTTATTACCGCTAAAAGATAAGAATGAAGGAACTTACAAATTGGGTTTGTATATCCGTGATTCGGCAGCTGGCATCGGAACGATGACGTTTTATCACCCGGATTCAAAAAAATATGGGGCATTGGGACATGTCATATCCGATATGGATACAAAAAAGCCGATTGTTGTTAAGGACGGACAGATCGTTCAATCGACGGTCACATCCATCGAAAAAGGAAGCAATGGTGATCCGGGAGAAAAATTGGCACGCTTTTCTTCCAATAAAGAAAAAATAGGAAATATCAATCGCAATAGTCCCTTTGGCATTTTTGGGAAATTAAATCAAGATTTTAAAAATGGAATTAACGACAAACCACTCCCCATCACCCTTTCCCATGAGGTAAAGGAAGGGCCAGCAAAAATCCTTACAGTGGTGGATGGTTCTCAAGTGGAGGAATTCGATGTAGAAATCGTCAGTTCCATCCCACAGAAGTTTCCTGCAATCAAAGGAATGGTCTTAAAAGTGACGGATAAAGAATTGCTTCAAAAAACGGGTGGGATCGTTCAAGGTATGAGCGGCAGTCCTATCATACAAAATGGGAAATTAATCGGTGCAGTCACCCATGTATTCGTTAATGATCCTACAAGTGGGTATGGAGTCCATATCGAATGGATGTTAAACGAAGCCGGTATAAATATATACGACAAAGATAATTATGAAAAGGCAAGCTAAGAATCCGGGTATCCTTTTGGATGCCCCCTTTTTAATGGAAAATTATGATTAGCATAGGTTTGGGTCGGAATTAATTTTGATTTCTTCAAAAAATAGAGGTTTTTTTGGAACGATGTGATAAAATGAAAACGATATGAAGATTTTTCGACAAACGGTTTATTCCAATAGCAAACGAAGTCGAAAACAAGAGATATCCGGAGAATAATATTGAATTCCTTATATTTTTTCAAAAATAAAAGGAATTTAGTTTCCATTGTCGAAAAGTTCAATTACAATAGAATTTAGTCATATAGAAAAAAAGACCAATTGTAGTTGAGGAGGAAATCAAGCGTGAAAAAAATTAAGGTGTGCGTTGTAGATGATAATAGAGAACTTGTTGGCCTTCTGGAAGAATACATTTCTGCACAGGAAGACATGGAAGTGATTGGGGTGGCACATAACGGTCAAGATTGCCTGGGTATGCTAGAAAGCGTTGATCCGGATATTTTGATCCTCGATATTATCATGCCTCATTTAGATGGGTTAGGTGTACTTGAGAAACTTCGTGAAGTAAAACGGGGTGCCATGCCTAATGTGATAATGCTTACTGCCTTTGGTCAAGAAGATGTAACGAAAAAAGCAGTTGATTTGGGTGCGTCTTATTTTATCCTGAAACCATTTGATATGGAAAATCTGGCCAATCACATCCGTCAGGTAAGCGGTAAAGGGCAGGCGGTTTTAAAAAATCATAGTCAATTTAGCTATCGTCCCCAAAATGAATCCAAACCGAAGAACCTTGATGCAAGCATCACCAGCATCATTCACGAGATTGGAGTGCCTGCACATATTAAGGGCTATTTGTATTTAAGGGAAGCCATATCCATGGTATATAATGATATTGAACTATTGGGTTCCATCACCAAAGTTTTATATCCGGATATCGCAAAAAAATACAATACTACGGCCAGCCGAGTTGAACGTGCTATCCGGCATGCGATTGAAGTGGCTTGGAGCCGTGGAAATATAGAATCCATATCATCTCTTTTCGGCTATACCGTAAGCATGACAAAGGCAAAACCTACAAATTCCGAATTCATTGCCATGGTTGCCGATAAGCTGCGCCTCGAACATAAAGCTTCTTGACAGGGGTAGGAACGTTGATTTGACGCAATTTGGACGGGAATTTAACCGTGAATTTATCGCTATTCCGATAAACCTTCCGGTGGAATACCAATAAAGACTGATCGTATTTGGCGGATGAATGAACCCGGCATCTTTACGAGTCAGTATATAGGAAAATTCCGCAGTCGTCCAAACTGGGCGGCTATTATTTTTGCGTAGGGGCTGGTATTCATGTCAATCCGTAATCGATTGAAAGAAATACGTCATGACCATCGTATGTCCCAAACGGAATATCAGTTTTACCCCTGCGAATAAGAGACAGGCGAACCTTCGCTTGGCAAAGCGATGCTCATCAGGAAGGTTTGGAATGATGGTCAACGAAATCATTTATAGGGAAGAATCATGACGTCCATTGTTGGGCGTTTTTTTATGCTTTCGGCTTGCCGCTCCGTTTGAATTTTTTTGGGTAAGGCACTTCCATACACTCGTCTATACGCACTGCAACACTGTTGTTATGGCGGCTATTTTAATTTTCGATCCAGTTGCAGATTCAACTCAGTTAGTAAAATGGACTTATATGAGCGATAAAGCTGGTGTAATAGGAATCCGGAAACCTGATAAGAAACGTTGGGAGGGAGAGAGCTCGAGGGAGGATGGGGAGTATTCAAATATCCGAGATGAGCGAAATGTTAAAAATGTAGAAGAAACTCGTTAAAAAAGGTGCATAGTTTAATCTTAAGATATAAAGTTCAGAGGCGCAAAACATATTGGAGGTTGTCCATTTTGGACAATCTCAGTTTGTAGACAAAAGGGGTTCGGAATTAAAAAATTCTGAACCCCTTTTGAAATTCCCTTTGAATTTTCGCCTAAAGTTTAGAGATTGGGGCTCTACGAGCCCACTATGTTAGGCCATTTTTGGACCTTGCCATGTCCAATTGGCCATCTTCTTTAAATTAATGGCAGCGAAAGTAAGCATCGCCTGCATCGACAATTTTTTAAGTCCCCTTAAAGTAGTCCAACGCATACCATGCTTTTCTTTTGCATCTGCGAATACACGCTCAATCGTTTCTTTACGTTTTGCATATATAGGTTTTACATCTTGATGATGACGCAGATGATCTGCTTCTTCCACATGTGTTTGCCAGATATGCCGTGTCACCACTTTTTGACAGTCTTTGCTTTCTGTACACCGAGATAAAAATGAGCATGTTGTACAAATTTGTTTTGGCGATTTGTACTCGCGATAGCCCTCTTTATTTGTTGTTGAGTACTTTAAAGTTTCGCCCGAAGGGCAAAGGTAACAATCAAAATGTTCATCGTATACATAGTCCTGTTTGCGGAAAAATCCTTCTTTGGTGCGAGGACGTGTATAAGGTAAAGCCGGTATGATTTCTTTGTTAAATAGGTAGCTTGTAATCGCTGGTGTTTTATAAGCTGCATCTGCGGCAACGGCTTCCGGTTTTCCAACTTTCTCAATCACTTGTTCAACTAGTGGCTCTAAGATCTGACTGTCATGTGTATTTCCAGGTGTTACAATCGTTCCCAATACAAAACCGTTGCGGTCTGCGGCCGCGTGGAATGAATAGGCAAACTGTTTTGTTCGTTCATCTTTCACATAGTAGCCACTCTCAGAATCCGTTGTACTTTCTTTAATCTCTTTGGTCTCTTCTTTATCAAATTTATCTGGTGGAAAAGGCTTTTTTCCATGGTTTTCACGATCTTGATTGATTTCTTCTTGAAGACGTCCTTGATACGCTCGTGTTTCTTTACGAACGATTTTCTTTACGAACGATTTTCTTTTCAAATTTCCGTTTATTCGCACTGGCTTTCACATGTGTGGAATCCACGAAAACGTGTTCAGCACTTATTAACTTTTTATTAGCAGCTGTCATTAAAATGCGATAGAAAATCTGTTCAAACAGATCTGTATCTTTGAAGCGTCGCTCATAATTTTTCCCGAACGTAGAGAAATGAGGTACTTTATCATGGAAACCATAGCCTAAGAACCAACGGTAAGCCATATTGGTTTCAACTTCTTCAATCGTTTTACGCATGGAACGAATACCGAAGGTATATTGAATGAAAGTCAGTTTAACTAAAATAACTGGATCAATACTTGGGCGTCCTACCTCTGAATACATATCTTTCACCAAGTCATAAATGAAAGTGAAGTCAATGGCAGCCTCCATTTTACGAACCAAATGGTTCGGTGGCACCAATTGATCTAAAGTAATCATTTCAAGTTGATCTCGCTGAATAGAATCATGTTTAGAAAGCATCCTCATCACCTCAAGTTTTAATACTTCTATTTTAAAACAAACATGACTCCAGGCAAAAGTGTTCTATCTAAAAGGTAAGACAAAGTTGATTGGAACGGAAGGTACGAGACTCCTGCGGGAAAAGCGCGTCTAGGGGAGACCCCGCAGGCGAAAGCCGAGGAGGCTCCCCGACCGCCCGCGGAAAGCGAGTGCCTGGAGTGGAAATCAACGTCCAAATTGTACAAGCCATAAAAATAGACAAACTCGATTTTCATCGAGTTTGTCTACAGTCTGAGGTTGTCCATTTTGGACAATCTTTTTTTGTACCTATTGGAACGGATATTTTAAAACTAAATTTATGATATTTTTTGGTGGAATTTCTTTATTTATAGACGCTGATTGAGGAATTGGGAAAACAAAATATGTTTTAGATTTAAAAGAATCTGTATGAACAAACAAGAAATCAATTCGAGAGGGTATGTCTCAAGGACGAAAAACGGAAGTCAAACATGGATATGCTTGAACCAAAAGGGCAATTACGATTTCCGGATATCCGCTTGCAAATCAAAAGCTTGGAAATGAAGTGGAGTGATTTGAGGAAAGGAACCTTCTATGCAGAAAATAATCACCTGCGTTTTGATTGTAGAATTGATCTAGATGAAAATAATTTGCTGTTACTGTTCATAAAATCGGTGTATAACAATTTTTGAGAGAGGCGGCGTTTCATCATGACCTTAATCTTTGCACATCGAGGCTCTGCAGGAACTCATCCGGAAAATACGATGTCGGCGTTCAAGGAAGCTGCCCGTGTCGGTGCGGACGGAATTGAAACGGATGTCCAGCTCTCGAAAGATGGAGAAGTGGTCATCATCCACGATGAAAAGCTCGATCGGACCACGAATGCCTCGGGGTATGTAAAAGACCGGACCTTAAAGGAGTTGAAAACCCTTAATGCGTCCGCAACCCATAAGGGTAATTTTGGAAAACAAAAGATTCCCACACTTGAAGAACTGTTTATTTGGCTTAATGATAATCAGCTTTTTTGCAATATTGAATTGAAAAATACGGTTTTTTTGTATCCAGGCTTAGAAGAGAAAGTCATCCGGCTCATCCGTACCTACGAAATGGAGGAAAGGATAATCCTTTCTTCTTTCAATCATTACAGTTTGGTCAATTGCCATCGATTGGCACCTGAATTGGAAACGGCACCGCTATATAGGGATGGCCTGTATATGCCGTGGATATATGCAAAGGCAATAGGCGGAAGTGCAATTCACCCAAATATCCGGGCTGCCCCTGATGAACTCATTCAATCATCGGTTAGTATGGGTATTCCTGTAAGGCCCTATACCATTAATGAAGAAACCGAGATGAAGCGGTTATTCAAATTGGGGTGCAGCGGCATCATAACCGATTTCCCCGAAGCAGCGGTACGGGTCAGAGAAGGTTTGAAGTCAAGATAAAGAAAGAAGGTGCCTTAAGAGGCACCTTCTCAGTTTGTAGACAAAAGGGGTTCGGAATTAAAAAATTCTGAACCCCTTTTGAAATTCCCTTTGAATTTTCGCCTAAAGTTTAGAGATTGGGGCTCTACGAGCCCACTATGTTAGGCCATTTTTGGACCTTGCCATGTCCAATTGGCCATCTTCTTTAAATTAATGGCAGCGAAAGTAAGCATCGCCTGCATCGACAATTTTTTAAGTCCCCTTAAAGTAGTCCAACGCATACCATGCTTTTCTTTTGCATCTGCGAATACACGCTCAATCGTTTCTTTACGTTTTGCATATATAGGTTTTACATCTTGATGATGACGCAGATGATCTGCTTCTTCCACATGTGTTTGCCAGATATGCCGTGTCACCACTTTTTGACAGTCTTTGCTTTCTGTACACCGAGATAAAAATGAGCATGTTGTACAAATTTGTTTTGGCGATTTGTACTCGCGATAGCCCTCTTTATTTGTTGTTGAGTACTTTAAAGTTTCGCCCGAAGGGCAAAGGTAACAATCAAAATGTTCATCGTATACATAGTCCTGTTTGCGGAAAAATCCTTCTTTGGTGCGAGGACGTGTATAAGGTAAAGCCGGTATGATTTCTTTGTTAAATAGGTAGCTTGTAATCGCTGGTGTTTTATAAGCTGCATCTGCGGCAACGGCTTCCGGTTTTCCAACTTTCTCAATCACTTGTTCAACTAGTGGCTCTAAGATCTGACTGTCATGTGTATTTCCAGGTGTTACAATCGTTCCCAATACAAAACCGTTGCGGTCTGCGGCCGCGTGGAATGAATAGGCAAACTGTTTTGTTCGTTCATCTTTCACATAGTAGCCACTCTCAGAATCCGTTGTACTTTCTTTAATCTCTTTGGTCTCTTCTTTATCAAATTTATCTGGTGGAAAAGGCTTTTTTCCATGGTTTTCACGATCTTGATTGATTTCTTCTTGAAGACGTCCTTGATACGCTCGTGTTTCTTTACGAACGATTTTCTTTTCAAATTTCCGTTTATTCGCACTGGCTTTCACATGTGTGGAATCCACGAAAACGTGTTCAGCACTTATTAACTTTTTATTAGCAGCTGTCATTAAAATGCGATAGAAAATCTGTTCAAACAGATCTGTATCTTTGAAGCGTCGCTCATAATTTTTCCCGAACGTAGAGAAATGAGGTACTTTATCATGGAAACCATAGCCTAAGAACCAACGGTAAGCCATATTGGTTTCAACTTCTTCAATCGTTTTACGCATGGAACGAATACCGAAGGTATATTGAATGAAAGTCAGTTTAACTAAAATAACTGGATCAATACTTGGGCGTCCTACCTCTGAATACATATCTTTCACCAAGTCATAAATGAAAGTGAAGTCAATGGCAGCCTCCATTTTACGAACCAAATGGTTCGGTGGCACCAATTGATCTAAAGTAATCATTTCAAGTTGATCTCGCTGAATAGAATCATGTTTAGAAAGCATCCTCATCACCTCAAGTTTTAATACTTCTATTTTAAAACAAACATGACTCCAGGCAAAAGTGTTCTATCTAAAAGGTAAGACAAAGTTGATTGGAACGGAAGGTACGAGACTCCTGCGGGAAAAGCGCGTCTAGGGGAGACCCCGCAGGCGAAAGCCGAGGAGGCTCCCCGACCGCCCGCGGAAAGCGAGTGCCTGGAGTGGAAATCAACGTCCAAATTGTACAAGCCATAAAAATAGACAAACTCGATTTTCATCGAGTTTGTCTACAGTCTGAGAAGGTGCCTTAAGAGGCACCTTCTTTTTGCGTTTAAAATTTATTGAACCTGCTCTGGACCTTATTTTGTTTTCGATCTCGATGTAGGACGAAGCCGGCGATAAAGGCTATTCCGCCTATCGTAATGAGCAGTCCTATTAAAAATTGCAGCCAAAGGAATGGATAGGGAGGCTGTAAAATACCGAACACCATGTCCCTCATTATTTTTATGCCATAGGCAGCAAAGGCACCGGGGATAAAAAGAATCAAAAAAGCGATTAAACGTTTCATGCAGTCAAATCCCTTCCGAAAATTCCGTCTTTAAAAAATGATAAAGGATATAAATTATTTGTCAAGTAACGGGAATCTAGATAATGACTGGGAGTTGGCGGCTGTTTTTAAAGGGGGCCGATATGGTAAAATGGTGTGGAGTATGAAAAAAATTGCAGGGAATGATCTATTTAAAGGGGTAATTATTTCTTAAGGGGGATGGCTGATGCAAAAGGTCATGATAGTAGGGGGAGGAGTGGGAGGGACGACCGTGTTGAAACTCCTATCGGAAAGTGAAGTGTTCTCCATTGTTTGTATGGCTGATACGAATGAATCCGCTGAAGGGATGCTTGCTGCGAAGGAACGAAAGATTCCTACTGTGACTAATTGGAGCATGGGATTGGAGTGGGATTTGGACATCATATTTGATACGACCGGTGACCCGTCTGTCTATAAAAAGATAAAAAGGGACATGGGCGAACAAACGATTCTCATTCCTGGAAGTGTCGCCCTCATTATGACTAAGTTGTTTGAAGAGAAAAATCGTTTAATAAGTAAATTGGAGAATACCTCCGCAAAAATGGATTTGATCCTTAATACGACCAGTGAAGGGATGGTGGTGATTGACCATGAAGGATTCATCATCATGTTCAATGATAGTGCGGAACGTGCATCAGACACAAAGCGCGAGGATGTGATAGGGAGGCATATCAAAGATTTCATCCCATCAACAGGATTGCTGCGAGTGATGCAAACGAACCAAAAAGAAGTGAATCAGGAAATCACCCTTGGCAATGGGATGGAACTCATAACGACAAGGATACCTCTCGTGAATGCCGATAAGGAAATCATAGGGGCTTTTGCTGTGTTCAGGAATAAAATGGAAGCTGTGCAATTGGCGGAGCAGATCACTGATTTAAAAGAAATACAGACAATGCTCCAAGCAATCATTCAATCCAGTGATGAAGCTATATCTGTTGTGGATGATCAAGGAAGGGGGCTTTTGATCAATCCTGCATATACAAGAATCACTGGCTTAACAAAGACCCAAGTGATCGGTAAGCCGGCTTCCATCGATATTTACGAAGGCGAAAGTATGCATATGAAAGTGCTTCAGACAAAAAAACCTGTTCGTGGTGTCAATATGCGTGTCGGCCCAAAACACAAGGAAGTGATCGTGAATGTTGCTCCAATCATTGTGGATGGGTGCCTGAAAGGAAGTGTTGGCGTCATTCATGATGTATCGGAAATTCAAGCCTTGACCCACGAACTTAATCGGGCAAGACAGATCATCCGGACATTGCAGGCTAAATATTCCTTTGATGATATAATTGGGGCTTCCGAAGAGATGAAGCTTCCCATTGAACAGGCGAAATTATCGGCAAGAACACCAGCTACTGTCTTATTAAGAGGGGAATCAGGGACGGGCAAAGAGTTATTTGCACATGCCATCCATAATGCGAGCGATAGGAAGTTCAATAAATTCGTTCGGGTAAATTGTGCGGCCATCTCGGAATCATTACTTGAAAGTGAACTATTCGGTTATGATGAAGGAGCCTTTACCGGGGCAAGCAGGGGCGGAAAGGTCGGTTTTTTTGAAGAGGCAAATCAAGGGAGTATCTTTTTGGACGAAATTGGTGAATTGCCAGCCAACATCCAAGCTAAATTACTGCGGGTTTTACAAGAAAAGGAAATCGTCAGAGTGGGGGGGACGAAGCCGATCCCCATCAATGTCCGGGTCATAGCCGCTACGAATATCAATCTTGAACAGGCCATCGCAAACGGATCATTCAGGGAAGACTTATATTTCAGGCTGAACCGCATGCCTATTTTCATTGCTCCATTAAGAAAGAGAAAAGAAGATTTGAGAGAATTGGCGGAGCATTTGATTAATAAAATCAATCAGGAGTATGGACGGAGCATAGAGGGAATTACAGCAGCAGCTATACATAAGATGCAAATCTACAACTGGCCGGGAAATGTAAGGGAACTGGAAAATATCTTAGGACGGGCAATCATTTTCATGAAATTGAACGAGACAATCATTGATATCCATCATATTCCGGATTTTATCGAAGAGATTCCATTAAAACAACAAGAGAAATTATTAATGAAGCCTTCCGGCTACGTATCGGGGAAACCGCTCTCGGAGATAATAGACCAGTATGAAGCCGAAATCATTCAGCAAGCGTTCCACACCCACAAGGGAAATAAAACACTTACGGCAAAAGCGCTGGGGATTTCAGTTAGAAATCTATATTATAAAATGGAAAAACTAAAACTGTGAAAAATTTTGCATGCAATTATTTGCGCACTATGAAAAATAATGCGTGGAATTTTCTGATTTATTTTAATTTAAGCGAGACTCCACTTCTGACATGAAATTTTTTTGAATTTGTTATAGGCTATAGTTGCCCAACATATTAACCAGCATGTCCTTTTTTTGGATAAAAAGAAGCTGATTATGTATTTTATTGGCATGTTATTTGCATATTTAAAGGTGCATGGGTTTTTCAAGGGAACCATTCCCCATGGGGAAAATATCATGTGAGTAGCGGATTTTTATTTAAAACGAACGTAGGAACAAGTAAGAATGAGGAGAAATTCAGTAGTCTCATATCTGACATGTATTAAACATCTAGGGAGGATTCCTTTATGGAAATTTTTAAATATCTTGAGAAGTATGATTACGAGCAACTGCTATTCTGTCAGGATAAACAATCGGGTTTGAAAGCGATTATTGCCATTCATGATACAACATTAGGGCCTGCGCTTGGAGGAACAAGGATGTGGACGTATGCATCTGAAGAAGATGCCATTGAAGATGCCTTAAGGCTTTCGAGAGGAATGACATATAAAAACGCCGCTGCCGGCTTGAATTTGGGCGGGGGGAAAACCGTCATCATCGGCGATCCGCGTAAGGATAAAAATGAAGAAATGTTCCGTGCATTCGGAAGGTATCTCCAAGGGCTTAATGGCCGTTATATAACAGCTGAAGATGTAGGTACAACGGTTGAGGATATGGATCTCATTCATGAGGAGACGGATTTTGTCACGGGGATTTCCCCAGCATTCGGTTCTTCGGGTAACCCTTCCCCAGTAACGGCATATGGGGTATACCGCGGTATGAAGGCTGCTGCAAAAGAGGCATTCGGAACTGATTCCTTAGAAGGCAAGGTGGTTGCAGTCCAAGGCGTCGGGAATGTTTCTTATAACTTATGCCGTCATCTTCATGAGGAGGGCGCCAAGCTTATCGTTACGGATATCAATAAAGAAAGCGTGGCCCGTGCGGTTGAATCCTTTGGGGCGACTGCAGTGAATCCAGATGAAATTTATGGAGTCGAATGTGATATCTATGCACCTTGTGCATTAGGGGCTGTCATAAATGATCAAACAATCAATCAAATCAGGGCGAAGGTCATTGCAGGTGCTGCGAATAATCAATTAAAGGAAACTGTTCATGGCGATCAAATTCATGAAAAAGGGATTATATATGCTCCTGATTATGTAATTAATGCAGGGGGAGTCATAAACGTGGCCGATGAGCTTTTAGGGTATAATCGGGAAAGGGCCCTTAAGAAAGTGGAAACGGTTTATGATACAATTGAAAGAGTCATCGAGATTGCAAAACGTGATCAAATCCCAACTTATAAAGCGGCGGATAGGATGGCAGAGGAGCGAATTGCTCGCATGAGGAATTCAAGGAGCCAATTCCTGCAAAATGAAAAACATATCCTGAATGGAAGAAAATGAATGTAATTTTACAAGATTAGATTCCTGTGTTTTTTTAAATAAACACAGGAATTTTCAACATGGATAACGTAATAAACATAGGGCAAGTAAAAATGGTGACAAAATGTATGTATTTGTGAGGAGGAGTGGTTTTGGCTGAAGAATTTGACCTCGTTATCCTCGGAGGAGGAACAGGCGGGTATGTGGCGGCAATAAGGGCTGCTCAATTAGGATTGAAAACGGCTGTCGTGGAGAAAGGCAAGCTCGGCGGAACGTGTCTACATAATGGCTGTATCCCTTCGAAAGCACTTTTAAGGAGTGCGGAAGTTTATCAGACTGCAGTGAAAAGTGAGGAATTCGGTATTGTTACCGGGGATGTAAAGGTAGATTTCCTTAAAGTGCAGGAAAGAAAGAATAAAGTGGTCGATCAACTCTATAAAGGAGTTCAGCACTTGATGAAACAGGGAAAGATAACGGTTTATGAAGGGTTAGGGCGTATACTTGGTCCTTCTATATTTTCACCGATGCCTGGGACAATTTCCGTGGAAATGAATGATGGCACTGAAAATGAAATGCTCATCCCCCAGAATGTCATCATTGCCACCGGATCGCGTCCGAAGACACTGCCCGGTTTAGCGATTGATGGGGAATTGGTGCTTACATCGGATGAAGCTCTAAAGCTTGAGAGCCTGCCAAAATCGATGATTATTGTAGGCGGTGGAGTTATCGGCATTGAATGGGCTTCGATGCTCAATGATTTTGGTGTGGAAGTGACAGTACTGGAATATGCAGATAGAATCATCCCGACAGAAGACCATGATATTTCCAGTGAAATGCTTCGTCTCCTGACGAAAAAAGGCGTCAAATTCGTTACAGGTGCCAAGGTATTGCCTGAAACCCTGAAAACGGATGATTCAGTATCCATTTCTGCTGAAGTCAAAGGTTCGGTAGAGGAATTCACAGCTGAAAAAATGCTGGTTTCCGTAGGCAGATCGGCAAATGTTGAAGGGATCGGCCTTGAAAATACGGAGATTGTGAAAGAAAAAGGTTTAATTGAAACCAATGACTTTTTCCAAACGAAGGAATCACATATCTATGCGATCGGTGACTGTATCGGCGGTCTGCAATTGGCACACGTTGCCTCCCATGAAGGTATTACGGCCGTTGAACATATTGCAGGCAAAAAACCGGAACCGCTGGATTATTCGCTCATTTCAAAATGTGTATATTCAAGCCCTGAGGCTGCAAGTGTCGGTTTGACGGAAGATCAGGCAAATAAGGAAGGCTATGACCTTAAAATAGGGAAATTCCCATTCCGTGCAGTTGGTAAGGCCCTTGTTTTCGGGGAAGCGGATGGTTTTGTCAAAATCATCGCCGATAAGAAAACGGATGATATACTGGGCGTTCATATGATCGGACCACATGTTACGGATATGATTTCAGAAGCTGGACTCGCAAAAGTGCTTGATGCGACACCTTGGGAAATAGGCAAGACAATTCATCCGCACCCAAGTCTTTCCGAAGCAATCGGAGAGGCGGCCCTTGCTGTCGATGGACGTGCCATTCATTCATAAAGAATAAGGTCAGGAGGTTTTATGATGGTAGAAAAACGTCATGAACAATTAGGCTTAAATGAGGAAACGGTTTTAGATATGTACCGGACAATGCTTTTGTCCCGCAGAATTGATGAGCGCATGTGGCTTTTAAACCGATCCGGGAAAATTCCCTTCGTGATTTCCTGCCAGGGGCAAGAAGCTGCTCAGGTTGGGGCTGCGTTTGCGCTTGATCGGCAAAAGGATTATGTACTGCCTTATTATCGGGATGTAGGTGTTGTGCTTACCTTTGGAATGACCGCAAAAGACTTGATGCTTTCAGGCTTCGCGAAAGAGGAAGATCCCAATTCTGGCGGGCGCCAAATGCCTGGTCATTTTGGTCAAAAGAAAAATAGGATCGTCACTGGTTCATCGCCTGTAACGACACAGGTCCCGCATGCTGTCGGAATTGCCCTTGCAGGGAAGATGGAAGGTAAGGATTTGGTAACATTCGTAACGTTTGGGGAAGGTTCATCCAATCAGGGCGATTTTCATGAAGGGGCCAACTTTGCAGGTGTGCATAAGCTACCGGTCATTTTCATGTGTGAAAATAATAAATATGCGATTTCCGTTCCTATTGAGAAACAGCTATCGTGTGAAAATGTTTCCGACAGGGCGATTGGATATGGGATGCCTGGAATAACGGTGGATGGCAATGACCCATTGGAAGTGTATGCTGCGGTGAAAGAAGCGGCTGACCGTGCACGAAGGGGAGAAGGCCCTACACTGGTAGAAACCGTCTCATACAGGCTCACACCACATTCAAGTGATGATGATGACCGAAGCTACCGGACGGCGGACGAAGTGGCCGAAGCCAAAACGAAGGATTCCATAATGACATTTGGAGCCTATTTAAAAGAAGTGGGAATCATGGATGATGACCTTGAGAAACAAATGAATGATGAAGTAATGAAGATAGTCAACGAAGCAACCGATTATGCTGAAAATGCTCCATATCCGAAGGCTGAAAGTGCTATGAATCATGTGTATGCACAAAAGTAAGGGGGTAATAGAATGCCAGTGATTTCATATATAGATGCCGTGACAATGGCAATGAGGGAAGAGATGGAACGTGATTCCCGTGTATTCGTATTGGGTGAGGATGTAGGAAAAAAAGGCGGGGTCTTTAAAGCCACTAATGGTTTATACGACCAATTCGGTGAAGAGAGGGTCATCGATACCCCGCTCGCTGAATCTGCAATCGCAGGAGTTGGGATTGGAGCCGCCATGTATGGGCTTCGGCCGATAGCTGAGATGCAATTCGCTGATTTCATCATGCCTGCCATTAACCAAATCGTTTCAGAGGCAGCCAAAATCAGATACCGTTCCAATAATGACTGGAGCTGTCCTATGGTAATCCGTGCTCCATATGGAGGGGGGATTCATGGAGCTCTTTATCATTCGCAATCGGTTGAAGCGATCTTTGCCAATCAGCCGGGCTTGAAAATTGTGATGCCTTCCACTCCTTATGATGTAAAGGGTTTACTTAAAGCTGCCATTCGCGACGAAGACCCAGTGCTTTTCTTTGAACATAAACGCGCGTACCGCTTGATCAAGGGTGAGGTGCCTACTGAAGATTATGTACTTCCCATCGGTAAGGCGGATGTGAAAAGGGAAGGGGAAGACATTACTGTCATCTCCTATGGCCTTTGTGTGCATTTTGCCCTTCAGGCAGCCGAAAAATTAGCTGCAGATGGAATTTCTGCACATGTTCTTGACTTGCGTACCGTCTATCCTTTGGATAAGGATGCTATCATAGAAGCGGCTTCTAAAACAGGGAAAGTATTACTTGTTACGGAAGATAATAAAGAAGGAAGCATCATGAGTGAGGTCGCAGCCATAATTGCCGAGCATTGCCTTTTTGATTTGGATGCCCCTGTAAAACGATTGGCCGGCCCGGATGTACCTGCCATGCCTTATGCGCCTACGATGGAAAAACAATTCATGGTGAATCCCGATAAAGTGGAAAAAGCAATGAGGGAATTGGCCGAGTATTAATGACTGTTAAGAAGGAGGAATGAATTATGGCTATGGAATTAATGAAGATGCCCCAACTAGGCGAAAGTGTCACAGAGGGAACCATCAGTAAATGGCTTGTGAAGCCTGGGGATCATGTCACGAAATACGACCCGCTAGCTGAAGTGATGACGGATAAAGTAAATGCTGAGGTTCCTTCTTCCTTCACCGGCATCATCAAGGAATTGAAAGCGGATGAGAATCAAACATTGGCAGTCGGGGAAGTCATTTGCTCGATTGAAGTTGAAACGGCAAAGACGGATAACGAAAATGCCGGGCAAGTTTCTCATAGTGAGGAAAAAGTTGATGCACCTGTTACAAGAGATGTGCAGCAAGCGGCAGAACCATCAAGGAAAGCTCGCTATTCGCCAGCTGTGTTAAAACTTTCCCAGGAGCATGGAATCGATCTATCAAAAGTTAAAGGAACGGGGAATGAGGGACGGATCACCCGTAAAGATTTACTGAAACTTGTTGAATCAGGGAATCTTCCTAAGGCGGATGAGCCTTCCGCAATTTCCGATGCCGCTCCTGAAGTGATCGCCCCTCAAGTCAATCGTCAAACTAGTCCAGTAACAAACGTGCCGACTGCGTTTGGTGACAAGGAAATACCGGTAACCGGCATCCGTAAGGCAATTGCGTCCAATATGTTGAAAAGTAAGCACGAAATTCCGCATGCTTGGACGATGGTGGAAGTTGACGCCAGTAATATGGTGAAGTTGCGTGATAATCTAAAATCCGATTTTAAACAAAAAGAAGGCTATAATTTAACGTACTTTGCCTTTTTCGTAAAAGCGGTTGCTCAAGCCCTTACGGAATTTCCAGAACTGAATTCGATGTGGGCCGGCGAAAAAATCGTACAAAAGAAAGAAATCAATATATCGATAGCCGTTGCAACTGAAGATGCCCTATTTGTTCCGGTCATTAAAAATGCAGATGAAAAATCAATCAAAGGTATAGCAAGGGAAATACAGGAACTTGCATCCAAAGTGAAGTCAGGTAAGTTAAAAGCAGAGGATATGCAAGGTGGTACGTTCACTGTTAATAACACTGGCTCATTCGGTTCTGTCCAGTCCATGGGAATCATCAATTATCCACAGGCAGCCATTTTACAGGTTGAAACGATTGTAAAACGTCCAGTGGTCATTAATGACATGATTGCAGTACGAGATATGGTGAATCTCTGTTTATCACTTGATCATCGTGTTTTGGACGGACTGGTATGCGGACGATTCCTCGCGAGGGTTAAAGAAATCATCGAAAAGATTTCCAAAGACAACACTCCCATATACTAAAATGAAGAAAAGGAAGGCCGGAAGGTCCTTCCTTTTTTTTGCACTTCGCTTTTCCGTAGAAAAACATCGACAAAAATTTTATTTTTGCTATTATTTTATTAAGAGCTGTTCTAATACAGGTCAGGGGCTGTACTTGATTTGAAGAGGCAAAATAGGCTAGTGGTTTCCCTAATAACAGGTTTGCTAATTTCTATTGTCTTAAACTTCAAGAAAATTATGGTAGAATGTTAGTATAATCCAAATCAAATTGACGGGAGGGTGGTTTTCTTATCCAAAACTGACTGAGCGTTCGTTCTCCCAATGAAGGAAAAGGGCGTATGAGGATAAGAAAGCGATTACAGATGGAACTGAAAGATGTAAAAAACATAACCTTTCCTAAGCCTTCTTATGAAGAGTGGAAAGAAGCTGCGGAAGCAAGTTTAAAAGGGAAAAGTGTAGAAAAGCTTAAAACGAATACATATGAGGGCATCGCTTTATGTCCACTCTATACAGAAAAGGCGGAATCAACGGAAAAAGTAGCTGAATTGCCAGGATTTTTCCCTTTCACCCGAGGAACGTCCCCAACGGGATATCATGACAAACCTTGGCTTGTCGTTCAACCTGTAAGCGGTATCACGGCTGAAGAAGCAAATGAAAAGATGAGGGCTGCATTCAAGCGCGGTCAAAATGTCGTGGCATACCCTGCAAGATTGCTTTCCGAGGGAGCAAGGGCTGAAACATTGTTTAAGGAAATACCATTAAAAGAAATGCCGGTTTTCATTGACCTTAAGGGGAAACAAAAAGAATTATTCCCTCAATTCAAAGCTGTTGCCGAAGCACAAAATACCCAATTGACAGGCGTCATTGCTGAAGATCCAATTGCAGAATGGCTCATTTGCGGTCAGCTGCCAGAAGATACGGATAACTATTTTGCAGAATGGCTGAAGACGATCCAGGATTATCAGAAGGTAGGCAGTGACTTAAAAACAGTTTTGATTAATACGGCAGTCTACCATAATGGAGGAGCCAATGCCGTACAAGAAATAGCTTACGGATTATCGGCAGCCGTCCAATATCTATTGGAAGGGCAAAAGCAAGGGCTTTCTATTGCTGCGGTTTCTGAAAAAATAGTATTCTCGTTTGCAGTGGATTCAAATTACTTCATGTCCATCGCTAAACTGAGGGCTGCCAGAAGGCTTTGGGCAGGTCTTGCAGAAGCTTTCGATACAGCATCGGACCATTTTAAAATGACGATACATGCCGTAACTTCCGAGTTGACAGAAACGCTATATGATCAGCACGTCAATATTCTTCGGACCACGAACCAAGCTTTTGCAGCAGCTATCGGAGGCATTCAATATCTTCAAATCCATCCATTTACACACGCAACAGGTAAAACCGATGAGTTTTCAGAAAGAATTGCCCGTAATACTCACTTGATTTTAAAAGAAGAAACAAATATTACAACAGTTGTCGATCCTGCTGGCGGTTCATGGTATGTTGAGCAATTAACGGATGAATTGGCTGAAAAGGCTTGGGCAAAATTCCTTGAAATCGATGCAGCTGGAGGGATTCTGGAGCTAATTAAACAAGGTACCCTTCAGAAAGAAATAGCTGAAGTTTTCCAAGGAAGAGTTCAAAATGCGGCTTTCAGAAAAGAAAGTATCATCGGAACGAATGTATATCCGAATCCCGCTGATAAAATTAAAACCACGACAAAGGATAAACAGGTGTCATATATGAAAGTTTCGAAGCCGTTTGGCATTACCCCACTTGAATTGGAACGGGTATCCAGTCAGTTCGAACAGATAAGACTACGCAGTGAAAAGTTTAAAGGAATAAGCGGAACGGCTCTAACTATCGGTTTAATTAATTTGAAAAATCTCAAATCCTATAAACCTCGTGCAGATTTCGTTCAAAGTCTTGCGGCAGCAGGTGGTATCGAAACAATCGGCAGTAAGGGATGTCAAACCGTTGAGGAAGCAATCGATTATGTAGCTGCGACCAAGCTCCCAATCTATTGTCTTTGCGGCAGTGATGGTGACTATTCGGAATTAGCGCCAGTCATCATTAAAGAAATTAAAAAGCAATTCCCTGAAATCACTATTTATAGTGCCGGCAAGCAGCAAGAAGAATTGGAGATTACACTAAGAGAAGCCGGGGTCAAAGATTTTATCCATGTTAAAACGAATGCAATATCCATTTTACTTGAATTATTGCAGAAGCTAGGGGTGAACTGAAATGAAAAAACCGAATTTTTCTGCTATAAATCCTGCTAAGTCCGAGATGAAAGGTACAGTGGAAGCATGGAAAAAGGAAGTCGAAAAAGCCGTTGGGAAAAACATTGAGGATCTTCTGTTTGAAACCAATGAACAAATAAAAATCAAACCGCTTTATGTTGAGGAAGATATTCGCGGCCTGGAACATATGGAAAGTGTGCCAGGCATCGCTCCTTTTACAAGGGGGCCCTATCCTTCGATGTATGTCAATCGTCCTTGGACGGTACGGCAGTATGCAGGTTTTTCGACTGCTGAGGAATCCAATGCGTTTTACAGACGTAATCTGGCGATGGGGCAAAAAGGGCTCTCAGTTGCTTTTGATTTAGCTACACACCGCGGTTATGACTCCGATCATCCACGCGTTGTCGGTGATGTGGGGAAGGCGGGTGTTGCCATTGATTCCATTCTTGACATGAAGATCCTGTTCGACGGCATTCCGCTTGATCAGATGTCCGTGTCAATGACAATGAACGGTGCAGTATTACCGATCCTTGCGTTTTATATCGTGACAGCTGAAGAACAAGGCGTAACACAGGATAAGCTTTCAGGCACGATTCAAAATGACATCTTAAAGGAATACATGGTTAGGAATACGTATATCTACCCGCCTGAAATGTCCATGAAAATCATAGCTGATATCTTTGAGTATACTTCCAAATATATGCCCAAGTTCAATTCCATTTCCATCTCCGGTTATCATCTGCAAGAAGCGGGGGCGCCGGCTGATATCGAACTTGCCTATACGTTGGCGGATGGGCTTGAGTATGCACGTACCGGAATGAAAGCAGGCATTGATATCGATAAATTTGCACCACGTCTGTCATTCTTCTGGGCTGTAGGAATGAACTATTTCATGGAAGTCGCGAAAATGCGGGCGGCTCGTTTCATTTGGTCAAAACTGATGAAACAATTCGAACCGAAAAATAATAAAGCGATGGCATTGAGGACTCATTCCCAAACCTCCGGCTGGAGCCTTTCCGAGCAGGATCCGTTTAACAATGTCGCAAGGACCCTTATTGAAGCGCATGCTGCTGCACTTGGACATACACAGTCGCTCCATACTAATGCATTGGATGAGGCCATTGCCCTGCCAACGGATTTCTCGGCACGTATTGCACGTAATACACAGCTCTATCTGCAGGAGGAAACCGGGATCACAAAAGTAATCGATCCATGGGCGGGTTCTTACTATGTAGAATCGCTCACTAATGAATTGATCGAACGGGCTTGGGCGCACATAGAAGAAATCGAAGGTCTGGGAGGAATGGCGAAGGCAATTGAAACCGGCCTTCCAAAAATGAGGATCGAGGAAGCCGCTGCAAAGCGTCAGGCTAAAATCGATTCTCAAGATGAAACGATTGTAGGCGTCAATAAGTATCGGTTGAAAAAAGAAGATCCGATTGAAATACTGGAGATTGACAATACAGCAGTTCGGGAAAGTCAGCTTAAGCGTTTGAGCGAATTAAAAGCGAAACGTGATCAGGCAAAGGTGGATGAAGCTCTTCAAGCGCTTTCAATGGCTGCCAGAACTGGAGAGGGTAACCTTCTTGAACTGGCTGTGCAAGCAGCAAGAGTACGGGCTTCATTAGGTGAAATATCCGATGCGATCGAAGAGGTGGCTGGGCGTCACAAAGCAACGATCCGTTCTATCAGCGGCGTATACAGCTCGGCATACTCAAAAGAAGCGGAAATTGAGGAAGTCGTCCGCATGACGGAAGAATTCCTTGAAAATGAAGGAAGAAGACCGCGTTTGTTAATGGCTAAAATGGGCCAGGACGGTCATGATCGCGGAGCTAAAGTAGTCGGAACGGGGTTTGCGGATTTAGGATATGATGTCGATATCGGTCCATTATTCCAAACACCGAAAGAAACCGCCATCCAGGCCGTGGAAAATGATGTGCATGTAGTCGGAATGAGTTCGCTTGCTGCCGGCCATAAAACATTGTTGCCGCAGCTTATGACGGAACTGAAGAACTTGGGACGAGAGGACATCATAGTGATCGTAGGCGGCGTCATCCCTGCACAGGATTATGATTATCTTATGGAAAATGGCGCTACAGCCATTTTTGGACCTGGAACGGTCATTCCGCAGGCAGCAAAGAAAGTGCTTCAGGAAATATACAATCGCCTCGGATATGAGGAAGTGGCCCAATAATGAGTGAAGACAAGAAGCCGGAATGGGTCGATCTTAACAATCAGGAAGGTTTTGCTTCTTCATTAAAGCCAGGTGTGGAATTAGCAGCCAGCCAAAACAAACCTTCAAAAAGCAAATTCGTCAAAAAACATAATGTAAACATACCGGTCCATGAACTTAAAGAGGGAATCATAAAAGGGGACAGGGCCAAGCTAGCCAAAGGGATTACATTGGTTGAAAGCAATGCATCCCATCATTTGGATCATGCACAGGAATTATTGCATAGCATCCTTCCTCATACAGGGAACTCAATGCGAATCGGGATTTCCGGAGTGCCCGGTGCCGGGAAAAGTACCTTCATCGAGACGTTCGGAACCTACTTATGTGACAGGGGCCATAAGGTTGCCGTTCTAGCCGTCGATCCAAGCTCTTCGGTCAATGGCGGAAGTATACTGGGCGATAAGACTAGGATGGAGGAACTGGCTAGAAACCCCCATGCCTTCATAAGACCCTCACCATCCGAAGGAACTCTGGGCGGGGTTCACCGCAAAACGAGGGAAACGATGTTGCTTTGTGAAGCGGCAGGATTTGATGTGATACTGATAGAAACTGTCGGGGTCGGTCAGAGTGAAGCTATAGTTCGAAGTATGGTCGACTTCTTCATGCTTCTTGTCCTAACGGGTGCCGGAGATGAATTGCAAGGGATGAAAAAAGGGATTCTGGAACTTGTGGACGGAATTGTTGTCAATAAGGCCGACGGCGAGAACCTCCCCCTGGCGATTAGGACGAAATCCGAATATAGCAGAATCCTGCACTTCCTTCAGCCAGCCACAAAGGGTTGGGCAGGAAAGGCATATACTTGTTCCGCCATAACCGGTAAAGGAATTCCTGAACTTTGGGATGTATTGAATGAATTTTCCCATATGACCAAGGAATCGGGTGTTTTTCAAGAACGGAGAAGAATGCAATCTAGGGAATGGCTTTATTCATTGATCGATCACCAGCTTAAAACGATGTTTTATAAAAATGAAACCGTCAAGAGTCTTCTCCCTATACTCGAGAATCAAGTGATGTCAGGGAATAAAACGGTCACTGCTGCTGTTAAGCAGGCCTTTCAATCTTTTGCCGAAACATTTAAGTCTAATGAAAAATAAATGGGATGGGGCAGGCATGGATCATCTCCCACGCCTGCCCCATCCTTTTGTAAGTCTTGTTGTTACACACATGATTCCCGCTCCCCTTTCGTTTTAAACATGTTCGGAACGGATTATGCGGTTTTAACAGGTAAATTTATTGAATCACGAAGAGGCAATTGTTATGATAGGATTGAAGAGAAAACTTGGAAGGAGCAAATGCCATGAATATGGATTTTAATTTTTTAATGAACGACGTAGTCAAACAGGCTCGCGATGAGATTAAGACTGCTGGATATACAGAACTGACCACTCCCGAAGAAGTAGAGGAAGTATTTGCACAAAAAGGAACGACACTTGTTATGGTAAACTCCGTTTGTGGCTGTGCTGGGGGAATAGCTAGACCTGCAGCTGCTCATGCAATCCATAATGATAAACGCCCAGATCAGCTTGTAACCGTTTTTGCTGGGCAAGATAAAGAGGCGACGGAAAAAGCCCGTGATTATTTCGAAGGATATCCGCCGTCATCCCCATCATTTGCGTTGCTGAAGGATGGAAAAATCATCACCATGATAGAACGTCATGAAATTGAAGGGCACCACCCGATGTCTGTAGTAGAAAAATTACAAGACTACTTCGATCAATATTGCGAAGAAGTTTAATCCATATCGATAACCAAAAAACCCGCCCAATCGGCGGGTTTTTAGTTTGTCGACAAAAAGAGGTTCGGAATGGTCTCATCCGAACCATGATCTTAGAACAAGACTAGAATTTCATATGTGGTTTTTACTTTAAATCATAATTGGATCGCATCGATTACGAAACCCTCCAGGATAATTGGCTTTTAAGCCCTTGCTTTAATGAGGCTTGGCAGACAGTCGGCGGAAAGGGAGCGGATCTCTGGAATCAACAGAAATGTAATTTTAGAAACCTGTAGGCTGGACACATCCCGAACCAAGTTTTAGAATAGGTGATCCTTCATGTTTTTTTACAGTATTCCTTAATGGATGGAAGAAATTTGCGACACTCCTGCCGAATAACTGGCTAACCGAGACCCCACAGGCGGCTTGCGCTGAGGAGGCTTGGCAGACAGTCGGCGGAAAGGGAGCGGATTTCTGGAATCAACAGAAATGTAATTTTTAAAAAAACTGTAGGCTGGACACATCCCGAACCAAATTTAAGAATAGGTGACCCTTCATGTTTTTTTACAGTATTCCTTAATGGATGGAAGAAATTTGCGACACTCCTGCCGAGTAACTGGCTAGCCAAGACCCCACAGGCGCTTGCGCTGAGGAGGCTTGGCAGACAGTCGGCGGAAAGGGAGCGGATTTCTGGAATCAACAGAAATACTTTTTTAAGAAAAAAAACTATATGAAAACTGGCTTTTGTTCGAATTTTGTCTACAGTCTGAACCCGCCCAATCGGCGGTTTTTTTTATTCATGAAATTGCATAAGTCACGAACTTTTGGGAAAGAAGATAGATATGGAAGCGGATATATTACCTTTGGTGAGAAAGCACGAAGCCCAGATGTGTAATTATAATAATATTCTGAAAAATGAATCTATTATTTACGTTATTGAATAATTATTAGAGTGTGTTAAAATACACATTAGTGTATGAATATTAGTTATTCGAAATTTAACTAACCTAATTTAATAACAAAAGAATTGAAAATATCATTTTGGAGGAATAATAATGAAGTTGAAAAAGCAGTTAGCATTGTTGCTTACTTCTATTTTATTAGTAGGTATTTTAGCGGCATGCGGAACATCAGAGAAAGAAGATAAGAACACAGCTGACAATGAAGACAAGAAGGTCCTGGTAATGGGAACATCTGCGGATTATCCGCCATTTGAATTTGTTGAAACATCTAAAAGTGATGAAATCCAAGGATTTGACATTGATATCGCTAAAGCAATCGGAAAAAAATTAGGTTATGAGGTCGAAGTGAAGGACATTGACTTTAATAGTCTTGTGCCTGCCCTGGAAAATAAATCGGTCGATTTCGTTATCTCTGGAATGACTCCAACTGAAAAACGTGAGCAATCAGTCGATTTCAGTGATATTTACTATACAGCTAAAAACATGATCATCACGACAAAGGACAGTAAAATCAAAACTGTTGAAGATTTAAAAGGGAAAACGGTTGGCGTACAGCTTGCATCCATTCAGGAGACATTGGCAAATGACTTGAATAAATCCCAAGATATCGGGATGAAAGTTGAAAAAAGGAATCGTATTCCTGAGGTTGTTCAAGAAATGTCAACAGGACGTTTTGACGCCGTGATCATGGAAGATACTGTGGCAAAAGGCTACTTGAAAGATAATAAAGAATTGGTGGGGCATTTGATCGAGTCCGGTGAACAAGATGCCGGTTCGGCAATCGCTTTCCAAAAAGGAAGCAAGTTAACTGAAGAATTCAATGCCGAGTTGAAAAAAATGATGGAAAATGGTGAAATGGAAAAATTAATATTAAAATGGTTCGGTGGCAGTGAAACTGAATAATGCAGAGAGACGAAAAGCGTTCAGAAGAGATTTGGTATGCCTTCTGAACGTTTTTCCGCGCTTTATTGTTAATAAAATGAAGCAGGAGGAAGGCCCAAAGATAACGGCCTTCATAAGAGAGGATGAATGGAGTGAATCTGGAATTTGAAAGGATTATGCCTTCCCTTCCATATATCCTGGAGGGAATACCGACTACATTAAAGGTTGTAGCGGTAGCGGCAGTAATCGGATTTGTTTTGGGAATATTATTATCTATACTTAAAATCAGCAGAATCAAGCCATTGAATTGGATTGCTGACTTTTATACATCCATTTTTCGCGGTACCCCTTTGGTGCTGCAATTAATGCTGATTTATTTTGGTTCACCACAAATATTAGGGATTCAGATCGAAGCGTTCCAAGCAGCATTTTTAGCATTCGGGCTAAATTCAGCTGCATATATCTCTGAAATTATCAGGGGAGGCATTTTAGCGGTCGATAAAGGCCAACGAGAGGCTGCACTTGCACTTGGGGTTCCCTATTCAGGGATGATGCTTAATATTATCCTTCCGCAGGCCATCAAGAACATCCTGCCATCCCTTGTTAACGAATTGATTTCCTTAACGAAGGAATCAGCCGTTGTAACAATTATTGGATTAGGGGATATCATGCGCCGTGCTTATATTGTCGGCGGTGAGACATATAAATTCTTCGAGCCGATTTTATTTGCCGGTCTCATTTATTATGTGATGGTCATGATTCTCACCATCTTAGGCAAAGTGATTGAAAGGAGAATGAGACGCAGTGATTAAAATTGATGGACTCAAAAAAAATTATGGTAAGCTCGAAGTTTTAAAAGGAATCAGCACCGAGATAGGACAGGGTGAAGTGGTAGCGATCATCGGTCCATCCGGTTCGGGAAAATCAACTTTCTTACGCTGCATCAATATGCTTGAAACTCCAACTGATGGTCAAATCAGGTTTAAAGATCAAATCATCACTGAAAAAAAGACCAATATCATGAAAGTGCGTGAAAATGTCGGAATGGTATTTCAACATTTTCATTTATTTCCACATAAAACCGTACTGGAGAATCTGATATATGCACCTATGAAGGTGAAAAAATTATCAAAGGCCGAGGCTGTAAAACAAGCTCGTGAGCTATTGACTAAAGTCGGTTTGGCCGATAAAGAATCGACTTATCCGAATCGTCTGTCAGGCGGACAAAAACAAAGGGTCGCGATTGCACGGGCATTGGCAATGAACCCGGAAGTAATGCTTTTCGATGAGCCGACTTCAGCGCTTGATCCCGAGATGGTAAAAGAAGTGCTCGAGGTTATGAAGTCACTGGCACATACGGGGATGACCATGCTGATTGTAACGCATGAAATGGGATTCGCCAAAGAAGTGGCCGATCGAGTACTATTCCTGGACGGGGGTCTGCTCGTTGAGGAAAGTGCTCCGGAAGATTTCTTTTCCAATCCGAAAAGCCAGCGTGCAAAAGACTTCTTGGAAAAAGTTTTATAAGCTAAAGCAAATAGTATATAATTGTGAAAAAAGGTAACGTTTAGTTACCTTTTTTTATTTTTTTCCTATAATGTATTTTTGCGTGCATGTATTTAGAAAAATTGGAAATTTAACTCGCAAAGGACTGTAAAAATATCTGATTTCCTGATAGTATTATAATAGATAGAGAAAGAGCCAGGTGATACATAACAATGTTTAAAATCGGATACAGGACGATTAAAACTGCTTTGGGGGCCACCCTGGCAATTATTATTGCACAAATGCTTAATCTCGAATATTTCTCTGCCGCGGGAATCATTGCGATCTTATGCATCCAAGTTACAAAAAAGAAGTCGGTGTATGCCTCCTGGCACCGGTTTTTAGCTTGTTTGATTGCAATGGCCTATGCATCCCTATTATTTCAGTTCATCGCATTTCATCCGCTGATAATAGGTTTGATTCTCTTGATTTTCATTCCAACGACAGTGGCCTTGAAGATTAATGAGGGGATCGTGACGAGCAGCGTCATCATCATGCACCTATACGGGTCCGGTAACATCACTTTTTCCCTGCTGATCAATGAAACGATATTAATTGCAGTTGGAGTTGGAGTGGCACTTGTCATGAATCTGTACATGCCCAGTGTCGATGACAAACTGCTGGCCTATCAGGAAAATATCGAAACGAACTTCAGTGCGATCTTGATGGGAATTGTCCGATATTTGAGGGATAATGATCACACATGGGATGGTAAGGAAATCACCGAAACAGCCAATCTTCTTAATCAAGCCAAGAGCCTTGCCTTCAGGGACGTGGAAAATCATTTCTTAAGGGAAGAAGACCTGTATTACCATTATTTCAAAATGCGTGAAAAGCAATTTGAAATAATTGAACGAATTCTTCCCCTGGTCACGAATATTCCGTTGGTCGTCAAGCAAAGTGGGATAGTGGCAGATTTTATAGAAGATTTGGCAGAAAACGTCCACCCACAAAATACGGCCATCCTTTATCTGAAGAAGCTTGAAGAAATGGAGATTCATTTTAGGGGAATGGCACTGCCGCAGACACGTGAAGAGTTCGAATCCAGGGCTGCATTACTGCAGCTCATGAAGGAAATGGAGCGCTATTTATTGTTGAAGCATTCCTTCAAGGGATTACCCAAGCTGACCGGCAACCGAATGAAAAAGAGGCACTTGGCTTAAACTAAGCAAAAAAGAAAAGGAATGATACAAATGAAATGGATCCTTTCTTTGTTGCTTATGCTATCTTTGTGGCCGTTACAGGTACAGGCCCAGCCTCAATCGGTTAAGCCTGGCGATCCGTTTATCATCATCAATAAAGCCAACAATAAATTGGCGTTCATTGATGATAACGAGGTCAAGGAGATTCTGCCGGTCGGTACGGGAAAGAGTCAGGAACTGACACCTGAAGGGATCTTCACGGTCAAAGTAAAAGCGGTCAATCCATATTACCGGAAAAAGAATATTCCTGGCGGTGATCCGAGGAACCCTTTGGGGTCGCGGTGGATTGGCTTCGATGCACGAAATACCGATGGGAGGATATACGGCATACATGGTACGAATCAGCCATCATCGATTGGTGAATATATTTCAAATGGCTGTGTACGGATGCATAAATCCGATGTGGAGCGTTTGTACGAAAAAGTCCCCATCGGCACTAAGGTGTTAATCGCCCTATCGAACGAGGATTTCAAAACGCTGGCTAAGAAAAACGGAGCGATAAAATAAAGAGAGGGAAGCTTTTTGCTCCCCTCCCCATTACGGTGTCTATTACATAAGAAATGCGATACCTGATAATAAGCTCGTTAATAACATTGAGATAAGCATTAAATACACGACGATCTTTCTGATTTTCTTGTTTCCCATATGCTCTCTCCCTCAATACAGTTTGATTGATTTTATTTTAACTTGAACATTTAGTAGAAACAAGTAAAAGTATAATGTTCATATTATTCCGAATCTTAAAAGGCTTTAATGCAAGATTAGTAGTATTTTAATGGAGTCATCCAATAATACATAGCATGGGGGTTTTTATGATGATTAAAAATATCGATCATATCGGTATTGCCGTCAAGTCACTAGATGAAGCCTTGCCGCTTTACACGGAAACGTTGAAATTGAAACTTGAAGGAATCGAGACAGTGGAGAGCCAAGGAGTGAAAGTGGCCTTCATCCTGGCAGGCAATACCCGTTTGGAATTGTTGGAAGCGTTGTCACCTGCAAGCCCAATCGCCAAATTCATCGAAAAACGCGGTGAAGGGATTCATCATGTGGCACTTGGCGTCGAAGACATCGAAGATAGAATAAAAGAAATCAAAGAAGCTGGATTGCGCATGATTGATGATTCATCAAGAAAGGGAGCGCACAATGCGGATGTTGCTTTCGTTCATCCGAAGTCTACCGCGGGAGTATTATATGAGCTTTGTGAACAAGCATTATCAAAGGAGGAGCAGAAATGACAGACATTTATGATACGATCAATGACCTATATGACAGACGCCGCAAAGTGGAAATGGGCGGCGGTGAAGAAAGAATCGATAAGCAGCATGATAAGGGCAAACTTACGGCAAGGGAAAGAATTGAACTTCTAGTTGATCCAGGTACTTTCATCGAGCTTAATCCTTTTATCAAACACCGTAATACCAATTTCGGCATGGAAAAGGAAGAAGGGCCGGGAGAAGGGGTTGTCACCGGTTACGGAAAGGTCAACGGCCGCGACATCTATCTGTTTTCACAGGATTTTACTGTTTTTGGCGGTGCACTCGGTGAAATGCATGCTCTGAAAATTGCCAATGTTATGGATTTGGCAGCGGAAAATGGAGCCCCTTTCATAGGTTTGAACGATTCTGGCGGAGCGCGTATTCAAGAAGGCGTAGTTTCGCTTGACGGATATGGCCAAATATTTTACCGGAATTCCATATATTCAGGGGTCATTCCACAGATTTCGGTTATTATGGGACCTTGTGCAGGCGGAGCCGTATATTCCCCAGCCATTACCGACTTTGTCTTCATGGTTGAAAAAACGAGCCAAATGTTCATAACAGGCCCTAAAGTCATTGAAACGGTTACAGGTGAAAAGATTTCATCCGAAGGATTGGGCGGAGCGACTGTACATAATACCATAAGCGGTAATGCCCATTTCAAAGGAGCATCTGAGGAGCAAGTTTTGGCTGACGTAAGACGGCTCCTGAGCTATCTTCCACAAAATAATGAAGAGAAGCCGCCGGTTTTGGAAGCGGATGAGGGAGATGACTACCGGCCGGACTTAACGGATGTAGTCCCTTATGAAGGGATCCGTCCATATGATGTTCGGAAAGTATTGGAGCAGGTTGTCGATGAGGATTCCTTTATGGAAGTGCAAGAGGGCTTTGCGAAAAACATAGTGGTCGGCTTGGCGCGAATCAAAGGGAAATCTGTGGGGCTTGTCTGTAACCAGCCAAAGGTGTTGGCAGGGGGACTTGATATAGATTCATCAGATAAAGCTGCCCGTTTTATTCGTTTTTGTGACTCGTTTAACATTCCGCTTATTACGTTTGAAGACGTTTCAGGGTTTTTCCCCGGCGTTAAACAAGAACATGGCGGGATCATTCGCCACGGTGCAAAGCTGCTATATGCTTATTCGGAAGCAACAGTACCTAAATTAACGATCATTCTGCGAAAAGCATACGGAGGAGCTTATGTGGCTCTTAATAGTAAATCCATCGGTGCGGATCTTACATTTGCATGGCCGAATGCTGAAATCGCTGTAATGGGTTCTGCTGGAGCGGCAAATATCATTTTTGCCCGTGAAATTCAAAATAGCCAGGATCCGGAAGCGACACGAGCAGCTAAAATTGAAGAATACCGTGAGAAGTTCGCCAATCCATATGTTGCCGCAAGTCTTGGAATGGTGGATGATGTTATCGATCCCCGTGAAACCAGGATTAAGATCATTCAATCTCTTGATATGCTACGCAACAAAAAAGAAACTCGACCTTGGAAAAAACACGGAAATATCCCATTGTGATCAAACGTTGCAAGGAGCCCAAACTTATCTGTTTTGGGCTCTTTTCCATACGGGGCCAAGATATCCTTTTGAAATAAATAAGTCATCATTCACTTTTTAAAACGGTCTTTAGGATCAGCATGCCACATTATTTGCCGGGGCGCCGCTTTTAGAAGTATAATTGAAGAGGAAAACTTTTTTGGAGGTTTTATTTTATGATTAATGAAGAACGTTTAGTTAATGAATTTATGGAATTGGTGCAGATCGATTCCGAAACGAAAAATGAAGCAGCCATCGCCAAAGTGCTGAAAGAAAAATTCGGGGCACTAGGTGTAGAAGTTTTTGAAGATGATACAACAGCAGTCACCGGTCATGGTGCAGGGAATTTAGTATGTACTTTAAAAGGAACGAAAGAAGGCGTAGATACCATTTATTTCACCTCCCATATGGATACGGTTGTACCGGGGAATGGAATCAAGCCTTCCATCAAAGATGGATACATAGTGTCAGACGGAACGACCATTTTAGGGGCGGATGACAAAGCTGGATTAGCGGTCATGTTAGAAACGCTTAAAGTGTTGAAAGAACAGAATATCGAACACGGTACCATCGAATTCATCATTACAGTCGGTGAAGAATCTGGCTTGGTAGGGGCAAAGGCATTGGATCGCTCCCTTGTAACGGCTAAATTCGGTTTTGCACTTGATAGTGATGGAAAAGTGGGCAATGTGGTTGTTGCTGCACCTACTCAGGCGAAAGTGTCCGCAACCATTTTAGGCAAGACTGCTCACGCTGGTGTCGCTCCAGAGAAAGGCGTTTCGGCCATTACGATCGCTGCCAAAGCAATCTCTAGAATGCCATTAGGCAGAATCGACGAGGAAACGACAGCCAATATCGGACGTTTCCAGGGGGGACAGCAAACCAATATTGTTTGTGACCATGTTGAAATCCTTGCAGAAGCAAGATCCTTGATCCCTGAAAAAATGGAAATACAGGTAGCGAAAATGAAAGAGGCTTTCGAGACTGCAGCCATTGAAATGGGCGGACGTGCTGAAGTTGAAGTTACCGTCATGTATCCTGGTTTTAAATATGGTGCTGGTGACCATGTTGTCGAAATCGCAAGAAAGGCAGCAGAGAAAATCGGCCGTCCATGCGAGCTGGTTAAAAGCGGCGGTGGAAGCGATGCAAATGTCATTGCAGGCTTTGGCATCCCTACTGTCAATCTCGCAGTGGGCTATGAAGATATCCATACTACGAATGAAAGAATTCCAGTTGAGGAATTAACGAAGCTAGCTGAAATGGTCATCACTATCATCAAAGAAGTTTCAGGGGAATAATCACCCATAATAGGTCAAGATGTTCAAAGTATTGAAGGAATATATGTACAGTCATCAATGACATGATGGCTGTTTTTCTTGGAGTGGAAGCATCTTTCACCGTGGTTACCAAAGATAAATAGGGGTACTTTAATAGAAATGTTTTTTATTTTTACAAGGATGTGACGGTCAAGCATGAAGGACATGTATCCCAAAAATGGCAGGGTCATTCTCCATGTAGACATGAATAGTTTCTATGCTTCAGTGGAAATGTCATATGATGTTTCATTGAAAGGCAAACCGCTTGCCATTGCAGGGAATGTTGAAGAGAGAAGGGGCATAATCGTCACCTGCAGCTATGAGGCGAGGAAGTTCGGGGTTAAAACGACCATGCCGATTTGGCAGGCGAAAAAATTATGTCCTCAATTAGTCATTCAGAAACCGAATTTCGAGCGCTATCGAAAGGCATCACTGGCTATTTTCGATGTTTTGAGGCAATATACAGAGATGGTTGAACCGGTTTCGATTGATGAGGGGTATCTGGATATCAGTGAATGCGCCGAATTGGGTTCGCCTTTAGATATAGCCAATAGCATTCAGGAAAGAATTTTTAATACGATGGATCTCCCTTGCAGTATCGGGATTGCCCCTAATAAATTTTTGGCCAAAACGGCTTCTGATATGAAGAAACCTATGGGTATCACCGTGTTAAGGAAACGGGACATTCCGGAAAAGCTCTGGCCTTTACAAGTGGGCGATATGCATGGCATCGGGGATAAGACATCGGAAAAGCTTCAAACTATCGGGATAATGACGATCAGGGACCTTGCACAAGCCAATGATAGTCAACTTAAACAGCTTCTTGGGATCAATGGCATCCGTTTGAAGGATAGGGCTAATGGAATTGACCCGAGGATAGTGGATCCCGAAGCGATTTTTGAGCATAAGAGCATTGGGAACTCGACAACTCTTCCGCATGACTCCACCAATCAAAAAGAACTGATCGGTGTATTGGAAAAGCTTTCCGGGAAAGTTGCCGTCCGTTTGAGAAATAAACGCCTCCTTGGTCAAAAAATAGGTGTGACGATCCGTTACAAAGACCGCCGCACAATAACGAGAAGCAGAACGGTTCCTAATCCTGTTTTTGAAAAAAAGGATATTTTGGATGGAGCTATCGATCTCTTCATGAAAAATTGGAATGGGGAAGGAATCAGGCTTCTTGGTGTCACTGCCTATGATGTCATCGAAAAAGAGTCGGCCTACAAGCAACTGGATATTTTCTCCTTTCAAGAGGATGCAGAAAAAGAACCTCTGTATGAAGCGATGGAACACTTGCAAAATAAGTACGGAGAAAATATTATTAAAAAGGGATTACCCTTGAAAAACCGTTCAATAGGAACAGACACTAGCTTCAGCAAAGATTTCTTTGAGCAATCCAGGAGGAATGATCCTTCTTTTGACAAAGAATAGCGTACGAGCTGTGTAAAGATATAGAGAAGGGAAAGATGAGTCATGACAAAACAGCAGATTGGCGTTATCGGATTAGCCGTAATGGGCAAGAACCTTGCGTTTAATATTGAAAGCAGGGGATATTCAATTTCCGTATATAATCGCTCAGGATCAAAAACGGACGAGATGATGAAGGAAGCGGAAGGCAAAAACGTAACAGCCGCTTATACGCTTGAAGAATTCGTCCATTCTTTGGAAACACCACGCAAAATTTTATTGATGGTTAAAGCCGGAGCGGCAACGGATGCAACAATCGAGCAATTAAAACCGCTGCTTGAAAAAGGTGATATCGTTATCGATGGAGGAAATACCTTCTTCAAGGACACTCAGCGCCGTAATGAGGAGTTAAGCAAGCTTGGCATCCATTTCATCGGTACAGGCGTGTCAGGAGGGGAAGAAGGAGCTCTGACAGGTCCATCCATCATGCCTGGAGGTCAAAAAGAAGCATATGAACTGGTTGCACCGATCTTGAAGGACATTTCAGCTAAGGTCGATGGGGATGCTTGCTGCACATATATCGGACCGGATGGGGCAGGTCATTATGTTAAAATGGTACATAATGGAATTGAATATGGGGACATGCAATTGATTTCCGAATCTTATTTCCTTCTGAAAAATCTTCTTGGATTATCTGCTGAAGAATTCCATGAAGTCTTTACTGAATGGAATGAAGGGGAACTTGATAGCTATTTAATTGAAATTACTGCTGATATTTTCAAAAAATATGATGAAGAAACCGGCAAGCCGATGGTCGATGTCATTTTAGATAAAGCTGGCCAAAAAGGTACAGGTAAATGGACAAGTCAAAGTGCGCTTGATCTTGGTGTTCCGCTTCCAATCATTACGGAATCCGTGTTTGCCCGGTTTATTTCAGCAATCAAGGACGAGCGTGTCGAAGCGAGTAAAATCCTTCGTGGTCCAAAAACCGATTCATTTACAGGCGACAAAAAAGCTTTGATTGAAAGTATCCGAAAAGCACTTTATATGAGCAAAATCTGTTCATATGCACAAGGATTTGCACAAATGAAAGCAGCATCAGAAGAAAATGGCTGGAACTTGCAATATGGGGAAATCGCGATGATTTTCCGTGGCGGCTGTATCATTCGTGCACAATTCCTCCAAAAAATCAAGGAAGCGTACGATCGTGAAGCGAACTTGAACAATCTTCTTCTAGATCCTTACTTCCAAGGGATCGTCGAAAGCTACCAAGGAGCTTTACGTGAGGTAGTATCAACGGCTGTGATGAACGGAATCCCGGTTCCTTGCTTGTCATCGGCACTTGCCTATTTCGACAGCTATCGTACAGAAACACTGCCAGCTAACCTGATTCAAGCTCAGCGTGACTATTTTGGAGCTCATACTTACCAACGCATTGATAAAGAAGGAACGTTCCATACCGAATGGATGGAAAAATAAAAAGTTCAAGCCGGCTTAGGAGGGGATCCCCTTTAAGCCGGCTTTTTTGTTTCATCATGTAAAAAGGGGGCGCTTGGCGCCCCTCTTTTAATACTATCTCCGATGCTCTACAAGGTCAATGACCCCTAATACAACATGTGCCAAACCGAAACCAAAAACCGTATTAGCTACCATTTTGTTTGAACCCCGGGTCTGCTTCATTGCATAACCCGCAGCTGTCACGGCTGTGCCCAACGCTGTTGGAATTAATCCTTCACGAATGTCCATCGTTTAATCCCTCCACATCGAAGTTAGCGGTACTGTCACTAAGCACCTTTTTTAGTGTATCCTCAGCAAGGGCTTACCATTCTTTTTGGATAGGGTGAAAATGGTAAAGATGAACTAGTTGTAAATAGTTCCAATTAATTTACCTTTTTTAGGGAAAACGTAGTATGATGTATGACATTCATCCTTGCTTTTTTTAGGTTTAAACACCTGTGGAAAAAGGAATATGAACATTGAAAGAGATGGGCGGACCGTAGAATACAGTAGGCAGAAAGAGAGAGAAGGAGCGGAGGACTTTATGTTCATCATCTGGTGGGCTGTAGCCATTTTTTTAGTTTTCATTGCCTTAGAATCCGGTGTTTCATTTTGGCTTAATTCAGAAAAAGAGGAAGAAATGTCTAAGTCCAAGGAAATGTTTCATATTATCCGGAATAAATTGCTGAGGAAGAGTGTTTCATGAAGAAGAAGGGATGCAGATTCAAATCTGCATCCCTTTTTCATTTCAATCATTATTTTCATTTTTCTTGACTTGCCACCAAATATGTCCATCTTCCGCCAGGAGTTCATCGGATGCAAGTGGACCTGTTGATCCCGCTTCATAGTTAGGGAAAGACTCGTCTTTAGTATTTTCCCATGCATTGGAAATGGTATCGACGAACTTCCATGAGAGGGCAACCTCGTCCCAGTGCGTAAAGTTTGTAGCATCCCCGCGCATGCTGTCAAACAATAGCTTTTCATATGCCTCGGGAGAATTGATGTGTTCGATCCCTTTGTTCGAGACGGTCAGCTTCATTGGCTTTGTATTGGATGTCGTCCCGGATTTCTTGACATTTAAGTACAATGTGATACCTTCGTCAGGCTGGATATTGATGACGAGAAGATTCGGATTCAGCGTTTCTTCCGTTTTATAATACAGATTCATTGGGATATCTTTGAATTGAACAACGATATTCGTTGATTTGACATCCATTCTCTTACCGGTACGGATATAAAAAGGAACACCGGCCCAACGGAAGTTATCAATCATCAATTTACCCGCAACATAGGTCTCTGTGTTGGATTCGGGATTTACATTATGTTCATTTCGGTAGGCCGGAAGCATTTGACCATCTATCGTTCCTTCACCATACTGGCCACGAACGAAGTATTGGTTGACTTCGTCGACTTTCATTGGTCGAAGTGAACGCAATGCCCGTACTTTTTCGCTTCTAATCTCTTCTGTCGTCAAAGCGATCGGGGGTTCCATTGCAAGCAAGGCCACCATTTGCAGCAGGTGGTTTTGGACCATATCCCTTAGGGCACCGCTGGTTTCATAATAACGCCCGCGTTCTTCAACGCCGAGTGTTTCGCTTGAAGTAACCTGGATGTTGGATATATATCTGTTATTCCATAGCGGCTCGAATAGGGCATTGGAAAAACGGATGACCTCGATATTTTGTACCATTTCTTTACCTAAATAATGATCGATACGGTAGATTTCATCTTCAGCGAATGCAGTCCGAATCTGCTCATTCAATTGTTGGGCTGTTTCAAAACTGTGTCCAAATGGCTTCTCGATGACCAGGCGCTTATATCCATCCGTGTCACTCAGGCCTTGTGCTTTAATCTGTTCGGCAATCGTTCCGAAAAACTCAGGTGCCATCGCCAAATAGAAGATCCTGTTTCCTTCTAATTGATAGTGTCCGTCTAATTGTTCGGCAATGTCTTTTAATTGCAAATATGATTCGGAACTTGAGACGTCATGGGAGTGATAATGGAAATGGGAAATGAATTCGTCGACCTTTTCTTCCGCATGTCCGAACGTAAGAATCGAGTCCTTGACACTTGTTTGGAACTCCTCGTTCGTCAATGGCCTCCTTGCCACTCCGACGACCGCGAACTTATTGATTTTCTCTTTTTGAAATAGTCGATATATGGAAGGAAACAATTTCCTTTTCGCTAAATCTCCGGTAGCACCAAAAATCATGATCAATGCTGTGGGTTTATTGTTTTCTGTCATGTTAAAACCTCAACTTTCCGTTAAATCTGTCTATAAAGTTGGAATTCCCGAATGTGTACCAATTTCTAATTTTACGTTTAGCTTTCCCTCAAAGCAATCAATTTGCGCATTTTTTCTCAGATTTCATTAAAAGTTTAATTTGGTTTCTGTTTTAATGGGTCATAAATGAAAGAGCACCTTGGTTATGCTATAGTTAAGGCATAAAGTATTTGCAACGGAGGTAGTATGAGTGGATTTCGTTTTATTGGGTACAGGCGCTGGCGTTCCGGCCAAAGCGCGGAATGTGACATCAATCGCCCTTCAATTATTGGAAGAACGAGGGACGGTTTGGTTATTCGATTGTGGGGAAGCAACACAGCATCAAATATTAAAAACGGCGGTCAAACCGCGAAAGGTTGAAAAGATCTTCATCACCCATTTACATGGTGACCACATCTTCGGACTGCCTGGTTTTTTAAGCAGCAGATCTTTTCAGGGCGGAGTGGATAAATTGACCGTATATGGTCCACAAGGCATAGATTCATTCATTAAGACGAGCTTACAGGTGAGTGGAACTCATTTAAAATATCCCTTGGAAATCATCGAAATTGAAGAAGGCACAGTGTTTGAGGACGAACAATTCACAGTGACGGCCAAGTCGCTTGATCATGGCATTTACAGCATCGGTTATCGGATTGTGGAAAAAGATCGTCCGGGCAGCCTACTGGTCGATCGGCTGCGTTCCGAAGGTGTGAAGCCGGGGCCTCTTTTTAAAGCATTGAAAAATGGACAAACGGTCTGTCTCGATGATGGCCGTGTCATAAATGGGAAGGACTATATCAGTGCTCCGCATAAAGGCCGGATCATCACGATTCTTGGTGATACAAGAATGTGCAGCAATGCGCTCATTCTTGCTGAATCGGCGGATTACCTTGTTCATGAAGCTACATTTTCAGCGGAAGAATCTGAAATGGCATCAGCCTATTATCATTCGACCACCGTTCAGGCTGCAGAAACGGCCTTGAAAGCGGGGGCTAAGCATCTAATCCTTACCCATATCAGCTCACGGTATACTCCAGAGGATGCTGAGAGGCTAAAAGAGGAAAGCAAAGCGATCTTTGCAAATACGATCATGGGTGAAGATCTAATGGCCATTAAAGTTCCTTTGTATTCAGAGGAATCGGGCAGCTGAAATCAAAGCCAATGTTTGATATAATTAATCAATTGTTCATTGGATATTTAAAGGAGTGTAAATATGACTGACAAAAGTGACCTACATACTAAAGCAATGGATTTTCTCCTAAAAACAAGCCGGACTTTTTTCATTCCAATCAGTTATCTTCCAAAGGGATTACAAGAGGCTATTGGAGCTGCATACCTTTGCATGCGCGCCATTGATGAGATCGAGGACCACCCAGGTCTTCCGGCAGATAGTAAGGTTTCCCTGTTACAGGCCCTTAGTGAGCTGCCGGATGCGGATTTCAAGGAAGAAGATCTTCAAAAGTTATTTGAACCATATAAGGATGACCTGCCTGAGGTGACACTGTTTCTTTCGGACTGGGTTGAATTTTGTCCACCCGGTGCAAAAGGCAAAGTCTTGGAGTCGACAAAGGAAATGGCCGAAGGCATGGCAAAATGGGTTATTAAGGACTGGCAAATCCATAACGAAGAGGAACTCGATGATTACACTTATTATGTTGCAGGTTTAGTAGGGGTCATGCTGTCTGATATGTGGAACTGGTACGACGGAACCGAAACGGACCGTGAACTTGCCATCGCATTTGGCCGTGGACTCCAAACGGTCAATATCCTGCGTAACCGTGAGGAAGATGCAGAACGTGGTGTGAACTTTTATCCCGATGGCTGGGGTTTTAACGAGATGCTTGCCCATACGGAGCGTAATCTTGCATTAGCCGATGCGTACATTGGAGAGATTGAAACGAAGGAAATCATCCAATTTTGTAAAATACCCTTGGAATTGGCAAAAGCCACATTGAAAGCCCTAAAAGAAGGCAAAGAAAAAATTGATCGGGCTACCGTTACCGAAATTGTCAGCCAGGTTGTCGAACATTGATTTTTCCAAAAGCTGCTGTGAAAGTTACCATACCTTTCACAGCAGCTTTTTTCATGTTTCACATGTAGAACTCAAAAAATTCTAAAAAGTTAAAAAATATATTGGAATAATTGGGACTAAACGATTATAATTTAGGAAATAAAAGCGAAAAAGCTGGCGTCGATAGAAAAACATTATTTTAAATAAGGAAAAAGCGGGGGGAAAATATGAAAAAGAAATTATATTCAGCTGCAGCCATGACATTGGTCGCAGGTTTATTGTTGGCTGGGTGTGGAAATGAAAAGGAAAAAGATGCGGCAAAGGATGAAAGCGGAAAGGATACCTTCAACATTGGGGTGACACAAATCGTTCAGCATGATTCCCTGGATCAAGCATATGAAGGCTTCCAGGCGGCATTGAAGGATAGTGACATCAATGCGAAATATGATCTTCAAATTGCTCAGGGTGACCAAAACAACAGCCAAACGATTGCCAATAACTTCGTTGGGGATAAAGTGGATCTGATATTTGCGAATTCGACTCCTAGTGCTCTAAGTGCTTTAAATGCGACCAAGGATATTCCGATCGTCTTTACATCGGTTACCGATCCTGTAGCGGGGGAGCTTGTCACTTCTTTGGAAAAACCAGGCGGAAATGTGACGGGTACGACGGATTCCCATCCTGAAGCCATTGCCAAGTCAATGAAATTCCTAGCGGAAGAGCTTGGCGCCAAAACGATTGGAACGGTTTATAACACAGGGGAGCAAAATTCAGTCGTCCAAATAAAAAATGTGAAGGCGGAAGCGAAAAAAGCTGGATTGAAAGTCGTGGAAGCGTCCGTATCGACTTCAGCGGATGTTAAACAGGCAACGGAATCATTAATCGGAAAAGCGGATGCTTTCTATATCATTACTGATAATACAGTTGTCTCGGCACTGGAATCGGTCATTTCCGTGGCAAATGATCAAGATATCCCCTTGTTTGTCGGCGAGCTTGATTCCGTGAATGCTGGCGGTTTTGCAGCATATGGCTTCAGTTACTATGATATTGGTTATGAAGCGGGGCAAAAAGCGGTTGAAATCCTCAAGGATGGTAAAAAACCTGGAGATATCCCGGTTCAATATCCACAAAAACTGAAATTGGTCATCAATGAAAAAGCAGCAAAAGATATGGGTGTTGAAATAAAAGAAGAATGGAAAGCAGATGCTGAGTTTGTAAAATAAACTCTGCTTTTGTTCGGGGAAGGAAGAAAAAAATGTTCTCAGCCTTATTCAACTCTTTTGAGTCGGGAATGATTTATGCAATCATGGCACTTGGTGTCTATTTAACATTCAGGATTCTCGATTTCCCGGATATGACTGTGGAAGGCAGTTTTGTGACAGGGGCGTCTGTTGCCGCGATTATGATCGTTAACGGTTACTCGCCGATCGTTGCCACGTTGAGTGCCATGGTGGCAGGGTTCATCGCTGGGACGATAACGGGGTTCCTTCATACGAAAGGGAAAATCAATCCTCTCTTGGCAGGTATCTTAATGATGATTGCGCTCTACTCGATCAATTTGCGGATCATGGGTGCATCCAACATTCCGTTGCTTTCCCAAACAACCATTATCACGAATATCCAGGATGCCTGGGTTGGCACCGGACTGGACAATTTGTTGAATGGTCTTTTATCATTCGTGGGTCTCGGTGACAGCCTGCCAAAAACGTGGGCCATATTAATCGTTATGCTGGTTGTGGCTGTAGTCATCCAAGCGGGAATGTCAGCGTTTTTAAAAACGGAAATTGGTCTTGCCTTACGGGCGACTGGTGATAATGAAGCAATGGTCAAGAGTTTTTCCGCCCATACCGGCAACATGAAGATCTTAGGACTTGCAATCGGAAATGCACTTGTGGCTTTTTCGGGATCCCTGGTTGCCCAATATAACGGTTTTAGCGATATAGGCATGGGGATTGGAATCATTGTCATCGGATTGGCATCCGTCATAATCGGTGAGGCTCTATTTGGTGCAAAAACGATTGCACGTGCTACGCTGGCTGTTATTGGAGGGGCGATCATTTACCGAATCGTCGTAACCTTGGCACTTCGCGTTGAATTCCTTGAAACGGGAGATGTTAAATTAATTACGGCACTTATTGTGGTCGGGGCACTTGTCATTCCAAAAATTTCCGATAAACAAAAGGAAAAAACCCGGAAGAAAAGGCGGCTTAAAGAAATACAGATGCGTCATGGTGGCACTTTACCGAAAGGGAGGGAAGAATATGCTTCGGTTAAATCAGATTTATAAAGTGTTCAATGAGGGAACACCAGATGAAAAGCTAGCCCTTGGAAATCTGGAACTGCAGATGACAAAAGGTGAATTTGTAACAGTCATCGGTAGTAATGGAGCAGGTAAATCGACTTTGATGAATATGATTTCCGGTAAGATTCTCCCTGATGCCGGTGAAGTCATCATCGATGGTGAAAACGTATCGGCCATTGAAGAACATGCCCGTGCAAAAATGATTGGACGCGTTTTTCAGGATCCCATGCTGGGTACTGCACCGCATATGACGATTGAAGAAAATATGGCAATTGCTTATGGCAGAACCAATAGAAGAGGTTTAGGCTTTGGGGTGACAAAAAAACGGAAAGAACTTTTTAAAGAATGTTTGGGCACCCTTCATTTAGGCTTGGAAAACCGGATGACTGCAAAAGTGGGATTATTGTCAGGAGGGGAGCGTCAGGCACTATCATTGCTGATGGCGACCTTCACCGATCCTAAAATCCTGCTTCTTGATGAACATACTGCAGCGCTTGATCCTTCGCGGGCAGAACTTGTTACAAACCTGACGAAGGAAATCGTTGAAAAGAACCAATTAACGACGTTGATGGTGACTCATAATATGCAGCAGGCAATCGATCTTGGAAATTCCCTGATCATGATGGATAAGGGACAGATCATTTTTGAAGCCAGAGGCGCTGCAAAGCAGAAATTAACCGTCGAAAAACTGCTTAACGAATTCCAACGCATCAAAGGCGAAAAAATGATCAATGACCGTGCAGTGTTGATTTAAGATGATGAAAAGGCCCGACCCAGGTGAGATTAATCTTGGGTCAGGGCCTTTTTATTTTGGGGTAATTAATAAGATCAGGTCCTATTTCTGAAGAGATGCTTTGCCTAACAAAGATGGTTATCCGTGGGGTGCTCATGAAAGATCTTGATAATAGGTGTCAATCGCTGTCGGCTGTGCTCCATGATGAACTATCGTTCTTTCTGTTTCCGAAAATCATTTTTATGAATGGCCTTTTCTTCGTCTTTTTAGTGGCAGCAGCTTCTTCAGCCGCGAGGAAATAATCAAAGGGCTGGCCCGTTGGTGTTTCCAACGCTTCGATACGGGCTTCAAGCTTTTTAACGAGTTTGTGCATTTCTTCCATTTCACTTCTGTGCTGTAAAAGCTGATAGGATACAACATCGTCCGCTTTTGTTTTCAGGCCATTTTCAAGCCTGATGACCCGTTCAAGCAGTTGATCATGTTCTTTATTCGGTTCGGAGTGTTTCTGGATGGTTGCTTTTCTGATTTTTTTCTCTGAGATGCTGACCTTTTGAAGAATGATGCCCTCGTTCAGCTGATCTTGGATTTTTCTCAATAATGCAATGTCTTCATCCGAAAACTGGTAGTGGCCAAGCTGATTCCGTTCTACTTCCATGTTCAATTGGGTGACCCAGCGTTGAATCGTACTATGGGAAACATTCAGTAACCGGGCAACTGCACTTGTATTCATCGAGATTCCCCCTTTTGCTTGTTGAATTCGATAAGTATGGGGGAATTCCTTTACAGATGACAAAACATGTATTCATTCGGCAAAGAAAGTGGAATTCCTACGTAATTTGCATGAGGGGCAATCCAAGGTGGAATTCCCCGTGGAGCTGCTTTTTGCAAAGTGGTGAGCAGTATTAGGAACTTTAAGAAGCATTTGCTATCGTGTGGGCGATGGTCAATCAAGCTAAAAAGGGAAAAGTGATCCAGATGTCGAATTTACCCTTAAAACATGGCAAAGGAGGACTAGCATGAACAGGATCAACATTATAACTTTAGGTGTCAGGGATATTACTCAATCATTAAGGTTTTACCGGGACGGGTTGGGGTTCCGTACATTGATTAAAGAGGACGATCCCGCAATCGTTTTTTTTAATAATGCCGGTACGAAACTTGCTTTGTATCCTTTAGAGGAGCTAGCAAAAGACATTAATGAGATGGAACCGCCTAAGAAAAATGGTTTCCCGGGTCTTACGCTCGCTTATAATGCTAAATCAATTGAAGAAGTGGATGAAGTGATCAACAAGGCTGAAAAGGCTGGGGGAACAATCGAGAAATCACCTCAGCGTGTTTTTTGGGGAGGATACAGCGGATATTTTTCAGACCCCGATGGTTACTATTGGGAGGTTGCGTATTCGAAGGACTGGAGTTTCGATGAAAATGATATGCTGATTATAAAGTAACGTTCACTTCAGAAGGTTTACCCTTTATAAGATGTATGGATCATAAAAAGGGCTGTTGCCTGCCACTGCTGCAGGCAACAGCCGATCATCATCCTGCGGCTTACTGCGAAACTACATATTTGGCCAGTTCTTTACTTATTTGATTGCCCATTCGCTTCGATTGCTCTGTCGCTTCTTGTACACAGGCAATGAATGCATCTTCCACTTGATGTGCTTGTAGAGCCTTCAGACCTGCTTCAGTCGTTCCGCCTGGTGAAGTTACTTCCTTTCTTAGTACGGCAGGCGTTTTAGGTGATTTCTGTAACATGTCGGCTGCACCCATCAATGTCTGGAGAATCAATTGCTTAGCGGTTTCGGAATCGAGCCCTATTTTTTCCGCTGATTTTTCCAATGCCTCGACCAAGTAATAAATATAAGCAGGACCGCTGCCTGATAAGCCTGTTACCGCATCTAGCTGGGTTTCTTCGACCACTGCCACCGTACCCACCGTTTCAAAAAGGGTAATCGCCGTTTGTAATTGCGAATCTTTCGTATGACAGTTAGCCGCAAGGGCCGTTGCTGATTTTCCTACAGCTGCCGATGTATTAGGCATGGCCCGGACGATCGAAAACCGCTTGTTGGCGATTCCTTCCAAGCTTGTTGTATGAACCCCGGCAACAACGGAAATGAACAGCATTTCTTCACGAATGTATTCTTTTATCGATTGCATCGTTTCTAAAATATCTTTCGGTTTCACCGCCAGTACGACAAGGTCTGCATCCTTTACTAATAACTGCAGTGATCGTGTTGCAGTTACACCATATTGGTCCTTTAAATAAACTAACCGATCATCATTTGATTTATTTGTTACAAAAATATTTTCTGGTTCAATTACCTGTTGGGTCACCAGCCCCGAAATGATTGCTTCTGCCATCGATCCAGCTCCGATAAACGCGATTTTTTTCATAATTCCCGCTCCTTTTTCTTTTGAATTTTCGGCCATTTTATGAAGGCTGCTTTCACATACTTTGTTGCTATTTACCAGGTAGTGAGTTGTGGTTGATTTCCCTTCCAGATGCTCGCTTTCCGTGGGGCGGGCGGTGAGCCTCCTCGGCGTAAACGCCTGTGGGGTCTCACCTGTCCCGCTGCTCCCGCAGGAGTCTCGCACTTCCGCTCCAATCAACCTTAAATAGTTTCGTTTAAAAACAACAATCTTTACGAAAGAGCCTTTATGAAAAACAAAAAGACCCCTCATCCAATAAAGGACGAAAGGTCTAGCTTCCGTGGTACCACCTTTGTTCAACTTTTCCATAATAAATAAACAGAAAAGCTGCACTTGATTCCTCTAACGCGGGAATTACGTCAGGTTTTCCTGAAGGCTCATAAGGTAGGTTCAATAATGAGGGGGCGATGAAGCCTTTCAGCACATTCCGAGCTTCACTCTCTTTACGCCATCAATAATTTACTTGGCCTTAATCAAAGCCATGCCGTCTTTAATTACTTGTGATTATGAAGGATATATCAGTACTCTGTCAATGATAATATATGCATGGACGATAAAAAATAGACATGAATTATGTGAAAATAATGACAGTAATTAAAAATACATGTAAAATGGTAATTATACATGATAACTATACTTAGAATCCTGGTTAGCGTATAAAAAGATTTATATAAATATAATTTTCTAAGGTGGAAAAGATTATGGCGAATTGGAATGGAGATATTGCGAAAATTGCTTTGCCCACGCCGTTTGCAGTGGGTGATGTGAATGTTTATGTCGTTAAAGGGGATGCTTTAACATTAATCGATACCGGCGTGAAAACAAAACGTTCAAAGGAAGCCTTGACTAACGGTCTTGGGGATTTGGGTCTGAAACTGACTGATATCGAACAAATCATTTTAACCCATCATCATCCCGATCATGCTGGTGCACTCGATTTCTTTGAAAAGGATATCCCGGTTTATGGACACAAAAATAATCAGCGCTGGCTTACTATCAGTGATGAGTTTCTTGAAACCCATAATCGTTTTTTCCTTGATTACGCCAAAAAGTTCGGAGTGGCAGAAGAGCTGAAAAATAAACTGATCCATAACCGCGACGAAATCCGTTTCCTTAGTGAACGGAAGCTGCATGGATATTTGGCTGAGGGGGATGAGCTCCCTGGTCTTCCAGGCTGGAAAGTGATCGAGACTCCAGGGCATGCGCAAAGCCATTTATCTTTTTACCGGGAAAGTGACGGGATCATGATCGCTGGCGATCACTTGCTTGCCAAGATTTCACCTAACCCATTAATGGAACCACCTTTACTCCCTGGAGGCATGAGGCCTCGTCCGTTACTGCAATATAATGCATCACTTCAAAAATTATTGGATTTCCCCATATCCACTGTTTACTCAGGACATGGATCTGAAGTGGCAGGAGATGCAGTTGCAGACTTGATTCAATATAGATTCGAGCGGCAGCATAACCGTGCCATGCAGGTGAAAAGCATGCTTCAAGATAAGCCTTTATCTGTCTTTGAAGTGTGTCAGCAGCTGTTTCCGAAAGTATACCTTCAGGAAGTGGGCCTGACACTTTCGGAAACGGTCGGTCAGCTGGACTATTTAGAAGACTTGGGTGAAGTCCAAACAGAAATCCAATCAGGGGTCATTCTGTATTCAATCGCTTAATGTTCGCAAGGAGGCCGCTTTTTTTGAATAAGTTACAAGGTAAAGTTATTGTTATTACCGGTGCTTCCGGAGGGATTGGCAAGGAAGTTGCCATTCAAAGTGCAAAACAGGGAGGCCGTCTCGTCCTCTTGGCCAGAAGCATGGATAAATTACTGCTGCTGAAGAATGAACTGATCACCCAATATGGGATTGATGCATATGCCTATAAGCTTGACGTTGCAGACACGGATCAGGTGACAAATGTTTTTAATGACATCCATGAGCAAATAGGTGAAGTGGATGTGTTGGTCAACAATGCTGGTTTCGGCACGTTTAAAGAAGCGCAGGATACGGAATTAAATGAAACGAAAGCAATGTTTGCTGTCAACGTCATTGGATTGATGGCCTGCACAAAGCTGGTTCTGCCGTATATGAAGCAGAGAAAATCGGGGCATATCATCAATATCGCTTCACAGGCCGGTAAAATCGCCACTCCTAAATCAACATTGTACTCTTCTACCAAGTTCGCAGTTCTTGGCTATTCAAACGCACTTCGGCTCGAACTGATGGAAGATCATGTTTTTGTGACCACCGTCAATCCTGGCCCTATAGAAACGAATTTCTTTAACATTGCGGATGAATCAGGTACATACTTAAAGAACGTTGAAAAATTCATGCTTAAGCCTGGAGATGTCGCTGCTAAAATCGTAGCGGCGATGCTGACCAACAAGAGGGAAATCAATCTCCCTGGCTGGATGAATTTAGCTGGGAAATGGTATAACATGTTTCCGAAGATCACCGAAACATTAGGAAAAAAAGCATTTTTCAAAAAGTAGGCTAGTCTTTCGATTCCAGATGAAAAATGGTCCAATAATAGGTAAAGGGGAATGTCGATGACATTCCCCTTTTGAATTAACCGAAGTTATCATTTGAATGGGTAACTGTTTCATGGGGAATCCGTCATTTCTATTAGGAGGGATTTTCATGAAGATGATTGTAAACCTTTATATATATTTATTCGTCGCCTTTATTCTGGGCAGCTGTCAATCCCCCGATTGGAACATGGATGAATCCAATCGGGGGAAGAAGGTTTCATTACGGATCTTGACGATAAGAGGATTTTGATTAAAGGGACGTACTATAAGGTGACCAATGATACATATATTCAAGATCAACATGGTAATGACCTCGATTATTCCGAACTGGAAATCGGGATGAAAGTGAAACCGTGGCACCGGGGCGGGGTGAAGAAATCATTTCCTGGGAAAGCGGAAGCGGAATTGATTCTTGTTTTGACGGATGAAAGCAGCTTGGCCGAACAAAGGGCGGTCATTGCTGCTCTCGATCATGTCAGCAAAGCGGAAAGTCAGCGATTCATGGTTCTCGAAGTCGCCCATTTACCCTCAGAGCATGTTTATAATATCGAAATGATGAATCGTTCCAACTTGGATTCTTCATTCATTGTGACAGTTGAGGATGTAACGGATGAAATATTATATATAAAATAAAACAACCGGACTGAATCACTTTGAATTCCGTCCGGCTGTTTGTCCTGGATTTTATAAAGTTTTCGCACCTAAATATTTTGGTTTCCAATAAGAATTATCCATATCCGTAATGGTTATTCCTTTGGAAGACGTAGCACTAATGAATTGACCATTTCCGATATAGATCCCAACATGGGATACTCCTGTTCTTCCAGAAGAAGTATCAAAGAATACAAGATCACCCTTAGCTGGTGAAGATACTTTTAACCCTGTATTGGAATAGAGCAAGGATGTTGTACGCGGTAAGGTAATTCCTTGAGATTTCTGGAATACGTAATAGACGAAGCCTGAGCAGTCAAATCCAGTTGGTGTTGTTCCGCCCCATTTGTAGGGTTTGCCTATTAAGGTTTTTGCATAGCTGATCAAGCTAGTATTATTGACATTATAAACACCAAGCGCATTAAATGTGTTACGGCCGGCAATTCCGTCAGCAGTCAACCCTTTGGCTTTTTGGAATTTTTTTACTGCAGATACAGAATAGGTGCCGTAATATGTAGTCAGTGAACCTGAATATGTGAAATAACCTTTGGTTTTTAATAGTTGTTGTAGTTGTTTGACATCACTATGTGTCATTCCGGGTCTGAGGGTTTGGTCTCCAATATTGGCAAAGGCTTGCAGTGGGGTTAGCATCATGGCAGATGCAACAGCAGCTGAAGCGATCCATTTCTTCATAATTTTCATTTCCTCTCTATCTATCTCTCTATTATTTCTTAACAATATTATCCTACAATACCATTATGACAAATAGACATAATTTTGGTTACATTTTCATTACAAAAAATGAGCATTAAGACTGGATTCCAAGTAGACGAAAGCCTGTTGAAAAGGGTGGGGGGATTTTAAAAAACTAAGTATATGGACCTACTTAAAATTATTCAAGCTACCAATTAATCTTTTTCAAAAAAACAATCTGGATGCTAAGTTTAAATTTGGTATTTTATCCATTTTTAGTATCTATTATATTTTTCAAGGAAATTACAATAAAAAGTAGAAATTTGTATGAAAACTTCCATTGAATAAGAACGTATATTCGGTTAAAGTTATGAATATAATAAAGCGAACGTATATTCTTGTTAGGGTGAAGAAATGATGGATTATGGGACGATGCCGAAACAATCAATTATGTGTATCGATATGAAAAGTTTTTATGCAAGCTGTTCAGCGGTCATGCTTGGTCTGGACCCGCTTGATTGTTATCTGGCGGTGGTTGGTGATTTGAAGAGGACAGGGAGCATTGTGCTCGCGGCTTCTCCAAAGATGAAGAAGGAATTTGGCATCAAGACAGGTTCGCGGATGTTTGAGATCCCGAATGACCCGAGGATTGTCGTCGTTGAACCTAAAATGGCGACTTATTTAAGGGTTTCGACGGAAATCACCCGCTTGTTCAACCGTTATGTGCCAAAAGAAGCGATTCACGTATATAGTGTGGACGAAAGTTTTGTGAAAGTCGATGGTGCCGCTTCTTTATGGGGAGATGCCCGCATGATAGCTGAAAAGATAAAAGATGAAATTGAACGGGAATTACAGCTCCCCTGTGCCATTGGAATTGGACCGAACATGCTCATGGCAAAACTTTGCCTTGATTTGGAAGCCAAACATCAGGGGATTGCAGAATGGAAGTATGAGGATGTGCCAAGCAAACTTTGGCCGATTTCCCCGCTTCGTGAAATGTGGGGGATCGGCAGGCGCGTAGAAAAAACCCTTCATGGAATGGGTATATTTACGGTTGGGCAGCTTGCCAATTATGATCTTGAATTACTTGAAGCGAAGTTTGGAATTATGGGCAATCAGCTTTACCACCATGCCTGGGGAATAGATTTATCCGATATGGGGGCAGCGATCATCGAAGGGCAGGTCAGCTTCGGCAAAAGTCAAATCCTGCTGCGGGATTATAAGGATGAGCATGAGGTAAAGCAGGTCATGCTGGAAATTTGCGAAGAAGTTGGAAGAAGGGCACGCACCCATCGTAAGGCAGGAAGAACGGTGAGCCTAGGCATTGGTTACAGCAAGGATGAGTTTGGCGGAGGTTTCCATCGTTCGCGTTCGATTAATGAACCGACCAACATCACGATGGAGTTATATAAAGTTTGCCTGGAGCTTTTCCATGAGAACTATAAGCAAAAAACGGTTCGAAGCATAGAGGTCAGACTCTCGAATATTGTGGATGATAATGAAATGCAGCTGACTTTATTTGATGCTTCGCGCTGGAAGAAGCGGGAATTGAGTTACACGGTTGATCGAATCCGCCACAAATATGGAGCCAAATCGTTATTGCGTGCCGTTTCGTATACAGAAGCAGGTACAGCCGTATACCGAAGCAAGCTGCTTGGTGGGCATAAGGCGTAAGGCTGACTTTGAAAGGAGGGAAAAGAATGATTCGTGATCGCGGCCGTATCAAATGGACATCGATGATGTTGCCGGAACATGTGAAGATGCTCCGGGATTGGGTGGTGGAGGATGGCTATGAAACGAAGCGCATCCTGGATGAGCAGCAGCTGGAAGAAATGAATGCGGTAATGGGGGAAGCGATGGAGGAAAGAAAGGATGTCACGATTGCCCATTATGAAGGAAACCGGTATCAGCTGTTAATCGGCAGGATCCATTATTATAATGAGCTCACCCAAAAGCTCCATATCGTTGACCGGTTTGAGCAGGCTCACTATATCAGGCTTTCCGATATAGCGGATGTAAGGATAATGGAATGATGAGCGGAAGGGCTGTTCCCCAAGGGACAGCCTTTCATTTTCGAAACGGCATCGTGATGAAAGGACTGACGTGACATAAGAGAATCGGCATTTGTTAGAACGGTCCATGAGGAAAGTGATTTCCGTGAGGGCATAAGGAAGCAGGCAGTTTCGTTAACAGAAACGTTTTTATCGTTTATAATGGGGGAATGCAAAGACATCGGGAGGCAGCAATCATGTATATTGAATGGACGGAAACAGCGGCTGAGAAAATAGCCGGTAAGGTACAGGGACAAGAAGGATATTTACAGTTGAAATATGATACTGATGGCTGCGGCTGCGTGGTAAGTGGTGTGACGGCGCTATGGTGGGTCAACGAACCTGAAGAAGGTACCGAAAAAGTGGAAACAAACGGAATTCCGCTATATGTTGAGAAATCAAAAATGATTTTTCTTGATGAAGTCATGAAAATAGACTTTGTTGCGGAAGCGAACAGCTTTCAATTAAAAAGTCCGAATCAAATCTTAAATCCGAGGATGAGCTTTTTTAATAAAATCTAACTAAAAGCAAAAGAGGGGATCGTGGATACCCTCTCTTTTCTTCTCAGACAAGTTTTAGAAACTGATCGATTTGATCTTCATATTCTTTTGGATTTTCATTATAAGATTGAGCGTGGGCCCCTTTTTTAGCGATGTACAGCTGTTTTGGGCCCTCTTTTGCTGCATATAATTCCGCTGTCATGGAAGCGGGAATGAAACTGTCATTTTCACTATGGATGAAGAGCACGGGTTTTCGGATATTTTTCATATAATCTATTGGGGACACTTCATTGGTCCAATATCCGTCACGGAGTTTGATGAACGTACGCCCGAGCGGAAATACGGTCCAAGAAGGAAATGGGACTTCATGCTTGAGCTGGTGTTTGATCTGATCCTCGAAGTTTGAAAATGGACAGTCGGCAATGTAAAAATCAGCACCATCTTCAAGCATTCCGGCATATAAAAGCAGGGTTACGGCCCCCATGGATTCTCCATGAATGCCAATATGAAGGTCGGGCCCTTTGCGTCTTTTCAATTCATCGATTACGGCCTTCAGGTCGAATTTTTCATAATGTCCATAACTGCTCGTCTTGCCACCGGAATCCCCATGCCGGCGGTGGTCATAAATGATCGCATTGAAGCCCCGCTTAAGAAAAATGTTCATGTACTTAATCGAATTGACTTTGTTCTCCGTCACACCATGAGAAATGACCACCCACTTTTTGGTGTCATGCGGTTCGATAAACAAGCATTTCAAGGAATATCCGGATGGTGACGATACCCAAATTTCCGATTTAGGCAGATTATCAAAATCCTCCGTGATCAGGCGTTTAGCCATGATTTCACGATTCTGGATAAAATCATCTTCCTTCTTTTTCATGTACATGATCCGATTGGAAAAATAAAGGCCGACGCCGATGATATACGCTAGGATTCCAGCCAGTGTAAACCACCATTTCTTCATGAAAGGACCTCCTCGATTGATTTTCTTTATTTTACCATGAGGGAAATGGGAAAACACTGTCTGAAAACCATGATGAGGAAAACGGCAGTCGTGATATAATAATTTCATAAATGGCCAGGAGGTTTTAAGGATGAAAAAGAAACAGCCGCGAAAACAAAATCAAAGCAAAAACCAAGATAAAGATTCATCTTCATTGAAACTCGGTGATATGATCAATCAAGATATCATGTCCCAGCTTCGTCAAAAGCAAAAAGAACTTAATGAGGCTGAACAAGAGAAAAGGGAAGCGGAAGAAGAAAAAAAACGTGAAGAAAGAAAGCGGCGGGAGAAGAATAAATCATTCGAAGAACTATTGGGTGAAAGCAATTTGAACTGGAAGAACTATAAATAAAAACAGGGAGCAGTTAAAATTTTAAAAGGGCTGGCTCCCTTTTTCTGTTCAGGAAGATTTATTCCTTGCTGATATTCCTTTATTTTATAAAGTATAACGATTATATTAAAGATAAGTTCGATATGCTTTCATATCGGATGGACTACTATTAGCTGGTGATAGGATGCAAAATAAAATAGAAAAAGTACTGGAAGACCAATTATGTTTCCTGCTTTATGCAAGTTCGCGGGAAATGACGAAGAAATATAAACCGCTGCTTGATAAACTTGAAGTGACATATCCTCAATATCTTGTTCTGCTTCTATTATGGGAACAGGATACACTTACAGTAAAAAAACTTGGGGAGCTCCTTGCCCTCGACTCAGGAACGCTTACCCCCATGTTGAAACGAATGGAGCAGAATGGCTTGATTGTCCGTGAACGTTCCACTGAAGATGAACGGTCTGTCATGATTAAGTTGACGGAAAAGGGACTTGGTTTACAGGAAGATGCCTGTTTCATTCCCGATCGCATTTCGGCAATGTCGGGTGAGGATAAGAAGGTGGTTGAGGATTTAAAAGCTTCGCTGCTCCAACTATTGAAAACATTACAGGAATTTTAGCGAAGAAAAGACGCTTGGGAACCCCAAGCGTCTTTTTATTGATTGGATTTAGTCTACATCTATTTCAAAGGCGACATCCACATTGCCATTGATTGCTTTTGAATAAGGACACATTTGATGCGCTTTATGAACAAGGGTTTCGAATGTCTCCTTGTCGACCCCGGATCCCTTCACAGCCAAAGTTACAGCCAAGCTGTACTGATGCATCTCACCCATCAATAGACTGACGCTTGCGGTAACTTTTGAATCGAAAGAAACGCGTTCGATTTTACCAACCGATTGCAAAGCGCTATCAAAACATGCAGCATATCCAGCTGCAAAAAGCTGTTCCGGATTAGATGCTTCAGGCATCTGTTTAGCCCTAGGTGTTCCAGGCATCGCAATATCAACCGTGAAATTGCCGTCAGCAGAAATTGCCGTTCCTTCTCTTCCGCCATCGACTGTTACAGAGGTTGTAAATAATGTTTTTGTCATCATTTTTTCTCCCTTATCTTTTTATTTTTAATTGTGCACAACTGAATTGTACAATATTAGTTTTGGGATGTCCAATGAAAAGTTTAAAACCGTTAAATTAGAATGATTGGAAACTTGAAGTTGGTAAAGAAGGCGAAAAAAAGATGGAACGGAAAAAGGCTGACTATCCCGTTGGTTAAACGGAGATAGGGCAGCCTAAAGGTTTGTCCTGACATTTCTTTTTTAATTCCGGTGACTTTCATATTTGTTCACTTTGGTCAACCGCTTCAGGATATCCAACTCGGTGGTGGACAGTGAAGGGCTGTTGGCAGCTTGGCAGTTATCACGAAGCTGCTGTACTGAGCTTGCGCCTGGAACAACGGTAGCTACGCTTTGATGGGACAATACATATTGAAGTGCCGTTTCATTCAACTTCCTATCGGAAAGTTTGTCCTTTATTTGCGGAAGCAAATCTTTAAGTTCGTGATAGCTATAGTCAAGGTATCCATCCTCATTTGCCTTTTTAAGCATTTTTTCACTGAGCAGCCCTTTGGCAAGGGGGCCACGGGCGATCATGCTGATTTGTTTGTTGGCCAAAAGGGACAGCCACTCTTCTGGGCGGCGGTCGAGCAGATTAAACTGCATCATCACGGAATCAAGCTCAGACTTTTCAGTGAATTCCTTGATGACATTCGGACGAATCGAGGAAATTCCATAATATCGGATATAGCCTTCTTTTTTCAAATCTTCAAATGCTTCAACCGTTTCTTCGATATTGTCTGAAATGGTGCCGCCATGTAACTGATAAAGATCAATATAATCAGTCCCCAATCGCTTTAAGCTATCTTTTACTGCCGTTTTAATATGAGCGCCGGATGGGTCCCAGCTCCAGGAATCTTTATTTTCATTCCAGCGGTTTCCGACCTTGGTGGCTATGTATACCTTATCGCGGACCGATTTTAAATTCTTTCCGACGATTTCTTCATTCATACCGAAATCATATAAATCGGCCGTATCAAAATAATTGATTCCTTCATCTAAAGCGGCCTGTATGATTTCGGATGCCTGATTTTCAACAGTCCCCAATGACATGCATCCAAGCCCGATTTCAGAAACTAGCAAGTCAGAATTTCCTAGTCTGCGTTTTTTCATGTTATCCACTCCCTTTACATTCATTGTAAAGGAGAAATCCATTTCACTCAAAGAATTCACTTGATCCGTTTTAAAGGAGTGGGTGGCACCTGATCGTGAATGTCGGCAATCCAATCATTGACATAGACATATTGATTTTGTAATTGCTTTAGTTTTTGAAGGATTTCCCAGCTCTTTCCGGATAAAGTAACGCTTTTTTCCAATACGTAAACTTTCATTAAATCGCCCTCCATCTCTATTATGGTAAAATGTATGAGGAATCATGCTGCAATTAGAACAGAGGAGTGGTCACGATGAAAAAATTTGAAGAAAAAACGCTGTCTTCGAAAAAAATCTTCACAGGAAAAGTAATCAGCCTGCAAGTGGATGATGTAGAGCTTCCTGATGGGAAAACGGGTAAACGTGAAATAATCAAGCATCCGGGAGCGGTTGCCGTCATAGCTCTCACGTCAGAAAATAAAATCATCATGGTTGAACAGTACCGTAAAGCGCTGGAGAGAAGCTTGGTGGAAATTCCTGCAGGGAAGCTTGAAAAAGGCGAAGAACCGGTTCTGTCGGCTAAACGGGAGCTGGAAGAGGAGACAGGTTATGAATGTGAAAAAATGGAGCACATCATATCCTTCTATACATCCCCAGGTTTCGCCGATGAATTGGTCCACCTGTATGTGGCCCACAATTTGAAAAAGAAAGAAAATGCGGCACCGCTGGATGAAGATGAATTTGTCGAAATGCTTGAACTCACGCTGGAGGAAGCTCAAACTTACATGGATGAAGGGAAGATCCAGGATGCCAAAACGGCATATGCAGTTCAGTATCTGCAGTTGAAAAAGGCGATGACATCATAAATGAAAGAGTTTTACGCTGACCTGCATATCCATATAGGCAGAACGAGAAGCGGAAGGGCCGTGAAAATAACAGGTGCTAAAACGTTAACCTTCAGCAATGTGCTGCAAGTGGCAAGTGAAAGGAAGGGCCTTGATCTAATCGGGATAATCGATTGTCATTCTCCTGAAATTATCGAAGAGATCGAAGCGGGGATTCTTGATGGCGAAATCACGGAAAAGACTGAAGGCGGACTTCAATATAAGAATACAACCATCATTCCGGGCTCGGAGATTGAAATTTATGATCATAATTGTAATGGACCGATCCATGTCCTCGCCTATTTTCCCACTTTAAAAGCGATGAAGGAATTCTCCTCATGGATGAGCGGACATGTTAAAAATATCACCTTAAGCTCCCAAAGGATTTATTGTGATGGAAGAACGCTGCAAAAAACCGTGAAGTCACTGGGCGGCCTTTTTATCCCGGCACATGTTTTCACCCCATTTAAAAGCTTATATGGAAAAGGGGTGCGATCCAGTCTGACTGAAGTATTCGATCCGGAGCTAATTGATGCCATCGAGCTTGGTTTAAGTTCAGATACAGAAATGGTCAAGGATATCGAGGAGTTGGACTCCTATGTATTCGTAACAAATTCCGATGCGCATTCGCTTGGGAAAATCGCTCGTGAATATCAAAAAGTCCTGCTTGAAGAACCAAGTTTCAATGAGCTGGCAAAAGCCCTTAAAGAAACAGGGAATCGTAAGGTGACCGTTAATTATGGATTGAACCCCTTATTGGGAAAGTATCACCAAACCGTATGTTCAGGGTGTTTACATCAGGTATTGAGGGATAGTGAACAATGTCCTGAGTGTGGTAATAAATCCATTATTAAAGGGGTATCGGCCAGGATTGAAGAACTCTCCGTTTCCGGGATGGACAGAAGAGACGGAAAGGAAAGGCCGCCGTATATCCATCAAGTGCCACTCGACTTCATCCCGGGACTCGGACCTAAATCCATGGAAAAACTGCTGGTGGCATTTGGAACAGAGATGAATATCCTTCATGAAGTTACGCTTGAACAGCTAATGGAAATCGTTCCTGAAAAATTGGCGGTCTACATCGATTCTGCCAGAAAAGGGACGCTTTCTTTTGAAGTGGGGGGCGGAGGAAAGTACGGAAAGGTCAAAAAGGAATTATCCTGAAAAAAGTCCTGACAGATGAGATCTGTCAGGACTTTTTTAATTTGTTGTTTTTGCATAAATGGAGGTGTCCCGCACTTCCATGCCGTCTGCACTAAGGCAGTCATTACGCAAAATTCCTTCAAGGGTGAATCCCAGCTTCTCGGGAATCCGTTTGCTGGCAATATTATTGGGATCACAGCGGATTTCGACCCGTTTTGCACCGTAATGGTAAAAGGCGAATTTAGTTAACTTTTCCACTGTCTCCGTTATGTAGCCCAGTTTACTGAATCTCGTATCAATCCAATAGCCAATTTCGAATTTAGGAATATCCCAGTTGATTCGGTGCAGACCAGTGGAACCGATGAATTGATCGTCTTCTTTCCTATAAATATGGAGTCTTATATCCTCTTTTAAAATAAAGTCCGCAAAGGCCTTAAGGACGTTCTGTTCAGAAGTTTCCAATGAAACATCTTGATGGGCAAACGGCAGCCACTGTTTCAATTCAGGTTTAGAATGGACAATGGCTTCGTAAAGGTCCGGGCCATCGCCAGGCTGACAAGGTCTTAGATATAATCGAGGTGTTTCAATTTTTTCGGGAAAATCCATTAATATAGCTTTCATATCCTGCCTCCATCTCATTGATGTGGAAAATTATAACATAAATTGGGTTCAATGTGTTCGGCTGAAGGGGAAAGTTTTCTTAGCATAAATGAAAGAGTGAAAACATAGATTCTAGTAAGCGGAGTTGGGAGGATGAAAGATGAAAAAAAAATCTGTCGTACAAAATGCCGTAATGAAACATATTAACGAACATTCCTCATTATATGTCTTTATCACTGTGCTTTTTTTGATGGGTGTCATTTTTGGGGCAATATTGGTGAATAGTTTGAGCTTTACCCAAAAGGAAGACTTGTTCTATTATTTATCGCAATTTTTCGGACAAGTATCCAAAGGTGAATTTGCATCTTCGCATGATATGTTCAGCCAAAGTATTATGCATAATATAAAATATATCGGGGTCATCTGGATTCTCGGAATATCGGTCATCGGTTTGCCTGTCATCCTGGTTTTGTTATTTATAAAAGGGATGGTCGTTGGATTCACGGTCGGCTTTTTAGTCAATCAAATGGGATGGAGCGGGTTCTTATTATCGTTTGTCGCTATTCTGCCCCAAAATATATTCATCGTCCCGATATTCATCGTAATAACCGTCCTTGCCGTTTCACTATCCATGAAAATGATCAGCCGGATTTTCCTTAAGCAGGTTCGTGAACCGCTGAAGCCGATAATTTCACGGTATATTTTCTCATTGGTTTTGTCGGGGTTATTCTTGATTACGGCTGCTGTATTTGAAGCGTACCTATCCCCTTCTTTAATGAAAAATGTCGTAAGTTTATTGGGTCATTGATGGAAATATACCGTTCCCGCAAATTTTTTTATCATTAACAAGAAATCTATTTTGACAGTTTTCCCTCTTTTGATATAATGGATAAGATAGCGGCGCGGGAGGGAATATTAGGTATGGAAATAGAAAACAGAATTGATAGGATAAAAAAGCAGTTACACTCGTCCAGCTACAAATTAACGCCTCAGCGAGAAGCGACCGTCCGCGTTTTACTTGAGCATGAAGAGGATCATTTAAGCGCAGAAGACGTTTACCTCCTTGTCAAAGAAAAGTCGCCGGAAATTGGATTGGCAACAGTTTACCGTACGCTAGAGTTGCTGACTGAATTGAAAATAGTAGATAAAATTAACTTTGGAGACGGGGTTTCCCGTTATGATTTAAGACAAGAAGGAGCTGCGCATTTCCATCATCATCTTGTTTGTGTGGAATGTGGTGCGGTAGATGAGATCCAGGAAGACCTACTTGAAGACGTAGAAGACATTGTGGAACGCGACTGGAACTTCAAGATAAAAGACCATAGATTAACCTTTCATGGCATTTGTCATCGATGTCATGACAAAGAAGAAAATTAAGGTGAATGAAGTCGGACCTTTTCCATTTAATGGAGAAGGTTTTCTGCATTTTAATAGCTGGTTTTCTCAAGTAAGAGCTGTTTTTGTTTTCTCCTTTCCGAAACACGTATAAAACTTGTCCTGTTGGGCATAGATTGATACAAAGGGTCGAATGGGAGGGGAAAGGATGAAAACATCATTATCGCTTATTTTGCACACGGCTAAAGTGATGATTCTCTTTGTTAGCTTCACTGTTCTTTTTTATATAGGAATGGTATGGTTAAATCAGGAATATCAAAGTTATCATCGTTATGATGAACCGAAAGGCATGGCTGTAAAAGTATCGAAGGCTGTTGATACGGGTGATGATGCATGGCTTGAACGCCTAATGTTGTTTTATTTAAACGGGGAGTAATGAATATGGAGAATCAAATTAGGGATTTCATTCATTTTTTAACCATTGAAAAAGGACTTGCCAAGAATACGCTCGTCTCGTATGAGCGTGACTTAAGATCATATTGGAGCTTTCTGAAAGATGTTGAAACCATTGAAGATTGGAATGATTCACGACGGGTGAACATCCTGCATTTTCTCGTGCGGTTAAAGGATCAAGGGAAATCATCGAAGACGGTGGCGCGTCATATAGCTTCCATTCGTTCTTTTCATCAATTTCTTCTAAGGGAAAGAATAACAAATCAGGATCCGTCCATACATATAGAAACGCCAAAACCGGAACGAAGCCTTCCAAAGGTATTAAGCATGGAAGAGGTTGAAGCACTATTGGAAGCCCCGAAGAAAATGGATGAATTCGGATTACGCGATAAGGCAATGCTCGAACTGATGTATGCGACGGGTATGCGTGTCAGTGAGTTGATATCCATGGATGTGAGTGATGTCCATGCATCGATGGGTTTTGTCCGTTGTGTAGGGAAAGGAAATAAAGAGAGGATCATTCCGATTGGACAAACTGCATTGGGTGCGATTGAACATTATATGGAAAGTTCCCGGGGGAAAATGACCAGCCCGAAGCACAGGACAGATTCACTTTTTTTGAATCATCATGGAAACAGGCTGACAAGGCAGGGATTCTGGAAGATTCTAAAAAAACTTGTAAAATCGGCACAAATTGAAAAAGAAATTACACCGCATACACTGAGACATTCTTTCGCGACACATCTATTGATGAATGGGGCTGATTTACGTGCCGTCCAAGAAATGCTTGGCCATGCGGATATTTCGACAACTCAAATTTATACACATATTACGAACGTACGGATCAAGGATGTCTATTCAAAATTCCATCCGCGAGCTTAAAGGATTAGTAGACTGATAGAAAGGTTGTGAATTTAACTGCGAGGCAGTTGAAGGAGCAGCCTTTTTTCTGTGTCGGCAAGACGGCTATAAGGGATGCTGATGATTCTAACGCACATCTTATGGCACTTTGTTTCATTCCGAAATATATTATTTGTCTCCATCATGGTAATCGTTTACAATGTAGAGAGGTCAGACTTCTGACGTTCTTGCGATTTCATTTAAATGAAGAGTAACTGAGCAGAATAAGGGTATTATAGAGAGTATAAAAAGTGATTTACTATTTTAGGAGGAATGACTCATGAAAGGGAATTCAGCATTTAAACGAATATTTGTAATAGTTATGGATTCAGTTGGGATTGGCGAAGCACCTGATGCAGATTTATTCGGCGATAAAGGTGCGGATACACTGGGCCATATCGCAGAAAAAATGAATGGATTGAACATGCCGACTCTCGCAAAATTGGGTTTAGGCAATATCCGTGAAATCAAGGGAATTGAAAAAGCTCAGCAACCTCTCGCATACTATACGAAAATGAAGGAAGCCTCTACAGGGAAAGATACGATGACTGGACATTGGGAAATCATGGGGTTGAATATATCGACCCCATTCCGTGTATTTCCAGATGGTTTCCCGGAATTATTAGTCAATGAACTCGAGGCGAAAATGGGTCGGGGAATTATTGGGAATGTCCCGGCAAGCGGTACGGAAATCATTGAGAGGCTTGGCGAGGAACATATGAAAACGGGTGCGCTGATTGTATATACATCGGCTGATTCCGTATTACAGATTGCTGCACATGAAGAGATCGTCCCGATAGATGAATTATACAAGATTTGTGAAATTGCCCGTGAAGTGACAATGGCTGATGAGTTCAAGGTTGGACGCGTTATTGCCAGACCGTTCACTGGTGAACCAGGCAACTTCAAAAGAACGCCTAACCGTCATGATTATGCATTGAAACCGTTTGACCGGACAGTAATGGATGAATTGAAAGATTCTGGATATGATGTCCTTGCAATCGGGAAGATCTCGGATATCTTTGATGGGGAAGGTGTCACTGAATCATTAAGGACCGTATCCAATATGGATGGAATGGATAAATTAATCCAAACGGTAGAACAGGATTTCAAAGGGTTAAGTTTCCTAAATCTAGTCGACTTCGATGCTTTATACGGTCACCGCCGCGACCCAGAGGGATACGGAAAGGCATTGGAAGAATTCGATGCTCGGATGCCTGAAGTCCTTGATAAACTGAAAGAGGATGATTTATTGATCATCACTGCCGATCACGGGAATGATCCGGTCCATGAAGGAACCGATCATACACGTGAATATGTACCATTGTTAGTCTATTCCAAACGATTTACAGAAGGTGCCGAACTCCCGATAAGAGATACATTTGCTGATATTGGGGCGACGGTCGCTGCTAATTTTGATGTGAAAATGCCTGCCTTCGGAAAAAATATATTGGGCGATCTAAATTTAGGGGAGAATAAATAGATGTTTAATAAAATAGAGACTGCTGCGTCATTCATAAAAAGTAAAATTGAAGGCTCTCCGGAGATAGGACTGATTCTTGGTTCCGGACTTGGAGTATTGGCGGATGAAATTGAAAATCCGATAACGATTCCTTACCACGAAATCCCGGAATTCCCGGTATCGACTGTTGAAGGACACGCTGGACAGCTTGTCATTGGACAATTAAGTGGCAAAAAAGTTGTCGCGATGCAAGGGCGTTTCCACTTTTATGAGGGTTACTCCATGGAGAAGGTCACTTTCCCTGTCCGTGTAATGAAACTTCTTGGTGTTGAACAGTTAATCGTAACGAATGCTGCCGGAAGCGTTAATGAAAGCTATCAACCAGGTGACTTGATGCTCATTACGGATCATATTAATTTAATGGGGGCAAACCCATTGATTGGTCCTAATGAAGAGCGTTTCGGCCCTAGATTCCCTGATATGTCGGAAGCTTATAATAAAGACCTTCGGACGCAAGCGAAAAAAATAGCAGCTTCACTAGGATTGGATATTAAAGAAGGTGTCTATATCGGTAATACAGGACCGACCTATGAGACACCGGCAGAAGTGAAAATGGCAAGGATCCTTGGCGGGGATGCAGTTGGTATGTCGACAGTCCCGGAAGTTATCGTAGCAAGGCATAGCGGAATGAAGGTGCTCGGAATCTCATGCCTTACCAATATGGCCGCGGGCATTCTGGATCAGCCTTTGTCACATGAAGAGGTAATTGAAACGACTGAAAAAGTGAAAAGCAGTTTTCTTGAATTTGTTAAGCAAATCGTTAAAGACATATAAAACGATCCAAAAAAATACAAGTACACCTAAAGAAAATCGGTGTCTTTAAAAAGTGGGGATTCTAATATGAGAATGGTAGATTTAATCGAGAAAAAGCGTGATGGAAAGGCTCTTACTACAGAAGAAATACAGTTCATCATCAATGGGTTTACCGATGGATCGATTCCGGATTACCAAATGAGCGCTTGGTCAATGGCTGTTTATTTTAAGGGCATGAATGAGCAGGAACGTGCTGATCTAACCATGGCAATGGTCGAATCGGGAGATCAAATTGATTTATCGATGATTGAAGGAATTAAAGTCGATAAACATTCAACAGGCGGTGTGGGCGATACCACAACTCTAGTGCTTGGACCATTGGTTGCTGCTGTTGGTGTTCCGGTGGCAAAGATGTCAGGACGCGGTCTTGGCCATACAGGCGGGACGATCGATAAGCTGGAGTCTGTAAAAGGATTTCATGTCGAAATAGAAAATGACGAGTTCATCCGGCTTGTCAATAAAAATAAGATAGCAGTCATTGGGCAAAGCGGTAACCTGACTCCGGCCGACAAAAAGTTATATGCATTGCGCGATGTTACGGGTACCGTTAACAGTATCGGTTTGATCGCTGGCTCGATCATGAGTAAGAAAATCGCCGCTGGTGCTGATGCAATCGTACTTGATGTTAAAACGGGAGCGGGAGCTTTCATGAAAACTCTCGAAGATTCCGAAGAATTGGCGCATGCAATGGTTAGCATCGGAAACAATGTAGGACGAAACACGATGGCTGTCATCTCCGATATGAGCCAACCGTTGGGTTACGCTATCGGAAATGCTTTAGAAGTGAAGGAAGCAATCGACACGCTTAAAGGAGAGGGACCGGAAGATTTAACGGAACTTTCTTTAACACTGGGAAGCCATATGGTATACCTTGCCAAAAAGGCAAGCTCGCTGGAAGAAGCAAGAACCTTGCTGGAAAATGCAATCAAGGATGGTTCTGCACTTAACTCATTCAAGATTTTCCTGGAAGCGCAGGGAGGCGATGGTTCGGTTGTAGATCAGCCGGAAAAACTACCGCAGGCTGCTCATACTTTCGAGCTGGAAGCGAAAGAGGACGGATATGTATCGGAAATCATCGCTGATGAAGTAGGAACGGCAGCTATGCTGTTAGGCGCCGGGCGGGCGACAAAAGAATCAGAGATTGATTTGGCAGTCGGACTGGTACTTCGTAAAAAAATCGGGGAAACCGTAGCAAAAGGTGAATCACTTGTGACGATTTACAGCAATTTCGAAGATGTTTCAAAGGTAAAAGAAAAGTTGTATGAAAGCATTGCGATTTCCAAAGAGAAAATAGAAAAACCTACATTGATCTATAAAGAGATCATGGAATAAACATTTTCCAAAAAAAGGCCGCGCTTTTGAGCGGCCTTTTTACGTTTATCCCATTGAATTCTTAAAAGAGGATGCCCATGCGCATCCTCTTTTAATTTGGTTCACTTTGTTACCCTATATCCAGTATATGTTCAAAATTCATCTTTATTTGTATAAAAATGGGTTTAATGGAAAAAATAAAAAATATAAAGATTGGAGGGTATGGAGATGAAGCGGATTCTTTCTGTATTTTTAACCGTTTTGGTAGCATTGGGTTTTAACATCCCGCATACAAAAGCAGCTGAAGAAAAAGGAGTCGAATTGGCGGCAAATGCTAAATCCGCTATTTTGATTGAACGGGATACAGGTACTGTTCTCTATGATAAAAATGCAGACGATCGCCTTTCACCGGCAAGCATGACGAAAATCATGACGATGCTGCTGATCATGGAAGCGATCGATAAAGGCGAACTCAGCATGAAGGAGAAAATCAGGACTAGTGAGTATGCAGCGTCGATGGGCGGTTCCCAGATCTTCCTCGAGCCAGGTGAAGAAATGACCACGGAACAAATGCTTAAAGGCATCTCGATTGGTTCGGCGAATGATGCATCGGTGGCGATGGCTGAACGTCTAGCTGGATCGGAAGAAGAGTTTGTCAGGGAAATGAACAAAAAGGCGAAAGACCTCGGGTTGAAAAATACAAAGTTCCAAAACGCAACGGGACTTCCTGTTAAAGATCATTACAGTTCGGCACATGATATGTCGATCATGGCGAAGGAATTATTGAAATACGATACGATTACAAGGTTCACGGGTACATATGAAGATTATCTCCGTGAAAATACCGAAAAGAAATTTTGGCTTGTCAACACAAATAGGTTAGTGAAATTTTATCCTGGGGTCGATGGACTGAAAACAGGATTCACAAATGAAGCGAAATATTGTTTGACAGCAACTGCTAAAAAAGGGAATATGCGTGTCATTGCCGTCGTTTTCGGAGCCGTTTCTCCAAAGGAACGAAACGCTCAGGTCACCAAGATGTTAGATTATGCATTTTCACAATACATCACATACCCTATTTATAAACGCGGTGAGGTGTTAGGTGAAGCCAAGGTAAGTAAAGGGCAAAAGAAAACCGTGGTGGGCGTCACAAGTGAACCTATTTCGGTTTTGACAGCCAAAAACGGAACGGCAAAGGACTTTACTAAAAAAATCACGCTTGATAAAGATTTGGATGCCCCGATTAAAAAAGGTGATGAAATTGGTACGCTTGAATTGAAGAAAAACGGTAAGGTATATGTCGAATCTCCGATTGTTGCGAAGGAAACTGTTGATAATGCCAGCTGGTGGCAATTGTATAAACGGGCTTTCGGCATGTTTACCCAGGCGAAATAGAATAAATTGTCGCATTGCCTGTTAATCGTACTAATTTAGGCGAAACTCCACTAGTTTTGCTAGTAAGGAGGAATCGGCAGGTGAAAAAGAGAATTTGACTCTTTATAAGACAGTGAAGGAGGCTGTATATAATGAGTCTTACGATTAATATGGAGGCGAAAAATCGCGTATTGTGCATTCGTCTCAAAGGTGATTTAGATCATCATACAGCAGAAAAATTGAAAAATCAGGCAGAGGCAGCCATTCAAAAGCATAATATCAAGCATATCATCCTTAACATGGAAGAACTGGATTTTATGGACAGTTCAGGGCTCGGAGTTATTTTGGGCCGTTATAAGCAGGTAAACAAAAAGCAAGGTGAAATGGTGGTCTGTGCAATTTCTCCAGCAGTAAAGCGGTTATTTGAGATGTCAGGGTTGTTTAAAATTGTTAAAATGGAACTATCCGAAAAAAACGCTTTGCAAAGACTGGGGGTTGCCTAATATGAAAAATAAAATGGAAACGAAATTTTCTGCACTTAGCCAAAATGAATCTTTTGCCAGGGTAACTGTTGCGGCATTCATTGCCCAATTGGACCCGACGATGGATGAATTGACAGAGATCAAGACTGTCGTGTCAGAAGCCGTTACGAATTCGATCATCCATGGGTATGAGAGTGACCCGGAAGGTTGGGTCTACATTTCAGTGGTCATCGAAGGCGATACTGTGGAATTGACCATCCGGGATGAAGGACTGGGCATTGAAGACGTCGAGGAGGCTAAACAGCCGTTATTTACGACAAAACCCGAACTTGAACGTTCCGGTATGGGATTCACCATCATGGAAAACTTCATGGATGAAATCAATATAATTTCCCATAAGGGCGAAGGCACGATCATTCGATTAAAAAAGCACTTAACTACAAGCAGAGCTTTGTGCAATTAAGGGAGACTTGCATATGGATGTGGAGGTTAAAAACGAGAAGAGCAAGAAAGGCCAGCCCCATTTAAAAGATGAGGAATTGCGGAATTTAATCCAACGCAGCCAGAGCGGTGACCAAGATGCAAGGAATCTGATTGTCAATAGCAATCTGAGGCTTGTATGGTCAGTAGTGCAAAGATTCCTCAATCGAGGTTACGAACCGGATGACCTTTATCAAATAGGCTGTATAGGTCTGTTGAAGTCCGTGGATAAATTTGACTTATCGTTTGAAGTGAAATTCTCAACGTATGCTGTGCCTATGATCATTGGTGAAATCCAACGTTTTATCCGTGATGACGGAACGGTTAAAGTAAGCCGGTCATTAAAGGAAATGGCGAATAAAATTCGCAGGGCCAAAGAGGAACTTTCAAAGACGTATGGCCGCGTTCCGACTGTCAATGAATTGGCGGAACATCTAGAGCTGTCGCCAGAGGAAATCATCATGGCCCAAGAAGCTAGCAGGAGCCCTTCATCGATCCATGAAACGGTTTACGAAAATGATGGAGATCCGATTACTCTTCTTGACCAGATTGCCGACCATAATGAAACATCCTGGTTCGATCAAATCGCTTTGAAAGAAGCCATACATGAATTGAATGAACGTGAAAGGCTGATTGTTTTCCTGAGGTATTATAAAGATCAGACGCAATCGGAAGTGGCGGCAAGGCTTGGTATTTCCCAAGTTCAGGTATCAAGGCTGGAAAAGAAGATTCTTCAGCAAATGAAAAACCACATGAATCAGTGATTCATGTGGTTTTTTTTATTGAGCTGAAAATAAATACTGATTTTAGGAAAAAGTAAAAGTGATTTAAGATGAAACTAGGGATGGGGTCGAATTTTTAGTTGAATTTAGGAATAAAAACGAATATTATAGTAAAGGTCGCGTTTCTCATTCGTTTTTTTATCTTTCTTTCAATGAATAATGATCAGGAAAAACGTCGATGCAGTACAATATTAGGACACCTTGTCTTTTCGTGCAAACGGTTGTCGGTGATTCCTTTAGATCTGGAGGTCTAAATATGTTTATGGAAAAGTTTTTCTCCCTGAAAGAAAATGGGACGGATGTCCGTACAGAAGTCATGGCGGGTGTTACGACATTTTTAACTATGGTTTATATCCTCATTGTGAATCCTGCTTTATTGTCTTCAATCGGAATTCCATTTGAACAAGTTTTCATGGCAACGGTCATATCAGCGGTGATTGGTACCCTAATCATGGGGCTTGTTGCAAAATACCCGATTGCGATAGCACCAGGGATGGGCTTGAATGCTTATTTCGCAAGCGTGGTGGGAGCACAGGGCCTTTCATACCAGACCGTATTCGGTACGGTTTTCATTGCTGGTTTGCTATTTCTATTAATTAGCGTGACTAGCTTGCGTAAAATGATAATTGATGCGATTCCCAACTCATTAAAATACGGCATCACATCCGGAATTGGTTTATTCATTGCGTTTATCGGATTGAAAAATGCTGGAATCGTAGTGCCAAATGAATCAACGATGGTGACGCTTGGCGATTTGCATCAGCCTGGAACCGTTTTAGCATTAGCAGGCTTATTCATTACCTTGATTTTTATGGCCCGTAATATAAAAGGGGCCATTTTCATTGGCATGATCGTTACGGCAATCATTGGCTACTTTATCGGTTTGCTCAACTTCGATGGGGTCTTATCTGTACCTCCAACACCGGTATTTTTCGATATCGATATTGCTGGGGTCTTCACGAATTCTTTATATTCAATTGTTTTCGCCTTTTTACTTGTGACGATCTTCGATACGACAGGTACCTTGATTGGCGTGACAGAACAGGCAGGACTAACGAAAGATGGGAAAATCCCTCGTGCCAAGAAAGCCTTTTTAGGTGATGCGATTGCGACTACAGTCGGCTCGATGTTTGGTACAAGCCCATCGACTGCCTATGTGGAATCGAGCACGGGAGTGGCCGCAGGCGGACGTACGGGATTAACAGCTACTGTCGTGGCAATCTTGTTTGCTGCATCGATTTTCTTTTCTCCATTGATATCGGCAATTTCTTCCGTTCAAGCAATCACAGCTCCCGTTCTGATCATCGTGGGATGTTTCATGATGGAAGGGCTGGCTAAAGTCAATTGGAAAATTTTTGATGAGGCATTTCCGGCATTTGCGATCATTTTAACGATGCCGCTTACTTCAAGTATATCTACAGGGATTGCAATTGGGTTCATCACATATCCTCTAATGAAGGTATTCAGCGGAAAAGGAAAATCGGTACATCCGCTCATTTATATTTTTGGATTGATATTTTTGGTCCAGCTGATTTTCTTCCCCACTCATTAATAGATGAATGTAAACCAAAAAGACATGCTGTCATTGCAGCGTGTCTTTTTTTGGTTTCAAATTAGTAATATTTGGACATGGTTCACTTCCTGCATTTTCAAACTGCTTCCAATCCATACTACTAGCATAAGGAAATAAAAGGTCGGGATGTGATGATAATGGCAGTTGTATATATCAGGATGAGGAACCGTGTACAAGCAAAGGGAAATCAAACGGTGAGGATAAAAGATATTGCAAGGATAATCGGGCCTGAAGAAGTGATTACCAAAATTGAAGAAATCATATTATTAACGGTCAAGAAGGAAGATAAGAATATTATTGTCATTGATTTAGCTCAAGTTATCATGGCCATCCGCAAGGTGGATCCGACTATTGAAGTGGAAACATTCGGCCCTTCCCAAACGATCATCGAAATCATCCTCTCGAAAAAGAAAATGTCATACCTGACATTCGCCTTAGTTTGGTTTTTGTTATTTGTCGGCGGCGGGATGACGATCATGAATTTTCATGTGGATGTCAGCATGGGGGAAGTGCATCAAAAAATCTTTACTATAATAACGGGAAAAGTGGAAGATAAGCCGTTATTGATCCAAATCCCATATAGCTTCGGCCTTGGTATGGGCATGATTCTATTTTTTAATCATTTCTTTAAAAAACGCTTCAATGAGGAACCTAGTCCGCTCGAGGTTGAAATGTTCAACTATCAGCAGGATTTGGACCGTTATGTAATCATGAATGAAAATAAGGAAAACGTGCGCCACCTTGATGACCGGTAAAATCATCTTCGGAATCTTTGTCGGTTTAGCCGGGGGTTTTGCGACAGGTGCCGGTTTTGTAGCGTTTTTAACTGTACTTGGGGTGATTCCAAGACTGACTCAGCTGACAAAAACAATGAAAATGATACATTACTACGAAGGAGCCATCATTGCCGGAGTTGTCGCAGGAACATGGTTAGGATTACAGGAAACGGAACTTTCCCTTCCGCATTTTCTTTTAATTCCGATCGGTTTGGCTGACGGGATATTTAATGGGATGCTTGCGGCTGCCTTAACTGAAGTCCTGAATGTATTTCCAGTTCTTTCAAAACGAATCGGAATTCAAGAGAAGATCATTTATCTGTTAATGGCACTCGTATTGGGGAAAATAGCCGGATCATTATTCCAATGGATTTATTTTGTCGACTTATAAGTGTAAGAGGTAACTATTCCTGATGATGAAAGGTAGGCCCAAGATGGTGACCAAACGAAAAGTGATATTGATTACGGATGGAGATGAGTATGCGAAACGGGCTGTCGAGCATGTAGCCAAGGAAATAGGGGGAAGATGTATCTCCATGTCCCAAGGTAATCCATCACGATATACGGGCTTGGAGTTAGTTGAATTAATAAAAAAGGCAAAGTATGATCCTGTATTGGTCATGTTTGATGATAGCGGTTATATAGGAGAAGGATCAGGCGAACAGGCAATGAAGGTAGTTGCCGGACATCCTGATATTGATGTCCTTGGCGTGATAGCGGTCGCTTCAAAGACTAGAAGGGAAGAATGGACCAAGGTGGATATCTGTATTGACCGTGACGGTAACTTGACACCGAACGGGGTTGATAAATACGGCGCCGAGGAATTTGAACTGGGCAAGATAACAGGAGATACGGTGTATTGCATCGATCAATTACATGTTCCCATAGTAGTTGGGATAGGGGATATCGGAAAAATGTCCCATCAGGACGATTTTAAAAGAGGAGCACCGATAACGAAGCTAGCGGTGGAAATCATATTGGAAAGGAGTGGTCATGATGACTTCAGAAAAACCTCAAAACATGACGCCGATTCCGAGTAGGGTAGCGGAAGTTGACGCATACATGGAAGAGAAAGTAGGTCTAGGCGTCAGCTTTGACTTAGGAGTAAGAAAGATAAAGGTCTTTAGAAAAGATGTGCATATTTACTATATAAACGGGCTGACGGATACAGAGTACATCATTGATATCCTCGATTCTCTCATTCATAACAAAAATGCCGATATCGTGTCTACTAAAGTTTTTGATGTAGTCAAAGACTTGCTCGTACACCAATCCGTTCAGGAAATAAAGACGATGGATGAGCTTGTTGATCAGGTATTATCCGGTTTAATCGTCGTTGTTGTTGATGGTAAGCCAATAGGGCTGGTCGTGGATGTCAGGAGTTATCCAGGTAGACAGCCAGTTGAACCCGATACGGAAAAAGTCGTCCGTGGATCAAGGGATGGTTTTGTCGAGAATATCATCATTAACACAGCGATAACCAGACGAAGAATCCGGGATGAAAGATTACGTTTCGAAATGCTGCATGTAGGGGAACGATCGAAATCGGATATATCCATCGGCTACATAAAAGATATTGCCGATCCGGATTTAATAGAAATCGTTCGTAAGGAATTGAACAGTATCGAGGTTGATGGCATAACGATGTCTGATAAAACGATCGAAGAATTCATCGTAAACCAAAGGTATAACCCATATCCGCTTGTCAGATATACGGAACGGGCTGATGTGGCTGCAACGCATTTGCTTGAGGGCCATGTCCTTATTTATGTGGATACTTCACCGAGTGTCATCATTACCCCGTCCACCCTTTTTCATCACATGCAACACGCTGAGGAGTATCGGCAGGCACCTGCCGTTGGGACCTTGGTGCGCTGGGTCCGGTTTCTCGGGATTTTCGTTTCGTTATTCTTGCTGCCGATTTGGTTATTGTTTTGTTTAGATCCTTCCCTCCTGCCGGAAAAGTTCGAGTATATCGGGCCGAATGAAAAAACGCATATACCCATTGTGTTCCAAATCTTCATTTCCGATATAGGGATAGAATTTTTAAGGATGGCAGCCGTTCATACCCCGACCCCGCTTTCCACGGCAATGGGCTTGGTTGCGGCGGTTTTGATAGGGCAAATAGCGATAGATGTCGGCCTATTTGTTCCTGAAGTGGTTCTCTACGCTTCCGTAGCGACAATCGGTACATTTGTCACTCCGAGTTTAGAATTGGGGGTTGCAAATAAAATTACCCGTTTAGTACTGATAGTGTTGGTCGCTTTATTTAAAGTGCCTGGCTTAGTCATAGGCATCACACTCTATTTGATCATGCTCACTAGTATAAAAACATTAAATACACCTTATTTATGGCCGCTTCTCCCGTTTCAGCCGAAGGCCTTGTCACATATAATATTTAGAAGACCTTATCCAGGATCTATAGAACGTCCGAGCATTGTACATCCCCAGGATCTATATAGGCAGCCGAGAAAATCTAAAGGTTGATGTTGTCGAAAAGTTGTGGTAATTTATTTTTATTCGGATAAAGCGATAAAGTTAGGCTTCACAAAGAGATAAAGCTACTATGACTCTTTGGAGTTTAAACCAATCTGTCTTTCCCTTCGAACTACTAAGCAGTCATAGAGAACAATATTTACATCGGATAATTGATTCGGATGAGGCTTATTCATATAGAGGACCTTTTAGAGCAGGTTTTCTTTATTTGAGGCTGCCTCATTTCATATTAATCTTTAGTTTTAAGTCAGGAAGGTGAGGCTATCATGCATTTGTACGGAACCGGCGGTGTCAATGAACGTGGACATCTGGAGATTGGCGGAGTGGACACGATTGAATTGATCGAACAATTTGGTACACCATTATATGTTTATGATGTAGAGCTAATTCGCGAACGGGCGAGAGGGTTCAAGAGAACTTTTGAGGAATTGGGGATTTCGGCTCAAGTTGCTTACGCAAGTAAGGCCTTTTCTTCGATTGCCATGATCCAGTTGGCTGAGCAAGAGGGACTTTCTCTCGATGTTGTCTCAGCGGGGGAATTATATACGGCAATTAAGGCAAATTTCCCAACAGAACGGATTCACTTCCATGGAAATAACAAAAGTGAAGAAGAGCTACATATGGCTTTGGATCATGACATTGGCTGTATAGTAGTCGATAATTTTTCAGAGTTGACACTGTTGGAGGAAATTTGTACAAACCGTGAACAAAAGGTGAAAATCCTTCTTCGTGTAACACCGGGTATTGAAGCCCATACGCATGATTATATTTTGACAGGGCAAGAAGATTCGAAATTTGGTTTTGATCTTATTAACGGCCAGGCAGAAGCTGCCCTTCGACAAGCGCTTCAAAGTGAGTTTCTGGAAGTTCTTGGATTACACTGCCATATCGGTTCCCAAATCTTTCAAACGACCGGTTTCCTTCTGGCAGCCCAAAAAATTATCGGCAAGCTGAGTGATTGGCACGGTTCGGTAGGGTTTCAACCACAGGTATTGAATCTCGGAGGGGGATTCGGGATTCGGTATACACAAGAAGACGACCCGCTACCGGCGTCTCAATATGTTGAGGAGATCGTTAGGGAAGTGCAGAACCTGATTGCTGATTCTGATTTAGTGATGCCTGAAATCTGGATCGAACCTGGCCGTTCATTGGTCGGAGACGCAGGTGTGACACTGTACAAGGTGGGTTCTGAAAAGGAAGTTCCTAATGTCCGTAAATATATTGCCGTAGATGGGGGCATGAGTGATAATATACGTCCCGCTCTTTACGAAGCTAAATATGATGCCATTCTTGCAAACCGGCCGCTTGACCCTGTGGAAGAGACAGTGTCCATTGCCGGTAAATGCTGTGAAAGCGGAGATATGTTGATTTGGGATTTACCATTGCCAAAAGCCGGCCGCGGTGATGTCTTGGCGGTATTTTGTACAGGGGCATATGGATATTCCATGTCGAATAATTACAATCGCATTCCGAGACCGGCTGTCGTCTTTGCCGAAAATGGAGAAGCTCGGTTGGTCATCAAACGCGAAACTTATGAAGATCTTATTCATTTGGACTTGGCCCTTCATGAAGCGGCAGTCGTCAATAAAGATTAGAAAAAAAGGATGGCATTAGCCATCCTTTCAGTTTGTAAATAAAAGGGCTTTGTAAAACGTAACTTTGCTCAAATGATGTTCCCGAACCAAATAACCAATAGAAATACCTTCAAGACATCAGGAATTGATTCTATCTGAATTTTATATCAAATTTGATTAGAACGGAAGGGACGAGACTCCTGCGGGAAAAGCGCGTTCAAAGGGAGACCCCGCAGGCGCAATAGCGCCAAGGAGGCTCCCGGACCGCCCGCGGAAAGCGAGTGCCTGTAGTGGAACTCAACGGTCAAATTGTACTGTTAAAAAAACTGTAGGTAAACTCGATTTTCATCGAGTTTACCTACAGTCTGAAAGGGATGGCATTGGCCATCCTTTTTTTATTGAATCAGCTGAAAAGTGATTTGATCGCGTCTATTAAACTACTGAACACTTCTTTCAATTTATCCAGAAATGATTGACCCTCTTCGGATTCAAGAAAATTGGAAAGTTTATCTTTAGCTGCAGTCAGCTGATCACCGACAGCGTTCCAATCAATATTCAATTCTTTTAGCTTATTGAATAAATCAATTAAACTTTGTACTTGATCTTCATTTAAGGCGATTCCAAGGTCTTTTGCTGAAGACTCGACAACCTCGCGGACCTCTTCAGTATTGGCTGGTGGATTTGCAGCCATTTCCTCTTTGATTTTCGTAACAAGTGCAGAGGCTTCTTCCGTACCGATTTCATCACCCAATTTTGCTGTTTTCACCATTTCTTCATTCGCTGCCTGTTTCACATCTTCAGGAATCTTCTTGTCGGCAGAGATTTCATAGGCTTTAATGACTCCTGTCAAAGCCGCTGTACCGGAAACGGGTATAGGTGCGGTGACATAAACGGTAGCATCTTTTACTCCTGCAGTAGCCAGTGCATTGATATACATTTCATCGGAAACCCAGTTAATGTTTTTCGACTCCAGTTTAAGACCGGTACCTTTTTCCTCCAAAGTGATCGCAGAGGATGAAATCGCTTTTGTACCGATTAGACGGCTAGCGATATAGTCTCCTAAGTATTCATGTTCCTCCGCATTTGTAACGGTTAAAACCTCAACATCATTTGGTGCTTTCATTTCTGATAAAATCATATTTTTTTGTTCATTTGTCAAATTTTCACCAAGTGTGACGATCATTTCACCAACAGCTGCATCTGCAAAAGCCTTATATGGCAATAATAGACATAATAAAATGGTTATAATGACCCATTTATTCATTTTTTTCATGATAATCCTCCTTAACTTTCCTGCTGAATTGGGAATCTTTCAATAAAAGGGCGGCACTTTAAATCAGATTCATAGTATTTGACGAAACAAAGGCTAAAAAAGATACATATATTCCTGAAAAAAATTTATTAGCCAAAATAACTACGTTCATTTTAACGAAGAAGTTGGGTCTATCTTTGTCTTTTATACCTAAGATGGCACTCTATGAACCTAGATCACTTTACCAATGTAGTAAAATCGAAGCAAGATTGCAAGGATATTTGTCAGATTGTGTTAAGTTATAGTAGAATGAATTCGTTATTTAAATATTTGGACCATTCATAAAGGGAGTATGGGATGAGGAAAAGTAATAAGACTCTTTTACTTATGATGCTTATTATCGCTTTGATGTGGGGAATCGTATACTGGCTGTTTATCGCTTAGCACATAGCCCATTGATAAATCAAGTGCTGAAAGTGATGTTGAAACGAACGGGATTTTTATGTATGATGTAAATGTTATATGTGAGGATTATTATTCAAAGCAAATTAATTGGAAACAGGAAGATAATAAAAACGTTATTTAGTAACGAGGGATATTATGTTGATTAAGTATAAGAAAAGTTATGAGAAGTTTGCCATGGGATTATTATCTTTCATGCCAAATGAAAAAGAGATAAAAACGCTTCGGAATACGATGAAGAATTATGAAACGGATGAAAACCTACAGCTGTTCTTATGGAAAGATGAAGAGATTACGGGCCTGATCGGTATAGAAGTCTCTCCAACCCACATTGAGATACAACATATATCTGTAAATCCATCCTTCCGGAAGCAAGGTATCGGTAAAACGATGGTCAGGGCCATCAAGGAGCAATATCCTGACAAAGAATTAAAAGCAAATGAGTTTACGGAAAGCTTTCTTGACAGGTGTGAAGATTTTTGAATATGAAAGCTTGAATGGAGGACCGCCTTTAAGGGCGGTCCTCCATTCTTGTTTTTCGAAGGGATAGCTGTCGAGCCCTTTCTGAAATGACATCCGAACGGTCACGCATTAGGTGCTTATCAACTATCGATGTATTGGTCATGTCGCTATCCGCACCCCATATGGATCCTTCTTGCGAACACATGGACTGGCATTTTTCGATCAGTCTTTGATCCGATATGGGCAGATTGATGCTTTTATATGGCTTTTGTGATAACATTCGCTCATGGGTATCCTCGAGCAATTTGAACAGTCGTTCTGGATCGAGTCCCAACTTCAGGAGCTCGGCCTTTTTTAGGTGGAGATTTGCCAAGGCTTTAGACAGGGTCCTTGCAGCCCCTTTTTTGTTTCCCCTGCGATCATGATACAGGGCAACCGCAATCTGAATGAGCCCCACCCAATGAGAGTCACGCTCTTTTGGTGCGGTTTCCTTCCAATATTCTTCAAGGATTTCATGACATTCGAAGTAATCCCTCGTTCCATGGAAATGGACAAGGAAAGAAAGGTAGTCTTCCGCGTAAGTCAATAGGAGCACCCCTTTTGTTTGATGGAATCAACTAAAGTATGGCAAAAAGCCATTTTCTTATAGCTTAACATCCGCTATGTATACTCACTAAGTTTAGCATAGAATTTTTTCCTGGAAAATAAAGAAAGCTGATTGCAAGGCAATCAGCTGATTCATCAGTCTTCCATTAACACCAAGAAGCACCGACGATAACTAATAAAATGAACAAAACTACAATAAACGCGAATCCGCCGCCGTTTCCAAAACCACCTGCACCCATAATGAGTACCTCCTTTGTTCTGCTATTCTTACATTTCTAGGTTATGTTGGATTTCAGAATGTGATTGGGCATCGACCCATTTGACGGTAATCCCAAATAAAAACTTTTCTATGGACAGTAAATTATTATTTGGATAAAGGGCGGCAATCCACTATACTTGATTAGTAAAATAAATAGGTCTATATCGGCCAATTAGATTTAAATGAGGTAATTTAATGGGTTATAACATAAAAATTGACGCTTTCGAAGGTCCGATGGATTTACTCCTGCATTTGATCAATCGCCTGGAAATAGACATCTACGATATTCCGATGGCTGATATTACAGATCAATACCTAGGTTACATCCATACGATGCAGCATCTGGAATTGGATGTGGCCAGCGAATATCTGGTGATGGCTGCAACACTGCTTGCCATCAAGAGTAAAATGCTGCTTCCAAAGCATGAAGATGAGCAAATGATTGATGAAGATGGGGAAATATTTGAGGAAGATCCACGGGATGAGCTTGTGGAAAAACTATTAGAATATAAAAAGTATAAAAATGCAGCCGAAGAATTTAAAGGGATGGAAGAAGAAAGAAGCTTGATGTTCAGCAAACCCCCAAGTGATCTATCTGTTTATGTTAAAGAAGCGGAAAGTGATAAACAAGAGTTGAATATAAGTCTATATGATATGTTGGGGGCTCTGCAAAAATTGCTGAGAAGGCAAAAAATTCAAAAGCCGCTTTACACGAAAGTAACGAAACAAGAGATATCGATAGAGAAACGAATGGATGAAATCAAGATTGAGTTACAGTCCATTAAAGGGAAGAAAAGTTTTTTTGAACTGTTTTCGCTCCCGGTCAAGGAGCATATCGTCATCACTTTCATGGCGGTGCTGGAACTGATGAAACTTAATGAAATCATCGTTGAACAAGAAAATAATTTTTCGGAAATCATGATTGCTGCTAAGGAAGGTGTAGAACCAGTTGGAAGTTATTAATTGGAAAGGGATTCTTGAGGCATTATTGTTTGCTGCCGGAGATGAAGGGCTCTCTGTCAAACAAATTGCCTCTGTCCTGGAAATTACGGAATATCAAGCAACGGACATCGTTGAAAGTTTAAAGGAAGAATATGTATCGGATGTACGCGGGATTCAAGTGATCGAAATAGCGGGCGTTTATCAAATGACGACAAAAAAAGAGCACTCGGATTACTTGAAAAGACTAGTCGAAACATCAAGCACTCAAGGCTTATCCCAGGCGGCATTGGAAACACTCGCAATCATTGCTTATAAGCAGCCGATTACTAGAGCTGAAATTGATGAAATACGCGGAGTGAAAACGGAACGCCCCATTCATACACTTGTCACCAAAGTCTTAATTAAAGAGGTTGGACGTGCTGAAGGCTCGGGCCGGGCTTATTTATATGGGACAACAAAAGAGTTTTTGGATTACTTCGGCCTGAATTCCATAGATGAATTACCGCCTCTCGCCGATAATTCGGATGATAGCTTTGAAAGTGGTGAAGCCGATTTGTTTTTTGAAAAATTTCAGCAAACAATCGAATAACATTTTTCTTTGAATTGTGATAATATAGAAAAAAATGAATGCGGGGGGATTGCGGGTGCGAATTGTAGCATGCAATGGATTTGGGCTTGAAAAGGAAAAGTCAAATTCACCTGAGGACTTCTTTAATCGATCCGTTATACAATACATAAAGGATGGAGAAGAAAAGACGCTGAATGTACTGTATCTTCGCTATTTTGATGAGATGGTCACTCTTTGGACCCCATATCCCGCCAATCCCCTATTCAAAAGCCCTAACAGAGATATTTATATGGCTGACATCATCGCCATGGTCTGTCTACTCAAAGACCCGAGCCTGGTTAACCGAAAACGAATATATATAAATGCAGAAAAAGACCTGGCTGGTTATTTCGAAAATATAGATTTTGAAAAATTGGAGAAAGTGTTTATATCTATTGACCAAGCTAAACCATATGATATAGAATCACATGTTGACTATTATATTTAATCTTAATCAATTTGAGGAGGGTTCACGGTTGGGGAATACATTGGTAAAATCTCAGCTTGAGGATGTAAAGGGCTTTTTGGAAACGACAGTGGCTCAACTGGAAGAATTTATAAATGAGACGACCTATTCTAAGCTGCAAGAAGAAAAAAGCGGGGATGAAACCTATTATAAAGGAATCCTTTCAAGTTTAAGAAGAATGCTTGTAAGTTGTGAAGAGGGCCTGGAGGCTTGCCAAATCGTTCTGAAAAATGATGTTTTCAATAAAGCTGCAGCTGAAAAGACGCTTTATAGAGTTTATCATCAATGTATCGAAGAATACTTTTCCCCAAAATCAGATCGGTGGTTTGAGGACAGCAGATCTGCCTATACAGGAAAAAACTCGATTAAATTTCACCAAAGTGTACCTGACAGCATAATATCCATTCTGAAGGCCGTGGAAAGTGGATTCCAGACCATGCGTGAAGAATTGGAGTTTTATGAAACGGATTACCGGACGAAAATGTTGCAGTCAAGATAATGAAACAGCAAGGCTTAATAAGCCTTGCTGTTTTTTTTAGCTATAAATGGAATCTCCGCTTAATCGAAACATAAAATATTTTGATGATTTATGTGCATGGGAATAGGGGGAGGTTGCAAGATGTCTGAGGTAAGAGATTATGCTAAAGAGGTAAGTGATTGGGTTGATGGAGTGATGGAATATCTTGAGAAGATCGATATCACCGATTCGCCGTTGCTGTCAAATATTGAACGGCTTTCCGGGTTGGCTAAGAATATGGATGAGGAAGAAATGGATTATGAGGATATGGTCCTGATTGAAGAAGAGATGGCTCGGGTCTACGAGGAAATTGAAGAACTCGCTAGAGAATTCAATATACAGGAAAGGCAATCAGTGCCGATTGGGAAGCATACGCTACCGCCGTTACCTTATGCCTATGAAGCGTTGGAACCGACGATCTCAAGGGAAATCATGTATCTGCACCATGATAAGCATCATCAAGCATATGTCGATGGTCTGAATAAAGCGGAATTGATGATGAAAAAAGCGAGAGAAACGAATGATTTTTCCTTGTTGAAACATTGGGAAAAGGAAGCAGCTTTTCATGGATCAGGCCATTATCTCCATACGCTGTTCTGGGAAGTGATGATTCCGGGAGGGGGCGGACAGCCAAGGGGGGATTTACTTAAACAGATTGAGAAGGATTTTGGAAGCTTTGCAGCTTTTAAAAGTCATTTTAGTGAGGCTGCCAAACAAGTAGAAGGTGTTGGCTGGGCGATATTAGTCTGGTCTCCGCGTGCGCGGCGGCTAGAAATACTTCAATCGGAATTGCACATGGTTTTGACCCAGTGGGATACGATCCCAATCCTTGTTCTTGATGTATGGGAACATGCTTATTACCTGCAATATAAAAATAATCGGGCAGGCTATGTGGACAAATGGTGGGACGTTGTAAACTGGCCGAAAATAGCCGTAAGGTTCACCGAAGCGAAAAAGCTTATTTGGAAAAAGCAATAACTGATAAAATATAGAAATGTCTTTGGAGAACCAATTACAACTAAACGGGCCGTCAAGGTTCGTTTTTTTTTATTGAAATTTCGAAACAAGAATTTTTTAGGGGGAATATGGGAAAGATATGAAGGGAGACCTGAAAATTTTATTTGAAAGCAACTTATGATTCTCATTTGGATATTATAATTAGATTGAAAAGGAGAGGAAATCATCTCACGAAATAATGAGCATTTGTCTTATTTGTATCCTAGAAATAATATTGGAAATGTGTTGAAAATGCTAATTTGAAGTACTATGGGATTTTAAAAATAATTAATTTATATTAATATAAAAACTGTGACCAATTTGTGAACTTAAAAATTATTAAGGTATATTTATTGACTAGTTTCTATTTAATAATTATTATAAACAGGAGCAGATAAAAAAATAGCTATTGGAGGAATTTATTATGTCATTGATCAATAAACAAGTTGAAGATTTTAAAGTACAAGCTTACCATGCAGGAGAATTCAAAGAAGTTACACTTGAAGATGTTAAAGGGAAATGGGCAGTATTCTTTTTCTACCCAGCTGACTTCTCTTTCGTATGTCCAACTGAATTAGCCGATCTTCAAGATAACTATGAAACATTCAAGGAAATTGGTTGTGAAGTTTACTCAGTTTCAACAGATACTCATTTCAGCCACAAAGGATGGGCTGATGCTACTGATACAATCGGAAAAATCCAATATCCAATGTTAGCTGACCCAGCAAACGTTTTATCCCGTCAATTCGGTGTATTGATTGAAGAAGATGGTTTGGCTCTACGTGGAACTTTCATCGTAAATCCAGAAGGACAAATTAAAGCATACGAAGTCAATGATTTAGGAATTGGCCGTAATGCAGAAGAACTTGTAAGAAAAGTTCAAGCTGCACAATTCGTAGCGGAACATGGAGATAAAGTTTGCCCTGCAAAATGGACTCCAGGTGAAGATACTCTTGAACCAAGCCTAGACCTTGTAGGTAAACTTTAATTTTTAATGGGAGGGTCCATTTCTACTGGTAATGGACATACCCAGCATTGTTTACGATTACTGGACAAATCGTCCGACATGATCTAATGACAAAAGGCACTTACCTAAAATAAGTGCCTTTTGTTTTTCAAAATAATCAGTTTAGCACGTTATAATCATTCAGCAAGGAGCACAAAAGATGAAAAAAATATATGATTTATTAATTATTGGTGGCGGTCCTGCAGGCCTCTCAGCAGGTGTTTATGCAGGAAGAGCTAAGTTAAAAACAATAATCCTAGAAAAAGGAACTGGCGGCGGACAAGCTGCAACTACGTCGGAAATAGCCAATTATCCTGGTATCCGTCATATATCGGGCCCTAGGTTAGTTGAAGAAATGAAGCTTCAAAACGAAGATTTTGGCGTTGAGTTCGCCAAAGCCGATGTAACGGGCGTGGATTTCTCCGGTGAGGTGAAAGTCGTTAAAACCCTTGGCGGGGACTACCATGCACGCGCCGTCATCATTGCAACGGGTGCTTCTCCAAGAACGCTAGGATTTCCAGGTGAAGAGGAATTCACTGGCCGCGGTGTAGCGTATTGTTCAACATGTGATGGTGAATTCTTTGAAGGGTTGGAAGTTTTCGTTATCGGCGCAGGATATGCAGCCGCTGAAGAAGCGATATTCCTGACACGTTTTGCTACAAAAGTTACGATCATCGCCCGTGAATCAAGCTTCTCGTGTGCCCCGTCCATTGTTGATAAAGTAATGGCAAATGATAAGATTGAAGTGAAATTCAATACGGAAATCCTAGGGGTTCATGGAGACGGGATGATTCAAAGTGCGCGTTTCATCAATAATGTTACCAAAGAAGAATTTGAATATAAGGCGAAGGAAGAAGACAATACATTTGGCGTATTCGTTTTCATAGGTTACGAGCCGAAAACAGAGATATTCAAGGGCCATATCGAAATGGATGATGCTGGTTACATTTTAACCGATGATGATATGAAGACTAATGTGAATGGTGTCTATGCGGCGGGCGACCTAAGGCCAAAATCCTTGCGCCAGATTATCACAGCAGTATCCGATGGAGCGATTGCAGCAACGGATGCCGGCAAATATATTGAGGAAGAAAAAGATCGCCTGGGAATCAAGGATGAACCTGAAGATGAAAAACCAGCGAAAAAAGAACAGGCAGCTGTCCCAGCAGGCAAGAGCGCTTTATTAAGTGATGCGTTACGTGGCCAATTAAAGGGAATCTTCGGCAAGATGGAGAGCGGCGTTACTATGGTGTCCATTGTCGATGAAAGTTTGCCAAAATCAGTAGAATTGCGAGACTTCCTGTTGGATGTTGCGGAATTAGGAGATAAGCTTCATCTTGAGTTATACAACAAAGGGGAAAATGCGGAAATCGAAGAAAAAATCAATGCGGATAAGTTCCCTGTCGTTGCCCTCTTAAATTCAAATGGTGAATACAGTGGCGTCAAATTCCACGGTGTACCAGGCGGCCATGAGTTGAATTCCTTCATTTTGGCCATCTATAACCTGGCTGGACCTGGTCAAGCATTGGATTCAGCCGTATTGAATTCAATTAAGGGAATCAGTAAAAAAGCGAACATTAAGGTCATGGTTTCATTGTCATGTCACTACTGTCCAGACGTTGTTGTGGGTGCACAGCGCATAGCGATTGAAAACCCTAACGTTGAAGCTGAAATGGTCGATATAAGCAATTTCCAGGAAATCAAGAAGAAATATAAAGTCATGAGCGTGCCGGCCATGATCATCAATGATGAAGAAGTCGTATTCGGAGCTAAGAAAATTGATGAAATCGCTGCATTATTAGTATAATAGAACACTAAATCGATAGGGGCCCCTATCGATTTTTTTTATGGGAATTCTCCCTTGAAATCAGTGGATATCAGGAAGGTTTAGATTCTTTTATTCATAACCCTTGTCCCTTTGCATAAACTTGTACAAAAACAAGTAAAGAGACGAGGGGGCACTCATGCGTTTTCTATATAAAGGGTTATCGAGTTTATGTATCGTCATTCTCCTGTTGTCTTTTATGGCACCTGTACAAAGCGTCAATGCAAATGTATCCGTAAGTGCCCATAGCGCGATTTTAATGGATGAGGATAGCGGAAGGGTCATTTATGAAGTGAATGCTCATGAAAAGAATCGCATAGCAAGCATTACGAAAATAATGACGGCTATCTTGGCTATTGAATCGGGACAAATGGATGAGACAGTGAAAGTGAGCAGCAATGCTGTCGGGACGGAGGGATCTTCCCTTTACTTAAAAGAAGGAGAAAAAATTAAGCTCGAAGATTTGGTATATGGCTTGATGCTTCGTTCAGGTAATGATGCAGCAGTGGCAATCAGCGAAAAGGTTGGCGGAAGCCTGGATGGATTCGTCTGGATGATGAATCAAAAGGCGGAAGAAATAGGGATGAAAAATACCCATTTTTCAAATCCACATGGTTTGGATAATACGAAGAACCATTATTCAACCGCCTATGATATGGCCATTCTCACTCGTTATGCCATGCAAAATGAAACGTATGTGAAGATTGCCGGCACAAAGGAACACAGGGCACCTAATTCCACAGAACAATGGGATTATGTTTGGAAGAACAAAAATCGCCTTCTTACACAATTATATGAGTATTGCACAGGGGGGAAAACAGGGTATACGAAACTAGCAAAACGTACCTTGGTCACGACGGCAACAAAAAACGAGCATGACCTGATTGCTGTGACATTGAATGGTCCGGATGATTGGAATGATCATATTCACATGTACGAATCCGCCTTTAAGGATTATAAGCCAACAGAAATTTTACCCGCAGGCATGGTGGAAAACATGGAAAATAAAATATATAAAGGACATGTCTACATTAAAAATGATTTTTCGTACCCACTGACAAACGAAGAGAGAGAATTGGTCAAAGTGAAAATGAAATTGCTGAAGCCCCAGAAGGCTTGGGATGATAAAAGGAAAATCCCGGAAGTGGTCGGCAGAGCATCCATCTATCTTGATGGGAAGAAAATAGGCACTCGCTCAATTTTTTATGGAGAAGCAAAAGAAAGCTTCAAGCAACAATCATTCCAATCTTCATGGGCTGAAGTATTTGAAGCGGTATTGGGAATCGGACGCAATGGTTAATTACATTTGGGTCGGGATGTTCGTGATCGGTATCGTCTTTGGCATGATTAATGGAACGATGGATCAGGTGAATGAAGCTCTATTTGTCAGCGCAAAGGAAGCGGTCACCCTTTGCCTGGGACTGATGAGCATACTTGTCTTTTGGCTGGGTTTGATGAAAATAGCGGAGGAATCGGGGCTGTTAGATAAACTATCCAACTTGTTCAAGCCGTTCATGAGATGGCTATTCCCTGAAGTGCCTCCTAATCATCCAGCAATGGGGTATATACTTTCCAATATGATGGCAAACACATTCGGATTGGGGAATGCGGCTACACCTCTTGGTATAAAAGCCATGGAACAGCTTAAGAAACTAAATGGAGGAAAAGCAACGGTCAGCCGCTCGATGGTCACTTTTTTAGCAATCAATACCTCAAGCGTAACGTTGATTCCAACCACTGTCATTGCGATCCGCATGAACTACGATGCCCACTCCCCGACGGACATCGTATTTCCGACCATAATAGCAACGGCCATTTCTGCCGTTGGGGGAATCGCGATAGATCGATATTTTTATTACAGGAGAAAAAGGAGCGGGAGGGAATAGGATGTTGCACTGGATGACTACCATTTCAATTTGGATGATACCGGTTTTGATCCTCGGTATATTACTGTATGGCACATTGAAAAGAGTTCCCACCTATGAGACCTTCGTTGAGGGGGGGAAAGAAGGAATCAGCATGTCCTTTTCCCTCATCCCTTTCCTGGTGGGGATGCTTGTGGCAATTTCAGTATTTAGGGCATCAGGGGCCTTGGATTTCATTGTACAATCACTGCATCCCTTGCTTTCCCTTCTTCATTTTCCGTCTGAGGTTTTACCCCTTGCGATTATTAGACCAATATCCGGAACAGCAGCTTTAGGAATCACCAGCGACCTGATATCGGTTTATGGACCGGATTCCTTTGTTGGCCGCTTGGCTGCCACGATTCAGGGAAGTACAGATACCACCTTCTATGTATTGACCGTTTATTTTGGAGCCGTCGGAATCAAAAAAATGGGTGATGCCCTTAAGGTCGGCCTTTTGGCAGACTTGATTGGAATCATAGCTGCCGTTATTGTCGTCACACTGGTTTTCGGTATGAATTAAAAGGTAGGGAAATGGACGATTCCATTTCTTTTTTTTGTCTTTTTTCTTAAAAGCAGCCCTCCATTATTAAGGTGTATTCAAACTTTCATCAAAAGAAACATTTTTTTGTATGGAAAAATAAGCTATGTTACACTCATTATGGAAACCAACCCATTTAACCGTCCCATTATTGGTGTAATAATAAAAGAAAAGCTCTTAATCGCGAAAAACCTTTTGTTTTTGCCTCTCAATATGTAATAATTGTATGATTGTGTATGTATAGACAATAACAAACGAATGATTATACTATGGGGTGAAGATAGATGGAACGATTACAAAAGGTGATAGCACATGCTGGACTGGCTTCCCGCCGTAAAGCAGAAGAGTTGATTTTAGAAGGTAAGGTAAAAGTGAACGGCAAAGTAGTGAAGGAATTAGGTGTGAAAGTGGGGCCTAATGATAAGGTTGAGGTTAATGAAGTCCCGCTTGAAAAAGAAGCTCCGGTTTATTTCCTATTCTATAAACCGCGCGGCGTCATTTCGGCCGTTTCCGATGATAAGAACAGAAAAGTCGTAACGGACTTTTTCCCTTACATCAATGAACGGATTTATCCAGTTGGCCGCTTGGATTACGATACTTCGGGCTTGTTGATTTTAACCAATGACGGGGAATTTGCAAACACGTTAATGCATCCGAAGCATGAAGTGGATAAAGTGTATGTGGCAAAAGTGAAAGGGATGCCTTTGCGTGAAAGCTTGAAAAAGCTGGATAAGGGTATCAAGTTGGAGGATGGCAAGACTGCTCCGGCCAAGACAAGGGTATTGTCTACCGACAAGAAAAAGGAAACGGCCATAGTTGAAATCACAATACATGAAGGCAGGAATAGGCAAGTCCGCCGGATGTTCGAAGCAATTGGTCATCCCGTCATTAAATTGAAGAGGGAACAATATGGTTTCTTGACCTTGGACGGTTTAACTGCAGGGGATTCCCGGGAGCTGACTCCACATGAAGTTAAATTAATGCGGACTTTAGCAACGACCGAGCCTAAACAGCGGAGAATGTAAGCTAGTATTTTTTCCCGTATTGATAGGTTGAAACCACTACCCCTACTCTTCCCCTGGAAGAAATGGGTGGTGGAAAACAACCTGTAAATACCTTTTCCTTCATGAATCGGGAAAGAATGTCACAAAACCTTCAGAAATGTAAATATAAAGGACATGTCGTTAAATGGTATAATGGTATGGTTAAATTTAGTGTGGCCTTAGGAGGATCTCTATGGATAAAAAGAAGCGACGCCTCATTAGCAGAACCATCATTCTCCTGCTTTTAGGTGCAGCTTTAGTGTTTGCCCTTTATACGAACTTCACTAAAGATAAGAATGAAAGCCTGAGAAAAGGATCCGATGCACCCAATTTCGTCTTGACTGATATGGAAGGTAAAGAGCATAAACTATCAGATTACAAGGGAAAAGGCGTCTTCCTGAACTTTTGGGGTACATATTGCAAGCCGTGTGAATATGAAATGCCTTATATGGAAAATCAATATAAAAACTTTAAAGACCAGGGCGTTGAGATATTGGCCGTTAACGTCGGGGAATCTGACTATGCTGTCAATAATTTCATTACAAAGCATGATCTTACCTTTCCTGTCATGATCGATAAAGGTAGGGAAGTGGAAAATGCTTACCGCGTGGATATATTGCCTGTCTCCTTTTTGGTTGATAAAGAGGGGAAAGTGATAGATATCATCACCGGAGCTTTGACAGAAGAGAGCATCCAAAAGCATATGGAGAGAATTAAACCATAATATTGGGGAGTTTTTGACATGAAAGAAGTAAAATGCGATTGTGGTCATGTAAATCCGTTTGGCACAAAGATATGCGGGAAATGCGGAATGGTGCTTGGTAACGAAAAAGAGAACAAGCTTATTGATATGAGATATGAAGGAAGTGCCAGGCGTTCACAAACATATAAAACAACGATCATCGATAAAATATGGAATTTCTTTTCTTCCGTTAAGGTCGGGGTGACGCTCATTGTCATTGCTTTGATCGCTTCAGCTATCGGGACGATTTTACCCCAGGAAATGTACATCCCTTCAACCGCGACGCCTGCAGAGCATTATGAACTGGAATATGGCTGGTTCGGAAGGGTGTATTATGAACTCGGGTTTCATAACTTGTATAGTTCATGGTGGTATTTGATTATCATAGGCATGCTGGGCATATCACTATTGATTGCCAGTATCGACCGGTTCTTTCCGTTATATCGATCGTTAAAAAAGCAAGGGGTCACACGTCATGACGGTTTCATGAAACGTCAGCGGATTTATGGGGTGACAAAGCTTGAAGAACAAGATATAAACCTTGAAGAAGTAAAGGATAGACTAAAAAGGCAGCGTTATCATATACGAGAGGAAAACGGTCATATACTTGCCGAAAAAGGTCGTTTTTCACGCTGGGGACCCTATGTCAATCATATTGGACTTATCATTTTCTTAATTGGAGCATTATTGCGTTCCGTCCCTGGGATGTATATCGACAAAGTACTTTGGCTGCGTGAAGGCGAGAGGAAAGAAATCCCCGGTACAAATGGTGAATACTATCTTCAGAATAATGAATTTACCTTAGAGGTGTATGACAAAGAGAGTGAAGAAGATAAGCAGTACAGTGCTGCAATTGATAAAACCGGTACGATCGCAAAAACATATCAATCCGATGTTACGCTCTATGAGCGCAAGGGAGAAACCTTACCAGGGGAAAAAGTGGACCTTGATAAGCTTAAAGATTATAAAATCAAAGTCAATGAACCTCTGAAACATGATCATTATGCCCTCTACCAAGTAGACTATAAATTGGATGAGCTCAGTACGATGGCTTTTAATTTGATAAATAAAAAAACCGAAGAGAAATATGGAAGCTTAAAGGTTGATTTGAACAACCCTCAAAAGAAATACGAGTTGAAAGAAGGATATTCCGTTGACTTGATCAGTTACTTCCCTGATTTCGAGTTCGATGAAAAAGGCGAACCTAGAACGATATCGAAGATTCCGAATAATCCAGCATTTATCTTTAAGATGCATACTCCGGATAAGCCAGAGGGTGAAGTCAGTTTCGTAGCGATTAAGGAGACTGTGGAGCCTTTAGGGGAAAACACTTATAAAATGGCTTTTAATGGTGTGGAAACCCAAGATGTCACGGCTTTGACCGTCAGGAAGGATTTAACGCTTTGGATTCTATTCACGGGTGGAATCATCTTCATGATCGGCGTTGTCCAAGGGTCTTATTGGAATCACCGGCGTATATGGATTAAAAGGAAAGATGGTGAGATACTTTTGGCCGGCCATACAAACAAAAACTGGCACGGCATTAAAAGAGATATAAAACAAGCAATAGAATCAACATCACTTTCCGAACCAATGGATCAACTTGAAGAGGAGAAATCTTCTAGTAAGGGGGAAGTTTTAAATGGCTGAATTAAGCAGTAACCTTTTATATGCAGCTTTCATTTTATATCTGATCGCTACCTTTTTATTCGGGGGATCGATCAAGGATAAACGCGGTGCGGAGGAAAAAGAACAAAACAAATGGGCAAAACTGGGCATTTTCGTCACCATTCTCGGGTTTGCAGCGCAAATTGGGTATTTCATCACCAGATGGATTGCTGCCGGACATGCCCCGGTAAGTAACTTGTTTGAATTTACGACCTTTTTCGGAATGATGCTGGTCGGTGCTTTCATATTAATTTATTTTCTTTATAAAACACCTGCCCTTGGGCTATTCGCTTTACCGATTGCATTATTGATAATCGCTTATGCAAGTATGTTCCCTACAGAGATTTCGCCACTCATTCCTGCTTTGCAGAGCGATTGGCTCCATATTCATGTAACGACCGCAGCGGCAGGACAGTCGATCCTTGCCATAAGTTTCGTTACTGCCATCATTTATTTAATCAAATTCGTTGATCAGACACAATCAAGCAAAAGAACGTTCTGGCTTGAAGTCATCATGTTCACATTAGTCTGCACCATCGGTTTCGTCATCATCACTTCTTCTTTTGCTGCCATGGATTATAAGGCGAATTTTGATTGGGTCGATAAAAAAGGTGCCGAAGTCAAACAGGAATTCAACCTGCCGGCATTGGTAGGTCCCAATGAAGGGAAACTTATTGAGACGGATCGATTTGAACCGCTGGTGGACATGCCTGCACTGATCAATGCCAAGAAACTGAATACCGTTCTTTGGTCATTCGGTATGGGACTCGTCCTGTATGGTTTAATAAGGTTGATTGCTCGCAAAAGAGTGGCAGCACTGATTAAACCGATCGTTAAAAATGTGAATTTGAATTTATTGGACGAGATTAGTTATCGTTCGGTCCTTATTGGTTTTCCAATCTTTACACTCGGTGCCCTCATTTTTGCAATGATCTGGGCTCAAGTGGCCTGGACACGATTCTGGGGCTGGGATCCGAAAGAGGTCTGGGCACTGGTTACTTGGTTGTTTTATGCGGCTTTCTTGCATTTGCGGATGTCTAAAGGGTGGCAAGGGGAAAAATCGGCTTGGCTTGCCGTCATCGGTTTTGCCATCATCATGTTTAACCTGATATTCGTCAATCTTGTTATTGCTGGTTTGCATTCATATGCTTGATTCTGTATTGTAATAATTAGATGAAGGGGGTCTTTTGATAGAAACGTCGAGGAGTTGGCTTATCGATTTTTCTAGAGAATGATCCCTTTTTCCTTTCATCCCTTTTAATAAGAATATTTTGGTGAAAAAGCAATTATCCATTCTTAATGAGCGGTCGGAGTCTTTTTTGTGACAAAATGGTGAAAGGTTCATGGAAGCCACTCGAAAATGGCTCTTTATCGTACTTTGTAAGGAAAAAGTATTAGTCATGGAAGTATTCATTTTGTAGAATATATGATAGGAGGCTGATTACATAATGTATAACGCTATTAAAATTCTCGTGGTGGATGATGAGGAAAGAATCCGCCGGCTGCTAAAGATGTATTTGGAAAGAGAAGAATACATAATCGATGAAGCTGAAAATGGAGATATGGCTTTAACAAAAGCCCTTGAAAATGATTATGATTTGATTTTATTGGATATTATGATGCCTGGGAAAGATGGAATCGAAGTTTGCCGTGAATTAAGGGAAAAGAAAACGACTCCAATTATCATGCTGACGGCTAAAGGGGAAGAAGTGAACCGCGTTCAAGGATTCGAAGTGGGGACCGATGATTATATCGTAAAGCCGTTCAGTCCCCGTGAAGTCGTGTTAAGGGTTAAAGCTTTATTGCGTCGCTCTTCAAGCACAGGTTACATGCAGACGGAAACGACGGCAAAAGATGTTATCGTCTTCTCACATCTAACAATAGACAATGATGCCCACCGTGTACTTGCTGATAACAAAGAGGTTTCATTAACACCGAAAGAATATGAATTGTTATATTTCTTGGCGAAATCCCCAGATAAGGTTTTTGACCGGGAGCAATTGTTAAAAGAAGTATGGCACTATGAATTCTTTGGAGATCTTCGAACTGTAGACACGCATGTTAAACGCTTGCGTGAAAAATTAAACCGTATATCCGAAAACGCAGCCAAGATGATTGTGACCGTTTGGGGTGTAGGTTACAAGTTCGAAGTCATTAATGACTGATGCTATGGGGCAGTGTTGTAGGGAAGCTATGGGCAACGATCCTATTGCTCGTGTCGTTTGTATTAATTGTTTTAACCGTTCTGCTGGTCGAATTCTTTGAGAATTTCCAAATTGAAAATATTGAAAATGATTTAACCAAAACGGCTGAACAAATCATTAAGGTGACCAATGAACATCAGGGATCCAGCAATGAGGTATTACAAATAGCTTCGGAATTAATAGGCAATGAAACGAAAATGATCATTCTTAATGATGACAAAATGGTATTCTCATCCATCGGTGGAGATAATGAGTTTGAAATCACGCCGGAACTCATTAAAAATGACCCCGAATTGCTCAAGGTTTTTACGGAAAGAAAGACTGTAAAAAAGGAAATGGCGCTATCCGAAGATGCGGGAAACGAGGGCTTATCCGCAATCGTGGTAGGCATTCCGCTTGAATTGAATGGGGAACAGGATGAAGTGTTCCTATTTCAATCGTTGGAGTCCATGGAAGAAACCACAAAATCCACTACACAGTTCATTTTATTGGCAGCAGGCATCGCCATTATTTTGACAACGATTTTTGCTTTCTTTTTATCTACAAGAATCAATGCTCCATTGGTGAAGATGAGGGAAGCCGCCCTAGCGATTGCCCGGGGGAAATTTGATACAAAGGTTCCAATACTGACTCAAGATGAAATCGGTGAGCTGGCCATAGCGTTTAATCAGATGAGGAAGCAACTGAAATTCAATATGAATGCACTTAGTCAGGAAAAGGAACATCTCTCAAGCATTCTTAGCAGTATGGCAGATGGGGTCATCACCTTCAATAAAGACGGCACAATTCTTGAAACGAATCCTCCAGCGGAAAGGTTTCTGCAATCCTGGTATTTTGAAAAGGGCTATAACCGGGAAGATAATGTGAATGTTCCTTTGGTTTTGATGAATCTTTTTGATGAATCAGAGTCCTTCGATAAGGAACAAGTCGGTGAAATTACCTTGCAGGGCCGTAATTGGGGATTGATTGTCAGTCCGCTATATACAAATGGCGACAATATTCGGGGAGCGGTGGCCATCATAAGGGATATGAGTGATGAAAGACGGATGGACAAACTCAGGACTGATTTCATAGCGAATGTTTCCCATGAGTTAAGGACCCCGATTTCAATGTTGCAAGGATATAGTGAAGCGATTGTAGATGACATTGCGGGCAGTGAAGAAGAAAAGGTGGAAATGGCCCGCATCATCTATGATGAATCTTTGAGAATGGGACGTTTAGTCAATGATCTTCTCGATCTAGCTAAATTGGAATCGGGTAAAATGAATCTTAGCTATGAATGTGTACCTATTTCTCCATATTTAAAGAGGATTACAAGTAAGTTTTCTGGGCTGGCTAAAGAAAAAGGGATTACCATATCAGCCAGCCTGCAAGAAGATCAGATTCAATGGCACTTCGATCCGGACCGTATTGAACAGGTTTTGACCAATTTAATTGATAATGCGATTCGTCATACTCCCCCAGGCGGTAACATTGATGTCATTCAGAGGACAAGTGATCGAAGGGGACTGATCATTGATGTGAGGGACTCTGGATCTGGAATTCCCGAAGAAGATCTGCCATTTGTATTCGAGAGGTTTTATAAAGCGGATAAAGCAAGGACCCGCGGCCGTTCGGGTACCGGATTGGGTTTGGCAATCGTAAAAAATATAATCAATGCCCATGATGGCTACATTTCGGTAAACAGTTTACCTAATAAAGGGACGACGTTCAGTATCATTTTGCCTCGAATTATGGAAAACGCTGAATGAATGACAGGTGGATCGCCAGATAATCTTGTTTCATAAAGAACTGCGAAGACAAAGGCAAGTGGATTTCTTTCCAACTTGTCTTTGTTTTTTTAGGAAACAAAATAAGAAGTCCCTGATATGTGGAAATTAACGGAATTTTATAATAAGATTAAAGCCGAAGTATGTAACTTTTGTTTAAGATTGACGACTATATTTATGAACGGATGTGGGGAAATGATGGATTCCGTTTTCCACGATCTTTATGAAAAATATCATCAGGAAATATATCAATTCATTTTTTATATGACTAAAAATCGAGAAACCGCCGAAGACCTTGTTCAGGAGGTCTATATCCGGGTGATGAAGGCCTATGAACGCTTCGAAGGAAAAAGCAGTGAAAAAACGTGGATGTATTCGATTGCAAGAAATGTGACGATTGATCACTTTCGGAAACAAAAAGGGTGGAAAGACAAAATCTTTCCTAATTTTGATTGGGATAGGCAATTGCTAAAAGATGAAGAGCCCATTCCCGAGGAAGTGGCTATCAAGAACGATGAAATCCAAGATATTTACCAATGCTTAAACCGGTGTACCACGAATCAAAGATCCGTGATCATTTTACGATATATTCAGGGATTGTCCATTACGGAAACTGCTGAAGTATTGAATTGGAGTGAAAGTAAGGTAAAAACGACCCAGCACCGAGCTTTGAAGGCCATTAAAAAGTTGATGGAAGATTTATCAGGAAAGGAGGGCCACCGCATTGAGGAGATCCCGTTGGAAAGAAAGCGAAATTGAAGACATGCTGCGCGAGCTTCCGAAATTAAAAGATGACCGAACCAAGGCAGAGGTGTATGCGAGAATACATGATAAAAAGAAAAAGAAACACTGGATACCTCTATTCGCGGGTGTTGCCTCCTTATTCTTGATGGTTGTTTTGGCATCATCGTTCATTATTGAAATAAAAGGAACGACAAGTCGAGAAGACAGCGGCAGCAGTGGGAAATTGTCTCTATCTGAAAGTAAGGAAATGGCAGATCTTGAACGGAAGGATACAAGTAACCAAGAAAAGCCCTCAGAAGATAAACAGGAAGCTCAAGAGTTTTCGAGTAACCAAGCGAAAATCGAATCCAAAGACAAGTTTTCAGAAATGGAACCGCGAAAAGGGCAAAAGGAAAAAACATTTGAACAAGCGATCTATCAGGATGACCTTAAAAATGCCTCGATCATTACGATGGGTGTCCCAGATGATCAAATGAATTTCATCGTTCCCATTTCAATTAAACTTAAACATCATGATGAAAGTGATACACTGAATCAGTTAGTTAAACAAATGTCCGATATCGATGAAGCGCAATATGGGCTATCTGACTATTTTCCGCTTGATATAAAGATTAGCCAAGGAAACGATATAAACACTGCCCATATTGATTTTCCAGAAAAAAGCCAACTGTTGGCTGAAGATACACTTTTTCTCCATTCGATGGAAGAAACGCTTTCCTATAACAATATAGAGAAAATGACATTTTCCACAGAAGGTAAGCAAGGTGCCAGGTTTGCACATGCGGGATATTTAAAGGAGATGGATATACCTCATCAAAAAAAACGCACATACCTTCTTTATCAAAGGGAAGAGTCTTCTCCAAGTTTCCTTGTTCCAAGCAATATGGGTTATCGGGACTTTGAGGAGGCGCTGCAAGCCGGAAAAGGGGAGGCGGACATCGAGGGAATTTCACCTGCAATCCCCCATGACCTGAAATGGGAAAGGATAAACTCTAATGGAGATCTTGTGATCATTCATCTATCAGATCAAGCTGTTATTGAAAATAGTGAGGAAACCCTTCAAGCTTTAGAAGCCATACTCTTCATAGCTAAGGATTTTGGTTTTGAAAAAGTGAAGTTTGAAAATGCTCCTATTGAAGAGGTGGGCCAGTTGAATTTAACTGAAGACATATTGGTGCCAGAAGCACCGAACCAAGTGAATTGAATGCATTAACAGAAAAAAGTGCCCGCGCTGCGGGGCACTTTTTTCTTCTTATAATGAAATACGGGCCATGAACGTAATTTCTTCTGTTTCCATTAAAAACTGTTTCATGTTGTCTTCTAATGGTAAATCGAAGCTCAAAACCATGATGGCTTCACCGCCAGCTTCTTTTCGGCCAACCTGCATGGTGGCGATATTCACTCCGTGATCACCCAGGATTTTACCTACGTTACCGATTACACCGGGTTTATCGGTATGCTGGATATAAAGTAAATTCGATTCTGGATGAAAGTCGATTTTGAAACCATTCAAACTTACAATTCGAGAACCATAGTTTTCGATATAGGTCCCACTTATTGTTAATTCTCGGTTGTCACCTTTTACTTTAAGGCTGATCAAATTCGAGTAACCTAAAGAGTCCGTAGAGATTTTTTCGCCAATGGTTATGCCACGCTCTTTTGCGATCAACAAGGCATTCACTTCATTGACTGATGCATCGACTCTTGATCTTAAAAAGCCGGAGATTAGACTTTTTGTAAGAATCGCGGTATCGAAATCCAAAGATTCTCCTGCATATGTAACGGAGATTTCCTGAATTCCTTCATTCATGCACTGGGAAGCAATCGATCCCATTTGCTGAACAAGTTGATGGAATGGCTGTACCTTTTCAAACACTTCTTTAGATATGGCCGGAAGGTTGATTGAACTTGATACTGGATTTCCTTCGAAATAGGTCAATACTTCTTGGGCAACCTGTACGGCGACATTTAATTGGGCTTCTTTCGTGGAAGCGCCTAGATGCGGTGTAGCAATGACGCTGTCCAGTTCCAGCAGTTTATGGCCAAGTGGGGGTTCTTCGACGAAAACGTCCAGTGCCGCCCCTGCAACATGCCCTTCAACTAACATTTCATATAAATCATCTTCGTCTAGAATTCCACCACGGGCGCAGTTCAGTACATAAACCCCTTTTTTACAGGTAAGCAGTTTTTCTTTATTAATTAATCCTCTAGTTTCATTCGTTAGTGGTGTATGGACAGTAATGATGTCTGCTTTAGGAAGCAATTCATCCAATGGCAGGGCCGTTACGGACATTTTCTTTGCACGATCTACAGTCAGGAACGGGTCATAGACAATGACATCCATTCCAAACACTTTAGCACGTTTGGCAATTTCCCCTCCAATGCGTCCAAAGCCAACTATGCCTAATGTTTTACCACGAAGTTCAGTTCCCGTATATGAAGAACGTTTCCACTCCCCATTTTTCAATGAAGCATAAGCTTGCGGAATGTGGCGCAATAATGAAGCCATCATCGCGAATGTATGTTCAGCTGTTGAAATGGTGTTGCCGTCAGGTGCATTAACCACGACAATCCCGCGTTTTGTCGCTGCGGGGATGTCTATGTTATCAACACCGACACCAGCGCGTGCTATAATTTTTAACTGCGGCATACGGTTCATTAAATCTTCCGAAACCTTTGTTGCACTTCTCACAAGAATTGCATCGATCTGATCAAGTTCGTTTGCAGCTTCCTCTACGGTCTTCTGAATGAGATGAATATTGCATGCCTCTGAAAGCGGTCCGAGTCCTTCTGGTTTAATGGCGTCTGCTACTAAAATCCGATACACGTCTAAACACCTTCCTAAGGAAAAAATTATCTTAAATTTCAGTTAATTTTACAATTGAAATGCTGATAATGTCAATTTGGCTTATCTGAATGAAAGCGCTTAAACAAATGATTTTCATCTGATCATCCGTTTAATGCGGCGATATAAATAGCTTCGTCTCCTTTTGCGAAAAATTTTCGAATTGTCATATTGTAAATCCGCCATTTGTTTTAAGCCGTTCACTGCGACGATCGATATTCATCCTACATGCATCAAATGAGAAAAAATGCTATCAAAAAAAAGGTATTTCAGATATAATGGGAAGTATAAAAAATTTTATAGGTCTATCTTCGGGGCGGGGCGCAATTCCCCACCGGCGGTGATGAAGGGATTTCTACTTCTAAGCCCGCGAGCCTTACAAGGCAGGATTTGGTGTGATTCCAAAGCCGACAGTATAGTCTGGATGGGAGAAGATGGAGGTTCCTTAGTGCGTTTCAACAGTTATTTGCTGAACGTTTGTTTGATGTAACCTTTAATTTATCCCTTTAATTCCATTGGAATTAAAGGTTTTTTATTGAACATCAACATATTTTGGAATCCTAACCTCTTTTTCAGGTAGATCGGAAAAGAAGGAGAGAGAACTATGAAAAAGAACAAAGTGAAAAAAATGGTCTCACTTGCCATGATGGGAAGCATATCGTATTTATTGATGCTTTTAAATTTCCCGTTTCCAGGATTCCCGCCTTTTCTCAATGTTGATTTTAGCGACATACCAGCACTGATGGCGGCATTGATTTTCGGTCCGATGGCTGGAATTCTAGTCGAGTTCATTAAAAACCTATTGGATTTAGTCATGACAGGGACCTTGACTGCTGTGCCTGTGGGGCATATCGCTAACTTTATAGCCGGAATACTGTTTGTCTTGCCGACTTATTATGTATTTCAGAAAATCAATTCAAAAAAAGGAATGACGTTCGCCTTACTTGCGGGAACAGTTTCCATGGCAGTATTCATGAGCGTATTAAACTATTTTGTCTTTTTACCGGCTTATACCTTCTTTATGGGATGGGATGCCATGTCGGCGCCCGAGTCAAGAAAGTTCGTTACCACGGCAATCTTGCCTTTCAACGTGATTAAAGGCGTACTCATCACATCTGTATTCATGTTGCTGTTCATTAAATTACAGCCATGGATCAATAAGCAAACATTATATAAAAATGCTTAATGGCATTGACGATAGATATGAAAAAACAACCGGATATCCATATCCGGTTGTTTTTTTATGCCTGTTTTTTGGTATGTGCATTGGCCAAAAGAAAAAGCCATTCTCGATTGAAAATGGCTTGTATCTTTATTCGAATTTTAGTGCATCTCCGTCAAATGCCTCGTCAGCAACTTTGATGGAATCCGTTGGGCATCCTTCAAATGCATCCATCATGTCGTCTATAAGTACATCTGGAATTTCAACGATACCCTCGTTATCGTCAAGGGTAACAAATGCAATCCCTTCGTCATCATAATCATATATATCTGGTGCCGCTGCTCCGCAAGCTCCACAAGCTATGCATGTTTCTTTATCCACAATAGTAAATTTAGCCATGAATATAACCCCTCCTAAGTTGATTAACAACTGATAATCTTTTTATTTCAGATTATTATCTCTTTCTTATTGTAAGACCGAATGCCAAACTTTTCAATAGAAATTGTATTGATAATAACTATCATGTAGCTTAATGTCAACGAAAAACATCGAAATAATTAACTTGGTCCTTTCCATGTTTCGTCATTTAGTCACATAATTTCCGTTGTATTCATCAATAATAACGGCGGTTTTTGCAGATTTTTGTTACAATGGGTTTATTGGTTAAATGAAACAAGGATGTGAGTCCCATGAATAATTATCTACAGGCCATCATTCTATATGCGATAAAAAAATTTCAAGGTGAGCGCTCCATTTATGCTATATACCATATGCTGCAGGGTAAGAAATCGTCACAAACGATCCAAGATGCCCACTTATTCGGGTTAACGGATATTTTTGGGACAATACCTCGATTTACCCGTCAGCAATTAAATCAAAACATTGAACATTCGGTTAAGCATGACTTGATCAATTTAACGGATAAACCAGATGCATATGAAATTAGTTTGCAAGGTGAACGAATGTTGGACGATTACTTTAAAAATAATCCTTTTCCGGAGTATTTAAATGGTTGGAAGTATCACAATATCACCCCTGTTTTTTGGGGAAGGTTAAACTTACTCATTCAAACCATATCCCATATTGTCCACAATGAAAGACGTTTTTATCCGATACAACGAAATCCCAAAATCCAATTCTTCGTAAAGGAATTTTTACATGCCAATCGTCAGGATCGAGCGTTGATTGCCCAACATCTATATGATGAACTGGTATCCCTTTTAGAAAATCAAAGTGATATGAAACGAGACATTTTCATTTTGAAATTGACCGGGATAAACAGGATTGGACTAACGTTTGAACAGATTGCAAAAAGGAAAAATGCGGAAGAAGAGTATGTTCGCTATACATTCCTTGACTCATTGCATCAAATGCTTGCAGAAATGGAAACGGGTAGTGATTACCCTCTCTTATCCTCATTAACCAATGATTGGAAAAGAAGTGGTAATCCTCATTTGACACAATCTACAAAGACTACTTTACGATACATCCAGGAAGGGAAAAACCTCGGTGAAATAGCTGAAATCCGCAGATTGAAAGTCAACACCATCGAAGATCACCTCGTAGAAATTGTTTTATCGGAAAAAGATTTTCCGATTTCCGATTATGTGAAAATCGAGGATGAGAGGGAAATTGCTGAAGCGATTAAGCAACTTGGTACCAAAAAGCTTAAAGCTATCAAGCAGATGGTCGATAATAAACAAATAAGCTTTTTCCAAATAAGACTTGTACTTGCGAAAATAGGTGAGAGATGATGAACATGGAACGAGTCCTCAAAGAAAAATTCGGTTTTGATGAATTTCGTCCCGGACAGAAGGAAGTGGTTGAATCATTGATGTCCGGCCGTCATACATTAGCGATGCTCCCAACCGGGTCAGGTAAATCATTATGTTATCAGCTGCCGGCTTATCTGGTAAATAAGACTGTCATAATTGTCTCCCCGTTATTATCTTTAATGCAGGATCAAGCGGATCAGCTGAAGATGAGCGGCGAAAAAAGTGTATTGACCCTCAACTCTTTTTTGACGCTTAATCAAAAAAGGAAAGCTTTCGATAGGTTACATAGTTATCGTTTTATCTTTTTATCTCCTGAAATGCTGAGCATCGATGGTGTGATAAAATCCTTGAAATCCATAGAAATAGGCTTGTTCGTCATAGACGAAGCTCACTGCATTTCACAATGGGGGTACGATTTCCGTCCGGATTATTTGAATTTAGGAGAAGTGAGGCGTGAACTGAATAATCCGTTGACGCTTGCCCTGACGGCAACTGCAACCGATGAGGTCCGGAGGGACATCGTTGTTAAACTTAACATTGGGCAGGCCGAGGAAATGGTCTCATCCGTTGATCGTGAAAATATTGCCATTATTATCGAGCGAATGTTCAGCTATGATGAGAAGCTAGCCCGTGTGCTGGAGCTTGTCAGGAAATTTAACGGAAGCGGAATTATTTATTTTTCCTCTAAAAAAGTGGCGGAATCAGTCGCTGGTTTTTTACAGGATAACGGGATCGATAGTGTCAATTATTATCACGGTGGAATGGAGCAGGAACAAAGGATGCTCATTCAGCAGCAATTCATTTCCGGCCAGTTGAAAATCATATGCGCAACAAGCGCTTTTGGAATGGGTGTGAATAAATCGGATGTCAGATATGTTATCCATTTTCATATCCCGTCCACGATGGAAGCATATCTTCAGGAGATTGGCAGGGCGGGGCGAGACCGGAAACAAAGTGTGGCTGTCTTATTATATAGCGAAGGGGATGAAGGGCTTCCCCTTCATTTGATGGAGCAACAGTTGCCTACGGATTCGCAAATCGATGGTGTATGTTCTTTCCTTAATGAATCACAAAAGAATCTGGCGAATTTGACCCCCTCAGAAAAAGAGCAGCTGTCGCTATCCTTTTCGTTGAACGAAATCCAGCTCCGTTTTTTTACCCAGTTTATTATGGGCAATAACCAGGATCAAGTGGCAGAGATGAAAGAGTATTGTCAAAAGAGGAAAACCAGTAATCAAGAAAAGCTGCATAAATTCCTTCACTGGATATATGCACAGGAATGTCGCCGTTCAGGGATACTGGACTATTTTGGAGAAAAGCATCGGGAAGCGAACCCCATCTGCTGTGATATCTGTGGGATGGATGCCGAAAAAATGGCTGATGTATGGCCGGAAGTAAAGGTGGATCCGGCCAATTCCTTTTCCACTTGGAAAAAGGAATTGGCTTATATCTTACTAAAGAAGGAAAATGGCAATGAAAAATAAGCAAGCTGAATTAATTAAACAACTTACAGATAAACAGTTGCTATATAATTTGTTTCTTACACAAATTATTCTCTTAACGTTAGCCATCTTTTTAGGTATTATTTTATTTAAAGACCGTTCTGCTTTTTTCGACTTATTTATCTTTGGGGACCTGAACATTTTGCTGATTGGTGTTCCTGCTGGAGTCATTGTCGTGTTAATTGACATATTGCTTATGAAAGTGACACCATCTTCCTATCAGGATGATGGCGGTATTAACGAACGCATTTTCAGTAATTTGTCATACCCGATGATATTTGTTATAGCTTTAGTGGTAGCGATAAGTGAAGAAGTATTATTCCGTGGAGTGCTGCAAACACATTTTGGTTTGCTTCTTACGAGCCTCATTTTTGCAGCCGTTCATTATCGTTACCTTTTTAATTGGTTTTTATTTTTAAATGTATTGGTTTTGAGCTTCTTTATCGGGTTTCTATTTGAAATGACTAATAATATCATCGTGACGATTACGGCCCACTTTTTGATTGACTTTATCCTTGGTATTTTAATCAGGAACAAAAAGCAAAGAGGGTTTAGCAAGAAAGGGGGTGACTTGAATGAGCCGGGTGCAAAAGAATGAAAAAGAAAATGATCAGGCTGGTGAACTTCGTTCGCGAATTGAACGCCAGAAGGCAAAGTCATCATTGCCCAAACGGAGTAAAGTCCACCAGAATAAAAAGAAAAAAAGTAAAGTGAAGATTAAACTTCCAATGATACAATTATTAGCGTTATTTTTCATTTTGCTTCCAATTGGATTTTACAGCCTTTATACATATTTTCAGGATAGGCCTTTACCTGTTACTAAAAGTGACCAAGTCGTCTTAAAAGAGGAAGATATAGAATCGATTCCAACCACAGCAACGGCAGAGGACTTAAAGGAAAAAGAGTCGGCTAAGGCTGAAGCGGAGAAAGAAAAAGAAGAAGCTGAGGCTAAAGCCAAAGCGCAGCAGGAAGCTGAGGCTAAAGCCAAGGCACAGCAAGAAGCTGAGGAAAAGGTCAAAGCGCAGCGAGAAGCTGAGGCTAAAGCCAAAGCGCAGCAAGAAGCAGCGGAAAAGGCCAAAGCGCAGCGAGAAGCTGAGGAAAAGGCAAAGAAAGCAGCAGCAGAAAAGAAAAATGCACAAGCCGCTAAACCGGATAAAGAGGGATACAAAGTTGTCTTACATACTGTTCAAGGTGAAGAAACATTATTTCGCATTTCCATGAATTACTACAAATCACAGGAAGGGATTGCTCTGATCAGGGAGTGGAATGGGCTGAATGGCAATGAAATTTCCAAAGGTCAGGTATTGAAAATTCCAATCAAGAAATAATGATGGCACCTTTAGAAAAAATCAAGTTTTTAAATCCTACTATTTCAAAACAAAAAAGACTTTAGGCAACAGGAGTTCTACCTTAATGTTAAAACAAAGTTGATTGGAGCGGGTGTTCGAGAATCCTGCGGGAAAAGCGCGTCCAAGGGAGACCCCGCAGGCGCAGTGGCGCCGAGGGCGGACCACCCGCGGAAAGCGAGTGCCTGAAGTGAAAATCAACATTCAAATTTTAAAAACCTAAAAAGCTGGAGACAAAACTCAATTATTATCGAGTTTGTCTCCAGTCTGACCCTGTCTTTATAGGCAGGGTATTTTTAATATTGTTCAACTTGGTTAAGTATGAAGGCAATCGTGTCAGGTACATTATCATTTTTTCCTCTACTCTTTCATATCATGATTTGAAAGAGCAGAGGAGGAAATGCGATGGAATCGACAATCATTTTACTGGATGAGAAAACGGATCAAGCAACAAAACAAATGCTGCAAAATGTCGTGGATCGGAAGAAAAAATTCGAGGCACTTAAAAAGAAGCATCTTCAAAGCTTATGGGCAACCATGATCGTTGCTGTCCTTTTTATGATTTATCTTTATTTTTATATTGTTGTACCTTATTCCTATTCCTTTTTCAGCATGTTTAGTGTTTTCGTCGACCATTTTAGCCATTTCCTTTTTTTGGCGGCAGCGATTGGTCTATATGGATATATGGTTTTAATTAAAAAAAAGCTAGATAAAGCTGAAAAGGAGTTTCAACTTTTACGCTGTGAAATCATTAATAAAAGTAAGCAATTGTGGGAAAAAGAGGAAGAATGGAAAAATCGCCATAAGGTTTTTGAAATGATGAAGAAGAATTATGATATTAACTTATATCATGAAAATAAATGATGGTCGCGTTAAATCATATTTAATTGCGGGTAATACCGTTTTATGGTTATATGAAAGTACGTTTGGATAAGGATGGAAAGAAGGTTTAACGAAGATGTTATGGTTATCTGGATTATTTTTAATCATCATCCTGCTGTCATTTGCCATGATCTTTTACATGTGGCGTACGGCTATGCAAGATAGGGTGGTTTCTCAAAACCTATATTTTAAAGACTTTCCTGAAGGCTTTGGCGATGTGCGGATTTTTTTTATATCCGATCTTCATCGGCGGATCATTGCGGATAAATTGATTGAGGAAACACGTGACAAGGCAGATTTGGTGATAATCGGCGGTGACATTAGGGAAAGCGGGGTTCCCTTAGAACGTGTGGAAAAAAATATTTTGAAACTAAAAGAACTTGGTCCCCTTTATTTTGTTTGGGGTAATAATGATTATGAAGGGGACTACCATGAACTGGATGCGACTCTTTTGAAACATGGGGTGAAGATCCTTGATAATACAGCTGTTTCTTTTGAGTCTCAGAATGGCAGCAAAATCGCTCTTCTGGGCATTGATGATATATCGGAAGAACGTGATAGGCTTGACCTTGCCCTGTCGGATTGCGGGAATGAAGATTTCCGGATTTTGGTGAGCCATAATCCATTGGTCAAGAAACAGTTGACTCCAGAACACCATATTAGTCTTGTCCTGTCAGGTCACACCCATGGCGGGCAGATTCGCATATTCGGATTCGGGCCCTATCAGATCGGAAGTGTTAAAAAAGAGGGGGAATGTATATATATGACGAGTAATGGCTATGGGACAAGCGCAGTGCCTTTAAGGCTTGAAGCTAAGCCTGAAACGCACCTCTTCACCCTGAAAAGGGGGACAGACACTGAAATAGGCGAAGCTGTGGAAAAAACCTATTAGGCTGCTTTTAAGCGAGCATACCGGGATTTTACAGACCTTGAAAAATCCACTATAATTTCATCAAATGATCGTACAGTTATTGGAGGCCTTGTAAAACCATGCAAGAAGGTAAATATAATATAAAGGCAGTTTCAAAACTGCTGGACATTCAGTCGGGAACCCTTAGGGCTTGGGAAAGGCGCTATAAATTTATCGAACCTATCAGGAATGAATCGGGGCACCGGCTGTATACTGAAAAACACCTGCAAATCCTTAAGTGGCTCATTACTAAAACAAAGCAAGGTTTTACAATAAGCCAAGCCGTTTCTCTTCTCGAAAGTACTGGCACCCTAGCGCCTGGAGTTCCTGAAACGAACCGTAAGGATGAACAAGCGATTAAGTTATCGGATGAATTAATCGAAGCTCTATTGAATTTCAATGAAAATAAAGCCCATATGATGATAAGCCAAGCATTCAGTATGTATACAATCGAACAAACCATAGTGGATGTACTCGGTTCAATATTGGTTCAGATTGGGGATAAGTGGGAAAGGGGAGAAATTACTTCCGCTCATGAACACTTTGCGTCGAACATAATAAAATCCAGGATCAGTTCGGTTATGCATACAATTCCGACTAATGGTTTTCTTCCGAAAGCCCTTACCGTTTGTGCTCCCGGTGAAAAACATGAATTTGGACTATTGATCTTCACCATTTTTTTGAAGCGGAAAGGGTATGAAACCATTTATTTAGGAGAATCCATTGCTGATAAGGACCTTTTCACCGTTTTAAACATCATTAAGCCCTCTTACCTATTCATGTCATGTTCACTGAAAGAGAATCTTGCTGGAACATTCAAGCTGGTCGAATCTTTATTAAAGGATTTTCCGGATTTGAAGGTGGGTCTTGGCGGTGCAGCTTTGAGCCTTATTTCTGAAGAAGACCGAACTGCCTTCAGCGGAGTCTTAATGGGGGACACGCAATCGAAATGGGAGGAGTGGCTGAGAGGTTAGCGACGGGCGTCTTAGGAGAAATAATGGATATGCACCCTGCGACCAAGGCTTCATATGATGTATGAAGATGGTAACCAGGGGGCATTTTTTTATGAAGCTGGAACGATTAACTAATAATAAAATCAAGATTTTTTTGACCCTTGATGATTTAATTGATAGAGGCATAACGAAAGAAGATATTTTAGGTAATTCCTTAAAGGTTCACAAGCTATTTCAGGATATGGTCGAAGAAGCGTGCGAAGAACTCAGCTTTAAAATGAGTGGCTCCATTGCAATCGAAATTTTCTCCTTGCCCGCGCAAGGGTTGATAATCATCGTGACAAAGGACGAAGAGGAACTATTGGCAGACGAAGAGGAATTCTTGGATTTACAGGTGAAAATTGATGACTTCCCCCATATTCTTTATGTTTTCGATGACTTTGAAGATATCGTCCAATTATCTCATAGATTATCTTTTCAAGGTTTGCTTAAAAGTACCCTTTATCATTTTGAGGGTAGATACTATTTACTTATCGAAAATGTTAAAGACACGACATATGACACGGTCATATCTCTAGCGGCTGAGTATGGCCATGCATCTACATTGACACTCAGCCGCATCAATGAATATGGAACATGTATAATCGAAAATGAAGCGATACATGTTTTGCTCACACATTTTAGCTGACGTAAGACAAATGAGACAAGGCAGCCGCATTACGGTGAAAAAATGTGGTTTGCCTTTTTTTGTGTCAACTTTCGGCCGAACAAGATATACGGTAAAAGAGTAAGAAAGCAGTTGATATGATAACGTTTTCATTTTTAGAATATTTCCAACTTTTAATTTCCCATTTTTACTCTTGCATAAATGTAACGAAGGTGTATACTAGCACATGAAGAGGACTATTTGTACATTATAATTTTATATACGGATGAGATTTTCTAGGAGGTACTTTTAATGGAATCGGCAAAAGGCAATAGCCATGTAAATGAAGAAGAAAAACACGACGTACTGAGGTCAACCCAAACTGTAATACATAAAGCTTTGGATAAGCTGGGTTACCCGGAGGAAGTTTTTGAGCTGTTGAAGGAACCTTTGCGTTTATTGACGGTAAAGATACCGGTACGCATGGATGATGGATCGGTTAAAATTTTCACGGGTTACCGTGCACAGCATAACGATGCTGTTGGGCCTACAAAAGGCGGTATCCGTTTTCACCCTAATGTAACGGAACGTGAAGTGAAGGCATTATCCATTTGGATGAGTTTGAAATGCGGCATCGTAGATTTGCCATACGGCGGGGGTAAAGGCGGTATCGTTTGTGATCCTCGTAATATGTCATTCCGTGAGCTTGAAAGACTGAGCCGGGGCTACGTTCGCGCAATTAGCCAAATCGTGGGGCCGACTAAAGATATCCCGGCACCTGATGTGTTTACAAATTCTCAAATCATGGCTTGGATGATGGATGAATACAGCCGTATGGATGAATTCAACTCGCCAGGATTCATTACGGGTAAACCGCTAGTGCTTGGTGGTTCTCATGGCCGTGAATCAGCCACTGCTAAGGGTGTAACGATCTGTATCAATGAAGCTGCCAAGAAACGCGGCATCGATATTAAAGGGGCACGGGTCGTCATTCAAGGTTTCGGTAACGCAGGTAGTTTCTTAGCTAAGTTCATGCATGACGCAGGAGCTAAAGTCATTGGTATTTCAGATGCATACGGTGCACTCCATGACCCTGAGGGATTGGATATCGATTATCTTCTCGATCGGAGAGATAGTTTCGGAACCGTAACGAAATTGTTTAAAAGCACAATTTCAAATAAAGAACTGCTTGAATTGGAATGTGATATTTTAGTTCCGGCTGCAATCGAAAACCAAATCACTGAAGAAAATGCTGCGGATATCAAAGCATCGATCGTTGTCGAGGCAGCTAACGGACCTACAACAATTGAAGCGACACAAATCCTGACGGATCGCGGAATCCTTCTTGTTCCTGATGTGCTTGCTTCTGCTGGCGGTGTAACGGTTTCTTACTTCGAATGGGTACAAAATAATCAAGGGTATTACTGGTCTGAAGAAGAAGTGGACGAAAAGCTGGAAAAAATCCTTGTAAAATCTTTTAATAACATTTATGAACTTGCTCAATCAAGACGCGTTGATATGCGCCTAGCGGCTTATATGATCGGCGTAAGAAAAATGGCTGAAGCTTCCCGCTTCCGTGGTTGGATCTAAAAGGATTCAAATCAGTATTAATATATAGTTAACATCATGTTCATTGCTTTATCATTGAAATGAATTGTAAAAACTCCTATCATGTATTGATAGGAGTTTTTATTTTTAGACGAACGTATCACACATAGTGGATGGAAAGGCAGTGGAGAATAAAGATGAATGTTGAAGAAGTCATTATCATAGGTGGGGGCCCGTGTGGATTGGCTGCTGCGATCGCTCTTAAAGAAGTGGGAATACAGTCCCTGATCATTGAAAAAGGAAATGTGGTTGATTCCATTTACCGTTATCCGACACATCAAACATTTTTCAGTTCGAGTGAAAAACTGGAAATTGGAGATGTCGCTTTTATAATCGAAAACCGTAAACCGGTCCGCAATCAGGCGCTAGCCTATTATAGGGAGGTAGTCAGAAGGAAAGAATTGCGGGTCAATACATTCGAAAAAGTGGAAAAAGTGGAAAAAAGAGAAGATGGCCAGTTTTTGGTCAAGACATCGAAAGGGGACTATACAGCTCTGCATGTGATCATATCGACCGGATACTATGATCATCCTAACTATATGTGCATACCGGGCGAACAGCTCCCTAAAGTGTTTCATTACTTCAAGGAGGGCCATCCCTACTATAATTGTGATGTTACAGTCATCGGTGGCAAAAACTCAAGTGTGGATGCAGCTTTGGAATTGGTCAAATCAGGAGCAAGGGTTTCAGTCCTTTATAGAGGATCGGATTACTCTCAAAGTATCAAACCTTGGATTCTTCCGGAATTCGAATCATTAGTCCGCAATGGAACGATCAAGATGGAATTTAATGCGAATGTCGACAGGATAACGGAAGACAGCGTGATTTATCATGTAGGTGATGAGGAAAAAGTCATTAAAAATGATTTTGTATTTGCAATGACTGGTTACCATCCTGACCATTCCTTTTTAGCTGCAATGGGCATTACTATTGATAAGGAGACCGGAAGGCCTGCATATAACGAGGAAACGATGGAAACGAACGTTAAAGGTCTTTATATTGCAGGAGTTCTGGCAGCCGGAAATAATGCGAACGAAATCTTCATCGAGAACGGCAGGTTTCATGGTGGATTGATTGCCTATCATTTGGCCGTTAAAGAAAAGTGAATGATATAAATGAGGAGCTGTGACCGTATGGAAAAAATATCATTAATAACGACTGGTGGGACTATTGCCAGTAAAGAAACTGCGAATGGGATGTTGGCCTCTGGTGCATTGACTGGCCATGAGTTGGCATCTCTTTGCGAATTGCCCAGCGATATCGAGGTTAAAGTGGTTGATCTTTTCCAGATTTCAAGCATGTCCATGTCCTTTGAGAAAATGCAGCAGCTTCAATCAGCCATACAAAAGGAATTGGAGGATCCTGAAGTTACGGGAATCGTCGTGACACACGGTACGGATACACTTGAAGAAACGGCATATTTCCTTGATATCACGAGTAAAGATCAACGTCCAATCGTATTAACCGGTTCCCAACGTTCTCCCCAAGAAGTGGGCACCGATGTATATTCCAATCTAAGGAATTCGATATTATGCGCTGCGAGTGATCTTATTAGGGATGTTGGGGTAGTGGTCGTTTTTAATGAGCGGATCTATTCAGCAAAGTATGTCAAAAAAGTACATGCTTCCAATTTACAGGGATTCGAATCTTTTGGCTATGGATATTTGGGGATAATTGATAATGATGTCGTGAGCATCTATCAGAAACCTTTACATAGGGAGTGTTATGATATTCAGAATCGCATCCCAAGGGTGGATATCATCAAGTGCCATACAGGAGCTGACGGCCTCTTTATTGATGCTGCGGTTGCAAACGGTGCGAAAGGCATCGTGCTCGAGGGTGTAGGAAGGGGACAAGTCACCCCTGTAATGGTAACCTCCATACAAGCTGCAATCGATAAAGGAATAACGATCATCATGACTACAAGTGCAGAAGAAGGAAAAGTGTACCCTGCTTATGATTATGAAGGCAGCGCATTTGATCTAAAACAACGCGGTGTGATTTTAGGCGCTGATTATGACAGCAAGAAGGCACGAATCAAGTTAGCTGTCATGCTGGCAAGCGAAAACCCTATAGATGAGACCTTCTTTAAGTACTGAAGGATTAAATAAAATATGGAAGAGTTGATTCTTGGATTCAGTTTTTCTTCATTCCATGGTACGATTAAGGAAACGAAGATGAAAAGAGGGTCAGCTAATGCTGGTCATGTTGTCAGCGGCCATTGCGCCAGGATTGGCGCTACTGAGCTATTTCTATTTGAAAGATCAATATGAGACCGAACCGATATCGGTTGTGGTCAAAACATTTATATTCGGTGTTTTTCTTGTATTTCCAATTATGTTCATACAGTATGTGCTCGAAACCGAACATATCTTGAATACGGATTTAGCAAATGCTTTTTTATGGGCTGCACTGCTTGAGGAATTCTTCAAGTGGTTCATACTCATTTACGTTATTTATCAGCATGTGGCATTCGATGAGCCTTATGATGGGATTGTTTACGGAGCTGCAGTCTCCCTTGGATTCGCCACAATGGAGAATATTTTGTACCTGCTGGCCAACGGGGTGGAACACGCTTTTCTCAGGGCCGTTCTCCCTGTATCCAGTCACGCTTTGTTCGGTGTGATCATGGGATATTATTTGGGCAAGGCGAAATTTTCGGCTTCGAATAATAGGGTCTATTTATTATTGGCATTGATCATACCAATTTCGTTACATGGGGTTTACGATTATATTTTGGTTTCCCAAAAATTTTGGGTGTACTTAATTATGCCATTCATGATTTATCTATGGTGGTTAGGCATGAAAAAAGTAAAGAAAGCACGTTTGTTGTCTGACTTTCACGCAGAAAAACTTTCACAGAATCATTACCTTAGCAAATGACGAATACTATCAAAAAACGGAGTGCTGGCATATTTTGCCCGCTCCGTTTTTTTTATGTTTGGAATAAAAAAGCCAGTAAAGAAGAAAATAGAATTACATTAATTCAAGAAAAAGAGGAGTGTTTTTGATGAAAGGGATTTCGTCAAAATGGAAATGGCTTTTGCTGTTTTCGTGTATAACTATATGTTTCGGAATTTACCCGGAAACAAGAACAAATGCCTTTTCGAGCCAAGTCATTCAAAAAGGTGCGGTTGGAAATGATGTAATTGAACTGCAGGCACGCCTGCAAAACATCGGTTACTATAAGGGAAAGATTGATGGATCCTATGGATGGGGCACTTATTGGGCACTTCGAAACTTTCAACAAGATTTCGGGCTTCCAATCGATGGTTTAGCAGGGACTACAACAAAACAGAAGTTGGCGAATGCGTCTAATTTCAATAAAGCATGGGTCCATGAGCAAATCAATAAAGGAAACGAGTTCACCTATTATGGGGGAGTCCCCATTGAAAAACAGGTAAAAGCGAAAGGAACTGGAACTGGAGGGACCGCTACCGGAAAGGCCCCTTCCAAACCAACGACATCTGCCAATCTTCCAGGGGGGTATTCTCAAAACGATATACAGCTGATGGCCAATGCCGTTTATGGAGAGGCGCGAGGGGAGCCATATACTGGTCAGGTTGCCGTTGCAGCAGTAATCCTGAATAGGGTGGAAAGTGCTGCATTTCCTAATACCATTTCGGGAGTGATTTTTGAACCTGGGGCGTTTACGGCTGTTGCGGATGGACAGATTTGGCTTACGCCGAACGAAAGGGCGAAAGAAGCCGTGGTGGATGCTATCAATGGGTGGGACCCAACTGGTAATGCAGAATATTACTTTAATCCCGATACGGCTACAAGCAAATGGATCTGGTCAAGGGAACAAATTAAAAGAATCGGAAAACATATCTTTTGTAAGTAAAGAGGTGAAGGGAAATGATCAGGAATATAGTGATTGCCCTGCTTGTTGTAGTTGTTGCGGGAACTGCATTCTGGGGTTATCAAGAACATAAGGAAAAAAATGCTGTATTAATCAACGCGGAAAATACGTATCAGCGAGCCTTTCATGATTTAAGCTATCAAGTGGATTTATTGCACGATAAGGTCGGCAGTACTTTGGCCATGAATTCACGTTATTCATTAAGTCCGGCGTTAACAGATGTTTGGCGTATCACTTCCGAAGCCCAAAGTGATGTCGGGCAGTTGCCATTGACCTTGCTTCCTTTTAACAAGACAGAGGAATTTTTATCAAAAATTGCGGACTTCAGTTATAAAACAGCGGTACGGGACCTTGAAAAAGAACCATTGAATGATAAGGAATATGCGACACTGCAATCCTTGTACACACAGGCAGGAGACATCCAGGGAGAGTTAAGGAAAGTGCAGTATCTAGTCCTTAAAAACAATTTAAGATGGATGGATGTCGAAATGGCTCTTGCATCAGGGAAAGAAAATTCGGATAACACGATCATTGACGGATTAAAGACGGTAGAGAAAAAAGTATCTGGGTACGGGGAAACGAATGAGATGAACCCGACTTTTACTTCTGCACAACAGAGGGATGAAAACTTCAAAAATTTGCAAGGTGAAACCATTTCGAAAGAAGAAGCAATCGCGACAGCAAAAAACTATGCACACTCAAAAAGCAAAAATTTGAAGGTGAATGTGGAAGAAAACGGTAAAGGTTCCGATTATGGATTTTATAGTGTGAGCATCCTCGATAAAGATTCCGATACTGAATTGAATATGGATTTGACAAAAAAAGGCGGTTACCCTATTTGGTATATCAATAATAGAGATGTGAACAAAACAAATATTGATTTGAATCAAGCCTATACAAAAGCCGAAGCTTTTTTAAAGGAACATGATTTCAGTTCACTTGAATTATTTGAGAGTGCTCAATACGATAATATCGCATTATTGAATTTCGTGACATCAGAAAATGGGGTCAAGATTTATCCGGATTCAGTCAAGGTCAAAATCGCATTGGATGATGGATCCGTTATAGGGTTTTCAGCTGATGAGTATTTAAAATCACATAAAACCAGGGAATTAGGGAATCCGAATATATCCGAGAAAGAGGCTAAGGACAAAATCAACAGCAACGTAAAAATAATGGAAGAAGGAAAGGCGTTAATCACCAATGATATTGGTGAAGAAGTTCTTTGTTATGAATTTCTCGGTACGATTAAAGACGATACCTACCGTATTTTCATTAATGCAGATACCGGTCAAGAAGAAAAGGTTGAAAAATTAAAGAATTCCGAACCGGTATACGAGAATTTAATTTAAAAGAATCGTCAATCATAAGTTATGGGGAAATGTGCTTAGTCACTTTCCCTTTTTCTTATTTCATGACATAATAACTTCATGATTATTGGATTATATGGGGGATTTCATAGGTAATATTATGTGGTTTCCTCCCTACCGAAAAGGACGTGGACGACGATGTTTAGAATTGGTGATATATTAATGCTCGAACCGAAATACACATCACAGAAGGAAAAGTTCAATTGTATGGTTGTAGAAATGGGGACGGGTTGTTTCTATACGGACTTTCCCATCGATTAAGAGACTGGGAAAATTGCATTCCTTATGGATGGGGACACAGTTCAATGTCACAGTTTCCAATGAAGAGCAGGCTGTTTATGTATTCGAGTCTGAAGTGCTTGGAAAAGTGAAAGGTAGAATACCCATGATGCAACTATTGCTGCCCGAACCAGAAACGTTTGTTAAAATCCAGCGGAGGCAATTCGTGCGCCTGGATGTAACCTTGGATACGGCCATTCATCCAGAACATTCCGAGTTTACCCCTTTTCGTGCATTAACGGAGGATATCAGCGCTGGCGGAGCTTCCATAAGGCTTTTAAAAGGCACTGCTATTCAATCGGTTTCGCAATTATACCTGTGGATGGCGCTTACGATGAAATCAGGTGAGATTCATTATTTAAGGTTAAAAAGCAAAGTCATTCGCGTAACGGAAAAAGAACATGGAAATATGCTGCTGCACGTCCAATTTCTTGAACCTTCAAAAAATGATATACAGACATTAATGAGGTTTATATTTGAAAAGCAGGTGGATTTAAAGAAAAAAGGCTTGCATGTTTAACATGATTGAATGAAAAACAGCGATTCCATCCATACTGCTAATATAAACGGATGGAGGGTGCGGCTTATATGAAAACATTTGAAAGACTATTAATTAAAGTGATCATCATCCAATTGGCCTGCTTATTTTTTTTCCAATTCCTTTTGAGCAGGGAGGACCAAATCTTTGATTTGACCAAGCTCTCGAGGTATGAAGGTGTCACCAGCAATAATTATACGAAAATCATTGAAACATTCAATGGGACCCATAAGTAAAAGCGGTGATCCGCTTTTTTTTGTAAGAAGCTTTTCAATAAAAGGATAACTTATGATGGCTGTAGGGATCAAAAAAGAACAAAGGTGATTTTGAACGTAGACATCCCTTTTATTAATGATTTTCCCGCTAGTTGTGATAAAATGAAAAGGTACTAAATAATCAGCATGATTGTAGGATTCTTGGGAGGATTTATGAAAAAAAAATTATCAGTCGCAATCGATGGACCAGCAGCTGCTGGAAAAAGCACGGTTGCTAAAATTGTTGCAGAAAAGTTCAATTACATATATGTGGATACAGGGGCAATGTATAGGGCCATTACCTATAAGGCCCTTAATCAAAAGATTCTTCTTGATGATGAACAAGCATTATCAGAAGTTCTCATCAATACGGAAATCGAATTAAGACCAAGTGAAAATGGGCAGTTGGTGTTCTTGGATAACGAGGACGTGACAGCCCAAATCAGGAACAATGAAGTGACTGGTTCCGTTTCGGAAGTGGCCAAGCACCGGAGCATCCGGGAGGAATTGGTTCGCAGGCAGCAAATCCTTGGTGAAAATGGCGGTGTCGTCATGGATGGCAGGGATATCGGTACGCATGTGTTACCAAACGCCGAAGTAAAGGTATTTCTAATCGCTTCTGTGGATGAAAGGGCACAGCGGAGGCATCAGGAAAATATATTGAAAGGTTTTCCATCAGATATCGAAAAATTAAGGGAAGAAATCGCAACAAGGGACAAGCTGGACTCCGAACGCGAGGTTTCGCCACTGAAAAAGGCAGCGGATGCTATCGAAATCGATACGACCTCATTATCGATTCAGGAAGTCGCAGAAAGCATCATGTCTTTAATAGAAGAGAGGAAAAGATGACATTGGATTTTTACACATTTGCCAAGAACATCGTAAAAGGCGTTTTAACGCCTTCGTTTAGGGTTAAAGCACTTGGAAAGGAACATATCCCTAAAGAGGGCGGGGTATTGATCTGTGCCAATCACATTGATAATTTGGATCCGCCCGTAGTTGGCATGACGTCTCCAAGGGATATTCATTTCATGGCGAAAGAAGAGTTGTTTCATGCACCTGTTTTAAAGGGTATATTACCAAGAGTAAATGCTTTTCCCGTGAAACGCGGCAATAGCGATCGGGAATCCCTTAGAAAAGGCTTAAAGCTTTTGAAGGAGGGCAAGGCGATTGGTCTGTTTCCCGAGGGAACCAGAAGCAAGACCGGTGAATTGGGAGAAGGTTTGGCGGGTGCCGGATTTTTCGCGTTGCGGTCTGATGCCGTTATCATACCGTGTGCAATCATCGGCCCATATAAATTTTTACGTCCATTGAAGGTCGTTTACGGTCCTCCAATAAATTTTACCGAATATCGTGAACAGAAAATATCAGCCGATGAAGCTACCAAGATCATCATGGAGCATATTGGGAAATTGATTTCCGAGCATAAATAGTCCTTCATACTTGACAATTTTCTGATTTTGTTAGAATTTATAAAATAAGGGTATTGTTCCTTATTGCCGATGAAAAGGAATATAACTTTATTACTCTAAAAAAAACTGTTTTTATCTTTATTAGGAAAGTGTTTTTATTGAACCACTTTAAATAAAATATGTGGCCGATGAAGAGGAAATTTGCTGATCAGTCATGGGTTAAGGAGGAGTTAGTAATGACAGAAGATATGAACCAAGTAGAAGTGAACGATTACAAAGTTGGGGATCAAGTTAAAGCAACCGTTTCAAAGGTAGAAGAAAAACAGGTCATTGTCGATGTGGAAAACAGCAAGACTGATGGAATCATACCTATCAGTGAGCTTTCAAGCCTGCATGTCGAAAAGGCGTCAGATGCCGTTTCGGAAGGTGATGCATTGGAGCTGGAAGTCATTAAAGTCGAAGAAGAAGCTCTCATTCTATCAAAACGTAAAATTGACGCTCTTAAGGCATGGGATGACCTGGAATTGAAATTTGAAAATGGAGACGTATTTGAGGCTGAAGTTAAAGATGTCGTCAAAGGCGGGCTTGTCGTAGATCTAGGCGTACGTGGTTTTGTTCCAGCTTCTCTAGTAGAAGACTATTTCGTTGAAGACTTTTCTGATTACAAAAACAAAACTTTAACATTCAAGATCGTTGAGCTTGAGAAAGACAAAAATCGCTTAATCCTCTCACATCGGGCTGTGGTCCAGGACCAAAAGGAAAAGCAAAAAGCAAACGTTTTGGATAAGATTGAAAGCGGGCAAGTGCTTGAGGGTGTGGTCCAAAGGATTACCGATTTTGGTGCGTTCGTGGATATTGGTGGCGTAGACGGCCTTGTCCACATTTCACAGCTTTCCCATCAGCATGTCGACAAGGCATCCGATGTCGTTTCCGAAGGGGATAAGGTGCAGGTGAAAGTGCTATCCATCGATCGTGATAATGAAAGGATTTCACTTTCCATCAAGGATACCCTTCCTGGACCTTGGGCAGGAATTGCAGAAAAAGCTGCCAAAGGCTCTACACTGGAAGGTATCGTCAAACGCCTTGTTTCTTTCGGTGCATTCGTGGAAATTTTTCCAGGCGTAGAAGGGCTTGTCCATATATCACAAATTTCACACAAGCATATTGCCACACCGCAAGAAGTACTTAAAGAAGGCCAGTCTGTCGAAGTGAAAGTGCTCGAAGTCAATGAAACGGATCAGCGTTTATCATTGAGCATCAAGGAACTTGAAGAACCTCAATCCAATTACAACACATCAGATTATGAGATGCCTGAAGAATCGAAGGGTTTTCAGCTAGGTGAAATGATCGGTGATCAATTGAAAAAACTAAAATAAGATAATAATGGTGATGGCCTTGGAGAGAAAACAACGAAAATTAGATCATATAGAATTTGCGCTTAAGACAGGACAGCAGCATCAAACCGGACTAGAAGATATTTCGTTTATTCACCAAAGCTTACCAGGTATTTCCTTGAATAATGTGAACCTCACGGCAGAAGTTGGCGAACTTGAATTAAGTTCGCCAATTTTTATAAATGCCATGACCGGAGGCGGAGGCCCTGAAACGGAAAAATTGAATGGTGACCTAGCCATTGCTGCAAGGGAAACGGGAATCGCCATGGCGGTAGGATCGCAAATGGCAGCCATCAAGGATCCTGGCCAGCAAGCTTCTTTCAAAGTTGTAAGGAAGGAAAATCCTGATGGTGTGTTGATTGGTAATCTCGGTGGTGAAGCAACAGTCGAACAGGCTAAGCGGGCAAGCGAAATGATCGGGGCCGATGCCCTTCAAATACATATTAACGTCATCCAAGAATTGACGATGCCTGAAGGGGACAGGGATTTTGCGGGTACCCTTTCGAGAATAGAAAAAATCAATAAAACGATTGGAATTCCTGTCATCGTAAAAGAAGTTGGATTTGGGATGAGTATGGAAACGGTGCAGCAATTACATTCCGTAGGTGTTTCAATCATAGATGTAGGCGGGTTTGGCGGAACGAATTTTGCTAAAATCGAGAATGAAAGACGTGCAAAAATACTCGGATATTTTAATGAATGGGGCATCCCGACAGCCGCATCGATTGTCGAAGCGGTAAATGTTTCACCACAGCTTTCAGTTATAGGTTCGGGTGGCATTCAAAGCCCTTTGGAAATTACAAAAAGCCTGGCGCTAGGAGCAAGAGGTGTCGGATTGGCCGGACATTTCCTCAAGCTATATAAAGAGTTGGGCTTGGAACAATTGATTAAAGAAATACATTACATACATGAAGATTTAAAGGTCATCATGACTGCACTCGGATGCGGTAATATCTCAGAGCTAAGAAAATCGAAACTGGTCATCAAAGGAAATACCTATCATTGGTTATCTCAAAGAGGCATTGATTGTTCGGCATATGCTAAATGAGTGACCACAAAAAGGAAGCATCTCATTGAATCGAATGGAGATGCTTCCTTTTTGTTCATGGATAGACTTAACTATTCCTTTTTCGTGCCTCTTCAGGGCTTTCCATACTTGTTGCCCCTTTATGACCCAGTGATTGGTCCCTGTCGGACTCCACCCGTTTACTTTCTCTCAATTTCTTCTCTTGTCGATCTTTTCCCATGTTCACACCTCCTTTTTACATGATAGGGGGAAGCTTTCCTCATTAAATGCCGTGCTTAACGTTTATACTTTGAATAAACAAGCCATAATGTTCCTTAAAGGGGGGACGCTGCATGGATGGAATTATATTTTATTGGATTTCATGGATAGTTTGGGTCATTGTCATGTATTTTATTCCGAAAACGGTTCCCTTTCGTTTTGATTTTCTTTTTCATCTATTAGCCGTAATGGTATTAGCGGGCTATAAACTGGAGGCTCCGTTGGTTTCCGTCCATTTGAGCGGACCGTATCTTTTCTTTATTCTGTGTGTGTATATTAGGAAGAAATCAATCATCAAGATGATGGAACTGATCAGCGGAAGTCTTATTATCACTCTCGCTTATGCGAGTTTTCAACTTTTTTCTTTACTTGATCCGATATGGCTCATAATGAAACCATCTTATCTTTTGTGTATTTTCCTTAATTATCTTATATTATTACTTTTTAAAAATTGGAAACATCGATTGTTCGTCCTTTTAATTGGGATGCTGCTGGGAGATATCATCTATTCCGGATTACTTGCTTACCACTCTTTACCTTATGTGGCCCTTGCTTACGCATGGCATGATAATGCCGTGCTGGTATTGGGAGCAAACATACTGTTGAGAATGTTGGAACTGGTTGGCCAATACATTTATACAATTTCCCATTCGAGATTTTTATCAAAACAAGGAAAAGAGAATTTTAATCAATGAGTATGGAGAAAATTAAAATGGGGTATTAGCTGTTTTATCAAAAGGCAGAAATATAAATGGAACCAATTGGAATTGGAAGGCTTTTATTCATACAATCATTGTTGATTGGCGAGAAATTTGTTACTATAGGATAGTTAGAGGTCTGTAGATAAATCGTAAAATGCTCTAAACAATTAAAAAGGAAGCCGTATGCCGGAGCTTTCTTCATTTTTTTGGGCTGTTTAGAATCATGTTTTAGCATGCAGAGGGTTCAGCTTCATGTCACCTAAGGAACCGGGGCGTCAAGTGGACAAACCGCCCGTGAATACCTGATGATTTTAACTGAACATCAGTTGGGATTATTCTTACTGATGAAAGATTCCTTTAAATGATGATGAATACAACCTTTTCCTTTAAAAGGAAATTATGAAAATCAATAATGCAAAGCAACCGTAATAAATGCATTCATGAATTTCGTGACTTTGACAGAGATATAGTAGCAGAAAGGGTGAATAGCAATGCCAAAACCGGTAATTGCGATAGTCGGTCGTCCGAACGTGGGAAAATCGACAATCTTTAATAGAATAGTTGGAGAACGGGTTTCGATTGTCGAAGACGTTCCTGGAGTGACCCGGGACAGGATTTATAGTTCGGGTGAATGGTTGACACATGATTTCAACATTATTGATACAGGTGGAATTGATATCGGTGACGAGCCGTTCCTAGAACAAATTCGCCAGCAGGCTGAAATTGCCATTGACGAAGCTGATGTGATTATTTTTATGACGAATGGTCGCGAAGGTGTAACGGCTGCTGATGAAGAGGTCGCAAAGATACTCTATAAATCAAGAAAGCCGGTTGTCCTTGCAGTAAATAAAGTCGATAACCCAGAAATGAAAGATCAAATTTATGATTTCTATGCGTTAGGTTTTGGCGATCCATTCCCGATCTCCGGGTCTCATGGACTTGGTCTTGGTGACCTTCTGGATGAAGCGGCTAAACATTTCCCTAAATTTGACGGCCCGGATTATGCTGATGATGTCATTAAATTCAGTTTGATTGGAAGACCGAACGTAGGTAAATCTTCTCTGGTCAATGCATTGTTAGGTGAAGAACGCGTCATTGTCAGTGATATTGAAGGTACGACTCGTGACGCTATTGACTCTCCGTATAAGTACAATGGCAAAGAGTATGTCATTATTGATACAGCGGGGATGCGGAAAAAAGGCAAGGTGTATGAAAGTACGGAAAAATATAGCGTACTTCGTGCATTAAGGGCAATTGAACGTTCAGACGTTGTTCTTGTAGTCCTGAACGCCGAAGAAGGAATTCGTGAGCAGGATAAGAAAATTGCAGGATATGCCCATGAAGCGGGTAGGGCGGTCATCATCGTCGTCAATAAGTGGGATGCCATCGAGAAAGATGAAAAAACGATGAAGGATTTTGAAGAAAAGATCCGGGCTCATTTCCTGTTCTTGGATTATGCGCCAATCATTTATCTTTCTGCCTTAACGAAAAAACGGACACATACCTTAATACCGGTCATTGATCAGGCTAGTGAGAATCATGCTATCCGGGTTCAGACAAATGTATTGAATGAAGTGGTAATGGATGCCGTGGCAATGAATCCGACACCGACTCATAATGGAAACCGTTTGAAAATTTACTATACGACACAGGTAGCCATCAAGCCGCCAACTTTCGTCGTATTCGTTAACGATCCGGAGTTATTGCATTTCTCATATGAGAGATTTTTAGAAAATCGAATTAGGGATGCCTTTGGTTTTGAAGGAACACCAATACGAATTTTTGGACGCCAGAGAAAATAGTAAAGGTGGTTATACCGTGGTAAAAGAAAAAGAAAGTATCGCAGTGATTGGAGCTGGGAGCTGGGGGACTGCTTTAGCGCTTGTAATCGCTGATAACCAGCATGAAGTGAGGTTATGGGGACATAATCAGAATCAAATTAATGAAATCAATCAAAATCATACGAATGAAAAATACTTGCCTGGGATTGAATTGCCTTTGGGGATTAAAGGTTTTTCTTCCATTAAGGAAGCATTGGCCGGGATTGAAATAATAATCTTGGCTGTTCCTACAAAAGCCTATCGGGAAGTGCTTGGTCAGATTGAAGAGGCTCATGATAAACCATTGACAATCGTTCATGTGAGTAAGGGAATTGAACCTGATTCCCTGCTTCGTATATCGGAAATGATTGAAGAAGTCTCTTCGTCAGAATGGCTTAAGGATATAGTGGTTCTTTCAGGACCGAGCCATGCAGAAGAAGTCAGTTTACGTCACCCGACAACAGTTGCCGTTTCTTCAAAGAATATGAAAGCTGCCGAAAGGGTTCAGGACATCTTTATCAATAATAATTTCCGTGTATATACGAATCCGGACTTGATTGGTGTTGAAATCGGAGGGGCTTTAAAGAACATCATTGCTTTGGCTGCCGGCATCACGGATGGTTTAGGCTATGGGGATAATGCCAAGGCTGCATTAATGACTCGAGGGTTGGCTGAAATATCCCGTCTAGGGGTGGCTATGGGGGCTAACCCACTAACGTTTTCAGGTTTAGCTGGGATTGGCGACTTGATCGTCACTTGTACAAGCGTTCATTCCCGTAATTGGAGAGCTGGGAATATGCTTGGTAAAGGGCAAAAGCTTGAAGAAGTTTTGGAAAACATGGGGATGGTCGTTGAAGGTGTCAGAACTACTAAAGCCGCCTATCAACTAGCCCAAAAGTACGAAGTGAATATGCCGATCACCGAAGCCCTGTACGATGTTTTATTCAATGGGGAAGAAGTGAAAAAGGCAGTTGACCTTTTGATGAATCGTTCAAAAACGAATGAGATGGAAGAACTTTTTAACATATTGGATAGCAGGCAGCAGGATTAATCTCCAATCTGTTGATTTTCATAAAAGAATTTCATTAAATTAGGCATTTGATGATGCGCCTTGCCGTGTATCAGCATACAATGCAACGAAAGTAAACTAGTAATTTGACCTCGGCACGGGGGATTTAGTCAAATGAGCAGAAGATATCTAAATATCTTCTGCTTTTTTTATGGGCAAAAAATCTTCTGTTTATGAATAATTGAATAGATTATTCAAATTTGCATAAATCATTCTACATATTTCCTTGTTTTTTGTGAAAAATCGACCCTTTTTTTTGGTATGAAAATTGCGAAGTGTAATATGACCAAAAAATTTTAAGGGGAGGCGAGAAAAGTTTGTTACCATTTTCTCGCTTAAAAAGGAAGGGGAATGATACATGCAAACAGGTAATCTGAAAAGGTCTTTAAACTTGTGGCATATCGTATTGCTCGGTGTTGGATATATGACGCCGATGGTTGTTTTTGATACATTCGGGATAGTTTCCGAAAAAACCGGGGGGCATGTACCGACCGCTTATATCATTGCTCTTTTGGCAATGTTGTTTACAGCAGCCAGTTATGGAAAAATGGTTAAAATATATCCGCAGGCAGGTTCATCCTATACTTACACACAAAAAACGATCAGTCCGCATTTAGGCTTCCTTGTCGGGTGGTCTTCGTTACTTGACTATTTATTTTTACCGATGGTGAACGGCATTTTGACAAAAATATACTTAACTGCTCTTTTTCCGGAAGTATACCCGTGGATTTGGGTGGTGGCATTTGTCCTTTTAATGACAGTCATTAACTTATTCAATGTTAATTTTGCGGCCAACTTTAATAGCTTCCTTGTTTTTTTTCAAATGTTGGTCATCGTCATTTTTGGCGTACTTGTCGTTAAAGGAGTCATGGGTGGAGAAGGGACTGGAGAGGTCTTGTCGGTTCAGCCATTCATCGGGCCCCATATGGAAGTCTCGACGCTCATAACTGGTGCTACAATCCTTTGTTTTTCTTTTTTGGGGTTTGACGCAGTCACTACTTTATCGGAAGAAACACCGAATCCATCCAAAACGGTCCCCCGGGCCATCTTTTTGACTGCCCTGATCGGAGGGGTTTTATTCGTGACAGCATCATTTTTTACACAGTTATTTTTCCCGGATGTTTCCCGTTTTAGCGATCCTGAAGCAGCTTCTCCGGAAATTGCCCTTTTCGTGGGCGGGAAGTTATTTCAGGCATTCTTTCTTGCAGGAACCTTATGCGGTACCCTTGCCTCCGGTCTTGCATCTCACGCTAGTGTTTCTAGGTTGCTATATGTCATGGGGCGTGACCAAATGATCCCGAAAAAACTATTTGGGTTTGTCCACCCCAAGTACAACACGCCATTTTTTAATGTCATTTTTGTCGGGTCGATATCACTGGTTGCCTTATTCCTTGATTTGGTTACGGCCACTTCCCTCATAAACTTTGGGGCATTAATCGCTTTTACCTTCGTGAATATTTCCGTAATCGTCCATTCGATAAGAAACAAAAGCTTCAGAACGATTAGAGGTTTTCTTTCAACTATTCTTTCCCCGGTTTTAGGCGCGGCTTCAGTCTTCATCCTTTGGCTTAATCTCGAGATGAGTTCCTTGATTTTAGGAATAGTCTGGGCGGTAATTGGGATTGGTTATCTTCTGTATCGGACCAAATGGTTTACGGAATCCCCTCCGCTATTTCATTTTGAAAAAGCACAGTGAATTTAATCTACTGTTTCATTACACGAAGGAGGGTGTTATATGGCTGATGATAAATGAAGAGGTCAGTAATGCTATTGCTTGTCGTTCTATCCCGTTCATGCCGTTAGCAACATGTATTCAGAGCTTAGAGCAAGAATATGTCGCTTAGTTTGGTTCCCGGGAGCTTTCATGGTGTACAGTTATGTAATGTTGGAAAAGTCATTCCTTCGGCAGGAATCGGTAAAGGTTCATATGCAAAGTCCATTCATGCATATGCCTGTTTTTGTAGGCTAGTCGATACTGATGGATTAATTATTCATTTCAATTATATTGCTTTTAATAAATTTCCTTCTTTACTGACCTTTCCATAAGCGTTGAATTTACTGATTATTGTGACGGTTCCGTGTCATGGTTAGGAAAATCGGTGCGAATGCAAATGCGGTACTAACGTTCGTCGCCTTGCTTTTGATGGTATTTATCCATCTGGGAAATTACGTAGGGGAATGAATAGGGAAAAGTGACGGGGGCAGAAGCATTGGAAGCTACATTTTACCCTTGGTACCTTATAGTGTTGCAAACAGGTATGGAGCCGTAATGACGGTATGGCGAGAGCTGTCCCATCTGTATAAAAAGCCTTAGCAGGGGACGTCCATCCACGAATCATAACAAACAGGAATAAGCAAAATTCAAACATGATTGGAATGTAAGATAAGGTGGACGGTCCTTTATAAAATAAGTCTAAGCTGCATATCAGGTTTTTAGGTCAAAAGGGTCCGTTAAAGGACCCTTTTGTCGTGGAACAAGTAAAGGTAAATGCTGGATATGAGTAATGGTGCCTCTTATTTTTTATCTTGCAATTCGGAATTGTGATAAAATATAGGTTAGGTTACAAAAGGAGAGTGAAACTGTGTTATCTATTCCGGATGATAAAATTAGACCATTCATAACTATAACAATTGATCAGCCTACGTTTTCAGACCAAAATATTCATGAGATACAGGAACCTTTCTTCTTTCTTATGAAGGAAAATCAAGTGTTTGCGTATATCCGTATGGATGACCTCCCGTTAAATGAAAAAATAACGACAGTCGATCAGCTTTTACAGTATGCTTTTTCGATTGATAATGTTTGTAAATTGCACCCTAACATTTCCTTGCCGCATCTGTTTCAAATTATCGGTGAACCTATCGTGCTGATAAAAACGGATGATGGCATGCTAACCGGTTATGTAAAAAGGGAAGATGTATTAGCTGAATTATTCAAGCAGGACAGCAAACAAAATTTAGACCTGCTAAATGTTATCTTAACCTCCATTCCTATGGGGATATTTGTGGCTGATAAAGAAAAGAATATCGTGAACTTCAATGAATCAGGCTTGAAGATGATAAAAAAACCTTCTGAACAAGTCCTTAATGAACCTGCTGCGAACATCTTCAATAAGCAGCATATACATAGCGTGTTTGCCAGCGGGAGCAGTATTCTGAATCAGTTGGAGATTACTGATGTCATGAGTGTGCTTGTCGACTATAGCCCGATTCTGAACCATGAAAAAGAAGTCGAAGGCCTGATCATCATCGTTCAGGATTTACCGATGGTTGAGGAAATGGCCATGGAAATAGAATTGATAAAAAGCTCGAATAAAGACTTGAATGCCATTTTAGCGAATATCTATGATGAAATACTTGTAGTCAATCAAAAAGGAGAGCTGCTGCGCTATAGTGACAGCATCATCTCGGGATTCTGGGGGAAGGACTTAAAAGATTATATCGGGAAGAATCTCTTGCAATTAGAGGATGAAGGGATTTTTAATCCTTCGGTAACCCGGTTAGTCCTTGAACAAAAAAAGAAAGTATCGATTGTCCAAGATACGAAAATGAATAAGAAAGTCCTTTCCGTCGGCACCCCTGTGTTCAATGAAAAAGGGGAAATAGATCGAATAGTCATTGCATCAAGGGATATAACGGAAACGACACAATTGAAATCGGAATTAAATGAAATGAGGAAAGAACTGGACTCATTCAAAAAACAGGATCAATTTTATAAAGAGTTGGTTTTTGCAAGTCCTAAAATGGAGCAGATAATCAGCCAAGTCAAGAAAATCGCCCATTTTTCATCTACTGTATTAATCAATGGGGAGTCGGGAGTAGGTAAAGAAGTGATAGCTGAAGCCATTCATAAAATGGGCAGGCGATCTAAACAACCTTTCCTGAAGATAAATTGCGGGGCGATTCCGGAAAACCTTCTCGAAAGTGAATTGTTTGGTTATACGAAGGGTTCCTTTACAGGAGCGGATAAAAACGGGAAGGTAGGATACTTTCAGCAGGCCAATAAGGGTGTTTTATTCCTGGATGAAGTGGGTGACATGCCCATACATCTGCAAGTCAAGCTGCTGCGGGTACTCCAGGAACAGGAAGTGATTCCGATTGGCAGCACTACACCCATTTCCATTGATGTTCAAATTGTTGCGGCCACGAATAAGAGTCTGGAAAAAATGGTCGAGATGGGCACGTTCCGAGAAGATTTATTCTATCGATTGAACGTCATACCCATACATGTGCCCCCATTAAGGGAAAGGCCGGAGGATATACCGCCGCTAGCCTTTCATTTCCTGCAAAAACTGAATGAAAGGTATCAGCGGAATTATCACTTTTCCCCCGATGCATTAAATATACTGGAAGTCTATACTTGGCCGGGAAACATTCGTGAGTTGCAGAACATGATTGAAAGATTGGTTGTTTCTGCAGATGAAGAGATGATCGATGCTGACTTCATTCAAAGGTTCATACCTGTGGGCAGTGACTTTAAACAAACGAAACCCATCATTACGAGAATCCTTCCGCTGCAGGAAGCACAGGATCATGTGGAAGAACAATTGATCATGCTTGCCATGAAACAGTATAAAACCACGACCAAAGCGGCTAAAGCGCTTGGGATAAGTCAATCGTCAGTGAGCAGGAAGTATCAAAAAGTGTTAGCTGAACAAAGTAAGAAAATCGAAAATGATGCATTTTGATTAAAAGCCGTTGCCGAGTGATGAAAATCACTTGTCAACGGCTTTTATTTTTATGAAGGCATTTTCGAAGCTTTTCAATGATTTCCCAAACTCGATTATGCAAAGTGAAATAACGATATGCATATTTGCATAGTTTTAGAGTGATTTTTTTTAAAAAATGCGTTTTTATTGGTTAATTAACTTGGCATGGTTCTTGCTTGATAAGTAAGTATAAGAAAAAAGGGAGGTAAGCATCAAAGTTTCATAAAAAAAGCAAACTTAATTAACCCATCAACTAAAGCTATAAAAAAAGGAGATTATAAAATGTCAATTAACGTAGAAAGTAAAAACACTCAAGCTAACCAATCAGCAACTCAAGATTATATTAAAAAGGTGCTTCAATTAATCGAGCAAAAAGAAATTTCAAAAGAAGATGCACAGTGGGTAACAAGAGAAACGGTCGAGAATTTCCGTAACCATGTAAACCCTGGATTTTTGGAATATCGGAAGACGGTCACTAAAGACACACAATTCGCTTCGGTGGAGTGGTCTGATCAAGATTCCTGTTTTACGGATGTAAATGGAAAAAAATATATTGATTGTTTAGGTGGCTTTGGTATTTATAATGTTGGCCATCGTAACCCTAAAGTAGTAAAGGCCGTAACCGATCAATTGCAAAGACAAGCCCTTCATAGCCAGGACTTGCTTGATCCATTACGTGCAATGCTTGCCAAGATCCTTGCTGAAATCACACCAGGAGATCTAAAATACTCATTCTTTACGAACAGCGGTACCGAGAGCGTGGAGGCTGCACTTAAGCTGGCTAAAATGTACAGTGACAAATACACGATCATTTCCACGACAAAATCATTTCATGGGAAAAGCCTTGGTTCCCTATCGGCAACGGCAAAGGGCATGTTCAGAAAACCGTTCATCCCGTTGGTACCAGGTGTGCGCCATGTACCATTCGGTGATGTGGATATGATGAGAAAAACGTTTGAAAGTTGTGCATTGGTCGGTGAAGATGTTGCTGCTGTGCTGTTGGAGCCTATTCAAGGTGAAGGAGGGGTCATTCTGCCTCCGCAAGATTATTTAAAGCAGGTTCGTGCATTATGTGACGAATATGATGCGTTATTGATCTTGGATGAAGTGCAAACAGGAATGGGACGGACAGGTAAAATGTTCGCTTCTGAGCTATATGATGTTGTTCCGGACATTATTTGTTTAGCGAAAGCATTTGGTGGCGGAGTAATGCCAGCAGGCGCTGTTGTAGCCAATGAAAAAGTATTTAAAAGCTGGTTCGACAATCCATTCATGCATACTACGACATTTGGCGGAAATCCACTAGCTTGTGCTGCGGCAATTGCTACGATCGACGTACTTTTGGAAGAAAACTTACCGCAGCGTGCTGCAGAAGTTGGAGAATACTTCTTAAATGGGTTAAGGGAAGTGGCTGCTGAGCACAAAGATAAGGTGCTGGAAATCCGCGGCCAAGGTTTAATGATCGGTATTGAATTCCATAAAGATGAAGTAGGTTATGAATTCTCAAAAGCCCTTTTTGATAAAGGCATCTTGGTGGCAGGTACGCTTATTAATTCCAAAACAATCAGGATCGAGCCGTCATTGACTATTAAGCTGGATGAAGTCGATACAGTCATTAAAGCGTTTAAAGAAGTCTTGCCGACGCTTCAATCTTAATTAAAAGAGCAGAAAAACAGCCTTTGGGCTGATTCAGACTGTAGATAAAAAGGTTTCGGAATGGTATCATTCCGAAACCTTTTTGAATTTGTAGCAGTTTTAGAGATTGATGAACTCTCCAAGGTCATTGTTTCGACCATTCCCACCCTTCGTCAAGTCCAGGTGGCCATCTTCTTTACATCAATGGCAGCCTCCATTTTACTAGTCAAATAGTTCACTGCACCAGGTGGTCTAAAGTAAACATTTCAAGCTGATCAAAGGTATCCTCATCACCTCGAGCTTTCATCCTTAAATAAGGAGCTTATCTTCCTGTTAACACAAAGTTGATTGGAACGGAACTTACGGGACTCCTGCGGGAAAGCGGGGCCAAGGGAGACCCCCGCAGGCGCTAATGGCGCCGAGGGCGGACCTTCCGTGGAAAGCGAGTGCCCTACATTCCAATCAACGGTCAAATTTTAAACACCTTAAAAAACGGTCGGCAAACTCAATTATTATCGAGTTTGTTTATAAATTGAAACAGTCTTTGCGCTGTTTTTTGTTGCTTGGAGGAGGGAATAATTACATATTTCTCTTTATATAACTGGATCTCAGAAATTTTTTTTCACGAGAACGAGTAAGGAATTACACAGAGTGGACAAGGATTTAATTCCTTTAACGTAATTTGGTATGTTATAATAATTTCTGGAAAAAGGAGTGATGAAGATATGACACCTGCCCTGCAAAAAATGTGGATATCCTTTATAGCTATGGGCTTTATGGTTATCTCTATATTTCTAATCTACTTAAGCCGCTATAAATTAAAAGGTTTTTGGAGAGTCTTGACAGCAATTATCGCATACATACTTATGATTCTGGCCGGCTTGATCATCCTTATCGTTGTACTTAGCGGGCCAACCACTTGATAGGTGAGGAGAAATGATGAGAAATTTTTTCAAAATATTATGTTTATTATGCATCTCTGTATCATTAGCTGGCTGCTTATATCCGGAGAAGCAAAAAATGCAAAACCAACTGCCTTATAAAGAGCAATTACAATCCGTCCAAAGTGCAGTGGATCAATTTCAGAAAGATGAAGGCGGCATACTGCCGATAGTTACTAAAGATGCAGGGACACCGATTTATCAAAAATATGTCATAAAATTTTCTAAGATTTCGCCGAGGTATATGGCTGAACCGCCGGACAATGCCTTTGAATCAGGGGGTGTCTTTCAATACATCCTCGTAAATGTTGAAAAAGACCCGACTGTAAAGCTGTTGGATGTCAGAATGGCGCAGAAGATTCAGGATGTTTCCTTGAGATTGACTGCCTATCAGCAAAGCAACGGATACCCGCCGTTTAAGGAAAGGTTATCCGATAATGTCTTCACGCTTGATTATGAAAAGATGGGCCTGAAGGAAGCTCCGACGGTCACGAGTCCATTTTCACAAAAAGATTTATACCTTGTAGTCGATGGTCAAGGCAGCATTTTTGTTGATTATACCCCGGATTTACTTGAGGCATTGAAGAAGCATGAGGGGAAAATCAAGCAAGGTGAAGATATCCGGGAACTGCTGGTGCAGAGTACGGATTTCGTCCCTGCCTATTCGTTACCATATACAATTGATGAAAAAACAAATACTCCAATATTTCTTACAAAATAGGCATAACCCTTCTTCTGCAAAATATATTGTAGGGGAAGGGTTATTTCTTTTATCTTTATTTCATCTTACTTTTAAAATAACAACCCTTATATAAAAATTTCTGGTGGAGGAAGGGATTGAACCAGGGAAATAAATGGAATAAATTTTTAGGACAACATCATAGATATATATTGTCCTAAATAAATGCAAATGGATAAACGAAATCCCAAAACTCTAATTCGGGAGGGGATACCTTGGAAAAGGTAGATATTTTTAAAGATATAGCTGAACGGACCGGTGGCGATATATACTTGGGGGTGGTCGGTGCCGTCAGGACTGGAAAATCCACATTTATTAAAAAATTCATGGAGCTAGTCGTCATTCCGAATATACCGTCTGAGGCGGACCGTGCCAGGGCGCAGGATGAATTGCCTCAAAGTGCTGCCGGAAAGACGATCATGACGACGGAACCCAAATTCGTACCGAACCAGGCAGCATCGATTCAAGTAGCTGAAGGTCTCGACGTGAACATCCGTTTAGTCGATTGTGTCGGTTATACAATACCCGGGGCAAAAGGGTATGAAGATGAAAATGGTCCCCGCATGATTCACACGCCTTGGTATGAAGAGCCGATTCCGTTCAATGAAGCTGCCGAGATCGGCACTCGCAAAGTAATTCAGGATCATTCCACATTAGGCGTGGTCGTTACGACGGATGGTTCGATAGGAGAAATCCCGCGAAGTGATTATTTAGAGGCCGAGGAAAGGGTCGTCGAAGAATTGAAGGAGGTTGGCAAGCCATTTATCATGATTGTCAATTCCGTTCAGCCTCACCACCCGAATACGGTAGCACTGAGGGAATCCTTGCAGGAAAAGTATGATATCCCCGTATTGGCCATGAGTGTCGAAGGAATGCGGGAATCGGATGTTTACAGCGTACTGCGCGAGGCCTTGTACGAATTTCCTGTTCTCGAGGTAAATGTTAATCTCCCGAGCTGGGTAATGGTTCTGCGCGAGGATCATTGGTTAAGGGAAAGTTACCAGGAAGCGGTTAAAGAGACCGTCAAGGACATTAAGCGCCTGAGGGATGTTGACCGTGTAGTCGGTCATTTCAATGAATTTGAGTTCATTGACCGTGCAGCGCTTGCAGGCATTGAGATGGGGCAGGGGGTTGCAGAAATAGACCTATACGCTCCGGATGAACTCTATGATGATATTCTGAAGGAAATTGTCGGTGTGGAGATTCGGGGCAAGGATCATCTGTTATCATTGATGCAGGACTTTGCGTATGCGAAAGCAGAATATGATCAGGTGGCCGATGCATTGAGAATGGTTAAACAAACTGGATATGGTGTCGCAGCCCCATCCCTTAACGATATGAGTCTTGATGAACCGGAAATCATCCGCCAGGGAGCCAGGTTCGGTGTCAGGCTAAAAGCCGTAGCTCCTTCCATCCATATGATCAAGGTCGATGTCGAATCCGAGTTCTCGCCAATCATCGGTACGGAAAAGCAAAGTGAGGAATTAGTACGGTATCTGATGCAGGATTTCGAAGACAATCCACTTTCCATTTGGAACTCCGATATTTTTGGAAGAAGCCTAAGTTCCTACGTAAGGGAAGGCATACAGGTGAAATTAGCAATGATGCCAGACAATGCACGCTATAAATTGAAAGAAACACTTGAGAGGATTATTAATGAGGGCAGTGGCGGCTTGATTGCCATCATCTTATAGAAAACGTTTAAGGCTGGACCAACTCCATTTATGGATTGGTCTTTTTACATGAAGGAAATGGCAGGATCGCAAGAAAAATATCATTTATGAACGCTAATATTTGAATTAACCTGCTGTTTTTTAGTATAATCTTGAAAAAACCCTGTGGTTAAGCGATTTTCAGCAATATAATAAGTTTAATTTCTATAAAAAAGGGAAATGATGAATAGCGAAAGACAAAATTTATAATATATACAATTATTAATGAAAAGATTCCCATTATTTTTTGAATTCCCTTGCTAAGCTTATAGGATTTGTGATAATCTACATACAGAAAACGCGTTATAACAGCGATTTCAACCTATTTATACATTTCTGGATGAATAATTTGGAAATTAAACCGGCTTGGTAATCCCTGATTGTCAGGGAATGAAAATTTTTTGACCGAAGCTAATATCAAATCACTATTATAGTGTTGTAATAATGATTTTTTATAAAGATTCCTTTTGGGAGGAGGTGAATGGCATGAACAAAACAGAATTAATTAATGAAGTTGTTACAGCAACTGAAATTTCTAAGAAAGACGCTACAAAAGCTGTTGATGCTGTTTTTGATACAATCTTAGAAGCTCTAAAAAACGGTGATAAAGTCCAATTGATTGGTTTTGGTAACTTTGAAGTTCGTGAACGTGCGGCTCGTAAAGGCCGTAACCCACAAACTGGTGACGAAATCGAAATTGCAGCTAGCAAAGTGCCAGCTTTCAAACCCGGTAAAGCGCTGAAAGATGCAGTGAAGTAATTCTACCATTACATACGGGTGCTTAACCGAAAAGGGCCGCGTGAAAACGCGGTCCTTTTTTTGCTTCTTAATTTCCATCTGTGATAATATAAAAGACAGTGAATATTTTAGAAACGCTTCAGATGGTAATTCTGTAACAAGAAAATATCCATCCGAAACCGCTTCCGGCGAAACTGCCTTTAATGGAATTCAATCTATGGGTAATCGGTAGCTTTAATAATTGCAATTATGGATTTCCGGGTGCAACGCGCTTTGGTTTTTTTATCTAATACATAATATTATTGATTTTTTAGGAGGTACAAAAAATGGCTAATGTTGATCATGCCAAATTAGAAGAAGCGGTTAAAATGCTTCTCGAGGCTGTAGGGGAAGACCCAACGAGGGAAGGACTGCTGGATACTCCTGCTCGTGTAGCCAGAATGTATGAAGAAATTTTTTCTGGACTTAATCAGGATCCAAAGGAATATTTCGATACTGTTTTTGGGGAGGACCATGAAGAACTCGTACTTGTAAAGGATATTCCGTTTTACTCGGTATGTGAACATCATTTAGTCCCTTTTTACGGGAAAGCCCATGTAGCATATATTCCGAAAAACGGAAAAGTGACTGGTTTAAGCAAATTGGCACGGGCGGTTGAGGCAGTATCGAAGCGTCCGCAGCTTCAAGAGCGCATCACTTCTACAGTTGCAGACTCGATAATGGAAAAGCTCGAGCCTCATGGTGTAATGGTTGTAGTAGAGGCTGAACATATGTGCATGACCATGCGAGGCGTAAAAAAACCCGGCTCTAAAACAGTGACTTCAGCTGTAAGGGGAACGTTTGCGAAGGATCACCGTACGAGAGCTGAAGTACTGGCATTCATTAAAGACTAAGGATATGGGGGCAGGAAAAAATGAATGATAAAAAGATTCTGAATGATTTTGTCGTAATCAAAGCCATTGAGGATAGTGTGAATGTCATCGGGTTGACAAGGGGAACGGACACCAAGTTTCACCACTCCGAAAAACTGGACTCAGGAGAGGTGATGATCGCACAATTCACGGAGCATACCTCGGCAATTAAAATCAGGGGCCATGCAAAGGTCTATACTCCATTCGGAGAGATAGAAAGTGATTCCAAAAAGAATTCACCTGACAAATGATCGTTTCTCAATGCTTGGTTCATTATAAATCAATCACCTGATATCGCGTTTAACAAGCTGTAAATTTCCCGCATCCATTTTTTTGAAGAGCAAAAGTCGATGATTTCCTTGTTTTTGGAAGTTTCATTTTATAAACGTTGACCATTTCATCTGATTGTTTTTATGGTATAATAATGTGTATTTTACACAGACAGAAACCAATATGTATGAAAAAAATTATCTTTCGGGGATGCAAGGGTGATCTCAATTGTTAAACATTACGGACGACATAAGGCAATTAAAACGATTAATAGAAACGAAAGCTCAACATCCATATTTGTTGAAGTATATACAAAAGCCAAGCTTGGACGAAGATAAACTGATGTTGCTTTGGGGATTGTTTAACGATTTGGACGTTACAAGCGAAAAACGGAATCAATACATCATTTCAACCATGTTAGTGCAAATAGCTCTGGATACCCATGAAATCGTCTCGAATTCGGGTGAAGGAATCGAGTCGCCCGAGGTATTGAAAAATCGTCAATTACAAGTGCTTGCCGGTGATTACTATAGCGGCTTATATTATCAAGGGCTTGCCAGTGTAGGTAATGTTGATATGATCCGTATCCTTTCAAGCGCGATAAAAAAAATAAATGATAATAAAATCATTCTATACCAACAAGGATCGATTCATGATGTACCAACGCTTTTAATGACGGTAAAAGCGATAGAGGCTTCGCTGATTCAGAAACTGGCGGATTACTATAATGAGCCTGCCTGGATAGAAATATCGGAAGACCTGCTGCTTTTAAAACGGTTGCATGCCGAGAAGAGCAGTTATATGAAGTCGGGGGAATCAATAGTTTTTGATGTCCTAAGGGAAATGCCTTTTGATGACTCGACCGGTGGGGATGTTCCCATTTCGGATAAGGAAGAACAGGTACGCACCCGATTCGACAAGTGCCTGAGGGATGCCAGGCAATCCGTAGAGCGCTCGATGCGGAAGCTGGCAAAGTTGGATGATGAACTACTGGAAAGAGTGAAGGCCATCTTGGAACAAACAGAGAGTATGGCAAATTCATATGTGAAAGAAGGGTGAATCATGGAGCAGTCTAAAGAGCAAAAAGTTCATCATGTCTTTGAAAAGATTTACGGAAATTATGACAAGATGAATTCCCTCATCAGCTTTAAACAGCATCTTAAATGGCGGAAGGCTACAATGGCCATCATGAATGTCCCAAAAGGCGCCCATGCACTGGATGTATGCTGTGGAACAGCGGACTGGACCATTGCCCTTGCTAATGAAGTAGGACCAGAAGGAAAGGTTGTTGGTCTGGATTTTAGTAAAAACATGCTGAAAATCGGCGAACAAAAGGTGAAGGAACTCAATCTGGATCAAGTTTCCCTAATGCATGGGAATGCAATGGAACTTCCTTTTGAGGATAATAGCTTTGACTATGTCACGATCGGTTTCGGGCTGCGGAATGTCCCTGATTACATGAAGGTGCTTAAAGAGTTAAACCGTGTAGCGAAGCCAGGTGGTATGGTCGTTTGCCTGGATACGTCACAGCCAACGATGCTAGGCTTTAAACAGGGCTATTATTTTTATTTCCGTTTCATCATGCCCATGTTCGGCAAATTATTCGCAAAAAGCTATAGTGAATACTCATGGCTGCAGGAATCGGCTCGAGATTTCCCAGGCATGAAAAAGCTTGAAAACATGTTTAAGCAGGCAGGAATGGAAAATGTCAGTTATAAAGCCCATTTCGGTGGGGTAGCAGCAACACATTTCGGGTACAAGCCTTCAAAATAAGCAGAATAGCAATGGACAAAGCTGGGTGGAATGTATGAAATTTAAAATGATGTATTCATTTTTGAATGCAGATTTGCAATTAATAGAAAAAGAACTGGAAGCCGCAATTGAAGCGGATTCCACGGTTTTAAGGGAAGCTTCCCTGCATTTACTGCAATCCGGTGGAAAACGGATCCGTCCGGTATTCGTCCTATTGGGTGCGAAGTTTGGCAACTATGATATTCATGTCGTAAAGCATGTCGCAGCGACTTTGGAACTGATCCATACGGCTTCCCTTGTACATGATGATGTTGTGGATGATGCGGATTTACGCAGGGGGTCGGCTACCATCAAGTCGAAATGGGATAATCGTGTCGCCATGTACACAGGCGACTTCATTTTTGCTCGTGCACTGGAAATGATGGCGGTCATCGAGTCTCCGCTTGCGCATCAAATTCTCGCTGATACCATGGTTGAACTATGTCTTGGGGAAATTGAACAAATTAAAGATAAGTATAATTTCGAACAGAATTGGCGGATATATTTTAGACGGATCAAACGGAAAACGGCATTGCTCATTGCATCCAGCTGCCAGTTGGGAGCCATTTCAGCAGGTGTTGACGAGGGGATTCACGAAAAGCTATTTAAATTCGGATATTATGTCGGTATGTCCTATCAAATCACCGATGATATATTGGATTTTACGGCGTCGGAAGAAGAACTTGGTAAACCGGCCGGGAGTGATTTGATTCAAGGTAATATCACTTTACCCGTTTTGATCGCTATGGAGGATCCAAAGTTAAAAAAGCTTATCGAAACTGTTCGGGAAGATACGCCAAAAGATGAAATGTCCCATATAATCAATGCGATAAAAACTTCCGGTGCCATTGAACAGGCAGCGAGGATCAGTGATATGTATTTAGAAAAAGCTTTTACTGAGTTGAAAGGTCTTCCTGCCATTAAAGCTAGAAAAACTTTATCGGATATCGCGAAAAATATCGGAAAAAGAAAGTTTTGATAATGGGAGTTGCGAAACTCATCAAACAATGGTAATATTCTAAAAGTATTGCCTTATATAGGCAAATAACAATGATACATATTAGGAGTGACATTCATGGAAAGAACATTTTTAATGGTAAAGCCTGACGGCGTTCAACGCAATTTAATCGGTGAAATCGTTTCCCGTTTCGAAAAGAAAGGCTTCCTTCTTGCAGGAGCAAAATTAATGGTCATTTCTCAAGAATTGGCTGAGCAACATTATGGCGAGCACAAAGAACGTCCTTTCTTTGGCGAATTAGTGGACTTCATTACTTCAGGTCCTGTCTTCGCAATGGTTTGGGAAGGCGAAAATGTAATCGCTACAGCACGTCAAATGATGGGTGCTACTAACCCTAAAGATGCAGCAGCAGCAACAATTCGTGGCGATTTTGCCGTAACTGTCGGCAAAAACATCATTCACGGATCTGATTCAGCTGAAAGCGCTGTACGTGAAATCGGTTTATTCTTCAAAGAAGAAGAACTTGTTGAGTATTCTAAACTTGTAAACGAGTGGGTTTATTAATTAGTACTCATCACTATATAGGAAGCGGGTTCCATCGTCATTATGCGATGGAACCCGTTTTTTTTGCATTGCTTTTTAAGCTTCCCGGCATGGTAAGGAATTATTGCAGTTTAAAGAAAATATGGCACTCTCCGATATATAAAGGGAAGGACCACTTAAAATAATTATGTGCAGGGGAGTCGTAGGAATGCCTCAAGAATATGAAGAGTTTATTCGCAATATCAAGACGTTGACAGGCATTGATTTGGCATTATATAAGGAAGGGCAAATGAAAAGGCGACTGACATCTCTATATGAAAAAAGAGGATATCATTCATTTCGTGAATACTATAAAGACATTCAAACCAACTCCGAAGTTTTAAATGAGTTTCTGGATAGAATGACAATCAATGTCTCCGAATTTTATCGAAATGCGAAAAGATGGGAAGTGTTGGAGCGGAAAATCCTTCCTGGGTTATTAGCAAGCAAAAAAAAGTTGAAGATTTGGAGCGCGGCCTGTTCAACTGGTGAGGAACCATACACGCTTGCCATGATTTTATCCAATCTGGTTCCACTTAGCCAGATAGAGATATTGGCGACGGATCTGGATGAAAATGTGTTGGCGCGAGCGAAATTGGGGATGTATCCCGAGCGTTCCTTAAATGAAGTGCCTGAAGAAATCAAAAGGAAATACTTTGAAAAAAAAGCGGATTTTTATCGTGTCGATGAAGAAATCAAGAGAAGGGTAACATTTAAAAAGCAAAACCTTCTCGCTGATCGATTTGAACAAGGGTTCGATTTAATCATTTGCCGCAATGTGCTAATTTATTTCACGGAAGAAGCGAAAAATTTGTTATATGAAAATTTCAGTGCATCATTAAGGAGCGGCGGGGTTTTTTTTGTAGGAAGTACAGAGCAAATATTCACCCCTGGAAAATATCAATTTGAAACGATCGACACATTTTTTTATAAGAAAAAGTAAATACTTTTAAAAAAGGGACTGATTCTGCTCATGGGCGTTCAGTCCTTTTCGTTTGTCGAGTTATAGTAAATCCAACAGAATTCTGATTTGAAAGATTAAACTATATCGAAAATGTTTAAGTACTTGTAAAATAGAGTGAAAAGTGATTAAATTCAAACAATATGGTTTTTACGTTTTACATATACCCACATTTCATAAAATTGTGGTATATTGATACATATACACTTTAAAGTGCTAAAAGGGGGCTGGAAGATGAGATATTTAACAGCGGGAGAATCACATGGTCCGCAACTGACTACTATCATTGAAGGATTACCGGCGGGAATGCCGATTTCGAATGAGGATATCAATCAAGAATTGGGACGCCGGCAAAAAGGGCATGGACGTGGAAGAAGGATGCAGATCGAGAAAGATCAGGCTTTTATTTCTTCAGGAATCAGACATGGCTACACTCTCGGTTCACCGGTTGCTTTGGTGGTCGAGAACGATGATTGGAAACATTGGACAAAGATTATGGGAAGTGAAGGGCTTTCAGAAGAGGAAGCTGAAGAAATTAAACGTAAAATCACCCGGCCTCGTCCTGGTCATGCCGACTTGAACGGCGGGATTAAATATGGGCACCGCGATTTGAGAAATGTTCTGGAACGATCTTCAGCCCGTGAAACGACAGTAAGGGTGGCAGCAGGTTCTGTCGCAAAAAAACTTTTGTCTTTATTGGGGATTGAAGTGGCATCGCATGTTTTGGAAATTGGCGGAGTGAAGGCAGAACCGCCAAAATATGAAACGATCCAGCAATTGCAACAAGTAACAGAAGAATCTTCCGTTAGATGTTTCGACAAAAACGTTGAGCAGCAGATGAAGGATGCAATTGATGAAGCGAAACAAAAAGGTGATTCCATCGGCGGAATCGTCGAAGTCATTGTAGAAGGAATGCCGGTGGGAGTGGGAAGTTATGTGCATTATGACCGTAAGCTTGATGCAAAACTAGCCGCAGCGATAATGAGCATCAATGCATTCAAAGGTGTGGAAATAGGTCTAGGATTTGAAGCGGCCCATCTATTCGGCAGTGATGTCCATGATGAAATCGCATGGGATGAAGAACAGGGTTATTACCGGAAAACCAATCGCCTTGGCGGTTTTGAAGGCGGTATGACAACTGGAATGCCGATAGTTGTACGCGGTGTGATGAAGCCGATCCCCACTTTATATAAACCTTTGAAAAGTGTTGATATCGATACGAAGGAAGTGTTTGAAGCAAGTGTCGAGCGTTCCGATAGTTGTGCGGTCCCTGCAGCAGCAGTGGTAGCTGAGGCGGTAGTGGCATGGGAACTGGCGGCTGCCATCGTTGATCAATTCCCTTCAGATCGTTATGAGCAATTAGCAGAGTACATAAGATCATATCGGGAAGAAGTAAAGGGGTTTTAAATCATGGAATCCATTCAAATTAAAACGGCTTCCAAGCAATACCCGGTTTTAATTGGCAAGAAGGCAATCAATGAATTGCCCGAATTAATAACACGTGAACTGAATCATCTAAACAAGATTCTGATCATAACTGATGAGAAAGTGGCGGCACTTCATTTGCAGACCGTGAAGGACGCCCTGCTCAAGACGGGAAAACCGGTCTTGCATCATGTAGTGCCAGAAGGGGAGCATGCTAAAACATTCGATGTGTTTTATGAATGCCAAAGCTTCTGCTTATCCCAACAGATTAATCGCAAGTCATTGATCATCGCCCTTGGCGGCGGTGCAGTCGGTGACTTGGCCGGATTCGTTGCAGCTACTTTTATGAGAGGGATTCCATTTATACAGGTTCCGACGACTTTGCTTGCCCACGATAGTGCAGTGGGCGGCAAGGTTGCCATCAATCACCCGCTAGGGAAAAATATGATTGGGGCCTTTCATCAGCCTGAAGCGGTCATTTATGATCTGGAATTTTTAAAGACTCTGCCACTTAAAGAATTAAGGTCAGGTTTTGCAGAAGTCATTAAACATTCCTTGATAGCAGATAATGAGCTTTATCTATGGTTAAAGTCGAATATTGTTGATTTGAATGATATAACGGATGAGCAATTCCTTACCATGATTACAAAAGGGATTGGCATTAAAGCTAAAATTGTCGAAGAGGATGAGAAGGAAAACGGCATTCGTGCCTTTTTGAATTTTGGTCATACGCTTGGACATGCAGTGGAAGGTTCAATGGGATACGGAAACTTTACGCATGGGGAATCGATTTTAATCGGGATGGTATATGCACTTAAATTAAGCAGAAAGAAAGTGGATCTCGATTTTAAACTGGATGAGTTTATTGACTGGGTTTCTTCTTTAGGTTATCAAATAACCATTCCAACCCGACTTGAACATGCAATGCTGCTTGAATTAATGAAAACAGACAAAAAATCGGTCAATGATGCAGCTACCTTTGTCCTGCTAAACGAAGTGGGGTCACCGCTATTAATGGATATAGCCGACTCTGAGCTGATAGAGGAAATGACGGAGATGATTTAGAGTTCAGGAGAAGGGGGACTATGTGTGATAAGAGGAATAAGGGGTGCCACTACAGTAGAAAGAGACACAGAAATGGAAGTGATTTCTGCTGTCGAAAAGTTGATGGCCGAGATCATTCAGGTCAATGAAATTGATCCCGATATGGTAGCTTCTGTATTTTTTTCTGCTACGGAAGAGATTCGTTCTGTCTTCCCTGCCAAAGCCTTGAGGAAATTCGAAGGCTGGACTTATGTACCGGTTACATGCATGAAAGAAATACCGGTGAGCAATTCCTTGCCATTTTGCATCCGGGTCATGATCCACGTAAATACGACAAAATCTCAAAAAGAGATACAGCATGTTTACCAGGCAGGGGCTACCGTATTACGGCCAGATTTGACAAAGCGGATATAAGATGATTATAAATCTATGAATATGATATACTATTCTCACACTTTCTTACTTTAAAGTGATAAAAATATAGAGGTGATTGACATGAAATGGAATGAAGCGGTCCTTTCCTTGAAGTCTTATCAACCGGGAAAATCCACTGATGAAGTGAAAAAATTATACGGGTTGGAAAAAATCACGAAATTAGCTTCAAATGAAAATCCTTTTGGCTGTTCGGAAAAGGTCAAGGAATCCGTTAGGAATTCAACCCATTCGTTTGCCATCTATCCAGATGGATATGCAACGATGCTAAGGGAAGCTGTTGCGAAACATACAGGTGTGAAAGAAACTCAGCTTATTTTTGGAAATGGATCTGATGAGAACATTCAAATCATCTCCAGGAGTCTATTGGGAGCTGGAAAGAATACGGTCATGGCAACAGGCACTTTTTCGCAGTATCGCCATAATGCCACGCTAGAAGGAGCGGAAATCAGGGAAGTTCCTCATATTGACGGTGCTCATGATCTAGAAGGAATGCTTAAAGTAATAGATGATGAAACAGCGGTTGTCTGGCTTTGTACACCGAATAATCCAACAGGTAAATACATTTCGGAACAGGACTTATTATCGTTCATCGAAAAAGTGCCGGAAGATGTTCTTATCGTTTTGGATGAAGCTTATTGTGAATATGCAAACGCTGAGGATTACCCGAGAACGAATCAATGGATTAATAAATATAAAAATTTGATCATACTCCGGACTTTCTCGAAAATTTATGGACTTGCCAGTTTTAGGGTAGGGTACGGTTTGGCGGATGAGGATATCATCCAGAAATTAGATCCATCACGGGAACCATTCAATGTGAACACATTTGCACAGAATATCGCTATCGTCGCTTTGGAAGATCAGGCCTTCATTGAAAAATGCAAGGAAGAAAATCAAAAAGGGTTAAAGCAGTACTATGAATTTTGCAATAAGGAAAATTTGGCTTATTATCCGTCACAAGGTAATTTCATCTTTATCCATTTTAAACAGGATGCCGATGTGGTATTTCAATATTTGCTTGAGCGCGGCTTCATCGCAAGGTCGGGGAAATCTTTCGGTTTTCCAAACAGCCTGAGGGTGACGATTGGTTCTACGGAAGAAAATGAAGGAATGATCCATGCTATTAAAGCTTTTTTGAATGAAGTTGAGGCACCTTCTGATTCGCTGCTTTAACGTTTCATCAAACCTAGAGGAGCATAAAAGATGCGGGGGAGAGAAGAGTGAAGGGTAAGGTTTTTGTAATAGGTTTAGGTCTAATAGGCGGATCACTGGCCATGGCTGTACGCCATGCACATCCTGAAGCCGTGATTGTTGGTATGGACCTAAGTGAAAAGAATATTCAACTATCGATGCTATTGGGGATCATTGATGATTCTGTATCATCTTTGGAAGCGGGAGCATGTGAAGCTGATTTGATTCTACTTGCTGTGCCTGTCAATGAAACCGTGAAGATTTTAGCTCAATTGGCTGATATGGATTTAAAAAGTGAGGTCCTCATATCTGATGCAGGAAGTACGAAGGATACAGTCGTTAAGGCAGCGAAACCATTGATAGATAAAGGGGTGGCCTTCATCGGGGGGCACCCTATGGCTGGTTCCCATAAGAGCGGCGCTGCGGCAGCCAAATTACATTTATTCGAACATGCATTTTATTTGCTAACTCCCGGGGATTCCATCAAAGAAGAAAAGGTTGAGCAGCTGAAAGGGTGGCTGCAGGGGACAAGAGCTAACTTTCTTATTGTTAGTCCTGCCACACATGATAAGCTGACTGGGGTCATTAGTCATTTTCCGCATATTGTCGCATCGGGGCTCGTTAAGCAGGCAGAAAATTACAGTAAGGAAAACAAGTTGATTTCAAGGCTCGCAGCAGGTGGATTCCGGGATATTACCAGAATCGCCTCAAGCAGTCCGGAAATGTGGCGTGACATTTTGTTACATAACCGGGAAGTGCTGCTTGAATTAATGAATGATTGGCTGAATGAAATGGAGCATATAAAAGGTCTGGTTGCGAATGAAGATAGTGAAGAAATCCTTCGATTCTTTACCGATGCCAAGATTTTCAGGGATGATTTGCCGACACATGCGAAAGGCGCCATACCAGCGTTTTATGATTTATATATCGATATACCGGATTATGCCGGAATAATTTCTGAGATTACCGGATATTTGGCACAAGAAGGTATCAGCATTACAAACATAAGGATCATTGAAACCAGGGAAGAGATATACGGTGTGCTGGTCATCAGTTTCCAAACGGATGTTGATCGCATAAAAGCTGCGGAGTGTATTTCAAGACATACAGATTATGAAACGATCCTGGCATAATAATATAGGGAAGGATGGTTTTATGAATACTAAAAAATTACAAACGAACATTCAAACATTGCGTGGTTCGATTGCCATACCTGGAGATAAGTCGATCTCCCATCGTTCGATAATGTTTGGAGCCCTTGCCGAAGGGGAAACGACAGTAACTAATTTTCTTCCAGGAGCTGATTGTTTAAGTACGATTTCCTGTTTTAAGCAGCTTGGAGTCCATATTGAACAAGATGGCCAGCACGTCAAAATTGAAGGCAAAGGTTTTAATGGATTAAAGGAACCTGAATCAGTACTGGATGTCGGAAATTCTGGTACCACGATCAGGTTAATGATGGGCATATTGGCAGGACAGGATTTTTCAGCCGTTTTGGCAGGTGACGAATCGATAGCCAAACGTCCAATGACCCGGGTAGTAAACCCTCTTCGTCAGATGGGAGCAGCCATTGATGGCCGAAAAGGAGCAGAATATACTCCCCTCGCCATAAGAGGAGGCAAATTACAAGGGTTTCGCTACGAATTGCCTGTAGCGAGTGCACAGGTGAAATCTGCGATAATCTTGGCTGGTTTACAGGCAGAAGGTGAAACGATCATTATCGAACCGGAAGAGACCCGTGATCATACAGAACGAATGATCCAGGAGTTTGGCGGAAAAATCGAAAAAGACGGCCAAACGATTAAAGTAAGCGGAAATCAAGTCTTCAAAGGGACGAACATCCATGTGCCGGGTGATATTTCTTCGGCAGCTTTCTTCATGGTGGCTGCAGCGATTACGGAAAATAGTGAAGTGGTATTAAAGAATGTGGGCCTTAATTCGACAAGGACTGGAATCATCGAAGTCATGAAATCGATGGGTGCTGATATCACGATAGAGAAGAAGACGAGCGAGGGCGAACCTGCAGGTGACATCACGGTCAGAAGCTCCCGATTAAAAGGAACGACCATCAGCGGTGATTTAATTCCCCGTCTCATCGATGAAATACCGGTAATTGCACTTCTGGCGACACAGGCAGAAGGGGTAACGACAATCAAGGATGCAGCAGAATTAAAAGTGAAAGAGACGAATCGAATTGATACTGTTGCAAATGAGCTTTCCATCCTGGGGGCAGATATAACCCCGACAGCAGACGGATTGATCATCAAAGGCCGTAAAGCCCTGAATGGAGGTACGGTTACAAGCCATGGGGATCATCGTATCGGGATGATGCTTGCTGTAGCGGCTTTGATAACGGATGGGGAAGTGGAACTTGCCGACCCTGATGCCATCGATGTATCGTATCCACAATTTTTTGGGCATTTGACGCAATTGATAAAGTAAATATAAAAAAAGTTTACATACCTTATTTGGTCTGTAAACTTTTTTTAAATGCTCAAAAGTGTTGAAAGCGCTAACATCAGGGCTATTTTGTATCTGTATTGATCATGAAAATAATGAAAAAGGGGTTCATGATCAAAAAGGAGATTTACCACAGCGTGGAGAATTAACTAGTAACCTTTTTTTAATGAGAATGGGAGGGGACTTCATCGATGGAATACAAGGCTGCAGTATGGTAAACTAATGAATACTGTTTACTATGCATCTCACGATTACATGGTATTTTGTTCTTAATGGCAGAATATGTTACATTATGGCGTGAATGTGTATGACTAGGGACCAAGTCTATCATGCAAAAGGAAGGATTCAACAATGAACACAGTGGAACAAGTTATACAGCATTTAAAAAAAGGGGAATTAACAGAAGCTCTTAAACATATAAATCGAATTAAATCATCAGAGTCAGCAGAGGACATTTTATTGCTGGCCGAAGAAATGCTCCAGCTTGGCTTTGCGGAAGAGGCAAAGGATCTTTTTGAACATCTGCTGCAACTCTATCCCGATGAAGGAGAATTGATTGTTTCGTTGGCGGAAATCCTGATTGATATGGACCAGGAAGATGAAGCGATGCTGATGCTTGAAAAAGTAAGTGCAGATGATGAAGTATATCCAAGTGCTTTGCTTTTGGAAGCGGACCTTTATCAATTACAGGGGATGGATGAGGTCAGCGAACGGAAATTACTGCAGGCTAAGGAAATGCTTCCAGATGAGATCATCATTGATTTTGCGCTAGCTGAACTGTTCTTTCATCAAGGCAGGGATCAGGAAGCCATTGCAAATTACATAAAGGTTTTGGAACAGGAACAAGAAATCGCTGGTGTTAATGTCAATCAGAGGCTTGCTGAAGCATTAAGCAGCTCGGGCAAGTTCGAGGAGGCCCTTCCGCACTTTGAGAAGGCCTTGAAGGATGGACTTGAAATCAATACTTTATTTGAATATGCATTTACAGCTTTTCAGGCAGGTCTTTATGAGACAGCCGTACGAAAGTTTATTGAACTGAAAGAATTAGATCATGAATATCATTCACTATATTTGTACCTGGCAAAGAGTTATGAACATCTTGAAGATCTCGAAAATGCCTTGAAAACGGTCAAAGAAGGAATCAAGGCTGATGAATTCAATAAGGAACTTTACTTCTTCGGTGGTAAAATAGCCTTGAAAAGCGGTCTTGACGAAGAGGCTGAAAATCTATTTAAAGAAGCACTTGCCATTGATCCGGGATATCTGGAAGCTGCACTCACCCTTTTGAAATTGTATATGCACCAAGAAAGGTATGAAGATGTATTGGAGTGTATAGGTGAAGTAAGGCGATATGGAGAGGATGATCCTCAGTTTGACTGGATAGCTGCTGTATCTTATCAACATACCGAACAATTTAAAGAGTCATTAACCAGCTATCATAAAGCATATAATTCATTCAAGAGCAATCAAGATTTCCTTGAAGATTATGGTTTCTTTTTAATTGAAGAAGGAGACAGAGCCACATCTAGAGAAGTATTTAATAAGCTGCTTGAGATGAATCCGGCGAATGATGAGTATGCAATGATTTTGGAGCGGCTAGGTGAAAACACAGAGGAAATGTAGATAAGTGAAACAAAACTAAATCAAGACAGAGGAGGGAATTCATGGTGGCTGCCCCTGTTTCTGTGAATGAGAAGAAGGATTTTATTCGGTGGTTCTTAAATCATTATCAACTGAAACGAAGAGAATGTGTGTGGATATTGAATTACTTAATGAGTCATGATCAACTGATGAAAAAGGTTCATTTTGTAGAAAATGCACAATATTGCCCACGTGGACTGATTATGTCGACACATTGTGTGGATGAGGTCCCTTTCAGGTTCTATAAGTCCAATATCATGACGACCGATGCAGAGAAATCTTTTCATGATATCCGTTTAAATCGGGATGAAGACATTTATATTCAGCTTAATTTTAAATCGTCTTACTCTTCCTATCAATATGCAGCGGTACTCGAGCACAATCCCTTCATGCCGAAATCGACGGCATCGAATGAAAAAGATCAGCTGCTAGCTGAACAATTTTTAGAAAGAAGCATGTTGTATTTTCAAAGGGACCGTCTGCTTAAGGAAATCGATGAAGCGCTTGATAAGCATGATGAACAAGCATTTAAGGATTTAACCGAACAATTGAATCAATTGAAAGTACTTGGATGAAATAAATTGACCTTTCCGTAATCAGGAAAGGTTTTTATTTTTTATAAAACATTGATAAAATCCACATTTTTGTAAAGACTATGGGTATATGGTAAAGATGTTATAAAAATAATGGTAAAATGATAAGGAGTTGATTCAAAAAATCGGGAGTGAAGAAAAAACATGAAGTGGACAGCAAAAGATCTTGACATGTATATGCAGTCAAAAGAGTATGTGGATACCGTTTTGATTCCTTTGGTTCCCCTATCTTTTAAAGGGCAAATGAAGCAAACGGGCTCAATGAATGAATTTCTTACCATTTTAAGCTTGGAAATTGAAAAGCAGATGAAAGGTAGAATTCTTTTATTGCCGACATTTCATTATTTAAGTGATGAAATGGATAAGGTTGAACGGTTAAAGCGTTGGGCCAATGAAGTGAAAGAAAATAATTTCGAGCATGTTTTCTTTCTTACATCGGACTTCGAGTGGAAAAAAGAAGAACGGGAATTAGAGAATAATTTAGTATGGATTCCTGCCATTCCCTTGGAAGGGCTTGAAATTGACCAAGCAAGGGAAATGATTAACCAGCAAGTTCTCCAAATCCTTGATATTTTCTCTTATAATTGGAAAAATGAAAAAAAGTAGGATTTTTCGCATTATTTGACACATAGTTGCCACCTTTTGGGTTTTACAAATATTGACCTTGGTAAATTATTGAGATATCATGGAAATGTCCTAGTTTTATAGTGTCGCTATTTATTGGTCCTTTGGGCTCTCAGTATAGTAATAGAGGGGGGGAAAACGCATGAGCAAGCATAATGTTTCACGACGTCAATTCCTTAATTACACACTTACTGGCGTTGGTGGATTTATGGCGGCCGGTATGTTGATGCCTATGGTTAGGTTTGCAATTGATCCTGTATTATCAGCTGATAAAGGCGGGGATTACGTTGCAACTAAGCAGAAGGTAGGTGATCTGACTACCGAACCGACCCGTGTCGACTTTAGTTTTAAACAGGTCGATGGGTGGTATGAGTCTGAAGAAACAAATACAGCTTGGGTTTACAAAACGGATGATGGTAAGATCGTTGCTTTATCTCCAATCTGTAAACATTTAGGCTGTACGGTAGGGTGGAATACGGATAAGACTAATCCGAATCAATTTTTCTGTCCTTGCCATTATGGCAGGTATACGAAAGATGGGATTAATGTGAAAGGGACACCGCCGGTTTCACCATTGGATGTCTTTGACACGAAAGAAAAAGATGGAATACTTTATTTGGGTCAACTAAAACCGCACGGGGAGGCGTAAACATTGCTAACAAAGTTATATGACTGGGTGGACGAGCGTTTAGATATTACGCCGTTATGGCGGGATATTGCTGACCATGAGGTTCCTGAACATGTTAACCCCGCACATCATTTTTCCGCATTCGTATATTGTTTTGGTGGGTTAACTTTCTTTATTACGGTCATCCAAATCTTGTCAGGCATGTTCTTGACGATGTACTATGTCCCGGACATTAAAAACGCTTGGGAATCTGTTTATTATTTGCAAAATGAAGTTGCCTTCGGTCAAATTGTCCGTGGTATGCATCACTGGGGAGCAAGTCTAGTTATCGTTATGATGTTCTTACATACTCTTCGTGTCTTCTTCCAGGGAGCTTACAAAAAACCGCGTGAATTGAACTGGATGGTCGGCGTATTGATTTTCTTCATCATGCTGGCATTAGGCTTGACTGGTTATTTATTGCCATGGGATATGAAAGCGCTATTCGCAACGAAAGTTACGTTGACAATTGTCGAATCGGTACCGTTGATGGGACCGGCACTCAAGACATTGATAGCAGGAGATCCAACCATCGTTGGAGCACAGACATTGACACGATTCTTTGCAATTCATGTATTCTTCCTGCCTGCAGCATTATTTGCATTACTAGCGGCTCATTTCCTGATGATCCGAAAACAAGGTATTTCAGGTCCACTATAAAAGAATGGTGAACCAAGAACCAAAAAAACCTTTTCATAAAGGAGGGGAATTGTTCTATGCATCGTGGGAAAGGTATGAAATTCGTAGGTGACTCGCGTATCTCCGCGAACCGTAAACCGAATATTCCGAAAGATTATTCAGAATATCCTGGGAAAACTGAAGCATTTTGGCCTAATTTCCTTTTAAAAGAATGGATGGTAGGAGCTGTATTTCTTGTAGGGTATCTTTGCCTGACAATCGCACATCCGTCACCATTGGAAAGGATAGCAGATCCTACAGATACAGCGTACATTCCGCTGCCAGACTGGTATTTCCTATTCCTTTACCAATTACTTAAGTATACTTATGCTTCAGGTCCTTATAATGCAATCGGGGCCCTGGTAATACCTGGTTTGGCTTTCGGAGCATTGCTCCTGGCACCTTTTTTAGATCGTGGTCCAGAGCGGAGCCCGGCAAAACGTCCTTTTGCTGTAGGCTTCATGCTATTGGCAATTGCCGGCGTATTCTATTTGACATGGGAGTCTGCAGCCCACCATGATTGGGAAGCTTCCAAGAAACAAGGAGCGATCGTGGAAGGTGCAGACATTGATAAAGAGAGCGATGGGTATAAACTGATGGATTCCAGTGGCTGTATTAGCTGTCACGGAGCAGAGTTAACTGGTGGAGCAGGAGCGCCAAGCTTAATTGACACAGGCTTAAGTCCAGAAGAAATCTCTAAAATCGCAGTCAAAGGCCAGGGTGCCATGCCAGCTGGCATGTTCAAGGGTACAGATGAAGAATTGGCAACATTAGCTGAATTTGTATCTGGCTTATCGACAAAGTAATATAGCCATCAACATCAATTTCTTTCATAGGCTGTAAATGAAGCTGACGACTACGGTTGTCGGCTTTTTTATTGGTAAATTGAAGCGTATATGAGAAGAAATTGAAATGAATACTTGGTTTTCTGGTTGATGGCCTGTAAAATGAATATACTTGAGAATGTAAGTGAGGGTAAAAGAATGAATGTTATTTACAGTTTGCTTGCAAGCCGGCAAATGCTCGCTTTGTTATTATTAATAAATATATTCGGTACTGCCTATGGATATTATTGGTACGGTAGTCAATTGGAAAACACTCCGGCGATTTTTTTGGCATTTGTACCGGACAGCCCGACAGCTAGCCTGTTCTTTGTATTTGTTTTATTGGGGTTCCTGTTAAGAAGGAATTTCGGACTTATGGAAGCGTTGGCAATCATGACACTATTCAAATATGGAATATGGGCGGTTGCAATGAATTTGATGACCTTCTTGACAACCGGTTCATTGCCATGGGAAGGTTATATGTTAATGGCTTCTCATTTGGGGATGGCGATACAAGGGGTATTATATGCACCATTTTATCGAATAAAACCTTGGCATTTGATAGTGGCTGCGATTTGGACCATACATAATGACATAATCGATTATGTTTTTGAAATGATGCCAATTTATCGTGATTTATTGGTATATATGAATTCGATAGGTTATTTCACTTTTTGGCTCAGTATACTATCCATTTTTGTCGGCTGGTACTTTGGATATAGAAAAAAGCGGACCACCCTATCCATCATCCATTAAAAAGTTAACTCTAAATACAGCTTTGTAAAAGCAGGGTTAACTTTTTTATGTTGAACGAGGTCTACTCATGTTTTTTCTTTCATATCGTTTTAGTAGAGATATGAGGAGGGACGAGTAGCATGTTGAAAAAATTCATATTAACCATTGCTGTTTTATTTGTCGTCTTACATTTCCCTGTCTATGCAGAATCCTCTTCAAGTTTGGAGCAATTAGATAACATTTCCGATAGAGCCTTGGAAATGACCAAGTTGAAGCGATATGGAGATTCGGAAAAGATGCTGACGTTTTTTTCTGACCGGTTTTTAAAAGAGACAGCGAAAGAGCAGATCCTTGACATGGACGAACTTCGAATTATCACTGTAGCTCATAATGAGGCGTTGATGACAATAAAGGATATGAACAAGGGAGATTCCGAAAAGGTTAATTCTGTTACAAAGTTCCGGCTTGTTGTTGATGCGGTCAAGTCTACCCATCAGCCCCTTTGGACAGAGATGGAGGATCAAATGATGAATTCCTTCCAGCAGACAAAGAATGCCGCGATCAACCAAGACACAATTACCTTCAATAGCCAATTGAACTTATTCCTATCACAATATGAAATGATATATCCAAGCTTGAAAGTCGACCTTTCTAAAGAAACGATGCAGCAACTGGACACGAGGATTCAATACATCAACCAATACCGTCCGGAGGTAATCAGTGATGGAGAAAGTCAAAAGGAACTGGATGCGTTGCAAAACGAACTAACCTCCATTTTTGATGATATGGGGGAAGATGATGCAGATCCTTCCCTTTGGTGGGTCATCATATCGACAGGCTCAATCATCATCATGACGCTTTCTTATGTAGGCTGGAGGAAGTATAAAGGTGATAGGGAAAAACCAAGGAAAGAACATAATGATTAAAAAGACAGGGGAAGAGAACACTATATTTGACACGGTTGCCTTCAATCCATAGAATTAAGAGTAATAATAGTTATAGGAGGATACCATGTATTTCATTTATTTGGCGATTATCATTTTAATCCCGATTTATGCACAAATGAAAGTGAAAAGCACATATAAAAAATATTCAAAGGTATCGGCCTCTTCCGGTATGAGCGGTGCTGAGACGGCGCGGGCCATTTTAGATCAAAATGGTCTGTTCAATGTCAGGGTCGAAGAGACACCTGGTATGCTTTCTGACCATTATGACCCAAGGGATAAAACAGTGCGTTTATCATCGGATAACTATCACGGCCATTCAGTTGCCGGTGTAGCGGTCGCAGCCCATGAAGTTGGACATGCGATTCAAGATAAAGAAGCCTATGCATTCTTGCGTTTCCGTCATGCATTAGTACCGGTAGCTAATTTTGGCTCTAACATATCTTGGATTTTGATTTTAATCGGGATGTTAGCTTCAATTCCTGGGTTACTATTGGCGGGTATCGTATTTATGGCCGCCGCTGTATTGTTCCAAGTGATAACCCTGCCGGTTGAATTCAATGCCTCTTCTAGGGCGATGGATCAACTCGTTTCCGCCGGGGTCATCCGGAATGATGAAGAACGGGAAACGAAAAAAGTATTAAGTGCCGCTGCGATGACTTATGTTGCTGCCGCTCTTGTAGCCGTACTGGAATTAGTTCGCCTTCTGCTTATGTATACAGGAATGAGGGAAGAAGATTAATGAGAAAAGGACACCATCTTGGGATGGGGTCCTTTTTTCATTTTTAAGAGTATTTGCTGCACATTGCTAATAAAATTCAGTTGGACAGGGCAACATTCATAAGGGTTGCATTCAATCGGTATGCCACAGTCAATGGATCACCTTTCAATGGGATTCTTGTTCTCATCAAGGGTGAAGCCCTCACCCAATACGTCATGAACTTCACTGACTGATACAAATGCATGAGGGTCCACAGAAGTTATGGCATTTTTTAAGCGGACTAACTCATTTTTCGCAACAACACAATAGAGGACTTCCCGGTCATTGCGTGTAAAGGACCCATAGCCCCTTAATACAGTTACGCCCCGCTCCATATCATTCATGATTTTTTCTGCAATTTCCTTGTTTTTATCACTAATGATCATTGCACCTCTAGCAGCATAGGCTCCTTCTTGCATAAAGTCGATTACTCGGGCACCTATAAAAACGGCAACGAGGGTATACATCGCTTGCCGGTAATCCAGGTAGGTAAGGATGGACAGGCCAATGACGACGGCATCAAAGATGAACATGGTCCGACCCATGCCCATCCCTAAGTAACGATGGGCAAAACGGGCAATGATATCCACTCCGCCTGTTGTACCGCCGTAACGGAAAATGATGCCCAGGCCGACACCAACCGAGACCCCGGCAAACAATGCCACAAGCATCAAATCATTACCAAGATTAATTTCAAATTCGTATCTCTCGAAAACCCATAGCCAAACGGAGAGTCCAACCGTTCCGATAATCGTATAAAAAAAAGATGTGCGCCCTAAATATTTCCACCCGATTAAAAATAAAGGAATATTCAAAATCAAATTAGAATAAGAAGGATTTATCCCGATAAGTTGATATATAATCAAGGTGAGACCGGTGAATCCGCCCTCGGCCAAGTTATTCTGCATGTTAAAATGCACGAGGCCAAATGCGAATATTCCAGCCCCAAAAAGGATGAATATGATATTTTTCAATTTTAAGCCCAAAAGCATGTCCCATACCTCCAAAGGTTTGCATAGCATTAATTTACTTATTATAACTAATTAACCAACTATGGGCAATTTTGATTCGCAAACGTATCTGTTGTCATCTGTTTCACTTTTAGCTAACATGGAGAAGGTATGATGTTTGAAAACGAAAATCAAGAATGGGTGACTCATATGGAAAAGCAAAAGACGATCCAACAAATGCAAGCGGAAGTCGACCAATACATAGGACAATTTAAAGAAGGATATTTCAGCCCTCTCGCCATGCTCGCCCGCATGTCTGAAGAACTTGGGGAATTGGCTAGGGAAGTCAATCATTACCATGGTGAAAAACCAAAGAAAGCGACAGAGGAAGAGAATACCATTGAAGCGGAATTGGGGGACATGCTTTTTGTGTTGATTTGTTTTGCCAATTCTTTAGGGATTGATCTTCAAAACTCGCATGATTTGGTCATGGAAAAATTTACAACCCGCGATAAAGATAGATGGACAAGAAAAGAAGAGGAAATGAAGGAGGAAGGTAAAGATGAGTAAAGTGAAAGTGATTGTAGCAGGTCCACGAGGCAGAATGGGAAATGAAGCGGTGAAGCTTGTACATAGGACAGAAGGGTTTGAATTGGCAGCTGTCATAGATCGCAAGCATAACGGGGAAAGCCTTTCCGCAATAGAAGGTTTTCACGGGATCGAAGCGCCGGTTTTTTCTGATATAAATGAATGCTTTTCTTCTGTAGAGGCAGACGTATTGATCGATTTGACCACACCGGAAGTGGGCATGTTCCATACCGAAACGGCACTTAATCATGGCATCCGCCCCGTAGTGGGAACGACTGGTTTTACAAAAGATGATTTAGCAAAGCTGGATTCATTGACAAAAGAAAAAGGCATTGGTTGCATCATCGCGCCAAACTTTGCAATTGGCGCCATTTTGATGATGAAGTTTTCCCAAATGGCCGCAAAGTATTTCCCGGATGTGGAAATCATAGAAATGCACCATGATCAAAAACTGGATGCACCTTCTGGAACTGCTTCCAAAACGGCAGACATGATTGCAGCGGTACGTGAAACAAAACAACAGGGGCACCCTAATGAAAAAGAAACCATCCAGGGGGCAAGAGGTGCAAATGTAGATGGCATGCATATCCACAGTGTCCGTCTACCGGGACTCGTTGCCCATCAACAGGTGCTTTTCGGAAGTGAAGGAGAGCTATTGACGGTTAGGCATGATTCCTTTAATCGAGCTTCGTTCATGTCAGGAGTCAAACTTGCTGTCGATACCGTCATGAAATTGGATGTTCTTGTATACGGCTTGGAAAATATTATTGAATAGGGATCAGGAGGATTTACGATGAAAATTGCCTTAATTGCCCATGATATGAAAAAAGAAGATATCATTCAATTTGTTACAGCCTATAAAGATGTATTTGAGCAGCATGAATTATTTGCAACAGGTACGACTGGGAAACGAATCATGGAAGAAGTATCACTGCCTGTCCATCGTTTTCATTCAGGACCTCTTGGCGGGGATCAGGAAATAGGTGCAATGATTGCACGCGGAGAAATGGACATGGTCCTATTTTTCCGCGATCCTTTGACATCACAGCCGCATGAACCTGATGTATCGGCGCTTATCCGCCTATCAGATGTATATGAAATTCCCTTGGCAACGAATATGGGCACTGCAGAAGTGCTCATACAAGGTTTGAAACATGGATATATGGACTGGCTAAAACTAAGGCAAAAACAAGGTGAGATAAATGATAAACAAAAGTAACATAGATATCCTGGCTTTCGGGGCACATGCGGATGATGTTGAAATCGGAATGGGTGGCACGATCGCTAAATATGTGCAACAAGGCAGGAAAATTGTCATTTGTGATTTGACAAAAGCTGAAATGTCGTCCAATGGAACCGTTCCATTGCGGCAAGAGGAAGCCGATAAGGCTGCTGAAATCCTTGGGGTGAAGAGGATTTCCCTTGATCTACCCGACAGGGGCCTTTACATGAAGGCGGAATACATAAATCAAATCATCAAGGTCATTCGCCAATATAAACCTGCCCTTGTATTTGCCCCATTTTTGGAAGACCGCCATCCCGATCATGGTAACTGTGCCAAATTAGTGGAGGAAGCAGTTTTTTCGGCAGGAGTAAGAAAGTATATGGAAGAAGAAGGCATGGATTCCCATCGTGTCCAAAATATGCACTATTATATGATCAATGGGTTTCACAAACCGGACTTTGTCGTGGATATCACTTCTACAATGTCGAAAAAGCTGGATAGCCTTAGGGCATATGGGAGCCAATTCGAAAAAAGTCAAGTATCTGTAGAAACACCGTTAGTTAATGGCTATATCGAGACTGTAGAGGCACGGGAGCGGATGTTTGGCAAAGAAGTGGGTGTCGCCTTTGCGGAGGGATTCATGACAAAAAAACCGTTACTTATCGATGCCGACTTGTTAGGAGAATAATAATCTTATGAAATTAAAAATTGGAATTACCTGTTACCCGACAGTTGGGGGTTCTGGTGTCGTAGCAACTGAATTAGGTAAGATGCTTGCAGAAAAAGGACATGAAATACATTTCATTTCTTCAAGCATCCCTTTTCGCTTAAATAAGATGTACTGTAATATTTTTTATCACCAGGTTGAAGTGAACTCATATTCAGTCTTTCAATATCCACCATATGACCTGGCGCTTGCGAGCAAGATGGCGGATGTCGTAAAACGGGAGAAATTAGATATCTTACACGTTCACTATGCAATTCCACATGCTGTTTGTGCGATCCTTGCAAAGCAGATGTCAGGTAATGAAGTAAAGATCGTAACTACACTGCATGGTACGGATATCACTGTTTTGGGCCAGGATCCCTCATTGACCAATTTGATTAAATTCGGCATAGAGCAATCAGATGTCGTTACAGGAGTATCTAATTCCCTTGTTCAGCAAACGCACGAATTAATCGCACCGGATAAGGAAATCAAAACCGTTTATAATTTTATTGATGAAAGAGAGTACCGTAAAACCGATTCCGATTACCTTAAGGATGAATACGGAATCAGGGAAGATGAAAAAGTGATCATACATGTTTCGAATTTCCGTTCGGTCAAGCGAGTGAAAGATGTCATCCAGGCGTTTTATTTAACTCAAAAGAAAATGCCTGCAAAGCTACTGCTCGTAGGAGACGGGCCGGAAGTGACAACCGTATTGAAATTGGCTAAAGATCTTGGAATCGATGATGCGGTCTTGTTCCTTGGTAAGCAGGATAACCTTGCGGAATTATATTCAATCAGTGATTTGATATTCCTGTTATCGGAAAAAGAGAGTTTCGGACTTGTGCTGCTCGAGGCGATGGCATGTGGAGTTCCTTGTATCGGGACGAATATCGGGGGAATACCCGAAGTCATCGTTGATGGGGAGACTGGTTATATTTGTGAACTGGGAGATGTCAAAATGGTTGCTGAAAAAGCGATTGGACTTTTAAGCGACCCGAGTTTACATAAACGCTTTTCTGAAGCTGCGCTTGAAAGGGCCAATACCGATTTTCATAGTGATACGATTATGTCAGAGTATGAAGCCATCTACATTCAAGCACTTGAAGGTAAATCCATGGAATAGGGAGGAGACGCTGATGGATCGATTATTCTTGAAATCAGTACCCATTCTGGAATTGATTGAAGAAGCAGGATATGAGGCTTATTTCGTTGGCGGCTCTGTAAGGGATTATATCCTTGGCAGGCCCATAAACGATGTGGACATCGCTTCTTCCGCCACACCCCAGGAAATCAAAAGGATTTTTCCTAATACGGCTGATATCGGAATCGACCACGGTACAGTGCTTGTCATTACGGATACGGGTACATACGAAATTACGACGTTTAGAACGGAAAGCGGGTATTCGGACTTTCGCAGGCCCGATGCCGTAGAGTTTGTCCGTTCTTTGACCGAAGATTTGCAAAGAAGAGATTTTACCATGAATGCAATAGCAATGGATAAGACCGGAAAGATCATCGATCCATTTAATGGTAAGCGCGATTTGGCACAAAAAAGGATTATCACGGTTGGTAACCCGCATGAAAGGTTTCATGAGGATGCATTGAGAATGATGCGTGCTTTAAGGTTCGTCAGTCAACTTGATTTTGAACTGGATCATGAAACCTTTGATTCCCTTAAAGAGAACGCCCGGAACATCAGTGAAATCGCTGTCGAAAGAATCCTGGTTGAATTTGAGAAACTAGCGGCCGGCTCCAATAAGATAAAGGCTTTCTCACTCTTGCTTGAAAGCGGATTATATCAATACCTGCCTCTATTCTCAAGTAAAAAAGAACATCTAATGGACTTACTGAACCTGCCGCTTCATCAACTGAATGCGGCAGAAATATGGTCTATCATCATGATTCACACAAAGGATCAAGAAATCGAAGAGGCTTTGAGGGCATGGAAGCTGCCATTGAAAACCATAAGAAACGTTCAACGTACGATAAAGCTGGTGAAGAGTAAGGAACCAGCAGCCATCGATGTATTTCAGGCAGGTCATGGCATAACGGTACAAGCTGCTAAAGTCAGAGCTGCACTGAATGGCGGGAATGTATCGGATGCTGAAGAGAATGCACACCACCGCTATAATGGACTTATTATAAAACAAATGTCGGATCTTGCCGTCACGGGGACGGATTTACTGATTTGGCATCAAGAAAAGCCAGGTCCATGGGTCAAGGAATACTTGGAAAAAATATTGAAAGCTGTCTTGAATGAAGAATTAAGAAATGATAAAGAAGAAATTAAGAGGTGGCTGGTGAAATGCAATCTGAGTTAAGAACAAAGCTGATGGAAGCCCTCTCAAAAGCGGATGGTGCGTTTATATCCGGTCAGGAAATTGCTGAATACATTGGCTGTTCACGCACAGCGGTCTGGAAGCATATAGAAGACCTGCGCAGTGAAGGGTATAATGTCGAAGCTGTTAGGAAAAAAGGCTACCGGATCATATCGGCGCCGGAAAAAGTGTCCGAGAGCGAAATACAACTTGGCTTGGAAACAAAAACGATCGGCAAAATGATCCATTATCAGGAAACTGTGGAATCCACTCAAAAAATTGCGCATCAACTAGCAAATGAAGGTGTTCAGGAGGGAACCCTCGTCGTTGCCGAGGAGCAGTTATCCGGAAAAGGAAGGCTAATGAGATCTTGGCATTCCCCAAAATTCAGCGGGATATGGATGAGTCTGATCCTAAGACCGAAAATTCCGATTCATGAGGCGCCACAACTTACATTATTGGCCGCGGTCGCTGTAGCTCAGGCCATAGAGGATACCACTGATTTGAAGCCGCAGATAAAGTGGCCGAATGATATTTTGGTGAATCGCAAGAAAGTGGTGGGCATCCTGACGGAGATGCAGGCGGAGTCAGATAGAATCCATTCTGTCATTATCGGAATTGGAATGAATATCAATCAGCAATTGGAGGATTTTCCTGAAGAACTGCAGGAAAAAGCGTCTTCCCTTCTCATAGAAAGTGGAGGGACGGTTTCAAGGTCCAAGGTCATTCAACGAGCATTATTTCGTCTTGAAAATTTGTACGAACTCTATTTGGATCAAGGGTTCATGCCTATAAAGGATTTATGGGAGAGTTATGCAATCAGTCTTGGACAGGTAATCAAAGCCAGTACCGTTAATGACACGATTGTCGGAAAGGCATTGGGCATAACGGATTCAGGCGTTTTACTTCTCGAAGACGGAAAAGGTACCGTACATTCGATATATTCTGCAGATATTGAAATTCAGTAGATTTTTGTCAAATTCGTGAAAATTAAATAGAAAATTTCAATTTTGCTTGATATAATGCAAGTGGGCAGTATCTTATTTGAACTGCACCCCCATAAATACCAAATTATTTGAAAATCTGCCTTGATCCAGAGAACTGGACTGGGACGGAGGGATGAAACTTCTGATGAAACAAAGGGATTGACTAAAAAGCTAAGTGCTGTTTATTGATCGAATTGTGGCTTTTCATGCCATTTTTCGTAGCGAAACAGATACTTTTTTAGTCAGTCCTTTTTTTGCGCATGAATGTATAGACACCAGTTTTAGCTGATGTTTTCATCTCCTCCATTAAAAGGAGGAAACGTAATGAAATTGTCCGGAGATTTTTTGAAGATGAAACAAAATCAAGAGAAGATTGTGATGCTCACGGCTTATGATTACCCGTCAGCAAAGTTAGCCGAACAATCAGGTGTAGACATGATTTTAGTCGGTGATTCTTTAGGAATGGTCGTATTAGGGTATGACTCAACGATTCCAGTTACGGTGAATGACATGATCCATCATACAAAGGCAGTAAAACGCGGGGCGCCAAATACATTTGTCGTGACGGATATGCCCTTTATGAGCTATCACCTATCTATGGATGAAACACTGAAGAATGCAGCCCGGATCATGCAGGAAGGTCATGCGGATGCCGTGAAGCTCGAGGGAGCGGATGATGTTGTTGAAAAAATATCAGCATTGACAAAGGCAGGCATCCCGGTTGTAGCCCATCTTGGATTGACTCCTCAATCCGTCGGCGTTCTGGGCGGATATAAAGTGCAAGGAAAAGATGCAGAAAGTGCAGCACAGCTCTTGGAAGATGCGAGAAAGTGTGAAGCGGCAGGGGCGATGCTAGTAGTTTTTGAATGTGTTCCATATCAAGTGGGGGAACTCGTCACACGGAACCTCGAAATTCCAACCATTGGAATTGGAGCAGGCGCAGAAACGGATGGTCAAGTCCTCGTTTACCATGATGTCATCAAGTATGGGGTAGACCGGCTAGCGAAATTCGTAAAAGTTTATGGAGATGCAAATGAACTGATTGGCCAATCGATTACAAGCTTTGTGAATGAAGTGAAATCTAAAGATTTTCCGTCGGAAGAACATACATTCACGATGAAGGAAGAGCAACTTTCTGAACTTTACGGAGGAAAAAGATGAAAACTTTTACATCAGCAGCTGATTTGCAATTGGCACTTAGAGAGGATAAAAACAATCACAAAAGCATTGGCTATGTAGCGACAATGGGGTTTTTGCATGAAGGGCATGCAACCCTCCTGGAAAAGGCCCGCAAAGAAAATGATATTGTGGTATTGAGTATTTTTGTAAATCCGATGCAGTTTGGACCGAATGAGGATTTTGAAACATATCCACGGGATTTGGAACGGGATGAAAATGTCGCTGCCAATGGCGGAGTGGATTACCTCTTCTATCCAACAGTCCATGAAATGTACGGTGAAGAACCATCTGTGAAAGTTGTTGTCCAAAGCAGGACGGATGTTTTATGCGGGAGACAAAGGCCTGGACACTTTGATGGTGTAGCGACAGTCTTAACGAAATTCTTCAATATCATCCTTCCCGATAGAGCTTACTTTGGTAAGAAGGATGCCCAGCAAGTCGCCGTGATAGATGGCCTGATCAAAGACTTCAATTTCCCTATCCAGCTTGTTGCTGTAGATACCGTACGCGAGGAAGATGGGTTAGCGAAGAGCTCGCGAAATGTGAACCTGTCAGATCAAGAACGCATGGAGGCTAAAGAGCTGTACCAAAGTTTATTGAAGGCCAAAGAGGCGGTTGAATCAGGTGAAAGAAATGCAGCTACCGTCACGGCTCTAATCAGTGAACATATTGCTGCCCAAACAAGTGGCGTGATCGACTATATTGAAGTCTATCAATACCCGGAACTTAAACCACTTGAATCACTGGCAGGAAACATCATCATTGCAATGGCTGTAAAGTTCAAGCATGCAAGACTAATTGATAATATCACCTTATATATAGAATAAATCATAAGATCAGGGGGAATTGAGATGTTTCGAACGATGATGAATGGAAAAATCCACCGTGCACGGGTAACTGAAGCTAATTTGAATTATGTAGGCAGCATTACGATTGATGAAGATATAATAGATGCGGTGGGCATTCTGCCTAATGAAAAAGTCGCCATCGTGAATAATAATAATGGTGCAAGGCTTGAAACGTATGTCATTGCGGGTGAACGGGGTAGCGGTGTCGTGTGTTTGAATGGAGCGGCAGCAAGACTGGTGCAGCCGGATGATATCGTGATAATCATTTCTTATGTGATGGTTTCTGAGGAAAAACTGGGAGATCACAAACCAAAAGTTGCGATCATGGATGAAAACAATAAAATCATTGATTTAATTTCAAACGAACCTGCAGCTACAATCATGTAAGCGGAGGGCCGGCACATGTGCATGAAACATGCATACAGGTGCCGGCCCTTTTCGTCTGTTGATGAACGGCTTGTTTCCTTTATTACGATTATTATGGTATAAAAAAGATAAGAGAATTCCATCAGGAAGTGGAGAAAGTGAAGTTTGAGGTGTACAATTCATGATGCAACGATATGTAGTGGTCGATTTGGAAACAACAGGGAATTCTCCGAAAAAAGGAGATAGAATCATTCAATTTGCTGGAGTGGTCATCGAAAATGACCAAATTGTGGATGAATACTCGACATTCATCCACCCTGGACAGGAAATTTCCTTGTTTATTGAAGAATTGACCGGAATAAGCAACGAGACGGTAAAAAATGCACCTGACTTTGAAGATGTTGCAGCAAATATTGCCCGGCTTATAGAAGGGGCTTGTTTTGTTGCCCATAATGTTTTATTTGATTTATCCTTTTTACAGGAAGAACTAGTGCGATGCGGGTTTGAGCCGTTTTATGGTTCCACCCTTGATACAGTGGAGTTAGCGAAAATATTAAAACCAACATCCGATGGATATAAGCTTCACCAGCTGGCTAAAGAAGAAAACCTAGATCATTCCAGGCCCCATCAAGCGGATAGTGATGCATATGCCACCGCTTTATTGTTGTTGGAATTGAAAAAAAAGCTGATGAATCTTCCAGTCATGACACTAAAACAGTTGTATCGGTTATCTTATTCTTTACAAAGTGAGGTTTCCGAATTAATAGATGCTTGCATTGCAAGCAAACTTGCTAAAGCAGAAGTCCATTCACCTGATCTAATTACTTATAGGGGCCTTGCCTTTAAAAAGGCCGAACATGAAGGTGATCATAAAGACACGGGGGCGAAATTCCCGCTCGACAATGAGGAAAAAATAGCCATGCTTCAAAATGCATTCCCAGCATTCGAAGCAAGAAGCGGACAACTTGATATGATGAACCTGATCCACAATTCTTTCGAAACCAGCCAGGATGCAATCATTGAAGCTGGAACAGGTATTGGAAAATCCATAGGTTATCTGCTTCCGGCTGTTTATTTTGCAAAAAAACATCAAAAACCTGTCGTCGTTTCGACGTATACGCTTCAGCTGCAGGACCAACTTCTTCAAAACGAGGTTCCTAAGCTTAAAAAAATCCTTCCTTTTACCTTTCAAGCTGTTTTACTGAAGGGGAGAAGCAATTATTTGAGCTTGGCAAAGTTCGAAAGGGCTTTGCGTGAAAAGGAAGATAATTATGAAACGGCCTTAACGAAAATGCAGATATTGGTTTGGCTTACTGAAACCGTAACAGGTGATAAAGATGAATTGAACCTTACAAGCGGCGGTCAGCTATTTTGGAATAGGCTTCAAAGTGATGGTCTTACATACGCCGGTTTAAAACAGCCCTGGCTTGAACTGGATTTTTTTGAACGGGCAAAAAAAATAGCTGCCAAGGCGGATATCATCATTACTAACCATTCATTTTTAATGACGGATCTGCTTACAGAAGACGCATTGATCCCCAAAAAAGGGTATTTGGTTCTCGATGAAGCACACCATTTGGAACAGGCTGCATCCAAACAGCTTGGGAGCAGGCTTAATTACATTTCGGTGAAGACGATTTTGAACAGACTGGGGACATCTGATCAAAAGCAATTATTATATAAATTGGACAGGATGCTCTTAAATAACGGACTGACGGATGGAAAGTCTTCACATGAATTAGATCAAAAGCTTAGTGATTTTTCGTATGAATTCGAACAGCTTTTTTATTACCTTTCCAATCAGGCGGAAAAACTTTCACGTTCTGTGAGCCCAAAACGGCTTTCATTCAAAATAAATGATGGAAGATGGGGTAAAGCGATTCTTGTCGCTGAGCGGTTGGTGGATTTATTAGGATACATCATCAAGGAGTTAGAGAAAAGATTGGCCCTTTTATTGAACAATGAGTCCCCATTAGGAAAAAATTCATTATTTCACTTGAATGATATCGAGGTGCTGCTTGGACATTTACAGGATACCAGGGACTCCTTGCATGAGTTTTTCATCAAGCCCCACGAAGAAAATATTTATTGGCTTGATTATACGAATGCAGCACCTCAGCATGGGGTGACTTTGACGGTTCAGCCGATTGCAGGCAGTAAACGGCTATGGGATTCCTATTTCGGGCGCCAGAAAAGTGTGGTCATGACATCGGCAACCCTTGTGGTGAAGGATTCTTTTAAGTATTTTAAGGAACAACTCGGATTAGAGAATGAGCCGATCCAGACAGCAAGTTTTCCATCACCCTTCCCTTATAAGGAACTCGTAAAGGTACTGGTTCCAAATGATCTGCCAGATATCAATTGTTTATCGGTGGAGGAATTCTCCGAAACCGCGGCAAACCATATTATTGCTGCCGCTCAGGCAGCGAAAGGGAGAATGATGGTATTATTCACCTCGCATGAAATGCTGCGGGCGACCTATCATTCGGTCAAAGATTGTGGTGTTCTGGATGAGTTCACCCTGTTTGCACAAGGGATTTCTGGCGGAAGCCGGATGAGGCTGCTCAGGAATTTCCAAAACTTCGAGAAAGCGGTCCTGTTTGGGACAACCAGCCTATGGGAGGGCGTCGATATCCCAGGCGAGGATTTATCTTGTTTAATCATAGTCAGGCTGCCTTTTTCGCCACCGGATGAACCTGTGACAGCTGCAAAATGCCAACTTCTCGAGAAGCAGGGGCGCAATCCATTCTCTGAGTATTCATTACCCGAAGCCCTATTAAGGTTCCGACAAGGTTTCGGCAGGCTTATACGCACTCCAGAAGATAAAGGGATTTTGGTTATACTTGATCGCCGCATCATCACTGCCAAATACGGAACTGAATTTCAAAAGGCCATTCCGAAAGTGGACTGGCACCAAGGCTCTATATCAGAAATGGCTGAAATGATAGAAGAGTGGATTTAAAGAATCTTGATTATCATTAATCCAGGAATTTTTATGAATTTATAAAGAAATATAACCTTTGAACTGGTATAATGTGATAGGTGGTAAAGCCTTCAAATCCTATTCATACCAGTGGTTGTTGACAATTTATTAAAATGGAGGGGCGTTTTCATGGAAAGTAAAATCGAAGTAATTTCAACAGTCAGGTTGCAACATTCTCCTGATCTGTATAAAATTGTGGATTCCTTGAACCGAACATTGAAAAAAGATGACTTGATGTTCGGTCTGGCATTGGATTCCCAAGATCAAGAAAAAGCGATATTTACAATTTATCGTACATAGAAAGAAGGAAAAGCAGCTTTGAAAAAATGGTTGATTATTGCTTCCATCCTAGTCCTTTGTTTTATCGGATTTGTCAGCGGGGCATATATTAAAGCGTTGCAGCCTAAAAAAGAGGCTGGTAATGAGGCTTTTAAAAAGGCAAAGGAAGAGGGCGGCCTTGTGACCATGGAAGAGTTCTACCTTTATAATGGGCAGGATTCATACTCCGTCATCATTGGTGAAGGTGAAAAGGGGACTAAGAAAATAGTCTGGCTTCCTGAAGACAAGAAGAAAGAAATAGTAGTGGAAAACTATAAAGATGGTAAATCAAAAAAAGAGATCATGAACATTGTCAAAGAAAAGCTTAATCCCCAAAAAATCATTTCGGTTAAGCTAGGCATGGAAAAGAACGTCCCGCTTTGGGAAGTAACGTATCTTGATGAGTCCGAGCGCTTTAACTATGACTATTATGATTTTAAAACTGGGGAATGGCTAAAGTATTATCGAAGCATTTAGAATGGAGGATTAATTTAAAATGAAATTAGCGAACCGTGTTCAGTCATTAACGCCATCAACAACATTGGCCATTACGGCAAAAGCAAAGGAACTTAAGGCCCAAGGTTTAGATATAATTGGTTTGGGTGCTGGTGAACCAGACTATAATACGCCCAAACATATCATAGATGCAGCACTTCTTTCCATGAATGAAGGTCAAACTAAATACACGCCATCCGCTGGTCTGCCGAAGCTAAAAGAAGCAATTGCGGCTAAATTGAAGCGTGATCAGGGCTTGGATTACAAACCGTCTGAAATTGCAGTTGGCTCAGGTGCCAAGCACTCGCTGTACACATTGTTTCAAGCGATCCTGGATGAAGAAGATGAAGTCATTGTTCCGATACCATATTGGGTGAGCTATCCTGAGCAAATCAAGCTTGCAGACGGTAAGCCGGTTTATATAGTCGGTACGGAAGAAAATCAATATAAAATCACGAAAGAACAATTAGAACAAGCAATTACCGAAAAAACGAAAGCGGTTATCATCAACTCTCCAAGCAATCCAACTGGCATGCTTTATTCCAGGGAAGAATTGGCGGCTATCGGGGAAGTTTGCCTGGCTCATGATATCTTGATCGTTTCCGACGAAATTTACGAAAAATTGGTTTATGGAAATGCTAAACATACATCCATTGCAGAGATTTCACCTGAACTGAAAAAGCAAACGATCATCATCAATGGTGTTTCTAAATCACATTCGATGACTGGCTGGAGAATAGGTTATGCAGTCGGTGATGAGTCCATCATTAAAGCAATGGCGAACCTTGCTAGCCATAGCACATCCAACCCAACCACAACCGCTCAATATGGTGCGATTGCGGCTTATGAAGGTACACAGGAGCCTGTTGAGGAAATGCGTCAAGCATTTGAAGGCCGTTTGAATAAAATCTATGATAAATTGGTTGAAATTCCAGGCGTAAGCTGCATTAAACCACAAGGGGCATTTTATTTATTCCCGAACGTTAAACGTGCAGTTGAATTAACAGGGTACAGCAATGTCGAAGATTTTACGACTGCGTTGCTTGAAGAAGCTCAAGTGGCTGTTATCCCAGGTTCAGGGTTTGGTGCACCTGATAACATCAGACTCTCTTATGCAACTTCACTGGAGCTGCTGGAAGCAGCCGTTGAAAGAATACATTCATTCGTTAATTCAAAAATGGCCTAATTTATTAAAAACCTGCAGACTGGGTCTGCAGGTTTTTTTTAGTTGGATTATATTTCGAAACGGGAAGAAGGGCGGCACAATGCATTTTAGCTCACTTCACTATTGTAAAAGAAAAGGTGGGCTGCCGGATTTCATAGTTACATTCAGTCTATTCATAGGCACAGTCATTCATATATGCAAAACGAGCATGTGAAAATATCATATATGATTTTTAATGAAAATCGATTGCAATCATATATGATTTCATATATGATGAAAATATGGAAGAGAAAAACAAAAACCCCAGCAAAAAGCAAATAGCTTATGAGCACCTTCGTAAATTAATTTTGAATGGAACATATGGTTCTGGACAGCGGATCATTATCGATCAAACGGCAAAAGAACTTAGTTTAAGTCCGATTCCTGTCAGGGAAGCGATCAGGCAACTGGAATCTGACGGCCTTATTCAATATAAGCCTTATAGTGGAGCGGTGGTTACAAGCATAAATGAGAGCGAATACATTGAAACTCTTTCTGTCTTATCTTTGCTTGAAGGATATGCAGCTGCCCTCAGTTCTTTGACCATGAATGATCATGATTTTGAAACTCTAATTAATTTAAACAAAGAAATGGAAAAAGCCCTCCATAACTTTGAATTAGAGCTGTTTGGTAAATTAAACGAATGTTTCCATGCGGAAATTTATGAAAAGTGCGGAAATTCCTTTTTATTGGAGGAAATTAAACAGGCACAACAAAGAATGAATAGAGTCAGAAAGTCCATGTTCACCATGGTGCCGCAACGCGCAGTCCAATCGATTCGCGAACATGAAAGCATCATAAAGCTCCTAAAGGAAAAAGCATCTTTTGAAGAAATTGAATCATTGGTGAGAAAGCATAAACTGAATGCGATAAGCACTTTCAAGCAGAGGGCGGAAACGAATCAAGATCAGGCACTTTGATGACCCAGGCTTTGTTTTATTATAGTCGATTGATTATTGATAAAAGCAAAGCCGATTTTTTCACTTAGATTATTCGGAATATTCAAATAATGAAAAGGTGGTAGAAAAAATGTACGAGGAAATCAAAAGTCGTTTAAGAGGATCCATCGCACCCGTTATCACTCCCTTTGATGACAAGATGGAAGTTGATGTAAAGGCCATTGAAAATCTAGTAAACTGGCATATTGAAAGCGGTTCCCATGGAATATCGGTATGCGGGACTACAGGAGAGCCGAGTTCACTAACGATTGAGGAACGGGAATTAGTGATGGAAACGGCAATTAAAGCAGCAAAAGCCCGTGTTCCAGTTGCACCAGGTACCGGATCTGCCAATCAGAAAGAAACGTTGCATTTGACAAAAAGGGCACAGGAAATGGGCGCGGATGCTGCTTTAGTCATCGTTCCTTATTACAATAAACCGAATCAACAGGCACTTTATAATCATTTTAAAACGGTAGCCGATGCTGTTGATATCCCGCTGATCGTTTATAACATTCCCGGAAGAACGGCGACGAATTTAGAAGTGAAGACATTGGCACGTCTAGCTGAAGATTGTGAAAATATTATTGGTGTAAAAGAATCTAATAAAGATTTCGAACATGTGAACCGTGTCTTGTTGAATTGCGGAAGGGATTTTCTCTTATATTCTGGCATTGAATTATTATGCTATCCAATGTTGGCTATTGGAGGGGCAGGACATATAAGTGCTACTGCTAATATCACTCCTAAAGAAGTGGCGGACATTTATAACCTTTGGGTGGAGGGTGATGTAAATAAGGCGCTTGACCTCCATTACAAATTAATGCCATTGAATGATGTTTTGTTTAAAGAAACCAATCCAGGACCATTAAAAGCTGCGATGGGGATGATGGGGAAAATCAATCCCGCATTAAGGCCGCCTATGGGACCGCCTTCGGAACCATTGGAAAAAGAACTGCGTGAAACCCTTCAATCATACGGGTTGATTGACCAAAAAATCCAGTCATAATGGCTAGTTGGGAAGATTGCACAAATCCACACGGTTATTGTCATCTTCCCGAATTAATTTTTAAAGGAGGACTTATCATGCAAACTTTTCCCGTGCAGGATGTGAAGCATTACATCAATGGTCAATTTGTCGAGGGTATCTCAGGAAAAACATTTGAAAATCTAAGCCCTTTTAATCAAGCAATCAATAATGTGGCAGAAGGCTATAAAGAGGATATTGATCAAGCGGTCGCCGCCGCAAGAGCTGCATTCGATAATGGTCCATGGAAAACGATGAAAGTGGAAGAAAGATTGAAGTACATGAATAGGATTGCTGATCTAATTGAAGAAAATGCCGAAGAAATCTCCTTTTTGGAATCACTGGATACAGGGTTGCCGATTAGCCAGACAAAAAAACAAGCGGCAAGGGGAGCGGAGAATTTCCGTTTTTATTCTGAAATGGTGAAAAGCAGGCTAATAGGAGAGTCATATCAAGTGGATGACACTTTCATCAATTATACGATTCATAAACCGATAGGAGTGGCAGGATTAATCACTCCTTGGAATGCCCCTTTCATGTTAGAAACCTGGAAGATCGCCCCGGCCCTGGCTACAGGAAATACATGTGTCCTTAAACCGGCGGAGTGGTCTCCATTGACTGCCAATAAATTAGCTCAAATCATTGATCAATCCGGTCTGCCAAAAGGCGTATTCAATATCGTTCACGGTTTTGGGGAGACAGCAGGGGCGTCCTTGGTTGCCCATCCTGAAGTCCAATTGATATCCTTTACCGGAGAAACGACAACCGGCGCTGAAATCATTAAAAATGGTGCAGATACGATGAAACGTTTTTCCATGGAACTCGGCGGTAAATCACCAGCAGTCATTTTTGAAGATGCCGATTTAGAAAAGGCCCTGGATTCAGTGGTATGGGGAATCTATTCATTCAATGGGGAGCGCTGTACAGCCAATTCAAGATTATTTGTCCATGAATCGATAATAGACCAGTTCGTGGCAGAATTGAAGGAACGTGTTCATAATATCAAAATTGGAAACCCAATGGATCCAGTCACGGAAATCGGACCGCTGATCCATCGTAACCATTTTAATAATGTCTCCCGATATCTGGATATAGCAAAAGATGAAGGGGCGGAAATTGTAAGCGGTGCCATCCCAAGTGCATTCAAGGAAGGGAATTATATTGCCCCGACGCTTCTTTTGAACTGTACAAATGATATGACGGTCGCCCAAGAAGAGATTTTTGGACCAGTCATGGCAGTCATTCCTTTCAAGACTGAAGAGGAAGTACTGAGAATGGCTAATGATGTAAAGTATGGGCTGGCTGCTTATGTATGGACCAATGATATGAAACGTGGACATAGATTTGCTCAAGCTGTCGATAGTGGGATGGTCTGGGTGAATTCCCAAAACGTTAGGGATTTGCGGATTCCATTTGGAGGATCGAAATATAGTGGGGTAGGACGTGAAGGCGGCCATTATAGCTTTGAATTCTATACGGAAACACAAGTTATCCACGTGGCAATTGGAGAACATCACATTCCAAAATTTGGCGACGTAAAACAAAATGCCGTTTCTTCTGCTGAAAAATAAACCGGGTTTCAAAAATGAAGGGGAGAATACTATGAATTTTTCTATTATTCGTGTTGCGAGAACGATACTTAATGTAACAGATTTAGATAAATCAAGAGCCTTTTATGTGGATGCTTTAGGTTTTATTGAAACGGAAAGAACGAATGACCACATATATTTACGTGGTTTAGAGGAAGCGCATCATCATTCGCTTATCTTGCAAAAGGCAGAAAAGCCAAGCGTTGAAGCAATAGGATACAAGGTTGAAAAAGAGGAAGACCTTGAAGGGTTGGAATCTTTCTTCCTGTCCAAGGGAATGAAAATGAAGTGGATGCAGGAAGGAACACAGCATGCACTAGGCAAGTCACTGCGAGTTCAGGATATTTCAGGATTGCCAGTGGAGTTTTTTTACAAAATGGATAAAGCCGAGAGATTGCTGCAACGATATGATATGCATAGGGGTTCGAGGGTCCAAAGAATCGATCATGTGAATTGTTGTGTGCCAAATGTGCAAAAAGCCTCTGACTTTTATATGAATGAATTAGGTTTTGCCTGCTCGGAAGATACAGTTGATGAGTCGGGCAAATTATGGGCAACGTGGCTACATAGAAAGCAAACGGTCCATGACCAGGCATTCATGAACGGTATCGGTCCAAGACTTCATCATGTAGGCTTCTTTCTGCCTGACCCCCTTGCACTTATCCATGCCTGTGATGTACTGGCATCTCTTGGATATGCAAAGTCGATCGAACGCGGCCCAGGGAGGCATGGCCTATCCAATGCATTCTTCCTATATTTAAGAGATCCGGACGGTCACAGGATCGAATTATACAATGGGGATTACTTAACATCTGACCCGGATACCGAACCGATTCATTGGGATTTGAATGATCCAAGACGCCAGACATTCTGGGGAGCCCAAGCTCCGGATTCATGGTTTGATGAGGCATCTTCTGTACTTGATATAATATCAGGTGAAGAAGTTCCTCTTAAAGAACCGATCCTGGCAAAAAGTAAGCCTGAATTCATCATCTAAAAAGAAGCAAAATTTAGGATGAACTATGGAAAATTCAGGCAAAATATGCATGAACTCTCATAGTCTTTTCAATAGGGTGCTAGTGTAAATGGTGAAAATTGATGGAAGACTGCTGAATTATGGGGGTTCCTTTTACTAAGTCTAAAATGGAACCTTTCAAGGCATAGGAAGGAAGATGGATTTGGATATCATTCATGTTCAGCACCCACTTTCCAGTATATATACAGCAGAAGCAGAACCGTGTGTGCTGGCTCTAGGATTTTTCGACGGAGTTCATCTAGGCCATCAAGAATTGATAAATCTAGCCAAAAGGATTGCCAAACAGCAAGATTTGAAATTGGCAGTCATGACTTTTTTTCCACATCCAAAGCAAATCATTGGTAACGATCAAACGCCTCAAACATACATTACTCCCTTAGAGCAAAAAGCAAAATTAATGCAGGATTTAGGTGTAGATACCTTGATAGTCGTGAACTTCGATTCCGCATTTGCCAATCTTTCACCTTCTGATTTTATCGAGGATTATCTATGTGGATTTAAATGCAAACATGCCGTGGCTGGATTCGATTTCCGCTATGGGCATAAAGGGGAAGGGAATATGGAAACGCTGAAAATCGAAGGTAAGCGATTTTTTGAAGTGACGGAAATGAAGAAATTTGAAATTGATCATGAAAAAGTAAGTTCTACTAAGCTTAGAGTCTTGATTGCGAAAGGTCGGTTCGCAGATATCCCGTCGTATCTTGGCTCATATTTTGAAAGTCAAGGGACAATCGATTCCGAGGATAATCAACACGTCATCGTTACATTATCGGAAGCATTCCTGACACCCCCGCCCGGCGTGTATTTAATCGAAATCAATACCGAAGGAAATGTTCATGAAGGAATAGCCCATCAAATAATGGACGGATCAGTTCAAGGGAGTTGGCACTTACATTTCAATGATTCTCTTCACTTGAAAGGAAAGAAGATTCATATCAAATGGAAAAGTGAATGTATCAAGAAGTCGAAACAGATGAAGGATAGGCGAGCCAAGACTATTGTGAAAGTGCAAGCCTTTTAAAAGATACGGTCTGGGACAGGGCAGCAGTGGGAGCTTACTGCTGCCCTATTTGTAAGTTTCATCGGTTTCACAAAAGGAGTACGGAAAGCTTAGGGAATTGGCTTCAGACCCTCTTTGGGAAGATGAGGCTGTAGGTGTTCTGGGATGGAGGGGGATGTGCCGTTGAAGAATGCGGCTGACATCGGAGGAATACTACCAGGACCGTCCTTGGAAAAAAATAAATATCAGAAGAGGTGTGAAGAGATGGTTCGGCTGGAAAAAAAACTTGAAGAATCGGAACAAACTGATCTAGTGGATTATGAAAAAATTGTTGCCTCGAAAGAGTTTCAGAATATGCTTTCCGACAAAAAGAAGTTCGTCATCCCTTTTACGATTTTCTTTATGGGATATTCCTTGCTTTTGCCCTTCTTAGTTTTTTACACAGATATCCTGGATCACCCTTTTATTGGGGACATAACATGGGCGTGGGTGTACGGTGTCTCCATTACGGTTATGTCTGTATGGGTTTGCAGCATATATGTAAGGAAATCTGAAAGAATCGATGAACAAATAAAAGAAATCATCGAGAAAGAAGGGCTTTGATTTATGAATTGGACAGTTATCATTCTCTTTGCACTAATGTCGATAGGTACGCTTTTCATCACGTATTTCGCTTCCAAAAAAACTAAAACGGCAGGCTCCTTTTATACGGCTGGGGGCGGGTTGACCGCTAGGCAAAATGGACTTGCATTGGCCGGGGATTTTATGTCGGCTTCCACGTTTTTAGGGTTGATAGGGGCATTTTCCTTAACGGGATATGATGGATTTTTCCTGATGTATGGAGCACTTGTTTCATTTCTTGTCGTATTATTCCTAGTGGCTGAGCCATTAAGGAACTTAGGGAAATACACATTGGCTGATATGGTTACTACAAGGTTTAAATATAAACAGGTCCGGGGAGTGACCGCTTTTAATACCCTGGTGATATCAGTCATGTACATGCTGGGGCAACTTGTTGCTGCAGGTGCTTTATTTAAATTGCTTTTGGACATCCCGTATAATATCTCTGTCATCATCGTAGGTATTGTAATGTTGGTATTTGTTCTATTTGGGGGGATGACGGCGACGAGCTGGGTGCAGATCATTAAAGCCATCCTGCTGATAGGCGGAGTGTTTATATTATTCATGATCGTCATGTGGAAGTTGAATTTTAGTTTCATCGGAATATTCACGGATATGAAAACAGCGACACCCATGGGTGCAGATTACCTGAAGGCAGGAATTAAGTATGCCAGTGGGTGGGATGCAGCATCCTTGTCACTGGGCCTGATTCTGGGAACGGCAGGTCTGCCTCACATTTTAATACGTTTTTTGACTGTCCCGAATGCACGAGTGGCAAGAAAGTCGGTTGTTTGGGTGATGTGGATTATGGGTGCATTTCATATCATGGTCATTTTTCTCGGATTCGGTGCCGCGAAGTTGGTCGGAACATCGAATATCATGGCCGCTAATCCAGCAGGTAACATGGCTGCACCTTTATTGGCCCAACTTGTGGGCGGGGACATCTTATTCGCATTTATTGCGGCCGTTTCCTTCGCAACGATACTCGCAGTAGTTGCGGGAATCGTTTTAACAGGTGCTACGGCATTTTCACATGATTTTTATAATGAAATATTAAAAGATGGAAAAGCGACGGAAAAACAGCAAATGACGATGGCTAGATGGGCTTCCATTGGTGTGACTGCACTTGCGATTGTTTTATCATTAGGTCTGCAGGAATTCAATGTAGCGTTTCTGGCATCTATCGCCTTTACATTGGCCGCCAGTTCGAATTTGCCAGTAATCCTTCTAACGATCTATTGGAAAAAATTCAATAAAACTGGAGCGATAGTCGGTATGATGACAGGTCTTTTTGGTACACTTTTGCTCGTGGCCCTCAGTCCAAATGTCTGGAACCCGGTCCCCGGAGCAACCATAATGACAGGTGAACCAATTTTCCCTTTGAATTCACCAGGAATCGTTTCCATTCCGCTTGGATTCATCGCCTGCTATTTAGGTGCCTTGATCGGTAATCGCAGGACCGGTCCGAAAACGGTTGCAAAAGACAATTATAATGAAATCCTGGTAAAGTCCAATACCGGTCATGATGTTAAGGGTGTTTTGCGACATTGAATGATATAAAGGCATGCCTATAAATAAAGCGCAGGTCAACGCACTTGTGAATGGATTTGAAAAAGCAGCCATCTCCTGATGGGTTGCTTTTTTCTTTTCAATGGATAAAGAAATCCGAACAAATACCAAAGAATGAGGTACAGGTGCACTAATATTCAAGGGTAACTGGGCATTCATTCAGAAAATGTTTCTAGGAATTTGACGGCGCCTTTGGAAAGATAGCGTTCTTCAAGCCAAATAAGGGCGGCTTCCGATTGTACTTCACAATCTATCAATTCGACTATTTTTATCCCCTGGGTTGAAAACGATTTGGACGTGGTACGTGGCATGATGGTAGCGCCTACTCCTTCCTTCACTAAAGATAAGATCATTGCAGCATCAGGACATTCACATACAATCGTAGGGTCAAATCCATGTCTTAAGCATTCATCCACTATAAGTTCGTAAGTGCCTTGACCGCTAATCCTATGTAGCAATAAGAGGGGATAATCCTTAATTTGTTTGAATTCGATCGAGTCTGGGATATCCCAATCTTTTGGGGTGACAAGCACAAAATCTTCCGGCGGAAGGTTAATCGATGAGAATTGCTTACCGTTAATAGGAAGCCTTACAATGGCCAACTCGATTTCCCTGTTTATTAAACCTTCTGTCAAACGGAACGTATCACCTTCCATTAATTTGAAACGTATGTCAGGGTATTTAACTCTAAAGGTTCTCATCCTTTGCGGAATGTAAGAAAAGCAAGTTTTTACTGACCCTATGGAAAGAGTGCCCTTTACCCCTTTACTGACTTCCTTCACTTCCAGTAGTGATTCTTCGAACTGGTTTAATAGAGCTTCAGCTTTTTTATAAAGGACCTTGCCAGTTTCAGTGAGTTCAAGTTTCTTTCCATTCCGATCGAAAAGTTTTTCACCGATTTCCATTTCCATTAATTTAAGTTGCTGGCTAAGAGGCGGTTGAGCCATATGTAATTTTTTTGCGGCTTTGGTTACTTGCTCTTCCTGAACGATCGTCACAAAATATTTTAACTGCCGGATGTCCATTATATACACCTCATACATATGATTAACATATACATATTGAATTTTTTAAGTATTATATATATATCATAACACATGGTATATTTTGTTATAGGAATTAATTCAATATTTGGAATTTATTTAATTGTAAGCGCTTCATCACTTTGATGCTAAGGGGGATGTAATTATGCCGGCTAAAACAGGTAAAGAATATATCGATAGGGTAGACAAAGCAAAGGCGAATGTATGGATCAATGGAGAGCAAGTAAAAGATAAGATCAGTCAACACCCAGCTTTTAAAGGGGTCATGAAAACACAGGCCGAATTATATGATTTGCAGCATGATTCCGCGAAACATGACATCATGACTTATATTTCACCAACTTCAAACGAAAGAGTAGGAACCTCATTCATGCAGCCGCGGACTAAGGAAGACCTTGAAAAAAGGCGGAAAATGATTCAAGAATGGGCAAGACATAATAATGGAATGATGGGACGTTCCCCTGACTATATCAACAGTGGGATGATGGCGTACGGTACTGCAGCTGATATGTTCGGCACTCAGGATTCGGCATTTGCAAAAAATATGAAGGATTATTATGAGCTCTGCCGGGAAAAGGATTTGTCGTTGACACATACCTTGATTCAACCTCAGGTTAATAGGGGAGTAAGTGCCGCAAAGCTTCCGGACCCTTACATCGCTGCACGGATTGCCGGCAAGAATTCAGAAGGGCTTATTATAAAGGGTGCCAGATTATTAGCTACACAAGGAGGAATAACGGATGAAATCATGGTTTTCCCTTCCACATTGCTTAAACAATCAGAAGAAGAAAACCCTTATGCATTCGCATTCTCCATCCCAAATAATACACCGGGGTTGAAATTCATCTGTCGTGAATCATTCGACTATGGCAAATCACATTTTGACCATCCACTTGGTTCACGATTTGAGGAAATGGATACGATTATCGTTTTTGATGATGTAGTCGTACCTTGGAATCGGGTATTTGCATATGGGGATGTCGGCATTTGCAACCAGGCTTATAATGAAAGCAATGCCGTTGTTCATATGACTCATCAGGTGGTATCGAAGAATATCGCCAAAACCGAGTTCATTCTGGGGATTTTGCAGCTAATGGTGGAAACCATCAATATCGGGCAATACCAGCATGTTCAGGAGAAAATCTCGGAAGTCATCATAGCGCTTGAAACGGTAAAGGCTTTCATTACAGCTTCTGAGGCAAATGCGAAAGTGGATAAGTGGGGAATGATGACACCCGATTTCACACCTTTAAACATAGCCCGTAATTATTATCCGAAGATTTACCCTAGATTCAGTGAAATAATGCAGCTTCTTGGAGCTAGTGGCTTAATGGCGATACCAAATGAAGCTGATTTCAATTCGGAGCTTCGACCGGATTTGGATAAATATCTTCAAGCCGCGAATGGTGGAGCGTATGACAGGGTTAAATTGTATCGTCTTGCATGGGATGTATGCATGAGTTCATTTGGATCCAGGCAAACGCTGTACGAAAGGTTCTTTTTTGGGGATCCGGTCCGTATGGCAAGCGCTTTATATAACGGCTATGATAAACAGGAATATGTGGACCGTGTCAAAGAGTTCCTGAACCGCACTGAAAACCTTGCAGAAATCAACTGAGCCAGGTAGCGGTGGCAAAACATGTTAATTTAAAGGCCTTCCCGATGATGCGGAAGGCCTTTAAATATGAAATATTGCAGTTTGTAGACAAAAGGGGTTCGGAATTAAAAAATTCTGAACCCCTTTTGAAATTCCCTTTGAATTTTCGCCTAAAGTTAAGAGATTGCGGCTCTACGAGCCCACATGTTAGGCCATTTTATTGGCCATCTTCTTTAAATTAATGGCAGCCAAAGTAAGCATCGCCTGCATCGACAATTTATTAAGTCCCCTTAAAGAAGTCCAACGGATACCATGCTTTTCTTTTGCATCTGCGAATACACGCTCAATCGTTTCTTTACGTTTCGCATATATAGGTTTTACATCTTGATGATGACGCAGATGATCTGCTTCTTCCACATATGTATGCCAGATATGCCGAGTCACCACTTTTTGACCGTCTTTGCTTTCTGTTCACCGAGATAAAAATGAGCATGTTGCACAGATGTGTTTGGGGATTTATGCTCGCGATAGCCCTCTTTATTTGTTGTTGAGTACTTTAATAGTTCTCCCAAAGGGCAAAGGTAACAATCAATATATTCATCGACATAGTCCTGTTTGCGGAAGTTTGTGCGAGGATGTGTATAATGTAAAGCGGGTATGATTTCTTTCTTAAATAGGTAGCTTGTAATTTCCATGGCTTTCACGATCTGGAATGATTTCTTCTTGAAGACGTCCTTGATACACTCGTGTATCTTTACGAACGATTTTCTTTTCAAAATTTCCGTTTATTCGCACTGGCTTTCACATGTGTGGAATCCACGAAAACGTGTTCAGCACTTATTAACTTTTTATTAGTAGCTGTCCTTAAAATGCGATTGAAAATCTGTTCAAACAGGTTCTTTATCTTTAAAGCGTCGCTTATAATTTTTCCCGAACGTGGAGTAGGAGGTACTTTATCATGGAAACCATAACCTAAGAACCAACGGTAAGCCATATTTGTTTCAACTTCTTCAATCATTTTACGCATGGAACGGATACCGAAGGAATATTGAATGAAAGTCAGTTTAATTAAAATAACTGGATCAATAACTTGGGCGTCCTACTGATTACATATCTTTCACCAAGTCATAAATGAAAGTGAAGTCAATGGCAGCCTCCATTCAAGTTGATCTCGCTGAATAGAATCATGTTTAGAAAGCATCCATTACCTCAGGTTCTAATACTTCTATTTTAAAACAAAAATGACTCTAGGCAAAAGTGTTCTATCTAAAAGTTAAAACAAAGTTGATTGGAACGGAAGGTACGAGACTCCTGCGGGAAAAGCGTGTCCAGGGGAGACCCCGCAGGCGAAAGCCGAGGAGGCTCCCGGACCGCCCGCGGAAAGCGAGTGCCTGGAGTGGAAAGCAACGTCCAAATTGTACAAGCCATAAAAATAGACAAACTCGATTTTCATCGAGTTTGTCTACAGTCTGAAATATGAAATATTGTTCATTTATTATATCGATTATGGATATTATTCTTTTTATATGTGCCAAAATCACTGAATTCCGTAAGTTCCATGGAGAGGGCAAGATATCTTTTTGAAAAGAGGGATGCCAAATGGGACTCCATCGTTTCGAAAAGGTGGTCACATACTTTTGTTTTATCACTGTCCTGGCGTCCAGCGCCAATTTTTAGTATGGCATGAACAAATGCATCATCCTCTGTACCATCGGCAACACGATAATGCTTCAATTCAATGGCCCGGGATCGAATCCCGCCAATTGGAAAGATGGAGGGATAGGATATCAGTACATCATTCACCTTTCTTAATAACCCGTCAATCTGGATTTCATCTTTGATATTATCCGTATATTCAATAATTATATGAGGCATATGATTAGTCCCTTCCATTATTTGTGGATTTTTAGATGAGGCCGATCCCCGTTTTCAGTAAATACATCGTCCCCGACTATTGTGCTAACGAGTTTTCCGATACCTTCAATTTCAGTGATGATTTCATCGCCTACAGCAGTATCCGCCAAGCCTTCAGGTGTGCCTGTCAATATGATATCGTTTGGACTCAATGTCATGAAGCTGCTGAAATATTCAATTAAATCAGCAATGCCGAAAATCATGTCTTTCGTGTTGCCTTGCTGAGTCAATTTTCCGTTGACGTAAGTTTTGATGGCAAGATTCGAAGGATCTGGAATATCTTCGGCATCGACGAGCCAGGGACCAATGGGGGTGCAGGTATCGCGATTTTTGACCTTTAGATTTGGCCGGTAGTAGTTCTCCAGATAATCCCGTATTGCATAATCATTTGCAATCGTATATCCACTTACATATTTAAAGGCTTCTTCCTTTTTTATGTTCTTCGCCTTTTTACCGATGACCACTGCCAGTTCACATTCATAATGCATATAAGCTGCATCAGCAGGCCGCCTTGTCTGTCCCCGGTGGCCGATGAATGTATTGGGACCTTTTAAGAACGCAAGGGGTTCGTCCGGGGATTTAAAAGCTAGTTCCTTCGCATGGTCTGCATAATTCAAACCAAGCGCGAAGACAGTTCGTGGTTCCACCGGGGGAAGCCAGACAACGTCCTGCTCATTGACAATCCGGCCATCCGCCAATTGGAGCTGGCCATGATATTCACTTGCTGGATGTATGGCACCTGCATAGGCTACACGTGCTCTCTTCATAAAATCCCCTCCAGTGATAATTTTTCCTCGGAAATGATCGTATTTTCCAAATAACCGATTTCGTCTATTTCTATCCTGACTTGATCATTGGCTTTGGCCAGCGGTGCATTCTCAGGAACACCAACTAGAAGGACGTCACCCGTACTCAAGGTCATGAAGTCCGTTACATCCTCAATAAGCCGGGGGATGGAGCGAATTAGATTTGAAGTTGAATTTTCTTGCCTTAGCTCTCCATTAATATATACACGAAGTCCTAAAGAATCGGGGTTGGAGATGGATTCCTTGGATACGACCCATGGACCGATCGGGCAAAATCCATCACGGGCTTTATGGCGGATAGCAGGACGGAAAACGCTTTCGTGAGGAATGCTAATATCATTGGCGATCGTAAAACCTTCTATATAATCCGATGCATGTTCTTTCTTGACTCTTGTGGCCGTTTTACTGATCACTACTCCAAGTGCTGCTCCGATTTCCAATTCAGGTATGCCGGTTGGAAGGGGAACTGGATTGGAATAAGAAGAAAACGTGTTTCTAGGTTTAATATAAAGGATCGGCCCTTTAGGAGGTTCATTATAAGGCGGATGGTCGATCTTCCCCTTCAATGCTTCCAATGACCCTTTATAGTTTAATAATGTTCCATATACCGTTCCTGAAATAGGGTTATCCAACTTGATTCGTGATACCTCATACTTAAAACCGTTCAATAATATATAGCGGTTCGACAGTATTTCCACTTCTTCTGAATAATCTGACTTTTGAAGTTTCACTCTTGCTTTTGCCATGGACACTCACCCCTTGATTTTATGATTAATCATATATGATATCGTATATGATTTTTTGTTTAAGTTCAACATATTTAGATTATTCAGTATAATTAGACAAAAAATGTTAGAAAAAAGATGGGTTTCAACAGAAAAATGCCTGGAACATTTAGTTAGTATAAAGCTAGGAATTCAATTGAAAGATTGTGAATGGGGGATGTTCCGATGATGAATGGCAAAGAGTATTTAGAAAGTTTACGAGATGGACGAACGGTATTCTTGAACGGTGATAAGGTAGATGATGTGACGACACACCCAGCATATCGCAATTCTGCCAGGTCAATTGCGCAGCTATATGATGCTCTACATGATCCGGATACTGCACGGATTTTAACGGCTAAGACAGATGAAGGCCATACTACCCATAAGTTCTTCAAAGCCTCAAAGAACGCAACAGAGCTACTTGAAGCAAGGGATGCCATAGCACAATGGTCAAAGTTGAGCTATGGTTTCATGGGTCGTACCCCTGATTACAAAGCTGCATTTACAGGATCATTGGGACCTTATAGCGATTTTTATAAGGGATTTGAAGATAATGCGAAAAGATGGTATGAAAAAACCACAAGGGACGTTCCCTTCTGTAACCATACAATTATAAATCCGGCAATGGACAGGAATAAACCGCTACATGAAAATAAAGAGGTATTTGTACGTACCGTGGAAGAGCGGGATGATGGAATAATCGTAAGCGGAGCCAAAATGGTTGGAACTTCTGCAGCACTTACGAATTATAATTTTGTCGCGAATTATTCTCCTGTCGATCTTGGGGAAGGAGATAGGAGCCATGCATTGATTTTCTTTGTGCCGATGAATGCGCCGGGATTAAAAATGATCAGCAGACAGTCTTTTGAAGAAACGGCTGCCAAGACAGGCACTCCTTTCGATTACCCGCTTTCTAGTCGGTTCGACGAAAATGACGCAGTCATCGTCCTTGATCATGTATTCGTGCCATGGGAGAATGTATTCGCCTATAATAATGTGGAAATTGCAAATGGATTTAGATCCAAGACTGGGTGGATGAATCGATATACATTTCATGGCTGCACACGCTATGCGGTGAAATTGGACTTTATGGCTGGGCTTCTGATGAAGGCTACGGAAATGGCAGGAACGAATCAATTCAGGGGAGTTCAAGCCAATATCGGGGAAGTGCTTGCTTACAGGAATATGTTTTGGGCAATCTCGACAGCGATGGCTACAGATCCGATGGAAGGGCCGAATGGCACTGTTCTCCCCAATAGCACATATGCAACTGCTTATAGGGTGTTCGCACCTATGGTTTGGCCGAAGGTGAAACAGATATTTGAACAGGTTGTAGCAGGTAATCTCATTCAACTCCCATCAAGCTCCAAGGATTTTTTAAACCCTGAGGTCCGTCCGTATCTCGATAAATATTATAAGGGTTCAGGTGCGGTTTCGGCAGTGGAAAGGGTAAAACTGATGAAACTTATCTGGGATTCCATCGGAACGGAATTTGGCGGCAGAAATGAGTTATATGAAATCAATTATGCGGGTAACCATGAAAATATTAGGCTTGAAACCATGAAAATGGCTGATTTAAATGGACAATCGGATAAATTCAAAGCTTTTGTGGACTTGGCAATGGACGATTATGACCTTCATGGCTGGACAAATGATAAGTGGATAAATGAAGATGAAGACATTAATGATTTGATTCAGCTCCGAATGAATTAAACTGTTTAAGAAAACGTGTAAAGAATGGTATGTATCGACTCCCACCGGTTTTTCCACCACGGCATGATATGAATGCGTTTACATTTATCTTGATAGGTAAGGTGTGGAAAAAGTATAATATTATGTAAAAGGAAAGCCGGGGGAATCATGACGAATCTTTTGAATCTTAAGAATGATGATGGCGAAATTCATTTAAATGATGAGAGGATGATCCTGACCTCCTCTTCAATTTTCGGTACCTTAAGGAAGGACCTGATCGAGAATATTGGATTTGAAAGAATGAAGTCTTTTTTAATACGATATGGCTGGAATATCGGCGTCAATGATGCAAAAAAGGCACTAAAAGGGAATTTGTCAACGGTTAAGGAGATACTGGGGCAAGGCCCCATATTACATATGCTGCAAGGTTATACAAAAGTCAATACGACGAAACTGGAATTATCGATGGATGGTCAAGAGGATGTACACTCTGTAAAGGTGGAAGGGGTTTGGGTCAATTCCTATGAGGCAGAGGAACATATCACCCAGACTGGAATCGCGGAAAAGCCAGTCTGTTATACATTGACGGGGTATGCAAGTGGATTTTATTCAACGGTCTGCGGTCATGAAGTGATTTTTAAGGAAAGCGCCTGTAAGGGAGCAGGGCATTCAGCGTGTAGATACGAAGGTAAATCGATACATTTATGGGGCATGGAGATTCAGGATGAATTGAAATATTATAAAACCAAACCGATTGTCCAAGAGCTTGCCGTCACATATGAAAAGCTGCTGGAGGAGCGCAATAGTTTGTCAAAAGTGATGGATATTCATGATTCGCTGACAGAAGAGCTAATTAACGGAAGAAGCCTTCAATCGATAGTGAGGATGGTTTATCAGAAAACAAAAATACCTTTGTTGATGGAGAATTTCAATAATAATCAAGTTTATCATGCTGGTTTTCACAAAGGGAAGGCAGAGGATGTCAGGAATAAGCTTAAACTAATGAGTGGAAATGGTCTTGTCACTATGGAGACCGGAAGAATCGTAAAAGATGGGATGGAACTGCTTTATACGCCCATTACATTACAAAATAAAACTTACGGCTATTGTGCCTTTGTGCAATCTGATCGAGCTGAAGGTAAAACGAACCGGGAAATCAATCGAATGATTCTTGAGAGGGTGTCCATGACTGGTTCCTTATTCCTCTTAAATGAGAAAAGCAGTTTTGAAGCGCTTGAAAGAGTAAAAGGTTTATTCCTTGAACAAATATTAAATGGAGAGTTTGCTTCTAAGGAAGAAATAATCAAAAAAAGCATGTATCTAGACGCTTCATTGGATCATCCTTTCACAATTGCGGTGCTGGGCTATCGTTTTTCCTCCGATCAGGGGACAGAGAATGACTATTTCATTCAGCAGAAAATCATCGAAGAGATTTATAGTTTCTTTAAAAAGCGGAATCAAGTCGTCTTAACAGCATTAAGGGATGGCCATATCGTATTGCTTATACCGTTGAGTCCAGGAAATGAATTCCCATTACGAATCAAGGAATGCATCGATCAGTTATATACTGTTTTCAGCGGATATAACTTTAAAGTGGGACTTGGTACAATAAGTGATGAATTGGAACGGGCACACGAGGTTTTTCAGGAAGCTTTAACCGCTTTGAATATGAATGAAGGAACTCGGGATATTATCAAATTTGAAGAAGTCGATCTGCTATCCATTTTAATGCATACTGGGAGTACTCCGGCGGTACTGAAAAAAGCTGAGAAAATGCTGGGTCCTTTATTGATGGAAGATGACCCCAAAATGAATGAATTATTGAAAACGCTTTATGTCTTTCTCCAATGCGGTGGAAATCTTGAATGCAGTATGAAAGAATTGAACATTTCAATGAGTGGTTTACGCTATCGGATCAAAAGACTTGAAGAGCTGCTTTCCTGCCAAATAAGAAATCCTAAAAGTGCTTTCCAATTATTTGCATCATTTGAAACACTGTTAAAGGCGAAAATGATTACCATTCGTTAATTTGTTTAGGAAATGGAAAAGTCGATCGATAACATATACCGAGATGATTTTACTGTAATAAGAGCATGGGCTTTCGTGAATGGTAAACTACCATGCAATCTACAAAACATAATAAGAATGATATAAAAGGCATGGAACCTCCGCTTCAATTGATTTATTTGCTTGTAAGCAGGGCTATGGGTATAATAAGTAGAGTAAATTCATTAGTAAGTTAAGTTATTTTTGGAGGTAAATTCCGTGAAAATTACAATAAAAGATGCTAGCAAATTCGTCGATCAAGAAGTAACCATTGGAGGCTGGCTTGCCAGCAAACGTTCCAGTGGGAAAATTGCTTTCCTTCAAATACGTGATGGCTCTGGTTTCATTCAAGGGGTGGTCGTGAAAGCTGAAGTGGGTGAAGAGATTTTCGCTCGTGCGAAATCGGTTTCGCAAGAGTCATCCTTGTATGTAACAGGTGTCATTCAAAAGGATGAACGCTCGCCGTTCGGTTTTGAATTACAGGTGAAAGATATTGAAATCATTCATGAATCATTGGATTATCCCATTACACCTAAAGCGCATGGTCCTGAATTTTTAATGGATAACCGCCATTTGTGGCTGCGTTCGAAACGGCAGCATGCAGTCATGAAAATCCGGAATGAAATAATCCGTGCTACATATGAATTCTTTAATGAAGAAGGCTTCGTTAAAGTGGATCCCCCAATTTTAACGGGAAGCGCACCAGAGGGAACGAGTGAATTGTTCGCGACTAAATACTTTGATGAGGATGCTTACCTTTCACAAAGTGGTCAACTCTATATGGAAGCGGCTGCCATGGCTCTTGGGAAGGTATTTTCCTTCGGTCCAACCTTCAGGGCAGAAAAATCCAAAACAAGACGACACTTAATCGAGTTCTGGATGATTGAACCAGAAATGGCTTTCATCGAATTTAAAGAAAACCTGGAGGTCCAGGAGAAATTCGTTTCTTCCATCATCCAATCCGTATTGAAAAACTGTCAGCTTGAGTTGAATACACTGGGCCGTGATACATCGAAGCTTGAACAAATCCAAGCTCCTTTCCCGCGCATTACATATGATGAAGCCATTAAGTTCCTTCATGAACAAGGATTTGATGATATTCAATGGGGTGATGATTTTGGAGCTCCGCATGAAACTGCGATAGCGGAAAGTTATGATAAGCCCGTTTTCATAACTCATTACCCAACCAAAATCAAACCTTTCTATATGCAGCCAGATCCTGACAGGGAAGAAGTCGTTCTTTGTGCCGATTTGATCGCTCCGGAAGGATATGGAGAAATAATTGGCGGTTCAGAACGGATTCATGATCAGGAATTGCTTGAACAGAGAATCAATGAGCATGGCTTGAGCGAAGATGCTTACAAATGGTATATGGAATTAAGAAAATATGGCTCTGTGCCGCATTCAGGCTTCGGTTTGGGATTGGAACGCACAGTAGCATGGATCAGTGGAGTCGAGCATGTACGTGAAACCATCCCGTTCCCACGTCTATTAAATCGATTATATCCTTGATTCCGTAATGAAGCGGTTATCTTGCCTATTGGCAGATAACCGTTTTTTGTTAAAATTATAAACTTATTCGATGAGCCGTATTCATGTTATACTAAACCAGAGGTGTCCAAAAACATGAATAAAGAACATTTATATGCGTGGTTTAAGGAAGGAACGATAACGATTCCATCCTTTTTGTTGACTAACTATAGTACAATGGGACTGAATGAACAAGAAATGGTCCTATTATTACAATTGCAAAGCTTCATCGATAAAGGTAATCATTTCCCTGCACCCTCCCAACTTTCTGACCGAATGACATTGCAGGAAACGGAATGTCTATTCATGATCCAGCGTTTGGTCCAAAGGGGATTTGTTGAAATGGTGGTTGAGGGGAGCCAAGAAATCGGACAGGAAAAATATTCGTTGTCTCCACTGTATGAAAAAATGATGGACTGTTTCTTGAAAACTTTGAAACAGGCAGAGTCTGCAGAAATCCAAAAAGCGGGGGAGAGCCTTTATACGATTTTTGAACAGGAGTTCGGCCGCCCTTTATCTCCCTTTGAATGTGAGACATTGGCAATGTGGATGGAGGATGACCATCAACCTGAAATCATTAAGTCAGCTCTGAGGGAGTCTGTCATTTCCGGAAAATTGAATTTCCGATACATTGATCGCATTTTATTCGAGTGGAAAAAGAATGGAATTAAAACCTTGGAACAGGCAAGGGAGCAAGGACAAAAATTTAGAGTTCATCAAAAGAGGGACCGAAAGACGGAAACTGCACAACCATTGAAAGATGTGCCTTTCTATAACTGGCTCGAGCAGTAATGTAAATTGAAGGAGAACCAATATGTTGAATAAAGCTCAAATTCGATATTGTCTGGATACGATGGGTGAAATGTTTCCCGATGCCCATTGTGAGCTGAATCACTCCAATCCATTTGAATTGGTGGTTGCTGTTGCCCTGTCAGCTCAGTGTACGGATGTATTAGTCAATAAAGTGACGAAGGATTTATTTCAGAAATATAAAACGCCTGAGGATTACATAAGCGTTCCGATTGAAGAGTTGGAAAATGACATTCGCTCAATCGGTTTGTTTCGTAACAAGGCCAAGAATATACAAAAGCTGTCGCGCATGCTGATCGAAGAATACGGTAAGGAAGTTCCGAGAGATCGTGATGAGCTTGTTAAATTACCTGGCGTTGGCAGAAAGACGGCGAATGTTGTCGTTTCCGTTGCTTTTGATGTGCCGGCGATCGCTGTGGATACCCATGTAGAGCGTGTTTCCAAGCGCCTGGGATTATGCCGTTGGAAGGATAGTGTCCTCGACGTTGAGAAAACGCTGATGGCTAAGATACCAAAGGATGAGTGGTCCGTTACACATCACCGCCTGATATTCTTTGGACGCTATCATTGCAAGGCCCAGTCACCAAGATGTGAAACCTGCCCGCTTCTCGAATTATGCCGTGAAGGAAAGAAAAGAATGAAAAGGAAAGAAGCCAATTGACGCAGTCCATATCATTAAAAGTCCCAGAAGAATTGGTCCATCATTTGTTTTTTCCTGAAAAGGAAACCATCTTGGAAAAAGAACGATATGCAGGTTGGAGTGAAACGATTCCAGTCGAGGCTTTCCCGTATGAGTTACTTTATTATAATCATGTAGAAGCGTATGCTCCTTGGACGAAAGGGGCAATGCATGTAAAGGAACTGCTGGAGAGATGGAAGGGAATTGATTCGGAATGCAGTTTGCTATTTTCGGAGCGAAAAGCGGGACAGACCTTGGGACTCATGAAGCAGGGGATCGTTTTATTTTTAACCGCAGTCTTTTGGATGCATGGGCAGCCAGTGGCATTGAATGATATCCGGTTCCAAATACAATCCTTTAACAATATTCCGGTGAACATGGATGAAAGGCTTTCTTTCATCCTTGCTAAACCCGCTTTTTTTCATTCTTATAGACAGCTCAGTGAGTTGTTCCGAGAATTTGAAAAACAATATGTAAAGTTCATGATCAAAAATAAGAACAGCCAAAAAAACGTCTAAGCCAAAAGCTTAGACGTTTTTTTAGGTCAATCTTCATATATACTTATTCGGTATCTTGGTTTGGATCTGGGTCCGGATTAGGATCGGGATCAGGGGTCTCGACTGGTTTTTCCTCTTCTACCGTTCCAGGGTCAGTGGTATCATCCCCGCCTTCGACGTCCTCACCATTATTGCCATTTCCGTCATCCGTGTTATTGCCATTTCCATTACCATTATTATCATTGTTGCCATTGCCATTATTGTCGTTATTGCCATTATTACCATTATTGCCGTTATTACCATTATTGTCGTTATTATCGTTATTGCCGTTTTCGCCATTGTTATTTTTGTCTTCGTCTTGTTTATCTTCTTCGCCTTCAGCAGGAGTTTCTTGTTCCGTATCCTCACCTTCGGCCGGATCTTCAATTTCCTCGTCCTCAGTATCCTCAGGGACTTCCGCTTCAGCAGGTATTTTGACAGATGTACTCGCAGGATCACTTTGTTGGTTATCCACGAGAGCTACCACTGAGAAAGTATATTTACTTCCAGGGGTTGGATTAGGAATCGTTAAACTAGTATCCTTCGATTTTTTCAATACGCTCTGTGCACCGCCGTCAACGGACATCTTAACCTCGAATTGGGCATTACCTTTAGGATATGACCATGATAAATTGATTTCATTGCTTTCCTGGTTGTAAGAAGCGTTAATGCCAGGAGAGTCGATTTTTTCATATTCTGTCGTCACTTGTGTAGGCTCGTGACCTTTAACATAATATTCATAAGTGATTTTACTGCTTGGTGTATATTCATTGGCTTTAACAGCTGGATTCGAACCTTTGATGACTCCAACCTTCACAACACTGTCAGGTTGATCAAAGTCTTTCGTTTCTTTTGATTGGGCCATATGTTCCATTAAATTCTTAAAGATGTATTTAGGGATTCTTTGAGATGATTCACCCAGATATTCCATTTTCTCACCAGAAGCATTATCATAACCAGCCCAAACTGCGACTGTATAATTGGTTGTATAACCTGCCATCCAGCTATCTTTTACACCCGAAGATGGGATGTTGCTCTTTGCACGCTGTTCAGGCGTGAAATTGGTTGATCCGGTTTTACCGGCTACCGGGAGGCTAGGAATATTGGCTAACCTTCCTGTTCCATAAGCTTCTTTCATGACGCTTTTCAACATGTCCGTCACGATGAAAGCTGTCGAATCTTTCATGACCGGTTTTGATTCCGTCTTGTTTTTGATGGTTGTTTTATCACGTAAAACAATCTTTTTCACACTATGCGGTTCATTATAAATACCATTGTTTCCGAATGAACTGTATGCACCGGCAAGTTCAAGCGTAGAAACATCCTTACCGCCGCCCAATGCTGCAGCTTCGGTAATTTCCTTGTCGAAAGGAATCCCAAGATCAGTGGCAAAATCACGTGCCCGGTCCAAGCCGACAGCTTGAAGCGTTTTTAAGGCAGGAATATTTAATGACCGTGCCAGTGCCTCCCGAGTCGTTACAGTGCCATAATGTCTCCCGGAAGCATTTTTAAGCGGTGTTCCGTTACTGTATGTGTATTCCTCATCCTTGATTTGGTGGTAGGTGGACCAATTTAAATATTCCACGGCAGGACCGTAATCCAGAATCGGCTTAATCGTCGAACCAGGTGATCGCTTGGCATCCGTTGCATAATTCCAGCCGCGTTTAACCGTCGTGTTCCTGCCGCCGCCCACTGCTTTAATTTCACCAGTTTCTGTATCAAGTAACGTGACTCCGGCTTGGAGATCTTTACTTGGATAATTGATGATTTCATCACTGTTCAACATGTTATAAACATATTCTTGGGCATCTTTATCAATGGTCGTCTGGATTTCCAAACCATCGGTAAATACGTTATAGTCACCCATATCTCCGACTTCCTCAATTACCAAATCGATGAATGCATCGTATGCGGTCGTATCGATTTGGCTCTTATCGATTTCTTGAAGACCTTCTGTTATATCGATGCTTTGTGCATTTTTCATTTCCGTTTCAGTGATATATCCATGTTTGTTCATTAAGTGCAGGACAATATCACGGCGTTCTTTCGCACGTTCAGGGTATTTATACGGGTCATACCTGCTCGGGCTTTGCGGTAATCCTACAAGCATGGCCGCTTCGTTCAATTTCAATTCGTTAAGATCTTTTCCATAATAAGTTTGCGATGCAGTTAAGATACCGTTGGCACGGTTTGCAAAGAAAATCTTATTCACATACATTTCGAAAATTTCTTCTTTTGTATATTTTCTTTCAAGCTGTATGGATAGCCACATTTCCTGGACTTTCCTTTTAATGGTCTTATCAGGCGTTAAATAAGAACGCTTGATGACCTGCTGGGTCAATGTACTTGCACCCTCTGAGCCGAATCCGTTTTTGACGTTGGCTATGACGGCACTGCCCAGACGTAAGAAATCAACCCCGTGATGCTCATAAAAGCGGGAATCTTCCGTTGCCAGGAAAGCTTCTTCGACAAGATCGGGTATGTCTTCATAATTTACATAATCCCGGTTTTCCTTTCCGATTTCAGCAAGTAATTTACCATTTTCATCGAGAATCTTGGATGTGACAGGATCTTTCAAAAGCTTTTCGTCAAGTTCTGGAGCGTCGCTTATAAAGTAAGCCATTGCAGCTCCTCCGGCAACCAGGCCTATTATTCCGATTGTAACAAGTATAAGGAAAATCCGCTTAAGCATATTGGTTGGCTTTTGAGGACTTTTATTCTGTCCCTTTTTTTGTGTCTGCCCCTGCTTTCGGCGTTCTTCTCTAGTATTATATTTTTCAGCCATTACAGCTAACCTGCCTTTCTAAAAAACTAAAAATTTTCTGAGATGAGCGAATCTACTACTTTAATATAGTCAATTCTCGGTTGAAAGCCAAGAGTAATCTTTCGTGAACTGCTTTCAACCTCTTGAAGAGTTATAGATTTGCGTCCGCCGTCTTTCATTCTCTTCCAATAAAAACTCAGTTGTTCGGAACTCATTAAATATATATCATCCATTGCGGAAAACCGGATGATGACAAACGCAATTCCGTCATGCTGAACGATATGCTTCATATGTTCAATTTGATGGTCATGAAAATTCTTCAGAGGGAACGAACTGCTGTTTTTCGTTTCCTTTGCCTCAAAATCAATGTACTTTCCTTTATAAACACCATTATAATCGGTGGTCGATGCTTGTTTGAAATAAGCTTCTTTAATGACTGCAGCACTTCTTTTCGGATAGTGGACATCGACAATTTGAATGGGTGTCGGTTTTTTATGGATGACGGCAATGCCGTGTGCTAAATAATACTGATTGGTTTCGTTCAAATCGTCTTCCAATGTTTTTCCCCGGTTGCTGTAACTGTTTTTTTTTAGTGGGCTTTTCTTTTCTTCCATAGCCTGCGGTACAAATCTTCGTCCGTTGGGATAATGAAATGCCACTTTTACCCCTCCTTTTTTTCACTTATCTATATTAGCAAAAAAAGAATCCAATATGTGAATAAAAAGAATTGTTTCTTAGAACGATAGGATTTATGTACAACTATATGTCACAATTCATCGCTATAGAAAGGCTGGACACATAGATGCGAATGTTAAAGACGGAAAAGCAATTGCTCCATTCCATAAAAGCCCAAACCGCTAAAGGGAATAGGGATAATATATCAAGAACGAAAGCATATGAACAATTTTTCAGAATCCATCCAGAAATACAATGGTCATTTTTAGCCGGGATGGTTTCCAGGAATGCAGGCTGGAATATGTGTGATCTTGAAGGGATTTGGTTTTCCAATTTACTTGGCCTTAAATACAGGCGTCAATTATTCCTAACGTATGAAGAAGCCAACTGGAGAATATTCCAAGATGCATATCCGCAATTACTTCTCTATCATTATTCGACGAAATATGGACGTCCATTGTTTCACTTATGTCAGTATTTTTTTATTACCAAATTCATGAAGAACGAATGGTATTCCTTTTGGAAACATGGAAATCGTGAAAAATTAGTCAATGCGCTTATCATAAATGAACAAAACATCATTGAAGAACCGGTTATTAAAAAGCAATCCTTCGTTTTTCATTCTCTGCTATTTTTCCTGCAGGACTGGATGCATTTTAGCACCGTTCTATTTCCTACTTGCAATGGAGAACTGTATGGCTCGTCCGTTTCGCATTTTAGAAATATCGATAAAAGGATTGAATTGGGGAAAAGGTTGGCTGGGCTTTTATTTTCTGAAGATTTATTTCCACTATTTTATGAATTCTCCTGCAGGACTGAACCAACGGGTGCCAGATATGATTATGAACAATATCGAAAAAAGCCTAGGTACCATGAAACCCCGATGCTGAGAGGAGTATATCCATTGATTCATCATCAAGCAGGGGAGACAGAGCAATGGGATATGAAAAAAAAGGTTAAAAAAAAATGGTTCATTGAACCCAAATGGGAAGAAGACCCGCATTTGACGGAATGGTATGATCATAAACAAAAACAGCTGCACACGGCAGCAATAATCAAAAATTGGATTTTATAATAGGAAACAGGGAAGGCGTCGATAAAGCCTTCCCTGTTTATCGTTCAGTATTTATTACTTACGTAGAGGGGCGGTTTTCTCCACTAAGTTTCGGGTTTCCCGTTCCTGCCTTTTTAGTGGGCGGCTTTTGTCGTTTTTCGTTTTTCTGCTGTCTGCTTTCATTCGACTGCATAAAATCACCTCCTGTCTGTATTCTTGTTTAAAACTTCATTCTTCATTCTGCCATTGTTGTCGAAGGGCATAATAAATTAAGTGAATTGCACTTTCTTTGCCGATTCGCTTCTAGTTTTGTCAGTCATGAAGGGCTTTCAGATAAAAAAAAGAATAGTACAGGTAAAGAATGGGAGGGATCAGCATGGTCAATAAAAGTGTCGCAACAGAAGAGATATTAAGGATGATAGCTGAGATCAGTACCAGCCTGGATCGTTTGGAAATTTCATATGGGGAAACTGTAAATACAGTGCGGTGTAAACTATGGGCGGAACAATATACATTAGTTAATGAAGCCCAGGAAGCCATTGAGAAAGCCGAGGATTATTGGGTGAATGCTGAAGGTGTGAACCACTCCTTTTCCATTGTTCCGGAAAAAACAATTATAAAACACAAGGTTTTCACTGAATTGCACGTATAATCCGCAGGAATTTCATTTTATGAAGAACTGGATTATACTAAGGGAAACAAACGTACGGAGGAATATATTGTGCAAAAAGAAAAACTGCAGCTATTAACAGAACAATTGATTAAATATACGGACCAGGCAGATGATATTTATGAGGGTGTACGCCTGGAAGGAAAGGAAAAGGATTTCTTTTCGGAAGTAAAGCCGTTTGCAGATCAGGTCATGACCGTATGCATCGAATGGGAAACCGGAATGAAGGAGTGGATGAAAGAAACCGAATTTAGGCATCTTTTCCCCGAGCAAATCGAACAAACCGCCCATAACCTTTCTGATGTGGCCGTTCAGGCATTTTTTCCTAAAACAAGTTATAAGCGATTTAAAAGCCATGTCCAGTCGATCGAATTCATCCTTAATAATGTAAAAACGGAAATCGATCGGATTTTATCATAAAAACACCTACACTTTATTCCTTCTTTTTTCATATATTATCAGAACCATGTAATGAAAAAGAGGAGGGCTCATTGACATGATGAGATCCGGTTATAACCAAATCTCCCCAAATCAAGGACAGTTTCCTCAATCAATGCCGGAAAATTGGGGAGGATACCAACAGCCAATGCCGTATCCTCCGCCAAATGATCATAATCTTGAACAACCATTTATGTATCCATATCATCACCAGGATACAGGGGGCTATGTGACGCCATATCATGATCCTTATCAGCAGGCAGCATATCACCCATTTCAACCAATCCCGCAGCAGGCGATGCCTGTGGGAGCTTATCCGGGCAACAGTGTTATGCAGCCAATGGTACAAATGCAGCCAATGGCACAAATGCAGCCAATGACACAAATGCAGCCAATCCAGTCCAATCTTCACCCGCAAGCTTTTAGTCCGTTCGCAAATCCGTTACAGCCAGCTAAAAGACCTCCGCAAAGTCAGCAGCAGGCTCATAATCCATATCCAAAGCAGCAGTTCATGCAAAAACCCCAGCCATCGGGTTTCAAATCGGTCATGAATCAATTTAAAACACAAGATGGCTCCATGGATATAACGAAGATGATGAATACAGCTGGACAAATGATGAATACAGTTTCCCAAGTATCTTCAATGGTCAAAGGAGTAGGGGGCTTCTTCAAAGCATAGATGGTGAATAAAAGAAAAAAGCAGACTTACAAGTGACCAGCCACTTTTTTAAGTCTGCTTTTATTCATGCCTAATGGATTTCAATCCGATTCCCCCTGATTTTGGGTAGGTGAAGCGTGAGGATTCCATCGCGATGTCGAGCGGTCACATTTGCTTCATCAATCGGTTTTGGAAAGGAAATGGTTCTTGAAAAAGTACCGGCTGAAACTTCCTTTTGGAACAAGCCTTGATTTTTATGCTTACTATCCACATGCTTTGCAGATATGGTTACAGCATGGGCCAGTACATCAATCGATATTTGGCTGCGTGGAATTCCGGGCAAGGTGGCAGTAAGGGTATATTCTGAATGCGTTTCGTGAATATCAACCGGAAAGCTCCGTTCTTTCGCAGAACCGAAGAAATCGTCAAGAGATTTCAGCATGCCTTTAGGGGGCCTTTCGGAAAACAGCCGATCCATTTTGTTAATGAAATGGGAAAAGGGTTCTATTCGATTCCGATTATTATTTTTTTCAGAAGAGGTCATCACGGTGCTCCTTTCTAAAAAATTCCTTTGCCTATAAGCTATGTGAGGAATGAAGAAATGTGAATGGACTGTTGGGTTTCAGATTCAGGTACATAGGGAATAACGGTACTGAATGATTAATAAAGGAAATGAGGGATTAATATGAGAGATAGCAAGCTTTCCTACATAGATACCGGGAAAGGAAAGGAAACTTTGTTGTTTATCCATGGATTTTGCGGAAGCCATGAATATTGGAGTGACATCATTGCTGGATTAAAGGAAGAATACCGGGTTATTGCCGTTGATTTACGGGGACATGGTGCAAGTGAGGAAATAGGAGAATCTTTCTCGATTGAAGATATGGCTGCTGATATTGCGTCATTATTGGAAGAACTGGAAATCGGACAGGTATATATGTTCGGTCATTCGCTTGGGGGATATATCACCTTGGCATTCGCAGAAAGGTTTCCTGGGAAATTGTCTGGTTTTTCATTGGTACATTCCACCGCTTTCCCGGATGATGAGACTGGAAAGGCGGGGCGCTTAAAATCAGTCGAGAAAATCGAAAGTGAGGGAATCCCTGCTTTCATTGACGGACTTATACCAAAGCTTTTCGCTAATTCCGATGATCCCAATATTGACCATACAAAGGAAATCGGATATAAAACAAGTGAAGTTGGTGCGATAGGGTCATTACATGCCATGAGGAACAGAATAGACAGAAATCATGTTCTCAAAGACACGAAGTTGCCTGTCCTTTTGGTTGCAGGTGAACAGGATAAGGTGATTCCCGTTGAAAAAACCTTTTCTGTAAAAGGGAGCCATATCAATGAAGTAATACTTAAGGGTAGCGGCCATATGGGAATGTTGGAAGCTCCAGGCAGACTGATCGAAGAAATCATTCGCTTTGTCGCGAAGAATTAAATGAAAAAAATGACCGGGCTGGAAACGAGATGTGACGTTTCCAGCTTTTTTTTTTGAATAGGAAATAGTTTCCCTTTTGCATAGAACGTTCATTCGGTAGAATAGGAGTATGAGGTGGTTAAATGAAACTGCGAAAAAATTTACTGGAAGTCATCAAGGATCTAAAAACAAATGAAGATTTTAAAGATAATATAGTACATTGGCAAGTCATTGAAGCAAAAGAGGCAAAACATGTTCCTTTTCCCGAAGCAATGAATGAAAAGATCAAGCATGCTCTTGAAATACGGGGGATAAATGGGTTGTATACCCATCAGGCTACTGCATTTGATACTGCTGTCAGCGGCAATAGCCTTGTAGCGGTCACACCTACAGCTTCTGGTAAAACATTATGCTATAATTTGCCGGTCCTTCAAAAAATACTGGAAGATGAAAAAACCAGGGCGCTTTATATTTTTCCGACAAAAGCACTGAGCTATGATCAAAAAAGCGAATTGAATGAAATGATCCATGAAATGGATGCTGAAATAAATAGTTATACATACGACGGGGACACACCTTCAAATATCAGGCAAAAAATCCGCCAGGCCGGACATATCGTGATCACCAATCCTGATATGCTCCATTCAGGAATCCTGCCCCATCATACGAAATGGGTCTCTTTGTTTGAAAACTTGAAGTATGTGGTCATCGATGAACTTCATATTTACCGCGGCGTTTTCGGAAGTCATACAGCCAACGTCATTAGAAGGTTAAAAAGGATTTGCAATTTTTATGGAAGCGATCCTGTATTCATCTGTACTTCCGCTACGATCAATAACCCAAAAGAGTTGGCAGAAGAGCTTACGGAAAAACAAATGGTCCTTATCGATAATAACGGAGCCCCGAGTGGGAAAAAGCATTTTGTGTTTTACAATCCCCCAATAGTCAATAAACCGCTGAACATACGCAGGAGTGCGGTTTTGGAAGTCAGGAAGCTGGCAAATGAATTTTTGAAAAATAAAATTCAAACCATCGTCTTTGCTCGAAGCAGGGTTCGTGTGGAAATTCTATTGACATATTTACAGGAGCTTGTGTCAAAGCAATTGGGGCCAAAATCTATCAGGGGCTATCGCGGAGGATATCTGCCAACACAGCGTAGGGAAATTGAACAAGGCCTCAGGGATGGTTCGATTTATGGAGTGGTATCCACAAATGCACTTGAGTTGGGTGTCGATATCGGCCAGCTTCAGGTTTGCATAATGACTGGTTACCCGGGATCCATATCGAGTGCCTGGCAACAGGCGGGACGGGCAGGAAGAAGACATGGGGAAGCATTGATCATCATGGTTGGAAGTTCCAGTGCCCTTGATCAATATATCGTACAGCATCCTGATTATTTCTTTACCAGAAATCCAGAAACGGCAAGAATCAATCCGGATAATCTTTTGATCCTGGTTGATCATGTTAAATGTGCAGCATATGAGCTGCCATTTAAAAAAGGCGATACCTTTGGGAAAACAGAGATTATGGACGTTCTTGAATTCCTGACAGAAGAAAGGGTCTTACATTTGAATGGGGACAAATGGCATTGGATGAATGATGCCTTTCCCGCAAGCAATATCAGCCTGCGTTCAGCGGCACAGGAAAATGTCGTGATCATCGACCAAACGAATGCACCGGTTAATCGGGTCATCGGGGAAATGGATACGTTCAGTGCAATGACCCTTCTCCACGATGAAGCCATTTATTTGCACCAGGGAATTCAATTTCAGGTGGAAGAACTTGATTGGGATGAAAAGAAAGCTTATGTACGGGAAGTCAATGTGGACTATTATACGGATGCTAACCTTGCTGTCCAGTTGTCTGTATTGGAAGTCGATAAACAGCGAACTTTCGCTTCCACAGCAGCTGCTTTCGGTGATGTCGCAATCCGGGCAATGCCTACGATCTTCAAGAAAATCAAATTCGAAACTCATGAAAATATTGGTTCAGGACCAATCAGTCTTCCGGAGATGGAGCTGCATACGAGTTCGGCCATGCTTTCCATGGATTCTGATATATTCAATTGGGACGAAAATCGAATAGAACAAGGAATGATTGGAGCCTCCCATGCTCTAAATTACATGATTCCGCTATATGTTATGTGCGATCCGCATGATATTCATGTGTATCCGCAGGTTAAGGCAGCGCATAATGAAAAACCGACCATATTCATCTATGATAGTTATCCGGGTGGCATAGGGTTAAGTGATAAAGTATATGAAAACTCTGAAGTCATCCTGATGGAAACAATTTCAATGATCGAGAATTGCACTTGTGAAAGCGGCTGTCCTTCCTGTATCGGAACGGAATCCGCAACGAAAACAGCCAAGAGTGATGCCAAACAATTATTAGGTCAATTTTGTAAGCAAAAACATTAATAGATTAAAGGGATCCGTGAAAAGAGGTGTAATTTCATGTCTTTAAAAAATAAACTGAACCGTATGAAAACCCATATGAACCTAGAGAAACATGCTTCTCCCATAGAAGTAATTGACCAGAAAGAGAATGAAGAAATTCCTTACTTTGAAAAGTGGCTGGAGAACGATACCGTTTCCTTTCATTTCGATGGTGACTATTGTTTCATTAGGGAAGTCCGTTACCCTATAAACCACAAACACGGCTTATATGCATTTTCCGAGCTGAAAAAGGTAGTGAAAGAGTGGAATCAAGCTTCATTGGAGCATCCACTCTCCGCCAAGGGCGTTAAAAGTGAAGATCTGTTTTTCTTCGATACGGAAACGACAGGGCTTGGAGGCGGAGCGGGCAATACCATTTTTTTACTTGGCTATGCGTATTTAGAAGGTGAAGAAGTTGTCGTGAAGCAACATATCCTTCCGCAGCCTGGAAGTGAAATCCCGCTTTATCAAAGCTTTCTGGAAAACATCAATTACGAAACCCTTGTCACATATAATGGTAAATCCTTTGATTGGCCACAGCTAAAAACAAGGCATACTTTGATAAAAGAACATGTACCAAAACTGCCGGAGTTCGGACATTTCGATTTATATCATGCTTCAAGACGCCTTTGGAGAAACAAACTAGAGCGAGTGAAATTATCTGCGGTCGAAACAGATATTCTAGGTGTACAAAGAGAGGATGATATTCCTGGATATTTGGCGCCGATGATTTATTTTGATTTTGTTGAGAGGAAGAATCCGGAAATTCTGTTTGGGATCATGAAGCATAATGAATGGGATATCTTATCACTGATCACATTGTATATTCATTTGTCCCGAAAAATCCTCCAAATCGATGGATATACGGAAGAGTCCATGGAGATTGCACGATGGCTCGATTATTTGGGGAAAAAAGAGGAGTCAGTCGAGACATATCAAAAAATATTGGAAGCGGGAAGTGAGGAAGATCGGATAATGGCTGGTCATGCCTTAGCTTTCCAGAAAAAGAAGCTAAAACAATTTAATGAAGCTTTGGAGATTTGGAAGGAAGTTGCTTTAAAAGGGAATGTGCAAATAAGGATACAGGCACAGATTGAATGTGCAAAATTATACGAACATCAATTTAAGGAAGTCGGTCATGCTCTAAAATGTTCAATAATCGCCCATCAAGAGATGGTAAGAGAAGGGATCACTCTGGGAAAAAAACAATTGGAATTGGAAAAGAGGATTCGGCGGCTCGAGAAGAAAGAAGATTCAAAGGATATTTCTATATAAATAAAGGAATGAGAATGGTCTTTTAGTGCAAAAGGATGAAAATAAAAAATATGTAAACAATTATTGTAGCCCTCAACTATTGTGTGTAAAATGGAAAGAGTTGAGGGTGAAATTCCAAGCGTTCATTTCATACCTTTACATCAAAAAATTAAGGTGAAAGCGGAGCGGAGAAATGTATAAAACGACTTTATTTCTATTTTTTGTTGTCCTTTGTTTAACGATTGTTTTATTTACTTCATTAAAAGACAGTCTCTATTCCTTTTTGTAGGAAATTTCCCTCTAGTTTTGAAGAGATTGCATTCATATAATAGTGTACTTATCGACAGCCATACATCGTTTTATACTTATTCTGTATAATTAGGTCATTTCATCAGTACACGTATCCCCTTTTTTTCATAGTCTGTAATGGTAAGACTAAACTTATCATGATGAAAGGGGACGTATTATAAATGTATTTTCGTAATTGTGGAGGAAATAAACCCCATGTTATGGGAGCATCCAACAATGTAATGGGCGCACACAGCAATGTAATGGGCGCACACAGCAATGTAATGGGCGCACACAGCAATGTAATGGGCGCACACAACAACAATGTAATGGGTGCACACAACAACAATGTAATGGGCGCATCAACAGGTAAAAAACCCAACGTAATGGGAGCGTCTGACGTAATGGGAGCCTATAGTCCAACGGCTGTGTCTCCAGCGCAATATGGTCCAACACAAACATCTCCATCTCAAGTTGCCCCAGCGCAAGTCTCTCCAACACAGCAATATGTCAATACGAATGTATCGAACACAGTGATTCCTGTCGTTCATCCATCACATACTACAAATGTCAATAAACATGTGAACACGTATAAGCATTATTTCCCGCATACTCAATCAGTTGTGAACGAGTGCTATAATCAACATTTGATCTGTGGAAGGCCGCCGCAAAACCCATGCTGTCCGCCTAGGCATTTTGGATACTAAAAAATAAGGGCTTATTAAGCCCTTGTTTTCTTACATAATCATGTTAAAAGGGAGATTGACTATGCAATGAAGGTTTTGTATATGACCGGCTACAAAGCTTTTGAATTCGGGATATTTAAAAATGACCATGAAGCCGTAAAATATATAAAGAAAGCGATGAAACAGCGTCTCCTGCCATTGGTGGAAGATGGGCTGGAATGGGTGATCATCTCAGGTCAGTTGGGTACGGAACTATGGGGTGCCGAAGTGGTTTTCGAATTACAGGAAGAATTTCATCAGCTTAAATTAGGGGTGCTTACTCCTTTCCTGAAACAGGAAGAGTCATGGAATGAAACGAATCAAGAGTTTTACCGATCCATATTGGCCCGTGCCGATTTTGTTGAATCCATTTTCAACAAACCATATGAAGGGCCCGAACAGCTTAAAATCAAAAATAGGTATATGGTCCATAAAAGCGATGCCATGCTCATCATTTTCGAAGCCGAAAAAGAAGGATCAGCCCGATATCCTTATTTCGAAGCGATGAAAAAAGCTGAAACACAGCCATACCCCATCTTTCAGATAAACTTTGATGATTTGCAATCGGCTGCTGAAGAAGCGAGCTGGTCCGAAGAATGAGAGAAAATAATTATGGATTAAAAGTTGTTTCTAAAGCATAATCATATTATTATGAAATTTAGATACAGTTTTAATGGGAATACATACCGTTCACTGAAACAGTAAGATACAAAAAGGTGTTTCGTTGACAAACCCAAGCAGATTTGAAAAAATAATAAAAAGTCGATTGTATTGGCGAAAGTATTGAGGTGAAGTCTTATGCTATCCGATAAGATAAAATTAACGGCTAAAGATATTCTTGAAAAAGATTTTAAAACAGCCATGCGCGGGTATAAACCTGAAGATGTGGATCAATTCCTGGATCTGATCATCAAAGATTATGAAGTGTTCCATCAGGAAATTGAAGATCTTAAACAAGAAAATCTTAAATTGAAAAAACAAGCCGACGAGAGTACAAAACGTCCAAATCAACCTGCTCCAAGTGCCACCCCGGGAACCACTAACTTTGACATCCTTAAACGGTTATCCAACTTGGAAAAGCACGTTTTTGGTAACAAGCTTTTTGATTGAGGTTTTGCATTGTAAAAGTAAATATTATTTTGGTATTGTGTTTTCATGAATAATGGAGTATAATCAATTATGTTATGTTAACGTTTGGGTAATTGCTGCTGCATTTATGCAGTAGAGGAAAGTCCATGCTCGCACGGACTGCGATGTCCGTAGTGTTCGTGCCTGGCGAAAAAATAAGCTTGGGCAGCAATCTTGGATTGCTGACGGCTGGGAAAATGCCTAAGTCCTTTTGGATATGGCATGAATACCTATAAAAGTGCCACAGTGACGTAGCCTTTACAGAAATGTAAAGGGTGGAACGAGGTAAACCCCACGAGCGAGAAACCCAAATTAATGGTAGGGGCGCTTTCTTCCTTGGAAATGAACGAGGAGAAGGACAGGAGCACATGCTTCTGTAGATAGATGATTACCGCCGAAGTACGAGACGCGAGTCGCTTGCAGTACTGAGGAACAAAACATGGCTTACAAAACGTTATCATATTACACCAAAAGCACAACTCTCCTTTTAAAAGGAGAGTTTTTGTTTATGGAGATTGCCCTAATATAAAAAGATTGGGCATTTCCATTTATTTTTCGTTTTCTGAAACTCCGCTGTGTTAAACTTAGAACTTGGCAAGTTTTTCATTCCATTCGAATACTGTCCAGCGGAAAGAAAATAGCTTGAATGAAGTCTTCGGAAACGTTTTTAAAAATAGTGTTGGAATGTTAAGCATTTCCTTGATTCTGGGTATCCTATTATAAAGGTTCCTTAACTCTCATCTGTTAGCCCTAAAAATGAAGGTGGATAATGGATGGGAACCATACATAATTGGTTTGGATGATTTCAATCATATAATTGCAGCGAGTATCTTAAAGTGCCCGTGATAATAGAGTAAAGCTTATATTTCACGGTAATCCATAGATGTTCCCGCTATATGATCATGATGGAAGCTAGGCCAACAATGAAGAATTCTAACGACAAGATAAAAGGCGGTGGACCTTTTAAATAAGGTTTACATGTAAAAAATCAATGCCTGCTTCTAAAATACATAGATGAAGAAATTCGTGAAAAGGTGCCATTGATTTGGATTAATGGAAAGAAGGTGCAGAATTAATGAAACAATTCGATATTATCGCAACATCAGCAATGGGATTGGAATCAATAGTTGCCAAGGAGGTTCGGGATCTTGGTTACGATTGTCAAGTCGAAAATGGTAAAATCACGTATAAAGGGGACCAATCCGCCATTGCCCGCTCTAATTTATGGCTGCGCAGTGCAGATAGGGTGAAAATTAAAGTCGCGGAATTTAAAGCATATTCATTTGATGAGTTGTTTGAAAAAACAAAGGCATTGAATTGGGAAGATTACTTATCGGCCGATGTCGAGTTCCCCGTGAGTGGAAAATCGGTTAAGTCAAAGCTATACAGTGTCCCTGATTGTCAGGCAATTGTCAAAAAGGCAATTGTTGATAGATTGAAAAGTAAATACAAGCAAGTGTCTTGGTTTGCCGAGACTGGTCCTTTGTTTAAAATTGAAGTATCTATTTTAAAAGATGTTGTGACACTTACCATAGACACTTCAGGTGCAGGTTTGCATAAAAGGGGATATCGAACCGGGCAGGGGGAGGCACCTCTTAAAGAAACATTGGCTGCTGCGTTAATCATGCTGACCAATTGGAAAGCGGATAAACCCTTCATAGACCCATTTTGTGGATCTGGAACGATTCCCATCGAGGCGGCCTTAATTGGTCAGAACATAGCACCTGGGTTTAATAGGGAATTCGTATCTGAAACTTGGTCATGGATGGACAGCAAGGTTTGGGATGAAGCACGGATTGAGGCTGAAGATTTAGCCGATTATGATCAGTACTTGGACATAACCGGTTGTGATATTGACCATCGAATGGTCGATATAGCTAAAGCTAATAGTTTTGAAGCCGGTCTTGGTGATCTGATTGAATTCAAACAAATGCAGGTGAGGGATATATCGACCAGGAAAGAGTATGGTGTCATTGTCGGGAACCCGCCTTATGGGGAACGTCTTGGTGAGAAAAAAGCGGTTGAGCAGATGTATAGGGAAATGGGCCAAGCCTTCAAGAAGCTTGATACATGGTCAGTATACATGATTACCTCCAACCCTGACTTCGAACAGCATTACGGTAAGCCTGCAACGAAAAAAAGGAAATTGTTCAACGGTTTCATCCGTGCTGACCTTTATCAATATTGGGGGAAAAGGCCGCCAAGACAGCCTCAAGGTGAATAAGTAGGTAAAATATAACGGAGGATTTTGCTAGTCAGGACGATTTATTCATAATAGGTTCCAGTCTTGCTTATCATTTCCTTTTCTGTTATTCTAATAATGAATTATTTTTGTTCAGATATAAGGAATACCTTAATATTCTTTTGAGCAAGGATAGTAATATAATGTGTGGAGAACACACTAGGAGGCAACAAAAATGGAACAAGGTAAAGTAAAATGGTTTAACGCAGAAAAAGGTTTTGGATTCATCGAACGTGAAGGTGGAGACGATGTATTCGTACATTTCTCAGCTATCCAAGGCGAAGGTTTCAAAACTCTTGAAGAAGGCCAAGACGTTACATTTGATGTAGAACAAGGTCAACGTGGACCACAAGCATCAAACGTAAACAAAGCTTAATTCAACCCTATATTATTTACAGACAGGCTCTCTTTTGGAGCCTGTCTTTTATTTTACGAATGGGGCAACCAGGCAGCATGCATAGAAAAAACATACCTAATACGTTTCATTTTCTAATGGTTGGTAAATATCTTGACTATTAATGTGAAATAAAGGATAATATACTTTTGCCTAAGATTATAATGATTCGAATTCTATACACTGATGATAGATAAAAGGGGAGACCAGGATGCTTAAAACACTGCCTTTTTCGGTAACAAAGGAAGATTCTTTTTACGATAAGCTTTCAGAATGGATCGGTGATGTTTTTTACGATATTCTTCCCGAAAAAGGATTTGAGCTGCGTGACGAACAAATCTTCATGGCATTTCAGTTAGAAAAAGCCTTTAAGGAAAAGAATGTAAGTTTTGCTGAAGCAGGGGTAGGGACCGGTAAGACATTGGTCTATTTACTATATGCGATTTGTTATGCGAGATATACGAATAAACCGGCCATTATTTCGTGTGCAGATGAAACGTTGATTGAACAGCTTGTCAAAGAGGAAGGCGACATCCAAAAAATCAAGAATGCTTTAGGTATTGAAGTGGATGTTCGGCTTGCCAAATACCACGATCAATATGTATGTCTAAAGAAGTTGGATTACGCAGTGAATCATGAAGATTCAGAAGGAATAGATCAACTATATGATGAACTTCCCAAGTTTGTCCATGATAACTCATCCATGAACGCCTATACAGCATATGGGGACCGTAAACAGTACCCATATTTAAATGATGAAGACTGGTCTAAAGTTGGCTGGGATCAACTCCAAAACTGTTTCACTTGTGATAAACGCCATCGATGCGGGCAAACCCTATCACGGGACCACTATCGAAAATCAAGTGATTTGATCATTTGTTCACATGACTTCTTCATGGAGCATGTATGGACCAAGGAAAAGCGTAAGCGTGAAGGACAGTTACCATTGCTGCCAGATCATAGCTGCGTTGTCTTTGATGAAGGTCACTTATTGGAATTTGCTGCTCAAAAGGCTTTAACCTATAAAGTTGGGGAACAAACCCTTGCCTCGGTTTTAGAATTGCTTACAGCCAATCAGGTTCGTGAAGAAACCTTATATATCATTGAGGATTTAATTGATATCAATGAAGAATTTTTTGATTTGTTGGATGAAAAAGCGATACATGTCAGCGGATCTAATCGTTATGAAATCCCAATGTCCAAAGAAATTACAAGCTTTGCCCATAAGCTTCACAAAAAGGTTGAGGAATTAGAGGAGAACCTAGTTTTTGAAGCGGAAATGTACACGATCAATGATTATGATTTAAAAGTGACGGAAGAATATTTAGAGCAGCTGGGCTACTCCCTTTCTCTATTTGTAAAGGATGAACAGGCCGTTTCCTGGTTTGAAGAAAATGAAATGACCAAAACATTGGTCATCATGCCAAGGCTCGTACAGGATATTTTGTCTGAACAGGTATTCTCTAAAAAAATCCCTTACATTTTTTCATCGGCAACATTATCGGATAATAAATCCTTCCAATACATTGCAGATAGTTTAGGGATAGAAAAGTATGACAGCTTCTCCGTTGAATCACCGTTTGATTACGATGAAGTCATGAAAATGAACATGCCTGCCTTCGAAAATGGAAATCAATTGGCTAAACTTCAATATACGATGAAGACAATTGAGGAAAATGAAGGTCGAACACTCGTGTTGTTCCAGTCAAAAGAAGAATTGCAATGGTTCAAGGAAAACTGCCCAATGTCTTCTTATCCATTTTATTTTGAAGGGGAAGCGGAAATCAGCGAGCTGGTTAAGAAGTTCCAAGAGGAAGAGCAATCTGTCCTTTTCTCCTATCATTTATGGGAAGGGCTTGATGTTCCAGGGCCTTCATTACAAAATGTTGTGATACACTCCCTGCCATTCCCGCCGCGCGATCCAGTTTTCGAGGCCAAACGCAACTCGGTTACCGACGCATTTGAAGAAGTGGACCTTCCATACATGCTCCTTCGCTTGCGCCAGGGAATAGGGCGTTTGATCAGGACGAGCAATGATTCGGGGACAGTCCAGATTTTGATTGATAAGGATCTTTCGGAGCAGGTTAAAGAGAAGATTGTATCCATTCTTCCTGTAACGCTTTAACTCCATTCTATCCAAAAAAAGAGCCAAGGTGCCCCTTGGTTCTTTTTTTATTTTAATTTGTTAATCGGAGTGGTTCTGATAGGAATGATTTTTGTATAATATGGTAAAGTGTAGTTGGAAGGAGCAGTGAATATGACAAAAAAGGGTATCGATCTGATAGAAAAAGAGTTTAAAGAATATGTAAAGAAAATCTCGGCGTATAATGAAGCACTCGCGTTAATTTTTTGGGATTTGCGTACAGGTGCACCGAAAAAGGGTGTTGAGCAGCGTTCCGAAGTTATCGGGGTGCTTTCCTCCGAGGTGTTTAATATGAGCACAAGTAAAGAAATGGAATCCTTCATTGCAGAACTTTCGATGGAGCCTCTTAGTGAAACGACTAATAAAATGGTGCAAGTGTGTAAGAAAGATTTTGAAAGGAATAAGAAAATTCCTGCTAACGAATATAAGGAATTCGTCATTTTACAATCGCGTTCTGAAAGTGCATGGGAAGAGGCAAGGGAAAAAGCTGATTTTTCTTTATTTCAACCTTATCTGGAGCAAATTGTAGCGTATACCCGCAGGTTTGTAGAATACTGGGGATATGAAGGGACGAAATATAATACCCTTTTGGATATGTATGAACCAGGCATGACTGTAGATGTACTTGACAGCGTATTCAGTGAGCTTCGGTCGAGAATCGTTCCTTTGGTAAAACAGATTGCAACAAGCGAACATAGACCTGAAACAGGGTTCCTTTATAAAGAATTTCCTAAAGAAAAACAGCATCAACTCAACTTGGAAATTCTAAAACAGCTAGGATACGATTTCAAGGCTGGCAGGCTGGATGAAACGGTTCACCCTTTCGAAATTAGAATAAATAGGGGCGATGTCCGGGTGACGACCCGATACGATGAAAATGATTTTAGGGGGGCAATCTTTGGTACCATTCATGAATGTGGACATGCCATTTATGAACAGAATATCGCCAATGAGTTAACCGGAACACTTCTTGATTCCGGGACATCCATGGGGATCCATGAATCACAATCTTTATTTTTCGAAAACTTCATTGGACGGAACCATAGCTTCTGGAAAAATAAATTCTCCTTATTAAATGAATATGCCTCCGAACAATTCAATGACGTGACGCTGGATGAATTTTACCGGGGCATTAACGAATCGAAACCATCGTTCATCCGTATTGAAGCAGATGAACTGACGTATCCTCTGCATATAATGATTCGGTATGAACTGGAAAAGGCTCTCTTTAATGGAGAACTTGAAGTGAAGGATTTACCGGGAGTCTGGAATGAAAAATACAAGGATTATTTGGGAATTGTTCCTGAAAATGATGCCATGGGCGTGTTGCAAGATGTACACTGGGCAGATGGCAGCTTTGGTTATTTCCCTTCTTATGCATTGGGCTATATGTATGCAGCCCAAATCAAGCAAGCGATGCTTAAAGATTTGCCTGATTTTGATGGACTGTTGGAAGCGGGGGATATTGCGCCAATCAGGGAATGGCTTAATGAAAAGATACATAAATATGGAAAAACAAAAAAACCTTTGGAGATTTTGAAAGAAACGACAGGGGAAGGCCTGAATGTTCAGTATTTAATAAAGTATCTTGAAGATAAATATAAAGAAGTTTATAAAATCAAATGAATCAAAGGAAGAAGGACTTGCATTAAATGTAAAGGCCTTCTCAGTTTGAAGACAAAAGGGGTTCGGAATTAAAAAATTCCGAACCCTTTTTAAATTCCCTTTAAATTTCCGCCTAAAGAGATTGGGGCTCTAGAAGCCCACTAGGTTAGGCTATTTTTGGACCTTACTATGTCCAATTGGCCATCTTTTTAAAATAATCGCAGCGAAAGTAAGCATCGCCTGCATCGTCAATTTTTGCATACCATTCTTTTGCATATGCGAATACACGATCAATCGTTTCTTTACGTTTCGCATATATAGTTTTTACATCTTAATGATGAAGCAGATGATGTGCTTCTTCCACATATGTTTGCCAGATATTCTTTTTGTACACTGTGATAAAGATGAGGATGTTGCACAGATGTGTTTTGGAGATTTGTACTCACGATAGCCGTGGAGTACATTAATAGCTCACCCAAAGGGCGGTTTAACTGATATAACTGGATCAATACTTTGGCGTCTTTACCTCTGAATAGTTGATTTAAAGTAATCATTTCCAGTTGATTTCGCTGAATAGAATCATGATAGAAAGCTTCATTCCTTCAAGTTTTATAAATTTATAAACAACCAAGACTTTAGGCGAAAGGGTTCTATCTAAAAGTTAAAACAAAGTTGATTGGAGCGGGTGTGCGAGACTCCTGCGGGAAAACTAGTCCCGGGGAGAACCCGCATGCGCGATGTTTTTTCTTTATAGGTAAATCCATTCCTATTTAGGGTTAGTGATTTCACAATTTTCTAATAATACGAATGATGACTTATTTTTTTTATTGAAAGTTCGGTTTTTATCAAAAATAACTTTTCAAATAGAGTCAGCGTTGTTATAATTCATATATTAATAAAATATTAAGTTTCACTCGTATAATAGCAGGGATATGGCCTGCAAGTTTCTACCGGATTACCGTAAATAATTCGACTATGGGTGAGTAATAGATCTTGTTGCATAATGAAGGCTTTTGCTGATTCATTTTTCATTCATGCCCAAGAAGTATTGCTTCACTCCAAAAAAGTGCTGCAATGTTTCTTGGGCTTTTTTATATGCCTGGAAACAATTGCATGGTTTATGGTCAATAAACATCCAGATTGGGAGGAACCTTCATGCAACTTTTAAAGGATAAAATTTTGTCCGAGGGTCAAGCTTTATCAGAAGATATTTTAAAAGTGGATTCATTTTTAAATCATCAAATGGATCCTATGTTAATGAAAGAAATTGGTAAAGAATTCGTAAAACGTTTCGAACAAAAGGAAATTACGAAAGTGCTGACAATTGAATCTTCTGGCATTGGACCTGGTTTGATGGCTGCGCTGGAATTGGAAGTTCCGCTCATTTTTGCCCGTAAACGTAAATCACTTACTTTAACAAATGATTTAGTAACGGCGTCCGTTCATTCCTTTACAAAAAAAGAAACCAGTACCATTACGGTTTCCAATAAATATATTGAAGCTGGAGATAAGGTTTTGATCATCGATGACTTCCTTGCTGTCGGACAGGCAGCCCGGGGTTTGGTGGAAATCTGTAAGCAGGTTGGAGCAGAAGTGGCCGGAATCGGCATCGTGATTGAAAAAGCATTCCAAAGCGGTGGTAAGGATCTTAGGGAACAAGGTTTTCAAGTGGAATCACTTGCACGGATTGCTGAGTTGAAATTCGGTGAGATAACGTTCGCTGAGGAAAAGGAAGGAGAAGCCGTCAATGTCTAATCAATCACCATTAAAAGTTGCTTCATTAGGATTACAACATGTTCTTGCCATGTATGCCGGTGCAGTCGTCATTCCATTGATAGTCGGTGGGGCGCTGGGATTGACTGCAGCGCAGTTAACTTATTTAGTTTCGATAGACATTTTGATGTGCGGGATAGCAACTTTATTGCAAGTATGGAAAAATAAATTCTTTGGAATTGGGCTTCCTGTCGTCCTGGGCTGCACATTTACAGCGGTTAGCCCGATGATTGCAATTGGTACGCAATATGGAATCAACTCCATTTATGGATCTATTTTGGCGTCGGGATTGATCGTCATTATCATTAGTAAGTTTTTCGGAAAACTGGCAAGGTTCTTCCCGCCCATTGTCACTGGATCGGTCGTTTTGATTATTGGCATTACGCTCATTCCTGTTGCCATCAACAACCTTGGTGGTGGCCAAGGAGCTGCTGATTTCGGAGACTTGAATAATGTAGCTCTTGGTTTCGGAACTTTGTTATTCATTATATTCATGTATAAATTCTCATCAGGATTCGTACGCTCCATCTCTATTTTATTGGGGCTGTTAGTAGGAACATTTGCAGCTTTCTTCCTTGGGAAAGTGGACTTTAGCTCGGTTGTCAGTGCCACTTGGCTGCATATGCCTCATTTTTTCTACTTTGGAACCCCGACATTCAACGTCACGGCAATCATTACAATGACATTGGTGGCGATCGTCAGCTTGGTGGAATCGACTGGTGTTTATTATGCTCTTGGTGAAATCACGGACAAAGAGATTTCAGAAGACGATCTGGCTCGCGGATATCGTTCTGAAGGACTTGCCATCATGATTGGCGGTTTGTTCAATGCGTTTCCGTATACAGCTTTTTCACAAAATGTGGGCTTGATTCAATTGTCAGGCATTAAAACAAGAAATGTCATATACACAACGGCTGGCATTCTTATTTTCATAGGTTTTGTTCCAAAAATCGGTGCATTCACGACAATTATCCCTTCATCCGTGCTTGGCGGTGCAATGGTGGCGATGTTCGGGATGGTAATTGCCGCTGGAATTAAGATGTTGAGCAAAGTGGATTTTGCTTCTCAAGAAAATTTATTGATCATCGCTTGTTCAGTAGGGATGGGACTAGGGGTGACCGTCGTTCCTGAGCTATTTGCGCAAATTCCGGAAAGTTTTCAAATCCTAACGGAAAACGGTATTGTTGCCGGAAGTTTGACAGCCATATTCTTGAATATCGTCTTTAACATCATCCCTACAAAAGGGAAGGTGAAGGAAGCCCGTATTGAAGGGCAAAATGTAGCCTGATTAAAAATAGATTCGGGTAATCTTGATAGATTCACCCATTTACATGCCCAAAATTCTCAGTTAAAGAGGATTTTGGGCATTTTTTTCATTTAGGGCCGAAGCATATCATTGATAATGTATTTGGAGTTTTGTCAGATAAAAGGAAACTCTCTTCACTTTTTGAATATATTGATAGTATATGTTCAGGAAAGTAGTGATAGGGATGGAGAAAAAATATTGTATTCATTGCCGTACCATACTAAGCCAGGAGTATAGGTGCAGTGTGTGTGGAAAAGAGGAGTTTCAAAACATCATTATACAAGTGCAAAATCAATCTTCAGTAAAGAAAGAAGACTGAAAGCGCCCCCTTACCAAATTATAGGTAAGGGGGTTTTATTATATCGTGAATACTTTTCGATTATTAAGATGATATGAAGGGTACCTCGCCCTTTTATCGATATTGCCCATATGGGTATGATACCAATCAATGCTTTGTCTCCTGCTAAAGAGGCGGTAATAGTTACCGGCAAGCATGCTGCCGAATTCTGCTGCAAAGGATTTAAGCATTCCCCCTTCTAACGGCATGCCAAACATGATTTTACCGTTTTACTCAGCCCATCCGTTTGTTCCCTCGATCATTAAATCCGTTATTCATTGGACATTCAAAAGCCGTATCTCAAAAGACAGCCTTTCGTACAGGAAATCCATTAGCGTCCTTTTCGGCATGAAAGGTGATATTCGTGGAAGTATTCCTCCGCTTGTATGGTTATATTCTTTCTTTTTTAGTTACCTAGTTATGTAGAAGAAAATTGAAAAAATATTATTAAATGCCTATACATATAACCATTTAGCTATAAAGCATAATTGATGTCCTGGTGGGTATATTAACCATATCATGAATAATTAGGGGTGGAATCATGCCATATTTATTATCTGCATCTCATGTAAAGCTGCCACATTTGCTTTCACAAGAAAAAATTATGGAATTTTCGAGAGAAATATTTGGGGCATCATTTAAGAATATAGAACGGTTACTAAAGGCCTTTAAGAATGGACAAGTGGAAAATCGATATTTTTCAAATGATCTCGATTGGTTTAAAGAGGATCATTCTTTTGCCGATCGGAATGATTTATATATACAGCAGGCAATCAAATTTGGGAAAGAAGCTATAGAAAAATGCTTAGCCAACACAGAATTTTTAAAAGAAGGACTGCAGGCAAACGAACTAGATGCTTTCTTCTTTATCTCAAGCACGGGGATTGCCACCCCGACCATTGATGCCAGGATAATGAATGAACTTACATTTAATCCGCATGCTAAAAGGATTCCGATTTGGGGGCTTGGCTGTGCAGGGGGAGCGAGTGGCCTATCACGTGCTTTTGAATATTGCCAAGCATACCCGACGGCGAAAGTCATTGTTTTAAGCGTGGAGTTATGCAGTCTGACATTTCAAAGGAATGATATCTCCAAAAGCAATTTAATTGGGACTTCCTTATTTTCCGACGGAGTAAGCTGTGTTTTGGTTTGCGGTGATGAAGTGCCGAGTGAACAGTTTTCAAAAAAAGTAAGGCATTTGCAATTTTTGGATTCGCAATCGACGCTTATGCCGGATTCATTGGATGTTATGGGGTGGGATGTTAAAGATCAAGGGTTATACGTTATTTTTTCGAAAGATATCCCTACAATCATCAAGGATTGGCTTAAACCGAATGTTCAAGAGTTCTTAATGGAGAATGGATTCGATCTAAACGATGTAAAAGATTTCATCGCTCATCCTGGAGGCAAGAAAGTAATTGATGCTTATCACGAAGCCCTCGGGTTCGATGAAAGCATGACGGCAGAGTCAATGAGCATATTGCGTGAATTCGGCAATATGTCCTCAGCAACTATTTTGTACGTTCTGGAGAGGTTCATGCAGCGGGGCGGGGATAAAGGTGAGGTGGGACTGGCTGCTGCATTGGGGCCTGGGTTTTCATCTGAACTTGTGTTAATGAGGTGGAAGTGATGATCTTCGCCATTTTCATTATCTTGATCGCTATACAGCGCCTTGTTGAATTATATATCGCCAAACAAAATGAAAAACAGTTGAAAGCTGGAGGAGCAATAGAATACGGTGAGTCCCATTACAAATGGATGGTTCTAATGCATCTTAGTTTTTTTATTGTTCTCATTATTGAAGTGATCGCCCTTGAAAGGGATATATCTGGACTTTGGCCGATTTGGCTGACCCTTTTTCTAATTGCGCAGTCAGGAAGGGTTTGGGTAATCCGTTCATTGGGAAAACATTGGAATACAAAAATCATAGTGGTTCCTGATGCCGATGTAGTCATTAAAGGTCCTTATAAATTTTTCAAACATCCGAACTATATCATAGTGGCAACTGAGATTTTAGTTATTTCCTTATTATTCAATGCATATTATACTGCTATCATCTTTAGTTTATTGAATGTTTGGATGATGATGGTAAGAATCCCACTGGAAGAGAAGGCATTAAAGGAACACACGGAATATTCTACGGTTTTTAAGGGAGAATAATAAAAAAATTTAATTACTTATTGAAAATGATTATCGTTCGTGATAAGATTCTAAATGAAGATGAAAATTATTCTCATTCGGATTTCAATCATTTATTTTAACTAAAAACTAAAAGCTAATCAATATAAAAGAGGATGGTGTTGGTAATGGTTTGGGTATTCATTTTATTGACAATCGCTACATATGGTTTTGTGATGAAACATGTATTGAATAATATTCAAAAAACGGCAAAGGCAGTAAAACCTTATACCGAATCACCAATGGAAAACCGAGCTGCTTTTAACCCCACCCCAACAACCAGGTAAACATCCTGGTTTTTTTTTGCATTCCAACAATATGATCAAATTGCGCGAATCCACCAATTGGTGGTTTTTTTTTTGAACATGGCCTGTAATGAATCATATAGTAAAAATAAAGCGGGACGGTATGAATAACAAACGAAATCGTTTACAATAAGAATATCAAAATGACGATAGATTAAGGGGTATGGATTCATGATTCAAGAAACATTAAAGCAACAGTCCAAATTGGGAATTTTGACTGCCATGTATGAGAAATTTCAATCGGCAGGTGATACAGGCAATGCAGATAAAATGAAACAGTTAATCATGAAAGTGAATAATGAGGAGTTCATCATTGCTTTTTGCGGGCATTTTTCAGCGGGGAAATCTAGTATGATCAACTTTCTCCTTGGTGATCAAGTATTGCCTTCAAGTCCGATTCCTACGAGTGCAAATACGGTAAAGGTACAAAAAGGGGAAGACTATGCCAAAGTCTTTTACCATCATCAGCCACCAGTCTTATTTCCTGCACCTTATGATTTTAAAGAGGTCAAGAAATTTGCCAAGGATGGAGATTCAGTATCGGCAATAACGATAAGTTCCAATGATTTTTCACTGCCGGATTCATGTGCGATCATGGATACGCCAGGAATCGATTCGACAGACGATGCACATAGAGTTTCTACGGAATCTGCCCTGCATCTAGCTGATGTCGTCTTTTATGTCATGGACTACAATCACGTCCAATCAGAAGTCAACTTCCTATTCACGAAAGAATTGTTGGAGGCTGAAAAACCGACATACTTAATTATCAATATGATCGATAAGCATGATGAGAACGAGCTTGGATTTCAAGACTTCAAGCTTTCCGTTTCTGAAGCTTTTGCGAACTGGAATGTATATCCTGATGGTATTTTTTATACATCCGTAAGAGACTTGAACAATACCGAAAATGAAATAGAAGTGGTCAAGCAATTCATATATGACATGGCGGGCAAAGGTTTAAATGATGGGAAAGATGCCATCATGCAATCGGCTAATGCCCTTGTCGAAAGACATCTTAATTGGCTGAAGGAGCAGTATGAAGAGGAACATGCCGGTGATTTTGAAGTACTATCAGAACTGCCTCATGAAGAGCGGAAACACCTGACGAATCAGGTGGACAGCCTATTGAAAGAAAAAAAATCATTGACTGGACGCATAGAGGAAATCAAGGGCCAATATGCCGATGCATTGGAAACCATTTTAAAAGGCGCATACATCATGCCTGCGGCAACACGGGACCTAGGTAAATCATTCTTGGAATCGGCTCAGCCGGACTTTAAAATGGGTCTATTATTTGCCAAGAAAAAAACGGATGCCGAACGTGAGGCACGTATTAAGGCGTTCTTGAGCGATCTACAAGAAAAGGTGAAAACCCAGCTTGAATGGCATCTTAAAGAACTGGCGGTAAAAACGCTTAATCAAGCGGAAATCCACGATTCAACACTTGAAAGTAAGGCTCAGGCACTTCAAATCGAGGTAACGGAATCTTACATAAAAAACTCTTTGAAGCCTCAAGTCGATATTACGGGTGAATACGTTTTAAACTATACGAATGATTTGGCATCAGCGATAAAAAAGAAAGCACGTGATGTATCAGAAGGATTTTTGAATGATATGGTTACCGTTATGGAAGGAATAGTGGAACAGCAGTCTATGTCCATCGATAAGGAACTTGAAGGTTTTTCTGAATTTGCGGAAGCTCTTAAAGTTACTGCTGCGATGAACGCGGAAATCGAGTACCAAACGGAACGTTTAGAGGCCATTGCCCATCAAACTGAATCATTAGTCGATGAGCGTGAAATCGATATGCTGTTAACTCAATGGAATGAAGAGGAAAAAAATATTACAGTCAAAATCATGACAACCGATAAAGTAAGTAATTCAAGGTCCGTCAACGAACAATCTGTAAGTGATCATGTTAAAGAAATCACGGAAGCTGTACCTTCCGTGACTGTTTCTTCATCTGATGCTACTGATTTACGCGGAAAAGAAAAGCTGATGGAAACTGCAGCGAGTTTAAAACAGGCGGCCGAGCTGATCCAACCTCTGAGAGGGTTTCAATCGCTTTATAAAGAATTGAAAGAGAAGGCAAATCGCTTGGAACAACAGACGTTCACGGTTGCCCTCTTCGGTGCATTCAGTGCGGGTAAATCTTCCTTTGCCAATGCTTTGATGGGAGAAAGCGTCCTTCCTGTCTCACCAAATCCGACAACTGCCGCAATCAACAAAATCATGTCTTCGGACGCTGAGCATCCACATGGAACGGCAACCGTCAAATTAAAGACCGAAGCGATGCTGTTGGAAGATGTAAGCCTGGCATTGGCAGCTTTTGATAAATCGGCAAAGACTCTGGATGAAGCACTTCAACTAGCAGGGCAAATCATTGCGAAGGCAGGGGAAGTTGATAAGGGTAAAACGCATTTATCGTTTCTTAGGGCGTTTCATCAAGGGCTTCCCGAGTACCAAAATGATTTAGGAAATGTGGTTACGGTAGACCTTGAAGGATTTAAACGGTTTGCTGCGGAAGAATCCAAGTCATGTCTTGTTGATCTGATCGAATTGCGTTATGACTGTGAAATGACAAAGCAGGGGATGGTCCTTGTTGACACACCTGGGGCCGATTCGATAAATGCACGCCATACAGGAGCAGCTTTCGAATATATTAAGAATTCGGACGCCATCCTATTTGTGACCTATTATAATCATCCATTTTCCCGCGCAGACAGGGAGTTCCTGATACAGCTTGGACGTGTGAAAGATTCTTTCGCTATGGATAAGATGTTTTTCATCGTCAATGCCGTCGACCTGGCACAAACGACTGACGAATTGGACGAAGTGATGGATTATGTCACAGATCAATTGAATGGATTCGGTATCCGTTTTCCAAAACTGTTCCCGCTTACGAGTAAGGGGGCGTTGATGGAAAAACAAACGCCTGGTTCGTTTAAGCATTCATTCCTTCCTAATAGCGGAATCATGGAATTCCAAGGCCAATTCGATTCTTTCATAGAAAACGATTTAACTGGACTTGCGATTGAATCGGCTCAAGCGGCTGTAAAAAGAACCGAAGAATTGCTACGAGATGTAATTACAGCTTCCAGACAGGATGAGAAAGCGAAACGAAAAGCCCTGGAGACCCTTTCTCATGAGTCACAGGCCATTTCGGAACTCCTTTCAGTCATTAAAGGGGATGCCGAAAAGCAACGGTTGAAAAAAGAGATAGACGAATTGACTTTCTATAGTAAACAACGGGTCTTCTTCCGGTTTAATGATTTCTTCAAAGAATCGTTCAATCCAGCTGTTTTAAAAGATGATGGAGGCGATCTGAAAATTGTCCTCAAGCAATCGATGAAGAACTTATTGGATGCCTTAGGCTTTGACCTTGCCCAGGAAATGCGGGCTACGGCTTTAAGGACGGAAATGTTCGTAAATAAATTACTGAATGAGAAACAGGGCAGTTTGCTTCAGCAAATGCAAAAAATAAGAAGAACCCTTTCATTACAGCCATATGAACCCAATGAGAGGGAATCCCTTGAATTCACTGGAGCTTTTGCCCAATTGGATACAGGGGAATTCAAAAAGGAATTGGCATTATTCAAGAATCCAAAATCTTTCTTTGAAAAGAATGAAAAAGCGAAAATGAGCGAAGGTCTTCAGAAGCGTTTGGATGAACCTGCCCTTATATATGCAAAAGAACAGGGTGAGCGGATTTACGAAATGTATAATGAAGTCCTCGATCAAGAGTTACTCGCGATTCAAAAAGAGTTTAAGACGGAAGTATCGGATATCTTTGCAGGGTTACGTGCAGCATTGGAGGAAACGGTTGATTTACCGTATTATGAAAATGCTGTAGCGGAATTGGCTAAAATGCATTCGAAATAGAAACGAGGTTCATTCATGAAAGAAAACCTTATTTCACGCTTGAGATACCTGGAAAAGAATGAGGATATAACCATATTGATGGCTGCTGTTACTGGCAGCCATTCTTTTGGTTTATCATCGGTCCAATCGGATTACGATGTTCGGTTTATATATGTTCATAATGATAAGCGATCATACTTGAGCTTGAGGCAGGCAGTTGAAGTCATTCAAGTGAAAGAAGGCCTATTTGACATGGAAGGCTGGGATCTCTTTAAATCATCCCGACTTACCTTAAAGAGTAACCCTGCTCTATTTGAATTGTTTCAGTCACCTATCAGGTTGATAACCCATCCGGATTATTATAGGAAGATGACTGGTTTGATAGCGGATTGCTATTCCAAAAAGGCACTGGGGCACCATTACTATCGGATGATGAGCGACAATCTTCAACAATTGACAAAAAAAAGGGGTTCCGAAAGAAAAGAGCTAAAAATATGGGTACAAGTATACCGTTCGTATTTAACCCTTGAATATATCATCCAACGGGGTTCGCTGCCACCATTATCGGTATGGGAATTACTTGATACGGTTTCAACGGATCAAGGAATGAAAAACAGGATGACCCGGATATTTAAAGCAAAACAAATGGAAGAATGTATAAGCAACAATGAAAGTGAAAATAATCTTTCGCTAATAGAAGGGAAATCACTTTCCATAAAGAATGAGATAACTAGGCTACATCAAGGGAAGAACATGGAAATGGAACTTAATGAATTAATTTGGGGCATTTTGGAATAGGGGGATATGAGATGAGTTTTATAATCGAAAAAGAAGAGCTGTTGCCGTTGTTGAATTCTAGAGATATCAGAATTTGTGACTGCCGCTTTCAATTAGGCTCTCCTGACGCAGGGTATAATGATTACAAAAAAGACCATATTTCAGGCGCTGTTTATTTCGATCTTGAAAAGGAATTATCGGGTCAGGTTCAAGAACATGGCGGAAGACATCCTCTTCCTGACCTGGAAACCATTAAAGATAAACTGGAATCAAATGGAATCACCAACGATACTGTACTTATCGCTTATGATGGCGGGGAAGGTTCTTTTGCTTCCAGGTTTGTCTGGTTGCTAAGCTACCTTGGGCATCAGAAAGTCTTTGTCCTGAACGGGGGATATCGCGCCTGGAGGGATGCGGGCTATCCGATTGACTCGATTCAAATGAATTATATGCCAACCGAATATCGTATCGATTTAAATGAGCACGTTTTTGCATCTTTTCGAAAAGTGAAGGATTACACTTTGAATAGACCTGACGATATCGTATTAATGGATTCACGGGAATCTAAGCGCTACGAGGGAATCGAGGAGCCAATTGATAAAAAAGCCGGCCATATACCTGGTGCAGTAAATAAGGTGTGGACGAACGTTCTGGAAAATGGCTATTTTAAAAAGAAGGAAGATCTTCAGTCGAATTTCACAAGCATCGGTAAAGATAAGGAAATCATTGTGTACTGCGGTTCAGGTGTAACGGCCTCACCCAATTATATCGCCCTGAAAGAAGCGGGCTTTAAAGATGTGAAGATTTATATTGGCAGTTTCAGTGACTGGATCTCGTATGATGATAATCCAATTGAATAATATTTTTTCCAATTAAACGATCCTTAAAAAAAGGGACAGTTATGTTAAAATGGAAGTACATCATGATAGAGGTGATAATGTGTTAATGAAAGAAAATGAGCAGCATCCATCCTTTATGCTTGTCGATGGAATGGCGCTTTTATTTAGAGCTTTTTATGCAACGGCCGTTACTGGTCAATTCATGGTTAACTCCAAAGGCATCCCGACCAATGCCGTTCAAGGTTTTTTGAAGCATATGCTGACGGCGGTGAATCACTTTTCACCCAGTCATGTAGCGGTATGCTGGGATATGGGCAGCAAGACTTTCAGAAATGAATTATTTGATGGATACAAGGCGAATCGATCAGAAGCTCCAGTCGAAATGATCCCTCAATTCGACTTAGCGAAAAAAGCGGTTGAAGCATTCGATATCCCTAACATAGGACTCTCTGGTTATGAGGCGGATGACTGTATCGGAACAATTGCCAAAGCATCTGCACAGCATAGCCGAGTGGGTATATTGACTGGCGATCAAGATATGCTTCAGTTAATAGATGAAAACATTTCCGTACTATTGTTAAAAAAAGGGTATGGTAACTATGAGGTGCATAATCCCGATAGCTTTTTTGAGTGGAAAGGGATTACACCAAGGCAAATGATCGATTTAAAAGCTTTAATGGGTGATACAGCTGATAACTATCCCGGGGTTAAAGGAATTGGGGAGAAGACAGCATTGAAATTATTGATACAGTATCAAAGTATCGAAGGCATTCTTGAAAATGTTGCTTCATTGACGAATGGGCAACGGGCTAAAATTGAATCCGCTGTCGATATGCTTCATTTATCCAGAAAGCTAGCAGAAATAAAATGTGATGTACCAATTTCATGTCCTTTGGACGATGCGGTCTATCAGTATGATCGCGAAAAGGTCAAAAATCTGGCTAGGGATCATGAATTCAGGACTTTACTGCGAATGATCTAATCAAAAAAGGGGAGCTCCCCTTTTGAAATTCCCTTTAAATTTTCGCCTGAATTTAAGAGATTGGGGCTCTACTAGCCCGCGTGTTGAAGGGAGACCCTGCAGGCGCTTGCGCCGAGGGCGGACCGCCCGCGAAAAACGAGTGTCCTACGTTCCAATCAACGTTCAAATTGTACAGTCTGGGACCTCCGTAATGGGAGGTCCTTTATTTTGTACGATGATTTTTTTGTCGAAAAATGGATAGTCAAATTCTTTTATATACGGTAAGATGAAAATAAGGCATGAAGTATGGAGTGGATGCAGAAGTGGCGAAATCAACTGAAGAGTATGTTAGTTTTTTAGAGGGTAAGGGATTCACTTTTGGTAATGACGCGATTGGTTTTATTTATTTTGGTAAGCGCTACACGGATGCAAGTGATATTTTAGTCAATGCAGCAATAGAGTTGACATTGAAGGTACAAAAGAATTTTGATGGCAGCTTTTATATCTCCTTTTTGGAAAACTTAAAACAAAATGGCATTGAAACGCGTAGTGCAGCGGTATCGTTTGCAAAAGAACAGGGGCTACTTAAATAAATCGGACTTCGTAACTGGAGTCCGATTTATTTTATTGGACTTCGTAACTGGAAGTCCGATTTATTTTATTGGGCTTTTCAAGAAAACCCCTGTGTCACCGGTTTCTTTTTCTTAGCAGGCAGTTCTGCAAAAATCATTCCCAAGAATATGAATGCGCAGCCGATGATGGAAGCGGAAGTCAATTTTTCCCCTATCAATATGTATGAGGATAACGCTGCAAAAACCGGTTCCATTGAAAAGATCAGCGCCACTCTTGTAGGTGTCGTATAGGCTTGGAAGAAGGTTTGTGCGAAAAAGGCGAACGCCGTGGCAAGGGCTGCCGTAACCAATAAAGCAGTCCAAACATCCTTCTGTAACATGACCTCTGAGCTGAAGATGACGGAATGATTCTCTTTGAAAATGAAAGCTGAAACAAATGATAATAAAGATACGGTGGAAACCTGAACCAACGTCAGCGGTAAAGCGGGAAGGGTCTTGGCATATTTAGCGGTAGTGATGATTTGCATGGCAAAACTGATTGCACATAAAAATACCAGTAAATCACCGATATTCAAATTGGAGCGGTCAGCGAAAGTCATTAAATAAAGTCCGATGGTTGCGGCTGCGACACCTATTATTGTATTGCGGGAAAGCCTATGCTTTAATAGCAGCAGGGAAAAAACAGGTACCATGACAACACTTAATCCTGTTATAAAGCCAGTCTTTGCAGGCGTTGTATAATTCAATCCGATCGTTTGAAGCCCATAACCGAGAAAAAGCCATACACCAATATGAAACCCAGCTTTAAAAAGGCCCTTGCTCCCGTTTTTCCCCTTTTTGTGTAGAGTCAATAAATAAGGGATGAGCAAGAATACGAACGCCATGAAAAAACGGACGCCATTAAACGTGAAGGGGTCAAGAAAAGACAGCGCATTTTGGACCATGACAAAAGTGACGCCCCAGATGAATACAACGAATAATAACGAAAAATCAGCTGTCTTGTTCATGAATTTCCTCAGCCTTATTCAATCGAATGGCCCGTCTCGCCAACTCATCCGCGGACTTATTTTCGATATTTGGAATCCATTTCATGAAAAATAAATCAAGCTCGTCGGAAAGCTTTAAAGCCCGTTCCAGCAGAAGGGCATACTTATTTTTTGCAAATCTTTTTTCAATGGCCTGGTTGATGGCTTGGGAGTCCGTACGAAAAGAAACGACTTGATACTTATTGGCCACACAAATCTCCAATGCTTTGATTAAGGCATGGTACTCCGCTTCATGGTTTTCCATATTCCCAAGAGGAAAGGAATGCCTCTCGACCACACCGTTATTATTTATGAAAACACCTGCACCGCTAGGCCCTGGGCTGCCCGCACTGGCACCATCAATATACACTTCGATCAAGATATGCTCCTCCTCGAGTTAAATGTTAAAATGTTACGTTTCATTTAAAATTAAGATTGAAACATGAGAATTTCAGGCTGATATGGGAACTATAATTAAAAAGAGTGATTAAAATGCTTACAATATATTATAAAGGGTATGACGAAAAAAAGGTATGAAATTTGTAAGCTGTTCTGCATGAATCGTGAATGGATAAGGAGCTGGAAATCTTTGAAGGTAATTATGCAATGGACATATCAAGCTTCAAAAAAACCATCTGCCGATTTCGTTTCGGATTGGCTCGATGCCGGGACTGCACTGGTCATTACGGAAGATCTTGAAAAGGCAGGAAGGCTGAAAGAAGTGGAATTCAAGGATGAATTCGATACAACATGGACCAAGAAGGAGTTAAAGAAACTCCTGACGGAAATTGAGGAAGAACCGCAGGATGTGACGGTTTTCTTTGATGGAGGTTTTCAAAAAGATGAAAAGGTGGCAGGAATTGGTGTTGCCATTTATTATCGTCAAGGAAAAAAGTTCTGGCGGTTACGCACCAATGTGAAATTGGAGCAATTCGAATCCAATAATGAAGCTGAATATGCGGCTTTTCATGAAGCGGTCAGGCAGATGGACGAACTTGGAATCCACCATCAAAGCTGTGTCTTTAAAGGGGATTCTCTCGTCGTCTTAAATCAACTTTCCGGTGAATGGCCCTGTATGGAAGAAAACTTAAATAAATGGCTGGACCGCATTGAAGCGAAACTGGATAAATTAAAGATCAATCCTGTCTGCAAGCCGATTTCTCGAAAGGAAAACCAGGAAGCCGATCGCCTGGCCACACTTGCACTGCAAGGAAAAGCCATTTTCAGTAAAATAGAAATTGCTGGGTCAAAGGAGCCATAACAACAATGAACAGGAAAAAAATATATGAAGAAGTGGAAGATGTTCTCGCTTCATTTTGCCAAGATTGTTTTTTAAGAAAGCATTTTCGAAAAGAGAAGGGGCGTACGTATGCCCATCAGTTCTGTATTTCAGAATGCACGGTTGGTGAAAAATTAAAACAGCTTGGCAATGAACTTAGTGACCGAACTTAAGTGCCCAAAAATTGCTTTCATAAAGACACAAGGCAATGAAGGATATGGTATTATAGGTGAAAAATAGAGAAAAGTGTGAGAGCAATGAAAAATAGAAGAGGGAAACTATATAATGCGAAAACGCCTCTTACCATACCCAGAATTGATTTCATAAGGGAAGAATTGAAAAAAGATGCAACTTCTTTAACGGTAGATCATGCACGACCTAACGTAAATATTCAGGAAAGAATCAACGAAGCTTCGCTTCAATTGAAAAACATCTTTCAAGATATACGAAATGAAGGAAAAATACAGCTTGATAAGATTGTATTGATTAAAGCAAAAGTTGCACCTGTCATTGCAGAAGCTGCAAAGAATCCTGATGTTTATTACCTTTTCGAAGAGCTGCAAGCAAATAACGAGTACACCTATAAGCATAATATCGGTGTCGGGATCATTGCCACTTATCTAGGGATGAAGCTTGGATTATCGAAAGAAAACCTTTCAGCACTGACACTGGCAGCCACACTGCATGACGTGGGTAAAACAAGGATTCCGGATAGTATATTGGAAAAGCCGGGTAAACTGACTGCGGCAGAATATGAAGAAATGAAACGCCATGCCATTTATGGTTATGAATTACTTAAAAGTATCCCAGGAATCCCACCATCGATTGCATTAACAGCCCTTCAGCACCATGAACGGGAAGATGGGAAAGGCTATCCACATGGTCTGATGGGGAATGATATCCATCATCATGCGAAAATCGTCGCAATAGCCGATGTATTCCATGCGATGTCTTCAAATCGTGTATATCATCGGGCCATGCCGTTTTATAAGGTGATTGAGCAAATGAACAGCGATAAGTTCGGTAAATTCAATCCTGAGATCCTAATGGAGTTTGTAAACCGATTAATGTCCACTTTAGTCGGAAAAGAAGTCACCCTTACCAATGGACGAAACGGGACGATCATCATGATCGATCCATACGATCCCCTTAAAGCTTTGTTGAAAACCGGTACAGAGATCATAGATTTACGAATGGAAAAAGAATGGCAAATCGAACGAATCATCGGTTAATGAAAAAGAGCCCGATTATAAAAAATCGGGCTTTTCGTCATTCTGCTTTACCGAATCAAAATAGGTTTTGAGCATTACTTTATTTTCGCTGAAGTCTGCAATCGTATATTGATCAAGGACCTTTAAAAAAGCATCCAAGGCATTGTTAAGGACAAATTTCAATGAACAAACGGGAGAAATCACACAGTTATCGTGATCTTTAAAACATTCCACTAAATAAAAATCTTCTTCGGTTCTCCGCACAAGTTCCCCTACATTTATTTCGGCGGGTGATTTTGCAAGCCGGAAACCGCCATTTCTTCCACGTATCGTCTCAATATAGCCTAATTTACCTAGATTATGAACAATTTTCATCAAATGATTTTTAGACAGTTGATATACTTCAGAAATCTCTTTGATATTTGATAATTTGCTTTGGTCGTGGGTAGCCAGGTAAATCAACACTCTAAGTGAGTAATCGGAATAACTCGTCAACCTCATGTTTATCGCCTCACATTCTATCCCCATTTGACTATATCATAAATGTGAACATTTTATAAACATGAAAACTTATTATCTGAAAAGATGTATAAAAAATATTGCTTTTAATGCATTTAAGTTCTAATATAAACCTGTATTCAAAATACTTGTTTATGAAAAGGGGTTTACCTATGCTATCCCAGAAAACCATCGATATTATCAAATCAACCGTACCTGTATTAGAAGTGCATGGTACAACTATCACAACTGTATTCTATAAAAATCTTTTCGAAGCACATCCTGAATTATTAAATGTTTTCAATCATGCCAATCAAAAAAAGGGGCGCCAGCAAACTGCACTTGCCAACACGGTATTGGCTGCAGCTAAATATATAGATCAACTAGAAACGATTTTACCTGCCGTGAAGCAAATAGCACAAAAACATAGAAGCCTTGCAGTCAAAGCCGAACATTATCCGATTGTTGGAGAACACCTATTAGGTGCAATCAAAGAAGTGTTACAAGATTCGGCTACAGAAGAAATCCTTCAAGCTTGGGGAGAGGCGTATGGAGTCATTGCGAATGTTTTCATTAGCATCGAAAAGGAAATGTACGACGAAGCTTCCAATCAGGTCGGCGGATGGTCTGATTTCAAACGATTCACAGTGGTGGAAAAAGTACGGGAAAGTGAAGTAATCACATCCTTTTATCTAAAGCCATCAGATGGAGATAAGGTTCCGGCATTTCTTCCAGGACAATATATTACCGTTCGGATTGAAATACCGGGTGAACGCTATTTATTCAACCGTCAGTATAGTTTATCTGATGTTCCGGGAAAAGATTATTTCCGTATTTCCGTTAAAAAAGAAAAGCCGGGAACCTCTCCTGATGGTAGGGTCTCTAACTACTTGCATGAATCCATTCAGATGGGTGACAGTATTGACGTAACGGCTCCTGCAGGTGATTTCACCATCGACTTGGATAAACGAACACCAGCAGTATTCTTGAGCGGAGGCGTTGGCATAACGCCTTTCATGAGCATGGTCCATGCGGTAGCTGAACAAACACCTGAGCGTGATGTACAATTCATTCATGCAACAGATAATGGCCATTTACAGCCGTTCAGAATGGAACTGACAGAACTAGGACACAAGCTTACAAACTATCAATTATCCTTTGTCTTTAAAAATCCGAGTGAGGATGATAAGAACCTCCCGAATTTTGAAAAGGAAGGGTATATTGATAAGGAATTATTGAGCAGTATTGTTAAACCTGAGGCTGATTATTATGTGTGCGGCCCTGTGCCTTTCATGAAGGCCATCATCACTTACCTGAAAGAGCTTGGGGTAGATACGGATAAAATTCACTATGAGTTCTTCGGCCCAGCAATCGCTTTATAAGGATCATTCATCGCAGGAATGTTATTGACATCAAGAAGATAATTTTGCATACTATATTAAAACAATGAACGTTGAGAGAAGATTAGTATGCGAGAATCACTGTGACAGAGAGCGGCGTCGATTGCTGGAAGACCCGCGACAGGAAAGCGCAGAACCTGCTTCTTGAGTCCTATGCAAAACATAGGCGCAAATCCTGGCGTTATCAGGCAAAGTGGAATGCATGAACTTGCATTCAATGAAGGTGGTACCACGGAGAGCAGCCCTTTTCGTCCTTATTTCGAGGATGAAAAGGGCTTTTTTTCATGTCTTAGATATTTATTGGAGGAAGTAATCGATGGAAAAGAAACGCATCGTTGTAAAGATAGGAAGTAGTTCTTTGACCAATACACAAGGTGAAATCGACCAAAACAAATTTTCCGATCATATCCAGGCAGTGGCAGCGTTAAGGAAAGCGGGGCATGAAGTTGTCCTTGTTTCATCTGGTGCTGTAGCGACAGGTTTTCGCAAGCTCGGCTATCCTACGCGACCTGTCACTCTCAAAGGAAAACAAGCTGCTGCAGCGGTGGGGCAAAGCCTATTGATTCAATCATATATGGAACAATTAGGGAACTTTGGAATCATTCCGGCGCAGATTTTATTAACAAGGAAAGATTTCTCGAAAAAGGATAGATATAAAAATGCCTATGCGACATTGATGGAATTGCTTGAACGCGGCATCCTTCCGATCATAAATGAAAATGATACAGTATCGGTCGAGGAGTTGACTTTTGGTGATAATGATATGCTATCCGCCTTGGTAAGCGGATTAGTCCACGCGTCCAACTTGATCATATTAACGGATATTAATGGGCTCTATGATTCCAATCCACAGACAAATCCAGGGGCTAAACGATTTGATAAGCTATCCGAAATAACGGATGATTTATTGCAAATGGCAGAAGGTGCAGGTTCCAATGTCGGAACCGGTGGGATGAAATCGAAGCTGATTGCAGCGCAAACGGCATTGTCTCTAGGGGTGAAAGTATTCATCGGTTCTGGTTTGGGGAGTGATAAACTTCTAACAATCCTTGAAGGCAATGGTGATGGCACGTATATTGGGAATGATCTCTTGACGACGGTAACGAAAAACAAACAATGGATATCCCTTCATTCAAAAGTATCCGGGAAAATTTTCGTTGATGAAGGTGCCGAAAGGGCCTTAGTTTCAAATGGCAGCAGTCTGCTGCCAGCTGGAATTTATGAAATTAAAGGAGTCTTCAATAAGGGCGATGTTGTCGAAGTCTTTGGTGCAAATGGGTTATTAGGGCGGGGTGAGGTCCTTTATTCCGACGAAGAATTAAAACAGGCGATGGGAAAGAGGACATCCGAGCTTATAATCACTTCCATAGAAGTTATTCATCGCGATAAATGGGTGAAAGCATAAAAAATCAATTTCAAGAAAAAAGGGGGCATTTGGAAATGAGTGAAGTGACGGCGAAAGGAAAGGCAGCCAAAAAAGCCAGTTATCAGCTAATCGGATTGAGTACGGAAAAGAAGAATGAGGCTCTTGGGAAAATTGCGAAACAACTTATTATCGATAAAGATTTTTTGATAAAGGAAAACCAAAAGGATCTGGAAGATGGCAGGAAAAAAGGTCTCAGCGAGTCTATATTAGATCGAATTATGTTGAATGGTAACCGTATTGATGACATGGCAGCGGCCATTGAGCTTCTAATCGATTTAAATGATCCGATTGGGGAACAATTGGAGACGATTGAAAAAGAGAATGGTTTATTGATTAAAAAGCAACGGGTGCCGATCGGGGTAATCGGAATGATTTATGAAGCAAGGCCTAACGTGACCATCGATGCTGCTACATTATCCTTGAAAACGGGAAATGCTGTCATCTTAAGAGGCAGCTCGTCAGCCAAACACTCCAATATGGCACTAGTCTCTTCCATTCATAAAGCATTGGAGAATACGGAAATCCCTGTAGAAGCTGTTCAGTTGATCGAGGATACAAGTCGTGAAACCGCTAAGGAACTTTTTCATCTTAATGAGTATTTAGATGTTTTGATTCCCCGCGGCGGAAAGAATTTAATTGAAACGGTCATTAAGGAGTCCACTGTTCCCGTCCTTGAAACAGGTGCAGGCAATTGCCATATCTTCATCGATCAGACCGCAGATATTACGATGGTCGAGAAAATTGTCTTAAACGGTAAAACTCAGCGCCCATCCGTATGCAATGCTATTGAGGGGCTTCTGATCCATGAAAAATGGTTTGAAGAAAATGGAGTGCGTATTCTGGAACTCCTGGACGAAAAGGGTATTGAATTATATGGAGATGAAGCGGTTTGCAGCTCCTTTCCGAGAGCGAAAACGGCTACGGAGGAAGATTGGTCAACTGAGTACCTGGCTTTAAAACTCAGCGTGAAAACTGTAAAAGGTGTATCCGATGCCATTGATCACATAAACCGATACGGTTCCAAGCATTCTGAAGCAATCTTAACGGGGGTTGAACAAAATGCTTCTGCATTTTTGAATAAAGTGGATGCCGCAGCCGTTTATCACAATGCTTCAACCCGTTTTACCGACGGCTTTGAATTCGGTTATGGCGCAGAAATCGGCATTTCCACACAAAAGCTGCATGCGCGCGGACCAATGGGTTTACCTGCCTTAACATCAAGCAAGTACTTCATTTATGGCCAGGGGCAAATCCGGGAATAGGATTCATTTCTTTCATGGAAGGTTATTAAAACTCAATTAAGGGTATTGTATAATACATTACTTTTAAAGGAGCAGATACCATGGACAAGAGGTTTATAGCAATATATGAAAATGAAAATGAAGCGATTTCAGCAGTCGAAAACTTAAAGGAACAAGGATATACATCCGATCAAATATCAGTATTGGCAAAAAACATCGATAAATTACCAAATGAAGCCGAGGAAGTCAGCCCGGCAAAAACTGATGGATTAGTAGCTGGGGCAGCAGCCGGCGGAGCTGTCGGATTGACAGGCCTGCTTATTGGAATGAGTGCATTGGCCGTACCAGGAATAGGTCCGATATTGGCAGCAGGACCGATTTTCGCCACTTTTGGGGGAGCGGCAGCCGGGGCAGCATCGGGAGCAGGCGGATTGAGAAAGCCATTATTGGACATTGGACTGGAGGAAGCCGAAGTCGATCAATATATGGAGGATATTAAAGCAGGGAAAATCCTTGTCATAGCCGACCCTTTTTAAGTTTGCAAGTAAAACCACCTTGAATGAACAGACTTATGATGTTTGAGAACTAAACTCCATAAAAACTCAAAATTAAACAGCTCTTATTTATTGAAAAACCCCGTTCAGGATTCTTGAACGGGGTTAATCTGTTTGTAGGCTAATTTTATTGTCACTAACGATAAAATCAAAAGGAATTCCACATTGGTATGAAGAATAAAGGAATATAGTCCTATTAGCGAGAAAGGGAGGGGGATTATGGTGAAAAAGCAGAAGCCGATGCCACTTTAAGAAATTATAGATATTTTATTCATGATGATTTTCCCTTTGAGAATCATTATACTGATTATAATGTTAAAAAGCGTTACCAGTGATGAAAAGCAAGTTTAATTGAGAAGAATTGAATGACCATTCTTTTTGTGATATTTAATACCAATCGAAATCCTTGTAATGAAAAAACCCACGATAACAGGGTTTTTTATTTTTAAAAGTGAAAGATGGAATATCTTGATAAAACGGGGAATTAATCTCATGCGTACTTAAGGCATTAACTTTTCATATTCTGGCTTTGAAAAACTCTAAGGCATTCTTAGCTAACTCGAACTATCAAGACCTTGTATGACCAGGGCTTTGAGCTTTATCCAATAAAGCAAAATGATTTAGGTTGGAGGTGGGTGTTTTGATAAAAATAAAACTCGTTGTTCCCCGAAAAGGGTATATTACGGATGCTTTTGAAAGATTTGAGGAGTTCAACAAGTTGGAAGAATCGGAAAACAATGATAACGGTTCAGTGAAGTTTGTTTTAGAGGAAGTAGTTGAGGATGCCGATAAGATAGGGAAGTTAAAGCTTGATGCCGATGTAATCATCTCAAGGGGATTAATCACGAAACTATTAAAAGAATGCAATGAATTCATTCCTATTGTTGATATACCTGTGCAGGGCATTGACCTCATTCGTTCCCTGTATGATTGCAAGGCACGTTTCGGCAGTAAAAAAGTGGCCGTTATAGGAGCTTTGAATATGATTTATGGAGTGGAAAACCTTTCGGATATCGTTGATTTGCCAATTCAGTCTTATATATTAAATGATATCGAGTCCTCAGTCAGTTTAGTGGATTTAGCCGCCAGAGATGGCTGTGAGGTTGTGTTAAGTGGGTTAAGTACTTGTAAATATGCTGAAGAGATAGGGTTGGGGGCCATCCTGGTTGATACTGGAAAGGAATCATTTAGGCAGGCGTTGATTGAGGCGAAAAGGGTAGCTCTTGTCAGCAGAAGGGAACAGGAGAAGACCAAACGTTACCAAACGATTCTTAATTATGCCTATGAAGGGGTTATTGCAATAGATTTAAAAGGACAAATATCCGTATTCAATACGGCCGCCCAGGAGATATTAGCCATTTCCAAGGGGAGCTTAATTGGAAATTCCGTATACGATATAATTAGGCCCGGAAAATTTCGTAATATGCTTTTAAGCGACGATGAATACGAAAAAGATACCGTTGCTTACCAATCCATTCAATTATCGGTAAAAAAAGTCGGGATATTTTTAAAGGGTAAAAAAGTGGGGGATATGGTCGCCTTTCAAGATGTTACACGCATTCAGGAGATGGAAGGGAAGTTCTTTAGAAAGCTTCATTCACGCGGACATGTGGCAAAGTACACATTTGATGATATATTGTACCGGAGCTCGGAAATCAAGAGGAGGATTGAAACAGCTCAACGTTATAGTGAAGTGGATTCAAACATTCTTATAATTGGAGAAACTGGTACGGGCAAGGAAATATTCGCCCAAAGCATACATAATCATAGCAACCGGAAAAACAACCCATTTGTTGCCATTAATTGCGCAGCGCTTCCCGAAAATTTATTGGAAAGTGAGCTTTTCGGATATGCAGAAGGAGCTTTCACGGGAGCCATGAAAGGCGGAAAGCGAGGATTTTTTGAACTGGCTCATAGAGGTACGATTTTTTTGGATGAAATAGGGGAAATCTCCCCAAAAATGCAAAGCCGGCTGCTGCGTGTCCTGCAGGAGCGTGAAATCATGCGCATTGGTGATGATAAAGTAATCCCGGTTGATGTGAGAATAGTGTCGGCAACGAACAAAGACCTCATGCAAATGGTAAAGAGTAATGACTTTCGGGAGGATCTTTATTATCGCTTGAGCGTGCTGGACCTTGTATTGCCTCCACTTCGGGAACGCAGAGAAGATATTCCGTTATTGGTGAATGCTTTTATTCGGAAAGGTCATTCGGATCAGAAACAAATCAAGATGACGGAAACTGCCATGAAAAAGCTGAGTGAAGGGAATTGGGAAGGGAATATTCGCCAATTGCAAAATTTTTGTGAGCGATTATGCGCTCTTTATAAGAACAAGATAATTGATGTGTATGATATTGAAATGTATTTTCCAAATAAAAGTAATAAGAAAATTCTGCTTTCGGAACAAAACGAAGAGATGGAGATATCACCTGGGATACATTTATCCGAGCGTGAAAGAATTGTTCAAACGTTAATAAAGGTGAATTTTAACAAAGGAAAAGCTGCTTTTGAGTTAGGGATGAGTCGAACGACTTTATGGAGAAAGATGAAAAATTTGAATATTGAAACAAATTGAAACGTAATGAAACAAATTAATTCATTTAGAAACAATTTGTTAACTTTATTTATGTCTTGGTTTGAGAACGAATTGGCTTCTTTCTTGAATAAACGGATCTTTTTTATGTTGGCACAAAAATTGTATATATACATTGGTGTAGGAAAGATTTTTCCTTCAAGGTTAACATGAAAGGTTGGTGGCAATGTGAGTCATTTAGTGTATATTCCTCAAGATATTGAGGAAGAGGGGAAACGTTTTTTAGTAGAAAAAGGCTATAAGATTAAAGTAGGATCTGATCTGTCGCAAAAAATTCTTATTGAAGAAATCAAAGGCTGTGATGCAGTACTGACGAGATCGACGGCTGTGATAAATAAAGAAGTTATTACAGCAGCTGAAAATCTTAAAGTAATTGCCAAGTATGGAGTGGGCTTGGACAATATTGATATCGAAGCTGCTACAGAGCGTGGCATCTATGTAACAAATACCCCAGAGGCAAATGCGAATTCTGTAGCTGAACATGTAATGGCATTAATTTTATCATTGTCCAAAAACTTAAGCTTAGCTGACAAAGAGCTGCGCAGCGGGAATTTTGCTATCCGTAGTCAACTTTTTGGAATAGACTTGGAAGGCAAGACTTTGGGGATTATTGGCCTGGGGAGAATCGGCAGAATACTGGCCAAAAAAGCTTCCAAAGGCTTTGATATGAAAGTAATTGGCTACGACCCCTATGTTACAGCCAGCACGAATTCGGAGTTGGAGATAGCAACAGATTTAGAATGGGTATTCAGGAACTCTGATGTAATTAGTCTGCATCTGCCGTTAACTAAAACAACAAAAGGTATAATAGGATGCCGTGAGTTTTCCTGGATGAAATCTTCCGCCTATTTTGTAAACGCTTCCAGAGGCGGTGTGGTGAAGGAAGCTGATTTAGTAAATGCTTTGCAAGCTGGCGAGATTGCCGGTGCCGGAATAGATGTATTTGAAGTTGAACCTCCTGATAAATGGAACCCCCTTTTTAACTTGGATAATGTGATTGTCAGTCCTCATAATGCGGCATTGACGAAGGAAGGTTCGATACGCATGTCTGTACATGCAGCCATGCAAGTGGAACAAGTCCTTTCTGGCGTGAAACCGAATTGGGCTGTAAATGAGCCCTTAACCAAAGGGCTGTCCATGTAATCATACAGAGAAAAATATCTGTTTTTTCAGAAAATTAGGTTGGGTGGTTCAAGTTTGGCATTTGTTGATAAGGATGGTGAACAAATGAAGAAAATAATCTATGTGATAAGTGCAATACCGGCACTTGGTTCGCTAGTGGTTATCAATCGAATTGAACCTTATGTTTTAGGGATGCCATTTGTTCTTTTTTGGGCTATATTATGGGTCTGTCTTACATCAGTTTTTTTGATAATCGCCAATAAACTTGATCCTGCAACCGAGGAGGAAGAAGGCTGATGAATGAAGCACTGCTCGTTATCCTTTTCTTTCTGGTTTTGTGTATTTGGTTAGGGCTTCAAGCTCGAAAGGGTAAAAATATGAGTTTGGAACAATGGGCCATTGGCGGAAGAGGCTTCGGCAGCTTTTTGCTCTTCTTCTTGATAGCAGGAGAAATGTTTACGACATATACGTTTTTGGGGGCAAGCGGCGGAGCTTATCGATCTGGTATGCCTCCTGCCTTATACGCTTTCAATTGCTTCTATTTTGTAATCGCCTATTGGCTGTTGCCGCCTATTTGGAGGTATGCAAAAAAAAATAATGTCATTTCTCAATCTGATTTTTATGACAAAAAGTACAACAGTCCTGCTCTGGGTGTTCTTGTGGCGGTAATTAGCGTCATTTCAATTATTCCATATCTGATCATGCAGTTGAAAGGATTGGGAATAATCGTATCGGAAGCCTCCTATGGGTCCATATCCCCGAATGTGGCTATAGTTGTTGGGGTAATTGCAATCACAATTTATGTAACGGCTTCAGGGATGCATGGTGTGGCGTGGACCGCGGTCATTAAAGATATCATGATTCTGACTGTTGTCGTCTTTATGGGGATTTATTTCCCACTTCATTATTACGGTGGTATACAGCCGATGTTTGAAGCAATCGATACTGCAAAACAAGGATTTTTGATTTTCCCGGAACAAGGTTTGAGTATCTCTTGGTTTATATCAGCTACGATCATGACAGCGCTGGCATTCTATATGTTCCCTCATATGTTAGCGGGAGTGTTCTCTGCAAAAAGTCCGAAATCACTTCGTTGGAATGCTGGGGTTATGCCAATTTATCAAGTAATCATCATTTTTTCGTTATTTATTGGTTTTTCTGCGATTCTCCAAGTCCCGAATTTACAGGGAGCAGAAGCAGATTTAGCTTTATTTAAAATGGCGAAGATGTCATTTGATCCCTGGTTTGTCGGAGTTATTGGAGCATCAGGGGCAATGGCCGCCCTTATTCCCAGTTCACTCGTGCTGACGGCTACGGCTACGATACTTTCAAAAAATGTATATAAGGTATGGAAGCCGAATACATCGGATGACCAGCTACAAAGATTGAGCAGGATGTTAGTACCTGTCATTTCTATAGTGACTCTATATTTTACGTTCAATGGCGGGGAGTCGATTTTTACGTTGTATCTTATGGCATATAGCTTCATGGCACAGTTGTTTCCAGCACTATTTTTCAGTCTATGGAAAAAGAATCCTGTCACGGTTCAAGGAGCATTTGCCGGCATGATCGTTGGAATTCTAATTGTTGTATATTCGACCACATCAGGTACGACACTTGCTACATTATTTCCTTCTCTGCCGCAAGCAATACAAGATCTTGATGTAGGGTTAGCTGTATTATTCATCAACATCGCAGTAACTTTAGGTGTGAGTGCAGTTACAAGAAAAACTTCAATTGGGATGAAAGAAAATAATAAACAGGCTTCAGGTTTGGAAAAGCTTGTTAAATGACAGTGGGAATCAGTCCAATATTCATATAATCGCAGATTACTAGAATAAAAACACGTTTTCGAAAGCGGGAGGCTTGATTATGAAAGTCAGTGGAGGAAGAGCAGTCGTAGAAGTAATGGCTAAAGAAGGGGTAAAAAAAGCTTTTTGTGTACCAGGTGAAAGTTATCTTAGTGTAATGGATGCACTATATCAACATCCTGAAATAGAACTTATCTCCGCCAGGCATGAAGGAGGTGCCTCTTTTATGGCGGAAGGGTATGCCAAGGCTTCAGGAGAGGTGGGAGTCTGTATGGCAACGCGAGGAGTGGGTGCTACAAACTTAGCTATCGGCATTCATACTGCTGCTCAAGATTCAACCCCTTTGGTTGCGCTTATTGGCCAAGTCGAACGCCCTTTTAAAGAAAAGGAAGCATTCCAGGAAGTGAATTTGACGGGTTTTTTCAGTCATTTATGTAAATGGACGGTAGAGATCGATCGTGTGGAAAGAATCCCGGAGTTATTGCAACGGGCTTTCCATATTGCGAGATCGGGGCGTCCGGGCCCTGTATTAGTGGCTTTGCCGCATGACATGTTGGAAGACGAGGCAGAGTTGAACATAACCCCTTCATATCGCTCGCTTCCTCCTCAACCACATATAGAAGATGTGAAGCAAGCGATGGATACAATACGAAACGCGGAGCGCCCCGTATTGATTGCTGGGGGAGGTGTGATTCATGCAAAGGCCAACAGGTTGCTTGTACAGTTTGTGGAGGCAGAGAAACTTCCTGTCGTTACAGCTTTCCGTCGGTTTGACGCGTTTCCGAACTCACATCCTTGCTATGCAGGGTGGCTTGGATTTGGGACACCTCAATATTTACTTGATGCAATCCGGGATGCAGATGTAGTTTTGGCATTAGGGACACGATTCTCTCAAGTAGGAACACAAGATTACACCTTGCTTTCCAAAAATTCAAAGCTGATCCATGTGGATATTTGTCCCGATATTTTTGGTAAAGTGTATGCTCCTTCTCTTGCGATTGAAGCGGATGCCAGGAGCTTTTTGGAACAAGCACTGCAGGCGTCAGAATCAGGATCTTTTATTTCAGGCGGAGACCATTTGAAAGAATTGCACGATAAATATTTAGAATTTTCTGAACCGAAGGCCGATTACACAGAAGATTTCGTGGATATGGACGGATTGATGCATGATTTGGCTGTCTGCCTGCCGAAGGATACCATCATTACAAATGATGCAGGCAACTTTTTTGGATGGCTATCAAAATATTATCGTTTTGAACAAGAAAACACATACGTCGGGCCAACGTCGGGTGCGATGGGATATGGACTGCCTGCTGCTATTGGGGCAAAACTGGCGCAGCCTCACAAACATGTTGTTTCTATTTCGGGAGATGGCGGATTCATGATGACTCTCCAAGAGATTGAAACCGCTGTAAGGTATAAAATCCCGACCATATCAATTGTTGTGAACAACAATATTTACGGAACAATTCGAGCACATCAAGAAAAGCATTTTCCAAACCGGGTCGTTGGAACTGACTTATCTAATCCTGATTTTGCTGGATTAGCCCGCTTATTTGGGGCGCATGGTGAAAAGGTTGAAAAAAATAGTGATTTTGCGCCAGCGCTGCAAAGGGCGATTACTTCAGGGCTGCCGGCTGTAATAGAAGTTGCAGTCAATCCAAAGATTCTATCTGTAGGCCAGGACAAGAAGGAAGTACACGAAAAGCTAGTGTCTAACAATTAACATTGGAAGTTAGCAGGATCCAATAAAAACTAAGGCTTGTAAGGGAGGGTATCATAGTTGTTAAAACCATATTTAGTTGTTGAATGGAATGATACGGAAACCGATGCTAAAGGCTGGCTGGTCGTCCATAACTTTGTCAAAGGATACACAGGCGGCGGTACAAGAATGCACCCAACGGTTACAAGAGAAGAGGTCGAAAGGCTGGCCGAGGCTATGGCCTATAAGTATGTAGCCTGTGAGTCTGAGACGACTGGCGGTTGTAAAGCGGGCATTGCCTATGATTATAAAGCGCAAGATGCATATGCAGTGTTAAGAAGATTTCTGATTGCGATGATGCCTTATGTAGATATAGGGGTATCTTTAGGCAGTGATTTAGGCACCAAATATGAAGATGTGCTCAAAATATTTAATGAATTTGGTATCGATATCCCCCTAACGAAATCAATGAAGCAGAATCCGAATGTTCTGCAAGGGATAAAAGACTTCGATGAACTGTTGACGACAAAAATAGACGGGTTGTTTTTAAACGATGTCGTAACAGGCTATGGTGTGGCTTTCTCCGCAGATGAGGCATGGAAATTTAAAAACGGAAAAGGTGGTGCAAGAGTTGTCATTCAAGGATTCGGCTGTGTAGGGGCAAGCTGCGCATTGAAAATGTCCCAGTTAGGTTATAAAGTTGTGGGAATTTCCGATGCAGCCCTTTTGGTTACATGTGAAGAAGGATTGGATGTCCAAACGCTTATTGATCATAAGAATATGTACGGGGAAATGGATAAAGCCTTTTTTGAACCGCATTATGATGTAAGGCCAAACACGGAATGGCTCGACATAGATTGCGATATTTTAATTCCGTCCGCATTGGAGGATGTCATCCACATATCCAATGCCAAAAGCGTAAAAGCGAGCTTGATTGTGGAGGCGGCGAACATTCCCCTTTCATCTGAGGGAGACGAAATCATAAGACAGAGAGGAATAGATGTTGTCAATGATTTCGTTGCCAACCTGGGGGCGATAAGATTTTATGATGCGGTTATTTTCGGACTGGTTAAACCAAATCCACAAGCTGTCGTCGATGATATAGAAAAACTATGCAGGAAAAATACGTATCATTTGTTTACTCAAGCAAAAAAACAAAAAAAATATCAAAGAGAAGTAGCTTATGAAATATTTAAACCGACAATCAGCGACCTTCCAGAATATGCAGTGCCTTCCGAAGCGTTATCGTGAAACTCTCGTTAACCTGTGTTAATCATGAAAGTGTTCAGGCAGTTTATCAATCAGGAACGGGGGGGAATTCATGCAAACAGAACATGAAAATCAGCCAAAAGAATTACAGCGTTCAATGAAGAGTAGACATTTATTCATGCTCTCCTTAGGTGGGGTAATTGGAACGGGTCTTTTCCTGGGATCAGGATATGCAATCGGTGAAGCTGGACCCTTAGGAGCGATTGTTGCCTATTTGGTCGGTGGTTTATTAATGTACTTGGCGATGATTTGTCTAGGTGAATTATCGGTAGTGATGCCGGTATCCGGTTCCTTTCAGGTCCATGCAACGAAATTTATTGGTCCCGCCACTGGATTTGTCATTGGCTGGATTTACTGGCTAAGCTGGGCTCTTTACGTAGGCCTGGAATTTGTAGCGGCCGGTTTGCTAATGACCAGATGGTTTCCCGATATACCAGTATGGATATGGTGTGTGATATTTACGGTCCTTTTATTCACTATAAATGCATTGACTACGCGAAGTTTTGCAGAGACAGAGTATTGGTTCTCCGGGATTAAAGTGCTTGCCGTCATTCTCTTCATAATTATCGGTGCAGCAGCGATGTTTGGATTGATTCATATGGAGGATGCACAACCTGCCCCGTTCCTTTCCAATTTTATAGGAGATGGACTATTCCCTACAGGGTTCACGGGTGTGTTTATATCGATGATGACAGTCGTATATGCTTTCCAGGGATCGGAAATCATGGGTGTTGCAGCAGGAGAGACGGAAAACCCGCAAAAAAGCATTCCGAGAGCGATTCGAAACATCGTAATACGTGTGCTGCTTTTCTATGTACTGGCAATCTTTGTTCTATCGGCCATCGTTCCTTGGAAAGAAGTTGGGGTACTGGAAAGTCCATTTGTTACCGTGTTTGAAATGGTAGGCATTCCTTATGCAGCAGACATTATGAATTTCGTAATTTTGACGGCGGTCCTCTCTGTAGGAAACACGGGTCTGTTTGCTTGTACAAGGATCCTTTTCTCCCTTTCTCAAAACGGTATGGCACATTCTGCATTTGGAAAGCTCAATCGGCGCGGTGTACCTATGAACGCCTTACTAGTCACCATGGTCTTTGCCTTGCTGTCGCTGCTTACTAGTGTAGTAGCGGAAGAAACGTTATTCGTTGTGCTGCTTTCCATAAGCGGGGTTGGAGGGGTGCTTACTTGGATGGCGATTGCGTTCGCACAGTACAGATTCCGTAAGCAGTATATCAGAACAGGCGGAAAGGTTGAAAATCTAAAGTTTAGAGTACCTTTTTTCCCGTTTGCCCCAATTCTCTGCATCATTATGTGTCTAGGTATTTTCGTGTTCACCGCTTATGATCCGACACAGCGAACTTCGTTGTATTGGGGATTAGGTTTCGTCATTGCTTGCTATATTTTTTACTATTTTAGATATGCGCGAAGGAACGTCGAGGTGCCAGCCTTAACAAATGAACAGACCAATGATTTTATTCAATAGTGATTATTATATCCAAGATATAAGAAAACGGGTCGTTTATTTAGAAGTGCAGTTAAAAGCAAAACCTATAATTTAGAGAAGTAGAATAATAGAATACGGAGGAAATAGAATGCGTTACTTAAATTATATTAATGGAAAATGGAAAGAACCCACTACAGGAGAGTATAGAGAAAATCTTAGTCCCCATGATGGTGAAAATTTAGGAGAATTTCCATCAAGTGCTGCGGCTGATTTACATGATGCAGTGGCAGCCGCAAAAAATTCATTTCCTGACTGGAAAAAGTTATCGTTTCAGCAACGGGCTTCATACTTGCAGAAAGCAGCTGATATTTTGAAAAAGAATATTCAGGAAGTAGGTCAAGATTTGATAAAGGAAGAAGGAAAAACATTCTTGGAAGGGATGGGGGAAGCCAATCGGGCTGCCAGCATACTTGAATATTATGCTGCTGAAGCCCGGCAGCCAATCGGGGAAGTAATTCCTTCAGCCAATGCCAATACATTTTTATACACTATCCGCATCCCGCTAGGTCCGGTGGGGTTGATTACACCATGGAACTTTCCTATCGCCATCCCTGTATGGAAATTGGCGCCTGCCCTGATTTACGGGAATACAGTCGTGATTAAACCGGCTGATCTTACACCTAAGTCTGTCTATCATGTGATAAAAGCCTTTGATGAGGCGGGTCTTCCGCCTGGTGTCATCAATTGTGTATTCGGAAGGGGTTCCGTCATTGGTGCTGCATTAGTGGAACATCCTGATGTGAAGGCTATATCTTTTACGGGCTCGAATCAAATAGGTCAGCAAATTCAAAAACAAGCCATTGAGCATGGAAAGAAAGTGCAAGCGGAAATGGGAGGGAAAAACCCGCTTGTCGTCCTCGCCGATGCTGATCTTGAAAAAGCAGTGGAAATAGCTATAGGCGGAGCTTTTAAATCCACAGGGCAAAAATGCACAGCCACTAGCCGGGTGATTGTGGAAGAAGGAATTTATGAAGTATTCCGGGATCTTCTGGTGGCTCGTACGAAAGAATTAAAGGTGGGCAACCCGCTCAACGAAGAAACATATATCGGTCCGGCTGTATCTAAATCACAACGCGATGGCGTGTTTGAAATGATTGATGTTGGCAAATCAGAAGCTACACTTTTGTGCGGAGGAGAAATCCCGGCAGAAGTGGAATTGGCGAATGGTTTTTATGTCAAGCCGGCAATCTTTGAAAATGTTCCTCAACATGCCCGCATTGCGCGTGAAGAAATCTTTGGACCGGTCATTGCCCTTTTTAAGGCCGGAAATTATGAGGAAGCAGTTAAGATGGCGAATGATACAGAGTATGGGTTGAGCGCAGCCATTTGTACAAACAATTTAACATTGGCTCAACGGTTTATTGAAGATGTTGAAGTGGGTCTTGTTCATGTCAATTCGGAAACAGCAGGAACCGAACCGCAAATGCCATTTGGCGGATGTAAAAATTCAAGTGCGGGCAGCCGTGAACAAGGGAAGAGTGCCGTTGAATTCTATACAGAGGTCAAGACAGTCTATATGGATCGGGTATAAGTCAAATTGAACTAAGCGTGTTTAAACTTTTAAATTAGATCAAAAACAGGAGGGGGATTCAATATGTCCACGAAGGAAAATGTTCAGTTCAGCCCTACACTGCCTTATTCACGGTATGTCGATCCAGAGGTATTCAATGAAGAAAGTAAAAAAATCTTCAGAAAGAGTTGGATATTGGCGGGGCATGCAAGCCAAGTGGAAAAGGTAGGCGATTTCATGACATTAGATATCGCCGGAGAGCCTATTATCGTTTCACATGGTACCGATGGTGAACTGCGTGCTTTCTACAATATTTGCCCTCATCGCGGAATGAAAGTAGAAAACGCCGATAAAGGAAATAAGAAAATTTTACAATGCGGATACCATGGATGGACGTTCAAATTAGACGGAAGTGTTAATAGAGCCCCTAATTTTAAAACGAATGAACTGGGAATACACAGCTGTATGAAATCCATTCGCTTAGAAGTTCAGAATGCCATGATTTTTGTCAATCTTGACAAAAATGCACCCTCTATGGCAGAAGCATATCAGGAATTTTTAGAGGAAATGAAAGAGTATCCATTCTTTGATTCACTGAAGTTAGTTAGGGAAACCCGCCGTGAAGTAAAAGCTAATTGGAAAGCCGTTGTTGACAATTACCTTGAATGTGATCATTGTTCCATTGCTCATCCTGGTTTTGCTAAATCCTTTGATTTAGCAAACTTTTGTACAACGACACACGACAAATTCACCTATCAATATATGACAGCAAGCAAGAATGGCGAAGGGGAACAAGCGCGTTTTTATTGGGTTTGGCCGAATATGATGATTAACGTTTATCCAGGAGACGGAAACGTTAATACCATTCAAGTAATTCCCGTTGATGCTGTGACGTCGTTAGGTATTTATCGGGATTATTCCTTAGATGAAAAAACAAACATAGAAAAAGAAGAATATTTTAAATTTGTTGATCAAGTACGGCAGGAAGATTTTGATCTAGTGGAAAAACTGCAAAAAGGATTAAGTTCCGAGGCATTTACAAATGGAATCTTTTCTCCAACAGAACATGCTGCTGTCTATTTTCATGAACTTATTGAAAATAAGCTCCAGAACTAACCACTGAGCTCGCTATTGGAATGCACTAAAAAAGGAACTTTCAGGGAGAATTTGTAAATCGAAAAACCTAAGCAACCAACCAGTGTGATTCGGCAGTTTACCGGAGCATACTGGTTGAGTTGTTTTTTTTGCTGCCTTTTTTGCCTTATTTGAACACCGATAAAGTTATGAAATTTGCGAATTTCCTTTTATTTATTCGGGGTGGGAGGATTTGTTCTTCCATTGTTGTTCTTCAGCAAGAAACTCAAAAAAAACATTCATGGCAGTAAGCGGATGCTCATTTACTCGTTTAAAGTAGTTTTTTTTCTGGCATCTGTTAAATAGTTGCTTTTTTTGATTCTCTCCAACATATATTTCTGACTCATTTTCACTATTTCTCTTTGATTGTGTTTGTTTTCTTTTAATAAGGCAAATCCTACAGCTCCCACCAATGCATAGATTCCAAGTGCGATTTTCGAGATGGGTAAAGAGTCGTTCTTAAATAAAAGAAAAAAAAGATTAATGATGGAAAAGCCTATCATCACCGTTGAAAAAAAACCGTATTTCATATTTTTCTTCAACAAGGGGGACAACTTTAATTGAAGTTGTTCGATTTCGTCTTGCATGAAACCCGGTATATTATTTATTTTGATATTCATTGTTTCCTCCTTATTATCTTGCACCAATAAATAAATGCACTGTAAAATCGTACCTATTAATGAAATAGGAAAAGGAACCTATATATATCTTATCGTTTGGAAACATGTTTGTCATTTAATATACCCTTGGAATCTTTTAAAGGGAAAGTACAAGCAGTGATGTGAATAAGAATGCCATTTATACCTTTGAATAACCTAGTTAGACAGTGTTCTTGCAGTATGTTGCCTTAATATACTAACATTGGTGTAAATGTTGAATGGATTATGGTAAAATGGTCCTCAAATGGAAGCTTTATTTTTCGTTTTTTCATTATTAATAGTCATGGATGACCTTCCCGCGCCTTTTTTTGTCATAAATACGTGACTATTGTGGTATTTAGTACTTTTAAATCGAGTTTTGGAACAAATCAATATATAATTAGAAAGCGAGATAGTAGATTCAAAGATTAAGGAGGGACATAGAATGATGGAATGGGCTCTGATCATTTTGTTCGCTGCAGCAGTATTACTGTTCATTTTATCGTTTATTAAAAAGGATTCTGTAAAAGTGGACAGTCAATTGGAACAGATTGCCAGCACTTTTGGGGATGAAATGAATGTATTACAGGAAAAAATCAGGAACATCGAGATAGATGCTGAAATTACGGTGCAAGAGGCAGGCATTCTGGCAATGTCTTCCGAAAAGCGAAACATGTTGCGTGAAGTACTCGACCTACATAAGCGAGGCTATTCATTTGAAAGCATCGCACTTAAGACAAAACAGCCGGAAGAAGAAATAGAACGGATGCTTACTCCTTACATGAAAACGACGAATGAAAGGAGAAATGTGGCCAATGACATCTAAATCAATGCGCAGCTTTGCCGGAGGCCTTGTTGTTGCCGCAGGCTTATGCGGTGCAGTGTACTTCTTTGGTCCAGGTGAAGCGACCGGCACGTCTGAGAAACTATCAGAAGATGAAATGAAAGAGTCTCTGGCTTCAGAAGGGTATGTCATACATTCCGAAAAAGAATGGGAAGATCAGATTGCTGAAGCACAGTCGGTTAAAGATAAGGCGGAGGCGGAAAAAGAAACGGTAAAAGAACCAACGGAAAAAGTCATATACCGTACTGTTCTTACTGTGTCTAAAGGCTCGACAAGCATCGATGTGGGTAAAACCCTACAAAAAGCTAAAGTCATCAAAAATGCCAATGAATTTTCCGACGCGGTTGAAAAGAAAGGCAAGGCCAACGGATTACGACCTGGAACATATGTGGTGGATAGTGCGATGACGACGGAAAAAATAATTTCCATCATCTTTAAATGAACATAAAAATGACCATCGGTAAGATGGTCGTTTCAGTATGTAGACAAACTTGATGAAAAATCGAGTTTGTCTACATTTTTTTTTGCTTGTACAAATTTGGACGTTGATTGGAACGTAGGGCACTCGCTTTCCGCAGGAGTCCCGCACACCCGCTCCAATCAACAATGTTTTTGGATGGAACTCCTTTTGTCTATAAAAGGGATATGGTCATCCCTAACCCCCTGGCAGACAGTCGGCGGAAAGGGAGCGGGTTTCTGAGATCAACTGGAATGTTGTTTTAATAAAAAAGACCTTATACCGATAATGGAATATGTTGGTCTTAGTTAGTTCACAACATAGGGGTAAATGGTCTTATCCGAATCCCTTTCACGATTTTTCTGAGGGAATGGATACCATCATTTCAAAACAAACTTGGTTATACTCCATGACTTTTTATTCAATTAAATAGAAAGAAACTTCATTAGATTGAAGAAATTTTCGACACTCCTGCCGAATAACTGGCTAGCCGAGACCCCGGAGACATTTGCGTCGAAGAGTCTTGACAGACAGTCGGCGGAAAGGGAGCGGGTTTCTGAAATCAACTGGAATGTTTTTTTAAAAAAGACTTTAGACCGCTAATGGAATATGTTGGTCTCAGTTAGTTTACAGCATAGGGGTGAATGGTCTTATTCGAATCCCTTTCACGATTTTTCTGAGGGAATGGATACCATCATTTCAAAATAAACTTGGTTATACACCATGACTTTTTATTCATTTAAATAGAAAGAAACCTCATTAGATTGAAGAAATTTGCGACACTCCTGCCGAATAACTGGCTAGCCGAGACCCCGGAGACGTTTGCGTCGAGGAGGCTTGGCAGACAGTCGGCGGAAAGGGAGCGGGTTTCTGAGATCAACTGGAATGTTGTTTTATATTTTTTTTAACTTAATCTTTGTCCGCACTCCAGCCCACACTGCAATGATAAGTCCTCCAATCGTATCCGCGATTAAATCGATCATTGTATCTTTATTTCCCCCGCCTTGTAGTGTCATTCCGAATAATTGATCAGAACTAAATTCGTAGATCTCCCATATGACACCACCAAGTGCCGAGAAAGAAAGGGTAAACAAAAAGACGAACCAAGGGGATATCTCTTTGCCTGCATTTCTGTATACCAATCGTTCATATAAAGCAATTCCCGTAAAAGCAAGAAGGGAACCGCTTAACAAATGCAAAAATGTGTCCCACCAACCCAATCCATACCAACCTAAAATAGATCCTAAAAATTGTGAACCGAATAAGAAGATCAAATAGGAAATGACAATTGGCAAATTGAATTGAAGCTTGGTAAATAGGGCCAGTGAAAGGGGAATTGCCCCACATACCACACCGCCTATCGAAACCAGTGATTTGAAAGTTTCATCGGCTGTATAGTAATAAATGGATAAAGCTCCCATGAAAAGTACATACACTAAACTTAATGAAATAACTAGCTTACGATTCATATGATTACCTCAACAAATCATCATAATTTTAATTTTTGTACACTAGAATAAATGGAAATGAGCAGGCCGCCGGTTAGTCCGAAAATTATATCGTACATGGTATCTTTGTTACCGCCTCGCTGCATGGTATGAGTAAAAGTGAGATCTCCTGCGAACTCATATATTTCCCAAAGAACGGTGGCAGTGACTGAAAGTGAGAGAACAAAAAGGAAAATGACCCACCTTGAAACATCTTTTCTCGCTTTTTGAGGGATGTATAGTTTATAAAGGGCAATCCCCATAAAACCCACGAAGATGCCTTTGTAGAAGTGAAGTCCAGAGTCCCACCATTTAAAATCAACATAAAAATTTGCGATGGATCCTAAAAATGTCGTACAGAAAACAAAAACATAATAGCCGATTATGATAGGAATGTTAAAGGGATTATTTTTTACAAACAGTAATGAAATGGGCAAGGCACTTACCAATATTCCCCCAAGAGCTACCATCCATCGGGAAGAATCATCTTTTTTGAGGTAAAAGATGAGTAAACCAGTCATGAATGCTATAAATACCAAACTAAAAATAATGATTATTTTATGTTTCAATATACTCACCTCATTCGTAAATATTCATTACGATCATCCAATCGAGCCAGATTGAACGGCAAAATTGTATTTTTAGGGTATTTTTATGTTGTTCTTTTTTAAATTCTCCATCTTACATTTGTATGATCATTATTGTCTTCCAGGGGGCTTTTTAATGATGTTTCTAAATTTGGCCGTTATAAACAATAATAAAGGCATGACCAGACCAAAAGCCGCTGCATGGAATAACCATATATTTTTATTGTATTCCCCGGATGAAGAGACCGTCGGAAATACAATCAATGAATAAAAAACCATTATCATCCCTAAAGCTGTAGTAAATGGCCGATAATCTTTTATATTGAAAATGTTTGAAAATACGACAACCGAAACATAAAAATACATAACCGTCCTCGTATAGGTTGTAAAAATCCAAATAGTGGCAATTACTGCCTCGATCCGCATTAGGAAATTCCCTACATTTATTTTTTTGGCCATCGTATAGCTTGGAGCGATATTTCTTGCGGTGTTATCGGGTCCAAGAACCAAGATATCCATCATGATAACCAGAATTAATATGATTCCTCCGATCAAAGTGCCAATATAAAAAGCTTTTCCCCCTTTTTTTCTTTCACTGACTTTTGAAGGGAAAATCATTAAAAACATAACAGGAGACAGCGTGAACACGCTGACATAAAAAAGTATCGCCCGTATTAATGGTTTAGCGCCTCCTTCAAATACTGGCTGAATGTTTTGAATGTTTCCTTGAGGAATGATGGAAACCAAAAAAATAGTCAGTAATAGTAATACGGGTATGAAGAATATTTCCAACGTGCGTGTAAAAGTTTCAAAACCAAGGCGGACTGTAAAGATCACTACTGCAGCTAACAATATATTTAAAGCTACAAGAGGAGTATCCGGCATCCAAAAAGTTTTAATGAAATTCCCCACATAATAAGTGGTCTCGGCAGCAGTTGAAAAAGACCAGAAGAAAAATGTGAGATTGATCATCTTTCCGACTAACGTACCGAAAACCTTTTCATTTATTTGATCTAAAGCGAGATCAGGATATAAATTTCCAACCTTGATGTAAAACCATACAAAAATTAATGCGATTCCTGTTCCAAATAATGCAGCAAGCCACGCATCCTGCTTTGCAAAACCAGCTAAAGGAGAAGGAGTATGTAAAATAACCGTTCCTACCGAATACAAAAGGATTAAAATCATCAATTGATGTGATGAAATTTTGAAACTACCAGGCATTAATATTCACCTATTTGTTTGTTCCTTCCTTCTTAATACTCCTTATTTTTGGCTATTCTTGTTCAAGTTATTCACAAGGACATCAATTGCCTATCTTCAACAATCCAATCCCGTTACATTAATCGGTCGCGATTTTCCTGCCTTTTTACTGATGTAGATTTACTATACAATCATCGAATTACTGTCCCTGTCCAAGAGTAAGTAATTTAATTCCTTAGTCCCGAACTTTAATGGTTTAGGAACCGTATATTGTTTTAACTGTGGCCTAATTTCTCAGTAATTCCTCATAGTATTTGATAAGGCCCTTCTCTACTTTCCAGGACGATATTAATTGTACTGAACTTGTACATACCCTTTGGTATGGCACAATACTTGCATATGATTTATTGGTATATCTAATATTTGGAGAAAGGAAGAGGATGGGAAACTGTTGGACACTCAATTATTGAAAAACACTTAAGTTCTAGGTTATCGAGCATATTTGATAGACTTAAATGTCAGAAAATTAATCCGGATTCATAAAGGGGAAGACGGAGCAGCTAAACTTAAAAATGTTAGGAGAATATTAGCATGAAAATACCAGTGGAAAATATAGTGGAGTTAACTGTAGAACATCAATTTTTACAGGCTTATCCTATATTGAGTCAGTTACGTACTGATTTGACATTAAAGGAATATCTAGATTTATTAAATGAAATGCGTAAGGAGGGAAAACAGTTATTTGCTTTATATCATGATACAAGCATCGTAGCATTAGCAGGTATTAGCTGGCGTGAAGATTCATATAATGAACGTTATGTTTATGTGCAAGATTTGGTTACTGATGTAAATCATCGTCCTAGTGGCCTTGGATATAATCTGCTCAGTTATATACATAATTGGGCAAAAGAACAAGGAGCTGAATATATTACATTGGAAGCTTGAAATCGGCGCCTTGTCACCCATAAATGTACAATTTCTAGGATGGGGAGGGTACCTATTGGTTGTCGCTTTTTTCGTACATATATACCGGAAATGAAATGTTACGACTTCAAGAATGTTGGGAAAATGGGGACAAAACAATTATGAAGTTGAGTTTGGAAAAACCAGGTATTAATAAACTTGGAATGAAAACAAGTTAAAGGAAAAAAAGTTCTTTGCTCCCTAATCAAAAATTAGTTGAAAGCTTTTAAAAACTCTGTGGAGGTCTGCAGAGTTTTTTTGCTTTAAACCATCCTTTTTTCTTTCAATTTAGTCCAATAATGGATTATGCGAATATTGGCAATCTATGCATTTACTCATAGGATCCTTTTATACATAATTTCCAATGAATTTGATTTAGATTGTGCAACCTGCTGAATCGACTCCAAAAGGCAAATTGTTTCCGAGTTTGAAAAGATGGCAGGCAGTGGTTGATAACAATCGTGGATTTAAGGAAAAAAGTAGAATTTTGATAAAAGATTATCATGTATATCATGTTTTTTGCATGGCAATTTATTTTACTTACATGGATATAATTGCAGCCAAGGTGAAAACATAATTTTAACAAGCTTTTGGTTATGAGGGGGTTAGCATTGAAATCTCGAGTTCCTATCCCATTGAGGAAGTTAATTGAAGATAAACAATCGGTGAAAAATAAACAACAACAAGAAGACCTAAATCAAAGCGGAAATCCAAACTCCAGCAAAACTAAAAATCAGGACCAAAATCCAGTTCAATCCAAAAACAGAAGTAAGGACTCAAAGAATCATCAAACAAAACTTATATCCGCTGATCTTCAATATAATATAGACCATATTAAGAAAACGTTAGGAAATAGTTCAGACATCGTTATAAGGGATTTCCAAGCAGGTAAAAATGGGGAAATTAAACTAGGCATCATTTACACAGATGGATTAACGGATTCTGCTTCCATCCAGGATTTAATCCTCGACACTTTGATGGTTGAAATTCGAAACTCTGACTTGGAAGTAGCGGTCCCTGATTGTTTTGAAATAATAAAATCACATACTCTTCCTGTAGGGGGAATAGTGGAAATAACTGATTTTCAAAAGCTTTTTAACCATGTTTTATCGGGAGACACGATGTTATTGATGAACGGCTCCCCAAAAGGATTGGCACTCGGCTCAAGAGGTTGGGTCGATCGCGGAGTTCAAGAACCTTCCTCCCAAACAGTAGTAAGAGGGCCAAAGGATGGGTTTACTGAAACACTGCGAACAAATACAGCTTTAATTAGACGGAGAATAAAAGATCCTAACTTATGGCTTGAAACAAAGCAGATTGGAGAAAAAACGCAAACAGACGTTGCGATTATGTATTTAAAAGGTGTTGCCAATGATAAAACGGTTTCAGAATTGCAAAGCCGGTTAAATCGAATCAATATAGATGCGATTCTTGAGAGTGGATACATTGAAGAGCTTATTCAGGATGAAGTATACACTCCATTTCCAACGGTTTATAATACGGAACGTCCTGATGCTGTAGCCGCTGCCATTTTAGAAGGAAGGATTGCAATAATGGTTGACGGAACGCCGTTTGTCCTTATCATTCCAGCCCTGATGGTGCATTTTTTCCAGTCCAGTGAAGACTATTATCAACGGGCAGACATTGCCACATTAATTCGAGTATTACGGTATTTATCCTTTTTCCTAGCTTTGTTAACACCGTCACTTTATGTAGCTGTTTCGACTTTTCATCAAGAAATGCTTCCTACTCCATTACTCATAAGTCTAGCTTCACAACGAGAAGGAGTTCCTTTTCCTGCTTTTGTGGAGGCGATGCTGATGGAGGTAGTGTTTGAAATTTTGCGTGAGGCAGGTGTGAGGATGCCAAGGGCAATCGGTTCATCCATTTCCATCGTTGGTGCATTAGTTATTGGACAGGCTGCTGTCGAAGCAGGGTTCGTTTCAGCAACAATGGTTATCATCGTGTCCTTGACAGCCATCTGCAGCTTTGTGTTTCCAGCCAATAGTATGGCCAGCGCTTTTCGGATGCTTCGATTCTTGTTTATGATCCTTGCCGCTACATTTGGATTATACGGGATCATTTTGGGGCTGATCGTGATGGTCCTGCATTTAAATAGCTTACGATCTTTTGGTTTACCATATTTAGCTCCAAATGCACCATTCATTTTACAAGATCAAAAAGACAACATCATTCGTATGCCACATTGGTCATTATTAAAGCGGCCTCGATTGACCAGTAAAAATGATACCGACAGAGGAGATGTCAGTTCTCCGAAACCACCTAGATAAAATGATGAGATGATGAGGGTTTTACGATGAAAAAAATGCTAAAGGTATTTTTAACGTTACCTATGATTTGTTTATCCGGCTGTTGGAGCAGCATTGAGTTGAATGAACTTGCCATCGTTACTGCCATGGGAATTGATAAAACGGAAGATGGATATCTTGTATCCGTCCAAGTTCTGAATTCGAGCGAGCTGGCAGGTGATGCCAGGTCCGGTCGCACGGAAGTTGTAACCTTCAGGAAAAGCGGTGCAACCATTGCTGAAGCAATAAGAAGCCTATCAACTGATATACCAAGAAGGTTATATGTCGCACACCTTCGTGAAATTGTCTTTGGTGAGGAAATGGCCAGGGCAGGAATTGCAAAGCCTCTGGATGTCCTTTCCCGGCAAAAGGAGTTGCGTTCCGATTTCTATATGACCGTTGCGAAGGGAGCAACTGCTTATGATACGCTTAATGTCCAAACGGCCCTTGAAAAAATACCGGCAAATAAAGTTTTTGATGCGTTGGAAAATTCAGAGAGAAGATGGGCGCCGACAAGGACGGTCACTTTGGATGAGCTGGTCAGCAGTATCGTCAGCAAAGGCAGACAGGCCATGCTAACGGGGATTCTAGTTTATGGTGATCCCGAATCAGGAAGCAATGTTACGAATGCACAAAATATCTCCCCGAAATCCGGTTTGCGATTGGATTATCTTGGAGTATTCAAGAAGGATAAACTTGTAGGCTGGTTAAACAGGAACGACAGTAAAGGTGTTAGTTACATTACAGATCATGTTAAGTCCACTGCGGTAAATATACCATGTGAAGGTGATCAAATTACGGTCAACACAACTAGTTCAAAAACGAAAATCAAAGGGAAAGTGGAAAATGGAAATCCAAAAATTGATATAAATGTTACCTCAGAAGGGAGTATAGGTGAGGTAGAATGCACAATCGATTTAACTAAACCCGAAAAAATCGAAGAATTGAATAAAAGATACGAAAAAGATGTTAAAGCTAAAATAGAAGGATCTATAAAGACGCTACAAGAGAAATATCAAAGTGACATCTTCGGTTTTGGTGAAGAAATTCATAGAACCGATCCTAAAGCATGGAAACGTTTACAGGAAAATTGGGAAGAGGAATTCGCAAATTTGGACGTGAATGTATCCGTTGAAGCAAAGATTCGCAATTTGGGGACGATATCAGAATCCTTTCAAAAAGAAATTGAGGAGTAAAGACCAATGTGGGCAATTATTGGAACACTTTGTACTGGAGCTATTATTTCATTTTTTGAAATACCCCCCCTAATTAAAAAGAAATGCTGGAAGGAAATTGTCATTTTCATTTTATTGCTTTTAGTTGGCATGACATTAAGTATTTTAATAATCAAGGATATTACCATTCCGACCCCTATCGACTGGATAACGAAAATATATAGTCCACTCGCTCATTTCATGGATCGCATTTTATCCTAGGGAGGTATCGAATATGCTTGAAAAAGGAAAAATCAGCTCTGGTGAATTTCTTATAATGGTCATCATATTCACCATTGGAGGAGCGATACTTACTTTACCTTCCGTACTTGTTTCATTAGCGAAACAGGATGGCTGGATTGCCTATATTATAGCTACTCTCATCGGGTTATGTTTCGTTCTCTTATTTACCCGGCTCGCCTTACTTTACCCATCCATGAATTATATAGAAGTTAATGAAAAAATATTTGGGATATGGATCGGGAAGATCTCGGCACTGCTATTCCTATTATATTTATATTACCTTTCTTCAGCGCTACTTAGTGAGATTGGGAATTTTTTTTCAACACAGGTTCTGGTTGAGACACCTATGGAAATGATTATGATTTTGTTTATAGTAACAAGCTTATTTGGTGCAAGGCTAGGATTGGAAGTCATCTGTAGAACGGCATTAATCTTTTTTCCTTGGCTTGTACTGCTGCTTTTCATATTATTCGTATTTCTTATCCCGGACATCAATTTCGAAAATTTGCAACCTGTATTTGAAGGAGGCATGAAACCGATAATGAGGGGGTCATATCACTCTTTAGCCCTGCCTTATGTTCAGCTTGTTTTCTTTTTAATGATCACTCCATATGTACATGAAAAGGCTGAAATGAAGAAAAACTTTTATTTAGGGACTATATTAGGTGGCGGCGTTCTATTCTTAGTGGTCATTTTCTGTATCCTTGTATTGGGGGCTGATAATACAGCAAGGTTAACCTACCCTTCTTATAAACTGGGAATGAGGATAAGCATTGGTAATTTTTTTGAAAGGGTAGAGGTCATTGTGGCCTTCATATGGGTTTTTACAGAGTATTTTAAGTTGACCATATGCTTTTATGGACTCGCTTTAGGAATAGCTCAATTGCTAGGAATAAAAAATTACAAAATTCTTCTATTCCCATTAGCATTTCTAATTCTCACTTTTACCATCTTTTCGCATCCCGATATCGTGCATTATCAAAACTTTATGGCTACAGCTTGGACACCATTATCCTTAACGATATGTTTTATTCTGCCATTGTTATTATTAATGGTTGGGAAAATCAGAAAAAAGTAAGAATAAGAAGGGTTTCCAGCACTTTTGCTGTTCATGTTCATGTGGACATTACTTACATCTGTAAACAAATAAATTTTGATGGGAAAAGATCCGGCATGAAGCAAATTCATGTAAAAGAAGTTAAAAAAATATTCTGACAAATTCATTGACTAAAGAAACTTGATGATTTAATATAACAATATATAACATTACATAATGTTGTATATCAAATATTAAAGGAGTGGGGAAATGAGTAAATCGGTTATGAATGTAAAAAGTAATGTAAAAACAGTATTGGATCAATTAATGGGTAGGAAAATTAACAATATTTATTTGGTAGCATGCGGGGGATCTTCTGCCATTATGTATTCAGCTAAGTATATACTGGATCGTGAATCTCAAAATATAACCTCCGATCTGTATAGTTCAAATGAGTTTATACATCGCAATCCGCAACAACTAGGGAAGGAATCTTTAGTCATTTTATGCTCTATGTCCGGAACAACTCCTGAAACAGCCGAAGCGGCTAAGTTTGCAAAAAGTAAAGGTGCGTTTACAGTGGCATTAACGAACGAACCAGCATCACCATTGGCCCAAAATGCGGACCTTTATATTAAATATGAATGGGGGAACGGTGTAAACGCCTTCGATACAAACCTCAGTGTTTTATATCAATTAGTTTTTGGTGTACTTCATATGGCGGAAAACAATGAAAAGTTTGGAAAACTGGTATCAAGTTTGGAGAACTTACAGCCAGTGTATGAAAAAGCCCTGGAGCAAGAAGCTTCCAATGCAAGGGTATTCGCACAATCTCATGCAAAAGAACCTGTTATCTATACAATGGCAAGTGGTTCAAACTATGGGACAGCCTATTCTTTCAGCATTTGTATCTTAATGGAAATGCAATGGATACACTCACATGCCATTCATGCTGGTGAGTACTTCCATGGACCATTCGAAATTATTGACGAAAATGTACCGTTTATCATTCTTTTGGGATTGGATGAAACAAGACCATTGGAAGAAAGAGCATTATCTTTTTCTCAGCGTTTCGGCAAAAAGCTAACGGTGTTAGATGCAAAACAGTATGATCTTGATGGTATTGATGAAGAAGTAAAAGGATATATTGCACCGCTTATCTTAAATCGTATATTACGTCAATATGCAGAAGAATTAGCGGAAGCGCGTAATCATCCCTTAAGCAAAAGGCGTTATATGTGGAAAGTAGAATACTGATAGCTATAGAAAACTTAATATTCTGTATATTTTATTTGCGAATTATACTATAATGTTTTATAACATTATAGTGTAATTTCCTGATAATAAAAGCATTTATTAAAAGGAGGGTATTCATGAGAAAAACAAAACTTTTATTCGCATCATTTTTAAGTTTATCTTTAATGCTTGGGGGATGTTCTGGTGAAAGAACATCTTCAGAATCAAATGACGGAAAAACAACCTTAACATTTTTTCATAGGTGGCCAAAGGAACCGGAAAAAACCTACTTTAATGAAGTTGTAAAAGAATTTGAAAAACAAAACCCCGATATCCATATTAAAACCGAAGCAGTCCTAAACGATTCGTATAAAGACAAAATTAAAGTAATGACAGGTACAAATAATCCACCTGATGTTTATTTCTCTTGGAGTGATGAATTTGCCAGTCAGTTTGTGCGAGGCAATAAAGCTTTGGATTTAACTTCTTATTATAAAAACGATCCGACATGGTCTTCTCAACTCGTTCCATCCCAAGTCAAACCATATACATTTAATAATAAGGTGTATGGTGTCCCCGTAACAATGGATGGGAAAATGTTTTTCTATAACAAGGATGTCTTCGAAAAATTGAACATACACCCACCTAAAACCTGGAATGAATTTATCGATGTATTAAAAGTGTTAAAAAAGAATAACTACACAGCTCTTCAATTCGGCAGTCAAGATACTTGGACAATTTCCCATTATGTGGGCACATTGAATCAACGTCTGGTTAGTCCGGAAGTGCTGGCAATGGATTATAATCGAAAAACTGGAAAATTCAAGGGTGACGACTACATAAAAGCGCTTGAGAAATTCCAGGAGTTGTTACCTTATTTTAATGAGAATACTAATTCAATAGATCATGAATATGCAAGACAGCAATTTTCAAATGGTAAAGCACCTATGTTTTATGCAGAAACGGCAGAGATCAAGTTATTTGGACCCACTAAGTTTGAACTTGGAATGTTTAACTTTCCTGAGGTAGAAGGCGGAAAGGGTAATCAAACAAATCTAACGGGATCGCCTGAAGGCTTTATGGTTTCTTCCAAGACAAAGCATCCCAAAGAAGCGATGGAATTTTTAAAGTTTCTAACCTCTAAACATATGGGAGAAAAACTAGTCACTGATGTGGGCAAGTATAGTGCAGTTAAAGGTACGGTGAATGAAAATAATTCTTCCCCAGAACAGCTGGAAGCGGTCCAAAGCATATTAAACACAAAAGAAATGGCCCCATGGTTTGATATGAGCATTGATGCGCGTATTGCAGATGCCTATTTAACAGGAACACAAATGATGTTAAATGGAGATAAAACACCTAAGCAGATTATGCGAGATGTTCAAAAAGCTGCTGATACCGTTAGATTTGAAGCGGGGAAATAAGGAAAATCATTTTTCCGTTTTATTAAGGGAGTGATATTTTAATGATAAAACCCGATAAATTTGTACCTTATCTATATCTTCTTCCAGCCTTAGTTTTTTTATTGCTTGTTTATATTCCCATTTTCCAGAATATTGGCGATAGTATGTATAATTGGAGTACATTCTCACCAGATAAAGCATTTGTTGGGATGGATAACTACTTTATTTTATTTAAAGATCCCGTATTTTATGAAGCTTTAAAAAATAATATTCTTTATGCTGTCATTTCGATTGTTTTCCAGGTTTTTGGAGGGTTAATTGTTGCAGCTGTTTTAGAAGATAAATTAATCCGTAAATTTTCACCTATATTTCGAACAGTCTATTTTTTACCAGTCGTCGTTTCAATGACAGTCATCGCCTTACTGTTTTCATTTTTTTACAACCCGGAAGTAGGATTGTTAAATCAGTTTCTCAAAATGATTGGATTGAATAATTTAGCACTGCCCTGGTTGGGTGATAGTGAAACGGCAATCTATGCAGTCATTGCTGTCTCACAGTGGCAATCAATAGGTTATATAGCCATGCTATATATCGTATCCATTCAAAAAATTTCACCTGAACTATATGAAGCAGCTGAAATGGATGGAGCGAATAAAATAAAAACGTTTTTTCACATTACGGTTCCAGCAACGAAGGAAATGACATTCGTCGCCGTAATATTAACATTGACAGGTGCCTTTACAGTGTTTAATGAGCCATATATCTTAACTGGAGGGGGACCGGGAACTTCTTCGGAAGTCCTGAGTACCTATTTATATAAAACGGCTTTTTCAAAAGATATGATGGGATATGCTTCTGCCATAGCAACGGTTATCTTAATTATTACCTTACTTATTTCTCTTGTTCAAATGAAAATATTTAAAACGGGAAAGGAGGACTAATAATGGAGATGCCTAAATCAACGATCGGAGTACCGGAATTAGTTGTGGAAAATCTAGAGTATGCAAGGAAAAGAAAAACCTATAATATGAGAATAGCCCTTGTTTATGCAGGTTTGATCGCCTACTTCCTTGTTGTTGCATATCCCTTATTATGGATGGTCATCAGTTCTTTCAAAAGCACAGAGGAAATTTTTAACCATAGTTGGTCACTTCCTCATACATGGTTGTTTGAAAATTATGTTACAGCTTGGAATAGTGGGATTTCTTCCTACTTTTTAAATAGTGTCATGGTTACTGGCATGACTTGTATGCTAACGGTTTTAGTAAGTGCATTAGGTGCATACGGATTATCTCGCTTCGATTTTCGTGGAAAGGCTTTCATTTTGGTCATATGCTTAGGCGGTTTGATGCTATCTCCCCAAGTAAGCCTGATCCCTTTGTATAATATCATTCAGAAGCTTGGGATATATAACACCCATTGGGCGTTAATCTTACCTTATGTAGCTTACAGAATTCCGCTAACCATCTTGTTGATTCGTGCTTACTTCCTGTCCATTCCGAAAGAACTGGAAGAGGCTGCCCGGCTGGATGGGTGCACAAACCTTGGAATCCTTTTTAGGATTTTCATTCCCATGAGTAAACCTATTTTATTAACGACGGTAATTTTAACAGCTTACTATACATGGAATGAATTCATGTTCGCCATCATCTTTATAGACGATGATAGTTTACGTACGATACCTGCCGGTTTAATGCAATTCCGAGATGCATTGCAAACCGATTGGGGAGTGTTGCTTTCTGGATTAACGATTTCAGCGGCACCTATCGTCATTTTATTTTTATTCATGCAGAAGTATTTTATCCGTGGAATTGCTAGTGGAAGTGTAAAATGATAACAGGGGGAACAGGCATGAAGCTAATTGGAATTGGGGATAACGTAGTAGATTTTTATAAAGACCAAGGAAAGATATATCCCGGCGGCAATTCATTAAATGTGGCAGTAATGTGCAATCGTTTAAATGATGAGCAATCTTCATATATTGGCATTGTAGGAAATGATGGGGCGGCAGACCATGTGTTGGAGGTATTGCAAAAGGAAAAGATGGAGATTAGTAGAGTAAGACAAGCAGTAGGAGAGAATGGTATGGCAGTCGTCGCGTTGGATAAGGACGGGGACCGAATTTTCATTGGTTCCAATAGAGGGGGAATTCAATCCAGATTGGGGATTGTACTGAATGACGAGGATTTGGATTATATTCGGGAACACGACCTGCTTCATACAAGTGTTTATAGCCATATAGAGCATAACCTCCCATCATTAAGCCAACTCATGGACCTTTCTTTTGATTTTTCGACAAATCAAGAGGAACCCTATTTACAAAAAGTTTGTCCGTATGTGACATATGCATTTTTTTCAGGAAGTAATTTAAACGCTGCAGAGTGCCATGCACTGATTCAAAAGGTGCATTCGTTCGGCTCAAAAGTGGTATGTGTTACTCGGGGGGAAAAGGGAGCACTCTTATCAATTGAAAATCAATTATATGAACAAGCTATTATCCAAACCAAAGTTGTAGATACATTGGGGGCGGGAGATTCATTTATTGCTGGTTTTCTCTCATCGTATGTCCAAGGGCAAGATGTAAATATAGCTTTACAAAAAGGAGCTTTAGCTGCCTCCCAAACCTGTCAGGATTATGGAGCTTTTGGGTATGGTAAAGAATATATTCCTGACCATATGCTGGTTTAACGATTTATAGATGGAAAAAGGTAACGAGATCCCGGATTAGGAGGGGGATTCGTTACCTTTTTCTTGCGACATGGAACTATCAATCGTAAAGGTCACGCGATTGGCAGGATAATATAAGAAGGAGGAATGGATGGGCTGCTTCTTTGCGTCATATGCCACTTTCTCCACTTTGAAAAGGGGATCTCCCACTTCGCACTCTAAAAATTTTGCTTCATCTGCATTTGCCAATACCATATTTAAAAGTTTCGTGTTATGAACAGGAGTTATATTATATTTATGCTTTATGGTGTCATACATGGAAACGGAGTTATGGACATGTTCATTTAAATTAGGCAGAACCTTTAAGGAATAATGAGAAATTTCCAAGGTGAGAGGTTGATTATCATAGTATAAGATCCGTTGTAATTCAAGAACATCACTTTCAGGAGTAATCTCCAAGGATTTAGAAATATTAGCCGGTGCGGGTATGATTCCAAATGAAAGGATTTTAGTTTGAGGTATCTTCCCTAATTCTGACATATATTCAGCATGACCGTTAACAGCAAATAGTTCCCTTTTTACCTTAGGATATTGGACAAATGTTCCCTTTCCTTGTTGGCGTATTAGAAGACCCTCTTCCACCAAGTCCAAAACCGCTTTTCTAACAGTAATCCGACTTACCCCATATATGTCACATAATTCTGTTTCGGTTGGTAATCTTTCGCCAGGAGAGTATATCCCTTTGTTTATATCTTCGATAATCGATTGTTTCAATTGCATGTATAATGGAGTAGAACTATGAGTGTTGAGTTTCATATTTTCCCCTTTCTCTTATTTTTTTCTTTTATTATAACGTAATGTGATGTTATAGTACAAATCATCAATTCGACTAAATGCATAGCCAATATATATATATGGTTAAAGATATCGGCAATCAACGATCCGAGATAACAATGTCGGAATCGTTGTTGTGGGAAAATATGCATTTTTGCACAGCTAACATAAAAAGAGTATATATTAGTGCAGCTCCCAACTTTTAGCTAAAGCTGGTGGCAGCATCATAAAATAGCCATAATACGACATCAAATTCCAACATATTTCTACTTCTCCATTTTGTATAATGAGATAGAAAATTATTTTAAGGGAGTGATTGTTGTCATATGAAAAACAGGAAAGTTATTTCAACTCTGGGAGTTGCCGTTTTATCGGCGAGTATTGCGGCACCAGCATTTGCAGCTAATGAAACATCCCCGGGAACACCCATTCAACAAACTTATTCGGTTTCAGGTTTTACAGATCATGCTGAACTAGGGAAAAAGCTAGAACAAATTGCGAGTGATAGCCAAGGTAAAGTAAAAGTGGATGTAGCTGGTTATTCCAATAGACATAGAGAAATCTATAAAGCAACCGTGGGAACTGGCGACAAAGTCGTTTTCATTCAAAGTGAGATCCATGGAAATGAGAAAACTGGTACGGATGCCATCTTGAATATCTTGAAGTTTTTGGGGACCAACTCACCTGAAGCGGAAAAAATCCGTAAAGAAATTACCCTTGTCGCTTTGCCTAAAATGAATCCCGATGCCGCTGAATTGAACCGTCGGGGAAATGATATGACCTGGGCAGAGGTCGTCGACCAGTTTCCGCAGTTAGCAGGAGCGAATCCATCTTGGAACTATTATACATACAAAAATGAATCATTCGATTATGAGTCCAAACCTGGTTTCGATGTCAATCGTGACTTTAATCCTGATTTAAATTATATTCCCCAAGCTAAAGACTTCCCTGGAAAATCATCCACCCCTGGTTGGTTCATAACACCTGAATCACAAACAACACGTGATGTTTACAAGTCTCTACTGAAGCAATACGGAAAGGTGGAGATTTTTGTGGACTTGCATCACCAAGCTCCCTATTATGAAGTTGATGGAACGGATGATTTAGTCTCCTACTCGATTTCCGCTCAATTTGTTCCTGATCCAAGCTCGCCTTCAGGACAAGATTATGCCAAATATGCAAAAAACTATAATTATGATTTTTCCAGACAATTGAATGTGGCGGTATATAATGCCATGAAAGAACAAGGTAATTCTCCATATGGGAATATATCCTTATATCCGCAAAACCAAAACCTTCCTGGAACGGCTTTAGGAGCCTTTGCTTTAAACGGAAGTGGGACAGTACTCTTTGAAGTTAGAGGTCAAACACAGTCTTTTGGCCAAAAGAAAAAAGGCATGCTTATTAAAGCAGTTGAAAGAGGGTTATATGGAATAATTGATGGAGTTACTGATGGCTCTGTATATAAAATCAATCCGGAACAATACGAGTCAATTCCACTGACGGAGGGCAGGCAATAATAAAAATTGAGGAAATGATAGCTCTATCAACTTCCAGCCTATATTGAAGTAACCAGACGGAACTCTAGGCAAAAGTGTTCTATCTAAAAGGTAAGACAAAGTTGATTGGAGCGGGTGTTCGAGACTCCTGCTTAGAAAAGCGCGTCTAGGGGAGTCCCGCAGGTGAAAGCCGAGAAGGCTCCCCGACCGCCCGCGGAAAGCGAGTGCCCTACGTTCCAATCAACGTCCAAATTGTACAAGCCATAAAAATAGACAAACTCGATTTTCTTCATCGGGAACAAAAATGTTTTTTGAATATCGCCTTTGTAGAAGTAATTCTTTTCAAGTTATTCTTGTGCAAGAGAAAACTATTTGGAAACATAGTCATTTTTCACTATTAACATAAAGTAGTAAAAATGTCAGAATATTATTAATGGTCATTTTTCTGATTATTATATTTAATAAGGAGGGTTTTTATTGAATGTTAAAAAGAAAGTTCTAGCAGTTTCATTAACTAGTTTAATGACGTTAAGTGCAGTAACAGCTGTTGCGTTACCAGTCGGAGCGGTTGGAAATGGCCCCAGTGCTGGAAATGGACAAGTGACAACTTCAAATCTTCATACATATGAAAGCCTGGTGAGCTATCTTGAAACGCAGGATGCTAAACAAGAAAGGCTGGCACTGGAAGTAATCGGGGAAACGGTAAAAGGAAGGGACATTTACCTAGCGAAGTACATGTCAAATCCTAAGAATCCAACTATACTATTTTTAACGCAACAGCATGGAAATGAACAACTGACTACTGAGGGTGCTCTCGAATTCATTAAACATCTAGGCACGAATAAGACTAAAGGTTTATTGGAAAATGTTAATATACTGATCATTCCCATGTTAAATGCAGATGGAGCCATGGGAGATGTTAATTTCCCTCTTGATGACTACTTAGCAAAAGGTGATCGGCATTTAACACGGGCAAATGCAAATGGGATCGACTTAAACCGTGAGCATGATAAAAAAACTGATTCCATGCAAGTAGAAGTAAAGGCTTTACACGAAAAAGTATTTGCGAAATACGATATAGATTACATGATAGATTTACATCATCAAGGGACGCTAAGCGAAACAGATGGTGAACTTGTTTCAGGTTCGATTCTTTATCCTACAAACGCGAACGTAAAGCCTGAAGTGTTAGAAGCGTCAAAAAAACTGGGTGCTGTCGTATATAACTCCATTGAACCAACTGGTTGGGGGCATATTGGTAGGTATGATGGCGGTTCTGGAGAAAATATAGGCCGTAATGGTGCAGCCGTCCGTTATGACATTGCCACACTGCTCTTTGAGATGCGAGGTATGTCGGACCACAATGTCGAGTCTGTAGCGCTTGGACAAAAAAGTAATGGCTATCTAATTAAGCAAACAGTAACCACTTTGGATGCAGCTGTAAGAGCTCTTGCCGATGATTCAATTGAAACTGTCGATGCAAGCTTTTGGGACACCCTGCCAACACAATACAATCGGCCTGGGGCAGAATCAGACGAATAAAAGGATGGCACATCCCATTTTCAAAGGGATGTGTTTTTTATTTTTTCCACACCGATAGAAGCTCGAAGTTGTTTTATGGAATGATTTATAGTCGAAGTAGCAGGACAAGGGTAAAGATTACATAGAAAAAAAGGCATCTGCTTTCACTGATAGCAGATGCCTTTTTGAACGATTACAGTTTGGACCTGAAATGTCCCCTTCATTAATTGTTAGTGTGGTACTCCTATAAACTTTTTGCGGCTGGATTCTCCTTTTCTTGTTCTTCTTTTAGTTGTAAGGCTACTAGACTGGCAAAGTCATGAATGATGGTGGCTGCCAATAGTGATGTAATTTGTGTTGGATCATACGGCGGGAGGACTTCCACCAGGTCGAACCCAATAAAGTTGAATCCTTGCAGAGAGCGTATCATCTCAAGGGTTTCAAAGCTATTTAGACCGCCGACCTCCAATGTGCCAGTTCCAGGGGCGCAGGATGGATCGACAAAATCAATATCAAATGTCAAGAAACATGGTGTATCCCCAATGGTTTTCTTGACTTCCTTCACGACATCTTCGATTCCTCTCTTCTTCAGCTCGGGCGTAGTTATCACATTGTACCCTAGTTCTGTACTGGAATCTAAATCTCCTGGATGATTGAGCGTACCTCTGATGCCAATCTGGAAAACTTTATCCGTTTGGAGCAAACCTTCCTCATATGCACGGATAAACGGGGAACCATGCCAGTATTTTTCTTCGTAATAAGTATCCCAGGTATCTGTATGTGAATCAAAATGAAGAAGTGCAACAGGACCGTGGATTTTTGCGGCTGCTCTTAGATTAGCCAATGTTACTGAATGATCTCCTCCGATGCCTATTGGAATGATGCCGTTTTTCATCAAGTCTGACATAGCCTTTTCAATTAACTCATAGCTTCGATGTATATTATGGGGAATCACCGAAACATCCCCGATATCAATTGCATTACATTCGTCAAACGGAAATACCTTGTGAATGGGATGATAAGGAAACAACGTCATGGATGCTTGGCGGACTGCCTGTGGAGCAAACCGTGCTCCTACCCTGAATGAAGCAGCTGTATCAAAAGGCATACCTACCACTGCCAATTTGGCATTTTCTCTTGAAGAAGGTAAGCGCATAAATGATCCGGTGGTACAAAACTCTGGTTTAACATCAGGTGATAAAGGATATTTCATTTTTCTATTCCTCCATTTTCTTATAACTATAGTAGTTTTGAAACTCATTAAATGAATTCCTATAGATGATTAATCATGCAATTATCATGCCAAGTCACTGTGATCGATTTAATGAGGGTTTTTACAAGATAACATGGGCTTTGTGTATGCAAAGGCGAATAAGTTATGGGAAATTGAATCGTCAATGAAGAGATGCTGGAAGACTTCATATCTGTGAATCAATCAATTGCGGGTAAGAATACAGGAATTAAGGCGTTTTTCGTTTGTCGAAATAAACCGAAATCATGTGGCACAGAAATTGCATAAAGGTATACAGGTAAAACTTTTAAAAAAGAGGGAGGCATGGGGATTATTCTAGTTAAGAAATTGAACTCACTAGTTTGAAAGCGGTTTCAAGGAGGAATGATAGGTGGAAAATGAGGTTACATTGAAAAGATCACTGAAATTATGGCAAATCGTTATGATGGGGTTAGCATATATGACCCCCATGGTTGTATTTGATACATTCGGCATTGTATCTGGGATTACGGGCGGCCATGTGCCGACTGCTTATATCGTTGCATTGGTGGGGATGCTTTTTACAGCTGCCAGCTATGGAAAACTTGTAAAGGTTTTTCCTGCTGCAGGTTCTGCCTACACTTATACGCAAAAGGCGATAAACCCGCATTTAGGATTCCTGGTAGGATGGTCCTCGTTGTTAGACTATTTGTTTTTACCTATGGTCAATGCATTGTTGACCAAAATTTATCTGACAGCATTATTTCCAGGAGTTCCTACATGGATTTGGGTAGTATTATTCGTAGCAATCGTCACCATTCTCAATCTCAGGAGCGTCAATGTACTTGCTAACTTTAATGCGCTTTTTGTTTTAATTCAGATTGCCATCATGGCAGTGTTCATCATTCTTGTTGTCAAAGGTTTGAATGATGGGGAAGGTACAGGAGAAGTGTTTACATTAATGCCTTTCGTAAATGAAGGGATGGACTTCTCGGCCATAATAACCGGGGCTACGATCCTTTGTTTTTCCTTTTTGGGATTCGATGCGGTAACGACCCTATCTGAGGAAACGCCGGATCCGAAAAAAACGATTCCAAAAGCGATATTTTTAACTGCGCTATGGGGTGGAATCATCTTCATTACCGCATCTTTTTTTATTCAGCTCTTTTTTCCGGATATATCCCGTTTTAAGGAACCGGATGCTGCATTACCGGAAATCGCCCTTTATGTAGGCGGGAAGCTATTTCAATCCATTTTTCTTTGTACGACTTTCGTCAATACGCTAGCCTCGGGACTAGCATCGCATGCCAGCGTTTCCCGTCTTTTGTATGTTATGGGCCGTGATAAAGTGTTTCCGGAAAAATGGTTTGGATTCATTCATCCTAAGTGGAAGACACCAGCGATTAATGTACTCATAGTTGGAGTCATTTCAATGTCGGCTTTATTCTTTGATTTAGTGACAGCAACGTCACTGATCAACTTTGGTGCACTAATGGCGTTTACTTTTGTAAATCTTTCAGTGATCAGCCATTTTATCATTCGGGAAAAGGAGCACCGAACGGTAAAGGGGTGTATTAAATACTTAATTATGCCTTTAATTGGAGCTATAGCAATTGGCATTCTATGGATCAACCTTGAGGCAAGTTCCCTGATAATGGGGACAAGTTGGTTCATTATTGGTTTTTGTTATCTATTATATATCACAAAGGCATTCAGGAAGGCACCGCCCCAATACCAAGTTGAAGAAATTCAGCTATAAGACTTTGCAAGGAAAAACGCATCCGATAAGGATGCTTCAGTTTATAGACTTCAAAAGGTTTAGGAATGGTTTCATTCCTAAACCTTTTTGATTTGGATAAAGAATAGATGACCGCGACCATTTCTGGCCCTTGCCTGTCCAGTTGGATATCTTCTTTATATTCATGTAAGAGTCGCCTGCACCGACAATATTTTACGTCCGCTTGTTGTCCAAAGCATGCCATGGCTTTTCTTTTGCATCAGCGAATATTTCCATAAGTAGTAGAGAAGTGAGGTCCTTTATCTGACATAACCTAAGAACCAGCATAGGCCACGTTCGTATTTACCTCTTCAATAGTTATGCATCAATCGAATAAATAGAGTAGATTGAATGAATGTCAGTTTAACCAAAATGACTGGGTCAATACTTGGGAGTACTAACTCTGAATACATATCTTTCACCAAGTCATAAATGAAAGAGATATCAATGGCGGCCTCAATTATACGAACCAAATGTTCGATTGCTCCAAATGACAACATTTAAAGTCGATTTCGCTTAATAGAATCATGTTTAGAAAGTATCCTTTTGACTTCAAGTTTTAATATTTCTTTTTTTAAAACAAATAAGACTGTAGGCAAAAGGGTTCTATTTAAAAGATAAACAAAGTTGATTGGAACGGAAGGTGCGAGCCTCCTGCGGGAAAAGCGTGTCGAGGGAAACCCCGCAGGAGCAAAGGCGCCGAGGGCGGGCCGCCCGCGGAAAGCAAGTGCCTGGAGGCTACGTTAGAATTTATTATTATCGGGGTTTGACTACAGCTGGACGCATTCTAATAAGGATGCGTTTTTATATGTTTTTAATCATCCCTTTTTACATATGCAAATCTGAATTGCTTATGAATTAATACATATGTCCTGATGATTGTATGTGTGATATGGATGAGGGCAAATGGCGGTATGGTGCTATTCATACAATATCCTCAAAGCTGGCATGAAAGTTGCTTAATAAGTAATAAGAATAAAAGAGAGGTGCTAAAATGACAGAGAAAATTAAGGTTATTGAAAAACGTCAATTGGATAATCCATTGCAAGAATTCCAGGATATCTTAAAAGAAGCGATTCATGTTTTGGACTATCCAGAGCAGGTTTTTGATTTTCTGAAAGCGCCAATGCGTTTTCTGGAAGTCTGTATTCCTATTCAAATGGATAATGGCGAGACAAGGATGTTTCAAGGGTATCGTGCTCAACATAATGATGCAGCCGGCCCAACGAAAGGGGGAATCCGGTTTCACCCGGATGTCACTCCTGAAGAAGTTAAGGCATTGGCCGGATGGATGAGCTTGAAATGCGGAATAACCGATCTTCCATACGGAGGGGCAAAAGGCGGCATTGTGTGTGATCCCAGACAGATGAGTTCATCTGAGCTTGAACGATTAAGCAGAGGGTATGTCAGGGCAGTAAGTCAAATAGTGGGCCCTACAAAAGATATCCCGGCACCAGATATGTATACGAATTCACAAATCATGGCCTGGATGCTGGATGAATATGATCACATCAGGGAATTCGATTCACCTGGCTTCATTACAGGAAAGCCTCTGAGATTAGGAGGATCGAAGGGCAGGGAAAAAGCCACTTCCAAGGGCGTATTATATACACTTCAAATGATTTGTGATTTAAAGGGGATTCCCATTGAAGGCATGCGGGTAATCATCCAGGGATTCGGGAATGTTGGCAGTCATTTAGCATTGTATTTACATGAAATGGGGGCTAAGGTTGTCGGAATAGCGGATGAACTTGGAGGTTTATATGATCCGAATGGATTGGACATTCCTTACCTTTTGGATAACAGGGACTCTTTTGGGGTCGTTTCGAACTTATACAAAGATTCATTATCCAATCAAGAATTATTGGAAAAAGAGTGTGATGTGCTGATCCCCGCAGCCATTAGCGGAGTGGTGAATAAGGATAATGCAAAACGACTAAAATGTGAAATCCTGATTGAAGCAGCAAATGGGCCGACGACAAAGGAAGCGATCAAGATTCTCGATGATAAAGGTATAGTGCTAGTCCCGGATATTTTGGCGAATTCAGGTGGGGTGATAGTCTCGTATTTTGAATGGTGCCAGAACAACCAAGGTTATTACTGGACGGAAGAGCTTGTAGATGAACGATTGAAGGAAAAGATAACGGCCAGCTTTTTGAATGTCTACCATACTTCACAAAAATATTCCGTGAACATGAAAGTGGCTGCTTATATTGAAGGGATTCGCAAAATAGCGGAAGCATCCCAGCTTCGGGGGTGGATCAGGTTCTGAACGAATTATGGTTTACAAGAAAGGAGGCTATCCGTTGAATTTTGATATTCTTTCCGAAAATAAAGAAAACCAGGCTATTCATCATTATTGCTTATTGTCACAAGATTATAGATATGATGTAACCATTGTATATTCGGCCCAGTTTTTCGGTAAAGCAATGGTGACTTCCATGCAAAGCGGAAGAATGATCCTGCTTTGTGCCAATGATATTAATTTGGATCAGTACTGGGCTCCGACTCTCGGCATTGAACAAGAAGATATATCGGAGTTCCAAAACTTTCTTAGGTTAGTTTTACAAACCCCATTTCATTTTGAAGAATACTGAAGGAAGGAATGATGTAAATGTACGTTGATGTGATTCTTAGCCCTTGTGATGGCAGGGTTGAAAAAATTTCAATATCCAAAAATTCCAGATTTTACGAATGGGAACAATTATTTCAGATTAAGAAGGCAGATGGAAGTGTGGAAATCATTGATATTGGTGTCAGCGGGAAAATTGAAACTTTGGAGGTATTGGAGGGCGAACCTGTGGTGGCCGGCGAGGTCCTCGCCTATTTTAAAGAAGATTTATTTGTGACCGGCAGCGATTAATATAAAGCGAAAAGAAGATGAAATGATTCATCTTCTTTTTCGGCTTATTCGATAATCCTTCACTGATCTCTTATTTTCATGGTCCCCTATACCCCAATTTTGCAGAAACCCGAGTGCCAGTTTCCATCACATTCTTAATGAGGAAATCCAGTCTATCATCTGTCAGATTAAAGCTGACAAAGCCAATGCTCACCGCACCGTGAACTTCCCCAAAATGGTTCAATATCGGCACGGCAACAGAACATGTACCCTCTGTTCTTTCACTGTGACTGATTCCATGTCCCTTCTTTTTAGTCTCTTGCAATATATCCCAAAAAGCTGCTCTTTCTTGAGTTGGCAGAAGAGCATCTACGATTTTTTTCGTTTGATTATATGGCATATAGGCGAGCATCGCTTTATTGGCAGCCCCGATATGCATAGGTACACGTGAGCCAAGCTGGTCATAAACCCGGATTTGGCTTTTTTCACTGTCGATTCTTTCGATAACGAGTGATTCCATCCCGATTGGTTGGCTTAGATAGACGCTTTCCTCCACTTTGTTCATCAGCCTTTCGAGTTCAGGCCTTATTTGACTGATGTAATCCATTTTGTCATACATGCGTAAACCATATTCGAGCCAAATATTCCCCAAACCATATTGTTTGGATTGTCCGTCCTGTTGAATTAATCCATGCAAGGACATTGCCTTTAACAAACGATGCATGGAGCTGACAGGAAGATCACATTCTTGGGAAAGTTCCGTAATTGACAGCCAGTTTTCCGAAGAATTGGATACCAGCACCTTTATAACGTTCATGGCGCGGTCAATTGATTGCATATACAAACCACCTATCTTTCCATACAAGTTAAATAAAAAGTTAATTTATTTGAAAATTTAAAACATATTGACATTATACCAAAACTAAATTTATAATAAAAGAAAAATTCCTATTAGCGGAAACGTTTTCCACTATGCGGAAAAGGAGGGGGAGGCAGTGACATTTTGTTCGTCCATGTACAAACCATTGGAACGTGTCATTGTAAAACATCCGAAAGAAGCTTTTATTAGTCAAGAGCATTTAAGCCAAACATGGGAGAACTTCAACTTTTTGGAAGAGCCAGATTTCAACGAAGCGCTAACGGAGTATGGTGACTTTATATCCATTTTGGAGAAATATGTCCCAAACATCGATTATTTGCCAGCATCTTCGGTAGTTGGCATTGACTCCTTATATGCGCATGACCCAGTCAAATTCACTAGCCAAGGAGCCATTATTTTAAAGTCGGGGAAAGAATCGAGGCAGCCTGAAGCGACTGTATACAAGGAATACTGTAAGGAAAAGAACATCCCGATCATTGGGTATTTAACGGGTGATGCGGTCGCGGATGGCGGTGATATCGTTTGGCTTGATCATAAGACCTTGGTTGTCGGGCATGGTTATCGTACAAACGCTGAAGCCATTCGGCAATTAAAGGAAATGACCGCACATCTTGTGGATGAATTCATCGTAGTTCAGCTTCCGCATGATCAAGGAGAGGCAGAGTGTCTCCATCTCATGTCTTTCATCAGCATGGTCGACCATGATTTAGCGGTAGTCCATTCCCGCCTTATGCCTGTCTTTTTCAGAAAACTGCTTATTGAACGAGGCATTCAGCTTATCGAAGTGCCGATTGATGAGTACTTGAACTTGGGTTGTAATGTGCTTGCCATTGCTCCGCGGGTTTGCGTGATACCTTCTGGTAACGCTTACACGAAGCAAAAGCTTATTGATGCGGGAGCGACAGTTTATGAGTACAAAGGAACTGAAATCAGTTTCAAGGGCACTGGAGGTCCTACCTGTTTAACCTGCCCGGTGGTGCGTACAAATATTGATGAAGGGGGATTGAAATGAGTCAATTACTATGGGGTACTCCTGAAACGCTCCGTGCTTTGTTGTGTGAACTTGTTAGCTGGGAAAGTCGTACTCTTACACCAGGGGAGCGAACGTTCCCTTATAAGGTGCAAGAGAAATTAAGGGAGCTTGATTATTTTAAAAGGAACCCGGCACACTTATCGCTTCACGAGGCAGATTTAGGAAGGAATTTTGTCAATGCCTTTTATAAACATCCCGATAGCAGGGAGACCGTAGTATTAATTAGTCATTTTGATACGGTTCATACTGAAGAATACGGTGACCTTGAGACTCTTGCATTTCAACCAGAGGAGCTCACGAAAAAACTTCATGATAGGAAAGATGATCTGCCGGAAGAAGCGCGCATTGATCTGGAATCAGGAAAGTACTTGTTTGGTAGAGGAACGATGGATATGAAAATGGGGCTTGCCCTTCATATGGCTATCATCGAAAAGGCAAGCATCGAACAATGGCCGATCAATCTCCTGCTGTTAACGGTACCAGATGAGGAAGTGAATTCTGCGGGAATGAGGGCTGCAGTTAAAGAACTTGTGGCTTTACGTGATAAATATGACCTTTCCTATAAAATGTTTTTTAATAGTGAACCGTCCTTTTCACAGAAACCGGGTGATAATAATCATTATATTTATTCCGGAACTTTGGGGAAAATCATGCCCGCTGCCCTTTTTTATGGGAAAGAAACTCATGTAGGCGAGCCATTAAAGGGCATAACCGCTAACTATATAGCCTCATTTCTCACGCAGCTCATGGAGTGGAACACTCTTTTTCTGGAAAGTGACCTTGGTGAGGAAACACCTTTACCAGTATCGCTTCAGCAAAAAGATCTAAAACTACAATATTCAACACAGACACCTTATCGGGCAGCCGCGCTTTATAATGTGTTCATCATGAAAAGAACAGCTGCAGAAATAATGGATTTATTCGAGCAGGTTGCGAACGAAGCAGCGATGAAATGCAATGAATCTTATAAAGAACTTTGTCTGCGTGAACAAATTGAAGGTGTAGGCGAAGTACAAGTATTGCGCTACGAAAAGTTACTTTCATATGCCGAGGGCAAATTTGGCGAGAGTTTTGTTGAGCAAATAAAGAGTGAAGTTAAAGGAAACAAGGATTTGGATGAACGAGAAAAATCAGTGCGGATCGCTGAAAAATTGATGATACAATGTCAGGAGCTTTCACCCGCCATTGTATTGCTGTTCGCACCGCCATATTATCCAGCCGTCAATTCGTCCGATGATCCGCTTATCATCGAATCTGTGAAATTAATGAAGGAAACGGCCAGAAAGTTTGATGAAGAAGTCAGACAAATTCATTATTTTAATGGCCTTTGCGATTTAAGCTATGTTCAATATACTGATGACTCTGACGGCTGGACGGCTTTTGAAAAAAATACACCAGTCTGGGGCGATACTTACAGCATTCCTTTTGCCGATATGCAAAAACTTCAGGCACCCGTACTTAATGTGGGGCCATTCGGCAAGGATGCCCATCAGCGTACTGAGCGCCTTCACATCGATAGCGCCTTTGTCCATACGCCTGTTTTGCTTGAGAAGTTAATAATGAGTATGTTTAAGTGTTTGGTTGAGAAGTGATGGTCCGACAGGGAAACTGGATTAATAGTATTAAACTTTAACTGGGGGTTTTAATATGAATGACCTGCCTAATGGTCCAATCACTTCCGAGCCGCTTAATCAGAATAATAAGCCACATAACCAACTAACGGAGTTACCGGAAAAAGGGATAAATCCTTTTGTATTAATGTTTATCGTAATTGTGATAGTGACGGTTCTAACCTATATCTTACCCGCAGGCCAATATGAAAGAATTGAAAAGGACGGCCGAAGTGTAGTCGATCCCACTTCTTTTGAATTCGTAGAATCAACACCTGTGGGATTATTGGAAATGTTCAGCAGCATTCACGCAGGGATGATTGAAGGAGCGTCAATTATCTTGTTCGTCTTTTTGTTTGGAGGAGCTCTGGGAATCATGCAGGCAACAGGGGCACTGGATTCTTTCATTAAGTTTGTGGCTGTCCGATTCGGAACAAAAGAAAAATTGCTTATACCGTTGATGGTATTAATCTTCGCATCATTAGGGACACTGATCGGCTCTGCTGAAGATGCTTTAGTTTATATCGCCATCATTGTTCCGATGACGATCGCATTAGGCTTTGATGCACTTACTGGTTTTGCGATCGTCATCCTTGGAACATTGGCGACTGGATTCATTTCGGGCATTACGAACCCATTTAATGTTGGAGTTGCCCAAAGCATTGCAGAATTGCCCATGTATTCGGGAATGGGATTGCGGATCGCTCTTCTTGCAGTGTTTTATGTCGTTACAGTATTGTACATCTATTTCCATGCAATGAAGGTAAAAAGAAACCCTGAACTGGGGGAGTATGGGAAATTCAGGCGTGAAGAACATGGACAACTTGATAAAAACTTTAGGATGAGCAAAAGACATAGCGCTGCTTTAATTATTTAATTGGTGAATTTCATCCTATTAGTCTATGGAGTTATTAAATTAGGTTGGTATATAAGTGAAATTGGCGGCTTGTTTTTATTAAGCGGGATCATAATGGGCCTAATCGGAGGCTTGACTCCATCCAAGATGGCTAATGGTTTTATTTCAGGAGCGGGCGATATGGTTTCCGGGGCATTGATAATAGGTGTTGCTCAGACAATCTTGGTCATCATTACAAGTGGCGGCTTGCTTGATACCATTTTATATTATGCTGCAGGATTGGTTGAGCAGCTTCCTCCCGCCATAAATGCAATCGGAATGTTCATTGTTCAATTATTCCTTAACTTCATTGTTCCATCAGGAAGCGGACAAGCTGCATTGACGATGCCGATCATGGCTCCATTAGCGGATTTAATGGGTGTGACAAGACAAACGGCAGTTTTAGCTTTCCAATTAGGGGATGGGATTTCGAATATGATATTTCCGACTTCTGGAGTGCTATTGGCTGGACTGGCAGTGGCAGGCATATCATTCACGAAATGGGTAAAATGGGTATTTCCCTTTCTTTTGATTCAGGTTGCCGTAGCGATTATCTTTTTGATTATTGCTCAAAGCATACAGTATGGCCCTTTTTAAAGATCTGAAAAATCTGAATATTGGCTCTAAGTGATCAGGGAGGCATTTATGATGAAGACAATACAGGAGACAGTTGTGGATGAAGTGATTTCATGGAGACGTCATTTTCATGAAAATCCGGAGCTCTCGTATCAGGAGCACCAGACTTCCGAATTCATCTATAGGAAATTAAAAACCTTTACAGGATTAGAAGTGACAAGACCTACGGAAACGAGTGTATTAGCGGTTCTCAAAGGCGCAAAAAAATCACCCCGAAAATCGAATACGATTTCCTTTCGTGCAGATATTGATGCACTCCCGATTGAAGAGGAAGCAGATATTGAATATAAATCAAAAAATCCAGGGGTTATGCATGCATGCGGACATGATGCACATGCTGCGATGTTATTAGGTGCTGCAAAAGTCCTCTCCGGGAAAAAAGACGAGATTAATGGAGAAATCAGGTTTATTTTCCAACACGCCGAAGAGGTTCTGCCAGGAGGAGCTCAGGAATTGGTGAAAAAAGGGGTCATGGAAGGAGTGGATTATGCATTTGCATTGCATGTTACTCCATATGAACGAACAGGAACCATATGTTTAAGGGAAGGGGTATTCTGTGCAGCAGCCGATGATTTTGAAATTAAAATCATTGGGCAGGGGGGTCATGCGTCGACTCCGGAATTAACGGTAGATCCGCTTATCATTGGTGCAGAAATAACGACGAATATTCAACATATCGTTTCCAGAAAAATTTCAGCTCTTAGGACACCTGTCATTTCAGTCACCCAGTTCCATTCCGGAAGTGCGCTCAATGTCATACCTGAATATGCAGAAATCGGCGGTACCATTCGATCCTTGGACTCTGATAGCCGAGTGAAAGCAAGGGAGTATCTAGAGCAAATCGTTAAGGGTATTTCAGAAACGCATGGGGCAAAATGTGAAGTCACTTGGTATTTAGGGTATCCAGCGGTGGTGAATGATAAAGCTGCCGTTGATATTTCAAGAACGGTCATGGAAGGTATTTTTGAGGAAAATAATATCATCCAGGTTGATGATCCCATGTTTGGGACAGAAGATTTTTCGGCTTTTTCCGAAATCGTTCCCTCTTCCATGCAATTTCTAGGCGTCCATGATAATGAGTTTGGAAAAGCTTATCCTTTGCACCATCCTAAATTTAAAGTCGATGAGAAGGCTTTAGGGTATGGAGTAAGATATTTTGTAGGAATAGCGGATAACTTATGCGGTCATCAAAATAATTGAGAAAGCATGGGCTAAGAAGGGACACCCCTTATAGTTAAGAAAGGCTTTCGGTTGTCTCTTCTCTCTACCATGCCTATATATCTATAATTTCCGCTTCTGGAATAAACGAAACTTCATTTAAAGTACGGCAGGAGCATAAAGGTATTCCACATTATAAAAAGATAAACTACCTATTTAGGAGGAATATATATGTTTAATCACGCGATTGTAAGAAAGATTGGAAAAAGTTTTGTAAATGGCTTAACAACATCGGATTTAGGAAACCCGAATTATGAAAAAGCGCTTGTACAACACGAGGCCTATGTAGAAGCATTAAAACAATGCGGTGTGAAAGTGACCGTTCTCGAATCGGATGAGAGGTACCCTGATTCCACGTTTGTGGAAGATACCGCGGTGTTGACGTCAAAATGTGCCCTTGTAACCAATCCTGGAGCAGAAAGCCGGAATGGTGAGATTAATGAAATGAAAGAAGTTTTAAAGGACTTTTATGACACAATCGAATATATTCAATCTCCAGGTATGTTAGATGGCGGGGATGTAATGCAAGTAGAGGATCACTTCTATGTTGGCCTTTCAACCAGAACGAATGAAGCAGGTGCTCTGCAGTTCAAAGATATCATGGGTAAGTATGGTTATGGCACGACCATCATTCCCCTTAAGAAATTCTTTCATTTAAAAACGGGTGTCAATTATCTGGGAGACAATAATTTATTAGTGGCAGGGGAATTCATTAATCACGAGGCTTTTTCCAGCTTTAATCAAATCATCGTAAAAGAGGAAGAAGAATATTCCGGTAACTGCGTCAGAATGAACGACTGCGTTATTGTCCCGAAAGGGTTTGAGGGTACAAAGAAAAAAATTGAAGAATTGGGATACACAGTGATTGAAGTGGAAATGACTGAATTTCAAAAACAAGATGGCGGCCTTAGTTGTCTCTCATTGAGGTTCTAAGATGGTTTGGGAGAAGGCATAGGCTAATAGATAAGATAAGGACGTGATTATATGGGGTATGGACTGGAGAATAATGATCAGCTGCAACGCTCAATGAAAAGACGCCATTTATTTATGCTTTCACTTGGCGGCGTAATTGGTACAGGCCTTTTTTTAAATGCTGGCTATACAATTAACCAAGCGGGGGCAGGAGGAGCCCTGATCGGTTATCTAGCAGGCGGTCTTATTTTGTATATGGTCATGGTCTGCCTTGGCGAGCTAGCCGTTCATATGCCGGTTACAGGATCATTCCAAAAATATGCTGCCGAATATATTGGGCCTTCCGCTGGTTTCTCTCTAGGATGGATGTATTTCGTAGGCTCAGCCGCAACTGCAGGAGTTGAATTTACGGCAGCAGGAATATTGATGAAACAGTGGTTCCCCGATAGTCCTACCTGGATTTGGTGTGCGGTGTTCATAGTGCTTTTATTTACATTGAATGCATTGACGACAAGAGGTTTTGCAGAGGCGGAATATTGGTTTGCTGGAATAAAAATCGTTGCAGTGATTTTGTTTATCTTGATTGGAATCGCTGGTATCTTTGGTTTTGTCTCTTTATCTGATCGTCCAACCCCATTCTTCGAGAATTTGGCACCTTCTGGTCTATTTCCAGCTGGCGGCATTACAATTATCTTTGTGACAATGATGAATGTAATATTTTCTTATCAAGGCTCAGAACTTATAGGAATAGCGGCAGGTGAAAGTGAAAAACCTGAAGAAAACATTCCTAAAGCCATTCGAAACGTACTATTTAGAATCATTGTTTTTTACATTTCATCCATTATCATCCTTTCCGCCATATTCCCTTCTTCGGAATTAGGTTTATTGGAAAGTCCTTTTGTAACTTTGATGAAGATAGCGGGGATTCCTTATGCAGCAGGTATCATGAATTTCATTATATTAACAGCCATTCTTTCAGTGGGGAATTCATGTCTTTATGCATCTACAAGGTTGCTTTGGTCGATGGCCCATGATGGGATGGCACCAAAAGTGTTTGGTCTATTGTCCAAAAGGAAAGTGCCCTTGAATGCCCTTCTTTTTACGATATGCTTTTCGCTTCTCTCGTTATTGACTAGCTTCATTGCGGCGGATACTGTGTTCGTTATACTAATGTCCATAGCCGGTATCTCCGTCACGATTTCATGGATGGGAATTGCTTTATCGCAATATATGTTTAGAAAGAAATTTATTAAAGCGGGTGGCAAAACGGAAGACTTACAATACATAGTACCGTTTTACCCATTCGTCCCGTTGTTTTGTTTAGGCTTTTGTTCGCTGATTCTAGTATTCCTTGCCTTTGACCCTACTCAAAGAGTTGGACTATTTTATGGAATAGGATTTTTGGTAGCCTGTATATTATTCTATAAATTTAAATTGGCTAAGAAAGCAGAGTCGAACACGAACTTAGAAAATGAAAAAATATTGTAATAGAGTCCCTATATTGATTGCCCGTTCGTATAAAAGGTTAGCCAGTTATTAAACTGTACCCTATGTAAAGGACATTTCAAAAAAAGGTTATGCCACTTGGAGAAGGTGATTTCTGTATTGAACAGGAGTCATCTTCTTTAAGTTCCATTGATATCTGAAATTGTTATAGTACGTCATATAACTTCTTATTTCCTTTTTAAGTTCTTCTATAGTATTACAAGGTTTAATATAGGCTTCATCTTTGAAATGACCAAAGAAGGACTCTAGGGGAGCGTTATCCCAACAATTCCCTCTTCTTGACATGGATTGCCCAAGTCCTAGTTTTTTTACGTGTTTCTGAAAAGTGGGACTAGTATAGTGTACTCCTTGATCAGAGTGAATAAAGGCCCCTTCGGCAAACTTTACTCGTTTATTCTTCGTTAACTTTACTAATGTATCTGTAGCTAAATCTAATGTCATTCGGCTAGACACATTATAGGCAAGTATTTCATTCGTTGAACTATCTTTAATCGTGGATAAATAAGCCTTTTGTCTATTGTCATAATATAAATATGTAATATCAGTAAGTAATACTTTTCCTGGGATTTCTTGTTTAAACTCTCGGTTTAATAAGTTCGGCAGAATGGTGTGTTCTTGAGTGGCTTTCAACATCTTCTGATAAGGGTTGGTTCTTCTAATAGGACAAACAATCTTGTATTTCCTCATAATCCTTCGGATTCGCTTCAAGTTATATGTAATTCGAAACTGTCCTTCTAACGTCATCTTAATCTGGCGTGCACCTTTTTTGCGGCGTTTAAAATGAAAAGCATTTAAAATATTTTCTTTAAGTATCAAGTCTTTTTCTTCTCTTCGCTCTCTTCTTTCCTGAGCTTGTGAAGAAAAGTAGTTATAAAAACCAGAGCGAGAAACTCCCGCAATTTCGCATAAGAAACTCACCATATTTTTAAGTAGATACTTTTCTATTACTGAACGTATTAAAAGAAACCTCTGTTCAGCAGAGAATTTTACTCGTTTTTCTTCATCCCCCTTTCCATCATGTCTAACTTTTTTAGTAACTCATTCTCAGCTCTCAATAATTGATTTTGTGCTTCTAATCTAGCATTCTTTTCTTCTAGAGAAAGCTCCTTCTGAGTTGGTCTCCCTGAATTATCACTACGCGTATCCCTAAGTCCCAATACTCCTGATTTTTTATAAGCAGTACGCCATCTTGAGGCTACCCTTTGTACTCTGACAATACCTATGACTTCAATATTAAAACCATTCTCCTCGAAAATCTGCCTTGGCAACTTACCATTTTCATTTTCAGCTATAAAAATCCTCTTAAATTCGTCTGTATATGTAACACCCTTTGAACTTATAGATTTAACATATGGATTATTAGATAGTATTTCTATTTCTTTCTCAGTAAAGAGTTTTTTTGGCATTTAATTGTTCTCCGATTCTCCCATTTTTTTCATTATACATAAAAGTACCCTACAGAGCAGACCTTTTTTTAGTGTCTACTCTATAGGGTACAGTTTATATTACTGGTTGACCTTTTTTTAATCTTTTAACTGCGGTCACTTGATGATTATTTACTGAATCGGGAGGGGAATACTGACATTTTGACGAAATAGAAGGAATATCATATTACGAAAATAGGAAGGAGGAATGGAAATGTCTGATTTTATGGACAAGAATCTTGGGGGAAAGCTGTTTATCAAGAAATAATCGTACCCGAGAAGATTGTCTTAACGGACATGTTTGCAGATGAAGGAGGCAACGCAGCCGACGGTATGCCAGTTACACTGGTAACTTTGACGTTTGTTGAACACGAGGGTAAGACAAAACTCATCATGCGTTCTCGATTCGCTTCAGCCGAGGGGCTTCAGCAAGTAATGGGAATGGGTATAGTCCAAGGATGTGCCTCACAATTTTATCGCCTCGACGACCTTCTGGAAAATCTTCAGGAGCCGTGTTAAAAAGTTATAGGTGCTATTTAACAACTCCGTGTCATATGAACTGAACATATGCGATTCTTACTTAAGCAGGATCGCTTTTTTATTATGCAGCTAAGGACAATGAAGCATGTGGAGAGAAGGAAAAGAAAACTATACTATTAAAAATGGGGGAAGTAATGAAAATCAATCACATAAATTTAACTGTTAATGATGTTACAGCTTCACGTGAGTTTTTAGAAACATACTTTGGATTGACATGTGCAGGAAGTAGGGGAGATGGGTTCGCTGCAATGAAAGATGATGATGGTTCCATATTGACTCTGATAAAAGGAAGCAATGTACAATACCCCAAGACTTTTCATGTTGGATTCATACAAGAAAATGAAGAACAAGTTAACAGGATCAATCAGCGGTTGAAGGAGGATGGATTCAAGGTAAAACCTCCACAACATTTACACGGATATACTTTCTACGTAGAAGCACCCGGAGGATTTAACGTTGAAGTACTGTGTTAAAAGTATATGGAGATGAAATGCCGTTTTCTAAAGATGAATTAGGTGGAGAAATGAAAAAGATGGTAGTAAAAGTGCTAAAAATGCTGGATTTACACAAAATATTACTGCAATGGAAATGCAAGAATTTGTTCAAAATCAATTGATGGAAAAAATGAAAATACCTACATTTATTGCAAACTAGGGAAATTCCAAAGTTGGAGCGATGGAAGTAGTCATGCTCCAGAAATCCACCAAGCATCTCTGAGATACTAGATTTTAAAAAGATCTTCAATGTATTCTTGAATCATTCGCGATTTTACTAAACGATAATTATACGAATTTTAGGGCAATACTACTTAGGAAATTGTAGTATTGCCCTTAGTTTTTCACAACTGATGGTATTGACAATGAAGTGAGAAAATCAGGAATGAAGGGACTTGACAAGTATTTTATGAAATTTGGTTCTTCCCATCCTACCGGGGAGACGTTAAGGTGGTAAATCGGACTTTGTTTTCGCAAACCAAATTCATTCATGATAAGATAAATAAAATCAAATACTAGTAAGGCGGGGTGGAGCCAATCAATTCTGGCTCCTCCCTGCTTTTTTTGCCCACCCGATATTTGGAGGTTTTATTTTGAATGTTATCGTAAATAAATTTAAAAAAATGGGATACAAGCAGGTTTCTTTGTACGCCGTCATAGCACTTTGTTTTGTCTTGTCTGTTATCTTTGTTCATCACAATTATTCATTCTATGAACGACCAATAGCCAAAGTCATCAAAACAAATCTGGAAAATACAACTGAATTGAATGATATGTATCAAAATGAAGATCGACTATTTACCCAGAGTATAATAGCCGAAATACAAAATGGAGAAAAAAAAGGAAAGCTAATTCATTTAAAAAATGAATATTCCTCATCCGGAGCTTTTGATCAAGAATATCGAGTTGGAAATGATTTATTTGTTTCGATTGATACGAAGACTAAAGAAAATTCAGAGTTAACTGGAACAATAAAAGACGTAAAACGTGATAAATTTGTGTTGATTGTAGCATGGGTTTTTATCTTTACATTACTTATCGTTGGAAAAAAACAAGGCCTGCTTTCAATTATTAGTTTGGCAGTCAATGCCATATTATTGTCATATGCATTAGATTTTTATTTGAATACATCAAACATTGGTTTGGTTTTGATATGCAGTATAAGTATCATACTATTTACGGTCTTTTCCCTTTTACTCGTTAATGGTTTTAATGAAAAAACCTATGCAGCGGTGATTGCGACACTGTTAGGGACTTTTTTATCGCTGTTCATTGCTTATCTTGTTATGTGGTTAACTTCCGAAAAGGGCCTTCGATATGAAGAGATGCAATTTATCACTCGTCCTTATAAAATGGTGTTTTTGGCAGGGTTATTTATCGGTTCTTTAGGAGCTGTAATGGATATAGCCATTACCATGTCTTCTTCGATTTTCGGGTTGTATGAAAAGAATAACCACATATCAGTAAAAGCACTTAAAACTTCAGGATTAGAGATTGGAAAAGACATAATGGGGACCATGACAAATATTTTGTTTTTTGCCTATATAAGTGGTTCCATTCCTATGATTATTTTGTATTTGAAAAATAATTCTGCATTGGGATTTACCCTTTCCATGAACCTAACATTGGAATTGGCCCGTGCTCTTGCAGGTGGTATCGGAATTGTGTTAACTATCCCGATCGGTCTATATGTCTCTATTTTTTTCATTAATCGAAAGAGGGAAAGATAATGAATGTATTAGTGTTGCTAGCGTTTATACTATTTATATTAATGATCTTGATTGGCGGAAAAAAAGGGGCACGTTCATTTTTTGCTTTGTTCCTAAACTTTGGTGTGTTACTTTTCACCATCATTTTTATGACTAATCCATATATTGATCCGTATATCGTAACATTGATTGCATGTACGGTGATTAGTTATATTAATTTATTTTTCATTAACGAAGTGAACAGTACAACAAAAACAGCATTCATTTCTACTATTATCACGATTGTTATTGTACTCTTTTTTATTGTCATTGTGACGGAAAATGCGATGATACAAGGTTTCGGTGAAGAAGAAATAGAAGAGCTTAGCATCTTTTCCCTTTATATTGGGGTGGATTTTGTTAAAATTGGTGCTTCAGTAATTATTATGAGTACTATTGGCGCGATTATCGATACAGCCATGGCCATTGCATCTCCCATGCGAGAAATGTATCATCACCATCCATCCATTAGCAAGAAGGAATTATACACATTTGGATTGAGTATTGGGCGGGATATTTTAGGGACATCTACGAATACACTATTTTTTGCTTTCTTTGGAGGCTATTTGGCATTGCTTATATGGTTTAAAGATTTATCCTATTCTGTTGGAGAAATAGTAAATTCAAAAATATTCAGTGCTGAAATGATCACAATATTTTGTGCTGGAACAGGAGTAGCCCTGATAATTCCTATTACAGCCTTGATTACTGCTTATTTTTTGGTGAAAAAAGGAGAAAATAAAGAGAAAGTTATATAGGTTTCATGGCAAAAAAGCTTATGGGCACTCATTTGTATAATCGGGATAAATCTTTGTTTTTTTTGCAAATGATTATCCATATTCTGCTCCTACGCTTAACCGTTTCATTTTTGAGGGCGGTTGGTGGAGGAACAAGATGCCATATTGCCTATATAAGCTTACTGCCATTTTAATTCCTTCATAACGTTCATGATGTATATATGGTTTGATAATAACGAAAAAGCTGACTGCAGAAGCCCGTTCAAAATGGCTCTGTTATCAGCTTTTCTTTTTTTACCCAGGGCTCCAATTCGATAATAGGACTGCATGCCGAAATCAAACATGTATGTTTAGTTGTTTACGGAGACGTTGCATTTCTGAATTGAAATAGGCTTTGCTGTAATCACATCCGACAATAGCTACAATATTGCCGTCATCATCGATGATTGGCGCAAAGCTTGTTTTCCACTCACCGTACCTGTCTTCGTATATGGGAGTAACACCCGCTTTACCATTAAACGCCTGGTAAGCGACATTGACCATTTCCGGGGGACCCATATATTCTTCCCCCGGTTCAATTACAAAGCCTTTGTCTGCAACGAGGTGAATCAGACGTCCATCCTCCGTCATGATAAATATAAAGACCCATTCAATTACGCCTTCCTTTTCTTGAATCATGGTAAGTTTTTGTTTTAATTTCTGGGAATAGGAAGGTTGCCGGTTCATATTTTTTTGTAGACTGATAACCTCTTCAGCTGGAATGATAGCTGCGGTCACAACGGCAATGGATCGAAGCCGCTGGTTTATTTGTTCTTCTAAAATGGCCCGTTTATCCACTGGTGAAAAGCTTGCCTCTTCCATTTTATTTCGTAATTTTTTATATTTCCTGCTCATCGTCGGCTGGCTGACTTCCAATACCTTTGCCGCCAGTTTCAATGATTTATATTGTTCCATCGCCATGTTGATGAGTTGTTCTTCCACAAGGTCAACTGCTTCCTGCAAAGGCATTAGGAAATCGATGACGGGTAGTGAAGGGGGTTTGGGCTCTTTAAATGGAAGCACCTCTTTAACCAAAGCAACATCCACTTCCGGTATTCCGCTAGTAATCACGAGTCTTTCAACTGTATTTTCAAGTTCTCGCACGTTACCGGGCCATTGATAGATGCAAAGCAAGTCGATTGCATCCGGGGTGAACGCTACCTTTCGATTGTACAGTGTATTGTACTTTTGTAAAAAAAACTGAACCAGGTGGGGAATCTCATCCACACGATTTCTTAGCGGCGGAAGATGGATAGGCACGACATGAAGACGATAATATAAGTCTTCTCGGAATTCACCTTTTTTCACCATTTTTTCGAGCGATTTATTTGTTGCGGCAATCACTTGAATGTCAACAGGGTGTGAGGTCGAACTTCCAATTGGTGTGACGACTCGTTCCTGAAGGACACGAAGCAGTTTTACCTGTACGTTCAGCGGTAACTCGCCTACTTCATCCAAAAATAAGATACCTTTATGGGCCAGTGTGAATTTTCCCTTGGCGCCTTCTTTCCGTGCGCTGGTAAAAGCCCCTTCTACATAGCCAAACAGTTCGCTTTCAATCAGGTTTTCCGGAATGGCACCGCAATTGACAGGTATAAATGGTCCGTCGCTTCTATTACCCATATTATGTATGGCCCTGGCTGCTATTTCCTTCCCTACACCGGATTCCCCCAATAAAAGGACGGTTGCGCTGACATCACAAACCATTTGCATTTTATGCAGGACATCGAGCATCGGTTTACTGCGGATCACAAATGGAAAAGTTGGCTTTTTCGATTCCAATAATGGTCCCGATTGCCCCCTTGATGTATCTGGATATGAGTCTTTAATTTCTTTGTAAGCCCAGACCCATGCCCCGGATTCAATCGGGTATGCCGTCATCAGCAGCTCATGCCCCTGCCATGAGGACTGCATGAAAGATCTTTTCTCATTTTTGCCCATAATCTCTTCCGCCAAGCTTGTAGAAAATAAATCTTGTTCAACATCCTTGATGGAACCACCGACAATAGCGGATTTGATTGTATGGAATAAGGTATTCCCTGTTCCGGTCGATTTCATGATGGTGCCATTTTTATCTGTCACAATAAGCTGGTCGTAAATAGACAAGAGTGCAGAGGTGAAGTGATCCATTTATGTCTACCTGCCTTTCATTTAACTTACTAGTTTCATATTACAGAAATTTCACAATTGTTCAATAGTTTCAGAAATGAATATTCTTCCTATTGAAAACCCTGTTAGCATAGTGCTTTCTGATTGGCATGGTTATTGCAATAAGTAAAGAGAAGGGACTAGAAAGCATGATTGCAAAGGAGGGAGAAGCGATTTTGAATAAAGAGAATCAGTTCCAACAGAATATCAATTCTGAAGATCCCTTTATTAAAAATCTATATTCAGATTTGAATGAGCGGATCAATGCGTATGAGCAGGAAGATGCCGTGAAAATCGAAAAAATGAAATGGAGTGATGCGTCAGGTTCTATTTTTTTCATGATTTTAATCATCGCCTACCTAATCTATACACTCGTCTGAAATGTTGTTTAGATCACCAAGAACAATGACAGCCTTATTCCAAGCCATACAATCATTATTTTAATAGTTGGGAGAGAAGCGTGTGAGCAAAGAGAATTCCTCCATTTCAAAGGATGTGGCCTTTGGGTTCTTACCGGCAAGTAAAAACGACCGGATTTTTAACCTACGGGATTTAATTTTAGTTCAAGTTGTTATTGGCCTCTCATCTTTTGGGCTGTTAACTGGTGGATATACAGGTACAATGCTTGACGCGAAGCAGTCACTTGCAGCGATTTTATTCGGTAACGCCTTCCCTATGCTGTTGATTGTTCCTATTACCCTTTATTTTGCACGTTATGGCATAGACACTTTTGTAGGGTTTCGAAGTTCACTAGGGTATTTAGGATCCAATATCTTTTTCTTTGTTTTTCTTATTTTAACTCTCGGCTACATTTCCATTGCGCTCTTTATGTCCGGCCAGGCGTTGGCAGAGGCTGCTAATTGGATAGGGATGCCAGCCATTTTTTCAAGCCAAGCAATGGGGGCGCCGTTTTTCTCGATTTTACTCTTTATCTGTGCATTTCTTGTAACCGTGAGGGGACCGGTAGCCATTCAAAAATATACCGCAGTGGCCGTTCCGGTTTTTATGGTTCTCATGTTTGGCCTTCTCGCAATTGTCTTGTTTGGACAGGGATTCACGAAAGTTGCTCATATACTTCCTTCTGAACCCTTTGAAACGACTTCTCGTTCATTCGCGACAGCCCTGGAATTAAATATCGGTCTCGGCTTTTCATGGCTTCCGTATCTTGGCCAATACAGCCGTTTATCCAAAACAGAAGGAGGCGCATTTAAAGCGGGATTCTACAGCTATGGAATCATCGTCTGTATCGCTGCTTTAGTTGGGGCACTTGCTGCATTAGTCGCTGGTTCACTTAATCCTTCTGACTGGATGTTTTCCATCGCAGGAAGTTGGGGCGGCTTCATTGGCTTGATTTTACTTTCGGTAGGGAATGTCGGTGCAGCCATTTTCCTTATGTACTCACAAGCTGTCAGCTTTAAGACGGTATTTCCGAAAAAGTCATGGATGATTGCGATGGGAACGACCGTACCGGCTATATTCTTACTTCTAAGCTCAACGTTCTACGATGCATTTGGTTCATTCATTGCTGTCATTTCCTTCATTATGGCTGTACTTGGCGGCATTGTCGTGGCAGATTACTTTTTTGTAAAGCGCCAACGCATTTCAATAAGGGATTTGTATGACACACAAGGCTCTTATACCTATTGGAAAGGCATTAACCCGTCTGCCGTTCTCACGGTGGTCATTGGAACGATCGTTTACTGGGCACTCTATAATCCATTGACTTTTGAAGCAAGTGATTTTTTCCTTTATACGGCTGCCGGAATTCCAACATACTTTGTCGCTTTAGTCACTTATTATGTTTCATCTAAATACATTTTCCGTTTTGAAGTTGACATGGAGCGTCCATCTGTTGAATTAAAGGAAGCTAAATGAAAAAATGCACTTTAAAGAATCTAGGGAACGAGAGGAGATTGTTCAATGTTTACACAAAGTTTAGATTTCAAAACAACTGATTTAGATACATTCCCATTTCCATTCACTTCAGGTAACTATCGCTATTCAAACGATTTGAAAAGACTCTCAAACATTAACTGTATTGAAGTTACACCAGAATACAAACTCCAAGTGGAAACGAAGCGTCGTCTCCTTCAAGAACAGCCGCATATTAGGTTTCAATCTTTTCCACACACAATGGAAATGCAATGGGAAGTATTGGAAATGCTGATCGACATGGCAGCTGATCGCTATCCGGAGCATTTCGAGGTCAGTAAAGATGAGGACAAATGGACTTTCAAGAACCACATTTTCGGGGAAATCGATTCATTCGTGTATGGCGATGCAAGCACGCTTCCATATGAGCCGCTTGATTATATTGGCCGCCATTTCCATAATGATTTTGTTTTAATGGTTCATCGCGATAGTAATTTCTATTTGGAAGTGGGGCAAGTTTCATACGCCGCACTCTTCTCAGCTAACTGGAATAAAGGCATGTCCTTTGATGAAATCCATGCACCTGTTCCATTTGTATCGCGGAAGGGCGATGAACTGGCAGAGCGCGTTCGCAAGTTTTTGTTATCCATCGAGCCAGGTAAGCCATGGACACGCATCAACTGGAACCTGATGGCTGACCGATGGGATGTCAACTATGAAACGATGGATGTCTGGGGACCGCAACGTTCTGAAATAACACCGGAAAATGCAGGTAAACTTGTTCGTTTGCGTGTTGAAGAACAAAAATTTTATCGCATGCCACGAAGCAACGCCATTCTATTCGTATTGAATACTCAATTCCTGCCACTAGAGGATTTGACATTGCGCCAGGAGTGGTTTGATCTGACATATAGCGTACTGCAGGATATTCCCGGACCAATGGCTGAATACAAAGGAATTGCCCCATTCCTTCCACAATCGGTCGAATATTTGAGGAGTATCGATGAAAAGAAAAAAGCGAAGATAAACAATAAGTAGGAGGATAGGGCCTTGTACAATAGTCCAGTATTGTTTGATAAATCCATTACGATCGTAAATAAATTTACCCCTCGGAATGAACGAAGAAAGTTTGTTGTCATTTCTGATCAAGCCGGATATGATCAGGCGAAAAGTTTCACTTCTGAAATCGAAGGTACAGTGCCTGTTGAATGTCTATCCATTAACGGAATGGAAGATAAAGAGGAGATTAAGAGACTCATCCTGTCACAAAAGATGGGCACCCAATTTTATATTGCGGCTTCATGGAACAATGCCGTGATGATCTTCTCGCTCGGAGTGGAGGCTGGCCTATCTGAAGCTGAGATCCAGACGTTGATTATCGGGCCTAAACGACGTTACGTATATTGCATGAAATGTTTCGAAGTGTCGGAAGTCGAAGAAGAAGCAGAAATTGCAGAATGTGACCATTGCAAAGCCAGTCTTGAAATAGGTCCTTTTTATTCAATCGTACGGGAAGGTTATATTGGTTACCCATACATCCCGATCGGAAAAGAAGAAGTAGGGAGCTGATCATCATGCGGGTAGTAGGAAATATTCAAATGAAAGTAAACAAGATCATTCAAGAAACTCCATTCGTGAAACAGTTCGAGTTGATTCCAGTTGATGGAAAGCCGTTGCCTGCATTTACAGGCGGTTCGCATTTGACCACTTACATGCCGGCTGGAGATAAGATTTTCGAGAGAGAGTACTCCCTTATCAGCAACCCAAGGGACCGCAATAAATATACAATATCCATTCGGCGTGATGAGGCATCACGCGGAGGTTCGGCTTTCTGGCATGATCAAGTAAAGGTAGATTCCAGGTTGGAAGTCAGTTTTCCTAAAAATAACTTCCCTCTCAGCTTTCGAGCTAAGCATCATGCTTTTTATGCAGCTGGAATCGGCATAACCCCATTTCTGGCAATGATGGAAGACATGGCCGCCGAAGGGCAAACCTTCGAACTCCATTATGCAGCACGCACTCCGGAGTTATGTGCTTTTTATGATCTGCTGAAAGCCAAATACCCTGATCAATGCACCTTTTATTTTTCGCAGGCAGAAGACAAACGCAGAATGAAGCCCGAGACGATGATGGATCATCGCATTGGCACGCACGTCTATTTTTGCGGACCAATCGAGATGGTGCAAGAGTATCGAAAAGCTGCCAGTTCCTATGGTTATCCGGAACATGCGATCCACTTCGAATTATTTGCGACAAAAAATGATGGGGCGAGAGATCCTTTCATCGTCGACCTTACGGACAGCGATCGGTCCATCCGCGTTCATGAGGGTGAAACACTGCTTGATGCGCTTTTAAGGGAAGGAATCGATGCACCTTATTCTTGTAAAGTAGGCGGGTGCGGAAGTTGTGAGGTGGATGTTGCAGAAGGTGAAGTGGATCACCGGGATTATTTCCTTAGCGAAGAAAACCGTCAAACACGAAAGTCAATCCTGACATGCTGCTCACGTGCGAAGGAAGACAGACTGGTCTTAAAACTGTAACGATTGAATTCCGTTCAGATCAATAAAAAAATAATGAAAACCGGAGGAATGAAACATGACAATATTAGAAACGGCAGTATTAGAGCTTAAAAATTACATCGACGGTAAGTGGCAGGCCTCATCTTCAAATGAAGTAATCACGGTAATCAATCCTGCAACACAGGAAATCATTGCAAAAGCTCCGCGTGCCACCAAAGAAGATACAGAAAGGGCAATCTCAGTAGCGAAGGCAGCCTTTGAAAGTGGAATCTGGTCAGGCCTAACAGCACAGGAGCGTGCTTCCTACCTATATAAAATTGCTGATAAAATTGATGAACGTGCCGAAGAGTTAACGATTCTTGAAACAATGGACAACGGGAAACTTAAAGCAGAGGCAGGTTTCGATATTGCTGATGCCGCCGCGTGTTTCCGTTACTACGCTGGTTTGGTCCTTCATCCAGAAGGGGAAACGTATCAAGTTCCCGCTCCCGTGCAAGCGATGGTTGTTCGTGAGCCAGTAGGTGTAGCCGGTTTGATTGTACCTTGGAATTTCCCGCTTCTAATGAGTGTCTGGAAAATCGCACCGGCGCTTGCGGCAGGGAACACCATTGTATATAAACCGGCTGAAGTGACACCTGTAACAGCAATGAAATTATTCGAAATCCTGGAGGAAGCAGGCATCCCGAAAGGTGTGGCTAATATGGTGATGGGCCGCGGCACCGTTGTCGGTCAAACCATTGCGGAAAGCAACGATGTTGACATTGTTTCATTTACAGGAAGTACGGATGTTGGCCGCTCTATCATGAAGGCGGCAGCGGGCAACTTAAAGAAAATTTCCCTTGAGCTTGGCGGTAAATCACCTAACATCGTTTTTGCAGATGCAGATTTAGAGACGGCCGTCGATTACGGATTATTTGGCATCTTCTTCGGTGCCGGCCAAGTTTGTTCATCAGGCAGCCGAATTCTAGTTGAAGAAAGCATTTATGATGAATATGTAAAACGCTATGTTGAACGCGCAAATAAAATTAAAGTTGGACCTGGACTTGCAGAAGACAGCAACATGGGGGCCATTGTCAGCGAAGCGCAAATGAATAGCATTTTGAACTATATTGAAATCGGCAAACAGGAAGGTGCGACACTTGCGGCAGGCGGTTACCGTCTTGTTGATGACGGTCTTGACAAAGGGTACTTCATTGCACCGACTGTCTTCACCGATGTAACACCTGACATGCGCATCGTACAAGAAGAGATCTTCGGTCCAGTCGTTGTCATTCAAAAGTTCAAAGATGAAGAAGAAGCTATTAAACTGGCAAATGATACAGACTACGGCCTTGCAGGCGGCGTCTTCACAAACGATGGTGCAAAAGGATTGCGTGTGATCAAGAAGGTACGGGCAGGCATCACATGGGTAAATGATTATCATCCAACATATGTCGAGGCGCCATGGGGCGGTTACAAACAGAGCGGGATTGGACGAAGTTTAGGAAAATACGGCTTGGATGAATACCAGGAAATTAAACAAATCAACATTAATCTCGATGTAAAACCCGTCGGCTGGTTTCCAAATTAAGCATCTCATTAGAAAGGAAGCAAATTACTATCTTTAATCAAATCAAAAAACCTAATCCAAATAAGTATTAAGTGTCAGTTTGGCGACAAAATGGGGTTAGGAGTTCGATTAGAGAGAATGTTTTTTTACTGTAATCCTAATTGGATTGAAGAGATTTGCGACACTCCTGCCAAATTACTGGCTAGCCATGACCCTATAGGCGCTTGCTTTGATGAGGCTTGGCAGACAAGTCGGCGGAAAGGGAGCGAATTTCCTGAAAGGGTTATGTGTAATGATTTCCACTCCAGGCACTCGCTTTCCGCGGGCGGTCCGCCCTCGGCTGTTCGCCTGCGGGGTCTCCCTTGGCCACGCTTTTCCCGCAGGAGTCTCGTACCTTACGTTCCAATCAACCGGAACTACTTTTTAAGAAATATTGTAGCGAAACTGGCTCTTCTCCTCCAATTCGTTTACAGTCTGGCGGTTTCATCAATTTTTTGGAAAAAGGAATTTCGAATTGCACTCGCCCCGAACCAAGATTTTAAAATTAAACTTGAGTATCTTTCATGTTTTTTACTAGTTTATACGGATGAAACCCTCACTAGATTGAAGAGATTTGCGACACTCCTGCCGAAATACTGTCTGCCAAGACCCCACAGGCGCTTGCGCTGAGGAGGCTTGGCAGGCAGTCGGCGGAAAGGGAGCGGATCTCTGAAATCAACTGCAACTTTTTCAATGCAAACTGAGTTTTCATCGAGTTTATCTACAGTCTGAAACCTAATCCAAATACGGATTAGGTTTTTTCAAACTGTGGAGAAACTTATTAAAAACTTAACAAATTGTTTTTAAGCTTAAAGTATCTGAAATTAAACAATCTTAAGGTATGAGCCATTTCGCAGGCATTTTCATTATGCAACAAAAGGACAAGTTTTCCTGTGATGAGTGAAAATGGATTTGAGCATAAAAAACTCCATTGATATGATAAAAGTAACATACCAATGCTATTTATCGGTTTAATCAGAAATAGGGCAATGAGATTGAATCGTTTTTACCGGTACAGCATTTATTCTTGGTGTCGTTGATTGTCTACATAGTATCATTAAAAAGGAAAAAACATTACATAATGCTTTAATAAGGTCATTGCCATCTTTAATTGAATAGACTAGGAAGCCGACAGGACTTTAGTCTTCAATCAAGGAGGAAGCGTTCTATCAAATAGTAAAGACCAGTCAGGGAGTGGATATTGATGACTAAGTTTTATTCGGATATGACAGTGGAGGAAGCAATATCATGTTTCCCGATAGGAAGCACTGAAGTGGAAGTTTTGGATGATTCAGAGGATTTCATCGGATTTTTGACTATAGAGGCGTTATCTGCGGCAGTGCAGCAGAGTGATTTGACGAAGCCCATTTCTCATTTCATTACGGTTAATGCACCGCTGCAAAATTTACGGAATTATTCAATACCATATGATCAATTTCAAGCATTCTTTGAGAGTGATTTATGCAGGGTTGTTTTTAATGCTCTATATGATGGAGTGTATATCACGGATGGTGATGGAACGACATTATTTATCAATCAAGCTTATCAACGTATTACTGGAATAAGAGAAGAGGAAATCATCGGAAAACCGATGAGTTATTTAATTGAGCAAGGTATGATATCCGTTTCGGCTTCATTGGATTCCATTCGAACGAAGAATCAAGTTACTTTGACACAAAGAATTCGAAATGGAAGGAAGATTATCGTATCGGCCACACCTATTCTATCGCCACAGAATGAAGTCATATTTGTCATAAATAGTGTCAGGGATATTACTGAATTAATCCGGATGAAGTATACGATTGACAGCCAAAAGTTATCTTTCCAACCTATTTCCCAATTATTGCCTGGCTCGGAACAGGTGAATTTACAGGAAATAATCATTGGTCCTTCTACAACTCCTTTATTCAAACTTGCTGATAAAGTAGCAAAAACGGATGCGAAGATCTTGTTGCAGGGGGAAACGGGAGTAGGGAAGAGTTTAATCGCCAAGTACATACATGCCAAAAGCTCCAGGAAGGAAAAGATTTTCCTTGAATTAAATTGCGGAGCCATTCCAGCGAACTTGGTGGAATCTGAACTTTTTGGATATGAACCAGGGGCATTTACTGGATCCCTTAAGAATGGAAAAATGGGGATTTTTGAGAAAGTGAATGGTGGCACGTTATTTTTGGACGAAATTGGGGATTTACCTTTAGAGTTACAGGTGAAACTTTTGAAAGTGGTAGAAGAAAACAAGTTTATGAGAGTGGGTTCTACCGAAATGAAAGAAGTGGATGTCAGGTTAATTACAGCCACCCATCGCGATCTTCCCTCCCTGGTGCAAGAAGGATCCTTCCGCGAAGATCTTTATTACCGGCTTAATATCGTTTCCTTTGAAGTCCCTCCTTTACGCCAAAGAAAGGAAGAAACGATCCCGCTTTTAGAAATGTATTTGAAAAAATTCAATGAAAAATATAATGAGAAGAAAAAGATGACACCGGAATGCTATGAATGGCTGACGAACTATTCGTGGCCTGGCAATATACGTGAGCTTGCGAGTCTTGCAGAGCGGCTGGTCGTCACGACATATGATGATACGATTGATTTGTCTAATTTACCATCTTTCATCCAGCCGGTCTTATCAAAAAAAACGACAACACATTCTTTGAAGGAAGCCGTTTCCGAGCTGGAGCGTTCCCTGATATTGAATGCGATGAAGAAGTATGGGACTACAAGGGCCGCTGCCATCTCTTTGGATATCAGTCAAAGCGCTTTGGTGCAAAAAATGAAAAAATTTCACATGCGATTAGAAAACGAATCGAATTAGTTTATTTGATTTGTTTTCCACTCATCATTGATCCTGTTACCCATGAAAAAAAGGTTATCTCCCTTATGAATTAAGCGTTTTCAAACTTTGGCATGATTCCTGCAATAGTAAATACATGAAAGGGGAGATAACCATGAATATTTCTATTTTTTCTATGGCTAACAAATTGGTGACAGGAGCAGATTCTTTACAGCAGCTGACTGATGAGGTTACGCGATTAGGGATGAAGAATCCGTTGATCGTTACAGATAAAGTTTTAGTGGGTGCCGGGGTTGTACAAAGGGTTGAGGATTTACTTTCATCAGCATACGGTATTTTCTCGGATGTGAATCCGGAACCGGAAATTGAAATCGTTGAGCATTGTGTACGGACAATCAAGGACGGAAAACATGATGGACTGATTGCGGTAGGCGGTGGAAGTGCGATGGATATTGCGAAAGCCTCTTCCGTCATGGCTACGAATTCTGGCTGCATCGAGACCTATTTCGGTACGAACTTGATTGAAGTCCCAGGTCTACCTTTAATAGCCATACCGACGACGGCAGGAACCGGGTCAGAAGTGACGAATATTTCAATTTTATCGGACAAGAAAGAACAGGTTAAGAAGGGAATTGTAAGTCCGTATCTTTTACCGGATGTAGCGATTGTATCGCCCGTCATGACGCTGACTTGCCCGCCAAGTGTGACTGCTGCGAGTGGAGTGGATGCACTTGTTCATGCGGTCGAGGCTTATATTTCCAAATTTGCTTCGCCCGTTACGGATGCTTTGGCAATTGGGGCCATGAAGTTAATCGCAAAAAATTTACCTAAGGCTTATGCTGCGCCAGATAATCTGGAAGCACGGGAAGCGATGATCACTGGAAGCCTAATGGCAGGGTTAGCTTTTGGCAATGCGGGTGTTGGAGCTGTTCATGCCTTGGCTTATCCGCTTGGAGGCCGCTTCCATTTATCACATGGAGTCAGCAATTCATTATTACTGCCATTTGTCATGAAGTGGAATAAAATTGCATGTTTGGAAAGGTTTCGCGACATTGCTGAAGCACTTGGAGAGAAAGTCAATCATTTAAATGATGATGAGGCAGCGGATAAAGCTATAGAAGCGATGACCAGAATATGTCGCTATGTTGATATACCACAGTCACTAAGTGAATTTGATATTCCTGAATCGGCTTTAAGTGAAATGGCTTCCGAGGCCATCAAACAAGTCCGTTTACTTCGCAATAATCCCCGTGCTTTAAACGTTCGGGATATCGAAAAAATATATCGTTCAGCCTATGGCTTTTAAGTGGAGGAAACAATATGAAATGGAAAAAACGCCGCTACGGAGAAGAGACATCGTATATACCTGCGGGACCTTTTAAGATTAGACTGCCATTTGTCCATTATCGTTTTGAGTGGCCTGACTACGTTCAAGGATTATTGATGTGTGCAGTTGACCTTGGAGCGATTACGCTGCTTGCAGACCATCTCGGTATGCCTTTTGATGTGGCTCTAGCCGTCGTTATCTTGAATGGATTATTATACTTGGCACATCATTTACTCGGGGACCCGGTTATACCAGGTTGGATTACACCTGCGGTTCCATTGCTTGTATTGTTCGTCGGGCAATTTCCGGAGGGGCCTGATCGGGTCTATGCACTCGTTGCGTTTCAATTAACATTAGGTATTTTATCGATATTGCTAGGAATGACCGGACTTGCCAGTAAGGTCGTGCGACTAGTGCCGAATGCAATCAAATCAGGCATTATTTTAGGGGCGGGTATTGGTGCTGTCGTTTCCATTTTTGAAGTGGGTGGAAAGTTTGATTTATTTCCTTATACAATTAGCATTTGTATCGGCTTTGCTTTTTATCTGCTGTTTTCGAAAAGTTTTGGAAAATTGAAAATGCGTAATAAAGTTTGGGTATTCATAGGGAATTTAGGGATATTGCCGGCAATTTTGCTCGCGGTCTTTGTAGCACCAATTTTTGGAGAAGCAAAATGGCCTGATATCCAATGGGGATTCAGCAGTCCGGATTTTGCTACGCTTTGGTCAGACTATACTGTTTTCGGTTTAGGTTTTCCTGCCTTGACCTTCTTTTTAAGTGCGATTCCAGCTGTATTTGCTACTTATTTAGTCGTATTCGGTGATGTGCTCAAAACAAAAGCGCTGCTTTCTGAATCCGATGAGGTCAGGGAAGATGAAAAAGTGGACTATAATCCAAACAGAGCCCATTTAATTTTTGGCGGCCGAAATGTGATCATGAGTTTTATCGGACCTGATATAACAATGTGCGGTCCGTTGTGGGCAGCCATGCAGGTCGTGGTTGTGGAACGGTTCAAGAATGGCAAGAAAGCCATGAATTCTTTCTTCGGCGGTGCCGGCTCGTTCCGTTGGGGTACGAATACAGGGTTGTTCTTATTGCCGGTAGTCAGCCTGGTGGAACCCATTCTCGGTGTCGCCTTGGCCTTGACGCTTTTGGTTCAAGGATATGTTAGCGTACGCGTAGGCGTGATGCAGGCGAAGAGCCAACGCGACCTCGGAATTGCAGGTATCGTTGCTGCCATCCTTGTCATAAAAGGTGCTGGCATGGCGTTTGCTGCAGGAATTCTATTATGTGCCCTATTATATGGCAAGGACTTTTTCAAAGGAGAGAATGATAAGACTTTTACAGATCATGGAGAAGAAGAGGAGAGTAAAGCATCATGAAAAAAGTAGTGGAAAAATGGCCAATTTATATAAACGGCGAATCTATTCATACAGAAAGTCATTTTGTAGTGGAAAACCCAGCAACATTGGAGCCTGTGGGCTATGTTCCGGACGCTAACGAAAAAGAGGCAAAGGCTGCTGTGGATGCAGCTCAAGCTGCTTTTCTGACTTGGTCGAAAACGAGTGCATACCATAGGGCGGAATTACTTGAGAAGTGGTATACAATCATTGAGAACAGGCTGGATGAAATCGCAACGATCATGACCCTGGAACAAGGAAAGCCATTGGCAGAGGCAAAAGGTGAAATGAAGTATGCCTCAAGTTTCGTGAAATGGTACGCTGAAGAAGCAAAGCGCAACTATGGGGAAATCATACCAGCCTCCGTTGCATCAAAGCGTATTTTAGTGCAAAAGCAGGCAGTCGGTGTCATTGCTGCCATTACCCCGTGGAATTTTCCTGCTGCCATGATCACGAGAAAAGTGGCGCCTGCTCTTGCTGCGGGATGTACCGTGGTCATCAAACCCGCGGAACAAACGCCTTTGACCGCTTTGCTATTGGTTGAAAGTGCTCATGAAGCGGGCATTCCGGCTGGTGTAATAAATATTGTAACTACACAAAAACCGGGAGATGTATCAGACGTGTGGATGAATGATTCACGTGTTAAGAAGATCACATTTACCGGCTCCACTCCAGTAGGGAAACATCTAATGAAAAAGGCGGCAGAAACAGTGAAAAAAGTCTCGCTTGAACTCGGTGGATTGGCTCCGTTCATCATTGCTGAGGATGCGAATATCGAAGAAGCAGTAAATGGTTTGATTCAATCGAAATTCAGGAATGCTGGACAAACATGTATTTGTGCGAACAGGATATTCGTCCATGAGACAATTGAACAGCCGTTTTTACAAGCTTTCGAAGAAGCCGTTTTAACTTTGAAGGTTGGAAATGGAATGGAAGGAGCCGATCTTGGTCCATTGATAGATGGAGCTGCAGTTAAAAAGGTTCGGCTTCAATTGGAGGATGCTGCAAGTAAGGGCGCCACAATCCATAACACTTCAAAAGTCGATGAAAAACAAGGCCATTTCATAGCACCAGCCATACTTTCCAATGTAACCGATGATATGCTGTGCATGCAGGAAGAAACGTTTGGGCCAATTGCGCCAGTCAGTACATTCAAAACCGATCAAGAAGCGATAGATCGAGCCAATAACACGAATTTTGGCTTGGCAGCCTATGTGTATACCGAGTCACTTAATAAGGCGGTTGCCTACTCGGATGCTCTTGAATATGGGATTGTCGGTATTAATGACAGTGCCCCATCCACTGCCCAAGCGCCATTTGGAGGCATGAAGGAAAGCGGTATAGGCAGGGAAGGGGGACACTACGGCATGGATGAATATTTAGAAGTGAAGTATGTCTCCATGCAGCTTGGCCAGTAACAAAACAGAAGGGGCCGCCATGATTCTTAAGGCAAAAAAAGAGTGGAAGGCACATCAATTATCGATGTGCCTTCCACTCTTTTTCAATGGTTAAAATGCATTTTTACGTCCCTTCAGATAGGAAGGAGGAAAGGTCATGTTTCCAAGGATGACATCGGAGTCAGCACCGGTAGCCTTGGGAACGTTACTTGTATGACCATGGAAAGTCTCATTTGCAAGTAATGCAAAAGCCACCGCTTCTTTCGCTTCAGAAGAGTATCCCAACTCTTCTTGAGTCAAAACTCGAATAGAATTTCCAAGCAGTGATTGAATCATGTTTAATAACGTTTTGTTATAGCTGCCACCGCCGCCAATGATCACTTCTTCAATACTGGTTTTTGGAAAGATGAAATTTCGATAGTTTTCCACAATGGACTTTGCTGTAAACATCGTTACTGTTGCCAAAATATCTTGGTTCGGAACCGATTCAAACCTCTTTAATAGTTTTACTACATATTGCTTTCCAAACAATTCCCTACCCGTTGATTTAGGCGGAGGGCTCATAATATAAGGATGACTGATACAATAAGATAAAAGTCCGTCATTAATTTGCCCTTGTTTAGCTATGTTTCCACCTTCGTCATAGCTTATATTGAACAATTGGCGGCATACTTCATCAATGATCATATTCCCAGGACCTGTATCAAAAGCGTACATGTCATCCAGAGATGCTTGCTTGGGTAAGACCGTTACATTTCCAATGCCACCTATGTTTTGAAGTAATCGTCCCTTTGCTTCACTTCTATAAAGAATGTATTCGGTAAAAGGAACAAGTGGAGCTCCTTGTCCACCAGCAGCCATATCCATCGTCCGGAAATTAGAGATGACAAGTGTGTTTGTATCGTGAGCAATTACTGCAGCTTCCCCAATTTGCAAAGTGGAGGGTATATAATTTTGTTCTTGTAAAGGCTGGTGGTAAATGGTTTGGCCATGGGATCCAATAAGATCCAGTTTATTAATGGGAAATCCAGCTTTATGACAAACTTCCTTTACGGCTTTGGCAAATAATTTCCCTAATTTAAAATTCAAACTGCATATTAACTGCACATTGGATGTATCTGCAGATAAAGACTGCATAATTTCTTTTTCAATTTCTTTTGGAAACGGGCATGTCATGAACTCAATCATTTCCATTTCAGTCTCGAGTCCACTATTATTCACCCGAATAAGTGCGGCATCAATTCCATCCAGTGATGTTCCGGACATTAATCCAACTATGTACATCGTCATTCCACCTACTTCAATTCTTTTATCATCCTGATATAGCATAATATGCAACAGTTTATGCTATTAAGATAAAACCTTTTCCAATATATTGTTTATGGATGCTTTACTTCCATTGTTCACTGAGAAGCGCCTCTTAAACTATAATTCTATTTCTTGAAGGTCATTTTACTTTTATATCAATCTGTTTAGTTTGTTTGCTTTCATTGTGGGTGCGGTCCAATGCTGTCACAACATATGTGTAAGTCTTTCCTTTTTCTACACTGCCGTCATTAAACAATTGACTTGTATTTTCTTTATGCACTGTGGCAAGTAAGTTCGTTGAATCTTCAATGTTTCCTTTTTTCTTCCCATCAAAACGATAAATGGCATAATAGGTTGCATCTGATTGCTTATGATCTTGAATTTCGAATTGTATCCCATCTCCTGATTGTGTGGCCTTGCTCACCTTTGGGGCCTTTGGTGCATGATCATCAATCCAAGGCATGGCTGGAACCAATGCGGGATGCTTATAAATATCCTCGCTTAAGCGATCCGCTATCCCAAGGGGGTTTTTCCGTAAATCCTTGGCACTGAAATGCATGCTTCCATCAAATTCCTTATATGTTCGATTCAGTTTTAACTGGTTTGGCATTTCTTCAGGGTTGAACCAGTTTTGCACACCATTTGACTCTGTATTAATTTTATAGTCTCCCTGTCCAATATAGAGTTGAACATTTTTACCTGCGACTTCTTTTGTCCACCAATCCAGAAGTTTGGCATAGTCAGCTACTGGCAATCCTATATTCCAATATAATTGAGGGGCAATATAATCAATGTATCCATTATTGATCCATGTTCGGGTATCTGCATATAAATCATCATAATTCGTTTGTCCCGCGGCAGTGTCAGATCCTGTGGGATCAACTGCTTTGTTGCGCCAAACACCAAATGGACTTATACCAAACTTCACATATGATTTTTCTGCCTTGATTTCTTCATTTATATTTTTAACAAGATTATTTACATTATCCCTGCGCCAATCTTCAACATTTGTAAATCTATCTGCTCCATATTTTTGATAGGAAATATCATCTGGGAAAGGTACTCCTGCAATCTTGTAAGGATAGAAATAATCGTCCATATGGACTGCATCGATATCATAATTCTTAACAACTTCCAATATTCCATCGATCACAAACCGTTGTACGCCAGGGATGCCTGGGTCAAAGTACAATTGCTGTCCATATGGTATGACCCAATCCGGATGCTTTCTAGCAGGATGAGATTCTGGAAGATTATCAATATCCGCTATTTCAGCTGTTTTACCTAAAGGCATCGTAATGCGGTACGGATTAAACCACGCATGGAACTCCATATTACGCTCATGTGCCGCTTCTACCATGAATGCAAGAGGGTCATACCCAGGATCTTTTCCTTGGACCCCTGTTAAATATTTTGACCAAAGACCGTATTCAGAAGGATAAAAAGCATCCGCAGTGGGTTTGATTTGCATAACGACAGCATTCATCCCCATCGCTTTTTGTTCATCCAAATATTTTATGAATTCTTCTTTCTGTGCTGATATGGATAAACCAGGTTTGGACGGCCAGTCAATATTTAACACACTTGCAATCCAAGTTGCCCGCAGTTCCTGTTTTACATAAGTAGTTGCTTGCGGGATTGTCCCTGATTCTGCATTTGCATTCAAATCAGCTGGAAGGAGAAGTGATCCTCCCACCAAAGCGGCTAGTGCCAATGAACCGAATTTTTTCTTTGTAATTCTTTCATACATCAATAGTACAACCTCATTTCATTACTAATATTTATATTTAATTATTTGTAAGCGTTAACAAATAATGAATATATGTATTTATCACCTATGAAAACTGAGATAAAATCCAACAATAAAAAAAATCGTAGGTTTGGTTCACGAAATGGCCACTCGGCTCACTTTTAATTTTTAGCAGAAAGATAACAATCATTAGTTACCTTACTTTTATTTTAAAATTAATTTTTAAAAATGTATACACAATATTGAAATTAATTTTTAATAGTGATATAGTCTCTTTAGCTAATAAAGTTTCACCACTTTCACCACTGAAATAAAAAAGGATGATATGTATGCTAGAGCATTTAACGACAGAGAGTCGCAATGAAAAGACCATGAGTTTAGATGAAATGGGAACTCTTGAATTTTTAGAAGTGATGAACGAAGAAGACATTAAAGTTGCCCATTGTGTAAAAAAAGAACTTCCGCAAATTTCTAAAGCTGTGGAGATGATCGTTGAAGCCATGAATAAAAACGGCAGATTAATTTACATGGGTGCGGGAACAAGCGGGCGCATCGGTTTATTGGATGCAGTAGAATGTCCCCCAACATTCAATACCGATCCGAGTGAAGTAGTGGGTCTCATAGCTGGTGGGGAAAAGGCTTTCATTAAGGCGGTTGAAGGTGCTGAAGACAGTTTTGAATTAGGTCCAGAAGATTTGAAAAAAATCGAATTGACAAACAGGGACGTCGTAGTGGGCATTGCAGCTAGTGGACGCACTCCATATGTTATTGCTGGATTGGAATATGCCAATCAAGTTGGTGCAGGAACTGTGTCGATAAGCTGTAACAAAGGTTCCGAAATAGGTAAGATTGCAAAAGTTGCGATTGAAGTTGTAAATGGGCCTGAAGTCCTGACGGGTTCTACACGTTTAAAAGCTGGAACATCGCAAAAGTTAGTATGCAATATGCTTTCCACCGCCTCAATGGTTGGAGTTGGAAAAGTTTATGGGAATTTAATGGTAGATTTACAGTTAACTAATGAAAAGCTGGTTGAACGTGCAAAACGTATTATCATGGATGCTACTGACTGTAGCTATGAAATTGCAGATGAATTTTTAGAAAAGGCACATGCCCAGCCTAAAATTGCAATTGTCATGATATTAACGAATGTATCATATGAAGAAGCCTCAAATCGTTTAGTGAAAGCACAAGGATTCATAAGAAAAACGATTTAACGCTTTTTATAAAAAAATAAAAAATTGGAGGAACAAACAATGAAGGTATTATTCGTATGTTCAGGTGGAATGTCCAGTGCAATCGTTGTAAGCGCTTTAAAAAAGGAAGGGGAAAAACAGGGTATAAACATAGAAGTATTGGCGGTCGGCACTCAAGAATTCGATGCAGAAGTACGAAATGGCTGGGATGTTGCAATGGTAGCTCCGCAAGTCAAACATCGTTTCGATGGCTTTAAGGCTTCTGCAGATGAAGCGGGCGTCCCATGTGAAGCCATTCCAGCCCAAGCCTACAGCCCTCTTGGCGGACCTAAACTATTAAAACTGGTAACGGAACTAGCAAAATAATAACTAATTACAATTTCTTATCACTAAACGTAAAAGGGGAAAACACGAATGGACAAGTTTGTAGCTTTTTTAGAAAATAATCTTTCAACACCTATGGCTAAACTGTCTGAGCAAAAGCATTTACGCGCAATTCGGGATGGTGTGGTTTCCGCGTTACCATTCATCATCTTTGGCAGTTTATTCTTGATCATTGCATTTCCGCCCGTTGCAGCAGATACTGCATTAGGTGAATGGTCTGCAAAACATATAGCTGAAATTTTAATTCCATATCGATTAACGATGTTTATCATGACGCTATATATTACTTTTGGTATAGGCTACAGCTTATCTCAAAGCTATAAACTTGATCCGTTATCTGGAGGTTTACTATCATTGGCAGCCTTCCTGTTCACAATTGGTGTAGAGATGATGGATGATGTGGGGTTTGTTTTGCCAATGACAAATCTCGGAGGCCATGGCCTTTTTGTAGGAATGCTTGTATCCATTTTTGCTGTCGAAATTCTACGTTTTTGTAAAACAAAAAATATCACGATTAAAATGCCGGATTCTGTTCCAACTTCAGTAGCCCGTTCATTTGAAGCATTAATACCAGTTTCAATTGTCCTGCTTGTCATGACTTTAATTACAGTCGTTTTTGCTGTTGATTTACATTCACTTGTTGATAAAGCGGTTGCACCACTCATCAGTGCTGGCGATACATTGCCAGGTGTATTAATTCCAGTATTTTTGATTACATTCTTCTGGTCATTTGGTATTCATGGCGTATCAGTGGTAGGTGCCGTAGCCCGTCCGGTATGGGAAGTATACTTGGGGAATAACTCGGCAGCAGTTGCAGCTGGAAAGGCAATTCCCCACATAGCTCCTGAAACATTCTTCCAATGGTTTATTTGGATTGGTGGATCTGGTGCAACATTGGGATTAGTAATAGCCATGCTCTTAACCGCGAAGTCCAGCTATAGTAAAGCAATGGGGAAAGCAACAATTGTGCCGAGCCTTTTTAACATCAATGAACCTGTTATCTTTGGGATGCCGATTGTACTGAACCCGGTACTGATTATTCCATTCATCATTACACCGCTGATTGGAGCAACACTTGCATATATAGCAACGTCCATCGGCCTTGTGAACCCGACATATGTAATGGTTCCCTGGACATTGCCCGCTCCAATAGGTGCCTACCTTTCAACGGGCGGTGATTGGAGAGCCATTGTTCTCGTGATGGTGAATTTAACCATTTCGGTCCTTATATATCTGCCATTCTTTAAGATGTACGATAAAAAGCTTTTAGCACAGGAAAACATGGTAGAAACAACGGATAATAAAAATATCGCTTTATAAGGAATGCCTAAAAGGGAGTTTGGGACTAATGCTCCAAACTCCTTTTATAAATTGAGAGGGGGAAAGGACATGAATTCAACATCCAGGATTCACTTTTTTAGTTACAAAAGTGCCTTTCTATTTTTTGGCTTCATTCTTGTCTTTATTAGCGGTAAGTGCACTGGTTTGTTATGCAATAATCTATAAATGAATGAAGGATCCAGATTAGCTTACGATGAGGTGTTGGGGAAATGGAAATGAAAAAAGGGCTGAAGATTGCCACAATCGGTGGAGGCTCCAGTTATACGCCAGAATTAATAGAAGGATTTATAAAACGATATGATGAGTTGCCTATTAGGGAACTGTGGTTAGTGGATATTGAGGCAGGAAAAGAAAAACTGGAGATTGTAGGAACCTTGGCAAAACGGATGGTTGAAAAAGCAGGACTTCCAATGGAAGTACATCTAACGTTAGACCGCCGTCAAGCCTTGCAAGATGCTGATTTTGTCACAACTCAAATGAGAGTGGGTTTACTTGATGCACGAATCAAGGACGAGAGGATCCCGTTGGAATTAGGATTAATTGGTCAAGAAACAAATGGAGCAGGAGGATTGTCCAAGGCATTACGAACGATACCCATACTTCTGGAAATTGCAGAAGAAATGGAGGAGCTCTGCCCTGATGCATGGTTAATTAACTTCACAAATCCAGCGGGGATGGTAACGGAAGCCCTGCTCCGCTACAGTAAGCATAAAAAAGTCATTGGAGTATGCAATGTTCCATTTAATATGCATATGTCTATTTCTAGCATGCTTGGTGTCGATATGAAGAGAGTGCATATAGATTTCGCCGGGTTAAACCACATGGTATTCGGGATGCATGTGTTCGTTGATAATCAAGAGGTAACAGATAAAGTGCTTGAAATGCTTGGCAATCCTGAAATTCAGCTGACGATGAAGAATATAGCCCCATTGGCATGGAACAGAAGGTTTTTGAAATCTTTAGGAGTGGTGCCTTGCCCGTACCATCGGTATTATTACAAAACAAAAACGATTTTAGAAGAAGAGTTGGAAGCATTCAAATCAGGGAAAACCCGAGCTGAAATTGTGAAAAAATTAGAAGAAGGTTTATTTGACCTATACAAGGATGAAACCCTTGACATCAAGCCTCCACAACTAGAGCAGCGCGGTGGAGCTTACTATAGTGATGCAGCATGTAACGTCATTTCTTCTATTTATAATGATAAAAAAGACATTCAAGTGCTAAATGTACAAAACAAAGGATCGCTTACTGATATTGATTATGATTCAGCAGTCGAAGTAAGCTGTATCGTCACCAAGAATGGACCAATTCCTATGGCTATGGGTAAATTACCCGTACAAGTGCATGGCTTGATTCAACAAATCAAATCATTTGAGAGAATTGGTGCTGAGGCAGCCGTTACAGGTTCTTATGATAAAGCGTTATTGGCTTTAACCATCAACCCACTCATCCCAAGTGATGACCTGGCGGAAATGGTTTTACAAAAACTTTTAAAAGCGCATGAAGAATACTTACCGCGATTCTTCAGTGAAAGTGCTGTTCCGAACATCAAGTGAATGGTGTTTTAAGCAGTGAATCTGGATTACGGTAATCCAATGAACCTTCATAATCTAACATAAAATGGGAGTGTAATGATATGTCAACTGAACTGAACAATAACGAAATGGAAATTTTTGAAATAATATCACATAGTGGAAATGCAAGAGGATTAGCATTCGAAGCACTGAAAGAAGCGGAAGAATTTAATTTTGAAAAGGCAGAGGAACTAATTAAACAAGGCCAGGAAGAATTGAACATGGCCCATAAGACACAAACCAAGCTCATTCAAGCAGAATTGAATGGAGTTCCAAGTGAGAAAACTTTATTGATGATTCATGCTCAAGATCACTTGATGACTGCAATGAGCGAACAAAAACTAATAGAACACATGATTCGCATAGTAAAAAAGCTAGCCCCACAACAGTAAAGAGGTGATTAAAAATGGGTAAACTCGGTATATCTATCTATCCAGAGCATTCAACCGTTGAAAAAGACATGGAATACATTGCACTTGCACACAAATATGGCTTCAAAAAGATCTTTACTTGCTTGCTTTCTGTCGAAGGAGACAAAGAGAAGATTTTAAAAGAATTTAAAGAAACGATTCATTATGCCAATCAATTGAATATGGAAGTGATGGTCGATATTGCTCCCCGAGTATTCGGTTCACTGGGCATTTCTTATGATGACTTATTATTTTTTGCAGAATTAGGTGCGTATGGAATCAGGCTGGACATGGGTTTTACAGGCAACGAAGAGTCGATCATGACACATAATCCATATGATCTAAAAATTGAAATAAACATGAGTAATGCAACGAAGTATCTAGAAAATATCATGGATTACAAACCAAATAAAGAAAATTTAGTTGGATCGCACAACTTCTATCCCCATCGCTATGCAGGATTGAGCTATCCGCATTTCATTAAATGCTGTGAGTCATTCAAAAAGCATAATATCCGCACGGCAGCTTTCATCAGCTCACATGCAGCAACGTACGGACCTTGGCCTATAATGGAAGGATTATGTACATTGGAAATGCACCGGGAATTACCGATTACAACACAAGCGAAACATTTGTATGCAACAGGATTGATTGATGATGTAATCATAGCAAATGCTTACGCATCTGAAGATGAATTGAAACAGCTTAGCTCGGTAAACAGCGGTCTGTTAACATTTAATGTGAACCTACACGAAACCATAACAGCTTTGGAGAAAAAAATAGTATTGGAAGAATTCCATTTTTACCGTGGAGATGTTTCCGATTATCTGATTCGCTCGACTCAATCACGCGTGAAATATAAGAGCGAAGAATTTAAACCAACATATACGCCTGATATTAGACGCGGTGATATTTTAATTGAAAACGAGCTCTATGGACAATATAAAGGGGAATTGCAGATTGCATTGAAGGAAATGAAGAATTCGGGGAAAACGAATGTAGTTGGCCGAATAGCAGAAGAGGAAATTTTTCTCCTCGATTATTTGGAACCATGGGGGAAATTCCAATTCAATATTAATGGATCAGGGAAGGAACGGTGATATTCCTTCCTTTTTTACTGAATAGGAGAATGACATGAATTATATTATCGGTGTTGACGGCGGAGGGACCAAAACTGAAGCAGTGGCTTATGATATGGATGGTAATAAAATTAGTGAAGGCAGAGCGGGGTTTGGAAACCTGCTTATTAATGAAAAACAAGCCACCGCTAACATTATACAGGCAATTGAACAAAGCATGACTCCTATTGATGATGGCAGCTGCCTATACATTTGTTTAGGATTAGCCGGGTATGGAGGAGTTGAAAATCCGCAGGGCATAAAAAGTGCATTAAGCAAGGCATTTAAGGCCCCGTTCACCATTGTAAATGATGCAATTATCGCTCATGCTGCTTTGCTAAAAGGAAATGATGGCATTTTGACCATATCCGGAACGGGATCTGTAAGTATCGGCATCCATGAAGGAATCGAGAAATCGGCTGGTGGATGGGGACACATTCTTGGGGATGAAGGAAGTGGCTATTGGATCGCCATGCAGGCTTTTATAAGAATGACGAAAGAAGAGGATGAGGGGTATGAATATAGCCATTTAACCGAGTCGATACTGAAAAAACTTGGCTATCTTAGTGTAATGGAACTGAAGAAATTCATTTATTCTGCCACGAAATCCGAGATTGCGGCGTTTGTTCCCCAAATAGTCCAACATGCGGAGAAGGGTGATGGCTTCTCGCAAAATATTCTGAATCAGGCCGGGTACCACCTTGCAAAACAAACGCTTGAGGTTATCAAGAAGTTAAAGTTGTGTGAGAATGTTACAATTGCATTAAAAGGTAGCATATTGACAAATATACCATTGGTGCAAAACTCATTCATCAATCATATTAAACTTGAAAACCCAAATGTAAAATTCGTTTTAGAAGACGTATCAGCTACCTTGGGTTGTTACTACATAGCAATGAAGCATTTAAAGTAAGTAAAGATCAAGGAGAGTAAATCATATGCACGGCGAAAATATTATATTGAGAATTGAAAGTTTATTGAACCAATTGCCCAAATCAGAAAAGAAAATTGCACAATATATTTTAGAAAATCCAAAAGATATAGTAAGAATGACGATACATGAATTGGCTGACCATGCCAATGCCAGCAGTTCGGCAGTTACGAGGTTCTGTCATTCCATAAAAGTTAATAGTTTTTCAGAACTGAAGGTATCCCTATCATCCCTGATTTCCCAGCCGGAGAAAAAAGGTTTCCATGACATTGAGCCTAATGAAACAATAGCATCGATTAAAAATAAAATAGTATCCAACTCCGTCCAGGCCATACAAGAAACGGCACATTATTTGGATGAGGCCGTTCTTGACAATATCATTGAAACCATGAGGAGTGCAGATGTGATTTATGTCTATGGTTTAGGGGCATCATGGCTCGTTGCTGAAGATATTACACAGAAATGGTTACGGTTAGGAAAGATTGTAAGTGCCAATCAAGACCCGCATATTACGGCCACTGCACTTGCGGCATCATCAAAGAATACCGTTTTTTTCTGTATATCCAATAGTGGCGAAACTGAAGAAATTCTGGAACTCGTTGATATTGCTAAAGCATATGGTATTAAAACAATTGGTTTATCGCGATTGGGGAACAATGGACTAACTAAAAAAGTTGATATGTCACTAAATCATGTACGTGCACCGGAGGCTAAATTCCGAAGTGCTGCAACAAGTTCGCTTTTTGCTCAATTTCTAACGGTCAGCATTATTTTCTATGCGTATGTTTCTAAATACTATAATGAAAATAAAAATGAAATTGAACGTTCAAGGGAATCGGTATTGAAATTCACAAAAAGGAATTTGGATACCTAAATGACGCCCTATAAAACGGATAAAATCAACGAACTTAAATTTTAGCTTGAGATGTTCCGATCAGGATGCCTTGTAAAAATATACATCACGATGAAAGGTAGATGTAAGCTGAATGATCCAAAAGAATTCTCCGAGTCCCATTTATCATCAACTTGAAGAGGAGATTAAAGGAGCGATTCAAAGTCTTGAATTGGTGCCAGGAGAGATGATTCCTTCAGAAAAAGAATACACTGAAAAATATGGCATAAGCAGGATGACGGTGAGACAGGCCATTTCTAACCTCGTGAATGGCGGTTATTTATACAGGCAGCGCGGAAAAGGAACATTCGTTGCCGAACAAAAATCGGAGCCGCCCTTGCAAGGTCTGACTAACTTTACAGAGGATATGATTTCAAGAGGACTTAAACCAAGTACGCGAGTTATCAGTTTTACGGAGGTCAAGGCAGATCATGAACTTGCTGCAAAGCTTGAGGTTGAAGCAGGTACCGCTATTTTCGAACTGGAACGTGTAAGGCTTGCTGATCGGTTGCCGATGGCATATGAAAAGCTATACATCCCTAAAGATCATGCCCTGGACCTTACGGAAGAAATAGCTGTAAGTGCCATTCATGATTATGTTGAAAAAAAGTTCGGCTTAAAAATCAAGCATGGCAGACAGGTAATTGAAGCCGCCATCGCTCAAAAAAAAGAGGCGGAAATGCTCGGGGTAGCTGAAGGTTCCCCTGTATTGTTGATAGATCGAAGAAGTACCCTTGAAACCAATCAACCAGTTGCGGTTGTCAGATCTGTCTACCGGGCTGATCGGTATACATTCAAAATCAATTTGGAGCGGTTATCGTGAGCAAAATGGGAGTAATAATCCCGTTCTCAAAAGATAACTAAAAACCCCCCTTGCCCAAATTGAAATGTACCCTTTGTAAAGGACAGTTTAAAAAAAGCCTAGGCAGCTTGAAAAAGATGATTTCTGTATTGAACAGGAGTCATCTTTTTTAAATTCCATTGGTATCTGTAGTGATTGTAATACGTCATATATTGCTTAATTTCTTTTTTTAATTCATCTAAAGTTGAACATGCTTTAATAGAGGCTTCATCTTTAAAATGGCCAAAAAAAGATTCTTGAGGTGCATTATCCCAGCAGTTCCCGCGCCTTGACATCGACTGGCCTAATCCCAGTTTTTTTACTAATTTCTGAAAGTCCGGATGGGTATAATGAGTTCCCTGATCAGAGTGGATAAAGGCATTCTTTGCTTTGTGAAATCTTCGATTTTTCTTTAACTTGAGGAGGGTTTCCGTAGCCAGGTCCATGGTAATGCGATCTGATACATGGTAAGCCACAATTTCATTGGTCGAAGCATCCTTAATCGTTGATAGATAAGCTTTCTTTCCTTGGCCATAGAACAAATATGTGATATCTGTCAGTAGTATTTTACCTGGAACTTCCTGTTTGAATTCCCTCTTCAAAAGATTCGGCACCACACGGTGCTCGTGAGTGGCTTTCATCATTCGTCTGTACGGATTTGCCTTCCGAATAGGGCATATAATGCTGTACTTCTTCATGATTCGCCGGATACGCTTCAAATTATAGACAACATTAAATTGACCCGCCAAAGTCATTTTGATCTGACGAGCCCCTTTCTTACGATTTTTGAAATGGAATGCTTTTATGATGATTTCTTTCACTACCTCATCCTTTTCATCTTTTCGAATTCTTTTTTCCTGTGATTTCACTGAGAAGTAATTATAATAACCACTTCTTGAAACACCGACTATTTTACAAAGGTATTTCACCATATGTTTTAGTTGATATTTTTCAATCACGGAGCGAATTAGGATATATTTTTGGAAAGGAGGAAGAACTACTTCTTCATCCCCCTTTCTGCAAAACGAATCTTTTTTAACAGTTCGTTTTCTGCCTTTAGTAAGTTGATTTGTGCTTCTAAGCGAGCATTTTTCTCCTCTAGGGTAAGTTTTCTTTCCTTTTGGCGCCCTGAATTTCCTGCTCTAGTGTCACATAAACCAATAATCCCGTTCTTCTCGTAAACTGCTTGCCATCTCTTACTCGCTGATTTAATTCTTTCCGTCCCCAAAACCTCTACATCAAACCCAAATTCTTCAAATATTTGCCTTACGAACTTGCCTTTCTGTTTTTCCGCTATAAATATATGCTTAAATTCATCAGTATAAGTAATTCCTTTTGAACTTACAGATTTAACATAATTATTAGATGATAGTAGTTTGATTTCTTTCTCTGTAAAAAGCTTTTTACTCATAACCTTCTCCAGTCCCATGTTGTGTTTTCTCGTTGTGTTTCTTAATTATACAAAAAAGTACCCTATAGGAGACTTTTTTAGGTGTCTACTCTATAGGGTACATTTCAAATGGACAAGGGGGGTTTTTTAGTAGAATATCATTTTTCAAGTTTGAGAATTTGCCAGATAGAAAGGAAAGATACGATCAACAATCCGGGACTTTCATTATTTCGCTAAGCTTTCTGTCAATCGGTTTTCTTTCCAAATGACAGTAATGCCAAGGCCAATGACGATAATGACAGCAGCGAAAAGATAAGGGTAGTGGATGTTTACGTCAAAAAGCAATCCTCCCATGGATGGCCCGGCGATATTCCCTAAGCTCGTATAGGTGGAGTTCATTCCAGCAACGAATCCTTGTTCTTTCCCGGCAGCTTTTGATAAAAATGTCGTCAATGCCGGACGAAGCAGGTCAAATGCAAGGAATATGAAGCAAGTTACCACTAGTACTGCCAAAAAGCTGGAAATCATAGTGGATGCTACCGCAAAAATGGCCCCGACGATTAAACATAATTGGATAAGCTTCTTTTCGCCGAGTATATCTACCAGCTTTCCAAACATGAATACTTGCACAACAACTCCGAAAATAGAGCTTATTGTAATGATGATGGCAATATCCTTCGGCGTGAAGCCGAATTTATGATCAGAAAATAGGCTAAAAACCGTTTCATAGGCTGACAAACCAAAAGCGAGTACAAATACAATGATGAACGCAATAAAGTAAAGCGGATTCAGAGATTTTTTTAAATCGCCGATAAAGTTCGTTTGCTTTGTATTAGCAGAAACTTTTGCAAGCTGTTCCTTTGTCATCGGTTCTTTTAAAATGAACATTGATGAAAGGCAAGCTATAAAAGCAATGCCCGCCGCAAGGAAGAAGGGCAAGCGTATACCATATTCTGCAACAAAGCCACCGATTCCTGGTCCTATTATAAAGCCCAAGCTAATGGCGGCTGAAATATAGCCCATTGCTTTAGGCCTTTCTTGAACGGATGTAATGTCCGCAACATATGCAGTAACACCTGGCATGATAAAGGCGGCACTGATTCCGCCAAGGATCCTTGATAAATAAAACACCGACACGTTTGTCCCTACACCGAAGATTAGTTCCGAAACACCAAAAAGGAATAAGCCGATGATGATGATTTTCTTTCTGCCGTAACGGTCAACCCAACGACCTGCGAATGGAGACATAACAAGCTGTGAAACCGCAAATACGGCAACCAGATAGCCCATTGTGCTTCCGGATAAATGCATGATATTCATAAATGACGGCATAACGGGGATGATGAGTCCTATTCCCAGAAAAGCAATGAATATATTGCTTAGAAGGATAATTAATACCGCCTTTTGATCTTTAATTGGTTTATTCATGTTTTAACACCACTTTCATTGTGAATCATTTTTGTGAAATACCCCTCCAAAACACTTTCCAGGAGGCAGTTAATTTATCCTTCAGCCTTTTCTCATCATTGCCGTATACAAGCTCAAGCAAAATGGAATCCACGACTCCCAAGAATGAATAGGTCGGCGTTATGGCTTCATCTTCGACGATTAATTTGGCATCGATCCAATCATGGAATTTACATTCCAGGATCGCCTGCACCTTTTCCTCGATATCTATCACTTCCTGCCCGATTTCTTTTTCAAGATGCGCTGGCGGAAAAAAGGACATACGCAGCCAAAACTTTATATGCTCATTTTTTTGGAAAAGGTCGATGACCAATTGAAGGAATCCGTATAAGTCTTTTTCAGGATTTTTTGAATCAACTTTACTGAAATATTGGAGTTTCGACGATAGCTCCGTCTCTTTCGCATCACGTAAAACTTGCAGGAAAAGATCATCCTTTCCTTTAAAATGAGCGTAAATGGATTGCTTTTTCATGCCGACTTCTTCAGCTATTTGAGAAAGCGAAGCTCCTTCATAACCATGAATCGTGAAATATTTTAGAGCGGCGTCCTTAATTTCATTACTTTTCAATAATATCACCTCATAATTTAACGAACGTTCGTCAGTTATAATAGCAAATTACATAAATATATGCAAGCGAATATGTTAATAAAAAAGTATTATGCCCGAGATCATTGATAATTATGGCGCTATGTTTAAAAAGGACATAGATATGCACTCTAGGCTATTCACAAAATTCCTGCATATAATTCTATATGGATAATAAAGAGGCAGGTGGGATGAAGTTGGATATGTATGACATCAGAAATGCGATTCATTACTATTACACAAAAATACAAGAAACGAATCATCCTTATTATTGGTACTCTTTGGCTGAGACCCAAAGTAGGGCCGGATTAACAAATGAAGCACTGCAAACGATAGAAAACGCCTTGTCGTTTCAGAATCCTTATCCTTCCAAAACAGAACTGGTAGACATGCAATTGAACCTCCAAACCGTTCTTTCAAGACAAATGAACTCCAGCAGAACAGTCATAGTGACCTCAAGACAGGGAGATATTGATGGGGACGGGACAAAGGACAATGTTTTTCTTACCGCAAATAAAACCCCTGATAGCCCCTTTTGGAGGAATATAACTTTGGTTATCCAAAATGGGAGGACTAATCAATATGAACAAGTTCCCATGAAAAATGACGCAGGATATAATCCGACCCTTTTTCTTGGTGATTTTACAGGTAATGAGGGGGATGACATATTAGTGGTCATTGATACAGGAGGAAGCGGGGGTTCCATTTATGCGTATGTTTTTTCCTACCTTAACGGTCAACTCATGACCATTTTTAATTCAGATTCATTCAATGAATCCTTTCAATACGATGTTCATTATGAAAACCAATACAAAGTAAAGGTGAACAGTCATTACCTAAAAGAAAGGTACATTCTTGACCTGACTTATAAGGATCAGGAATATTTATCTGAAATTTATAACAAGGATGGTATATTGAAGGCGCCGATTGAAGGATGGGTCAATCCTTTATCTGGTTTATATCCGGTTGATTTCAATAGGGATGGCATATATGAGCTCGAAGCGTATCAAAGGATTGCAGGGAGGTACAATGCCGACTCACTGGGATTTGTACAGAACGTATTGAAATGGAACGGGAAAGCATTTGCTCCTGACCGGCAGAATGTGGCTATTTTCGGAGAGGAAATATAGCACAATGGAATAGATGGTCCATGAACAAGGTACAGGCAAAATCTTCGCCCAAAAGAAACCGGGAAATATTCCTGGCAATGGTTCACCTGACTGTGTTCATTGACGAAGAAAATTGACCGGCTTTCTATACGATTTAATCCAAGGGGATTCTTGCATATTGGAATTTTTAGTAGGCGATACCTACACGTGCTTTTAAAAAATCGTTACTTTTTATTTGGCTAAATGCAAATTCTGCTGTATCCGGAACGGATATTTCAATACTATCCTCCGGCAAAAAGTCGCCTTCTATACGATATATACCAACTCTCTTTCCATCCGGCAAATACGTAGGACAGACAATTGTCCATTGAAGTGTTGATTGTTTAAGCAAATCGAAAACTTCATGATGTTCTTTCGCTGCACGGGTAGACTTCTGCTTTGATTCACTTGTCTGATAACGCAGAGAATTTGGGGTTGTTCTACTTTGGAGGATACCTGCCGTTCCAATGGTTATAATTCGTTGTATACCTTCGTTTTTCATAGCTTCGATAATTAGTGGCATACTTGCTGATAAAGTCGTTGTCCCATCAGTATTAAGTGCACTAATAACTACATCAATTCCATGCATGGCACGTACGATATCATCTTTATTTAAAACATTACCTTGAATGATGGTTAAATTGTCATTGTTTATAGCGATCTTCTCTGGAGTGCGAACTAAAACGGTAACATGATGATTGTCTTGCAGACCATGAATAACTAATTGACCCCCAACTCGTCCAGTTGCACCCAAAATTAAAATATTCATGGAAACGACCTCCTTTTTTTCTAATATAATTATTCCACTAACATTGTATCGTCATTTTCAACTAATGGGGAGTTTTGTGCATTAAATCATTATAATCCAGTGTTTGCTGGCGGTACCCCATGCCCAAGAGCATTTTCCCACAATCTTTTTGTGGGTATATTTTTTCCTCAACATTGAATTCATCCAAAAGCTTATTGTGGATAGCTTAATGAAAGATTACCTATTTACTGCTTCAGATAAATTAAATAAATTTTTTATAAAATTATTCATATTTAGATAAAATTACTAATTTTTGTTTTATAAAGCCTTTCTAATATGAAATCCTGTTATGTCCAAGCTCACTTATTCCTTTTCCATATACTAATAAAAAAAGGAGGTGAGAAAGTGAGTAAAAGTAAGAATAGCTCTTCACGCAAGGATGAAGAGAAAGTGAGTAATAATGAGCATAGCTCTTTACGTAAAGATAAAGCGAAAATAGAATCGGCGCACCAAGAGTGTATTGATCGTGCTTATCGTATTCCTATATTTTTAAGTACGACGACTCATTTAAATGACAACCAACAACGGTTTCTAAACCGTCTAATTTTAGAGATTGAGAATGCTTTACTTTTTCCGCGTACATTACCATTAAGCGAAAGTTATCCTGAATCCATTTTAACTGATATTCGTCGGTTAGTTTCATCAAGCTATGGAATGTTGGCAGTAAACCTTCGTCGTTTTAAAATTCAAACAGTTGATGTCAATGCAGGACCCCTTCCACCTTCCACTCCATTCTGGACAGGATCAGTTTATTCACAAGTAGAACCTTCAATGGCTTTTCAATTTGGTCTACCCTTATTATTAGTAAGGGAAGAAGATACTGACGCAAATAATGGAATTTGGGCAGGAGGAATTGCCCCACTCAACCTATTTATAGTTTGGCATTCTGAAACTCAAACTGTAGATCAATTCTTTAACACTCCTGAATGGAGATCAGCCTTTGCAAATTGGAGTGCACAAGTAAGAAATGCTTTTTATATACAGACAGAGCCTCAGTTCAAGTACAGATGTGAATGAAACCCTGGTACTTTAGCAATAAGTCGAAAATATACAATGTTTAGTTCACCTTTATATATTTTCGACTTATTCACACAAAAACAAATATTTCCTTTTTTGTTATCACGAACAAAAAGATTTACTTCATAAAAACACACAATTGTGTAGCCGCCTCGAAGCATCTACAGGTGTCCTCATGAGCCCTGAGGGGGTGGCGAGTTCCTCCACGTTTAGTAGGAAAAGCGAGGGAAAATGATAAAACCACCTTCGGTTCCACGGGTCTAACCATTCAACCGAAAGGCTTATACATAAGGGATTTAGGGTATTTCGACTTACAGCTTACAGAAAATGAATGATGAAGGTGCTTACTAAATCTCACGTTTGAAGTTGAATTCTCGTATATATCGTAAGAATGATGAACCAGAGTTTTTTTAAAATGGGACTGTGAAGAAAGGTACTCTCTTTATTCAGTTAGAACGGAAGAGCTTATGAATCAATTTCAACATGGATGGTTTTTATGTCATGCGGTATTTTTAGCGTTACCATTGCAAATTAAAGAGAACATCCTTGTATATTATCTCTTGCGCGCTTACCTTGATGGCGATGTGGCGGTATCCCCGTTGATAAGGAAACAAAACGGGCCGCTCAATAGCTTCATGAGGGGCCCATTTAACGTGAAAAAATATAAAAACGTCTTAAAACAAGTCAATAGCGGCCACAATTTTGCCCCTAATATCCCTGTCCTTCTTTCGATTTTAGAAAAGCATCAACGGATTCGTCCAATAATTTTTCCCGATTAGGATCTTCATTGACATCTGTATCCACTTCCATCACGTCGTTTAATCGACTAACCTGACTTTTTGGCTGAGCTGGATTATTTTTTTCTTTTGGCATATAAACTCCTTCTTGAACAGTTATTTTTTATTTAGTATGAACGATTCATCCAATATTCACTAAGATTATTTCCGTTTCTTTCCCAAATTGAGTCCGGTTGTCTTAATGGAAGGTTGAAACAACATACACGATATTATTTCGGTTATCATTGACTGAATATTATAAATATTATAATATTTATTTTGCGCATTTGTTTTTTGAAACAAGGTTTTATATTAGAAACAACTGGGTTTTCCTTGTGTACAGTCAAATAATCTGACAGGAGGTTTTTGTTATGAAGAAAAGATTAAGGAATACTTCGTTTGGTTTTTTATTGGTAGTGACCATAATTCTATCATTATCATTATTTCTTCCTTCATTTGGCCAAACAGCGGTCCAGTAAACCGATTTTAAAGTAACCCTATTAGGTACAGGTTCTCCACTTTTAAGTACATCCCGCTCCGGTCCAGCTACTCTTGTAGAAGTTGGTAATGAAAAATTCCTCTTTGATGCTGGACGCGGAACCGCTTTACAATTATATAAAGCGAATATGTTACCAGGAAGTGTTGATAAGTTATTCCTTACGCATTTGCATTCGGATCATACAATCGGCATACCGGACGTATGGCTTACAGGTTCCTTACCAACAGGAGGGAAAAGAGAGCAAGCATTTAAGATTTGGGGACCTAAGGGAACCGAGAAAATGATGGTACATATGAATAAAGCATATAAAGCCGATTTGGATGCAAGGGATGACTCTGGAAATGGGAACGTTGAAGGAGAGGAGGGTATTGTCTATAACAAAAAGGGAATTGAAGTAATAGCCTTCAAGGTTGACCATAAATCAATAGAACCGGCTTTCGGTTATCGGGTTAATTACAAAGGACATTCAGTAGTTATCTCAGGCGACACCCGCTATAATGAAAATCTTATAAAATTTGCCAAAGGTGCTGATGTGGTGATTCATGAGGTTGCAGCGGCAAAACCTGATATTCAATCAGAATCAATCGCCAATATACTTGATCTTCACACTACACCGGAGGAAGCAGGTAAAGTCTTTAGCCAAATACAACCAAAACTTGCTGTGTACTCACATATAGTATTATTGGGAGGATTAACAGAAGAAAAAGCTGATTTGCTCGAAAGAACAAAAAAAACATATGAAGGAACTGTGTTAGTAGGGGAGGATTTACTATCCATTGAAATAGGGGAGAGGTACAAGTACAACAGCCGGTTAACGAGGCGAACTCGGGAAGCTAAAACAGACCAGCTTCAGCGAGCAAATGAGTTATGCCTATTAATTAATCTTAGAGAGTTTGAAACATGAGCCGCCTTACCAAAGCCAAATAAATGCATATTTTTTCTAAAGGGAATCCAAAAAGAAGGATTCCTTTTTTAGTTAGGTAAAGAAGGAAAAACAGAGCTAGGCCGTCCGTCGGAAGAAATCAGTGAAAAAGACGAGGAATTTTATATAGTTCTTATACATATAGAGGAAAAAACGGCGGACAGAAATCAAGATTTTTTTAAGTCAAATATTAAGGAAAACAGAACGAAAAAAATCCCCGACATGTATATCGTGAATGGCTCCAGGAAGTCTATGATAATGCTTATTTTTTCACTCTCTCTTCACCTTGATTTTATTCATTTTGATCCAGAACGTTTCATTACGTATGAAATTTAGAACCAAGACTGTTGAACTTCTTGAAGTTGTTGTTGAGCTTCTTCAAGCTGTTGCTGTGCTTGTTGGAATAGTTGTGGATTATCATTAACCTGGGCAGATTGTATAGCCTGTTTGGCTTGTTGCGCCGCAATTATAGCTTGCTGATATTGTTGTTTTTGTGTCATTTTAAAAGTCTCCTTCATTATTTTTATACTAAAGGCTAAACCTTTAACCTTTTTATATTTTGTATTTAAATTTTGATATTATTCATGAATAGGTTGATTCATTTCTCCTTATGTAAGTTAGAAGGCATGTACGGAAAAAATTTGATTTTTTGAAGTCAATAAAGGGATATTCCATAAAATACAAGATGAAAGCTGAGCGGTACAAACATACGGTTTTTCCCTACTTCAAATGAACTCCGTTAAAAATCACCATAATACCCAATTGGTTATACAAACTTATCGGAAGCATGGTTTAGACGCTCATCGTTTTCACCTTCATCATTTTAGTAACCTGTCACATTGAAAAAATCTCCCGAAGTCTTTGAGAATACTAAGTCTATCCAACAATTCATCTGATTAACCATGCTTTCTTTCGGGGCGTTTCATGATTTCATCGGATTGGCTTAGCATACGAAGCTTTCGAACATATTCAGATATCCAGTTGATAAATGAGAAATATCCATTTTTGACTATATCAACTATTACTTAATGTATCCTTACATCACCTTTGGATTGAGGTAAAGTCGCGATATCCTTGTTTCATTTAAGATTGGATAGTTGCCGATTAGATTAATAGTGGCGTAAGGGTAGAACCTTGAATCGATATGAAGGTAAATATCACCGAACGATTGAAGAATAGTACCAACCTTTAAAAAAGCTGGTTTCATGATTGAAGATATGAGGTAAGGATTTCAAGATCAGAGGAAATTAAAAGTGAAAGTGAATATAAACGAAGTGTTGAATTAATTTAGAGGTTTCATGACAAATAAGATTTTTACATTTACACCAGCTTTAACTCAGAAAAGGGCGCTTGAATTTAATAAAAGGAAAGCACATATTATGCGTGACTAATACGTGCTCTTCTTTTTAGGAATTTATAATGTTTTAGGTCTTGAAATAAGGTTATTCAAAAGGAAGTATAAATTAAAGATACCCATTTAATACTGTGCCAAAAAGATCGAATTCAGGATCTTTTGACTGGTTTTTTGGTTGGGCTTCGGATCGCCCTATTGAAGAGTTGATACCACCTTCAACTGACTCTACAAGGGTTTCGTCATTCTCTTTATGAAATGGGTTATCAATCATCCCAAAATCAACTCCTTTTTATAATATAAACGAATGGTTAGTTATTAATTCCCTAAATACTTTTATTTTATGCAAGAAAATATGGCGATGACTGGAATTCATTGAAATGAACGGAGAAAAATGTGTAAGCAATCGTGATGATTTTTATGACAGGATGCATAATGATTATTTTATGCCCATAAAAAAAAATGGTACCGATTCATTGATCAGTTGAGGGGTTTAACAGGATTCAGTTTTAATTTTTGGACTTCGGCCTACTTAGTAGCAAAAGGATTGAAAAAGTTCATTCCACATGTGGTTACAGGAAGCTCTAATGATCGGACCTGTTCTGATTGAAAGGTCAAAGTGGAGTGAGAATCCTTTCCTTTTTAACAAAGTAAGCCCACTCGGAAAAGCCGATCTCCTTTAGTCTTTTTTTAACTAGTTCAAATTCATCGCCAATACGTTCCGGTGTATGCGAATCCGATCCAAAGGTTACCTTTACATCATAGAAAAGAGCTCGTTCTAAAATGTCATCTGCTGGATACCACCCACCACAATCTTTCGTTTTACCAGAGGTATTAATCTCAATGGCGATATCTTCTGAACTAATGATTTTTAGCGTTTTTTCAATAATGTCTGTCTCAATGGAAGAAAAGGCTGGATAAAAACCTTTCATTGCATCAATATGGCCTAAGATTTGGAACACTCTGCTTTTAGCCGATTTCTGTATTAATTCATAATATTCATCCTTTACTTTTGACTGTTCTTTAGAGGTTAAGCCATTCCAACGCCCTCTTTTAAAAATGCTAATATCCTGAACATAATGAACAGATCCAATTATGTAGTCAAAAGGGTGTAAAAGATATTGATCGCGGTAGACTTCAATGTGATCAGGGAAGAAATCACTTTCCATTCCTAATAACACGTGAATTTTGTCGGCATATTTCTCTTTTAAGCGAAGTACTTCCTCAATATAAGGAACAAGTTCACTTTTTGCCATTGCAATAGTTGGGTAAAGATGGTCGTCCTCACTATAAAAATATGGAGAATGATCAGAAATCCCAATATAATGCAAGTCGTATTCGATGGCTTGCTTTACATAATCCTCAATTGTGCCGATAGCATGTCCACAGCGTTCATGGTGAGTGTGGAGATCAAATTTTATTGAATTCGTCATTTTCTTAGTCCTCCTAAAGTGAACCAGATTGTCTTATTTTATCATATCCAAAATTCACATCCTTTCTCACAAATTGAAAGAAGATTTATACCTTACTACCCTCGAAAACGAATTTCTATCTTACGGATTTAATTTTATACCCATCAATTAAAGATATTTTAGTTCGAGTAATTGGTATAAGTGTTGAATTTCCTAGGCAAAATAAAATGTTCAAATATGTAAAAGGAAAGGAAGGATATATAGAATGACAAAGGTATTGTATATCACGGCCCATCCTCATGATGACAAGCAATCTTACAGTATGGCCGTTGGAAAAGCATTTCTTGACACTTATAAAGAAGTAAATCCTAGCCATGAAATTGTGAATATTGACCTTTATAAAGAAAATATTCCTGAAATTGATGTGGATGTTTTCAGTGGTTGGGGGAAACTTCAATCTGGAAAGGGTTTTGAAGAACTCTCGTCGGAAGAGAAAGCAAAAGTTAGTCGACTTTCAGAGTTATGTGAGCAATTTATAGCGGCCGATAAATATATATTTGTAACGCCTTTATGGAATTTCTCGTTTCCGCCAGTAATGAAGGCATATATTGATTCCGTTGCTGTTGCAGGTAAATCATTTAAATACACCGAACAAGGCCCAGTTGGTCTTTTAACTGATAAGAAAGCCTTGCATATTCAAGCTCGTGGTGGTATTTATTCAGAAGGACCGGCAGCTGAACTGGAAATGGGTCACCGATATCTAAATATCATTATGCAATTCTTCGGAGTGCCTTCCTTTGAAGGTTTATTCGTTGAAGGACATGCAGCAATGCCTGATAAAGCACAAGAAATTAAAGAAAATGCTATAGCACGTTCAAAAGATCTAGCTTCTACTTTTTAAATCAAGGAGCCAACAATTTTTGTTGGCTCAGTTTGTCGACAAAAGGGGTTCGGAATTAAAAAATTCTGAACCCCTTTTGAAATTCCCTCTGAATTTCTCCTAAAGTTAAAGAGATTGGGGCTCTACGAACCCACTATGTTAGGCCATTTTTTTGGTCCTCGCCATGTCCAATTGGCCTTCTTCTTTAAATTAATGGCAGCGAAAGTAAGCCATATTTGTTTCAACTATGGTTTCCATTATTGAATGAAAGTCAGTTTAACTAAAATAACTGGATCAATACTTGGGCGTCCTACCTCTGAATACATATCTTTCACCAAGTCATAAATGAAAGTGAAGTCAATGGCAGCCTCCATTTTACGAACCAAATGGTTCGGTGGCACCAATTGATCTAAAGTAATCATTTCAAGTTGATCTCGCTGAATAGAATCATGTTTAGAAAGCATCCTCATCACCTCAAGTTTTAATACTTCTATTTTAAAACAAACATGACTCCAGGCAAAAGTGTTCTATCTAAAAGGTAAGACAAAGTTGATTGGAACGGAAGGTACGAGACTCCTGCGGGAAAAGCGCGTCTAGGGGAGACCCCGCAGGCGAAAGCCGAGGAGGCTCCCCGACCGCCCGCGGAAAGCGAGTGCCTGGAGTGGAAATCAACGTCCAAATTGTACAAGCCATAAAAATAGACAAACTCGATTTTCATCGAGTTTGTCTACAGTTTGAGCCAACAATTTTTGTTGGCTCTTTTTTTGTCAAAATAAAAAATAATTATGTGGATGTATTCTTCTTCACCAATCATAGGGCATTAAGACTTCGTATTTTATCCGCATGTTAAAATCTGGACCGCCCTAACGTCATTCGAACATGAAATTATATTAATCATTGTATAAAAAGTCAGAAAAATATAAAATGTACTTAAATCGGAGGGCTTCTTCTTATGCCATGAGTAAGGTTTTCAAATTGTTCCACTATCATTTAAATATTTATTTCTTAAAAGAAAAGAGTGGTTTTTATGATGAAAGACATTAAAAATATCTATTGTGTAGGTCGAAACTATGCCTTGCATGCAAAAGAATTGAATAATGAAATACCAACTTCCCCTTTTTTATTTTCAAAACCAACTCATTCGCTCGTGGAAGCAAACGGTCAGTCAATTACGTTGCCGAGTAATCAGGGTTCCGTTCACTTTGAAACTGAACTTGTCATACATATCGCAAAACAGTTCGAGTCAGGAATGAAAGTAGATGAAATAGTAGATTCCATGGCCATTGGTTTGGACCTGACACTTAGAGATGTTCAATCACAGTTAAAACAAAAACAGCATCCTTGGCTTTTGGCTAAAGGATTCAAAAATTCGGCAGTTGTTAGTGATTTTATTCCGTTTCCAGGTGTTGAAGCATGTGAACAATTAGATTTTTCCCTTTTAAAAAATGGAGAGCGTGTACAAGTCGGGAATATTAAAGACTTACTTTTTGATTTGCAAACCATTATAGAATTTACAGCAGAGCATTTTGGGCTTGGAAAAGGAGATATAATTTTTACCGGTACTCCAAGTGGCGTCGGTCCTCTTTCAGATCAAGACCAGCTTTCACTTAACTGGGGTGGAAATGAAATAGGGTCCTGTTCAGTTACAATGCGTTAAAGAAAAAAGCAGTCATTTTGACTGCTTTTTTTATGGATTAACTCAATTTTAGACAAAAAGAAGAAACTCGTCTAAAATGAGAAGAACCAAATAACTTACATGGAAACGGCCAATATGGCACGCACTTTTTCAAATAAGTTTTACCATAAAAATTCTGGCTTTGGTAAAATTATTTTTCATGAAGTATTTTAGAACAATTTATATGCCTTATGATAATCAATTAAAGTGCCAAATTTTATTATAAAGGATAGAACAGGGTGGAATGTGCATGAAAAACAACCAAGAAAAGAAGTATTTAGATAATTGGCTCTCGATTACAAATATTCAAATGAGCATTATGAATGAGCTGGAAAGTGCTTTGCAAAAAAATCATAACCTTTCATTAAAAGAGTTTTACGTTCTTTACTTTTTATCCAAAACAAGCGAAAAACAATTGAGGCTACAACAATTACAAGAGATGGTAGGATTAAGTCAAAGTGCTATATCCAGGCTGGTAGTCAGGCTTGAAGCAAAAAGCTGCGGCGTATTACAAAGGCAAATATGCGAAGATGATCGAAGAGGTATTTACACACGTTTAACTACATTAGGTGAAGAAAAACTACAAATATCATTAAATACAGTTCATGAAATTCTGCACTCTGCTTTTTCAAAAGGAAACCTTCAAGAGGAATTACAATCCTTAATCGAGAAATTATAATATGGTTCTTCCCTTATAACGTGAAGTCGGTTATTTCTATATATTTTAGATAGGAATATACCTTTAGCCCAGTAAGGTAATAATGAACGGATCTGTTGAGAAAGAGAGAAGTTTTTCTCCGAAGTTGAATGTAAGCGCATGCATTTGATTGGGGTGAAATAGGTTTGTTTTACCAGAGAGGATAAATTTGATTTATGCCTTATAATAAAAATGCCAGGGCGAAGAATTGTTAGCTCCTGGCATTCTTTTTTTTGAGCGAAAATTGAACTCTCCCTCAATCGTTATCTGTATTGTTGCTGGTTTTCCCCCTAAATTAACAATAATTAATGTTAATAATCCATCAACAGCATCATAAAAGATGACGAACTCCATTATCAAAGGAAAATCACTAACTGCGGCAAATTATTTGAAACTATTTTCATTTTTTGACGTAATACTATCAGGGATAATTTAGAAATCTCATAAAAACAAATGTATTTCTTGTGCTTTCTAATTACGCCCCATTTTACATATAAATTCTAATAGAGGTTTGACGAAGGGAAGAGGACGTATGTTTAAAAAAATCTTAGCAAGCTTAGGAAAAGGAGCTGCAACTGTAGATTTACAATGTGACAATCATAATTATCAAGCGGGAGAAAGCATTCAAGGGCAGCTAGTCATTCAAGGCGGTGAGGTGAAACAGAAAATCAATCAATTGACTGTCCGGTTGATGATGAATGTGGTATTAAAACAAGGAAGCGTTACTAAGGAAGTTGCACATATACCATTAGTTAATCGAGATTGTATTCAGCCCAAAGAACGTAAGGTCATTCCTTTTCATTACGTACTACCTACGAATATACCTATTTCAAGGGGAACTGTTTCATACTATCTGGATACACATCTTGATATTGAGGGCGGGGTCGACCGCAAAGATGTAGACCGGCTAGTCATCCAATCCCAGGAATCTATCACATCCATTTTTAATGCGATGGCTCAATTAGGATTTCGCGAGACAGCAGACTCAGGTAAACTCGATCAATATGGACAGGAATTTGCTTTCTTTCCCACACAACAATTCATGGGACAAGTAAATGAAGTGGAAATGCGGTTTGCCAATGAAGAATCAGGCATCCGGGTCTGGATGGAAGTTGACTGTAAAAGCGGCTACAAGGAAATTGAAGCAAAACGTGAGTTTCATTTAAATCAAAAAGTTCTTGAGCAAGAAGACAATCTTCATAAGCTACTTGGAAAGTATATATCGGAAGCTATTGAACAGCCTTATGCTTTTACACAGCCGTTTTCTTATTACGCAAACCATCCTCATGGTCGCTCTTCCCAAATGGGAAACACTATACCTGGAATGGTTGGTGGATTAGCAGTGGGTGTTTTAGGGACTATGTTATTCACTGAGATGCTGGAAGGTTTTGATATTGAGGAAATGTTTGAAGAAGCAACAGAGGAATTTGAAGGCGGATTTGATTCATTTTTTGATAATGGGGATGGGGAATCCTAAAAATAATTAGAGAATAAAAAAAGTGCCACTAATCAGTGCGTGGGTAAGAATTGGTAGACAAGCGTTACTTACTTTGATCAGTAAGAAAAGCTTGTTTTATTGTTGTTTTTATATGAAGCCAGGAAGAGGACATTTAACAGTGCACCTGCTTCCTTTTGAATATGCTCTGATTTCCCCTTAATCCTCCTATATTTAGAAAAGTTTTATCATCAGTCTGAAATCTCCATTCTTTTTTCCCAGAACAGTTCACTAAAAACGAAATATCTCTATCTGTTGTTAATTGGATTAGGTGAAGTTGATCATGAAACTAATCATATTTTGTGAATCAAGAAAAGAAAAAACATGTAGGTAAACTAATTCCTCTTAAATTAATGATTGATTTTTAAAATATAAAGTCAATCAAAACAAAAGGTTTTTCTGGTTATATCCTTTTGGGGAAATTATTATTATCTGAAAAATGAAGTAGGGAAGGAGAGAGAATATGAATGCTCCACTATGATAACCACAAATTTAATGGAATTGACATGCTTTCATCTTCTGAAAGTAGCACCTTGTTTTTTGATTTGGCGTGAAAAAAATGAATAAACAATGCTATAAGGCTAATTCTATATACAAGATGTTTAAAAAGGAGATTACATCGTGAAGCCATATGAAATAAAAAATATGATTATTGATGACGAGTTTAATGGTGAAGAATCGGTTACAGCTGACTTTACTCACAATGATAAAGATTATAGCATTACTTTAAAAAAAGAAGATCTTGAAATAATTAATGCATGGGTTTTTGAGGATGGCTCATCTCTTCCAGCAAATTTATCAGGTACTATGATTGAATCAATAAGGGAAGATATAAAAAAAAGAATCTAGTCATTGGCACTAGATCTTTTTTTGTCATTTTCTTAATCGAAGAAAAATTTAGCCTTGTTTATGATAAAGAATTATTGCTTGTGGTGCAATACCAATAAGAGTTGAAAAAGGCTTATATAACTAATATGTTGTACTTCAGAAAACTTGTGGACAATGAATCTTAACTGTTTTGTTTACTAAATTAGTTAGTATAGCTAAAAGGTATTTCAAAAAATATGGCTTTATGAATAAGAAAAAAGCCTTAATCAAAGAAAACAAGACTTTTTCGAAGTTGATTTTCCAATAAGACTCAATACAATCACTAATTGAAAAGAATACGAGTGAAAGTTAATTCACTCGTATTTTTTTAAAACGATAGCTGCATTATGACCTCCAAAACCAAATGAATTGGATAGCCCAGTACTTATTTCCACTTTACGAGCAACACCTGATACATAATCTAAATCACATAATGAATCCGGCTTTTCTAAGTTGATGGTTGGAGGAATAATTCCTTCCTTTAAACTTTTTGCCAAAGCGATTGCTTCCACGCCTCCAGCTGCTCCTAACATGTGACCTAGCATAGATTTATTAGCTGTTATTGGGATTTGATAAGCTTTTGATTCAAATAGCTTTTTAATCGCTAGTGTCTCAGATCGATCTCCCACTTCTGTACTTGTTGCATGTGCGCTAATAACATCAATCTCTTCTGGAGAAATATTTGCGTTTTTCAAAGCCATTTTCATTGCAAGGTAGGCTCCTTTGCCTTCTGGGTGTGTAGCTACCATATGATAGGCATCAGAACTTGCACCATACCCAATGACTTCAGCATAAATCTTTGCATCTCTGCGTAAGGCGTGAGATAAAGATTCCAAGATTAAAATTCCTGCTCCTTCTGACATGACAAATCCATCTCGATTTACATCAAAAGGACGGCTAGCTTTAGCTGGATTATCATTTCTCGTTGATAATGCTGTAGCATTACCAAAACTAGCTAGTGATAAATCTGTAATAGCTGCCTCTGCTCCTCCAGCAAAAACGGCATCAGCTTCTCCAAAGCGAATAAGCCTGAATGCTTCACCAATAGCGGTATTTCCGATTGCACAAGCAGAAACAGGTGACATAGTAGGTCCCATTGCGTTCCATTTGATACTAATTTGGGCTGCGGCAGCATTAGAAATCATGGCTGGTACCAGGGTTGGACTGACTCTTCTTGGACCTTTCTCTCGAAGAGTATCCACATTTTCAATCAATGTTTCTATTCCTCCTATCCCCGAACCAACATATACGCCAAGTCTTTCTAGATTGATATCATCAATATCTATTTTAGAATCAGTCCAAGCTTGTTCAGCAGCAGCCAAAGCAAATTGAGAAAAGCGATCTAGACGTCGGGCTTCATTTTTTCCTAAAGTATCATCTGCATTAAAATCATGAATAATTCCTGCAATTTTTGCTTTATGGTTGCTCACATCAAATGTATCAATAGAGGAAATGCCTGACTTACCTTCAGTCAGATTTCTCCAAAATTTTTCTACGTTGTTTCCAATAGGAGAGACTACTCCCATTCCGGTAATAACGACTCTTTCCATTTTTCATCACCCCAAATGAATAGTATACTTGTATTATACTTCGGGGTTATCCTATTACAAGTGAGCGTTTATCCTGGTATAATAACTACCCGGTTAAATTGTTATGATGGAGGATTTAGAAATGAATGATAAAACCAGACTTGAAGCTTTGTCTACATTTTTGAAAACGAAGCGATCCCAAATTAAGCCTGAATCTATAGGTATACCTGCTGGTACACGGAGAAGAACACCTGGCTTGCGAAGAGAAGAAGTTGCACATTTGGCGGGGGTTAGTACTACTTGGTATACGTGGCTAGAGCAAGGTCGGGATATAAAGGTCTCTACAAGCGTATTGGATTGCATATCTACAGCTCTGCAATTAAATAATGATGAACGAGAGTATCTATATGATTTAGCTTTAGAAGTGAAATCATCCATTATTCATCGAAAGAAGGATCAACCAAAACTTAGTCCTTCTTTGAAAAGAATTTTAGCGGAGTTAACGTATTGCCCTACTATCATTACAGATCGACATTGTCATATTGTAGGCTGGAACAATGCTGCCGCTCACGTATTTCTAGATTTTGAACAACTCCCTGATGACCAACGAAATTTAATCCATCTATTATTTACAAGAAAAGAATTAAAATCATTAGCTGTGAATTGGGAGCATTTTGTTAAAGGATTTCTTTCCATTTTCCGTGCCTATTATGGTCACTACTTAGGTGATGAGTGGTATAACCTATTTATTAAAGAAATGAGTGATTCTCACCCGGCATTTCAATCTTTATGGCAAGAAAGTCAAGTGAGTAAAGCTCCAGAAATGATGATTGAATTTAGACATGCCAAAGCCGGAAAGATGCTGTTTAATTTAACTTCTCTCCAAGTCCAGGGGGACATGGACTTAAGATGCAGTATCTATACACCAGTAGAGGGAACAGCTACGGAAGATAAATTAAAAACGATTAATGAAAAAAATCTCCATTGAAAGTTCATAAACCAGCATATCTACAGTCTTTGAAATAATACTCGCAAAATACTTCAACTAAGGTGCTTTACTTCAATAAGGCAGGTTGCTGAGGCAGCCTTTTTCATATGGCACGAACGGGACAGTTTAGTTTAGGTATATTTCTTCACCAAGTTATAGAAAAATCCGGTTATCCTAGTTAGGCAAAGGAAAACCGGGTTTTTTCTTTAATTGGTTCTAAAGCAGTAACAATTGCAAAAGATGGATTCATCGAACCAGCTTTAACCCCAAATAATTTGCTCATGAAGTGTTGCTACCAATCGATTCGTTTTCCATCTCTGAAGAAACCCCCGTTAGGTCCTTCAGCTCCAGTAGTAGCTAACCAAAGGATAGATTCAGCAGCTTGCTCAGGAGTTCTTGGAGCAGATGGTCCTCCCATATCTGTACTTACCCATCCCGGGTCGACCGCATTTATTTTTATATCAGATTTGATTTCTACAGCTATCAATTGTGTCAATCCATTCAGGGCAAATTTTGACATTTTATAAGCGCCTACTCCTGGATATGACATTTCGCTCATTGTCCCATATTCTGAGGAAACATTGATGATTCTCCCATATCCTTGTTTTTCCATGAGGGGAATAAAGGAACGGATCATATGGTAAACTCCAAAGAAATTGGTTGCCATTGAATTCTCTAAAATTGATGGATCCATATTCAATAATTGTTTATTCTCATCCAGATACACGCCAGCATTATTAATCAATACGTCTAATCTTCCATACTTCTCATTTATTACTACTTCAGCTTGACGGATGCTTTCTTGATTATTGACATCTATCGACACAAACGAAACGTCCAGATTTGACTCCCTAAGTTGTTGTATCGCTTTATGACCCATCTCCGGATCCCGACAGAATAACCTTAAAACCTATCAAAGCTAATTGTTTGACCAATTCATATCCAATTCCTCTATTTCCGCCAGTGACAAGTGCAACTTTGATATCCTTTGACATGTTAATTCCTCCCTTTTTCGGATAATAATTTTGAGCAGAGGAGATTTCTCCAGTTAAAACTGTATAACATTCCGAGAAGAAATTGAAAGGCTGTCAAGATCTTCTCGACAGCCTAAATTTCAGAAAATGAATAGCTCTTAGTTTTATCTTCTTTTTATTATTACCAAGGTTGACTTGTTGGTCCAATTGTAAACTCATTAATGTTCGTATCTTCTGGCTGATCAATAGCGAATGCCACAATATTGGCAACTCGATCAGGTGCAATACCATATTGTTCGTACAGCGCAGTCATACCTTCTGAAATATTCTTATCAGTAATCGTATCCAGCAATTCCGTGTTGATTGCTGCTGGATAAATAGTTGCTGTGCGAATGTTAGTACCTTCTTGGGCAGATTCCATACGCAAAACTTCCATTAAATCACGAACAGCCCACTTTGTTGCTCCATAAACAGCACCGCCTGGGTAAGCTTTAAGCCCAGCTACGGATGACGTAGTGATGATATGTCCAGACTTTTGCGAAGTAAATGTTGGCAATACTGCTGCGATACCATTCAATACACCTTTAATATTAACATCAACCATGCTGTTCCACTCGTCAGTTTTTAATTCGGAAAGTGGTGAATTAGGCATTAGTCCAGCGTTCAAGAAGATTACATCGACACCGCCAAAAGTATCTTTAGCTAGTTGAACAAGCTGCTGACTATCATCTGGGTTAACAACATCTGTGACGCGATAAGCCACTTGACCACCGTTCGATCTAATTTCTTCAGCTAATTTTGCTAAACGCTCTTCACGTCTTGCGCCAAGTACAACTTTTGCACCTTTTTCAGCTAACAGCTTAGCTGTTGCTTCCCCAATACCTGAACTTGCGCCTGTAATTACAACCACTTTGTTTTCAATTGTCATTTCGTTTCATCCTTTCATGTAAAATAAAACTACAATTGATGTTTTCTCGACATCTGTCTATAATTTAAAATATAAATTTACACAAAACAAGGCATATAAATCGTTAATTTAATCAGTTTTGTTGTTTAAACAACAAATCAATAAAAATTGTTGACTATCTCAAGGGAAGTATGGTGTTAATATGGCAAAAGTGGATAGAAGAATTGTAAGAACTCAAGAGGCAATTAAGAAAGCTTTTCTTGAATTGATGTCAGAAAAAAATTTCGATAGCATGACCATTCAGGATATTTCTGACAGGGCAAATATTAACCGTGCAACTGTTTATCTTCATTACTTGGATAAATTTGATCTGTTGGATAAAATTATAGAAGAACATATCAATAACATGGTTTACCTTTGTGAGTCGGAAGCTGAAATGGATTGGATTGAATCGACTGTACACTGCATGGAATATCTTGAACGTAATTATTTATTTTTTTCGACGATGTTGGCAAGTGAGGGAGCTCCGTACTTTCGCAGCCGGTTTGTTCAGCATAATATCGAAGAGTTCAAAAAAGACGTGGATATTACAGAAGGCAAAAATTTTGGTCAAAGCGAAGATGTAGTTGTCGAATTTGTTGCAAATGCTTATGTAGGTGTAGTGGAATGGTGGCTAAACAATGGCATGCCTTATCCACCAGAGGAAATGGCAGAAAAAGTGGGGGATTTATTAGAGAGGATTTTATAGATTTATCGTATAAAAAATCTCTCTTATTTATTAAGGAATGAGGAGAATTATGTCTTTTCACTCTTCAAAAAATGTTGTATGTTAAGGGTTGCACTTAAACTACCATGAAAATAAGTTTCTTTAAAAATGAAAAATGACAATACTTAAGACGACCCTACTCAATCGTTTAAAAAAAGAGGAGAGCGTTAATTAATTAGACTATGGATTAGTGTTGACTGGATTAAGGTCAGTATCAGTATAGACACTTCCTAACCATTTTCATTATTTGTGGTGAATCGCCGATTTTTGCGATTCATGGATAGCTAACGGGTGAGTTAGCTAAAGATCGGAGTTGTCTTTAAGGCAGCTTTTTCATTGGGATTATTGGAAACGGTATTAGCGCCTCTGCTAAAGATGACCTGCTTGGAATCCTTGTCGGGTATTTTTTTGTATGCTTCGGAGATCGTTTAGGTATAAGCTTTGGTATATTGGTTGAAGTATGATGGAAAAGTTATAGAGATGAGGAGAATATTTGAAAAAAGCATCACCTGTTTTATTTTCTATTTTATTATTGAGGGTATTGGGTTGTGAGCATTAAACACGGAGAACAGGAAAGCCAATTCTGATGATAAAATAGTCAAAGAAGATGAAGGAAAAATAGTCAAAGAAGATGAAGAAGTCAAATCTCTTTATACGATGGACAGTTATATGAAGTCAGTCGAAGAAAACCTTGAAGCAAAATCGGAAACATTAATCAGTAATATAAAGGAATTACATAAATACACCATTTACTCTAAAGTGGAATTATTGGATTTTGTAGCATTTGTAGATGATCCTTCCGAGTTTAACTTATCCATTACTATGTTCTCAATGGATAGACAGGCTAATGAAGTCTTTAACGAGGGGAAGGATTCTACTATCTTTGCAGGTAGTCTGGGTATGATTGAAAATGTAAGATACACCCACCTTTTAGGTAATCAAACAGAAGACTTTTGGGATTTCTACGAAAAAAATGAAGAAGAAATTAACCTTGCAGAAAAACAAGCGTTTGCTAATTGGGTCGCAGATTGCTGGAAAAAAGCAGGTAGACAAGCAATCTTATTGCCAGCCTACTTTTCTCTTCACGATGATTATGAATCCTTTGATTTAAAGAAAAATCAGTGGGTTACAGATGATGAGAAATGGTCTTATTGACACATTAAGGGAGGGGCCTTTATCCACATTGTTCCTCATATGAGTAAAGACCTTCAATTGAAGGTCTTAGTTTGTAGACAAAAGGGGTTCGGAATTAAAAAATTCTGAACCCCTTTTGAAATTCCCTTTGAATTTTCGCCTAAAGTTTAGAGATTGGGGCTCTACGAGCCCACTATGTTAGGCCATTTTTGGACCTTGCCATGTCCAATTGGCCATCTTCTTTAAATTAATGGCAGCGAAAGTAAGCATCGCCTGCATCGACAATTTTTTAAGTCCCCTTAAAGTAGTCCAACGCATACCATGCTTTTCTTTTGCATCTGCGAATACACGCTCAATCGTTTCTTTACGTTTTGCATATATAGGTTTTACATCTTGATGATGACGCAGATGATCTGCTTCTTCCACATGTGTTTGCCAGATATGCCGTGTCACCACTTTTTGACAGTCTTTGCTTTCTGTACACCGAGATAAAAATGAGCATGTTGTACAAATTTGTTTTGGCGATTTGTACTCGCGATAGCCCTCTTTATTTGTTGTTGAGTACTTTAAAGTTTCGCCCGAAGGGCAAAGGTAACAATCAAAATGTTCATCGTATACATAGTCCTGTTTGCGGAAAAATCCTTCTTTGGTGCGAGGACGTGTATAAGGTAAAGCCGGTATGATTTCTTTGTTAAATAGGTAGCTTGTAATCGCTGGTGTTTTATAAGCTGCATCTGCGGCAACGGCTTCCGGTTTTCCAACTTTCTCAATCACTTGTTCAACTAGTGGCTCTAAGATCTGACTGTCATGTGTATTTCCAGGTGTTACAATCGTTCCCAATACAAAACCGTTGCGGTCTGCGGCCGCGTGGAATGAATAGGCAAACTGTTTTGTTCGTTCATCTTTCACATAGTAGCCACTCTCAGAATCCGTTGTACTTTCTTTAATCTCTTTGGTCTCTTCTTTATCAAATTTATCTGGTGGAAAAGGCTTTTTTCCATGGTTTTCACGATCTTGATTGATTTCTTCTTGAAGACGTCCTTGATACGCTCGTGTTTCTTTACGAACGATTTTCTTTTCAAATTTCCGTTTATTCGCACTGGCTTTCACATGTGTGGAATCCACGAAAACGTGTTCAGCACTTATTAACTTTTTATTAGCAGCTGTCATTAAAATGCGATAGAAAATCTGTTCAAACAGATCTGTATCTTTGAAGCGTCGCTCATAATTTTTCCCGAACGTAGAGAAATGAGGTACTTTATCATGGAAACCATAGCCTAAGAACCAACGGTAAGCCATATTGGTTTCAACTTCTTCAATCGTTTTACGCATGGAACGAATACCGAAGGTATATTGAATGAAAGTCAGTTTAACTAAAATAACTGGATCAATACTTGGGCGTCCTACCTCTGAATACATATCTTTCACCAAGTCATAAATGAAAGTGAAGTCAATGGCAGCCTCCATTTTACGAACCAAATGGTTCGGTGGCACCAATTGATCTAAAGTAATCATTTCAAGTTGATCTCGCTGAATAGAATCATGTTTAGAAAGCATCCTCATCACCTCAAGTTTTAATACTTCTATTTTAAAACAAACATGACTCCAGGCAAAAGTGTTCTATCTAAAAGGTAAGACAAAGTTGATTGGAACGGAAGGTACGAGACTCCTGCGGGAAAAGCGCGTCTAGGGGAGACCCCGCAGGCGAAAGCCGAGGAGGCTCCCCGACCGCCCGCGGAAAGCGAGTGCCTGGAGTGGAAATCAACGTCCAAATTGTACAAGCCATAAAAATAGACAAACTCGATTTTCATCGAGTTTGTCTACAGTCTGAGACCTTCAATTGAAGGTCTTTTTTGTTCGTTCATCGGTTACATAGTAAACCTGCAATGGCTAAAGAAATGAACCCTAAAATTGTACAGAGTGTGGTATCTAAAATATAGTCACGTTTTTTATAAAAAAATGAGATATTTTGAATAAAGTTGTGATGTTTGCAAAAAAGTTACGATGCTTTACCCCTTTGTGGATATCTAAAGGGTTTTTCTTATAGGAAAAGGAAAGTACATCTGAATTAAAAGGTGGATTTAAAGAAAAATGGCTATATATTGGTTTAATCTCTAAAAATAAGACCATTAATTCATAAGTCTGATAAAAATATATAGGAAATTTTTACCTTATAATCCATATTTTTAATCTGTAAACTAATACTTAGTTGAAAAAATTATTTTTTAGGGAGGAAAGGAGCAAAAATGAGTTTATCCCTCAAGGAATTATAAGAGCTGTTACTGTTTATTTTATGCTCTTCAATGCTTTTTGCATTTTCGGCACAGTCCAAGGAACAAAAAGCATCATCCTCTGACACGTTTCATATAAACGGTTGAGGAGCTAAACGGGAATCAGCCATTGGTTTACAGTCCGAAAATCTATTGGTTCAAAGATTTATTTATGTTCGGTAAATTTAAAAAGGCAATGCACTAGGTGTCTTTCTGATTTGGTAAATTTCAGAATATTCAGCATTATCGTTGTTTGGAGTAAATTCCTATTTTACTTTTATAGGTACTAACTAGTTGCTATTAGAAAATAACAATTGTAAAGGAGTTCATTTAATGACATTAACTCAAGAATTTTGACAATATTTCTTTGGATGGGAACCATGATATCGTAATAGGTTAAATTAATATTTTTATAGAGGTGATTATCACGTTGATAAATAATGTAAAAAGTATATTGAGTTTTTTATTGATCTTTGCAATGATTTTCGGCGGAATTGGGCAAGCGGTGGTTGCCAAAGGCAATGACTCTAGTGAGCAAAATGTAAAACAGTGGTTAAGTGAATATGAATTCTATGAGGACACCAGAATTGCAAAAATCTATGATCAGATTGCAATAAATGAATTAAAGCGTTTCGCGACAGTCATAAAAGAAACTAATGCTAAGTTTGATTCTAAACTGATAGCGGAATTTGATGAAATCGGAGACTTTAAACAAAAAGATATTAATGAACTTGATGTACTTCAACAATTGATTAACCAATATGAACAAGCTGTTCAAGAGGAGTATATACATGAGTCGGTTCTTAAAAGTGATCGGCTCTTGGAAATCAAACATAAGTTAACCATATGTTTATGGGGGTATGTAACGAAAAACGATTTTAATGAACCAACTGAAGTATTACTTGCAGATATACTCTTTAATTTTTATTTATCGGATAAAATTGTCAATAAAAATGCTATCGGCATCTTAAAGGATATCTCCGATCAAGCAGATCACAAAGGAAATAAACTAAAAGCTCATTTGAATAACGCTGGGAAGATGTCTGAAAAAGGTAATGAGTTTCTAGAAAAAGATCTAGCTGTCCCTGCATCAAAATCCTATCAAAATGCTTATAAACAAGTGTTATTCGGACTTGAAAAAGCAGGCTATTCATTTAACACAGAATTCTTTGAAACTACCTCTGAAACGGATGGCGATACTATAACAGATGGAATAGAATTCCTGGAGGGAATGAATCCATTTAAAAAGGATACAGATGGTGATGGATTGCAGGACAATATTGAATATGAGGTTAAATCATTTATTTCCCCGACAAAAATTGATACAGATCGTAATGGCATAAGTGATGCAGATGAAGATATCGATGAAGACGGCCTGAGTAATAAAGACGAGCAAGCTAATCAAACAAATTTGATTAAGGGAGATTCGGACCAAGATGATTTAACTGACGGATTTGAAGTACATCAGTTCGATTCATTACCTAATAAGTATGATACAGATAACGATGGGTTAAGTGATGGAGATGAATATGCTTTAAAGACAAATCCGAATGCTGCAGACGGCGACAATGACGGAAGCGAGGATTCACAAGAACTCTATAAACAATCGATTAGTAAATCATTGATTCAGCCTGATAAATCAGAAATTAAAAGCGTAGAAGTTGAGTTTAGTGCAAAGGATAATATTAATAAAACGACTAGAATTAGCAGCACAAACAACATAAATATTAAAACAACTAATTTACACGGTATTATTGGTTCCCCTGTAAGCATCAATACGCAATCAGAATTTGAGAAAGCAAGCATTCAGTTTACTTATGATGAAGCGAAGCTCGGAGACACGTTGGAAGATGATCTAGCCATCATTTGGTACAATGAAGACGAGGAAATGTTTGAAAGCATTAACACTGTGTTAGATACAAGTAAAAATACAATAAGTGTGGAAACTACTCACTTTGGTGAATATCTGGTTGTTGATAAGGCAAAATGGTTGGAGCTATGGAAACGGGAAATAGACTACTCAAGGACGCATGATGTAAATAAAGATCTGCTTAACAATCTTGCAATGAAGACAGTAGGTGATGTAGGAAGAGGTGCCGAAAATGGTATATCAGGTGATGTAGAAATTGATAAAACAGATTCGGACGGGGATGGCTTATACGACAGCTATGAAATTGAAGGAATGAAAACACCGTACGGTATAATTAACTCAGATCCTAATAAGAAGGATAGTGACGGAGATGGATTAACCGATGGGCAAGAAATGGGGCAATTAAAATCATTCACGGTAGAAATTTTTGGAGTTGAAATTCATTTTGAAGGTTTCTTTCCAACCAGTTTCCCTGACCGAAAAGATAGTGACGGAGATGGAAAGTTTGATAATGAGGATTTGAGACCGTTGTACTCTGATTTTACCGATACAGAAATTTATCAATCAGATAGACCAGAAGGCTATGATGAAAATGGAAATGTAGCGAATGATATGAAAACAAATGATTATACAGAAGATGAAATAAAAGACATTAGCTGGATGTTCAGGTTCCAATTACTTGAATCTTATTTCCCAAGTATTCTCTTTTATGAGTTCGAGGATATGACAACAAGCTTGTTTTCCATGGGAGATATGGAAGATGTTATTTTAGATATGATTAATCATTTTAAAGAGGGAACTGGTAAAGAGTACAAAAACCAGACTTTAACTAAAGAAGCGAGTGAGCATGAAACAACGAAAGCCTATGTTGAATTTGTCAAAAATGCCTTAGTTGATGAGCTAAAGAAAAATGGAGGTAATTTGGCAGCACTTAAGTTGGATAAAAGTACAAAGAATTCAAATGAATTTTATAATTTGATACAGAGAAATGCTAGTTATCCGACGTTTAGCACTTGGAGTGACCGAGTAGGTGGTCTTACAATTACAGTAAATGATACTTGGGGGAATACGGTATCCGTAAAAGATTTTTCTGTTGAGAATAATCATTTTAAAGGAGTCATGCGTGTTCGTTTATATGATCATTTTGGGTTGGATCGGCCAGATGTTGAGAAGGAGTATGTCAACTTAGCAGGATTCCGTTCCTGGTTTGTCTTACAGCATTATGATGAATATAATGGCAAATATAAGCCCTTTGTTACTGTAATGGAAATGGATGTACCATTTGAGGGGAAATTGAGTGATTAAAGTTAATTTAAAAATTATAGTTTTAATGATTTGTATATTCTTAATTCCATTAAACTTAATTGGATGTAAAAAGAATGAGGAATCAAGTGGGGAAACAAAGATTTTCGAAATTGAAAATACAGAAGAGATCTTTGGTAAAAAGGATGAAGAAGATGTGACTGTTAAAAAGCATTATATGATTCTAAATCCACCAAAAGATTTAATTGAATTGAAAGAAATAGTTGAAAAATACAGTAAGGAACATTCGGTTGAAGAAGAAATGAAAGTAATGGAAGGAAAAAACAGGATTTTTGATATATCCTTTTATAGGGAAAGTGAAGATTTGCCAAGAGACTGGCAGCTTGATGAAAGTTACATGAATACAGATCGGCTAGAACATCATAAGAATGATCTAATTGCATATATCATTTGGTCAGATGCTGAAACACAAAAAGAATACAATGTTTATGATAAAAATAAGGAAGGAAAGGTTATCAAGAGTAAGCATTTTATTGAGGATCAGCTTGTTGAGTGATACTCTATCCATACCCTGGAAAGTAATAAAATGGAAATTACCTTTCTTAATGAACTAATGGTTGGCTTTATCTGAAGATCGGAGCTGTCTTTAAGGCAGCTCTTATCTTATGCAACTAAAGGAAGAAGGATTTAATACAGTTTCATACTTAGATAATGTATTTTAAAAAAAGAGGCGGAATGGAAGGGCTTATTTATGCACTCAGAATTACAATATTAACGGGTCCGGATAGCTTAGCCGGAATAGTACGCATAATTCCTCAAAACAGTATGGTTATTTATAGATTTACAAAAATACATTATGAATTAAAAACAAAGGTGCCTCTACTGAGTGCACCTTTGTTTTTAATTTCTCTGGTATTGGGGTAACGTTGTCTTAATTAATCAACTTGCTCTCCAAACTTCCTCCCGAATTCTTCCATCAAATCAATAATAGGAATGAATTCCTCTCCTTTTGTGGTCAATGAATATTCAACTCGAGGAGTAACCTCTCGATATATCTTGCGATTAATTAAGCCATCTGTTTCTAGTTCTCGAAGTTGCTTTGTATGAGAACATTGGGGAATATCGCCTAAAAAAGCTTTAATTTCACTATAACGACGCTCTTTAGACTTTATAAACCAAAGAATAAGATATTTCCAACGGCCGGTTGGTTTAGCTATTTCAGTTATTATACCAACGATCGGAGTTCTTTTAGTTTCAGCTCTTTTGGTCTTGCCAGCTGCATTTGCGATAAGGTTCATGAAAGGATTTATAGTGGTAATTGTGACTGCTGTTCTTATTGCCATGTTTAGTATCTTTTTGGGATCGGTCTCTTCCTATACATTAGGAACTCCACCAGGCGCTACCATTACTTTATTATTGGTCATCATCTTATTTATTGGTTTTCTGAGTCACAAATTAGTAATAAGTGTCAATAGAAAAATTAAGAGACGAATACGTCAGGAAAGCTTATAACTATCAGTCGCTAGATTATATTAGAGAATATGGATTCGGGAGGTACAACTATTGTGATTCTATCCAATAAAACAATCTTAAAGAAGATAAAGGAGCAAGAGCTTATCATTGAACCACTGAAACAATCCCAACTACAATCAGCTTCTATTGATTTACGGATAGGAAATCATTTTTTGACGATTGAAATATTCCACACCTCTTTTTTCACTGGACAAACCAGCTGCTTATAAAGAAATTTACAAAGATCATATTATTATTCCGCCTCAAGCTTTTGTAATAGGAACAACCATAGAAGTTATTAAGTTACCTAATAATATGTCTGCTTTCGTTGAAGGCAGAAGCTCTATTGGAAGGTTAGGTCTGTTTATTCAAAATGCTGGATGGGTTGATCCAGGGTTTGAGGGACATATTACATTGGAACTTTACAATGCAAATCGTGTGCCAATTGAGTTAAAGGCAGGGAGACGAATATGCCAGTTAGTTTTAGCTGCTTTGGATCAAGAAACTACTCCTTACATAGGAAAATACTATGGTCAAAATAAAGCAACTGAGACCCAAGTCTCTCTTGAAGAGGAGTCTGAGGATGTAAGTCTGAAAACAAAATGGAAATTTAAAGAATTTGATTAATTTATAGGATTACCCAGTCTTAGGTTTTTTAATTTGTCTGCTATATTGAAACTTTCATTAGTTCATACATTCAAAGAAAAGAGGGAAAATAATGAGTGTTAAGCAACTTAAGGAAGAAGCGCCTAAAAAGGTGAATTGTAAAGATGCTAAAGATGAAGAATCTTCTCTTTTCTATAGTGCTAATTAATTACCTTAAGTTTACATATCTATAAAAACAGAAGAGATATTATATCAAGGCTATTGGTTTATTTGCTGTTGCTCATTCTATGGAACGGATTAATGAAACAAAAAAGTTAAGTTACGTGAGTTAACAATTATAAACGTTGTTTCAATGTTAGAGTTTAATTTCAACTGGGGTAAACCTTTTACAGGGTTTACTCTTCTATTAGTGAGCTGATTACCCTTAAGTAACCCCCATAAGGGACAAGTGTTCTTATTGCCTTCAGGCGGGCCTATAGTTCATTCATGGTATTCCATATCAAACCAACCCTTTCCTAAATCAGTTAATTTTTAAATGAGGTAATTAAATCAGCCGCTAATAGATTAGAGCCACTTACTCCTTTCAAATATTTTAAACTCCCTCACTTACCAATTAATGTTTTGAATATTGGTTAAACACTTAGAAATTTCAGTCTTGTTCAATTGATTACATGAGAAATTATAGTTCTCTGAAATAATAATAATAAGTTGAGTTTCAATCCAACTAAGGTTATCGTTGTTTCTCATTAAATATCTGCTTAATGAAGATCCAATTCCTTTAGCTTTGGTATTAATAATATCAAAAAATTCAATTTCTACATCTAAATAGTGAAAAGTATTGAATCACACATATAATATTGTACTATTTGTATATACTTACTCCGATTCACCCAAATGCGAAGTTTTCATCTATTGAACTTCCAATATTAGGTGGTTTTTTATCTCCCTGAAAACCTTACTCTACACCAAAGTAAAGCAATCATTTCATGCTTTCTACTATCAGTCCGGTAAAAACGAAGTCATATCTAGCCGATTGTGATAATTAAGGTATAATGATAGGGGAAAGATATTTTGTAACGGATTAGGTGAAGATGATCATGAAGCTAATCATTGCGGAGAAACCAGATCAAGGTTCAACGCTAGCGGCTCAATTTAAAACGAAAAAACAGCAAGGCTATATAGAAATCATGCCGAATGAACTTTTCCCCGATGGAGCTTATGTAACTTGGGCCGTCGGACATTTATGTCAACTTGTTTCGCCGGAAACCTATCATTCAAAATGGAAAAAATGGTCGATGGAAACGTTGCCGATGATTCCTGAGAAATTTCAATATGAAGTGACCCGACAAAAGGCAAAGCAATTCAATGTTGTGAAGACTTTGCTTAGGAAACCGGAAGTCGATGAAATCATTCATGCAGGTGATGCCGGGCGTGAAGGAGAGTTGATTGTACGCAACATCGTTAATTTATGCAATGTCAATAAACCGATGAAACGTTTATGGATTTCCTCTTTGACCCCGAAAGCGATTTATGAGGGATTTCAAAATTTGAAGAGCGAAGAAAAAACCAGGCCGCTTTATTATGAAGCGTATACGAGAGCTTGCGCGGACTGGGTTGTGGGAATGAATGCGTCGAGAGCGTATAGTATTTTGTTGAAACAAAGGGGCGTTTCGGATGTGTTTTCAGCTGGAAGGGTTCAGACACCGACTCTTGCTTTGATAGTAAAGCGGGAAATGGAAATTGAGCAATTCAAGTCTGAACCGTTCTGGGAGGTGTTCGCAGATTTCAAGATGGACGGTAAGAAATATCAGGGGAAATGGCAGCTGAACAATGACCCGAGAATCAAGACAAAAGAAATGGCTGATAAAATTGCCGCCTTTTGTAAGGGTAAGGAAGCTGAAATAGCGGAAATGGATACTGAAAGGAAAGAATTTCAGCCGCCTTTGTTATTTAATCTATCGTCATTGCAAGCGACAGTGAACAAGATTTATAAATATTCACCGAAACAGACGCTTGATATCGTGCAAAGTTTATATCAAAAAGGGATCGTTTCTTATCCACGTTCAGATTCCAATTATGTGACGGAGGGGGAAGCCGAAACATTTCCCGATATTTTGCAAAAACTAAGCGGATTTTCAGAATATGAATCCCTGTTTCCTTTGCCACAACCGAACATCATGAATAATAAACGGTTTGTAAATGAAAAGAAGGTGACTGATCACTATGCCATTATTCCAACGGAGCAGGTAACCGACCCAAAGCGGCTTTCCGCTGAAGAACGGAATATATATGACTTGGTTGTTCGCAGGTTGATTGCGGCCCATTATGAGAAGGCCATTTTCGATTACACTACCATTAAAACGCTCGTCGATAAGCGGGCCGAATTCATTTCTAAAGGCAAGCAGCAGATTCAAGAGGGATGGCGCAAAGTTATTTTTCAAAATAATGACCAGGATGATGATATCATTTTGCCGTCCGTTTCAAAAGGGGATTCTGGAAAGGTCGCCAATATAAAGGTGAAAGAAGGAAAAACCCAGCCCCCTAAGCGTTATACAGAGGGTCAGCTGATCACTTTGATGAAAACTGCCGGAAAGCATCTGGATAATGAAGAGTTGGAAAAAGTACTGATGAAAACCGAGGGTCTCGGAACCGAAGCAACTCGGGCTGGAATCATTACCATGCTCAAAGACCGTAAATACATCAATGTGAAAAAAAACCAGGTGTTTGCGACAGATAAAGGGAAAGTGCTGATTACTGCAATCGGGGAGAAAATCCTGGCTTCACCCGAGATGACAGCCAAATGGGAACAGCGATTAAGGGAAATTGGTGAAGGGAAGGCTTCAGCTGGAGGCTTTATGGAAGCTGTTAAAAAGATGTCAGCAAAAATTATCAGTGATGCCGTGGAATCATCGGAAAGCTGGGATTTTCAAGGGCTGGATACCGAGTCGATTCAACGGAGCGGCCCTAAAAAGAGAAGTTCCGCATCTGTAGGCAGCTGTAAACTATGCGGTTCTAAGATTGTCGATAAAGGGGAATTCTATGGATGTGTAAGTTATCAAAAAACAAAGTGTAACTTCACAATATCCAAAAAAATCCTTGATAAGAAAATTAGTCAAGCAAATATAAAAAAGCTGTTGGCAAGCGGTGAAACGGATTTGATAAGCGGTTTTAAGAAAGGGGAAAAGACCTTTGATGCCATTTTATCTTGGTCCGACTCTGAAAAGAAGATCAGTTTTACATTCCCGACAGAACAAAACGTCAAGCAAACTTGAGGAAAGACTTCATTAAAGGCGCCCTGAGACTTATAACTTCTTGTTTCGGGGTCGTATATATAGTAAAATTTTTAGATATGCGTTTGAATGGGAGGATTCCGAATGCCTACACCGAGCATGGAGGATTACATAGAACAAATTTATTTACTTATTGAAGAAAAAGGATATGCAAGAGTTTCCGATATTGCTGAAAATCTTTCCGTCCACCCATCTTCTGTTACAAAAATGGTTCAAAAACTTGATCAGGAAAAATACTTGATATATGAAAAGTACCGGGGTCTCGTCTTAACTGCAAATGGGAAAAAAGTTGGTAAAAGGCTCGTTTACCGCCATGAACTTTTAGAACAGATGCTAAGGTTGATTGGGGTCAAGGAAGAAAATATTTATCAGGATGTAGAGGGGATTGAACACCACCTTAGTTGGAATGCCATCGATAGGATTGGAGACCTGGTTGAATTCTTTGAAGAATCTCCTGACCGTGTCGAAGATTTACGAAAGATACAAAAAAGAAATGAAGAAAATTCAAAATAAGCTGCCGCTGGCAGTTTTTAGTTTGTAGACAAAAGGGGTTAGGAATTAAAAAATTCCTAACCCCTTTTTGAAATTCCTTTTGAATTTTCCCCTAATATTCAGAGATTGGGGCTCTAAGAGCCCACTATGTTAGGCCATTTTTGGACCTTGCCCTGTCCAATTGAATTGGCCATCTTCTTTAAATTAATGGCAGCGAAAGGTAAGCATCGCCTGCATCGACAATTTTTCAAGTCCCCTTAAAGGAGTACGGCGCATACCATGCTTTTCTTTTGCATCTGCGATACACGCTCAATCTTTTCTTTACGCTTCGCATATATAGGTTTTACAACTTGATGATGTCGCAGATGATCTGCTTCTTCCACATATGTATGCCAGATATGCCGTGTCACCACTTTTTGACAGTCTTTGCTTTCTGTACACCGAGATAAAAATGAGCATGTTGCACAGATGTGTTTTGGGGATTTATACTCGCGATAGCCCTCTTTATTTGTTGTTGACTACTTTAATAGCTCTCCCGAAGGGCAAAGGTAACAATCAAAGCATTCATCGTATACATAGTCCTGTTTGCGGAAGAATCCTTCTTTTGTGCTAGGACGTGTATAAGGTAAAGCCCGTATGATTTTCTTTGTTAAATAGGTAGCTTGTAATCGCTGGTGTTTCTTTAAGAACGATTTTCTTTTCAAATTTCTTTTATCCGCACTGGCTTTCACATGTGTGGAATCCACGAAAACGTGTTCAGTAGTCATAAATGAAAGGCTGAATAGAATCATGTTTAGATAGAATCCTCATCACTTCAAGTTTTAATACTTCTATTTTAAAACAAAAACGACTCTAGGCAAAAGTGTTCTATCTAAAAGTTAAAACAAAGTTGATTGGAACGGAAGGTACGAGACTCCTGCGGGAAAAGCGTGTCCAGGGGAGACCCCGCAGGCGAAAGCCGAGGAGGCTCCCGGACCGCCCGCGGAAAGCGAGTGCCTGGAGTGGAAATCAACGTCCAATAAGTTGTACAGGGGAGTGACGTTTTAAAAGAGGATTTTTTGATTATGAACAGAATAGCTATAAAGAGGCCCCGGTATTTTAATTCGGGAAAACGAAGTGTTTTTGTGTTTTTCAGTAACTTATTGATTAGGGGTTAAATGGGAGGGTGAATTTCTTATGAATATACATACATGGCATAAAGAGTCGGAAAAGGAATGGGATGTTTTTGCACCTATGTGGGCGAAGAATTCGCAAGAAATGTGGGAAACGGGGAGTCGGAAAAACATCATTCCCTTCTTTTCTGAATATGTACCTTCGGGAGTGAGGGTGGCTGACATAGGCTGTGGAGATGGAGTTGGTTCCTTGAAATTGGCCGAAGCGGGATTTAAAGTAACTGGAGTTGATTTATCCAATGTGATGATTGAATTTGCAAAGGGGAAAACCGCTCATCAACCAGGACTTTCTTTCCTGCAAGGGGATTTTTATAACCTTCCCTTCGAAGATGAAGAAATGGATGCGGCAATGGTCATTAATTCTTTGGAATATACGGGTGAACCTTTAACGGTGATGAAGGAAATTCAACGGGTAATTAAGCCTGGAGGTTATGTCTGTTTTGGAATACTTGGTCCAACAGCTGAGCCACGAAAAAAATTCAGCTTCCACCGGTTATTAGGAGATAAAGTCATCATGAATACCATGCAGCCGTGGGAATTTGAAAAAATGGCTTTAGAAACGGGATGGAAGGCAGTGGCTGATACCGGCGTAGCAAAGAGAGGGGTGGACTATACAAAGCTCGGACATTTTTCAAAGGAATTAAAGCAAGCTGTATCGTTCATGTGGCTTTTCCTCCTTCAAAAAGAGGTAGGGCAGTGATGGAGAAGTATCAAATCGATCAATTCGTTGAAAAGACGAAACAGCAGGATAAAGGGCAAGGTTTATTTGAACTTGAAACGGAACGAATTCTGGAGATTAATTTGGAAAAGCGGATTTGGGTAAAAATGGGAACGATGGTTTCTTATCGCGGCAACATTAAATTCGAGCGGGAAGGTATTTTGGAGCATGGTCTTGGTAAACTCTTTAAAAAAGCCTTAACCGGTGAGGGTGCATCCTTGATGAAAGCGACCGGAAGCGGCAAGCTATACGTTGCGGATCAAGGGAAGAAGATTTCCATTTTACAGTTAAATGGTGAATCGATCTGTGTTAACGGAAATGATTTACTCGCATTTGAGCCGGGGATTTCATGGGATATAAAAATGATGCGGCGCATTGCCGGGTTATTGGCAGGCGGATTGTTCAACGTAAGGCTCGAGGGGAGAGGCATGGTCGCATTCACTTCCCATTATGATCCTCTTACTTTAATGGTGGAACCTGGGAATCCGGTTTATACGGACCCGAATGCCACAGTAGCTTGGTCAGGGGAATTGCAGCCTGAATTCGTAACGGATGTTTCATTGAAGTCGTTCTTTGGAAGGGGAAGCGGCGAATCCGTTCAAATGAAATTCGAAGGACAAGGATTTGTGGTCGTCCAACCTTTTGAAGAGGTATATTTCGGTAATAAGGAATCATGAAACAAACAACCTGAGTCAGCTACTCAGGTTGTTTCCCATGATGATCGGATGTGTCTGCCATAAAAAAGCGATTCATTTCAAAGTGAAAGCTTCTTTTTTCTTACCCTTTCAATCCCACTCATAAGGGGTTGATTGGTAGACATAATAATTCAGCCAATTCGAGAACATCAGGCTGCAATGGCTCTTCCAGCGGTGAAGAGGTATCCTGGTCGGATCGTTATCAGGAAAGTAATTTTCAGGGAGTTGAGTATTGATCCCGCGTTCCCTATCGCGCTTGTATTCTTCACCAAGGGTATCGGCATCATACTCGAAATGGCCGGTAACCATAATTCTTTTTCCATCAACTGAAGCAGCCATCAATACACCAGCTTGATCGGACTGTGCGAGAACCTTCAATTCAGGATGGTTAACTAATTTTTGATAGTCAATATCCGTATAGCGTGAATGAGGGGCCATAAAATAATCATCGAATCCGCGGACTAGATTTTCATTCGGTTCAAGGACCTCATGAGTGTATACCCCGAAGCATTTCTCTGGAAGTTCGTATTTGCCTATTCCATAATGATGGTACAGGGCAGCTTGTGCCCCCCAACAGATATGTAGGGTGGATGTGACATTTTCACTTGACCAGTTCATGATGCTCTGGAGTTCTTCCCAATAATTAACGTCTGAAAATTCCAGCTTTTCCACTGGAGCGCCTGTAATGATCAAGCCGTCATATTTCTTCGTGCGAATATCATTGAATGATTTGTAAAATTGATCTAAATGAAATTTACTTGTGTTCTTTGATTCATGTGTGCTTAAGCGCAGGAATGATATATTTACTTGTATGGGAGTATTGCCAAGAAAGCGCAGTAACTGGGCCTCCGTTTTTTCTTTCTCTGGCATTAGGTTTAAAATTAATATATTCAATGGACGGATTTCCTGATTGGTAGCTCTTTCCTCATCCATTACGAAGATATTTTCCTGTTCTAAAATTTCCCTTGCTGGCAGTTGTTCCGGAATTCTGATTGGCATGATTAGCCTCCTTCTCCAAAAATCATAATATTTTAATTATATAGAAAATTATTGAATAGAAAAGCGCTATTTTAATAATTTCTTGTAAATCCCGAAGGAAATGGCCTGGGAATGGTAAAATGGGAAGATCGGAAAACATTAACTATGAAGTTGGAGAGGTGTTTGGAGATTGTTTGATCCTACAGCATTTGAAAACATGAAAGTGGTATTGGAAGGAGCGGTTTACGATCGTGACTTCATTGGGGATATATTGGTCATAAACCGTGATGATATAGTGAATCTCTCAACCATGTCCAGATCATATAAGATCGAGATGGAATTGAAAAACCCAATCGCGCCCATTTCGATTAGCGGTGCCATTGAGCTACACGCTTCCCTACATAACCTAAGTTCGGAGTTACTCGATGCAGCTATTGATGATACGCATTCAGGCTGCACGGTCAATATATTCATTTCTTTTCCTAAAAAGCTTGATGAAGTGAATGCTGAACAATTGTTGAATGATCTGGAAAAAATTTGGGGAGATCAGAGAATCATTTCAGTGACGACCAGCGAAACGGTCAGTAAAAAAAAGCAAACCATTACTTCTTCTATATATAAAATTTCATTTGGAAGGCTTGTAAGAGAAGAACAAATGGATGATTTGGAAGACATGGTAGAGTATTTGATTCAATCCATACAAGCAGTGAAGATTCCGTGATGATAGGAAAAGGATTAAAGTTGGTAAACCTACCTTTAAATACGGTAAAATGAATCATCATACTAAAGGGAGAGATCATACATGTCCATTTACGAATTTGAAGTCAATAAAATCAATGGCGAAACCATCTCGCTTGAGGAATATAAAGGGAAAGTGATGATTATAGTGAATACCGCAAGCAAATGCGGTTTTTCGCCACAGTATGATGATTTGCAAAGTCTGTATGTGCAATATAATGAGGATGGGGTAGTCGTGCTTGGTTTTCCGTGTAATCAGTTTTTGAATCAGGAGCCTGGTGACGATCTGGAAATCGATTCATACTGCAAATTGAATCATGGTGTAACATTCCCGATGTTCGCAAAAGTGAATGTCAAAGGAAAGGAAGCCCACCCCTTATTCAGCTATCTGACTGAAAATGCTCCTGGAGTGATGGGGTCCAAATCGATAAAATGGAATTTTACAAAGTTCTTGATTGATCGTAATGGAAATATCGTCAGCCGGTTTGCACCTAAAACAAAACCTCTGGAAATGGAAGAAGATATAAAAAAATTAATATGAAGTATGAAATCGAGTCCAACGGAAAGTTTCAGTTGGGCTCTTTTTTTGAGGGAAGATATTTATTGCATGCATCCGTTTTTAAAAGGGGACAGATGGTTGGGATATTGAATATAATAGAAGACACAAATGAGGGGGGAAACCATGGAACGAATTGCATGGGTAACAGATAGTACGGGAACTTTAGATGAAGAATTATCATTGAATGAACATGTGTACGTCGTTCCGATGGTCGTCATCATCGATGGGAAGGAATATGAAGATGGCGTCGACCTATTACCTGAGGAATTATACCGGCGGATGAGTGAGGAAAAAATCACAGCCACCACGTCACAGCCCTCGGTCGGCCGATTCCAGGAATTATATAAGGTTCTTGAAAAACGCTATGATCGAATCATAGCCGTACATCTTTCCAGTGAATTGAGCGGGACGGTTTCTGCGAGCAGGCAAGCTGCACAAATGGTTACGATCCCTGTTGACGTTTTTGATACTTTACTTATTTCCTTTCCAATGCTATTAATCTTGAAGCGGCTCATGCGTTATATTGAGAATGGCGATTCCATCAATGAAGCATTCGTCAAAACGAGAATGTATGCGGATAACCATGAGACCTATGTAATGATAGGCTCTTTAGATCAGCTGCATCGCAGCGGCAGGTTAACAAACGCACAGTATATTCTAGGAAGCCTATTGAGCTTTAAACCCATCATTTCAATCGAAAATGGTGTGCTCCATACTAAATCTAAACCTCGGAACCTTAAAAAAGCGGAAAAACAGATCTTCACTGATTTTCACAGATCAGTCGAAGCGGGAAAAGTAAAAGAATGCACCATATTATATGGTGGAGTGTCGGAGCAGGCACAAAAATGGAAAAAGAGGATTTCCGAAGAATTCCCTCATGTGTTGACCCATGTATCCCCACTGGGGAGCGCCATCGGGGTGCATACCGGTGAACAGACGATTGGGCTCAGTTGGTTCAATGAAGATTAAAGCACACCATTATTGAGAACCATGGTAAAATAGAAAGGACATGGAGTGGTGAAATGAAACAAACGATGATTGAGTTAACGGAGAAGTATGTATATGACCAATTGAATTCTGATGCCAGCGGCCATGATTGGTTCCATATCGATCGTGTTCGTAAGCTGGCTTTACATATTGCAGAAGAAGAACGAGAAGGAAATGAGTTCATCATTGAAATGGCGGCTCTGCTTCATGATATCCCTGATGATAAACTAAACCAGGAAGCCGATGGGGGCTGGAAAAAGCTTGATGCTTGGTTTGATGAAATAAAGTTGGATATTGATAGTGTTGATGCCATTAAACAGATCATCCATACAATTTCATTTAGTGCAGGGCAGTTGAGGCTACCTTCGATAGAGGCTGAAATTGTTCAGGATGCGGACCGCTTGGATGCTATTGGTGCCATAGGCATAGCCAGGACATTTGCATTTGGCGGAAAGAAGGGACAGCTTATGTATGATCCTTCATTGCCCATTAGGGAAAACATGACCAAGAAGGAATACAGGAATGGCAAAAGCTCTTCCATTCATCACTTTCATGAAAAATTATTGCGCTTGCAAGATATGCTTAATACTTGTACAGCCAAGAAGATTGCTAGTGAAAGGCATGAATATATGGTAGGATTTTTAGAGGAATTTAATAAGGAATGGGATGTACGATTATGAAAGTTTTTAGCATGGAACATGTAATGAAAACCCAAGGGGAAAAGCTGCTTTTTAAAGATGTCTCTTTTTCCATTACCGAAGGGGAAAAAATCGGGATCGTTGGGATAAACGGTACCGGTAAATCGACATTATTGAATATCATCGCAGGGCTGGAAGACAGTGATTTAGGAACGAAGGATCATCCCAATGATTATACGATTTCCTATCTGTCCCAAGATCCGCATTTTGATGAGAAATTGACGATCATGGAATATATGTATGAAAGTTCAACACCTGTATTTTCGTTGATTAAAGAGTATGAAAAGACGCTCATTCAACTTCAAGTAGACCCGCAGAATAGCGCAATACAGGACCGTTTGTTAAAACAGCAGCAGGATATGGACACGCTAGGCGCCTGGGATACAAGTGCCAATGCCAGAACGATACTGACCAAGCTTGGTCTTCCTGATCATTCAAGGAGACTGGGGGAACTGTCAGGCGGCCAAAAAAAACGTGCGGCCCTTGCAAAAACCTTGATTGAGACCCCTGATTTATTGATTTTGGATGAGCCTACGAACCATCTCGATTTTGAAAGCATCACTTGGCTTGAAGAATATTTAGGTAAATATCAAAAATCCGTTTTATTTGTAACCCATGATCGATATTTCCTTGATCGTGTTTCCAATAAGATTTGGGAAATTGCCCAGACCCAGCTTTTCGAATACAAAGGAAACTATGCGGATTATTTAGAATCAAAGGCCATTCGTGAAGAGAATGAATCGGCTGAAAGAACGAAAAAGGAAAGTCTATTCAAAAAAGAACTGGCCTGGATCCGTAAAGGTGCAAAGGCCCGGACAACGAAACAAAAGGCCAGGATCCAACGCTTCGAAACATTGGAATCAGGTGTAAAGGATAAGCAGAAAACCGAGAACCTGGAAATGGAATTAAGCGGTGCCCGTCTTGGGAAAAAAGTACTTGAGATGCAGGATGTATCTAAATCCTTCGGTGATCGAACCATCATCAACCATTTTTCCTTCCTCTTCAAACCAGGTGATCGAATTGGGATCGTCGGTAATAATGGCAGCGGAAAGTCAACCTTGTTGAATATCCTGGCAGGTAGGGAATCCATAGATGAAGGAAACCTGGAAAAAGGGCAAACCGTGAAAATAGGATACTATACGCAAGAAAGCGTCGATATGGATGAGAATTTGCGCATGATAGAGTATATTCGGGAAACGGCGGATTCAATTGCCCTTAAAGATGGTAGTTTCATATCGGCTGCGCAGATGCTTGAAAGGTTCTTATTTCCAATGGGATCGCATGGGACGCCAATTCGTAAGCTGTCCGGTGGGGAGAAAAGGCGATTATATCTCCTTAACATATTGATGTCGGCACCTAATGTCCTGCTTTTGGATGAACCGACGAATGATTTGGACACGCAAACCTTGACCGTTCTTGAGGATTATTTAGAAACATTTTCAGGGGTAGTCATTACTGTATCACATGATAGGTATTTCTTGGATAAAACGTGCCACCAGCTTCTTGTTTTCAAGAATAAAGGTGACATTGACTTCTATTACGGCTCATATTCAGAGTTCTTGGAAGACAAGACGGAAGAGGCTGTGCCAGTAAAAGCACCAGAGCCACAGATGAACCGGACCGAAAAGAAAAAGAAAAAACTAACCTATACGGAAAGTAAGGAATGGGAAGAAATAGAAGGGAACATGGAGCGGGCCGAGCAGCGCTTGAAAGACATTACATCAGAAATGTCAGCAGCGGGAAGCGATTTTGAAAAAGTCCGCCTGCTTCTTGAAGAAGAAAAGGAACTAACGGATAAATTAGACCATTTGATGGAAAGATGGGCGTATTTAGCGGAAAAATTGGAAGAAGAATGAGCGTGGTGACTGGTCCAAGGAAGTAAGTAAACTTGGATCAGTCTTTTTTTTGCCAATCTCAATTGCATGAGAATCTGTTGCCGATGTGATAATATCTAGTACATGGAAACGTCTTGTAAAAGGAGAGAAATGCATTGAAAATTAAGTCGATAGAACCTACACCAAGTCCGAATACAATGAAAATCAATTTAACAGAAGAGCTATTAGCTGGTAAAAGCAATAATTATAAGAAAGATCAAGCTGACCAGGCACCCAAGCTGATAAGGGATTTATTTACGATCGAGGGAGTGAAAGGGGTATATCATGTTGCGGACTTCTTAGCCGTTGAGCGAAACGCGAAATATGATTGGAAAGATATCTTGGTCCAAATCCGTCAGGTTTTTGGTGAAAAAACCGAGGAACAAAATCAACAAGCGGCATTAAATGAACATTACGGTGAAGTAACTGTTGCCATTCAACAATTCAAGGGCATTCCGATGCAAATTAAAGCAAGTGATAGTCAACACGAAAAACGTTTTGCCTTACCGGAATATTTCATAAAGGGCATTGCCGCTGCCCAAAAAGAAGATGATAATGTAGTCCTGCTTCGAAAATGGAAGGATTATGGCGTAAGATATGGTGATATGGAAGATATCGTGAAGGAAGTATCGGATGAACTGATCGCAGCTTATCCGGAAGATCGAATTAATCGGCTAGTTGCAGCCGCAAAAGAAATGGTCGATACGAAGGAAGCAATTTTGAAACGTCCAAAAATTAAACTGACTGCAGAAATGCTGAATGATGAAAGCTGGGAAAAGCGTTATCAGGCTTTAGAACAAATGGAAGATCCTACGGTTGATGATATTCCAGTATTGGATATGGCACTCTCCGACAGTAAAGTCTCCATTCGAAGGCTCGCGGTAGTATACTTGGGTATGATTGAAGATAGAAAAGTGCTTCCGAGCTTGTATAAAGCCTTGAAAGATAAAAGCGCGGCCGTAAGACGTACGGCTGGTGATTGTTTATCAGATCTTGGCTTTGAAGAAGCGATGGGAGAAATGTCTCAATCACTTTCGGATAAAAATAAATTGGTTAGATGGCGGGCCGCGATGTTTTTATACGAAGTGGGAAATGAAACGACCCTCCCTTATCTTAAACAATCGGAACAGGATCCTGAATTCGAAGTGGCACTGCAGGTCAAGATGGCCATAGACCGTATAGAAAATGGCGAAGAAGCAAAAGGTTCGGTTTGGAAGCAAATGACAGAATCAAGACAAGCGAATGACAAGTGATTTGAAATGACCCAGGAAAAAGGCATGCGGCTGATATAATCCGCATGCCTTTTTATTTTTTTAGGATCATTTCCAATCGTTTGAAAGGGGTTCACCTGAGATCGAATCTATAAATTGGAACTCTATTATTTTAGTAAAATGATTTTTGTAGATATTTAGTGAAGAATGGTTGCATTTGTCTATAAATATGTTAGAATTTTTAGAGTATACTAAAAATTATATTATTCTGAATCATTAAACATTTAGCGGAAATTGGGGGTACAACAAATGTCTACATCAAATATGAGAAGTGACATGATTACAAAAGGGGTCGATCGAGCTCCACATAGAAGTCTGTTGCGGGCAGCAGGGGTTAAAGAAGAAGATTTCGGTAAACCGTTCATCGCGGTTTGTAATTCATACATCGATATCGTTCCAGGTCATGTACACCTTCAGGAATTCGGAAAAATAGTGAAGGAAGCGATTCGCGAAGCGGGCGGTGTTCCTTTCGAATTTAATACGATCGGGGTAGACGATGGAATTGCAATGGGTCATATTGGTATGCGCTATTCCTTGCCAAGCCGTGAAATCATCGCAGATTCCGTGGAAACTGTTGTATCGGCACATTGGTTTGACGGTATGGTGTGCATTCCAAACTGTGACAAGATAACGCCTGGAATGATGATGGGAGCACTTCGTGTCAATATTCCTACGATATTCGTAAGCGGCGGACCCATGAAAGCAGGTAAAGATAAAAATGGTAAATCTCTTTCATTAACATCCGTTTTTGAAGGGGTGGGTGCTTATCAAGCAGGTAATATCAATGAAGAGGATTTGCAGGAGATCGAGCAAGTTGCATGCCCTACTTGCGGTTCTTGTTCAGGAATGTTCACAGCAAACTCCATGAACTGCCTGGCTGAAGGATTGGGACTTGCGCTACCGGGAAATGGAACGATTTTGGCGGTAGCCGAAGAACGTAAGGAATTCGTTAAGAAATCCGCTAAACAGTTGATGGAGATAATCAAACAGGATATCAAGCCTCGTGATATCGTGACGATTGATGCAATTGATAACGCATTTGCCTTGGATATGGCGATGGGCGGTTCGACGAACACCGTGCTTCATACGCTTGCATTGGCACATGAAGCAGGTTTTGAATATCCGATGGAACGCATAAATGAAATAGCTAACCGCGTACCGCATCTAGCGAAAATTGCACCGGCATCCGATTACCATATTGAAGATGTACATAATGCCGGTGGTGTAAGTGCCGTCATTAATGAGTTACTCAAAAAACCAGGTGCGTTTAATGGAGATTGCCTTTCTGTCTCAGGTAAGACGCTCCGCGAAAATGTTGCCGGTTGTGAAATATTGGACAAGGATGTAATCCATCCATTGGATAATCCGCATTCTGAGCGTGGCGGGCTTGCGGTATTGTTCGGTAACCTTGCTCCTCAAGGCTCCATCGTAAAAGTGGGCGCCGTTGACGCATCAGTTGGTGGCTATCACAGGGGTCCGGCCATTTGTTTCGATTCCCAGGAAGATGCACTTTCCGGAATCATTACCGGAAAGGTTAAAGAAGGGGATGTAGTGGTCATTCGTTACGAAGGGCCTAAAGGTGGGCCGGGAATGCCGGAAATGTTGGCACCCACTTCCCAAATCGTCGGGAGGGGACTTGGAGCGAAAGTCGGTTTGATCACTGATGGCCGCTTTTCAGGAGCATCCCGAGGCATCAGCATTGGTCATATATCCCCCGAAGCAGCTGAGGGAGGCCCGATCGCCTTTGTTGAAGATGGAGATATCATCGAATTGGATTTGAATAATCGTAAAATCCAATTGGAAATTTCCGATGAAGAATTCGAAAAACGCAAAGCCAACTGGAAAGGCTTCGAGTCAAAGGTTAGGACTGGCTATTTAGCACGGTATTCCAAACTTGTGACGAATGCCAGTTCAGGCGGAGTGATGAAAGTTTAAGTTTAAAGGGAAGACTAAAACATGGTGGCAGAAGGAAACTGGATTCTGTCACCATGTTTCTTTGTGAAGAAAAATGAAATTTTACAAAGCTTTAAGCGTCATTTTTGCATATGCACTGAAGAATATAGTATCATTATACTAATTGAAGAATTGTAACCAAGGAGGTTTTTTTATGTCGATGGCATATGATGAATATATGAAACAAATGGTGAAACCAATGCGTGCGGAACTGGTGCAGGCAGGTTTTAATGAGCTGGAATCCGCTGAAGCGGTTGAAAACTTTATGGAATCGGTGGAAGGTACGACACTTGTGGTCGTGAATTCAGTTTGCGGCTGTGCTGCCGGGTTAGCCCGTCCAGCTGCTACTCAAGCCGTACTCCAAGCGGACAATAAGCCAGATCATTTGGTAACTGTATTTGCAGGCCAAGATAAGGAAGCGACAGCTAAAATGCGCGAATACTTCGATGGAATAGAACCTTCTTCACCATCCATGGCTCTTTTAAAGGGCAAAGAGGTCGTACATTTCATTCCTCGCCATGATATAGAAGGACAGCCAATGGAAGCCATCATGGAAAATTTATTGGCAGCGTTCAGTAAGTAAATAAGTGATGAAGCGGAATGTCCTGGAAACAGGGCATTCTTTTCAAATTTCAAGAGAGTATGAAGGGGTAGGATTCATGTTTGTCACAACAGTAGGAAGAGCCGATAAAGAAACGATGATATTAGCCAAAAGGTTAGCTGAAGAATTGCAAATCCCCTTTATAGCAAGAAGAAAACGATCGGTGAGAGATATCCAAGCGGAACATAATGAAGATGATTGCCTTGTTTTTGGTAAAAAGCGGATGGAGTTATTTCGATACCAGGAAAAAGAACCATTCTTTTTTCATCCGAACCTGGCGATGATCCGTATAAAAAGAATAATGCGCGGAGAGAGTGATCCATTTCTCATTGCCGGAGATATAAATGAAGGGAACGCTGTGCTTGATTGCACCTTGGGATTGGGCTCTGATGCAATTGTCGCAAGTTTCGCAGTGGGTGAACATGGACAGGTTGTCGGATTGGAAGGAAATCAATATTTGGCCTTGCTCGTGGACCGTGGAATGAAAACATGGGAGGATGCAGAAGAAAAAATGATTTCTGCGATGAGAAGAATAGAGGTCAGGCAGGGTGACCATTACGAAATATTGAAAACATTGCCGGATAATCATTTTGATGTCGTATATTTCGATCCCATGTTTGAAGAAACGATTCAGGAATCGAATGGTATCAGGGGACTGACTCATTTTGCGGATGGTAAGGATCTATCGGTTGAAATAATGAAAGAAGCCATGCGGGTTGCGCGCAAGAGAGTCGTGTTGAAAGACCATTACCGCAGCTCCCGCTTTGAGGAATATGGATTTGAGGTAATAAAAAGAAAAACATCCAAATTCCATTTTGGCTTCATTTCCATCCAGTGATCACGATTTATAATCTGTTTCTTCCAGACCCATGGCACAGCCTTCCCGGCTTGAATCGGCAGCACCATAGTTCGAGCCATCAGGGTTGATTTGAATCGCTTGTACATTCCCTATTGAGTGGGGAACTTCATTAAAGGCGAAGCCCATTGCTTCCAAGTGGCCTTTGCTAGTCATATCCATTCCAGGCTCCCATTCAATATGAGGTCCCATCGGAGTGAAAATTCTAGGTTCTTCGATGGCTGCTTTCAAATCCATTTTTAAATCGAGTACATTAATGATCGTTTGGACGACTGAACTGATGATGGTTGGTCCTCCTGGTGACCCTAACGTCAAGATTGGCTCGCCTTCTTTAAAGATGATGGTCGGACTTTTACAGCTGACTGGGCGTTTATTGGGCTGCACTTCATTCATGCCGCCTGGAATGGAATCAAAATCAGTCAGTTCGTTATTCAGCATGAAACCATAGTCGGAAACCATGATGCCTGATCCGAATGGATGTTCCACTGTAGAAGTGCATGCTGCGATATTACCCCATCTGTCACGGACAGTGAAGTGCGTCGTTTCACTGATCTCTTCTTCATTAGGCTGAGGAATGACTTCCCTTTGCTTCACGGAATCATAAATCCAAGGGTTTCCGAAGTCAATGGCATTATTTCTCGACTTGAAATTAATGAATGAGCGGCGTTTAGCTATATACTCATCATTCATGAGACCCGCCAATGGCAATTCGGCAAATTCGGGATCAGCGAGAAATGCTTTTTTATCTGTAAATGCCAGACGCATCGCTTCTGCGATTAAATAATATTTTTCCCAAGAACGGGCGTCATATTGTTCGATTTGGAAGCTTTCCAAAATTTTCAGGATTTGGATGACCGTGAATCCGCCGGCACTTGGCGCATATGATGAAGCAATTAAATAATCCTTATAAGTCCCATACATTGGTACATCGATAGTAGCTTTATAGTCCTTTAGATCAGAAAGCTCCATGAACCCTCCAAGTTCTTGTATGCAGGAAATGATGCCCTCCCCGATTTCACCTTCATAAAAAGCGGAAATTCCTTCACGTTGTAATATCCGATAGGTATTCGCCAATTTTTCTTTAATCAGCAAATCGCCATCCTGATAGGGTTTTCCGTTTGGTATGAAGAACTTACGCGCTTCATCGCCCAATCGATATTCAAAGTTTTTAAGAGCATCGCATAGAACCCAATTGACTGGAACTCCTTTTTCTGCAAATTCAATGGAAGGCTCGATAAGTTCAGCCAATGGCTTGCTGCCATTTTCGGCGAGTGCTTCATCCATAGCTTTCAGTATTCCAGGAATGCCAACCGCTGTTGCTTTGATAGATCTCTCTTTAAAAGGGATGACTTCCCCTTTTTCATCAAGAAACATGTCTCGATGTGCGGCTTTAGGTGCCCTTACATGGCCGTCGTATATTTTCGTTTTCTTATCTTTTGCATTATATACCATAAGAAAACCACTTCCGCCGATACCAGTCATCATTGGTTCAACAACATTTAGGGCAAATTGGATGGCGACGGCCGCATCGACAGCATTTCCACCTTCACGTAATATTTTTTCCCCTATGGAAGTTGCTACAGGGTGAGCTGTAACGACCATTCCGGCGCTCCCTTTCGCAGTTTCCCTTTTGTAATCCTTATCTTTTATCTTTTCATTGTTGTTTTCCAAAATGATTCCTCCATTATTCAGTCCTTTTATCTGCCAAAAAGGTAAACTTATGTTTGAGTGAAAAGAAAACCTTGTCATTGTAGAAAAATGACAAGGAGATTTTTCGTAGGTATTCATTTATTCTTAATCAGCAAATGATAAATATACGAAAAATGCTAATGTTACAAGACATAAAGCCACCATGGCAGTCGAAGCCATATAAGACCCCTCCTTAAAAAGACTTGAATCTAATTAATTTCTCCAAAAATCGTCAAAATCCTTCATTTAAATGTAAATTTATTGATATTTATTAAAAAGTTCGAGTTCATAAACGTTATATAGGTATTTATCCTTTTTTTTTATTTTTAAAACATGGGTAACTATATATTCGTAATTACCAAAAAATAAAAGTATACTAAATATAAAGACAATACAAAAAAGAAGGGGGAGTGTGAGTTGAAAGCAGCGGTATGGTTCAGGAAAAGTCTCGTCATTTTAGTATCCGTTTTGACGTTTGGTCTTGTTACTCCTTCAGATCTGGCGTGGTTAGCGGAAGCCGATTCGTTAAAGGATACTAAAAAAGGCTTAGTGGAGGAAGAGGGATTAGCTTATCTTCCTTCGCAGGATTCGACTGAACTTGAAGAGGTATTCAACCGGGAGGAGTTTTTATCGGACATCCTGAATAAGGCAGAGGAAAACGCATTTATGAAATTTGGCGATAAGATCAATCCAAAAATTGGCGATGAGTTCAAAATGGTCATATTACCAAAAATGGAAGAAGCCATTACAGAAATGGCTGCACAATTTCCAGATGAAAAATTACAGCAATTGACCATCACTGAGCAGCCGAGTGCCGGCAGGGCCGAGAAAATATTCCATATTTATGATTCAAACAGCGGCAAGGATATCATCAGATTCCATGTCAGGCAGGAAAATCCACCACTGGAGGGACATTGGTTCGATTTTCACTATCATACCTATCATGATTCATTTGCCACCCATTATAATATAGGGAAAATATATTGGGATAAAAATACGCCTCCAGAGTGGACGAGTAAACAAAAGCTCTCATAGTGGTTGGGTTCGTTGATTTTATTTAAGTGGAAGAGTATGATTAAATGAAACGATAATAAGCATCGAATGATACGTTGTCCTGCAACGTATTTATTTTGTGTTTAAACTTAAAGTAAAGTTTTTTTCATAACTGGGAACAATGTTATTTTAAAAGGTTTTCTAATTTTGCTGTTATAGGAACAGAGGAGTCTTTATCATGTCAGAGTTGTTAAATAACATCGTGCAAACGTATGCTCAATTTTTTGACTGGCATATGTGGGTGGAGGTTTTATCCGACCCTGTGAGCTGGGGGTTGATCGGGACGCTCGTCTTAATGGAAGGATTGCTATCAGCGGATAACGCACTGGTATTAGCTGTAATGGTGAGGCACCTTCCGGAAAAACAACGGAAAAAAGCATTATTTTACGGTTTGTTAGGTGCTTATGCTTTTAGATTTATAGCGATTGGAATCGGTGTTTTCCTCATAAAGCTTTGGTGGGTGAAGGTGATTGGAGCCGCCTACCTTGGTTGGCTCTCGTTTAAATACTTTAGGGATAAAAGAAAAAAACAAGCTGGGATCGACGAAGATATCCAGGGAATGAGTAAAAACAGCATACTGATCCGTATGTTTGGTACTTTTTGGGGAACGGTTGCGGCAGTGGAATTGATGGATATAGCGTTTTCAGTCGATAGTGTCTTGGCCGCTTTCGGGGTGAGTGAAAAAGTCTGGGTCCTTTTGACAGGCGGAATGATTGGTGTCTTGATGATGCGGGGAGTGGCCGGAGTATTTCTAAAATTGATAGATAAGGTTCCGGAATTGGAAACTGCCGCTTATGTCCTTATCGGATTCATTGCTATAAAAATGTTAATGGCAGTTGCTGGGATCGAAATCCCGCCTGCGATCTTTTTTGCCTTTATTTTACTGATTTTCGGCACTACAATCGTGTATCATTTGAAGAAAGGGAAAAAGGTCAAGGAACATGGCTGAGTACCATTTAAAAAGCTGTCATCAAAATATAGTAGAAAATTGTCTTTTCAAGACAGATGTTACTTATAAAGAGTTAAGATTATCATCCTTTAATAAATGAATACATTGGAACTACGGGGGAGGAAAATTGAATATAGAAGTTGGATATTTCCTGAAGAGATATTATGACTCAAATCCTGATGCTGGAGATTTTTTTCCGTTTGCAATAGAAGGCACTACACCATATGTTTTCTTAATGGCTGGCTTTTATCTACCAGAATGTGATGAAAATTTCCTGCCATTGTGGATGAGGAATATGAAAGCATTTCCACTTTATTTTTGTGCTGAGGTTTCTTCTTATTGGAAAGATGAGTTTGAACATAATTGCAAGGAATTCAATATCAGTTATAGATACTTAACTAACCGATACGTTGTTACTGAAATCCAGAATGAAAAGCAGTTTAAGGAGATTTTCCCTTTCTATATTACTCTTGGTAGTGGGAATGATTTAGTTTTATGGTCCACAAACAAAAATGTATTTAGTGTAGAACAAAGAGAATGGAAAGGAAATTGGGAAGGGAAAATTGCGGGAACAGTAGTGGTTAAAGTAGAAGTCGATGCAAGTATTTTTTGGATTGGCTATGATGGAGATAACATTGCGGTTATCTCAGGTCAATCGAATTTCGCAACATATAAAAAAATAATCAAGACTTTTCCCGATTTTGTAGTTCCAAAGCTATGTAAGTACGAGTAATTTTAAAAATTAAAATGATTATGAGACCCCTGATAAGAAAAGGTCTCATTTATTTGACTAAAAAATAACAATATTATTTAACATAACCAAAATTTAAAACAAAGTTGATTGAAGCGGAAGGTGCGAGACTCCTGCGGGAAAAGCGAGTCGAGGGTAGACCCCACAGGCGCAAAAGCGCCGAGGAGGCTACCGGACCGCCCGCGGAAAGCGAGTGCCTGGAGCGGAAATCAACGTCTAAATTGTGCACATATAAAAAAACTGTAGGCAAACTTGATTTTTCATCGAGGTTGCCTACCCCTCTAAAGCTGACATCAAATATGATGTCAGCTTTTTTTATGGAAAATATCAAGTATTTGGAGAAGGGCGGTAAATGTAGTGAAAAAAAGCAAAGGCAATAAAAAGTTAAGCCATAGAGAAGACAGTAGCGGATGCAGCAGTATGCCAAAGAAAATGGAGAACAGAAAAAGGTCGAGAATGATAAACACTTTTAAACTGTAAATATCAAGGACTTCTTCAGCAAGTTCATGTTGCTCATTCAAGATGGCTTTTTTATTATTGGTTTCCATGCGATCACCTTAAACCTTTTACGATTATATATTGTTGATATATGAAAACCGCGGATCAATGGTTCTTCTCAGGATGAATACGCAACCAAAATTACCAAAAAAACATAGAACTTTTACATTCAGGCAATATGTTATACTAATATAATAGTATGAAAGATTTAGAGATTTTAAATAACATATATTTCCTTAACGATATATGAAGAATGAAGAAAGGGGAGAAGAGTGTGAAAAGGAAGAAATGGTGGTTATCCATATTTGCATTGTTTGTCTTTTTACTCTCAATGCTCTCCTATTCATTAGCGAAAGATGATGGGGTAAAATGGCGGAATTTACCCAAAGATAATCTTTTAAGACAGGCTGAACTTTTTAAGGGAAATAAAGAATTGCAAAGAATATTTTTATTTCCAGAAGAGGAGTACGATGAAGGGGAAGCACTGAAAATTGCTGGAACCATTAATAAACTGCCTCATTCACTTTTGGTGAAAACAGCGGAAAGTGGTGTGAGGATCAAACTATTCGATGGCGATATAACAGAAAATCAATCCGCGGCCAAATTAAAGGGGAAAACTCCGCGTGGTTATTTGAATAAAGAAACAACTTGGGATGATGTGCCTGGTATGGGCGGATCACATACGGTATTGGTTAAAATCGGGGCGAGTGACAAAGGCAACGGGCATGGATCGGTTAATTTGGAACTGCATGAGCTGGGGCACTCCATTGATAATATAGTGTTTAATGGGATCCGTGAAGACATGGATTATTTGAAGATTTGGGGTAAGGAAGTGGATGGGCTGTTTCCTGGGATTACGTATTTTTCCAACTACCCTGAGGAATACTTTGCAGAAACGTTTGCCATGTTTTATGTGAACAATGAACAAAATCAATTGCTTAGACAAAAAGCACCCGAGACTTATAATTTTATTAAACAATTAGATTAAACATTAGGCAATAATACGTTAAAATAAGGAGAATGAAAGTAGAAAAGGTGGTTTATCATGAAGCAATATTTAGATTTATGTAAGCATGTACTCGAAAATGGAACGCAAAAAGGTGATCGTACGGGTACAGGAACGATCAGTACCTTTGGATATCAAATGAGATTCAATTTAAAAGATGGATTCCCTGTACTTACAACCAAAAAGGTTAGTTTAAAAGCGATTATCCATGAACTATTATGGTTTTTGAAGGGTGATACAAACGTTGGGTACCTTCAGGAAAACAGTGTGCGCATCTGGAATGAATGGGCGGATGAAAAGGGGGAATTAGGCCCGATTTATGGTCATCAATGGCGTTCCTGGGGAACGGCCGATGGAAGGCAAATCGATCAAATCAGTGAATTGATCGAACAAATCAAGACCAACCCAAATTCAAGAAGATTGATAGTCAGTGCTTGGAATGTTGGGGAACTGGATGAAATGGCCTTGCCGCCTTGCCATGCTTTCTTTCAATTCTATGTTGCTGATGGCAAGCTTTCATGTCAGCTATACCAACGTTCAGCGGACGTCTTCTTAGGTGTTCCTTTTAATATAGCTTCGTATGCGCTTTTAACGATGATGATCGCCCAGGTGTGTGATTTGGAAGTTGGCGAATTTGTACATACTTTCGGGGATGTCCACATCTACTCTAACCACCTTGAACAAGTGGAACTGCAGTTGACTCGTGACCCGAAACCATTGCCAATCATGAAAATCAATCCAGATGTGAAAAATATCTTTGATTTTAGCTTCGAGGACTTCGTTTTGGAAAATTACGAAGCCCATCCCCATATAAAAGGTGAGGTTAGCATATGATATCGTTGATAGTGGCTATGGATCAAAATCGTGTGATAGGTAAAAACAATAAACTGCCATGGCATTTACCAGCAGATCTGCAGTACTTTAAAAAAGTGACGATGGGCCATCCAATCGTCATGGGGCGAAAAACATTTGAATCGATCGGCAGGGTCCTGCCTGGCCGCGAAAATGTCATCGTCACCCGCAATCAGGAATTTAAAGCGGAAGGCTGCGTAGTATTACATGATATTGCACAAATCAAAATGTTCGCAGATAACCATGAAGAGGAAGTCTTCGTAATTGGCGGAGCCGAAATCTTCAAGGAAATCCTACCTTTTACCGACCGCCTGTATATTACGGAAATTCATGAAACTTTCGAAGGGGATACTTTCTTTCCCGAGATTGATGAAAATGAATGGGATGAAATCTCCTCAAAACCAGGCAGCATTGATGAAAAAAATCGATTTGCACATGATTTTATTATTCTACAAAAAAAATAAAGTGCTAATCCGATTATGGGAAATGACCATAATCGGATTTTTTTGGTATGGAACAAACAAAAGAAAGAATTTTTAGAAAAATCAATTACATTAATAACAGTAAAGTGCTATAATGATTGAATTCATCAGAAAGGAAATGAGGGATTGTTATGAATCAGACTGCATCTAAGAATAGGGGGATTCAATTGGAAGATATTCTAATTGCCTATAGAGAACTGAAAGAAATCGTTTTACATACTCCTTTACAAAAAAATCAGAGGCTCTCTGAAAAATATGATTGTAATGTTTATTTAAAACGCGAGGACTTACAACACGTACGTTCCTTTAAATTAAGAGGGGCTTACTATAAAATGAAAAGCCTGACCGAGGAAGAGACGAAGAACGGAGTCGTTTGTGCCAGTGCAGGAAACCATGCACAGGGTGTTGCTTTTTCCTGCAGCCAATTGGGCATTCACGGGAAAATTTATATGCCTGCTACAACTCCAAGGCAAAAAGTCGATCAAGTTCAGCTATTCGGCAGGGATAATGTGGAGATCATCCTAATCGGGGATACATTCGACGATGCATTTGCCATGGCGATGGAATGCTGTGAAAAAGAAGAGCGTTCCTTTATCCATCCATTTGACGATGAAAAGGTAATCGCCGGGCAAGGTACAACGGCTGTAGAAATCCTGAACGATTGTGAAGATGGAATCGACTATGTATTTGCCGCTATGGGCGGCGGCGGGTTAATGGCCGGAGTATCGAGTTATTTCAAATCGGTTTCCCCAAATACGAAATGCATTGGAGTTGAGCCGCAAGGTGCTGCTTCGATGGAATACTCCTTCAAGGAAGGGAAAGTTTCTGAACTCGAAAAAATAGATACATTCGTTGACGGAGCAGCCGTCAAGTGTGTGGGACAGTTGACATATCAGATTTGTAAGGAAAACCTGGAAGATATCGTTGTCGTACCTTCAGGCCAAATCTGTACGACGATTCTCGATTTGTATAATCAGCATGCGATTGTCGCTGAACCTGCAGGTGCTATATCTGTAGCCGCGTTGGATTCATATAAAGAACAAATCAAAGGAAAAACGGTTGTTTGCATGGTTAGCGGAGGGAATAACGACATTGGGCGCATGCAGGAAATTAAAGAGAAATCCTTATTATATGAAGGGCTGCTTTATTATTTTATCGTGAATTTTCCACAACGTGCTGGCGCTTTAAGGGAATTCCTTGATGAGGTGTTGGGACCGAATGATGATATAAGCCGTTTTGAATATACGAAGAAAAATAATAAAGAAAGCGGGCCGGCCCTGGTTGGTATTGAGCTAAAAGATAAAAATGATTATGAAGGGCTCATTCAAAGGATGAACAAGAAAGGATTCTCTTTCGTAGAGGTCAATAAAGACAGTAATTTATTTCACTTGTTGATTTAAACATGGACAAAATGTTAAATTAGGATAGAATAATACCTATGTTTTTACATTTTATTCTGCCGGCCCAGTCGTATATGGGCATATTGTCGATAATTGTTACCATTCTATGACGAATTGCCAGTTCCCTTTCAATTGGTTGGAAATGGTATTATAATCGGAGTAGGTCTAATTACAACACCAAAGGGGATGTATCCATGTCGAACATTGGAGTACCTGGTCTAATTCTCATCTTAATTTTGGCATTAATTATCTTTGGTCCGAAGAAACTTCCAGAAATTGGCCGTGCATTTGGACAAACGCTTCGTGAGTTTAAAAAATCCACAAGTGATTTAACAAAAGGTGATTATGAAGAAGATAAGAAGCTACAACAAAAAAATCATGAATGATTGAATGCTGGGCGTAAGATGGAATCGTCTTGCGCCTTTACGCTGTAACAAAGATACGGATTTTCAGATGAAGGCGTGATCAACTTTGGAAGATAAGGAATTAAATATCATCGATCATCTCGATGAATTGAGAAAACGGCTCATCATTACAGCTGTTGCTTTTGTCATCTTTTTTATCGCCAGCTTTATTTATGTTGAGGAGATTTATAATTGGTTCGTGAAAGATCTCGATTTTGACCTGATGGTATTGGGACCGAGTGATATTATCTGGATTTACTTCATGCTTGCAGGTGTCGTAGCCATTGCGGCAACGATACCGGTAATTGCCCTGCAAATCTGGTTATTCGTTAAACCCGCTTTGATGCCAAATGAAGTGAGGGCGACCCTTGCCTATATTCCAGCACTCTTCCTGCTTTTTATCGGAGGGCTTGCTTTCGGTTATTTTGTCATCTTCCCGACCATTCTTCAATTTTTGATTGAATTGGGTGATGGGATGTTCATAACCAGTTTTACAGCTGATAAGTACTTTTCATTCGTATTTAATATGACGATACCTTTTGCTGTTTTATTCGAGCTTCCTGTCGTTACCATGTTTTTGACCTCCCTTGGCATAATAAATCCTTATGTGCTTCAAAAATTAAGGAAGTATGCATACTTTGTACTGGTTGTCATAGCGATATCGATTACGCCGCCTGACTTTATGTCAGACTTTATGGTGATGGTTCCATTGCTGTTATTATACGAAATCAGCATTTCTTTATCTAAAGTCGTCTATAAACGAAGGGTGAGACGTGAAAGCTTGCGGGAAGACACCTACGAGGAAGGTTTATAAGAAGAAGCCCATAATGGCATTTTGCCCTTATGGGTCTTTTTTTTATGATTATCAATCTGATTTCTCTGTTTTTTTACACATTTGAATATTTATACTTTTGGATTTATTGTGTATAATATAAGCAATCGGTGAAAAATGAGGATTGATATTTTGATGTTCAAATGCTTGGAATTCAAAGATTGTTTTGGACATAAGGTCACCATTTCAGAAATACCTGTCTTACTGCCTAGTGATCCGAATTTTTTTATGTTGACCGTGCGTTTGGAAGTATTTGTTAAGAAGGTTTTTGCCAATAAAGATCATAAAGAAAATTACTCATTTAAGCATTATTTAGCATCCGTACTCAAATGGCCCGTTTATAACAAGCTTTTTTTTGGAAGTTTACTCAATAATGCTTAATGCGGATTGTTCCATAGCTAACATCTCCGTTAAAAGAGATGACACGAATGCCAAGAAGTTACGAATAAATCGGCATGTGTTCAGGTTGGCTCATGGAACGGTCTTTTTTTGTGTAATCATTTCAAAAGATAGGTATCACTTCAGTCGAAAAATGAAACCTTTGGTTTGAATGCTTACCTTGAATAGGTATAATACAATAGATATGTTAATTTAGGGATGTGTAATGATGAATAAAGTAAAGATAGTAACAGACTCGACAGTAGATATGACACCAGAGGAACTGGAATTTTATGATATTACAATGGTCCCTTTATCGATCTTTATAGATGGGGAGACTTTTTTGGATAAGGTTGAAATCGAACAAGAAGAATTCCTGAAAAGGATGAACCAGTCAAAAGAATTGCCAAAAAGCTCACAACCGGCCGTAGGTACCTTTGTGGAGGTATATGATGAACTTGGAAAAGACGGCAGCGAGATTATTTCCATACATATGACAGGTGGCATGAGCGGTACAGTTCGCTCAGCGGAAAGCGCAGCTAGCATGTCTGAAACGAAGGTTACCGTTCTTGACTCGAAATTCATTTCAAAAGCGATGTCATTTCAGGTGATCGAGGCAGCGAAGATGGCGAAGGAAGGGAAATCCGTAGCAGAGATAATTGAACGATTGGAACATATTAAAAAACAGTCAAGTTTAATCATTGTCATAGAAACACTTGATAACCTTGTTAAGGGTGGAAGGATTGGCAAAGTTTCTGCTTTTATCGGTTCATTGCTGCACATAAAGCCGATTGCAATTCTTGACGATGGTGTACTGAACCCTGTATCCAAAGCCAGGAGCCAGTCACAGGTCGTGAAGTTCATCATCAAGAAGTTCAAAGAAGATACTCAAGGCAAAAAGATTAGAGGCATCGGTTTTGTACATGCGAATGGCCTTGAAATAGCGGATAAGGTCCGCCAGGCCATTGCAGACTTAACAGGATATCAAGACATAAAGATAGAAGCAACGACTGCCGTTGTCAGTACCCATACAGGTGAAGGCGCCATGGCGATCATGTATTATTGGGACTGATAATGATATACCATATGAAAAAGCGTTTGGCGGCGGTTTTGTCACTTTTACAAATGTCTTTAATTCGTAGAAATAGTTGCTGTCCTCATTCCGGATGGTCTGTTAGAATAAATGAAGTAACAGAATATTTTATACATAAAGGACGGGGTAGGGATGAGAAAGCTGCAATTGCTTATGGCAGCTATGGGAGCATCAATTTTATTGCTGTTGACAGCATGCGGTTCCAATGGTGTACCTGATGCCAAAAATTGGGACCTTGAAGATTTCAGCTATATCGATCAGGAGGGGAAGCCTTTCTCAAAAAGCGATCTTAAAGGAAAGGTTTGGGTAGCGGATTTTATATTCACGAGCTGTGAGACGGTCTGTCTCCCCATGACTTCGAATATGACGAAGCTGCAGCAGCAATTGAAGGATGAAGGGATTAAGGATGTAGAGTTCGTTTCATTTTCCGTGGATCCGGAAATTGACAAACCTGATGTTTTAAAAAAGTTTGGTGACCAATTTAATGTGGATTACGGCAACTGGCACTTTCTGACCGGTTATGGACAGGAAGAAATCGAGCAGTTTGCATTGGATAACTTTAAAACGATCGTCAAAAAACCAGAAGCGGAAGATCAGGTGATTCATGGGACCAGTTTTTTTCTGATTGATCAAGAAGGAAAGATCATCATGGATTATACAGGTCTGCAGGATATTCCGTTTGATGAAATCATTAAGCATATTAAAATTTTACAGAATTATTGAACAGGTTAAATGACCTGTTCTTTCTGTTTTCATCCATCTTTATTATCGAGCTTTATCGATGGTGAAAATGAGCAATAAGATTTAGAAGAAACAGCGGTAGTGAAGAATGATTTTACATGCTAAGTAACATGCTAATTTTTATAGGACTAGCTTTAATTCACAGCATTTTTCATATTGTATAGTAAGGAATGCTCAATTCTGGAAGTACAATGAAGGTATATTGTTTGCAATCTTTCGTTTTCTGCATGATATAATATATGGGTAGGAAGGTGAGGGTCATGAGGAACAAAATCACCTGTCTTTTCATATGCCTAGTTTGGATTTCAGGCTGCAGTCAAAATGAAACAGCCTCAAATCAGCCATCTGTTCAGCAGAAAAGCATAGTTGAGCTGAGTAAAAAGGAAACCATTCCTGCCAGCTTTTTTCCGGACCCTGTGAAAATCGTGTCAATTGGCGACTCCTTGACTCAAGGTGTCGGTGATAGTAAAGATAATGGCGGGTATCTGCCTTATTTACAAAATAAGCTGGAAAAAGAACCATCGATTACTTCCGTTGAGATGATTAATCATGGCATACGTGGAAATAGGACCGACCAACTATTGAAAAGACTGGATAAGACTAGGATTAAAGAAGACATAAAGCAAGCTGACTCGATTGTCGTCACAATCGGTGGAAATGATATCATGAAGGTCTTTAAACAGAATTTCTCCGACCTGGAACTGAATCAGTTTGATTCGGCAAAAATAGGGTATGAAAAAAGATTAAGGCAGATACTTGATAAGGTTCGTTCTGAAAATGATTCTGCGCAAATATATCTTGTAGGCGTCTATAATCCATTTTCCAAATGGTTCGGAGATTTTTATGAACTTGATATGATCATGAATGATTGGAATGAAAGTGGAAAAGAGATCATTGAAGAATATGATTCAGCCTATTTTATTGAAATAGCAGACATTTTCGAGAATTCCGAAGAAGATTTGCTTTATGCCGAGGATTATTTTCACCCAAATGACCGCGGATATGAATTAATCGCGACAAGAATCTATAATGATATGGATATAACCACTATCGGAAAGGACACATTGGAAGCGAGTGCCAAAGGAGATGATGACCAAGAATGACAAATGTCAAATGGAAGACTTTGTTTATTTCCCTATTAGCCTTAAACATCCTGGTCATCCTGTTTGTAACGATTTTAGTTAATCTGCCGACTAAAGATAAAGAGCTGATACCCAAAGTAAGCCACGAAGAAGATATCCAATTTCAAATTCACACGAATCGGGAAGATTTGACAAGGTTAATCAACCAGTATCTGGATAAAGAGGGCTTGACGGGATCCATTCACTATGAAGTGTATTTAACGGATGAGGTGGAGCTATACGGAACAATGCCATTTTTCAACCGTGAAGTGGAAATGAAATTGACTTTTGAACCAATTGCCCAAAAGAATGGGGATTTGATTCTTAAGCAAAAATCAATTGCAGTCGGTAAAATGAACCTTCCTGTTTCATATGTAATGAATTTAATTAATGAGCGATATAATATGCCTGAATGGGTTAGCATAAGTCCCAATGACGAAAGTATTTATGTGTCATTACAGGATATGGAACTGAAAAGCGATATAAGGGTGAAGGCGAATGAATTCGATCTGGAAAATGATGACATTTCATTTTTATTGACCATCCCATCATCATTACAGTGATCGTGAATAAATGGATAAAAAACCAGGATCGATGCATCCTGGTTTTTTATCCATTTATGGGGAGAGCGTTAGGGTTTCTAGTGAGGATGATTCCCGATTCGATCCGATTATATAAATGGTTGAGGAAGTATTTTCTTGAAATGCCTTGTTTGGCAAAGGGAGTGCGATTTCTTTTGTTCCAGCTTTCCTCACTTCGAAGTCAACTATCATGGGATGAATAGTGAGATATTCGCTTGCTTTCCTGAAATGGATTTGATCAAAGACGACATCTCCGCCTTTGACCGCAATGTCCACCGAGAGTAAATCATGTGAAAGCTGGATGAATCGGACCTTTGCTTCATTTGGAGGAACAGATGGGTTATCCTCGAAAGGTAACATTTTCAACGTTTCGTTAGCCACGGTAGGTGCTAGGGCAATGGTATAGGAAGCTCCGATTTCAAGAGCCACTTTACAGCTTAATAGAGGTGAGGTGTTTTGCCCGCTGCGGTATATATCCAATTTGTACTTGCCAGGGGGCAGTGGTAAATAACCATTGCTCTCTTTATATGAGAAATTTTTGAGGATACGCATTTCATTTACATGAACATCAAATGGGTGAGCTGTTGGGACAGCATGTAAGAAGCGGACTTGTGCAGGCAGTAGGACAGTTATTTGTCCATTTCTGTATGTTGAATTTTCGAGACTTTTCAAATGTTTATGGTAATAATAATCATGCAATTGCGGATCGCTGTTTTTATAAGACGATAGTAAATCATATGTTTCCGATTTTTGTGGATATGATTGTTTATCGCTCATTTCCTACACCTCTCATTTTTCCATCATGTTTTTAACATATGTAATCATGCTTGGGCGTGTGTCTCCTTTCTAAAAAGAAAGGTAACATTTTAGTGAAATGCTCTCGGCATATTATTTTACAGGGGTATATAAAAACGTTAAAATGCATTCAATGGATGGTTTGTAAAAAAGGAGGATTTTCATTTGACAAAGCAATTAGAGAAAGCAACATTCGCAGGTGGATGTTTCTGGTGCATGGTGAAACCGTTCGATGAACAGCCTGGCATCGAATCCGTGATCTCCGGCTATACAGGCGGGACTACGGAAAATCCCACATACAAAGAGGTTTGTTCTGAAACCACGGGACATTATGAAGCTGTTCAGATCACCTTTGATCCAAACGTATATCCATATGAGAAGATAATTGAGTTATTTTGGCAGCAAATTGATCCGACAGATCCTGGCGGGCAATTTTATGACCGGGGAAGTTCTTATCAAACGGCCATTTTTTATCATGACGAAAACCAACGTGAAATTGCAGAAGCATCCAAAGCTAAGCTGCAGGCGAGCGGGAAATTTTCCGGACCGATCGTAACCCCGATTATACCGGCCAAAACGTTTTATCCAGCCGAGACATACCACCAGCATTACTATAAAAAGCAACCTGAACATTATGAAAGATATTCGATTGGCTCAGGACGCAAAGCATTTATACAACATCACTGGGGGGAAAAAAATGAAAAGTAAAGAAGAATTAAAAAAGAAACTCACTCCGATTCAATATGAAGTCACGCAAAATAATGGAACGGAACCAGCCTTTAATAATGAATATTGGAATTTGAAGGAGGAAGGATTATATGTGGATATCGTTTCAGGTGATCCTCTTTTCACTTCAAAGGAAAAGTTCGATTCAGGCTGCGGTTGGCCAAGCTTCACTAAACCGCTTAAAGAAGAGGAAGTGGTGGAAAACCTCGATACGAGTTATGGTATGAGAAGGATCGAGGTCCGCTCAAAAACTGCCGATTCTCATCTGGGACATGTTTTCAATGACGGACCGGGACCGTCAGGATTACGCTATTGCATCAATTCTGCATCATTAAGGTTCATCCCGCTCCAAGATCTTGAAAAAGAGGGTTACGGGGAGTATAAAAAGCTTTTTGATTGATTGGAAAACCCCCTATCAGATTATGATAGGGGGTTATTTATTGAGTAATATTCAATCTGTGATGATTGACGCGATCCGGACATATGGAATGTCGGTCAGGTCCATTGCTTTAGTCCTGCCAGTCACCTCAAAACGGACAGTATGTGAACCGGGGCGAAGCCCATTAGTGACAAATAAATATCTTTCACGGGCAAATGGCCACCATGTATTCAAAGTCGTGATTTCATTTCCGTCGATCCATACATTCACTTCCCCGCCATCAGGACTTCTAAGCAGTTTCACACCAAGCATACTCCCTTTGAAGGTATATTGAATCACACTGCCCTTTTCACTACTAGTGAAATAGCCGCCCATTGGCCGGAAACCGCTCATTTTTTCATAGTGGTCAATTTCCGATAATTCAAAACCGGAACGGGCATGCAGCTTAGTTGGAAGACCAGCTACAGCCTTCTCTTGTTTGATGTTATCCAGGAACCGTTCATAAATGGCATCGGCATATAATTTATACCCCAGCCCATTTGGATGTACCAAATCTTTGGTCAGCTGTTTTTCCGTATATCCTGAATTTTTGAATATTGGTCGCATATCCACATTTGTAGCACCATAATGTTTGGATAAAAGTCCGATGGCTGACGCAAATTCCTCATATTTCAAGGAACTCTCTGTTATTGTGAATAACTCAGCATTAGGGTGGAGCCGTTTTGCCTTTCTCATTAACGCTTCATATGTCATGGTAAAATCATCGACATTCATATATTTACGGTCATTTTCACCAAAAACGAAGAAAATCAGATCTTTATGATCATGCTTCCTTCTTTGGGAAAGCTTGAATAGGCCCTCAAAAGCAGTTGATCCGCTTTGGACCACGTAGTCACCGTGTAAAGGAATATCATTGGCATCATTCATCTTATTTTCTAGCTGTTTGAACCATGTTAGATTAGGTTTTTCAGCTCCCGATCCTCTTCCGATACTGTCACCAATGACGAGATACTGAATGGGCTGGCCTGATTGGAATTTTTGATAAACATTTATCGAATCATCCGATCCATATGTTTTAGGAACTTTTTGAAGGATATAGCTGATTAGAAGGATCATGGCGATTGCAGCGAAAGGGATGAAGGATTTTGCGTTCGTTTTCAATTATGTTCCCCCGTATTGCCTTTTATGTATCCATGTAGGTATGAGATAGCTTAAAGAGGCTAAGAATTGTTTTTTCCTTATTATATCCCAATTTTAAAGTAACACAATAAATTTGTGACAATTTTCATGGTTACTCGTGGGATTTAAGCCATTGAATGAATAACGTTTAAGATGGTGTTGATTGAAGTTTTTTCTTAAATCCAGAAAAATAGGCAAATGCACAGACCAAGGCGGGCGTATCGACATATGGTAAGGTGTAAAGAGAAAACAGAATTCTAAAAGGAGTGAAACTTAATGTACGGATATGGTGGAAATGTTGCAGGACCAGGGTACGGATATGGTGGCGGTGGATACGGCGGCGGTAGCTGCGGATTTGGATCAGGCTTCGCTTTAATCGTTGTCTTGTTCATTCTATTGATTATCATCGGTGCTTCATTCTGCTGCTAATTCAATAACCCAAAGACCAGTTGATAAAGCTGGTCTTTTCTTTATGTAAGGAAATTGGTGGTTTGACGGTGGACCTTTCTGATTCCATGGTTGTTGACTGAATCGTCATGGATAAATCCAGGTGATCATGGGACAGGCGATACACAGCCATTCCTTTTTTAAATCCTGATTTCTGCGCATCGGGAATGACGTAAGAATTCAAAGAAACTAGCTCGGTGAATGACATACGATAAGGGACTTAGTTTTCTTTGTAAACCATTTCTGCTAAAATAACGACAGAATGTAATTAATTTAGGGGGATAAAGATATGAAACCTTCCCGTTTACAAGCAGGGGATGAAATTCGCGTAATTGCTCCTTCAAGAAGCTTGGCGATTGTTAAAGGGGAACAACGCAGATTGGCAGAAGAAAGATTGACTGAGCTTGGTTTTAAAGTGACATATGGTAAAACGGTTTTGTTCCATGATGACTTTTTCTCGAATTCGATCGAAGACCGGATCGAAGATTTGCATGATGCGTTCAGGGATCCGAATGTTAAGGGAATTTTTACAGCCATCGGGGGGTATAACGCTAACCAATTGTTACGGTATATCGACTATGATTTGATTAAGGAAAATCCAAAAGTGTTGATGGGGTATAGTGATATAACCGCAATTTTATTGGCCATTTATAATAAAACAGGCTTAACTACATATTCAGGTCCTCATTTCTCGACGTTCGGGATGAAGGCTGGTCTGGAATATACGATGGAATATTTTAAAAAGGCCGTAATTGAAAGTGAAGGCTTTTATCTTGAACCAAGTGAAACGTGGAGTGATGATTCTTGGCATTTGGAACAGGATGACCGAACCTTCCACCCGAATGCTGGATACATGGTCATTCAGGAAGGTGAAGTTGCCGGGACAATCATTGGGGGAAATCTTTGTACACTCAATCTATTACAAGGTACAGAGTACATGCCATCTTTAAAGGACAGTATCCTTTTCATAGAAGATGACGAAGAAAGCCATCCATTCAGTTTTGACCGGGATTTACAATCCTTGCTCCATCAGCCAGGTGCAAGTGGGATTAAAGGAATCGTCATCGGCCGTTTCCAAAAGGATTCAGGAATGACTGAATATGCTTTGCAGGAAATCATCGCCGCCAAAAAGGAGATAAATGGCATACCCGTGATCGCTAATGCCAACTTTGGTCATGTTCATCCTTTTGTAACTGTACCGGTTGGTTCAAAAGCAGTAATGAAGGTGAAGAACGGAAAAGCGACGATCCAGATACATCCATGAACAGTTTGAAGACGCCGTTCAAAAAATGGACGGTGTTTTAATCTGTTGGGGTTTGTATGAATATGGTTTGCATTATGGTGTATATTAGGAGTCTTTCCTCTTGTCAGCCCTGGAAATTGTCCTATTTTACAAGCATTATTAGGGAATATGAGTCTAATAGTTCAAATTCTTTATTTTTCTGATATAATACTAAGAGATTTAAAATAGAAAAGGTGATTATGTGTTATTAACAATTCCAGCATCCATTCGTTTAGAAGGGGCTTTGGCCGAGTATAATAAAAAAGGCCGTGTGAGCCATACATGTTCCGTTTGTAACGAAGACACTTCTAACGGGGATGCAAGTAACTTGAACTACTATAAGTTAGGAACTAAAAAAGTTTGTCATTCCTGCATGAAAAATGTTTTGCGTCATCCGTCTTTAAAAGAGTATGAATATGTACATACTTCAAATATCGATAAAACGGCTTTTTATAAAAATGTGTTGGCTGTTTTAAAGGATGAAAGTTTTTTGGAATCCATTCGTGAAGAAAAACTAAATAGCGTATTGTAAGAAAAAAGTGTATCTCTCGCGGATACACTTTTTTTGTCGCCATTTTTGGACAATCATCCATGAAACCAAGAAATTATCCGTATACATGCTTAGGCCAATTTCCTTAGCAAGATTGCCTTCATCTGGACATACACTTTACTATATGGCATTTGTTTTTAAAGAGAAGGAGTGTGTGGGCTTATGAAGCAGTCTTCATTGATCAAACCGGTCCTGGGAGGAGCCTACCCGACTATCAGTCATGGTCAGGGAGTGTTTTTATACGATAAAAATGGAAAGGATTACCTCGATGCTTCTTCCGGTGCAGTTACAGCCAATATTGGCCATGGAGTCCAGGAAATCATTGAGGCGATGGTAAAACAGGCTAAACAGGTTTCATTTGTGTATCGTTCCCAATTTACCAGCGATGCTGCAGAGAAACTCGCCGGGAAAATTGCAGAATTGACCAAAGGGGAACTGACATACAGCTTTTTTGTAAACAGCGGTTCCGAGGCGACTGAAACGGCATTGAAAATTGCCATTCAGCATTGGCAGGAAAAAGGGAAGCCAAAGAAACAGAAAATCATATCGAGATGGATGAGCTACCATGGCATCACGATGGGAGCTCTTTCAATGTCTGGACATCCGATTCGCCGGGAACGCTTTACTCCTTTGCTTGAATCATATCCTTCTGTATCTCCTCCATATTGTTACCGATGTCCACTTCAACTTGACCAACATACTTGCGGAATGGCCTGTGCTTCGGAATTGGAAGCTTCAATCCGGCGCATTGGCAGTGAAAATATAGCGGCGTTCATTGCAGAACCTGTTATCGGCGCAGCCGGAGGGGCCATTGTTCCTCCTGACGGTTATTTTCAAAAACTCAAGAAAATCTGCGAAGAGAATGATATTTTATTCATTGCGGATGAAGTAATGACCGGATTTGGACGTACCGGTAAGATGCTTGCTTCCGAATATTGGGATGTGGAACCTGATATCGTGACATTAGGTAAAGGTATGAGTGGGGGTTATACCCCAATAGCGGCAGCAGTAATGACCAAAAACGTGATGGAACCCATAATGAAAGGCTCGAAGTCAATTATAGGAGGTCATACTTTAAGTGCGAATCCATTATCGTGTGCGGTATCTTTGGCGGTTTTAGAATATGTCGAAAGGAATGAACTTGTCGAAAAATCAGCCGACAGGGGGAATTACCTGATTAGGGGTCTGAAAAAGTTGGCGGGGAAGTATTCCTTTATCGGTGATATACGCGGGAGAGGTTTATTGATTGGCATCGAATTTGTCCTGGATAAAGCAACGAAGGCCCCATTTCCGAAGGACGCAGATGTGACCAATCAAATCATTGAATTGGGAATGAGGAACGGAATTCTTCTTTATCCCGCAGCTGCAGGCCTTGACGGTGTAACCGGGGCAGCGCTCATCATCTCCCCGCCGCTAACGATATCGGAAGAGGAGTGTGCTGAATTGTTAATGAGGGTCGATATAACCTTTGGACAATTTAATGATTCGATAGGTAAACGATCATCACAACAAGGAAGTGAGTCATAGTGGTGGAAAATACATTCCAGAAGATTTGTCGTTTGGAAGATGTCCGCCATCACTTTAAAGATAAACAGTCCATCCTATTTGGGGGATTCGGTGGCATAGGGACGCCTCCGGGATTGATCAATATGATTTTGGAATCAGGTATTAAGGATTTAACCTTGATTGGGAACGATACAGGTTTCCCAGATATCGGAATCGGAAAACTGGTCACCCAGCGCCGAGCGAAAAAAGTCATCGTTTCCCATATCGGTTCCAATCCCAATGCAGGACTATTAATGAACAATGGTGAACTCGAAGTGGAGTTCTGTCCGCAAGGGACACTTGTCGAACGCATCCGGGCCGGAGGGATGGGACTCGGCGGAATATTGACCGATATTGGAATGGAAGCCGATATCGTCAGGGAAGGCAAGCAAACCGTAAAGCTAGGTAAGAAAAATTATCTGGTGGAATCGGCATTAACTGCAGATATCGCCATTGTTTACGCAGAAATGGCAGATCCTTATGGAAATCTTCTATTCGATAAAAGTGCCAGGAATACGAATCCAATCGTTGCTACGGCCGGACAGATCACTATAGTCGAAGTCAGGCAAATCGTTCCGCTGGGCACTTTGGATCCAGAGAACATCATTGTACCGGGTGCCTTTGTGGATTATATCATTCCATCAAAAGGAGTCGATTGGAAATGGGTTTGGGAACAGGGGATAGAAACAGAATAGCGAAACGGGCAGCAGCAGAAATAAGCGATGGGATGCTGGTCAATTTGGGAATTGGCATTCCATCACTTGTACCGAATCATCTTTGGGATGATCATAAAGTTATGTTTCATGCAGAAAATGGCCTTGTGGGAATGGGCAGTACTCCTGAAACGGGGAAGGAAGATGCGCATCTTTGCAATGCTGGGGGATTGCCGATCACCATTAGAGCCGGGGCTTCTTACTGCGACAGTACTGTTGCATTTGGAATGATACGTCGCGGCAGGGTGGATATCACGATTCTAGGCGCCCTTCAAGTAAGTCAAGCGGGGGATCTCGCTAATTGGATTGTTCCGGGAAAGCGGGTACCAGGCATGGGCGGTGCAATGGAACTGGCTGCAAAGGCAAAAAAGGTCATTGTCTTGATGGAACATAACGATAAAGCGGGCATGTCTAAATTAGTCAAAACATGTACGTTGCCGTTAACAGCCCCAAAATGCGTACATATGATCATCACCGAATTAGGCGTGTTTTCCGTAACTTCGGAGGGCCTCCTATTAACTGATGTATTTGATACGTCCAGCATTGAGGAAATCAGGAATCGGACCGAAGCCTCGTTTACCGTCTCTGAAAACATCCACAAATTAAAAGAATGAGAGAGGAGAATGGATATGTATGAGGAAAAAATAAGAACATGGCTGAATGATCATCGGATGAATGGGGTTCAGCTTTTGCAAAAACTGGTTCAGGAACCGAGCAAAAGGGGCCAAGAAGGAAGTGCACAAGCAATAGTGGTCGAGAAGTGCAGACAACTTGGTCTGGAAATAGACCTTTGGGAAATCGGGGATGAACAATTAAGAAAACATCCCCATTTTTATTGCGACCGCAGGGATTTTAAAGGAAATCCGAACCTTGTGGCCATTAAAAGAGGAACAGGCAAGGGAAAATCCCTTATTTTAAACGGACATATTGATGTAGTTCCTGAAGGAGATCATGCAGCTTGGCACGATGAACCCTATAGCGGCAAGTTGATGGACGGGAAAGTTTTCGGGCGGGGAACGACGGATATGAAAGGCGGCAATGTATCTTTATTGCTGGCCATTGAAGCGATCGTCGAATCTGGAATCCAGTTGAAGGGGGATTTGATATTTCAGAGTGTGATTGAAGAGGAAAGCGGTGGTGCCGGCACACTTGCGGCAGTCATACGCGGGTATAAAGCTGATGGTGCAATCATTCCGGAACCTACAAATATGAAACTATTCCCATTACAGCAAGGTTCGATGTGGTTTCGACTGAGAATAAAAGGCAAGTCTGCACATGGAGGCACTAGGTATGAAGGAGTCAGTGCAATTGATAAAGCGGTTGTTGTAATGAAAGAAATCAAGATGCTTGAACAAGAACGGAATGAATCACTCCGTCATTCACTCTATAAAAATGTCCCTATCCCCATTCCAATCAATATTGGTAGCATTCAAAGCGGGAATTGGCCTTCTTCCGTGCCGGATACAGCCGTCCTGGAAGGAAGATTCGGCATCGCCCCTACAGAAACCATGGAAGAGGCACAAAAATCGCTGAAGGAGCGAATAGATGCTTTAAACGAGAGTGATGGATGGTTCAAAGAAAGACCTATTGAATTAGAATGGTTTGGGGCCAGATGGCTGCCTGGCAATCTCGAAATCAATCACCCGCTCATGAAGACAATTGGCACATGCTATGAAAAAGTGGTCGGGGAAGAACCGCTTGTCGAAGCTTCCCCATGGGCGACGGATGGAGGGTTTCTTTCATCGGTTGGTTCTACCCCCGTCGTTGTGTTTGGACCAGGGGAAACGAAGATGGCCCATGATTCGAACGAATATATAGAGGTGGATAAAATGATGGAAGTTGCGGAAATCATCGCATTGACCATTATTGAATGGTGTGGGGTGGACCAGGAATAATCATTTTTCCCAAGGTCTGATCCCAGGAAGGGTCAGGCCTTTCGCAACAATTTTCGAAGATGTGAAAGGAGCGGGACAAATGGAGGCTGGAATCATCGAAAAAAGAATTCAAAAGCCAATGTGCACCATACATATTACGATCGATCATTTTAATAAGCGAATAAGGGTTGATGATTATCTAGGGCACTTCCAAGAATGCGTGGAGGAATCTTTGAAGGTGGCTAAAAGCATATCAGCAGAAAAAATCATCTTCAAGTCCCGCAAGGAAAACGTTATGGCATTGCTTGCTCAGGGCTTTCTATATGAAGGAAGCATCGATAAATTCTTTTTGGGAAGCGATTGTTTCTTCCTTGTTAAATATAACAGGAATGAAAGGCGCAACAGTGCTGAATGGGAAAGGGAAGATCAAATCCTTACCGATGTTCAGAGGCTGCCGATTAAATCCGGGCTGGATGAACCGCCGTCAGCCTATCAAGGACGTAAAGCTGAAGTGGCAGATGCACTTCAGCTGGCCCAACTGTATGGGAAGGTTTTCGAAGTGTATCCCACACCGATGAATGATCCGTTATATGTGAAAAAGTGCATGGAAATGGGAACGGTTTTTTATATTTATGTCCATGAAGAGAGGATCGTCAGTGCTGCTTCCGCAGAAATTAATTCCTTTTACCATAATGCAGAAATCACTGATTGTGCGACATTGCCGGAACATCGGCAGTACGGCTTGATGAAACACTTGATTTCCGCGCTTGAAGACTATCTTATTTCACACGGCATTTATTGTATCTATTCGATTGCCCGGTCGCTCTCGTTCGGCATGAATGCTGCATTGCATCAGCATGGATACTCGTACCGCGGACGTTTGGGCAATAATTGTTATATCTTTGATAAACTGGAAGATATGAATCTTTGGGTGAAAAACTTTAGTTAGATGCTCATTTTTAGGCGGTTCATGACAAGTTTTTGGCATTTCCCCATATACATCTAGCAAGAAGGTATTGAGGAGGGATAGCTTGCCTAGTGAATTTTTTAATACAAGTGAAGTGTTGGAAGCGATATTAGAAACCATTGATGAAGGCATTCATGTGATAGATCCAAAAGGACAGACCATCTTTTATAACGGAGTGGCCGCCAATCTTGATGGGATGAAAAGAAGTGAAGTGCTCGGGAAACCGTTGCTTGAAGCGTTCCCTTCTTTGAATCACAAATCATCGACGTTACTCCGGGTCATTAAATCTGAAAAACCAATCTATAACTATAGTCAATCGTATGTAAATGCTCATGGGCGTATCATTGAGACGCTAAATACTACTCTACCCATTTATGTAGATGGGTTTATGATAGGTGCAATAGAAATCGCAAAGGATTATTCAAGCTTGAAGCAATTATCGGAAAGGTTAGCTGATCTGGAAAGCTCGCTCAAGACAATCAAAAGTCCTCAAAGGAAAACGACTGGGAACGGCGGATTGTATTCTTTCACTGAAATCCTGACAAGTGATAAGGGGTTTAAAGGTTTGATATCCCAAGGTAAAAAGGCTGCCCGCTCCACCTCATCGGTATTGGTTTATGGGGAAAGCGGTGTAGGAAAAGAGCTTTTTGTTCAAAGCATCCACCAGGAATCGAGCCGCAGTAAAGAACCTTTCATCGCGCAAAATTGTGCGGCCCTACCAGAAAGTTTATTGGAATCGCTTCTATTCGGTACGGCAAAAGGAAGCTACACTGGTGCTGTGGAGCGACAGGGATTGTTTGAATTGGCCAACGGCGGTACCTTGTTTTTGGATGAATTGCAATCAATGCCGATTGACTTGCAGGCAAAGCTTCTGCGCGTGCTTGAAGATGGGTTCATCAGGAGGATTGGTGGCACAAAAAGTGTACAGGTGAATGTCAGGATCATGGCAGCGATGAATATTGATCCGAAAAAGGCCGTATCGGAAAACAGGCTAAGGCCGGATTTATTTTACCGATTGAACGTATTGAGCTACGAGCTGCCTCCGCTAAGGGAGCGGATTGATGATATAGAGCTTCTTTCTGAACATTTCATATCAATATTTAACAGTAAATTAGGACTGTCCATAAAAGGCATGGATGAGAAGACAAAGGATTTTTTTCGGAAATATCACTGGCCTGGAAATGTAAGGGAACTTAAACATACGATAGAATTCATGATGAACCATACGGAAAATGATGTTATGAATCTTGAAGATTTGCCCCAGTTTTTAAAGAAGCGCAACCCATCCGAAAAAATACTTCCGCTTCGTGAGGCCATGATTGAGATGGAAACAAAATTGATTACCGAGGCCCTTCTTCAAACGAACGGTAACGTTTTCCAAGCATCGAAGCTATTGCAAATTCCAAGACAGACCTTGCAATATAAAATAAAAAAACATATTTGATGGAAAAAATCCGGATGCAGCATGCAGTCCGGTTTTTTTTGGGGGCATTCGAATTTTAGGGTCATTTTGGCACCCTTCTTGCATTTAATACTACTATCATAACTCAGGAGGTATAACCATGTTATTTGACTTATATAAGCCAGATCGCAATTGGAAAGATATAGAGCTATGGAAAGATGTAACCGAAGAACAATGGAACAACTGGCTGTGGCAGCTTACAAATACGATCCGAACAGTTGATGATTTGAAAAAAGTGATAAACCTGACTCCGGATGAAGAGGAAGGTGTGAGGATTTCCACAAAAACCATTCCATTGAATATCACCCCATACTATGCTTCGTTAATGAATAAAGATGACCCAAGGTGTCCAATCAGGATGCAATCGGTCCCAATCTCGGAAGAAATGCATAAAACCAAATATGACATGGAAGACCCCCTGCATGAGGATGAGGACTCCCCTGTACCGGGATTGACCCATAGATATCCGGATCGCGTTCTTTTTTTGGTGACGAATCAATGTTCCATGTACTGCCGTTATTGTACGCGAAGACGTTTTTCAGGCCAAATTGGCATGGGCGTGCCCAAAAAACAATTGGACGCTGCAATCGGTTATATCCGTGACACACCGGCAGTTCGGGATGTCCTTATTTCCGGCGGGGACGGATTATTGATCAATGACACGATCCTTGAATATATCCTCAAAAACTTAAGGGAAATTCCTCATGTTGAAATAATCAGGATTGGTACACGGGCACCGGTTGTTTTTCCTCAAAGAATCACTGAAAATTTATGTGCCATTTTAAAAAAATATCACCCGGTTTGGCTGAATACTCATTTCAATACCTCGATAGAAATTACCGAAGAGTCAAAGAAAGCATGTGAGATGCTTGCCGATGCGGGTGTACCTGTAGGCAACCAGGCAGTTATTTTAGCAGGGATAAATGACAGTGTCGCAATCATGAAAAAGTTGATGCATGATCTTGTTAAGATCCGTGTCCGCCCTTACTATATCTATCAGTGCGACCTCTCGGAAGGGATCGGTCATTTCAGGGCACCCATTTCAAAAGGAATTGAAATCATCGAAGGGCTCCGGGGCCATACATCCGGGTATGCTGTACCTGCCTTCGTCGTCGATGCTCCAGGAGGGGGAGGGAAAATCACCCTGCAGCCGAATTATATCCTTTCACAATCTCCAACAAAAACGGTGCTGCGCAATTTTGAAGGTGTGATAACCACATATCCTGAACCTGAGCAATATACACCAGGACTTGCAGATGATTATTTCAAAGGGGTATATCCTGATATGGTAGAAAAACAGTCAGATATAGGTGTATCCGGTTTAATGAACGACAAGCAATTCAATTTAGTGCCTGAAGGGCTGAAGCGAATGAACCGACGGGAAAATTACGTGACCAACCCAGAGCATGCTTCATTGAAAAACAAACGTGAAAAGCGAGATTTGTTAAAAGAAAAGAAATTCCAGGCACAGCAAAAAAAGAGCAATCCTAAGGGGGATGAATAGCATGGAGTTGTGTCCATGGTGTGAGAAAGGGAAGCTTGCATCAGTAAAGGGGACTGTGTATTGGGAACTGCCGGATGGTACGAGGGCGGTTGAAATTACGGAAACCCCTTCATCTCATTGTGAAAGTTGTGATGCCTTTTTTCAAAGTGATGAAATAGTAAAGGAAATTGAAGATCAATTATTTTTAATTGATTCGAAAAAGCTTGAAAAACAAACGAAGTACAGTGAGCTAATGAACATGAAAAGGCTGTTGAAACGTAATTACTTTGACTTTTAGCGGCAGGTGTATTACTTTTCCATAAATGAATTAATCCCCTCATTTTAGACAGAACAGTGTAAACCACTATTTCTATCCTAGGTGAAGGGGATTTTCCATTTCAGAAAATGATGGCCAGCGTTTAAATTGGCTAATGAGTTTTTGAAGAAATTCCGCCAGCCTTCAAGCAGCATGTTAGGACATGCGCCACGTGTTTTATTATGGGAATGGGGTTTATTGGACGAAGAGTAGGATAAATAATATTGAAGCACTTCGCTTTCCTCGGATCATATAAAAAAATCTTAAAAGGATGTAATCAATATGGAATGAGTACGATATGTTAGTGTAGCTTCGTAATTTAACGTATGCATTTTGTGTTGAAAAATCGCGGTTTTCATAAAATGAGGAAGAAAAAACCAAATTGTTTTTTAAAAAAGTGGACGGAAGCGAAAGTTTCCGATATATTAAAGCAGAAATCATAGTTATTTTAGGGGGGGGCTCGACATCATGAGACCATTTTATTTATATTTAATGAAATTTCGACAACCAAAGGAAATTGATGCAATCACTAAATTTGCCAATTATGCCTATGAGGATCATGGCTTCCCAAAACAATCGACTGATTATAATGAACTGAGCAGTTATTTAGAATTGAATGCAGACTATCTCGAAAGTATGTCAGTATTCGATCAAGCGTGGGAACAGTATGTCCAAATAGAAGAAGGGCTCATATTGGGAGATCAGGAATAGGGAGGATCGGAAGGATGTTAAAAAGCCTTCAAACCCGAATTTTGCTTTATTCTTTACTTATTGCAAGTGTTCCTCTTCTGATTTTGGGAATCATATCCTATGGATCACAACGCTCCCTTCTGGAGAAGGAAGCAAAAAATGCCCTGAATGCAGGTTCACTGAATATTGTAAATGAAACATACAGCTATTTGAACGAACGGATCAGTGATGTGAAGTTAATGAGTGCAAATTCTGCAATCATCAATCCTGGCCACTCAAAAGAAGAGAAGTCAGATGAACTAAAAAAGTTTATCGATGCAAAAGGAAATTATTACGGAGTTTTGCATTTGGATATGGAAGGCAATGTCATTGCAGATACATCCAATAAAATGATCGGGGATAACCTCGCGAAGAGAATATGGTTCAAAGAGGCAATAGAAGGTCATGAATTCCTTTCAGACGTATATAAAACCCGGGCTTTCTCAGAACCGATTATAGCTCTGAGTGCTCCGGTATATGATAATTCAGGGGAAATGATCGGAGTCGTATCCACAGCTTTCCGATTGGAAGGGCTTTGGGAGATGATGGAGAAAAAGGCTAATGAAATTAGCGATAAATACCCAGTCAACTTTTACATGATCAACCAAGAAGGCATCATGATTTCGAAAAAAGACCCACATGGCATGATGCAGGATTCTGCCCTGAGAGAAATGGGATTAACGAAAGATAAGCTGATGGGAGCATCGTTAACGGATGAATTATACAGTGAAGAGAATGGGGAAAAAATATATTCCATCAAGCCTGTCCATACGGTAGCACAAACAGAGAATAAATGGTTTGTTGTTGTGGGTGCTGATAAGAAGCAGGTGTTTCAGCCTTTGAATGACCTATTGACACGGTACCTGACCATCTACAGCATCGTTTTTGTTTCTATCATTCTGGCTGTTTATTTACTAACAAAGACCCTCGTTCGGCCAGTTCAAGAACTTGTCGAAGCGACAGAGGATTTCATAGGAGGAAAGGAATTCATCATTTCCGATAAAAGAAGCTTCGAGGAAATGGAAAAATTGAACCTTGCCTTTCTAAGAATGATGGAAACGATAGAAGATCGTGAGAAGGAAATCGTCCGTACGGAAAAATTGAAATATGTAGGCCAGCTAGCTGCCGGTGTCGCCCATGAAATCAGGAACCCATTGACGACAATAAAGGGTTTTTTTCAACTATTGAAGAGCCAGGATCATGATAAATCATTGATAGAAAAATATAGCGATGTCATGCTTCATGAAGTGGATCGGGTCAATGTATTTGTGACACAACTTCTTGATTTGGCAAAACCGCATCAACTGGAATGGGAGAAAATCGATTTAAAGGATTTCCTTGATGAAATTATAGATACCTATACTTCCTCAATTCCGAGTTCTCATGTAAGAATAATTAATGGTATGACACAATCCGTCATTGTTTATTCAGACAGGAACCGGTTAAGGCAGGTTCTCTTGAATGTCTTGAATAATGCATGTGAAGCCATCGAAGCAAGGGGGCAGATTGAACTGCATCACAATTCCATCTCCCAATATATAAGATTAGTGATCAGCGATGATGGAAAAGGCATCAGTCCCGAGAATTTAAAAAATATCGGTATGCCCTTTTATACCACCAAACCGGATGGAAACGGATTAGGTGTGGCGACATGCATCCAGATAATGGAGGAATTAAAAGGGAAATTCCAAATTGAGAGCGTCCGCGACGAAGGAACGAAAGTGACGCTCACAATCCCCACTACGAACCGTCTCATTAAATGAGGCGGTTTTTGGTTGTAGTGCCCTTAAATAAATGGGCATGTTAATTAGCTAAATGAGCAAAATGCCCGCTTATTTCCATTAACCTCCATGTTTGTTTGTGCATATAATTTACTAATCAAACGATAAGGACCATATTGGGGGATGTCTCTTATGGGCAAAAAAAAACAGCCGAAATTTAAATTAGGCGATACAGTCGTAATAACAATGTATGGGACAGTCGGGAATATAACCGATGTGAAATTTCTCGATGGTGCTTATGTGTATGAAGTGAACTATAGTGAAGGTCTTTATATCGAAAAAACATTGCAATCGATAAATGAATATGAAGGAGAAATCCTTTATCCGAAAGAACAAATCGATATTGAATATAAATTTTTATTAGGTGACTTGGTCCAAGTGGATGGATATGAACAGGATTATTTCAAGATTATCGGCTATCGAACGGAAATTTGGCGCTATAAGGAAAATGCCTGGGAGGATGTAATCTATGAGTTATCAAGAATCTCTGATGGTGAATGGCTTGAAGCGCATGAAGAAGAACTGACTTTGATTGCCGATGCTAAACGTGCAGATGGAATCATTAAAAAGTTGGGTCTGCTCCTTCCTCAAAAGAAAAATGAGCTTGCTATCATTGCTAAACAAAACAACCCTGGTAAAGGTGAGCGAGAAATGACAATGACAAAAGATGAAAAAAAGGAAATGATTGATGGCCTGTTGGATTTATATAATGATTATTGTAAGCTCTACGAACATTTTGGCGATGATGAATATCGTCACATCATGAAGATCGCCCTCGCTAAAATAGAAAAGGCGGCAGAGGAAATTTATCCAGATCATAAAAAGAAGCAAACGAAGTGAAAGGCATCTATAAAGGGCAAATTCCAGATTCCCTATAGAAGTATCCATTCTAATTGAACACGAATGGAACTTGATAACGATAGACCCTTCATATGTTTTTCCATTAAGGGATGCCTTACTGGTATATTTGTCTCTACACATTCATAGACCTTTAAATAAGGGGGCGATGATTTGCGAGAAATTGAGGTTTTTATTGATACAGAAGAGATAGCGGAATTCTTTTTTCAAGAATTGATAAGACGGGGCTATCTTCCAACAGAAGCTGAAGTTGAAGATCTTGCTGACATCACATTCGAATATCTTCTTGAAAAATGCATAATTGATGAAGAAGTCGATGAGTAGCTGTCATAAGACGGTTAGCAGCTTCCTTTCCCTTAATTTTATTAACCATTAAAAAAAGACGGCGGACCTCCGCCGTTTTGTTTGCGATTTAGGAAGGGTGCCAAAAGTCGTTTCGTGATTTCCAGTTTTTCAAATTCCAGATAAGGTTCGATTTTCCTAACTTGTAGTTGATATGGTATAGTAGTTTTTGAATATCATTTCAACCACAAGTTAAGGAGGACATAGTCGTATGAGCGTACATATTGGTGCAAAAGAGAATGAAATTGCGGAAACGGTCTTACTTCCTGGGGACCCGTTGCGTGCAAAATATATTGCTGAAACATTTTTAGAGGATGCTAAACTTTATAACGAAGTTCGTAACATGTTTGGATATACAGGGACATATAAAGGAAAACGAATTTCTGTACAAGGTACAGGCATGGGTGTCCCATCCATTTCGATTTACGTGAATGAATTGATGAATAGCTATAATGTCCAGAAGTTGATTCGTGTGGGAACTGCAGGAGCGATTCAAAAAGATGTAAAAGTCAGGGATGTGATCCTTGCAATGAGCGCTTCCACCGATTCCCAAATGAACCGTATGACTTTCGGCGGGGTGGACTTTGCCCCGACCGCGGATTTCGAATTACTTAGAAAAGCTTATGACGCCGGCACGGCAAAGGGCTTGCAATTGAAGGTCGGTAATGTATTTACGGCCGATCAGTTTTATAACGATAATAGTGAATTGGAAAAATGGGCAAAATACCAAATACTTGCGATAGAAATGGAGTCAGCGGCCCTTTACACGCTTGCTGCTAAATTTGGACGCCAAGCTTTATCTGTATTGACCATTTCCGATCACATTTTAACTGGTGAGGAAACGTCGGCGGATGAGCGCCAGTCAACCTTTAACGAAATGGTTGAAGTGGCATTGGAAGCAGCTATCCAGGACTGATAATTGGATGTAAATGACAGGCGGGTGACCAGGAATAAGTGATGCTGTATAATGGCAGGTTGGATACAGGCTCATTTGTTCCAGGTATCCGCATTTTTGTAATATCAGGAGATGCCTGTTGTCCTTGGAGCATTCTCCATGATTTGAAGTTTATTAAAAAATACATATGGCTATAAGTTGTTATTTTTGATAACTATTATTTTTCGATTGGCATGAAAGCTGATAAAATAGGAATGAAATCGTTTATATCGTCATGAAGAATGAAAGTGGTGAGGCTTCAGTGGAAGAAGAAAATCAAAAACAGCCAAAAGAGGCAGGGAAATTCATTAAAATAAAGAAGTTTACGTTCATTATGGGGATTTTCTTAGTCATATTTCTAACTGCAGGGATTACTACAATAGCCTTGACCTTTGGAGATGAAAAAGTAGAGTCATTAGCACCGGATAAGCATGCGGAATTTGAAAAGCTGTATTCTACATACGATAAGATAAAAGATGACTATTATGAAGAGGTTGATGAAGAAAAACTTGTTGACGGCGCAATTAATGGAATGATCAAATCATTGGATGATCCCTATTCTGCTTATATGGATAAAAAGGAAGCATCGAGTTTCCATGAGAGCATCTCTTCATCTTTTGAAGGAATCGGTGCTGAGATTCAGGAGCAGGATGGACAAATCATGGTCGTCTCACCGATAAAAGGGTCCCCAGCAGAAAAAGCAGGGGTAAAACCGAATGATATCATATTAAGTGTGGACGGTAAAAGTGTTGAAGGACTCAGCTCTTCTGAAGCTGTCCTGAAAATCAGGGGCGAAAAGGGAACGAAAGTGGATCTTTCCATCTCAAGAGCTGGTGAGTCGGAACCGATTGAGCTCACCATTAAACGGGACACAATTCCGATTGAAACGGTATATGCGGAAATGCTTGATGATGGAGTTGCAAAAATTCAAGTGACCAGTTTTTCCGAACATACAGTTCAAGAGTTGAAAACGGCGCTTGAGGAAATGTCGAAGAAGGATATGAAGGGTCTCGTATTGGATTTGCGGGGAAACCCAGGAGGACTTCTTGATCAAGCAATAGAAATGGCAAGCCTGTTCATACCTAATGGGAAAGTGGTCCTTCAAGTTGAGGATCGCAGCGGGAAAAAAGATGTCTATAAATCGGAGAATGATGGAGAACTGAAAATCCCGGTAGTCGTGTTGATTGATGATGGAAGTGCCAGTGCTTCTGAAATCGTTGCAGCGGCTGTCAGTGAGTCTGCGGACATTCCATTGATCGGTGTCAAGTCATTTGGGAAAGGGACAGTTCAGACTGCCGAAGACTTTGAAGATGGATCTAACTTCAAATATACGGCAGCTAAATGGTTGACTCCTGAAGGCAATTGGATTCATAAAAAAGGGATCAAGCCGGATATTACTGTGAAGCTTCCTGATTATGCCAGCCTTCCGTACATTTCGCCTGACAAGGAATTGAAAGCATCCGATTCTTCGAGTGAAGTGAAAGCGGCTGAAGAGATGCTGAAGGAAGCAGGCCATGATCCGGGTAAGATAGATGGATTCTTTGATGAAGCAACCACGAATGCGGTAACAGCATTCCAAAGGGAACAAAAAATTAAAGAAACCGGCACCATTAAGGATGATACTACCGTGAAATTGATGCAGGTCATCCAGGAGAAAATCCTTAAGAACGACACACAAGTGAAAAAGGCAGTGGAAGTATTAAAGAAAGAAATCAATAAATGATTTTGACCGAAAAGCCTGTCAGCGAATATCGTTGGCAGGCTTTTTTGTCGTTTCATGCATAGGATTCCAAAATTAGGCAGAGAATAGGGGTAATTTTCCGATGAGGTGAGGTAATGAAAGAAAAGGTATGGTTCATATATCTATTGGTCTTGATTCTGGCAGGCTGCACCTATGCGCCTTTACCCAAACAAAATGGAAATGAAGGTACGGAAAAAAAACTAACCAATGAAGAGACTAAGGAAAGCGATAAAATATTTCTGTTAATTGGTGTTGACACAAGGGGAGAGCAAAAATCTCGATCAGATGCGATTATCCTGGCAAAATACTTTCCTGAGCAGGAAAAACTGAAGCTGGCTTCCATTATGCGTGATAGTTATGTGAAAATCCCCGGGAATAAATCAGGATATGACAAAATAAATGCTGCTTATTATTATGGTGGAAGGGAATTGCTCAAGAAAACCATACAGGAAAACTTCGATGTCAAGGTCGATCATGTAGCGGTAATCGACTTCCAAGGATTTGTGAAGATGGTGGATTTACTTGCCCCTGAGGGGGTGGCGGTGAATGTGGATCAGGAAATCATAGATGATATGAGCATCCAAGCAAGCGTCGGTAAAAATGTTTTACATGGTGAGGAAATATTGAAATATGTCCGTTTTAGACATGATGATGAAAGTGATTTTGGTAGGGTTGAGCGTCAACAAGAAGTAATGGTTCAATTAAAAACAGCGTTTATAAATCAAATCTCATCCTTCGAAGGGATGGCAGCCCTTCCTAGCATCATCGAACAAGGACTATCGTACTTGGATACGGATATTGGTCTGAAAACAATAATGGAAATGGGACCAAAAGCCGTTTTCCATACACCGGACACCGTCGAAACCCTAAGGGTTCCAGTGGAAGGAAGCTTTAAAGATGAAACATATCCCCAGTCCGGAGCCGTTTTGGAAATGGACTGTACAGAAAATAAAAAGGCACTTCAGGAGTTCTTTTCAAAATAATAAGAATGTCCAATTATCTTTTATTATCGAAGACATCCTTATACTGAAGATGTTCGAAATTTAATATTGTATTATAGACCTCGCAAGAATAATCTTAATTCGATCACCTTTAAAAAACGAGAGGGATAAGAAAACCTTCTCGTTTTTTATCACCAATAAAGGAACCTGGATCAATTAACAAAATGCGGAATGTTTTTGATGAAATCCGGTGTTATGATGCCATTTTCGGTAATGATGCTTGTAATTAGATGATTCGGTGTAACGTCAAAGGCTGGATTGAAAGTCTTCACGTTTTCCGGAGCGATCCTTACACCTTGAATGAAGGTGATTTCCGCTTCATTCCGTTCTTCGATCGGGATGGATGTGCCGGATTCGATGGACAGGTCGAATGTGCTTGATGGTGCGGCCACATAAAAGGGGATACCAAAGTGCTTGGCTAATATGGCCAATCCCAATGTCCCGATTTTATTGGCTGTATCTCCATTGGCCGCAATCCTGTCGGCCCCGACGATAATTCCATTTATCCGTTTCTGGTGAATCGTATGGGCAGCCATATTATCAGAAATTAAGGTGACATCAACTCCCGCTTGCATCAATTCCCAAGCCGTCAAACGCGCCCCTTGCAGGACAGGCCTTGTTTCACATGCGTAAACTTTTAGCGGAAAGTCCCTTTCTTTAGCGAGGTGGAAGGGAGCCAAGGCTGTGCCATACCGAGCTGTGGCAATTCCCCCAGCGTTACAATGTGTTAGAATGGAATCTCCTCTAGTGAAGAGGGATAAACCATGTTCCCCGATTTTCCTGCACATTTCTTCATCTTCAGCAAAGATGGCTTTAGCCTCCGATACAAGGGCTTCTTTGGCAGTTGAAATGCTTTGAGCAGCCTGCAAGGTGTTCTCCATCCTCTTTAACGCCCAAAAAAGGTTGACTGCAGTTGGCCGTGAAGATGCGAGTTTTTCAATGTGCCTCGTTACATTTTTCTTGAATTCCCCTAATTCAGAGGTTGTTTCCTGTTTGGCACCAAGTGCAACACCAAATGCTGCCGTCAGTCCAATTGCAGGGGCACCGCGAACCTTTAATGTCAAAATGCTGTCATATACATCATCAACAGAATGAAGTTCAATAAATTCAGTTATGGAAGGAAGGGCTTGTTGATTTAATAATGTAATATGGGTATCAGCCCATTGTACCGAATATGGTAAGGGTGCTAGTGTAGTCATGTGCAGGTCTCCTTTTAAATGGTTGAGTAAGATGGCAGTGTCCGTTGCTTCAACGCTTCAATGAGGGCTGGAACATCCAATTCCTCCCGTTTTTTAATTAAAAAAGTACCGATTTCCAATGTTGACGTTTTGGCTGCGATCCTTGATACTTTATCTTCAATGACGTTTAAATCGGCAACATGGGAAAGGCCAATGGTTCGCCGAATCAGTTCACAGCCTGCAAAACCGAATGCATCTTTTTTGAATTTTGTCAGCAAATAAGGCAGATACCCTTTTACATGGCGGAATGGGCTTTTATTTTGGGCTTCCCATAATTCGGTATAAGTTTCTTCAAAGGCATTCCAAAATTCATGAAGGTGTGAGAAAATCTCTTCCTTACCAGCGCCATTTCGTGTAATTGCCTGAAAAAGAAGGTTGGCGGTGTATTGACCAAGGTCAAAACCAACGGGCCCATAAAAAGCGAATTCCGGGTCGATAACCTTTGTTTCAGTTTCACTTGCAAATATACTTCCAGTATGTAAATCTCCATGAAGTAAGGCTTCCTGCTCGGTTTCAAAGCTTTGTTTCAGCTTAGCGACCTCAAGTATCACTTCTTGATCATTCCATATATTTTTGGCGGCATCAGTCAATTCCACCTCGAAATCTCCCGGGAGTTCCTCAAAAAATGGATCCGTGAAAATAAAGACCTCAGTTATTTTGCAGAGTTCGGGATTCGTGAAATGTCGGGCCACTTCCTTTTTCGCGGATGGTTCTAAATGATAATCGGATGTATAAAATGCAGTCTTCGCAACATATTCACCAATATGCTGTGAAAGCAATGGATATGAATCGCCATCAATCAATCCTGTTCTAACGATTTTCAAGTGCGATAAATCCTCCATGACTGTGATGGCAAGCTGTTCATCCGAATAGTAAACTTGCGGTACGAATTCGGGGCAATAACTTCTGAAATGAATCAGCGCATTCGCTTCAATGGCTGCCCTTTTCAATGTCAGCGGCCAGCTTTCACCAAGTACCTTGGCATAAGGGACCGCTTGTTTGATTATTATACCTTTGTTTGTGACCGTGTCTGTAATATGAAAAACATAATTTAAGTTTCCATCGCCGATTTCATTACATTTCAAATTTGCATCCGCATTGACCAACCCAAGTTTTTTTGCAAGAGTTATAGCTGTTTCGTTTGTCAATCTCTTAAAATTTGAATGGTTTTGAGTCATTCTTTTCCCCTCCAGATTCAAAATAAGAATAAAAAAGCCTCTTTCATATAGAAAGAGGCAGAAGTTTTGGCTTCGGACCTCTTATCTTCCAGAAAATGAATTCTGGTGGAATTAGCACCGTGCTCTGTGGATTTAATAATCCGGCGGAGAATCCGCCCCATTTCACAATGGTATTACAGTCGGTTGCTGGGCTTCATAGGGCCTTTATCCCTCAGCCTGCTCTTGATAAGAGTAAATGTTTTCTGAAATTTTAATCTTCGGGAAAATAATATCAACTTTTTAAATAGTTTGTCAATGGGTAAATTAATAAAAATCAGGACGGCGATCTTCGAATACAGGTATTTTGTTACGTGCTTCCGTAACTTTGTTGAAGTCCAAGGTGCCTGTCAATAGTTCGTTTCCTTCTCCGGCTTCACTTATGATATTCCCCCATGGATCAATAATCAAGGAATGACCCGCAAATATATTATTGACATCCGAGCCTGTACGATTAACGGCTACAACATAGGCTTGGTTCTCGATGGCACGGCTTATCAATAAAGCTCTCCAGTGATCGAGTCTCGGCTTTGGCCATTCAGCCGTAACGAACAGAACTTCCGCGCCTTGAACGGTATGGGCTCGCTGCCATTCAGGGAAACGAATGTCATAACAAATGAACCCGGCACATATTTTTTCATCAAGAGTAAATAAACCATCTTTTTCACCTGGCTGCAGGAAATGATGTTCATCCATTAATTGAAATAAGTGAAGCTTATCATATTCTTTAATGAGCTTTCCGTGTTTATCGATGATGATCATGGTGTTATAGATTCCCTTGCTTGTTTTTTTCGCAATGGAACCGCCGATGATGTGAATCTGGTGTTTCTGTGCCTGTGTTTTAAGAAATTCAATCGTTTTTTCTGCCTCTTGATCAGCAATCTCATTCAGCCTGGTCAAGTCGTATCCGGTTGTCCAAAGCTCTGGTAATATGACGATATCGGGTTCGGACCGAGCTGCTTTTTCCATCCATTGCTCTGCAACCTGAAAATTGATATCTGGTTGCCCGAAGGCTATATCCATTTGAATACAAGTTATTTTCCACTTCATCGTTAAAACCCCCACACGTAAAAAATGCTTTACAAGACTACGATAAACATATATCATTTGTGACTAGAATTTCAAGAAATTTCAGAGAAGGTGTATAAATGGTGCAATTCGAAAAATCCGGACTGCTTCAGGACCTGCCCAAGCAGTTTTTTGCTTCACTGGTCGCAAAAGTCAATGCAATCACGGAACAAGGACATGATGTCATTAATTTAGGCCAGGGAAACCCTGATCAGCCGACGCCGGAACATATCGTCAAAAGTTTGCAGTCTGCTGCTGAAAAAACGATTAATCATAAATATTCGCCATTCCGGGGACATCAATATTTAAAAGATGCTGCTGCCGTCTTTTATGAACGAGAATACGGTGTCAAGCTGGATCCGAATAGTGAAGTGGCGATTCTCTTCGGGGGCAAGGCAGGTCTTGTCGAACTTCCGCAGTGTTTATTGAATCCAGGTGATACGATCCTTGTTCCAGATCCCGGCTATCCGGATTATCTTTCCGGTGTTGTTTTAGCCCAGGCAAAGACCGAACTGATGCCCTTGACAGAAGAAAATGATTTTCTTCCGAAATACGATGACATACATAAAGAAGTTCTTGATAAAGCCAAAATGATGTTCTTGAATTATCCGAATAATCCCACAGGCGCTTCTGCAAATGAAAGTTTCTTTGATGAAACCGTCTCCTTTGCAAAAGAACATTCAATATGTGTGGTCCATGATTTTGCCTATGGGGCGATAGGATTCGACGGAAAAAAACCGATAAGTTTTCTGCAGGCGGAGGGAGCGAAGGATGTAGGAGTTGAAATATACACTCTATCGAAAACATACAATATGGCAGGGTGGAGAGTCGGCTTCGCAGTGGGCAATAAGAGTGTAATAGAAGCTCTTGAACTATTACAAGACCATCTTTATGTGAGTCTTTTCCCGGCGATACAAGAAGCTGCGGCAAGCGCTTTGCTTGACTCACAGACCTGTGTAGAGCAGTTAGTGCAGATGTACGAGGGGCGAAGGAATGTTTTCATTGAGGGATTGAGGGCCATCGGCTGGGATGTCAAAGCTCCAGCGGCATCGTTTTTTGCCTGGCTCAAAGTACCTGAAGGTTTTACGTCCGAGAGTTTTGCGGACTATTTATTAACGCATGCCCATGTAGCTGTTGCCGCAGGGAATGGGTTCGGTGAATTTGGCGAAGGTTATGTCAGGGTAGGGCTACTGACTTCGGAAGAACGGCTGCAAGAGGCTGTGGAACGAATACGTACATTAAACTTATTTTAATGCAATATGATTCACCTTTAAATAGTTAAAACTTATTGACAAAGTAGGAATTACCTGTCAGAATACAAAATAAATTCTTAATCTTTCGATACTTTGATGCAACTTATATATCAGCGTTTTCTTATTTTGAGCAGGTGGAGGGACTAGCCCGATGAAGCCCAGCAACCGACCGTAATTCCATTGTAAAATGGGGCGGAATCCTTCCGCCGGATTTTTTTGAAATCCACAAGGCACGGTGCTAATTCTTGCAGCCGAGGGCTGGGAGATAAGAAGATGGCTTTTTAAAGCCTCTTCTTTATGAAGGGGCTTTTGCCATTTTGAGACCATCTCAGGTTATTAATGACATCGAGAGTTTACTAACGTGTTATAGGAGTGATCAGATGAGCGAGATAGTCGCTACTTATTTAATTCATGACTTTAATGGAAATCATGAGAAAAAAGCAGAGAGCATTGCCTTGGGTCTGACTGTGGGGACATGGACGGACTTGCCACATTTGGTACAGAAACAACTGGAAAAACATAAGGGACGCGTCGTATCGGTGACACCCCTATCTGAAGATGAGAGGGCAAACAGCTACTTTAATCGGAAAGTATACCGTTCGCTGATTAAAATTGCCTATCCGGCAAGGAATTTCTCCAATGATTTACCCGCAATCCTTACGACGGTCTTCGGCAAACTTTCATTGGACGGTGAAATAAAACTTATTGACTTGGATTTTGTCGGTGATATTCAAAAAGCTTTTCCCGGGCCGCAATTTGGCATTGAAGGCATAAGGGAAAAGGTTGGCGTATTTAACCGGCCCTTGGTGATGAGCATCTTTAAAGGCGTATTGGGAAGAGACCTACCATTTCATAATGAGCAACTGAGGCAACAAGCATTGGGAGGTGTCGATCTAGTTAAGGATGATGAGATCCTCTTTGATCAGGAACTGACTCCATTTTTCGATAGAATAAAAACGGGAAAAAGAATATTGAATGAAGTCTATGAAACTACTGGCCACCGGACTTTATATGCTGTCAATCTATCAGGGAAAACATTTGAATTATTGGATAAGGCAGAGCAAGCGGCTGAAGCAGGGGCAGATGCTTTATTGTTCAACGTTCATACATATGGTTTGGATGTATTGCAGGCCTTGAGTGAACATGATCGTATCAAGTTGCCGATCATGGCGCACCCCGCATATAGCGGAGCATTGGCATCTTCATCATTTTATGGTATCGGCTATCCATTATTGCTTGGTAAATTAGTTAGATTATCAGGTGCGGATTTATCCTTGTTCCCTTCTCCTTATGGAAATGTCGCACTTGAAAAAACGGAGACCTTAGCGATTGCTGAAGCTCTGACAAAAGATGAACTTGCATGGAAAAAAGCCTTCCCTGTTCCTTCTGCAGGCATTCATCCGGGCATGGTTCCGGACCTGATCAAGGATTTCGGGCATGATAGTGTAATTAATGCCGGAGGCGGAATTCACGGGCACCCTGACGGAGCAGAGGGCGGTGCCAAGGCTTTCCGTTCTGCTGTGGAAGCCGTTCTGGCAGGAAAGGAACTTTCTGAAGCGGCGGCTGAGGAAGAAACCCTAAGAAAAGCTCTTGTGTTGTGGGGAGGCCTATAAGAAATAATGAAACCGATTATCTTTTGTGATTTTGACGGAACGATTACCAACACAGATAATATCATTTCAATTATGAAGAAATTTGCGCCTCCGGAATGGGAAGCGTTGAAAGATGGTGTCCTTCAGCAAAAAATCAGTATATCTTCAGGAGTTGGGGATATGTTTTCCCTCCTTGAAAGTGGCTTGAAGGATGACATCATCCAATATGTAAGAAAAACGGCCGGCATTCGTCCAGGGTTTTATGAATTTGTTGAATATACGAAACAAGCCAATATCCCTTTATATATTGTAAGCGGTGGCATGGATTTTTTCATTGCACCCCTTTTGAATGATATATTGCCAACAGAGTCCGTTTATTGCAACCATGCATTTTTTGATAAGGAAAAGATTTATATTGAGTGGCCACATGCTTGTGATGAGCAATGTAATAATGATTGCGGTTGCTGCAAGCCATCCATTATGAGGAAAATTACGGGTCCGGAAGATTTTAAACTCGTTATTGGAGATTCAGTGACGGATTTTGAAGCGGCAAAACAGGCCGATTTTGTCATAGCCCGTGACATACTGCTTGAAAAATGTGAAAGGGAAGGAATTCCACATCAAGGATTCGAAACATTTTTTGATGTAATTGACATTATAAAGCAGCAGGAGGTGGTTAAAGCGTGAACACTCATACTAAAGAATGGCAGGAGTTGGCAGATATTAAAGCTGAGCTGGCCGAAAGGGATTGGTTTATGGGAACTAGCGGGAATTTGTCCATCCGTGAGCCCAAAAGCCCTTTCTTTTATATTACCGCAAGCGGTAAGGATAAAAGGAAGCAATCGGATTCGGACTTTTTACTGGTGGATTTAAAAGGAAAACCAGTTGAAGATACGAACCTAAGACCATCGGCCGAAACTTTACTTCATACAGACATTTACCGAAAAACCAATGCGAACTGTGTACTCCATGTACATACAGTTGAAAATAATGTGATATCGGAATTGTACGGAGATGAAGGCCAAGTTTCCTTTCGTAATCATGAAATCATTAAAGCGACCGGTCGGTGGGATGAAGATTCGGAGCTTCGGATTCCAATCATATATAATCACGCTGACATTCCGCTGCTATCCGATAAGTTCAAGCCGCATGTTGAAGGAGACTCTGGCGCTGTGCTGATACGCAATCATGGCATTACGGTTTGGGGCAAAAGCGGACTCGAAGCAAAAAGAATACTTGAAGCTTGCGAATTTTTATTTCAATATCAACTGTTGCTTAATCAACAAAAGGCGTTTGCAGGTTCTATAAGATAAATACTCATAGAGGAGGAATGAATGATGGCGACGATCAGATTCCATGAAACAAACGAGGTTATTGAAAACGGTGAACAGGTAAAAGGTTTTTTAGAAACACAAGGGGTTATTTATGAACAATGGGACATTTCTAAATTACCTGCCCATCTTGTGGAAAAATACGATTTAACAGATGCTGACAAGGAGGAAATCCTTGTAACATTCCAATCAGAGATAGCGGAAATCTCTGAAAGAAGAGGCTATAAAGCCCATGATATCATCACATTATCCGATGCAAACCCGAACTTGGATCAAATGCTTGAAAACTTTAAGCAGGAACACCATCACGAAGATGATGAAGTGCGTTTCATAGCAGGCGGAACGAGTATCTTTGCCATTGAAGGCAATGATAAACAGTGGTTTGATGTACGGCTTAATCCAGGAGATCTTATTAGTGTACCAGAATCAACAAGACATTATTTCACGCTCGCGGAAGATAGGAAAACTGTTGCTGTCCGGATTTTCGTAACAGCTGCGGGATGGGTGCCGATTTACGAAAAAGACGAAGTTCAAGCATGAATCAATGTTGAAAAACCAGCTTACGGGCTGGTTTCTATTTGTAGAAAAAAGGGTTCGGAATGGTCTCATCTCGAACCATGATTTTAAAACAAGACCTGATTATGCTTAATGGTTTTTTCCTGTAATCCCCATTGGATTGAAGAAATTTACGACACTCCTGCCGAATAACTGGCTAGCCGAGACCCCACAGACGCTTGCGTCGAGGAGGCTCGGGAGACAGTCGGCGGAAAGGGAGCGGATTTCTGAAATCGACTGGACGTTTTTAAATAAAAAACCGCAGTCGAACTCGCTTTTCTTCGAATTTGCCTAGTCTGAAACCAGCTTACGGGCTGGTTTTTTTATGTGAATCCGGCAAGTGCTTTAGTAAGCTAATTATGATAAAATTTAACGGAATCGAATTTAACCGGATTTAGGAGCAGATAAGAATGAAAACGACCGAAGTGTACATATTGGGCGGCTTTCTCGGCAGCGGGAAAACGACGCTTCTTCGAAATATTTTAAAACAGGAAAGTGAAGCGGGCAGAAAAGTGGCAGTGCTTTTAAATGAGCTCGGCAGTGTATCGGTTGACAGCGGACTCATAGGTGATGGAGTGCCTCTGAAGGAGTTGTTTGACGGGTGCATCTGCTGCACGATTCAAGATAAACTGGAGGTTCAGCTTCATGAGTTACTAACTGAAAATGAACTGGATGCGGTTTATATTGAAACGACGGGTGCAGCTCATCCAGTTGAAGTATTGGATGGCATCATGTCTCCGATTTTCGCCAAAAGACTGGAATACAAAGGGATCATCACGGTCGTCGATTTATTAAGGTGGCGCGATCGGGAGCAACTGTCTCCGCAGCTTCGACAGTTGCTTGCAGAACAAATCCACCATGCCGATTTCATATTATTGAATAAAGCGGATATGGTAAGTGAGATGGAGGCCGCACAGCTCATATATACGATACAAGCACTGAATACGGATGCTGTATGTTTATTGACGGAGTATGCAGCCGTTTCCTTGGCATCATTGCAGCAAATGCAAAGAAAAAGGCATAATGGCCATCAAAAGCTTGATGTACATGACCATTTGCATTTAACTGCAATCGTTCATACATTTGAAGGTGCCGTGGCACAAACCGACTTTGAAGAGTGGCTTAGGGCCCTGCCGGAAACGGTCTATCGAATGAAAGGATATATTTCCTTTACACATTCACAATACCCCCATTTATTCCAATACTCCTACGGAATGCCGATGTATATGAATGAAATGATGAAAATGCCATTGAATATCGTCATGATCGGGGAAAAGTTGGATAAGGAAATGTTGATCGGTCAGTTGAAAGCTTTGGAAGCGAAAGCGGCCCGATAAACGTTTACCGCCCATTAAAGAAGGGAAACATGAAAAGAAGACTTTCTTATCAAGGAGGCGGTATTAGTGCCATGGAATAAGAACGATTACCCAAACTCGATGAAGAATCTAGATAAAGATGTAAGGGAAAAGGCTATAGAAATCGCGAATGCACTATTGGATGAAGGATATGAGGATGGAAAAGCCATTCCAATTGCCATAGACCGGGCCAAGATATCAGTGGGAAAAGATTGAAAAAATGGGGCTGTCCTAAAAGTCAGTAAAATGACCGAAGCAACCCTCCTTTTATAAAATTTATGCATAAAAATCGCAAGGTACATTTTAAGCTAATTACGAAGAACTAAAAGCGAAGGCAAAAGTGAACCTTTTGAATCAAATGTACAAATTTACGCTCGACGAAAAATCGAGGTAGAGAGTCTTTTTTGGTCATACAAGGGCAATCGGCGTTCCGTCGCTTTTCGCTTCGGGGTTTAACGAAAGTTCAAACGGTGGCATCGTAGCCATGGCCATATTATTCCGAAGGTAGCCGGCTTTTGCCAACTACCTTCAGGGAAAAATTATAAAAATAGAAAAACAGGTGAAGAAAAACGAATTGTTTTTCTTCACCTGTTTTATTTTAGGAACTTATAAGACAGCCTCATTTTTATTGTTGCATTCCAAAGGCGGCAAATGTCTTTTCGTCTTCTATCAATCCGCAAGCAGCACACTGAACCCGAACTTCAGGACCATTATATGCTAGATGGAATGGCAGAAGGGAGTCGTTCGAATATTGTTCAACAATCTCACCGGATTGGGGATCCTTTTTAATGGGGGTTGCTACTTGCTGAATGAGATTGAAGCGAGATTTATTTGTCCGGCAATTCGGACAGCGGTATACTTGAGACATTGTACTCACTCCTTTTTTGGATTTTAAAAAGCATGATATCTTATTATTAAGTTAGTCTTTACAAACTTGAATATTTATATGTATAAATTAGTAATGGAGGGAAGGGATACTATGAAAGAAAATGTCAGGCAAGAAGAATTACTGGTGGCTTATTTAAGCATATGGAACAATCGTAAGGTGAGTGATGGAGGTGGAAGGGAAGTGTTGCCGGAACTCATCCGACGAGAGCTTTTGGATGAAAATGCCCATCCCCGTGCCCGAAAACCAGTATTGGAGAAATTTTACCTATCTATTAAACGCGTGATGGAATCTTCGCTTTCGGAAGAAATGAAACATGCGATTGTCATGGCCTATATCACTGAATTGGAAAGATTATGATTTTTCGAGTGTGATACGGATGCTTGTTAGCAAATATTCTTTTATGCTTCATACTTTTTTCACAAATCATTGTTAAAATTTTTAAAAAATAGATATTTAATGAATAAGGAGCTTAAAATTATGAAGTGGGGCATTGGGCTTTTTCTTGCCATCGTACTGCTTACGGGGTGTAATAGCGGTAATGCATTTACTAAAATCAATAAAAGTCAACCTTTCCTGGCAACTGTCAATATCAAGGATACATCACTGACTTTCATAGACGAAAACTATCATGCTTTTGCAAAATGGGATATTTCAGAACCATTTACCGGAGCCCTGCTCCTGGCAGACAAAGATACTATCCTGCTTTATGGAAAAGAGATGGAGAAAGTCCAAGTGTACTCCTTATCTGCAGGAAAACTGATAAACAGTTGGGAAATTGGGAAAGGGATCGTCAATATGCAGTTGTTACGTGATGGTAAAAGCATCGTGGCGGTCAATCAATCGAATCACTCCATTTATTTTTTAAATGCTGATGGGGAGGAACAGGATATTGTCAAGGTTGGTAAAAGCCCCTTGACCGTTCTTCAAGGAGAGCAAGCGAATCGATTGTATGTTATTAATTTTGGTGATACCAAATGTTCAGTGATAAATCTTGAAACGAAAAAGGTCGATTTCGAATTTCCCGTACATAGTTCCAGCACAGGCACATTATTAAGGGAAGAAAAGGATGAAATATGGATCGGAGGACATGGTGATGGGGATCAAGTGGAAGAAGATCTATATATTTATTCGGCAAAAACGGGAGAGTTGAAGAAAAAGCTTAAGGCCCCAACCATGCCGATAAAGTTCCTGGAAAATGATGAAGGAATATTTGTCCTTAGTCATGGGACTAGCTCCTTATATAAATTGAATGATCAATATGAGGAAGTCAAAAGCAAAGTGGTCGGCGTCAACCCCTTTGAAATGGCGAACTTTAACGAAGATGTGGTCGTGGCAGGATATGATAGTGATGAAGTGTATGTAATGGATGCTGAAACAGTCGATGTTAAAAAAACGATCAAAGTCGGCGAAGGTCCATTCCAATTGATATTGAGGGAGTAGATGACATGCATGTTTACACCATTTTAGTCGTGGATGATGAAGAAGATATGCGAAATCTGGTTGAAATGTATTTGCTGAACTCAGGTTATCGATGCCTTCAAGCTGCGAATGGAAAAGAAGCTATAAGTATGGTTGAAACAGAGGAAGTGGATTTAATCCTATTGGATATCATGATGCCAGGTATGGACGGTTTCTCCGTTTGTGAAGAAATTCGTGAAAATTGGGAAATCCCTGTGATATTTGTCAGTGCGAAAGGTGAAGAATGGGATAAGGTGAAAGGGCTGAAGCTTGGCGGCGACGATTATATCGTCAAACCATTCAATCCAGGAGAATTGGTTGCAAGGGTCGAAGCGGTATTGCGAAGGACAGGGAAATTATCATTGAATGAAGAGAATCAAAACCATGTCCGATTCGGTAAAATCAGCTTGAACTTACAATCCAGAACGGTTTTAGTGGAAGGGAAGCCAATCAATTTAACCTTGAAAGAATTCGAATTGCTGTTATTCCTCATGCGTCATAAAAGCCAGGCACTCAGCCGTGAACAACTGCTTGAAAATGTATGGAGCGGTGAGTATGGAGGATCTTTACGTACTGTGGATACCCATATTAAAACGTTACGAATGAAATTAAGAGCGGCCGATTACATTCAAACCGTCTGGGGAATCGGTTATAAGATAGAGGAAAAGAAATGATCTATAAATGGCGAACCCTTTCTTTTAAATTATGGCTCACCATTATCTCCGCCATCATCCTATCCGTGCTGTTCGCTTACTCCCTTTCTCAATATTATTATAAAAATCTATATGTGGAGAAGCTTAAAACGGATTTAGTCAATGAAGCATCATTGCTAGGGGCGGATTATTCCGGCGGAGAAATCAGCGAAGACTTTAAGCAAAAAGTTGAATGGTTTAACAGTAAGAACGACAGCGAAGTCTTTGTCGTCAATAATCCCAGGGAATTGAGTGCCTGTCTGCCTTTTGAAATCAATTATGATACCCTTATTTCTGAAGAAGAACGGCAAATGCTCTTAGATGGGAAAGCCGTTGAAAAAGAGGGATATGAGAAAAGGTTTGAAAAGAACATCGTAGCGGCGATCATACCCCTGATTGACGAAAATCGCCTCGAAGGTATCATCTATACATATATTCCTGTAGATTCCATTACGGTCTTATTTAAGGAATTTGCTGCAAAATGGTTGGCGGCGGTTCTATTATTTTTGATTGTCGCGATTTTGTTTACTACTAAATGGTTGAAAAAGCTAGTCAGTCCGATTAAGGAAATCGAGACTGCGGCCCATCGTGTCTCAGAGGGGGATTATGACATACAGGTCGAGGTAAGGAGTCATGATGAGATAGGTAAACTGGCAATAGCCTTTAATGATATGGCCAATTCCATCCATTTGGAAGAAGAAAGAAAAAAAGAATTTCTGGAAAATGTTGCACATGAGCTCAGAACCCCGCTTAGTTACGTAAAGGGATATACGCAGGCCATATTGGATGGTGTCGTGAAAAGTGATGAAGAGCAACGGAAATACCTTCAACTCATTTCAAGGGAGGCTCTTAGGCTGCAGCGGCTTGTGGGAGATCTTATGGACTTATCAAAAATGGATAGTGCTCCGTTTTTATTAGATAAAAGCCCGATTGCCTATGCGCAATTCATTGAAGACGTACTTGTGAAATATGAACCGATAATAAAGGAAAAACAATTGGGCTTGAAGCTAGACCTGGATCCAGACCCGATTATTTTTGGGGATGTAGGAAGGATGGAACAGATTCTACATAACATTTTTGATAATGCCATTCAGTATACGGATCCCGGAGGGGCGATTCATATTACCCTAATTCAGCATAAAGAAGATTGCGAACTGCTGGTTACTGACACGGGTAACGGGATTCCGGAAGCGGATCTGCCGTATATCATGAATCGTTTTTACCGTGTGAACAAAGCACGCAGCCGTTTTGATGGCGGTTCAGGGCTTGGACTGTCCATTGTCAAAAAATTGGTGGAATTACAAAATGGTAAAATCGAAATAGAAAGCAAGGTAAAAAGGGGAACAACGGTCAGGGTTATCCTGCCGATTATAAAAGAAGAATGGAATTCATAAAAAGGGGGTACGTTCAAAAATGAAAAAAATCATGTTATTTTGCATGGCGTTAATTTTTTTGGCTGGATGCGGAAAGAAAGAGGAAATTCCAAAAATGTTAAATGTCGATTTAGCTGTCGATCCAATTCAGGGTAAAGTGAATGAGCCAGTGAAATTTCAGGCAAAAGTAACATATGGGGACGAAGTCGTGACAGATGCGGATGATGTCAGTTTTGAAATTTGGCTTGCGAATAGCGATGACCATGACAAGATAGCAGTAAAACATAAAGGGAACGGTATATATGAACTGGAAAAGACTTTTGATGAAGAAGGAACCTATTATGTATATGCCCACGTAACGGCAAGGGACATGCACAACATGCCAAAGAAAGAATTCGTCATTGGTAAACCAAGCACTCCCGAACAAAATGGCGGAAAAAAAGAAATGGATGAGATGAATGATGAAGAAATGAAATGATGAATGTACCATCAAAATCAAAACAATTCGGGCCTAAATCCGGATTGTTTTTTTATTTGGAAAAATGTTCAAGACGATAGGGGGAAAATGACGAAATGTCGAAGTGAAACCGAAAAATTTGTAACATAAAAGTAAAGAAAGTCATAATAATTCGGTTAGTAACGATATGTCAACTAAAAGTTATTAGTATTCCATGGAAATGGTTCTATGTAACTACCATTGACAAATAATTACTGGAAAAATATGAGTATTTATACTGATGGCAGAAACATAGATAGTTAAAGCATTTATGCTTGTTTTCTCTGAAACTTGGATCATAAATATATTTTCATTCGCATCCTGTGAATTTGATGGAAATTGATGGTGCCTTTATTACAAAAAGTGCATGTTATGATAATTCCAGAAGCAAAGCACAACAAAAAATGAACATCACAGGAGGAAATACGAATGAAAAAGAAAATGATTATGTCAGCAGCAGCGGCTGCAGCTATTATATTCACAGGAGTAGGAGCTAACCAAGCTGAAGCAGCCAACTGTGATACAGTGAAACAAGTAACTTATAAAACTACGAATAAAGAGGATATGCAAAAAGTCCTTAACCAATACCTAGCTAAATACAATATCACTATACCTGCTGCGCAGGCACAACAAAAACCAGTTCAAAAACCAGTTCAAAAACCAGCTCAAAAACCAGCTCAACAAGAAGCTGGAACAACGAACCAATCAAAACCAGCAGCAAAACCTGCAGCACCAGAAGTAACACCTGATAAATCAACTGATAAAAAACCAGAGACAAGCTCTGAATTAAGTGCTTTTGAACAAGAAGTTGTTAAATTAACGAATGCAGAACGTGAAAAACAAGGTTTGGCAGCTCTTAAAATCGACACTGAGTTGAGCAAAGTTGCACGTATCAAGTCTCAAGACATGAAAGATAAAAACTACTTTGACCACAATAGCCCGACTTACGGCTCACCTTTCGATATGATGAAACAATTCGGAATCAGCTATAAAACAGCTGGCGAAAACATCGCACAAGGTCAACAAACACCTGAAGAAGTGGTACAAGCTTGGATGAATAGCCAAGGACACCGTGAAAACATCATGAATTCTAGCTTTACTCATATTGGAGTAGGTTACGTAGAATCTGGTAACTACTGGACTCAACAATTCATCGGAAAATAATAGATTAATAGAATAGTGCATCCCATTAAATTGGGGTGCGCTTTTTTTTTGCGAGAATGGATCATTCCATTCCATGAAAAAAATCAATTGTGACATCGATTGGTTCTCTATAATGTACCCAAATCTAAAAAAAATTGAACCAAGAAATAACTGGAACCGCACCTTAACATCAGTGAGGTCCCGGTGAAGCCACTTAAATTTCCGATACATCGATTTCTGAATACTGTGTATTGAAACTTTTTTGAAGCCGTATTTCCAATGTTGATTCTTTATATTGGGCTGATGCCCCTTTTTTCTTTACAGGTGCGGGGAGTGTTATGACATGCCGATCTGACTCTTCAGGAATCCCCTCGATGATGGATTGGTTAGATGTATGGTAAAGTTTCATTTTCTTTAGCCAAGATTCATCTTGTATTGGAATTCTTACGAAGACATATAAGTGGGTTTCAAATACTTCGGCATGTAAAGGATGTTCAGATCTGGCATTTACTTTTTGTGAGCCGCCATCATTTTGGTTCATCATACCTTGCATATTGTCAGGGATCACTTGTGAAAATACCTTTTCAATGAACGATTGAACATCACTTTGCTGCATATTTTTCATGAATTCCTTTTGGTTCGGGTTATTCTTAAAAGAAAAAAGTGAATTCCAGGGAAACATATTGAATTCCTCTCTCCTGCTTATGGTCTGACAGGTTTATTTGTTATATTTTATGCAGCTAAAGCCCAGAGGTTCTTTTTTATAATTACTAAATTATAGAAAATGGAATAAACTTATGTATAATTAAGTAAAATCCATTAGATAAAGAGGGTAAGCCTGTGGATGAAAAAGTAGCTTTTATTACTGGTGGAGTAACGGGTATCGGCAAAAGGATGGCATTTTCACTCGCGGATAATGGAATGTCCATCATCATTACTTATCGAAAAAGTGAAAAGGCAGCTTTAGCATTAGTGGATGAATTACAGGAAATGTACCATGTTAAGGCAATTGCGATTCAAGGTGACTCGTCAAGTGAGGAAGATTGCCGGAATATATTGCAAAAGATTTCGGAGACATTTGGCCATGTTGATATCTTCATTCATAACGCAGGGCCATATATGCATGATCGTAAACCGATGACTGATTATGGCAGCGATGAATGGAAGTACATCATGGACGGGAATTTAAATGGTTTTTTCTATTTTGCGAAGGAACTTATTCCACAAATGCGCAGCAGAAACTGGGGCAGAGTCATTACCTTAGGGTTTGAACGGTGTGAAACTGCACCAGGTTGGATTTATCGTTCTGCTTTTGCCGCTGCAAAGAGCGGCTTGACCTCCTTGACAAGAACTTTGGCTGCGGAAGAAGCTACTCATGGAATCACCGTGAATATGGTTTGTCCTGGTGATATCATTGGGGATTGGAAAGAGAAGGAAATAAGGGTCGCGAGAGCAGAAAAGGATGATACGGTTCCAGTCGGCAGACCGGGTACGGGGGAAGATATAGCGAGGGTGATCACGTTCCTTTGTGATGAAAAATCAGATTTCATTACCGGGAGCATCATACCGGTAACAGGCGGTAAGGATGTTCTTGGGAAAATATATAAAGCCTAGTGATTTAGAATTTGAATTCGGTATGAAAAAAGTGAGGCCGGTGTAATCCAGCCCCACTTTTTTTATGCCATTTTTTTATATTTTACTTGCTGAATGTACCGTAAGCGAGTAGCCAAGCCTATAGCCCCAAGAGCCAAACCGGAAATTAAACCGATCCAATACCCAAAGGCTCCCATATCCGTAAACTTTGCAAAGAAATAGCCAATTGGAAGCCCGAGAATCCAGTAGGAGACCAGTGACATGGCAAATGTGACATTTACATCCTTATATCCACGCAAAATGCCCTGAATAGGTGCCTGCAGGGCGTCCGATATCTGAAAGAAGATGGCATATATTAAAAAATGTGATGTCAGCATCATTACTTCGTGATCTTTAGTGTATAAAGAGGCCACAGGTTCACGGAAGAGGAAGAGGATGGTCGACAAAACGAGTGACATCGTCAAGGCCATCGAAATGCCAATCCAGCTATACTCTTTGGCATCTTTATAACGGGCTGCCCCAATTTCAAATCCAATGACGATCGTCAATGCCATGGATATACTTAGCGGTATCATATAAAGCAGTGACGCAAAATTCATGGCAATCTGATGTGACGCAATCGTCACGGTATCATACTTACTCATCAAAAGGGTGACAGCCGAAAAAATGCTTGTTTCAAAGAAAATAGCAAGACCGATGGGTACACCAATCAATAATAAGGCCTTCCACTCTTTCCAGGAAACCCGGAAAAATTCAGTGAAAACCTGATATGTCGAAAATGGGTTTATTTTTATCACGACCAGTATGGCCACAAGGGCAATTAACCAATAGGTAATGGCAGTGGCGTACCCGGAACCGACACCGCCAAGTTCAGGGAATCCAAACTTCCCGTATATTAACAGGTAATTAAAAAGGACGTTTACCGGGAGCGCACATAAGGTGATGATCATGGAAATCCTAGTTTGCCCCAGAGCATCGATGAAAGCCCTCAACGCATTATAAATGAATAAAGGAATGATACCGAGTGAAAGGGCGATCAAATAATCATGAGCCACCATGTGGACACTATCTTCAAGATCCATGGCATTCAATACGGGGTTCAGAGAAAAAGCTCCAATGATTAAAATGAACAAGGCTAAAGCCACAGCTAAATAAATGGCCTGCATCACGGAATAGGAAACGGATTTGGACTGCCTGGAACCCACCAGCTGTGAAACCACCGGTGTTAAGGCAATCAATATCCCGCTTAGCCCCGTATACACGGGTGTCCATAGCGAACTGCCGATGGAGACGCCAGCAACGTCCTGAGTGCTGTATTGCCCCGACATCATCACATCAAAAAAAGTCATGGCATACATGCTGATTTGGGTGATCAGGATAGGTATCAATATATAAAATAACAGGCGGATCTTTTGTGATTTAGTATAAGTCTGATTCATCAAAGTACCTCAATATCAATATTTGGAATTTTCAACACAATGAAAGAATTATATCACATAACCATGTGATGTTTTAAGAGTTTTTATTTTAAGCAAAAAAGACTTGCCGTTTAGGGCAAGTCTTTTTTGTCAGTCGCGCATGGATTCAAAATCATTCATGGCTTCCATATCTGAGTCTTTTTGAAGAATGAATGCCTGTGAAGGAATGGCAATTTGTACACCTTCCTGTTCCAATATCTCCATTATTTTAAAGTTCACATCTTCTTTGATTGATAAATATCCTCCAAAGTCCGTGGCTTTCGTGAAGAAATATAGGTAAAGGTTGAAACCGGAATGACTGAACTCATCAAATTTAACCAAAATCGTTTCCGGATGTACTTCAGGATGATCAATAAGCATTCTTTCAATGTCTTTAATGACATTTTCCAATTTTTCTTTTGGTGTCGTGACATTAACACCCAAATGGAAGGCAATCTGTCTTTTACCCATCTTGGACCAGTTGATGATCGGTTCATTCGAAAGGGTTGCATTCGGGACTGTAACTAAAGCTTGGGCAAAAGTCCGAACTTTAGTGCTTCGGAATGTGATGTCTTCAATGGTTCCCTCCACACTTGGAGTTTTGACCCAATCTCCTATGGTAAAAGGTTTTTCGGTAACGATGACGATACCCCCGAAGAAATTGCTGACGGTATCTTTAGCGGCAAGTGCGAAAGCCAATCCACCCAAACCAAGCCCTGCAACAAATCCATCGACATTAAATCCCCATTCTTCCGCAATGATGGAAGCCCCAAAAGCAATGATGATTATGTTTATGATTTTCGTAAAGAACGGCATGACGATTTGATCGACTTCTAGTCCGAATTTACTTACCAATTTCGGAAATAAAATGGTTAAGATCGAACTGATATTAAAAATCGTCCAAAAGAATAAGAAGACAAAAAACGATCTGTATATTTTCGATCTGAGTTCAGCCGAAGGTGAGTCGATCGGAAAGTAGTGCAGTGAAATGATAACCCCAATCAAAACGATAAGCCATCTTACTGGCTGTTCTATTGCGAGCATTAAGTTGGCGGCAAATTCAACTTTACGTTTTTCTGCAATCCGTAGAAAGAACTTGAATATATATGTAGTAAATACTTTCCGAAGCAAAAGGAAGATTAGAAAAATGCCTATGGAAATTCCTAATTTGGTCCAGGCTTCGATTCCATCAAATTGATTGAGTGATTCAGAAACTTCTTGCAATGTATTACTCCTCCATTGTATCTTGTAGTATTGTAGAATACTAAGATTATAATATATTCACGCTGAAAAAGGAAAAATAATCGATAATTACATACATATAATGGGGGATTTCGGTTCACTGAATACTTTTTCAAGTTATTAATGGCAAGGATATATGGTAATATGTATGCAAAGTGATTTTTTAAGTTTGGAAGGTGGAAATATTGACTAAGAAAATAGTATTTACCGGAGGCGGTTCTGCCGGTCATGTATCTGTTAATGCAGCAATCATCCCGGAATTTTTAAAGAATGATTGGGATGTTACTTATATTGGTTCAAAAAAAGGCATTGAAAAAAATATCATCGAAACGGAATTTCCCGAGGTCCGTTATGAAACGATTTCCGTTGGGAAATTCCGACGTTACCTTTCTGTTGAAAATATGAAAGACCCTTTCCGGGTCATAAAAGGGATTTTTGATGCACGAAAAATATTAAAAAAGACCAAGCCTGATTTCATTTTTTCTAAGGGTGGTTTCGTTTCGGTTCCGGTCGTTTTGGCAGGCAGGATGCTGAGGATTCCGATTGCGATACATGAATCGGATTATACGCCTGGTCTGGCTAATAAGATCGCGATGCCGCTTGCATCGAAAATTTTCACAACCTTCCAAGAAACGGAAAAGGACCTTCCGAAAGAGAAGGCCATGTATCTTGGCGCTGTATTGCGCGATGGAATTTTTACGGGGAACGCTTCTGCTGGTAAAGCATTTTGTGGATTCACGAATAACAAACCGGTGCTACTCGTTATGGGCGGAAGCCTTGGGGCCGTTAAAATCAATAATTTAATTACAGATAATCTTGATGCCTTATTAAAGGATTATCAGATTATTCACATTTGCGGGAAGGGAAATGTGAAAAGCGAATTGAAACAAAGGGGATATGCTCCTTTTGAATTCGTGCACGAAGAATTATTCGATCTTTTGGCGGCTGCAGATGTCGTTGTTTCAAGGGCTGGTTCAAATTCTATCTTTGAATTCCTTGGTTTGCAAAAGCCGATGCTGCTTATCCCTCTAAGTGCCAATGCATCCCGTGGAGATCAAATCCTGAATGCGTCAAGTTTTGAAAAACAGGGTTTTTGTAAAGTAATCCAGGAAGAAGAGCTGAATGATCGGATTTTTAATGCTACATTAGCGGATTTATTGAAAAAATCGGATGAATATCAAGAGAAAATGCGTCAAAAACGCCCATTCAAAACGGCAGCTGAAATGTATGAATTACTGCTTAAAGTAATGGCTGCAAAAAAATAAGTATCATTCCCCTCTATTCAGCATATCTTTTTCGAAAAGAGGAGGGGGTAGAATGGCTTATGAATATTCCAAGGGATGGTTCATTCAGCAGCTAAAAGCCGCAGGGATTAGCTACCATCCAATTGAAAAAAGAAAGCTGGAGCTGTATAAAACTTATATCCTAAGGCGTTTATACGAGGATCTGCAAAAAAGATAATCATAAAAATAACCGCAACGTCGTTGACGTTGCGGTTATTTTTATAGGAATTTACTTATAAAAGGAAAGAAACAGGATATAAGGATACCTGCGATAGCCATTGCCGCACCTGCGACAGCCCCGGTAAACTCACTTTCCTGGGCAGCTTGAGCCGTTCCGAGACCATGAGCGATCGTACCATAGGCGATACCACGTGCGAAGGGCATCGTAATGTTTAGTTTATCCATCATTTTTGGAGCAATCATCGTACCCAGCACCCCTGTCAAAACGACGAAGGCAGCTGATATATTGGAATTTCCGCCATAAAGTTCCGTGATTTCAACCGCGATGGGCACTGTAATGGATTTAACTGCCAATCCTTGGAATATGAATGGCGGAAGTGAAAATGCTTTAGCGATGGCGAAGGCAATGATCAATGTGGCAAGGAGACCAAAAATCATGCCGCTAATTGCCGGCATTGCATATTTAACGATTATTTTTCTATTTTTATAAAGTGGGACGGCCAAAGCAACGGTAGCTGGTCCCAGGAAATAGGTGATGATGTCTTTTCCTGGTGAATAATCCTTGAAGTCCAAACCGCTGATCAGCAGTACGAGAATAATTGTAACCGTACTGAAAAATACGGGCGTCGTAAAAGGTGATGGATGTTTAGCATAGATTTTCCTTCCAATGAAATAGGCAAGGATGGTTATCAAGATGCTATATATTGTGATGAGCGCTGTCATGCTGTTTAATCTCTCCTCTATGGGATAGCTTCTGAACGGTCCATGCTGAAACGATGAATCCAAATATCAGGCTGACTCCCAATGTAAATGCCAAAGGCAAACCGAATTCAATGAAAAGCCATCCCATGGTCATTAAACTGATTGAAATGGGAATGAAGAAAAAGGCTAGGTGCTTTACCAAAAATCCTGAAGTAAGTTCAATCCATTCGACTTTTATGACCTTCGTCTGTAATAAACCGAATAACAGAATCATGCCGATGACGTTGCCTGGTATAGGTAAGTGAAGTAAATTGGCTAAATAATAGCCAAGCCTGCAAATGATGAGCAGGAAGATAAGCTGCACGATAAAAGCAAATGTTTTTTTCATGATTAAGTCCTTTCAATGACGCTTTGAATATATTGTTGAATTGGTCAATTGTATTCATTATAAAAAAATATCCCTAAAAAGAATAGGGATTTGCAGCAATCTATGTTTAACATCCTGTGAAACTGGAAAAAAGAGCTTTCCAGGTATGGAAGCTCCGGCCATTTTATGAAAGGATAAACAAAGCCATATTGAAATGTTCTTCGCACTATGCTTCAAGTAACTGCTGTTCGTCATCATCATGCTGTCTAAGGATATGAAAGTTGTATAAATCTTTAGGGATTTCATACAAATCGTAGATATCAGCTTCATGATTGATCTGATCATAAAGGGATTTTCTTGTTTCGTTGGCATTGACGGCATAGGGAAGCTTTTCTGCGGCTTTTATGGAGCGGATATTTTTTTTGCGAATTCGCATGAAGACCGTTTCCAAACCGAGCTCGAAAAAAAGCTCTTTGAAGAAAGCGTCTTTTGCGATGGCATTATACCCTTTTCCATGATAAGGCTTGCCAAGCCATGTGCCTAAGAAACCTGCACCATTTTCAATATCGTATAAAGAAATACAACCGATGGGATTTTCCCATTCATCCAAGATTGTTCGTGAAATGAGTTGCCCAGCATCTTCGGCTTCGATCGTTTGCTTAGTAATGAAAACATATTCTTCATATGAATCTACCTTATGGCGCACGAAAGGGAAGACATCTGGATGCGTCATTTGTTCATAAAGAGAAAAACAATCTGTGAAATCTCTCTTTTTTAACATTTCCGTCCCTCCGTTTGAGGGCAGTTCTTATGCGTAGTCGCTGCCCACCCTCGAAATTTTTTAAGTCGTTCATCAAAAAATTTCGGGGTGGGAATCGAACCCACTAGAACCGGAAACCGGTGGCGCACCATTTGCCTTCCCTATTTTTATTGTCAGAAAGTATGCAAATCTAAAGAACCTTACGAAGGTATAATACTAAAAAAAAAACGGTTTGGGAATAGGTTTTTTGCCTTTTTTTTTCGTCAAATTTCAACTTTTTCTCGAAGGGTGAAATCTTTAGGCAACCGTCTGCATTGTTCCATGAAAAACTGCTTTTTTCGCCCGCTTTTTTCTTTAAAATTTACCTGTGAATTGCATGAATAAAATGATTGCGCCAAGGGCCCATACATATATGGAGAATATTTTGAGTGAACGCTTTTTTAAGAAATCGATCATCCATACCACGGCTATATATCCAAAGATTGCTGCTGACAGGGTTCCGACGAAAAGCGCAGTGAGTGGAAGCCGTTCAACTTCTCCTGTAAAAATCGGTTTCATCTGAAATACGATGCCACCCGTAATGGCAGGAATGGAAAGCAAAAAGGAAAAATAGGCTGCAGTGGCCCTATCCAGTCTGCAGAAGAGGCCAGCGGCTATCGTTAAGCCGGAGCGCGAAAGAGCTGGCATGATGGCAGCAGCTTGGAAAGTACCGATGATCAGCGCATCTTTAATCGAAATTTCATGAAGGGATTTGCCGCCTTTCCTTACTCCGTCGGCTACCCATAAAATCAGTCCGGTCGCTAAAAATTCCCAGCCTATGGTCACGCCTGTTTTTGAAAGGCCATCAAACCAATCACCGAGTAAAATGCCGGCTATCACGGCAGGAATCGTCCCAGCAATGAGAAGCAGAGTCATTTTGGAGAAAGGATTTTTCAAAATGGCAATTATGTCATTCTTATAGACGACCAATAACGCCAGCAAGGTTCCGATGTGGAGCATGGTATCCAGAAAAATGCCGGCCTCGTCAAGGTGGAAAATATGCCGTCCTAAATATAAATGTCCAGTGCTTGAAATAGGTAAAAACTCAGTCAAGCCTTGAATGATCCCAAGGATGAAGGCTTGAAATTCATTCAGCAAAAAAACATCACTCCATTCTAGAAGGTATAGGACAATCCATTATTTAAACTGTATGCACAAGACGGATGAACATGTCCGGATTTTATTGGTGATATCAAGAAAAGGCAGTCCAGATTTACCTTCTTTCGAATATAATGAGAGGAAAAATGAAACTATTTTTCATTTGATTCGTAATTATTTATATGGGAAAGGAGGAGAAGACACTATGCCTACTAAAGATGAAAAAGTGTTTGCTGCCCTTATTTATGTGATCAGCTTTTTTACAGCATTTATCGGTCCTTTGGTGATTTGGTTATTGAAGAAGGACTCGTCACAATTTGTGGATTATCACGGAAGGGAATACTTGAATTTTTTCATTTCCTACACCGTATATTCAATAGTTGCAGGGATACTCACAATAGTATTGGTTGGATTCTTACTATTGCCGGTAATCGGGATAGCATTAGTCGTATTCACCATCATTGCTGCTGTTAGGGCTTATGAAGGAACGGATTATCGATTCCCGTTGATTTTCAGGATATTATAGAATGATGTAAAAGGATTCCGTTCATTCGGAGTCCTTTCAGACTGCAGTCAAACTTGAGGATAAGCGAGTTTGACTGCAGTTTTTTATTTGAAAAACGTTCCAGTGGATTTCAGAAATCCGCTCCCTTTCCGCCGACTGCCTGCCAAGCCTCCTCGCCTAGCGGCTGCGGTGTCTCGGCTAGCAAGTAATTCGGCAGGAGATTCGCAAATTTCTTCCATCAAATAAGGAATACAGTGAAAAATGTTAAGAATAAACTATTGTTTTAAAATTAGGTAGACCCCCATTTTGTAGATTCCGTTCGATGCGGAGTCCTTTTTTATTTGGACCGTGTTGGGAATTGCCCTTCTTTAAAAAGGGAATAGATCACATTAAAGCGAATAAAGTATTATGATAACTACTTCCCTGCACATTTAGGAAGCGGATCCGGGCGGATTGTGGTACTGCTAATCAATGGCCGCCCTAAAGGCGGTAATCTTTCTTGTAAGGAGTGAGGAGCAAAGCGGGATATGAATATACGTGAATATTATCAGAAAACGAGCAATTCAAATTTTCATGCATCTTGGGTATCTCTTCTTTTGGCCATTGTCTTTTTCATTTGCCATATTTTTGCGATGATTCCGGGCAATATATTATTGATAACTTCTCCTTTTATTTTCTTTAGCATTGCTCAATTTGTCAGTCATCGTATATATGAAAATAGAATGAAGGAATTGCCTGAAGAACATATCGGGACGAATGCCGGGTTATTAAAAAATGAACATGTTTTATTGACTTTTATGCCAGCACCGACTTTGCGACTGCTTCTCTTTGCGCCGGATGGGTCACTAATGGGCGAGGTACGTGATTTGAATATGAAGTGGTTCATGTGGATGATTCCCAATTTTTTGTCGATGCTAATGGCCAAGCGATATGAACTGGTGGACCATGAGGGGCGTTTGCTGGCTAAGTACCATATCAAAAAGGGGCTTTTCAATAAAATGACGATCCTGGATGATCAGGGCGGCATTATTGGATCGTATCAAGAAAATCGGTCATTCGTGAAGGTAAATGGAATGATCTATAAGGAAGATGGTACGGAATGGATGCCAATTGAAACGCCGGGAAGTGTAAATTCTTTCGAGATTGCCACAAAAGACGGGGAAAAGATCGCTTCATACCAAGAAGGCTGGATGCCTTTGGAGTGGGGGAAACGATTCAAGACTAATACACCCATACTTTCTTTTTCATCGAATGTTGCTGAAATTCCTAAAATCATTGTCTTTGGGTTCTGTGCAGCCACGCTGAATCATCGTTCAAATTGACTACGGTTCCCCTTTAGCAAATCTTTTAAATACCTGATATAATAATAGGAGATACATAGATTAAATACATAATAAAAGGTGGTAAATATGAGTTTACTTAATGAGATTCTGGATTATAATGAACAGTTTGTAGAAAAAGGTGAATATGTTAAGTATAGGACGGATAAGTTTCCTGAGAAACGTATGGTCATCATAAGCTGTATGGACACTCGGCTTGTTGAACTATTGCCAAAATCCTTGAATGTCAAAAATGGTGATGTCAAAATCCTGAAGACTGCCGGGGCAATCGTCTCACACCCATTCGGAAGTGTCATGCGGAGTATCCTTGTTGCTATTTATGAGCTAAAGGCAGATGAAGTATTGGTCATACCTCACCATGACTGCGGGATGGCATCAGTCGATGCCGATGCTGTAATGGACAAGATGATCGAACGTGATATACCAAAGAGCACCATCGATACACTGGGAGCTGCAGGAATCGATATCCGCAGTTGGCTTCGCGGATTTGATGATGTTTATGAAAGTTGTAAGAACAGCGTCGAAGTGATTAAAGGACATCCATTGATTCCTAAAAATATTCCTGTGCATGGTCTAATCATTTCGCCTGATACAGGGAAGCTGGAATTGGTAGTGGATGGGTATTCGCAAGAACAAAAATAATATATTCATCGAGGCTGTCGGGAGTATTTCCGACAGTTTTTTTCAAATTTTTATCCTTGCTATTTATTTTTATCCTTTTTTTTGTTAAAATCGCCAAGTGTAGTTTGTCACTAATACAAACGGGTGGGCGAGGGATAAATTTGATAAGGATACAACATGAAGAAATTAAACTTGGAAACGTTTTTTCATTTTTCCGACTATGGTACGAATGGAAAACGTGAAATCCTTGCTGGAGTGGTCGGCTATTTTACGATAGTCTATATTCTCATCGTGAATTCCCTGATTTTATCGGAAGCGGGCATACCGATTAATGGTGCAGTGATTGCCACGATTCTTTTATCTGCTTTAAGCTGTGTCATGATAGGACTTTGGGCAAATGTCCCAATCCTTCTCGTTCCAGGAATGGGCGTCAATGCCCTATTTGCTTATACCATGGTTCAAGGAATGGGTCTATCATGGCAATCGGCTCTTGGTGCTGTGTTTATCTCGGGGGTAATTTTTGTAATCATCGCTTTTACAAAATACTCCAAGATCATCAGTGATTCGATTCCAAGTTCGATAAAAGAAGCCATATCTGTTGGTCTTGGCTTATTCTTGATGCTGATCGGTCTTGAAAAGGGCGGGATAATCACAGGAGGTTCATCATCAATCGTCGCACTCGGAGATTTAAGCGATCCAGCGGTGTGTGCAACGGTGTTGACCTTTTTACTGGCGATCACGCTGTTCATCAAGAATGTCCCCGGTAATTTCATGATTACCATCCTGGCAGGCAGCCTCATTGCCTATTGGTTCGGGACGGTTCAACTATCGGAAATCCATCTTTCAGGCATTAACACAGCTTCCTACGGCGATCTTTTCTTTTCATTATCGTTTCTGGAAGCGAACCGGATTGAATTCTGGATAAGTGTATTTGCGATGACGATGGTTCTTGTTTTTGAAAATATTGGTCTTGTACACGGGCATGTAGACAGTATCAACCGCCAGGATGCCTATAAAAAGTCGCTGCAGGCGACAAGTGTGTCCGTTCTATTATCAGGCTTATTCGGTTCGAGTCCTACCGTTGCAACAGTTGAAACGGCAGCAGGAATCGCTTCAGGAGGCAGGACTGGTCTTACTTCAGTGGTGACGGGCGTGCTATTCATTCTATCACTGTTATTTATACCGGTGATTAAAGTAATCCCTGATAGTGCCATTGCCCCCATCTTAATTATCATTGGCATTTTGATGCTCGGAAACATAAAAAAGCTGAATTTCAGTGATTTAACCGAGAGCATACCTGCAATCATGATCATTACGATCATTCCTTTCACATACAGTATTGCCGATGGAATGGCATTCGGTTTCATCCTGTACCCATTCTTGAAGCTTGTAACCGGAAAAGCGAGAGAAGTGTCAGCCCCGATGTATGTGAGTGCCGGAATGTTCATCGTCTATTTCATTATTGGTATGATCGGTTAAAATTCAAAAGAGCGGTTGGAATGAGTTAATTCTTAGTCCAACCGCTTTCCTTATTGGTTTTTTCGTCGAAAAAATGGATTTAATATGATTTACGCGATGACACATCCAGCTCGAAAATGCTATGATATAGAATATTAAAAAATGATAAATGATAAGCAGCATATTAGAGGATGTGACAGGATGATTATTGAAGGTTTAAAAAGCCATGGTTCAGGAAATGATTTCTTGATCATTGATGAATTGACTACAACCCTGACGTTTACTGAAGAAGAGCGGAAAAATTTCGCGAAGGCCCTATGCAATAGGGAGAAGCTTGGAGCGGATGGTATTTTGTTCGTAATGAAAAGTGAACATGCTGATTGCCGGATGCGTGTCTTTAATGCAGATGGATCGGAAGCCTCAATGTGCGGTAATGGACTTCGCTGTGTGGCACGTTACGCGTATGACGTTCTTGGGCTCGATAAAATGATCGTGGAAACCATGAAGGCTAATTTACTCGTCGAAAAAACGGAAGATATTTATGAGGGGATTCCGACTTTCAAGGTGGAAATTTCCCCGGTAAGTTTTAATGTGAGAGATCTACCTCTTGTATTGGATAAAGAACAGCTGCAAAACGAAACATTGCCGGAACTGCATGATACCCTTTTATTTTCGGCATTAGCGGTTCCTAATCCACATTTGATCTCACTTGTCGATAGTGATGTTTTACAAAGTGATTTGCAGGAAAAACTTTCAACAAAGGTCAATCAACCGAATGAGCTTTTCCCTGATGGTGTCAATGTCAGCTTTGTGAAAGATTTGGAACCAGGGAGCATTTATGTGCGGACATTCGAACGTGGAGTTGGCTTCACGAATGCATGTGGAACGGCGATGTCGGCTTCTAGCCTAGTAACATGCTCTGTTGGGTTAAACGCGTTGGAAAGTGAAATATCTGTCTACAATAACGGTGGAAAAGTTAAATGCGTGGTCCACCATGATGAAGAAAGCCAAACGTATTCAATTGATTTAATCGGGAATGCAACCTATGAATTCAAGGTATCGATTGAAATAGACTTAGATCAGCCTGAAAAATTTGAAATGCTTGGAAAAGAGGATTTTGAATTGGAAACAAGCTTATATGCCAAGCTGCAGGATGAAGTGCAAAGTTATTTGAAAACAAAATTATAATGAAATTTTCAAACTGCAGGCGAACTCGAAAAAAGCGAGTTTTCCTGCAGTTTTCTTATTTAAAGTTGCAGTTGATTTCAGAGATCCGCTCGCTTTCCGCCGACTGTCTGCCAAGCCTCCTCGGCTCAAGAGCCTGTTGGGTCTCGGCTAGCCAGTTATTCGGCAGGAGTGTCGCAAATTTCTTCCATCCATTAAGGATTACATAAAAAAACTGAAGGATAAACTAGTCTTAAATAGGATTCGGAATAAGACGAGCCAGCAGTTTTTCTTTTAATACACAAAGTTGATTGGAACGGAAGGCGCGAGACTCCTGCGGGAAAAGCGAGTCCAAAGGAGACCCCACAGGCGCAAGAGCGCCGAGGACGGACCGCCCGCGGAAAGCTAGTGCCTGGAGTGGAAATCAACGTTCCCATTTTACAAACCCACAAAAAAACTTTCGGCAAATAATTACTATCTGGTTTGTGAACAAAAGGGTTCTATCCAAAGCTGATTGGAACAGAACAGAAGGTACGAGGCTCCTGCGGGAAAAGCGTGGCCAAGGGAAACCCCGCAGGCCAGCGCCGAGGGCGGACCGCCCGCGGAAAGCGAGTGCCTGGATTGGAAATCAACGATCAGAATTACTAACCTTCAAAAAAACGTTCGAGTTATTTTCAGAAGTCCGCTCCCTAACCGCTCGACTGTCTGCAAAGCTGCATCAAAGCAAAAACCGCCCGCGGAAAGCGATTTTCTAGAGCAACTTTCCATCATACCAATTAGTTAAGGGTCTTTTTTTGTTTTAGGAACGACAATACTTCCAAAAAGGCTGGTCCATTATCTACCAGTCGGTAATCCATAAACGCACACCCGTCTCTTTTTATTCTGTTTGGTAGGGTTTCAATCGTAAAGTCCTGTAACTGGAGACTTTCGTTCACTTCCTCCCAAAACAAAGGTGTAGCCACACCAGCGAAAGAATTTCCCCGTGGGGAATAAGGAAGAATGATGGTTTTTCCTTCACTATGCTGCACAAAGTCCAAGTAAAGTCGATTATGCCGATTTATTTTCATTCTTTCCGTTGTAAAATCATTCGGGTGGGAACTTGTTAAATAATCACCGAGAAAGTCAGTGAATATGCGTGTCTCCTGATAAGTAAATCTGTCTTCAGGCAGAGGGATGTGAATTTGCAGTCCTTTGTTACCTGAGGTTTTTACAAAAGCTTTAATCCTTAATGATTCCATCACCTTTTTTATTTCCTGTGCAGCCTTTACCGCAAAGGAGAAATATTCGATGGAAGGAGGATCCAAGTCCAGGACGATTTCGTCGGGTCTTGTTTTACCGGCTTTCTGAAATGGGGCATGAAATTCCAATGCAAGTTGATTACCAAACCAAAGGAGAGTTTCAATGTCGTTACACAGCATATATTCGATATCCTCATCCATGAACGTTTTAATAAAGTCCGGCGCATAATCAGGTTTGTTTTTTTGGAAAAATCTTTCTTTATCCAAAGTTCCATGAGGATAGCGGATCGTTGTAAGAAGCTTATCCTTCAAGAAGGGTAAGAAGAAAGCTGAAACCTCCCGTAAATAATGAAGGTATTCTACTTTTACCACCTGTTTACCTTCTGTTTTCCAAAGCGGTTTATCCCTGGAAGTTATTTGTACAGTATCTGGAAATGTATATTGCCCTAGCACGAATTTCTCCCAGGTACATTCGTCGGGAGAAGTTTGTAAAAGCCACTGCGAAAACTGAGGTTCACGCAATTCATTTTCCTCATATACGTGCAAGAATTGAACTTCAATGCAAATGGATGGATGGATATAAAAAAATTGTGCGTCTTCATTTGATGCATTTTGCTTGATCAATTGATGCAATATACTTTTATCTCGAGCACTCAGTCCATTTTTGACACTCCCGATTTTCGTTACGGCACCTTCTTTGAAAACTGCAAGGGACACGTAGCCATTTTCTTTGTGCAATGCTGTGATGAAACAAGAAGCGGTCTTCCAATTTTTCACCTTAATCCAAGATGTTGTACGTCTTCCTTCTTGCCAAGCACCCCGAGTTTCCTTGGCGACAATCCCTTCACCATCTAACAAGGTGACCTTATTCAAGGCAATATCCAAAACGTCAAAACTCTCTATTAATTGTATCAAAGCCTTATCGGTGGGATCAGGAGGCATAGGAAGACCGAGTTTTCCCCCCATATTCAACATCAATTCCCTTCGTTCCACCATAGGTTTATCTGCTACGTCTTTTCCGCTGATGCGAAGCAGGTCAAACGCTATAAACCGACATGGGGAAAAACGGGCATTTTCTGAAATTAAGGATTGTTTCCCAAGGCGTCCTCGCCACTGTATTTGAAAAAAGTCCGCCTTCGCCTGATTCGTAAGCCAGACCAATTCTCCATCTAATTGAAGCGGGAGATAACCTTCCAGGTCCAGGTCTTTGATGAAAGCAATGATTTCTGGGAATTGAGGTGATAATTCCTTTTCATTTCGACTCGAAATGCTTATGGTATCGGAGTCTATCGTTAAAATAGCCCTAAAGCCGTCATATTTGACTTCATAACGCCAATCCTTGGATTTGGGGGCTTCAGGGTAATAGGTAGGCAGCATCGGTTTCATTTTTGTATTTACCTCCGCAAATAATTGATAACATTATTTTGCCAAAAAAACGAAGTGTTAGAGTTGGCAATTGTTTTTTCGGTTTTTTTTGAACAAAGGGGAATAATAAAATTGTTCTTCTCATCAAAAATAAGTTATGAGGTGACGAATATGCATACGATGTGGAAGGGGAGCATATCATTCGGTTTGGTGAACATTCCGATCAAACTTCATGCTGCAACGGAGGATAAGGATATATCTTTAAGGACGTTGCATAAGGAATGTCATACACCGATTAAATACGAAAAGGTTTGTCCAGTATGCGAGAAAGAAGTGGGGAAGGATGATATAGTCCGCGCTTTTGAGTATACAAAGGGAAAGTTTGTTGTATTGGAAGACAATGAACTAGAACAACTAAAAAAACAAAACGAAGAAAAAGCCGTGGAAATCGTGGATTTCGTTAAAATTGAAGAAATAGATCCCATTTATTTTAACCGGAGTTATTACATGTCCCCAAATGACGGGGGGATAAAAGCTTATTCCCTTTTGAGGCAGGCCCTCAAGGAATCGAATAAGGTTGGTTTGGCAAAAATCATCATTCGCTCCAAAGAACAAATGGCGGTAATCCGAGTCGTTGATAATACCTTGGTTATGGAAACAATTCATTATCCGGATGAAGTCCGCTCCACAGCGGATGTTCCGAATATCCCTGCCAATGATACCATAGTAAAAAAAGAAATCGATACTGCCGTATTATTGATAGATCAATTAACGACTACTTTCGATCCGACAAAATACACCGATGACTATCGAACCGCGTTACTAGAATTGATTGAATCGAAGAAAACGGGACAGACGACGATTACAGCGAAAACAAAAGAACCAGTTTCCAACAATGTAACCGATTTAATGGAGGCATTACAGGCATCCATAGACCGAACAAAACATGATGAACCGGAAAAGAAAAAGACGACCCGAAAGAAAGCGGCACCGAAAAAAAAGAAACAAGCGTAAACAGGAAGCTGAGCGGAAGACGGATGATGTCGCTCGGCTTTCTGCTTGTTTTTGCAAGGAATCAGGCTTCTAATAAGGAAATGAAAGGGACTTGATAAGGAGGGAAGGAAAGTACAAATAGGTGAGTCGATCAAGATGCAAGAAACTGAATGGAATTACAGGGAATTAGTGGATATTAATGAAAGCAAAAAAAATTCGCTCCCTAAAGAGCGACAATGAGGAATTCAATCGTGAAAATCAACATATAGGCGAACGGTTGTAGTTTTCGACTATATATTGTGTTCATATTCTACCATATTTAATTCTGAAATAGCAACTAAATTACTGAAACTAACCTATGAATTTTTCTGGAAATCAATGATATTTCGCCCATTAACTGCTCATATGGCTTTTTCATTTCATATACATATAAAAAGGTACTGAATAAAATGGATTTTTAGTATAATTTATACATATAGGATGATATAAATTTAATATGAATGGAAGATGCAAAATGGAATATGGAAAAATCAAATCACTACATGCGGGGAAGCCGAAACATGAAATTTTTTCGAATATCGATATCTTTTCAGCCATGGATAAACAAGCACAGGATAATTTGACAGTGACTAAAGCTGGCATAATCGGCGATGGTGTCGGTAATGTAAAGTTCCATGGAGGTCCTGATCGGGCTTTGTGCTTTTACCCATTTGAGCATTATTCATTATGGAATGAAAAATTCTCCAAAAAGCTGGATATCCCTGCATTCGGTGAAAATTTAACTATAGCGGGGATGAGGGAAGAAACAACGTATATCGGCGATATTTATCAAATAGGCGATGTGATTGTTCAAATTAACCAAGGGAGGATACCTTGTTCGACCATTTCCTTCTTCAATCAAGAACCTAAGTTTTTGGAACTCGTGCTGAAAACGAGTTTCACTGGTTATTTTGCAAGAGTACTTCAAGAAGGAACGATAAATAAACAAAACGAGATTGTGCTAATAGATCGTCTACAAGAAAAAATTTCTGTCCATTACGCAGCAGAGGTCATCCTTCATAAACGAGATGGGCTGGAAGGTGCTAAGGCTTTACTTACACTAGAATCGTTAGCGGAAGACTGGAAACAAAGGATCTTGAAGAGGGTTCAAGCAGCAAAAAATTGAATGATTTTTGCAAAAGTGAAAAAAATGTCGATCAGGTATTGAAATTGACAGATTATTAATGTAAATTAAATATAATCAAATTTTGAAATCTTATGAAAATTATATAAATGGATCTTATCGAGAGAGGTGGAGGGACTGGCCCGAAGAAACCTCAGCAACCAGCTTAGGCAAAGGTGCTAAATCCAGCAAGCAGAGCTTGATAGATGAGGAGAATGTTTCAAAAACCTTCTTCTTTGAGAAGGTTTTTTTTCCTTTTCTCTCATACTCATAGAATACGACAAAAACAGGATTGTTTTTGAGAGAGGGTGTAATGATGAATTTTCGTAAAGAATTAAAAGAAAGAATGCTGATTGGAGAAGGGGCAATGGGAACCTTGCTTTACTCTAATGGCATTGATCAATGTTATGAGGAATTAAACTGTACGAACCCAGATCAAATAGAGTCCATCCATCGAGCCTATCTGGAAGCTGGTGCAGATATCCTTCAATCGAATACATACGGAGCCAATTTCAATAAATTGAAGCGGTATGGACTTGAAGATGAAGTGAGCAGAATCAATCGCCAGGGAGTCATTCTTGCTAAAAAAGCGGCAAAAGGAAAAGCATACGTCTTCGGTACCATAGGGGCTCAGCGGAGTATCAGGAAATCGGATTTAAGCATGGAAGAGATAAAACGGGGTTTTCGTGAACAGCTATACAGTCTGTTGATGGAAAATCCTGATGGGATTCTCCTGGAAACATTTTATGACCTGGAAGAACTGGAAACCGTCCTGCAAATCGTTAAAAATGAAACGGGACTGCCGATTATCGCAAATGTCTCGATGCATGAACTGGGTAATCTTCAAAGTGGAATCCATTTAAATGAAGCCTTTCAAAAACTCGAGCAATTGGGTGCCGATGTGGTTGGTGTGAATTGCCGCCTCGGACCACATCATATGATTCGGGCCTTGGAAGAAGTGAGTTTGCCAAAGCAAGCATCGATTGCCATTTACCCTAACGCCAGCCTGCCGGATTATGTCGATGGGAGGCTCGTTTATAAAGCTGTGCCGGAATATTTCGGTTCTAGTGCCCTGGAACTTCGTGAGCAAGGCGCCGCGATCATAGGAGGGTGCTGTGGAACGACTCCACTGCATATTCAAGCTGTAAAGCATGCAATTGGAAGTTTGGCTCCCGTGAAAGAGAAATTTACGAAATCCCGTGAAATAGAAGTAATTGAAGTGAACGATAGGGAATTGGAACTTCCCCTTTACGAAAAAGCCAAAACGGAACGGACGATTCTTGTTGAGCTTGATCCACCGAAAAAGCTAGGGATAGAGAGCTTCATGACTGGTGCTGAGGTTTTGAAAAAAGCAGGGGTCGATTCCATTACATTAGCGGACAATTCACTTGCCTCACCAAGGATATCGAATGATGCACTGGCTAATTTACTGAAGAACCAATTGAATATAAATCCGATGGTGCATATAACATGCCGTGATCGAAATTTGATTGGCCTGCAGTCACATTTAATGGGTCTGCAGACGGTAGGGCTGAACGAAATATTGATCATCACCGGAGACCCTTCAAAAATTGGCGACTTCCCGGGTGCCACTTCGGTTTATGATTTATCTTCCTTTGACCTGATAAGCATGGTCAAACAATTTAATGAAGGTCTTTCCTATTCCGGTCAAAGTTTGGGGCAACGGGCAAATTTTAAAATTGCGGCAGCTTTTAATCCCAATGTGAAATATCTGGATAAAGCCGTACAGAGAATGGAAAAGAAGATTGCCTGCGGTGCTCAATCCTTTTTGACACAGCCAATTTATTCCTTGGAGCAAATCGAAGAAGTATATGAAGCGACAAAACATCTAGAAACCCCGATTTTCATCGGTATCATGCCCTTAACAAGCACCCGGAACGCCGAATTCATCCATAATGAGATCCCAGGCATCAAATTGCCTGATAATGTTAGAAGGGCCATGGCTCTAGCGGGGGATGACCCTGTAAAGTCAAGGATTGAAGGGGTGAATATTGCGCGGGAACTGGTGGACTCGGCTAGGGAAAAATTCAAGGGCATATATTTAATCACTCCATTCCTTCGCTATGAAATGACGGCGGAACTTACGAAATATATTAGAAAAGTCGATAGTAAACAGACATCAGAGGTGGCAGTACATGAATAAAAAAACGATTCAAGATCAGTTAAATTCTAAAATTCTCCTACTTGATGGGGCGATGGGAACGATGCTTCAAGCGGAGAATTTGACAGCAGACGATTTTGGCGGAGAACAATTCGAGGGCTGCAATGAATATTTATCACTGACGCAACCGGAAATCATCCAATCCATTCATGAAAAATATTTAGCAGCGGGCGCAGATATCATAGAAACAAATACCTTTGGAGCGACCAGCATCGTCCTTGAGGAATACCAAATAAGTACGATTGCCTACAAGCTAAATAAAATTTCAGCTGAGCTTGCCGTTAAAGCTTGTGAAAAGTATTCCAATGATGAATGGCCAAGATATGTAGCTGGCTCGATGGGCCCCACTACAAAAACGCTTTCCGTAACGGGCGGCACTACTTTTGATGTTTTAACAGATTCTTATGAAGAGCAGGCACTGGGACTCTTGGATGGCGGGGTAGACTTGCTGTTGGTGGAAACCTGTCAGGATATGCTTAATGTCAAGGCTGCCTTTTCTGGAATCAAAGCAGCATTCGCTAAAACGGGAAAAGATGTGCCTGTCATCATATCAGGAACTATCGAACCGATGGGCACGACACTTGCAGGACAGTCCATAGAAGCTTTTTATTTATCGGTTGAACATATGAAGCCCGTAGCTGTCGGCCTTAATTGTGCAACAGGGCCGGAATTCATGATAGACCATATCAGGACACTTGCAGATATATCAAATAGCGCCATCAGCTGTTATCCGAATGCCGGGCTCCCTGATGAAGAAGGCCACTATCATGAATCACCTACTTCCCTGGCAGAGAAAATGAAGCAATTTGCCGAAAAGGGATGGGTCAATATCATTGGCGGATGTTGTGGTACGACACCAGAGCATATTAAAGAACTTACCAGGGTACTCGAAGGCATGAAGCCCCGTACAATTACGGATACTGCCCATGGTCATGCCGTATCAGGGATAGAGCCGCTAATTTATGATGATTCAATGCGTCCTTTATTCGTAGGGGAGAGGACGAATGTTATCGGTTCCCGAAAATTCAAGGAGCTGATACGTGGAAAGCATTACGAGCCAGCTGCCGAGATTGCACGTAACCAGGTAAAGAAAGGCGCCCATGTCATTGATATCTGTCTTGCTGATCCTGATGGGGATGAGCTTGGCGACATGAAGGAATTTGTAGAAGAGGTCGTCAAAAAAGTGAAAGTCCCATTGGTCATAGACACTACGGATGAAGTCGTACTTGAACAAGCATTAAAACATTCACAAGGAAAATCGATCATTAATTCCATAAACCTTGAAGATGGTGAGGAGCGCTTTGAAAAAATAGTACCCTTAGTCCATCAATATGGTGCTGCCGTTGTCGTAGGAACCATTGATGAAATTGGGATGGCCGTTGATGCTGAACGGAAATTGGAAGTGGCTACACGGTCTGTGGATTTGCTCGTCAATAAGTACGGTCTAAACAAAAATGACATCATTTTTGATCCGCTGGTATTTCCTGTAGGCACAGGGGATGAACAATATATTGGATCTGCATTGGAGACGGTGAATGGAATAAAGGCAATTAAAGAAAAGTTTCCGGAATGCTTAACGATACTTGGCATTTCCAACGTTTCATTCGGTCTGCCAGCGAGGGGAAGGGAAATATTAAATGCCGTTTTCCTTTACCATTGTACAAAAGCGGGTCTCGATTATGCTATCGTGAATACAGAAAAACTTGAACGTTTCGCTTTGATACCGGAAGAGGAAGTGAAATTGGCTGAGGCACTCCTGTTTGAGACTTCAACTGAAACTTTAGCGATTTTTACTGAATTTTATCGTGGGAAAAAAGCGGAGAAGAAGGATGATGGTGTGATCCTGCCATTGGACGAACGTCTTGGTAACTATATTATCGAAGGAACGAAAGAAGGATTGATTGATGATTTAAATGAAGCGATAGAGCGCGGTGATACCCCGTTGGAAATCATCAATGGACCATTGATGGATGGGATGAGTGAAGTGGGGCGGCTGTTCAATGACAACCAACTTATTGTCGCAGAGGTGCTTCAGAGTGCTGAAGCGATGAAGGCGGCTGTAGCTCACCTTGAACCACTTATGGAAAACGCTGAAGATAGTGCTAAGAAAGGGAAAATCCTGTTGGCGACCGTCAAGGGAGATGTGCATGATATCGGGAAAAACCTAGTGGATATCATTCTATCCAATAACGGCTATGAAGTCATTGATTTGGGAATAAAGGTCGCACCGCAACAAATCATCGAAGAGGTTCGAAAACATGAGCCAACCATCATTGGCCTATCTGGGTTACTTGTAAAATCTGCACAGCAAATGGTTTTAACCGCGCAGGATTTAAGGCAAGCGGGGATAGATACCCCCATTTTAGTTGGAGGGGCAGCATTATCCCGTAAATTCACGGATTTTAAAATTTCACCTGAATATGAAGGGCCGGTTTTATATTCCAAAGATGCGATGGATGGTTTGGCGGTAACGAATATTTTACATGACGCCGACAAAAAAGTGGTGTACCTGGAAGAGTTGGTCGAGAAACGAGAAAGATCGAAAGCGAATGCCGCCATTGCTGCCACGTTGGAAAAACCTGTTCGTAAGCAGTCCACAGCGGCTCCTTTAAGCGATGTTCCTGTTCAAACACCGCGTGACATCAAACGTCACGTCCTGAAAAACTATCCATTGGATGTCGTCCAGCCATATATAAATAGGCAAATGCTGATTGGTCATCATTTGGGGTTAAAAGGCAAAGTTATCGAATTGCTTAAGCAAGGGAATGAAAAAGCAGTGCAGCTCAATGATCTCGTTGACGAATTGATCGAATTCCTAAAGACGGAACCGGATTATGGTTTGCATGCAGTTTATCAATTTTTCCCTGCTCAAAGCGAAGGAGATAAGCTATTTATATACAATCCGGACAATCATCAGGAGGTTTTGGAAACTTTCGACTTCCCCCGGCAAGATACGAATCCGCATCTTTGTTTAGCGGACTTCGCAAAATCGATTTCCTCCGGGCAAATGGATTATGTTGGTTTCTTCCTGGTCACTGCCGGAAAAGGAATCAGGAAATGGGCAGAAAAACTGAAGCTTGAAGGTGATTTCTTGAAAAATCACGCCCTTCAATCACTTGCTCTCGAAACAGCTGAAGGGTTCGCGGAAAGAATTCATCAATTAATGCGGGATGATTTAGGTATAAGCGACCCGATTGATATGTCCATGAAAGAGCGATTTGCAGCTAAGTACACCGGGCAAAGGTTTTCATTTGGTTATCCTGCTTGTCCTAATCTGGAAGACCAGGAGAAGCTATTCCGCCTGTTGCAACCTCAAGATATTGGCGTGGAATTGACTGAAGGATGCATGATGGAACCAGAGGCTTCCGTTTCAGCCATTGTTTTTGCACATCCTGAAGCTCGTTACTTTAATGTCGATCGATAACTTCATTTAATAAAGGCAGCGGTATTTTTTACCGCTGCCTTATTGCGCATGAAACCCCTTAACTGGTACACCTTAATGGTCAAAAGGAAGGGGATGCAGCACCTATGAAGAAGATGCTAAAATTAATTCTTGTCATCGCGAGTTCTTTCATTATTATTTTGTTTGATGTGGATGTGCAAAACATTCAAGTGCATGCAGTGGTTCCTGAAGAGATGACACCGCTGCTAAAAAGTAAGGCGAATCAGAAAATCGCTTATTTGACCTTCGATGACGGACCATCCTTGAATACCATGGAGATATTGAATATTTTGGACCGCTATCATGTTAAGGCCACATTTTTCGTTAAAGGTAACGAAGAACCATACGCAAAGAGATGTTATCAGGAAATGATATCCCGCGGTCATTCGATCGCCCTTCATTCTTATACACATGATTATTCCATCGTTTATCGGTCGACTGAGAGTTTCTTTCAAGATTTGAATAGGCTTGAAACCATGCTGCAAGAGGAGTATGGGATAAAAAGCCGTATTGTGCGCCTTCCTGGCGGCTCGAATAATCGTCTGCGGCATCAGGCGTCAACGAAACCAATCATCAATGGAATCCTTCAGCAACTAAAGGAAAAAGGGTATATTTATTTTGATTGGTCCATTGACTCGACAGATGGCTTCAGTCCGTCAATAAGTGAACAACAAATCATTACTGCTGTGCAAAAAGGGACGAAAAATCAAAAGCATGTTAATATCTTATTGCATGATATCAATAGTATGAAAAACACTGTGAAAGCGTTGCCTGATATAATTGAATTCCTTAAAAAAGAAGGATATTCCTTTGATACCATTGATGAGACTACGCCGAAAATGCAATTTAATTGATGAACACATTGTTTAACTATAGTAAATTAAGGTATAGGATATTGAGATTACAATGCGAAAGGATTTATCGTCTCTATGATGCCATCATTGTTTTTATCACATGGAACACCGCTATTAGCTTTGGAAAAGAATAGCTATACTCTTTTTTTGAAGGAGTATATGCAAACAATGAAGAAACCTGCTGCCATCGTTATTTTGTCAGCACATTGGGAAAATGAAGATCAAATGATTTCTGCAGTGGGGAAGCATGAAGTCATTTACGATTTTGCTGGATTTCCTGAAGAAATATTTCAGATAACATATCCTGCGAGGGGATGCCTGGAGCTGTCAGATCGAATTTTAACCTTATTGTCCAGGATAGATGTTTTGGGGGAACTTGATGAAAGGCGCCCCCTTGATCATGGAGCATGGGGGCTTTTGCATCTCATGTACCCCGAAGCTGATATCCCGACCGTATCTATGTCCATTAGTCCTTCACTGCCATTCTACAAGCAGTATGAAATTGGGAAAGCATTGAGGGAATTAAAGGAAAATAATGTCCTGATCATAGGAAGCGGTGGAATTGTCCATAATTTCACACATATTCAGAAAGATATGCATGTCGCAGAGGGATGGGCAATCGAGTTTGAGAACTGGGTCGAAGAAAAAATCATGAAATGGGATTTGCAATCTTTGTTCAATTATGAAAATATCGCCCCTTACAGTACAGAGGCTGTGCCTTCCAAAGAGCATTTCATTCCATTGGTCATCGCAATGGGCACAGGGGATGACCATAAAAAAGCGGCTCTTCTGCACAGAAGCTTTCAATATGGCAATCTAAGTTTAACAGCTTGGAAGTTTGAGTGAGGTGAAAGGGCTTTCAAACTAGTTAAATTTACCTGAAAAATAATCATTATACAAAAATACAAAAATCTTTTTTTAGCGAAAAAAAGACTTAAATGAGCAAAAAAGACAGTTAAAAGCGATTTTTGACGAATTAAGCAGAAATATAGTTGAAAAAAGGTTGTATAAAGTGGTTTAACCTTTGGATATTTCGACAAAAACATGTTAATATAACATCTGAAAACGTTTTATCCTTTAAAATTTTATTATTCAATAACCAAAGTTATTTATTATATATCTTATATATATCATATATTTGGGGAAAATTTAGAAGAAAGAAATTTGGGAATGGATAAAACGTAATGAAAAAAATTATGAGAAAAATTTGGGGGTTTACAAAATGACCATCAATGATTCTAAGGTATTAGACCACTGGAAAGCTTTTTCGGGTCCAAACCTTGGGTATGTCATGGAGCAATACGATTTATTTCTAGCCAACCCGGAAGAAGTGGATCCGGAACTGAAAAACTTTTTTGAAGTAGCAGGTCCTCCTTCATTCGATGTATCGGCAGAAACAACGACTGTAAGTGCATCAACTGTACAAACTGGAGAAGTTCTTCCAATGAAGAAAATTATGTCTGCAGTTAATTTAGCTGAAAATATCCGTGCATACGGGCATCTTGCTGCAAATATTTATCCTTTAAAAGAAGAAGCTCTGGACACTGAACAAATTCACTTTGAAAAATATGGCTTGACTGCAGATGATTTAAGGAAAATACCGGCGGACTTAATTTGTCCGGAATCACCTGAAGACGTTAAAGACGGATACGAAGCCGTGCAATACCTAAAACAACTCTATACAAAAACGATAGCCTTTGAATTTCATCATGTTAATGACTTGGATGAAAAGCAATGGCTTACTGATATGGTCGAATCTGGAAACATGTTCCCGGAAGTGGGAAAAGAGAAAAGAGAACTATTACTTAAACGATTGAATGAAGTAGAAGGTTTCGAGAAATTCCTTCACCGCACATATGTAGGGCAAAAACGTTTCTCTATTGAAGGACTGGATGCTTTGGTTCCGATTTTAGATGAAATGATTTCACAAACTGTCCAAAACGGAACGGGTAATGTGAATATTGCCATGGCTCACCGTGGACGTTTGAATGTGCTTGCACATGTATTAGGAAAGCCTTATGAGGTCATTTTCTCTGAATTCCAACATTCACCGAATAAAGATTTGGTTCCTTCCGAAGGTTCGACAGGCATTAACAATGGATGGACAGGTGATGTTAAATATCATTTAGGTCTGGATAAACAGATTACTAAAGCTAATATACAAAAAGCAAGGATTACACTTGCCAATAACCCAAGTCACTTGGAAGTAGTCGGTCCAATCGTGGAAGGGTATTCTCGTGCGGCTCAAGAAGACCGTACAGAAAAAGGATTCCCGGTGCAAGACATTTCCAAATCTCTTGCAATCCTGATTCATGGTGATGCTGCATTCCCAGGTGAAGGAATTGTACCTGAAACGTTTAACTTAAGCCGTTTACGCGGTTATCAAGTTGGCGGCGCAATCCATATCATCGCCAATAACATGATCGGTTTTACAACGGAAAGTGAAGATTCACGTTCAACCTTATATGCTAGTGATTTGGCAAAAGGCTTTGAAGTGCCGATCGTGCATGTAAATGCAGATGATCCAGAAGCATGTATGGCTGCTGTGAACCTTGCTAACCTATATCGTGAAAAATACAACAAGGATTTCTTGATCGACCTGATCGGTTACAGACGTTTCGGCCATAACGAAATGGATGAGCCATTGGTGACTCAACCTGAAATGTATGCATTAATCCATAAGCATCCAACCGTAAAAGAGCTTTATGGGAAAAAACTTATTGAATCCGGCGAGTTCACTGAAGCTGAAGTTAAAGCGATTGCTGAGCAAGTGGATTCAAGGCTTGCAGATGCATATGCGAAAATTTCCGGAAATAAACCGGAAGCTTCCAAAGAATGTAATCCTCCTGGGATTATTGAAAAAGGACTTCCAGCCATTGAAACGGCAGTTCCGAAACAAGAACTTGTTACAATTAACGAAGAGCTTGTTAAGTGGCCGGAAGGATTCACCCCTAATAAAAAATTAGGAAAGATCTTATCACGTCGCTTGGATTCCTTTGGTCCTGACGGAAAAATCGATTGGGCACATGCCGAGACATTGGCTTTTGCATCGATTTTAAGTGACGGCACGCCAATCCGTTTGACAGGACAAGATTCAGAGCGTGGAACATTCGCACAACGTAATATCATGTTACATGATAGTGTTAATGGAAAAACATATTCACCACTTCACACACTTGAAACTGCCAAAGCTTCATTCGCTGTTCATAACAGCCCGCTTACGGAAACGGCAGTTCTGGCTTATGAATATGGTTATAATGTTTTTGCACCTGAGACACTTGTATTATGGGAAGGCCAATTCGGTGACTTCGCTAATACAGCACAAGTGATCTTTGACCAATTCATCGCGGCTGGCCGTGCTAAATGGGGTCAAAAATCAGGTCTTGTCATGCTGCTTCCACACGGTTATGAAGGACAAGGGCCAGAGCACTCAAGTGCACGACTGGAACGCTTCCTTCAATTAGCAGCTGAAAACAACTGGACAGTTGCTAACTTAAGTTCGGCAGCTCAATACTTCCATATCCTTAGAAGACAAGCTAAGATTTTGGATCAAGAACAAGTACGTCCGCTTGTCATCATGACACCAAAGAGTATGCTTCGTAATCAAGTGATGGCTTCTACAACAGAAGAATTCAGTGAAGGCGCATTTGAATCATTCGTAGAAACCAAAGCATTGGGCAAAAAACCTAAATCGGTTGAACGCATTGTTTTTGCAACAGGTAAATTGGCGGTTGAACTTCGTGAAAAAGCGGCAACTGAAAAAAATACGGATTGGTTGCAAATCATCAGTATCGAAGAAATTTATCCATTCCCATTCACTGGAGTTCAAGAAGCCCTGAAAAAATATACAAATCTTAAAGAAATCTTCTGGGCTCAAGAAGAACCTAAAAACATGGGTGCTTGGACATTTGTTGAACCTCGCCTAAATGCAGCGGCTCCTGGCAATCTTTCAGTAACATATATAGGAAGGAAGCGCAGATCAAGCCCGGCTGAGGGAGATCCACTTGTCCATAAAAATGAACAACAACGGATTATGACTCAAGCAATTACACGCAATAATGAGGGGGAGAAATAAAATGGCTGAAGTAAAAGTACCTGAATTAGCAGAATCAATTTCTGAAGGATCTATTGCGCAATGGTTAAAACAACCCGGTGATCACGTTGAAAAAGGAGAATATGTCCTTGAGCTTGAAACGGATAAAGTGAACGTTGAAATCATTTCAGATTATACTGGTACACTTTCTGAACATTTAGCAGAAGAAGGCGATACTGTCCAAGTCGGACAGGCTATCGCCATCGTTGATGAAAATGGATCAGCTGCAGCAGCTCCAAAAGCGGAAGCTCCTAAGGTTGAAGAAGCTAAAGCAGAACCAGTTAAGGCTGAACAAGCGGCTCCTGCTAAAGAGGCTCCTAAATCAGAAGCGAAAGAAGCATCATCCACTCAACAAGTTATTGCATCACCAGCTGCAAGGAAATTGGCTCGTGAAAAAGGAATTGACTTGACTCAAGTGCCTGTAGCAGATCCACTAGGTCGTGTACGTGTACAAGACGTAGAAGCAGCAAGTAATGCACCTGCAGCTCCTGCAGCACCTGCGGCAGCTCCAAAACAAGCTCCTGCAGCTAAACAAGCAGCCGCACCTGTTGAAGTGAATGATGACCGCATTGAAGTGGTTAAGATGACACGCCGTCGTCAAACCATTGCCAAACGTCTAGTTCAAGTACAATCAGAAGCAGCCATGCTTACTACTTTTAACGAAGTCGATCTTTCTGCAGTCATGGAATTGCGTAACCGCCATAAGGATTCTTTCGTGAAAACAAATGATGTTAAACTTGGTTTCATGTCATTCTTCACTAAAGCGGTCATTGGCGCATTGAAAAAATATCCGTTATTGAATGCTGAAATCCAAGGCGACCATATCCTGAAAAAGAACTTTTATGATATCGGTGTAGCAGTATCCACTGATGAAGGTCTTGTCGTTCCGGTTGTAAGGGATGCTGACCGCAAAAGCTTTGCTGAAATCGAAAAGAACATTTCGGATTTAGCTGTTAAAGCCCGTAACAACAAACTGGGACTTTCAGATCTATCAGGTGGTACTTTTACCATCACTAACGGAGGGACTTTCGGTTCCCTATTATCAACACCAATCTTGAATGCCCCTCAAGTTGGGATCTTGGGCATGCATACAATCAAGACTCGTCCAATCGCCGTTGGAGACCAAATCGAAAACAGACCAATGATGTACCTTGCATTATCTTATGATCACCGTATCGTAGACGGAAAAGAAGCAGTTGGTTTCTTAGTGGCCATCAAGGATATGCTTGAAGATCCAGAACAACTTTTACTTCAAGGCTAATAAAATAATACTACCCCCCTGTCATCTTGACATGGGGGTATTTTTTTGTTGAACAGAAAGGATATTTTCATAGAAAAAAAGATAATGAAATTCAAGAAAGTTCATTTCTAATAAAAATGAATGTTTTTGAATGTATTTTTGAATGAATTTGATTATTTTTAAACGTTTATGATTGATTATTCCTTCATTTTCATATATGATGATGATATTAAAGTGAGGTGGGCGAATTGTTGACAACTGAAAGGCACCAGTTCATCTTATCGATCCTTAAAGAACAAGGAACGGTAAAGCTGCAGGAGCTTGTAGATCAGTTACAAGCCTCGGAGTCGACCATTCGGAGAGATTTAGTGCAACTCGAAGAAATGAAGCTCTTGAAACGCGTGCATGGCGGTGCCTCTTTACTGCAAAGAAAAGGCCTTGAACCAACAACTATGGAAAAGCAATACAAAGCAAGAGCTGAAAAACAACTTATAGCAAAGCTGGCGGCTTCATTCATAGAGAAAAATGATTGTATATATCTTGATGCTGGGACGACAACTGCCGAAATGATTCCTTATTTAAAAGATAAAAATATAACGGTACTGACAAATGGTCTTATGCATATTCCAAAACTCATCGAATTGGAAATCAAAACAGTGTTAGTTGGCGGAACGATAAAATTTTCGACAAATGCGATTATAGGAAGTAATGCTGTACAGTTTTTGAATGAATACCGTTTTGATAAATGTTTCTTGGGAATGAACGGCATCCATCAAGAATTGGGTTTCACAACACCCGACCCGGAGGAAGCCCTGCTGAAGAAGATGGCATTACGCCTCTCTAATGAGACCTACGTGCTTGCTGACAGTTCAAAACTTAATGAAGCTACTTTCGCCAAGGTAGCAGATGTAAGCGATGCCATTATCCTTACTGACAGCAATGATGAAGAGGCTGTTGCTTACCTTCAAAAAAATCCAAAGGTAAAGGTCGTGACCATTTAATGATTTATACAGTGACACTTAATCCATCCATCGATTACCTGGTCGAAGTGGAGAGCTTTCAAATGGGCAAGGTGAATCGAACCAGTTATGATGCAAAATTCCCTGGAGGGAAAGGAATCAATGTTTCCCGTGTGCTAAAAAGGCTGGGAAATAGTACAACAGCGTTAGGTTTCATCGGTGGACAAACAGGTGAATTTGTAAAAAGGTTTTTAAGACAGGAAGAGATTTTCACGGACTTTACAGAAATAGCTGGAGATACAAGAATTAACATAAAATTGAAAACAGGGCTTGAGACAGAAATAAATAGCCAAGGGCCAGTCATTTCAAAAGGGAATTATCAACAATTATTTAGTCAGATTGAACAGTTGAACAATAATGATATCCTTATTTTGTCAGGAAGCATCCCTCCAAGCGTTCCTTCGGATGTATACGAAGCCATGTCAAGGTCTTGTATCCATAATGGCATTAAAGTGGTGGTGGATACGAGTGGCAAGGAATTACTGGATGTCCTTCCACACCGGCCATTTTTAATAAAGCCCAATCATCATGAACTGGGTGAGCTTTTTTCCACCGAAATAAGTACGGTTGATGATGCTAGGGAATATGGCGCAAAATTGGTTGAAGCAGGAGCACAGAACGTTATTGTCTCAATGGCGGGACAGGGGGCCGTCCTTTGCTCGGGAGGAGAATCATATTCCGCAAATGTTCCAAAAGGGAATGTCATCAACTCAGTGGGTGCCGGTGATTCCATGGTCGCAGGTTTCATCGGGACATATGAAAGGACAGGGGATATTCTATCTGCTTTCCGCTTCAGTCTTGCGGCAGGAAGTGCTACAGCCTTTTCATCCGATCTCGGTACATTGGATAAAATTGAAGAGTTATTACCGCAAATTGTTATCAATCAACTAACAGGAGGCTGACTCTATGAAAATTACAGACTTGTTAAAATTGGATACAATCATAATCAATCTGCAAAGTGTTACAAAGCAAGCAGTCATTGATGAACTATCAGGAAAGTTAGCCGAGGCAGGCAGGTTAAATGATGTGGATGGTTTCAAAGCTGCCATCTTAAAACGTGAAGAGCAAAGCACAACCGGGATTGGTGAAGGGATAGCCATACCGCATGCAAAAACAAATGCTGTAAAGATACCTGCCATCTGTTTCGGCAAATCGGTCAGTGGTGTGGATTATGAATCGCTTGATGGACAGCCGGCCCATTTGTTCTTTATGATTGCAGCCAGTGAAGGAGCGAATGCAGATCACTTGGAAACCCTTTCCCGCCTTTCATCATTACTGATGGATGATAAATTCAGGGCCCGATTGATTTCTGCTTCTTCTGGTGAGGAAGTGTTGGATATAATCAATCAAAAAGAAATGGAAGCTTATGAAGAAGAAAGTGAAGAGCAGCAATCGAGCAATGGTGCCAGCGGTAACGATAAAGGAGGCAAAATCCTTGCCGTTACAGCTTGTCCAACAGGAATTGCCCATACTTATATGGCTGCCGATGCGTTAAAGGCCAAAGCGAAGGAAATGGGAATCGATTTCAAAGTGGAAACAAATGGTTCCACAGGAATCAAAAATGGTTTAACCGCCGCAGAAATTGATGAGGCGGATGCCATTATCGTTGCTGCCGATAAGCAGGTTGAAATGAATCGTTTTAATGGAAAACATGTCATTATTGTCCCTGTTGCCCATGGGATCCGGAAGACCGAGGAACTGTTAACCAGAGCCGTGAATCAGGATGCACCTGTTTACAATGGAACTGGAAATGATAAAAATGATGAAGGTGAAACAGCTAAAGGAGGATTGGGGATTTACAAGCACTTAATGAATGGCGTAAGTAATATGCTTCCATTTGTCGTCGGGGGCGGAATCTTGATTGCGCTTTCTTTCTTTTTTGGAATCGAGGCAGCCGATCCGGCAAATCCGGATTATAATCCCATTGCCAAAGCATTAAGTGATATTGGCGGGGGAAATGGTGCCTTCTTCTTACTTGTCCCAATACTCGCTGGATTCATTGCATCAAGTATAGCCGACCGTCCAGGTTTTGCCCCTGGTATGGTAGGGGGATTATTGGCAGCACAGGCTAATGCCGGTTTTCTTGGCGGACTGATCGCCGGTTTCCTTGCAGGTTATGTCGTCTTACTATTAAGAAAATTGTTTTCCAAATTACCGCAAACACTTGATGGCATTAAACCGGTGTTACTCTATCCTGTATTCGGGATGTTAATTACTGGGTTTATCATGATATTTCTCGTAAATGAACCAGTAACTGCAATTAACACGGGCCTGACCAATTGGCTGCAGGGCTTATCCGGCACGAACGCAATATTCCTCGGCTTGATTCTTGGGGGTATGATGGCTGTGGATATGGGTGGCCCCTTAAATAAAGCGGCATTCACTTTTGGGATTGCAGCCATTGAAGCATCAAGTTTCGGACCGCATGCTGCAGTTATGGCTGGTGGCATGGTTCCTCCTCTTGGAATCGCACTTGCAACTACATTCTTTAAAAGTAAATTCAGTGAAATGGAAAGGAAATCCGGCTTCACTAATTACTTCATGGGTGCTTCGTTCATTACAGAGGGAGCCATTCCTTTTGCGGCGGCGGATCCATTGCGGGTTATTGTCAGCAGTGTTATTGGGTCAGCGACGGCAGGAGCGCTGTCAATGGCTTTTAGTGTAACATTGCCAGCGCCGCATGGGGGTATATTCGTCATCCCCCTAGTCAACCATCCTTTCCGCTATCTGCTGGCGATTTTAATAGGAGCCCTCATTACCGCTTTAATATTGGGATTCTGGAAAAAGAAACAGAAATAAATATACTACAAAGGCGGGTCCGGGATAAATGGACCCGCTTTTTATTATTTCCATTCCAATATTTCGATCCGGTTGCCGAAGGGATCGGATAAATATATATGGTTCGCACCGGGCAACCTTCCATCTTCTGTAAAAGAAATATGCTTAGTCATTAAATGTTGTTTAAATTCGTTGAGATTTTCAACTTCAAGTGCTGGGTGCGCTTTTCTTGCGGGAATGAAATGATCCTCCGTTCCGACATGAATCTTGATCGATCCCGATTCGAACCATAACCCGCCATTGGAACTTAATGACGGAGGCTTTTTCACTTCCCGGAACATTAGTATCTCAGTGAAGAACTTCCTTGATTGGTTCTCGGTATTTTTAGGAGATGCTAATTGGTAATGGTCGATTGACTTAAAAATGAAGTTCATCTTGCAACCCCTCCCAATTCCTTATATATCCAATTTTAAAAAGATCAATAAGGATAGATTATTTTTTTAATTGCCATCGATAAGATTTCCTTATGTTTAAGTCGTGAATGGTTTAAGAAAGCATAAATTTTTATGTTTATGGGTAAAGGAGTATTAAAATGAACAAAAGGAGTGAATGTACATGCTGAAGAAAAATACCTTAAAAACTGTGAAAAGGGATGATATGATAGATGTTACGACAGAAGTACAGGCATTCATCAAGGAAAAGGGGATTCAAGAGGGGGTAGCTCTTATATATTGTCCACATACGACTGCAGGGATCACGATCAATGAAAATGCTGACCCCGATGTCAAAAAGGATATATTAAGAAGACTGGATGAGCAATACCCATGGAATCATACATTGGATTTACATATGGAAGGAAACACGGCTGCCCATTTGAAATCAAGTACGGTTGGTTCTTCACAACAGGTGATCATCCATAAAGGGAGCTTAGTCCTTGGTACTTGGCAGGGTGTGTATTTTTGTGAATTCGATGGTCCCAGAGAAAGGCAATATTTTATTAAATTATGTGTCGACCAGTAAAATGGAAGGTACAGCATGGATGAAGTGGGAGGAAGCGGATTGGATGATGTTCGGATTGAAGGAAGCAAAGTCATATTGAGGAATGTTAAACAAGCCGATTTAAAACGTTTATGGAGCCTGAAATATGGCGAAACCGATCCGGAATGGAAAAAGTGGGATGCACCTTATCTCCCTCTTGAACTCATTGATTTCCATACGTTTATCGATAAAGAAACGAAGCATAAAACCTATGATGAGAAAATCGGGGCTTACTCCGAGCTATTAATGGAAAAAAACGATCAAATTATTGGATCTGTTGTATATTACTGGGAACATGAACCTTCACGCTGGCTTGAAATCGGAATTACTATTTTCGATCCCAAGTATTGGAATGGCGGTCATGGAACAGAAGCATTAATGATGTTCATTGGGTATTTATTCGAAAACCTGGAGATTGAGCGGGTTGGACTTACAACTTGGTCAGGTAATGAACGTATGATTGCAGTTGGAAAAAAGGTGGGCATGCAAGTAGAGGGAAGAATGAGAAAATGCCGCTATCATGATGGTTATTATTATGATTCAATCAGAATGGGAATGCTGCGGGAAGAGTGGGAATCATTAAAATTCCGAAGGTAAATGGAACTGAGAAAATTTTTCCTTCATTTCCTTGGAAAAAATTTAGCACTGTTTTCTCCCATATGGTCTGTTATCCTAGGAAGGTGCTTAACGAGGAGGTAACAGGATGAAATTATCAGTATTAATATCCGTGATAATGACTCTAAGTGTCATCGTACTTGGTATAGCTTTTCCTAAGGGAACGACAAGTAAAGCTTCTGATGGGGCAACCAAACATGTCATTAAACAAGGTGAATCGATATGGGATATCGCAAAGCAGCACGGTGTTCCGATCGGTAAGTTAAAAGAAGTCAATCATAACGTAAATAATGTTGCCGAACCTGGTAAAACATTGATTATTCCGCATGTAATGAATGATAAAGATAAAGAATTATTAGCAAGGCTTGTGCATGCAGAAGCCAAAGGGGAACCATACAGAGGAAAGGTCGAGGTGGCGGGAGTTGTTTTGAATCGCCTTGATAGCAATGAATTCCCTGATACGGTCCGGGAAGTGATTTATCAAAAAAACCAATTCTCGCCTGTTGGTGATGGCAGTATTAACAAACCGGCAGGAAATGATGCAAAAAGAGCTGTCAATGAAGCATTGGCTATTCATGGCTACACAAATGATGCCTTGTATTTTTGGAATCCCAGTATTTCGGACAGCGAATGGATGAAACAATTAGAAGTAATAAAAATTATCGGCGGACACCATTTTGCCATATAAACTGCATCTCAAGAACCGGCTTTCCAAATGGGGAGCCGGTTCTTTTATTTTAGAATACGGTTAACCGATATCAGCCCACATTTCGCGGGGATTCAGTTCATAAATGCTGTTTTCGCGGTACATGATGCTTCCGATAATGAGTTCACGTCTTATCGTTGCGTAATCATCATGGAAAGACTGGATGAATTCATTCAGTTCCTTTTCTGGATATTTACGTCCCTTTTCCAGAAGGCTTCCAATATGATGAAGTACGATCATTTTCTTTTTTCTCTGTGCTGGTATGGTTTTTAGTCGACCATCTGGTGTAAAAAAGTTTTCAAGGATCTTTTTATGTTCTAAAATCAGCTTTTGATTATCCATTTTATTGGAGTCCCCCTTAGTTGAAACCATTTTAGGCAATGCTGACGAATAATGCTTCAGGACATCTTCATTCAAAAAATAATAGACCGTATTTTTTTCCCTCCGATCCTTCACTAAATTAATGTCTTTCAATTTCGATAAATGGTGTGAGATGGTCGGAGCCGTCAATTTTAGTATTCCCGCAAGTGCTTGTCCGTGTTTTGGACCGTTTGCCAGGATGGATATTATCCTGATTCTTGTCACATCACCAATCGTCTTGTGGAAAGCGACCAATTTTTCTAATTGCACTTTTATCCCCCTTTTTAATTAGATTATCATCTAATTAGATAATAATCTAATTAGTGGCAGTTAATCAAGTTACTATTCACTTTTCTATATTGCTTGGAAGATCTGATGTATACTTTAGGGAATACTAAAAAAAATAATCCGGAATTAAGGAGCTGTAACATGGCCAATACTCATGTATATACAAAAAAAGAAGAAGTGGTCAATGCGATAACCCACGGTGTCGGCGTTTTGTTGAGTATTGCCGCACTTGTGTTTTTAATCTTATTCTCAGCCCAAACAGGATCGCCTTGGAATGTAGTCATTTCGGTCATATATGGTGTTTCCATGCTTCTTTTATACGTCTCTTCCACTTTAGTGCATAGTTTTCCAGAAGGTAAAACAAAGGATATATTTGAAATCTTTGATCATTCAGCCATATATATATTCATCGCAGGAACATACACGCCCATCATGCTTCTTGTGATCAAAGGGTCACTAGGCTGGACCCTGCTGGGTATCATTTGGGGAGTTGCAATCATTGGCGTCGTCTTCAAAGCTTTCTATGTGAAAAAATTCCTCTTCCTTTCGACGATTCTTTATATTGCCATGGGGTGGATGATCGTTATCGTTTGGGGACCCCTTACAGCTACGATGCCTGCAGCGGGTATTCAGTTACTGATTGCAGGGGGATTGCTTTATACGTTTGGAGCCATCTTTTATGTTTGGCGCGGTTTTCCGTTCCATCACGCGGTTTGGCATGTATTCGTGCTTGGGGGAACTGCCACACACTTTTTTGCGGTATTGTTTTATATCCTTCCACAATGATCACTTGGCCGATTTGATGTATTTAGGAGAGTGGTTCAGGTTTTAAATGACCCTTATGAGGAAATAATTAAGGTATACAAAGTAAAGGAGGAAAAAACCAATGAGAAGATCAATCAAAATATTATCAGTGCCGTTTGCCGCTATGCTTGTTTTGGCTGGTTGCGGCGAAGAAAACGATGAAGTGAAAAACCCGCCGGTTCAGGAAAATGAAAATCAAGCGGAAAATAATCCTGAAACAGGTACGGATAATAATGAAAAACTGCCTTTCACATATAAGGATTTTCAATTAGAAGTGGATTATACCGGAAATGATAACGAATACGAAGCTGAATATGATACAATGGGAGCTCAAACAGAAGCTTCGATCGAGGACAAACTTAACAAACACGAAGTTTACGGTGATGAAGCAATGAAAGAATTGACCCCGATTCTAGAAAAATTGACATTCACTAAAGATTCAACAGATGAAGAAGTCATTCAAGAAGTGACAAAAGCTTTTAATTTGAAGGATGACTATCAAGAATTTGATTTAGAGGTCGTTTTCGAAGATAGTACGAAAAAAGAATATAAAGTGAATAATAAGTAACCAAAATACGTTACTTTATTCCACATATTCATATGTGCCGACAATAGTTGTCAAATTACTGTTCCTATAGTAAAATGATTAAGGTTAGCAAAGGGGATAATATACATTTGCTATTCATATTCGGACTTATGGGGATAGGACCGCAATAAACACTTGCAAAAAAGATTCTTTTTTAAGAGTCTTTTTTTTTTTGCAGTGATCTGGAAGTTGAATATAGAAGAAAAGAGAGGATACCACAAGCGGTACCCTCTCTTTCATTTACCCATCATTGGGAAATTGGTGCATTTTTTTTAGGCAGCATATTAGCCGACGCTAACCTTGAACGGATCGTGATGCCAAGCCAGGATGCAAGGAATGCCTTTAAAACGCCTACGATTATAAATGGTGCAAAACCGCTGGCAAATGCCACTGGCCAAGATAATGAACTCATATATTTTAACCAAACCGTACCGATTACCAAAGTAATTATCATCCCGATTGTATTTGCAACGAAAGCCATTGCAACTGAGAAACGGGTTTTTTCCAATATCAGACCCGTTATATATACTGTCGGGATATAGGATAATAAATAACCGCCAGTCGGACCGAATATCTTAGCTAGTCCCCCAGACATTTCAGCGAAAACCGGTACTCCCGCTGCCCCTATGAACAAGTATAATAAAACGGAAGAGGTTCCATAACGTGAACCCAGTATCGTTGCTGCCAGTCCAACAGCTAGAGTCTGACCTGTAATCGGAACTAAGGGCAGAGGAATTGTAATTTGGGCAAGTATCCCTATAAGTGCTGCAAATAATGCTGTAACCATCATCATTCTTAACTTCTCATGACGCTCCTTCATCGTGCTTCCTCCCTTTATGTAAACCTCATGTTATAACGAGTTGACATATAAAGAATTTTAATATGTTAAGTAAACACTGTCAATGGTATTATGCATTTTATTTCAATAATGGTCCTAGAGAATACAGGGTTTTCCAAGGGTAAATTCAAAACTTGGAAAATAAATGAAACTTTTTGAATGCATCATTCGTATGAATGGTAAGCGAAGTAAATGGAGGGGATTATAACCATAGATTAATAATGTTGGTAAAACGCTTATCCTGGGCCATTAAAGCAGTATGCGGCTTGGAAAAATCGAATTTAAAGGATGAAAGAGATGGAGTTATTTGGAGTTCCATTAGAAACAGTCTATTTATATGGATTATTTATATTCGGGGGGCTAACATTCTTATTTATTTTGTTTAATGATATATTTTCCGGCCTTGAATTACCTGATATATTTAATCCTACGCTCATTTTTAGCTTTTTGACCGTGTTTTTTGCAAGTGGTTTTTTGCTTGAATCGCTTTCAGGGCTTAATGCTGGATTGTGTGCCGGCATTTCCCTCATCATCTCATTTACCATCGTAACTTTACTGAATGTATTTGTTTTGATTCCCATTTCATCAGCGGAAGAAAGTTTGACATTTCATGATAATGACCTAAGAGGAAGGGTCGGCAGGGTTCTCACATCAATTCCTGTTGACGGGTTTGGGGAAGTCCTGATAGAAAGCATCAGTGGAAGCATCGCAAAAACTGCGGCCAGCTATAAGAATGAAGGAATTGTTTCGGATACAAAGGTCTTGATCATCGAAGTGAAAAATGGGGTTGTCTATGTTATGCCCCACCAGGATTGAAAAAAAGAGTAGGAGGTAAGGTATGTTTGATTTGATTTGGATCGTTGTCGCCATTGTTGCAGTTTTACTTATCGCACTTATTGCTGTCTTTGTTACGAAATATCGCACCGCTGGTCCTGATGAGGCATTGATCGTAACCGGAAGTTACTTAGGAAGCAAAAATGTTCACATTGACGAATCAGGAAATAAAATTAAAATCGTCCGCGGCGGGGGGGCTTTCGTTCTCCCGGTATTCCAGCAAGCGGAGCCACTGAGCTTATTGTCGAGCAAGCTTGAGGTTTCAACTCCGGAAGTATACACAGAACAGGGAGTTCCAGTCATGGCAGATGGTGTATCGATCATCAAGATTGGCGGTTCAATCACCGATATAGCCACAGCGGCAGAGCAATTCCTTGGTAAATCGAAAGATGACCGTGAACAGGAAGCGCGGGAAGTATTGGAAGGGCATCTTCGCTCCATCCTTGGTTCGATGACCGTCGAGGAAATTTATAAAAACCGTGAAAAGTTTTCCCAGGAAGTACAAAGGGTAGCCTCGCAGGACTTAGCTAAAATGGGACTCATTATCGTATCGTTCACGATTAAAGATGTTCGTGATAAAAATGGATATCTTGAATCGCTCGGAAAGCCAAGGATTGCCCAGGTGAAGAGGGATGCCGATATAGCTACCGCCGATGCCGAGAAAGAAACGCGAATCAAGCGAGCCGAAGCTTCGAAGGAAGCGCAGCGTGCCGAACTTGAAAGGGCAACCGAAATAGCCGAAGCCGAAAAAATCAACAAGCTAAAGGTTGCGGAATTCCGGCGTGAACAGGATATTGCCAAGGCACGGGCTGACCAAGCTTACGACCTTGAAACGGCCAGATCTAAACAGGATGTAACCGAACAGGAAATGCAAATCAGGATCATCGAACGGCAGAAGCAAATTGAGCTGGAGGAAAAAGAAATCCTTCGCCGTGAAAAGCAATATGATTCCGAAGTGAAGAAAAAGGCAGATGCCGACCGTTATGCGGTAGAACAGGCAGCCTCCGCCAACAAGATGAAACAGATTACAGAAGCGGATGCCGATAAGTATAAAATTGAAGCCATGGCAAAAGCGGAAGCGGAACGCGTTCGCATGGACGGTCTTGCTAAAGCGGACGCCCAAAGGGCACAAGGTACGACAGAAGCGGAAATCATCAGGTTAAAAGGGGTAGCAGAAGCAGAAGCCAAGCAGAAGATAGCTGAAGCATTTGAACAGTTCGGGCAAGCCGCCGTAATGGACATGATTTTGAAAATGCTGCCGGAATATGCAAAACAAGTGGCAAGCCCGCTTAGTAATATCGACAAGATCACTGTAGTGGACACAGGTGGAAGCGGTGCGAATGGCGGGGCTAATAAAGTGACTGGATATGCAACGGATTTAATGGCATCCTTGCAGGAGTCATTAAAAGCATCTTCGGGAATTGATGTCAAAGACTTGCTTGAGAATTTCTCAGGAAAACGAAATTTACCATTCACCACCATCAGCCAGGAGAATGTCGAAGCGAGCATGAATATGGCAGCAAGTAAGGAAGAGTAACGATTAAGGAAATACATGGTAAATTATACTGATATTAAATCTGAGGTTATTGGACTTACTAATAGAGAATAAACAACCAAGGATGATTGGTTGTTTATTTTTTTGCTTTTTAAGCCTAAATTCGTTTTAAATGTTTGAAACCGATATTTGGATGTACATAATACTTAAACTTAGTAACGTATTTAAAGACAAGTCTTTTCTTTAAACCTACTTAGTCAACGTATTAAAATCAACATATGCAGAGTAATCTCGTTTTATTTTTGCTAGGTAGGATGCTTTGTTGAATGCAAAATCATACATTTTATCGACAAAATAAGATTCATCATCGTAAATGACACTATCAGCAATATAATATTCACAATATGGGGGACATCTTGAAGGTGCCCTCCTGGCAGCTGATCAGGCAGTTTTTGAAATCACTAATCTAAAAAACAGACCTTAATAAAGGTAACTTAACATTCTATTAAACAATTAACTATTTTATTTTTTATCTTATTTTCAAAAACTAAACTGTAGGAGCTAATATGTGATGAAAATGATGAAAGCTATACAGATTCCGTCTAAAGGCGAATGAATTATCTGTATTAGAAGCAGCACCACTTATGTGTCCTGGTGAAACAACGTTTAGTGCATTAAGAAACAGCAAAGCTCTGCCTGGCGATCGTGTATGTCTCCAATAATCCATAATAAATATTTTTTAATTTTTTTTAAATTCTGAATTATTTGTTGAAATATATATTGGAAGGTGCTTTAATAAATGTAAGAATATAACTTATCGGATATGTGATGTCTGAAAGGATAGAGGGTGGGTGTGTAAATGTGGGGAAAATATTCACCAAGAAAGTATCGGAAACAGTAGAAGAAGAAATAGAAAAGATGATTGAGTCTGGCAAATTCCAGTCAGGTGAAAAGCTACCTTCCGTTAGGGAATTATGTGATTTATTCGGTGTTGGACGTTCCGCTGTCCGAGATGCAATCACTACACTTAAAGGAAAAGGTACTGTTTACGTGAAACAAGGGGAAGGTACATACATTTGCGAATTTGATTCCACAAAATTGTTTACCAACCATATGTTAATCCCCAGCTGTGAAGACATAAAAGACTTATTTCAAGTCAGGAAAATATTGGAGACAGGCATTGCGGAAATGGCTGCTTCCAATCGGTCGGTACAAGATTTGGTACGTATGGAAGAAATCCTTTCAAACCTCTGTATCAATGGCTGGGAAGGGGACTACCACTTTCATATGGCGATTGCTAATGCGACAGGAAACAAAAGCCTGATCCAATTAGTGCAAACCATTTCAACCGCCATGAAGAAGGCAATGATTGATTTTCACAGGTATATTCAAGAGAATGAGAACATCGTAAAAACGATGGATGAACAACATGATAAAATCTATGAATCAATAAAGATGGGGAACCCTATAAAAGCTAATCAGTCGATGATTAACCACCTACATTATGTTGAAGAAATTTTGCAAAACAATATTTTACAAAAGGTATGAAGTTTAAATGTTTTTTTTTGCATCAATATAGAAACGATGTTGGTTATTACGAAACAAAAAGGAGGCGTGGGTTTTGATCGTAGTGGATCTTCTATCAGATTTAAAGTCATTTTTACCTGATGTGCAACTAGTTGATGGGAAAAACCAAAGACATCCACTTGGGAATGGTGGTCAGGTATCGGTTTACCCGAAAACAGAGGGAGAAATAGCAAGTATTTTAAAGTATGCAAACGATAAAGGAAAAAAAATAACGGTGGTAGGAGGCGGAACCAAGAGAGGTTTTGGAGGATTGATTGAAACAGCTGATATCTTACTCTCATTATCGAAATATAAAGGAATTGTCAAACATACTGTAGGAGATATGACATTAACGGTCAAAGCAGGTACTTCATTTAAAGAATTGCAAGAATATTTGGCACAACATAATCAGAAGGTTTCGCTGGACCCTGTATGGCCTGAAGATGCGACAATTGGCGGAATCATCGCTTCAAATGAAAGCGGTCCCAAAAGATTGGGTTATGGTTCTTCCAGAGATGTGGTAATAGGACTTCGCTTGGTTTACCCGGATGGCAGTATCATAAGAGCTGGGGGAAATGTAGTAAAGAATGTTGCTGGGTACGATATGAACAAACTTTTTATAGGATCGATGGGAACACTTGGTATTTTATCTGAAGTGACTTTGAAGCTTAGACCAATACCAAAGTACGAAAGCCTTGGACTGTTAGTGTTTCCCGATGGAAATCTCGAAGAAGTTCGGTCACTAGCAGTTAAGTTGTTGGATTCAGTGATGGAACCAATCGCTTTGGAACTGCTAAATCCTGCTTTGTCGGAAAGGTTAACGGGTCAAAACGTTTATACCTTAGCAATTTCATTTGAAGATGTGGAGAGCTCTGTTCATTACCAGGAGGATTTTGTAAAGAACATCCAACCTTCTAACGCAAAAATGACAGTGCTTTCACAAAATCAGGCACAAGCTTTTTGGGAAAAATTTTATTCGATTTCTCCAAATGGAGCAACACTTGCTAGTGGAAATCAGATAGAAGCGGCATTGAAAATAGGCGTTGTTAACTTAGATGTTTTGAAGGTCATTAAAGAAAGCCACATTTTACATCACTCTAGTACTCTTACAGTAGAAGCACATGGTGGACTAGGTCATGGAATATGCCAGGTTAACCTAAAGGGAACTGAAGATGAAGAATTAACACAGGTAATAGTAAAGCTCAGAAAATCCGTCGAAGCATTGGGTGGTTATGTGATTGTGAAGCATCTGCCTTTAACGCTCCGTCAGCAAATTGATGTATGGGGTGAAAAACCATCACATTTCTTCTTGTTAGAAGGAATTAAAACAAAGATCGATCCTAATAGAGTACTTAATAATAAAAGATTCGTGGGAGGGATTTAATAGTGAGTCTGAGAGAAGTTGATATAAAGCAAGATCCATCATGTACATCTAATAGCTTAAGCAACTATCTATGGAGTGATAAGCCTGATGAAAACAAATGGGCAGATTGCGTACATTGTGGTATGTGTTTGGAATCCTGCCCAACATATGAGCTAACAGGCCAGGAACAGCATTCTCCCCGTGGTCGTGTCCATCTTATCAAATCAGTAGCAGAAGGAAAGCTTGAGGTGAACGAGCAATTCATGGATCCTGTTTTTGCTTGTCTTGACTGTCGTGCATGTACCACTGCTTGTCCGGCGAATGTAGATGTCGGAGGATTAATTGAAGAGGCTCGCGGACAAATTCGTCAGGCGATTCCATTGACAGGAGTGAAAGGAAAAGTAAGTAGATTAGTACTTGAAGGAATGTTCCCACATCAAAACAGACTGAATACAGTGGGGAGTTTATTAAAGTTCTATCAGAAGAGCGGATTGCAGAAAGTGGTTCGCAAAATAGGGTTAATGAATATTATGCCACAGCATTTAATTGAGATGGAAGCAATTATGCCCGAAATTAAAGAGCCTGTACGCAAAAAATACAAAAATGAAAAAGTGATCAAAGCATTAGGAAAAACGAAAGCCGAAGTGGCGTTTATGACAGGTTGCGTGATGGACGTTATGTTCAGTGATATTAATCAGTCCACGATTAATGTTTTAACACGAAACGGAAATGATGTGACAATTCCGCAAAACCAAACTTGCTGTGGAGCCTTACATGTTCATGCCGGTGACCGCGAAACTGGAAGAAAGCTGGCGAAACAGAATATCGAAGCGTTTAAGGATGCTGATAAAGTAATCGTTAACGCAGCAGGATGCGGCTGTATGCTTCAGGAATATGCTGAATTGTTTCGGGAAGAGCCTGACTGGCATGATAAAGCTGAAAAATTTTCCGCTAAGGTCGAGGACATCTCTAAATATATTCATGAAACAGGCTATGAAATACCAAAAGCTGAATTGAACACTCGTATCACATATCATGACGCATGCCATTTAGCACATGGTCAAGGAATTCGCCAGGAACCGAGAGACCTTCTTGTTAGTATTCCAGGAGTTGAAATGGTACATATGCCAAACGCTGATCGCTGCTGTGGAAGTGCAGGTATATATAACATCACTAATCCGGAAATGGCCGGTGCCGTGCTAGAAAGCAAAATGCAAAATGTGCCAGGCGATGTTGAGATGATTTCAATGGGTAACCCAGGATGTATGCTTCAGATGGCAATGGGGGTACAGAAATATGGTAGAAATCAAAAAGTCGTCCATACAATTCAGCTTCTGGATTGGGCTTATCAAAAAGAGGATGATCTAAAGGGGGGACAGTAAATGGCACCGAAAAAAATAAAATCGAATGATCGACATATAAAAAATTTAGAGGCTATTGTTGGCGACGCCAATTCAATTCTATTTCACAAAGAGGATCTGCTTGCCTATGATAGCGATGGATTTACGCTTCATAGACACTTACCTAAAGCAGTTGTGTTTCCAAAAGATACTCAGGAAGTAGCTAAACTAGTTAAATATTGTTCCGAAAATAAACTGCCGTTCCTAGCCCGTGGCGCTGGAACTGGATTAAGTGGCGGTGCTATACCTTTAAATGAAGAAGTCATTATCAGTCTGGTAAGGATGAAGAAGCTATTAAGCGTTGATCTCGAAAATAGGCGTGCTGTTGTACAGCCTGGTTTTATCAATCTTAAACTCACGAACTCTATCTCTGATAAAGGATATTATTATGCTCCGGATCCTTCTAGCCAATATTGTTGTACAATTGGCGGAAATGTCGCAGAGAATGCTGGAGGGGCTCACTGTCTTAAGTATGGAGTAACCACGAATCACATCCTAGGGCTGGAAGTAGTACTGCCAAACGGGGAAATTATAGAAATGGGTGAAAATGGAATTCCTGATTCTCCTGGATATGATTTGCTCGGTCTGTTGACAGGTTCTGAAGGAACATTAGGCATTGTAACGAAAATCACTGTTCGTATATTGAAAAACCCGGAAGCGAAACAAACTGTTCTTGCTTACTTTGATAAAGTGGAGGACGGAAGTCAGGCCGTGTCTGATATAATTTCAGCAGGAATCGTACCGGCAGCGCTTGAAATGATGGATAAAACAGCGATTGAGGGAGTGGAGGCGGCTGCTTTTCCAGTAGGTCATCCAAGTGATATTGAGGCTGTCCTACTCATTGAAGTGGATGGAATCTCAGCAGGTATTGAAGAGCAAATCGAACAAATTTTGGAAGTGTGTAAGTACAGGAATGTACTTGAAGTGAAGGTAGCACAGGATGAACTCGAAAGAGGTAGATGGTGGGCCAATCGTAAAACAGGATTTGGTGCCATGGGAGCCATTTCACCGGACTATTTAGTACAGGACGGTGTCATTCCACGAAGCAAATTGCCCGAGGTATTAAACAAAATCAATCGAATCAGCGAAGAATATGGCTTGCGAATCGCTAATATTTTCCACGCGGGTGATGGGAATTTACATCCACTTGTTCTTTTCGATGCCAGAATCCCTGGGGAAAGCGAAAAGGCCCTGGCAGCTGGTAGTGCCTGCTTAAAAGCATGTGCTGATGTTGGGGGGACGATTACAGGTGAACACGGAGTGGGGATTGAAAAAATAGAGGAAATGCGATTCGTCTTTTCTGACGAAGAGATTATTGCACAAACAGATATTCGAGAAGTATTCAATCCTCATAACCTTTTAAATGCAGGGAAATTATTCCCGATGCCGGGACGCTGTGCTGAGATAAAAAGAGATTTAAAAGAAAAAGAAGCAGCTGCTATATCTTAAATATGTTTGTCTAGTAAGGCGCAGTCAATAAAACGGATGAAGCCAATTCATTTCTCGTGCCATCGTTTTTATACACAGATAAAGAAGCGTTGTTTTGTAATAACAAACAAACAGAGCAATTAGGATAATTACATCCTAGAGTGAACAAATTACTTTTTTCCAGAGAAGAATTATTTAAAATAAAATCTTGATTTACAAGGAGGAACTTATAATGACAAAATATATTAAATCAGGGAATCTTCAAGTTGCAACGGAATTATTTGAATTTATTAATTCAGAAGCTCTTCCAGGTAGTGAAGTGGATCGTGATCAGTTTTGGTCTGGTTTAGAAAATTTGGTCAATGAATTAACTCCTAAAAATAAGGAATTATTGGCACATCGTGAAGAGATTCAAAATCAAATAAATGCTTGGTATCGAAAAAATAATAATGATTTTGATTTTGAAGAGTATAAATCATTTTTAAAAGAAATTGGATATCTTGAACCAGAGGTTGAAGACTTCAAGATCACCACTGAAGGGGTGGATGCCGAAGTAGCTAACCAAGCTGGACCGCAACTGGTTGTTCCAGTTAATAATGCTCGTTATGCAATCAATGCCGCCAACGCCCGCTGGGGAAGCCTTTATGACGCACTTTATGGTACAGATGCAATCAGTGAAGAAGATGGTGCACATCGAGAAGGTGGCTACAACCCAGTTCGTGGTGCTAAGGTTATTGAGTTTGGAAGAGAGTTTCTTGACCAAGCAGCTCCATTAAGGGAAGCTTCTCATAAAGATGCTGTAAAATACACAATTGAGTCTGGAAAGCTGAATGTTGCACTCCGGAATGGAGAAACGACAGGACTTGAGGACGAATCGAAATTAACTGGCTATCAAGGACAACCACAAAATCCAAGTGCTGTACTTTTGAAAAATAATGGCCTGCACTTTGAAATTCAATTCAATTTCAGTCATCCAATCGGAAAAACTGACGAGGCTGGCGTTAAAGATATTCTATTAGAAGCAGCAGTAACGACGATTATGGACTGTGAAGATTCAGTAACTGCGGTAGATGCCGAGGATAAAGTTCTAGTTTACCGTAACTGGTTAGGATTAATGAAAGGAGATTTATCTGCTACCTTCATAAAAGGCAATAAATCAATGACAAGAACTCTTAATCCTAATCGCGTTTATTTGACCCCGACGGGAGAAGAATTGTCTTTGTCAGGTCGTTCACTTTTGTTTGTTCGTAATGTAGGTCATTTAATGACGAATAATGCAATCTTAGATCAAAATGGGGAGGAAATCCAAGAGGGAATTTTAGATGCAATCATCACTAGTCTTCTTGGAAAACATACTCTTTTAGGAAACGGCCCATACCAAAACACATCCGAAGGATCCATTTACATCGTTAAACCTAAAATGCATGGATCAGAAGAGGTCGCTTTTGCCAACCATCTATTTGATCAAGTAGAGGAATTGCTCGGTCTAAAACGGAATACTCTAAAAATTGGTGTTATGGATGAGGAGCGCCGCACATCTTTAAACTTAAAAGCTTGCATAAGCGAAGTTAAGGAACGGGTAGTATTCATAAATACCGGATTTTTAGACCGTACTGGTGATGAAATCCATACCTCTATGGAAGCGGGAGCAATGATTCGAAAAAGTGAAATGAAATCATCCACTTGGTTGCAAGCCTATGAAAAATCGAATGTTAATACAGGCCTTGTAAGCGGCTTCCAGGGGCGTGCCCAGATTGGAAAGGGTATGTGGGCTATGCCGGACTTGATGGATGAAATGTTAAAACAAAAGATTGGACATGTAAAAACAGGTGCAACTACGGCGTGGGTTCCATCACCTACTGCAGCTACATTGCATGCACTGCACTACCATCAAGTTGATGTAACGAAGGTCCAAAATGAAAAGATCAGTGAATCTAGAGACTTGAGGGATGACATTTTACAATTCCCAGTTGCGAAACATTCTAATTGGAGCCCGGAGGAAATACAGGAAGAGATTGATAACAATGCTCAAACTATGCTAGGTTATGTTGTTCGCTGGGTGGACCAGGGAGTTGGTTGCTCGAAAGTACCTGATATCAACGACGTGGGACTTATGGAAGATCGTGCAACCTTACGTATATCCAGCCAACACATGGCGAACTGGCTACACCACGGTATCATAACAAAGGAACAAGTGCTAGAGACGCTTCAGCGTATGGCTAAAGTAGTAGACGAACAAAATGCTGGAGACGCTGCATATCGCTCAATGTCTGCGAATTTTGACGATTCGGTGGCATTTCAAGCTGCATGTGACCTGATTTTTGAAGGTTATAATCAGCCAAGTGGCTACACTGAGCCAATATTGCATCGTCGCCGCATTGAAGCAAAAGCAAAGTTTGCTATAAAACAATAAACAACTAGGGGACATTCTATTTTTTACAACGTCACGATTTACAATGTAAAGAGTATATTGCTAATTTAATTGAAGTACTGCAGTTTCAACAACTAACTGCACTTCAGGTGTTCGCTTCTGAAATTAATGAGGAAATGAAAGTGGCAGCGGTTTATGCAATTACAAACTTAATTCAGCCTCAAGAACTGACACATGATTATGTAATACCAAATGCTTTCGACAACCGAGTAGTAGAATCTGTCGCCAATGATGTAGCAGAGGCAGCAATACAGTCTGGTGTTGCGAGAAAAAAACCGAAATAGAAGTCTGAGAGGAGCAATAAAACAATGAAGTTTACTAGGTTTATAGCTAATTCTTCCATTCATACAGGTGTTAAAGAAAAAGGTATAATAAGAGTAATTAAGGGCGATATTTTTGGTGCTTGGGAGTATACAGGCCAAACATTTTCTCAGGGTGAAGTTAAGTCTATTGCACCCCTAGAACCAAATCAAATCATTGGAATCGGTGCAAACTTCGTTTCAAATGTGGAGGATCTTCCGGAACAGTTCCCGGAAATTCCAGTATTCTTCTTTAAGCCAACTTCATCAGTGATTGGACCTGAAGATGAAATTATCATTCCAGAGGGTATCAAGGAAGTAAAGTTTGAATCCGAATTAGCGATTGTCATTGGGAAAGAGGCAAAAAATGTGCCTGAATCCGACGTACTGGATTATGTTTTTGGATACACAGTTGGAAATGACGTAACAGCACCTCAGTTTTTCCACCAGGATGGCCACTGGACAATTGGTAAATCATTTGACACGTTCACTCCATTAGGTCCTGTTATTGAAACCGTACTTGATCCTTTTAATGTAAAGGTCAAAGCAAAACTGAACGATGTTGAAAAACAAAACAGTGCAACTGAACTGATGATTATTCCAATTCGCAAAATGGTTTCCTATCTGACAAAAGTTATGACACTTAAACCGGGAGATGTAATTTTAACAGGTAGTCCTGTTGGAGCAGAGTTGGTCGGCGCAGGCGACGTTATAGAATGTGAAATAAAGGAAATTGGAAATCTTCGAAATACATTTGTTACGGCTAAAGAAGGTGCAAGAGCGTATTAGGTACGGTTAAAAATTTTTAGAGGTTAGTTCCAAATTGCTGGAATCAATTGATTTTAGATCGGAAGCAAGGCAATACTTGCAAGAACTGGAGAATACTACAAATAAGGTTATCCATCTAGTTGTTTATGACCAAGGTGAAGTGGTGTATATTGAAAAGCTGGAAGGAAACGAAATGCTGCGAATGCACTATAAAGTTGGAAAACGAGAACCCATGCATTGTACTTCAGTCGGCAAAGCAATTCTTGCTTATTTGCCATCTAATGTCTTGCTTAACATTCTTGAGCAAAAGGGAATGCCAATGCATACTGACAAAACGATTACGAATAAAGATGATTTCCTTCAAGAATTCATTCAGGTTAGAATTAAAGGCTATCATTGGATTTAGAAGAAAATGAATACGGAATTACTTGTATTGCCGTTCCTATTTTCGATCATTCGGGGAAAGTCATTGCTGCTGGCATCAGATCTGGTCCAACAATGCGTATGACTGAACAGCGAATCGATCTACTACAGTTACAGATGATTCAAATTGGAAAGAAAATTTCAACAAGGCTTGGATTTTAAAGTGGAATTACTTTCCAATATATTTTTAGGATTTTTTTTCAAAGAAAATTTGCCCGATTTATCTTTTTTTCAAAATAATCGGGCAAATTTTGATATTGGTTTTAAAATTTTACCAATAATTTGTATAATTAAAATAGGATTAGTGTTTGTTGTATAACAACTACTTATATAGTTACTAAACGATAGTGTTTTTTCGCAAACTTACAGAAACATTGTTTCTTAATACGAAACAGAAAGGGGAATTGTTGTCTTATAGAGTGTTATCATGCCGATAGAAAGTGTTAAGGGAAATATTATGTAGAGAAGACAGCAGATTTCCTAGCGTATTTCTTTTTGTATATCTCACCTTAGTCGCAATAAACCTTTAGTAACTAAAGGTTTAAAGTACTTTATAGTCCCTTTACCGGACAAGCACTATTATGATTTTATCATTACGCAACCAAGATAAAATCACAAACATCCGGACTTTACAACACGAAAAAATTGAATATTTTAAGTGGATTCAAATTTTTTTCACTTTCTTGTAAATTAGAGCAGAAGAAATGGTAGCATATTTTAATAAAAATATGTAAGCGGTTACTTTTAGGGACTATAAATTGGAGGGTACAATATGACATATACACAAAACTTTACAGTGGTAGGAGATAGCCTCGCTTTATCCGCTATCGTGGCAGTAATTCCAATACTTTATTTCTTCTGGGCATTGGCAGTGAAGAGAATGAAAGGGTATCTGGCAGGGCTCACGACGCTATTAATTGCTTTGATGTTGGCGGTTATTGCATTTGGAATGCCAACACAAATGGCGATTATGTCTGCTACACACGGGGCAGTATACGGGGTTTTGCCTATTGGTTGGATCATTATCAGTTCAGTTTTCCTTTATAAATTAACCGTAAAAACAGGACAATTTGATATTATTCGTAATTCAGTTGTTTCACTTACGGAAGACCGTCGTCTTCAGGCACTTTTGGTAGCGTTCTCATTTGGGGCATTTCTTGAAGGAGCCGCTGGTTTCGGTGCTCCTGTTGCCATTTCTGCTGCACTACTTGTTGGCCTTGGGTTCAATCCTTTATATGCAGCTGGCTTGTGTTTAATTGCCAATACAGCACCGGTTGCATTTGGTGCAATAGGAGCACCAATTATTGCGCTTGAGGGGCCTACCGGAATTTCTGCGATGGAGATTTCAAAAATGGTTGGTCGCCAATTACCGTTTTTATCTGTAGTCATACCATTTTATTTAATCGTGATTATGGCAGGCTTTAAAAAAGCCTTCGAAGTCATGCCTGCAATTTTAGTAACTGGTATTACTTTTGCTGTAACACAATTCTTAAGCTCTAACTTCCTTGGACCAGAACTTCCGGATATTTTATCGGCTCTTGTTTCATTACTTGCTTTAGCAGTTTTCCTTAAATTTTGGAAACCGAAAACCATCTTCCGTTTTTCAGCCGAACAAGAAATGGCTGCAACACTTGCTGTAAATGAACCTTCTGGCCACAAGCCAACTTATACCGGCGGACAAATTTTTAAAGCGTGGTCACCATTCCTGGTTTTAACGGGAGTAATCTCCCTTTGGGGAATTCCAACCATAAAGCAGGCACTAACAGGACACTATGAAGGAACAAATGTTGTTTTATCAACGATTAATTCTATAGGGCATGCATTTTCGTTTATACCCAACGTTCCTTTATTAAATAATAAGATTATAAACGCTGCGGGAGAAGCGATACCTGCCTTTTACAAGCTGGAATTGCTAGGTGCTGCTGGTACAGCGGTTCTGATTGCAGCAATCATTACGAAATATATTGTAAAAATTTCTTGGAAGGGTTGGATAGTTACATTCGGTGAAACACTAAACGAACTTAAATTTCCCATTATCACAATCGCTTCTGTTGTAGGATACGCTTATGTGACAAACTCTTCAGGAATGAGCACATCTATGGGGATGGTATTGGCGAAAACAGGATTTTTATTCCCTTTCTTCTCTCCTATACTAGGCTGGCTAGGAGTGTTCATTACTGGTTCTGATACTTCAGCCAACTTACTATTCGGTAACATGCAAAAAGTTACAGCTACTTCAATAGGCATGGATCCGGTGCTCGCAGTGGCAGCAAACTCTTCAGGCGGAGTTACCGGAAAGATGATTTCGCCTCAATCAATTGCAGTAGCTTGCGCCGCAGTAGGCCTAGCAGGGAAAGAATCAGATTTGTTTCGATTCACTATAAAGCATAGTATTATACTGGTGGTTATTGTTGGAATCATGACATATTTGCAGAATGGGGTGTTATCCTGGATGATTCCTTAAGTAAGATTGCAAAGCAAATATCTTTATTTAGAGTAAATATGAGATCAATATGAGTTGATAAAAATAAGAAAAACACCATTTAAAAGTCGCAAGTTTTGTCAAACGACTTTTAAATGGTGTTTTTTCATTGGAAAAGAAAGATAGCTACATATGAAGTTGATGGCGCACTTATAGAATTAAATCCAAGAAGGATATAAAGTCCCACCTCTTGTTGAACACCATATGATTAATAAAACTAATTTTTATGGGGAATTTATAGTTACTTCTGCCAAAAAGTTGGGGCAATAGAGTTTCGACCTAAAGGTTTATATCCAGTATTCTCCTTTTGGAGGAACTTTTTAAATATACATCTCTGTGATTATTTGGTCTTCTTCAAATTCTCTCACCTGGCGTGTCAGTAATGCTTTTGAAATACCAGGTAACAACAGTTGAATTTCATAAATCATCTTGTTCTTTAGCCATCTTCATCAAAAGTTGGTGGATATATGATATAGAGGTGAAGAGGTGGCATTTCGGCTATTACGGTATTTTATTTTTTCTTGGTTGAACTTTCTTTGGATTAGGGAATGTCTAAAATAGGATACGATTGAAAGTAGAAATCTGTGTGCAGAAAGCGATTGATTGGAACAGAAATGCAACAGCTGCAGGATTAAAGCGTTAATTCATTCCTTCTGGGCTAAACATTACCTCAGTATAAGCCTCTAACGGACTGCACAATTGTGTTGTGAGTGATGTGCTAGCGATTTTCTGACTGAGCCATACGGAAAGGACAATGAGTTTGTTTGCATGATACTTACTAGATCGCTGTACAAAGCCAACTTGTTTGGAAACAGCTTGTAAGACTACTGGAGATAAAAAGTATTGTAGCTCTTGTGTGAAAAGATTCAGTTCATTTGAAATGATAGAATTCATTAAAAAACACCGTCCTTTCTCGTAAACTACTAACGATAAGCATAGCGTTCTTTCTCTTTAAGGGTGTAATTTTAACTTAGCGTGATGGACATGTGACGCTACCCCTAGTGAACTTATTTTCAACCAAAATGCTTGAAGAGCATAAGGAATTTTCGATATCACTAACCGTATATGCTAGGCAAAGCCCAACGAAACCTGATATCATGAAAGTCCTCGAAATATCGATATACTGCTGAGATGCTGTAGACCTAGTGTCGACATGACTATTTTAATTCTAAATAAAATGGGTTGGACACCTAAAAAGATGCCCACCCCATTTTCGCTGACATAAAACCCGTTAGAGAAAGTATTTCTCATTAAATAGTTTTAATTTTTTTCTCGTTCAATCAGTTGTAGCATTCACCATTAGGTCCATAAAACAAAATCATAAGGCCGCCTTCAAGTGTTGATTGTGGCTGGATCGATAAAAATTTAATCCCTTTTTTCTCATAATGACTAATTGTTTGGTTAATATCATCTACAGTAAAAGCAAGATGGTTAACAACCCCACTTTTGTTATACACACCAATAGGATCAATATCTCGAATTAATTCAATTTCCATACTAGGCTGTTTTTCCAGATATAAAAATCCCCTAAGACGAACCTTAAATCCAAACATATCTGAATAGTATTGAATACTATGATCCATATCGGTACAATGATGGCTATGTGTTCCATTTTACTTATCATTTATATTCTTCCTCTCGCCATAAATAATACGGATTTAGAACCAAATATACTGTGCGAATGTCAGGATTTAATTATGTTACTTGGTCTCGTTTCATCGAGGTTTGGTGCAACGATCTTACCGCTCTCGTTATTATCCCTCCATTCATTGGGAGGATTGAGAGTCATTCAGCTAAAGGATCAGACCTTAATATCTGAACCCAAAGTAATTTGGAGAAAGAATAGTTATTTATCAAAAGCAGCAAAAGAATTTTCAAAACTTTTTTAGACACCAAAATATTTACTCAAAAGTAAAAGACTTCAACGTTGAAAAATGGCAAAAAAAAATGAAACAGGTATTAGTTTTGACTGTGGTAAAGTAGATCTTTAAATGAAAAATAAAATATATTCATGGTTTTATAACCTCATTTCGATTCGTTACGGGGAACCGTATCATAAGTAAATGAGGTTCTTAAATAATCTATATTAAATGAATATCCGCCCACTTTATAGGCTTCTAAAAATTCTTACTTATGCTCAGGATGAAAAAGTTACACTAAACTTAAAAATACTCCCCTTTAAATGAGACAGATTTATTTTCTATCCAGGCTGCTGGAGGTTTCTCCAGGACTAATAAACCCACAGCATCCATCACGATAGAAAAATTTATCAAGAACCAGTCACCACAAAAAATTTTCATCATATATAGGTGATATCCGTTCGGATTTGATGAGGAGGATATCATGCAACCTATGTTACCTATGGAAAAATATTTTGGGCAGTTTGAACTGGTGCATGCTTTTTATGGGGCTATGCCTACAGGTGTCAGCGTTTCCGAAACCGGTCGTATTTTTGTATGCTTTCCGAAATGGGGAGACGACGTTCAATTTACTGTGGCGGAAATTGTTGAGGGTGAATTGCATCCTTATCCCAGTGTAGAAACCAATTTGGTTAATACTGGGAATATTAAGATGTCTTTCGTCAGTGTCCAAAGTATCGTTGCTGATGGAAGAGGAACGCTTTGGGTACTAGATACAGGGGCACCAAATTTTTCTGAACCTATTCAAGGGGGAGCAAAATTAGTTGCTGTTGATTTAAGCACGAATACAATAAGGAGAGTATATACCTTTACAGAAGATGTTGTCTTGCCAACAGCTTATCTGAATGATGTCCGTTTGGATTTTCGGGTTGGAAGAGCAGGCTATGCATATATAACGGATTCTTCTTCCAGAGGGCCAGGGGCTATTATCGTCGTAGATTTAGAAAATGGGAACGCGTTTAGACGGTTAAATGGGGCAATATCAACTTCACCTGATCCCTATTTTTTACCGAAAGTAGAAGGTGAAATTTTGATGAATCGAAACCCGGACGGCTCGACTTTCCCATTTAGATTGGCTTCCGATAGTTTAGCGATTTCTCCTGATGGAAAGGTTTTATTTTATGCTCCGCTAACCAGCCGTCAGCTGTTCTCGATCTCAACAGAAGCCCTAAGAGACAGAAGGATACAGGACCTGAATTTATCCCAATATGTGCAGTATTTGGGGGAAAAAGGTGGGTCTGATGGAATGATCACCAGCGCAAAAGGAATCGTTTATGCGGGAGACTATGAAAACAATAGTATCCGGAAGATATTGCCGAATGGCGCAATGGAAACCATCGCACATGACCCGAGAATTTTATGGCCGGATACTTTTTCGATTGGTCCCGATCAATACTTATATGTCATTGTGAATCAATTACATCGGCAGGCAAGATTTCATTATGGAAGAGACCTGCGGGAAAAACCATATAGTTTACTTCGTATGAGAATCGATGAATTCCCTGCCCCTACCTTTTCATAGTAATCGTAAACGAAGGTAGCTATCCCCCATCAGGGAGCTGCCTTTTTTGTCAGATATTCCCGCAACTGTCCTATGATAAAGAAGTGACTTAACTCAAATTGAAAAGCCTGCTTCATCTTAGATTTAAAAGTATAAATAAAGCACCATAGGCACGAAGCTACATAAGTATCAACTTCCGGTAAGAGGAAAAATTTTGAACAAAACTAGGATCCATGTTTGGTGATTAAAGATTGATCGGGAACCACCCTTTTGTTTCCTACGCGGGTGGTTTTCTTTGCTGAGAAAGAGATATGAGATTGCCTGGAAACAATCCCTTTCCCAGGATCATCTACATTACCTTTATAAGAACTAGCTATAATATACCCCTAAAAAAAGCAATGTATCTCAAATTTGAGAAATTCATTGCTTTTTTCCATTTGCCCGAACCCCTGTGTGATCTGTCTGTTCTCACATCTATGAGTAGACTTTATTGTTGGGGAAGGTTTAGGGCTGTATTTGCTGTATTTAAATCAACTTGTAATTGTTCACTTAAATCATGTGGATGATAGTAACCTTTTGAAATCATATAGTTACTTATCTCTCCATGTCTTTCTACAGCGACACGAAGCTGTTCTCTTAAGGCTGCTTTCAATTCAGGTGTTTTTGTTTCTGTAATGGCAAAAGCAAGATTTCTAATTCCTGATTTTGCGGATATTAAGAAGTCCGTTGCAATCACCTGATCAGTCATGCCACCCATACCCGCCATATTTTGCAAAAAATTTGTCATTACCGTTCCCCTCGATTCATCAGAATTTCCTGCAGTGTTTGAATATCTTGTGTCCCAGCCCTCATGTCTTTTAATAGAATATTTTGTAGTTCTGTATCCTGCACTAAACTGCTCATTGTAGAGGACTTTGTTAGACAAAGACTCTTGAAAGTTAAAATTTCGTGCGCCTCTAAAGTCTCATGCAGTCCTAAATTTTTCGTCATGATTTTTCACTCCATTTCTTTGAGAATTCACTTCAATATCTTTCGTAATACAAAAGTTTTTATACATCATCATTTGCAAAGGTAGCGTATATTTTGCGAAAAAAACTACCTATCGGTCAATATTCCGTATAACAAACAGATGAACTGGGAAAGGTATTTTTGTTATATAGATTAGGGAGGTTAACGTATGGAAAATGAAAGCTTGGCATTTCATGAAACCATGGAAACGCATGAAATTTTAAATTTTAAAACAATAGGTTTGATGAGATCTAAATTAATGCAAGGAATTTGCTTTGACAATGACTTAAAAGCATTAATGGAAAAAGACGTACAACAATCTATAGCTGCTATAAACGAGCTAAAGGGTTTTTATAAAGAAGCCCGAACAAACTATGAAAAATGAGGTGAAATTTAAATGGAAATGGATTTTTTAGATCCTCAAGGCGCTGAACATATGCCGGAAATGGCTGATTCCTCTTTCGCGTTAGATTTTCTACTCTCTATCAAAAGTGGGATTCATACTTATGGTATTGCATTATCTGAAACAGCGAATCCTGCATTGAGAAAAGCGTTGTACCAGCAAATGGAGCAATCTATTGACTTACATGGTGAGTTATCCGATTTAATGATCAGGAAGGGCTGGCTTTATCCGAACGATGTAGGTAAACAGGTGGAATTAGATTTGAAATCAGCCGATATGGCGGTTAGTATCGCTGGAATGAATCTTTTCCCGAATGATACTGACAGACTCGGCATGTTCGCAACGCCGAATAAATAAAGGAGGAAAAGCATCATGAAAGCCGTAACTTACCAGGGCAATAAAAATGTACAGGTTAAAGAAGTTAAAGACCCTAACATCAAAAATTCGGATGATATTATTGTAAAAATCACTACTTCAGCGATTTGCGGCTCCGATTTGCACTTAATTCATCAATTAATTCCCAATATGCCTACAGATTATGTCATTGGTCATGAGCCGATGGGGGTTGTTGAGGAAGTTGGACCAGGGGTAACTAAGGTAAAGAAGGGAGACCGGGTCATTATCCCCTTTAACGTTAGTTGCGGGAGCTGCTGGTATTGCGACCACGACCTTACAAGTCAGTGCGATAATTCAAATCCTCATGGGGAAATGGGTGGTTTTTTTGGATACTCAGAAACAACTGGTGGGTATGCCGGCGGGCAAGCTGAATATATGCGTGTTCCTTATGGAAACTTTACCCCTTTCAAAATCCCAGAAGACTGCGAGGTAGAAGATGAAAAATTGGTGTTGCTCGCTGATGCAGCATCCACAGCATTCTGGAGTGTAGATCACGCAGGTGTCAAATCTGGCGATACGGTTATCGTTTTAGGCTGTGGTCCTGTAGGTCTACTCACTCAAAAATTCGCTTGGTTTAAAGGGGCGAAAAGGGTGATTGCTGTCGACCATCTTGATTATCGTTTAGAGCATGCAAAAAGGACGAATAAAGTCGAAACCGTAAATTTTGCACAATATGAAAACACTGGCGAATACCTTAAAGAAATCACTAAAGGTGGTGCAGATATCGTTATTGACTGTTCCGGGATGAGTGGCAAAATGACCCCGATGGAATATCTTGTATCGGGTCTTAAATTACATGGGGGAGCCATGGGAGGGATTGTAATTGCGTCCCAAGCCGTTCGTAAGGCGGGAACCATACAAATAACAGGCGTTTATGGCGGCCGTTATAATGGATTCCCCCTAGGAGATATTTTCCAAAGAAACGTGGATATTAAAACCGGACAGGCTCCTGTTATTCCTTATATGCCCTACCTTTATAAACTAATATCAGAAGGAAAAGTAGATCCTGGCGATGTTGTAACCCATGTACTTCCAATTGACCAAGCAAAGCATGGGTATGAAGTGTTTGATACAAGGACAGATGGATGTATTAAAGTGGTCCTTAAGCCATAAAGATGGTTGTTTTCATTTGGAAAAATAGATTTGAAGGTATCAAACCCTTTTTTAACTTTTGGAAGTGATTTTTACTTCTGGATGAAATACGCATAGAAGAAGATTTAAGAAAAGTGAACACCCCTGTCTTGAGAGCTACATTTACCTTATTCAAATTAAGCACCAGAAAAGACGATTTTGCCCACGTTAAGGGAAAATCGTTTTTTTTTGTGCTCTAAGCTATCTTTTTTTGAAAGAGGTTTTTTCATTAAGTAAAACCCGCGACCTAAAAAAATTAAAGGGGCAATTTAGTTATTGGGTTTTTGTTATTTTTTACTTTTTTCGTTTGGATTTATTGCATATACTATTTCTTTTCTTTGGAGATCAAAATCAGAAAAGGTTATAGCATTAAGTGGATTCACTCAGCGAATCATTCAGCATATAGTCTTTCATGGTAAAATCCCTATCAATTGTGATAGGGATTTTAGTTTGTTACTTTGATTTAGCAAATGTTTTTTTTTTTAATTCAATCGATCCATCCATCATCTTTCAAAACAAGAGAAGCATCAAAAGGCTTCTTTTCTTTTGTCTTCGGTTTCATCCCTTTGATCTACTTGTTTACTTCTTGGTGCATAAATCTTTCACATGTTTTTCTATCCCTTTTTTTCCAAGCATTTGAGATGGGAATGTCTGTTTAAACCCACTTGAATATTCCGGAAATTTGATCAAAGCGATTACGATGACTGATATCCGAAGAAGATTATCCTCAATAGCTTCCAAGTATTATCTTTTTGTCCTCTCCAATAAACGATCTATGGAATCCTGTATGTGGCTGGAGATCGCAATCTCGGCTCTGTATACATCCCTTGTCCGGATGGCCTCAATGATTTCCATGTGTTCCGATGGTGCGTCTTTTTGGTCGATCTCACCTTTGACGTGATAAAACCGGCCTATATGAAGATGACAGTGCATGCCTTTATATGCTTCAAATAAAAACGGGTTTCCTCCAGCGTTCATGATGGCATGATGAAATTGTTGATCTAAATGAGTAAAATCTAGTATTTTTTTGTTGGAAGCACCTGTGTTTGTGGAAAACATTTCATCTGTAAGCGCGGCCATTTCTTCCGTCACGCTTATATTATTTAAGCGGATAATATTCCGGACCGCATGCGTCTCCAGTAATATCCGGGCCTCCAACAATTTCGCCATATTTTCAGTATCTAATATGTCACTGACCCGATACCCCTTATTTGGTTCTAAGATGACTAAGTTCTCAGAGTTCAAACGAGATAATGCTTCTCTGAGAGGTATGGCGCTAATGTTGATTTCCCGGGTTAAATGGCTGATATTGATTTTTTGTCCCGGCGATAAATCCCATTCAAAAATCTTTTCTTTTAATAAATTGTAGACATATTCCGTAGTCTCCCCGCGTTCTTTTTCCTTTATCATCGAAATGCCCCTAACTTAAAAAAATTTCTATGAGAAAAAGTGTTGTAACAAATTAAATTATAACTGAAGCAGCCCCTATCAATAAGATAAAGTGAATCCATATTGATATCAAGAATAGACAGTTTGGAAGGAGACCGCATAATCTGCTGAAAAGCTGCAAAAATATATCTTCCTTACTGATAATTATATATGATATTTGATATAAATTGGAGGAATTATATATAAAATCTTTAAAATAATTATGAAATATTTAATATAAATATATTGTCTACTGTTAAATATGCTGTATTAACGATGTTTTTAACTGATAGACTGAATCTTTTTAATTTTAATTATTTACATAATTGTATATTATGTGATATATTTTTGGAAACGATTACATATGATTTTGGGAATGGGATTCTATAAGATAAAAAGTTTGCTAAAGAGCCATTGATAGGCAGACAAAATCATAAGTTTGGAACGAAAGTGCTTTATATTAAGCTTTTCCTGATTGGATTTGTTCCATCTATTAGCAGAAATAACTGTGAAGTGAAAAAATGTGATCGTTATTTTTCAAAGGAGGAATCTTCAATGAGCACATCGCTAAGTAGAAAAAATGCATTTTATGGCCATTTCATAAATGGGCAATGGATATCCGATCAACATACTATCGCTGTTATGAACAAATATAACAAAGAAGAAATTGGCCGGATTGGCAGGGCATCCCGCGAAATTGTTTCTGAAGCGGTGACCAATGCATTGGAAACCTTTAATACGAGAAAGCTAGATTCCAATCAACGATACGAGATTCTAATGCGTGCAGCGGATATCGCTAAAGAGAGAAAAGAAGAGCTGGCGATGATTCTGGTTCAGGAAGTCGGTAAAGTATTGAAGGATGCCAGAGGGGAAATCGATAGAGGGATCCAAACGATGATAGCTTCAGCGGAAGAAGCAAAACGGATTGCCGGTACAGGCGTTCCTTTGGGGCAGTCTGGAAACGACAATAAGATGGCTTTCACCATCAGGGTTCCTGTTGGAGTTATCGGTGCGATCACCCCATTTAACTTCCCGTTCAATCTCACCATCCACAAGGTGGCTCCTGCGTTGGCAGCGGGTAATACAATCGTGTTGAAGCCTGCTGAAATGACGCCGCTCATTGCATGCAAGATCGCAGAAATTTTTTCCGAAGCTGGATTGCCTGCAGGTTTTCTGAATGTGGTAAACGGGGTTGGGCAGGAAACAGGTCAATACCTTTTGGAGGATGAACGAATTGCGATGTTCACTTTTACAGGGAGTCCCGGCGTAGGCCGGCACATTAAGAGCAGTACGGGAATTCGTAAGGTTACCTTGGAATTAGGGAATAACTCCCCAAATATCATTCACAAGGATGTCCCTGATTTAGACAGAGCAGTTGAGCTCTGTGTCACGCGGGGGTATGTGAATGCAGGGCAAGCCTGCATCTCTGTGCAGCGCATCTACGTTCATAGAGATATCTGCGATGTGTTTGTGGAGAAGGCAGTCATGGTGGCACAGCGCTTGAAGGTCGGAAATCCTGCAGATCCTTCCACGGACATTGGTCCTATGATTTCCGAGAAGGAAGCAAGGCGTGCGGAAGAATGGATTCAGGAGGCTGGGCGTCTAGGGGCCAAAGTGCTATATGGAGGGAAAAGGAGGGAATCGATTCTGGAACCTACTATATTAATAGATGTGAAACCGGAAATGAAGGTAGTCTGCCAGGAAGTGTTCGCACCGGTGATCAGCATCATTCCTTTCGATAGCATCGAGGAGGCTTTCTGTCAGGCCAATGATACAAAGTTCGGCTTACAAGTTGGTTTATTTACATCCGATATCACTTTAGCCATGCGGGCAACACTGGAACTTCATTTTGGCGGTGTGATCATCAATGATGTTTCTACATACCGTGCTGACATCATGCCGTATGGCGGCGTGAAGGACAGCGGAATTGGCAAAGAAGGACCGCATTATGCCGTGCAAGAGATGACAGACGAAAAACTTGTCGTCATCAATCTTTAGACTTGGGAGGTAAGGAATATGAGAAATACATGGGATTTTTATTCTACCGAAAGAATCGTATTTGGAAACGGGGCAATCGGGCAATTGGATGTGATCCTCCAAAGGTTAAAGGCGAAAAACATCTTGCTCGTTACTGACCCAGGGATCAAAAATGCAGGAATCGTAGACAGAATTTCATCGTTGTTGGAACAAGCAAATTACGAAACAGTTATCTATGACCAGGTCGTACCGGAGCCTCCGGTAGATTCGGCGATGGACTGTTATAAGTTTGCTAAATCTCAAATGGATATTGATGCAGTAATTGGCCTTGGCGGAGGAAGCAGCATTGATATGGCGAAGATTGTCGCTTTGTTGGTCGCCCATGGCGGACACCCCTTGGACTATTATGGCGGAGAAAACCAGGTTCCTGGACCAATCGCCCCTCTTGTAGCGATTCCGACGACGGCTGGAACCGGTTCAGAAGTGACATCAGTGGCGGTATTGACCGATGTGGAAAATAACCTAAAAGTTGGTATCTCGGATAACTACCTAAGACCAACCGTTGCTCTGCTTGATCCAGAATTAACGTTAGGGCTACCCGCTTATGTAACAGCTTGTTCCGGAATTGATGCTCTGTCACATGCGATAGAGGCATACACAGCCAAACCTTCTGCATATATCCAGGCAGAAGGAAACATTTTATTCCAAGGTTCAATCCCCATAAGCGATACACTCGCCTACAGAGCTATTGAATTGATTGCAAAAAACCTGCCTCTTGCGGTGCAGCAAGGGAGCAATCTCGAGGCACGTTCCAATATGCTAATGGGTAGCCTGCTTGCTGGAATGTCCTTTTCAAATGCAGGTACAGCAGCAGCCCATGCATTGGCTTACCCAATTGGAGGGCTTGTGAAGTCGCCGCATGGAGAGGTGACCGGGCTCTTGCTTCCATATGTCATGGAATATAATGCAGCTGTAGAAACAGAAAAAATGGTGAGGATTTCCCAGGCATTCAATGTGAACTCGGATGGCCTCTCCGAAAAGGAAGCCGCTTTGGCTGCTTCAAAAGCTGTGCTTACCCTGCTTGGGGAAATTGGACTGCCTACAAAGCTGACGGAGATTGGGATCAAAGAAGAGGATATTCCCGAAATTGCTGAGAAAACCCTCCAAATCGATCGCCTGATTCGGAATAACCCAAGAATGCCAACCCAGCACAGTTTAGAAGAATTACTTAGAAAAGCTTTATAGATTGCTTTTAAAGGAACGGTGTCCCTGGAAGGTTAAGCATCATAACGATTCATGATGGATCTGCAGACCGGGGCGGAAAGGATTTCACCGTCTAATAGAATATAATTGGAGAGGAAGATGAAAATGTCTCTTATGCCTTTTACATATAGTATGCCGACACGGGTGGAGTGCGGTAACGGAATATCTGGAAAAACAGGGGAGCTAATTAGGGATTTAGGTGTATCGAGTGTGCTGATCATAACAGATAAAGGGGTTAGAGGAGCCGGTCTCTTACAAGGCATTGAAAGATCCCTTGCCTCGGCAAACCTTTTTTTTGAGATTTACGATGAGGTGGAGCCTAATCCATCAGCTCAAACAATCCAACAGGGGACAGTGTATCTTAAGCAACAAAAGATGGAGGCGGTTCTGGCTGTAGGCGGAGGAAGCAGCATTGACACTGCAAAGGGCATCGCGGCAATGGCTACTAATCCCGGCCATATCCTGGATTATGAAGGAGTTGGAAAGATTTCCAATCCCCCGCTCCCGATCATAGCAATCCCGACTACGGCTGGAACTGGCAGTGAAGCTACTAATTCGACAGTGGTAACGAATAAGGAAACCTCTTTTAAATTAGGTGTACTTAGTTCACTTTTGTTTCCAAAGCTAGCTATATTGGATCCTGCCCTTACATTGAATTTGCCTCAAGAGATTACTGCAGCTACTGGTATGGATGCTCTTACTCATGCAATTGAATCTTACACCTCCAAATCTGCCAACCCTGTCAGCAAGGCTTTCGCGATGCAGGCCATGAAGATGATCGGTGAAAATTTAACACGATCGTACTTTGTAGGAACGGACATGGAAAGCAGGGAAAACATGCTTGTAGCCTCCCTGTTAGCTGGTGCAGCCTTTTCGCAATCCCGACTGGGTAATGTACACGCCATTTCCCATACATTTGGAGGAGTCTTTAATATCCCGCATGGCATCGCAAATGCAGCACTATTGCCATTCGTCATGAGATTCAACCTGCCGGCATGTGAGGATCAGTATAGAGAAATTGCAATAGCTTTAGGAAGGGATGTAAGCGGTTTATCCAATGCGCAAGCTGCCGAGAAAGCAATCGAAACCATCATCGAAATGAATCGGAGCATGAATATTCCTCTTAATATTAAAGATCTTGGAGTCTCATTGGACGTTTTGCCGAAATTAGTGGAAGATTCCATGCGAAGCGGTAACGTGGTCGTTAATCCAAGGCTGACGAAGGCATCGGATATCCAACTGATTATAGAGAAGGCTTATGAGGGTGACTTTGAAGGATTTAATTATGGTAATCGAAATGCAAGCAGTGGAAAAAATTCAGAAACGGCCATCGTGAATATATAAAAACCATTCAATTTGAAAATCACCTGAATTTCAGGGGATTTCAAATCAGTTTCCCCTTTTTAACTTTTTTCGGACACATGGATTTCCCGCAGTATTTTTCTACCTGAATATAATTATCTAATGAGGTGACGTATGAAAAAGACCAATGGAAGATGGCTTGTAGTGGTACTCCTTTTCGTCGCAACAACAATCAATTATATGGATAGGGCAATTCTTGGCATTGCAGGACCCTCGATGATGAAGGATCTTTCGCTTTCGGCAGTAGAATTCGGGATATTGGGGTCAGCGTTCTTTTGGTCGTATGCCTTAATGCAGATCCCGGTCGGGGTAATCGTTGATAAATTGGGGGCACGCTTAACGTATTCGATTGCCATCGTTTGGTGGTCGCTCTGTACGGTGTTTACTGGAATGGGACGTTCGCTTGGCGGACTGATCGGTATCCGCGTTTTAATGGGAATCGGAGAGGCTCCAGCTTTTCCAACCAATACGCGCGTTATTTCAGACTGGCTGCCGTCACACGAAAGGGGCATTGCAAACGGGATATTTAATTCTGGTACAGCTATCGGGATTGGCATAACAACACCCATTTTAGCATGGATCATCCAGGCTTGGGGATGGCAAGCATCCTTTGTGGTAATTGGATCCATCGGTTTTGTATGGCTGGCATTCTGGTTATTCTTTTTCAAAAACCATCCAGAGCAAAGTAAGATTGCAAACGAGGCCGAAGTAGCCTATATCAAAGAGGAGCAAACTCAAACCGAAAAAGCGAAGACACTAAACTTCTCACCATTTAAATTCTTTAAATTCAGAAGTGTTTACCCTATGTTATACGGCTTGTTTGCCCATAACTATCTTACGTATTTAATGATGACCTGGCTTCCCACTTATCTTGTAGTCGAAAGGGAAATGACTCTTTTAAAAGCCGGTTTTTTTACGATGCTACCTTGGATCATGTCCTTTCTGGGAAATATTTTAGGAGGTGTGTTGTCGGATTTCTTAATTAAAAGAGGCTGGAATTCCATCAAAGCAAGAAAAACTGTTTTAACCATCGGAATGCTTTTTCCATTAGCCATAATACCGACTATCTATACAGACAGTGCCATAATGGCACTTACGTATATCTCAATAGCAATCGGCGGTGAAGGATTGGCTGCCGGTATTCTCTGGGCCACTGTTTCGGATGTTGCTCCAAAGGGTGCGGAAGGAAAGCTTGCAGGGCTGCAAAACTTCGTGGGGAACCTTGCTGGCTGGATTGCCCCAGTAGCAACAGGGATCTTAATAGCGAAATTCAATAATTTCAATATAGCCCTGATCATACCTGTAGTCATTTGCCTAATTGCTGCTGTGGGGTATACATTCGTTCTTAAAAATGAAAGGATTTCGATTAACACGGACATTGACGGGGGAACAAAAGTTTCAGGGCTATAATCTTTTTGTGTATATAATGAATCGCTTTGCAAATCCAACGAAAAAAGGAGACATATTCATGCTGAAAACTAGTGGATTGGTCAATTTAACTGAACTGAAAATGTATGTAAACGGTGAATGGACTGCAGCACATAACGGAGAAACTTTACCAGTAACAAATCCATCAACAGGGAAAGTTGTGGCAAGGATTCCAAGTGGAGGACGCCAAGAAACGCATGCTGCAATTGCAGCTGCTGAGGAAGCGTTTAAAACCTGGTCAAAACTGACGGCACAGGAACGCAGTAAATATCTTAAGAAATTGCATGACCTTATGCATGAATATAAAGATGAATTAGCAGAAATCATGAGTATGGAAATGGGCAAGCCCTTAATGGAAGCCCGGGGTGAAGTGGATTTTGCTGCAAGCTACCTGGAATGGTTTGCTGAAGAGGGCCGACGGATTTATGGGGAAACGATCCCTGCTTCTGCCGCAAATAAAAGGCTATCGGTGATCCGCCAGCCGATTGGAGTGGTTGCTTCCATTACCCCTTGGAATTTCCCGTTGGCCATGATGACGCGGAAAGTAGGACCTGCCATGGCTGCTGGATGTACAGTCATTGTCAAGCCTGCAAAACAATCTCCTATTAGTGCATTAGCGTTTGGTAAATTGGTGGAAATGGCGGGAGTGCCTGCTGGAGTGGTCAGTATCGTAACAGGGAGTGCCGGACCTATCTCGGATGAAATTTTTGAAAATCCGGTAGTAAGGAAAATATCTTTTACCGGATCTACTGAAGTAGGAAAATTGCTGGTTACCAAGTCAGCCCCGCAGCTCAAGAGACTTTCCCTTGAGCTTGGAGGACACGCGCCCTTCATCGTTTTTGAGGATGCTGATTTGGAAGCCGCAGCAGCTGGTGCCGTTGCAAGCAAGTTCAGGAACACCGGACAAACGTGCGTATGCGCAAATCGAATTTACGTCCACCGTTCTGTCATCAATGAATTCTCGGCACTTTTTGTTGAAAAGGTACAAGCTCTAAAAGTCGGAAATAGCATTGATCCAACTGTTGAAGTCGGGCCTCTTGTCAGCAGTGATGGCCTGGAAAAGGTAGAGGAGCATGTACAAGATGCCTTGGAAAAAGGCGCCAGCCTTCTTTGTGGCGGACAAAGAGTTGAAGGGGAATTGGCTGATGGATTATTTTATGAACCGACCGTACTGGGTGGAGTGAACAAGGATATGCTCATCACATACCAGGAAACATTTGGACCGGTCGCGCCAATCATTCCGTTTGATACAGAAGAAGAGGTGATCGAGCTTGCCAACAATACAGAGTACGGGCTGGCCGCTTATTTTTACACACAGAATATAAGCAGGGGAGTCAGGGTATCCGAAGCTCTGGAGTTCGGCATCATCGGCTACAACGACGCCATTCCCACCGTTGCACAAGCCCCATTTGGCGGCATGAAAGAAAGCGGCATGGGGAGGGAAGGCGGCCATCAAGGCCTTGAAGAATATTTAGAAGAAAAATATATATCGATGGGTTTTTAAAATAGGGCAAGAAAGGGCTTAAGGTGAAGTCGAATCCTTAAGCCTTTCCTATTTACTCATAAAAAGTCTTAATTCAACACAAGCTCCCCGTTGATTTACAAACCTCAGTACAGAACCTAAGGCCAGATTGCTTTGCATCCTAAGACAAATAAAAAATATCCTGAATTTTTGAATTGGTAGCATGCAAATTAGCTTAATTGTGACAAAAGGAAGGTGCAAAGATGAATGTTTCAGATATGAAATTGACAAGTTTACCGACGAGTTTATAGATAAAGGTAGATGTTAGAAAAGACTATATAGCAATATTTGGCATAGCACCAGAACTTGATTGAAATGGTAATTTCACTTATTTTACTAAAGTCAGATTCGAATGTATTAACGGAGAAAGAGGATTTTACTATGATGCAAAAGAAGTGAAAATATTAGACCCATATGGATGCCATCATCCCTAACTTGATAAGCTTTTCCTGTTTGCTATAATTACCCTGTTCGTAAAAGTACACTTAACGGCAGTTGCTGCAGAAACAGTAATTCCATTACCGGTTCCTTTAGCTGTTAATACAAGTCCAGTACGACAAATATTTGCATTTATACCGCTAGTTTTAGTGGGTGTGGCGAATAAATTTTTTACTATTTCTATTCCGAAATGGTATCCAGCGGGATTTGACTTTTCAAAGATAGGATTAGATTTGTTTGGGAAAGTAGATCTTGCGACAGTAACAGGTATTTGGTCTATCGAACTAGCTCTAGTATTAGGTATTATTGCAACAGTTGCTTACGATTGGGCACGTGTTACAACGGGGTCTCAAAAGGGCATTAATGCCAGTATTGGTGGAGCGTTACTGGCAGCTATGATTTCTGCTTCTGAATTTAATGGGGTCATTGCTTCATTACCAGGATTTGCAACGTATGTGATGGTATTTCACACACTTTTACGAATCCACTTGTAAATGGGGCCGTTACAACAAACGAGTTATCTGGTATTACTGGTTCTTCGTCTGGTGGAATGGGATTTGCGCTTAGTGCGATGGGAGATAAGATATACAAGCTATTAATCAATATAATATTCCTCCCGATGTAATGCACCGTGTCATAGCGATGGAATCAAGCGGGATGGATTCGTTACCTCATAACGGCGCTGTTATTACCTTACTTACGGTTACAGGCTTAACACACAAACAATCATATGGAGATATCTTTGTGATTACAATTTTTAAGACACTAGCAGCATTTGTAATTATTTTAGTCTATAGCTCAACTGGATTAGTCTAGTTAGAAGTCCATGATAAATTGTACTTAAAGTAACGATACTTTACTTCAATACCAGAAGCTGATTAGCAGCTCTTTTTTGTATGAAAACAAATAAGCCCTCCATAATCAGATTTCGAATTAGGGATGGAAACGTTGCCATCCCTTTATGATTGAGGAGAACTTGCTGTTTGTCACCCGCCTATGAATGACATTTCGATTTTATCCTGTTTTTTCACTGTTCCCGCTGACCGCTCATCCGAATAGCGGTCGTCCCTCCGGTTCCAAAGTGAAATGATGAAGCCTGTCAATTCTTCATCTGACATGTCGGAACGGAGCAATGACTTTAAGTCATGCCCCTTTCCATTGAACAGGCATGTATATAAACTTCCGTTAGCAGAAAGACGAGCACGGGTGCAACTGGAACAAAAAGACTCAGAGACGGATGTTATAACCCCCACTTCGGTTGTAGTTCCCTTATACCGGAAGCGTTTTGCTACTTCTCCAAAATAATCTTCTACAACTGGTTCAAGATCGAATTTTGCTTGGAGGATTTCGAGTAACTCTTTTTTTGTAAGTACATTCTTCATCTGCCAGCCATTTGTATGTCCGACGTCCATGAATTCTATATAACGTAATTGAATGCCCTCTTCTTTACAAAACCGCGCCATCGGCAGAATTTGAGATTCATTGATTTCTTTTTTCACTACCATGTTCACTTTAACTCCAAGGCCTGCTTCTTTGGCAGCAGCTAAACCTTCTATAACAGGCTTTATCCCGACACCCCTGCCGTTCATCTGTTTAAAAAGTTCATCATCCAGGCTATCTAAACTGATATTCACCCTCTTTAATCCCGCTGATTTCAAATTCCTGGCTTGTTTTTTCAGAAAAACACCATTTGTAGTCAACCCAATATCTTCTATACCGTCAATTTTGATGAGCTCTGAAATAAGAGTTGAAAGGTCTTTCCGAAGTAAAGGTTCCCCGCCTGTCAACCTTAGCTTTTTAACTCCCAAGCTTGCAAATAATTTAGAAAGCCTTACGATTTCCATATATGACAAGAGCTCACTTTTAGGCAAAAATTGAAAATTATCATGAAAAATTTCAGCAGGCATGCAATACTGACAGCGAAAGTTACACCGATCTATGACGGAAATCCTTAAATCCCTTAGTGGTCTGTCCAATGAATCTTTTATATGACGGTTCACTTAACCACTCCCAGCCCCAAGTATTAGGAAAAACAGATCATAAAAAGTGGCGCCATGGTCAAAAGCTTTTTGGCGTTCACTTTCAGTTAAAGAGCCCATGAATAGTTTTCTACTTCCAAAAAGGTTATTAATATATATGCATCTAACATCAAATAATTAAGAGTATCAGTAAAATTTTTAACAGATTCCTCAAACTCTTTGCTTCTTTGCTTATTCTTAGCCCTTTTAAAATACTCATTAACTTCAATTTGTAGATTGGTTTAGGTTTTCTAAACAGACCACTGGAAGTTATTGGACTAGCTTAAGGTAATCAAAGATACATCAGAATGACCCCATCAAGATGGGGCCATTTTACCGTTTAAAAAGGGAGAAAAAAACACTTTACTCTAGGAAATAATTAGAGAAGTGGGGACAGTCCGCCATTATGGCAGCATGTAAATGGTGTTGTGCGGCGGCTGTTCCAGTTTTGATTGTCGGAGGCGTCCTTCTTGTACAAGTTCCTGTAATCCTTTTTCGATATGGGAAATGGAGGTTTCTAGGAGGTCTGCAACTTTCACCGTAGAGATGCTCATGTATTTTGGTTTCTTTGATGAGGACATGATCATTGATTGAACTAGTTGTAAAAGAATTTCTTTTTCCATAGCTTCGGTTCGCCTGCCTTCAGTTAAATTTCTTTATATATGTAGACTCGATTCGCTATCAACAAATCATCTCCTATAAACTTGCCAAAAAAGAAAGGGTTAATACACAGAGGCTTTAGAATAATTTTTAAGGGCTGTAAAAATATATTTTATTCATATCCTTTTTGGGAATACTAGGATGAATCAACAGCATTTGCTGGTGTATGGCTTAATTTATAAAAAAATTCAGCTTAACGGCAGCAAGATAGGAGGAATCACATGTCTGACCATTCTTTTTCCATCCGAATCAACGAAAAGGAATTAACAGCACAGCCAGGTCAAACGATATTGCAAGTCGCCCAAAGTCATGAATTGTACATTCCAAGCATTTGTTATCATCCCGATCTGGGGACAATCCAAACCTGTGATACATGTTTTGTGCAGGTGGGTGGGGAATTAGTCCGTGCTTGCTCGACAAAGGCTGTTCCAGGTTTGACGGTTGATACAATGTCAAAGTCTGTTAAGGATGCCCAGTATGAAGCGATGTCACGGATCCTAGAGAATCATGAACTTTATTGTACTGTTTGTGATAATAATAACGGCAATTGTACCGTCCATAATACTGCTGAATACTTAGAGATTGAGCATCAGAAATATGAATTTAGAGAAAAACCCTACCCTCCGGATAATTCCCATCCTTTCTATAGGTATGAACCAGATCAGTGTATATTGTGCGGCCGGTGTGTTGAGGCCTGTCAGGATTTACAGGTCAATGAAACCTTAACTATTGACTGGGGAAGAGAAAGACCAAGGGTTATCTGGGATAATGATGTTCCAATTGATGAGTCTTCTTGTGTATCTTGTGGACATTGTGTGAACGTGTGTCCATGTAATGCTTTAATGGAGACATCCATGCTCGGTGAAGCAGGATTCTTAACAAACCTGCCGGCTCCAATTTTAGAGCCTATGGTTGATTTAATTAAAGAAGTGGAGCCTGGATATAAAGAAATATTTGCGATATCGGAAGTAGAAGCTGCCATGAGGAAAGCACGTATTAAGAGGACTAAGACGGTTTGTACATACTGCGGTGTAGGCTGCAGCTTTGAAGTATGGACAAAGGACAGGCAGATTTTGAAAATTCAGCCTACCCATGAAGCTCCCGTTAACGGCATTTCAACCTGTGTAAAAGGAAAATGGGGCTGGGATTTTGTTAACAGTGACCAGCGCTTAACCAAGCCTTTGATTCGTAAAAACGGAGAGTTTGAAGAAGCGACCTGGGATGAAGCGTTAGATCTGATTTCAAGTAAACTTACGGAAATAAAGGAAGAGTATGGCCCGGAATCCATTGGAGTGATCGCTTCTTCCAAGTGCTCCAATGAAGAAAACTTCGTGGCGCAAAAATTTGCACGTGCGGTTATCGGAACAAACAATATCGACAACTGCTCTAGATACTGCCAATCTCCGGCTACTGCAGGACTCTTAAGGACAGTAGGATTGGGGGGCGATTCTGGAACTATCCAGGATATTGAAACTACAGACTTGGTTATTGTAATTGGTGCAAATCCAGCGGAATCTCATCCTGTCCTGGCTACACGTGTAAAACGAGCTCATAAGCTATTTGGACAAAAACTATTAGTAGCTGATATTAGAGAGCATGAGCTAGCACAACGTGCGGATTTCCTTTTGCATCCTAAGCCAAGTTCTGATTTAATCTGGATTTCTGCCGTAACGAAGTACATTATCGATCAAGGTTGGCATGATAAAGAATTTCTGGCGAATCGTGTATCAGGCGTAGAAGGATATATTAAAACACTGGATAAATTCACCTTAGGCTATGCAGAAGAGATGACCGGACTTTCGCAGGAAGAAATAATCAAGGCAGCAACAATGATTCATGAAGCTAATTCAGTCTGTATCCTTTGGGCTATGGGAATTACCCAGCATTCTGGCGCAACAGACGCAAGCACTGCCATTTCAAATTTATTGCTGATTACGGGGAATTATGGCCGTCCAGGTACAGGTGCCTATCCCTTAAGAGGCCACAATAACGTACAGGGAGCCTGTGATTTCGGTACAATGCCATCATGGTTTCCTGGTTATGAGCCAGTCGGTAATGCCGAGGTTAGAGAAAAGTATGAAAAAGCATGGGGCGTTGAAATTCCAAAAGATCCTGGAATGGACAACCACCACATGGTAGAGGCAATCCACAAAGGAAAATTAAAATCCCTGTATCTATTTGGAGAAGAAATGGGGCTTGTGGATGCAAACTCGAACCATGTTCAAAGTGCATTTGAAAAATTGGACTTCTTTGTCGTACAGGATATTTTCTTCTCTAAAACGGCACAATTTGCCGATGTTGTTTTACCGGCATCACCTTCACTTGAAAAAGATGGGACATTTGTAAATACGGAAAGGCGCATTCAAAGGTTCTATAAGGTGTTTGATCCGCTGGGCGATTCGAAACCGGACTGGCAGATCTTCCAGGATGTAGCGAACCGTATGGGTGCGAATTGGAATTATTCGCATCCAAGTGAAATTATGGATGAAGCGGCCAGTCTTGCTGTCCTATTTTCAGGTGTGAGCTATGCCCGTCTTGAAGGCTTTAACAGCCAAGTTTGGCCGGTTCACAAAGATGGAACGGATACACCTTTATTATATGAAGACAAATTTGCCTTTGCGGATGGAAAGGCAAGGCTGTTCGCTGTTGACTGGACTCCTCCATATATGGCAGGAGAAGAATATGATCTCCATTTAAACAATGGACGTTTGCTTGAGCACTTCCATGAAGGAAATATGACGTACCGGACAGAAGGACTTATCCATAAGGTACCTGGCACATGGCTGGAGGTATCGCACGAATTGGCGGAGGAACGAAATCTCAGTGACGGTACATTAGTTAGATTAAGTTCACCATATGGACAGGTTAAAGTAAGGACGCTTGTTACGGACCGGGTTAAAGGCAAGGAAATTTATCTCACGATGAACAGCTTTGAGGACGATGAAGCTGTCAATTACCTGACAAGCAGCTATCATGATCTAGTTACACATACTCCTGCATATAAGGAAATCGGTGTTAAAATGGAGATTTTAGAAGCAACAGGTGAACCGCCGTTGCCTAAGCATAACCACCGGTTTGGTAACAGGAATCCGCAGATCAGCGTTCGGGTTGAGGAAAAGTGGCAGCGTGACGATTTTCAAGCGATAGAAGAGTTATTTGGAAATGGAGGGGAAGCATATGGCGAAAGCAATCAGGCACATTAATAAACAGGTTCCAAATGCGATGGAAGAACAAGCTCAGTCAATCGGGGAAATATTAAAAGCTCTTGCTGATAACAAAGAAGGGATTCTTTCTGCACTCGCCATATTAAAGAATCTACAGGAAATTGGGATTCTTGATGCACTTCATGCCATTTTGGAAAATCGTACAGACGTCGGCGTTATAGCCATGCAGCAAGTTAACCAGCCTGGTATGCATAACACCATCAAAAATGCCATTTACCTTTTCAATTTCATGGGCACCTTAAAGCCTGACCAGTTACAATCTATGCTGGGCGGTGTTACAAAAGGCCTTGACCATATGGGCGAAAGCATCAAAAACCATGAAAAACATAGCTTATGGAAATTAGGTAAAAGCTTGAGAGACCCAGAAATCAAAGCGGCGATGACAACCATGGTTGAATTCCTGCATGGCATGGGTGAATCATTTACACAGCATCCTTCACAGGAACTTCATCCAGAAGGAGGACAAGGGTAATGGAAGAACAAGGTGTTATCAAGATTCATGGACCGCTATCGGAAAAAGATTCCGACGAAATCATTCGGTCATTAAACGGTGTATGGGGCATCCTCCAGGCTGATGTAAATAAAGAAAGTGGAGAAGCAAGAATTGGCTATGACAAAAATGCCGCTTCATTCCAGGATTTTCAACAGGCCATCAGAGACTCAGGCTACGATATAAAAACGGAAAATCAAAATTCACCTCACTAAGAGGAGGAAGATTATGCAGATTTGTGAATTATGCGGCAGTGAGCAGGAAATGGAAACAGAAGAAACTGAATCAGAAAGAACCAGAATTCTTCATGTCTGTGAAAACTGTCAGAACGACAGAGCTTTCAACTATTTTGACAACTAAAAGAAGACGTGAGAAAAGGGAATCCGATTGTGGAATTCCCTTTTTTTATGGCAAGGCGGTAAGAGCAGCTGCCAGTTTGGCTGTATAAAGCTGTGAGTTAATCCAAATAGCAGTCCACATATGAGCGAGAGTACTTGAAGCTGTGACTCAGTCAGCATAAACCAGCTCAGATTGCGATATAAAGAAGTTTTAGTCACTAAAATTGCCGTATGGCCACTAAAAAATTCATTTAGAGTTATACTTTAGTCTTACCGGGTTTAACTTTACGTTCCATACCCTAAGAAACCAGAACCTTCATAAAAAAAGCGATATAAAAATCTATATCGCCTTCCATTTTATTGAGCATCCTTATATAACACATCTTCTGCCAGGGATCGGAATAGCTCTCCTACCAGTGAGTCTTCGTCATATACAGAAGTACCTGCTGCTTGTACAGGACTCGCAAAGGGGACTCGTGCGATTACATCTGTTTGAAGCCGTTCAGCCAGGCGTTCTCCGCCGCCTCTTCCAAAAAGGTAATTCCGTGTGCCATCGCTTTCTTCATAGTAGGCCATATTTTCAATTACGCCTAATATGTCATGTTTCGTATGACGCGCCATGACCCCAGCTCTTGAGGCAACATGCGACGCTACATTATGAGGAGTAGTCACAATAACTTCCTTTGCCTGCGGAATCATGGCAGCCACATCAATTGCCACATCTCCTGTACCTGGAGGCAGGTCGAGAAGCAGATAATCCAGTTCGCCCCAATGGGTATTGGCAAGGAAGTTTTGAATCCATTTATTCAGCATCGGCCCCCGCCACATAACCGGGTTATTATCCTCTGCAAAAAAACCCATGCTCATTACCTTCACATCATGACTGAGAACTGGTATTGCAGTTTTGCCGATCATAGTCGGCTTTTCATTAATCTGCATCATGGACGGGATGCTGAATCCATAAATATCCGCGTCCAAAATTCCTACCTTTTTCCCCATTCGGGCGAGGGCAGCAGCCAGGTTGATGGTAACGGTCGATTTCCCAACGCCGCCTTTGCCGCTGGTTATCGCGATAAAGCGTACCCCGGAATCATGGCGCAGCATCGACGGCATCCCGCTTTCCGTTGTTGAATTCTTCTTCAATACTTGAGTTAATGAAGCTCTTTCTTCAGGACTCATGGCCCCAAAGCTTACATACACATTTTCAGCACCAATGCCTCGAAGAGCATTTTGAACATCTTCTTTAATCTTCGCTTTTAAGGGACAGCCCTGAATGGTTAATACAACCTCAAGACTAACATCTGATTCTTCTATTTTTACGTTTCTAACCATTTTTAACTCAACAAGGCTTCTGTGAAGTTCTGGATCCTGCACACCACTTAAAACTTGCATCACTTGTTCCTGTGTAATCATTTTATAACATCCTCTAATGTTTTTATCCTCAGTATGGTCATTTTTTATAAAAAAAAGACTGAAAAGATTAGGTGTCCTTTAATCTTTCATCAAAAATTGTGTAATGTCTTTAAGGCAGCTTTTTCTTTATGCAACTAAAGGGTCAGCATTCCTGTAATAACTGAAAATGAGGTTTGAACGAAAAAAGACCTCTTGATAAGATGAATGTTTCCTAAGCTGGCCAGCTAAAAAGGACAAAACACATCTATTTGGAGGTCTACAATGAATAATAACCAAAATCATAAAACCACTCAAATGACTTCTGAAACCCTAATTGTCGGAGTAAATCCTAGCCAAGCACAATCATGTCGCGAGAGCACAGGATTTTAGAGGATTGGAACTGGGTAAAACGTGTTTCTTTGAAAATACGAAAGCAGGATTTCATTCGTTTCTAGATTGGCTTAACCAACTTGTTAAAGAGTTGACCATATTCAGCTCGCTGCTCCTAAAGGTAGTGAGGACACTGCAAGAAAATTTTTAAATAATATTTTAGGTTTTGCCGAAGTTGAAAAACCTGAAGAAGGGGTCCTACCAACAAAATGCGGAAAACATACGTTAAGGAACATTTCCATCGTAATTATAGCTTTCGGTGGCATCCGTTTACTTTGACACTTTACAAATGCCAGATTGGAAGTTGCTACCACAATTGAAGGAGATTTGAAAAATATTACTAATCATAAAGAAGCATATGTATTTCTAAAAACCTTCTTAATAGGGATTTTCATGCATCCAGATCTAATGAGAAATGGGTGACTGACATTACATATTTGATTTTTAATAGACAGAAACTTTTCCTATCCGCCATAAAAGACCTCTATAACAATGAAATCATTTCTTATCAAGTCAGCCGGAGAAACGACTTAACACTTGTAATAGTAACAATAAAAAAAGCAAAGAAAAAACGGGATGTTAAAGGAATTCTTCTCCATTGCGACCAGGGGTACCAATACACTTCCCACCAATACAATAACCTATTTGAAAAAATATAAAATGCAATCCAGTATGTCAAGAAAGGGAAACTGCTGGGATAACGCTTGTATGGAGAATTTCTTCAGCCACTTTAAATCGGAGTGTTTCTATATGAACTCCTTCGGTACCTCTGAAGAGGTTCGAGGTGCTGTAAGTATGTATATTCGATTCTATAACCATCATCGCTTCCAGAAAAAATTAAACAACCTGAGTCCATATCAATATAGAACTCAGGTTGCATAATTAGTCTTTTTTATTTCTGTCTATTTGACAGGGGGCACTCCACAATACAGAGATCATCTTCTTCAGGCTGCCTAATACCTTTTTTAAAATGTCCTTTACAAAGGGTACACTTTACAACTAGGTTCCTGCTTCTTATCCAATATAGACAAGAAGAGTCGATCGCTTCTCAAATTAAGGATTAGTTGACCATAATCCTGAAGTCTTTACTAGGACTCTTGGATGAAGCTTTAACCCGGCTACAAGCAGCTCTGCTAAATCCTCTGATTGCATAACATTTTCAGGATTTCCACTGATAAGATTGGTTTCAATGGCCAAATCAGTTGCAACTGTACTTGGTGTTAATGCCGTTACACGGATATTATGCTTTCTTACCTCTAGCATGAGTGATTCCGTTAGTCCTAAAACAGCAAATTTAGAAGAGCTATAAGCACTTGTAACAGGTGCTCCTTTTTGGCCCGCAGTTGAGGAGATATTCACAATATCTCCTGATTTTCTTTCAATCATATCAGGTAAAACGGCTCTTGTTACATTATATACACCCATCAAGTTTACTCGGATGATCTTTTCCCATTCTTCAGGAGTTAAATCAAGAAAACCGCCAAATTTAGCTATACCTGCATTGTTAATTAAAATATCAATAGAACCTAGGTCTGATTTGATGTGTTCAACAGCATGATGAACTGCTTCAAGATCGGCTACATCTGCAGTTGCTGCTGAAACGTTCACATCATATTGCTCTAGTTCCGCGGTTACCTTTTCAAGATTTGACATCGTTAATCCAATCAATCCTAAATGAACTCCTTCTTTTGCTAAAGCAATCGCAGTAGCACGCCCGATTCCTCTGCCTGCCCCAGTAATTAAAGCAGTTTTTCCTTTTAATGAAATCATGCTATCATTCCTTTTTAAAAAATTTTAGAATAATTGTTATAATAACAAAATAATGTTTTAAAGACTAACCAAAAGACCGCAAAGTTTCTTTAGTATGTCTGCGGTCTTTTGGTTATTACATTCTTAGGACTATGTTTTATTCAAGATTGGCATGTCTGCCATACATCTTATTGGTATCTAATCCCTTTTTCTCCATGAATCTCAAGATGACGGCATCATAAAAAAGTAAAAGGGTCTGCTCAAATAGTGAGCCCATTGGTTGGATGGTTTTATAATCGCCCTCTGATTGGTCTTTCGGGGATCCAGGCAATTTAATGGTGATATCTGCTAACTGTCCAATAGTGGAATCAGGGAATATCGTGACAGTTGCAATTTTACCACCAATGCTTTTTGCTTTTTCAGCCATGGAGACTAAGCTTTTCGTTTCCCCGGATCCGGATCCGATGATTAAGATATCCTCTTTTTCAAAGTTGGGAGTTACAGTTTCACCGATTACATAAGAATCAATTCCCATATGCATCATCCGCATGGCGAAGGATTTGGCCATGAATCCTGATCTGCCTGCACCGGCGACAAAAACCTTTTTCGATTCAAGTATCCCGTTGACGAGTTTTTCAGCTTCTTCATCTGAGATTAAGTCAGCTGAATGATTAAGCTCTTTTAAGATTTCTGCTACATATTGAGTCGTCTGCATCTTAGGATAAACCTGCTGTAACCGTTTGTTCTTTAATCATTTGTTGCATTTTGGCAGCAGCAGCTTTTTTATCAGCTTGTCCAGTAATCCCGCCGCCTACAATGACAAGGTCCGGATTTACTTTAATGACTTCTGGAAGTGTTTCTAATTTAATGCCGCCTGCGATGGCCGTTTTAGCATTTTTAACCACACTTTTGATGGTTTGTAGATCTTCAAAAGAATTTTTTCCGACTGCTTGAAGATCGTAGCCCGTGTGAACACAAATATAATCCACGCCCATAGTATCCACTTCTTTAGCACGTCCAGCAAGGTCTTTTACCGCAATCATATCGACAAGGATTTTTTTACCTTGTTTTTTCGCTTCTTCTACAGCACCTTTAATCGACATATCTTCAGCCGTTCCAAGAATAGTGATGATATCAGCACCTGCTTCGGAAGCTTTCATCACTTCATATCCAGCAGCATCCATAATTTTCAGGTCTGCTAATACTTTTAAGTTAGGGAATGCTTCTTTTACTGCCTTTACAGCATGGAGACCTTCGTTGATCACAACCGGTGTTCCGATTTCTACGATATCTATATGCTCCTCTACTTCTTTTACCAATTCGATTGCTTCTGGAATGTTGACTAAATCTAATGCTAATTGTAATTCCATCTATGTTTCACTCCTCATAATTTTTTAAGCTTGTTGCACAGTAGTAATAATGCCCATTGTTCACTTTCATTTCTCCTGGTAGCCGTAACCAATGCTCTTGTTAACAATGTTACAGTGTTAGTATAATGTGTATATTAAAAGTGTGAAAGTACGCACTTTATTGTTACATAGTGTTAAAAAGTATACTATGTGTTATTCTATATAGAAGTGGAGGTGAAACAAATGTCACGTATGCAGGAAAAAATGTTTAACTGTGAAAAAGAATTAACGCTTTATGTTATTGGCGGTAAATGGAAAATGCTGATTTTGTGGCATTTAGGAAAAGAGGGAACGAAGCGATTTGGTGAGCTGAAGGCTCTTATGCCGGGCATTACCCAACGAATGCTTGTTAACCAATTACGCGAGCTAGAAGAAGACCTCATTGTTGAACGAAAAGTCTATCCTGTTGTTCCGCCAAAAGTAGAATATTCATTGACCGAACAAGGAAAAAGCTTAATGCCAATACTCGATTCCATGTATGAATGGGGTAAAAACTATATGGAGAATGTGATGGATACTCCTGCCAATAAAAGTGCACCTATTAAATAGCAATCATTCTAAAAAGAGGGGATTAAAAACCACAAGTAGACTTTTAATAAGTCAAGACTTGTGGTCTTTTTATTTGCAATGATCCAGTTCATAAAGGAAATAAAGGAGTACATTCTGGAAAAAGGTAAATAATATTCCTGTGTTGTAAAGGATTTTAGCTGAACTGTTTTATAGTTAGGAATCAAGAATAATACATATTTTCAGGTGAGATGATGAAAAAATGCCAATAACAATAAAGGAATTTGGTGTGGGATAAGCAGAATTTGAAAAACACCTGAACCAGATGGCAGCAGGAGCTTTTGAGGATCCTTGTACTCCGTCCAATCCACGAGAAGTATCGGTGGAGGATATGAAAAAAATCTATATTGCGGCTTACAACGGAGATAAAATCAACTTCTAATGAAGATAATCAGAACATGGTACGAAAATGAATATTTTTACTTCTGTTCTATGATTTTAAGGAGGTTAATGAACATGAGCAAAAAAATCGCTACGCTTATAACAAACCTATTTGAAGATGTGGAGTACACTGAACCAGTACAAGCCTTTAAAGAAGCTGGTCATGAAGTTATCACGATTGACAAACAATCAGGTAACCAAGTAACTGGTAAAAAAGGCACAACCGTAAAAATTGATAAATCCATTGATGAAGTTCATCCTGCAGACTTTGATGCGTTGCTTATCCCTGGTGGATTCTCTCCCGATTTATTGCGTGAAGACGATCGTTTTGGTGAATTTGCAAAAGTATTTATCCAAGATGGAAAACCTGTTTTTGCCATTTGTCATGGACCACAAGTGTTAATCGATACAGACCTTTTAAAAGGTGTCGACATCACTGGCTATAAATCCATTCGCAACGATTTGAAAAATGCTGGTGCAAATTTTAAAGACGAAGAAGTTGTCATCAGCAAAAATATTGTAACAAGTCGAGAACCAAAAGATATTCCAGCATTTAATCGTGAATCACTTAAACTTTTAGCTAAATAATGCTGATGTAAAAACGTAAATATTTCTAACTTGCAGATTCTTTAATCAGGATCCACAAGTTGGTTAAACAAACGTATGAATAAAGGAGGAATTGCGTTGTCATTAAAAGGAAAACGAGTGGTTGTTTTAGGAGGTACATCTGGTATTGGTTTAGCCGCTGCTAAGGCGTTTATCGATGAATCCGCTCAAGTTATTATTGCTAGCCGTTCTGCTTCAAAATTATCTGACGCAAAAGTGAAGCTTGGTGGTAACGTAGAGGGCTATGAAATCGACTTTCGCAGCGAGGAAAAGGTTGCAGACTTTTTCAAGAAGGTTGGGAAATTTGATCACCTGGTGGTTACAGCAGGTGAAGGCGCTATGGGTCACTTTAGCGAACTGCCTGTTGCAACCGTAAGAGAGGCTTTTGATAGTAAGTTCTGGGGGCAGTATATATCGGTTCGCGCTGCTCTTCCATACTTGAATAATGAAAGTTCTATTACATTAACTTCTGGTGTATATGGTGTGCGTCCTCCTCAAGGTGCAACGACTCTAGCTTCCATTAATTCAGCAATCGATGGATTAGTACGAGGACTTTCAGTAGACCTGGCACCCATCAGAGTAAACGTGGTATCACCTGGTATCGTTGACACTCCTCTTTACGGCGGAATGCCAGAAGATCAAAGACAAGATATGTACCATGGGATTGCTAAGCAATTACCTGTCGGACGTGTTGCTCAACCTAAAGATATTGCTGAAACCTATGTTTACCTAGTGAAAAATGGGTTTACAACTGGCACATCGGTTCTTATCGATGGAGGAGCTCATCTGATCTAATCCATTTGATATCAAAGTCGATTGATAAATTGATTTAGAATAGATGAGGATGACTCAAAGTGTCAGACACTTATAGGCCATCCTCACTTCTTTGTTTTTTTGCACAGACGGAAGCAGAAATGGCCATATCATGCAACAAAGAAGGGTTATTTTGGTTGCGGAAATTTTAAATATATGCGTACTTTATACGAAGAGACGTTAACATTCTACTTCTATGATACCCAAATACATAAAAGAAAGGGTCGAGCCTGATGGAAGAAAAGAAAAGAGCGGAAATTAAAAATGCTTTAGCCAAACACGTGGTAACCCTGCCTGACGGCACTTCTTTACCTAGTCTAGGACAAGGAACATGGTACATGGGGGAAAATCCCCAAGTGAGAGACAAAGAAATAAAAGCCTTGCAGCTCGGCTTAGAATTGGGTATGAAACTTATTGACACCGCTGAAATGTACGGAAATGGAGACTCTGAACGCTTAGTTGGCAAAGCCATTAAAGGGCGCAGAAATGAAGTCTTTTTAGTCTCAAAAGTGTATCCCCATCATGCAGGTTTAGATAAGATTTCAAAAGCATGTGAAAACAGCTTAAAACGACTAGGAACAGACCACTTGGACTTATATCTTCTCCACTGGAGAGGACGTGTTCCTTTAGAGGATACAATTGAAGGAATGGAAAAACTACGTGAAGAAGGGAAAATTTTAAGATGGGGCGTCTCTAATTTTGACACGGTTGATATGGAAGAGCTATGGAACACTAAGCATGGAAAAAATTGTGTGACGAACCAAGTGCTATACCATTTAGGTTCAAGAGGAATCGACTTCGATCTCTTACCATGGCAGCGTGAACATAACATGCCAATCATGGCCTATAGTCCCCTTGCTCAAGGAGGCTCTTTAAGAAGACAGCTTTTAAACGATCCAGCTATTCATGATATTGCTGACAAATACAATGTCCAACCATTACAAATCGCCCTTGCTTGGACCATCCGTTCGAATAACGTCATCTCTATTCCAAAAGCGGTTCAAGATGAACATGTTTTAGCAAATGCTGAAGCAGCATCAATTGAGTTTACTGAAGAAGATCTAAGTAGAATAGATCAAGTATTTCCTAAACCTACTAGGAAAATGCCATTGGATATTATTTGAAAATTCACTTTAAAGAGGGAATATTGTTGGAGTTGCTGACAATCTAATAGGAATTTCAAAAAAACTGTGTAGAATTTTGAACTGCCCCGTAAATGTTAGACACCAAACTAACATTTACGGGGTGTTTTTTATGGCTAATTTTTCTGCCGAACAGAAAATATTCATTACACGACTTTACCTAGAAGGAAAGCACAGCTATATGGATCTTCAAAAAATATTTGAAGTTTCGTATCAAACGATTCAAGGATGGGTTCGTTTATACCAAATTCAAGGAGCCGATGGATTTAAGAAATCCTATACAAGTTATTCTACGGAGTTTAAAATGGATGTACTTAATTATATGAATGAAACGGGTATATCTTCTTACGACGCAGCCGCAAGGTTTAATATTTCATCTCCAGCGCTAATTCGGACGTGGAGAATAAATGTTAATGCCTATGGATTAGATGCCCTAATTTCTAAGAAAAAGGGGAGACCATCCATGAAAAAAGATATCAATCCATCCAAACAAATTGAAGGTTCGGTTAAAGAGCTTGAAGAACGAATTAAACAACTGGAAATGGAGAATGCGTATTTAAAAAAGTTAAATACTTTAGTTCAAATGCAGGAAAAATTACAACCAAAATCAAAGCGCAAGTAATTTATGAACTAAAGTCCATTTATGAGGTTGTGGCCTTAATTAAAGTCGCTGATATTCCACGTAGCACGTACTATTATTGGGAAAAACGCTTGAATCGAGAAGATAAGTATTCGAAGGTAAAAGCCACTATTCAGTCTATCTATCATGAACATAAAGGACGTTACGGTTATGCGTCGTATCACAAAAGAGTTAAAAAAATATGGGTTTTCTCACAATCCAAAGACCATCAACCGCCTTATGAATGAAATGGGCGTAAAATGTTTAGTCCGGATGAAGAAGTATCGTTCGTATAAGGGGCATGTTGGTCGAATTGCCCCCCATATTTTACAACGTGATTTTCAAGCTGAGAAAATGAATCAAAAATGGGTAACAGACGTAACGGAATTTCATTATTTGGGGAGAAACGTTACTTATCCGCTATCCTTGATTTATGTAATGGTGAAATCATTGCCTACAAAGTGATGAAACGGCCTGTTTATAAACTTGTTGGAGATATGTTAGATGAGGCGATTAAACACCTAAAACCAGAAGATACGGTCATCCTCCATTCGGATCAAGGGTGGCATTATCAAATGAAGAAGTATCAAAAAACCTTAAAAGATTCCCGCATTATACAAAGCATGTCCCGTAAGGGAAATTGTTTAGATAACGCAGTCATGGAAAACTTTTTTGGCTTGTTAAAGTCTGAATTGCTTTATCTCCAAGAGTTTGAAAGTATGGAGCACTTTGAAAAGGAATTAGATGATTATATTCATTACTATAACCACAAACGAATGAAGGTAAAATTAAAAGACCTGAGTCCGATACAATACCGAACTCAGGTCTTAGAAGCTGCTTAAATTATATGTCTAACTTTATTGGGTCAGATCATTTATTCCATACAGTTTTTTTATCGGGGAAGTTTAATATCCTTTTCGAATTATTCCCGCATAACGTAGTAGTGCTAATTGGACGGCAAAGCCTAATCGATTGTAGTCCCGCGAAGACAATGAATCGTCGATAAAAGGTATTTGGCCCTTCTGTCGAAGTAATAAATCCAGATTTCCACTCATCATACACCTGAATGAAATCAGCATTGATCTTGTACTTACGTCGCACGAATTTCACTCCCTTATTCTTTGCTACTTCAATTCCTTCAGCCTGCCGTTGTCTATTTTTTTTACGTTCTTGCTCAGCGACATAAGAAAGTAGACTTAAAAATTGGTCCTCCATTAACTTCCCAAGATCACCCATTCCCCGGAATTTCCGGCTATCAAAAAACCGTCTCATTCTCTAATACCACAATATCTGCGTTTAACTTTCGAGTAATATACTTCCACTCTCGAATAATACCATCATAATCCGTTAAACTACTTTTTGTACCGACTGGTAGGTACTGATTAAAACGTAAAAAATGTTCTTTTAACGAAGTGTTTGCGATACCCATCGAGTAAAAACATACGTGAATAGGGAAGATATATATGCAATTAATATATTGAAGGAGTGTTAATTATGGCTGATATGAAAATAAATGTGAATGCAAATTGGGATGGTGGGGTAACAGGGAATGGAACCCTTAAAGCTGAGTATCTTGATACAAAAATCGCTATTCCAACATCATTAGGAGGTAGTGGTAACGGAGCAAATCCAAAAGAGGTTCTCGTAGCTTCTGTAACAACTTGTTATGCAGCAACACTGACATTTGTGCTTGAAAGCAGAAAACTTCCTGTGGCGGAACTTACAGTGAACTCTGAGGCAAGTATATCTGATAATGAGTTTAAAATTATCCATTATCCTCACATTGTTTTATCTGCTGGCGCGACAGAAGAACAAATTCAATCTGCACAAAGAGCGACAGAAGCCGCAGATAAAGGGTGCGATGTCGGAAATATATTGAAAAAAGCAGATGTTAAAATTGAAGTTCAAGGTAAAGTTTCTGTGAAATGATATGATTCACCCAAAGATGTAGAAATAATCACTTTTTTGTTCAAATTTATCGATCTTCCACAATGGAGGCATTATCTACAGTATGGAAAAAAGCCCAATTTCTCAATTTAATGCTGAGAAATTGGGCTTTTTAATATTGGTATTTCCTTAACGTTGTAAATTTGCGTTTTGCTGGTGGTACCCCTTTGAAAAAAATAAAAAGGAGCTAGTGTTATGCAGTTACCTGAAGACTTTAAAAATTTTTTAGGCATAAACCAAGCTACTATCCCCATGTGCATCATTCGCATGGCAAAGGATTTACCCATAAGCCCGGATCTTCCTGCACCCGCTACAAAAACTTTCTTTGATTCAAGAATCCCATTAACCAGTCTTTCAGCTTCTTCATCAGCTATTAAGTCTACTGAACGATTTAGCTCTTTTATGAATTCAGCTAAATATTGAGAAGTCTGCATGATGGATATTAGCCTTGTTTTACTAATTTTTGTATTTGGGCAGTTGTCCCTTTAATATCTGCATGTCCAGTGATACCTCCACCAACAATAACAAGGTCAGGTTGTGCTTTAATGACTTCCGGAAGTGTATCTAATTTTATGCCGCCTGCTACAGCAGTTTTTGCATTTTTTACAACACGTTTAATGGTTTGAAGGTCCTCAAAAGAATTTTTTCCAACAGCTTGAAGATCGTAGCCAGTGTGCACACAGATGTAGTCGACGCCAAATGCATCCACTTCTTTAGCACGAGTTTCAAGATCTTTCACAGCGATCATATCAACAAGGATTTTTTTGCCTTGTTTTCTAGCTTCTTCAACAGCCCCTTTGATGGACATATCTTCAGCTGCACCAAGAATCGTGATGATATCAGCGCCAGCTTCAGATGCCTTCATCACTTCATAACCGGCTGCATCCATAATTTTTAGGTCAGCTAATACTTTTAAAGAAGGGAAAGCTTCTTTCATTTCTTTAACAGCCCTAAGCCCTTCATTAATAACCACAGGAGTACCGATTTCTACGATATCAACATAGTCCTCCACTTGTTTAACCAATTCAATACCTTCTTGAATGTTTACTAAATCCAGTGCCAATTGTAATTCCATTTATACTTCACTCCTAATAGTATGTTTTAGTTTGTTGCACAGTAAGTATGTCCCTCTGGCAATCAATCATTGCGCAGCGAGAAATTCATATCGACTGTACAATGTATCGTATACTAAGTATAATATTTTTGTAAGTACGCACTTTAATTTTACATAGTGTTAAAAAGTATACTATGTGATTTAGGATTTATATTTGGAGTTGATTGGAATGACAAGGCTACAGAATAAAACATTCAATTGTGAGAAAGAATTGACCCTTTCTGTTATTGGGGGGAAATGGAAGATGCTTGTTTTATGGCACCTAGGCAAGCAGGGGACCAAGCGTTTTGGTGAACTGAAGGCTCTTATGCCGGGCATCACTCAAAGAATGCTCGTTAACCAGCTTCGAGAGCTGGAAGAAGATCTTATTGTTCATCGCGAAGTCTATCCAATTGTACCTCCCAAAGTGGAATACTCTCTGACAGAACAAGGAGAAAGCCTGATGCCGATTCTTGATTCGATGTATAATTGGGGTAAAAATTATATGGAGAATGTCGTTGGGGGCCAAGTAAAAAGAAAAGAGGATATCAAGTAGAAAAACTATACCCTCTTTCTTATTCAAAGATGTTTTCTCCTTTTTCTTTACCTTGATATGGTCACGTTTTAAAAGCCAAGGTTAGCGATTTTTCTATAGTCGCTGACCTTGGCTTTTTCACATTCACCCGGCATTGGTGCAAATCTCTAGCCATGGTGGTGTACGGTTTACTTAATGAAGGAGTGTCTACTCAGAGGGGAAAACCTTTTCGTTTTTAGGAATATTATACAAAGACCCAGTAATTGGTATCTTTATTACACAATTTTACTGATACTATTTAATTATAAAGTGGGTACTTACACAAAAAATATACGTAATATACTAATTTAGCATAAAGAATTGTAAGTTAAGGGAAGGCTATAACAAGCATGAAAAAAAACTCATGAGAACATCAAAAGTCTGTCAATGGTGATAGATCTTTAAATAAATCAGTATCTCCATAATTAACTTCTATAATGTAATGAAAATAGATGAATCTTAATAAAAGGGCTTGGAACAAAAGGTACTGTTACATGAAGTGATTAATTTTCATGTAACAGTACCTTTTGTATGCTGTTGCGTTAACAAAACTTATAAAGAGAGGAGGTACCCATGGAAATGTTCAAAACAAATCAACGAAGGGTTTGTGAAAGATGTTTAACAATCACTACAGATTAATGAAAAATGTCCAAAATGTGGCCATGCTCAATTAAGGCTGTCATCTTTACCCTACAAGCTGGGAGAATTAAACTAGTCTTACATTCAAAAGTAGGATAATGCATAAAGGGGTTCCGGTAGCAAAACGCGGAAAACATACGCTAAGCAAAATTCGACATCAAAAAAGCCGATTTTTCTAAGGAAGTTCGGCTGTTACTTTTGGATTTACCGTTATATATTGCTTGATATAATCTGGTTACGCCTTCTTTTATTTCTTCATTTTTTGATGCCCAAACCCTAAAATAATTCGATTAGGATGTTTCGATTTTTCTATAGTATTATCTTCTGCTGGAAAAATTCAACTCCAAACTTTTCGATTTCTTCTAGTAACTTTAAAAAATGGGAATCTTTCCATTCAACAATTAGGTGTAAACCTGTTAAATAACCAAAATAATCCTTCTTTCTTTGCCACCTGTTCTCTAAGCTAATTTGTGTAGTTCCTTTAAAGCCGTTTCCTAGCCCTGTCTAAAGCATAAAATTTGATTTTGGGTATAAAGGAAAATAATATAGAGATATCGCAAATTATCAATTTCCTTTTGTTCGATTAGTTTATACGCATTCCAAGCAAAATAGATTTTAAGATCAGAAAGGGGCGGGCACCGTTGAATCGGGAATCAAATATGATAAATGACGAACAGGCAGTTGAAATTTTCAAGGCTCTGTCAAATCAAATAAGAGTAAATATTCTGCAAATGTTGAAAGAACCTGATAATAACTTTTCCCCGCAGGCCCATGTCATCAAAGAAAAAGGCTTTGATGGCGGGGTTTGTGTTAGTGATATTCGCAGCAAAGTAGGACTATCACAGTCCACTACCTCCCAGTATTTATCTATCCTATTGCAAAGTGGTCTGGTGGAAATGAAACGAATCGGACAATGGACTTATTATCGACGGAATGAGGAAACCATTAAACAGTTTGAAAAGTATATAGGCTTAAAAATATAACCTTTTAAGGAGGACGAAGAGTGAGTTTTCAAAATCATCGTGCCTATAACAGCATGTACCAGAAAGACAAAATGACACTCGGATTTATCCTCCCGACTGCCAGGATGTCTAAAAATCCGATTATGGAGAATCAGCTGGAGCTTGCTCGTAAAATTGAGGAATATGGCTTTGCTTCATTATGGCTCCGTGATATTACGATGCAGGATTTGAATATTGATGATAACGGCCAAAAGTTCGATTTATGGATTTATTTATACGAAGCACATTGCGTTAGTGACAGGAAGTGTAGTTCTACCTTTGCGCCACCCCGTCAGGGTAGCCAAGGAAGCTGCATCAATTGATCAATTGTTTCCAGGTCGATTGATTATGGGAGTGGCATCAGGGGACAGGGAAAAAGACTTTACAGCTTTAGGGATATCTAAGCAAGAAAGCGGTCCGTTATTTAAAGAAAATTTCGAAATTCTCGACCGGCTGTTAAAAGAGGATCAGCCGACAATCACAGCCACGCCGGACTTATCGATGGTACAGATATGAGGTTAATCCCAAAGCCTGTATCTTCGATTCCGACCATGGTGACTGGATTTAGCAATCAGTCTATCAATTGGATAGCCAGGAATGGGGATGGGTGGCTTCAATACCCAAGAAGCATTATTCAACAGGCGCAGCTTATCAAGGATTATCGTGCTTTAACTGAAGTTCATGCTCCAGGAGATTTTAAACCCTTCTCTCAAAGCTTGTTCATCAATTTATTGGAAAATCCCGATGAAATGCCTGTCCCCATCCCCTTAGGCTATTCCGTAGGAAGAAACCGTTTAGTTGATCTACTTCATCAATTTCAAGCGATTGGTGTCAACCATTTGGCGTTTGTTCTGTATTTTTCCAAGCGCCCTCCAGAGGAAGTAATCCAGGAACTTGGAGAATTTGTTTTACCCTACTTTCCAACCCATAGGGGTACAGGCCAGCTTTAAAAAATTTAATTGTATAAAAGGAGGAAGAATTATGACAAAGAAAATAGAACTTTCAGTGCTAGATCCCTCCCCAATTGTCGAGGGAGGATCAGCCGACTTTCCCTTCAAACACGCTTGATCTAGCAAAGAAAACAGAGCAGTGGGGATATAAACGGTTTGGCTTGCTGAACATCATAATTGGGCAATGGCGAGTTCAGCATCCCCGATCGTAATTGGACGAGTAGTCTCTGTCACGGAAAAAATGCGTATTGGATCAGGTGCAATGCTGCATTCCCATTATTCTCCTCTTTCCGTGGCTGAGCAATTGGGAACATTAGAAACCTCCTTACCTGGCCGAATCGACCTTGGATTGGGGCGGGCACCTGGCACCGACCAATATTCAGCAAATGTTTTGCGGCATAGGGTGGCTGGTGAACCTGTATTTGATGCCCGGCTTGAGGAGCTTATCGCATATCTTTATGGTACAGGAACAGCCACTAAGAATGGTTCATTTAGCATTCACGCCATTCCCGGCGAAAAAAAAATGTGCCAATTTGGCTGTTAGGTTCAGGGTTTTATAATGCACAATTGTCTGGAATGCTTGGGTTACCATTCTCTTTCGCGGGACATTTTGCTCCAGGTAACATGATGGAGGCCATAAAACTGTACCGGGATTATTTTCGTCCGTCTCAATTTTTGGAGGAGCCTTATGTACTGTTAGCCGTTCAAGTAGTGGCTGCTGATGAGAAACAGGAGGCACAAAGGCTTGCCACTTTGATGTATCAAAAATTTCTTTTGTTAACCCGCGGACAGCCGGCTGCGCTCTTATGAAATTTTAGCTCAGGCTGCAGTAAATTAAACATTGTCTAGTCTAATAAAGGATGTATTTTCTGCAGATATTAAATCAGTTAAATTAATGTGATTTAGATTGAAGCAGTAAAAGAAGACAAAGAAAACAACCTGTAAATTCTTTTATAGGTTTGAAACGAAATTTTTAAAGAAAGAAGATGAGCATATGCCTGAAAATGATACAAAACAAATTACGGATATTCCATTCTCGGTCCTGGATCTCTCTCCAATTGCAGATGGAAGGACGCCGGCTGATTCTTTTCGCAATACTTTGGAGCTGGCCCGGCTCGCTGAAAAGCTGGGGTATAACCGATATTGGCTCGCTGAGCATCATAATATGCCATTTATCGCCAGCTCTGCAACATCGGTAGTCATTTCCCATGTTGCAGCAGGTACATCAAAAATCCGGGTAGGTTCAGGCGGCATTATGTTGCCGAATCATGCACCTCTTGTTATTGCTGAGCAATTTGGTACTCTGGAATCATTATATCCAGGACGTATTGATCTTGGCTTGGGCCGTGCACCAGGCACTGATCAGCTTACCGCACGTGCATTAAGACGTGACTTGAGAAGTTCAGGAGAAGATTTCCCTGAGCAGCTGGCTGAGCTCCGGAATTACTTTGACCCTTCCCTGGCACAAGGATATAGTCATGTTAAAGCAATTCCGGGTGAGGGATTAAACATACCTATTTGGCTGTTAGGTTCGAGCGGATACAGTGCCCAGCTGGCAGGAGAGCTTGGACTGCCGTTTGCATTTGCGAGCCATTTCTCGCCGCATAACACACTGCCGGCTATCCAGCTGTACCGCCGTTCGTTTAAGCCTTCTAAAGTACTGGACAAGCCGCATGCAATGGTAGGGCTTAACATCATTGCGGCCGATACAGATCAAGAAGCTGAGCGGCTCGCTACAACATTGCAGCAGCAGTTCTTGAATTTGATGCGCGGGAAGGAAGTCCCATTGCAGCCGCCAGTGGATAATATTAATGATATAGCGAGCGACTATGAAATAGCTGCCCTTGAGAATCAATTAGGAACTTCGATTGTCGGCAGTCCTCAAATCGTAAAAGAAAAGCTGGAAAAGGTTCTGGATGAAAGTCAAGCCGATGAAATTATGGCAATCGCCCAGGTTTACGATCATAAGGCCCGCCTCCATTCCTATGAAATATTGGCAGAAATTAATCAGCTAAAATAGGTCAAAACTGGCATCACCATAGAAGAAACGTTGCAATTAGTGGACAAGTTAGCAGACCAGGACCTGGATTATCTCCATATTTCTGTCGGCTGCTTTTGGAACGGATCAACAATCAGACATCCCGAGTTGTTATGATCCATGAGCGTGTCGGCGATCGTGTTCCTGTGATGGGTGTTGGGATGCTGCGGACACCCGATGAAGTGATGAAAGCATTTGAAATACTTTAATCGCTTTAGGGAGGGAATTGATAATGGAACCTCAGTGGGTACAAAAGTACAAGCCGGTGAAGAAGACAAAATCCGTACATCATTATCTAAAAAAGATTAAAAAGAACTGGCTATTTCTAGTAAAATGTGGGAGTACTATACTGGCATCCCTGGCTAGCTTCCTATTGTATAAGGAGTTCACTTATCTCATTCCATCTCTGCTTCCTTGAATTGTTCAACAAAAAATGGAATCGTGATGATAATTGTCCTTGCTCAGCAAGTATAAGAATATACCTTATACTAAACAAGACGGTACATTTTAAAGGGAAACCATCTTAGTGGTTTCCCTCCTTTATTGAGTATTAGAGCAGAAAATCAGCCATAGTTTATTTGTTTATGACTAGATGTTATTGTTAATATGTAATCAACAATAGACGCCCATAGAAAGGATTGGATCTAAAGTGAACCTGGGATTAAAAGATAAAACGGCAGTCGTGACAGGCGGCAGTAAAGGTATTGCAAAAGCAATTGCCGTCGCGTTTGCCAAGGAAGGCACCAACCAATGCTGTAATTTGTGGCCGTGGTGAAGAAGCAGCAGCAGAAAGTGAAAAGCTGGGAGGCAATAGGTTTTAATATGGAGAATGGGTGAATCTTTCGATTCCAAGCTATCAAAGGCTTTATCCTGCATTTTGGAAACGAGGATAAACAGGCCGAGATTCGATATTATAGGCGATGATTTCTCCATTAAACAGGTCAAGAATAGTCGATAAGTTAAGTCTTTCCCCAGCTAGATGGAATTCCGTGACGTCTGTCACCCATTTTTCCTTGGACTTTGCCGCCTTGAAATCACTTGCTAGAATGTTGGTCGCAACCTTGCCGATTTTCCCTTTGTACGAACGGTATTTATTCATGCGAACCAATGACTTCAATCCTAGTTCATTCATCAATCGGAGAACTATTTTATGATTGATGTGAGCACCTCGATGTTGTCTAACAATTGGGGTGCAGTTAAGTATCATGGTGCTCTTTGAAGTGGAAATTCTACAGTTCATCATTTACTTCAGAAAATATATATACTTTTTCCCTTTAAGAAATAGTGTTAACTATACTGATGATTTTTAATTATCAGATCCTTTGTGAAATAAGGAATTAAAAACGGCAGAACTTATAATTTTCCCAATAAACACAATGAAATCAAGAAAGGACATCCTGGTTTTTCATTATCCATTGTTATTAGATAAACTTTCATTTTTAGTATTCCGCCCGAGCTTTCTATAAATTGTGCTTCTATGAATGCCAAGTTTTTTTGCAGCGGCTGTAACATTGCCATTTGCCTCATTAAGTACCATAAGAATCATATGCAATTCTTGCTGCTTTAAAGAGGTTGGATAATTCACTGATTCTTCTTGGGATGAGGAAGGATTAGTAAGTATTAATGGCTGTTCTTTATTATTCAATTTTTGATGTGTATGATCTGTCGCTGAATAATTTATTATCCTTTTAGTTAGTCCGATTTCTTTTGGGAAATCACTGTTTGTGATTACATTGCCATTTGCCTTTATGGCCACTTTGTAGGCAAAATTCCTTAATTCACGTACATTCCCAGGCCATTCATACTGCTCTAAGACAAACATGTCTTGGTCGTCTATTTTAAGTGGTGGTCTCCTAATTTCTGCACAGGTTTTTGTCAAAAAATGATTTAATAATAAGGGGACATCCCCTGTTCTTTCGCGCAGTGGGGGGACTTGCAAGGAAAGGATATTAAGTCTGTAGTAAAGGTCTTTACGAAAAGTGCCTTCCTCGCAGGCTTTTTTTAAATTACAATTTGTTGCCGCAATTACCCGTACATTTAATTTTATCGGTTCTCTTCCACCCATTCGTACAATTTCTCTTTCTTCAAGCACGCGCAAAAACATGGCCTGTAAATCTAGTGGCATCTCGCCAACTTCATCTAAAAAAATTGTTCCTCCTTCAGCCTGCTGGAATTTTCCGGCACGGCCACCTTTTATACTTCCTGTGAAAGTGCCTTCCTCATAACCGAATAATTCGCTTGCTGCGAGTTCTTTTGGAATTGCCCCGCAATTAACAGCTACAAAAGCAGCTTCAGATCGATGACTATAAGCGTGTATGGATTGGGCGAATAACTCTTTGCCAGTACCGCTCTCTCCCTCAATTAAAACGGGTAAATCCAGATTGGCCATTGTATGCGCCTCATCGATAACAGATTGGAATTCCGGAGATTTCCCAATCATATTTGTGAAGGAGTACTTTGTACTAAATCCCGTTTTATTTAAAGGTTTGACTTTTGAAATCGCATGTATCATAAAACCGATAGGGAATCCTTGATGATATAAAGGGACTGACTCAAAAATCCAGCCGTCTTTCATGCCTTCTGTGCCACTGCAAACTGATAATGAATTTATTAATCGGTTATTGTAATCAATCCAACCTTTGTCATACCATGGGGTGGAGGCTTTAATGACTTGATGTCCACGATCGAGCACAGCCACTATTTTACTGGGGTTTTTACGAGTTGTTTCAATATAATGTTCAAGTAGCAAAAAGTGCTCAAATTTGAGCTGGCTTTGGAGCTTTTCTTCGATTGTTTGAGTGATAGAAACAACAGCGGATAGAGAGAGGGGATGTACCACGTCCCAAATACCGGTTAAGTTGACCGCTCCAAGAACCTTTTGTGTTGCAGGATCTTTAATCGGCGAGGCTGAGCATACCCAATTGTGAACAGGTTGGCAGAAATGTTCTCCCGCGAAGACTTGCATGGGTACTCCTGTAGCCAAAGAAGTGCCCATAGCATTTGTCCCTACATAGCTCTCTGACCATGAAGTCCCTGCTGCAAAATTTATATTTTCGGCTTTCTTTTTGAGAGAGGCATCTCCATCTAGATATAATAATTCTCCTTTATGATTACAAATCACAATTAAGTGACCTGAATCTATTGCTGATTCTTTAAGTTTTGGTAGAAGGGATTCTGAAATAGAAAAGAACGTGTGGGTTGTTTGATATTCTTGTATTTCATCTTGTGACAGAACGAGTGGGGCTCTCCCTTTGGTGGGGTGTACTCCATGACGAATAGAGCGCTCCCAAGATTGATAAGTTAAGGATCTCACTTCAGATACTAAATTTTGGCCTGATATAAAATGCTCCCAGGCTCTTTCGATTCTATCCTTTTCAGTCTTCGGTGAAGAGAAAATATCCAACGAAATATATGGGTTCTTCATACCGGTACCTTCCTTTTAATGTAAGTGTGTGCCATGTTTCTGAAATCACCCTGACCTTTCAGTAAACGCTTACAATATTTTTAAGTGATTGATAATAAAAAGTTCTCCATCACGTTGGTAATATAGTTACACATATTATATACCAATTATCTAAATTATCAATCTTGTTATTCTCCACTATGCTTTCCCACTCTCAAATATAATCTACATTCTTAATCAAACTTATAAGTTAGGTGTGTCGCACTTTGCTTAATTACGATCGTCACTTTTAGATACAGTGTCGCTTAATGCACCATATATCATTAGAAAAAAATACAGAACTTTCAATATTTTTATTTAAATCTATAGTTATCATTCCAAATTTCCAATTATATAGAACCTGATAAATATCGGAATAGAGGCAGTTTTGCTTGTATTAAAGAAACATTTAATAATTTTTGATAGTAAAGAAGGAAGTTTTGGCACAGTATTTGCAATGAAGTAAAGAGAAAGGCAAAACTTGAAGGGGTGATAATGTTGTATAAAACGAAAAGCGGGGAAGAAATTTTTGTTATTGATTCTCATGTGGCAATTTGGGATGGAAGCAAGGAAAACCAGCTAAACATACATGGTGAACAGTTTATTAGTTGTTTCTATGATTATCATAAGAACTTGAGTCCTGAAGAATATTTTTGGCCAAGGGAAAAATTCGAGAAATATGGCTCTGAAACGTTGGTACAGGATGTCATTGTAAAAGGATATGCTGATATGGCTATTTTTCAACCGGTATATCTTAAGGAGTTTTACAAAAACGGGTTTGGAGATTTTGATGTGAATGATGCCCTTTCAAAAAAATATCCAAATCGTTTTATATGTAATGGGACGCTTGATCCTCGACATGGTGAGCGCGGGTTAGAAAATCTAGAAGCGATGAAATTGAAATACGGTTGGCAAGGTATAAAACTTTATACAGCTGATTGGTATGGCGATTCTAAAGGGTATAAGCTGTCTGATCCGTGGTCTCAGCGTTATCTGCAAAAATGCCTTGATCTGGGAATAAAAAATATTCATATCCATAAAGGTCCAACGGTCACACCGCTTAATCGCGACGCTTTTGATGTAGCTGACGTTGATGATGCTGCAAGTACTTTTCCAGAACTGAATTTTATCGTAGAGCATGTTGGGTTGCCTAGACTGGAAGATTTTTGTTGGATTGCAACACAAGAGAAAAATGTATACGGGGGATTAGCTGTAGCCATATCACTTATCCATCAACGTCCTCGTTATTTTGCAGAAATCATAAGTGAGTTATTGTACTGGCTGGATGAGGATCGCATCCTTTTCGGGAGTGATTATGGAATATGGGAACCAAAATGGCTTATCGAAAAATTCGTAGATTTTGAGCTTCCTGAAGATATCCAACAGGAAACAGGCGTAACTTTTGATTTGAATGTAAAAAAGAAAATTTTAGGCGGTAATGCAGCCAGACTCTATAATATTGATATCGAGGCTCAAAAAGCGAAGTTACAAAAGTGCGAACTAGCTTCACATATAATGGTTTAATCTCAATCAATAGACCAGTTGAGTCGTGTTAAAGTTTTGTATCAATCATTGAAAAAGAGAGGTGCATCGAACTTTATGAACAAAGAAAAACAGGTTTATAGCATGCTAGATAAAGTTTATGATCCAGAATTAGACCAGCCTTTAACTGAATTAGGATTTATCGATCACACGGTAATAAAAGAAAACGATGTCGAAGTAGTTTTTCGATTACCAACTTACTGGTGTTCACCTAACTTCGCATATATCATGGCCGAAGATATACTGAAGTTTGTGGCTGAAATAGACTGGGTAAATGAAGTTAAAGTAACTTTATTAGATCACTGTGCTTCGGATGAAATCAACCAAGGAGCAACTTCAGGTAAATCCTTTAGCGAATCCTTTAGTAGTTTATCTGATGGAGATCTTGATGAATTACGTAAGACTTTCCAGATAAAAGCTTTCTATGCAAGGCAAGAGAAACTTATAAGATATTTACTTCAAAATGGGATGTCAAAGAAAGAAATCCTCAATTTATCTATCCAAGAGCTATATGAACTGCCTTTATCTGTAGAAGGGAAGTTACTTAGGGGAAAATACCTGGAAAAGAAAAAAACGTCGAATTACTTAAATCAATTAGCCATAACCACTCCTGAAGATAAAGAGATAACTGAAGAAGGGTTTGCTGATTATCTGCGAGGTGCTAAAGGGTCACGAATGAATATGGAGTTTAATGCTCATTATTGTCGCGGTTTATTAGAGGCTCGATATAATTTGCCTTCCGCTGATGAAAGTACATTGACGAAAATATAATTTTAAGTATGCTTAGGAATTTTAAAAAAATTCAGAAAAGGAATGTGATGAAAAATGAGTAAAAACGTTCTTATTATAACTGGTGACGCTGTAGAGGCATTGGAAGTATTTTATCCATATTATAGATGTATCGAAGAAAATATTAATTGCACAATTGCCTCACCTGTGAAAAAAAGTCTCCAGACAGTTGTTCATGATTTTTTGCCTGAAATGGAAACGTTTACAGAGAAATGGGGATATAAAATTGAATCTCATGCCTCGGTTGAAGAGATTGAACCTACTGATTATGACGCACTTATTATTCCTGGGGGCCGTGCTCCTGAATATATTCGTATGAATAAAAAAGTACAAGATATAACCGCCCATTTTTTAAAAGAAAATAAACCACTTGGAGTTATCTGTCACGGACAACTGGTATTAACAACGATAAGAGAATATATAAAGGGCAGGGAGATGACAGCTTATAACGCATGTAGACCCGAAATAGAAGCTTCAGGAGCTACATACGTGGAAGAAATGCTTCATGTTGATGGCAATATCGTGTCAGGGCATGCTTGGCCAGATCTCCCAGGTTTTATGAAAGAATTCTTTAAATTGCTAAATGTTAAAAAAGAAGCTTCTGTTTAAATAAGTCAAAAGGACTGAAACATTCCCTCCTTATTTTCAAGCTAATATGGGTGATATTACTAATATTGAGAAAAAAGGGTTGCCACTGGCAATCCTTTTTAAATTGGACAATATTTATGGCTGAATTTATTAAAACGGCTTCCACTTTATTGAACATAATCCCTCGTTCAAATGACATGCATGTTCGTTGATCTATATCAAAGAGTAATTAACCAGAATGGCTGTTTGTTGGCTTATGTATGGGTAGGAAATATCACATATCCAGAAATGGTCCTGAAAATGGATTGGGTCGCACGACTTATTTATATAACGATTTAACTATGTCGTATGAATTCTATAAAGTGAGATAGGTTGCGAAAAATAAAGGGATTGGCATTTCGCAGAGGTCGGCGACCTCAGAGACTATCAACACCCTCTCCAAATCGTAAAATTAGCAGGTTTAAATTTAAAAGAAACGATCTGGAAAGCACAAGGGGCAGAGACAAGATTACCAACAGGGTACAGCTAATGGAAAACGTATTCAAGCTCTGGCGGGCGTCAAGAACCATGCTGTTGTTCAATCCGATTGTCATCTTGAAAAATCGGTTCAAGGCATTATCGCAGCGTTTGGCAGCAGCTGAATGCTCGAGCAGATGAAATCTATCAATCTGTCTGTTGACATGGCTGCTCAAATAAAATTAAAATTTCTTCAAAGTTTGTTACTGTTTCTTCAGAAAGCTTTTTTCCAGAGTCTACGTTTTCTCATACAATTTGAATATTATTAACGGTCTCGTTTGCTTCATTTTGGTTGATTGAAACAAGCTTATGGATATTATTTGCAGATTGTTGGTTTGATCGGCTAATTTTCTAACCTCTTCTGCAACAACTGCGAATCCTTTTCCATCCTCCCCGGCTCTAGCAGCCTCAATTGCAGCGTTTAATGCAAGTAAATTCGTCTGACCTGAAATATCAGTAATTAGAGTGGAGATTTCTTTAATTTTTACATCTCAGATTCAAGAAGTGGCAGCCTCTACCCAGTTTATAAAGAATGGTGTTGAAGAACTACAGCAAACCATAGAAATAATTGCTGAAGGGCACAGGAAACGCTATCTGGTACTGAAACAGCAGCTGCTGCTAGGAAGCAGCAATTGGCCTCAATTGAGGAGGTTTCAAATGCAACAATTTCCTTGACCAGATTGTCGGAGGAATTGCAGGAGAGGATTTCTCGTTTCAAAGCTTAACTAAAAAAATGCCCCGAAGCGTTACCCCTCCTTTTCTGAATGAACTATCTCTAATGCAATGTGCACATGCGAATATGTGGTTGTGGCTTTAAAAAACATATCTCAGACGTCATATTTTACCTAGTTTGGTATTTGTATAATTCACAAGCAACGGGGGAAAATGAAATAAGAAATAATGAAATTTGAAAGGGAAGATGAGAAATCACGAACTCAATAATAGTAGAAATAAATGAGGCTTTTAAAGATGCAGAAGACTTTTTCATAGAACCGTTTATTTTGGATGGTGAAGCAGTCCTTTTACTTGGTTTACATTCAATAGTTAACCTTATAAAAACAAAAGAAATATTAAAAAAAGATATGGATACCAGTGAAGTGATTCATTCAGTAAAAGTAAAAAGAACTCTTTTCAACAGAAAAGGTGTTGAAATAAATAGTGAAGAAGCAATAGAGTCTATTCTTCAGGGTAAACTCATTGTTTATTCAAAAGAAAAAAATATAATGTTGCAATTTGAACCACTTCCTAAAGAATTGACTCGATCAATTGAACCGCCTGCTAATGAAAACGTATTACAAGGTCCTTTAGATTCTTTTATTGAAGATATGTCAACAAATATAGGAATAGTGAGAAAAAAAGTTTCCACTGCTCAGCTCTCAGTTAAAACCTATACGGTAGGAAGTGATCAAAAAAAGAGTTTATCAATAGTTTATTTGAATGACCGAGCAGATAAAAGTATGATCAAAAAGATCATTTCACATATTGAAATGAATCAACACACAAATATTCTCTATCTTCAGCATCTTTATCGTTTTATGGGTATGCGGAAATGGGAGGTTATCCCTCAGTTTAATAACACAGAAATGCCATTGGAAGCAGTAGATGGTTTAAACAAAGGAAAGGTCATTCTATTCGTTGACGGTTATCCCTTTGCGCTTATCTTGCCACATTTATTATGGGATATGTTTGTCCAGGCGAATGACCGTAACTATGCTTACCCAATTATGAGCGCCATCCGATTTTTACGTGTTCTTGGTGCTCTGATTACCCTTATATTCCCAGCTATCTATGTGGCCCTTGTTGCTGTAAATCCTGAGATATTAAAAATTGAACTGGCTCTATCGATTGCTCAGAGCAGGGAGGGAATACCCTATCCCCCTTTTGTTGAAATTACAATTATGCTCCTTATTTTAGAGTTAATTATTGAAGCGAGTATAAGGCTTCCGCTCAGTATCGGTCCAACGGTAACAATGGTAGGGGGAATTGTCATTGGACAAGCAGTAGTAGACGCAAAGCTGGTTAGCAACCTTTTAATTATCATTGTAGCAGCAACCTCAATTGCGAATTCAAGCGTTGTAGGGTTTCAAAATGCCTTAATCCTGCGTTTACTTAAATATGTAGTTGTTATTTTTGCTTCAATCTATGGCGTGTTGGGCATATTATCCGGTCTGGTATTCATAAGCGCTTACTTTGCAAGTCGAGAGATATTTGGAATTCCATACATTAGTTTAGCTAAGAGGAGAGGGGAAATTGGATAAAAGCCTTCAGGTTATATGCATGGGGTTAATGTCTCATTTTGGTCTTATTTTTTTCATTTATCCGGAAAGAATTATTGCCAGCACACATAAAGGTCACTGGGAACCGATTTTAATTCAATGTGTCATATTTATTCTATTTTTATGGCTTTACCTAAAGGGGCTTTCTTATTTTCCCGAAAAGAATATTATTAGTATTTTAAAGATCTTAGGTAAAGCTTTTTCTTTCACATTACTTTTTCCTGTTCTTCTATACTTAGTCATAACTACTATTGAACTTGTTAGCGCCTATGCAGAAGTGACCAACATTATCTTTTTAGCGAATACTCCTACTTGGGCAATTATTACATTAATGATTCTTATTTCAACTTATATCGCCGTAAAAGGAATAGAAACCATCTTACGTACAGCCTTATTAATATTCTGTATCTTTTTCCCGTTAATCTTACTTATGCTTTCGATTTGCTTTCAAGACATTGATTGGCATAATGCCTTTCCGATTATGGATACCGACTTTTCTTTTTTTCGACAACCTCCCTATTATACAAGTTTTTTTTCTTTTGCCATTGTTTTTTCATTTTTAGGTTTTCTTCCTAAAAAAATATCGTATAACTCTAAAAAAATCATGTTTGCAGTCTTTTTGCTTATCCCATTTTTTTTCTTATCCGTTTATTTACCTCTTTTAACCTTTGGAAATGAAACGGCTAGTACGCTGCTTTTTCCCTTTATAACCACATTGGATAAAGTTCAGCTTCAATGGCTTATATTTGACAGGGCTACCTTGTTTTTTGCGTTAAGCCTAGTTACCTTTATCATGTTGCTTACTTCCTTACTTTTATGGCAGTCCTCTATAATAATGAATCAATATTTCCCGGGATTAAAGCAAAAATATCATATTGTAGCCTTATCTGTTAGCATTTTTATCATTTGCTTATGTATTCCTAGTTGGCAAGAGACTGAGAAGTTGCTATGGTGGAATACTGCTTTCCGATTTTATATTTTAATCGTACTCCCTTTAATTATATTCCTCATCGGTGTAAGGAGAAAAAGACTATCATGAGAAGTATTATAATTTGTTCTAAACTAGTACTTAGTCTGTGTATATTAATGCCATTAAGTGGTTGCTGGGATATTAAAGACATTAATCATCGAGCCTTTCCGATTGCAATGGGAATTACTAAAGAGGGAGAAAAATTCAAAGTATTACTTCAGATTCCTGTTACTTCAGAGGGTGTTCAGAAACAGACAATTGTCAAAGGAACAGGATCAACCATTTTAAAGGCTGTAGAGGACATTAGAACTAATATGGAAAGCGGTGTAGACTTATTGCACATAAGGATAATCATATTTGATCGAAAATTAGTGGAAGAAGGAGGGATGGAAGAACCGATTAACACGTTTATGAGAATTCGTGAAATATCTTCAAAAACATTAATCGCAATATGTGATGATAATATAGATGCTTTTTTCTTAACACTCAAAAAAAATCTAGAAAAAGGGATAAATCTTTATGACTTTTTTGAGAAATATGCAGGTTGGACTCCACAAATATCTTTAACACGTCTATGGCATGTTTATCGAGCTCTTAATTCCTACACTCAAAATGTAGCAATTCCTATGGTCAAATCAGGGGAAAACACCCCAGTTACATATACAGGTTCTGCAGTGATGAAAAAAGGAAAAATCGTTTCTAAAATGGATCCTAAAGAAACCCTCCTTTTTAATGCCTTTCATGGGAACAGTATGAAGGGAAGGGTAGAAGTAATGGAACATGCAACCATCATGATTGTTGGAAATACAGGTTTTCATAAAGGGGAACTAAGAAATCATATTCCATATATGTTCTCAACGATTCGTTTAAATGTAGTTATTCAAGAGAGAAGAGGAAAAGTTTCCAATGCAATAATTAAAAAAGAGCTGGAAAAGGTATTGGCAAATCGTTTTGATGGAATGCTGAAACGATTTCAAAAGCAAGAAACAGATGTCTTCGGGTTGGGACAATACTACAGAAATAAAATTCCTTATGAGGAATTGAAGGACTGGCGAAAGAAATATTATCCCAATCTAGAAATGAAGCTTACCATTCATACTACAATACAAAACGAGGGAAAAATAAAGACTATAATTGACAAATAGATATTGGATATCATATGAAAAATGGATAGGCTTTAATTTTAAAATGATCATTATCAAGAGCCCCATGCATCATGGTGCACTTTGAAGTGGAAATACTACAGTTTATGCTCTACTTCAGATAGTATATATTTTTAATCTTTTAAGAAATAGTGAATACTTTAGTACTTGTTAATTATTAGGTACTTTGGGAAACTTCCCAATAAACACAGGAAATCAAGAAAGGACATCCAGACTTTTTATCACCTACTCATTTTACAGTTTTATTAGTTTAACCTTGATTGCAAGTATTCTACCCGAGCTTTCTATAATTGTGCTTCTATGAATGAGAATACTAATATTGAGAAAAGGGGCTGTCTAATAAGTCCCTAAAATAAACCAGGAGAAGAAAAACGATTCGTTTTTCTTCTCCTGGTTTTCTAGTTTTATAATTATTCATTGTAATTAGCTGGCGAAAGCCAGCTACCTTCAGTAGATTATGAGCCATGGCCTACGATGCCAAACTCCGTTTGGACTTTCCCTAAGCCCCGAAGCGAAAATCGACACCTGACTTTTACCTTTCGCTACATCCAGACCAACAACTGGATTCATTTATTATCTCCTCCTAAAGAATATTGCCGGTACCCCTTAATCCTTTCCATAGCTTCGCTTGTTATACGAGATCATTGTCCCAACCAGCCTAATCATGTTTCTACAAGTAGGGGGCGGCGAACTGTTTAGTTGACGGGGGCCATGCCCCACGGGCAGGAACGTTCTACAAGCACAGTGTTTTCGAATTATGATGAACTTCTAAAGGAATTTTTTGAAACTTGTTGAATTTCTTTAGGTAAGGTTCAATGAAAGGTGGAAAACAATGGGAATAACCAGTTCTCCTATTAATAGTAAAATAAACAATGTTTTTATCCATGTTAAAGATTTAAAGAAATCAGTTGAATGGTATTGCAATCTCTTTGGCATCTCGCGAAATAATGACTCTGTAGAATCACCTGTTTACAATATTCCTGTAACAAGTGAAACTGGATTAACTTTAGATGACCATACGTTTGATCCTAATTTTATATTTAAGCCATCCAATAATGTCTTATTTAATTTCTACGCAAAAGATATAGACGAAGCTTACCAATTTATCAAGAGTAATAACATAGCCATTGTTAAAGAAATAGAGCGTATTGGAAATTTTGCTTATTTTAACTTTCAAGACCCAGATGGTAATGTACTTATGATTTGTAATGGTTAATGTTCTTAGGAAGTAGCCGGCTCACTCTCCCTTTACTTAAGTTTTTTTCGCACTTCCTTTTAACTTCACAGTTTGTGTCAACTCTACAATAAGGCAGGTTGTTGAAGCTGCCTTTTCTTATTGGAGGAGACAGATTTAATTTTCTAACCAGGCTGCTGGACGGGAGCAAATCATAATAGTTTTTATGTTAGTTCTAAAATTGACTGTAAACGTAAATTCAGATGCTCTCATTCCCCGTCTTTGAAGAGCCAGTGGAAGTTTGAATCACTTTATCGAAACGCCCATGTTACTCCTGGACTAATAAACCCACAGCATCCATCACGATAGAAAAATTCATCGAGAACCAGGCACTACAAAAAAATTTCATCATATATAGGTGGTATCCGTTCGGATTTGATGAGGAGGATATCATGCAACCTATGTTACCTATGGAAAAATATTTTGGGCAGTTTGAACTGGTGCATGCTTTTTATGGGGCTATGCCTACAGGTGTCAGCGTTTCCGAAACCGGTCGTATTTTTGTATGCTTTCCGAAATGGGGAGACGACGTTCAATTTACTGTGGCGGAAATTGTTGAGGGTGAATTGCATCCTTATCCCAGTGTAGAAACCAATTTGGTTAATACTGGGAATATTAAGATGTCTTTCGTCAGTGTCCAAAGTATCGTTGCTGATGGAAGAGGAACGCTTTGGGTACTAGATACAGGGGCACCAAATTTTTCTGAACCTATACAAGGGGGAGCAAAATTAGTTGCTGTTGATTTAAGCACGAATACAATAAGGAGAGTATATACCTTTACAGAAGATGTTGTCTTGCCAACAACTTATCTGAATGATGTCCGTTTGGATTTTCGGGTTGGAAGAGCAGGCTATGCATATATAACGGATTCTTCTTCCAGAGGGCCAGGGGCTATTATCGTCGTAGATTTAGAAAATGGGAACGCGTTTAGACGGTTAAATGGGGCAATATCAACTTCGCCTGATCCCTATTTTTTACCGAAAGTAGAAGGTGAAATTTTGATGAATCGAAACCCGGACGGCTCGACTTTCCCATTTAGATTGGCTTCCGATAGTTTAGCGATTTCTCCTGATGGAAAGGTTTTATTTTATGCCCCGCTAACCAGCCGTCAGTTGTTCTCGATTTCAACAGAAGCCCTAAGAGACAGAAGGATACAGGACCTGAATTTATCCCGATATGTGCAGTATTGGGGGGAAAAAGGTGGGTCTGATGGAATGATCACCGGCGCAAAAGGAATCGTTTATGCAGGAGACTATGAAAACAATAGTATCCGGAAGATATTGCCGAATGGCACAATGGAAACCATCGCACATGACCCGAGAATTTTATGGCCGGATACTTTTTCGATTGGCCCCGATCAATATTTATATGTCATTGTGAATCAATTACATCGGCAGGCGAGATTTCATTATGGAAGAGACCTCCGGGAAAAACCATATAGTTTACTTCGTATGAGAATTGATGAATTCCCCGCTCCTACCTTTTCATAGTAATCGTAAACGAAGGTAGCTATCCCCCACCAGGGAGCTGCCTTTTTTGTCAGATATTCCAGCAAGTGTCCTATAATAAAGAGGTGACTTAACTCAAATTGAAAAGCCTGCTTCATCTTAGACTTTAAAATATAAATAAAGCACCATAGGCATGTAGCTACATAAGTATCAACTTACGGTAAGAGGAAAAGTTTTGATCAAAACTAGGAGGTAATCATGGGAAGATTAGTTCACCTCGGAATTCATGTGGAAGACATGGAACGGGCAAAGAAATTTTATGGTGAGGTATTTGGATGGTCATTTCAAGATTGGAGTGATTTCGCAGGAATGCCTTACTTGGGAGCGTGACTGGAGATGAGAATGAACCTGGGAAATGGTGCTTTGATGCAGGGTCAAAGTCCTCCGCCGGAAGCTGTCCAAGCTCTTAATCGGTATGCTTGTACAATGGGTGTCGATAATTATTACGAAGCGGAAGCCTTGTTTCTGGATATTTTATGGTAAAATATAGAAAAATATTAAATGGGAGGATGTAAATGAAAATTTTACTAAGATTATCTATAGTTTTAATATTTTCATTGTTTTTGATTCCTGCAAGTGAAGATTGGACAACTGGGAAACCCTTTCTAGTGATTTATGATGAAAATGGAAATGTAGTGGATAAATTAGTAGCTACACCTTAATGAATCTCTTATGAGGTTCTTTTTTTATTGTAGTAGCCGTTAAAAGTGTTCGCTTCTTTATAAGCCTTCCGTTGAGCAGAAGGAAAGGTAATTTTATCTCCAACACGTCTATAAGGAGAGGAAAACTCTGATTTTGATTTCATTGTACGATTCTTTTTCTTTGATACAGGTGGAGAAATATATGAGTTTTCTATCTTTTATTAATACCTTACTATATCTCAGGTCTGATAAAGCTATAACTCGGCATATTGTTGGCAGAAAAGAACTAAAGGTTAATCATACTGTTCATCACATGAAATTAAAGCTGATGCATTAGAATGAGAAGTACTGCAAAAGACAAAAAAGAATTTAAAATAATGAAGAATTAACCATTAATAGCAATAGGAGAAATCATACAAGAAGAAGCAACAGGTATACAATCTGTTGCTTCTTTTTTGTTGAAGTGCTTTGACATTTATTCTGTGAAATCTATGGAATGTTCATAGTGGAAATGTGAGATTTCCCCCTTGTCAAAAGCCAGTTGCTGTTCTCGAAAAAATAATTGCAACTCATTCTAATAAAGGTGAAACAGTATTAGATTGTTTAATGGGTTCAGGGTCAACAGGACAAGTAGCTAAAAATATAAATCGGAACTTCATTGGTTTCGAATTAGATAATACCTATTTTAAAAAAAGTTTCGAAAGCTTTGCATAATGATACCGTAAGCTAAATAGGTTGTTGCTTTATACCTCCTGAAGACATCGGGGTATCCATCTTATATTATGTTTGTTTTTCTCATTTTTATCTTTGGTTCATACATAGTTAGAACATGGCTATGTTAATGCGACTTAGAAAGCGTTATGAATTTAATTTGTAACCTAAAATTTCAAAAAAACAGCTCACCCTTTAAAGTTTGAGCTGTTTTTGGATTTCTATCTATTGATTGTTGAAATTATTTCTGTGAAGTAGTAATGGTTAGGTACACTGATAATATTGAGTATTTACAGTGGGAATGGTATTGGAGTTGGATAAGCATATATGTTTTATTACATATTTCATATAGGATTTTCACTAGACTTAGAACTTAGAAATAGTGAAAAAATTAAGCACAAGGCGCTGGCCGATAAAAACAAGAGAGCATCTGTAAACTCACAGGTGCCCTCCTGATTTTCTCCAAGATCCATTATAAATCTCTTAATTCTGTACAATGAAGTATTTAATCTACCGGACGGTCATCAAAATCATAGTCTACCGTGCCAGGAGCTACACGTGCATTTGTTAATGCCGGAGTTTCCGGACGGGCAATTTGATACACACTGGCACCGACAATTTCAGCTGCTTGCTGCAATTTTTCTTTCGATATCTTATCCAGTGTATCTGTAGGCTGGTGATACCAAGGCTCTACAGGGGAATGGATAAACAAGGCGGATGGAATGCCAAGCTCATGGAATGGTTGGTGGTCACTCCTGCCCAGCTGTCCATAAGGAATCGCAACATCCATCGTTCTGGCCCCTGCTGAGGAACCCAGGTCCGTCACAAGGTTTTTCATTCCATCAATGGTATACATAATCAAACCACCTGCAGGATTATCCTCGCCAGCATCACGTCCGCCTATCATATCCATTTGGAAGTGAGCCACCATGCGGTCTACATCCTCTTTGGGAAGGGAATCAGCATAGAAGGATGATCCAACGAGCCCTCTTTCCTCAGATCCGAACGTGAGGAAGCGAATTTCAGTGTCAATTGGGGTTTTGGCCAGGATCCTTGCAAGTTCCAGCACAGCAGATACACCAGAAGCATCATCGTTTGCACCAGGGCCGCCCGGGACAGAATCATGATGGGCTCCAACAGTCACGATTTGACCATTATCCTTATTGGCTTTTGGTTTTAGGGAAGCGATGACATTGTAGGATGTCTTTTCGATCCTTTCAGCTTTTCCCACTTCCAGAGTGGACGTGATTTGTTTAGTTTTAAGCTGTTCGACCAACTCTAACCCTTGGGCTTGGGTAATGGCTACAGCAGGTATATTTTGCCCCGCTGATACTTGTCCGAAATTATTTCCTGATGGTGAGTTGTTGTACATTAAAACGCCAACCGCTCCTTTATTTAGGACATTCTGAACCTTTTCAACAAAGGTAATGTCCCCACGTTCAACTAGTGCAATTTTCCCAGATACATTTTCTCCAACTTCCTCTGGCTTTGCTTTTCCAACATTAACAAGTTCGGCCGTTACCTTTCCGCTGATACTGCCGCTAAGGGCACGCGGTGTTCCTCCTAAATCACTGTCACCAATTTTCACTTTTACATTTTGCACCGTATCATAGATGGGAAAAGGCTGAACCCTTGTTTCGAAACCAAGACTCTTAAACTGACTTTCTATGTATTTGACTGCACGGAGCTCCCCTTCTGTACCAGCAGCTCTCGGTTGCTCTGATAGATAGGCAATCGTATTATACATATTGTCCGCACTAATTTTTTTGATAACTTTGTTATCAAAAGCAGTGTCAGACTGGGCATTTATTGCTCCGCTAGTTTGTGCAAATCCTGTACCAGTTGATAGAACCATACCCGCAGCTAATAGTACTGTTAGTGATTTTCTATACATATAATCCCTCCTTCTTCATAATCTTCCTAATTATGTATTTAACTGAATAATTTGTAAATGAGTCATTAGTCTTTAAATTCCGAATATAAATCGGTATCTGACATCCGCTCACCCTTAAGATTATGCCGCAAAGAAAAAGCGATCCTTCTTAATGAAGATTCGTATCATGTATTGAAGCCGTCAATATATTGTATTGTAAAAAAATGATCAAACATTCAAATCTATCAACCTCATTTAATCTAACTTTTGAAAAGCAATACCGTTTAGTCCCAATGACAATTTGAAAAAGATAGGGAAACCAATTCTTTCTGGACTAGAAAACCTATGAACGATCTTGGAATGACTTCGGATAAATCATGTAAGAAATCAGCCCGATAAGGGAATCCGCCGACAAAACGGGGATAGTATACGTTATGTAATTTTCAGTCTAAAAAGTCGATTTACTTAATATTCATTTTTTATTATTGATTTTACCATTTCCTAAAATATTCTAATGTTCAAACCTTCACAAATTGTTCACAACAATAATGAAAACGCTTACGATTTTCGTTGTATAATATATATATCCTAATTGATTTCATAGTTTTGCACCAATTATCATACAAGTTTAATAAATAATTGAATAGACAGGAAGGAGATAATCAGATGATCTTAAAATCGTTGAAAAAAAAGGGCATAACGACCATCATTTATTATAAAGAAGGAGTATTAAAAACATGTAAGGGTCAATTGCATAAACTTAACCTTAATGAACAAACCCTTTCCTTAAAGGATGAAAATCAAAAGATTTTCTCTATTCGTTTATCTCGTATTATGGAAATATATTAATTTAATTGCTTTCATTTAATATATTAAAATTACAATATATTTATTAATCCCGAATCTTTAGTTTATTACTAGAGGTTCTTTTTTCATATATGGAAAGCTGGTATGTTTAGCATTCCTGTAGTTAGTAATTTTTCAGTTTTGAAAAAATAGGGCTCCTCATTTCCGGATTGATAAATATAGTTTTTATACTTTATAGATGGCAGTTCCTTCGTGTGGAATTCCTCAATAGGGTGTTTGTAAGAAAAGCTGGGGCGATTAACTATAGAATGTATGGAGTGATTACATAAGAAATTAATATTTATAAGAGATAATTTTTCGTGTTTGTTTCCCTAGGAAATAATCGTCTTTAATGTCAAGTTTTCTATAATTACCCAAATCAAACCCAATTTACTTCACAGTATTTGGGTTTCGTTATTATTTAATTCCAATCACTAATCAAGTTCGTACAGCTTCTGTAATAATGGATGCCAGATTATTTATTATGAGAATAAGTACGTTCAATATAAGTAAAAATAGTCTAATCGCTTCCACTGAAGAAATGGGAATTCCCCTAATAATTAACTATCAAAGAATCGTTAAAATTAACGATACGGCGAAAACGCTTAATTGTTTCATTAAACTTTAAAGTGGTAAATATATATTATGAAACTAGCAGGGAGGTATTAATATGAGAGTTCTAGTAATAGGAACAGAGGACATGACCGGAGAGCACGTTGTAAAACAGCTGGCAGAAAGGTACCATAACCCGGTAGCACTGGTGGGAGCAGAAAATAAAGTAGAGGAAATGGTTAAACTTGGAGCACGAGATGTAGTTTCTTTGGAAAGAAGGGATTTTTCCAGTGCTTTTTCGGGCTGTGAAGCTGTAATCTACCTGAGTAGCGCCAGTCCTCGGACTGGGGAGGGCAAACCAATACTGGTTGACCATCAGTCAGTAATAGACTCTGTTGAGGCTGCTAAGAAACATGGGGTGAAGCGCTTTGTTCTGATGAACACCATGCGAGCAAAAGAAATGGAGAGCTTAGATTCTAGTATAAACGATGTCAAGTACCACTCAGAAGAGCTATTAAAACAGGAAAAGCTTACATATACGGTTATACGGACAAGTATGCCTGTGGATAAGCCGGGAATAGGTAAAGTTGAAGCTGGACCATCAATTCTGAATGACAAAGGCGAGATACCAAAAGAGGATATTGCTTCTGTATTGGTCAAAGCGCTGGATACTGAAGAAGTATTTAATAAAACGTTCCATGTAACTTCTGGCGAAATTCTGATTGATGAAGCACTCCAAAGATTATAGATAACTCGAGTAACTTGCACAAAAAATAAGAAGCAAAGGGTGATAAAATGTCCAAGTTAAAAAATTACCTTCCTACTGTTTTAAAAGGATCTGCCGTTTTAGGGACAGTTGCGGCCGCAGCGTACTTTTAACGAAAGGATGATACACAAAAACAACATTCAATCCTGAGGAACTTCCCCCTAATCGGCAGAATTAGATACATGACAGAGCAAATAGGACCTGAACTTAGGCAGTATTTATTTGAAAATAATAATGAAGGCACCCCTTTCTCTAGAAAGGAATTCGAGGATGTTGTAAAAGCAGGAAAATATAAGGAGCGTTTAATCGGATTTGGATCGGAACGTGACTTCAATGAGGCTGGATACTATATTCGAAATAGTATGTTTCCCAATCTCCGGGAAGAATTGAGAATAGATAATAGCCAAAAAATCAATACAAAGGTATATGAAGTTGATGAGGAAGGTCTATTGTCCAGAAAGGAGAAGCGGGAAGATAGACAAATAGAACCGTACTTTTTACGAGACGAGGATGCTGTCATAATCGGAGGGGATACATGCCGGAATCCCTTTAAATTAAAGGGGCTCGTAGGACAATCTGCAATGAGCTACGGGGCACTCGGTGAGAATGCCATCACTGCACTGTCGAGAGGATTAGGGCTTGCAGGAGGAACATGGATGAATACTGGTGAAGGTGGTCTTTCCAAATATCATCTCTCCGGAAATCCCGACATCATGATGCAAATCGGTCCGGGACTGTTTGGAGTGAGGACACCAGGTGGGGAGTTCTCCTGGGAAGAATTCAAGAAGAAAAGTGAAATCGGGCAAGTAAAGGCATTTGAAATTAAGCTGGCACAAGGTGCCAAAATCAGAGGTGGACATATTGAAGGACAGAAGGTGACAGAAGAAATTGCCCAAATCCGCCTGGTAGAACCTGGCCAAACAATCAATAGCCCTAACCGGTTCTATGAATTCAAGAATTTTAATGAATTGTTCGAATTTGTGGAAAGAATGAGGGATGTAGGCGGAAAGCCTATCGGTATCAAAATTGTTGTGGGGGATCTTGATGCACTTGAGGAAATGACGAAAACCATGAGAGATACAGGTAAAGGGCCGGATTTTATCACGGTGGATGGCGGGGAAGGCGGAACTGGGGCAACCTATCAGGAGCTTGCAGATGCAGTCGGACTCCCAATTATGTCAGCCTTGCCACTTGTAGATGAGATGTTAAAAAAATATGGTGTACGTAACCGGGTCAAGCTGATTGCATCAGGCAAGCTGACTTCTCCAGATAAAGTGGCGGTCGCTTTAGCGATGGGGGCAGATTTAGTCAATATAGCCCGCGGTTTTATGATTAGCGTTGGCTGCATCATGGCTGAAATCTGCCATACAAACCATTGCCCTGCAGGAGTAGCTACAACTGATTCAAAGTTGCAGGAAGGGCTGGTTATTGAGGAAAAACAATACCGAGTCGCCAATTACGTGATTTCCCTCCGCGAGGGGCTATTTAACCTTGCAGCTGCCGCAGGTATAGATACTCCGACCAAATTTGAACGAAAACACATCGTTCACAAGGATGAGTGGGGAAGAGTTTCCCCTGTCCGGGACATCACCCTCACTCCCGAAAAAGTGGAGAAGTTAAGAAATAAGGAAAAAGTGGAGAAATAGCTTGGCGGGATTTTTATTTTTATTATATAGAAGAAACTCGTCAAAAAGGTAAGCCTTTGCTCAATGCAGCAAAGGCTATTTAAGTGCGTCCGGCATTGGTGCAATGTATATCTCTCGAATCATGAAGGCAGTAGTAGTGGTTAGCTTAACGCAAGGGTGTCTGGAGTGACCCATAATCTGATGGAATCGAGCGGCAATCCTCCGGTCCGAGGAGCAGGAACTTGATACAAGGCTAGTTAACATGGATGAGTCTGCTTGACAAGATAAAGTCTGTAAGGCCTAAAGTGTTGCAGAGTAAATTAAGCGGATAGAAGGAGAGGAAGATTGCCGCAGTTGTCGACTTACTTAGCGATGAGTAGCTGGAACAGTCTGAAGGCAGCAAAGGTCATAGTAGCATTCCAACTTCAGATGGAATGGGGAACACGCATTGCAGCTTGTCTGAATGTTTTCTACAGTATCATAAAAAGTTTGGACCAGAGTATAGGCGCGATTTAAGAATTTCATATAGATTGTCATGTGGGATTGGAAAAAGAATTCGGGTGTTTTAACAATGTGATTAAATGATTTCCCTCAGACTTTTCACTCCCTGTTCCTATATGATAAATATTCTAAAAATCTCTTGGACGCAAGGGAAAGTGATTTTTGTTCTCTCATTGCAATACCAATAGTTCTAAAAGCAGGAAATTCAAGCTCTTTCGCTATAATTTTATGAGGAATACGCTGTAAAATCAATTCTGGTAATATACTGATTCCTAGCCCGTTTTCCACCATAGACATAATTGCGTAGTCATCCCATGTTGTAAAATTAACTTGCGGTGAAATATGGTGCTTCTCAAAAATTTCAGAGATTTCTGCTTTTGCGCCCTTTTCTAATAGCATAAACGGACTGTTCAGTAAGTCGTTGATTGGAAACTTTTCGCAATTAGCAAGGGGATGATTTTGAGGTATCACTACCAGCAAACGGTCTTGCTCCAAAAAGGTAGTTTCAAGCTCTGTTTTTGATGGTAGCCGCACAAATCCGAAGTCAACACGTCCATTTAAAATCCAGCTTTCAATTTCTGTATAATCACCAAGCAGAAGTTCAAAATCTATCTTTGGATAATCTTTTTTGAAAATTCTAATAATGTTAGGGAGCCAATGGGTGGCTACGCTGGAAAATGTCCCAATACGAATCATTCCAGACTGCATATCGTGTAAGTCTTCGATCTGCGTCATTAAGATTTCATGCTCATTACAGATTCGCTTTAATTGGGGCAGTAACTTTAAGCCATCCGAGGTTAAACTAATCCCGGCACGTCCTCTTTCGAAAAGGAAAACCCCCCATTCCGTTTCCAAATCGTTTATCATACGGCTGATCCCAGACTGTGTATAATCCAATGCTTCGGCAGCTTTTGTAAAGCTACCAAATTCTGCTGCTTTTACAAATGCCATATATTTTTGGATATTCATATCTCTTTCTCCTACCCATCCGATTTAATCATGAACATCATGAGAAACATTCGTTTTTGTAATGCATGTGAATATGATATGTTATTGCTATTAAAAATTCAAGTTAGGAAAGGAAAAGGTATTTAAGGATGTTTTTGTGAGTGAAGGGTGCATATTTCACAATATTGCCTCATTACTCCTGTTTGGCTTCAACGAAATTGTTGCCAGTTACATTTTAATTGGACAGCAAAATAATCGTTTTTTTTGCGGACTTTGATAGGGGGCATATTCCTCATTCGAATATTAGCATTGTCTAAGCAGAGTTTTGGAAAAACAAGTCACGCTTTTGTATTTAGTGATTTTCGGCGTAGCGATGGGTGTAAGTAGGATATTTTTATTTCAAACATGCTCACAAATCGGTGTAGGTATTGTCACCCTGCATATTATTGAAGTCCTTTGATCGCTTTTATTAAAAACAGGTTAAGAATCTGCGAAATATAAGTTGTTTCGCAGATTCGAAGGAGTAAACGATGAAATCTAAAATTCAATTTATATTATCAATGATTATTTTCGGCACAATTGGTTTAGTTGTTCGATACATTGATCTATCTTCGAGCGAAAGAGCTTTAGTAAGCAGTTTCATAGGATGCTTGTTTTTACTGTTAATATTCTTCATGAGTAAGGAGAAAATAACATGGAATTTAGTTAAATCTAATGCTTTATTTTTGATTCTTTCAAGTATTGCATTGGGAGGGAATTGGATCTTTCTTTATCAATCCTACGATCATACAACACTTGCCAACGCAACGCTAGGTTATTACTTTGCACCTGTGTTTGTGATGATTCTTTCTCCCTTTGTACTTCGGGAACAATTATCCATTAAAAAAATTGTGTGCATCGGTGTAGCGATCATTGGTATGTTTATGATTGTAGGAGAAGGCGTGAGTGCATCTAGATCAGATGATATTATTGGAATTTCCTTTGGATTAATCGCAGCTGCATTTTATGCAGCGTTATTGCTTTTAAATAAATTTATTAAAGATATGGGAAAGTTAGAGCTGACCATCATTCAGCTTGGAATAACCACATTACTTCTAATGCCATATGTTTTCTTTACTGAAGGCTTTGGTATTATTGAAGTATCAAGTTCTTCCATTCCTTTTATTTTAATTTTAGGGATCATCAATACAGGGATTGGATTTTGGTTATTTTTCTCTGGTATGGAAAAATTAAAAGCGCAGAGTATAGCTATGCTAAGTTATGTAGATCCATTTGTAGCTATATTGATTTCTGCAATTATCTTGCAAGAACAAATGACAATAGTTCAAATGCTGGGTGGGATATTACTATTAGGCTCTACATTTGTTAGTGAAATTAAATCAGTCAACTTTTCAAAACAATTAATGAAGACTATAAATAACTGATTATTCAAATAAAATAGAAGTGAAAGGTAAAATATCGAAGTTTCCAGGAAGGATTGTTTACAAATGGAAAATGAACTCGTCTAGTTTCATCTTCTGAGACCCATGAGATAGTAAAAGTAACAGAAAGACCAGAAGTCATTTCATTTGCGGGGGGACTTCCAGCTCCAGAGCTGTTCCTGTAGAAGCGCTTAAAGTTGTTTGCAATGAAGTATTGCATGAAGAGGGCGCGGTGAAATAGGTTATATTATAAAAAATTATTATTTATTTGAATAATTCATTAGGAACAGATGAAACAACCTACTGCCAGATTAATAGAAATGAAGCAGAATGATCAAATGAAGCTGCTTCATTTTTTTATTGGAGTCCAAAACCAGCACAAATGACATAACTTTTTTAAAATTTGCACAAGTGGCAGATTTTTGTTGACGTAGCTATTTTTGAAAGCGTATACTAAACTCAATAAAGAAGCACAAATGATTACGTCTGCACAAATGTGCATATCGAAAAGGGTGTGGAACTAAATGGATAAAAGGGAAGAAAAGAGACTCTTAGTTAAAATTGCTCAAATGTACTATGAAGAAGATATGACACAAGGTGCCATTTCAAAAGAATTAGGTATATACCGAACATCCGTCAGCAGACTTTTAAAAAAAGCAAGGGAAGATGGTGTAGTTAAAATTACTGTCAGCAGCGATATTGATGGAGCTTTTGAATTGGAACGTCAATTGGAAAAGTTGTTTGGCTTAAAAGAGGTAATTATCGTTCCTGAAAAAAGAGACAGTACCGAACTGGATAAAAAGAAAGTAGTAGCGATGGCCGCGGCTGAATTACTAAAACGGATTATTAAAGACGGCGATGTCGTAGGCTGTGCTTGGGGAAGCACAATGGCCAGTCTGATCGGTGAATTTACCAACGCCGGAAAAAAAGACGCTCACTTTGTCCCTTTAGTAGGCGGGCCTGGACCTATGGATACGAAGCATCACGTTAATAGAATTGTTTATAATATTGCAGAAGATTTTGGAGGAACTTCTTATTTTATTGATGCAGCGGCAGTAGTGGAAAAAAAAGAGACAAAGGATGACATTGTTCAATCTCACTACTTCACTAAAATAACGGAGCTTTGGGACAACTTAACAATTGCAGTAGTAGGGATTGGGAACCCAAACCAATCATCTAATTTAGTCTGGGCTGGCTTTTGCGGCAATCGGGAAATTGAAGATTTAAATCAACAAGGTGCAATAGGTGAAGTCTGCTCACGCTTTTATGATATAGATGGAAACCTGATTCAATCTGACTTAGCTGATCGAACAATAGCCATTGAGCTGGAAAAGCTGAAAAATATTCCATACTCAATTGGTATTGCAGAGTCTGTTGAAAAAGCTCCTTCCATTATTGGGGGATTAAGAGGAGGATACATTAACACTCTGATCACCACTGAGGAAACGGCAAATGCAATCATTGAAATTATAGAGGAAAAAGGAACTTCCTTAACTTAAGAAGTATGGATTAAATATCTGATTGTAAGCAGAAACAAAATGTAAGAATCAGTTCATATGAAAAGAGGAAATCAAAATGCTATGGTATGTCATTGTATTAATTGGTTTTTCTTGGCTCCTTCAAAGCATTTTGGGATTTTTGCAAATCAAGCATTTCAATAAAAAGTATGCAGAGTTGAGAAAGCTTGGAAGGGTCGCGATTGGGAAAAAAACGGGACTTTTTCAATCAGGCACTGTCGTAATGTTTGCAATTGACCGAAAAAACAACATTTTGAAAGCCGCCAAAATGCAGGGAGTGACCGTGCTTTCAAGAGTAAGGAACTTAAAAGGGTTTGAAGGGAAAAATCTCTTACACCTCTGTGAAGAGGATTTTAATAAAGTAAATAAGTTAACAAAATTAGCCATTGAGGATGCACTGAACAGCTATCATATAATCTCTAAAGGAGGTGAATTGAAGGTTAAGAAAGGCTGGATTGATTTACTGTTATCAAAAAAATAGAAATTATTGAGGTGAATTGAATGGATTGGCTTACAAATGCAGCAGATGGCTTTATGAATTTATTTAGAGCAGGTGCCGAAACTTTTGTCGATTTAGTAACAGGTATTGTTCCACTTCTTATCATGCTTTTAGTTGCAATGAATGCCCTTATACGGTTGGTTGGAGAAGAAAGAGTGGAACGGATCGCGAAGAAATCGAGTAAGAACCCACTAACAAGATATTTTGTTCTTCCGGTAATTGGAACGTTCGCTTTGGCAAATCCAATGACGTTATCACTTGGGAAATTTTTGCCGGAAAAATTCAAACCAAGCTATTATGCTGCTGCTTCTTATTCCTGCCACACGCATAACGGACTTTTTCCACACGTTAATCCAGGAGAGCTGTTCGTATTCTTGGGAATTGCTGCAGGTATTACAACACTGGGATTTGAAACAACAGAACTAGCCCTTCGTTACTTCTTGGTGGGGATTTTCACAAACTTTTTAAGAGGCTGGGTAACAGATTTAACAACTTATTATGTATCTAAGCAGCAAGGCATTAAATTGAAGGAAACAGTGGGTCTCTAAGGAGGGGAAAGGAATGACGCAAACGGTTACGAAGTACAAGTCAATTATCGTTAATGCAGGGCTAGGCGGCTTTGGGGGGCCATTAGTGATTTCACCGACAGAAGAAAAAAATAAAGTGGTTTATGTAACGGGCGGAACAAGACCCGATATTGCAGACACCATTGCAGATTTAACAGGCTGTGAATTAGTCGACGGATTTAAAACGAGTGTACCAGAGAATGAAATGGCGTGTGTCATCATTGATTGTGGCGGAACGCTCCGATGTGGCTTATACCCCAAAAAAAGAATCATGACGATCAATATCATGCCTACTGGACAAAGTGGCCCGTTAGCAATGCACATTACCGAGGACATTTACGTTTCTGGAGTAAAGCCTCAAAACATTGAATTGTATGAAGGTGCTGCAACACCTCCAACATCCAATGTGAACAATGCTAACGGACAAATTGAAAAAACAATTTCTAAACCTAAGTATAACGCAGATGAAAAAATTAGTGAACAAAGAAAGCCTAAAGGCGTCATAGCACGCATTGGGATGGCGATGGGTTCCATCGTCAATGTCTTTTATCAGGCTGGCCGTGACACGATAGATACTGTCATTAAAACCATTTTACCGTTTATGGCTTTCGTGGCCATGTTAATCGGGGTGATTAAAGCATCTGGAATTGGGGATGTGTTCGCACAATACTTATCACCATTTGCAGGATCTTTGCCGGGCTTGCTCTTAATCTCTTTAATTTGCTCATTCCCATTATTATCACCATTCTTGGGACCGGGAGCTGTTATTTCACAGGTCATTGGGACATTAATTGGAGTGGAAATTGGAAAAGGAAATATCCCTCCGCACCTTGCATTGCCAGCTCTTTTCGCGATTAACTCACAGGCTGGAGCTGATTTTGTTCCAGTTGGGCTAGGTTTAGCAGAGGCAGAAGTGGAAACCATTGAAGTCGGAGTTCCTTCCGTATTGTACGGACGTTTTTTAACCGGAGCACCAACCGTTTTTATTGCTTGGCTCGCAAGCTTCGGTATGTATGAATAATTAAATTCTGAATGAATGATGTAAAGCAAAGAATTGGAGGAGTTTCTTGTGCAGACAGTTTATCAAACTAAAATTAACCAACTTGGTCCATCTGTCCCTGATTTTCTTGGAGAAAAAATGTTCATTCTTTTCGGAGCTGATGCCCCGAGTGAATTAGCGGATTATTGCCTATTAATTGATGTTAATGAAATTAATGGAGAAATCGAAAAGGGTGACATTCTCGTCTTAGGCAATCAGCAATATACCATTACCTCTGTAGGTGACGTGGTAAAAAAGAATTTAGGATCACTTGGACATATCACGTTAAAATTCAATGGTTCTGAAACGGCAGAATTACCTGGCACTATACATCTTGAAGAAAGAGATATTCAAATGCCGCAAGCAGGGACAACTCTTCAAATCTTGAAAAAATAAACTCACCAAAGATTTATATAGAATAATTGAATGCAAGAAGAGGGAAGTTCCCTCACCGGAAAATTATTCTCGATATATATAAAGGGAGGAAAAAGAATGAATGAATCATGGCCTCAATTAGAAAATAAAGTGGCAATTGTTACGGGTGGTGCCTCTGGAATTGGCTCAAAAATTACAGCACATTTAGTAAAGAACGGTACAAAGGTAATAGTATCCGATCTAAATGTAATAACTGGTGAACAAACTGATGGAACGTATCATATCCAATGCGACGTAACCAATAAAGAAAGCGTGGAACATATGGTCACCAAAGCCACTGAATTATTTGGAACTATAGATATTTTAGTTAATAATGCTGGTGTAAATTTACCGCGTTTACTTGTCGATTTCCGTGGCGAAAAGCCAGAGTATGAGTTAAGTGAAAAGGATTTTGATTTCATGGTTGCCGTCAATCAAAAAGGACCTTACCTTTGTGCTCAGGCAGTTGCGAGAGTAATGGTGAAAAATAATAAAGGTGTAATCATTAATATCTCTTCAGAAGCAGGTATGGAAGGATCTTCTGGACAAAGTGTTTATTCAGCAACAAAAGGTGCCGTCAATGGCTTTACCCGTTCCTGGGCAAAAGAACTGGGGAAGTTCAACATCCGCGTTGTGGGTGTTGCGCCAGGGATCAATGAGCAAACAGGTTTAACAACAGATGCTTATAATGAAGCATTAGCTTACACGCGTGGAGTAACAGTAGAAGGCCTTGGATCTGACTACAGCAAAACAATACCACTTGGACGACCTGGTAAATTGGATGAAATTGGTGAATTAGTCACTTATCTAGCTTCAGACCGTTCTAGTTATATTACAGGTACAACCGTTAATATTTCAGGTGGAAAATCCCGAGGATAAATATAATGGCATTAATCATCCTCGTTTTCCTCCAAATTATGAATGAAAACGAGGATGAATGTTGGTTTTAGTTTGTTAATAACAAGGTGCGTTCGAATAAAAAGGTTAGCCAGTTTATTTTACTGGTTGCCCTTTTTTTAATAGAATCTATTAAATTAGTAGACAAGGTAAAGTGTAAGTGTGCGTGTGACGTGACCCCGTGAACTATACCCGATGGTCTGGATAGGGAATAAGGAGCGAGCCCAATTCAGACATTTCAAGATTAATCTTATCCGTAGGGGGAAGTTGCTTTACGGCTTTAAGAATATAAGCTTGTGGACGTTTCCCGCAAGCTTCCGATAGGTGACTGGCAGGAAGTCATTCGCTTGGCAGGACAAGAAGTGGGCTAGAAAGTATTTAATCGATTTTTATTTGAGAATAGAATAAAATTTATATAGTTGAATGTTACTGTTTCAAACACAGGGGTCTTTATTAGTTATGAATAAAAATAAACAACCAAGGGAGAAACCAAATTGGTTGTTTATTTTTTATTTTCGCTCCTTTCGTAAAGATTGTTGTTTTTACGAAACTATTTAAGGTTGATTGGAGCGGAAGTGCGAGACTCCTGCGGGAGCAGCGGGACAGGTGAGACCCCACAGGCGTTTACGCCGAGGAGGCTCACCGCACGCCCCGCGGAAAGCGAGCATCTGGAGGGGAAATCAACCACACCGCACTACTTGGTAAATAGCAACAAAGTATGCGAAAACAGCCTTTATTTTTTAGTAGCTTCCTTGGCCGATATAACCTTTTGTACAAACTTTCTGTCATTTTTGTACCCTATTCTGTCCAAGGTGAATGCAAAATACAATCACAGAAATTTTTATTTTTATATTCCGGTCTAAAATATTCAATAATATCTTCCTTCATATTGCCGAAAGTGGTTTCTGGCTTATGCTTAAAGCCCTCATAAAACGCTGGAATAATGTCCTTTTTGAAATTGTTACGTGGGAAGGCTTTTATAATTTCTTCACGCAAGTCGTCAGGGAATTGTTCAAAGCCATCTCCCATCACATCTAAACCAACACCTGAAAAGAGTAGTGCCACTTCAGCTTCTTTATGTTCTGCAACGCCAGGTGTCGTATGTAATGCAATAGCATCCCATACAAGACGGATCGACTCATCTGGAATTTGATACTGTTGTAAAAAGCTCCTCGCAGCATTTGCACCGTCTACTTCAAATCGTAAATCTGGACTGCTGAACTTTTTTGTTAAACCTAAATCATGGAATAATGCACTAACATATAGCAACTCTAAATCATGATTCTGCTTCGTTTTTTTTCCGTTGACTGCACCAAATAAAAATACACGATTTGAATGATTCCACAACAAGTCGTCCCCATGCTCGCGTAAAAGATCTGCTGCTTCTTTAGCCAATTGAGAATCTGGAATTTTAATACCTGCTACTTCTTGAAACATAATTAAAAATCCCCTTTACAATTTGATTATGAACTTGTTTTCATTGTAAAGAGGAATTTATCATTTATCTATCCATTCATTTCTATGATAATAATAGATAAAAACTATAATATAGAACTTTTTAAAGAAGCTATCTCATCTTTTTCTGTATGAAAACGCAGCCTTTCGATTTCACATAATAATAACTCAATATACTTACGTGCTGCATAATTGATAAAACGATTCTTTTTCATCACGAGATAAACAGATCTAGTCAAAGTTGGTTTTTCAATACGTTGGAAAAATAAATCCTCTGTATCATAAAATTCATATAATGTACGCGAAACAAAACTGCGGCCAACCCCATTTCGAACGAGCTTCAAGATAGATTCAATGCTAGACGTTTCGACGATAGGTTCTAACTGCCTGCCAGCCTCAAGACTCGTTTTATCAAGTATTTTTCTGCATTGATGGATATTTGGAAATAAAATAAGCGGACTGTCTAAAACATCGGAAAATGAAACCTTCCGCTCTCCATTACTTTGATTACTAATCAGGTAAAATTCTTCATCATACAACTTCGTCACCATCAACATATAATCACGATTGTATTCAAAACCAATACCAAAATCAGCTTGATTCTCTAAAACAGCCATTTCCACTTGATCCGTACTTTGAACAAACACTTTTATGTTTGGATATAATTGGTTGAATTTAATGCACAAAGTGGAAACCAAATCAGTTATTTCTCCTGGTAACACGGCAATTTTCAATTCCCCGATTTCTACTTTTGTAAGTGCTCTAATTTGAGAAGATATACTTTGTAAGGAATATTGAATATTCAATGCTTCTTGTTGTACGATTTCACCCACCTTGGTAAGTTCAATCTTCTTACCAATACGGTTAAATAGTGCATAGCCTATATCTTGTTCAAGCATTTTAATTTGATGGCTTAAAGTTGGTTGCGAAATTCCTAATTTTTCAGCTGCTTTTGTAAAATGCAGTTCTTTACTGACCATTAAGAAATATTCTAAATGTCTTATTTCGATATTATTTCAATCCTTTCTAATGAAAAAAATTAAATCTGTATGCTTCCAATAAAATAATCTAGTTATTAAGTTACTTTATTTGAAGGGATTATTCCATAATTTGGCCCGATTGCTGGATAAAATTAAAAAACACCATTAGCTATCTGTTATTTTGGTTCATAAATAACTCACAATGATGTTGGATAACGGGCCTGGTTAAACAGAAAACTGTCTATATTGCTTAAAATTGAAGTCGTAATTAATTCACTAAATGTAAGTTTATATACGTCAAAATAAAAGGTCATCATTATATGAAAATTGTAATCACCATTGACATGCGCAATTAATAATAATTGTACCTTTTTAGATGTCAGATCACATAATAGAATATCTCATATAATACTTAAAATTTGAGAGTAGCCGAAAATGACAAATATCAAGGAGGAGCTAAATCATGTATATACCTAAACATTTTCAACTCAAGGATGAAGAAATAATTTATGATTTTATTGAAAAGTACAGCTTTGCCACTTTATTTTCTCGACACAATGGAGAACCATACGCTACCCATCTTCCACTCACATTAAATAAAGGTGAAAGTGCTTTATATGGTCATTTTGCCCGCCCAAACGAACAATGGAAGGATATAGAATACCAACAAGTTCTTGCGGTTTTCCAAGGTCCTCACTCTTATATATCTCCTTCTTGGTATGAAACAACGATGGCAGTTCCTACTTGGAATTATGTCTCTATCCATTTATATGGAAAGATGGAGATTGTCAAAGATCAAAAAGTCATATTCGATTCACTGAATGATATGGTAAACAAATATGAAAATCCAGAAAGCCCATACCGTTTAAAGGATGTGGATTCCAGATTTATCGAAGGAATGAGTAAAGGGATTGTAGCTTTTAAAATAAAAATCACAAAAATTGAAGCGAAAGCTAAATTAAGTCAAAATCACCCTGTTGAACGTCAAGAATTAATTATTAAGCATCTTGAAAACACTTCTCAACAAGGTAATATACAAATAGCATCTCTTATGAAGAAAAATCTACAAAAATAAAAGTTATTCGACTTTGTCTTGTTCAATAATGTGGTAGATCAAAAACTAAGCCTAATTCCAGACGGAAATTAGGCTTAGTTTTTGATCTACAGCCGCACTTAATGTCATCGCAATAAAAAATTAAGGGTCCTATGAAGATTATTTATCATTGCAGCACCAAACATTCAATTAAAACAGCTACAAATTGGTTCAAAGAATGGTGGAGTTATTCTTTGAACCATGCATTCTTTAAGAGTTTCACACCCACATCAATTTCATGGGAAGAAAGATTACTGAAACCTAATTTAACCATTGGTCCGTCGGTGTTATTTTTAATGAAGTAGAGAGAAGTAGGATACACAGTAACTCCATGTAAGGAAGCTTGCTGAATTAACCATTCTTCTGAATGCTTCAGATGTACTTTGACTAATACGTACAAACCAGATTGTTCACCAATAATGGATATATTTTGATCGAATTGCTCTTTTAAAGCGGATACTAAGTGCTGCATTTTTCTTTTATAAACTAGGCGCATGCGTTTTATATGTCTACTCCATTCTCCCTCTTCCATAAATTTAGCCATTGTAAGCTGGCTAAGCAGGGAGGTGGTGGCTTCAAAATGAAGAAACTGATTTTTATAACGATTTAAAAGTGGCTGTGGCAAGACCATATAACTTAAACGAATTCCTGGAAGAAAGGACTTCGAGAAATTCCCTAAATAAATGACTCTTGCTGAATCAATGGAGGCAAGAGCAGGGAATGGTTTTTGTGTATAGCGAAATTCACTATCATAATCGTCTTCGATAATATATCCACGCATCTTGTTAACCCAATGAATAATCATTTGCCGTTGTTGGATGGACATGCTTACTCCAATTGGACTTTGATGGGAAGGAGTTACATAGATTAATCGTGATTTCATTTGTTCTAATTGTGAAAGTTCAGCACCTGTTTCATAAACCGGCAAAGTTTCAAACATAAAACGATGGAAATGAAAAGCTTCCCTAGCACCGTCGTAACCAGGGTCTTCAACTATAATACTCTGGAATTCATCCTTCAGTATATGTCCAAGGTATACAAGCATTTGTTGGGTACTGCTTCCGATAATAATTGCATTTGCATTTGTTTTCACGCCGCGTGATTGGAATAAATATGTTGAGATTTGTTCGCGCAGGCATTCTTCCCCAAATGGTTCCCCGTATCGAAAGCTATCCTGTAATGTTAATACTTGATTAGCAATTTTCCTCCAAATTTTCAGTGGGAAATGAGTTTGATCAACGGCATCTGCCCTGAAATTAATTACTGGAGGTATCTTGGACTCAGTCTGCTTTTTATCATAAGAGATTAAGGGTTCCTGAAATATACGGGGTTCTAACTCGTTTGCAAAATATCCTTTTCTGCCCTCTCCACGAATATAACCTTCAGCAACAAGTTGTTCATATGCCAATAAAGTTGTATTGCGACTTACATGTAAAGAATCTGCAAGTTGACGAATGGAGGGTAATTGCTCATTTGCCAAAATGTCTCCTTGTTCAATATATGATTTGAATTTCTCATAGATTTGTTTGTATTTTGGGGCGTTATCATTGAACGTAAAAATGGTATTATTCATTTGCATTCCCTCTGACATGTATATTTGTTTAATATTGTACCTTTTTTTATGTCAACTTGTATAATAATATTTTTTTATCGGATATTTATTTTTAAAATTCAAATACAAGTTGAAAGGAAGATGATTGTGTACATTCCTAAGCAATATCGTATGAAAAATGAAGAAGCAGTTCAAATTATGAAGTCTAACCCGTTTGCCTTATTGATCACTGTTAATGAACATCGTCCCTTAGCTACTCATATCCCTTTGGAAATTCGCGAAGATGAAGGGAAAATCTATGCGACTGGGCATATTGCATACGGAAACATGCAGAAAAAGACTTTAGACAATAATAGTGATGTGTTACTGATTTTCCAAGGGCAGCACGCTTACATTTCATCAAGTTGGTATCAGTGCGAAGAGGTTCCTACATGGGACTATCTAGCTGTACATGCGTATGGATCAGCTCGTTTAATCACTGAAGACGAGCTGATTTCCTCCTTGGATACTATGCTTAATCATTATGAGGGTCACCGAGAAAATGGCCGGACCTGGGAAACGTTTGATCCAGAGTTGCTAAAGAGTGAAATGAAAGGAATAGTGGGCTTTGAAATTGAAATCACATCTATTCAAGCTGCAGCCAAAATGAGTCAAAATCGTAATGACACCGATTACAAAGCGATTATTACAGAGCTTGAAAAATCAAATGAACAAGGGGAGATTCAGGTTGCGAAATGGATGCGTGAGCAGAGGAAAGGGTCAATTGAATGATTAGTATATTAATAGGGTTTGCAGTGGCACCCTAAAAACAAAAATGGTGTTTAACATTTTTTAAGGAAAGCAAAGGTAAGTCAAAACCATTCCTTACAGACAAGAGCTCATAATAAAAAAAGTTGGAACAGATTCCTTTTCTAAATGAGCAACAAATCGCCTCCTTCGATGAAAGCGAACCTTAAAAAAGTGTAACCTTACTTTCGCCATCAAGGAGGAGCCCAATAAATCTTGTGCCAAAATACAATAAGGAGTTGCTTTTTATGGAGTTTTCAAATATTTGGCTATTTGTACTTACTGCTGCTACATTGTTAATAATACCTGGACCAGCTGTGTTGTATATTATGGCAAGAAGTATAGACCAAGGGAAGAAGGCGGGCATAGTATCAGTTCTTGGTGTATCACTTGGCGGTTCTGTTCACGTTTTAGCTGGAGCGATTGGAGTTTCAGCGATCCTTATGACATCAGCAACAACCTTTAATATCGTTAAATACTTGGGTGCTGCTTATCTTATCTATCTGGGGTGCAGGACTTTATTTTCTACATCTGATCGAACGACTTCAGAAATTCCAAAAGCCCCTCGCAAAAAGTTATTAAAGATATTTTACGAATCTGCGCTCGTAGAAGTAATGAATCCTAAGACAGCTCTCTTTTTTTTAGCCTTCTTTCCGCAATTCATATCACCTTCGGCTGGTTCAGTCACCATACAATTTTTACTTTTAGGAATTATATTTATTATCCTAGCTTTCATTAGTGATGGTCTGTATGCAGTACTTGCAGCAAGTATTAGAAAGCGGATTCTGGGTAGTGAAGTGAATTCTAGGTTTCAGAATCGGATAACTGGTTATTTATATATTGTTCTAGGGGTATTCTCCGTCTTTGCGAGCCCCTCCAAAACATAAGAGTATTTGATAAAAATCGATTCTACTAAGATAATAAATAAAATGAAATGGAAAGATTATGCCTAGATTTATCATTGATGATGATTTTTGGTCGTCATCCCCTCATGCAATTGCATGCTCTTACCTCTGTTTGTAGACAAAGGGGGTTCGGAATTAAAAAATTTCTTAATGCATATCTTTCATCAAATCATAAAGGAAAGAGAAGTCAATGGCAGCCTCAATTTTAAGAACCAACTAGATCGCAGGCACCAGTTGATCTCCCTGATAGAATCATGTTTAGAAGGCATCCTCAGCACACAAGTTTTTTTAATAATTCGGTTAAAATCAATAAAGACTCTAGGCAAAAGGTTTCTATCTAAAGGTTTGGAGCGGAAGTGCGAGACTCCTGCGGGAAAAACGTGTCAAGGGGAGACCCCCCAGGCGCAAAGGTGCAGAGGAGGCTTCCTTGCGACCGTCCGCTGAAAGCGAGTGCCTGAAGCGGAAATCAACGTCTAAATAGTACACCCATAAAAAACCATAGGCATACTCAATTTTCATCGAGTTTGCCTACAGTCTGAGGTAAGGGCACTATTATACTCTTATCTTTTCTTTGATAATTGCAGCTTCTGCCTTTTTAAACTTAACAAATACGTTGTCATACTCGGTTTACAAGTAATTCATCATCTTTTGTTTTTAACGGGAATTATGAAAGTAAAAGGAAAGTCGTTCAAAAAAAGAGAAGGGTTTTATCATAAAGGGTCATTTCTTATTAATAGGGGCTTCTAATGAAGCTCCTGCGTTAGTGGAAAAGTAAGAATTCACCCTTGTCAAAATTAAGTTATTGTTTGAAAAAGTATTACATCGTTTTATGGGGTCAGGATCAACAGGACAGGCTGCAATTAACCTAAAAGGGAACTTTATTGGTTTCGAATTAGATAATAAGCTACGAATGTTAAGCTTTTAAAAGTTGATTGTGCAGTCTTATTTTGGCCGTGAGATAAGTGTTTATTTGATACAGGTATTTTAGTATTGAGGTACTGTCACATGCCCTAGTTTGATGGGCATGTGACGGTATACCTTTAACATCATTTCTCTTTTTTTGGTTTGAGTTTTCCTGTGCAACGGGTAGTTGCACATTTGCAGGAAACTGCAAGATACAGCAAGATACAGCTTGGATAACAGTCTAACATCAGTAAAAAAGGGAGCTTGTTTTAAAACAAGCTCCCACTTATAATAAATTATTGGTTCTAAGGATGTATTCTTTTTTTATTCCAGGAAATCCTCGGTCGAAATTACATTGGCATACATACCGTTAAGTGCGCTGACAAAGGCATAATGGACCTGTTCAGCTGGAACGACCTTATCTTGATAAGATAAGTCCCTTGTCGCACATGCATCTTCAATAAGTGTAGTTTCAAAGCCTAAATCCACTGCAGCTCTGACTGTGGCATCAATGCACATATGCGTCATCATACCTACAATCACTAGCTTTGTCACTCCTTTTTCTTTTAATTTGCTTTCTAATTCAGTCTGTAAAAAGCTGTTAGGGAAATGTTTTATGATAACGCTTTCGTGTTCTAATGGTAGAACAGCTTCATTCAGTTTAACTCCATCCGTATTCGGAAGAAAAAAGCCTAACCCAGGATCACTAGCGATATGCTGAACATGAAAAATATTATCTTTGTTATTCTGCCTAAACCATTCAAGAACTTTAGCAGCATTAGCGGCTGCTTTTTCAGGGGTGCTTAATTCCATCTTTCCATTTGGAAAATAGTCATTTTGAATATCGACAATGATTAAAGCTGTGCTCATTTTTTCCACCTCTTTATAAAATTTTAGTACAATATAATGATAAATGATATATTGATTTCTATCGATACTTTGATGAAACACTTTTATATCAAAGCATTTCATGGTGAAAGGAATTTATTATGGAACTTGATAACATTGATTTTCAAATCCTTCGGTTATTATCCGAAAATTCACGTATTCAGTGGAAAGACTTAGGTGAACAAATTCATATGACGGGACAAGCAGTAGGAAATCGGATTAAAAAACTTGAGGGAAATGGAGTAATTAAAGCCTACTCACTAATAGTCGATGAAATGAAATTAGGACTTTCTTATACAGCATTTGTCATTATTTATATGAAAACAGCAAACCATGATTCGTTTATACGTTTTATTAATGATAGAAATGAGATAGTTGAAGCTCACCGAGTATCGGGAGAAGGTTGTTACCATTTAAAAATAAAAGTTAACTCTCAAGAACTATTGAATCTTTTTCTTAATAAAATTCTCGATTATGGGAACTATTCTTTATATCTATCAATACAAGAAATTAAGCAACATAATCCATTGACTGCCACAATTTAATAAATATATTTTTATTTAAAAGAAGACACTGTATTCCCAATCATCATGAATCGTTCCAAGTATGGGATGTTCGACTGGGACAGTAGCAGTGGGAATAGTCTTTTTAAATATCGTAGATTCGAAGGGAAAAGAAAAACGGTAGATGATTATGCGCTTGCTTATGTTGGTGTTGGAATGGTTGATATAGTAATTGTTAGTTTTGCTCCTGAATTGATGATGACGGGCCAACATTGGTTGTTTACGTTAGTTACCGTAGTAGCAGGGTCTGCTATCTTATTATTCCCTTAATCGCGAGGGATGTGGGTAAAAGCGGGAATCCGTCAGCAAAGAGGTGGCATAGAGATATAGTGTAGACTTAAACAAGGGGATAGATTGTTAAAGAAGATGGTCCATGAACTTAAACTAACATGAATCCATAACCGAAGGTGGAAGTTTATTAATGTATCGAAGAAATATGGACAAATTACTGTTCTTATAAGCTGGTTACAGACACACTTTGTTTTTTATTTGGTTAATCAAGTGAATGGATTGCACCTGTTCCATTTTGTTCATCTACATGCTCAATGTAGTACTTTCCTCGTTGAAGGTTACGTTAGCCATAATTGTTGATTAAGTAAATTCTTCTGCTCGTTTAGCTACCCCATTTGGTTTGCAACAGTTATACTATTTGTTCCACTTTCCTTAGATATGATGTTTTATTAAAAATTACTGAACTAATGGGTCTTGCTTTAAAAAAGGAGGTTGCTGTGGCAGCCTTTTTCTTATGGAACAAAACGGGTTCAGCTTTTAAAAAAATAGGGCTCCTCAGTGAGATATGAGTAAGACACCACACTAACTCAAAACCCTATGAGGAACCCTGATTTGAAGTTTAAAATGCAAGATAAACAAAATCAACTAAACGATAGAATTTCCATTGGAGTGGATATTGCCCAACAATTACATGTGCTAGAGCAGTGAATTCCCGTGGAATTGTAATCGTAGACCCATTTGCATTTGAAAATAATGAAGATGGATTTGCTGGTTTAATAAAATGGATGGAGGCAGCCATTGTGGGAGTGGAGCCTATAGGCATCACACACTAAGGTTATTGTATGTCTAACTCCTTGACAGTTTCGCCTTCAATTAACACTGGCTGATAATAGGTTTCGTTTGGTAAATCCTTCTTTCCTTGTAATTTCTTAATGACCCAATCAGCTGCATCATGTCCCATTCGTTCTTGTGGGTGTGTTAATGTCGTTAGTTTGATATTGGCATTTTTCGCAATATAGGAATTGTCCTGGCCAATAATTGATAATTGTTCGGGAATAGAAATATCAAGTTGTCTGCATACATTTACAACTTCCAACCCTACCTCGTCGTTATAGCAAACAATGGCAGTCAACACGTCTCTATTTTCATTTAGGAACTCTTTCAAGTTCGTGTATAGGTCTAGCTTCGTTTCTGTAGTAAACGAAAGCAATTGTTCTGGTTGAAAGCGTAATTTGGCTTCTCCAAGTGCTTTTATATACCCCTTCATTCGATACTTTCCTTGTAAATCATCCATTTTCGAAATGAGTCCAATTTGGGTATGTCCTTTCGAAATCAATTCTTTTGTTGCGAGGTAGCTTGACTGCACATCATCCAGGCAAAAGAAAGGGACCTCTAATTCTTCATAATAAGCGTTGATCATGATGAATGGAACCTCTTGTTCCTTAAATGATAGGTAGTAACCGATGTTGGGATTGTATAGATTGCTTTTTGTAGGTTCAATGATCATGCCATCCACGCCAAATGACAACATCATTTCCAAGGCTTTTTTTTCTTGTTCGACATCATTATTTGTACTGGCTAATAGTAACGAATAATTATCTTCATTCAATCTTCTTTCAATTCCGCGGATAATAGAAGGGAAAATGTAATCAGAAATGTAGGTCGTGATTACACCAATCGTTTTATTTTTGGAATTGCCACCAGATTTTGATTGATATTGGTTACTAACATATGTGCCAGATCCTTTTTCACTTCTCAAGAATCCCTCGTTTGATAATTCTAAAATGGACTTTCGTACAGTGTGTCGGCTAACGTTGTACATTTCTTGCATGACGGATTCAGTAGGAATTTGTTCCCCTACACTATATTCACCTGTAAGGATTTTATTTTTTAAATCATCAATGATTACCTGATACTTTGGTTTCATTAAACCTCACTTCTTCCATAGTTGTTTGCATTCTAATTTATGCGCTTAAAATATTTGTGCGGACATATTTTAACATAATTTTTGAATGAATTAAAACAAATCATCTTATTTTTTGTATAAAGTTATAAATTTCCCCTATTTACCTTTAGGTTTCATGTCGGATAACTTCCTTTAATCCTAATTTATGACTTTAAGGTGAGGATGGAGTATTCCGCTTGAAAGTTGTAAGTATAAATAATATAAACCGTTGACAAATGTACGTACAAAAAATATAATATGGTTGTTAATAAATTTAAGCGCCTCCTTTTATTGAAAGCGCTGACAGAAGGGGGATTAACGTGCAAACGAATATATTAAAAATTAAACAAGCGATTACCGGGGGAGAAACTTCACTTGGAATCGAATTTGGATCCACTCGTATTAAAGCGGTGTTGATTGATAATCATCATGAAACTATCGCATCTGGAAGTTACGAGTGGGAAAACCTCTTGGAAGATGAAATTTGGACGTACAACTTAGTGGATATTATCACTGGTCTGCAAACAGCTTATAGTGAAATGAAGCAAGAAGTTGAACGGAATTATGGAATTACCATTCGAAAAATAGGTTCTATTGGATTTTCTGCAATGATGCACGGGTATATGGCTTTTGACAGTACAGGGGAGCTACTGGTTCCGTTTCGAACTTGGCGTAACTCAACAACAGGTGTTGCAGCAAAAGAACTAACTGATCAATTTCAATTTAATATCCCTGAACGATGGAGTATTGCTCACCTTTATCAAGCAATATTAAATGAAGAGAAACATTTGCCTCGCATTGATTGTATTACGACTTTGGCTGGATACATTCACTGGTTATTGACTGGAAATAAAGCAATTGGCATTGGAGATGCTTCAGGCATGTTCCCAATTGATGAATCAACACAAGATTACAATGAATCAATGGTCAAGCAGTTTGACGATTTAATTGCGACGAAAGGTTATCCTTGGAAGCTAAAAGAGATTCTTCCTAAAGTCTACATTTCAGGCGAGCAAGCGGGTGAATTGACCGAAATTGGAGCGAAAATCCTGGATAGATCAAGAAATTTACAACCAGGCACTCCAATTTGTCCACCGGAAGGCGATGCTGGGACTGGAATGGTTGCTACGAATAGTGTGAGGAAACGTACTGGAAACATATCAGTAGGAACTTCCGTTTTTGCGATGATTGTACTAGAGAAGGAACTTTCAAAAGTATATCCAGAAATTGATCTGGTAACTACACCAAATGGAAGTCCCGTTGGAATGGTTCACGCGAATAACTGTTCAAGTGATCTCAATGCTTGGCTGGGATTGTTCCGTGAATTTTCTGAGGCAATGGGACAAAAGGTTGATATAAATAAATTATTTGAAGTAATGTTGAATAAAGCTTTGGAAGCGGATCCAGATGGTGGTGGTTTGCTTAGCTACGGTTATTTCTCAGGTGAAAATATCACAGGATTAGAAAAAGGGCGACCATTATTTGTCCGCTCGCCTGAGAGTCAATTCAATTTGGCAAACTTTATGCGGACTCACCTTTTTACTGCTTTCGGTGCATTGAAAATCGGAATGGGTATTTTGACAAAAGAAGAAAATGTTGCAATTGATCGTATTTTGGCTCACGGTGGTTTATTTAAAACCCCTCTTGTTGGACAAAAAATTGTTGCGGCTGCAATGAATGCTCCAGTATCAGTTATGTCAACAGCAGGAGAGGGCGGCGCGTGGGGAATGGCGATTCTTGCATCTTACATGATAAATAAAGATCAAAAAGAAAGTTTAGAAGACTTCCTTGACAAAAAAGTATTCGAAGAGGCTGATGGGCAAGAAATTTATCCTGATCAAGTAGATGTTAAAGGATTTGAAGCATTTATTGAAAGATACAGGAAGGGTTTAGTGATTGAGCAGGCCGCTGTAGACAATTTGATGTTATGAGTGGAAAACTGGAGGGATTGACGTGTTAGAACAACTGAAAGAAGAGGTATTTCAAGCAAATTTGGACTTGCCTAAATATGAACTCGTGAAATATACATGGGGAAATGCGAGTGCCATTGATCGTGAAAGCGGTTTATTTGTTATCAAACCTAGTGGTGTTGATTACGAAACGATGAAAGCCAGCGATATGGTTGTTGTTGATTTAAATGGCAATGTTGTTGAAGGAGAATTGAGGCCTTCATCAGATACAGCGACTCACGCAGTACTTTATAGATATTACCAAGAAATCGGCGGCATTGTGCATACTCATTCAACTTGGGCGACAATCTGGGCTCAAGCAGGCCTTGATGTTCCAGCGATGGGTACCACTCATGCAGACACATTTTATGGATCCATCCCATGTGCCCGCTACCTAACACAAGAGGAGATTGATCGTGGATACGAAGTGGAGACTGGGAAGTTAATCATCGAAACATTTGAAGAGCGCGGGTTAGACATTTTAGCCGTTCCTGGTATCTTACTTCATGGTCATGGTCCCTTTACTTGGGGGAAAGATGCAAAATCCGCCGTAATGAATAGTGTGGTGTTGGATGAAGTTTCGAAAATGAATTTATTTACACGGGAATTAAATCATTTTGCAAAAGAATTACCACAAAATATTTTGGATAAACACTATTTACGAAAACATGGAAAATATGCTTATTACGGTCAAAAGTAAGATCAACTCTATCAAATTATCAACCTATTAGATAAAGAAAAGAGGCTTATTATGTTAACAACAGAAAAAAAGGAATTTTGGTTTGTCGTAGGATCACAACATCTATATGGGGAAGAAGCGTTAGCAGAGGTCAAGGCGAATGCACAAACGATAGCCGATGCATTAAATGAAAGCGGTATTTTACCTTATCCACTTGTACTGCAGGATTTAGCTGTCAGTGCAGATAAAATCACAAACATCATGAAAGAAGTCAACTATCGTGACGAAGTTGCCGGTGTCATCACTTGGATGCATACTTTCTCACCTGCAAAAATGTGGATTCGTGGAACAAAATTATTACAAAAACCATTGCTTCATTTAGCTACACAATTCAATGAAAGTATTCCTTGGGCAACGATTGATATGGACTTTATGAACCTGAACCAATCCGCTCATGGTGACCGTGAATATGGTTTTATCAATGCTCGTTTGAAAAAACAAAATAAAGTTGTTGTAGGTTATTGGGAGCGTCCTGAAGTCCGGCAGCAAATTGCACAATGGATGGACGTAGCGGTTGCTTATAACGAAAGCTTCAACATTAAGGTCGCTCGCTTTGGAGACAACATGCGTAACGTTGGAGTAACCGAAGGGGATAAGGTTGAAGCGCAAATCCAATTTGGGTGGACAGTTGACTATTTTGGAATCGGAGACCTTGTTCAATATGTAAATGCGGTTACTGATGAAGAAATTGATGCTTTATTTGCAGTATACGAAGGCCATTATGAATTTGATTATGGTACCTATAGTAGGGAAAATTGGGAGAAAAGCGTAAAGGTACAGGCAAGCTATGAAATTGCGATTAAACGTTTCCTTGATGATGGTGGTTACACGGCCTTCACAACGAACTTCGAAGATTTATATGGGATGAAACAACTTCCTGGTCTTGCCGTCCAACGTTTGATGGCACAAGGATATGGCTTTGCGGGTGAAGGAGATTGGAAGACGGCAGCACTTGATCGCTTACTGAAAGTGATGAGCCATAACCAATCAACTGGATTTATGGAAGATTACACATATGAATTAGCTGCTGGACAAGAATCAATCCTTCAATCACATATGCTCGAAGTCGACCCATCTTTAGCAAGTAACAAACCAAAAATTGTCGTATCTCCATTAGGTATAGGTGATCGTGAAGATCCAGCACGTTTAGTATTCGACGGCAAAGCAGGAGACGGTGTCGTTGTTTCCATGGCTGACTTTGGTACAAACTATAAACTTTTGATTAATGAAGTTTCTGCATTCGAGCCAACAGTTCAAGCACCAAGCCTGCCAGTGGCCCGTGTACTTTGGGAAGTGAAGCCAAACTTCCAAGATGGAGTGAAAGCTTGGCTTGAGAATGGTGGAGGTCACCATACAGTTGTTTCATTGAATTTAACAACAGACCAAATCATAACCTATGCCAAACTTGTTGGCTTGGAATACGTAGTTATTAAGTAATGTCTCTCCCTCCAAGGAGGCTCTGATTCCTTGGAGGGAAAAAATAGGTAATCAGAAGTTGAAGAATGGAAATAGTGACCATTAGTATGATCCCTTTATTTTCGTAAGCGTTTTCGTAGTTTTTAGGGAAAAGATGAAAGCGTTTTAATAGACAATGACGACACGGAATTCATCTTAATAAATAACTTTTATGATGGAAACTGGCATGTATTTGTGATTTGAAAACACTATTATTATTTCTCAAAAAGTAATCAATATTTTAGTAGTGGGATCAAATATAATTTTAAAACCTTTAGGGGGGAACTTAAATGGTTAATGAAAAGAAAATCTCAAGTGGATTCATTTATTTTTTTGGGGCTTTTGGAGGCATTCTCTTCGGTTATGATATCGGCGTTATGACGGGTGCTTTGCCTTTTCTGCAACATGATTGGAACCTTCAAAACAACCCAGGTGCCATTGGCTGGATTACCTCTTCGTTGATGTTTGGAGCTATTTTTGGAGGTGCCATGGCCGGACAACTTTCTGATCGTTTAGGACGGCGCAAAATGATTTTAATATCTTCTATCATTTTTGCTGTTGGATCCATTTTGGCAGGAATATCCCCTCATAACGGGATCCTTTTTATGATTGTTGCTCGGATTTTATTAGGGTTGGCTGTTGGAGCTGCTTCTGCGTTGGTCCCAGCCTATATGTCGGAAATGGCGCCTGCACGTTTACGTGGACGTCTGTCAGGAATTAACCAAACAATGATTGTCTCTGGAATGTTGCTTTCCTACATTGTCGCTTATTTATTGAAAGACTTACCAGGAACAATGGCTTGGCGGTTGATGCTTAGTTTGGCTGCCGTACCTGCTTTGATCTTATTTATTGGAGTGTCAAGGTTACCCGAATCACCACGTTTTTTAATTAAGAACAATAAAATGGATGAAGCTCGTAGGGTGTTGGGCTATATTCGCCCTAACAAAGAACAAATTGATTCTGAAATAACACAAATACAAGAAACTGTTAAAGAGGAAGCAAAGGTAAATCAAAAAGCATCATGGGGTACCCTTTTAAGTAATAAATACCGTTATTTAGTAATGGCTGGTGTGGGTGTTGCTGCGTTTCAACAGTTTCAGGGAGCAAACGCAATTTTTTATTACATTCCTATGATTGTGGAAAAAGCAACAGGGCATGAAGCCAGCTCAGTATTGATGTGGCCAATTATTCAAGGGGTTATTCTCGTACTAGGTTCATTAATATTCCTAATGATTGCTGATAAATTTAATCGCCGTACTTTATTAACAATCGGCGGAACGATTATGGGGCTATCCTTTATTTTGCCGGCCATATTGAATGTATTAATTCCTAATGCAAACCCGATGATGATGGTTGTTTTCTTAAGTATCTATGTAGCTCTTTATTCATTCACTTGGGCTCCATTAACTTGGGTCATAGTTGGAGAAATTTTCCCGCTGGTAATTCGCGGGCGGGCGTCAGGAGTGGCTTCATCATTTAACTGGATTGGTTCTTTCTTGGTTGGCTTGCTATTTCCGATCATGACCGCTTCGATGTCTCAAGAAGCTGTTTTTTCAATCTTCGGTGCTATTTGTTTACTTGGTGTTTTATTTATTCGGACATGCGTTCCTGAAACTCGAGGTCATACTTTGGAGGAAATTGAAAAAATTGGGGAAAGTAGACAAGCTAAGGGGAAAAGTGCTTAAATTAGAACTATTAAGGTTTTGAGCGGAATTAAAAGAAGTTATACGCGAATAGAAGAGATTTTAAATCAGGGGGACATAAGGGAAAATACTTCATCAAGAATATGTTGATTTACTCATATGATTCCTTTTCTTAGGCCCGAGGTTGCTACTTCGGGCTTTACAATTATTAAAAATGTTAGCTGAACTTTTAGTGCAATTCATGGTGTTTTAGCTTTTATTTATATGAAGGAATTTAATAGGGAAGGAGCCGATAAAAATGAAAGTATCACAAAGCTCGTTTGGAAATGAAGTCTTGCTGTTTACGATAGAAAATGATCATGGAGTAAGAATGGAAGTTACGAACTTTGGTGCAAGAATCGTCAATCTGTTCGTCCTAACGGAATCGGGTCGTAATAATATCGTATTGGGATTTGACTCGATTGAGGATTACAAAAAAGAAACGTATTATGGAGCAACAATAGGAAGAGTCGCTGGAAGAATAAAAAATGGCGAATTTTCAATTGGTGAATCACGTTACCAAACAGCTGTAAATCAATTAGGGAATACATTACACGGTGGCAGTCCTGGATTCGATGAAAAAATCTGGGATTATGAAGTGAAGGAGACGGATGAAAGTGCATCGATCATCTTTTCAACCCACTCACCTGATGGTGAGAATGGTTTTCCGGGGAATTTGATAGTAAGTGTGACTTATACATTGGACAACTTAAATATTTGGTCAGTGAGCTATCAAGCAAAAAGTGATAAAGACACAGTTTTTAATCCGACCAATCACGTCTATTTTAACTTAACAGGGCATCCCAGCAATCCAATCGATGATCATTTCTTACAAATCTTTTCTGAAGAATTTGCACCAGTAAATGAAGATACCACGGTAACTGGGGAAAAGCGAAGCACAATCGGCACGCCTTATGATTTTCGAACACCGAAGAAATTAAAATCAACCTTTGAAGCCAATGACGCAGAAGTTAAAAAAGTTCAAGGGATCGATCATCCATTCTTCCTTACGTGCCCAGGACTTCATCAAACTGCAGCCAAATTAATTAGTCCTGACCAGAAAATAACAGTCGAGGTATACACAGAAGAGCCTGCGGTTGTCATTTACACGGCAAACTTTGTGAAAGATGTGCCACTTATGCACGGAGAAAAATTAATTCAACACGGCGGAATAACGTTTGAAACCCAAGCTGCTCCAGGAGCGATTGAGTTTGAAGATTTTGGGGATATTCTTCTTTTAGCAGGCCAAAATTATACTTCCCAAACAAAATACAAAATTGAGGTCAGTACCCACTCAGCTGAAGGTTCCAGTTAGTGTTAAAGAGTTGAATTGGTTGATTTCGTTTCGATAATTTTACATAGATTCGGCTGCTAGTTAGGATCGACATCCGTGACTGTAAGAACGATCGAGCATAGCTCGTGACATGTAGCGGGTAGGATTCCCGCCGAATAAGAATTAGCCATTCACTCGAACTGAGTTTTCGATGATAGAGGATAACTTATATCTTTAAGCGTAAACAGTTAGATAGTGGGCTGTAAAACTAAGGTTAAAGATAAGCCCCCATTTAAACAGCACATATTCTATACATAGCACCTCCTGATACGATCCTTGTATCAAAGGAGGTGCTTTTCCTATGCCTCAAAAAAATTAACGATTGTTCCCGACAAATCATTCACTCGATTGTTTTGTACGAAACAAGGCAGGAATTCTCCAAGAATGGAATGGCATCACGAAAAATATTCAGGCAGTTATAGTCGTGAGCGATATGCCTTTGTTAGACACCACCTAATTTAAGGGTAAGGGGATGTTTATTTTACTTAAATGGAATATCCCAAATTAAAGTCATAACTTCGATGTATTTAATAAGCTCAAGGATTTGTAACTAGTGAAAAAATAAAATGTAAGGAGTGGAGAATATATTACAGTACGAGGAGACTATCCAAACAGGATGGTTACTACTATAAAAAGCAAGGAATTTACTCTTAATTAATACCTTTCGAAAGCATGAGCGATATTTTGGTTATTTTGTATTTTATACTCACTTTATGTATGCATTTGTAATAATAATGTAAAATTAGGTAAATATGTGTGTCACTTAAAGATGATAAAATGATAAAAAAGATATTTAATCGGGGGAGAAAATGAAAAAAATCATAGCATCTTTTGTTGTTTCTGGATTGTTACTATCAAATCCGTTGGTTGGTAATGCTGCATTGGGCGATCGTACATTAAAAAGTGGAATGACTCATACAGAAGTAAAACAATTACAAGAGGTTCTAAAGAAAAAACAATATTTTAAGAGTAATAATACAACTAAATATTTTGGGACCGTTACTAAAAGTGCAGTCGTAAAGTTCCAAAAAAGTAAAGGTTTAAAAGCTGATGGTATTGTCGGTCCGAATACATATAAAGCTTTGGGAGTAAAAAAGAAGACCTCCAACGCTAATGTAAATAAAACAAGCAATAAATCTACTGCGATAGTGAAGGAAGCAAAGAAACATTTGAATGTACGGTATGTATGGGGTGGAACTACACCAAAAGGTTTTGATTGCAGCGGATTCCTAAAATACGCTTTCGATAAAGGTGCAAATGTCACATTACCAAGAACGGTATCGGAAATTTATAAAAAGGGGACAAAGGTGTCCAAACCACAAGTTGGAGATGTGGTCTTTTATGAAACCTATAAACCTGGTGCCTCACATGCCGGTATTTATATAGGGGGCAATCAATTCATACACAGCTCCTCATCAAACGGTGTGAGCATTTCCTCCATGGATAATAGTTATTGGAAGAAAAGATATGTAGGAGCAAAAAGAATGTAATAGAGAAAGTGGCCAGTTCTTTTTTGAAGAGACTGGCTTTTCTAGTTCTACCAATAGATTACGATACTAATAAGTCCTGCGGATGGTAGAATCGGTATTAGAACATAAAATTTTTAAAAGATACAATTTTAGCTTTTATTGCTCCCAGAAACACTTGGGTATAATCGATACTTCATTTACCAAATATAAATTCTTTAATTCTCACATAAGACATTCGAGGAAGTTTATAAAAACCGTGAAAGTTTCCCCAGGAGGTTCAGAAGGTAATCTCGCAGGACTTAGCTAAAGTTGGACTCATTATCGTAGCGTTCAAGCTGCGGCTCACTGTTATCGTAGGGTCTTTTAAACTTTAGCATACAAATTAATTTTTTTGTAAATAAGTTAAAATTTGCAGAGTGAAATCGATAAATAAGCCTTGATGTTTTAGGAAGGGCTGTGATTCCTAATTCCAACTTAATTGGAGATACCCCAATTGGAGTTGCTTAGAAATCTCCTAATTCGATTTTTCAGTTTAGTTTTTTCAATATTTTTTAATAATTTACACACCTTGGTTTAAACAAATAAATTGTAATCTAATAATATTGATTGATAATATTTTTTGAATAATTTTACAATTCCGATAGTAGGGAATATAATAATCCTATAAACATTTCGCAAAAAAATATGTTAAATGTTTTGAAGTAAAGAGTTTTTTGTTTAGAGAAGCAAGAATATAGGTTTAATTCATGGGAGGAAATTTATATGGCAAAATTTACTGTAGGTAATGAAAATCATGCTCCAATTGAACTTTATTATGAGGATCATGGTTCAGGGAAACCCGTTGTCTTAATACATGGTTGGCCTTTAAGTGGTCGCTCTTGGGAATATCAGGTGCCAGCTCTTATTGAAGCAGGTTACAGAGTCATAACATATGATCGTAGAGGGTTCGGGAAATCATCCCAGCCGTGGGAAGGGTATGAATATGAGACATTTGCTTCCGATTTACATAAACTGTTAGAACATTTAGATCTTCAAAATGTCACACTCGTTGGTTTTTCTATGGGTGGAGGTGAGGTAGCTCGATACATTAGTACGTATGGAACAGATCGTATTGAAAAGGCTGTTTTTGCTGGAGCAGTTCCTCCTTATTTATACAAATCAGAAGATAATCCCGAAGGAGCATTAGATGATGCAACAATTGAAGAATTCAAAAGTGGCGTGATAAATGACCGCCTTGCATTTCTTGACAAATTTACGAAGGGATTTTTCGCGGCGGGTAATCAAACAGATTTAGTTAGTGAGCCATTCCGTATATATAATCGGGATATTGCAGCCAGTGCCTCACCTAAGGGTACGCTCGATTGTATAACGGCCTTTAGTAAGACAGATTTTAGAAAGGACTTGGAAAAGTTCAATATACCTACTCTTATTATTCACGGTGACTCTGATGCAACTGTACCTTTTGAGTTAAGTGGAAAACGTACATATGATTCCATTCCTGGTAGTGAGCTCGCTCTAATAAAAGGTGGTCCGCATGGATTAAACGCAACTCATCCAAAAGAATTTAATGAAGCGTTACTAACCTTTTTAAAAGATTAATAAAGTAATGACGATCCTATTTCAAATGAGAAGGAGGAGCAGTCTTTCTTTTTATAAGGTTGTAGGAAAACTCTTAATATGAGGAAAAAGCAGAGTGTTGCTAACTTTTAGTATAAATGAATCGTAGCAATTATTATTACACTGATATCAGGGATTGATTGGATAATTCTACACTTTTCAATACCCTTTATGTTAACTGCAATTGCATTTTTGGGGTTCTGCTAATAAAAAAGTTAGCTGTGATATATACAGTATTATAGCTATTAGCAGAATCTAGGGCACCCCGAGATGTACTTGACCTTAATTGTTATAAATGTATTTCTAAAGAAAAAAGGCAGTCTAATACCTTCTTAGTTAATAGAAGAAACTCGTCAAAAAAGGAGCCTTTGCCCAAAGTGACAAAGGCTTACTTCTTATTTATTTCCCTTTTCCGTCCCTGCATCGAAACCGTACTTTAACTGAAAGAGTGAATTACTTTTTCTTCTTTCAGTCTCTCTATCAACTGTTTATCAATTCTATCTCTCCTTTGAATTATTCGATTCGTTTTAACGTTATATTTATGTAAATGTTTATTTAAACTAACAGTTACTCCTATAAGTGTTAATAGAATCTTCGATATTCAAATGTATACTTGTAGGAAATTTATACTTTGTATAAAACCCTACAGCCGTTCCCCATATTAATATAGTCCAGACATATCCTAATCGTAATTCATCATATTTTGACGAATATCATCTAAAACTAATCTAAATGGAAGATAAATTTGCCTTAATTTGGTTACTGAGTTAATTAATTCATTATCGTAACTATAACTAATGAAGGTGAAACAGTATTGGATTGTTATCTGGGTTCAGGATGAAAAGGGCAGGCTACTATAAATCTAAATCGGAACTTTATCGGTTTCGAATTAGACAATGATTACTTTAACGAAGCTTCGAATGCTTTACATAAAGATACGACAAGTTAAGTGATGTTGTTTGAAACCTTCTGAAGCCATCGAATTACCACCCCTTGTGACTATTACGAAGACGGACTGCGGGAATGCAGCCAGTCAAACTTGTATTAACCGGGGCGGGATTTTCTATGGCCCTCTCAGGTCTGATGCTTGTCCTTATTTAATCTGCTGATCGACAATAGGTGGATTTTATTGCAAATTGGCTGTCAGGGAACATATGGGATGCAGACCTGCTATTCTCATCCCCTTTACACTGTACAAAGCGAGTCGGCTGAATCTTCTTTGGTTGAGTGAACCTGTGCCGATAGGCATAGGTGTATCAGTTGAAAAAGAAAGGGCGATCCTGTTGCTGACAGCGGTTGCGTTGCAGCAGCAGCTGTCAGCAACAGGAGGCATCGCCTTCGTCGGGCTCAGGGTTCCTCACTTTGCAAGAGCTCTGGTCGGACCTCGAAATCAGCTCTTCCTGCCGGTAGCGATTCAGATCCGCGCCTGGCTGCATACCATCGGAAGAAACATACTGGAACTCACAGGCATACCTGCGGGGATTATGATCTCTTTAATAGGGGCTCCTTATTTTATGTATTTGTTGACGAAGAGTAGGAGAAAAAGCACAATTATTGTAAAAGCTGAAGATGTCTTCAGCTTTTTTTGCTTGCCTTATCATCTTCAAATCTCTGGTGCAGCGAAGATTGGAACATAATATAAGCCCGAACTGCGAAATATAACGATACATGCACTTGCACGAATCCTACTTAAGCATGATTGACTTGGTTTTTTGATTTGATATAGTTTTAGGATGCTAAAGTGAGAAGATAAGATCAGACTAAAAAAAGAGCCTTCTGCGAAAGGGGGTGCCTCCTGTGAAAAGCATACAAAGCCGTTTATTGATCATGCTGCTGATTTTCATCGTTCTGCCCTATTTCCTGTCCGTTTTTTTCATCTACACTTATACAAAAAACAGTGTGGAGCAGTATGAACTTGAAAACAGCCGAGAGCAGCTTCAGAAGAATGCGGATGAACTGGAGCAGTATTTTGACGACATGATTGATTTTCCATATATTCTGTACCGCAACCCTGATCTGTTTCGGATTTTTAAAAACGGCTTCGAAGACTCCATTTATTTCAACCCTATGACCATGGAAAAGAGTCTCGAAACCTTTTATTTAATGAGAAAAGAATTCCGGCAAATCCGTTTCTATATTGCTAAAAACAATGAGTCATTTACTGTCTATAATGCAATGATCAGCACACACAGGTATCAGCCGAATTTTCTGAACCAGGACCCGATCAAACAGCTGTATACATCTGACTCACAATATTTGATTGAGCCGCCCCACCCTCTTGAGAATTACAATAATGCAGCCATTATTCCAAAATCGGACAAAACGATGGTGATGACTTTTCACCACAAAATTATAGACGTTCTTTCTAAAAAGTTTCTTGGGATGATTACAATCGACATTGATTTGGGCGAGTACGCCCGCATTTGCAATAACCTTGTCCAGGGAGACGCATCTTCTGTTTTGCTTATTGATTCAAAAGATCGTGTCATGTATGCAAATGATCGTGCCCTGATTGGAAAACCTCTTCCTGCCGATGAAAAGCAACGTCTTGACGGGAATAGGAGCCGGCATGATGACGATATTCTCTTATCAAAGGAGTTATCAGGGTCACTGAGCGGCTGGAAATTGATTAAGGTCATGTCGAGTCAGGATTTATATGAAGATGTCAGGAAAACCGCCTATACCAATATCCTTGTCGGCATCGGCGTAGGAATACTGGGTTTGCTGATGATAGGCATTATCTCAAATAGGATTACCCGTCCCATTACGAGGCTGAGCAGCAAAGTCCGCTCCATTGAAGGCGGATATATGAATGTCCCTTTTGATGATACCAAAAGTGATGAAATTGGCCATTTGGAGTCACACATGAAGGACATGATGAACCGGATCAATTCCCACATTGACCGTGAATATAAGCTTGAAATTGAAAACAGGAAGAACCAGTTCAGGGCGTTAAAATCACAGGTTAATCCTCATTTTTTGTTTAACGCTTTACAATCCATCGGCGCTGTTGCCCTCAGGTCGAATGCACCAAAGGTCTATCAATTGCTGACTACGCTGTCCAAAATGATGCGTTACTCAATGCAGGCAGATCAATGGGTACGGGTTCGGGATGAAGCTGAGTATACAAAAGCGTACCTCTCGCTTCAAACAGAGCGTTTTGGTGAAAATGTAAGTTACTCGGTCAATATCGATGAGTCCATTTTGGACATGACTATTCCAAGTATGATTCTGCAGCCTCTAGCAGAGAATTTCTTTAAACACACGTATGAGGAAGGTTACAGCAACGCTCATTTGTCCATTAACGGGGAAAAACAAGGAAACGATCTGTGCTTTACTGTCGTGAATGATGGTCCGGGTCTGACGGAAGAAGAGCTTCAGACTCTATGGGAACATATCTATACACCCCCTTACGAAGGGACTTATTCGCATGAACATATAGGCTTGAAGAATATTCGTGACAGGCTGCTTCTAGGGTATGGACCAAGTGCAGAAATGAAAGTAGATTCTAATGACGGACTGGGGTTTTCCGTCAGCATGAGGATCCCGATAAAGACCCCCTTGGGAATGATAAAGACTTACTTCAGGAAAGGAGATGAACACGGTGAAAGCACTGATTGTCGATGATGAATTCAATGTGCGGGACGCCATACGCCATTTAGGCCAGTGGGAAACTTACGGCATCACCAAGCTATTGGAAGCCAAAAATGGCCATGAGGCAAAATCACTGATTGAAAAAGAACGTCCGGAGATTATCTTTACAGACGTGAAAATGCCCGGTATGGGCGGAATCGAACTGATTGAGTGGCTGGATTCCATTTCCTATCCGGGGAAAGTTATTTTCATTACTGGTTATAACGATTATTCCTATATGCGCAAAGCCATTCAGCACAGCAGCTTTGATTACCTGCTGAAGCCGATTGAGTATGAGGCGTTCAATCATACACTGGAAAAATCGGTACAAGCCTGGAAGGATGACTTCGAACATGCTGAAGTGCTGGAAGATGTGAAAAAACTGCGGAGAAACCAGTTAGCCACTGCGATATGTCTGGGGGACCGTTCAGATTCAATCAGCCTTGCCGAGTTTCTTCCTGAATCGGAGGGCTATATGCTGACGCTGCTCTCCTTTTACCAGATGCACAATCCGGATCTCTATATCCAAAAGCTTTCAGCTGAGCTTACGGACCGCAAATTAGGAAATGCGTTTTCCCTGCAGACGGATCTTAACCTCTGCCTTGTTATCACCATTCGCGATCAATGGCTCTCCGTTGAGGAATGGATCAGCCAGGAGTTCGATATCCCGGTAAGGCTTGTAACTGAAGAGCAGGTCGAAACTTTATCGGATATCAGGACCTCGTTTCAGGCTCTGCAGAAAAAGCTCGAGGAACAAAACTTCCGATCCATCCACCGTCTGGATGAAATAGATGCCGCTCGCCGCATGGAAGACATGGTTTCCTATGTTGACATGTATTATATGGAGGATTTGAGTCTGGAAAAGCTGTCGAATGTTTTCTTTTTAAGCCGCGAGCATATCTCAAGAAAATATAAGCAAGAAACCGGAATGACCCTGTCCAAATACATCACGGAGCTTAGAATCAGCCAGGCAAAGTCGTGGCTGAAACAAAAAGACAAAAGCATTTACTCCATCTCGACCATGCTTGGCTATCAGGATGAAATCTACTTTTCAAAGCTATTTAAAAAGGTCGTCGGCATGACGCCTTTTGAGTTCAGGAACAGGAACGATCAACATGAATCTAAAGGGGTGACATGATGAAAAACAGGTTTTTATCCCTTTTGTTAATCGGAGCCGTCAGCCTGCCTCTTTCTGCATGTCAGGACGTAGCCCCACCAGAAAAAACGGAAAAGACAGAGCGGAAAATCACGCTGGATTTAAGGAATCCGAAAGTGGAAATCTCCACTCAATTTGAAGAAATGACGCGTGCTTATGAACGGGAAAACCCTCACGTCAATATCAGGGTACATACTGTTGGAGGAGCAATGGATGACCTCGCCGACCTAAAAGCCGAAATGGCGACCGGCACTGGTCCGGATATCTTTACAAACAGCGGCTATGAAAATGCCAAGCTGTGGCGGAACTATCTGGAGGATCTTTCAGGGGAGCCCTGGATTAATCAAGCATACAAAGAATCCCTGACGCCGGTCACATTGGACGGGAAAATTTACGGAATGCCGGTTAACCTTGAAGGGTATGGCTTTATCTATAATAAGGATCTATTTAAACAAGCCGGCATTACTGAACAGCCCGCCACTCTTTCTGAACTGACAGCAGCTGCCGAAAAGCTGCAGAATGCAGGCATCACTCCCTTTGCGACAGGCTACTATGAAGACTGGAAATTGGGCGACCATCTAATGAATGTTGCTTTTGCCCAGCAAAAGGATACTGATGCTTTTATAAGAAATTTAAATAACGGAACGGAAAAAATCAGTACCAATCAAACATTTAAGGATCTCCTTGCCCTGCTGGATCTCACCATAAAGTACGGAAACGATAATCCACTGTCAACGGACTATACAATGGAAGTGAATCTGTTTACCTCCGAAAAAGCAGCCATCATTCAGCAAGGCAACTGGATTCAGCCGATGATCGATCAAGCTTCGCCTGACATGAACATCGGTTTTATGCCGATTCCGATTAATGACCGACCTTTAAAGGAAGCCCTTGTCGTCAGCGTTCCAAATTATTGGGCCGTAAATAAACAGTCCATTCCTGAAAAGAAAAAAGAAGCCAAGAAATTTTTAAATTGGATGGTGTTGTCAGAACAAGGAAAACGGTTCATGACGGAAGAATTCAAATTCATACCTGCGTTTAAGAACATTAAAACTGATGATATAGGGCCACTCGCAGAAGAAACTCTTCGAAATTACAAAGATGGGAACACCGTCCCATCTAACTGGTTTCACTTCCCTGTTGAAATAAGGGAAGAATTCGGAGCCGCGACTCAGCTCTATGTCGGGAAACAGCTGAACCGCAATCAGCTGCTCAATGAATATCAGAAGTCCTGGGAGAGGTTTTCGAAGGAATAGCCTCTTGCCGGGGCTTTTTTTGCCTTCCAAAATTGCGATATCAATATACGACTAAATTCCAATCAATATGTGGCATACCCCTCTTTTCATGAATCGCCTATAATTCTACTGTACTAGCAAACACATAAAACGAGGAGGAAGATTTATGAACTTTAGCAGGCTTGCCAAACAGGCAACAGCAGGAATACTTAGTACTGGCATTCTATTAAGCGGTACTGTTACCCAATCATTTGCAGCTCCAAAGGATCCGGCAGATTACAAAGAAACGTACGATACTTCACAAATCACTCGATCAGCTATGAAAGATATGATTAATCAGCACGGTGATACTAGATATGCCGTTCCTAAGTTTGACGAATCCACAATTAAAAACATCCCTTCTGCCAAAAAAGTAACGGAATCAGGCGAAACCATTGACTTAGATGTGTGGGATACATGGCCATTGCAAAACGCTGATGGAACTGTTGCAGAGTACAAAGGATATCATATCGTTTTTGGATTAGCAGGCGATCCTAAAAACGCGAGTGATACGTTCATCTACATATTCTACAAAAAAGTGGGCGACAACTCCCTTGATGCTTGGAAGAATGCTGGAAGAGTATTTGATGAGAATGATAAAAACGTTCCAAATGATCCTTACCTAAAAGAGCAAGCCGAAGAGTGGTCAGGTTCTGCAACCTTCACTGAGGACGGGGAAGTTCGCTTATTCTATACAAACCGTGAACCGTATATACCTGAGTCGGGGAATTATGGGAAACAAACCTTGACAACCGCTCAAGTGAACCTTTCAGAGCCAGATTCTGAAACATTAAAAGTGGATGGTGTTGAGGATTACAAATCCATCTATGAAGGCAAAGACAGCAAGTACTACCAAACTGTAGATAAATTTGTAGAGGACGGGAATTCCGCTGATAATCATACCTTCAGAGACCCTCACTATGTAGAAGACAACGGCCGCAAATACCTTGTATTTGAAGCAAATACGGGTACAGAATATGGCTACCAAGGCGAAGAATCGCTATACAATAGAGCTTATTATGGCAACAGCAATAAATTCTTCCAGGGTGAGAAAAACAAACTTATGCAAAGCCCTAAAAAAGAGTTAGCTGAACTTGCAAACGGTGCAATTGGAATTATTGAAGTAAACGACGATTATACGTTGAAAAAAGAAATGAAGCCATTGATTGTTTCCAATACGGTCACAGATGAAATCGAACGTCCAAACATCTTTAAAAAGGACGGCAAGTGGTATTTATTCACAAGTTCAAGAGGATCAAAAATGACCATTGATGGAATCGATAATCAAGATATTTACATGTTAGGCTACACGTCAAATTCCTTAACTGGCCCATATAAACCATTAAATAAAACGGGCATCGTCCTGCATCAGGATCTAGATCCATATGACATCACTTGGAACTATGCACACTATGCAATCCCGCAGGCTGACAGTGATAATGTTGTAGTGACAAGCTACATGACAAACAGAGGTTATTTTGAAGACAATAAATCTACCTTTGCCCCAAGCTTCCAGCTTAACATTAAAGGGAAACAAACATCGGTAGTAAAAGACAGTATTCTTGAACAAGGTCAGATTACGGTTAAGTAGTTACCAGTGAAAAGAAAAAGAAAATGTCAGGAAAACTTGGCATTTTCTTTTTTCTATTTTAAAAGAAAAAAGTGGTGAGTTTAAGTGAACAAAAAGAAATATAAGATGGTTGCATTATTCGTTCTTGGATTAGGGATGGTTATTAGCACAGGAATTTTGATTCATTCATTTTATAAAACAAAAGAAGCTACTCCGCCAAATAAGGTAGAAAGGCACTCATACCGAGCTGCCTATCATTTTACTTCTCCTGATCATTGGAAAAACGATCCACAGAAGCCCCTTTTCTATGAAGGAAATTATCATTATTTTTACCTCTATAATGGAGATTACCCGGATGGAAATGGTACAGAATGGCGACATGCCACCTCTAAAGATTTAATTCACTGGAAGGATGAAGGAATTGCCATTCCAAAATATACGAATCAAAATGGGGATCCATGGACAGGGTCAGTCGTTGTAGACAAGGAAAATACAGCTGGGTTTGGAAAAGAGGCTTTTGTGGCGATCGCAACCCAACCCTCTAAGGATGGCCAGAAACAAGAACAATTTCTATGGTACAGTACGGACAAAGGAAATACGTTTACCTCTTACAGTGACGAGCCTATTATGAAAAATCCAGGAACGAAGGATTTTAGAGATCCAAAAATCATCTGGGATAACACGAATCAAAAATGGGTCATGACCATGGCCGAAGGATCGAAAATAGGTTTTTATGAGTCTTATAACCTGAAAGATTGGCGCTATACGAGCAGTTTTTCCACTAAGAACATTGGAGTTTTAGAGTGCCCTGACCTTTACCAGATCCGTGCTGATGACGGGACAGTAAAGTGGGTGCTGGGCGTCAGTGCAAACGGTAAAGCAGCAGGGAAACCCAACACCTATGCATACTGGACAGGAACGTTTAATGGAACGGAATTTCTTCTAGATAACAATGAACCGCAATGGCTAGACTACGGTTTCGATTGGTATGGCGGAGTAACGTTTGAAGATGGCAAGGCAAGTGACAAATTAGACAAACGCTATGCCCTCGCTTGGATGAATAACTGGGCCTACGCCAACAATACGCCGACATTAAAAGAAGGGTTTAACGGAATGGATTCGATCGTCCGTCAAATTGAACTAAAGCGTGAAGGCGAGAACAAGTATTATCTTTCTTCACAGCCTTCAGAAGCATTAAAAGAATTGTCAAGCTCAACGAATTCTTTTGATAAAATCGAAGTGGATGGCTCGGAAACACTTGATGTTAAAGGAGATACCTATCAAATAGAGGCAGATCTCTCATGGTCGGATTTTAAGAATGCAGGATTTAGGCTCAGGGAGTCAGAAGATCAAAAACGCCGCGTTGACGTAGGCATTTCTGCAGAAGGAAATTACTCTTATGTCAATCGGGTATTCACAGATCAACCTGACGAAACGAATCAGTTGGTTGAAAGTACTGCACCATTTGATGTCAGTAAGAAGAAGGTTCATTTAAAGATTCTCGTCGATAAAACCAGTATTGAAGTTTTTGTGGATGATGGAAAGGTTGCTTATTCAAACTTAATATTCCCTCATGATGAAGATAAAGGAATTACTCTCTTCACCGATGGCGGCAAAGCAATCTTTAAGAATATGAAGGTTACACATTTTGATCCGATTAATTGAACCTCATCTTGGCAGATACCTTTCATATGAATACACATACATTCTTTTATAAGAAATGACTCTTCAAATATGAACATTTACTAAAGGGGCATCACCAACTTTTCGCCCAAAACATACGTTAAGCAAATTTCGACATAGAAAAAGCTCGATTTCTATAAGCCTATGTACTGAAACTTATCTTTGTCATATTAACTGAACATAGATAAATGTATGAGTTATTGAACATCAACAGATGAGGAAAATCGTCATAAATCCTTCAGCTAAAATGTGTTAAGAAACTTAGGTTTTCAGAACAGAACCTTAGTTCTTAACACCTTACGGGAAATGATACAATTTTAGGTTTTATTTCTCTCAGAAACACTTGGGTTTAATGGATATTCCATATACCATATATAAACTCTTTAATTCTCACATATGACAGTCGGGGAAATTCATAAAAACCATGGAAAGTTTTCCTGGTAAAGTAAAGAGGGGAGCCTCGCAGGACTTAGCTAAAATGGGACTCATTATCGTATCGTTCACCATTAAAGACATTCAGGCTAAAATGGATATCATGAGTCGCTTGTAAAGCCAAGGATTACGCAGGTGAAGAGGGAGGCAGATATAGCTCCGTCGATGCAGAGAAAAAATCGCGAATCAAGCGAGCCGAAGCGAACATGAATATGGCAGCAAGCAAGGAAGAATAACAGGGGGAAATTTAAGGGGCACTTACCTCAGTATGTAGACAAAGTGGGTTCGGAAATCGACATCCAAATTGTATAGGCAAAAAACTGTAGGTCCAATCATATAGACAAGGGAGCTACAGTTTGTAGACTACTATCTAAAAGTTAAACCAAAGTTGATTGGAGAGAAAGGTGCGAGACTCCTGCGGGAAAAACGCGTCCAGGGGAGACCCCGCAGGCGCAAAGGCGCCGAGGAGGCTTCCCGGACCGCCCGCGGAATGCGAGTGCCTGGAGCGGAAATCTACATCTAAATCGTACAACCATAAAAAAACTATAGGCAAACTCAATTTTCATCAAGTTTGCCTATAGTCTCAGGTAAGGGACGATTATACTTTTGAATAGTTTTGGCAGTTTATCTGGTTTTTTATACTACTTAACAAATATGTTCGTCATACTCGGTTTTTAAGTAATTCATCATCCTTTGTTTTTGGTGGGAATAATGAAAGCAATTAAAGTAATAGGAAAAGTCGTCAAAAAAGAGAGGGTTTTTATCATCGAAGCCATAAGAATTTAAAAAATCCGAGATTACTTTTTCTTGTTCCACTACATCGAACAATCCGGATATATAAAAATGATAACTGAATTTATCATATAAAAAAAGGTATCCTGTATCATCAAAAATATTTTTCACTGTATGACCATCCAATTCTAACTCACTCCTTCCTTACCAATATACCTTTTTATCCATGAAATTATTCAGAGCTCATCTTTCAGGGAATATTATTATATTTATTGCAGCGTGTTTTTTATGCCTTCAATACATTAAAGGTATGAAATAAATGCAGGCAGAAAGAATAGGGAACGAAAAAAGCACATCCAATAAGGATGTGCCTTCATAAAAGTATTATTTGTACATTTCGGCGACTTGTTTTTGCAATTCGCCATTTTCAAGGTACTCATCATAACTCATTTGCTTATCGACTGTACCTTTTGGAGTAAGTTCAATGATCCGGTTCGCAATAGTTTGGATGAACTGATGATCATGAGAAGAGAAGATCATAGATCCTTTAAAGCTGATTAAACCGTTGTTTAATGCCGTAATCGACTCTAAGTCCAGATGGTTGGTAGGTTCATCAAGCATCAGGACGTTCGAACCGCTTAACATCATTTTGGAAAGCATACAGCGGACTTTTTCGCCCCCTGAAAGTACACTTGCCTTTTTCGTGACTTCATCGCCTGAGAATAACATCCTGCCCAAGAAACCGCGCAGGAAGCTTTCGCTCTGGTCATTAGGAGAATATTGACGGAGCCAATCGACAAGATTTAAATCGACACCTTCAAAGAATTCAGCATTATCCTTAGGGAAGTATGCCTGAGAGGTCGTAACGCCCCATTTGAATGAGCCGCCATCCGGTTCGATTTCACCTGCCAAGATTTTGAACATTGTTGTTTTAGCAATCTCATCTTTACCGACAAATGCAATTTTGTCGCCTTTATTCATCGTGAAGCTGACATTATCCAATATCTTTACGCCATCGATCGTTTTCGAGATTCCATCTACACGAAGCAGGTCGTTCCCGATTTCACGTTCAGGAGTAAAGCCGACATATGGATAGCGGCGTGAAGAAGGCTCGATGTCATCCAAGCTGATTTTATCCAATAATTTCTTACGGGATGTCGCCTGGCTCGATTTGGATGCATTGGCACTGAAACGCGCGATGAAATTTTGAAGCTCTTTGATTTTTTCTTCTTTTTTCTTATTGGCATCTTGAGTCAGTTTAAGGGCAAGCTGGCTTGATTCATACCAGAAGTCATAGTTACCGATATAAACTTTGATTTTACCGAAATCAAGATCCGCGATATGTGTACAAACTTTGTTAAGGAAGTAACGGTCATGGGAAACTACGATAACAGTGTTTTCAAAGTTGATTAGGAATTCTTCCAGCCATTTGATCGCTTTTAAGTCCAAGTGGTTGGTAGGCTCATCCAGTAAAAGAACATCCGGTTTACCGAATAGTGCCTGGGCAAGCAATACTTTAACTTTGTCGCCACCGTTCAATTCAGCCATTTTCTTCGTATGCAGGTCTTCTGTAATCCCGAGGCCTTTTAAGAGGATTGAAGCTTCGGGTTCAGCTTCCCATCCGTTTAATTCGGCAAATTCCCCTTCAAGCTCGGCCGCTTTCATTCCGTCTTCGTCGGTAAAGTTTTCCTTCATATAGATGGCATCTTTTTCTTGCATCACTTCATATAATCTTTCATGTCCCATAATGACAACTTTAAGGACTTCTTCCTCTTCATAAGCGAAGTGATCCTGCTTTAGAACGGCAAGGCGTTCGCCTGGCCCCATGTGGACATCACCGGATTGTGCTTCAATTTCACCGGAAAGGATTTTTAAGAAAGTGGATTTACCGGCACCATTCGCACCAATCAGGCCATAGCAGTTACCAGGAGTGAATTTTATATTAACATCTTCAAACAGTTTACGATCGCCATAACGTAAACCAACATTATTTACTGTAATCATTTATTTACATTCCTCCAAAATACTTTTGTTTCAACGTGTCCAACACTTTGTTTCATTAGTTTTACGCTGATTCATACAAACAGCAGTTTACAATCTTATATGTTTTAAACTGTGCATCATTTAAATTGTATCTTATTTCTTAGGAAAATTAAAGGCAGATTAGCAAAAACAAACGTTTATAAGCAAAAATTACACAAAGATTTAATTTTGTTTATGAATTGTCACCTATAATGCAAGTTGTCTTTTTTTGTTAAAGAATATGATAGGTACAAAGGCTCATTACGCGCCTACCTTATTATTGGTAATATAGGTAACTGTAACTAATACAACGGGAGGAACATATATGAGTGATTCAGTAGGTTTTTGGAAACGTCTTTTCGCAGGAGTTTTGGACGGCATAATAGTATCAACACCATTAGCGATAATTTTCGGGGTGATTACCGGTGATTGGGAAAATGAAAATTTTTCAACTCTTTTTAACTTTCTCTACATGGTGATTATCCCGATACTATGGTATGGCTATACAGTTGGCAAAAGGATTATGGGAATACGCATAGTAAGGATGGACGGCAAAAAATTAGGGATAGGCACTATGCTATTGAGGTATTTAGTTGCTGCTTTGGTATATGCCATTACATTAGGGATAGGGTTTATTGTCAGTGCATTCATGGTTGGCATCAGGAAAGACCATAGATCGATACATGATTTCATAGCGGGTACATACGTGACATCTAATAAGCCATGAATAATGGATAAGCAGCTTAATAGCTGCTTTTTTTATGCGAAATTACAGATAAAAACCGATGAGATCTATAATATGGAGGAAATTTTGCTGAATACTTTATTGTATGGTATTTAGGTATTAATATTACATTGGAAACCACGGTAGAATATTTTTAGCAGTAATACAGTGGTAGTTAGGAAGCTAAAAAGCACTTAACCTTAATGGTCAAGTGCTTACGATCTTGATTTATTTCATTTGGAAGAAGACGCCCTTGATATGCTCGTGTTTCTTTGCTTACAATTTTCTTTTCAAATTTTCGCTTATTCGCATTGACTTTCACATGTGTGGAATCGACGAATATGTGTTCAGCACTTTTAACTTTCTATCAGCGGCTGTTATTAAGATGCGATAGAAAATCTGTTCAAACAGGTCTGTATCTTTAAAGCGTCACTCATAATTTTTCCCTAACGTGGAGGAGGAGGTACTTTATCATGAAAAGCATAGCCTAAGAACCAACGGTAAGTCATATTTGTTTCCTCTTCTTGAATTGTTTTACGCATGGAACGAATACCGAAAGTATATTGAATGAATGTCAGTTTAACTAAATAACAGGATCAATACTTGGGCGTCCTACCTCTGAATACATATCTTCACCAAGTCATAAATGAAAGTGAAGTCAATGGCAGCCTCCATTTTACGAACCAACTGGTTCGGTGGCACCAGTTGATCTAAAGTAATCAGTTCAAGTTGATCTCGCTGAATAGAATCATGAAAGCATCCTCATCACCTCAGGTTCTAATATTTCTATTTTAAAACAAAAATGACTCTAGGCAAAAGTTGTTCTATCTAAAAGGTAAGACAAAGTGATTGGAGCGGGTGTTCGAGACTCCTGCGGGAAAAGCGCGTCTAGGGGAGACCCCGCAGGCGAAAGCAGAGGAGGCTCCCCGACCGCCCGCGGAAAGCGAGTGCCCTACGTTCCAATCAACGTCCAAATTGTACAAGCAAAAAAAATGTAGACAAACTCGAATTTCATCGAGTTTGTCTACAGTCGGGCACTTAACCTTAATGGTCAAGTGCTTTTGTTATTCAAAACTTCTTTATTTTGATTGATGATGATTTTATTTCTTAAAATCATTTCTTTATTATTAAGTCCAACATTGAGTTCTTTGGTATTATTCACTTTTTCCAGCAGTGAAATTACGGATATTTCCAGTAATTCAGAAATAGGCATTTGTGTTTTGGATGATAAAATTTCAAGTTCATGGATTAATTTAGGGGATAGCATTGGTTGTTTTTGATTTATTTCCATGACAGGACCCGCTTTCTTAAAAAAGTTATGTAATTGTCATTTAAGTATATAATGTCGGTTTCCGATAAAACATTAAATTAGCGTTATTTATGTTAAGAGTTGATGACAGGCATAACCATGAATGACTCAGCATAAGTCAACATACCTAAATCCAATTTGGAATATATCGTGTATTCTTTGAATTATATGAAATATCAGGGAAGGTACATTACAACTATATAATTCTATGTCTCCAGATTTGTCAACCATTGGCTTTTCTGATAGTATAAATGTCCATTTCGTCTTAGCATCGGCATTTTAATAAGTTTGATCAATATACAAGGAAGGGGAGTGATTTCATTGGGTAATCACCCTGATTTTGAAAAGGAACGGCAGCGACTGGATTTTACAAAACGTTATATCGATGTAGTCATCAAAACATCAGAAACAAGCAAAGATCAATTTCAGCGGAATATGCAAGAAGCTTTTGGCGACGCCGATTGGTCTGAATCAGCCTTATATTCACAGCTGCTGACGACGGCCAACTTTTTTGAGATGTCCAAAACCGAACTTGAAAGTTTACGCAAAGCAAGTAAAAAACCTTACTTTGCAAGAGTGGATTTTGAAAGGAATGATGGGGAGAGAGGCGAAGTCCTTTATTTCGGAAAAGCATCTCTTTATCAGAGGGAAAGCCAGGAACAGATCATCGTCGATTGGCGTTCACCGATTGCAAATCTGTATTATGAGGGACGGATTGGTGAAATAGAATATGAAGCGGAAGGGGAGACATTCAGCGGGAACATCACTTTAAAAAGACAGCTAATGATAGAAGAAGGTGTCTTGGAGGAGATAAGGGACATTGATTTGACAACAACGGATGAATTGTTGCAGGAATCCCTTTCCAAGAGTTCCAGCAATCGATTGACGGATATCATCACCACGATCCAGGAAGAACAGAATAAAATCATTCGGGCAGATTTGAATAAACCTATCATTGTCCAGGGCGCAGCGGGCAGCGGTAAAACCACAATCGCTTTACATAGGATCTCTTATTTCATTTACCACTATAAAGACTTGTTCGATCCGCGACAATTAATGATTCTTGCTCCGAGCCGGGTATTCATTGATTACATATCTGAAGCTTTACCTGAATTGGGTGTCGAAAAGGTAAAACAATTCACGTTTTCCGAATATGTTCAGGCAGCGATAGGAAAGCAAGTGAAGCTTATAGCGGATGATAAATTAACGCGATTGCTGGAAAAGGATGATGAAGAAATTAATTCAGCCGTCTGGATATCAGGTCTGAAGGGATCCCCTGCCTTTAAATATATATTGGACGAATATATAAAGGACATTTTCAGTGGGTTTCATCCGGATGCTGATTTTTATTGTGATAAATATCGCCTCTATTCCGCTAAGAAGTTCATTAGATTATTGGAAGAGGATTATTGGTATTTACCGTTATACAACCGGCTGGACAAACTTAAGGCCATTTTACAAAATGAAGTGAAATTAAAAAAGAAAACAATGCTTGAACGCGTTGTTGATCTTTATGATGCCAAAATCGAGAAGGCGCTCTATAAGAATATCGATCCAGTCATACGCAAGGAATTTGTTATAAAATGCCTCGATAAAAAAGAGGAAAGGATAGGACAGATCCAAAAGGCAATCCGTACTTCTGTAAAAGCGTATTTTAAGCAATTTAAAAGTAAAGATCTCCTGGAGTACTATCAGGAATTATACCAAGATCCGGAGCGTCTCGCCTCTTACAGCAACGGTAAGCTTACTGTTGAAGATGCCAGGGTTTTATGTGTGTACAATCATAAATTATTTTCTGCTAATAGTTATGAGCTGGAGGACTTGGGAGCATTATTATATCTTCAGGAGCGGCTTTTCGGTGTCGATAAAGAAAACAAAGCAAAAAATGTCGTCATTGATGAGGCACAGGATTATAGCTTCATGCAGTTACAGGCCCTAAAGACGGCAGTGGATACCGATATGTTCACACTAGTAGGCGATCTTGCACAAGGCATCCATTCATACCGCGGACTTCAAACATGGGATGAGGTTCACAGTCGTATTTTCCCTCGGGCGACGTATACTGAATTACAAAAAAGCTACAGAACAACTGTTGAAATTATGAAACAAGCTAATGAAATACTTCAGTTGTTAACATACGATTTCCCGGAAGTTGAACCTGTGGTCCGGCATGGCAAGGATCCAGAATTCATTTACATTGAAAAGGAAGGTTGGGAAGAAGAACTGATTGAACTGATCGCAACCCTTAAAGGTGAAGGTTTTAAAACGTTTGCCGTTATTGCCAAAACGATGAAAGATTGCAAGCTGGCAAACGAGAAACTAAGTGAATTCCATCAAGGCTTTCATTTAATAGATGAAGCGGGAAACATCCCTAAAGATAAAACATTGATTGTTCCTTCCTATCAAGCCAAAGGTCTCGAATTCGATGTCGTATTTGCAATTTCCCTCGAAGAAGCGTATTGCCACGAAAATGAACTTGATATCAAATTGCTGTACGTAACAATGACAAGGCCATTGCACAGGCTATATTTTTTAGGTAAAGAGAAAAATGCTTTCCTTATTGAGACATAAAAGGGGTAGGGTGGAATGCCTCCACCCTCCTCGTGAAATGCTCACAGATGCAAAAGGATATCCTGAATATCTTCCCATCCGAAACCAACTTTGATAAGCTCGATGCCTGCCATTTTAACGGTTTTTTCAGCTATCACTTGACCTCCAAGTGCTTTGTAAAAACCGCATGATGGATTATCCTTTAATGCCCAGATTATTAAATTCTTATGTTCCATTTTTATAAGCTCATGTATGACCGCTTTTATCATTTTTCGGCCAAGTCCCTGTTTTTGATATTCTTTTAAAAAATAAATGGCATATACTTCACCTTGAAAATGCGGATCATTCGTTTGTTCTGGTCCCCCGGCAGCGAAACCGATGATTTCCCCATTGGCGTTTTCCGCAACAAAGGTAGCATTATGCAGCATCTTTAAATTCCTTAGCCAGTTTTTCTTTTTGGCCTCCAGATTCATGGAAGACAAATATTGATCCGGAAGGATTCCTTTATAAGTTGTTTTCCAGCTGTTTATATGTACAATTGCTATTCCATCTACATCTTCTTCTATGGCTTTCCTTATCTTCATAAAAAACACCTTCAGATTTTCATATTTCCCCCTAGAATATCATGGAAAAAGTGAATAAGCATTTTATTTATGTTTATAACTGCTTGAGAAAGGATAAGAAATAAAAGAGTGGTCAACCAGATGAAGGGAAGGATGAGAAAGATGAAATTGAAAGTTGGTTTTTATTTTCCGGGCGGCAAAGAACTAGAGCATGAGGTTGAAGGCGATGATTCAACTCAAATGATTTCAAATATTCAAAAGCACCGTTATTATAATTTAGTTAAAGGCGATTGCCATTATGTCGTAGATACGGAAAAAGCAGCATATTTTTCTGTAACAGAAATATTGGATTGAGAATGAACCGCATTGGACTTTTATTCCATTGCGGTTTATTCTTTTTGTTGTAAGGAAACCGGAAAAGGAGTATCGTCAATGAAAATCAATTTTACCAAGAAACAGTATGAAACATTATTCAAAATGGTTCAGTACGGATATTGGGTTGCTTCCGATACTGAAGATAATAAAGAATTCAGTGAGATGGAACAGTATATCAATTCCTTTGCGAAAGATTTCGGCATGGGAGGAGTACAGTTTATAAAGGATTACGAAATGTATGATCTGAGCAGGGAATTGGAGGATCAACTTCATACAGTCATAAATGAGTATGAAGATGGAGTGTTCAGGGATAAGCTTGCCTACCATTTGGCTAGGAAAGAGTTCGCCGAGGAGTCGGAAAACCATGAATACAATCAGGAGGAAGCGTTTAAACGTATCATGGAGATCGAGGAAAAATATCATCTTCATATTGAAGAACACGGGTTAGGGAAATTGAAAATAGAAGAATAAAAATAGAGAGGACGTAATCTGTCCTCTCTTTTCTAATTTTGAGAAGTAATGATTCCATGATCATCAGTATGCCATCCATTACGGATCGGTTTTATGCACGAGGATTTTGACCTAATTTTTCAACTGAGTATTGATAAAATGCAATTAAGTCATTTTGTGACGCAAAGCCTGCTTGTGCAGTTCGTTCGTTCCCTCCGCCTTTTCCATTATAGGAGCCCAGTTCCGCTTTAAAATATTGTCCGCAATGAAAAGGGCTGTCCCCGCTGTCCGAGAGGATGACCTTTTGCTCCTTACGTGATGCTAATAATACGGTAACCTTTTCTTTTTTTACAATCGTACCTGCAAGGTAAAGCAGCTCTTTCATTGAGCTATCTTCGAAAATATGAGAGATGAATCCCCCTCCATTTTCTGCAAGCAGGGAGTCAGCAAGAAAATTTGCATTTTCAAGTTTTAAGTTTTCATTTGCCGATAGCAGCTGCTTATAGTCATTTTCAAGTTTCTCCACCCTATTCAGGATTTCTGTACGTCCGGTATTGAATTTAGTCGATAATGCAGAAAGAATTCCTAGACTTTCGGAATAATCATTCAATGCCCTGAAGCCGCACTTAAAGTAGAGCCGGGTAAGCTCCTTCTGCTTCTCCGCTTTGAAAATTTTTATTAACCCAATCTCACCGGTACGCCCTACATGAGTTCCACCGCAAGGGTTATATTCAATTCCTTCTATCTCAACAATACGGATATTTTCAGACACTTTAGGCATTTTGACGACAGGAAGTGTCTGTAGTTGCTCGTTTGTCACGTAATAGATAAGTATTTCGCGATTCTCGATGATATATTGATTAACTAGCTTTTCAGCAGCAGCCGTATGTACCTCAGCCCATTGAAATCCTGCCATTATATCGATCGTTAAATATTCCTTTCCAAGGTGAAAGCTGACCGTATTAGAGTCAAAAAGTTCCTTGCAGACAGCAGAGAGTAGATGCTGGCCGCTATGCTGTTGCATATGATCGAAGCGGTGGGACCAATCAAGTTCACAGTGGACGATCTCTGAATCTGGCCGTCTCTCCAACTTATGAAGAATCTTTCCATCATTGTCTTTTATAACGTCAAGAACGGTGATTCCTTCTATTTTACCCGTATCTGCAGGCTGACCGCCGCCTTCGGGATAAAAAGCGGTTTCTTCAAGAGTGATATAGTAAAAGCCATTTTCTACAATGGTTTCCCGAATTTCGGTATCCCATTGGGAAGTCTTGGTGGACGTGTAATACAATTTTTTTGTCATGAATGATTTCTTTTTCCTTTCAGTTGATCATTAAATTATATCACCGAAATACAAGAGTTTAAAATCGCGGGTTTTAGAAGATTAGTCAGGGAAAAAAAGCAAAACTTTATGACAAATCACGGCGGAGATGTTACGATGGTTTCCAATTTATGGACATGGAAGTACCTTTACCATATCCTTACCTAGAGTTACTCTAAAAGAAGTGGGGCTTAACAATGAAGGACAGTCAAGAAAACTGAGCCATGAAATTATGGTCATTGAAGATGATATTAACTTAGCGGAACTGCTAAAATATGAATTGATGGACAGTGGTTTCCACGTCAGCTATTTCAAAAGTGGTAGAAAGGCTTTTCAAAAGCTAAAATCCTCACCTCCGGATGCCATTGTGCAAGATATCCTTCTTGAAGAGGGGGAGATGGACGGCTGGGCGATCCTGAGGGAATTAAAAGGATCCGCTGATTTGAATGAGATTCCCGTTTTTGTTTCGACTGCACTTGACGAAAGGGAGAAGGGGATTTCCTTGGGAGCTAAGGATTATTTAGTTAAACCTTATAAACCGAGCCAATTATCCAAAGTGATCATGCATACCTTGTTAACTAACGGTAAACAAGGGCAGATACTAATCCCGCAGGCATTTCATGGAGAAAACAAGGGTTAAAAAATAAAAAACCGTAATAGGTATACAGAACATCAAAAAAATGATAAATTCAAATATGTTGGAAAAATAAATAATTGGGTACAATTGTAGGTAAAGGTAAGTTACAGGAGGATTTTTATTCATGCAAAAAATTCAGGCCGGCATGGCTGTAGAGTTAGAAGTGGAACGTAAGGCTGATTTCGGATGGTTTTTAACGGATGGTTCAGAAGATGTCTTACTTCATCATAATGAAATGAATGAAGGAACGGAACTTGAGATTGGCGATGAAGTAACTGTGTTCATCTACCATGACAAACAAGCAAGGCTAACAGCGACAATGAAGATACCCGAAATTCAGATTGATCAGTATGGCTGGGTGGAAGTTGTCAATGTGAAAAGGAAACTTGGTGTTTTTGTTGACATCGGTCTTTCGAAAGATATTCTTGTATCCCTTGACGACCTTCCGAATATAGATCGATTATGGCCTGAGGTTGGTGATCGTCTATATGTATCCCTGAAGACAGATCGTCATGATCGCCTGTTTGGTAAACTTGCAACCGAAGATGTCATTCAGGAGATTGCAGTAACAGCTCCATTAAAAGGGATTCGTAACACCAGTATTAAGGGAAATGTCTATCGTTTGCTTATGGTTGGATCATTCTTTATTTCAGAAGAAGGATACCGCTGTTTCATTCACGAAAGTGAACGCAAGGAGGAGCCCCGTCTTGGTGAATTAGTTGAAGGGCGCGTCATTGATAGTAAAGAAGATGGAACGCTTAACGTTTCTTTAATCCCCTTTAAACAAGATTTAATGGGGGAAGATGCTGATGTCATTTTCACTTATTTAATGAATCGCGGCGGTGCAATGCCTTATGGTGACAAAACATCACCTGATGATATCAAGTTTCACTTCGGTTTGAGCAAGGGAGCGTTCAAGCGTGCTCTCGGCAAACTGATGAAAGAAGAAAAGATTTACCAGGAAGATGGATGGACATATTCTTCAGATCGTAAATGAAAAAGGCAGCGGATTTTATCCGCTGCTCAGTCTGTAGACAAACTCGATGAAAATCGAGTTTGTCTATTTTTATGGCTTGTACAATTTGGACGTTGATTTCCACTCCAGGCACTCGCTTTCCGCGGGCGGTCGGGGAGCCTCCTCGGCTTTCGCCTGCGGGGTCTCCCCTAGACGCGCTTTTCCCGCAGGAGTCTCGTACCTTCCGTTCCAATCAACTTTGTCTTACCTTTTAGATAGAACACTTTTGCCTGGAGTCATGTTTGTTTTAAAATAGAAGTATTAAAACTTGAGGTGATGAGGATGCTTTCTAAACATGATTCTATTCAGCGAGATCAACTTGAAATGATTACTTTAGATCAATTGGTGCCACCGAACCATTTGGTTCGTAAAATGGAGGCTGCCATTGACTTCACTTTCATTTATGACTTGGTGAAAGATATGTATTCAGAGGTAGGACGCCCAAGTATTGATCCAGTTATTTTAGTTAAACTGACTTTCATTCAATATACCTTCGGTATTCGTTCCATGCGTAAAACGATTGAAGAAGTTGAAACCAATATGGCTTACCGTTGGTTCTTAGGCTATGGTTTCCATGATAAAGTACCTCATTTCTCTACGTTCGGGAAAAATTATGAGCGACGCTTCAAAGATACAGATCTGTTTGAACAGATTTTCTATCGCATTTTAATGACAGCTGCTAATAAAAAGTTAATAAGTGCTGAACACGTTTTCGTGGATTCCACACATGTGAAAGCCAGTGCGAATAAACGGAAATTTGAAAAGAAAATCGTTCGTAAAGAAACACGAGCGTATCAAGGACGTCTTCAAGAAGAAATCAATCAAGATCGTGAAAACCATGGAAAAAAGCCTTTTCCACCAGATAAATTTGATAAAGAAGAGACCAAAGAGATTAAAGAAAGTACAACGGATTCTGAGAGTGGCTACTATGTGAAAGATGAACGAACAAAACAGGCCGCAGACCGCAACGGTTTTGTATTGGGAACGATTGTAACACCTGGAAATACACATGACAGTCAGATCTTAGAGCCACTAGTTGAACAAGTGATTGAGAAAGTTGGAAAACCGGAAGCCGTTGCCGCAGATGCAGCTTATAAAACACCAGCGATTACAAGCTACCTATTTAACAAAGAAATCATACCGGCTTTACCTTATACACGTCCTCGCACCAAAGAAGGATTTTTCCGCAAACAGGACTATGTATACGATGAACATTTTGATTGTTACCTTTGCCCTTCGGGCGAAACTTTAAAGTACTCAACAACAAATAAAGAGGGCTATCGCGAGTACAAATCGCCAAAACAAATTTGTACAACATGCTCATTTTTATCTCGGTGTACAGAAAGCAAAGACTGTCAAAAAGTGGTGACACGGCATATCTGGCAAACACATGTGGAAGAAGCAGATCATCTGCGTCATCATCAAGATGTAAAACCTATATATGCAAAACGTAAAGAAACGATTGAGCGTGTATTCGCAGATGCAAAAGAAAAGCATGGTATGCGTTGGACTACTTTAAGGGGACTTAAAAAATTGTCGATGCAGGCGATGCTTACTTTCGCTGCCATTAATTTAAAGAAGATGGCCAATTGGACATGGCAAGGTCCAAAAATGGCCTAACATAGTGGGCTCGTAGAGCCCCAATCTCTAAACTTTAGGCGAAAATTCAAAGGGAATTTCAAAAGGGGTTCAGAATTTTTTAATTCCGAACCCCTTTTGTCTACAAACTGGGCAGCGGATTTTATCCGCTGCTTTTTTATTGTGAATTTCATTAAAAGAACTTCTTTTTACCTTTTTCTTCTTTTAAAATCTCCACAGCTTCCCTGAACCTCATCGAATGGACAATTTCCCTCTCGCGTAAAAACCTGAGTGAATCATTGATATCAGGATCATCCGAGATGTCAATTAACCACTGATAGGTTGCTCTGGCCTTCTCTTCAGCAGCGATATCTTCATATAAATCTGCAATTGGATCTCCTTTTGCTTGGATATAAGTGGCGGTCCATGGATTCCCTGCTGCGTCATGATAATAAAGGGCACTATCATGATTGACATAATGATCCCCTAGCCCGGCTGCTGCCATCTGCTGAGGTGTGGCATCTTTTGTAAGCTTATAGATCATCGTGGCGATCATTTCTAGATGGGCAAATTCTTCCGTCCCGATATCCGTAAGCAGGCCAATGACTTTATCCGGAATTGTATATCGTTGATTTAAGTAACGGAGTGCTGCAGCCAACTCACCATCAGCACCACCGTATTGTTCTATTAAATATTTAGCCAATCGAGGATTGCAGTCTCTTACTTTAACTGGATATTGCAGCTTCTTTTCATAAACCCACATAGCTCATCTCTCCTTATACCTGCCATGGCCAAGGGCCTCGGCCCCATTCCCATTTATTTTCACCGCCTGGACTGTTTCCAAATCCCAATAATGGACCATATTTAGGCTCAAAAACCGATTTCAGTTGTTGGGAGTATTCATGAAATTGATTGAATTGCTGTAAAGCCTGCTGGTCGTTAGGATGTGTATCCAAATAAAGAGTCAACTCGACAAGTACGAAATCGGCAGCCTGGATTTGTTCAAGCAACTGATAATATTCATCATCCAGTTTCTTATTCATTTACGTCTCCCTTTCCCGATATGGATTATCATAAAAATCATAAAAGAATTTCCAAAGTGTACCGTATTTCAAAGCTTCTTCCGGTGTGAACTGCTCCATATTGGGCGGTTGAAAATTAATATACAAATTAGGAGGTGTCCTGTAATACTTTCTCCCAATAGGCGGACACGGATCGAATTTACTATGGAAAGGTTTATATGACTTAACTAGGGTAAAAGTCTTTTCGCGAGTCACAAAAAATACCTCCTTTGTAAAGATATAGCCTTTAATTTTTATGCCTCGGTAATGCATAATATGACTGCTCTGGCCTAGAATGGGAGTTATATGGAAAAAGATGTTTTTTCAGAATATTATAAAATCTTGTTATAGTCCCGTTATCTTACTGTGATGTTTGTCATCTATTCTTTATCTGTTTGTTCTTTGTATAGAAAAAAACTATGTTAAGATTTAACTCGTAGCTTATAAAGCAGCTCACAAGGAGGTAACAACATATGAAAAAATCAATCTTATCGTTAGCGGCAGCGGCTGCTATATCCGGTGCATTCACAATTCCGGTACAAGCAGAAGATGTCAAAGTGAAAGATGGAGACACATTATGGGGGATATCTCAAACATATAAAGTATCAGTAGAAGATATTAAGTCTTGGAACGATTTGTCTTCAGACGCGATTTATGCCGGAGAAACCATACATATTTCTCAAGAAGAGCATTATAAAGTAAAGTCAGGGGACACATTATCGGGAATTGCACACAAATATGATGTAGGGGTAAATGATATTAAATCTTGGAACGGTTTAAGTTCAGATACAATCCATCCTGGTCAAGAAATTGTCATTAAACCGGCAGCTAACAAAGTCGAAGCTGCAAGTGTAGGGCCTGCACAGAAATCAGAGCAAGCTGCACAAGCAGAGCAATCCGAACCAGCAGAACAATCTAAGCCAGCAGAACAAACAAAGCCGGTTGAACAATCGGAACCAGTTGAACAATCGGAACCAGCAGATTCAAACAATGAATCCCAAGATCAAGCAGAATCTGGAAAAGAGATTACTGTTAGTGCAACCGCCTATACGGCTGATTGTCAAGGCTGCAGCGGAACAACAGCAACAGGAGTGGACTTGAAAGCTAATCCTGATGCAAAGGTGATTGCTGTGGACCCATCAGTCATTCCGCTAGGATCAAAGGTTTATGTTGAAGGTTATGGCTACGCAACGGCAGCCGATACAGGCAGTGCCATCAAAGGGAATAGAGTGGACATATTTGTTCCAAACGAACAGGATGCCGTGAATTGGGGCGTTAAAGACGTTAAAGTGCAAATCCTGAATTAATTTAACCATACAAAACATGTTTATATATTGAAAAAGCAGACACAGTTATATTGTGTCTGCTTTCAGTTTGTAGACAAAAGGATTCTATCTAAAAGTTAAAACAAAGTTGATTGGAGCGGGTGTGCGAGATTCCTGCGGGAAAAGCGTGTCCAGGGGAGACCCCGCAGGCGCAAAGCCGCCGAGGGCGGTCCGCCCAAGGAAAACGGAGTGCCTGGAGAGGAAAATCAACGTCCAAATTGTACAAATCCTAAATAAATGAAGACACAAACATAATGTGTCTGTTTTTTTAGTCCTTTTGGTTCACGGGAAAAGCAGGTACAATGAAAGAAATAGATCCTTATAAATCCTTGCAAGGGAAAAAGGAGGAGTAATTAAATTGATGGAAAAAGCACGTGATTATTTACAAGAATACTTTGGTTATGAGTCATTCCGAAAAGGTCAGGAACAGATTATCGAACAGGTTTTAGGAGGAATAAACACAGCGGGAATCATGCCTACTGGCGGAGGTAAATCAATATGTTACCAAATTCCAGCCCTTCTGTTACCAGGTGTAACACTCGTAATATCCCCACTTATTTCCTTGATGAAAGACCAAGTAGATGCCCTCGAACAAAATGGAATTGATGCCACGTTTCTTAATAGCTCCATTTCTGGGTTAGAATCATCCAATAGAATGAATGATATTAAGCACGGTAGATATAAGCTGGTTTATGTGGCACCTGAACGTTTGGAAAATCCTTCATTTCAACAGGATCTATTTAATGTGGAAATTTCTTTGGTTGCCATTGATGAGGCTCACTGTATATCTCAATGGGGTCATGACTTCAGGCCAAGCTACTTAAAAATCAAAACCTTATTGAAAAACATGCCATCTGCTCCGACTGTACTGGCATTAACGGCAACTGCCACACCGCATGTGACCGATGATATATGTCAGTCGCTAGGAATATCTGTACAGCATACAGTTTCCACGGGATTTTCTAGAGATAACCTGTTCTTTTCCGTTGTGAAAGAAGAAAATCGCGGACGGTTTTTAATGCGCTATTTGGAGAAAAACAAAAATGAATCGGGTATCATATATGCAGCCACCAGGAAAGAAGTCGATTCCTTGTATGCCAAGCTTATTAAAGCCGGATTCAAAACAGGTCGATATCATGCTGGCATGAATGAAAAAGAACGGTCGGAACAGCAGGATCAATTCATTCGTGATGACGTTCCCTTGATGGTAGCGACATCTGCCTTCGGGATGGGAATCGATAAGTCGAATGTTAGATACGTCATCCATTACCAAACTCCAAAGAATATGGAGAGTTATTATCAGGAAGCGGGCCGTGCAGGGAGGGATGGTTTGGATAGTGAATGTATCCTCTTATATTCCCCTCAGGATATGCAGATACAGCGTTTCTTGATTGATCAATCAAATCCCTCTCAGGAGTGGCAATCCCAGGAATTGAAGAAATTGAACAGAATGAAGGATTATTGTTTTACCGAAGGGTGTTTGCAAGCATTCATTCTGCGATACTTTGGAGAAAAAAACCCTGAAGATTGCGGTCATTGCGAAAATTGTACAGATAAACGTGACTCAGTTGATGTAACTACACAGGCACAAATGGTCCTTTCATGCATGTTGCGAATGGGTGAGCGATTCGGTAAAACGATGATTTCCCAAGTGCTTACGGGATCACGCAATAAGAAAATTGAAGAGTTCGGATTCCAGAAGCTTTCTACCTATGGTATCATCAATGATCAAACTGCGAAGGAAGTTGGTGATTTCATTGATTTCCTGACAGCAAAACAGTACATAGAAATGATAGGCGGCCAGTTTCCGGTACTCAAGGTTACCAATGCAGGCAGGGAAGTGCTATTGGGACAGAAAAAAGTCCTGCGTAAGGAAATAAAAAAAGTAAGCAGCATCAGCGCAGATCATGGATTATTCGAAGAGCTAAGACAGTTAAGAAAAGAATTGGCAAGCAAGGAAAATGTACCTCCATTCATTATTTTTTCCGATGCATCTTTGAAAGATATGGCCCTCAAACTGCCGAGGACTGAAGAGGAATTCCTGGAAGTCAAAGGGGTAGGCATACAGAAATTCGAACGCTTCGGAAATCTATTCTTACAAGGTATTTCCAAGTATGTACAGGCACATCCTGAATTAGATACGAATACTATGATTACAAAGGAAATGGTAAAGCGATCGACTAAACCATCTCACTTAGAGAGCTATCGCTTATATCAGGAAGGCAAATCAATCAAGGAAATAGGGGCATTGAGAGGGCTGTCTTCCATTTCAATTGAAAATCATTTATTAAAGTGTGCAGAAGAAAACCTGGATATTAAATGGGATGATATTTTCTTGGATAAAGAGTTCAATCTTGTTTTGGAAACTGCGAAACAATTGGATTCAGAAAAATTGAAACCACTTAAAGAAGCTCTGCCCGAACATATTTCCTACTTTATGATCAAAGCGATCTTGGTTAAAGCAGGGCTGGAAAACGAAAGGTGTTAAGGTTTTATGGATAATTTCTTCATTGAATAAATAAGAATTTGGTTTAATGCGTATACTAGGAATGATAAAAAGGTGAAATTTCGCTCCTTTAATCAGAGTCTTTATTAAAAAAAGGAGGTTGCTCATGTATTTTGGTAAAAAGAATTCAGAGGAACCAGAAATAGTTATGGAAGATACGATAGTATATGCATGCGGATCAGCGGATTGCAATGGTTGGATGAGAAAAGATTTTGCCTCGGAAAACTATGATTGCCCAATGTGTGGAAGTCAATTGGTTGAAGAAATCAGGGAGCTCCCAAAAATTGAAAATGAGTATAATGCGTTTAAATAAAAGAGGTGAATCAAAGCCTCTTTATTTTTTATTTTGAGAAGAAAGGATGGCGGAGTGTTTTTATCTTGGATTAATGCTTTACATATAGAGATATGTATGATATTATTAAATTTCAGTGTTATGAAAAGAATGCACTGGAGGGTAATTTAAAGTAACATTTTTATTAATAAAATAATTTTTCATCATTTTCATGATGAAGTAGAAACAAGTTAAACATATTTAGAAAAAAGAAATACATGTTATCACCAAGTATTTTCCTCGATCCATTTCTGTTCTTCATTAACTTACTTCTATGTACCATTTGTCTTTTGGAATTTAATCTACCCAATTGGAATTACGGACGGTTTTAATTAATAAACATGTACTTACAAGCTTTTATCTGATTCTCGCAGGCACGGTCTAGGAACCGTATGGATGGGAGAGAGGCAGGGCTTTCATTGTTTTAGGTTTTGGCATTAAAAATTACTCTCGTGCTCGCTTCGATTTGAAATGTTCAACGAACGAGCAGGAAGAACCATATGGAATGGATTCTTAAACAGGCGCAGTCTCGATTATCTGAAGGGTAAGTCCGGGACTGTGTTTCATTTTGGGGAATACTTTCTTTTTTAGAATCTTTCCTCAAATATATAAAGCATATATATGATATAATGGTAACTGAGATATGAAAAATTCATGCCGTAATCTCAAGTTCTTACCATTCAAAAAGTTTGGTTGAAAGAACAATAATCATACTTAGATTTGCGAATGGTTATTTACTCACAATTTAGATTAAACGCCATCTATTCTTCTTTTATCTTTATGGCTTGTGATCTGTTATGCAGGACGGAGTCAATTCAATTCTAAGGAGTGAGATATATGTATAGAAGAAATAATACGGAAGAAATCATTCCTGAAGAAACAAAGGTGTGGGAATGTACATCAGAAGATTGCAAAGGTTGGATTCGCGATAACTTTACAAGTAATGATGAACACGTTTGTCCGTTATGTAGCAGCGAGATGAAACCCGGCACCAGAATGCTTCAAGCAATTAACAATCCAAGAAACTATTAAGGCTATAAAAAAAGCTGAAGGGGATTCCCTTCAGCTTTTTTTATCTTTCTGCCAATTGGATGAAGCAAAAAGCAGATGAATGATTAGTGGATATCTTTTTTCTTGAATCGACCGCCTCGGACTTCCGCGATATCCCCTACAGCAAGGAATGCAGATGGATCGAAGCTTTTGACTATCTCTTTAAGTTTAGCTTCCTCAAGCCTGTTTATTACACAAAAGATGACTTTTTTATCATCACCGGAATATGCACCTTCACCAGCTAAAAAGGTTACGCCCCGTCCAAGGCGATTCATTATGGCATCACCAATATCATTAAATTCATCACTGATAATCCAGACAAATTTGGATTCGTCCAAACCTGCGATGACGATATCCATCGTTTTATATGCCACGAAGTAAGCTATGATCGAATACATGGCACGATCCCACGAGAATACGAAGCCCGCACTGCCAAGGATGAATAAATTAAAAAACATGACGATCTCCCCAACGGAAAAAGGGAGCTTCTTGCTAGCGAGTATAGCAAGAATTTCTGTACCATCCAAAGAGCCGCCATATCGAATGACCATTCCAACACCAATGCCAAGAATCATTCCGCCGAAAGCGGACGCTAGGAGGATATCTTGAGTGAAAGCTGGTACATGATGAAGCAATGTAGTGGTTATGGAAAGGATTAAAATTCCATAAAGGGTAGATAATGCGAAGGTTTTGCCGATTTGTTTATAACCGATAAAAAAGAAAGGAAGATTCAAAATGAAAAGAAAGATTCCGAGCTTCCATCCAGTGATGTAAGATAACATAATCGATATACCCGTTATGCCCCCGTCGATTACGTTATTCGGCACTAAAAAAATCTCGAGGCCGACAGCCATCAAAACCGCACCGATTGTAATTAATAGACCTCTCTGTAAAATCTGTCTCAGTGTTAATTTTTTATGCTGGGTCTTCTTTTGCATAATTTCTGTTGTACTTGCACCTGCCAGGTCTGACATAATCATGCCACCCACTCCTTCTCTCTATATAGGTTCTATTTAATTATAAACCTATAGGTATAATTAAATAAAGAAATTAACATTCTGATTCATATATTCCTGAATAATTATTGGTATCATTGATAACGTCCTGTAATGAAGAAACAGGGTTGTTAATGCTTGTCATTACCATGTATTCTTATTCTACTCCATACAAAACAATAGTATTTCTAATATTATTGAATTTATGAAAGAAACCAGCATTTTCTTGAGATATGGGGTGCACTGAAAGAATCGATGTGTAAATATATAGGAATAAGGAAATAAAAAACCTTTGAGGTACTATGAATTTCCTTTACAATATAGGAGAATAGAACGTTTGAGGTGATCAAGTAAAAAAATGGAACAATCAATTGTAGCATCAAATCCTGTTCTCTTTATGATTGCAGTACTTTTGATAATAATGGCTTGTTATACGGCGTTGGATTTACTGACAACATTACTGACGATAAAGAGATATAAACGCCTTGTGTATATAGGGAGCAGCTGCTCTATGGGAGTGGCTATTTGGACGCTTAATTTTGTTGTTATTTTCACCCTCGATAATTCAGGAATGGCAGCATACAACTTTTCTACAATAATTTTTTCGTTAGCATTAGCGATCGCTCTCGCAGGGGTTGGGTTATTGGCCATTTCGTATAAAACACAAGTCCTGCAAATCGTTTTTTGCGGTTTCATGTTTACGATGGCCCTATTATCCAATTATATAATGGGAACATCTTCTTTAAACCACTCTTTGCACTTTAACCCATTATCGGTCTTCAGTACGCTTTTCAGCATCTTTATTTTATTTGTAGCAGCACTTGCCATATTATTTCATTTTAATAAATTAAGTCAATCTTCGCTAAAACCAGTCAGTACTCTTTTGATGAGTGGTGCAATCATTGAAGGCTATTATCTTTTTGTAAGGGTGTTACCGATGAACGCGAAAAATGAAGCGGGTGAATTTGTTCCACTCACTCCATTTATGCTTTATCTTACATGCTTCGTTTCATTATTCATCCTTGCCAGCTTGATAGCTTCAAGTACAATCGTGGGCCGGCGGTTAGCAAAAAGTGATAATACTGTAAGCGATATCCGTTATGCTTTAGATCAATCGGCGATCGTCGCCATCACGGATGCAAATGGGATCATTACATATGTTAACGAAAAATTCCTGGAAATATCTCAATATGAAAAACATGAACTAATAGGAAAAAATCATTCCATAATCAATTCTGGTCATCATCCGAAAGAATTTTTCACTGACTTATGGCTAACGATCAGCCAAGGGAAAACATGGCATGGTGAAATATGCAATCGGGCAAAAGATGGTAATGTATATTGGGTGGATACAACTATCGTTCCTTTTATGAAAAAGGGTAAACCATATCAATATATTTCCATCCGTTCGGATATTTCCAGTCGTAAAAAAGCAGAAAGTGCTTTAAAGGAGTCAATTAAAGAACTGGAAGATATGCATTATGCAATCAACCAATCCTTGATTGTGGCGATTACCGATGATAAAGGAGTCATTATCGAAGTGAATGAAAAGTTCTCGGAGGTTTCTGGTTATGGGAGAGGTGAATTGATAGGCCAGACCCATAAGATCGTTAATTCTGGATACCACTCAAAGGAATTCTTTGAAAAAATGTGGATGACCGTCCGTGAACGCAAAGTTTGGAAAGGTGAAATTAGAAACAAGGCGAAAGATGGCAGTTTTTATTGGGTCGATACAACAATTGTTCCATTTTTCAGCGAAGAAGGTAAACCATTTCAGTATTTAACCATTAGATATGACATAACCGAGCGTAAACAATCGGAAGAGATGCTCCATCGGCAGGATAAATTAGCCGCTGTCGGTCAGCTTGCTGCTGGAGTGGCACATGAAATACGCAATCCGTTGACCTCCATGAAAGGGTATACGGAATTTTTGCAATTGGATGAAACGGACGAAAATAAACAAGAATATCTGGAAATAATCATGGACGAAATCAATCGTGTGAATGAGATAGTTGAAGAGTTCCTACAATTGGCCAAACCACAGGCATTGAATTTGGAGATGAAGAATCTTGTGCCAATCATTCAAAATGTTGTATCTTTGACGGAGTTTGAAGCCAGGAAGAAGAACATCACGCTGATTTCGGATTGTAATGACGAAGAGATCTTCGTTCGTTGTGATGAGAATCGATTAAAACAAGTCATATTGAACTTCATTAAAAATGGTATGGAAGCTATGCCTGACGGTGGGTTCATAAAAGTCATGACTGAAATTAAAGGGGATAAAGTGCAAATATCCATTACCGACACAGGAATTGGGATTCCGCCAGAGCAGCTTAAGAGAATGGGAGAACCATTTTTCACAACGAAAAAATCTGGTAATGGGTTAGGTTTAATGATCAGCTTTAAAATCATAGAAAGCCATTTCGGAAATGTTTTTGTCGAGAGCGAGGTCAATAAAGGTACAGTCTTTAATATTGTGCTCCCTATTTAGCCTAATAGGAAGCTATGAAAAAAATAACAACTTTGTATAAGAGGTCTGCATGGGGGAACTGGATTTGGAAAAACAAAAGCAAGTCAATATCATTAGCTTGAAAGTTTTTTACCTTTTTTCATTTTTTGCAGTAGGAAGTTTAACACCGCTATTAAGCGTTTATTTAGCCAATGAGGCAGGTTTGTCAGGTATTGAAATCGGTACGATCATGTCTGTTGGACCGATAGTGATGATCGTTTTTCAACCTTTTTGGGGAATTGTCTGTGATTGGAGCGGGAGACCGGCAAAAATACTGGCAATGACATCGTTGCTTGCTGGTGTATTTGGTTTAGGTTACTTACTGTTCGATCATTATTTACTTATAGTATCCGTTGCTGTCGCTTTGGCTATTTTTCAAAGTGCGATAATACCTGTTTCAGATAGCATCACCCTTCAATATACAACGAAGATCAAATCGAATTATGGGAAAATCCGTTTATTCGGATCACTTGGTTACGGTGTGGCCGTTTTTGTAATGGGGAAATTATCTGAATCCTTCATGGGTCCTTCCGTGATATTTTATGCTTTTTTCTTCGGTCTTTTGATCTCGGCTAGTCTGGCTCTTCGTTTGCCCGAAGAGCCGCCTGGGGAAAAGGTGAAGCTTTTCGGCGGAATGAAAGAATTGATCACCATGAAACGATTCCTTATCTTTCTAGCTATAACGTTCTTGCTTTTTGGTCCTAATCTTGCAAATAATGTATACTACGGTTTGTTTGTAGAGGCAAGGGGAGGGACATATACAGGAATTGGCATTGCGTTCCTTTTAGCTGTATTATCGGAAATCCCCTTTATGAGAATCGCAGGTACCTGGATTCATAAGATAGGCCTGCTGCCAATTACCTTATTGGCTGGTACGGCCTCATTGGTCCGCTGGGTTTTGTACTTCACCGAACCGAGTTTGGCTACCGTATATGTGTCTTCGATCATTCAAGGGTTTTCACTTGGCTTATTCATTCCTGCAGCTTTACAATATATCAGGGAAGTTGTCCCTGTACGTATTACAGTAACGGCAATAACGCTTTATTCCGCCATAGGCAATGGATTGGGTAACTGGTTCAGTACCTTCAGCGGCGGAATAATATTGGATAAATCAGGAATATATGCGGTCTATTTATTTTATGGTTTACTCACGCTGATCGGAATGCTGCTTACAATATGGCTCATGAGTTATGAAAAAAAATTAAAAGTTATGGGGAAACCCATAGGTATAATAGAAAAATGATGGAAAATAAAGCGAGGGACCTCTTTGCCTATCATGGTGAAGAGGTCTTTCTCTATTCTATTTACAAATTTGAGAGAAAGCAGGCTAAATGATCAAGCAGAATGAACATTCTTTGAAGGCCGTATGGGATTCATTAAAATCCCTCACTAGACAAACTCGCTGATAATGGATTTGTCTACAATATTTTAAGGGTTTGTACAATTTACACGTTGATTGGAATGAAAGGCACTCGCTTTCCGCTGCACTTTCGCCTGCCGGGTCTCCCTTGGACACGCTTTTCCCTCAGAAGTCTCGAACCACCGCCCCAATCAACTTTGTTTAAAATTTAGAGGGAACACTTTTTGTAATCCCTTTCCGCGGTAAGTTAATAAAAGATATGCTTTTATGTAATGGGAATTTTAACCAAAACAATCAGTTTTTTATTTTTGGAAATAATATGATTTAATGGAAGATAGAGAATGAATGGAAGGGTGAGTGTTTTTGAGCAAACCAAAAGTGTTGGTTATTACCATCGCATCAGCTTTTATCGGCCTGTTTTTTTTATTTTGTCTTGGATGGGCGATTACGGACCATTATGGAAAGGGAACTTCCGATAAGGAAGTGATCGAAGAAACAGCCATTAAAAAAAATGATTTTCCCGATGATTTTACGGTAGTTGCGATAGGCGATTCATTGACCCGCGGCACAGGTGATGAAACAGGGAAAGGCTACGTTGGACTTGTTATTGAAGATTTAAAGAGTGAATACAATAGAAAACCAATCATTCATAACCTCGGAATTAATGGACAAGTGTCTAAAGAATTGGTACAGCAAGTGAGACAACCGGAAGTGAAGCGCCAAATCCAGGCTGCTGATGTTATTTTAGTTACAATCGGGGGTAACGATTTATTTCAAAAAGGCAAGACCCTGCTTGAATATGATCGTGAAGCTATTACTGTATCACAAAAGAGTTTCTTGGGAAATTTACATGAAATTTTTAAGGATATCAATAAAGTCAATGATACAGCTACCATTTTGTTGCTTGGGCTGTATAATCCGTTTATAGATTTGGATGAAGACTTTGATACGAACCGAATCGTACGGGATTGGAATAATGAAACGGCGGAAGTCGTGGCTCTTTATGAAAATGCAATTTTCGTTCCAACTTTTGATTTATTTCAATTGTCGGTAAATGAGTATTTGTATTCAGATAAATTTCACCCCAATAAGAAGGGATATCGTTTAATTGCTGATAGAGTTGCTCCTTTAATAAAATGGGAGGATGTGGAACGATGAAACAGGTGACATTGTCTGTCAGGGACTTGAAAAAAAGGATTGGCAAAAGGGAAATTATTAAAGGAATTGATTTTGAGCTGAATGAAGGGGAAGTTTTCGGCTTTTTAGGACCGAATGGAGCAGGCAAGACGACGACGATCCGCATGTTGGTCGGTTTGATTAAGCCAACCTCGGGTTCCATCCATATATGCGGGTATGATGTTCGTCAGGACTTTACGAAGGCTATGAAGCAAATGGGCTGCATCGTCGAAAATCCAGAATTATATCCATTTTTGAGCGGTTGGGATAATTTGCTCCACTTCGCAAGAATGTTACCTGATGTTGATGAAACAAGAATGGACGAGGTTGTTGAACTCGTCGGTTTGCAAGCGAGAATTCACGATAAAGTGAAGACCTATTCGTTAGGAATGAGGCAGCGTTTAGGAATCGCGCAGGCCATGCTGAACAGCCCTAAACTATTGATTTTGGATGAACCGACTAACGGGCTAGATCCTGCCGGAATCCGTGAAATGCGGCAATTCATCAGAAAGTTGGCTGAAGAAGAAGGTATGAGCGTTCTGGTTTCCTCACACTTGTTAGGTGAAATCCAGCAACTTTGTGACCGGGTCGCAATCATAAAAGGTGGGGAAATTATTAAAACGGATACAGTGGAGAGCTTATTATCCACGCAGGAGCGGATATTTTGGCGGGTGGAACCTATTCAAAAGGGCGCGGAAATACTTAGCAGCTTCACCGAAATTACCTTAGATCAAAAATATATCATTACAGCCTATGATGAACTTAAGACACCTGAATGGAATGCTGCTCTTAACCAAGCAGGCGTGAGGGTGCATGAAATGAATCGAAAGCTCCCGGGATTGGAAGAATTGTTTTTGCAAGTTACGGGGGGAGGTGCGGGCATTGAATAACTTGGTCCAAAATGAAATGATGAAGTTGCTGGCAAAGAAACGGTTAATCATAATCGGTCTCATCGTTGGAATTTTAGTCCTGATGTTTACATATGCCCAATACAAACAAGTGGAAGAGCAGCGGGAGAAGTTGGGAACGGATGATTGGCGTGCAGCTCTTCAGCAGCAAATCATTGATACTCAAAATCGATTGGGCTCCAATAGGATGCTCGATGAGTGGCGTGAACAGCTGCAAGTTAGTCTGAAGCAGCAGCAATATTATCTCGATCATGATATCAATCCCTCAGAACCAGGCGCAGCCACTTTTACACGCATGTTTTTGGAAAATGCAATCGATTTGTTCATTCCGCTGTTAATCATGATTGTGGCTAGTGATATGGTTTCTTCCGAAAATAGTCAAGGGACAATCAAGCTTTTGCTGACACGGCCAGTGGAACGCTGGAAAATCTTATTGAGCAAATATGTAACATTATTATTATCGGTTTCGATTATCGTGGCGGTGACAGCCTTATTGTCTTACCTATTATCGGGTATCGTTTTCGGATATCAAGGTTGGGGGGCCCCTGTAATAACCGGATTTGAATTGAAGGGTGCTGACGTGGATGTCAGTGAAGTAAGGCTAGTGGAACAATGGAAATTCCTATTGATGGATTTGGGACTTGTCTGGCTGGTGGCTGTTGTGGTAGGGACCCTTTCTTTCATGCTTTCGGTACTGGTGAGAAGCACCCCTGCAGGCATGGGCATCATGCTGGCTGCATTGATTTCCGGAGCTATATTGAACAATATGGTTTCATCATGGGAATCAGCGAAATATTTCTTTATGGTGAATTTGAAATTGACCGCTTATATTAGCGGAACGGCTCCGCCAATAGAAGGGATGACTTTATTATCCTCCGTCATTACTCTGCTCGTTTGGTGGGCGCTTGCTTTAATTGTATCTTTTACAGTATTTACCCGGAGGGATGTATACTGAGAAACAGCCTATAGAAATTATAAGTTGTTTCAGTTTGTTGACATAATTGGTTCGGTAGTGTCGCTTTTAAAACAAGACCTGATTATCCACATGAAATTTTACTGTTTTATATGAACTGAAACCCTCAATGGATGGGAGAAATTTGCGACACTCCAGCCGAATAACTGGCTAGCCGAGACCCCACAGACGCTTGCGTCGAGGAGGCTTGGCAGACAGTCGGCGGAAAGGGAGCGGATTTCTGTAATCAACTCCACCTTTTCAAAAAAATTGTAGGCTCGCTTTCGAATTTGCCTGCAGTCTGAACAGCCTATATAAATATAGGTTGTTTCAGTTTGTAGACAAAAGGGGTTCGGAATTAAAAAATTCTGAACCCCTTTTGAAATTCCCTTTGAATTTTCGCCTAAAGTTTAGAGATTGGGGCTCTACGAGCCCACTATGTTAGGCCATTTTTGGACCTTGCCATGTCCAATTGGCCATCTTCTTTAAATTAATGGCAGCGAAAGTAAGCATCGCCTGCATCGACAATTTTTTAAGTCCCCTTAAAGTAGTCCAACGCATACCATGCTTTTCTTTTGCATCTGCGAATACACGCTCAATCGTTTCTTTACGTTTTGCATATATAGGTTTTACATCTTGATGATGACGCAGATGATCTGCTTCTTCCACATGTGTTTGCCAGATATGCCGTGTCACCACTTTTTGACAGTCTTTGCTTTCTGTACACCGAGATAAAAATGAGCATGTTGTACAAATTTGTTTTGGCGATTTGTACTCGCGATAGCCCTCTTTATTTGTTGTTGAGTACTTTAAAGTTTCGCCCGAAGGGCAAAGGTAACAATCAAAATGTTCATCGTATACATAGTCCTGTTTGCGGAAAAATCCTTCTTTGGTGCGAGGACGTGTATAAGGTAAAGCCGGTATGATTTCTTTGTTAAATAGGTAGCTTGTAATCGCTGGTGTTTTATAAGCTGCATCTGCGGCAACGGCTTCCGGTTTTCCAACTTTCTCAATCACTTGTTCAACTAGTGGCTCTAAGATCTGACTGTCATGTGTATTTCCAGGTGTTACAATCGTTCCCAATACAAAACCGTTGCGGTCTGCGGCCGCGTGGAATGAATAGGCAAACTGTTTTGTTCGTTCATCTTTCACATAGTAGCCACTCTCAGAATCCGTTGTACTTTCTTTAATCTCTTTGGTCTCTTCTTTATCAAATTTATCTGGTGGAAAAGGCTTTTTTCCATGGTTTTCACGATCTTGATTGATTTCTTCTTGAAGACGTCCTTGATACGCTCGTGTTTCTTTACGAACGATTTTCTTTTCAAATTTCCGTTTATTCGCACTGGCTTTCACATGTGTGGAATCCACGAAAACGTGTTCAGCACTTATTAACTTTTTATTAGCAGCTGTCATTAAAATGCGATAGAAAATCTGTTCAAACAGATCTGTATCTTTGAAGCGTCGCTCATAATTTTTCCCGAACGTAGAGAAATGAGGTACTTTATCATGGAAACCATAGCCTAAGAACCAACGGTAAGCCATATTGGTTTCAACTTCTTCAATCGTTTTACGCATGGAACGAATACCGAAGGTATATTGAATGAAAGTCAGTTTAACTAAAATAACTGGATCAATACTTGGGCGTCCTACCTCTGAATACATATCTTTCACCAAGTCATAAATGAAAGTGAAGTCAATGGCAGCCTCCATTTTACGAACCAAATGGTTCGGTGGCACCAATTGATCTAAAGTAATCATTTCAAGTTGATCTCGCTGAATAGAATCATGTTTAGAAAGCATCCTCATCACCTCAAGTTTTAATACTTCTATTTTAAAACAAACATGACTCCAGGCAAAAGTGTTCTATCTAAAAGGTAAGACAAAGTTGATTGGAACGGAAGGTACGAGACTCCTGCGGGAAAAGCGCGTCTAGGGGAGACCCCGCAGGCGAAAGCCGAGGAGGCTCCCCGACCGCCCGCGGAAAGCGAGTGCCTGGAGTGGAAATCAACGTCCAAATTGTACAAGCCATAAAAATAGACAAACTCGATTTTCATCGAGTTTGTCTACAGTCTGGAACAGCCTATATAAATATAGGTTGTTTTTTATTTTCTCGTACAGGGTATCCTTTAAAAAACAGTATGTTCAAAATAGGAGGATTATAAATGGATGATAATCATTTGAATGAAAAATTCATGCCAATGACTTCAATTTCCAGTGGAGATGTACAGATAATAAATGAGGATATATATTGTCTGTCCGTCCAAATCGTTAATGTAATTTTTGTAGGGTCACCAAAAGATGATAAATGGGTATTGATTGATGCAGGGATGCCGCGTTCAGCAGAGGCAATAAAGAATACTGCAAAAGAAATATACGGACCGAAAAAACCACCTGCTGCAATTATTTTGACACATGGACATTTCGATCACGTTGGTGCACTGATTGAGTTAATGGAGTATTGGGAGGCTCCTGTTTATGCCCACATTAAAGAAATGCCTTATTTAACGGGACAGGAAAATTATCCCGAACCGGATCCAACTGTTGAAGGGGGGATGGTCGCCAAAATTTCATCGATATTTCCGAATGAGGGAATCAACCTTGATGAAAAAGTCCAGCCATTGCCTGATGATCATAGTGTTCCCGGGCTTCGTGATTGGAAATGGGTACACACCCCAGGCCATTCGGAAGGACATATTTCACTTTTCCGTGAAAGTGACCGAAGTTTGATTGTTGGAGATGCTTTTGTGAATGTCAGGCAAGATTCCCTATACAAGGTTATCACTCAGGAGAAAGAAATAGCAGGACCGCCGCGGTATTTAACAACCGATTGGGAGGCTGCCAAAGAATCGGTACGTCTATTGGAAAGTCTGAAGCCCGCTGTTGCCATAACGGGGCACGGGTATCCTGTTGAAGGGAAAGAACTGGAAATGGGTTTAGCGAAGCTTGCAAAGGAATTCGATTCATTAGCTAAACCGGATCATGGGAAATATGTGGAATGAAGGGTGACCGTGTTTAATGAATAATTTCTCTGCAGAAGTCAAAAATAAACAAGCAACTTATGAAAAATGGAGGGATTTCCGTGACTAATTTAAGAGATATCATGACAACAGACGTTGACTGTTGCACTGCGGAAGATAATATATATGAAGCAGCAGTCAAAATGAAGAATGATGATGTTGGTGTCATTCCTGTATTGGAGAATAACCATCTAATCGGTGTCATTACAGACAGGGATATCGTCATTCGCTGTGTTGCCGAGAAAAAGCCGAACTCGACTAGAATTACCGATGTCATTTCCACCAATCTTGTAACAGGTACGCCTGATATGTCAGTGGAGGAAGCTGAGGAGTTAATGGCTACCGAACAAATCAGAAGGCTCCCTATCATTGAAAATGAAAAGCTGGTCGGTGTCGTTGCATTAGGTGATCTTGCTGTACACCAACAGACAAATTCAATGGCGGGAGATGCTTTAAGTTCAATTTCCGAAGACAGAGATCAAATTCAGCACTAAAAACCAAAACTCTGTTAGCTATTGCTAACAGAGTTTTGGTTTTTAAAGATACTTATTGAACCAGCCCTTGATTTCCTCAACATGTTGCAGGCGCATTTTTGGAGATCCGCTTCGCGATACCTCATGAGTTTCATTTGGGAATGAAACAAGTACGGCTTCTTTATTTTGCCGTTTTAAAGCGACAAAAAATTGCTCGCTCTGTTCAATGGGACAGCGGAAGTCCTTTTCTCCGTGAAGTAAAAGTAAAGGCGTATCCACATTGGAAACATATTTTAATGGAGAGTGCTGCCATAGTTTTTCAGCAGAGTTAATGATATCGCCGCCAACTTCCCACTCTGTAAAATAATAGCCAATGTCGCTGACCCCATAAAAACTTAGCCAGTTACTGATACAACGCTGAGACACAGCCGCCTTGAAGCGGTTGGTATGTCCGATGATCCAATTTACCATGAATCCTCCATAACTTCCTCCGGATACCCCTAAATCTTCATCGTCTATAAAATCATACGTAGCTAGAACGTGATCGACTCCAGCCATTAAGTCCTTATAGTCCATGCCTCCATAGTCGCCACGGCAGGCGTTTACGAAGTCTTGGCCATATCCTACACTCCCGCGCGGGTTAGTGAACAATACAGTATACCCTTCATTAGCCAAGGTCTGGAATTCATGAACATAGGTATTAGCATACATCATATGCGGTCCGCCGTGGATTTCTAAAATGAGCGGATATTTTTGACTACCATTAAAACCGTTCGGTCTCATGATCCAGCCGTGAATGGTAAGCCCATCGACTGATGGAAAAGTAATGGGTTCAGCCATGGACAAATGTTTATCCTTCAAAAAATCCTCATTAACAAAACTGATTTGTTCCTTATCACCATTGGTAAGGTTATAAGCAAAGAGATCGCCAGGATGAACAGGTGTACTGATGGCCACGACAGCACGGTGGCTTTCGGGATCTATAGTCAGGCCGTATATATGCTGCGGGTCAAGGATTGATGGATACATAGCTCCTTCAATGGAACCATAATATACTCCGGTATTTCCATAATCACTTATTAAAAAGTAAAAACCTTGACTATCGTTTGTCCACAAAATACCTGGGTCGACGGCTCCGATTTGGAAATCCCCTATTGCGGAATCTCCAATTTGCACGTCCCATCCGTCGGTCAAACACTGAGTCGTTTGGTCCATGATGGAATATAACCAAATATTTGAAAAGGTGGCACCCGCAAATTCTTTATTATGGCCAATGAAAGATAGATATTCGCCATTTGGAGACCATTTAGGATCTCTAAAGAAACCTGTACTATCCGTAATTTTCTCTAAAGATTTTGTATCAAGATCCATGATGAAAATATCTGAAAAAAGTTCATCATCACTTCTTTCTGCATCCCCGCTTATGAATGCAATACGCTGTCCGTCTGGAGACCACGCATTCGGAAGATGATCAATATTGTTTTCCGTCAGCAATGTGAATTCTCCCTTAAAAATGTCCGCTATTACAAGCTGCTGATACAACTGATCAAAATAGCCTCTCCCATCCCATTTATACTTGATCCGGTCATACCTATTAACTTCTTTGGATAGATCATTTTCCTTGACCGTATTAAGGTTTTCGCCTTCCTTTAACCCGGTAGAAAGCAGTAACTTGGTGGAACAAGGGGACCAAATAGGCTTTGATGCGCCGTTAACGAAATGGGTGAGCTGGCGAGCTTCCCCGCCAATGCTCCCGATAATGTGGACTTGTTTTTTTCCTGATCTATCTGATATAAAGGCGATATGCTTGCCGTCGGGGGACCAGGCTGGTGATGTATCACGATTATCCCCAAACGTCCATTGCTTTGTTTCATTCGTAATCAGGCTGAACATAAACAGATTGGAAATGTATTTTTCCGTTTTTTCATCTATTCTGGTTTGGACATAAACCGCCATGCTGCCATCCGGTGATAGCTTTGGATCGGTTACTGATTTCAAGTGAAATAAGTCTCTTGCTGTTATACCTATTTTGTTCATCCTTTTCACCCTTTCATTTCTCATAGTTATGTATTTCGCTAAAGAGAAATAAAATCCTTTAGTAAATGGTAAACGCGTCATGTTTATTTATCAAGGATGAAAGAAATGAAAATAATCCGGCCTTTTTATCAGGTCGGATTATCTGGATATATCGGAAAAAACTTACATTACTTATGCATATGTCCTGTATGCGGACGGTGCGGCGGTATTTGGAAATTATGTTCTTCCATCATTTTATAATGTTTTTCAAAATGTGAAACCATTTTATCGGCTTCTTCTTTCGAAAGCGCGCCATACTCAACATATTTTTCGATCAATATCTTTTTGTCAGCGAGTATTTGTTTTTGGATCTTAGCGATTTCCGATTTTTGAGCATCAGTGAATTGTACACTTTCAGTCTTTGCTTTATTTTCCTGTGCAGCCGGATGATTAAGGTTGACTAAGAATAGGGAACAAGCTGTTAAACAGATGACGAAAAACTTTTTCATGAATGAAAGACTCCTTCTTTTTAATGATTTTTTCTGTCTAATTGAAGAACTGTAGAACCTTTAAAAACCTGAAAGTCTCTTCCTAATGGTGAATGATTATCAATATGGAAGATTCCTTATTTCTTTATTATCATTTACAGCATTTACAGTTTTATGTAAAAAATAAGGGGAAGGTTTGTTAGAGAAAGATCTGGGTATTTTAAATGTAAGTTGAAAATTTTGTTGAAACTTCTTATTAATAAAAAGTCCTTTAAAAGGGAAGAAAGGGGGATTATCATGTTTTGGACGATTATTGGTGTAATAATATTATTATGGGTTCTTGGTTTAGTCTTTAAAGTGGCTGCAGGCTTTATACATATCTTGCTTATCATCGCGGTCATTCTCATTTTGGTTAAGGTTTTTAAGGGAAGGAATCGAATGTAGATGTGTATTGAATGACTGACCTGGAAAAGCTTTTAAATACCAATGTAAAAGGCGGCCTGGTGAACAGGGCGCCTTTTAATTCAGTAAACTGTCAATCATAAGGAAGTGGATGGCCTAAAAGCCTCTTATGAATCCATATCGCTGACTGGGTGCCATCTCCCATGGAAATGGTGACTTGTTCGGAATGGGCAACGAGGTCGCCGCCTGCCCAGACTCCTTTAATATTCGTTTCTTTAGTCCGGGGATGAACCACGACATGATTGTTTTCATTGATTTGCACACCTAATTGTAAGGCTAGGTCATTATTAAGTTTGTTCCCTTTAAACGCCGTAAATGCCTTTTCAGCTCTGATAATTTTACCAGATACTAATTCTATGCCCGTTAACTCCTGATTGGCATCGACATGAACCTCACAAACTTCCTCTTCAATTACGGGAATGTGATTTGCCGTTAACTTATCTCTATACTCATCATCAATTTTAGATTTCAAATGGTTTACGTAAATGATATCTTTTGACCAATATAATAGAGTAAGCGCCATGCCTGCACCCGTATTTCCGCCACCAAGAACAACGGTTTGCTTATCCATGATCTCATACCCATCACAGTCAGGGCATATATATGTGGATGTCCCAAGAGTTGAATAGATGTTTTTGATTGGAGGAATGTTATCGGTAATGCCAGTACCCAGAAAAATCATTTTTGCTTGATATTCCCTGTCATTTTTAGTTTGGATAAAAAACAAGTCCTGCTTTTTTTCTAGAGATGTCACTGTATCATCCGTGAATTCGACACCGAATTTTTCAGCGTGCTGCCTGCCAAGCGTCCTTAATTGTTTGCCGCTTACCCCGTCTGGCCACCCAAGAATGTTATGGTATGCCTTGGCAATGGAGGAGCGGCCTTGAGCAGAATCAATGACGATAATATCATGTTTATATCTTCCTAGCTGGATGGCTGCCTGAATCCCGGCTATACCTCCACCAATAATAATGCAATCTGCTTGTTTCATGAATTCACCGCCCATAAATTTGGAATAAACCTAGTGTTATTCTATCTGTAAAAAATATACCACTAGTCGCTGGAGCTTAAACAAAAAAAAGGAGGAAGTCCGCTGCTGGCAGATCTTCCTCCCTTATCTTTAGCCTATATCATTGATTTTGTATTGGTTCGAGCCATTCTTGTGCCCAATTTTGAATTTCGTTCATAACCGGTGCAAGGGCCTTGCCTTTTTCAGTTAAAGAATATTCAATCCTGACCGGTGTCTCTGGATATACGTCCCTTTTAACAATACCTTCAATTTCCAAGTCCTTTAAACGTTCAGAAAGAATCCTGCCGCTTATCGGGAATGCAGATTCAATATTACAAAACCGTTGAGGGCCATTAAGTAATTGATTGACAATCAATCCAGTCCAGCGTTTACTCAAGATTTGCATTCCTTTTTCAAATCGTGGACAAAGTGTCGTATTATTCATCATATCACCTCATTATTAATATATTATAATGCATTTACCTCATATGTAACAACTTTACCGAAAATTATTTAGTTACTAGAGATGTTATGGTATAAGAAATTCACGAGCTTACTTTAAGTATCATGAAAAGGTTTCCGCCTCGGATTTGCCACATTTAAAAAAAAGCGCGCTTTTAAAAAATGTGTTGTTTAGAGATATCATGAAAAATATGTTATTTTAATATGGAAGTCAAAGTTTTGCAAATGGAAGGATCCGTGGGAAAGATGAGTGAGTTACTGCAAGAGGCCGTATCCTTTATCAGGACAAGTTATCCGGAATTATTGAAAACGGAAGAGGACATAAATGGCAGGATCGAACAAATTAAAAAGGAAATAAATGAAACAGGCAGATATGAACATACATATGAAGAATTGGTTTATGGTGCTAAATTAGCTTGGCGGAATAGCAATCGTTGCATTGGGCGCTTTTTTTGGGAATCACTAAGGGTGATTGATAAAAGGATGATTCAAAGCGAAGAACAAATGGTATCGGCCCTCTTCGAACATATCGAATATGCTACGAATAATGGGAATATCAGACCTGTGATTACAATTTTCAAACAGAAAGATCATGATAGAAAAGTGGATATTTGGAATCATCAGCTTATTCGTTATGCAGGATATGAGACGGAACATGGTGTAATCGGCGATTCAAGTTCAATCGAATTCACAAAGCGATGTATGGCATTAGGGTGGGAAGGGAAATTCGGACCTTTCGATATTTTACCCCTTGTAGTCCAAGTGGACGGAAAAACCCCTAGTTTTCATGATATACCTGAAAGCCTCGTTAAAGAGGTTCAAATCACCCACCCTGAACTGACATGGTTCGAAGATCTTCAACTAAAATGGTATGCAGTTCCAATCATATCTGGTATGAGGCTGGAAATTGGCGGTATTACTTATTCAGCTGCACCATTTAATGGGTGGTACATGGGAACGGAAATCGGTGCGAGGAATCTTGCTGATGAAGAACGCTACAATATGCTGCCGGCAATCGGTGAGAGAATGGGCCTGGATGTTAAACGTGATTCGAGTTTATGGAAAGATCGAGCCCTTATCGAACTGAATGAAGCAGTCCTTCATTCGTATAAAAAACACGGAGTCAGCATTGTTGATCACCATACAGCAGCTAAGCAATTCAAGAAATTCGAAGAAAAAGAAGCCTCTTATGACCGGAAAGTAACGGGGGATTGGACCTGGTTAATTCCACCGGTGTCACCAGCCACAACTCATGTTTTTCATCAGCCATATAACAATGAAATAATGAAACCTAATTTCTTTTATCAAATTCCTCCATATAAATAAAGGTTTACATGAACTGGCGGCGGGTATATATATAGCAAGCCAAAAAAAATAAGGGGGAAGGTAATGATGGCATTAGGAAGAAACGTGGTATTACTAGGAGTCGGAGTTGCCGGAGTCTCATTTTTATCGAATAAAACGAACAGAGGAAAAGTGAAGGACATGTGGTCCAATGCAAAAGCAAAAACGGTAGGCTTTTGGAATAGGACGTCTTCAGAGCTTGATCCTGTAATTGAAAAGGCAGGTCACCCTGATCCATATGATCATGATGACAATAAAATGGTGGATGAAGGCGCCATGTACGGTGTTCACTATTATAATAATGCAAAGCATGGATAAAGTAATCAGAATCGCCTGGGAGTACCCAAGCGTCAGACTGCAGACAAACTTGTTCAGTTTGTCTGCAGTTTTTTTAATTAAAAGGTTGTTTTGATTTCAGAAATCTGCTCCTTTTCCGCCGACTGTCTGCCAAACCGTATCAAAGCAAGCGCATGTGGTGTCTTGGCTACCCAGTAATTCGGCAGGAGTGTCGCAAATTTCTTCAATCTGAATGAGGGTTACCTATATATAAAAAGTAAAAAAACATGAAGGATAACCAGCTATTCTTTAAAATCATGGTTCAGGATGAGACCATTCCGACCCATGATTTTAAAACAAAGTTGATTGGAACGTAAGGAACGAGACTCCTGCGGGAAAAGCGCGTCAAAGGGAGACCCCGCAGGCTGCGCCAAGGAGGCTCCCGGATCGCCCGCGGAAAGCGAGTGCCTGGAGTGGAAACCAACTTCTGAAAATTGTAACCATCTACTAACTGTCGCTTGTGGCTACCCAAGCGTTTTTTTGAAGTGGTATTTTATTTATCAATTGATAAAAGTCAGATAATTACGAATCCTGAACAAGGATTCAAGGTAATAAATTATTTATTGTGCTTTAAATGAATAAGGATTAAGATAAAAGAATCGAAAGGAAGTGGATACGAGTGAGCAGCAGTTCTTATGATCCTGAACCCAGAAAGCAAGAGGAAGCCAATATGATGCTAGAAGTCGAGACTGTTATTCTCCCTGAGTATCTGCTCGAAGAAGGTAAATAAGGCTTTCTCTATAGAAGAGGAGGTCAAAAAATGATTGAAATCTACAAGACGGATGATAACCGTCACCTGAACAATATCGAGGAAATGACAAAAGGTTCCTGGGTGAACATTGTCGCGCCCACAGAAGCTGAAATAGATTATATATGCTCGACTTTGAAGTTACCGATCAATTTCATGAAGGATCCACTGGATGATGAGGAAAGGCCTCGTATCGAAAAAGAGGATGATAATGTTTTAATTATTGTCGACTTCCCATATTTGACCAGGGATGAAGCCGACTTACCGATTTTTGAAACGATTCCCATAGGCATGATCTTTACCAAAGACTGTTTCATTACGGTATCTCTGAAAGAAACACCGATATTGGCGAATTTCAAAAACAATAAGATCAAAGGTTTTTTCACCAATAAGAAAACGAGGTTTGCTTTACAAATATTATTCGAGATTTCATCCTATTATTTACGTTACCTGAAACAGATTAACAAGATGACTAATGAAGCCGAACGTGAATTACATCAGTCAATGAAAAATAAAGAATTATACACTTTCCTTGCTTTGGAAAAAAGCCTGGTTTATTTTACGACATCATTGAAATCCAATCGTGTAGTCCTTGATAAGATCCTTCGTTTTAATTATTTGAAAATGTACGAAGAAGATAAAGAATTGCTTGAGGATGTAATCATCGAAAATGCTCAGGCTATCGAAATGGCAGAAGTGTATCTATCCATTCTTAGCGGTATGATGGATGCATTCGCTTCGATCATTTCCAATAATGTCAATAATGCCATGAAGTTTCTAACATCAGTGACCATTATATTAACGCTCCCGACGATGGTGGCAAGTTTTTACGGAATGAATGTGGAACTACCATTTGAACATAATCGGTTTGCTTTCATTTTTACATTATTAATTGCCATCACTTTGGCGGGGACGACTGCATTCATTTTTTGGAAGAAAAAATATTTTTAAGATCAACCGGCTTATTAAGCCGGTTTTGTTTTATTCCTCGAAAAAATCAGAAAATCCTTCACTGTTAATGCGATCTGAATAAGGGTTCTCATCATTTACATTCTTTGCATCCAAATTGGTTTTAATCACTAAACGGGGACTCTCTGATGCTTCTCTTATGATACGATCGTTCAACTCTTTAAAATCCGGTACATTCTTATTGCCGGGTTTGTTTGGTTCCAATATAACCACCTCCATTTTTATCTTTGCAATAAATGATGGGGTGTATTCATGAATATTCTTAGGTTTGGGAAGGATAAAGGACTGAGGAGGAGATCATGATGACCAAATGGAACGAGCAAGCATCTCGCAATAATAATTTAAGGGCAAGTGATTTAAACCCAGATGGAGCCGATAAAGGAAAAATGGATTCAAAAAAAATTGATGGAGATCAATTGAATGATCTTAAGATCCAAGAGGAAATCAGAAAGCAAAATATGTAAGAGATGTCCCTGATTTTAAAGTAAAGAATTTTACATCGGAAAACGCTTGGCGGATAAACCAAGCGTTTTTTTTCGTATCATCGTTTGAATTTCATGGTTGATTTAGGATTCTCTTTTATCAGGTACGCTTTTGTTTTTTAAGTGAAGAGGGTTGAGTGAAGGACCCGGTTTCTTTTGTAGTGGTACCTTGCCCCTCTACCTGAGAAGAACCTAAACGAGTTTGTGAAGCATCTTTCTTGTTTTTTCCATTCATGTTTATCACCTCGATATTACTTTCCCTATTTCCTTTGCATCCTATACATATATTGAGGGTGAAAAGGACAGATTAGAAGGTAGAGGAGGTGTGTGTTGATGTCAAGAATCGGTGTTGAAGAATCATTAACGAATATTCAGGAAGCACTTCGTGAAAAAGGTTTTGATGTTGTGGAAATTAAACAAGAAGCTGACGCAAAAAACGTGGATTGTTGTGTGGTAACAGGTTTGGAAAGTAATGTGATGGGTATAAGCGATACTTCATTAAAAGCGTCTATCATTGAGGCAAATGGTTTAACGGCTGATGAAGTGTGCCGTGAGGTTGAGAATAAAGTGAATACCATTCAATAGTTCAAAAAGTGCCTAAACCGATATAGGGTTAGGCACTTTTTCTGTTTATTCAAGGTTACTGTGCTATGGAAATTGCCGCAATCAATTCCACTTCTACATTCCCTTTGATCGCCCTGGAAATCATACAGGATGTTTCCGCTTTTTCAGCAAGTCTCCTCGCTTTTTCAAACACTTTTTCAGAAGTACCCGGCACCAATATAAGTGCGGGGCGATGAATGATTTTCTTATAGGTGAATACACCATTCGTAACATCCACTAACGCTTCCGACTGCATAGTCAAGCTCACCTTTTCTATATGGGCCCGCTCTAACATGGCAGCATAGGTAATGATATAGCAGGTCGATGCCGCTCCAAGCAGCATTTCATCGGGATTAGTTCCAATCCCTGGTCCTTCCATTCCCGTAGGAATACTTATCTGTGTTTGAAGATTCCCCGAATGAATCGTGCCGCTATCATTTCTGCCGCCAGGCCACTCCGCAGTTAAATGAAAGTGATGTATCGTCATTTTTTTTAACCTCCTTACTATTCTATAGTTTAAACGACAAAACAGGTTAAGTATCCGATTTTGCTCAATCAGTCAAATAATCCAGTAATCGATTGAGTTTTTAATCCGCCAGAAGGATGAAGAAATGCCGAACCGGTCGAATAATCCACCGCTGTGCGAAGCTAAGGTATGAATCGATCAAATAAATTACCGCCCTGCCGAATTACGTTTCCAGTAGGTTCAATTTCTGCTAGCTGACAGAAGCATACTTATTAAATATAAGATACATGTTGATGAAACAAAAGGCAGAGGCATTAGGCTATTTTAAGCACAATATTGGATAGGCTTTTCTATAATGATATAGACGGTTTTATATAAATAATACTTCATTAAGGAAGGGCTGAAAAGTTGACTACATTGAGTAATATGTTCGATTTGACTAATAAAACGGCTATCATTACCGGCGGCGGCAGAGGACTGGGCAAACAGATCGCCATGGCGTTGGGAGAGGCTGGCGCAAATATAGTCATTGCTTCACGAAATTTACCTGTCTGTAAGGAGGTATGTGAAGACTTGCAATCGATGGGTGTTAATGCCGTTGCCTTTGAATGTGATATCACCGATGTGAGTGCCATTGACCATGTCGTTCAGGAAACGGTTGCTCAATTCGGCACGATTGATATTCTTGTCAATAATAGCGGTACATCTTGGTCAGGTCCGCTTTTGGATCTTCCCAAGGACAAGTGGGAAAAAGTATTGAATGTTAACGTTACAGGTACATTCCTGTTTTCACAGGCTGTAGCGAAGGTCATGAAGCAGCAAAATTCCGGAAAAATCATAAATATTGCATCGGTGACAGGACTTGGAGGGACGTTTCCAGAGCTTTTGGATACGATAGCTTATAACACCAGTAAGGGTGCCATCATTACAATGACCAAGGATTTAGGAGTTAAACTTGCTAGATACGGTATCCAAGTCAATGCAATTGCACCTGGATTTTTCCCGACTAAAATCACAAAGAAAATTCTTGAAAAGTCTAACTATGACATATTAGGTAAAACTCCGGCTGGCAGGTTTGGCGATGAAGATGATTTAAAGGGTGCCGCCGTATTTTTAGCCTCACAGGCTTCTGACTATATGGTGGGTCATATTTTGATCATTGACGGTGGAATATCGGCATTAGTGTAAACGGAGGAGAAAGGAAGGAAGAAATATATGGCGGAAAAATCCAATTTTTATAAAGGGCTTAAATTACTAGGCACACAAAAAGAGCAACAGCTGAATAGTAAAATTCAAAATCTGCTGAATAATCGCGAATTAATCGAAAGAGTGAGCGATAATGCGCAAATGCAGGTGCCAAGAATAAATAGTCTGCAGGAAGCATCAGAAAGAATGTCCATCATCATGAATTATCCAACAAAAAAAGATGTGGCGAGTTTAGCGAAATTAGTCATCCAACTCGAAGAAAAAATTGATGGGTTGGAAGAATTGGTCTCTATACTTGTTGAGAATAGGGGAGGGAATGTCGGGGGTAATTCTTCAATTCGCAATAAAGGCAATGCCAATTCATCCCGCAGCATCAAAAAGAAATCAAGATTGGCATCCAATGAAAAGGAAGGGAGTAAAAAAAGGATATCTGATTTTCTAAATAACTCCTTATTGTTAAGCTCACAGTTGCCTGAGTTCAATTCAGTTCGACAGGAGAATTCAAATGGCTAAGCGGAAAGTGCCGAAAAATCAATCTGAGTCCAAAACTAAATGGCAACATTTATTGGATATTCCCAATCAGCCATTGCCTGAAATGGGACTGACTCCGAAAATAGCGGTATGGAAAAAAAACAAATCAACGCTTTGGTTTTATCCTTCAGCACAAAAAAAATATGAGGTACCGGTTTTTCTTATATATTCACTAATCAATACTCCTTTGATCCTTGATTTATCCCCTGGTAATAGTTTAATAGAATCTTTTGTAAATGAAGGTTTTGATGTGTATTTACTTGATTTTGGAAGCCCGGGATTTGAAGATGGTGACATATCGATCGAAGATTATATCGTCGATTATATTCAAAAAGGAGTGCAGCGTGCATTACGCCACTCTGGAGCATCGGAAATTACAGTCATGGGGTTTTGCCTCGGCGGTACAATAGCCGCAATATATGCTGCCATTGCAGACGAGCCGATCAAGAATTTGATACTTTCCGTGACCCCGGTGGATTTCAGTGCCTCGGAATTTTTTGATCAATGGCAGGAGGCGCTTAAAGAAGGGACAGCGGATTTTGACGAGACAATAGATATTTATCAAACGATACCGGCCAGTGCAGTTAAATATGGAATCCGGTTAATTACATCGCCCGTCTATATATCACCTTATTTATCTTTATTGAATCAAGCGGATGATGAGAAATACGTTCAAAACTGGCGCCGCTTCAATGCTTGGGCTAATGGGCATGTACCATTATCCGGAGCAGCCGCAAAACAAATAACCAAGGATTTATTGATAAAAAATAGCTTGGTTAATGGTAGCTTTAAGGTAAGGGGAAAAAAAGCGAAGCTATCGAAAATTGATGCTAGTGTTTTGGTCATAGCAAGTAAGTATGATCGACTGGTCCCACAGGAAATGATTTATCCGGTAATGGAGCATTTAACATGTAAGGATAAGACATATAACCTATTGAAAAGTGGACATGCTGCTAAACAATATTCCGGTGTACTCCCATATTATTTGAAGGAATGGCTGCCAGGGCGTTCTTCACCCATTCAATAAGAGGGGGATGTGAAATATACGTGTTGAACCTCAGTGAGGATATCAAAATCATGCCGGTTGTTGAGTATATAGGCTTTGCGTCATTGATATTTTCAAAAGTTTTTGCAACATTTCCGGATTACTAAAGCGAAATAAAATAAAAGGGCTGGCTCGTTATGTAGAGCCAGCCCCTATTATATCATTGATAATATTTCACTCTTTCTTCAAGTGGTGAGAAGTCTTTATCGCCAGGTTCTGCAGTGGGTTTTCCAAAGGGCATCTGTGCGATGAGTTTCCAATCTCGTGATATATCCCATGTCTTTCTCACTTCGTCATCGATTAAAGGATTATAATGCTGAAGGCTTGCACCAAACCCCTCAATTTCCAAGGAAGTCCATACGACAAATTGTAAAATGGCAGAAGATTGGTTCGACCAAATCGGAAAATTTTCGGCATACGTTTTGTATTGTTCTTGGAGCCTATTTATTATGGCCTGGTCTTCAAAGAATAAAACCGTTCCATAACCATTTATAAATGACCTCATTTTTTCTTCCGTTTTTTTTAAATCTTTACCATCGGCTGCTATTCTTAATGTTTCTTTCGTGATTTCCCATAATTGGTCGTGGCTTTGACCAGTTAAAACAATCACTCTGGCACTTTGGGAGTTGAAAGCGGAAGGGGAGTATTGAACGGCATGATCGATAACTTCTTTAATCCTTTTATCAGGAACAACATGTTCCTTGCTAAGGGAATAATAAGAGCGTCTATCTTCAATTGCGCTAAAAAAATCTTTAACCATATATCACACCTCCATTCTTATACCGATTTATTTTGGCCTGATTTTTTTATTTTATGATAAGTGAATCCGTTGAAATTATTTGAATGAAAATGGTTGACAATTTTATCCCTGTGGTTTATCTTTAAATCAAGATATTTGCATTAAAAGTATTATGTTAGGTTAAATACCTCGAATTCGAGATATTATTAGCGGATTAATTCATCTCCGTAAGGGGAGATTTATAAAGATAGGAGTGGTACGGATGGAATTAAAAGGATTACATCATGTTTCGGCGATTACAGCAAAAGCGGGAAATAACTTTGAATTCTACACAAAAGTCTTAGGGATGCGATTAATCAAAAAAACGGTGAATCAAGATGATGTTCGTGTGTATCACTTATTTTATGGAGATCAAATTGGTTCACCGGGTACGGAATTGACGTTTTTTGAAATTCCAAATGCTGCCCGCACTCATGAGGGAAACAATAGCATTTCAGAAATTTCTTTAAGGGTGAAGGATGATGAGGCGCTAGAATATTGGAAAAAACGGTTTGTGGAATTCAATGTTGAACACGATGAAATATCGAGCCGTTTTGAAAGAAAGGTACTTTCTTTTAAAGATCCTGAAGGGCAGAGGCTTCTTCTGGTTTCCGATCAGGATAATAACGGCGTTCAAGGAGGATTTCCGTGGGATGGAAGCCCAGTACCGCAAGAGTTTTCCATCCTTGGATTAGGACCAGTAAAACTTACAGTACCCAATATTGAACAAACAGAAAGTGTTCTTCACGAGGTATTGGGGTTCAGGAAATCAGGCACATACCCATCCGCAATCAGGGGGCAAAATCCGATAGTCGTTTACGAGACAGGTGAAGGAGGAACAGGAGCGGAACTCCATATTGAAGAAAGGAATGAAATACCTCGTGAAAGGCTGGGGAGGGGGGGAGTACACCATGTTGCCTTCCGGGTGGATGATGAAGAAGAATTGAGAAAATGGGTAGAAAAAATTAGTGAATCGAAATTCGTGAACTCGGGATATGTGGACCGCTTTTATTTCCGTTCACTCTATTTTAGGGAGCCGAATGGCATATTATTTGAACTAGCTACTGATGGACCTGGTTTTGAAGTGGATGAAGCTGAGCAGCATCTAGGTGAGAACCTTGCCCTGCCACCTTTTTTGGAATCGAAAAGAAAGGATATTGAATCGAATTTAAAACCACTTAATACAAAATCAACTAATTAAACAATGGGAAAGGAAGTAATCGGCATGCAAAAACAAAATGCAGGGATACATCATATAACCGCAATTGTAGGCAATCCTCAAGAGAATGTGGATTTTTATGCTGGAGTAATGGGAATGCGTATGGTGAAGAAAACCGTTAATTTTGATGATCCAGGTACCTATCATTTATATTTCGGGGATGAATCCGGTTCACCGGGCACAATCATCACTTTCTTTCCTTGGCCTGAGGCATACCGAGGGACAATTGGCTCCGGACAAGTGGGGATTACAACATATGCCGTTCCGGAGGGTTCAATGGGCTTCTGGGAAAAGCGTTTGGGTAAATTTAATATAGACTTTGAAAAGGTTTCACGTTTCGGTGAGGAATATCTTGAATTCAAAGACCCACATGGTTTGCAACTTGAACTGGTTGAGCGTAAAGAAGGTAAAAATAGCGAGTGGTCATTCGGCGGTGTACCAGCTGATAAGGCGGTCAAGGGATTCGGCGGTGCAGTATTATTGACGTCAAAACCGATCAAAACGATGGAACTATTAGAGGAAGTGATGGGCCTGCAAAAGATTGGGGAAGAGGGCGATTTCATCCGCTTCAAATCCACATCGGATATCGGAAATTTAATTGATGTTAAAAAAACGGTTTTACCAAACGGTAAAATCGGAGTGGGAACTGTCCATCACATTGCATGGCGTGCGAGCGATAATGAAGATCATAAAGAATGGAGGGAGCATATCGGTAACCATGGCTATGGTGTGACACCCTTTACAGACCGACAATACTTCGATGCCATTTATTTCAGGGAAGATGGAGGCATACTCTTTGAAGTTGCCACAGATCCACCTGGCTTTGCTCATGATGAAACGAAGGAAACGATGGGCAGTAAATTAATGCTGCCGCCATGGTTGGAAGAAAAGCGGGAAGTTATGGAAAAAACGTTACTGCCGGCAGTGCCGAGAGTACTAGAGGAGGATAAATGATGAAACATATTTTTCAAAAAGGAAGTAATCCAGAAGCTCCGTTACTACTGCTTTTACATGGCACTGGAGGAACGGAAACAGATCTCTTGCCATTATCCGAAATGGTTTCACCGGGTTCGTCCGTACTGAGCGTACGGGGAAATGTACTTGAAAATGGAATGCCCCGTTATTTCCGACGGTTAGCTGAAGGGGTTTTTGATGAAGAGGATTTGATTTTCCGAACGAAGGAGCTTTATGACTTCTTGGAATCAGCGTCCGGAAAATATGACTTCGACCGTGACAGAGTGGTGGCATTAGGTTATTCCAATGGTGCAAATATAGCGGCAAGTTTGCTGTTCCATTACGAGGGGGCATTACAAGGAGCGATTCTTCATCATCCAATGGTTCCAAGACGAGGGATCGCTTTGCCGTCCCTTTCAGATATACCTGTATTTATAGCTGCAGGTAAAAACGATCCGATTTGCCCGGCAGAAGAAACTGATGAACTTAATCAACTTTTACAGCAAGCTGGCGCTACAGTTGAAGTTCAGTGGGAAAATTACGGTCATCAGTTGACACGTTCAGAGGTTGATGCAGCAGGTTTATGGTTTCAAAAGAACTTTTTATAAGAATGAGAGGGAATGAAGATGATTTCTGTTAATCCTGAAAATTTGGCTGAACGGGATAATTATAAGTTTTTGACTGGAAGCATTATACCGAGACCTATAGCGCTGGTTACGACACAATCCGACACCGGTACAATCAATATAGCGCCGTTCAGCTTTTTTAACATAGTCAGTTCAAATCCTCCGATGATTTCCATTTCTGTTCAACGGAAAGAAGGAGTTTCAAAGGATACAGCCCGAAATGCAATTCAAACAGGTGAGTTCGTTGTTCATATCACTGACGAAAATAATGTTGCTGATGCAAATCGAACGGCCAAGGAACTCCCATCTGAAGAAAGTGAATTGGGTCTTACTAATTTCACGATGGCTGTTAGTGATAAGGTATCCGTACCAGGATTGGAAGAAGCGAAGGTGCGGTTCGAATGTACATTAGAGCAATCGATTCCATTGGCAGGTTCCAAGAATAAACCTGGTTGTGATTTACTGATAGGGAAAATAGTCTGTTATCATATAGAGCAAGATATTTATCATAATGGCCGTATTGACCCGAATGGGCTAAAACCTGTAGCGAGATTAGCCGGTCATACTTATACAAAACTAGGGGAATTATTTGAAATAGAACGTCCTTAAGGAAAAAGACCAACATGACCCCGGTTAGTTTTATTTGCCATTATAATACGCTTAGCGCTTGTTCCAAAAACAATTTAATATTAATACCCCAGCCATGATCGTTAGCATTTAAAAGGAAGTCTTTACATTCCGAAACAAAACTTGACAATTTTTTCATAGATTGATAAAGTTATAAAAAAATAATTTCTTATCCAGAGAGGTGGAGGGACTGGCCCTATGAAACCTCAGCAACAGGTCTACAAAGACACTGTGCTAATTCCAGGGGGTGAAACCTTGATAGATAAGACCGTACGTGTTTATTTGTCAGTAACGCACTCTTTTTTAGAGTGCGTTTTCGTTTTTTCTGGATGCAAGATTAAGGAGAGTTAGAATGGAGAACAAAAGGAAGTATGATTTTCAAAGGCAAATGCAAGCACGGCATATAATAATGCTATCGCTTGGCGGGGTGATTGGAACTGGTTTATTCTTAAGTTCGGGTTATACGATTCAACAGGCTGGTCCGTTCGGAACCATCCTTTCGTATCTGATTGGTGCATTAGTTGTTTATCTAGTCATGCTATGTCTAGGTGAACTGTCAGTGCATATGCCCGAGACAGGTGCGTTTCATAGTTACGCAGCCAAATACATCGGACCAGGGACAGGGTATACAGTAGCCTGGTTGTATTGGCTAACCTGGACTGTTGCACTAGGTTCGGAATTCACGGCTGCAGGATTGTTGATGCAGCGATGGTTTCCATCAATCAGTGTCTGGATATGGAGTGCTCTATTTGCCATTTTGGTCTTGGCATTAAATGCGTGGACCGTTAAGTTTTTCGCTGAATCCGAATTCTGGTTTGCGTCCATAAAGGTATTTGCTATTGTAATATTCATTATTCTGGGAGCTGCGGCAATGATAGGTTTTATTCCAATGATTAACGCACAATCAGCTCCGTTATTTTCCAATGTTACAAGTGCAGGTTTATTTCCAAATGGTGCTTTTGCCATTCTAATGACGATGCTCGCTGTGAATTTTGCATTTTCTGGAACTGAATTGATCGGAGTTGCAGCTGGAGAAACTGTGAATCCGGAAAAAACGATTCCAAAGGCAATCCGTATGACATTATGGAGATTGATTATCTTTTTTGTAGGTACCATCGTTGTTTTATCCGCATTATTGCCTGTTTCGGATGCAAGCGTATTAGAGAGCCCCTTTGTTGCCGTTCTAGAACGAATTGGAGTGCCATATGCAGCGGATATTATGAACTTTGTTATATTAACTGCCATTTTGTCTGCTGCAAACTCAGGACTATATGCCTCATCCAGGATGCTTTGGTCACTTGCAGATAAGAAAACTATTTCACCAATATTTGCAAAATTGACAAAACGGGGTGTTCCCTTGAATGCTGTCCTTTTCAGTATGCTGGGCGGTGTTTTAGCACTTTTCTCGAGTATTATTGCGCCGGATACTGTATATATAGTGCTTGTATCCATTTCTGGACTAGCCGTGGTTATAGTTTGGATGAGTATTAGCGCGTCACAGTTTCTATTTCGCAGACGATATATAAACGAAGGAAACTCAGTTAATGATTTGGCTTATCATACACCATTATATCCATTCGTACCAATCGTTTCATTTATGCTATGTCTTGCTTCTTGCATAGGAATTGCATTTGATCCTACACAAAGAATTGCATTATATTGTGGCATTCCGTTTATTTTGTTTAGCTATGGAAGTTATTATCTGACACAAACCATAAAGAAAAGAGGAGTAGACAATGAAGAATAAAATTAACCCAATTGAAGTAATTTTACGAGGTCATTCAGTCATGATTTTGGACGGGGCTTTAGCTACAGAGCTTGAAAGTCATGGGTGTGATTTGGACGATCCCCTGTGGTCTGCACGTGTATTACTTGAAAATCCAGAATTGATTTACCAGGTGCACTCTGACTACTTTCGAGCGGGTGCTGACTGTGCGATAACGGCAAGCTATCAAGCAACGGTTGAAGGTTTCGCCCTCCGCGGAATACAAGAAAAAGAGGCATTGGATCTAATCAGGAAAACGGTTTTACTTGCAAGAAAAGCAAGAGATGAATTTTGGAAGGAAGAATATCAAACGATTAGACCTAAGCCATTGGTTGCTGCATCAGTTGGACCTTATGGGGCTTATCTTGCAGATGGTTCAGAGTATGTTGGGAATTATGGTGTTTCAGATGAAACTTTGGCGGCATTTCATCGCTCAAGAATATCAGCTTTGATTGAAGCAGGAGCTGACATCTTAGCATTTGAAACGATTCCTTCCCTGCAAGAAGCAAAAGTACTACATTCATTATTGAAAGAATATCCAGAAGTCTATGCTTGGCTATCCTTTTCTTTGAAAAATGAAAAAGCGATAAGTGACGGCACATTGCTGGAGGAGTGTACCAGATTGTTTGGGGAGAGTGAGCAAATTGCCGCAATTGGCATCAACTGTGCGCCTGTATCAGTTATCACGGAAGCCGTACAGGTGTTGCGTGCAAACACGCATAAACCAATTATCGTCTATCCGAATTCCGGTGAAACCTATAATCCAGAAACTAAAACATGGCATGGTCCAGAATCATGTAATAGGCTCGATGTGAAATCTGAAGATTGGCACCATGCGGGGGCAAATATAATTGGAGGATGTTGCAGAACCGCTCCTCATCATATTGCGGGCATTTCAAGAAAGTGGCGACCTTCCGTGGTAACGTTCTCCTAGCCTTTTTTGTTATCAAAAATGTTTTTATTAAATATGCAAGTAGTCGGGAAACCTATAAACAAAAAGAACAGGAATCTGGCGGTTCCTGTTCTTTTTGAGCTTTTATTCAGATTCGAGTAATTTGAAGGGTTTGAATTATTAATTTCTTGGCACTTCAGAAATAAGTCACGCAAGATCGTCTGGGAATTACAGGTAAACCAACCCTGCTGCAAAAACTGTAAAAAGAGAAATTAAATCATATTTTTTTCGTGCTTGGGAAAACTATACAAACAATGAATGGAAAGGAGAGAATGCGATATGAGTCGTGGTAAAAATTTTAATCACAAAGAAAAAGGACATCCAGGAAATTTACCCAATAATAGAATTAGTGAAGAGAAGGAACACAGCCGCCAGTATGAACAGATTGAAGATATTGTCACACATGAAGCTTTCAAGAATCGGGAAAAAGAAGATGAGATGCCTTAAGATATGGAGATGCAGCATATCTGTTGAGACATTTTATTGAGCAATTTTCCATTTCTTTAAGGATTCCAATAATAGAAGCACATGAAATAAGACATAACTCTCACTTCATGTTGCTTCTTTTTTTTGATTAATTCACCGGGGGAAACCATGATCTTTGCCATGTTTTTTCTATCATTTCAAATAGATAAAGAGGGAAAATTAGAGATAAAACTTAAATCAATCTTCCCTTGATGGAAAATGAATAAGTTTAAAGAGGACAACAGAAACATGAAGATGGATGATTTTTTGAAAAACCGACTTTCTTCTATATAATAATTAATAAAATTTAAATTTCTAAACACAGATATAATTCCATGCAACTTCAAAATGGGAGAACCGACCTATCCTAATTGATGAAAGCCGCGGTATACAGTTATAATGAACATGCCAGGCAGTATAACCAAATGCCAGTTTAAACTCAATGCCTGCTATGTTTCATTTTGTTTATCGCGATTTATTTCCACTTCCCGTTTAGCTCTAATAAAAGCGATAAATTGAATCGTTTCCTCTTCAGAAAGAGAAATTCCATCTACAGCAAGCTCCATATCTGGTAAATCCGTTAATTCCATGACTTGAGGTGACTCATTATCCAGATCCTTAGATGGATAATCTACTCGACCCAGAATGTAATCAGTTGAGGTATCATATAAGCCTGCCAATAAATTAATCGTTTCTAATGAAGGGCGGCGGTGGCCCGATTCATAACCGGCATAGGTACTCTTGGCGATTCCGAGTCTGTCAGCGGTATATTGCAAAGACCATCTTTTGGCCTTTCTTAATGTAGTCAATCTATTTAAAATCATTAATATTACTCTCCTTTTATATAATCCATTATAACATCATATTGTAAAAAGTGTACGCGTAATGAATAACTTTCGCTTGATTTCATTATGAAACATGACTATAATAACATGTGTTGTACGCGTAACATGAACATTTACAGGAAACATCCTTTTCTGAGATGATTAGAATGATAGTGAAACAGGGAGGCTTATTAGGGGGTAGTATATTGGAAAAGTTAAAATCAAAAATGAAGAAGTTGATGTTGCTTACTACAGGTGGTACAATTGCATCGTTAGAAGGAAAAAATGGACTTGTTCCAGAAATGAAAGCTGACGAAATTTTAGGCCACCTACCGGGATTGGATTTACTATGTCAGATTGATAGTAAGCCTTTGATGAATATTGATAGTACAAATATGCAGCCGGAAGATTGGACAGAAATGGCACAATCCATCCATAAGCACTACCATGATTACGATGGCTTTGTGATTACCCATGGAACAGATACAATGGCTTACACTTCTGCTGCGCTCTCATATATGTTACAAGATTTAGGGAAACCAATCGTCATTACTGGTTCTCAGGTCCCGATTGCCTTTAAAAAGACAGATGCCAAAAGGAATATCTCTGATGCGATCCGGTTTGCTTGTGAAGATATTGGAGGAGTATATGTTGTTTTTGATGGCAGAGTCATTCAGGGTACGAGGGCCATTAAATTGAGAACGAAAAGCTATGATTCGTTTGAAAGTATTAACTATCCTTATATTGCTACCATATTCAAAGATAAAATTGAGTATCTAAAGCCAGTTCATTCACCAAAGAATAAGGAAGCTAAGTTGGATGCTTCCCTATGTACTGATGTTGCTTTGGTCAAGCTGCATCCCGGTATTAAGCCTGAATTCTTTGATTTTCTGAAAAATCAATGTCGGGGAATCGTAATTGAAAGTTATGGAAGCGGTGGTATTCCATTTCAAGGAAGAAACATTTTAGAGAAATTGAATGAGTTAGTACAATGTGGAATATCCGTAGTCATTACTACCCAGTGCTTAGAAGAAGGGGAAGATATGGATATTTACGAAGTGGGACGAAAAGTGAACAAGAATATCATCATTCGTTCCAGGAATATGAATACAGAGGCCATCGTTCCTAAGTTGATGTGGATATTAGCCAAGACGCAGGATCCTAAAAAAGTGAAGGAAATGATGGAAACACCGATTGCAGAGGACATTACATTCTAGAACAAACAAAGGGGCAAGAGGAAATGTTGATAGAAGAGAAAACATACCGAATCGAGAAAGACTTTCTTGGGGAAAAGGAAATTCCAGCAGATGTTTATTATGGAATACAAACTTTACGCGCAGTGGAAAATTTTCCGATTACCGGTTACAAAGTCAATGAAGAAATGATTCGTGCACTGGCCATGATTAAAAAAGCGGCCGCTTTAGCGAATATGGATACCAAACGGTTATATGATGGTATTGGAAGCGCTATCGTCAAAGCTTCTGAAGAAGTGATCGATGGAAAGTGGCATGAATATTTCATCGTTGACCCAATTCAAGGCGGTGCGGGGACATCGATGAATATGAATATTAATGAAATCGTTGCCAACCGTGCGTTAGAACTTATGGACCACAATAAAGGTGATTATGTACATGTTAGCCCAAATAGCCATGTTAACATGTCTCAATCAACCAATGACGTATTCCCAACTGCCATTCATTTATCAACACTGCGTCTTTTGGAGCAATTGTTACAAACAATGACCAAGATGAGTACGGTTTTAAAGAAAAAAGCAAAACAATTTGATCATGTTATCAAAATGGGACGCACACATCTACAGGACGCAGTGCCGATTCGCCTTGGTCAAGAATTCGAGGCTTACAGTCGCGTTTTAGATCGGGATATAAAAAGAATAAGTCAATCACGTCAACATTTATATGAAGTGAATATGGGAGCAACAGCAGTGGGAACGGGATTGAACGCAGATCCTCGTTACATTGAAAACGTTGTTACATATTTAGCTGAAATCAGTAACTTGCCGCTTGTAGGAGCAGAACATTTAGTAGATGCAACCCAAAATACGGATGCATACACTGAGGTTTCAGCTTCATTGAAAGTATGTATGATGAATATGTCTAAAATTGCAAATGATTTACGTTTGATGGCTTCAGGACCGAGAGCTGGATTAGGAGAAATCACACTTCCAGCCCGTCAACCAGGTTCATCCATCATGCCAGGTAAAGTAAATCCAGTCATGCCAGAATTAATTAATCAAGTCGCTTTCCAAGTGATCGGGAACGATAATACGATTTGCTTAGCATCAGAAGCGGGACAACTAGAGTTGAACGTAATGGAGCCAGTGCTTGTATTCAATTTGTTGCAATCAATCAGCATTATGAACAATGCTTTCAATGTCTTTACAGATTATTGTTTGGAAGGCATTGAGGCTAATGAGCAGCATTTAAAGGATTATGTCGAACAAAGTGTCGGTGTGATTACTGCAGTCAATCCGCACCTTGGGTACGAAGTGGTTTCACGTATTGCCCGAGAAGCGATATTGAAAGGGAAGTCAGTTCGCGAACTTTGTTTACAATATGATGTGTTGACAGAAGAAGAATTGGATCTGATTCTAAATCCTTATGAGATGACTAAACCCGGAATAGCGGGAGCTTCTCTTTTTGATCGGCAATAACCAGTATTTTGGTAGAAAACATGAATCTATATGATTTTTGATATAATGACTATGCCTTTAGGACCGTTGGTATAAAGGCATAGTCATTTTTTATATGCATTTCAATAAGGTATGTCAAACACGTCCGTCAACTGCTTTTTGCCATATATAACTGAATATTCAGTTAATGTAAGGCGTCAATCTAATCATGGATGGGTTTAACTAATAATAGAAAACCCATCCCCCTTAGAATATATCCAGGGGGATGGGGAAACTTGAGCTCAATAATATGCCTGTATTAGCCCTTTACTACTTCCTGTCCTCGAACATTCCAAGTACATGCAAAGACCACTACTGCCAATACACAAGAAATCGTAATTAATGTAAAGCCAGCATTCCAGCCTGAAAAGTCAACTACATATCCCATAATGGCATTAGCCGCCACAGATCCACCTAGATATCCAAATAAGCCAGTCAGTCCTGCTGCAGTGCCTGCAGCTTTTTTGGGAACTAAATCAAGTGCTTGCAGGCCTATTAACATTACTGGTCCATAAATTAAGAATCCAATCGCAATTAGGGATATAATATCAATCATTGGGTTGCCTGCAGGGTTAAACCAATAAACAAGGACTGCGATTAATACTCCTAGCATGAAGACAACGCCAGCAGGCCCCCGACGGCCTTTAAAAACTTTATCAGAGATATAGCCGCATAATAAAGTACCCGGAATACCTGCCCATTCGTATAAGAAATAAGCCGTACTGGACTCGTCCATGTTGAAGCCCTTTTCTTCGCTTAAATAGGTTGGTGCCCAATCAAGTACCCCATAACGGACGAAATATACAAAGATGTTTGCAATCGCAATCGCCCAGACCCATTTGTTATTTAATACATATTTAAATAATATCTCTTTTGTTGTCAGTTCTGTTTCAAACGTTTTTTTCATTTTATTAGGAAAATCATTACGATACTCTTCAATCGGCGGCAATCCAACTGATTGTGGTGTATCACGTATTAAGATAAATGATATGATTGCTATTAATATGGCAACTAGAGCAGGTAGTATAAAAATTCCTTCATAACCTGCATATGAAGAACCCATTAATGTTGCAAAGATGGAGACACCTGCAATGGCCAATGGTGCCATTAAGCCACCACCCACATTGTGGGCAACATTCCATATTGCCGTTTTCCCTCCTCTTTCACTTACACTGAACCAGTGAACAAGGACTCTCCCTGATGGAGGCCAGCCCATTCCTTGAAACCACCCATTAATGAATAACATGATAAACATGATTGTAACCGATGATGTGAAAAATGGCACAAGTCCCATAAGTAAGCTGACGATTCCAGCAAGTATCAAACCTACTGGCAAGAAATACCTCGCGTTACTTCGGTCTGACACAGTTCCCATTACAAACTTACTTATCCCATATGAAATCGAGATAGCTGATAATGCAAGTCCTAGCTCTCCAGTTGTATAGCCTTCCTCCTTTAAATATGGCATTGCCATGGAAAAGTTTTTACGAATTAAATAATACGCTGCATATCCAATGAAGATACCGATGAAAACTTGTAATCTGAGTTTCTTATATTCAGAATCTATTTTTCCTTCCGGTAATCTTTCAACTGGTAGAGCTGGCTTAAATAATTTGAGCATCCAATTCCTCCTTAATATGATATTTTTGAACCTAATTAAATAAAGTAATGATGATGACACATAAAAAAACCCATACCAAAATAGTAACCTTTTTGTTAAAAGGTCCCATTAAAGCATGAGTCTCCAAATCTCCACCATCGTTAACTTGTAATAATTATACTATCTTCATAAGAAAACGCTGTCAACATTTTTTTGTGCCCATTCGGACAAAGAAGGAACCATTGACTTCAAGTTACTGACTGAGTCCTTTTTGGCATCGGTTTTAGATCAGGATAAAATGCGGCTCACTTGAAATGGCTTAATCGGTTAATATTTCATTTGAAAATTTTTTCTTAACGAGTGGTATGTGTCCAATGTTCCAATGAATATTAATGGTAATGGTAAAAACCAATGGAATGACATGCGCAATTTTTCATCTTTTTTTAGATTGTTAAAATAATGTAATCAGTCATTTCCATATGGAAAGGGAGGATATTTTGAAACAAGTGAATCGTTTTATCCGAAGCGTTACATTTCTAATGCTTGCATTACTCATGTTTAGTGTGCAGGCTGCTTATGCTTCAACAGATCCAATATCATCGCAATCCACACCAGACCTTTTGATTCGGAAGATTATGGGTTTAGCATACGAATCACAACAATCCATTAGCAGTGGACCATTTTCTGTAGGTGATTCGCTGAAGAAAGTGGAAAAAGCCTGGGGGGCACCGGAAGATCTAAGTACTGTTGCAGCCAATTATTGGAGCCGGAATGTCCGATTCCTCTATGACGGTTCAACAGGTAGAAAGACGATTACCGCCATTGATGATTTTGATCCGCAATTGCAAACCATTCATTTATCCATGTTGAAGGAATTGATTGGTGAACCGTTAAGTGAAGTGGAGCAAGAAGGGATGTACTATGTCACTTATACCGATTACGCAAATTATAAAGTGGTCTTCGTGTTTGAAAGCGCCTGGATTGACCCAAATCCAAGATTGAATATGTATACGGTTGAATTCGCACCAGATTATTAAGTTATTCTGATCCTGAACCTTCTTTAATTGTAGAAAATGAAGAAACTGAAAAAGATACGGAAGAATGATCTTTGCATAAAAAAAAGACCCAGTGATTAAGCTGGGTCTGAGTTTGTAGACCAAAGGGTTTGCATCTGAATTTTAAGCAAAGTTTGATTGGAACGGAGGCTCCCGGACCTCCCGCGGAAAGCGAGTGCCTGGAGTGGAAATCAACGCTTATATTTTACACTCCCTCAAAAAAATGTAGGCTTCTATATTTGTATCGAGTTTGTCTAAAGTCTGAGGCCCAGCAATAAAAAACGATCGTCCCTTTTTTACTGGGGCGATTCTTTGCTGTTATTATCTTTATATGGTTTCTTACACAGGGAGAATTTTGTTCAAGAATCTAATCTTACCGTTCTATTCAATATTGTTCAGCCATACATTACAAAGATGTAAATAGAATGATTAAGGGGGAACTGCTTTGTCAGAAGGTGTGCATAGTATCATATTACCTGTTTCCAAAAAAACGGTATGGGGTTTTGTAAGTAGCATAGATCGTTGGGCACCTCTAGTCCCAGGATATATCAATCATGAGATGATAAATGAGCGGACACTTATTTGGGAGTTTAAAAGCGATTTGGGATTAATGAAGAAGAAAATTAAACTGGAAGTGAATATATTGGAATGGATTGAACCCGATAAGGTAACATTTAAGCTTAAGGGATTAAATGAAAAATTTGATGGGCATGGCTATTTTTTAGCGGAAGAGTGCGGAATTGGACAGACTAAAATGACTGGCTGCCTGGCGATTACGGCAAAAGGCGCTAAAGCACCTATCGTCAATGCTTTGTTAAAAACCTACGTTCCCCAAACGACGATCGAGTTTTCTGAGGCAGTTGCACAAAGTCTTCTTGTACAAAAATAGGAATTACATATCGGAGTTTCATTGGATATTGGCACTTGACAATTATACCTAAGTGGTATGTATTATAAATTGTAAGATTTTTATCAAACCTTCATTTCGACTGAAAAGGTTTTATGATGGATGTCTGGATAGGATTCATAAGTAATAGGCAGGGTAGGAGGCCTCACATGGAATACGATAAGCAGGTTAAAAATAGAGTGAAGCGAATTGAAGGACAGCTTCGTGGGATTTTGAAAATGATGGAGGATAATAAAGATTGCAGGGATGTAGTTACTCAGTTATCTGCAACCAGATCTGCAATCGATCGGACAATTGGGGTAATAGTAAGTTCCAATCTTGTTGAATGCGTCCGGGAGGCTAATGAATCCGGAGAAAAGAATCCCGAAGAGCTAGTGAAAGAAGCTGTGAATTTATTAGTGAAAAGCCGGTAAGCAATTATATTATTGTTAAATAGGGATTTTTAAGACAAATATTATTAGACAGCCTGGCCAATCTGAGAAATTTTAGTGTCCGGGGTGGATGGGATTTTTAAAATGGGCCTCTACAAGAAGAGGTCCATTTTTGTGAATTCTCTGTTTTCATTTCTGATAAGCAAATCCTTTGATATAAAGAATTTGCATGGTATCCTTAAAGGGATAAAAATTTAGTGAGGGTATGCTATGGAATTTACGCATGTTACATCGGTTTTGCTCGGCCTCGTCATCATTCTAAATATTTTATTTGCAACGATTGTCATATTTTTTGAAAGAAGGGAAGCGAGCACGACCTGGGCTTGGTTATTGGTTTTATATTTTTTGCCTGTAGTCGGTTTTATTTTATACCTGCTTTTTGGAACAAGTCTAAGGCACGCACACTTATTCCAATGGGAGGATAAGAAGAAGATCGGGATCGAAGAAATCATTGATAAACAGATGGAAGAGCTTTCAACGAATCATTTTCCTTTTCGAAATGCTTCTTCGAGTAATTATCGTGATTTGATTTATATGCATCTCCGAAACAATGATGCCGTACTTACTGAAGATAATCAAGTCGATATTTTTACGGAAGGGAAAAATAAGTTTGACCAGCTTTTTAAAGATATCGAAGCGGCCGAAAACCATATACATATACAATATTACATCATTCAAAGGGACGGCCTGGGTAAACGATTCATTGAAGCTTTGACTAAAAAAGCGAATGAAGGCGTCAAAGTTCGACTGCTTTATGACGAACTGGGATCTAGAGGGATGACTAAACGTTTCTTCAGGGAATTTAGGCAGGCTGGAGGACGAGTGGAGGCATTCTTTCCATCCAAATTAAAATTTATAAATTTACGACTGAATTTCCGTAACCATCGAAAGCTCGTCATCATAGATGGAAAAGTAGGGTATGTTGGAGGCTTTAATGTTGGTGATGAATATTTAGGGCTTAATCCAAAATTCGGTTTTTGGCGTGATACACACCTTCGTATAGAGGGTTCGGCTGTCAAAGCCATTCAAACTCGGTTTATCCTGGATTGGAATCAGGCATCAAAGCATCATGATATAACTTATCAGCCTCATTATTTCCCTATTGTAGAGACTCAAGGGAATATAGATTTGCAAATAGTGACAAGTGGGCCGGATTCTGAATGGGAACAAATTAAAAATGGCTATATTAAATTAATTTCATCAGCAAAGAAATCGATTCTCATTCAAACACCTTACTTCATACCGGATGCCAGTTTATTGGATGCACTCAGGATTGCCAGCTTATCAGGGGTAGATGTAAAAATCATGATTCCGAATAAACCTGATCATCTTTTTGTTTATTGGGCAACGACTTTCAATGCAGGGCAGTTATTAAGAGCGGGTGCTAAGGTATACATCTATGATAACGGCTTTATTCATGCGAAGATGATCGTAGTGGACGAAGAGGTCTCCTCGGTAGGGACAGCTAACATTGATGTCCGTAGTTTTAAATTGAACTTTGAAGTCAATGCCTTCATTTATGATGAAGGAATGGCCGAAACGCTGACCAGGATTTTTTATAAGGATGTCGAAGTATGCAGGCAGCTTACAATTGAAGAGTTTGAAAAGCGATCAAAGTGGATTCGTTTTAAAGAGTCCATTGCAAGGCTCGTGTCACCGATATTATAATATTATAAATAAACGAACCATTACTACATGGTCTGTTCAGACTGTAGACAAATTCGAAAAATCGAGTTTGCCTGCAGTTTTTTTCCTGGAAAATAGTACGGAGCTTGATTTCAGAAATCCATTCCCTTTCAGTTTTAGACCATTGTTATTTATTGAGTTTGCAAAATCGTTGGCTTCCTCTTCAGGCACTCGCTTTCCGCTGCGGGGTCTCCCTAGGGCGCGCTCTTCTCGCAGGAGTCCCGCACACCCACTCCAATCAACTTTGCTTTATTTTAGATGGAACTTCTTTTGTTTCAATTGAGGCTTCCTGCATTTTTAAAACAAGTAAGGAGCTTGATTTCATAAAACAGTAGTCTTATCTTAAAATCACGGTATGTGGTGAGACCATTCCGAACTCGATTTGATACAATAGTTTATATCCAGAAAAGGGGGAAAAGCCGTGAAAACGTTTATAATCACAGGAGCTTCAAAAGGTTTAGGTGCTGCCATCGCCAAAGGGTGTTTGCAGACGAGTGATCATTGCATTTTAGTTTCCCGTACGGCCCATCCTGAAATGCAGCGGATGGCTGACCGTTCCGGGACGAAACTTACATTTATTTCGCTGGACTTGAATGAAACTGAAAAGTTACCTTCCTTAGTCAATGAGATTCTTACTGCCGTCGATGATACAAGTGACATTTATTTCATTAATAATGCAGGTGTCATTGAACCTATTAAGCCGGTAGGAAACCTTGGTATAGTAAATTTGGAAACGAGCATGCGGGTGAATTTCATGGCACCCATCGTATTGGCTGATGAATTCGTTAAACAGACAAAGGACTGGAACAGAAAGAAGGTATTGGTCAACATATCTTCAGGAGCAGCAAAAAATCCTTATCATGGCTGGGCAGCCTATTGCAGTACTAAGGCGGGGTTGGAAATGTTTACACGGGTTGCAGGGTTGGAACAGGATAAAACGTCTTTTCCTACGTCTCTCATTTCTTTTTCACCAGGTGTAATGGATACGGAGATGCAAGGGACAATCCGATCAGCAGACGAACGGGACTTTGCCGATCGAGACAAATTTCATGAATATAAAGAGAAGGGCATATTAAGAAGCCCCGAATTTGTGGCAGATAAACTTTTGCAGCTGCTTGAAGCAGAAGATTTGGAGAATGGGAAGTTCTACGACATTAAGAATTTACTTTGATGTATAGGAGAATATGGCTTATAGCGTGGGGGTGTCCCTTTGGACAGCTTCTTTTTTTTGTGATCCTTTATTCCATTAAAAAACGACTGAAAAACCAGAAAATCACCATTAGGAAATGTGATAATTCGTTCTATCCAATTACCTGAATAACATAAACTTTTTTGGAGGGAGTTTGGAGGGTTTTGAATGACGATCATTATTGTGAAAAAAGGTGACAGCCTTTGGGAAATTGCCTCGAAAAATAAAGTTGCCCCATCGAGGATAATTGAAGTCAACGGATTGGAATCAACAACTTTGGTTCCTGGTCTGGCATTGTATATACCTAATGAAAAAGCGGTGAATCGAAGGTATCTAATTAAAAGTCAGGATACCCTTACTAAAATCGGCAGTCGTTTTGGTACGAGTGCAGCGGCAATCAAGGAGGCAAACCCAGGAATCTCTGAAAACTCGCTAAAAGTCGGTATGGAAATTTTGATACCGTCTCCTTACAAAAATCAATTGATTACGCTGGGTTTTGCCTTCCCGACTTCAGGTGGAGTCGTATTTGAAACACTTGAGCAGAATGGTGATAAATTATCCTATTTAGCCATTGTCGCTTATTCGTTTACAAGGGAAGGGAATGCGTACGTTGATGGAGATGATCTCCCGCTTATCGCGAAATGCGAACAGACAGGGGTGAAGCCGCTACTGATGATCCGAAACTTTCAAGATGGTGATTTCGATGCTGATTTGGCTGGTGATGTCCTTGCCAGTTCAGTATACAGAGCGAATTTAATCAATAGTATGCTGACTTTCGTTAGGCAGAAAGGCTATGGGGGTGTCAGCATGGACATCGAATTCATCCCACCTGCCAGGCGTTCCGATTATGTGCTTTTTTTAAAAGAATTAAAGGAGGGGTTGAACGAACTGATCCTGCATGTGAACGTACATGCAAAAACAGCGGATAATCCTGATAATCGAATTGTAGGCGGGCATGATTATCGGGGGATCGGAGAGGCAGCTGACCTTGTTGCCGTGATGACCATTGACTATGGGTATCCGACTGGACCGCCTGAACCCATATCCCCACTTTGGTGGATGGGAGAGGTTCTTCGTTATGCTTTGTTGAATATACCTGAATATAAATTGCAGTCGGCATTTCCTATGTATGGTTACGATTGGATAGTACCGAGCCACGAGACGAAAGCTTTATCAGCTCAAAATGCCCAAAACCTTGCCATTGCCACTGGTGCTGAAATAACTTTTGACACCTCAGCGGCTTCACCTTCCTATTCCTACCGAAGAGAGAATTCGAATCATGTCGTTTGGTTTGAAGATATACGATCGATAAGTGCAAAATATGAAATGATTGATGCATATGAACTGATAGGAGCAACTTATTGGCAGATTGGTTTGGAATTCCCGCAGAATTGGGAGTTTATAAATAATAATATCTGGATTATCAAATAGAATGAATGGGTGCAGGCGGTTTATATATTTACTTACTTGTTTGGTTGTATTGCTTTTAACAGAGGCAAGCCAATCATACCGAGCAAGATTTTAAAGAGAGGCAATATTGTTAGACGGGTCTTGAAACGATAAAAAAGGTGCCAAGGAAAACCAAGGCTCCTTTTTTTCGTGAATCGAAATCATCTAGGAAGATTAGATGACTTACTTGACAGCGATTGATCACATTGCTTCCCTATTAAGTCGTTCCTTTTAAAAGTTGCATAAAGAAAGGCAAGGAATATCAGCGTGGAGGAAAATTGGAACGTTGTTTTGACACTGTATGTTTCCGTTATAAAGCCTAATAGTAAGACAGAGCGGCAAATGTAATATTGATGACTGCTCCCCAAACGGCATGAATTTTTGCAAGAGTCTTTTCCGTAGCATGGTCTTGGAATAGCTTGGTATAGAATTTGTTCTGGGAGACCGTACAGGCATGCCAGCAGCAAAGCTAATGCAGGAATACTGGTAGTTCCAAAAAACTGGATCAGCAGTGAACTGAGAAATAGCCCGAAAATGATGAAGAATCCATTATATTTTTCTAGTAACTTGGCAAAACGGATGACGATCAATCCACTGAAAATCATGCCGACAAAGTAGCATGTGTTAATGTACCCCCACCATTCCTCACCCAGTTGCAGGTTCTGTTCTACATACATATAGATAAGGACAGCCAGCCACACGCTTGAAGCTAAAGTGGTTATGAAATCAATGGGAATGAGGGTACGGATAGTTGGGATTTGACGAATCGCAACCCATCCGGATTTAATCGAACCCCAGTTTGACGGAGAAAGGTTATGACGCAGAAGTCTTTTAATAGATATATATAACCTATTTAACGAGTACGGAGTTATGTAGGTTTATTGATTAAAATACGCTACGTACTAATCCACCGTCTATTCGCAATGCGGATCCATTAATAGCTGAAGAAATTGGACTGCTTAAGAAAGTGACAAGGTGTGCAATTTCTTCGGGACGAATAAATCTTTCAATAATAGATGTTGGGCGATTTTCTTTCATAAATCGTTTTTCAGCTTCTTCCATGCTTAATTGTTCATTTGGATAAAGACTATTTAGCATCGTTTCTACACCTTCTGTTAGAGTAGACCCAGGCATGACTGTATTAACAGTGACATTTGTGCCTTTACATAACTCAGCTAAACTACGGGAAAGCGACAATTGCATGGTTTTTGTTGCACTGTAATGAGCCATTTCCTGAGAAGGCATAATAGCTGCTTCACTTGCAATAAAAATAATTCTTCCCTCTTTTTTTTGAATCATTTTCTTGAGGTAAGAGCGAGTTAAACGAACTCCACTCATGATATTCACTTCAAATAATCGAAACCAATCTTCATCTGGTATATCAAAGTATTCAATGGGCTCAAAAATGCCAAGATTATTAATCAGAATATCTACTTCTGGATATTGTTCAATCATCTGTTGACATCCTTGTTCCGCTCCTAAATCATGTATAGCAGGTTGAAGAATGGCTTGGGGATATTGTGTTTGAATTTCTTTAATTGTTTGATGTACATTTCCTTCCCGTCGTCCGTTAATAAGAACAGTGGCGCCCTCTGCTACTAAAGTAAGTGCTATGGCCTTGCCAATGCCAGCTGTCGATCCCGTGACAAGGGCTGTTTTTCCTTTTAAACTTAATTTCATCTAAATTCCTCCTATTTTATATCAAGATTATTGGCTAGATAGAGGTAATAAAGTAAACACATCTTGTGACTAGTTTGGATAAATTTCCTGTTTTTATACAGATGGAAGATAGACAAATTGAATGCGTCTATCTCCTTCGATCTTATTTGAAAATCAAGATTGTAGGGTCTTGCCCTACACGGTGTTTTTGATTCATCAATGCGTTTCATTTCTTGTTTGGTTAATTCAAATCAAAGACTGATGCATTTTCGACAATACGATGTTCTATTGTTGATTTTGGAATGGTAATAATGTCATTTTGTACATCCCAGCGTAGAATTACTTGGGCTACAGATTTATTATATTTAGAGGAAATTCCAGTTAAAAATTCATAGTTTAATAATTCACCTTGCATTAATGGAGCCCACGCATCTAGGTGGGTTCCATGTTTAAGACAAAATGCTTGAAGCTCTTTTTGTGTTAAACGGGGATGACATTCCACCTGATTGATCACAGGTTAGATTTCTGCTTATTTCTTCGGTGAGATATTTGGAAATTACTTACCCCAATAGCCTTTACCTTGCCCTCTTTATAAAGCGTTTCTAACGCTCTCCATGCTTTTCATGAATACCATCCTTTACGAAAATATGTTCATGGATATTTAGAATGGTTATTTTTTTACACTGGATTCACTCCTTCATTCAAAAGATTGCATGTGCCGGGTAGGGGTGTTTTATATGATGAATTTACCAAATATGATTATGGGGGTTCTGAAATGCTTGCCGAATAATGAATATGGAATTATACTCCTTAATATATGTAAAAAAGGAGAAAAATTTGATGATTCGACGTTTTGCTTCATATTACCTGCCGCATAAGCGGTTATTCATTATCGATTTCTTCAGTGCAGTGGTCGTGGCTGTACTTGAACTTGCATTTCCGCTAGCTGTTCAGTGGTTTATTGATACACTGCTGCCTGGCGACGATTGGTCTGCCATAGTTTCGGTAAGTGCCGGTTTGTTCCTGCTTTATATCATTAGTACCTTCTTACAGTTCATAGTAGGGTACTGGGGCCACAAATTGGGTATAAATATCGAGACTGATATGCGTGAGGAATTATTTGAGCATGTGCAGAAACAATCTTTTCGTTTTTTTGATAACACGAAAACCGGCCATATCATGAGCCGCATAACCAATGATCTGTTCGATATTGGTGAACTTGCTCACCATGGTCCCGAAGATTTATTCATTGCCTTCATGACTTTTATAGGTGCATTTTGGATTATGTTGACAATCAATGTGAAACTGGCACTCGTATCGGTTTGTATTTTACCGTTCCTCGTGCTATTGATTGTCATAAGTAATTTAAAGATGAACAAAGCTTGGAAGAAAATGTATACAGAGGTCGCGGATGTAAATGCCCGTGTGGAAGATAGCGTCTCAGGAGTGAGGGTTGTACAATCCTTTACGAATGAAACATATGAAATGAAAAGATTTGCTACTAATAATCGCAGATTCCGTAAAGCGAAACTACTAGGATATAAGGTTATGTCCTTTAGCTTATCAGGCATTTACATGATGACGAGGTTTATGACCCTTGCCGTGTTGGTGATTGGAGCTTGGCTAACTTTTCATGGGCAGCTCTCTTATGGGGAACTGGTTGCATTCGTCTTATATGTTAACGTATTATTTAAGCCGATCGACAAAATCAGTGCGTTGATGGAACTCTATCCAAAAGGGATGGCCGGCTTTAAGCGTTTTACGGAACTATTGGATGTCGCGCCTGATGTAGTGGATAAAAAGGATGCAATTGAGGTGACCACCCTATTAGGGGATATTTCCTTTAAAGATGTTTCTTTTAACTATGAAGACAAAAAGCCAGTTTTAAAAGGAATTGATCTAACAATTAAAGCTGGTGAAACCGTCGCTTTTGTCGGGCCTTCAGGAGCTGGGAAAACGACCATATGCTCATTGATCCCACGTTTTTATGATGTTAAGGCCGGTTCAATATCCATTGATGGAATTGATATTCGTGAAATGACGAAAAAGTCATTGCGCTCACAAATTGGCATAGTCCAGCAAGATGTATTCCTTTTCACAGGAACGGTAAAAGAGAATATTGCGTACGGAATGCTTGGAGCATCGGATGAACAAATTCAAGAAGCCGCAAGGAAAGCCCATTTGGAGACTTTCATTGAAGGACTTCCAGAAGGCTATGAAACTCAAATAGGTGAACGAGGCTTGAAATTATCCGGAGGACAAAAACAACGAATTGCAATAGCAAGGATGTTTTTGAAGAATCCGCCAATATTAATTCTCGATGAGGCAACCTCTGCACTCGATACGGAGACGGAAAGAATAATCCAGCAGGCTCTTACGGAACTAGCTGAAAACCGAACTACGTTAATCATCGCACACCGATTGGCAACCATTCGGAACGCTGACAAGATCGTGGTTGTTACGGAAGAAGGAATTGCTGAAGAAGGCGGTCACGATGACTTACTTAAGCAGGGGGGCATTTTTGCCAATCTGCATCAATTACAATTCCAAAAATGATAAAAAGCTATATGTCCTAACAAGGACATATAGCTTTTTTAATAGAATGGAAAGGAGTTCAATATTGATTTCGTATAATTTCAAAAAATGACATTTCAAGGGGTATCAAACATAACCATATACAACATAGAAATCCACATAATGAAATAACTTGAGAAATAGGAGAAACATTTGCCGTTATTTAGTATTTCTAAAAAAGAAGAGACTGTGCATGAATATTAGCAAAAAACTGGATCCGTTGATGGACTATTATTGCATCCGTTTGTCGGTGAAACGAAAAAAGATGTTATACCAGCTGATGTAAGGATGGAAAACTTGAGTTTACTCGTCCTAAGCTGGCTGAGTTCTTATTAGAGGCATGAAGATAAATGAAGGCGAGTAAGCTAATGTAAACGCGTTTAAAGATATATTCAAATGTTGATTGCTTTTTTGAGAGTATGTTCCGGAACAATCAATTTTCCATTTCTACAAATCGGTATTCTTTATTCAACGAATGGAGCGATAGTTCAAGTACAGTTTTTGAGGGTTAGTGGATTTTAAGTGATATAACGAATTGGAGGAGGATTAATGAAAGCAATCGTGTACACCAAGTACGGTCCCCCTGACGTTCTTCATTTGAAAGAGGTAGAAAAACCGGATCCTAAGGAGAATGAAATACTGATAAAAGTAAAAGCGGCAACGGTAACAATGGGGGATATTCGGTCACGGAGCTTTACAGTTCCCCTCTCTGTTTGGCTGCCAGCTCGGATTATTATGGGATTAAGACGTCCCAAGAAAACCATATTGGGCTTGGAGTTATCTGGAGAAGTTGAGTCAGTGGGCAAAGATGTCAAGCTGTTTAAAGCAGGTGACCAGATTTTTGCAGCTTCCCAAGTGGGCTATGGTGCTTATGCCGAGTATAAGTGCTTGCGTGAAGACGGGCCCGTTTCCATAAAACCTAATAATTTATCTTTTGAGGAAGCCGCAGCCATTCCAATTGGGGCACGTACAGCATTGTTTTATCTTAGAAAAGCTAACGTTCAGAGTGGTCAAAAGGTTCTTGTCTATGGTGCTTCAGGGAGTGTAGGAAGTTATGCAGTACAAATTGCCAAGTATTTCGGAGCAAAAGTTACAGGGGTTTGCAGTACCGCGAATGTAGAATTGGTAAAATCTCTTGGAGCCGATAAGGTCATCGATTACACTTCAGAGGATTTTTCCAGAGATGGTGAGACCTATGATGTTATCTTTGAAGCGGTAAACAAGAGTCCGTTTTCAGCTTGTATGAAATCGCTGAAGAAGGACGGAACCTATCTAAATGTCACTGTACCGGTACCTGGTGTTCGAATGCTATGGACTAAATTGACAACCGGCAAGAAGCTGATATTGAGTCAAAATTCACCAGAAACTCCCGAAGCTCTAAACTTCCTCAAGGAGCTTGTAGAAGCAGGGAAGATAAAAGTGGTCATTGACAGATGTTATGCGTTTGAAGAATTAGTTCAAGCCCATAGGTATGTAGAGAAAGGACACAAGAAGGGAAATGTCGTAATAACTATGGAACATAATGGGGTATCCTGATGGGTGAAACAACGGAGCCCTTAAAAAGCTAAGGGGTGTGTTCTTAATTATAAGGCAGCCGGTTTATACGGAAGTATTGGGTACGGGTGTTATTGAGGTCCGCCGCTGGAACGAAATAGATCTAATTATAGCAAAGGGAGTGGAAAAATGTTTCCGATTTTAGAAACAAAACGGTTGGTCTTGAGAGAATTGGTTGAAGGTGATGCAGCAGATCTATTAAAATGTTTTTCCAATCCAGATGTATTAAGATATTATGGGCAAACTCCATTAACAAATGCAGATCAGGTGAAGCAAATCATTAGGAATTTTTCAAAGAATTTCGAAGAAAAACATGGAATTAAATGGGGAATTGAATGGAAAGGAAAGGAGGGCATTATTGGAACGATTGGATTTCAAGAATGGTCTCATGAACATAAAAGAGCAGAACTGAGCTATGCACTTTTCCCAAAATATTGGGGTAACGGTTATGCAACAGAAGCTGTCAGTAAGGTGGTTTCTTATGGTTTTAAAGAGCTTGAATTAACGCGTATTGGAGCAATTGTTTTTATTGAAAATAAAGCATCCAACAAATTGTTGATCAATTTAGGTTTCAAAAAGGAAGGGATATTAAGAAATTATATGTATCAAAATGATGTTTCATTTGATACTAATCTATACTCCCTTTTACAGTAAATCCTTAATGATATGCCAAGGAATATTGATAGGTTCACAGAGAAAAAGTGGGGGGTGGTAACTGTTTTACGGGAATCAATAAATGAATATTCAGATATATATTTAAAAATTCATTGTTTTCCTGTAAGATAACAATATATAAAAACCCTGTCGACTTGTCGACTTACTTAGAAAACGTGAGGAAAATAGACATTATGGAATTCGAAAAAAGTGTTGAAAAAAGTTGGAGCAATCAACAAAACATAGGTTTAACAGCATATTTAAAGAAAATGAAGGGCGAAGCTAGGGAAAAGGATAGAATTGATTATATAGATTCCTTTGTTTCAGCTATAGGTGGGCTCATTGCTATAATCATTATTAGTTTTATAGCTGTCTATTTAGGATATCCGATGGCATTAGCTCCTCTTGGGGCGAGCTGTGTCATTGTTTTTGGTGCGCATAAAAGTCTCTTGTCACAACCCCGTAATGTTATTGGAGGTCATATAATCTCTACAACAATAGCTCTTATCATTTGGAGCATCTTTGGTAAAAGCTTATTCATTATCGGTCTCGTATTGGCCATTGTATTAATTATAATGACTTTTACAAAAACTGTTCACCCGCCCGCAGCAGCTAGTGCCCTTGTTTCGATCAATTCTCAAGCTGGCTGGGGATTCCTGACTTCAATTGTAATAGGTACTTTATTATTAGTTTTTATATCGATGATTTATAATAATTTATTTCAAACAAGGCAATATCCAAAACACTGGCTATGAAGTTTTATATCACATACTTTTAATGTGACTGTTTTATGGCTCATCCCCTTATCGTTCTAATTGCCTTACTTCAATAAGCGGGGAGCTGCTTTTCTTACTATAAGAGTTAAAAACCTTACTTACCATCTTATTACATATAAATAACGTATGATAATGATTTACTAAAGCTTGATGGGCAGTGGTAAAATCCCAGTAAAAAAGGTGAATGTTCATGTCTGGATCAGTAAAAGAAGATTCGTATCAAATCAGTTTGCAAAATATTCGCCATCACTCACAGCATATCCATTTAGGAATTGAAATTCTTTTCGTGATCCGGGGAGAAGTCGAGGTCATGGTCAATCAAGATTCCTGGCATTTGGCGGAAAATGATCTCCTGCTAATTAATGCCAAAGATGTCCATACCGTAAAGGGGGATGAAGACAATGTAGTTCTATTGCTGCAAATTCCCCTTAATTCCATCGAGCAGCTTTATCAGGATATTCATGTGTGTTATTTTGACTGCCATTCATCCAAAGAAGATAATGGGTTATATCTTCTTTTTGATCAAATCCGTCAACTCTTGGCTGAAATTTTGATCGCACATTACCAAGAGCAGGATGGAAGTGAACTTGAAATCAACAGCCTGATTTACAAGTTAGTTACACTTCTTATCCGGAATTTCAAAACGACACATCTCGGTCACAATCGATTTATTGAAATGAAGGATGATAGAATTAGGGACATCCTTACTTTTATTGAAAAAAATTATCGCAAACAGATGTCTTTAGAAGAGATTGCCAAACGGCAATATTTATCACTATACTATTTGTCCCGTTATTTCAAGCAGGCTGTTGGTGTCAGTTTTTCACAATATGTAAAGCAAACCCGTTTGAAATCCGCTGTTCATGAGTTATTATATACCGATCATAACATCATGAAAGTCTCGTTAAATAATGGTTTTCCTAATGTGAAAGCTTTTAACAAGGCTTTTAAGGAAATGTACAATCAAACACCTGCCGAATATCGAGGTCTTCATAAAAAAGAACCTTTCCAGGAAGTAAATAATATAAGCGAACAATATACCTTGGTGAATTCACCGCACTTTTTAATTGAATTGAGCAAGTATATTTCGCAAAAGGACCGAAATGTTACGGTGAAAGAATCGGGGGTTTCGACGGTACATATCAACCTCCCGGAAGAACCTGTTCTTGTCCGGGATAAAGCCCAGCGATTACTGGTGATGGGACAGCTGGAATATGCCTTAAATGAAGAGGTCCAAGCTGAATTAAAGCTAATTCAGGAACTCCTGCATTTTGAATATGCCTATTTCACGAACCTATTTTCCCCCTCGTTTACGATAATGGACCCGCTTTTGCAAATAGGTGGGCCGTATTATAAGATTGATGCGTTATTTAACGAGTTTCAAAGACTGGGTTTAATTCCATTCATTAGTGTGGAATTTGAAAAGGAAGTCGTAAGCTGTCCGGATTATATAAAGATGTTAGATGAATTTTTACAGCATGCTGTCAGTTATTTTGGCGATGCCTTTGTCGGGAAATGGCAATTTGAATTGGTTTTCGCAAAGTGGGATCAAACAGCACGGACTTTTTATGAACAATACTTTCAAACTGTGAAAAAGAGGGCTTCCACCGCTAAAGTCGGAGTTCATGTGCCTTTTTCCTTAGAAAAAGGATTATCAGTCACTGTTAATGAATTTTTAAAGCAAATGGACCAAATTGATCTGGTGTGCTTTAGCTGCAATCCAAATGAACAAGTTGACTTTACCGATATGGATAACAGTTCCTTTAAGGGAGTAAAAGATCATATAAAGAAATCGTGTATGGAATTAAAAGCGAACCTTTCGTCAGCTGGCTTGGCAGGCACACCCATTTACCTGACAAACTGGAATACACTATACGGTAATACAGTAAATTTAAGCGGAACTTTTTTTCGATCAGCTCTCATTTTTAAAGACATGCTCGATGTTATAAAAGAGATTTCCGGTTTGGGATTTTGGATTGATACCCATTCGTTAGAAAAAAGTAATATGGATAACGAAGATATTGCTATGAATGGAATTGCCCTGCTTTATTATTATCAAATAAAACGTCCGGCGTTTTTTAACATCCAATTAATTGCGAAAATAGGACTGGAGATTTTAGCTGAAGGGGAGGACTTTGTACTGACGAAGGGGAAACAAGGGTACCAATTAGCAATTTATAACAATTCCTATGTTAATCCCACTTATTCTGTTGAAAGTTTCTTTTTGAGCTCTTTAACAAAGGAAAAGAAAATCATGATTTCAGGGCTGCCTTCTGGCACTTATCAAATTCGCAAATACATTCTCGATAGAAATAACGGTGCTTTTTACTTTAATTGGCTCAATCTCAACCAACAGTATATCTATGATCAAGAGATCATTACGTATCTTAAGCAGCGAGCCTATCCAGATTTGCAAATCTATGAGGAAAACATTGAATCGGAGCTCTTAGTGCAATCCACCTTGACGTTAAATGCCATTCATCTCTTTGAAATTAGGCCATTAGGTTAAAACTTAATGGTCTTTTTTTGTTGTTTGGTTAAGCGAAGTTATGAAAAAGGGCAAATGAAGGGGGATGTTTTCGACAATGATTGGAATGTTTTCAATACTTTAAAAATTTATAATGAAGACAAGAAAGCGATTACATAAATATTAATTCGGAGGTAGCCTTTTATGTCTGTTTCTCAAGGAACGATTAAGAAGCAAAGCGAAGCAAAACTTTCGGTATCAAAGGAAAAGAATACCGGTGGAGTTTTGTTGACTACAGCTTTAATGGCTGGTTATTCCATGATTTACATGGACAAAAACATGATTTCGACTGCAATTATCCCAATTGCAGAACAATTCCATTTAACAACAAGTCAAACCGGTTTGATAATGAGTTTATTTTTCTTGGGTTATTCGTTAATGCAGATACCTGGGGGATGGCTCGCAGATAGGATTGGATATAAAAAGGTACTAATGCTTTCGCTTTCGCTCATTACGATATTTTCATTTGCATTTGGCCTTGCTGGAAGCTTATTGATGTTTATTTTGATTCGTTTCTTGGCTGGTATTGGCCATGCAGGCTATCCTCCAAGCTGTTCAAAAGGAATCGCCGAAAATTTCCCGAAAACAAGACGGACTTTTATTCAATCGCTCATTTTGTCAACGAGTGGAATTGGCGGAATTTTTGCTTTTGTAATCGGGGCACGGCTGATTGACTTAAATTGGCAATATGCCTACTATGCACTGGGGACATTTTTTGCCATTGCTTTACTTATGGTTGCTTTATTGGTACCTAATAGCCAACCAACTGCCAAAACGAAGATTGAAAAGAAACAAGTTAGTTTTAAGTCAGTGATTTCTAATCGAAATGTAATTATTTTATTCGTCGCCATGCTGCTGGCGAATGTGGCTTTTTATGGAAATATGTCATGGCTGCCAACTTTCCTAAAGACAAAATTTGCACTATCCATTAGTACGGTTGGGATAATTCTGGCAGTGAACGCTATTGGAGGAACGTTAGCCTCCATATTTGCAGGTGTATTGTTGACAAAATATTTCGCTGGCAAGGAAAAGTTACTGTTAATGGTATGTTCAGTCCTTTCATCCTTGTTGTTTCTTGGTTTAGTACTCTCAAATTCCTTGGCCCTTTCCATTGCTTTCTTATATGTGCTCACATTTTTACTAACCACGATTTTTGTGGGAATTTTCTCTTGGCCGCACAAAATTTTGCCTGAGAAAGTAATTGGGTCATCCATTGGGATCGTCAATACGGGGGGAACACTTGGGGGTTTTATTGCCCCTATGGCATTCGGTGCTTTAATTTCCATGGCAGGTGGCTCGTTTTCCATCGTATTTATCACCTTGGCAATAGCCGTTGTAATATGCGGTCTAGTGTTACTTACCGTTAAAACTGAAAAATAATAGGAGGGAATAAGATGTTAGATCAATTATTACAAAAACTTGAAGAGAAAAAAGAAAGAATGATAGAAATTCGCAGATATCTCCATCAACATCCTGAATTATCTTTTAAAGAAGAAAAAACGGCTCAATACATTGCTGATTTTTATAAAGATAAGAGTGTAATAATACGGACAAATGTTGGCGGATATGGAGTGGTTGTGACAATCGAGGGCGGACTCCCTGGTAAAACAGTTGCCCTGCGTGCCGATTTTGATGGACTGCCAATTATGGAAGAGGCAGATGTACCATTTAAATCGAGCAATCCAGGTGTTATGCATGCATGCGGTCATGATGGGCACACTGCCTATTTAATGATTTTAGCCGAAGCATTAATCGAAATGAAAGACCAATTAAGAGGAAACGTCGTTATCTTGCATCAGCCTGCGGAAGAAACGCCTCCAGGTGGAGCAATCGCCATGATTGAAGATGGATGTTTAGAAGGTGTGGATAGTATTTTCGGTATTCATCTCATGTCCCTGTCGGTGACTGGGGAAGTCTGTTATCGTGCTGGAGAAATGCAGGCCGGGCGCTCGTATTTCAAAGTGAAAATCCAAGGAAAAGGCGGACATGGTTCGATGCCGCATACAAGCAATGACAGTATTGTCGCAGCAAGCCACTTTGTTGTAGCAGCCCAGACGATCATCAGTCGCCGAATCAATCCTTTTGATATGGCGACAGTAACGATTGGCTCGTTTGATGGAAAGGGATCATTTAACGTCATAAAGGACAGCGTGGAACTTGAAGGAGACGTTAGAACCATGTCCAGTGAAGTTCGCGCTAAAGTGGAAACGGAATTCAAGCGAATTCTAGCGGGGCTTGCTCAAGAATTTGACATTACCTATGACTTAATATACTCACATGATTACCCTGTTTTGGTGAATGATAAAGCCATGACGGAACTGGTTGTAAACGGAATTAAAAATGCTGCAATTCCCGAAGTCAAAGCGTTAGTGGAAACACCGCCAACGTCTGGGTCAGAAGATTTTGCTTACTATTTGCAAAAGATACCTGGCAGTATGTTTTATGTCGGCGCAATGCCGGATGATGGTCCAGTTTATCCTCACCATCATCCTAAATTTGTCATTAATGAGGACAGCTTGATCATCGCGGCAAAAGCAATGGCAGCTGTAGTTGCAGAATATTTTGGACAGAAGTAAACAAAGGGAAAAAAGGAGAGGTTCTTATGCTTCCAGCGTGGGAACCTTCTTCTTAACAGGGGTGATCACATGTCTTTTACTAATTTAAAAGAGTTAATTGAACGAGCTGAGCAGGAAAAATCCACTATTTCGGAATTGATGATCAAAACAGAGGTACAGCAGAAAGGTTGTTCCAGGGAGACGATTATCGAAAAAATGGCAGAACAATTTATTGTAATGGAGGAGGCTGTCCGCAGAGGTACAAAGAGCCCGGTCATGTCGCGTACTGGTTTGACGGGCGGGGATGGAAACCGTCTTTATCAGTATGCCCAAAACGGTAATTCCTTTGTCAATGCTAAAACATTGAAAGTTGCAGCAAATGCGCTCGCTGTATCAGAAGTAAATGCTGCAATGGGGCGGATAGTGGCGACGCCAACAGCTGGGTCAGCGGGAATCTTGCCCGCTGTTCTTGTTCACGCCCTTGACAGCGGGAAATTTACCCGAAAGCAGATTGTCCAGTCCATATTCACTGCTTCTGCCCTCGGCTTAGTTGTTGCAAATAAAGCTTCGATATCAGGGGCAGCCGGCGGGTGCCAAGCTGAAATCGGTTCAGCAACCGCGATGGCGGCCGGCACCCTGGTGGAGCTTGCCGGTGGAACACCAATGCAAGTTGGAAACGCCGTCGGAATTGCTTTGAAAAATTCATTGGGATTGGTTTGTGACCCGGTTGCAGGGCTGGTGGAAATTCCGTGCATCATCCGAAACGGTTTACATGCAATTACCGCCCAAGCCGCAGCAGATATGGCTTTAGCCGGGATAGCCAGCGTCATCCCACCGGATGAAGTGATCCATGTGATGCATGAAGTCGGGCAGCAAATGCCAGAATCGTTGAGAGAAACCGGGAAAGGCGGTCTTGCCGGAACTCCGACCGGGCAAAAATTAAAGAAGCAGATTCTAAACGGAAAAACTAGTGGCAGTGGGCCGGCAAAATACCAAAGTGCGTATGAAATCATCGGGCCCGTAATGGTTGGCCCTTCGAGTTCCCATACAGCCGGGGCTGTTCGGATCGGGAATATTGCCCGCCAGCTTTTAAATGAAAATCCAATATATGTAAAGTTCTCGCTGATGGGCTCTTTTGCCGAAACCTATCAAGGCCATGGTACAGACCTAGCTTTATTGGCCGGTGTTCTTGGGTTATCTACCATGGATGATGGCATTCCAAATGCAAAAAAAATTGCTGAGGAAAATGGCTTACAATATGAATTCACGAAAAGGGTGCTCGGAAGCTATCATCCGAATACCGTTCTCGTAGAATTGACAGGGGACGCACGTACTGTAAAGGTTTTGGCCAGCTCTTTAGGCGGTGGAAAAGTGGAGGTTCAGGAATTCGATGAATATCCATTTAAATTTTCAGGAGAACGGCCAACACTTGTGATTCGCCATTCCGATCAAAAAGGGGTTATTGCCGAATTATCGGATATTCTTTATCAAAAAGGGATCAATATAGCCCGTATGGCCAATGAACGTTCCAAAATCAATGGTGCTGCCATAACGGTTTGTGAAATCGACAATATAATCGAAGACACTTTCTTATCTTTATTAAAAAGAGAGATTCCGATTATTGACGAAATTGTCTTGGTTCAAACTAAGTAGTTACCTGCAATCGTATTTTCGCTGATGCAAAAAAGCATGGTATGCGATTAAATTCATAAAAGGCATTCGGAATAAATTCTTTCCGAATGCCTTTTGTCAATAAACTGCATGGAATCGACTGTTATAGAGGCTTTTTCTCTGTCAGGACCCCTTTTATACCTATTAATAACGACCAGTGTTCGCAGAAATAATGAGAGCTCCACTTGATGAATAAATACCTGCTTTGGCCAAAGCATTATACGGATCTAAATTCCATAATTGTGCAGTATAACAGGACGTCTGACCTTTCATGATCCAACCGTTACCACCGGAACTGGCACAACTTGTAAATGCTCTCTTTGTCGTGCCATTAAAACTATCCACCCAAACATTTGCATAATAATCATACGGAGCAGCCGAATAAAACTTTAAGTATCCCCAAGCCGTATGACAATACGCACTTCCTTTTAGCTGAACATATCCAATTTTCACACCGTTTTTATAAATATATTCTGTTTCATAGGTGATTGGACTTTTATTCACACAGCCTGTCGAATAAGGATTTGTATTATCATAGGACAGGGCATACGTTTTATTCATGGGTGCAATCGCAAAAAACAGTCCAAAAACAAGTGTTACTGCCAACCCAATATTTAATAATTTTTTTATAACATTCTCTCCCCTTTCCTTCTTCTAGACTTTAACATACAAAAATTGGTGTTTCTATGCACCTTGGAATTATTTACCACCTTTATAAATTTTACCATTTTATGGGTATATACACAGTGAAGGGATAGTACCCCATTCCCATTAATGGAACGAATACGGGCCATAGGCCTTTTTTTGATTTATTAATAGATAAATTACATTGTTCTTATATTTTATTAATAATGCAAAGGTAGTATTTTAATTGGTAATTACCTAAAAATTTAAAAATGAGGAGGATATTTGTCTTTTTGCAAAATGATTACATAATGTATGGGGCTAACCGATAAGTAGGAGGAATTGATTTTGAAAGCGAAAAATAAATTTGCTGCAATGTTGACAGTTGTAACGGTAGGATTAACAACTTCTTTATCAAGTGTACAAGCATTCTCGGAATCTTCAATTTCAGAAAATAAACGTAAACCGGAGCTCGTTTTTCCTGTAATCAGTGATGTACATATTGATGATGGATCAAATGCTGATATGAACAAGTTTAGAACAGCCATGGATCAATTAAACAAAGCTGCGCCTAAACAGGATGCTTTTGTTGTCGTTGGGGATTTAACGGACTATGGATACGCTACTGAATATGATAAGTTCTTCTCCATTTATAATGAGAAGAAACAAGCTGATGTCCAATCCATGTTTACAATGGGAAACCATGATTATTGGAATGGACTTTCCGTTGAAAAAGCACAAGATCGTTTTCTCGAGAAATCAGGAATGGATTCCCTTTACTATCATAAAAAAGTAAATGGATATGATTTTATTACGTTAAGTCCCGAAAATGGTAATACGCATGGTTTATATTCTGTTAATCAAATAAACTGGCTGGGTGAAAAGTTAGCTGCAGCAGAAAAAGAGAATCCGGACCAACCAATCTTTGTTTTTCTTCATCAACACATAAAAGACACGGTATATGGAAGTGACTTGTGGGGGACTCAGGAAAACAAAGAACTTTTATATGATACATTAAAGAAACATCCACAAGTTATTACTTTTTCAGGCCATTCTCATTATCCACTTGAAGACCCCAGAACGATTCATCAAAAAGACTTTACGTCTGTTGGCACGTCTTCTGTAAGTTATTTGGAATTGGAACCGGGCAAACTTCAAGGGTTTCATCCAGAAGGATATCGTGATATTAGTCAAGGAATGATTGTAGAAGTTTATAATAATGAAGTTATCATTAAAAAACGTGACTTTCATAAAGACGATTGGACAGGAAAACCATGGGTAATAAAAAATCCTTCTAAAAAAAATAAATTTAAATATACAGACGACCGAGATCAGTTGCCACCGTCTTTTGCAGGTAAAGACAAGGCTTCGATTGTAAAAGAAAAATCGACACTAAGAAGTTTAAATGTGACATTTCCACAGGCGAAAGATAACTTGCTCGTACATTCTTATCACATAACGGCTAAAAACAAGGTAACAGGGGAACTAGACGCAGATTTCACCGCATTTTCTGAATTCTATCAAGATCCTGTGCCAAAGAATTTAGAGTTCCCTGTAGCCGGGCTTAAGCCAGGTACAGATTATGAAATTAAGGTACAAGCACTGGATTCATTTAACAATAGCAGTAAAAAGGTGTTACTGGCTGATGGTCAGACAAAAGCACTGGAAATGGTCTCTGCACAGGCTTCTCCTTCTTTAGTAACGACAGGTGAATCGACTACACTCCAAGTGAAGATGAAAAACTTTGGAAATGATAGTGTAAAAGGAAAAATTAAAGTTGATGCACCTGAAGGGTGGAGTGTGGAGCACAATGAACTTGAATATGAGCTTTCAGGATCTGAAGAAAAGAATTTGCCAATAAAAGCTATACCTAGTAAAGAAAGTTCCGGTTCTTCTCAATTCACGATTACTGCTTACGAGGGCGGCCAAATAATTGGCTCCAAGAATATAAATGTATTCGTCAACATGATGCTTGGAGAAGGTTTTGACCAATTGGACTCTGCATTAAAGCCAGCAGTGAATGAAAACATTCCAAGCTCCATTCTCGGTTGGAGCCATAAAGCTCCTAACGGCTGGTCGGTTACAAATAGCTCGAATATGCCAGCTGGTACAGAGGAGTGGCAAGGGTGGAGCTTCACAACAAAGGAATTTTGGACAAAAGCGGAAGACCAAGATCGTAGCAAATTTGAACTTGGACAAGGTGTTATAGCAGTAGCGGATCCTGATGAATGGGATGATAACGGTTCACCAGCATCAAAAGGCTTTTTTGATAGTACATTAACTTCCCCTTCTGTAAAAGTTGAGGGTGCAAAAGATCTATACGTAGGATTTGCTTCTCACTATAAACAAGAAGGAACACAAACAGCTGAAGTAACTGCTGTCTTTGATAATGGGGAAAAACAACAAGTTCTCGTTTATGACAATAAAGCAGCTTCGGATAATAAAAATGGACATGTCTTGAATAAGTATGAAGTTAAATCGATTAATGTTCCTGAAGATGCATCTTCTATGAAATTACAATGGAGAATGCATAATGCGAAAAATAATTGGTTTTGGTCGATTGACGATATTAGATTGGATGACCAAATGATCGTCTCGCCAAATTAATGAGAAGAACGGGTGAACTTTTCTTGAAATTTATAAAAAGCGGACTTTCCTTAAGGGGAAGTTCGCTTTTTTCTATGTCTCACAAATCGGGACAAATAGTAAACCAATAAACCTTCATGATCTTTTCCGTGTGCTTGATAAAGGTTTCGCCTAATTAATTTCGTATCTTTAATGAAAATACTGAAGTGCAGCTATATATAATTCTTGGATAATTTATAAATAATATCATTATTATAAAAGGTGTTTAAAAAATATTTTAACAAAAAACAAGCTTAGCCGGTCCCCCGCTAGATGCTTGCGTCGAGGAAGCTTGATAAAAAGTCGGCGAAAAGGCGCTGATTTCGTAAATCATCTGAAACTTTCATAAATTAAAAAACCACAGGTAAACTAAATGAAGACTTGGTTATACAGCATGATTTTTTATTGTTTAATACTGAAAACCCAATGGGATTGAAGAAATATGCGTCACCCCTGCCGAAAAACTGGCTAGCCGAGACGGCGGAAGGATTTCTGAAATCTCGCTCTTCAAGGTTCTTATTGTTTTATGAAACCTCAAAAAATTGAAGAAATATGCGTCACCCCTGACCCCTGCCTAATAATTGGCTATTCGATACCCCGCTAGATGTTTGCGGCGAGGAGGTTTGGCAGACAGAAGGCGGTAAGGAAGCGGATTTTAGCATTCAGTTTTTCAAATAAAAAAATATAGATCTAAAATAGAATAGGATTTTTTCCAAGTATTTTAGAAAATTTTAAGATTTGTGTGATATGTTTTTTTAAGTTCTAAGAAAATTATTCATGGAAATGCAGGAACAGCAGATAAACGGTGAACTCTTCTATAAAAGAGAAAACGAGAGATTTTATACGGGGTGAAAATATTTGTCAATTAAAATGAGGTTTCTGATGTCCTATGTTGGCGTAATTCTTATTTCCATCACTTTATTTTTAGCGGCTGGATTTTTACTTATTTTTGCAATAACAGGTGATGTAAAATCGATAGAGCATCTATATAAAAACTCTTATCTCCAAAAACCTTTGACTGCAGCAGAAGAAAGTGTGTTTCTCGATTTAAAGCTTTTGGCAAAAAATAATCCAGAACAGCTTCTGAACGAAGAGCAGCTGAAGAAGCTTGAACATGGAGATATTGAGATTGTCGTTAGAAAAGTTAATGACATTGAGTATGCGTCACCCGCACTTGATAAGCTAGGCTTGGTTCAATCACTTCCCATGTTCGAAGAAACGAACATCAATACCCGGGACACAATCAAAATGAAAGACTCTTTTTTCACTTATGTGAAGTTTGATTTTTATTTTTCGGATAAAAGTGAAGGAAGCATTTTTGTCATGAGAAAGGCAAGTTCCTATGCCGAGCTGATTCGGGAGTCATTTCCCATTTTATTCGCCCTATTGTTATTACTGTTGGTAATGATTATTGGACTTTTAAATTATTTAGTTTCAAGAAGCATCATCAAACCTATCTCAATACTTAAAGAGGGAGCGGAGCGGATAAAATCAGGAGATTTAAACTTTGAAATCAAAGCGACTTCCAATGATGAAATCGGACAATTGAATAGGGAATTTGAGGAAATGAGAAAAAAGTTAAAAGAGTCCGTAAACCTTCAGCTTCAGTATGAGGAAAATCGCAAAGAACTTCTTTCCAATATTTCTCATGATTTGAAGACACCCATCACTTCGATTATGGGATATGTTGAGGGGATAAAAGACGGGGTAGCAAATACCCCGCAGAAAATGGAAAAGTATTTATCGACGGTATACCTGAAAGCAAGGGATATGGATTCATTGATAGATGAATTGTTTTTATTTTCGAAGTTGGATTTAAAAAAGGAACTATTCACTTTTGAGACGGTCAGAATGGATAAATATTTGAAAGACTATGTAGAAGAGCTTCAACTGGATTTACTTCAACAAGGAATACAAATTGAACTTCAACAGCTGTATAAACCGATATACGTGTCTGCGGATAGAGAGAAACTGAAACGCGTATTGGCCAACCTGATCAGCAATTGTGTAAAGTATATGAATAAAGATGAAAAACACATTTCCATTTCTCTGCATGAAGGACTATATGATGTAGTAGTACAAGTAACAGATAATGGCTATGGAATAGAATCTTCCGCTTTGCCTTATATTTTTAACCGCTTTTATCGGGCTGAGCAATCTAGGAATTCCCTGACAGGTGGAAGTGGTTTAGGACTTGCAATCGCAAAAAAAATTATCGACGAGCATGGAGGAGATATCTGGGCTACAAGTGAGGTAGGAAAAGGTACAAGTGTATTCTTTTCCATAAAGAAAGGTGAGGAAATGTGAAAAAGATATTACTTATTGAAGACGAAGTCAGTATTGCTGAATTACAAAGGGACTATTTGGAAATTAGTGATTTTAGTGTCGATATTCAACACACTGGTGATGCAGGTCTCCAACAGGCCCTTCAAGGAAATTATCATTTAATCATTTTGGACATCATGCTTCCGGGGTTAAATGGCTTTGAGATATGCAAACAAATACGTGCTGTCAAAAATATCCCGATTTTGCTTGTATCTGCGAAAAAGGAAGATATTGATAAAATTCGGGGGCTTGGACTAGGAGCGGATGATTATATTACAAAGCCCTTTAGTCCAAGTGAACTAGTTGCAAGAGTGAAAGCGCACTTAGCGCGTTATGAACGTTTATCAGGAAGTCACCCCAAATCTAATTCAATCTATGTCCATGGAATTTCAATAGATAAGTCAGCACGCAGGGTTCACATAAACGGGGAGGTGGTCCCGTTTACAACAAAGGAATTCGATACTTTAGTGTTTTTTGTCATGCATCCGAATCAAGTATTAAGTAAAGAGCAGCTTTATGAAAATATTTGGGGATTGGAATCGGCTGCGGATGTTTCAACTGTCACTGTCCATATCAGGAAACTACGTGAAAAAATTGAAAGAAATCCTGCACATCCTAAATTTTTGGAAACTGTTTGGGGAGCAGGGTATCGCTTTAATGTTTAATTAGTATATTTTATGACCCGTCACGAAGGTGACGGGATTTTTTTATAAAACCTTAAGAAACTTTATGAATAAGTTAATCAATTTTTAAGAAATTGTTTAGAGGGAGTTTAAGATTAAGCACTAATATAATGGAGACGGATTAATAAAAGCAACTAAAAAATAAAAAGGGAGAAAAATACTCATGCTACCTCAAACACATTTATAGCACAAGTCATTTTTGGTGCATCAAGATGACGGAAAATCCATTTGGGCAGATGAAAGGATGGTGTGTTTCATGTGGAGACGGCTAACGATTGTCATCGGATGCCTATTCATCCTTCAAGGGTGTGTCTTAGATAGCGAAAGAGAGCCAAATAAACAGCATAAGGAGTCAGGAAAGGGAATGAATGAATTACTGATTCAAGCAGTAGAACGAAAAGAAACGGAAAGAATAAGGAGTTTGATTGAGGAAGGTGCAGATATTAATACACAGGACTCGGCAGGGCGAACCGCCACTATGATTGCGACTTATAAGAACGATGCAGAGTCTGCAAAAATCCTTATTGAAGCGGGTGCAGACGTCAACATTCAGGATGACATGAAAAATAGCCCCTTCTTGTATGCCGGTGCTGAAGGTTATCTAGATATACTTAAACTTGCGATTGAAGCAGGTGCCGACCCGTCCATAACCAACCGTTATGGAGGAACGGCTTTAATCCCTGCTTCGGAACATGGATATGTAGAGGTTATTAAAGAACTCCTAACTAAAACTGATATTGATGTGAATCATGTAAATGATCTTGGTTGGACAGCTTTGCTAGAAGCTATCATTTTGAATGATGGTGATGGAAAACAGCAGCGAACAGTGCAATTGTTAATAGATCATGGTGCAGTTGTCAACATTCCTGATAATAATAATATTACCCCTTTACAACATGCCCGCGAAAAAGGATTTAAAGAGATTGAACAAATTTTATTAACAGCAGGAGCAAAATAACCAGATTGCGATACTTTCATTTTGTAATGTCAATTGCACCGCTAATTAATTAAAATCACAATAGGATATGAGGAGACGAAAAAATGAACAAAAAAGCAAAAATTTCATCATCTATACTACTTGGATTAACATTGGCCCTAACAGGATGTAACACAAACGCACAAGACAGTCATAGTGGACAGGGGCAGGAACAAACTGCCAAAGAAAGTAAACAAGAAAATAAGTTAACAGCAGGCCAGGAATTGACTAAAATTCTTAGTGGCACGAATTGGCAAGGTACAAAAGTTTATGATAAGAATAATAATGACTTAACAAAGGAGAATGCTAACTTTATTGGTCTCGCAAAATATGACGATGAAACATCCAGATATGAATTTTTTGATAAAAATACAAAAGAAAGTCGTGGTGATAAGGGAACTTTCTTTATTACCAATGGGAAGATGCGAGTGTTAATTTCAGAATCGATGGGTTACCAGGCCGTTGTTGAAATAACAGAACTGAATAAGGATATGTTTACTTATAAAAGAATGGGTAAAGATGCTAATGGAAATGACGTAGAGGTGTTTGTTGATCATATTCCTTATAAGGAAACAGAACTTTCCTTTACAGATCCAGACAAAAATTTGGAAACTTACACTGGAGACGTAGAAACAGATGTTGATGGAGATAAAATTTTATCAAGCACCCCATGGCAAGGAACAGTGGCATTGGATGAAAAGGGAAATGATGTATCAAGCTATAACTCGAATTATTTAGGTCTTGCAAAATATGATGATAAAACAAATAAGTATGAATTTTTTGATGCTAAAACCGGTGAAAGCCGTGGTGATTACGGCTATTACGATGTTGTTCACGGAAATAAGATAAGAGCACATGTTTCACTAGGGGAAAATAAATATGGCGCAGTTCTTGAACTTACAGAGCTTAATGAAAATAAATTCACGTATAAACGAATCGGTAAAGATAAAGAGGGAAAAGATATAACGATAACAGTGGAACATATACCTTATGAAGGTGATTTGAAACTAAAATCAACTAAGTAAAATAGTAAGAAAGGGATTTTGCATGAATAGCAAAATCCCTTTCTTGATATAGTAATAGAATAGTGGTTAGAGATGTTTAAGCGTTAAACCGTTCAACAGATGTTTCCAGGTCATTAGCGAGCTTAACCATTGAGGAGGTGGAGAAGGAAATGTCCTCCATGGATTTCGCTTGTTGATCGGTTGATTGTGCCACTTGCTTTGAAGCCACTGCCGTTTCCCTTGTCAACCCTGCAAAATCTTCTATCGAAGCATTGATTTCCTGAGAACTTGCTGCCATTTGCTCTGTAATGGCTGATATTTCTTGAATCTGATCACTAACATGCTCAAAAGATTTTATAGTCTGTTTAAAAGTTTCTCTTGTATTCAGCACAAATTTTGTCCCTTCCTCTACCTCATTAGTTCCAGTTTCCATCATTTTCACTGATTCATTTATGATGGATTTAAAATGAAGCAGGGACTCTTGAATATGGATGGCAGATTCCTTCGTGCCCACTGCCAATTTCCGTACCTCGTTCGATACCACCGCAAAACCTTTACCTTGTTCACCGGCTCTAGCAGCTTCAATTGCCACATTTAGTGATAGCAGGTTTGTTTGCTCGGCAATTCCTGTAATTACATGTACAATATTCACAATCTCATTTGCTTGTTCGTCCAAATTCTTTATTCTTGAACTTGTTTGCAGCATCACATCTTTTACTTGCAGAATTTGATTTGAGAGTTCATTTATATCTTGATTTCCAATGGACATCCTAGTTGAAACATGATTTGTCTGTTCGCTGACTTCTGAAGAAGCTTTGGCAATTCTTTGTATACCTATGGTCATTTCCTCGATGACCCTCGATGATTCTTCACTTCTGTGCAATTGTACTTCCGCAGCTCCTGAAACTTGCTGAATCCCATTAACGATATATTGTGTGGAAGTATCCATTTCTTTGATTTTGTGCTCGATATCACTTGATGATTCGAGTGATGAGCTTTTCATGGAATTGACGATCATAGTTGTATTGGTGATCATTTCTTCAAAGGATTTCACTAAAACCTTGATTTCGTCATTTCCCTTAACCCTTGTGTTGCTAATCAGTTTATTGGCTGTTAATAAATCTCCATTTGAGATTTCCTTTGCAGCCAAGCTGACCTTGAGAAGCGGGCTTAACTTTTTAGTCAAGAACCATATTAGTGCACCCACTACGATCGTCAATAATTACATTGATTATTATCATCAGGGGAAGGATGCCACCCAGAACCGTGCTGGCCGTAGCATCGACTTTGCTGGCATCGATATCCACCCCTAGAATTCCAATGACCTCGTTCCCATTCTTTATGGGAACGAAAACGGATAAATAGTCACCATATTCAGGATCATGAACGATGGAAGTGGTAGTAACCTTTCCCTTCATGACGCTATCTACATCCTGAAATGAAGTTGCGGTTGTGGGTGTTAAAATGGGAGATGCTTTTTTATCTCCCTTACCCATTCCGTCTATAAGAATATGGACTTTTTTGTTATTTTCGTCAATTCCCAATGTATATACATATAATGCTCCAGTTTTTTGTCTATAATCGTCTAACTGCTCGCGTATCTCCCAATATGTAGAGGTTTCGGATTGATTACTTAAAAATTCAGCATAAGATGTTGGATTTATTGCATGAGAGATGTTGCTTGCAATGTCTAAGCTGCTCATAGCGATTGTTTTCTCAACCGTATCATTTGTACTTTTATACATTAATAATAAACTTCCAATTAATGTAATGACCATGCCTGTTAAAAGAACAAAACCTATTTTCGTACTGAGTTTATTCATCTTTGTTTATTCCTTCCCCGTGTTATATATTAACCATGTTTTATATATCGGTAATAATTAAATATATATTTAATGAGACTTTAAAAGCTTCGTTGGAGTTTTTATTCCTTAAGTCTTTAACCTGTTGTAAGAGGGGTTCATATTGTATGTATTTTAAGGGAAACCTGGTTTTGCTTGATTTTCTATCCTATAAATATTCTAATATAGAAAAAAACGACTTTTATCTTTCCCGTTTTGTTTCTAAAAATCTCTGTAAATATTAATTAGTGAAATAGAATATTTGTTAAATTGTTATAAAATTCAAAAAATGGTTTGACATTAGTAAAAATGGGAGCTTATAATCAACGTAAGATATAAAATTCGAAAACCGAGTTTTATATTATAGAACAAATTAACCTTTTATTTTATTAAAGTAATGGCTTAAAAAGTGAATTAACCTGTGAAACGTAATGAGAAGTGAAGTGTTTTATCCTTACTCTGAATAAAACAAAAACTGTGTTTTATAATATAAAACAATTTGTTTTTTGCTTATACAAGGGTGAGGAGAAGTTTTTAAGATCAGCCACAAATGATAACGCTTACAAAAAACTCAGGGGAGGGTTTTTATTGAAAAAAAATAAGCTTTTTGTATTTTCCACAAGCTTAACTCTTGCAATGACATTCCTTTTATCAGGATGTGGTGGAGGTGAGGGAGAAAAAACCAGTGGATCTGGAGTTGAAAAGAAAACTATAAAAGTGGCACATTATTTTGCTGAAAATCATCCTCAAAACATTGCTTTGAAAGAAAAGTTCAAAAAAATGGTTGAAAAGGAGAGTAATGGTGAACTAGAGGTTCGGATTTATGCGAACAGTACATTAGGTGCAGAAAAAGAATTTTATGACGGCGTTAGAAACGGAACGATCGAAATGGGCGTTCCAGGGCTAATTATGCAGTCGGACATTCCTAAAATGGGTGTTCCGGAATGGCCCTTCCTATTTAGGGATTACGATCATGTAAAGAAGGTATTGAATGGACCTATAGGAGAGGAATTGACAGAAGATCTTGATCCAAAGCATGGGGTGACACCGCTCGCATGGAGTGCAAACGGATTTAGGATGTTTTCGAGTAATCGTCCAATTAAGAGAATGAAAGATTTTGATGGACTTCGACTTAGAATGCCGAACATCCCGAATTACATAAAATTAGGTGAATCATTGGGGGCAAATGTTAGCCCATTGCCTATTTCAGAAGTTTTTACCGCACTTGAACAAAAGGTTGTTGATGCTCAAGATAATCCCATAGCCACACTGAGATCCTCGGGGTGGAATGAAGTACAAAGTGATGTACTGGAATCCAAGCATATGTTCAGCCCCAATATTTACATTATCAATAGCAAATTCTATAAAGGGCTAACAAAGGAGCAACAAAAAATCATTCAAAAAGCAGCAAAGGAGTCGGCAGCATATGAGTTTGATTTGATGGAAAAAAGTTATGAAGATGACAAAGCATATCTTATGGATAATGGAATCAAATTTACAAAGCCTGACGAAGACTTTTCACAAAAAATGTTAAAAGCATCTCAACCTGTTTATGATGAAGTCTTTGAGAAAAATGACTGGGCGAAGGAGCTTGTCGGTAAAATACAAGCAGAATGAAGCAGGCGCTCTAGATAGGAAGGGGGAGATGTATAGGTGAATAAAATATCAAGAATCTTGGAAAATTCGTTAAACATTATTATGGCAGTTGCTTTAGCAATAATGGTCGTACTCGTGTTTGGTAATGTAGTTCTTCGTTATTTCTTTAATTCAGGGATTACTTGGTCAGAAGAAATGTCAAGGTATCTCTTTATTTGGTTGACGTTCCTTGGCGCCATCGGAGCTTTCAAAAATAAAGAACACTTAGGTGTCGATATGGTCATCAAACGACTCCCGAATAAGATGAAAAAAGTGGTTCTAGTTATTAGTGATTTGATGATGTTATTCGTTCTCATCCTAATCTTGGATGGCAGCTGGAAAATGACATTGATAAACATTGACAGTACTGCCCCGGCCACCGGCATGCCACTGGCATTTGTATATGGGACAGGTATTCTTGTGAGTGTGTCAATGGGCAGCATGATCATTTTCAATTTGTATAGGATTTTCTTCAATAAAATTAAAGACGAAGAATTGGTGATGATAAGTGAGTCAGAAGAGCTAATTTCTCTCCATACTGATGAATTTGCTTCAGATATTAGGATTGTCAAGGAGGAGAAACAGGGATGATAGGTGTATTTGTCGGATCTTTACTGGGAGCCATGGGACTTGGAATACCTATTGCCTTTGCCTTACTTGTAAGTAGTGTAGTGTTAATGTACTTCCTTGGTATTTTTGATAGTCAAATAATCGCACAAAATCTAATCAGTGGCGCCGATAACTTCCCTCTAATGGCCATACCGTTCTTTATGCTTGCAGGAGAGGCGATGAATAGGGGCGGATTATCACGGCGTATCGTTGAGATGGCAATGAACTTGGTTGGCCATATCAAGGGAGGCCTTGGCTATGTTGCGATCATTGCGAGTGTGTTGTTTGCAAGTTTATCAGGATCTGCTGTTGCCGATACAGCAGCGCTTGGAGCTATATTAATTCCCATGATGGTGAAGTCAGGATATGATGTGAACCGGTCAAGTGGGTTGATTGCATCCGGTGGTATCATTGCCCCGATCATTCCGCCGAGTATTGGCTTTATCATTTTTGGTGTCGCAAGTGGTGTGTCCATTACAAAGCTGTTCATGGCAGGAATCGTTCCTGGTATTTTACTAGCGGTCGGACTAACGGTTACCTGGTCCATTGTTGCACGAAAAGATAAAGTCGCCGTTAACCCCCGAGCTTCAACAAAAGAAATACTTACCTCTCTTCGTCAAGGCATTTGGGCTCTATTCCTGCCCGTCATTATCATTGGTGGATTGAAATTCGGTTTATTCACACCGACTGAAGCGGCAGTAGTGGCTGCAGTCTACGCAATATTTGTCGGTCTAGTAATCTATCGTGAAATGAAAGTGAAAGATTTATATGAGGTCTTTGTTCATGCAGGAAAAATGACAAGTGTTGTCATGTTTCTGGTCGCCGCAGCACTCGTGTCATCCTGGCTGATAACTGTAGCCGATTTACCTGCTCAGGTGATTGAATTGCTGGAGCCATTTATGGATCATCCATTCCTTCTATTAATAATGATAAACTTATTGGTCATCGTAGTTGGAACTGCTATGGATATGACGCCGACAATCCTTATTCTAACGCCAGTATTGATGCCATTGGTGGTCGCTGCAGGTATTGACCCAGTTTACTTCGGTGTCCTGTTTATCCTGAATAACGCCATCGGTTTACTTACACCACCGGTCGGAACCGTGTTAAATGTCATGTGCGGCATAAGTAAGATCAGTATGGAAGAAATCATGAAGGGGATTTGGCCATTCTTGCTCGTGGAAGTAATTATATTGATCTTGTTGATTTTGTTTCCTTCCTTAGTGCTGGTTCCTCTAGAATGGTTTACCTCCTAACGGAATTAAACAAGTATATGGGTCTGTTTGCTGGTATTCAACTTATTTTATAGGAGGAAAATGAAAATGAATAATTTGTTCAAACGTTTGGCGGTTGGAGTACTACTACCTTCATTACTATTATTAAGCGCTTGTGGAAGCGGACAGAATGAAAGCGCTTCAGCTGACGGTATACAGGAAAGAACAATCAAAGCAGGGATCGGAAATAGTAAAATGCATCCACAAGGAAAAGGAATGGAGAAATTTAAAGAACTGGTTGAAGAAAAAAGCGGGGGGAAAATGAAAGTCCAAAACTTTTTTGATGCCACCCTCGGAGATGATCAGAAAATGACAGAAGCTCTTCAAGGTGGCTTACAGGAAGTAACTGTTCCTTCAACCTCACCACTTGTTGGTATGATTAAGGAATTTGGAATTTATGACTTCCCTTTTGTCTTTAATGATGAAGAAGAAGCTTATACAGTACTTGATGGTGCAGTAGGAAAAAAACTTTTGGATAAATTACCGGAACATGATTTAGTAGGTTTGGGATACTGGGAAAATGGTTTCCGAAGCTTAACCAACAGTAAACACCCTGTTAAAACGGCTGAAGATTTCAAAGGGCTTAAACTTCGTACCATGCAAAATGAAGTGCATTTAGATGCATTTTCAAAGTTAGGGGCGAATCCATCGCCGATGGCTTTCTCAGAAGTGTTTACTGCACTGGAAACAGGCACTGTTGATGGTCAGGAGAATCCACTCGCAACAATTCAAACGCAAAAATATAATGAAGTGCAAGAATACTTAAGTCTTACAAATCATGTTTATACACCATTTGTATTCCTTGTAAGTAAAAAGTTCTGGGATGACCTATCAGAACAAGAGCAAGAAATCATGAGTGAGGCCGCACAAGAGGCTGGAAAGTATCAACGGGAAGTTAACCAAAAAGAAAATGAAAAGGCACTTAAATATCTAAAAGAAGAAGGAATGAAAATCAATGAAGTAGAGCCGGAAGAAATGGAAAAAATGAAGAAGGCCATCCAACCAGTGACGGACGAATATGCCAAGAAATTCGGACCGGATCTTGTAGAGGAAATGATGAGCGAAGTTGAAAAAGTACGCGATAAATAATCCAGATTGTTTGGAGGATAGAAAATGGATATTATCTCTGAACTTTTACGTGAAATCCAATTACCGAAAATGGTCAAAGTGAGGCAGAATTTTCGTACACCTCAAATCGCTGATGTAGCCGGTGAGGTGAAGAAGGCGATAAAAGAAGCAGGTGTCTTATCAAGAATAAATGAAGAAGACAGGGTGGCAATTGCAGTAGGAAGCAGAGGGGTAGCGGACCTTCCTACATTAGTAAGAGAAACGGTGGCTGCCGTTAAGGAGGCGGGAGGTAATCCTTTCATCGTACCTGCAATGGGAAGCCATGGTGGTGCCACGGCGGAAGGGCAAATCGATGTGTTGCTTCAGCTGGGTATTTCAGAAGAAGCGGTTGGAGCGCCTATCAGGTCATCGATGGAAGTTATTAAACTGGATGAATTGCCAAATGGCCTCCCTGTCTATATTGATAAACTTGCTTACGAATCGGATAAAATCATAGTCATTAATCGGATAAAACCACATACAGCATTTCGCGGACCGGTTGAAAGCGGACTTATGAAAATGATAACTATCGGTTTAGGAAAGCAAAAGGGAGCCGAAGCTGCACATGCATACAGCTTTAAGTATATGGCGGAACATGTCCCTGAAATGGCTAAGGTTTCCTTGTCAAAAGCTCCTATCATATTTGGTCTTGCGTCGATTGAAAATGCTTATGATAAACCGGCGAAAATCGTCGCAGTCCCAGCTGAGGACCTGGAGGTAGTGGAACCGGGACTGTTGCTTGAAGCAAAATCATTGATGCCGAAAATACATTTCGATTCGATCGACGTACTTATTGTAAATGAACTCGGAAAGGATATTTCGGGGGATGGAATGGATCCGAATATAACGGGTAACTTCGCCACTCCATACGCTACCGGGGGACCAGACGTTAAACGGACCGTTGTACTTGGACTTACTGAAAAAACTCACGGTAATGCAAACGGCATCGGCATGGCTGATATGACGACGAAGGCCGTCATGAATGAAATCAAATGGGAAAAAGGCTATGCCAATGCACTCACAAGCACAGTGACAGATGTAGTAAAGCTCCCGATGTTTTTGGATACGCAGGAATTAGCTGTTAAAGCTGCCATCAAAACGTGCAATGCATTTGACTTAACTAAAGTGAGAGTCGTAAGAATAAAAAACACGCTAGAAATCGGTGAAATTTGGATTTCTGAAAGCATGATGGAAGAAGCTTTAAAAAACAAAAATTTAAAAATCCTATCAGAACCAGAAGAATTGGCACTAGACTAAAAACCTTCTTTACTATTTTTAGAGAATGGAAGAAATCATTTGAAATCAGAAAAGGAGCGCTGAAATGACACACCTATATCCACTAATTGATAACGGGATAAACCCTTACCGCGATAATGTACAGGGAAAAGCAAATGAACCCATTACGGTTGCAGGTCTGTTGGACCGTTCAAAGCTGACGCTTGGCTCCACATATGAAGGGGGCAAGCCTGATTGGACGCTTGAAGAAATTTATATGCGGCTAGAGAGGAATGCCCCGCGGATCGCAATAATCGGTGGTTCGTCCGATCATCCGGCCCATATAATGGATTACCAAACGTCAGCACGGGCAGCAATCCGCATTTGGCAAAACGGCGGTGTGCCGTTTCATTTCTCGACACCGGTGATGTGTGATGGCACGGCGCAAAACAATCAAGGAATGAGTTACTCTCTCCAGAGCCGAAACGCGGTTGCACAAATGGTTGTCAACCAGCTAGAAGCTCACAGTTATCATGGTGCATTCGTCATTCAAGGGTGTGATAAACAGCCTCTTGGTGTTGTAAGTGCACTCGCACATGTTGATCGTGTTCGTCGAAACCGTGGTGAAGCGCCCTTTTTCGCAACATTCGCACCTGCTCACGTATTGGAAGGCGGTTCGATTCCAGCTGACGTGATTGAAGAATTGGAAACTCTTGCGAAAAAAGCGGAAAGTAAAGGAGCAGCCGATGTAGCCGTAGATTTACGAGATACGATGGCATATATATTGCAATGTTCATCGAATACTGCTTTCCAGGGCGTGTTTGAACGGGCCTATGAACGAGGAATATTGACGAAGGAACAGCATAAATACTTTGAAATGAGACTTGCTGTCGCAACATGTGACGGGCAGGGAGGTGTATGTGCCTTTAATGGTACGGGGAATAGTTCACGTCATTTAGTGGCAGGCATGGGTCTCGTTCATCCAGCAGTGGAGCTATTGACCGATCCACCAACACAACGCCAGATTAACTCGGTGCTTGATAGCTTTGCCGGCATGATAAACGAAGAGCGCTACGGCGTGGCCAACATTGTCGCTGCGAACATAAAAAATGCAATCCGTATTCACAGCGCTTCGGGTGGTTCTACTAACTTAATGATGCATATTGTCGCAGGCATGCTTTATGCAGGATTCAAATTCAGTTTATGGGATCTTGACCGCATTCATCATTCACATCCAATTCCTGACTTATTTGATTACAGTCTGACAGAAGGAAGGGACATATATTCACTTGCGATGCAGTGTTGCAGCGGGAAAAGCAGAGGAATGGAAACACTTTTTCATGAACTTATTGAGAATGGTGTTCCAATGGATCAGGATGCGCCGACTGTCGCAGCAAAAACTTGGAAAGAACGTCTTTCGATCACAAGTAGCCTAAAAGCGGTTAATGTAAAGAAAAATCAGGTCATTTTATCCAATCCACGCCGTGGATTCAGCGGTGTTGATGTATTAAAAGGAAACTTCTTTGAAAGCGCCGTTGTAAAAATCAGCGGAATGCCGACACCACAGCTTGACCAATTCGACGATAAGCTTGCATTTGTCCTATATTACGAAAATGAAGATGATGCAAATAAAAGCCTGCTCGATTCGAATCTGCTTTCAAAAATAAAAGAGCAAAAGCTATTCGAACATAATCTATTGCTAGAATCTCTTAAATACAACAATGAGCCGGAATGGTCTCTTCTAAAAACCGCTACCTATGGGGAGTTATTTGACAGGATGGTTGAAGCAGGCACATTGAAAATTGCGGTTATTATCTCAGGGCAGGGGCCAGTGGCATTCGGAATGCCGGAAATGTTTACACCAATGCAACACATCAATGCAAATCGTGTTATGAAAAAAATCGCTACAATCATTAGCGACGGCCGCTATTCAGGAGTCACATATGGTGCTGCCATAGGACATATGACCCCGGAAGCGTATGAAGGTGGCGGCATTGGATTACTTAAATCAGGGGATGTAATTCACCTTCAGCTTCGTGATCGACGGATTGATTTTGTAGATTCTACTCAACTTCATTCTGGAAAGGTTATTCATGATTTTGCGGATCATTATAAAGAAGAAAGACAATCATTGGCAGCTGAACGCAAGCAGCGGATGAAAGTTAGACAAAAAATGGTTGCGGCAAGCAACAGGATGTTTGGGCATACAGATGCAGCAAATGGTGTTGTTCCAATCGCTGTCATTGAGGATGCGGTACTTGATTATGAACAAGATATTATAATCCATGAAAAAAAAGTAGAAATAAAGTGAGGTATGCTCGTCATAAATCCGATAAGATAAAGGTAGACAGAATGATAAAAGGAGTGAGGAACGATGCCTATCATCCAATCGGTGGAGCGTGCCTTGAAAATATTGGATTTATTTGATGAGCGTGAGCGTGAACTAACTATCACAGAGATAAGTAAGAGAATGAATTTACATAAAAGTACGGTTCATTCACTATTAAAAACCTTACAGGAGCATCACTATATTTCACAAGGCGAAGAAAATGGAAAATACTCGCTAGGATTAAAGCTATTGGAGAGGGGAAGCGTTGTTGTGACCCATCTCGATTTGCGCAATGTAGCAAGAAAACATCTTGAAGGGCTTTCAGCAACAACGAATTTGACGCTGCACCTTGTCATATTGGACGGGCAGGAAGGTGTCTATGTCGATAAAGTGGAAGGTACTGGGGTAACGGTCCTGTATTCCCGTATTGGCCGTCGTGTTCCGATTCATACAAGTGCAGTTGGCAAATCTCTTGTTGCAACCAAAACGGATAGTGAACTGGATTTGCTCTTGGACGGCTATGATTATACGGGACCGACAGAAAAATCGATTAGATCCAAGGAACAGTTTTTAGCCGAAATCGAAAAAGCACGCATTAATGGTTATTCAATGGATAATGAAGAAAATGAACCGGGCATTTTCTGTCTTGCCGTACCGATAAGAGATTATTCAGGAAAGGTAATCGCTGCAATGAGTGTATCGATGCCAGCTTCGAAAGTAAACGAAGAATCACATGAGTATTATGTACGTCTCTTAAAGGAATGCAGCAGTAAGATTTCGCAGGAGCTCGGTTATGAATATCAAAAAATATAAAAAGAGGTCTGCCATTAGGAGGAACTAACAAATGAGAATTATTCGCTATGTACATGAAAACAAAAAACAACTTGCTGCCGTGACAAACGAAAATAATGTGGTGGACCTTCCATTTACGGATTTTATGTCGTTGATTACAACGGCACGCTGTGAAAACAGAACGGCGTTTGACATTGTAAAACAAATTGTCGCTGAAGGGGAAAAACAGCCATTGGAAGGTCTTCAATTAACAACGCCGATCGACGCACCGGAAGTATGGGCATCTGGTGTTACGTATAAGAAAAGCAAGGAAGCACGTAACTACGAAGCAACGCAAGGAAAACTGGACCGCCAAACTTTCTATGACAAAGTTTATGATGCAGTGCGTCCTGAGATTTTCTTTAAATCAACTGCAGCAAGAACCGTAGGCCCGAATGACCCAGTATACTTGCGTTCAGATTCAAAATGGCAAATTCCGGAGCCGGAGCTTGGTCTTGTCATCGATAAAAAGGGAACGGTGCTCGGATATATCGCAGGGAATGACATGAGCTGCCGTGATATTGAAGGTGAAAACCCGCTTTATCTCCCACAGGCAAAAGTTTGGAAAAACTCTTGTTCCATTGGACCGGCCATCTTATTAAAAGAGGCTGTTCCGGATCCATATGAGCTTAAAATCATGTGCCGGATTTTTCGAAATGAAGAAAAAGTATTTGAAGGTGAAGCGAAAGTAAACCAACTGAAACGAAAATTAGAAGAGCTCGTCGACTATTTAGTCTTGGATAATACTGTATTTGACGGATCCGTTTTACTTACAGGTACATGCGTGGTACCGCCAAATGAATTTACATTGAAAGGCGATGACCGGATTGAAATCGAAATACCAGGGATAGGGGTATTAAACAACCCGGTTATCCAAAGTAAAGCAGTTCAAACCATTTAAGGGGTGACAAAATGAGCGAGTATAAAACACTTTACTTAAGTAGGAAAGATAGTGTAGCTGTCGCTTTAGCCGAAATCCCTGCAAACACATCAGTAGTTGTGAAATCAGACCTTGAAGAACTTGTCGTAGCCATCCTTGAACCGATTCGTTTTGGACATAAGTTCGCAGTCAAAGCCATCAAAGAAGGAGAAGACATAATTAAATATGGAGAAGTCATAGGTGCAGCCTCAGCTTTTATTCCCGCTGGTGCACATGTTCATGTACACAATTTAGAAGGCAAAAGAGGAAGGGGTGACAAAATTGCTGAATGAAAAAATGCAATTTTGGGGCTACCGCCGTCCGGATGGCCGCGTCGGTGTACGGAATCATGTACTGATTTTGCCAACGATAACATGTGCAACTCAAACAGCTCAGCGCGTCACGGAATTGGTGAGCGGAACCGTTACATTCATTCATCAGCATGGCTGTGCGCAAGTGGGCACTGATTATGATCAAACGGCCAGAACCTATGCGGGGATGGGCATGAATCCTAATGTATATGGTGTCATTGTACTCGGACTTGGCTGTGAAACACATCAGGCGCACCGCATTGGAGATGAAATTGCCAAATGCGGTAAACCAGTGGAAACCATATCGATCCAGGATCATGGAGGCACTCTTCAAACCATTGCCGAAGTATCTAAAATTGCGGTAAAAATGGTCCAGGATGCCTCGATGGTGCAACGGGAATTATGTGATTTTAGCGAGCTGATTGTCGGCACAGAATGCGGTGGGTCGGATGCATGCTCAGGCTTATCGGCGAACCCGGCAGTCGGACGTACAAGCGATTTGGTAGTTCAGCAAGGGGGAACCGCAATATTAGCGGAAACGACTGAACTCATCGGTGCTGAGCATTTGATCGCAAACAGGGCGGCAAACGGCCAGGTAGCAAAAAAAGCTTATGCGGTTATTAAAATGATGGAAGACCGCTCGATTCAAATGGGCGTAGACATCCGCACCGGAAATCCAAGTCCGGGAAACATTGAGGGAGGTCTCAGCTCACTAGAAGAAAAATCTCTGGGGGCAGCGACAAAATCAGGTACAACCAGATTGGAAGAAGTCATTGATTATGCACAGGTGCCCACGAAAAAAGGGCTAGTATGGATGGATACACCTGGCCATGACATTGAGCAATTGACAGGCATGGTCGCAGGCGGAGCCCAAATCGTTCTCTTCACTAGTGGAAGGGGCACGCCAACAGGATCTCCTATTTCACCCGTCATTAAAATCTCAACTAATACACCAATGTTTGAAAAGATGAATGAAAATATGGATCTGAATGCTGGGACCATTGTCGATGGGTTAGAAACCGTTGATGAAGTGGGCAGGCGCATTATGGAGGAAATTCAACACGTTTCAAATGGAAAACTAACAAAAGCGGAGATATTAAAGCAGCATGACTTTGGCATTTGGAGAATTGGACCGACATTCTAAACGTAAAAGGAGCTAAAGATTATGATATCAACTACATTTGCAACGAAAACATATAAAAATTTCATTAATAATGAGTGGGTGGATGCATCTTCTGGAAATACCATCGAAAGTATTAATCCTGCGGACAAAGAGCCGGTTGGCTACGTACAAAGCTCAACCGAAGAAGACTTGAATAAAGCTGTGGCTGCAGCGCATAAGGCAAAAAGGGATTGGCGCAGGCTCGGGCAATCTGCACGTGGACAAATCCTTTTTAAAACAGCCAATATATTGGAAGAAAATCTAGATGAAATTGCTGAAACCATGACTCGTGAAATGGGTAAAACATTTCCTGAAGCAAAGGGTGAAACGGCACGAGGTGTTGCAATCCTGCGTTACTATGCTGGGGAAGGGATGCGGAAAGACGGCGATGTCATACCATCATCCGATAAAGACGCACTAATGTTCACGAAACGGACCCCACTAGGTGTTGTAGGGATAATCACACCTTGGAATTTCCCAGTTGCAATACCCATCTGGAAAATGGCTCCAGCTCTTGTTTATGGCAATTCAATCGTATGGAAACCGGCTACTGAGGGAGCCGTTACGGCAGCGAAAGTCATGGAATGCTTTACCAAAGCAGGCTTTCCTGAGGGTGTTGTGAATTTTATTACCGGTAAAGGATCGATCATTGGCCAAGGACTCATCGATCATCCGCTTTTAAATGCGATCACATTTACCGGTTCTGAAAGTGTCGGTCAGAGCGTCGCAAAATCAGCTTCCGCCCGCGGAATAAAATATCAACTTGAAATGGGTGGAAAGAATCCAGTCATCGTAACGAAAGATGCAAACATCGACCAAGCTGTCGAGGCGGTCATCAGCGGTGGATTTCGTTCTTCCGGCCAGAAATGCACAGCTTCAAGTCGTGTAGTCGTTGAATCGTCCGTCTATGATGAATTCAAACAAAAACTGGTAAAGGCAGCAGCGAAAATTACAGTGGGCAACGGTCTTCAAGAGGGTATTTGGATGGGCCCATGTGCAAGCGAAAGCCAGTTCAATACGGTCACAGAGTACATTGAAAAAGGCAAGCAGGAGGGAGCAAAACTCATACATGGCGGGGAGATATTAACTGGCGGAGACTATGATAGGGGCTTTTTCATCACACCAGCGATTTTTGAAGACGTGACGTCCGAAATGGAGATTGCACAGGCAGAAATTTTTGGACCAGTTATCGCACTTATGAAAGCAACCGATCTTGCCGAAGCGATTGACTTGGCAAATAATACGAAATACGGATTGAGTGCCTCAATCTTCACATCAAATATTAGCTCAATTTTGGAATTCATTGATGAAATTGAAGCAGGTCTTGTCCGCATTAACGCAGAAAGCGCGGGCGTAGAGTTGCAAGCCCCATTCGGAGGCATGAAGGCATCAAGCACGGGTTCGCGAGAGCAAGGGGAAGCGGCGAAAGAATTTTATACAGCCATAAAAACGGTTTTTATTAAAGGTTCTTAACAGGTGCAAGGGAGGTTTCCATTTTTGAAAATCTCTCTTTCTTCAAAAAAACATTGCGAGGTGCTTGATGAAAATCATAAAAATTTCTTTATACAAAGTCCCGCCCCGCTGGCTGTTTTTAAAAATCGATACGGATGAAGGCATTTCCGGATGGGGAGAGCCTGTCGTGGAAGGCCGTGCTGAAACGGTTAAAGCAGCAGTTAACGAATTGACCGATTATCTGATCGGAAGAAATCCGAACGATATTGAAGACATCTGGCAAACTCTATATCGAGGTGGATTTTATCGTGGGGGGCCAATTTTAATGAGTGCCATTTCCGGCATTGAGCAGGCACTATGGGATATTAAAGGGAAATACTTCAATATTCCTGTATACCAAATGCTCGGCGGTAAAGCACGTCAAAAAATTAAAGTGTACTCATGGGTCGGAGGAGATCGACCGGTGGATGTAGTTGCTGCCGCACTAGGAAAACAGAAAGAAGGCTTCCTTGCAGTCAAAATGAACGCATCAGAAGAAATGAATTACATAGATAGCTTTTCAAAAGTAGAAGCGGTCGTCGAACGCGTTGCTTCAATCAGGGAAGCGGTTGGCAAAGACTTTGGCATCGGTGTGGATTTTCACGGGAGGATTCATAAAACGATGGCAAAGGTGATTGTGAAAGAACTCGAACCATACCGTCCAATGTTCATTGAAGAACCGGTGCTCCCGGAAAACAATGAAGCACTTCGTGAGATTGCCTGGCATACTACGTGTCCGATTGCGACGGGAGAAAGAATGTATACGCGCTGGGGCTTTAAGCAGCTACTTCAAGATGGTTATGTCGATATAATTCAGCCGGATCTGTCTCATACAGGTGGTATTTTAGAAGGGAAAAAAATTGCCGCAATGGCAGAAGCGTATGATGTAGCCATTGCGCCGCACTGCCCGCTCGGTCCAATGACTCTTGCTTCATCCCTTCATCTGGACGCAACGACACCGAATTTCATTATTCAGGAGCAAAGCCTTGGTATTCATTACAACGAAGGCATGGACATTCTCGATTATATGAAAAATCCAGAATTATTCGATTATGAAAATGGCTATGTGAACATTCCGGATAAACCGGGTCTTGGAGTGGAAATTGATGAAGAAAAAGTGAAGCAGGCAGCAGAGACCGGACATAATTGGAAAAACCCAATTTGGCGTAATGAAGACGGGAGTATCGCTGAATGGTAATAAAAGGAGGGAAAATAATGGACTTTCATGGCATCATTCCACCGGTAGTCACCTTATTTGATGAAACGGGGAACTTGGATTTGGAGTTGAACAGAAGGTATATCGACCTATTAATCTCACGGAATATTGACGGTATTTTGTTGATGGGTAGTTCAGGTGAGTTCTCCTCACTTACGACTGAAGAAAGGAAATTATATGTACGCGAAATGTTAAAGCACATTAACGGACGAGTGCCAGTTATGGTCGGAGTCGGGCATACCGCATTAAAAGAGGTGCATGAACTGACTTCTTATGCAGAAGAGCATGGAGCGAACGGCGTTCTCGTAGTAAACCCATATTACTGGAAGCTGTCTGACGAGCAATTATATCGACATTTTTCCAGTGTGGCGAATCATACTAATCTGCAAGTTTTCATTTATAACATCCCGCTCTTGACCGGACAAAATTTATCAATCGAATTGATTAAAAAATTAGCCCAAAATCATTTAAATATAGCAGGTATTAAAGAGACGGTCAGTGATTTCGGCCACCTTCGTCAAGTGCTGGCAGAAGTGAAGAAAGTTCGCAGTGATTTCAAAGTCTTCTCCGCGTTTGACGAGCATTTGCTTCCGGCTCAAATGATTGGTGCAGCTGGAAGCATTAATGGAAGCGCTGTCTTTGCCCCGGAAATATCCGTACATTTATATGAATCGTATCATAAAGGAGATCTCGCTGAAGCCCAGAAAAATCATCAAGTGATTTCAAAACTGATGGATGTGTACAATTACGGTCCGACATTTTTTACAGCCATGAAAGAAGCCGTTCATCAGCGCTGGTTTGACGTTGCGGCTGGACACCGTGCCCCATGCGATGTTTACCCTGCTGATTTGAGTGACAAAGTAGCTGTTCTCTTAAAAAATATAAATATGAAAGAAGGCGTCCAAAAATGAAAGAATCACGCGACTTGCTCGAACAATTAGGCTACCCATCTACTGATCTTAAAGAACTTCCTACATCAACGAAAACATTTCCGGATGGAGCTCAATATCGTATTGAACTACCAAGTGTAGAAGGTCCAGCTGCCCTAAAAGAAACATTGAAAGAAATTGACCGACTCGGTTTGACTATTCACCGGATATCCCAGGGCAGCGGCATCATGCTTCAAACGGATGAAGAAATTAAAGAAATGTGTGAAATGACAGCAGAGCGCGGCATGGAGCTCAGTCTGTTTGTCGGTCCCAGGGGTTCATGGGATGTCAGTGCGGGACCGCTTACGCCAGGAGGTAAATCTCAGGGAATCCGCCATGAAGGATCGGACCAGCTTGTTTATGCCATGGAAGACTTGAAAAGAGGAGCTGCACTTGGTCTTCGCGGTGCGTTAGTTGCGGATGAAGGACTCCTACTTTTAACGAAAGAAATGAAAAAATACGGACAGCTTCCGGAAGACTTTGTTGTTAAAGTATCGGTTCAAATGGGTTCAGCCAATCCAGTATCCGTTAAATTAATGGAAGACATCGGAGCGGATACCTACAACGTGCCACCTGCATTAACGCTGTCCAAACTTGCAGCGATCCGACAATCAATAAACATTCCAATTGATTTATACGTTGAAGTTCCGGATACCTTTGGAGGCTTTCTTCGCTATTATGAAATACCGGAAATTATCCGTGTATTGGCGCCTGTATACATTAAATTTGGTCTGCGTAATCATCCTGATGTATACCCTTCAGGGAAACAATGGGAAAGTACGAACATCTCACTCGCTCAAGAACGTGTACGCCGTGCCGCAATTGGTATTCAAATGATCGAACGATACTTCCCAGAAGCCAAAACATCGAAACTCGGTGCAGAAGGACTCGGTATTGCAAAAATTGAAAAGGCAGCAGCGAAATAGATGTCAGGTATTTATTACTATAAAGGAGTTTAGCCCAAATGCCCTTTAAAATATTATTAACGGATTATGAATTTGACCATTTGAAATATGAAGAAGAGATTTTTCAAAAAAGCGGTTTGGAAATCGATTTCATCAAAGCGCAATGCAAAACGGAAGAAGAAGTAATGGAGCAGGCAAAAGAAGCGGATGCAATTTTAAATCAATATGCTCCTATCTCACGCCGAGTCATTGAGTCGCTTGAGAACACGAAAATCATTTCCCGCTATGGTGTTGGCGTCAATACAATTGATCTCAATGCGGCTAAGGAAAAGGGGATAACTGTCGCCAATGTACCGGATTATGGCATGGAAGAAGTATCGAATCATGCATTGGCACTTTTACTTTCGTCGGCGCGGAAAGTGACACTGTTAAACAAGGAAGTGAAAAAAGGTAACTGGGACTTTAAGGTGTGTGTCCCGATTCACCGTTTTAATGAACAAACGGTTGGGGTTCTCGGCTTTGGCCGGATTCCGCGCCGTTTCATTGAAAAGGTGAAACCGCTCGGCTTTAAAACCGCTGCTTATGACCCTTTCGTATCGGCAGCAGACATGGCTGCTGTCGGGGTTCAAAAAATGGATCTCGACGAAATTATAGGCGAAGCCGATTATTTGTCGATCCATGTGCCCTTAATAGATGATACATACCACATGATCAATGAGGAGCGCCTTAAACAGATGAAGAGTAACGCGGTCATCATTAATACGGCACGTGGACCGATAATCGATGAAAAAGCACTTTCCTATGCACTTGAAAAAGGGATAATTGCAGGTGCTGCACTTGATGTGACAGAAAATGAGCCGGTCAGCATCGATAGCCCGCTACTCACAATGGACAATGTCATCATTACGCCTCACAGCGCCTGGTATTCTGAGGAAGCGATGGTTGAACTTCGTCAAAAAGCAGCAAGAAATATCGTTCAGGTCTTAAAAGGGGAAAAAACACCATACGCATTAACCTAAGAAAGGGGAAAAATATGAAAATAGCAACTTTTTCCGTGCAAACCGAACAGCACATCGGTCTTGTTAAAGATGATCAAATTATCAGCTTAACGGCTCTCTGTCCAGAAGAATTTCCTGCTTGCATAAAAAAATTTATAGAACGAGGAAGCGAGTTGCGTTCACGTGCTGAACAGATAATCGAGCAACGGGTAAATGACGATGCAATATTCAAACTGTCAGAAGTAAATATCCTGCCGCCAATCGCAAAGCCGGATAAAATCATTTGCGTAGGACTTAACTATTTTGATCATTGCAAGGAATCCGGGATGGAGCCTCCTGAATCACCGGTCATTTTTTCGAAATATGCTAATGCCATTGCCGGGCATAATGATGCGATTGAAATTCCGATTAATTCAACCGAGGTCGACTTTGAAGCAGAGCTTGCGTTTGTCATTGGTAGAGAAGCGAAACGTGTGTCAGAAGAAGAGGCGGATGACTACGTCTTTGGCTACACGATTATGAATGATATCAGCGCCCGAGATTTGCAATTTCAGGACGGTCAGTGGTCAAGAGGCAAAACGGCGGACACATTTGCTCCATTTGGTCCAGTTATCGTGACAAAAGATGAAGTGGGTGACCCCCACAATCTAGCGATTTCGCTTAAATTAAACGGTGAAATTATGCAGGATTCCAATACAAGCAACCTAATTTTTACGGTTCCGAAAATCATTTCATTTCTATCACAGTCCATGACACTAATGCCAGGTGATTTGATTGCAACTGGCACGCCACCAGGCGTTGGAATGGGAAGGAATCCGAAAATCTGGTTGAAAAACGGTGACCGGATGAACGTCAGCATTGAGAAGATCGGTACGCTTTCTAATCACGTAATAGCATGACAAGAGAAAGAAGATGATGACATGGATGTTGTAACCATCGGAGAAACAATGACAGTGTTTACCCCGAATGAAGAAGGACCGCTTCGCCACGCCAGATCTTTTTCGATGAAGTTTGCCGGTGCGGAATCCAATGTCGCGATTGGGTTAAGCCGACTCGGTCATAGCTCACGCTGGATTAGCCGTCTCGGTGAGGATGAATTTGGCGATGCCATGCAATCGTTCATTCGCGGAGAAGGCGTTGATGTCTCTTATGTAACAAGAGACCCTGAAGCGCCTACCGGAGTCTTTTTTAAAGAATTGAGACGGCTGAATGATACTCGAGTTTATTATTACCGGAAAGATTCGGCAGCTAGTAAAATGACGGCGGAATTACTAACGGATCTTGCCATCCAAGACGCCGCTTATCTCCATATTACGGGGATTACACCCGCACTAGGAAATTCTTGTCAGTCGCTCTTGGATAAAGCGGTCCGCATTGCTAAAGAAAACGGAAAAAAAATCGTCTTCGATCCGAATATTCGCTTGAAAATATGGGGCGATGAAACTGAAGCACGTCACATCATAACAAAGTACGCCTCGAAAAGTGATATCGTCATGCCTGGGGTGGCCGAAGCCGAATTTTTATTCGGTTCCCATACCCCGGAAGAATTTGTCGATCATTTTCATGAACTTGGTGTCGAAACAGTTTTACTTAAATTGGGCAAAGAAGGCTGTTTAATTTCAGCCCCGTCTGTACGGAAAACATACGTTCCGGGATTCTTTGTGGACCGGGTCGTTGATCCCATCGGTGCTGGGGATGCTTTTGCATCCGGTGTACTTTCCGGCATGCTGGATGGACTGCCGCTAGCTGAAGCTGCAAGGCGTGGAAATGCTATGGGAGCAATGGCAACGATGGTAAATGGCGATGTTGAGGGTTTGCCAATCCGTGCCGACCTCAATTTGTTCATGAATGGCGGCACAGAGGATGTAACGAGGTAGAAAGGTGGGAAAAAATGACTAAACTAGAAGAACTTAAACATGGGAAGCTGGTCGCCGTCATTCGCGATGCACGCCCCGATCAAATTATACCAATCGCCCGGGCCCTGAAAGAGGGCGGCATCCGAACGCTAGAGATAACAGTGGAAACTCCCAAAGTGTGCCATTTAATCGAAAGACTGAAAGAGGAGTTCGGTGATGATATCATAGCGGGTGCCGGTACAGTATTGGATCCTGAAACGGCCCGTGCGGTCATCATGGCAGGGGCTGAATTTATCTTTTCTCCAACCGTCAATGTCCAAACGATTAAACTGGCGAAGCGCTATGGCGTTATTAGCATCCCTGGTGCACTCACACCAACCGAAATATTGACTGCTTACGAGCATGGAGCTGACATTATCAAAGTTTTCCCGGCAGATGCATTGGGTGTTAGCTACTTTAAAAATCTTAAAGGACCGCTTCCTCATATTCCCCTTATGCCAACTGGCGGTGTCAACCTTGACAACCTCGCGTCATTTTTTAAGGCAGGGGCCATCGCGGCGGGAGTAGGCGGTTCATTGATCAATCCTGCGAAATTGATTACAGGTGAAGATTACACCAGGCTGACAGAAACGGCAAAAAAATTCTCGGCTATCGTACAAAAAAGCTAAAGCCGTCCATCGCTTATATGAATATCATTTCAATAAGCGCTGGGAATGAAAGTACGACTGCTTTGTTTCCTCCTTTTCAATTTTTTTGTAGTCCATCAAGGGTGTGATAATGCTGGTGGGCAGTGGATAAATTCAGATAAACCAGAAAGGGGAAAAGTGATATGTTACTAGAAAAGTACAGAAATCTGCAGGATATTCTTCAAAAAATGGAGTCGGTTGTGGTCGCTTTTTCAGGAGGGGTGGACAGCACGTTTTTGCTAAAAGTCGCTATTGATACTCTGGGTTATGATAATGTGTTAGCCGTTACAGCGGATTCGGAAACCTATCCATCGAGTGAGTTGAAAGAAGCCATTATGCTATCAAAATGGATTGGTGCCAACCATCGTGTCATTCAAACTTCGGAGTTGGCCATTCCTGGATATAAAGAAAACAATCAGAATCGCTGTTACTTTTGTAAAAGTAGTTTATTTGACCACCTGCTTCCTATTCTTGAAGAATATGAATTTAATAATATTATTTATGGAGTTATCGCTGATGATGCTAACGAATTTCGTCCAGGCATGAAAGCAGCTAAAGAAAAAGGAATCAGGGGACCTCTTCTAGAAGCCGATTTATTCAAAGAAGAAATAAGAGTATTGTCCAAGCAAGCCGGATTGCCAACCTGGGATAAACCGTCATTTGCTTGCCTATCCTCAAGAATAGCATATGGTGATATCATTACGAAGGAAAAATTGACCAAAGTTGATAAATCAGAGGCTTACATAAAATCACTGGATATTCATCAGGTAAGAGTCAGGACCCATGAAGATACTGCCCGAATTGAAGTTGAACCCGATGATATGCCACGAGTGCTTCAATACCATGTGGCGATCACGAAACGGCTGAAGCAATTTGGTTATAAGTATGTATCAATGGATCTCACGGGCTATACAAGCGGAAGTATGAATATGGCGCTTAAAAAGGAAGAAATGTCATGATTGACGATATTTTGGAGCAGGTTCAAAAGGGTTCATTGACAGTTGCGGAAGCGAAGGGAAAACTTGCATCCTATGAAAATTTAGGGTTTGTGAAAATCGATCATCATCGTAAAAGGAGACAAGGCTTTCCAGAAATTGTGTTTGGGGAAGGGAAAACTGCTGAACAAATTTTAACGATTGTCCAATCGCTGCGGACAAGGAATGATTCTGTGCTTGTGACTCGTATTTCTCGTGAAAAAGCGGTATTTGTACAAAAAGAATGTAGTGATTTTGAATATAACGAGATTGCACGGACACTTGCTTGGGTTAGAGAAAAGCCGAAATCCGTTGATTCATATATTGCAATTGTATGCGCCGGGACATCAGATTTGTCTGTTGCTGAAGAAGCAGCCGTAACGGCCGAAACTCTAGGTATTCCTGTCAGGCGTATATACGATGTTGGCGTTGCTGGGCTTCATCGCCTCCTTGATAATATAGACGAAATAAGGGGTGCTACCGTATCAGTTTGTGTCGCGGGAATGGAAGGGGCACTTCCAAGTGTGTTAGGAGGCCTTGTCACGAATCCAATTATTGCTGTGCCGACAAGTATTGGTTACGGTGCTAATTTTAACGGTTTATCTGCCCTTTTATCAATGCTCAATTCATGTGCATCGGGTGTAAGTGTGGTGAACATCGATAATGGATTTGGTGCAGCCTACAATGCAGCCATTATATACAAACTCGTACATAAAAAGGAGGTCAATTGTGATGAGGACTTTATATTTTGACTGCTTTTCCGGCATAAGCGGAGATATGGTTATTGGTGCGTTGATTGATGCAGGTGCAGACCCTGTACAAATGGAAGAAGAGTTAAAAAAGCTGAACATAGATGAAGAATATAATCTGTCATGGGGGAAGGTCGTCAAAAATGGCATTACGAGTACTAAATTTCATGTCATTCTTACCAGTAAATCAGAGCAAACACCTGAACATAGCCACAGCCATGCACAAGAACACAGTCATGGACACAGTCATGGACACAGTCATGAACACGAACACAGTCATGGACACAGCCACAGCCATGAACACGAACACAGTCATGGACATGAACACAACCATAGCCATGTACCTCACAGCCATCACAGCAGCCGTACCTACAAACAAATTGTAGAAGCTATCAATGAGGCGAACTTTAATGAATCGGTAGCAAACATGTCACTCGCCATTTTTAAAAAGATTGGTGAAGCGGAAGGGCATATACACGGGCTTCCTCTTGATAAAGTTCACTTTCACGAGGTGGGGGCGGTAGACTCAATAATAGATATAATCGGGGCTGCAATTTTAATCGATCAGCTAGGTATTGAATCAGTTCAGTCATCAGCCATTCCAACGGGATCTGGACATGTACATATTGATCACGGAATATATCCTGTTCCTGCACCTGCCACTCTTGAAATATTAAAGGGGGTACCGATTGCCTCAAACGATATTCGTTCTGAATTAGCAACGCCGACCGGTGCTGCCATCGCTGCGGTTTTGGCTGAAACATTTGGCTCGCTTCCAGCCATGAATGTCGAATCGATTGGCTATGGTGCGGGCACAAAAACTTTTGAAAATCATCCGAACGTCCTTCGCGTTATCATAGGGGAGACTCAATGAACCGCCCGCCTGATCATGAGCATCTTGATGAACAAATGGTAAAAATGGAAGTGAATCTAGATGATATTTCCGGTGAATGGCTGGGGCATGTAATGGATTTGTTGTTCGAATCAGGAGCAAATGATGTATTTTATACGCCAATCTATATGAAAAAAAATCGACCGGGGATATTATTGCAACTTCTCTGTTCACAGCAGGAGATTTCGAAAATGAAGAAGATATTATTTGCTGAAACGACGACTCTCGGCATTCGCTACTACCCTCTTACCGTGCACCGGCTTGAGCGCTCTTTTTTCAATGTGAATACTCAATGGGGGGAAGTGACGATAAAGAGAGGGATTCATGAGGGATTGACCTTGCAGCAGGCACCTGAATATGAAGATTGCCGTAAAATTGCCGTACAGAACAACATACCTCTTAAAAGGGTGTATGAAGAAGTATGGAAGTGTCTCGGGGAGGTCAAAGAGAAATGAGTTTGGTGTCGATTCTTACATTTGGATTCATATTAGGGATAAAGCATTCGTTAGAGCCGGATCATGTTATTGCGGTAGCAACCACGGCAGGAAATACGAAAAAATTATCGCGTTCCACTCTAACGGGGGTGTATTGGGGTATAGGTCATACATGTACGCTATTTCTTATAGGTATGATGTTCATTTGGATGAAAGGGGAGATTCCAGAGTCGTTAAGCATGACGCTGGAATTCGGCGTAGGTATTATGCTTGTTATGCTAGGGGCGAGAAGTTTATTTAAAGCGCGCCCTGATATTACGAACGACAAGGATAGATTTCGCCCTTTTTTGGTGTCTGCTTTAATTGGGTTCGTCCATGGTCTCGCGGGCAGTGCCGCAATGGTCATTCTAACGATGTCGACCGTAACCGGAATAGGCCAAGGGTCCATCTATATAATAATATTTGGCGCGGGAACTATTATTGGCATGCTGTGCTTTACAACTTTACTAGGCATACCGTTTGCTTTGAATGGAAAGGACATCGTTTTAAACCGAATCTTCATCAAGCTGGCGGGAGCTATAAGTTTTTCATTCGGACTTTATTATATATACAAATTGGGTGTAACAGAAGGTTTGTTTGCGCTCTGGGCTAATTGATTTACTTTATAAGCATGACTGTAATCTCAGGCTGTCTGTAACCCATGGACAGCCTCTTTCATTTTTATTAATTCATCTAAGAAGACATTATGTCTTCTAGGAGGTTTCTCAGAAAGAAAAGGGCCACAACTGACAAAAAGGCTTGGCTTAATGGGAACACTTCAATGGACATGTCCAAGCTAATTTCTGGGTATATTGTAACGGAAATGAATCTCCAATTATTATTCTGCAAAAATTTGTAGTTGGAAGAAGGGATGGACAAAAAAAATAAGACCCCATGACACTGCCATTTTTATAAGAATGGAAGTGTCGTAGGATCTGTTAATATGTTACAAGTCAAGAAATCTAGGTTCTGCTCCGGCTGTTAGGCAGATAAACGTTTATTTTTCCTTTGGAGAATCCATATTTCAATTGCACCAGAGCCAAGCAATACTCCTGAAACAATGAAGATAAGTCCGATGAAATGTGCAGGCGCAAGGGCTTCATTAAGGAAAAATGCTGCTCCTAACAAAGAGAATAAGGTGTTTAAGTTAAGAAATATGGATGATTCGGCTGCGCCTACCTTACCAATGGCATAATTATAGCTCATGTGCCCGAGGGCGGTGGCAAAAATAGCGGAGAAAAAGAAAGCTCCCCAGATGGATGGCGGTGCGGTTGCCAGGGAAGATAAGCCCTCTGGTTCCTTCCATAAGCTGATGGCAAAAAGAATAAAAGACCCGATCAGCATCATGTAGCCGGTTAGTAATCGTGGATCCATTGTTTTTGAGGCTTTATTAATGAGGATGAAACTCAATGCCTGTGAAAGAATGGAAAGCAAAATATCCACATCCCCAAGATTAATAGAATGAATTCCTCCGCTTCCTGCCATAACGGTAAAACTCACACCCAGGGAACCGCATATAAAGCCAAGCAGCTTGATTAAAGTGGGTTTTTTTCGAAAGAAAATCATGGTCAAAATGACAGTCAATATTGGCCCCATGCCCAAAATCAATCCAGCATTCGAGGCGGAAGTCTTCGTCAATCCCTCAGCTAAAAAATAATGATGAAAAACTACACTTAAAAGTGCTCCTCCAAAAACGTAAAAAAGTTCACTTTTTTTAGGAAGGCGTATTAGTCCAAAGAAGAAAAGGATAATAATGACGATAAGAGAAGCAGTGAAAATTCTCATAGAAGTTATCGTTACGGGCTGCGTATGCGCAACTAAAATTTTAATAACTGAGACATTTAACCCCCATGTAATCATTATTCCGGTAAGTAAGATGTATATTTTCAAAAAACTCATTCCAAACAACCTTTCAAACTTATTTAACAATTGATATATTATACAACTTTCTCCAAATTAATAGCAAAGAGTAAATTTGAATGAAAAAAATCTGAAACTGTCAATCACTGAAAAAGAGGGATGAAACAGTTCTTGTCCGTTTTCCGTAATATGGTTTTTTATCGTAAAATCAGCTGAAATATCATATGAAATAGTATCGAATAAAAATAAAATTATAAATTATCAAACTTTTCTATTGTTTTTGATAGGGTTTTCATTTACAATTTCCTTATGATTTACCAAACCGGTTTAGTAAATAACTAAATCGATTTAGCTAATAAGCATAATGAAAGTGATATGATCAAATGTTTTTGTTTCCATTTGTGAATGTTCGTAAGAAGGAGGTACTGTATTGTCATCAAAATATGGTGTTTTAACGCTGGGCGACGCCATGATTACGCTAAATCCGGAAGAGACAGGACCTTTAAGATTCGTTAACCGTTTTGAGCGAAAAGTAGGAGGCGCTGAACTGAATTTTGCGATTGGCTGTGCAAGGCTAGGCTTGCGGTCAAAATGGATAAGCCGTTTAGGCAAGGATGAGTTCGGTAAAGTTATTTATAATTTTGCTCGTGGGGAAGGCGTGGACATGAGTGATGTGGCCTATGTAAATGGATATCCAACATCTCTTAACTTTAAAGAAATTCGGGAAGATGGTTCCGGAAAGACATTTTATTACCGCTATCAATCTCCCATTTTAACATTAAACCCTGGAGATATAACAGAGAAGATGTTTGAAGGGATTGATATAGTCCACCTTACTGGAGTATTTTTGGCTATAGATCCGAAAAATGTCAACATTGCCAAGAGGGTAATGGAAATTGCAAAACAAAAAAATATACCAGTTTCTTTTGATCCGAATATCCGCTTAAAGCTATGGACCATCGAGGAAGCAAGATCAGTTTACTATGATATTTTTCCATATGTTGATATTTTGCTTACAGGTTTAGAAGAAATAAGATTGATCATCGGTACTGACTCAAAAGAGTCTTTGGCGGAATTCGCAAAGGTGAATGCTATTGATCAGCTTGTCATTAAGGACGGGAAACATGGTTCAAAACTATATACCAAAAGTGAATGGCATGAAAAAGAAGCTTTCCCTGTAATACCTGTAGATACAGTTGGTGCGGGAGATGGTTATGATGCCGGTTATATTTACGGATACCTTAATGGTTTATCAATTGATGAAAGATTGGCATTCGCAAATGGTGTAGGGGCTCTTGTCACCACTGTTGCAGGGGACAATGAAGGATTACCATATTTGGATGAAGTAATGCCTTTCATACAGAATGAGGCCGTTATAGAAAGATAGATGACTGAAAGAAACGAGGGAATGAAATGGCAACAGTAACGATACAAGCCGAGGAAGCAAAACGATTAGTTATACAGCAGCTGACCAAAGTGGGTTTGAATGAAGAAACTGCCGGAAAAATTGCGGAAGTATTGGTTCATGCTGATCTCAGAAATGTAAATTCCCATGGTGTTTTGCGAACAGAGCATTATGTGAACCGTTTACAGGCAGGGGGTATAAATCCCGAAGCCCAGATTTCCTTCCAAAAGACAGGGCCCGTTACCGGTGTAGTTGATGGAGATGATGGATTTGGGCATGTGATTAGTGACGTGGCCATGGACCATGCAATCGATATGGCGAGAGAAAATGGCGTGGGCATGGTGACTGTTTTTAATAGCAGCCATTGCGGAGCGCTAAGCTATTTCGTTCAAAAAGCCGCTGATGCAAAGTTGATTGGCATCGCGATGTCACATACCGATAAAATTGTGGTCCCGTTCGGGGGAAAAACATCATTTCTTGGTACCAACCCAATCGCTTACGGAGTTCCTGCCAAAACGAAGAAACCCTATATTCTTGATATGGCAACATCCAATGTTGCATGGGGGAAAATTCTCCAGGCACGCGAAGAAGGAAAGGAAATCCCTGAAGGATGGGGTGTCGATGAAAATGGAGCTGCGGTCACGGATCCGAATAAAGTCGTTTCCCTTTCCACTTTCGGAGGCCCGAAAGGCTATGGTCTATCAGTAATTGTAGATGTGTTTTCTGGATTATTGGCCGGTGCGGCATTTGGCCCGCACATTGGGAAAATGTATGACGATCTTGATAAGAAACGAAAGCTGGGGCATTATTTTTGTGTAATTAATCCTTCATTCTTTACAGATACTGATATATTTTTAGAGCAAATGGATCAAATGATTGAAGAGCTGCAACAGGTTGAACCTGCTCCAGGGTTCGATCGCGTATATGTACCGGGTGAGATTGAACAAATCAATGAAGAAAAAAACCTGAAACAAGGTATTACGATAGCATCAAGTGTTTATGAATTTCTTACAAAGTAGGTGGGAGAAATGAAAGCGGTTCAAGTACGGAAAGCTCATGAACTTATCATACAAGAAGTGGAAAAACCACGGATTTCGAACTCGACGGATGTCCTTGTAAAAGTAAAAAGAGTCGGGATTTGTGGATCGGATATGCATATTTACCATGGTACGAATCCTCTTGCTACGCTGCCGCGAGTCGTCGGGCATGAAGTAGCGGGAGAAGTTGTGGAGATTGGACAAGGCGTCGTGGGCATAAAAGTTGGGGACCATGTTGTTATTGAGCCCATCAGTTACTGCGGGAAGTGTTACGCCTGCCGCAAAGGCCGCCAAAATGTTTGTGAAAAACTGTCCGTTTTTGGCGTACATGAAGATGGTGGTATGAGAGAATGGTTCGTCCTTCCCGAGAAACAATTACATGTTGTGGATTCAGCGTTGGCTTGGGAAGAAATAGTATTGGCTGAGCCATATACAATCGGCGCACAGGCCGTTTGGAGAGGCGAAGTGGAGGAAGGGGAAACAGTGCTTATCCAGGGAGCTGGGCCTATTGGGATTTGCATATTAAAGATGGCAAAGCTTCAAGGAGCATCAGTGATGATCACGGATTTAAGTGAGGAGCGTTTGGAATTCGCTAAAGAAAGCGGCGCCGATATCACCGTCCATGCGGGAAAAGAAGATGTTCAAAAACGAGTGGAAGAATGGACGAATGGAGAAGGTGCCAACGTCGTCATTGATGCAGTATGCTTGCCGATGACATTTGAATTGTCCATTGATGTCGTATCAACGGCGGGCCGGATTGTCGTACTCGGTTTTGATGAACGGCCTGCATCGGTTTCCCAACTGCCAATCACCAAAAAGGAAGTATCGGTTAAAGGATCTAGGTTGCAAACCAATCAGTTCCCAAAAGTAGTTAAACTTTTAAATGAAGGAAAACTCAGACAAGAAGGTTTAATAACCCATACCTTTTCGCTGGATGATATCCAGGAAGCATTTAATTTTGTGGAAAATCATCCCGAACAAGTTCGAAAAGCGATCATCGTTTTTAATTAAAGGGGGGCAGGAGTATGGACAAACATTCAATCATTCATAGAATAAAGGAAACGAAAGTTGTAGCTGTTATCCGGGGACAGGATGCAAAGGAAGCGGCACAACTGTCTAAAGCAGCTGTGGAAGGCGGTGTTCGGGCAATAGAATTGACTTATACAACACCGGGAATTGAAGAGGCTTTCAAAGAACTGCAGAATACGGATGCACTCTTAGGAGCAGGATCGGTACTTGATTCTGAAACGGCTCGACATGCGATTTTAGCTGGTGCCAATTTTATCGTCAGTCCCTATTTTGTCAATGGAGTGGCCGAACTTTGTAATCGATACGGCATTCCCTATATGCCTGGTTGCATGACAATCAAAGAAATGGCTAAGGCAATGGAAGCAGGTTGTGATGTTTTGAAGTTATTTCCGGCAAACCATTTTGAACCTTCTTTCATCAAGTCGGTTAATGGTCCACTGCCTAATGTAAGAATCATGCCAACCGGCGGAATTAATTTGGATAACATGAAGGACTGGCTGAATGCAGGTGCGGTAGCAATCGGGATCGGCAGTGACTTGAACAAAGCCTATCAAAATGGCGGCTATGAAGCAGCAGTGGAATTAAGCGGAAAATATATGCAAAAGATTGCGGAATGACGGAGGTGCATGATGAACATTACATTTAGATGGTATGGGAAAGACAATGATACCGTTACATTGGAGCACATTAAACAGATTCCTGGTGTGAAAGGGATTGTATGGGCACTACACCAAAAACCTGTTGGTGAGGTATGGGAAAAGGAAGAAATTAAAGAAGAAATCGAATATATCCAATCATTTGGTTTTCACACGGATGTTGTAGAAAGTGTAAATGTCCATGAATCGATTAAATTGGGTAACGAAGACCGCATGATATATATTGAGAAATACAAAGAGACGATCCGAAATCTCTCGGAAGCTGGAGTGAAAGTCATTTGTTATAACTTCATGCCGATTTTTGATTGGACTCGTACGGAAATGTTCCATCCTTTGGAAGATGGCTCAACTGCCCTATTTTATGAAAAGGCGAAAGTGGATACGTTAGAACCGCAAGATTTGATTCGTACGGTGACGGAAGCTTCCGATTTAACTTTACCAGGTTGGGAACCAGAAAAGATGGATCGGATTTCTGAATTATTCGAAGCTTACAAAACTGTCGACGAAGAGCAACTATGGGCCAATCTTGAAATATTCCTTAAAGAAATATTACCTGTTGCCGAGGCTTGCGGCATTAAAATGGCTATTCATCCGGATGATCCGCCATGGTCCATTTTTGGCTTGCCAAGAATCATCACCGGAGAATCGAGCTATGAAAAACTGATCTCGATTTCGGACTCACCGTCGAATGCATTTACCATGTGTACTGGATCGATGGGGGCAAACCCTGAAAATGATATGGTCCAAGTGGCTAAAAAGTATGCAAATCGTTCGCCTTTCTCCCATATTCGAAATGTGAAGATTTATGAAAATGGTGACTTTGTGGAAACATCCCATCATACCCAGGATGGATCCATCAATATACAGGGCGTCGTGGAAGAATTGAATAAGCAGAATTATACTGGTTATGTCAGACCTGATCATGGCCGCCATATTTGGGGTGAAGATTGTCGCCCAGGTTACGGTTTATATGACCGAGCATTGGGCATCATGTATTTGCTCGGATTATGGGATGCATATGAAGCTGGTAAATCAGGTGGGAAATCATGATTCCCATCCATGAAAACTTATCGAACAGGGTGGCAGTGATCACTGGGGGCAGCGGTGTTTTATGTTCGAAAATGGCTGTGGAATTGGCCCGTCATGGTGTCAGGATAGCTATATTGAACAGAACGGCCGAAAAAGGGCAAGAAGTGGTCGAACTCATTGAACAAACAGGGGGCACTGCGATATCCATAGCAGCAGACGTATTGGATAGAGCCTCATTGGAGAATGCAAGAGGAAAAATAATAGAATCGTTCGGAAGAGTGGATCTATTAATAAATGGAGCGGGAGGCAATCATCCTGATGCCATTACAGCACCAGAGAAATATGGGGAAGAAGCGGAAGGGAAATCCTTTTTTGATTTAGATGAAAATGGTTTCTCCCAGGTTTTTGCCAGTAATTTCACCGGTACATTTTTGGCCAGTCAGGTTTTTGGGAAAGAGTTATTGCAAGTGGAAGCACCAATTATCGTAAATGTATCATCCATGAGTGCCTACGCTCCGATGACTAAAGTGCCTGCATACAGTGCGGCCAAAGCTTCGATAAATAATTTTACGATGTGGATGGCTGTACATTTTGCCGAAGCAGGTTTACGGGTGAATGCCATTGCTCCAGGATTCTTTTTGACGAAGCAAAATCGGGATCTTCTGCTTAATGAAGATGGCAGTCTGACAGCAAGGTCTAATAAAATCATTACTTCAACACCCATGAAGCGTTTTGGGCAGCCTGAAGACTTACTTGGAACGTTGCTTTGGCTCGTTGATGAATCCTACTCGGGCTTTGTCACAGGAATTACGGTACCGGTCGATGGTGGTTTCATGGCATACTCCGGTGTCTGAATTCAGCTCCTATAAAAAGGCAAACAAGTTAACGTGATTAAATTAGTTCCATGGTATGGGAAATTGACTTTTTTACTGCATCGGAAGGTGATTGTAAAGCTTTACTTATTATAATAGAATATTCCTTATATATTGAAATCACACGACAGGGATGAATGAAATGAAAACCATTACAATTACTGATGTCGCCAATCACGCGAAAGTATCAAAAAGCACAGTTTCCCAATACCTGAACAAACGCTATGAATATATGAGTGAAAAAACCAGGAAAAAAATTGAAGAAACAATCGAAGAGTTAAACTATCAGCCTAATATAATAGCGCGCAGTTTAAAACAAAAGTCCACTTTTACCGTTGGGGTGGTGGTGGCCAATATCCTTCATACGTTTTCAACGCAAGTTATTAGAGCGATAGAAAACTACTTTTATGAACAAGGGTTCCATATTATCGTATGTAATGCGGATGACAATCCTGAAAAGGAAAAGAATTATATTGAAATGCTAAGAGCTAAACAAGTGGATGGGATCATCATTTTCCCCACAGGGGACAATCTTGATTTATATCAACGTATGAAGAGTGATCAATTCCCGATTGTATTCATGGATAGGACAATCCAAGAATTGAATATTGCTACAGTCATGCTCGATAATCACCTTGCTTCCAAGTTAGCGATCGATCGGTTTATTGAAAAGGGTTTTGAAAACATTGCAATCATAACCACTTCAATAATACGCGATATCAGCCCTCGAATCGAACGGATCCAAGGGTATAAGGATTCACTCGCGTCACATGGGATACCAGTCAATTCTGATTATATAAAAACCGTGAATGCAGATGAAATTCCGCTTGCACTTTCAGAATTTTTCGAATTGGAAAAGCCGCCTCAAGCCATATTGGCAGGAAATGATATCGTACTTAATGAAGTATTGCGTTATATGAAACTGCATGAAATCCATATACCTGATGACATAGCGGTCATAGGCATCGATGATGTACCGTATGCCAGTTTCTATACACCGACCATCACAACGGTTAATCAGCCAGCCATTGAAATGGCAAACTTGGCAGCGGAGTTACTGCTTAGTCAAATCAATAAATCAGGAAAAGAGGATACAAGCGTGCATCGCTTGAAACCGACTTTGCTTTCAAGGAATTCTTGCTAGATTCGGTATAAGAATTCCTGTGAAAAAGAAAGCGCTTTTTTTACGGGGATTCTAAACCGATTTAGTTTTTGAGTCATATAGGTTTTACTCTTGGTTATTAAATGGAAACGTTTCCAAAAATGCTGCTGCATTTACAGAAATGTATAGGGGGGTTCTTTATGTTTTCAAATGGTAGAGGAATGGTTATCGTTTTCTTGTTCTTGGCAGGGGTAATAAATTATCTGGACCGATCTGCACTGTCCATTGCAGCTCCGTTCATCCAAGATGATTTATCTTTAACAGCCACGCAGATGGGAATTATTTTTAGTAGCTTTTCCGTTGGTTATGCCGTATTTAACTTCCTTGGAGGCATGGCGTCCGATAAATGGGGAGCAAAGCTTACGCTTTTCGTGGCGATGATCGTTTGGTCTTTATTCAGTGGTGCGCTTGTACTTGCTGTCGGTTTTGCCAGTATGATCGTCATCCGCATCCTGTTTGGGATGGGCGAAGGCCCTCTTTCGGCAACCATCAATAAAATGGTGAATAACTGGTTCCCGGCAAATCAACGGGCCTCTGTCGTTGGTTTGACGAATAGCGGGACTCCGCTTGGTGGCGCAATCGCAGGTCCAATAGTTGGATTCATAGCCATCTCATATGGATGGAGAGTTTCTTTCATTGCCATAATGATAATTGGTCTTATATGGGCGATTTGCTGGTGGAAGTTCGTTAAAGAAAAACCACAAGAGTCAAAAGAACAGAAGCATACAGGAAAATCTTATGTAGCGGCAACATCTGAAGGAAAGGTGAAATTCACCTTCTATTTAAAACAAAAAACGGTTTTATTTACAGCTCTAGCCTTTTTCTCCTACAACTATATTCTCTTCTTTTTCTTAACTTGGTTCCCAAGCTATTTGGTGGATGCACGCGGCCTAAGTGTGGAAAATATGAGTATCATTACAGTGATTCCTTGGATTTTTGGATTCATCGGACTTGCTTTGGGTGGATTCGTGTCGGATTTCTTCTTTAAAAAATTCGCTCAAAAAGGTGTTTTATTCTCACGTAAACTCGTGCTAGTAACATGCTTGTTCTTATCGGCAGTATGTATCGGTTTTGCTGGACTTGTATCCACAACGGTCAGTGCAGTAACGCTTGTCGCACTTTCCGTCTTCTTCCTATATTTGACTGGTGCCATTTACTGGGCAATCGTCAACGATGTCGTAGACCCTGGTAATGTTGGATCTGTTGGAGGTTTTATGCATTTCTTGGCAAATACAGCAGGAATCATCGGACCGACGTTAACAGGATACATTGTCGATACCTCAGGCACATACACAGTTGCATTCTTGCTTGCTGGTGGATTGGCCATCGTTGCATCGCTTGCAGTCATCCGTTTTGTACGACCGATAGTAAAGCCTGTGTAAGAGATTGTTAGAATGGAAGTGTCCCCCAAAGAAATATCAAGGGGGGACACTTCCATTTTTAATGAATTATAATTGTTTATTAGGCATGCCTAGCGGATCCTATTTTCTTTTCGAAATGTAGCTGGTGTCTTTTCATTGTACTTCTTAAAGGTACGATAAAATTGCGGCATGCTTTCAAAACCACACATTTCGGCAATATGGGCAATGGTGTAATTCGTTTCCAGTAAAAGTTCCTTTGCCTTGATGATCCTTTTCGTGTTTAGATACACGACTAACCCAATTCCAGTGGTTTCCTTAAAAACCCTGCTAAAATGAGCGGGACTGACCAATGCTTTTTGTGCAAGTATCGACAACGTCAATGGTTCATCCATATGTTCATTAATATAGATTAAAATATCTTTCATCCATTCTGAACTATAGCTCTTGCCCTCGGATAATTCTTGTTTGCCATTTATCCGGATACGGTATAAATCAAGTATGATCTGATGAACGATCAGCAAACAAGCATGCCTCGAGCCCATCGATCGGCTATTCGTTTCTTGCAGGATGAGTTCTAGCTGTTCTTCCATCTTTACTTGTTTCTTTTGCGGCAATGATATTTTATAATTCTTACTCTTTTTTGTCAGATCAAACAAATGTAAATATGAAAAAGAATCATCAACCACATCTTTATATATTAATGTGGGACTGAAAAAGATAATGGTGGAGGTGACAGGGTCGTCCTTATTCGGTAATGCCCTATGAATGGTATTATTCGGGATCAGGAATACATCCCCTTGCTGCATATCATAAAATACATCACCGATAAAAAAGGTCCCTTTACCGTTATAAACATAAACAATTTCATAATGGTCATGCATATGATCGGACAATTCATTCTGGGGACTTTTCGTATCTTGATAGACAAAAGAAAATGGGAAGAGTAAATCATGATTTAATGCATTATGGATTTTTTTCATTTGTTCATCTCCTGAAAGTATAATACAACAAAAATGAGTATATTTATAGCAAAATACGCAATTAATATTTCAAAAATTGATGTTAAAATTAATAGAAGATTTGAAAATTAAAAAAATTCAAGGGAAAAATGAAAGGGCTTTCGGAATGGATTGACGTTATCTTTAGAACTTCTTCACTCATGATAAGGAGGGAACAAAATGAATAAATTTGTTCAATTGCATTCAAACGATGATGTTGTTATTTCCTTGGAGGGGATTCAGAAAGGACAGAGCCTCAAGATTCAAACAAAAGATAGGGGAATGATCCATATCAGGGCACGTGATGACATTCCTAAAGGGCATAAAATGTTAGTGAATCCGGTTAAGCGAGGGGAGGACGTAATCAAATTTGGCTATTCGATTGGAAAAGCTAAAGAAGATCTCTCCATTGGAGATTGGATTCACACTCACAATCTGACATCCGGTTTACATGGCATATTAGATTATTCCTATCAACCTAGCAGACAAAATACAAAAGAACCCAGTCAAAATCATACCTTCCAAGGATATATCCGTGAAAATGGGGAAGTGGGTATCCGGAATGAAATCTGGATCATCAACACAGTTGGTTGCATCAATAAAACATGTGAACTTCTCGCTAAAATGGGAAATGAGCAGTTTAAAGATCGACAAATTGATGGGGTTCATCACTTTTCCCACCCCTACGGTTGTTCTCAATTGGGAGACGATTTGACCCATACACAGAAACTATTGGCAGCCTTGGTTCAACATCCAAATGCAGCAGGGGTTTTAGTAGTTGGATTAGGATGTGAGAACAATCAAATCGAAGCATTCAAAGAAGTCATAGGCGAATTTCCTCCAAGTCGGGTTAAATTTTTAAAAGCCCAGGAGGTTCAAGATGAATTGGAGAGCGGCTTACGCTTATTGGGTGAACTAGTGGAATATGCGGAAGGGTTCATACGCCAGACAGTACCAGTTTCAAAGTTGAAAATAGGCTTGAAGTGCGGGGGGTCAGATGGTTTTTCAGGCATTACCGCTAATCCATTGGTTGGTGCGGTTTCCGACTTAATAGTGGAAAATGGCGGGACCACGATATTGACAGAGGTTCCTGAGATGTTTGGAGCGGAAACGATATTGATGAACAGGGCAAGGGATGAAGAAACCTTTAAGAAAATCGTTGGCCTTATTAATGATTTCAAACAGTATTTCATTCGCCATAATCAAGAAATTTATGAAAACCCTTCACCTGGAAACAAGGAAGGCGGCATAAGTACACTGGAGGAAAAATCACTTGGATGCACGCAAAAAGGGGGCCATGCCACTGTAGTGGATGTAAGTCCATATGGAGAACGAGTGGTGAAGCATGGTTTGAATTTGATCAATTCCCCTGGAAATGATCTGATTTCGGTGACGGCTTTGGCAGCAGCCGGCGCACATATCGTTCTATTCACTACGGGAAGAGGAACACCATTCGGCGGACCGGTGCCAACTGTAAAAATAGCTACGAATTCAGAATTAGCCAATCGTAAAAAGCACTGGATTGATTATAATGCCGGACGGTTGATTGAAGGTCAAAAGATCGATGAATTAAAGGACGAGTTATTCCATTACATTCTTGAGCTTTCATCCGGTAAAAAGAAAACGAATAATGAAAAATTCGGATATAGGGAGATAAGCATCTTTAAAGAAGGTGTCATTCTCTAATAGTACACGGTTTCTATTAAGCTATAAAAAAAAGGAGTGTTATTCAGTGAAAAGTATCGTTTGTGAACAACCATTTGAATTTAAGATGATCGAATCGGAAAAACCTATTCCAAACTCAGGGGAAGCTTTGATTCGTGTGCGACGCATAGGGATATGCGGTACGGATATCCATGCCTATGGAGGTAATCAGCCCTTTTTTAGCTATCCTCGAATACTTGGCCATGAATTATCCGGTTTAATTGAGTCCATACCGGAAAATGAATCAGGGCTTAGTGTCGGGGATCAGGTATCTATCATCCCCTATATGGAATGTGGAAAATGCCTGGCTTGCAGAACTGGAAAAACGAACTGCTGTACGGATATGAAAGTGTTGGGTGTACATGCTGAAGGAGGCATGAGTGAGTGGATTACGGTTCCTTATAATCATTTGGTGAAAACAGAAGGTCTCACACTTGATCAATCCGCAATGATAGAGCCTTTAAGTATCGGGGCTCACGCAGTCAGGCGCGCCGCTATTCATAAAGGGGAATTTGCACTAGTAATTGGTGCTGGTCCCATTGGTTTGGGAGTCATGGCATTTGCTAAAGAACAGGGTGCGAAGGTGATCGCAATGGATGTAAATGATGAACGCCTTGCGTTTGCTGGAAAATGGGCAAATGCCGATTATACTTTGAACGTTATGGAGAATCCAATGGAGAAATTGGCCCAATTGACGAATGGAGATATGCCAAGCGTGGTATTTGATGCTACAGGTAATGCTAATTCAATGATGGAGTCATTTAAATATCCTGCTCACGGGGGAAGGTTGATTTATGTAGGTTTAGTTAAAGCGGATATTACCTTCAATGATCCTGAATTCCACAGTAAAGAGCTTACATTGATGGGAAGCCGTAATGCAACAAAGGAAGACTTTGATTTTGTCGTGAATACGCTGAAGAATGACAAGCTGGATATGAGCCAGTATATTACACACCGCACACATATGGATGAAATGATCAATCAATTCGAAGGGTGGTTAACTCCTGAAGCTAAAGTGATCAAGGCGATTGTCGAAATATAAGCATTAGGTATGCTGTTAGTTCGCACTCTGAATTGGATATTTCAATAAGAAAGGAGTTCTTTTATCATTGAGCATAAATAAAAGTCAACTAAAGCGTTTGCGTAAAGATACAAAAGCTGTCCAATCCTCACTTAAGATGGATTTCCCCATAAAAGTATTGCAGATTGGTGAGGGGAATTTTCTTCGGGGCTTCTTTGATTGGATGATTCATGAGTGTAATAAACAAGGTCATTTCAAGGGAAGCATTGCAGTTACCCAGCCTCGGCCTGCCGGTAAAGGGAAAATAGAAGAAGTGAAGCGGCAAGATGGACTGTATACATTAATGTTACGTGGTTTTCACCAAGGGGAGAAAGTGGAAAGTACAGAGATCATTTCCGTTTTTTCGAAGGCAATTGATCCATATGAAGAATGGATGGAATTTTTAGCACTATCAGAAAATCCTGAATTGGAATTTGTAGTTTCCAACACGACTGAAGCAGGAATCAAATATCAGCCGATACCTTTGGAAGAAGGAAAGCCGATGGAATCTTTTCCAGGAAAACTGACTGCTTTTTTGTATCACCGTTATCTGCATTTCAATGGAGATGCGAAAAAAGGATTGATCATGCTTCCATGTGAGCTTTTAGAGAGAAATGGTGATTCATTGAAGCAATGTGTTCTTAAACATGGCAGGGATTGGGATTTACCCAAGTCATTCATTGATTGGGTGGACCGGGACAATCTCTTCCTAAACTCGCTTGTAGACCGAATCGTTACAGGGTTCCCAGCCAATGAGTCAGAAAAACTATTTGCGGCATGGGGATATAAGGATACTCTGCTAAATACGGCAGAACCCTACCATTTATGGGCTATTGAAGGTGACCCTAGTATTGATCAACGTCTTCCTTTACGAAAATCCGGATTGAATGTGCGTTGGGTAAAAGATTTAACGCCTTATCAAATGAGGAAGGTACGGATACTTAATGGTTCACATACCTTGTTGGCTCCTTTAGGGATTTTATCTGGATTGGAAGAAGTGAAACAGGTAATCGATCATCCGGAATTCAACCAATTTCTGAGCAATGCCATCGAAAAGGAAATAATTCCTTCATTACCCTTTGATCAAAATGAGATGAAGCTATATGGGGAAAGTGTTCTTGAGCGATTTAAGAATCCTTTTGTACATCACCTCCTGACCGATATTTCGTTGAATAGCATTTCTAAGTTCAAAGTTCGTCTCCTGCCTACATTAGAGGAATATCAAAGGTCGAAAGGCACGCTGCCCGACTGTATCGTAAGAGGATTTTCGGGCATGATCCGATTTTATAGGGTTAATGAAATGAAGGGGACTTATCTTGGTAAAAGCTTTGCGGGTAAAGATTATGTCGTTAGAGACGATATAAAGACAATTGAATTTTTCAGTGAACAATGGCTTAGTTATGAGAGGGGGCAAATCCCGCTTAGACAATTGATAGAGGCGACCTTAAGTAATCAATATCTATGGGGGAAGGATTTGAGCGGTATCCCGAACCTAGGAAACGAATTATGCCAATATCTAGAAGGGATGATCGACTGAAATTAGCCTTTGAAAGGATTTTAGTAAAATTAATTTCATGAATATTCTCCCTATCTCTTATTTTTTTCTTTATTTTATTTGTATTTTTGGTATACTGGATTAGTGATATTTTTTCTTGTTAGTTTCCTAATGAAAAGATATTAAAAGAATTACATATTCTTATATTCCCGTGAAGGGGAGTAGCGTCAGGGATAACCTGAAATAAAGTCGTCATTACGTGGGAATCCCACCGGCTTTATTGGCCTAATTCATTTAGTGCTTAGCGAGACCTTTGCCATATTTGGCAGAGGTCTCTTTATTTTTGTGAAAAAGGAGGAAATTGTGTTGGATTTTTTAACAGGTGAATTCATTTCAGGACTTTTAGCGATCATTATGATAGATTTAGTTCTAGCCGGTGATAATGCAATCCTTATTGGATTGGCTGCAAGAAAGCTTCCGAAAGAACAGCAAAAAAAGGTGATAATTTGGGGAGCGGTCGGGGCAATAGTGATAAGGATCATCGCAACGCTGTTGGTTGTTTGGCTATTAGAGGTGCCAGGACTGCATTTAATAGGGGGATTACTTCTTGTATGGATTGCTTATAAGCTCCTTATCGATGAAGAAGAACATGATGTGAAGCCTGCAGACTCGATGTGGGCTGCTATAAAAACCATCATTATTGCAGATGCATTGATGGGATTGGACAATGTCCTAGCTGTTGCAGGTGCTTCTCATGGTAACTTCACTTTAGTGGTAATCGGTTTACTTGTATCAATTCCAGTAGTGATGTATGGAAGCACTTTGATCCTGAAACTGATCGAACGCTTCCCATTCATCATAATAATTGGTGCGGGAATACTAGGCTGGACAGCTGCTAAAATGATCGTAGCTGAACCTTTCATGCACGACTACTTTGCAAATCCATTCATTAAATATGGATTTGAAGCGATAGTGGTTATTGGAATCCTGTTTGCCGGGATTTCAAGACAGAAAAATATCGAAAAAGAAAAAGCAAACAGAGATAAAATGCAAATTGAACGTAATGGATGATGGATATAAAGAGACCTTTCGAAAATGAAAGGTCTCTTTTTTTGTTTAAGCCCTATAAGTTACAAAACAAGAAAGGTATACCAAAGCCCGTACTTTGGTATACCTTTTTGCGAATTTTTAAGCAAGCGATAACATGCATTTCAATAACGGTATTTGAGCTAAATGATCATATGGAGCGTTCACTCTTTTATTTTAGTTTAAGTTAATCCATACACTTTTGACTTCCGTATAATTATCCAAAGCATAACTGCCCATTTCCCGACCGATTCCACTTTGTTTATAACCGCCAAATGGAGAAGCTGCATCAAAAGCGTTATAGCAGTTTACCCAAACTGTTCCGGCTTTTAATTCATTAGCCACATAATGGGCTTTTTTTACATCTTGTGTCCATAAACCTGCAGCCAATCCATATTCTGAGTTATTTGCCCGGTTTATCACATCATCCAAATCATCAAAAGGCATGGCAGCTACAACTGGACCGAAGATTTCTTCTTTAGCGATTGTCATTTCATCTTCAACGCCAGCAAAAATTGTAGGTGTTACAAAATAACCCTCTCCTTGTCCGTAATTGCCCCCGGTAACCACTTCAGCTCCTTCAGACTTTCCTTTTTCAATATAACTGCCCACTCGTTCCAATTGTTCACCGGAAACCAAAGGTCCTATCTGGGTAGTTGGATCAAGACCTGCCCCCTGTTTAATGTTTTTTGCATGGGACACTAAATCAGCCACCACGTTGTCATAGGATTTCTTTTGAATATACAGGCGTGAACCGGCACAGCATACTTGTCCTTGATTAAACATGATGCCCATTAAAGCACCAGGAATGGCTTTACTCATATCTGCATCCGGTAGAATGATATTAGGTGATTTCCCGCCTAATTCCAACGAGATTTTTTTCACGGTTCCAGAAGCTTGGCGCATGATCATTTTTCCTACCGAGGTTGAACCTGTAAAGGCAATTTTATCGACTTCTGGATGGTCTACAAGCGGTGACCCTGCTGTTTCACCAAATCCAGGTATGACATTGAGAACGCCAGGAGGAAAACCTGCTTCAAGCGCCAACTGTCCTAAATATAAGGCTGAAAGCGGCGTTTGCTCCGCTGGTTTTAAAACGATCGTGCATCCGGTGGCAAGGGCTGCACCTAATTTCCATGCGGCCATAAGTAGAGGGAAATTCCAAGGGATGATCTGTCCTACCACTCCAACCGCTTCATGACGGGTATAATTGAAGTAATTCCCAGCAACAGGTATGGTTTGTCCTACTATCTTAGTGGTCCATCCCGCATAATAACGGAAGTGATCGATTGCAAGGGGGACATCGGCATTAGTGGTTTCGCCAATTGGCTTGCCATTATCCAGGGTATCCAATTGCGCTAACGCCTCTTTATGTTCCTCCATGAGGTCCGCTAATTTATAAATGAGGCGACTGCGTTCCGATGCACTCATTTTTTTCCAAGGACCATTGTCGAAAGCCGTACGGGCTGCTTTGACTGCTTTATCTACATCTTCCGGACCTGCTTCACTCACAACCGCTAAAACCTTGCCGTTTGAAGGATCGAGAGTCTCAAAGGTTTTTCCTGAAGCAGCTTCCACCAACTCCCCATTTATCAAAAGCTTTTTAGTGCCCTTCAAGAATTCTTGCACACGTGGATTGAGTTTAATAGTTTGTTCCATGTATAATACCCCTTTTCAATTGGATTATAAGTTCGATATCTTTTGGACAATGGCTCTAAGTAAAAGGATCAGGCATACTATTATGTTTTTTATCCAATTCCCTTTGGCAGACTTGCAGCAATTCTGACTATCTTGATTTCTTTCTTTCCCCCCTTTATCAAAAGGAATCAATATCTCGACATGTAATTATGCAAGACTGATGCCATAACAAAAAACCGATGAAATCAGTTAATAAGGTGGTGGAGGGAAAAGGGAAGGTGCCTTACTGTTCCATATTGGAACAGGCAGGTGTTCCAATATGGAACAAAAAAGTTTAGTAGTTCACATATGCTTGTTTTCATTTTGGTGGATATCTGAATTTTCTGTTATAATTAAATTGAAGGAACGAACCCTAAAAAAAGAAGCCGATTTACTTGATTATACATACGGGAGGATTATTCAATGTCTGTTAATATAAGCGCGGATAAAGGAACCATACCGGCATTTATTCAAGAATCATGGCAGCGGTGCATTTCGAAGGGACTTCAGCCAAGCATGATGGATAAGGAAGATATGCTTGGTGCTTTTGAGCTGGCCGAATACCACGATCGATATGCAGAACTCCTGTACCATTCTTCTCCCATTTTAGAAGAAGTTTATCATTCGATTAATGGTTTGGAGTCCATTTTATTACTTGCTGCTCCTGAAGGATATATCATCGAAACAGTTGGGGATCCAGCTTTCATCCGCCATGCAGATAATGTTTCCTTAAGAAAAGGGGCCAATTGGCTAGAAGAATCAAAAGGAACAAATGCAATAGGAACAGCCATAGTGGAGAAGAACCCTGTATTGATTCATGGCAGTCAACACTTTCATCAGGATAACCATTTCCTTACTTGTGCCGCATCGCCCATTTATCACCCTGATGGGCACCTGCTTGGAGTTTTGAACTTAAGCAGTCATCAACAGAATTATCATCCTTTTTCCATTAGCTTAGTTCAGAGGGTGGCTGATAGCATCAAACAAGCACTCTTGTTGTCCCATACACAAAAAAGGGAGAAAAACCTTTATTTTATATATGACTCATACCCTGATCCGTTAATTACCCTTGATAAAGAGGGGAAAGTTACAGATCTCAATTCAGCGGCGTCACATGTTATCGGCACATTGGAAAAACAGGTATCGAATATTGTATCAGGAACAGACCCACTTGTTCTAGAGCGGAGGGTTTCGATTAAAGACCAGGAATTCTTGGTTCAAACCCTTGGCAAAAATATGGAACATCAATCATCCGTGACCGTACGGTTAAAAAAACAGAAATTGATTGATGGATTAACAACCAATCGTTATCAATTTACCGATATAATAAGTAATGATCCGCAAATGAATCAAACCATATCCATTGCTAAAAGAGCTTCAGCGCTTGATATCAGCCTGCTAATCACTGGAGAAAGCGGAACGGGAAAAGAACTGTTCGCCCAATCCATTCATGGGTATAGCTTAAGAAGTGATAAGCCTTTCATCGCCGTCAATTGCAGCGCAATTCCTGAAAACTTATTGGAAAGTGAGTTATTTGGGTATGAAAAGGGTGCCTTTACTGGAGCAAAAAGCGGCGGGCATAAGGGGAAGTTCGAAGCTGCAGATGGAGGAACCCTGTTTTTGGATGAAATCGGGGACATGCCGCTTCAAGCTCAAGCGTCTCTGCTCCGTGTGCTTCAGGAACGAAGTGTGACGCGTGTCGGCGGACATGCTTCCATTCCAATCGATGTCAGGGTCATTGCTGCCACCAATAAAGACTTACAAAAAGAAATGGAAGCTGGAGAATTCCGTGCAGATTTATTTTTCCGCCTTTGTGGATTATCTTTAAAACTTCCAAATCTGAGGAGTCGTAAAGATTTATTGCTCTTAGCAGAATACATTTTAGCGGATTTACCTTATAAGAGCGAATATACCGAACTAACAGTCGAAGCTAAAACATTCATTTTGGAATATTCGTGGCCAGGAAATTTCCGTGAATTGCAAAACGTTCTCGGACAGGCTGCATTCCTAGCTGATAAGGGCCCGATTACAAGGGACATGCTTGTGGCACTTTGTCCTGTTTCTTCCATTACAAATGAGGAAGGGGCAATTGCCGATCGAGAACCAAGAAACTTTCAAGAACAAGAAACCCAGCTTATCAGAAATGCATTGGAACGAACAGGTGGAAATATCAGTAACGCCGCGAAACAACTCGACATCGGCCGAAATACGCTTTATAGAAAAATGAAAAAATATGGAATCAACTTTCAAAAGTAAGAGTTCCTTAGTATATAAAAAAACATGTATGATAATTTTTCTTTTAAAATCTCTCAGATTCCCGACCTGATTTGGTCGGTTCTTGTTATTGCAAGTAACTATATGCGAACATGCATACCTTGTCTCCTTATAAGCTACATTTCACTACTATAAATAATGAAGTGCAGGAAATCAAAATCTCATATAGAATGATGTTATTGATATAGTATCTAAATTTCCGTAAGGGGATGTGTGGTCAATAGTATGAAGTTGTCATCTGAACATAAGAAGTATAAATTTGTATTGATTCAATATTTGGAAGAAAAAGAATCTGAGTTTTTAAATGAATGGAACGAGACTATTAAGATCAATGAAATAGATCCCTACAAAGAAAAGATTAAAGAAAATGGTTATGGAATGTACTCACTGGTGATCCAAACGTTCAAGGAAGTACTGTCTGAAGATGTGCTGATTAAATTGGCTTACCAGGTTGCAAAAGAACGTCTTGAAGCGAATATCAACATTGGGGATTTTCTATATAATATCAATTTGGGGAGAAATATCATAATCAGAAATCTTTTTGGGGCAAATATCCCGATTAATTATATGCAGAAATTCATTAATGACATCAACTTGCACTTTGATACGTTCAGCTACCATGCAGTAACGAGATATACGAATCTTACAAATGAAGTGATTGAGGAAAAAAAGTCTTATATAAGTGAAAACCACAAAGATAAATTAGCGGTATTGGGCCAGATATCATCAAGCTTTGTACATGAATTCCGAAATCCTCTTACAGCTATCATGGGGTTCAATAAATTACTGAAGAGGGAGAACCCGGATTTGAAATATTTGGATATCATTGATTATGAGTTAAATCAGTTGAATTTCAGGATAACCCAATTCCTCCATACCTCTAAATCAGATTTTAATGAGGAACAAAGAGAGGAAATTTCAGTGTTAAAGCTAATTGAAGAAATACAAGAACTGACTTATGCAAATATTGTGGATGCCAGTGTTAATGTGGAAATAGATATTTATCCAAACTTCGTCATGACAGCGAGCAAGGATGGGTTAAAACAAGTGTTCTTGAATCTTTTTATAAATTCGATTGATGCCTTAAAAGATAAGGAACATCCAAGAATTTTGAGGATAAACTCTTTAATCGAGGCGAATGAGAGAATAATTAGAATTTCAAATAATGGACCGGCCATTGCCAGTGAATTGATTGAATCTATTTTTGAACCCTTTGTCACGACGAAAGAGTTAGGAACGGGAATTGGGTTATACGTATGTAAAAAGATCATTGAAAGTAATGATGGATATATGAATTGTGTCTCCAATGAAAATTTAACCACATTCAGCATCCATTTCCCTAAAGTCCAGAATGAGCTTATAAGGGTTTAATACATATCATATAGTGACTTTTCATATAACAATATAGTATACATATCGTTATTTTTCGAAGCATGTACAGATTTTTGATTAATAGGAAAGGCCGTTTCGGATCTGCCGGTATTTTACATAAAACCATTCAATGAAAATAAATATTTTTGGAAGATGCAAAATCATAATTTGGTTTTTGGCATCTTCTTTTTATCTCTGTTATTTTTCGGTATATAACGGTGTCGAAATCTAAAAAAAATCAGTTAAATTGTCATTTTTTAATTCAATTGTGAATCAAAAAGGGTCAATAATTAATATATGAATCAAAAAATGCATTTATGATGCAACAATGAATCGTTTTGGATTTATAAAAGCGTTAAACCCTAATTAAATAACTATCCTTTTTTTGGCATGGATATTGCTTTTATTTTTATATAGGTAAGAAATTTTAGTGAGGGAGGGTGCTTATAACAAAGAAGAGTGAGGAAAGAAAGAATAAGAGCTGGTTTTTTTACATAAAAGGACTTCACTCAACAAAAAGCGAAAGTGAAAAATCAACAACCATTGTACTTTCCGTGTAATTCATTGAGGGGTTGATGGTAGTAAAGAGAGAGTATAAATAGAAATGCATTACTGGTCAATAGAATATACGACGCGCAATATACATATAACGATTGTGAATTTGGCCTCATTAAAACTAATGATGAAACGAGGATAGCACTGTAAACATTGTTTTTTTGAATGAAAGATTTCTACTAGGGTACCCATGAGCAGTGGTTTACTGCTTACAAAACGGTAAATTGACAGTTTTAAAGGATGGTGACAATAGTGGCACTTCAAACAAATGAATTGAAACATGGTCTCAAGACCAGGCATGTCACAATGATTTCTATTGGCGGGGTAATTGGGGCAGGACTATTTATCGGAAGCGGAACCATAATTGATTCAGCAGGACCTGGTGCGATTTTATCGTATATAATCGCAGGATTGATGATCGTGCTTATAATGCGTATGCTGGGTGAAATGGCTGTTGTAAATCCTGATAGCGGATCCTTCTCAACATATGCACATCAAGCATTCGGTCCTTGGGCCGGGTACACGATCGGCTGGCTATACTGGTTCAACTGGGTTATCATCATTGCTATTGAAACTACGTTATTGGGAACTATGATTCATGATTGGTTTCCTGGTATACCTATGTGGGCTGCCAGTCTATCATTCCCTATATTAATGACGATTACGAATATCTATTCAGTCAAAGCTTATGGGGAATTTGAATACTGGTTAGCTTTCATGAAAGTGGCTGCCATTGTAATATTCCTCTTCCTTGGTGCCGCCATGATTTTTGGATTGGTTCCGGATTTGATTCACCAGGCCTTTCAAACATTACTGGAGAGGGAGGATTTTTACCAAAAGGTTTTCTGCCTGTCCTTCTTAGTGTGATATTCATCACTTTCTCTTTATCGGGAAGTGAGGTAGCTGCCATTGCTGCAGGAGAGTCTGAAAACCCTGAAAAGAACATTATTAGAGCCATAAACAGTGTCGTATGGCGTCTTCTTCTTTTCTTTGTTGGTTCAGTTACTGTGTTGGTTCTCGTAATCCCCCAAGGTGCTGAAGATTTACTGAAAACCCCCTATGCCAGCGTATTTGACATGGCAGGCCTGCCGGCAGCGGGTCAAATCATGAATATCGTTATCTTCACTTCATTGCTTTCTGTTTTGAATTCTGGCCTATATACAAGCTCTCGTATGTTATATTCTTTATCAAAAAAAGGTGATGCACCGAAAATCCTTTCCCGAGTGAATAAGCGGGGAATCCCGATTTGGGCGTTAATGGCAAGTGTTTTCTTTGCTTATGTGTTCACGACATTTAAATTTGTTTCCCCTGATAAATTGTTTGCTTTTCTCGCAAACAGCTCGGGAGGAGTCACGATGATCATGTATATCTTTATCGCCTTTTCTCATCTATATTTACGGAAAAAGACGGAAAAAGAAAATCCCGGGACACTTAAAGTGAAAATGTGGCTATTCCCTTATTTAACCTATGCGACCATTGCCGTCTTATTTATTATATTCGTTGCTCAGGCGTTTATTGATTCCATGAGATTGCAATTCTTTCTTACAACCCTTCTCACGATTCTAGTTATTGGGTCATACTTTCTGTTTTATCATAAGAAAAACGTAATTGCTGCTGAACAAGAAGAAAAACTAAAAAATATCCACGTTAAGGAAGGGTGAGGAATGTAGTCGTTTTGTCCGATTATAGAGAAAAAAGATTGACTATTCTAATAAAAGACTCCCTTTAGTGGGCAGCTCCGTTTGTCGACTATAGGGGTTTCGAAATAGTCTCTTCCCAACAAACCATGATTTTAAAAGAAGACTAAGTTATCCTTCATGTTTTTTACTTTTTTTCGGGGTTTGTACACTTTGGACGTTGATTTCCACTCAAGGCACTCGCTTTCCTCGGGCGGTCCCGGGAGCCTCAGCGGCGCTCTTTGCGCCTGTGTGGTCTCCCTTGGACGCGCTTTTCCCGCAGGAGTCTCGAACACCCGCTCCAATCAACTGGATTGTTTATTAAGAAAAAACTGTAGGTTGGTCTCATCCTGAACCATGTTAAAGACTATTTTTACTTCATGGTTTTTACTGTTTTATGAAACCATCCTCACTTGATAGAAGGAATTTGCAACAATCCTGCCGAATAACTGGCTTGCCGAAATCCTACAGGCGCCTGCTTTGATGAGGCTTGGTGGAAAGGGAGCGGATTTCTGAAATCAACTGGAACTTTATTTAAATATAAAATTGCAGGCAAAGGCTCTTTTGAATTTGTCTACAGCCTGGGCTGCCCTTAGTGGGCAGTTTTTTTTCTGGTTCCAAAAATGATTGCATTCATTTCATGAGGGCGTTTATGTATGATCGTAACCATGACTGCCACCCCCTCTGATCAATTATGATATTCATTCATTTGCAACTTTGAAATCCTTTGCTAGAATATAATCTATAGAAAAGATTAGGAGTGGTGACTGTGGCTGAAACTCCAGCTGAAGGTTTGATTCATTATATTACACCAAAAGGAGAGTATATCCCTTTTTTAGATGATACGGACTATATCGCTAAAGGATTGGAATGGAAATTATTCACTGCCCGTTCGGTTAAAAGAGAACTATTATATAAAAGCGGAAGTTTTCAAGCAAAAGTCAAATTGGCAGGTTATGAACAATATGGCAACGGACTTGACACTGTAGTCGTTCAATTTGAAAATGGTAAGCTTAGCTGCATTAACCCTTCCTATTTAAAGGAAATGCAAAGCTCCAGTTTCGGAAAAGAACTGTTGAGTGGCCCGGTTTCCGAAACAGCTGCAGTTTCAAGTGAAACTGAGCAGGTGGATGAAGCACCAATTACGGAAAACGCCGATCAGCCAAGTGAAGAACCAAAAAAGGCAAAAACCAAAACTAAAAAAACAGCAAAACCTAAGCTGGACTTGCCTGGGGAAAAAGTGCATTTCACCGCGACCGTCAAGGAGTTCGCGGAAAAAATGAACCATTTCACTGGTGAAGAAGATGAAGTCATACTCTTGGAGAATGTCAAAGTGACAACGGAGCCTGAATTGACTATCGGCGATGCTTGGTGTGGATATAGCAAGACATTAAAAAAAGCTGAGCTCGAAGAAGGAGACGCAATCGAATTTGATGGAAAAGTGGTCGACAAAAAATACAATAAAGAAATACGCTATAAAGTAAATAATCCATCCAAGTTAGTGAAAAAAGAAGGATGAACACACGAAGTTATTGGATGATTTGGAGTAAGCCGCCGCTTACTCCTTTTTTTATTGCCGTATTCAGGCATCTAAAGAAATGAATGATTACATGAACTTATTAGAATAGATGCGTCCACCACTGGAATATATTCGTTTGTGGGAGATACAACTTATAACCTTTCTCCAATCGTATTGGTTTTGGGTTTGTGGTTTCATATTTTCCCGTGTTGGGGATAATACATTATGATCATGCTTTTATAAAAAAGATGAGGGGGGATTTTTATATGAAAGAATTATTTCGATTATTGAAACAAGGTAATAAATCGGCGTTCATTGCTGCCTGTGTGAATAGTATCATCGCAGTGCTAAAGGGGATTGCCTATTTCATGACAGGAAATGTCGCGATGTTCGCAGAAACTTTACATACTTTGGGCGATGCTGCGAATCAGTTTTTCGTCTTCATTGGTTCCGCACTAAGTAAAAAGTCACCAACTGATCGATTCCCTGATGGTTTTGGACGTTTGGTTAACCTTGTATTACTAGGGGCAGTATTGGTTGTCGGGATCATGTCTTATGAAACGATTAAAGAAGGGTTCCATCACATTTTGCACCCTGCAGAATCAACTGGTATCCTTATTAACTTGTCCGTCCTTTCGTTAGCGGTTGTGTTGGAATCATATGTATTATTTAAAGCGATGAAAGAAGTGGTCCATGAGACTGGCATCGAAGCTAAAGGGGCAGCCGTCATATTCAAGAGCTTTTCTGGTTTAAAAAGGGCAAAACCAGCGACGAAATTAGTATTTATGGAAGATATGGTTGCGACCGGTGGCGGCGTACTTGCGATAATTGCCATTTTATTAGCAAACTTCACGCCTTTTATCCAGGCGGAAGGAGTTGCTTCCGTCATGATCGGTCTTGGTATGTTCTATGTGGTTGGAAGGGTTTTTCTTGACAATGCTGCAGGTGCTCTTGGGGAAGCCGATATTGAAATGCGGCAAAAAATTGGAACGATGGTCATGGATGATGCAGACGTAAGGGATATACAGAAACTGGCCGTAATAAAAGAAGGGGAAGACTTTCATGTTGAACTTGAAGTTGAACTGGATCCCCATATTTCAATCGCACAGGCGGACGACATTAAAGATCGGCTGTTTAATCAGATATTAAAGGAAAGAGGGGTAACGGATGTCATTATAGAATTTGATGAAAATGATGGTATCCCAAAATGGGAAGGTCAGATAAAAAAAGAATTGAATGAAATGAAAAAAGACAGCGAGTAGAAATATTGGCAGAATACAAAGTGTCATGATTAGGATAATTGTGTGATTATAAATCATGACACTAATGATAATGCCTGTTCAATTCATCACGTACTTTCCTTGGGTATGCATTATAAGCTATCATGGACTTAGTTACATAAAGAAGGATTATGGAAGGGTGAATAAGAATGGAGAAACAAAATATTAAGCTAGTTGCACTTGATATGGATGGCACGCTTCTCAATAAGGCTGGAGAGATATCTGAAGAAAATCGGAGAGCGATAAAAGAAGCCGAAAATCAAGGGGTTTTTGTGGTATTGAGCACAGGAAGATCCTATGCGACGTGCAGTGATTTTGCAAAGTCAATGGAACTCCAATCATACCTCATTACAGTAAACGGAAGCGAAATTTACGATAACCAAGGAAAACTGGTGGAAAGGAATATCGTCGATAGTGAATCCATACAATGGATGTGGGAATTAAGCCAAAAACATGGTACACATTTTTGGGCCATTAGCTGCGATAATATTTACAGAGCTGAAATGCCTGAAAAAATCCATGATTCGCAATGGCTTAAATTCGGTTTTGATACAAATGATGAAAGCATCCGCCAAATCATCATGGATGAACTGGTATCAAAAGGAACCTTTGAAATAAGCAATTCAAGTCCAACGAATATTGAAGTGAATGCCATGGGCGTCAATAAAGCGAAAGCGATAAAGCTCGTATGTTCATTGCTCGACATTACCATGGAAAATGTAATGGCAGTGGGTGACAGCCTTAATGACCTTGCGATGATTTCTGAAGCAAAAGTGGGCGTGGCAATGGGAAATGCCCAAGAAATTGTGAAAGAAAAAGCAGATTGGATTACAGCGACAAACGAAGAAGATGGTGTAGCTAAGGCCATTCGGAAATGGGTGCTTTCAAATTGAATCGAAACTGTATATGGAACGTATTCCATATACAGTTTTTTTATTTAAATGGCGCTGCATGACAAGTAAATTTTAGCTGCTGAATTAATTTCTTGAAAATTGTGTCTTTTAGAAGTATGATAATCTTGTAGTGTTATATTTTGGTAATATATTAATAATGGGAGGTATAAGGATGACAAGTAGTTTGCCTGAACAGTGGTGGAATCAATTAACTTTACCAGTTATCTCAGCACCTATGTTTTTAATATCCGGTCCTGAGTTAGTGAAAGAATGCTGTTTGAATGGGGTGATCGGCTCTTTTCCAGCACCGAATGCGCGGCCGATAGAGGTACTGGATCAATGGATGGGTGACATAAACGATACATTGTTTGCAGCAAAGGATAAAGAACCAGGCTCAAAGATAGCCCCATGGGCAATGAATATGGTTGTTCACCGTACATATAGTCGGCTTGAAGAAGAGTTGGAATTGGTCAAAAAGCATCAGCCTCCCATCGTCATTACATCATTAGGTTCACCAAAACATGTGGTGGATGTCGTACATACCTATGGCGGGTTGGTCTTTTCGGATGTCAGCTCTGTGGATTTTGCAAAGAAAGCTGCGGAGTCAGGTGTGGACGGATTGATCTTGGTTGCTGCGGGAGCAGGCGGTCATGCTGGTGACATAAATAGCTTTGCTTTCGTGGACAGCGTTAGGACATTCTGGGACGGAATTATTTTGCTCGCCGGATCGATCAGTACTGGTCACAGTATTTTGGCAGCTCAGGCGGCAGGAGCGGATCTTGCATATATGGGTACACGTTTTATCGTGGCGAAAGAGAGCAGGGCAAATGATGAATATCGTGAAATGCTTGTCGATTCTGACCATGATGACATCATCTTGACTGATGCATTTTCAGGCGTTAATTGTAATTTGCTTAAACCGAGCATAAGGAAGGAAGGATTGGACCCAGAAAAATTATCCAAAAAAGAAAAAGTCGATTTTGACAGCATGTCCAAATCGTCTGAATCTAAAGCGTGGCGTGATATTTGGTCAGCGGGTCATGGTGTGGGGGCGATTAAAAAAATAGATACCGCTGCAGGCATCATAAAACAATTAGAAAAAGAGTATCAGGAGTCCTTGAATAAATTGACCGGGCAGGCGGAAAAATTAAAAGGAATTATATCGAAATGATATGAAAGCGCTTTATTTAATTATGCTAATATAGCTAATAAAAAGGGTATCCATTATGGGTACCCTTTTTTTCCATGTAATATCAGGGCTAATTCATAATAAAGTATTTTCAGCTTAAAAGGCAATCTAAATGGATTTAAAGATAAAAGCAGCAGTATATATATAGGATGTATCGCTGTGAAAAAATATTGATAAAAAGATGGATAAATGTTATATTATTTTCGTGATAATGACCAAATGAACAATCTAGTCATATATTATTAATTGTTTAAAAAGTAATATATATTTAGGTGAAGATGAAGAATTTTAAATTTACATTGCAGAAGCATATGACTTAATTTTGTATTCTTTCATCCGTTTTCACCGAGATAGATTAAATAAACGGCATATTCGTCGTATAGGAGGGCTTGGTAGGCGTGTTAAAATCTTTAAAGGGTGAATTTTTAGCCATAATAAAACATCCTATGATACTCATTTCCATATTAGGGATCATACTGATTCCTTTGTTATATAGCGGCACATTCCTTTGGGCATTTTGGGATCCATATGGTAAGGTGGATCAATTGCCTGTAGCCATTGTCAATTTGGATGAGGGTGCGGAATTCAATGAAACGGAACTTACAATAGGAAAAGATTTAGTCAAGGAGTTAAAGGAAAAGAAGGATTTCGATTGGCATTTCGTCAGTCAAAAAGAAGCCAATGAAGGCCTGGAAAATCAAGATTATTACATGAAAATAGAAATTCCGAAAAACTTTTCGAAGAATGCAACGACCTTGCAGGAGGACAATCCGAAAAAACTTGATTTAATTTATACGTCCAATGAAGGGTTCAATTATATATCCACTAAAATAGGTGATGCAGCTTCGGAGAGAATCAAAGGGGAGGTTTCGTCGGCGGTAACGAAAACCTATGCGGAGTCAATGTTCGATAATTTGAACGAAGTGGCTGACGGACTCAAAAGTGCCAGTGATGGAGCTGGAGAATTTAAAGACGGAACAGATACAGTGAAAAACGGCTCCAGTGAACTTGGTGAAGGGATTATCTCAGCTAAAGAAGGTTCCAAAAAAGTGGATGAAGGAATTGACTCCCTTCATTCAGGTTCTGTCGAAATCCATGAAAACCTGGAAAAATTAGCTGAAAAATCATTGACCTTTTCGAATGGGGTCGGTTCGGCAGCTGCAGGATCAAAGGAACTTAATCAAGGGTTACAACAGTTTAGCTCTGGTGTTGGGCAAATGAAAGATGGTCAATCCGAGCTTTTGCAAGGGGCAAAGAAATCTGAAGCGGGAACTGGTGAATTGGCCTCTGGATTGCAGCAGTCATTAGAGGGCTTCAATCAAATGGATGAAAAGCTGCCCGCTTTGACTGAGGGGGCAAATGGTGTAGCGGCTGGTGCCGCCCAGCTTTCAGGTTCATTGTCTGAATGGAGTGCAGCATCGAACGAAGCAAAAGCGGGGGCATCTGAAGTTTCGGCAGGTTTGGATGAGGTTATTTCCGGATTGGAACAACAATCTGAAGCTACGGATGATCCTGCAGAGAAAGCGCGTTTGGAGGGAGTGATTTCTTCTCTAACACGCATCAGTGAAGGTAGTAAAGGAGTATCTGAAGGAGTGGGAAAACTATCGGCCAGTGCAACCGAAATGGCTAAAGGCTCAAATAGCCTTAGTGATGGAGCCAATCAGTTAAGTGAAGGCACTAGTGCGTTAAGCGGCGGTTTCACGCAATTGAAGCAAGCTCAGGATAAACTCGCCAATGGGGCGAATGAACTGAAAAATGGCCAAGGTCAATTGGTGTCTGGTTTGACAACATTTGGCGAAAGTATAGATTCAGCACAGAGTGGACTTGGACAATTAACGGAAGGCAGCAATAACTTGGTAAGCGGGCTTGATCAGCTTGAAGATGGCTCCAAGCAATTATCAAGTGGAACCTCACAGCTTTCAGAAGGTTCCAAAGGTCTCGTTACAGGAACGGATAGATTGAAGGAGGGTTCAAACAGCCTAACTAGCGGTATGGGAGAACTGGCGAATGGAGCCATTAAGTTACAAGATGGAATCGCCAAACTTTCAGATGGTTCTGCAGAATTACATGACGAATTGAATGACGGGGCAAATGAAGCAGGCAAGATCAAATCCAATGAAGAAGTTTATGACATGTTTGCAAGCCCAGTTAAAGTAGATAAATTACCAATTAATAATGTACCGAACTATGGCACTAGTTTTGCACCGTATTTAATTTCATTAAGTTTATTTATCGGGGCTATCGTTCTGACGATCATTTTCCCGTTAAGAGATCCTGCTGTTAAACCTGCGAGTGGATTTAGCTGGTTTATTAGTAAATACAGCGTCATGGCACTCATCGGAATCTGTCAAGCCATATTGGTGGACTCGATTTTAATTTTGGGCCTTGGAATCAATGTTACGAGCCTGCCGCTGTTTTTTGCAGTAAGCATTCTTGCTAGCTGCACATTCATGGCAATCATTCAGTTCCTGGGTTCAGCCTTTGACAATCCAGGCCGGTTCATAGCATTATTGATTTTGATTCTCCAACTGACCAGCAGTGGCGGAACATTCCCCAATGAATTAGTACCTGGTTTCTTGCAAGGATTCACACCGTTCCTGCCGATGACTTATTCCATTAATGCTTTTCGTGCTGTCATCTCAACAGGAGATTATAGCTTCATGTGGCATAATCTTGCCATATTGGCGATATTCCTCGTTACAGCATTAATCTTATCACTTCTTTACTTTATTTATCGGTATAAGAAAATGAACGGCACATTGAATGAAAATCAGGAAGAAGCAACTGTACAATGATCAAAAACAATGATCAAAAAAACAGCGACCCATCTGGGTCGCTGTTTCAGACTGTAGACAAATTCGAGGAAAGTGAGTTTGTTTACAGTATTTTATGGATGTACAATTTAGACGTTGATTTCCGCTTCGGGCACTCGCTTTCCGCGGGCGGTCCGCCCGCGGCGCCTTTACGCCTGCGGGGTCTCCCCTAGAGGCGCTTTTCCCGCAGGAGTCTCGCACCCTCTGCTTCAATCAACTTTGTTTTAACTTTTAGATAGAACCCTTTGCCTAAAGTCTTTATTGTTTTAAAATATAATTTTAAAAGCTGAGGTGATGAGGATCCTTTCTAAACATATTTCAAAGGGGGTTCTGAATTTTTTAATTCCGAACCCCATTGTCTACAAACTGAAACAGGTACCCGTCATGAGTCGCTATTAAAAACCTGAGTATTATATGTGCCAAGCGCTTCCTGTTCACAAGGAAAGGGAAAGATGTCAAAAAACGATTATAGTGACAAAACTATGGCGCAACCTGTACAAGAGTGTAAAAGTATTTAAACAGCTTTTATACCCTTGTCTTTTGGGATGCAGGTGCATATTTCTTCATTGGATTTTTTGCAATGACATCCTTTAAATAAGGATGGCCAGAAGGACCTGGTTTTCTCATAAGCTCCATTAGGTAAGATATATCGTCCATGGCCCTGTGTGTTTGAAAATTGGTGATATTATGTGCCTGCAGTAATGTTAAGAGTTTACTATTCTCAAATCCATATTGCTTCCAAGGTACATTCCGCATCGTACAGTACCACTTTTGATCATTGATTTCCGGATACATTTGGTAGAGAAAACTTCTATCGAAAGAAGCATTATGTGCGAAAATCGAATCGGTACGGTCAATGAAGGTTTTAATTTTTTCATCATGAAAACTCTTTCCTTCTACGGAGCTGTATGGAATTCCATGAATTCTGTATGCTTGATCATAATTCCTTCTTGCTCCATAGGAGAGAGGCTCCCTTAAAAATGATTCTTGATCAATAAGATTAATGATTTCCCCTGTTTCACTGCTGTATGTAAAGAGTATAAGGGCAAGCTCGATAATTTCATCTGAAGAGGGACGTAAACCAGTAGTTTCTACGTCCAGTACTAAACCTAATCTATTAGTCAATTTTTTTTCCTCCAGTTGGGTTACATTCTTCTATTATAGCTGACATAGAATGGCTATTGAAAGCATTATGATCGTTTTAAAGGATTTGAAATATTGAAGGTAAGGGTGAACTAACGAAACTAAAAAAAGATAGAGATTTTTAAGCAATCTCTATCTTAGACAGTAGACAAACTTGATGAAAATCGAATTTGTCTACTGTTTTTTGCTTATACAAATTTGGACGTTAATTTCCACTTCAGGCACTCGCTTTCCGCGGGCGGTCCGCCCTGGGGGCACTTGCGCCTGTGGGGTCTCCCTTGGACCGCTATTCCCGCAGGAGTCTCGCACACCCGCTCCAATCAACTATGTTTAAAAATTTAGATAGAACTCCTTTTGTCTACTGAGATAGAGATTATAAGCAATCTCTATCTTTTTTATCCATGTTCATATGCAGTGCAAAATGTTTTGCAATTCATGTTCGGCAATTTGTACGAATTCTTCGTTTTTTTGAAGACTGAAAATGTTTTTGGATTGCTTTATATAGTGCAGTCCTTCTTCAGGTTGTTTCAGCTGAACCAGATTCTTACCAGTTAAAAGATGGAGTTCCGCATATAAATATAATGATTCTATCGAATTACAAATGTTGATCCCTTTAAGAGTATAATTTAATGATTCCTGATAATAATGGAGTTCAGTCAATGTTTGTGCTAATCCATGAATGATCTTCACGATAATGGTACCTTCCTGATTCACATGGGGAATATTCTCGATAAATTCCAGTGCTTCATTGAAGATGGTGATGGCCTCTTCATAATTTTTCGTTTTAAAATGGATGATCCCGATACTATTTAAAACTTCTATTTCCTGTTGATGAAGAATGACCCGTTTACCCATGGTAATCTGCATGACCTCATTCAACAATTCTATAGCCTTTTGTTTGTCATTGTACAAATGAAAAAAAGAGATACCTTCATGCCATTTTATGAATTGATAAAATGATATCGATTTTTCCGGTGCAGTTGCCATTTCTTTTTGGACGATTTCATAAATTGCTTCATAATTACGTGTCCGTTTGTATTTGTTAATCAAAAGTTTAATCGTTTCTATGTAATTATAAATCGGTTCATTTTTAGTAGTGAAGAAATACGGCAGATCAACTTTAAGTTTATCCGCAAAAAGTGCCAATTCATCAATGGTTGGAGAAGTGATGCTTCTTTCATAATCTGTCAGGGCATTAGGTTCACATATATCCTTAGCCAGTTCTTCTCTTGTAAGATTTTGTTTTATTCGTAATTCGTTGATAACAGAGCCAACCTCTATTTTCATTACAATTGCCCCTTTGTACCTATATATAGAATTTTATTTTAACATAATTTAATTTTTATCAGTAAGATAATTGAAAGATAGTATGATATAACTACTTTACGTGTATTCCTTGGGTACCATCCAACTAAAAAATAACGAAGAACGTTTTCTTATTGAAGCGATCAAACTGAAATTACGTCTTTTCGATATAAAGTGAGAAAGGTATATAATCATTGATAATAGCAATCATGAGACTTGGAATATAAGAATAAATAAAAAGAGGCGGCAATCTGCCGCCTCTAAAGCTTTTAATTTCCAATGAATTGTTGGGTCCAATAGTGGGCGTATTTCCCTCCAGTTACATGCCCGATTCCAATGTGCGTATAGTTTTTGTTAAGGATATTCGCCTTATGTCCGGGGCTGTTCATCCATGATTTCATGACAGCATCCGCACTAGGTTGACCTGCTGCGATATTTTCCCCTGCGTACTCGTAACTGATTCCAAAGGATTTCATCATATCGAAAGGCGATCCATAACTGGGACTTGTATGATTGAAATAATTATTATCACGCATATCTTCAGATTTTAGAATGGCTACGTTGGAAATGGCTGTATCCATTTTAAGTGAAGGGAGGCCCGATTTTGCACGTTCTTCATTAACTAAACTAAGGACCTGCTGTTCAACTGATTGACTTTCTTTGCGATTAACCGTGGTATTGGATGATTCGGGAAGATTTATGGTTTGTCCGATTCGAATTTGATTTGCATCGCTTATAGCAGAGTTCGATTTAAGTAATTCGTCAATGCTGACACCATATTCAGAAGCGATTTTCGTTAAGGTATCTCCTTCTGCCACCTCGTAAGTATTGGCTCCCAAAGCGACTTTTGGAGATAGAAGTGATAGTGACAGTGCGGATAAAAGGATGATTTTCTTCATTTTAATTCCTCCTAGTAGAATATCTGGATTGGAAGTATAGTATCCTATAAAAATAGTTTTGTGTAAAATTAGCTCATTCCATTCTTTATAGGACTAGGAAAAAGGGATAGTATGAGAATATACATAATACGGGTACATATGACTTGGCAGATTATATGGTAAATCCAAATCATAGGTCTATTTGATAAATTGGAATGATGGATTTCTGGAAAAAAAGAATCATTTTACGTTTGCAGGCCATGTTTGTCAAGGTAAATAATAAGTGCATCAAAACGATATAGTTATATGGTACTAAAAAGGATGAAACTAATTAATTATCCCAAGAGTGGAGCTTGTATGGATTTAAAGGCAGGGAAAGTGTTATGGAAAGATACATTTGAAGCGAGAAAATATCCCATGTTGGAGGAAGAACTTTCATGTGATGTTTGTATAGTAGGGAGCGGTTCATCAGGGGCATACTTTTCCTATTTTTTGGCAGAGACTGGTCTGAATGTCGTCCTGATCGATAAACGGGATATAAGTGAAGGAAGTACGGTTGCGTATACTGGACTTTTACAGTTTTCAAATGATAAAACTTTTACTTCCCTCATTCATAGTTTTGGAGAAGAAGCTGGGACACCATTCGGACACTTGAGAAAGAGGTCGTTCCAAGTTTAAAGGAAAATCCGGATTTTAAAATTAGAAAAAGCTTGTACTATGCATCCAATCCCATGCACGTTTCTAAGCTTAAAGAAGAATATAGGAATCTTAAAACCCGCAATTTCCCTGTTGAATATTATACTGAAAAAGAGATTAACCGGAAATTTTCGTTTCCGAGATAATGATGCTGAAATCAATCCTTATAAACATTCACCTTTATTGATTGAAAAGGCTGTTTCGAAAGGCGTACGTGTCTATGCAACAACAAAAATCAATGAAAAGATAGAGAATCAAACCCAGTTATTTACCGAAACGTGTCACACGGTACATGCACAGACGGTCATCTTCGCAATTGGTTATGAAGCCCAAGAAGAAGTGAAGGATAAAATGCAGTGATTCTCAGTTCATATGCCATAGCAACAAATCAAATAGCCGATCAAGCTAAATGGCATGATAATATGATGATTTGAGAAACGGCACGGCCTTATTAATATGCAAGAAAAACTCCTGACAATCGAATTATCATTGGTGGCCTTGATGAATCGACCGGTTATCTGGAAAAAGGGATTCAATGATTTTGAACAAAAGAGATAAATTAATAAAGCGGCTTGTCAATCTGTTTCCAGAATTAGAGAATCGGATCTGGACTGATTATTATTGGGGAGCTTTTTTGGGTGAGCCCATGATGGTTTACGGACAATAGGAATGTATCCTGACCATCCTAATTGCTACTTCTTATTGGGTTATGGCGGGAATGGGACGGTTTACAGTGTCATCCTTTCCCAAATCATCAGGGATTTGATTACAAAGGGAGGACATGAGGACTCGGCATATTACGTTAAGGAAAGGCATTTTTCAAAAAGTATTGTCCATTAAGACAGGTATCTCTTCATCATGAATCGAATTAAGTAGACAGCTGAATATACGGAGGGATTCTTCGATGTGGTTTAAGGAATTGGAAACAGAAAGGCTGCATTTAATCGAAATAGGTCACCATCATGCCGAGAGTCTGTTTGAAATCCTCTCTAAAGATGAAGTGACCCAATATGATGGGATAGAAAGTTTAACTCTAGTAGAAGATGCCCGCCGCTTAATCGACTCCTTTAAAAGTGCTTATATAAACAAACGAGGGATGCGGTGGGGAGTCATTCTAAAGGATTCAGGCAAATTCATCGGTACTGTTGGCCTGCATCAATTGAGCCTAGCCAACAAACGCGCCGAAATAGGATATGAAATCCATCCTGAATATTGGAGGAAACACTTCACGTCTGAAGCTGTAAACGAAGTATTGCGCTATTGCTTTGAAGAATTGAGACTAAATAGAATCGCCGCTTTAACTTTCAAGGATAATATTGCATCCAGAAACCTTCTGAAGAAATTTGGATTCAAAGAGGAAGGCAGCCTCAGAAGTTATCTATTTCTTCGTGATCAGTCGCATGATGCCCTGGTATTTTCCTTGTTGAATACGGAGTATTGCCAGTTAAGGCAACAAAGTGTTCAGGAATCATATAGATTTTAGTTTGGTATAGAAGATTGCAGCTGGCCCAAAGTGCCAGTTTTTTTATTTGCAGATGATTTTATATCAGTAAAGGACAATATACATATTTTTCATGTTAAAATGGTATGCGAATTCATTAATCAGTCCGGATGGACATAAAAAGGAGCAAAATCATTGTGAAGATATTATTTCCGTTGCTTGCGGTCCTGGGCGGAATCACCATTGCCATACAAGGACAAATCAATGGTGGATTAGGAAAAAAAGTGGGGGTCATTGAAGCTTCCTTCATTTCGTTTGGAATCGGGACTCTCGCTTTATTATTTATTGTTTTGTTTGTGGGAAATGGAAATATTTCTGCCATCGCGTCTGTACCCAAATGGCAATTAACAGGCGGACTGTTAGGGGCTATTTATGTTATTGTGATCGTATTGGTCGTGCCTCGGATTGGAGTGGCACCGACATTGGTCGGGGTTATAGCAGGCCAGATAATTATTGGGGCAGTCATTGACCATTTCGGTTTATTTGGAGGCGTACGCATCCCATTGGATGCGAAAAAGGTGGCAGGAATTTGTTTACTTTTCGTGTCATTATATTTGTTTAATCATAAATGAAGAAGGGGCACTTTTCATTGAAACGACGGGTACATATAGGGGAATATTTCTATTCTCCTATAGTTAATGCCTATTATTTGGAGATTGATTAAAGAGAACTAAATATTTTAACGAAGTAATGCATTATCCTGCTAAAATATTTTATTTGAGAGGGGATGGTTTGCTAGGAAAGTTGTCTTAGTAATCAACCTAATATGAATTATTAGAATATTTAGAAATAAATAGACAAGAGAACCTATATGAATACTGATTTAGAGGGGTTTGTAAAAACACCTGGAAGTCGGAAGTCCTTTTAGGTGATCATTTCTATTTACCTAGTATCTAGATCGAATTGATTAGCAATTAATTACTATATTGTGAAAAAGTACTCACCGGTTTATTGATTTTTTGATTTATTCGTAATATACTTAAAATTCAACATCTTTAATTCGAGGTATAGTATCTTTGGCGAGGTGAAAAAAAGGTGATTTTTTACCTAGTAAACTGCATTAATTGCCATTTTTAGGTAGAAATTAAGATTTATGCAAACGGTTCGCTAATTGATTTGGGTGAATTTCTGCAATGAATGCTTCTACTTTTCCTCGCAATCATTATATGTACTATACGGAAGATTAATAGGTGTTAGAAGGATAATCTCTTAAATGGGAATATTCTAAGAAAGATTAAAGATGAGGGGGAATATTTTTTGAAAAAGTCTAAATTTTCAGTGCTTGCTCTTCTTATGGCCATCATGCTTATTCTTGCGGCATGCAACGGCGGTTCGAAGGAAACTTCGAATGAAAAAGAAGGAGGCTCGGGTGACTCATCCGGATCAAAAGTATTAAACGTAAACAATTCGAGTGAACCTGGTTCGCTTCACCCTGCAAATGCTCAAGGTACTCATGAATCATGGATCCTTGAACATACGTTCGAGGGGCTGACAAAGAAAACAGAGGAAGGCAAAATCGTCCCTGGTTCTGCAGAATCATGGGAAATCAGTGAAGATGGATTAACTTGGACATTCAAATTGAAAGATGGTTTGAAATGGTCAAATGGAGATCCGCTTACAGCCAATGATTTCGAATACGCTTGGAAATATGCTTTGAAACCGGAAACGGCTGCAGATTATGCTTACCAACTTTATTATCTTAAAGGCGGGGAAGCATACAACAGTAAGAAAGGGAAGGAAGAGGATGTAGGGGTTAAAGCGACAGACGAACATACATTAGTCGTTACTTTGGAACAGCCTACACCATATTTCCTTGACTTGACATCTTTCTATACTTTCTATCCAATCAATAAAAAGGTACAGGAAGAAAATCCAAAATGGGCTTTGGATGCAAAAACTCACGTTTCAAACGGGCCGTTCAAATTAACGGAATGGAAACATAAAGAAAGCCTGAAAATCGAAAAGAATGAAAATTACTACGATAAAGATAAAATCAAATTGGATGCAGTTAACTTTGCTCTAATTGAAGATGAAAATACCGCATGGCAAATGTATCAGAGTGGCGAATTGGACCTCGCATATCCACTGCCAGTGGATATTCAAGGTCAAATGGTCAATTCTGATGATAAAGAATTCAAAATGGGCAAAGAACTTGCTGTTTACTATTACAACTTTAATACAGAAGTGAAACCTTTCAATAATGCTAAAGTAAGGAAAGCGCTTTCAATGGCTATCGAGCGTCAAAAAATCACCGAAAATGTTGCTCAAGGAGGACAAAAGCCTGCTTTCGGCGTAGTCCCTCCGGGTATTCCTGATGCATCTGGAGATTTCCAGGAAAATACAGGTAACCTATTTAAGGAAGATGTTACCGAAGCTAAGAAATTGTTAAAAGAAGGACTTGCTGAAGAAGGCATGAAAGAATTACCTGAGTTTTCAATTTTGTATAACACTTTAGATTCACACAAGAAAATTGCTGAAGCGGTTCAAGGAATGTGGCGTGATAACCTGGGTGTTGAAGTGACACTTGAAAATGCAGAATTCCAAGTTAAGCTTGACCGTGAAAAAGCTGGTGACTTTGAAATTTCCCGTGCAGGATGGGTTGGTGACTATGTTGACCCGATGACATTCATGCTTTGGGAAACGGACGGCGCCTATAATGATGCAGGTTGGTCAAACAAAGAATATGATAATTTATTAAAAGAAGCAAAATCTACAATGGATCCAAAAGAACGCATGGATGCTTTGCATAAAGCAGAGAAAGTCATGATTGACGAAATGCCGATCCTTCCGGTTTACTTCTATACAAAACCATATATGGTTAAATCGAATGTTACTGGAGTTTTTGCTCCAATTAACGCTTATCCGAACTTTATTTACGCGGATAAAAAATAATAGAAGGATAATAGTGAAATGGGAGGTATGTCCGATTAAGGTCATACCCCATTTTTCAATTGCGAATTTGAATATTTCATGCATTCATTTCCGTTTTCAACTTCTTAGAAAATCGATGATTGGGGTGATTACCATGTTGAGATATACATTAAACCGTTTTAAATGGGCGATTATTACTTTATGGGCTGTTATTACATTAACGTTCATCATAATGCATACGATTCCGGGAAATCCATTTGCAAAAGAAGGAGCCATGCCTCCTGCTGTTTATGAAAACCTTCAAGTCCACTATGGATTGGACAAGCCGTTGTTGACCCAATATGGGAATTATTTATTGGAAGTCGTTCAATTTGATTTTGGTCCTTCATTGAAATCTTCATCCATTACCGTGAATGATTACATTTTGAAGGGGTTTCCGGTGTCATTGCACTTAGGGGCACAAGCTTTGGTGATTGCCATCTTCTTTGGCCTCATTTTGGGTGTCGTGGCATCACTGAAAAGAAATAAATGGCCCGACTATTTATCAATGATCATTGCCATCGTAGGGATTTCCGTTCCTAACTTTATCCTTGCGACTATTTTAATCAATTATTTCGCAATTAAATGGAATATATTCCCTGTGGCTACATGGGCGACATGGCAGCATACCATTTTACCATCCATTGCCCTTTCCATGATGCCGCTTGCTTTCATCGCGAGACTGATGCGGACAAGCATGCTTGAAGTAATGGGGCAGGATTACATTTTGACAGCAAAAGCCAAAGGATTGAAACGGAGCGGTGTCATAATCAAACATGCGATTCGGAATGCGTTATTGCCGATTATCACGATTCTGGGCATCCTTACGGCTAATATCGTGACAGGAAGCTTCATCATTGAGCGTATTTTTGGTATTCCGGGCATGGGAGATATGTTCGTAAAGGGAATATCCAACAGGGACTACCCGGTGATTCTTGGTTCCACAATTGTGTATAGTGCGGTGCTTATTCTATTGATATTCATCGTTGATATAGCCTATACGTTGATTGATCCTAGAATTAAAGTGACGGGGGAGAAGAAATAATGGCAGATAAAGTGCATTTAACCGAAGATATGTTCCAACCCGCCGAAGGCAACTTTAAGGAAGCTGAAAAAATAGCAAGACCTACAGTTTCATATTGGTCTGACGTCTGGCGTCGATTTAAAGAAAATAAGCTGGCGATGACGGGGTTTATTCTAATAATCCTCTTGGTCTTGATGGCGATTTTTGGTCCGTACATTAACGGATATACTTATTATGGACAAGATTTCGAGAAAAAGAATCTTAGCCCAAATAGCGAGCATTGGTTTGGAACGGATTCATCAGGAAGGGATCTATTTACGCGAGCTTGGTACGGTGCAAGGATATCCTTGTTCATTGGATTGATGGCAGCGCTGATCGACTTTTTAATTGGTGTCCTTTATGGCGGGATTTCTGCCATTCGTGGCGGACGCACGGATAATATCATGATGCGTTTCGCTGAGGTGATCTATGCGATTCCATACCTATTGATGGTTATCTTAATGATGGTCGTATTAAAACCTGGTATTCTGCCGATCATCATTGCAATGTCGATTACGGGGTGGATTCCGATGGCGCGACTGGTACGTGGACAAGTTTTACAACTGAAAGAGAATGAATATATCCATGCTGCAACAATCTCTGGAGCCAATACGAGCTGGACTTTAAGAAAACACATGATTCCAAATACAATGGGACCGATCCTTGTCAATTTAACGTTGACTGTACCTACTGCCATTTTTGCCGAAGCTACACTTAGCTTTTTGGGACTGGGAGTTCCGGCACCTCAGGCAAGCTGGGGAACATTGACAAGTGATGCACTGGGAAGCATTCTGGTAGGGAATTTCTATCAACTGTTAATCCCGGCAATTTTGATTTCCTTAACGATGTTCGCGTTCAATGTGGTTGGTGACGGATTGCAGGATGCCTTAGATCCAAAACTACGGAAATAAATGAGTCCTAACATAATGATTTGATATTACTAGAATAGGAGGGACGATGATGGAGAACCTATTAGAAGTCAACGATTTACAAATCACCTTCCATACTTATGCAGGTAAAGTGCAAGCGGTTCGCGGTGTGAACTTTGGCGTGAAAAAGGGGGAAGCCGTTGCGATTGTTGGGGAGTCCGGATGCGGCAAAAGTGTTACAGCGAAATCTATCATGAGATTATTGGAAACACCCCCGGCAGAGTATGGAAAAGGGTCGATAAACTTTGGCGGTAAAGACCTTCTTAAAATGAGTGAAAAGGAAATGCAGAGGATTCGAGGGAATGAAATCAGCATGATTTTCCAGGATCCGATGACTTCGCTCAATCCAACGACAAAAATCGGCAGCCAGATCATGGAAGGCATTTTAAAGCATAATAAAAACATGTCCCGAAATGATGCATACGAACGGGCGTTGGAAACACTGAAACTAGTAGGTATTCCACAGCCGGAAAAAAGAATGCAGCAATATCCGCATGAGTTTTCAGGTGGTATGCGCCAAAGGGCAATGATAGCGATGGCCCTTGCTTGCGAACCGAAATTGCTGATTGCCGATGAACCTACAACTGCATTGGATGTAACGATACAAGCGCAAATATTGGAACTGATGAAAGATATCCAACGAAGAATGGATACTTCCATCATTTTAATCACTCATGATTTAGGTGTGGTTGCGGAAACTTGTGAACGGGTAGTCGTCATGTATGCAGGCAAGGTTGTGGAGACGGGTACGGTAGAGGCTATATTTTCAAACCCGCAGCATCCTTATACAAGAGGTCTGCTTAAAACGGTGCCAAGGCTGGATATGGAAAAAACGGCTCCGTTGGTTCCGATTATCGGATCACCACCGGATTTATTGGATCCGCCAAAAGGATGCCCATTTTACCCAAGATGTGAATCAGCAATGAAAGTGTGCAAAGGCCATGATCCGGAGCTTGAAGTAGTGGAAGAAGGTCAGACAGCCGCATGCTGGCTGCACCACCCGATGGCCAAGGCAGCACAGTTACAAGCACCGACTAATGTATAAAGGAGGAGAACCAATGGTTTCACTGAAAAATAAGGCCGTAAAAGAAAAGACATACAACGAAAATTCTCCTCTTGTTGAAATAAAGAATCTGAAGAAGCATTTTCCTATCGGTTCTCAATCACTGAAAGCGGTAGATGGTTTGGATCTCAAAATCTATCCAGGGGAAACTGTCGGCCTTGTTGGGGAAAGCGGTTGCGGTAAGTCGACTGCAGGTCGTACAATCACTCGATTATATGAACCGACAGATGGAGAAGTTCTTTTTCAGGGGAAAAATATTTTCGATTACAAACCCGGGGAAATGTCACATATCCGCCGTGAAATACAAATGATTTTCCAAGATCCTTACGCATCCTTGAACCCAAGGATGAAGGTGGAGGAATTGATTGGGGAACCACTTGCCATTCATGGGATATCAAAAGGTAAAGAGCGAAGAAAACGGGTGGAAGACCTGTTAAAGCTGGTTGGTTTAAGTCCGGAACATATCACTCGTTTTCCGCATGAATTCAGTGGCGGACAACGCCAGCGTATTGGAATTGCAAGGGCCTTGGCTTTAAATCCTAAATTCATCGTTTGTGATGAACCAATCTCTGCCTTGGATGTTTCGATACAGGCCCAAGTGGTCAACTTATTAAAAGAACTGCAAAAAGAAATGGGATTGACTTATTTATTCATAGCGCATGATTTATCGATGGTCAAGTATATTTCAGATCGTATTTTAGTCATGTACCTTGGCAGGATGATGGAACTTTCGGATAGTGATTCCTTAACGAAAGATCCGCTACACCCATACACACAGGCCTTGCTATCCGCAGTGCCGATACCAGACCCGACTATTAAACGGGAAAGGATCGTCCTTAAAGGCGATGTACCAAGTCCGATCAATCCGCCGAGCGGCTGTGTATTTCGGACGCGCTGCCCTAAGGCGATGGAGATATGCTCCAGTGCTGTACCTGAATGGAAAGAACAAAAACCAGGACATTTCGTTGCTTGTCATTTATATTGGTAAACAAAAAAACCAGTTGCATTTGCGACTGGTCTTTTTTTACACATTTATGTAAAATATTTTTAGAATAGAAACGATTATCAAATTATTTATAAGTATGTCAAAATAAAAAACTAGGAATCTGAAAATAAAACATATAAAATGTAATTATATGTAAATATAAAATTCTGTTGAATGTTTCAATTTGTGAGAGAAGGAGGGACTGTTATTGTATTCCACGATAACTAGTGAGATCGTCGATCGTGTCATGATTGTTACTCTTAATCGTCCAGAGAGAATGAATGCTTTCAATGAAAAGATGTGTGAGGAGATGATTCGCGCTTTTAATGAAGCGGATGAAAATGATGACGTAAGAGCCGTCATATTAACTGGCGCTGGGGATGCTTTTTGTGCTGGAATGGATTTGGAAAAAGGTGCAGAAACGTTTATGGATCACACTCCTTTGGTTGAATATCGCGATGCAGGAGGAATGTTGTCATTACGGATTTTTGAGATGAAGAAACCTATGATAGCAGCCATTAATGGAGCGGCAGTCGGGATTGGGATAACGATGACTTTGCCCATGGACATTAGAATTGCTTCAACAGATGCAAAGATGGGTTTTGTATTTGCAAGGCGGGGGATAACGATGGAGGCATGCAGCGGCTGGTTCTTGCCTAGACTTGTCGGAATGGGCAAAGCTTCCGAATGGATTTTTACCGGCAGGATGATTACGGCCAGTGAAGCATATGAGGGAAGGCTGGTAAACAAGATCGTCGAGCCAGAAGAATTGATGTCTGCAGCAATGGAGATTGCGACAGACATTGCGGAAAATACATCTTCCGTCTCTGTGACGCTATCCCGGCAGTTAATGTGGTCCATGCTCGGTGCGAACCATCCTGTTGAATCACACAAAATAGAATCGAAAATGATTCATTGGACCGGAAAACAAGCTGATGCACTAGAAGGAATCGAAGCTTTTCTCGAAAAAAGGAAAGCCGATTTCAAAATGAAAAGCAGCACGGATATGCCTCCGTTTTATCCGTGGGGAACGGATCGAACATATGAAGCGGATAAGAAATGAATGAATGGTAAGGTCGATATCGAGGGCTTCGGAAGTGCTTGATAATTTTTACTTTTCGGATAAATTAGGGTTTCTTTTCTTAGTGTGTTATACTAGGTTTACCATTTACTAAACTTGTTTCATGTTCCCTATTCCCTGTGAATAGGGTTTTTTTATGATTGTTTTTTCGATCAAAAAAAACAGACCCTACAAGTAGGGTCCGTTATATATTGTATTTAAAATTATGCTTTTTGAACGTTAGTAGCTTGGGGTCCACGTTGACCTTGCTCAACTTCAAAAGTAACTTCTTGACCTTCGTCTAATGATTTGAATCCTTCGCTTTGGATAGCTGAGAAATGTACGAATACATCGTCTCCGTTTTCGCGTTCGATGAAGCCAAATCCTTTTTCTGCGTTAAACCATTTTACTTTACCTTGTTCCATTGTTGTTGCCTCCTAGTGTGAATCCACACATTGTGTTACTACCCTTGCTCAATCATTAGACGAAAAGTTTTTCACTTATCAATCTTCCCGAACAAAAATAATTCTTTTTAAATATAACAGATAATGTCGGAATCTGCAAGCTAACAAGGGAAGATTATTAATGTATACAGAAAATGAACAATTCTTAATACCCTTTTTTGTAATCAAGTAAATTTGTTGAAGGTGTTTTACCATTTAGATAGTCCTTTAAATTTGGGATGAAAATATCCTGAATTAGCCTTTGGTCGTAAAATTCCGTATTTCCGGATGTGTGCGGCGTGATGATTACGTTGTTCAACTCCCATAAAGGGCTATTCTCAGGAAGTGGCTCCGTTTCAAACACATCAAGACCAGCACCTGCAATATCTTTGTCCTTAAGCGCTTGAATCAATTCGTTTTGAATGACGAGGTTTCCCCTTCCTATATTAATGAAAAATGCGGAGCGCTTCATTAAATTGAATTCGTTTTTACCAAACATATTCCTTGTTTCTGGGGTCAAAGGTAATGTCACGACAATATAATCACACTTAGGAAGAAGATCAATCAATTGTTTTTGTGTGAACATCTCATCTACAAATTCTTCTGATTCACCGGAATGGCGCATCCCTAATACGGTCATGCCAAAAGCCTTGGCAATTTTGGCGGTTTCCTTTCCGATTTTCCCGACACCGATGATTCCTATGGTCTTTTCATGAATTTCCTGCTTCATATGTGCGTGATGCCAGGTCTTTGTATGCTGTTGCTTAATATATGTATCTGTTTTTCTTGTTAAGGCAAGCATTAACGCGAAAATAGTCTCTGAAATGGGATACGCATGAACGCCGTTTGCAGTTGTAATCTGAACATTCATTTGTTCTAAATTTTCCAGGGGTAAAGCATTCACTCCTGCGCTCCATGTCTGGATCCATTTAACATCGCTTGCAGCGATCGATACAGACATTTCCGCTTTCCAGCCTGCGATCACTTCTGCATCGGCAATATGATCTCTCCATTTTTCCGGAGATCTCCCTGTGATAACAGTCCACTCGGGAATCAATTCTTGGATCTTCTGTAATAAGATTTCATTCAAATTTTGGCTTATTATGAGTTTTCTTTTTGGCATAATTATCCTCCTGGATATTTTTTCTGAATTATACGTAAGTTTCGATAATATTTCAATTGGAAAGGCGATTGCTTACCAATCTTGCTATAATACTAATAATCAATGGAATGGGGTGTAATCATGAACGTGAAAGAGATATATGGACAGCTGCCTGCCCTGGAATCAAAACGATTGATCATGAGGAAAGTCACCATGAATGATGCCGAAGACATGTTCGCTTATGCATCCAACAATGAAGTTTCCCGTTACGTCACATGGGAAGCCCATCGTTCCCTAAGTGATACAAAAGATTTTATCCGATTTATCCTTCAAAATTATGAGGATAAGAAAATCGCTCCATGGGGCATAGAACACAAGGAAAGCGGTAAGTTGATTGGTACCATTGATTTTGTTTCATGGCAGGTTGACCATCATAGTGCGGAAATAGGGTATGTGCTTGCACCAGAATATTGGGGGAGTGGCTTGATGACGGAGGCAGCCCAAAAGATAATCGCCTTTGGCTTCGAAAATATGAACCTAGTTCGAATACAAGCAAGGTGCTTCGTTGAAAATTCAGGTTCAGAGCGAGTCATGCAAAAGGCTGGTATGTCTTTTGAGGGAATAATAAGAAAAGGAATGTTCGTCAAGGGGAAGCATCAAGACCTAAAGCTATATTCCATTATAAAATGATGGCTGCGAAGTCAGCTGATTAAAGGGAAAGTAATAAGAAAAATATACATCGTTTGCGAAGTGTGAATTTCTGTTGTTGATTATGATGGATATGGGAAAGCCAGAAACAAACAATATGTGCAAATATTGAATCAAAAACTATACAAAACGTCTAATGTAAAAAGTCGTTTTGAAAAATATAATGAAACTATGAAATCGTGTTGAAATGGAGGGTTTATTTAATGACAGTTATCAATGAAGTAGAAACGTTGAAAAATTATATCGGTGGCAAATGGGTTGATTCCACAACTTCGAAACATGAACAAGTGCCTAACCCGGCAACAGGAGAAGCATTGGCAATCGTACCCCTTTCAACTAAGGAAGATGTAAACCAAGCGGTGGAGGTTGCTAAAAAGGCGTATAAAGAATGGAAAAAGGTCGCCGTTCCAAAAAGAGCTCGCTTCTTATTCCGTTACCAGCAATTACTGATTGAACACTGGGATGAGCTTGCAAAGCTGGTCACTATCGAAAACGGAAAAAGCTATACAGAAGCATATGGTGAGGTTCAGCGCGGGATTGAATGCGTGGAGTTCGCAGCAGGTGCCCCTACCTTGATGATGGGAAGTCAGCTTCCTGATATTTCCCCAGGCATTGAATCTGGCATGTATCGTTATCCAATGGGTGTCGTTGCCGGGATTACGCCGTTTAATTTCCCGATGATGGTGCCATGTTGGATGTTCCCGCTGGCAATAGCTTGTGGAAATACGTTTATCTTAAAACCTTCAGAACGGACACCGCTTTTGGCCAACCGTCTCGTGGAATTATTGACAGAAGCCGGTGTTCCGGATGGTGTTGTCAATATTGTCCATGGTGCCCACGATGTCGTGAATGGGATATTGGAACATGAAGACATTAAAGCGGTATCATTTGTGGGATCTCAGCCTGTCGCAGAGTATGTATACAAAACGGCCGCTGCCAATAAAAAACGTGTCCAGGCTTTATCGGGTGCGAAAAATCATTCGATCGTCATGCCTGATGCAGATTTGGATAATGCGGTAACGAACATAACGAATGCAGCTTTCGGATCTGCAGGCGAGCGCTGCATGGCTGCGTCAGTGGTTGTTGCGGTGGGAGAAGTGGGAGATACGCTCGTTGAGAAATTAAAGGCTGCAGCGGATAACATCAAGATTGGAAATGGAATGGATAAGGACGTTTTCCTGGGACCTGTAATCCGTGATACTCATAAAAAAAGAACAGAACAATACATTGAAATCGGGGAAAAAGAAGGAGCTGTCCTCCTTCGTGATGGCAGGAATGAAGGCGATCAGGAAAAAGGCTATTACGTTGGACCGACATTATTTGATCATGTAAAAACAAACATGAAAATATGGAGTGATGAAATTTTTGCTCCTGTCTTATCCATAGTACGAGTTAATACTCTTGAAGAAGCAATTGAATTGACCAATCAATCCGAATTTGCCAATGGTGCCTGCCTCTATACGGATAGTGCAAAAGCCATCCGTGAATTTCGCGAAGAAATTGATGCAGGTATGCTTGGCATTAACCTTGGGGTACCCGCGCCAATGGCATTCTTTCCATTTTCCGGATATAAAAGTTCGTTTTATGGGGACCTTCATGCCAATGGGAAAGACGGCGTGGAATTTTACACCAGAAAGAAAATGTTAACGGCAAGATACTGATAGGAAAAAGGGGGTCGGCGCAATTTGTGGTCGGCCTTCCTTTATACATTATTTTAGGAGGAGTGTAGTTTATGCAGGTTGAAAAACAGGGTCAGGATCTTAAAGCGATGGATGGTAAGTATGTATGGCATCATATGAAAGGGGCTGAACCCACCCCTGGTGCAATGGTGATTAAAAACGGGCAAGGAGCATGGATTACGGATGTTGATGGGAATCGTTTCCTGGATGGGATGTCTGGTTTATGGTGTGTCAACGTCGGTTATGGCCGCACGGAACTGGCTGAAGCAGCTTACGAGCAGCTGAAGGAACTTCCTTATGCCCCTTTAACGAATAGCCACATCCCGGCTATTAAGCTAGCGGAGAAATTAAATGAATGGCTTGGTGGGGATTATGTGATTTTCTTCTCTAACAGCGGTTCAGAAGCCAATGAGGCTGCCTTTAAAATTGCGCGGCAGTATCATCAGCAAAAGGGTGAACATGGACGCTATAAATTCATTTCGCGTTATCGCGGCTATCATGGCAATTCAATGGGAGCCCTGTCAGCTACCGGGCAGGCACAGCGAAAATATAAATATGAACCTCTCGCCCCAGGGTTTCTTCATGTATCACCGCCAGATTCTTACCGAAATCCAGAGGATGAAAGCGGTGAAAAAAGTGCAGCGGAAATTGAACGTACCATTACATGGGAGCTGAGCGAAACGGTGGCTGCGGTCATCATGGAACCAATCATCACCGGGGGCGGAATTTTGATGCCGCCCGATGGATATATGAAACGTGTCAAAGAAATTTGTGAGAAAAATGGTGTCCTTCTCATTTCGGATGAGGTCATTTGCGGGTTCGGCCGTACTGGTAAGAAATTCGGATTTATGAACTATGATGTAAAACCAGACATCGTAACAATGGCTAAAGGAATCACGAGCGCTTATTTGCCATTATCAGCTACTGCCGTCAAACGTGAAATTTATGAAGCGTATATTGGCTCAGACGTTTATGACCGCTTTCGGCATGTAAATACATTTGGCGGCAATCCTGCTGCCTGTGCCGTCGCTTTGAAGAATATTGAAATATATGAAAATGAAAAACTAATAGAACAGTCCAAGGAGTTAGGGCTACGCTTTCTGCAAGAGTTTGAAGAAATCAAATCTCATCCCAATGTTGGGGATGTACGCGGGAAAGGTTTGTTGGTAGGCATTGAACTAGTGGAAGATAAACTGACCAAACAGCCGATCGAACTTTCCAAAATCAATAAAGTCATTGCTTCATGCAAAGAAAAGGGGCTGATCATAGGGAAAAATGGCGATACAGTAGCAGGTTTCAATAATATCCTGACTCTTGCTCCCCCGCTTAGTATAACTGAAGAGGATTTTGCATTCATCATAGCGACGGTAAAGCGAACGTTAGCTGAACTATAAAAATAAAATGAAAAAACAGAATATTCAACGATTTCATGTATGTGCCTGTTGATACACATAACTTGCTTTTTAAATGAGGCTGATACGTCAGTTTTAGCGCCGTTCGGAACTTTGAACGGTGCTTTTGTCTATGATCAAGGAAGAATAAGAGGTAAAGGAATCTAATAGAAATTATAGGCGATATTTTGGAATCGTTTTCCTTGCTTAGTTAAAGCGGATGTTCGAAAATGGAATGATAAGGAGTAGTGATAGAATATCTATATTATCCGGCAGAAGAGGTGAGGGACATGAATAATGAAGATATAACAAAAAAATTAACATTACATATCCCTGAAATTTTAGGGAGTGGGAATTTTTCAAAGTATGCTGTATTGGTACCGCTAATAGAGAAAGAAGATGGAATTCATGTTCTTTTCGAAGAGCGTTCACACAAACTGAGGAGGCAGCCGGGGGATATATGTTTTCCGGGTGGGAAAATAGACAAGCTGGATCATGATGAACAGGCTGCTGCCCTAAGGGAAACATATGAGGAACTTAATTTGCGAAAAGAAGATATCGAAAACGTCTTTCCAATCGATTATTTGGTATCTCCATTCGGGATGATTGTCTATCCTTATGCAGGATTTGTTCGTAACCATCAACGGATAATACCTAATCCAGCTGAGGTAGAAACCATTTTTACGGTCCCGCTTTCCTTTTTCATGGAAAAACCGCCAGAAATTTATCATGTGGAATATAAAGTGGAACCGCATGCAAACTTCCCCCATGATTTAGTCGTTGGCGGGGAGAATTATAAATGGCAGCCAAAACAGATGGAAGAGTATTTTTACTTATATAATGGTCGGGTAATCTGGGGAATGACAGCGAAAATCCTTACCCATTTTATTGAAATTCTTCGTTAGACACTTCTAAAGCACCTTTTTTTTTCGGTCTATTTCTATTAAGCTTTTATTATGGTAAAAGTTAGGTTTTTAATAGAAGCGGGGGGATGAGTGGATGAAGTATAGTTTTGAAGTACTTGAAAAAGAACGGGAAATGGCAATGGCTGCACTAGTCAACTTCAATGAAAACCGCGAATACTATGATGAAACCAAAGATCAGGAACTTAAGCTGGCATACTACAAAGATGGTTCCTTGGACCGGGAAGGATTGAAGGACCTACTTGTGGCAACCCATAAAAACCAGCTGAACTACTCACCGCATCGTCATGTTTACCCATGGGTGGACTTACAGGAAAATGGCCAGCTGAAAAGTCTGTATTCCGGTAAAGGGATGGATCCTGCACAAGTGATTGAGGAAGATATCCGTATACTGGAAGTGTTGTCAAGAGGTATTGAATCAACAAATTCGGAGAATATTCTCGTTAATTGTGAACATGTAGTACCTCAATCATGGTTCGATAAAAAAGAACCGATGAGGGGGGATTTGCATCATCTGTTCGCCTGTGAACCAACGTGTAATAGCAGCCGGAGTAACTATCCATACCATGATTTTGAGGATTATATCCCTGAAAGATCGGCTGCCGGTATAAAAGCGGGTTGCGGGAAATCAGACGAAAGTAAATTCGAGCCCGAATACGGAAAAGGGATCGTGGCGAGGGCAACTTTGTATTTTTTACTCAGATATGAGGGAATCATCGATAGCGGCAAAATCGACCTGGCACTGCTTTTGGAATGGCATCGGCTTTTTCCCGTCAGCACTTATGAAAAACATAGAAACCTCGCTATACATGAAATGCAGGGTAATCGTAACCCATATATAGATTTTCCCGAAATGGCAGAGAATTGGAATTAAAGTAGGGCATAAAAAAGAGGATTGAAGCTGCAGTTAAAGCTTCAATCCTCTTTTATTATGAATTATAAGAATTTAACGCAAACAGGGAAGGGAACTTGAACATCCTTTTGCAATAATGTTAATTTTCCGTCATGCTCATTCCGGGCATATAGTGTCAAGTTTCCTGATTGTTCATTAGAAGCGATCAGAAATTTTCCGCTAGGGTCCAATGAAAAATCACGCGGCCAATGTCCTTCGGTGGAAACCAGCTGCACGAATGCCAGTTTGCCTGTTTCTTGATTGATTTCGTAAACGGCAATACTATCATGTCCGCGGTTTGCGGCATATATGAATCGCCCGTCATCAGAAATATGAATGGCGCTTCCTTGGTTATTTTCCTTGAAATCTTCCGGGACGGTCCGTACCGTTTGCAATTCAGAAAAACTACCGGTTTGACTATCGAAGCTCAAAACAATCACTTCTGGTACAAGTTCTGCCATGACATAAGCAAATTTACCGTTTGGGTGGAAGGTCAGATGCCGTGGTCCGCTGCCGGGAGCAACAGATAAGCTGTTTACTTCTTCCAAAACCCCATTATGTATTTTATAGGTTATTACTTTATCTATTCCGAGGTCGACAACAGCAATGAACCTTTCATCCGGCGTGAAACCAGCGAAGTGAGTGTGTGCTTTTTCCTGACGTTCTTGATTCGGTCCATGCCCTTCATGTTGAACAGTTGATGATACAGGCAAAGGTGTCGCATCGTCATGAAGCGGATATGATTCAATCACGCCTTCTCCATAACTGGAAGTGACCAAAACCTGTTTCTTGCTGTCGACACTTATATGGCAGGAAGAGCCATTTGGTGTCAGTTGTTTGCCTAAGAAGGTAAGCTCACCTGAATCTTCACTAATCGAATAGGATGAAACTCCACCGCTGCCAGCTTCTTTTAAAATGGCGAAGAGATTCTTTTTGTCCTGGCTGATGGCGACATAAGTCGGATCGGTCAATTCTGCTGCAAGAACCGGTGTGCTGAGCTTTCCTTCTGCTGTATCTAAAGTAAATCGGTAAATGCCTTCGCTGTTTCCTTTTGTGTAAGTGCCTATGTATCCAATGAAGTTCTGTTGATCATGTTTTGCCATATTTATCTCCTCCAAGAAAGATTTGTGTTTATTATTATTTTAACATAGATGATGCCCATATATCCTTTTCCCGTTTTATGTTGAGTCGGAACCTTTTTCTTTTTAAATTTTTTTAGATGAAAAAAAAACCCGACTATCGGGTTAATTTAAATCGACTGGCTTTGAGGCTTCGAGGGGGATATGCCTAAACTCAGAAACGGAAAATAAACCCTGATCCGTCAGTTTGATTTCAGGGATGACAGGTAGCGCCAAGAAGGCAAGTGTAAGAAAAGGGTTGAAATGCCTGTTAGAACCGAGTTTCAATAAGGCTTCATCGATGTGCTTCAATGAATGGACCACATCCATATAATTGCATTCACTCATCAAACCAGCTATTGGAAGGGGAAGGGAGGCTAGTATTTTTCCATTTTGGATTACAGTCAATCCACCCTGCATTTTTTTGATTTCCTTAGCTGCCAGAAGCATATCCTGGTCATTCGTTCCGGCAATGATCAAATTATGTGAATCATGGGCTACTGTCGTGGCAATGGCTCCTGATTTCAACCCGAGCCCTTTGACGATTCCCAGGCCCACTTGTTTGGTCATATGATGCCGTTCAATAACAGCAAGTTTTAGATGATCAACATGTTCGGAGAACTGAAATAGACCATCATGATTAAGTGTGACCGGTTCAATCGAATGCTTTGTAATCAAGCTGTTTGGAGTTATCTCAATAATATTAGCGAACTCATTTTTAATAGGTATCGCGAAATCATCTCCGGTTATTTCATGAAATTGAACAGAGTGCTTCAACCCGTCGGTAATAACCTGTTTCTCATCAGCTGGATAGTTAAGCAATCGATTATTTTGTACCATAAGCTTTCCATCTTTGAAGACCGAATGGAGGATGACTGAATCAAGATCATCCAGTAGTAGGAAGTCTGCCTTGTATCCAGGTGCAATTGCACCATGTTCCTTTAATCCAAAGCATTCCGCTGCATTAATGGTCGCCATTTGAATGGCGGTAATTGGCGGGACACCTGTTTCTATGGAAAGTCGAACGTTGTGATCGATACTTCCTTCAGAAACTATATCATCTAGGTGCCGGTCATCGGTGACGAATAAACAACGGCGGGAGTTCTTCTCATTAATAACTGGAATCAGGTTAATTAAATCTTTGGCGACGGTGCCTTCCCTGATCATAAGATACATTCCTTTACGCAGTCTTTCTTTTGCCTCTTCCGCTGTAGTGCATTCATGATCTGTTTTAATGCCTGCACTTAGATAAACATCGAGCTGTTGTTCGGATAATCCAGCTGCATGGCCATCGATGCTTTTGCCCAGTCTGTTTGCATCGTATATTTTTTGCAGCATATCTTCATCTGTATGTGAAACGGCGGGAAAATTCATTATTTCGGCTAAACCAAGCACTCTTGGGTTTTGATAAAAGGAAATTAAATCTTCACTTCTTAAGACTGCACCAGAATGTTCAAACTCCGTAGCAGGTACACAAGAGGGCATCATGAAGTAAAAATCAAAAGGAAGTTGATCGGATTGTTCAATCATATATTCCATGCCCTTTTTGCCAGAAACATTGGCAATTTCATGAGGATCCGCAACGATGCAGGTCACACCATGTAAAAGGAGGATTTTTGCAAGTTCATAAGGCCTGACCATCGATGATTCTATATGAACATGGCCATCAATGAAGGAAGGGCATACGAATTTTCCTGCAGCATCGATTTCCGAAGTACCCTCATAACGCCCAATTCCAGCAAAGTAACCATCGGCGATCGCAATGTCGCCTGTATAGATATCGCCATTGAAAACATCTATGATTTGCCCGTTCTTAATGACGCAATCTGCAGGTGTTCTTCCTGTTGCAACGTCAATTCTCCTTTTAAGCAAGTTTTTTTTCATATTCATAACCCCTTTGGCCATATATAACCGGTTAATATTTCACTTTTTCCGTATTGGTTTCCCATGTTCGGAATGGTAAATCGTGGTCATTAAAAGACAATTGTTTCATTTTAATCTTGCGGTTTTCCATTGGCAGGGCAAGTTCTTGGTAGATAAAGTGATCATCAAAGCCAATAACTGCAGCGTCTTCTTTAGTGCATGCGTAATAAATGGCTTTTGGACGTGCCCAATAAATAGCACCGATGCACATGGGGCATGGTTCGCAGCTAGTGTAAATTTCACAATCTGTAAGCTGGAAGCTGTCGAGATTCCTGCATGCATCACGAATCGCCTGTACTTCGGCGTGCGCTGTAGGATCGTTGGCCGTTGTCACATTATTACATCCTCTGCCTACGACTTTGCCATCTTTTACGATAATAGCACCAAAAGGACCTCCGTTCTTAGCCAGTACATTTTCATTTGCAAGTCGAACGGCCATTTCCATGAATTTTACATCCACTAAAAAAACACCCCTTCATAATATTAATAACCCAAAAGTGTTAATGTTACGTTTTTTAACGTAAATATAATAAACAATATATCATATGTCTAGGGAAATTGAATATTGTTTTCTGAAAATAAAGAAAAATCAAATTATTTTGGGGTTTATGAGTGTAATCAAAAGAATTTAAAAGAATTTTTACAAATAATTATAAAACTGATATTGTTAGAAGAAAATCATTAGAATTATGAAGGTGATATGCATGGGTTTTTTGGGAGTTCTATTACCGATATTCGGTATATTTGTTTTAGGTTTCATCGGTCAGAAAAAGTTTAATCTTGATACAAAATCGATTTCCACGATGGCATTATATTTAATGTCACCTTTTCTCGTGTTCCGGACTTTTTATTCCGCAGAATTTACGATTAATTATTTTTACCTGTTCTTATTCACGATAGTACTTTGCCTTTCTCTCATACTGGTAGTCTACATTATATCTTTTTTTCGCAATTATACAGTCACTGAAACAAGCGGCATGATATTGGCATCGGCATTCATGAATAACGGGAATTACGGTACACCCGTCATTTTCCTGTTATTCGGAGCCGCAGGACTCGATTATGCAATCATCCTTATGGTGGGACAGCAGTTAGTGATGTGCACGATCGGCATTTATTTCGCAGCAAAGGGCAGTCCTGAAGGAAACGGAGTTCAAACAGCAATTAAAGCGGTTTGTCGAATGCCAATTGTTTATGGAGCTATTGCAGGAACAGTATTTCAGTTCGTGAACATACCTTTAAGCAATTCGGTTATGGAAGCTATTAATCTTGTTGCAAACGCAGCTATCCCAACAATCATGATTACACTGGGAATGCAGCTGGCCAACATTTCCCTGAAAAAAATTGCTTATCGAAAGCTATCAGTTTCACTTCTTCTTAAACTTGCCGTTTCACCAGCAATTGCCTTCCTGTTATCACTCGCCTTGCCAGTGGGTGAAATGGTCAGGCATATCATGATCATCGTAGCTGCCATGCCAACAGCGGCCAACACTACGATGTATGCGCTCCAATTCAACACGGAGCCTGAATTCGTTTCAAGTGCTACATTCATCAGTACATCATTAAGCCTGATTACGCTTCCCATCATCTTTTTCTTTGTATTATAGAAGATTATGATTCTAATTATGTGGGCAAACTTATTATAAACACTAATCGGAGGTCGTGATCCGGCCAAATTATCGGCATTGCCCTTTATGACCAAATCTTGGGCTAGGTACCCATCGCGGTTTATGAACTTATGCCATTAATTTAGGTGTTGATGAAAAAATGATTTCAACAATTTCATTTTAATATTAAATTGTAGCTTATTAAACTGGTGTTTGGTATTTTAATGCCAGTATTTGATTGGAGGGGTTTTGTGTTCCAGACTGAAATTAAATTGATTAATCCTGGAAAGATTGATGCCATACTAAAGGAAATCGTCCTGAAAACCTTTGAAGAAGCACTGGAAGAAAAACTCTTGCTATGCATGGAGTGCGGAGATGTCGATTTTTATATCGCGTATTCAAATAATGAGGAACTTCAAGATGCGATTAATGAAAACTTTGAAATTGATGAATGTGGTGAAATCATGAAAATAGATGAGCATCAGGAACTTATGGATGATTTATACGATTATTTCTTGATCATACATAAGGAAAGTGATTTGTTTGACTTTTTTCCAGCAGGTCCATATACCCACAATGGGGAAATTCATGAATCAGATACCGATATGCTGGCGCCAAGGGGTTTGTATTCAGCACCATTTGAAGATGCGATAAAGGAATAATACGAAAAGACAGCAAATGCTGTCTTTTTGTATTATTAAAAGCATATTCAGTTTTCGGGAAATAAAAGATTTTTTTACAAAAAGAGGGATTTTTTTGTAGGATATCAGTTTGAATTTACCAGTTTTATGAAATATAGCAATAATATCATGAAATATGATATCGTTTTTAACAATTTAAAGTTTATATGGTAATTTTAAGAAATATTATATATAATAAAAAATGTGAATATTGAATATATTATTTGAATTACTAGTTTAAAATAACAATAAAAATGGACTTTTCACAATGAATTATGAAATATTGGGAAATAATTTTTGAAGAAAGGATTATACATAAGATTTGTTTCGAGTTAAAAGAGTGATATATTACGCTTTTAGAATTCTGATTATTATAAATTTTCAGTTTTGGGCAGGGGGCTAATTATGATAGTTTTTGACCGAGTGAATAAGTATTATGGCGATTTCCATGTATTGAAAGAAATTAATCTAACAATCAAAAAAGGGGAAGTGGTAGTGGTCATCGGACCTTCCGGATCAGGAAAAAGTACACTGCTTCGATGCATTAATCGTCTAGAGACCATTTCGCAAGGTTCCCTTTCAATTAATGGTCTAAATGTAGCGGATAAAAAGACGGACATAAACAAACTTCGTCGGAATATCGGTATGGTTTTCCAGCATTTTCACTTATATCCCCATAAAACAGTGCTCGAGAATATCATGCTTGCTCCCAGGAAAGTCCTGGGGCAATCCGAAGAGGAAGCGAAAAAGATTGCACTGAAGTATTTGGACAAAGTGGGGATTGGAGATAAAGCGAATTCATTTCCTTCTCAGCTTTCAGGTGGACAGCAGCAACGGGTAGCGATTGCCAGAGGTTTGGCAATGGGGCCTGAAATCATGCTATTTGATGAACCTACCTCAGCCTTGGATCCAGAAATGATTGGCGAGGTACTGGATGTAATGAAAGCACTTGCCCATGAAGGTATGACGATGGTGGTGGTCACGCACGAAATGGGGTTTGCCCGTGAAGTAGCGGATCGAATCGTATTCATGGACGAAGGCAGGGTTTTAGAAGAGGCATCACCGGCTGAGTTTTACGCCAATCCTCGTGAAGAGAGGGCTCGTTTATTCCTTAGCCGTATATTAAATCATTAAAAAAACAGGGGTGAATTACATGTTGAAGAAAAAGAAATGGTTAAAATTATCTTTGCTATCATTACTGGCTGTCATTTTATTAGCTGGATGCGGCGGGGGGAACGATTCAGACAAAGCTGAAGAGGGTGGAGGTAAAGGCAAAGAAAAAGATGTTCTCGCACAAGTGAAGGAAAAGGATAAAATCGTTTTTGGGGTGAAAAATGATACAAGACTATTCGGTTTGAAGAATCCTAGTACTGGAGAGGTTGAAGGCTTTGATATTGATATTGCTAAAGCTCTTGCAGCAGAAATCCTTGGTGATGAGACTAAAGTTGAATTTAAAGAAGTGACTTCTAAAACCAGGATGGCCTTATTGAATAATGGTGATATCGATGCGATTGTAGCGACCATGACAATCACGGAAGATCGTAAAAAAGAAGTAGACTTCACAGATGTTTATTTCGACGCCGGACAATCTTTGTTGGTCAAAAAGGGCAGCGATATCAAGGGTATTGATAGTTTAAAAGGGAAAAAGGTATTGGCTGTCAAAGGCTCTACTTCTTCCATAAATATCCGTGAAAAAGCTCCTGAAGCACAAGTGCTTGAATTTGAAAACTATTCCGAAGCGTTCGCTGCACTTAAATCCGGACAAGGGGATGCATTGACAACGGATGATTCCATCCTTTATGGAATGGCAGATGAAGATCCGAGTTATGAGCTTGTTGGCGGTACATTTACGGAAGAACCTTATGGTATTGCCGTGAAAAAAGGAAATGCTGAATTTGTTGAAGAGTTGAATAAAGCCCTTAAGTCTCTTAAAGATTCAGGCAAGTACGATGAAATCCATGATAAATGGATTAAACATTAAACATTTCAGCAAATGGATATGGGAAGTTGACCTTAAATAACATTTGAACATTTGTCTGTGAGGATGAGCGTTTTGCTCATCCTTACTAGTTAAAGGAGTGTATGCCGTGCTTGATTTCTCCATTTTAACAGAGAATCTGGATATGTATTTATTAGGCTTTAAAAATACGATCATGTCGAGTTTGGTCGCGTTGATAGCGAGTTTGATTCTTGGTGTGCTAATTGCCATCATGCGGATTGCACCATTAAAGCCACTAAACTGGCTGGGTACCGCCTATGTTGAGTTCATTCGGAACATCCCGTTATTGATCATTACCTTTTTCTTCTTTCTCGGTCTTAAACTAAGCGGGCTATACGCCGGTACATTGGCCTTGACCATTTACACTTCATCTTTCATAGCTGAGGCAATTCGAGCAGGCATACTTTCTGTGCCAAAGGGTCAAATGGAAGCTGCCCGTTCATCAGGTCTGACTTATGGACAGGCAATGAGGCTCGTCATTCTGCCGCAGGCCGTTAAAATAGTCATTCCTCCTTTAGGAAACCAATTTATCAATCTAGTAAAGAATTCTTCCATTTTGGCCGTTGTTGCAGGACTCGATCTTATGTACCACGGGGACTTGATTTCTTCAAGGACATTTGTCGTGTTTGATGTGTACATTTTCGTGGCAGCGTTTTACTTAATTCTTACCATTCCTTTAAGTTTTGGCGTTGGTTATTTGGAAAAACGTCTGGCTAAGAGTAATTGAGGGAGGTATAAGATATGGATTTTGCAGGTGCCTATACACCAGATAATCTTAAGTTTTTATTAGAAGGATTTTGGGTAACGCTCCAGGTAGCTTTTATATCCATTATTCTAAGTTTCATTATTGGCGGTCTTGTAGGTATAATACGATACGCAAAAGTGCCGGTGTTATCACAAATATTAGCTTTGATTGTAGAAACTGTACGTAATTTGCCTCTGTTATTAATCATATTTTTTACGTATTTTGCTTTGCCGGAGATACGGATTAAACTGGAAATCATTCCAGCAGCCATAGTTGCCTTGACAATTTTCGAGTCAGCCATGCTTTCTGAAGTCATTCGAAGTGGGCTAAAATCCATTGATAAAGGCCAAATGGAAGCTGCCCGTTCATCAGGTTTGAGCTATACACAGGCATTGATACATATTATTCTGCCCCAAGCGCTGCGCCGCATGGTTCCTCCTATTGTCAGCCAATTCATTTCTTTATTAAAGGACACCTCTTTAGCTGTTGTCATCTCTTTACCGGAGCTGACGCATCATGGTCAAATCATATATGGACAAAGTCAAAAGTACTTAATACCGATTTTGATCCTGGTGGCTCTCATGTATTTCATAGTTAACTATAGCCTTTCTTTGGTAGCCCAGAGACTTGAATTGAAACGAACCTAAAAAAACGACTCAGAAATGAGTCGTTTTCTATTTGTCTAGGAGATTCGGAAGTGTCTCACCCTCAACCTTGTTTTAAAACTTGTTTATACTCCATGATCCATACAGTCAGCGAAAAAGGAGCGGACTTCTGAAATCGACTGGAATAAATATTTTAAGAAGAAACCGTAGGCTGGACTCATTCGAACCGAGTTTAAGACTAGGTTATCCTTCATGATTTTATAACTGTAATCCTCAATGGATGGAAGAAATTTGCGACACTCCTGCCGAAACACTGGCTAGCCGAGACCCCACAGGCGCTTGTGCCGAGGAGGCTTGGCAGACAGGCAGCGGAAAGGGAGCGGATTTCTGGAATCAACTGGAATGTTGTTTTAAGAAAAAACCGTAGGCTGGACTCATTCGAACCGAGTTAAAGACTAGGTTATCCTTCATGATTTTATAACTGTAATCCTTAATGGATGGAAGAAATTTGCGGCACTCCTGCCGAATAACTGGCTAGCCGAGACCCCACAGGCGCTTGTGCCGAGGAGGCTTGGCAGACAGTCAGCGGAAAGGGAGCGGATTTCTGGAATCAACTGGAATGTTATTTTAAGAAAAAACCGTAGGCTGGACTCATTCGAACCGTGTTAAAGACTAGCTTATCCTTCATGATTTTATAACTGTAATCCTTAATGGATGGAAGAAATTTGCGACACTCCTGCCGAAACACTGGCTAGCCGAGACCCCACAGGCGCTTGTGCCGAGAAGGCTTGGCAGACAGTCGGCGGAAAGGGAGCGGATTTTTGGAATCAACTGGAATGTTATTTTAAGAAAAAACCGTAGGCTGGACTCATCCCAAACAAGTTGAAACTAAGTTATCCTTCATGGTTTTATACTGTAATCCTTAATGGGTGAAGAGATATACGACACTCCAGCCGAATGGCTAGCCGAGACCCCGGAGACGTTTACTTTGATGCGGCTTGGCAGATAGCCGTCGGAAAGGGAGCCGACCTCTGGAATCAACTGGAATATCAATAATGAATGAGTACACAAAAAATGAATCTTTTGCTTTTAATAACCGTATATATAAAGGAAGAAAGAAGGTGGAATATATGTCGGAAATTAAAAGAAGCAATAGCAAAGCGATTGTATCATTGATCATGGGGGTATTATCCCTGTTTATTCCAATCATCGGCATCATATTAGGTATTTTAGGGTTAATATTTGCATCGAAGAGTAAACAAGAAATGAACCTTACTGGTGAATCTGGAAATGGTTTAGTGACAGCTGGAAAAGTGTGCAGCATTATAGGAATAATCTTGAATGTTCTCATGATTTTGATTTTCATGGTGTTTTTTTATTTCGTAGTCAATACGGACATATCAACCTATTGAATGTAAGTATTAACTTGACAAACAAAGAAAAGTAATTTAAACCTATATAAAATGGAAATTCATGTTATAATTATTATAAATATCTAAATATCGTATGAAGGGATGATATTTTGACCATTCAAATCTTTGAGTACCCAGCCGTATTCTATTATGAAAAGCACCCGTTGATTATCGACTCTTTTTCCGTTCAAGTTTGTTTCCCGGATTTTAGGCGAGAAGGAATTATTTCTTCCGTTAGCGGTAGGAATCGGGTAGATGCCTTAGCTTGTGCTCAAGAACTGTTGGAATCCATGGTCGAACATTTTATACACGATAAAAAAACAATCCCGGATGCAAGCGAAATGGAAAAGGTGAATCTGGATCGGGGAATTAATATATGTGAGGCTGCACCCTTCAGAATTGAAATAGAAAATATCACATATGAAAAATAAAAAAACCTTGCCGGTTAAAGGACAAGGTTTTTATTTTGGATTACTTGAATTTGTAACCCGGAATGTCAGACCAGTACATACATATTATTTTTTTAGTAAGCTGAAGTCGATAGTGATAATAGTGCCACTTCATAAAATATAAAAAAACCATCATTACCTGTAAAAGGAATGATGGTTTTTTTCACTAAAAAAATCCCCATTTAATTATTTTTGGGGAAAGGATATTGCGTTCTTTATAACGAATATGTATAGTATAGGTAACATAGGTAAAAAGTATCAATAGTTATATATTTTGGAGGTGTGTGTGTGAAATATTATATAGCATCAGACGAAAAAAATTTGAAGCAAGTAAAATCATTGATCAAGAAATTGACTTCAAAAGGATTTACTTGTGTGAATGACATGAATTTAATTACGAATGATGAGAAAAACCAAATAACGGACGACATTGGAGAATATGAAAAAAAGGGGATAGAGGAAGCCGATTTCATGCTAATCTTCCTAACCGCAGGAAAAGGTAATCTATATGAGCTTGGCTATGCTTTATCTTTAAATAAGAAAATAATTGTATATTCGCCTGAGAAAGACAATTATCATATTAATAAAAAATCAATATTTCATAATCTGCCCGAGGTAACAATCTGCAGCGGGACCTTTTATAAGCTGGTTAAATTGATACATACGCTCTCTCCGGAAGGATCTGAACAAGATTCACTGCATCTTAAATAAATGTCAAATGTAAAATTTTAAGGATACCCTCTAATAAAATTTCTTTTGAACGAATTGTTTAAAGTATTAAAAATGAGGGTAAAGACCATTAAAAAAGGGAGAGGACTGTTTTGGCCATTATTGATATCGACCAATTATTGTTAGCCACTGAAGCGATAGCAGAAGAGTCAGTTCCATTCCATCTTGATACATTTGACATCGATGAACTTTTAGATAATACGGATAATTGGAATTGGTAAAGAAAAGCATGCCCATAGAGGATATGCTTTTTTTAAAGCCTGATTACCTGTACGAAAATAATACAAGAAACCAGGCAGGTGGAGATATTTTAACGATTGGATAAAGTTAAAACCTGCGTCCTTTTACGAATCCTAAAATCACAAACATCGAAATGGTGCCGATAACAAAAATTGCTTTAATGGAATTCACTAGAATTTCATCGTACATTTGTATTACCTCCTTGTATGTAATGACAGTGCGATTATGATTAGCTGTTGATGTATAAATTATAACATAAAGTCAATATCTGTTGGTGGAAAATTAAAGACGATATGGGGAATAATGTATAGGGTGTACAGTTAAAATATAAAAAAGATATCCTCTAATCAGTGGATATCAGTGAGAAAATTATTTAAGTCCTAGTGCTTTTTTTGTTTTTGGTCCGACGATTCCATCAGAAGTAAGTTTTTTGGACTTTTGGAATTTCTTTACGGCTGTTTCGGTGTTTTTTCCAAATGACCCATCTACTCCTTTAGTGCTGTATCCAAGTTTAGTTAATCTTTTTTGCAGTTCGATAACTTGGGGGCCACTGCTTCCTTTCTTCAGGGTAGCGTTTGTATTTACCGGAAGGCTCCCAGATCCGCTCACTTTAAATCCATTCGTGGCAGCTATGTTGGCAAATGATTTATTCGAACTGGCAATCAATACTACAGTGTTCATTCTCACCCTATCGTAAAGCCATTGTACATCATTGTTATACATACGAATACAACCGGCACTTATATATTTCCCGATGGTTGTAGAATCATTATTGCCGTGTATTGCGTACGTATTTCCTGGTGTATTCCTTGCATTGATCCCCAGCCATCTTTTACCTAGAGGGTTTTTTGGGTCTCCGCCTCTGATGTTGCCTTTATAATAGGGTCGATTCACAATCTTTGTCACTACTTTAAACTTTCCTTCAGGAGTGTAGGAGGCTTTCTTACCTGTCGCCACGATGAATACCCTCACCAATTTATCATTTTCGTAATAGGCAAGCTGATTATTGGCTTTATTGATGATGATCAGTTGTCTTGCTGCCGCACCTGAAGTATTACTGAACCCCAAAAAACTAAAGGCGAAAATCAAAATAAATACAATTAATTTTTTCATGTTTTTCCCCGTCCCTCATTTAAGCAACCTACATTTACACATATACTATCCTATGCATGAAGTGAGGCTAAAGTGACGATTTTTTAAAATAAGGGTAGACTAATTAACTATGGGGAAAGTCAAACTTAGATCCAATTTCACTTTTATGCATATCAAAAGAATGATGGGCACTATTTTTGGCCATATTACATACATTATTGAAGTGAAAGCGGAGGTGGGTAAGATTTGTCACGCCTAAAGGTGGAGGACTATCTAGAACAAGGCATCCATGGTCCACAAGAAATCAAGGCTGGTGAACGAAGGGAGTTTCTGGGCACATTACGGGAACGCGTAGTCATCGTCCTAAAAAGAAGCCAAGTCTTTGAAACGAATGTATACCCGGAGATAGAGCAAATGATGAAGCAGTATCCCCATTCAAAGTTGTTTTTAAATGGGCAGATGGACTATCAATATCTAGGAAAATATATTAAATTGGCAATGAGGCATGATATTCCTTACAAAATCGTCCTAAACAAAGATCATAACTCCGATTTGGGTCTGGTGTTAGCGGAAAGTAACGCCATAAACAAAGAAGAAATTTATATACAGAAACAAATTCATGCCCAGCAAGTCATCAAAAAGAAAAGCTTCACAGCCTTTTTTAAACGCTGTGTTAAAAAATTATTAAAAAAACGTTGATGTAACTATCAACGTTTTTAGTTTGTCTACAAAAAAAGGGGGGGAATGGACTATTCCGGACCATGATAGTAAGACTAGGTTTTCCATAATGATTTTTAGTGATTTATGAAATGGAATGGAACTTTTTTTGAAAGAAAAAACACCCCGTAAATGTTAGTTTGGTGTCTAACATTTACGGGGCAGTTCAATTCTCTTACTTAAGAGTTGGTCTACAGTCTGAAACGAGTGCTTTTTGTTTTTATTTTCAATCGTTCTTTTAATTAAGTGTGTATACAACTTTTCCTGTTTATGTAACCCTATTCCGTAACTTGTAAAACTTCCTGAAATTCCCTATAATCGTTTTTACTACGGAATAGGTAGGGATGGCGATTAAAATGCCAATGAATCCGTATATTGATCCAGCAGCAAGCAGCAATAGGATAATGGTAAGCGGGTGAATGTTAAGCCGTTTACCCATTATATTCGGTGTAACCAAGTGCCCTTCGACCTGTTGAACGACAGTAAGGACAATGAGTACCTTCACTGCCAGCCCAATGTCTTGCTGTAAGGCAATGAAAAGGGCGGGGATGATGCTTATTAATGGACCAAGGAATGGTACAACGGTAAAAATCATGGCGAATAAGGCCAATACGAGTGCATAATCGAGACCGATAATAAGGTAGCCAACATACATCAAAGTCCCTATGACGATTGATATGATGAATTGACCGATAATATAAGTTGAGAGGGCTTTATCGACGTCTTTTAAAATTGTGTTCCCCTCTGATTCTACATCGTTCGGTATGTATTTTAATAGAAATGGTCGTAATTTATCTCCATCCTTCAAGAAATAGAATAAAATGAATGGTGTAATGACCAATACTGTTAATACACTAGTTATCGTGGATAAAATGGTATTGACATTCACGATGAGTTTTTCCGAATAATCTTTCAAATGCGTGACCGCTTTTTCTTTCAACTCCTCCATATTTACCATGCCAAAATCATTTTTTTCAATCATGACTTCAGATTCTTTAGAGAATTCCTTGACTTTACTGGGGAGGTTTTCAGATAATTTTTGAAATTGGTCAACGATTACAGGACTGCCAAAGTAACCTACCATCCCAATTATGCTAAATATAATCAAAAACACGGTGAAGATGCTAGCTGACCTCGGGATAAATTCAGTTAACAAGTTAACGACCGGCCGTAATATATAGTATAAAAGCCCAGCCGCAATTATAGGAAAAAACATGGCAGCAATGATTTTTTGCAGCGGCAGCAGAACATAATCAATCTTACCCAGTAAAAAAATAATTAAAATGATCAAAATTATCGCGCAAGCATATTTGAAAAACGGTTTATTGATCCACAAGACAATCCCCCCTAATTCCATCTCTTACTTGATTCCCTGATTTAGCTTAATGTTAAACTAAATAACTTGTTCTAATTGTTTGGTGTAAAATGATCATTCAACTTTTTTCGATATGGCTGACCAGAATTAAATGGGAATACAGTCTGTTAATATAGCGGCAAGCAAACAAAAACATGACTTTCACTGAAATATGAAAGTCAACTTTTAAAAATATTTGGTCACTTTGATTTTTACCTGTCCTCACGTTCATAAGTCGATAAGCCCAATAAATGCATTTCCTAGACTACTGCGGTTAAGTTTACGCAATGCGCAAAACTGCACCAGCTAGAAATCCTGCTGGGATGATAAATCGTAAAAAGTTTCAAAAAGATATCGATCCGGAAGATATCCGAAAGTTTTTAAGAGCAGCCGCCGGTTAGGCCAAAACAAAAAAGGCATCACCAAGGTAAATTCCGGTTATGGAAGTTTACTTGATCATGCCTTTTTATAAAGGTTATTAAATTAGGATATTTTACTTAATGTGTTCGTTGCGCCTTGTTTCTGTTCTCTTTGCATTTTTTTGATGTCCAGACGCAACCAGATGGAAATGGCGAATGCTATCGCAATTAATGCTGCGAAAACATAGAATACCGGGATATAACTGTTCGTACTTTCCCTGATTGCGGTAACTAACATAGGTCCGCAAACTCCGCCTAGAGACCATGTAGTTAAAAGGTAACCGTGGATGGCCCCAATTTCCTTAGTTCCAAATAAATCCCCGGCAAACGCAGGGAGATTTGAAAATCCTCCTCCGTAACAACTCACGACCAGCAAGATGAGTCCTTGGAACAATAGTGTGTTTGTAGTGGTAGGAAGTAAAAGGAACGCCCCGATTTGAATGATGAAGAAAATGACGAAAACATTTGGACGTCCAATATAATCAGATGCTGCTGCCCAGCCAAGTCTTCCTCCGCCATTAAAGATTCCCATAATACCAACTAATGTTGCTGCACCTGCTACAGACAGCCCGACAACGTCTTGAGCCATAGGTGAAGCTACCGAAATCATCATGATCCCTGCACTTGTATTGATCAGTTTCATGGACCATAACATCCAGAAGTGTTTAGTTTTAACCGCTTCTTTTGCAGTTAATTGCCTTAGGTCTTTCTTCAGTTCTTTCTTACCGGACTCAATATCTTTCTTCATTCCTTCAGGTAGCCAGTTGGCTTTTGGAGGTGCAATATAGGATGCCCCTAAGAACATCAGTATGAAATAGCCTGCGCCTAAAATATAATATGTAGTATAAATGCCAACGGATTCCATAAGGCTTGCAGCGACTGGGGCTGTAATGAGAGCTCCGGCACCGAAACCTAATACTGCCATTCCTGTTGCCAATCCCCTGCGATCTGGGAACCATTTGACTAAAGTGGATACTGGTGAAATGTACCCAATCCCCATACCAAGTCCACTTAACACCCCATATGTCAATAGGTAAAGCGGAAGTGAATCGACCATTACCGCTAAACCGGAACCGGCTTGTCCTAATCCGAATAATACGGCAGCGACCATAGCTGACTTCCTTGGACCATTTTTTTCTACGAATTTGCCAAAGAAGGCAGCAGAAGTTCCTGCAAGCGCCATCATTATTGTGAATGCTAACGTTACTTCAGTTTCTGACCACCCCATGGTCTCGACTAATGGTTTTTTGTAAACGCTATATGCGTATGCACCGCCAATGGAAAGGTGAATGGCGATGGCGGATAAAGCGATTAACCATCTGTTTTTTGTCATGTTGTTACCCCTTTTCGTTAAAGAATAAGAAAGTTGCATGCGTTTTATCTATAATATATCGTTTTGCATGCGTTTTATCTATCTCGTGGGATAAGTATATAAGAATATTATTTAGTAGTAAACTACTAAATTGAAATTCATGTAAAATTTTCCTCTGTGCTTAGAGTTGGGAAAAAACACTTTATGGATTCGGATTAAAAATGTTATATATTCTAAGGCTTTTAATATACATATAAGGTTTGCAGGTATTGCTTTGGTGCATTATTCACGAATCTGCCAAAAGTCTTTTCATTTATCGATTTTCCTGGTTACAAAAAGGGAAACGATTGAATTTACTCTTAAGGTGCGATGAACCAGAATTATTCTCATTGGCTTTATAGTGATTATTTTGATAAAATTAATCTAATATTCAAGACATATTAGCGTACCACTCGGAATTGATATTTTTAGTGGTTTCAGGAATAATTGATTCTTTTTTCAGGTATCATAGTCTGGAAATCAAAGAAAAACCAATTTATTTTAAAAAATTCCGAAAATTTCGTCTTAAAGGCTTGAACTATGATTCCTTATAGGAGTAAACTAATGAAAGATAGATTTTATGGAAGTGAAATCTTGTAAATTTAATCAACAAGGGGTTTTGGTAATGAAGGAACATGACATGCAAATCACGCTTAGTACAACAAAGAAAGAAAAACCACAAGCGGACCAGCTTGAGTTCGGTAAGCAGTTTACCGATCATATGTTTATTATGGATTACACACAAGGGCAAGGGTGGCATGATCCAAGAATTGTTCCTTATCAACCGCTCTCATTGGAGCCGTCAGCTATGATTTTTCACTATGGTCAATCCGTTTTTGAAGGATTGAAGGCATATGCAACACCTGAGGATGAAATTATCTTATTCCGTCCGGAAAAGAATTTCCAACGCTTAAATAGTTCGAATAGCCGATTATGCATACCGGATGTCGACGTTGATTTCGCGTTGAAGGCCTTAAAGACTTTAATTAGCGTTGATAAGGATTGGGTTCCCCAGGCAGAAGGGACATCTTTATATATCAGGCCATTCATTATAGCTACTGAGCCTTATCTTGGAGTATCTCCATCGAATAAGTATCAGTTCATCATCATCATGTCACCAGTGGGATCGTATTATAAAGAAGGCATCCATCCAGTTAAAATTGCAGTGGAGTCAGCTTTTACACGTGCAGTTAATGGAGGTACAGGTGAAGCCAAAACGGGCGGTAATTATGCATCGAGCCTAAAAGCCCAGGAAGTATCCGAAAAGATGGGTTATGCTCAAGTTCTTTGGTTAGACGGAGTGGAGAAAAAATATATCGAAGAAGTTGGAAGCATGAATGTTTTCTTCAAAATTAATGGTGAAATCATCACCCCTGCTTTAAATGGAAGCATCCTTCCGGGTATTACTCGTGATTCCATTATAGAATTGCTGAAACATTGGGGTCTTCCCGTGTCGGAAAGACGCATCTCGATGGAGGAAGTCCATGAAGCCTATAAATTGGGTCACTTGGAAGAGGCCTTTGGAACGGGAACAGCCGCGGTCATATCACCAATTGGTGAATTTTTGTGGAATGGTGAAGAAATGATTGTTCAAAGCGGAGAAACGGGCGAACTTTCCAGAAAGCTTTATGATACACTGACTGGTGTCCAAACAGGTAAAGTCACAGACGAGTTGAGCTGGACTACGAAAGTTGAAGAAAAAGTGACTCAATGATACTTAAAAAAACCTTCTTTGAAGGTTTTTTTTTGCTTTCAGATAATCATTTTGTGCCTTATGGCAACTGCGACGGCCTCGGTCCGATGATTCACTCCCAATTTCCTGATAGCAGAAGAAATATGATCTCTGACAGTAAATTCACTAACGCTCATTTTTGGTGCCATTTGCTTTAATCCCATCCCATTCGCTAAATATTGAAGGACCTCCACTTCACGTTTGCTTAGAAGGTAAGTGGGAGGGGCGGAATCGAATGTTGAACTGACAGCCAGTTTCAAATAATGGGAAAGCTTCATTAAATAATTCTTGGTAACGGGCTCGTTGGCGTGAATGGGGTCAACCAACACTATACCGATGGCCAAGTCATTCACAATTATCGGAATGATTGCCAATGAAGAGATGGAAAATCTTTTAACGTATTTTGCAGGGATGGAGGATTTCGCATGCTGAATGGTTAAGTATATGGGCTTGTTATGGATGACTGCTTGGTGGATCGGGTATATATCATGAATATTTTCTCTAACATTATGTAATGAAAAAGTATCTTCACTTGTACATGCACAAATTCCTTCACCCATTCCTGTTAAACATGAGTAACTGAATAAAGATGCTCGTTGAAATGAAAAAAAATCCACACAGCCCTTTACGATCATTTGTGATTTATTTGCCATATCTTTTTGTTGGGAAATCTTTTTTACATGATTCATCAGAGTTTCCTCAAGCATTCGACTTAATTCCTCCCTACATTTTCAGTACTAGGATAAATGCTACTAATATCTTACAATATAATGAAAACTCTTACAAATTTAAAAATCCTTAGAGATTCAAAAGTTTAAAGTTCATAATTTCAAGGAGGCATTACCATGAAAAGAAAGAGTTTAACGACCACAAGCAGGAGTTTTAGAGAAGATACCCTACCATTTAAACTTTACCAAAAGGCAAAGAAATTCGGTATATGGAATCCTCGAGACATTGATTTCAGCCAGGATAAAGAAGATTGGAAGTCATTTACTGACATTGAAAGGGAAGTGTTATTACGGATCATTTCCCTTTTTCAGGGCGGGGAAGAAGCCGTGACTTTGGATTTGCTGCCGCTAATAATGACGATAGCCAAAGAAGGCCGGATCGAAGAAGAAATGTACTTAACGACATTTCTGTTCGAGGAAGCGAAGCATATGGAGTTCTTTCGCTATACATTAGATCAAATTGGTGAAACGGGTGATTTGACGGTGTATCACTCAGACACTTATAAATCGATTTTTTATGAAATATTGCCTGAAACGATGGAGAAACTTTTAACCGATCAATCACCAGAAGCCTTGGCAGAAGCAGCCACTGTTTATAATATGTTTACCGAAGGCGTTCTTGCAGAAACTGGATATTTCGGGTTCTATCAGACTCTCGAAGCTAATAAAATGATGCCTGGTTTATTAAAAGGTGTGGGTTTTTTGAAGAAGGATGAATCACGCCATATTGCATATGGAACTTTCCTGCTGCAGCGAATCATTAGTGAACATCCACATATCTTTAAACAGGTTGAAAAGAGGATGGAGGAGCTTTCACCACTGGCCATCACGTTAAATACGGAGGGATATGATCGGTTAGGAAATCCTTTTGGTAATGACCAACAAGCTGTATTGAATTTTACCCTGAAACAATTATCAGTGCGGATGGAGATATTAGCCAGGGCAAAAGGGAAAGGGATTGAAGAAATCTATCAAAGTAATGAAAAGGAATATGGGGTTTTGTAATGCTGAAATAAGATACAAGCATACTGCGAGTTTACATTCGTTAATGGATGGCCGTCAGGAACTTGAATGCAGCGTATGAAGGATCTTAAACTCCGAATATTGACTATTAAATCCGAGGTGAAACGATATGAAGGTAAATGCTCATTCGAATTTTTGGTTAAGGTCTTCGGTTTACAGTGGCACTAACACTCGTTCACTCATACCGGGCCTATTCAATGGTCTCGGGGCAAGAAGGATTCTGCTCGTGAGTGATGCTGGCTTGGAAAATGCAGGCGTCGTTAAAAAAGTTGCCGAAACTTTTGAACAGCAGAAATTGGGTGCCAAAGCTGAAATAGTTGGACAGTTTCTGGGTGTAACACAAGACGCAGCGAGTAAATGTGTAAACGAAGCATTGAAATATGCACGCGAAGTTCATGCCGATGCCATCCTTGCCATTGGTGGAGGGAGCGTCATCGATACCTCAAAAGCATTGAAATACGGATTATATAAAGGAATTACGGATATAAATGATTCAATACCAAGCGGTTTTCTATATGAGGGTTTTCCAAAAGCACAATCCATGAATATCCCGCATATTTCCGTAGCCACAACAGCAGGAACCGGTTCTGAAGTGTCCCCGATCGCAGTCATATATAATGAACATAAAAAAGTCAAAATGAATATTTACAATGTTTTTTTAAGTTCGGATGTTGCGATTCTAGATCCCGAGTTAACAGTCGGACTGCCGTCTGACATTACGGCGTTTACTGGTGCCGATGCATTGACACATGCAATTGAAGCGATCATTTCACCTGCTGCGACATCAATAACCGATGCATATGCATATCAGGCCATTCGAGTTATTGAAAGAAATTTACCGAGGGCCGTAAATGATGGAACGAATATTGAGGCTAGAATGGAAATGCTGCATGGAAGCATGATGGGAATCACTGCATTTTGTAGTGCATTGAATGCGATTCCGGTTCATAATTTTGCCCACGCATATGGGGCGTTATTCCGTATTCCGCATGGACTGGCAAATGCCGTATTATTACCGGTCGTCATGGAATCAATCCCGGATTTATATCTTCAAAAGGCCCATTTGATAGCTGAAGCCTTTAGTGTGAAAATACAGGATGAAGATTCAAAAAGGATCTTAGCGAAAGTGGTAGAAAAGCTACGTGTTTTCCTATCTGGCCTTGGGCTGCCTTCCGACTTCAGCGCCTATGAAATTAACCAGTCGGATATGGAAAGAATTCTGAAAGCAGTAATGACCGATCCAGCTGCCGCTAATTACCCGATGTCGGAGGAAGTAATAATGTCAGTTGTTTCAAGAGTTTCACCCGTGAAAATTAACTGATACTAAAAAAGCCAGCCTGTAAAGGTTGGCTTTTATTGCGTTGTAACGTGTTAAGCCCCAAAATTTTTCATTCAAACAGTTCATTTCGTTATCTGATGTCTAAGAACAACAGTGATAGACTCTGGTTAATGTTTTTTTCCTAAGTTTTCCTGTGCCATCTTTATAAGTTCCTTGACCATGCCTCCGCCTAACTTTCCCCCTATTTTTCCATTCTGCTTGGATGTCAGTTCACCGTTATAGTCTTTTTTCAACGGTACGCCAATTTCTTTTGCTACTTCAAACTTTGCCTCTTCGGAATTCTTTGTACCAGCGATTTTGGCTTTTAAATCATCAAGGCCTTGTCGAGCTTCAGATACTAATATTTTCCTTCTCCTTGCCATTCAGCAACACTCCTCCTATTTTTTTCTTAGGTTATCCTAATGAAATGAAAATGATAAACCTGATTTGCAATTCGAAGAAGTTTTAGTTTATTTAAAGCGGGTAACATATAATAAAACGATTTAAGGAGAAAAATGATGCTGACTGCGAGTTCAAGCTTGTTAACAAAAGAAGATATGACAAATCCCGATCGAGTGCCGCAATGGCTGATCAAGGAATATCAAACATTCCATGAAACAGTGACCGATAAAACCTTTCCTTGTTATTTTGGTATGAAAGCTGAAAATAAAGGGGAACTTCGTTATGCTTATATCACACAGGAAGATTGGTCCAATCTCCCAAAAGCAGTGGAAAGCTTTCTTGATTTATTTCAGGAACCACCATATATAAGACATGGCCTTTTCGTTTTTATGGAGCCTGAATCGATGGAGGGTGATATAGAATTTTACCGTAAAAGGTTTTGGGAGATCCTGCAATACCTGCATCAAGAGGATGTAAAACCTTGGCCAATTGAAAAGCCGAAAGATCCGGATCATTATTTATGGGACTATCATTTTGCCGGGGAACCAATCTTTGTATTTGGTAATGCACCTGCTTATAAACAGCGTAAAACTCGCGATTTAGGAAATAGCCTCGTCCTTGGTTTCCAGCCCCGGATGATCTTTGAAGGCTTGGAAGGAACGGAAAAAGGCGGAATCATGTCGCGTGAAAAGGTCCGGGAACGAGTGGAGAAATGGGATAATCTCCCGAAGCATCCTGATATCAGTCACTTTGGCGATGTAAATCATAATGAATGGAAACAATTTTTCATAGGGGATGATATAGAACCGATAAAAGGTAAGTGTCCCTTCCATCATAAACAATTAACGTAACCGTGAGCAAATTGCTCTCGGTTTTTTTGCGTTTGAAAATAATAAACTTAATCCTTGCCTTATTGGATTTTCAGTTTTATAATGTGAAAGTAGAAATTGCAGTTAATTCGAGATATATGGATTAAATGCTATTTTTATAAAACATACAAAATTAACAATTGGGGGAACGAAAATGTCTAAAGTATTGTTTGTTAAATCAAATGACCGCCCAGCGGATCAAGCTATCAGTGTCAAAATGTATGAAACGTTTTTGAACGCATATAAGGAAGCAAATAGTAGCGATGAAATAACTGAATTGGATTTATTTGCACTGAACTTGCCTTACTACGGAAACACTGCAATCACTGCCTTATATAAACGCAACCAAGGCTTTGAATTGACTGAAGAAGAAGTGGAAATTGCTGATATCGTGCAACAATACTTGAATCAATTCCTTGCTGCCGATAAAGTAGTATTTGCCTTCCCGCTATGGAACGCAACGGTTCCGGCACCATTGGTAACTTATATTTCTTATCTTGCCCAAGCGGGAACTACATTCAAATATACAGCTGAAGGTCCAGTTGGTTTAGCTGGAGATAAAAAAGTGGCTTTACTTAATGCACGCGGATCCGATTATGCATTGCCTGGAATGGAAGCTGGCGAAATGGCTGAGAAATACGTAACGATGAATTTAAACTTATGGGGCATTAAAAACCCAGAAACGGTCGTAATCGAGGGACATAATCAATACCCAGATCGCTCACAGGATATCGTTGCAGAAGGATTGGCGAAAGTTGCTGAAACTGCAGCAAAATTCTAATTTTTAAAAAGGTAAACCAGTATGTATTTTTAGCATACTGGTTTTTCTATGCAGATTTTTCTGAAAGTCGATTATAATAAAGGGTAAGCTATAAGCATGAAAGGAAGTGCAGACGGTATGCAAACGTTTAAATCACGTGACGAAATAAAGATAGAAGAAACTTGGAATTTAAAGGATATTTACGAAGATCAGGCTAATTGGGAAAAAGATTATCAAGAAGTCATGAAGATGACAGAAAAATTAAAAACTTATGATGGCCATATTCAGTCAGCTCAAGATTTATTCGAGTATTTACGGTTAAGTGAGGAAGTTGGGTACATTTATAACAAATTATATGTATTTGCCATGCTTCAAGCCGATTTGGATACACGGGTCACCTCATCACAAGCATTGCTGGATCGAGCTGGTAAGTTAGGGCAGAAAATAAGTAATGCTTCTGCATTCTTCATGCCGTTTCTTCTAAGCTTGGAAGAACAAACATTAAAAGGGTACATAAATGAAGTCGAGGGTTTGAAATATTTTGAAGAGGATCTACTGGATTCCTTCCGCTATAAAGCTCATGTATTAACGAAAGAACAAGAAGAGGTGCTTTCCCAAATAGGCGAAGCCTTTTCAGCTCCACAAAAAACGTTCGGAATGATCAACAATGCGGATATAAAATTTGGGGAAGTTACGAATGAAGACGGCGAGAGGGTAGAGCTGACGCGAGGAATGTATTCCAAATTGATTGAAGATGATGATCGGGATAAAAGAAAAGAGGCTTATTTCGCATATTATCAGCCATATGTACAATTGAAGAATACAATCGCTTCCACACTTGCCACGGCAATCAAAAATAATGTGAATCTTTCAAAGCTGAGAAATTATCCATCTGCCTTGGAAAAATCATTATTTGGTGATCAAGTTCCAAAAGAGGTTTATGATAATTTAATTATGTCTACTAAGCAAAATATCGGACCCATGCATAAATACATTCATTTAAGAAAAAAATTGCTGGATGTAGAAGAATTGCGTGCTTATGATTTAAGTGTACCACTAGTCGAAGGGGCTAAAGAGGAGATTTCTTACGATGATGGTTTTTCTTTGATGGTGGAGGCACTAAAGCCACTTGGCGAAGAATATATCACAATCCTGAAAACCTTTAAGGATAACAGGTATATCGACGTCAGGGAAACACCTGGAAAACGTTCAGGTGCTTACAATTTAGGACTTTATGGTGTTCACCCTTTCATCCTATTAAATCACCGTGATGATTTAGACAGTGTATTTACACTTGCACATGAATCTGGACATGGCATGCATTCATACTATAGTTCAAAATACCAACCGCAAATAAGTGCTGGGTATTCCATTTTTGTCGCTGAAGTTGCTTCAACTGTGAATGAAATCCTTTTGATTCGCCATTTAATTAAGACAACAAAAGACGTACAAAAGAAAAAACATTTACTTAACCATTTCATAGATAGTTTTAAAGGAACATTCTTCACACAAGTGATGTTTGCGGAGTTCGAAAAGATTGTACATGAAAAAGCTGAAAATGAAGAACCTCTAAATGCCGAGGTTTTTAATACAGCCTATGAATCGATATTTCGTGCATATAATGGAGATGAAATAAGTTTCGATGAAGAAGTGAAGTATGGCTGGTCACGCATCCCACACTTTTATCGTCCGTTTTATGTCTATAAATATGCTACTGGTTACGTTTCAGCCATTACGATCGCTGATAAGATCCTTTCTGGGGACAAAAAAACACTTGAAAGTTATTTGACTTTCTTGAAAAGCGGGAGTTCCGATTTCCCATTGGAGCTGCTTAAGAAAACAGGCGTAGATTTAACGAAACCTGATCCGATCGAAAATGCAATGAAGATTTTCAGTGATCTCGTCGACCAATTCAGTGAGTTGACAGAAGGCTAATCTAAACCATTTCTTCCAAAAGAGCCCATGGTAGGATGTTATAAAAAATGCTATAGTTAAAACATTGGCGTATGAAAGGCCCAATCAATAGATTGGGCCTTATTTTATATGCAAAAGAAACAGGTAATTCGCGAAAAAAGTCATGATGACAGCGTTATTTTCAACATCGGAGCCTAGCCAATGGGCCAGTTTCTTTGTACTACAATGGCATATTTTGTGAGGAAAGTGGAAAATGAATTCGACAGTTAATTATATAAAAGAATGGCAGCAGGCACTTCAACTTGAAATCCTGCATTTGAAAAAATATGGCAGCACAAAATACTTGGTTTCGAACGGGCATCTGCTTACAAGCGACGGTTCCTTCAACTATTATTTTGAAACAGGTTCATCGGTAAAAATCCCTGTCGGTTCCCTCGTTCGACTTGAATGGGGAGGGATTAAACAGGATGGAAGGATCCTCTCATCGGAAGGGAAAAGTATAATCATTGTTTTTGATCGCTCGTTAGGCGATATCATCGGTGAAGCCTTTTTATTCCATGATCCCTGGGAATTGCTGGAGCAATTGATCATCCGCTTGGATGAAATCAAGAGAAGTAAAAGGAAAAGGCTTCGAATCAAGCGCCTGATGGATCCGTCCATGCCTCAAAAACATCCTTTAACTGAAAAACAAAGCAGTGTGAAAGAATTATATGCCCGCTCGAAGTTCAATCCTGTCACTTATGTTTGGGGACCGCCTGGAACAGGAAAAACCTATACTTTGGCTCGTACAGTAGCCAATCATTATTTACAAGCTAAAAAAGTTCTGGTTTTGTCCCATAGCAACCAGGCTGTCGATGTTTTGATGGCTGAAATTTCATCATTCATTAAAAAGAAAGATCGTTTCAAAGAAGGCGATGTGCTTCGCTATGGATCTCAAATCGGTGAATCACTAGCTATCCATGATGATATTGTTACGGGGCAATTATTAGGTAAACATGAACCGACATTAATTAAAGAAAAAGAAGAACTTGGCGAAGAGAAACGTCTTTTAAAATATGACTTGGCAGGTTCCTTCAGTAAAAGGGATACAGATCAGTTAATTGAGATAGAGAAAAAGCTGGCCAAAGTATTGGAGAAAATCCGCCAAAAAGAGATTCAATTCGTAAAAGAAGCAAAAGTAATCGGGACGACCTTAGCTAAAGCCGCAAATGACGAAACGGTTTATCAAAAGGAGTATGATCTGGTCATCTTGGATGAAGCGAGTATGGCTTACGTTCCTCAGGTGGCTTTTGCTGCAGCGTTAGCCAAGCATATTATCGTTTGTGGTGATTTCAAACAATTGCCGCCCATTGCTTCGGCTCGTGATTCCCTCGTGAAACTTTGGCTGAAGGAAGACATATTTCATCGGGCCGGTGTCGCCCAGTCTGTTGAAGAAGGAGAACTCCATCCCCATTTATTCCTATTAAAGGAACAGCGCCGCATGCATCCGGATATTTCGGCATTCACTAATCGTGTCGTCTATAACAATTTTGTCGGCGATCATAAAAGTGTTGCGACTAGCAGGGAGGGCATAATGCTGGCGGAACCGTTTGCCAATAGGGCAGCGGCACTTCTTGATACTAGCCTAGCGGGGGAATATTGCATCACTGAACGGACATCCCACTCGAGAATGAATTTATGGCAATTGCTTTTATCTTTTCAGTTGATTCATGAAGCTTATGTGGGCGGTTCAAGGTCAATTGGTTATGTCGCCCCATATCGTGCCCAGGCAGAATTGATGGAAAAACTATTGGATGACTTATATGAAAAAGAACGGCAAACTGCGGATATCATCGCTGCAACTGTACATCGTTTCCAGGGAAGTGAACGTGAGATGATGATCTTTGACACAGTAGATAGTTATCCGCAAAACAGGGCTGGAATGTTATTGACAGGTAGAGAAAGTGAAAGGCTGATTAACGTGGCCATAACAAGGACTAAGGGTAAGTTCGTACATGTATGTGACACTTCGTTTGTTAACAAACACGTTTATCGCAGTAAAACACTTCGTCAGCTTGTCGATCACCAAATTCAAAATGATCAGATTGTATCAAAGAAAGACATTGGAAAATGGGTTAAACATCAGCACCCGAAATTACGATGGATGCATGCCCGTAAATTGGGGGACTTTCAGGAAGATATTGAATCAACAAAACATGACATAGTTATCGCTGTACCGGATTTGAACAGTTTGTCAGAAGAATGGCAGCAATATTTAATGAGACGGAACCCTGCAGTGAAATTGACGATCATATCAGCAAAAAGAAATCCTGATATCAACTCGGATCATTTTATTTGTTCCCCTGTTTCCTTTTCGTTTATTATCTTGGATAAACGAGTTGTCTGGCTAGGTTTGCCCGTAGAGTCCAATAATCGGGTCCAGCCCCCATATATAGCGGCTCGTTTGGATTCAAAAATCATGGCAGATGAATTACTATCTCAATTCAAAAAAAGTGAATAGCTTTGAAAAGCCCCTTAAAAGGGCTTTTCTTTTTTACATATATCCCTAAAAAAGACCTCGATAGAATAAGTGACGACCATTTGAGCCACTAGCGTCCCTGATGTATTAAAACAAACACCTCGCTAGAATATACTATTCACTTATACTCCCCAATTTTAATTCAACTCCTTATATTTTTTGCTAAAGGCAGCAAACTAAAATAACTAAGCAAGCGTTTCAGGCGACTTTCAAATAGTTATGATTTACTATTAAGTTACGAAAGACAAGAAAGGGGGGATAAAATGAAACTTGGCATTTTGGATCAATCCCCGATTGCATCCGGACAATCAGCACAAGAAGCTTTGCAGGCTTCACTTCAACTAGCGCAAGAAGGAGATAGGCTGGGTTATAGCAGAATCTGGTTAACTGAACATCATGATCTGCCTGGCTTGGCCTGTTCCGTTCCAGAGGTTTTGATAAGCTATATTGGTGCACAAACAAAAAATATCCGGATTGGATCAGGGGCAGTGCTGCTTCCACATTATAAGCCATACCGAATAGCAGAGACATATAATATGCTAGCCACACTTTTTCCAGGCCGGATTGATATAGGAATGGGACGTGCTCCTGGTGGATCTGCCGAAGCAACGATGGCCTTATCCGATAATTTCCTTCAGAATGTATACAAAATGCCCGAACTTGTTCAAGAATTGTTGAATTTTCTAAGAAATGAGTTTCCGAAAGAACATCCGTTTTCAAATGTCTCTGCTGCTCCTATCCCAATGTTATCCCCTGAACCATGGATATTGGGAACAAGCGGGAAAAGTGCAAAACTTGCCGCTGAGAATGGAACTGCATACGCGTTTGGTGAATTCATGAGCGAAAATGATGGCGTGCAGAGTTTTAAACAGTACCGTGAGCACTTTCAAACAAAAGGGATACTCAAAGCACCTAAAACGATTATTACGGTATCGGCCATTTGTGCTGAAACGGAAGAATATGCGAAAGAAATCGCCCTCAGCAACACCCTATGGAAAATTCAAAGTGGACATGGGGAAAGAAAGCCGGTTCCAAGTATAGAAGAGGTAAGGAATCATGAATGGACTGAAAAAGAAAAAACACAAATGGAAACCATGCATAAAAAACTGATTTTTGGTACCCCTTCACAAGTTAAGGATCGGCTATTGAAGATTCAGGAGAAATATCAGGCAGATGAGATCATGCTGATAACCATCACTCATACGTTGGAGGATCGGCTTAATTCGTTTCGTTTGATTGCCAGGGAAATCCTTAACAGTTAATCCCCTTAAGCATTTTATGTGCATTTTTTGTGTATTTTCTATATGATGGCTTTGCGTCCGATTTATCATAATTGAAAGAAAGAAGATGAAGATATGAATGCTGATCAACATGCAAAAAAACTTGGCGACATTTCTTTTTCCGTTCTGGACCTGGCTTCTATTGTTGAGGGTGGTACAGTTTCGGGAGCTTTTAAAAATACAGTAGAATTAGCTAAACATGCGGAGCAATGGAATTACAACCGTTTCTGGGTAGCGGAACATCATAGCATGCCTGGGATTGCAAGCTCTGCAACATCAGTGCTTATAGGTTATGTTGCAGGCAGGACGGAAAGAATTCGGGTGGGTTCTGGAGGCATAATGCTACCGAATCATGCACCGCTGGTTATCGCAGAACAATTTGGAACATTGGAAGCAATGTATCCTGGCAGAATAGATTTAGGACTGGGGCGTGCTCCCGGAAGCGACCAATATACAGCAATGGCACTTCGGGGTGATGTACGTAATAACGGTCAGGATTTTCCTGAACAATTGGCGCAGCTCCGCAGCTATTTAGATGCGGATTCTAAACATAATCGTGTTCGCGCCATTCCTGGAGAAGGGCAGGACATCCCGATTTGGCTGCTTGGTTCAAGTGGGTTCAGTGCTGCATTATCAGCACAGCTGGGATTGCCATTTTCATTTGCAAGCCATTTTTCACCTGAAAATACTCAACCAGCTTTAGCCCGCTACCGCAATAATTTCCAACCATCCGACGTTCTGGATAAACCTTATGTCATGGTTGGTATCAATGTTTTTGCTGCCGATACTACGGAAGAAGCGCAAAGGATTGCTACATCTTACCAACAGCAGTTCTTGAATTTGATACGGAACACACCCGGTCAACTGGCTCCTCCAGTTGATACGATGGAAGGCCTTTGGACAGAATATGAAAAAGCCATTGTCATGAAGCAGCTGAACGCTTCCATTATAGGTAATCCAAAAGAGGTAAAAGAGCAGTTACAGGCATTTTTAAATGAAACACAGGCGGATGAAATGATTATAAACTCTGCCATTTATGATCAGGATGCACGCCTTCGTTCTTATGAAATCATTGCAGAGGTTACTGGAATGAAATAATTGTTAAAGAATGAGCTTGCAGATCCCGTGTCTGCAAGCTTTTTTATAAAAATACATACCGATTGGCTTCATTAACAAAGTTAGGAGAGAGTAATGAAACGAGAAGATCCTTTATCCTTAATATTTCACTTCACAGATAAACAAGGTGACAGCAGGCCACTATATTTTGCGAATCCGAAAAAAGTGATCACCGCCCATTCAATTGATGATGTCCTTCCCCAATTCCAAAAAGTGCAGGAAGCGATCGAACAGGGGAATTATGCAGCGGGATATGTTTCCTATGAAGCGGCACCTGCTTTTGAACAATCCTTTAAAGTAAAAGATGGAGCCAAAATGCCATTATTATGGTTCGGGATTTTTGATAAACCGGAAGAGGAAATACCTGAAAAAATGACCGGGGCTTTTAATTTAGGTGAATGGCAATCAGAAACGGATTCAAATGCCTATCGTTCTGGATTTCAAAGAATAAAATCAGAAATCAAGAAAGGCAACACATACCAAGTCAATTATACGATGCGTTTGCAATCCCAGTTCGAAGGAGATGACTTCGCTTTTTTTGAACGTTTGAAGAGAGCCCAACGCTCGAACTATAGTGCATATTTGAATGTTGGTTCACATCGAATCCTTTCGGCTTCACCCGAGTTGTTTTTCCGTTGGGAAGATGGTCAGCTGATTACTCGGCCAATGAAGGGGACTGTAAAGCGGGGAACGACACTGAAAATGGATCAGCTTAATGCAGACTGGTTAGCAGCCTCGGAAAAGAATCAAGCTGAAAACTACATGATTGTAGACCTGCTCAGAAATGATTTGGGAATGATTGCAGAACCAGGAAGCGTCAAGGTTCCACAGCTAAAGGCAATTGAAAAATATCCGACCGTTTGGCAAATGACATCCACGATTACGGCCGATACGAATCCAGGAACAACAATCATTGATATATTCAAGGCTCTTTTTCCTTGTGGATCGATAACAGGGGCACCTAAAATTAAAACGATGGAGATCATCGCTGATATCGAGAATTCACCACGTGAAGTTTATTGCGGTGCCATCGGGTTTATCACTCCTGAATCCGAAGCCGTTTTTAATGTGCCGATTCGTACGGTCGTGATCGAAAAGGAAACAGGGAAAGCCGAGTATGGGGTTGGCGGGGGGATCACTTGGGATTCCGAGTTATCGGAAGAATATGACGAAGCCTTTTTAAAAGCCAAATTATTGACGGTGGAAAGGCCTGCTTACAAACTATTGGAATCGATAAAGCTCAGCGATGGCGAATATTATTTGTTGAATGATCATATCGACCGGATGAAACAATCCGCTGAGTACTTCGATTATCGGTTCTCTGAATTGTATCTTAGAGATCAACTCCAAAAGTATGCGGAAATAAATCATGGGACGTTGCAAAAGGTAAGGGTACTACTACATGAAAATGGTGAAATTGAAGTTTTGGGACAAGCAATCAAGCCCCTTGGTCCAGAATTCACGGCCATACTGGCTGAAGCTCCAATATCAAGTGCAAATCCATTTCTATTTCATAAGACCACCAATCGTGATGTCTACGAAGGCTTTCAAATGAATAATCCCGACTTCCAGGATGTTCTGCTTTGGAATGAAGAAGGATTCATCACCGAATTCACGAACGGAAATGTAGTGGTGAAGATAAATGGTGACCTCTATACCCCTCCGGTGGAATCAGGTCTGCTTGCTGGAACATTTCGTCAAGAATTGATCAGGAAGAAGGAAATCAAGGTAAAAAACATTTCAAAGGCAGACCTCAATATTGCTGAGGAAATTTGGTTCATTAATAGTGTGCGAGGGAAATTAAAAGTGAATTTAACATTCTAAGCTGATAATTCGTAAAAAAGTGAAAAATGTAATCTTTATTGCAGTTTGTTGAGTTATAGTAGATGATGAATACTACATTTCCGGAAGGGACTGCTGTGGAGATGCATAAAATCGCAGGTTTATCGATTAACGCATGGAAAGCGAAAGATCCTGTACTTAATAATGTGATGAAGATGAATGAAGTCTTCTGGACGAATCCGCATTACGGTAACAAACAAGAAAATCCAATCGTCAAAGCTGAACAAGTTAAATCGGCTGAAGAAAGATTGAATAGATTTGCCATCTATATAATTAAAGCATTTCCAGAAACCGAACCAATGAAGGGTATCATTGAATCACCCCTAGTCGAGATTCCTTTCATGCAAAAAAACTTGGAAAAATCCTATGGAACTAAAATTGCGGGAAAACTTTTGCTGAAATGTGACAGTCATTTACCTATATCAGGTTCAATCAAGGCACGCGGAGGTATTTATGAGGTCTTAAAACGTGCTGAGGAAATAGCAATGAAGCATGGCGGTTTAAAGCGGACTGATAATTATGGAGTACTTGCGAGTGATGAATATAAGGAGCTTTTTTCAAAATATTCGATTGCTGTCGGTTCAACCGGCAATTTAGGAATGAGTATTGGAATAATAAGCGCGAAGCTGGGATTTAAAGTAACGGTCCATATGTCTGCAGATGCCAAACAGTGGAAGAAGGATAAATTAACAAGTCTGGGTGTCATTGTAAAGGAATATGATGATGATTATAGTAAAGCTGTAGAAGAAGGCCGTAAAGAAGCATCACTTGATCCCGATTGCCACTTTATTGATGATGAAAATTCCATGGATCTGCTGCTAGGTTATGCGACGGCTGCAACGCGCCTGAAGAAACAATTGAAGGATATGTCCATTACAGTAGATGAAGATCATCCTTTGTTTGTGTACTTACCATGCGGAGTCGGCGGCGGGCCCGGCGGCATAACATATGGGCTCAAGTTAGCCTTTGAAGATGATGTACATTGTTTTTTTGCAGAGCCGACACATTCACCATGCATGATGCTAGGATTGATGACAGGCCTTCATGACAAAGTTTCGGTTCAGGACTTTGGTATCGATAATAAGACGGAAGCGGATGGTCTTGCAGTAGGAAGGCCTTCAGCATTGGTTTCCAGTATGATGACGACCATGTTAAGCGGCAGCTATACCATAGAGGATAGAAGGTTATTCGAATTGCTCAAGGAAATGGCAGAGACGGAAGGCCATTATTTAGAGCCATCTGCCCTAGCAGGAGCATTTGGTCCGATACAACTTTTGTCAGCTCCAGAAGGAAGGGAATATCTTATGGATCAAAAACTGTTGGATAAAATGAACCAGTCGACGCATGTCATCTGGGCGACCGGCGGGAGCATGGTACCAAAAGATATGATGGAACTGTATTTATCTAAAAGTTAAAAAAATCCACAAGAGTGAAATTCTCAGATTGCAGGCAAACTCCTAGAAAATTGAGTATGCCTGCATTTTTTGTTTTTGAAAAACCTTTCGGTCGTTTTCAGCCATAACCGTTTTTCGTCCAACCGCGCTTTATTTGACCGCCAAGACATCATCCGGACCCCGGAGCATACTTTGCGGTCCGGATGATTCCGTTCCCTTTAGGTCGACGGCCTGCCAAAAACCCTCACCGCGAGCATCAAGCGGGGTCTTGGCTCAAGACATTCAATGCAAATTTCATCACAAAGAAAGTCTTGTATTAAAATCATGGTAATCATCCCGATACAATCGTGAGAGGGAATCAGGATGAGCCCATTCCGAACTCCTTTTGGCATTTCCATTGAAATATCTCCTAAGTTAAGAAATTGGGGCTCTACAAACCACTATGTAAAGCCACTTTTGGACCTAACCATGTCCAATTGGCCATATTCTTTAAATTAATGGCAGAAAAATAAGCAGGGTATGCATCGGCTTACAGCAGCCCTACGCATACCCTGCTTTTCTTTTGCATATACGAATACACGCTCAATCGTTTTTTTATGTTTCGCATATATAGGTTTTACATCCTAATAATGACGCTAATGATCTGCATCTTCCACGATATGCTTGTCAGAAATGTCGTGTCACTACTAAAAGCGCGTCTAGGGGAGACCCCCGTAGGCGAAGCCGGGGAGGCTCCCCGACCGCCCTCGGAAAGCGAGTGCCTGAAGTGGAAATCAACGTTCAATATGTACAAGCTAAAAAAACTGTAGACAAACTCGATTTTATTCGAAAGTTTGTCTACAGTCTGTGAAGTTCAAAACAGTGAACTTCTTTTTATTTATAACCCCCATGAGTTCAATAAAAGGTGAATGGCTTTTTCCAATTCGGATTCAGGAATCCCCGCAAAGCCCAATATAATTTTTGGAGGATGTTCGTCAATTTTCTCGATTGAATATGTTGATAATCCATAAATTTTAATATGGTCTTCGTTTGCCTTTTGAATAAGTGTCTGTTCATCCATGCCGTTCTTGACGATGAGGACGATATGCAAACCTGACCGCTCTCCAATGATTTTTATTTGTTGATATGGTTTAAATAGATCGATCACTTTATCCAACTTCCGACGGTACACTTTCCTCATGCGATTCAAATGCTTTTCGAAATCACCTTCCTTCATGAACTGTGTCAACACATGCTGATCAATCCGAGAAACGGTTGAATGGTAAAAAGACAATTCCTGTTGGTGCATTTGTAACAAAGGAGCGGGAAGAACCATATAACTGATCCGAATTGATGGCATCAATGATTTGGAAAATGACCCTAAATAAATCACCTTATCACCAGCATCCATACTTTGTAAGGAAGGAATTGTTTTTCCACTATAACGAAATTCACTATCATAATCGTCTTCGATAATATAGCGGTTTGCTGCCCCTTGAGCCCAGTTCAACAATCGCGTCCGTCTGTTAACGGATAGGATCGTCCCATTGGGGAAGTGATGTGAGGGAGTGACATACACAACGTCGATCTTTGAATCTTCAATTTGGTTCACCTTTACGCCTTCTTCATCAATTTGCAGTGGATGGACTTCATTTGGGTAGCTGCGTAAAATCCGATGAATCAAGTGATACCCAGGATCTTCAACACCATAGATGGCATTTTTATCGAATAGTAGGACAAGCTGCTGCAATAAAATTTCCATTCCTGCACCAATGATGATCTGTTCTGGAACACATTGTACACCACGTGCATGATACAAATAATGGGCAATTTCACATCGTAATTCATATTCCCCTTGAGAATCCCCAAGTAAAAGAAGATCTTGATGTGATTCATCGATTTTGCTTTTCATGTATTTTCTCCATTTTTCAAATGGGAAATGTTCCGTGTCAATTTGGCTGGGATGAAAATGATATAGCAATTCCCCTTCTTTATGATTGCTTTGTTCCAAGGATACTTGGTTAGTTTGTGTATACTCTAAATCCTCGAATGTTTGAATATAGTACCCTTTTCTTGGTATGACTTCAACGTATCCTTCAGCAGTCAATTGTTCATATGCAGTCTCGACAGTATTTTGACTTATTTGAAGGAACTCTGCCAATTTCCGTTTGGAAGGCAGTTTTGTGCCGTAAAGAAGACGGCCATCAATAATTTCTTTTTTAATATATGAATATAATTGTTCGTACAAAGGTACTTCACTTAACCGATTTAAATCACAAGAAAGCATATTCATTTTGTTGCCACCTTTTTGAAAAAAAATTACTGACCCTATTAAATTTATTAAAACTGACACTTTCAATGCGGTCAACTCTTTTTTATACTAAGCCTAACAAATCTAAAAAATGCAAATATTAGGGGGAAGAAAAAAATGGAAAAATTATTAGGAACTGACACAGTAAAAAGAGGAATGGCACAAATGCAAAAGGGTGGCGTAATCATGGACGTCATTAACGCAGAACAAGCAAAAATCGCAGAAGCATCCGGTGCGGTCGCTGTCATGGCTTTGGAAAGGGTTCCTTCCGACATCCGTGCGGCTGGCGGCGTAGCAAGAATGGCAGATCCGCGAATTGTCGAGGAAGTAATGAATGCAGTGTCAATCCCGGTCATGGCTAAAGCAAGGATTGGCCATATCGTTGAATCAAGGGTCCTGGAATCCATGGGAGTGGATTATATCGATGAAAGTGAAGTGCTGACTCCTGCGGATGAAGAATACCATATTCTAAAAAGTGATTTCACAGTACCTTTCGTTTGTGGCTGCCGTGATTTAGGCGAAGCTGCGCGCCGTATTGGTGAAGGAGCATCCATGCTTCGTACAAAAGGAGAACCAGGAACAGGTAATATTGTGGAAGCTGTGCGTCATATGAGAAAGGTACAGTCACAAATTCGCAAAGTGAGCATCATGAGTGATGATGAATTAATGACAGAGGCAAAAAATCTTGGAGCCCCTTTTGAAATTTTAAGAGAAATCAAACGCACAGGTAAATTGCCTGTAGTTAACTTTGCAGCCGGCGGAATTGCCACTCCAGCAGATGCTGCATTGATGATGGAATTGGGAGCAGATGGCGTTTTCGTTGGGTCTGGTATTTTTAAATCTGAAACTCCAGAAAAATTCGCATCCGCAATCGTTCAAGCGACTACATATTTCACCGATTATGAATTGATTGGCAAGTTGTCAAAAGAATTGGGCAGTGCAATGAAAGGCATTGATATTTCCAAACTAGCTCCGGCAGAACGGATGCAGGAACGTGGATGGTAATATGATAACGATCGGTGTTTTGGGATTACAGGGAGCGGTTGAAGAACACTTGAACCAAATCAAAGCTGCCGGCGAACAAGCAATTATAGTAAAAAAACCGGAGCAGTTGCAGGAAATCGATGGCTTGATCATTCCAGGCGGAGAAAGCACGACGATGAGGAAGCTAATGGATCGTTATGGATTTATGGAACCGGTCAAAACTTTCTTCGAAGATAAAAAACCAATTTTCGGTACATGTGCTGGGATGGTATTGGCGGCAAATGAATTGACTGGCGATGAGAAGGCCTATCTTGGACTAATGGACATTTCCGTGAAAAGGAACGGATTTGGACGTCAAAAGGATAGTTTCGAGGCTGAACTTTCAATCAAAGGAATGGAAACCCCTTATAAGGCAGTTTTCATCCGGGCGCCATTTGCTGATGGAATTGGAGAAGGTGTAGAAGTATTGGCTGTTTATGAAGAGAATGTAGTGGCTGCAAGACAAGACCATGTCCTCGTTAGTGCGTTTCATCCAGAATTAACAGGTGATGATCGTTTTATGCAGCTTTTCATTGAAATGGTGAAGACATCCGTAAGTAAGGCCGAATTGAAAACCTGCTAATCAAATGAAGCTGTCCTATTAATAGGACAGCTTTACTTTTGAAAGCTCAAAACTCTATAAAACTACATATTGCTTGAATTTACTATTCTTAACTTTTATAATAAAAAGTAAGTGATCACTTACTTAGTTGAAAGGGGAATGTATATGACAGCAAGAGTTGCAGTTATTACAGGGGGAGCAAGCGGTATAGGCCGAGCCACATGCCTGAAATTCGCAGTAAAAGGGGACAGGGTCGTTGTTGCGGATTTTAATGAAGAAATGGGCCGGGAAACCGTTGATCAGATAACAGCTAATGGTGGAGTGGCCATTTATGTTAAAACGGATGTTTCTAAGCAGGAAGATGTTGAATCGTTAATCAATAAAGCAGTGGAAACATACGGAAGGCTCGATATCATGTTTAATAATGCCGGCATTGGTGCGGGCGGTATGATCCTAGACCAAGATATGGAAGGTTACTACAAAACGATTGGAGTGAACCAGCACGGAGTGGCCTTTGGAATCATGGCAGCAGGACGGAAAATGAAGGAACTGGGTAACAAGGGAGTCATTATAAATACCGCTTCTGTGTTTGGCTACTTAGCTTCCCATGGGACTTTTGCCTATCAGGCGACTAAAGGCGCTGTAAGAATGATGACACAGACAGCAGCTTTGGAATTGGGTGCTTATGGCATTCGCGTTGTGGGCATTGCGCCGGGCGGGGTTGACACTCCTATCATACAAGGTTATAAAGACTTGGGAATCATTGATAAATTGAGTGCAAGTCAAATGCGCGGTGAATTGATTAAGCCAGAAGCCATTGCAAATGCCGTCTATCTATTATCGTTAGAGGAAGCGGATGCGATCAATGGAAGTGTAGTCATGGTCGATGATGGCTATGCATCTTTTAAGTGATTTTCATAAATAGAAAACATCGTCCCAACCAGACGATGTTTTCTATTTATGATATATGGGAATATTGAATTCTAATAGATCAAAGGTAATATTGACCGATTGGTACCAGCGATATATCATGGGAAATAGATGGGTGAAACCGGTCTTATCTTTATAAAAGAAGGTTGATATTTTTGAAAAAAGGGCAGCAAACCAAAGAACGAATCATAAATGTAGCCCGGACTCTTTTTGCCACTAAAGGTTTTGACATGACAAGAACGAATGAAATTGCCTCTGCTTGCAATGTTTCCGAAGCTACTATTTACAAATACTTTGACAGCAAAAAAGATTTGCTTTTGGCTACTATTACCCCTAATGAAAAAGAGGAATCTGAAGATGGGACTAGCCATCTATCCACGGATGATCTAGTGGAGAATCATGTTACTACCATGATAAAAAAAATTCTTGAAAATAAAGAACAGTTTTCGATATTATTTAGGGAAACACAATTCGATCAAGATATTTCAAAGCAATATGTAGATCAGATTTTCAAGCCAAATGCCAGGCATATTGAAATACAGAAGAGAATAGATAGCGGAGAGATACAATATATCTCTGATATTATTTTATTCAATGTAGGGATCATTTCTTTCACATTGGCTTTATCTACACATTATGAGATCCATCAACAAAAAAAGGAGCCATATTTTACTTCTGAACGAATTAAGAGCATTGCTCAACTTTTGGTATATGGTATTCATGGGAAACAAAATCATACATAATGAAACGGTCATATTTAAGGGCATGAGCATCAAGCCGTAAATATGACCGTTTCTTTTTTCATTCAGAGTAGATGTCCAGAGTGTAAGATTTGACTTATATTTTTCAGACAATTACGATAAATGTATACTTCACGAAATGCTTTAAGAAAATTATATCTGGAAATCTTGTAACATTGGAGGGTATCAAATGAGCGATATCGTAATTTTATCAGGAAGTCCGGCTATTCCATCAAGAACGGACATTTCACTAAAACATATTCAATCATTAGTCGAAAATGCAGGATTTACTACAGCTTATTTCTCGATTACGGATTTCTCAGCAGATGATTTATTCCAAGGGAAATATAATAGCGAGGATATCTCAAAGCTTTCAGAGAGAATTCAAGCGGCCAGAGGAGTCATTATAGGTTCACCGGTTTATAAGGCTTCTTATACAGGTGTATTGAAAGCATTGATTGATTTGCTGCCAGAAGGTGCTTTTAAGGGGAAGCCGGTGCTGCCAATCATGATTGGTGGAAGTAACAGGCATCTATTGGCGATTGACTATGCGCTTAAACCATTAATTTCAATATTAAAAGGCGAGCCGCTGCAGGGGATTTATTTTGTTGATAAGGAAATAGATAAACAGAATCCAGAAAACCCGATCAATGATTTGCATTTAATTGATCGCGTCCAGAGTCAGGTTCAAGAATTTGTAGAAGCGATACAGTTAAGAAATTAATGACTTCAATAAATTAATTCCTTCTATAAAAAGACTGGAATCCTAGAAATTTTTTTTAGAATAACACGCGTCAATAATAGGCCTAATAATGAAAATAGACTCATTTTTTTGGAGACTTTATCTAAAAAGACGAGTCTATTTTCGCATTTATATGAACATAAAATCATAAATTGAATAGTGTGTATAAAAATAACAGTTCATCCATAATATTAAACCAAGTTATTTTATAAGAAAACTCCATTGACAAGGATTAAATATATGTTAATATTTAAAATAATAAAACTTATCCAGAGCGACGGAGGGAATTGGCCCTTTGAAGTCCAGCAACCTGCATGATGGATGCAAGGTGCTACCTCCAACAAAATGTTGATCATTTTGGAAGATAAGGTAAAGATATTTACCTTGCGATCTTTCCATCATGGAAAGATTTTTGTTTTTTGTGAAAATTTTAGGCAGACCATAACAATGTAAGGTTGTATGGAATTATATAAATCTAAGAAATTTAAAATAAAATATTCGCGGATTTTCTTAAAGGAGGAACTGGTTTGGATAAAGAGAATCAGCTTGAAGAAATTTTTGAACGACTTCAAGAAATGCTTAATTCAATGAAATATGGATCCATTACACTTATTGTCCAGGATGGTAAAATCATTCAAATGGAAAGAAATGAAAAACTAAGAATTAAATAAGGTATCTGCTGACTAGAAAAACTAGAGGCGGGTTTAACTGATATAAAGAGAGTATTGGTTAGATTCGTCTCTTTTTCCTAGATTCAAATAACCGGGGGATATAACAACGGGAATTGATCAACAGTTACTCTAACCTGATACAGCAAGTTTTTAGAGGGGGCTACAAAGTTGGCTGCATTAATAAACTATGAAAATTTCAATACAGGGGACTTCCCTGTATTTCCTGCAGACAGTGAGACAAAAGGTGCTTTGGAAGTTCTGCAATGGGCGAATGACCATTATGGAGACAAACTGATTTATGCTTGCAGTTTTGGTATTGAAGGCATCGTGCTTACGGATTTATTGGCGAAGGTCAATCCTTCGGCTAAAATAGTTTTCCTTGATACAGATGTTCATTTTGAGGAAACTTACCAATTGATCGAGGAAGTGAAGAAGCGATATCCGAAGCTTTTGATCGAAATGAAGAAACCTGACTTGACGCTTGAGGAACAAGCGGCGGAATATGGCGATGAATTATGGCTTAGTGATTCCAATAAGTGCTGTAACATCCGTAAAATCGTTCCGCTTACAGATGTGCTTTCATCGGCAACAGCCTGGCTTTCGGGACTGCGGAGGGAGCAATCCGAAACAAGGGCTAAGACCGAGTATATCAATAAGGATAATAAGTTCAAATCAGTTAAAATATGCCCACTCATACATTGGACATGGAAAGATGTTTGGCGCTATGCCCACAAGAATGGACTTCCATATAATGTCCTGCATGATAATGGATATCCGAGCATTGGATGTAAAACGTGTACTGCACCTGCCTTCAATGCAGATGATTTACGCTCAGGCCGTTGGCAAGGAGCTCAAAAAACGGAATGCGGATTGCATTTATCTTAAATAAATAGAAATTATAGGCTTAAATAAATAGAAACCATAGGGGGAAATTAGCATGACCATCAGTTTACCGCACGGAGGAACATTAATCGATCTTTGGGAACCAAAATATGATTTTAGTAAAATAACGAAGTCAATCGAAATCGATGAAATTGCTTTAAGCGATCTTGAATTGATAGGCACTGGTGCCTACAGCCCGATTAAAGGATTCTTTACAAAAAGTGACTATGAGACAGTGGTGAAGGATATGAGGCTTAGCAGCGGACATGTATGGAGCATCCCGATTACGCTGCCTTTGACCGAAGAAACTGCAGAAAGCCTTACTATAGGTGAAGAAGTAACATTAACCCATGAAGGTGAAACTTACGGGGTTCTCTCCGTTTCCGATATTTACACTCCAGATAAGCAATTGGAAGCGACATTGGTATATCAAACAGATGATGAGAAGCATCCTGGAGTGAAAAATTTATATAACCGCGGGGATGTATATGTCGGCGGGGAAATAAAGTTGATCAAGAGAATAGAGCGTCCGCTATTTCAAGCTCATTATTTGGACCCAGTCGAGACAAGGAAGGCTTTCGCTGAAAAAGGATGGGAAACGGTTGTCGGTTTCCAAACGAGGAATCCTGTTCACCGTGCACATGAATATATTCAAAAGACAGCATTGGAAATCGTCGACGGTTTATTCTTAAATCCTCTAGTCGGTGCCACTAAATCAGATGACATTCCGGCAGATGTAAGAATGGAAAGCTATAAAGTGCTGCTTGATAAATATTATCCTAAGGATCGCGTCTCCCTTGCAGTTTTCCCTGCTGCCATGCGTTATGCAGGACCTAGAGAAGCCATCTTCCATGCGATGGTCCGTAAAAATTATGGTTGCACCCATTTTATCGTCGGACGTGATCATGCGGGTGTGGGCGATTATTATGGCACATACGATGCTCAAAAAATCTTTGGGAATTTCAGTGCAGATGAGTTAGGGATCACGCTATTATTCTTTGAACATAGTTTTTACTGTAAAGCATGTGGCAATATGGCTTCCGCTAAAACTTGTCCACATGGCAAGGAAGACCATGTCATCCTGTCTGGAACGAAGGTAAGGGAAATGTTGCGTAATGGGGAAATTCCTCCAGCTACCTTTAGCCGTAAGGAAGTCATCGAGGTGTTGATCGAAGGTCTAAAAAAAAATGAAGTTTATAACTGATTGGACATAAATGGAAGGATCACATAAGAGGGGGATTATCAAATGAGTAAAAGTACGAATGTCACATGGCATGAGACGTCATTGACCAAGGAGCACCGACGGAAGCAGAACGGCCATGAAAGCACGGTTCTATGGTTTACAGGACTATCGGGTTCCGGAAAATCAACGATTGCAAACGCGGTCGCTAAAGAGTTATACAATCGGAATATTCGAAGTTATGTTTTGGATGGTGATAATATCCGCCATGGCTTAAATAAAGATTTAGGTTTTTCTGAGGAAGATAGAACCGAGAATATTAGGCGGATTGGTGAGGTTTCCAAGTTATTCGTGGATAGTGGGCAGTTCGTATTGACCGCTTTCATATCACCTTTCAGGGCAGATCGGCAAATTGTACGTGATTTACTCGAAGAAGGGGAGTTTATTGAAGTATACATAAAGTGTCCGATCGAAGAGTGCGAAGTGCGTGATCCAAAAGGGCTTTATGACAAGGCCCGTAAAGGCATCATTAAAGATTTTACCGGAATCGACTCTCCATACGAAGAACCTGAACAACCGGAAATCATTTTAGAATCCGACCAATACAGCATTGAAGAGTGCGTTGAACAGGTAATCGGCTATTTAACAGCAAAGAAAGCGATTTAATCAAGGAGGAAATGTAATGGTTTACGAGAAATTTTGGTCGGAAAATCCACTAATCGCTAAAAATAAAACGGAAATCTGGAAATTGGAAAAAGACGGCTTGAAGATATTTGATGATATTCCACATTACGCAGCAAATGGGTTTGATTCCATCCCTAAAGAGAAATGGGATATGTTCAAGTGGGCAGGTTTATACCTGCAACGGCCAAAAGAAGCTGGTTATTGGATGATGCGAGTCGTTATTCCCGGAGGTATCCTGACTTATGATCAACAAATAACTCTAGCTAACATCGCTAAAGATTACGGGAGGGACGTATATGACATTACAACCCGTCAAGCCATTCAATTCCATTGGCTGACCATCGAACAGGTCCCGGACATATTGAACCGTTTAGAAAAGGTTGGAATGACTACGGCTGGGGCTTGTGGTGATATAACCCGTAATATCATCGGTAATGCATTGGCAGGCATCGATCCTGATGAACTTTTTGATACACGCGAGGTACTTTATGATGTATTTGAGTATTTCCGCCTTAACGAAGACTATTCGAACCTTCCGAGGAAATATAAAATGTCCATAAGTGCCAATATCCATAATGCTTCAAATGCTGAAATCAACTGTGTTTCATTCAATCCAGCTACTAAAGTAATGGATGGAGTAACGGAAGTCGGTTTTCACGTAAAAGTAGGGGGTGGGCTTTCCTCCGTTCCGATGCTGGCAGAAGAACTTGACTTATTCATTTTACCTGAAAAAACTGTGGAAGTGGCTGCCGCCATCACGACGATATTCCGTGACTTTGGGTACCGTGAAAAGCGTCATCGCTCACGTTTGAAATTTCTTGTCGCTGACTGGGGTCCTGAACAATTCAAGGAAAAATTGCTGGAATACACCGGTCCGCTTCCTGATAAGGGAGAAAGTGCGGTGAAGGGATGGAATGCAGGGTATTTCTACGGCATCCATAAACAAAAGCAAGATGGTCTGAACTATGTTGGCGTCAATATACCAGTTGGTCGTCTAAACCCAGACGAAGTAATCGAGTTTGCCGAACTTGCAAAAAAATATGGAAATGGTGAAATCCGCAACTGTAATTCTCAAAATCTAATCATTCCTAATGTGCCGGATGCAAAACTTGAGGAATTAAAGCAGGAATCCATCTTCGAAAGATTTCCATATCAACCAAAGAAATTCATTGGGTATTCCGTTTCGTGTACAGGCATCGAGTATTGCAACCTGGCTCTAGTTGAAACGAAAAACCGAATGAGGACCATTTCTGAATCACTGGACAAGGAAATAGATCTCGATGTGCCTGTAAGGATGCATATGGTCGGCTGTCCGAATAATTGCGGTCAAAGAGCCATCGCTGAAATAGGGCTGCAAGGCATAAAAATGAAAAACCAGGATAAAAAGATGGTCGAGGCTTTTGAGATATACGTTGGAGGAACGCTGAATGAGGGCGGGAAGTTCAATGAAAAGCTTAAAGGAAAAGTGGAAGCTGAAAAACTCCATCATGTTCTGAAAGAAATGATCCTATTTTTCAAAGAAACAAAACTACAATCCGAAACCTTTCTCGATTTTGTGGAAAGGGTAGGGGTAGACGAATTACAAAGTAAACTTGATGATATATTAGCGGAAGTGGCCGTTTAATAGGGGAAGGTAAGCATTCCATGAATCTATACCGTTTTGAAGTCACTATCAAGGAAAAACCAATTCATGTCATCATTGTTGCCGATTCAGATGAAAAGGCGTTTGAACTTGTTGATATCGAGCTGGAAAAGCATTATTTGAAAATGCCTGAAGTGGATGACATCTCATTATATGAAAAAAGGAAAATTAAAAATGGAGCAGGTTTCGTTTTATCGGAATTCGAAACAATTCTCTAAGGGAAGGCAGGATGCAAAAATGGGGAAAGTATATCTAGTAGGAGCCGGTCCCGGAGATCCAGATTTAATTACATTAAAAGGATTAAAATGCATCCAAGAAGCTGATGTCATTTTATATGATCGACTTGTCAATAAAGAACTTTTGAATCATGCAAAAGACGGTGTCGAGCTGATTAATTGCGGTAAACTGCCGGATTATCATTTGTTGCAGCAGGATACCATCAATCGGTTCCTCGTTAAATATGCAAAAAAGGGAAAAATAGTCACCCGTTTGAAAGGCGGCGATCCATTCGTCTTTGGAAGAGGCGGTGAGGAAGCGGAAGCCCTTGCCAAAAGTGGCGTAAGTTTTGAAATCGTACCTGGAATTACGGCTGGAATCGCCGCTACAGCCTATGCTGGAATTCCAGTTACACATAGGGACCATGCGTCATCATTTGCAATTGTTACCGGTCATCGAAAAAAAGATGAAGAGGATAATATCAAGTGGGAATCCCTTGCAAAAGGAATCGATACATTAGCCATTTATATGGGTGTTAAAAACCTGCCATATATTCAAGGAAAACTTTTGGAACACGGAAAAAGCCCAGAGACTCCGGTAGCCCTTATTCATTGGGGTACATTAACAACGCAAAAAACAGCTGTCAGTACGTTGGCTAAAGTAGTGGAAACCGCCAATAACGAACAAATTTCGAATCCTTGCATGATAGTCGTGGGAGATGTCGTTAATTTACGGGAAAAAATCAAATGGTTTGAAGGAAAACAAACCGAAAATTTGTTGACGAATGAGGCCTTTTAATGGAAGCCATTTTATATATTTGCCATGGCAGCCGTGTTAAAGAAGCTTCAGCCCAAGCCATTGATTTTATTAAAGTTTGTATGCAAGCACAGCCATATTCCATTCAAGAGTATTGCTTCTTGGAATTGGAAACTCCTACGATTGAAGAGGCCTACGAACGATGCATTCAAAAAGGTGCGACGAGAATATTGGCCATTCCAGTTCTATTGCTGACAGCTGTACATGCAAAACATGATATTCCAGTCATATTGAATAAAATGAAAGAACGGTACCCTGCCGTTGACTTGAGATACGGAAGGCCGATTGGTGTCAGCGAGAAAATGGTTGATATTTTAGTGGAACGGTTGGAGGAAACAAATGTAAGTGTTACGGAGGGTTCCTTGGTATTATTGGTTGGAAGGGGCAGCAGTGATCCCGACGTGAAAAGGGATTTGTCTCGATTGGCCGATTTGCTAAGGAACAGGTTTCCAAAAATACGGGTGCAAGAGTGTTATTTGACGGCTGCCACACCAAGCTTTGGAGAAGCGTTGGAATTTGCGGTGGAATCTCGATCAAACCAAGTATTTATCATTCCATACCTATTGTTTACAGGTCTCTTAATGAAGTCGATTGAAAATAGTATAAAAAAGATCCAAAAAAAGGGGAAGCAAAGAATCATACTTTGCCGATATTTAGGTTATCACCCAAAGATTGAACAAGCAATTTCGGAACGAATTCATGAAGTGAGTGGGGAGGCAGCCTATGTATCCAATTACGCTTAATATCGAGAACAGAAAGTGTGTCATCATCGGCGGTGGTAAAATAGCTTACTTTAAAGCGGGCCCGTTATTGGAAGCTGGTGCTGAAGTTACCGTCGTAAGCCCCGAAATATGCACAAGTTTTCAAGTGTTGGAGAAAGAAGGTAAGATTCGGGTCTTACTTAAAGAAGTGGAAGAAACTGACTATAAAGATGCATTTTTAATCATTGTTGCTACCAATTCTACTGAAGTAAATGAACGAGTTTACGAGAACGCATCCGAAAGTCAGTTGGTTAACGTAATCAGCAATCATGAGTTGGGCAATTTTCATATACCGGCCACATTGAATAGAGGCATGCTTTCCATAAGTGTTTCTACCAATGGAGCAAGTCCAACGCTCGCAAAAAAAATACGGAATGACCTAGGTAAAGTATATGATGAATCATATGAAGAATATCTTGAATTCCTTTTTGAAGCAAGAATGATTATAAAGAATGGGTCATTTTCAAAAGAAGAAAAATCTAAATTATTGAAAGATTCAATAGAGGATATTTATAAATATTCCTTAAAAGAAAGATATCGTTTTTTAGCTAGGCTTTTACCAGTAGAAGCTGAAGAAAATATATCATTGGGCTGATCAGAAAAACTGAAGGCACCTAACCAACATGTCATTTCATTTTGGTTAGGTGCCTCTTTGTGTCTTAAAGGAAATCTAAATGATTTATACAGGCAAACGGTACCATCGGGTCGATGATATAGGTTCTATTTTAGTGAAAAAAGGGGAATGTCATGAAAAAGTTAATCGTTTTGGCCTTTATCGGGTTTTTAGCCCAATTAATTGATGGTTCGCTTGGAATGGGGTATGGAGTGAGTTCCACTTCCTTATTGTTGACATTCGGGATTGCCCCTGCAGTTGCATCAGCATCCGTTCATTTATCGGAAGTAGTGACAACAGCAGTATCCGGAGCTTCACATATAAAGTTTGGGAACGTGGATAAAAATATGGTCTATCGCTTGATCATTCCAGGTTCTATAGGTGCATTTGTAGGTGCATGTTTTCTGAGTAACCTGCCAGCCGAATTAGCAAAACCGTATATTGCCATATTTTTATTTGGTCTTGGTGTATACGTTTTATTCCGCTTTTTATTTATTTTTAAACCGTCAAAGGAAAATGAAACCGTAAGGCCATTGACCGCAAAACAATCCATTCCGTTAGGCCTTTTTGCAGGCTTTTGTGATGCAACAGGCGGAGGCGGTTGGGGACCGATTGCAACACCTGTTTTATTGTCAAAAAAAGGCATGACGGCGAGAAAAGCTGTAGGAACTGTAGATACGAGTGAATTTGCCATTGCTTTCTTTGGAAGTCTTGGCTTTATCATTTCTCTTGGATGGGAAGCTGTCAATTGGCTTTGGGTCGTAGCGTTGATAATTGGTGGAGTGGTTGCCGCACCAATTGCAGCCTGGCTCGTCAGGATGCTTCCTGCTCAATTAATGGGTGTTTTAGTGGGCGGTTTCATTATCTTAATCAATGTAAGAACATTATTAGCTACATGGATTCCGATTGAAGCCCATATATACATCTATACTGGCATCGTCATAATATGGTTTTCTGGAATTCTTCTTACCATCAATAAGATGGCCAATGCGAGAAAACATGATCATATCGAACACCGCCAGAATGTTTCCTGATTCCCGAGTTTGAAAGAAGCGAATGTACACAAGAAGCATATTCCGATGCGTAAATAAACTCGTAGGTATGTATGTACCTACGAGTAAAGTCTTTTGCCAAATGGAATTCCGACTATAAATTTGGTGCGGTTTTAATAAAGGATCTTGATCTCATTTAATAGATTCATTACCCTTTTTTGCTTTCCTAGGGAACTATTACTTTTACTCTATCGAATTTAAATCCCTGCCTGTTTGGATATCAGCATTTGATTGATGGAGGATAATTCAGCGTCCCGAAAGACCCGTTATTTCCACCAGAAATAACGGGTCTTTCGCTTGTCTCCGTGCCTACAATTGGTCTTCAGTTCACTACCAGTAAATGAATGGGCAAATTGAATGCACTCAGCTACATTCTTAATGTCCTTCAGCTGTCTGTCATTTCCGACGATGAGTACATGAAAATCGCGGATATCCTTTAATTTAAATCCCTGCAAGCTTTGAAAAGCATGCAGATTTTTGCTTTATGCCGGGACATCGGAAAAATCGGTTTATCAATTTATTCCTTGGAAAAAAATCTTTACCTGCTGCTGTGGTATCCTTTTCATAGCTAATTTCTGGTAGTGTGTCCGGTGAATGCGAACGTAATGTTTTAGGAGCTATAGGTCTTCAATATACAATTTGTCAGGTCTTCACCCATATTATGGAGCCATCATCGTTCATCCATTTAAACCGTTATTTTAGTTTTTAAAGGTAGTTAAATATTTTTCAGTTCTGTACAATGATTAAATAGCAAATTTGAAAAGGAGTTTTAAAATGGAAGGCATCTCTGATCATTTAAAGGAAAATTTGGATATTTTGTTCGTAGGTTTCAATCCGAGCATTCGTTCAGGTGAGACTGGTCATCATTATGCGAATCCAAACAATCGCTTTTGGAAAATCCTCTTCGAGTCCGGGCTGACACCAAGGAAATATGAACCGACTGAAGACTCGTCATTACTGGATTTAGGTTATGGTTTTACCAATATCGTTTCCAGGCCTACAAAAGGAGCGGACGATATCACTAAAGATGAGTACATAAAAGGAAGGAAACAATTAGAAAGGAAAATAAAAAAGTATAAACCTAAACTTGTCTGTTTTGTAGGCAAGGGTGTCTATCAGGAATATCGTCAATTACGAAAAATCTCTTGGGGGCTGCAAGAAGAACCTACATCCAGTGAGACCATGGAATTCGTTGCCCCTTCTTCCAGCGGTTTAGTTAGAATGCCGATAAATGAGATCATCGAAATATATAGTGAGTTGCCCATTCTGCTTGGCCAGCTGAAAAGCACTTGAAGAAACTTATTAAAACTACGGTGAAATTATATGAGTCAGGATAATGGAATGGAAAAGCGATGGCTTTTTTCAGAGGTCAATGAAGGTGAAGGCTTTTGCCAAGGAGTAAAGGATTGTATACCTATTTTATGGGATACCTAAGTATCGGTTTTGCTAACAGGGTCGTAGATGCTTTCATACCTAGAATCGTTCCTTTGTCGCTCTTAGTACCTGAATGGGGCATCGAATGCTAAAGCATGAGCAAGCGGCCTTAATGGCGGCGCTGTTTGCACATATAACAGGTCTTTTCACTTTAGGATAATGGGTTGAATTTGGCCGCAGCTTTTCCAGCTTTTCTGGTTGCCGTTTTTACGAGAAGATATTGGGTACGGTTATGATTGGCTTGCTTTCCTTGATGAAATTACGAAATTTCTTTTAATCATTACTAAACATTTTAATGATAGGCCGATATAACCAGTAATGGCTTGCCATTACTGGGTTTTTATTTCCCAAGTACATATTTCATAAACCGCAACTTTTTGAGTTCGTTACCGTTAGGCAAATAACGCTTTTTAATGAACATTGGAAGCTTGATTATCAAAAAGGCCAGTGATTACATAAACTAGGGTGAATGTACTTCTGAAAGGTCGTTTTGGTTAGCAGAAATGAAAGCGCTTCTAATTGAAAATGAAACAACCAACGTTTAGAAAACGGGAGTCTGTCTACAATGGGAATAAGCAAATAACTATGGAGGTGCTCAATTGATGAATGTTAATGGTGCCCTAGAGGTTCTTGATCGCATGCGGCTTCCTAATGGTGCATATACTGCAAGCGTTTCCGATGATTATAATTATGTCTGGATAAGGGATGTCGTTTATACAGTAATACCTTTTATAAATGATCCGTCCAATCGTTACGAAAAAGCATATCATGCTTTATTCGACTTATTTCAAACCTATGAGTGGAAGATAGATATTCATACGGTGCAGAAACCCCAGTTTCTATTTGAACATATCCATGCAAGGTATTCCACTGAGCTTAAAGAACTGCCCGATGAGTGGGGGCATGCCCAAAATGATGCGGTAGGTGCCTTTTTATGGGGTGTCGGTGAAGGATATAGGCATGGTAAAAAGGTGATAAGAAACCAACGTGATTTAGAAATTGTCCAAAAGCTGGTCAATTACTTGGAATGCCTGCAATATTGGCAGTCGGAAGATAACGGGATGTGGGAAGAAAATATAGAAATCCACGCTTCAAGCATAGGTGCATGTGTTGCTGGATTGAATTCGGTCAAAATGCTGGTAAACGTCAAGGAAGAACTGATTAAAAAGGGAGAAGAAACACTTCGTTTCCTGCTTCCAAGGGAAAGTTATACAAAAGAGACGGATTTAGCCCTTTTATCGTTGATTTATCCGTATCGGCTGGTAGACCGTGAAATAGCACTTGAAATATTGAAGAATGTCACAGAGAGACTGGAAAGAACAAATGGTTGCATTAGATATGAGAAGGACCTTTATTATAATGACGGTCAAGAAGCGGAATGGTGTTTCGGGCTTCCATGGTTGGGCTTATGCTACCTTGAACTTGGCATGATGAACAAAGTTAATGAATATATAGATAAAACAAAAATGATCATTCCGGAAAATTGGGAAGTTCCTGAGTTATATATTGGAGGCAGTAATATACCAAACGGGAATACTCCTTTGGCATGGTCAGTCTCATTATCCTATTTATTCTTGACGAAGACTTCCATGATTCGAACTGAACAAATAACATGAAGCATTCATACTGGATACCTTAAAACTCTTCCTAAAAAAAGGGAAGAGTTTTTCTTGGTATAATAATATTTTTACAATAAATGTCTTTTTTCTTTAAAAAAGTGTTTAAATTTACAAAAAAACGGCTATTTATAACAATAACTTCACCTCCATTTGAAGGATTAATATCATTTTCATCGAATATATATAATAACTGGGGAAGGATGGGTAAAATACTATCGAGTTAATACTGATGGAGGGGTTTTATTGAGTACAATTATTGACCAGCTACAAGAGATTTATCCAAGCGATTTCGATTTGTATTTGTTTCATGAAGGCACCCTTTATGAAAGCTATAAAATGCTTGGGGCACACATTGTGACAACATTAGGTAATGAAGGAGTACGCTTCACCGTTTGGGCCCCCCATGCCAAGCAAGTTTCAGTAGTCGGTAATTTTAATAATTGGGACGGAAAAGATCATGAGATGAAACGGATCGAGCGTTCAGGTATCTGGGTGTTGTTCGTACCAGGATTACAAGAAGGGGAACTCTATAAATATGAAATACATACACCCGGAAATAAACGTATCCTAAAAGCCGATCCATATGCCTTTTATTCGGAGGTCAGACCAAATACTGCTTCGGTCATTAAAAGGCTGGATAATTTTGAATGGCAAGATTCGAAGTGGATAGCCGATAGGAAAAAGGAAAACATTTATCAAAAACCCATGTCCATTTATGAAGTGCACCCAGGAACATGGAAACAGAAAGAAGATGGTGAATTTTATTCGTACCGTGAATTGGCTGATAGATTAGTTGAATATGTGATTGATAATAGTTTTACACATATTGAAATCATGGCCATAATGGAACACCCTTTTGATAAATCGTGGGGATACCAGGTCACGGGTTATTATTCCGTAAACAGTCGGTACGGTTCACCGGAAGATTTTAAATATTTAATTAACCTTTGCCACCAAAAGGGCATAGGAGTAATCCTTGACTGGGTTCCCGCCCATTTTTGTAAAGACGCGCATGGACTTTCCCGTTTTGATGGTACACCTCTCTATGAACCAATTGATTACACGAGAGCAGATCGCCCGTTATGGGGGACATACAATTTTGATTTTACTAAACCAGAAGTAATCAGTTTCCTTATATCAAATGTAATGTTTTGGATGGATGTATACCATATTGATGGGGTCCGTGTCGATGCGGTATCGTCAATGGTTTACTTGAATCATGATAATCCATTGCCGGTCAAGCTGAAAAACCAGTTTGGCGGTGAGGAAAACCTGGAAGCCATACAATTTTTACAAAAACTTAACGAAGTGGTTTTCAAGAAATTTCCCAATGCATTAATGATGGCAGAAGAAGCGACAGACCGGCCACTTATAACTTCTCCTACCGATATAGGCGGCCTGGGCTTTAATTACAAATGGAATATGGGATGGACTAACGATATCCTTCGTTATATGAAACTTGAAACAAATGAAAGGCCATATCATCATAACCTCTTAACCTTTTCATTTTTCTATGCTTTTTCAGAAAATTTCGTCTTGCCCTTTTCACATGATGAAGTGGTTCATGGCAAGAAGTCATTATTGAATAAAATGCCAGGTGACTATTGGCAGAAGTTTGCAAATTTACGGTTACTTTTTGGGTATTTCATGACGCATCCTGGAAAGAAGCTTCTATTTATGGGAGGAGAATTTGGCCAATTCATAGAATGGAAAGATGAGGAACAATTGGATTGGCTGCTTTTGGAATATGAATCCCACGAAAAGATGGCATATTACTTCCGTACCCTTCAGGATTTTTACAGCCAAACTTCCTCCCTTTGGAGACTGGATCATGTCCAGGAAGGTTTTGAATGGATCGATCCGAACAATAGTGAACAAAGTATCATCACCTTTATGAGAAAAGGTAAACGCAAAGGCGATTATTGCATTGTTGTCTGTAATTTTTCTGCACAGGCTCATGCTCACTATCAAATAGGTGTACCATCCCAAGGGAAATATATAGAAGTTTTCAGCAGTGATTCAGCAGCTTTCGGAGGATCGGGTCAGATCAATGAAGAACCCATTAATGTCAAAAAGATACCATACCATAATCAACCATACAGCATGGAAATAACTGTACCTCCATTAGGCATTTCTATTTTTATGAAGCAAACAAAAAAAAGACGGGGGAGAGTGACCGAATAATGGGAGCGAAAAAATGGATAGCAATGTTATTGGCAGGAGGCCAGGGTTCAAGGTTAGGTGAATTGACGATTGGTTTGGCAAAACCAGCTGTTCCCTTTGGCGGTAAATATAGAATCATCGATTTTCCATTAAGTAACTGCACTCATTCTGGTATAGATACGGTTGGGGTATTGACCCAATACCAGCCATTGATTCTAAATGATTATGTTGGTAATGGCAAAGTTTGGGACCTTGATTTGGATGTTGGCGGAGTTTCCGTACTTCCCCCTTATCAAGGGAAAGAAGGCGGTGAATGGTATAAAGGGACGGCAAATGCTGTTTATCAAAATATCCAATACATTGATAACTATGATCCGGAACATGTACTGATTCTCTCTGGTGACCATATTTATAAGATGGACTACAGTAAGATGCTGGATTATCACATCGAAAAAAATGCAGAGGCAACAATAGCGGTCATTCAAGTGCCGTGGCAGGAAGCAAGTCGTTTCGGAATCATGAATACCAATGATGATGATAAAGTCACACAATTTGACGAAAAACCAAAGTATCCAAAAAGTAACCTCGCTTCCATGGGAGTTTACCTTTTCAATTGGAAAACCCTAAGACGTTATTTAATCAATGATGAAAAAGACGAAAATTCTTCCAATGATTTTGGCAGCAACATCATTCCAAAAATGCTAGAAGATCGAAAGAAGCTATATGCCTACCGTTTTAATGATTATTGGAAAGATGTTGGAACGGTCGAAAGCCTTTGGCAGGCACATATGGACTTATTGGAGGATACACCAAATTTCCAGTTGGATGATCAGCAATGGAAAATTTTTGCACGCAATGCAAATCATCCGCCGCAATATATATCACCGGATGCCGAGGTCAGTCAGTCGCTTATCAATGAAGGATGCATGATTCATGGGAACATTGAACATTCGGTTTTATCCTATAATGTACAGGTGGGCTATGGGTCAACCATAAAAGATTCAGTCATCATGCCTAATGTCACGATTGGTGAAAACGTTCATATAGAAAGAAGCATCATAGCCAGTAATTGTGTTATAGAAGATGGTGCCGTAGTTGGCGATTCAGCTGTTACATCCGATATTACCTTAATTGGTGAAAATCAGACCATTCTCAATCCAAACAAAAAAAAGATCACTCTTAACTAGAAAAAGGGGAAGATGCTATGGAAAATGTGTTGGGTATTATTAACTTAATCAATGAAAGACAACATTTAAAAGATCTGACTGCTCACCGTAATGTGGCATCTGTGCCATTTGGTGGACGCTACCGCTTGATTGACTTTACTATGTCGAATTTCATTAATGCAGATGTATCAAAAGTAGCCGTTTTTCCAAAAGAAAAGTATCTTTCAGTTATGGATCATCTTGGCTCAGGTAAAGAATGGAACTTGGATCGGCGTTCAGGAGGCTTATACATCTTGCCCCCTATCCATCCGGATGAAACGGTAACAGGCGATATGAAGCAATTTTATGATCATCTCAGCTTTTTCGAACGTGCAGAGGCAGATACTGTCATCATTTCCCCAGGAAGCCATGTATGCAAATTGGATTTTAATGAAGTGCTTGATTATCACAAAAAACATAAAGCGGATATCACGGTGGTATATAAGGATTATGTAGGGGAATTGATTGAAAAACCAATTTATCACACCTGCTCGGTAGATTCGGATGAAGACATAACTGACATTAGCTTTTATACCATCCCTAGACCTGGTGACCATGTTTGTCTAGAAACCTTCATCATAAGTAAAACGCTATTGGTGAACTTGATCAAAAGCTGTGTTGCCAGTGGGGAATATGACTTTTTGAAAGACGCTGTGAAAGCAAATCTTCATCGTTTTACCGTTAAAGGTTATAACTTTACTGGTGATATGCCATTCATCCATTCCATTGAAAGCTTTCATGCCAGTAATATGAATTTCCTGAACCCTTCGGTAATCCGTTCTTTCTTCGGGGATACTTGGGATGTTTATACGAAAATCAAACATGAGGCACCGACCAAATATTCAAGTTCTTCGAAGGTTACCAATTCATTGATAGCCAACGGTTGTGATATTGAAGGGATTGTCGAAAACAGTATACTCTTCCGTGGTGTAAAGGTGAAAAAGGGTGCGATAGTAAGAAATAGCATCATCATGCAAAAAGGCGTGATTGAAGAAGGAGCCATCGTTGAAAATATCATAACTGATAAAGAAGTGAGAGTTACTAGTGAAAAATCAGTAATTGGTTTAAAACAGCCTACTGTAATAAAAAAAGCGGAAGTAATTTAATAGAGGAGGTGCGGCAATGAATGTTGTATTTGCTGCTTCAGAATGCGCCCCTTTTATAAAAACGGGAGGGCTCGGAGACGTTATAGGCGCGCTCCCGAAAGCGCTGAAAAAACAGGGAGTCCATGTAAGTGTCATCCTACCTAAATACGGGGATCTTCCTAACCAATTCAAACAGGAATTGGAACATATGACGAGTATTGAAGTTCCAGTTGGTTGGCGCCAGCAATTTTGTGGCATCGAAAAGCTTGTTGCTAACGGAATTACATATTATTTTCTGGATAATGAATATTATTTCAAAAGGCATGGTAGTTATGGTTTCTTCGATGATGGCGAAAGGTTCGCCTTCTTTTCCCGTGCAATTTTAGAGGCATTACCCTATTTGGAAGAAAAACCGGATGTTATACACTGCCATGATTGGCAAACGGGCCTTGTCAGCGTTTTGATGAAAGCTCATTATCATAACCATCCATTCTATCAGGATATTAAAACGATATTTACGATACATAATTTACGCTATCAAGGAGTTTATCCTAAAGCTGTATTAGCTGAATTACTCGATTTGAGTGAGTTATATTTTAATATCGATGGTCTTGAATTTCATGGGAATGTAAGTTATTTGAAAGCGGGCCTGGCTTTTTCTAACATAGTCACAACGGTAAGCCCAAGTTATGCGGAAGAAATTCAGATACCTTATTTCGGGGAAAATCTGGATGGGTTTTTACGTAAGAGAAATGGTGACCTTAAAGGGATTATCAACGGAATCGATTATGAGGAATATAATCCTGCAGCAGATGAACATCTTGCTGTTCCATTCGATTCTTATGAGGGTAAGATGGAGAATAAACGTCAGCTACAGGAATCGCTGGGTCTTCCTGTCAATGATGACGTACCGGTTTTATCAATGGTAACTAGGCTTGTTGATCAAAAAGGAATAGATCTTGTTCTCCATGTTTTTCATGAAATGATGAACCAAGGAGTTCAATTCATTCTTTTAGGTACGGGTGAAGAGCAATATGAATCGGCATTTCGTCATTTAGCTGACCAATATCCAAATCAGGTTTCAGTCCATACATATTTTGATGAGGGGCTGGCAAGAAGGATATATGCAGGTTCTGATTTATTCCTGATGCCATCACAATTCGAACCATGTGGTATCGGCCAACTCTTGGCACTGCGTTATGGTACACTGCCTTTAGTGAGGGAAACTGGCGGACTTCGTGATACGGTCATACCGTATAACCAATTTACTGGTGAAGGCAATGGCTTCAGTTTTACGAATTATAATGCACACGATATGCTCCATACAATTGAGCAATCTGTTGGTCTGTACAAATTCCAGCCGAAAAGATGGAGGAAAATGGCCGAAAATGCAATGAAGTTAGACTTCAGTTGGACATCATCGTCATTAAAGTATATGGAGCTGTATGAAAGTTTGATTCCTGTCATGAAGTGATAACTGGATAGGTAATACACAAAGCACTTGCGAACATTGTTTTCGTAAGTGTTTTGTTTCTTTTACCATCAAATATGGGTATATGATATTTATATATAAAATATTGCTGTGTAGGAGAATGAAAAGATGAAAAGAAGAAGGATGGAAATTGTATTTTTATTTATATTAATTGCTTCAGTTTATATGATCCTGTTCACTCAAGTTAGCTTCGACGTGAAGCTATTTTTTATTGGATTATATATTTTGGTCATGTTTATCACCCTATTTTCACTCATGCTCGAAAATAGATTTGCCCACGAGACACTTTTATGGATGTATGTGCTTTTGTTTTTCCCGGTATTTGGATATGTGTTTTATCTATTCTCAGGTCAGCTCTATTTAAAGGGGTATTTATTCCGAAGTAAAAGGAAAAAAGATCGAGAAGAATGGAAGAGTCTTGTTACACGGGTATCCTCTCCAGATTTATCGTTCTTGAATGATCATCAGCAATCATTCGCAGCTTTTGCCAAAAATGCATCTGAGACCACCATTAGTACATCGTCGAAAACGGAAGTATTGAAAAATGGCAACGAAACGTTTACAGAAATCATAAGACAGTTAAAAAAAGCTGATAAATTCATCCATATTGAATACTATATTTTTCGTTCCGACAGGCTTGGTACTGAAATTATAGATATCCTTATTGAAAAAGCAAAAAATGGTGTGGAGGTTTTATTCATTTTTGATGCGGCAGGAAGCTTAAGCCTATCAAATAATGAAGTTAAACGGATGAAAAATGCAGGGATTAAAGCCTATCCATTTTCGCCATTGAAACACGGTTTTTTCAATCAAAAATTTAATTTTAGGAATCACCGTAAAATCATCATCATAGATGGGGAAGTTGGCTTTGTAGGAGGTTTAAACGTAGGAGAGGAATATTTAGGCCGAAATAAAAGCATTGGTTTTTGGAGAGATACACATATGGTCCTTAAAGGTGAAGCGGTATATATGCTTCATACCGTTTTCCTTTTGGATTGGGAATATGTCAGCGGTGAAGATGTATTGCAAGGACGTCCAGAATTCAAGAATAAAGTGGTACAAGGGGATGGAGCTGTCCAGGTGGTAGCAAGCGGACCTGATACACAACAGGGGATCATGAGTGATTTTTACTATTCACTCATCACGAACGCCACAAAATCAATCTGGATTGCAAGTCCATACTTCGTACCAAATCAAGCGATTAAAGCAGCAATTAAACATGCCGCAATTAAGGGGATACAAGTCAGGGTTATGGTTCCGGCAGTAAATGATGGGTTTTTAACCCAATATGGCAGTCGCTCCTATTTCGGTGAGCTGCTTCAATTCGGCGTAGAGGTATACACGTACAAAAAAGGTTTTCTACATCAGAAACTTATTATCGTAGATGGTGATATGGCATCCATAGGAACGGCAAATATGGATATGAGGAGTTTCCATCTGAATTTTGAAGTGAATGTCTTTCTTATGGGCAGCCGTACCATTGAAGATCTCATCACTCATTACAAAGAGGATATGATGGATAGTGACAAACTAGATCCTATCGGGTATAACAATCGTGGTTTACTGGAACGTTCAAAAGAATCATTTGCCAGATTGTTTTCGAATGTACTCTAATGGGAAAAAAAGCAGATAAATAGTATAGTTGAAATGTAAAGAAATTAATTGGCCATAAGGAGAATTTAAGAGATTATGAAATTGGTTTCCTGGAATGTAAATGGAATTAGAGCTTGTGTTAAAAAAGGATTTTTAGATTACTTTAAAGATGTGGATGCAGATATTTTCTGCCTTCAAGAAACTAAGCTTCAAGAAGGTCAGATTTCACTTGAGTTGGAAGGATACCATCAATATTGGAATTATGCACTGAAAAAAGGATATTCAGGTACAGCCATTTTCACGAAGGAAAAACCGCTTTCAGTGAAATATGGTGTAGGAGAGCTGGATGAGGAGCCGGAAGGCAGGATCATAACACTGGAATTCGAGAGTTTTTATATGGTGAATGTTTATACCCCCAATGCAAAAAGGGATTTATCAAGATTGAATTACCGTCTCGAATGGGAAGATGAGATGATAAAATATCTTAAGGAACTGGACTTGGTGAAGCCGGTTATCTTTTGTGGCGACCTCAATGTCGCACACCAGGAAATCGACTTGAAAAACCCAAAACCCAATATAGGGAATTCCGGTTTTACAAATGAAGAACGTGGAAAGATGACTGAATTACTTGATTCAGGGTTTATCGATACATTTCGTCATTTTTATCCAGACCAGGAAGGCTCTTATACTTGGTGGTCATATATGGCAAAAGTCAGGGAGCGGAATATTGGGTGGAGAATCGATTATTTCATTGTTTCAAAACGTCTGGCGGAATCTTTAATAGAGGCAAACATTCACTGCGATGTCATGGGCAGCGATCATTGCCCGGTCGTTTTGGAAACAAACCTCTAAATGGAATAAATTCGGTTAAATGGGGATACTAATGGTTATCCATATTCAACAGGAGGTTTGATTATGAACACATTTATCGTGGGCTTTCATCAAGAAGATAATGTAGACAGCATGCAAGTGCAAAAATTGACGTCGGCTGAGTTTGAAAAAGCAACATCACGCGGTTTTCGCAGGTTATTTGAACTGGATACAAATATCGGTTATTTCGTATTTTTTGATGCTGAAGATGATGAGGGTGATCTATCCCATCTAGTTTTACAGTATGAAGAAGATAATCAGGATCCAAGTGATTGTTACTCCTTTACTAAAAATGATTTTTATGAGTTCATGGCACTTTATTTACAAGGGATGGATGAAGTGGAAGTGGAGGATGAAGAAGATGATGACAATGAAGAGTACGGACCAATCCATCATCTTGCCCATTTGATGTTTCATATTGTTGAAGAAGGAAAATCCGTTAAGCCATAATGGCCGAGTAATGAAATGATAGGTACATGTGAGCTTTGTGATAGGGATGAGATAGAACTGACCATCCATCATTTAACACCTAGAGAATTAGGCGGAAGCCATTTACCGATAGCCTATCTCTGTAAATCTTGCCACAAACAGATTCACGCACTGTATTCAAACCGAGAACTGGCCATCCGACTAAATACCGTGCTTTTGTTAAAAGATGATGAAGCATTAAGAAAATATTTAAAGTGGATTAAAAAACAACCGGTAACGAGGGCAGTGAGAATAAGAAAATCTAAAACGAAATAAAGCAAAAGCCCATCTTAATAAGATGGGCTTTTGCTTTTCATTTTCAGCTTGCTTTATTTTTCAACCGATCCAATAAAAATCCACCTTTAAAATAACGTGGTTCATATGAAATGATAAAAGCCTTTGGTTCAAACTTTTCAACGGTTGCTATCAATTCTTGTTCCCGATTGCGTTTGGTCAGGATTTCCATACGATAACGGTTGCTATCCCTGCCCTCGCCCGTATAAAGAGTTACACCAAATCCGTTGTTCCTCAATGTATCTACCAAATGTTCATTTTTGGTTTGAGTATTAACGGTTACATTAATAAAGCCGATGGCAAGTTTTTGCTCAATTTTCGTACCAAAAATTATTCCGATTCCAAAACCGACTGCATATACAACCATGGCGAGTATGCTTTGGTCACCGCCAAATACGAGGGATAATCCAAAAACGTATATTAACATTTCTGCGATACCCAGTATTGAGGCGAGTATGGTAATATTTTTCACTAAGAAAATGGTTCGCAATGTGTAAATCGGAACATAAATAAGTTGTAATAGTAGAATCAGAAGTATTTCTTTCACTTGAGCACCTCACCAAAATCTTCCAGTTTGATTAGACGTTTCAAATTGGAGATTGTTCATTCCATAAGTAACATCTTCCCTAATATAACCACATCATAATAGGGGAATTCAATGGGGAATATTATGTATTTTTTGTGTCATTTCCATGGACATAGAATTAAAAATCCCATAAGATTTTTCAATATTCTTTTTTTAATTAATTTGGTATCATTATCCTTATTAATTCATATGGGGGAATGATGATGTTTAATTATGATGGTCGGATATTCAAAGCTAAAATCAATTCTGAAAATGGAGAAGTGTCAGGAAACACTACCTTCCACTATTCACAAGACGGCTCAATTCTTTCAGCAAGTTATCAGGGGGGAGAGATTGTTAAAGGGACTTTAATAGGGCTGGTCAATCTGGATGGAACTCTGGAATTCAGGTATAATCATATCAATGAAAAAGGGGAAATTAGAGGAGGCAGCTGCCTTTCCACCCCTGAAATGCTGCCTGATGGAAGGTTGCGCTTGCATGAAAAATGGAAATGGTCAGATCTCGAACGGACTGAAGGACATTCCATCATTGAAGAAGTGAGAAAATAACAATCTACTTAGAGGGGTTTGAGGACAATTACTACTATTTGTTTAGTGCGGCATGGTCAAACAGATTGGAATGCACTAGGAAAGCTGCAAGGGCAGACTGATATTCCTTTAAATGAACTTGGAAAGATACAGGCACGGCAATGTGGTGAATTTTTGTCAAAAGATGATTGGGATGTAATTATTACAAGCCCCCTGAAGAGGGCAAGGGAGACGGCGGATATCATTTCGCACTATATTGAAGTCCCGGTTATTGAAAAAATGGAATTCATTGAAAAGAATTTTGGCGTCGCTGAAGGAATGACTGCAGCGGAAAGGAAGTCTGCATTCAGGGATAAAGATTATCCTGGTCAGGAAAATCAGGAATCTCTACTAAACAGGCTGATGAATGGGCTCCAGGAAATTCAGAAGGAGTATCCTGAGAAGAAAGTTATACTTGTTGCACATGGTGCCGTCATTCATTTTATTTTACGCTTGATGTCAAATGAGTCAATCGTATCCAACGAAATGCGCTTGTTCAATGCATGTTTGAGTACGATTAGATTTGAAGTTGATTCTTGGATAATTGATGATTTCAATCAAGTGAATCATTTATCTTAGTCCTATTAAGCTAGGTTAGTTAAAAAGGAAATGGTTGATTGAAAAGCTAATTATAGAAAGAAGGAAATCATGATTAATAAGAAGGCATTGATTTTAGGTGCTACAGGTATGGTAGGCACCCAGTTGGTTAAAGAGCTAGGCAAAAGCAAAATCTATAGTGAAATCCATTTGCTGACAAGAAGGGCACTGAAACTCGCCTATCCCAAATGCATAGGACATGTTGTGGATTTCGATAATTTATCCAAGTATGCCGATTTGTTCAAAGTCACCGATGTGTTCATTTGTTTGGGTACAACTATTAAAAAGGCTAAATCGAAGGAAGCATTTCGTAAAGTGGATTATGACTATGTAATTGAAGCAGCTAGATTGGCAAAGACATCCAATGTTGAAAAAATACTCGTCATAACGGCCATGGGTGCCAATTCCAAATCAAAGTTCTTCTACAGCCGTGTTAAAGGTGATGTGGAAGGTACACTACAACATCTGGCATTGAATACTGTACATATTTTCCGTCCTTCCTTACTTCTTGGAGAACGAAAGGAATTCAGGGCAGGTGAAAAGATTTCTGGGCTGCTAAGTACTTTTGCAAAATTTGTCTTTGTAGGCCCTTTACGTCCATATCGTGCAATAGAAGCAAACAAAGTAGCTGCTGCAATGTACGTTGCGGCCCAAACGACGGCAAAAGGATATCATTTTTATGATTCTGCTGAAATAGAGGAACTTGCACAAAGAGTTACGATTAATAGTGATCATCCGGATAAAATAGTAAAAAAATAGATACAAGTTTCCTGTAAAAATGAAGGTTTGGGAAGACCATGCCGACGATATACTGAAAACGAGCCCCAATAGGCCCGTTTTTAAATTCCTAGACAAATTTTGATCCCCCTTAAAAGAAAAAAGGAATTGGAGTGTAATAAAGGTGGAGAACTAGAAGGTCTTGGTAATAAGCAATGCCAAAAGGTTTTTAGTTGTTACTATAGCTGAGTTAGCTCAATAAGAAAACCGAGTATAAAGATCCAGGTCTTTTTAAGAAATTTTTCTGGTAATGTTTATAGTGCTTTAGACAAGTTATCGATCGCTTCTTGTTCTGATGGGACAAAAAAAACATTGTTCCCTTTATTACACTCATAAATGAAATCTTTCAGTGGCTTACTGGTATAAGATGAAAAATCCCCTATGATTGCAAATTTAATATGGTAGTTGGCGAATTTTTGAAGGATCTCTCCTGCAAGTTTTGTACTAAGCTTAAAAAAATCTTCTGAAATTGCTTCTTTGTTTAGTGCTATTCGACTACTCCCGGTTTTGCTACTAATCGTCATAATAATATCCAATGCACTTTGCTCATCTGTTAGTACGATTGAATCCGTATTAGCTGTTGCAATGATATGTCCATTCGCTTCTGTCGTTTTTATAATCATCTTCACTCCTCCATTCAAATTTAAGTATATATTTCTTATCATTTAAATCAAGACTGCTTCAGTAGCCTTTATTCATCTAATTATAACTGACATTTGGCTTAAATACCCCAGCAGTGCTGCTCCATAACCTGGCCCTATAATTGAATCAATAGTACTGTGTGTTCCTTTTAGCTGGTTATCTAAATAATGAAGCCCTAGATAAAATTGACTTCCTTTTTTAAAAGCATTTATAAATTTGAGGAAATGGAGGACAAAGGATTACTATTAATTATTAAAACGTGCCTGTAAAAGGCTCGTTTTAGACTGTAGTCAAACTCGAAGAAAAGCCAGTTTACCTACATTTTTTATTTATAAACGTTTCAGTTGATTGGAACGGAAGTTAGGAGACACCTGAGGTGAAAGCGAGTACCTGGAGTGGAAATCAACGTTCAAATTTCCGGATGAAACTTGATTGTAACAGTGATTTCCACTACAATTTGTAGTGGGAGGTGGAAAAGGATGAATATTAAAAATTTTAAATATGATGAAGTTGGACTGAATCGTTTCTTTGGTCCATTGGAAGCAAATATCATGGAGTATTTATGGGATAAAGATGAACAAAGCATTAAAGCGGTTCAACAATCATTGGAACTTGACAAACCTATCAATTTCAACACAGTAATGACCGTCATGAATCGTTTAGTCGAAAAAGGCATTCTTGAAAAGAGGTCTGAAGGAAGGCTTTCATTATTTCGCCCGGTGCAGTCCAAAGAGGAGTTTTTTGAAGAGCAGTCAAAGAAACTGACTGAGAACTTGCTGGATGAATTTGGTGGAGCGGTCATAAGCCATATGCTGGATGCCATGAAAGACGCTGACCAAGGTTTAATTGAAAAATTGGAACAAAAAATTCAATCGTTAAAAAAGGATAAATTATAATGTGGAAGAGAAAGTCTTATTTTGTGATAAGCCTGAGTCTTTTAATTGCCTGTTTGGTATGGTGCCAAATGGGAGCTTTTTTAGTACACATCTTTTTTGGCGTGAATATTAAAGCTAATTTCTTTAAATTTTGTTTTAGTTTATTCAAGGAAGATTCAGTATACTACTTTGTGGTCGTCACACTGCTCAGTATAATAATATCCTATAGTATATTGAGCACCTTATTCAAAATTGCAGAGCAATATTTCTTATCCAGAAGGTTTAAACAAAAGCTTTTTCTTTCAAAAAACTTTGATATGACAAGGAATGTAAATGAAACATTCAATCGGGTCAACAATGATATCTTAGTTGTGAACGCTGAACAGCCTCTTGCGTTTACGCTTGGTTTCAGGCGGCCTTTCATTGTGTTCAGTACTGGTTTAATTCGATTACTGGACTTCGATGAACTAGAAGCGGTAGTGGAGCATGAGGCCTTTCACCAAAAGAAATATGATCCACTGGTCATCTTTATTTTACAGTTGATTTCAAATGCATTATGGTTTGTCCCATTGACAAAATGGTGTCATAAAAATTACAAAATAATAAGTGAATTATCAGCCGACGAAAATGCGGTTCATAAAATGGGGACTGAATTAGGAATAAGTACCGCTTTATTGAAGTTAATTAAACATGGGTGCACTGATAAATCCTCTCCTATCCTTGTTCATTTCTCGAATGAATCAGTTAACTATAGACTTCAGCAATTAATTGATCCCCATAAGACAATTCCTTTAAGGGCTGAAACTACCACGATTTTTGTTTCCATTTATGTTTTGGTTATCCTTATAGGAATGACTATAGTGATTGTCTGATGACTTTCACTTGATTTTTTTACCACTTTACACTACACTTTGTAGTGTTAAATAAAAAAAAGGAGATGTGTCATGAATAAACAAGAAATCGGTACCTTTTTATTAAGAGTTATGTTGGGAATTTCATTTTTCTTACATGGTTTGTCAAAATTCAAAGGTGGATTGGAAAACACTTCAGGGTGGTTTCAAAGTATAGGCATTCCGGGATTCATGGCCTATGTAGTCGGTATGATTGAATTGGTTGGAGGAATTGCTTTAATAATAGGTCTTGGAACAAGAATAATTTCTGCCCTCCTTGTATTCATCATGGCTGGTGCAATTGTTTATGTGAAATTCCCAGCAGGTTTTATGGGGAATGGGGAAGGCTCAGGGTATGAACTGGATCTCGTTCTTATGATTATTGCCCTTCACCTAGTATTGAATGGAAGCCGCTTCCTATCTATAGACTCTAAGTTACCAAAACTAAAAAAAACACAGGATTCAGAAATGATAGCAAGTTAATAAGATTAAGCGACATTACAAAAATTCCAACACTTTTTAAGCATTCTTGAGGCATGATACCGGTAATCTACTAGGGTCATGCCTTTTTCATTTGAACCTATTCTTATTTTTTGAAAAACCAGGAATAAAAGAAGTTTTCCATAACTGCCATAACGTGACATACTTTGTCTATACATCAATAAGCTTGGAATTTTCAATTCAACATTTAGAAAATTTGATAGTTTTCTGTAAATTTCCGTTGACGAACGCATGTTCCGTGTTATAAAATTCAATCATGGGTAATAATGGTATAGTGATTATTGCCATTGACAGTTCAAAAGCAAGCTTGGAAATTTCCAAGCTTAGTAAAAAAATCAAAGCAAAAGGAGTTATCTAATTATGACCATGCGATTATCTCCATATTTAATGATGAACGGAAATGCGAAGGAAGCGATTCAATTTTACGAAAAAGCATTGGATGCAAAAGTCCTCTTTAATCAAACTTTTGGAGAAATGCCAGAAAATCCTGAATTTCCTCTGCCAGAAGAAGCAAAGGATCTTGTGGCACACGCAATGTTAAAGGTTGGGGAAACGGACTTCATGTTTTCGGATACGTTTCCAGGTCAAACCAGTCAATCTGGAGATCAAGTCACGATCTGCATTTCAATTAACGAAATTGAAAAATCAAAACGAATCTTTGAAACTTTGTCGCAAGGTGGAGAAGTGAAAATGCCTCTGCAGAAAGCTTTTTTCAGCCCTGCTTATGGGATTGTAACAGACAAATTCGGTGTAACCTTTCAAATTTATACAGAGGGTGAAAAATGATTTGTTAATAATAACAGCTGTTTTGGTGAATAGTTGCAGCTGTAATGTGTGAATAAATAAATCCCGATTTCTCATTAATATCACTGAGAGACCGGGATTTTTAAGTATGACTCTTATCTCATTTCATAGGGCATCAAAAGATCCCCCACGGAAGCATATAAGGTAACATCACGTTTATAGATTAAGTAGGCATTCTCACTGTCACTGGATTCTAGATTCAATCTGAATGTATATAAATTGCTCGGAACTCCACCAATGATATCATGAATACGCAGTTACCGATATTTTTTTCTGGTTCCACAATTTTACTCTGATACATTATCGTTATCTCCCTGTGATATTCGTCATATATTCTTCATCTATTTGTTCTTTGTTTAGAATATGCCTATGCTATTATTTAAAACATTGACATACAAATTAGGCTCCTTCTTTGTAAAAATTTTTCCTTTTAATAAGGTACTATCATATCATTCGAAGTACGATTCATTGCTTAATAAGGGGAAAGGGGGAACAATGTGAACACAGATCAAGCTTTCGACCTGCTAAAGGATGCAGGAGTAACAGAAAGCAGTAGTATACAAACTGTCAGACGCTGGCTTCGTGAAGGTAAGATTAAATATGAGGGAGGCAACGGGAATAGGAAAACCGGATACATAATGGATGACACAGATCAAGCATTTGAAATGTTAAAAGATGCAGGAGTAACAGAAAGTAATAGTGTACAGACTGTCAGGCGCTGGCTTGGCGAAGGTAAGATTAAATACGCCGGGAACGGAAAGAGGAACACCGGATACATAAGCGATGAAACAGCTTCAAAGCTGGCTATAAATGATAGTATAAATCAAAATAAGGACGAAATCATACACCGATTAAAATTAAAAATACAAGCTCAAGAAAAGCATATAGAAGGTATCGAAGAGCTTCATGAGACAGCAAAAAGAATATTGATTCAGCAAAGGGATATGTTCAAAAAGGAAGTTGCCATTCTAAAGAATGAGAAAAGTGAATTACAAAATGAATCAAAGGATTTATTAAAAGAAAATATTGAATTACGTAATGAATTGATAAAATTAAAAGAAAAAATCAGAAACAATTACATGATTGACTCCACTATTCAATCAAATGATTATAGTGAAAAATTAGGGCTTTCTAAAATGGCGAGCGATAAAGAAGTATTGGCAGAATATAAAGGGTTACTAAAAATAACTCATCCAGACCATAATGGCAACGCGAAGGTATTTCATTACATTAAGACTGATTACGATAATTTTAGAAAGAGCAACAAAGGTAAATGAATAGTGAATGCATGCAAAGGTATTTTTACATCAAACCTAAAGAAAAACCTAGGGTAAAAGCGTAATTTGAAACGTCGGAAATAGTATGATGGGACGAAACAGTGCCAATTTAGACTTTTGATCATTATTTTTTGTTTGGCGATTTTAAATAGGAGATTTTTAAATGAACGAATAGGTGCCTTTGTTCATTAGGCACCTAAAATTGAGGCTTTTAAAGTCTATCGTTTACACATCATGAGCGGCTACTCTGTCTCCTCATCCATTGTGTTGCAACCCATTTTTCCCCAGTGAAAACGGGCGCCCCACCGTGTAAAGTTAGTTCGTTTAGGTTTTTATCGTTGTAAAAATATTCGAAATACACAGCCATTCCCTTTCGCGGGGATACTGAAAAATTCAATTTAGGAAAAAAAGTTTCCCCTCCATGCTCCACATCATTTAAGTACAAGATGATTGTGCTAATTCTATTATTTTTTGCTGCAATACTTGAAGATGTAAAAAAATCAAAATGAGCTTTATACTCTTGTCCAGGAGTGTATTTAAGAATTTGAATACCCTCTCCATGTTCAACGGGTATATTCATGATTGTTGATATCCTTTTTTCAATTTTGGTAAGGATGTCATATTCATTTTCTTGAAAAAACATACTGCTGCTTGTTCTTATCTCATTTACTTCGTGCGTAACTCCAATTTTGGAACGATTCATTTTGTCTTTTGACAATTCAATAAGTCCGTCACATTCTTCGTCACTCAAAACATTTTCTAAAACTACAATTAGAGGTTCTTCTAATCTAGCAACTACATTGATTTCTCTGTCTTCCGTTTTGATTTTATTTCCAATATGATTAAAAATCGTTTGTTCTTTACTTGTTTTATTATCCACTGTCAACTTTCATCGACTCCCAAAAGAATGAATTTTCAGAACAAAAAGTTTGGATTATTCTGTAAGCGTTTTCCCATGTTAATTATACCATGAACATTGTTATGTATCTGTGACTTATTTCCGTCGACAAGTAAAAATTACTGGATGAACTGGCGCTTGACTATAGCAAACTTTAATCTTTTACATAAAATATAGGAAGCTCACAATATGAAAAAGTCTCTTTGCATGGATTTTCATGTGTGTATTTTTACTAAAATCCTTACGTGAATTTTTCCTTCTGTTCAAATAAGAGTAAAAATGATGCTTGCTTGTTCACATTTTGTGAAAGGTATATCATTCCTCTTTTATTATAGAAGGGTTTATATAAGCTATTCTCTTAACCCTATAATCAAAGCCGTTTTCTTTCAGAATGTGCACAATGACAAGGGGACGGAGGATTCATGACCAAGAGTCTTAGAGAAAAAGAGACAAAGGATAAAAAGTAATAGTACGATAGGGAATGTTAAGGAGTGATTGAAAGTGGAGGACTTTAAATCTATCTGTGTTACTGAAGGAATTAAAAAAGTGGATGTGATAAAAAATCCGACGTCGTTTCCACTGATCGGAAAGGGGGCGCAAGGGGCCGTTTTTAAAATTTCTTCAGATAAATGTGTGAAAATTTGTGCAAAACCAGAATTTGCGGCTAAAGAGGGAAATGTATTAAAAATTGCACAGGAGTCTCCCGCTATTCCACGGCTTTATGAGGTGGGGCATAACTATATTATTATGGAATATCTTGAAGGGCCAACTTTATTTCAATATTTAGAATCTGGGGGATCCTATCCGAAAAATTGATGAGGCAAATTCTTTTTGTTTTAAAAGAAATGAAGCGATTAAAGTTTACCAGATTGGATGCCGATTTGCGCCACATTATTGTAACTAAGGAAGATGAATTAAAAGTAATAGATCATTATAGCTCCTTTACACGGATTCGAAACAAGCCAGAGTTGATATTCAAAGGTCTAAAAAAGTTAGGTTTATTACCAATGTTCTTGGAAGAGTTAAAAGAAATGGATCCCGAATCCTATATAGAATGGAAAAATTTATAAATAAAAAAAGTAACTCCTTTAAAGCAAATAAATATTTGTCGATCTCGTTCAGAAAGATCTTTCGGAAAAGCGGACCATTTAAAAAATTGTACTTTTTGTATTTCTATATCATCTGGTTTTAAATCTCCGCTGAGTATTTCTTCGGTAACGTAAGCAATGTTGACTGAAAAGTATTGATCACCATTAGGCAGCTTCGTAAAATAGTCCTTCCCTGAAAAAACGCCGATTAATTGAAGGTTGCCGATGTTAATTCCTGTTTCCTCCAAAATTTCACGTCTGCATGCCTCTTCCGCAGATTCTCCTAATTCGATGAAGCCGCCCGGCAATTTCCACATCTTTTCGGATTGTACCATCAGAAAACGGCTGTTCTGATCGATAACCAAAACGGTGACCCCAGTAAGTATCAAAGCTCTGGTTCCAACGAGAGCACGTAAATCTTCAATGTATCCCATCTCAAGTCTCCTTTCTGATCTTTTCTGGTTAATCCACTTTTATAGTAAATGCAAAATGGAAAATATTTGAAACGGACAAGCACATATATTTGTTTGTTTTTTGTAAAGTTCTTAATTGTATGTGTATGAGCATAAGACACTGAAGAAATGCTAGGAAAAGCTTTCCTTAAGAGAATTATGCATCAATTGCTAATATCTCGTACTTAAGAACTCAGTAAAAGTAGGTATGACTTAATTTTGCGAAAAAGTGTTATTACCCTAAAGCAATTATTAATGATTACATAGTATAGATATTATGGTTATTAATAAGCAGCAAAGAGGTGGTAGATTAGATGAATGATTTTAAATTAATAAGGGTTGAAAGAATAGAAAAGAACGGTAAAAAGGAACTTCTTATTCATAATCCAACCACATTAAAACTAATTGGGGCAGGAAGTCAAGGTGCAGTTTTTCAGCTTGATGAAGATATTTGCGTAAAAATTTATGTCAATCCCAATGCAGCAAATAAAGAGGGGAAAGCGCTTGAAGCAGCGTTGTTCCGAGGTTATATGAAGTGGGTCCGAACTATGTAATTATGGAATATTTAAAAGGTCCTAATCTAAAAGATTATTTGAAAGGGAAGCAAGATATTCCCGAATCGATTACAGAACAAATCATAATGATTCGAAAGGAACTGAAGAGAGTTGGATTTATTAGAATCAAGACCTCAATCGGATATTTTGTTGTAACAAAGGGAAATGTACTGAAAGCAATCGATCATTCAGACGGGCTCACAATGAATGATCCATATAATCCAAAGATGTTTCGTGATCTAAAGAAGTTGGGGTTATTGGATACATTCCTTAAACAAGCAAAGAAAATCGATCCTGAATCGTATGAAGAATGGCAGAAAAATATCGACTTCAATGCGATATAAATGAGAATATGCGAAAGTGGTGCTTAAAAGATGTTAAGCGGGCCAATATCGCAAAAAATCCATTTTGATTTCCTACAAATCCAATTATGTCGTACAAGCAGGGAAACTTAAAAGAGGAAAGTCGAACCCTTAACGTAAAGGAGTTCGGCTTTTTAGTTTGGAATTATCCCAGACTATAAATTTTTGCGAAATGGGCGGAAAAGCATTATTTCTCCCGTTCGCAAAAGTGCATGTTCGGCAGTTATAAGGACAAATTACAATGTTCGTAAAATCATTTTTACAACCAGATAACGATTTTACATAATAAAGTGGTTTTTTTGAATTTTTTTTGGAAGATGATATATGTTTAACGTCTACACATGACAAACGCTCAGTCATTCAAAGGCTTGTTGAATAACTATAGAAAGAATGGTGATAGTTGTTTATCTATAAAGATCTCTGTCTATGCAAATAAGAAAATCGGAAACCACATGTATGGTTTCCTAAACTAAAAAGAGGTGAATCACTTTCAAACATCCCTAAATTGGACACTAACCATTTCGATTAAGACTGCTTCGACTGGACCATTCTTTAGGCTTTCATTATTCATACCGCGCTTCAGCATTAATGCCGAGTTAGAAAGCTTCAGGTGTTTTAAGGAGAAACCAACTAATACCTTGATTGATTACGGTGGATCAATTGTTGTCCCGATACAATAAATAACAAGTGCATTGCTGTAATTATAATCGGAACGACAATGGCAACACATTCATGTCGACAACAACACTAGGAAAGGGTGAAATAACTATCTCCGATTGTCCTTAAACTGATTCTGCAACGAAAGCGATTTACTAGAAACATAAAAGGTGAATCCAATGTCAATTGAGAAGACGATTTTTCCAACTGCACAATATGTAATTCAAATGTGCCTCCATAACCAATAAATAGTGAAAAGGGTGGGAACCTAATGGGTAAAAATGATCAAACAGATAATCACAAGGAAGACAATAGGAAGAAATATAACCATATATTAGAAAACATTCAACTCCAACTCCAACTCCAAGAAAAACAACAGAAGGAACTTCAGGTGGAACTTCAGAATCAGTTAATTAAACAACAAAATGAGACTTTAAATAAAATCTTACAAGAAATAACGAAGATTGCACAACCACTGGAAAAAGTTCAAGACCAACTCCAACACCAAGAAAAACAACAGAAGGAACTTCAGGTTCAACTTCAGAATAAATTATCTAAACAACAAGATGAGCATTTAGATAAAGTCTTACATGAAATATCGAAGCGTTCACAACCACTAGAAAAAATTCAAGTCCAACTCGAACTCCAAGAAGAACAACAGAAGCAGCTTCAGATTCAACTTCAGAATCAGTTAATTAAACAACAAGATCAAACTTCAGATAAAATCTTACAAGAAATAACGAAGATTGCACAACCACAACCCCTCTTTTTAAAATCACCTTTTAGCATAATCGATACACTTGATTTAGATGTAGAAAAAAAGGCGCAAATTGCGATGTTTATAGCAAATAGCAGTAAAAATGAAGATGAAACTAAATAAAGAAGAAGAGGCTGTTAAAGCCTCTTCTTCTTTTTGAAAACTAGTTCCATCGAAAGCCGGTTTCACAGTATTTCCTACTCCATTGCGGAAAATGCGCATCCCAAATTATTTGATACTCTTCAAAAGATATAGAAACCAACTTCAAAGTTATCGAAGTTGTGGGTGTAGGGCGTATTCGCAGAAATCGATACCTTGTGTCGATGGCGCCCACTGGGAACTAGCCGAAGGTTGCAATTAGAGTGGAATGATTCATTAGAATTGTATCCAATATGCCAAGTTTTGCTCTTCATGTACGGAGAAAGTAATAGTGATGCATTACCTTTACAAGGATGATAAGAGTTTAAAAGTAGTTAATAAAATTCCTTAACTATATCCATTCAACATGGTTCGTACTCTTATTAAAAATGGAGGAGGTTAAAAAAATCTCCCTTTTCAATTGAAAATTTCCCCCTCAAAATCATGAATACAGTCCATCATATATTTTGATTTAAAGTGGAACGGAAAGGATTTGTCATTAAAAACTGGTCCTTTGATACCCATTATATTAATCTAAGAATTTGTTGCTCTCATTTCTGATAGCTGGGATTTATCAAAGAAAGAGAAAAGGAAATCGTTAAGGCTACTGTACCGCAAAAAGCTCCACAGTGGTTTATCCAAACCGTATATCGATCATTTTAATCTCCATTACATAAAAAGTGTAATGGCGTTTTTAAAGGGCACTAACCGACAGGCTGCGACGCCCGACTACAGACAGATAGGAATTCTTCCATATATAGCCTACTGGTCCCTGTTAAATAAAAATGGACGAATTGGGCTACTAACTAGACCGTAAGTTGTCCTATTGCATATAAAGGATTAATGAATGACAAAAGGGAGGCAGCTTATGAAAATTCGAAAGGCCATTATTCCGGCCGCAGGTCTAGGGACCCGATTTTTGCCTGCTACAAAAGCTCAGGCTAAGGAAATGCTGCCGATTGTTGATAAACCAACGATTCAATATATTGTTGAAGAAGCAGTAGCTTCGGGCATAGAGGAAATAATTATCATAATCGGTAGAGGAAAAAGATCAATAGAGGATCATTTTGATAAATCCTATGAGTTGGAAGATGCACTTTTAAGAAAAAATCAGCTCGATATTTTAGAGGAAGTTCAGAAAATATCCAGCTTGGCAAATATCTATTATGTCCGCCAAAAGGAACCGATGGGGCTAGGACATGCAATTCTCTGTGCTAAAAGCTTCATTGGAAATGAACCTTTTGCCGTTTTGTTAGGGGATGACATCGTTATGTCTAAAACACCCTGTCTGAAACAAATCATCAGTGTTTTTGAGTATTGCAACAGTTCCGTCGTAGCTGTTCAGAATGTTCCGGAAAAGGATGTCAGTAAATATGGAATTATTAAGCCAAAAGGGATAATGATTGAGCCAAACCTTTTTCATATAGATTCTTTGGTGGAAAAACCGAAAAGGGAAGAGGCGCCTTCCAGATATGCGATAATGGGGCGTTATGTTTTTAGACCCGAGATTTTTGAAACGCTTTCCAAGCTTCCGGTTGGACATGGTAATGAATTACAACTTACTGATGCCATTAATGAGCTAAATAAGCAGCAGGCCGTATTAGCATATAACTTTGAGGGAAACCGATATGATATTGGTGATAAAGTTGGATTCATTAAGGCAACAATAGACTTTGCTTTGCGCAGGGATGAAATAAGAGACGAGGTACTTTCCTATTTAAGGGATGTAAATAAGAAAGAAAACCTCCAAATAATAAAGAGAGAGCTTGAATAATATGAAAATAGCTGTTTTGGGTACAGGTTATGTCGGGCTGTCCACTGGTGTTTGTTTGTCAGAAATAGGTCATAATGTCATTTGTATCGATACTGATGAACAGAAAATTAAAAGCCTACGTCAAGGGATTTCTCCAATATATGAACCCGGTCTGGAGAATTTGCTTATTCAAAATGCTGCAGCGGGTAGACTGCTATTTACTACATCTCATCGAGAAGCGCTAAATGGTGCCGAGATTATCATCATTGCCGTAGGAACACCGCAAATGGAGGATGGGGGAGCGGATTTATCTTATATTGTGCAGGCAGCGAAGGATATTGCTGCGAACCTGGTACAGAGTTCAGTAGTCGTTATAAAGAGTACTGTGCCTGTTGGTACGAATGATTTTATTAAAAGCATCATTGAAGAACATCGTAACGAAAGTGTCACCTTTAATATGGTATCAAATCCTGAATTTTTAAGACAAGGGTCTGCCGTCATGGATACGATGCAAGCAGATCGAATCATAATCGGTTCTGAAAATGATGAGGCTGCTAAGAAAGTACAAGAAATGTATCGTCCATTAAATGTACCATTTATACTAACAAGCATTCGAAGTGCCGAAATGATTAAGTACGCATCTAATGCCTTTTTGGCGACCAAGATTAGCTTTATCAATGAAGTTGCCAATTTATGCGGAGTAGTGGGTGCAGATGTTAAAGATGTAGCAAAGGGAATGGGAAAAGATAAAAGGATCGGAGAAGCTTTTTTACAGCCTGGCATTGGTTATGGAGGATCTTGTTTTCCAAAGGATGTTAAGGCGTTGCTTCATACTGCCAATTTAAATGGAGTACATTTTTCCCTGTTAAAAGAAACAGTAGCGATCAATGATTTTCAGCAGGAACTCCTTGTAACCAAAGCGATAAATCGCTTTGGAGATTTAAAAGGGAAAAAAGTTGCAATGCTTGGTCTCGCTTTCAAGCCAGAGACAGACGACATGAGGGAAGCTCCATCAATCAAAATTGCGCGTTCATTAACCAAACTTGGAGCAGAAGTGGTAGCTTATGATCCGGTTGCAGTGGATAATGCGAAGAACATATTAGGGGATACAATCAGGTTTGCAAGCACAGTCCGCGAAGCGGCAGTGAATGCGGATGCTGTATTCATTGTTACCGAATGGAAAGAGTTTAGACTTTTAGATTTGAAAACATTGATGACAACAATGAGACGGCCAATCGTTTTTGATGGTAGAAATTGTCTTGAAGAAGATCGAATCAGAGCGTGCAAGAAAATTGAATATTACCCAATAGGAAGACCAGCAATTGTTATTGGAATGACATAAAGCGAAAAAAATTTTCTAACACTTCTTTACCTCAGACATGTAGAAAACGTATATTAGGTTCAAACTGGCAAAGCAGCACCTTTGATCGTATCTTGGGTGCTTTTTTATATTTCTTAAATAGAAGAAAAATCATCATCGACGATTAAAACTTCAGATTAACATCAACTATAACATGTTGTGTTTTTATTTTCATTGTTTGTAAATGATCTTGTGTCATGGCACATACTTAAATCCCCCTTTGTATTAGACAAATGCATACTCTCTGCCATTTAGCTTTACTGTATGTTATTAGTCCATGCGTACCTAGAGAGTCCTGCATAATATACTTGAAAAGGTCCAGGAAATTTGCTTACTATGCATGAAAGGAGATCATTTATTTGCACACAGTTATGCATTTGAATTTAAGAGTTGATCCGACCCAATATATCTCACAGATTCGAGAAGTTCCTGATTATGATTATATTCATATGGTACGACAACCTAAGTATATGATAGATCTTTCCCTTTTAAATGAGAAGGTTCATTATCTCAATGAAGTTTTCTCACCAAAAGAATATGTCAAAAGAAATAATATCTCCCTATTACATGCTCATCATGGCCAATTAGGGATGTTATTACTTCCTTTTAAAGAGGAAACAAACCTTCCGTTGGTAACAAGTATTAGAGGCAGGGATGCAACCCTGGCTAATCAGCCCATTGGCTATCTAGATAACATGAAAATGCTATTTGATCGAGGGGAGCGTTTTTTTCCAGTTTGTCAGTATTTAGCAGATAGGTTAATTGCTTGGGGTTGTCCTTCAGAAAAAATTAGAGTGTTATATGGGGGCGTTGACCTTAACGAATTCAAATACCGGGCACCACATAAAGGGGATTCTCAAAACATTCTATCCATCGGTAGGTTGGTGGAAAAAAAAGGACATCACATCTTAATGCAAGCTTTCCAAAAAATCAGAGGTAAATTTCCAAATGCAACCTTGACGATTATCGGTAGAGGTGGGCTTGAAGAATATCTCATTTCATTGGCAAATCAACTTAATTTAGGAGACTCTTTTCGCCTATTAAACCATCTCCCTAAAGATCAAGTTCGAGAACGAATGACCAATGCCGATATATTTTGCGCCGCGAGCTTAGAAGCTGCCGATGGAGATGTAGAAGGTATACCTAATACATTAAAAGAAGCTATGGCGATTGGAGTACCAGTGATTTCGACCAATCATGCCGGTATCCCTGAATTAATAACAAATAACAAAGAAGGGGTTTTAGTACAAGAAAACAATGTGGATGAACTGGCAGATGCTCTTGAATTTATGCTATCTAACAGAGAGATATGGGAAACATATACAGTAGCGGCTCGTCAAAAAGTGGAACAAAAATTTAACCTCGCCCAACAACTCCGACAACAAGCTGAATTTTATGATGAACTTGTAGCCCCTTATAAAGTAGGTAAACGATATTTGGTAACACCGCGCCAAATAGATAAAAAAGTCCATAAGGAGACTCCACAGCCTCAACAGCAAGGTAAGTATGATGGCGAAAGGATAGCGCCTAGAAAAAAAGCCGAATTAGCCAAAAAAGCCCTTATTTATATGCAACAGCTTCAAGGGCTCCAAGGGTTTCAAGAGCTTCCACAGCTACAACAACTTAAACAGGTTCCACAGCTTCAACAGCAGACTAAATATAAAGTCAAAGATGAACTGGTAGCATCTAATAAAAATGAAAAAAAAGCTAAAGTTCAACAGAGAGCTAAGGATCATGATGAAAAAATAGCTTCTCGTAAAAAAGAAAAAAAGGCTCATAAAGCCGAAAAAGTCAAAAAAGCCCTATATAAACTTCAAAAGTTTCAACAGCAGGCCATAGATGAGCAGTTAGGAGGAGATCATGGAGGACTTTAAAACCATTACTGTTACCAAAGGTGAAAAATCTTTGGAAATTCACAATCCAACTAGCTATTCGCTGATTGGAATGGGTGCTCAAGGTGCAGTTTTTCAACTTTCAGAAGATAAATGTGTAAAAATCTATTCAGACCCAGTACAAGCGAAAATGGAGGAAGAAGCTCTTGCAGCTGGAAAACATCTACCCTTTATGCCTTTGGTATATGAAACAGGACCAAACTATATAGTCATGGAATATTTTAATGCACCGACCTTAAAAGAATATCTGAGAAATTGTACGTATATCCCTGATTCTATAGTAAAGAAACTTCTCTATATATTAAAGGAATTAAAACAAGCAAAGTTCACCATGATAGATGCCCCCCTACGCCATATTTTTGTCGTTGGTAATGAGGAACTTAAGGTGATTGACCATGTAAATTCCTTTAAAAGGATACACCCTGTACCATTAAAATTATTAAGAGATTTAAAAATAATCCTTTTAAAGGACTCGTTCCTAGATCAAGTGAAAAAGCTTGAACCGGACACCTTCAATGAGTGGGAGGATTATTTCAATCAAAATAGTTTGGATTTTAGAAACATTCCAGTCCACTCAGGAGGGTCAGGTAATGGAGTGAAAGTGGATAGCGCCATAACACAAACCCTCATTGGAAAAGGGCATCAAGGTGCTGTTTATCGAGTGTCTGAAGAGACATGCGTTAAACTTTACGGAAAAACTGAACATGCAAATCAGGAAAAAATGGTCCTTTTATCAAGTCAAGACTTGCCCTTTATCCCGAAAGTCTTTGAAACAGGACCCAATTATATTTTAATGGAATATCTATTAGGACCAGATTTAAATACGTTTCTTAAAAAACAATCTGTACTTTCTGAGGACATCACAAAACGATTACTCTATATATTAAAAACAATGGAAAAATCAGGTTTCAAACAAATTGATGCCCCATTACGACATATTATTGTAACCAAGAATGGTTTTAAATTAGTCGACCATGTGTACTCTTTTTCACGTGAACAAAAAAGACCTCTCGAGTTATTTAAAGACCTGCGAGAAAGAAATTTTTTAGATACTTTTTTAGAACAAGTGAAGGCGTTAGATCCCGGTACGTATGCTGAATGGACAAAAACACCAATCCCATTAGATGAAAATGAGAATACCCTTGTATAGTCATAGTTATCTAACCGTAAACGAGCATATAAAAAACCGATGATGATTTCGCATTCACCGGTTTCCAAGATGGTTTTAGCATTAACTCACTTACGTAAGTGCTAGTTCACAGCGGGTATAAGAGTGAATAACTCATGAGGCTTAAAGCGAAAAAGATAGCATTTACGAATAAAACGTTAGTCTCTCTCCAATGAGAATTTTGAGTTTATTTCCTCTTTTTATCCGTCATGAATTCTGTTCTGTCGGTGTAAAGAAACGAAAGTACCACTGTATAAAAAATGTAGTCAGTGTTCCGAAAAAGGTGTCAGAATCCCAATGTAATAGGAAGGGTTGGAATTAATGCTATGAACATTTTAGTAACAGGGGCAGCAGGGTTCATTGGTTTCCATTTAACAAAACGTTTGTTAGCCCTAGATAACAAGGTTATTGGAGTAGACAATATTAATGATTATTATGATGTTATTTTAAAAAACAATCGACTGAAGATATTAGAAGAAAACCCTGATTTTGAATTCCATAAAATGGATTTGTCAAATAAAGAAAAATTAAATCAATTATTCAAAGACAAAACCATTGATATAGTCATTAACTTAGCAGCCCAGGCTGGAGTACGTTATAGCATAGAAAATCCGGATTCTTATGTTAATTCCAACCTTGTTGGTTTTGTCAATATCTTGGAGGTTTGTAGACACAATAACGTAAAGCACTTAATTTATGCATCCTCTAGTTCTGTATATGGAGCAAATACTAATATCCCCTTCTCAACTAAAGACCCAGTGGATCATCCAGTAAGTTTATACGCTGCCACTAAAAAGTCTAATGAATTAATGGCTCATACTTATAGTCATTTATATAATATTCCAACCACAGGACTCCGTTTCTTTACGGTGTATGGTCCATGGGGGAGACCTGATATGGCTTATTACTCTTTTACTAAAAATATAATCGAAGAGAATACAATAAAGGTTTTTAATAATGGAGATATGAGAAGAGACTTCACTTATATTGATGATATAGTTGAAGGAATTGTCCGGTTACTTGATAAACCACCGATTCATACTATTGGATGGGACAGAGCTAACCCTGATTCAAGTTCAAGCTATGCCCCATACAAAATTTATAATATCGGTAACAATAAACCTATAAAATTAATGGATTTCATTAACACATTAGAAAAACTAATTGGCAAAAAGGCAAAAGTAGAATTCTTACCAATGCAACCGGGAGATGTTAAGGAGACATATGCAGATATCGCCGATTTGCATGCTGATGTGGGGTTCCATCCTTCAACAACAATAGAAGAAGGTTTAGCTCATTTTGTAAATTGGTACAAAAAGTACAATAAATAAGGAATAATAAGGTGTTGTCAAACTTCAATGTTGCATATTAGGCAGCACTGTTCAATAAATTAAAAGTTTAATATGTAAAAACCCAAAACCAAAGAATGGGTATATGGACGAATAATGCTAGTGAAAAAGATAAATTAAAAATTTTGTAAGTCATTAAAAGGAGAAAGTAATTTGAATCCTGAAAATATGAAAACCCCATTGGAAGTTCTTAATTAGTATAATTTGTCAGATTTTCTCATGACATCCCTTAAACGAAATTCTACAAAAGATCCTCTATTCAAATTAAATCCTCTGTTTGAAAACTGTTCTGAAGACCTACCATATAAAGACATTTATAAAGCCGATTCTATGTCCCCTCCTGAATATCACAAGCAAGTGAAACAAATTGCAGAACGGGAAAAGAGAAAATTTCTTATTAAAGGGACTGAGGTGAGATGAAAACTATTGCTTATTTTGTAAGTGAAAACATTAAAACACCAACGTTTTATATATAATCAAATCGTAAAAATAACTAACTATCGCACAATCGTAATCGGCCCATTCGACAATGCCGACCGTACAGAATTCCCCTTCGAAAACTACTATAATATAAACAAAATTAAAGATCTAAAAAAGTTCTTCGAAGAACAAGATATCATAGCCATTCATGCTCATCACGGCTCACACGGACAAGAGATTTTGCCTGTATGTGAAAAATATAATATTCCTTTGATTGTTAGTATTAGAGGACGAGATGGTTCGGACAGACCGGAAATTTTCGAAAAAAATGCTAAGCGATATTCAGCATTAAATAAACATGGTGCACACTATTACCCTGTATGCCAATATCTTGCAGAAGGATTAAGAAGGTTAGGAATTCCGGCTAAGAATTCCGGCTAAGAATATGCATGTATTATATGGTGGTATCGAATTAGATCTTTTCCCTTATTCTAACCGAACTCTTCCTACAATAGGCGAAATAAGAGTTTTATCGGTAGGTAGACTTGTAGACAAAAAAGGATTTGTTACTCTTATAAAAGCATTTAAACGTATTTATACACAATATCCAAATGCTAGACTGCATATTATTGGAGCAGGTGAAGATGAGAAACGAATTAAATCCACCATTGCAGAATATAACCTTAAAGATGTTGTGATTCTTAGAGGAGCTATGGATTCAAAACAAGTTTCGGACGAATTGAAAAAAGCCCATATCTTCTGTCTAGCAAGTCAGACAGCTAAAAATGGTGATATCGAAGGTATTCCTAATGCCTTAAAAGAAGCAATGGCTAGCGGTTTACCTGTCGTTTCCACTCGACACGCGGGAATCCCTGAATTAATTGAACACCAGAGAACAGGATACCTAGCTCCAGAAAAAAATGAAATGGAGTTAGCGAAGGGCATACAATTCTTTATAGAAAATCCAGATATTTGGAACGACTATACGGAAAGAGCACGGAAAGTCATTGAAGAAAAATTTGATGTCAATAAACAAATTATTGAGCAACAAAGATTATATTCTCTTATTAATACAATGAAAACAGAAACGGCAACGAAAAAGAAAACTAAAGCGGCAACGAAAAAGAAAACTAAAGCGGAAACGAAAACGAAAAAGAAATCGAAAACAAAAACAAAAACGAAAACGGAAAAGAGTAAAAAGAAAAAATAAATCAAGTAAGGAAACAGCATTGCGTGAAGGAAAAGAAGAATAAAATGACACTCTTCCAAAGTATTGGTTGGAAAAATGAATAGATCGTAACCAACAACTTTGGAGGGAGTGCATTTGGCGATTCTACTATCTCCGTTACAGGATGAAGTACGTGAAAAGGGAGCTATGCTCTAGGATCGATGGTTAGATTTCATATTCAATTGATCGCTTGCAATGTGTATTACGATCAAAAAGAAATGCCAAACAAAGTAAAAACATACAGGCAGGAAGGAGCTGTATTTTCATGGACTGGAAGTCTTTATATAATATTTGGACTAGTTATCCCAATTTAAATAATGAAATGCGTTTAATGCTTGAAGAAATGGAGGATGATGAAATATCACTTGAAGACGCATTTTATAAAAATTTGGAATTCGGGACAGGTGGTATGCGAGGGGAAATGGGGCCAGGTACGAATAGGATGAACATTTATACCGTGCGAAAAGCGACTGTAGGACTTGCTGAATATATTCAATCGTTTGGGAATGAGGCAAAATCCAGAGGAGTCGTAATTGCTTACGATTCAAGACATAAGTCTCCCGAATTTGCATTGGAAGCAGCCAAGACTTTGGCAACAAAGGGAATTAAAGCTTATGTATTTGATGAATTACGGCCTACCCCACAGCTCTCTTTTTCTGTACGTAAGCTGAGTGCATTTGCTGGGATCGTCATTACAGCAAGCCATAATCCGCCTGAATATAATGGGTATAAAGTGTATGGATCAGACGGAGCACAGCTACCTCCTAAAGCGGCGGATCAAGTCATTAATTACGTGAACGCGATTGAAAGTGAGCTTTCCATTGTAGTGGAGGACGAAGAAATCCTAAAGGACAGAGGGCTCATTCAAATCATTGGCGAGGAGCTGGATACCGCTTATAATGAGCATTTACTCACTATTCCTGAAGATTCAAAGTTAGCAGATGAAGTCGATGTAAAGCTTGTGTTTACACCGCTTCATGGTACAGCCAATAAATCAGTAAAACGTGCTTTGCATGATTTAGGATATCGAAATGTCCATATTGTTAAAGAACAGGAAATGCCTGATGCTAATTTTCCTACTGTTAAAGTGCCTAATCCAGAGGAACATGCTGCGTTTGAATTGGCCATTGCGCTTGGAAACCGTGTTAATGCTGATTTATTGATTGCCACCGATCCGGATGCGGATAGGCTTGGAATTAGCGTGAAGAACAATGCTGGAAATTATGTAGTATTAACAGGCAACCAAACAGGCGCTCTTTTTTTGGATTATCTAATTTCACAAAAACAAAAGAAAGGGACCCTTCCTCAAAATGGAGTCGTATTAAAGACCATCGTGACTTCAGAAATAGGACGGGCGATTTCTGAGCAAAATGGTTTAAAAACCGTAGATGTTTTAACTGGATTTAAATACATTACTGAAAAAATCAATGAATACCACACAAGTGGAGAACATTCTTTCTTGTTTGGCTATGAAGAAAGCTATGGATATCTAATCAAAGATTTTGCACGTGATAAGGATGCCATCCAAGCTACTATTCTGGCGGTGGAAGTCTGTGCCTATTACAAAAAGCAAGGTAAAACGATGTACGAAGGTTTACTGGATGTATTCGATAAATATGGATATTACTTGGAAGATTTACGGTCGTTGACTTTAAAAGGAATTGAAGGTGCGAAGCAAATTCAAGCGATTCTGAATGAATTCCGGGAAAATCCACCAGATGAAATCTCTGGTCATCAAGTAGTGGTTCGAGAGGATTATCTCAGCAGTAAAAAATACATGTTTGGGACAAATAGGGAAGAGGACATCAAGCTCCCGAAGTCGAACGTATTAAAATTCTTTCTTGAAGATGGAACATGGATATGTTTACGACCTTCCGGAACAGAACCTAAAATTAAATTTTATTTCGGTGTTCATGGAAGCTCGATGAAGGAAGCTCAGGGAAAATTATCCACCGTTACGACAGACTTTATGGAGAGTATCAATAAAATGCTTTAAAGGAGGACCCTCATTCAGAGGATCTTCAAAAAAACTGGGGTCAGCTTTCAATATATAAAGAAATGCTGACCCTTTTTTTGCCCATCAATGGATTAGTGCTGCATTCTAAATCTAGCACTTAGCCTTTCAGTATCATAAATACCCTTCTTCAAATCAGATCTCAAGCAGAGTATACCAAACATGAGTAGGACAACGGGGCTTATGCGGATATGCATGACTATTCGACACTAATTGGAATATTGAGCATATAATATACTATACCAATCCACAAAATCCCCCTATGTAGTAGCCTTGCTGATACCGTATGACGTTACGTAGTACAGTTGTACAGGCCCAAGGATGGACCTTATGAAAGGTGCTAAATAGGGAGGATTCTTTTAGGATCCTCATCGGCGTTAATGTTGAGGCATTTCCCAATGAGACAAGCCTTGAAATGTCACTTAAAAGATGAAGTCTTAAAAGGTAAGACACGTACATTTAACATCATACATAATCGAACATCCTAACAAAAAAATCAACGTCCTAAATGGTTGGAATAATAACCGCGGCAGGACATAAAGTGAACTTTTGTACCGTTAAGTACATTTCTAATTTTATGCTTTCTAGCTCGTTCACCAATAATACTTCTGTAATATGGAACAGGCTCACGAAATTATCGCTTGCTCCAAAAAACACCTATGCTTTTATATACAGTTGCTGTGATTATTGAAAACAGAGTATTAATTTTAAAAGCCATGGAATAAAGTATTAGAAGTTAAATGGAGCTTGCTTAGTTATTTTTTCATCTGTATTCGTTTCATCACCAACTTTCTTCCTCCTTATTAGCAGGGAAAGAAAGTTGATTCTTTTTAAAAGAAGTTCATGAGATTGACATTTTCTTTTTTTAGAAAAAACGTCTATTCCCTGCGAAGGTGAGTGAACATGAAAAATAGAATTAATACAAAAGTGATAAAAATGATCAGTGGAAACAAGGTAACTAGATTAAATGTTCAAGTTGCAGATACTCAAAGGAAAAGAGAAAAGGGCTTGATGTTTGTTGGGAAATTACCCGAAAATGAGGGGATGTTATTTGTGTTTTCAGAAGAAATATATGGTGGATTTTGGATGAAAAACACATTTATTCCTTTATCTATCGCTTTTCTTGATTCATATGGGGTCATTCTAAAAATACTTGATATGGAGCCTTGTATAGAGGAGTATTGCCCTACCTATGATCCAGGAATTTTTTATTATTATGCAATTGAAGTAAATCTTGGATGGTTTGAAAAGAATCAAATCAAAGAAGGGGACTATGTAAAGTTTAATTGATTCATATCCCCACCTCTAGTTCTTGGAGGTGAATTTTTAAAAAGGGGTATTTATGTTGATTATGCTAGGAAGATTGTGAAGAGTTTTATTAAAACGAAAATGGTGTTTTACTTCATTACCGGGAGCTCAGCAGCTCCTTTTCTTATGCAACTAGAGAGGCAGGTTTCTTGAAGGGGCAACTTATATATTAACTTTTATTTCTCCGTTCTAACAAAGGCTGCACCCAGGCCTAGTAGTGGTGGAACCGCACCATAAGTCATGAGGTATTTAAATTATGCCAAGCCATATTCCTCAGTTATGAATTCAAAAGAAGTTTGACAGCATGATTATTAAACCAAAGATCTATTGCTGTATAAAACAAATCTTCTACATAATGTACTACAATTTTAATATTTCACTATAAAGAAGTAGATAAATTCAAAAAGGCCATCTAAAAAAAGAAAACCGAACTCAAATGACCGGTTTTCTTTTTTTCGTAAAGATTGTTGTTTTAAAACGAAACTATTTAAGGTTGATTGGGGCGGAAGTGCGAGACTCCCGCGGAAAGCGAGCATCTGGAGGGGAAATCAACCACACCTCACTACTTGGTAAATAGCAACAAAGTATGTGAAAACAGCCTTGATTATTGATGTTTATATACTAATCGCCTCAATAAATTTTCCAATGGACCATTCAGATTATTTTTTTCCAATAAAGTCGCCAAAACGAGAGAAAGGGACCAAATTCCTGCTGCAATCATAGCAGCTATACCGTTACTCACTCGCCCTCCTAAATCAAGTGCTACTGGTGATAGAAATAGCACGAGCATTGCCTCATTCCAAACATAGAAAGTTAATGAACGTTTTCCTAAAGCCATTAAAGAATCGCTAATGTATCCAAAATTGTTTAACCTTGCCCCAATCCATCCAAAAATCGCGGCATAGGCTAGTCCACCGGCGATTCCTGTTAACATGTGCAGTCCGGATATTAAACCTGCTATAAAGAACCTAGGGTGCCACAAGCTCCCTATAAAGGATAAAGGTAACGCTCCCAGGAATGAGACAGTCAACCCAATAATAGATATGAAATAAAGTGTTCTTACATGCTGTTCAGGCTTTGTTAATAACTGAAATCTAGCCATCCACATTCCAGCCAAAACGGAAGGAAGAATGGGGAACATTAAATGAATCATGATAGGAATGATAGGGAAAGAAAGCATGGATATCATGGCTGTGCTTAGGTATGTGTCTGTGGCTGAAACCTCTGGAGCAAAACCATAATTTCCGATTCCTTTCATGTTAAAGCCCCATAATATAGGGGTAAAAAGACAATATAATATTGTAATGATAGTTATCGTTCTTATTAGTGCTTTGTTCTCACGTGTTAATAGCCAGCTAACGAACAGCCCTGCTATACCGTATGCCATTAAAATGTCTTGACCACCGATGAACACCGCTAACATGATTCCAAATAAAATCAAATACCAGGAACGCCGTTGTATCGTTTTTAAGGCAACTTTTTTCCTTTTACCTTTAGAGATTTGACTTTCGAATGAGAGCACTAATCCATATCCGAATATTACGGCAAACATCGCTCTTGCCCGGTTATCAATAAAGAACATGCCAAAAAGATTAACGACTTGATCAAAAAAGTTTATACTTTCCGCCCTTTGCATGATCCCAGGTTCAGAGTTGTACAAATATAGCGGGGCATGTGCGAGGGCAATGAGCAGTAACATAGCACCTCTTGCTAAATCTAATGAAACGGCACGTTTTTTCCCTTTAATTATACTGCTGTTTAATGGAATGGACATACTGATCTTCTCCTTGGAATTAGAGAAATACTCCTGATTTTTTCAAATCTTTTCATAATGCTTGTTTTTTTGTATCTTTTCCACGAATGTCATTCGTCTTGGATACAATTTCGAATGTAGACTTGAAATGCGTCGTTCATCCTCTCATTTGATCTAGGCTATATTCCAGTTTATTAGGATCTTGTTCAACCAATGGGAAGCCAAGCAGCAAGAAAGCATCTCTCATTGGTGTTCTCAGCTTTTCTCCTATGCCGGTTTCTTTTGTTTCTGGTCCAAGCGATGACTCAGGAAAGTTAGAAGACTTGCCAAGATGGCAATCAGCCCGCCTACCAATGTCACACTCATCAAATTTCCCTGATGGTAAACAATTCCGCCTAATGCGGAACCAAAGGCGATACCGACATTGCTTGCCACAGGCATCAGTGAAGCAGCCAATCCTGTAGCTTTAGGTTGATAAATACCGGCTAGGTCTATCAAATATAGCTGGGTAGATGTTGTTAAAAGGATGGCCATTAATGACATCAAGCTAATGTTAATCAAGCCAAAGATAAAATTATCTGTCGTCCAATATAAACTGATCAGGACAACTGCTTGGACGAGGAAAACAAACCTAAGGCGTCCGATGGCATTGTAGCTGGCAATTTTACCAGCGAGTATGTTGCTGAAAATGGAAATGAATCCGTAGCCAAACAAGATCCAACTTATTGAACCACTTGGTGCTTCCATTCCTTTCAGGATCGGAACAAGATAAGTATATACGGCATACGTCGCTCCAAATCCAAGCGATGGAATGAAAAAGGCCATTAAGATTCGCGGGTGTGTCAACAAAGAAAATTGATCACGCATTGAGCTGCGGAATGGACTGTGCATAGTAGGCAAAATGAAGAAAGATGCCAAAAACGCAATAGCTCCGAGAAAAGTCGTTAACAGGAAGGTTGCATTCCAGTCGTACCTTTCAGCGATGACAGTGCCAATTGGTACTCCGATCACGTTTGCAAGTGTAAAACCACCGAAAACGAATGATATAGCAAGTCCACGTTTTGCGATTGGCATGTTTTCACTGGCAACAATCATAGCAAGAGAAATTAAAACTCCTGTTACAATCGCAGTCATCATCCGAAGTGCAAGGAGCATGACGTAGGTGGTTGAAATCACGCACAAAGCATTCAGGATGATGAACGAACCTATCAAGAACAACATCCATTTCCGTTTTGGAAAATGGCTTGTTGCCGACATCACGAGCGGTGTGGCAATGGCAAACGTAATGGCAAACGCAGAAACGAGTGTGCCTGCTTTTGCATTCGTAATATGGAGACTCGAGGAAATATCGGTTAAGATCCCGACGATAACAAATTCGCTTGTCCCGAGAACAAATGTTAATAAAGTAAGTGTTAAGATGAGCAGCCAATGCCGCTTGGTTAATTCTGTGGTGTGCATAAATACCTCTTTCCTTGATGAATGTAAAAGTTGTCACAGGGTGGAAAAACAATCTAACTATCATACCATAAACCATTTTTATGAGGAAAACCCTTGCATAGTTACCATAGATTATTTCCTGTTAAAAAAGCTTGTACCTGAATCACTAATTTTACCGTAACCTGTAATGTTAGAAAACAAAAAAAGAATTCGAAACGGATTAATAAGGAAAAGCATAAGGGTAACAAGATAATAAAAATGTAATACTCTATATCAGGAAGAAGACATAAATCAAACCATAAGGATGGGATCCTTATGGTTGATGAAATAAAACGGGAACAATGGAAAAAGAAAGTTATCGAAAATCTGAAGAGGGAAGCTGTCAAAAATATCATAGCAATAACGGGAGACCTAGCAAGATTAGATGCTAAAGTCAATAATACTTACACTGTATACATCAAGGATGGAAGGATGATAAAGAAGCAAACAAATGGGAAGTGTGTTGTCATTAATGGGGAAATACAAGGATAAAAAGTAGTGTAGGAACAAAGAATGCACTTTTTGAATGCGAAGGAAGATAGCGGCTGGACAGTTTCCTGCATTTAAACCGGGTAAGGGATAAAGACGATAAAATAGTTGTATAGCGTAAAAAAATACTCTGGGATGAGTTATTCTCCAGAGTATTTTTTTGTACTTGGCAGCAGCGGTAGCTAGGCATCTATTTTTCCAAGGCAACAAAACAAAAATATGAAAACTTAGCTAAAACAGATTGACAATGATAATCATTATCACATAAAATACTAATTGAAAATGATTATCAATTTCGATTGGTTCTCTGCATGTTAATAAAATGAATTTTGAATAGGCGGTAGCCGTCAAAAACAAATGGACTGACCAAGTGCCAAGGTTGAAGAAGAATTCAAAAAAACTGAATGTGAGTGAAGGAGGAGCACCTATGGATAAAAATTTTATTATATTAGAACTATTTCAGCATGAAGTAAGCTGCTGCTGTCCGGGTGAAAGGCACCAACATATAATTGAGTTTCTTCAAGGAGATGTTTGGACAATTACAAATGAACGGAAGTACATTGATTGCCTAGGATGGCACTCTTTAATAGTTGTCAACAACGAGTTTCAGTTTTTTATGCACGTGGAAGATATCGAGGAACTGTATTCCAAGGGCAGCATTTGCTCCATTTTGGATTTGAACCTTAAAATTAACCATTTGAGTTTTAAAGTAAACGAAGCACTCGATGCACATGATAGGGAGTCATTTCTTTCATTTTCCGATGAACTGAGCAACGTACAAAAAATTAAGAATAAAATGAACTCTGGTGATGTACATGCTTTTTAAGAAAATAAATTTCATGTACATATAACATAAAAACAATAAATCGTTCGAGATGTTGGAAGGGGAACTTATCATGTCTAAAATCATTATAATTTTTGCCAGTATGAGTGGAAATACAGAAGAAATGGCGAATACCATTGCAGAAGGTATCACAGAAATCAGTGATGTGAGTATCGAAAAGATAGATATTATGGATGGTCCTGAAGCTTCCATGCTTGAAGATTACGATGGGATCATATTAGGAGCATATACGTGGGGAGACGGGGAGTTACCCTATGATTTTTTAGACTTTTATGAGGATATGAATCATATTGATCTAACTGGAAAGAAGGCTGCGGCGTTTGGTTCCTGCGATTCATCTTACCCACAATATGGTGCAGCCGTAGATATTTTGACAGAAAAATTAAGGGAACAGGGTGCTGTTATCGTCCTGGAAGGGTTAAAAGTAGAATTAACCCCAGATGATGAGGATATCAAGAACTGCCAAAATTTCGGGAGGGAATTTATAAAGAATAGTTTTGTCACTTCAATATAGAATTTGAAATTTTATGAGGAGAGAGAGGAGAAGGGAATGATCGATAGGGAACATCGGATTTCCATTGCTACTTTAACTGATTATCATTTACAGGATTTTATAAGATGTCCTTATCAATTTTACTATTTTCATATTGAAGGAAAAATCACCACTCAATCGGATTGGAGGAAGATGGTTCAATTTGTGGTTAATCAAGTTGTAAGTCGATATTATAAACTTCCTCCAAAAAGTCAGACGACTAAGAAGGTTTTGGAGTTCATAAATGATCATTGGAGTGCCGTTGAAGTACATCAGTTCGAGTCGAAGATTCATTATTATAAGGCTCTTGCTAATATTACAGATCATTTACTCCAATGTTTAACTACTGAAAAAAATAAAAATCCACCTTTGTTTTTATATGAAAAATTTAACATGAACATGGATGAGTTGGGTACCGAACTTTCCTTAACTTTTGAAGTGGCAGAATGGTCAGGCAACTCATTCATCATAAAGAAGTATTTAGTTGATACAGATGAAGAAATGAATCTTTTATTTAATAATATGATTTCGGTATTTTGTGAAAAGGCATTTGATCAATTACCGGAAAGAATAGAGATATACTCGCTAATGGAAGGTAAAAAAGAAACATTTATACCAACCAAGAAGGATGTTTCTGGTGGATTGGAATACCTCAACATGATCAAGAATCTTTTACAAGAACCCAAAAAGTATTTGAAGACGGATTCCTTAGCAGTTTGCAAAAGCTGTTCTTACCAAAAAAGATGTTATGAAGGAATTAATATAAACCAAAAAAGATTTAGTAGTCAATAATCGTGTTTGAAAAACCTGGAATTATTGTCTATATTATTAGGAATTACAGTATATTAAAGAGAAAAGAAACGTTCCTGGATGTTGCCTAATTAACTGAATCAGAGAAATATCCTTCCAAAAAAGTTTTGGAGGGTTATTGGGCATGGCCCAAATAGTAGATCTAAGGGAATTGAATCTTTTAGAGAAGGATATTGACATGCTATTAGCTGATATATTTCACTAACGAAGGCTGTTAAATAACCATTGTACTAAGCAAAAAAAGAATGAGATTTGAGCGTAAAAAGAAGAATTGTCTATTTATTACATTTTGTATTCCAAGAATAACCTCGACAGAATATAAGTTCAAAACCAAATTCAAAGCGGTTAAGTCATAATCAAATCATTAAAAATGGGAAAAAATAGATTTTTAAAAGGAAATTCCATACTTTTGTTGAACATGAATATTGAGGAACATTTTAATTGTTTGAAATTGTAACCGTTTACATCGAGGCGTTTAACATATTTTATTTGTTCATGGTAGTAATGATCAGTAAAAAAAGAATGGAGGTTAGCCCATGGTTAGCACGATGGCAATCAATAAGGATGATTCCCGTTCCTTTCTAACGGAAGAACACCTATTATTTAAACAATCAATTCGTGAATTTCTCGCCAAGGAGGCAGTCCCCTTTTATGATAAATGGGAAAAAGAGGGGGAAATATCTTACTCATTTTGGGAAAAGGTAGGAGATAATGGATTTTTATGTCCATGGATTGAAGTGGAATTCGGTGGAATAGGAGCAAATTTTGGATATTCTGTTGTGCTGGCAGAGGAATTGGAGAGGGTGGGTTCAGCCTTGGGAGGAATATCCATTCATTCTGATGTTGTAGCCCCTTATATTGCTTCATTCGGAACAATAGATCAAAAACAAAGATATTTACCAAAGTTCATTACAGGGGAAATGATTTCTGCCTTTGCATGGACAGAGCCGGAAATCGGATCGGAATTAGCTGATATCCAAACCACAGCCATCAAGAAAGATGGGTATTACCTTCTCAATGGAGCCAAAACGTTCGTTACAAATGGCTTTAAAGCTGACTTCATGATAGTAGCATGCAAAACAGATCTAAATGCCGTTCCTCCCAAGGACGGAATCAGTCTACTGCTCATTGATAAAGATACGCCAGGGTTATCACGGGGAAGAAAGCTTAGTAAAACAGAACAGGGAAACTCAGGCACAGCCGAACTATTTTTCGATGATGCTTCAGTTCCAGTTGGAAACCTCCTTGGGGAGGAAGGGAAGGGCCTTTCATATATCATGCAAAAACTGCAGCAGGAAAGACTAATCTGTGCGATCAGGTCTATAATGGCAGCAAAAGACATGCTTCACTTGACGATGAATTTTATAAAAAGTCAAAAAGCAATTGATAAGAAAAGAAGTGCATTTAAAAAGGCACAGATTACCATCGCTGAAATAGCGACAGATATTCATCTGGGAAGAACGTTTATTGATGGGTTGATCTGTAAACATATGACTGGGGAGAATATCATAACTGAAGTATCGATGGCTAAACAATGGATAACGGAGATGTCTAAGCGAATATCTGATAAGTGCATGCAGTTGCATGATCGTTACGGAAGTATGGGTGACGATAAAATTGTCCGGCGTCATCGGGACATTTCTTTGCCAACATTCTTTACAGGGACAGATGAAACCATAAAAACCCTCATTGCTAAAAATATAGGATTTTAATTCATTTTTAATACTTTAAATCTATCAAACTGCCTCATACTTAATTGGGGTAGTTTTTTTATACCATTTTTTCAATATAAATACAATGAACTAGTTTTTTATAAAAAAAGGTTTAAGCAGTTTACCTTATGGGTACAAGAGACTGTGCATATGAAAAATTAATATTTTTGTAAAATTTGTAATTGTATGCGAATGATGGAGGTGCTTTTTATGTTGAAAATCGAAAATGTATCGAAAATCTATAAGGGAGGAAAGAAAGCTGTAAAAAATATATCACTGGATATTAAAAAAGGGGAGTTCATTTGCTTCATTGGTCCGAGTGGATGTGGAAAGACAACGACAATGAAAATGATTAACCGTCTTATCGAACCATCTGAAGGCAAAATACTTATTAATGGTGAAAATATCATGGAAAAAGACCCAGTCGAGCTTAGAAGACAGATCGGGTACGTTATCCAGCAAATCGGCCTTTTCCCTCACATGACCATTCTTGAAAATATCACCCTCGTTCCAAAACTTCTTAAATGGAATGAACAGAAGAAGAAGGAACGCGCACTGGAATTGCTTCAGCTTGTCGATATGGGACCCGAATACCTGGAAAGGTATCCCTACGAATTGAGCGGGGGGCAGCAACAAAGGATAGGCGTTCTCAGAGCACTTGCTTCCAATCCTCCACTCATTTTAATGGATGAACCTTTTGGCGCACTAGATCCAATCACCCGCGATGCCCTTCAGGAGGAGTTTAAAAATCTGCAGCGCACACTTGATAAAACAATCGTTTTTGTTACGCATGATATGGATGAAGCCATTAAGCTAGCCGACAGGATCGTCATCTTAAAGGCTGGTGAAATCGTCCAAGTGGGAACACCGGATGAAATCCTCAGAAACCCAGCCAATGAGTTTGTTGAAGAATTCATCGGCAAAGATCGTTTGCTTCAAACAAGACCCAATGTTGAGTTGGTTGAACAAATCATGAGTCGAAACCCAATTTCCATTACAGAGGAAAAATCCCTTACCGATGCTATTACGATAATGCGCGAGAAAAGGGTCGATTCTTTACTTGTGGTCGATGAGCAAAATGTTTTGAAAGGGTTCGTAGATGTTGAAACGATCAGTGAATATCGAAAAAAAGCTAAATTTATAAGCGAAGTCATCAATACTGAAGTCTATTCAGTGAAACAGGATACTTTAATCCGTGATTCCGTTCAAAAGATTTTAAAACGAGGTTTCAAATACGTGCCTGTAGTTGACCAAAATAAACATTTGGTCGGAATTGTCACTAGGGCTACATTGGTCGACATCGTATATGACAGTATTTGGGGAGAGGAAGAAAATCAAGTGGCAGAAGTAGTAGAAATGTTTTAGGAGGTGTAAGAGATGGAAACAATGCTCGAATTTTTACAAACGAACTGGCAAGAATTGGTCTTTAAAGCATGGGAGCACTTATATATTTCCATGATCGCTGTTTTCCTTGGAATAATAGTCGCTGTACCACTAGGAATAATGTTGACGCGAATGAAAAGGAGCGCATCAATTATAATCGGAATTGCGAACATTATGCAGACATTGCCAAGCTTAGCGGTTCTCGCCTTTTTCATTCCTTTCCTTGGCGTTGGGAAAACACCCGCGATTATTGCGTTATTTTTCTATTCCGTTTTACCCATACTCAGAAATACATACACAGGCATTAAAGGAGTAAATGAAAATCTGCTGGAATCCGGACGCGGCATCGGGATGTCAAGCTGGGAGAGGATTCGTCTGGTAGAATTCCCGCTTGCACTTTCCGTCATTATGGCTGGTATCCGTACGGCTTCCGTCTATTTAATTGGATGGGCCACCTTAGCTTCCTTTATTGGAGGCGGGGGCTTGGGAGATTACATTTTTATCGGTTTGAATTTATACCAAACAGAATATATCATCGCTGGTGCAGTTCCGGTAATCATCATGGCTATCCTGGTTGATTATGTATTCTCGATCATAGAGCGAAAAGTCGTACCAAAAGGCTTGAAAGGCATGAAGGAAGTTGCTTGAGGAGGATTACCATGTATAAAAAAAATAGAAATACAATTTTAATGGCCCTTATCGTTTGTGCATTAATGATCACCGGCTGTTCTTTGCCTGGTTTAGGGTCATCTTCTGAAACTACTGTAAAGATCGGTGCCCAAAGCATGACCGAATCTGAAATCCTTGCGAACATGATCGCTCAACTCCTTGAAAGGAATACGGAACTTGATACGAAAATCATCAAAAATCTCGGTTCGAATTTCGTTCAGCAGAAAGCGATGGAGACTGGTGATATAGATATTGCCGCAACTCGATATACAGGGACTGATTTAACGAGTGTCCTGGGACAGGAAATCGAAAAGGACCCAGTAAAGGCGATGGAAATTGTTCAAAGGGAATTCAAGGAACAATATGGGTTCAAATTTTTTGATTCTTATGGATTCGATAACACATATGCCTTTACGATTTCAAATGAATTGGCTGAGGAAAAAGGGTATCAGAGAATATCGGATCTGGAAAAGGATGCAGATAATCTAAGGTTAGGTGTGGATAGTGCTTGGCTGAAAAGAAAAGGGGATGGTTATAAAGGATTCGTCGATACATATGGATTGGAGTTTGGCGAAACTTATCCGATGCAGATTGGCTTGGTATACGATGCAGTCAAAAATGGTCAGATGGATATTGTCCTTGCATATTCCTCAGATGGACGGATTAAGGTTAATGATTTGAAGCTCTTAGAAGATGATAAACAATATTTCCCTCCATATGACTGTTCACCGGTCGTTACTGAAGAATTATTGGAACGGTATCCTGAAATTGAAGAGGAACTTAACAAGTTAATTGGCGAGATCACTACTGAAACCATGCAGGAACTGAATTATGAAGTGGATGGGAACTTGAAGGAGCCATCGGTCGTAGCATCGGAATTCCTTAAAGCACATAAATATTTTGAATAATTGGGAGGTGCAAACTAATGGAAACCTTGCAACAGTTGGGAACTTATTATTCCCAAAATTGGATGTATGTTCTTACTGAATTTTATCGCCATTTTTTAATGTCTGCTTATGGAGTGTTATTTGCAGCAATTGTAGCCATCCCGATAGGCATTTTCATCGCGAAACATAAGAAATTGAGTAATTGGGTATTTTCGATAACGAATGTCATACAAACCACACCAGCATTGGCTATGCTTGCACTCCTGATGCTAGTAATGGGGCTAGGGACAAATACGGTAATCTTATCGTTGTTTTTGTATTCATTACTGCCAATCCTGAGAAACACGTATGTCGGGATTACAAGTATAGATCATACTTATTTAGAATCTGGCAAGGCAATGGGAATGACAAAGCTCCAGTTACTAAGAATGGTCGAACTGCCATTATCTCTATCTGTCATCATGGCTGGCTTACGTACAGCTCTTGTCGTTGCAATTGGGGTAACTGCTGTCGGTACATTCGTAGGGGCAGGCGGACTGGGGGATATCATTGTCAGGGGAACGAATGCGTCAAATGGAACGGCAATCATACTTGCAGGAGCAATTCCGACGGCATTGATGGCCATTCTCTCGGATCTTTTACTCGGATGGCTGGAACGGATTCTTTCACCGATAAAGAAGAAAAAAGTTCATACTGCCTAGAACAAATCAGGAAAATAAAAAAGCCGTTGCATGTTAATGCAATAGCTTTTTCTTAGCTTACCGATTAGAAGTCAGAAGCTTAGACTGGCAGATTTAGTTTTTTATTTCACGAAAAGGGTAACTATAAGGGTAGTCCTAAAAAAAGTATAAGGGGAATCATTCATGAAACTTACACCTGAGCAGCGTATTGAACTTCATGGCTTTAATAATCTTACGAAATCTTTAAGCTTTAATATGTATGATATTTGTTACACAAGAACCAGGGAAGAGAGGGAGTCCTACCTGGATTATATCGATGAACAATATAATGCAGAGCGGCTTTCGAAAATCCTGCACAATGTTGCGGATTTAATAGGGGCGCATGTTTTAAATACGGCCAAACAGGATTATGTCCCTCAAGGCGCCAGTGTAACCATTCTTGTTTCAGAAGGACCTGTCGTCGAAGTACCTATGGGGACTTATGAGGAATCACCAGGGCCTTTACCTGATAATGTGGTCATGCAACTGGATAAAAGCCATATTACCGTACATACTTACCCTGAATACCATCCAAATGAAGGCATTAGCACATTCAGGGCCGATATCGATGTCTCTACATGTGGAGAAATATCACCCCTTAAAGCCCTTAATTATCTCATTCATTCCTTCGATACCGACATTATCACGATCGATTACCGAGTAAGAGGATTTACAAGAGATAAAGATGGGCGAAAATTGTTCATTGACCATGATATTAATTCCATTCAAAACTATATTCCTGATGAAGTAAAAGGTTTATATGACATGATCGATGTAAATGTATATCAGGAAAATATATTCCATACGAAATGTAAGCTGAAAAGGTTCGATATTAATAATTACTTATTCGGTTATACAGAGGAAAAGCTGAATAAAGAGGAAAGGCAAGAAATTATAGAAAGGCTTCAAACGGAAATGGATGAAATTTTTTATGGTGCCAATGTTCCACATCCAATAGAAAAAAACAAGCATGCCGATTAAGGGATGCTTGTTTAAATTGAAAAGTTAATTTAAATGGAAAGCCTGAACCAATACATACCCGAGGCAAGTCAAAAATATAGAGCCAACGAGTCCAGCAATAAAAGGTTTACCGCCATATTTCCTAAAAGTTACAAGGTCAATATTCAATCCTAGTCCCGCCATCGACATAGCCATGAGGATATAGGAAAGCATAACAAGCTTTTCGGCCAAAGGTTCAGGAACTGCACCTGAAGAATAAATGGCACTCATCAATAAAAAACCAAAAATGAACCACGGTATCTGGATGGATTTCCAGGAAAATTTCTTTCCGGTAACCGTTGATCGTTCTTTCCAATTCATGATGAATCCAATTAAAATGGCAACGGGAATGAGCAGGGCCACCCTAGTCAATTTGACCACCACTGCCAAGTCGACAGCCTCATTTCCCCCTGGTGCCGCAGCAGCGATGACGTGAGCAATTTCATGGAGTGTACCACCCGAAAAAACACCATATCCTTGATCGGATAACCCCAATAATGGATATAGGATCGTATATCCGAAAGTGAAGGTTGTACCTAATACAGCAACCGTAGCTACAGCTATTGCTGTATCTTTTTCTTTTGCTTTTATTTGGGAGGAAATTGCCAGTATGGCAGCAGCTCCGCAAATTCCCGTTCCGCAAGCTGTCAATATGCCAAGCTTTTTCTCAACTTTAAATAGGCGGGTCAATCCATAAACTACTAATATACCAAATGCAAGACTAATGGCACCAACTGCAAATGTTTTCGGTCCGGCATTAATAATATCCTTTAGGTTCAAACGCATCCCCAATAAGATAATGCCCACCCTCAAAAGGACTTTACTTGAATAATTTGTCCCAGCAACGGCGTAAGCCGGGACGCCGATCAGCGATTTCCAAACAATACCAATCAGTATTGCAATGACTAACTGTCCCATTATATGAAGGAATGGAAGCACTGCTAAGTATTTTGCTGCAATGGCAATTAGCAAAGTCAATGCTATTCCTTTTGTAAATCCGAGTTTTTTTGTTTCAACTTTTATTTGTTCCAGTGTGATCACTCCATCTATGTTGATGCTTTAACTTTAAAACTAAATTAAAAATAAGTGAAATATATTTTTGCTATTTCAATGATTACTTCTACTTATGATAAAATGAAACGCATAGGAAAATAGGGAGGTAACAATGGATCCGTTAAAAGTATTCGTAACTGTAATCGAACAGAAAAACTTTTCAAGAGCAGGGGATATCCTGAACCTGTCGCAGCCAGGAGTCAGTCTTCACATAAGGAATCTGGAAAATGAGTTAGGAACGAAATTAATTTATCGTTCCCCCAAACAAGTTCAAATAACAGAGCCGGGAAAAATTTTGTATAGACATGCAAAGCAAATGCTTAATCATTATGAAACAGCAAAAAGAGAAATAAATGAATTTAATAACGTGGTTAGCGGAACGATGAAAATAGGTGCAAGCTTCACGATAGGGGAATATTACCTTCCAAAAGTATTGGCAGAATTTGCGGCACAATATCCGATGGTGGATATACAAATCATCATCTCTAATTCAAATGATGTCATTCAAGGAATCCGTTCGAATAAGCTTGATATAGGCTTGATTGAAGGGGAAACGGATTATAAAGATATAGATGTCAGGCCCTTCATGAATGACGAGATGATTGTGGTCGTTCCCCCGGATCATCCACTTTCACAGATGGATCTCATCGAGGGCAATATGCTCCAAAACCAAACATGGGTACTTAGGGAGCAAGGATCGGGGACCCGTACATATTCCGATAAACTTCTTAGCAGTCTTGAGTTAAACATAAAGAAAACCTTTATTTTCACCAGTATCCAAGGAGTGAAAGAAGCGGTGATGGCTGGACTCGGCATTGCCTTGTTATCCCGATTGACAGTACAAAAAGAATTGAAGTCCAATGAATTGAAAACTTTCCATTTGAAAAATGAGCCCCTAATAAGACCTTTTTCGATCGTGAAAAAGTTGGACTTTGAAGCATCAAAAGCCATGGAGCTGTTTCTAAGGAAGGTCGAAGAATTTGCGATAAAGGGCCGTCCTAAATAAAACCCTAAACATTTGCTCATCCTTTCATTTTCAATGAAGAGGTTGGGCATTTTTAACGACGAATTATTATTAATTTTAATGAAAACGTCGAAAGTAATTTGGAATATGTCAATGATTAAACAAATTTTACGTATTTTAACATAATTGCAAACATATAAATTAAATAGATAGTCTCCAGAAAATACCAATTTCCTGTAGACTTTTCCTGATATTAATAATCTTAAAAGGAGCAACCACATTGGCTATAGAGGAGCAGAAAGATAAACGGGTTTCTGTTTTCGACAGGATTATAGGATTCATGCCAAAATTTTATGTGATTGGGACAATTTTAATTTTTGTTTACACGTTAGTTGCGATGGCTCATTTAGGTATCCAAACTTTAAAAAAGCCAGAGGAAACCATTGTACCTGCCCCCCCTGTTTCTCAGGGATTTGAACATACATTGATATCGTTAATCATCGAACCGATCGTAACGTCTGAATTTTATCAAATCATCTTTAACACATTATTCCTTTACCTAGTTTGGATATTGCTATTCCTATTAGCCCCGATTGCTTTTTACCGTTTAAAACACTTTAAATTTTTTAATATCGAAATTGAAATTGAAAAACAAGATGCAGCCGTATATGAAGTATTCAGCATGAGCAGTTCAAAAATGAAATTTGCAGCCTATTTAACATCCGAGGAATTTCAATTGGAGATATCAGAGGAAATTGCCAACAGCAAAGACTTTAAAACACCCTTAATCTATACATTGGACTGTGCCGTGGATTTTTATTCCGATCAATTAGGTCTTTCCTTTACCTATGATATCTATACCCTGAACCAGTTCAAAAAAGCAAAGCTGCCTAAATCCATCAAAGCGATGCTTGATAAGTCCATTCAAACCGGCGATCCGTGCATTACGAATAAAAGCAATAGCGATAGTGAATATTACAAGAACTTTCTTATCCATTATTTCGAAAACATGGACGGGAAATTCGTCACCGTCTTAAATAGTTATCAAACTGAATTCGATACATTCGATAAATCACTGCTTATAATCCTGCAAAACGTCATATACGATTACTATTTACAATATAACTATATTTACGAAGCAAGTGAGAAGTTGGAAAAGAATGAAACCATTTCCCCTAATAATTAAAAAAACCACCCTACAAGTGGTTATTTTTTTTGGAAAGATGATTGTTAATTATATTTTGGACAATTACATTATTACCAATGAGCTCCGACGATTTATTTACATTCTGTTCCCGAAAATCCATGTTCTTTATTTTCTTGGACTTTTTCCCATTTTTAAAATTATTGAAGGCATTTAAAAAAGCTATCTGAATCACTCCCCTTATAGATTAGTATATTCATATTTTGGATAAAATTTCATGAAAAACCTCATTTTACTGAAAAATATTTTGCGTGATTTAAAGTAATGAAAATTACCTACACAAAGCTATTATAGACATTTATAAAAAGTGTTTTAAATGTACGAAAAGGTATTTTATTTGCTCTAATCACTGATTTCTATGGCTTTATTTATAAGAACTAGAGAAATTTTCCCCAAAATGTTGTATAGTTAGGTATGCAGAGATTCGAACAAACATTCGTTTCTTGAGCAGATTACTTCTTAGAGGGACAGGAGAGAGACAGTGAACGGGACAGCACACATGGCTATAGGGGCAACAGTTGGATTCTTGACGGCAAACACACTTCAAACAGATCCAACCACCACTTTATTTTTGGTGGGCATCGGGGGAGTTTCAGGGCTGATGCCCGATATGGATATTGATGGGAAGTTGAGTAATAGGATTACCTTTTCACATAAGTTTATCCGAACGATAGCACAAACGATTGGAATTTTAATGATCATTTATAGTCTTTTGGAAGGCTCTGAAACGGAAAAGTGGATCGGTGCAGGGGCAGGAATCGGAATCATCATTATTTCATCTTTCATTAGGCAAAGGCATATGCTGACTTTGACTGGATTAGCGGTATTAGGAGGCGGTTTATCTTTGCAGGAAAGCTGGTTGTGGCTGTTGGGAGTCTATATAATCTTGGCATCCTTTACACCACATAGAAGTTATACCCATTCGATTGCCGGTATCGCTTTCTTTGGCATCATTGCCTTTCAATTCGAAGCCTTTATGGGGATTGACGGAATTTTCGCCACTTGTTCATTAGGATACATAAGTCATTTAATTGCAGATTTGAAATGTTTACCTTTTAATAAACGTGGGGTAAAACTATTTCTTCCATTTTTCTCAAAAGAATTTTGACAGTGGTTTTTTACCGCTGATTTTTTATGAAGAAAAGATAGTTTTATTAAAGGTGCTTTTCAATATATTGAATGGACACTTGATTCGACTTATTTCTATGTTTTATATGGTCATTCTTCCTAAATCTACTAATTGTAACATATTCGTAAAGATCCTGTGATGCGAGTGATATAGCTTTTCTAGTATATTAGGTTTAGCAAATCACATCAGGGGGTAATTAATTTGTTTAAGAAAATTGTCGTCGGATTGTCATTGGCTATCACGCTTGTAACCGCATCCTTTGCCGGAAACCAAGTGGAAGCTGCTTCATATCATACAAAAGCGATTAAAGTGGCTAAAAGTGAACTAGGTACAAAATATAAAATGGGTGGCATTTCATCATCAGGTTTTGATTGTTCGGGTTTAGTGAAGTATTCCTATCAAAAGGCTGGCAAGAATTTACCAAGAACTGCTGCTGACATATATAAAAAAGGAAAGAAAGTTAAAAGCCTGCAAAAAGGGGACTTAATGTTCTTTGCACCAAATAAAGCGAAAACACCCACACATGTGGCCATATACATAGGAAACAATGAATTCATACACTCGTCATCATCAAAAGGAGTGTCATACGCTAAAACCAATAATAGTTATTGGAAGCAAAAGTATATCGGTGCGAAACGTATATAATAGAAGAAAATCAATTTTAATATAAAAAAGCTAAGAGACTTAATGAAGTCTCTTTCAAATTGTAGACAAAAGGGTTTCGGAAGGTTTCATTCCGAAACCTTTTTGATTTTTTATTGGAATTGAAGCAGCTTTGCGGAAAGGAAAGCATGGCATGGGTTGAACAACGAGGGGACTATCGATATCACCTCAAGTATTAATACTACTTAAAAACAAAAAAAAGACTGTAGGCAAAAGTGTTCTATCTTAAAATTAAAACAAAGATCATTGGAACGGAAGGTGCGAGACTCCTGCGGGAAAAGCGCGTCAAGGGGAGACCCCACAGGTGCGAAGACGCCGAGGAGGCTCCCCAACCGCCCGCGGAAAGCGAGTACCTGGAGTGGAAATCCAACGTTTAAAAATTGTACTAACCTTAAAGAGACTTAATAAAGTCTTTTTTTTGTATTAAAAAATAAGAGTGAATGAGGCACATGGACAAGAGAATTGGCGTTTTGCTAATAGTTTAAGGTTATGGTGAGTCCTGAATTCGGTAATCGGTAGTATGAAGCATTCATGAAAGCTTTTTAGTTGACTGGATATGGATAGTTTAATATGCTAAGCAAACCAAATCGAAGGAATTCCTGTTTTTTGCAAAAAAATTCCCAGACAAAATTATTGAAAGTCAAAGAAGGTCAATGTATAATAAAGTCAGAAAGTCAAAGAAGGTCAAAGATTTATTTTCAATTTAATTTTTTAAAGGAGGAGTACTACATGCTTTGTGAAAAATGCCATGTAAACCAAGCTAATATTCAAGTTCACCTAAATATGAATGGTCAGGAGCATGATGTGAAACTGTGCTCCACTTGTTATAAAGAAGAACGAAACAAACTTGGAGCTGCTATGGGCGGAATGGATATGGGGAAATTCCAATTTAACGGATCTCCAAATTCATTCAATCCATTTAATTATAATGGTGTACCAAAACCGGATTCAGCTGAACATGGCGAGGATGGAGGATTGCTTGAGGAGTATGGCCGCAATTTGACCGATGCTGCTAAAGCAGGACTTATTGATCCGGTTATCGGACGAAATGAAGAAATCAAACGCGTCATTGAAGTTCTAAACAGACGCAATAAAAATAATCCAGTTTTAATCGGTGAACCTGGTGTCGGTAAAACAGCCATTGCTGAAGGTCTTGCTTTAGCGATTGTTGAAGGTTCAGTGCCAGTTAAATTACGTAATAAGCTAGTATATATGCTTGATGTAGCGTCCCTTGTTTCCAATACTGGAATTAGAGGGCAATTCGAAGAAAGAATGAAGCAATTGATCAGCGAATTACAGGAAAGAAAAAATGTCATTTTATTCATCGATGAAATTCATCAACTTGTGGGAGCAGGTTCGGCCGAAGGATCAATGGATGCAGGAAATATCTTGAAGCCTGCACTTGCACGCGGCGAACTTCAGCTTGTCGGAGCAACTACTTTATCCGAATATAGGAAAATTGAAAAAGACGGTGCCCTTGAAAGACGTTTCCAGCCTGTACAGGTTAACGAACCTACAACTGCTGAGGCATTGGTCATCTTACGCGGTTTAAAAGAAAGTTATGAATCTTATCATGGTGTAACATATAGTGAGGAAGCCCTAAAAGCGGCTGTTGAACTTTCAAACCGTTACATTCAAGACCGATTCCTCCCTGACAAGGCAATAGACTTAATGGATGAAGCTGGTTCCAAATTGAACTTGACCATAGAAGACGGCCAGGTAGAAAACATGAAAGAACGACTGGTCCAAATTTATAAAGAAAAAGAAATGGCCTTAAAAGAAGAAGCATATGAAAAAGCTGCCGTTCTTCGTGATGAAGAAGAAAAACTGGAAAAGTCATTGCAAGCAGGGGAAGATGCAATTAAGCCAACCGTTACCGTTGAAGACATTCAAAATATCATTGAACAAAAGACCGGCATTCCTGTAGGTAAGCTCCAAGAAGATGAGCAAGAAAGAATGGTTCATCTCCAAGCGGAGCTGATGAAAAAAGTAATTGGGCAGGAAGAGGCTGTCAAAAAGGTATCCAAGGCCGTTCGAAGAAGTCGTGCCGGGTTAAAATCCAAAAATCGTCCTACCGGTTCTTTCCTTTTCGTCGGTCCGACAGGAGTCGGTAAAACCGAATTGGCGAAAACTCTTGCTGAGGAATTATTCGGGGACAAGGACGCTATGATTCGTCTTGACATGAGTGAATTCATGGAGAAACACAGTGTTTCTAAATTAATCGGTTCTCCTCCTGGATATGTAGGACATGAGGAAGCTGGACAATTGACGGAAAAAGTTCGCCGCAAGCCTTACAGTATCATCTTATTGGATGAAATCGAAAAGGCACATCCGGATGTCATGCATATGTTCCTGCAAATCATGGAAGATGGCCGCTTAACCGACAGTCAAGGCCGGACCGTTACTTTTAAAGATACCGTGATCATCATGACGAGTAATGCAGGAGTCGGTGAGAAACAAAAAGTAATGGGATTCGGTACAAGTTCAGCTGTGGAAGAGGCTTCAATCCTGCAATCTTTAGGCAGCTTCTTCAAACCGGAATTCTTGAACCGGTTCGATAGCATCATTGAATTCTCTGCATTGAAGAAAGAAGATCTTCTGCAAATTGTTGATATCATGATTCACGAGTTAGACGAAACACTTGCTGTAAATGGTTTATCTTTAGATGTGACCATTGAAGCGAAACAAAGGCTAATTGAACTCGGATATCACCCAACTTTCGGGGCGAGACCGCTCCGCCGTGTTCTTCAAGAACAGCTCGAAGATGGTATCACAGACTTTATCTTTGAGCAGCCTGAAGTTAAGAACTTCACTGCAATTGTTGAAGATAACTCAGTGAAAATTATTAAAACACCATAAAGAGTACTAGAAATGCCTCCAAGACCGTAAAACTGTTATGGAGGCATTTTTTTCTTTTTTTGGATTCACTTTTCATTAAACGATAAGTAAGGTCCAGCAAAATGACCTGCTGCTTTCGATTATTAAATATAGATTTCTGAATTTTCGCCATAATTTGCAGATCGGATGTTTTTATGTGTAATGCCTGTGGAATCATAACATTATGGAAGATTCGCTCATGATTATAAAAATGAATAATCCCTGTTCTAAAATGGGAATTTCAATGGAGGAATGACCTATTAAAGATTCACTTTCTTATTTTGAAGAGGAAAATAAAAATAATCAAAAACCTATGGATAATAAACCGGAAAATCAGTTGGAATCCCTGCCGATTGCTAATATTAATCCGGTAAACCCGTCAGAATTGGATGATTTATATTTCTATGAAGGCAAAGATTTAGGAAATTCCTATCTTAAAGATAAAACGGCATTCCGGTTATGGGCACCACTTGCATCTGAAGCCAGGCTAGTTACTTATAAACATTGGGATGATACAGATGGAATGGAAATTCAAATGGTTCGTTCCGAAAAGGGGACCTGGATCATTGAGCTGAACGGAAATCAGGATGGATTGATTTATACATATAAAGTGAAAGTGGGAGAAACCTGGAGTGAAGCCGTCGATCCCTATGTTCGCGCAGTTACTGTTAATGGTGATAAAGGGGTCGTGATAGATTTAACAGATACGAACCCAAAAAGGTGGACACGGGATAAACCACCTCTTGAAAAAGCTGAGGACATAGTCATTTATGAATTGCATACACGGGATTTATCGATTCATCCTGAAAGCGGAATCCACCATAAAGGTAAATTCTTAGGAGTAGTTGAAGCCGGAACCAAAGGTCCAGAAGGAGTGAAAACAGGTCTTGATCATATTAAAGATCTAGGTGTTACCCATGTTCAGTTTATCCCGATATTTGATTTTGCTACAATCAATGAAAAGAAATTGAATGAACCACAATATAACTGGGGATATGATCCACAGAATTATAATGCTCCCGAAGGCTCTTATTCGTCTGATCCGTATCAACCAAAAGTCAGGATCCGGGAGTTAAAGGAAATGATTCAAGGTTTACATGACCACGGGTTACGAGTGATCATGGATGTTGTATATAATCACGTTTATTCTGTGGCGGACTCAAACTTCCATAAACTCGTTCCCACTTACTTTTTCCGCTATAACGCGGACGGCACCTTATCTAATGGAACTGGTGTAGGAAATGATACTGCTTCCGAACGTAAAATGATGCGGAAATTCATCGTAGAATCCGTAACCTATTGGGCAAAGGAATTTAACCTTGATGGTTTCCGTTTCGATTTAATGGGTATTCACGATGTGGAAACGATGAATGTAGTGAAAAAGGCACTGGCAGAAATTGATCCGACCCTCATTGTTTTAGGCGAAGGCTGGGATATGGATACCCCCTTGGCCCAAGAGCTGAAAGCAAATCAAAAGAATGCTTTTAAAATGCCTGGAATCGCTCACTTTAATGATGCGATCCGTGATGGTTTAAAAGGGTTTGTCATGAATGAACATGATAAGGGATTCGTCAATGGCAAACCAGGAATGGAAGATATTATAAAAAAAGGCATCGCTGGTGGTTTGAAATATGATGAAGATATCGCAACATATCAACGACCAGATCAAGTGATCAATTATGTTGAAGCACATGATAATTATACTTTATGGGATAAGCTGCTCATCACTAATCCAGATGCTACGGAAGAAAAACGGAAACAGATGCATAAGTTAGCTTCGGCAATTGTCTTACTGTCACAGGGGATTCCAATGATACATGCTGGACAAGAGTTCATGCGCACGAAGGATGGAGATGAAAATAGCTATCAATCTTCTGATTGGATTAACAGGTTGGATTGGAAAAGGAGAGCGGAGTTAGATCGGGAAGTGGAGTATATGAAAGGGCTGATTTCTCTCAGGAAAAATCATTCTGTTTTTAGGTTAAGCACACCCGAAGAAATTGAGGAGCAATTACAATTCATTGATGCCCCGCCAAATGCGGTTGCATTCACCTTACAACATCAAGATTATAAAATGGCAGTGATTCATAATGCAAATTGGGACGCGATAACCATTACTCTTCCTCACGAAGGTAATTGGGCCGTTTTAGTGGATGGTCAGCATGCGGGCCTGGAAGAAATTGATAGGATTAAAGGGAGTCAGATAACCGTTGCCCCTTTAAGTTCGTTTGTATTGAAAGCAAACTCTAATCAATGATGCTAAAGTCGAAGTGAGTGAATACTATGTCTCACTTCGGCTTTAGTTTATTTTCTAATATGAAATTGGTCAAATGAAGACTTCCATTATTCACTTTCACAAGTTTGAGAAAATTTGTGCGAGGGTAGAAAATACCAAATGATGAATTTTATCGTTTTTTAAGAGGGGAGCGATTATTTTGCCAGAGAAAGTGCATATAAAAATCAATGGTGCTGAGACCAGTCTGGAAGGTAATCAAACAATATTACAAATGCTGACGGATAGCTCCATTGAAGTCCCGAATGTTTGTTACCACCCTAGCCTAGGTCCTATCGAAACATGTGATACATGTTTAGTGAGCGTTAATGGAGAACTAGTTAGATCTTGTTCCACCAAGATCAAAGATGGGGATGTAATCGATACAGTTGGAGCAGAGGTAAAAGAAGCACAGGTCATGGCGATGGACAGGATATTATATAACCATGAGCTTTATTGTACGGTTTGCGATTATAATAATGGAACTTGTGAAATACACAATACCGTAAAGGAAATGAAGGTAAATCATCAAAGTGTTCCTTTTGATCAAAAACCCTATGAAGTAGATCGGACGAATCCATTCTATCGATATGACCCGGATCAATGCATCCTTTGCGGCCGTTGTGTTGAAGCTTGTCAAGATGTACAGGTCACTGAAACATTGACTATTGATTGGGAAGCAAAACGTCCGCGTGTCATTTGGGATGACAATGTTCCGATCAATGAATCTTCATGTGTGTCATGTGGGCACTGTTCCACCGTTTGTCCGTGTAATGCAATGATGGAAAAAGGAATGGAGGGTGAAGCTGGATTTTTAACTGGCATCGCTAAACAAACTCTTCGACCTATGATAGAAATTACGAAAAATGCTGAAACGGGTTATGGCTCGATTTTAGCGATTTCAGATATGGAATCCGCCATGAGGGATGCAAGGATCAAGAAGACGAAAACGGTTTGTACATACTGTGGTGTAGGATGCAGCTTTGACGTTTGGACCAAAGACCGTAAAATCCTTAAGATCGAACCGCAAGTGGAGGCACCTGCAAATGGAATTTCAACTTGCGTTAAAGGGAAATTCGGATGGGATTTCGTGAATAGTGAAGAAAGACTAACAAAACCTTTAATTAGAGAAGGGGATGCGTTCAGAGAGGCTGAATGGGAAGAAGCCCTTGAATTGATTTCCTTTAAATTCACCGACATCAAGGATTCTTACGGTCCTGATTCGATGGCCTTCATAACGTCTTCCAAATGCACCAATGAAGAGTCCTATTTAATGCAAAAGCTGGCTAGGGGAATCATCGGCACCAATAATGTGGATAACTGTTCCCGGTATTGTCAGACACCGGCTACTTTGGGACTATTCAGGACGGTTGGATATGGTGGAGATACAGGGGGCATAAAGGATATCGAAAAGTCCGAACTTGTATTGATCATTGGCTCCAATACATCCGAATCACATCCCGTGTTGGCTACAAGAATTAAACGTTCCCATAAACTGGGGAAACAGAAGCTGATAGTCGCAGACATCAGAAAGCATGAAATGGCTGACCGGTCCGACCTCTTCATCCAGCCTGCTCCGGGATCGGATATGATATGGCTTTCGGCCGTCACTAAATATATCGTCGATAAAGGTTGGACAGATAGAGACTTCATTAAAAATCGTGTAAATGGGATGGAGGAATATATCAAGACTTTAGAACCCTACACAATGGAATATGCAGAAAAAGTAACAGGCGTATCTAAGGAAGATTTAATTACGTTGGCAAAAGCCATTCATGAAGCGGGAAGCGTTGCAGCACTTTGGGCAATGGGCGTTACCCAGCATGGCGGAGGAAGTGATACGAGTACTGCAATTTCCAATTTATTGCTCATAACGGGCAACTATGGTAAACCTGGAACAGGCACTTACCCTTTACGCGGACATAATAATGTACAAGGAGCCAGTGATTTTGGCAGTATGCCGGATCGCTTGCCAGGTTATGAAAAAGTAACGGACGAAAAGGTACGTGCGAAATATGAAAACATCTGGGGTGCAAAAATACCCGAAAACCCTGGCCTTAATAATCATGAAATGGTCGAAGGGATTCATTCAGGTACCATTAAAGCCATGTACTTAAAAGGTGAAGATATGGGGCTGGTCGATTCGAATATCAATCATGTCCATGAAGCATTTGAAAAACTGGACTTCTTTGTGGTACAAGATATCTTCTTATCAAGAACGGCTGAATTCGCCGATGTTGTCCTTCCAGCAAGCCCAAGCTTTGAAAAAGAAGGTACTTTCACGAATACCGAACGCCGTATACAACGTCTGTATCAAGTCTTTGAACCTCTTGGCGACTCAAAGCCTGATTGGCAAATCATAATGAATGTGGCGAATTCGTTAGGAGCGGGCTGGAATTATGGGCATCCAAGTGACATCATGGATGAAGCAGCTAAACTATCACCATTATATGCTGGAGTAAATTACGAACGCTTGGAAGGTTATAAAAGTCTTCAATGGCCAGTTGCTTCAGATGGTAAAGATACTCCATTGTTATTCACGGAAGCTTTTCCGTTTCCCGATGGAAAAGCGAGGTTATTTCCAGTCGAATGGACCAAACCGATTGACTTTGGGGATGAGTTTGATATCCATGTGAATAATGGCCGCTTATTGGAACATTTCCATGAAGGAAACATGACATATAAATCAAAAGGCATCAGTTCCAAAACGCCAAAAGTCTTCCTTGAAGTATCCCGGGAATTGGCAAAAGATAGAGGGCTTGAGGATGGCACCCTTGTTCGGCTCACTTCACCGTATGGACATGCAAAAGTGGAATGTCTAATTACGGATCGTGTAAAAGGTAAAGAAGTTTATCTTCCGATGAATGATTCAGGTGACGGGGCCATCAACCAATTGACAAGCAGCCATTCAGATAAAGATACTGATACTCCCGCCTATAAGGAAGTTCAAGCAAAAATGGAAGTTCTTAGGGTCAAAGGAGACAATCCATTGCCGAGCATCAACCATCGTAATGGGAATCCTCAACCGCAAATGGGTGTACAAGTACAAAAAAAATGGGCCCGCGAAGATTATATATTCCCTGGTGACCTCTTGAAGATCAAAAAGGAGGAGAGGAACCGTGGCTAAAGCGACAAAAGTGATCAATCGAATCAGCATTAGTGATGAAGAAAGAAGAAGGATCGAATTAGAGGATATCGAGCGTACCCTATTGGAAAATAAAGAAGTGATTAAAGAAACGTTTGAAGTCATGAAGGGCATGCAGGATCGTGGGATATTATCGATGGTTAACAGCTTGTTGAAGGAAGGGGATAAAGTGCTGAACATTCTTGTCAATACAGCGGACACCCCAGAAACGGCAAATACGCTGAAAAATCTGCTTCTCATACTTGGCACATTAGGAACACTTAATGTTCAGCAGCTTGAACCGCTAATCCTGAAAATCAACTCAGGGATTGCCCGTGTAGCTGAAGCTGATAAAACGCCAGAAAAGCCAAGCTATTTAGCGTTACTGCGTTCCTTGAATGACCAAGAAGTCAAACAAGCCATGACCTTCCTGATGACCTTCATTAAAGGAATGGGAGGAGATACAAGCGATTTAGAAAGAACGACCCAATTACCGGAGAATCAGCATTTGCATAAAACGAATGAAACAGCGGAAATAGAACGGCCCACCTCCAGAAAATCATACGGATCAAGTATTCCCAGTAAAAGCGGAAGCGATAAAAAACGAAAGAACAGCTGGTTTTGGATTGCAGCAGGAGTTTCACTCGTAACCATTCCGCTAACCTTATCTAAAAGTAGGAAATAAAGTGCATTGCTCGTTTATCCTATTGAAACGGACGTAGAATCGTCTGCGAAATTGACTTTGACTTGAGTGATGGTGAAAATTACCACCAGAATAAAAAAGCCGATGTTTCCTTATAAGGAAACATCGGCTTTTTTCATTGAACCTGCTATCAAAATTTTTCTCGACATCCTTTTATTACATATATTTATATGAGATACAAATAATAAAAGCAATCATTAGGGAAACGAACACACACACACACACACACTTAATTAGTAAGGGGCGGAAAAGTGAGAATAGGACGTTCTTTTAAAAGAGCTAAAGAAAAACCTACAACCGATGGCACCTTATTATGTGAGGTGAGTGAAAATGTAAAGAGATTAATGAAAGAGCTCGGGCATAGTTCAGATTTGTCCGTTCGAATGATTGAATCACCACACGATAAATCGGTACAGGCAGCTGTAATCCACCTTGACGGATTGGCTGATGGTAACATCATTAATGAAAGCATCGTGGATCCATTAATACAGTGGTTTAAAGAAAATAATCAAACATTGACAGAGATGGAGGAACGGGCAAGCCATATTTTAACGGTATCTCAAGTAACCGTTAAAGAAAGTTGGCAGGAATTCCTATCAGCGGTTTTGACAGGAGATACGGTTGTATTATTGAATGGCAGTACAAAAGCATTCATCGCCAGTACGAAAAGTCAGCCATCCCGTGCCATAACCGAGCCGACAAGCCAAACGGTCATTAGAGGACCAAAAGATAGTTTTACTGAAAATTTAAGAACCAATACGTCTTTAATTCGAGCTCGGGTTCAAAATCCTGATGTACGCTTAGAAAGCTTGAAAGTCGGAAGTGTCACACAAACGGATATTGGAATCATGTACATTCAGGGAATCGCGGATGAGAGTATTGTGGAGGAAGTCAAAGAACGAGTAAAGGGCATAGATATTGATGGGGTTCTTGAATCGAATTACATTGAGGAATTGATCCGGGATGATTCAGCGACGATTTTCCCCCTTCTTTTGAATACGGAACGTCCTGATGCGGTAGTTGGGAATTTGTTGGAAGGCCGAGTCGCCATCATTATCCAAGGAACTCCTTTTGTTTTAATCGTCCCGGCGATTTTTTCTCAGTTTTTTCAATCTCCGGAGGACTATTATCAAAATCAATATATCAGTTCTTTTTTAAGGATGTTAAGATTCGGAGCCTTTTTTCTTTCGATGTATGCATCCGCTATCTATTTGGCCCTGATTACTCATCACCAAGGGCTTATCCCAACAACTTTACTCGTCAGTCTAATGGGCCAAAGGGAAAATGTCCCTTTTCCAGCGATTGTCGAAATACTGGTTATGGAAATGGCCTTTGAGATTTTACGTGAGGCAGGAATTCGGATGCCAAGAGCGATCGGGCCGGCTGTATCCATAGTAGGAGCACTCATTTTAGGTCAGGCAGCTGTTGAAGCGGGATTTGTGGGAGCCGCAGTGGTCATCATTGTAGCCATATCTGCAATCAGCAGTTTTACACTGCCAAATACCAGTCTAGTCAATGTGACTCGTGGAATTCGATTTATGTTGATTTTTATTTCAGCATTCATCGGCTTATATGGCATATTGCTTTTCACTCTATGTATCTGGCTTCATATGAGCAGCCTGAGGTCTTTTGGTGTACCCTATTTTGCCCCATTTGCTCCATTTCGTTTAAAGGAGCAAAGAGATGTTTTTTTTCGTTTCCCGCTACCATCACTATTGAAAAAATCATCAAGAAAATAAAACTGGCTAATTACGGGGGAAGAAAAATGAAAATGAATATTTCACTAGTATGGATGGCAGCCATTTGCTTACTGATTTCAGGTTGTTCTAATTACAGGGAATTAAACGAGCTAGGTGTCATAATAGCGATGGGAGTTGACCAAAATGACGATCCAAAACAACCTTACCGAGTAACATATCAAGTCATAAGTCCTAGCGGCCTATCCCAAACCAGCACATCAGGAGGTCAAAGCCTCGCTGTCATCAACTATACGATAACAGGAAAAACAATTTTGGAAACTCTTGGAAAATCAGCTTCAGTTATTCCGAGGGAAAATAACACAACACATCTCTCGCTCATTATTATTGGTGAGAAGTTAGCTCGAAATAATCTTGATTTAATCTTTGATGGTCTCGATAGAGGTAAATATTCACGAGGAAGTATCCCGATCTTTATTGCGCGAGGGAAGACTGCTAAGGATGTACTTGGGGTAATTGAACCACTTGAAACTACTCCAGGTAAAAATATTATCAGTACAACACAAAATAATCAAAAGTTGTATGGATCATCTAGTGAGGTGTTAGCTTATGAAATCATTTCTTCACTTTTGAGTGAAGGTAAAGATGCATCACTTCCGGGAATCAGTATAAGCAATGATTCCCAGAAGGCAAAGCAAACAGAAAATTTAGAGACGACGAACCCGACTACTATTAAGGTTAAGGGATTAGCTATTTTCAGAAAAGGAAAATTGGTGAGATGGTTGGATGGAGAAACGGCCCGAGCCGCTCAATTCGTTACATCGAAAGTGAAAAATACCCCCGTTGTGTTACCTTGTGAAAGAGGCAATGTGACAATCAACACAATCGGTGTAAAAAGTAAAATGTTAACCGCAATCCATCATGAAAAACCTGTCATACATACTGATATCAACGTGATGGGAGAACTGTTGGAAACATCATGTGAGATTAATTTAAGCGATCCCAGAGTGTTGAAAAAATTCGAAAAAAAAATGGAAAATGTATTAAAAAAGCAAATTAAAAGGACAATTAGCATCACTCAAAAAGAAAAGTCAGATATTTTTGGATTTGGTGATGCCCTGTCTCGAACAAATCCCGTTTATTGGCGCCAAAACAAAAAAAATTGGGATAACCTATATTCAGATGCGCAGGTATCATTGAAAGTTCATGTAGACATTATCAATTCCGGATTGCGAATGGAACCTTATGAGTCGAAATAATTGAATGAGGAGGTGAAGGAGGCATTGCCTAAAATTAAAATTGATGGATTTCAGTTATTTTGCATGATGGTCATTTTTATGTTTGGTAGTAATTTACTGCTTGATATAGGAAAAAGCGCCAAGCAGGACGTCTGGATTGTGAATCTCTTATCAACCCTTTTTGGGTGTTTACTGTATTTCGTGTATACTTCATTATTTAAAAAATACCCTGACTTACCGATGACCGGCTATCTCCGAAAAATTTGGGGTAAATATATCGGTGGTGCATTCAGTTTTTGTTATATCATCTATTTTATTTATCTGGCTTCAAGAGTGTTACGAGATTTTGAAGAATTATTAATTAGCTCTACTTATAGGCGTACTTCCATAATAACGCTGGGGATATGCATGATACTTGTTTTAATATATGGAGTTCACCTAGGGGTGGAAGCATTTGCACGTGTTGCATGCTTATGCTTTGCCATTATTATCATAAGCCTTTTGATTCTGAACATTATGTTTGTATTGGGAGGATATACAAGATTGGAGAATCTTCAGCCTGTATTGGGCAACGGATGGGGATTGGTATGGAAAGAGTTGATTCCTACAGGTATCACTGTACCTTTTGGAGAATTGATTACGTTTACGATGATCCTTCCGTATTTGAATAAAAAGAGTTCTGCCGTTAAAGTGGGCCTTTTTGCGATAATTATAGGTGGGGTTTCATTAACTCTTAATTCGATCATTCTCTTGTCTGTATTAGGTCCCGAGGCGGTTTTAAGGTCTAATTTCCCCGCTCTTACAGCCGTGAGTTATATTAATATTGCTGATTTTATTGAAAGACTGGATACCTTTATTCTTGTTTTAATGATCATTTTAGGCTTCATTAAAATTTCGATTTTCTTCTTTTGTGCCATTATTGGCGCAGCGGACTTATTTCAAATGAAACCTTCTCTTATGTTCATTTATCTTGTTGGCGGTGTTATTTTCATCTCTTCGATTATGATTGCTCCTAGTTATCAGGCACATATAAATGAAGGGTTAAAAGTCGTCCCTTACCTTTTGCATCTACCTTTGCTCATTGGAATTCCCATTCTTTTATTGCTTACCGCATATATAAAACAAAAATTAAAACCGGCAATATCATGAAGATGGAGGCTGCCGGTTTTTAAAAGCCGAGAATATGATCAAATATATAAAAATTATAGTAAATAATAAGAGCAGAAAGTAATCTTCTCCACGAGCTACTATCAAATATTGTTTGATACTATAGAAAGAGTGCAATAAATTCAAGCCCTGTAATTTATCAAGGAGCATAATAAGTAAATATGTGCCAAACAAAATTAACAATGATGGCAGCATTCTCACGACAAGATCACCTCGTTCTTTCTTCTTAAAGTGTGATTTATACTCTATAAATATGCACGAAGTCGTACCGGAAAGTCATTAATAGTATACTTGTCCATTTTATTTCTTATAATAAGGAAACTTATACTTGTAGAAACAGCTTGCGTGCCATAAAATGGGAGTATTAAAATGGTCAAGGAGTGTAAAAATGAAGCTGAAATTAATGACGGTCACTATGGGAATCTGTTTTTCGATAATGCTTTCAGGTTGTTCAAGTGAAGAGGAAAGTGTTGTACAAAAAGAAAGCGGACATGAAGGACATTCAGAGCATACGGTATCCGGAGATCTTCAGGAGGAGACCAGCAGTAAGGAAATAGCACCGGATTTCTTAGCCGAAAAACCAGAGGATATGAAGACAATCTATTTAGCTGTTGCTCAAAATAAAGATTTACTAGAAAAAATACCTTGTTACTGCGGTTGCGGAGAGTCAGCTAACCATAAAAATAATTATGATTGTTTTATCCATGAGAATAAAAAAAATGGTGAAGTGGTTTGGGATGACCACGGGACAAGATGCGGAGTTTGCTTGGAAATTGCTGCGCAATCCATATTGGACTTGAATGACGGCATGAGCGTCAAAGAGATCCGGAATAAAGTCGATGAAAAATATAAAAGTGGGTATGCTAAACCAACTCCTACCCCTGAAGTGTAAGTGAAAAAAAGTATGAAATTCTAGACTGAAAAGATAACTTGGAAAAATGGCTTTGGCCCGATATTCTTTCGGAAAAAGGCCATTTTTTTAATTTCTTGGAGCGGTGGATTTTTCACATATATATTATTGGTCAAAAAGGGGAATACTTCCATTAAACATTCAACCGTAAAGGAGCTATCACCTTGACATTAATCCGCCTTGGTTATGTAGCCATGAGTAATCATGTGCCAAACTGTTCACCATCCCAAACGATGACTTTTGCTCAGTTTTCGAAGATTAAGGACAGAGATGCAGCGATAAGGAAGCTCGAACGCCTTTCAATATCCAATCTTCATAATTGCTGGCGTTTATTGATTCATAACGAAGCCAATAATATTCAGTTCTTTAGGCTTTCTTCAAAACTTATCCCTTTAGCCAATCATCCGGAAATTCCAGAATGGGATTACATAGATCCCATTTCAGAAGAACTGGCTAAATTAAAAACATTCATAAATAATCACCCAAAAATAAGGATAGATTTTCACCCAGATCATTTTGTCATCTTGAATAGTTCAAATATCGAGATTCTGAAAACATCCTTAAAAACATTAAGGATGCATTATACTTTATTAAAAAAAATGGGAGTGGATCCTGAACACCGCTGTGTCTTGCATGTTGGCGGGGGGTATGGCGAGCATGTACAGGCATTAGAGCAGTTTATCCATAATTGGGGTTTGATTCCGGAATCGATTCAAAGAATGGTCATTCTTGAAAATGATGATACTACCTTTACTTTGTCGGAAACCCTTTACTTATGTGAGAAATTGGGAATACCGATGGTTTTTGATTATCACCATCACCTCGCACATCATTTACCAAGTGAAGATTGGAAAGATCATTGGGACCGAATATTGAATACCTGGAGTAATTCCGAACTACCTCCTAAAATGCATATTTCAAGTCCAAGGTCCGATAAAGAATTTCGAGCACATGCTGACTTTGTGGATACTGCTATGTTCATGGAATTTTTGCAACAAATAAAGGGAAGCTTACCACATCTCGATTGCATGATTGAAGCAAAACAAAAAGATGGAGCGCTTTTCCAGTTGATGGATGAGCTGAAAAGTCACAAAGACATAGAAATCATTGATGATGCCAGTTTTTATATTCATTAATGGATTGGGGGATATTTGACAAAGGGAAGTAAATTGAATTCTCTTTATCAAATATCAATTGTTTACATAACATTATTATCGTTAATAAATAGGTGCTATTCCTGTATTCGAATTCCGTTATCAATGAAAAATTGTTTAGAAAGAGCGAGGGGTTAAAAAGTCATAAAAGTTATTGCAAAACTTCTTCATTAACAATCTGGTTAGCAGGGGGAAAAGGCTCCTTTTTTATAATTGGGAATACGATAGTTGTTCTGTTGTCTGTTTGAGCAGCTTTCATATTCCTTTGACTGCCCCCTCTCCAAGGTTCATTTATTTTTACAGAATATATTGTAATCAAAGCCGAATATTCTATAGCAAGGTGAAATCGGCGGCTTTTTTAATATCGAAAGCAGACTATGTTGGAAATTAGAAAAATAGTTATTTTTTAATATTTTATAGACAAAATATAATAAAAACCCCAAAAAACGAGCTCCATATTTGGCTTTTAAAGCTATTGTTTTAATTCTTTGGAGTCATAAGTCAAGAACCGATTAAAAGCGCTCTATGAAGCTATAAGACAGTGAAAGGAGGGTAGTAGATTATTAGCTCTTTTTGGGACGATTTTATAAGAATATTCCGAATGTAACAAAGGACCTCTATTGATACATTCGAAATCCCGTTAAATCAAGGTTTATAAGCGTATCAAAATTTATAAAACTTGCCTTTTTTTAAGCTGTTCACGTACAATGAAAGAAGGAGAAAGGGGAATGAGCCGTTCATGCAAGCAACCTCTCAAAGAATTAAAAATGTCCAGCCGATACGCAGGTTGGATCACATAGAAAAGATGAAAAAATCACTATTAAAATATTGCAGCTACAGGGATTATATGATGTTTTCGATCGGGATAAACATAGGGTTACGTATAGGCGACCTTTTACAATTGCGAGTGAAAGACATCCTTGAGGGTACGCATATAGTCATCGTGGAGCAAAAAACAGATAAAATTAAGCGGTTTCTTGTCAATCCTCAACTTCGTAAGGAAGTTAGGAAGTATGTCCGGAAATCGAACCTGAAAAATGAACAGTATTTATTTCCAAGTCGAAAAGGTAATGGTCCAATCACTAGGGTGCAGGCCTATCGGGTTCTGAACAAAGCGGCTGAAATGGCAGACATTCCGGATGTCGGTACACATACCCTCCGAAAAACCTTCGGCTATTTGCATTACCAAAAATTCAAGGATATCGCTTTACTGCAACAAATCCTTAATCATTCCAATCCAAAAGATACGATGATTTACATAGGACTCACACAGGATTTAATGGACGAAACATTAATGGATTTCTATTATTAACTGAACGGGACAAAGACAACTCCTGTATTTTTCATTCTTTTTATATGGATAACACAGTCCTTTAGAAGAGCGTTATTATAGAGAAACATTATTTCGTTATATTTCTTAATGGATAGATAAAACCGGCATCATTGGTGCGGAGAGAAAGGGCTTTCGGAAGGGGAAACGCTCCTTTTACTAGGAAAATCACCTTCACTGAGGATTTTAAAAAAATAAGAGTTTTGGTCGGGCAAATGTTTTAAATCAACCGAATGACTTTTCAAAAAAGACTAGAATATATATAGTCTTTTCTTTGATATCACCTCTACTGATTTTTATAAAGAATCGCTCAATTTCTTATCAATATAGTATATTAGAAATATTTTTTCTTTTAAAAATCTGTTGTTCTCCGGTTTAACAAATAATAAATCAGAAAGTTATCAGTAATGAATGGTTGCTGCAAAATGAAGTAACTATAATATTATTATGTTAACTAAAATGATATTATCCTACTGTTAATGGACTCATCAGATAAACTGCACCTCAATCGTTAAAGAACATCACATAATTGGGGTGCAGTATGGAGTGGTTGCCAGGAATATTGGTAATAAGTTCGGTTATAAGGTACTCTTATTCATTATATGATCTAGCTCCAAAGGTAAAAAAGCATACTCCCCGTCCTTAATAATCTCACATGTACGAACTGGAATAGGCTGTTTAAAAATAGGCCCATCTATTACTGTAGTATGAAACTCTCCACCTTCTCCGCAGGGGTCAATGCCTCGAGCTTCAAGTTCCTTCACGTATTCATGGGTTAACGTTCGTCCTAAATCATCCTCTCGCATCCCCAATGATAAATTAACGGTTACAATCATCGTAACGAATCCTAGATTCATGAACTCTTCGACAGCTTCACGATGGTTCATTTCCCATAAAGGCATTCCAAGCTTCAATCCGGCATTCTTCGTAACCTTATCATGCCAACAGCCATGGGCAGGCATATCCAGGTCTCCAGTTACCAACACTTCTGCTCCTAGATTCTTTGCATCTTCTAAAAGGCGCATAAATACCTTTTCATAATCAGTCCAACTGGCAGCCGCAGTATATACAGGCAAACCTATTGATTCAGCTTGGGCTTTTATGAGTTCCGGAGGCATTCCATGGGATCTGGAACGTTTTCCTTCCTCCTCCAGCATGACAATCAGCCCTACAGCTTCTCCAAGCTTCAATGCTTTATATAAGGCTAAGACACTATCCTTTCCTCCGCTAAAAGATGCTATGAATTTATGCCCGTGAGCATTATTTTTCCAATCGATTAATTCTGCCATGCAATTTTCCCCTTTATTCTAATGACTTTTACCAATTTCATATTTTGTATTTCATAACTATATTTGTTTGATTTTAACACGGTTGGAGCCTGCAGATAAGATATTAATGTATCTTGATACAAAAAGACTTGATTTAAATGGAATTTCATCCAAAAAAAACTTCTCTATACTGAACTGAACAATATAAGATGATTATTTTAAATCACTAGTGTATAGCTACATATAAATGAATGCCATAAATTATCTTTATATGAGAGAAGTAGATGTTTACCTAGGAATGTATCCAGTGTTTTTTTAATTGGATACAATTTTTTTAATTTTCTGTATTGTAATCGCTTTATTAAGTTGATATAGTTTTAATTGTATCCAATATCGAAAGGTGGACGCTGGATTGGATAATGCTAATTCTAAAAGAGATAAATCTACAATCGTAAAAAATGTAACGAAAAGTCTTAGGAAGGCGATTTTGAATGGGACGTTGAAAAAGGGGGAGCGACTCATCCAAGAGGAGTGGGCAGATCGCCTGGAAGTAAGCAGAATGCCCATTCGTGAAGCCCTTACACAACTTCAAATGGAGGGGTTGGTGGAAATGGTTCCTCATAAAGGAGCAATCGTCACACCGATTACCCGGGATGATATTGAAGAAATTTATCATACCAGGTCTTTGCTTGAAGGCCTTGCTGTAGAAAAGTCGCTTCCTTTTTTAACAAAGGAGGATAAAGAAAAATTAAAGGGAATTTTGATTGAAATGGAAGGGATTCAGTTATCTGATGAAACGAATGAACATTATATCCTTTTGAATGCGGCTTTTCATGAAACCCTCCGAAAAGGGTGCCCATGGCCAAGAGTTCAAAAAATGGTAGAAACGTTGGGGATCTCACCCATTGCGCCGAATTTGCTGATTGATTATTACCCAGAAACGCAACGGGAACACCGGATGATATATGAGGCGGCACTAAGAGGGGATCCTGCAGAACTAAGGGCAGCAGTAGAATTTCACATCTTACGGACTAAGAACAATTTAATTACGTATATGGAGTTGCTGAATACTAAAAATCATCAATAAAAGGAGTGTTAATTGTGTATGATTTCGCAATTGTTGGCGGGGGAATTGTAGGTTTATCGACGGGAATGGCCCTTTATCAGCGGTTTCCTAATGCTAAAGTGGTAGTCATTGAAAAAGAGGCTGTTGTTGCAGATCATCAAACGGGGCATAACAGCGGCGTAATCCATTCAGGAATTTATTATAAACCAGGCAGTTTCAAAGCACGGTTTGCCCGTCAAGGAAGCAAATCAATGACGGAATTCTGCAGGATGCATGGAATTGATCATGATATTTGCGGCAAGGTCATTGTTGCAACAAAACCAGAAGAGTTGCCCCTTCTAGATGATTTATTTTCACGCGGTTTACAAAATGAGCTAGCTATCCAAAGAATCGGAGTGGAAGAGTTAAAGGAAATTGAACCGCATGTTAATGGACTTGGAGCGATTCGCGTCCCGCAAGCTGGCATCGTCAATTATCGTCAGGTAAGTGAAAAGATGGCGGATATCATCCGAGGCAACGGCGGTGAAATCAAGCTGAATACAAAGGTGGAGAAGATTGACGAGGATTTAGATGAAGTCAACATCGACACGAGCAACGGTACAATAAAGGCAAGGGTCGTCATTAATTGCGCAGGATTGCACAGTGACCGTATCGCAGCAGCAGCGGGGTATAAAACTGATATGAAAATTGTCCCGTTTCGCGGTGAGTATTTTAAATTGAAGCCTGAAAAGCGCTTCCTAGTCAATCATTTAATTTATCCGGTACCTAATCCGAAATTCCCATTTCTGGGAGTTCATTTTACGCGGATGATTAGCGGGGAAGTGGATGCCGGTCCAAATGCTGTACTTAGTTTCAAACGGGAAGGTTATAAGAAAACCGATTTCAATGCGAAAGATTTAACTGAAGTTTTAAGCTATAAAGGTTTTTGGAAGCTGGCTAGTAAATTCATGAAGGAAGGGATGGATGAATATGTCCGTTCTTTTAGTAAAAAGCAATTTACGAAAAGCCTGCAGGAATTAATTCCGGAAATTCAAGAAGATGATTTAATCCCTGCACCTGCTGGAGTCCGGGCACAGGCATTACAGGATGATGGTAATATGGTGGATGATTTTCATATTATAATGGGAAAACGGACCATTCATGTTTGTAATGCACCGTCGCCTGCAGCAACAGCATCAATTGAAATTGGAAAAGAGGTTGTTAACCGCATTCCGGAACAATCACACTTATTGGAAGCTGCAATGACAAATTAAAATTCGTTAAAGAGAGAGGAAGAAGCCTCATGTTCAATGGTAAAACTATTTTCATTGCAGGTCATGCACGTTTACCTCAAGGGATGGCAGCGAAAAGTGTCTTTGAAACATTGACGATCACTGCAGAAGTCGATACTAAATATGGGGTTGTCCTGGAAGCTTCCTGTACATTGGCAACAGAGCATGGCCGGGAATTCATTGGGCGTTTATTAAAAGGGATCAGTTTAAATGATGGTGTTGATGACGCGATAGAATCGATTACTTCTTATTATCGGGGGAAAGCGGCTAATGCATTGATTGCTGCATTAAAGGACCTGGATCTCCATTTTCAGCAAATTAAAGCAGGAGAAAAAACGAAACTACCAAGTTAGTAATATAATATATCAGAATAATATGTTAAAAGTGTTGACATTTTTACGGAAAAACGTTTTAATGTAATTAAGCCAATATTATGACATGAACACCTTTTGGAAAATACCTTTTCAGAATCGTGTAAAGATCTTAATGATTGGAAACAGGAAAAATAAATCATACATAAACTGCATATTCGCTGTGACTCTATTTGCATAGAGCAGTGAAGTGAATATAAGCCAGTTGTACAGTTGGATTCCCATTTTATTTGGGGATCATGTGCGACTGGCTTTTTATATTTCCTGTTAACTTTGTCACCTATATTACAAATAACAGGAGGAATCATTCATGAACATTGCAGAAAAAAAGAGAGCGAAGTTTGAGAGGAAAACAGAAAAATACGAGGTGAAAGTTCACCCTCAATCCAGCCGTTTATATCATATTGAAATTTCAAAAGAGGCGATTGCTGCTTTTTTAGAAACGGTATCCAAGGATAATCAGTCTGTTCAACATCTGGAATATACGCCATATGCACGACTCATCATTGCTTCATATCTTTTGGATCAAGTAGGGGAAGACTTTGGTGAATTGCTTCGTAACATCGTTCATGATCGGGAATCCGGCGGCTTCACCCTTGGCTTGGAGGGTGTCACGGAGAATACAGATGAATATGTCATTTTTGCAACGGCCATTTCATACTTGCTGGGAACTCCAAACCATGATTCCATGTCAGGTAAATATTATGCCCGCTTCAGTGTTCAAGACACGGATAGCAGTGATTCATATTTACGTCAGGCTTATCGTTTATTTACACTTCATACGGATGGCACCTTTGTAGATGAACCAACGGACTGGTTACTAATGATGAAGATGATCGAACAAAATGCACGCGGTGGCGAATCACGTTTATTGCATTTAGACGATTGGAAAGAGCTTGATATGTATCTGAATCACCCATTATCCAGCCACAAATTTACGTATAAAGCTCCAAAAAGTAAGAACGTTGACCAGGAAATTGAAAGATTGACCTTCTTCAATCATAATAACAAACCTGGTGTATGTTTTATCGATCAATTTGTTTATCCTGAATCAATCGAACAAGCCAAATACTTGCGCGATTTATCCAATTCATTAGAAAGTGATGAAAGTGTACTTGAACTTGAACTTCCTGTTGGAGATTTAGTTGTTGTCAACAACATATTCTGGCTTCACGGCCGCGCTGCATTTGAAAAGGATTCGAACCTGAATCGTGAATTACTTCGCCAACGCGGAAGGTTCAATCAATAGTTTCATTTTGTAAACCCAAATGTTTTTTTCATCCCCAAATACCATTTTTAAGATAAATTCTTTTCAACCCAAGGGTTGGAAAGCAATTTATCTTTTTTTTAAAAGGTTCAGATAAGGATTAAAGTTGTTAATGGAAGAGAAAAAAAGAGGACATTAAACTGAAGTGAACCCCAAAAGTTAGACACTTTATTTACTTAGGCAGCCTTGAGGGCATGAACCCGGTAATCTACCGGGCTCATGCCTTTCTTACGATTAGTCAATGTCTTTGTTTGAATTAATTTATTAGTATTTAGAATGTACAGAGTGTTCAGGGTTACTAATAATAATTGGGTGACGAATTGTTAAATATATGTATACAAAATAGACCTAGCCAACTTGGATTTTTTTACTAGGTCATTTGATTATGTTATTATTTATAAAACTATGATTTGGAGGCCAACCCGTAATCATAGTTCATATTGTGTGAAATAAGAAAGAAGATGTTCTTCAAAAGCTTATTCACACAGGCGATGGACGCAACTTTATGACATTTGTTATAGGGTTGCGTTTTTAATTTGTCGTAATACTCAACGATATGATTCCGTCCGTAACGTCTCTGTTTAATCATGTTCTGAATTATTAGGAACAGCAGTTTTCGTAAGTGTTTATTACCACGCTTATTAATTTTGTCCTTAAAATAGGTTTTTCCTGATTGGAATCGGCGTATGTCAATACCCGCATAAGCATTTAATTGTTTGTTATTCTCAAAACGGTGGATGTCTCCGATTTCTGCTATTAAGCGAACTGCTGTATTGGGGCCAATGCCTGGAAAACTCAAGATCACCTTGTATTCGCTGCGTTTTTCTGCTAATTGGACCATATCATTAATACATTGTTCCTTCTGTTGGAGAAGTTCTTGATAACGTCTAGCGTATGACCGTAGTTGCTCGCACAAAACATCCGATGAAGAAACAGCTGGATAGGACTGCTGGGACGCCTCAATTAGTGCGATTGCTTTTTTTCTGCCATCGCACCCGAGATATTTTTATTTGTATTGGCACGTATTTTATTTTTAATAATTGTTTTTGAAAGTCCCTGAACAAAATCTGGATGTGGAAATAATTGGACAATGTTTAGAAATAAATCAGATTTAATAGTGAAGAGTTTTTCCAGTTCAGGAAAGGTCAACTGAATGACTTTATGCATGCGACTACGAGTTACCGATAATTCATCAGCAAGCTCACTGTAAAATCTCGAAAGTGACTTCAACTGTTGAAACAGGGTGTCTGTCCCGTTTGTCTCCCTTCGGGAGACAGAGAAGTGAGTTAAAGCCAATTGATGGGCATCACTTTTATCAGTTTTATGAATCCTTAAGGCATCACATTGCTTTTTAGCCTCTAGAGGGTTTAAAAGGCAGTAGGAATAATAGTTATCACGCATAAAGCGTTCCAATTGCCGAGAATAGACACCAGTTGATTCGAACACAATATAAGGTTGGTCCTCATATCCTTCGATTAATTCATCAATCCGAGCTCTTAACTTTTCAAACTCAGGTTTGGTGTGTTTAATTTCAGCTTCATAAATACATTTTTTCAAGCCATTATAAATGACCATGTAACTCTTTCCCATACTCACGTCAAAGGCAATTACATGTTTCATGTTATCCTCCTACAATTTTCTTAAATTGAAGCCTTCATCTTACACTTATCGACTCTAATTTCTTATACACGATCTCTAGGATCCAACATACTAAAACCTGATTCAAATAAGGTAAATGAAGAAGGTCCGTTTTAATTACGGATTCTAGATCCTAAGGCATGATCGACCTATTCTTCATTTCTACTATATAAAAAATAGTAGTGTGGACCAATGCCTTGGTCCGCACTACTAATCTTAGTATGTTTTAATTTTATCTTGATTCGTTGATGATTGTAGTAATGGATATATTCTTCTAGTTCTTGTTTGAAATGCTCCATGCTTTCAAATTCTTGAAGATAGAGTAATTCGGATTTTAATAAGCCAAAGAAGTTTTCAATGACCGCATTATCGAGACAATTTCCTTTACGGGACATGCTTTGTGTAATGTTATGTTTTTTCAAATCATGCGAGTATTGTTTCATCTGATAATGCCAGCCCTGATCTGAATGGAGAATGGGTGAATCTTTCGATTCCAAGCGATCAAAGGCTTTATCCAGCATTTTGGAAACGAGCGGATAAACAGGCCGAGATTCGATATTATAGGCGATGATTTCTCCGTTAAACAGGTCAAGAATGGCCGATAAGTATAGTTTCTCCCCAGCTAGATGGAATTCTGTGACGTCTGTCACCCATTTTTCATTGGACTTTGCCGCCTTGAAATCACGTGCTAGAATGTTGGGCGCAAACTTGCCGATTTTCCCTTTGTATGAACGGTATTTCTTTATGCGAACCAATGACTTCAATCCTAGTTCATTCATCAATCGGAGAACTGTTTTATGATCGATGCGAGCACCTCGGTTACGTAATTCTAGGGTGATGCGCCGATACCCATAACGCCCTTTATGCGTATGGAAAATCTCTTCGATAAGGGATTAAATTTCTCGCCCGAAGGCGTGTACCCAATAATAGTACGTACTCCGTGCCATTTTAGAAATGGATAGAAGCAGATTTAAATCAAATTGTTTCCTTAGTTCATGGACTACTTTCGCTTTTTCTTTGTAAGGCTTCCTTTTCTTGAACTAAGGCATTCAACTTTTTTAGATAGGCATTCTCTACACGTAAGTATTCTAATTCGGCAAGAAGTGCTTCTTGAGAGCCATTAGCTGGCGATTTTTTCTTAGTATCTTTTTTTATGGATAGACGCCCCTTTTTCTTTGGTTTAAGGGCGTCTATACCTCCTTCCTTAAACTGATTTGCCCAATTCAAAAGTGTAGAATCAGAAGGAAGGTTATAGTGTACTGCGGTCTCGTTGATCGATGCCCCATATTCGTTCATATATTTAAGTACCTCTAGTTTAAAGGGCAGAGTGTAATTTGTATAGGATGAAACAATTCCTTCCATCCCATGTTTTAGATAGCGAGCGACCCATCTTTTCAGTGGGGATAAACCTACATTTCTTTCTTGAGCAATGGATTTATAGGATTTTTTCCCTTCTAAGTACTCTAAAACAGCATTTGATTTTTCTTCTATTGTATATTTAGTCAAAAAAACTGCACCTCCAATTGTTAGATGTTGTCTAACAATTGGGGTGCAGTTCAGCTGAACGGTTCTTTATTTCTTCTACGTTAAACCCACAGTCTTTACAAAAACTTAACAAAATCTTAAAAATATGATTAAAAATAGACGATAGCAGTTACAAAAAAGAGGACAGGTTCATTTATTATATAAGGATGATTATAAAAAGTACAATTTTTACATTGCTAGACAATCACCCTTTCACATTAAACAAATAATAGTATGGGGGGTGTTAGAGATGATTAAAAAAACAATTATCCCTGCGGCTGGATATGGGACAAGGAGTTAACCGATTACAAAGGTTGTTCCAAAAGAATTATTCCCGATTGGTGTTAAACCTGCTATTCATTATGTTCTAGAGGAGGCAATGGCGTCAGGAATTGAGGAGATATTAATTGTCGTTTCACGCTCCAAAAATCTGATTGTAGACTATTTTGATCGTTCACTTGAACTTGAAGCATTTCTTAAGAAAAAACAAAAAACTCATTTATTAGAAAAAAACAAGATTCCTAATATTCATATCCAAGATACTCGACAACCATATGCTAGAGGTCTAGGTGATGCTATCCTCTTAGGTAAAAATTTTGTTGGAAATGAACCATTTGCTGTATTGTTGCCGGATGAAGTTATTTTTGAAAAAAAGACGGCTGGATTAGGTCAGTTAATAAAAGTCTATGAAAGACATAAAAAAAGTGTACTCGGCCTTTATGAAGTTGAAAATCAGTTGTTGTCAAACTACGGTGTCGTTGAATGGCAAAAGCTAGAGAAGGATATAGGTAAAGTTTTCAGTATCGTTGAAAAACCATCAAACAATCCACCTTCAAATTTAGCTGTCATTGGAAGATATGTATTCAATCCATTGATTTTTTCCTATTTAGAAAAGATAAAACCTGGAGTGGGAGACGAAATTCAATTAACAGATGCCATTAATGAAATGCTAAAATCGGAAAATTCTTATGGAGTAACGATTCATGGAAACAGATTTGATATTAGTAGATTTGAAGAGTACATGGCTGCAAATCAATTTATTCAACCATTTAATGAGTAATACCTCAAATTAAAGAATGGAGAAGAGTTAGAAGAATTATAGGTAAGTTTAAATGTAGCATAGGAATCCTAATTTCCATGATTCTTGTAAAATTTTCGTACCGGTAAGTTACTCTTGCTAAATGGATTAAAATTGTGAAAATCCCCTTGAAATATTATCGATTTCTTTGCGAATTTTACAATTTCTGTGTTGTTATAGTAGATTTGCCGTTCCTTAACAAAAACTGAATCATAGATTAAAAATAGGTATAAGGGGTTTCAATATTTCTCTGACCAAAATTTAATGGAAGGGCTGTCTCCAATGAAAATCGCATTAATTTGTACGGAAATGTTTACCGTTCCTCCTATTGGAGGAGGGGCCATTCAAGTATTAATAGATGGTGTGACACCTCATTTAAGCAAAGAGCATGATTTGACTATTTATTGCATTACACACCCGGATTTTCCTGACCGGGAAGTAGTAAATAGTGTCGAATACATTCGTGTTCCGCGTGAAAATTACGTGTTCAATGTCGGCAAAGAGCTATCCAAAAAACACGCAAACAAAGAGTATTACGATGTAGTTCATGTATTCAACCGCCCACGTGATCTACTTATTTATAAGACTGCTATGCCGGAAAGTAGGTTCGTTCTGAGTCTTCATAATGAAATGTTTAAGGAAGGCAAAATCTCCACCGAAATGGGTAATTTGGTCATAAAAGCGGTCGATAAGATCATGACAATTAGCGAGTATATCGGAAAAACCATAACCTCCCGGTTTCCTTCGGCCAAACGTAAAGTGAAGGCTGTGTATTCGGGAATTAATTTGAACCGATATAAACCGGTCTGGGATAAGGAAGTACAATCTTTAAGGAGCGAACTACGACAAAAATATGGTGTGGATGATAAGAAAGTAATCTTATTCGTAGGGCGCTTAAGCGCAGTAAAAGGTCCAGATATTCTTATTAAAGCGATGAAGCAAGTCATTAAGAAACATAATGATTCGGTATTGGTTATTGTGGGAAGCAAATGGTTTAGTGACGATAGGATTGACGATTTCGGATTAAGCCTGCGCCAGCTTGCCGAATCGCTAGGAAAAGACAAAGTAATCATCACCGGTTTTGTACCTCCAAGCGAAATTCCTTCTCAATTCCTGATTGGGGATATATTTGTATGCAGCTCCCAATGGCAAGAGCCTTTAGCTAGAGTACATTATGAAGCCATGGGTACAGGGTTACCTATTATTACTACCAACCGAGGTGGAAACGCGGAGATTATGAAACATCTTAATAACGGCATCGTAATCGAAGATTATACGAATCCGGAAGCTTTTGCAGATGCAATATCATTTTTATTATCCAATGAGCAAGAGGCTGACATTTTGGCAAAAGCCGGCAGGGCGTTCGTTGAAACGAACTTTGGGTTTGAACATGTGGCAAAACGATTGGAAAATCTTTATCTTGCTTCGATTAAAAGAAATAAACCTTAGGGAGGTGTCTGAATGGACACTATATTTGCTGAAGTTGTAAAAAGAGTGATCTCTCATTATCCGTTAAAGGTTGATAATATCTATTTGCTGTCCTTTAAAGGAAAAAAAGCTGTATGGTCGATTGAAACGGACATTGGTGAGGTAATCATGAAGAAAGTTCCGTTTGATGAGAACCACATTAAATTTATGATTCATGCCATTGACTATCTGAGAGACAATGGAATTCACACACCTGGTGTAATCAATACCGATTCCGGAGAAGGTTATGTGAAGCTTGATGACGAATACTTCGTAGTCTTTGAAGCGGTCTACGGAAGATCGCCGGAATATGAGCATGAAGATGAGTTACTAATGATATTAAGAGGAATGGCCTCATTTCATAAAGCCTCAAAGGGGATTGAATTTCCAAAAGGAGAATTCCCTTCGTTTCTCTTAACAGAATGGAAATCAGACCTGCAAAGAAGATACGAGAAGTTGTTAAAATGGAAAGAACAGAGATCTCAGGTAACGGATAAAAATGAATTTGATAAGCAATTTTTAAAACATGTGGAAACGTTCTTAAAGCAGTGTCAAACTTCACTATCTATGCTTAATGATCCGAATTTTGATCAGTGGGTGGAAGAAACCAAGGTGACCAAGTCATTGTGTCACCAAGATTTTGCAGCTGGAAACCTTGCGATAGGAAGCGAAGGTAATCTTTATGTCTTTGATATGGATTCCCTAACTGTCGATCTCCCTGTTCGCGATATGAGAAAAATTTTAAACAAAGTAATGAAGAAACAAACGGCTTGGGATCTGCAACTCATGATTAAGATGATGAAGGCATATCAAGAGGTGGAACCTTTGACGAAAGAACAGTATCATATTCTTACTGCTGATATCCTTTTTCCTCATTTATTTTACGGTCAGGTTTCAAAATACTATGAGAATAGAGAAGAAAAATGGACGAATGAAAAACACATTTCCAAATTAAATGATATGATAGCTACCGAATTAAGCAAAGAAACCGTTCTTCAAGGCTTCCTCACTCAGCTTGAGGAGGTGGTACAACATGGATGATATCATGATGAAAGACCTTGAGTTGGGAAAGCAGTTGATGACCGTGAATTACCCTCATCTTCATATTTTAGGAATTGAGGTCATCCAAGGTGGAGGAATTAAGACTGTTTGGAAAGTAGAGACATCAGCAGGCATAGTTTGTTTAAAACGGATCAGGAAATCCCTTCCGATTATCAAGTTTACAACAGCAGCCCAAGCCTATCTTTCTACTAAAGGCGCTCTCGTTGCCAGCATTATCCCGACGAAGGACGACGAACTCTATTTTGTCCACGAAGGTTACGGGCTGGTGCTTTATAGTTGGATTGAAGGCAGTGATTTGGACATGGAAGAAAATGAGGAACATCTTGATACAGGGTTAAAGGGTTTAGCCCAATTTCATAAGGATTCTGTAGGGTTTGTACCACCAGCCGATTGTACCACCTACGATCGTATGGGGGTATGGCCCGAACACTATGAAAAAATGCTTGAGGAAATTAAACAATGGAAAACCGAATCGGAAAAGCAGAACTCTGCTTTCCATCAGGCTTATTTGAATATAGCGGATGAAATGATCAATATGGCCGACCAGGCCGTCCAGTTGATTAAAAACTCTTATTATTCAGAGTGGGTCCAGGAAATCGGAAAATATGGTTACATGTGCCATCAGGATTATGGAAAAGGTAACGCGCTTCAAACGGAAAATGGCGTGTACGTCTTAGACCTTGATAATTTAGCATATGATATCCCTCTGCGAGATGTACGCAAGTTAATCGCCGGACGTATGGTGGAGCTAGGTTACTGGGATTTAGTGGAATTGGAACGCCTAATCAGCTGTTACGAATCAATCTTTCCACTTACTCAAGAGCAAAGAAAAATCATATATATTGATTTGTTATTCCCGCATAAATTTTACGGGTATGTAAAAAAGCCATTCAAAAAAAGCGAAATTGGGGTAGAAAAGAAGCTCCAAAAATGTTATCGGGTGGAAGTAGAAAAGATACCTGTCCTGCAACAAGTACTGAAAATAAACTAAAAGACGAGGTGACATGTTATGAGATTAGAAGAAGAATTTGTGGGCAAAAGATTGCAGTATGCGGAATTATTAAAAAGAGTAGCCAATCAGTTAGAAACGGACAATCTTTTAGTGAGGGGCAAAAAGATTGTACTGCCGGACGAGGACATGGAATATAAGATCAGCCATAAATCGGATTTCGGTGCAAACAAGCTAGCTATATCCATCGAATGGCTCGATTTGCAATCATAGAAGATAACCAAACGAGATCGGTCTCCCATTAATGATATTATCCCCTATAGTAGAAAGTGCTTTGCACTGCATTCTTCTTATGGGGGATTTTTTGTGGGCAAAATCGCAAAGCCATTCTGGTGAATTTAGGAAAAATCTGTTTAACTCCATCTTCAAGAGGAATTGGATTATAAAACAGCTGAGAAGGAACCTCTGGTATTCAACACTTTGATGGGTTGATCATTACCAACGTGAGGCATGGGTAGGTCTTGACGAGATAACTGCTTCAAGTTGGTTTAAGAAACCTCGGAATGATATAACCCTTGTCAAGTAGGTTCTGGTGCAAAAACTTCAAGACAATGCAATTAATCCCCAAATCATTTCCTAAAAGCCGACCTTTAACAGGTCGGTTCCTTCAAATTTGATTTCAATATCAAAGGAACCATTCCTTTCAAGTTGTATCTGCAATCATTTATTATCCCCAATTGCATTACTCATAGATGCATGGTGAAACCTTTAATAGTGCATATTAATTTTTAAATCCATTGGAAGGAGTTAATCACCATGAAAAAGCAAGTAAAGAAAAATGAAAAGGATACTGAAGAAAGGCAAGAGGAGCTACAAACAATTAATGATATTTCTAACAGCGAAAACGGGCAGCAGCCGGTCCCTCAGCCTAAAGATTACGATGAAATAGAGTATTAAGATTTTAAAAGTAAATCCAATTTTTAAGTTTGTTCTGATAAATCAGAATGAATAAAAACCAAACCTGCATTTCAGCTTTAATTGGTTATAACACGTTCACTCAATTGCCTTCCTCGCTGTTCATTAATTCTAACCTTTAGAGTTGTTCAAGAGATATCTATAAATACCTCGTTCGTAAAAGTACACTTTTACGAACGGGTATTTTTTTTTATAAAATCAACTCATTTTAACGTTCGTTAAAGTTGAAAAACACTTTATGAACGTTCGTGATTTTGCATACACTTTTACAAACGTTTTTTGTAGAATAATAGGAAAGTAAGTAGAAAAAGGAGTGAAAAGATGGAAGTTCGTAAATTAGGATACATAAGAGTTAGTAGCAAAGATCAAAATGAAGGACGTCAACTTCAGGCCATGAAAGAAAAAGGATTAGATGAGCGAGATATCTTCCTAGATAAACAAAGTGGGAAAAACTTTGACCGGGCCCAATATCAATTGTTAAAACGTATGATCCGGAAAGGATCCGATGGTGTATCTTATCTTTTCTACTACATAGTTTGCTTGCTCTACATATTCCATATTTTCCTCTTTTTTTAGTTCTTTGAGCAAAGCAATATACCGTTCCTCTTCTTAAATTAAATTAAAGTTTGATATTTCAGTGGCACCCTTCATCGTACAAACTAAACTAACAAATTCCCGTATATTCCTGGCTACAATTTTTATGTTTGTGCATCGAAATCATCCATTGGGCTGATACATACAATAAACCGTTCCAAAATCAGTTAGGAATCCATAATGTTTGCAAACGGGATGACATCATAGGAAGTCATTTCATAATGGGAAGTCTACTTGTAACAAAGGTCTAAATCACATAATGAGTATCCTTCTTTTTCAATAACCTCCTCTAACTTCTGAAGCTTTTCAAAAGTTGGTGGCATTTTCAAATACTATCCTAGATGACTCATTTTTTCTCCTTTAATTGTGGCCGGTAATATAGTTCAAGGATAACTGATATCCTGAATTTATACAATTCCATTATTACAACTAATGGTTTCTCAATTTCCGTTGAAGAACATACGGATTCTAAAAAGGTTCATAATGCCCCCTATGTTCGGTCTGATTTTCTGATATACCGATTTGGCAAAAATAAATAGAAGAAAGGGGAGATAGCATTTTATGGGGATCGCTAATTTTTCTAAATTTACACAATTTAAGGACTTAATTAATGCTTTACCTGCTGACTATACAGATGAAATGATACAGAGCGAACAATTTTTGCATGAAAGAGATCAAAAGAAAAAACTCGAAATCTATTACGCACCTTTTGAATATGTAAATGAACGGGCCAAAGTGGTGATTGTCGGAATCACTCCTGGTTTACATCAAATGAAAAAATCTTATTCTACCGTAATTAATGCAAGAGGGCACACACATAGCGATGAAGAGATCCTGCACGAAGTAAAAAAAATTCCAGTTTTGAAGGAACGATGAGAAAAAATTTGGTTCAAATGTTAGATGAGCTTGGATTACCACATACTTAAACATATCGCCCACACTGGATCTTTTTAACGAAGCTAGTCACCTCGTTCATACTAGCTCTGTTTTAACCTATCCAGTCTTTTATAACGGGAAAAACTACAGTGGAACAACGCCGAACATTTTAAAGACCGAGTTGCTTAAAAAAAATATAATGGAAGGCTTTGCTACCGAAATAGGTACCATTGAACAGCCTCTTATTATTCCTTTAGGCGTTAATGTTTCCAAGGTCTTAAACTATTTAGCGGGTCAAGATTATTTGGATGCTAACAACATACTTCTAGGGTTTCCTCATCCATCTGGAGGAAATGGTCATCGACATAAGCAATTTGCAGCAAATAAAGAGCAAATGAAAATGATGTTACAGGACTATTTTTCAAAGGAAATGACCGTGGGTTAAAGAGGAGGGCTGTATGTTCAATGAAGATTAAAGGATGGGAAACTTTTGATTAAGAATTCTATTATTCATCTATTAGTGTTAAAAGTAAAATTAACTATTTACTAGTGATATTTTGGAGATTATAATAAGAACGAATGTTCTTTATTATAGGAGGCATTAATATGGATGAACTAGAGGAATTTTTAAAATCACTTACTATTGAAGAGTTAAAAGTTATTTATGAAGAAGTAAGTGGACCTGATATTAATAAATAGATGAAATAAATTTGAAATAGAAGATTCTTATTTTTTTCATTTCATTGAATACGATTAAAGTGACCGAACCGTCAACAGTCAAGTATGAGACAAAAAATGTATGTAATGTTGATGATGGTTATTTGTGGCTTCAACAATTTCCTTTAGAGAAAAACCATACGGTAACAAAGGTATTTGATGCGTATGTAAATGTTGCCAATGGTACATAGATATTTTCGGTAGTTTTGAATTAATAAATTTGTTAAACTTTCACAAGAATGTCCTGTTCGAAAAATTAAAGAATTTATAAATCAAGGACCCATCAAAGGTCCTTGATTTTTTATGAAAAGAACAAATTGAAAAAACTGATCTGGGTGATTTTCAGATCAGTCGACATTCATCATTCAGTCATTAGGTAATGATTTGGAAGTTATGTGGAAAGTGCACCTCTTACATCATAATTTTTCATATCGATTTCGATTTTTCTATCAAGTGCTAGGTTTGCCAATAGTGAGCCTATATATGGGCCCATTGTTAAACCTGAAGCTCCAAGACCATTGGCTACGATTATGCCTTCCCAGTCAGGTAAAGGACCCATGACCGGAAGGAATCCCGGTGTGAAGGGACGAAATCCGACCCTTGCTTCAACAAACGTACTATCTTCCAAACCGGGAGCGGTTTGCAAGGCTTTGTTGAAAACCTCCTGCAGCCCTCCTGCGGTCATTCGGTTATCGAAAACTTCCGTATTTTCATGAGTCGCCCCCGCAACGATTTTATTATCATCAAAAGTCAAAAGATATTGATCACTCGGAGGCATGACTACAGGCCAGTTGTTTGTATTTTCATTTGCCATTTCCAGATGAATGATTTGAGCCTTTTGGAAAGTGACTTGAAAATTCACGCCCAGTGGTTTCAGTAATTCCGGTGCCCAGGCGCCAGCACAAACAATCACTTTATCAGCAGGAATGAATTCATCTCTAAGTGTTACACCTGACACTTGAGTACCGGTATATGTAAGTATGGCCTCGCCATACATAAGTTTGGCACCGTATTTTTGTGAAGCCCTCAATAAGGAATCACGTAGTGCGCGTCCATCGACCCGCGCTGCACCACTCACATGAACGGCTGCATATTCGCTGGAAAGAGGCGGGAATAAGGCACGTGTTTCCTCTGCGGAAAGTAAGGTGATCGCCCCCATCTCCGGTGCATCTTCTTGCCGTTTTGTCGCCCGGTTCTTCATGGCATTCAGTTTAGCTTCATCTGTATGCAGACTTATGGCACCGACCTGGGCATACCCAGTCTCGGTTTCACCGTCCCGTTCAAGTTCTTTAATTAAACCCGGGTAAAAGGCCGCACCATTTTTGGCAAGAAGATACCAAGCTTGGTTGCGCCTTTGCGATATCCACGGGCAAACGATTCCAGCAGCTGCAGATGTTGCCTGACCGACATCTTGGCGGTCAATAATGATCACTTCAACCCCATTTTTAGCCAACTGATAGGCAGTGGAAGCTCCCAAAATTCCTGCACCCACTACAATGATTTTTTGCATGATTCAACATCTCATTTCTTTCATATGTATAAACGCTTACCACTACTATATCGAAGACCCGAAATGATTGCCACATCTGATATTGTAATTTCTTTCACAAAGTTATTTTATCTATACTGAATATGCTATGATTGAAATTGTGAAAGCTTGAAAAGACACTAGGAGGACATATCATGCTAAAAAAACAAATGGAATCATACATATCAAAATCTGTAATCGAAAACAGGATTGAGTTATTTAAAGAAGAAAAGGATTATGTAGAAAAGCATAAATTACTCGCTGAAGATATCATTATAGTGGAAAAAGAAAATGCATCGCGTTTTACGGATGCTTATATGGAGCGCAGTAATAAAGAGAGCGAAGAATTAATCTCTGAAGAGAACTCTGCATTTTTATCACAACCGATCGAGTATTTGAAAAAAAACAAAGATGAATTCCTTTACTTTGAATCACAATGGTTCGAATTAATCGGTGTTGTGGCACTTTCGTTAGAAGTCGATGATGTTTTCGGTACATATAACGCGATGTTCGGATTGAAATTCCAGAAAAAAATGGGAGATGTTTTAAAAACGTATTTAACCAAGGAACTCCAAGAAGGAATTGGGTCGTTCAGTTTAATGTTTAACCAGGGCGAAGGGCTATGGGATGTGAATTTTGCCTTGGATAACATTAAAGGGTTTCAAGAAGACATGTCATTGGAAGAAGCTTTTCATTTAATTTATCATTTTATTTTCAACCTTGTTCAAACGATCGAGGCAGATATGTAAAACGAGGTGCCGCCATTAATTTTAATGGCGTTTTTTTAAATTTTCATGGATTAACCATTGCCCCTAGGCTATGGCTTCTGGATTTTAATCGATTGGCTCTGGATATGATTAAAGGAAACTGAGAAAAATCGTCGAATTTATTAATGATATACGATATTTAATAAACTTAAATGTTTTGTTTTAGCAATTTCGATTTTTTTCATGTAAATGCAGTTAAATCGGAAGGGGAAGTTATACTTGCTGAATGAATTGAAAGTTACTCAAATTACCATTCCATTGCCTTTTAGATTGGACCATGTCCATTGTTTCCTAGCGGAAGGTGAAAAAGGATGGACTATCATTGATGCGGGGTTAAATAACAAAACGACAAGGGATTTATGGAACCCAATTATCGAAAAACACGATATTACCGATATTATCATCACACATTATCACCCAGATCATTTCGGGTATGCAGGGACATTACAACAATTGACCGGTGCGGATGTATGGATGACAAAAGTGGATGAGCATGCGGGAACTACGTATTGGGAAGCCGAATCGCTGAATCTGCTTAAAGAAAATTACAATGCATGTGGTATGGAAGAAGATGTCGCCGTAGCCTTATCCAGTGACGAAAGCGGATTCATGCCACAAGTAAAACCCTATCCTACCGTAAATCATCATCTTGAGGAAGGAATGAAACTGCATTTTGGCAAATATGAGTATGAAGTGCTTTTCACTCCGGGACATTCTGATGGCCTGATTTCCTTATACAATAAGGAAAATAGCGTCCTTTTCTCGACAGATCATATATTGCCCAAGATATCTCCAAATATTTCTTATTGGTTTAAAGGTTTCAGTAACCCATTGGAAGAGTTTTTTAATTCTTTGAAAAAAATACAAAAGCTGGACGTTGAATATGTCATCCCTTCTCATGGGAAACCGTTTCAAAATGCCAATAAAAGAATTGTTGAATTGTTGGATCACCACCAGGACCGGTTGCATGTAATTCATGAAAACATGAAAGAGCCGATTTCTGTAAAAAGTGCTTGCCAGATTTTATTTGGAAATCTGTCCATTCACGAAACCAGATTTGCTGTTGGTGAAACATTGGCACACCTAGAATACCTTCTTTTGAATGACCAGTGCAGAAAGTTTAAACGTGATGGCAAATGGTATTATCAATCCATCTGAAATTTTTGATAATCCCGAATTTTAGCTAATGCCGCTTGTATTACTGCAGCTTATGTTTTTATTATCGCTATGGAAAGCTGGTGGGTAAGGGAAAAGTGGAGATAGGGGATACTCGAATATATGCCTGATACATTTTTGCAGCTTATAAGGCTTCATTGATTGAAAAAGAAAAAAACACCGCCCCAACATATAAACTGTACCCTATAGAGTAGACACCTAAAAAAGTCTCCTATAGGGTACTTTTTTGTATAATTAAGAAACACAACGAGAAAACACAACATGGGACTGGAGAAGGTTATGAGTAAAAAGCTTTTTACAGAGAAAGAAATCAAACTACTATCATCTAATAATTATGTTAAATCTGTAAGTTCAAAAGGAATTACTTATACTGATGAATTTAAGCATATATTTATAGCGGAAAAACAGAAAGGCAAGTTCGTAAGGCAAATATTTGAAGAATTTGGGTTTGATGTAGAGGTTTTGGGGACGGAAAGAATTAAATCAGCGAGTAAGAGATGGCAAGCAGTTTACGAGAAGAACGGGATTATTGGTTTATGTGACACTAGAGCAGGAAATTCAGGGCGCCAAAAGGAAAGAAAACTTACCCTAGAGGAGAAAAATGCTCGCTTAGAAGCACAAATCAACTTACTAAAGGCAGAAAACGAACTGTTAAAAAAGATTCGTTTTGCAGAAAGGGGGATGAAGAAGTAGTTCTTCCTCCTTTCCAAAAATATATCCTAATTCGCTCCGTGATTGAAAAATATCAACTAAAACATATGGTGAAATACCTTTGTAAAATAGTCGGTGTTTCAAGAAGTGGTTATTATAATTACTTCTCAGTGAAATCACAGGAAAAAAGAATTCGAAAAGATGAAAAGGATGAGGTAGTGAAAGAAATCATCATAAAAGCATTCCATTTCAAAAATCGTAAGAAAGGGGCTCGTCAGATCAAAATGACTTTGGCGGGTCAATTTAATGTTGTCTATAATTTGAAGCGTATCCGGCGAATCATGAAGAAGTACAGCATTATATGCCCTATTCGGAAGGCAAATCCGTACAGACGAATGATGAAAGCCACTCACGAGCACCGTGTGGTGCCGAATCTTTTGAAGAGGGAATTCAAACAGGAAGTTCCAGGTAAAATACTACTGACAGATATCACATATTTGTTCTATGGCCAAGGAAAGAAAGCTTATCTATCAACGATTAAGGATGCTTCGACCAATGAAATTGTGGCTTACCATGTATCAGATCGCATTACCATGGACCTGGCTACGGAAACCCTCCTCAAGTTAAAGAAAAATCGAAGATTTCACAAAGCAAAGAATGCCTTTATCCACTCTGATCAGGGAACTCATTATACCCATCCGGACTTTCAGAAATTAGTAAAAAAACTGGGATTAGGCCAGTCGATGTCAAGGCGCGGGAACTGCTGGGATAATGCACCTCAAGAATCTTTTTTTGGCCATTTTAAAGATGAAGCCTCTATTAAAGCATGTTCAACTTTAGATGAATTAAAAAAAGAAATTAAGCAATATATGACGTATTACAATCACTACAGATACCAATGGAATTTAAAAAAGATGACTCCTGTTCAATACAGAAATCATCTTTTTCAAGCTGCCTAGGCTTTTTTTAAACTGTCCTTTACAAAGGGTACATTTCACATACTTGGGCGGTGATTTTTTCATTGCCTGGAACCTATTTGACCATTAACCTCTTTCATAATATCTTCAAGGGATGTAACAATTCCTTTATCGTCCTTATAGCTAATATGCTTAGGTTGAAAATGGATAGGCGATTCTAAACCGGCAGCCGCTGAGATCCGAAATAATCCTTTTCTAAGGGTTACAAGAAAGTTAACCACGCGGTATTTCTTTTCATCGATGACAAGTGCTTTTTGCAATTCCGGATCAGTGGTGGCTACCCCGACAGGACAAGCATTGGAATGGCATTTCATCGTCTGGATACATCCTATCGCAATCATGAAACCTCGAGCTATGTTTACAAGGTCTGCTCCCATGGCCAGGGCTATCGCAATTCTATCAGGCGTGAACAATTTACCGGAGGCGATGATTTTAACCCGATCGCGGACACCGTATTTTTCCAATGTCGATACCAAAATTGGCAAAGCGGATTTTATCGGCAATCCTACGCTATCGATCAATTCCTGATAAGATGCACCTGTGCCGCCTTCACCGCCATCCAATGAAATGAAATCCGGACCTTTCCCGGTTTCTTTCATGTAGCTAGCAAGCTCTTCAACACTGTCAGTGCCGCCGATGACCATTTTGATGCCGACCGGGATTCCTGTATGTTCCCTGATTTTTTCAATAAAATCACACATGGATTTTACGTCATTGTATTGATAAAATCGATTCGGACTATCAATCGCTTTGTACGGAACGACCTTACGGATTTCAGCGATTTCCGGATTCACTTTTTCAGCATCGATATGCCCTCCGCGAGTTTTGGCACCTTGAGCCAATTTGATTTCAAATGCTTTGATTTCAGGTGTTTCACTTTTTCTTTTTAACTCATCCCAATCCATTTCGCCGAAACTATCACGAACTCCAAACATGGCTGGACCGATTTGCATGATGATATCGACACCGCCAATTAAATGATAAGGAGATAGTCCGCCTTCACCTGTATTCATCCAGGTGCCTTTTGCTGCAGCCAATCCCTCAGAAAGTGCAGTGATTGCGTTTTTACCCAAAGAGCCATAACTCATGGCTGACATGCCGATAAGGCCTTTTAGTCGAAAAGGGTTCTTAGTGTTTGGGCCAATGATCACGGCATCTTCATCATCCAATAAGAATGCAGAGGATACTTCATCTTCCCATTTTTCTTCACGTTGTGAGAAAAGCGGGTCTTTCAATAGAATGTATCTTTTCGTCGTCACTTTAGTTTCACGATCATATTTTTCTTCTTCGGCCAATTTTGGAAACATGCTATTTTTAACAAAGAAGCCTTCTTCATCAAAATCCCGTTTTGAGCCAAAACCTATGACATCCCGTAAATATTTTGAACTTTTCACCATATGTTCATAGTCATCGCGGGAAAAGGGTTTTCCTTCGTTATCACTGTTAAACCAATATTGCCGCATCTCAGGTCCGATTTTTTCCAGAAAGTATCGCATTCTCCCAAGCACGGGGTAATTCCTTAAAATTGCATGATGCTTCTGCATGCGATCAAAGAAAATCATATAAAGTAATAGTAAGACCAAAACGATGATAATGATGAAAACAACGGTAAATCCAAGGATAATTAAAAGATTTGCGATGCCACTCATTCAATCCCTCCTGATATGCAAAAAAATCATGTATTTTTAATCTACTCGGTAATTCGATCAATTATACAGAATTCCAACGCAAGGCTTTTATAGGGATGGAACGAAAATAATTTTAATAGGCAATATTGTTCTCACAATTTCTTTCAACTTTCCCTTTTCGATTGGCTTACCCAAATGGCTAACTGTAAAGTTATGGCATCATGCAGAACCTGTGGATTATATCCGGTAATGTCCTTGATTTTTTTTAATCGGTATATAAGGGAATTACGATGGATATACATTCTTTTTGCACATTCCCCGATATTTAAGTTACTAAGAAAAAATTGTTGCAGAGTCTCAATCAACTTTTCGGATAAGCTGCCTAAAATTCTTTCCTGAAATTGCTGTTTCGTCCGCTCATCTATCCTTTCCAACAGGGCTTTTGTTTCCACATCAGTATATCTAGTTAAAGCTTGATCGGCTTCACCCAGTAAAAGTGCCGCTTCAGCTTCGCGGAAAGAGTGGACGATGTATGATTCCTTATCCACAATCGAGCCCAAACCGATTCGTATAACGAAGCCTTTTGCTTTTAATTGTTTGATGGCTGAATCCAGGCTTTTGTCCATGTTATTTCCGCTAAGCGCCGTAGTGAGAATGAAAACCCGATTCACATTCAGGAACCCAACAAGGGCTTGCTGGGAACCAAAAACAGTTTCAGTCATTTGAATCAGCTCATTCTTATTTAACGGATTTAATTTCATTTCCATTACCCCCACTTGATAGGGAGGTTCTAATTTCATTCCAATCAGTTCAAGTCTCTGATCAATCGAATGCTGATTGATATCTTCCTTTAATATGTCTTCGAATACCAATTCTTTCAAGTGTTGTTTCCATTCGAGTTGTTCCGCCATAAAAGCTTGATGAAGCATCATTTCCGTTATCATTTTCACCAATTCGCCGAATTCCAAAAGTTCAGTCGGATCTCCGGTGATCCCGATGACGCCTATAATTACATTTTGAAAATTAATAGGCAAATTAATTCCAGGAAGGACACCTACCCATTGATGACGATCAGTTTCGGGAATGATTAAAGGCTTTCCCGTTTTCAGTACTTCCATTGCTCCTAAATGCAATTGGTCGATGCGTTCATGATTTCCGGAAGCGATGATGATTCCTTTATCATCCATAATATTAATATTTCTGTTAAGTCTATTGGTGGTTTGTTTGACAATTTCCATTGCAATTTCTTGGGTCAGCATTCAAGTCATCCTTCTAGAGTTTTTTTATTTGCTAACAGAATGGTGATCATATTTCATGTAAACAAGCTATGATTTTTCATGTAAAGGGGGATTGTCGATAGTATAAACCTTTAGTTATCTTATACTTTAGGAAAATGGGAAAATAACAAAAAACTTTCCAGAAAGATCATTTTTTCTATATAGTATAACCAAAAAAGTCCAATATATCATACTAATTTTCGTTTAGGATGTACGATGATTAAAATATTTCTGAAGATTATAATTAAATTGATATAAAAATATATTCAAAGGGGAACTGAGCATGAAAATTGTTATTGCACCAGATTCCTATAAAGGAAGTTTATCAGCAACAGAAGCTTCAAAAGCTATTGAGCGAGGAGTCAGGAAGGCACTGCCGGATGCGGAGACAGAATTGGTACCTGCGGCGGATGGCGGGGAAGGCACGATGGATAGTCTTGTTGCAGCTACAAATGGACGAAAAGTTGAAGTGACCGTTAAAGGACCTTTACTTGAAGATGTTCAGGCAGCATATGCAATCTTGGGCGATCAAATAACATGTGTGATTGAAATGGCTAGTGCATCTGGTCTATGCCTAATCGATCAAGCTGAGTTGAACCCATTGATCACTACTTCATACGGGACAGGGGAGCTTATACAAAAAGCATTGAATGATGGCTGTCGAAAGTTCATTTTAGCGGTTGGTGGAAGCGCTACCAACGATGGCGGTGTCGGTATGCTCCAGGCTTTGGGAATGAAGGTGTTTGATGAAGAAGGTAAATGTCTGGGATACGGAGGTGCCGAATTATCACGGATATCAGACATTAATACAGAGGATTTTGATTCCAGAATAGCGGATTCCGAATTTTTGATTGCGTCGGATGTCCAAAATCCATTAGTTGGTCCTGATGGGGCATCAAGGGTATTCGGACCTCAAAAAGGGGCGACTCCTGACATGGTTGAAATGCTTGATAAAGCTTTATCATCATGGGCTGATTTGGTGGAAATCAAAACAGGCATACACCTGCATGATAAACCAGGTGCTGGTGCTGCAGGAGGAATTGGAGGTGCATTTCAAGCCTTTTTCCGTGCAGAAACAAAAAGGGGCATAGATATTGTCATGGAGTATACGAAACTGGGTGAAAAATTGTCCGGTGCCGATTGTGTCTTTACCGGTGAGGGACAAATCGATTACCAGACTGCTTCAGGCAAAACACCCATGGGAGTTGCACAAGAAGCCAAAAAGCATGGTATTCCGGTATTTGTTTTGGCTGGATCGATCGGAACAGGTATTGAAGTTTTATATGACCACGGAATAACGAGTGTTCATAGTTTGGTGAACGCTCCCATGCCTTTAAAGGAAGCAATGGAAAGAGGAGCTGAATTGTTGGAAGTTTCAGCCGAACAAGTAATGCGGGCTTTTTTGGCAGCGATTAAAAATAGGGGGTAATCTTATGTTATTTATTGTTTTGGCCACCGGCGTGTTCTTAATTGTTTTTGCGACAACTAAATTCAAGCTGCATCCGTTCTTATCGCTTCTATTAGGCACTTTATTTGTGGGTTTTGCTTCTGGAATGCCTCTGGATCAGATTGTTGAGAATATCAACGGCGGTTTTGGCGGATTGATGACAAGCATTGGACTTGTAATCGTTTTCGGTACAATAATCGGGACCATTTTGGAAAAGGCCGGTGCCGCCTTGCGGATGGCCGAAGTCGTATTGAGGATTGTCGGCCCTAAAAGACCGCAGCTTGCCATGAGTATGATTGGCTTTATCGTATCCATACCCGTTTTTTGCGATTCAGGTTTCGTTATTTTATCGAGCTTAAGAAAAGCGTTGGCAAGACGCGCAAAAGTAGCGGTTGCTTCCATGTCAGTTGCACTTGCAACTGGTTTGTATGCAACACATACACTTGTACCTCCAACTCCAGGGCCAATTGCGGCAGCCGGAAATATCGGAGCGGACGGATACTTGGGGACTGTCATTTTGATAGGTCTTATTACGGCCATACCAGCTGCACTTGCTGGTTATATATGGTCAATGAAAGTAGCGACCAAGATAGAGGTTGAAGATGACCGAAGTGATCTGGATTACGATTATGATGAAATTGTCCGTTCATTCGGCAAGATGCCTTCTGCCTTACAATCATTTTTACCGATCGTTTTACCGATTGTCCTGATTGGAGCCAGTTCTGTATTAACGCTCTTTGGGACGGAAGGGGGGATTGCCACATTTTTCGTATTCTTGGGCCAGCCGGTCATCGCATTGCTCGTCGGGGTAATTTCCGCTTTGACATTGCTGCCTAAGTATGATGAAGAAACATTAACAAACTGGATAGGAGCCGCCTTATTGGATGCTGCGCCAATTTTATTGATCACCGGGGCGGGCGGAGCATTTGGTACCGTCATTAAAAATACGGGGATTGCAGACATCATCCAAAGTTGGGATATGGGCAGCATCTTTAGCGGTTCCTTATTCCTGTTGGTCCCGTTCCTAATTGCTGCTGGGTTGAAAACGGCCCAGGGTTCTTCGACAGCATCACTGGTCATCACTTCATCTTTGATTGCCCCCATGCTTCCAACGTTGGGTATTGAAGGGGCTGTTCCTCTTGCATTGGTAGTCATGGCTGTTGGAGCAGGTGCGATGACAGTAAGCCATGTAAATGATAGCTTCTTCTGGGTGGTCACCCAATTTAGCGGGATGAAAGTGACGGATGCCTATAAAGCTCAAACGATGGCTACCTTAATACAAGGAGTGGTCACGATTATCACGACGATGATATTGTGGGTCATTCTTGTGTAATATTAATATTGGAAAAACGGAGAGGCGTGAACCGCTTCTCTTTTTTATGCTTTAAATAAAATATATTTTCATTTTTATGGTGTTGTAAGAACTAAAATAGTGTATGATGCATAGTATAAGGTATGGTGTACGTCACATAGTATAGAGAAGGGGTGATTGGATGAGCACTTTACTGAATTCATTAACCACTGAGCTGCGCAGAGGCACTTTGACGTTAGCAGTCTTAAGTCAGCTCAAAACTCCGCAGTATGGGTACTCGCTTGTCCAGCGTTTAGAGAAGTCTGGAATTACCATAGATCAAAGTACTTTATATCCTTTGCTTCGCCGCCTGGAAAAACAAGAATTGGTGACCAGCAGCTGGGATACTTCTGAAAGTAGACCACGAAAGTACTATTCTTTAAGTGATTATGGGGGAGAAATCTTCACTCAGTTAAAGGAAGAATGGGAAAAAACTTCTCAAGAGCTTTATATATTATTAAAAGGAGAGGGAGAAGATGGAGCTGATTGAACTTTATATTCAGGAAGTGACCCGCAGGCTGCCAGAAAAAAACCGGGCGGATATTGCGCTTGAGCTTCAATCTACAATCGAAGATATGCTTCCGGAGGATTATACGGAGCAAGACGTGAAAGCGGTACTTTTAAAATTAGGAGATCCGGTTACACTGGCAAGTGGTTATCGCGATCGGCCAATGCATCTGATCGGGCCTCGTTATTATGATGTTTATATCAGTCTGTTGAAAATGATTTTACCAATCGCTGCAGTCATTTCACTGATCGCATTAGTAGGGGATAATCCGTTTCGGGATACGGGGAATACGGTTATGGAAGCAATTTTAAAAATAATCGGGAAAGGAATTTCAGGTATCATCAGTACAGGTATCCAAGTGTTTTTCTGGTTAACACTTTCATTTGCCATTTTAGAACGCTTGGATACTTCAAAAGACCAGTCGCCTGTAACAAAAGACTTGAAACCATGGACACCGGAAAACTTAAAAGATATTCCAAACATTTCAAAGAAAAAAGCGGTCACTATGGTCGAGGTTTTTGCAAGTTTGTTAGGCCTTTCTGTTTTCGCAGCCCTTTATTTCAATGCAGCAAACCTCTTAGGCGTGTATGAAAAAAGAAATGGCAATCTCATTTTCGTGACACCTTCTTTTAATCAAGATGTATTGAATTCCTATTGGCTGCTGGTATCTGGCGTCATTATCATTGGGGTGCTCTTAGCGATATATAAATTAGTTTTAGGTCGATGGACCCTGAAATTAGCTTTTTTTCATGCCATATACCAGCTGTTGTACACTCTGGCTTTCATCATCATCATCAGTAATCCTGATTTATTGAACCCGGAATTCCTTGCATACCAAAGAACACTATTCTCAATCGATGAATGGAAAAGCTCGATATACTGGGGTCTCATACTCATCTCCATCATTTTTGCCGCCTACGATACCTATCAAGGCTTCCGAAAGGCAAAAATCCGTTAAGGCACAGCATCTTAGCTGTGTTTTTTTTGTTTTGTGAAGTGAAAGGTGAGCTGATACAAGCCTGAAAGATTATTTCTCAAGATACAAGGGACAACAAAAAAACACCTCATATGTCATATAGTTTTTAATTAACTATACAGCATATGAGGCGTTACATTTAAACCAATGTTTTATTGAACTGCATCGAACTGATTGACTTTCCAAGCGGAACCGGCCTTATAAAAGGTAACCGTTCTTTTTACTGACTCACCGTCGACTGTAGGTACAGTTAAATTGTATGACCTAACGTTTTGTTTTTGATAGGCCAATTTAATTTTGGCTTTTTTCCACTCTAACATGCTAAAGCCATCTCCGACTGGACGGGCTAATTTCCCTTTATGGGTAATGTAATTATATTTAGTCAGCCCTTTTTCAACTGCATTATTAGTAAATGTCTCTGCTAAGTAGGCAGTCAATTTATCTTTTGTATTAAACTCTTGGCAAAGGTATGAATACTCTGTTCCTTTATAATTGAAAGTTTTTTGTGAACAAGAACGGGTTTTGTATCCATGTAAAGCATTCCAAAAATGTTTGCTGGCATTATCGGCTATCTTTAATGCATTTGCGTCAGACAATGATGTCGTTTTTGCGGTAACCGGACCACTTAATGTGAAAAATAAAATGATAATGGATAATAGCATACCTGAAAATTTTTTCATATCATATCTCCCCAATCCCTAATTAGGATACTTATGTAACGAAAGTTTAATAAATATTACAATTGTTACATTTATATTACAACAAGTTCGGCATAAGTAAAAGAGAAATCTTGTTAATTTTTAAATATAATTTTAGGTTTTATAAAATATTCATAGTTTGTTCACTTTATTCTTTTTGAAAGGCGTTCACCGATTTGTAAATAGAAGGAGGTGTTACATACTTCCTATTCCACGAACTGGCCTATTTAAAACCTGGCAGTTAATTCTCTCACTGGACAAGTTCATCCATTATATTTTCATTAATGACAAGATATGCTCAAAGAACTCGAATTACCCGGGCAGAGCCCGAAAAAAATAAAATATAAAGGTTTGACAAACTTTCTAATTCTACCGTATTATAAATTATATACTTGAATACATTCTCCAAAGGGGAGTAGCTTTTACAACAATGTCGTCATTACGGAGCTCTTTGCTCTCGGTGTTGTTGGCAGCATATTGTTGTTAGCCAGACCTTACCTATTGGTAAAGGTCTATTTTCTTTTAGTAAACCTTTACCAAAATGGTAAAGGTTTTTTTGTAGTCCCCTTAAGGAAATGTATAAACATGTGGGTTTTAATAGAAAAACAAATAAATATAAATGGAGTGTATTCTTTGATACTTAGAAAATCTTTGCTACTTTTAGGAATAGGTTCTGCACAAATAGATTTAATCCTTCCGAAAAATACGTATAAATCCGGTGAATGCATAAATGGATATTTTTTGATTAAGGGTGGTACCCTTGCGCAAAGAATAAGAAGGATTGAATGTGATTTGATCATGGATACTCATTCTACCGGAATGGAAGAGATCCTTAAAACGAGCACCATTTTGTCTACAAGGGAGATAAATTCAGGGGAAAGCAACGAAATTCCTTTCAACTTTTGTCTGCCTATATTGAAGGAGCCTTATAAGCGAGGGGTATCCTATCGCCTTAAAACGAGACTTATCCTTGATAAAGGGATAATCGGAAAGGATGATGACTGGATTTTAATCGATTCTGAATAAACGTGAAAATGGAGGTGAAAACATGAATATCTTGAAATTTTCTGAGCTTGCTGTGGATTACTGGGAAGAATTTTTATTATTGAGGCTTTTCATATTGGCTATACTGTTATTGGCGGTTTATTATATTTTGAATAAACTGGTTGAATGGTTCTTTAGAAGATCCAATTTTTTCGACGAAGAAGTCGAAAAAACAATACAGGGGGTTACTCGTTCTTCTCTTAGGTACGGTATATCCGGGCTTTTCCTTATATATTTGATTGGACAGTTTATAGACCTAAAAGGAATTTTAGCTGGAGCTGGTATTTTAGGGGTCGTGATCGGATTTGCCGCTCAGCAAATGCTTAAGGATATCCTATTGGGATTTGTAAGGCTTTCTGATAATGAATTCCGAGTCGGGAATTTCGTGACATTCAACGGGACAAGTTCCGGGACGATTGAGGAAATCGGTATCCGGTTCATGCAAATCAGGGAATGGTCAGGAAAATTGCTGACCATCCCACATAGTGAAATCAGGACGATCCAAAATTTTAATAAAGGGAGAATGCGAATCATTGAACGCATTACAGTAAGTTACCAGGAAAATCCTGAAAAGGTAAAAAGTCTGTTGGAGGATATATGTATTATCTGTAATGATAAGTATGGTGAAAGCCTTCTAAGGCTAGAAGATGGTACACCTGAAGAGGATTTTAGATACATAGGCATAACGGATTTAAATCCGAATCTAAAATATGTTGGATATGAACTATGCATAGTGGGACTTGTGAAACCTGATGATTACTTTGAAACATCGAGAAGCGTGAGGTTTGAAATGATGACTGCTTTACATGAGCATCAAATTCTAATGCCATCTTCCCATTTGCTTGTACAGGGCAATCCTAATCAAGAACGTTTATTGGAAAACTGAAAAGAAGAAACACAATTGCTTGAGATAATCCGGGAAAAGGTCATGAAAAAAGATGGATAAGGTAACAAGGGGCAGAAGCCATATTCGACGGCAGCCCTTTGAAGCTTAAGGATATTAAAGGGCTTTCTTTTAAAGGAAGTCCTTTTTTTAATTAGAAAAATAGAACAAACCCATCCCAAAAAATAGTTTTATTTTATTGATTTTTCCCTTGATTTATCAGATTAAATAAATTATTATGAAAATAACATAAAATGGAAGGGTGACCTTTAAACAATGATCATTTAATCCTATTTTTAAAGAAAAAATGCGTGCTTAAAACGAATTTTTTTCTGGATAGGATTAGTCTGTACATTAAAATACAAACAAAGATCATTGTGTCCTTCGATTAGGGATATTTTGCCTTGTTAAATTTGTATTGTACTGCCTCCTGTCCAGATATTTCACAGGGGGTTTTTATATTGGCGAATAACACATCTGAAACATTAAATAATAAGGAACCTAACATTTTTAAAAATCGAGTATTCCAGGCCATTATCTTCTCAGGGTTGTTTTTACAAATAGGGATATGGGTACGGAATTTTGCCGTTTTGTTATTCGTCATGGAGAAGACAAATGGAGATGCCTTTGCCATTTCCATGATATCAGTAGCAGAATTCGCACCCATTTTTATTTTTTCATTTATTGGAGGTACATTTGCTGATCGCTGGAGTCCGAAAAAAACGATGGTTTGGTGTGATATTTTAAGTGCAATATCCGTATTTGCTGTGCTTACCTCACTAATCTTCGGCAGTTGGAAAATGGTTTTCTTCGCAACTTTAATTTCGGCGATACTTTCTCAATTTTCTCAGCCATCGGGCATGAAGCTATTTAAGATGCATTTGCCAGAAAGTCAAATCCAGACAGGGATGTCAGTTTATCAGACCGTTTTCGCAGTATTTATGGTTTTAGGTCCGATTCTCGGTACATTTGCCTTCCAATCTTTCGGGATAAACACCTCGATTGCGATTACTGGCCTGGCGTTTCTACTTTCAGCTGGCGCACTCGCCTTTCTTCCAAAAGATCGCAAACTGAATGAGGGGACAGCAAAAACAACATTATGGCAGGAAATGAAAAGCGGTGTGAGCTACGTATTGCGAAAAAAAGAACTGAGTTTGCTTGGTTTATGTTTTCTGGCAGCTGGGCTCGGACTGGGTTTCATTCAGCCGCTCTCGATATTCCTTGTTACAGAACAACTGGAACTGCCTAAGGAAAATCTCCAATGGTTATTTATGGTGAATGGGTTTGGTATGATTTTAGGCGGAGCCGGTGTAATGATTTTTGCCAAAAAGGTGGCACCTCAAAGATTATTAGCTTTCGGAATGCTTGTGAATGCCATAGGATTGGCGGTAATGGGACTTTCAACAAATCTTTGGATTACACTTACTGCCGAGTTCTTTAACGGGCTAATGCTTCCTTGTATCCAAATCGGGATCAATACATTGATATTGCAGAGGACCGAGGGCGAGTTCATCGGAAGGGTCAATGGAATCTTAAGCCCATTATTCACTGGATCGATGGTATTGACCATGAGTGCGGCAGGCGTGCTGAAAGAGCAATTTTCACTCGTCGCCATATTTGAAACCGCCGCTTTCTTTTTTATTCTAGGAATGTTTTTCATATTGCCATTGTACAATCAGAAGGCCGAAACGAAACCTCTGGAAGTTCAATCATAAGCATCTTGCGGTGTTCCAACACCTAAATACAGCTACAACCAAAAGAAAAGCAGCCAATTTTGGCTGCTTTTCTTTTTTTCTTTTTACTGTCATTAGAACTAACAAATTCTGGATTGACAATTATTTTGGGAGTACTGGTTCATACTAAAAATGGGCTTATTGGTACTTATGCAAAAATCAGTGAATAGCTTACAAAGGAGAAAAGTTAATGATCCTTAAAGACATATTGATAGAAGCGATAAACGGGGATTTGCCGAAGGACGTTGAACATATATCCATAACAGGTGTAACCGATAACTCTAAAGAAATAAAAAAAGGATTCCTTTTTATTGCCGTAACCGGATATAAGTCCGATGGCCATAATTACATCAATGATGCAATTCGCTTAGGGGCATCGGCTGTGATTGGCAGTCGCGATATTAAGGGTTTGGAAGTTCCTTATTTAAGAGTGGAGAACAGCCGTAAAGCATTAGGGCAAATCGCTAAAAGGTTTTATGGTGATCCCAGCAATCAAAAAATAATGATAGGAATTACGGGTACAAATGGAAAAACTACAACTAGCTATATGCTTCAGCAAATATTAGAAGAAAATGGAGTAACCTGTTCAGTCATTGGTACGATACAGCATATTATCAATGGAAACAAAGTCGATTCCCATAATACGACTCCAGGTACCATGGAATTGAATTCCTTGCTGGCTGAAAGTAGGGACATGGTTGTCATAATGGAAGTGTCTTCACATGGATTAGCTCAATACCGTTTAGAAGGAATTGAATTTGATTTCTGTGTCTTCACGAATTTGTATCATGACCATCTCGACTTCCATGGTACGATGGAGGATTATTTCCTGGCAAAATTACTGCTTTTTGAAAAATTGAAACCTAGTGGTCTTGCGATTATTAATGGAGATGATTTCTGGGGGGGGAAACTGCAAGAATACTTATGGGAGAAGAATGTCAGTGCCTTTGTTTTTGGAAAATCCAATCGCTGCGATTTAGCCATCACCAATTATAATACCGCAACGAACCCCTTTATTTTATTGAATGAGAATCATGACTTTGTGAAAATTGAGTTACCTTTACCCGGACTTCATAATTTATATAACGCAACAGCTGCCTATTCCGTAGCGAAGATGTTTCCAATTTCAAAACAGGAAATTCTCACTTCACTGAAACGATTTTCCGGTGTACCAGGAAGGTTTGAAATATATAAGAAAGCTTCTGGGCCGACTATAGTCATCGATTATGCACATACTGCAGATGCCATTCATCACATGCTTCAAACGGCCAAAGAGTGTGGGGCCAAAAAGATTTATCATATCTTTGGTTTCCGGGGTGGACGAGATACAACCAAAAGGGCTGAAATGGTTAAAGTATCATCGGAACATAGTGATGTTTTGATTTTGACAATGGATGATCTGAATTCGGACGGAATTGAAGGGATGGAATCCACACTAAATAGACTGCTTAGCGATTACTCAGCTGGAAACGGGAAGGTTATTCCTGATCGTACCTTTGCTATCCAGGAGGCGTTACAAGCAGGAAAGGAAGGGGATTGGATTATCATTACAGGTAAAGGAATTGAGAGGTATGATCAAAAATTCGGACTGCCAACCATTTCTGACAAAGAAACGGTATTATATCTGCAAAATAAGGAGCAAGGGGATTTTATCGGTTATTTTGATCAATAGTTGATTATAACGAAGTACTAATCCAGCTTCCATCCATTCCACAGCCATAAGCGATTTTAAAATGGTGATTATTAACATTGTAACATGTGAGTAATTCAGGTATTATAATAATACAAGCTGCACTGTTCGTAATGATAATTAAGTTTTAACCTTTAAGCTGTAATAGGGAGTTTTATATTGAAATAGGAATGTTATGCCTCGTCACTGACTTGGACAACAGGATTTTTTCTGCAAACACCCACTTTGAGGAGTGGTGGTTTAAAACTTTCTTACTGAATACGGCATTGGCGGCTTATATCTTAAAATGTTGAAGCCGGTCTCGGTCTGAGGCCGGTTTTTTGCTTTATTTAAAATAGCGTACCAAAAAAATGTATGTACCGTTTGCAGTCTCCCAAACCAAATTGTACAATCAGCTTTAAAAAATCCAGTGTGGATACCATTGGGTAATTACATGTTTTTGTAAACAGTCACTCTTGTTTTGTATAACGGTTGGCATAACTTGAAGCGACGAAAGCATCCGGTTTGATTTTTGGTTCCACCCCCATGGATTCCATCCTGGCTACCATTTCTTTTACAAACTCACTGGTTTTGTTTCGCTTTCCAATCCCGATATCAATGTGACCTTCCATTGTGAACGTTGCCCCTTGATATACAGCAGGCAGGACAATATCGATTAACTGATTTTTCCTTTCTTCCGTAAACAGTGATACGATTTCCTCTGTTAACGACAACTCTTGAGAAATACGTTCATGTAAATGCAGCATCCTTCTAGGGATCATCACTTTTCTTATACAACCCCATACACCATTTCCGACCTGCCGTATTACGATGCCTGTAATGAAAACCGTATGTTTTTTATGTACTTGCGAATCTGTCCCGACCATTAATTGATAGTTACCGGAAGGATTTAATTCCATAAACCCAGCAATATGAACGAATACCTCTTCAAATGACATATCTTTTTTCTGAATATTTTGAAATGGGATGTTCTGAAATGGATATTGCTTCATATTATTGCACCCAACCTTTCCCCATAGAATCAGATTATTAAATATCTCATGCCGTTCATAACACATCATATGAAGGAGATCCTTGTTTCGTGCCGTGGGAAGAACCCACCTCTAAAGAAGAGGCAGTCATCAGTTAAAGTTGTTCGCGCTGAATGGATATCACCTCAAGTTCTATTTCTTCTATTTTAAACAAAAAAGACTGTTGGCAAAAGGAGTTCTATCTTAATGTTAAACAAAGTTGTTTGGGAGCGTCTGCCTGGAATGGAATTAACGGACAAATATAAAACTGTAAACAAACCCCATTATAGTCGGGTTTATCTACAGACTGGAAGAGAAGCTTAAGCATTAGGCTTCTCTTTTTTTTATGGAGAATATTTCAAAATGTTATTGGAGTTTATTGCGGCCATAACTGAAAAGTTAAACAAGCTTGTAACTTTACATCACCTAAGTAAACCACAATATCATGCGATTTATATAAGAAAAAGGAAATGAATTTATTAATTTTTGACCAATACCTACCTTAAAGTATTCACATTTAATAACTTGCAAAAAAAGTGTGTGATGTTTTCTTACATAAACAAAGAAATCTTACTTTTATAAGAGTAAAATAAACAAATATTCAATTACTAAAGTATTGGAGAGATGAAAATGAAAATATCTGAATTGAAAAAAAGCGGTCATGCTCCGTCATTATTAGCTTCATTCCTTTATTTTGATATCAGTTTTATGATTTGGGTATTATTAGGGGCACTCGGTGTCTATATTACAAAGGATTTCGGACTTTCCCCAGCTGAAAAAGGCTTGATTGTGGCTATTCCGATTTTGGGAGGCTCGTTTTTTCGAATCGTCCTTGGTTTTTTGACTGACCGCATCGGCCCGCGGAAAACCGCAATCGGCGGGATGCTTGTTACAATGATTCCGCTTTTTTGGGGATGGTTATTCGGTGAAAGTTTAGCAGAGCTTTATTTAATAGGGATTTTGCTAGGAGTGGCTGGAGCAAGTTTTGCTGCAGCACTTCCTATGGCCAGTCGTTGGTATCCCCCGCATTTACAGGGTCTTGCGATGGGCATTGCAGGTGCCGGTAACAGCGGAACTCTTTTTGCGACATTGTTCGGACCTCGTCTTGCAGAATCTCTTGGCTGGCATAATGTTATGGGATTAGCTTTGATTCCTTTAACCATCGTGTTTATCATTTATATTTTAATCGCAAAAGACGCACCGTCTCAACCGCCGGCAAAACCACTAAAGGAATATTTCAACGTATTTAAAATAACGGACACTTGGTATTTCTGTATTCTTTACAGTGTGACTTTTGGCGGCTTTGTCGGGTTTACTAGCTTCTTAAGCATCTTTTTTGTTGATGAGTATGGGTTAACACGAATAAGGGCGGGGGAATTTGTTACATTATGTGTCATCGCCGGAAGTTTCTTTCGTCCCGTCGGAGGATTTATTGCCGATAAAATAGGTGGAGTTAAACTGCTTATGTTTTTATTTATTGGACTCACTATATGTATGTTTGGGATTAGTTTTCTTTATTCTCTTACTGCCGTTACGATCCTTCTGTTCATCGGAATGCTATTTCTCGGTATGGGCAACGGAGCTGTCTTTCAGTTAGTTCCACAGCGATTTTCTAAAGAAATAGGTTTTATCACAGGGATTGTGGGAGCTGCCGGAGGTGTTGGCGGATTCTTGGTTCCAAACATACTAGGTACGTTGAAACAGGTTACCGGCACATATGCTACAGGATTTTTAGTATTTTCCGCAGTTGGAATCGTGGCTTTGCTTATCCTGGGCCTAGCTCAGCTTTCATGGAGAAAAACGTGGGTACTCGGAAAGAATTCAGTTAAGATCTAGAACTTTGTTTACTTAGTTTGGCTTTTTACAGTACTTGTTTTTGGGGGGATAAAATGTATAAACAAAAACTGGTCTTAGTAGGGAACGGAATGGCGGGAATACGTTGTGTTGAATCCATTATAAGTAAGGATCCGACTGCATTTGAGATTACTATTTTCGGAAGTGAACCGCACGTTAACTATAACCGAATCTTATTGTCGACTGTGCTTCAAGGCAACACCTCTTTTGAAGATATTACGATAAATGATCGAAACTGGTATACGGAGAATAATATCCAATTGTTCACAGGTGAAACGGTAGTAAAAATCGATAAAGAGACGAGGAAAATAAAAACAGACAAAGAACGGGAAGTTTACTACGATAAGCTGATAATTGCCACAGGTTCTGTCCCGTTCATTCTTCCTGTCACAGGTGTAGATAAAGAAGGCGTCATTGCATTTCGGACGATTGAAGATTGCCAAAAGATGATTGAAACTTCACGCAAACATAAAAAAGCAGTCGTCATCGGAGGCGGTTTGTTAGGTTTGGAAGCAGCGAGAGGGCTGTTAAACCTTGGTATGGAAGTGCATGTCGTTCATATCGCTGACTATTTAATGGAAAGGCAGCTCGATTCAACGGCATCACTTTTACTGCAAAAAGAGTTGGAAAACCAGGGAATGAACTTTCTTTTAAAAAAGGAAACACAGGAGTTAATCGGTAACGAGCGTGTAGAGCGCGTCCGTTTTAAGGATGGAACGGAGCTGGATGCAGATTTGGTCGTTATGGCTGCGGGAGTCAGACCGAATATTCAGTTGGCCAAAGAAAGCGGAATTGATACAAATCGTGCGATTATTGTAAACGACTATTTAGAAACCAGCATCCCAGATATTTATGCGGTTGGTGAATGTGCTGAACATCAAGGCGTGGTTTATGGGCTGGTTAAACCTTTATACGAACAAGGTGAAGTGCTGGCAAAGCATATTTGTGAGATGAAATGCAGCGGATACCAAGGCTCGGTCCTTTCGACCCAGTTGAAAATATCAGGAGTTGAGCTATTTTCTGTTGGTGATTTCCATGGTGACGAAACAACGAAATCCATCACAACTTTTGATGAATTGGATAGTGTTTATAAAAAGTTGGTTTTTCAAGGAAGAAAAATCATAGGTGCTGTGCTTTATGGAGATACAAACAACAGCTCACGATTACTCGATATGATAGTAAAGCGGCAAGAAGTATCGTCAGAGGAAAGGCGTGCACTGTTCCAGTCACCAAATACGGCTGAGGGATTAATCGCTTCGATGGCAAATCATGAAATCATTTGCCATTGTAATGCTGTTTCAAAGGGGGGAATCATTGAAGCGGTTCAAAATAAGGGATTATCGACAGTGGAACAAGTTAAACAATGCACAAAGGCTTCCGGTTCTTGCGGCGGATGTAAGCCGGCAGTGACCGAGCTTTTGACCTATATTCAAAGTAACCTTACTACTCAGGATGAGAAACAAACTGCATTTTGCTCATGTACGAAATTAACGGAAGATGAAATCGTGTATAAAATGCAGCTCCAAGACGTATCGACTGTCCAAGAAGCGATGGATGCTCTTGAATGGGAAAATACAAAAGGTTGTTCAACTTGCAGGCCTGCATTGAGCTATTATTTAGGGATGATTCATCCAGAGTACGAGATCAGACAGCAAACTCTTTTCATAAACGAAAAAAAGAATGCAACAGTTCAAAGTGATAACCTATACTCAGTTATCCCGCAAATGTACGGCGGGATGACGAATGCAAAAGACTTGCGAAAAATTGCTAATGTTGCCGATAAATATGAAATATCCCAAGTTGCGGTAACAAGTGAACAAAGGATTCATTTAATGGGGGTGAAAAAAGAAGATCTCCCAGGTGTGTGGGCTGATTTAGATATGCCGTTAAGTTCGAAATATGGTAACACCGTCCAAAACGTCAAAACATGTATCGGCGAACATGTTTGCTCTTGTGATAAACAGCAATCCCTATTACTTGCTGTAGATTTGGAAAAAAGATTGGAGCAAGTATCAACACCATACCGTATAAAGATGGGCATATCCGCTTGTATGCATAACGGTGCAGGATCAACAACGAAAGATATAGGTGTTATGGGCATTGACAGGGGCTGGGAAATATATGTGGGCGGAAGCAGCGGGCGTGATGCACGTGCCGGTGAACTGCTATGTGTAGCCGGCACAAATGAAGAAGCCATTGAAATCATCATCGGCTTTATTCAATATTATCGGGAAACAGCCAACTACTTAGAACGGACTTGGAAATGGATTGAACGAGTGGGTTTAATTCATGTTAGAGAAGTTTTGTTTGATAATGAACTTAGTCAGCAACTATCTCAACGATTGGAAATGGCCTAGATCAGGGAATGAACAAAAGGGAAAACTAGATGCAAGACTTAGTAAGCGGATAAATGTTTGTACCATGAAAAATCCATAGAAATCCATGAGTAAAGGGTGAGGAGCCTTGACCGAATTATTATTAAAGTATTTCCGCACGAAGCAACAAGAGGTCCAATCAGAAAAACGATATGATACACAATGTCCATTTTGCAGCATGCAATGTAAGATGCAGCTGCTGGAACAAACAATAGTGACAAGAAAAAAGTATTTGACGATTGGAAAAGATAATCCAACCTCAGAGGGGCGCTTATGCATTAAAGGAATGAATGCACACCAACATGCTTTGCATAAAGATCGAATTAAATACCCATTATTGAAAAAAAATGGGGAATTTGTTCGAATATCATGGGAGGAAGCATTAAGCCACATTAAGGAGAATTTCACTAAAATTCAAGCAGAAGATGGTGTAAATGCATTATCTGTTTATGGAAGTGCATCCATTTCAAATGAAGAAGCCTATTTGCTTGGGAAATTTGCAAGAGTGGCTTTAAAAACAAAGTATATAGATTATAATGGCCGTTTGTGCATGTCTGCAGCTGCTTCGGCAGCAAGCCAAACATTTGGTATGGACAGGGGCCTGACCAACAGCTTATCAGAGGTTCCGTTCACAAAGTGCATAATCTTGGCGGGTACGAATATTGCGGAATGCCAGCCGACAATCATGCCGTACTTTGAGCAAGCGAAACAAAATGGGGCATATATCATTGCTGTAGATCCCCGGGAAACCGCAACAACGAAAATGGCCGACTTACATCTAAAGGTGAAACCTGGGATGGATGCCGCCTTGGCAAACGGATTATTGAAAGTGATCATTGAAGAGGATCTTATTGATGAAGCGTATATCCGTGAACGTGCAAATGGCTATAAAGAAGTTAAAGAGTATGTTACATCTTTAGAGTTGGAGGAAATTGCAGAATTGACAGGTGTTCCTAGTGACCAAATCCAAAAAGCGGCTGCCATGTTCGGGAAAGAAGAATCAGGGATGATTTTTACAGCTAGGGGTGTTGAGCAGCAAACAGATGGTTCAGCGGCTGTACGAAATTTTCTTAATATTCTTATTGTTACAGGAAAAATCGGAAAAGTGAATTCGGGCTATGGGGCCATAACCGGTCAGGGGAATGGACAGGGAGCAAGAGAGCATGGCCAAAAAGCAGACCAGCTGCCAGGGTATCGCATGATTGAAAATGAAGGAACATAGATTACATATTGCAAGAATATGGGGAATTGATGAGACTGAATTGCCACGTAAAGGCGTCTCGGCATACGAGATGATAGAGAAGATAAATGAAGGTGAAATTACCGGCATGTTTTTAATGTGTTCCAATCCCATTGTTTCGAATCCAAATGCTAACTTTGTCAAAAAGGCTTTGAAAAAATTAAAGTTTCTTGTCGCGGTAGACATGTTCGTTTCTGAAACTGCTAGATTGGCTGATTTGATTTTACCTGCTTCGTCTTATTTAGAGGATGAGGGAACAATGACGAATTTAGAAGGACGGGTAACGTTGCGGGAAGCGAGTTTTTCATCACCTGGGGAAGTGAAGCATGATTGGCAAATCATCTGTGATATAGCTAAAGCTCTTGGGAAAGGGGAGCATTTTCCCTTTCAATCTGCAAATGAGATATTTGAAGAACTAAGAGTGGCAAGCCGCGGGGGAACCGCCGATTATTATGGTATAACGTATGATCGCTTAAGAAAAGAAGGAGGCATTTTGTGGCCATGTCCATCCATTGACCATAAAGGGACAAAAAGGTTATTCGAATCGTCTTTTGCCCACCCGGACGGAAAGGCGGCCATGGTAGTGGTTAATAACCTGCCTCATGTTCCAAAAGAAAAGCCATGTACGGAATTTCCGCTTTATTTGACAACAGGAAGAATCATGTCACATTATTTAACAGGAGTACAAACGAGAAAAAGCTCATCATTAGCCGCAAGAAATTTTGAATCATATATGGAAATCCATCCGGAAACAGCCAAGAAATATCATATTTCAGACAATACTTTGGTGAAAATTGAATCAAGGCGCGGAAGTATTGTCGTAAGAAGCAAATGGTCCCCAACGATTCGCCATGATACTATATTCGTCCCTTTTCATTGGGCAGACTCCCAAAATGTCAATCGCCTCGTTTCACAGGATTTAGACCCGACATGCAAAATGCCCGGCTTTAAAGTAAGTGCTGTAAAAGTACATCCTATATTAAGTTAACGTCTCATTAAGGGGAGGTTTTCTTCTTATTCATGACAATATTTTTGGTTAGATCATCACACAGGCTTTCATGACTAAACAACAAAAGGGGATAAAGGATGGAAAAAGGTAAGGTCTATATTGTTGGTGCCGGTCCTGGTGATCCGGACTTAATTACTGTCAAGGCAATCAAATGCATCGCGGAAGCGGATGTCATCTTGTATGATCGATTGGTAAATCGTGAATTGCTTTTCTACGGTAAACCTGGAGCTGAATACATTTATTGCGGTAAAGCGCCTGGTATACATTGTGTCCCTCAAGAGGGCATTCATCAATTGTTAATAAGTAAATCAATGGAGAGAAAAACGATTGTTCGTCTAAAAGGGGGAGATCCTTTCATTTTTGGCCGGGGCGGTGAGGAAGCAGAAGTGCTAGCAAAGCATGGAATTCAATTTGAAATAGTTCCTGGAATCACATCTGGAATCGCTGCGCCAGCTTATGCTGGAATTCCCCTGACTCACAGGGAATGGGGGAGTTCCTTCGCAATTGTCACAGGACACTGCGTGACCGGCAAACCTGATAACATCAACTGGCATCATTTGACACATGGTGTTGACACCATTGTTATTTATATGGGTATCAAAAACCTTCCATATATCTGTAAACAATTACGCTCCTGCGGAATGAAGCCCGAAACTGCCATTGCAGTCATCGAACAAGGAACGACAGGTTTTCAACGAACTATTACAGGAACAATCGATTCAATAGTGGCAACCGTTACAAGTGAGCAGGTTACCAATCCAGCCATGATCGTAATAGGAGAAGTGGTGAATTTATCCGAGAAATTATCATGGTTTTCAGAGAAGACAAAAGATAAGGAGTTCGCTTAGAAAAGGAATGATTACCTAGAAAAATTTACTGTAATGAAAATGGCAAACTGGACATGAAAGTCATCATGTCTTCAGTTTTTTTGCTTGTACAAATTTGGACGTTGATTTCCACTTCAGGCACTCGCTTTCCGCGGGCGATCCGGGAGCCTCCTCGGCGCCTTTGCGCCTGCGGGGTCTCCCCTGGACTCGCTTTTCCCGCAGGAGTCTCGTACCTTCCGTTCCAATCAACCTGTTTTAACTTTTAGATAGTACCCTTTTACCTAAAGTCTTCATTGTTTTAAAATAGCATTAATAAAAATTGAAGTGATCAGGATGCTTTCCTAACATGATTCTATTTAATGAGATCAACTGGTGCCAGCGAACCATTTGGTTCGTAAAATGGAGGCTGCCATTGACTTTTCTTTCATTTATGATTTGGTGAAAGATATGTATTCAGAGGTAGGATGCTCAAGTATTGACCCGGTTATAGTAGTTAAACTGACTTCATTTAATACACCATCGGAATTCGATCAATGCGTAAAACAATTATGAAGTTGAAACAAAAATGGCTTAACATAGTGGCTCGCTGAGACCAAATCTCTTATCTAAGGGAATTTTAAAAGGGGTTCGGAATTTTTTAATTCCGAACCCCTTTTGTCTGCAAACTGACTGGACATGAAAGTCATCATGTCCAGTGTAACAATGTTAACAGCTATTTTAATATTGCAAGGTGAAAATGTTGTCGAAGAGTGAAATATGGACATTGAACAGCTAATAATTCAGGTTTCTGAAAATCAATTACGCAGGCCAAAGTGTGCATTTAATTGGCCCTGCAGCATTTTTTTTCGCATTTTTTCCTGTTCAATTTTTCTGTTCTCTTTTAATTTTTCCTGTCTAATTTCATGGGTTTGCACTCCATCCTCTATTTTATCGGCGATTTCCACTAATGCCTTGACGTCGGAAAAAGAGTATTTACGGTTACCACCCTTAGACCTTTCGGGGAAAACGAGTTTTCTTTCTTCATAATACCGGATTTGCCTATCGGATAGTCCGGTTAATTCTCTGACGACTCCTATGGAAATAACCTTTCTATCTATATAAGATTCTTTTTGCTGGACGATGAAAATCACCTCATTTTTGATTTATGCTGAATCAATAAGGATATTATATCCTAATTTTCTGAATATTTGTAATAAAAACTAACATAAATTATTAGTTTTTAAAAACTATGTAAGATTTTATTACATGATTGTGGCGATAAAAAGTGACGTCACCTATAATCAATCATATCATCCTTTCAAAAAAATCTTATTGGAGGACAAAACATGTCTAAGCAGAAATTGGTACTCATTGGGAATGGTATGGCTGGAGTAAGATGTATAGAAGAAATTTTGAAAATTCAACCGGAAAGGTTTGAGGTGACTGTCTTCGGAAGTGAGCCGCATCCGAATTATGATCGAATCCAACTATCGAATGTATTGCAGGGGGCTACGACGATAGATGATATTACAATAAATGATTGGAACTGGTACAAAGAGAACAATATTACACTTTTTTCAGGTGAAACAGTCACGAACATCGACACCACAAAGCAAATCATTTACTCAGACACTAATCGCGAAGTCGAATATGATCAATTAATTTTAGCTACCGGATCGATCCCTTTCATACTTCCGATAAAGGGAGCGGATAAAAAAGGAGTGACCGCCTTTCGAAATATTGAAGATTGCGAAAATATGATTGAATATTCAAAAAATAATAAAAAGGCTGCAGTGATTGGTGGAGGATTGCTGGGTCTTGAAGCAGCAAGGGGGCTTTTGAATCTAGGTATGCAGGTAGATGTAATTCACCTTTCGGAATATTTGATGGATAGGCAGTTAGATCCAGCAGCAGGAAAAATGCTGCAAAGGGAACTTGAAAGACAGGGAATGAATTTTTATCTCGGGAAACAGACTCAGGAGGTTTTAGGTGAATTTGATGTCAAAGGATTACGCTTTAGTGATGGCGAGGAAATCAGCGCCGACTTAGTGGTCATGGCAGTTGGGATTAAGCCAAATGTTTTAATGGCCCAAAATTCCGGCATCCCTGTCAATCGAGGAATTATCGTGAATGATTATATGGAGACAAGGATCCCGAATATTTTTGCGGTTGGTGAATGTGCGGAACACCGTGAGATGGTGTATGGTTTGGTCGCTCCCCTATATGAACAGGGCAAAGTATTAGCCAAAAGGATTTGCGGACTGGATAGCAAAGCTTACGAGGGGTCCGTGCTTTCTACTAAGTTAAAAATATCTGGTGTTGATGTATTTTCGGCTGGAGAAATTTTCGAGGATGAACAAGCCAAATCAATCAAGGAATTTAATGAATGGAATGGTACTTACAAAAAAGTAATGATTCGAAATGGGAAAATTTCTGGTGCGGTATTATTCGGGGATACAAAGGAAAGCAATACCCTATTGAGCATGATCAATAAAAATGCCGACGTTTCGGAGTATTTAAATGTTGGAACAAGTGAACCAGGTGTTAGCCTTGTCACTTCGATGTCAAATGAAGAAATCATCTGTGGTTGTAATGGTGTAACGAAGGGTGATATTGTGACGGCTATCGAATCTAACGGTTTAACAAGCATTGAGGAAGTAAAAGGCTGCACAAGTGCTTCGAGATCATGCGGTGGTTGTAAGCCGTTAGTCGGTGATATTCTCGAGCTGACATTAGGCGCTGATTTCAGTAAGTCAAACCAGAAGGAATCCATATGTACGTGCACCACTTTATCAAGAGATGAGGTTGTTGCCGAAATACGCGAAAAAAATCTGACACATACTCGTGAAGTCATGAATGTTCTGGGCTGGAATACAAGTGATGGATGCTCTAAATGTAAACCGGCACTGAACTATTACTTAGGCATGATCCATCCTGTTGACTATGAAGATGAAAAAGAATCCCGCTATGTCAATGAAAGGTTACATGCAAATATTCAAAAGGATGGTACATTTTCCGTTGTGCCAAGAATGTATGGCGGCGTCACAAATCCCGATCAATTACGGAAAATAGCAAATGTTGCCGATAAGTATAATGTTAAGTTACTTAAGGTAACAGGCGGTCAAAGAATAGATTTGTTCGGCGTTGAAAAAGAAGACCTTCCAAGCGTATGGGCCGACCTGGATATGCCTTCTGGATATGCATATGGAAAGACACTTCGAACTGTGAAAACATGTGTCGGTGAAAACTTTTGCCGTTTTGGCACCCAAGATTCAATCGGTCTGGGCATTGCCATGGAGAAGAAATTCGAACGTGTAGGCACACCGCATAAGGTTAAGATGGCTGTGTCGGCATGTCCTCGTAATTGTGCTGAATCCGGTATCAAAGATCTTGGTGTTGTCGGTGTTGACGGTGCATGGGAAATTTATATTGGTGGCAATGGCGGTACTCATTTACGAGCTGCTGAATTATTATGTAAAGTGAAAACAAGTGATGAGGTAATTGAAATTACGGGGGCGTACATCCAACATTATCGAGAGACTGCAAATTATTTAGAAAGAACGTCGGTTTGGGTTGAGCGTGTTGGGTTCGATACCATTAAAGAGATTATTGGTGATAAGCAAAAAAGGTTGGAGCTTAATCAACGCTTGGATGAGGCCTTATCCGTATTGCAAGAACCGTGGAAAGAAATCATTGAGAGCAATGCGATCCAAACCGGTTTATTTCAAAAAGTGAAAATTCCGGCTATATCAAATAAATGAATATGGGGGCAGCCTAAATGGGAAAAACACTTCAAAAGATAAAGGTCTCAACCGTAAATGCAATGCCAAAAAACCTGGGGAAAACAGTAACCATTGGCTCTCATGAAATTGCTCTTTTTCATTTAGCAAATGGTGAATTCCGGGCTATTGAAAATCGTTGCCCACACAAAGGTGGGGTTCTGGTGGAAGGCATTGTGAGTGGTGATCACGTATTTTGCCCGATGCATGACTGGAAAATCAGTGTCAAGAATGGAGAAGTCCAAAAACCTGATAATGGTTGTGTAAAGACATTCCATGTTGAAATAGAAGATGGTAATGTTTATATAGTTTTATAACCAGCTGCTCTGGATAGTCTCTTAGACTATCCATTTTTCTTTGTCGATTTTTAAACTAAATTCCTCCGATGAAATAATTGATAAATATTTCCATAACAAATATAATTCTAGTAAAGGAATGACAAAAAAATAAAAAGATTGTAAGCGGTTTCGGTGATGAACCGAAATTTAAACAAATAAAGTTATAGGGGAAAGGTTGGCGTTTCATGAATAAATTATCCGTTGGCGTTTTTACCTTTATGCTGTATTTTGTTCCTTTATCAAATACACCTGGAATAGCAGAAGTACAACCAGATTACAAGCTTTATGTGATGGCCCCATTGGGTGAAATATCAGATTGGGGGGCATTTAAAGCAGAACTGACCCAGTTAAAGGAAAATGGAGTATATGCAATTACGACAGATATCTGGTGGGGATTGGTCGAGAGTAAAAAAGATAATCAGTTTGATTGGTCCTATTATAAGAAATATGCGGAAACCGTGAAAGCTTCCGGTTTAAAATGGGTGCCCATTTTGTCTACGCACCAGTGCGGCGGTAATGTGGGGGATGATTGCAACTACCCCATCCCGAGTTGGCTCTGGAATAAAGACACTGCCGAAAACATGGCTTTCAAGAGTGAAAGTGGTTTCTGGAATAAGGAGGTACTTGCTCCTTGGTGGGAAGGCACAGCCGGTCAGTACAATGAATTGTACAAATCCTTTGCAGAGAACTTTGCTGATAAGAAGGGTTTAATAGCAAAGATATATCTAAGTGCAGGACCGGCAGGGGAATTAAGATATCCCTCCTACCAGAATGCCGATGGCTGGGATTATCCTGAGAGGGGACAACTTCAAGTTTATACAGAAGGAGCAAAACGTGATTTCAGGCTTGCGATGAGAGAAAAATATTCCACGATAAAAAAATTAAATGCCGCTTGGGGCAAAACGTATAAAAACTGGAATGAGATTCAGCCGCCAGGAAATGGGGATGAATTTTTCACCAGGGGCGGCGCAATCGACACTAGATTTGGTTACGATTTTATGCAGTGGTATCAAGGAGCACTCGAAAAGCATCTTGCAAAAATCTCGAAGTTTGCCCATAAACATTTTGATGAAGTCTTTGGCGTGCCAATTGGAGCTAAAATCTCAGGGGTCCATTGGAAAATGAATGATCCAGTAATGCCGCATTCAGCAGAGTATAGTGCCGGGTACCATAACTACTCCCAATTATTGAATCAATTTAAGAAATCGAATATGGCCCTCACATTCACCTGTCTTGAAATGGGAGATCAAGACGCACATACTGCACCGTCCTATAGCGCTCCTAAGACTTTGGTGACCCATATTGCCTCTTTAGCTAATGAAAAAGGAATTTCTTTAAACGGGGAAAATGCACTCCCTCTGATCAATAATGAATGGGGCTTTGACAATGTAGCAGAAATGGTTTTTAACCATGGTTTTGAGGGATTTACATTGCTTAGGATGTCTTATTTATTCGACGATGAAGGAAATCCAACTAATGAGTTCAGGATGATGGCTGATAAATTGGAAGGCAAGTCGATTCCCGTTACATTCACAGTTGAAAATGTACCTGCCACACAGGGAGTTTACTTAATTGGGGACAGAGGGGAAATCGGCCGATGGAATCCTGAAGATTACGAATATAAACTCACTCAAAACACAGAAGGCAGCTGGAGTGGAACATTTCGTTTAGCTGCAGATCGATTCTATGAATTCAAGTTCGTTCTGAAAGATGAAAATGGCAATATCACTTGGAAAGATGGCGAAAATAATAGTTATAAAACTCCTTTGAATGGAGAAGGAAACTATAAAACTGAATGGTAAATGAAGAAATGTGGTCTTTCATTTTGCAAGATTAAACTGTTTCTATCAAAATTTTAATACCATTTTATCGACAAATGGAGGTTCGAAAAGTTTATACAATCATCTCTATAGGTAAACTTAGTTATCCATCTAGTTTTTACAAATAAATATATGGATGAACCCCTGAATAGATTGAAGAAATTTGCGACATTCCTGCCGAAAAACTGGCTGGCCGAGACCCCACAGCCGCTTTGCTTTGATGCTGCTTGGCAGACAGTTGGCGGAAATGAGCTGATTTCTGAAATCATCTGGAATATTTTTTTAGGTTTTAAAGCCTGAAGAGGTAATCAACGTTCAAATTTTACAGTATGACTAACTAAGCAGGACTTGTGGGAAGAATATAAGGTATGGAAAATCATCACAAGTTAGGGTATAAAAAATCCAGAATCAAGTGCACTGTATATTTGCATACTGACCCCATTACGGCAATATTTTTTAATACTTAAATGATATAAATTTACATTAATTGAAATGTGGGCTATTTTTAGAACAAAACAACAAGAAAGGGAGGAATCGGAATATATGAAGACAATGATTACATGGACAGGGGAACTGGCCTTTTCTGGCACAACTCCGTCGGGACATGAAATAAAGATGGATGCCGCCGAAGAAGCAGGAGGTAAAAATAGTGGAGCAAGACCCACAGAATTACTTTTACACTCTCTTGCCGGCTGTACAGGAATTGATATTGTAATGATTTTAAAGAAAATGCGATTTGAAACAAAGGCCTTTCAAATAGAAATAGAAGGGGCACGGTCAGAAAATCATCCTAAACGTTTTACCGATTTTCATATCCATTATTTATTAGAGGGGGATCTACCTGAAGATAAAGTCGTCCGTGCAATTCAATTATCCAAAAATACGTACTGTTCAGTGTATCACTCATTAAATGCCAACATTAAAATCAGCTATTCAATCAATGGTGTTAAAGGAAAACAAGACATATAATATATAATTTAAAGGACTATCATTTAACAGAATAGTTGTTTTACATCCGTATAATAAAAACAGCCCCATTTTTGAAAATGGGGCTGTTTTGACTGAAATGAACATCCTCATTTCATGGATAATCATCTATAACAAAACGTGCAAACCACAGAAAATAATCCCTCTCATGTTAATCCAAGGATATTCTTTCGAAAAAATCAATCTAAAATTGGTTTTCAAGGTTACCGAACTCCATTTTACGGAAGGAAAGGGATTATTCAGTAAGCAAGTAATCAAAATGTAATGGTTTGTCATTGGAATGCCCTTGATGTTAGGAGATTATCCATATAAACTTTAGATACTATTGAGGAGTGGTTAAAGTTGAAAGAGATAACAATTGACAAATTAATTTTTAAAAATCATTTATCGATGATTGAGCAATATTCATTGAAAGATTTCATGTTTAAGTGGCTCGGGAGCCCCGAAGAAGGTTTAGATGATCTTCTTCCGCTTACATACACAGATCAAGTTTTTGCAAAAATGGAAACGACAATGGAGACTAAAATCAAGATTCATGGAGAAGAAATTTTCAGATATGTCACCATTACGGAAGATAATCAAATTGTAATAGGGGGCTTGGACTCGAATCAAGAGTTAAAGTTTAGAATCGTGTCCCTGGAAGAGCGTTTGAAAAGCTACTAAAACTGAATTATAATTTTCAAAAATAATTAAGGCCGTTCCTGTGGAATGGCCTTTTTATTTCATCACGTTAAGAGAGTCGTCAATACCACATGTTAACTGTACTCGAAAGTAATTGATAGCCTTATCTTATGCAAGCTAAAAAGCGAGTAACTCTTTAAACTCGCGATATTTTTGGATTAATTTAACAAAATATAAATGTTTATTGGTTTGTCTTCGTATATTATAGAGTAATGAAGTCGACTAAACATTTGGGGGGAATTGAGATGAGCGAGACGTTGGCAAGTTCACTAAAAACGCTTTTGAAGGAAACGTTTGAAGGACCGGGAAATGAAGGGAGCTATTATACTGATTCAAAACCGAATACCGGGGTTTTTGGTACACTTGATGGCTTAACCGCAGAAGATGCTTCACGTTCCATAAACGGATCGACAATTGCGGCACACTCAGACCACACCCGGTATTATTTATGGGTGATCCGATCGTTGATCAATGGCACAGACTTTGAAAAAGATTGGGAAGAAAGCTGGACAATTGCTACTGTTGATGAGGTGAAATGGGCTGAAATCAGAGAGGAATTACATAAAGAATATGTATCTCTTTTCGCAGAAATCGAAACAATCGATTTAGGAAAATGGCTGACAAATGTAAATGCGACCATTGCCCACTCAGCTTATCATCTTGGAGCGTTACGGCAAATGATAAAAAGCCTTGAAATAGAAAAAAAATATAACATATAGAAAAATAATATAACATATTGAGAGTTTTTAAACTGATTGGAACGTAAGGCACTCGCTTTCCGAAGGCAATTCCGCCCTCAGCGCTCTTGCGCCTGGATTCTCCTTTCGACACGCTTTTCCCGCGGGAGTCTGGTACACGCGTTCCAATCAACTTTGTTTGAAAAACCCAGATAGATACTTTTAGTCTTAGTCGCTAAGAGGCGTTCGTATGATCTCATCCCTAAGTTGAGGGGTTATAATATCTGATAGTTTATTTCCTTTTTCATATACTTAAATGAAGTCATAAAAAAATCCCCAGTAACACCCATACCTCTGAATTTCCGCAATCAAAAGTGTCTCATTTTTAAGTACCATAGTATCTGAGTTCAATCTCAAGTAATATACTTCCACTCTCCGAATGAATCATCATAATCCCTGCCCAATCCGTCTAGTGAATCAAGGAATAATAAACGCTTTCACGAATGATTAAGCGCATCCCTGATATGGAAACCAGTGAAACTCTTTTCCACTTTGCTTATCAATGAAGATATAATTCCAAGATTCTCCTCCTTTGCTGAAACACGAGCATATCCAATATTCAAAAATAGCAATTGATCATATAAGAATCACTTTAACTAACGGGGCCAGTTTAGTTGTAAAAGGATTTAATAATATACTTGATGATATTAGAATAAAACAAATAAAGTGTGTCAATAATAAAATTGACAGGACACCAATCAGTGTCATATAATAAAAGACACCAATTGGTGTCCAATTAAAAGGGTGGGTGATTTTGAACGAGAAAAATCAAGAACGTGATATTTATGTAGCCATCGCTGACCCAACAAGACGTAAATTGCTCCGTTTGTTGGCGGACGTGGAAGAATTGCCACTAAATGAGTTGACCGTACATTTTGAAATGGGCCGTACTGCGGTTTCAAAGCATTTGGCAATCCTTAAAGAGGCAGGTCTAGTAATCAGCAGAAAAGTCGGCAGGGAAACCCGTTATCGGCTGAATGCTGGTCCGTTGAGAGAAATTGAGGATTGGGTATCGTTTTACAGAAGATTCTGGAGTGAAAGAATATTACTTTTAAATCAAATATTAGAGGAGGAATAAAAATGAGTTTAACAGTAACACAAGACTTTAATTTTAAGAGCCCGATCGATAAGGTATGGCTTGCCTTAACGGATGCAAATACTCTTGGGAAATGGGTAATGGCTAATGATATTAAACCTATCGTCGGACATAAATTCCAGTTTCGGAATGAACAGTGGAATTTAATTATTGATTCCGAGGTTCTTGAAGTCGAGGAGCCTTATAAGTTATCTTACACCTGGGTAGGTGGCGGTATAAACACTACAGTCACATGGACATTAAAGCACGAGGATGGAACAACCCACTTACATCTCGAACAAACAGGATTCGAAAAAGAAGATCAAGCGTTCAATGGTGCGAAATATGGTTGGGCGAAAATGGGCGAAGAACTTAATAACGTGTTAGAGGTATTATAAGACCAAACCTCTGCCTTGTTTTTTAGTATTTAGCTAACGTATAAGAAAAAAGCAAACTGCTCGAAAAGAGGAGTGTTCCGTGATGACAAAAAGTAGAACGAATCCTAAGGTTGATGAATTTTTAGGTAAAGCTAAAAAGTGGAAAGAAGAATTTGAGACGTTAAGAAATATCGTTCTTGACTGTGAGCTGACCGAAGAATTTAAGTGGATGCATCCCTGTTACACGTTTGAGAATAAAAACATCGTTTTAATACATGGATTTAAAGAATATTGTGCGATTCTGTTTCACAAAGGTGCCTTGTTACAGGATGCCCACGGGCTTCTAATTCAACAAACGGAGAATGTACAGGGAGCGCGCCAGATTCGGTTCACCAATGTTCAAGAAATAGTTGCAACGGAATCCATTCTGAAAGCCTATATTCATGAAGCCATTGAAGTTGAAAAAGCCGGGTTGGAAGTGGAATTTAAAAAGAACGAAGAATTCATAATTCCTGAAGAACTTCACAACAAATTCGATGATAACCCTGCCTTGAAAACTGCTTTTGAAGCATTGACCCCTGGAAGGCAAAGAGCATACATCCTTTATTTTTCACAAGCCAAACAATCCAAAACCCGAGAGTCAAGAATCGAAAAATGCATGCAGAAAATTCTCGATGGGAAGGGTTTAAAAGATTAATATATTTGATGAGAAAATAAATTAATCATGTTTTAGATTTCATCCTACTTTGCGTACATTCGAACTCCTTTTTGGAACGCAAGTAAACCGAATAATAAAATGGATAAAACAAAGAAGTGATCCATAGAGTGTAGCAATCTGCCGTGTAACAGGCTTACTTGTTTCAGCTAAGAAAATAAAAATACTGCACACCAAAGTGTACCCTGGTTTTTTTTGCTTAAAGGTCACTTTTCTTGAACTAACGGGTGCTTATCTTGAATAAAGGTTTAAGTAATGATTTCAACATACCACTAAAAATAATGTGTAATTTCATAATATGGCACTTTTATGGAGTAGCAAAAAAGCCCAATTTCTCAATAAAGTGTACCCTTTGTAAAGGACATTAAAAAAACCTAGGCAGTTTTAAGAAGATGATCTCTATATTGAACAGGGGTCATCTTTTTTAAATTCCACTGATATCTATAATGATTGTAATAAATCATATATTGTTTAATTTCTTTTCTTAACTCATCTAGACTTGTACATGCTTTAATAGAGGACTCGTCTTTAAGATGGCCAAAGAATGATTCCTGTGGTGCGTTGTCCCAACAGTTTCCTCGTCTTGACATAGATGGGCGTAACCCTAATTTCTTCACAGCTTTTTGAAAGATAGGACTTGTATAATGAACACCTTGATCTGAGTGAATTAAGGCATCTTTTGCTTTTTTAAAGTTTTTGTTCTTCTTTAACTTCTTGAGTGTATCTGTAGCTAAATCTAAAGTCATACGGTCTGATAAATGGTAGGCTAAGATTTCTCCAGTCGAACCATCTTTAATGGCTGATAAGTAGGCTCTCATTCCTTTACCGTAATGTAAATAGGTGATATCCGTGAGGAGTACTTTTCCTGGAACCCCTTGTTTAAATTGTCTGTTTAGAAGGTTAGGTACAACGCGATGTTCTTTTGTAGCTTTCATCATTCGTCTGTAAGGATTTGCTTTTCTAATAGGGCAAACAATGCCATACTTGTTCATGATTCGTCGAATACGTTTCAAATTGTAGACAATATTAAATCGGCCCGCCAAAGTCATTTTAATTTGACGTGTACCTTTCTTACGATTTTTAAAATGGAAAGCTTTTAAGATGATCTCCTTTACGGCCTCATCTGTTTTATCCCTAAGCTTTCTTCTTTCTTGTGATTCCAACGAGAAATAATTATAATAACCACTTCTTGAGACGCCAGCCAGAATACAAAGATAACTGACCATATTTTTCAATTGATACTTTTCAATCACTGACCGAATAAGTATATACTTTTGGCTAGGAGAAAGCTCTATTTCTTCATCCCCCTTTCTGCAATACGAATCTTTTTTAATAGTTCGTTTTCCGCCTTTAGTAAGGTAATTTGTGCTTCTAAACGAGCATTTTTCTCTTCTAAGGTAAGTTCCTTTTCTCTAAGACGTCCTGAGTTTTCAGTTCTAGTGTCAAGTAAACCGATTATCCCCTTATTCTTGTAAGCATTTTGCCATCTTTTGTTCGCGGAATAAATTCTGTCCATCCCCAAAACCTCTGGATCAAACCCACAATGTTCAAATATTTCTCTCGCAGCCTTTCCTTTCTCTCTTTCAGAAATAAAAATATGCTTAAATTCATCTGTATAAGTGATTCCTTTTGTACCAACTGCTTTAACATATTTATTAGTTGATAGCTGCTTGGTCTCTTTCTCTGTGAAAATCTTTTTACTCATTATTTTCCCGTCTCCATGTTATCTCTAGTTGTGTTTCTTAATTATACAAAAAAGTACCCTATTGGTAGACTTTTTTTGGTGTCTACTTAATAGGGTACACTTTACAATTTTATTACTGAGAAATCGGGCTTTTTTTCGAATATTTCGATTCAGGAAAATGCTAACGACCATTGCCCACTTGGCGTATCATCTTGGAACGTTACGGCAAATGATAAAAACCCTTGAAATATAAAAATAAGATAACATATTGAGGGTTAAAATGATTGGAAAGTTGGGCACTCCTTGCACCTGGGTCCCCTAGGGACGCTTTTCCCACAGGGTTCTCGAACAACCACTCCAATCAACTTTGTTTAAAATGATAGAACTCGTCTTGTCTGCAGTTTTTTTTGAGTCGGTGTAAAAAATAGATTTCAATTCCAGGCACTCGCTTTTCCCGCAGGAGTCTCTCGCCTTCCGTTCCAATCAAATTTGTTTTAAAAGATAGAACTCCTTTAGTGCTATAATCCTTATTGGATGGAAGAAATGTGCGACACTCCTTCCGAATAACTGGCTAACCGAGACCCCACAGACGCTTGCGTCGGGGAGGCTTGGCAGACAGTCGGCGGAAAGGGAGCGGATTTCTGAAATCAACTGGAACTTATTCAAAGAAAAAACTGCAGGCAAACGCGTTTTCTTCGTACTTATCTAAAAACAAGACAAGAGTAACCTTCATGTTTTTTACTGCAATCCTTATTGGATATGGCAGCTTATGCATTCAGAAACACACTCTTTTGTAGGTTATTGTTATATTGTGTCAGATTATACTAAGAATTCTTTACATATTAAAGGGTTCAAGTCTTAATTGGAGAAGTATATAATCATGATGTTTTTAACAAAGGATTACTGACTGCAAGGATTTTGACGTAGAAGGAGGGCTCTTAATTAAAAAGCAGCTGTTTAAACTAAGTATATTTTGCTTTATAATCTTTGTTCAAACATTATGGTCTCCCGCTGTTTTTGCTGAAGAAAAAACATTTATAATTGCTGGAGAAAGTGCCCTTCCTCCATTTTCATTTGAAAATGAAGCTGGTGAACTGACAGGCATCAATATTGATTTAATGGAGGAAATAGCGAAATATAATGACGTAGATTTCAAATATATTCCGATGAGGATGGAAGAAGCCGAAAAAGCCTTAAGTAACGGAACAATTGATGCAATTGTCGGAAGTACCTATAATACCGAAAAAGATAACCAATTTGATTTCACTCAATCCTATTTTACAATGTCCCAATCCATAATCATTCCTAGTAAAAGGAAACAGGATATTCATACGTTAACGGATCTACGTGATTTACATGTTGTCCTTGACCATAACACACCAGTTATCAGTACATTTCTCAATATGAGGAATACAAACTTAACGACCGTTTCAAATCAATACTCCGGAATTTTAACATTATTGAACAACCGAGCTGATGTGTTCATCGGAAACAAATGGACTGCTGATTTCTATTTAAAAAAATTCCGCCAAGAAAAGAATTACATCATTCTTGATGAAGTCATTGAGCCTGCGGATTATACGATTGCAGTGAAAAAGGGAAATCAATCGCTTCTTTTCATGATGGACAATGCACTCACAGAACTTAAGGCAAACCGAAATATCAATGGGATAATCGATAAATGGGTAATGCCACAATCCAATCAAAAAATTGCCAGACTCGAACAATTCATATTTTGGTTGATCATAATCTTAACTGCCGTGGCCCTTATCCTTCTAATCATTTACATATGGAATCAAAAGCTAAAAAAATCCGTACATAACCAGACTTTGAAATTACATTTATTAAATAAGGATTTAGAGAAACAACGGCAAAACATCGCTAATGCTGAAGCGTTCAAAGATCAAATCTTAAACAATATCCATAATGGCATCATAACATTCGATCTCGATTTCATGATTACTAGCTGCAATGCAAAGGCATCGGACATTCTAAACATTTCCAAGGAAATGATTCTGAATCTTACGAATCATTCGCAATTGATGAAGAATTTCGAAGCTTTACACCAAGAACAAAATGAGAATAATCGTACGGGTTCTTTTCGGATATTGGTATTAAATGAGGAGAATGAACAGAAGGTGATTTCTTATTCGATGCATAAGATGTTCAATTCTGAAGATATACAAACCGGATACTTACTTTCCATGAATGATGAGACGGAAAAGAAAACATTGGAGAAAAAATTGGTCACACAAGAAAAGCTGCACGCTCTTGGTCAACTAGTTGCAGGTGTCGCACATGAAATAAGGAATCCTTTAACATCGATTAAAACATTCATTGATTTACTTCCGAGTAAATATGATAATCCTCAATTCCGACAAGTTCTAATGGAACACTTGCCTACTGAAGTTAACCGCTTGAATGGGATTGTTACCGATTTAATTGAATATGCACGTCCGCGTCCGCCAAATATTACAAATTGCCACGCTCATGAGCTTATATCCTTACTTGCTTTTCATAAGGTGACAATGGAAAAAAAACAAATAAATTTCGAGCAGATGATTGAGGAGGACTTTATTTTTTATATAGATTTACAACAAATTCAACAAGTGCTTCTTAACTTGGTGTTGAATTCGATTCATGCCGTTGAAGAAACAAAGGAAAAGACCATTAAAATCACCATTGATAAAGTGAACGAAAAGACAGGGCGGATTACCATATCGGATACGGGAATAGGGATGAAGCAGGAAGAACTGAACCATATTTTTGAGCCTTTTTTCACGAATAAAGAAAAGGGCGTCGGTTTGGGACTTACGTTATCGTATAGGCTTATTAAAGAAAATAACGGAGATATCCATGTAAAAAGTTACCCTAATTCAGGAACGACATTCACCATTTTACTACCTATATATATTGAATAGAAGCCTGGAAAGAGGAGGAGTCATATGAAAATGCAAGTATTGGTGATTGATGATGAACCTGCTATTTGCACCGCTCTTAGCTTTGCATTGGAAGATTCTTATGTTGTCATGACAACTACAGACCCGGATGAGGGTCTACGGAAAATCGACAATCAGCACTTTGATATTGTGTTACTTGATTTGAGAATAGGAAATAAAAGTGGACTTGATGTCCTCCAGAAAATCAAACAAATATCACCTAACGTAACAGTCATCATGATGACTGCCTATTCATCCATTGAAACTTCCATTGAGGCCATAAAAAAAGGAGCCTACTACTATATTGAAAAGCCAATTAATATTGAAGAACTTTCTTTGCTGTTGATGAGGGCAGCCGAATTCAAACAGATGTCCAATCAATTGGAGACATTACATGAAGAATTAGAGATTCAAAAGAGATTTGGTAACTTCCTTGGTAACAGCAAGGCGATGCAGCGTATTTTCTCAATGATCGAAAGAGTGAAAGATATTGATTCCAGTGTTCTCATCACGGGTGAAAGTGGTACTGGAAAGGAGCTTGTAGCCCGAAATATCCATACTTTGGGAAGAAGGAAAAACAATCCAATGCAGATCGTCAACTGTGCAGCAATTCCTGAGATGCTGCTGGAATCTGAATTGTTCGGTTATGAGAAGGGAGCATTTTCAGGTGCAACTCAGAGGAAGGAAGGGAAATTCGTTGCTGCTAATGGAGGCATCCTTTTTCTGGATGAGATCAGTGAAATGCCCCTTCCACTTCAAGCCAAATTATTAAGGGTATTGCAGGAACGGGAAGTGACGCCTCTGGGATCCAATACAAAAATCTCATTGGACGTCCGTATTATAAGTGCAGCCAATAAAAACCTGGAACAAATGGTGATGGAAGGGGAATTTAGGGAGGATTTGTTTTTCAGGCTAAATGTCATTCCCATCTCGATGCCGCCACTAAGAGATAGAAAAGAAGATTTACCGATCCTTATGGATTATTTTATAAAAAAACACGCGAAGGATATGAATCGTGAAGAAAAGATGTTCTCGGCAACCGCACGTCGGATTTTACTGGATTATCATTACCCTGGGAATGTCCGGGAGCTTGGAAACATTATAGAATATGCTGTTGCCCTATCAAACTCAAAAAAAATGGAAGAAACCGACTTGCCGCAATATGTTCAAGAACAGAAGTTCATTCTCCAGCCGGATGGCACGGACGACGATTTTAACAGTTTCAGGATTCCCATTGGCATTTCCATGAAAGAGATAGAAGAAAAAGTCATAACGGCCACTCTTCAATATTGTAATAATCATCGGCAAAAAACAGCCCAAATCCTAAAAATTTCTGAAAGGAGCCTTCGTGATAAAATCAAGCTCATTTCAAAAGAAGAATAAAGGGTTCATCGTGTTAACCGGCAATTTTTTCTGGAAAACCGGAAAAAATTGCCGGTTTATCCTTGTATAACATGCTTGAAATCGGCAGGATTTGCGTTTTAAAGCAGAAAATCGACTTGGCATGGCATTTGCATCTAAATTCATTAAGAAAGGAGGATCACGATGAAAAATGGAGCACTCTTTATAAAAGTCGCTTTGTTATTTTGTTTCATGACAGGATGTTCTTTTATGAATGAGCAGCAGGAAATTTCTAAACCTGCTACTACCTTGATCCAGAGGCAACTAACTTCTGAAGGACAGGATTTAAATAATAGGATGTTAATCATCGGAACCGGAGATATGACAGGTGTTTACTTTTCATTAGGACAAAGATTATCAAATATGTATGAAAAATACAACGGAGCTGTGTCAGGTACCCAGGTCACCGATGCTTCCATCGAAAATACTGAATTGGTTAGCCGTCATCGGGCAGAAATTGGTTTTACCACAGTGGATGTACTGGATTTGCCTGAAACGGATAAATCCAAGTTAAGAGCTTTAACGGCACTATATTCCAATTATGTTCAAATTGTTTCTACTAAACAAAATGATATTGATTCCTTGGAAGATTTAGTTGGTAAACGCATTAGTGTAGGAACGGCTGGAAGCGGTACAAGGCTTATTGCAGAGCGGATACTGTTAGAATCCGATTTACCGACTGATCAATTGAATTTATCCTATCTTTCTTTTTCTCAATCTGCAGAAGCATTACGAAATGGTACCATTGATGCAGCTTTCTTTTCTTCGGGAATCCCTAATAATGAAATCGCTTTCATATCAAAGCAGACGGAACTAACTTTCATTCCAATACCGGGAGACATCATTGAACGCCTTCAAAAACAATATGGGGTTTATACCCATAATGAAATTCCCAGAGATACATACAGCGGGATGAAAAAAAATGTCCAAACGATTTCAATTAAAAATGTCCTGGTAACCTACAAGGAAATGTCTGATCCTCATGCTTACAATCTTGTAAAAACATTATATGAACATCTGCCTGAACTGCAGCATACACATCCAGCTGCTTCTGATATTTCAATAACGGAAGCAACTAAACAAGTTCCCTTGGATTTTCATCCAGGGGCCGTGAATTATTTCACCGAACAAGGAATTATTGGAAATCAATGAAAAACGGGAGGTAATGACTATGAAAAAGCTAATGAGTCTTTTATCAATAATAGTATTGATCGCTCTTGCGGGTTGTGGTAATCCCACTCCGCAAAAACCGGGGGAATCCGTTCAAACGGGTACAGGTGAAAAAGGAGAGAAAAAAATAACGATAGCCGGTAATGGTGGTGTCATCGAAAGTGCCATCCGAGATGTGATTGCCCCAAAATTCAAAGAAGAAACGGGAATCACGGTTAATTATATTTCCGGTTTATCAGGTGAAATCCTATCCAAAGTGGAATTACAGAAGAATGCTCCGCAAATAGATGTTGCCCTTTTTGTACCGGTTGACGTTATACGCGCTAAGGAGAAGGGACTGATCGAACCAATTGATGAGTCCAATGTTCCCAATATGAAATCGGTGGATTCACGGTTCATTCCGGTTGAAAATGCGGCCGCTCCAGCATTCGGTTTAGTCATTGCACCAGCTTATAATACGGAAACCTTTAAAAAGGAAGGCTTAAAATCAATTGAATCATGGAATGATCTTGTCTCACCTGATTACGAGGGTAAAACGGCATTTTCAGATATTACGAATGATTGGGGTTTCAATACCCTTAATGGTCTGGCGATTTCAAACGGCGGCAGTACGGAAAACATGGAACCAGGTCTCGAAAAGGCAAAAGATCTTGCAGCCTATTCCAATACATTTTATAAAAACTCAACGCAAATGATGCCAGCTATCCAACAAGGAGCTGCTGACGTAACGGTCATGGGAAGTTATTCCATAGGTGAATTAGCCGTTTCAGGTATTCCGATTAAGATGGCAGTACCTAAAGAAGGCGTGCCGCTTCAAGCTTTCAGCGCTGGTCTAGTGAAAAATACGCCAAATAGCAAAGAAGCCCTAGAATTCATCAACTATGTAATCAGTGAAGAAGCACAGGCATTAATTTCGGAAAAAGGATTTTATCCGACAGTGGAAGGCATGAAAATTCCAGAAAAATATGAAGAGTCAATCGGGCTTAAAGCAAGTGATAAAACATTCAAACCTGATTTCGCCAAGTTTGCTGAGATCCGTGCAGAGGTGTCAGACAGATGGGCGAAAGAGGTTACTCCTGAATTAGGGAAAAAACTCAAATAAAAAGGAGCGTGTTGATCACATGGAAGTATTAAAAAAAGATGTGGAAATTAATAGGCAACATCTGGAGGCAGTTCAGGGGGTTGGCTCAAAAAAAAATGATGTAGAGATAAAAGGCGCGTTTAAACAATTTGGAGCGAATATTGTCCTGAATGGCATTGATTTGGAGGTGAAACAAGGAGAGTTACTCACTCTTCTTGGTCCTTCCGGGTGCGGAAAGTCCACAACCTTAAACCTTATTGCCGGGTTCCTCGATCCGGATCGGGGCGAGGTCCATATTAAAGGCAATAATGTTACGAAGGTTCCGCCTTACAAGCGTGATTTAGGAATGGTTTTTCAAACTTATTCGCTTTTTCCCCATATGACAGTCTATGAAAATCTCAGTTTTGGCTTGAAACTGCGCAAAGTCGGGAAAGCTGAGCAAAAAAAGAAGATTAGTAAAGCGCTTGAATTAGTGAAAATGTCAGGATTGGAGAATCGTTATCCAAGGGAATTATCAGGAGGTCAGCGTCAGCGTGTAGCGATTTCAAGGGCACTTGTTGTTGAACCGGAGCTCCTTTTGCTTGACGAACCGCTTTCAAACCTTGATGCAAAGCTGCGTCATGAACTCAGGGCCGAGATTAAGCGTTTACAAAAGGAAATTGGCGTAACGACCATCTTTGTGACTCATGATCAAGAAGAAGCTCTTTCCATGTCTGATCGGGTCGTGGTCATGAATGCAGGGAAAATTGAACAAATCAGTACTCCGACTGAGATATACAATCATCCGAAGACAGAGTTCGTCTTTCAATTCATCGGGAAATCGAATTGTTTTGAAGGGAATGTGTCTGCTGTCGATAAGCGGAAAGTTGCAGTCAAGATCGGTTCTGATATCACTCATGTCGACACAAATAACGTCATGGGAAATGAAAGTGATCTGAAAACCGGGGATGAGGTAAAGCTTTATATTAGACCGGAAAAACTGCAAGTTGTTTCTCTTGATGAAAAATCTTCATCTCCATTGGATTTCCATCGTGCCAAGATCAGCCAAATGAACTATCTCGGTACCTCATGGGAAATCAATGTTCTGTTACAGGGGAAAAGTATTCAAGTATTGACTTCCGCTACCGATTCATCATGGCAAAATGGAAGTGAGGTGTTGATTGGATGGAGCCCATCAGAAGTTATGCTAGTCAAGAAATAGAACAGCAAACGAGTCCTATTGAGCCGCAAAAGAAGCCTAAAAGCAAGAAAAGGAAAGTCTGGGTGCCGGGATTACTACTTTTAACGCCGATTCTGCTTTTCATATTTGGTTTCTTTGTCATACCGATGTTATACATTTTATATTTAAGCTTCATATCCACAGATAATCTTGGAGGAGCGGAGGCAGTTTATAGCATAAAAAACTATACCCAATTATTTTCCGATAGCTATTACTTATCTTCATTATGGCTGACAGTGAAGATCAGTTTATATTCGGTCTTGGTTGCTTTATTTCTTGGATATCCAGTAGCTTTGACAATGGCCAAAAGTTCAGCGCGGATCAGAGGGTATATCACTCTCTTGATCGTGTCACCGCTCTTGGTAAGTATAGTTGTCCGTAATTTTGGCTGGTACCTTTTGCTCTTGCCTAATGGAACGATTAATCAAACCTTGATGGCCCTTGGCATAATAGATGCACCATTGAAACTATTGTTTTCGGAAATCGGAGTTGTGATTGGGCTTTCCAATGCATATCTTCCTTTCATGATCTTATCCATCGTTGCAAGTCTTTATAATATCGATCCTTCTCTTGATAAGGCAGGAGCCATACTTGGGGCAAGCCCATTCAGAAGGTTCTTTTCCATTACATTGCCGCTAAGCATCCCAGGTATCGTATCTGGCTGCATTCTCGTATTCAGTTTGTCAATGAGTGCTTATGTTACGCCTGCACTAATGGGGGGAGCCAACGTGCCCGTGATGCCTGTTGTCATCTATGATCAAATTAATAACCTGCTGCATTGGACATTCGGATCTGCTCTTTCTTATATTCTATTAGCAACCACTGTCATATCGGTAGCCGTCTTTACCAGAGCGTTTGAAAAAGGGAAATTCAAGGAGGTATTCCGATGATGAAAACGTTTGGCGGCCTTCGGATTGCAGTAGCCGTTTTGGCCATTATCTATATCTTGATCCCGCTCATTGTCGTTATTCCCGCTTCTTTTACAAGTGCCAATTATCCAAGTTTTCCGGCTGATGGCTTTTCACTGCAATGGTATGCCAAGATCTTGGAGCGCCCTGAATTTTTGGAAGCATTTTTGAACAGTGCGAAGTTCGCAGCATTAGCTGCCCTTTTCTCCGTCATATTCGGTACTTTGGGTGCCCTTGGCATCGCAAAGTATGATATTCCGGGAAAATCGTATATTACGGCCCTTTTAACTTCTCCATTAAGTGTGCCGCAATTAGTCTTAGGGATTGCACTCTTAATGTACTTTACACCAATGATGCTTGCCGGTACGTCCACAGGATTTTTAATTGCCCATATCGTGATATGCATACCATATGTCATGCGGCTCGTATTAACCGGTTTAAGTGGATTTGATTATAATCTGGAAAGGGCCGCGGCCATACTTGGAGCCAATCCACTAACGGTATTCATGAAAGTGACACTGCCGCTAATTGGATCCGCGGCCATCTCAGGGGGATTATTCGCATTTTTGACATCATTTGATAATGTAACGGTCTCTCTTTTTATGGTATCACCTGAAATGAGAACGCTGCCGATCGAGATTTTCTCGCAAATGCAGGATGCCTACAATCCAATCGTCGCATCCGTGTCAAGCGTGGTTATTTTCATATCAGTCCTTCTGATTGTCATACTTGAAAAAATTCAAGGTGTAGGAAAAGTTTTTGGCGGTTCGCATCATACAAACGGTTAAAAAAAGATATATATGATGTGACAAACGATCATGCTCGCAAAGTTATGATTTTTTCGAAGAAAACTCATGTGTACATTCCATTCAAATGGGCCAAACACCTTTTCGCAGCCAATAACGGCGCCGTTAGGACAGGGACAGAGGGATTAACCTGCTTTGCGATATGTTCCATACTATATTGTGAAAGCAAAATCACGTCTGCCTTTCCATCCAATTGTTCCACCATCTTTTTAACCCGATCGTCATGTTCCTTTCTTTTTCCTTGTGATAATAAATGGATGATTCCGGGATCGACCAATGACTCGATCATACAGTCCGGTTTCTTATTTAATAAGTAATTTTGAAGGGCGATCGGCGTTTCTTTTACGGTAGAAACCAGGCCAATGCGAGTATAGCGAAGAGCTTCATCAAGCATGGCCTCATCTGAACGAAATAACTTTACAGAGTATAAAGGTTGTAAAATTGCAGTGATGTCATTAAAGGCAGAACAAGTAAGTTGGATGCATGAAACATCAGAATCATAGGCGATATTCACTAATGCAGAAAAGCGGCGGATGATTTCAGGAGTTAACTTGCCGCTCTTTTCCATCAAGGAGAGAAGAGACGTGTCCATGAAATGAAGGAGTTCAATGTTCGGTGCAACGGTCTGAAAGGCAATTTCAATTGGTTTTAGTGCAGTTGTGGTTGCATGAATCAGTGCGATTTTCAAAAAAAAACCTCCTTTTCTTTCATCATTATATCTAGCAGAATCTTAAAATGCCATTATATTACATACGGATAAACCTTTTCCAAATTTCTATTAAGAAAGGAAGTGAGAAGCATGGAGAAAGAAGCCCTGGTCGATCTTCGACAGGTAATTCCAGGTGACAGAATGTTTCTTGATTTGGCAGAAAGGTATTGTTATAGCTACGACGCTTCTTTTGGGGAATATTTACCCGAAATCGTCATCCAGCCAAAAAACGCGGAGGAAATCAGTGAAGTGGTTAAATTGGCTAATACTCACAAAATACCTGTTTACCCTAGAGGATCTGGAACTTCGCTAAGCGGCGGCCCTTTACCTGTTAAAGGGGGGATGGTTCTTGATATGACCCTTTTGCGTGATAAAATGATCATTGATCGGGAAAATATGCTTGCCATAGTCTCTCCAGGTGTGATTACGGCTGATATTCATAAAAAGGCTGAAGAAGCCGGCTTATTCTATCCGCCGGATCCAAGCAGTTCCAATGTAGCCACTATAGGCGGGAATCTATTAGAAAACTCCAGCGGGCCAAAGGGATTGAAATACGGAACGACAAAAGAATACGTGATAGGTCTGGAGGTGGTCACCCCGACGGGAGAAATCATTCGGACCGGCGGAAAGACCGTAAAAAATGTAACTGGGTATGATTTGACCCGATTGATCGTGGGATCGGAAGGTACTCTGGGCATCGTAACTGAGGCAATCATCCGCTTAATACCAAAACCTCAATCTAAACAAACATTTGTCGCCCACTTCAATCATTTGATAGACTCTGGCCATGCCATTACCAGCATTTTATCATCAGGAATTCTACCTTCTGCCCTGGAATTGATGGATAATGCGTGCATCCGTGCAGTTGAAAGCTACCGTCCTTCCGGATTGCCTCTACAGGCAGAAGCCATTTTGATCATAGAAATAGATGGACACCCATTGGCGATTGAGGAAGAAATCAATAAATGCGCCGATATATGCAGGGCAGAGGGTGCTTCCTACGTCAAGATAGCGGAGACAGAGGAGGAACGACAAACGATTTGGAGTGCGCGTAAATTGGTTTCCCCGGCCATTACACAAATGGGTCCTACAAAAATTTCTGAAGACGCGACCGTTCCACGCAGTCAAATACCGGCAATGATGGAGAGATTAAACAATATCCGGGAGAAATACGGGTTGAATTTGGTTGTATTCGGTCATGCAGGGGATGGGAATTTACATCCGAACATCATTACCGATAAAAGAAATATTACGGAAATGAAAAAAGTGGAGCTTGCTGTCAGTGAAATTTTTGAAGCAGCAATCGAATTAGGCGGAACACTTTCCGGGGAACATGGAATCGGTACTTTAAAGTCACCATATATGGAAATGGAATTAGGAATAACCGGAGTGAATATGATGAAAAAAATTAAAGAAGCATGGGATCCCAATAATATCCTGAATCCAGGGAAGATTTTTCCTGATAAGGGACAGACAAGGGTCGTGTTGGTTACATGAATCTACCCGCCAAACAGAATGAGTCAAATGCTGCGGTCCAAAATTTATATTCAGATGCCTATGATTGGACAAACCAATGCGTAAAATGCGGATACTGTTTACCGGCATGCCCTACATATGAATCAATGGGTGTGGAATCCGCCTCTCCACGCGGTCGTATCAATCTAGTGAAAATGGCAGCCGAAGGAAAAATAGATTTCCAAAAAGATTTAGCTGAACCAATCGACTTATGCTTAGGCTGTCGTGCTTGTGAAACAGCATGTCCTGTTGGTGTGCCATACGGACATATACTGGAAGCGGCAAAAGAAGCCATTGAAAACTCCCCGTCAGCAAACCAAAAAAACAAAATGACAAGAATCAAAAAACTGGCATTGGTTCATCTTTTTCCATATCCAAAACGAATGAACAGAATTGGAAGTGCAGTGCAACTTTATCAAAAAACAGGCTTATCCAAGCTTATCCGTTCATCAAAAGTATTGCAGAAGGTTTCCCCTGCCCTTGCACATTTAGAACAGGCACTTCCAGACATCGAGACTTCCTCCAAACGTATCCGGCCAGGTACGCTTATGCCGGCAAAAGGGGAAACGAAATTAAAAGTGGCATTTTTTACTGGGTGCATCATGGATTCCATGATGTCACGAATAAACCGTCTTTCCATTGAGCTGCTTACCATAGCAGGGTGTGAGGTCATTATCCCAGAAAATCAGAATTGCTGCGGTGCTCTGCATTCCCATCAAGGTGAAACAAAACAAGCGAAAGCATTGGCAAAGAGGAATATCCAAGCCTTCATGCAAACAGATGCTGATGTAATCGTAAATAACGCAGGAGGCTGCGGTGCTTCGCTTCTTGAATATGGACATCTATTGGCAGAGGATCAAGAATGGGCTGCGGCGGCAAGGGCTTTCTCGGAAAAATCAAAAGATATCAGTCAAATTCTTCATCAATTGGGGCCGCTACCCTTCACTGAAGAATGGCAAGGCATCGTTTCCTATCAAGATTCATGTCATTTACGTAATGTTCAAAAGGTCCAAAAGGAACCTCGTTTATTATTGCAATCCATACCAGGAGTTTCCTATGTCGAAATGGAAGGGTTTGACCGCTGCTGTGCATCTGGAGGCATTTACAATCTTCTCCACTTTGATGAATCCATGAAAATTCTTGATGAGAAAATGAAGAATTTTAAAGAAACGAAAGCAACTACCATTGTTACGGTTAACCCAGGATGCCAAATGCAAATGAGCATTGGCATCCAAAGGGAGGGAGCGGCAAACCAAATGAAAAGTTTGCACCTTGTTGAAATACTCGCCAAAGCTTGCGGCTTGGATTGACAAAAAGAAATACTTCAAACTTCATAGGACATTACTCGTCAGTATTTCCTGCACTAATGGGAAAATACTGACGTTATTGTTTTAAATGATGAAGGCGGAAAAATCTTTGCAGTTTATAATGCAGTGCCATATGTGAAAAAATATCGGTGCCGGTTCGTAAATGAAAAAAAACCGTTCAATTACCTGAACGGATGGAATCAAATTAAATGTGTTAGTAAATGAATTTAAATTCCTGTTTTTATCCCAAAACCGATTAAAATTACGCCAGTTGATTTTTGGAATGCTTTCTGGAATTTGGAATTGTTCATCCACTTTTTTGCGTAATCAATTAGATAAACAAGAAATAGAAACCATAGTACAGCGAGCAAGGTTAAGATGAAGGCTAATATAATCAATTGCTGGTTTACATTTCCGTTCAAATTGATAAATTGCGGCATGATTGTTATATAAACTAAAACGGTCTTGGGATTAAGAATATTATTAAGTAATGCTTGCATGAAGGAATCTTTATTGTGCCGGTTTGAATACTTCGCAGGTGTATTTGCTTGTGCTTGAATTTCTTTTAAGGAAAAAACGCTTTTAGCAAAAAAACTTTTTATCCCTAAGTAAATTAAGTAGGCGGCTCCCAAATATTTGATTGTACTGAAAAGAATCACAGACTTTGCAATGACAACAGATAGTCCAAGAATGGCTATAAGCGTCCAAAAAGTAAGTCCCGTTGCCATCCCAAGAACGGTATAACGTCCCGCTTTCGGACCATGGCTAAGCGTGTTTTTCACTAAGAGCATTGTATCTGCCCCCGGTATAATGACCATCATTGCCACTATTGATATGTATGTAAGTAAGCTGTCCATACTAATTACCCCTCCCGCTTTTATAGTGGTTACTAAAGTAACTACTTAGTAAGTATATTAGATGAAAATGGAAAACGTCAACAGATTTTGCTAAAATATTAGTTACAAAGGTAGCAACTACGGTTGTGTTGGAGGGTTTATGAAAGAAAACATTTTAGAAACATTAAAAAATCTGAATTTCACCGAATATGAAGCGAAAGCATATCTTGCCTTATTGGAAGAATCGCCATTAACAGGCTATGCAGTAGCAAAAAACTCAGGTGTACCACGTTCAAGAATATATGAAATTCTGGATAGTCTCGCCATACGCGGAGATATTCTGGTCAGTCCTGGAAACACACCACAGTATACTCCTGTTCCTGCAAAGGAGCTAATAAAAAACCGTCGGATGAAAGCGGAAGAGAATTTTGAACGGGCAGAAAAATCATTAGCGGAGTTCGAACGGTCTGCAAATGATCGTGAAAATATCTGGAATATCATGGGGCGCAATGAAATACTCGATAAGGTAAAAGCTTGTATATTATCTGCTAAAAAAAGAATACTCTTAGAGATTTGGGAAGACGAATTCGATGAATTAGAACCTGAACTAAGACAGGCCGCAAATAGTGGGGTCAATGTAACAATTATTGCCTATGGGGAAATCGTCTGTGATTTTGCAAATGTTTACCTCCATTATATGGGTTATGAAATTACAGAAGAGTATGGTGGACGATGGCTTGTTATCAGTGGAGATGATTCAGAAGTTGTCGCAGGTATAGTCTCTCTTGGTAAAGATAGCCGTGCAGCATGGACCATGCATGTAGGTTTAGTGATGCCCATTACAGAAGTCATGATTCATGATTTGTATCTCATGGAAATCATGGAGAAACATAGGGAACTTTTAGAAGAAAGTTTTGGTGTAAACCTCGTCAATTTACGGAAAAAATTTTCTATTCATCCAGATAATAAAAAACATTACGTGGACTAGATTTGTACATGTTCAATAATAAAAGCATCCTCCATAGCGGCATGAATCCAGGCAGGATTTATGCCTTTTTAAAGTTGAAGTTGATAGGCGCAGGTAAATTGAAGACAAAAAAAGCATCGCGTCCCCGGAACCCGGGTGATTGACGATACGGCAGATAAATTTAACTATATTAAAATATGGAAAAGGGTATAATAAAGAATGGAATAAGCCATTTTGGTAATGGGATTATCATATCGGATTACATGTTTGATATCCGGATCACTAAGACAGAAGGAGAAATGATTCATTTGAATAACAAGGAAACAAAGGGTATCGAGTTACCTGCCAACTATGAGGAATTAAAAAAATCTGCCAATCGAAAATCTAATTGGAGAGAACGTTTAGATGCAATCGAAGAATTAGGTCAAGCAAAAAATAAACAAGTAATCGACATTCTCACACATATCATGAATAATGATTCTGTATATAAAGTTCAAGAGGCAGCCTACCGTCAATTGAAAAGTTTAGGCGAAGATGTGCAATTGCCAGCAAGGAAAAAGGGCGAGTTGATCAAAGGTTTGACCAAAATCTTAGTGAGGATCAAGAAGAGTTTACCTGAAAATCACACATATCACGAATTCAAAGATAAACTCCAGAAGATGAGAATGGATATATATGATACATATGAGGGTGAAAAAGGAGCAGACTTTGATAAATGGCTTGAAAATACTTGGTCAGCTTTATCAAAAAGATAAAAGTATATAGAAAAATACGCAATATGGATACAGGAGCAAAGTTTTAGCTCCTTTTTCTTATGTGTAAAACAAAGTTTTAGCTATGGTATGCTAATATATTTAAAAGAGGAAGTATTTGGCTGTTTGCTTTATTTTGAAAACCGATAACTACATACGAATTCAGGGGAGACAAGATGACAGATTATATTGAACTTTGGAAACAGGCAATGACAGATCATACAGGGAAGATACCTAACAGGCTAAAAGATGATGCTGCAGAAGAAGCTTTTTGGGCTTCCAAGGTTGCAGCGAAAAAACAACATAAAGCGGACCCTTATGCAAAAATTGTGCAGCAAGAGTTATTGGCATTATTAAAACAGGATGATCATGTTTTGGAAATCGGCCCTGGATGGGGCAATTATACATTTGATATTGCAAAAGAAGTCAGGAAGCTAACTTGTATAGATAGTTCCAAAAGCATTATCAGCTTTTTGGAATCCCAGGCAAACGAAAAAGGTTTCGAAAACATGGAGTTAATTCATGATAAGTGGGAAAGTGATAACAAAAAAGTCAAATATGATGTAGTATTTGGTTTTAATTGTTATTACCGAATGAGTGAAATCGGTCATACCTTATTAAAAATGAATAATTCTGCAGCACGTTTAGCAATAGTAGGTATGACAACCGGACCAGAAAAACCTCATTATATGGAATTGAAGCAACGAGGATATACGATTAATTTAAGAAGACGGGATTACATACACATCTTGAATGTTTTGTATCAACTTGGAATACTGGCGGACTGTAAGATCGTTAAATTGAAAAGTAAAAAAATCTATTCCACCTATGAAGAAGTGATCCGAGATAATACAACAAAAATTCTTGATGAACATTTTTCCTATGATGAAGTAAAAACGATCCTAAATAAATATGTGGTGGAAAAAGAAGGAGTTTTCGAATACGAATATCCGTTTCATGCAGCTTTGATGTATTGGAATCCAAGGTTAAATTAACAATTTAGTACCTTTTTCTCTGGCCCTTCAGGAAAAAGGTATTTTTTCTGTTGGATATTCGCAAAATAATAGTAAGGCTACAAAAAATGATGAAAAAACGGAGTGTGAATGATAAATGAAAGAAATATCCGAAAAGAGATTTTGTGAAACTTGTAAAAAAGAGACAGTTCATACAGTAACTGAAGATGCATTGGAAATAGAATATTCATGTAATGAATGCGGTAAGCACCAAGATATTTTCAAGACATTTTTTTAGAAACACAAATTTCACTTGAAAATAATCAGTAAAGTGAAGAAGTATCCAGTTCATTCACGAAAAATATTCAATATTTGTTAATTCCGAAAGCAATAAACTACACATGCCGTTAGTCTCAATCTAGTGTACTAAGAATTTTAAAATACATACAATGGTATACATAAAAATAGAACTTTATTTTTAATCAGTGAATCGTTGTAAATCTAAAGCACGAGGACTCATGGTAGAAGGATTACTTTCATCATCGTAAAGAAGTGTTTTTACTATGGAAGGATTCCCTTTTATTATGTGAAAAGATGCTTGATGTTTTATTAAAGGGCCCAGATTTAAATTTTCTATAATTTCTTCCAACGGTATGCGATATGTGATATATTGCATATTATATATATCTGTATTTTAAGGAGGAATACCGTTGAAGCATTCAAATTCTTCACAAAAAATTAAACGTACGTCTGTACGTGAAGAAGCATACATGATATTGCGGGATTGGATAGTCCAGGGAATCCTGACACCAGGCCAACAATTACGCGACAAAGAATTAGCCGAACAATTGGGAGTAAGCAGAACCCCTATTAGAGAAGCACTTTTAAGGCTTGAGGATGAGGGATTTGTCGAGACCAAGCCGAGCCGTTCAACTATTGTTTCCCCTATTCGATTCGAAGGGGTATTAAACATATATTCCATTGTTTGGACACTGGAAAAGCTGGCTATGGAACAGGCTTTTGATTTCATTGAAGAAAGACACTTAATGGAGATGGAAGCCATCAATCATGAAGTGAAAAATGCAATCGACGGGGGAAATCAAATAGTGGCCGTCCAGAAGGATAATGACTTTCATTCCATTTACATCAATCTTTCTACAAATGATGAGTTGAAGCGGATTCTATCGGGACTCAAACAAAAACTTACACGAATGGAACTGTTTTATTTCAATCAGGTAAGTGATGTTCACTTTTCCTTTGATGAGCATGATCAGATCATACAGGCAATTAGGGTTGGAAATCTCGCTATGGTGCTTAAGGTGATAGAAAAGAATTGGAAAGAAAGTTACTTTAGAATTCAAGCCCATACGGAACGTGTAAAAAGTGGGGAAGAAAAAAATGAATAATGATACTTTAGTTGCTATATCACCTTCAAGAAATAAAGGGATTGCACTGGTGCTGACTGGTGCTGCGTTATGGGGAGTGTCAGGAACGGCAGCTCAATATCTATTTCAGCAGCAAGGTTTCAGTCCTGAGTGGCTCACTGTTGTACGCTTGTTGCTCTCTGGAATCATCTTATTGGGGATCGCTTATAAGAATGAAAGACTGAAAGTTTTTGAGATTTGGAAAACTAAAAATGATGCGCTTCAAATTATCCTTTTTGCCATTCTCGGAATGCTCGCTGTTCAATACACATATTTTGCAGCTATTGAACATGGCAATGCAGCCACTGCCACTGTCCTTCAATACTTGGCCCCGGCACTTATCACTTGTTATTTAGCCATTCGTTCCAGACGTTTTCCAAGCATTACCGTGAGCGTAGCTGTGATCATAGCGATTTTAGGCACTTTTTTGCTTGTGACGGGAGGAAGCATACGTACACTCTCCATTTCCGGGTGGGCAGTATTTTGGGGGGTAACATCAGCCTTTGCCTTGGCATTCTATACATTGCAGCCTTATAAACTCCTTTCAAGATGGGGTTCAATGATTGTTGTGGGTTGGGGCATGTTGATTGGAGGCATATGCTTTAGCGTGATCCACCCCCCATGGGCATTTGAAGGCAAATGGACGTTATCTTCATTTTCAGCGGTTTTATTCATCATCATTTTCGGTACGATCATTGCTTTTTATTTTTATTTGGAAAGTACAAAATTCATCTCTGCTTCAGAGGTAAGTTTATTGGCTTCTGTTGAGCCATTATCCGCAACCTTAATATCTATTTTCTGGTTGAATGTAACATTCGGTTTTGCCGAGTGGCTCGGCACACTCTGCATTATAAGCACCATTACGATACTATCCATCGTAAAAAACAAGTGATGTCATTGTAAACCTGGGAAAATCTGCTGTAGTTGATTTTTACTTGCCGATGAAAATCAATAGTCTACCCTGTAAGGGGATAGCTCGAACATTAACGAAAGCTTAATTAGCATGAGTTATATCCATACACTTCTTTAAAAAAGCAATTACACTACATGTGAATTGCTTTTTTTGTATCTTACGGATTTTACACATACCTTGAGCCATTCAAAATTCGTTATTTAGCAACAATAAACGGATATAACGATTCACTTGTTGATCATATAAAGAGAGGAGAGGGGAAATGGAAATAGAGTAGCAACCGTTCTTTTTCCCTTTTCCAAATACATAAAAAGCTTCCTCTCGACATGGGCAAAAACGGCAATGGAATCGTAATGTATCTCTATTAGCAAGCATTGAGTTAACTCTCTCTTGAGACCCCTAAAAAAACAGCAACAACTCCGGAAATAAAGTTGCCGTCATAAATAGGTCTTATTTTAATAGGGAGGGCTTGGAAGTATCATTCCTTCTAAGACATGGATTTTCAAAAATGCTTTTCTACCTCTAGTAACTCTTATAGATTACGGCTGTTGTCGAGATGGTCTTACAATAAACTCATTAACGGTAACATCTTCAGTTTGATTTAAAGCAAACAGAATCGTTTCCGTAATACCGTCAGGACTAATCGCAAAAGCATCGTATAATTCTTCGAACGGGCCTTTCAAGTCTGTGTCAGTAATAGTTTGCGTCTACCGACCCAAATTAAAATATTATTGCTATAAATAGGGATAAGCCGTTAACAAGGATTACATGACCGAATAAGATGAAGGAAAATGTAATGACAACGGGGGGGAAATACATGAAAGTAGTAATCCTATGTGGAGGAAAGGGTACAAGGATGAGTGAGTTGACAAATGATGTACCCAAACCATTAGCCCAAGTAGGAGGCAAGCCTTTGCTGTGGCATATCATGAAACTATATAAAAATTATGGTTTTGATGATTTTATTTTATTGCTTGGATATAAAGGAGATCAGATAAAGGAATACTTTATGAATTATGATTGGAAAAATCATAATTTTACATTAGATACTTCTACCGGAAACATTCAATTGCTGCAACATCCAGAAAAATGGAAAATCACCTTTCTTGATACCGGCTTAGAGACCATGACGGGAGGCAGAATAAAAAGAGCAGAAGAATATATAGGAAACGATACCTTTATGCTTACCTATGCTGATGGATTGGCCAATATAAATTTATTGGAATTATTGAAATTCCATAAAGGCAATGGGGCAATTGCGACCGTAACAGGAGTAAATAAAATTAGTCAATATGGTATTTTAACTGTTAATAAAGGAATAGCAGAATCATTTGCTGAGAAATCACGGAGCGAAGGGGTTATTAACGGAGGGTTTTTTGTATTAGAACCTAAAGTATTCGAATACTTAACCGATCATCCCAATTGCATTTTTGAAGAACAACCCTTGAAAAATCTGACACTAGATCGTCAATTGGCAGTGTATCTTCATGAAGGATTCTGGATGGGAGCGGATACCTATAAAAACGTGTTAGAACTAAATGAAATGTGGAAGCAAGGTATGAATTTTTGGGCGAAGTAACGAATTAAGATGGAAGGCAAAGAATGTGAATGAATAGTATGAATCCATTTTGGAAGGATCGAAACGTTTTAGTTACAGGATGTACAGGCTTTCTGGGAAGGTATTTAGTAAATGAATTGACAAAATCAGGTGTAAATGTAACAGGACTTATTCGAGGGAAAGGTTTGAACTCCTCTTCTTTTCACGAGGACCTATGTTCAAACATCAACTATGTTCACGGAACATTAGCGGATCTCCCAATGATCCAAGAGGCACTGGAGAAATATGAAATAGATACTGTTTTTCATCTGGCTGCACAATCCATCGTGGGGACAGCGAACCAGAATCCAGTTCATACTTTTGAAACCAATATACGTGGTACATGGAACCTATTAGAAGCTTGCCGGCATCATCCGGTAAAAAGAATAATCATTACATCAAGTGAAAAATCATATGGTCATCATACACGAGTCCCACTTGATGAAACCTTCCCCCTACAAGGGAGACAACCATATGATGTTTCAAAAAGCTGTGCTGACCTAATAGCCCATACCTATTTTTATACTTACAAACTGCCTGTATGTATCACAAGATTCGGAAATGTATACGGGGGTGGAGATTTAAACTTTAATCGGATCATACCTCAAACCATCCGCTCTATTATTCATCATGAATCCCCCGTAATAAGGAGTGATGGCACTTTTGTTCGCGACTATTTCCATGTTGAAGATGCCGTATATGCCATGATGCTATTGGCAGAAAAAATGGAGGAATTGGAGATTTCGGGAGAAGCGTTTAACTTCAGTAATGAAAAACCGTTAAGTGTATTGGATGTCGTAACTAAAATATTGACTGTTATGAATAGTGATTTACATCCAATCATTCTAAAATTAGCAAACAACGAATCAAAACAGCAATTTCTGTCTGCCCAAAAAGCAGAAGAGCTATTAGGCTGGAAACCAATCTTTAATTTTGATGCAGGTTTAAAAAGAACAATAGAATGGTATAAGGAATATTTCCGATTAGGAGAGTAGAATTGAACATTTTGAGAATGAAAAGAAGGTGTTAGTTTATGAATAAAGATTTTTGGAATGGAAAAAAAGTACTTGTTACCGGTCATACCGGATTTAAAGGTTCCTGGTTATGTTTGTTGCTTTATTCATTAGGCGCTAAGGTAACAGGATATAGTATGAGGCCCCCAACTTCCCCCAGTTTATTCGAATTATGCCGTATCGACCAGCTGATACCTACCCGATATGCGGATATTAGGAACATTCACACATTACAATCCACTATTTTAGAACTAAAGCCTGAAATTGTCATTCATATGGCAGCACAGCCATTAGTTAGAACCTCCTACTTAAACCCAGTTGAAACCTATGAAATTAACGTAATGGGAACCGTTCACCTACTAGAAGCCGTGCGAAATGCCATCCACAAGGGCATTCCCATCAAAGCGGTGATTAACGTAACCACTGACAAATGCTATGGAAATAAGGAGTGGTTTTGGGGTTACCGGGAAAACGATGTGCTCGGCGGATATGATCCATATTCAAGCAGTAAAGCCTGCTCAGAATTAGTCACTGAAGCTTATCGAAAATCATTTTTTAATTTGGAGGATTATGAATCGCACGGAGTAGGGGTCGCAACTGCAAGAGCCGGTAACGTCATCGGCGGTGGTGATTGGGCGGTTGATCGCTTAATACCGGATTGCATTAAAACCTTGTTAAGGGGAGAAAAAATTAAAATTAGAAATCCTTATGCTATTCGGCCGTGGCAGCATGTCCTCGATCCGTTAAGTGGGTACCTATTATTGGTAGAGAAATTATATAGTGATGGAAAGCAATATTCGGAAGGCTGGAATTTTGGTCCAGACGATGATAGCGGAAAATCCGTTGAATGGGTTGTGAAGAGTCTTTGTTCCAAATGGGGAGAGGATGCCACATATGAAATTGAAAACGGACGTCATCTACATGAAGCCCATCAATTAAGACTCGATTGCTCAAAAGCGAAATTCAAATTGGGGTGGTATCCGAAATGGAATACCGAATGTGCAATTGACAAAGTCATTGAATGGACACAGGCCTATCAATCTAATTCTGACTTGATGGCTGTATGCATGAAGCAGATTGATGAGTATCGTAATATTGATATGAAATCTATTTAACTCATAACATTCAAAATTTTTCAACATGTAGTTATATAAAAACTAAATTATCTTTAAAAAAGAAAATGAGGTGCTTCAATGGAAAATGTTTATTGTTCCATTTTATCGAAAGGCAGGGTATACCAATTCCTTGCCTTGGTTTTTTCCTTGCAAAAGACGTCAAAGGAGGATTTTGATCTATTCGCACTTTGCATTCAAGATGAGACGTATAACTTATTGGAAAAATTAAATATTAAAAATCTTCACGTCGTTCATGAAAAAGAACTTGGAGAAGAAGTTCTAGCTTTAAAAACAGAAAGAAAGATCCATGAATACTGTTGGACGTTAAAACCTATTTTTTTAGAGCATCTTATGATGAAACATCATTCGGCAAGTCGATTAACCTATCTTGATTGTGATTTATATTTTTGGAATGACCCTTCCATTATATTCAAGAATCAACCAGATTGCTCGGTCCTATTGTCTCCGGAAGAAAAATACAACCCCTCCTGGAGTTCCAACTTTAAGCGTTATATGCAAAAAATAACGGGAGTTTATAACTCTGGATATATAAGCTTCAAAAAGGACGAATTTGGTCTATCTTGTTTGCAGTGGTGGAAAAAGAAATGCATTGAACGATGTGAAATTGTACCTAGTGAGGGGTTTTTTGGTGATCAGAAATATTTAGATCAAATGCCAAAGTTATTTTCCAATGTTTGTGATATCACAACCCCAGGAGTCAATATCGGTATATGGAATGACCTGAAATTTCAATTCCATGAAGATGATGGTGCAGTTTATGTAAATAAAGATAGGCTTATCTTTTATCACTTTTGCGGTTTGAGAATTGTGAATAAAAATAAAATCGAGTTAATATTTAACCAGAAATATGTTCCATTTATCTTTGAGTATTATCAACAGAAGCTCCAGGAGTCAATCGATTTGGCAGAAAAAATTGATCCCACTTTCAACGGATATGCATCTGAAGAAGATTTGAAACGGTATTGGTAGCTGAATGGGTACTCGCAATTTGTCAATAATGGCTTTGGATGTATAAATGATTCCCATAACGAAATGAAGAAGGTGAAATGATGAAAGCAAGTATTATTATCCCCTCCTATAATGCAAAGGAACGGTTATATTTAAACCTACTCTCTCTATCGTACCAAGACTACCCACATCAAGATTTTGAAGTGATTGTGATCGACAATGGATCAACAGATGACACGATTGATATGCTATCCAAATTCGAAGCAAAATTCCCTCTTATAACATTACGAGTGGATCAGAATAGGGGAATCGCCTATGGGAGGAACCTAGGCATATTAAAGGCTAACGGAGATATTCTGATTTTTCATGATAGTGATATGATCGCGTCAAAAGACTATGTAAGAAAGCATATCGAGGCACATCAAGAAAAAAACAAGGTGGTTTGTGGATTATGTTGGCTGAGAATATACAGTTTTTATTATGAAAATTTTAAATCCTTTCACCAACAGCTATTTAAAAGGTTAAACAACCCATATACTGGGGTTCAACAAGTAAACGATATTGTCTATCAACTAATATCTGAAAAACAGATCAAAGACGGCTCGTTTATGAACTATAGCTTCGAATTTGATAACGTTATTCTCTTTTCCTATTTAAAACAAACCCTTCAAACGTATAAGGAGAATTTAACGGGTTACCATTTTCCATGGAGGTATTTTCTAACAAATAACGCTTCAGTTGAACGAAAAAGGGTTTTGGAAATTGGTTTATTTGATGAAAAAAATGCAAATTGGGGATTCGAGGACTTTGACTTAGGCTATAGGCTCTACAAATCCGGTAGTGAATTTTCTGTCAGACACGATATTATAAGCGCACATCAAGAACATGAGCGAAATTATACGACCAAAGAAATTAAAGCAAGTACTGATTATTGGTTTGAAAAATATAATGAAATTGATTATATAGATATGCTTTTAAGCCTGCTATTTGACATCGCTTCTATTTTTCCACCCATGGAACCCATTATCGAATCAACGCATTTAAACAGTTTGATGGAAGAAATATACGAAATACGTAAACTCTCAAGGTACAGTGATCTATTAGATTCTTTTCGGGAAATGCTACAAATAGCCAAAAAGAAATATTTGAAACAAGAGGAGCAAATTCAATTAAATGATTTGGGTAAAAGTATAGATTTTAATATTGTTTTCCAAAAGGTAAACGAAATTCATGAAAAATTTGGCATGAGTCATTTTTATAACGCCTTTATTGCATTAAATAATTATAATTCAAATAGTTTTTCGACAAAGTGAAAGGGGTTTTCAACATGGACTTTCCATTAGGCGACCTCCAATCGATATGCAGGGAATTTAGAATTGGAGATCTGATAGCAGTTGAAGGCCGCCTTGGTGGGTTTGTAAATACGAATTTAAAGATCAAAACAGAAAAAGGCCTTTTTGTCATTCGAATCTATGGAGAAAAGTTTGAACCACAACGTATTCACTATGCACATGATATCATTTCGATTCTCCGTTCATCCAATGTACCAGCATTAATGCCTATACAAAATAAATTTGAAAACTATTATTCAACATACAATGATCATTTTATAGAAGTTACCCCGTTCGTACAGGCTAATCATTTCCAGTGGATTCCAAACCAAGCCTACTTCAGCGGCATCATGCTGCGAAAAATGCACCAAACACTAATGCATGTTAAAAAAGATCCTCCACCAAGACAATCTATATACGATTATTACAATTGGAGTGTGTTGGACGACATGTCTAAATTACAGCCACTTTACAACTGGACGAATCAGAACATATTGGATATCTATCAAATAAATGAATTGATCCTGAATAATTCCCGAAATTTAGAAAGTGTTTCCATAGATCTACCTACAACGATTTTACATGGCGATTGGCACCCCGGGAATCAGCTTTACAAAAAAAACGGTGAAGTGTGCTGTATATTGGACTTCGATTCGATTCAGCGAGGGGAATGTGTCTTTGATGTAGCCTACGCCCTTTATTTTTATTTATTAAAAGATAAAAGCGAAGCATTAGGGAAGCCTTTTTTGCAAGGTTATGGCGTATTATCTGAACAAGAACAAATGGTACTCCCTGTTATGATTGCTAAACTTGGATTGTTTTTTGGGAGTTTTATTAATAAAGGGGATTTAGAGTTTTCAAAGCAAAAGGAATTAGTGGAATGGGTACTCTCCCAAGAAGGTATCAAAACGCTGCAAGATATGCTCAGACCGGATATTGCACGCTAACACTGGAATTTTGCTTAACCTTAAACTAGCATCATCCCAATTGACATTATCCTTTTTGTTTTGTCATTTTGTTAGGATTTATAAGCTACATTAGCGAGGTGTACCTGTGTGAAAGCAAGTATTATTATTCCGTCTTACAATGCATGTGAACGTCTTTATTATAATCTGCTATCCCTAAATCTTCAGGACTATCCCCATGAGCAATTTGAAGTCATTGTCATCGATAATGGTTCTACTGACAGTACTGCCAAAATGCTATCGGAATTTTCAGCGAGTTTCCGACTTGAAACTGTTAGAGTAGCTGAAAATAAAGGTATTGCATATGGAAGAAACCAGGGTATTTCAAAAGCGACAGGAGATATACTCATTTTTCATGACAGTGATATGATTGCTGAGAAAAATTTTGTCAGAAAACATTTGGAAGCACATCATAATGAGAATACGGTAGTTTGCGGATTCATTTGGAAGGAGATTTTCACCTATTATTACAAAAATTTTGAGGATTTCAGAATCTCCGAATTTAATAAAGTAAAAGATCGATTTCACTACCAATCCATGGATTTCGATCAAGATATACTTCAATTGATTCCTCCAGAAAAGATCACCGATGGCAGTTTCATAAAATATAGCTTCGGAAAAGACACGCCCTTTATCGATTCTTTAGAAAAAGTCATTCAAGAATTTGGATCAGACCTAAAACGATACCATTTGCCTTGGAGGTTTTTTATCACCAATAATTCATCAGCACCTAGAAAAAAAGTAATAGAAGTCGGCATGTTTGATGAAAAGATTGTGAATTGGGGTTTTGAGGACTATGATCTTGGGATTCAGCTATATAAGTCTGGTTGTAAATTTAAACTCTCGAATATTGTAAACGTCCATCAGGCACATCCAAAAAATTACATGAAAGGGGAGGCCCTTAAAAGCTTTGAATATATATGTAATAAGTATAACGATATTAGACATATTGATATTGTTCTCGCTTGCATATGCACATTTTTGCGTGGTTCCCTATCCATTGACGAAAAAGAGTTGAACCATATCGTGGAAGATCTTTATATTCTTCAAGAAATAGGTAAATACAATAGACTGTTGAGTTATTATCTAGAACTCCTCCAAATGAAAAGGAAATCCTATTTTAAAATGGGAGATAATAAATTAAAAGAAGCGCCAAGTGCTGGCATGGAGGAAAGTGAATTAGAGGAGCAGATCAATGAATTGTTGGAAACATATGAAATACGACATTTCGCACATGCACTTTTAGACTTGCGAAGGGATTTAAAAAAGAATTTAACAGAAGGAGACAGAAGTTTTAGAGGGCACTATAAATCCGAATAAGGTAAAGGTTGACTAGTAAAAGTGATTATGTCATTTTCCATATCTGATCAAAGAGAGGGCACTGCGCTCTCTTTTTCGCATGATTGCCGGGTGTAAGATCACGGAGGGCACACGTAGATTACTGGTCCTTTGTTCGAACTTATATGATCTAAGTTAGACCTAAACCTGTTTCTTCGTTTTTGGTGGAAAAGAACGTTGTTCCTAGCAGATTTAATTTATCTTCAGATATTCCTACTCCTGTATCAACTCACTTTTATATGAATCTCTCCATTTTTATAATAATGTTCAATTCTAATTTTCCCCTTGCCTTGAAATTCATCCATTGCCTCAATTGCATTCTTCAACAGGTTAAAAAAGGGTTTTAGAAATAAATTACTCTCTAAATTTTTCTCTCTGTATCACTTAGAGCCCATTCTATTTCCACCTTATAAAGTTTTTCTTGGAATAAAAACAAAATAGAAGCTAACTCCTTACATAAATCACTGGGAACAAAGGGTTCCTCATGTAAATCAGGTTTAGAAACGGGTAATGGATTTTGCAGAGCTTCTAATGCTTTTTTCTAATTCAGCTTCTATCGTATCAAAATAAGGATGAGTTTAGCTCTTTATTAATAAAAAACTATAACTAAATAATTTGGATATTTTCTTATCCAACACAGGGGTTCGATTGATACATATTCAGGAGAAGCTAAGGTAAAATTTATTAGTCAAAGAAAAAATACAAAAGGGCACCTCTAAAGTTGCCCTTTCGAACTATTATTTTTCTTGCCTACTGTCTATTGGGAATTAAAGTAAAAACAAGGTAAATATATGATTCTGAATCCAGTTTTACCAATCCAATAAACTGGCTTAAAAATGAATAATCATGGATGAAATGTGACAGAGAGGTGGAGAGTTGAGTTTACCTTATTTCTTTATAATGTTGCAGAACCCTTGGAGGGAAGAATTTGAGGGGCAATGGTCGTAAGGATACGATAATGGCAGGGGGCATAGTTAAATTCCGTTGTGCTTGCTTTAAACAGTTGTACATCGCTTTACCGCCAACTGAATTGGCAGAGTGAATAGTAATGCGATTAGCAAATAGTTTTTCTTTCACCATCTTTTGAACAAGCATAAAACCATTCCTGGTTTTATTTAATAAATCATGGTCCAAAGAGAGATGTTCAATATCAAAGTTTTGCAATAGCTCTAAACATTCGTCAATAGTCTCGACTAACACATAGCCATCCGGTGCTTTCCGATAGTCATCCAAAAAAACGCTGATTTTCTCCATTTCCTTCACTCCTTTGCTTATGCAAGTGTGACTAAGAAAAGTCAATTAAACCCAAGAAAATATGGTTTTATCTATTAAGTCTAACACAACAAGGTAAGAAGGGGGCATATTCGACGTTTAATACTACTATACGACAACCTTTTTTAATAAATATTCTATATAATGATCGTCGTGCTACTTCAACTAACGGATCTATATTATAAGAAGAAACTGTAACTGAGCAGTCCCTTGTGAATATAGTACAAAACATCCATTTATAAGTTAGTGATTGTAATAATTTGGGTAAAAGGTAATATCTTGACTAAAAGGAGAAGTGATATGTTACATCCAGAAGAGATTTACCTTATATTAAGGGACAAAACGCTGCTGTTGGAGTTAAAGGAACAAATTAATGACTATCATATGTCCTACTTATCAATGATTAATGATCAGCTTTCATTGATTGATAATGTTCTAAAAGAATGTAACATTGATTCCTTCACTATGTCAAAAGGATAAAACCAACATTTACTTATATAGGGATCAATTTTTTAACTATAATTAACCAGCTTAGCGCCCTCAGAGAAAGGCGCTTTTTTAATGGGCAAAACAGTGTCAATTAATAGGTCTTGTTTAAAAAATCAATTAGCTAATATTTCTGAGGTATAACTCCATGTTCTGGTTAGTTATATTGCAAGCGGAACTTTATTTTTCACCTACAGCATTGTGAGGCTGGTCTTTTTCATTTGGATAAGCAGCAATTTTTACTTCTCCAATGCTTTCAAGTGTAGCCGCAGCCATCTGCTCTCTAATGCGAATGATATGGGCATTCATTAGTTGCTTGGCTTTGTCCGCGTCCTTTAATGCGATGGAATAGTAGATTTCTTTATGTTCTTGAAGCGTTTCTTGAAAATGACCTGGTTTTGCGAAACGATGCCGTCTGGTGGCACGAATCGTATTTTTCATTTGGTCACTTAGAGTATGAACCAATCCAGCATATATGGAATTATTTGTGGCTTGTGCAATACTATGGTGAAAAAGCAGATCTGCTCGCAAGCCTAATTCTTCATCATGTTCCGAACGTGCCATTTCTTCCAGAGCTTTAAGGATATTTTGTAAATCAAGAGAGTTTGCTCTCTGCGCAGCAAGAAAAGCACACTCCGTTTCAATTACTCGACGGACTTCAAGCATTTCATAGACCATGTTGTCCTCAGCCTTGATGATTGAGGTGGATAGCTGTTCAATCAGTGATTTAACATCAGATTGTCTGATAAATGTTCCATCACCTGGTCTAATCTCAATGACTCCGTTAATCTCCAATACTCGAAGGGCTTCCCTGATTGATGTTCGACTCACTTTAAAACGGTTGGATAATTCGCGTTCAGGCGGTAATTTATCTCCAGGTTTCAATTCACCGCTAATAAAAGATTCCTTAATCTGATTGAAGATGATTTCGTACACTTTGGGAGATTTAACTGGTAGTGAATCCATTACTTTCTTCACATCCTTCCATGACAACCCTTACAACATGCTGGTACGACTATTAGTGAAATCATTCTAACAAGCATTCATTTATGAAGCAAGGGGATAATCCGCAATATTAAAATTAAAATAAATAACTGTAGAAAAAATCTGATATTTTAATTGGTTAGACCAATATTGTAAAAATATAATGGTCTAGATTCAGTCAAATTATGTTCACATGGCTATTAAAGGTCATTTGGTTTTTGTTATAAGGATGGAAAATTAACTATAAATATTGAGAATAAAGCATTTTTTTATGGAGAAAAGTATAAAACGGATAATTGTTGAAAAAGTCAAAAAATTTAGTATAATGAAAATTGGTTAGACCAATTATCCGATAAATGGAAGCGTAATCATATAAAGCTATTAAGGAGGGGGATACCATCTCTTGATACTACAGTTGAAGAAAAGAAGAAGAAACTAAATCTTGGTATAGGTACGACCAAAGTTTTTGATATGGCAGAAACGGATGATAAACCAGAAAGAAGGAGAATAGATGGAAGCGGCTAGTGTAAATTTAATCAACGATTTAAAGCAAATCCTTTCGGAAAGTCAAGTAACGGAAAACCAGACAGTAAGAGAATTGCATGCCAGAGATGAATCCTATCATGCTGTAAGTCTTCCTGATATCGTTGTATTTCCGGAAACAGCACAGCAAGTCAGTGAAGTTGTGAAATTGGCAAATAAGTACAAAATCCCGATGGTTCCTTTTGGGTTGGGATCAAGCCTCGAGGGACATGTCATACCGTATAACCATGGCATAACTATTGATTTTTCACTAATGAATAAAATCCTGGAAGTGCGTGAAAACGATTTTCTCGTAAAAGTTCAGCCTGGCGTAACGCGTTCGCAACTAAACAAAGAATTGAAAAAATACGGTTTGTTTTTTTCCGTTGACCCGGGAGCTGATGCTACTCTTGGCGGAATGGCAGCAACAAATGCCAGTGGAACGACATCAGTTAAATATGGTGTGATGCGTGATCAAGTCCGTGATCTTGAAGTGGTACTTGCAGATGGTTCGATTATACATACTGGCAATTTGGCCGCTAAATCGTCATCAGGCTACCATCTAAACGGCCTTTTTGTTGGTTCAGAGGGAACGCTTGGCTGCTTTACGGAATTGACGTTAAGAGTTTACGGAATTCCTGAGCACGTCATGGCGGCAAGAGCATCATTTCCGACATTGAACCATGCGGTGGAAGCTGTTGTAAGCATTTTGCAGTCAGGTGTTCCAATAGCAAGGGTGGAACTTGTCGATGAACCATCAATGAAACAGGTTAACCTTTATAGTGATACAAGCTATAACGAAGCAGCTACACTATTTTTGGAGTTTCATGGTAATGAAGCCGGGTTGAAACATGACGTAGAGTTCACTAAAGAAATAGTAGCTGAACATAATTGTTACGATATTGAATTTGAAACAGATAATGCTGCCAGGAACCGCCTATGGGAAGCTCGCCATAATCTTGCCTATGCTTATATTCATGGCAATCCTGGGAAAAAACTGATGGTGACTGATGTCTGCCTTCCGATTTCAGAGCTGTCCGGTGCCATTCACCATGCAAGGGAAGCAGTTGATTTACTGGGCCTTACCGGTGGGATCGTCGGTCATGTAGGCGATGGAAATTATCACGTACTCTTAATGATCGATAACAATAATCAAGAAGAGATTAAAAGAGCTGAACAGCTAAATGAACAAATTGTCCTGTATGCCCTTGAACGTAAGGGAACATGTACTGGCGAACATGGTGTTGGGGTCGGTAAACAAAAATATCAGGAAAAAGAACATGGGAACTCACTGTTTGTGATGGAAAAAATCAAATTAGCCCTTGATCCCGATAATTTATTAAATCCAAATAAAATATTAATGCTAGAAAGAGTGTGATGGAATGAAAGTATTAGAAGCATTAAGCGCAGTAGCCGGAAAATATTTTGCTGTTTGGGTTATCTTAATATCCGTCATTGCCTTTATTTTTCCTGAGCCATTTTTGGGATTGGGCGGATATATTACAATATTGCTTGGCGTTGTCATGTTTGGAATGGGGCTCACTTTGAAGGCAGTTGATTTTAAAATCATCATTACTAAACCACTGCCCGTGATAATTGGAGTTTGCGCCCAGTTTATACTTATGCCATCTGTAGCATTCCTTATTGCCAAACTCATGAATTTGCCAGCCGAATTAGCTGCAGGTCTGGTATTGCTTGGCTGTGTACCAGGAGGAACAGCCTCTAACGTGATGGTATATCTTGCAAAAGGGAATGTACCTTTATCGATAGCTATGACTTCGGTATCAACTTTACTGGCCCCAATCATGACACCACTTCTTCTGCTTTTGCTGGCAGGACAATGGATGCCGGTTGATTTTTTTGATATGTTTAAGTCCATTGTACAAGTCATCCTTCTTCCGATTGTTTTAGGATTGGCCATTAAGCGGTTTTTCCCAGTAGCAGTTGAAAAAAGCTTGACCGTTTTACCACTTATTTCGGTAGCAGCCATTATAACTATTGTAAGCGCAGTAGTCTCAGGCAACGCAGCTAGCATTGCTGCTTCCGGGTTCCTTATTTTTACTGCCGTGATGCTTCATAACGGATTTGGGCTACTTTTTGGTTACTTAGCAGCAAAAGTGCTTGGACTTGATGAAGTGAATAGAAGAGCGATTTCGATTGAAGTGGGCATGCAGAACTCCGGGTTAGGTGTTGCGCTTGCCACTGCACATTTCGGCCCGCTGGCAGCCCTTCCAAGCGTCCTGGCTGCTGCATGGCACAACATATCCGGACCAATTCTCGCGACTTACTGGTCAAAAAAACATGCTGGCGACAGTATAGAGAAAGCGCCAGTTCATCCGGCGGAGACCAAGCTTTAATTATATGTAATAGAAAAAGAGATCCCATGCTCCCAGCAGGGATTTTTTTGCTGTCTATAAAATCCCTGCACTAAGTAAGGGTTTTGATTTTCGACTAATTGCTTGTTGCCATTTTGCTTAAACGCCTTTTGAAATATTGAAGTAGGTCATAAGAAATGTAAGACATCGTAATTATAAGGAGAGTCTCAAATAGTTTTAAGAATAAATTGTCAGATATATGATCCAGTCTTAGTGCCGATATAATTAAATCAAAAATATCGATGAAGACTACATGAACAATGTATATACCTAGAGCTCTTCCTCCTACTTTAGTAATGAACAAATCCTTCCCCAATGTTTTATTATTTAATGCAAATAAAAAAAGAAATGCAGTTAAACAGATAGTAGAAATAAAATATTCCCCATGACTTCCCGATAATATCTTTTCTAATAAGTATCCCTCTACCACTTGGATAATAAAGAAGATTAAAATTAATGATAAATTGGTTTTGGCTGTTATTGCTCCTGACTTTTTAAAGAATTTATCATCCGCAAAGAAGAATCCCAAAGTTGTATAAAAAAGACCAATGAATAAAGCATCCCGTGTACTCAGATGAAGATCATAGAACACCGAATACGATTGTCCGAAAAGACCTAACAAGTTGAATATTAAGCTAATGGTTAAAAGAAGCCTTGCTTTTTTTAACTTTAAAAAACCGAATAGAATGATAACACTCCAAATTAATGCGGTTAAAAACCACAATTGGTATCCGCTAGTCCCAGTTCCGTAATATATAAGGTCAAGAAAAGAAAAATGATTAATGTATTGCGCAAATTCCTTTGGTACATCGGCAGCATCTTTATAAAGAATTAGAACATCATACATCATATAAAAGAAGAGCCAGCACAAATACAGTTTCAAGATTTTTATAATATACTTTTTAAAATAATCAAAGGAATCCCTTTTATGGATCATCTTTTGACCGAACAAATAACCAGATGCAGTAAAGAAGAATGGCACCGCAAACCTTGAGAAGTTATCGAGAATAAATAGACCAATTTGGCTATCCCTCGGGAACACATGAATGACTACAACAGATAATATGGCAATAAATTTAATAAAGTCAATCGCGTTATTTCTTTCCATTTGTTCACCCTTTTCATAACACTTTTACTATCATTGGTTGTTCCCTATATTATGTACACCAAAGAAAAATTTATTTTTCTCTTTCTCTTTCTGATTCCAATTACAAGATACTGTAAAACTTAATTAATGAACGGCTAATCGTTCAGGAGGGTGGACTGTTTGTAGTAGTAGCTTCACTATACAGATAGTAATCAAATGAATGCCTATGTTCTTGTTAATCTGGCCCTTACAGAAGAAACCCCTGTAATCAAAGCCTTTTGACTAAGGGAAATGTGGGGACTTTCTGATTGCAACTTGCAAATTGCAACTTACAAATTGCAAATTGGTATTTAATTATCATTGCTTGAAGCACTACACACATGCTGGACCATAAGCCCTGCTGATATAAAAAACATTTAATTTTTGCCTCTAAAAGAAGGATGAAGGGGGAGGAGGCGTTCTTATTTTCTACTTTCTCTATTAACTTGCTCCCATATTAAATTCACTAATTCTTTGCGTCTCATTCCTGAATTTTCAAGTAATTTAAACATTAATTCATCATATTTCAAGCACCAATGCGACGTAGTTGTGTCTGTATATTAATATCATGATTGATGACCTGATTTTATACAAAACAGCTTACATTGGACGATGTGAGTCCATCTAATTCCAATTTAATATAAACATGGTAAGTACGAGCAATTTATGCATATAAAAATCGCATATATCAATAATAAAAAGGAACTTTTTAACTTTGGGAGGAGATGGTTTTATGAAAAAATTATTGTTGATGGGATTTATTTTATTATTTCCTCTAAACATGGTGGCCGGAACAACTAGCGCTTACGCTAAGCCACAAGTACAACGTATTAGCCAATCTGAGGTAAACTTCGAAAATGAATTCAGGAGACTTTGGATTGATCATGTATTGTGGACAAGTAATTATATAACAAGTGCAACCACCGCTGGAGCGGAGGATCAAACACAGGTACTGGCTAGACTTCTAAAGAATCAGGAGGATATTGGTAATGCTGTAAAGCCACTATACGGAGAGGAAGCTGGTAACAAACTTACGGATCTGCTTAAGGAGCATATTGTTATAGCGGGAAAGATTGTAGATGCGGCTAAAAGTGGAAATGATGCTTTGGTGAAACAGCTAAACAAGGAATGGTATAGAAATGCTGATGAAATTGCAGCTTTCCTTAGCGGTGCCAACCCCCATTTAAAAAATGAAGATCTAAAAAATTTCCTGTATATGCACCTGAAATTAGTGACAAATGATTTATCTGCAAGCTTAGCAAAAGAATGGAACGCTAGAATCATTGCAATTGACGAAGGGGTCACACATATAATCTTAATGGCAGATACTATCTCTGCGGGAGTTATAAAGCAGTTTCCGGATAAATTTAAATAATAATCTTAAGAATCCTCCAGCATTCTGTTGGAGGATTCTTTCATGTTGAGAGAGGAATTGATTATGTTTATATAACTGGTTCAATCAAATGCGCGCTGGTTGCGTAACTGCATTATTACACTGAACTGCACCGTTACTTTAAGAACATTCCTTCACAACCTCTTTTATAAAAGAGATTTCTTTAGCATCATGCCAGTGCATTATGAACGCTTTAATGACAACTGAAGAAAGGTAAATTTCACTTTTCGAATTATTAAGGGTATGGGGATATTTCTCATTAGTTAATAATCAGTGGAGTAGAAGCTAAAACAAATAATAAAGTAGATTAATCCAAAGACAGCAGGTTTGTGTTTGTGTCACTAAATTAATAAACACAAAATCTACTGTCTTTTTAATTTTTTGACATTATGACTCCACTAGTGTATAACCAAAACCAACACGTTCAGTAAATCGGAAAAAGCCCACAGCATTTAGGTGTAACATATAGGTATCCATCATTAGTAGTCACAAAAATCGCCAACTAGCTGCCAAAGTCATTAAATAGGAGCAAGAAGAGCCCTATACCGAACATAAAAAAACCTATATAAAACTGAGGAGAATGTGCTGTGAAATACCATGAAAATTAAATTCTGCAGTTATGGGAAAAAGGCAATATTTAGATTTATGAATGGGGTATTTTGTGAATATTTGTGAATTATTTCGGGAATAAGGAAATGAATCAAATAATAAACGGTTCAACAAGGATATTTATCAATTAGATAATAATTTTAAGAAGAAAGTCTTGACAGGAATTTAGAATTAATCATAAAAGGAAAATAAAGAAGCTAAAACATTCGTAAAAATATTTTCCGTAATGGATGACTATAATCAAGGATTGTCGTTGTTAAAAATGTTTAATAGTTGAGGGGCGGTAGACATGAAAGGAAAGGAACATTTTTATTAAATATTTTTTCTAGTTTACATAATATATATTATAGGAAGTTGTATTTTTAATGTTTATTTTGTCTCATATCTTAAGAATACTTAACTTAGTGAGACAAGATGCAGATTTTTTATATTTAATCATTGCCATTATTTATCTATAATTTTTTTATTAATCAGTCATTGTTAACTTATACTTTAAAACGTAAATAAATATTGTTCCAATTAAAATGATTGATCTTCAATTAAAAATTCGGTTTAAATTCGCAATAAGATTTGGATTTAAGCTAATTTCACATCAGTTACGGTCATTAAAATTTTCTTGATTTATATATTGAATTTTAATTTATCTGCTAATTGTTAACATATTTCGTTTTCAGTCATTTTTATGCTATAGATCGGATTATTCAATTAGTATTTATCATTTTAGTCATTTCACTCTAAGGATCTCTAATTGCTTGGTTGTGGTAATTAAATCTATTGTATTATTTCCCTTCATGTATAAAACTGAAGCGCCCTCACTTTTCCCCTTTTTCCATCCATTCGCTTTAAGGGCCATTGCATATCCATATGGAATGCCGTCTTCTTCAGAAGCCCTTGACCATTCATATCTATTCCCTTGTTCATTTAACTGAACCAATTCAGCATTTTTAGGTACAGGGAATTCATTTAAATCTTCTGTAGCTGTGTATAAAGATATAGAAATTGAGTAATAAATGATTGCCCCTCCTATTAAAAAAGCAGCTAGGGTAAGTGCACAACTAATCTTTTTCTTCATATTGCTCCCTCCTTTCCTTTCCTAAAGACCTATTCAAAGAATCGTCATCTAATATTTCTGCTGTAATCTAAATATCCCTGCTTTATTTACATAATTTATCATTTTTATTATTCTTATATATAAATTAAATGGCTAAATGAGAAAAATCACGGGTTAACACTCAATAAAAATTATATAAATATAATTTACCTTAATGACAATTCAATAGGTTTTTTATCATGAAAGTTCCGCTTTCCACCTGAAATTGATGATAGATCCTCCATTTAGCCACACATAATCTCCTATAAGCTTTCTTAATTAACCCCATAGCAGCCTATAGCATGAATAACCTTTAAAAAATGTTTTAAACTTAATGATGCTCAATCCGCCATCGAGTTTTGCTGTACAATAACAAGCATTGACCGCTTTCATATGTGCAGCAAACGTTATAAGGCAAATCAAATTTGTTTAGAGCCACACCTACTTTCAGCAATCATTTCTTGTTTCTCATGAGAGAAATAATATCGTAAAAGTCGATTTTTACATTTTATATAAAAAGGTTTAAAAGTTTCAGGAATTAAATATGCCAGAAGAAATTAGAATGGTTTTAAGATCTCAAGCTTTAATAAAAATGTTATGTAAACACTCACGAAATGTTAATTACCTTTTTCTTTGGTTTTTTACTTGTGAAAGTCTTTATTAAGAAGCTGCTGAAAGTTAGTTAGCAAGTAATTGATGGGCTATGTAGCTTTATTCTATTGAATTGACCTTTCTCGTTAGCGTTATAAATCATTCTTCTGATATAAATAACGGTCATGCATTTTTGAAAAAGTCTATTCTTGACCACGTATGGAACTTTATGTTTAATAGATAAAAAAAGGAACACGAAATCACTATTGATCGCATGTTCCAGTTAGGTTATTTATGTTCGAATGGATTCGATACGGCTTTGGACGAATTCGAACGAGTTTTTTTGCTTCTTGGACGATTTGTTTGATCAGTTCATTGACGGTCAATATTTCTTTTATGAGTCCTACGGATTGACCGCATGACCAGATGCCTCCGTCTAAATTTCCTTCAAAGTAAACTTTCTTGCTTCTTTGTCCCGTAATTAGCGGAATCAATTCCTCTATAGTGGCACCTTCATTTTCAAGTTTGTCCACTTCTTTACTGACGGCATTTAATGCTACACGCGAAGGACTGCCTATATTCCGTTGGATGACGACCGTATCCGTTTCATTGGCCGATACCATCCACTGCTTCACGTTTTCATGAATCGGTGCTTCTTGCGTTGCCATAAAGCGAGTCCCCATGACGATACCTTCAGCACCGAGTGATAAGGCGCTGATAAGGCCCCTCCCATCCGAAAATCCCCCTCCAGCTATTACTGGTATATTTACAGAGTCAACGGCTCTAGGGAGCATGACAAGCGTTCCTACATCCCCCATGCCTGGATGTCCTCCTGTTTCATTCCCGACAATAATAATGGCATCGACTCCTAATTTCTCTGCAGACACAGCGTTTTTGACGTTCGCTACCTTATGTAACACGGTAAAGCCGTGCTCTTTAAGTCTGGGCATTAAACTTTCTGGGCTTCGGCCACTCGTTTCAACAATTTTCACATCTTCCTCAATTAAAATATCGATGAACTCATCATTCGGGGTTGCCGTTTGACTTGGAAACAGGTTCAGGTTGACAGCAAAGGGTTTCTTGGTCAAAGTTTTAACTTTGCGTATTTCATCACGGAGACCCTCTGGTGTCACCTGTGTTTTCGAAGTGATGATACCAAGTCCCCCCGCTTCTGAAACAGCGGCTGCGAGCGGGGCTCGGCCAACTTGAAACATCCCGCCGCAAATAATCGGATATTCAATCCCCAATAATTCTGTCATTCTCGTTTTCATTTGCCATACCCCTTTCATTTTTCAAGGATTTCTATAAGTCTGCTTTTCTTACATAATGTACACACGCATGTCTATATACCATACTTATGGAGCCGCTTGTAAAATGTACTTCTTGGTATATCCATCAGCTTTGCTGCAGCAGTGACATTTCCTCTTGATTTTTGTAATGCCTCTATCATTAGATCCCGTTGAATTTTTTCACGGATCGTCAGTTCATTTCCCTTGATTCCTTTTTTACCACCAGGTTCCTCCCATGCAGGGAAATCATCATGCTGTGTAACCGGCTGTGAATGCATGGAATTCAACACTTTAACATAATCCAGAGGTCCTTCTGCTAGTAAGATGGTCAATCGCTGAAGTACATTCTGCAATTCTCTAATATTGCCTGGCCAATTGTACTCCTTTAAACGATTCAATAATTCTTCCGTTAATGGAATATTCCAATTATTCTTCGAACACAAGTAGTTGACTAGATAAGGAATATCTTCAATCCTTTCCCTTAAGGGAGGTACATGAATGGGGTAAACGTTCAGCCGATAGTATAAATCCTTCCGAAAGGACCCTTCATTGACAAGCTCTTCAAGATTACGGTGTGTTGCAGTGATAATGCGAATATCCAATGATATGCTTTTTGTGCCGCCGATCGGAACGATTTTTCTTTCCTGAAGAACACGCAGTAAGGCAACCTGCATCGCTGAAGGGATTTCACCGATTTCATCGAGAAAAATGGTTCCTCCATTTGCCTGCTCGAACTTCCCTTTGTGACCTTGCCGTTTAGCACCTGTAAAAGCGCCCTCAACATACCCGAATAGTTCACTTTCCATTAAATCCTTAGGTATGGCTCCGCAATTTATCGTGACGAACGGTCCTTTTTTGCGGATGCCATTATCATGAATAGCCTTGGCAATAAGCTCTTTCCCGACACCTGTTTCACCGGATATATACACATTTGCTTCTGTCGGTGCAACAAGCTTCACTTTACTTAATGTGTTATGAAAGGATTCACTAATCCCTCTTTCCCCTTCGAAGGCAAATCTTTCTAAAGGCATTGAAGCAGGAAAAAGCCTATTGGCTTCACGACCATGATTCTCCGATAAGAATAAACACTTACCGGAAATCCTATTATCCTCTTTGGATAGAAGCGGATTTTCCTTTACGATTCGATATCCATGATTTAACAGATCGGCCAACGCCATACCAATGGATTGAGGAATTTTTTTGCGAACCTGTTTACTGGCGGAGATTATCATTTGTTTATGATTACATACGATAAAAGGCAAATCTGGATAGGTTTCTGCAAGTTCTATCGAGTGCTGGGTCAGTGCCAGCTCCTTTTTATAGGAACGCATTCCCATTTCCTGTTCGATCGTATATGCCAAATTGGCTACCATCCCCAGCATGGAGGGATGGAAATATTCTACTGGACATGATATATCCAAAACTCCCAATATCTTACCGTCTTCATTTAATATGGGCATCGCAGAGCAACTCCATTTGTGCGAGGCAATCGAATAGTGCTCGGTACCTTGGATCATTACGGCTTCACCCGTTTTCAAAGCTGTTCCAATTGCGTTCGTTCCGACCTCACCCTCCGTCCAGCATACGCCCTCCACAAAATTTATTTTTCCTGCCTCATCGAGGATTTTCTCGTTTCCGGAAAGTGAAAGGACATACCCATCCGGATCGACCAATAAAGCCATCATTCCAGATTCTTTTATCGATTGATTCATCCTGGATAATTGGGGTGATGCCACTTCTAATAGGAAGGAGTTTTTTTCTCTTTGAATGTCCAATAATTCATCCGTCAAAATATGTTTGCCTTTATTAAGGTATGGGTTGACTTGATCTTTTTTGCAGCGATACCAGGATTCCATTATTCGCTTGTTCAGACGATTTGAATCGAGAACCCCTTCACTGACAAAGCGTTCCCATATACGTAGATAACAACTGGTGGATAGCATATAATCCTCCTCTAATCATTTGGTTTGAACCTTCATTTGACCAGTCAATCTAGAGGAAAAATACCATGGAGTAATAAAATAGGATGTTATTCGAGGTCTTTTTAATTATAGTAGATTATGTATTCGCTTACAATATATAGATTGAGTTTACAAAAAAAGCATCATGTGATCATTCACATGATGCTTCTCCATTTAAAACAATAAAGTTTATGAAAAAATAACTCCTCCATCAATCATGATGGATTGACCTGTCATATAATCCGAATCCGGTGAAGCGAGGTAAGAGACGAATTTCGCTACGTCTTCTGGGGTTTCGGAGCGTCCTAAGGTTATGGAATCTGTAAACTTTTTAAATGTTTCCCCTTTAGCAAGATTCATATATTGACCCATTTTTTCATCGATTAAATCCCACATTTGCGTCCCGACAATTCCTGGACAGTAGGCATTCACCGTAATGCCAAACTGGGCTAATTCCTGTGCTGCTGCTTGTGTAATTCCTCTTACGGCAAATTTCGTGGCCGAGTATGTACCTAGTAAGCTAAATCCTTTATAACTGGCGATGCTGGCAGCACTTATGATTTTCCCGCCTTCTTGCTTTTTCATTTGTTCTGCCGCGGCTTGCAGGCAAAAGAGGACACCATTTACATTTATATTGAAAATCTGTTCAAGATCTTCTTGAGTTACTTCCAATAGAGGCTTTATTTGTGCAATTCCTGCATTTGAAACCATAACATCCAGTTGTCCAAAACGTTCCACAACTTGATTCACCATTTCGAATACTTCCCGTCTATTGCTTACATCCGCTTTAACGGCAAAACTTTCACGTCCAAATTCCCTTATCTCATTCACGACCGATTCAGCCGTATCCAGATTGACGTCGTTAATGACCACATTCAATCCATCTTGAGCTAATCTTAAAGCAATGGCACGTCCGATACCACGACCTGCACCAGTGACTATCGCCGTCCGTTGACCGCTAGCCATACAAATTCCCCCTTCAGTTTTAGCAATGCACAGCTTGACCAACAACATTTAAAAGAGCTTCATGTATGGCTTCCGACAAGGTTGGATGCGCCGCCACTAAATCTTCCATCATATCTGCCGTTATTTCTGCATGCAGCATGATCGTTCCTTGTCCAATCAATTCTGTTGCATGCTGACCAACAATGGAAAAACCTAAAATTTCATTATATTGTGGATTCACTAGGATTTTGACCTTTCCTACCGGTTTATTGGAAAGGACAGCTTTCCCATTTGCCGAAAAAGCGAATTCACCTACTTTTATTTCACCATATTTTTGACGCGCTTCTTTTTCGGTCAAGCCTACACTCGCAATCTCGGGGGAGGTATAAATGCAGCGAGGGATTGCCCGGTAATTCACTTGTGCAAATTGACCGCAGGCATTCAGGGCCGCCACACGCCCTTCATGAAAAGCTACATGGGCAAGTTGGATGCCCCCTACCACATCACCGCAGGCATAAATCGATGGATTGCTTGTTTGCATTCGATCATCCACCGAGATGCCAAGTCGGGAAAAATCAATATCGTTTTCCTCTAAGCCTATTCCGTTCACTCTTGGTCTTCTCCCTATAGATACGAGTACGTAATCAGCTTGCATTTCTTCCAATTTGCCATCGCTATTCTCTAAATATACTGTTTTACTGGTTGCATTGATGTTTTTGACAGCTGTGGAGGTATGGACCGTAACGCCTTGGTTTTTCAATTCTTCATGCAGTATGCTCGTGATATCCTCATCTTCCCCTGGAAGCAGCTTTTCCCCCATTTCGATAACGGTAACCTCGGCGCCCATCCTGCTATAAATGCTGGCAAATTCACATCCGATGACGCCCCCTCCGACAATTAGCAGGGAATCGGGAATGGCAGGAAGTGACATGGCATGACCACTGTGAATGATCCATTCACCATCAAACGGCGCAAAAGGTAGTGGAATCGGTTCAGAACCCGTTGAAATGATGATCTTACTTGCATCAATCACTTCATTTTCATTTCCGTTCTCGATCCGCAGTCGATTGCTTGAAAGGATAGAAGCTCTGCCCTGTATAACTTTTATTTTATTCTTACCCATTAAATATCGAATGCCGTTCACTAGTTTAAAGATGACCTCTCTTTTTCGTTCCTGTACGGTATCCCAATCGACTTCAATCGAATGGGGGGAAAGGCGAATTCCCATTTGCCCGGCATTTTTCACCAAGTCATACGTATCGGCACTTTTCAATAATGATTTCGTTGGCATGCAGCCTTCGTTTAAACAGGTTCCGCCGAATGGCCCATCGACTACCAATATGACCTCCTTATCCTGCTGGGCAGCAGTGATTGCCGCTACATACCCTGCAGGACCACCGCCTATAATAACTATACGATTCAAGGCTTTCCCTCCTTTTCTATAAAATAACGGTGATCGGCTCTTCTAAATACCGTTTTAGTGTTTGTAAAAAGGCAGCAGCGGGTGCTCCGTCCAGTACACGGTGATCAAAAGTTAAACTGAGTGGCAAGATCGTTCTCCTCTCCAATTCTTCACCAATATAAAGCGGGGTATCGTAAGCAGAGCCAATTCCAAGTATCCCCGTTTCCGGAGTATTGAGAATGGGTGTAAAATGCTCAACGCCAAATGCCCCGAGGTTACTGATTGTAAAAGTGGACCCTTGCATGTCTTCAATTGGCAATTGACCGTCACGTGCGCACCGGGCCAACTCCTTACCCTTATTCGATAACTGTCTTAGGGTACAATTTTCGGCATTTCTTATGACGGGAACCACTAGTCCATTCTCCAATGCCACCGCTAATCCAAGATGGATATGCTCATACAAAATGATGTTATCTTCAATATAGGCACTATTCATTTTAGGGTGCTCTTTAAGTGAAAGCACGACAGCCTTGGCAACAAAGTCCGTTATAGTCAATTTAGTTGAGTCGTGTTTTTGCAGTGTTTCTGTAGCCTGTTTTTGCAAAATGACTAGATCAGTGACATCAACTTTCATCGTTAGCGTTAATTGGGCACTGCTTTGCAAGCTCTCTTTCATACGTTTGGCAATGATGTTCCTCATTCCCATAACAGGAATCTGCTGCTGACTCTCTATAGCAGGTTTGGGCGGAACTATTCTTTTTTCTGTATTTACCGGGATGGAATCCCTTTCCTCAATTACTTTCTGGACATCTTCTTTAGTGATTCTTCCTCCTGGCCCGGTGCCTTCTATCTTTTCAATGTCAAGATTCGCTGCCTGTGCCATTTTTCGTGCAACCGGAGTGATCATCAATCGATCTCCCATTGGCAAAGTGGGGGACTCTTTTGTTTTCGGCTTTTCTTGTTCATCAATTTTCAACTGGGTCTCTACAGCAACAGGTTCATCGATCTTTATTTTTTCATTCGGATCTCCGATATGACAGATAACGGTTCCTGGAGGTACTCCTTGTCCTTCTTGAACAGCTATATTCAGAATCGTACCTTCCGCTGGAGATTCAATATCCATTTCTATTTTCTCTGAATTGATGCTGGCTATTGCTTCACCTTTTTCGACTGGATCCCCAACAGCCTTACTCCATAACGAAACAGTGCCTTCTTTCATTGCCATGCCCAATTTCGGCATTACCACTTCGACAGCCATATCTAATTTCTCCCTTCATAATGGTTTGTTTGTCCATCATTGGTTTTGTTGCTCCAACTTTTGCAGTTCAATGCAAAAAAGCTGGAGCATGCATCTGGATTTATTTACACTCCTAGAATGGAAGGTTCCCCTAATAATTCTGAAACGACTTGTATCACTTTTTCTGATGTAGGAAGGTACAAATCTTCAAGCGGTGGAGAAAAAGGGACAGGTGTATGTGGTGCCGTAATCCTCTTAATTGGCGCATCGAGCGTATCAAACCCCTTATCCGCCACCAGTGCGGCAATATCCGTTGCAACGCTGCATCTTGGGTTCGCTTCATCGATCACGATCAAACGATTTGTTTTTGCCACAGAGGAGAGAATCGATTCTTCATCCAGTGGTGACAAGCTCCGCGGATCGACAATCTCAACTTCAATGCCTTTAGCTGTGAGTTTTTCAGCAGCCTCCATCGCGGTGTGAACTTGTTTACCGATGGCAACGATTGTCAAATCCGAGCCTTTCCTTTTCATTTCAGCTTTACCGATTGGAATTGTATAGTAGCCTTCCGGAACCTCCCCTACCATGTTGTATAGCGTTTTATCTTCAAAAAAGATGACGGGGTCATTATCTTCAATGGCTGAAAGTAAGAGCCCTTTTGCGTCATAGGGGGATGAGGGAACGACGACCTTCAATCCAGGAATGCTGGTGAACAAGGCATAAAGGCTTTGTGAATGCTGAGCTGCAGCCCTGAACCCTGCACCATGCATCGTACGGATCGTCACGGGAACCTGTGCTTTACCGCCAAACATATAGCGGAACTTCGCACCTTGATTCAATACTTCATCCAAACAGCTGCCAATGAAATCGTTGAACATTAACTCGGCAATCGGTCGCAAGCCTGTCGAAGCGGCTGCCATGGCCGCTCCCATATATCCTGCTTCCGCAATGGGTGTATCAAGGATTCTATCCCGGCCAAATTCTTGAACCAATCCTTTCGTGACACCTAAAACCCCCCCCCATGCTTCGTCATCCTGCAAATGATCGACCTCTGCACCGCCGGCTACATCTTCTCCCATAAGGATGACATTTTCATCTTTTCTCATTGCCATGGCCATTGCTTCATTTATTGCCTGTGACATACTGATTTTTCTACTCATCTCAATTCCTCCTTTTATAGTTTAATAAGATACATAAACATCGTTTAATAAATCGGATGCCTCTGGATATGGGCTATCTTCACTGAACTTGACTGCTTGTTTAATAGATTCCGCAACGGCATTCTCAAGAGAAATCAGTTCTTTTTCCGCCAGCAGATTCTGATTCAGCAAGTAATTCCTAAATAGGGCAATCGCATCTTTCTCTTGTTTATGCTCCTTTTTGTCTTGTTCCTTTTTATACTTCTGTGCATCTCCCTCGAAGTGGCCATAATTACGATAAGTAACGCATTCGATCAATGATGGGCCTTCTCCCCTGCGAGCCCTCTGAACGGCTTCTTCAGCAGCCTTATACACAGCCAATACATCTTTCCCATCCACCCGGACACCCGGGATATTGTAGCTTATCGCACGATCGGCTATCGTTTTACAGCTAGAAGCATAGTCGAAAGGCGTGGCTTCCCCATACCCATTATTTTCAGCGATGAATATTACGGGCAGCTTCCAGATTGCCGCCAGATTTATCCCTTCATGGAATGTCCCATGATTATTGGCACCGTCACCAAAAAAACATACACTAACGTGATCGGTCTTTTTATATTTGGCAGTTAATGCTGCACCGCATGCGAGCGGAAAGCCTCCACCGACTATCCCGTTTGCACCTAACATCCCTTTATCCAAATCGGCAATATGCATGGAACCGCCTTTTCCTTTGCAAAGCCCGGTCACTTTTCCATAGATTTCAGCCATCATCCCGTTTAGGTCGCATTCTTTTGCAATACAGTGGCCATGGCCTCTGTGGGTGCTTGTAATGCTGTCCTTTTCGGATAGATGGGCACATACACCAACAGCAACCGCTTCTTCCCCTGCATATAAATGGACAAACCCAGGTAAAATCCCTTTTGCAAAAGATTCATGAACTTGGTCTTCGAATTTTCTGATCTCCAGCATTTTCTTGTACATCCAATAAGCTTTGTCCTGTGATAACTTTATTTCATTCGATTGAACCGTTTCCATTTTTCAGCCCCCAATCAGTAATAGCGAGTCAATCTTATATAGTGCAATTGCCGTGCCAAAATGGGAGGCGATAAAATTAGGACTTTAGCTATTTTCAGCAGAAACAAAACGAGACAAAATGAGATTGCTGTCTCGTTTTGTCTCGTTTTGTTTAAAATATACGATCCGAATTCACTTATCACTGAAGTGAAAAGATGGTTTGAATGTAGAGGCAGCCTGTTTAAGGAGTAAGCTCTTTATGCACCATTTATTTAGGTTTCAGTACTTACTAACATGAATTTTTGTTAAATAGTTAGAGAGGAAGGACCTAGCTAGTAAACTATCAAGCTTAACGTAAATTTTTTAGCGCACCGCTCCATGCAATTGTTTGATCTAGCATTGCATGGACATTACCAAGGTGTAAATCAGCTGGTTTAAACGTTTTGAAGTTTTCAAAGTCTGTAAATAGCGATAATGTTGGATTTACACGAACGTCCGCAACTAGTAATTCCCCTAATATGCCACGCAAATGTTCGGCTGCACGGGCTCCGCCGGTTGAACCATAGCTTACGATGCCCGCAGCTTTGTTGTTCCATTCATCACGTGCGGAATCAAGTGCGTTTTTTAATGCCCCTGTAATGCTGTGATTATATTCTTGTACGATAAACACAAAACCATCCAAGCTAGAGAGTTTTTCTGACCAAGCTAATAATCCTGGTTCTTTACCAGTGCCTTCTCCAAAAAACGGCAATTTGAAATCTGCGATATCGACGATTTCATAAGTTGCATCTTCTCGTTTATCAGCTATTTCTTTAACCCAATTTCCCACTTGTGGACTTACGCGTCCTATTCGTGTGCTTCCTAAGATAATTCCAATCTTTAATTTTTCCAACGTTTTCGCCTCCTCGTAAAAACTGACTGGCCAATTAATTGTTTTAAGAATATAACCTTTATAAGTTGATGGATTTACATATTTTCAATCTCTTCCACTAACGTGTAGTACCCACCTTCTGTATCTTCAATCAGATGGTTTATTTTGTTAAGATGTTCTCTGAATTCACTTTTTTCTAACCAATTTTTATGAAAATCAATACTCTCAAAGGTCGTTACCATAATTGCCTTATCATTATCTACAGAACGATGCCAACGGCTGCTGATCCAACCGGGAACACCTTGTGATCCCTTCTTGAAATTGAGCAGTTCTTCAGCTTGGATAGCAACCAATTCATCTAGTTTGCCTGGTTTAGCTGTAAATACATTAATCCATACTATTGTATTACTTGATTTCATATTCATAATCTCCTGTCATTTAATCTATTTTTTTAGTTCATTAAAAATTGGCATTTCCTTTACAATCACAATGGTACGTCAGTACTAACTGTCATTATAATTATTCAAAAACTAGGGAGTCAAAGCCCTAGTAAATGTTTGCACACTCTCCATGATAAATACCTCCAGGGACACGGTTGGATAGTTCTCATCGGCATCAAGATTGTTCATAAAGGCACCAAAATTCATCATCATGAACGACAATGCCTGAAGCTCTGGGTCTGTGGGAATAAGCTTTCCTTTTTCATGCATCGTGTTAAAATAGTTTGTCAAAATTCCCAGTAACAGTCGGGGATGCTTTTGTGTTTTTTCTCGAAAACCAGGTAAATTGCCTTCCTCCTTGATACTTATCATAATCATTTTCCGGTTACGATTCATGATTTCATGATATGTTCGACTGATCAGTTGTAAATCTGAATGCAAATCCCACACGATTTGCTCTTCATTAAAAAGTTTGGTCATCTCTTCAGCATAATGATATCGGTCAAATGCCGTTTCTAAAAGATTTTGCTTGCTTCCAAACCGACGGAATAGTGTTTTTTCACTAAAACCTGCGGAACCAGCAATTTCCTGAGTAGAAACACCATTGTACCCTTTCTCTGCAATTAGATCGATTGCCGCCAACAGCAGCTTATCATCGGTACTAAGCTTATTACTGCTATTCATGCTCTCACTTCCTCCGAATGGACTGTCAGTACTTACTGACTTTCCATTTTATTCTATTCATCTGTTTTTAAATTGTCAAGAAAATATTTCCAACAGTAATATATTTTTTACGATGGCAGGCCACTCCAGAAGAGTGAACCTTATTGGGGAATTAACACCAAGGCCATTCAGGAAAAACAAATAAAAGACGGAGCTTTTCTGCTCCGCCTGAATTCTAGAATATTTTTTTCTCATTCAACTCGAGTGCCAATTCTTTAAAATACTGTAGCGATTCTGGATTTCCCATGGAGTCTGCATTCACTACTTTATCAAACTCGAAACCTAATAATACTTTACGTATCGGGACTTCCATCTTCTTTCCGTTCAACGTTTTAGGAATTTGTCCAACGACATGGATTTGGTCAGGGATAAAGCGAGGGGATACATGCCCTCTGATTTGTTCCTTGATTTTTGCCGTCAATGCTGGATCCAGACTTTCCCCGGGCTTTAGGACTACGAACAACAGCAGTGAGGAACCGCGGCCAAGCACTTCCCTATCAATGACTAGGCTTTCCATCACCTCGTCTATCGCTTCGACGACCCGGTAGATATCGCTAGTTCCCATCCGTACACCAGAACGATTGATGGTCGAGTCGGAACGTCCATAAATGATACAGCTGCCCTTGTCGTCGATCTTTATCCAATCACCATGTTTCCATATACCAGGATACGTATCGAAATAACTCTCGTAGTATCTTGTCCCATCTTGATCATTCCAGAAATATAGCGGCATGGACGGCATCGGTTTGGTAATGACCAATTCCCCGACTTCATTAATCAATGTTTGACCATGCTCATCAAAGGCTTCCGCACAAACACCCAATGCCCTTCCTTGTATCTCTCCGATTCTCACGGGCAATATTGGAACTCCGCCTACAAATCCGGCACATACATCGGTCCCGCCACTGGATGAACTGAGCCAGATATCCTTTTTGACATTTTCATACACCCATATATAACCGTCTCCAGATAATGGAGCTCCAGTGGAAAAAAGAGCCTTCAATTTCGATAAATCATATTTTCCCAGAGGCTTGTTTCCTAACTTCATGGAATTCGTAAGGAATGGTGCACTTGTTCCAAAGAAGGTCATGCCTGTATCTTCCGCCAATTCCCAAAGAACCTCCATATTCGGAAAAGAAGGACTGCCGTCATAAAGGACGATGGTACCTTCATTTAGCAAACCACCCATAAGGAGATTCCACATCATCCAGCCTGTCGTCGTAAACCAGAATACGGTATCCTCGGAAGTCAAGCCTTGATGGATTCTTGTTGATTTAAAATGCTCCAATAATATACCGCCATGCCCTTGTACAATCGGTTTTGGCATCCCGGTTGTACCTGATGAATAGAGAATCCAAAGCGGATGATCGAAAGGAACACTTTCAAAAGATAATTCTGCCTTTTCTTTTAAAAGGTCATCCCACGGAATCGTATCTGTCAGACTCACTTCCAAAATCTTCTTTTCTATGTAAGGAACCAGCACGGTATGCTTAACAGAGACCAATTCCTGTTTAAGCTGTGAGACGACTGGTGTTTTATCATGTACATTTCCATTGTATTGATACCCATCAACCGCCAGTAATACAACCGGTTCAATCTGTTTGAAACGATCTATGACACTTCTTGCCCCAAAGTCAGGTGAACAACTGGACCAGATGGCACCAATGCTCACAGTTGCCAAGAAAGCTATCACCGCTTCGGGTATGTTTGGCATATAGGCAACAACACGGTCACCGGATTTCACACCAAGTTTCCTTAATGAATGGGCGACAGAGGCCACTTTTTCTTTCAACTCTTTCCAGCTAACCTCTTGCTGCCTAATATGTTCGGAACGAAAAAATATCGCCGTTTTCTCTTCTTGATCATTCAATAATGCATTTTCAGCATAATTAAGCCTTGCCCCCTCGAACCATTTCGCACCTGGCATAGATTGCTCCGCTAAAACCCTGTCATATTTCCTGCCGGCTTTTACATCACAATAATCCCAAATTGAAGCCCAAAATTGCTCCAGTTCATCTACCGACCATTTCCATAATTCATGATAATCATGAAATGTTAAACCTTTCTTTTCTTTTAACCATTTCACATATTGCGTCAATACCGTTTGCTCGATTTGTTCCTTTGTCGGTTCCCAAATGATTTGTCCATCTGTAAGCGATTTCATTCAATCATCTCCCTTAGGTATCAAATGCGTCATTGAATTATTTCATAATAATTGGTAATTTACTTAAATTGTAATCTATGAGTTTTAAAACTGTCAATTTACACTAAACTCAATTAGGCTCGTATTTATGTATGGGCAGGTTAATGGAGAAACATGTCCCTTTCCCTTGTACACTTGACACATGTACCGTACCATCCATGCTTTTGATAACGCTATATGAAACCATCATGCCCAATCCCGTCCCTTTATTTTTTGTCGTGAAGTAAGGCTCACCTAAACGATATATTTGTTCCTGTGTCATTCCAATTCCCTGATCTTGGATCTTAATTTGGATGGTGGAGGCAGCATGAATCAAATGTACGTATATTTTGCCATCATGGTCCATCGATTCTATGCCATTCTTTAAGATATTGAACAAACTCTGCTGGAATTTCTTCCTTTCCCCCATGATATAATAAGCTCCATCTTCGAATAAGGATAACTTCAATTCTGTTCCATTATTGTCAGCCAGGGGTTTTATGCTGTTCACGACATGCTGAATTTCCTCCGATACCTTTAATCGCTCCGTGTTTTCAGGGCTTATGGCAGCAAACGTCAAATAATCATTAATGACATCCGTGGCCCGATCTAATTCCTTCAATGCAATATTTGCATATCTGATCTTTGTATGGGAAGAAACGTCTTCGCTTAACATTTGTATATAGCCCCTGGTAACTGTAAGGGGATTTCTGACTTCATGAGATATGCTTGCAGCCAGATGGCTAACGATTTGCAATTTTTCCGCTTTCACTAATTTTTCGAGAACCTGAAAATTAGTGAGGATGACCTCCCATAGTAAGATTACAACAACGATTCCAATGACTTGGATCGTGAAGTATTGTTTCCATAGACTTATGCCGATAGTAAGTTCAAATACTACTGTTGAAATAAACTGCGTGAGAATATGTACAATGAAGATTAATGATATACCGATGAGAATTTTTTTACTGACAGAGAGTTTCAAATAGTATTTAGATATAAAAAACAAGGAAACACCCACAAGTGGAAAAGTGATGCATGATATGTAAAATCCATTATCACCCCCTGATAAATAACGGATAATAAGAGTGATGACTATCAATATGATTCCTAACCGATAGCCTCCATATAAACCGCCTAACAGAAAAGGGATCCATCTAAGGTCCCAAACAAAATCCTCTTCTATTACAACGGGAAATAGCATGCATAGAACAAGTGAAAGAATAGGGAAAATCGATAGGAAGGATCCTTTTAATGCATCTAAACGGTATACGTACTTCACTAGATAGCTCATTTGCAATAAAAAGATCGGAAAAAGGATAAGTAAAAAGTTAATCAGTAAATCTTTGGTCATAAGATTCATTTCTACACCGAACTTTCGATATTTTTCGAATATTTAGACAGGTATATCAATCATAACAAGATAGATAATGATAAGCTAGTGAAATTATTATGAGGAAAATAAAAGTTACCTCTTCCTCCATCCAGGAAAGAAATTGAGGTAATGTTATATAAAAAATACCCGTTCTTAAAGATCGGGTAGGTACTTTTTTCCATATTGGTAAAACTGTTGAATTTTCCAAGAGAACAATTTTCAATTACCATTATTTTCAATTAGTATTAATGGGGAGAATTATCGACTGATTTGTTAAAAATGATCAGTCCACTGAATATCGAAATTTTTTTCTTCCAGAAAAGCGTCCTATACAGAAACCCTTTTTAGATATAGAAGTGAGATGTTACAGTTCATTCACTCTGCTGGTTCTTGAATGTTTTCCCATCATGGTAATAAAGTTCAGAACCTAGATGAACATTGTCATTTTCTTTCAATTGACGAATAAGTTCTTTACTTTTTGTTTTATTCATTTCTTTATACCAGGTTCCTTGTGGATATAGAACAGCAATCGGACCATGCTTGCATTGGCCGTTGCATAATGTTTTTGTTGTGTGAATCTCCTTTTGTAGTTCTAAGTTTTTCAATTCCCCTCTAATCGTCTCTGTTACTTCTTCTGCCCATTTTTCGTACATGTTTTCCCGTTGCAAATTAATAGATGTTTGCTAACCCCATCTAAGTTCATATAAATTCCCCTTTTTCCTTATTATTTGGCCTCTATAACGAATGGATAGCACTAGACTTTACCATAAAATTTAAATTCTCCTCAAATTTTTATCAACCTCAAACTCTATCGGACTAACCTGATAGCAAGGTTTCCGGGTTTACTATCAACAAACACATTATAAGAGTATTCAGGCAGTCGAATTTCAGAGTATAAACGCCATTTCCTTTTTCCTCAGGATTGTATGGAAACAATTAACGACCAGGGTAATGATAAACCATACAAATTATAAACCATACCCCGGTAAAGTATATGTTACTCTAAAAGAAATCGTACTACAATTCGCACGTTCTTTTTTTAATGTTATGGTACATGTCTGGATTAAATTCCACTTCAAAGGTTCTTTTCTCTACACTACCTTCAATCGCTTTATTGCACTGCCCATAAAACATAAAAAAGCCAAGCACCGATTCAGAGATTTTCTAATACTATTTTTCTCCACACTCTAGAAGTCTTACATGTGTACGAAAAAAGACTACACCTAAAAACTGTACTTAAAACGAAAACACAAAATAATGTTAGAAAAAGAATAATAAAAAACACTGAAACGATCATTTCAGTGCCATCAAAAAAATATTTGAATAAGAATTAATAAAGAGCTGATTTTGCGAGCATGGTGATTGTCGCATCATCCATCGGAGGATTATGAAGTCCTGCGCGTACATCCCTATAGTAGCGTTGCAGGGGATTGTTTCGTTGTAAACTTTTGGCTCCGACGACTCTCATCGCTTTATCGACGATGGAAATCGATTTGTTGACGACCGATAACTTAACTGCCCCCAATTGCTTCGATAATTCATCATGATTTTCAGGCTGCCGCACCCATTTTTCTGCGACAGAGTAGAGGAAATGGTGTGCTTCACCCAATTCCAGTTCCATCTCCCCAATTGTGCGTTGAACATTCGGAAGGTCCCTGATTGGTCCTGGTAAGCTATTCGGAGAATAGGTTTTCGCAAATTCGACTGCGTAATTTCTGGCAGCCACTGCGATTCCCAAGTAGCAAGCCGGTATATGTAATAGCCACGCTTCAGGTTTTCTTTTTTCACCAGGATTGCTTTTCATGACATAATACTTTTCAGGCAGGCTGACATCTTTTAACACCAGATCATGACTTCCTGTCCCCTGCATGGAAATCATATCCCAAGTTTCTTCTATACTTACACCCTTTACATCACGATGAACTAAAAATGTGCCAAGTCGCTCATCCTCGGGTACCCATGCCGTTACTAGAAAAATATCAAGGACGGGAGAGAGTGTAGTAAAAGTCTTTCTGCCATTCAAATTCCATTGATTACCCTTTTTGATCGCGATGGTTTCCGGTCGGCCTCCGCGCGTCGGGCTCCCCGTTCCAGCCTCAGATGCTGCCGTATTGATTAGTGCACCTTTCGAAACTTCATCATACAATTCTTTCATGACTCCTTTTTCCCATGGTCTCTTCTCCGATAAGGAAAGTACCGTTCCGACATGCCAGCCTATTCCTAAGGCTGTTGGGCCGCAATATTGAGCTATTTTTTCTTGGCATAGGAGAAAATCATATAAGGAACCGCCATATCCGCCATGCTCTTTAGCTAAAGTTAATTGGGGGTATCCGAATTCCTTTAACTCCTGAATGTTTTCATAAGGAAATCCCTTTGAATCATCAAGTGCCTCAGATCGGCCGGTAAAGGACTGAATCGCTTCCTCTAATTTTTGTATATATTCTTTTTGCTTCTGTGATTGAAAAAACGACATGAAGATCATTCCTCCTCTAGTAAACAAAAATCTTGAACCATCCAGCAGCAGAAACAGAACGGCTAACTCCACTTTATCATATCACCTTAGTGTAGTTTATGGTTCGAATCTGCACATTAAGAGTCAATGTCTTCATTTTTATATTCTTTGTTCGCGTTCTTGTAAGCCTCCTTCGCCTGATCAATATTTTTGTTTTCGAGAAAGTAAGCTATCGCGGCTTGCCCGATTCCATAAGTGACGGCACCCGCTACCGCACCGGAAACGACTAGACCAGCTCCTGGGATGAAACGGACTGCAGCCCTGACACCTTCCCTGACAAGGAGTCCGATGCCAACATTGATTCCTAACGCTGCAATGAATTCACTTGCCGTTTTCGTATTGATTTCTTTATCCGCGATAAAACCAATCACCACAATCATCAAACCCTGAATGCCGGTCAAAATGGGAAAATCGGCAAAAGGTATTGGCTCTGCACCGATTAGACCTGCGATTGCCGTAAACGTTCCCACTATCGTCCGCGCGAATTTCTTCTTAACGAATTGGCTCTGCATCGCTTTGGCAGTCTTCAGCTTCGCCTCACTGGGTAAGGCCTCAATTAAGTAATCAGAAAGCAAATCTATGTTCCAACGCATATCATATTCAATATTTCCGCTTTCATCAAAATCAATATACGAACAAGTAGGAATAATGTTCAAAAGTGGTATTTCACTATCTTTAAATCGTTTTGACATCAAAACGATGGCTTCATCAATATTCTTTTTTTTCTTAGGATTGGCATCAAAAGGTACTTGTTTATAATGTGGCGGATCTAATTCATCCACTTGTGTGACCACACAGATGACAGGAACATCATAATGGTGATTCTCTTTAACGATCTTGCGCAGCTTATTCAATTCTTGTAAATCTTCTTCAATTCGTGAATCCGCTTCTTTTGCTTTAATCAAGAAAAGAAACACATCAGGCTGTTCTTCAGTCACCGCTTTTATCAATTCATCCAATGGTGTATCTTCTTCGAACTCTTCCGTAGGAGCTTCACTCTCACCCAGCCCGCGTGAATCCAGTAAACGAATTTTGGGTTCGGCATCACTCGGGTACCATAACCATTTCCCCTTACCCGTTCCAGATTTAACGGAACTGACATATTGCCGTTCCTGACCAAACATCGCATTGATCAGTGAGGATTTTCCAGACCCTCTTCTTCCGACAAGAGCAATTCGCGGTTCCCTTGCATCAACAGTCATCGTTTTCAGCTTTAAGAGCTGGTCGAGCATTTTGGTTTTTTTCGATTGTGAAATTGGGAGCTTATCTACCTGGCCTTTAATGAAACTGAATATGCTTCCCATTTCATCTTGTTTTTCCGCCATCACTCATTCCCCCTTTTTAAGAAGTGTCTTAAGTAACATTTACCCTTGAGCAATTCAATTTAAGCATGTAACTTCATTCTCCTTGCAAATTAAGGGGTTCCATTTCTCTAATCAATAACTCTTTTCTTTTAAGAACATAACGACACTGGCCATGTATTTTTGAATTTCCTGGACTTGAAAGGCCGCAGAATCCGCAATCTGTTTGTAATGATGCTGTCCTTCATCGGTTATTCGTAAATACCGTTTAGTTCGTTTTTCACTTTCCCACCTGCCGACAAGTAGGCCGTTCTCTTCCATTTCATGAGATAAATCGTATAAATAGCCGTTAGAAGCGATCCAACCGAACTGATTTTTAAGCAGATCGCCAATTTCCCCCATATAAATGGGTTTCTTAGTGAAAGCGGCTTTTAAAGTTACATAACGGACAAGATCCTTCACCGATATTATTTTCGAGAAATAAGACCTGTATTCTTCTGGAAGCTCATTTACAACCGGTGGGTTTTCACCAGATCCCCTTAAATCGAACATGAAGCGATCAATGACCTTTTTCACTTCGGAAAACCGTTCCAGGAAATTTTCTTGATACCATATGTAAAGCTCTTTGCCTTTTTCCGTTATTTGATAATAATTTCTTCCCTTATTCGTATATAATGATAAATGATTGGATTCGACTAGCGTATTCGATATTTTACATAAATAGTCATAGCTATGCACTTTTCCAGTGAACGTATTTTTCAGGTCCTGATGAATCGCCCTTGGATAATTCGCTTTTATCCTCAAAGAGTGAAGTAAGAAAATCGTTAAAAATTCGCGCTGGCTCAACCCCACGGTTTCTACCGTCGCAGACAGTTTCTCCCCTTTCTTCACAGTCATTCCCCCCTTAATACTGTATATAATTAAATATTTCTTCCTTCCCCTTATTATCCTGTGCTGCCACATAATAGTAAAGTTTTTAATGCCAAACTGCCTAGTACCAATTTTTTGGATTCGATCTATTGTGGGATAGGAGAATTCCGAATATTCTGTCGAGGTTTATTGTGAAATAGTTTAAAACTAAAAAAGAAACGGCCTATGATAAGGCCGTTTCAGTTTGTAGACAAAAGGGGTTCGGAATTAAAAAATTCTGAACCCCTTTTGAAATTCCCTTTGAATTTTCGCCTAAAGTTTAGAGATTGGGGCTCTACGAGCCCACTATGTTAGGCCATTTTTGGACCTTGCCATGTCCAATTGGCCATCTTCTTTAAATTAATGGCAGCGAAAGTAAGCATCGCCTGCATCGACAATTTTTTAAGTCCCCTTAAAGTAGTCCAACGCATACCATGCTTTTCTTTTGCATCTGCGAATACACGCTCAATCGTTTCTTTACGTTTTGCATATATAGGTTTTACATCTTGATGATGACGCAGATGATCTGCTTCTTCCACATGTGTTTGCCAGATATGCCGTGTCACCACTTTTTGACAGTCTTTGCTTTCTGTACACCGAGATAAAAATGAGCATGTTGTACAAATTTGTTTTGGCGATTTGTACTCGCGATAGCCCTCTTTATTTGTTGTTGAGTACTTTAAAGTTTCGCCCGAAGGGCAAAGGTAACAATCAAAATGTTCATCGTATACATAGTCCTGTTTGCGGAAAAATCCTTCTTTGGTGCGAGGACGTGTATAAGGTAAAGCCGGTATGATTTCTTTGTTAAATAGGTAGCTTGTAATCGCTGGTGTTTTATAAGCTGCATCTGCGGCAACGGCTTCCGGTTTTCCAACTTTCTCAATCACTTGTTCAACTAGTGGCTCTAAGATCTGACTGTCATGTGTATTTCCAGGTGTTACAATCGTTCCCAATACAAAACCGTTGCGGTCTGCGGCCGCGTGGAATGAATAGGCAAACTGTTTTGTTCGTTCATCTTTCACATAGTAGCCACTCTCAGAATCCGTTGTACTTTCTTTAATCTCTTTGGTCTCTTCTTTATCAAATTTATCTGGTGGAAAAGGCTTTTTTCCATGGTTTTCACGATCTTGATTGATTTCTTCTTGAAGACGTCCTTGATACGCTCGTGTTTCTTTACGAACGATTTTCTTTTCAAATTTCCGTTTATTCGCACTGGCTTTCACATGTGTGGAATCCACGAAAACGTGTTCAGCACTTATTAACTTTTTATTAGCAGCTGTCATTAAAATGCGATAGAAAATCTGTTCAAACAGATCTGTATCTTTGAAGCGTCGCTCATAATTTTTCCCGAACGTAGAGAAATGAGGTACTTTATCATGGAAACCATAGCCTAAGAACCAACGGTAAGCCATATTGGTTTCAACTTCTTCAATCGTTTTACGCATGGAACGAATACCGAAGGTATATTGAATGAAAGTCAGTTTAACTAAAATAACTGGATCAATACTTGGGCGTCCTACCTCTGAATACATATCTTTCACCAAGTCATAAATGAAAGTGAAGTCAATGGCAGCCTCCATTTTACGAACCAAATGGTTCGGTGGCACCAGTTGATCTAAAGTAATCATTTCAAGTTGATCTCGCTGAATAGAATCATGTTTAGAAAGCATCCTCATCACCTCAAGTTTTAATACTTCTATTTTAAAACAAACATGACTCCAGGCAAAAGTGTTCTATCTAAAAGGTAAGACAAAGTTGATTGGAACGGAAGGTACGAGACTCCTGCGGGAAAAGCGCGTCTAGGGGAGACCCCGCAGGCGAAAGCCGAGGAGGCTCCCCGACCGCCCGCGGAAAGCGAGTGCCTGGAGTGGAAATCAACGTCCAAATTGTACAAGCCATAAAAATAGACAAACTCGATTTTCATCGAGTTTGTCTACAGTCTGAAACGGCCTATGATAAGGCCGTTTCTTTTTTTTCTTACTGTTCCGTTAAAATGATCGGATCTTCTTTTGTAATGACGAGGGTATGTTCATATTGGGCGGAAAGCTTTCCATCTGCCGTTCTCGCCGTCCAGCCGTCTTGGTCCATTTTCATATGCCATGTTCCTGCATTCAGCATAGGCTCGATCGTGATGACCATGCCCTCTTTTAAACGGGCACCTTTACCTGGCTTACCATAATGTAGGACGGTAGGGTCCTCGTGCATGGTTTTGCCGATTCCGTGTCCTGTAAAATCGCGGACAACAGAAAACTTTTCACCTTCTGCATATGACTGGATTGCATGCCCGATGTCCCCGAGACGATTTCCTGCCCGTGCAACTTCAATGCCTCTATATAAAGCATTCTTGGTTACATCCATTAAGCGCTGAGCTTCTTCGGAAACTTCTCCGACTGCATATGTCCAAGCTGAATCCGCCAAACCGCCGTTAAGGTTCACCACCATATCGATCGTGACGATGTCTCCCTCTTTTAGGGCTTTCTTTTGCGGAAACCCGTGACAAATCACATCATTCACTGATGCACATGTTGCATATTTATAACCGTTATAGCCCTTTTGTTCTGGGGTAGCACCATGCTCTGCCAAGTACTTATCTACAAATTCTTCGATTTCCCAAGTCGTGATTCCCGGTTTTATCATTTTTGCAATTTCTCTATGCGTCGCAGCAAGAAGTTTGCCCGCTTCATGCATCAAATTTATTTCTCGTTCACTTTTAATGGTTATCATGTAAAATCCTCTTTCGTTTTATAACTTATCTGCTTGAGACTCCTTATTTATCATATGCCTTTTTTTATATAAAAAGCAACCAAAAACCCGGTAAAAATCACCGGGTTGATGAATTCATGAAATTTTCTGTACCTGTAATTCTGATAAATTAAGCTATAAATTACAAAAGCCTAAAAAGGATCTAGCGATTACTTATTTACCCGATTAAATATTCCAGGTGTGAATCTATATAGGCCCGTGTGTATTAATTGGGTACAGTTTCCCATTCAATGCAAATGAAACTCTTCCTGTTTCCTCTGATACTACCAATACAAGGGCATCACTCCGTTCAGATAAACCTAAAGCAGAGCGGTGGCGTGTTCCCAGTTTCTTTCCCCCGGTTGACCTGTCTGAAAGCGGAAGGACATTTGCTGCGGAAACAATCTGATTTTGACTAACCAAAACGGCACCATCATGCAGTGGATTTCCAGGAAAAAAAATCGATTCCAATAAAGAATGGGTTAACTCCGCTCCTATTGAAATGCCGGGTTGAATCAATGAATCAAGGGGATCTCCCCGTTGAATTACAATCAACCCGCCATGTCTCAAATTCGATAAATTTTGAACGCAAGTTGATAATTCGGGATATTTGTCCGTAAATGGTGACAAATAACAGTTTAAATAAAATGTTGCTGCTTTCATATCAATGTATATGAATTTATCCTTTATTTTCTCGAAATTTCCAAGAAGACAATAATTTTCATCACCCATTGCTTCTAAGTTATCCTGTAATGCCGATATTACTTGGCGTATCTCCTCTTTTAACGTTTGTTTCATTGGTGAAAAATCACAATGGCCATTATTCACAGGCATGCACCTCCCTTTAATTATTCGACATCTTAATTGCCTCTAAAAGACCATGCTTATTTTCCCTAGCTTTATTTATCCCTTGTTCCATTAATAATTATGAATGTACTTAAAGTTTGTCTTCACGATAATTAATTATTCATCTTTACTATCAATCAGCAGTGACTTCACATTTTTTTATGTCATATGGACAAGTTAAGAGAATAGTTATATTAATGACCTGTTGATAGATATCCTATAATAAGAGGTGGTATAAGATGCCTTATGTAACAGTATTTGACCAAGGAACGTTTGAAGTTGAAATGGGAAAAAAAATTAGTATTGGCATTGGAAGATAACGGAATAAATATTCTCCACCGATGCGGTGGGAAAGCTAAGTGTACAACTTGCAGAGTGGAAATATTGGCAGGTGATTTTTTGGAGGTCACACATAAAGAAAAAAAGGTCTTTGAGGAAAAAGGAATGGAAGATCATTTGCGTTTATCTTGTCAAATTTACGTGAATGGAGACATAACCATTCGGCCGATCAAAACGGTTGAGAACTCTGGACTTCCTGCTGGGCCAAGGCCTGAAGACTAACTAGTTACATAAAGAGGGTAGTTTTATCAAAAAACATCAAAACGACTAAAAATATTTTTTCTAGTCGTTTTGATGTTTTTTACCTAAAGCTAAATGATTTACTTTTTTCCATGACCGCAAAGTAATTATCTTCATTATCAGCAAAATTGAAGACTCTTCCAGATGGCATATTTACAAGTTCTCCCACTTTGATATTTTTCTCCGAAAAGTCTTTATATAATTCATCAAGATTTTCCGAGTAAAACATTAATGAAGGTGTAGCAAGATTTAATTCAGGCTGCATTTTAGCAATGAATTCCTTATTATGCAGGATGATGCTCGTTTGTGCATCCTTTGTTGGGGCTATTTCAATCCATCTTAGCCCTTGGCCGTTATCTTCTTCAGAAATTACGCTAAATCCGAATTTTTCCGTCCAAAATTTCAATGACTCATCTTGGTTATTAACGTATAACATAATTTGACCGACTTTATTAATCATTGGCTTCTCTCCCTTTCTGCTTGTTCCGTAATTAATTGAATCGTTTATGTATAAGCATCATGCTGGTTGGAAAAATATAACTGATTAAATCGTATAATAAATGAAAGATTTAATCAATATTTACAAAAATTGAATTTTCCCTCTTTTGGGAAGATTTTTGAAAACCAACACAATTGTTTAAGGAAAGCAGATATCTCTTACGAATTTCGCTTAATTGTTTCTTCTACATATTCCAAGAAATCTATATGTGCCGAACTCCCTTCCAGATGTTGAGCTACCACAGTCAATGGCACTATAACTCTATCTCTCTTTTTGGAGTAAAGAAACGTCTCTGTTTTAATCCCCTATTCACTTCAATCAAGTGCAGAAGAAAAATGATATACAGAATCATATTCATACCATTTATAATCTTGATATATATTCCTTTTTATAACTTCTCCAATATACGCACCTATCCTTACCACAAAATTATCAAAATGATTCTTTAAAAGTTCTCTCCCCATTTGAGTAGTGCCTAATCTTTTCGTATAAGCATCTATATAACGAATGCTTTCAATAGTAAAATCCAAATTTCTCTTTGTTAGGTTCTCTTGATCCCAATTGTCATCTGACACATCCTGATACATTAATTTCGCAATGCCTTTTAAATCATTTTTTATTAATTTAGTTTTATTTAAGGAACCGAACATATGACATTTCCCCTTTTTACTTTATCGATTTGTTAATTATACATTAATGGAATTGCTCCATTGTTTAGTAAAAAAGCTATGCAATCTTTATATTCAGGAATTTGCAGGACTTTTCGATTTTTCACAGAACTTCTATACAGAGTATTGATCAAATGAGAGTGAAATGGTGGTTCTTTCGAAAGAGGGTTTGTTAAATATATTGGAAGGCAACAGGAGATTGACGTTGCGGGTGGTTGAAGCTTTCCCTGAAAAGGAATTATTCCATTATACACCGGCCGGGAAGCTTCGCCCTTTCGCAGAGATGGTTAAAGAAGTCATGAACATTGAGACTGGATATATGCGTGGAATTGCACTGGGTATTTGGGAGTTTCCAGATTCCTTTGCCGTAATTTCCACCAAAGAAGAACTCGTATCAGCATGCGAAGCAATAAGGGATGAGACGAGGAAATTGTGGGAGGAAATGACCGAGGAAACGCTTGGAGTGGTTGAAAAAGATCCTTTTTTCGGTCCCTCACAAAGCCACTTTGATAGACTTCAATATGCCCTGGAAAATGAGATCCACCATAGGGGACAGGGTTATATTTATCTTAGAACCCTTGGAATTGAACCACCGGAATTTTTCGTAAGGTAATCATGCATTAAGTAATAAATTTGGCGCAATGAAAAATAAGAAAATAGGAGTGAGATACATGTCAGTTGATGCATATCTTAATTTTAATGGGAATTGTCGACAAGCAGTAGAGTTCTACGCAGAGGTTTTTGGAACGGAACAACCAAATATCATGACCTTTGGGGAAACACCGCCTAATCCAGAATTTCCCCTGCCAGAAGAAGCGAAAGATTTAGTCATGCATACAAGGCTTACTATTAATGGTAGTAATATCATGTTTTCAGATACTTTTCCTGGTATGCCTTTTGTAGAAGGAAATAATATCAGCCTTGCATATGTCGGTAATGATGTGGAGGAAATTAAATCGATCTTTAACAAACTAAGTGAAGGCGGCACGGTTGGTCTAGAGCTGCAGGAAACATTCTGGAGTAAAATTTACGGTCAGTTAACCGATAAATTCGGAATCCAATGGCAATTCAACTTCGAAAGCTGAGAAACGGAATTTGGATATAGGACTTTTCACGGTTGAAAAGTTTCTATATCCTTTTGTATTTCCATCACCTTGAGTCAAGGATATCGTAACAAGCAAAGGAAAAAGGGGATTAGTTAAATGATCGGTTGGAATACACAAAACACAACCTAACCATACATCATTATCTTGGTTCATCATAAATGGTGTATAGTAAAAGGGTACTTTCAAGGTATTTAATCTTATCGAATCCATTCTCATTTCCATGATCATATAGCAAGGATGAAAACAAAAAAGGAGAAAAATGATGAAAAACAAAATTCAAAAAATCACAACTAACCTTTGGTTTGATTCACAAGCCGAAGAGGCGGCAAAGTTCTACACATCCATCTTCGAAAATTCTAAAATCGGAAGAATCACTAGCTATGGAAATGAAGGAAATCAAATCCATGGAAAGACATTGGGTTCAGTGATGACCGTGGAATTTGAATTGGAAGGACAAACATTCGTAGCATTAAATGGCGGTCCGCAATTCAAATTCACAGAGGCAATATCATTTATCATCCATTGCGAGGATCAAAAAGAATTGGACTATTATTGGGGGAAACTCTCAGAAGGCGGAGATGAAAAGGCGCAAGTGTGCGGTTGGCTGAAAGATCAATTTGGCGTGTCATGGCAAATCATCCCAGAAAACCTAACCGAGATGGTAAACGACTCCAATCCTGAAAAATCGGAAAGAATGATGAAAGCGCTGCTCCAAATGAAGAAAATTGACATTAAAACTTTAGAGCATGCGTATCAAGGATAAGTTCCAATAAACAACATTCTGGTAGTGAACGATTTTGAAATAGTTAAAGCCTAATTTCTCGGTACTTGTGAAATTAGGTTTTGAAATTTACCAATGTAGAAAAGAAACAAATGGCATAATGATCTAGATGGTTTTTAAGGGAGAAATAGAATGATGGACAAAATATTCACAACAGCACTTCAACGTGGCGATGAAATAATTGAAAGAAAAATCCGCTATGACTCTTTAGTTGTAGAACATACCTGTTTGCTGTTAAACGCACAAAATCAGCATGTTGTGCTTTTTCATGAAATCATGGATGCGTTCACGATGAAAGCGGGTCCTATAGAATTAAACATACCCATTGGAAGTTATACGATTGCTTATTATTGGAAGGACCGCCCTTATAATTTATACATTTGGAGAGATAATGAAGGCAATTATTTAGGTTCCTATTTTAATATTGTAAAAAATACATATATGGCTGATAAGTTGTTATCCTTTGAAGATTTGATCATTGATATCATGGTGCTTCCGGATGGGTCACATTTTATTTTGGACGAGGAAGAGTTACCTGTGCCCTTAGAGCAATTTGAGAGTGGTTCTGTTAAACAAGCCTTAAACTCTTTACTTGATTCCATTGATATCCTTCTTTCACAAATCATTGAGGAATCCGGGAAACTCTATAAACATTACGACCTCCTTCCATGGTTGAACAATAAATGACAATGGTTTTGATTCTTTGAACTCCGCAAAAGAGGTAGCATTACCATGAAAAAAAGCCTACTTCATTCAGTAGGCTTTTTGTTCCCCTCACTCACCATCAGCTTGAGCCGATATACTGTCGCCAAGCTCCTCAATGTTCTTAGATACCTTTGCACTGTATGAGTAGTCACCGTAACAATATGGGTACCGAAAATTATCCTTGTCCCCGCCGCAATCATAGAGCTTGGGGTTCTTTTCGACCTGAAGCATGGAGAACTTCTTCGCAAGCTCTTCATTATGCTTGCCCCCTTCATTCGCCACGAAATCAATATAACCAATTCCCATGTTATATGCTTGAATGATCGTGGCAAAATCCACGCCCTTTTCATTGCCATATTCATTGATCCTCTTAAAATGTTTCACCCCATACTTAATGCTTTCCGTTGGATCTGTGATTGTATTTGGATCAAGACCCGCTGACTCAGATGCCTGCATTGGGTCACCGCCCCGTCCTCGGCTTTCCTGCTGCATCAAAGCAATCAATGTCGAAGTATGCTCCTCAAGTCCGTATTTAGCCAACTCCCCTTGAAGAAGTGAGCTATACTTTTTTACGTTCGCGAAAGAATCAAGCGTATTTACTGATGTGGAAACATTTTCGGAATAGGGGGTTTTCATGATTTCCTTAATGAGCAAAAATGCAAAAACCAGGATAAATATGACAAAAACTTTCTTTGATTTCTTACGTTTCTTCTTCTTCACATTCTCTCTCCGATATCTCTAAGTTAATATATTTATATCTTAACAAATAGTAAGACTAATAACTATTTAGAATACCCAATTAAATGTTTTGCAAATGAGATTACCATGCATATTTTATCGAACAATGAGACACCCTATTGGTTGGAGGTGATATGTATGGACAAGAAGAATGAAAAAGAAGAAATCCTTGATGATAAAAAGAAAAAATATAGAAACGAGTTTGGAGCAGATCCGGATGAACAAGAAATGAACGGTCTGTATGGTATGTTGGAAACTGAATATGAAGATAAGCTTCATGATAAAGAAAAGTAACGATTGGCTTCTTAAATGTTTGTTAAGCGCCTTAATATGGCGTTTTTTTTTATGAGTTCCGTTACTATTCTAATGGTTCCTATTTCGTTTCATATGTTTTGATTTTTAAAGTTTGAATTCATTTGGTCATTAACTAAAAGGATACGATTAAAAAGGGAGTGACCTAATACTGTCACTCCCTTTACACTTTTAGTATTGTGAAGATTGTCCGCCATCAATCGGAATGACTGCCCCGTTGATGAACTCCGATTCCCCTGATAATAGGAAGGCGACTAAACGGCCGACCTCTTCAGGTTTACCAAAGCGTTTCATAGGATTCACACTGATGAAATCCGCCATTGCTTCTTCCCAATTTTCCCCGCCTATTTGCCTGAATGAACCTTCTACCATTGCCGTTAAGATAACTCCTGGTGCAATGGCATTAATGCTGATTCCATATTGACCATATTCTATGGCAGCTGTTTTCGTTAAGCCTGCAACAGCATGCTTACTCGCAACGTACGCACTTTGGTTAAGCACAGCACGAATTCCACCTACGGAAGCCACGTTCACCACTGCCCCTGATCCTTGTTCTTTCATGATTGGCAGAATGTATTTCATACCATAGAATACACCATTGATATTGATGTCCGTTACTTTGTTGAAAACTTTGCTATCGTATTCAGCCATAGGGGCTTGTTTACCTTCAATACCCGCATTATTATAGAATGCATCGATTCTGCCATACTTGCTGACTGTTTTGCCTACATAGTTCTTTACTGCTTCTTCATCCGATACATCTGCAGTGACCAGAAGCACGTCCGCTTTTGGTGCAATTTCCAAGATTAATTTTTTTGTCACTTCCAAAGATGCATCGTTTAAATCAACTAATGAAAGTTTAGCCCCTTCTTTAGCCAATTCCAATGCGGCTGCTTGTCCTAAGCCTGAGCCTGCCCCAGTAATGATTACAACTTTGCCATCGAATCGTTCGCTCATTTGTCAAAACTCCCTTTTTAAGTTTTCTCGAAAATCCTTTGATTATAATTATCCTTTAAAGCTTAAGAATCCATCATCAACAGGGATGACCTGTCCATTAATGGCGTCCGCTTTTTCAGAGAACAAGAACGTTACAACTTCAGCAACTTTTTCTGGCTGAATCAATTTTTTCCTCATATGAAGCTGAGCCAAACTGTCCAGGAACTCTGGATCTTCACCAATGATCGGCGTTTCGATAAAACCTGGTGCAACGCCGACGACACGAATCCCATATTGCGCAAGTTCAATTGCACCGGATTTAGTCATGGCGATGACTGCAGCTTTTGCGGCATGGTAATTAAAGCTGCCAATTGAAACCATCGTCCCATATATAGAAGCAGTATTAACGATCGTTGCCCCAGTTACACCAAGCTCCACCATCTTCCTTGCTGCATAATACATGCCATAATATACGCCGTGTTGGTCAACATCAACAACTCTGTGGTATGATTCTGGATCCATTTCCAAAAATGGTTTTACTAGCCCAATTCCAGCGTTGTTGAATATGCCGTTGATGGTGCCATGATTGGCAATTGCTGATTCGACCATCGCTTCCACTTCTTCCGCTTTAGCTACGTCCACTTTCACAAAAGATGCCGTACCTCCCTTTTGTTGAATAGATTCAGCCGTTTCCTTAGCGGCAACATCATTATAATCAGCCGCTACGACAATAGCTCCCTGTTCAGCTAATTTATATGCCGTTTCCTTACCAATTCCGCTGCCCGCTCCTGTAATTATTATGACTTTTCCTTTTAAACTCATGTATGGGTCCCCCTTTAATAAAGATTTTTGCTTATCAGATTAAAATGGCCCCTCCGTCGATTACAAGTTCTTGACCAGTAATGTGGCTGGAAAGATCGGATACTAGATACATCATTAGATTTGCGATTTCCTGAGGCTCAGCATACCGGCCATCCGGAGTCGTTGCTTCCAACTGTTTTCTAGCCGTTTCTGCTGCCGCGGAATCACCTTGGCCAAATCCGCTTTCAATCGACCGCATCATAGCCGTGTTGACGACACCTGGGCAGACCGCATTCACCCTGACACCATGTGGAGCAACTTCGACACCAGCTGTTTTCGTCATTCCAAGAACCGCATGTTTACTTGCGCCATACGCCACCATGTTTGGCGTTGCCAGTAAACCCGCTCCAGAAGCTGTATTCACGACTGCCCCGCTTTTTTGTTCAATCATATGGGGCAATACATGTTTTAAGCCCAAGAAAACGCCGCGTACATTTATTGACATTAATTGATCGAAAACCTCAGTAGGATAATCGATAAGAGGCATTATTTTGCCTTCCCACCCGGCATTATTCAAGAAAATATCGATTTTGCCATAGGAATCTATCGTTTTTTGAACATAATTTTTAATGTCGTCTTCCTTTGTAACATCGGCCTTTACGAATTTCGCTTCGCCGCCGTTTTCTTTGATTTTATTTACCGTTAGCAAGCCAGCCTCTTCGGAAAGGTCTACAACAACCACTTTGGCTCCATTTTCTGAAAGTGTAATAGACGCTGCCCGGCCGATACCCCCGCCGCCGCCGGTAACAATTGCTACTTTTTCTGTAAAATCGAATGCTTGCATAATATTCTCCCTTTCTCCCTTTAATCTTGGTGATGATATTCTTGTTTGAATACGATTACATCATAACATTACTTTTGTCGATTGTCGACAATTTGGTTTTAGAGTCAAAGACTCTACATCACTCCACGACTCAAGGCTTCATGAATTTCATTTTTTGCTTTAACGAAATCATCTTCTAGAATGGCCTCAACGGACATTTTTAATCTGAAATGGAAGTTTTCCATCGTTTCCGTATTCCATTGACTTTGGGCAAAAACCATGAGAATATGACTGGCTTCTTCAAAAAATCTTGATAATGCTTTATTATTAGCGATTGAAAAAATATAGCGAAATATCTGTGTTGCCCTTTTCTGATACTCGATTACATTGCTATTTTCACACTCATCTGTCGCACTTTCCAAATGCCTTTGTAATGATTGTTTATATTCTGCGTGCCACTTCCCTTGGGAAAAATCAATGCCCATCTGGATCAGCCCGATCGTAACATCATTATATTCAATGATTTCCTTTTGTGAAAATGGCTTGACGATCGTTCCCCGCCGCGGCATCCTCTCAACAATACCGTCAACCTGCAATAGATAAAGGGCTTCCCGTACGGGTGCACGGCTAGTGTTCAATTCTTTGGAAATGTCTTCTTCGACGATTTTCTCTCCAGCTTCTATTTCACCTTCAATGATTTTTTTTAAAATGTGTTTAGCGATTTGTTGTGGTAACGATTCTCCAAAATAAATGCCATCTGTCAAATTGGAAGAATTTCCAAACATCTTTCAGCACTCCTATACATCTATAATTAATTTTAGTTCTTCTAGTATAACATAAGGATAGGAATTAACTTCCTTTATAAATCACATCCATTAATGGTAATCAACAAAAAAAGCACATATAAAGAGCCCATTTAAGAAAGGGCTCCATGAGGTGCTTTTTTATTCGACTAGCCTCGGTTTCGCTGGATCGCAGTTTGGCTTTTCCATGTCTGTCGATTCAGCGAGTTTCGTTAAATAATAACATTCTTCGCGCCACATATGATCGGCCATTAATGGCGAAAGAGTTCCAAGAGCCTGGGCACTGAGGTCAAGCTCCTCCAATTCAAGCAGGAAGTGCTGGAAGAATTTAATTTCCAATGTGACGTCCGCATTCATTTTTTCCAATGCTGGGAATGTTGACAGATTGGTTCGTAAAAATCCAGCCATTTCAACAGCTTTTAAATAAAAATCATTAAAATGTTTTTTATATTGCTCACTTTTCTCTTTTAATCTTTTTTCAATATCATCCATATTGGATGATATTGCACCTGCATGTCCTGCTGCATCTAGCAGCCAAAGCAAATGATGATGAAGTTCATGAAAAACCGGTGGCATTTGATTTGCATTGAAATATTTCAATAATCTTAAATATTCTTCTAATTCGTTCACCATATGATTAATGAATGAAGGTGAAAGATGTATCTTAATTTTACCTACCAGATGCTCTTTTATAAGACATAGCTTAAACTCCCGAAATCTTAATGTCTCTTGTTCTGCTGTGGCAGTAAGTTGCGAAATCTCTTCCGAATTGGCTTTACCAAGGAGAGTATCAAAAATTCGAATGAATTCTGAGGCAATTTCAATGTATTCCACTTCGACCGGAGCTAATGACTCATGGATGAACCTGCCATGGTCTCCTAAGATTTGCAGCCAAAACCGATGCTCGAATCTTGCTGTTTTCTCCAAAAACTCGTTCATTTGCTCTCCCCCATAATTTAAAGTATAAGAAACTCACTTATAATTTGTATTCTTAAACCTACAAACATATTAATATAAATTATATGGGGCGTAATCAATCTAAAATTGATTCATTAACCGCATGATTGTACATCGACCGAGACAAAATCCTGTCACATCCCCAGTGAGTCAAACGTGTTCATCCTTCTCCCAAAACGTTCATTTGTGTTCTAAATTAAATCTCTGGCAGTATAACTAAAAAACTAGTGTTCTTCGAGTGGTGAAATTTGCAAATCAGGTCGATAGGAGGAAGGTAGATTGTCAAAGGAATTAATGAAAAAGCCTTTCCCATATTCCTTGTCAATGGTTAAATCACTCTTTAAAACCAAAGCATAAAATACATTTATACATTTGCAAAGGAGATAATTCCATGAACCATTCATACCAAGACGCACTAGCCATTATTGGAATCGAAGGGGCACACCCTGGTGGATTTGAACTGACTAAGCAACTCTTAAAAAATGAAAAAATCGATCATTCGTCAAAAATCCTTGATGCCGGATGCGGAACTGGGCAAACCTCAGCTTTCTTGGCAAAAACGTTCCTTTGCCGAGTATCAGCGCTTGATCATCACCCTGAAATGGTGAAACATGCAAAAAAAAGATTCCAACAAGCTAACTTAAGCATCGACCTATATGAGCATTCAATAGAAGAACTGCCTTTTGACGATAATTCTTTTGATTTGATCATAGCCGAATCAACGACTGCATTCACTGATATACAAAAATCACTCAGTGAATTTTACAGGGTCCTCAAACTAAAAGGAACTTTGTTATCCATTGATATGACAGCGGAAGCCAGCCTTGATTCTGCCTCAAAAAAGGAAATCATGAACTTTTATCATTTAAGAGAATTATTGATGCAATCCGAATGGTTAAATTCCTTCCGACAAAACGGATTTTCAGATGTAAAAATCTTGAGATCGAGTACCGTCTTAGAGGAATTAATGAATTCTTCAGCTCCAAATAGCCCCCTTCAGCCTTTGAATGAATCTTTGGAACGAGTCATGGACGAACATTACCGCCTCATTTTTTCTTACGGAAACAACCTCGGTTATAGAGTATACAGAGCTAGTAAAAAGTAATCTCCAGATTCAAAAGATACGGAATTTGTTTTTATACACGGGTTACTGAATATAGCAATTATGAGCACAATGAAAAAACCTAGAACAAGTTCAAGGTTTAAAGGAATGATAATATAGTCTTAGGCTATGATCCGTACACAATTTCGGCCATTCTTCTTTGCGGCATATAAGGCTTGATCGGCCAGTGGCATCAATGTTTGGATGGAATGGCCTCGATCTCCAGCTTCAATTGATGCATGAGTCACACCGAAACTGCAGGTAACGGAAATCTTCTCTCCATTAACCTCTGAAATACTTTCAGAAACCTTTTCCCTTATAACATCGGCCAACTCATATGCAGTGGGTAAAGCGGTATTCGGCAAACTTACGATAAATTCTTCACCACCATAGCGCCCCAATAGATCTCCTTCCCGAATATATTCTTTTGCAGTATTTGCAACATGCATTATGACTGCATCCCCTGCTTCATGTCCAAAAGTATCATTAACATTTTTAAAATGATCGATATCAAACATGATGATTGAAACACTGCCGCCTTCCCTGCTTAGAGCATCGAATAAAATTTCCGATTTTTTGATGAAAAATGTTCTATTCAATATTTGGGTTAATCCGTCCAAGCTGGCAAGTTGTTTCAACTTTTCCAGCATGAGCACTCTTTCAGTTACGTCGGCGAAGGTAATGATCTGTCCGATAGGCAGGTTGCTTTTATTGAACACGGGTGAAAAACCAATATGGTAATGTTACCATATCACCATTTATGCTGCATGTAAAATCACTGTCTTGCTTAAGGTCGATTATTTCCCTAAGATGCTGATTCCCATTTAGCAAACTTGTAATCGATTTACCTATAGTATGTTCATCCAACAAAGGTATGACTTTGCGCATTCCATGGTTATAATCAACAATCAAACCCTGTTGATTTAAAACGATGACACCCTCTTTCATACTTTCAAAAACCGTTTCCCTGGCGATCGGTGCTACATTGAACATTTGAAAAGTCAATAGTGCCGCACCATGAAAGATAAACGTTATACTCATGGATACAGGACCAAGATCGATACCATATGAGCTTAATCCATTTATATAATAGTAATTTGCTAATATAGGAATAAGCAGACCTGCCACCATCATTGATATTTGCATCCTGAATCTGAATGAAGAATTTTTCAACTGCCTTAGCAATATGATTATACTTATCATCACACATAAAAAAAGAAACAGGGAGTGAACGTAAAACCAAGGGCCGCCCACCAGTTTAATTATTGGAAAAGGGCTATCGCCTCTCAATCCCATTGATTTGTAATAAAAGTGATGAGAATCATTTGTATAATGCATGAAAATGGTGATGAACGGTATGATGAAGAGTGCATATTTCCATACCTTCTTGATTCTATGCCCTATATATTCTATGCACATCAACAAAAGGAAGACTGGAATGAAAGGCAAGGCCAAGTACTCGACCCTTAACCAGAATATGATTTGTTCCAAAGATGTACTGGAAAGTTCTAAAGCATAGGAAAAAGTAAAAATGGAAGACAATAATGTCACGATAATATAGGGTTTTGCTCCAGGTGCATCCTTGATCTTTAATAGTGCAAATAAACACAGGAACAAACTTAAAGCACCTGCCAATATAATTACGAGTATGTATAACGATAATTCCCGTGGCATTGCGAATCAACTCCGTTTAACAAAAAAATACTTTTTTCGTATATTATATAGCACTTTATGACTAGGTGACTAGCGTTTATTCGGGGAATTCTGAATTTTAAATGACTGATTTATATGCCGTATTAGGAAGCTATTTACTAACTCCCAAAACTTAAAAACCCCTGCTTCATCACTTTGAACGTGAGCGGCAGGGTTTCTTCACTTATAAAAAAACGTATTATACCTTCTCTGTTACTGCTGTGAATCGCTTTAAGAAGGAGAGTATTTTTTGATAGACGGCAATTTCATTTTCTTTTTTGGAAAATCCATGTCCTTCATTTTCTAGAAGCATATAATCGACATCTCTTCCTTTATCCTTCAACGCTTGAACGATTTGATCCGATTCCTCTTTGACGACACGGGGATCATTTGCCCCTTGAATAACAAGCATTGGCTTTATCATGGATTCTAGATAGGTAATAGGCGAAAACTCGATTAGTTTTTCTTTATCTTTTTCCGGGTTTCCTACCCATTGGTCCATGACTGGCTTCCAGTCTTCAGGTACAGAATTGATAAATGAGAATAGGTTGGATGGGCCGAAGATATCGACAACCGCCTTAAAATAATCCGCATGTCGCCCGTGCAGCAGAAGGGCCATGTAGCCTCCGAAGCTTCCGCCCATCAAAAGAATGTTGCCTTTTTGTGCATGCCCTTGGTCTATCAGCCAATCAAGGCCGGCTACATTATCAAGTCGCGGTCCATTTCCCCAATCTCCCTCTACCATTTTCATGAATTCCAAACCATAACCAGTAGAACCGCGGAAGTTTGGCGCGAAAATACTGTAACCGTTATTCAGGAAAAATTGAAATGAAGCTCTAAAAAACTTCCGTTCTGCAGCTTGAGGTCCTCCATGAGGCCAAAAAATGACTTCACCATTGTCATTTTCCTTTTTTGCCCTAAAAAATAACGATTCGATCTCCCGGCCATCAAAGGAAGGGTATGTAATGATGTCCGGTTCAACCAATTCATTAGAATCGACGCCAGGAACAGTATATTTAGTTAATGATACCCACTCATCACCTGTATTTTTATAGATATTATGAGGCTTGGTTGCACTCATGCCAAATAAGTAAAGCGTGCCTGATGCAGCAACTTCAAGTTTATTAATGACACTGCATGGCACAGGGATGTTTCTCCAATTTTCATTTTGCAGATTGATTTCATATAATTGATCCTCTACACCCTTTTGACTGGTTATATATAATAATTGATTCTCTTTACTATAAGTAATGGCAGTAAAACTCTCATTCTCCAATTCTTTAACTTTACAGAATTTGTTTGTTTCAAGGTTGTATGAAGCCAAATAAGTATAGTCCGAATCATAATCAGTCAATAAATATATCATCGAATCCGAAACAAAAACCCCATCATTCACTGTGTGTTGTTTCTCTGTCGGCGGAGTGAGCAGGATATCTTCGTTCCCTTTTTTTGCATAGAGAAGAGTATATGTATTAGCAAAGTGTTTATAGTAAAGTAAGGTTTCTTCATCAGGGCTGAAGCCAAATAAATAGGTCGCTGCATCTTTCCCCTCCAGTACCAGCCTTTCCTGTCCTGATTCTAAATCCAAACAATAGGAATTCAGAAAGGAAGGATTTCCTCTGGATGTCGTGTAATAGAGCTTTTTACTGTCATTCGATAATTTTGGCATGAAATTACGTGTATTTTCATGATTAACGATTTCCTTCATTGTCCCTCCATTCAAAGGAACTCCGTAAAACTGGGTATTTTCATTACCGTCTTGATCGAAACCAGCAATGATAAACCGGCTCTTCTTATCATATATAAGCCCTTGGCAGCTTTGATCGATGGATGTTAGAGGATAAGGAAAGGAGTTTGGCAAATCCATTCCCCATAAATTATACTTGCCGCTCAAATTGGTACTGAAAACCAGATGTTTTTCATCTGGACTTACAGCAAAATCAGTAATGGAAAACGTTCGTAAAAATTGCTCAACATCAGGTTTTGGAAAAGTGATCATCATTGGCAACCCCTTACTTTTATAATATTAAGAAATATCTGTAAATAATTATACCATATTTTTCCTCGCGACTACAGGTAAATATACTCCCGCAAAAATTGCTGCCTGATAAATGAATTAATCAGCTACGATCAAAACATCAAGGTGTCTGACTTCTCGTAGAAGACGAGCTACAATAGATCCACCGACAATTTCTTGCCATCTCGTTCTTGCTGATTGTCCTAAAATGATTTGTGTTGCTTTTTTGGTCTGTAATTGTTTCTTGATCTCCTTGAACACAGATCGTCTATCCCTCGTTGTATATAATTCAAAAGTGCCTCCTAAGCGGTGTGTAAGGCTTATCAGTTTATCAAGTATCAACTTTTCATCAGTTTGCCGTTCATTTGGATGTTTGACGAAAATAACATACCACTCCGCTTTAAGTCTGTAGGCTATGCGGAATCCCCTTCTAATTAAACGCTCAGAATCCGCTCTAAGATTGACACAGACAAAAATCACTTCATCTTTTCGCCATGGTCCCCTTACTCCTTCCTTACGTTTCTTTGATTCTAATCTGTCATCCACATCATCCGCCAATTCACGGAGCACAAGTTCTCTCAACGCTATAAGGTTCTGTGTCTTGAAAAAATGGCTAAGGGACTGTTCCACTTTATCCATGGCATATATATTACCTTCCTCCATCCTTTTTCTAAGCGCATTTGGTGAAATATCGATCAGCTCAAGTTCATCCGATAATTGGAGAATGCTGTCAGGTACTGTTTCTCTTACAGAAACACCTGTAATTTGCTTTACGCTATCTTTCAAACTTTCTATATGTTGAATATTCATCGTGGAAATAACCGAAATTCCAGCGTCCAAAATGTCCATTACATCTTGATATCTTTTATGATTTTTGTTACCCGGTACGTTCGTATGTGCTAATTCATCAATTAAGACCACTTCAGGATTCCGACTGATAATGGCATCTAGATCCATTTCCTCCAATAATACGTTTTTATATCGAATTCGTTTTTTAGGCAGGATTTCCAAGTTTCCCACTTGGGCAATTGTCTCTTTTCGACCGTGTGCCTCCAATAGACCAATCACAACATCCATTTCGTTTTCCTTCAACTGATTTGCTTCCCTTAGCATTGTATAGGTTTTACCAACACCAGGAGCAGCTCCGATAAAAATCTTAAATGTCCCTTTTTTTACCCGTTCCACTTTATCGCGCATTTCATCATTGGAGAGTCTGCGATAAGGATTTCCCTTCTTTTTATCCTTCTTGATTGCGGGGATGGTCCTCTCACCAAATGCTTTTACAAGGTCTGCCATAATATATACATCGATGCTCTTGGACTTTCTCATTATTTTATTGACTATTGAACCGTTGACCGCTTCTTCCCACACTGACTTTTTTGAATGACCCAGGATAATTCGTGTTATTCGATGCTGCATGGAAAATACGACTATTCCTTCAGCTATTTCGTCTCCATTCATTATAATCTCAAAAAATCTCCCATTTAATTTATTGACCAGTTTTTGCATGGAGCTTTTAAAGATTTCTTCCTCTTTTGATAATTTTTTTGCTAGTGGGATAAAGCTGGCGATTAAAAATTCACCGCCCAACCGCTTGGCAATTTGATCTCCTCTTCTTATTAATATGGAGCCATTCCAATGATATTGTACACAGACCAATATTCTTTCCGTAGCACCAGAAGGCCCCATTAGCCCTTCTTGTTCCCTGTGTTCAGTCAGGTCCACTTCAACTTCTTCCGCTAAAAACCTGAGTGACAATTCCCTAAGAGTGGCTAGATTACCATTGTTGTAAAACTGTAATGGGCACTCGTCTTGTTCACTTATCTCCCCTTTTTGCAGACGTTTTAATATGGCTTCAGGGGTGACGTCCAATAAACGTACTTCATCAGCTTTGGTCAATGTATCCTCTGGAAGCGTAACCTCTACGTGGAGTGAAACATTCAGTAATTGCTCTGCGACTTTCTTCACTCCTTTCAACTCATATATATTCAAGGTAGTAATAACACTGATTTCATTATTAATTAATTCCTTTACATCATCCAAACGGGTGGCGTTTTTTGCATGTATATGGTTTTTATGTGCCAATCGATCAATTAAAACAACTTCGGGATTCCGTTTATAAATCTTTTCCAAATCAATATCCTGTTCTATGTGTCCATTTTGCTCCCATTCTATAGTCGGAATAAGTTCAAGACTGCCTAATTGTTTAAGTGTTCCACTACAGGACTTGTTGACCACACCGACAACTACATCAATCCCACGTTCCTTCAATTCATTTCCTTCAAGCAGCATATGGTAGGTCTTGCCTGAACCGCTTACCGCACCAAGTATAATTTTGAGCCTTCCCCTTTTGATATTGGAAATCGACTCTAGAATTTCGCCTGGTGTTTTCCTTCGAAATTGTTCCGACATATTGGCCCTCCAATTCTAGTAAAAGGAAGTCTACTAAACTCTCCAGAACATGGTTATTTCAATTCATCCAATGCCATATTCAACTCCAAAACATTAATTCGGGGTTCACCAAAAATCCCAAGTGATCGGCTGCTCGTATGTTTTTCCACTAGAAGATATACTGTTTTTTCGGATAATCCCCTTTTAAGAGCAATACGAGGAACCTGTACCTTCGCACCATTTGGGGTAATATTGGGATCAAGACCTGAACCCGAATTCGTCATTAAGTCAGAAGGTATCTCTGCCTTATCGATAGTAGGGTTTTCTTTTAAAAACTTTGAAATGTCTTTTTTTGTCCGGTTTATGAATTCTTCATTTGAAGAAGCAAAGTTCGGCGTACCTGAACCAGCCGCATTATATTCAATAGAAGATACACGGCCATGAAAATACCCAGGATCTTTAAAAGTTTGACCGATCATTTCCGAACCGATCAATTCACCCGAATTATTTTTAATTAAACTGCCCTCTGCTTTTGCGGGCATCATCAACTGTGCCATTCCTGTCATCAAAATCGGATAGGCCATTCCACAAATGATTAGAAGCACCATAACAAATCGGAAATTTTTCAACATGTATTTCCACCCGTCCTTACTTTATATTTTCAAGCCACTTTTAAGACTACAAGAAGCAAATCAATTAATTTAATTCCCAAGAAGGGGACTAACACGCCTCCTAATCCATACAAGAACAAATTCCTGGTCAATAATCTTGATGCGCTCATGGGAACATATTTAACACCTTTCATTGCCAAGGGGATAAGCAAGGGAATGATGATGGCGTTAAATATTAAAGCTGACAATATGGAACTTTGGGGTGTCGCCAATCCCATAATGTTCAGGGCTTCCATTTGAGGTATTGCATGCATGAACATGGCTGGTATTATCGCAAAATATTTAGCTACATCATTAGCGATGCTAAAGGTTGTCAATGCCCCCCGGGTCATGAGCAGCTGTTTACCAATGGCTACCACTTCAATGATTTTGGTGGGATCTGAATCTAAATCCACCATATTAGCGGCTTCCTTCGCTGCGTTTGTCCCTGTATTCATCGCCAATCCCACATCTGCCTGCGCCAATGCCGGCGCATCGTTTGTACCGTCTCCAGTCATGGCAACAAGCTTGCCATCCGCTTGTTCACGCTTGATTACAGAGATTTTATCTTCAGGCTTAGCCTCGGCGATAAAATCATCGACACCAGCTTCTTTGGCGATTGTCTCAGCTGTTAACGGGTTATCCCCTGTGCACATAATGGTTTTAATACCCATTTTCCTTAATTCATCAAAACGTTCCTTCATGCCTGGTTTCACTGTATCTTTCAAATATATAGTGCCAAGAATACGGCATCCCTCTGTGACAACCAATGGAGTGCCGCCTTTTTTGGCCACTTCATCACAAGTGTCTTTCAAACCGATAGGCACTTTCCCTCCCTCTTGCACTATATATTTCATTATCGTATCAACTGCACCCTTTCTGACCCTTTTTCCGTCAGGAAAGTCCGTTCCGCTCAATCTGGTTTCCGCCGTAAATTCAATACCTTCCGTACCGTTTTTATCCAGCCATTTTTCAGGTAATCCATTTTTTCGGGCTAATTCCAAGACTGACCGGCCCTCAGGAGTTTCATCATGTAAAGATGCATATACGGCATATTGGTTAAGCTCTTCCTGACTAATGCCGATAGCCGGGATTAAGGCAGATGCCATCCGGTTACCATGTGTTATTGTTCCTGTTTTATCAAGGATGATCGTATTAATATCGCCTGCGGCTTCCACCGATTTTCCAGACTTCGCAATTACATTGAATTGAGTTACCCTATCCATACCTGCTATTCCTATCGCCGAGAGTAAGCCCCCGATTGTTGTGGGAATCAGGCAAACCAGCAAAGCTACCAGGGTAGCGGTTGGAAGGGTAACTTGAATATATGACGCAATCGGTACCAGAGTGGTACATACAAGTATAAAGATGATGGTTAAGCTAATCAGTAATGTACCAAGTGCGATTTCATTCGGTGTTTTTTGCCTTTTTGCTCCTTCAACCAAATTAATCATGCGATCAAGGAAGGATTCACCAGGGTCTGCACCGACTTTCACTTTGATAAAATCGCTGATGACTTTTGTACCTCCTGTCACAGAACTGAAATCCCCCCCTGGTTCTTTTATTACGGATGCCGATTCACCCGTAATCGCTGATTCATCGATAGCAGCCACTCCTTCAATGATTTCTCCATCCGCCGGTATTATATCGTTTGCCTTCACTAAAACAATATCGCCTTTGCGTAATTGCAAGGCATCGACTATCATTACGGAACCATCTTTCTGAAGCAACCTAGCTTTAGCATCCTGCTTTGTCTTTTTGAGACTATTGGCTTGTGCTTTTCCACGTCCCTCTGCAAGAGCTTCGGCGAAATTAGAAAAAATGATCGTTACAAATAAAATGATGGATACTGCAACGTTATACCCTCTATCAGACACTCCGCCAAGAAGCGCAGGAAATATTGATAGAAGAAGCGTAATGGCAAACCCCACTTCTACTACAAACATGACGGGATTGCGTGACATAACTTTTGGATTCATTTTTTTAAGTGCATCTATACCAGCCTCGTAAACCATGTTCTTATTTACATTCGCTATTTGCACTATGCTCATTTGAAATGCCCCTTTTCAACATTTATCTTATCGTAAGCCACTCAGCAACCGGTCCAAGCGCAATGATTGGAAAGAAAGTCAAAGCTCCAATAATCAAAACTGAAGCCAAAAGAATGACAAAGAACGTACCATTATCCGTTTTGAACGTTCCTATAGTCTCAGGAACACGCTTCTTTACCAGTAATGATCCTGAGACGGCAATCATGGCAATCATTGAAAAATAACGTCCGAATAACATGACTAAACCAGTGGAAACGTTCCAAAAAGGGGTATTGTCTCCTAATCCTTCAAAACCCGAACCATTATTTGCTGCTGATGAAGTAAACTCATAAACTACTTGAGTAATACCATGAAAGCCCGGGTTTGATATAGCAGCTGAACCCATTTGTGTCGCTAAAGCGATGGCAGATGGAACTAATATGATCAATGGGTGGATCAGAATCGCTATAGCTATTAACTTCATCTCCCGGCCTTCAATTTTCTTACCCAAAAACTCAGGTGTACGTCCCACCATAAGTCCGGCAAGAAATACAGCCAATATTGAGTACATGAGAATATTGACCGTACCCACACCATCCCCGCCGAATACACAATTCAACATCATCATTGCAAGTGGAGCTATACTTCCCAGCGGTGTTAGGGTATCATGCATATTATTTACCGATCCTGTAGTTGCAGCTGTAGTTATACTTGTAAATAATGCACTCTGAGCCACCCCGAAGCGCACCTCTTTCCCCTCCATACTTCCCTCAGTTTGTGAGAGGCCAATTTGCTCCAAAGCTGGATTACCATTTTTCTCATTAATATACGTAATGCTTAAGAAGATAAATAACATGAATGCCATCGCTGAAAATAGGATCCAGCCTAGTTTCTTATTCCTCGCCATATATCCAAAAGTCAACGGAAGGGCAGCGGGTATAAGAAACATGGATAGTATTTCCAAAACATTCGTGAAACCATTAGGATTTTCAAATGGATGGGCAGAGTTGACCCCAAAGAACCCTCCCCCATTAGTGCCTAAGTGCTTAATGGATTCTAGTGCCGCTACAGGTCCCCTTGCTATATTTTGGGTGTCTCCTTCCAATGTTGTCGCTACTGCCGTCGGGCTAAATGTTTGCGGTACGCCTTGGGATACTAGGACTAAACAAATCAATATCGATAATGGTAGCAGAACCCGGATAATCGTTCGTATTACATCCACATAGAAGTTTCCTAGACTCCGCTGGCTGGTTAAGCCCCTAAAAAAAGCCATACATAAAGCAATGCCGGTAGCTGGGGTCGTGAACATCAGGAATATGATCACTGCCATTTGAGATAAATAAGTAAGTCCCGATTCCCCACTATAATGCTGTAAATTGGTATTCGTAAGAAAGCTTGCAGCCGTATTCAATGCCAACAATGGCTCCATGTTGGCAATCTTACTGGGGTTGCCAGGTAACTCCCCTTGGAAGCGAATGATAATATAAGAGATAATAAACATCACTAAATTACTTATCAGAAGTGCCTTGGTGTACTGCTGCCATTTCATATCTCCCGTCTTTAAGCCGGATAGCTTAAAGATAAACCTTTCCATCCCTCCAAACACGCGATCTTGTTTCGTTAATTCAAGGGAATAAACATCCGTTAAATATTTAGCCATTGGTATCGCTAATACAACCGCAATTGCCAATACCACAACGATTTGCAATAAATCCATTTACTTCTCCTCCGTAAGTCACCCTTAGTATTTTTCCGGATATATGAGGGCATGTATTAAATACAACGTTACCGCCCCGACGATTATCAATAAGAACATCTCCCTACGCTCCCTTTGCAATTACCGTTTATATTCTTTTTAGGATTCATTCATTTTTGTAATAGCCACCAACGAAATGGATATATTATCTATCCCCTTCTCTTTTCCCGCAATAATAAAGCCTATATTCTCCTTCACCTCCTTTAAGATAGGTTCCATTAAACTGTTCTTTTGCTCAGACAGACGTCCTTTAAGGCATAAAAAAATAGACCAATGTTACTTTTCCCCAAGTTTGCAGCACTGCACAAATGCAATCTCCTTCCTACAGCGTCATGAACCATGACGAATCAGAAAAAGAAAGATATACAGAAACAAACATTTAGTTGGAGAAAAAGTAATCATTGGTCTACTTAACGCCCAGCAAGCATTAGAGCCTACTCCACGATCCGTCTTCCAAGAAACCTTTTCAATTATAGGCATAATAAAAAGACCTACGGAAATGTCAGATTGCCATTTTGCTATAGCATAACAAAAAAGCCTCCTGAATCAAGGTGGTCTTATGACCTCCTTCGCTTTAGCCGACGAAGTTAGCTGACGGGTAGGATGGCGAAAGAGTATCTCATCCCTTCTGCAAATGCAGAATTAACCCCATAAATAGTGGGTCCTCCGTTCTCAATCACTTGAGATTTGGCCGGTATCTAATTGTTTTTCATGAGGATTATTGTACGCTCCTCATTCAAGGTTTGTAAACTCATAAAAACCATTAAAAACCTTCATATTTGATTAATTAAGACGATATTCACCCAATTCATCGTTAAAAATGATATATTTCTTCAATTTACTAAATTTTTCACTTTTTTCTAAAGTTTTACAAACAGTTATTGACAGGAACTTATACGTGGCATTATGATAAATCCCATAAATTCGTCGATGAACTGGAGGCATTATGTCAAGTACAAAGAAAAGGATCGAAGCTGAAATAAGCGAAGCATTCATTAAATTCCAGCGTGAATTGATTGGAAGAGGACCTCAGGAAACGAAAACTTATATAATCAATGATATGTTGATAACCCGCTTCAAGGGAGTCCTTACTGTAGAGGAAAAGCACCTTGTGAGTCACAATTCAGGCAAAAAACTTGTGAAAAAAATGCGTTCATTACTTCGTGAAATGTACACTAAGGATTATGAAAAAATAGTTGAAGATCTTACGGGGTGTAAAGTACTTTCATCTCACAGTGATATAAGCACTAAAACAGGTGAAAGAATCGAAGTTTTCATTATGGATAAGGATTTGGAACGTCTTTTTGAAACCATCAAATAAAAGGTGCAATTCTTCTAGTTAAATATTATATTAAAATATTTTTAACTGAACTTGTATTTAGAACCATCAGTAGGGGAAAATCATTATTTTCCCCTACTGATGGTTTTTATGGATAATTTTTCTTTTAACCATCTTTCATACATTCTCCCATTAAACCACCTGCTAAAAAACGAATATAAACGGTAGATTAATCTTCTTTTTGAATAAAATTCCAAAAATTCTTATACCAATAAAAATTCTTATTTTTCGATTATTGTCAGAATCATCACCTTGGATTCTGCAGTAATTTAAACTATTAAAATAATAATCTATTTCTAGTTTATCTCCATTGAGCATCAATCGATATATCTTCTTGCTCCGGCATATTCCTCTCCGTATCCTGATGTTTTTATTTCATCTATCCTTACATGTGTTGAGCTGTTAGGAGAATGGATCATTTTGCCGCCACCAATATACATTCCGACATGATGCACCTTTCCTTTCCCTTTATCATGGGCAAAAAATAGTAAGTCACCTGGTTGTAGATTTTCTTTTTCAACCTTTTTGCCATGCTGAGCCTGAATGGAAGAGTCCCTTGGGATCGTTATTCCATTAGCATGGTACATCGTATACGTAAATCCAGAACAGTCAAATCCAAAACCGGACATTCCAGCCCATAGGTAAGGTAGCCCCAAAAAAGCTTTTCCTGATTCAACGATGTCCTTACCGGTCGGGGCTGGTATTTGATTTTCATTTTGATAGACTGACACGTCTTGCTTTTCCATCCATTTTGCCCCATTACCCGGTGTCATCACCTTCACTTTATCTCTTTTCACCTGCAATAGCGGAAGGCGGGTATTGAAGCTGACTTCCATGAATTTGGACCGAAGTTTCGAATCCGAATAAAGCCATGTCTTTGGGGCATTTATAAGGGCAAATCCTCGTTTAAATTGCTTCTCAAAAGAATGCCCGTCTTTTAATTGTGCCTTTGGCATCCATCCTGGGTAACCAATATCATTACGGGGTGTAGGTTGATTGGCAACGGCTACTTTCACCCATCCACCCCGTTCTTCAAGAATCGTCACTTTAGAACCATATAAAGCTTGTGTTTCCAGGTTACCTACAAGCCACAGCTTGTCTTCATATTTCATTGAGCCGATCCATTCATTCAAATCAGCGGGATTCGATGCAGAAGGGGCATCGATTTCCCTTAATAATCCCGGCTCAGTCCAAAGAGTGGCCACGTTCACATCAACATAGGCAATTCTCTGCTTCTCCCTGGAACTAGCTTCATTGGGACTGAATACTAAAATACCAAAAGCAAATAAAGATAAAACAAAAACGGTTAACCTTTTCAAATCATTCACCCTTTCGAAATTGTTTTTATTGAGTAAAAGAGGATTTCCTCTTGACTCCCAGTCCAGGTTTATCGGAAATGAGAAGTTGATCTTTCATAAATTGAATGCCTTCAAATGGCTCATTCTTAATCCATAATGGGGCATCTAAATCAATCTTCGTTATATTTGGATGGGCGGTTGCCAGATGAGCCGCGGCCGCTACACTAACGGATGATTCCATCATACTCCCGATCATGCATTCCACCCCGGCTGCTTCTGCCATATCGGCGATTTGGAGTGCACGTCGAATTCCGCCAGTTTTCATTAATTTGATATTAAGGAAATCAACAGCATGTTCATTCAGGAGCCTCATGGCATCACGTGGGGAAAACAAACTTTCATCGGCCATGATCGGCACTTGGACAGAGCGTTTTATTTCTTTCAATCCTTCGATATCATGGGCTTGCACGGGCTGTTCCACCAAATCAACGTTCAGCTTTCTTTCTTCGATTTCATGAATGATGGAAATCGCTTGTTTTGTTGTCCACCCTTGATTTGCATCAATTCTGATCATAACCTGTTCGCCAACGGCAGCACGAATGCAGGCAACGCGCTCCACGTCATTCTTCCAATCCTTCCCCAGTTTTATCTTCATCGTAGAGAATCCGCTTTCGATAAGGGACAATGCCGCCTTTGCCATTTCTTCAGGTTCATCAACGCTGATTGTCATATCATTTTTCAGGACATTAGATTTACCGCCAAGATATTGATATAATGGGAGCTGCCATCGTTTGCTGACTGCGTCGTACAATGCGATTTCAACAGCAGCTTTTGCACTTGTGTTAGCTACACAGGATCGTTGGATCAGCTGAGACAATGCATTGATATTCTCGATGTTGCGGCCAATTAGATGTGGTGTGATTACTTCTTCAATGACCGTCATGATTCCTTTTGTAGAATCACCTGTGATGGCAACCGTTGGGGCTGCAGCCCCCAAACCTTCCGTTCCATCCTCCAATTTTACGGAAACCATGATGTTTTCAATTTCCATTGCAGTGCGCAATGCAGTCTTGAATGGCTTGACAAGTGGCAAGGTTTCCACTGATACTTGTAAACTTTCAATCTTCATATTAACAACCCTTCCTTAAAAGCTTGAGAGTATATATGATGTAAGAATTCCAAAATAGGTGCCCAGAAGACTGCCAAGTACTGCCATCAATATCCCGACCGGTATTAGCGCCCGGTTGAATGCACCTGCCAATATGGGGGCCGATGCCACGCCCCCTATGTTGGCCAAAGAGGCAACTCCCATTGTAAATAGATCCAACTTAAAGATTTTGGCCAAAATGACCATGATCAATCCATGAAAGAATAGAATCATAAAGCCGGAAATAATATACACAGGTGCTTGAAACAACTGTGAAAAATCGGCATGGGAAGCAATTAAACCAATGACGATATAAAGCATGACTTTGGAAATTTCCATGGAACCGGCAATACGCCCAACCTTCGTGACAGCCAGAATTAATCCTACGGTCGAAGCGATGATGATCGTCCAAGTGGTTCCATTCACAGCGGCACCGAGTACCGGCAGTCTCTCCCCAATTTTGGTTGCACCTGCTGAAACAATTAAAGCCAGCGCCAAGAAACCGATCAATTCCACGAATCCAAATTCCGTCTTGGCGGTTTCCCCCGCTTCAAGCTCGGAAGTCATTTGATCAATGAAAGATGTATCCGCTTTTGTCCAAATATTGAATTTACCAGCAAGAGGCACCAGCCAAAACAAGAACATGACCCAAATGGAATAATTGACTGTATCCATGATCAACGCATAGCCAAAAATATTTTCAGGCACATCGAGTATTCCTTGCAAGATCACCATATTGGCAGAGCCCCCTGTCCAGCTTGCGCTCAAAGCCGAGAATGCCTTCCAAGTTCCTTCCGCATAAAAGCCGTTCATTAAAACGTAAGTAAGAGTGAACCCTCCAATAATGCTGAATGAAGCCGCAAAAAAAGTTAAAATCATCTTTGGTCCAAGCCTGATGATTTTCCGCATATCGCATTGTAAAAGCATAAGCATCAACATGGCAGGCAGCAGGAGCCCCCGTATGGTGCCATATGCACTTTCGACTGACTCACTATCTGAAAAGACCCCGAATGTTTTCATCAGAGCCGCTCCAATATAAATAAGGACAATACCAGGAACATACTTGAAGAACTTTCCTCCTATCTTTTTTTCCACAACCGCAATCACGGCAGTAAATGCCAATAAAAAGCAGACAAACATCACACCATCTTGAACCATATTCCATACCTCCTTAAATTTTATAACATAAGGTAATTTCCATTTTATTCACACTCATCTATTAATTCTTGCATGGCACTAATAGAAAAATCCAGCTGCCAAAGAGCGCGTACGCACTCTTTAACAGCTGGATTTCAATTGCGACTGACAAAAGAAGCAGCTATAACTTATAAAGTTGCTGATATTTGATGCTGGCATTCCTTAGGGCGACGGTCAGTGCTTTCTGAGATGAACCAAAATACCGTTGCTCAATTTCTGTCTCCAATTCATCGGGCCGAAGAATGGATTTACCAACTAACATGGATTGAATGAAGCGTGATGTAATCGATATCGTGGTCGAGCATTCCGCATCCACTATTTCATGCGTATCACGATCAATGACGAACCCGATGAAAAAGCAGTTGAATTGCTGTGTAATTGGATTATTGGACGGTGCCTTCGATTCGCCAACTATATATACTGTATTCTGTTGAAACATGATTGTTGTGCCTCCTGCCATTACAGACATCATAACAGGTATAAATAGGGTGACTATCTATATTATTACAATATGAAATGGTTATATATATTTTAATATATATAGCAATCATTTGACAATATATTTTGTATATTAAGTCAATTTCCGATTCCTTCGGCCAGAGCATAGATAAGTTCTATAACTAATACACCTATCAAACTGGAAAATCACGAAGAATAACCAGGTATTGTAAAAGGACTCGTTTCAGGGGTCATTTTTTTTAACCTACCCCCGCACTTTATTGGACCTACATTCGGACGACAATGGTTCGGGATCCAACACATCATTTCAGCCCTTCGTATGGCTCATATTTCGCATACATACCTTTTCGGCGATTACGATCCTTGAAGGTGGTTGCTGCACCACTTTTTCGATTCTCATAAAGTTCGTCCATATCCACTGTACCGGTAATGATGGTATGTTCATTCATTACCGCCTCGGCCACTATTCCATTAGCAGGCCAAGCGCTGTCACAGGGGCTAAGGATACTGGCACGGCCATATCCGTTTGGTAAGGGTGATCCTGGTTCACCAACAGTGGGGCAATGAACAAAATATACCTGATTTTCGATTGCACGCGCATGTGCGCAATGGCGAACTCGCCAAAAACCAGCCTCTGTAAATGTGTATGATGGGCAAAAAATGATGTCGGCCCCGTTCACTGATAATATCCTTGAAATTTCAGGTATCTCCGCTTCATAACATACCGCTATTCCTATCTTGACCGGACCCACGGAATAAACCTCCAGTTCATCACCTTCAGAAGTATGCCAATTCGCTTCAGCAGGAAAGATATGAGTCTTTTTATGCTCAACGACTGATCCGTCTTCATCAAAAATATAAGCAATATTGTAGTATTCATTTTCGCGGCGCTCCAGATGAGTGCCTGCAATGATGACCTGTTTTCTTTTTCTTGAAAGTGACCTGAAAAGATCTTTGTATTGATTGGTATATTCATCGATCCTGATAACGGACGAAGCATCCTGTTCTCCAAAGGCCGCTGATAATCCGATAGTTAACAGTTCAGGAAAAATGATATAATCCGAGTTTACGGGAACTTGGGTGATCAAGTCTTCTACTTGTTCCTGAAATTCAAGGAAAGTTGACACTTTTTCTACACGAAATTGACAAGCCGTTATTTTAATTTTCACAAAAGCCCTCCCATATCATGTTTTTTCAGTTCTTCCAGACTTTTAAATGAAATCAGGATATCTTGTCCAAATCAGTCATTTCGGTCTGTTGCATGGAGATATGTTTAGTCAGGGCACTTACAAGGAATGTTACTAGTAAATTAATCAACAAAGCAATGACGCCTGTACTGATATCATTAATTACATGTGGGGTATTTGGCAGGAATGTAGCAACCTTCACATCTGCAATTGTCGCATATAAAACAATCAGGACACCTGCCAATATTCCAGCCATCGCACCATACTTATTGATTATATTGGTTTTTGGCAAACTGAAAAACAAGGACGGGGCCAGTTGCGTAATTAAACTGTAAGACATGATATTCAGGATGGCCAAAGCCTCGCCGCCTGTAACCGTTACAATTAAAGCAATGATTGAGATACCAATAATGATTATCCTTGAGACAATCAATTGATGTGTTTCAGTCGCAGCAGGGACCAGAACTTTGAAAAAGCTATTTGTCAGACCTACAGATGCAGCCATTAGCATGACTGAAGCCGGTACTAGTGCCGTCAATAAACCTGCAGCTCCGATAACCCCTATCACCCATGGATCGAATGTTTGAATCGCCAGCCTTAAAAGTGAGAGATCACCATCCGCCCCTTGCAAACCCGGGATTTCCATGATGGCTGTAAATCCAATGAAAAAAACGAACAGCAGCAACAATGTGTATAAGGGTAAAGCAATCGCATTTTTGCGAAGGGTCCTTTCCCCATTGGACGATAATACGACCATGAATGTTTGTGGCAGCAAATAAAATCCTAGTGCATTCAGCAAAACGGTGGACACAAACCAGGACTGACTCAATCCCTGATCCGCCAAAACCAACATTTCCGGTTTAGCAGCTTGCACGGACTCGAACATTGGCTGTATGCCTCCGAAGTAATGAACTGGAATGTAAATCCCTAAAAAGATGACGACCACCAAAATCATGAAATCTTTCAGTATGGCTGTCCATGCGGAACCATGAATGCCTGAAATCATTACATAGGTAGTTACGACCACAGCACCGATCACACTTGCAGCAACTGGTGAAATTGCTCCGTATGATGCTTCTGAAACAATGATACCCAATCCTTTGAGCTGTATGACTATGTACGGCACGAGGGCTAAGCTTCCCAATACAGCAACGATCATCCCCATAGACCTGCTTTTATATTTAGATGCAAAATACTCTGGTTGAGAGATGATGGAATGTCGTTTTGAATATCTCCATATTTTAGGGACGAGCCAATATGATAGGACATAAGCTAAGAAAATATAGGCGGGAACATAATAAGCAGCGGCACCTTTTGAGTATGCCCACCCACTTCCGCCCAGGAATGTAAAAGTAGTATAAATTTCACCTGCTATCAAGAGAAAAATGAAGAATGTACCGAAGCCCCTGCCCCCTACGGCAAATTGCTCCATATCCATATCCTTCCCTTTTCTTGCTTTAATCCCTAAATAAAGTGCTAGAACCAAGAATATGGCAATAATGAACAATGAGAGATTCATTCAGATTCACTCCCTTTATTATCAGGATCGAACTTATAGACGATCATTAAGATAATCGATGCCATCACCATCCAAAATGCAACCCAAAATAACAAAAAAGGCATTCCCCATATGTACGGTTCTATTTTATTTGCATAGGGCAATAAACCTAAAAACCCTATAAATGGAACAAAAAGCAATAGCTTAATTGCATCCAAATTATACCCTCCCCCATTTAGGTTCCTTACAGGATGCATCACCATCAGTCAAGCTGACTTTCATACTGAACTGATGGTTTGATAGCACCCTTCGGTCACTGTTATTTACTGTATTCAACCAACCATATTTCCGCTTAAGATGACTGGATGGCAAGGACCGTTTCCAATATTACATTGACGCCTTTTTCACAATCTTCCCAAGTAGTAAGTTCCTCTTCGCAATGGCTTTTTCCGTTGATGCTTGGGACGAAAACCATGGCAGTAGGTATATAACTGGCTATAAACTGTGCATCATGTCCTGCACCGCTTACCATTCTTTTATAGGGTAGGCCTAGATAATTGGTCGATTGCTCAAGCAAATTGCAAATGGATTTGTCGAACCAAACGGTATCCCTGTCCCACAATTTTTTCGCTTGGATGTCACAGCCGTCTTCTGAACCTGTAGTTATAAGGCTTTTAATGACTTCCTCCACCTTTTCGATGACTTTGGAATCTTTATGTCTTGCCTCTAGCGAAAAAACCACTTTATTAGGGATGACCGTATGGATATTCGGAAACACATTCACTCTGCCCATCGTAAAAACCAAATCGTCACCAAGCATGCCTAGCTTCTGACGAGCCTCCATAATCAAGCTATTCGCAGTGAAGAAAGCATCTTTTCTCATATTCATCGGGGTGGTTCCTGCATGATCGGATTCGCCTGTAACTTCTATCTCATAGCACACCATACCAAGGACACATTCAACGACACCGATCGTGAGAGATTCACGTTCAAGAATGGGCCCTTGTTCAATATGCAACTCTAGAAATGCAGTCGCTTCTTTTAAACGAGACTCTTGATCCCCTGCATATCCAATGGCATTCAAAGCACTTTCGAAAGTGATTCCTTCACTATCCGTCTTTTGCAGCATGACGGATTTTTCGAATTTACCCGAAAGAACTCCCGAAGACATCATGGAAGGTTCGAATCTGGCTCCCTCTTCGTTCGTAAAATTGACGATCATTACCGGAATTTTAGGCTGGATATTATTATCGACCAGAGTACGCACGACTTCCAAGCCTGCAGCTACACCCAAGATACCATCAAACCGCCCGCCCCTTTTTACTGTATCCATATGGGATCCCATTACAATAGGTGGTTTGTTTTCAAGTCCCGCTAAAGTGGCGTAAATATTCCCCATATCATCAACCTTAATGGTCATACCCAATTCTTTACAGCAAGCGCAAAAATAATCACGGACTAATCGATCTTCGTCGGAAAGGGATAGCCGTGTGACCCCGTTGTTTTCTGTGCGTCCAAAATCAGCAAATTTCTCTAGCGTACGACTCAGCCGCTCACCATTAATTAATAATTTTTGCTTTTTCATAGCGAATATCCCCCTTTTAGATAACCTGCTAAATCCTCTTCGTTCGCTTAAGCCAAAAAAATGTAAGTGAAGGTCTTGTTGTTTTAGAATAGTCACGCTAGATTATATTTCCACCATTGTTTCCCTATGATAAAGAATCTCCCCATTCAGAATCGTCGATTCAACTTTCAAATCCTTGATATTTTGGGAATCCACTTTCAATATACTATCATTCAATACTACTAGATCGGCCAGCTTCCCTGCCTCCAGGCTGCCTTTGACTTCTTCATCGAAACTAGCAAACGCACCATTCCATGTGTAAAGTTTAATGGCTTCCAATACGCTAATCGATTGAATCGCACCTATTTCCGTACCAGACCTGCTTGTTCTATTAACAGCAACGTGTATGCCTAATATAGGGTCGTGATCAGTAACGGGAGCATCTGAACCGGCTGCGGCCAAGATGCCATTATCAATAAAATCACGGGCAGCGTACATATGGTTGACCCTATTGCCGTAATGTTCAATATATATATCACCGAATTCATAAGGAAATGGGGGGTTGGGGATTGGGATGACTCCAAGTTCTTTCATCCTCTTTTGTAAATCTGGCGAAGCTATTCCAGCATGCTCAATTCTATGTCTATGATCTTTTCTGGGCGATTCATTCAAAGCCTTTTCCACGCAATTTAAATACATCTCTATTGCCCTGTCTCCTTGGGCATGGACTGTGATCTGAAAGCCTCTTTTATGTGCCTGACCTAATACTTGATAGATCTCCTCTTCTTTATAATAAAGAATGCCGGAATAACCAGGATCACTCGTATAAGGCTCACGGGTGGCAATTGTCGGACCGGTACTGCTGCCATCCGTAAACAATTTGGCTGGTCCGATTTTGAATCTTTCGTCCCCCGTTCCGGTTATCACTCCCGAATCTACCATTTTATTCACGAATTCATGAGAATTATTCAATGAACCGACCATCGCATAGATACGGACACGTATATCCTTATTTTTTATGGCCTGCTGCATTAAACGGAAACTTTCAGGACCATGAGCACCAGCTTCATGAATGCTTGTAATGCCTGCTTCAATGAAATGCTCCGATGCTATTTTGACTGCCTTCAACAGTTCACTTTCTGAATAGCTTGCGCTGTCGGCCATTATCATATTTGCTGTTTCAATGAGTTTTCCTGTAATCCTCCCCGCTCCATCCTTTTCAATGATCCCTCCAGTGGGATTCTCTGAGTTTTCATCAATTCTAGCAATCTCTAGCGCCCTGCTATTCACCACGCTTATATGGCTGCATGTGCGGTTCACTATAATGGGATGGTCTGTTGAAATAGCATCCAATTCCGCTTTTGTTGGATAACGTTTTTCTTTCACTGCGGTCTCATTGAAGCCCCAAGCGCGGATCCACTCACCTTTAGGGATCGTCGAAGCTTTTTTCTTCAGATCGATTAACAAATCTTCTACAGATTTGATATGTTCAGCTTTACAGCTTACTGCCAATTGATTGACACCATACAAGATAAGATGAATATGTGAATCTATAAACCCAGGAAGTAATGACTTTCCCTGTAAATCAATCACATTTGTTTCTTCTCCGATAAATACCTTGATTTCCTGATTCGTTCCGACTGCCGAGATACGGTCACCGTTAATTGCCAGGGCTTCCGCGACTTCATTTTTTTGATTTACGGTTATGACTTCGCCGTTTATGAACACGATATCAGCTTTCAACCAACACACCCCTTCCTTTTTGTTTCACCCTCAGTTCTGCCACTTCTTCCTTTGCTGTCCCCGTCGCCGCTTATCGGAATATTCTGTTTTCAACAGATTCATTATATCCACAACAGATTGTGAAATCATTAGACAAATAGTTAAAAATATCATCGTTTTTTTATACCTTTTATATAATTATGTCTTATTTCCCATGGTTTGCTGGCACCAGCCCCCTCTATTCCTAAGGGGACTATAACCAATCAAAAAAGGATAGATTCAGCTGCTTATTTGCTTATCTATCCCACCATTATTCAATTACAACCGATTGTTTCTCCCGATAATGCCAATGGTCAAATACTGTTTGTTTTCTTGAAAATCCCATGGCCAGTATCGAAGGGTTAATTCGCTTTTATCCACTTTTTCAATAAACGTTTTTACCCCTATCAAGGCTGCCCCATATCCCACGTTCGAGGCCAATGCAAAGATGGCATTCAGCCCTTCGTTAATGGTATCCATATACTCAGGTTCGATTTTTAAGATATCAGTCCATGTAATACAGAATCCATTTTGCTTGGTACATTTAGAAATAGAGTGATTCACTGTACGAACGATTTCATCCCTTACATCCAAAATTCCATTCTTCATCTCTTCTGCATCTTCTTTCCGATAGTGGTTTGCATGATCGGAAAGAAGCTCCATGGCCCAATTATAAAATAGTTGAGTATAAATGGCGGAAGTTGCCACGATATCAAAATCATTATAATAATTAGCAAAAACACGGTCAGAAAGCTGACCTAACCGATTCTCGGTATCTTTTAGATACCGAATAATTCCCTTTGCCGTTTCACCACGATACAGCATGGAAGATAGGTGGTGATCAAAATCCACTTTATCGAGGCCTGTTACATCAATTTCAATAAGTTGAATTTTCTCCCGGGTCCGTTCAGGCAAATTTGCCGTACCCTTTTCCATACTTTCCATATCAATATCAAATAGGAATATGGAGTTACATTTAGTTGCCAGATACTCTATATCCAAATCATCGCAATTGCCTGCTCCGACGATTGCCACTTTATCTACGAACGCTTTTTTCGAAAAAACGGCATCGAATAAACCTGTAACTTGTATACGATGCTGTTTCCACCGCAACTTTCTGTATTCATCCCGATTATGGTTCATTTTTCTTTGATAGGTTTCCAAGTCAATCTCTCCCTTTAGGGTACTAAGGATTTATTTATTGTAACAAAGTATCCCGATCTTTTGGAGGGCTGGTAATTTAGATTTCGCACTGGGGAAAAGATAGGCTCAATTTCCATAGAAAAATGAGCGATAAAGATGTTAGAATAATATGGGAATTATTTTAAAGTAGCAGTAATTACAGGAGGGTGTTCCTTGAGCAAAACAAAGAAGATTTTACTTACTTTATTAGGTGTTTTTTCAATCATCTTGGTCGGTGTGGTGATCCTTTTGTTTTCATTCACACAGAGCATGAAAGCAGATCCTGATGAAGAAAAGAAGATCCGGGTTCAAGCTGAAAGATATTTAGAGGAAACTTTTGATGAAGGAACCGAAATATATGATGTCCTATATGACAATATGGGAAACCGGGGCTATTTTGAATACGCAGCTAAAGTGAAACATGAAAAATATGGTACGAAATTTCTCGTTTTCTTTAATGGTGAAACAGGGGAAATGGAGGATACATTTCTTTCTGATAAATGGCAAGATGATGCAGAGAAGGAAATTAGGCCATATGTTGAAAAAGAACTGGGTGACGTGTTGATTTCGAAAGAAATGGAAGATATTGCAGAAAGCGAAGATTGGGAGGAGATTCAAGAAGAAATAGGCGATTATAATCAATTACTCTTGGTCTTTGATGAGGGGATCGGTAAAGAATTGAAGATTGATCCGAATAAACCAGCCAGCTATAAAGATTACGAAGTTTCCCCAACCATTCGGATTACCCTTTCACGTAAGAAACAGGATGCAGATGAAGACCGCTTTACCTCAGTTATCAATGCCCTAAAAAAAGATAGAATCCTTAAACATGGAAATATGATTGTAGAAAATATTAGTACCAATGGTGTGCCACTTGAAGATGACGAATGGCATAAAAAGTTTTAAACCATCATATAGTTTAACAGGAAGGTAAAGAGCAGTTGCTCTTTACCTTTTTTGTATATGGGAAACAAACCCTTCAAAATGGCTCTTTCCTCTAGTAAACTATCCAATTTTTTGAAATGAATCGTTTATCGCGGTTAACCACATTGGCGAAAAGTTCTTATTCTCACGTCAAAAAAATTTTTTTAATATAAAAACGAAGAATCCTTCCATGCATTTAAGGTGAAACCGCTACTTTTTATGAATAAATGTAACTAGTAAAATATATTCAATATCTTCAGAATCTTCCTTCGGCCACCGATTCCGATTGGTAACGCTATCACTTCCATTCCTGGAATAAAAATCTTAACAATCTCAGATTTCAAAGGATTTCAGCCAATCCTCATTATACCCTCGGTGGTAATATACTCTATTCATAAATAATCAATAATAGGAATTTTAACCCAGGACTTTTACCCTTTTTTCAATCGTATAAATATTCAAAAAAATGTCGAGTTGAGTCATCTATCCTTTTACCCTTATACTAGGGTAGAAAAATCGAAGGAGGAATTACATATGAAAAAGGAAATTTCAATCATTGGTGTGCCAATGGATCTTGGTCAAACTAGAAGAGGAGTGGATATGGGGCCAAGTGCCATCAGATATGCAGGATTAAGTGAAAGACTTGAAAACATTGGCTATACTGTCCGTGATGAAGGTGATATTAAAGTAGAAATACAGGAAAGAGCACAAAGTGATAGTGACACAAATTTAAAGAATCTGCAGGATGTAGCAGAAGGTAATGAAAAATTAAGTCAAAAAGTGGATGAAGTCATCCAAGCAAATCGTTTTCCTTTAGTTTTAGGGGGAGATCACAGCATTGCTATCGGGACATTAGCCGGTTTAGCGAAGTCTACTGAAAACTTAGGGGTAATATGGTATGATGCACATGGAGATTTAAATACTGCCGAAACTTCCCCATCAGGAAACATACACGGTATGTCCCTAGCCGTAAGTTTGGGTCTTGGCCACCCTGCACTGACTAACATCGGCGGATATTCTCCAAAAGTCAAACCAGAGAACATTGTCATCATTGGTGCCCGTTCTTTAGACCAAGGTGAGAAAGAGTTAATCAGGGAAAAAGGAATTAAAGTCTATACGATGCATGAGATTGATAGAATGGGTATGACAAAAGTGATGGAAGAATCGATTGCCTATCTGAAAGAACGTACGAATCTTGTACATTTATCACTTGATCTTGATGGTCTTGATCCAGATGATGCACCAGGGGTCGGTACGCCTGTAATGGGAGGCATTAGCTACCGTGAAAGCCATCTTGCCATGGAAATGCTGGCTGAAGCTAATATCATTACATCGGCAGAGTTTGTTGAGATAAACCCAATATTGGACGAGCATAATAAAACGGCTGAAGTTGCTGTCGCATTAATAGGCTCATTGCTTGGGGAAAAATTACTTTATGGAGCGGAAGAACATATCACTCCTGATTTATTGGCTCAAGTTAAATAATCGGACACTTTGTTTTTGATAGAAAGATAGAGAGTCCTTTAAAGTGATACTCCATAGGAAAAAGCCCATACTTCATTTATGAGCTTCTTCCTCCATTGGCGGATGATCGACTTGAATCAATTTACATCCCTAGTTTCCTGACGCTTGGCTTCCTTTTCTTTAATAAGCGGCGCTTTCGAAATTAATTCTGCATAGGTACCTATGTATATTGACTCATGCTTATTTAATGCAGAAGTAATCTCCTTTCGGAGGGAATTCGACATCATCTAAGAATCAGATTCTAAGCTATTAGACTTGTGAAAACAAAAATTCCCTAATAACGTCCATAAATGAAACCGTTTGCACCCATCAGGTAAAGGAGTTTTTCAATGAAAACAGCAGAAAATCAACCAAATGAATTAAAACGGAGCATGAAAGCAAGACATTTATTTATGATTTCAATAGGGGGATGTATTGGTACGGGCTTTTTCATCGGTTCGGGCTATACCATTCATGAAGCAGGAGCTTTCGGCGCTATCCTCTCTTACATAGTCGGCGGCTTCATCATGTATTTAACGATGCTTTGTCTAGGTGAACTTTCCGTTGCGATGCCTGTTTCCGGTTCGTTTCAGACATATGCAACAAAGTTCATCGGTCCTGGCACCGGGTTTGCCATTGGATGGCTTTACTGGTTAGGTTGGGCAGTTACAGTTGCCTTGGAGTTCCTGGCAGCTGGCCAGCTTATGCAAAGATGGTTCCCTGAATCACCCGTTTGGATGTGGTGTGCAATCTTTGCTTTTCTCATCTTTTCACTAAACGCCTTATCAGCAAAGGCATTTGGCGAATCGGAATTTGTTTTTTCTAGCATAAAAGTATTGGCCATCATTCTGTTCATCATCGTTGGCGGTGCTGCTATGTTTGGTTTGATTGATATGAAAGGTGGACAAGAGACTCCATTTTTCTCAAACTTTTTCGCTGAGGGTCTTTTCCCTAATGGGATATCGGCCCTGCTAATCACAATGATTACAGTGAACTTTTCCTTCCAGGGCACAGAGTTAATCGGAATTGCCGCTGGAGAAAGTGAAAACCCTGAAAAGGTCATACCAAAATCCATCAAACAAACGGTGTGGAGAACCCTTTTCTTCTTTGTTCTTTCGGTCACTGTACTTTCGGCGTTGATTCCAAGGGAAAAAGCAGGTATCTCAGAAAGTCCATTTGTTGTTGTACTGGATAGTATCGGGGTTCCGTATGCAGCTGACATCATGAACTTCATCATTCTTACAGCACTATTGTCAGTGGCGAACTCCGGCCTTTACGCTGCAACGCGTATGCTTTACTCGCTTTCAAGGGAAGGTATGGCAAGTCCGAAGCTTGGTTTGGTGAATAAGAGAGGAATTCCGCTTAATGCCCTGCTCATCACCCTGGCGATTGCCGGTTTGTCTTTACTTTCTAGTGTAGTAGCTGCAGACACTATATTTGTCTTTCTTCTCTCCCTTGCAGGATTAGGTGCACAAATTGGCTGGATTGCCATATCTGCTAGTCTTCTTGCTTTTAGAAGATCATATACCCGCCAAGGTGGAAAGATAGAAAATCTGAAATTCAAAGTTCCGTTATACCCATTCATCCCCATTCTTGCTTTAGTAACAAACTGCATCGTCATGATCAGTTTAGCATTTGTTCCTGAGCAGCGAATGGCCTTGTATTGCGGGGGAGCATTCTTCCTTGGATGTTATGCGGTTTATCACTTTAGAGTGAAGAAAAACAAGACCATAGAAACGCCTAAGCAGGAAGTTGAATTAAATGCCGGTAAAAAAATGGTCATTTAATCCAGAACGCTGCGAAGTATAGTAAGTGGTGAAAAGCGATTTTTACAATCCATCAAGATTGCTTTTCAAAGAAGAAATACCCTGGATGTTTACACACCCAGGGTATTTCTTTTATTTAGTCACCATTCCTGCGAGCTACCCAATGGTAAACCGCTTTCCAGCTTTTTTAGTTCCCCTAACTGCCCCTGTATATAAATAGGAAGTTAAATTTCAAGCTCCATCTGGGCAATAAAAACAAATATCAAAACAAAAAAATCATCTTAATCGATGATTTTATATTGTGCAAATTCCTTTAATTTAGGCAGGATTGGCTCTAAAATTTCCTTGGCTATGTAATCGGTATCCAATCCAATGAAGCGTTCACTTTCCATGTCGACCGATCTCGCATTTTCCGGGTCATCACAAAAAATAAACGATATGATTCCGTTATCTTCCGTCATATCTACATATTTAAATGCAATGTCATGTTTCGTAAGACAACTTTCAAACGCAATGCACAATTCATCTATATTTGATTGACTAATAGATGTGAATTTCATATTGATCATCCCCTCTGCTAAAGGATAGCAAAATAAAGCATGAATTTCAAAGCGAAATTCGTGTCCCACTCTTATGTTCTTCTGACACTTTCGACCGAAGGAACCATGGCAACAGAAAAGCCCTCGTTTGGAATATCACCTTATGAAGCCTTTTGATAAATGTCATGGCTAATGATTTCTCCATAAGAAATGAATGTAACCAAATCGATTTCATTTCCAATTCCCGAGCTTACCCTTATTTAATTTTTTATCTTTCAACAGCGATCAAGAAGGATTGCCATAGGCATAATCGCACTTTGTATTGCCGAGATCTGCAGTTCCTCATGAATATTCCATGGCATGTCTCATATCTTTATACAAACACCTTGTTAGGAGTGGACCAACATGAAATCTTTTTATAAAGGAACGCTCATCTTGATTGTCGCAGCGTTTTTTGGTGAATGTATCGAATTTTTAGTGAACATGCTCCTAGCCAGGGAATTACACGAGGAGGGCATGGGGCTTTATATGTCCATATTGCCAATTTTCTTTTTGATATATGTGATCGCCAGCCTTGAATTACATATTTCCATCTCGAAATTCGTTGCGGAAAATAAACAGGCCATGCATTATAATCTTATCATTCATGCACTTAAGATGGCTGCAGTCGTCGTATTGGTAATGTGTGTAGTCATGCCTTTCATACTTTCCTTCTCATCCATAATGGACAAATACCATCCCTATATTAAATGGCTGCTCATCACATTGATCCCAATAGTTGCCTTTTCGTCGATTGCAAGAGGCTATTTCATGGGTGTCCAGCAAATGGGGAAGATCGCCTTTTCCAACTTTTTAAAAGATATCATTCAATTCGGCTTGCTTTTCCTCATCTTTAACTTATTTCATTTTAACCAGGAAAAGTCATTATTGATGGCCTTTTTTGTTTTGATCGGCAGTGAGTTCCTCGTTTTTCTTTACTTGATCAACCTTTTGATTCTTCAAATGCGGATCATGAGGCGCGGTACGAACTCATGGACAACCGGTAAACATGCACGGCAAAAGTTATTGGCGGTTTCTCTGCCCACCATGGGGTTAAGGATATTCCATGCGATAACAAATGCCATCCAACCTTTTTTGATCCACACTGCCCTTCTCTCGGCAGGATTCGGTGCGGTAGTGGCTACAGAGCATTTTGGGATGCTTACTGGAGTTGCAATGACGATCGGCTTCTTTCCAGCCTTTATCGCGCATTCCTTAATGATCATGCTCATTCCGAATGTTTCGAATGCTTACAAGAGGCAGGATAAAGAAAAATTGAGGGTTTTATTGCAAAAATCGATGTCTTTCACCGTATTGTATGGAGTTCCGGCCGTGATTTTCATTTATTTCTTTGCGGAACCTTTGACCTCCCTCTTTTTTTCTTCAACATCTGCCGCATACTATTTAAAATTATTATGTCCTTACTTCCTTTTTCATTTTTTTGTCATTCCCATGCAAGCCTATCTCATCGGCCTGGGTTTAGTGAAAGATGCTTTCATCCATACGGTATGGTCCCATATTGTTGCCTTTTTAATGATGTATATCCTAGGGTCTCAGGCTTCTCTTAATATGGGAGGAATCATTTTAGGAATGAACACTGGTGCGGTATTATTAACCTTCATGCACTACTTGACCATTTGCAAAAAAATCGGCATAAGCATCTTACTGACGAAATCAAGATCGATATCGATAAAGTGAAGCCAAAAGCAAGTTCCGCACGGCAAAAACCTTGCTGTTATTGGTTTATAAAGATTTAGATTAAAAATATTGAGCCTTTCCCTGTACATATCCCCTTCGTTACTGTATATTTCAACATACTTGGGTAATAATCAAGTAAAATGGTTTAAACTAACCATACAATAGTAATGGAGTGATTTCATGAGTAAAGCTAAGGCTAAGAGCGGAACAGGTAAAGGTACGGGCACTGGAACGGGCAAGAAGGGCTGGAATCGTTGGAAAACAAGTGCCAACAAGAAAAAAAGCGCCAAACCATATGTTAGTAAAGGCGTCAAGCATTCCAGTGATTCAAAAACATCCGGCCATTCTACAGGTGACAAGACAGAAAAATAATTTCTTGTCCTACAAAACATACAAAATTTATGTTTGTTCCATATTCTCATACAGGGTGTTAAGAGATCTGTATGAGAGAAATGGGTCTTATAGATATAAACCACTGGCGATATCCATATGAGGCATAAGAGTACGGCCATTATACATACCATCAAAAAAGACACTCCAAAACCGGGCAGTGTCTTTCATTTTTATTTTTTTCTTTTTTATCTAATTTGGCTTTTGGGTTTGATAGCATTGATTTTTTTCGGGGAAAACTCTGTACGGAAGCCGTTAGTGGCTTTTTTAACAGAGTTTGTAACTGAATGTATCGCTTCACCAACATCCTGTGCAGAATCCAATAATGGTTCAACCGTTTTCATTTTAGTTTTTACATCGTCGGTGATTTCATTTGCAGTTTGCAATAGTTGTTTCGATTCGCCGGACAAATCGTGGATGGCATTTCGCACCTCAGCCAATGTTTGATTGGCTTCCCCTATCGTGACCATTCCCTTTTGAAGTGTACTTATTAAAAATACGACCAACCAAATGAAGGCTAAAGCGATTGCAGCCACACTATATTGAATAATCAAGATAAAGCTCCCCCTCTGAATTAAATAGTAGAAACGATTATTTTAATAGGTTAGTGAATCCCGGGGTGCCTGTTTTTAAAGATAAATGATGATTCTATTTGAGTTTTATTTGAACCCCCCCACCTTTAGTTCGAGTTGAAGGAGCTGACGGTGTGGATAAATCCTTGGGTCGGCTTTCCAAACTGGCTTCTTTCATGGAATTGGTTACATTATGAATCATTTCCCCAACATCTTGAGCGGATTCCAGCAATGGATCTACATTTTCCATCTTCCCTTTTACATCCGCTGTGATTTGATTGGCAGAGTGGATCAGTTGTTTGGACTCTTGCGTCAATCCATGTACAGCATTTCTTACCTCTTCCAGTGTCTTATTTGTTTCTTCCAGCGTTCCCATTCCTTTACGCAGCGTCTGGTTGACATTATATATCAAATACACGACGGCTCCGGAGACACTGGCCACACTTAATTTAATGAACATTTTCATATATCCACTCCTTTCATTTAAATTTATGCATTGTCCCTTTCATTCATTCCCTATAGTCCATTACTTGTCCAATCAGTTTTAAAGAACCATTTACCTTTTCCCAATAGAAGTTTAAAGGATAGTTTAATGGATAATAGTAAGGGAAGACCATATTAGGAGAGATTGTTCATGTCACATGAAAATTATTCATCTGTTATCCAAACTTTAAATGATTGTATCACCGCGTGTAATCATTGTTACGACGCATGCTTAAAAGAAGAACATGTAAACATGATGGTGAAATGCATTCGCTTGGATCGGGAATGTGCGGATATTTGCTCTTTTTTAGCACAGGCGATAGGGAGAGGAACCCCGTTTATTTCAGAGTTGGCTGAAGTTTGTGTCAAGATTTGTGAAAGCTGCGGAAATGAATGCAAAAAACACGATCATGAACATTGTCAAAAATGTGCCGAGGCTTGTTTGAGATGCGCAGAAGAATGCAGAAAATTAGTCGCTTGATGTATGGAATAGCATTAGCTATTCCTTTTATTATCCTTTCGCCTTACTAACCGACTACTTTTTGAACCTATTAAAGGATGATGATATTTTTTATATATTCTAGCGAGGTATTTGTTGAAATTTATATACCAAGAATTTTTCAAAAATACGAAAAACAGCTATTGAAAACCACCCTTTTTAGGCACACTAGTACTAAAAACAGGAGGATATTATGACACCTCGGAATGTTCCTGCTAAAGATGATTTAGAAGTGAAAGATACCCCCGCTTCACCTGATAAGGAAAGTGAAGCAGCTAAACTCAATCGATTATTAGGTGCGGTCATGCGATATTTATCAGATGATGAGCAAGAAGAAATAGATATAGAGTATCTTCTCGAAAACACCGAAGGGCTGCGGGATTGGTGGAGCGAATATAGGGAGCTTGACCGAAAACGGGTCGAAGAGGAAATTAAAAATTCCCTAACGGATCTATCCCTTGAAGAACTTGAAAACATCCGTGAACAAATCCGTACAAAGGCATAAAAAAAATCCCTGCATAGGGATTTCAGTTTGTAGAATGGTGTGCTACCTAAAATATATAATAAGACTAGAATATCCTTCATGTTTTTTTACTGTAATCCTTATTGGATTGAACAAATTTGCGACACTCCTGCCGATTTACTGGCTAGCCGGACACCGCAGCCGCTTTGATGTGGCTTGGCAGACAATAGGCGGAAAGGGAATGGATTTCCGAAATCAACTGAAACGTTTTTTATTTAAAAAACGGCAGTCAAACTCGCCTTTTTTTCGAGCTTGTCGTCTTAAATCCCTGCATTGCGATAAACCAGATCATGCATGATTTTTTTTCATACTCAAAGACATTTTTTGAATTTAACAATCATTCCGTTCATCCGGCACCATACACCCTAGGATTTAAACGCCACTCAAGGAACTTAGTTCTAGTTGATGTATCATGGAATCAACTAATGCATGCAATGGATTTAAAACTGTCTGTCCTGTCTGAAGTTCATATCTCCTTGCTGCTTCGACCATTGATAGTTGAGCTACAGACAGCCGTCTATTTTCGTTTTTAAACTGGGATAGGCAATTCATGATTTCCTGATTATATCTTTCTCCCAATCCCTGCATAATGAATTCAAAGGCACCGTCGATAATGATGACTTCAAAATCCACAGTCCCATATTTTTCAGCATGTGCAGTTAAACGTTTGACTGTTCCTTCAACAGTGGCAGGGTTCGTGAATAATATCATATGCGGTTGCTGCAATTGGCAAATTTGCTCAAAATATGGTTCATCGATTTTAATGATGGGCATGGGTAAAGATAGTTGTTCTTCGTTTAATAAAGCAATATAGTTTGTACAGGTTATCAGGATGGCATCCACTTTACATTCGGCAATCCATTCGACCTGTTGTTTAACCTTTTTTTGAGCAACCGAATAATTAAAATTTTCATCCGTTGACACCCGCTGCATTAATCCCGGATCTACAAAATGAAGCCATTCAATATCGAATTTCGAGAATGCGGTTTCTATGTATTCTATATTTGTATAGTGTGCATGCAAACAGCCTATCTTTTTTTTCATAAATCTCCCGCTTTCGTCAGTTAGTATTCTGATTATTCTAACACAAAAAAACCGCGACACATTGACCGATGGCAGCAAAAACGATGATTAACCATGTCCCTCCTGTTATATCGGGGTAAAAAGACTGCTTCTTTGAGCCAGATTGCTCAGTAGGTATGAATCGGGCTATTGAGCATATATTTATCAAGGCGATTACTAGAGGAATCATCAGGAAACTGGAACATCAGTAATCAAATTGCTGCTCATTTAAAGTAAAGTAACCATTAAGAGAAACAAACCGAAGTCAGATAAAAATCATTATATTGGAGAGTGTTCACCATTCTTTACTTAATTGCGATTATTTTCCCTCCATTAGCCGTATTATTGGCCGGTAAACCCATTCAGGCTGTGCTTAATTTGGTCCTCACACTATTTTTTTATGTCCCTGGATTAATTCATGCAATCCTGGTGGTGCATGACAAGAAAGCGGATAAACGAATGAAGCAGCAAGCAGTAATTATAGCTAAATCGAAACGAACGACTAAGTGATTTATGCAAACACCAATAACCCGAATGCAATTCATTCGGGTTATTATCAAAAGAATTCGTTTAATTGAATCTGTGCGTCTTTCTAATCCCTCTATGATAACAAGCGTCACATATTTGAAAACGTGAGTCATCAGGAAGCCTTTTTCCACAGCGCTTGCATTTTTTTTGATAATTCAACATTTCATCTTTTAACTGATCATGAACGCCATCACTGATTTCTTCACGGATACGCTCCCAATAAACAGCTTCCGTACGCTTACCCATCCGATATAAAAATAATAGATGAAGACCTATCGCTTTATAAGATAGCTCCAATTCCTCAAGATTCCTTGTCTTGATGATCGGTTCAGGAAGGTCACTGTTCTCGGCAATCGCTTCGACCGTTTCCAGCCACTGTCTGATCAGACTTGGTTCTTTTGCCGAAAAAGGAATATGCAGGAAACCGTATAAATCCATTAAAGAAAAACGAGCTTCGATTTCTGTATCCCGTATCAGTTCGTAAAGCTCCCTTTCTTCCGATAGCGAAGCCTTTTTCGTGCCTTTAGGAGGCTCAAACCTCTCCCACATTTCGAAAAATGTCCCCAGGTTCCGGTAATATTTTTGAAAACGTTCAAATACAGCAGAGGTTGGTGCGATAGTGAAGGTTTGAACTGGCTCATCTACCTGTTCCAGCAACTTATTCATGATTTTGATTTCTGCTGTAAAAGCTACCTTCCCCGTGTCATAAATCCCTTTTCTACCCGCTCGGCCTGCGATTTGCTTGATTTCTTGAGAAGTCAATCTTCTTCTTCGTGTCCCGTCGAATTTTTCATTTTCAAGAAAGACGATGCGGCGTATTGGCAAGTTCAATCCCATTCCAATCGCATCGGTGGCAACGACAACTGATGTTTCACCGCGATTGAATAATTCTATTTGCCGTTTTCTATTTTCAGGAGGCATACTGCCGTATATCATGCTGACATTATGTCCACTCTCTTTAAGCCGGGATGCTGTTTCCAGTACCTGCCTTCTAGAAAAACAAATGAGGGCATCCCCTTTTTTGGTATACTTCAGTCCAAACTCCCTTTGTTCCACCTCAAGCGGTATTTCCCGTCTGTATTCGTGAAGTTCTAAGTCGGCTTCATTCAGAAGGTTCAGAAGCATCTTTTTGATATTATTGCTCCCGATTATGTGTACTTCTTTCGCATTAGCTTGCGTAATTGCCCTAAACCAAGAAAAGCCTCGATCTTTATCGGCAATCATTTGGGCTTCATCTATGACGATTACTTCATGGTAGTCTTTTTCATGAAACATTTCAACGGTACTGGAGACATGATTAGCACCCTCAATAGCCTTTTCTTCTTCACCGGTTTTTAATGAGCAAGGTACACCATCCGCATTTAATTTATCAAACACTTCAAGTGCAAGCAGTCTAAGTGGAGCCAGGTACATACCGCTTTCCGCTTGTTTCATTTTTTCCAGGGCCTTATGCGTCTTCCCTGTATTGGTCTCACCGATATGCAAAACATATCTAACTTTTTTTCCTAATGATGGAGTATAGGCCTTACCGATGATGTCATCGATCATCCTTTGCTCTTCTGCCCGCTTCCTGGCTTCTTCTGCCAATACTTCAGCTTTTCTTCTTTCTCTGTTCTCCACGTCTATTTCAAATATTTCTTCGTGCAATATTTCATTAAAAGGAATTCCTTCAAGCTTCAGTAAATCAGAAAGGTATTCTTCCTGAAGCTCATCAAAACAGGACTGAGACAACTCGGCCAATTCATCGCTTAGTATACCTTGAAGGGCATCAACCGTCAGCCTTTCCCCATAGGACTCCAAAAAATCCTGATGCAGTGCGGCAGATAGATGGTTCAAGTATTTGTCAGGGGCTAATTTCATTATGAAATCCGAAACTAACCTTTCATACCTGTAGTAGTAATTTTCATATTCATAACGGTTCCGGCCCCAACCGATTAACGAGTGGATATCGCCTGTCAGCTCTTCGAAAAAGTCAGTGACCATTAGGTATTCGGCAGCTTGAAAGCCGCCCTCTTCAACCAATTGTTCTTCAAGCAAGTACGGATCGACATATTGGAATTTCGGCTTATTCTTAAGATCTTTTGCCAAAATACCGGCAATATAATACCTGACATGTAAATATAAAAGAAGTGAGTTATTTTCGAAAAATGAATTGGCCTCTTCTTGCAGCCTTGCGCGTATTTTCCAACGCTGCTTGGCAAGCCGCTGTTCTTCTTGTCGCCTAAAGAATTTCTCCCTTGCATTTTTATATCTCTTCAGCCAATCCTCTTGATTGTCGGCAAAGGTTTTTTTAATCCACGTTAAGCCATCAAATGGGCGATACTTCTTTAATTCGTTCCGGAACATGCTATTGATCAGCTTATGATCTGAACCTTCCGTTACAAATCCCCTTTCGCTTAAAAAAGCCTTTTTTTCCTTTCTGGGCACATCGTTTGATGCTTTATTTAACCAAACATTTATCCAAATTTGCTCAATGAAAGTCGTCCTGTCTGATATATATTTTGAATAAGAAGGCATTGTCTCTTGATTCTCTAAATAAAAATCCATATCCTGGATTATTTTTTCTTTTGTATTCTCTATAGCAATAGGATATATAGTTTCTAATTTTCCCATAATGATCCCCTTTTGAATTATCCAATATGTACTTTATTACTTCCTTTTATCCTCCCCAAATTTTTTGTTAAAATGAGCGCAATACATTCGTTTTATCTATTTAATTCATGTGCTCCGTTATCGAGAAGGTGCAGAAATGCCAAGTTGCTTTACCTTTACGCTCATGGATAAATATGAAAAATGCGCTAATTACGTACATCCAAGGTGCACTTACCATTTCATTTACAGTATAATTCTTGATGAATAGACTGATCATTGACATAGATTTTATGGATTATGAAATGAAACCCATCCCGGAAATCCAGAAACGGATACAGAAATTCAGCTAATTGATAATCAGGCAAATAAAAATTTAATGATATTAAAAAAGCCGAAAATAAAGTAAAGTTCTCAATTACAATATTCATCGATAAAACGAATCCAACCCCTTAATTGAGTTTAGTGGAAATCCGGACAACTGTCACGATATTCAGATTCCGCTTTTATGTCTTTGTCGTTCAATATGAGAAATAACATCCGGAAATCTAAAAAGACTATTGATAAAAGAGGAGCCTGAGAATGATTCAGCAAGATATCAACTATTATAAAAATTTTGATTCCATCGCTAAAGAAGTATTAGCACTATTAGCTCAAACCATTGAGGTCAATACATTTTTCCTTTCTATAGTGAATCCCATCCAGAGTTTCATGATCAAGTCCTTCAATAGACATGCAAAGTTGATTTGTGAAGGTGACATCCTTCCTTATAATATGGCTTATTGTAAATTAGTTGTTGAAAATGGCTTGGAACCACTTGTTATCCCGAATTTGGTGAAACATGAATTGACTAGTGGCCACCCTGCAACGAGGTTTATCGGGAATGGTTGTTTTATGGGAGCTCCCCTTATAAATGAGGGTGAAATCATTGGGACATTATGTGCATTCGACATTAATCCTCATGTTTTTAAAGAATATGACCTAACCCTCATTAAGTCTATGGCAGCTTTGATTAGTCATGCCATCAATCTTGAAAAAGGGATTATCAGGGATCCTTTATCAGGTCTTTATAATCGGAACTTCATTTATAATTATTTTGATTATCATCAAGATAAAACGAACGAAGAAATGGCCCTTCTTTACATCGATCTTGACCATTTTAAATTTTTCAATGATTCCTTTGGACATGTTACTGGTGACGACGTCATCAAAAAGGCTGCCGAATGTTTTTTGCAAACCGTCCCCGAAGGCAGTCAGGTGGCTCGAATCGGTGGTGATGAATTCATTGTATTATTAAATCCTTCGCATTGTGAGGATTTAATGAAAAGCACTCAGCAAAACGCTGAATTATTATTGAACCATTTATCCACCATGCCCATTACCATTAATGGAAAAGATCATTTTGTATCAGCTAGCATAGGGATTAGCTTTTATCCTCATCATGGTACGGAAATGGAGTCCCTTTTGAAAAAAGCGGACCGGTCCATGTATATGGCCAAAGAGTCTGGACGGAAAAATATTCAATACTTCCACCCGCAGTGATCATCCGCAAAATAAAAAAACCAGTTCTCCTTAGAGACTGGCTTTCTTTTACCTTAAAAAAATCCAACGTTTAGCTTTCAGCTTTTGTAATAGCTTGAGCAGATCAGCATTTCCCTTATGTATCCGTTTCTCGGATGGTGAAGCGGAGGGGACCGGGATGTTAACTCTCTCGGGCTTTTTGTTCATATTCTGAAAGACCCTTCCTATTCTTTGATTATGAATAGTATATGCGGGTTAACCATTAAATATCATAAGGAAAGGAAAAACCCCTTCCTTCTTATAAAACATTTTTTAACCGGCTGAAACGTGCAGCTTTTTCTTTTTGTTTCAGGATAATGCGTTCGTTCTGTTTCATCACTTTTTTAGTGTGGGGACTTAAACCTACATCGGGTATTTTAACCTGTGGTTTGATTACGGTAACTGACACGTCGTTGCCGGCTTTATCATAAATGCTCATTTATCCTTCACCACCTGGTTTTTGTTTTATGACCATATCGAACATCATGATTAATAATGCTATCAATAAACAATCGACTTCTGAAACGAAGCTTTCTGATTTAACGTCAAGGATATAGGGTTCCATCAAAATACTGACAGGCTGCAAAGCCATTTTCTCTTCATCATTATAATACGTATCTTCTCTTTCCAATGTAGCACGAATGGTACTGCCATTCAAGTTCGGAAGCCCATTTATCACCGACTGCTTGTCCTGTTCGGTTTTGAAAGGAAGGATTTTCACGTTCATCCCTTCCTTTGCTGCATATGCTTGAAGGAGAATGCTCAAATAAGCCAAGTATTCCTTATTCGTTTGATAATACTCAGGTATTCCTTCTTTCTTTAGGAGATGAAACATATTCTTGACCTTTTCCCTATTATCCGTTAATAGTTTATCACTTTCCGCAACGGCTTTTGTTGCATAGGATAGCTCGTTATCGCCAATCTTCGATATATACATGCTCAAGAACACAAACATATCAATCAGGATGAATACGATAGCCATGATCAAGAAATTTTTCCACTCATTAAAAATGCTCATCGGATAGAAATTCCAATAAATCAGTGCTCCCAGTATAAAAATGATATACCAGGTTTTTCGAATCGCTTCAATCCTTTTACTAACCTTGTCTTTATATTTCCAAGAAAGAATGACATAGGCTAATAAAGCAATAAATACTACCCATACAAAGACTCTGAAAAACATTAACAATCGATTTATCACCCTACCCTTCAGCTGCTACATTCCTTATGTCCTCTATATTATTCATTATATATATCTCTATTCCCTGCCTGAGACGGGTGAAACTTAAACATTTGCCATAAGAAAAAACTCTCCACCCAATGTAATTTTACAGTTTATGAATCATATCTTTATCATTTATCTTGTGGGACATCATAGTAAATAACTGTATAAATTCTGTGATATGATATGTATTAATAAAAGCTATGATTACTATTGGAGGAAGCTATCATGATGAAAATTATTAAGATCCTCATTTCTACTTTTATACTATTGTTACTTTTCCTTAACCTCTATCCTCCGCTTGGAAGACGGACAAACAAAGAAAAAGTAAGAAGTTTCACTACTAAAGAGAATTTTTCCAAAGGGAAATTCCAAAATCAGATTCCTGCCAGTCAAGCGATGAGTCTTAAACATACTGGTTCCATTTTACGTGATTTCATAAAACCTAATCCAAAGAGGAGGCCCGACAGTCCCATTGTAATTGGAACAAAAGAACCCGCTTCTAAGAATTCCAATAAAATCACCTGGTTTGGTCATTCTGCATTCATGTTGGAGTTAGATGGGAAAACCATTTTAGTGGATCCCATGTTTGGCAAAGCACCCACTCCCTTTCCATGGTTCGGGAACAAGCGCTTTAGCGGGGAGCTGCCTTTTGATATCGATGTGCTTCCTCCTATCGATGCCGTCCTGCTCTCACATGATCACTACGATCATTTGGATTATTTCTCGATAAAGAAGTTAAAAGATAAGGTCAGTCAGTTCATTGTCCCACTCGGTGTCGGTGGACATCTAGAAAGATGGGGCGTTAAACAAGAACTGATTCAGGAACATAATTGGTGGGATGAAGCTTCATTCAAGGACTTGCAATTTATTTGTACGCCTGCAAGGCATTTTTCTGGTAGAAGTATAGGCGATGGCAATACGACACTTTGGTGTTCTTGGATAATTAAAGGAAAACAAGAAAAGGTATATTTCAGCGGCGATAGTGGTTATGGCAGCCATTTTAAAGAAATCGGCGAAAAATACGGTCCTTTTGATTTAACCTTAATGGAATGCGGCCAATATGATGAACGTTGGTCAACCATCCATATGCTTCCGGAAGAAACTGTTCAAGCACACATCGATGTACAAGGAAAACGGATGATCCCCATTCATTGGGCAGGTTTCACATTGTCTTTTCATGACTGGACAGATCCGATAGAACGGGTAACAAAAGCAGCCAATGACCTGGGTGTCCAGATCTGCACCCCTCAAATAGGCGAACCGGTAGTGCTTGGTTCGACGGATTTCCCTCAAACAAGATGGTGGAAATGAAAAAAGGGGTTCGGAATTAAAAAATTCCGAACCCCTTTTAAAATTCCCTTGAAATTTTGAGTTTTGGCGATTTGTACTCGCGATAGCCCTCTTTATTGCTGTTGAGTACTTTAAAGTTTCTCCCGAAGGGCAAAGGTAACAATCAAAGTGTTCATCGTAAACATAGTCATGTTTGCGAAAGAATCCTTCTTTTGTACGAGGACGTGTAGGGTAAAGCAGGCGTGATTTCTTTGTTAAATAGGTAGCTTGTAATCGCTGGTGTTTTATAAGCTGCATCTTCGGCAACTGCTTCTGGTTACCTTTCTCAATCACTTGCTCAACAAGTGGCTCCAAAATATGACTGTCATGTGTATTACCAGGTGTTACAATCGTTGCCCATACATAACCGTTGCGGTCTGCGGCCGCGTGGAATGAATAGGCAAACTGTTTGTTTGTTCATCTTTCACATTGTATCCCCTCTCAGGATCCGTAGTACTTCCTTTAATTGCTCTGGTTTCTTCCCTATCAAATTTATCTGGTGGAAAAGGCTTCTTTCCATGGTTTTCACGACCTTGATTGATTTCATCTTAAAGACATCCTTGATATGCTCGTGTGCGAATAATCGCAAATTTGAAAAGAAAATCGTACGCAAAGAAAAATTTTAAACATAGTTGATTGGAACGGGAGCTACGAGACTCCTGCGGGAAAAGCCCGTCTAGGGGAGACCCGCAGGCGAAAGCCGAGGAGGCTCCCTGACCGCCCGCGGAAAGCGAGAGCCCTACGTTCCAATCAACGTCCAAATTTATACAAGCCAAAAAAACTGTAGACAAACTTGAACTGCCCCGTAAATGTTAGACACCAAACTAACATTTACGGGGTGTTTTTTATGGCTAATTTTTCTGCCCAACAGAAAATATTCATTGTACGACTTTACCTTGAAGGAAAGCACAGCTATATGGATCTTCAGAAAATATTTGAAGTTTCTTATCAAATGATTCAAGGATGGGTTCGTTTATACCAAATTCAAGGAGCCGATGGATTTAAGAAATCCTATACAAGTTATTCTACGGAGTTTAAAATGGATGTACTTAATTATATGAATGAAACGGGTATATCTTCTTACGACGCAGCCGCAAGGTTTAATATTTCATCTCCAGCGCTAATTCGGACGTGGAGAATAAATGTTAATGCCTATGGATTAGATGCCCTAATTTCTAAGAAAAAGGGGAGACCATCCATGAAAAAAGATATCAATCCATCCAAACAAATTGAAGGTTCGGTTAAAGAGCTTGAAGAACGAATTAAACAACTGGAAATGGAGAATGCGTATTTAAAAAAGTTAAATACTTTAGTTCAAATGCAGGAAAAATTACAACCAAAATCAAAGCGCAAGTAATTTATGAACTAAAGTCCATTTATGAGGTTGTGGCCTTAATTAAAGTCGCTGATATTCCACGTAGCACGTACTATTATTGGGAAAAACGCTTGAATCGAGAAGATAAGTATTCGAAGGTAAAAGCCACTATTCAGTCTATCTATCATGAACATAAAGGACGTTACGGTTATCGTCGTATCACAAAAGAGTTAAAAAAATATGGGTTTTCTCACAATCCAAAGACCATCAACCGCCTCATGAATGAAATGGGCGTAAAATGTTTAGTCCGTATGAAAAAGTATCGTTCGTATAAGGGGCGTGTTGGTCGAATTGCCCCCCATATTTTACAACGTGATTTTCAAGCCGAGAAAATGAATCAAAAATGGGTAACAGACGTAACGGAATTTCATTTATTTGGGGAGAAACGTTACTTATCCCCTATCCTTGATTTATGTAATGGTGAAATTATTGCCTACAAAGTGATGAAACGGCCTGTTTATAAACTTGTTGGAGATATGTTAGATGAGGCGATTAAACACCTAAAACCAGAAGATACGGTCATCCTCCATTCGGATCAAGGGTGGCATTATCAAATGAAGAAGTATCAAAAAACCTTAAAAGATTCCCGCATTATACAAAGCATGTCCCGTAAGGGAAATTGTTTAGATAACGCAGTCATGGAAAACTTTTTTGGCTTGTTAAAGTCTGAATTGCTTTATCTCCAAGAGTTTGAAAGTATGGAGCACTTTGAAAAGGAATTAGATGATTATATTCATTACTATAACCACAAACGAATGAAGGTAAAATTAAAAGACCTGAGTCCGATAGAATACCGAACTCAGGTCTTAGAAGCTGCTTAAATTATATGTCTAACTTTATTGGGTCAGATCACTTGATTTTCATCGAGTTTGTCTACAGTCTGAAAGGTCCATTCCTATTGGGATGGACCTTTTTCATTCATTTACAATTTCCCTTCATTATACTCAAGATTCACTTTTATTGAATGCTCTCTCTTCACTCCAAAATAATTCGTGCCTATTACACCTAAAATGATTAGTATCGAACCCAATATATCATAGATCGTAAGCTTTTCATTTAGAATGAGAGCTCCTGCTGCAATCGTGACAACAGTGGAAAGATTTGCAAACACACTCATTTGGGACGCTTTTATTTTTGATAAAATCGTATTGGATAATAATGAAGTGACCAATGAAGCCAATATTCCCAAATACAAAATGGAACTGATGAATTCCATGCTCGACCATGGTGTAAAGAATTCCGGCATCGTACCTTGTTTTAAATGGGTAACGAGTGCAGCTGCATTAAAAATGACAAAGCCTGTTCCCATCATGAAAAAGGACATTTCACCTGGTGTATAGTCCTTGGCAAGTGAACGGGTCATCGTTGTATAACAAGCCGTTGCAATACAGGATAGCAGGATCAACACCATCCCAAGCATGTCGGAAAAATTGATGGTGCTCCCTTTCATCACAAAAATGAAAATGACCCCAACTACCGACAAGACAATCGAAAGTTTTTGATATAAAGATGTTTTCTCCTTAAGGAAGTATCCAGCTATCATCAATGTTAGAATTGGAGTGACGGCAGAAAGAATTCCAGCATCGGTGGATTGCGAATACTTAAGCCCGAAAGTTTGAAAGGCAAAGAAAAGAGTTGGGAATAATAGAGAAAGCGGTACAAGATTTTTAATCGACTCCCAAGAATAGTTCACCTTAATGACTTTTACGGCGACCAGCAACAAAATGATGGCGAAAGAAACCGTGAACCGGAACGCCAAAGTATCAAGGGGATTCGATTCAGCAATCGCCATTTTCGTGAATAAGAAAGATAGGCCGACAATACTTGAATGAAATAACGCTAACATGTATGCAAATGATCGGGATTTCATGGCTGCAACTCCTCAACTAGATTACTATATTCCTATTTAGGTATAGTACCCTTTGCATCTGTATTGCAACCCAAGTTAGAGGTAAAAAACTGGTCTTTTTCTGGATATTTAACGAATTAGAGCCTATTACAATAATGTATGGTCGAATTAAATCCGAATGCATAAATCGTAAGTAATATTAATCGACAATGACAGAGTTTTTTGGATAGGTTTCTTCTAATTCAATACTATTGTAGGCAATTGGTTCTTCAAAGGATGTCCGACTTTTCTGTTTTCTTTTCAAATACATACTGATGGCATAAGCAACTGTGAAGTTTATCAATAAAGCGATTAAGCCAATATTAATATTCAAGAAATTCATCTGAGCCAGATGCATACCTATGGCGAACAGATCCCCTGTAATGAGGCCGGCTGCAATACCTGCAGGTCTTATGGAGCGGAAAAAGAAAATCGATAATAATCCAGGCAGGAATTGCCCAAAACCATAATAGGCTGTGTTGATCAAGTTCAGCATCAAGCTTGGCGCCAGCAATGTTAACCCCATCGAACACAACAGATAGAAGGACAACAAATCAGCACAAACAACATGATAACAATATCTCTTTTATGAAGAATCATATTCATGCCTTAACGGTGATGCCCAGTTAATTTAATAACAACACTGTAAAGAATGATCATTTACCGTTTCATCTATGATAAAATTTCAACGAGGAAGCGAGGTATACATATATGTTGGTTACTATTGTAATTTTCGTTATGGCTGGTCTGGCGGAAATTGGCGGCGGTTACCTTATTTGGCTTTGGTTAAGAGAAGGTAAATCCATTTATCTAGGCTTAGCCGGAGGTTTCGGGTTGGTGTTATACGGCATCATTGCAACATTTCAAACCTTCCCTACCTTTGGCCGTGTATATGCTGCATATGGCGGGGTTTTCATAGTTCTTTCTGTTTTATGGGGATGGGGCATCGATAAGAAAACCCCTGATTTATATGATTGGATTGGAGCTGCAATCTGTTTAGTCGGGGTTTCAGTTATTTTATGGGGCCCTAGACAGTGAAAAAATTAAAGGGCACAAGGCCCTTTGGTTTTTTTACCATACCTCCAAATGTTGTTTTGACTGATTTTCATTAGATTATTTCCATACAGTGATCCAGCTTGGGTGTACATCATATCAATTTCTTTTCCTGCCTGTTTGCCGTCAAATTGCTGAAGTTATCCTGTATGAACCAAATCGCCATTGCTGCAATTATGCATGGTATGGCAAAAGCTAAAAAATTGACTTGCAATGACAACTTCATATCAAGCAGGACCCCACAGAAAGTAGGAGCGAGTATTCCGCCAATTCTGCCGATACCCAATGCCCAGCCGACACCTGTAGAACGGATTTCATTCGGATAATACTGGGATACATATGCATTCGTTACGATTTGTGTACCTGTTGTCGTACCTCCTGCAATGGCAATCAGTATATACAGCATGACCATGCTTGGCTTGAAGCTCAGCATCGTGAGGGTAATGAATCCTATGACCAGGAAAGTAACCAGAATCCTCTTGGAACCATATCTATCTGCAAGCTTCCCTCCAACGATCGCCCCAAAAACTGCTCCAAGGTTCAATACGACTAAGAATGTCAGGCTTGAACCTAATTCATATCCTGCCCCTCCCATGATTTTTGGCAGCCATGTACTCAAACCATACATTACGAACAAACACATGAAAAATGCAGTCCAGAACATGAGGGTGCTCAAAGTCCTGCCATTTTTGAACAACTGCTTAACTGGAAACCCTTTCATTTCACTTTTGAGTTGCTCCTGAAGGACAAAATTATCATTAATGGTGTATTGCCCGTCTGCCTTCACTTGATTCAGAACGCTCACCAATTTGCTTTTCTTGTTTTTTGTCATGAAATAAATTATTGACTCAGGCAGCAATTTATATAGTATGGGCATGAAGATCAACGGGAGTGCACCAAGCCAAACCACTGCCCGCCAACCAAAGTTCGGAATTAGGTACATCGCCCCCAATGAAGCGACAACTCCCCCTAGTGCGTGTCCGCTGAACATGATCGCAACCAGGGTACTTCTAAGTTTTTTAGGAGAATATTCAGTAATGATTGCAATTAGGTTCGGCATGACTCCTCCCAAGCCTAATCCTGCAATAAAACGTTGGATTCCAAAAGAAGTTGGATCATCGGCAAAACCTGAAGTAAAGGTAAATACGGAAAAAATGACCGTACAAATCAAAATGACTTTCTTTCTGCCGAATTTATCCGCCAGCGGTCCAAAGACCAACGCTCCTATCATCATTCCAAACAATGCATAGCTGCTGAATAACCCCGCCTCTACAGCAGTTATCCTCCACTCCGCCATCAAAGATGGCAGAATCGTCCCAAGCATGAACATATCATACCCGTCACAGATGATGATAAAGATACAACATAATAAAATCTGTAAATGAAAACGGTTAAATTTTTGTTCATCAATCATTTCAGACACTTGGATTGTGCGCATTTCCTTCCCCTCTTTCTGCTTTTAGTTAAAATACAAATTATACATATATAGAACTAAGTTCACTATATATTAACCTATTTTTTAGAATATTGTCAATAATCAAAGTTTGATTAGCCATATTAATCAACAAAAAAACCCTCTTATCAAAGAGGGCTTTTTTGTGTATAAGGATTAAGCTTCCAAGGCTTCTTTACGCTTTCTTTTCCTTGATTCTGTTATTAAATCATAACCAAGATAAAGGATGATGGCTCCGCCTAACAATTTAACATATAACGGAATGTCCGCTACAAAGAAGTAAATCATAGAGAATAATGTCCCTATAATGCATAACCAAAAAATTACATGTTTTAAAATTTTCAAAGTATTGACTCCTCACAAAAGATGAGATTAATTTCTAGTTCGCTCCACTTTAAGGGAGAATTAATTATCCGTACCTTCATTCTAACATTTATTCTTTATAGTAAGAGTGACTCATATTGCGAAATTATGAACATTTAAGCAACTTTTCTCAAAAGTAGGTCACGCCAAACAATTTCTGGAAAACCTTTACGCTATTTCTGGTCTATTCGCCATTTCATTACTATGGCCAAAAAAGGCCAATAAAACAAATAGGCAGGGGTATCCCAGCACTGCATTTCATGCATGTAGTTCACAAGACGTTCATTTTATTGGATTCTACGACCATTTCTTCCGTTGGTTCCGAATGATCCTGTTTATAATAAGCCATTTTCACTGGAACGAATGATAAGGCAACCGCAGCAATGAGACCCGGAATGGCGAAGGCGATGAAATTCAATTGGATGGGTAGCGAGATGGATAATAAAAATCCGCCGAGTATGGGCCCGAGCATACCGCCAATCCTTCCGATACCAGAAGCCACCCCTAGTGCAGTCGATCTAATATTTGGTGGATAGTACTGGGAAACATAGGCTTGTACAAGGTTTTGGGTACCAATGGTACAGGCTCCTGCAATCGCTACCAATGTGTAAATCACAAATGAGCTTCCGCCCATTCCCAATAGTGTCAAACTTACAGCCCCAAGCGCATACATCGGCACAAGCATTTTCTTGGAACCATAACGATCACAAAGTTTAGCGATGATAAGCGTGCCCACGATAGCGCCGCCTTGAAGGACGATCAAGAAACCTAAGCTTGAATTCAGCGCATACCCTGCCTCGATCATTAGCTTTGGAAGCCATGTATTCAATCCATATACCATCAATAAGCACATGAAAAAGGCGATCCAGAACATCAATGTGCTAAGAGCACGGGAATCCTTAAACAAACCAACAATCGGCATATTGGCTTCTGTTTTTTTCACTTCCACAAGTTCGTCCTTGATGTCGAATTTACTTTCCGGACTTACCTTGGATAATATTCTGATTAGTTCTTCCTTTTTGTTAATTCTGATCAGATGGGTCGAAGCCTCTGGTAAACGTTTCATCATGAAGGGTAAAAATAACAATGGCATTCCGGCAAACCAGAATATTGATTCCCAACCTAGTGTCGGCATAACCAGGATGCCCAGTATCGGCGCAAGCATCCCTCCGAATGAGTAACCGCACAAAACGATTGAAACGACCATGCTCCGTATCGTTTTCGGTGCATAATCCGTCAATAAGGCAATGACGTTCGGCATGATGCCCCCAAGCCCTAATCCCGCAAGAAATCGGAAAGTCGAAAACATCGTAGGCGTATCCGCAAATCCACATAAAAGCGTAAATAAACTAAATAAAATAAGTGTAATCGCGATTACGTTTTTCCTGCCAATCCGATCTGCTAATGTACCAAAGAAGATGGCCCCGAACAACATTCCAAATAGACCGTAGCTGCCCATAGCCCCCGCTTCCACGGAAGTAAGGTTCCATTCCTCCGTCAATAACGGGACGACTGTCCCGTATACGACAAGGTCATAGCCGTCAAAAAGGATAATGATAAAACACCATGCCAGCAATCCAAAATGAAAGCGGTTAAATTTACTGTTGCTAATTACCTCGGTCGTATTAACTTTAGCCATAAAATTTTTCTCCTCTCTAGGTGACTGCATTAATTCCATCCAAATGATAGCGCTTACGTAATCATTCAAAAAATATTCGACTTGTATATTTTATATAAATAGTGAACCGAGTTATCTAATTGTTATTATAAATGCTAATTATCTGATATTTCAATAAAAACTTTCACAAATTATTCATAATTCGTGAAGCCTTCACATAACCAGGTTAATTACTGGGTATTTACGATTTCTGATAACATCCTTTTTATCCGATTTTCAACGATCCAAACCGTAAAACGACAAAAAACCAGTCCCTTATCGGACTGGTTTCTAATTATAAAAGTAGTAAGCCGCAATTGCCGTATTCAAGTAAGAAAGTTTTAAACCACCACTCCTCAAAGTGGGTGTTTGCAGAAGCAATCCTGTTGTCCAAGTCAGTGACGAGGCATAACATTCCTGTTTCAATATAAAACTCCCTATTACAGCTTAAAGGTTAAAACTTAATTATCATTACGAACAACGCAGCTTGTATAGTTATAATACCGAAATATCTTCAAACTTGCAAGTTTTATCATTCCCATGCAACAAAAAAATTTCATGCCACACATTAAGCTGGTGTAGCCAAATCAGTTACATGCCCAAAACGTCAGACGTCACTCTGGTTTACCCTCCCCCACTTTCATTGAAATCTTTTTAGGGGAATAACGTAATTGGGTAAGTAAATATTAATAAAAAGAATGTGCAAGATAGAATGGTGAGGGAATTGAAGTGTTTGCCTTGCGAAGATCATCGGATGTTGATCACTATAATATATTCTAAATACCATTTGCAAATACATGGAAGGAGTCTATAATATTAACTAATAGATTTGATTGGAGTGACTGGTTATGCTTTCAAACATTGGTTTTCCCGGTTTAATTTTAATCCTTCTTTTAGCTTTAATTGTTTTTGGACCGAACAAGCTGCCTCAAATCGGACGGGCAGTCGGCACCTCGCTAAGGGAATTTAAGGATGCAACCAAGGGAATAACAGAAGAAATACAAGAGGAATTCAAAGATGACGTACAAGCTGCAAAAAAGGAATCGATAAAATGAAAAAGACGCCTGCACGCAGCAGGCGTCTTTGATGCGTTTGTGGCGCAGAACCGTCAGGCCACATCCCGACGTTTAGCTAAAAGCTTGTTCTTCGACTTACACAAATTAGCTCATCGCTTTATTAATATAACATTAAACTTATATTTTATCAAGTGATTTATTGAGCAGCCTGTTAACGGCATCCAATGGGAAGTGATTTAAATCCCTGTTTATAGTTTGTTCATATTCTATAGACCGCTTTGGGGGTTTTTAGAAATATTCTATCGAGTTATTTATTAAAATACAAATTAGCCTATAGAGCTGATCTCAAAAACCGTTCAACTTCATTACAAGTTCATTGTCAATTGAGTCAATTGATCCGAGGAAACGGCCACTTGATTGAACGCTTCATTAATTTCCTCGAATATATCATTCAGCTCTGTCATTTCCTTGGTGATCTTAATATTCTGCTCTTTAACAGAAAGCATGGCCTTTGCTATATCAGTAAAAAATATGCCCGTTTCATTTCCTTGTTTTGTACCTTTAGTAATTTCCCCGCTAACCATGGAAATTGACGTGTTCATGACATTGGTAAAATGAGCGATTCCATTAATCAACTTCACTACTTCAGAAACCGAGTCCTTGGTATTTTCTGATAGCTTCCTTACCTCACCAGCCACAACCGCAAATCCTTTACCATTTTCACCAGCTCTTGCCGCTTCAATCGCTGCGTTCAACGCCAACAAATTCGTTTGCTCGGCAATTGAGGTGATGATCGTGACAATTCGTTCAATTTCCTTTGAAGTATTGGAAAGCTGCTCCATATCTTTTGAAATGATCGTCATTTGCTCCTGCGTTTTTACCAATCTTTTCTCTAATCCCTGTAACAGTTCGACTCCCTCATTTGACTTTCCCTCTGCATGTATGGCTATTTCTGACCCCTTTTGGGTGAAATCATGAATTTCCCCTACCTTACTTGCCATTAATTGAGTTGCTGAACTGGTCTCTTGACTGATTGCTGCCAATTCCTCTGCATTATGATTGACCTGTAGTTTAATCGTCTCTTTTTCTGCTAAGTTTTTTTGGCGAATCTTCTCATTTTCAAGTTCATATGCCTCTAAAACTATTTGCTGCTCTAAATTAAAAATTTTAGTGACAGCCAGAATGTTATCTTGATATTGCTCAATATTTTTTATGTTGGAAATCACATGAATGATCAATGATTGCAATAAATCCTGAAATGCACTCATATACCATTTTGGCTGAAGTCCAATTCGCACATGTACTTGTGCGATAATATAACGCTGTTTAATATATGCATCATCAATGGTTCCGCTAAACATTTCGAACATATGACGATGCAGTGTCTTTTTCAACCTATCAACAGAACCATTGTCCTTAATGATTTTTATTAAAGAGGGTTCATTTTCTAGATTTTTATAAAAATCCCCTACAATTTGTGTCAAATGTTCCTTCACTTGTTCCTGTAAAGAACGAATTATGCACAAATCCTCGATGGTCAAATGAATCATGTCCACTTGATTCAATACGCTCGGATAATCCCTGATATTGATACCGACGTGTTCTTTATATTGCATATAGTCTATAGAATCTATCTTTTGTTTATTTCTCCATATTCTTTTCATGATTGAATTGCCCCCCATTTTTTACCCCATATATACTATTTCGACATAAGTCTGTTTATCTTAATTCACTTCGAGAAATTTTCTTCTTTTACATAAGACTTATGAACGATATATGTCCAAACAAAAAAGACACTCCAGAGAGTGTCTCAGATCGTATACTTTTTTGAGAGAGTGTAGGATATGAACGTTGATTTCCACTTCAGGCACTCGCTTTCCGCGGGCGGTCCGGGAGCCTCCTCGGCGCTCTTTTCCCGCAGGAGTCTCGTACCTTCCGTTCCAATCAACTGGAATCTATTTTAAGAATAAACTGTAGGCTGGACTCATTTCGAACACTTGAATAAGACTAGTTTATATTTTTTGGTTTTTTACATCTCTATGAAACCCTCACAGGATTGAAGAAATTCGCGACACTCCTGCTGAATTTAACTGGCTAGCGAAAAAACAAAAATACATGAAGGATAACCAAGCTTTCATTTAAAATCTTGGTTCGGGGAGATAGCCTTCAGCCTTCCTAACCCCTTTAGTCGTCAAACTGAAACTCTCAAAAAGTGTTTTTTCAATGATCATTTTCCTGCTGGTTAAGATTGGAATGCTTACGGGAATAAGCGAAGTAAATGACTACTCCGATAGCCATCCAGATGAAAAACCTTATCCATGTATGACTCCCTAGCTGAATCATCAAGAATACGCAAAAAACGATGGCCAGGCCGGGAACGAGCGGTACTGCCGGACAATAAAAAGCTCGTTTCATATCCGGTCTTGTTTTCCGTAAAACGATGACCGCTACGGAAATCATCGTAAAAGCAGTCAATGTTCCGATGTTGACCAACTCTGCCAATTCACCAAGAGGTATGAATGCTCCCAATACGGCCGCTATCATACCAAATATCCATGAAGCTGCATAAGGTGTTTTATATTTTTTATGAAGTTTTGATAAGGATTTTGGCATCAGCCCATCACGTGACATCGCAAACATGATTCGCGTTTGTCCATACAACATTACCAAAATCACCGTTGTCATTCCGAGGAAGGCACCTAGATCGATGATTCCTGCAACCCAATTTTGTCCTGCGCTTTGCAAGACCAAAGAAATCGGGTGATCAAGAGCCTTACTGAATTGTGCATACGGTACCACACCTGTCATGATTAAACTTACAAGCATATAAAGCACAACACAAATGACCAAGGAACCGAGGATTCCGCGTGGTAAATTCTTTCCTGGATTTCTTGTTTCTTCAGCAGCAGATGCAACTGCATCAAAGCCGATGAAGGCAAAGAACATTAATGCGGCAGTTGAAAATACTCCATCGATACCAAATGGCATGAAAGGCTGCCAGTTTTCCGGTTTCACATAATAGATAGAAGAAACGATGAACAACAACACTACCAACACTTTAATAACGACCATTATATTATTGATTCTGGTCGTTTGTTTCGTACCTATGGAAATCAAAAAGGTAATCGCCATGACTATCAAAAAGGCCGGCAAGTTCATATAAGTCGTGACACCTTCGACCGAACCTGGTGCTGCCGTCAATTTCTCTGGAAAGTTAATTCCGAATCCACTTAAAAATGATTGGAAATAGCCCGACCACCCAGCCGATACGGCACTAACAGCCAATAAGTATTCAAGAATTAAATCCCATCCGATTATCCAAGCGGCGAATTCACCTAAAGTTGCATAAGCATACGTATAAGTCGAACCGGATACCGGCACGGAAGCTGCAAATTCTGCATAAGAAAGTGCAGCGAATAAACAGGCAAGCCCAGCAATGACGAAAGATAATGAAAGTGCAGGACCAGCATTCACTGCACCAGTACCTGTTAATACAAATATGCCTGTCCCAATAATCGCTCCAATTCCTAGCATCGTTAAATCCCAAGCCCCTAGTTCCCGTTTCAATCCCTTACCGCCGGAACCGGCGTTTTTCAACAAGTCCTCAATGGACTTCTTCCTAAAAATACTCATGTTCTTTCCTCCGTAAATTTTATAAACTATTCTGAAAACTACAGACAAATAAATTCACTTTCATTTATATCGAAGAAATTTCGACAAATTTCTACAATTCCTGAATTGTCTGACTTTCAAATTATACGTATTACCCCTTCCTTCGTCAATGATTTATTATTGTAAAATTCTGTTTTTTGAATTTTATTTGGAAGGTAATCCTTAATATTCAACAGGAATATCAATATTTAACAAATAAGGATTAACAATTCATTATTTTAATATTAATAAAGTGCGCTACTTGTATAAGTTTCTAATATTTTTAATCCAATATAAGTTCATTCGTTATTTTTGTATAAGTATTATTATGAAATAATACTCCAATATTATCCTGATCATTCATGCACCAATAGTTTGACGGAATCAAAGTACATCACTATACTTATTAAGTCTTAAAAAAAGTACGGGAATTATGCTTAATAATTGAAGAAGGTGACATTCATGGATTTTGCAATTACCTATCTGTCTTTTTATTTAATCCAAGTCGAAGGAAAAGGCGATCAGGCTGATAAGCGTTTTAAACATTTCCAAACTCTTGATACAGAAGAATACGAAGAAAGTCCTCTAAAGGATTTTTTGGATGGGGAATTGATGAAGATTTCCAAACGGAAAGTCGACCGTCATCCAAAAACTGAACAAATACCAACGAAAATTGGTTCTTTTATTGTCGAAGAAGGACATGCACTTGATTCCAACCCTAATTACAATGTATTTAACCGTGTTCGATATGCAAAAACAAAACAGGAATTCCAAGAGGAAAATGAACAATTCACGCGGTCTTATATTGATACGAGTGCCGTCCGTGGCGGTGTCTTCATAATCGCATCGGCAAAATTAACGAAATATCTTGATGAACCATTCGTTTTCTTACTAAAATGTGATTTCGAGCCGAAAGTTGCTTCCATTTCGGATGAACGGACCTTGATTAGGCACGTTGAAATGGCAATCACCACTAAAAATATGAAATCCATACAATACCCCTACATGCCCGAAGAAGGAATGGTCGAAGAAGGCGAACTGAAAATCCACCAGGCCTCACATGCCCGCTACTTCGAGGACTTCTTGAAGTTCGTCGAATATGGGGAATCGATGCCTGAAATCATGAAAAACCAGGTTATCCATATGGTTCATGAACATGTATCCGCTCAATTCGAAGAAAACAGTGACGAATTGCACAAATTCGAACAGGACCTGGAAATCTGGGAAACAAGCGATAAACGGGAAATCCAGGAACGCCTTGAAACCCACCAGGTCGTCGAAGCCACAGCCCAAATTGTCGAGCATACACCTGAAGCCGAAATGCGAATGAAACTAGGCAGTACATCCGTCAAAGGACTGTTAGCCGATTTTGGCGAAAGCATCCATTTAGGAAAGATTAATGGGAAGTATGTATTGATGATAGAATCCAATACAATAGAGTTCGATAAAGGCGTTTCGCCGATTGAATTTCATAAGCCGGATGATTTGCAAATACTAATCGAAAAAATCATAAATAAAAGTTGATTCTTTTTAATGTATGTGACCATAAATTGTGACCAATAAATCATGTAATTATTGCTTTATAACAATGGTTTCAGTCAAATCTGTGACCAATTTTGTGACCAATTTTCAAACTAAAATTCAAACTCTCAAACCTCTATTATTTACTCTAAATTTGACCATACTACTAACTTATAGTTAGTAGTTTTTTCTTGTAATAAAGTATTGATCTAGTTTCTTCTATATATGTTAATCCCCCAAGCTAAACCCCAAATCAGTTATCTTCTCTAAATAATTCACTTCGAATGTCTTCACAAAAACGCCATAGAAGTATCCGAATTTATCCCTCCCTTACCTTTCTCTCTATAAATTATAAAAACTCCACTCGTTTGGAATGGAGTCATAACTTTTCATCTTTTCGCCTCCTTTTAAATGTTACGAGATCGCAAGGTTTTATAAAAACATTGTACTGTAATCCATGTAGTCATCTGCTTCATCGAAAACTGAGATATTTTCGCATTTGTGATTCCAATTGTTTATGTTAGGCACAATGACTGTTCCATCGTTTAATGTAATTTTCATTTCAATAGTAGAAATTCCTTCAAGTTTATATAACGCTTCAATTAGTGCTTGTTTTTGGTTGTCCGAATTTTGGTTAAAGTTAAGTTCAATGCCCAAGTTTGTGAATACTCCGAAAGTTTCTCTTACCATTTCTTTACCTTCTACTGCTACTGTTTGATTTGTCATCCCTTAATCTCTCCCTTTGTTTTGTTATATCGAATATTATGTCTGTTTACTCGAATGATATCTTCGCTTTTCTAAAGCTAATATACCATTTACCAAATATGGATGTCAACACCAATCCGAAAAAGTTTTATATTTTTTTAAAGCTATGGTACACTAAACTAAAGATATTCAATATAAACCTAAAGGAGTGGGTTACATGTTCACCTATGCACCCTTAATGGCTACACTACACAAACGTAAAATAAGTAAGGTTGATTTACAGAAACAAACTAAAATTTCATCATCTACATTGGCTAAGATAGGAAAAGATGAATTTGTATCAATGAAAGTTCTTAATGAAATCTGTGATGTACTTCATTGTGAAATCGAGGATATAATTGCTCATGTAAAAGAAGAAAACCACCAATCTTAAATAACTGGTGGTTTTTTGTATATAATGGAATTTTATTGTAAATGATATTATTATCACTAGCTTTTCTTTTTCATTATTCTCCCTTAACTGAGCTGAGGAATATTCCTTAGCTTTTTTTCATTTTCTCACCATTCGATCGTTTATCAATATTTTTTGTTTGATGTTACAAGTTCGAAAACGCCATTGCCATTAACCTTAAGTTAGGTTCATTTTTTCTTTTTACTGTAAAAGGAGGCTTATCCATAGCTTTATGTTTATTCTCTTCTTGTTTAGTCGATTTTTTCTCCATGAAATAGTCCTTTCAATTAATCTTCATTATTTTTCATCGTCAATCTTTTTGGCTAATTTCTCGTATAACTCTAAATCCTCTTGTTTTCTTTTTTCAAATTCCTTATTTGCTTTGACTACTTCCTTTCTTATTTCTTTTGCATCCAGATTATGCTTTTCAGCAAGAAGGGCGTATTTTTTTAATAAATAAGCCTTAACAGAAAACTCTCCTAAAAATCTAGTTTCTCTTATCCACAACCCTTTATATCCTTCAGGTTTTTCGCATATTAGGGTAACGACTCCATTTTCATCAATATATTTTTTACATTTAGCATTTCTTCCATCAACATATTCTTCAACAAATACTCCAACGTAGTCAGTTATTGTTTCATTATTTTCATCCGTATGCTCTTCAATTAATCTCCCATGTTCATCTATGTATTTTTTATAAGCCATATATACAAATCAGTCCTCCCATAATAGATAAATCACTTATTTTTAAATACAAGATAACCTGTTTTCTTCTTCGGCAATAAACTCAAGAAGTTTCTTTCTCATATATTCATTGATATCAATTTCTCCCGAGCAAATTACTTTTACATCTGTCATATCGACTTCATCAAGATTAACTTTTTTATTTTTTTATCCAATTACTCATCACTCCTTATCTAATATTTGTGATTTTTTAATCTTAACTTTTTCCTCTATTTGTTTAAAATAATCTGCTGCCTTATTATCATCACCACAAAATTTCGCTAAAAATAATTTTCTTCCTATCGTATCTAGTTCATGATCATTAAATCCTCCATCAAAATGTTTGAAATAGGCATCACTAAGCATTTGAGCCATTCTCTTCAAATTTGGTTTTCCTGTTTCCCATGCAATTCCAGCACCTTCAACGTAAATGTAATTATCTTTGTTTGCTTCATCTACTCCCATTATCTTTCTTAACCTTTCAATTTCTTCCGCATCCATCTTCTTATTTACTTTCTTAACCATCAATGAACACTCCCTTGTTGTTGGATTCTTCACCCTTCACAACTTAATAATCTCCAAACAAAATAGCTTATATTCACTTTTCATTAAATTTTCTATAAAAATAGAAATACATAAAATTATATAAAATATAAGAATAATACGTAAAATTATATAATAGGAGAAAGATGGAATTTCCAATAAAACACCTTCACTCCCTTACTTCTACCGCTACAAGGTCTTCAAACTTCACCTTAATAATATGTCCCTTCTCATTTTCCAGCTCCAAATATATCGCCTTTGTGAATGGATCTAACCTATGTATCATCCCAACATACTCCCAATCAAAACCATCTTCCCAAACAGTAAACTTTACAGGTGAAGCAAACTCCATTGCGGTATGTATCTTGTTTTCAAACTCCTCTATTTGGTATTCGTCTAGAATTGGCTTTACTTGTCGGTAATAATCCTTATTCACATCGTTTAATAATTTAACGTATTCAGGTAGCATCAAAGCTGGTTGCCATTTAAGCTTTCCACGATCTTTTATTGACATAAGAACATCTCCATTCATTCTATAAATACATTATAGAACATTTGTTCTTATTTTAGTCAAAAAAATGAAGGGTAAAATTTCCCTTCTATTGATAACGGAAATATCTTTCCTGTAAAAGTGTTTTAATTAACCCCTCTAAGTCTAGAGTACCCTCTTCAGTAGCTGTACCAATTCCCTCTATATAAGTGTATTCTTCTGTATCAATTATTTTTAAGCCTTCTAGGTTGCGCATGTTTATTCCTCCAGATATCAATCGATAGACGTCAAAATTACATTATTCAGTTTTTCAAATTCCTTTATTGCAAATTGGATTGCTTCTTCTTCACTATATTTTTCACGGCACAACTTCACAGGCATACAATCATCAGCCATTAAGAATACATGATCATCAAATAACTGTAACTTAGCCTTTATGTAACCGGTTCGCTCAAAACTCAATTCTTTCAATTTCACAAAATCAGCCTCCCTCATAGCCTATATATTCATTATATAGGTAAAAAGTCCTTGTGACAGTATTGTGAATAGATTAGCAATATTTTTTATTTGTGACAGAAACGTAACAAACACGTCTTAATCAAGAGTGTTTCTTCTGTATTTCAGATTCAATTCGAGTAATTACCTTGCTCATATTCCCATTGATGGTACTTCCACTGAACCGCAGCGTTTTCCATCCAATTGATCTTAAGTATGCATCTCTCTTCCTGTCATGAGCCTTCGCTTTTTTACTTGAATGAAAATCTTTACCATCACATTCAATGGCTAGTCGATATTCTGGAAGTGCCACATCAATTCTATATCTTCTTATTGGATACTGTGCAGTTGCTTTATAATCCCTTATCCATAACGCTTTCAATACCCTCTTCTCAATAGGACTTTGACATTTATCTAATTCCACAAAGTATGGGGGAATGTATTGATTCACCTTCACTCCTCTGCTTCTTCGTATGTCCAAGCATAGAAAGACAAACCCTGATATAACAAGTCCAAAAAACACCACATATTCTACCATTGTAAATAAATTTCCCCTTTCTCGTAGGTACAAGCAACATCTACGAACTTTCTACATATCATTTACCAAAGTCGATACGATTTCTTTAATAAATTACCTACTGATTATTTGAAAAAAATCAGATAATTACCGACTGTTCAGATACTTTGTTTTTACTAATTATCATTACCAATGAAATACAAGTTTAACCCGTTGGTATCACTGCATTGAAGGAATTTGTTAAGAGTGAACGTAGTGAGGGATTAAGGGGGAGCGCGAGGGGATTTATTTAATTTGTAATTGACTGAGTATTTAAAAGGAGGAATTATTTTTATGAGAAGAAAGCATATTATAGAGTTGCATTCATTTATGGACAGAAGTTTTAAAAATAAAAAGAAGGTAAATAGGAAAACTAGTCCGAATATTAACCTATATTCGGTAAGTCCACTTATCTTATTAGATCCTACAATTTGCCTTATGGGTGTTGGCCTTGTATCCATTGCCTTATTGGAAAAGTTTTTTGAATATCAAGGAAATTATGATGTAGCTGAAGCCCTACACATAGGAGTTAATATTGCTATACCTTGTATAGCATTCGGATTTATATGGAAATTAATGCTCGCTGTTAGTGGTGCGTTCCTATGATGAAGCTATGGAGAGCAAAGATGAAGCTGCGAGGTTCATTGATGAGGGCATTTAAACTTGGTGGAATCCATAAACAAACTACAACGCAATCAAAGACGTATACACGTTATCCAAAGATCCATGATGTCCATATTGATGAGGAAAATGAAGCTGTCCGATTTACATTCACTTTACCTGATGGTGCTAATCCTGATTTAGTTTTGAAGCAAGAATGGGTATTCAAACAGTGCTTTGGAAATAACATTGAAATAGATGGTAAGGTGAAGAAGTTTATCTTGTGGTGCTATTCAAAGGACATGGAAAAAGATATTCCATACGAGTTTAAAAAGATTCAACCTCATTGTAAGGATAAAATAATCCCTATTATGTGTGGTGTAGATAGGTCAGGTAAGTTGAATGTTAAGGATATGGCAGAAGAACATCATATATTGCTCACAGGAACAACTGGAAGTGGTAAGAGCTCATTAATTAGGGGAATATTGACCTCATTGATTCTGCATAAGTCACCAAATGAAATACAGTTCTTACTTGGTGATTTAAAGTTTTCAGAATTCGGCATATACAAACGACTTCCTCATGTAATGGGTGTTTATATGGATGCTAAGTCACTCCTCCCTCCTCTTCAAATAATTGAAAAAGAAATGGTTCGAAGAGGTAAATTACTTGATGCGATGGACGTTGAAAGTATTTATGAATTAGAAGTGAAGCTACCTACAATTGTGATTTGTATTGATGAAGTTATATTGCTTAAAGATAAACCAAAAATAATGAAGATAATTGAAAGTATGTCCTGTATAGGTCGTTCTAATGGTGTTTATCTAATGTTGTCAATGCAACGTGGTGATGCGAAATCATTAGGTGGACAATTAAAGAATAACCTCACCTTTAGAATATCAGGTAAACAGTCAGATGAAACAAATGCAAAAATAAGTGGATTGAAGCAATCAGTTGACTTAGATACTGCGGGTAGGATGATACTTTTAACTCAAGGTAAAGAAAGAGTAATTCAAGTACCTTATATGGATAAGAAAAAAGCTAAAGGTTTACTTGATCCATTTAAAGTGACACAAGAAAAATCAGAGCTTGAAGATGTCGCAGATCGAAAGGTAAATGAATTTTCATTAGATGAGGTGTTCGATAGTGAACCAAAGGGATAAAGCCATAATTAATGACTTGAGACAATTCAGAATGATGTCAAGGAACCAGATAGTTGAATTACACTTTAAGCATCTTAAGAATCCTATAAATTCTTGTAATAGTGTTTTAAAACGTTTAACAAGGGATAACTTTATCAAATGCAGTACTCTTCACTCTCCATACGTTTACTTCACCGTTGACTGCAATATTAAACCAGACTCAACTAAAATCCCCCATTTCCTTGAACTTGTAGATACTGTTATTGAAATGAAAGCACATAGGGAAACTAAAAACCTCATGATTGAGCCTAAATATGGTGTCAAAGGAACAATTGAACCAGACATCTTTGCTATTTGGTTTAACCCTATATTTATCGAGGTTCAACGCAATGTTTACACGAAAGAAGTCATGCAAAAGAAAATTGATCTTTATGAAAATTATTATGATACAGGCGATTGGAAAGATGAACCTTGGCAAAGACCAGATAAAAAGGTATTTCCATCTATCCTAATTATTACTCCTACTCGATATGCTGTAAAAAGTACAAAGCTAGAAATTTATCAATCCCCTTCTATATCTGACTTTATAGAAAGTAGATCAGGTGAATCAACTCTACAAATCACACCTAAACCGGTTAAAAATGTTATTCAAACAAAGGGGGGATCATTGAAGCTAAAAAAATAAAATTAATTCACAACACATATCCTTCCCTGTTAAACTTTAAATGTATATAATGGGTTATTATACCTATATCTTAAGGGGGAAATAAGTTTGAATGACAACGTTAATAATGTTGTTTATATAATAGGCAAGGATAATGTGGATTCAATCCCATTTGATGAAAGCAGAAAACCAATTCCTTTATATGAGGGATTATATGATATGACAGTTTCAGGAAGGGTTTATTCACATTACAGAAAACGCTTCTTAGCCAGATGTAATGATGAATACGGATTTCATGTTGTATCACTTTACAAAAATGGTCAGAGTAAAGATTTTAATTTATTTGTTTTATGGAAAGAGACATTTGAAAATAAATTATCTGAGTACGATTTTAAAGGTGCTAGAGAAGTTATTTATAAATAAAAAAATGTTTTATAAAGGGAGAATAATAATGAAAAAATATTTTACATCACAATATCAACTTAAAGAAAAGAAGAATGGTAATAACTTTGATGTTTGGTCTCAAATGGATAAAGAAACTGATCATTTGAGTGTTTACATTAAAGAAGAAGATTTTATTTACAAGAATGAAGAAGGTACACGGGGAACAGTGCGTACAGATGCCAAGATTGAGCTATTCTAATTGATATAATAATTATTTAAAATTTTTTTATTATGAAAGTGAGCAAAAATAATGATACACGATGATGATTACCGTATTAGTTTCCCAGAAAAGAAAATCTATATTACAAGAAATCACGATTGGGCATTTGCAGCTTGGGAACTTGCTAAATTAAGAGGCGAATTAAATGAAAATGCAACATTAATTCATGTTGATGGACATCTCGATAATATGCCCGATGGTACTAAGGTAGAAGGATTATTAAATATTAAAACACCAGAAGATATATACAAAGTAACAAGTGATTCTTGTATGAAAATTGAAAACTTTATTTGGGCAGGTATAGCTACGGATACTTTACAAAGAGTTTTGTATGTAAGCCATCAAACATACTGCAGTGATGATATAAATGACACATTAAAATTTGCAAATAATGAACCTGAATGGCTAATTTTAAATGAAACAATTAAGCGAAAAGACTGTACTGCTTTAAGGTTTAGATTTATAGAAGATTTCAAATCATTTGTTGAATTAGGTATCCTTGATTCTGGATTTTTAGACAGTAAATCCCTTGTTTTAGATCTGGATTTAGATTATTTTATACTTAATGATGAATTATTGAGTGAAAGTCAAATATATCAGAATCTGAAGCTATTAAAGAATTTATTTAACTGGGATTTAATTACTGTAGCTTTATCACCTTGGTATTGTGGTGGTGAAGAAAACTGTCGACGAATTTTAGATATATTTTTTGAGGTGTTTGAATTAGATATTGAAAATGCAAAAGAATGGTAAACTATTAAAAGCCCCTACTCAAACAAGTAAGGGCTACATTTTTTTGTAATCATGTTATGTAAGATAGTTTATAATAAATATAGAAATATAATACAAAAAGAAGAGAAATGAAATGTTTGCAGATCGAAATATAGCAGTTCTTCCTAAAGAGTCGAATTAATTCTTATTAGAAAACATCTAATTTTAGTTGATTAAGGAGTAGAATTTTATGTACACAAATTATCAAGAATTAATCCAAGATTTAATTAGCCGAGGTTATGAAGGGGATTATTGGGATTATAAAGAAGAATGGCATAATGATAACGAAAAATTAATACATGATATTTTATGTTTTTCCAATACACTACATGATCGAGATTGTTACCTTATAGTTGGAGTAAGTGATAATGGAGATATTAAAGGAATCAACAACAGAAAAAAGCAGGCAGATGTAGTAGATATGCTTAGAAGTATGCAGTTTGCTGGCGACTCTGCTCCCCAAATAGAAATGATGTATCTTAGCATCTCTGATAAAGATGTTGATGTAATGGTAATTAAAAATTCTGATTCTGTGCCTTTTTATATCAAAAAAAGAAATAAGAAATTTTATAAGATCCAAGAAGGCTATATTTACACACGAACCGGAGATAGCAATACGCCTATTAATCAAAATTCTAATTACAATGTGATCGAGAAACTTTGGAAGAAAAGGTTAGGGATTGATAAACCTGTTAAAGAGAAAATATTGAAGTTGTTAGTGGACAAAAGCAATTGGGAAGAAAATGCTGAAGGGTATTATCATAATCTTCACCCTAATTACAATTTATTATTTGGAGAGTATGAAAGAGATCGCAGTCCAATGTTCTATTCTGCATTACAAACAGATACAAATATGTCTTATGAACCATTGTACGCTTGTTATAATGGTATGAAAATTCATACGTTTGAATTAGCAATTTTAGATGGTGGAAGATATCTAACCAATGTACCTGAGAGGGCATATATTCCATTAGACCAATATCATCAAAAGTCAATCCATTACAGGTTTTTTATTAAAGGAACATTGGATTATAACTTACATCGTTTTCTTTTGGATGAAACAAGTGAGGAAGCAGTCACTGCTAAAGATAAGTTTTCAAAATTAATTCTGTATTTTGATAATTGTGAAGAAAAAAAATCCTTCGATTATTATATATCGATAAATAAGCAAGAAATTATTAATAAAATTCAAAATTGGATGGAAAAGAACCGAGGATACCATTTAGAAGATGAATATAAAGAAAATGTTATAACGTCCTTAATATTAAAAGATATATTAAATGGATGGAAAAATGACAATAATAAAACGGTTTAATGTCTTATTTCCACCCACTCTTTAAGTTTAAATAAAAAATTCCTTCTCATAATCTAGAAGGATATTTTGTTTGAATTATCCTATTACAATATTTACTGAATATCCTTTTTTCTTTAACTCTGCCGCTAATTTAGTCGCATTCTTCTTATCCGAGAAAGCACCTACTTGTACCTTATGTAAAACACTTTTCTTTTCAACTGGTTTAGCTTGTTCCTTCAGCTTTTTACCTGATAACGTTTCAGCTATTGCTTTACAACAATCATCAAAGTTCTTCTTGTAAGCATCAGCATTCGTTTTAGTATCAACAAAACATACCTCTATAAGAATTGCTGGTTTAGCTGTTCCCTTTAGGAATCCTAGATCAGTCCGTTTCTTAGCACCACGATCCTTAATTCCAAGTGCTTCAGAAATAGCTTTTGATACCTTTTCAGCCAATGCTTTATTATCATCACCATAATAAAGAACCTCCGTACCGCCAGTTTCCTTTGTTCCTGCATTAAAATGCACAGATACATCTAAATCCCGACTTTTACTATTATGGTATTTTACTATTTTATTGATATTGTCCCGTTGTGTTTTTGACGTATCATCATTAAATGTATGTACTTTACAATCTAATTCTTTTAGATATTCAGCAACTTTCGGTACTACCTTCCTAGCTTCATTAACTTCATCTAGATACCCACTTGCACCACGTACTATTTTAGCGTGTCCACTTGAAATAACGAATTCATTCATTTTAAATTCCTCCTTGATTATTTATTATCCTGTACAATAATTTGTTTAATTTCATTTACATCTTGAGCCAATGTTGAGAATGCTTGAGCTTGTGTTTCAATTACATCTTGATTCTTTTCAATTACCGCTTGATAATTTGCTTCACGTTCTTTATTAGTTTTCATTGTTGTCCATAGTAACCATACGAATAAGACTGCGTATCCACCCTGTTTTAAAAACAAATTAAATATTTCTGTTTCCAATGTCTATCCCCCCTTTCATCGCATAATAAAAAGCCGCCCTTTTGGGACGACTTAATTGTGTTGCCATTTAGTTTGATAAATGCGGAAATTGTACCAATAGCTTTAATACAGATCAATTTCCTCTATGGCGATGTCAATATATTTTTGGTCAATGTTTAAGGCATTACTTAAAAAACCCATTACATCTCCACCTGAGATGAAAATTTGTCTACCAAAGTCATTATTATCAGCAAGAACTTTAGAAATCCTTTTGTTTTCGTTATCATCTGCTAAATTTACTTTTATCTGAGCAATACTATGGTAATCATCTTCATAGGAATGATCAACTATCACTTCAATCATCTATTTACACCCCCTAGTTTATTTTCATTATAACGGATACCCTTATAGCTGTAATCCAGAATTTCTGACCTTTAGAATATGATCTTACCGCTCAGTTTTCCCTCTCGATTATACAGTTGCGCCCATTGCATCAACCCAAACTACGGGAGCCACCGTTTTACACCATATCGGCTTACCTAAGGTAGTATCGAAATAACTTTCACCGACTATATAATCTGTAGGTCTGTTTGCTGTTGTTCCACTTCTCGCAGTTTGAACTTTATAATTAACACTATTCTTTCTGACGAAAGTATCGGCCTCGAGCAAAACAGACCCGTTTGTCGGTTTGACCCAAAAATTTCCCGTAGGAGTGTATTTTATACCAGCGTTATTACTTGTGGTTGTCACTTGTACATAATTACTGCCATCAATGGAGATTAATAAAGCTGATACATTATTCGCGCTCATAAGATTTAATAATTTTGTGTTTGCATTGTACGGAACTAATTCGAATGCGTACTCGTTAGCAATGGGAGTTTTTAAATTATATAGCTTAACTTTTGAACTACCACCATTATCAAACCACCTTAAGTCTCCGTCATTTCCAACCGTAAACAAGTTGTATGTCCCTGTATCATGTTGTTTTCTGCATTCTAAGAAATTTCCGTTTCCTACATAACCAACTGGTTTATCATTTCTTCTGCTGTCATTTCGTGCGTTCTTTAGCGTCAATACAGGACTATCCCCAACGTTATCCAAACGCATCATTTCACCGTCTGTATAATGATGAAAAACAAACCCTATCGGCGCTTCTGTTCTCGGTAAGCCTTGACCAGAGAAATTCGCAATATCTACTGCACTAATATCACCGGTTCGCTCGTTTAGTACGTTTATCTTTTTGTTAGTGAGATTCACTTTATCCGCCAACTGTGCGGAAACAACACTCACCTGACCTTCAACATCTGCCTTTACTTGTGTTACCATTGATTCCACATCACCTGCAGTCACCACTCTATTCGGTGAAACCGTAGGTGGAAAATTAACATTTACGTCAGTCATTTTTTCACTCCTCATTTTAGACAAAATAAAAAAGCCTCCATAAAGGATGACTTAAAATATCATGTCAATAACCTATTTTTACGCACTCAACATTTCCTGAACATCTGAGCGCCATTGTAACGGGACATTTTCAATCTTCCGTAATCCTAGTTTGATTAAGTCATAGTATATTTTTGCCAAGGTCAAATTCCTCCTTTTATATTTTCAGCTAATTCTGCCACCGCTAACATCATATTAATTTTTTCGATTTCCATTTTTTCAGCCATCTCAGCAAGGGCCAGTTTCAATTCGGTGTTTTCCTCTTTTAAAACCTGAATTTCCGTTGGTTTGTTTTCCATTTCGTTTTTCTGCTCAATTTGTTCTTGCTGATATCCTGTATCCTTAACTAAATTCCCGCTTATTAATTTGTAAATGAACGGGTTTTTGAGGAATTCATTGTTATCTTCAACAGTCATTTCAACATCTGAAGCACTACCCCTAGTACTACCGAAACCGTTAACCCGTTTATCTATGCCAATATTTATATATACTTTCATGTATTCCCCTCCTTAAAAAGCTAATACCCGTCGTAAAACTGCGTCATCGCTTTGTGAAAAACTGTTTTTATTTATATCATTGCCTTTTACCGTGGAATCCGTAAAGGACAATTGTTTAATTGTTGTTTGAATTTGTGTTTCACTTACATAGTTCGGAACCTGGAAATATGCATTCGCTCCGGTTCCTGGAAACAAAGAAGGGAATGTTTTCGGCACAAATGTGAAAACAAATTGGTAATCATTAGTTCCAACACCTACATCGTAATCACTCCAAACTAAGATCCATCCGTTCGGACATTCTGATAATTTTTTCGAAGGGGTAATTGTATCGACTGACAACGGATAAGATGCACCCTGCCATAAAAGAGATTGGTCAAACAACATATTTTTAACCGCGTCTGCTTTTGCTTGCGCCCCTGCTGTTGTTTCTTTTCCATTCCAATTACTTTTATCTTCCGCTGTAACAAATTGATTGTTTGTATCCTGTGTAATAATGGATGCTGGATGTGTAGTTGGATGAACGTAATTATTTGCATTTGTTGCAACGCCGTTTAATTTAGTTTTATCCGCCGCAGCCATTAAACCAGATATTGTTGTAGTTGCCAGCGTTTTATCTGCTGCATTATCTTGCAAGTTTTTCAAAGCTAGGTATGTTAAATTCATTTGCCAGTTCCACCAGTCGGCCGGCGGGTGTTCATCAGGTAAATACCCAACCGCTCTTTTAGATTCTGGTGGTGGTGATCCTACCGCGTTCCATACGGGTAATGCTTGATTAAATGGCATACTGTGCCCTCCTTAAATTGGTAAATCTTCTACTCCTGACGGTTCATAAATGGCGCTCAATGTTCCACCTGTACTTTGGTCAACTGGCGCAAAACCTTCAACACTTGTTTCTACTTGGTCTTTAACTCTAGACATTCGGAACGTTCCTTGTAAATTGATACTTTCCACCATTACGCCAGCTGGTGCGACTCTTTGAACTAAAAATCCGAATTGAGAAGTTGATAACCCGGCATCATTTAACGCTTTGATTGGGAGTCCTTCAATCCGTAGTGCCGCAGCCTTTTTTCCTTCTGTTACTTCGTACATAGCTCGCATTTTAATCGTAGAGGGGTCAGTATTTAATGTCCTTGCTATTACCTCTATCATGTTATTGAACGTTCCATTACTGTTATTACGAGCTATCCTAGCTAATATAAGCAACCTTAAAACTTCATCACTCACATTTCCGCGTTCCTGGCCCCAACCTTTTCCGATTAAATCAAGTGTTGTTCCTTTTGCTTGCTGGATATCACGCCATGATTCAATTTTTTCAAAAGTTAATCTAATTTCATTTGTTTTTTCCGTGATCAGTAATATATATTTCCCAATCATCGAATTTGGGTTCTTTGTAAAAACATCAGTCAATTTTCGAAATGTATCAATAAATGAAATCATACTGTCACCGTAACGGCTATATTGGTTGCGTTCGTTTGTGCAACTTCATTTGCTGCTATAGCGATATTACTTGATACTAATGTCCCGGATGTTTTACCAATTTTAATTACTACATCCTTAACCCCTTGAATTTTCATGACTTCATAACTCAATTGAGATATAACAACCTTGTCTCCCATATTTAACCCTGTATAAATTGCCCCATTACTATCCGTACCACCAATAAAGCGAACAATCGTATCTTTTACCTCTGTAATACTTGAGCTCTGAAATGTGTTATCTGTGGTCAGGTTAACGCTCGAAAAAACATTAACTGTATTAGCTGGTGTATAGGAGACTTTATGAGAAACACCACTCATATCCAATACTTGAAAGGAAGATGTGCCGAACGGCTCAATACCCGCAGGACCCTTATCAAATATAGCTTCTGCGATTTCTTGCCCATTCCCACCTAATACATAAACTTGATAACTATTAGGCGGTGTCCCGTTCACTGTTACGTTTGTATTGTTATTGTGGATGTTTGCAGCCCTTACACCTAAAACGTTTTGTACAGCTGAAACAATGCTGTTAGGCGTTGAATATCCTTTAATTCCATTGGTATCCAATAGCCTTTTTCTTAATTCGATATCTGTCTCTTTTTCTCTGCCACCTGTAATAGCTTCAGAGTTTATTACTGTTTCAATACTTGCACTTGGCTCACTTTGTACGGTAATAGTTCCAGGCAATGTATTACCAATTAAACCAGCTCTAAGACTTACAACTGATCCCGTACCTATTCCAGATGAATTCAATAACACATCTTCTTTTAATGCATAATCTACTCCTGTTTCGGTTTCGAATCTCGTCCCAGCATCAACGGTATAGTTAGGCGTTCCTGTGAATTCAACCGTTCCCTCTGCGTATAATTCCGGGTTCCTTTAAGTCAAAAAGTAACTAGTTAAGTAATCTAGGTTTTTGTCTTCTGCTTCTGAAGGGTGCCCGCTATGATACACCTTTTCAGCTAATTCCCATACCTTTGCAAGTATCCATGATAAAAGACCACTGATAATACCGTTAGGGCTTTTATATGATAAGTTCACATCTTCACCAAACAGTTCCTTTTGTTTTTGATCAATTTCTTCTTTCAAGTCTGCTTGATTAGGACGGTTAAACCCTTTTTCCGAAAGTCCCCATGCCATTAAATTTCAACTCCCTCCAACTCCAAAACTCCCCCGTCTTCTTTGCGCATGACGATATCGATTGAAATTTTTCTATTCCTTATATCACGAACAAAGGTTATATTTTCGAATTCTAACGGTTCAGTCGTTCCAATCGTTGATTCCATTATGATATCTTTAGCCTCTGTTTCATTGAAATTCTTAGAAAGTATAGGACTTCTGTCCATTCCCTCTTCGGGATCTAAAAACCATTCACCTTTTTCTGTTTGCATGCACATACGGGCTTGCTGAGCTAATTCTTCATTACCTTCTATCATTACAAAAGAACCGTTTTCAAAAACAAGGTCACCGTTTTCATCTAATTTGAATGATTTCATAAGTCAAATACCCCCGTTATCACACCATCATTTAAATTAAACATCCTTCTCATTCCAGGATCAAAAGGGACTTTTTGAAAGTCATCCATCGCTCTTTCTGCTATTTCCACCCACACCACATCTCCCTTTACTAAAGGGCCGACATGTCTAACAACTGGCACAGCCTCTACCATTGCATGTTTAATTAAATCCCCTTGTTTATCCTTTGCCATAAAAAGATATTCGATATCTGCTGATGGCGGTTTGGAATCAGGGAAGTATTTAATTACCCTTGCTGGTTGATTCGTGTGAACTTGCAACATAATATTTTTAATAACATTATCAACAAATCTTGATTCTGAACTCAACAGTCCACCTCCCTTATTCACATGAGAATTCTGTATAAAAGTCGTTCTTATCCGCTACGTGTTTCCCTTTACAAGCTCGATATTTACCGTTAGCCGTCTTTGATTTCAATTCTATAATGCTACAAGTGGTAATACGGTGTTGCATTAAGCATTTAACCGTGTACCCTGTTTTATTATCTTCCGTGAATGTTGAAGGACTTCCAATCAATCCAGTTTCCTCTTTTAATACGAACCTTTCGTCCATTCCTTCCTTCAACGGTCTAATGACCAACTTTCCTCTGCGGTGATAAATGATGCTACCGCAATCCCTCGCAATATCTTCTAAATCGTTGTAAATAAGCTTGGATATGGTGTAGCCTTTTTTATATACTTTGTCATTCTTTAATTTCATGGGCGCACCTAGTTTGACGCCTAACAAATCTAGCATCCTTTTAATCATGGTGGAACCCTTCGTATTTTTCTTGAAGGTTATGGAATCCTTTTTCCCTTTGTCTGCTGTCTTACTATCAATCTTCTTTTTTGTGTAATCTTCACCCTCAGAAGTGTAAATCGTTGTTATCTTATCTACCCCTTCGAATTTCGTTTTGATGCTATATACCTTGCCTATACTTAAAACCCCAACATCATTCGAATACCCAGCTTGCACGGTTAACGTATCACCTGTTTTGAATTTGGAGATTGTATCTTTGGATAAATTATATAGTTGCACCGTGTTTTTATTAGGCTTCATATCATCATCGAAAATAATTTCGAATCTAATGTGAAGATCTTCATTTGTGAATGTGGCTCGTCCGATACTGACTTTCATAACCCGTTTAAAGTTATAAGTTGTCATCTTCATCATCCGCCTGATCATTAATATATAAGAAAACGGTTACCCCGAAGTTATCCCAGGTAATACTCGTTTCGTTATTTGATAAATCCATAGGAACCAATTGTGGCGCTGGTAATGTTAGATCTGATGAATCATTCCATAGTGGTTTATTCAATATCATTTTTTCACCTAAAATTATTTCTTCGTCTTCCTCACCATCAGTAGGTCGATAAAGATTTAAGGTGAAAAAGTCCCCTGATTCGTTATAAGCAAACTTAAGTTTAAAAGTCTCATCCGCTAGGTCAATATCGAACATTTCAGGGATATTTTCTTTGTCAACAAGGATGTAATCCATTCGCTCACCTACTTTACTCTTAATTTAACTCCTATAGGGATACGTCGATCCGGGTATTTATTCCAAGACCTCAATTGTGGTATGGATGATCCGTATTTTCTACTTAAATCCCAATAAGTATCGCCTTTTTTGGTAACATGATATTTCTTAGTACTAGTTGGTTTTTTCTTACTCACTGGTTTTTTCTTGCCACTTTGACTTGTAGGCTTCTGTACAGGTTTCTTTGACCCTGAAGCCTTTTGCCACGAAGTGGTGGAAATACGAATGCGTCTCAATGAAATGTCAATTGCCATTCCGTTTTGCACATCTGAACTTCTTTTGCTACTTATGCTGGTAATAATCACGTTCGAAGCACTCATTTTACCAACGTATTTAATGATTTTCCCGCTTTCCATAATGGAAATCAGTTTATTTTTACTAGTTTCATAGTTAGACGAAAGGATATAACCACTAATTGAAAAATCAGGGGAGCGTTTGGATACATGATCCGTAAACGGTTGCCCTTTTTCAACGGCATATTCTGTGACGTCCACCTTGTAACTCTCACTTTCATCTTCTATAAATAAAGACACATCATCCAGTTTAGCCATTAATATTCCCCCTCTGGCTCATATAGGAAGCTGAGGTGATCAAACACTTCTTGAATTCCCTCTTTCACTTGCTCTTTTACGCTCTTACCTTCACCGCTCGCCCCTGAAATGTAAATGGTAGGGCTTAGTGTTATAGAACTTCTAGAATTAGTTACAGACCCCGCTGACGATGTTGGTTTATATGTTTGTGGGATGCCACCAGTCATATCGACAGCCATTTTTTGAACATATTTTGATCCATCTTCAATACCAAGCCCCATACCTTCCGATACGAAACCACCATATTCAAACATGACTCGTGAAGGACTGTGAATATCTAATAAACCGGTAACAGCTCCTTTTATACTCTCCGCCACACCTGCAGCTGCTTCAACTGCTGCTCCTGCCATTGAACCAATACCGTCAATCAAACCTTGGATTATATCTTTACCTATTTGCATTAGGTCGATCGCTTCAAAGAATCCTTCGATACTGTGCCATATTTCTTCTGCCGTGCCTTTGATCGTTTCCCAAGCACCTTCCCAATCTCCTTGAAGAATAGCCATTCCTGTTGCTATCAACCCAGTTATAAGTGAAATCCCTATATTGATTACCGCTTGTATAGCAGCCCAGGCAATTTGTATAACGCTAGAAATTATAGTCCACCCAACAGAGAAAATGGTTTTTATAGCAGCCATACCAACTGATATATAACCCTTGATGTAAGCCATAAAAACAGATACAACAGCCATGATTTGTGCTCCATGTTCTGACCAAAAAGCCTTGATTTGCGCTAGTTTCGCCATGACGAACGTGACAATTGCTTGTAAGGCTGGTTGTACTGTTTGAACTATGGCAGCCCAGGCAATCATCGTATTGGTTTTGATCCATTCCCACGCTGCAAGTATCCCATCACGGAACCAAGCTACGTTATTCCAGGCCCATATAAATGCTGCTCCTAAAGCTATAATTGCAGCTGCAACAATCCATACTGTCGCACTCATTGTTGCTAAGAATGTTACAACTGGTGCAATCATTTTGAAAAAGAATCCAAAAGCTAATGTCAGTCCTTTTACATAACCAACACCTAAACCTAACGGCAACAATATCAATGTTAAAGCAGGGATTAACAATAAAATACCTTGTAATATCATTGCTATAGCTGGATGCGCTTCATTGAATTTAATCACCATTTGACCTATTGCTGTTACAAAATTATAAACAGGAACCATGATCAATATAAAAACATCAATCATTGGTTGGATAGCTTTCCTTAGAGTGGAAACCATTGTATTAAATGAATCAGCATATTTTTTATTTTCCATGGCCGCATTATGTATGGCTCCATAAAAGAAGTAAGCCGCTAACCCTGCAGCGATTGCAACGATAGGCATCGCACCCAAACCTTTATTTAACCTTTGTGTTTCTTCGTTCAACTCTTTCATGCTGGCGTTCGGCCCTAATTGTTGCAATGCAAAACGGGCAGTATTAGCATTGTTAGCCATCCTATTAAGGGTTCCGACCACTGCTAAACCTGCCCTATTGGCGTTATATAGAGGATTATTCATGCGGGCAATTGCGGCGGCGTTTTTATCCGCTTGAGGTGTCATGTTAGCGAATGTTCCAATCGTTCTATACATACTTTGTCTCATTCTGTCATCATTCGCCATCATGCCGTCTGTAGCTTTCTTATGTGCTAATCCCATTTTATCAATTGCACGTATTAATTCATCTGTTGTTCCACCATACCTTCTGCCCACTTGCGCTAGTTTGAAAAAATCATATTCGGCAGCGACTAAGTTGTTTCGAAACTTTTTAAAAGCATCATTTTGATTCCGCCAACCCATGTTCATTTCACGCATCATGTCTCTTGAATCATCGTTTAAATCTCCATAAGATCGCCCCATTAACCGCGATTGTCGGATAATATCATCCATTTCCCTGTTGATACCTCGTAATGGATCAGCGTCTGCCATAATATCCAAAAGTATATGGGTTTCACGAACTGCCATGTAATCACCACCCTATTTCTTCTTTTTGCTATTTTTCTTCATAGCGTCATCCCTTAATTTCATCATCTTGTCCAAGGCTGCATTAGCAATACCGAGTTCCGTTTTGCTCATAGCGAAAGCTTCGGTATAACTAATGTTGCAATCCTCTGCCATGACTAAACGCCATCTTAACCATTCTTCCGGTTCTTCAACCGCTGCTTTCCAAGGGTTAGATGTCAGATTTACCGACAAGAAAATTACTGGCTGCCTTGAAGACCTCCGTTTGGTGATTAAAGTTTTCTAACTCTTCCCAGTAATCCCAATTGGTTCTTTTCCCATCGATAAAAATAACTTTTTCCATTAACCCTTCCCAAAGCTTCGTTTGTTCCATCCCTCCATTAGCGCCAGCTGCTTTATCTCTCAGCATCATTCCCGCTCTAGCTCCCGGATGTTGAAGTGTGTATTTTTTCTTCTCTCCATTTTCTAATTCGATTACCAATTCTTCTTGTTTCCCTGCTACTGTTGCCATATATAACATCTCCCTTTTGTTTGAGTTGTGACGCGCTTTCCCCATAAAATATACCTCCTATAAGATAAAGGACAGCGAACTGTCCCCCACTTATCAAACGTCTGTATAGTCAAATACTTTAATTTCAAATTCTCTTTCGCCTGTCTCGTCAGTAATAGATCCTTCTGGTGTTTTTAGAACCATGGCTTGTGAACCACCAATTTTCTCACTGTGTTCGCCACCAGTGTTTACCCATATAGCAAATTGTTTTCCTGTATTAGCAAGTTGCTTTAAGAATCCAACCTCAGGAGAACCTTGCATAATTAGAACGGTAATTGTACCGATTGAATTAATTTTCTTGGTGATACCTACTGTCCCTGTCACACCAACTTTTGGTTCAAAATTATCCTCATCTTTTTCCCATTGAACGGCATCCCCTTCAGCAAAGTCTGTTAAATACCTGCCGTCAACAACAACGCTAACTTGCGAAGCGTCAAATGTGTATGAATTTGTCATCTTGTAGCCTCCCTATCTTCTATTAAATACTTACAACGCCTGTAACTCTAGCTTCATGGATTGCTCCACTTTTTCCATAACTAAAAGAACCTCCCGGATAAACCCGCAAAGCTCGGTCTTGAATGTCAACTTCATCTCTTGATAGAGTGGTAACAGTGTAATCAGGTAAACCACCTTCAAGTGTTGCAATAATGCCATTTTTAAATCCTCTTTGTAGAGTAGTAGACATAGCTGCTTCAATTGCGCCAATACCTCTAGCATCATATGGGATTTTAGGAGCGTTACCGAGTGTATATGAGATTTCATTTTCCATATCCGCTTTGATCCAGTCTTGTCCGTGAATATCATCTATATAAGACCCATCTGCTAACCAACCCTCAGATAATTGCCCACGACCACCTTTAACTATGTAAGCAACGGCGAAATCAGCATCAATTGCATTAATTTCTGTTTCATTTAAATATCTTGCTGTGACACCTTTTAAGCTTTTAAATTTCCATGTAATTGACCCTACTGTTTGTGAACCTAGATCACCAACTGCAGCAGCATCCAAATGTTCATCGGCAATGGTGTGGTCATATATCTTGGTGCGTTTTTTGGCTTTCAACGCTTTTCTATTCGCCTCTGTTCTAACTTGAACCACCAAGAATTTAAAATCTTTATCACTAATAAATGTAGCTGCTGCAAGTTGATCCGCTGCCAGGTCATTTGCAACCAATGCAAAATGCCATTCACGACCATAGAAAAGTGCCATTGACGTTTTAATGTCTGTCGCATAAGTAGCAACCGCCACTTTATCAGGACGATTATCTTGTTTAAAGATAGTTGCCGCTTTTGCTTCTACCGCTGTTCCTGTTGCATAGTCTACTTGTAAAGCTGCCAATGTTGAATATTCTTTGTATTCTGCTGCACCTGTTTTTTGAACAAAAATTACAGGTCTTCCTAGTCCAATTTTAGGTGCAGGTGATGCTACGTTGATTTTTACTGATACATCTTGTAATGGCATTTCATAACCTCCTTAAGGTTGTGTTTCTGTTGTTAATGTTACTTCTTCTATTGCTTCCATTTCTTTTACATCTGAATGTCTAATTCGCAAACGTAAATCAAACCCCACTTGTCGTTCAACCTCAATAGAAATAAAGTTATCCCGACTTCCAAAACCATCTATTCTAACGACAGCTATCCCTTTTTCATAAAGTCTTTGACGAGTGCCAGTTGCTTTTAAAAGTGAGGCGGATTGTTGTGCTAAAGATAAAGCTTCAAATGAAACCTCTGATATCCAGGTATAAGATATAACTATCTCAACATCTTCCGTCTGTGTTTCTCCACCACTTCTATATGTCTTTACATTCAAATAAGGACTAGTTACTGTGTATGTGAAAAATGGATAAACAGGTTGCTTTTCTGTACTCATCCGTTCTATTCCTATGTATGGTAACTCTTTGCGCAATTCATGATTAACTGCACTTACAATTGCCTTGTAATCAATCAAATTGATCCACTCCTTTCAGCGCATAAACACTAAAATCAGCAATATCAGAGTAATCGTTTTGACTTTCTACACTGTAAGTGGTTCCCTTATATCGGATCTTACATTTATCAGGAATGTCATGAACCAATGAATATAAGAGCCTATCAGATGAAGTAATCCTTCCACCGCTTTGGTATATCTGTTTGTCTGTTGGGGACACAATGGCACCCTCAGAATGTTGTATAAGAGGCAGAACTCCTGAATTAATCGGTTTTCCCAGATCATCATAATCTGTAGGGTTAGTGGGCTTATTTTGATTTACTGGATATTCAATGGTAAACGAAACAGTATATCTCCTAATCAATGATTTGAATCTAAAGGACTTCATGTGTAATCGCTCCAATCAATCTACCTGTATCAACAAGTGGATTACTACTTCCCTTTTGGTCAACGGTGAATGGGTGATTTGAAGGATCATTTAAATTCCTAGCAAACTCCTGAAGCTTTCCTTCTGCTTCAAGGCCAATTGCATCTAATGCGTTATTTGTAGATGGTTTACCCTCTATAATCGCATCAACCAACAAATTAACTGCTTTATCCAAAATCCCCTTTTCATGTTCATCCCATCCAGCACGTATATAAGAACGCTCAGGAATTGTAATGTGAGTAGTTGACTTTTTGAGAGGTAATCCTTGTGAAGCCAAGTAGCCCCGCATTTTATCAGTAACTTGTATTCTAGTCCCGTATTCCTGAATAGCAGCGATTTCCCCCATAGTTATATCTGAATCTCCATGACCACTTTGAGCCGATTCTCCAAAAATACCTACAAGAATTTGTTTGTTGTTCAATTCTTCTGCGTGTTTGATGATCTCAGGTATCTTATTTTTATCTTTAATCCTCACTCGTCCCATTAGAAAAACCCTACTTTTGTGTTGTAGGGTTTCCAAAGTCTATATACAGGTGTATACCTTTGACTATCACTTGTGAAGGTTTGAGTTGCTCCTGCAAGGGAATCGCTCACCTCTCCTACAGGAACAGTTAGGTCTATTTCAATCATTAATGCAATTCCCTTTTTAACAGGAGATGGAATGAGTAAATCTGCATTTTCACTTTCAAATGAGGTACCGCACCATTCTTTAGCATATTCAATAGCATCATTAAGAGCTATTTTCAACGAATCATCTTGGCTTGAATCATCAACAGGAATACCTAGCCTTGTTTTAAGTTCAACTAAATCCATCGTTACTTACCTTCAGGAGATTCAATATTTTTGTCCTGTTCAGCATCAGAAAGCTTGGAAGTGATTTTTTCCTTTTCACCTTTATAACCTAGTTTTTTCAGAGTCTTAATTACTTCATCTTCTGTTGTTTTAAATTCACCATCTACAAATTCACATAATGGCTTGTTATTTTCCTTATCCCATACTGTACCGAATCCTTTAAATTTCATTATTTACCCACTCCTTATTTCATTAATCCTACTGCTTTTAATTTAGCTAACAATGCGTTAAAATCTGCTTTCAAAGCTACTACATCAGCTGCAGAAGAATCTGCTTGAGCATCCATTTGCAATACTTCTTTTAGTACTAAATCAACTCGTGAATCATTTTGTAATTTACCCATTCCCTAACACCCTTTCTGATTGTAATAAAAAAAGATAGGTACAAAAATGCACCTATCCACTAAATGTTATTAAGATGTAGCTAGACCAGTGATTGAACCGTGTAAAGCTTTATTTCCGTGATCTAGTCCCATTTGTCCAAAGATTTGGCCAGATTCAGCAGCACCTATTTTCGCTAATTCCTCATAAAACAAATGCCCTTTCTCAGGTACTAATTGAAGCACAGGAGAGACATGAGCCATATCGAATAGTCCAACTTTATCTGCTCCAACAAAACGATCTAATACAATACCGATTTTACCGAAGTCAGTTTCAATTTGTTGAATGTCTAATCCACCAACATTACGATCTTGTGGAGCATATCCATAAATACTAGTGATTACTTGTTTTTGGAATGCATTTGTAAATAGAACCATATTGTCAAAGCGAGCACCATTAGTAAACATGTCCCGTAACAGTTTATCAATCATTGCTTTAGTTAATTGCGCACCTGCACCAGCGACTGTATTTCCTGTTGATGTAAGTTCGAACATACCACGAGTTTTATCAACTGTAGCCGCAGTAGTCGCAAGGTTGTATGTTCCATTTAGGAAAGTGTGTTCAGCATCACGGGCAATTTTAGTCAATGCACGAGCAATTTGAAAGTCCTTCTCAGATACAACATTGTTAGACTGTCCTGCAATGTTCAAGCCGGATAGTTTACCTCCATTTGATAAAGCACGGTATGTAATATTTACTGATTCTTGGAAGATTTGAGTTACGTTCTTTGATTGATCACGTACATAAGTTACTGCTGTTGGTGCTGTTGTTGAAGCTTGCTCAGAGATAGCTGGTTGTGCTGGATTTGGATAGCTGTATGTAGAATCAATTGTAAATTCATTAGATGTTGTTTGTTTGCCTCCAGTTAATCCTCCAGCCATAGAAAGAAATGGTGTTACTTCTGCATCAATTGTGAAAAGCTCTCCTGAATAGTTTGGTAAGTTAAATGAATTTCCTTGTCCGTTAATGTTTGTTGGCATGTGATTGCCCTCCTAATTTAAAAGTTATTTTTGTAATTCGTGAATCTTATTCTTTAGTGCAATTTGTAAAGCTGAATTTTTGGATTGAATAGCCTGTGTATAATCTTTCTGCAATTGATCTAATTCAGATAATTGTTTACCTGAACCAGCTACAGGTGGTCTACCCGGTAAAGCAGCATTAGCAGCTACTTGTACAGCCTCATTAAATGCTGATTTAAATGCCTGAATGTTTTCATTTGTCGTTTCTGCAGTGTCTGAAATTAAGAATGAAGCAAATGAAGCTGGTAAACTCTCAGAGATTAATACTTTTTCGGTTTCAGTGAATAATTTTTCTTGATTGAATTGTAAACGTTCAGCCTCAAATGACTTTCTATCCTCTTCAATCTTTGCTAATTCTTTATCACGTTCAACCTTGAATCTTTCTTCCTGAGACAACTTAGCAAGCTTTTCTGCCTCTTCTCGTTCTTGTTGAATACGTGTTTCTAATTCCTGAGTAGTCTTAGCTTCCCATTTTTTCTGTGCTTCTGTGACTCGTCTGTCTGCCTCTTGTTGTAATTTAAGATTTAATTCTTCTTGAGTTAGTGTAATGCTCTCAGGTTTCTGTCCTGCTTCATTATTAGGATCAGCTCCTTCATTTTCTCCCTCTGCAAAGAATTGCATATCCAGTTTTAACGGCAAATCAGGTGTATGAACGTGTTTAAATAATTCCATAGTATATATTCCTCCTAGCCCTCTACAGTTGCCATATGGCCCCTATATAGTTCTAATTTAGTCCGATTAATTATGATGCCCAATCGACAAAAGGCAAAAAAAGCTTCCAAAATTGTCCGCGATATTTTTTAAGGGTAGTAGTAATATGCAATGTCCAAAAAGGGGGTATGGGGAGGTATCCTTTGGACAAATAAAAAAGGAGTGTCAGTTAGACTCCCCTTAGTTATCTTTCTTCCTTATTTACAATACAATGAAGTATAATGTGGTAAGAAAATACGTTATAAGTCTTGCATACGGCATTCAAATCGACTACCGATAGTCAATCTTATGTAAACTATTAACAAGGTTAAAGTATTGATACATCAAAGTTTGTATAATTTCTATGTGGTTATTAACATACATGTTTATATACATCTTGATATACCAACGTTTATCAGCTACTTAATTAACAATGTGAAATGAGATAATGTATAGAATCCTGTATAACAAGTCTAAGATCCTAACCTTTCCTTCTCCCATTCATCAAGCTGCATATCCTCTAAATAATCATGTTGAGTACTACTGTTGATACCAAGGATCTCATAAGTGAGGAAACATCGACAATTAATCGTATTTTCTGGTCTAGAGAACATTTTAGGTGCTTTAGCTGTGTCATCACCTATTCTAAAGTCCCCTTTTACAAGTATAGTAACATCATGTAATGCCGTATGTTTTACCCTTACTCGCTCATCTCCAACACTGTTCCATTTCTTCCCCATCTGTATTCCTTTACTCTCAGCATGCAAAGCACTATTCAATTTAGCCTTCTCAAATACTCTCCCACTCTCTGTCCTAACAACTCGATTAGCCTTAACAACATCGCCTTCAAACACTTCCTGAACACTTTTACTCATCGTCTTATATGTGCTACCTCTAACCAATCCCTGAGTAATAACATTACGCAACTTTAATATCACATCATTACGATTCTTTTCTAAATGTTCATTCAATGTTAAATAGGCAAACTCATTTTCAATACTTTGTTTCACAACATCTAACTTCAATGATCTATAACCTAACTTAACTTTTGAATCACTCTCAATAGCCCAACCACTATAATAGAAGGAATCAGTATAAACATCATACAAATGACTGTTCAAATCAGTCTCTATATCCTTATACAATTCCTTCATGATACCAATCGTAGCTTTATCAAATGATTTCATGCGACCATACTTGTTCATCTCTTGGTATGTAAGTATTCCATCAACTTCATAATTACTATATGTCTTCATTAAGAAAGTAAGAAAATCATTTAATGCCTTCTCATAAAAACTAACGACATTATTCTCAAGCTTGTTTGACTTCCTCTCCATTTGTTGTGTTAGCTTCTTTATTCGTTCCATTAATCTGTTCATCAATTTCATCCTCAACATTTAAACGGATATATTCTTCATTCTCATGCTCAATTAATTCTTTTTCATAAGCAGGATCTTCAATGTGAGCCATCTTACGTAACGTTTGCATACTTGCAATATTAGTCCCAACTAAAGCAACAGCGTTAGCAATATCAGTCTGGGTATCAGTAGGCAAATTCCTCTGGAACTTAATATCAATATCTAAATAATCGTATTTCTTGCTGATATTAAGAATATTAGTAATCATCCTAATCCTACGCTGTAAGCCTTCTTTGAAATATCTTTCCTTTGTACTTCGAGTGTTTTCTAATGGTAAAATTCTTCGTTCAAGGGCCACACCTGACGATTCTGCGAATGATTTATCTGTCATATCTGGAACTTTACTCAAATCAAGAATATCCTTCTTAGTGCGATTCTTTTGATTCTCTTTCCACTCGGAATTTATATTCTTAATTAACCATTCCGCATCAGCTTTTTCATCTTTCTCCACCTTACCGAAGTTTAACAATCTTTTTTCTTTCATCTCTTGAGTCTCAGGAATATTATCGATTCCCCATACTTTTAAAATTGCATCTGTACTGGATTCCGATTCATTTACATCATCACTCACTAAGGCTTCATAACTCTCATTTAATGTAATAATACCTTCAAAATCAGACTTTAGCTGGCTTCCCTTGTTCCAATAATAATTAACTGGCACTTCACCGTATCCATGCACCTCTTCACTCACAAGAAAGAATTCTTCATTATCCTTTTGTACAAAATGATAGTTAACATGCTCTGAATAGACATAAGCATGTAATGATTTAGAATCATCTAAAACATCTTCATTTTCCCAATATCTGATTGCTAATATAAGATTCTCTTCTACACTGTTATCGAAAACAAGAATTATATTATTCTCTATCAATGGTAAAGGCCTGAATCTAGGTTCTTTTTTACCAGATTTGGTTTCCTTAGTATAAAGAATTTCTACTCCAAAACCATAACGACTACATTGTTCAGCAATTTCATAATTAATTTTCTGTTCATCATTAGCATCATAAATATCCTGTATTTCCTGCATATATTCTTTATTCTTACTTGAATAAACAACTGGCTTTCCCATGAAATAACCAACTTGCTGATCACTGATATACTCACACCAGTTAGCCACAATTTTATTATTTGGCTTACTCTCGTCTGCAAATTTTCTATCGAGTATTTTGTGTTCACCCAGATAGTATTTGTGCATTTTTTCTTCACGTTTTGTATCATGCTTATAAATAAGCGTTTCAATTATTCCAGGTACAATAACCTCAATTTGACTTTTATCTAACCTAAACAATATTCCACCTCCTACCATATACCAAGTGATTCTTTAGTCAATTCCTTCATCTTGTCACCTTTTAAATCAATATGATCATAATCATCTAAGGCATACCAAATAGCACTGAGGCTATGCGGATCAGTGCTGAATTCATCTTCTTTTATTATTCCTTTTGAATCCTTTTTAAATGTTAGCCATTGCAACTCACGAATTACATTAGGACACGCATCACTACAAATAATTTTCTTAAACCTTTTTACCTTTTTGGTGTATTGCAGTCTGCTCCCCTTATACTTCCTTGTTGACCTCATGTTAAATCCTTGTTGTCTGAAGTATCTAATAGTCTTTGGTTCTGCTGAATCACCTTTTATCAATTCTTTTGTGAATGCAAAATCTTTTAAATCCTCTGCTGTCTCCGGGTCGGTTTTATTTTTGTCATAATATTCATAATGAATGTAGAGAATATTTTCGTTTTTATCAATTACAAGCTTTACCAAACAATTGTAAGATGTCGCAAATCCGAAATCCATTCCACATTTTCGTGAAGGATTTTGTATTTTCCTTATCTTTTCAATTATTTCATCATGAGGCATTGTTTGAAACTGCGAGAACACCCGTAAACCACTAAATCCAAATCTTCCTTCAAATTTAATCCTATAGGTATCGGGATCATATTCTTTAGTTTCTTGTAAAGCTTCTATGTATTTCTCCGTTGCAAACTTATTGTCAGTAACTACACTGTGATGATAATAAGTATCCTCTAATTTAATAATTCTTTTTTCATACAATTCTTCGTCATTTAACCTAAAGTAATTCTTTAAATCATCTTTAAAAAAGAAACGATATGTCCAATTATCTTTTGATACAGGGTTAGTGGAAAGTAAAGTATGTAAACTTAATGTTGGATGTCTTAAACGTCCTTTAAGCTCATGGTAAACTTCTTCCCTAATCTCAGAACATTCTTCAATCCAGATGACGCTGATGTTTACCAAACTTTTCAATTTTTCTGTCGAATCTCCTCCCTTGAAGATAATCTTTGAACCATTTGGAAAAAGGATTTGCATAGGATTCAAGGTAAAATTAAATTGATTGTGTAACTCTAAATGATCTTTAACAATTTCTCTAAATAATGCATAAGTGGATTCCCGATGAGTTTCAAACGTATTCCTTACAACTAAAGCTGTCCGTTTTTCACTTAATAATTTGAGGATGATTTTAAGTGCTGTATTAAAAGATTTGCTTGATCCATACCCTCCAACTAATAGATAGTTAGTGTGATCCCAATCATAAATGAAATCCTCAAAGTGTGGATTGATTTTTAATTCAGTCATCTTCGCCAGCTCGTTTTAAAACGATTTTAAATTCCTTATCTGTATCTCCATCAATTAAATTAGTAAATTTACTTAATATCTCTAAAGCTTTAGTTCTATCGCTTAATTTCAGCGTAGGTGCTTTACCACCTGCAATGTACTCAATTACTGAACCATCTACAGTTGTAGAATCTTTAAAATTAAGATAGTTTGCATTGTACTTATTACCATTCTCATCAATTTTTTCTTTCGTTCCAAAATCAACGTAATCGGTAATATCGGCAAAGGCAATTTTAATGTACTGCTCTAAAACATCCTTACTATCCATCAAAGTTTCTGTAAATAATTCCTTCTTCAATTTCTTAATATAGTTGCTAATTTTCTCACTCTTCATTAAAATATGAGCCGCTTGTTTGTCATACTTCGTTTCATCAAATGCTTCCCGATATGCTTTAGCTGCATTAAAGTGTTTCAAATAGTGAATACAAAACATTCTCTCCTTATCAGTTAGATTGTCATCGCCCTCTAATAATTCCTCAAACTCATCAATTTTCTTATCCTTTTCCATTATTAGACCTCCTTATATTAATCAAAGAAATTAGCTTCCACTACCGCTGCCATTATATCCACATGAATATGTGAGTTAAGAAGCTGTTTCGTTCCAACATCTGCATTGTAATAAGAAGTAGCAACTAACCCTTCATCATCACCTTGTAATTCTGCAGCAAACGCATAATTCTTAATTTTACCTTCTCTAGCCTGCTGTGTTATGTATTCTAACTGTTCAATTAAGTCTTTATCCTTATTAGGAAAATGTATAATTTTAGCCATAGCTACTCCTTACTTCATAATAAAGAACGCACTAATCACTGAGTATTTTAATCAATGATCAATGCATTATTAGTTGTGTTCTCTTTATCTTTAACAAAAAATAAAAAGCACCCAAGAAAGGATGCCTTAAAAACACTATTTATATAATTCTTTTTTCTGCTCGTTACTTAAGGAAGTAATTCTATCTACATGTTCATTGTATTCTTTATTAAAATCTTCGTAAGTAATTAACTTGTTATTAATAAGTATATCCCTTACTGTTTGTAACAAAATTGTATGTTCTATTCTAGATTGTTTATTTAACTCTAATTCTTTTTCTAATTCCATTGGTAACACACCTCCTTCTGCCTATAACTTTCGACATCAAGGGAGAATTCCCCTGTATATAATTTCCTATTAATGTTATAATTTAGTAGAAAGAGAGGTGAGTAGTATGGGAAATCAACACGTTACACCTCATCCTAATGGAGGATGGCAAGTAAAAGGCGCTGGAAATACAAAGGCTACATCTAGACATAATACTCAAAAAGATGCGATTGATTCAGCTAAGTCTATAGCTAAAAATCAAGGATCTGAGCTTTTAATCCATAGGCCAAATGGTCAAATAAGAGATCGTGATAGCTACGGAAATGATCCATATCCTCCAAAAGGATAAAAAATAAAATAAAATAAAATAAAAAGCACTCGACCATTTCGGTTAAGTGCTTTTTCTATTCACGACGTTTTAAACCAATAATATAAAAAAAGACCCGATTACTCGGATGTCTTAAAAATCATTTTACTTATTTATGTGAATCTGTTGCTTTAAAACTTCATTATACCCTTCACTTTCGGCTACTCTATACATTAATGCAATTCTTTGTTTTTTTAACTCTTCAGTTTCTTCCGCTTCTTCCAAACTATCCTTCTTTATTTTAAGAAAAACATCATATAAATCTTTCTCAATGAATGATTCGGCTATTCTCCATGCATTTTTCTCTGCAAGGATTCTGTTTTCCTTTATTGAATCTACAAGTCTTTCATTAAACCCATTTTTTACAAGCAAATTAAAACTACTTGATATAACATTTCCTAATTCTTCTAATTCAGGGTCAAGAACATGTCCTAATTCGTGATATAAAATAACCTTAGAATAATCTTCTAGAGATATTTCATACATTTTGTAAGAATAGTCCAGACTTTTTAAGTTCACTTTAATTTGATTTTCTATGGGATCAAAAATCATATCAACAGAGTTATCATCGGTTAAGACTAAATTTACATTAATGTTTAAGTCATTAACTATTTCTTGTAATGAAACAATTAAACTATTTATAGTCAGTTCACTCCCATCAAATATTACTTACTTAAACAATATTCGACAGAAATGACAAAAGTCCTGCTTATATATTCACTTAATATTTCTTCTGTCTAGGACAAAATTCTGATCAATAACCTCCAACGCATCAAATTCATCAGTAAATAAAGAATTATAAAATAAACCACTTTCCGTAATTCTCTCCATGGTTAAATCAATTATTCTACGTGTCTCATTTTCATCTTCAAGATACATCTACAATCCCCCTTTTTTTGACATGGGTTTGTAAAGATTAATGTTAATTTTTTAAACAAATAAAAGAGACCACCTAAAAGTGGTCTTCTTAAGTGCATCCTATGGCACTAACTCACCAGTTAGCTTAAAAAGGAAAACATTAACAATGCTTTTTAAAAATAAGAGTTACTAAAAATCCCTTAGATTCTAATCCAAGGGATTTCCAATATAACACTTATTATTGTAGCTTTTCCGCCCACAATAATGCCGTGATGGAAAGCTTCTTTTCCCATTTAAAAAGCTAAGCTCTTTACTTTGCTAATAAACCGTCAATTGTAACAAATTCATAGCCTTCTGCTCTTAATTGGTCAATCATTTGGGGCAGTGCCTTCACTGTTCCTTCTAATTTCGAATTTTGGAAATTGTGCTGCAAGACAATTCCACCGGGTGATTTATCCCTATTCAAAATCGTCATTATTTCCTCTGCGGATGTACCACTCCAATCGAGTGTGTCTACTGACCAAAGAATGTTTTTAAATCCTAGTCTTTCAAATACAAGGGCATCTGCAGGTGTAAAGTCGCCATATGGAGGCCTAATTAATGTAGCTTTTACGCCTGTTACTTTTTCAATTATTTCGTTCGTAGATTTAAGTTGCTGAATAACCTGGGACGTATATAGTTTGGAAAGTTCCGGATGATCCCAAGTGTGATTTGCAATGGTATGTCCCTCGTCTACCATTTGTTTTGCTAATTGTGGAAAATAGGAAACTTGCTCCCCAACAACGAAAAATGTGGCAGGAACACCTTTTTCTTTTAATATTTTTAAAATTTGAGGTGTAATAAGGTTGTCAGGACCGTCATCAAAAGTTAATGCAATTTGCTTTTTGGTTGTTTGGGCTTTTTCGTAAGCGATTGGCTTATTCGCTTCTGGCGTGTTTGTCTGAATAAAGGTTCTGTAAATCTTTGGATCATAGGTAACGGTCATTCCCAATTTCTGTGCAGTCACTAATAACGGAACATACGGTCGCCCGTCAATTGTGGTTGTTGTCGTAGCCAGATACTCACGGATCCATTTGTTTTTTCCCTTATCGTAATAGTCCATATATGTTTTATCTAATGGCAGGGCAACAATATTATTTCTCTCAATAGCGATAGATTGATATTTTTCATTCCGGTCAACAGTAGCACCTGTATGCTTGAAAAATATATCTGGTACCATCAAACGGTCATTTTGCATATAATAGCTCGTCTTAATAAGTTTTCCATCAACAGAAATAGAAGCGTATGATACTGTTTGGGCTTTGGCTGGCGCTACACCAAAAAGGCCTGATACGATGAAGGAAATGAGAAGAATTGGTAAAAGTGCTCTTTTTGCCTTCATCTTGGTTACTTTAAACATGATTATCCCCCTGTTTTTTCTATCTTTATTTATACAGGTATATATTATCAGGAACTTTGTCATATCTATATAGAATATTAATGGAAATAAAAAAAGGAAAATCAGGATATTAAAGGCTTGATTATGGCACTTGAAAATTTAGAACAATAATTTAAATTATACTGCTCTTAACTAGTGGATTTCGTGCCTTTAGCTCGACGTTTGCCTCAATATGACTATATGGATATGTGTAATACAGTTTGTCTGTTATGTGACATAAATGCCATGCCTTATGCAACTAACCTGTCCCGTTAGTTTATCAAGGAAATCAACAACATCCTTTAACAGAGCCTTCTAATAAAAAAGTCAGCCCTTTTGGTGGACTGACTCATTGATTTATATTCTATGTATGACTTATATATTCTATCGTGGTTTTCTATGTAATATTTATTCTATGTATTAAATACTATGTAATTTCTCTTCAATGCAGTAATCAACAAATTCTTTAGTTCTAAAATTCCGTATTCCGATAATAAAACACCTACGACCATGTCTTGTTCTTCCTCTTCTAATAGCTCCCACTCTGGAGAAAACACTGATTCATAAAAACCCAACTTATGTATGCTGATATTTCTAAATTAACCTATAAATATGTCCATCGGTTCCCGTTTCACAAAAGTATGAGCTTTCCTCTCATTGATTTACCTTCTCTTTGTATGAAAAATTCAAGACAATATTCTGAATGCTACGAAATGAAACATTTAATTCTTTTCCTTTTGTTTTATAAAAATCCATTTTAGTCATGTTAGAGGTTAAATGCTTTACTTCCTCTCGTATTTCTCTTGCAATGTTCATTGAGAGCCTGGTCTTATTCCAATACCTATCCCTGGAGTTCTTTTTATTCCCAACATCAGTAATCAATCGTAAATTTTCAATTTTATTGTTTCGTGGATTTTTATCGATATGGTCAATCTGTAATCCTTGTGATAACCAGAAATCTTTTGTAGTTCCATATGCTGAACTAAGTACAATCTCATGTTTATACATTGGCACCATTTCTTCCGTTAAATCACACTTAAGGGTCGTCATCAAATATTGACCGTGATCACCTGTTCCTTTGCAAAATTCATCCTCAATTAACCATCTGTTGCTTACTTTACTCCATACTCTCCCCGTTGGTGTGTGGCACAGGTATCTAGAAAAACTTGGTACTGGGGTCATCTCGCCTTTCAAACTTTCAAATTCTTTTACTGCTTCTTTCATTTTACATTCCTCCACATATTTTTTTAGCGTATAAACGTTTGCCTATACACTTATTGCAGCACCACATAATTTAACGCATAATAAAACCCACCTAATTAATAGATGGATTCTATATACGCTAAATGGAGATGTGGAGTCTCCAATAAATGTACAGTTGTTGATTAAAATAAAAAAAGACACTAACCGTTAAGTCAGTGTCCAATAATTAATATTAAATAAGTATTATCCTCATTCATTTCACCACAGGGGGTGGTAACCCCCTTATACATTGTCAAACAATATTCAAACTTACAGATAAACTTTTTTTCCCTATCTTTTCAACTTTAACTTTAAACTCTTTACCAACGTAATCTTCAAGAAATATTCTTTCTGTATCGTCAATATATTTTTCTTGAGCTATTCCACACACATACTCATCATCAACGAATATTCCTAAATAGTTTCCATTTTTACCTAGTTTAATTTTATTCTTATTGATTTTTAGGTTAGTATCTTCTCCACTTTCCATACCTACAAACCTACATTTAAAGTTAACGATTCTCTTAAACACTTTATTTTTATCTTCTACCCTCATGCTTTCACTTTCACTCGTTTCAATATTGGATTTGCGTTCATTATCAAAATCAACATAATGGTATCCCATTTGATTTATCAAGCGGTACTTTCCATCATTTAATGAACAGACAAAACTCACATCTTTTATAGAAGCAACCCCGTTTTTCACCTCTAAAATACCTTCATACTCTTTATCTCTTCTGTTCAATTCAGGAACTTCAATAATATCCACCTTAATATTTTTCTCTTTTGCTTTTAAATTCTCCAGTAACCCTATAGCATTTTCAGTGCAAATCCAAGGAAAAATGTATGAATTTGTTCTAACAACTTTCTTATCATCCCCTCTTTTTGTTTTGCTTGCCTTGTACTCTATATACGCACATACGGTAGTTAAAACACTTGGATTGTCACAGACATCATTTAACAATTCCCTGGTCTCTTTATAAAGGTCTTTGTACATTAGTTTTACCATTTTTAATAAACTTTTTTCTTCATCATTAGCTCTTACTTTTTTAATCTCTTTTTCTCTTTTCCAAATTTCGCCCTTCTTCTTTGAGTACTCATTATAAATTGGCGCAATCGTATCAACTAAATTAAAAAATGTTTCTTGATCAACCTTTTTCATTTCAGTAATTAGGTCATAGCTGCTCATGTCCACATATTCATTTTCAAAGTATTTCACATTATCAATTCTTTTTTCTATCCCTCTTTCAAGACTTGAACAAAATTGATTCAGCGGGCTTTCAATTTGAAGATATTTATAATCATTTTTCGTACTACCCACATCTTCATAAATGAATTTTTGAAAGTATGGTTTATTATTTTGTAATTCTAACAATACATCAGGTACAACTGGCGTTGTTCCCTTTTTAACACTGTCAATAAATTCTGCTTGTAATTGTTTACAAACTCCAATAGCTAACTCACTTTCACGTAAATCACCTTTTTCCAAAGCATACGATTGGATCAAAGTGTTAATGTTTGTAACTACAGAAGTCATATTAGAGAGATTTTTCATTTCATAATTTTCAATACTATTTTTATCGTATTTAAAAGATGGCGCAGTTACCTTATCGTCATCATTAACAATTACTAAATCATCTAATACAGCATTTAATATGGTGAAATCTTTTGTAATCAGAACTTTATCCCCATCTAGGTCAGCACCAGACAATTGAGGCATTGTTAGATCTTTCGTGTTTAACTGAATAACATTATCTAGATGTTGAATATATTTATTATCCGAGTTAATAAAATGTCCTTTCTTTACTTCATGCCAGCTAGTTAAAGGATTACGCATCATGACATGCTCACCAACACTACCTTTACAATAAAACTCATTAGCTTCTAAAAAACCTTTAACTTCTTTTCCTGACACATATTCCATAAAAGCAATACAGTCACCAGTAATGAATTTGTAGTTTGATTTAATTGGGATTTTCCCTATCAACAGCTTTTTTAATCCTTCTTTTACTTGCCTTCTAATAAACCTTTGTACTCTCGGGTCAAAAATCATTCTTTCGTCTGTATCAATGGCCTCTTGAATATCTGTATCTAATCTGTCACTTTGGGAGTTTTCATTATTGATGAGCATATTGAGGAATGTCTTAACTGAAGCAGTGTCATTTTTATTTATAATTTTCATCAACATTGAAGCATAAGGAGTAGCTAACGTCTTAATATCCTCAAAATTTAAATTCAAGGAATTTAGGAATTGATAATTCAAAGTAGAATAAATATCTGTATCATTTACAGACTTAACGTAGTTTGCAACACCAATATAATCATGACCGTACTTTTTCAATAATTCGGTATAATCCTCTACACTTTCAAATAACCACTTGTTTTTACCTTCTTCGGCCTCCTGTTTGGCCTTGAAACAACTTTCAGTTAAAATGATATCCAGTTCATCTACTTCAACCTGGTTATTCCATAAATCTTTTATATGGGTAATCTTATTTTCTTTAAACCATGATTTTAGGTCAAATGTAATTGCCAATCCTTTTACGTAGGGCATCCTAATCTGGTAACCAATACTTCTGTATTTCAGTTCTAATTTTTCAGATAGTTTTTTAGCATATTCATAGCTAACTAATCCTTGACCATCGAATGGTACGATTTCATTTTTATGATTTTCTACAAGTTTCACATCATATCCAAGACTAAATTTATTTATTAAGTTTGGTTTCTCCTCTGTTTGTTCCAAAGAGTAAACTAAGTAAGGCATATCCTTTTCCTTAAATACTTTGTATCCGAATGGTTTGTCAAGTTGATCCATTTTAATTCTTCTGTTTTCTCTGTTCCAGCCATTTTTAGATTTAACTTCCTTATCTACCACTATAGGCATTGATCCTCTAATATAATCACTGGTATATAATTCTTTAACTTCGTTCATTTTCTCTCTGTACAATTCCTCTAATTTTAGTGCTTCTTGGTACAGTATGTATTCTTCATCATTTTCATCAACTTCAAACTTAGAAACCATTTTCACATCATCAGTTATAATTTTTTCAAAATCTTTTACAATAGCAATCTTAGGTAACCCTTCGATCAGATTTAGACTGGTTAATGACAGTCCTAAAGCTGCCTCATATTTAGATACAACTGTCTTAGATGGAACTTTAGACAATGTAATAGCTTCCTTTAGATCATCGTCTAAATCTTCTTGTATAAATAATGTTCTTTGTCTCATTGTCATTGAAGAAGATTTACCAAAACGGACATATTTTGTTCCTTCAATATAAACACCTTCTCGCATAATTCGTTTGTATAACTCTAATTGACCGTCTTTTTCCTTGGCAGATATATTTTCAGCATTTAAAACAAAAATTTCACCGATATAGTTTTTACCATCAGTATCGTAAGTTTTACCCGTTATCCTATACAAAGTATTAAAAAGAATGTTCTCACTAGTTAATTGTGCTTTATCAGTGGAAACAGGTTTGAGTATTAAATAATTACCATCTTGAATTAAATTTTTAAATTTATAATGAAAAATATGATATTGATTTCTTTTCTTAGCCATCATTATCTACCTCTTTCGCTTATTTTAATTTGATTATTATGTAATTGGTTATTTTGCTAAGTATTTTTCAGCATGACTCAAAACATACTGAGTATTCGGAAAAAAGTAAACAAACTTTGTCGGCTCATTTTTATCATTTTTGAGTTTTAATAATCTGCATCCATTCATCATTAAATAGCCAGCCATTCGCTGACTAAATACAACGTAATCTTTTACATTTGAAATGTTACTGATCATTTAATAAATCCTCCGTTTATTTAAGTTTGACCTCAATGAAGTCTACACCACGGGGTGGTAACCCCGATAAAACGGTTGAGAATTGGGATGGAAAAATATATCCGTTACATTTAATAAGTAAGACCTTGGGGAAAGCTCCAGTTTCACGAGCAAAGTACGCTCCTAAAACTTCCACTCTGCATTTCCCCAAACCCCTTTGCGCTTATTAATTTTAAAAGTTGTCTATTCAACTACGTTATATATAATATTAATAATACCCATTTTGAATAGACAACTTTTATTCACCTAATTTCATCGATAATACATTCACATTTTGGATTAATGAAAGTATCGACCATAATAGTTCCATTTTCTAAATATTTCTCATTTGTCCTCATTTTGTGGAAAGTTTTCAATACACCTGATTTTACTTCTTCAAGTGATTTCTTACTTCTTCGTTCCATATTAGTAAGTATCTGTTTCTGTACTGCTTGATTTAATTCCACCATTAATGTTACATGCTCATGAGTTAATTCAACTTTATTAGCTATGCGTGTAAGTTTACCTACATTTCTAATGATGTTATAGGAATCGTAATAATACATAATATTAGCTTTCTCTGATAGAATCTTATTGACTTCTTTCTTATAGTATTTCCACATTTCCTTCTTAACGATATCCTGCTTATCCTCACAGCCTAATTCAATCATTACCTCATCTTCAACTTGCATGATTAATTGAATTTCTTCCTTTGTAGCAAGCCTATGTGCTTCTATAACATCACCATTTCCAATACAGACTGTTTTCACTTTATTCCAGTAAATCATACTTTTGCGTTCTAATCTGTCTAACATGGAATCAATATTACTTTTGAATGTACGTTTTGTAAGGTGAAAAAACTCTTCAAAATATGCTTCTTCAATATCTAAGTAGGCACTAACTTTACTCTGGTTGTAATTACCGTATGTAAAATTCTCATTAATCATCTTCATTTCTAATAACAACATGTTGATTGTCATAGATAATTCCCCATCTTCCTGCTTGCTTAGGATAAAAATAAGCATTTCATCCATTTTATCTGCATGTGCCAATTTGTTATTTCCACCGCGTTGCTCAACTTTTACTTTTGGATCATCTAATATTTTCGAAATGATAAATTTATTTTTATCCTTCAAATAAGTGAAATAACCTTCCCACTCCTTTAGCTGCGCTTGTTTGGAATATCCTGTTTTCACTTTTTCATTTAATGCTTCACATAGTGCCTTGTAGTTTTTAAAGATTTCTCCTTCACTAAGGTTTCTGGTGTTGATAATATTACTCATTTTTATATTCCATAACTCCTTTCGTCCTTAAAATAAAAACTGTTCTTTTATAATGCTATGTATCTTTCTTTAAACTTTTTAAAAGATCACTTCAAAAACTGTTTCAATGAAGGCTTATATTTGACTATTAATTCATCTAATTCATCCATAAAATTTTGATTATCAATTAAGTGATCCGCAATCAACATTAATGATTCCATGTTGATACTTGTAGTAATTCCCTTTTGGGCTGCTTGCGCCATTTCTACACTATTTTGGATAACTTCTTTGTTTGGATTATTCAATTGTTCTTTTAACTGTCTCTGTATATCATAAATAAGATAAATACTTGTTATATTTTGTTTATCCATTGATGTTAATTCCTTTGAAAATAACTCCCTATTAATATGGCTAAATTCTGGAATTTTTGTCACTAAATCATTTATTCTCTTTTCTGGTATCTTTGTTGTTTTACCTTTTGTCCAATCAGTAATAGTTTGATTACTGACTCCTATTTTTTCTGCAACCTCCTTGTATTGGATATCAAAAACCTTACAAATAAACTCTAAGCCTCTCAAAATTCTCACTCCAAATCTGATTGAATCAACTTTCCTTATATTTATAATAATCTGATTAAATCAGATTGTCAATAATATACATGTAAATATTTAGTGTTTTCATTAAAATACTTTTCAAAATAAAAAAACCCCTAAAAAGGGGTTTAAAGGAATAGAATATTCGATTATAATTATTTGATCTTACTTTTCAATTCTTTATCAATACTGAGTTTCTTAAATATCTTTCTATTTTCCTCATCTTTAAAATTTAACGCTACATAAATCTCCTCCTCTGATTCTTGTAATAATCCAATAAGCATAAGGTAAGCTGGTTTACCTTTAAATAAACTCCCAAATAAACCATCATACTGTATACTTAGTGGCACTTGTGGTAATGGAATTCGTTTATCCATCACTGCATACTTTTGGGATATCAAAATACCCCATTTATTTTTCCCTATTATACTGGGACTTAAGTCATCAACATACCTTACTCTGTGAAAATTTTTATACAGTAAGTCTAATATTTTAAAAACATAATCTTTATCTTCTTCATGGTTTTTATTTATCACTCTGCCTATTTTAGAGTCATAAATAAAATCATGCTCTTTCATTTTCAATAAAAGTTCTCTTGAATCTACACTCATCATTTCCCCTCCTCTAGCTGCATAGGTTGATTGTATGCATGATGGAGGTTAGATATAACTAACCCAAAGTTATATAGAGTTATTAATTTTACTTTTACAAATACGGTATTTAAACAAACAAAAAAAGCAGTTATCACACTGCTTAAATCGATTGTATCAAGGTTTAGTCGAAGTCACGTATGTTCCTGCGATAAAATCATGTATGGCTCTATGATCGCTTCTTAAACCGACCATGAACATACTAACAATAAACCCTATCCCTAATGTAACAACATAAACTAAACCTGCAATTAAATTTCTTAAAAGCATTGTACCTAGACCTAATTTTTTTCCATCCACCCTAACTATTCTTATGCCCATTATTCTTTTACCCACTGTATAACCATACCATAATATCGGCACAATCAACGTGTAAAGTAAATCAATAAGGGTTGAAATATTATCTTCTTCCCAATCCCCAGTAATCCAACCGAAAATTAATGATAATGGTAAAGTAATAATAATGCCATCAAGTATTAGTGCTAAAAGTCTTTTCCAAAAACCTACTGAATTGCTCATGTCTTTCCTCCTGTTGTTTTAGTTACAGTTAACAATATTACCGATTTCAGGTTAATTTGTAATGAGTCTTTATACCCTTATGATTTACTTATTAATTTAAAATTTCATTAAAAATTAAGTACCATGATGAATGACCATAAATTAATACCGTGTTAAAATACTTGATAGAGTAGATAGCGGGTTTGAGAGTCATAGGAGGCTCTTAAGCTTTGAAAGGAAGCGTAAAGAAGAATTTAAATACAAAGAAGTGGGATCTGGTATTTGACGCGGGTAATGACCCCCTGTCTGGAAAACGTAGACAAATTAAAAGAAGAGGCTTTCTTACCAGACAGGAAGCTCTAGATGCAATGACATTATTAAAATCAGAATTCCTACAGGATGAGTTTACCGACTTGTCTAACTTAAGTTTAGAGCTTTTCATGGAAGAGTGGTTTATAGAACGCAAAATCCACTTACAAGCAAGTACTTATGAGACACATCACATATACTTTAGGACTGTTATAAAGCCTAGGCTAGGTCACTTTAAATTACAAAAGATAAGTCCCATGATAGTACAAAACTTTATCAATGAATTGGTTCAGGGTGATCATTACTCTGAGTACACAATTCATCTGATATTTCGTATTTTAAGTTCAGCAATGAAGAAAGCAACTGCAATAAAATTAATTAGGGATAATCCTACTATTGGCATTACACTCCCTAAGATAAACAGAAAAGAAATTAATGTCTGGTCTGGAGAGGAAATCAATCATTTTATAGCAGCATCCAAACAGACTAAACGGTTAACCAGATGCTTTCCTGGATTTCTTATTGGATTTTTTTGCGGATGCAGAGAAGGCGAGATTCTTGGCTTAAGATTTAAAGATATTGATTTTGATAATCGTGTACTCTATATCCGCCAAACTTTGACTCAAAAAGCTGAGATAAAGTCAGGTGCTAAAAATAGATCCAGTATTCGTTCTATTAGCATTCCAGAAAACCTAATACCAGAACTCATAAAACATCGTGAAATGATAATGGGAGAAAAGCTCTCACTTGGTGATAAATACCAGGATCATGATTTAGTAATTTGTACTCAAAATGGAAAACCGATTATACCACGTAATTTTAGAAAAGAGTTTTATAATTTGACTGAAAAAGTTGGTTTACCTAAAACTAAATTCCATTCAGCTACAAGACACTCTCATGCTACATTACTTATTCAGCAAAATGTGAATGTTAAGCTAATTAGCGAACGTCTCGGTCATGCTAAGATCGGAACGACTTTGGATATATACAGTCATGTGTCCTCTAACATGCAGAAGAGTGTTGCAGTTGAAATTGATAAAGTACTCAATCTGTGACCAATTTCGTGACCAGCTATTACTAAAACTCAATAATATCAATGTATGTAGCCTTCTCTCCCATACATGCCCGAAGAAGGAATGGTCGAAGAAGGTGAACTGAAGATCCATCAGGCCTCACATGCCCGCTACTTCGAGGACTTCTTGAAATTCGTCGAATATGGCGAATCGATGCCGGAAATCATGAAAAACCAGGTCATCCATATGGTCCATGAACATGTATCCGCTCAATTCGAAGAAAACAGTGACGAACTGCAGAAATTCGAACAAGACCTGGAAATCTGGGAAACTAGTGAAAAGCGGGAAATTCAGGAACGCCTTGAAACACACCAAGTCGTCGAAGCCACAGCCCAGATTGTCGAACATACACCTGAAGCCGAAATGCGAATGAAGCTTGGCAGTACATCCGTCAAAGGACTGTTAGCCGATTTTGGCGAAAGCATCCATTTAGGAAAGATTAATGGAAAGTATGTATTAATGATAGAATCCAATACAATAGAGTTCGATAAAGGCGTTTCGCCGATTGAGTTTCATAAGCCGGATGATTTGATGGAGATTGTGGAGCGGATCAGTAGGAAGGTTTGAGAAAGGTTTTGTGAGCAAAAATGTGAGCAGTATGTGATCAATTTTAGACCCTTAAAATACTATTAATACTCTTAAATTTAACTCCTAACTTCTATTTTCAATTAAGAAGTTATATATATTTTTTTGAAATGCATGCTTATCAAGAGCCTAAGTAAATACTGCTACTTAGGCTCTTTTCTTTTAGAACTTGTTTTCATACAACTTCATGTTCAGGTATTCCAAAGTTAAAAATTTCCCCTTCCCTGCTACGTTTAGGCAGATCCTCTTGCATTTTCTCATAAGATTAGTTGATCACCCGGTACTCACAAACATAATTAATTGGAGAGCCTTCAGGAAATTGTTCTTCATGCCATTGAACCACACCCTCTGATGTTTCTACGTTGTATGTAAACACTTCGCCAGTTCCAGCTACATAATCGTGAAGGTCGTCAATAGTAGCAAGTTTGTATTGGAATCCTGCTTGCATTTCTTCTTCAAATACAATCCATTGCTCTTGGTTGTCAGTTACGAATACCTTTTTAACCTCAAAAGTTTGAGTGGTCATATTATTTATCCCCTTTTGCCTTTCGGCTGTTTTTTGTTTGGATTTTTTCGTTGTCCGTCTTGCTGATAAGTTAACTATACTATATAGTATATATTATATCAACAATAAATTACAATTTTTCCAAATTATCTTTTTATATTCTAGACGATATAGGATATAGTATAATTATATAAGTAAATAAAAGGGGTTGTATGAGAATGAAAACTACAGTAAAGGTCACTCCAAGATTAGGTAAAGTATTGAAGGACAGAGGAATGACACAAGTTAAATTGAGTGAACTTACAGGAATCCCTCAAGGAAACATTTCAAGGTTTGATAAATTAGAAAGTCATAAGGATACTCATACAATTTTAATATCCAGAGCATTAGATATATCTATAGAAGATTTATTTGAAATTGAATTAGTTCAAACTGAAGAAAACCACCAATAGCAATTACTGGTGGTCTTTTGTATAAACAGGAAATTTATTGTAAAAAATATTATTATCACTAGCTTTTCTTTCTTTATTAATTCCCCTTAACTGAGCTGAGGTATATTCCTTAGCTTTTTTCATTCCTCTTCAAGCCAAGGTTTATCGTTAAGTTTACCCTTTTTTAATAGTTCATAATATAGGTGAGTGAATGCTTTAGCCATTAATTCCATATTAGACTCATTAGCATAAGTAATTTTACAAGGCGGTCTATCTTCTTTATTTGTTTTTGCACTCCATGGAATTTTTGCGTTTTTTAATTCTAAGCAACCTAATTGACGCATTTTCTTTATAATTTCTGATCTATCCTTATCAGGAAATAGAGCTTCTAATTCCTCGATTGTAGATAATATTGTTTTTTCTTCAAGTATTTTTTCTTAATCTTTGTAAAGGTCTATGGAAGTTAAATATTTTCAAACTTTAACGAACATAAATACTGGCTGTTGTGAGGTAAATAGAAAGTTTCCTTATTATTTAAGTGATTTTTTACAATATTCAGCAAAATATAAGTACTATTTGATTTATACAAAAAGCTCGGTTAGTCAAAAAACCGAGCTTTTGTTACTCTATTTTTTCCATTTTTTAAAGCATTCATAATAACATTCGTAAATATTTTTCGAAGTTAACTCCTTCTACTTTAGAAATTTGCTCCAAGGAGGAATCATTGATAGCCTCTGTCAGGAATGCCACTGCGAGCTGTACGGATTTTTCTAGGTTCTCTCCACGCATCATGCTTCCCATAATCACAGATGCAAATAAATCACCAGTACCTGAATAGCTTTCACCGTTATACTGCGTCGCACTATAAAAGGTTCTACTTCCGTCCAAATACATATTTCCGATAAACTGCTTCTCTGAATCTGCTGACGGTGGATTCATTCCAGTGATGATAACCTGAGCTCCCGTTTCTTGCTGCAACATATTCCCTGCTTCTTCTATCGCTTTAATATAGTCCTCTTCGTTAGAATAGCTATGCAGCTTTTCATAAGACAATCCGGTTAATAAACAGCACTCTGTAACATTTGGTGTAATGACATCTGCACGCTTCACCAGTTCTCTCATAAGTACCAGTAATTCATCGGTAAAAAGTTTATAGACTTCTCCTATATCCCCCATTACTGGATCAACAAGTAAAATGGTTTCTTTTGTATAAAATTTATCTAAAAAATGGAAAATATTATTAATTTGCTCTTCACCAGTAACGAAGCCGGTATAGATTCCATCAAAGGTTACATTAAGCTTGCTCCATTCTTCTATGAAGTATTTCATTTTGGATGTAAAATCTTCACAAAAAAAACTTGGATATCCGGTTTGCGCAGTCAATATGGCCGTTGGTAAAGGGCATGCCTGCACGCCCATGACCGAAAGAACCGGAATTGCAGCTGTTAATGAACATTTTCCAAAAGATGATAAATCCTGTAGTACAACAACTTTTTTCATAATAACCTCCATATGGCCTATCCACTTTAAACTTTATTTATCTTATCATAAATCAGCTAAAAACAGTCATCTCCTCTCTCTTTTCAATACGTATATATCTGTATTTTTATCAACTGACCTCATAGTTTTTTAATAAATTGACACTTTTATAGACACCAGTCTTTTGCTAAAATCATAGGAAAATTCTAGTTAGGAAGGTTTACAGATATGCAAAATACACAAAGTTATTCAAGGTCAAGTCAAAAAACTATGGATTTAATTATTACCGCAATGTTGATTGCTCTTGTGTTCCTATCTACATTCTTTTTGAATATTAAACTGCCAATTGCCGCAAATGGAGGGTTAGTTCATCTAGGAACAGCTATGCTTTTTATTGCATCTATTTTATTTGGTCCTAAAAAAGCAGCTCTTGCTGGTGCGATAGGAATGGGGTTATTTGATATAGTTGGAGGGTGGACATTGTGGGCACCTATCACCATTGTGGCTCGTGGTTTGCAAGGATATATAGTTGGTAAAATCGCTTGGTCAAAGGGTCGCAACGGTACTAGCAATGCTTTCAATGTAATAGCAACAATCGTTTCAATTCCATTTATGATAGCTGTTTATTATATTGGTGAAGGGATTCTATACGGTAATTGGATTGCACCTTTAGCTTCGATACCTGGAGATCTCGTTCAAAATATATTAGGAATTATCGTTGCCGTTCCAGTTTGTGTGGCTTTGAAAAAGGTTCCTTATTTTAAGTAAATTCGCTATAAAGGTAAACGTCAAGTAGCCCCCAAATACTACATGGATGGTGTATTTGGGGGCTATGTTTTGTTTGCTTCCCTTTTTATCGGTACTCTGCATGCAGAGGGTAAACTAGATGACCACGACAAGACTTTATCTATTTCTTTTTTCATTCTTAAGTCTTTTAACGTGAGCTCTCATTTTATCTAATTCCTTTTGTTTCCCTTCTTCATCATTTGCCAATGCAGAAAATAAAGCTATCGTGCCTAATTTGTCGAATTCTACATCTCCAGATCCACCTTTAGTAAAACTAAAGTATAGTTCCGTAAACGCCTTAGCCATTAATTCGTAGTTCTTTTCTTGGTTTACTCTTTTTCACATTAGAATAGTCCTTTCAATTAAACTATTTATTCTTTTCCTTATACAAAAATAGCCTACTTTCTTCTTTGGCTATACACTCGAAAAGCTTCCTTCTAAAATATTCATTAATATCGATATTATCCGCTGAAATAACTTCTACATCGGTCATATCGACATCATTAAGATTAATTTTCTTTGACTTTTTATCCAATCAATATCACTCTCCTGTCCTACATAATAATCTCCAAACAAAATATCTTATATTCACATTTCACTAAATTATCTATGAAAATAGTAACGAGTAACATTATAGAAAATAAAAAATCACCAATCGTATAGACTGGTGATTTCTATTCATTTTGTATATTTAGCTAAGATTAACTTCACTTCTTTTTTCAAGTATTCATCTACTGTAAATTCATTTAGGAATGTTCTACTCTTAATCCACAGTTTTCTTTTTGGTTTTGCTTTAGTCATTTTTTCACTCCCTTACCTCTACCCCAACAATATCCTCAAACTTCACCCTAATAATATGTCCCTTCTCATTTTCCAACTCTAAATGTATCATCTTTGTCAAAGGATCTAACCTATGTATCATTCCTGTATATTCCCAATCAAATCCATCTTCCCAAACAGTAAACATTACAGGTGAAGCAAACTCCATAGCAGTGTGTATCTTGTCCTCAAACTCCTCTAACTGGTACTCATCTAATATTGGCTTTAATTGACGGTAATAATCCTTATTTACATGATTAAGTAATTTAACGTATTCGGGAAGCATTAAAGCTGGTTGCCATTTTAACTTTCCTCGATCTTTTATAGACATAAGAACATCTCCATTTCATTCTATAAATACATTATAGAACATTTGTTCTTAATTTAGTCAAAAAAATGAACAGGAATGCTGCCCCGTTAGTTTAAGTACATTCTTTCACAATCTCAATGGTGTAGAGCCTTTTTAGACACAATCCAATCACCTAAAAAATAGAGTTGATAATGGGGTACAAGATATTCGTATGGTACTTTATCCTGTACAAAGAACTTCCAACCATTACTTTTGCATTATGTTATTGTATAATTTAGGTATTACATAAAATGAGGTGGCATGCATGGAAACTATCCAAACAGAATTAGTAGACGGCTGGAAACTTATAGCACATCCTGATTATACGGTTTTCTCTAATGAAAAAAGCTATATTGTAGTGCAGAAAGACGATATGAACGAAATGATTATAGCCTTTTCTATCAACAACAACACATTTAGTGTAACTAGTTGTAATTGGGGATTAAAATTCGATTTCCGTAGCGATGAAAAAACAATTGCCATAACCACCGATCCAAATGAATATGAAGAAGATGAAGATGAAGATTGAAAAGTAAAGCATCCTTTCGAGGGTGCTTTCTTTTTATCTAAAGCACAACAGGGTAAGATGGGGTTAGAAACTCTATGTTTCTTTACTTTTATATTCCTACTTTTAGGGGTACCTCCAACATTTCGAAAATAAGCAAATATCAACCTAAAAAAGTCGATTTCCTGTATTGATAAGGAATCGAATCGACTTTTTTGTTCGCTTGTTAGACTAACGCACCCGTTCGTATTATAAGGTCATCCAGAAAATATTTCTGGTTGACCATTTTTTATATCGATATATGATAACCGTAGCCGGGGTAGAACGTCCGCACCTGTGGGACTAGATCCCGTCAACTAAACAGTTCGCCCCCTACTTGTAGAAACATGATTGAGGCTGGTTGGGACTATGATCTCGTATAACAAGCGAAGCTATGATACTACAAGAAGGAATTGGGGTACCGGTGACTTTATATTAGGAGGAGATAATTTATGAATCCAGTTGTTGGTCTGGATGTGGCAAAAGGGGAAAGTCAGGTTCAAGCGTTCTTGGATAAAAAGCAGCCTTACAAAAAAGGCTTTAAAGTAGCACATACTCTTGAAGGGTTAGCTAGTCTTCTAGACTTTATTAGAGAAGTAGAAAATGTATCCGGGGGACGGCCTCCCATTGTATTAGAATCCACTGGACATTATCATACACCAGTTGTCCAGTATTTCGAGGATAGAGGGTACTTATTGATTATCGTAAATCCACTCATATCGTATCGAGCTAAGAGTTCTAGTTTACGCAAGGTAAAGACAGATGTTATTGACGCTCGTCATCTCTGCGAGCTGTATTATAAAGAGGACTTAGAGCCGTATAAACAGCGAGGAATCCAACTCTTAAACTTACGTAACCTTACAAGACAGCACGAAAATATTACAGGCCTGTTTGTACAAACTAAATTACAATTTCAAGCAATTTTGGATCAAGTGTTTCCTGAATACCGTGGGGTTTTTGGTGACTTACATTCATATGTTTCTTTACTAACCTTACAAACATTTCCTACATCACAAAAAATCCTGGATACTGGTGAAGAGAAAGTTGCCAAGAAAATAAAGGAATTATGTAAAAGTCGTTCGCAAAAATGGGCAGACAGTCAGGCAGAAAAACTGATGGCCGCCGCAGTTCAAAATCCATTTCAGAAAAACTTATATCATAGTCTGACCTTAAGCCTGGATATGTATATTAATATGCTTCTTGAATACAAAAAGCATCTATCCAAGCTTGAAGATGAGATAGATGCTTTAGCAAAAGGTATTGAAGAGTGTAAGGTTATCCAATCGATCCCTGGTATCGGTGAAAAAATCGCTGCCAAGATAATTTCTGAAATTGGGGAAATTGATCGGTTTAATCACCCTAAGAAGCTGGTTGCATTTGCCGGAATCGATCCAAGTGTTTTTGAATCTGGTACATTCAAAGGTACTTTAAATCGGATTACCAAAAGAGGTTCTAGTAGGCTACGACACGCCTTATATATGGCTGTAAAATGTGCCATTCGTGATAGTCGCAAAAAGAAAACGACAGATGAAATCATTCCTCGTAACAAGAGATTACGAGAGTTTTATGATAAGAAACGTGAGGAAGGAAAGCCCTTTAAAGTAGCTGTGATAGCATGTGCCAATAAATTCTTACATTGGATTTATGCACTTTTAAAAAGCAAATCAACTTTCCAAGATCTAGCCTAGTTTTAAAGTATAACTAAATAGCCCAAAACTTTCCAAACACAGAACCTTGGAAGGTTATTTGGCATACGCAAATTTAGTATAACATGAAACATTTTAAGTGTTTATTGAAAAATGTTGACAAACTATTGGCTGGTTTAGTTGCATAAGAAAAGGAGCTACTGATTAGCTCCTGTTAATGAAGTAAAGCACCCGTTCGCACAATAAGTGATATTGATTTTTTTTACATTAAACCTATTACTACCCCAATAATTGAAAAAGAAAATACTAATAAAATCAATAAGATTATTAAAGGAGCTATCTTCTTTAGAAATCCTTCTTCTTTGTTTTTAAAACTTATATAACTAAAAACCAGGCTAAGTACACCTGTAATAAAAGAACTAGAAAATAATACTTTTAGGAAAACAACCATCATACCTTCAGGTTTATCAGGAGCAAATTCATAAGCAATAAACATTGTTATTGCACTTATAATGCTTAATATCGCAGATCTTTTGCTGTATTTTTCGTTCATTTGTTTTAAACTCCCTCATCTTTAACTAAGAAACCTTAAGTTAAACAATTTTTTATATGAAAATATTATAATTCCACAAATCACAGTTACTCCTACAAATGTGAAAAAGTAAAGAAAAGGAGAATTTACCTTACCAAAAACTACTTCATTTTGAAGTGTTTCTACTTTATCCCATGCACTTGCAATATCTGGTTTATAGTTCCTTGTTTTTATATATCCGACTAACATCATACCGACTAAATAGATTATATGAATTGCAATTGAACCAATAAATGCTTGAAAAACCAGCTTCATTTAGACCCTCCTTTACAACCTCATACTACCATAATAACCCATATGTGTTAATGAACTAAACTGCCCCGTTAGTTTAAGTACAATATTTCACAAACTTTCTTTTGGTAAAAGAAAAAGAGGGAATTCACCCCATAATCCATTCATATAAAAAATATCCGCCTGTACCTATTAAAAAGTATTTAAGAAAAATCAAAAGTTTACTTGGCTTATCGTGATTTGCAAGTAACATAACTAATCCAAATAGAACCCCAAATCCAAGTGATTTAAATAAAAGTGTCATTTTAACCGTCCTTAAACAAAAGTTAATGTGATTATAAATTTTAGATAACAGTATTTTTTAAAAGTAACCTGCCCCGATAGTTTAAGTACATTTCTTCACAATCTTATAACAACCTAAACATAAATTTCCAATTTTTGTTTAGGTTGCTGAACAAAAGTAAAAAAGCAAACATTTCATAAATAAATTATTATTTGTCCCAAAACTCGTCCTTTTCTGAACACACCACTGTTCGATTTGAAAAAGACGTTTTTTATTACCTTTCTCGTAACAAAACCCTGTTCATTATTCTTCGTTCAATAACCTAACTCTTTTTATCTTATATTACAATAAATATAAAGGAAAAATAAGAAAGAGTGATTTGAGTGTTAATTGGATATGCACGTGTGTCGACGGGATTACAAAATTTAGATTTACAGATGGACGCCCTTACGCAATATGGGTGTTCCAAAATTTTCCACGATAAAATGAGTGGGGCAAAAAGGCAGCGTCCTGGTTTAGAGGAAGCGCTTCAGTATGCACGTGAAGGCGATACGATTGTTGTTTGGCGATTGGATCGATTAGGACGCAATATGCAAGATTTAATTCAAATTGTGAATAGCTTAAATGAACGTGGTGTGGGCTTCCACAGTCTACAAGAAAATTTAACAATGGAAAAAAGTAATGCCACAGGCCAATTGATGTTTCATCTATTTGCGGCATTTGCGGAATTTGAACGTAATTTAATTGAGGAACGTTCGGCTGCCGGGAGATCTGCAGCTAGAGCACGTGGTCGTCTTGGAGGACGTCCTGAAAAATTTGGACCGAAAGATATTGAAATGATGAAGTCACTAATTGAAAATGGTACACCGATTAAAGACGTCGCAGAAAAATGGGGTGTATCTCGAACAACGATTTATCGGTATTTAGAAAAACAGTAAATCGGAAAGGTTGATGTCTATGCAAAATGAACTTCCTCCATTAACAGCTTATTCAGAAAAACAGCGAGAAACAGCCAAGGAAAAATATAAAGTCATTGCGCCGTATCTTCAAAATGAGAAAACATTAACTGTCCTTACTGAAGAAACCGGCATCGCAAAAAGAACGCTACAATACTGGATTCGGGACTATAAACAATTTGGATTAAAAGGTTTAATTAGAAAAACAAGAAATGATGCTGGCAAAATACTTTCAGAACCGGAAGTTGTCGTGTCGATTGAACAGTTGATTTTGAAGTACAAAAGGAACTCACTGACGTCTATTCATAGAATGATCTGTGAGCAATGTCTGAAACAAGGATGGCAACAACCAAGTTATTATCAAGTGTATAAGATATCGCAGTCTCTTTCGCAAAGCTTAAAGACGTTAGCGCATGATGGCCAAAAAGCATACGGAAATCAATTCGATCTAATTCATCGAAGAGAAGCAAGCTATCCCAATGAGATTTGGCAAGCCGACCATACGTTACTCGATATCCTTGTGCTTAATGAAAAAGAACAACCCGAACGACCTTGGTTGACGATTATTTTAGATGACTACAGCCGAGCAGTCGCTGGCTATTTTTTAACCTTTCAAGCACCTTCGGCTATCCAAACAGCACTCGCTTTACATCAGGCCATTTGGCGAAAACGAAATCTAGATTGGCCAACCTGTGGAATTCCTGAACAGTTTTATACCGATCATGGTAGTGATTTTACATCGAATCATTTAGAGCAAGTGGCCATTGATTTGAAAATGAACCTCGTTTTTTCAGCAGTGGGCGTTCCAAGAGGTCGTGGGAAAATTGAACGCTTCTTTTCAAGCGTCAACCAATTGTTTTTACAAGACTTACCTGGATATATAGGAAATGGTACAAAGGATACCCTTTTGACGTTGAAAGAACTGGATGGAAAATTAGCCGATTTTATTGTGTACAATTATCATCACCGTACTCATGGAACAACTAAAAAAGCACCGATTCATACTTGGAATGATACAGGATTTTTACCAAATATGCCGGAAAATTTAGAAAGTCTAGACCTATTACTGCTACATGTTGCCAAAGCAAGAAAAGTACATTCGGACGGGATTCATTTCCAAGGTCTAAGATATATTGATGTCACACTTGCTGCGTACGTCGGTGAAACGGTTGTGATTCGTTACGATCCACGAGACCTTGCTGAAATAAGAGTTTTTTACGAAGATCACTATTTATGTACGCCTATTTCTCCTGAAATTTCCGATTATACAGTGGATTTAAAAGACATTATTTCTGCTAGAAATAAACGGAAACGTTCTTTAAAAAATCAAATCACCCCAGAGAAAACCCTCATTGAAGAAATTATCCATTCTAAACAAAGCCAAATAGAAGTGGGTTCGGAGAAAACTGAACCAATCAAATCAAAATTGAAGAGGTATTTCAATGAGTAACACACAAACATTTATTGAAACGAAGGAATATAAGCGATTCGCAGAGTTTTGTGATGCATGTATCAAGTATCAATATATGGGAATTTGTTATGGTCTACCTGGTGTGGGGAAAACATTGTCTGCTAAACAGTATGCACGATGGGATTACCTCGAGAAGCAGATTAACTATGAAAAAGTTGAATTTATAGACGCTCATGCAGACGAAAAAATTTTAGAATGTCATACGCTTTTCTATACTGCCCCACCTGTTAGTGCAACGAAATTAACTGGTGCCATTCATGTGATAGGAGCTCGATTAAATATAGTGAAAGATGTCTATCGGGCACGTATTGGTGAGAAGGAATTAAATACTTCGAAGGCTTTTAAAGGGATTAACTTAATTATAGTGGATGAAATCGATCGTCTGAAACTACAACATTTAGAGCAACTTCGTGACATCTATGACCAACATGACTTAGCCATGGTTTTCATAGGGATGCCAGGGATTGAAAAAAGGTTAGCACGTTATCCCCAGCTTTATTCCCGCATTGGATTTGCACATGAATATCAGAAACTCAGTAAAGACGAGATGCACCATATTTTAGAATATAAATGGGATGAATTAGGTATTTCTATTAAACGAGAGGACTTTTCCGATTATGAGGCACTTACTAGCATAATGAAAGTCACAAATGGTAACTTTAGACTTATCCACCGTCTATTTACACAAATTGAGCGAATCCTTGAAATCAATAACCTTTCATCAATTACCACCGAAGTAGTAGAGGCTGCACGAAATAGTTTAGTGATTGGACATAATTAATGAAGAAACCCAGCTGATCTTCTAATGTGAAGGTTGCTGGGTTTTATAGTTGAGTGTGCAAAATAGTACTTAAAAAAGGTGCAAAATAACTCCTAAAATGACAGATTAACATTAATAGTAAAATCAGCATTATACAAAAGTTAATACTTTTAGACAGTTGTTCAAAATTTAATTGCATTTTCTATTGACTAAACGTTCATTCAATAATAAAATAAATCTGAAAATTCAGTGATAAAAAAGGAGGGGTTGCATTGGATTTACATTTCGAGGTTAATGGCAAGGGGCTTCCTGTTGTTCTTATTCATGGTAGTGGTGTTGATTTAAGGCAATGGACATTTTTAGCATCTCTTTTAACAAAAAATTACCAAGTGATCGTTTTTGATGGCCGTGGTGCCGGAAAATCCCCATCCCCCATAAAACATGCAAACTATGTAGAGGATGTATTGGCACTAATGGATTACCTGGAACTTAATCAGGCAACGATTATAGGTCATTCCATGGGCGGGCAGATTGCCACTGATTTCGCCCTTAATTACCCAGAAAGGGTATCGAAACTTGTATTAATTGCTCCTTCTTTAACTGGTTTTCCCTATTCAAAGGAGTTTGAACAATATCATAACAAGATATTGGAAAGTGCCCCCAATATAGATAAGATGTTAGAGCTTGCCCTTCATTCACCAACATATCAAGTTGTTATCGATAGTCCGCACAAAGATCTCACTGTCCAAATGCTCAGGCATCATTTCGGGCGCTTGCTTAAGTGGCCCGCTGAATTCTGCATGATATGGCCACAGCCGCCAGCAATGGAACGATTAGAAGAATTGAACACCGAAACTTTATTCTTTATCGGCAAAAAGGACTTGGCAGATAATTTCCGAGTTGCCGATTGTTTCCGAAAGGTTCCAAACATCCGTTTCATCGAAATAGAGGATGCCGATCATATGCTGCCCCTCACCCATTCTGAAGTTTTATATCAAGAATTCACTGCTTTTATGGAGGATTGAAGACAAAATGCCACGTACACCAGAAGAGAATGACCGTATTCGCCAAGCATCCAAAGAAAAAATTCGCGCTGCAGCCATGGAGTTATTTATAAAACAAGGCTATTACACTACTTCCATAAGCGATATAGCCAAGCAGGCGGGCATTTCGAAAGGGTTACTCTATAACTATTACAAAGGAAAAGAAGAGCTGCTTTCTGAAATGGTCGAAGCCAGAATCAGGGAAGTGGTGGAAGTCATGGAAGAAGCGTTCACGCTAAATACACCTCGTGAACAGCTTGAACATATTATCAATGGTGCCATTGATAATATCCTCCAAAAACCAGAAGTCCACCGGTTCTATCTACACCTTCAAACTCAGCCAGAGTCTGATGAAGAGTTGATAAAATACAGTCATCTCATACTTGAAGAAAATGCTAGACAATTTGAGTTTCAATGTAAAATATTTGAAAGTATGGGTGAAAAGGATCCAAGGAAACGATCGTTATATTTTTCATCTGTGCTACAAGGAATTATGTTGATGATATCCACCTATCAACAAGGGTTTCCGGTAGAAGAAATAAAGAACCAGATTATAAGCGAGTTTTGTAACTAATCTGAATGAAGATTTAAAGAGGAACTTCCACAATCGGGCGCTAATATGGAGAAAAATGAGATCGTCAACAAAAAAATCTCCATGATTATCTATAGGCCCTATTTTATGCCTAAAGTTTTAACAATTAATAGCTGAATTCTTTGTGATCTTGATAAGATGATCCCGTAATAAAAAAATCTCTTCAGAAACCTAACTGAAGAGATTTTTTTCGTAACGGCCCGCTTGAACCCAAAACGATAAATGAAGACGATAACTCTGCCCATCTATTCTACTAACAGAATACCGTCGGCAATCGGGCGTTCACCTGCTGCATCAGATGGTCTTGTGACTCGGTCATCCCCAACTGTCATGGTCGTCGATCCGCCGCCGTCAAGATTGATGGCATCGACTGCCCCTAATGACTTCATGACTTTCGCACTTTCTTCAAAATTAGCTCCCACGCTCCATCCGGGTGCGCGTCCATCAATGGTGACAAATAATAAATTGCCATTCTCTTTGATTCCTGCAAGCGTTCTTGGATTACGACGTTCCCCAAAACGATAATAAAAACCTGGATCTTCTTCCCAGTGAAAGCCTTCCTCTACGGCATTAATGGAAATTTCTCCGTTTTCCAATAATCGAGGACCTCCATTAATCATACTTGAAGTTTGGTCTAATTTTAATTGCTTTCCATCCCCGATGATTTTACTTTTCACTTGAATCTTCATTCCTTGTCGGGCATGGTCACGAAGCCACTCTGCCGCCTCCCCCGTTCCCGCAAGAACAGAACCACTGCTTGGAATGTCTCCCCCACGCTTGTTACGGATTTCCGCCACTACCCCGGCATGATTTACTACCACTTCCATACCGTCGCCCGATTCTGTCTTTTCACCAAATACGGACGTATATTGGATAAGTTCACTTTCATCCTTACAAGTAAAATCATGTTTTGCCCGTTCTGTTGTCGTATCCCCTCCAACACCGCCACAATTGCGGATTAATCCTGGCTTCCGATTTAACCCATCCACTTCCCTAACCGCACCATCAGATGAAGTAGCCTGTATCGACGTGGACACAGATGCAATGTTTGCCTTCTCTTCAACAGTAGATAAAATCAGAGCTGAACGGCCATTTATAGCTTCACTGACAAGTTGACCTTTGCTTGCAAATATACCGGCAAGATCGCCTGGTGTTCCATCCTTCTCTCCCATAACGAAGTATCCAGCATTAACTCCTGCAATGGCATCCTTTCTATCAGAGATTTGGGTCAATGTTTCTTTTCCTGCCACTGCATCATTTGCTAATTCAGGCACCACATGCCCATTAAATCGATCCTGATCCACTTCAAGGACGTTCACTACCCATGGTCCTGTTGTTTTCTCTCCGTCTTCACCCGTATACACAGTCCGAAGTCCCGTATATCCTTTTTCAGATAACTTGTTTCTCATTTCGGCTGCATCCGCTTCCAGCTGATATTGACCGATGCGAACAATGTACCCAAGCGCTCCCTTTTTCCGGTCATCCACGGCCCGATCCGATTCTTTTATGATATGAGCATTTTTGAAACCGTCTTTCTTTAAACTTTCCAACAATTTCTTTGCCTGCTTTTGTGTTTCTACAAATGCCACATCCACTGTATAAAAGTCTTTAGAAGATGTTTCACCACGATTGATTTTGGTATACTTCACTCCTGGTGCTAGATTCATGGAGGTTCTTTTCTCCTGCAAATTTGGCGTTCCTAGCGGAAGCAAATGATTTTTCATTTGCACTTGTGATTGAACATTCAATTTTGCTTGAACTGGAGTTTCGGGAATGGCATTTACAAACATCACAGATGCCAGACTAATAGAGGCGATAGGCAAAATTGGCTTTTTCCATAATTTTTTCATTTTTTTCCTCCAATAAAGTTATGTCCTCCTTTAACTTTATTGTCTAAATGTGATGGAAAATTAAAAAAACTATTATATTTCAGTCAATTTTAAGTGAACAAAAATGAGTATAAATACTCGATAAATATTACAATTCAGATTTGTGATTGAATAAATTTTGAGTATTTTGTCTTTGTATACAGTTAATCAAAATTTTTGCTGGCTAATCGTGAATATTATAAGATATGTGTGGGGTTATCTCCTAGGAGGCGAAATTTATGGAGACAGTAAAAAAGAACTTGTTGTTAATACCAATCATTTTGTCGGTTATCAATGTTATCTGCCTTGCTTCATTCCTTATTGGACTTAGTGTTATGAACCACCCAATTTCAAGCATTTTAACTGATTTAGGGTTGTTATGCCCATTGATCGCAACTTTATCATTCTTCTATTTAGTGATTAAAGTCAAAAAGCATTCCGCATTAAAGTACTTTCATTTCGTAAATGCGGTTACATTTCTTGTCCCCATATGTATTCTTACGTTTCTTATACTTCGATTCTTAAACGATTGGGATATTTACTTTTAAAATGACTGCTATTTTTTCATTTATACAAAAAAAGCCCTCATAGGGCTTTTTTGCTAAGCTAATTTTAAGCATAATAGTTCTATTCCATTTCAAATATCATCCAAATAGTTTTGCAAAGGTATTTTCACCGGCGATGCCGTCTGCAGAAAATCCATTGGCCCTTTGAAATGCCTTCACAGCTATTTCCGTTCCGCTTCCAAAGATACCATCCATGCCATGTGGATTATGTCCTTCCAAATAAAGTGCAGCTTGAAGGATATAGGTGATATTCCCTTCCGCCCCTTCCCTAACATTAGGTGAAGCCGCTTTTGTTTGGGGTCCCCATATTCCATCAACCTTAATCTTTGCACCATATTGTTTATTCAATTCGGTTTGAAAACCCTTGATCAGGGCTTTTTTAGTATTGGGACCATAATATCCATCAACATCTATTTTTGAACTATATCTGCTATTTAATGTCCTCTGAATTGACTTGATAGTTTGATTGCCGCTGTCCTTTGCTGGTGTATCTTTTACAATGACTTCAGATTCGACTTGTGTAGCTGGTGGAGTGGTTCCATTCACTTTTGATATCAGTCTAGGCTTTGTTCCCGCATTTAACTGAGAATAAGTCAGTCCGCCCGTCATATCCAAGTGCGGATAATCTTTAAAGTTTGACCAATCCCCGCCCCATGCAAAGCCCAAGGATTTACCAATAGCCGCTACACGTCTCCATTTTGCATCAACTGTCCATTTGGCATTCTTTCCATCATCGCTGACGATGAAATAATCAATGGCTAGTCCATAGTTATGATAAGATTGACCTGGCTTCGCGTTGGTCACTCTCGGTTTCGATAAATCACTATAGTTTTTACCATCGTATATATAACCTAGGCGACCTTGACCATATAGCTTTGCTTGCTCTTCCATAGACCGATAACCTGCGCTGATTTGCACGAAAATGCTTTCTTGGTATGCCCGTTTAACCATTTCCAAGGCTGATTCTTTTACGACTGGATGAATTCCGCTGCCCATATTCTTTTCTGAACGATCCAATAAAGTTTCTAATTTAACCGTCAATTCAATCACCTCCTAATATGTTATGGTGCTAATTAGGAAATGCTTGTACACCTACCTTGACGTTACAAAAAAATCGCCCTTTTTATGTGAGTCTAGTAAGCTTTCATCGTTCTAAAATAAAAAAGGCACAACCCCTAATGGAATTGTGCTTTTTTATATTGGCTGTTTTCGCATACTTAGTTCCTATTTACCAAGTAGTGCGGTGTGGTTGATTTCCCCTCCAGATGCTCGCTTTCCGCGGGGCGGGCGGTGAGCCTCCTCGGCGTAAACGCCTGTGGGGTCTCACCTGTCCCGCTACTCCCGCAGGAGTCTCGCACTTCCGCTCCAACCTTAAATAGTTTCGTTTTAAAAACAACAATCTTTACGAAAAGAGCCTTTATATTATAGTGACTTATTTTGATCTTCTTGATCTTTTCCAATGACTTTTATCAATTCATCCAGCTTTTCATTTCTTTCTTGATCTAATCTTGTCTTTGCATTGATGAATTTTATGATCTTAATTATGAAATAAACACTTAAAAAAATAAGTCCCAAATAAAACAAAATCGGTATGATTGCAAAAAGCCCTATTAAACTGCTGGCTTGGTCCATGAATAATCCCTCCCAAATGTAAAATATAGTATTATTATACAGGAAAAACAAAGAAGGCGTCCGATATCGATTTATTATTCAATTAATTTGCTTAAAAAAACTGAAGCTAGCTTTTAATTGTTCCAATTAGTCATTAGATAGGGTAAAACAATATTCAAGGATTTGGGTCAGAAAAAGGGAGATGTTTAAGTTACCCATACAAAAACCCTTTATCTATTAAAATATAATATCATGACCATATTTTTCTTAGCGATCTAATCAGAAAATGCCTCGTATTTCTTTTATACATGATCCCTTTTTATAATAAGGCTTTCCATATCAAGGAACCTTGTCGACCTTTTCCGGGTATTAGAGGTTCGTGTATACGTAAGACCAAGAGTTTCCAAAAGTCTTGAAACTCCACCAAATGTATACCACTATCCTCATTCCTGTTCAAGCTCAGACAATTTTCAGCTAAAGTGTAATTCTTTAATTCGAATAAGGTTAGTGTTAACATATAGTAAATATATCTTCCAATGAAGGAGCCAATCATGAATTCCAATATTTTATTGCGTAATAATGTAAAGATTAGAGGAAGAGGTACACGACCAATGATATTTGCACCAGGTTTTGGTTGTGATCAAAATGTATGGCAATCAGTTGCAAAAGATTTCGAAGATGAATACCATATTATTCTATTTGACTATGTTGGGTCAGGTAATTCAGATATACAGGCATATAATGTGGAAAGATACAGTACTCTTGATGGGTATGCACAAGACGTACTTGATGTTTGTTCCGCATTAGACCTAAAAGATGCTATATTTGTTGGACACTCTGTTGGATGTGTGATAGGCATGCTGGCATCAATTAAACATCCTGAATATTTTTCTAAACTTGTCCTGGTTGGTCCTTCCCCTTGCTACCTGAATCTCCCTAATGATTATTACGGGGGATTCGAGAAAGAACAACTTTTAGGATTGATTGATATGATGGACAAAAATTACATAGGCTGGGCAACCGCTTTTGCGGGAACGGTCATGAGTAATCCAGATCGCCCAGGGCTTAAACGGGATTTAGAGAATCGTTTTTGTTCTACTGATCCCATTATCGCAAGACAATTTGCGGAGGTTACCTTTTTTGCAGACAACCGTAAAGACTTAGCGAAAGTAAAAGTACCATCACTCATTTTGCAATGTTCCAATGATGTTATTGCACCGTCAGCAGTAGGTGAATATATTCATAAGCATCTTCCTGATAGTACATTGAAAATGATGAAAGCAACAGGACACTGTCCACATATGAGTCATCCTGAAGAGACGATATTCTTAATTAGACAGTTTTTGGATGAATTTCCGACAAACGATTTATAGATAGAGATGGGTGTGAATTTTTGTGAATGAACAACTAAATGAGGCACCCTGCGGATATTTAACTTTATCAGAAGAAGATGATATTTTATCCGTTAATCAAACCTTACTTAAATTATTGGGGTATAATCTCGATCAATTGCAAGGGCAGCCTATTAATTTTATCCTTTCGGCTTCAGCTATACTCTTTCATCAGCTTTATCTGGTTCCTCTGATTAAGTTAGAAAATCAGATTGAGGAAATATATATATCCTTAAAGTCTGTAGATGATGAAGAAATACCTATGTTACTCAACGCTGTTCAAAGAGAGCGAGATGGAAGAACCATTATTGAGTGTGTGGTGATTCCAATGCGAAAAAGAAACGAATTAGAAAATGAGCTTCTTATAGCGAAAAAAGAGGCAGAGACCGCACTAAATGCTAGGAATAAGGCTTATGCTGATTTAGAGATTGCTCATGAAACGATGAAAATGCAAAAGAATAAGCTGATTGAATTGAACGAAAAAAATGAAAAATATAAAGTAGATACAGAAAGAGAACTGGGTCTTGCCAAAAAAATCCAACAGACACTATTACCAGTTCCTATTATTAATGAACATCTTGAAATTCAAGCGTATTATAAAGGATCCAATCAATTATCGGGTGATATATATGGTTTTTACCAAATTGACGCCAAACGGTATGGCCTTATCCTACTTGATGTGATGGGGCACGGGCTTTCTTCTGCCCTAATAACCATGTCCCTACATTCCATATTTGAAAGATTAATTTTAAAAGGTTCAGAAGTGAAAACGGTGATGAAGGAATTAGATGACCATCTCCATTCTTTATTCAAAAACACAAGTAAATCTTCTCATTACTGCACTGCCGTCTACCTTTTAATCGATACTGATAAGAGAGAAATTAATTATATCAATGCCGGCCATCCATCCGTTCTTTTACAGGATATAAACGGAAAACAATATGAGTTGCGTTCTAATCGGCCACCACTCGGGATGTTTGAAGATATAATTTTTAAAACAAATACCCTTACATACAATAAGGAAAGTATGCTATGCCTTTATACAGATGGAGTTGAAGAACCTATAGGTTCAGACCGTTTATGCTCATTGTTAAAGACCTATTCTGCTGCCCCTTTATCTACACTTAAGGAAGAAGTTATACAATCGCTTAGATATGAAGAGGACACTCTCCAACGTAAAGATGACCAATGTCTTATTTTAGTTAAACTAAAATAAAAAATCAGGGTTGTGCCATCTGCTACATAAACTAATCCAAGTTACTGTTCAATTTCTTGGGAGTTCGTATAGTGGATACTATGTTCGAAACGCCCTTCTATTTAGGGATTAACTTTAGTTCAATGAACTTTAATTTTCTATGTCCCATGCTTAAAAACACTCAGCCATAATGGTTGAGTGTTTTTTTCATCTTTATATATTTCAGCGCTATTCCACTAATATATACCACGCATGCCCAAATAAAAAAGGCAGCCACTAGGCCTGCCTCTGTTGAACAACTTATATCCAGTCATTCATTTAGTGATTAATAAAAACGGCGCCTGTTTTTTTTGCATTTGCACTTACATTTACAACGCTTTCCAGGAAACCATACTGTACTTGGGTCATTGTTCTCAAAACATTTTTCTTCATAACAACAATTTATCTCCATCCTAACACCCTCCTTACTATTGTATATGCATGGACTGATGGAAGGTGTGGACAAGTTGCTAAAAGTTTAGACTGAATGCAAATCAATTCATCTTCCATGATTCTGGACAATTTCCAATGTATGTGGAAGCAAACTGAAATCTCCCCAAGTTTTATGGCCAGGAATACAATCTTCGCATCATTATAAACATACATTAAATTCTTCATCGTATTGGCCAAGCTTCCAGGTTAGCTTCATCAATGATTCCAGAATTCTTTTGTTCAAGCTCGAATATCATATCACCAAATAATAAAGCCATTCGCACCGACCTTATTACCTTGGATTTCCGTATATGTTGTATGAACCCATACATCCTTCTTTATTTGAGTTAATATTATTGATCCATCTTCACTCGTTAATACCGTTGTTTTTGATTTGGTCACATGAGCTGAAGCCGGCGTGGGAAATGTTTAGTAATAAAAAACAAAAACTTGCTAACACGATTATAAAAATCCTTTTTTTAACTTTTTCATATAATTCTTCCTTTCTAAACTATATTTATAGATTTATATGCACTTCCAAATTTCAGTTCAAATATATGATTTCTCAACGATTAAACCATAATATAGTTATGTAAACAAATATTCTTCATAATTTTAAAAAGAGTCAATCGGAAAACCTCAATATCAAGTATTTAACGACGCATGCGGAAAATGATAACGCGAACCGAGCAATTTTATCCCTCTTCTTAAGATGCGGCATCCGGTTGAATGAGTTATTCACCTTTAGCTACTAGACTTGGTTTGCGAAGAAAAAAGCAATACTAGCAGGGATGACGGTTTAGTTCACGGAGTTTAGCAATCTGGCAAAAGTTATTGACAATGATTATCATTCCTATTAATATGTTGATGTAGTCATTGAAAATGAATATCATTATTAATTAGACATTTTTTGGTATATTTTTAACCTACATTATAAACAGTAAGGAGAAAATCAAAATGAAAAAGCTATTCATACCCTTCCTGCTCTTGTTCGTACTTATTCTTAGTGCCTGTGGGAACAACGAGAAAGCGAACGAAAATAATGATTCCAAGACAAAACCAGAAACAATTACATATCAATCAGAAACTGGTCCTGTTGAGATTCCTAAAAACCCAAAAAGAATAATTGCTCTCTCCAATGGACCTAATGTATTGGCTTTGGAAGGTAATATTGTTGGAATAGATCAATGGACTAATATGAATCCCCTTTTTCAAGATAGACTAAAGGGAGTGGAAGTCGTTTCAGAAGATGATCTGGAGAAAATCATTGAACTGGAACCAGACCTAATCATAGCGGGATCCGAGATGAAAAATATCGGAAAGCTAAATGAAATTGCTCCGACTGTTGTATTCACTTGGGGAAAATTAGATTATTTATCACAGCAGATAGAAATCGGAAAACTTTTAAACAAAGAAAAGGAAGCAAAAGAATGGGTTAAAGATTTCGAAACGCGTGCAGAAACAGCAGGAAATGCAATACGTGCAAAAATTGGTGAAGATGCAACCGTTTCTGTCATTGAAAATGATGCTAAAGAGTTTTATGTATTTGGAAATAATTATGCACGCGGAACAGAAATATTGTATCAAGCAATGGACTTGAAAATGCCTGAAAAAGTAAAAGAAAAGGCACTTAAATCCGGCATTTATGTCCTCTCATCTGAAGTGCTTCCTGAATATACTGGAGATTATATTATCTTTAGTAAAAACCCGGACGTAGTTAATTCATTTGTGGAGACCGAAACATGGAAAAATATACCTGCAGTTAAGAACGATCGTATATTTGAAATAAATAGTAAAGCATCCACTTACAGTGATCCAATCACTCTAGAGCATCTTCTGGAATTTTTCGAAAAATCATTTCTTAACAAATAGTATGCAAAGAAGGAATTCTTTAAATGAGAATTCCTTCTTTTATGTGTTTTATACTTGTATCTTCGAAAAAACAAAAAGCACTTTTGCCTAAAAGGCAATCAAGTGCTAAATATAACTGATATTCATATCAACAATGAAAAGGCCTAAACTTTACCGTTAAGGTCATACAAAAAAACAAGCTTTTCTTATCCTCCATTATTCTTTCTTGAGGTATTCTTCTAAAATACTCTTATCATATTCAGTTTCAGGTAAAAGACCCAAACGATTATATTCCCAAATAACCCTTCTTTCGTGATCATCTGCATCTGATAGATCTTCATAATCATAGTCAACCTTAAATTTTCCTGTACTTTCTAAAGTAAAAGTTAAATTGGTCCATTGTTCTTGATTATTATCTTTAAATTCATCTGATAATTCTTTTAAAACCTTCATTAACCTCCGCCATGTATCTCTATACTCTATTCTACTAATACTATGTAATTCAGGGATATCGTGACTATATATGAGTTTATCATTAATATTAGACTGATAGAAAAAGAACGCAGTCCCTGTCCCCTCATTAACTTCTCCATACAAAATTACTTTACTCCATTCTTCTGGAATCATCTCATTTACAGTTTGAGCTATTTTCTGATAATATTCATTTAGTTTTGATTCATTCATTTTTTATCCCCCCTGCTCTATTTTCAATTTTTCTTAACATTCCCAGGTTCACCTAATAAGTATTGTTAAGTAAAAAAACCTTCTCCCTTAGCAAGAAGGTCTATTTTATGTTGTTAGAACAACGGTAAACTACCCCTTTTTATATAATTATAGTTTTCAATATTATGGTTTAATGAGTAGTTTTCCAATAAGTATTTTTTTACATTATTTAGACTTTCAATATTAAAATAACCAGATTCAATTGCATTTTCACCTAATATTCTTAACGTTTCATCATCAATCACTTCAATCACTTGAGGAACAAAGTCTCTTTTTTCCTTTTTATATGCTTGATAAGTTGTATAAGAAACAGCATCTAAAACTGAATACATGCATATTGTTTTTGTACATCTTTTTCTTTATTTGCAAACTCAGCTACATCTACAAAATCTTCGCTATCTATGTAGTTACACAAATCATCCGCATCGATTTTTTCTCCTTCAAGCCATTTCCAACAGGAATCTAGAGCTTCTCTACCAGTTTTATATCCGGGTTCGTCCATACTAATTATGTTATACATATTTTCAGCTATTACCAATCCTATTGCAACCTTAGCGGCTGCGTTTAGATTATTGATAAAATCCATAACTATCATTCCCTCTTTCTGCTACTGAATCTATTTGTCTAGTTGGCTACACTTTACCCGTACCCTTAGAAACACTCTCCCCTGAAACACCCTCTACTTTTCTATCCTTCACCGTGAATCTCTGATAGGCTTCCTTAATTGTCTGCTTTTCCATCACAACTTGGGGAAGGCTTGGTCCTCCTGCGAGGGATACTTGTTCCACACTTATACGTTTAGGAATTTCTTTTTTACAGATTTCTTCACCTATATTTTTTAACGTGGTTTTTCCTGATCTCGCGATGTCTGTTATTGTAGCCTGAACCTTCTGAACCTGCTTTTGCGCAAATTCCTTGCTGTAAGGGACGAACTTTGTACCACTTGCCACTTTATCAGCGACTTTGGCCGCCCAGCCACACCGCCGATTCCAAGTGCCATTAACAGGCCGTTCTGGCGCTGTTCCTCGGTTAGCTGGTTGCCGAACATGTCTTTGCCTGTGGCCGCTTCACCGAGGCCGTTGGCTGCGAGGAGCCCGTATATCCCGTATTCGGTTTTCTGGAGGAGGCTAAAGCCTTTTGTCGTTTTATAGGCATCTAGTTCGTGGTTCGCTGGACAGCTTGCGCCCTGTTACTGGATCGACTCCGTTATTTGATTTGATTGCTTTACTTTTCATGTCACTTTATCCAACCACTTGCGTACACTCCCAACCCGATTTTAATCCATATATGTGATTACTTTAACCTTAAAACAATTAAAGCAAAAAAGCCTTGAAAGGCAAAAGCCAATCAAGGTCTTATTTACAAATTCCTTTGTTTCACATCTTCGAACCATATATCAAAGATATCATCAGGCAATAGTTCGTCATCATTAGAATATACTAAATCATATTTGTATTGACCTTTTAAACTGTTTTGTTTCACATTATAATGTAATTTTATCTCAGTAGGCATTTCTTTATTAAACTCTTCACACTTTTTATGGATAAGTTTCAAATTTTCATTCCCGATTCTTAAAGTAGCCTTTTGTCTTTCTCTTGAAACATCATACACTACATTATGTTGACCCTCAGAGTTTTTTATTGCTTCATTTAATTGATGTTTATGAACAATCTTTCCGTTGATTTTGTAGAAAACATCAAAAACATACATTTTTGGTTCATAAGAACAATATATATATATGTCATCTGCTTTATTATCGACATACTCTAAACAAATGGCCACCATATCTGATTGGTACTCTGAAAAGTAATCTTCAAATACCTTTTCCATAGCTATACCTCCTAATTCTCTATACTAATGAATCTCACACGTCCATCTATTTCATATTCTATATCGAAACCACTCGGTCTCATTTTATCCCCATCATAATTAACTTTAACATTGACGGAAACAAATTTACCTTCTTTTATAGCTGTAGCCCATTGATTTTCTAACTTCTTGTATTTACTCAAATTTACACTACTCGATTGAGATACAAGATTATCTAAATCAGGAGAACCTCCAAATCTATCAGCAGCTAAATGTCCAGCATGATCTCCGGCTTCTTTTCCTGGCGTATTAGATTTATGTGGTAATCTACTTGCTCTTTCTGTTAATTTTAAGTCATCTGCATTAAACTCTTTAAGCCTCCCCATGTTGTCTGTCTCATATAAATACTCATATTCTCCTGCTTGATACTTAACATTTGGTTTTAACGTTCTATCTTTATGCATATGACTACCGTCCCTAATGATACCATCTGGAACCTGACTTGTTTTATTACCCGTACCCTTAGGAACACTCTCCCCTGAAACACCCTCTACTTTGCTATCCTTCACCGTAAATTTCTGATAGGCTTCCTTAATTGTCTGCTTTTCCATCATAACTTGGCGAAGGGTTTGTCCTCCTGCAAGGGATACTTGTTCCATACTTATCCGTTTAGGGATTTCTTTTTTACCGATTTCTTCACCTATATTTTTTAACGTGGTTTTTCCTGATCTCGCTATGTCTGTTATTGTAGCTTGAACCTTCTGAACCTGCTTTTGCGCAAATTCCTTGCTGTAAGGGACGAACTTTGTACCATTCGCTACTTTATCGGCGACTTTGGCCGCACCTGCCACACCGCCGATGCCTAGTGCCATCAACAGTCCGTTCTGGCGCTGTTCCTCGGTTAGCTGGTTGCCGAACATGTCTTTGCCTGTGGCCGCTTCACCGAGGCCGTTGGCTGCGAGGAGCCCGTATATCCCGTATTCGGTTTTCTGGAGGAGGCTAAAGCCTTTTGTCGTTTTATAGGCATCGAGCGCGTGGTCCGCTGCGTTGAGTCCTTTGGCCGTTTTGTATAGGGCGCTTCCGCCTTTGATGGCCCGGCCGGCCCAGCCGACGACGGGGATGAATCCAGCGGCGGCCATGGCGCCGGCGGCGATTCGTTCGGCATCGGACAGCTTGCGGCCCGTTACTGGATCGACTCCGGTTGAGGCCCTGATAGAATCATAATATCCCGTGAATTCCCCTGTAAAGGTTTTTGTCGTATCCCAGGCCTTTTCGTACCATGGGCGGTTTTCGAGTTCTTCCATTTCCTGTTCGATTTTCCGGGCTTCGGCTTGCTGCTTTTTGAAGGTTTGATAGTCTTTCATCTGACCGGCGACTTCATCCTTCACTTGATAGACGTCACTGCTCTTGAATGCCGATTGATCGAACGTCATCGGCGAAACGTTGCCGTCCTGTTTGGTGGCATCAAGCAAGGCACGGAAGAGGCCAACGGCCACGTTTTCCTGCCCGACGGACACATCATATTCCTCGACCAATTGCCGGTCGACATTCTCGACCTTTGTCACGGTGTCATCCAGCCTATGCCCGGCCAGCGTGATTTTTTCATTAAAGTCCTTTTGATCGAACATATCAAGAGGCAGGATATCATCAATGCTGTTCAGGATTCTTTGGAGATCGTTCGCTTGTTCATCGACAAGCGATTTCGCTTGGTTGATGCCGTTCGTCACTTCGCCATCTAAAAAGGGAACCTCGACCACCGTATTTCCGGAGAGGTCCGCCTCTTCCAGACTGGCCGGTATGCCTTCCAAAAAACTGATTTGGGTCGTGAATAGTTCCATCCAGGCGTCCGCCACCTCGATTTGCGCTTCATAGAAGCTTTTGATGGCGGTAGCACCAGCTCCCTGAAACTCGTTATCCAGGCCGACAATGCCCTGAAATTCCTTTTTCAGGGCTGCGACTTCCTTCTTTAGGTCTTCATATTGCTTGGCACGCGACTGGGTTGCGGCCGTCAATGTCTCGGCTTCATATATTTTCATCTCACAGGATACCCATGTGAAGACGTATGAGCGATGGCTTCATCCTGTTCTTTTAATAAGTCAATGTTGGCACGGGTATCTTCCACATTTTTCTGGACGATTTTGATATATTGCTCGAAGACCTTCTCCAGGTTCGTTTCCCGATCGATCCATTTCGAAGTGAATTCCAATTTATTGTTGCCAAGCTCGCCTGCCGGCAAATTTCCAAGCGTGACTGTACCAAGTGCCGTCTTCACTTGATCGACTTGCTTCATTACGGCAGGATGATTCAGTTTGATTGTCGTCATTAAAACAACCGCCTTTTTAAATCGGATATTTTACTTTCCAGCTGCTCAAATGCCTCTTCTCCTTTGTTCAAAAGGGAGTCGGCTTCTTGGGCTATATTCCCCGCTATGCTCAGAAGTGTATTCTCGGCATTCAGCTTTGTAATCATCGCCTCGATTTTCCATTGGTAATCATCATAATCATCATGAATGATACTGAACATCACATTATAGGCATCATGACGGGCATCCTGAAAGTGATCCGAACGGTTCCCTGTCCAGCTGCCACCAAGCTCAGGGTCTTTTATTTTCCTAATCTCGTTAAGACACATGCTCTGCTCTTTTATAATATCGTTTTTCGCATTTTCTAATCGATCAATTTTCACATTTAAATCAGCTTTTTTACTGGAGATAGCAGAGTGTATATTACTCAAAATATCTGCATATACCATGAAACTCACCTCAGAAACAGTATAATCCTACACTAAATGTCATATTTTCCTATTTAATATTATAAGGATTATAGTCCGAGAGTTAAATAGGGATAAATATGCTATTTTATCAGTTAAAAGAGAAGATTGGCATAAAAAAGTTCCTACATACCATATTCTTTATACCCGGCATTTTACCAATTTTAAACAAGTAAACCCTTTGAATTCTCTATATAAATTTCCGACACTTCATTCAAACTGTCCTTGACTGTATCTATGCAGCAAGTCATCCCGAACAAATTCCCTGCAAGAGGAAGATAAATGTGACCGCTCGGGATGTATTAAATCACCAAAAGGCAAATCACCGACAAATTTAACTTCACCTTCAAAGTCCTGTCCGGATTCAGCATCAAAACCGATGAACTTCACAAAGCAAGTTTTGTGTCCGGTTTTCATAAAATCAATTACTGTTAACACATGATTATGTATATCATTCATACTTTTTCCTCCAACCATGAAATCATTAAGTAAAAATATTTTTTTCTAGCATTCCGATTAAAACAATTATGGTTTAGATCGCTAAGGTGTAAAACATTGGAAATAGGCACTCCTGCTTTCCATGAATTACTTTATTTTTCTATGTATTTTGTTCAATCTTTTGCTGAAGTTACATGAACTGATTTCTTCATTCATTTATGTTTTTTGTTCGTTTCCAAGCATGTTTATGATTTCCCATTACTTCCACCGAAGGTCAGTCTGGGAGCCTCGATGACCTTCCCTCTTCTATATAGATTTATAACCTGCTATAATCTAAGGATTGGAGGTGTGAGAAATGAAAGAAATCATCCAGATATTAGCTGAAATCGTCAATAATCTTCACGATTTCATCCTATTCTTTGTAAGTGACACATTAAATTCAAATGCAACGGACAAAGATTTGCATTTTTGGATAATGGGAATCATCGGTATCATCATATTTTTGTTCGTGTTATTTTTATCTAATTTAATTGCCCGGATGCGTTTTGGTATAACGATACTCTCTTTCCTTTATACCTTTACAGTCATGGTTGTTTTAGTATTTGCCATTGAGATACAGCAAGCCCTTACCAGCAGAGGAAATATGGAGTTTCAAGATGCGGCGATAGGCCTATGGGGGTTCATCGTATTTTTCATGGTTTTTGCTGTACTATCATCCTTATTCCTATTGGTGAAGAATTTTTTCAAGCAATCAAAATAAAGGTAACGATAGGTCACCTTGCTTAAAACATTCCTAATGCCTTTCAATAACTGGAAATTTGGGTTTTGTATTGGCGGGAATGATAAATTCTCTGTAGAATTATCTTAAATCGAAAGCAAGGTTACAGAGAAGCAAATATGATTCGGGGAATTACTTCGATTCATTTTCATTGAATAAATCAATGCTGAACAGATTAAAAGAATCGTCGTCATTAATACGTTCCTGATCATTTCCTGTTATATCAGGACTATTTTCCCTGCGGCGGCGATTTACTTCCCTTAATTCCGCTTCCAGAAATTCTGCTTGTTCGTGGGAAAGCTTGATCGTGATTTCATTATTTTGATCATCTGCAGCTTTCAAGAGGACATAGCTATCCGCAGCATTACGTAAAGTCACATTGCTTACTGTTAAGTTCATGTTCGCTAGTTCATATCTTGCCTTCATAATGTAAAAAGAACCTCCATCGGAAAATACCGGATAAAATAAAGTATATTAAATATACTCTACTTCAAGATATTTAAATATACAAATTCTTTGTTTGGAAAAGCCTTGAAACCTAAGAAAGCTACCTCCTTAAAGATTTCCGACAATAAAAAATTGGTGTGCCGCATCATAAAAGATTCGTTCTTGAATAAGGGTACAGAAGGGGTTCTTCACTTGAAACTCCAGAAGTTCTGGAACCAATTTAGCAATTGAATGCGAAATCGTCCCTTTCTTAAAAAATACTTGAATGAATTCGGATTGACTATAAACAATGGAACCCTCCATTAGTGGAAAGGTTCCATTTATTTTTATACTTCCTTCTCGATCGCTCTAGTAATATGGTATGGACCCATGCCTTTATTTGAAGTAATGACGGTTCTCAATCGCTTTGCCGGATATACCGCAGAATTGAAACTTACCCCCGGGTCATACCCCATAAGGTGGTATTTGAAAATCGCGTCATTTTTTTTACGGATCCATATACCATAGCCATAGTATTCCCCTTCATCTTCTGTAGCAATATGGGTTTCCAATAAGAGATTGGTATATTCTTGATTCAGTAACTGATTGGAAAATAACCCATCCCAAAACCTGAACATATCTGATGTGGTAATATACGCCCCTCCATCCGCACTGCCTTTGATGGGAAGGGAATAAACGTTGGTTCTCCATGCTCCATTTTCTTCGTCTATGTACCCTAATGCAGTATTTTTAGGTAGCTGATCCATGGAAAAATAACCGGAATTTTTCATATCACAAGGCAGAAAGATGTTCTTGTCGATATATTCGGTAAATTCAAGTCCGGTTAGTTCCTCAACAATCAATCCTAATAAAATATAGCCTGCATTATTGTAATGAAACCTTTCCCCGGGTTGAAACATCATCACCTCATCTTGAAACATTGGCAGTAAATCTTTTAATCCTTTTACATGGTACATCGGATTATTCTTCCATAGCTCCTCAAAATCATCCATCACTTCTTCATCAAAGTAATCAGGGATGCCCGAAGTGTGTGTTAAGAGGTGATGTATGGTCACATTTTGATTGAAATTAGGAAACATGATCCGAACACAGTCTTTAAGCTTAGAATCGAACCTAAGTTTTCCTTTTTGTATTAACTGGCAAATGGCTATCGCGGTAAACAGTTTACAACCGGAAGCAATACCGAATCTTGTTTCGGTCGTATTCATGATTTCATCCGCCCGATTGGAATAGCCATGTGCTGAACTATGGATCAAATCATCTCCCGCTTTCACACTGATTACACCCGAGAATTCAATTTCCTTGCTCGTTGCTTCAATATTCCTGGATATATCCATATGTAAGAGTCCCCCTTTGCCGGTAAAATTTTCATTACTGATGTATTGGCCAAGGTGCTTGTTTGGTCTTGCAAAAAAAACCCGCATCTTATGTGATGCGGGATAACTTATCTTAGTTTTCACTCGTTATTTCCACCAAGTATCATAAACATTAATGGCTTCATTGCGTTTATGTTCGGTTTTAGTATACCATCCTTCGATGATTTCAGCTGCTTCCGTTCTGATTTCCTTGCCTTCAAGATAATCATCGATTTCATCATAGCTAACGCCTAAAGCCACTTCATCAGGAAGTAACGGTTTGTCATCTTCTAAATCGGCCGTTGGTATTTTCGTATAAAGGCGCTCAGGAGCACCGACGAATTTCAGGATTTCTTTTCCTTGCCTTTTATTTAAGCGGTATAAAGGAATGATATCCGCTGCACCGTCACCATGTTTCGTAAAGAAACCTGTGATCGCTTCAGCTGCATGGTCCGTACCAAGCACAACGCCTTTATACAGCCCGGCTAAATCATATTGCACCTTCATTCGCTCTCGTGCTTTAACATTTCCCCTTAAGAAATTCGATAGCTTTTCAGAAACTGCTTCTTCCACAGCTTTGACAGATGCATCCACCGCTTCCTTGATGTTGACTGTAACCGTTTGGCTTGGCTTAATGAATTTTAAAGCCAGCTGCCTATCATCTTCATCTGCCTGTACTCCATATGGCAAGCTTACAGCAACAAACTTATAGTCGCTGCCATTCGTTTCTTCATTTAATTCATTGACAGCGGTTTGGGCAATATAGCCCACCAGTGTTGAATCTTGACCTCCGGAAATTCCAAGTACAAAGCTTTTCAGAAACGTATTTTTCTTCATATACCCTTTTAATAGATCAACACTTTTCCTGAATTCGGCTTCGGGATCGATCGTTGGCTGGACAAGTAATTTTTTTACGATTTCTTTTTGTAATGGACGCATTGGCATTTCCCCGCTTTCTAATAAAATAGATTGGTCATTTCGTTAGCATTCTTTCAACTTTGGCTTTAACTTCATCTATATTCCTCATTTTATTATCCCAACAATCCTGGCTTAGATCTACCGGATATTCTTCAGGATTAAGTGCACGAAGGTACTCCGGCCATAATACTTGGAGATTTTTTTGCGTGAAGGCCTTGATCTCATCTATGGTCGGCAATTCATAAATCAAACTTCCATCCTTGAAAATATCCACATGCAGATCAACCGCATCGAAATCCGTGACGAATTTACTTAGGAATGTATGGACAGGATGAAACATTTTTAATTTTTCCTGTTCCTGCGGCTTCTCATATTCCATCGCCAAATAATCACCTTCAGCATGATGGTTCACTTTATTGATGATTCGATATACTCGTTTTAAGCCAGGTGTCGTAACCTTTTCAGGGTTAGAAGAAATTTTGATGGTATCTCTCATATTCCCATCTTCGCCCTCTATTGAAACCATTTTATAAACAGCACCCAGCGCTGGCTGGTCATAAGCCGTAATCAATTTGGTTCCGATGCCCCAAATGTCAATTCTTGCTCCTTGTTGTTTCAGATTGATGATTGTATATTCATCAAGGTCATTGGAAGCGACAATCTTCGCATCATGGAACCCTGCAGCATCAAGCATACGTCTTGCTTCTTTTGATAAGTAAGCTAAATCACCACTGTCAAGGCGGACGCCAATGAAATTGATTTTATCACCCAATTCCTTGGCAACACGGATTGCATTTGGGATGCCAGAACGCAATGTATCATACGTATCAACCAAGAATACACAGTCTTTATGGGAAACGGCATATTTATGAAAAGCCGTATATTCATCTTTATAAGCTTGGATCATGGAATGTGCATGCGTCCCTGAAACAGGAATGCCGAACAGCTTTCCAGCCCGTACATTACTAGTGGAATCAAAGCCAGCAATATAGGCCGCTCTCGCTCCCCAAATTGCGGCATCCATTTCTTGGGCCCGCCTTGAACCGAATTCTAGGGCAGATTCTTCTCCGATGACCTGCTTGATGCGTGATGCCTTTGTTGCCACGAGTGTGTGATAGTTCACAATGTTAAGCAACGCAGTTTCTATGAGTTGAGCCTCACCAAGCGGTGCTTCCACCCGTAATATCGGTTCATTGCCGAAGACGAGTTCCCCCTCTTTCATGCAGCGGATCTCTCCCGTGAAACGGATGTTCTTCAAATATTTCAAAAATTCTTCATCATAGTGCAGATCATTTTTTAAATAGTCGATATCACTTTCCGAGAAGGAAAAGTTTTGAAGGTAATGGACAATTTTTTCAAGTCCTGCAAAAATCGCATATCCGCTATTAAATGGAAGCTTTCTGAAAAATATCTCGAAAACTGCCTTGCGGTTATGTGTTTTGTCCTGCCAATAAGTTTGGGCCATATTAATTTGGTATAGGTCAGTGTGTAATGCGTAACTGTCATCGTTGTATTTTTTTTCCATGGATAGTTCCTCCCAAAAGAGAAGCATTCGCTTCCCTTCTATTCTGTTGCTTGAATCGAAATTATAGAATGGTTGCTCCAAGAGATCCTTTAAAATGTCCAAGCGCCCAATGATGACCGGCATCATTGAACGAGGCCACTGCATGTTCATATACAAAAATTTTATAGCCTAAATTATAAGCGTCGATTGCCGTATGCAAAATACAAATATCTGTACAAACTCCGACTAAATATACATCGGTAATGTGACGTTCCCGCAGGCGGATATCAAGGTCCGTTCCTGCAAAGGCCGAATAACGTGTTTTATCTATATAATGAACATTCTTTTGATTTTTATTTGTTTCATATTCCTCTTTTAACGCCCCATATAGGTCTCTACCCATTGTACCGCTAATATTATGCGGTGGAAACAAATTCGATTCGGGATGTAAGCGGTCTCCTTCTTCATGTAAATCAATCGCGAATACCGTATATTCGCCTTGTTTGATAAACTCCTTGGTTATGCTGACAAGTTCCTTCTCGATATCCTGACCTGGCTTCCCGCAGGTCAATGAACCCCCGTCTGCCACGAAATCATACGTATAATCTATATTGATCAATGCCTTTTTTCCCATATCACCAATTCCCCCTTAATAGTAAATAGAGTCCATGACAACCTCTGCATTAAACCGGTAAAGCTGTGAAGGCCGATACGAATTACGTTTCGTTTTCTTTTGCATTCCCTTTTCATCCAATACTTTCTCCAAAAACGGAAGTTTCGGGGCTTTTGCATAAAAAAGTGAGTCTGCACTGATTTTTGCATCATCTCTGGCTGTCAGCAAAACCCGTTGCAGTTCAGAAAGTGTAAATTCATCCGGCAGGAATTTTTGGGCTATCGTCGTTTGCACCATTTCTTTTTTCAATACATTCATCGCATCGTTAATAATTGTATAATGATCAAATGCAAGATCTAATTGTAAGGCTTCCTGAATCGTGAACAATTCAACCTCAGCTGCGTCGTCATTCGCTTTTCTTTGATGAAGAAACTCTTCCTGGACAATTGCATAAAAAGCATTGGATATGATCCATCCCCTGGGATCGCGCCCTGGGCGGTCATAAACCCCGAAATGCTTGACATGGAATCCAGCTACGCCCGTTTCTTCTTTCAATTCTCGTTTAGCTGCTTCATAGGCAGTCTCGGCAGCATTGACAAAGCCTCCGGGTAAAGCCCATTTATCTCCTTCAACATTGGGGCTTCCTTCCTTATCTTTTGAGGCACGTTTGATTAATAATAGCTTCAAAAACATTTCTGGCGGGGCTTTCTCTGCCGTTTTCTTCGTAGTAATAGTAAAAATCGCAATATCTGCTGTGTATCCATCTGGAGTAATATATTTCCTTTTTTCCTGCTGAGCCATGGCAACTCTCACTTTCTTTCACTAAGTATGGAATTAAGTAATTAGTAAATCTTTAATTACTAATTATAGTACTCTTCCTTGTGTGATTTAGCAACTCTAAATCAGAAAAATTTTCTAATTATTTAAATAACCATTCATTTTATTCCATGAAAAAAAGCCCAGTCATGATGAACTGGGCTTTTTTATTGAACACTTTATACGGGATAGACCCCATGCTTACGATCGGTAAATGTCAATTGCTTACTGCTATACGCTTCAAAGCGCGCGCTCAATTCATCACGCAGGTCATTCGGCTGGATGATGCCATCAACGATCATTTCAGAGGCTAAGCGGTAAATATCGATATCTTCATTATACTCATTGCGCTTCTGTTCGATGAATTTAGGGCGCTCTTCTGGTTCCATCGCATTGATTTTATTGGCATAGACTGCATTGACCGCAGCTTCAGCACCCATGACCGCTATCAATGCCGTCGGTAAGGCAAGAACGCAGTCCGGTTCAAAAGCGGGACCGGCCATCGCGTATAGTCCGGCACCATAAGCTTTACGGACGATAACGGAAATCTTGGGAACAGTGGCTTCACTCATGGCCGAGATCATTTTCGCACCATGGCGAATGATTCCTGCCCGTTCGACCTTCGTCCCAATCATGAATCCTGGAATATCCACCAGGAACAACAGCGGTATATGGAAAGCATCACATAAGTTGATGAACTTGGCAGCCTTATCAGCTGAATCATGGAACAGGACGCCGCCCTTGACTCGCGGCTGATTGGCTATGATCCCTATCGTTTGTCCATTCAGCCTTGCAAGCCCAGTGATTAATTCAGGGGCAAATAGCTTTTTGATTTCACAAAATGATTGCCTGTCTATAACCCTATCGATCAGGTCGTACATATTGAAGGCTGCATTCTGATTTTTTGGAATCAGTTCTTCCAAAGTTTTTTCGAAATTCGCAGGCAGCTCAGGTTTTACGCTTTTAGGTCTTTCTTGATAATTTCCTGGAAAATAGCTTAAGTACCTGCGCGCAAACGCGATCGATTCTTCCTCCGACTTGACAAGTACATCGCCGCATCCTGAAACGGAACAATGCATTTTCGCCCCGCCCATTTCCTCTTCGCTCACCTTTTCGCCAATGACCATTTCTGCCATTCTCGGTGAACCTAAATACATGGATGCATTGCCATCAACCATTACGACAATATCACAAAAAGCTGGAATATATGCGCCGCCGGCGGCAGACGGACCGAACAATAGACAAATTTGCGGGACTTTTCCTGATAGCTTCACTTGGTTGTAAAAGATGCGGCCAGCTCCGCGGCGGCCCGGAAACATTTCTACTTGATCCGTAATTCGTGCCCCGGCAGAATCGACTAAATAAAGAAGGGGCAGCTGTAACTTTTCGGCTGTTTCCTGAATGCGAATGATTTTCTCGACGGTCCTTGCTCCCCAGGATCCAGCTTTTACAGTCGAATCATTGGCCATGACACAGACCCTTTGACCATTGATTTTTCCGATGCCCGTAACCACACCATCAGCAGGCAGACCAACACTTGCACAATTGGCAAAGAAAGCGTCCTCTATTTCTACCCCTTCATCGAAAAGCAGCTCTAGACGTTCACGTACGAAAAGCTTTCCTTTTTCAGCGTTTTTTTGATGATACTTTTCTAAACCGCCTTTTTTAATCGTTTCAACCGTTTCGGTTAGTTTATCCGTCGTTACCATCCCTGTTCCTCCTTCAAAGAAATCATTGGCCTCTATATACCGGTTTGCGTTTTTCCTTGAATGCTGACAGACCCTCCAGTCGGTCAAGGGTTTTTAAAGTTGTCTGATAGCAGTCATTTTCAATTTGCAATCCTGTTTTCAAGTCAGTCTCAGCCCCTTGATTGATCGCCGCTTTTGCAGCCCTTAGTGCTAATGGGGCATTGACCGCAATCTCCTTAGCCAATTTTTTCGCTTCCTCAAGTAATTGTTGGGGTGAATATACATGACTGATGATTTTCAAGGCATGCGCCGTTTTTGCATCCAATCTCCTTGCCGTATAAATCAGTTCTTTCGCTGTCGGCATTCCGACTATCCGGGGCAGTCGCTGTGTACCGCCTGCACCAGGGATGATGCCTAATGACGTTTCAGTCAGCCCCACCTTTGCCGTATCCGATGCGATACGTATGTCACAAGCGAGTGCCAATTCCAGCCCACCGCCAAAAGCCGAACCGTTAATCGCGGCGATGACCGGTACTGGAAGGTTTTCTACAGTCGTAATCGTGTCTCCGATCAACTTGACTGTCTCCTTGACTTTATCATCATTCATACCCGCTCTTTCCTTAAGATCCGCACCTGCACAAAACGCCTTTTCACCTGCTCCGGTTATAATGACTGTTCGTAAATTGGAATCTCTCTTCAATTCATCCAGCCCTTCGACTAAGCAATGAAGCAATTCTGTGGATAAAGCATTAGCAGCATCCGGCCGATTCAAGGTCACGAGGGCAATTCCCTTTTCTTCATACCTTATATCAACTAATGAAGTCATACCTTCACCTCGATTTCGCTTATTGTGCGTTATTTACAGCCATCTGATGGCTAGGCAATGGTTTTTCCAAAAAGCTTTGAACCATGGCCGCAGCCTTCATAAGCTTTTCGGGATTGATTCCTGTGTGAATCCCCATTTTATGTAGCATATGAACCAGGTCATCCGTAGCCACATTTCCGCTCGCGCCTGGTGCATACGGGCATCCCCCTAAACCTCCGAGCGAAGAGTCGAAAGTGTCAATACCATAATTCAGTGATTCAAGAATATTTGCGAGTGCCATTCCCCTTGTATCATGAAAATGGAGGGCAATTTGGCTCATATCATATCTTTTTACAGCCTGTTCAAGGAACAGTGCAACCTGCCTTGGAGACGCGACCCCAATGGTATCACCCAATGAGACTTCGTCGATGCCATATTCAAAAAGTTGATCACAAACACGGAAAACCTGATCAGTCGAAACTTCCCCTTCATACGGACAGCCGAAAACGGTTGAAACATAGCCCCTGACCGTTTTCCCGCTATTTGCTGCTGTCCTGATGACATCCTTCAATATTGGAAAGGTATCGGAAATCGACTTATTGATATTTTTTAGATTATGCGTTTCACTAGATGACATGAACACGGAAATATCATCGATATTGGCTGCAAGGGCCGACTCCAGACCCCTTTGATTCGGTACAAGGGCCGCATAAGTGATACCAGGCTTGCGCTTTATTCCCTTAGCCACCAGGGCGGCATCACTCAATTGGGGAATCCACTTTGGGTGTACGAAAGAAGTCACTTCTATATAAGATAATCCTGTATCAGAGAGCTGATCGATCCACTCCATTTTGCTTTGTGCAGGTATTATGACCTTTTCATTTTGCAGCCCGTCACGGGGTCCAACTTCCTTAATTGTCACTTTTTCTGGCCAATTCATCATACCCCTCCGTCCCTTTATTCAATGACGGCCAAAACGTCGCCTTCATTTACGAAATCCCCTTCATTCACTTTTAGTTCTTTAATGGTGCCAGCTTCCTCGGCTGCAATGGGGATTTCCATTTTCATCGATTCCAAGATAATGATATCCTGTCCGTCGGTTACACTTTGCCCCTCATTTGCTACGATTTTCCAAACGCTTCCTGCCATGCTTGCCTTTAATTCTGCCATTTTATTTTCCTCCCGAACATTGTGTTTTAAGTTATACAGTCAATTTTTGAATATATTTCGCAATGAAATCCGTAGTCGTATCTCCTTGGGAAAAAGCTTCATGAGAAATTATTTCCATCAACAAAGGAAGGTTTGTTTTAATTCCTTCTATTTTATAGCATGCCAGCGCTTCTCTTAATCTCTCAATCGCTTTATCCCTTGAGTCGCCGCTCACCACCAATTTGGCGATCATCGGATCATAAAAGTGGGATACGACCGATGTTCCATGAACCGCCAATTCATGACGAATCCCTTCACCTTCCGGAAGTTCCATGGTGGTGATTCTCCCCGGTGCCGGATAAAAGGTTTTCGGATCTTCAGCATAAATGCGCACTTCAATGGAATGTCCGTCCTGTTTAATCTCACTTTGGGTGAAATCCAATTTGTTGCCAGATGCAATTTTAATTTGCTGTTCGACTAAGTCCAGTCCCGTAATTTCTTCAGTGACAGGATGCTCTACCTGAAGGCGTGTATTCATTTCCAGGAAATAAAAGTTTTTATCTGCATCTACTAAAAATTCGAGAGTGCCCGCATTGCTATAACCGATGGATTTTACCGCTTTCACTGCAGCCATTCCCATCCTGTTTCTTGTTTCTTCGTCAAGGAAAGAAGATGGAGCCTCTTCCACGACCTTCTGGTGGCGCCTTTGAACGGAGCATTCCCTTTCCCATAAGTAAACAGCATTCCCAAAGGAATCCGCCAATACCTGAATTTCGATATGACGAGGCTTCTCAATCAATTTTTCTATGAACATATCTCCATTTCCAAAAAATAATTGGGCACGTTTTTGATTCCCTTCGAAGGCTTTGGTTAGTTCATCTTCATTAGCAACGGCTTGCATGCCGATTCCCCCGCCGCCTGCTGCTGCTTTTAACATGACTGGATAGCCAATCTTTTCGGCAACGGCTGCCGCTTCTGCACTATCAATTAACGGACGTGAAAATCCAGGCACCAATGGAAGACCGGCTTGCTCCATCTTTTTCCTCGCCTCGACTTTATTGCCCATTTGCTGGATGATCTCTGGTTTGGGACCAATGAATATCAAGCCGGCTTCTTCGCATGAACGTGCAAAATCTGCATTTTCACTAAGAAAACCATAACCAGGATGAATGGCATCCGCTCCGGTTTCCTTAGCTATTTCCAAAATCTTATTGACGTTTAAATAGCTTTCCTGCACTCTCGGACCACCCAATAAATATGCCTCATCCGCCAATCCCACAAAAGGCGAATCCGAATCTGCTTCCGAATGGACAGCGACAGTAAGTATTCCAAGCTTTTTGCATGTACGAATAATGCGCGATGCTATTTCTCCCCTGTTTGCGATAAGAATTTTTCGAATCATTCGATATCCTCCTTATTTAGTGCGTTCCGTTAGTAGGTCAAGAGTTTGTTGCCGAAGCTTATACTTTTGGATTTTTCCGGATGCAGTCATTGGATAAGCATCGGTAAATTGAAAGTAACGCGGAATTTTATGAAAAGATATTTTCCCTTTGCAATACTCTATCAATTCTTTCTCCGTAAGGGTTTCTCCTGCTTTCAAAATGATCCATGCGGCTACCTCTTCCCCATACTTCTGATCAGGAACGCCGAGTACCTGGACATCGACAATTGCAGGATGTTGATAGAGGAATTCTTCAATCTCACGGGGATAAATATTTTCCCCTCCACGGATGATCATATCTTTCAGCCGGCCAGTAATCTTGCAATAACCCCTTTCATCCATCACCGCTAAATCTCCCGTATGAAGCCAGCCTTCCTGGTCAATCGCCTGCTCAGTGGCTTCCGCGTTATTATAATATCCCTTCATTACATGGTATCCCCTCGAACAGAGTTCACCCTGTGTGCCACGCGGGACTTCATCCCCTGTAGACGGATCGACAATTTTCACTTCCACTTTCGGCAACGCCCTTCCCACTGAAGAAACACGAAGTTCGATCGGATCATCCGTTCTCGTCATCGTAATTCCTGGAGAGGATTCCGTTTGACCATAAGTTATTGTAATTTCCGAGATGCCCATCTTATTCACCACGCTTTTCATGACTTCGATCGGACATGTGGAGCCTGCCATGATACCAGTCCGTAACGAACTTAAATCATAATCGTCAAAGTCATCGAGATTAAGTTCAGCAATGAACATCGTCGGTACACCATGAAGCCCCGTACATTTTTCGGCTTCAACTGTCTGAAGGACAATGCGTGGATTAAACTCCACGACCGGCACCATTGTTGCCCCTACTGAAACAGATGCCATCGTACCAAGGGAACAACCGAAACAATGAAAAAACGGAACCGGGATGCATAGCCGGTCAGCTTCGGTCAGCTTCATGCATTCCGCGACATTCAATCCGTTATTGATCAAGTTGGAATGCGTCAACATCACTCCTTTTGGAAATCCTGTCGTCCCTGATGTATATTGCATGTTAATCACATCGCCTGGAGCCAATTCCTCCATCCTCATGTCCAGCGATTCCTCCGAAACGGATTTGCCCCCGCTAATGACTTCATCCCATGAAAACGTTCCGGGATAACGTTTTTCACCTAAAACGATGATATTTTTTAATTTTGGCAGTTTCTCAGATTGTAATTTTCCTGGTTCTGCATTTTTCAATTCAGGAATGATTTCATACAGCGTATCTATATATGAATGATCCTTATATTGTTCCATCAGGATGATCGTCGTCGAATCGGATTGCTTTAACAGGTATTCCAGTTCACTTGTGCGGTAATTAGTATTGACCGTCACCAGCACCCCGCCCATTTTTGCGGTGGAAAATTGGGAAATAAGCCATTCCGGTTTATTGGATGCCCAAATGGCGATATGTTCACCTTTTTTTATATCCAGTGACATGAACCCCCTGGCAGCCTTTCGGCAAATCTTTTCAAATTCGCGATAAGAATGGCGCAGGCCTAGTTCATGGTACACAACCGCTTCATTATCACCATATTGTTCAGCTGTCCTTTCAAGCAATTTCCCGATCGTAACATCTAGCAAATCAGACATCAAACTCCTCCTAATCAAATAAAGGTAAGAATGAACGCTTTTTGCTGTATAGATAACATCTGCTTTTCACCTAAATGAACCCAAGCATCAAGTTCATTTTACGTTCCGTAAAGATTAACAGCCTAATTGCCTGGCGATAACGAGTCTTTGAATTTCGGATGTGCCTTCACCAATTTCCAATAACTTAGCATCTCTTAAATAGCGTTCCACTTCATATTCTCGCATGTAACCAGAGCCGCCATGTATTTGAATCGCTTGATTGCTGGCGCGGAACGCGGTCTCACTTGCAAAAAGCTTGGCGTATGCCGCTTCCTTTGCAAAAGGTTTTTTATTGTCTTTTAACCATGCAGCCTTATATACCATATTCCTCGCCAATTCGATTTCCATCGCCATGTCAGCAAGCTTGAATTGAATGGCCTGGAAATTCGATATGGTTTTACCGAATTGAATGCGCTCTTTTGAAAAAGCTAAAGCTCTGTCAAAGGCAGCCTGAGCGATACCGACGGCCAAAGCTGCAATGGAAATCCTTCCACCATCAAGCGTGAATAAGAATTGTTTGAACCCTTTGTCTGGATCTCCCAATAAATTTTCCTTTGGCACCCGGACATTATCCAGAATGATTTCACAAGTATTGGAAGCCCGGACTCCCATTTTTTCATAATTGCTATTGATCGTAATCCCTTGGGTATCGGTTGGCACGATGAATGCCGAGATGATGTTTTTGCCCCTTGTATCTTTGCCCGATACAGCAGTGACGGTAACCGTTCTTGAATAGCTGGCATTTGTTATCCATGTTTTCTCGCCATTAATCACATATTCATCACCTTCCAACACGGCAGTCGTTCTCGTACCGCCAGCATCGGAACCCGCATTAGGCTCTGTCAACCCGAAAGCTGCCAGGGTTTCACCGGTCGTGATTGGAACCAGATATTTTTGCTTCTGCTCTTCGGTTCCAAAATAGTAAATTGGACTTGCCCCGAGCGAAACGGCTGCTGCATAACTTAAGCCGGTTCCCCCGCACGCCTTGCCAACCTCTTCTACGGCAATGGCATACGAAATCGTATCTCCGCCCGAACCGCCATATTCTTCAGGAAACGGAATTCCAAGCAACCCGAGTTTCCCCATTTTTTTGAATACATCTTCCGCAAACATGGACTTTGCGTCCAACTCTATCGCAATCGGTTTAATTTCCTTTTCGGCAAACTCCCTAACCATTTCCTTAATCATCTGCTGTTCTTTTGTAAGTGAAAAATCCATGTGTTCATTCCCCTTTCTATTGAGACCGACTAGTTGGTCTGTACAAATCAAGTTGATTGTTCAATCCACAACAACTTGGTTCTTCAGTAAAAATGGCTGGGTGATTTCCGCTTCTTTTTGTTTATCTATCAATAGGGCATTCAGAATTAAATCCACGTAAATATCACCGATTTCGTCGATCGTTTTTCCGCCGTCCCTTTTGTACCATTTGTAGGACCAGTTCACCATGCCCAGAATTGACATCCCGGTAATTTCCACTGGCAATTCGCTGCGGAATACTCCCTTGTCAATACCTTCTTTGATAACGGAAAAAATGATTTCTTTATACGTTTGACGCTTTTTTTTGATTGCTTCAACATAAGGTGGTTTTAAGTAAATGCTTTCTTGATAGAAAACTGAGATGTGTGGTTTATAGAGGTCAAAAACTTTAACAAATGATTGAATGATCTTTTGCATTTTTTCTGTTGGATGGGTACTTTCTGAAATGGCTTCCTGTGCTTTTATTAAAACATATGAAATAAAGTAATCATGGATGACAAATAAGAGTTCATCTTTGGAAGAGAAATGGTGATAAAAACCACCTTTGCTAGTTCCGCATGCCTTAACGATTTCGTTGACGGAGACACCATGAAAACCATGCTGATCGAAGAGCGTCAACGATGTTTCAATTATTTTTTCTTTTAACTCCGTAAGACTGCACCCCCTTTGTATCCGCTTACATTCTTTCTATCCAGAATAAAGAGCTTGATTATGTATAAACTGGATTTATTTAGATTTTACCAAATAATTAAAAATTGTCAATTTTTAATTATCAACAAAAAAACAGCCCTCAAAACCAAGAGCTGTCAATCCAGTTTATTTAAGAAGCAGTCGATACCATGTCATTTACTACCCTTGACCGGTTTAACTTGGGCTTTTACAAGCTGCCACCCATTATTATATTTCCATACTGATTTGATCTCCAGTATCGGATCACGCTCATCGGACCCTTTTACATTTTGGATTCCAATAAGCGCTTTTCCTTTTCCAAAAACGGTCTTGAAATCCAGTGAAGAGTATGGATCAACCAAAAGCTCTGTCGGTTCATTTAGTTTTCCATTTTGATAAATGCCCAATTTATCATAAGCTTGTTTTCTGGAACTGACATCCATCACCACAGGTTTTTGACCTTCAATAATGATTTCCGCTTTGTATCCGTCAAGAAATTGTGCCATTACGGGAACGGATGGCGGAACTTCCAGCTCCTTCACTTTTCCATCCTTGAATGTATAGGCATAACTGGATATCAACCGCTCTCTACCTTCCATCAAAACCGTAACCAATACATCCCGGACCCCATCATCATTCAAGTCGGCAATCTTTAGATCTGGATTATACCCAGCTTCAAGCGGGACGTCGATTGTACGGCGATTGCTTTCCACACTTAACTCAATTTTTTTCAGAAACTTGCTGCCTTCCTCATAAGGCAGTCCCTGAACCTGGATGATGTCTATTTTCTGGTCACCTGTTACATCTCTTTTAGTTGATATATATGTGCCATCCACCTGAAAATTTTTATCATGCGCTTCAACCGCTTGATAGCTCAAAAATAGTGAGATGACTAAAACCGCATATTTTAGCAAATCTAACTTTTTCATAGTGATAACCTCTCTTTTCAAAGATGAACTAATTTGACATTTGTCGCCGTTTGAACTTTCGACGCTGATCTTTCATGAAGATGGACCAGAAATAATAGAACCCTGGGACTAATATCGCAAAGCCCACGATATACGTGGCAAACACGGCCCGGAATGAGGTTGGATCGGTAAATCCTGAAAGAATCGTGACATTTGGATAGATGATATAAGGTAAATGAGCGATACCATAAACATAACTGCCGATTAAATACTGTATGATAATCGCAATGACAGCGAGGCGTGGCATCCCTTTAACCTCCTGCTTAGAAAAATAGGGCAGGTACAGTGCTATCCCGCTAATGATGAAAAAAATGAGCGAGACGAATAACAATGCAGAGTTTTTCATCATTCCTTGGTAAATCCAATTCGCTTCGTATCTTAACGTAAGCATGACCAACAGAGCCATGACCAACATAAGCGGTCCCGTTATCATCGCATCCCTGCGATATATTTTGTATGCTTTCATTTCGTCGGCCTGTTTTGAGTAATCGGACAGGAGCAAAGAAGATAAAAAAAGCGTGCTCATAATTCCGAATCCCACAAATGCATACTCATTCGGACTCGTGAAAAGTTTAGATAAATTCAATTCTTCATTTCCTCTCATGCCTTCGACAAACCCAAGATGGGTGATTGGCAATACGCTGATTAATAGCCCCGGTATGATCAATCCCGTCAATCCTGAGATATACGTTAACGCTTTTTCATATTTGTCAACGCTATGCGAGAAAACCAAGAAAGCACTCCTAATACATAGCAGAACCAATATCAGGCTTGCGGGAACGATCAAGGCTACCCCAATCGGGAATACCGCACCTGGGAATAAACTGTAAATCGCAATGACAAGACCAACCACAAAAGTATTCGTCACTTCCCAAGTTGGTGATAAATAGCTATTCGCTATCTTGGTAGCATTCGTCTCTTCCTTTTTAATGTAAGTCATTGCCCAGAAGCCCGCGCCGAAATCCATAGAGGCCATGATGGCATAAAGAAAAATAAAGCCCCAGACCAGTGTTATTGCAAGAAGAGCATCACTCATTCGCCTTCCCCCCTTTTATGAATTCGAATCGAAAAGTCTTACATCTTTCTGTTCGGCTTTATATATATCATCCATTACGGAATGACGTTTGAAATAATACAAAAGTGTAAACACGACAGAAACGCATAAAATGATATATACAATAATGAACATCGTGAATAAGAATCCAAGGTTTTCGTACGAAGTGACTGAATCCTCAGTTGTCAGCATCCTGTATATCGTCCATGGCTGTCTGCCGGTACAGGCAAAAATCCAACCGCATTCTATCGAAATCACCGAAAGCGGCCCTGATGCAACAAACAGCCAAAGAATCCATTTTGGATATGTCTCCTTTTTCAGCCATTTATTCCATACCAATGCAAACAGTGCCAACGCGATTAAGCCTGAACCAATCATGACCATGGCGTTGAATAAGATATGGACATAAAGGGGCGGCCAATACTCTTCCGGAAAATCGTTCAAACCGGTCACAACCGTATCGAAGCTATTACCAGATAGAAAGCTTAATAACCATGGGAATTCAATCCCATACTTCACTTCCTGGGCTTCCCTATCGGTATAACCGAACAAGGTAAGTCCGGCATGGTCCTGTGTTTCAAACAACCCTTCTGCCGCTGCCAGTTTTTCCGGCTGTTCCCTATATAAATGCTGCGTAGTCGCATGACCATTCAATGCCGTCAAAAACGAAAAAACCAAGCCCAAGACAATACTGAGCCTCAGTGCCTTTTGGTGAAAATTAAATTCAGCAGTGCCATATTTATTTTTCAGCATCTTATAGGCTGCGACGGATGCCACGACAAAAGCGCCTGTTGTATAAGCAGTCAGGGCCGTATGTCCAGCCGTCACCAAGAAACTTGGGTTGAAAAATGCCGCCCAAGGATCGACATCGACGATTTCCCCATTTTCAAACCGGAACCCAGCAGGTGTCCCTTCAAAAGCATGGACATTCGAAATCAAAACAGCCGAAGCCAATGCTCCGAATGCAACAAAGAATAAACTCACGATTCGGGCCCATGGCTTGATTTTTTCAGCAGCATACACATAGATTGACATGAACAGTGCTTCAACCATGAATGCATAAATCTCGATCTGGAATGGAAGCGCCATGACGCGTCCAATTACTTCCATGAACCCAGGCCATAATAGTGAAAGCTGCACACCCGCAATCGTACCGGTCGGAATCCCGACCCCAAGCAAAACCCCTAATGTTTTGGTCCAGCGTTTAGCCATGACGACATACTGTAAATCCTTAGTCCTTTGAAACATCAATTCCGCTGCCAACATCATCATCGGCAACCCGACGCCGATCGTTGCAAATATGATATGTACAGCCATATTCGTCCCGAACATTGCGCGGGCCATTTGTATATGATCCATACTGTCTTCCTTTCTACCCTTTGTCTCTTGGTAGTATCTCCTCAGTAAAGGAAAATATTTAATAATATTCCACAAACTAATTTTTCATAGGTTTTGCAGTAGGTAGGTATTTACTTAATGATGTTTTTGGATGATTGTTTAGAATATATTCTATCGAGGTTATTTTTGGTATATATTTTACGTGGAATTCACCAATTCACTAAAAAAATTGGTTACTAAGCATTTAGATGACAAATTATTGAATATCCTTCATAAATGGTAACCCAATAGGAATAAGATAGCGTAAATCCCATATAGAAAGTGTAACAAGAGAGGAGAAAAACACTTTGTCCCTTTTCAAAGATCCGCTATCACCAGATCAAATGCTGGCTGTTATCAGAAATGGCCTGGGGCCTTCTCAGATCCCCAAAAAAATCATTATCATTGGTGCCGGCATGTCTGGGTTGGTTGCAGCATCCCTTTTAAAACAAGCGGGGCACGATGTTACGATATTGGAAGCAACCGGGAGGGTCGGAGGGCGTGTTTTGACGATACGGGAGCCATTTTCAGAAGGTTCCTACCTTGAAGCCGGTGCCATGCGCATTCCGAATTATCATTACTTAGTTGCTGAATACATCAAGAAGTATGGTCTACGAGTCAACACTTTTGTGAATGCGACTCCTAATGATCCCATTTATGCCAATGGAATCAAGACGACCGCTGCCATATATCAACGGAACCCGGATATACTGAGGTATCCTGTAGCTCCCCATGAAAGAGGTAAAACAGCTGAAGAATTACTCAACATGGCAATTAAGCCTGTGACTGACTTCATCATTCAAAACCCACGTAGAAATTGGGAAATTGTCATTAAAGAGTTTGATAAATACTCCATGAACTTCTTTTTGCAGTATAATCCAGTCGGAATCAGTCTATCTACAGGGGCGATTGAAAGCATCAAAGTCCTAATGGGTTTAGAAGGATTCCCGGAACTTTCTTTTCCGGCCATACTTAGGGAGCTTATGCCTCTCTTTAATCCAGACGTGAATTTTTTTGCAATCGAAGGTGGAAACGACCGGCTTCCTTATGCTTTTCTGCCGGAATTGAATGATAATTTAAACTTCAGATATGAAGTGACAAAGATCGTTCAACATGATAATCAAGTCACCATCCATTCCAAACATACTCAAAGTCAAAACCCCTTAATGGTTACCGGTGACCTTGCCATCGTGACGATCCCTCTTCAATTGCTGCAATTTATAGAAATTGAACCCCGGAATTCCTTTTCCCATAATAAGTGGAAGGCAATAAGGGAACTCCATTATGCCGCTTCCACAAAAATCGGACTTCAGTTCACGCATAGGTTTTGGGAAAAGGAAGGAATCTTCGGCGGTAAATTGACAACCGATTTACCCATTAGATTTTCTTATTACCCCAGCCAAACGAGCAACCAGCGTGAATCGGGTCTCATCATAGCTAGTTATACATGGGAAGATGACGCCACTTTGTGGGATATCCTTCCAGAAAATGATCGTATACAACACGCATTGAAAAATTTGGCAGTGATCCATGGAAAACAAGTATATGATCATTTTTTATCAGGAGCTTCTTATAGCTGGACACTGAACCAGTATTCCTACGGCGCTTTCTCCATGTTTAAACCTGGTCAGGAGACGGACTTGTTTCCATACATCCCAACCCCTGAAGGAAGGGTCCACTTCGCTGGGGAGCATACATCAACCGTACCAGCTTGGATTGAAGGAGCCATCCAATCCGGAATCAGGGTTGCACATGAAGTGACGAATCTGCCTAGAACTTTCGGCGGGCCTTGAATGGACCATTTCCTTGGCTATTAAGTAATCTCATCAACAAAGAACACTTGACAAAAAACCTTCCATTTGGAAGGTTTTCATTCTAATGCCCAGCTCGGCATGTCCAATTGGCCATCTTTTTCCAGCGAAAGTAAGCATCGCCAGCATCGACAATTTTTCAAGTCCCCTTAAAGTAGTCAAACTTCACTTTATCCCTCCTTTTGAACCAAAGTCTACGATCCTTAAGTCCACTTTATAATTAATATCGGCTTTACTGAAAACTTCGTCCCATTTATTCTTATTTTTCTCCCAAAACTTTGGATGCTGATTTTGCACATAACGATACAATCCTGCTACCCCTGTTTTATAATCATGCTGTAATTTGTCTACGATTTTCTCGACATCCTTTTTCACTTCATCCTCGGCAAGATGCTCAATCTCTTTTAGATAGTATTCTTCAAATGAATTCTCCTTACCATACCAATCTTCCGAAAGTCTTGCTGTATACCCGACCTTTATATTGATCGTCAAATGATCACCGTTCAATTCAGTCGTGATTTTCCTCCTTGTCCTATTGATCACTTCAACACTTATAGGCTTACCGTGTTGGAGCGTTTCAATTAGTCCACCTTTAACCTTTCCGTTTAACCAATTTAAAGCAGCTATATCCTCATCATTCATGACCCCGACCAACTTTGAATTGTTGATCACCCCTGCACCCTCCAATATTAATTTCCCACCCCTAATATCAACGGCCTGAATGGCAAAGCTTCCATCTGATTGCAAATTTGAGGATGCTTTGCCCAGTGTTTGAGTTGGGAGAATTTTATTCGTTCGCTTCTCATTATCTTTCAATTCATAGATTACATTCGAAGGAATTTCCCCATCGTCGGCTAATTCCAAAATTTCTTTCGTCGGTCTCTTTGTTAATAAAACAAGACAACTTCTCCTCGTATTGTTATCGCGTATAGACTGATTAATGATTGCCTCCATTGGGTATTTCCTCAACACATCTTCATTAATAAGGATGATACGCTGATGATTGGTTAAAACCGTATTGGTTATGAGTAACGAATCCCTAATTGCTTCATGCAGCGTTTTGGCACTGACGGTAACATTTTTATATTTTAGTTGAGCCTGATTTTCCTGAACACTATTTCCTGGAGGCACCAGAATTTGCTGTGTCAACATGATTTCGTCCTTCTTTTTGCTTTTATCAATTCCCATTCCCACCACGAGCGATAATTCTTCAATATTTTCACTGTCCCAACAGCCAGCCAGTAATGGAATAAGCAAGATTAACCATAATCTTTTCATCCGCTTCTTCTGCTCCTTTTCACTTGAACGATTGCAAAAGTAATAATTGGCAAGCCAAACAATATAAAGGGAAATATATATCCCAGCAAGTCGCTCATTTTAAAGATCTCGATTGTATTTTTCGGAATTTTGGCTAGAAAAAAAATAACAGGAACCAATACAATGAGGTTCGTTGAATAGGAATTATTAAAAATTTTCATAAGCCCTTCTGCTGCGAAGTAGTAGTAAATCGCATGAGTACAAAAAAACTGCAAAATCCAGGTTATTAAGAGAAATAGCTCCATACGTTCTAAAAATATTCCTGTTACTTCAAAGGACTGAATAAAAGAAATGGTTGGCCAAGTAACTGCCATGACCTCCGGGACAGTCAGCGTAGCCACTACCAGAACATATGTAATTACATATAAAATCAGCGGTATGAAAAAACCGATTAAAACGCCTCTTCGTATCTTGTTTTCATTTTTAACGACGCCAAACAAAAAAATGAAAAGTTCAATCCCAAAAAAAGACAAAGTCCCGGAACCCATTCCTTTCATGACAGGGAGAAACCCTTTCGCAAGAACAGGCTGCATATTTTTAAGATCGACTACCCTAAGACTAAACAAGTAAATGAGCAACACAATGACAATTGTCAGTGGGAGAAAAAAGATGCAGACCTTTGCTATGGCTTTAATTTGACCTGTCAATAGATGGGCACTTGCTAAAATCATGGAAAGTATCACGATCTCAACTGGGGTTTCCTCCAATAAATAAAAACGGACCATTTCACTCATCGCAAGAACTTCAAAGCTGGCCACGCCTATAAAGTACACCACCACGACCAACCCAATAAGTTTGGAGAGCCACTTACCATAGGCCTCCTCCATGTATGAGTAATAGCCTTTAACCTTATGTTTTTTTAACAGTACAACCAATAAGCATATGAAAAGGGCAATAATAATCCCATTTAAGATCAAGATGATCCATCCATCGGTCGAATGGACTTTTTCCGTTATCGTCCTTGGAAGCGTCAGCATCCCAATTCCTAGCATGCTGCAGGAAATGATCGCTGCCAATTCCCCACTAAGAATTTTGCCTTCGGACTGGCCCAAAAGAATTCCCCCCCTTTTTACGCTTCGGTAACCGTAGGAACGCATCCTTCCAAGTCTTTTTACCGATAAAATCCATTGGTTGAAAATAAGGTTCTTGGAAGCTGGTTAATTTTGACAAATGGCTGATAACGATGATAAAGAATAATGTGGTTCCGTATAAACCTAAAACGGCGGCAAAAATCATCGCCCCGAACCTTAATGCCCTGAACGCCAATCCAAAGCTATATTGCGGGACCGTAAAAGAGGTAATCGTCGTGATCGAAACGATAATGACCATGAGGGAACTTACAATATTCGCTTGAACTGCCGCTTGGCCAATAATGACTCCGCCAACCAATCCAACCGTTTGACCAATGGGCGATGGGAGCCGAATACCTGCTTCGCGAAGCAGTTCAATCGTTACTTCCATGATGATGGCTTCAACAAACGGCGGAAATGGCACGTTCTCCCTTGTACCCGCGATGGTCATCGCCAGTTCTGACGGAAGCAATCCAGGGTTGAACGAAACCAAGGATATATAAATCCCTGAAAGAAATACGGTAACAAATAAAGATAAATAGCGAAGTACACGTAAAAAAGAACCCGCTACCCACCTTTCATAATAATCATCCGGTGACTGCAGCAGCATCGTGATCGTCGTTGGTGCCATCAAAGCAAATGGCGAGCCGTCAACCATGATGACCACCCTTCCCTCCTGCAATGCAGCCAATACTTTATCTGGACGCTCCGTATTTTGGATTTGCGGGAAAGGGGTTAACGCTGTATCTTCAATTAATTCCTCGAGCATCCCCGAGTCTTGGAGATCAGTAGCTTTCACTTCATTTATCCGTTTATTCACTTCATTCAGCAGTGAATCGCTCGCTTTTCCTTCATAATAGATCAACGCAACTTCCCGTTTTTCCATCGTCCCGAACTTCTGTTGTTGGACGATAAGGTTGGGATGGTTCGAATATTGCCTTATCAAGCCGATATTTTCTTGAAGACTTTCGATAAACCCAAGCTTCGGTCCCCTGACAACCCTCTCAGTTGAAGGTTCACCCAGTGTACGAACTTTTTCCTTTTCCAGATTCAAGACATAACCATTTACAATTCCATCTATAAATAAAAGCGTTTTCCCGTCAAAAATATACTCTATGCCTTTTTCATATGTTTCAACATCAGCCTGTTCCCTGACTGAACAGATTTTGGAAATGACCAACTGCTCGATTGAAACCGGGTGCGTTGTTTCGACTTGGGCAGCTGATAAATCCAGGACTATATCATTTAATGCAGGGTAATCCATCGTTCCATTTAAAAATACGAATAATCCTGAAATTTCATAACCGGGAATGAATACCTCTTTAAAAACGACATCAGCCTGCATATTCAATTCAGATTTCAATTCTTCCTGTTTTTGATCCAATTTTATATGCAAGGGTTTACTTTTCATGGAGAACTCCTTTGGTTAAATGGGGTTTTATTGTATCAGTTTCCTCTATTTTCATTTTTTTTATGCGAACAGGATATGGAGGCAGCTTTTACACCATTTTATTATTGATATCCCTTTCTATAGCGAGCAACATTAACATCCAAAGTGGTTAATTTGTAATTAAATTGCAAATGCTAGGATAATAAGCTTTAGTGCAGAGGTGACAACATTGTTTAACCGCAGAACGTTCAAAAAAAAGCCCCATAAACCCAACGAAAAAAATGATGAATTAAATAAAGTTTCGGAAGTAAGGGACCTATTCAATACCCTATCTTTATCCAATGATTTCATAAACCATCAAGGAACATATAATGGCATTGGCTATTGGGTTTCTTTTTATCGCTCGTTGATCGATGCACAGGTACTTCATGAAAGTGTTCTTTCGGTCATACCTACTCTGGAAACGATAAACTTGGAGCAAATTAAAGAAAACGTACCTATTGAAAACACACTGATCACCAGTACCAAGGTTGTAATCGAAAAAAGGATCATGAGAGGCGAAATTGCACTTCGGTTAGATGGAAATCTTGATGAATGCCTATTAATCAATGTTGCGGCCCAACAAGGAAGACAAGTTGATAAACCTGAACTTGAATTTGGAATAATAAGTGCACAAGAAGCATTTGTCGAGGATCTTGATATCAATCTTAATTTAGTCAGAAAAAGGCTTCCTATCCCTGAATTGCAAGTAAATGAAATGACTGTGGGATCTCTGTCTAAAACGAAAGTGGCCGTTTTATCGATAGAAGGGATCGTTGATCAGGAAAATGTTGATAATGTTATCCAAAGGATCAATGACGTTGAGTTTGATGAAATATTGGACGGGTCATATCTCGCGCAAATGCTATATGATAATTCAAATACCTTGTTTCCCCTTTTCCTTAATACGGAAAGGCCTGATCGCATCGCAAGTGCCTTGGCTGAAGGCAAGGTAGCCCTGTTAGTCGATCGGTCGTCCTCTGTACTTATTACTCCAACCATTTTGTTGGAATACTTTATCACGATGGAAGATTATAATATGCCTTGGATTCCGGCATCGGCATTCCGTTTATTAAGGATTTTCGCGGTCGCTTTTTCGATATTTGCCACTCCCATTTATGTAGCCGTGCTGACGTATCATTATGAACTGATTCCTAAAGATCTTTTGGAAACGATCGTAACTTCAAGGAACTTAATACCTTTTCTGCCTTTAATCGAAGCATTATTCCTGGAGATCTCCATTGAGTTATTACGGGAAGCCGCTGCCAGGCTGCCAACAAAGGTAGGTCAGACATTAGGTATCGTCGGCGGTATCGTTATCGGTCAAGCCGCTGTAGTAGCTGGTTTGACCAGTAATATCTTATTAATCATCGTTGCCCTCTCGGCATTGGCATCATTTGTTACTCCCATTTATAAAATGGGGAATGCCATTCGGCTGCTGCGGTTCCCCTTTTTAATCGGTGCCCAAATTTGGGGGCTGCTCGGCATTACCATATCAGCTGTGTTTTTGATGACCCACCTTATCAAATTAACGTCAATGGGACACCCGTACCTTGAACCGATATACCCATTTCGCATGCCAGATTGGAAAGACAGCTTTGTTCGGCTTCCTTTCAATCTTTTCAAATCACGTCCTGTAAATTTACGACCAGATGATAAATCCAGACAGCCTCATCCAAAAAAAGCAAGAATCAAAAAAAATGATTTTAATGAATGATCTAAATGAGGGTCCCATATGAACCAAGCTGGTGTTAATGAAAAGTATAAAGTGTCACCGTTCTATGCGTTTTTTTTAGTGCATTCCATGCAAACGGGAGTAGGCGTTTTAAGTTTTCAAAGAGTTTTAGCGAAGACAACGGGAACAGATGGCTGGATTTCGATCCTACTGGCCGGCCTGATCGTCCATATAATGATTTGGGTCATTTATAAAATCTTCAGTATCGTTCCTGGTGATATCATTTCTGCAAATAATCAAGCATTCGGGAAATGGATGGGAAATTTCTTCAGCCTATTATTCATTCTTTACTTTTTTTTCCTCGGGATGACAGTCATGATTAGCTATATAAATGTCATACATGTATGGATGTTTGAAGAGGTACCATCTTGGGCTTTTTCAGTGGTCTTCCTGGTTTTGATTTATTATATTCATACGGGAGGATTCCGAACAATTACAGGTATTGCCTTTTTAAGCGTCCTTTTGACATACTGGCTTTTATTTGTCCTATTCTATGCCATGAAATACTCTGAATTCACCAATTTGCTTCCTGTTTTCCATCACACTCTATTGGACATATTGAAAGGAACCAGAGGTACTTCATTGACGCTGCTTGGTTTTGAAATGATCGTGATGTATTATCCGTTCATCAAAAATGCTAAAACTTCACAAAAATATGCCCATTGGGGGGCCTTAACGACAACCTTAATAACCGTATTCGTTTATTTGGTTTCACTTGTTTTTTATTCACAAAAACAGTTGGAACTGACTATATGGCCGACATTGTCAATGACCAGCGTTGTCGAATTGCCCTTTATCCAGCGATTTGAGTATATAGATGTTTCTTGGTGGGCCATCATTATCATACCCAACATGACCATCGCCTTGTGGTCAGCAAGCCGAGGTTTCAAGCGCTTGTTCAATGTTCAGCAAAAATATCCATTATGGGGGATGTCGATTATTATCCTGCTTACCAATATATTTATTTTTGATATCGATTCCCTCTATATATTGAATAAAATAATCGATCCATACGGCGTACTCTTTATTGCTTTATACTTGCCTCTTCTTTTGGCCATCATCTATATAAAGAAAATGAGGAAACGTATATGAGAAAATTATTTCTTGTTATCTTGGCTTTGCCCCTCCTTTGCAGCTGTGCCGAGCCAAGAGTGGTGGATGAAGTCAATATGTCCCAGGCCATTGGCTACGACATACTGAAGAATGATAATGTCGAAGGAATGTTCGTCATTCCTATCTTCCAGCAGGACATGATGGGTAAATATCAAATCTTAAGCGGAACATCGACGACAACAAGTGATGTCCAGGCTGTCGTTTCCAAAAAAGCGGATAAGCCGGTATTGCTTGGACAGACACGCATCATTTTATTCAGTGAGAAAATGGTTCGGGAAATCGGAATGACAGAACTGACCGATTATCTCTACCGTGAACCACAACTTGGAAACAGGGTCATTTTGGCCATCGTTGAAGGAAAGGTCAAGAATGTCATAAATTCGAAACCATCAAATAAGAATGTGAATATTGGAATTTTTTTATCAGGTTTGATCAATCAACAAATTGAAACAGGTAATGGACCGGATACTAACCTCCATCTTTTTTTAAGAAACTCTCTAGAAGATGGCGGCGATTCGTTTCTTCCTTTATTTATATTAATCAATAATGAAGTTTCGGTTTCTGGAGCCGCCCTATTTCATGAAAATAAGATGGTCAGCAAAGTCCCCACGGATGATATGTTCATCTTCAAAACATTAGTTCAACATCATAGGCGGGGAATATACAAATTCAAATTAAAAGACAAGAGAAAAAGCGATATTGTAGTGGAAAGTATCCGAAGCGGTTCAAGTTATGAGGTATCCAGCTCAGAGAGAAATCCCTCGATCACGATCAAGATCAAAATTAAAGGACAAATCAAGGAATCCATGCGAAGTGAAAACCTTACCAATAGAAAGATGATAAAAAAAATTGAAAAGGAAATGGAAGCTGATATAACCAAGCAAGCAAACCGTCTTATGAAAGATTTTCAGGAAAAATCCCTTGATCCGATTGGGCTGAAGGAAAAATATCACGCCAAAAATAAAAAATTGACCTATGAACATTGGAAAAAGATTTATCCGACAATGGACATTAATATAGAAACCAAAGTTAACATCACCCAAACCGGGGTCTCAGAATGATGAATTATCGATATGCCATTTAGAAATCTTCATCCGATTGGAAAAACTACATTCATACTAAATTGCTGGTGAACAGCTCAGTTATTTAACTGCATGGCTGGCAGATGCTTTTGAAACAGCAAGAATTGTGGTTAGCCGGATAAATGAATCTGATTATCTACCTATCGTCGTTACATTAATAACAGGAGCTGACTATATGAATACACCTATGAAATCGATCATCGCTTTCTCAGTATTAAGTATATGTTTAATCGAAGGATACTCATTTGCTTCCGCAGGTAACGAACAAAATGAATTGAAATCGGATAAAGTGACCTTTTTTGGGTCCCCAACTTCTGCGATTTCCAGTTCAGTTGCTGTGCCTCAAAGTTATAACCGGTTATTGTTTAGCGGAACAGTCGCTCCTCTTTTAAACAAGGATGGAAAAACCACTTATGAGAGATATGGCAATACAGAAAAGCAGGCAATCGGAATCTTAGAGAAATTAAAAGCAGATTTGAAAACAAAAGGACTTTCCCTCGCTGATGTAACCTATCTGCGTGTGTATGTCGCGCCAGATCCAAACAAGGGAAATACGCCAGACTATCAAGGTTGGTTCGATGCTTACGCTCTATTCTTTAATACAAAGGAAAATACAGTGAAAACAGCCCGTTCTACTGTAGGGGTGCAAAGTCTGGTTTCGCCGGATTACCTCATTGAGATTGAAGCAGAAGTAGCCTATAAAAATAACAGCAAGTCAAATAAATAGACGATCGATGTGTATGGACATGATTCAACATATCGATGTTCCAGCCACTCCGGAAAACCTTTGAATACCAAAAGAGACAGGAAATTATTCCTGTCTCAGACTGTAGACAAACTCGATGAAAATCGAGTTTGTCTATTTTTATGGCTTGTACAATTTGGACGTTGATTTCCACTCCAGGCACTCGCTTTCCGCGGGCGGTCGGGGAGCCTCCTCGGCTTTCGCCTGCGGGGTCTCCCCTAGACGCGCTTTTCCCGCAGGAGTCTCGTACCTTCCGTTCCAATCAACTTTGTCTTACCTTTTAGATAGAACACTTTTGCCTGGAGTCATGTTTGTTTTAAAATAGAAGTATTAAAACTTGAGGTGATGAGGATGCTTTCTAAACATGATTCTATTCAGCGAGATCAACTTGAAATGATTACTTTAGATCAATTGGTGCCACCGAACCATTTGGTTCGTAAAATGGAGGCTGCCATTGACTTCACTTTCATTTATGACTTGGTGAAAGATATGTATTCAGAGGTAGGACGCCCAAGTATTGATCCAGTTATTTTAGTTAAACTGACTTTCATTCAATATACCTTCGGTATTCGTTCCATGCGTAAAACGATTGAAGAAGTTGAAACCAATATGGCTTACCGTTGGTTCTTAGGCTATGGTTTCCATGATAAAGTACCTCATTTCTCTACGTTCGGGAAAAATTATGAGCGACGCTTCAAAGATACAGATCTGTTTGAACAGATTTTCTATCGCATTTTAATGACAGCTGCTAATAAAAAGTTAATAAGTGCTGAACACGTTTTCGTGGATTCCACACATGTGAAAGCCAGTGCGAATAAACGGAAATTTGAAAAGAAAATCGTTCGTAAAGAAACACGAGCGTATCAAGGACGTCTTCAAGAAGAAATCAATCAAGATCGTGAAAACCATGGAAAAAAGCCTTTTCCACCAGATAAATTTGATAAAGAAGAGACCAAAGAGATTAAAGAAAGTACAACGGATTCTGAGAGTGGCTACTATGTGAAAGATGAACGAACAAAACAGTTTGCCTATTCATTCCACGCGGCCGCAGACCGCAACGGTTTTGTATTGGGAACGATTGTAACACCTGGAAATACACATGACAGTCAGATCTTAGAGCCACTAGTTGAACAAGTGATTGAGAAAGTTGGAAAACCGGAAGCCGTTGCCGCAGATGCAGCTTATAAAACACCAGCGATTACAAGCTACCTATTTAACAAAGAAATCATACCGGCTTTACCTTATACACGTCCTCGCACCAAAGAAGGATTTTTCCGCAAACAGGACTATGTATACGATGAACATTTTGATTGTTACCTTTGCCCTTCGGGCGAAACTTTAAAGTACTCAACAACAAATAAAGAGGGCTATCGCGAGTACAAATCGCCAAAACAAATTTGTACAACATGCTCATTTTTATCTCGGTGTACAGAAAGCAAAGACTGTCAAAAAGTGGTGACACGGCATATCTGGCAAACACATGTGGAAGAAGCAGATCATCTGCGTCATCATCAAGATGTAAAACCTATATATGCAAAACGTAAAGAAACGATTGAGCGTGTATTCGCAGATGCAAAAGAAAAGCATGGTATGCGTTGGACTACTTTAAGGGGACTTAAAAAATTGTCGATGCAGGCGATGCTTACTTTCGCTGCCATTAATTTAAAGAAGATGGCCAATTGGACATGGCAAGGTCCAAAAATGGCCTAACATAGTGGGCTCGTAGAGCCCCAATCTCTAAACTTTAGGCGAAAATTCAAAGGGAATTTCAAAAGGGGTTCAGAATTTTTTAATTCCGAACCCCTTTTGTCTACAAACTGAGACAGGAAATTATTCCTGTCTCTCATTTGTTTTAATCAATCATGAAAATTCGTTCCATCCGTCACTTCTTTGACAATGCCTGCATTGATGACGAAGTCGCCGAAATGCTCTCCTTGCTGACGTTCTTTTGCATAACGGGAAAGAAGTACACGCAACTCTTTTAATATCTCTTCTTCACCGATGTTTTCACGGTACATTTTACTTAATCGGCTTCCGTCGAATGCCGCACCGAGATACATATTATATTTACCAGGTGCCTTACCGATAAAACCAATTTCACCGAGTGCATGCCGGGCACAGCCATTCGGGCAACCAGTCATGCGTATGGTGATTTCTTCATTCCTCAGGCCGTTTTCATCAACGATGGCCTCGATTTTATCAATCAGAACCGGCAAATAACGCTCTGCTTCGGCCATTGCCAACCCGCATGTCGGAAGCGCCACGCATGCAATCGAGCTGCGTCTGAGCGCCGAATGATGTGCACCATCCGTCAAACCGTACGTTTCAAGCAATTCTATGATTTTTTTCTTTTTCTGGCTTGACACATCTGCAATGATCAGGTTTTGATTGGCAGTCAATCGGAAATCACCCGTATGGATCTTTGCGATTTCGCGCAAACCGGTCATCAGCTTGTAATCATTGATATCGGCAATTCGGCCACCCTCGACAAATAGTGTAAAATGCCATTTACCCTGCATGCCTTTTACCCATCCATAGCGGTCGCCATTATTATCAAAATGGTAAGTTCTCGCTTCCTCCAGCTTCCATCCTAGACGATTTTCCAGTTCAGCTTTTACCGGTTCGAGCCCAAGCCTGTCTACCGTATACTTGAACCGGGCATTTTTCCGTACGGATCGGTTTCCGTAATCACGCTGAATCGTAATGATTTTTTCAGCCACATCCAGTATTTTGTCTGGCTGGCAAAAGCCGATTACCGTGGCTAGTTGAGGATATGTCGCCTTGTCACCGTGGGTCATTCCCATACCGCCGCCGATCGCCACATTAAAACCAACAAGTTTTCCATTTTCAACAATTGCTATGAAGCCAAGATCTTGGGAGTAGACATCAATGTCATTAGATGGCGGGACCGCAATGCCTATTTTAAACTTCCTTGGCAAATAAAGCTTTCCGTACATTGGTTCGACTTCCTCCAATTCCGGAGTAGCGACAACTTTTTCTTCATCCAGCCAGATTTCATGGTACGCCCTTGTACGTGGCAATAGATAATCACTCAATTTTTTCGACCATTCATATACTTCGGAATGGATTTCGGATTGAAATGGAATCGAATTGCACATTACGTTTCGGTTTACATCTCCGCATGCAGCGATTGTATCCAACATGGAAGCATGGATTTCCTGAATGGTTTTTTTCATATTCCATTTTAAAATACCATGCATTTGAAACGTCTGCCTTGTTGTCAATTTCAAGGTTCCGTTACCGTATTTCTGGGCAAGGTCATCCATAACAAGCCATTGAGAAGGCTGTGCAACCCCGCCGGCCATGCGGACACGCAACATAAATTGATAGGCAGGCTCCAGTTTTTGTTTTTGACGCTCATTACGCAGATCCCGATCATCCTGCAAATAGCTGCCGTGGTGTTTCATCAGTCGATTGTCATCATCCGGAATACCGGCGCTAATCCGATCCTGCATCACTGTTCCAAGTGTACCTCGCAAATAATCGCTTCTTTCTTTAATTTGCTCAACATCACTTGGCGGGCCTGCTGGTGCTTTCAATAGTGGGTTCACCATGTTGTAATCTCCTTTTCTTCCAAATTTCAATACACATCACGTTGATAGCGTTTATTCTGTTGCATATCTTCTAGATAAGCTTGCGCATCAGCATGGCTCATATTGCCTTCTTTTTCAATGATCTCAATAAGCGTATTATGGACATCATGTGCCATGTTTTTCTCGTCACCGCAAATGTATACAGCTGCTCCTTTTTGAAGCCATTCGTATAATTCCTCGCTTTGCTCGCGCATCCGGTCTTGAACATACACTTTTTCATCCGTATCGCGGGAAAAGGCCACATCCATTTTCGTAAGTACACCTGTTTTCAACCACTTTTGCCATTCAGTTTGATAAAGGAAATCCGTCACGAAATGCTGATCTCCGAAAAAGAGCCACGTTTTCCCTTTCGCTTCCGATTCTTCGCGATCCTGGATAAAGGATCTAAACGGGGCAATGCCCGTTCCCGGTCCAACCATGATAATTGGCGTATCTGGGTTCTTTGGCTGCTTAAAGTTCTGGTTATGCTGAATGTAAATGGGCAGCACGTCCCCTGGCTGTAATCTGTCCGCACATAAAATCGAGCAGACCCCTTTTCTTTCCCGCCCATGACTTTCATACCGAACAGCTCCGATTGTCAAATGCACTTCATCCGGATAGGCGGATAAGCTACTCGCAATCGAATACAGACGGGCTGGCATTTTCCGAAGGATCGATACAAACTCTTGCGCCGATTCACCCCATGAACCAAAATCACGGACAAAATCAAGCAAATCACGGCCTTCTCGATATTCTTTCAACCTTTCTTCATTACCAGGCTTTAAAAGCTCCTTTAAATCCTCGTTACCAGAAAGCTGTGCCGCTTGTTCAATGAGCGATTTGGTCAATACCGTTATTTCAAAGTCGGAGATGAGCGATTCCCTAAGCTGACGAAGTTCCCCCTGCTTATTGACCTTCACGGTTTCTTCAGGATCCCAATCCAGTTCCATAAGAAGCATATCCACTAAGTCCGAATCATTTTTCGGATAAATGCCAAGGCTGTCACCAGGTTCGAATGTAAGGCCTGAGCCTTCAAGAGATAACTCAAGATGATGAGTTTCTTTATTCGATCCACGGCCGTTCAAATTTATATTTTCCAACACTTCCGCTTTAAACGGATTTGTTCTCGAATAAGAAGTTTGTTCACCTACAGAAGCATTTGCTGCGGGAACTGCAGCAGCAGAACCGACTTGCCCTTCACTTAAACTGGAAATGACTCCTTCCAGCCATTCGGAAGCAGGCTCATCATAATCAAGGTCACAGTCCATACGCGGAAATAACCGTGTCCCCCCAAGTTCCTCCAAGCGTTTATCGAATTGTTTTCCCGTTTCACAGAAAAACTCATATGAGCTGTCCCCAAGCGCCAATACCGAATAGCGGAGACCCTCAAGGCTTGGTGCCCTCCTGCCATGAAGGTACTCATGGAAAGACAATGTATTATCCGGCGGATCACCTTCTCCATGCGTGCTAACGGCAATCAGAAGATTTTCGATTTTTTTCAAATTGTTGACTTTAAAGTCACTCATGGAAGAAATGGTAACCTGAAAGCCATTACCCTCAAGCTTACTCGCCGCATTTTCTGCCAGCCCTTGAGCATTGCCCGTCTGTGAACCATACAGGATGGTCACTTCTTTTGATATTGTCTTCCCGCCGCCTTGAGCTTCCAATACTGGGGCCTCGGCTGAACTTGAGTTCGAAACTGACAAAGATGCAGTCAGATAACCGCTCAACCAAATTTTTTGTGTTTCGTTCAAGCTTGGCAGCAGGCTGTTAAGGAGTTCTGCTTGCTCTTGAATAAAGGGACTGTTACTTACCTGAAGTTGCACGATTTCCACCTCACAAAGGATATTAACTTATCTTAGTTGATTATTATGTATAACGAGTGGGTTTAAAAATTTTATTTCGATCCATAAATTAATTAACTCGTTTACTCCTATAGACCAAGTCGGTTTTAACTGCAAAAAAAATGAAAAATACAGTTATATAGGTTCATAGCACGCAACAAAGGACAATAGCTTTCCCAGCCTATACTCTTCCTAAAATAAGTTTCTCATTAAAACTTTACTGGAAGGTACATCATTAGTAAAATATATATAATTTATTATAACTATTAAAAATATTAATAATAAGGAGAAATTTCTATGTACTATGATGCTTTAAAAACATTTGTGACCCTTGTGGAAGTCAAGAATTTTACAAAAACAGCAGAAATTCTACTTATGTCGCAACCAAGTGTTAGTTTACATATTAAAAAATTAGAAGAAGAGTTCCAAACCAAATTATTCCTCCGTTCTCCTAAATTTTTGAAAGTCACCTTAACGGGAGAAATTCTTTACGACCGGGCCAAGCAAATGATCACAATCTATGAACAGACCAGACAAGACATACAGGAACACGATAGGTCCATCAAGGGCGAATTAAAGATAGGTGCGAGTTTTACAATAGGAGAGTATATCCTTCCTTCTTTACTCATCGACCTTCAAGAGGAATATCCTGAACTTGAACTTCAAGTGGTAATTGGGAACACGGAAGAAATCGTTCAAGCCGTTCGGCTATACAAAGTGGATATTGGTTTAATCGAAGGTCAAACTAACGAAAAAGAGCTTTCTGTTCACCCATTCATGCAAGATGAGCTATTCATTGTGTCTTCTAACAATCATGGACTTGCTAATAAAGACGATGTGGAGATTACTGATTTACATGACCAAGCATGGGTAACGAGGGAAGTTGGATCTGGTACAAGAGAATACCTTAACCATGTCATACGTTCAAATGGTTTGAAAATTAAATCGATACTCACGATAAGCAGCAATCAAGGAATTAAAGAAACACTTATAAAAAACGGATCAGGGCTGGCCCTGCTTTCCCGAAGTGTCATTGAAAGGGATGTACAAAATAAAATCCTTTCTATCATTCAGGTAAAAGATGAATCCTTTAACAGGACACTTTCTTACGTCTATTCCCCCATTATGAAAGATAAAAAAAATGTAAAGACTTTTATAACTGAATTAAACAAAAAGTGGCCCATGAAAGCAAAGCCTATAGGATGATCATTGCAAAGAAAATAAAATTCCAAAGATGGAGTTACTGACATGGTTTTTGATCTTATTTGTGATTTTATTAAACAATCATAAGCCTGATGACGTGAACATCGGCTTTATTATACTTAATAAGAAGTCTCAGTAAATCCAAACTTGTCATTCTCATGTACATTAACTTATAAACAATTGGGTATACGAATAAATAGAAGATTGTATAGATAAAAAATAATATGGGAGCGGGTTTTATGAATATTGAGATTAAAGAAGCAGCGATTGAACAACTATTAAAAGTGAATTATAAAGAGAATGAAGGTATTCGTATCGAAGCCATTTATGTTGGGAGCTGTTCAATTTATGTGGAACATGAATTGAAAATTGATAATAAGAACGAAGATGATGAGAGATTCATAATTGCTGGAGTCCCCATATTAATTTCAAGTGAGTCTAAAAAGCATCTTCCGGATAAAGTCTTCCTCAATTACAGTGACGGACTTGGATATAAATTATATTCAGACGATGAAACATTGAGGTATAATCTCCAATTGAAGAGAGTGAATTAAAAAAATGAATATAGTAAAAAGCCCTTCTGTTTCAGTAGGGCTCAGACTGTAGACAAACTCGATGAAAATCGAGTTTGTCTATTTTTATGGCTTGTACAATTTGGACGTTGATTTCCACTCCAGGCACTCGCTTTCCGCGGGCGGTCGGGGAGCCTCCTCGGCTTTCGCCTGCGGGGTCTCCCCTAGACGCGCTTTTCCCGCAGGAGTCTCGTACCTTCCGTTCCAATCAACTTTGTCTTACCTTTTAGATAGAACACTTTTGCCTGGAGTCATGTTTGTTTTAAAATAGAAGTATTAAAACTTGAGGTGATGAGGATGCTTTCTAAACATGATTCTATTCAGCGAGATCAACTTGAAATGATTACTTTAGATCAATTGGTGCCACCGAACCATTTGGTTCGTAAAATGGAGGCTGCCATTGACTTCACTTTCATTTATGACTTGGTGAAAGATATGTATTCAGAGGTAGGACGCCCAAGTATTGATCCAGTTATTTTAGTTAAACTGACTTTCATTCAATATACCTTCGGTATTCGTTCCATGCGTAAAACGATTGAAGAAGTTGAAACCAATATGGCTTACCGTTGGTTCTTAGGCTATGGTTTCCATGATAAAGTACCTCATTTCTCTACGTTCGGGAAAAATTATGAGCGACGCTTCAAAGATACAGATCTGTTTGAACAGATTTTCTATCGCATTTTAATGACAGCTGCTAATAAAAAGTTAATAAGTGCTGAACACGTTTTCGTGGATTCCACACATGTGAAAGCCAGTGCGAATAAACGGAAATTTGAAAAGAAAATCGTTCGTAAAGAAACACGAGCGTATCAAGGACGTCTTCAAGAAGAAATCAATCAAGATCGTGAAAACCATGGAAAAAAGCCTTTTCCACCAGATAAATTTGATAAAGAAGAGACCAAAGAGATTAAAGAAAGTACAACGGATTCTGAGAGTGGCTACTATGTGAAAGATGAACGAACAAAACAGTTTGCCTATTCATTCCACGCGGCCGCAGACCGCAACGGTTTTGTATTGGGAACGATTGTAACACCTGGAAATACACATGACAGTCAGATCTTAGAGCCACTAGTTGAACAAGTGATTGAGAAAGTTGGAAAACCGGAAGCCGTTGCCGCAGATGCAGCTTATAAAACACCAGCGATTACAAGCTACCTATTTAACAAAGAAATCATACCGGCTTTACCTTATACACGTCCTCGCACCAAAGAAGGATTTTTCCGCAAACAGGACTATGTATACGATGAACATTTTGATTGTTACCTTTGCCCTTCGGGCGAAACTTTAAAGTACTCAACAACAAATAAAGAGGGCTATCGCGAGTACAAATCGCCAAAACAAATTTGTACAACATGCTCATTTTTATCTCGGTGTACAGAAAGCAAAGACTGTCAAAAAGTGGTGACACGGCATATCTGGCAAACACATGTGGAAGAAGCAGATCATCTGCGTCATCATCAAGATGTAAAACCTATATATGCAAAACGTAAAGAAACGATTGAGCGTGTATTCGCAGATGCAAAAGAAAAGCATGGTATGCGTTGGACTACTTTAAGGGGACTTAAAAAATTGTCGATGCAGGCGATGCTTACTTTCGCTGCCATTAATTTAAAGAAGATGGCCAATTGGACATGGCAAGGTCCAAAAATGGCCTAACATAGTGGGCTCGTAGAGCCCCAATCTCTAAACTTTAGGCGAAAATTCAAAGGGAATTTCAAAAGGGGTTCAGAATTTTTTAATTCCGAACCCCTTTTGTCTACAAACTGAGCCCTTCTGTTTCAGTAGGGCTTTTTTTGGTCATAGATTTTATTTCCCATAGGATAGCACTGCACTAACTGCTCCATTACCAGGAAAATGCTTTAACAAGTACTTTTATCTATTAATTGATTCAATGTTATTTTACAAATTAATAATGACCGAAAGTTTAAAGAATGATTGTTATTATTCTTCCATTCTTCTGGACTCGAGGTGCCGCTCCAGCTTCCTTTTTACCCGCTGAAGTGCATTATCGATCGTCTTTTTTTGAACATTCAGTTCCTTTGATATTTCTAAATAAGTTTTTCCTTTCAGGTACAAGTCCACAACACTGCTTTCCAACTCACTAAGGACTTCGGTTAAAATTAGCTCAATATCACAAATTTCTTCTGATTTTATTAAGATCGTGACTGGGTCATTTTGTCTCTGTTCAGGGATTAGATCAATTAGACCCTGTTCCGACTCCCCTTGATGGATAGGCATATACAATGAAACATAATTATTTAAGGGAGAATGCTTTTGGCGAATAGCCGCTTTTACGGCCGTTATGATTTGTCTTGTAATGCACAGTTCCGCAAATGACCTGAAAGACGCCTTTTTGCAATTTTTGTAGTCCCGAATGGCCTTATATAGCCCAATCATCCCTTCCTGAAAGACGTCTTCCTTATCTCCACCCGTTAAAAAATACTTCAATGCATTTGATTGAACGACACATCTGTATTTATTGATTAAAAAGTCCAGTGCATCCTCATCACCATTATGGATTTTCACTACCAACATTGCATCTTCCATATGAGTATAGTTTTCCATACGTTTCTTCTCGATGATTACACTCATTTATTTTCCTCCACTCACTTAATTGAGCCCCGATATAAAGAATGCATTATTACTTCAATGTATTAAAGTGCATTCAATATTATAATATCTCAGAAATGACGATAATGATATTCGCAAATAACGACATTTTTCAACAAAATCCAGATATTTATAACTAGAAACTTTCAGTCAGCTTTAATTGATTTGGTAAAGATTTCGTCATTATAGTCGTTTTGTTTAACTCCTTATCATTGACGGATATAGTTGTGCCGGCGGTTGTGGTAATTATGGTGGGGGTTCAGCATATGGCGGCTTATAAATAGCATGATTATAATAATAATCTTAAAGAACTATTCTGCACTAATGATTTAATAGAGCCTAACCAAAAGGAGAAGAACGAATCTATCCTACCTACATTAGCTTCAGATGGAAAATAAGGGTTGTATTTAAAACATCGTCTCTAAATTAGCTGATTTCATTTAAACCCTTCTTTCGTAAAATAAAAAAGCACCCTTCAAAGGATGCTAAAACATATTATTAACTCAGTCATAATATGGAGTACTAGAATTTAATTATTCGCCAATGCCCAGTATGTAGAAGATCCTAACTTAAGCATTCATAAGTCATTAAAGCGGTGGATTTTCCACACCTAAATGAATCCAATCTTCTTTTGGCGGTCCATAAACCCCAAAAGGTTTAATTCCTGCTTGACGCATCAGAACCGTAACTTGTCCGCGATGATGTACAATATGCTTGATTAGCCCCATAAGGATGGAAGCATTTGTTTCCTGTCTTCCGAACGCTTCTTGTATTTGTCCCAGGGATTCGTCTGTCCATTGTTGTTCAATAATTTTGGCTGCATGAGAACTTACATTTTTAAAAGTGATGGCAATTTCGCGGGCTGAAGATGGAACGTTTTCCGAACTTTCTATCCGGTCTATCTTTAACCCGAAATGAGCTAGATAATCTGGAATATTCGTGGTGAAATGCCACACAATTCTTCCTAAAGTGCGACCTTCAGGATAAACTTGTTGTTCTAAGGATTCATCAGTCAAACTATCCAAGACATTTTGAGTGAGTATGGCTTCTTTATTCCATTCTTTAATAAAATCTGAAATTGAAATATACATATAATACCTCCCCTATTTCGATTGATAATTACTTAAAGTATATTATAAAACATATGTTCCCACATTACAAATTCCTCATTAAACATGCAATAAATAATATCCATTCTAATTGGAAAACCATTGCTTTTGCTTTGTACTGGCCGCCTGGAAGTTTCGGTTACAAGTTTCCAAGAAAAACTGTTGAACTGTACTACCTCTTCTGCATTTTAAACCTTTAAGTCCAAAAAAGTATATTCATTTCAAGAGCTGAAATGGTTAACCCTGTTTAAATCGAATACTGGACGTTAAGTTTGTGACTGCAATTTTATGAAAGCGGTGCTCTACAAATATTCCTGGCACTAGCTATACACAACAGGAATCGCTACTTTATAATAGGGGGAAATCATGTTATTAATATATATAAATTCAGTATTGGTTAGGAGAAAAGCCATGCAAAATAAGCTTAGTATAGGAGAAATGGCGAAGTTGCGAGGTGTAACCGTTGATACATTGCGTCATTACGATAAAATTGGATTGCTAAAGCCTTATCATATTGACCCCGAAACTGGCTATCGTTATTACTCCATTTCCCAGTATGAGGTTCTCGGAACGATCAAAGAGTTAAGGAGCATCGGGTTTTCCTTAGAGGAAATCAAGCAATTTCTTACGAACCGCAATGTCAAAAAGTCGGTTCAATCACTTCAAAAATCAATGGCTAATATACAGGAAGAAATTAAGAAATTGCAACATATCCATAATATTTTGATGACACGATTATACAATATTGAACATTTCACAAACAGTTACAGCAATTCGGATATCGTGATAAAACAATTTGAAGAACGGGAATACATCCAGCTAGCCAGATCGGTAAGTTGGGCGGATACAGAAAACCTTTATTTTGGATATTTGGAGCTCGAAAACAAGATTGGTGGAATCATTCCTGCTTTGGCCAGCAATAAATTTGGAGATTTTATCAAGAAAGAGTATTTTGATGAAATTCGTCAATCATCTGACTTCTCCGCTAACCTAAGTGACTATCAATCTCAATCATTCATTCTTGTTCAGGATGAGGAGTCAGAGCAACCAACCCAAAAAATTGAAAATGGGCTATTTTTATGTTCCTATTATGGAGGACTCACAAGGGAGAAAATGCTAACCCAGCTAAAAAAGCTACTCCATCATTGCGATACTCATGACTATATTATTACCGGTGACGCCTTTCGAATTATGCAGGTTGACGTTTCTCTGACCGATCAATATGATGAAGCTTATTATGAAATACAAATTCCGATTAAAGAAAAAGTAACAAGTGAACAGCCTTCGAAATGAAAGTATTATCATTTCGATGGCTGTTTTTTTTGTATCGAAGCTGTTTACTCTGGTGTTAGACGAGACTTTATAATGGATTTATACATATTGAATGGAGTGATGCATTCCTAAATGAAAATAGTAAACCATTATTTTGAAAAATCATTTGGTTCTAAGGAGTGATACCTTTTATTAAAAAGTGTGAAATCAAAAAGACAAGGCCATGTTGTTCCTTGCATTATGCTACTCTTCTTTACCAACTCCTTTCTGCGGCCGATTAGAGGACAGGCAATTGTGAAAAAATGGTTAAAAACATTCAGTCATAGCTCAAGTTGTATCCGTTTACAAGTAGATACTATTTATGTTGGTTATCCTTAAAAACAAAAATGAGCCCAGACAAATAACCTTTCAATTAACTGAATATGCGGAATTTTTAATTAAACAATCCGAATAATCCAGTTATTCGTGAAGTGCACATTAATGAATGTGTACGATCGTTAGTAAAAAATTCACAAGGAGGATTGATTAATGTCGAATTCACCAACTCTTAAACGTACTCTTACTTTGAAGTATGTCGTCTTTTTCGGATTGGCTTTCATGGCTCCAAAAACGTTTTTCTCAACATATGGGGTTGCTGTAAACAGCACCAGCGGGATGATGCCAACGGCTTATGCTATTGCTTTAGTTGTCATGTTATTTACAGCTTATAGCTATGCCCAATTAGTGAAAGCGTTCCCAAAAGCAGGAGCAGCATATACGTTTACGCAAAAATCAATAAGTCCACATATAGGGTTTATCGTTGGTTGGACAATCATCATTGATTATATATTTAGCCCGATGATCAGCGCCCTAATCGTCGGAATTTCATTGAAAGCTTATTTTCCATCCATTCCGATGTTTGTTTGGATCATTTTATTTATTGTGATTATTACTGCTGTCAACATCCTTGGCATTAAATTAGCAGCGAAACTTAATACGTATATGCTTTTCTTGCAATTTTTATTGTTTGCACTATTTTTTATTTTGTCCATTAAAGGTCTTCTTGAAGGAAAAGGAGCAGGGATATTATTTTCCACCGTTCCCTTTTATGATCCTGAAATTAGCGCACCTGCTCTCCTATCTGTTATCCCTATTCTATGTTTTAGCTTTTTAGGCTTTGATGCAGTAACTACTCTGTCAGAGGAGACGAAGGACCCTACGAGAACGTTGCCAAAAGCGATCTATTTCATAACGATGATTGGCGGATTTTTATTCATCACAAGTTCTTATTTTGCACAACTAATTTATCCGGAGTTCCATTCTTTCACTAACCCTGAATCCGCCTATTTAGAGATCGCGATGTATATCGGCGGAAACATTTTTGTGAGCTTCTTTGTGGCAGTGGGGCTAACTTCCACCACAGCTTCAGCCGTGGCATCAGGAACGAGCGCCTCTCGTATTTTGTATGCGATGGGAAGGGAAAATGTATTGCCGAAAAAAATCTTCGGCTATCTATCACCGAAATACCGGACACCTGTGTTCAATATTCTACTCATTGGCGGGATTGCATTAAGCGCTCTTTTCTTAAATCTAACAACAGCTGCATCAATTATTAGTTTTGGTGCGTTATTTGCCTTTTTCTTTGTGAATCTTTCAGTTGTTTCTTACTATTTTTTTCAAAAGAAACAGAGATCTTTTAAAGGAACGATTCAATATTTGATTATCCCGCTTATTGGAGCAGCACTAATTGGATTGTTTTTCATAAATCTAGATAAACATTCACTAATACTAGGTGGAACTTGGCTTCTTATCGGATTTATTTATCTATTAAACTTAACGAAAATGTTTAGGCAGCCGCCTCCTGAGCTTGCCTTTGAGGAAGCTTAATAATAGAGCTATAAAAGAAGGGAATGATTGATGATGAGTCAACAAGTAGCTGACGTAATTATATCAAGTAATACTGTATTTACAGGTCTTTCCGACCAACCTGAACCCGCCTCCATTGCAATTAAGGACAACAAAATTGTTGCGATTGGTACTGAGGAAGAAATTAAACACTGCGCAGGTGAGCACACGAAAATCTATCAGTTTAAAGACCAATTAATTATGCCGGGATTCCATGATTTCCACCTTCATATCATGCAAGGTGCCGTTGCCCTCAATAGTGTCAATCTGTTCGCCGCTCGCTCAGAAGATGAAGCGCTGGAAATGATTGGCGAATTCGCCGAATCAAAACCGGAAAATCAATGGGTAATCGGATTTACTTGGGATGCAGGTTATTGGGATACACAACAATTACCGACTCGCCATTCATTGGATCATATTCTTCCAGACCGTCCGGCACTCATGTTTCACGCTGAAGGCCATTATGCATGGGTGAATACGAAAGCTTTGGAGATTGCTAATATTACTCGTCATTCGGAAAATCCTTTCTATGGCATTATAGGAAAAGATGAAAATGGCGAACCCAATGGTATTTTATATGAAAAAGCAATGGATGCGGTTATCCGCCATGCCTTTAATTTTTCAAATTCACAAAAAAATGAAATCTTCTCCAATTTCTTGGCACACGCAGCAAGCTTAGGGGTCACTTCTGTCAATGACTTACATGGTTTAAAGACAATAGAATCACTAGATGTTTTCAAAGAATTCGAAGACAACGGTAAATTAACAACGCGTATTCATTTATGGCCTGCATTAAATGGCGATCTTGGGCACTCCAAACAATTGCGAGAGACATATCTATCGGATAAGCTCCGTGTGTCGGGACTTAAACAATTTATCGATGGTGTCATTACCGCCCGTACAGCTTATCTACTCGAGCCTTATGCGGATCAACCAGAAACACGCGGTGAGACGTCTTTCCCTCCTGAAACGATCAAAAAATGGGTCGTTGATGCAGATAAAGAGGGCTTCAGCATTCGTTTTCATGCGATTGGAGATGGAGCAATCCGTCTTGCCTTAGATGCCTATGAGGAAGCGCAAAAGACAAATGGTAAACGAGATTCACGACATTCCGTCGAACACATTGAAGTTATTCATCCAGATGATATTCATCGTTTTAGTGAGCTGGGTGTTACGGTCTCAATGCAGCCAGATCACTTAGCTATGTCTGAAAGAGGTGTTTACACCGAACAAGTTGGTGCTGAACGAGAAAAGTATGTCTTCTCGATTAATACTTTGCAAAAAACCGGTGCGAAACTGGCTTTTGGAACGGACTTCCCAATTGATATTTTGAATCCGCTCCTCCAAATTTATCGTGCAGTAACGAGAATCGACAGCAGCGGAAAAACGGTATGGCATCCACATGAGTGCATCACACTTGCCGAAGCATTGAAAGCTTATACCAGTGGCCCAGCCTACGGTACATTTAGAGAGCAGGAATTAGGGACATTGGAAGCAGGTAAACTTGCTGATATTATCGTCTTGGAACGAAATCTCTTTGAAGTACTCGTGGAAGAAATACCAGATATAAAGGTACTGTTAACAATAGTTGACGGTCAAGTAGTTTATGATTATGCCGGGTCTTTAGTAAGATAAGTAAACGATTCGGAATAAGAGGATCAACTAGCGGATGTACATCTTTGTCATCAAACGTTTACTTAATATGCAACTTATTATTTTTATAAATTCAATAAGAAAATAGACCATTCTATGGAAAATAAAAACTATAGAAAAGTTGGGCATGGAGATCGGTCTGCTTTGCGGAATCAGTATGGGATTGGAATAAAGAATGACTATGATGGCCATTTAAATAGGGGGACTGATATATGAATAATTCAAACTCACCAACTCTTAAACGCTCACTTCCATTAAAATATGTTGTGTTTTTTGGTTTGGCCTTTATGGCCCCAACTACTTTGTTTTCAACATACGGAGTTGCTGTTCATAGCACGAACGGGATGATCACTACTGCTTATATCGTTGCCTTTATCGTTATGCTATTTACAGCCTACAGCTATGCGCAAATGGTCAAAGCCTTTCCAAAGGCGGGTGCAGCCTATACGTTTACGCAAAAATCCCTAAGTCCTCACATTGGTTTTCTCGTAGGTTGGACCATTATACTGGATTATATGTTCAGTCCAATGATCAGTGCTCTATTGTTAGGAATTGCAATGAAAGCCTATTTCCCTTTAATTCCTATGTACGTCTGGATTATTCTCTTTATCGTCACGGTTACGATTATAAATATTCTCGGTATTAAGGTAGCGGCTAAGCTTAATATGGGGCTTCTATTCTTGCAATTCGGAACACTTGCGTTGTTCATCATTTTTTCAATAAAGGGGCTTTTAAATGGTCAAGGTGCAGGAACGCTTTTTTCGATCCTCCCGTTTATTGATTCAAATATAAATATGCCGGGCTTCCTATCCATCATCCCTATTTTATGCTTTTCCTTTTTAGGATTTGATGCAGTAACAACTCTTTCTGAAGAAACGAAAAACCCGCGAAAATCCATACCTAGGGCCATTTATCTTGTAACAATCATTGGTGGATTATATTATTTTATCGGTTCGTACTTTTTACAGCTTGTCTGGCCTGACTATCAATCATTTAAAGCCCCGGAAGCTGCCTATATGGAAATTGCAATGTATATCGGGGGTAACTTTTTGATAAGTTATATGCTCGCTGAAGGAATCATGTCAAGTTTTTCATCAGCTATTGCGTCAGGAACAAGTGCTTCACGTATTTTATTTGCAATGGGACGTGAACGTGTACTTCCTGCCAAAATATTTGGATATCTTTCTCCTAAATATCGTACACCTGTCTTCAACATATTAATTATAGGAGGCGTTGCTCTAAGCGCACTTTTCTTAAGCCTTACAACTGCCGTATCTCTTATAAATTTTGGTGCATTATTCGCTTTTACTTTCGTTAATATTTCGGTTATCGCTCACTATTATTTCCGAAAAAAGCAGCGTTCCTTAATGGGGACCATTCGGTACCTTATCATTCCGTTAATTGGTGCTTCTCTTACAGGTTTCTTTTGGATAAAGTTAGACATCTATTCGTTAATACTGGGAGGAACTTGGTTTGCGATCGGATTTGTGTACCTTCTTAACCTTACAAAAATGTTTAGACAGCCGCCTCCTGAGCTTGCCATTGAACAAGCTTAATAATAGAAGCTATTCTATAGAATTGAAAGGAATGATAGATAATGAATCAACAACTAGCTGATGTAATTATTTCAAGTAATGCTGTATTTACAGGAATTTCTGATCAACCGGAGCCCGCCTCGATTGCGATTAAGGACAATAAAATCATTGCGGTTGGATCTGAAGAGGAGGTTAAACCTTATTCAGGCGAGGAAACCAAAATCCATCAATTTAATGACCAATTTATTCTACCGGGTTTTCATGATTTCCATCTTCACATGATGGATGGGGCTGTTTCGATGAATAGTGCCAATTTATTCCCAGCCCGTTCAGAAGATGAAGCGTTGGAAATGATTCGTGAATTTGCCGAATCGCGCCCGCAAGATCCTTGGATAATCGGCGCTTCATGGGATGCAGGATATTGGGATACGCAGCAATTACCGAATCGGTCTTCATTGGACCGCATTCTCCCCGACCGTCCGGTGCTTATGTTTCACGCCGAAGGTCATTACGCATGGGTAAATTCAAAGGCACTTGAAATCGCTAATATTACCCGTCATACGGAAAACCCTTCGTATGGAATGATTGGAAAAGACGAAAATGGGGAACCTAATGGTCTTTTATACGAAAAAGCAATGGAAGCGGTTATCCTCCATGCCTATGATTTTACAAAAGAACAAAAGAGAGAACTTTTCACGAATTTCCTCACTCATGCGGCTGGTTTAGGAGTAACATCCGTCCACGACTTATTCGCAATAGAAGCATTGGAAATGCTTAATGATTATGATGTTTTCAAAGAATTTGAAGACAATGGAGATTTAACTGCCCGCATTCATTTATGGCCAGCTTTAAATGGCAATCTTGAACGTGTCAAAAAATTACGAGATACGTATCAATCGGACAAACTTCGTGTGTCAGGACTTAAACAATTTATCGATGGCGTCATTACAGCCCGTACCGCGTATTTACTTGAACCTTATGCTGATCAACCGAATACACGAGGTGAATCATCGTTCCCTCCTGAAACAATCAAAAAATGGGTCGTTGATGCTGATAAAGAAGGCTTCAGCATTCGTTTTCATGCAATTGGCGACGGAGCGATTCGCCTTGCTTTAGATGCCTATGAGGAAGCGCAAAAGACAAACGGTAAACGAGATTCGCGTCATTCTGTTGAACACATTGAAGTGGTCCACCCTGATGATATTCATCGTTTCAAAGAGCTAGGCGTGACCGCTTCAATGCAGCCGGATCACTTTGCGATGTCTGAAAGAGGTGTTTATACCGAGCGGATTGGTACAGAACGAGAAAAGTATGTTTTCTCGATTAATACACTGCAAGAAGCCGGAGCGAAATTGGCATTCGGAACGGACTTCCCAATCGATACCCTTGATCCGCTTCTGCAAATCTATCGGGCAGTAACGAGAATCGACAGCAGCGGAAAAACGGTATGGCATCCACATGAGCGCATCACACTTGCCGAAGCATTGAAAGCTTATACAGCCGGATCAGCTTATGGTTCCTTTAGGGAGAAGGAATTGGGAACATTAGAAGTAGGAAAACTTGCTGATATCGTAGTATTAGAACGAAATCTCTTTGAAATACCAGTAGAAGAAATTCCCAATACAAAGGTACAGCTAACGATCGTAGATGGAAAAGTTGTTTTTGATCATACGACATCTTTAATCGAAAAGTAACATTAAAGGAGGATTCTACAACTGTGGAATCCTCTCAGACTGTAGACAAACTCCAAATCGAGTTTGTCCTTTTTTATGACTTGTACAATTTGGACGTTGATTGGAACGTAGGGCACTCGCTTTCCGCGGGCGGGCGGGGAGCCTCCTCGGCTTTCGCCTGTGGGGTCTCCCTAGGCGCGCTTTTCCCGCAGGAGTATCGTTCACCCGCTCCAATCAACTTTGACTTACCTTTTAGATAGAACACTTTTGCCTAGAGTCTTTTTTGTTTTAGGCTATTTCCACATACTTTGTTGCTATTTACCAGGTAGTGAGTTGTGGTTGATTTCCCCTCCAGATGCTCGCTTTCCGCGGGGCGGGCGGTGAGCCTCCTCGGCGTAAACGCCTGTGGGGTCTCACCTGTCCCGCTGCTCCCGCAGGAGTCTCGCACTTCCGCTCCAATCAACCTTAAATAGTTTCGTTTTAAAAACATCAATCTTTACGAAAAGAGCCTTGTTTTAAAATAGATCTATTAAAAACTTGAGGTGATGAGGATGCTTTCGGAACATCATTCTATTCAACGAGATCAACTTGAAATGATTACTTTAGACCAACTGGTGCCGGCGAACCAGTTGGTTCGTAAAATCTCAATTAAAGAGAGACGTATTGGCGTATAGCGATGAAGCACCGCCAGAGTGAACAAATAGAATGTTATCCTCCGGCTTAAAGGTGCCTTTTTGTATTAAATCGATGAGTCCTGCTGCCGCTTTCCCCGTATATACCGGATCCAGCAGTATCCCTTCCGTTCTTGCCATTAGCTTGACTGCTTCCACCATTTCAGGTGTAGGCAAAGCATAACCCGGGCCGACATACTCATCAAAACACGTAACAGCCTCACGAGGAATTGAATTCGGAATGCCGATATGTGTTAAAGTTTCCTTAACAAGCTGAAAAACTTTCTCTTCTTGTACAGCTTTCCCTCTGCTTACGTTTATTCCAATTACCGATACTCCACTGTGATTTCCATGAAATCCTGCCACCAAACCAGCATGCATTCCTCCACTGCCGCTTACACAAATAACTGATTTCAAATCAATTCCTTGCTCAAAGGACTGGGCCAAGATCTCCTGAGCACATGCAACGTATCCCGTCGCACCAATGACATTGGATCCCCCAACCGGGATGATGTAAGGTTGATGTCCTTTCTCTGTCACCTCTTTAGCCACTTTTTGCATTTCTTGCATTAAGTCAGCTCCATTAGGCACTACTTTGATTTGTTCAGCGCCTAATAAATGGTAGAGAAAATAGTTACCATTAAAATCCGGTTCAGAATTTGAAAGGCCCTCTTCCAACACTAGGATGCATTTCATTTTCTCTTTAACCGCAGCAGCTAGTGTCAAGCGGCAATGATTGGATTGAATGCCTCCACATGTAATCAATGTATCCGCGCCTTTGTCCAATGCATCGGCAACAAGGAATTCCAGTTTCCTTGTTTTATTTCCGCCTGCCGTCAGACCAAGCATATCGTCTCGTTTAACGTAAATGGATGGGCCCCCAAGAACTTCAGAAAAATGATCTAGTCTCTCAACTGGTGTATATGTCGGTGTATATCGTTTCCTGGGAAATTGTGCTAAGTTCATTAATAACTCCTCCTGCTTCCTCTATGTATATTAAAGAAAGAAAATATCAATCTGATATTCTCTTTCGTTTAAAATAAGCTTCGTTTTCAATCATAGCATCTTTATGTAATCGAGCAACATGAATCACCCTTCTAGCATGGTTATCTGTTAAAAAGAATTTTCATATCCATCATTCGTCAGGGCAAAATGATATCAAAACCTACTATTAGTGCTTCCCCTTATTCTATGACCACCTTTTTTCCGCAAAAGTATCAGGCAGTTTCCCAGTTACAGCATGGGTGGGGGCTCCCCTGATTTATCCCCTGCCAATATGGACAGATAGCCTTTTGAGCGTCTTTAGTAATAAATAGTTTCATCCATCCCATTGAATTTTATAAATAATAAAAAGTATGAAGCGTTGAAATGACTTCACTCGTTTTTTAAGATAAAATAAATATACTTTTATATTTTTCAAGAAACACCATGGAAACCAGTCACTATCAATATAGTACAGAACAATATAGAACATTATTATTCTAAGCCCTTAAGGGAAGCTATATTTTTTGTTATTATAAATGCGATCATTGAAGGGATATTTTTACCCGGAGTCCGTTTAACGGAAGATGATATCGCCCAGCAATTCAATTGTAGCCGTACACCGGTTTGTGAAGCTTTGGGAAATTGGAACAGGAAAATTTGCTTCAGGTGAAACCTGTGCATAGGGATGGTCATATCCAATGTGGATATTGAACTTTTGCAGGAGGAATTGGAAATCAGAAAAATGCTCGAAAACCATTCTATACAAAAAGACTGTGAAGGAATTACGGAAGAGGAGAAAAAGACTGGAATGGGCAACGGATAAACTGCAATAAGCAATAAATAAAAATGACCGAATAGCGAAATTCGTGCAAACATTGAATTTCACCGCTTATTATATTCCTACTCGAGAAATACCTTTCTCCAAAAGACTACAGATTCATCATGGCTTTCTTTTCGAATTTCCTTTTTATCGGCCCGTAACGAGGATGTTACATTGGTTGATAAATCTTGATATGAGAAACGAAACAACGAGCACTTACAGTTAATCCAGGCAATTCGTGACAAAGATGTAGAAAAATCAATAAAGGACAATACGATCCATATTGATGTTAAATTTTTCACTTTTATTCGAACCGTACAAGGCCATGGTTGAAGTCCCCTTCCCGACCATTGCCTTGTATGCTTTTTACGGTTGCGCTTCTAGGTAGTTAATCAGCTGATTAGGTGGGAAAACGGCTAGGTTTTTCGATTGAATGACCCTTGGGGTTCTTATTTCTAATTATGTAAGTTCCAATTGCCCAGACAATTCATCCAAACACCTTTTGATGATCATTGTTACTTGTTTACTCATCAAAACGTTCCAGCAATTCAATAATCACTTTAAAGGTCGCTTTTGTATCCATATAGGCATACCGGCCTTTTCCGTTAAAAAAGTTTCCTGTCTGTATGACCGGATAGCCCATTTCTTCCAGCATCTTCATTTTAGCCTCCATGTCTTTGACGACAAAAGAGATGTGGTGAACACCCTCACCATATGTTTCAAGATGATCTTTTCACGTACTGGGTGATTCGCCAGGCTCGATCAATTCAATTTGAATGAACGGAGTATTGATGAACATATATTTTGATTTGCCTTCAGTGGGCTTCCCTTTGTAAATCACGTTTGTAATATCGGATGAACCAGAATGGATGATGGGAGGTTTTTCAACACCCAACAACTTACAATATGCATCTGAAGCCGCATCAAGGTCTTTGACAACAAACGCAAGCTGTTCCACTTTGTTAGTCCCTAGTAGCGGTTGAATGCTGTCATCTTCCGGTCTTTCCCATGCCGTTACTCTTGGCTCCGCACTTTCAAGCAGTTCAACTAACGTTTTGTGATCATCTAGTGTATCCACATATACATATCGGCCGTCACTTGAAGTGAATTCACCCGTTTGCAAAGCTGGGTAACCATTTTTCTCCATGATTGGCAGCCTCTTTTGGATAGAGTCCACATCAAAAGCTATATGGTGGATCCCTTCACCTACTTCATCCAGGAACTCACGCATCGTTCCTGGATTTTTATCGGGTTCTATTAGTTCAAATTGGACGGTCGGTGTATTCAGGAAAGCCAGTTTGGATTGCGATTCCGTTGGTACACCTCTAAAAGTGACTTTCGAAACAGAACTGTCACCAGTTAGAAATGGTTCTGCCTTCTTAATGCCCAGCAGTCTTGTGAAAGCTATATTAGCAGCTTCAATATCTTTTACAACAAATGCGAGTTGATTAATATTCCTATTGCCCAATAGTGATTCAGCCATACTAATAAACCTACTTCCCATAGTTTATTTTATTATGAACTCAACCCAGTCCGCGAACGGACAATCCTCCATCACTGGAGATGACTTCGCCGGTGATTGCACGCGCTGCGTCTGATGCCAATAGGACATATGCAGCTACATGATCTTCGGGCAGCTGTGCAAGCTGAAGAGGGTTTCTTTTTTTTATGCTATTTGCCTTCGTTTCATTATCCACGATTTTAACGAATGGACGTAGGGGAGGAATGACCGATAATGCGGTCAGAGTGCCACCAGGCGCTACAGCATTCACCCTGATGTTAGGAGCGAGTTCAAAGGCAAGTTGGCGCATCAGCCCTATTTGGGCATGCTTGCTTGCTGTGTACCACACCCCGCCGCCATCCGGATAAAAACTGGCACCGGACACGGTGAAAATAATATTGCCATTCGATTTTTGCAGTTCTTCAAGAGCGGCTTTAGCACCGAAGAAGGATCCTTTAACGTTAATATCGATCAGAAAATCATATGCATCGGAAAGTGCATCGGGAGCTACGTCGGCAAATTTAGCAAATCCATCAAAGACTCCTGCATTGGCAACGAAAACATCCAGCTTTCCAAATTGCTCGACAGTGGCCTGGACAGCCCTCTCATTGTCTTCATATTTGCTTACATCGCCTTGGTTAATGAGAATCTCTTCACCAAATTCCGCTTTCATTTTCTTTAGCGTTTCTATCGAGCGGCCGATGATGCTGACTTTTGCCCCTTCTTGTATGAAACGTCTAGTGACAGCCTCCCCGATACCTGAATTGCCACCGGTAATCAACACTACTTTATCCTTTAACGCCATTGCCATTGTAACCAGCCTCCTCTTTTTAACCAAGTCAACATTATACGAAGATAGCAAGATTTCTGGTATTTATCGTTGATTGATCAACAATGAATATTCGTTTGGAAAGTTTCCATTTACCTTCTTCGAAAATGAATTCATCATTTCGTTCCCCCGAAATCAGATCATGTTGAATATCCGTGCTGCGGCTACGATAGATGAGCAGGTAGCTCTTGACGACTGCCTTTTCACCTTCAACATAGTCTTTAACGCGTACATTTGAGACAAAACGCCGTGTTCTTGATGGCGGTATTTCCGCCCATGCATAATCCGTTTTCAAACGATCCACTCGCAGTTTCAGCAGCTCAATATCATCATTAAATGTAAACATTTCCGTTGAATAATCCGGGCGTTCCACCCCTTCTTTATTAACACGTACAGGCATTTGATAGCGTAAGCTCGAGTGCATTAAATCGAACCAATCATCAAATTCAATATCATCCAGTAATTGAGCTTCATCATACAGCCATTGTTCAAATTGACATTTGAGCAACATTTTCTCCACATTCATTTCCGTTCCCCCTCCCGTTTTTCATTTCGTCATCAATTCAAGCCAGTACTTGTAAAAATTCCTTTGGCTCGCTTCAGTGAATTTATCATCGTAAGCAACACCAGGACCTATAAAATCAACTGGTTCACGATGAAGACCCATTGTATAATTGTAGGTTAGATTCTTTAGGAAAGGCATTGGTCCTTGGGCTGCTTCAGTGATATCAGTAAAAACTTCCGTATCATCCTGTTCGAAAATACCGGATGGGCTAAAGGTCAAGATAAATGAATCTCTTGATCTATCTTTCCAATCTTGGGAGGCTTTCTTTTCCACGAGCATCCAAGCAATCACTTCCATTTTATTGTGACCGATTGGCCGCCACATCCTTATTGAAGTGTTGGAGATGAATTGGTCTTTGATTTTTGTATGGGATATTAAAAATGATAAGTTAGGGAAGACATTCCCAATCATATTCTTTAAGTTTGATAACACTCCATATTGTTCTTCAGACAAATTAGTTTTAAATTCATCTTTCAATTCTTCCGGGAAAGCGAAGTCAGGATTAGGAGTCCCTAAGTTTAGTCCATGCCCGTTATCCGTATGGATTTGAAAACCGCGCTTTGAATAGGTAGCATTGGGCACCATGCCCAGTTTGGCAATGGATCCGTGTGTGACCATCGTGTGATAGGAATCACCAACAAAGTTATCGGAACCAACTTTCCAGTTTGAATTAACAACGAATCTTTGCGGAACTCCGATTACTTCCATTTCTGCACGTCCTACAAGGATATCCAAATACCATTTAATGTCTCCAAGAAACTCTTCAAGCGGCTCTGCATCTTCATTCCAAGTTCCAAATAAAAGACCTTTATAGGATTCAAGCTTTACTTTGTGAAGGCCCATTTCCGAGCGGTCAAGGTTCCCCCCATATATATCCTTTTGTAATGGCACTCCTACGAGTTCACCAGTGTTTTTAAAATTAAAACCATGGTAGGGGCAAGTAAATAATGACTTGTTCCCTTTATCTGCACGGCATAGTTTCATTCCGCGATGGGTGCACATATTATAAAACGCCCTGATTTCCCCTTCAGCATCACGGGTAATGATGAGCGAGTAGCCAGCAAGTTCACGGGTCATGAAGTCTCCTTTGTTCGGTACTTCAGAATCATGGCCGATAAAAACCCATGTTTTCAAAAACACTTTTTCATGTTCTATATCATAAACCTTTGGGTCTCCAAGGAGGTATGCAGGTATAACGCCTTCCTCTGGTTTAACCGTTTCGTTCAAATAGTCAACAACTTGCTGTTTCGACATTTCTTCTAAGGATTTTTCAGTTTTAAGCATACTTTTTCTCTCCCTTCCAAGCTTTACATCATTATGCATTACCCGATCTGAACGCTTTTTTCCTTGTTTTGTAGAGTCGCCAAAACGCTTAATGCCGCTAGATAACTCGTTTTCGGGTTATTTGGCATCGGATCATTTTCCACTTCCAGTTTCAGTTTCCCGAACGAACCTGACGCTTCTATCAGGTGATTGTTTTTTAACACATTTGGATCGGCAATGATTTTCACTTTCGTCTTTTCTGATCCAAGACCAGCCATAGACAGCACAATCGCAACATTAATGTTTCTCGGAAACTGCTTGATCGCTTCTGCAGCAGTTCCTTCAAATAATACCGTTTCTTCTGTCACTGAAGACCCTGCCGGCAATGCGTTTGGCGGTTTTCTTGTGGTGATGCAAACAGATTCAAGGCCATTCACCGCTTTTGCCGATTTAAGTACATCTAGACCTCCAATCGCACCAGACGGAAGGAGAATATTCACGTTATTCAATTTACAAATCTGGTTTGATTGTTCTTCAAAGGCGGAATTCGCCATAACGCCAATGCTGCTTAGCAAGAGATCCTTCCCGCTTTTAAGCACTTTCAATGCATACTCTTCAGCTGCTTCTATCGTTGCAGCCTCTATGACTAAATCAACATCGGATTTAAGAAGTTCGTCGACATCACGATATGGCTGTGTCCTGAATTCTTCAGCTAATTGTGCCGCAACTTCTTCACGGCGGGCATAAATCGCAACGATTCTTCCACCTGGAAGAAGTCCGTCGTTATTAATGGCCTGAAGCAGAAATTTTCCGATATTACCGCACCCGATTAAACCTAACTTCATGTAGTTTCATCCTTCCTCAATCAGCAAACCCGTATGAGTCCGCAAAGAATTCCAACCCGCAATGTCTTGTTTCCCGCGAAACACCGCTTTCTTTTAAGCCAGGGAAGTCCAGGGCCAAGTCGCTGAAAACGGTATGATTATTATGGAATACCGCACCAGCTTCAAGGCGATCTGCCATTTCGACAGCGATATCTTCATTCTCGGTCCAAACAGATGCACGCAGCGCAAACTCACTATCATTCGCTAATTTTACAGCTTCATCGATATCATTGAAAGGTAAAATTGGAATGATCGGTCCGAATTGTTCCACTCGAACCAATTCGCTCTGCTGATCGACGCCAGTAATAATGGAAGGAAGCATATAATAACCTTTATCCCAAGTTTCCGGATTCAGCTGGATGCCGGTTGTGATTATATTTCCTCCTGACTTAGCGGTACGTTCGATCAAGCCATTCACAAAGTCATATTGTGCTTTATTATTCAATGGACCCATGGTTACATCAGGCTGAATTCCATCACCGATCACCATCCGGCTGAACTCTTTGGTCAGCTTCTCCACAACTTCATCATATCGTGATTCTTGGACGTACACTCTTTTTACAGCAGAACAAACCTGACCCGCTGCTCGTAAAATCCCCATCCTCAAACGTTTGATAGCCGCTTCATCCAAATTGGCATCTTCCAAAATGATGGCAGGATCATTGCCGCCAAGTTCCATATATACTTTTTGCAGATTTCCAGCTGATTTCTGCATGATATCTTTCCCGGTTTCCGTACTTCCGACAAACGCCAATGTCCGTACGCGTGAATCGGAACATAGTGTGTCGCCGATTGCTTTTCCTGATCCTGAGACTATATTGATGACTCCTGGAGGAAAATGTTCAGCAACTACTTTTAAACAGGTCATGATCGTTAAGGGACAATTCGTTGCAGGTTTTACGACAACGGCATTGCCTGCCAAAACAGCGGGTATGACCCTTTTAAATGTTAATATCATCGGAGAATTCCACGGTGTGATTATTGCCGTGACACCTCTTGCCCTTCTTCGGATTTGGACTTTTTGTTTTCCTGGAAGCACTTCAGGCTTCCACCAATCAAGTAACTCTGCTGCACAGCCCTTCATTACTTCAACACAGCGCAGTAAATCCTTTTTAGCTTCAACAAGTGTTTTGCCATTCTCACGTACAAACACGGTAACATTTTCCTCGATAACTTTTGATAGTTCTTCTGCCGCAGTGTTCATCCTGTTTGCCCGTTCCCCGATATCAGAGCGAGACCACGTTTCAAAAGCATTTTCTGCCGCTTCAATAGCGCCATTCACGATTTCTTCAGAGCATTTTGCCACCTGGCCAACTACTTCCGATGTATTTGCGGGATTTACAACATCGACTTTTTCCGGTAATTCTATCCATTCTCCATTAACTAGATATTTTCCTGAAACAAATGGGTATGTCGAAATCATTCTCAATCCTCCTTATAGTTTTTTGGGCTTGAATGCTTCCGCAGCTCCCGGTGGTCCGCCAAATGGTTTGGCCATTGGCCCCACAGCTTCCATATCAACGACGATCATTGAAGGTTTACGTCTTTCCTTAGCCTTTTTCAGTTCGGATATGAACTCATCTCCAGAACCAATACGCACTGCATCAAAATGCATGGACTCAGCCAGTTTCACAAAATCAGGGCTCAATAAGTCCACAGCTACCTGCCGACCATATGCGGCTGTTTGAATATTGCGAAGAACTCCATAGCCTGAGTCATCGAACAATACGATGATAACTGGTAAGTTTTCTTCGGCTGCCGTAACCATTTCCCCGACGTTCACCATAAACCCACCATCTCCAGCCATAAGAACGACGGTTTTATCTTGACATCCCATTTGGGCACCGATTGCTGTTGGAAGACCTTGACCAATTCCGCCGCCTGATGCATGAATCGATGTTCTCGGTTCAGAGATTTCAAATAAACGGCTGCCCCAAACATTTGCCTGTACGGTCACATCACGAACTAGAATGGTATCCTCTGGTAATATCTCCCTCATGCCATCTACAAATTGCTCATACGGTCCAAGCGTTTCCCTGAGTTGAGCGCGCACTTCATTTCTAAGTGAAAGAACTTCTTGTAAATAAGATGGCTCTGCATGAACTGAACGTTCTTCAAGCTTTTGAATGATGGCAGCAAGCATATCTTTTGCATCGCCAACCAAACCTAACGTGGCTTTATAGTTCCGGTTAATGGCCTGCCAATCCGCATCGATCGCTATATGTTCTTGTGGCACCGGCACTTTCCAGTTGGATGTTTCATTCCCCCTAAACCTTACACCTACGCTAATCAATAAATCTGCATTTCTTAAAAACTCTTTTGTAGTTTCATATGCCGCAAAATGTCCGATGCATTGTTCATGGTTTTCTGGAATCGAACCTTTTCCTGACTGACTGGTTATTACCGCTGCACCAAGGATTTCCGCCAATTTTTGCAGCTCTTTCGAAGCATTGGCACTGATGACTCCACCACCGGCCCATATGACAGGACGGCTTGCGCTTACCATTTTTTGAACGGCTAGTTCAGGAATAATTGGCATTGAATTTGTTTCAGTGGGTGAAGTTCGCAGCCCTTCGAGTGAAAGATCCTCTATGATCACCGATTGATAGTCAATTGGAATTTCCAATGTAACCGGACCCGTTGGTGTAGTTAAAGCTTCTTGGATTGCCTTCCTTACTACTGCTGCGGTTTGGTCAGGGTTTCTAAGCCTCACTGCATTTTTACAAGCTCCGCTCATCATTGAAAGCTGGTCTTTACACTCATGTATGTATCCTTTGCCTGTACCAAGATAAGAAGAAGCCACCTCACCTGTTAGATGAAGAAGGGGGACACCAGCTGCCCAAGCTTCCACTAGTGAACCAGCTGCATTTCCTGCCCCTGTTCCAGTACTGGTAATCACTACACCCAATTTCCCGGTGGCGCGTGCATATCCATCAGCCATATTTACGGCACCGCTCTCACCGCGTGAACAAATGAGTTTGATGCTCCCTTCCCTAAGAATTGCATCATAGATGGGCATATTGTGAATGCTGACAATCCCGAAAGCAGCTTCCACACCTGCTTGAACAAGCTCCTTTACGATGGAATCGGCGGTCGTAAACTCTATTTCTTCTTGTATTTTCATCGCGTTATCCTACCTTTTTCAGTAATATATTTATATTGCCTTTCCGATCGCTCCTGCCGTCTCAATCGTCGAACCCGCTACATAACTTGCTTTGTCTGAAGCAAGGAAAACAATGACACTGGCCACTTCTTCCGCTTCCCCTACGCGGCCGAGAGGGATATTCCGTTTTTTCGCTAGGTCCCCGTAATACTCTTCAGGGTCCATATCAGGCGCATTTTTCAACCTTCTTCGCTCCCATTGATCGGTCCGGATCAATCCAAGACTCACTGAATTCACCAATATATTGTCAAAGGCCAATTCCTGGGACAAGGTTTTGCTTAAATTAAGGAGGCCAGCCCTTGCTGCTGCAGTCGCTACCATGTGACGTTCAGGTTCTTTGGCAAGCGTTGCATTAATATTAATGATCCGCCCTCCTCCCCTTTTCACTAAATGAGGATGCGAAGCACGAACGGCATATATGATGGCAAAGAACTTTAACTGAATCTGTTCTTCCCACTGCTCATCCGTTATGTCAAAAAAGTGACCCATCACGCTTTGACCGGCTGCATTCACCAAAATATCGATTCCGCCAAACCTCTCAGCGGTACCATTAATGAAAGAATCCACATCCGATTTTGAGGTGACATCACATGTTGATGCAAAAATATCTTCCTTTTCACCAAATGAGAGCAATTGACTTTGTGCACTTTCCATACGCTCAGCACTTCTGCCGCAAATAGCCACTTTCGCTCCTTCAGCTAAAAACATTTCTGCTGTTTTTAATCCCACTCCCGACGTGCCGCCCATAATGACAGCCACTTTTCCTTGCAATCCTAAGTCCACTCTCTTCACTCCTTTTCAAAGCCATTTTCCTCAAATGCTGTCCTTTAATCAACAAGAAGCTAACTACGCAAAAGAATCATGGGAGGAAATCAAACTCCTCCTCATTTTTTCGCCATGACAGAACCTTCTATATGAGAATCAACCCAGCCTGGATCGGGATCTCCTCCCATTGCTTTGCGCGCTTCAGGTTTCGGCGGCCCTGCAATCCCCCACTGATCCATTAAATGCGGTACCCGTTTCCATACACGTGCTCTCCACTCAGATTCATCTTCGATCGTTTCCAGATAACATGTATACTCCATTACAAAACCGCCTGGGTCTTGAAAATAACAGAAAATATTGTCTCCCGGCCCATGACGTCCAGGTCCCCAAAGTTCTGACAAGCCCGCTTTTCGCACATTGCTTATTCCTCGCATCAATTCATCCACGGAATCGACTTCGTATGCGATATGATTGACTGACGCATGCTCATCTTGATTGAAGGCGATGGAGTGATGCTTTCTGTTGCACCGGAGGAATGACATTTGGTGCTCACTCCAATCAGTGACTTTAAAACCAAGTACATCCGTATAAAACTCAACGATCATATCTAAGTTCTTCGTGTTCATTACAACATGATTCAATTTCACTGGATCAACATTTTTCTTGCTCCAAATGGACGTTTGCACTTCCACCCAAGCCGAGAGCTCGATCACGCGGTTTTCCGGATCAATAAACCGCAGGCCATAACCGGCACCTGCTTCATCCAAATATCCAGGCGGTTCAATAATTCGAACGCCCTTCGATTGTAATATCCCTGCTGCACGGTCCACCGCATTTTTATCGACCATGCCAAAAGCTATATGGTGCAATCCTCGTTTTTCTCCCCTGTGAAGGCTAAGAATATGATGTTCCGGTCCAGCCCCCCGGAAATAAACCATATTCTCCTCTTCCGGAACATCCACCCTATCCAGACCCCAAACCTTTTCATAAAACTCTGCTTGATCGTCGAAATTCGGAGTTATCATGCTTATATGCCGTAAATGAGTAATACCAAGCATTTTTTATACCTCCCATAATTTAGATTGCCGTTTTGATATTCGCATTGGCCATATTTAACAATCTAATCGAAAAGGGCGCCTCATTAATTATCATAATGCAGGTGCCCTTTCGGCTAAATGATCAATCTTTAATGATGGCTTCTCTTTCTTTAGAGCGTTGTTTACGCAGTTCTTCCAGTTCACTGCCTTCAGGGTATGTCGGTAAGTTAGGCTTCACTGCCCCAAGCATCACTAGCATGCGCGCCTCTACATCCCCGTCATTCCTAATTCCCCGATAAACCCCTGGCGGGCTGCTTATGCAGTCTCTCGCACTTAATTTGATTTCATGCACTTCACTGTTGCTGTCCTCTTGAATTAATGCCGTGACTTCACCCTCAAGAATGAAAAACACTTCTTCAACATCGTCATGAAGGTGCAAAGGACCGATACATCCCGGAGGAAGCACCATCGTACTTAAAGTGAAATGTTCACCTGCAATTACATTCGTATCGTTATTGGCAGTGGCACCACGTCCAATATATCTCATCTGTGCGCGTCTATAAGCGGGATCAATTTCTTCTTGGAACTTCAAGACATTCCAATCAAGAGTACGGTCTTTCAATCGGGCAACATATTTTTTTTCAAAATCCTTCACTGAAAAAGTTTCTTTTGTCATTTTAAAATTCCTCCCTTATTTGTTGTTTCTAAACCGAATTATGTTTCATAAGCAAAACATTGTTTTGTCTATGAATTAAGTCTAAAATGAAACCGCTTTATTGTCAATGAGTTTTTAGAATATTTAAAACTATTTCTATAATCCGAACGTTCACCACTATGAGATAAACTTGTAACGATTTGCTTTTCTTAACACAAAAAAGTGTGGATTTCCCTAATGGGAGATCCACACTTTCGAAAGAGGTTATTCACTTATTAATCGATTTTAAATCGTTCAGACATCTTCGTGTTGATAAGGCTTAACCCCGCTGTATCCCATATAAACGGATAACTGACGAGAAACTTCCAACAGTTTCGGCAAGGCAATTTTATCGATGAAATCCTCCTGATAAGCAGACTCTGTTGCTACGACATTCAAGGCAGCCAATACTTTCCCGGTCCTATCAAAGATCGGGGCGGCAACCGAACGGATGCCAGGGTGGAATTCCCCGCTTGTCATCGAATAACCATTTTGCCGAATCGAATCCAGCTGTTTTTGAAATTCACCAGGCGCGGTGAGTGTTTTGTCTGTATAAGGAGTAAGGTTCGATATTTTGAACATTTGCATGAGCAATTCTTTCGGTTGATATGCCAAAAGTAATTTTCCATTGGCCAAAGCATGTGCCGGCAGCCGCAAGCCTATGTTCACATTGACAGCGGATACACCTCTGATCGGGGCACTTCCAACATAAACAACTTCCTGTCCATCCAAAATGGAAAGATGGCAGGAGGCTCCGATTTCATCACGCAAGGTCTCCATATAAGGTTGGACAATTTCTTGGAATTTCAAGCTATTCAAATAGCTGAACCCCAATTCAAGAACTTTAGGAGTTAAACTATAACGTTTGGTATGTTCATCCTGAGACAAGTAACCAATATTTTGTAATGTGAATAATAAACGATATGGTACGGTTCTGCTTACTCCCAGTTGTTTTGCTATTTCTGAAAGAGACAAGCTCGGCTGTACCTCATTAAAGAGCTTAATGATTTCCAAGCCCCTAACCAATGAATTAGCACTATATTTCTCTTTCTCTTTTTCTTCGCTTGCCATTCGAGTATTCCCCCCGTTGTGAATAAATCTTATTTTCTCCTGACTATAACCCATCAGTAAGAAGAACTTGCAGTATATGTACATTTTTTTCTGATCGTTCATTTGGTGAATATTTTGATGCATACTTCAATGGTTGCCTGTTTTCTGATGCTTCCTTAACAGGAACATTGGTGCCTTTAGCTGCGCACTGCCCTCTGCTTTGCAAGTTCACTCGATCACATTTCAATTAATTGTAATCAATTCAGAAGTTTCCGTTTACTTTCTTTCATTACAACAGCTACCCAACGAGTAACATCAGATATACTCAACGCTTTCACCGCTTCCGGAAAACGGCTAGTAAAAGCCGGGAACTTTTAATCGAGCTGGTGTCTTCGAGCGCTATTCATTATCCCTATTCCTGATAATGAAGCGGGCAGTACTGCAAATTGGCAACCATTACTACCTCACAATCCTTTACTCTTCATGTATAAATAGAATAGTGTTTATGTGTCAATTAAAGCATAGTTACATATATAAAACTATTTGGAATGCCTAGCTTAATTGACGTTTCGATAGAAAAGCTCGTTGTTATATAACCAAATATAACCAAATATTCAAGTAAAAACAATAAAGAATTTTCATACATCGATATTCTCTGCCAAATCACGAAATTTTCCGTAATAAGTATTTCATATACAAAACAATATAAATGAATTATAGATTTTCCTGATTTTAAATTCAATATCAACAAGTCAGAATTTTTAATAATTTGTAAATAATTTGTTTTTTGGACACAAAGAATCAGTATTACTTCCATTTTAAGTCCTGGTTGATAGAGCTCCATCTACTCAATAGGATGAAACAAAGTTCGTTTTATAACCGAAAGTACTTATATTCTAAAAATAGAAAATTGTCAAAATATTAAATTGACAATCAAATTATTTTAATTTATCGTTAAGAAAGTAAAACTTTGTTTTCCTTACAAAACACTTCTGTTTCTTTTTTTCTATCAAAATTTTAAAGAAAGGCGGGAAAAATCAAAACAAACTAGTACCTTTCTAAAGGGATAACCGAAAAAACACTTATTCTCAAATGTAAGCGTTTTAAGGAATGTTAAAAAGCAATAGGGAGATGGTATTATGTTAAATGGGCAAAAAAGATGGTTGTATATTGCCGTACCAATTTTTTTCTTTTGGTTTTTTGGACAAATTGATAAGGTTGGCATTTCCATCATTCAAACAGATCCAGAATTCTTGCATGCACTCGGTATGACAGGTGCTGACAAAAATGCAAAGATCGGTCTTCTATCTTTTGTATTCACCATTGCTTATGGAGTTTCAAATCTTTTTTGGGGCTTCATCATTGATAAATTAGGTGCCCGAAAAACAGCCATCGCCGGTTTATTCGTTTGGACAATCACGATGATTATGTCAGGACTGGCAAATTCATATGAAATATTTTTAATTAGCAGGATCATTCTTGGTTTTGGTGAAGGGATGATGATTCCGGTTTCCGGAAAGCTCATTTCTAACTGGTTTAATAAACGCGAACTGGGGAGGGCCCAGGCATCTTGGCTTACCGGAAACTATTTAGGACCGGCAATGGGAGCCGTTGTTTTGGTGCTTGTGATATCTTTACTTCACTGGCAAGCAGCTTTCTTTATGCTTGCAGCTTTCAACTTATTTATAAATATCCCGATGTTCATCTTAATGACGAGGAATACACCAGAAGAGCACCCCCGTATAAGTAAGGAGGAATTGGCATTCATTCGCCAAACGGATGATGAAATAAAAGAAACCGCCCATTCCGAGAATAAGAAAAGTTTCGCCCAAGATTATCGTTTCTGGATCGTTTGGTTCGGCATGCTCGTATGCTCCTTCTTATTTTTCGGAATCAGCATTTGGCTTCCTACATATCTCATTGAAGCAAAAGGATTCGAAAAGGAAGGAATGTCAAGCATTACTTCACTTTCCTGGCTATTCGCTTTAGGATTTGTCTTGGCATGCGGTTTTCTGGCTGACAAAACCAGACGTCCAAGTTTGATGGCCACGATTCTATTTTCATTGACGGCTGTCTTTTTGACTGTAGCTGTCTTCATCCCCAATCCTATTTTGGCCGGACTATGTATGGGACTGGCAATGGGATGTCAAGGCGGTGTGTTCCACCTAAGCAATATGCTCATGGTAAAATATTCAACACCTGAAACGGCAGGACGAGCCGCAGGTCTAATTGGATTCACGAATATCATGGGCGGTTTTTCGAGCTATATCATGGGATGGCTTCGTGACTTGTCTGGCGGGGACTTCAGTTCATCGATCGCCATGCTGATTTTTACAGCCCTCTTAGGTTTGGCAGCTTATTTATTCTCCATTAAGAGAGAATCCGCAGAACTGCGCTTATCACCTATACATGTACAAAAGATACAGGCATGAAGTCCTTGTAAAATCAGTTTTATACCTCCAACCCTTGATTTATCAGGGGTTTTTCTTGTGCCGACTTAAAAGTGAGTCGAAATAATATCGCTCATTTTTTGCATTACCCGATAAAATTTCCCACCGGTTACTCCGAATCACTCCTTTATTTGTATAAATATGTCGATAGTTAAAATATTCAAAAAATGATAATTTTTTGAATGCCCATGTTATATTATTTATGGAAAAAAATACTTGTCAAGTAAGGTGAGTGTGTGAATATAGAAGTTTTAATTCTCCATTATATTCAGGAAAAACGTCAAAAGCCTAACCATGCCAATGATTTATTGGATTATATTCAGAATGAATATGTAAACGGGAAGCTGTCAATCTTGCAATATAGAAGTCTCTGTCAGGACTTATATCTTCGAGGAGCCAAACAAACATCTCCTGGATGAAGCTACACCCTTGTCACTAGACTAACTACTCCCCATTGTGGATGACTTTTGTTTCTGTTTTTCCGCAACGACCTATCTTTAAAAATACAGCCGGTCATTTTCTCATCCCCAGTATGTTCATAAATATATAAAAGCCTCCGTGATCTGTCACCCCAAGACAGTTCACGGAGGTAAATGTTACTTAATCAGACATTGCAGAAATTCATTTTAATTAAATGAATATATCGAAAATTAAAACCAAACCGAATGCAACGAAGGAAAGTAATGTTTCCATCACTGTCCAAGTTTTGAAAGTTTCTTTAACGGTTAGTCCCATGTATTCTTTCACTAACCAGAAACCGGCGTCATTAACATGGGAGAACATGAGTGAGCCTGCTCCCGTGGCAATTACGAGCAATTCTAGATTAACACCCGTCATATTGGCAACGACCGGTGAAACGATCCCTGCTGTCGTGGTCAAAGCGACGGTTGCAGAACCTGTGGCAATCCGAATCAATCCGGCCACAAGGAATGCAAGAACGATCGGTGATAAAGAAATTTCTTCAGACATGGAAGCAATTGCAGTCCCTACGCCACTATCAATTAAAATTTGCTTGAACCCTCCGCCAGCACCGATAATTAGAATAATGGATGCTAATGGCAATAAGCATTCTTCCGTCAACTTTTTAATTTGTGATTTGTCCATTCCCTGTCTGTAGCCCAAGAAATAGTAAGCTGCAAAACAGGAGATTAATAGGGCGATCACTGGACTTCCGATAAACAATAAGAATTTTTCAATCGAACCCGGTAGCGGCAGATAAGGCGCCACTACAGTTAGAACCATCAACAATACTGGCAAAAGGATGATGAAGAACGATACTCCAGTGCCGGGTAATCCACTTGACTTTGTTTCAACACGGATCAATTCCGGTTCTCCAACAGGAATAACCCGTTTATGAATCCATTTTGCGAATAGCGGTCCCGCAATTACAGCCGTCGGGAATGCGATGATCAATGAGTACAGAAGTACCTGCCCCATGTTAGCATTATAAATTCCAATAGCTGTCATGGCTCCAGGATGCGGAGGCACCAGCCCATGTACGATCGATAAACCAGCAAGTACTGGAATGCCAATTAACAAGATGTTCACTTTGGTTGATTTACGAATGGAAATGACCAAAGGAAGCAATATTACTAAACCAACCTCGAAAAATACCGGAATGCCGATGATGAAACCAGATAAAAGCATGGCCCATGGCAGGTTTTTCACACCGAATTTATTAATGAAAAAGTCAGCAACCTGCATTCCGGCTCCAGAGTCGGACATCATCTTTCCTAGGATGGTCCCTAAGGCCAATATTCCAATAAGGTGCCCAAGGACCGCTCCGACACCCGTTTCATAAGCACCAACGATCTTGTCCATTGGCAGTCCGGAAAAAATCGCTAAAAATAAACTGGCAACAGTCAGGCTGATGAACGCATGCCATTTCCACAATGATACCCCCAAAATGACAATTACGATTGCTATCAGCGTGATTCCTAATAAATATAGATCCATATATTCTCCCCATTCCCAAGAAATCGCTTACATTCAAACCAATACAATAAATGGGATTATTGTACCGGCTCGTTATATGTCACAATGTAGTTCTGTTTAGCCGTGTTGTAATATCCTTCACTGTATTCCGTAACATTTCCGTCCCCATCACTGGAAATCCGAATCCTCTTTAGTACTGGACTATTGTTTTCGATTTTCAGTGTTTCGCAAATGTGATCCGGAGCGATAGCAACGGCAAACTCATCTCTGAATGTTTCAAGTTTGACGTTTTGCTCTTCCAAAAAGCGGTACAAAGAATTGATTTGGACCTCTTTAATCTCTTCTTGGTTTAAATCAAGTGAAATATAATGTGTAAAGTAAATATAAGGTTCATTGTCCAATAAATATATCCGTTCGATACTTATGCAACGGGCACCAAATAAAGAATGCAGCTTAGAGTCTGAAGAAAGGTCAATCTGACTTATGTTTAACACCTTTTTTAAAATGGAGTGCCCTTCCTCCACCAACAGCTCTGTGAAACGTTTCCCTTTGGAAAGTTTGACAATCGAACCATTAGCTATGACTCTAGTGCCTTTGCCGCTTTTCTTTTCAACATACCCCTCTTGCACGAGTTCTTTGATTGCATTACGGACAGTAACCTTACTTACGTTAAATTCTTCTTCCAAAAGAGGCTCGGAGGGAATGTTTGTGTCGATGGCATAAACCCCATGTAAAATACGATCCTTTAATATTTCTTTTATCTGTAAATACATCGGTCCATTTTTCCTGTTCACATTCATTCCTAATCTCCTGCCTTATCTTTTAATATCTTCCATTTTACCTTCCATTGCCGAGAGTATCTCCTTTTCGGTTGCCAAAGGAGTATCTCCAACGACAGTACATGCCAGCATTCCTGATACAGCAGCAAATCGTACTGTCTTTTCCGGGGAATATCCTAGCAATTCGCCATGTAAGATTCCGCTGGTGTAAGCATCGCCTGAACCTATTCTATCATATACGGAAAATGATAGGATATCGGAAAAGTAAAATGTTTCTTCTTTGTATATATACCCCCTCAAGGTATGACTATTATCACTGTTGATCGAACGATGTGTCCCCGCTATCGATTGAATTTTGAATCGCTTGGCCACTTCAGGGATCAACTCAACAAGCTGTTCTTCCCTTGTGGAGCCTTCTGATTTCATTCCTAAAATATAAAGCGCGTCTTTTTCATTCATCATGACGATATCAGCCAAAGAAAGCATTTCTTCATAATGAGGCTTTGCGTCAGCGTAACCTCCCTCCCATAAGGAAGGTCGGTAATTGCAGTCGAAACAGACTGTACCGCCCTTTTCTTTGACTTTTCTAGCCAGCACCTTCATGCTTTCCCGTACATTTTCCGCCATTGCAAGCGTGATTCCGCAAAAATGGATGATATCCGTCTTTTCCGAAATCATATCCATATCATAATCGGATAAGGTGGCAGTATTAAAACTGCTTTCCAGTCGATTGGAATATGTGACACGGCTCGCCCGCTGTCCAAATCCATTTTCCAAAAAGTACATCCCCATGTATTTGCCGCCTCTAGAGATGTAGTTCCTGCCGATTCCTAAGCCCTGCAAATCTGAAATTGCTGAATCACCAAGGGGGTTATCCGGTAACATTGTCACAAGATACCCATGATGTCCAAGTTTTGTCATCGCAGAAGCCACATTTACTCCCGTGCCTGAAGAGGAGTATTGCAGCGTGTTAGCCTGTGATAGCAATTCATGCCCTGGTACCTGCAAACGCATCATTACTTCCCCGAATGCCACAATTCTTTTAGGCATATTTTTCAACCAATTTTTTCGTCATGGCCAATAATTTCCGTACGTCCTCCCCATTCGTTTTACCAGTCGCTTCATCAATGATGGAAGAATATACGTGGGGAATGACTTTAGGCACTTTTGCTTCTAATGCAATTTCTAATATCGTCCCGAAATTATTTAAGTCGATTCCACCTGTTGGTTCCAAAGCAAATCCCTCTTCACCACAAGCTTTTGCTACAGCACGATATTCATCTTCATGCTTCAGCCCTTTCATAGGGAAATATTTCAAAGCATTTCCTCCCATATCGCGAACGAGCGCAATGGCAGCTTTGATTGGCACAATGGCAGTTTCACTTGCGCCTGCACTTACTGGACCAGTGGAGATATTCACATAACCGACTTTCCCAGTTGGAGAAACAAGTGAATTTATCCAGCTATCCTTCTCGTCTAAATTGGCCCTCGTAGCACCAACAGCCGGAAAAACCTGGTTAATATGACTGCCTGGATAGTATTTTGCTATTTCTGCGACAACTGCAGCCTGTCTATTATCGCCTGCGCCCAATCCAATTGAAACGGCCTCATCAATGGCTTCCCCGTATTCTTTCATTGCTGTAACACCTGCTTCGACAGTTGGATAATCCTTTGAGAGTACACCAACCAATACATGTCCTTCAGCTGCTTCAAAGACTTCCACTGCATTTTCCACACTATTTGCAAGTACATTTAAGGCTACACGATCATTCAATAACCGTTTGTTTATGTTTGTCATCCTTGTTTTCCTCCTAATATGGTTCTTAATCGTGATTCAATAACATTTATATCATCACCTTGCAATGGACGCGGATCTATATCGAAAAAGCCTTGCCGTATCCCATAATCCCGTGTATAAATGGCGATATCCCCATTTTTGAGCTGCTCGTTCACTTCTTTCGCCGTCGTTTCCGTCAAAGGATCTATGGAAATACGTGCTCTATATATGGCACGTCCGGCTTCATCCTGAACTATCGTTACTTTTACGCCATCAATCGAGTCAAGTGATGTGAGAACTTGTAAACTAGCTTTTTCTTTTTCGCTATTATCCGTCTTGACAAAATACTCATCCAATGCCTGAAGCAGCCCAAAGGTCGTTTCCTTTCCAACCTTCATGCTCCTTCCTATACAGTGCAATTGAACCTTTACCCATTCGATATATTTTTTTCTGCCAGCAACGATACCGGATGTGGGTCCTTCAATGGCTTTTGAACCACTATAAATCGCCAGGTCGGAGAATTGTACATATTTTTCCAAATCTTCTTCCGCTGCTGCATCGACAATCAGAGGGATATTATTCGTTTTGGCCACTTCCCATGCTTCTTCGACCGATATCATATTTTTCTGGACGGCATGATGCGATTTCACATATAAAATAGCGGAAGTATTTTCATTTATGGCCTCCGCAATATGTTCTGCTTTCCCTTCATTTGCATATCCAACTTCAACCAATTTTCCGCCGCCAAGATAAATCATGGTTTCAACCGGTGCACCATACTGAACGTTATGGCCTTTCAGCATGATGATTTCATTCTTTTGAATACGATCTTGATGAAGCCTTTCGCTTTTCCTTCTGTTTCCTTCAGTAACGATTGCCGCTACTGAAAGCGCAATTCCGCTTGATGCTGAGTTTACGACCACCGCTGCTTCAGAATGAAGCAAATTCGCTATATGCTGGCCTGACTTATCGACTAAATCAGAAATTTCAACATAATTTTGCCCACCTTTTTTCATCGCGTCCATCACTGTGTCAGTTGGGGCAGAGACTCCCAATATGCTCATTCTTCCGCTTGCATTGATGACTCTTTTCAAACCGTATTTAGCATTCAATGAATTCTCCATTTATAACCACTCCTTTTACAACAACTCTTTTTTCTGCCATCCTTTTTTCGCCTTCGGAATCCAATAAAAGGGTCGGCTCATTCTCGATCGAGAATAAAGTCAGGTTCGCAATATCCCCAGCTGAAATCCTTCCAAGCTCTGGTTTATTCAACCAAGCTGCTGCATTGACCGTAACCGCATCTATTACTTCTTTTAATGGATAACCGAGGTACAAAAATTTTGTAAGCACATTTGCCATATTAAAAACTGGCCCATTCTCTCTGTTTTTCCGATATATATCCGTACTGATCGTATTGAAGCCGATTCCCCGCTTTTTAGCCATTTCTGCAGTTTTAAAAGAAAAGCTTGCCGTTCCATGACCTACATCCAAATGTACACCACGTTCAATTGCCTTAATCAACTCAGGCAGCGGCTCTTCTCTTTCATCAAATAAATTATTCGCTTTACCATTTAGAAAATGAGTAATAATGTCCTTTTCCTCAAGTAATTGAAGGACTTCCTTAATATCAGGCGGCCCTGAACCGATATGAACCATTAATGGTAAACCCGTTTCAGCCGAGAACTTCCTTGCGATTTTTAATGGCTCGACACCATTTGGACCAACTACACTTTTACTTATTCTCGCTTTAAGTCCAACGACAAAATCCCCGTACTTGGAAATTGCCTTCATTAATTCCCCTTCGTCCAGCCATGAAATATCCGATAACTCATCAACCCTTTTCAATCCAATCCGCGAAATATTCAGAAAGGCGAAAACATTCGTTTTGGAATTTTCACAACTTCCAACCAGATCGGTTATCCTATCTGCCCCCGTGCTTCCCGCATCTATGACCGTTGTTACACCAGTTTTATATCCAATCTCATCAACCTCATCACCATAAGGATCGAATTCCGGGAAAGCATGTACATGCATATCAATCCAACCGCTCGAAACAAAAACTTTTTGATCATAATCTATTATCTTATCTCCTGTTGCAGTTCCGGGTCGTGCAATTTCCTTAATCATCCCATTTTCCAGGATGATATCCGCTGCTTTTCCCTCTACCATTTTTACATTCTTCAGAACTAACGTATCTGTCATTTCCCTCATCCTTTTCGGTACATCCTATCGATTGAAAGTACTTTGTATACGGTTACACTGAATTGTATAAGAATTCATTAATTTCGCTTTACAAAAATAGATTATCATATTTTGTTGAACTAATCAATATAACGTTATAATGTTTGATTTAAATTTACAGAATTTTTATAAGATCAAGGCTATTTTTTCTTTGTGCTTCTTAGTTTCTTCATATAATATAATCTCATTAGGTTTTTTGAAATTTTTCATGCTACCCATAAAAAAAAGGCGGGAAGAAAAACATTCTGTTTTTCTTCCCGCCTTTTTTTACGAATTCACAAAATCCATTGATGAAAGTTTCTACTCTAATTATCGGAAATAATGCTTTTTCTTAAAAAACTAACTCTAAGTCAGAATAAAGACTAATGGGTTTAAAGGGTTTGAACGGTTCCTCCAAGACACTCGCTATAGAACCCCTTTTGTCTCCAAACTGAGGAATTAGATCCTTTTTTTCTTTTTATTCAACCATATAGTTAATCCAATTATTGCTATAAATAAAATTAATATCTAGGTTTTATAATCAGGATGTCCTCAGTAATACTAGCTGATCGAAATTTATTTTCTATGTACAACATAGACCTCATATAGAAATAAGTACAATTATTACTGTTTTAAAGCTTTTTTCCTTAGTTTCCATATTTATTTTGACCTCAACATATAGTTATATAGTATGGTATTATACCAATTTTTCAAAAAATATTAGATATTGTTATGAAAATGAAGAAAAAATCCTTATTTTCAATACCAATAATAAGTTTATTAGTATTCTCACATGTCCCCAATACATTGGCCGAAGAGAAAAATGAAACAATACCTTCATCAACAGTCAACCCCATTGTGGAAGTCAAATTAATTAGTGATGATGTTATACAAATACAATCAACAGCAAGCATCATTGAAATGAGCAAACCTATTGCTCATCAAGCTAAACTAACAAATACCCAATTAGGAAAGATGGTAAGGCTCATCAAAAGGGACAACATGGTTAAGCATCGTAAGTACCCTTGTGTTTGCAGGTGGCCCAACCGCACAGCAGGAGTAGCTACTGCACTGGCAGTCCTAATTGTTTAATAGCAGCATATTATTCCGGAAAACACGCTTATCATGTATCAGTCTATGCTAGTGGTATAAAACCAAGTTTATCTAAAATAACGTATATATATTACACTAAGTCAAATCTTTCATTTAGAAGCCCTCAATTAATCCTTCCTGTTCCTAGTATTACAGAGGAAATGTTGATTTCCATAATATAAAAACCAAGAATGCTTATTTAAAAGCGTTCTTGGTCTTGTTAATTGTAATACTCCATTTAATTTTCCTTTTTATGACTTTCACTTAATATATATCCCGTTCCTATGAAAGCCTTTAATTTACCTTTTTCGATCCTTTCCAATGGATTTCCCTCAAACGGTATTTTTGTAGCTTACCTGTTGCCGTTTTCGGTAAAGACTCTACGAATTCAACTTTTGTCGGTGCTTTAAAGTGAGCCATTTTTGAGCGGCAAAAGGTGATGATCTCATTTTCTGTCACTTTTGCATTGGGATGCAGCACAATGATTGCCTTAGGCGTTTCTCCCCATTTATCGTCTGGGATGGCAATGACCGCAGCCTCCAAAACATCTGGATGTTTATACAATACCCCTTCTACCTCTGTTGAAGAAATATTTTCCCCGCCGGAAATGATTAAATCCTTAGCCCTGTCTAGTATCTCAATATATCCATCAGGATAGGTAACTGCCAGATCCCCGGTATGAAACCAGCCATCCCTAATTGCTTCGGCCGTCTTTTCCGGATCCTTATAATATCCTTCCATTACAACATTGCCGCGAGTAATGATTTCCCCCAGTTCCTTTCCATCCCAAGCGACTTCTTTCCCTTCTTTATTGACTACCATCGTTTCCCCATTGAAAACCAATTCAATCCCTTGTCTTGCCTTTATTATTGCTTGTTCGTCCGCCGATTTAGCTTCAAACTCATCCTTCCACTCGTTATATAGGATGAATGGGGAAGTTTCTGTTAATCCATATACGTGGATCATATTCAAACCAAGGATTTCTTGTGCCTTTTGAATAAGCGCTGCTGCTGGAGGAGCACCTGCTGTTGCCATCCGTGGACGCACTTTGATATTTGTTTCTTTTGCTTTAGGATCATTTACCAGCATATTGACGACAGTAGGCGCTCCACATAACAATGTAATATTATGAAGGGCGAATAATTTGAGGATAAGAGGGGGATCGACTTTCCTTAAACATACATGAGTCCCGCCAGTAGCCGTTACCGACCATACCCCTCCCCAGCCATTAGCGTGGAACATTGGCAAGGTATGTAAGTATACATCGTCATGCTTCACTCCTAGGTGATAAATGAAGTTAGCGGAGTTCATGTAATTCCCACGATGAGTTAACATGACCCCTTTTGGTTTTGAAGTCGTTCCACTCGTGTAATTTATAGTCAAAAGTTGATTTTCATCGATTTTAACCTCTGGCAGTCCATCATCATTTGCATGCAAGATGAAACTCTCATAATCTATTCCAGGTAAAGTGGTTTCATATCCTTCAACAGGCACGATGATGATCTTTTCCAAGGAAAGTTTAGTAATGATCTTTTCGATCGGAGCGGTGAATTCTTCATCGACTATCAACATTTTTGAATCGCTATGCTTGATGATAAATTCCAAATCCTCTGCAGCAAGCCTATAATTCAAAGGAACCATTACCGCTCCCATTTGACAAATGCCATAAAAACATTCCAACATATAATGCGTATTTGGCAACATAACTGCAATATGGTCACCTTTTTCAATTCCCGAAGAATACAAAGCTTTGGAAAGTTGATCTGTTCGCTGCCCGAATTCCTTATATGTAAACTTTTTCTCTTCATCGATGACTGCCACTTTATGGGGATAATATTTTACGGCCCTGCGCTTCCAATCAATTGGAGTTAATGGGGAAAACATTTTTACCATCTCCTTCTTTCCAGATTCACTGTATACAGCACCCTGCTGGGTTCGTCATGATGGATCCTGAGAAAAAAACTTCGTATCCTTTTAATACATATTCATTTTCCAGCCGTCATATCTTCTTTAATGGATTTCCATATAAAGATTTTTGAATGACCTATCCGCTTTACTCAAGGGGATGAATAATCCAAATATTTTTTAATTATTCTGATAATTTAACCTCCTAAAAAACAGTGAAATTCACTGCTTTAATAATATATAGTGCTTCTTCTTTCTATTATAATGGAAACTGTACACGTCAGGAAGATTATATTTTATTATCTATGCATGCCGATAGATGTTCGGTAAGTTTCCCAACGATTTGTTTGAGTCGTTCCGTTTCCTCTTCATTCAGGACGCTATAAAAGTCACGAAAGGTTTTGGTAAAACACTTATTTATGGAATGATAGGTATTCCTTCCACTTTCGGTGGATTGGATAAAAACGACCCGCCGATCATCCTCACTGTGTACCCTCTCAATCAACTTCTTCCGTTCAAGCCGATCAATTAGTGCAGTTCCTGCTGCAGGTTTAATTTTCAAATGATTCGAAACATCTTTAACAGCTATGGATTCATTCAAGACTATTAATTGCAATGCGCGATACTGCACAGTAGTTAAATCATATTTAACCAATAACGGTTCCACCAATTCCTGTGATAGGCTGCTTAATTCCCTGATCTCTAGATGTAAATTATACAATTCACTTGAATGCATGTTTGACAATCCTTTCTTATTGACACTATCTATCTAAAACTATAACATAATTAACGTATCAAAAAATTAACCATGCGAATTAAATTGGTTATTGATTTTTAAAGAGAGAGAGAGGCTGTCCATGTCAGCAGAACAACGCAAAAAGATCATTATCCTCATGATCAATATGTTTATCGCAATAGGGAGTTTCGGCATCATCATTCCCATTTTACCAGCATACCTTGCCTCCATTAATCAAGGTGGAACCGCCGCTGGCCTAATGATTGCCATTTTCGCAGGTGCACAACTTATCTTTTCGCCAATTGCCGGAAAATGGACTGACCAATTCGGGCGCAGAAAATTGATTATTTATGGATTGGTCGGTTTGACATTATCCATGTTTATTTTTTATGCAGTCAATTCCATTTGGTTATTATATGCTTCACGTATCATTGGCGGAATCGGGGCAGCTTTGCTTATACCCGCAATTTTTGCTTATGTTGCTGATATCACCACATTTGATCAACGCGCTAAAGGCAATAGTTTAGTATCTGCCGCCATGTCCCTGGGAATTGTAGTCGGTCCAGGAATTGGAGGTTTTTTAGCTGACTTTGGCTTGAAGTTTCCTTTTTTGATTTCTGCGCTGGTATCCCTATCAGCAGTCGTATTTTCGATTTTTGTTTTAAAAGAAAGCGAAACGGCACAGGTTACTCAATCCATGGATGCAAAAACTGAAACGATGCTTCGGAAGATCGCTTTATCCGTGAAAAAGCCCTATTTCATCCCACTCATCATTACTCTTGTAATGAGCTTTGGCTTAATGGCGTATGAATCTGTAATTGGTCTTTATCTTGATAATCAATTCAATTCAACTCCAAAGGACATCGCCGTAATGGTTACAGCCACCGGTATCGTCAGTGTAATAGTTCAATTGTTTGTCGTCGACCGGATCGTACAGCGTTTCGGGGAAGTGAATGTGCTGAATATCTTTATCAGTGTTGCAGCCATCGGTTTCCTTCTATCACTTTTTGCATCAAATTACCTGATTTTCTTTTTAATTTCACTTATCATCTTCCTTTCCACTTCCATCTTACGTCCAGTTCTTAACACACTGATTTCCAAGATGGCAGGGAATGAGCAAGGCTTTGCAATGGGTATGAATAATGCGTATATGAGCATCGGAAATGTGCTCGGACCAACACTTGCCGGAATGATGTATGATGTCCACATTACCTATCCGTTCATGTTGGGCCTTATCCTCTTATTCATTACTTTAATGATTACTATGGCTTGGCAAAAGCGATCTCTTCATGCAAAGGCCTTATCTTAGAGCTTAAATGGCATTTCAAAATTTATTCATTAACGAAACCCCCGAGTAGCATCCGCTATCCGGGGGTTTTCATTAGGATTTTTTTATCCATTCTTCTTTTAATTGAAATCCTCCAAAACAGTTTAATAACGAGTAACACTTCAATCTCTTGAGAACTAGCTCCATTTTCTTGCGGAAACTGCTCATATTTTTGTGTAACACTCAAACTCACGAGTATTTGTTCTGAATTCACGAGTAAACAGCTTACAACTCATGCGTAATATTCAATTCACGAGTAAATGCATCGAATTCACGAGTATTTACTCCAAATTCACGAGTAAATGCCTCAATTTCACGAGTAAATGACAGAAATTGCGAGTAACGCTTCTAACTCTCGAATATTCACTTCCATTTCATGCGGAAATTGCTTAAAACTCATGCGTAATATTCAATTCACGAGTAAATGCCTCAAACTCACGAGTAAATGCATCAATTTCACGAGTATTTACTCCAAATTCACGAGTAACGTCCCCAACTCTTGAATATTTGCTTCATTCTCACGAATAAACAGCTCAAAATCATGCACACTCTCTCTAATTTACAAGTATTTGCTCCATTCTTTCCTTAAGTTGAAGCTTATATCTCACCAAAATAAAAAGCGACCTTATTTTTAGAATAAGGTCGCTTATCATTCAGTTTTCTCATTTCATCTTGTTATAAAGGGAAATTAATTTCATTTAATATAAATGGCTTTCTTTCCTTTACTGCTTTCAAAAGCCGCATCAATGATTTTAATGACCGCTAACCCCTCTTGGGCAGTGACTGGAGCTTTTTTCCCGTTCAATATACTATCGGCAACTGCCTGGTAATACGTTAAATAAGAATCATGCAGTGTTTCAATGGTTTCATGTATCTCATTTTCTCCTTCAACCGTAACCAGCTTACCATAGAATTCGGGATCATCTGCACCCCAAGAGTCATCCAATGGTTTTTTTCCATCACTTAAGTCTGCCTCTTGGCAATCAAGACCGTATTTGATAAATGATCCTTTACTTCCATGCACCTGATACCGCGGTCCATTATACGGAACGATTGAGCCTGAATGCAAGATAACCCTCAGCTTTTCATATCCTAATATCACATGGAAATAATCATCCGTTTCTGCATTTTCTTTTTGGGAAAATACATCTGCCGAAACGAATTGCGGCAATCCAAACAAATGAAGTGCTTGATCGATGAGATGCGATCCTAGATCATAAAGCATGCCTGATCCCGGGCCCGGTTTTTCCCTCCATCTATCCCTGACCACAGGCCGGTATCGATCATAATGGACTTGGTATGTATTGATTTCCCCAAGCACTCCATCATCCATAAGTTTTTTCACGGTCAAAAAGTCATTATCCCATCTCCGGTTATGATAGACACTTAAAAGAAGATTCTTTTCTTCAGCAATCTTGATGAGCTCCTCCGCCTCCCAAGCCTCCACAACCATCGGCTTTTCGAGGATGACATGCTTCCCGGCTAACAAGCTTTGCTTGGCCATTTCATAATGCAAACCACTCGGTGTCGTAATAACAGCCATATCAATGGATGGGTCTTCAAGAATTTCCTCTAAGCTGCCTACCACTTCCACATCTTTCAAATCTTTTTGGACTTTTTCCTTATTGGAGCTCACAACTTTCGCTATTTGAAACTGCTCTAAAACACTTAGTAATGGCGCGTGGAAAGTAGCTCCTGACAATCCGTACCCAACTATGCCCACTTTAATTTTTTTCATTTTCAATCCCACTCGCTTTCTTGTTCCTCTTAAACAAACATTTTATTATATTTCATTGTCCGGGTATGTATCTCTCAAAAACTTGACAGATTGATTAATCAATTCTTTCAATACATTAATATTGATATCTGCCACTTTATTGATGTACACACACGCTTTTCCGGAAGTGTGTTTTCCAAATGCCTGTAATAATTCTTCTCTTTTTTTATCCCCTGGAGCAAAGTATAAACTGATTTTTGCTTTTCGAGGTGAAAAGCCTACCAGGGGGGCATCGCCTTCGTGACCTGATTCATATTTATAATGATAGGTTCCGAACCCAATTATGCTCGGTCCCCACATCTTTGCCTCATAACCTGTCGTTTCGGTAAAAACATTCAACAATTCGTAGGCATCTTCACGTTTTTTCGGATTATCGACGTTTTCGATGAACTCAATGACACTACTGTCCGTCTCTTTGGTTTTTTGTTTATACATGACCGGAACCTCCCTTATATTAAAAGGCAGAAAAAATTCATAAGATATTGCTTGCTCAGTATCTTAGTACCCTGTTCAATCGTGTTTTAAAGGTTGTTATGTATGTATGCAGCCTTCATCACCGATGTATCAATGATTGACGGACGAGCTCCTTTACTATTTCTCTAAGCTTCATGGCAAATCCTTCATTATACCCTTATATATTATAGAACATTGATTCGTTTTATTCTATTTTAAGAGCAGAGTTTATTAAGTAAATCTTTCGCGCTTTAAAAATCATTACTTTACCATAATAATCTCTACGATCAGAAATTATTATTCTGATCGTAGATTTTTTCATTAAAAGGCAAAATGCAGTTTTACTAGATCTATTGCCGCCTGATCTTTTCTATTTCATCTGCTATGAATTGTACCTGTGTCCCTACGATGACTTGAATGCTTTGGGGACCCACAATATTGATTCCGGCAACCCCTGCTGATTTGATTTTATTCTGATCGACAGCTCCCATATTTTCCACTTCAACCCTTAAACGGGTAACACAGTTATCTACAGATGTTACGTTAGCGTCTCCGCCTAATCCCTCATAAATAGTGGAAGCCATTCCAAAGAATTTGCTCTCATTATTCCCGCCTTGACCGCTGTTTGCTTCCGCAATCGCTCCTCCGCCATCAAGCTCATCTTCTGTATCATCTTCTCTGCCGGGAGTCATTAAATTGAACCTAGTTATCAAGAATCGGAATAAGAAATAGTAGATGACTGCAAAAGCCAGTCCTTGAAGAAGCAGCATATAAGGTTCATTTGCCATTGGCAATCTTGAGCTTAAAACAAAGTCAATGAATCCTGCACTAAAACCGAACCCTGCTGTCCATTGGAAAGTCGCAGCAATAGCCAACGATATTCCTGTTAATAAGGCATGCACAACGAATAGGGCTGGTGCAACAAACATGAAAGCAAATTCCAAAGGTTCAGTAACGCCTGTGAAAAATGAAGCGAAGCCGGCTGCGAGCATTAATGAGGCCACTTGTTTTTTCTTCCGTGATTTTGCCGTATGGTACATGGCAAGAGCTGCTGCCGGCAAACCGAACATCATCACGGGAAAGAATCCGGCTTGATACATGCCTGTGGTTCCTTTTATTCCTGTTCCAGCCCAGAATTTACCGATATCGTTAAGTCCTATTACATCGAACCAGAATACGGAGTTTAACGCATGATGTAAACCTGTTGGTATCAAAAGCCGATTAAAGAATCCATAGAGTCCTGCTCCAGCAGCACCTAATTCACTTATTCCTTCCCCGAATATAACTAACCAGGAGTAGATGAGTGGCCATACGAAGAATAATATAAGGGAAACCAGTAACATGATAACCGCAGTAAGGATCGGGACTAGGCGTTTACCGCTAAAGAAGGCGAGTGCATCAGGCAGCTCGACCTTACTGAACCGATTATACATAGCTGCCGCTATAAGGCCCGAAAGGATTCCGACAAATGCATTCTCTATTTTCACAAATGCTGGATTTACATCTTTTGCCTCAATTCCTTGCAGCATCGCCACCGAGTCCGTGGAAAGCAATGTCGTTACGACTAGATAGGCTACGAGCCCGCTCAAAGCGGCAGCTCCATCTTTTCCTTTCGACATCCCCAACGCCACTCCAACGGCAAACAAGATAGCCATATTGTCAATGATCGAAGAACCTGCTTTGATTAAGAAAGCTGCTAACGGACTTCCCGCTCCCCATCCTGCTGGATCTATCCAGTAACCGATCCCCATTAAAATGGCGGCTGCCGGCAATACGGCTACTGGCAGCATCAAGGAACGCCCAATTTTTTGAAGATATTTTTTCATTCCGCTTTCCTCCTGACAATACTGATTTAGGGGAAACCCCATATTCTATTAGACAACGGTTCCTTCCATTTTAGAACTTCATTTCATTTATAAATTTGACTATATTCAGGAATAAAGTCTTAGCGATTTACTCCTCCTTCGAAAGCCCATAAAAAAAGAAAAGTCCAACCCGGACTTTTCTTTTTTCACTTATTTATAGAGCAAGTAATTTTTGCGAACCTTTTTAAAGGCATCCTGCTTTACTTGATATTCTTTCAAGATTTCATTTACTGTTGAACCTTCTTTAATTCTAGACATTATCCAGCCATTTCCAATCAATAAATTGAAATTGTTGGCTGCAAGGAATTCGAAATCACCGGGATATAGATCCTGAATGGTCTTGATGATGTGAAGTCCAGTTGGGACAGCCTTGAACGCTTCTCTATCCGTTATATAAATTTCCACCCCGTGGCTAAGTCTACCTGCATGTTTTGAAAATGTAGGTGTAAAGGACGCTGCCCTGAATTTCACACCGGGTAACCTTAATGCATTTAATTTCCCAGCAAGCTCATCACTATTTATATATGGAGCACCTATCAACTCGAATGGTTTGGTCGTTCCTCTGCCTTCTGAGACATTTGTTCCCTCGATCAAGCCTGTAGCCGGATATACGAAAGTAGTGGAAACTGTCGGCATATTCGGTGACGGCAAGACAAAAGGGAGACCAGTATCGTCATAATCCATATCTCGCTTCCAGCCTTTCATCTTGATGACCTTGAGATCTGCTCCAATTTTAAATTCCTTATTGAACAAAGTCGCGAGTTCCCCAACCGTCATCCCATGCTTAAGCGGGATTGGATACAACCCAACAAACGATGAGAATTCAGGTTCAAGGACCGGCCCATCTACCGACTCCCCGCCTTGTGGGTTCGGCCGGTCCAGCACGATAAAGGGGATATCATTTTCTCTGGCTGCTTCCATTGCATAAGCCATCGTGTAGATATAAGTGTAATAGCGTGTTCCGACATCCTGGATATCAAAAACAAGGACCTCAACATCCTTTAACATTTCAGGCGTCGGTTTTTTCGTTTTGCCATATAAACTATAAACGGGCAATCCTGTTTTTTCATCAATATAATATTCAACGCTTGCACCAGCTTGCGCATCTCCACGCACTCCATGTTCAGGACCAAATAAAGCCGTTAAATTAATATCCGGATCATCATGAAGGAGATCGACGATGCTGGTTAATTTAGAGTCGATGCCAGTTGGATTCGTAATCAAGCCAACTTTCTTTCCGCTTAAAACGTTCTTTTCTTCTTTTAAAAGAACTTCAATACCAGGACTGACCTTTTGTTTTTTCTTCTCTTTAACAGCTGTTACACTTTTTGAGGAAACGATGCCGAAAGAAAGCATGCAAATGGCAAATAGGATTATCATTCTTTTCAAATTGCTTCTCTCCTTATTTTTTAATGGGTCTTCCAGATTTAATGTCTAATCCATATCCATAGTTATAAAGGCTTTCAGAGGGCTTAGTTACTGAAGGTATATCGACCGGCAACGTGCCTTTAGGTCTTGATTCTCCAAAAATAGTCGAGATGCCTGCCGGGATATTCGGCTGTCTATAACGCCCATTCGAATACCCTTTAAACCCGTAAACAGCAAGAACCGCCTTCGCTTCTTCAAAGTTTGCAACATCATAAGGGTTTCTTAAACTCATTAAAACAAATTCTTTGTCTTTTTTCTTTGCATGATTCATGACCGCTCTAGGGAAGGCTGTTGCCCACTTCGACGAATCTTGAATGCTGTCATCTATCACTCCATCATTGACAGCCGGATCATTTTTGACAATATAGGAACCAGTTATGACAAAATCCGATTCATCAATGAGTCTGGCCACTTGATCTGTAAATGACTTTCCTGAAAAACTCATACCCGTTATTTGGACTTTCTTTATTTTCTTTTTTTCAGCTAATTCGCTGATGCTCCTGGACATGGATTCAACTTGGTCATCAAAAGGAGCAAGAATTAAAACTTTATCATTTTTCTTAGGTTTGAAAGGCAATGTTTTGTGTTCATTTTTCAATAGAGTGATGGCATCTTCCGCCATTTTCCTTTCTTTTTTTAAATGATCTTCATTCCCGACTACTTGAAGCGCGGTTTCGATTTTTTTATCTATAGGAGTATCTTCCGGGTTTAATATCCCTCTTTTCACTTTTAGTTCAAGTATCCTCGTTACAGAATGATTGACTTGATTTAGAGGAATTTCCCCGCTAGCTACTGCCGCCTTCACTGCATTGAATACAGAGGTTATATTCTTTTCCATTTGAAGCGAATTAACCTGTGCCGGCATCAAAGCAATATCAACACCAGATTTCAGGGCAAGGACCACAGCTTCTTCCTGTCCGAAGTTGTCCGCGATGGCTTTCATATTCAAAGCATCTGTAACCACAACACCGTCAAATCCCATTTCTTCACGTAATAGACCCGTGATGACCTTTTGTGACAGCGTTGCAGGAACCATAATTTCTTGACCGTCTTTTTTACTGATATAGGTAGTGTCATCGAATGCAGGAAATTGAACATGTGCAGTCATCATCATATCAACTCCAGCATCGATGGCTCTTTGGAAAGGAAGCAGCTCGATGGAGCGCAAACGCTCTTTATCATGAGAAACAAGGGGAAGACCATAATGACTGTCGACTGCTGTATCTCCATGGCCAGGGAAATGCTTGGTCGTCGCTATCATGTTCTGATTTTGCAATCCTTTTATCATCTGAATGCCAAGCTTTGATACAAGTTCCGGATCGGAACTGAAGGAACGAACGCCAATAACAGGATTTCCGGGATTATTATTGACATCGACAGACGGTCCGAAATTGACATTTATGCCAAGTGCCGACAGTTCCTTACCAATAATTTCTCCAGATTGATAAGCGTAACTCTCTTTTCTGGCTGCACCAAGTGCCATATTACCAGGAAGGTTCGTTCCAGTTTGAAGACGAGTTACGATTCCTCCTTCCTGATCAATCGTTATGAACAGCGGAAGGTCCGGGCTTGCCATCTGCAAACCATCCGTGAGACGAACCGTTTGTTCGGTATCGACTACATTCTCAGCAAACAGAATCACACCGCCCAGATGATATTTTTTGATGATGCTTGCAACTTCCGAGTTCATTTCAATAAACCCGGTTGCCTTTGTTTCTCCTTGTTTTTGCCAATTACGAAAATCCGGCATGAGCATTTGACCGACTTTTTCATCGATTGTCATGTTTTCTACGATTTCCTGAATATCAGAAACCGTTTTTTCATTCTCGTATCCCTTTGCTGTCGCATTCCCTCCCATAATGGATAAAACCAAACATAATGCGATTCCAGCTGGGGCACATATCCTTTTTATCATTCAGGCATCCTCCCTTGTATTCTTTTTAGTTCTGTTAGCAACAATTCCAAACCACTGCCGTGAAGGGGAAAAATGAATGGAAATGAACTATATAGATCCTATAAAGAAATCAAGGCAGCATCGGGAATCCCAGCAGCCGCCTCTTTAAAAAGCCTTCATGAAATGTATCCATTTATCCCTGGATTCTTTGAGTCCAATTGTTTACTCAATTATAAGTTTTATTGTTTGACCAGGCTTTAGAAGGGACAGCAAGGGAATATCTTCTTCTATAACTCTTCCTATAACGTTGACTCGGTGGTCTGCCCCTAGGTCTCTTTTGCAAATTTGAACCTCTCCCCGATACCTTCCATAAGCATCATTGTCCATCGTTATGGATCCAAGGCTTCGTGCAGCTGTATTACTCGGCTCAACATTTGCGGTGACCCGGGTATTCTGCAGCCGGAAAACATCTTGAGAAACATCTGGCCTCAATTTATACTGACCGCTTTGCAAAAGTCGGGATTTCACTCTAATAGTTAGAATGTTCAGATTTTTATATACGGTTAGATTCTCAAGCAAATTACCCTCCGTTCCTTGATCACCAACGTAAACTTCTTCCACATGCTGGATCAGCTCAATTCCGGCGGCGTAAGGATTCATCAACCTGTGTTTTTCAAGCGTTGGAAGACCCTCATGAAGAGGACCGCGTTTACTTCCTGCACCCGGGATGAAAGCAAAGATCGGTATGCCGTATTTCTTGAACATTCCATTTTGTTCATGAAAGAACTCTTCTTCAAGGCCCGTTTCAGGCCTTGGATAAAAGTTGTGCCAAGCTATCAGACTTTCCGGTTCCACTCCGCCCCCAAGCACGGCTAAAAGTTCCTCTTCATTCAACGTACTTGCATTTAGTGAGAGTGAAAACACCTTAGATAAAGATATGACCGTTTCTTTATCGAACCCATCATCAAGGCGAATCCCTTTAATACCTAATGGCCATAAATCCGTAAATTTGTTAATCCCCAAATGATCAAGCGTATTTAACGAGACATCTGCATGGATTTCCATTCCATAGTCCTCTGCAAGCTTTAAAAGCCTGATCATCCTCTTCACGAGGTCTCCCTTTTCTTCAGGAATATGGAGCGAGGTAAATGCTCTCTTCACTCCTAGGTTAGCAGCATGTATAATTTGTGTTTCTGCATGCGGGTCCTGTAGATAAAAAGAAATTCCGATCACTTAAATTCAACCGCCATTTCATCTTTAAATCCGAACAGATACGTAAAAATAAACCCTGCTATATAGGAAATGAACAACCCAGCAAGGAACAGGGCGATTTGGTTTGGATGAACTAGAAAGGTAAGCGGCAGTCCGGACACACCGATGGAAGACGTGGCGATCCCGAATTGAGCTTGGAATGCTCCGCCTACTCCTGCACCTAAACATGCAGTTAAGAAGGGCCGGCCCAATGGCAGGGTCACTCCAAATATAAGGGGTTCACCAATACCTAGCATTCCTGAAGGAAGGCCTCCTCCGATAGCTCTCTTCAAACTTGCTTTCTTCGTTTTCATATAGATGGCAAATGCCGCTCCCACTTGACCCGCGCCACCCATCGCCAAAATGGGGAGCAGTGGATCATCACCAATCGAATTTATCAATTCCAGATGGACAGGCGTTAAACCTTGATGTAAACCAGTAATGACGAGAGGGAGGAAGGCCGCCCCAAGCACGAATCCAGCTACAACACCACCGAAATCCAATACATTCAATAACCCATTCGTAATGGCATCCGATAAAAACCCTCCTACCGGCATAAATACAATGTAAGTGACAATCCCGGTAATGAGTAAAGCGATGGTTGGCGTCAAAATGATATCCAGTGATTGAGGAATGAATTTCCTGACCTGTTTTTCCACCAAGGCTATGAAAATAGCTGCAAAGAGTACTCCTATCAATCCACCGCGGCCAGGGAGCAAATTTTCACCGAACAATGAAATGTCGCCGACGGCCGGGTTTATGACCAAGATACCAGCAAGGGCACCAAGTGCAGGTGATCCGCCGTATTCTTTTGCAGCATTGGTCCCAACCAAAATCCCCAAGTAGGCAAACAGACCGGATCCGATAACGGTTAAAATGATGGCTAATTGTGATTCTGCTGCAAGCCAGCCCGCTTGAACGATTGCCTTTGTAATACCGGTAATCAAACCAGATGCCACTAAGGCGGGAATTAAAGGGATGAAAATACTTGCAATCCTGCGTAAAAAAAGTTTAAACGGTTTTGCGTTTTTCCTATCAATCTCTGATTTATTCTTCGAGGCTACTTCTTTTAAGTTCAAATCTCCCGAAGCTTCCTCCAGAAGCTTTTCAAATTCTGTATGAACCTTGTTCACCACACCTGGCCCGAGGACGATTTGTATCGTTTCCTCTTCAATGACGCCAAAAACGCCTTCCGTATTTTTTATATCTTCCATTTTTACTTTCGATCGATCGATTGGCAATACCCTCAGTCTGGTCATACAATGTACAGCATCGGCAACATTAGATGCCCCACCTAATTTCCCCAATAACTCTTCTGCTAAACTGGCGTACTTATCCCCCTTACCCATTCATAAGCCCCCTTTGTCAAATCTCGCATTAATCATTTATATCGATCTGTCATCGATTTAATGGCAGTCCTGGTATTATCAATATATTGGACAGTTTCTTCATATTGCTCTGAAGCCATCCCCAAAAACAAAATGTCAATCATATATAATTGCGCCAATCGTGAGGATGTTGCTGCACTTCGAAATGGTGCTTCATTCGAATAGGATGTAAACAAAGTGGCATCACACAAAGAAGATACCGCTGTTTGGCCATAATGAGTCAGCCCGATTGTCTTGACCCCACGTTCCTTTGCCAGCTTCAATATATTGACAACTTCAGGTGTTTCCCCAGAGAATGAAATGGCAAAAACGATGTCATTCTCATCAGCATTTGCAATCAGGGTTGCAACTAAATGCATATCTGTAAAAGCCGTTGCTCCTTTATTGATGCGAAGTAATTTTTGCTGAGCATCCGCAGCAACTATATTCGAAGCACCCACACCGCAAAAGTGGACGGTTTTTGCATTCAGCATCAGCGTTATGGCATGTTTGAGATTATCATGATCGATTATTTCAGATGTGTCCCGGATGGTCTGAATCGAATTACTCGTTGTTTTTTCCACAATCCGGTACAGTGATTCAGAAGGCTCGATATCCCGGTAGCCCTGTTCAACCGTCTTCATCAAATCTCCAGCAATCCTTATTTTCAGATCTTGAAATCCTTTTATTCCAAGCGATTTACACAACCTAATAACAGCAGCCCCGCTTGTTTGGGCAGACGTACTTAATTCCTGTACAGTGCTGTTCACAACTTCATGAGGATTCTGTAGAATATATTCCGCTAGTTTTTGTTCTGATTGCGGCAGCTTGCTCAACATCGTCTGTATGATGGATAATCCTCCTGTAGCCATTGCTTCCCTCCTAATCTTCATAGATCGAGATGGCTTTTCTGACATCTCCATCCGCTTTTTCCAGTAACTCCATTGCTTTTTCATAATCTGTTGCCGTTTTTATCATGACAATCGCTGGCTTAACTTGATTATTTGCCTTTTCAAGCGTATTCAAAGCTTGATCATAGTCAGCATTCGTTACTGTTTCTATGATGTTTACTGCACGGTCCTTCAGTTTTTGATTACTGACATTTACATCGACCATCAGATTTTCATAGACTTTGCCCAATCGGATCATGGTTGCCGTTGAAATCATATTGAGTACCATTTTATGTGCGGTTGCCGCTTTCATTCTCGTGGATCCTGTTAACACTTCCGGCCCGACCACCACTTCAATCCCTATATCAGCTTCGTTCGTGATGCTCGCGTTATTATTGCATGATAAAGCGACCGCTTTAGCCCCGACCTTTCTTGCATAACGTAAAGCGCCTTTCACATAAGGAGTGCGCCCGCTTGCCGCAATGCCAATAACCGTATCATTTGCTGTAAGCGCCACGTCAATCAGGTCATTTTCCCCAAACTCTTCTTTATCCTCTGCACCTTCAACAGCCCGAACAAATGCCTTTTCCCCTCCTGCGATTATTCCCAGCACCCTATCAGGCGGAGTGCTGAAAGTCGGCGGACATTCCACGGCATCCAGCACTCCGAGCCTTCCGCTCGTTCCTGCTCCGATGTATATGAGTCTCCCTCCTTTTTTTAACGACTCGCAAGCCCATTCAACTGCCTTTTCAATCTCTGGCAATACCTCCTGAACTGCTGCTGCCACTTTAAAATCTTCTTTATTGATTGCAGAAATGATGTCCATTGTATTAACACTGTCGATATTCATCGTCTTTTCGTTCCGTAATTCAGTCGTTAATGAACGCAAATGTTCTTCCATAGACAATTGAATCCTCCTATAAACAATCACTTAAATATAATTTCATTTTTTAATATAAAATAATGAAATTATATTTCATATTATATTCAATGATAGCGTTTTCATTACTGAGAGACAAGATATTTTTGTAAAATTTGTTAACCGGCAATCTCCGTTCATCAAAACCCCGATGCTGGCGGACTTTCATCTATCCCTTTCAGAGTGGCTTAATTTACCCAAAGGAGCCTACTATTTTTAGTGTGGATTTTTTCAACAAAAAAAACGTGTACCGTCACCTTATTAGGAACGATACACGCAATTTTGCAAAATGCTAAACTAGTATACTACGCCAGACCCGGTACACCTGCACTCCTTTACCCAGTTAACGGATAGGGACCACTTTCCCGTTTTCTACTGCACCGACGACAATAGTTGATGCAAATCCTCCATTTTCATCAATCGAGGGAATATCGTATATTTTTTGATCTGGCCCTATATTTGAAAGTCCGTCTTGCATATGTTTACGGATGGCCTTGGCATCATCAACGCTGCCTGCAGATTTCATGGCTTCCACAAACGCATACATGGCGATATAATTCAATCCTACTTCGGAGCTTGGATCTTCCTTATAATTCTTTTGATATTTCTCGACGAATGCAGGCACTGCTTCTTCATCTGAGTCCATCAATGGCAGAACGCCAATCGAGCCTTCCAATGTTTCATATGAACCTGCAATAGGCTTCATTTGATCCAGCTTTGCTTGATCCATGATAATGAAACCGCCTTTAAATCCTAGCTCCCGAGCTTGCTTCGCCACTTTTGCCGTAGGTTCCGAAGCTCCACCGATGAATAGCACATCAGGATCTTTTTTCAAGGCATTTGTGACAATCGTAAAGAAATCGGTTTCTTTGGCGAAATCAATCGAAGAATTATAAACGACTTTTCCGCCTTGCTTTTCCCAATGTGGGAGCACGGCTTCCGTCCAGTCTTTACCGTATTGCGAAGATGTTGGCAAAGCGGCAATTTTCTTGCCGAAGTTTTCCATCGCATATGTTGTAAAAGGCTCGATATACCCCTCGTAATTCGGTGGAATTCGAACAGTTAATGAATTTCCGCTCTCGGTCACTGCCGGTTCACTCGTATATGCACCAATGATGAATTCCTCTTGTTCATTAAAAACCTGAAGTGCCAGCACGCCTCCGCTGTGAGGCGTGAAAATGATCGGCGTATCATATTCCTGAATTAAACGTTTAGCATTCGACCCGGTTTCATTAGGTAAGTATTTATCGTCCAACGATACTAAGTTCAACGTGTATTTCTTACCATCTACTTCAAAACCACCAGCATCATTAATTTCATTGACGGCCATTTCGACACCATTCAATGTCCGTTTCCCATATAACGCTGCTGCCCCGCTTAAAGGACCGCTAAAACCGATGTTTACGACATTGTCATTTTTTCCTTTACTGCCACTGCTAGACACAGGGCTATCCCCTTTATTGCACCCGGTCAAAACAGTGATGGTTAGCAGGAGAAAGACAAATAGTACTTTCAGTTTTTTCATAAAAATCCCCCATTCAATTTATTCAGGCCCCAATATACGCTTTCCTTACTTCATCATTGGCTAATAACTCACTTGCTGTCCCTTGAACGACAATTTCCCCATTTTCAAAAACATATCCTTTATCTGCAATGCTTAGGGCAGCATTCGCGTTTTGTTCAGCAAGCAGGATTGTGATTCCTTCGCGGTTTATTTCTTCAATGACTTGAAACATTTGTTCGACAATGAGTGGAGCGAGTCCCACCGAAGGCTCATCAAGCATCAACAATTTCGGTTTCGACATCAAAGCCCTTCCAATTGCTAGCATTTGCTGTTGGCCGCCGCTCAGGCTTCCCGCTTCATCATGATGCTTTTCTTTTAAAATCGGGAATAAGTGATAAACGTATTCCAAGGAATCCTTGATCTCCGCTTTTTTCTTTCGATGCACATAGGCACCCATCCGCAGATTTTCCTGAACGGTCATCTGTGGAAACAGTTTACGTCCTTCGGCACACTGAACGATCCCCTCCCGGACATTCCTATCCGGGGCACGGCCCCCTATCGGCATGCCTTGAAAATGGATTTCCCCCTTGGAAAGCTTACTGATTCCGCTTATGGAACGAAAAGTCGTGCTTTTTCCTGCCCCATTAGCTCCTAGCAAAACAACGATCTCTCCCTCGGCAACTTCGATATTCACATGGTTTATCGCAGTGAAACTTCCATAATTCACGGCGACATCTGTTAACTTAAGCACTGGCACTCCCTCCCAAATAGGCTTTAATGACCGCTTCATTTCCGCGGATTTCCTTGGGTGTGCCCTCGGCAATTTTTTCTCCGTAATTAAGGACCATGATGTGGTCTGCCAAGTTCATGATCATATGCATTTTGTGCTCGATTAAACAAACGGTCAGTCCCGATCGATTCAATTTTTTAATCAGTTCTGTCAAACCTTCCGTTTCATCCGGGTTGATTCCCGCAGCAGGTTCATCAAGAAAGATGATTTCCGGTTCTGTCGCTAGGGCTAGGGCAATGGCTGTCCGTTTCTTTTCCTCCTGCGAGATGCTCGAGACCATTCTGTCAGCCGATTCCGTTAATCCGACAATATCAAGCACCTCCATAGCCTTATCCCTGCAAGCCGCTTCCTCCCGTTTTAAACGTTTTGTTCTTAGAATGGCATCCACCAAATTGGATTTTGTTCGCAGTCTATGACCGACAATGACATTATCCAACACGGTCGATTGATCGAAAAGGCTTGTCGTTTGAAAGGTTCTTGAAATTCCGAGCCCCGCTATTTCATTGGCAGGAAGTTTGGTGATATCAATCCCTTTAAAAAGAACCGTCCCGGAAGTTGGTCGATGAAAGCCACTGATCAAGTTAAAAAAAGTGGATTTCCCTGCACCATTTGGCCCGATTATTGCATTGATTCTACCTTTTTCAATTGAAAAATCCACATTATTGACGGCCGCCAATCCTCCGAAACGCTTTGTCAAATTCTTAGTTTCGATTAGCAAATTCATCCCTCCTCAGCTTTTATGTGCAATTCGCCCCTAACCCCGGACAGCGCATTATCTTTTCGCTTTCTTTGCCAATCAAAGAAGGCCCCTGCTATTCCGCGCGGATAAAAGATAATGATCACCGTAAGTAATGGTCCGAATATCAGCATTCGATATTCTTGAAGGAATTGCAGATTCTGCGACAGGATTACTAATAATAATGTTCCTACCAATGGACCTGAAAGTGTCCCGATTCCACCAACCAATAAATACATCAATAGATCGAACATGATGGCAGTTGACCCGATATCAGGTCCAATGAAACGAATGAATGAAGCATACAAGGCACCTGCCAAACCTGCGAAGAATGTGGATAGGACAAATGCGGTTAACTTATTCTTCATTGTGGATATACCAATCGTTTGTGCAAGGTCCTCGCTGTTCCTGATGGCTATATACGTTCTGCCGGTCAACGAGCGAATAATTCGATACACGATTAAAATCACTGCAAGCAGGAAAATGAGAACGAGATAATATTGGGATGCTGCAGTATCGAATGTGACCGGCCCTATATTCCCAGGAGCAGGGATCCCGATCAATCCCCTAACCCCCTCTGTAAGTCCCTCCCATTTATCGATCACAAGATATATGATGTAACCCACACATAGGGTATAAATCGCGAAAAAGTGTTCCTTTGTCCTCAGCGCAATCAAACCGATTAAAAACCCAATGGCACATGTGATTAAACATGCACATATTAGTGCCAGCCAAAAGTTCATTCCCGCTTTTACTGTGAGCAGGCCAAGAGAATATGCTCCAATCGCAAAAAATCCAGCATGTGCAAGCGAGAGATATCCAGTATAGCCTGATAATAAATTGATTCCATAAACAGCTATCGCCCAGATGAACGAAAGTGTCAGCATATGGAGATAATAATCGTTTTGCGCGATATAGGGGAATGAAAAAGCAAAGACGATAAGAGCGATAATCCCATTTCTTTTCGTTAATATCTTCACACTACCTCTCCCCCTTTGCAAAAAGACCTGTTGGTTTCACCGTTAATATGATGACTAGAAGTATGAATGCAATGATGTCTTTATAATCATTTGAAATATAAGTTGCACCCAGGCTCTCACTGAAACCTAGGATATATCCACCTACGATCGCCCCCGGGATGCTGCCCATCCCACCCAATATGATAATGACGAAGGCTTTTAGGATGACTAAATGCCCCATGCCGGGAAAAACAAGATTAATCGGTGATGCAAGGGATGAAGCGATGGCTGCTAATCCCCCCGATATCATGAAGGTAAGCATCGCGACTTTATTAATGTTGATCCCTACTAATGATGCCCCTTCACGGCTTTGGGACATTGCAATTATCGTCGAACCGGTATAAGTTTTTTTTAGGAAAAGGTAAAGTAAAACCATTACTGCGATAGCTGACACGATGATCAATAATCGCTGAAGTGTGAACGTCAGTCCCAGGATATTGACGACTTGACCATATGGAGAAGTCATAGTATGGAAGTCGGCACCCCAGACAAATTGGGCAAAAGCTTCAAGAAAAAGGAGAATGCCGATTGCTGCAATCTTATCGTGCAACGGAGGTGCCTCCCTTAACAGGCGGAACACGAAACGTTCCAAAAGGACTCCCAACAAACCAACAACGATAATGGATACGAACATGGCAATCCAGTAATTGACCCCATATAATGTCATCATTGACAACGTGATATATCCTCCCAACATATATAGGGCACCGTGTGCAAAATTCGGAATATGCAAAATCCCATATACTAGCGTCAATCCCAGTGCAACAAGACTATATACGCTGCCAATCGTCAAACCATTAAAAAGCTGCTGGATCAAAATTTCCATTTACTTCCTCCTTGAAAATTAATGAATTTCACTTTGCTGTTCATTCCCTGGCTCACATCCTGTCCATATTTGAAACTGCGACGAAACACTTTCACTTACTCTCCCATAGCATCAACATCTCGGGAAGGGCCAATAAGCTTTAATTCCCTTTATTCTCCGCCTATAGAAATAGCTTAGGTGTTGCGGAATAATCTCCTGATTCGTTGTTAGCGCTTTCATTTTTTTCAGACGTAACGATTGTGCAGACAAGCTGTAATTAGGGAAAGCCAATGATTCCATTTTCTGTTTAATGACGGTTTTTCCATGGTAGCCGTCTGTTTCTTTCACCCCTTTCACCTCGTACCTTCCATGGGAGGATCATTCCGTAGATTAATTTCCTGTTATTAAATGCAAGTGCCGTGCCAAACATTAAATTACCTTCACTAAGGCTATTAACCAGTCTGTGAATTCATAATTGAATTGTAAAACCTCAAAAGTATCGGTTCCATACGGGATGTCCTTCATTCACTATTGACTGAAAAAATCATTTCTGAATCAATAAAAAAATTAAAATAAAAAGGAACCAAAAAATCCCGTTTATAACTTCCATCATTCATACATTAGCAGGTATAAGAACCAATAATTTTTCTAAGGTAATAAAGCCCTCATCCCCCAAAAAAGCGTAAATATATTAGGAATTCAGTTCAAAAAGACAGCACCTCCAATTTGGATAATATCCAAAATTGCAGGTGCTGTTCATACTTTCCTATTCTTTTTCCACTGACCTTTAATCGATATTTTATAAGTTTCCTCACAATTGTTGCCTGACTGGAATCAAGCGCTTCTCCGATTTCATGGTAATTTGCTAGGTTTAAGCCGCTTTCGTCAAGATTTCCTTATCAGCTTTTACCACAGAGATCACCTATTAAATTATTGTTATTCCTCTAATCTCTTACCGATCGAATGGGTCACGCATTCATAATGTCTAAGAACCGTTACCTTGCTGGTGTACTTAACTCACGATTTAATGTTACCTCACTTTTTAGAGTTAGTTCATCCTTAGGAATTTTTCTACACTTCTCAGTTTTTTTCATTCTCACGCTTACGATTCATGGTTTTTAAAGCTTTTCTATATTCTTCATCCTTCATAGCCAATCGCTTGAGGTTTAAATCTTCCTGCGTCGTATCCTGGAAACATTGAAGGGCTTGGCGGTAGGCCTGATCGTTCATGTGCTTAACCTTCCCAGCGGAACCGGTTAGAGTCTCCTCTGGAACCAATTCAGATTTGTCAGGTGAATGGAAAGCTTCCTTACCAATTTCGTTTATAACCGTTTCATGTACCTCTTCTTCTTTTGAGGATGACCAAAAATTTATCTTGAACAATCCCGCGATAACAGCCATAGCCAATCCTATACAAGCAATAATGGTCACCATCTGCCCAACTCCTTACTGTACATGTGCTAGAGTTTGTGTGACTTCGGCTACACGTTTTCCTAAAGCTCTTCCTAACTCTTGGGCTTGCTCAGGAAGCAAATCTGTACTATCAACAGGACAGGACACCCCTACCCCATAATAAGATCCATATAAAGCATTTTCCGGAATATTACCAGGTAAACCCACGATAATCATCCCTTGGTGAAGCATGGGAGTAATGAGGTTAAGCATCGTTGCTTCTAATCCTCCATGGACGGTAGCAGTCGTACAAAATACAGCACCAATTTTGTTTATCAGCTTACCTTCTGCCCATAAGAACCCTAATTTATCAATCCAAGCTTTCAATCCAGAGCTAATCGTACCGATATGTCCAGGACATCCCCATACAATCGCATCCATTTCTGATAGCTTATATACATCTGCCTGATCCACATGATCTATATTAACTTCTGCACCATACACTTCTTGAGCCCCTTCCACTATTGAATATGCCAGTGCCTTTGTATGTTCACCTTCACTATCATAGACTACATGGATTTTCATAAAATTCCCCACTCCTCTTGGATGCATTGATGCGAATTTACATCTACAACGAGATTTTGATTTTAGCATTCATACCAGGAAGTACTTTGGCAGATGGATTCATAATTGAGATTTTAACAGAAACTTTTTGAGTGACCTTTGTGAAATTGCCCGTATTCGATTCTGGTAAAGTCGAAAATACAGATTTAGTAGCATAGCCGATTTCTTCTACTTTTCCTTCGAAAGTTACATCAGTATCGCCATCTACGTTTATATCCACTGAATCGCCTTTTTCAATATCCTTTAAATCTGTTTCCTTGATGTTAGCTGTAATGTATAAATGCTTGAGGTCTGCAGCTTGGGCTAGCACTTGGCCACCTTGTACTAACTGGTCATTTCCGGCTCCATTTTTAATAATCGTTCCCTCCATGGTAGACTTTATGGAAACGGCTTGACCTTCTTCCTCAATTGTTCCTATTGCCTTTCCTTTTGTAACTTCTTTACCTTCTTTAATATCCCAATCTTTGAGCATACCAGAAGCTGGTGCTACAATTTGAACCATGTCTGCAGATACTTTCGCATCATCAGTTTTAACAAAGTTCTCATTTTGATAATAAAAGTATGCACCGCCTGCTAGAAAAGCAATTACAACAAGAACACCCAAAATATTGGCTATTATTAAACGACCTTTACTCATACGTATTTCCCCTTTTTATTCGTTTTTTCCAATGGTGCTGGAAGTAAAATGTGCTGCTCTTTCTGCACTAGCGACCTTCCTTTGCCCGTTACAGCCTTTCCGATGGAAGCTAACAACATGATTATGCCTAATACCAGGAGAATGGTAAATAAATCATGGTAAGCTCCTAGAAGCGCACCTTTTTGACTATTCACAACCATTGAATAATAGGCCATGCTTTTTGCCTCTGTCAGTGTATGTCCATTATTGATATAATTGCGGACCAATCCGGCCATCTCTGAGTTAGTTTCGGGGTTCAATAGTGATATTTCCCCTCGAACATCTTCATAGTGAATCGCATGCATTCGATAAGCAAACCATCCTATTACTGGTCCAGCAATTGAACCAAATAAATTTCTCATAGAATGCAGGGATGACGACCGTAGTACTGCCTTGTGAATGTCACCTGATAGTGCTGTTCCCAATGCCCCTGATAAAAGCACCATGCTTACGCCTACGCCAATACAAGCCATTTGAACATTTATTGCCGTTAAAGAAACCTCGGTTCCCATTGATCTCCATTGAATACTGATCATTATTATGATGATGGAACCTACCATTCCCAGCCTGCCTGCACCCCATTTGTCATACAGCAGAGTACATACGATACCAGACGCCAAGAATCCAACAAAAAACCACAAATAAAAATAAGTAAGGTATATGAATGGAGGATCAAGAATGTTACGCAAAAACCCATTAGCTCCTGCAATCGCAACGATAAGAGCAATATGTGCAGTTAAAGCCATAATTGTTCCTGAAACTGTTTTTGCTGACCACAATGATCGGATTGGAATAAAGGGATCAACAGCATTAAAATCAACCGCTATGAACAATAACGCCAATAGAAGAGCAATCACAAAAAATGGCCAAACCTGATTTGATGTAAATCCGTGTTCTTGTAAGTTATACAGCGGGAAAATCAAGTCCAATATTAATAAGGTGAATAAGAAAATTCCTTTCATGTTATGTTTCATCGTTCCTGAATTTAACTCTGGCTTCGTTTTGGGTAAGATTCTGAACCCGATTATAAGGCAAATGAGGGATGAGAGAATATTTAACAAGAATATCCATCGCCACTCAGAAACACTTAAAGATAAGGATCCAACAAATGCACCTACCGCGCTGCAACCAAATAAACCACCTATCGCAAACAATATAAACAGATTCCGCACCTTGTTTGGGTAAGACCTTAAACTAAGCGGTAGGATTGTCAGAAACAATACACCTGCCCCTAAACCTTGGAGTGATCTGCCAATGGTGAGCGGAATGATCCCCCAGCATAGAATATTGATGATCGTTCCACCAAGGAATATGAAAATGAAAGTAAGATAAATTTTTCTTGTTCCATATTTCATGGGAAGGATACGTCCAAATGGGAGACCTAGCGAAAAAGCCAAATTTGAGCAAATGGATGGAAGTAACATAACGTGTGTACTTAAGTTAAGTCCATTTTGAATAACCATTTGATTCAAGATATAGGAAAGACTTGTAAAGTATTGAGGCCCAAATGAAAATAACGTTAATATAGACATGAGCACATATTCAGGCAAGAGGGGTTTCTTTATCTCGCCACTCAAAACATGATTTTGTGAATTCATATAATTCCCCCTTTCTTTCTAAGCTAATTTTGAATGTCAAATTCCATTCATTAATATTTTTAAAAGAAAAAAGTCTTCACCATCCATTCATATTGAGCAGTTAAACATACAACTTACCCAAACTTGCTATTTGCAATTTGTATTATACAATATATAAAAAATATAGCAATAAAAATATTACCCAAACAAACCTATAACACGGAAAAATGAAAAAGCCTAATTCAAAAGAACATTTGAATTAGGCTTTTTCATGAAAAGGTTCATTAAAATATGTAATAAACAATACTGTTTCTGCTTATCAAAATTCGGATTATCTTTGTTTCCAGTTCTTAATATCCTGATTCAAACGTGTTAAATTCCTCTGAAGAACGTTTAAATCTTCCTCTGACCAGTCTTTAAGAATATCGGATAATCTTTCTTGACGAGACTTCTGAGCATTATGTAATATTTCTTGCCCTTCTTTCGTCATGACAATTAAGCTGATCCTTCCGTTTTTCGGATCTGGATAGCGGCGAATGAATTTCTTTGACTCCATCGCGGCAACCTGGCGACTTGCGGTAGACACGTTCAGTCTCAATTGGTCTGATAATTCATTAATGCCTAGGGGCCCATGCTTATCCAATTCACTTAGCAATAAAAACTCGGATCGATCTAGGTTGCCTATTTGTCTACTGGGGGATGTTGTTAGACGTACAAGCAGGGCTATGTCATATTCAATTAACTGGAGTGAGTCCAAATTCTATATCTCCCTTCTAGTGATTTATTTGAAAATAATTAGGCTGAACTAGTGTAGCTGGTTCTTTATATATATTTTCCAATTAAAATGATCCACTACCCTTGTATGTGTATAAAAACAATATACATGATTTTCAATGGCTTACCAAGCTTTAAAGCTTTAATAAACCCGTTTAAATCAATATATTGAATAGGATTTAATCAGATATCTTATGGATAATTTCCCCTGTTTGTCTCTGACATTCTGAAGCTTTGAGCTAAAATCTGTGTTGATAAATTAATTCTGTAATCCTACATATTCTTCCTCTCCTGTATAAATCGGCTTTTCCTCTTATTTATCGGAACTGTAAATAAATATAGTTTTATTCTACCACGCTGTATCATACCCTCTCCTGCTATTCCTTCCAATAATCGTGGTTGTGGGTGCAGACTGGTTTCCTCAGTAAGATCGTCCTCTAGCCAAAGATGTTTACAGCTGGTGAATCTAGGTTGGACACTGCTGCTCCATTCTATTTTTTCGTCTTTGGTTTACATTCAATCTATATATTTTTATTGAATTTTCGACTATCGTATAATCAGTCAAAAAACTGTACCTCCCATTTTTCTAACAATGGGAGGTACAGTTCAAACTCATCTATTCTTTTCCACTGACCTTTAATCGATATTTTTTAAGTTTCCTTACGATTGTTGCCTGACTGGATTCCAGGGCTTCTGCTATTTCATATGTAGTTTGGTAAGTTTGAGCCGCTTTCGTCAAAATTTCCTTTTCGGCTCTTTCCACCGCTTCTTTTAAAGTTAAGGTAGCATTGAGGTTCGGTTGATTCCGATTTTCCGGCTGATATTCTTCCGGAAGGTCGTTAATCGATAATATTCGATTATCCGTCAGCACGACGAGCCTTTCCACTATATTAATCAATTCACGGACATTTCCCGGCCAATCATGTTGATAAAAATATTCCTTCAACCGCGAATCTATTTCTTTTGAGAATTTATATTGTTCGTTTGCTTTTGTTAAAAACAAGTCAGTCAATGCCAAGATATCCTCTCTTCTTTCCCTTAGAGGAGGGATCGTGATCGGAATGACATTCAACCTATAAAAGAGGTCTTCTCGAAAATCACCCGATTTGACCATTTCCGAAAGATTTCGGTTCGTGGCTGCTATTATGCGAACATCGATTTTCTTTGGTTTTGTACCTCCGATTCTTTGAATCTCCCTTTCCTGAAGGGCCCGGAGCAGCTTCACCTGAAGTTGCAGGGGAAGCTCACCGACTTCATCCAGGAATAGGATACCACTCTCTGCCAGTTCAAACATCCCTGGTTTTCCTTTTTGATTGGCTCCGGTAAATGCCCCTCCTTCATATCCAAAGAGCTCGGATTCCAATAAATCAGCGGGAATTGCCCCGCAATTTATTTTGATGAAGTCTCCTTTTTTAGATCGGATGCTCCGATTATAGATATTTCGGGCAAGGACATCCTTTCCAACACCCGTTTCCCCCAGTATGAGTACTGTCGCATCAATATCCGATATTCTTTCTGCTATCTCATAAATCATTTTCATTTTATCACTGACGAATACGACTCCATCTTTGCTCGTTATCTTCCGCAGTTTCTCAATTTCCTGCTTATATTGATTATTCAGTTCATTAGCTTTCGTCAACTCATGCATCAGTTCATTTAAATCAGATAAATCCCTTATATTCGTAACGACTTGCTCTATTTCCCCTTCTGCATTAAAAACGGGACTCCCTGTTATCAATGTTTCCTTTCCCGCAAAATTATCCTGTACGACTGATACCGTTCGTCTCAGCTTCACTACCTTATGAGTCACCGACGCATTCAGTATGCCTCGTTTAATCAATTGGTCCACAGATTTGCCGATATAATACTCTTTTGGTATGCCTGTGATCCGTTCAATTGCCGAATTGGTATAAAGTGTGATTCCATCTTGATCGGTGATGTATATTCCATCATAGGAATTTTCGATTATTGCATCCAGTGCGCGATTCAATTTATCCGTTTCATGAGCATCAATCAGTAAATCGTCCAAAAATTCTGTTTCCCTGCCTATATAAAGAATATTGTCAGCATCCATTTGTTTCATTAATAAAAATAAATACCGTTTATCATGCAGCCTTGCAGCTGCAAGCCTTTTATTATCGAGAAATTGCCACTCATCGAATTGTTCGGTTAATGTATGATTACCATCCTGGCTTAACAATTGATTAAAATAGTTTCCCCAATCCTTAATCCGATCTGCAGAATCCACGACTAGTGCAGGAAAGGTCCACTCTTTGAGCAAATTAAGCTGAGAATCCTGTTTCACTTGATTCATTACTATTCACCGCCGCAAAAAGAATTCTTTTTAAGTACAATTCTGGATAATTTTCGAAACTCCTTTAAAATTGTCGAATTTCGCTCCTAAAAAAAGTAGTGATGAAATAATTTTCATCACTACTTTACCTCAGTAAGTCTTAAAAATAACCTCTCCACTGATCGCTTCCTTACCTGACTGGTTAGTGGCCGCCACGTTGAAAAAATATCTATTCCCATTTTTTTCTTTTAGATCCGCTTGAAGAGTTATGACATCATTCAGGAAAACCATGCCTTTGAAACGAATCTTGTATTCTTCGATAAATCCAATTTCATAAAGATTACTGAATAGCTTTGCGAGATTTCCCATCGTCCACATCCCATGTGCGATGATACCTGGAAGACCAGCATTTTTTGCTTCCTCATCAATGGTATGAATAGGATTGAAATCACCTGATGCGCCGGCATATTTAATGAGGTCCAGTCGCGTTACAGGTGCAAGCTCGATAGAATGTAACGAGTCACCAATATGAATTTCGGTTAATGTCGTCACTTACTCATCACCATCCTTCTGATCGTTTCATTTAAAATGACAAGCTGTTCAGCAGTGAAGACAATTTCCCCATTTAGATCCGTCCCATAATTTTTAAAGGCTAGAAATCCCATTTCCCCTTGTTTCCCTTTTTTCTCATAATAGTCTTTCACTTCCGTATAACAGGTGATTTCTTCCCCTACCTTCAGCGGCCTGTTATAGCGATATACCTGCTCACCGTGAATCAAGCCTTTATTCGGGAGATTTAAGCTTTCAATCGTCCCAAAATCAAAGACCCTTGGGAAAGTTGGTGGAGCGATATTCGTACCGTACCTTGATTGCCTGCCTGTTTCTTCATCAATGAAAATCGGGTGGGGATCACCAATCGATAATGCGAATTTTTTAACTGCTCCCCGTTCAACTATATTTTTAACGGGTTTGGATCGTTTTCCAATACTATCGTTGAACATAACATCCCGCCTTTCCCCTTAATTTTTTGGACCGCCCGCAACATATAAAACCTGCCCGCTAATGAATGAGGATGCCTCATCGGCAAAAAATGCAACAGCATGAGCAATATCACTTGGCAAACCGCTTCTGGCAACCGGAATACTATTTGCCCTATCCTGGATGAATTGTTCAAAACTCACTCCCACCCGCCTAGCTGTTTCTTTCGTCATTTCGGTTTCTATAAAGCCTGGTGCGACCGAATTAGCCGTTATCCCATATTTGCCAAGTTCAATCGCCAGTGTTTTTGTTAACCCCTGAAGCCCAGCTTTTGCGGCTGAATAATTAGCCTGCCCGCGGTTCCCAAGGGCCGAAGTGGATGATATATTGATGATTCTTCCGTACTTATTTGCAACCATATGCTTCTGGGCGGCACGTACTGCATTAAAAGTACCTTTTAAATGCACATCCATTACCGTCTGCCAATCTGAATCGGTCATTTTAAAAAGTAAATTATCCCGGATGACCCCAGCATTATTCACGAGAATATCAAGCGATCCGAATGTGTCGGCTATTTCTTTTATCGATGCTTCCACCTCTTCTGGATTGACCACGTTGGTCACTTTGGTAAAAATGGTATAACCCTTGTCCCTTAATTCATTTCCTGTTGCTGTCAAAACCTCTTCGTTGATATCGATAATCGCCACGTTTGCGCCTTCACTGGCAAACAGTTCGACGATCGCCCGGCCAATCCCCCTGCTTCCACCTGTAACTAAAGCTGTTTTCCCTGAAAATCTCCCTGACATAATCGTTTCCTCCTAATCTATTATAAGAATTGTCCTAATTTAACATGACCCTTAATCAAATTTCGGGAAATGATCATACGCTGTATTTCATCCGTACCATCATAAATCCTCCAAAGCCTTGCCTCGCGGTACCAACGTTCGATGGGAAGCTCCTTTGTATAGCCCATGCCACCATGTATCTGCAATACTCGATCCACGACACGATTCCCCATATTGGCTCCATAAAGTTTAGCCATTGAAGCTAAATGGCGGTTGTCTTCTCCATTATCAAGTGTAAAAGCCGCATTCAATACAAGCCATCTTGCCGCTTCAATCTCTACAGCCGAATCAGCTATCTGCCATTGAATGGCCTGGCGCTCAGCGATCGGTTTACCGAATGTGACTCGTTCTTTAGCGTATTCTATTGCCATTTGCAGCAATCTTTCTGCAGAACCGACAGCGCGTGCGCCTACGATCCATCTTGCAAACCCTATCCATTCCAAGCCTAGTTTATAACCGCCATGCACTTCCCCTAAGATGTTTTCTTCGGGTACCCTGACATTATCAAAAACTAAACCGGCCGGTCCCCATTCTCCCATCGTATTGATATACTCTGATCTCCAGCCCATATCACGGTCTACAATGAAACAGGTTACCCCTTCCGTTCCGGTCGCTTGATGACGTTCTTTGTCTGTTACGGCAATGACCATGACGAAATCGGCATCATTTCCTCCGGTAATGAACGTTTTTTCACCGTTCAGCACCCATTCGTTCCCTTCTTTTACTGCCGTCATTTTAATATTTCTCGTATCGGACCCAGCTCCCGGTTCCGTCATGGCAAAACAGGACTTTTTCTCACCATTAATCGTAGGGATCAGATATTTCTGTTTCTGTTCTTCATTTGCATAATAAAGGATGTTATCAGCCGAACCTCCAAAACTGAATGGTACAAACGTTTTTGATACTTCCATCAAGACAATTGCCATCATGAGCTGACCTAGGTCTGCCCCGCCAAATTCCTCCGGAGTATTAATGCCCCAAAACCCGGCTTTTTTTGCTTTTTCCTGTAAATCTTTCAAAGTCCCCTCTGGTAAACTAGGTTTTCCTGCCATTTCATTGCGAAGTACTTCATTTTCCAATGGAATCAATTCATTTTCCACGAACTTGCGAATTGTTTTTTGCACCATTTTTTGTTCATCTGATAGTCGTAAATCCATTTTAACCCCTCCGCTTTCCAATTAGACTAGTTTTGATATTTTCTCTTTAATTGCCCGGTAATGATATTCTTTTGGATTTCGGACGTACCTTCATATATTCTGGTGATTCGGGCATCCCGATAGAAACGTTCAACTGGATAATCCTTCATATATCCCATCCCGCCATGAATCTGAACGGCCTTATCAGCGATACGATTATATACTTCCGAACCAAACAACTTGAGCATGGCCGCTTCTTTAATGACTTTTTCTTTCTGATCGACCATCCATGCGACCCTGTATGTGAATGAGCGAAGTGCTTCTATTTCCATTGCCATCTCTGCAATCATATGGGATACGGCTTGATGATCAATGATCGGGACATTGAATTGTTCACGTTCTGTGGCATATTTGGTAGAAAGATCGAGCAGGTATTGACAGGACCCTAAATTACGGGCAGCAAGGCCTGCCCGACCATTTGCAAGGATTTTCAAGGCATTTACATACCCTTGGCCGACGTCCCCCAGTACATTTTCAGCAGGAACCTCGCAATCTTCAAAAAATAATTCGGCCGAATGTGAGCCTCGAAGACCCATCTTCCTTTCCAGGCTACCAACTCTAAAACCCGGAAAATCCTTTTCTACTATAAATGAGGTGATCCCTTTCGCCCCTTTATCTTTGTCTGTAACGGCCATAACTGTAAAAATATCTGCTACATCTGCATTCGTTATATAATGCTTAGTACCATTTAAAATATATTTATCGCCATTTTTGACCGCCGTCATTTTGAGATTCGTAGCATGGGACCCCGCTGCAGGCTCAGTTAAAGCAAAAGCGCCAATTCTATTACCGCTTGCCATATCTGGTAGATATTTTTCCTTTTGCATTTCATTGCCCATTTCAACTATCCCTACCGTCCCTATACCGGTGTGGGCCCCAATCAGAGTGGTATATCCATTATGTGTTTTGCCGATTTCCTCATATAAAGCACATTTTCCCACCATCCCGATTCCGAGTCCGCCATACCTTTCCGGGATACTAAGTCCGAATAGCCCGATTTCCTTCGATAAATTTATGATGGATTCCGGGATATGATCTTCATCCTCTATCTGCATGGAGAATGGATCGATTTGTTCTTCGATAAACTGGCGTATATTTTCTTTAAGTAGCAGGATGTCTTCATCTAAGCGAAAGTCCATTTGCATTCCCCTTTATCTGCGAATTGGTTATTAACGCTTTCATATCTAGTTCGAATGAGCGATATGTTTTTCTTGAAGCTTGCGTTTTAAAATTTTACCGACCGCCGTCTTCGGAAGTTCACTTTCAAATGTGATTGCTTTTGGGACCTTGAAGGCAGCGAGCTGCTTTCGGCAATAATCCTTCAATTCGTTTTCAGTTATTCTTTCACTTGGTTTTAGAACTACCGCTGCATGTACCGTTTCACCGCGATATTGATCGGGAACGCCAAAGACGGCAGCTTCCAGAACCTTAGGGTGGCTGTATAGTATATCTTCAATTTCAATTGGATAAATATTGAATCCGCCTGCGATGATCATCTCTTTCTTCCGTCCCACAATGTAAAAGAAGCCATCTTCATCCATCTTGGCCATATCACCGGTATGCAGCCATCCGTTTTGAATCGTCTGCCGCGTCTCTTCAGGCATGCCCCAATAACCTTTCATTACCTGTGGACCCTTAATGACCAATTCACCTGGTGTATCAACCAAGAGGGCTGGCTCTCCTGTAATGCTGTCAATTATGGCTGCATCCGTATTTTGTATCGGAATCCCGATACTTCCGGGTTTTTGCAGGCCGCTGACTGGATTCCGGTGCGTGACTGGTGACGCCTCGGACAGTCCATAGCCCTCAGCAATCTTTGTTCCACTAAGTTCGTTAAACCTTGACAATACATTCAATGGCAATGGTGACGAACCCGAAAGATTTCAAAGTATGCAAATCAAATGGATGGGACTGGTAATATTGTAATAAAGCAATATACATCGTCGGTACCCCTGGAAAAATAGTCGGTTTAAGATTATTGATAATATCGACGATCTCCGTTACCTGAAATCGGGATACAAGAATTAATTCCCCGCCATTATAAAACGTCAGATTCATTCCTGAAGTCATGCCGTAAACATGAAATAATGGGGAAACGCCCAGTACCCTTTCCTTCCCCTTTTGAGTATTGGTTCTTGAAGTGGCTGCACTTTGCAGCGTATTGGCTACGATATTACGATGGGTTAGCATCGCGCCTTTAGAACGCCCTGTCGTTCCTCCAGTATATTGGAGGACGGCGACATCTCTAGCAGGTTCAATCTCCACAGTGAAATCCGCCTCTGTTACAGATAGCAGTTTTTTTGTCATTTCACATTTTCCCTTTTCCAGAGACACGATCAACACCTTTTCAACATCGGTTTCAGCCATGACGGCTTCAACTATGGGCAATAAATCGTCGAGTACAATGATGTGCCTTGCACCTGAATCTTTCAGGACATGCATTAATTCGTTCGCCTTATACATTGGGTTGATTTGGACAACAATGGCTCCATTCAAAAGAGTTCCAAAAAAACCAATTGGATATTGGGGACAATTAGGAAGCATGAGAGCCACACGATCTCCCTTTCCAACCCCTTCATCAGCAAGCAAGCGGGCACATCTTTTCACTAACTTCCCCAACTCTGAATATGTATACCTTTCCTCCATGAACGTTACTGCTGTATTATCCGAATACTGTTCGACTGATTGAAAAAATAGTTCTGTCAATGAAATTTCAGGAATATCAATCTCGATTGGATTTCCGGACGGGATATGCTTTATCCAAGGTCTATCCATTGGTCCTCCCCTTTCTTCATTCAAAAATAAAGAAGTCATACTAACAATATGCAAGGAGTGTGCCAAAAATAAATCGTTTTGATACGTTGAGTCAGTTAATGCTAAAATTCAAAATTGAATTATTTGCTGCGTTCTTAATAATATAAGGTTCATAATACTAGGATTTAAATTTGACTCAATAAGTCATTTTTGAATTAAGACATTGCTTTCGTAAAAAGACTCAACTGTAGTGCTGGCCTGTGGATATAACTGCATTTTCAGGAAAATAAAACGGGATGCTGATCAAGGCCAGCATCCCGTTCAAAAAAATGATTCACTGCTCTATGGCGGTGTCATCTTCCAATGATATTTTCCATAATTCTTTCGCTTTTCCACTAACCGTTTCATCAAAAACAAATGATCCATTCGTATATCGATCATGATTTTTTAATGAAGCGGCATGAATCGTTTCAATGGTTCCCTTTTCGGAAAGAATGAATAGACTGTCGGTTTTGTTAATGATATCGAAACCAATGACCCTATGAGGATTCGATTTCAATTCCCTCAAGACCACGACACCGCGTTTTGCCCGGCTCGTTTTTTCAAACTCGGTTAATTTCATTTTCTTTATGGCCCCGCGCTGTGTAACGATAAAGATTGATTCTTTACTATCCTTGGCCAAAACTTTTCCGCCAATGACATAGTCATCTTCTTTCAAGTTAATCCCTTTGACTCCGGCTGCCCGGACACCGACAACACTTACTTCTTCTTCATCAAACCATAAACCATAGCCATTATGAGTGACTAGGAAAAGGTCAGCCTGCCCATCGGTATGATGGACATCGACCAGTTCATCGTCACCTTTTAAATTGACACCAACCAGCGGTTTTGAATGACGCTGGGCTTTATAGGAAGCTAATTCTGTCTTTTTCACCATACCATTTTTCGTGATGAACACTAAGAATTCCGGCATGGTAAAATCTTTGATTGGAATCGCTTTTATGATTTGTTCTTCCCTGTCGATTGGAATGATGTTCGCGATATGCTGTCCGGTTTCCTTCCAGCGAATATCAGGAAGCTGATGAACTGGACAATAGAGGTAGTTCCCTTTGGATGTGAACAGCAACAGGACATCTGTTGTATTCATCTCAAGCCTCTGGAGCAGGCGATCGGAATCCTTCATGCCAAAATCAAGACCTCCTGACGCTGCATAAGATCGTAACGATGTCCGTTTGACATAGCCTTCTTTCGTAACGGTAACCATCACGTCTTCACTCGCAATCAAGACTTCAAGATTTATTTTGATTTCTTCAATCTCTTTTTCGATTTTGGAACGCCGTCCGTCATCAAAGCCCTTTTTAATGAATCGAAGTTCTTTTTTAATTACTTGAAGAAGAACTTTTTCACTGCCAAGAATCTTTGTCAATTCCTCAATTTTGTCCTTCAATTCCGCTGCCTCTGCTTCAAGTGCTGTAATATCCGTATTTGTCAGCCTATATAACTGCAAGGAGACAATGGCTTCAGCTTGCGCTTCTGTAAAAGCAAATTTAGCTATGAGGTTATCTTTAGCGTTCCGTTTGTCTTTAGATGCCCGGATGACAGCGATGACTTCATCTAATATGGATAAAGCTTTCACTAATCCATCGACGATATGTGCCCTGTCATGTGCCTTTTGCAGCTCATAACGTGAACGGTTCACGATTACCTCTTTACGGTGTTCGATATAAGCATCGAGCATTTTAGGCAGGCTCATCAATGTTGGCCGTTTTTTATAAATCGCAACCATATTGAAATTGTATGCAATTTGGAGATCGGAATTTTTGTATAAATAATGCAGGACTCCATTTGCATCTGCTTCTTTTTTCAGTTCGATGACAATGCGCAGTCCTGTACGGTCGGTCTCATCCCTTACTTCGGCGATACCTTCCACTTTCCGGTCTAGACGGAATTCATCCATTTTCTTAACAAGGTTTGCTTTATTGACTTCATATGGGATTTCAGTGATGACGATTTGCTGTTTGCCGCCCCGAATCGTTTCCACTTCCGCCAACCCGCGAATGATTATTTTCCCTTTACCTGTTTCATAGGCCTTACGAATGCCCTCAATTCCTTGAATGATACCGCCAGTAGGAAAATCCGGCCCTTTAATGACAGTCATTAAATCAGCGACTGTCGCTTCCGGCTTATCGATTCGCATAATGGCAGCATCAATGACTTCACCTAGTTGATGTGGGGGGATTTCAGTGGCATAGCCGGCTGAAATTCCTGTAGAGCCGTTTACAAGCAGGTTAGGGAACATTGCAGGTAATACAATGGGCTCTTCTGAAGTATCATCAAAGTTCGGTACAAAATCGACCGTCCTTTTTTCAATATCCCGCAGCATCTCGGAGGCAATCGATGAAAGCCTTGCTTCCGTATACCGCATCGCAGCAGGCGGATCACCATCAATGCTACCATTGTTTCCGTGCATTTGGACCATGACCTTCCGCAGCTTCCAGTCTTGGCTCATCCGAACCATTGCCTCATAAACGGATGAATCTCCGTGAGGGTGATAGTTACCGATTACATTACCGACCGTTTTTGCGGATTTCCTGAATCCTTTTTCCTGAGTGTTTCCTTCGACATGCATCGCATACAATATCCTGCGCTGCACCGGTTTTAAGCCGTCCCTTGCATCAGGAAGTGCCCGATCTTGGATAATATATTTACTATAACGGCCGAAGCGGTCACCAATTACCTCTTCAAGCGGCAAATCCCGAAACGTTTCTTCAAATACCATCGTTAATGACCTCCTCTTCAATCGACATATTTTCATTATCTAAAATATTCGATTCCTCTTCGAGACCAAAAGCGACATTGGCTTCAATCCACTTACGACGCGGTTCAACCTTATCTCCCATCAAAGTTGTCACACGTCTTTCTGCACGTGCTCCATCATCGATCTTCACACGTATCAATGTCCTTGTTTCCGGGTTCATGGTGGTATCCCATAATTGATCGGCATTCATCTCACCCAGCCCTTTATAGCGCTGAATCATATAGCCTTTCCCTACCTTGTCTATCGCTCCCTGGAGCTCCTCATCGCTCCAAGCATATTCAATGACTTCTTTCTTCCCTGTCCCTTTGCTCACTTTATATAAAGGGGGCAAGGCAATGTAAACCTTTCCTGACTCTATTAACGGCTTCATATATCGGTAAAAGAAAGTCAGCAGCAGCACTTGGATATGGGCCCCATCCGTATCGGCATCAGTCATGATGATCACTTTATCATAGTTAGTGTCCGGCGTATTGAACTCCGCCCCGACACCTCCGCCGATGGCATGGATGATGGTATTTATTTCCTCGTTTTTAAAAATATCCGCCAGTTTTGCCTTTTCCGTATTGATAACTTTACCCCGCAAAGGTAGAACTGCTTGGAAACGGCGATCCCGCCCTTGTTTAGCGGATCCCCCAGCAGAGTCACCTTCTACAAGATACAATTCATTTCGTTCGGGATTTTTCGATTGGGCTGGTGTTAATTTCCCGGAAAGGATGGCATCGGATTTTTTCCGTTTCTTCCCGCTTCTTGCGTCTTCACGGGCTTTACGTGCCGCTTCCCTTGCCTGGAACGCTTTAATCGCTTTTTTAACCAATAGGGTACTCGTGGTCGGATCTTCTTCAAAAAAGTAGGCTAGGTGCTCTGATACGATGGAATCGACTGCAGAACGGGCTTCGCTGGTTCCAAGCTTGCTTTTGGTTTGTCCTTCGAATTGAAGAAGTTCTTCAGGGATGCGCACTGAAATGATTGAAGACAAGCCTTCACGTATATCGGTACCTTCGAGGTTTTTATCTTTTTCCTTTAATAGCCCCATTTTTCTGGCATAATCATTAAATGCCCGTGTCATGGCCGTTTTTGCACCAATCTCATGGGTGCCTCCGTCTTTTGTACGAACGTTATTCACGAAGCTTAGAATATTTTCTGAATAACCATCGTTGAATTGAAAGGCAAGTTCGACTTCAATCCCATTTTGTTCCCCTTCTAAGCTGACTACACTATGGAGTGTTTCTTTCTCTTCATTTAAATAATCGACAAACGCTTCAATGCCATTTTCATAGTGGAAAATTTCATTATGGTCGTTACGCTCATCCGTCAATTCTATCTTCATGCCTTTTAAAAGAAAAGCTGATTCGCGAAGACGCTCACACAGGATCTCATAATTAAAAGTCGTCACCGAAAATATTTTAGGATCGGGCTTGAAGTGGATTTTGGTCCCAGCTTGATTTGTTTTGCCGATTTTCTCCAGAGTGGTTTCTGGCTTTCCGCCATTGAAAAAACGTTGTTCGTAAATGAACCCGTCCCTCTTGATTGTCACGACAAGCCATTCAGACAACGCGTTAACGACCGAAGCACCGACTCCATGAAGGCCTCCACTCGTTTTATATCCGCCTTGTCCAAATTTACCTCCAGCATGAAGAATCGTTAATATGACCTCAGGCGTCGGTTTACCTAATTTATGCATGCCAATAGGCATTCCACGCCCTTTATCGGACACACTTACACTGTTATCTTTATGTATTTTCACACTAATTTGGTCTCCATATCCAGCTAAAGCCTCATCTACGGAGTTATCTACAATCTCGTACACTAAATGATGAAGTCCGCGTGCATCAGTACTGCCGATATACATACCGGGACGTTTTCTGACCGCTTCGAGTCCTTCCAGTACCTGAATTGCATCATCATTGTACTCGATTGTTTTTACTTTCTTTGCCACAGAAATTCCCCTTTCCTTACTAAACACAATTTCCGGGCCAAATCATACTGCAATGAAATGACTCACTAGCTTAACAAATCCATTAATACATACGTTATTATCATTATAACAAGTATAATACTTTCACGAACAAAGAACAAGTGTTCTATTTTTTTGTCCTTTTTATTAGCGTTAGCACATTTGTATGGAACAAAACGTATCATAGCTACCATTCTAATTGTAGCGGTAAATTTTCATTTGGCAAATATACTTTTATTATTTTAATCAAATTAAGCTTTAATGGCTTAATTTTGCCCGACCGCTCAATGCCCGCTATGGCTGCCTTTCAGTTTTTCTCCAGAAATAAAGCGATACCTTAAAAAAAGAGCGGAAGTTCCGCTCTTCATTTTACTTAGTAAGGGCGTGTTCGACTTTTATACATCGATTCATGATGACAGTATGTCCTTTTTCTTTCAAAAAATTATAGGCTTCTTCATTTTCCACCCCTAGCTGCGCCCAAAAGATATCTGCATCGATTTCTGCAAAGTCCTTGGCTATCTCCGGAAGGAACTCTGAACGGCGGAAAACATTGACGATATCGACGTGCCCTTCAATATCCTTCAGTGCCTTAACTGCCTTTACACCGAGCACTTCGGATACAGAAGGGTTTACAGGAATGATTTCATATCCGCTATCCTGCATGGCCTTCGATACCATATAAGAAGTGCGCTCAGGGTTATCAGATAAACCAACGACAGCGATGCGCTTCGATTTTTTCAACATCTTTCCCATTTCTTCTCTGCTTGGATTTTCTATCATTCTTTTCAATCCCCTTTATAATAAAATGTAATATTTGATTAAAGAGTATTCCTAACAAAGGTATTTTACAGAGAAAAGCTGTTTATTACCATTATTAAGAAAAATCATTATACAAGATAGAATAAGTTTCGAAAAGGCATTACCCACTTAACTTTCTTATGTTCATACAGACTACCACGTATTGTAACAATTTATACAAGGAGGCATCGTTCATTTTATATTTACGAAAATAAGGAAGTCTAAACCTTTTACCGTTCATGAACTTAACGTATATCAAAAGATGTAGGTCCATCAAGGAAAATTCATTTTTTTAGTGGATTTTTTTTGGACAGCCGTACCATTTTGTCACGAAAATGTTACAATAAGAGAAGCTTAACAGGTATTTCAGGCTGTTTTTAGCTAATTTCTACACGTTTATTTTTGAAAAAGGGAACAATCTTCCTTAAACGTGATAAAAAAAGAAGATTTTTCTTAAAGAAAGGGTAATAGAATGCTTACATTTATCACTATACTGGCTGCCTACCTGATCGGTTCGATTCCGTCCGGTTTAATAATCGGTAAAACATTTTACAAAATCGACATCCGGGAGCATGGCAGTAAAAATCTAGGCGGGACAAATACCTTCAGGACACTTGGTTTCAAGGCAGGACTAACCGTTACTACCATGGATATTCTTAAGGGTACCCTAGCAACTCTTCTGCCGGTTCTGCTTGGCCTGGGAATGAATCCATTGCTAGCCGGAGTATTTGCGGTCATCGGTCATATGTTTCCCATTTTCGCAAACTTTCGGGGCGGTAAAGCTGTTGCAACTTCTGCTGGTGTCATTCTTGCATATGAACCATTGTTTTTCGTTTTTGCCGTTTTCATATTCTTCATATCCTTATACATATCCAAATATGTCTCGCTTTCTTCCATGATTGCTTGTCTACTTGCTCTCATCTACAGTTTAGTGTTTCATACTGGTGATTTGCCGCTCATTATTGTAATCGGTATAATAACGATCTTCATTTTTTACCGGCATCGTGCAAACATCAAGCGGATTATCGATAAAACTGAACCTAAAGTAAAATGGTTATAAGAACATGTGCATTACCATGTGAAGATAGGCCCGTACATGGGCCTATTTTACTTTCTACAATTCATTTGCCGTGTTATTCAGGATACCGGCATGCCTCGAAACCTTTTCAGTAGCGTTACCGATTTCCTGGATGATTGACACTAAACCCTGAATTGTCATTTCCATTTCTGCAGAATCCGTTATATTCCCTTTGATGACTCCGATTATTTCATTGAAGGAATTTTCCGTTAATCCAGATTCCTTCTCACCTGCTTGAACCACTTCTTTGACCCTTAGGACAGAATCAACAACATCTTTCATATATACATTTGATGATTGCACGATTGCATCTATTTCAGCTATCGACTTTTTAGTCTGTTCAGCAAGTTTCCTGACCTCTTTCGAAACAACCGCAAATCCATTACCATGTTCACCTGCCCGTGCTGCCTCGATGGCTGAGTTCAAAGATAGTAAATTTGTCTGGTCGGCCATTCCCTGTACAAGCTTAACAAACTCGGTGATGCTTAAGAAAGATTGGTTTAATAAAACGATCTTTTCATCAACATTTTTCATGAAATTAACAAGGTTTTGTTTCTTTTCCGTTAAGATCTGCATACGCTTCTGCCATTGTTTTTGAACCAAGGGATTATTCAGCGCGCGTTGCGATCTGCATTTTGACAAATTGCCCGTTTTCTATCAATTGCTTAACGGAAGCATCCGTTTCTTCACTTAAATACAAGACTTCTTCACTAACCAACGAGATTTTCCTTTTTACTTCCTCTTTTATTTCTTTATATTGATTTTCCCTAGCCTTTAAATGTTCCACTTCATATGCCTCAAGGACTAATGCCCGCTGCTCATCTTCATTCTTGGTTTGTTCAAAGACAATTCTTTGCAAGTGATTCTGTGCATTTTGAAAACCGGATGAATACCACCGGGGCTGTAAGCCAATACGATAATGAGTCTTCGCCACCTTTGTCCGCAATTTAACAAAATCATCGTCAATCACACCATTGAATAAAGATAACATATGAGTAATTAACGTTTTTCTCAATCTTCCCACTGTGCTGTGCGCCGAACCTGCAGAATCGATTGATAAAAGGCATCCACAACTTCCTCGACCTGAGGTTCGATTGCCTCTCTAAAAGCATGGATCAGCTTTAAATCGTATTCCGTTAAATCGATGATATTAACCTGAAGTTTCACCTGTTCACTGCTTACATCCAATATGCCATCTGTTTCATTTGCTTTTTGAAACCAGTTTGCTTTTATTGGCTTCACTTTTATGAAAATCCCCATATCCCACTCCCCCTGATTTTGTAAATCACGAAAAAGCTAATCCATTATATCCAAACAAAGAAACGTGAATCTTTATACCCGTTTAATTGAAAGGAAGTCAGACCACCCTTGAAAAAATGAACTATTTAGACTATTTATATTCCATTCTGGACTCTGCACGATTCTTTTGTCAAGGTAAAAGAACCTAAACCATTTCTACATTACTTCAAATCGAAAGAATGGTTTGGAATTCGTTTATTGGAGAAAGAGTCAAGTAAGGATTGAATAATTGTTGAACAGAGGCTACACTGGAACTAGTTATTACATATCGATAGGAGAAAGTGCCATGAAGCCACTGCAAATATCACCGGAAACTGCATTAAAGTTATCCAAGTCACTTAACTTGCCTTTAGAGCAAATCATGCATATGCCCACACCAGTCTTGCTGAGAAAGCTTGCCGAGGCTGAAGCAAAAGAAAAAGGCAATACAAAATAGCTGCAGGAATCTGCAGCTATTATTGTGTGTGCTCATATGTGTACGAAACGATCTTACGGGCAATACCATTCCGTATACCCTTTTACCGGCCCCGTCTTTATGAGGAAATTAATTAGATGGCATTTCGTTTTATCCTCACAATATATAATTTCAGAGTCTTGTATAACTCATAAATATATCAATAGTCCGAATATTCCCCTGCCACTTTGTTAGATGGCTCAGGAATCAAAAAGGCGGTTTTCAATTGTAAGTCAATTCTTTTGCCATATCAGGCAGAGGCTTCTTTTTGACTGATATTAAATGTTCATTTTCATAGGTGCATGCAAATTCTTGTGGTGGTTCATCCTGTAATATATCTTTCAGGTAATACTTTATGTTGGACACTACATCACTTGCCTCCATAACCCATTGAAATGGCTTCCAGGCAAGTTCCCCTTCATCACAGGCAGATAGCCCTCCCACTGCATCTTCAGCTCTGTAAACATACATTCCACCTGTTTCATTCCATGTCACGATCCCTCGAAAGCTCATCCCCTTTACTTTCAAACCAGTTTCTTCAAGAATTTCGCGTTCCATCGATTCATCGATGGTTTCACCTTTTTCTATTTTCCCGCCTATGCCATTCCATTTATGCCGATTGGGATCCTTTTGGCGAAATAGCATCAACACTTCGACTTCGTTGGATCTTTTTCGAGTTATGAAACAAATATTGTATATAATATTCATGGTTGTTTCCTTTCTTAAACGCACATTATTAGCATCTACCGCATAATTACTTTATACTTAAATAACCAACCTCTAGGAAGGAGAATGAGTATGAAACTGACCATTTCCGATCAAGCAGCTAAGTGGTATATTGATGAGCTAGGGCTTCAAGAAGGCTCTCATTTGCGTTTTTATGTAAGATATGGCGGGCATAGTACCGTCCAAAGCGGCTTTTCATTAGGTATCATGCAAGAAGAACCGGAAAATGCAGCGGCCGCAACGACTATGAACGAGATTAATTTTTATGTAGAAGAAAAAGATTTATGGTACTTTGATGGTCACGATTTACTTATTACTTTTAATGAAAAACTGACTGAACCAGAATTTCAATATGAAAAGAGTGCTTGACAATAAAGCAGCGGTGTAAACTGCTGTTTTTTCTTGTTCAATCGAGCAGGCGCTCTTCAATATTTTCCGCCCTAAGAATTTCTGCTTGTTTATCCCCTAAAAGATCAAAATGAGAATAACCATCCTTCCTGTGATGAATCCACTCTTTTTTAAGCCCGTATTGCTTACCCCACTCCGATAAACGCCGTAAATCATTGCATCCGACTTTTGTAACCGTCTTACAACCGGGAAATCGGTCGTCCAGCCAATAATGGGTTAAAAAAGCTATTTGGCCTTGATCGATTTTCTGCTTCCAGGCTACGACGTCTACCCGTTTGATCCCAAAAGCCATTTTTGATCACCTCAATAAATGTAATTAAACCAATTCATCCTGCTTTTTATTTTTCTCATAGGCCTCATGCCATTCAGGATACATGCGTTTAATGGATATCGGGCGGAAGCTCTCCTTTTTAACGCATACGTGGGAAGAAAGACCTGTAGCCGCTACTTCATTTTTTCCATTTACGATCTCATACCCATAAACGACGCGTAAACCGTCATATTTTTCAATCCAGGTTTTAATTTTTACCTTATCACCATATCTAACAGGGGTTTTATACGAAGCCTGAATATCCATAACAGGTGAGAGGATGCCATCCGCTTCCATATCAGCATAATAAAACCCTAAATCATTTATCAATTTTGTCCTGCCTAGTTCCATCCATATTAAATAATTCGCATGGTAAACGACACCCATTTGATCTGTCTCTGCATACCGCACTTCAATTTCGTTTTCAGCTATGAACATTTTGTTTCCCCACTTTCATTTCTCTTGCAATAAACATTTTACCATAACAATTGTGCAAATTTCATTTAAGCTGTCTTTATAGACTGTTTCCCTGCGTTGAACCTAAAATGAAAGGGGAGAAAGATTTCTCATCTCTTTCTCCCCTTTTTGTTTAAATATTATCGTTACTATAACCGCTTTCCCGTGCTTCCTGCTCATCTTGCATTTCTTCCTTCATTCCATCAATGCTCTTTCTTCTTCGTTCATTTTTAGCCTGAATTGCCTGTTTTTCTTCCCCTGAAGAGAATGATAACGTTTCATTTGCAGCGGTTATGTTCTCTTCCGTATTTTCTATTGCATCTTGAATTTTTTCAACATTATCCAAACGATTATCCGGATTGTGCTTATTTGTGCCCATTATTTTCACCTCATGTTTTATTATTTACAAAATATTATTACGATTACTTTATTAGCTTGTCCCTTGATTACTCGCCTTTAGTTTGAATGACCTGAGCATGTTTGCCGGATTTGTCCTGCATTTTCTTACCATTGTTCCCACCCGCTGCTATTGGCTGTGTTCCTTGATGGCTCGGTCTAAAGTGTTTGGAATCTTTTTTTGGATTACCCATTCTATCGCCTCCTTCTCTTATCATGGATATAAAAGAGGAAATTCATGAATGCCATTTTTTGAAATAGTTATGAAAAAAGAGCCAGCACCTTGAAGGGATCTTCATGGCCCTGACTCTTTTTAAACAAAGACTATTCAGCCTTTTGCATATGTTTTTTTTCAAGACGTTCTTCGAGTCTTTCCATTTGTTTAACGTCCATCAATAATTCCCTTTTGTTTTCTTTAATTAATTCTTCAAATGTCCTTTTTCTTTTTTTCATGCTTTTCACCTACTTATTTTTAATATACTATTCAGCATTGCCAAATTAACGTAAAATTATGACTATATGGTTTCCATACCTTAAATTGTCATAATTATCAGATTTTTAACCTGATAAAAACACCATAATCGCCGCTCTCTATACTTTAACCCTTTTTTCATAAACTTTAACCATATTTTTTTAAATTTTTTGATTTTTCCATTAAAATTTGACAACTTTGTTAACACCAATAAAGACGGAACCCCATAAGGTTCCGTCTTGTAATAAAAAACGTTCCTTTTTTTCAGAAATCGTCTGTCGCCTAGTAACATGCCGGGTTTTCGGCAGAAGTGTGTCGCAAAAAATCACTTCAAACTTCATGAGATTACCCTACTGCATACTATTTATATTTCGTTCCATATCTTTTAATGTCATGGCTGAAATTACCTTATTCCTGATAATGCCTTTTTTGTCGATGAAATAAGTTGTCGGTATGCTAAGAATTTTGTAGCGCTCATTCACTGGATTTTTTGCACTTTGACTGTCCAGCGGTATGGTAAAAGTAATTCCATTATCCTTCACAAATGCTTGTACATCATTTTCAGGGTCAATATTGACTGCAAGTACGACGACGTCATCACCCGCTTGTTGTGTGTATTTCTCCATATCCGGCATTTCCTTCTTGCAAGGCGGGCACCACGTTGCCCAAAAATTCAGCATTACCTTTTTGCCCTCATAATCCGATAATTCAACTTGTTTACCATCCAAAGTTTTCAAAGAGAAATTGGGTGCTTTAGCTCCAATTTTCAATCCGCCCAAAGCATCTTTTTCGTCATTTCCCTTCGATTCATTATCCATCGCCTGCACGATCGCTACAGTAATAAGTGATAGTAAGGCCACCGAAGCAATAATTTTTTTAAGCATACTCGTCCTCCTAGTCCCATTACAATAAAAATATTAGTCCATTTCCAGAATTAGAACAACTTCCCTATTCCATCTTAACAATAAAAGGGTATGCGGAAAAGTGCAATTCCTATAAATCATATCATGATATCTCATTGTTTCATAAACTTGACACAAAAAAAGCGGTAAACCTATTATAGGTTTACCGCTTCCCAAAAGCTGAAATCAGCCTTTTAATTTATTACGTAATACCATTTGAAGGATACCACCGTGACGGTAGTAATCGATTTCGATTTCGGAATCGAAACGAACAAGCACATCAAATTCTTTTACGTTTCCAGCTTCATCAGTAGCTGTAACTTTTACGATATCACGCGGTTTAACCGTTTCGTCGATTTTAACTGCGATCGCTTCTTTACCAGTCAATCCAAGCGTTTCAGCGTTTTCGCCTTCTTTGAATTGAAGTGGAAGAACACCCATTAATGCAAGGTTAGAACGGTGAATACGTTCAAAGCTTTCAGCGATGACTGTTTTGATGCCAAGAAGGTTAGTACCTTTCGCAGCCCAGTCACGAGAGCTTCCCATACCATAGTCTTTACCAGCGATTACTGCAAGACCTGTTCCATCAGCTTTGTATTTCATACAAGCATCATAGATAGCCATTACATCGCCTGTTGGCCAGTAAGTTGTGTATCCACCTTCTGTACCTGGAGCAACTTGGTTACGGATACGGATGTTTGCGAATGTTCCGCGCATCATCGCTTCATGGTTACCACGACGAGAACCGTAAGAGTTAAAGTCACGCGGTTTCACACCGTTTTCACGAAGATAGATACCAGCTGGTGTATCTTTACCGATTGCACCTGCAGGAGAAATGTGGTCAGTTGTAACTGAGTCACCGAATTTACCAACTACACGCAAGCCGGAAAGTGGGTTAACTGAACCCGGTTCTGGTGATAATCCTTCAAAGAATGGAGGATTTTGAATGTATGTTGATTTAGAATCGAAAGCATAAATCGCTTCGTTGCTTGTTTGGATTTCATTCCAACGTTTGTTATCGTTGAATACTGTTTCGTATTCTTTACGGAATAATTCCGGTGTAACTGTTGCTTTAACAGCAGCGTTAACTTCTTCTTGTGATGGCCAGATATCAGCAAGATATACATCGTTACCATCTTTATCTTTACCAAGTGAATCATTGTTAAGATCGAAGTCCACAGTACCAGCAAGTGCATATGCAACAACCAAAGTTGGAGAAGCAAGATAGTTCGCTTTAACTAGTGGATGAATACGGCCTTCAAAGTTACGGTTACCAGAAAGTACTGAAGTTACCAGAAGATCTGCCTCAGCAACAGCTGCTTCGATTTCGTCAGCCAATGGACCTGAGTTACCGATACATGTTGTACAGCCGTAACCAACTACGTTGAATCCTAATTGATCAAGGTATGGTTGAAGACCTGCATCACGAAGGTAACCAGTAACAACTTTAGAACCTGGTGCCAATGATGTTTTTACATAATCCGGAACAGTCAAGCCTTTTTCAACTGCTTTTTTAGCAATAAGACCTGCTCCAAGCATTACGTACGGGTTAGAAGTGTTCGTACAGCTTGTGATTGCAGCAATTGCAATCGCACCTGTTTTCATTACCGTTTCTTTGCCATCGGCAAATTTAACAGTTACTTCTTTATCCAATTCAGAATTGTCCATACCAAAACCTTGGTTGCCCATAGGTGCATTGATTGCGTCATGGAAAGATTTTTTCATTTGAGAAAGTGGAATCAAATCTTGCGGGCGTTTAGGGCCTGAAAGGTTTGGTTCAATTGCTGAAAGGTCGATTTCCACAACATCATTGTATGCTGGATCTTCGTTTTCAGGAGAGTAGAACAAACCATTTTCTTTGCAGTATGATTCAACCACTTTAATTTGTTTTTCATCACGGCCAGTTAAGCGCATGTAATCGATCGCTTCTGCATCAACAGGGAAGAAACCAACTGTAGCACCGTATTCAGGAGCCATGTTAGCGATTGTTGCACGGTCAGCAAGTGGAAGGTATCCTACTCCTGGGCCGTAGAACTCAACGAATTTACCAACTACGCCGTGTGCACGAAGAACTTGTGTTACTTTCAATGCAAGGTCAGTAGCTGTTGTACCTTTAGGAAGTTGGCCAGTCAGTTTAACACCAACGACTTTTGGAACTGGGAAGTAAGAAGGCTGTCCAAGCATGCCTGCTTCTGCTTCGATACCGCCGACACCCCAACCAAGAACACCAATACCGTTGATCATTGTAGTATGTGAATCTGTACCGAAAACAGAATCAGGGAATACTTCGAAGTCACCGTTTGGAGTTTCAACAGCATGAACCACGTTCGCAAGGTACTCTAGGTTAACTTGGTGAACGATACCAGTAGCCGGTGGAACTGCACGATAGTTGTTGAAAGATTTTTGAGCCCAGCTTAGGAACTGGTAACGCTCTGCATTACGTTCGAATTCAAGATCCATATTGGCATCTAGGGAATCCATTGTACCCGCTTTATCAACTTGTACAGAGTGGTCAATTACAAGGTCAACCGGGATTTCCGGGTTGATTTTGTCAGGATCTCCACCAAGTGCTGCGAAAGCATTACGTAAAGAAGCTAAATCAACAACAACTGGAACACCAGTGAAATCTTGTAGGATTACACGTGAAGGCTTGAACGGAACATCTATATCTTGTTGCTCGCTTGTTCCCCATTTAGCAAGGTTCGCAACGTGTTCTTTTGTGATTACTCTTCCGTCTACTTGGCGAAGTACCGCTTCAAGTAATACTTTAATGGAATATGGAAGGCGTGATACTTGGCCATCCCCTGCTTTTTCAATAGCGTCTAGGCTGTAGTAGTTGTAGCGTTGCCCATCAATTTCAAAGGACTTACGCGCTTGGTATACGTCATTTTTCGTCATGAATATTACCCCCTATTAAACTGTCAGAACGTATTCTGCACATGAAAGTAAAACCTGGTTCACTGAAACCATGTTTACTATAAATATAAGTAAAAAAGTTAGTTTGTCGAATTTTCTCTCTCTTCTCCCACCCTAACTCTTCCTTCAACTTAATACTAATATAGAAATGAGTATAAGTAAATAACAAGAAAGTTATTGTTTTTGATAAGTTTCTCTTATAGAAAAAAATCCCCCACATATTAAAGTGCATTTAAGAAGCCTTGCTAATATGCATTTTCTTGAAAATACCTCTATTTTCGGCCTGATAAATTATTCCAGCAAAACATATTGATACTTCATACATAATCATTCGACATTATCGCATTCTATGGGTGGAGGTGTCGAAATGACAAAACAAAAAGCAAATCATGTTATACCAGGTATGAATGCAGCAAAAGCGCAAGGTAATGGGGCTGGATACAATGATGAACTGGGAAATGAACCGCCATTATCGGAAATGCAAAGGCAGAACAATAAAAAAAGAAAGAAAAACCAATGATTCCCCTCATTTCTAGGCTTTAAATAGGATAGGCTTTTTGAAATGGCAGATGTCCTGCATTTTTCAAAAAGCCTATTCCTTTCTAAAATCAGGAAACGCACAAGTAAAACGCGCAAAACTCACGACTAATGCGCATGGACTCATGACGAAAGAACCTGTCACTCAATAGTCCTCAGAATTGACCTCATTGACGATCGCCTGGATATCCTGTTCGAATTTTTTCAATTGTTCTTTCTGATGTTCGGAAGCGGTGACTAAAGCAGATTGTATTTGTTGATAGGCCTCGTTCACTTCCTGCTTCACATGTTTCAATTCCGTTCCGTAATTCGGTGCGCTTTTCTCAATGGATGAGTAAACATCAAATACTTGTTGATAACTTTGCTGGGCTTCCTGGAAAGTCCTTCGCTTATCTTGTTTATCCTGCATTTGGAATCAGCTCCTTAAATATAGTGTCCATCAATAGCATGTACGAGGTTTGCAAATATATGTATGTGAATAAAATTTCACGGACTGATTATCTTAAGTGATAGGAGGGATCGAACATGAACAAAAACGATGGTAAAGATATGCGAAAAAATGCTCCTAAAGGAAATAACCCAGGTCAACCAGCACCGTTAAGCGGTTCTCATAAGGTGAAAAACAGGCAGCACTCCCGTCAGAAGCATAATAGCAGTCATGATATGTAAGCTGCTTATATAATCGTTCCATAACAAAGCGGTGCCGCCCCAAAAAGGCAGACACCGCTTTCGTTTTATATTTCTGAGCAAATAAGTCACATTGGGAAAATGTTCGATACCTTCCTATTATAAGGGCATCTTTTTTTGGCACTCTTTCACGGGTATAAACGTGAATTGCAAGTCGGTGCCATTTCAGCCAAAATAACGATGATATAACGTTTTTGCTTCTGCAATATCTTTTGTTCCATGAATCAACGCCCGCCCGTCTTTAAAAACGACCAACCGATGGGTTCCAATGGTAAATGAAAGTAAATAAGGATTCCTGTCGATCTTACCTCCTTGTGCGATAAGATTATTTTCGAGTTCCGCTAAGTCTCTTTCAACCTTCACTGCCGGCCGGATTTGGACAGAATCCCTTCCGCATAAAACGGCGGTCTTTGTTCGATTTGAATAAGAGAGGTGGGGATACGTTCGATTTGACCCACATGACAAACAAGTATCCTTTTTTAATTTCGCTACATTTATGGATGAATGTTCATTTTTCCAAAGATCAAATGAAACGATTTTGTTTCTCAGCGATTCATGATCTTCGACAAGGATTTTTAAAGCTTCCGCTAATTGATGGGCAACGACCGTTAGAACGGCAGGGCTGATGATTCCCGCCGTATCACAAGTCAGTCCTCCAATCGGCACCGTTTCCAGCAAACAATTCAAACATGGTGTCGTCTCTGGGATTACCGTGTAACTTATCCCATAACTCCCTACACAGGCACCGTAAATCCAGGGGATTTTATATTTTTGTGCAGTATCGTTAATAAGCATCCTTGTATCGAAATTATCAGTGGCATCCAATATCAAATCCACGCCTTCAACAAGCTTTGCCAATTCATCTACCGAAACATCCGCCACAAGTGATTTTACGATTACATCTGAATTTAGCGCATTCAGGCGATTCTTCGCTGCCACTGCTTTCGGTATTCTTTTTTGTGCATCATCTTCACAATAAAGCTGTTGTCTTTGAAGGTTGCTCCACTCTACATAATCCCTGTCAACAATGGTGAGTTTCCCAATTCCGGCTCGTACAAGGCCTTCCGCAGTTCCCGTACCGAGAGCACCCGCTCCAATCACCAAAACGTGTTTTTTGCGAATTTTCATTTGCCCTTCTTCCCCAATAGGACAAAAAAGTTCCTGACGTGAATAACGCTCATTCATCCAATGCTCAATCCTTCAACCGGGCTGCTTGCAATCGCATAATCATTCTTTTCGATTCTTCCTGCTTCATACCCCAATCGCCCTGCCTCAATGGCAAGTTTCATTGCCCTCGCCATTTTGACTGGGTCTTTTGCTCCGGAAACAGCAGTGTTAAGTAATACGCCATCCGCCCCTAATTCCATGGCGATTGCTGCATCAGAGGGTGTTCCGATCCCTGCATCAACAATTACCGGCACCTCTGATTGTTCCATGATGAACCGTAAGTTCAGTGGGTTTATAATGCCTTGACCAGAGCCAATTGGTGAAGCTCCGGGCATGATTGCATGGCACCCTACTTCTTCCAGGCGTTTAGCGAGCAAGACATCATCCGAAGTATAAGGTAATACGGTGAATCCCAGCTTCACTAATTCTTCAGCAGCTTTCAATGTTTCAATCGGGTCAGGCAGCAGTGTTTTTTGACAGCCAATGACTTCAACCTTAATCATGTCACATAAGCCAGATGCTTTTGCAAGCTGGGCTATGCGCACTGCTTCTTTGGCTGTTTTAGCTCCTGCCGTATTGGGAAGGAGTGTGTATTTCTTCAAATCAAGCTTTTCCAAAAAATTGGGCTGACTGGCTTCAAAAATGTTCATTCTCCGGACCGCGAATGTTAATATTTCCGTCTCCGAAACCTCCACTGATTGTTTTTGAATATCGAAATTTGGATATTTTCCAGTACCTAATAATAATCTTGAGGAAAATTCATAAGAACCAATCTTTAACATATCATCCGCCTCCTACAAAATGTACAATCTCTACCTTGTCTCCATTTGACAAAAGTGTTTCACTTAGACTTTCTTTTGCTAATATTTCATCATTCAATTCAACGATCACTACTTTTTGATGTAGATTAAAGTGTTGTAAAAGCCCTGTAACTGTTGATTCTTCAGCAGGAATCCGTATTTTTTCCCCGTTAATAATCAATTCCAATTCATCCACCTCCATCAAGAAAAAAGGGGCTGTATCGAACGGTCCAATCGAAAAGGGGACCATTCGGGATTTGCCTTCCTTTCCAAAATATCCGCTATAAGTACACCTGTAATTGGAGAAAGCAAGATGCCATTCCTATAGTGCCCCGTTGCAATGAAAAGTCCTTTGCATGCCGGATGTTCACCAAAGTACGGCAAGCCGTCCCCAGTTTGGGGGCGTATACCTGCCCATGTCTTTTCCAATTCGGTTCCTTTAATCGCCGGAAGCAATTGCGTTGCTCTTTCAATTAACGTAGAAATCCCGTTAAGACTTACCTTTTGATCGAAAGTGTACGCTTTAACCGTTGCCCCGACAATGATTCTTCCGCCAACTTTGGGCACAAGATAGCAGCCATGTGAGAAGATTGTCTTTTCAAGCAATGGACGATCGGTCAGGACGGAAAAGCACTCTCCCTTTACTGGATAACTGTCGAGCCTGATCCCTGATTTTTCTAGGAGGAAAGCACTCCAAGCGCCACCTGCCACGATGACATTTTCACTTGAAAATCCACCTATGTCCGTGACAACTCCCGTTACACATCCGTTTTCCGTAACCAAATCGGAGACATGAACAAATTCCTTTATATCCACACCAAGTGCAGCTGCAGATTCAGTAAAAGCGAGCGACAGCCTCGTGGCTGAAACTTGTCCATCATTCGGAATGAACATGGCTCCTTTAATCTCATCCGATAAAAGCGGTTCCGTTTTCCTTATTTCAGCGGTCGATAGCCATTCAGCCTCAAGCCCCGCACCTTGCTGGACTCTGATCATGTTCTTCAACTCGGCTACTTGATCACTCGATAACGCCACCTTAAACATGCCCTTGTTCACTAATTCGATGTCTATTCCACTTATATCTTTTAATTCTTCCGCCAGTGCTGGAAACATCCCCCTGCTTCGGCTTGCCAATGTAAAAAGGGGATTATCAGCATCTAACTCGGCTTGTGCCCCTAACATCCCGGCTGCAGCACTGGATGCTTTACTGGCAAGTCTGTCTTTTTCCAATAAAAGGACCTTTTTACCTCGCTTGGCTAATTGAAATGCAATGGACCCACCTATTACTCCTCCCCCTACAATGATTGCATCATATATGGAATTCATCTTATGTCTCCTTTCCCAAAGACTTCGCATATTCTTTAACAGCTTCAATCGGATTTTCAGCTTCAAGCACACCTGACATGACCGCAATTCCGCGTGCCCCCGCATCCAGCACGACTTGGCAATTAAAAGGTGTTATTCCTCCTATCGCAATTATCGGAAGATTGACATTTCTTGTGATTGCATGAAGCTCCTCAACTCCCTTGGGAGGAAGGCCCATTTTTGAATCCGTTTCAAAAACATGTCCATAAATCGCGTAATTGGCCCCTTTGCTGAATGCAGCTTTCGCTTCTTCCATGGAATGGATCGAACAGCCAACATTCATCCCTGGAAAAGCTCCTTTTACGACTTCTGCATCTAAACTATGAAAAGCCAATTGCACACCAAATACTTTGTGTACCCAGGCTACATCCACCCGGTCATTAATGATGATCTTAGAAAGCGGAATCTTATTATCATGTAATAGCCTCACTGCTTGATAGAGTTCCGTTGCACTCCTATGCTTTTCCCTTAGATAAAAGAAATCGACATGTTCCTGAATGTTTGAAGCGATTTCCACAAACTTTTCAATTGGCTGTTTCCCAGTGGAAATAATATGCAATTCATGTGCATTCATACTAAGAACCCCCAACTAGTAAAGTTACAATCTCATAAAATCAAATGGATACTAACGGGAATTGAATCGATAGATAAAAGCCGGCCAACAGCAGGATGATAAAATACAGAATGAAACCATGGTCCTTTATTGAAAACCCGAATTCATAATAGTATGTTCGATCCCGACTGTCTGTAAATCGCTTTGCCTCCATCGCAACCGCGATTCGGTGTGCACGTCTGATGCTTCCGGATAACAACGGGATGGAGTAGGCTTTCATTTTAAAATATACCGATTTTATTCCTTTTCCCCTTTCGAAACCGCGTACCTTCATCGCGTTCCGTATCGTTTGGAACTCCTCCATCATGATGGGAATCAGCCTTAATGCCGCCATGAAACTATAGGCATATTTCGGTTTAAGCCTAACTTGCTGCATTAACGAATAAAACAAGTTCACTGGTCTCGTCGTTAAGGAAAAAGTTAAACCAAGGACCGCAAAAAACAAAGCTCGAAAGCCTACGAGTAATCCCCTCATGAAACTTTCTTCCGTAATCGATATGAGTCCCCACTCAAACCAAAGCTTTTCACCTTGCCCGAATAATATCATGGCAGAAGAGGTGGATATAAAAATGAAACAAAAGGGAATCGACAAAAGCAGGATGCGTTTTATCGAATGCCCGGTAAAAAACAAAAATAAAAGTAATACGCCAATGGTGATATTCATCATATAATTCAGGTCGTGAATGAATAACGCCACGATGCATAACACAATCAGCACACCAAGTTTAAGGCTTGGATTAATTCCATAGAGCCATGTTTCTGCGTTTGAAACATTCATCTACATGACACTCCTTTTAACTTTGGTCTCAACAAATCCGGCTTGCGCGATGTTTTCATCACTTATTACGTTTCCGTCCTTAACCGTCCAGATCCTGGTTGCAAAGTTTTTTGAAATATGATCGTCATGAGTTACCATGATCACTGTTATTCCACGTCTTCGATATTCCTCAAACCATTCCAGTAATGCAAAGGTATTTTTCGAATCTTGACCAAAGGTCGGCTCATCCAGGAGAATGATTTTTTTGTCTATTACGATTGAGGCTGCTACGCTTAATCGACGCTTTTGCCCCATTGATAATTGAAATGGATGTTTATCCCGATGTGCCTCAAGACGGAAAACTTTAAGCAATGAGCGGACTCTCTCATCTATTTCTTGTTGCGGCCTTCTATCAATACGCAATGAATAAGCAATCTCTTCATATACAGTATTTGCAACGAACTGAAACTCAGGATTTTGAAAGACAAACGTCATATGATCCGTTGGTTTTTTCACCACTTTAATGGGGTTCCCCACTAATTCATACGTACCTTTCGTTTTTATGAATTGCATCAATGCATGCAAAAGTGTACTCTTGCCCGCGCCATTTTCTCCCCTGATCACAATCCATTCTCCTGAATGGACCTTCAGCTCTTCAACGTGTATTTTTTCCTCTTTATTCCGAAAACCGCTAAATCCTTGCACATCCAGAAGGGGTAAACCATCTGTAAAATGGTATTCCCTAGTGGGTGCATTACTCTGTATATATTCATCCCAAACACCAGGGAACCAAATTCCATGTTCTCTCATTTCATTTTTATATAGGGAAAGAATTGTGTCTCTTGGACCATCAGCTATGATTTGACCGTCATCGTTTAAAAGCACGATTCGTTCGATGAATTCTAAAACATGGTCAATTTTATGTTCGACGATAATAACCGTTTTGTCTTTTCCGACTTCCTTCAACAAGTCCCAGATTTCTTTCGTTCCTTCTGGATCAAGCATGGCGGTCGGTTCATCTAAAAATATAACTTCTGGTTCAAGGGCCAATACTGAAGCGATTGCCAGACGCTGTTTCATCCCGCCTGATAATGTGTCAATACTTGTATGGTCCAGGTTCAATCCTACTTTACGGAAATGATTTTGAATCTTCTCTTTCATTTCTTCTTTAGGGACGGAAAGATTCTCTAGGACAAAGGCAATTTCCTCATCGGCAAATGGCATGCAAAACTGGCTATCAGGGTCTTGAAAAACATACCCCCATGAAGAAGGGCATTTCAATTTCTCCGCTTTCATCGGGACTTCGATGGAATTCGGAATCAATCCGCTTAACACTTGCAACAGAGTGGACTTACCACATCCAGATGGTCCCAACAATAACACTTTTTCTCCCTGATCAAATGATAGTGATAGGTCCTTGAATATCAAAGATTCATCACCGGGAAATTTCATTCTTAACTTTTCAACAGAAACGATTGGTTCCATGGCCCTCAACCTCTTCTTTTAATCAAGTTCTGCATAATCTTTATTGGAAACCGGACGCACAAGATTAGTTACCCCTGTTGCTTCCAGGACTTTAACTAGATAATAAGCGGTCACACCTGCAAAGAATATGGAACCCACAAACCTCGCTATCATGAATAACGATAGATTCCAAGTAGAAAGCGCACCTATTTCCCCGTATGCAAAATCCATGATAACTGATGCCAGGCAGGAAGCCATCGCAGCTAAAACGGCCACCGGCATATTGAATTTTTTATATTTGAACCCCATGAACACCAGTTCCGCGAACAAACCTTGGACCACCCCATATAACAGTACAGTCAGCCCCCATGGGGAACCTAGAAAGAATTCCCCTGAAGCTGCAGCTATCTCCGCCAAAAGTGCCACACCCGGCTTCCGTAAAATGAAAAAGGCGACAGGGCCAGCTATAAACCACATTCCATAAATAAGTTGATCCAGATGTAATCCTAATGGTTTAACGGAATAATAAATCGAACCCCAAAGGATATAAACGATTCCAAATGCTACCGCAATCACGATCGTGACTAATATATCCGTTAATTTCAATCCTTTTTTCATTGTTTCATTCTCCTTTTATACTTCTAATGTTTCCTTATGAACGGGCCATGTCTCTAAACGATAAGCCATTTCCCAAAATGAGTATTCATATTGGCTGCTGAGAATAAAATGCTCTTTCATTCTCGCCTTATCTTCTTCAGTTACTTTTTCAGCAATCTCATCCAGCCTCGCAATTTGTTCTTCCACCAAAGTGCGGAACCACTCTCCTCCGTAAGCCGCTATCCATTCTTGATAAATCGGCTCTTCGGGCATGCACCCTTGCAGCTTTTCACCTATCTCATAATACAGCCAGTAACACGGCAAGATAGCTGCAATAACATCTCCTAAATGTCCCGAATAAGCCGCACGATACATATGGGAAGTATAAGCATAGGCAGTCGGGGCAGGCTTGAAATCTTCCCGTTCTTCTTTTGTGATGCCTAATCTCTCGGAAAAATTCTCATGAAGCTTCAACTCCGCTTCATATGTTCCTTGTGCATGGCCGGCAAGCCTGCTTGTTGTATGTAAATCTGTAGCTTTGACTGCCCCTAAGGCTTGAACTCTAGCAAAATGAGATAAATAATAGGCATCTTGCATGACATAAAAACGGAAACACTCCAATGGCAATGTGCCATCTCCTATTCCTGCTACAAACGGATGATTAAAACTAGCTTCCCAAATGTGATCAACTTCCTTACGGATTTCCTCTGAAAACTTCATGTCCATTACCTCCAAATTGTATTTTTTCATTGAACGAAACAGAAAAAAACACTTATCACCCCTTTTTTTGCAAACAAAAAACCACTTTCTTAAACGTAAAGAAAGTGGTTGTACAAGAAATAATACAGAAATGTATAGTTCCAGACCCCACTTCCCTACGCTGGTATAAACCAGATCAGGTTCTAAGGGTCTTAAAGTCATACTTCAATCTCAGCTTTTGTGGGTAAAAAATCAACTTTTACCTATAAAGCACCCCTAGTGGTACAAATTGTATATTAAAATTCATTTGCCTTTATATTAACACGATAAATCCAATTGTCAAACGTATTAGAAAAGTTTTCTTGATTTAGGGTTACTAAACTTTCAATCTTCCATACCCACTTAACCACGATCTATTAAACCATTGTTAATCCACCATTTACGGAAAGAGTTTGCCCCGTAATATACCCTGCCTCTTCCGAAACGAAATAGGCAACAGCACTGGCAATGTCCTCTGGTTGTGCTAGCCGTCGGAATGGAATCGCTTTTTCCAAGGCGCCTGCTATACCTTCGTTATATGAGCCTATTTCTTGAAATAGGGGCGTATCAGCAGGACCTGGCGCAATACAATTGATGTTGAGTTTATGACGTGCCATTTCTCTTGCTATCGTTTTTGTAAAGGCAATAACCCCTCCCTTAGCAGCCGAATAAACTGCTTCTCCACTTGATCCGACTCTTGCTGCATCGGATGCAATATTTACTACCTTACCGTATCCATTTTCAATCATGAGAGGTAAAATTTCCTTGCTAGTATGGATCTGCCCAAGTAAATTAATATCGATAATCCTTTTCCATGTGCTGGGATCACTTTTTAAAAAAGGTTCCACCTTATCCCAGCCTGCATTATTAACCAATATATCTATTCTATGATAATAGTTCACTGATTCTTCGACGGCTTTTTTTACACTTTCTAATTTCGTTACATCACAATGGACCGCTCTGGCTTCAAAACCCGACTTTTCGATTAAAGAAACCGTTTCCTCTGCATTTTTAAGATTAATATCAGCCACGATGACGTTAATATTGCGAGAAGCCAATTTTTTTGAAATTTCTCTGCCAATTCCGCTTCCAGCACCTGTGATAAATGCCATTCTTTTTGTCATCATATTCCCCTCCACTTTCACTATTTAGTCAATATGGATTTATTTAAGCTGCCTATATATTGTCGGTTATCCTTTCATTAATCATTTCCCGGAGCCGGAATTTCTGAATTTTCCCGCTTGCCGTACGAGGAAAGTCATCCATTATTTCAATAAATTCAGGCCAATATTGTTTTGCCAATCCCTTTCCCAGGAGAAATTCCTGCATTGAATCCATCGTGATCGGGCTCTTTCCCGTTTTCATACTGATACATGCACATGCTTTTTCCTGAAGACGGGAATCTGGAACCGCAATAACCTGAGCACTAGAAATATCCGGGTGTTCATACAATACATTTTCTACATAAGCGACTGGAATATTTTCACCGCCACGTATGATTATGTCTTTGTTTCTTCCAGAAATCCGGATATACCCGTCTTCATCAATGAATGCTCGATCACCGGTAATGAACCATCCGTCACTATACTCAGCTAACGTATCATTGATTCGTTTAAAATAGCCGACAAAAAGAGCCGGACCCCTTACTAATAAAGAGCCTTCTATATTCGGGGCACAGATTTCCCCTTCAAAATCCACTATCTTTAACTCCATACCCGGAAACGGGATTCCGTCGGTATTCGTCAGTTTTTCTTCTGTATCTTCAAGTCTCGTCAAGGTTACCAAGCCATCTTCCGTTTGTCCCCACCCTGACAATATCTTGAACGGTACTTTTTTCACGGCCTCCTTTACTAAATGCCTGGGAATCGGGGCACCCAAAGCTACGAAGACTCGCAGCGAATTGAGGTCATACCTTTCTATCCCCCCCATCTGAACCGTATCCTGCAGAAAAGGAGTGGCACCCGCCGTAAACGTTATCTTTTCCTTCTCAACCCATTCAATAAACTCTCTCGGATTCCAAATGTCTTGATAGATTCCCGTACCTCCAATATGTGTTGGGAGCCTGACTCCATAACCAAAACCCGTTTGGTGAGCGAACGTTGACGCCATGAAAAGAACGTCATCGGATTTTAAATGTAAGCGGTCAATCCAATAATTTGTAGATATACAAAGGGTATTATGTGTATGCATAACTCCTTTTGGACTTCCCGTGGTTCCCGAGGTAAAGATAATTTCAGTCACCTCATTGGGGTCATGTGTGATTTCATCCAAAATGGAAGAATCCATCCGGTCTTCCCAAGGTTCATCAAATAGGGAGGAGAACAGTTTCATCCCATTCGGGGCATTTTCCCCAATCACATATATATGTTTCATTGAAGGCCATTGATGGCTTAGTCTCTCAATCATGTCAGGGTAATAAAACCCACGGAAATAATCTGGTACAACAATCATTTTAGATTCTGCCATCCCAACCATATAGCCAATTTCCCTATCTCGATAAATCGGTATCAAGGGATTGCTGATGGCACCGATTCTTGTAACAGCATAGTGTAAGATTATAAATTCATTCCAGTTAGGCAGTTGAAAAGAGACAACATCCCCCTTACCCAATCCTATATGCAAGAGACCCAATGCGATTCGATCGACCAACTTACCAAGCTGCTTGTAAGTAAAACTACTTTTTTTATCGATAATCGCTATCTTCTCTGGATGCTTTACTATAGCATCATTCAAATAATCCAAAATCGTTCGGTTTGGCCAAACGTCTTGATATTTCTCCACATATTGCTGAGTCAAAATCGTCTCCAATTTCACTAGTTTTCTTCCCCCTCATCAACCTCTGAATTTATTAAAATCAACAGGCCTCTTTTCCAGGAAGGCATTTTTTCCCTCTTCCGATTCTGGTGTATTGTAAAACATCGCTAAACTGCCCATCGAAAGTTGTGAAATCCCTTGAATGTTGGCACTATCTGCATTAAAGGAATATTTGAGCATTTTTAGCGCAGTTGGACTCTTATCAAGGATCTTTCTTGCCCATTCTTCTGCTGCCTCGAGCAATTGTTCTGGGGCAACGATTTTGTTCACAAGTCCCATTTCCTTTGCTTCTTGTGCAGAATATTGTTCACACAAATACCAGATTTCCCTCGCTTTCTTTTCTCCGACAATTCGTGCTAAATAAGCTGAACCGAAACCTGCGTCATAACTACCGACCTTTGGCCCGCTCTGGCCAAATTTTGCCGTGTCAGATGCAATGGTTAGGTCACATATGACATGAAGGACATGCCCGCCTCCGATGGCAAACCCATTAACCGCTGCAATGACCGGCTTAGGAATGTTGCGGATCGTTTGATGCAGCGTTTCGATTTCCAGTCCCATTCCACCACCTAAACCACCAGAATGACTATATCCTCCTTCTTCTCCCTTTTCCTTTTGATCTCCACCTACACAAAATGCCTTCTCGCCAGCTCCAGTCAGAATCACTACACCCACACGATTATCATCCCAAGCGTCCCGAAAAGCCCAAATTAATTCTTGAATTGTTCTGGCACGAAAAGCATTGTAAACTTTAGGTCTGTTCATTGTTATCTTTGCAATGCCGCCTCTTTTTTCATAAATTACATCTGTTAATTCCATCGTTCTCATTCCCTTCGTTTTCTTGACTATTAAGGATGATCTGCCTTGCATCACATCAATTCTCTGTTCGTACCCAACACGACTGTAATAATGCTAATCCCTTGGATTAATGCGAACGAAACTCCTTTCCTATTATGTCCTTTGCTATGACCATCATATTGGCTTGTGCAGTGCCATCACCTATTTCCAACCCAATCACATCACGCAAGCGTTGCTCAAGAGGCATTTCCTTCGTATAAGCATAATGACCATTCAGCAGCAAACATTCATGGATAGCTTCTACACTATATTTAGGCCCTAACCACTTAACGGAAGCCGATTCTTTACTATGATTCAACCCTTGGTCACGAAGCCAAAGGCCCCGATAGGCTTGCCACTTCACCAGTTCTAATTGGGTATAGTGGGTCACAATTGGGAAGGAGACCCCTTGATATGTCGCCAACGGTTTACCAAATGAATGTCTGATTTTCACATGTTCGATGGTTTCATCGATACTTTGTGAAGCGGTGCCAACACATTGCAGCCCTATTAACAGCCGACTTAAATCAAACCCATTCATCACTTGGGAAAACCCTTTATTTTGAAGACCGATCATATTCTCTTCCGGAACCTCGACATCGGTTAAATATATCGAACCTCTTCCAATGGCGATATTCCCCATGTCTGCGTACCCTCTACATTCAACTCCTGGTATATCGGCAGGAACCATGAAAGCACTTATCCCTCGATTTCCCCATCCAGGTTCTGTCTTTGCAAATAAAACAAATGCATCTCCACACATAGCTACACTAATTCCAGACTTTTCTCCATTAAGCACATACTTATTTCCTTTATGTACTGCTGTTGTTTTAATTCCGCCTGCATCCGTACCTGCGGATGGCTCCGTAATGGCAATGCCAACAATTTTTTCACCACTTGAAACTTTGGGAAGCCATTCCTTTTTCAGTTCCTCGCTAGCATGATTATTGATAATTTCACCGATTAATGCATTCAACATCACCGCGTAAGTAAGATTGAAATCACCACGCCCTATCTCCTCTGCAGCTATCCCCGTTGTCACACAATCTGCACCGCTTCCGCCATATTCCACAGGAATCCGAAGACCATTTACGCCAAGGTCCCCCAGCTTTTTCCACAAATGTTTTGGAGTAATCTCTTCGCGATCCCATTTTGTATAATGTGGAAGCAGCTCTTCCTTAGCAAATTCCTTCAATATTTTACGAAAATAATCTTGCTCTTCCGAAAAAGAAAAATTCAGCATATCATTACCTCCTTGTATACTATTTATCTGTTTTTTGGACATTCTACTAAACACGAAACCTCTTACTTGACAACTATAATTGCAATTTGTGTGCCAACTTGAATTGGCTACAAATTTGGCTATAGTTTCTAAAACTTTCGCAGGTTTGCATTTTTTCGCAATACTGCAAATCAAAGTTGCGAATTTCAAAAAAAATACACACTTTTATAAGTGTGCCCTAATGGTTTACCTGATGATATTTCATTAGATGAAACTGTTATTTCAATTTGTATTTGGCAATTTTTCTATATAAACTAGCAACATGAATTTTCAGCTTTTGAGCTGCTAAAGAACGATCCCCTTCCGAATCTTTTAATGCTCGCTGAATGGCTGATTTTTCAGCATTACCTACAACTTCATCCAACGTACCGGAAAAAGGATTATTGATTCCAACTGAGGGAACCTCCAATATGAAATTAGGTGTAAAATATAAAGATTCCAGCGTTAGAGTCCCACCATCTACGATATTCATTCCGCGTTCGATTATCGCTTTGATTTCACGGATGTTACCAGGCCAATCATATTGGATCAACCAATCTTGGAGTTTAGGATCAATTTCCTTCACATGGGACCCTAACTTGTTATTGAAATACTCGACGAAATGATGTGCCAGAGGAAGAATATCTTCCTGTCGCTCCCTTAAAGAAGGAATTTTCAATTCAAAAACATAAAGTCGATAATATAAATCTTGGCGGAATTTCCCTTCTTGAATAAGGGTTCTTAAATCCCTGTTCGATGCAGCAATAATACGTATATCAACATTTTTAGTCCCCGTCCCGCCTAGCCTTTCCACTTCCCTTTCCTGTAAAACTCGTAATAGCTTACCTTGAGCCTGATAAGGCAATTCAGAAATCTCATCTAAAAACAACGTACCATGTTGAGCTAATTCTATTTTTCCAGGCTTACCTTCTTTTTTCGCCCCGCTAAAAGCGCCAGCTTCATAACCAAAAATCTCCGATTCAAATAATTCATCTGGAATCGCAGCACAATTTACTGGCACAAAAGGCTGTGCTTTTCTTGTACTCAAACCATGGATCGCTTGGGCAAAAAGTTCCTTTCCCGTTCCCGTTTCCCCTGTAAGCAGTACTGTTGAACTGCTGGTAGCTATTCTGGCGGCCAGCTCTTTTACCCTCTCAATCTCCTTACTCTTTCCAACAATCTCTTCGAAGCTATATCGACCTTGAACCACGGAATTTTTCTTGATTTTATTCTTCTCCAAGGAGTTGGTAAAATACACTAAATCACTGTATTCCAGTTCGTCTTGACGGATGATTATGGTATAAAGGGTATCAGCTTCTCGACGAAATACCCTTATGAAACAAGCATGTCCGCTGATCACACCAGAAAACACATGTTTATGGTCAAGACCTTTCAAAGAAAAGCTGGAAGAAGTGTGAATGATCCTCGTAATGGACTTTCCTATCAAATCAGTCGGCATAATCATGAAATATTCATAAAAATCAGCTGTTGCGCCTATAACTTTTCCATTTTCGTCAACTTCAATCGATCCCCAATTCCTAATTACGTTTTTAACATTTTCCATTCACATCACCTAGTATCTTGATTACTTAAAACAAAAATGACAACTTGCCCCTTAATGACTTCTATTCCTGCTTGATTAAAGCAAGTCACCTTTTGCGTAACCCAATCTCTATTCAAATTAATATCAATGACCTCGAGTTCCGCTGAAATTATATCGCCTATATGTACTGGATGATAAAAGACCAATTCCTTTTGTAAAAGTATACAGGCACTACCAGGGAGTTTTTCACTGATTACTTGAGTGATTAGGCCTTCCGTTAACAAACCAGGTACAATCGGCCTGCTGAAATTACTTTTCCATGCTTCTTTATTCACTTGATAAATAGGACTGTAATCTTTTGTTAATTCATTACATAATTTTACGTCAGATTCATTAAATGTGCGTTGCATACTAGCAACCTGGCCGATGAACAAATCAGTAATTGTTAAACTCATAACACCGCTCCTTAATTTTTCCGAATATTCAATTTTAATAATACAAAACTTTCCAAGTAATTACCATAAAAGGGGTCCTTTGTTGGTTTATTCTTGAATTCAGCTGCATTACTTGAGTTTAGCAATTTTACTCGTGAATTTAATGGTTACTCGTGAGTTTAACCGGTTTGCTCGTGAATTCAGCTGTTTTACTCGTGAATTTGACCGATTTGCTCATGAATTTGGCTGCTTTACTCGTGAGTTTAGCAATTTTACTCGTGAATTTGATGGTTACTCGTGAGTTTAACCGGTTTGCTCGTGAATTCAGCTGTTTTACTCGTGAATTTGACCGGTTTACTCGTGAATTTGGCTGTTTTACTCGTGAGTTTGGCCGGTTTACTCGTGAGTTTGATGGTTACTCGTGAGTTTGGCCGGTTTACTCGTGAATTCAGCTGCTTTACTCGTGAGTTTAGCAGACCCCATTTTCCCTTGATAAAAAGTAAGCGCTTCCAAATTTTCGAAATGCAACTCCTGTATTTCACCGATGAATAATACATGATCACCAGCATCATACTCTCTCCATGGTTTGCATTCCATCCAGGCAACACTTCATGTATTTTTGGCGAAACTTCCTTGTTATTCCAGTCAATTTCAAGTATTTTCTGTTTACTGCCCGCAAATTGCCATGCAATGGATTATTGTTCATCCGACAAAATATTTCATGCTAGTGCAAGCTTTTGCTTCTTTATGAATTGATACTAAAGCAAGCGGGGGATCCAAGGAAACCGAGGTAAAAGAATTCACAGTGATGCCCTTTTGAACTCTACGATCAAACCAGCTCACTATCGTGACTCCGGTTGGAAATTTACCAAAGCGATTTCTCAATTCGCGCCCATCCATCTTATCACCTCCTACTCTTTTATTATGAATTCATTATAGTAAACCTTAATCATTTTAATAATCATATAATTTCATATTATGAAATTTAAGGAAAAACTTTTTATAGCTCTTTTAATTGTGAACTATTGTATAAAAGAACTCCCCGAATAAAAGACTTTCATTACCGCATCATCAAAAATCAGTGTTAAACTAACCATGATCATTCATATTTCCAGCATAGTTAATAATGGTCTTTTTTTGGTTCTTGACTCGAATATTTGAAAGTGGTGAGGGAAGTTTCAATTTTGCGTTCCTTTAGAAAGTTCTACCAGTTAATTGTGGATATTCCTTTAAAAAAGAGTGTGGTTTTGAATTACCGCTACGAGGTAAAAGCTGTAATCGGAACAGGAAGCTACGGTATTGTTTATCGTTGCAATGATTTGAAAATGAATGAAAATATAGTGATCAAACAGCTCCGGAAAAGTAAACGCCGCAGCAAAAAAGAGCTGAAACAGTTTGAAAATGAAATTTCCATATTACGAATGTTAAACCACAGAAATATCCCTAAATTTCACGAGGAATTTTCGCAAGATGGAAATGTTTATTTTGTGATGGATTTCATAGAAGGGGATAATTTAGAAGACCATATTTTCTTGAATCAATTAACGTTCAATGAGAAAGAGTCTCTATATTTTCTAAATAAGCTGGTGGATTTAGTATCTTATCTACATGAGCATGACATTTTCCATCAAGATTTACGTATACCGAATATTTTACTTAAGAACAATCAGCCCATTTTGATAGACTTTGGTTTGTCCAAGATGATCAATTCGGCCAACCTCGCAAAAGAATCCATTTTGCAGCTGAAAAGGCAGGACTTTTACGACTTGGGGGAAATACTTCTATATGTACTTTATACGACGTACGCTTCCAAAAGTAAAAAAGCACTTCCTTGGACAGAAGAGCTTTCGTTAGAAAAAGAAACCGTGCATATACTGAAAAGGTTATTATGCATCCAAGAACCTTACTCAGATATTAAAGATATCTCAATGGACCTGCAGGCTGTATTGAAGTCAAAGAATTGGAATTAGCTGCTGCTGCCCCGCCCTTTTCTCTTGTAGCGGTCACTTCCACTCATGGGATACCTTTTGTACCCCCGGCTGCTGCTGCTGCCTCGGCGATAATGCCCATGTCTTCGCTCACTGCTGCCTTGGGAAAGCTGTTTGATTTTTTTCATTATTTTCTTCAGCATTTCTTTCACCTCTTTTATTTTGGTTTTAAAGCCTGTTATTCATTTAGCCTAACATAGTCACAGTATAAACCTTATTAATAAGTACTATAATTTTTTTTCATTTGTGTTACAGTCCATTACTGCTTCACGGAGTCGGCTTTTTTCATTGTTGGTCATGGGAACGCCCTAATCCCTTCAATTAATGAAACTCCAAATGGCTCTTACAAAATCTGAGTTACATTCGGTATATATTATCTGTTTTTCGAATCAGTCAGTAAACAAAAAACCTGGCGCATATTTCATCGCCAGGTTTTTTTCTTCGTTCACCTTTTATTTTACAGCTTCTTTTAATTCCTTACCTGCTTTAAAAGCAGGTACTTTACTAGCTGCAATTTGTATTTCTTCGCCAGTTTGCGGGTTTCTTCCTGTACGGGCAGCACGGTCACGCACTTCAAATGTACCAAAACCAACTAATTGGATTTTTTCATCTTTAGCAAGTGTAGCCGTGATTGTTTCAAACAATGCATCCACTACTTTTTTTGCTTCGTCTTTTGTCAGTTCAGCTTGTGCTGCAACACTGCTCACTAATTCTGTTTTATTCATATGAACACCTCATCCTTTTATTTTGTATAAAATATGTAGAGAAGACAACATAACATATCTTGTATGCCTCTGTCACTTATTATGGCTAAATAAAAGGAATTGCAGCTCAAAATTGATCTTTCTTGCAGATAAAAGGGCCTTGATCAACATACTAAGCACCGTCTGACTCTTGTTCAACTTTCTGCAGATTCGAGCTGCAGCCATTGATAGATGGTATCCATATCAATGTTTTCTTCCAGATGGGAAGCCAAGAGATTATACGCTTCCTCCCTGCGCTCCGAGTCGCTTTGAACGTTTTCCTTCACTTCATCCAACCCCTTGTTCCGTCGAATTTGGTTAACCAGTAATCTAGTGAACAAGCGATTATGGAATATTCCATGGAGATATGTTCCCATAACTTGGTTGTCATTGGAAATCGCTCCATCCTCTCTTCCATCCTTCAATAATAGAAAGGGCCTTACTTGTGACTTCAATGTCGTTCTGCCTAAATGTATTTCGAAACCGTTAAGATTCATTTGACTTTCCATTATCCCAGCAGAAAGTAAACCTTCCATTTGTACCGTCTTCTTTTCTGCTTGAAAGACGGTTTCCACCGGAAGAAGCGAAAGCCCTTCTGAGTTCTCACCGTCACCCTCGACCGCGTCGGGATCGAAAAGTTTAGTCCCAAGCATTTGAAAACCGCCGCATATGCCGAATATCATCGTTCCTTGTTTCCGCCGTTCATCGATGGCCCCATCCAATCCCATACGTTTCAACCACTCTAAATCTTCCATCGTGTTTTTTGTACCCGGCAAAATTAGCAGATCGGGATTACCTAACTCATGGACACTGCTAACAAGTCGGACACCTACTCCGGGTTCATCGAAAAAAGGATCCACATCTGTAAAATTGGAGATCCGCGGAAATCTCAGGACGGCTACATCGATCGGAAACTCAGCCTTTTTAGGTTTTTTAAAACGTAAGGAAGAGAGGGCAAGTGAATCTTCCGCTTCAATATTCACGTCTAGATAGGGCAGCACCCCGAGGACCGGAATCCCGGTTTCCTTTTCCACCCATTCAATGCCATCGTCCAACAATTCACGCATGCCACGAAATTTATTGATGATGATCCCCTTTACACTATCTCGTTCTTCTTGATCCAATAAGGCAAGTGTCCCGATAATGGACGCAAATACTCCACCACGATCAATATCGGCCACTAAAATGACAGCCGCATCCGTGAGTTTAGCCATTCGCATATTTGCAATATCCCGGTCCTTAAGGTTAATTTCAGCAGGACTTCCTGCCCCTTCGAGTACTATGATGTCATATTCATCTTGTAGTTTTTCCACCGATTTACGGATGATGGGCATGGCTTCCTGGACAAATTGGGACCGATAGCTTTTTGCATTCATATCAAGAAAATGCTTTCCGTGAACGATCACTTCCGAAACCATATCCTGCTTTGGTTTCAGTAATATCGGATTCATATCAGTCGTTGCCGTTATCCGTGCTGCTTCCGCCTGTACTCCCTGAGCCCGTCCGATTTCACCGCCATCCAAGGTTACATAAGAATTCAAAGCCATGTTTTGTGATTTGAAAGGGACGACACGTAATCCTTTATTGGAAAATACCCGGCAAAACGCCGTACAAATCAAACTTTTCCCTACATCGGATGACGTCCCTTGTATCATGATGGATCGTGCCTTCATTACGCTCACCCCCTAAAACTCTAATCCTTTGACTGCACCGATACCCTCGTCATAATAATGCTTGGTCGCCTCGATCGATGAAACCAAATCCGCCATTTCCATAAGCTCTGGCTTGGCGTCCCTACCGGTAATGACTATATGCATATGAGCGGGACGATTTCGAATTGCATCGATGACTTCAGCCAATGGCAAGACATCATCAATCGGGAATTTGGAAATGGCTAAAGCATTGTTCAGCTCATCCAAAACAAGTAAATCAATGCCCGGATCAGCAAGGGCCAGTTTCACCTTTTCCCAAGCTAACGCCAATGCATTGCGATGCTCTTCCGGGGTTTTGGTCCATGTGAAACCAATACCTAGCTGTTCCATTTTAACTCCTAATTTTCCCAATGCCAATGCTTCCCCATATGTACGCTCTGGAGATTTTATGAACTGAAGGTATTTGACATTCATTCCTCTGCCGATTGCCCTTAAAGTCACCCCTAATGAGGCAGTCGTCTTCCCTTTCCCGTTTCCCGTATAAATAAGCATTAATCCTCTGCGTGCCACTCACTCACCTACCCTCATAACCAAACTGTTTTTTCTATGTATGAAGTCCTTTTAGTAGCAGGAACCGGTTGATCTCCTTTAGGGTATCCGACAAAAATGGTGCCGATCACTTTTTTGTTATCCGGTGAGCCGATAAATTCGTGCAGGCGTTCATCCCTGACAAGACCCACTCCTCTAGTCCGCCAAACGAATCCAAGACCTAGCTCTTTTGCGGCAAGCCACATCGAATGGACAGCGCAACAAGAAGCGAATACATTGTCTTCGGATGAATCTGGATCGTCAGGTAAAATATCAGAAGTCACGACTATGATGAGCGGTGTCGTCTTTACAACTTCCAGTGAACTGTCAATCAATTTTGGTTTGGTAGGAAAGCGTTCATATAAATACCTTTCTGCCAATCTTTCATAACGGTGCTTCGCTTCCCCCTTGATAACATAAAAACTCCAAGGTTCACGCAATCGGTCGTTAGGGGCATAGGTAGCCGCTTCCAATAACTGCCTGATTTTTTCGTCTTCCACTTCTTTTTCTTCGTAATTCCTTATTGCCCGGCGTTCCTTCAATTCTTGAATGATGGACATTCCAACTCATTCCTTTCCTTAATGGACTCTGATTCAATCACTCTTTCAAACCATTGGATTTTTTCTCTTAATTGGACGACATCCCCTACTAGAAAGATTGACGGATTTTGAATTTTTTCTGTTACAGCCTTCGAAGAAATCGAACTCAAAGTACCGGTGATCGTCCTTTGTTTATCTGTCGTGCCCCATTCAATGACGGCCACTGGCGTTTTACCATCCCTGCCATGCTCCATCAATTTTTCACAGATGAACGGCATATTACCAATTCCCATATAAAAGGCAATGGTATCGATGCCTTGAGCCAACGCCTGCCAATTCAGGTTATCCTGCCCCTTGTAATCACGGCCATGGCCTGTCACAATGGCATAACTTGAGGCATGTTCACGGTGTGTTACCGGGATGCCCGCATAAGCCGGTGCTGCGATTCCCGCTGTGATTCCTGGGACGATATCATATTCAATCCCATTAGCTGCCAGTATCTCCGCTTCCTCACCGCCCCGCCCAAAGACAAACGGATCTCCACCCTTCAGACGGGTGACGTTTTTCCCCTGTAAGGCTTTTTCCACTAAAAGTTCATGTATTTCATTTTGAATGAGATGATGTTTCCCTGGTGATTTCCCGCAATATACAAGTTCTGCATCTTCTTTTGCATAGTTTAATAGTTCTGGATTGACAAGCCTGTCATATGCAATGACATCCGCCTTTTGGATACATTCCAGTCCATATACCGTAATCAATTTCGGATCTCCGGGACCCGCACCGACCAGATGAACTTTTCCCGGTTTCATGCTCGCGCCTCCTCTTAAGCTTCAAAAAATACCTTTTACTAGTTGATAGTTTCATGGGCAGATCTGTTTTTTTTGTTTTAAGCAAGCATCGATCCAGTTCTTAGCAAGTGTTGGATTGGAAGCAAAATGAAAGTGGGTATACCCAGCAACAAGGTTGCCCAATACACACCCCTCTTGTTTCGAACCGAATCTGCCTTTGGCTTGATAGGCATGTGTAAGATCAGCATCCGCTTCAAATGTCGAGTAGTGGAATTCATGACCTTTTGCCTGCTCCATTTCGTTGATCAAAAAATTGCCTGAAGTTCCTGTAATTTCACGATACCCAAGTGCTGCAAGCTTTTTCTGCATTTTAATCCTGCCCGGTATCATTCCTGCCATCTGATGCGTCTCTCCGGAAGTCGTTTCAATCGATTTGCTCAAAAACATGAAACCTCCACATTCCGCTAGAGTCGGCATCCCCTTTTCAATGGAGGTTCTGATGGATTTGATAGCATCCACGTTACCGGAAAGTTCAGCTGCAAATTCCTCAGGAAAACCGCCTCCAAGATATAAACCATCGGCATCCAATGGAACTTCTTCCCCTTTTAATGGAGAAAAATACTTGATGTTCGCCCCATATGCTTCAAGCAGCTCAAGGTTTTCCTGATAATAAAAATTGAAGGCTGCATCTTTTGCGACGGCAATGCACACGTCACTTTCATTTTTGGGTTGAAAAATATTTGAGTTCCCACTGGAAACGGGATTTGTCTTTGACAATCGGTACAACTGATCGATATCGATCGTTTCCATGACCAATTGTGCAAGCTTATCGAAAAAAGGGTTAAGTTCACCGCGTTCAATCGCAGGAATCAAGCCCAAATGACGGCTTGGAATATCAATATCCATTTCCCGTTTCATATATCCCAGCACCGGTACATCGCATTCTTGCTCAATGGCTGATTTGACGATTTTGTAATGGCCTACACTTCCCACTTGATTGGCAATGACCCCAATGATGTTAGGACCGGTCGAAAAGTCCTGAAATCCTTTTACGATGGCAGCTGCACTCCGAGCCATGCTTGCACAGTTGACTACCAACAGGACAGGGCTTTGCGTGATGATGCTGATTTCAGCCGTCGATCCTGTATTGGCTAACGGACTTTTGCCATCGAAGAAACCCATGACCCCTTCGATGATCGATATATCAGCTCCTGCATTTGCTTTGTTAAGAATTTCACGGACAGTGTCATGTTCAAACATCCAACTGTCAAGATTGCGTGAAACCCGTCCTGTAACTGCAGTATGATAAGTAGGATCAATATAGTCAGGACCACATTTGAACCCTTGAACGGTAAAGCCTTTCTTCTGGAGGGCTGCCATGATTCCGATGGTCAATGTCGTTTTTCCGACACCGCTTCCGGTACCCGCAATTACCAATCTTCTATCGTTCATATTTGTTTCTCCCTCCTTAAAAAGGAATGATCCCAACTGATATGGTTACGTTCCCCGATTTTTTCTTAACCAGCTCCAATTGTTCAGCTTTGGTATAAATCCTAACAGCCGGTTCACTCACACCATATGCACCCGTGTATTTAAATACTGTATCCGATGGAGCTTCGATTTTGGCTTGATTAAGCTCTTCCGGTTCATAATGCACGAATTCCCAGCCATATTTTTCAACTACTTCAATCAAGCCGAGTTCGTCTTTCTTTAAGGAAATTGTACAGATAGCCTTAACGCTTTTTAATGAAAATGATAAATCGGCTAGTGTTTCTGCAATCACCTGCTCAATTTCAGCAGCCTCCGTTCCCCTATTGCACCCGATACCGAGAGCGATGACCTTTGGACGGTATACGATTCCATTTTCCAGGATCCTCTTTTCCGACTGCTTAAGCATGCGGTGAGTCACGACCAGAGCAGCTTGCGGCTTTGCTTGAAGCGCTTCTTCAATGGATGGGTATACGATAATTCGTTCAGGTAATGCCGTATCATAAGGCCACCAGTTCCGTTCACCTGATTCCTGTACAACGGCAACATGCTCTTCATTTACTACGGAAGCACTTACTGGCGTCAATTTTTCTGCGGAATCCCAAATCCAGCCGAAGCGCTGGCCGAATAAGTCGACAGGAATCGTTTTTTGTACATCCGAAGCCGTCGTGATTATGGCTCTTGCGTCAAGCGCTGCAGCCACTTCCTTTGTCAGTTCATTTGCCCCTCCCAGATGCCCTGAAAGTACACTGATAACATTTTCCCCTTTATCATCAATGACTACGACACCTGGATCCGTTTTCTTATCCTTCAAAATGGGTGCAATCATCCTGACTACTGCCCCGAGAGAAATAATTAGTATGATTCCTTTATATTCCTTGAATAAAGCTGGCAATAGCATACGGACGCTGCCCGAAAAAAGCTGGATCTGTTTATGCTCTTCGTCCCCTTTTTCAAACTTGCTCATGTAATATAGATCGGAATTCGAAAAAACGGTATGTAATTTACGTGCCAGCTCGACACCATGCTTTGTAATCGCTACGATCGCATAAGTATGGGACCGTTTAATGGGAGCAAGTTCCGTTTCTTTCAATTCAATGATCATGGTTTAACACCTTTTCTGAAACCGTGGGTAAAACTCGCATCATATAGTTTGGAACGGTATTCATCTTTATCATGGATGTCAGGGTCCAAAGCCCATCCAGCCAAAATCATCGCGTGCTTGCGGATACCGTTTTGACGCATGGCATCATCTAAGTTCACTAATGTGGTACGGACAATTTTTTGATCCGGCCATGTTGCCCGTTGAATGACTGCGACCGGTGTTTCATCCTTCCAACCGGCTTCCTGGAGTTCTTTAACGATTTTTTTTGTCAAGGTCGCACTCAAGAAAAGGGCAATCGTACAATGATGACTAGCCAAATCACGTAATTTTTCAAATTCCGGAACAGGCGTACGTCCTTCAGCCCTCGTTAATATGAGTGTCTGGGTTAAATCAGGGATAGTCAGCTCTGCTCCTATTGCCGCTGCTGAGGCGAATACCGAACTCACTCCAGGGATCACCTCATAACCAATACCCTCTTTCTTCAATAGGACAATTTGTTCCATGATTGCACCGTACATGGCAGGATCCCCTGTATGGATTCTGGCAACCATCTTTCCTTCTTTAACACGATCGACCATGATTCCAACAATTTCTTCCAAATGCATTCCTGCCGTTTTTAGCACCTCGGCATCGGGTTTTGCCTTAGCAATCAATTCTTCATTCACTAATGAATCCGTATATAAAATCACATCGGCCGTTTGGAGAATGTTCAATCCTTTTACAGTTATCAAATCCGGATCACCCGGGCCGGCCCCTACAATATATATCTTCATTTTCTCACCACCATCAATGTTAAGTATTCTAGTTCAAGCCCTTCCAATTCACTCACTTTCCAAATCACTTCTTCATCGGAAGTGACTTTGGTTACGACCGATGCCTTTTCTAGTAAGTCCAGATCTTTTAAAACGGAAATCATTAAATCGATGACCTTTGCCACTTTGATGAACACCACGGCATCATGATCCTCGATCGCCTTCTTCATCGCTTCATAATCATCCCTTGCAGGAACTATCGCTACATGATCATCACCATCAGCCAAAGCGATGCCCAGCCTTGACGCTGATCCATTAAAGGAAGAAATGCCCGGGACCGTCTTGATTTCGACTTCGGGATGCAACTCCTGCATCAATTTCATCATATGTATGAACGTACTATATAAAAGCGGATCGCCTTCCGTAACGAAAGCTACATCTTTACCTTCATTTAATTTTTGCCAAACTTTTTCAACCGTTTCGTTCCATTCCCGATCCAAGATCGTTTGATCTTTCGTCATCGGAAAAACAAGGCCAAGCATATCCTTCTCTTCAGGACGAATGTAAACTTCAACAATGCGGTGGGCGTAGCTTTTACTCCCTTTTCTTTTTTTGGGATACGCAATGACCGGAGATTCCTGAATCACGCGAAATGCCTTTACCGTAATAAGTTCTGGATCGCCCGGGCCCACGCCAAGGCCATATAATGTACCAAGATTACTCATTCATGTCTTCCTTTCGTTGTGCAGTAATGATATAAACCGGATTAAGCGGTACAAATCTGTTCATTCCCAATATTGGCTTACTTCTGGAGATTTGCGCATGCATGATGGAGGTGTGAAAACCAGCTTCAGCAAATGCCTCATTAGCCCTGTAAAGATTCTCAATCGTCGCAGCATTCAGAACGATCCTGCCGCCAACTTTAAGCCGTTTGCAGCAAGTATTGATCAGCTCTCCCATTTCGCCGCCGGTCCCGCCAATGAAAATCGCATCAGGATCTGGAAAAGTTTCCAATCCCTGCGGGGCTTTCCCATGAATCGCCGTTATATCGGTACGGAATTTACGTTGGTTTTGATAACAGTTTTCTAAATCAGGCTCATTTTTTTCAATTGCGAAGATTTGACCTTCGGATGCAAGCTTGGCCGCTTCAATTGCCATTGATCCCGTACACGTCCCAACATCCCAAACTATGCTTTTTTTCCTTAGATTCAACGCATGCAGACTCAATACTCGAATTTCCTTTTTGGTTATGAGGCCTTTGTCCGGCTTACGCTGCGAAAATTCTTCATCTTCTATCCCCAAGGACCAGCTTGGACCTTCTGATTTTCTTTTCAAAATGACGACATTCAAGGGAGAGAATTCCCGCTCCATCATTTCATCAAGTTCATACCAGCCAGATTCTTCGTCTTCTCCTTGAAGGTTTTCAGCCACAAATGCCCGGTATTCAGTCATTCCGAATGAAAGGAGATATTTAGCCAGTTGATTAGGACTATTTTCGCTGTCTGTAAGTAAGGCCACTTTCGCTTTCCCATCAATCCTTTGGGCCAGCCCTTTCATACTGCGGCCATGAATGCTGACGAGGAAGGCATCTTGCCAGCTTTCCCCCATTTTTGCGAAAGCAAGCTGAATGGAACTGAAATATGGGTAAACCTCCATGTTGATTTTGCTGGAAAGATAGCCTCCCATTCCATAAAACAATGGGTCACCGGAAGCTAAGACAACGGTTGGACGAGTTTCATCCTGCAGTTGTTCCACGACCTTTTTCAAGCCGCCCTTTATGGCGATCTTCTTGCCAGAATAGTTCGGAAAGAAGGATAAGATCCGTTCACCTCCGACCAGCACTTCACTTTCTTCTATCCATTGGGTATATTGAGGCAGTAAGCTTTCCTGACCGTTATCCCCTATCCCAATTAATTTAATCGATTGACTCAATTCCAACAGCCCTTCCCAGTAATTGTCCTTTCAACGAATAAATCGCCGTTTCCATTTCAATGCCGCCCTTCACTTGGTTTATCGCAGAATGACAGCAAGATTCACATAGTTTATTAAAAAAATCAAAATTATTAATGGCTGACATCATGTCCCCGACTTGTGATGCTGTGTTTGCATTCTTGATTTCAAGAACAAGGTCATCATCGGCTCCAACGCTTTGGGCTATTTCCGATAGAAAACCGAAGTCGACCGGGGCACTTTTTGAATGCACCATCATCACACCTTGGGCCACTTTGGAGAATTTACCCATCATGCCGACCAGTGAGACCTTTTTAATTCCCTGCCTCTTACATTGCTTAAGTGAGAAGCCTACAAAATCACCCATTTCAATAAAGGCTTCCTCAGGTAAATCTGGAAGTAGGCCCATTGCATATTTTTCACTGCGCCCGCCAGTCGTTAAGACAAGGTGCTCACACCCACTCGCTTTGGCGACACTGATGGCCTGGACGATACTTGCCATATAGGCGGAACTGGAAAAAGGGACGACAGTGCCCCTTGTTCCCAAAATGGAAATGCCTCCCACAATCCCTAAGCGGCCATTTAATGTTTTTTTCGCTATTTCTTCACCTGCGGGTACGGAGATGACGATTTTCACTCCTCTATTGATCTTGAATTCTTCCAATGTTTGCTGCACAGTTGTTAAAATCATCTTGCGCGGTACAGGATTAATGGCTGCTTCCCCTACAGGAACGGGAAGCCCGGGTTTTGTCACACGACCAACTCCGGTCCCTCCATCCAGGATAATCCCGGGTGCATCCGACCAGCTGACAGTAGAGATAATATGGGCCAGATGTGTGGCATCGGGATCATCTCCGGCATCTTTGATCGTTTCAGCACTAACCGCATTTTCTGATATATCATATTTCTCAATAGTGAAAGTGGCATCTCGGCCGATGGGCAAGGAAATCGTTGCCTCCTCAAGTGCATCCCCCGTGATCAAAGCGGTCAATGCCGCTTTGGTCACGGCAGTTGAACATGCTCCTGTCGTATATCCATGACGCATTTGTGAGGGGTCTTTTTTCACTTTCTTTTCCATGTTTTTTAACTATCAGCTAAAAGGGAAATCGCGTTCAATGCAGCAACAGTGACAGTACTTCCACCTTTTCGGCCAATATTCGTAATGAATGGAACTTCTGTGATCTTAGCGAGTTCCTCTTTCGATTCTGCTGCAGAAACAAACCCAACAGGCATTCCAATGATTAAGTCCGGTTTTGCAATCCCTTCTTTAATAAGGCGAATGAGCTCAAGTAAAGCGGTAGGTGCATTGCCAATGGCATAAATGCCCCCTTCATTTTCCTTTACGGCTTTTTGCATCGAAATGATTGCCCTTGTTGTATTCAAACGTTTTGCTTCGACCATCACATCCGGATCTGAAATATAGCAATGAACGTCCCCGCCGTGTTTTTGAAATCTTTTTTTGCCTGTACCGCTCTCGATCATTTGCACATCAGCAATGACATGCCTTCCTTTGCGAATGGCTTCCACACCAGCTTGAATGGCATTTGGATGGATGATGACACTTCTTCCCAATTCAAAATCCGCTGAAGCATGAATGACCCTGCGGACGATCTTCCATTCATCTTCAGAAAAATCATGATTGCCCATTTCTTCAGCAATGATTGAAAAGCTATAATCATATATTTTGTCAGGGTCTACCGTTAGTGGTTTAAAATCCGTTTTAAAATCCATCTTGCATTCCTCCTATTTTTCAATTAGCTGTTTATTCAACTCGGCAATGACATGATCAAAACTGGAATGAACATTTTGATAGTCAACATCCGGTCGTGATATCATGATCGTGTCTATTCCACATTCCAACGCGGCTTCCAATTTCTCATCAACCGCACCGACCTTGCCACTTTCTTTCGTTATCATCAATGTGACCCCATACTGTTCATATAGAGCTTTATTTAATTCTTTGGAAAATGGCCCTTGAATCGCAACGATATTTTTTTGTTCAATGCCCAACTGCGCACATTTTTCCATATTGTCCATTCGTGGCAGCATTCTCGCTATGACTCTGGTATTCTCGAGCCCCACCAATTCTTTTGCAAACACGGCTAGGGTTTTACTTCCGGTCGTGAGCATGATGACTCCCCGTTTTTCTGCGGCAAGCTTGGCAGCTTCCTCATAGCCACGGACAACTATCAATTTATCATTCTGAAACCGTTGACTTTCACGCTCATAACGAATATAAGGAACATTTGCTGCCTTTGCTCCAATAAGGGCGTTTTTGGATGCTTCTTCGGCAAATGGGTGACTTGCATCGACTACAGCCTGAAAACCTTTTGCAGAGATTAAAGATGTCATATCTTCTGCAGATAATCGGCCAATCCGGGTGGATATCCCTGCATCCTGCAAACTCTTGGCCGCCGATTCGGTTACAACAGTTGCCAAAACCTTGAACCCAACCTGCTGCATCTCAATCGCTAATTCCCTTGCATCACTTGTACCCGCCAAGAACAAAATCATTTTGATGTCCCCACCGCTTGCCCATCATGATCGTGGTGATGATCATGGTCGTGATGGTGTTCATGGTCGTGATGGTGATCATGGTCGTGGTCGTGATCGTGATGGTGATGATGGTGAGCATGTCCATGTTCCTCGACATGTTTACGATAGTTTTCCAAATCACGCGCCCCGCTTGATTTGCCTTCACTGGCTTCAATTACTCGTTCTTGCAGAATGTTCTGTAAGGTTGGATGATATCCAAAATACTTTGCCAATATGAATTCTCGATCATGATATTGCTCTTGATAGCCTTTCAGCATATCCTCCATTCTTTCCATCAACACCCCAGTGAAGAGGAAATATGGCAGCATCACTATTTTTTTTGCCCCTAAGCGGATGCATCGTTCAATACCTTCATCAACGTGAGGGTCCGTTACACCCATGAAGGCTGTTTCGACCCATTTAACGTTTAATTTTTCCCATAATAATCGTGAAATTTTAAATATATCACTATTTGCATCAGCATCACTGCCGCCTCGGCCAATTAACAATATCGCTGTCTCTGAATGTTCAGAGGTCGTATCGAATCCCGCTTCCTCAAGACGGTCTGTCAGGATCGTCAATACATCATGGTGGACCCCGATCGTTTGGCCATATGTGAATTTCACTTCTGGATACTTGGTTTTCCCATCCTCTATTTCAGCTGGGATATGTAATTTCGAATGTCCTGCATGCAACAAAATGATCGGTATGACGATAACTTCAGTAGCCCCTCGTTCTACACAATTATCAATTCCTTTGGATATATTCGGTGCCGCAAATTCCAAGAAGCACGTTTCCACTAGGAAACGCCCGTCCATTGACGGAATCATATTTTCAATAAAATGACGGACTTCTTCATTTCCCGAAGCCAACCGGCTTCCGTGTCCTACGAACAAAACTGCTTTCATTTACTTTCCCCCTCTTGACTAGTCTTCACAAGGCGCAGGCTCTATGTTTATTTTGGGAGCGATGTCCTGATAAGAAAAATTCTGTATCTTTTTCGAACGTTTGAAGTATTTAAAAAGCCGCTCATTTGGATGGGCATTTTGCTTATACTCGCCGACAATGTCCGTGATCAGTTCTACAAGTTGTTCCGGTTCAATGCCTTCCGCTACCGGCTGACCCGGATGGGCTGTTCTTCCAACCGGTTTAGCTCCAAGAAATAAGTCGAACTTCCCTTTTCGGAAGACAATCCCGATATCATCCATCACAGCACTATAACAAGCCATCCCACACCCATTAAAGCCGATGTTCAGTTCCTTGGGCATGCTCATTCCGCCAAGCACCCGGTGTATTTCGTCCGCATAAGGAATGGATTCCGCTTTTTCACCATCACAGAAATCACAGGCTTTTAATGTCAGTACATCTCCAATCGGCGACAAAAGAAAGTTTGCTGATTGCAATTTCCCCGTAATGACTTCCGGATCCGTTGTCGGAATCTTTAAGACGATTTTATGATTTGGCGTGTATTCCATCGTTCCCTTTTCCCCGACAACTTCCGCAAGTGTCATCATTTGTTTGGGAGTGAATTGTTTATTCGCCACACCTGGACTAACGGCAAGTTCGAACACCGACTCCATTTTTTGCTGAACAACCGGCTTAATGGATTGCTGAACGGCTTGACCCTTGACTCTGGACAGAGCTTCCATTGCCATTTCAAAGGAAGCTTGCTTCTTTTCAGGTGCTTTTGTAAGTAAGCCAACTCCTCCAGCGGACTCGGGTAAGGCTTCTTGATCTAATGCCCACGGTTCCGCTTCTTTTTGCAGTCGCTGATGCGGCTTCAAAGTTTGCTTTTCCGAATTTAACGTATATTTTCTTTGATAGCCTCTCGGTGTGATGATTTTGTCGTCATATAAAAAGGTGGATGAATTACCGATAATGACGGTGGTCAACATTCCAATATCGTGATTCAACATATCCTTCAAATTGGTAATGACAATATCCTGCCTATCGCGATAAGCACTTTTCACCAACCCGACAGGTGTATCCGGCGAGCGGTAGCGAAGGAGAATTTTCTGTGTTTCAACAATTTGCCGGGTCCGCCTGCCGCTGCGCGGATTATACAGTGCAATGACAAAGTCTGCCATTGCAGCTGCTTCAACCCTTTTAGCGATCAGTTCCCAAGGAGTTAAATGATCACTGAGGCTGATCGTACACGAATCGTGCATGACGGGCGCCCCAAGTAAAGACGCACATGAGTTGATTGCTGAGATGCCAGGAATGACTTCTATGCCCACTCCAGTTTCTTCTTTCCAGCCTTTTTCAATCAATACTTCATAAACCAACCCTGCCATCCCGTAAACTCCGGCATCCCCACTGGAAATCACCGCCACTTTCTTTCCCAGCTCCGCTTGTTTCACTGCTTCCTGTGCACGTGATACCTCTTCGGTCATCCCCGTACTAATGATCGTTTGATCTGTTAGCAGTCCCTGAATGAGTTCAACATAAGTTTTATAACCAATGATGTAGTCACTTTCTTGAAGGGCTTCGACGGCACGTTTGGTAATGTGTTCAAAATTCCCGGGCCCAAAGCCCACGACGAATAATTTACCGTTTGTACTCATTAAGACATCTCCTTTTACGCTTTGTTCTTTGAAATACCCGTATGAGCAGGAAAATCTGGATTAGGGGTCATTTCCCCGTCTTTGTATTGATAGATCATCTGTGGAACAAACTCACCATCATCGATATTACTGACGATCTGCCGACCGAAATCAGGCGTTTCCACTCGATACCAGTTTCCTTGGGGATAGGCAATCACTACGCAGGCATCCTTACATCTCCCGTTACAGCGTGTCCTCGTTGTATGGATTTTCAGATCCAGTCCTTTTGAAGCAATTTCATCGCGAATCGCTTGGGTTACTTCTTCCCCGCCCTTTTTCATGCAGCTGCTCCCATTACAAATCAACAGATGCGTATTTGTACCCGTCAAGTTCCAAGTAGTCATTTTCTTCCTCCTGAGTTCAGGGAAAAGGCAAAATAAAAAACCTTAACATAAGAGTCAAGGTTTAAAAAAACTATATGAATGAGGAGCCAAAGGCAAGCTTGCCAAACCCTCCCAAAATCGTCATAGTCCTTCTACCTTTCCCTCCGAAAAGTATCATGCAATTTTAAAAGCAGGTTTCCTGGCTTACGCTTCATTTTACTTTGTCCCTTCCCGGCATCATGCCAGTGGCTATCGACAATTTCATCAGCGTTTACAGTAGCGGGGGCTGCATCGGATTTTCACCGATTTCCCTATTATCCCTTGCTTATTCACACAAGGGCACTTTTAAAATGAAATATTTGGTTTTATTATACATTTCCAACTAACTTAATCTATCATATAACAACTTTGTCAAAATTCAATAGTTTATTCCGACTGTTTAGAAAAGTTTAAACGTGTAAAACCAGTTACAATCCTTTCCTCGCAACAAACTTCGACCAAAAAAAAAAGATAGTGTAGCTGGAATTATTTCTTTATGGTACACTATACGAGAATTTTCTAAATAATTACATAAGTTTCATGGTGTTGAATTTCTCGGAATTCAGCTTAAAAGGGAAGCCGGTGAAAATCCGGAGCGGTCCCGCCACTGTAAAGGGAAGTTCCATTACTTTAACTTTAATCCACTGTCAAATGAGATGGGAAGGATGTAATGGGATGATGAACCAAAGCCAGGAGACCTGCCATGAAGCGTGAAACTGTTTCAGCCTACGAGGATGGGCGTGCGGATCAGGCAGAATGGCCCAAGGTTGGTTCATGCTGCAAAATTCCTGTTCATTACGCACTTCTTTCCTTTGAGAGAAGTGCTTTTTAGTTTGGGCGCCGCTTTTCTTCTCAAGATTGATCAGAACAATTAAAAGTGTTGAAAGGAGAAAGAATGAAAAGAACCAATTGGAAAATTATTTATTTTGTCATTTTACTGCTTTTTGTCCCGAAACGGGCATTGGCCATGCATATCATGGAGGGCTTTTTACCCATAGAATGGGCTATATTCTGGTGGGCCGTGTCGCTTCCATTTTTAATCTTGGGGTACCGGTCCATTAGGTCCAAAGTAAGGGAAAACCCAGAAACAAAAATGATACTAGGCCTATCGGGCGCATTTGTATTTATATTATCGGCCCTAAAGATTCCTTCCGTTACGGGAAGTTCTTCGCACCCTACCGGAGTTGGTTTAGGTTCCATACTATTCGGACCATTGGCCATGAGTGTCGTCGGCTCCATCGTTCTGTTATTTCAAGCTGTTTTACTGGCACACGGAGGATTGACGACATTAGGGGCCAATGCATTCTCCATGGCCGTTTGCGGACCGTTCATTGCTTACTTTGTCTTCAAGGGCGCAACTAAATTGGGGTGGTCTTTTTCACTTGCCGTATTCTTGGCAGCTGCTTTTGGGGATTTGGGCACCTATGTAGTAACTTCCGTTCAACTTGCCCTTGCTTTCCCTTCCGAGGTTGGAGGATTCATGGCCTCTTTCAGTAAATTTGCAGGGATTTTTGCCCTGACCCAAATTCCCTTAGCGATCAGTGAGGGGTTATTGACAGTCGTCGTGATGAATTTCTTGAAAAAATACAATCTAGGCGAATTGAAATTGCTGCGAGTTTTATCTAAGGAGGCCCGTTAATATGAAAAAAAGTTTACTGCTGCTTTTCCTGGTCGTCATTCTTGCTACCATACCGTTGATCACCCAACAAGGAACGGAATTTGGCGGTGCCGATGGCGAAGCTGAGGAAGCCATCACTAAGATCCATCCGGAATACAAGCCATGGTTCAACAGTATTTGGGAGCCGCCAGGTGCAGAAACCGAAAGCTTATTATTTGCGCTGCAAGCTGCAATCGGAGCCGGTTTCATTGGATACTTCATTGGCGTGATGAGACAAAGGAATAAGCAAACCAAACAAGAAATTCCCAAAAAATCGAAGCATGTTACTCATTGATAAATATGCCTATTTCAATGGGCTAAAGGATGTACATCCGTTGGAAAAGATGGTTTTTGCACTCTCCCTTTTGCTTTTTTCGTTAACGGTAAGGGATATGGCCGTTTCGCTCATCACTTTTACGGTGATGAGCGCTTTAATCATTTTTGCGGCAAAAATCCCGCTTTCTTATTATCTTAAATTACTTCTATTACCAGGATTTTTTATACTATCGGGAACCATTACCATCCTTTTTTCTTTCACTGGTAAATCCACTTCGATTTCGAATATATGGTGGTCCTGGAAGATCGGGAATTGGCAAATATTCATCAGCGATGACAGCTTTGGTACGGTGGCCAATTTGGTCACTGTCGTATTCTGCAGCATCAGCTGTTTATATTTCCTTACCTTAACTACACCCATTACCGTCATCCTATCCGTGCTGAGAAAACTTAAAGTGCCTTCGTTATTGGTCGATTTAATAGAATTGACCTATCGATTCATCTTTATTTTTTTAGATACGGCATTGGCCATTCACCAATCACAAGCTTCACGGCTGGGGTATGGTTCGTTTAGGAAAGGCATTCGATCTCTCGGATTACTAATTTCATCATTATTTTTAGGAGTATTGCAGCGCTCTGGACAGTTGACGATGGCCATGAACGCAAGAGGCTATCAGGAGAACCTTTCCTATATCGAGGATACTTACACCTATTCCTCACGCAATTGGCTGATCGCGATTGTCATACTAGGAAGCTTAATCCTTATTAATGGATATTTGTAAATTGGAGGCAACCCAACAATGGACGAGCATATTTTTCATATAGAAGGCCTCACCCATCAATTCGCAGATGGAACCTTCGCTTTAAAAGGACTTTCGCTAACGATCCAACAAGGTAAAAAAATTGCATTATTAGGCAATAATGGTGCTGGCAAATCGACTTTATTTCTCCATTTAAATGGTCTATTACAACCTACTGAAGGAAAGATCAGATTTAAGGGCAAGAAAATGAAATATGACCGGAAAGCATTATTATCATTACGAAAGCAAGTCGGTATCGTTTTTCAAGATCCCGACTCTCAGCTCTTTTCCGCTAATGTACAACAGGATATATCGTTTGGACCAATGAATTTAGGATGGGATAGAATTGCAGTCCAGGAGAAAGTAAATTGGGCAATGGCTGAAACGGAAGTAACCGAACTAAAAGATAGACCTACCCATTTTTTGAGCCTTGGGCAAAAAAAACGGGTCGCCATCGCAGGGGTACTTGCCATGGAACCCGATGTCTGGCTCCTGGACGAGCCTACCGCTGGATTGGATCCTTATTTCTCAAGACAGATCATGAATCTGCTGGACAGTATTCACCACCCTGACAAAACGATAATCCTCTCAACTCATGATGTTAATTTAGCTTACCAATGGGCTGATGAGGTCGTGGTCATGAACGATGGTAAGGTCATATATCAAGGGGACCCTGTTTCCGTTTTCCATGATGAAGACGTTTTGCTGCAGGCACATCTGGAGAAACCGTGGGTTTTTGAAATGTTTCAAGCCCTTCTTCAATCAAGGAATCTTGCAGAAAGGGACCTTTTCCCAAGAACGAAGGAAGAATTGCTTCAAAATTTGGAGACAGAAAAGATTTATTAATTAATTATCCCCTAGCTTCGGCTTTCCTGAAGCTAGGGGATCTAACCGATATATCTTAAAAATAGCGGGCGATAATCCTTCCTAAAACAAAAATCCCAGTATTACTTTTCTTCCTTTTCTTTTGTAATCTCAATATCTCTTCCATTTACATCATCAATGACTGCCTTTATCTCGCCTTCCGCATAAGTATCCGAGACTTGTTCGTGGGTTCGAGCCAGTCCAGAAGATAAAGGATCTTCCCGTTTATAATCGCTGACATCATATATTCTCCCGGCAACTTCTGAAGATTCATTTTTTGATTGCTTGCTATCCATTTTTTCACTCCTAGTTTTTAAATTATCATTGCAGTATTATAGACAAAGGTATTTTGTGTAAAAAACGAAGCAATATTCAATAATGATGAAAAAAGGAGGAAAAAGACAAAAAGCTTACAAGTAAAAACCCCTTTCAAGGACTTACTTGTAAGCTTAATGAGAATTTAGGCTTCCTTCTTCACATCCACATTATCGGATGGGTCACCCCAACATTCCACATTCTTCAAACCTTTAATATTGTTCACATGGAAAACTGGATTTTTCCCACTTTTCTTTTGCTTTTGATAATCCGCCAGTGCAGCAAAAGCAATTTTCCCTAGCAATGCTATGGCAATCAGGTTGATAATGGCCATAAGGGCCATAAGCAAGTCAGCCAGTCCCCAAACAAAATCCAGTGAGGCAAGCGAACCGAATATCACCATCCCTACGACTGCGACACGATAGACATTCAGCCAAACCTTATTTTCATTGATGAAGCCGATGTTCGACTCTCCATAATAATAGTTGCCCACAATGGAGCTAAAGGCGAATAAAAGTACGATAATGGCAAGGAAAATTCCTGCCCAAGATCCCAATGCCGTTCCGAGGGCATTTTGGGTAAGGACGATACCGTCCGTTTCCTTCGATGTATAAAGACCGGAAAACAAAATGATGAAGGCTGTCGAGCTGCAAATGATGAGCGTATCGACAAAAACACCTAGAGACTGAATGAGCCCTTGTTTGACGGGATGACTGACATCAGCCGTTGCACCAGCATTTGGTGCACTACCCATCCCGGCTTCATTTGAAAATAGGCCGCGCTTGATTCCCTGCATCATGGCAGCTCCCAGTACTCCGCCAGCCACTTCTTTTATTCCATCGAATGCACTTTCAAAGATCAAAGCAAAAACACCAGGTAACTCGGTAATGTTCATGATGATGATAATCAACGCCACTATTACATAGGCTCCTGCCATGATCGGAACGATGACTTCAGAGACTTTTGCAACCATTTTGATCCCGCCAAAAATGATGACAGCCGTGACCATAGCCAAGATTATTGCCGTAACCCACTTTTCAATCCCAAACGATTCATTGAATGCGCTTGTAATCGTATTGGCTTGTACCGAGTTGAAAGCCAATCCAAATGTAAGCGAAATCAACACAGCGAAAGTGATTCCCATCCAACGGGCATTCAATGCCTTTTCCATATAATAAGCAGGACCGCCGCGGAATGCATCCCCATCCTTGACTTTATAGATTTGAGCAAGTGTACTTTCAATGAATGCGGAAGCAGATCCGATCAATGCTATTAACCACATCCAGAAAACGGCTCCAGGTCCGCCCGTCGTGATCGCGATGGCAACACCCGCAAGGTTACCCGTTCCTACCCGCGATGCCGTGCTTATGCAAAATGCCTGAAAGGATGTTACACCTTTTTTATCCGCAGTGGCCCCTTCTCCCAAAAGCCTGAACATTTCCCCTACCATTCTGAATTGGACAAACTTCGTGCGGATGCTAAAATAAAGACCCAATCCAACCAACATGATGATCAATATGGAAGACCATAACACACCATTAGCCTCACTAATAAATTTTTCTAAGAATTCCATTAAAACAAACCCCTCTACTTAACTCTGATTATTATTATAAAAACATATACAACTATAATTTATTTCCCCGTGCATCGAGAAGATAAACAAAAGAAGCCCGTAAAAAAAAGGAAATTCCACAATGAATCTTCAATACAATAATATATTATATCCTAACACTCCATTTTTTTCATTCATGAATTGGTGGAATCAATCGAAAAATAAAATATATCAGTATCATTTCCTATAGATAATAATCATACTTCCTCACTTCATTTAACACTTCAACGTTAATTATACTCATATTCCAAACACATCTTGGATATAGCACATAAAAGCCTCACACGTCCTGATTCCAGGTAAACGTGCGAGGCTTATTTGCATTCCTCTGCTCTATCTTATATTTGCTATAAGTCTCAATTTTGCTAAATGGTTAGAATACCTTGTGAAAACATCTTTCTTAATTCTTTTTTATCTATTTTTCCAGTAGGCGTTAATGGGAACTTATCAAGAAAATAGGCAATTTTAGGAACCATATACTTAGAGGTCCTTTGTTTGCAGAAATCCATTAATTCCTCACTAGTACAGCTCAATCCTTCATGCAATGCTATCACGACACACACTACTTCTCCCCAATCTGGATGGGGAACGCCAATGCATGCGCTCAATGCAACAGAAGGGTGCTGGTTCACCACTCGCTCCACTTCTGAAGAATATACGTTCATCCCGCCTGTAATGATCATATCTTTCTTCCTGTCTACAATATAAAGGTAACCGCTTTCATCCCATTTACCAATATCCCCCGTGTAGAACCAGCCATCACGGATGTATTCACGGGTAAGATCCGGTCTTTGATAATATCCAACCATCATGGCTGGTGACTTTACGATGATTTCTCCAAACTCGGTTGGTTTTACATCATTTCCATTCTCATCAATCAGTCGAACTTCGGTAAGGATGCACGGTTTTCCACAGCTTTTCAAAACTTCCGGATTATTATGATAAGCCCATACATGAGCGCTCTTCGATAGTCTTGAAATGACAATATTACATTCTGTCATGCCGTATTGCTGGCGCATGATAGGCCCGAATACTTCAAAAGCTTCTTTTAGGCGCTTCTGTGAAATAGGTGACGCACCGTAGAAGATATTGCGCATGGAGCTCATATCATATTCCATCTTCTTGGTCTGATCAAGTAGCCTGTATAACATGGTCGGTACCATGAATGTCGTCGTAATTTTGTGTTCCTTTATCGCCTGTATGAATGCTGCAGCGTCGAATGAGCCCATCACATAAACATGGACGCCCGAAACAAGGGATCTCCAAAGTAGTGAACCGGCTGAATGCACAATGGGCGTACTTAGCAATACCCGGTCACGGTCGTCCAGCGGGTCTTCGATAGCTGCAGAAAGTATCGCGGCGCCGAGTCCTTTCTGGGAATGCATGACGCCTTTGGGTGTACCCGTCGTCCCTCCTGTATAGGACAGAAGGGCAATGTCATCTTCTTCAGCTATTGGCAAGTCTACATTATTTTTTTCACCAGGCCATTTAAACAGTTCAAACTCCTCCGGATAATTACTATTAAAGCCAGGGAGCCCAATGACATGGACATCCTCCTTCTTCATTTCTTCCAAATACTCTAAGAAGGTGTCAAAGTGTGTCTGTGTAGCAATTATGACCACTTCTGGTTTTGCTTCCTTTAAAATGAATTGTATTTCTCGTTTCCCCAGTTTTTCACTTAATGGCACCAAGGTAGCCCCGCATTGCTGGACGGCCAAACCAAACATCACACTTTCCAAACTGTTTGGAATGATGGTCGCTATGCGGACGCCCCTTCCTGCACCTAAACGCAGTAAATAAGAAGTGATAAGTTCTGTTTTCTTCCATAACTCGTCGTAGGTTATCGTTTCTCCGTTTGGCAACAAGGTAATAGCCGGCAGGTCACCGAATCGTTTCATTCCTTTATTCATCAGTGACTGAAATGTCAACTTATGCAGCATGAATTTTTTCCTCCCCCGAAAAAGTTTTCACCCTTTTAATAGTGCTTTGGCAATTGTATTTTTTTGAATCTCTGAGGTTCCGCTCAGAATCCGATACATCCGTGCACTCCTGTACATTTTTTCTACTGGATGCCCTTTTGCCAAGCCTTTGGAGCCAAAGATTTGGATGGCCTTGTCAGCAACACGGCTATTTACCTCTGAAGCAAACAGCTTGGCCATGGACGTACCGGCCCGATCCTCTTTTCCCTGATCAATTTTATCAACCACATCATAGACCATGCATTTTGCTGCATAGATTTCCGTCGCCATATCTGCTAGCATATGCTGAATTGCCTGGAAGTCACCGATGGGCCGGCCATACTGGACTCGCGTTTTGGCATGTTCAATAGATAAATCGAGTAGGTGTTGAGCCATTCCGATGAAGCCGGCGGCATGGGAAGCGCGATTTGTGTTTATTCTTTTTAATCCGAGCAGCAATCCTTTTCCTGGTTCACCGATTATATTGGCGGCAGGCACTCGACATTGATTGAAATTCAATTCAGCATGTATGCGCTCTCCTGATAGGGGAACTTGGATGTCTCCTAGTTCAAACCCCGGCTGTTGGGGTGTTTTTTTATCAACTAGGAAAGCAGTGATCCTTTCTTTTTCTCCTTTCCGGATTTCTTTCGCTATGACAATGGCGAAATCAGCATAGGGTGCAGCACTGATAAAATGTTTTTTTCCGTTTAATATATAATCATTGCCGTCTTTAACGGCTGTTGTTTCGATAGCGAAGGCATCCGATCCGGCATTTGGTTCTGTAAGGGCAAAGCAGCAACTCACTTCTCCCGTCACAACGGGCATCACATATTTTTCTATTTGCTCCGGTGTAAAACTTTCCAACATCTGACCAATTCTTAGCGGCCCGCCAATTTCCCCTATAACCTGCCCCCATAAAACCGCACCGGAACGTGCCAATTCTTCCTTGAACATGCATAATCCTTTTAAGCTTACATCTTGTCCGCCATATTTTTCAGGGAGGTTAATTCCGTAAAAGCCCAATTCCCTGGATCGTTTCCTTGCCCATTTTATGGCTTCCATCGGAATATCCTCTTCAGCATTCAAGCCATTCTCCTGTTCATATGGAAGCAGTTCATTTTGGATGAAATCCTGCAACTTTGTTTGAAGTACCTCTAATTTCTCTTCCTGGGTCGTAACCATAAGTTTCCCCTTTCGCTTTTTATTTTCATCTTACTTTTTAAATATTTGAAATGTTATAAAATTAATTTTAAATGTAAATAATATTTAAGTAAAATAAGGATATATGATGTAAATATAAAAAAAAATGATGTAAACAAAAAAATATTAGTTCCCTATCATCATAGGAAACTAATATTTAAGAGTGGTGTAAAATTCGAGACATTTAATAAACTCCCTGGCAGCTTTTGAAAAATACTGCTTCTTAGAGCGAACGTAACCGAATTCCATTGTATTATTTTCCAGCTCCACCAAAGGAATGGCCACAAGTTCCCCGCTTAGGAAATAGGGGTCGCTGTTAACTCCGATATCATAAGAAAAGGCAATCGCTAATCCCTCAGCGACGGTTTTTTTGATGATTTCTGTATTATTTGTGAAAAACAAAATATTCATCTCACCGTAATGATCAAAAAAACCTTTAATGAACGACTTCATTCTTGGTCCATTGTAAATGACCAAATTTTGGTCCATCAGCTCTTGTGGGGTTATGCTTTTACGGTTCACTAAAGGGGAGTTCTTACTGACCATCACAATCACTTTTGCTTCCATCAAAGGTTGGAATTCCAACTCAATTTCTTTTGGTTTAACCTTTGGGATATTCAATAGCCCGATGTCTATCTTACCATTCCGTACTTCTTCGGTTATCTCTTGCCCCCCTTTTTCTTCAATGACAATTTTCACTTCGGGATACTTCTTCTTAAATAAGGCCAAGGATTTAGGCAAAACCGTTAGAAATAAACCTTGTGTTGATGAAAGGCGCAACTCTTTTTCCATCGTATCTGAATGTATTTGGGCACTGTCTCTTATTTCTTCCAATTTGCTTAATACTTCAAGAGCTTTCTGGATGATTTCCTTTCCGTCTTCTGTAGGTATGGTTCCTAACCTTGACCGCTTGAAGATTTTTATACCTAATTCCTTCTCCAAACTCGTAATGGCCATACTGATTCCAGATTGAGAGATATGGAGGCTTTCTGATGCCGTGGAAATCGAGTTAACCTCGGCTACCTTGATGATATATTCCAATTGTTCAATATTCATGGTTTATTCTCCTTCTAGCCTATTACTACTATCATACCTCGAACAGAAAGCCCTTTCAATTTTAGAGAAGTGGAATCAGAACACCTCAAGCTGTATTCTCAAAAGCAGAATCCAGTTTTAAACAATGGTAGATGTTTTTTCGTATTCTTTAGCGGGTTGTGCCTGATTATTTTTAATGGATACGGCAACAATCGTTCCCAATAACGCTATTATCACCAAAAACAGGAAAGCGGCATTATAGGAGTCATTAAACAGACTGATAATCAAACCGAGGGCTAAAGGAGAAACCGCACCTGCAATTTGACCGGCGAAAGTTACGAGTCCGGAGGCAGAGCCCGTTAGTTCCTTTGGTGAGTATTTTATGATGATCGTATATAGAACGGTTCCAAAGAAAGACAGTGCTACGGAGTTGAGGGTGAGATACGTGATGATAAGTCCTATAGACGTGGCGTTAGACATTAAAAAGAGAAAAATTGCCGATAATAAAGCGCCTGCAGCGGCAAGATACTTCTCCCGGTTAGCCATATGTTTATCCAGAAGCCACCCGCTTACATTAAACATCAAGAAACCAAAAATATAAGGGATTGCCAATAAACCTCCGGCGGCTATTAAATCCACTCCTTTTTCTTTAACCAAATATATAGGCATCCAAGTGATCAAACCATAGTTGATAATATTTGATATAAACTTGAATGTTATGAGTTTCCAAATATTTTCGATTTTAAATAACAGTTTCAGAGCAACCTTTTTTTGTTTCGGTTTGTCTTTTTTAACCTCTTGATTTCCTTGAGGCTTGAGAATGAACCAAATTCCGAAAGAAGCCAATATCCCTAGAATTCCGGCAATGGTAAACATGCCCCGCCAACCGAATGCCACCACCATTGAAGCAGCAAGTGCAGTACCTAATATCCCGCCAATATTTTGGGCAGACAGGAAAAACGAATTTGCCCGGCCCCGTTCTTCTTCCGGGAAGTTATCTCTTATAGTGGACATACTGGCAGGATAGAAAGGCCCTTCACCTAACCCGAACAGAAAACGGATGAATAATAAAGACATAAATGACCAAGCAAACCCAGTCATTACAGTGAACAAGGACCAACTAAACAAAGAAACAGTAACCATGACCCTGGCGCCATACTTATCGGTCATCCATCCACCAAGCGGTTGCATGAGTGAGTAGCTAACAAAAAATATACTAATTAAAATACCTGTCTGGGACGTAGTGAGATGAAACTCTTCTGCAATAGGAATAATCCCTACATTTATGGCAACGCGATCAAAAAAACTTAAAATCATTCCAACAAATAAAAGGCCGCTAATCATTATTTTTCGTTTATTACTTGCATATAACTGCATTCCCCATCACCCCATTTTTTCATATTTTCACAAAACCTCAATCGCATAGGAAGCGCTTATAATTCCTTTCGAATTACAAAACTTGAAATTTTCTTTTTACGGTTATTGACTTTTGTTCTGTAACTATTAGGAGCGTTTTATAAAAAATAAAAACGAAACAGGATGCCTACAGGAATAATTAATACATTCAAACCCACGAGACTGCTAAGTAGACTCGTGGGTAACCGATCCATCCTGGTTTCAGAATATGAAGTGGTTGATTATCATGGAGTTACGATATTAACCTTTGGTTGGAATTGATCCAGCAAAGTCAGGAAGTCTTCAAACTGTTTTTTATCACCGGAAATCACAACTTTGCCGGCTGCTTCCATTTTGGATAAATCTTCACGTCCCAGAGCAATCTGATAGAATGTCATTTTATCTAATGTTAATGTTGCATCAGGGGTGGACGCCATTTTCCCTTTTTTGAAGTTCAAAACAGAATTATTCAGATCGATCGTGTAATTGGTTTTCGAATCAGTAAATGTTAAATGGAATGCCATATTTTTATTTTCCGCTTTTATTCCGTTTAATTTAATGGACAAGAATTTCAGGAAATCATCCATTGGCATATTGAGCAGCGTATCGAGATTCATCATTCCACCACTTCCCTTCGAGTCCGCCACGCCGTTCCTTAACTCATCTGCGCCGGTAAGATAGAAATTACGCCACACAGAAGATTCTGCTGTGTATCCTAATTGCTCATAAGCTTGAGCCAGTAAATTTTTTGCTTCTGTATTTTTGGGGTTAGCCATGACTACATGCTTTAAGACTTGAGCCACCCAGCGATATTCCCCTTTTTTATAATCAAGTTTTGCCTGTTTAATGACCTTCTTTTCTCCACCCATATATTGTACATATTTAGCGCCCGATTCCTCTTGTGGTAATGGATCCAAGTCGGATGGATTACCGTTGAAATATCCTAAGTAAAAGTTGTAAACCGCCTTTACGTTATGTTTCAATGTTCCGTAATACCCCCGATTGGCCCAGACTTTATCCAACTTTTCAGGAAGCTTTAACTTTTCCGCGATTTCGTCAGGTGTGAGACCTAAATTAGCTAATCGTATGGTTTGGTCATGAATATATTTGTACAAATCACGCTGACTCTCCAACTGCTCCAAAACATTGTCCCTTCCCCATATGGGCCATGTATGGGCCGTAACCATAGCATCTATATCCTCGTTTCCAAACAGATCAACTGTTTCATCAAGTGCTTTCACCCATTTTAAGGTATCTCTGGTTTTAGCTCCCCTTAATGTATAAATATTGTGTAACGTGTGCCCGGTGTTTTCCGCTACCACTAAAGTTTTGTAATCATTGATATAATAATGCATTTCAGATGGAGCTTCCGAATCCGGCGTCAATAAAAATTTAAATGTTATTCCGTCTATTTCCATCGTTTGAATATCATCCTTCACTTCCATTGTTGGAGGTAAATAGCTAAAAGTTCCGTTACTTAATCCAGGGCCAATACCAGAAGTAACAAATCCCCTTTCATTTGCGGGTAAGAGATTTCCAAACATATAACCTGCACGGCGAGACATTATATTGCCTAAAAGAATGTTTTCACTTAGCGCTTCTTCGTTAAAACCTGCTGGGACAATAACCGGTACCTTAGCTGGATTTACAGCATATTGAGCAATGCCTTTTATACCACCAAAGTGATCCGCATGACTGTGACTAATGACAATTGCACTTACTGGGGATTTAGGCCGATGTTCAAAATAAAGCTCCATGGCTGCTTTGGCTGTTTCAATAGTAGAAAGTGTATCCAAAACTATTAATCCTGTTTTTCCTTCCACAATGGTAAGCACTGATAAATCCTGGCCCCGAACTTGATAAACGCCATCCACCACTTTAAACAAGCCTGTTATATTTTGTAACTGAGCCTGTCTCCACAAGCTTGGGTTTACAGTAAAGCTTGCCGGCTGATCTTCTTTGATGAATGAATATCGATTACTATCCCATACCACGTCACCTTTTGAATTTTTAATGGGATTCATATTCAAAGGCGCAATGAATCCTTTATGTGCATTCTTGAAATCTTCCTTGTCTGTAAAATTCAACTGTTCATAAACAGCCTTATTTGCTGAGATTGTTGCATCTGTTGCCGGCATTGGCTTATCTGAAGCAGCATTTGTAACAGAAGAAGAACCTGCCAGTAAAACAAAAACAATGGGAACGGTTACAATTCCTTTTATAAAAGATATTTTGGACATTTCATACCCCTTTCTAAGTAGATATCATGTATCTATTCCGAATTTTGCAGCAGAAACTTTCTCATTTTTTAGAAATTTTTTAGAATAATATGAATTTATTTTATAATTAATTTGACTTTAAGTATATTTCCTATTTTTAATGGTAACTTCAATTTTATTTATATAAAGGCTATGTTAAATTCTAATGTTGATATTTGACCATTAGAAAACCGCCTTGGTGAAAAGGCGGTTCATTGAGCTATCGTCCCCGTAGTTAAATACATTAGTTGTGTCTGTTTTATTGAGTGTCTGCGTCGCTTTTGTTCTCCAAAAATCACCTGGCTGACAATCCAAAGTCTTACATATCCGTTAATCATTTATTTTTTGACATTATATCTGGGGCATTTTTTAATGGCTTTTGAAGTGCGTCCACAACGGCTGCGATGATACTTGTTGCTAAAATACCCATTAGACATAATGATGTAGGACCCGCTGCATCATCACTACCCGTGACTTTAGCAAGCACCCTTAAGCTTACTATTCCTAACAAAATGAGGAAAATGACTGTAAAAGTACATTTCTTTATAATCTTCAAAGATTTAAGGGATAATTCAGAGAAAGCATTGTTCTTTTCGATGTAGGTTAATAGTTTATATGCTTGATACAACGCAACAGAAAACGCAATACAGAATCCGTATGCACATACTAAAAAGGGGATTAGGAAGTAAGCCGTATCTGGATGTACCCTTGCATCTCTAACGGCTATCTCAGGCAACCAGATACACAAAGCAAGCACTGCAATTCCAGCCAGAAAAATAATTACCTTTAAGAAAGTCGTTGAACCTCGTTTAACATTCATTCAAAACACCTCACTTATTTAATGACAACATGATTTTAGCATATTATTTATTGTATTACAGTAAATTTATATTGTTTTTATTTATATTATTATTGTTATTGAAATATCTTTTTAATTTTGACAAAAATAAAAAGCACTTCTCATTACAAAGAAATGCTCTTACTTTAAAATGTTAAATTTACAACTTGTTCAACAAAACTGCCCGTTTAGATTTATGTGGTCTTCTGGTGCATTGAAGAGGTGTGTTTGTGAGGTCGTTGAAGGTTTGATGGCAGGCTTTACAGCGGTAACACTGCTGTATTTTCACCTCTCCTGTTTTGATAACGTATTTACCAAATCGCACAACAAAATGGCTGTCGCAATGTGGGCAGACAAGACTAGCTTTATGATTTTGTACCTGGATTTCATCAATTGCACGAATAGGAGCCGACATCGGTTTCGTTCGAGACTGCAAGAATTATACAAGTTGCTGTTTACCGCTTTCATTTAATGCTTCGGCGAGCTTCTTTATTTCCTTTAACTCCACGCTATATCATCTCCGAACCATCATTATATCTTTTATTATGCCCATTAATCCCTTTGTTTGTCTAACCGAAGGCTTAACAACCAAATTCAAAATGCCCCTCCCGATAGACAAGAGCTTTTATAATCAATGCGGTATATTCATTTTACCATGACTTTTGCTTGCTGCCGGGGCTACGCCGTTAACCACGAAACTGAAAATGCTGCCAATTATAAGTGTGAACAAAGGCAGCGTCCCATCCTTATTGAAGAAAATCAACAAATTTAGACACTCCTATTTTATTAAAACGCTTGTTTTTCCTGACTAGCCATAAATTTCTTGCCATATTTATTCTGTATATATCCACTTCCCGTAAAAAGCCTTGCTCCAATTCTCTGGCCACTGTCAACCTTGGCAAAATGCTGATTCCAAGTCCAGCTTCAACCGCACTTTTTATCGCTTGTGTGCTGCCAATCTCCATGTAGCTTTCAATTTTTTCTAAAATCCCATGCTCCCTTAGCATATTTTCAACGATAAGCCGTGTTCCGGAAATGGATTCACGCCAAATCATCCTTTCATTTCCCAATTCCTCTAGCTGAATTTCTTTTCTTTCTTTCCATGGGTGGTCGGATGGACATACCAATATCAATTCGTCTTCGGCGAACTTGTCTACAATAAAATCTGTGTTTTCCACAAGTCCTTCCACCAAGGCCAAATCAATGACATCGTTTGAAAGATCCTCCAAAACCCGGGGCGTATTTTTTATCGTCAATGTCACTTTTATTTCTGGCTGTTGTTTTTTGAATCTCCCAAGCAAGCTAGGCAACAAATACTCGCCGATAGTCAAGGAAGCCCCTACAATGAGATTTGCATGGTATTTACCCGTCGATTGCTGAATCACTTCTTTTGAATGGTTGAAGTCATTTACTATGGCTTTAGCAAAAGGGTATAACAGCTTTCCTGCTTCTGTAACTCTCAGCCTTCCTTCCTCACGGTCGAATAACAAAGTGTTATAATAATTTTCCAGTTGATGGATCTGCCGTGTTACAGCGGGCTGAGATAGGAAACTTAACCTCGCTGCCTGGCTTATACTTCCTTCATCCACCACTAAACAAAACATTTTCAGATTTTCCAATTTCAAGAAAACGACCTCCATGTTTTTAGATAGTTTATTAAAATGATAGCATCATTAGGTAAATGGTGAAATGAAAATAGTGAGATACATTCTAAGGCTATTCAATTATTGGCGGCATTCTTTATAAAACGGATGAATCTTCTGGGTATAACGTTTTGTTATACCCGATGATTTTGTTGCAATTTACCCAGCCCTTTTTCTTTGATATGTTAATGATAAGAATTAAACAAAGCATGCAAAGGAAGTGACTGATGTCAATGAAAGGACAATGGAAAACTCTATTCCAATTATTTTGGACCTTTTTTAAAATAGCACCTGTCACATTCGGAGGCGGGTTTGCGATGATCCCTTTAATCGAAAATGAAGTGGTCGAAAAGAGAAAATGGATGAAAAGCGAAGAAGTTACGGATGTTTTTGCTTTATCTCAGTCCGTACCGGGAGCTGTCGCCATTAACTCCGCCACCTTTATCGGCCATCGAATTGCCGGAATGAAGGGGGCAATGGCAGCCATGATCGGTGTTTCATTACCTACCTTTTTAATTGTTCTGCTCCTGGGCATTGTGTATTTTTTCATTCAGGATAATCCGAAGGTAGAATCTGCATTCATATCGATCAGAGTTTCCATAGTAGCCATCATTGCATATGCGGCTATCAAGATAGGAAAATCGGCAGTTGTAGACAAATCAACTTTCTGTATTTTAATAGTAGGAATTCCCGTCCTCTTCTTTCTTCACCCTGTGATGGTTATATTAGCAGGAGCTCTAGCGGGTATTGTGACCATCTCCATTAAGAGAAAATTAGGTTACGATGTCAAAATGGACAAAAAGGATAGGAAAATAGAAGAAAATGATTTCGAACCGTTCATGGGTGCTGGCATATAGGTAAATCAAAATAGGGTCTAACTAATTTTTAAGAAAGCATGTGATGGAATGATGGAATTGTGGGAGTTGTTTAGCACCTTCTTTATTATCGGCTTTGTATCTTTCGGAGGCGGATACGCCATGATTCCCGTAATAGAATCGGAAGTCTCACAGCATGGATGGATGACAACGCAGGAATTCACCGATATAATCGCCATTTCCGGAATGTCCCCAGGACCTGTCACCGCCAATAGTGCCATTCTTGTTGGCTATTCGACTGCTGGGTTAGCAGGAGCCATATCATCTGCTCTAGGAATCTTGCTTCCTGCCATTATATTCGTAACCGTTATAGCCACATTTTTCAGCAAATTGAATCATTATCCAGTTGTTCAATCCATGTTTTATGGATTAAGACCGATTGTCACTAGTTTGATCATCTTTGCAGCGATCAGTTTAGCACTTTCCAATCATATGATAGCCGTGAACTTTTCATGGCATACGATAAGCTTATTACTCGTTTTTGGTTTATCGTTATTTGCCCTAATGAAATTACGCTGGCATCCAGCCTATGTAATTATTCTTTCCGGTTTAGTTGGTGTTGTCCTCTATTCATGACAGTTGTCTCACACACAACCATCATTAATTTGGACCGGAATTAAGCAGAAAAATTGAAAAATGATTGATACTATATAAGTGCGAGAAAACTTTATTATGTTTATGTATTTACCATACAGAAAACACCCTGCATCCAATGATTCAGGGTGTTCAGACTGTAGACAAACTCAATGAAATTTTAGGGGTTCGTTTTAACTTTTAGTTCTTCGATCCATCATTTCCCGGCTGCAACCGTGGAAAACCAATCAGGATGGCAAGGACGCCACAAATTCCAATCAGGATTGGGTAATATGAATATGGCAAGATGCTTATCGGTGAAATCTTTGCTACCCCTGCTGCAACAAGCAGTTGTGCTCCATATGGGATCAACCCTTGGATACAACATGCAAAAATGTCAAGGACGCTCGCCGATTTCCGCGGATCAATCCCATATTTTTCAGCAATATTTTTGGCAAGTGGCCCAGCAATGATAATTGAAATCGTGTTATTTGCCGTTGAAAGGTTCGTCAAACCAACAAGCCCCGCAATGCTGAATTCCGCCCCTTTTTTCGATTTGCTATTTCGCGTCACAAGGTGGAGTAGAAAATCGATACCACCATTATGTTTGATTACAGCTACCATACCTGCAATTAAAATGGCAAGGAAGGAAATTTCATACATTCCAGCCATTCCTTCTCCAACTTTTTGGATGACACCCAACGGTTGATAACTTCCATCCGCCAACCCGATAATTCCGGCAAATACGATTCCGATCGAAAGGACCAAGAACACATTGACTCCTGCCAATGCAGTGACCAATACGCAAAGATAAGGAAGAATCTTCACCCAATCATAAGACTGTTGGGAAATGTCAGCTTGTTCACCCATCGTTAAAATTCCTAGGATGGCACATGTGATGATGGCTGCAGGTAAAACGATGAAAAAATTCACTTTAAACTTATCCTTCATTTTCGTTCCCTGAGTTCGGACTGCAGCGATTGTCGTATCTGAAATGAATGAAAGATTATCCCCAAACATCGCACCACCAATAACGGCCGCCATTGAAAGGGCAAGCGAAATATCTGTTTGCTCACTAATTCCAACCCCGATAGGTGCCAGGGCAACAATCGTTCCCATGCTTGTCCCCATGGATAGTGAAATAAAACAAGCGATGATGAAAATTCCTACCATTAATAGATTTTGGGGAAAAACAGCTAAGGCAAGATTCACTGTTGATTCAACTGCCCCCATACCATTGGCAACTTCGGAAAAAGCTCCGGCTAAAAGGAAAATGATTACCATTAACATAATATTGGCGTCACCGGCACCTTTACAGAAGATATCAACCTTTTCATTGAATGTCTCTTTCCGATTCATCGCCAATGCAGCTGCCGATGCAATGGATATCGCTACAATCACCGGAAATGAATAAAAATCTTTAGTGATGATTCCGGATCCAATAAATAAAATTAAAAATACGACAAATGGGATCAATGCCCATGGATTCCCTTTATTGTTTGCACTCATGATGTACACCTCTTTTTATTTTTCCCGCGACATGTGTCACAGCTCTTATTCTTTTAACAGTTTTCGCAAATAACTCCAATTTGAACCTACCTGATTATCCAGTCATGGAGCTGTAGCAAAAAACTGGCATAAAAAAGACCCCTTCTATTTAACAACAAGAAGAGGTCTTTTAATTTATAAAAAACACCCTCCTTATCTTTCAGGCGAAAATCAGCCTGCTGGATTTGGCACAGCACTCCATTTAAGTCCGCTGCCGAGACATCTTCGGGCCAGTCCCTCCGTCTCTCTTGATAAGAAGATTACATTATATAATTTATCTAAAATTACGATGCCTGCCAGAAAAGTGCCACGCTGGAAACTTGCCTGAGTTCGTGACATCGAAAGTCGTTTTGAAAAGCAAATATAACAGTACAGCATTTTGTCTATTTTCGCAAGGGGTAATTTTTAAAGTGTTTCACATGTACTCCTTACTGTTCATTAAGAGAATCTAAGTTGATTGGAGCGGGTGTGCGAGACTTCTGCGGAAAAAGCGAGTGCCTGGAGGCAACGTCAAATTGTACAAACCATAAAAAAATGTAGACAAACTCGATTTTCATCAAGTTGTCTACATTCTAAGAGATCTAATGAACTCTCAGCAAATTTGTTGGATTAGGTTAGGTGAATTATTTTTAGTCGAGTTTACATCTGTCGATACTTCAAATGCTTCCATCTGTTCCGAATCGAATGACTTTAAATACTGTTGCAGATATGCAGGATCATTAGTGGAAGGATTCAACCAATCCTTTTCATCTTCTGGTTTTAGGATGACAGGCATGCGGTCATGAATGCTGGTCATTAGCTCATTAGGCACAGTTGTTATAACGGAGCACGAATAGATGCTGATGCCTTCAGGAGATTTCCAGGATTCCCAGAGACCGGCCATTCCAAATGGTGCATGATTCTTCAGTTTTATTCGCATCGGTATTTTTCTTTCTGGTGTCTTCTTCCATTCATAAAAAGAGTCAGCGATTATCAAGCATCTCTTCTTCTTATACGCATTCCTGAAGCTTGCTTTCTCAGCAATGGTTTCCGCTCTGGCATTGATCATTTTGTAGCCCGCTTTTTCGTCTTTTGCCCAGAAAGGAATGAGTCCCCACCGAAGATATCCAAGCCGATTCCTTACCCCGTCATTAATGACGGAGAGCACGGATTGGGAGGGAGCAATATTGTAGCTGAATTGGTATTCCTCATCAAATGACCCTTGAATATCAAACCGTTCTTTTATTTCTTCTATGTCAGTGAAAAGGGTGAAACGTCCACACATAATATCGCCACCGTATTAAGATTTATTACAGTGTATCAAATGGAACGGGCAGTCACAAATCAGCGTTCTAAAATCCTGATATCAGTAAATGGTTGATTAAATAATTCGCTGGAAATCAAAAGAGTGCCAAGGACTTCTCTTTCATCTTCAGCTTTAATGATTTCCGACAAAATTAAGGTACTGCCATTCCTGACCGTTACTTTATATTCATTCATGGAATCCCTCCTCAAAAGGCTAGATGGTTGTTATTATAAACCAAAAACCCACAAGTATCAGTATTGAACTTAGCAGAGTCATGGAAAATCTACTTCCCTTTATTCTTTAAATGGTTAGTCGAACGAAGCAATGCCTTGGACCATGAATCCTTGTGAAGGAGGCGCAAAAAACTGTCCATGAATGATTCATGGACAGTCTGGGCGCTTTAAAGGTTTTTCGCTTCAATACTGAAGATAACATTAAGGAAAGCACCAACAGTCGATACGAAAAGAAACGCTCTTTCTGGGAAGACCGAATTGGAGTTGCCGCCATCCCATGTCCATTATTTAAAATGCAGCAAAACCTCATTTATTAAATGCCCTGCCAATGTAACGGTCTTATTATTTTCGTCCAATGAAGGGTTCACTTCAGAGATATCAAATGAGAGGATCTTTTCATTCGATACGATATGCCTAATAATGGCACGGACCAATTTCGGATCCAGTCCAAACGGCGATGGTGCACTTACCCCAGGTGCGTAGGCTGAATCAATAACATCCGTACATAATGTAAGCATGATATAGTCATTTTCCTTAGCGAATTCATTTATCCTCCGCTTCGTTTCATCCATTTCGTATAATGACAAATCTTCTTCCAATATGTAGTCGACCTTACTCCTCTCTGCAGTTTCAAACAGTGCCTTCGTATTCCCCTGCTTCTGAATTCCGACACATAAATAGCCACAACTTTGATCTTCGTCCAAAATCTGCTTAAACATCGTTCCAGATGAAGTTTCATTTTCATAAGGTCTCATATCAAAGTGAGCATCAATATTAATAATCCCTAGTCTAGCTTTTGGTCCAATGGATTTCCTAATCCCAAGATAATGGCCATACAAGGTTTCGTGACCTCCCCCAAGTATGATAGGAATCGCGTTACTCTCCAAAATCCGGGCAACAGCTGATCCCAGTTGAGATTGGGCGGCTTCCATATCTGTACTTTCACATATTACATCGCCAGCATCCACCAGCTCGGTTTGGGAAGGTAAATGACAGGGTAATTTTGCCAACGACTGCCTAATATGATCAGGACCCTCGGCAGCACCAACCCTGCCTTTATTCCTTTTGACTCCTTCATCACATTTAAAACCAATGAGTCCAAAAGTTCGGGATGCATTGGAAGAGGTGGCTAATTCCGAAATTGGTGCCAAGCGCACTCTTTGGTGATATCTGAAGCTGTCTAGGTCAGTTTGGGAATCAATTCTTCCATTCCAATATTTTAAAGTCGGGTGAGTATACATAATTTCTCCTTTATTTTAAAAATTCCGAAATATCTTTCTTAAAAATTATAATGGAGATAATGTATAATTACCAATACAAAAATTTAATATTTCTATAGAAGGTATAACCGCTTTCAGCGTGCATTTATGATATTGACAGATATATCTGTTGGAGAATATCTTTCTCGTATCCGTTTGACATTGCTGCTCAAGCCAGTAGATTTAGCAAGAGATAATCGATTTTGCCTATAAATAAAATCCACAAAAAGCCCAATTTCTCGGTGTTGTAAGCGAGAAATTGGGCTTTGGCATCATATAATATCAACATTTAACAGAAGGCTCAACCTTAAGATGTTCTTACTAAACTTTAGTATCAATTTTCAGTTACTGCCCCCTTATATGACCTAGTGACAAAGGGCTTTGCCATAAACCGCAAAGCATCATGATTTCAATGATTCTCTTAATTCGAATGCTCTTCTTTAAATCTAATGAATTATAGTATTTCTATATAACCTTCTGTTCCATTTACTCGAATACGTTGCCCATCTTTTATCAGCTTGGTGGCATTTACCACACCGACAACGGCAGGTAAGCCATATTCACGTGCGATGACTGCTCCATGGGTCATCAGCCCGCCAACTTCGGTGACTAGTCCTTTTATGGATACAAATAATGGTGTCCAGCTAGGATCGGTGAAGGTTGTAACCAGTATATCTCCATCTTCTAGATCTGCATCTTCCATGTTTAAGATGACGCGTGCTCTGCCCTCTATAATTCCGGAAGAAACCGGTAGACCTACAATAGCTTCGGCCATGAGATTGTCTCGTTTATACTCCCCTACAATGATTTCACCATCAGACGTGATAACACGTGGTGGAGTAAGTTTTTCATATAATCTGTACTCGTCTTTTCGTTTGCTGATCATCTGGTAATCTAGTTTATTTTTGCGTACGACTTCGTGAAGTTCTTCTAAAGTGAGATAATATATATCTTCTTTTGCATGAATAACGTTGGCTTGTACGAGTTGTTCGGCTTCTTTGAGTAAAGCCTGCTTATAAACGAAGTAGCGGTTAACCATGCCGTATTTTGGATATTCCCGATAACCGATGAAATTCCGGATTAGGCTGATCATTCGTTTTGTTTCTTTGACTTTTTGTTCACCATCCGGTAATTGCTTCAATCGATCTAATATCTCTAGTTCTTTTTTCAAAGCTTCCTGTCGCCCTTGCTCAAATTTCAGATTGCTAGCATTAGGCTCAAAGTTTTTGATATTACTAAGAATCACGGGGACAAGTGTAGTTGGTTTTTCGCTCCAACGAGTTTTAGTAATATCGATTTCTCCAGCACATCGCATTCCGTATTTGCCGAGATAATCATAGATAGCATCCTGGGTTTCCTGACCACCATCAAACTTAACTAGTTCATCCATAAAATTATCATCTTTTACTTGTTGTAAATAATCAATTACTTTTGGATAAGGACGTATCACATCTGCAACATCCAATAGCTCCAGACCCATTTCTGAAGTAATATTGTTTGGTACAGATTGAGAAAGCGTGTCGGCCGCGTTTTTTTCTCCTAACCACTTATTCATTTTTTCATTGATCCATGATGATGCATCTATAGCAGCCATAAACACAGCTGAACTTTGTGGGTCAAATAAAATCTTCTTTAATACCTGGATATCTTCCAGAATAAAATCAAATAACTCCAATCCTGATTTCGTTTGGATGTTTTGTTTTAATTCTTCTATCGATGTTTGACTACGTTTAATCAAATCAGAAACGATTGTCGGGTCGTTTTCAATTTGTGCCCTAGAATCCGCAGACGACACACTTTTATTGCTTTTACCGGAACTCTGTTCTTGCTTATTATTTGGTAAAGGTTTTATGAAATCTCCTCGCTCTATTATGTTAATGAGTGCGTCTTTCATAAGCGGGTCGTGTTGTCCCATGGCCTCTACTAACATTTTTCTGCTTTCAGGTGAAGCCACCATATGTGTGACATCAACAAACAACCTTCCGCCAGCTTTACGCATGGGTGCAGGAGTCGTTAACAGCCAAAAAGATAATCCCAATGGTTTCATGGCGTCAGTCATCATTTGTTGATGACCGACAGATACATAGACGTGATTCTCTTGATCATTCGCTTCAGGGATGGGGTATAAAGTAGTGATTGGACGGCTCTGGACAATATAAAATGTATCATCAGCCAAACACCATTCGATATCTTGCGGACAGCCAAAATGCGCTTCAAGCTTTCTGCCGATCCTTTCAAGCTCCAACACTTGCTCATCTGACAGGGTCGATAAAACCTGCTGCCCCGGCTCAATTTCCTTTTCCATCGTTCCGCCTTCTTTTCCTGCATATATAGCCAACTTTTTGGTAGAAATCTTCTTCTCCACAATCCTACCTTCTTGAACTTTATAATTGTCCGCAGACACTAAGCCAGAGACAAGTGCCTCACCCAGCCCAAAGCTAGCATCGATCGAAAGCACCTTGCGGTTTGAGGAAACTGGATCAGCTGTAAATAGTATTCCGGAAGCTTGTGGAAAAATCATCCTTTGAATAACAACAGACAGATAAACCTTGCGATGGTCAAATCCGTTTTGCATTCGGTAAATCACAGCACGATCAGTAAATAGTGAAGCCCAGCACTTACTAATATGTTGTAAAATTGCATCTTTTCCTTTGATGTTTAGATAGGTATCCTGTTGACCTGCAAAGGACGCAAATGGAAGATCTTCGGCTGTAGCGCTAGAACGAACAGCATATGCATGCTCGAAGCCAAAAGTTAAGAGACATCGGTCGATATCTTCTTCGATCCCCTTGTCGATCTCAATTCCCTCAATCAGATCACGAATCTTCCTGCTAATTTCACTTATTCTTCTTCGTTCGTCCACTTTTTGTACTGCAAGCTGATCGAGTAATTGATGAAGCTCATCATTTTCCCCAATGACTCTTTTAAATGCCTCAGTGGTAACACAAAATCCTTCTGGTACAAGAATTCCATCTATCCTCGAGCATTCGCCCAAATTCATCCCTTTGCCACCGACCACCATTTGTTTCGTTTTGTCGATCTCCCGAAACTCCAGTACATATGGTTTCATTTCTTTCCCTCCCATTTATCGCTCAATACCAAGACAACCATATGACAAAAATTGTTCATGTGGTCAACCATTCACGCTGTCCAGTCGTTCTTGCTCCTACTGAAGTTCCATGTTCCTTCTCAGTCAATCCTTTTTTTAAAAAAGGATTGACTGAGAAGGAATTTACGTTGTATAATTATAATAGGGTATAAACTATACAAAAATATTAAATTAGTGTATCTATATAAATTTATCACAGTTTCTCATTGTTTTCAATGTATTTCCATGACCACAATTGAAGTAAATGCAATGGCAGAAAAACACCATTTTACAAGGTACTCACATAAAATGATATTCAATCATTTATTGCAGCGTCAGGGGAAATACGGATTTACAACCTTACAGAAATCCCAATAGTAAAAAGCCCGATTTCTTAATAAGAAATCGGGCTTTTTTGGTTACTCCATTAAAGCGTCCGAGTATTAATCAGGATTTTAAAAATTTTAACCTTCCCAAATAATTGTACTTAAACGACTTTACAAAGAAGGCTGTCTTCTGGATTTAGATTCAAGAATAGTTTTAATTGACAGTAAACATCCATGAAACACCAAATTTATCCTTCAACGAACCATGAAGTTTCGCAAAGAATGTTTCATGAAGATCCATATGTATAGATCCCTCTTCTTTTAATATTTTCCATGCCTTTCTGGCTTGTTCCTCCGAGTTAAGCTCCACACTTACAACCACTTTGTCACTATCCTTCAATTCACGGTTTGAATCAGAACCCATTATAATTCCATCTTCTGTTAATCTTAATTGTGAGTAAAGAACAAGGTCTTTATCACTCTCTTCAACAGGAAAGTCTGGGCTTAATGGGATTTCACTATATTTTTGCATAGCAATAAGTTCCCCGCCAAATGCCTCAACATACAGTTTGAAAGCCTCTTCACATTCTCTGTTAAACATTAAATATGGTTTAATCATTTTCATTCTCCTTTGAATCAAGTTTGGATTCCTTAATAATAACCGGTACCTAGATTATCATCGTTACAAGCATACAAGAACATTAGTTCTGTTTTCAAATAAAAATCATTCTTTTTTATAATAAAACTTAAACCTGTATCATTATGCACAAAAATAGCATTGTTATATTCTCGACGTACAGCATGGTAAACGGTTTCCAAAAATAGAAAGTGATTTCATCAACAAAACTTATAATAATTCCCACAATGTGGCTCTATCCCGGAACAAGGATCAGCGCTCATTTTTCATTTTAGGGGAAGGATATTATTGGTACCGCCTCGTGTAGGACAACAAAACAAGAAAACTGCCTCCCCTTGCTACATGAAGTTAATTCGAGATAAATATTTTCTCCAATATTACTTGACGGGAATATTCCTGTTTGTTTATATCTCACCCAAAGGACTATAATTCTAATAAAACGTGGGGTAAAGATGAATACTACATTATTAATTACTCTTCGAGTGGGGGTGGTGACCTCATTAGAAACGGCCCTTTCACCGCGGGAGAATATGCGGAACGACTTCAAATTCGGCACCCATTGGCATCCAAACATCTAAGTGGGCTTCATAAATCAGGAGCGGCGGAATTTATGCGGAAGCAATTCGTCGAATTTACAAGCTTCGCCCAGAGCCATTTAGCATTAAACATTTGGTTCGAACAGTATTGTGAAATATTTGAAGAAAGACTCGACAGCTTGGAACTTTATCTGAAGAAACTACAAAAATTATGATTGGAGGAATAAAATGTTCCAAAAAACCGAAATCACCCGCAGTTTCAATGCTCCTCGCGAGCTTGTATTTAAGGCTTTTACCGAATCAGAACATCTGCAGAACTGGTGGGGCCCAAAAGGATGGGCTTTTGATATTTCTAAGTTCGAGCTTCGCCAGGAAGGTGTCTTCCATTACAGCCAGACATCTCCTGATGGTAATGTAATGTGGGTCAAATTTGTTTATCATGAAGTAAATGCCCCAGATAAACTCGTTTACACCTCTTTCTTTTCTGATGAAATGGGGAACATCGTACGTGCTCCTTTTAACGACAACTGGCCATTGGAAACGCTCAATACTTTTACATTCACCGAGCATGAAGGTAAAACAACACTTACGATGATTGGGGCACCTGTATCCCCAAGCGAGGAGGAAATGAAAACGTACGAGGAGTCGCGGGAAATGGTTCAGGAGGGCTTTTCAGGAACCTTCGTTCAACTGACTGACTACCTCTCTACTATTTCATATAACTAAAAAACAACCCCAGATCTCTCTTTACATAGAGAAATCTGGGGTTGTCAGTTTAGGTTCATTTAGAATTCAATTTCCCGAGCAGACTTGGAAGGCAATCAATTCGTGACACTGCCATCTTCGTCCGGATCTTCAATATCCGCCGGATCTTTTTCCAATAGGGCCTCTTTGTCTTTTTCGTTCCATTTTGTTTTATACCCTAATGATTTCGCTACTCCTAACACGGGTAGATACGATTTTTTATCTGGTTTAAATGTTTCTAAATCCCCTGTTTGGATTACACCCAAACCTAGTAGCAATTTATCTGATTGGATATAGGGTTTTTCATCGATCAGTTTCATTTGATCAGCTGTATAAGGATAAACGGCTCCATTCACTTTTAATGTAAACGGTCCCTTTTTTTCTTCTTTTATTTCTTTTGGCTTTTTCGATTTATGGGAAACATTATACACACCCTGAACAGTTCCTTCTCTCGTATTATCGGCTCCTCCATACATTTTCCCCTTTTCATAATCATAAATAACAGCTTGCACATTTCCGATATGTTGCGGTTTCTCTTCATAAACATGGCCTTTAGCCATTAACTCCAGTCTTGTATTTTGTTCAATTCCCGGTTCCCATCTTACTGTCGGATAACCAGCAGAATAAATACGTGGCGCATATATGGCATCTTGAATGAGCATTTTATGATCAAGCACGTTCATGATCGTTTCAGATACCGATGCGATTATCGTCGCTCCTCCTGGTGAACCAATGGCCATGAAGGGGTTCCCATCTTTTAATACGAAGGTCGGGGACATACTGCTTCTCGGTCTTTTTCCCGGTTCCACCTGGTTAACTCCACCTGGTGTGGCATCAAAATCCGTCATTTCATTATTTAGCATGAATCCATAATCAGGTACCATGATACCTGATCCGAATACTTGCTCGATTGTAGTCGTATAAGCAACCATATTTCCCCACTTATCCATTACAGAAAAGTGAGTCGTTTGTCCGATTGGGGTTTTCTCTTCTTTTACCATCTTCATTGCAGTGGGTTCTTTGCCCTCATACTTCCATGGATCGCCTGCTTTGACATCAGCTGTTGATCTATTTGGATTGATGAGTTTTCTTCTTTCTTTAATATAATCTTCATCTAATAGTCCTTCTGTTGGTACATCATAAAAATCTTCATCCGCCATATAGGCAGCGCGATCGGCAAAAGCCAGATGCATGGCTTCGGTTAGATGATGAAGATACTCAGGCGAGTTGGCCCCCATCTTTTGCACATCGTATCCTTCCATAAGCTCCAGGATTTGCAGAACAGTCAAACTGCCTGAGCTCGGTGAAGCTGCCCCTACCACTTCAAATCCCCTATATTCCGATTTAATCGGCTCTCTTTCTTTCACTTCATAGTTTTCCAAATCCTCAGTTGTCATCGTTCCTTTACGCTTTTGAACTTCTTGGGTAAGTGCTTCCCCGATTTCACCTTTATAAAAAACGTTAGAACCTTGTTTTTTTATTAACTTAAGAGTCTTTGCCAGATCTGGCTGAACGAGGATGTCTCCCTCTTCCAATGGCTTTCCGTCTGGTACAAAAACTTTTGCAGCCGCTTGGTTATTTTTAAGCTTTGTTACATTTTCATCGATATATTGTGCTGTTGCCCAATTGACTTTCACCCCTTCTTCAGCCTGTTTAATGGCCGGGCCAGTGACTTGTGATAATTTCAATGTTCCATATTTCTCAAGAGAAGTCTCCACCCCCATCAGAGTCCCAGGAACTGCAACCGCTTTCCCTGATGTGTGCCGCTTACTAAAAGGAATAGGTTTTCCCTTTTCATCTAAAAAAAGTTCAGGCGTAACATTTTGAGGTGCCATTTCGCGATTTTCGATCATCGTTATTTTATTTTCCTTTTTATTATAAATCATGATAAAACCACCGCCGCCGATTCCAGACATCATTGGCTCAACTACATTTAATGATAATTGAATGGCAGCTGCTGCATCGACTGCATTTCCACCTTGTTTTAGTATCTCTATACCCGCTTCAGCTGCTAACGGATGAGAAACTGAGACGATTCCATTTGTAAAACCCTTTCCCATTGACCCATCCACTCCAGGAACACTTGCAAAAGCTGGTGTGATCATACAAAAGAAACTGAAAGTAACTAAAATAAAACTTTTTAAAAATTTCATGAATTAGTCTCCTTTCAAAATAAAACAAATTAGGGCTTTATCATAAGGCAAGTGGATATACGAGTATAATTCTCTAGTAGGAATATGCTGGTTGTCTCGATAAAAAGCAGTCTGCACATTCCCATTTGGCGTTGCGTTCTCAATGATGCTTCACTTCAAAAAATCACCCCCCGAATGGTTAAGCTCTACCCTTTACTTCCGGATCGATATTCACAAACTCAATTTTTCTCTATGCTTTGACCATTTTCCAAGATTTTGGAGCTGTCGTGATTGTCATTTTTCCAAAGATATTGTAAAGCCAGCAACACGATAAAAGCGGATATCCCAATGATGTCCGATACCGTTTCAGGGTAGATCAATAGTAAACCTACGATTATGGCGAGGACTCTTTCTAACCAGTTCATTCCCCTCATCCAGTAACCTATGACACCCGCCCCAATCGCAATCATACCTGCCATTGCAGTAAGTACTACCCACGCAACCTCCATCCATGTTGTATCGATCATTAGCATTTGCGGGGAGAGAACAAAAATATATGGAATGATGAATGCAGCGATGGCAAGTTTCGATGACTCAATCCCCGTTTTTATCGGCTCGCCTCCCGCTACCCCTGCCGCTGCAAATGCCGCTAAAGCAACAGGAGGAGTTATATCTGCTATAATGCCAAAATAGAAAACGAATAAATGTGCAGATAAATCGGGAACACCAAGCAAAATTATCGCAGGCGCTGCAATCGTCGATGTGATTACATAATTGGCGGTCGTAGGTGAACCCATTCCTAATATAAGTGCCGCTACCATAGTGAGCATCAGAGTTGGAATCAAATATCCACCAGATAAATCGATCAAGCCATTAGCCAGCTTAAGTCCTAGCCCAGTTTTCGTGACGATACCGACAATAATGCCCGCTGCTGCGGTTGCCGCTGCAACCGCAAGTGCTGTCCGGGCTCCATCCACCAATGCATAAATGATATCGATGAATTTCATGCGGACATCCTTGTTAATGAAGCCTACAAGAACCGAGATGGCAATGGAGTATAGTGCTGCATGTGTAACCGTGATATTCATCATGAGCAATAGAATAATGGCAAGGATCGGTATTAGTAAATAAAGCTTGCCGAACACTTCCTTTTTACTTGGCATCTCTTCTTGAGTTAACCCTCGCAGCCCAAGTCGTTTCGCTTCAAAATGGGTCATGATCCAAATTCCTGAAAAATAAAGGATAGCTGGAATCGCAGCCGCCTTTGCTATATCCCAATACGTAATTCCATTCCCAATGAACTCAACCATTAAGAATGCCGCTGCCCCCATTACCGGAGGCATCAATTGCCCGCCTGTTGAAGCAGCCGCCTCCACTGCCCCAGCAAATTCCTTCTTATATCCAAGATTTTTCATCATCGGTATCGTAAATGCTCCTGATGTGACAACATTAGCCACAGAGCTCCCGCTAATCGTTCCTTGAAGAGCACTTGAAAAAATCGCAACCTTTGCAGGTCCCCCTATCCTTCTGCCGGCAATGGCGGTAGAGAGATCATTAAAGTATTGACCGACGCCTGTTCGGACCAGAAATGATCCAAACAGTAAAAATAGGAAGATGAATGTCGATGACACCGCTAACGGAGTACCCAAAATGCCCTCTGTCGAGAAGAACATCGTTTGCACCAGACGCTCCAGAGTCAAACCGCGATGAGCAAGGAATCCTGGCATATACTGTCCAAAAATCCCATAGAAAATGAATAATATAGCAATGACCATGATAGGAAGACCAACTGCACGCCTGGTTGCTTCCAAAACCAGCAGAATGGCCATAAAACCGACAGCAAAATCCAATACGCCTAAACGCCCTACATTCATGACGATATCTTCGAAAAATAAGGGCCAATATGCACCAACCCCAATACTAAGGATTGCTAATATGATATCGTACCAGGCAATTTGAAACTTTCCTTTTTGACGCTTCTTCCGGTTTGCAGGAAATAGTAAAAATACTAAGGAGAGTGCAAACCCTAAATGTATCGTCCGTTGGATTTGTGCTGTAAAAACACCAAATATGGCAGTATATAATTGGAATAGCGAAAAAGCCAGGAGTCCAAAAAACGCAATGTGGCCCAAGACACCAGTTAATTTCCTTGTCCCGGCTTCTGGATCATATTTTTCCAATAACTCCTGCTGCTCTGCTTCGGTTAAATATTTGATTTTTTCATTATCAGCCACTAATCTTCACTCCCTTCAACTGTTCCCACAATGAAATCCTTTCCGATGAAATCCTGACCCATGTCCCTGGTTTCATGAAGTCTGCCAATGTGTATGTTTTTTCATCATATATTAATCGATGATTGGCTTTAACTTGTCCTACCCGTAAATCTATATAGGTGAAAGTGCGTTGCATATTTTTTATGAAGTAGGTATCGTCTTTTACTTCAAACACTTCCTCACCCTCTGCATTGGAAGGCATACCGACCGCAAAATCATCATAGGCAAGTTCGGTTTGTTCGATTTGCTTATCCGATAACCGGTATGATTCCACAACATCTGTGAGGTGGATGGAGTGTGTATATTTAATCTTGAATTCTTTTTCTTTTTTCAAAGGAAAGTATGCCACTAATTCCCCTTGATCCTCGAAGGAAAAGGCTATTACATGCTTATAAGGAAAAAAGAATAAAAAAGCGATGAGCAGAGGTATACCAAAAGCCATGAATTTCTTGAATATCATAGGTACCCCTTTCACAACCAGTGTCCCATTTAGAAAAAAATGAAGCCGATAGGCCACATAAAGCGAGCTACCGACCCAATTGCCTTACTTGGAAACACCTTTTTCTTTAAAGTATTTTGCTGCTCCAGGATGCACTTCCATATCCCCTAATCCTTCAAGTGCAGTCTTTGCTGTAAGGAACTTGCCTTTTGCATGTGTGATTTGATCTGTGTTTTCATATACAGCTTTAGTCATTTCATAAACTAAATCTTCATCAAGATCCTTTGTAACCACTAACATCGCTTTAACAGCAACTGTCTTCACCTCGGATTTGATTTTGTACGTACCACTTGGAATGGTATCTTCAGCATAGTATGGATACTTTTTAACCAATGCTTGAATTTTGTCATCTGCAATAGGCAGAACCAAAATATCATTTTGGACGGATAGCGCCTCAACTGCACCAGTAGGCGTGCCTGCCGTGATGAAAGCTGCATCAATATTGCCTGCTTGGATTCCTTCGGTCGACTCATCAAAAGATAGATTCTGCCCTTTAATATCCTTTTCAGACAACCCATGAATCTCCAAGATTTGCATGGCATTAATGTAAGCACCAGAACCCGGAGCACCTACCGATACCTTTTTTCCCTTTAAATCCTCGATTGATTTAATTCCGCTTTTTGCAGTCGTTACAATTTGAACAGTTTCAGGATATAAAGAGCTGATCGCCATTATATTGTCAATGGGCTTCCCGTCGAACATTTCTGTTCCTTCAATTGCATACGCGGCGATATCCGTTTGCGAAAATGCGATTTCAGCCTCTCCAACCCTTAACGTTTCCATATTTTCAGCGGAGGCGCCAGATGTCTGAGGTGTTATGTTTGCTTTTGTTTTATCGGAAATGATTTTTCCAATTTGTCCTCCAAGCGGATAGTATGTACCTCCCGTTCCACCAGTCAACAGGCTCAAGTTTTGGTTACCGCTTCCTGAGGCACCTTCATTACTGTCTTTACAAGCCGTGATAATACCGGTGACCGTCAAAATCATGACCAATAAAAAGCACTTATGAAATTTTTTCATAAAAATCCCCCCTCATGTATATTCATCATCTGCAAAAGATGATTATGTTATTATTCTACCGACCGACTCACTTTCCCTTTTTTTACAAAATTAGACACATCACCCATAAGAACTAGTAATACATTAATAAGTTTTATAGAAATTAAATCACCAAGCTTAAATGTGTACAAAAACCTATTAAAAACAAGGGATATCTGCTATTCAATAGTAATATTTTACCGTTTATTACCTATTCTTCCTTTCTTTAAGGATAATATTGACTCTTCCATTTTAGAAATATATTATTGTTATAAACTTATAAGTAGATGTTATAAAATCATCCTAGCCCTTTTAACCATAAATCGTTATATCCAGCTTTTGTTTGAGAGGGAATTAAAAGTCAACCCTTTCCATTTTCAAATCCAATTGAAGTGGGTGATTGTTTGAATTACCTATCCCTTCGCTATTTCATAGAGGTTTCTAACCATCTTAGTTTCAGCGAGGCTTCCAAAACCCTGCATATATCCCAGCCCGGACTTAGCCAACAGATTTCATCCCTCGAAAAACAATTAGGCTTTAAATTATTGAATCGAACGACAAGAAAAATTACATTAACGGAAGAAGGAGAATACATCTATAAAAAGCTTGCGCCCTCCTTTGAAGATATCGAGAAAACAGTGAATTACATAGTTGAAAACAAAACCATCCCCAAGCCTAAACTGAAGATTGCTACCGTACCCTCTGCAGCTAGTATATATATCCCGAAGTTATTGAAAAAGATCGTGGGGCAATACCCGGAAACAGAGTTTTACGTGCATGAAACAACATCTTCAAGAGCAGTAAAACTCGTAAACCAACAAAATTATCACATCGGTTTCATCCGAACGCCCATTCACAGTAACATCATCGCCAATGAAGGATTAAGCATGATTGAATTCATGAGGTTCCCTTTACAATTAGTCGTCTCCACGAATCATACACTAGCCCAAAAAGACGCTATACATTTATACGAAGCAAAAGACGAACCTTTTATCCATTATGATGCCGTTCAAGCACACTCCCTTCAATTCCTTTTGGAAAAGGCTTGTCTGACGGCTGGATTTTCACCTAAAGAATTATGTAAAGGCTCTGAATTACTGACGATTGCCAATCTAATATCCAATAACTTAGGCGTAGCCCTCATGCCGGAAGATATGGTTAGTTTGTTGGGAAAAAGCCAAGTAAAAGCCTTGAACATCGATAACTCGGAATTAACCAGTTCGATATCGGCAGTTTGGAAAAACACGGATGCCTCAATTCTGACTAAGCATATTTTGGAAACGTTAGAGAATGATGATGATTTTAACAATATATAAAGTTCTTGGTTGGGATATTGCTGCGAAGCGAGGCAATTATAGTAAAATGAATGATACTTATCGGTGTTAAAAAGCCCCATTTCTCTTTTATGACACTGAGAAACGGGGCTGTTAAATATTCGATCATTTCACCTTTTAAACTTCTTATTGGCGATGGGGCGGTTCACCCCTATATAACTTATGAAAACCTTATCAAAGGACCCTTGTGCTTATTTGATCCGTATTTCCTGTAACTTTAATAAAGATTAACATTATGAAAAATCGCTATAGGGGCGTTACTTAAACCAATCTAAAAAGTCGAATTCCTAACTGTGGAGGAATTCGACTTTTAATTTTAACAGTCATATTAACCTGTTCCCTTGTTAAGTAACAAAACATGTAAAGCCTCGAATATATCAAACTTAACTTTTTTTCGATTATAACCTGGAAAATCGAGACCCCCTATCCATCACTTTTATCTCAGGAACCCAGCCTATGTACTTTAGTCTTCAGAAAAGTCTTGTTGTTAGAAAGAGGTCATCCAAATAATGAAGTACTATGCAGCGGCTGAACTTTCGCCAAAGGATCAATATAGGCTTTGGCATTACTAACTGCCGTAGGACCTTCACCGAATCCGGAAGCAATTAATTTAACCTTTCCATCATACGTACAAATATCCCCGGCTGCGTAAATGCCTGAAATATTTGTTTCTTGTTTTGAATTAACGATAATTGCATTTTTATTGATGTTTAGACCCCATTCTTTAATCGCTCCAAGAGAAGAGACAAAGCCGTAATTAATAATTAAATCATCTACGTCAACCACTTCTTTTTGTTGAGTCTTAGTGTGTTCTAAAACTATTTGCGTAATGTAATCTGTTCCTACCAATTCGGAGGGAATATAAGGTGTTTTGACCTCAACAGAGGAATTCACTAATTTTTCTACACTATGCTCATGGGCACGGAATTTATCTCTTCTGTGTATCAATGTTACCTTTTCAGCAATCGGCTCTAACATAAGGGCCCAATCAACAGCAGAATCCCCACCGCCTAGAATCGCCACTTTTCTTCCTTTAAATCGGTTCATATCATTCACGAAATAATGCAAATTCTTATCCTCGAACTGTGTTGAATCTTCCAATTCTAGTTTACGAGGCTGAAAGGCCCCATTTCCAGCAGTAATGATCACTGATTTAGAGAAATGAGTATCGAGGTTTGTGGTGATCTTAAATGTTCCGTCTGCTTGCTTTTCCATTTGTTCAACTGCCTCTTCAAGACAAATGGTTGGTTCGAATACTTTCATTTGTTCTTTTAAATTCTCTATCAATTCCTGCGCCCTTACTTTTGGAAAACCAGCTATATCATAAATGAATTTTTCGGGGTAAAGAGCCGAAAGCTGTCCACCCAATTGAGGCAGACTTTCGAGGATTTTCACCTTCGCTTGCCTCATTCCGCCATAGAACGCAGTAAACAAGCCAACTGGGCCGCCGCCAATAATAGTTATGTCATAGACCTTCTTTTCTTCTGTCAATGCAATCACTCCTTGTTCTTCTAGGTTGGTTGTTCATACTGAACATGATCTACAGGTTGTAAGAGATCGACTTGTAATGTTTTCACAAGTAGCCCTTCCTTTTTTCTTTGATTCAGAAATGATGGATAAAAGCAATTGAATATCCACCCTTTCAAAGACAATCTGGATATGTCACCACATTAAAAATCTATATAGCTACTAGTCACAAACGCACCTAAAATTATTATTCAAATTTATTAGGGTTACCATCAAAGGATGCTTGAGCCACTTTTATAGAATCGGTTGGACATCCTTCTGAAGCATCTATCATATCTTCCTCGAGTTCTTCAGGTATAATCGCTGCCCCAACATTATTATCCAATAAAACGAACGCAATCCCTTCCTCATCGTAATCATAAATATCCGGAGCTGAAGCACCACAAGCCCCGCAAGCAATACACGTTTCTTTATCCACGATTGTATAATTAGCCACTTTTCCCATTCATTCCCCTCTTAAATCTCAGTCCTGTTTTTTCCTTACTCATTCCCGTTCAAAAATTCCAAAATGCTCGAATTAAACTTCCTTGGATTTTCCTGGTAACACAAATGACCGCCATCTGGAATAATCACTAGCCGGGAGTTCATTAGCTTTTCATGAATGGCTTCTGATTCCTTAATGGGAGTTACAGTATCCAACTCACCACAAATCACAAGAACAGGAACAACTATATGAGATAACATACTCATTTGATTTAGATGATAAAGTGAATATGCTACCGAACGATATCCTGCCGGTCTTATCTGTGTCATAATCTCTTTGACTCGTGTATGGACATTTTCTGAAGCATGGGGAGATAGCAGTGCTTGTATCCTCTTTTCCGCTATCTCCTTAGTAGAAAGGTTTTCAATTGAAAATAATCGATTTTTCAATTTCGTCTCGTTCTCTTCTGGGGATAGAGCAGCTGCCCCCCTTGTCGAATCTGCTAATATAAGTTTATTAACCTTATTAGGGTACAGGCTGCAGTACTCTATCGCAATTGCCGCTCCCATTGAATGGCCGAGCAGATCGATTTTTTCCAGCTTTAGCTGATCTAGCATACCGTTCAGAATACGTGCGAACTCTTTAAAATTTCTATATTCTTCTGATGGATCTGAACTTTTCCCATAACCCGGAGCATCCCATGCGATTACTGTATAATGCTCCTTTAATTCCTGGATTTGTTCCTTCCATGACTGTGAATTATTGCTCATACCATGTAATAATACTAAAGGTTCTCCATTACCTTCTATTTCATAATGAATACTTAAATCTTCTACTTTTACGAATGGCATACGATCAGTCCCCTTCTAAAGGTAAGTCTCTAACTCTTAAAGCCCCCAAACTTGATATAACTTTCTTAAATTAGAGAATGATTTACTATTTTTATATTTTGCTTGAAAACCCTATAAAGAAAGTGCTTTCTTTCCCGACTTACAATTTAGCTAACGTATTCAAATACCTTGCCAGCTTAGCCAAGGCCCCGCACTGACAATCCGCCGTCGCTGGAAATGACTTCACCGGTGATTGCTCGTGATTCGTCAGAAGCTAACAGTACATATGCCGCAACGTGATCTTCCGGCATCTGGGCAAGTTGAAGAATATTCCGTTTTTTAATGCTGCTTGCTTTCGTATCATTATCGACGATTTTCACAAATGGACACAGCGGTGGAATCACCGTGAGTGCTGTCAATGTACCCCCTGGGGCTACGGCATTTACCCGGATGGAAGGCGATAGTTCGAACGCAAGCTGGCGCATTAATCCAATTTGGGCGTGTTTGCTCGCTGTATACCAAACACCGCCGCCATCTGGATAAAAACTTGCACCGGACACGGTAAAAATAATATTGCCATTTGTTTTTTTCAGTTCTTCAAGAGCAGCTTTAGCTCCGAAAAAAGAGCCTTTTACGTTAATATTGAATAGAAAATCATACGCTTCGGAAAGCGCCTCGGGAGTCACATCGGCAAATTTGGCAAATCCATCGAACACGCCTGCATTCGCAACGAAGACATCTAACTTTCCGAATTGCTCAACAGTAGCTTGGACCGCTTGTTCATTGTCTTCGTATTTGCTTACATCTCCCTGATAAGTAAGGATATTTTCACCAAATTCTCCTTTCATTTTCGCTAATGTCTCTTTAGAGCGGCCGATAATGCTTACTTTTGCTCCTTCTTGTATAAAACGGCGTGTGACAGCTTCTCCTATTCCAGAAGCTCCCCCTGTAATCAAAACGACTTTATCTTTTAAGGCCATGCCCATTGTCTCCACCCCTTCTAATATCTCTCAAACATGATGAACGGTTATCCAAAGATCGGTTCAATTCAAGTATACGGTCTTGTAGCGAGGACATAACCCCAATAAACGTTTCATATATAAAACTATGTTTTTTTATATAAACAATTCTAAAATGTAATCGCTTCATTGTCAATGTAAGCTGTAAAAAAACTGAAACCATCGTTCGGGAATACGTGCCTTGTTCTATATCAAGCTGTGGTCATTCTTATTCCTGTGTACACGCCAATGAGTTATTCAAGATTTATTGTGGTTCTCAGTAAGAATCTAGCGTCCCTTCTTACTGAGAAACGTATGATAAGTACCTTTTTTGCTCTCTATAAAGTTACTTTGTTTCCTGTCGTATTACTTAGGTGATTTTCGGCAACTTCTTGTTTAATCATAAATAAGTACGCGACAAACCCCAGAGTGGCTGCTACAATCAGCATGGCAATGGAGGGACCAAAATCACCGCCAGACATATCGCGGCTCCACCCCATGATATAACTTGAAAATCCTCCCATAATGTTCGTGAATCCCATTAAACCGGCCGCGCGCCCCGCTGTTTCAGGTGTTGAAAATTTGATGATGAAGAAATTGGTCAGATGAAACATTCCTCCCTGAGTTCCCATGGCGAGCCCCATTGAAACCCCGGCCATAATAGGACTAGGTGCAAGGACCGCGATTGTCAAAAATACAGCTGTTAGTATGAAAAGAATCGTCGCAAGCAAGCTCGGGCGTTTCGTTTTGTCTGCCAGAAATCCTCCAGCTAGGACAAATCCTAGCGCGAATAGCCATGATAATGAGGTAATCCCAGTCATTGCATCTCTTTCAAAGCCTTTGGCCTCCACGAGATAGGTAGGAAGCCAAATACTGATTCCAAAGAAAAGAAAGGACGACATCAAATTGCCAAACCAGACAATCCAATAACGATAATCCTTTGCGAAGAATTGCTTCAACTGCACATCATGCGCTTCGTCCTTTTGGCGAATATAGGAGACTTCCTCTTTACTCATGCGTGGATGCTCTTCTGGCGTATTACGAGTCAAATAAAGGAACATTGGAATATTTATAAACAAGTTAAATGCGGCGAGAGCAAAGAACGCGGCCTGCCAATGAAATGTTGAAATAATGAGGATGAGCATAACGGTACCCACTGCCGGGCCAAGGTAGTTTCCAGTAATCCAGAATGACTGCGCCCTGCCAAGCTCTCGTTTATTAAACCAATTCGAAATGAATTTACCCGATATCGGGATCATCATGCCTTCCCCGATTCCGAGGATGACCCTACTAATTAAAAACATTTCGTATGTAGTGGACAGTCCTCCCATGACCATTGTCGCTGTCCATACCAGTAAACCTAAAACTGCTGTTTTCCGCGCCCCTAACTTGTCGATAATAACACCCCAAAAAATGTTGGAACAGGAGTATGAAATCATGAATATAAAGGAGATCAAGCCAATTTTCGCATTTTTATCCGGGCCAGTCAGACCAAGATCACTTAAAAATCCCGGATCGGTTTGGATAACAGAGATACCTACTTTATCAATCTGACCGAAAAACCAGAAGAAAAAAATAGGAATCGCTATGTACAACCATCTTTTTTGACCTTGTAACATGTTATTTCCCCCTTATCATAGGCTCATTTGAATGCGCTTTCATGATTTTCGATACAAAATGTCTATCATGCTATCAAACTTCACCAACTCCCCCTTTCAAAAAATAGCAGCAACTCTTGTTTCATATAAAAAACATTGTTACCGATATTTAATGTTATATTGAATTTTCGTAATAGTCAATAATATTCAGAATAATATTTTTCCAACAGAAAAACTAGTTTTATATACAAAACTAAATAAGGTATTGTTTCGATGAAAACAACCCGAAACAATACCTTGCCCACCTATCACAAAAAACGGATAACGTTTCTGCAAATCCTCGTAATTAAGGTAATGCAACTCCATAATTATTTGAAACTTCATTACCTGCAACAATAAAATGTCCTTCATGGGACTGAAGCACTGCTAAGTCTAGTTCCGTTCAAGTAAAGAGTTTTAACCGGGAATAGTATGGCGGTTTTCAGTCCATCACCACAACTTATGCTGCAACTTGAGGTGAAAAAGGCATACAGTTCCTGAACCGCCAACCAACGATTCCTTAGATAGGGAAACTCAAAATTGAAGAATGTTCTTCCGCTCATTCGGTTGCCGTCTTTCCTTTTATAACGATTCTTTATAAATATATAAAAATTAACTATTTTTATTATTTATCACTCAATGTTAGCATTTTGTTATAAATTATTTGAAAGGATGAGAGATGAATGACTATCCAATATTCTGAATTCGCAGTATTCGGGCTCGGTCCCATCGGAATTGAAATTGTACGCAGTGCTTATCAAACGAATCCTCAATCGATTATCGGTGTTGTCGATATTGATCCCGATAAGGTAGGGAAGGATATTGGCTTCCTGATCAATGAAAAGGAAACGAACAAGTGTGTAGTTCCCCATATCCAGGAAGTAAATACTAAAGCTGACCACCCTATCGCCCTCCATGCAACCGGTTCCAATGCACAACAAGTATGGCCCCAAATCAAAGAGCTGCTATATCACGGCTTTTCAGTTGTATCCACCTGTGAACAGCTTTCCTTCCCTTGGCATCGCTACCCTTTACTTTCAAAGGAAATAGATGATTATGCTAAAGCAAAAGGACTTAGTGTCATCGGGACCGGAATCAATCCAGGGTACATCATGGATACTATGGCCATTTCTTTTACAACAGTATTGACCACTGTTAACCAAATTAAGGTCATTCGTAAAGTTGATGTTTCGAAAAGGCGCCTCCCTTTACAAAAAAAGGTCGGAATCGGGATGACCAGAGAAGAGTTTGAATTATTGGCCCAACGGAATGAAATTGGGCATGTAGGTCTTGAGGAGTCTGTAAGGTTAATCGCTTACGGGCTGAATTGGAAACTTTCAAATGTTATCAATACAATTGAACCAACGATTGCAAGCGAAAATATGACCGTTCCGCTAACTACCTTAAAACGAGGGGATGTTATGGGGCTTCATCAAATTTCCACAGGCAAGACTGTGGACGGAAAGGAAATTTCCTTGGATTTAACGATGTCTGCAGGTATTAAACAGGAAGATGAAATCGTTATTGAGGGGAACGAAACCCAAAGGTTGATTGTTCCAAACGGCATTTTTGGAGATACTGCAACCGCAGCAATGATCATCAATACCGCTAAGCAAATTGATGCCCTCCGTAAACCAGGTTTACTTACAATGGCTGACATCGGGGTGCCAAGAAATATAAATCAATCACACTTTGTGTGTATTTAAGTGGGTGACTAACAATCTTGCGATAAAGTATTACGATATAGGAAAAGGTGAACCCCTAATGGTTCACCTTTCAGTTTGTAGACAAAAGGGGTTCGGAATTAAAAAATTCTGAACCCCTTTTGAAATTCCCTTTGAATTTTAGCCTAAAGTTAAGAGATTGCGACTCTACGAGCCCACATGTTAGGCCATTTTTGGACCTCGCCATGTCCAATTGGCCATCTTCTTTAAATTAATGGCAGCGAAAGTAAGCATCGCCTGCATTGACAATTTTTTAAGTCCCCTTAAAGTAGTCCAACGCATACCATGCTTTTCTTTTGCATCTGCGAATACACGCTCAATCGTTTCTTTACGTTTTGCATATATAGGTTTTACATCTTGATGATGACGCAGATGATCTGCTTCTTCCACATGTGTTTGCCAGATATGCCGTGTCACCACTTTTTGACAGTCTTTGCTTTCTGTACACCGAGATAAAAATGAGCATGTTGTACAAATTTGTTTTGGCGATTTGTACTCGCGATAGCCCTCTTTATTTGTTGTTGAGTACTTTAAAGTTTCGCCCGAAGGGCAAAGGTAACAATCAAAATGTTCATCGTATACATAGTCCTGTTTGCGGAAAAATCCTTCTTTGGTGCGAGGACGTGTATAAGGTAAAGCCGGTATGATTTCTTTGTTAAATAGGTAGCTTGTAATCGCTGGTGTTTTATAAGCTGCATCTGCGGCAACGGCTTCCGGTTTTCCAACTTTCTCAATCACTTGTTCAACTAGTGGCTCTAAGATCTGACTGTCATGTGTATTTCCAGGTGTTACAATCGTTCCCAATACAAAACCGTTGCGGTTTGCTACCGCGTGGAATGAATAGGCAAACTGTTTTGTTCGTTCATCTTTCACATAGTTGCAACTCTCAGAATCCGTTATACTTTCTTTAATCTCTTTGGTCTCTTCTTTATCAAATTTATCTGGTGGAAAAGGCTTTTTTCCATGGTTTTCACGATCTTGTTTGATTTTATCTAAAAGGTAAGACAAAGTTGATTGGAACGGATGGTACGAGACTCCTGCGGGAAAAGCGCGTCTAGGGGAGACCCCGCAGGCGAAAGCCGAGGAGGCTCCCCGACCGCCCGCGGAAAGCGAGTGCCTGGAGTGGAAATCAACGTCCAAATTGTAAAAGCCATAAAAGTAGACAAACTCGATTTTCATCGAGTTTGTCTACAGTCTGAAAGTTGAACCCCTAATGGTTCACCTTTTCGTTTTGGTTCAACTGGGCATGTGACATGACAAAAAACCACCATAAGCGGTGGCTTTACTTCCTATATGTAGAATGCAGGAATCAACTATCTTAAATAAGTTATCTTATTTCAGAAAAATATATTCCGAAAATGAAATGACTTTTCTATTTTCATTAATGTGTTTGAGAACCAAGTTTCACGGAAATGGCTTTGGCAGCTTTCGTTACTTTATCAATCAATTCAGGCAAGCGATCTTCCTGAAATCTTGCTTCAATCCCAGCGACACTAATACCAGCTACTATTTCATCTTTACCATTGAGTATCGGTGCACTCACCGCTTTTGTATAATCCTCAAGTTCTGATGAAGTTATCGTGTAACCATTCGATCTCGCTTCATCCATTGCATGACGGAGTTTAGTTTTATCCGTAATCGTTCCCATGGCGATTGGTTTTAATCGGATGTTTTCCAAATAATTTTCACGCTCTTCTTGTGGCAAAAATGCCAGGATGATTCGAGAATCGCCAGCGTACAATGGCGAACGCCTTCCAATGGATGTATAAAGACGAACAGGATGCAGGGTATCCACCTTTTCAATATACATCGCTTCATCCTTATCCCTCACAATTAAATTCACCGCTTCTTCAACATCATCCCGTAGGTCTTTCATGATCGGATAGGCGATTGACCTGATATCCAAACGCTCCCCTACCAGTTGACCAAACTGCAGGAATATCAATCCAAGTGAATAGTGCCCATTATCGTCCTTTGTTAGAAACCCCATTTCCTCCAAAGATCCCACCATACGGTGTAACGACGTTTTCGGCAAATTGGATAGTTCCATCATTTCATTAAAGGTCAGTTTTGGATGATTTATGAAAAGGGTTAGGATTTGCATGGATTTCACGACCGTTTTGTTATGTGCCTGCATACAATGTCTCCTTTCATGATACATGTTTTCCTTAACTATCATTCTATTATAAAACATGAAAAAAGGGATGTAATGCCTTCAGTAAAATATATATTTAAGCGTGAACAATAAAAGAAAGCACTCTTTAAGAGTACTTTCTCATCTTTTGCGATAATTGCAGAAGCATTATATATCCAACCATTTTTTCAAGGCCAATGAAATTGAAACTTTCAATTCCTTCAATTGCCGTTCTTTTTGAAGGAACAGCCGTTCAGCCTCCTTTAAATTCACCCGTGAGAACTGAATCGATTCCCCTGGTTTAACCTGAGCGATAATTGGTAAATCCGCCGTAATCACCTGAGCTATCTTAGGATATCCGCCCGTTGTTTGGCTATCTGAAAGGAGGATGATCGGATTTCCATCTGGAGGAACCTGAACGGACCCATTTGTAACCGCTTCGGATAATAACTCCCCATTATTCTTTAATTTCAGTGCAGGGCCCGATATTCTATATCCCATGCGGTCGGATTGATTGGAAACTTTAAATAACCTCTCTACAAAACTATCTTTACTTGAGTCTGTGAAATATTCATATTGGCTTCCATCGATGAAACGGATGAGAGGTTTTCCTCCTGGCATGAACTCCTTCTCATTGACAAACCACTTTGGGAAGTAAAATGAACCTTTGAACGTTCGATCACCAAGATTTTTCGAAGGTTCATTCAACTCCAAGACATCGTCAGCCTTTAGTGCCCTCCCCAAATAGCCGCCAATCCCAGCCCTTAGATATGTGCTTTTACTCTCCATAACTTCAGGAATAGCAAAGCCTCCCGCTACAGTTAAGTACGCCCTGCAACCTGATTTACACCCTTCAAATCGAAGAATCGATCCATTTTTCACAAGAATGGGCTTCCACATCGGTACCGCCTTATTATCAAGTGTAGGTGATAAATTTCCACCTGTTATCGAAATCAGGCAATTTTTCTCTACTTTAATGGTCGGACCCATTAATGTAATTTCCAAGGCCGCTTCTCCTTCTTCATTGCCAACCAACATATTGGCAATTCGTAAAGAATGTGCATCCATCGCCCCGCTTACAATCACCCCATGTTGCTTGAATCCTTTTCTTCCAAGATCCTGTATACTGGTCAATAATCCCGGTTTGATTACGCGCAGGCTCACTGTACCCCCTCCTTAAGAATCATTTCTTTATATTCTTGATCCGTAATCGGATGGAACTTCACAATGTCCCCTGCTTGTAATAGACTTGGAGGATTTACATTCGGTAAAAATAATTTGGTTGGCGTTTGTCCGATCAATTGCCATCCACCAGGCGTTGATATGGGATATACTCCCGTTTGCATACCGGCAATCCCTACTGCCCCTGCCGGAATGGTCATTCGGGGAGAGGAACGCCTCGGTGTCGCGATGTTCTCTGAAAGTCCGCCAAGAAACGGGAAACCCGGTGCGAACCCGATCATATAAGCCAAATATTCACCGGTTGAATGAATATGAATGACTTCATCAGTAGTCAAATCATTATAGCGGGCGACATATTCCAAATCGGGTCCATATTCATACCCATAGCACACGGGAATGGTAACCGTTCGATGTATCAGTTTCTTATCTTCTTTTAAATCCTGTAATTTCATTTCCAAGATGGAACGGACCACTTCAAAGGGAGATATGGTTTCATTACCATTGCTTTTATTTTGTTCCTTATAAATAATGAGTGGATCATAAAAAACCGTCAAATTGGTATAAGCCGGTACACATTCTATAAACCCTGCAAAAGGTTCATCTTCCAGCAAATCCTTTAACAATTTTATTTTTTTGTGAACGCTGTATTCCATTCCATTCCCGAATGTTATCACGATTGCGGAATCGCCTAATGGAGAAAGTGTACATGCAGTTTTTTTCAAAAGCTTTTCCGGCATAGGAATCATCTCTTTCTGTCAGTTATAAAACTCCTAATTTTTCATCACGAATGTCCGTTATGAACATATGTCCAGGTGCATGCGTGATCATGATCTCCGGTTTAGTTTCCATAGCAATGGATTGAGGTGTTACACCACATGCCCAAAATACTGGGACTTCCCCTTCACGAATCGTTACTGGATCACCAAAATCCGGATGCTGAATGCTGGAAACACCGATCGCTTCAGGGTCGCCAATATGGATTGGAGCGCCATGAACGGCCGGAAACCGCGATGTCACTTGAGCTGCCCTCACCACATCCTTTTGTGGAATCGGCCTCATGCTAGCCACCATTTTCCCATGAAAAATCCCTGCTTCAATACAAGGGATATTGGTTTTATACATGGGTACATTGCATCCCTCTTCAATATGGCGAATCGATATATCATTATTTAATAGGGCGTGTTCGAATGTAAAGCTGCACCCAATTAAAAATCCAACCATATCGTCTTCCCAGTAGTTTGAGATATCCGTTACTTCTTCCACTAATTCTCCATATTTATATACCCTATATTTCGGAATATCGGTGCGGATATCCCCAGACTTTGCTGCAAATGCGGGAATGGGTGAACCAATTTCCGTAACATCCAGCAATGGACAGGATTTAGGGTTACGCTGACAGAATAATAAGAAATCAAAAGCATGCTCTTTTTTTAAGATGGCTAGGTTCGCTTGTGCATAACCGTTAGCCATGCCAGCAGTCGGTTTTATCAATTCGTTGTTTCGAATCATTGAACGCAATTCAGCCGGGGTAGCTTGAGAAAGGTCGATCATTAGTATTCATCTCCTATTACGAAGTGGAAGAAAGTTACAAACTGGCACGCCACTTCCACCTTTATTTATTGGATTTTCATTCATTGATCATTAAAAAAGTGCTGGCAGTTGTTTCATTAATGTATATACGCCCATCAACGCCATGATGACTACCACGAATACACCGGAAATCGTTAACCATAAAGGATGCTTATAATCACCCACGATATTTTTCTTATATGCGGCAATAAGCAATGTTCCAAGAGCAATTGGTAAGATGAGTCCATTAATGGCACCAACTATAAGCAATACTTTAACCGGTTGACCAATCAATAGAAAGCAAATGGTCGATACGGCTATAAAGCCAATGATTATCCAGTTTGCCTTCTTATTTATCTTTTCGCTGAAGGTTCTGACAAATGAAACCGAAGTATATGCCGCTCCAACAACAGACGTGATCGCTGCAGCCCACATGACGACACCAAAGATTTTATATCCTATATTACCCGCAGCCAGTTGAAAAACGGATGCTGCAGGGTTATCCGGATTAATTTGTAATCCTTTCGATACAACACCCAGTACTGCCAGAAATAAGGCAACGCGCATGACAGTCGTTATCAAGATCCCCATTACCGAGCTCTTCGTGACCTGTGGTAATGAGTCAACGCCCTTCACGCCTGCATCCAATAGACGATGGCCCCCCGCAAAAGTAATGTAGCCGCCAACTGATCCACCCACTAATGTAACGATGGCGATAATATCGATTTTATCAGGGGCAAAGGTCTTCACTACCGCTTCCCCTACAGGAGGAGAGGTTGTCCATGCAACGTAAATCATCAAACAAATCATGAAAAATCCAGCGATTTGCGTAAAACGATCCATCGCTTTCCCTGCTTCTTTCACTACAAAAATCAGTACGGCGATGACTGCGCTTATTGCCGCCCCCGTAGTTGGGGATATTCCCGTCATCGCATTCAGACCTAATCCGGCTCCTGCGATATTTCCAATGTTAAATGCCAGCCCGCCCATGACGATCAGTGCTGCCAGTACATAACCCAGCCCAGGAAGGACCATGTTTGCAATCTCTTGACCCCGTTTTTCGGATACAGCAATAATGCGCCATACATTTGTTTGGGCAAATATATCAAGAATGACCGAAATAAGGATAACGAAACCGAAACTTGCCGCAAGGCTTTGGGTATAAACGGTCGTTTGCATTAAAAAACCTGGTCCTATTGCCGATGTTGCCATTAGGAATGCTGCACCTAACAATAAAGTGCGGTTCGTTTTTGGCTTAGTCAAATTCTTTTTCTGTGCTGTTGTATTTTTGTTTGGCTCCAATGGAATCTGCCCCCTGATTGTTTAGTTTTTTTTCAAGAAAAAGACTTGACTTTTATTTCAGATAATTGCAAAGATTCCTTGACATGACGTGCAAAGGATAAAGCATGTGCCCCGTCCCCGTGAATACAAATGGTATCTGCTTTTAAAGCCACATCTGAGCCTTGCTGGGACAGTACCTTCCCTTCCTTCACCATGCGAATGACTTGGGCAACTGCAACATCATCGTTTTCAATCAGTGCGTCCTTTTCCAATCGGGAAGTCAATGAACCATCATGTTGGTAGGTGCGATCGGCAAATACTTCACTCCCTGTTTGCAATCCGATAGCCTGTCCGGCTCGTATTAATTCACTGCCCGACAAACCAAATAAGATAAGCTCGGGATTCACTTTATAAACCGCTTCGGCAATGGCCATGGATAACTCTTTGTTCTTTGCGGCCATATTGTACAAAGCCCCATGCGGTTTCACATGCTGCATACTTCCGCCTTCGGATTGCAGGAAGCCATTTAATGCTCCAATTTGATAGACGACAATATCATAAGCTTCCTGTGGAGAAATATTCATATTGCGTCTGCCAAATCCTATTAAATCCTGTAAACCTGGGTGGGCTCCGATTTTGACTTCTTTCCCTAAAGCAAGCTGAACCGTTTTTCTCATGACTGTCGGATCACCGGCGTGGAATCCACAAGCTACATTGACAGATGTTACATAATCCAAAATCTCTTGATCATTACCCATCCGGTAAGCGCCAAAACTTTCTCCTAAATCACAATTCAAATCAACCTTGTTCATACTACCCTCTCCTTTAATAACGGAAATTTTAGTAAACCTTAAAAATATGTAAGTACTCCTTCAATCATTCAAATGCGTATGTTCCGAAATTCGGAACCTTAGTTTCATATTTCGGAATATTCTCATTCTAGCATATTTTAATTATTTCGACAATATTTTGTTAGAAAACCTAACATTACAGTTTGATACAAAAAAGCCGTTGTTTCCTTTGAAAGGAAGCAACGGCCATGATTACAGTTTTTATGTTTGGAGTCTATTAATTCAAAATCGGTTAATCGAAAACAATGAAATATCTTCCTTGGTCGTACCAGAGATAATCAAGTCACTCAAAATTTCTCCCATGACACTGCTGAACTTAAAACCGTGTCCAGAGAAACCTGCCGCTATAGCAATATGTGGATAATAAGGATGTTTATCCACTATAAAATGCTCATCAGGGGTCATGGTGTAGATGCAAGTTTTACCATATTTCATTTTTTGATCAGCAGGCATAAATTGCCCTAAAAACCTCATCAAATCTCCCTCATCCTCATCCAATTCACCAAAACACTTGATACAGCCATCAGGATTGATCCGCTGTCCTCCATCATGTCTCCCTATTTTCAGTCCAGAACCATTTATACTAGGAAAGCCATAGTATGTACCAACTGAAGTATCAAAAGTAAAAGCCGGAAAATCATTATGATTATATAATTTTTCATTTGCATGAAACCAGGCAAATGTTTTTCTGATGGGTTCCAGCGGGAGATTCAAATCTAACATCGCCAATATTTTCGGTGCCCACGCCCCAACTGCAACCACTAAAGATTCCGAGTGGAATGTCTGTTCATCCGTTATAACCGTGACCCCGTTACTATGAGCAACTATATTCCTTACTTCACTGTTTACAATGATGTCGGCACCATGGGATTTCGCAAGTTGTTGATACGCCCTTAAGCACTCTTCACTTTTCAACACACCCGAAGTCGATTCATAGCACCCAATGTAGTCTTCCGGCAGTGTTATTCCTGGCCACCTATCATGAATTTCATGGTTATCCAATATTTTCATAGGTAAACCATATTCCTTTGATCCTGCTTTCACTTGTTTAATGAAAGGGGAATTTTGGCTTCCAGCATTCAGGACCCCCGTTGGAAGAAATAATTGTTGACCCGAAATTCTTTCCAATTCACCCCAAAGCTTTTGTGATTTAAGTGCCAAAGAAACATACTCCCTGCCTTCACCATAAGCATGCCTAATAATTCTTGTTTCCCCGTGATGGCTCCCCTTATTATGAGGAGGAGCAAAGGAATCCAATAATAATACTTTTTGTCCTTTTTTTGATAGATAATAACCTGAAGACATTCCCATGGATCCAGCTCCAATTACAATTACATCATAATGCATCTTTCATCCCTCCTCCTTTAAATATGGTCCTTCATTTTAAAAAAAGGAAGCCATTTTACCTTATAAAATAAAGTAAAACAGCTTCCACATGGTTTTAGAACTCTATTTCCCCGATCGCCCTTTCAACGAGCTTCACTATTTCCCCTTCATGAATTTGCCTATAAATCGCTTCAATGTCAGGATGAAAAAAGCGATCTTCTTCAACCATCGGGACTTCGCTCCGAACTAAATGATATACCTCCTCCGTAACAGGTGACGGTTTCAAAGGTAGATGAAAATCCATTGCTTGTGTTGCCGTCATCAATTCAATGGCTAAAATATATTCAAGTTTCTTCGAAATCCGATATGCTTTCCTCGAAGCAAAATAGGCAAAACTTATCACGTCTTCTTGATTTGCACATGTAGGGATATTATCTATTGTCGCTGGATGCGAGAGCACCCTGATTTCATTTAATAGCCCGGCAGCTGTATATTGCGGAATCATGTAGCCACTATTTAAACCTGGATTAACCACTAAGAAATTAGGTAATTCACTAAGGTGATGGTTTACAAGGCGATCTATTCTGCGTTCTGTTATTTTTGCTAAGTTTGCTAACGCTATGGATATCGCATCCGCATAAATCCCAACAAATGAACCATCAAAATTCCCAGCCATCAGGCCAATTCCATCTTCCTCTTCAGGAAAAATCAGAGGATTGTCACTTACAGAGTTCATTTCATTCCCGATTGATACAGCAGCGTCTTTCAATACTCTTTTTATGGCTCCATGGACTTGTGGAATGCATCGTAAGCTAAGTGCATCTTGTAATCTATGTTCCTTGTATGTATCAATGATTTGGCTACCTTCAAGAATCCTTGATACATTTCTGGCTGTCTTAGCCTGTTCCTCATGTTTTTTCAATGAGTGGGGACGGGGATCAAATGCTTTTATAGTACCTTTCAGCACTTCTAAGGACATGGCTCCCGTAATATCAGCGGTTTTCGCCGCCTGCATGCTATTGTATAAAGCCAGGACAGCCATCGCGGTGACGGAAGTAGTCCCGCTTGTAAGTGCCAATCCTTCTTTAGCACCCAACGTAACAGGTGTTAATCCCGCTTTCCCTAAAGCTTCCATGCCAGGTAAGAGCTCATCTTCATACCATGCCTTCCCCTCACCCATCACCACTAAGGCCATGTGAGCTTCGGGAGAAAGATACCCCACTGACCCATCACCTGGAACAAACGGAATGATATCGTGATTTAATAGTGAAGCAATTAGATTTAATACCTGTAAACGAACTCCTGAATACCCTTGGCCTAAATTCACTAGGATCATCAATTGAATGGCCCTTACGACTTCTTTTTCAAGAGTTTCCCCAACAGAAACGGCATGTGAACGAACAATATTCCGTTGAAGGGTTTCTGCGTCCTTTGGAGAAATCACCTCGGTCATATTACTGCCAAAACCCGTAGTTACACCATAAATCAATCGATTTTCATCTAAAAACTTGTCTATTAAGCTACGTGATTTATTCACCCTATCACAATATGTTCGTGTAAAGGAAACCATCGCCCCATATCTTGCAACCGCAATTACCTCTTGGATTGAGATGGCGTCATCCCCTAGTACAACCTCTTTAATATCCTTAGGATGTAAACAATCGGCAGTTGTCATCCTTATACATCTCCTCTCTTATGACTCATCAAAGAAGGAGAAAAAAGTTTTGGTCCTTCTCATTTATTTACTGGAAGTTATCTTATGTTATTTTTTCATTTTTTGTAAAGGGAATAGCGGTTCCTTTTGGAGAATTCTCCGTTTCTAGCAATGGATCACTTGCTTCATGTAAAGAAAGATTCTTCGTTTCAGGTGCCCAGGCGATCGATACGATCAAGCCCACCAGCAGAATGGCTGCCATTCCTGCCATTGAGGCACTTAATCCGAATGAACTTAAAGAAACAGGAAGCAGAAATGTTCCAATTGCAGAACCAATCCGACTAATTGCCGTAACCATACCTATTCCCGAGCCACGGATTTCAGTTGGAAAAAGCTCTGCTGGGTATACTAATGTAAGGTTCGATGCTGCTGACATGAAAAAAGTAAAGATCAAGAAGGCTACCAACATTAAGAATTGAGAACCATTGTGTAAGAAGCTGAGTGAAAACAATGAAACAGTTAGGATTGTGAAAGCCCCGATGGTAAATCCTCTACGAGAAAATTTTGCAAGCAGCCAAAGACCAATAATTGCCCCGACAAGCAAGAATAGATTTAACATGGTATCGGCAAAAAAGTTCTGTTCAAAACCCATTGTACTAAGTATGGAAGGCAGGAAAGTGTAAATGGCAAAGTAGGGAATAACAAGGGTCAATTTGAATATTCCACCAAAAGCCAACCGCTTACGAAGCCTTTTACTGAAAAGCCCACGAAACCCCAGAGTCTTTTGATTTTCTGTGCCAGTCGCCGTTTCTCCCATTTCAACGTTCGCACCAAGGTATTTTTTTACAATCTGGCGAGCTTCTTCGACACGCCCCATGCTGACAAGCCACCTTGGTGATTCAGGCGTCCCTATTCTTAAAATCAAAACCACAATTGCCGGAATGGCAGCGCTGACAAGCATCCAACGCCATGAATCTGAACCAATCTGGCCCAAGTAATGACCAACAAAGTTTGATGCAACATAACCAAGCGTCCACACTACGTTTATAGAAGCGAGGAGCGAGGAGCGATACTTTTTGGGAGAAAACTCGGCAAGCAAGGTCGTACCTACAGCGTAATCCCCTCCAAGTCCAAAACCAATCAGCAACCGTAAAATAAAAAGCTCTTCCGGGCTGCTAACAAAAAATTGTAAAATAGTAGCTACCGTGATGAGTAAAAAGTTTACGAGAAAGATTTTCTGTCTTCCTACACGGTCAGAAAGTCTTCCAAGTATTAAAGATCCCGCAAACAGACCGATTAAAGCAGAGCTGCCGATCAGCCCTGTCCACAATGAATTCATATTCATCTGAGGCCCGAATACTGTCAGGGCCATCGCAATGATTCCTAGAGAATAGCCATCACAAAAGCTGGAACCGAATGTAAGTCCTGAAATTCGAAAATGAAACCTATTAAATGGGGCATCGTCAATCGTGAATTTTTGTTCGTTCAAAGAATCCCCTCCATATTTTGATTTATCAGATATATTGATTCAAAAAAAACACTAGAACTGTAACACTCCGTGAGTGGCGCTGAAATTGAATGGAACGATTAAGCTTAATACCATAAAAAAATTGAGCAAAGAATATTATGAAATATACTCTTTTTATAAACTATATCAAATCATTCTACCTTTTAATTTCTATTTTATAAGATAATATAGTTTAAGTTTCAATCAATTGTTTATCATTGAAATAAATGACTTCACTAAGGATTTTACAGCCTTCCATTACCTCAAATCTTTCCCTTGCTTCCTTTTCTGTGCTAAACTCAAACATTTTTATGCCTTTTTTCGAATGGATAGTGATTATCCACATAAAATTCCCTCCACATGGAAGATTCATTTCCACGAATTCCTTAAAATACTTTCATTAAATCTCACTGTAAAGTGGTAAAGTGTTTAATGCTGAAAATGCGTAGGATGATAAATTTCATCCTACTATTCAGCACCATTACATTTGTTAATACTTCCAAAAGCCCATTCCATCCCCTGAATTTTTCAGCGGATGGAATGGGTAGACATTGATTGAGAATACTGATTTTTAAAGGCCCGTAAGGCTTTTGGATCCAGACTTCACTTTATCATTCACAACTTGAACACCGTTTTTCCATACTGTCTTAACATGGTTAACCCCAAATAAATATTGCAACTCCTGATAGTTTTCAACATTCCATAAAACGACATCCGCTTGTTTTCCCACTTCAAGTGAACCTATCTTTTCCTGTCTGTTGATTGCACAAGCAGCATTGTATGTTGCCGCGGTAAGCGCTTCAGCAGGGGTCAGTCGCATCGAGATGCATGCCAGGTTCATGACAAGCGGCATGGAAGTCGTCGGCGAGGATCCGGGATTGCAATCGGTCGAAATGGCAACAGCTACACCTTCATCAACCATTCGCCGTCCTGGGGCCGCATCTTCCCTTAAATACAAAGCTGTGGCTGGAAGCAAGCAGGCAATGGTTCCTGACTTAGCCATGGATTGAATTCCCTCTTCGGAGGCCTTTAATAAATGCTCGGCTGATATAGCCCCGATTTTAGCAGCAAGTTCCGCTCCCCCGTAAGGCTCAATTTCATCAGCATGAATTTTAGGGATCAAGCCGTACTTTTTCCCCGCCTTTAATATCCGCTCTGATTGTTCAGGGGTAAAAACCCCTTTTTCACAAAACACATCATTGAATTCAGCAAGCTTTTCTTCAGCGACGATTGGAAGCATATCATTAATCAGGTGATCGACAAATTCATCCTCACGGCCTTTATAATCCTTTGGAACCGCATGGGCTCCCATGAAGGTAGGAACTAGATCAATCGGATGCTCTTCCTGTAACTTCTTCATCACCCGCAACTGCTTCAATTCGGTTTCCAAATTCATTCCATAACCGCTTTTACCTTCTACTGTAGTCACACCATGAGCGAGAAACGAATCAAGGCGTCGTATGGTTTGTTCCATCAACTCTTCTTCACTTGCTTCCCTTGTCATGCGGGTGGTTGCATGAATGCCCCCTCCCCCGTTCATGATGTCCATATATGTTGCACCTTCCAGACGCATTTCGAATTCACGCTCACGACTTCCCCCATATACAACATGCGTATGGGGATCAACAAGCCCTGGTGTCACCAAATGGCCAGTAGCATCGAAAACTTCAGCTTCATGCATTCTATCAGCATAGAGTTTTTCCAATTCCTTGGTTGTCCCGACAGCTTGGATCAACCCAGATTCCATCCATATACTTCCATCCTCTATCAAACCAAGCTCCGACATTCCCTCTTTGGAACGCGGCCCTTTCCTTTCAGAAGTAAGGGTAGCAAGTTGAGTGGCATGTTTTATCCAAATTGGCTTTGTCATTTTTTATCAATTCCTTTACCAAGCATCGGGATATTAATACCTCTTTCACGGGCTGTTTCCTCTGCAAGTTCATATCCTGCATCAACATGGCGCACAACGCCCATCCCAGGGTCCGTTGTCAGCACTCGCTCAATCCTGGCTGCTGCTTCTTCGGTTCCGTCTGCCACAATTACCACGCCAGCATGCATGGAGTATCCCATTCCTACGCCACCGCCATGATGTACGGATACCCAGGTTGCACCTCCCACTGCGTTCACCATTGCATTTAAGATCGGCCAGTCAGCCACTACATCCGAACCATCCTTCATGGCTTCCGTTTCACGATTCGGAGAAGCGACAGATCCTGAATCCAAATGGTCACGTCCAATCACGATCGGGGCCTTCAATTCACCGCTTGCAACCATATCATTAAGGATTTTACCAAAACGGGCGCGCTCCCCATAACCAAGCCAGCAAATACGGGAAGGAAGACCTTGGAACTGGATTTTGTCTTGAGCCATTCTAATCCAGTTACATAAATGCTCATTATCAGCGAATTCACGTAAAATGGCTTGGTCTGTTTTATAAATATCTTCTGGATCACCAGATAAAGCGACCCAACGGAATGGACCTTTTCCTTCACAAAATTGTGGACGGATATATGCTGGAACGAAGCCAGGGAAGTCAAAAGCATTTTCTACGCCTTCATCTTTCGCAACTTGACGGATATTATTGCCATAATCAAACGTCACGGCTCCTTTTTCCATCATTTCAAGCATCGCTCTTACATGTTTGGCCATTGAAGCTTTAGAGAGTTTAATATACTCTTCTGGATTGGCATTCCTTAATTCTGCCGCTTCCACCATTGACATACCTGAAGGTGTATATCCATTAAGCGGATCATGGGCGGAAGTCTGATCCGTCAAGACATCCGGAATGAAGTTCCTTGCAATCATTTCCGGAAGAATATCTGAAGCATTCCCAATCAAACCAATCGATAATGCTTTTCCAGCAAGTTTAGCTTCTTTGGCTAAACGAATGGCTTCATCCAAAGAATCCGTTTTCACATCGGTATAACGAGTCTCGATTCTCCGGTCAATTCTTGTTTCATCAACATCAATTCCGATACAGACCCCGCCGTTCATCGTAACTGCCAGTGGCTGTGCCCCACCCATGCCGCCTAGACCAGCCGTAAGAGTGATGGTGCCTTTCAACGAGTTATTGAAATGTTGTTTTGCTAGCTCGGCAAATGTCTCGTATGTACCCTGTACGATGCCTTGAGAGCCAATATATATCCAGCTCCCTGCAGTCATTTGCCCATACATCATCAATCCCTTTTTATCAAGTTCATGGAATGTTTCCCAGTTCGCATACGCCGGGACGATATTTGAATTGGCAATCAGGACACGGGGTGCATCCGTATGCGTTTTAAAAATTGCTACCGGTTTCCCAGATTGGACAAGTAAAGTTTCATCTTCTTCAAGCTCTTTTAGTGATTTGACGATTGCATCAAAGCATTCCCAGTTACGTGCTGCTTTCCCAATCCCTCCGTATACCACCAAATCCTCAGGACGTTCGGCGACTTCAGGATCCAAATTATTCATCAGCATTCTAAGCACTGCCTCTTGTTGCCAACCTTTCGTATTCAAATCAGTGCCTCTATAGCGTATAACCTTATTTGTAATCGTATTCATTCTCATTTCCCCCTTGTTTTTGTTATATTTTCATTCTATAAGAAAAATTCAGAATAATTTATTATAATTTAATGATAATTTTATAATTTGTTTCACTATTTTGTAGTTAACTTTATTTTTTTATGAATAATTCCATCAATTACATTGTTATGAAATAAATAAAAAAGGACGATTCATTTTTTGAATCGTCCTTTTTTATAAGCCAGACCGATATGCTGATGGTGTACAGGCTTCAAGCAATTTGAATTTGGCATTGAAATAGGTTTGATGTGAATAGCCGGCCAATTGTGAGATTTCCTCCAATGATAAATCCGTTTCCTTTAATAAACGTTTAGCTTCCCTAATTCGAACTTGGTGCAGCGTATTTCGAAAAGACTCGCCGGATTCAGCCGCAAATCGACGGCTGAGTGTACTTTTATTGATTCGCAGAGTATCTGCACAACTCGCTAGATTCCACTGGGCGTCCCAATAGTTGGACTCGATCAGCTCCCTTGCCTTTTCGCTGATTGTGCGTGCCCCTTCCTGTAATTGTCCATGATCCTGCAGAAGCATATGGGTGGTGAACGCATGCAGCTCTTTCACTATTTGATGTATGACAGGTTTATGTACAATTTGCTGAAATACATCATAGTATATGGCTTCCAGGGAAGCATTTTGCAAGTTGTATGATTTCATATGCCTGCGAATCTGTGCAAGTACGCTTGTAAGTCGGATACGAACGATTTCCGGGTCGGGGTATGGTCGTTCGAAGGTAAGGAATTCACGTTCAATCCAGTTCCTGATAGCCTTCGCATCCCGTCGTTCGAGCATTTCTATCCATAGTCTTTGTTCAAGAGGAGTGAGGAATGGATCCATCTCTCGATGCGAAGTCTGTTGACTTTCGGCTAAGATGATATCATATCCATCGAAAAAGATTTGTCTCGTAAATTCACGAGTTTGCTGATACATCCTTTTTAAAGACTCGTCTGAAGTTGCCGCCTTTATTATGATGGCAAGGGGCTCATCCATTCTATCTTTCCAATGGGCAAGGAAGGCCTGATACTCTTCCTTATATATCTCCATTTCCTTTGTTTCCTGGACACATAAAATAAAATCCGATAAAGCGAAGATTTGATTCTTCCCAGTAAAAGAATATCGTTGCAGTTCATCATAAACTAATGGAAGGGTCTTGTTATCAGGTGTCAAGAAAGCGACCATGGTTATCCGGCTTTCATGCTTCCGGTCAGTCAAGAAGAAATCTGGATACCCAATATCCAGAGCATTCTCATCATCCATGGTGTTTGAAGAGATATGACCTGGACCATTTCTCAATTGAAAACGTAATTGTTGGATATGTTTTACCAAATCTGCCGAAGAAAAAGGACGGAATAAAACATCTTCAGCTCGAAAACGTAAGGCTCGATAAGCGGTTTGGAAGATTCGCTCAGATGAAATCCCTAACCATCGAATTCCCTTCCGCTTTAACGAAACACCCATCGCCTCACTTTCATCCGTCCAAATATCCATATCCAAAATAACGAATTCAGGTTGCTGATTGCGTATGCCCTTTTCGAATTCTTCAATCGTTTTCCATAAGATCAATCTAACTCCCGTTAGGTGGGACTCCACGATCCAACGAATTCCTTGAGCCTCAATCTCATCTTTTGCCACCAAATGTATTTCCACATCATCACCTCATTTCTGCTGTTATTCCACTAATGAATAATAAAAAGTCAGCACATGAATAGAAAAGGGTTCCCTGATCTTTTCGAAAGCACTTTCATCTCATCTCCATTCTAATCCCGCCGAAAACTACAAACAAGTCTTATTAGGCAGAACCTGCGATTTAGATTAAACTTTGACATTCTCAACTGATATTTTCACCCCATATATATGTGCTTAAATAAAAAAAGAAACATCGTGGAAACGTTGTGATTTCCAATGATGTTTCTTTTTTATCATTTTAATCTTCAATACATCTAGAACCTTTATAATCAATTAATATTGACATCAACTTCTTTACCTATGTTTTCTTCCGAAGCATCCGTCAATTTTAATGATAATAGGGTGATGACACCTATTATAAGTAATCCAGATAAAATAAACATCCCTTGAGTAAATGCAACAGTTCCGAGAATCATCGGTCCTACAAAACCGCCTAAAGCCGCAAATGAATTGACTATGGCTATTCCAACTGGGGCAGTGGACTCAGTGAAGAAAAATGTCATATAGGCAAAGAAACATCCACTGAACCCGTATAACCCGAAAGATGTAATCGTTAACATAAGCACCATCATAAAAACACTATTTGAAAAGCCGCATCCGATAAATCCGACTACCGCTATCATGAGGCAAACGAGCAAATGTGTTTTATGTTCATTAGTCCGATCTGAATTCCAGCCTACAAACATAACCGCAGGTATACCGACTAAAGATGGAATCATCGCTAACCAGCCTATTTCTAAATTAGTTGTTGCGTTTTCCGATAAAGATTTTATGATGGTTGGCATCCAAAATGACAATCCATAGATGGATGTGTATCCTGCAAAATAAAAAAGGGCCAACTTCCAGATTTTCGAATCTTTCAGCATATCAAGCTTCGTGACTTTATTTATTTTCGAGCTAACTTTTCTTTCCGCACTCAATTCGCCTTCTAACCAATCACTTTCTTCCTTTGATAACCATTTAGCGTTAGACGGTCTATTAGTTAAATAGAAAACAACAACAATTCCTATAATAATGGCCGGAATGCCTTCAAGAATGAACATCCATCTCCACCCAGCCATACCGAACCAGGAAATATTGTCAAGAATCCAGGTGGACACAGGCGCACCAATCAATCCGCCAATCGGAAGGGCTAAAAGCAAAACCGCTGTTGCCCTTCCTCTTTCGCGGGCCCTGAACCAATAAGTTAAATACAAAATTATACCAGGGAAAAAACCAGCTTCGGCAACACCTAATAAAAAACGGAGAATATATAAATGCATCGTTGTTTGGGCAAAACCTGTTAATATTACCACAAGCCCCCACGAAATCATTATACGGGCAATCCATATCCGAGCTCCCACTTTATGCATGATCATGTTGCTAGGAACTTCAAAAAAGAAATAGCCGATGAAGAAAATACCAGAAAGCAATCCAAAAACTTCAGCGGATAAGGCTAATTCTGCATTCATTTGTAAAGCAGCATAGCCTAAATTGACCCTGTCCAAGTAAGCGATGATATACAAAAGCAGGATAAATGGAAGAATGCGTTTCATCGTCTTACTGATCGTTCGTTTCTCTATTTCACCACTGGAATGATTCAAGATTATTTCCTCCCTTTTCATGCTACTATTTCCCAAAAAAGTTTACTACAACTCTTTTCCAGCTTCCCGACACTCTGGTTCATTCCTAGCTCTCAATTTATCCTGAAAACCACCACCCTCCATTTACATATACTGAATCCAACAATATTATTAATACACTCCATATACTCAGGGCTAAAGAGGAATAAGCCTTTCTGCAAGACAGTGACCGATTGTATAGGAATCCTTGAAAACCTCCTATTTAAACTGAATTAACCTTCCCAATACTTGACCCCAAATACTTGTAAGCGCTTTCCTAATGCGTGAAAACCATTTAAGAAAGCGTTGTGATTATTCATGATCTACGTTAGATTAAATAGACCAGCAATCATTTAACTAGACTGTAGTCTGATATTAAACTATATAGGAATATTCTGTCAATTATCATTTGGAGGTTTTTTATGATTGAACCAAGAAAGAAACAACTTAGGGGAGAAAAGACTCGTGAAAAAATTTTACAAATATCTCTAAAGCTATTTAGCGAAAAAGGTTACGATAAAGTTACCGTTGACGAAATCGTGAAAAAAAGCGGTTCATCAAAAGGGTCATTTTACCAACACTTTTCAGCGAAATCGGACATTTTTTTAGTAAGATTCATAGAAGTCGATGATTACTATCGCGAAGTCTTCCGTTCGTTCCCAGTCGATATGGACGCTACCGAGAAATTGTTTATTTTCATTCGCAAATTGATGCGTTTTCTGGAAGTAGAAATGGGCAAAGATTTAATGAAAGTGATTTACAGTTCCGCTTTAGATTCGAAAGAACATACTTACTTTTTAAATTCAAACCGCTCACTCTTCAAAATCATTCGTTCATTAATTGAAGAGGCGAAAGAACAAAACGACATTGGCACTGACCAATCAGTTAACGAAATTTCACAACTTATCATCCAAAGCCTGATGGGAATCATCTATCATTGGGGATTAAACAACTCAGAACAAAGCTTGGAATCACTATCCATACCGCTAACCAAAACAATCATTAATGGGCTTAAAACCAAGAACTAATAGATAAATCAAAAGATTCATTTCTAAAAATCTGACATTTAATTCAATATTAACCCCAACCTTACTGAATAGTCAGGGAAACTCCATTAATATATAAGGTTCATACATTTTCTTTATTTCAATTAAGTGTCAAACAAAGTAAACGAGGAGTAGAATGCCAGATATCATGAAACGATTTTTATTTATCACCCTATATGCACTATTATTTGGATTATCGCTGCAGGCTTTTAATTTCAAGCTTGACCACCCTATTGCCAAAGATATAAGCCGTCTGATGCCAGTTAAAATGAAAGTGATAAAGGCAGAAGATAGTGAAGAAGAAATCAAAAAAGTCGTTTTGGATGCCGAAAAAAACGATGATCCCATTTCCATTGCCGGAATGCAGCATAGCCAAGGAGGGCAGACATTATATCCAAACGGGATCCTGCTCGATATGAAGAACTATGATAAAATACTTGATTTGGATGTAAAAGAAAAACGCATCACGGTCCAAAGCGGAGCAACCTGGGCTGCTCTTCAGGAATACATCAACCCATATGGACTTGCACTGCAGGTCAGTCAATCTCAAAACATTTTTACCATTGGCGGTTCTTTGAGCGTTAATGTCCATGGCCGGGATATTCGTCATCATGCCTTGATAGAAACCGTGGAATCTTTTAGATTTCTTGACGCAAAAGGACAAATCCTATCAGTGAGCCGCGAAGAAAATTCGGAGCTCTTCCATACGGTTATTGGCGGGTATGGATTGTTTGGAGTCATACTCGATGTAACACTCCACCTTACCGATGACGAACTTTATAACATTAAAACTAAATCACTTCATTATGATGAATATACGTCGTACTTTAAAAGAGAAGTTCTTCAAAACGATGATGTTAAAATGCATCTTGCAAGAATATCTGTTGCTCCTGGCTCCTATTTGGATGAAATGTATGTAACGGATTATTATAGGGCAAATGACCAAACAAGGCTATCTGACTACAATACTCTCAAACGGGAAACAATCATTGCCGTGCCTAAATTCTTTCTTGGCCTCTCACGTTTTAATGACTGGGGTAAAAAAAGGTTTTGGGAAACTCAAAAAGCCTACACGGCCAATATTGATGGCAACTTGGTTTCGAGGAATAATGTGATGCGGTCGGATTCAGCATTCATGGATTACAGCAACCCCACCAAAACTGAAGTGCTGCAAGAATACTTCGTTCCGATTGAACAATTTGCTGATTATATCGATGACTTAAGAAGAACCTTATCTGATGAGAAAGATTTTAATTTATTAAATATCACAATTCGTTATGTGGAACATAATGATGAATCACTCATGTCCTATGCCAAGGATGATATGTTCGCTTTAGTGATGCTCATCAATCAAGGGACAGATGACGAAAGCAAGGATAATACAGGAAGGGTCATCCGTAACATGATCGATGTGACGCTTGACCATAACGGCAGCTACTATCTGCCCTATTATGGGTATCCAACCAAGACACAATTATTTGAAGCGTATCCGCGTACTGAGGAATTCTTTCGATTAAAGAAGAAATATGATCCTGATAATCGCTTCATGAATCTTTTCTATGAGGAGTATCATCCATGAATTATAAACGTTTTGTTTTTTACCAAGGCACTGTTGGAATGGCTGCCAGCATGATTTTCCCCTTTTATATTTTGCTAATCAAAAATGTGGGCACCAGTTATTCGCAATTCGGGTGGGCATATGGAATATTCTCATTGACTGCAGCGCTTAGCTATCCTTTAATCGGAAAATTCACTGACAAAACAGGTGACAAAGCATTTCTCCTTATCTATTCATGGGGGATGGCACTTATCCTGCTTGCCTTTCCTCTCGCATATGAAATTTGGCATGTCTATCTCCTGCAAATCATTATGGGAGTACTTGGGGCAGTACAAAGAAACACTGAAAAAACGGTACTGGCAAGATATGTAACGAAGAAAACCGCGGGTGCGGAAATCGGGAACTACCATGTTTGGACCTCCGTCGGTGCTGCAGCTGCGGTGATTGCAACCGGATATTTAGTCGACTTTTTAACGATCGGCAGCATCTTTTACATAGCCTCCCTAATGTTTGCCTGGAGTGGATTTATTATAATGAAGATGGAGGAAAATACATCACTATCTAATGCAGAAAAACTAAAAATATAAGCATTTATTACTGGTAGCGCCAATAAATCAGTTACCCCTTTTAAAAGAAAAGCATCTGCATTAACCTCAGCAGATGCTTCTTTTACCATATATTCATTTGCTGATCAAAAAACTATAAATGATCTTACAAAAAATATTAAACCTGCTGCCCATTTTTCAATTTGGTTTCGTTATATATACGAATATTAGTACAATTAAAGATAATGGACATTAGCACATATAATAAAATACTACTTTCTTTTCAATTTGATAATTATTTTTTCGTCTAAAAAAACTAATGACAGCATTATTATACCCATTCCAATCAATTGATGAATAGACAACGCTTCATGTAAAAAGAAAAAGCCTAAAATCATTCCGATGACAGGCACTATATAATTACTATATGAAGTAAATAATGCGCCTTCTTGCCGAATCAGCCTGTTAAATAATGCATAAACAACACCTGCATGGAAAATGCCTAAAATCGCTAAGTAGATAGATTGAGATCGTGCTATATCCATTTTGAAAGATTGCTCTAACAAAAGGGACAAGGGTATGAGCAATGCACTGGCAATCAGTAATACATTTCTCATATGAATGACGGAAGATCCCTCGTTTAATTTCTCCATGAAAATCAATGATAATCCAAAACTCATAGCAGCCAATATCATGAGGATGTTCCCCTGAATACTGTTAGAAAGGTCTTGGATTCCTTGTGTCGGCCAGGAAAGGAAGACAATACCTGCAAATCCGAATAGGATACTTGTAATCTCCGGCCTTGTGCTTTTTCTTTTGAAAAATGCTAGTAAAAAAAGGATGGTAAAGATGGGAACCATTCCTATCAGCACCGCTGCGATACTGCTAGGCACCGATTTCTGGCCTTGTGCAATAAAGACGAATGGCAGTACAACCTCGAAAAAAGCAATGATTATATACCATTTATAATAACTCCTGGGTACTTTTCGCTCTGCTTTTGATAAAAACAAACCAAAGAAGAGTAAACAGATACCGCCGATGCATGCTTTGATGGCAGACAATGTAATAACACCAACATTTTCTATGACTAATGCAATAAAGAAGAATTGAGATCCCCATATACCACTAATCATGAGTAACAACAAATATTTATTCATTACTTTCCCTCCCTTTTCAGCAATGGGTCGGCAAAAGTCTTACCATTATGCTTGGATTGAATTCCACCAAAATAATTCGTGCCGATTACCCCAGCAAGAATGATCATTGCACCTATTACATGATAATAATGAATCGATTCATGTAAGAAAATCACCCCTGCCATTATCGTAATCAATGTCGCTAAATTACTAAAAACGCTCATTTTAGATGCTGGTAATATAGATAATGAATAGTTTGATAAAAAAGCAGTAAGCAGTGACGATAATACCCCAAGATATACGATTGAAATGAGAAATGCACCATTTGTGAAGGGTAATAAAAAGCTGCTGATAGATTGGTTAATTATATGGTTGATGACGGCCATACTATTAAAAGTCACAAAACCATAGAATGTCATCACATACGTTAACGTAAATAGTGAATATTGCTTTGTTACCTTCCTCGCTACCACATTATAGAGAGCGGCAGCAATCGAGGATAATAAGATCAGGATCGTTCCTTTCAAACTGTGAGCCGCATGTTGCAAGTCATTCATGACAAAGATAAAGATAACTCCCAGCACAGATAAACAAAGAAAAAATTTCTGACCTCTACCTGCGTATTCTTTCAAAAATAATGAAGCTGATAATAATGTAAAAATTGGTATGGTCGCTTGGATAATACCCGCTTCTGAAGATGAGGTATAAATGAGACCAAACACTTGAAATGTAAAGAATAAAATTGGATAAAGGAACACCAACGGAAGAATTTTCACAGAATCCTTTGCACTCATTTTCACTGATGTCCTCCTAAATAGCTTAATAATTATGGCGATCAACAAAGCCATCGTAAATCGATGTGCCAATGTATCTAGCGGACTAGCTTCCATTAATGATATTTTTGTAAAGAAAAATGAAAATCCAATAATAATGGCATATAGTATCGCCGCAAGATAGGCTTTTTTATTTTCTGGCATATTGAGTAATCCTCCCTTTCAACACCCGGCCGGTTGTTAGTATCGTATTAAAAGTTCCACTACGATACAATACAAATATGAAGCATCTGTAACGGTACAGTTTTAGGAGGTATTCATGCTAAAATACGTAGCTTTGTTTAATGAATTTGAATCTCTCATCCAGAATGGACGGCTCAAAGCGGGCTTTAAACTCCCATCTATTCGTCAATTAAGCGATCAACATCAATGTAGTAAAAGTACAGTCTTGAAAGCCCTGCAAGAATTGGAAAAGAGGCATTTAATCTACGCGGTTCCTAAAAGCGGATATTATGTCGTACAAAAAGAATTTGATGGTAAACGCGAACCCACAACGGACATCGACTTTGTTACCTCCGCTCCCGCTTGGCATCAATTTCCGTATCATGACTTTCAACATTGCATTAACAAAGCCATCGATACCTATCAGCAAGAATTGTTTATCTATGGTACTCCAAAAGGACTGCCCTCTTTAATTAAAGTGATACAAAAACAATTAGAGCAGTATCAGGTTTTCGCAAAAGAAGAACAGGTTTTCATTACTTCTGGCGTGCAGCAAGCACTTTCCTTATTAACGTTAATCCCCTTTCCAAATGAACGTACTCATATACTCGTTGAGCAGCCTAGTTATCATCTATTTGTGGAGCAATTGAAAGCGTACAAGATTTCCGTGCGAGGAATCGAACGAACAGCAGAAGGTATTGATTTAGAGGAGTTAGAACGGATTTTTAGTGATCAGGAAATTAAATTCTTTTATACGATGCCACGTTTTCATAATCCGTTAGGGACTTCTTACTCTAAAATGGAAAGAGTGGAGATACTAAAACTTGCGGTAAAGTATGGTGTCTATATTGTAGAAGATGATTATTTAGCGGATTTCGAAGAAAATATGAAGGTAGACCCTATTTTTTCCGAGGACACCCATAACATGGTCATTTATTTAAAAAGCTTCTCTAAAATAATGTTTCCAGGATTACGCATAGGTGTGGCCGTATTGCCTAAACCATTAACGGACAGCTTCCAACTATATAAAAGAACAGCTGATATTGATAGTTCCATGATTTCACAAGCAGCCTTGGAAATCTACATAAAAAGCGGTATGTTTAAACACCATAGAAACAAAGTGCGACTTTCCTATTCATTGCGTGCAAACATGCTATATGATGCTCTAGAAAAGTACTCTGCTCCAGGCTTTTATCGCCCAGCATCCATATGTATGAACGCTCATATCGTACTGCCTCATCGTTTAAATAGTACTCACCTCATCAATAACTTACAGAATCAACAAGTACTGGTAGAGACGATGGGTCAAAATTATATAGATGGCTTTCACCAGGAAAAAATATTAAAACTAAACGTGTCCAATACAAATATACAAAAACTTGAGCAAGGAATAGCTCTTATTTTCAATGAATTGAATAAAAAGAAGAATTATTACTTATAAAACTTTTACATAAGGTATAGTCACTTTCCACACAACAAAAAATAGTGAAAATATTTTTTCTTATTGTAGAACTGAAAAAATATGGGAAAATGAGCACAAACAAAAAAGAGCCAATTAGAATCGGCTCTCAACAAAGTTTTATTTATAAAATTTGATACGATCCTCAAGTGGTTTGAATTCTTTATCACCCGGTTGAGCTGTTGGATTTCCAAATGGCATTTGCGCAATCAATTTCCAATTGCTTGGAACATTCCATTCTTTTTTCACTTCATCATCAATTAGAGGATTATAATGCTGTAAAGTTGCTCCCAATCCTTCTGCTTCAAGTGCCGTCCAAACAACTAATTGATGCATGCCTGATGTTTGTTGTGACCAGATTGGGAAGTTATCGGCATACGTTGCAAATTGTTCTTGAAGTGATTTCACTACAGATTCATCTTCAAAGAATAATATTGACCCATATCCCGCTTTGAAGGAATCCATTTTTTGTTGAGTGCCAGAGAAATCTCCCTCACCAACCGCTTTCCTTAAAGCCTGCGTCGTAATATCCCATAATTTATCATGTGCCGATCCTGTTAAAACAACAAGGCGGGAGGATTGGGAATTAAAAGCCGATGGCGTGTGTTTTACCGCAAATTCAACTATTTCTTTAATTTTCTCATCCGATACTTGGACTTCTTTATTGATTCCATAATATGATCGTCTCTCTTTAATGGCTGTGTAAAAATCTATTGTCATGATTCATTCCTCCAGAACATTTTTTCTATTTCAAATGATTATTCCATTTTTTATTTCTACCTATTTTAGTATGGTCATAAACCCATATATCATTCGCAATTATTCTTTAATGTATTCCTTGGTGCTTCTTACTGTATCAATGGGACGGACCAACTTTTCGATTTGATCCCTTTTCGGTTCCAAGAACGGTGGTAAAGATAACTTTTCCCCAAGCGTTTCATACGGCTCATCCCCCATGAATCCAGGACCATCCGTGGCAAACTCGAATAAAATTTGCGGCGCCACTCTTACGTAAAGCGACTCAAAGAAGTGACGATCGACATAACCGGACGTATGAAATTGGAAGCTTTCCATTCGTTTGATCCATTCTTCCAGAACGGAACGGTCTTCAACACGGAAGGCTGTATGGTGAACAGTCCCAGAACCCTGCCGTGCCTGAGGAAGGATCGAATTATGCTCGACGATCACTTGTGCACCATTCCCGCCTTCCCCTACCTCAAATAGGTGAAATGATCCTTCCTTGTCTATTTCTTTGAATAAAAGGACTTTTTCCATCATTTCTTTAAAGTAATCGAAATTGGCGATCCGAATGAAAATTGGTCCTAATCCTGTAATAGCGTATTCCAGAGGAATCGGCCCTTTTTGCCAAGGGATTCCAGCTGCAACCCCTTCATTATTTTCATCTGAGATCAATTGATATTGCTGATCATCAAAATCCACAAATGAAATGATCTTTTTGCCAAACTGTTCTTGGATTCCTGTATTCTTTACCTCTAATCGGTCAAAGCGTTTAACCCAATACTCCAATGCCGCATCAGTCGGTACACGGAAGGATGTTTTGGAAATCTCATTAGTCCCATGCTCTCCTTTAGGAATACCAGGAAAATCGAAGAATGTCATGTCAGTACCCGCACCGCCAACATCGTCGGCAAAAAACAGGTGATAGGTTTGGATATCATCTTGGTTAACAGTTTTCTTGACTAAACGCATGCCTAATATATTTGTGAAAAATTCATAATTTTTTTCAGCACTACTTGTTATGGCCGTTACGTGGTGTATACCTTTTAAACCATTCATACATAATTCCTCCCATTAAAACGATTCAATTTATGGATATTCAGCGTTTTCCTTAATCCCCTATATTTTTCCTTAAAAAAAGAGTGGCTATTCATTAAAGGGGTTTGATAAGGTGTTTCTTATTATCTTGAATTAATATATCTTTATTTAAAGATAATTTATCATGAATACCCTTCACTGTCAATAAGATTGTCTCAAATTAATATATCTCAAAATAAAAATAATTTCAGCCAAAAAACTTTTTTCCTTAAAGTAAAGACCATTCTGTATTGGGTTAATGTCATAGCTATAAATAGCGGCAAAGACAATCAATTCTTTGGCAATAATGAAGTAACACTATTAATGTGTTCCCATACGAAAGCCCCCAACATAAAGCAAACTCTTTACGTGAGGGCTATTTCGTTTTGATTACTTATTTTACTTGATGCAAATCAGCTTGTTTTCCAGATGAAGAGTTTGTGCCATCATTTTCTTTTGACCTCTTAGAGGAAAGATAAACTCCTGCGAAAATAATCAGCAGGCCAATGATTACATTAGGATTAATCGCTTCTCCAAGCAGAATATACCCCCAAACCATAGCGGTAGCAGGAATAAGGTATGTAACAGATGCGGCTAACTCAGGGCTGCCATTTTTATTGATGTAGAAATAGATCAGCTGGCCGACCCCAGAGCCAAAGCAACCAAGTCCGACTATGGCGAAAATCGTCAGCGGTTCCATCAGCATCACTGGCTTAAACGGCTCTGTTAGTAGCATCCCGATCAAACCGATAACGGCACCCGTGAGCAGCGTAAACGTCGTAATGATCAATATGCTGGTACTGGAAAGAAATCTTTTCGTAAAATGACCGGCAAAACCATAACAGATGGACGCTAGCAGCATTGTCCCAATCCCGATGAATTCCCTTCCGAAAAGCTGACCGATTTGAAAATCCATCAATACTAGAATTCCGAAGAAACCAATTAGAATGCCCATCCATTGTCGGGGGGTTAGAACGTATGAAAAAATGATAAATCCGATGATTCCCGTCCAGATCGGAGTGGTTGCATTTAGAATCGATGCCGTGCTGCTGTTAATCTCCGTTTCACTTAAAGGTATTAATCCCCATGCTAATCCGCAATTGAAGATTCCGACAACGACCAGTGCTTTCCATGGCAATTTCCAATTGATTTCCCTCCGCTTCCACCATAAGATGGGAAGCAGAACAACAGCACCCGCCAAACAGCGGAGAAATACAATCCCCCAAATGCCCGCAGGCGGTAGCAGCCACTTCATAAAAACAAACGATAAACCCCATATCAAACTAAGGCCGATTAAAGCCCCGTATAATCGAAGCATGATGCTCCCCCTTCCTACTTTCCTATTATGACAAACATTGTTAGGGATTTCATAAAAAAATCTTGCTATATAAGATGAACTTGAAATTTTTTTCAGCCAAAATGAAACAACAGCCTATAAAGGCAAGATAAAGATGTCTAAAAAAAAGTGGCTTGAGTTCATTAAAGAAGGCAAGCCACTGTGCAGGCTTGCCTTCATCTAAAAATGATGTAAAAAACGCAGCTTATTATTTCGTTTCTTCAGCCTACCGCCCGTTTAAATTTCTGTGCTAAAGTTTGGGATAATACCTTTTACTTAAAATTTTCTCTTATACCCATAAGCTAATTTGATATTGATATTAGTAATAAGTACGTTTTATCTGCTCAAATATTTACGTTTGTCGCCTAATAAATCAAGTGATTATTATATTTTTACATCGGCATCAGAATTGACCATTATTTTCATATTGGCGATGGCTACAGTTTCTCCATTTTGTTTTTTTATTTCTTGGTTGATTGTTACAACACCTTGATAGTCCTTTTCAAAAAGATCAATCACCTTTAATTCTACATGTATCGTGTCCCCAATAAAAGTAGGGTTTGTAAATCGTACTTTCTCCAAACCATAAAATGCAACGACGATTCCTGGTTCAAATTGAAATAAGCCGGTTGCAGCCGAAAGTATAAGCATTCCGTGGGCTATCCTTTGCTTAAATTGGGTATTTGCTGCATACTCCTTATCAGTATGGAGAGGAAACCAGTCACCGCTAAATGCTGAAAACATTACTAGATCTGCTTCGGTTATAGTACGTCCTTTCGACACCCATGTTTCTCCGATTTCATATTGATGGAAATATTTATTAAACATTTTTCCAATCTCCTTCTACTTGGGCTTAAATTAGCAGGCGGAAAATTCAGATATTAAATACTATAGAATATATAATTTAGTGATAGTTTTTAAAATCAACAACTATAAAAAATGTTTTGAAGACGTACTATCTGATGTAAAAAGCGTTTAAATCTAGAAATCGAAACTTATTTTCCAATGCTCACCGGCAAATATTTAAACGATGGCAAACAAGCTGAATATACCAATTACAAAGAATACAGCAAGTGTCTTTATAATGGTAATAACAAAAATGTCTTTATATGCCTGGCGATGAGTGAGTCCCGTAACAGCCAGAAGAGTAATTATAGCTCCATTATGTGGCAAAGTATCAAATCCACCAGCTGACATAGCAATGACACGATGTAAAACTTCCAACGGAATGTCAAAATGAGCAGCTGTTTGTATATACGTATCCGCCATTAGGCTCAACGTAATGCTCATCCCACCAGATCCAGAACCAGTAATGCCGCACAAAACATTTGTCATGATCGCCCCATTAATTAAAGGATTCGAAAACATACCAGTAAGATAGTCTTGTATCACAGTAAAGCCGGGTAAAGCAGCAATCACACCCCCAAAACCATATTCGGTTGCCGTATTCATGGTTGCAAGCAATGCCCCACTAATCCCTATATTAATACTCGAATTGAAATTTAATTTGACAGCTTTTAAGTTTAATAAGACGGTTGCTATTATTCCGAGAATAAGAGCCATCTCTACAGACCAAACACCGATAACTTTAGACATATCAACATTTCCATAATCTTTTAGCCCAATATTAGCAAAATCAAACCCTTTGGCATACCAAAGAGGAAACGACTCAGTAAAAAACTTATTCATTACTCCAACTAACACTAACGGAATAAAAGCAAGCCAGTCTTTTCTACTGATAGCTTTTTCAGAATCCATCCCCAACTTATTAGTCGTTTCAACCGATAAAGCAGAACTAGCTGCCATTTCTGCTTCAGCAGCTTCCTTATCAATAGCTTTATCCCCAATTCCAAAATACCCTTCACCATTTCTAGCTGCCTTATGTCGACAATGATTTAGATATAAAAGGCTCAAGGAAATGATAAATATTGCCCCAATAATCCCCAATGTCGGTGCAGCATAGATGTCAGTTTTAAAGAATCCCGTTGGAATGACATTCTGAATTTGCGGAGACCCTGGAAGTGAATCCATTGAAAAGGTAAAAGCACTAACTGCAATTGTCGCAGGAATTAAACGCTTTGGAATATTAGCTTCACGAAACAGCTGAGCAGCAAATGGATATATGGCAAACACTGCAACAAACAAACTAACTCCGCTATATGTCAGGATTGCGCCCATTATCACTATGGCTAGAATGGCTTGTTTAGCCCCGATAAAACGGACAATAATTTTAGCTATGCTCTTTGCAACACCGCTTATTTCAACCAATTTCCCAAAAATAGCACCTAGTAGAAAAACCGGGAAGTATAATTTAACAAATTCAACCAACTTAACCATAAATATATTAGAGAAGAAAGGTAAAACATGTCCAGGATCCGTTAAAAATACAGCAAACAAAGCGCACAATGGTGCAAAAAGAATAACAGAAAATCCTCGATATGCTAGAAACATAAGTAATCCAAGTGAAATAATAATTATCATTACATCCATATTGATTTCCCCCTTTTTCTCAAAATATAATATGTTATCATTTGTTGCTGGTTAGAATGCATTGCCCCAAGACTTCTTTGGCATCATAGTTCACTTTTCTAGTGAACATAAAGTAAAGAACTCTAATTAATTTCCCGAATAGATTTTTTAAAAAATAACATTATCTATTTAGTTTATTAACTAAAATCAGTAACTGCACAATCTTCTTTTTTCAAAAATTGGACTTCACTCTGATTTTGTCATGCTGGATTACTGATCAACGAAGTTCGGCTCTCTTTTACTAATAAAGGCTTCAACGCCTTCCTTAACATCCTTCGTCTGAAAAACATGACCAAAGTTTTCAGCTTCAATCATGAGTCCATCTTCAAGTGTTTGTTCATAGCCATAATCAATGGAATGCTTTGCAAAAGTTAAAGATTGTAAAGAATAATTGCAAATACATTTTGCGATTTCCATTGCTTTATTTATGGATTCCCCCTTTGGCACGACATGATTAACAAGCCCTATTTGTTTGGCCTCTTCTGCATTCAATGGCTCGCCAGTAAAGATCAATTCTTTTGCTTTTGCTTTACCTATCAGTCTAGGAAGTCTTTGAGTCCCCCCTGCCCCTGGAAACAATCCCAATTTAATTTCAGGAAGTCCAATCCTAACTTGTTCCTCCGCAATTCGAATGTCACAACTTAAGGCAAGTTCACATCCTCCACCTAATGCTAATCCGTTGATTGCAGCAATGGTTGGACGAGATAGACGTTCAATTTTATTAAGTGGTTCCTGTAGCCAAAGTGATTTCCCCTTTCCTTCTTCGACTCCTTTTCCTATCCATCCTGGAAATTCTTTAATATCTCCACCAGCAACAAAAGCCCTTTCGCCTTCACCTGTAAGGATAATGACCTTAACCTTGAAATCGCTTTCAATTTCATCCACCACAAGATTCAATTGTTCTATAACATCTGCGCTTAATACATTAACAGGTGGATTATCAATAATAATCAGTGCAATATTACCCTGTTTCGACCATGAAACAACTTGATTTTTATTCTTCATCGGCTTTCCTCCTTAACCTTATTTGAACTTTTGGGTTCCAGATGTTCTTGTATTGTTGAAAACGTGCATCAGTGGGTAAACACAGATATCTTGATAGAATCCATAGTGGTTATGTGCATTTTTTAAAAATTGAAATAATGTATTTATAAAACCTGTACCTTTTTGGATATTCCTTATTTATTCCGTACCACTAAACTGTTTTCGAAGAATATACTTTTGAACCTTACCGGATGGGGTACGTGGAATTTCATCAACAAATGTAACCTTTCTAGGTTTTTTATAGCTAGCAAGATGTTCCTTACAGTAATTAACAACATCTTCTTCCGTAAGTTTGGATCCTTCTTTTTTTACAATAACAGCACATACAGCCTCAATGTATTTCGGATCAGGAATACCAATTATAGAAACTTCCTTCACCTCCTCATGGCGGTATAAGACGTCTTCAATTTCCGCTGAGTAAATGTTTTCACCACCGCTTCGGATCATATCTTTTTTTCTGCCTGCAATTGATAGATACCCATCATGATCGAATTTTCCCAGGTCTCCTGTTTTACACCAACCATTCACAAATGTTTCCATTGTGGCATCAGGTTTCCTCCAATACCCCTCAGAAACCGCTGGACTTTTAATAGCGATTTCACCAATTTCACCAACAGGCATGGGTGTTCCATCTTCATCAATAATATTAATTTCTGTAAGCGGCATCGGCTTTCCAACGGTATGGCCTTTTGTAAAAGCATCCTGTGGTTCTAGCGATGCCGCAATTGGTTGTCCTTCAGTTAACCCGTAAACTTGAACAACTCCAATATGAGGAAACCTCTTTTTTAATTGTTCCAATGCCCATGGCATTAGCGGGTCACCACCTGTATATATAGTTTTTAAAGATTTTAGCTGATACTCTTCAATTTCAGGCAAATTTAGCATTTCATAAATCATAAAAGGGAATAAAAAAGCATCAGTCACATTTTCCTGTTCAATAACGGAAAGAATTCTTCCAATCTCGAATTCTTGGCTTTTTGTAATTATTACGCTGCCACCCATCATAAGAATAGGAAGTGCGATATCTTCCATCGCTCCAACATGGTATAGTGGTCCTGTCGTCATCGCAACTTCTATCCCTGTAAATTTCCATTTCAGCGCTTGAATCGTAGAAAACCAGAAAGTTGTATCATGAGTCCAAATCGCACCTTTAGGTCTTCCCGTTGTGCCTGATGTGTACATCAGCATGACCGGATCGTTTAATTTAATGTTATCGACTTTGACCTCATCTACCGAACCACTTTCTAAAACACTCCATGACTCAGACCAACCTGGGATTGAGCCATTTCTATGAGGAAGACAAAAATAACGCTCAACCGAAACATGATTAAAAACTGATTCCAGCTGACTGGCTAAGTTCGAATGGAAGCACAATATTTTTGTCTGTGAATCATTTAATGCATACTCAAGCTCAGCACTTGATAGCCTAAAATTAAGTCGAACGGCAATTGCGCCGATTTTCGCAATGGCAAAATATAGACTAAAATATTCGAGACAGTTGTAAAGTAAAATACCGACACGATCCCCTTTTCGAACTCCTAATTCGTAAAACTTGTTTGCATACGCATTTGATATATGGTGGAGATCCATGTACGTCATTGACTTTCCTACTTCTTCTTTTATTGCTATTTTTCTAGGATTTAAATTATTTAAATCATTTGCCATTTTTCTTGTTATAAAACCGACATCCAATGAAATTCCTCCTTTTCAGTTTAAGCAGATTCAAATTATAGTTTATCGATTCCTTTCCTCCTTTCTTCAAATTTGAATGCAAGATTCATTCCAACACGTAACCCCCCTATACTGACTTACTTTTTCTAATTATCGTGGAATATTCAATTATTTATTTTCTGATTTTTCAGAAAATAAATAAAAAAAATCAACTGAATTTAGATCAGTTGATTTTTTATTCATTAATTTTCATAATTTAAATAAAATTTAAATCTGTTCTATAGTCTTTTTCTCCTTTAATGTGAACTTTACCTACACTAATATTGAAATTAAAATATTTATCCGGGATTTCGGAATGAATTCTGAAATCCCGGATTAATTTTTATTGGTCAGAAATCTGATATTTTTTTATTTTATCGTAAAGGGTGGAATTCCCTATTCCAAGAGTTTCCGCAACCCGTTTTTTATCAAACTTAAACCTTCTTAACGCTCTTTCGATTGCCTTCTTTTCTGTTTCCTCCACAATATCCTTTAAACTTTCTTCTTTCATTTTAACGTTATGACGTTTTAGATAATCAGGTAAAGCATCTTTTCCGATTACTTCGTCATTTGATAGGTGAACACCTGCATCAATCACATTCTCTAGTTCTCTGATATTCCCTGGCCAGTTATATTGCTCTATTACTGAAAGCACCTCAGGATGTACAGAAGTTACTCGTTTTCCTATTCGAGCTGTGACTTTTTTTAAAAAATAATCAACAAGTACAGGGATATCTTCAATTCTATCTCTTAAAGGGGGAACAAATAATTGGACTGCATTAATTCTATAAAATAGGTCTTCACGAAATAGCTTTTCTTCCACCAATTTTTCTAAAGGGCGATTTGTTGCAGCAATCACTCGAACATTTAGTTTTTTTGGATAAAGCGAACCTACAGGCTCAAATTCCTTTTCCTGAAGAACCCTTAATAACTTGACTTGCATATGCTGAGGCATATCACCAATTTCGTCAAGGAAAACAGTTCCACCATCAGCAAATTGAAACTTTCCTATTTTCCCTCCCTTGTTTGCCCCTGTAAAGGCACCTTCTTCATAACCGAAAAGTTCAGATTCTAACAAGTGTTCCGGAATTGAAGTACAATTTATTTTCACAAGTGGTTTGTCACTTCTCCCACTTAACTGATGAATGCTATGTGCTATTATTTCCTTGCCTGTACCGCTTTCTCCTCTAATTAGTACAGAGATATCACCTCTAGCAACCCTTTTCACAAGTTCTTTTAACTGTTGTATTTCTTGTGAATTTCCAATTAAATTGTGTAAGGAATACTTTACTCCATTTATAACATCTCTTTCATTTTTGTAAAAATTATGTTTTGTCAGTATCTCCTTAATGTGGCTATTCATTTTGTTCCAGTCATCAAGATCACGAAACATTATTGTCCCAATCGCACCAATTATTTCCTTATTCTCGATAATAGGAATGCGATTAGCTATAACAAAATCACCCCGAAGAAAATGTATATCAGCGATTTCCGATTTACCTATTTGCACCACTAGGTGTAGCCTTGTATTTTCAATTATATTCGTCACATGTTCACCAATCACTGTACTGCGTTCAACATTTAAAAATTCACAATATTTATTGCTAATATATTGAATTTTTGCGTGACTATCGACAATTACAATTCCATAATATGTACTTTCAAACACCATATCTAATAGTTTATTATTGGATAATTGTCCAGTATTCATCATTAGTTCTCCTTTACCTAGAATGCTTTACCATATAATACCACGCAATCCATTCAATATATATTTACGAAGTGAGAATTCCCCAAAAATCACTGAGTTTTAAATGCCCTCTCTAGCCTAGGAATATTTTTTCCATATAGATGATTTATTTACCGCAAAAAAAAAGCCTGGCAACCTTTTTTATAGTTGCTAGACTTAAGTTCATTTTAAGATCAATCCCAATTAACAGCAATTTTAACGGATGCGAAAGGTTCGTTCCTCCACGCAGACCATTTAATAGGCAGCCAGGTCCCGCAGTGCCTTTTCCACTTTTTCAGGATTCACCATGAATGATTTCTCTAATGATGGTGAATATGGCATAGCAGGAACATCCGGGCCCGCGAGTCTCATGATTGGGGCATCAAGATCGAAGAGGCAGTTTTCTGCAATGATCGCCGATACTTCACTAATGATGCTTCCTTCCTTATTATCTTCAGTAATCAATAGGACTTTTCCTGTTTTAGATGCAGCTTCCATTATGGCTTCTTGATCTAATGGATAAACGGTTCGTAAATCAAGTATATGAACGGATATGCCATCACTGGCCAGCCTTTCAGCTGCCTGAAGCGCAAAATGAACACAAAGGCCATAAGTAATCACAGTAACGTCCTCGCCTTCACGTTTTACATCCGCCTTACCAATCGGTAAAACATAATCATCATTCGGCACTTCTTCTTTAATTAGGCGATAGGCTCTTTTATGTTCAAAGAAAAGGACAGGGTCATCATCGCGAATGGCGGCTTTCAATAACCCTTTCACGTCATAGGGTGTAGAGGGCATGACAATTTTAAGTCCCGGTTGATTGGCAAAAATGGCTTCAACGGATTGTGAATGGTATAACGCCCCATGTACACCACCGCCGTATGGAGCTCTGATGACGATAGGACAATGCCAGTCATTATTGGAGCGATAACGGATTTTTGCAGCTTCCGAAATGATTTGGTTGATTGCTGGCATGATAAAATCAGCGAATTGCATTTCCGCAATCGGCCTCATTCCATACATGGCCGCGCCGATGCCGACTCCTGCGATTGCGGATTCAGCAAGCGGTGTATCAATGACACGCTGTTCACCGAATTGTTCGTATAACCCTGAAGTCGCTTTAAACACGCCGCCCTTTACCCCTACGTCCTCACCTAATACAAATACACGGGAATCACGTTCCATTTCTTCCCGCATCGCCATTATCACGGCATCTATATAAGATATCACTGCCATCTTCTTTCCTCCTTACCTTTCTGCGTAAACGTATTTTGAGAGCGTGTCTTCATTTGCAAATGGAGCATTTTCCGCATAATCCGTCGCTTCGTTCACAACTTCCATTATTTCCTCGTTCAATTGTTTTTCCATTTGATCATCCATGATTCCCACTGCTTTTAAATAGGCGCCAAAAGTAATGATTGAATCTATTTTTTTTGCCTCCGATACTTCATCAGGCGACCTGTATTGACTATCATCATCATCGCTTGAATGTGGTGTAAGCCTGTATGAAACCGTTTCGATTAAGCTTGGGCCCTCACCACGCCTTCCTCTCTCAGCAGCTTCTTTCACCACCCGGTATACTTCGATCGGATCATTTCCATCAACCGTCACCCCTGGCATGCCGTAACCAATGGCCCGGTCGGACACTTTCCCGCAAGCCAATTGCTTTTCAATAGGGACGGAAATGGCATACTGATTATTTTCGCACATCAAGATGACCGGAAGTTTATGTACACCTGCGAAATTCGCTCCTTCATGAAAATCACCTTGGTTTGATGAACCCTCACCGAATGTAACGAATGAAACAATATCTTTTCCTTCCATTTTTGCAGCGAGTGCAATCCCCACTGCATGTGGCACTTGAGTCGTAACTGGCGAAGATCCCGTCACGATTCGATTCTTTTTTTGCCCAAAATGCCCAGGCATTTGACGCCCGCCTGAATTTGGATCTTCTGCCTTGGCAAAACTGGATAACATTAAATCCCTGGCGGTCATCCCAAACGCGAGCACCACCCCTAGATCCCTATAATAAGGAAGGACATAATCATTTTCACGATTCAACGCAAATGCTGCACCCACTTGAGCTGCTTCTTGCCCTTGACAAGAAACGACAAATGGAATTTTCCCAGATCTGTTCAACAGCCACATCCGTTCATCCACTCTTCTTGCCAACAACATAATTCTATACATCTCAAGCACCTGCTCATCACTAAGACCTGCCTGTAGATGGCGGTTTTCAACCATATGTTCATCCCTCCTAATAATTAAAACGGTTTTCTGTTAAAACCAGAATGTTCTCCTCACGCTGTCACCCAATATATAAATGGGTCTATATAAATTACTAACCTTTCATATTTAGCTGTTTGTTTGTCTCGCAAACTTAAATCCTATATGTATCTAAGGAAGGAAAGAAAAGCCCTTTTATGTATGCATGCTTGCCATTTAACACCCTAAAATGCGTTATCATCTACTATTATTACCTGGTACTAACTCAATGCAATATTATCCTACCACTTTTCATCTCACATTTTCAAGTTAATTTCACTTTGTATCGTTGTTTTCACGAGAAAACCTTTCTTTAACAAAAATACAATGGGTTTAACAGTTTTGGCCTGACCTGACTTTAACTCATTTCCATATACGCACCAAGACTAGATAAAAGCCGGTGGGTTGAAGTTATTGACTAAGCGGAAGAATAGCTGTAAATTAAAATGATTCATAAAATTAAATGTTCGAAATGGAACAGTTCAATACAGAAAGAATGGTGATGTTGAGTGGAGAATGAAAAACAATTAATGCGTTCCGTACAACTATTGCGTTCATTTTGGAACGTACAGAAAAATATCATGCGGTTCGTTCAAAAGACAGCCGCAGAAAATGGATTAACAGTTCCTCAATATTCCATTTTGATGACCATTACCCTTTACAAAGAGACCTCCCAAAAAAATGTCGGGGAGAAAACATTTCTTCCAAAAAGCACCTTGAGCCAAGCGGTCGATGGTCTAGTTCGCGGAGGCATGCTCCATCGTGAGCATGTGGAGGGCAACCGGCGTGAGATTCAATTGTCAATCACCGATAAGGGGGAAAATTTATTAAAAACGATTCATTTTCACGAAGGAAGCATTCATCAAGTCTTTCAAACGGCCATTGAAATCCTTTCCGAAGAACAGTTTGAAGAGTTGCTAAAAACGCATCTGCAAATTACAAACTTTTTAGAAGCACGAGCAACCGAACAGGGAGAGTGTACAAAATGATAAAAATACTGAAAAATTTATCAGTATATAAGTGGATTATTTTAGCAGTTATCGGTCTGGTCTTTATTCAGTCCATGTCGGACCTCTTTTTGCCTACACTAATGGCTGATATTATTGACAAGGGCGTTGTTCGAGGAGACACTTCTTATATTTGGAAAATCGGTGGTTTTATGCTGTTGGTTTCCGCACTTGGCGCTTGTGCATCCATAATCGCAAGTTACTATTCGTCCAAAGCAGCAATGGGAATGGGACGCGATCTCCGCCTGAAGGTCTTTAATCACGTTGAAAAGTTTTCGTTACAAGAATTTGATGAAGTCGGTACGGCATCATTGATTACACGAACGACCAATGATATAACACAAGTCCAGCAAGTGGTTATCATGATGCTTCGTATGGTTATCAGTGCACCTATCATGTTAATCGGCGGAGTAATCATGGCTGTATCCATGGATGCAAAATTATCACTTGTCATTGTTGTCACAATGCCTTTTTTGATTGGTTCAATCTTGCTTATTCTATATAAAGGTGTGCCGCTCTTTCAAACGGTGCAAAAACGATTAGACCGGTTGAACCTTGTATTACGAGAAAATTTAACTGGAATTCGCGTCATTCGTGCCTTCAATCGTGAAACACAAGAGAAAGAACGTCTAAAGAAAGCGAATAAAGAATTAACGGATATCTCAATCAAAGTCAATAAAATCATGGCCTTCATGATGCCTGTAATGATGCTTGTCATGAACTTGACGGTTGTTGGTATCATTTGGTTTGGTGGAGTCCGTATTGATAACGGCGGTATGCAGATCGGGGACTTAATGGCATTTATCCAATATGTTATGCAAATTATGTTCGCTCTCGTTATGGCATCCATGATGTTCGTTATGGTTCCGCGAGCTGCCGTGTCGGCAACAAGGATAAACGAAGTCCTTGACATGAAACCTTCATTCCTGGATGAGGGGACAGAAAAGGCAGATCGTGTACACGGTACCCTTGAATTTGAACATGTTACGTTCAGTTACCCAGGAGCAGAAGAACCTGCATTATCGGATATTAGTTTTTCTGCAAGTCCTGGTGAAATCACCGCAATAATCGGTGGAACTGGTTCCGGGAAAACGACGCTTGTCAATTTGATCCCTCGCTTCTATGATATTTCAAGCGGAACGATTCGCGTCAATGGTGTTGATATACGTAAGTCATCACAAGATGAAGTCCGTTCAAAAATTGGCTTTGTACCACAAAAGGCCTCCCTCTTTACAGGTACTATCTCTGAAAACATTCGCTTTGGAAAACAAACAGCCACACAAGATGAAGTTGAGCATGCCGCTCGGATCGCGCAAGCGGAGGATTTTATCAGCAGCATGAAAGGCGGCTATGAGGCAGAAATCGATCAAGGCGGTTCAAACCTATCAGGAGGGCAAAAACAACGGCTTTCTATTGCAAGGGCACTCATTCGAAAACCGGATATTTATATATTCGATGATAGTTTTTCTGCACTGGACTACAAGACGGATGCCAACCTTCGCGCAGCCCTGAAAGATGAAACGAAAAATTCGACGGTACTACTCGTTGCCCAGCGTGTCAGTACCGTCGTGGACGCTGACCGAATCATTGTGTTAGACGAAGGCCACATTGTAGGCATGGGAACACACCAAGAGTTGCTTAGCACAAACGACATTTACCGTGAAATTGCCTTATCACAGCTTACAGAGGAGGAAATTGCATGAGTAATCAAAAGAAACCTCAAGGCGGCGGTCAGGTCGGGCATGGTCCTGGTGGCGGTAACATGATGATGATGGGTCAAAAAGCAAAAGATTTTAAAGGAACACTAAAACGCTTATTGACCTATTTAAAACCGAGGCGCAACAAATTGATTTCCGTGTTCTTCGCTGCAATCATGAGTACGATTTTTATGATTGTAGGACCGAAGATCATGGGAAATGCAATTACAGAATTATTCGAAGGAGCATATGGAAAGTTCCAGGGAATACCAGGAGCAGCCATTAACTTTGATAAAATTGGCCAGATCCTTCTACTCCTTGCCGGACTTTATGCTTTAAGCAGCCTTTTCAACTATGTACAACAATACATTATGTCAAGTGTTGCACAAGACACGGTATATGACCTTCGAGAAGATGTGAACAAAAAGCTCGAGAAACTTCCACTCAAATACTTTGAAGGACGTCCAAATGGTGAAACACTTAGCCGAATGACAAATGATATTGATACAATCGGGAGCACACTTCAGCAAAGCTTAACGCAATTCATAACATCAATCGTAACGATTGTGGGGATTATCATCATGATGCTTTCGATAAGCCCGTTATTGACATTAATCTCGATAATCAGCTTACCTTTGTCAATATTTGCAATCCGGCCTATTTTAAAAAGATCCCAAAAACATTTTGCCGATCAACAGCGTAAACTCGGACAATTAAATGGCCACATTGAAGAGATATATACCGGCCATCAAGTCGTTAAAGCATTCGGATATGAAAAAAAGGCGAGTGCCCAGTTTACTGAAGTTAATGAAGGATTGTATAAAGCGGGAAGCAAAGCCCAGTTTATATCGGGTATCATCATGCCCGTAATGTTCTTTATCGGAAATTTGAGCTATGTCATCATCAGCGTTGTCGGCGGAATATTGGTAACTCAGCGTTCGATTTCAATTGGTGACATTCAAGCATTCATCACATATTCAAAGCAGTTCACCCAGCCAATCACACAAACGGCTAACATCGCTAACATTATTCAGTCGACGGTTGCAGCCGCTGAGCGTGTTTTTGAACTACTTGATGAAGAAGAGGAAATGAAAGAACAAACCACAGTTAATATAAAAAGGGCAAATGGTGCTGTCTCTTTTGAACATGTGGACTTTGGATATGGGGAAGAAATGTTAATTGAAGATATGAACATCGATGTCCTGCCTGGACAGACGGTTGCAATCGTTGGACCGACTGGTGCGGGAAAAACGACCATGATAAATCTCTTGATGAGATTTTATGAACTCATCGGCGGAAAGATTACGATTGATGGTCTTGATACACGGAATATGTCACGTAATGATCTTCGAAAGAATTTTGGTATGGTACTTCAAGATACCTGGCTCTTTAATGGTACGATTAATGAAAATATCGCTTATGGCAAAAATGGAGCAACTGATGAAGAAATTTTTGCAGCTGCTCGCACGGCACATGCCGACCATTTCATTCGGACACTGCCAGATGGTTATGAGACAATCTTAAACGAAGAAGCTTCGAACATCTCACAAGGCCAAAAGCAGCTTTTGACAATCGCCCGGGCTGTTCTAGCAGATCCGCCAATCATGATATTGGATGAAGCGACATCTAGTGTGGACACTCGGACAGAAGTCTTTATCCAAAAGGCCATGAACCGACTGATGGAAGGAAGAACCAGCTTTGTCATTGCCCATCGTCTCTCAACGATTAAGGATGCAGATTTGATTCTTGTTATGGATCAAGGAAAAGTGATAGAGAAAGGAACGCATTCAGACCTTTTAAGGGAGAATGGTTTCTATGCAGAGCTATACAATAGTCAGTTCACTGAAAATGTAGCTGGATAATAAGAAGGAGGCTCAATTCCGAAACGGAGTCGAGCCTCTTTTTTATTATGTATCAATACCCCCTTTTATTTCCCTTTTTCACAAATTCCCAATCTACCTCAATATTTTTTCTAACCCTTTGAAGAAGATGAAGCATCGTTTCCGTTTCTTCCAAAGAAAATCCAGATAACGCAACCTTGTCAGTATACTCCCCTTCTTTTTTCAAATAAGGATAGACCTTTTCACCTTTATCAGTTGCAAATAGCTTTTTAATTTTTTTGTTTTCCTCATCATTTTTCTTCTCGATTAACCCTTGTATTTCAAGTTTTTTAATGGCACGAGCTGCTGTCGTTCGGTCTACCTTTATCATTTCTGCTAACTTTTCCTGAATGATACCTGGGTTTTCACATATTCGAACAAGATACAAATACTGTCCTTTTGTAAGGTCAAATTCTTTAAATTCGATATTACTTATAGAGTCCAATGCCCTTGCTATCATTCCAATTTCACGGAGTATTTCCTTCATACAAAAAGCCCCTGACTTTTTTGTTGTATTTACAACAAAAATAATTTCATTTATACTAATATAGGATATACATTTATTATGACTTGTCTTTTTAAATAAATCTAGAAAAGGAATGAAGAACATTGGATTCAAAAAGAATAACTACTGAAAATGATTTAAAAATAGCCTTTCATATCAGAAAAGAAGTATTTGTCGAGGAACAAGGTTTCCCATTAGAATTTGAATTTGATGAATTCGATACACTTAATGCTTTATCTGAACACATATTAGTCTATTATAATGAAAAGCCAGTTGGAACTGGAAGATTAAGAGTTGTTGATGGGTTAGGTAAATTGGAGAGAATTTGCATCTTGGAGCCTTACCGTAAATTTGGTCTCGGGAAAATAATACTTAAAACGTTGGAAGAAATTGCAAAGGAACAAGGTATTACTCAGGTTAAATTACATGGGCAAACACAGGCAGAGGGCTTTTATAAAAAACTCGGCTATCGGACTTCATCCGATGTCTTTATGGAAGATGGCGGTCCACATCTATTAATGATAAAGGAATTGGTTAACGAATAAGTGTTAAATGTGAGTAGAACAAAAAATAACCTTTGATGGGGATCTTACTATTAACACTAGGTTGTTCTTTAACCATCCAACAGACAATTCTCTTTTAAAAGGGCAAAGAACAGAATGATTAATCTATTAACTTTGTATTGTGAATTATACCCCGGATAAGGGACACACATAAAAAGTGTCCCTTATCCCACCCTTTCCAACTCTTCAAAATAAAAGGAAAGTTTGGTTTACAAGTTTCAGATTTACATTTAACCCCAAAATCACTCGGCCATATTTTGCATTTTATGAGAGATATACAACAAAAAGACGAAGCTGTTTATAACATAAACGGCTTCGTCTTTTTATTACAGAACGGGTGCTTTTTCTTGAACGAGCGGGTGAAGGGCCTGGGTTTCATCAATATAAATAAAAGCATCGTATCTATCTGACATTACAGAAGGAACATAGTTACCATATTGTTCATATTCCGGTCTGTATACAACCCCAATCGCCCGATGTCCAATCCTCCCTTGGAATAGCTGACGATTTTCATCGGTGAAAATGAGCAACTTATCATAAGCCCCCGAAAGGTGCATCGCCTCCTCCCAACTTCCCTTCATTGCCGGGGGTACTGTTTTTATTTCGAAATCCATGCCCCACTCCTCTGCTGCTATAACAGTTCCTCTATAGGTTCCGAAACCTGTGATAAATACATCTTCAGTCGGGTTTTGCTCTCGAATGACCTGGCCGACATTAATCATCCCGGAATCCTTCATATCAGTAGCGCTGGCGTCACCAACATGGGTATTATGTTCCCATACAATGGCCTTGCCTTCAGAGCCGTAAAAATCCATAATTTCATTAAGTGCATCAACCATATGCATATCTCGAATATTCCATGATCTATCATCATGGACGACCATGGTCCTGTAATAATTTTCGGCATTGTATGCTACCAATGCATTTACTTGAAGATTCAAATTCAATTCTTCGTGATGGGGGTATTTTTCTTTTTTTCGTTGAATAGTCGTCAGTAATTTGGCTACTTCCTCTATACAGTCTTCCGAAAAAATGCCTGCAGAAACTGCGTACTCCTCGTTATTCCGATTGAATGGCTCAAAACAAGTGAACGCCTGTCTGGCAGCTTCAAGGTCAGTTGAATCAATTTGTTTTAAGTAACGGATAACTTCATCCATGGATTCCCAAAGACTGTAGATATCTATCCCATAAAATCCAACTTTCGTTTGATTTTGTCCAGACTCATTGTATTCTTTCATCCATTCAATCAGGTCGATCATTTCCTCGTTTGCCCACATCCAGGTCGGCCAGCGGTCAAAACTTTTTAGCACATCCTTTGCGGATTTAGTCACTAGGTCATAGCCTTTAACATACCTATTTATTGCCTGGCAAGCGGGCCAATCGCCTTCAACGGCTACAAAGGTGAACCTTTTTTCTTGAATCAGCTTTTTTGTTATTTCAACTCGGGCCGTGTAAAACTCGGATGTCCCATGTGATGCCTCACCCAGCAAAACAAATTTTGAATTATGAACTTGTTGAATGAGCTTATCCCAATCTGCTTCACTTGTAAGCATGACTGATTGTTCGACTATTGACTGAACAAGATTATGTTTCACCGTTTATCCTCCTTGTTATCTTACGAACATTATCGTTTGTACTCGGCATTATAAGAATTGGAACCTGCGTGTACGGACAGTAAAGTATCAGCGTATCCCACTAGACGATTTATAAGTTCATCACAAATAGAGTAAACCAGCTGAAAATTTTCTTCCTCAAATAGAACAGGGTCATCCAGTATGACCGTGGTGTTAATGAACATATCTTTGTTTCCATATAGGTTATAGTGAACTATAGCCTTTCCAGCAGCTCCCCCTGTACCTGGATCATTGAAGCCAGGTATGAAAACGAACCATTCTTCTGCAGTAGCGGACCTGAAGTTTTTTGTGAAAGACATTCTCTCGGTTACCGTCATGATCTTTTGTATCTCTTTCGGATTCATATCCTTGATCTTGTTCATTCCATTGCCACCTTAAAACCATGTTAACTATCTTCCGTTATATATTTTCCTTAAGGTTCCCATCCTATAAATATTAATATGAAATAGTGACCTTTTCCGTAAAAAAACAAGCCTGAATCCACCTCGGATATGATGCTTCCTCTGAACTCGAACACAGCAAAAAGTGATATCATGATTCATTCATCATGGAACTGTGCATATAAAAAATATTTTTGGGGTATCAAAAGAGGGAAGATAAATTCCCGGATTGGGTTGGGTTGGACTGGTCTGGAGTGGAGGAGTTGCTCATGGAAAAGATGAATCGGGGAATTTTAACGGCGCTGTCGGCGATTGGCATTGCGCAAGGGCTGAAAATTTTAACGCATTATAAGCTGACGGGAAAGTGGGACCTAAAGCAGGCTTTCACAACAGGTGGCATGCCTAGTTCCCACTCTGCGGGAGTGGCCGCCCTGGCATCATATGTGGCAGCGAATAAAGGATGGCTGCATACGGAAACATCGCTTGCGACAGTTTTTGGCGTGATTGTGATGTACGATGCTCAGGGGATTCGCCGCCATACAGGCGAAATCGCTAAGCTCGTGAATGATCTTGAAGATAATATGGCCAAATTTTCCGGAGAGTTTCCGAGCTTTGAGTATGTTGAGCGTGAGAAGGAACTGAATGAACTGCTCGGACATCAGCCTGTGGAAGTGGGAGCAGGTGCGTTGCTGGGAGTTGCCCTTGGGCTTATTTCGGCTAAATTGGAGGATGGCAAGCCCTCAAAACCGAACGGCTGAAAACGGTGGGCAAGCATTGATATTCTAGATTTTAAAGTAAGATATGTAAGGAACAATGTAACAGTAAAAGAATGTCCAAGATTTATAAATTGCCAACATAAATATAGATATTTTTAATATGAAAATAAACCATCTCAGTAAGGTGTTTACTATCTTTTCCTTCTTGCACCGTGAAAACAAAAAACCTCTAAGTGGTGTTAGAGGTTTTTTTGATACTTTAAACACTTGTAAATAGTTAAAAATCATTTTTAAACAAAATTGCTTTGCAAAACCAGGCTCAGTAAAGAATGTTAAAAATAAGCAGCAACATCAACACACTATTTATAATTTTTGTTGTTTTTTTATCCTCATTCTATATAGATTCCTGTACCTCTATTTCCATTTCCAATAAGGCGTAACTCAAACTTTTCCCATGTGTATCCATTCCGAGTGATATTGTAACTCCGCCAAGCAAAGCTTGATGGCAAACGAACTGAAGAGCAGCGATATTTGGAACCTCGTATCGAAAAATTTCACCATCAACAATGTCCTTAAAATGTTGTTTTACTCTCTCTATTGTTACTTCTTTGCATAAATGGGAGTAGTCTTTTTCCTGATATGGAATAAGCGAGAGCATCAAAATATTCCCTTTATCACCGGCGCGACTGTGGGCAACCTCATACAGTTTTCTCTTCATGCAGTACACTCTCCTTTATTACAACACTCACTTCAATTTCTTCTCGAGGAAGTAGAGAAGAAACAATTCCTAAAACTTCCTGTGTGTACTTTCTTGCTCCTCCTCCACCGGCTGGCCCGTTTGTGTAAAGAGATTCAACCTCTTCACCAATTTTAGCAGCTTCGCTTAGACTGCATGTTTTAGCTGCGACCCTCAGTCGGACTTCGTATGGTTCATTCCATTGTCCAAACGTATTACGGTGTGTGGATGAAACACCGATATAATCAATCCGCAATTCATCAAAACGCTTCTCAAGTCTCGTTCTCATAACGTCTCCTGCTAGTTGTGCTCGTCCCCATGCATTTGAACCTGCATAAGAAATTTCCCCTTCTCCAATAAACCCTGCATGGTAACCGACGCTTACTTTTAACGTTTCCGGCCGTTTCTTTCCTTTCCCTCCTGTTACTTCAATTCGATCCGGCCCTGCCTCACGAAGCTTTACTGACGTAAAATCGGCAATTACATCAGGTGTAATGTATTCGTTCGGATTTGTGACTTCATATAAAAGCTGTTCTTTCGCCGTCATCAGATTGATAACTCCACCTGTATTTGGAACTTTTGTAATCAAGGCAGAACCATCTGCTTGTACCTCCGCATACGGAAATCCTAAGTTCTCCAAGTGTGGAACATCCTTTTTTCCCGGATCTGCGTAATAACCGCCAGCAATTTGACCACCGCACTCCAAAAGGTGGCCAATAATGGTTCCCTGTGCAATTAAATCTGCATCGTCAACCGACCACCCGAAGTGGTGTACCATTGGCGCTAAAAATAAGGATGGATCTGCCACTCTCCCGGTCAGAATAATGTCTGCTTCTTTTTCTAACGCAGGTAAAATTGCTTCCACACCGAGATAGGCATTTGCCGATAAAATTGGGCCATATGAATGTAGAGGCTTATTTGTTTCCATAGACAGTGCATCTGTATCTAGGAATGCCAATACATCATCTCCTGTCACAGCCGCGACTTTAATAGAAAGACCTAGTCGTTGGGCAATTTCAATTACCTTTTCAGCGCCACTGACCGGGTTGGCTGCTCCCATATTTGTAATTAACCGCACACCATTTTGAATGAGTGTTGGTAGTAATAGCTCCATCCTCTTTTCAAGCAGCGGATCATATCCTAATGAAGAATTCTCTTTTTTTCGCTTGTGTGCCAGTGCGATTGTCCGTTCAGCCAAACATTCCAACACTAGATAATCCAAATTCCCTTTTTCTGCAAGAAGTAATGCGGGTTCCAACCGATCACCTGAAAACCCTGCACCTGAACCGATTCTAATCAACATAATCACCTCAAATAATAGTAATAGCTCCTGTTAGCAGGGCTGCGATAGTCATGATAATCGTTGTTCCAAATGCCCATTTAAAAATAAAACGCTGATGGTCCCCTAAATCAACGCCTGTCATTCCGATAAGAATAAACGTAGAGGCAGTTAAGGGACTTAATGGGAAGCCGGTTGTCATTTGCCCGAGTATAGCTGCCCGGCCAACTTCAATGGGGTCAATTCCAAAATTAGAAGCGGTTTGACTTATGATAGGTAAAACTCCAAAATAGTAAGCATCCGGTGTAAAAACTAAACTAAGAGGCATGCTTGTAATCGCTGTCAAAATAGGTACGTAGCCCGCCATCGCTTCAGGAATAATCGACACCATCGAAAGCGCCATAGCATCAATCATTTTTGTACCAGTCAAAATACCGGTAAAAATCCCCGCCGCAAAAATCATGGTCGAAACCATAACAACGTTGTTTGCGTGACTTGTGATACGCTCCAGCTGTTGTTTTTGGTTTGGGTAATTCACCAATAAAGCGATTGCAAAAGCAATAATAAACAAGGTAGGAAGTGGCAGCCATACTTTGATTAAAGCGATGAGAAGAATCAGTGTCAAAATAAGATTGAACCAAAAAAGTTGGGGACGTTTAAATTCTAACGTCGCTACCGCTAATTCTTGAAAAGCTATGTTGTCCTTTTCCTCCATATCTATAATCCCTAATCTTTCCCTTTCTCTTTTTCCAAGCAAATAGGATGAAAACAACACCCATAGGATGCCTGCAACCATAGCAGGTAGAATAGGATTAAATAGTTGAGCAGACGTGACATTCAACGTTGCCATCGCCCTTGCTGTTGGACCGCCCCATGGTGCAAGATTCATGACCCCGGCTCCCAGAGCCACTACACCTGCTAAAATCAGAGGGTTCATCTTTAATCTCTTATAGAGAGGTAGTAAGGCCGAAACAGTAATCATAAAAGTTGAAGCACCATCTCCATCTAACGATACAAGCATCGTGATAACTGCCGTGCCCACCACCACTTTTAAGGGATCTCCTTTCACGATCAGGAGCATCTTAGATACGATTGGATCAAACAAACCCGTGTCCATCATCAGTCCAAAATATAAAACAGCAAAAGCCACCATAATTCCGGTAGGAGCAACCTTTACGATACCCGCTAGCATCATTTCTCCTATTCCCAAGCCAAATCCGCCAATCAAAGCAAAAACGATTGGCACCAACACCAGAGCAATTAAGACCGATAAACGTTTTGTCATAATAAGGTAAAGGAAAACTCCTATTGTCAAGCAACCTAAAATAGCTAACACATTAATCCCCCCCACAAGGCATATTTACTAAAGATTCCATTGCCCTTTCTAAAAGAATTTTGCTGTGTACTATTCTTTTTGCAAGAACCATGCCTAAACAAAGAAAGTTAGATTAAATTATTATTTAAGTTAGATATTCTTAGGTGTTTGTTCACTCTAATGCTGATTTATCAGCTATTTAAGTACTCACTAAGAAAATTGAAAAAACAAAAAAGGAAAGCGCTTTATTGTTAGCGCTTTCCTTAATGGTAGATCAATTTCTAATTTTTTAGAAAATATAACTAATCATTCTCAAATAAATAATTTTATCCCCTAATTCTATGGCCTTGATGGATTTCTAATTTTTTAGAAATCTATTGATATTATTCTAATTTTTTAGAAATCACTTTAAATAATACGGTATTTTTTCATTTTATTATATAAGGTGGCCAAAGACACCCCTAGAGAATTTGCTGTTTTTTTTCTTCCTTCCATATCATTTCCGAACTTTCCCAAAATTTCTTGAATGTGTTTTGATTCTGCTTCTTCCGTTATGTCTTTTAGTGTTTGACCATTTGGTTTTAGAGTAGAATCTAAGCGATTCATTTCAAGCTTCATCATTACATCTGGTAAATGGTGGATTTTTATTTCCGTACCTTCCGCCATACAAGTTGCATAGTCAATAACATTTCTCAATTCTCGAACATTGCCAGGCCAATCATATGACCGAATAAATTCTAAAGTTTGTTCGTCTATCGTATACATAGAACCATCCCTTGCTGATGGAGTTAATGACGAACGAAGCAATGAATGAACCAGTTCAGGGATATCTTCTCTTCGTTCCCGAAGAGGTGCTATCTTTAAGCTTATAACATTAAGTCTATAAAACAAATCTCCGCGAAAATGATTTTTATTTACAAGCTGTTGTAAATCACGGTGTGTAGCGGCAATAATCCTGACATCAATATTTCGCTCTTCTGTTTCTCCTACTCTTCTGATCTTACTTTCTTGTAACACCCTGAGTAACTTAGCTTGGAGATCATATGACATATCACCAATTTCATCCAAAAAGAGCGTACCCTGGTCTGCCATTTCAAATAAACCGATTTTACCGCCCTTTTTAGCATTGGTAAAGGCCCCATCTCCATAACCGAATAACTCACTTTCTAATAAAGAAGGTGGAATAGATGCACAATTAACTGGAATAAAAGGCTTATTACCACGATGGCTTTCATGATGAATAGCCTGTGCGAATAATTCTTTTCCTGTCCCACTTTCGCCGATAATTAAAATTGGAAAATTGGAATCGGATACCCGTTTTGCCACATATACAACGTCCTTCAACCCGCCATCTTTTCCTATAATGTCATCAAAAGTGTATTTTACTTTATAAAGCGCATTCATTTGCTTTTTAAGCTGCCGGACTTTCTCGTTTTGTTTTTGAAGTTCAAGTGACAATTTATGAACTTCAGTTAAGCTTTTGCAGACGGACACAGCACCAACAATCTGTTCATTGATAATTATTGGAGCCATATCGACCACATATTCCCGGTCTTTTGTTTTTCGATAAACCCCAACACGACACTGGCAATCTTTTAGTGTTTTTGTAAGTTGCGCTCCGGGCCGATATTTTACCAGTGGCTTCCCTATGATATCAGGTGTAACACCAGTAATACGTGTATATTCAGGATTAATCATTTTTACGTACCCATTATGATCAATTACTAGAACACCGTCATTGATTGACTCTAAAATTGCTTTCCACCAGCCTATGCTATTTTCACTAATTAAAGCAGTGTTTTTATTATCTGATCGCTCTTTCAAGGAATTAACTCCTTTCACCCTTATATACTAATGTTAATCTAAAATTATTTCTTAATTTTATCTCTAAACCTTACATTCGTGAACATTCCCTTTGTGGTGTTATGTGTATTCCCATTTCTTCAAATAAAACCTCTCAATGTGTACGTTGAATACTATAATACTTAGATATTGTCTCTACTAAGTTAAAAATCAGCCATATTTCTATCTTAAAACTACCTTGAACCCGTGGGAAATCATTTTGTAACTAATAGGGTTTATTAGAATATCTTGACTGGAGTTTTTAAACGGTTCCAAACCGACTAACTCAATGATTTTAGAACCGAAAATGACCTAAGCCTCTCTGCTTCTTAGAAAGGCTTAGGTCATTTTATGCGGAATTCAATTCTTCCGGGACATTTTCATTGCGAATGAATACATATCCGATCGGAATAACCCTTTATAATATTCTACTAAGTTACCATCAGAATCAAAAATCATTCGTTCTGTAATCAGTAAGCACATCGTTTCGGCTATACCCAAATGTTCTGCATCTTCTTTTGTTGGAAAGCCGCAGGTTATGATTTGTTCCGCTTCACAAAAGTCAATGTTTAATTCACCTTCGAGTGCATCATACAATACGGTTGTACTTAAATCGAATTTCGTCAATTTTTTTCCTAGGTCCAAAGAATAATAATGCAATTCTATGGCTATTGGGACATCCCCCTGTAACCGCAGCCTTTTAATATGGTAAGATTCATCCTCAAACCCATTTGCATCAGCTATATTTTCAGGTGTCATTACACGGCCATGATCTAGCAGTTTAATCCCCATGCTTTTAGTGGTTTCCGTAAAACTTATCATCTTAAGCCATTCTTGCACAGGTTTAAGGGAGACGAACGTTCCCTTCCCATGCCTCTTTTCCAATATTCCCTCACGAACCAGGATGGAAACGGCTTCCCGTACAGTGCTCCTGCTGACAGAATACATATCCATCAGTTCCCTTTCACTCGGGATTTTGTCTTTATAATAACCTTCCAAAATCTGATTTTCCAATATGGTTTTCAATTGAGCATGTAAAGGGATTGGATTTTTAAAGTCTAGCTCCATAAAATTTCCTCCAAACAGAAAAAGACATCGTAATGTTCGTATCAGTTCTTATATTGTAAACCAAATAGTTATAATATTCAAACATGCCAACGTTCAATTTTTCCCTTAAATTAGGATTATGTTGAGTTTCCGCGTTCATATACCGTTTTTCTTCGAGTGAATAAAAAAAACCTGAATAGCTCTATGTATTCAGGGCTTATCCTATATGCAACCTTCATCACATTTCAGGCATATATGAAAGCTTATATATTAAATGATAAAGTACGAAATTATGGAAAGCAGCAAAGAGGTAATGGTCATGGCCAAAAGAGGACGCATGGCTTTTGTTCGCAGTGCCTGCAGGCTAACATTCAGTCCAAGACCGATCATGGCCATAGTCAATATAAATGTAGTAGCTTTGGAAATGCCATCCATTACGAGAGGTGAAACCGTAATATAGCTTCCAAACACATAACTTCCTATTAGGCTCATGATTATAAAACCAACGAGGAACCATGGAAAATCAATTTTGGCATCATGGCCCATTTTCCCGGATGTTCGCTTTTTCATCCAATACATAAAAATGAAACATAAAGGGATGAGTAAAAAGACACGGCCCAATTTGGCGAGGAGTGCAATCGCTAGCGCATCTTCACCAGCCGGTGCTCCTGCCAAAGCAACATGGGCGATTTCATGAAGACTGATCCCAGACCAGATTCCATAATCCAAAGCAGATAGCGGAAGGATCGGACGTAAAAGTGTATAAACAATGGAGAAAAGGGTTCCCATTAAAGCGATTATCCCGACGCCTATGGCTGTATCCTCTTCCTTCGCTTTCACGATTGGAGATATTGCCGCGATGGCTGCTGCACCGCATATCCCGGTTCCTACAGCAAGAAGAAGGGAAATGGAAGAATCTGCCTTAATCCACTTTGCAATCAGGACCATCACGACTATGGCGAATGTTACTGTCCCTATGTCACGTACCAATAATGGCAGTCCCTGATTAAAAATCACATCGATATTTAATTTCAATCCGTATAAAATAATGGCAAAACGCAAAAGTTTTTTTGCGGAAAATTCGATTCCCGTCCGGAACTTTTCTGGATATCCCGCAATTTGACGATAAATCACGGCAATGATGATCGAGCATGCAAGTGGACCGATTCGATCGAATCCTGAAATCTTCGACAGCCCCAAGCCTAAGAGGGCAATGAAAAAAGTGAAAGCGATACCGCTCAGCCACAAAAGCACCTTATTTTGAAGTGGGTTTTGCTGCACCTGTGGTGTTTCTTCCAATGGCTCATATTTTTCTAATTCCATACATTCCTTCCCCCTTTCCAGATAAACTAAATATCATCCCATCCTTTCAATCGTTTGAAAAAAATCGGTTTCTTCTAGATTAGGAAGTGAATTCCCTTTGATAAAATACTCGGATTCCTTTAAAAAAGGCAAGCTTGGATTTTGATTCGTCCACAATTCAGGAACCGCTAAAGTCTGGGAACGATGTGACCTTAAGGCACGGATTTTTTTCTTTAAAGTCCCTGCTATATTGACTTCTGTGACACTGCCCGGCCCGTTTTCCTTTAACCATTCATCATAAAAAGCATGCCAAAGGACAAAGTACAAACTATGAACCTTAATAGCTGGAAATAATGGATCTGGATAAAAATCGGGATCACCGGAGTTTAAGAAAGCTAATGCGGCAGCACGGCCAATCGCACAATGGTCTGGATGCCCCCCGTATTTCTCATGGAATGTAATTAGTGCATCCGGTTGAACTTCACGAATCACCTTTACGATTCTCTCCGCCAATAAATCGAAGCTTTCAAATTCAATCGTTTTATCCCTTATGTTTAAAAATCGCAGGTCACTGATCCCCAATTCTTCACAAGCTCTTTTTAACTCCTCCACCCTTAGTTCTGGCAATGCCTCCCTTGTTGTTACAATGGGATTTCCCATTCGTCTGCCCATTTCGCCTTTTGTCGCACATAGTAAAGTTATCTGAACACCTCGCTCAGACATTTTAGCAATGGTTCCCCCACACAGGAATGACTCATCATCGGGATGTGCCAGAACCACCAATAACCTTAGTTGTGATTGCATATTTCCTCCTGTTTTGGATTCCCCAGTTTTCCCACACTGTTAGACTCAATATGAAAAAATGGACATGGATGTCAAATCAGCTAGACATATCATGCCCATCTTCATTTTTTTCTTCTATATAGATAGCACCCTATACCTTATCCTCTTTTTGATTAGCATAATTCACATAAAACGGATTTAACCGTTTCTATGACAAAGCGTAAATCTTCAACGGTCGAAGATAAAGGCGGTGCAATGATGAGTACATTACCATATCCAGGAACCGTATCACCATTACGTCCGATGATAAGACCCTTTGCCTTGCAAGCCCCGATTATTTCACCCATGAACTCTTCGGAAACAGGCATTTTTGTCTTTTTATCTTCCACTAATTCAATGCCATATAAAAACCCAACTCCCCGAACTTCCCCTACTTTATCCAGAGCTGTCAATTCAAAGAGCGCGCTAAGTGTCGACTCACTAAGTTCAGATACTCGTTGAACGATGTTTTCATTTTCCAAGATTTCAATGTTCTTTAGCGCAACTGCGCAAGATGCAGGGTGGCCTCCATATGTTGACACATGCCTGAAATGATTTAAATTTCCGTTGTCTTTGAACTTCTCATAAATCCTGGAATTCACTGCCGTTGCCCCAAGTGGAAGATAACCGCTGGTCAAACCCTTTGCCATCGTAACAATATCCGGTTGAACCCCATCTGAGTGCATGAACCCAAACATTTTTCCGGTTCTTCCAAAACCTGAAACCACTTCATCCACAATTAATAGAACATCATGCTTCTTACAGATTTCCGAAACCCTTGTTAAGTATTCTTTTGAAGGAATAAGGACCCCGCCACCAGAGATGAATGGTTCAAGGATAACACCCGCTACCGTTTCAGCTCCTTCAAAGTTAATGACCTGATCGATATATTCAGCTGCAAGCAAATCGGAGTTTTCAACGTTTTCCCCAAACGGGCTTCGATAACTGTACGGGGGTGGAACATGCAGGAAACCTGGAACCGCCGGATCATATTTCACTCTCCGATTAGCCTGTGCAGTTGCGCTGAGAGCGCCAAAAGTATTGCCATGATAAGCTCTATACCTTGAGATGAACTTGTATTTACCCTGATTTCCATTTTGGGAATGATATTGCCTGGCTATTTTAAAAGCTGTCTCATTCGCCTCAGAGCCGCTGTTCGTAAAAAAAGTTGTATAAGGGCCCATTAAATGTTCACTTATTTTTGCAGATAATTCGATTGCCGGCCTATGACTTAATGTTAAAGGGAAGTAAGATAAGTTAATCATTTGTTCATAGGCTGCCTGGGCAATCTCTTTTCGTCCGTGACCAAGGTTCAAGCACCATAATCCGGAGACACCATCTAAATATTTATCCCCTTGAGTATCTGTGAACCATGAGCCGGATCCTTCTGTAGCCATCATGGGAGCATCCTTCTCATTATATCGATGCATCGCATGCCATAAATGGTCTTTATCCATTTGAACAAGGTCTTTCGTTTCAGTTTCCATCTTCACTTTTGAAACCCCCTTATTATTCATTGAATGCAACTAAGTTAAGTTCCCATGCTGTTACAGACCTTTTAAAGTGAATTGGTGATGGTGCGATGACCCAAATCGTTCATCAAGTCATCGCAGCTGTCCTATCACCTTTTCTTATTTATCCCAGTTTTTATGATCTAAATGAGAATATTTTTCTAATAATCTAGTAGGCATTTTTAATGCATCTTTTCTAAATGGCGGAGCCAATTGTGTTCCATCCACTTGTATATCAATGACAGTCGGTTTGTTTGATTTTATTGCTTTTTCAATGACAGCGCCTAACTCGTCTGCTTTTTCCACCCTAATACCTACAGCACCCATTGATCGGGCAACTTCTGCAAAATCAGGATTTTGGATATCGGCCCCTACAAAACGGTTATTATAAAAATCGACCTGATTCTTTTTCTCTGCGCACCAAGCATTATTATTGAAGACACATGCTATGACCGGTATGTTTTCTTCAACGGCCGTACTCACTTCATGTAAGCTCATGCCCCACGCGCCATCTCCAACAATGGCTATAACAGGCGTATTCGGCTCAGCTAATTTGGCACCTAGTGCAGATGGGTATGCAAATCCAGTATTCCCGAATGTAAGCGCAGCGATATGCCTGCGTCCCTGATTGAATTTCAAGTAAGCGTTTGCAGTTGAAGATACATTACCGATATCTGTAGTAACGATGGCATTTTCAGGCAACACTTTTGTCAATTCCAATAGGGCCCGACGCGGATTGATCGGGGTTCCATCGATCATCGCAAGATTCACCAATTCTTCTTCCCATTTTTGTTTTTCATTCGTAACTTCTACTATCCGCTCTTTTTCTTGTTTTAGGTTTGGTTTATTAGCCTTCAACCGTTTCAAGATTTCACGACTCGCTTCGCGGGCATCTCCGATGATCCCCACTTCCACAGGGTGCGTCCTCGCTATTTGCCTTGGGTTGATATCAATTTGGATGATTTGCGCATCTTTAGGGAAATAATCAATGTCATAGCATGGTAACGTTCCAAATACCGATAATCTTGTGCCTACCGCCAATATGACGTCCGCTTTCTTAAGTGTATTCATGGCAGCCTTTGAACCCATGTAACCGATTGGGCCGACTGACAAAGGATGATCAGCAGGAAAAGCATCATTATGCATATATGAGACAGCTACCGGAGCCGTTAAATATTCTGCCATATTCTTAATTTCCTCAATGCCATCTGAATCAACCGTTCCCCTACCGGAAATGATCACCGGATACTGTGCCTCGGCTAAAATTTCTGCCGCTCTATCCAAGGATTCAGAAGACCCGCAGCCCCTTTCATCCACGCGATATTGATGTGGTTGAAGTATTTGATCTTCCACTTCACCATAGAAGTAATCACGAGGGATATCGAATAAAACCGGTCCCCTCTCGGCATAGGCAATCCGAAACGCTGTCCTTAGGCAATCAGCGACCCGGCCTGGGTGTGTCACTCTAACCGTTTCTTTCGTGATTGCCTTGAAGATGGAAACCTGATCGCATTCCTGAAAACCATCCCATCCAACTGTTGGTGTACCAGCTGAAGGTGATATGACCACCATTGGAGTATGAGCTTGATTGGCCGCTGCGACAGAGGTGACCATATTCGTCATTCCAGGTCCGTTTTGCCCGATGACAACTCCTGCAACACCAGAGACACGACAATAAGCATCTTCCATATGTGCTGCACTTTGTTCATGGCGGACACCAATGAAACGAATGCCTGCAGTTGGCAATAAATCAAGCATATCCATGAAAGCAGATCCCAAAATTCCCGAGATATGTTTAACTCCCTCGGCCACTAATGTCTCAACGATGGCTTCACTTGGTGTCATTTTTACTTTCGTACCTCTTAACATTTTTGTTTCGACCATAGCACATTCTCCTTAATTAAATTTATTTCTGATAATGACGTTGCAACGTCCGTACCAGTTATAAGATGTATAATACTACCATTATGCGTAACAGTCAATGAATAATTTGAATATTTCGAATTAATTTAAAATATCTGTCCAACATAGGCACCAACACATGTATTTAACTCTTTTTTAACCAATAAATATATCCTTTTTTTCAGTCAATCTGTAGTTGATTCTATCGATGATCTCCAATAAATCACCTATTTCATCAATTACGAAATCAGCACCTGCATTCAAAAAACGGTTTTCTGCATGCTTCATCCGTTTTTGCAGTTCATAAGGGTCCATTTCACTGATTTCTGCTTCTGAAAGGCCGATCTCACTGCCGCCCTTCAATACGGCAACAGTCCACATTCCCGCAGAAATGCCTTCTTTGATGTCACTGATCGTATCACCCACTTTAACGATTTTGCTGAGTGGATACACTTGGAGATTCATCGCCGTCTTAAAGCACATCCAAGGAGCAGGCCTACCTGAAGGCACTTCGGTGGACGCAACGATGGAATCGGGTTTATAGCCCCATTTCTCCGCCTCTTCTTTAACAATATTAATCATTTCACGAGTATAGCCCGTTGTCGAACCGATTTTTATTCCTTGTTGCCTTAAACGGCTGACTAATTCAATTACGCCGGGTATTGGCTTGGCGTTGTCCTTTAGAACATTAAAAAGCAAAGCCTCAAAGTCCTTATATAATGAATTTAGATCTCTTTCGTCCGGTTCTTTTCCGAATTTAGCACTCCACAAATTAGAGATTCGTTTCATTTTCAGGAGTTCCATAATATGATCCATTTTCAATAAACCCATATGTTCCCTTGCTTCCTTAATGGTAATATCAATCCCCCTTAACCTGAATATCTCGACAAATGCTTGGACTGGTGCAAAACAACCATAATCCACCGTCGTTCCTGCCCAATCGAATATCACTGCTTGAACCTCTTTGCATTCTTTTGCCCTTTCCAATCTATGCTCCCCTCCTCCAAAATCACCAAACTTGCTAAACCAGGGTATAAAGAGAATTCAATTAACTTCTTCCAAAAATAACTGTAAATCTTCCTTTGTAGCTTCAGAGAGTCGTTTAATCTTTTCAAGGTCCTTTTCCGGATTCCCTGACTCCCCAATTAATGGGTAAAGGTTTTTCTCAATCCTTTCATACCAATCCGGGTATTCATCTTCCACTTGCTTTTCTATCGAATCCCAAACAGAGCTCATTTCTTTTCCCATTTCTTGAATTCTCTCTGGATCCGCCTCCGCACTTAATTCTGTTTCCAATCCTTTTATGGATTGAATCACATCACCGACACCTTTTTTAATGACCTCCGCATTTTGGGTTTCACCCGTATTTGATTCCGGATTTTCATTCATGACTGGACTTTTTTCTTGTTGAGCCTCGTCCGGTTCAGCTGAATTGCCGCAGCCTGACAGCAATATGGCTCCAAGGACAACTCCACTGGTTATTACACGGAAACCATTCAACATAACACCTCCTTCATTTAAAAGACAGATGGCACCAAGCACTTATTGGCACAATTCTCTTTTTCTATTGGAATCATATTCTAGCTGATTAGTGAATTGAAGAATTTTGTCTGAGGAATTCCATAGAAGTAACCTTAAATTAAACCAATGGTGTAGAGCCAAAGCTATAACTTTTCAGAATTAGGGGAACCAGAAGCAATATTTAATTCATTCTCCAAATACTTCGCTTTTTTTCGCCGAATGAAAAAGAATGAACAAATAACGATCAAGCTAAATAGCATGGTAAAGATGAACTGCGGACGCTGCGAATCGATAAAAGCCATTAATATTAACACGGAAATCATGGAAATGATGGTTGCATAAGTCAAATACGGGAATAACCACATCTTGATCTTGAATATTCCGGGATTCTCTTTCTCCATTCTCTTCCTTAATCGGAGATGGGAAACCGCAATGGCCAGATAAACAAGAATTCCGACTCCGCCCGAGGAATTCACTAAAAAGAAAAAGATTTTATCTGGTGAAACATAACTGAAAATGGTGCTGATAAAGGCGAATATAGTAGAGCCGACTACAGCAAATATAGGGACACCGTTCTTGCTCACTTTAGAAAATAGCTTTGGGGCGTCACCCTTTTGTGCAAGTGAAAATAACATGCGTGAACTCGTATATAATCCCGAATTCAAACAAGAGAGCAATGCAATGAGAATCACTATATTCATGATCAGGGCAGCAGAAGGGATTCCCAGCATTTCAAGTACGGCAACAAATGGACTTTTCAGCAAAGAAGCCGAATTCCATGGTAATAGCGTCACTAGAATGGCGATGGACCCAATATAGAAAATCAGGATTCGCCAAACCACACTATTCAATGCACTTCTAACTGATTTAACCGGATCACTGGTTTCACCCGCGGCAATCGCTGGAATCTCCACTCCAACAAATGCATGAAAAACGATTGCAACACCAACAAGCACAGAACTTAGCCCATTTGGAATAAATCCGCCAAAGTTTAAAAGATTGGAAGCTCCGGGTGGTTTTATCGTAGGGATAAACCCTAATATCACGGCCACACCCAGGCACAAGAATAGTATGATACTGATTATTTTAATGATTGAAAACCAGTATTCGAACTCACCAAACGATTTTACGGAAAAAATATTCGTCATTTTCAATAGGATGATCAATGATAGACTAATGACCCAGACGGGAACGGAAGGAAGCCAGCTGTGAATGATTGCTGCTCCAGCCGTTGCTTCCAAAGCAATTACGATAACCCAAAAGAACCAATATAACCAACCTGTTGTAAAACCGGCCCATTCACCTATCCCCTCTCTTGCATAAACCGCAAAAGATCCAGTATTGGGATTCACTGTGGCCATTTCCCCAAGCATCCTCATGACTAACACAACGATCAAGCCTGCCAAAACATATGATAATATCGCCCCGGGGCCCGTTTGACCAATAATGATACCGCTTCCTACGAATAAACCAGCTCCTATGACACCACTCAAAGATATCATCGTTAAATGTCTTTGTTTCAGACCTGGTTTCAGTTCTTCCTGTTGATGTTTCATACCCTCCACCAACTTTCAATAATTTGGGGAATCAACTAAGATAATCGCTACTTGAATGTAAAGCAGGCTTTTCAGCTGCCTGTCCTTTACACTTTCACAAAGATAGTGGGAACTGGAAACATGGCATTTTCAAACAACACAGGGTATGACGCTATGAACTTAAGATTCTATATCACTAGTCCTCCTTCCTTAAGGCTATATTAAAAAACGAAGCGGATCTAACATCACTACGTCATGATGTTAGTACCACTTTCTATGTGTATAATACACTCTGATTTTTTTAAAGTCAATTTAAAAATCAGAATATTTAGATAACAAAATGAAAATTTTCATATAAAAAACGATGTCCATTAAGTCTGCAATTTTAGTTATTTTACTTCATTTACCTTTGGTGTTTCATCCAACACACTTTCCGTAGCTGACGTTACTGCCTTCTGCTTCCTATCCAGCATTTTCTTTAAAAGATATGAAAAAAGCAATGTAAAAGCAATTCCCTTAACAATCGATGCATAACCATAAACCAGAAGGCCCAATATCAGTACGATAAGATTAATAATCCTTATTGTCGCAGCAATATCTATTTTTTCATTTTTGTGATGTAAAATTAAGGCGAGCACGTCAAAGCCAACAGTGGAGGCATTTGCAGTTATACATAAATAATATCCTATCGCTATCAAAATCGACGAAATGAAGATCACTAAAACGATATTCATATCAAACTGAATGTTCAATGAATAAAAAAAATTAAAAAACACCATATAGCTAAGGGAACTTACGATCGACTTAAAAAAGTACTCTTTCCCTAGGAAAACTAAACAAATGATTAACAGTAATCCTGTAACCAAATTGGCGAGCATGGCAATGTTATAACCCAATAACGCATTCAATAATAATGCCGAGCTAGTTACCCCGCCATTGATGATTTCATTGGGGACGATTAAATAAGCATAGGCAAAGGTCATGGAAATGTTTCCTGCGATAATTTTCAATAAATCCTTCATACATTCTCACCATCCTGTTCGATATTTTGATAATGCTCTTTCCCCCCCTAAATATATATTTATACTTGAACGATAATAAGATTCGAACCTTTCACCTTTCGATATTTTGGAGTGCTATTACGAAGAATGCATATTTCTATTCAAGTGATTACAATTATTCGCTAACCAGAATCCTCTCTCCTTCTAAATAAATAAAATAAAACATCCCCTTAAAACTTGAAGATGTTCATGTCTACTACCTAAACATTTAGACATTGAAGAGTTTCTGTACAACTTATGTAACTTGTGATTACCTTCAAACCCCAAAACCTTTGATTTACATGGAATGATTTAAATTCCATAGGGTTGGACAAGAACAAGGCTTTTACAGGGTAAAGCTTCGTCCCCTTACATAATTACATTGGTTAGAAGGCAAATATGCAAAAGCATACCCCCTAATCATTCCCAAAAAGTATTATCCCACAATAAAAAGCTGAGGGGGCCCCCTCAACTTTTTATTGTTCCATTAATTATTTCCCAAGAAATGTTACTTTCAATAGGCTGCGATTATCCTTTTCATGTCACGGATAATGCTGATTCATCTTTCATAAGCCTTTTGCGATAAACCATATTGGACAGCTGTACACTCACCTCATAAAGCACAAGTAAAGGGACGATAACCAAAATGTCCGAAATTATATCTGGAGGCGTAATCAGGATTGAGATGATGACCAGGACGAAATAAGAAATCTTGCGAGACTTTTTCAACACTGCTGGATTGATGATGCCTAATCTGGTCAGGAACATGACCACAAGCGGCATCTCGAATAAAATCCCGAAAGGTAAGATCAAATTAATCATGAAGCGAAAATACTTTTCCGCAGTGAACATCATCTCGAACTGCCCGGCCGATAGGGAAGTTAGGAAACCCAGAACTATTGGAAACAACACAAAATATCCAAATGAGATACCTGTGATGAATAGAATGAACAGTCCGGGTATGAAGCGAAATGTAACCCTTCTTTCTTCCGGTTTCAAAGCTGGAGCCACAAAACGCCATAACTGATAGGCTGCCAGCGGAATCGTTGCAGCAATTGCGCAAACCCCAGCGATAATCATATATACCCATAGGATCTCACTCGGGCCGAGCACGGCAAGCTTTCCTTCCAAATCTTTAATAAGTAAATTATAAATATCCTGTACGAATATGAAGCTCATTATGAAAAAAGCCACAAAACCTATCAGTGTTTTAATGATTCTGCTTCGGAGTTCCTCCATATGCTCAATAACGTGTAAATCCTTACTCTCCACTTTCACTCCCCCTTTTTAGACATATTATTTGCCATTTTGCAAATAGCGCTTCCCCTCTAACCATTCTCATGAAAAGAAGCAGGCGAGTCTTTCCGCCCGCTCTATCTCATTTACTTCATCCCTCTTTTTTAACAGCTCTTAATGCAGCTTTATTCTCATTTTCTTCTTCTTTTTCTGTATCATTCACCAATCCTTTGGTTGCACTTTTGAATTCGGACAATGTCCGGCCAAATGCACGGCCTATTTCCGGCAGTTTGGACGGTCCAAAAATAATCAGTGCAATCACAAGGACAATCACCAAACCGGGTATTCCTATATTTGAAAGCATTCTTACTCACTCCTTCGATCTTCTCATTTTTCTTCGCTATATTCCTGTCAAGCATCATAAGGATTCCCTATCAATTAGTCACTTTCCCCTGACTTTTCATTCTTTGTTTTTCATGTGCGCGATTATGGGCACGTGTTCGATCTTCCTCAACTTCGTTCGTTTTTTGTACACCTTCCATAACCGCTGCTGAAGCAACCTTTCGCAGCCCTGTTTGATCCTTATCAAAAACAAAAGATGCTCTTGTCGATATATCCGCACCTGGTTCTGTCACGAATGGGACTACACGGTAATCCGCCTTCCATTGTTCTGGTGTTACTTTGCACCGTACATATCCCCTGTAATCATTAAAGAACTTTATATGCGGATTCTGACTTAGTATTTTATCCGTGTCCGCACGCTTATCCGCACCATTTCCACCAGATGTGATCGAAGTGCCGACAAACTCCACTCCGAAAATCTTTGAATTTGGATCATCGAAATCCACCTTTAAATTGGCGGCCCAGCTTGCATGTACATCACCGGTCAATACGACCAGATTTTCCAGGTTGTTGCTTTTGATTACATCAATTAAGCGATCGCGTGCAGCCGGGTAACCATCCCAGGAATCCATGCTGAATTTTGGGGCTGTTGGTGTTCCATAATTCCGTTGTGCAAAGAAAATCTGCTGAGGCAGAACATTCCACTTCGTTTTTGAATTTGATAGATTGTCAGTTAGCCACTGTTCCTGCTCTGGACCTAGTAATGTCCGTTTCGGATCAAGTGACTCAGGCGTTTGCGGTGAACTTCCATCACCGTTTGCCTGATCATCCCGGTATTGACGTGAATCCAATACAAAGAAAGAGGCCAGGTCGCCATATGTGAAATTTCGGTATAACCTCATATCCGCTCCCTTAGGCAATGATGATTTACGAAGGGGCATATGCTCATAGTAAGCCTGATAAGCGGCGGCCCTTCTCTTGATGAAAGCTTCTACCGATTGTCCTTTTTCCGGTATGACATTTGCATAATTGTTTTCAACTTCATGATCATCCCAAGTCACCACCCATGGGAAAGCTGCGTGTGCCGCTTTTAAATGGGTATCAGAGCGATATTGTGCGTATCTATTCCGATAATCTTCAAGTGTAATGATCTCTGGTCCACTATGTACACGGACATTACCTGTAGAAGAAACATATTCATTTGGTCCATATTCATATATATAATCGCCAAGGTGGAAGACAATATCCAGATCTTCCTTTGCCAAATGTTTATAGGCCGTATAATAACCATGCTCAAATTGCTGGCATGAAACAAACGCGAATGACAAGCTCGAAACACTTGAACCTATTGGCGGAAGTGTTTTCGTTTTCCCGGTCTGACTTACTTCCCCGCCGCTTTTAAAACGGTAAAAATAGACTTTATCAGGTTTTAACCCGCTTACTTCCACATGTACGGAGTGGCCAAGTTCCGGCCTGGCTATTTCCTTGCCTTGCTGGACAATCTTTCTGAAATTCTCATCCTTTGCCACTTCCCATTTCACCGAAATGGCTTCTTTTGGCATTCCCCCTCCATTCAACGGATCCGGTGCCAACCTTGTCCATAAAACGACACTGTCCGAGAGCGGATCTCCTGAAGCAACACCGAGAGTAAATGGATAATCACTGAATTTCGGGGCAGCATTCACTTCAATACCGCCCATTGATTGGGCAAGAGCAAGACCTAATGAAAGTCCGGCAAGCTTACTCGCTCCCTGGATAAAATTTCGGCGGTCCATATTCTTACCTAATTCGCTCCAATTCTTAATTAAATCATCCATTGCTCTTTCATTATTCATTGATCTTTCCCTCCTATTATTTGAATCTGGTTCAAGTATAGAAGGCCATTTTTAAAGGTGTATGAAGATGTGTAAATCAATAAATCAATAAATTAGGAATTTTTAGGCAGGTCTTATGATACCCATTAAATACAAAAAGAGTTTTGATTCACTCATACATTTACATAGACCTACAAACTTTTACATATAACGACAGTCTTTCAGCCTAGTTCTCTTAACGAATCATTTATTTAATCGTTACAAATAACTTCCATGGGCTATTCTATTTTTACAATAAACCTTTAAAACTATAAAAGCCTAAAGAAGCCAGCGAAATAATGGAATAAAAGAAAGATCGCCATTACTTGGTTGGATCCCACCGCAGTAAGGAAACCTTGATTCAAAGGAAGGTTTAGAAATCATCATAGTCATATGTAATCGGACAATAATGCTTCAGCAATATTTTTATAAGTGAATACTCACTTTTTGTTTAAAAACATCCTAATTTATGTAATAATAGTTTCATAACAAAAAAAGAAAGCACTTGAGGATTCTGCATTGGAGAGTATGGAAGCATTATTTGAAAAAATTGAGGTATTGAGGAAAGAACTAATAACCACCGGATTGATTTATGGATTTACTGCCCCAAAAACATTACATAAAAGCCAGGAACTAGATGAACTGTTGAATTTACTTACAAATGAAAAAGAACCAAATGATTTAGAATATGTCTAAAAAGCGGAATGAAGCCGGATTGATTTTTCTACTAATACTTCATGGAATCATCACTGTGTAGTTCATGCTTCTCTTACCTCTTATATTTTTCTTGGACTTGTGGTCTAATTTTTATGTAATATCCGCTAAATCATTAGATAATTGTTAACATCATCACTCTTCCTAATTAAAAAGCATCCAAAATGAATGGATGCCTTTTTTTATCAAAGATTCTTTTACTCAAATCATGGACAACTTAATATTTCCGCTGTGTTAATGATTTTTTACTATTTTAGTGACTGAAGGCCTTTCAATTCAGGGACAACATTGCTTATCTCCCTTCCAGTAACAACTGCAACGAGGTTCTTCGCCGCAAGCATGGCCATATCAAATCGTGTTTGATGTGTAGCTGAACCTATATGGGGCAGGGTTACCACGTTAGGCATGGCTAAAAGCGGATTGTCATGCGAAACGGGTTCCTTTTCAAATACATCCAAACCGGCTGCAAGGATTTCCTTATTTCGCAGTGCTTCTATGAGAGCCTTTTCGTCCACCGTCTGACCACGGGATGTATTGATAAAGATAGCTGACTTTTTCATCAGTGCGAACTGCTCCCGTCCCATAAGATGCCTCGTCTCCGGAGTATAAGGGACCATTAATAGAACGAAATCGGATTCCCGTAAAAGGTGATCTAAAGAGGAATAGGTTGTACTGAGCGTTTCCTCCACTTCGGATTTCCTTCGCCGATTATGATACAAAACTTCCATGTTAAAACCGAATTTACCTCGTCTTGCAATAGATTCCCCAATCCTCCCCATACCGATGATGCCCAATGTTTTTCCATGAACATCAACGCCAAAGAGGGGTTCATCGCTTTTATTTCCCCACTTGCCATCCTTTACAAGCTTGTCCATTTCCGGTAGACGACGGGCTGCTGAGAGCATTAAGGCTAAAGCTAAATCGGCCACGGTTTCATCGAGAACACCAGGTGTATTTGTACCGATTATGCTTCTCTTTTTCATTGCCTCCAGATCAAAGTTATTGTAGCCTACCGAGATATTGCTGACAGCCTTTAGACGTGGTGCATGGTCCAGAAATTCATCATCTATTTTTTCCCCAGTGATGAGCAGTCCCTCCGCATCAGAAATTTGCTTTAACAGTTGGCTTCTGGTAATGGGTTCAGGGCCGTTCCATTTTTCATACTGGCAATACTTCGAAATAAATGCCTCTACCTCGGCCGGTACTGGTCTTGCTATATACACTTTTGGCTTCAATTTATTTCCTCCTCGATAATACTATTCTTGAATAGGATGTTTCACAATAAACCAATAACAGATTGCTGCGCATCCAGCGATTAAACCGCCAGATATAAAGGCAAGAGAGTAAGAACCAGTTGCATCCACTATCATGCCTGCAACAACAGGGGAAAAGGCTCCACCAAAATAACCGCCAAAATTCTGAATTGCTCCTACGGAAGCAACCATAGAAGGAGGGGCAATGTCGCCGGCGAGTGCCCATGCGCTGCCTGTAATGGCAGAAATAAAACAAAGAGCAAGTGTCAGTAAAAGTAAGGTAATAGCGAGCCCTTTAACAAGTGGAACTGCACATACAACAATAGCGGCCAAGATGGCACATATACTAATTAAGGCACGCTTTGCTTTAATAGGTGTAGTAATTCCCTTGTCGACCCATTTTTTAGTAAGATATCCTCCGAAAATATTGCCAAAGATTCCGCCAAGCCAAGGAATACCAGCATATATACCCATTTCTTTAAGTGAGACATGATGGACATCAAACAAATAAAGGGGAAGGAATACAAGGAAAATATTCCAGATCCAGATGGTACAGAAGAATCCTAGAATCATCCCCCATACGCTTCGATATTTAAATAACGAGCCCCATTTTATTTTTGATGATTGAATGCCTTGCTCCACTCCACCACCTTCCGACTTAATGTATTCAAATTCCTCCTTGGAAAGTTTTTGGCTTTTTTCAGGATTTTTATAAAAAATAACAAAACCGATCGCGAAAATGATGCCGATTACACCAGTAATATAAAACAACGCTCTCCACCCAAAAGTCACCATAATGAAAACGAGAAGTGGCGGTGCAATGGCAGGTCCCCATTTGGAGGAAGAATCCCAAATTCCAGTTGCCAGGCCACGTTCCTTTTTTGGGAACCAATACGATGTAATCTTAGCCATCGTAGGAAAACACGGTGCTTCTCCCACTCCAAGTAAAATCCTTGCAGCAATAAATGAACCCATTTTATGAACGGCCCCCGTTAAAATGGTCGCACCACTCCACCAAATAAGCGCAATTGTATACACCTTTTTGGTTCCGAACCGATCGATCAGCCAGCCTGAAGGAAGCTGCATTAATGCATAACTCCAAGAAAAAAAGGTTCCCAATAACCCGATTTCGGTCACGCTTAGCCCGAGTTCCTTCATCATTTCGGGAGCTGCAATGGAGAGATTGGCCCGATCCAGATAGTTGATTATTCCCCCAATCAATAACCAGATGACGACTGTCCAGCGAAATTTCCGGCCAAAATTTAATGGCTTTGCTTGCTTTGTTTCCATTCTTGCTTCCATACCTTATCCCCCCTTGTTATATAAAACGCCTAAATTGGCAGCGCTTCCAAAATAAGAAAAACCAGAGTTCACGCTTGGAGAATATGTATATACAAGGAGGTCTTTGTTTTATAATATAAAACAGAGTTTTGGTTTTATGATAAAAAAATAAAAAGATAATTCCTATTATTCTGTAAAGTATCGTATTATGAGGATGTGTGAATGTCAATCTTTATTCTTATTTTCAGGATTATATTCCTAGTAAACGTTATATGCCAATGTAGAAAATTGATAGCCGTTTTTTTGAGTAGTAAAATCATAATAGACTTTATTTTTCCATCTCTAGCTTTGCTTCCGGGATGGCTGAGATTCCATTCTATCTCTCAAAAATCTCAGACAACGATAAACGACGGTTAAGCTTTTATTATTTTTCTATAAGAAAAGCAAGCGCCGCTAATACATGTGGTGGCCCTCAATAGACGTACCTGTTAAAGCAGCATGCAGTCTACCAGATAAGCGGGATATTAATTGTTCGCTTGGCGCAACTGTATCCACTTTTCTATTGGGCTTACTAAATCTTAATGAAAGCCGGGATGGTTAACTAAGATCCAATCCTTTCTCACTATCTATATTTTTTGTCTCATTCTCCGCTCCTCACAGTGCATTGAGATACGCCAACTACTTCTCCTTGAGGATCTATTCATTGAATTTCATAATCTTTATTCCAACTTTGTTTTCTTCTTTTATTCTTTGTTTTCCGTTTATTCATTTAGATAATTTTAAAATAATATATTATATTAATTTTTTATGATTGTAATTCCACTTATTGCTTTTGAATTAAACGATTGATTCGTTCATCAATAAGAAAAAGAGCCGTTGTAACAGCTCCTTGTCCCCTCTTTCCCCCTTTTGGAACGAATGATAGAGGTATATTTCGCCTACTCATTTTTAACCCTTTGCAAGCGTTTGACCTTATATTGTTCAAAATCCCAATTCGACAAAAAATCTTTTGCAGAAGTATAGCCTGATTTATAAAGAAAGTTGATTTCTTCCTCATTCAGTTCAAAATCCGTTGCATTGATGCCGCCAATAGGAATTTGAATCGTGCGTTCAATCGTTTCTTCGTTCATATGTCGTAAATCATGGGCTTGTAGCATCGTTTTAAATATATTTTTGGATAGGTGGATTGGCGTTGGTATAACCCCGCCTATGTTAACTTCATCTTTCACAAAATGGAAACCGAATGTTGGAAAACGAGGATTGTCTGTATCAAATATCCATATCGGGAAGTTACTAAGTAAACCACCATCTAAAATGTAGGATTTTTTCCGGTCTTTTGATTTCCAAATAACCGGGCGGAAGAAAAATGGTAAGGAGGCACTCATCATTACGGCAGTTGAAACTTTTAAATCAGCAGGAGACATCCCATAGCGGTCCAAATCATCTGGCAAAATAAGCATCTTTCCATTCGAAACATCAGAAGCAATGATCTTCAACTTTCCATCTGGAAGATCCGCGAATGTCTTTATCCCTTTTTCTGAAAGAAGTGAATCTACCCATGTCTCCAAATAATCGTTTTTGTAAATCCCAAGATGAACCATAAGTTCCAAAAAGAAGCCCAAAATGGGAATTCGATTCAGAATTGTCCTGCCTCGAAACTTTGAGTAATTGATTTCACTAAACCGTTCTCTAATTTCATGGCTTTTATATCCACTAGCCAAAAGTGCAGCTATTACTGCTCCTGCTGATGTCCCAGCAAGTCTTTCCCATTCGACATTTGCCTCTTCCATTGCTTGAATTGCTCCAATAAAAGCAATTCCCCTGACCCCCCCACCTTCAAAAACGGCATCTGCTCTCATTTTTTTCCACCTCTCGATAAGAGTTATTATCATATTAACAATATTTGAAAATAATGTGAACTTTCACACTCTTTAACCCTTTGATGGCAATCTAACGTAATAACAATAGTAGGATAGCTTCTATTATCATGGTATGTAGAAAACGAAGCATTTGCATGGACAAATTATCAGATTAGGAAGCAGCCTTTGATAAAGGAATTCTTTAAATGATGTCGAAAAGGATATGTAACAATTGAAGGAGTGAAAAAATGGAAAATAACCGTGCCAAGAAAATGTATGATTACCATGTTTGGGCTAATCAGCAAGTGTTCCAAAAACTAAAACAATTACCGGACGGAGTTTATGGAGACACGATAAAAAGTGTCTTTCCATCCATCAATGAAGTCCTTGTTCACCTTTACGCAACAGATATTACCTGGTTGGAGATAATGAAAGGAAGCACAGTTCAAGAAACTTTTAAAAAAGTTGAACAGCGGCGGAAAGAAGTGGACGGAATCTCATTAAATGAACTGGAATCCTCATATGATGAACTTGCAAAGGATTATGACAATTTTCTTAATTCGCAGCCTGATCTTGAACGGACCATTGTAACCGAACATCCGAAAATGGGGGCTTGTGAGTTTGTACTTGCCGACCTCATCCATCATGTAGTGAATCATGGGACCTATCATCGCGGTAATGTATCAGCGATGCTCCATCAACAAGGTGAGAATGGGGCACCAACAGATTATGTATTTTACTGTTTAAAATAAGCGGTTTGACAACCTTTAGGAGTTGCAGTAACATTGCCGCTCATTCCAGATGAAAGCCGATGGTCCTCTTGTGAAGGAATCATCGGCTTTATTTGGATTTATTAAAATTCATACGCCCGTAGTCAGTACAACTTTCTTCTATATATGTTACATGACCTTTAAAGCTTTATCCGTTGAAGGCGAAGTGCATTCAATACGACTGACACAGAACTGAAGGCCATGGCAGCACCCGCTAACCACGGAGCAAGCAGTCCGATTGCCGCAATTGGTATTCCGATTACATTATAGGCAAAAGCCCAGAATAGGTTTTGTTTGATATTTTTCATCGTCTTCCTGCTCATGAGGATGGCATCTGCAATACTGTTCAAATCACCCCGGATCAAAGTGATATCGGCAGCCTCCATGGCTATGTCCGTCCCAGTTCCTATTGCCATTCCTATATCGGCTAGTGCCAGCGCGGGCGCATCATTTATCCCATCACCGACCATTGCCACTGTTTTACCGGCGGCCTGCAGTTTTTTCACTTCTTCCGCTTTCCCTTCAGGTAGGACTTCTGCGATTACATGGTCAATGCCAACTTGATGGCCGATGGCATTTGCTGTTCTTTGATTATCCCCGGTTATCATGATGACCTGGATATCCATTGCTTTTAACCTTTTAATCGCCACTAGTGAGCTCTCTTTTATCGTATCCGCAACGGCAATGAGTCCTGCATATTCCCCTTCAATGCTAGCGAGCATTGCAGTCTTCCCTTGCTCTTCAAATTCTTCCATCGCTGTTAGCGCCTTAGTGATATCCACGTTATTTTGCTTCATCAATTTACGGGTTCCGATGAATATCACTTTTTGATCCGCAACAGCTCTAATCCCGTATCCAGGCATCGCTTCAAATTGCTCAACCGCTGCAAGTGAAATCTGTCTTGCTTGAATTCCTTGAACGATTGATTGAGCAAGAGGGTGTTCAGATTGTTTTTCAGCTGCACCGATTAATGATAAAAACTGTTCTTCCTCCATACCATTCTCAATGAGGACATCTGTCAGCACAGGGGTACCATTCGTTACCGTTCCCGTTTTATCCAAGATGACCGTATCAATATGGTGGGTGGTTTCCAGATGTTCCCCGCCTTTAAATAAGATGCCGAATTCGGCCGCCCTTCCAGATCCTGCCATGATAGAAGTGGGAGTGGCTAGGCCTAGAGCACATGGGCAGGCTATGACTAGCACTGCAATCATCGCTTCAAAAGCTGGTGTGAATTCTCCAGGGTTAACCCAAATCATCCAAACCAGAAAAGTTAAAAGAGCGATTCCGACAACAATGGGAACGAAAACACCGGAAATTTGGTCAGCAAGCCGTTGAATCGGCGCTTTCGAACCTTGAGCATCTTCGACGACTTTGATGATTTGGGAAAGAGCTGTATCCCTTCCTATTTTAGTCGCTTTCATTTTGAGAAACCCATTCTTATTCAATGTTGAACCGATAACAGTATCCCCATTTGTTTTATCGACCGGAATGCTCTCACCCGTTAACATGGATTCATCGACGGCAGAGTTCCCCTCGATTACCTTGCCATCGACAGGGATCTTTTCACCCGGCTTCACCAAAATCGTATCCCCTACGATGACTTCTTCAAGTGGTATTTCCCGTTCTTCCCCATTTCTTAAAACCAATGCCGTTTTGGCCTGAAGCCCCATCAATTTTTTGATGGCCTCGGAAGAACGTCCTTTTGCTTTTGCTTCAAACAGCTTCCCCAAAAGAATGAGGGTGATAAGAATCGAACTGGTTTCGAAATAAAGTTGTGCCGTATTGTGATGGGACCCCATCGAGATGATCGCCTGATAGACACTGTAAAAATAGGCAGCGGATGTTCCCATCGCGACTAATACATCCATATTGGCACTTTTATTTCTCAAGGCTTTATAAGCTCCAACATAGAACTGCTTTCCAATCAAAAATTGAACGGGGGTTGCGAATGCCATCTGCACCCAAGGATTCATGAGGAAATCAGGCATATAGATAAACGAAGTAAAACTAAAATGGCTTACCATCGCCCATAACAATGGAAAAGATAAAATGACCGAAAAGATGAATGTATTCTTTTGTTTTTGTATTTCTTTTTGACGGAAATTCACGGATTCCACTTTATCTTCCTTAATGATCGCCCCATACCCCAGCTTCTCAACTCGTTGAATGATGTCAATTGGGGAAGCTTGGGAAGGATCATATTCGACGGTCGCATTTTCAAGCGCTAGATTGACATTAGCCATGCTCACCCCATCCATCTTATTTAACCCTTTTTCTATTCGGTTAGCACAGGCCGCACAGGTCATGCCAGTAATCGTAAATTCCTTTTTCTCTTTTACTACATCATAGCCAAGATCTTGAATTTTCTTTTCAAAGTCCTGGTTGCTTACTTTTTCCGAATCATATTTAATAACCGATTTCTCAAGTGCCAAATTAACGGTGGCTTCCTCAACGCCTTCCATTTTGTTTAACCCTTTTTCAATTCGGTTTGCACAGGCAGCGCAAGTCATTCCTGAAATCTGTAAACTTGTTTCTTTTATTTGGCTGCTCACTTCATCCCGCCTCCCTATACCGCTATGGGGTATATTTCATTGTAAAAAAGAAGTGCTTAAAAGCACTCTCATAACTTACTCGACATCGTAACCTTGATCATCGATTGTTTCTTTTATTTTCTCAAGTGATACTTTTTCCTTGTCAAACGCTACATCTACTTTTCCTGTTTCCAAATGCACCTTTACGCTTTCAACACCTGCAAGTTTTCCTACATTCCCTTCAACTGCATTCACACAATGACCACAAGACATTCCACTTACATTCAATGTTACATTTTCCATTCTATCCACTGCTCCTTTATTTTTTCATTAATTTTTGTATCGTTACAAGCACTTCATCTATAACCTCTGTATCCCCTTCATTAAGGCGTTCCACCACACAATTCCTTAGATGCCCTTCCAGTAAAATCTTGGCCACACTATTCATCGCGCTTTGTGTAGCTGCTATTTGGGTGATCACATCATCACAGTACGTATCTTTTTCAATAAGACCCTTTATACCGCGAATTTGACCTTCAATTCGATTTAACCGGGTCGTTAAATTCTTTTTTACTGCTTCTGAGTGATGACTCTTTCGGCCATGGGAAGAGGTCGTACAGCATTCTTCTTCATTCATCGCCTCTTGCCCATTCATCATTTCATCCATTGCCCATCCCTCCTCAAAAATTAATATACCATACCCTCCTACCCTATGCAAAGAAAAAGATTTATGTGCATCATTTATTACTATCCGTATTTTAACATTTTCTATTCTTAAGCTCAGAGCCTGCTCCTATCTGCCAAGTCTCGCAGGGGCTCGGCTAGCCAGTCATTTCTGCAGGAGTGTCGCAAATTTCTTCAATCTCTGTGTGGTTTCATCCATAAGAAAAGTAATACAAGTTTGTTTTAAAGTTAGGGTTGAGACCATATCCGAATCAGATGTTTAATTTGTTTTAAGGATTGTAATAGCCATTTAAGCATACTTAGAATTAAAATTCGCATATATTGTTTTCCATCTCCTTTGGATGTTACTATATAACCTTCTAATACTGAAAATTTCGTCCAGTTTCCAGGTATCAGGATTATAGGTTATTTATTCTTACTCATAGAAAACCTCCGTCCATTTCTCATTACACCTAATGAAACATAAAAAAACCCGGATAAGGGACTTTTTGATGTGTGTCCGTTATTCGGGGTATAGTTTATGTTTCTTCAGCGTTATTATTTTCTTTTAGTTTAAGATTCCAATGTGATTATCACAGTTCTTTTGAAATATTATTATTCCTTTTCTTTTTCACTAAAAGAATGATGCCAATGATAAAAGCAACTGCGCTGTATAACCAGGTGTACATAAAGGCAAGGCCCAGTCCGATATTTGCGTCCATATAATCGTTTTTCACATGATCTATGGCTAAATATAAAAGCGGAGCAGCTCCAATGATGAACAGGATGACCCAGAGAACATTTCTTTTCGGATTCTTAGTTGATAAAATAATAATGATGAAGGACAACAAGAGAAACACTTCTGAAACTATCGTCAACGTTACCAGATTGCTCATAATAATTCACTCCTAATCGTGGTTGCATAAAGGGAATTTATTTTATGTTCCCTTATATCTATGCTACTTTTCGTTCCTATATTATTAACTTAATAAAACCTGAACCCTTCCAACAGGAATGAAGGATCCAGGTTTCATGTTAATTTTTCTTGGATAATTGCAAGGCATTCTTGATGCTTTTCAGTGATTTTGAGCTACCGTACATCAAGACTCCGCCACGATAGATTTTTGCTCCGATTATTCCAAGTAAAACAATCGTTAAGATCAAGACAGCAATGCTGATGGCGATTTCCCAGAATGGAACCTCAAGCATCCCTACGCGCAAGAACATGATCATCGGCGTGAAAAATGGAATGAATGATGTAATCGTAATATAACTGGCTGACGGATTCCCCAGTCCAAACATTGCAATCATGAAGGCGATGACAACTAACATGGTCATCGGTGAAATCATTTGCTGGACATCTTCAATTTTGCTGACAACGGATCCAAGGCATGCTGCAAGAGTCGCGTACAGAAAATACCCGAGCAAAGCGAAGATGATTGCATAAATGATCGTTGAGATATCTGTGCTGCCGAAACCGAAAAATGAAAAGAATCCTTCATCCATACCTGTCAAGTTTTGTTTAATCGAGAAATAGCCCACCCCAAAAAATAAAATCATTTGAGTAAGACTAAGTAAAGCAACACCCATTATTTTGGCAAACATCTGTGTGACTGGCGGGACACTTGAAATCAGGATTTCCATGACTCGTGATGTTTTCTCAGTAGCCACTTCCATTGCAATCATCGTTGCATACATCAACACACCGAAGTAAATCACAAATAGGAGCACATACACGAGACCGCGTGCTTGATTGAGATCCTCTTCCGTTTTTGCATTTTTCTGAAGAGCAATCGTATCAAATGCTGGCGGCGTATTCAATTGGGCGATTTGCTGCTCTGTCAAATTCAATTCCTTCGCCGTTATTTGACCCTTCAATTGAGTAAGCGCTAATAGTAAATCATTACTTACCGCAGAATCTGAAATTTGATTCGCTTTGTACGTTCCCTTGAAGCCGAGAGTTTTATCCTTTTGGATTAATAAATACCCAACGATTTCTTCCGCGCTGACCATTTCCTCCGCTTCCTTTTCATCCTGGGCGGATATTATCGATAGGTCATCGTTAACACCTGCTACCGCTTTTTTATAAGAATCAAATAAACCGCCTTCAGTCTGATCGATTACGGCAACCTTTTCCTGTTCATCACTGTCGAATTTATCAATAAGATTCGAAAGATTCGAAAGTAGGAGAATCAGTGCCATCATAATGATTGTAGAAATGATAAAGGATTTCGTCTTTAATTTTGATAGGTATGTATGGGAAAGGACAATCCAAAATTTATTCATAGACGGCACCTACTTTTTCAATGAAAATATCCGTTAGCGATGGTTCTTCCAATTCGAATTTCCGGACGAAACCTCTTGGAACAAGATCACGTAGCATGCTCTCAGCCACATCTTCACCAGTTACTTGAAGAACTTTCCCTTCCATCGTGTTCTTGACTTTTGTTACACCTGCATAATGATCCAAGAAAGATAGATCAAAATCCGCTTTAATTGAGACATTCTTTTTACCAAAAGAACGCTTGATTTCTTTTAACTTTCCAGCCACAACAGGTGAACCTTTATGCATGATGCAAAGATGCTCACACATCTCTTCGACATGCTCCATGCGATGGCTCGAGAAAACGATCGTCGTGCCGCTGTCCCTTAAGTCAATGACCGCTTTCTTCAGGATTTCCACATTCACTGGATCCAGTCCGCTGAAGGGTTCGTCAAGAATAAGTAATTCAGGTTTATGAATCATGGATGCGATCAGCTGGATTTTTTGTTGATTTCCCTTTGAAAGCTCTTCAACTCGCTTATCGATATACTCGGGCACCATAAAGCGGTCCAGCCAATACTCCAATTCTTTCAAAGCATCCCGTTTGTTCATCCCTCTTAATCTAGCCAAATAAACAATTTGATCGCGCACCTTCAGTTTTGGATATAGTCCGCGTTCCTCAGGAAGATAGCCAATCATTGAACTGGTCGTATAATCGATTTTCTTACCATCCCAGACAACTTCCCCTTCAGTAGGGTCAAGCAGGCCAAGTATCATCCGGAACGTGGTCGTTTTCCCCGCTCCATTCCCGCCTAAAAAGCCGAACATTTCTTTTTCGGGAATAGTTAAATCAAGCTTGTTGACTGCTGTGAAATCCCCGAATTTTTTCGTAACTTCTTTAATGTGTAAAACCAATGCGCAACCTCCTATTATATGATTCTAATTATATGTTAACGGAAAGGTTTTCCAATTTCAACTATCACCAAAGACCAAATAAATCTACTTCTCTGCGATTATATGCAAATTTCCAGAAAAAATTAACGTTTCACGTTTGCCCTTTACCCTAATAGTATTTTTTCTGCGAAAATTAAGACAAAACCCCCTTTCCCTTCCAATTGGTAATATTCACAACCCCGTACGTCTCCTGCCTTTCCCTAACGCAAGCATGTTACTAAACTGAAAGCCCTTTTTTTGGAAACGAGGCAATAATAAAAATAGATTGCTCGCTTTAAAGGACACATTTCCCAACTGTCGCTAATAATTCTATTTTATTTTACAATCGTTACTTTTACATTTCTTTTTTCAAGCAATTTTCTTGATGCTTCATCTATTTCTCTATCCGTAATGACCTCATCCACTTCACTAGGCGGAACGATTAATGAAAACGCCTTTTTTCCAAACTTTGAGGAATCCACCATCAGGATCACTGCATCCGACCTTTCGATCATTTTCTTTTTTAATAAAGCCTGCCCTTCATTAGAATCACTGAGTCCTTCTTCTAAGTGAATCCCCTTGCAAGACAAAAACGTTTTGTTGACATGATACATCGTTAATGATTTCTCTGCTATCGGACCAACAAATGATAAAGACTTTGACAGTAATCTTCCCCCGGTTGAAATAACCTCTATTTTTTCTTTTTTACTCAATTCCATCACCACTTTGGTGGAATTGGTAATAACCGTTAGCGGTATGTTTGGTAAGGCTTTTGACATATACCAGGCAGTTGTACTTGCATCTAAAATAATCCTGTCACCTTCCACTATCCGCTTTGCCGCTTCATATGCTATCACTTTTTTTTCGTTGACATTTGTTATCACTCTTTCGGAAAAATGGATTTCCGAATCATCTTCTTGCAGGCTAACGGCACCGCCGTGGCTGCGTTTTAGTTTTGTTTCTTTCTCAAGCTTTTCGAGATCACGTCGGATTGTTTCCTCTGTTACTGAAAAGATTTCACTTAATTCTGTAACACGAATACTCGAACGTTCATTTACGAGATCGACAATTTTTTGGTGTCTTTGAGCTACAAGCATACCAACTTTCTCCTATCTATATAATCTTTGTTTACTTTTGTTTGTTTTTGTATTGTAACATATATAAAGCCCTCTATATAAATAGAGAGCTTAGGAACTGCCTTTTTTCATTGATATGGTTATTTGGCAATTAGCTTAAAACCTTCAATAATTTCTTCAATATCTTCATCACTAATATCGATTACTTCGCCAATACTTTTAGCGTACACCAATGCTTTTGCACTATATTCAGCTACTTCTAGCCTATCAAATACACTCAGTAAACTTTTTCCTGAGACAACTGCATACCCATTTTCAATTAATAGGACAGGATTATCCTCTGCTAGTTTAACTGCAATCATTCTATTATGATTTTCCCCCATTCCAAAAGGCACTTTATCTATATCCCGAAGAACAATGTAGGCCTCTGGAATTATATGTGTATTATATTTAACATCTGTCACAGCATAGGCCATTAAAAATCTTGGGTTCGCAATGATTACGGATGTAAGCTCCGGGTTTAACTCATATATTTTTTGATGAAGCTCAAAAAACTCACATGGTTCCTTTCCAGCTTCACTATACTCCTGATGAATCAGAACCAATTCATCTTCCTTAATATATTTACGGTCCTGTTGAGAAGGCGTGATTAAAATAGAGCCATCTTTAAGGCGGGTTGAAAAGCTGCCTGAGATACTTGTAAAAAGCTGACGATCATATAACCGTTCCAATAACCTGATCATTTCTTGACGGCAAGAAACCTCTTCGACAGAATGGTGCTTCATTTCTATCTGTGTTAATTTATCCGCTTTATATAAATCTATTTCTTGTAAATTTTGTTCGGTCAGTTCAAATGGTTTCCCTATATTCCTTGCATTTATTTCCATACAAGCAGTATCTTCAAGTGTTTCAAACAACATAAAGGCATCAAATATAGTGGGTTTCCCTACCACAATACCATGATTCTCCAATATGACCGCATCCCCTCCTTTTGCAAATTCAGCCGAAATATTTTCCTTTAATTTGTCGCTTCCAGGGATCGCATAAGGTGCAACCTGAAGGGAATCTGCTACACTCATATATGCATGTAAAAGCAACTTTGGGTTTGGTCCTTTACGAGCCATGCTAAAGGAAACCAAAGCCGGGGGATGTGCATGTACGATAGCTTTTATATCGGGCCTTGCTTCATAAATTCCTTGATGAAAAGGAAGCTCTACCGATGGTTTATGTTTCCCTATGAATGTACCGTCCTTTTTGACGCACATGATATCATCCATGGTTAATGCCCCTTTATCAATTCCCGAAGGAGTAATCCAAAGGTCACCATTTTCATCTAGAATAGAAAGGTTTCCTCCTGAAATTGTTGTCATGCCATATTTATAGACACGTTCCATGATCATAACAATTTGTTCGGCTGGATGCAGATTTTCATTCATATTTTATCACTCCTATTATTTACATTCTTCTTTCATGGAAATTGCTTGTTTGAATTTTTCAATCAGGGATGATGATTCAATTTTTTCTTTTGGCTCATATTTTTTTATAAGGAACGAGTGTTCTATTAACTGACGTGCCGTTTGTAAATCGCTTATTTCATTGCCTGAAATCATTTGTACTAGTATATTCCCAATCGCCGTAGCCTCTGTTGGTCCAGCGTATATGGTTTTCCCGCTAAGGTCTGCCGTAAGTTGATTAACGAATTCATTTTTCGCCCCTCCTCCGACAATATGAAGTTGCTCGATACTTTTCCCGGTTATCTCTTCTATTTGCCGAATGGACATCGCATAAATAATAGACATATTTGTAAATATACAGTTCGCTAATTCGCCCACTGTATGTGGAATCTCCTGATTCGTCTCCCGACAATACTGCTGAATTTCTTGAATCATATTTTCTGGATTTAAAAATCGTTTATCATTAAAGTTGATGAACTGCCTGCACACCTTTATTTTCTCTGCCTCATATACAAACTGCTCGAAGTTATAGTCTTCCTTTAAATGCCTTCTGACCTCTTGAATAACCCACATACCAATGATATTTTTCAGAAAGCGGTAGGTTCCGTATGCCCCCCATTCATTTGTATAATTGTTTTTAAGGGCTAACTCATTCACTATCGGTTTATCGCTTTCAATCCCAAGCAACGACCACGTTCCGCTACTAATATAGGCCCATTTCTCTCCATTACCAGGTGAACCGACTATGGCGGAAGCAGTATCATGTGAAGCAACGATAATCACTTCTGTATTGGGAAGATCAAAAGTAGAAAAACGTTCTTTCATCAGTTTCCCTAATCGTTCTCCCGGATTAGCAAAAGGCGGGAATTGATCTTTTGACAATGCAATCAGGTTTAGTAACTCTTCATCAAACTTCTTCGTATTTACATTCAATAATTGCATCGAAGAAGCACTTGTAACTTCTGTGACCTTTTTCCCCGTTAGGCAGTAACCTAAATAATCTGGCACAGTCATGACATTCCTAGTGACTTTCAGGTTCTTTATATCTTCTTCGTACAATTGGTATAACGTGTTAAATGATAAGAATTGAATCCCCGTTTTTTGATAAATGATTTCTTTAGGTAGTGTTCTTGTGACCTTTTCGATTGTATTTTCGGTGCGCTTATCACGATAAGAGAAAACTTCTTGCACTCTGTGTCCATTATCATCCAACAATACGTAATCCGTTCCCCACGTATCAATTCCAAGTGTACAGTGGTCGTATCCAAGCTTTTTTGCTGATTCTAACCCCTTTAAGATTTCATTCAATAAATGATCAATATCCCAAAAACAGGTTTCATTTTGTGTGGTGAAACCATTCGCAAATCGATGGATTTCTTCAATTACTAATTTCCCGTTCTCCATTTTCCCTAAGACCAGCCGGCCACTTGAAGCACCAATATCCACCGCAATATGTATCATTAGTCCACACTCCTCAATTTCTTTAAACCATGCATTATGGAAATATGATCGCGGCCAAAGAAGTCATGCAGTTCTAAATAATAAGCATACAGTTGTTGATAAATACTTACATTTTCTTTAACCGGTATAAAAGTATCTTCTTTTACTTTTGCCATCTTAGAGGATGCCTCCTCTATGGAATCATACCCACCATTTATACGGCCGGCAGCCGTGGCAGCGTATATGGCTGCTCCTAATGCAACCACTTGTTCCCCATCCGCGATTTTAATTTCACGATTTAAAATATCGGCATATATCTGCATTAACAGTTTATTTTTTTGAGGTAATCCGCCACAGGCAAACAAATCGTTTATCTCTATACCATCATTCTCAAAGGTTTCAAGGATTTTCCTTGTTCCAAAGGCTGTTGATTCTAAAAGTGCACGGTATATTTCTTCCGGCTTCGTAGAAAGAGTAATCCCTGCTATCACACCTGACAAGTTCGCATCTACAAGGACTGTTCGGTTGCCATTCCACCAATCTAACGCCACTAACCCAGATTGACCAGGCCTTAAGCAAGAAGCCTTTTTTTCCAGTAAGCTATGTAGATTGACACCTTCTTGCTCAGCTTCTTTCTTTACATACTCAGGAGCAGTTTGCTCAATATACCATGCAAACGAATCGCCAACAGCCACCTGTCCCGTTTCATAACTGAATGATCCGGGAATTATTCCATCCTCCACTACTCCACAAATACCTTCTACTGTTTGTTTTTTCTCGGAAATTAACATGTGGCAAGTAGAGGTTCCCATCGTCATCACAAATTGGCCTGGATGGACAGCTCCTACAGCTGGAACACCTGCATGGGCATCGATTATGGATACAGAAACAGCCGTACCAGATTTCAACCCCATCTTCTTAGCCATCCCTTCTGTTAAACCACCCGACCGTCCAGCGATGGGTAATACTTCACCACGCATTTTTGTATCCAGTATATCCAGAAGACGTTCATCAATAGCCGCTAAAAAAGCAGGGTCCGGATATCCATCTTTTTTATCCCAAAATGCTTTATAACCGCTCATATTACTGCTGCGTACCAGCTCATTCGTCAGACGGAAGGTAATCCAATCTCCGGCTTCCATAAATAGATCCGTTTCTTCATAGATATCAGGTGATTCACGTAACACTTGTAAAATCTTAGGGAACATCCATTCAGAAGAAATTTTCCCGCCATATCGTTGCAGGAATGGTTGATTCGTTGCCTGTGCAATGCGTGTAATATCATCCGCTTCTTTTTGTGCGGCATGATGCTTCCATAATTTGACCCAACTGTGAGGGTCCCTTTTCCACTTCTCATCAAAACAAAGGGGATTTCCTTTCTTATCAACAGGCAAAATGGTACATGAGGTAAAATCGATTCCAATGCCTATCACATCATTCGCATCTACTCCGCTTAACCGAATCACTTCAGGAACAGAAGTATATAAAACGTCCAAATAATCACCTGGATGCTGGAGAGCCCAATCTTTTTCAAGTTTACATCCGTCTGGAAGCCTATTAGACAATACTCCATGACGAAAAGGTGTAACATGTGTAGCCATTTCATTTCCGTTCTCTATATCTACTAGCAGCACTCTTCCTGATTCAGTGCCAAAATCAATTCCGATTGTATATCTCTCATTCATCCCTTCATCATCTCCTAACATGCAAGTCACGCAATGATATTTAATAAAAAGGCCCCTCTAGATAGTTGAGAGGGGACTTTTCGGTCTATCTAACCTTAAAAATTAAAATCAGCTGCATTGTCTTTCGTAAAATCTGTCGGTGGTCCCATGATGATTGTTTTTCCATCCTCCCACACGTCAATTTCACCTACATTTTCAACTTTCAAACCATCTTCTGGTTTCTCCCCTTCAGCTAGACGTTTGGCGAGGGCAACTGTTAAATAACCTAGTTTGTCTGGCTCCCAAAGAATGGCTACATCTAGAGATCCATCATTTAAATATGGTGAAGAGTCTTTCGGTAGAGCAGTTCCAACAACTGTTATATCATCTTGCAGTCCTTTTTCCTGAACAGCTTGGGCTGCCCCAAGAGGTGCCGGAGTAGAAAAAGCCATGATTCCTTTTAATTCAGGATTTGATTTTATTAAATCCAGTGTTTTTTGGTATGCCACCTGTTGTTTTTCATCTGTCGCGATTTTATCCGATACTAATTCAATACCTGGATAATTCTCTTCCAGTTCTTTTTTTGCTGCATCAATCCAGGTGTTTAAGTTTGCAGCTGAAAGCCCTCCAGTTAATATAGCGATTTGCCCTTTTTCAACACCCATTTGTTTTACGAGTGATTTAGCAATATGGCGACCGTATGCTTCATCGTCTATTTGGTGGACGGATAATTCTACAAGGGATTGATCAGCTGGTGTATCCCAATCCATTACAATTATTCCTTCATCCTTCGCCTTTTGAAGGACTGGTGAGAGTGATGCAGCGTCATTTGGTGCTACTGCGATTACATCCACATCTTGACTAATTAAGTCTTCAATGACTTTTACTTGCTGTGCAGCATCCGGTTCCGTAGGTCCTGTGTAAATGGTTTCCACACCAAGATCTTTACCTGCTTGAATCGCTCCTTTTTCAGAAGCATTGAAATATGGTATCCCCATTAATTTTGGAACTACGGCAATTTTCAACTTCTCATTACCACCTCCGCCACTTGTTTCTTTTTCACTGTTCCCCGATGCTCCTTCTTGTGATACACAGCCTGCTAACAGTCCCCCAGCTAAAATAGCTGTTGCCAATATCCCCGTCATTTTCTTCATAATGATCCCCCTTACAATTTTTCTGATTTTTCACTAAAGTATTTTCAGAGATTACCTGGTCATGTAAATTACGCTACAGAGTTTGAAGGTAACTTCTTTTGACTTTTTTCGTCTAATTTCGTTTTCACGAAGTTTATGACCAATACCGTGATTAAAATAACCCCCATCATTACAGTTACGATCGATCGTGGTACACCCATTAAGTTCAATCCACTTGATAACATTTGGAAAATGACCACTGCGTAAACAGTGCCGATAACTTTGCCATAACCACCTTGAATTTCAGTTCCGCCAAGCACGGCTGCCGCTACACTTTGTAATAAATAAGAAGATCCCAGATCCACTTTTGCAGTATTATAACGGGATGTCATAATAATAGAAGCAATTGTGGCAAGAAGTGCCGCATATAAGTAAACCCTCATTAATACCTTGCTATTATTTATACCTGAAAATAATGTGGCGATCGGATTGCTACCCACCATATAAACACTTCTGCCCCATTTGGTTTTTGACAGCAATATAGCTGTTATTATTGCAAATAGTACAAAAATAATGATGGAAAGAGGAACGATCCCCATATAGTAGCCGTTTCCAATTAAGCTATAACCCTCACTGAATCCTGAAATTGAATTTCCTTTCGTAATGCTTAAGATCAATCCTTCAAAAAGCACCATCGTTCCGAGTGTTACCAGTATTGGCGAAACACCGATTTTTGAGATGATTACGCCGTTAATCAATCCGCAGCTCAGCCCGACTAAAACACCGATTAAGATTGCGCCTAGCATTGGGTATCCGCTGCTTGCCATAAGTGCGATTGTCACGCCAGACAAGGCAGCTGTATACGTAATCGATAGGTCAATCCCTCCAGTTACAATCACCACCATCATTGCTAATGCGATTAAACCAAACTCCGGGAGCTGGAACATCATATTGGTTAAATTATTTGAAGAAAAGAATCCAGGTATTGAAAAACTCATTAACACAAACAAGCCTGCTGTAATTACACCTAAAGTATTTTCTTTTGATATTGAAAGCCGTTTCATTTTTTCACCTCTTTCTTACGCTTCCACTTCAATTTTCGCTAACTTATCTTTTGAGCGTTTATATTGAATGTGGTCGTATGACACAGCCAGTAATATAATCAATCCAGTGAATACTTTTTGCCAGAAGGTATCAATTTTTGCCAAGATAAGTCCATTTTGTACAATACCTAGCAGAAGAACGCCCAAAACCGTTCCCAAAATGGTACCGCGCCCCCCCATGATGTTCGCACCGCCCAAAACAACGGCTGCTATGACCATCAGCTCCAGACCAAGCATTCCATTAGGATCCACAGCTTTTGTATATGCTGTTTGAGCAATGGCTGCTATTCCTGCAAGAAACCCCATATAGGAGAAAACAAATATTTGAACTTTGTCAAAATTTATCCCAACCCGAATGGCTGAATCTTTATTACCGCCAATCGCCAATACTTCGCGACCGATTAATGTGTATTTCAAAATATACCAAGTAAGCAGTGCTACGGCGATAAAAATTAGAATGATGATAGATATACCAAACATCTCAAAACTGGCAAACTTGATGAATACGGTTGGAAAACTGCTGCTGTTCAAATACTGTCCATTCGTAATGTACAACACGAGCCCATTAATGATACTCATCATTCCAAGTGTCACGACAATAGCTGGAATTTGAACCTTTGCAACAAGCAGTCCATTCAGTGCACCTAAACAAACCCCAAGAAATGGCCCAATCAAAAAGAGTAATAGTATAGAGATGGGATGGTCAGGCATGAGCATCATTACTTTTCCAACGATGACACAGACAGCACTTGTAACAGCAGCCACCGATACGTCAATCCCGCCAGTGATGATTACAAGTGTCATACCCACCGCCAGAATTCCAAGTACAGCATTCCCTTTTAGTACATCCAGCAAATTGTCTACAGTTAAAAAATACGGGCTTAAGAATGTCAATGTAATACATAGAAGCAAAACAATCATTGCGATGCTGATTTCCTTCGACTTCAAAATGGCGTTCATGCACGTACCTCCTCTTTTAGCGGAAGCCCTTTTTTGGAAGGAGATTGAGAACCAAGCAGAGCATAATTCATGATATTTTCCTGTGTCGCTTCTTCTATACCAAGCTCTCCGGCTATTCTTCCATGTCTCATGACCAAAATCCGATCACTGACAGCAAGTACTTCTGGAAGCTCTGAAGAAATCACAATAATGCCCATTCCTTCAGCAGCCAGTTCCCTCATTAACTTATGAATTTCTGACTTCGCCCCAATATCAATCCCATTCGTCGGTTCGTCAATAATTAGGATTTGTGGTTTAGTAGAAAGCCACTTGCCGATCACGACTTTCTGTTGATTTCCGCCTGATAGGTCACCAGCTGCCCTTTTAGGCAAAGAGGGTCTAACATCTAGCGTTTTCATATAATGATCAGCCAGCTTAACTTCTTCCTTTCGCTTAATCAATTTGAATTTATTTCTCAATTGTTTCAAAACAGGTAATGAAATATTATTGATTATGGACTGGCGAAGGATGAGTCCTTGCGTTTTTCTGCTTTCTGGAATATATGCAATCCCTTGCTTTACAGCATGTTCAGAAGAGTTGATTTTAGTAGAAACCCCATTTATTTTCATACTTCCATCGTAGGGCCTGTTGACCCCGAATATCGCTTGTGCAAGCTCTGTTCTTCCTGATCCGACAAGTCCTGTAATCCCAAGGACTTCTCCAGCTTTCAATTCAAAGGAAATATCTTTAAAGTTACCTTCTTTTGATAAACCATTCAGTTCCAAAAGAGTTTTTCCTGTTTTTCCTTTTACCATATTCTTGTTATATAAAATCTGACGTCCCACCATTAGTGTGATTAATTTATCTTCATCAAGTTCTTCAGTTTCATAAGTGCCTACATATTTCCCATCTCGTAATATTGTAAATCGATCGGAAACAGTAAATAACTCTTTTAACTTGTGGCTGACAAAGATTATGGAAATTCCACGATCCTTTAATTTTTTTATAACTTTATAAAGTTTTTCAACTTCCCCTGCGGATAGGGATGAAGTCGGTTCGTCCATTACAATCAACTTGGAATCAAAAGCGAGGGCTCTGGCGATTTCAATCAGCTGCTGTTGAGCAATGCTTAATTTTTCAACGGGTGTATGAACATCAATCTCAAATTCTAGTTCTTTAAGTGCCCGTTTTGCTGTATCCTCCATCTCCTTCCATCTAATCTTTTTCCATGGTTTTTTGTCACTATCCCGGCCAATATAGATATTTTCAGCTACAGATAGGTTTGAAAATAAACTTAAATCCTGATAAATGATTGAAATGCCTTTTAGCGTAGCATCAATCGGTTTTTGAATTTCGGCTTCTTTTCCTTCAAAGTAAAACTTGGCGCCTGGGTCCGGTCGATAAATGCCAGCTAATATTTTAATGAGCGTTGATTTCCCGGCACCATTCTCACCTATTAACGCATGAACTTCTCCTTTTTTCACTTCAAGCTGAACGCTATCCAGTGCTTTTACACCTGGGAAGGTTTTACTGACATTCGTCATTTGCAATAAGAAATCAGACATGTTTCTCTCCTTTCCAACCTTAATCAGTCATAAATTTTATTCAACTTTTGTTTTTTACCATAATAATTAATGTTATTGGTTTCACAAAAATGTTCCACTTCTGCTAGCCTCGGCACACCATCTTGGGCCCCCATTTTCGTTACCTTCATCGCCGCTACAATTGAAGCAAACTCGGCTGCTGATTCGATCGTCTCCCCATCTGCAATGGCACAAGCAAGGGCTCCTGCGAACGAGTCTCCTGCCCCCACTGTATCAATAGCTTTTACAGCAATGGGCTCGATAAAGTTTGTTTCACCGTTTTGATAAACCAATGCTCCTTTATGTCCCAACTTAATAATGCTATTCTCCACGCCAAAATGATTCTCAAAGAAAACACCCGCTTTGCATGCACTTTCCTTCGAGTTGACGTCAATCCCAGTCAACACTTTTGTTTCCTGCCAATTCGGCGTAATCAAATTGGCATACGTCAGTGCTTCAGTCGTTACCCCTTCTGCCGGAGCAGGGTCCAGGATAATAAACATATTTTTTTCTTTAGCCCTTTTCATGGCTTGTAGAACAGCCTCATTAGGAATTTCCATCTGTACAAGTAAAACAGCATAGTCATCACTGATGGTAGAAAAACAAATGTCAATATCACTTCTTGTCAAATGTTCATTGGCCCCTTTAATGACAAGCATGGTGTTTTCTGCTGTAGCATCTACTGTAATGACTGCGCATCCAGTTGGATGTTCTGCAACATGTTTCAAGGAGGATATGTTCACGTTATTTTGAAGAAGAGAACGTTCTATTTCATGCCCGAATGCGTCGTCGCCAACCGCACCGATCAGTTTTACTGGTTTTCCAAGTTTAGCGCACGTCGTTGCTTGATTTGCGCCTTTTCCACCACTTAATAGTTTCATATTTTCTCCGAAAATCGTTTCCCCATGCGCTGGATACTGATTAGTGACTGCGACAATATCCATATTAATACTCCCTACCACTACAACCCCTTTCATGCACAACCCTCGTTTTTCATTTTCATTTGCTCTAAGAATGCCCGTAGTTGGCCAACGGCATCTTCCAGTAATACATCGTTTTTAAATAAACAGGAAGTCCCGCAAACCAACATGTCGGCTCCATTTTTCAATACACCCGGAATGGTTTCGAACCCAATGTTTCCATCTACCTGAATATCAATTTGGTAGCCTTCCGATTGAATTAATTCTTTTATCTTTTTTATTTTCTTATACATAAGCGGTACAAAGGACTGCCCGGCAAAACCAGGATTCACCGTCATCACCGTTACATAATCGACTACATCCAATACATGTTCAAGCTCTGTGATGGGGGTTGATGGATTTAAGGCTACCCCTGCCTTAATCCCATCATTCTTCAGCTTTTGTAGTGATCTCTGTAAATGGGCAGTTGCCTCTGCATGAATGGAAATCATATCTGCCCCCGACTGAATGAAAAGATCTAAATGGTCTTCCGGTCTTTCAACCATTAAGTGAACATCAAATGGTTTATCCGAGAATTGCCTAATGCGTTTAATTAGATCCGGGCCCATTGTAAAATTAGGAACAAACGATCCATCCATTATATCTAGATGAAAGAAATCAACACCTGCACGGTCTAATCTCATTACTGATTCTTGTAAATTCCCCATATCTGCACACATAAGTGAGGGTCCAATTAAGGTCATATAAACACTCCCGTTCCATTTCGTCTTTTATCAAGAAAGCGTTTCCCTCATAAAGGAAGCGCTTTCTTTTCTGATACTTTCACTATAAAGGGAATTGGCATAAGCTGGTAGGTGATAAAATTCGGGTAGGAGGGATTTTCTTCGGGACATTTTCAATGTAGACATAAAAAAAAAGCTCCGGAATGGAAGCTTCTACTTTTTCACAAAAAACTCATGAGTATCTCGATATTGAGACGGAAGTTGTCCTGTCCATTGCTTAAACAGCCGACTAAAATATTTGGTATCTTGATAGCCTACTTTTGAAGCGATATCATAAATCTTTAAATCTGTATGACTTAATAATTCCTTCGCCACTTTTAACCGTTCATTGGTTACATAGTCAAGCACGGTTTCACCTGTCTGATTTTTAAAATACTCACAAAAATAGGTTGAATTTAAATGGACATGATTGGCGATTTTTTTTATTGTGATGTTATCGCCTATATGTTTTAGAATCCATTCTTTTGCCTGGCGTATGGGATCTGTTTGGTCATTTTGAAATGCTGCTTGCTTTTTTAACATATTCATGACCCAGCGCTCCGTCTCCTTTTTTAAATGATTAAAATGAGAAGAATCCTCGGCAATGCTAAATGCTTCCTCAAGTAAAAGCGGAAGTTCTTTAAAACCATCACTTTTAATCCATTTATTAATAATTCTAATAGACAAATAGCGAACCGATTCTTGTATTACGAAAGGGGACGTGACATCTTTCAGTTCGTTAAAGAATTGCCTGAGAGAACGAATGGCAGCTTCTTCACCATGCTCCATCGCCTCCACTGTCTCTTCTGCCCATTTATAGATGGATGGCGGCACTTCAATCACTTTATTATATGATACATGCTTAAGCATTTCAGTTCTGAAAATTTTATTGCCTCCTTGTATCATTCGATATTGCAAGGTAGATCGTAATTCATCTTTAATATTTACTAAAAGGGTAAGGTCATTAAACTCATTCCCAAGGGCAATGGAAACCGTAAAAGGGGTTTGCCGTTGGACAGTTGTTTTTAATGTTATACACAATTGCTCCAAAGCTGTAGGGGTAGTATCCTTAATCAATAACCAACTGGCATGTAGACTATCTTTCCACATCCAATGCGTTGAATGAACATCTAGTAAGTCTGTTATAAGTTTTTTTATTACATCATTCCATCCACCCCAATCTTCTGGTGAAAAACTTTGGGTTTTGGCAGATGTATGATCGATTCCAATATGGATCAGGGAATAGGTTCCTTCTGGAAATTGCCGCGTCCATTCAAGTAATGATAAGTCCATTGCATCTTTCCACGTAATTTCCATCAGCAATTGAAGCTGCTTTTCATGGGTTAATATCAAGGCTCTTTCTTCTATTTCTCCTATCTTTTCCCTTTCCTTTCGTGCCTCAATTACTTTTTCCTGCACAGTCTTCAACTGCAGTTTAAACTTTTCTCGATCAATCGGTTTCAATATATAATCGACAGCTCCTTCCCTTAGGGCAGTCTGTACATAGAGAAAATCATCATACCCGCTTATAATGAATGGAAATAGCCTTGGTTTAGTTTTTTTCAAATGTTGAATTAACGTTAACCCGTCCATGACAGGCATTTGTACATCTGTTATTAATACATCAACTTCTTCTACTTGATTGATAATTGCATCGTATGCCTCTTGGCCATCGGAGTAAACACCTACAACATGCCACTCTTCCCCACAAGATTGTACTAGTCTTTCTATGCCTCTTCTTATCCTTGGTTCATCATCTACAATGACCGTCCTGACCCTTTGTATCATCTCTTTTCTTCTCCTCTCCTTGAACATACATGCTTACTTGTTGGGCATTTATTTTGGGAAGTCGGATAATCACACTCGTTCCCTTTCCGTATTCGCTATTAATTTGAAGATTATATTGTTCCCCGAACATCATGCCAATTCTTGCATTTACATTGATAATCCCAAAGCCAGAGTCCCGTTTCATCATTGGATCCAAACGTAACTTTTCATTTAATTCAATTAATTTGCTTTCTGTCATCCCTGGTCCGTTATCACTGACTATCAGCAAAAGATATTCCTCACCTGTCTGAGTTTCCTCTTCAGAAATATGTATTTGAATGTCTATTTCCTTTCTTTTTTCCAATCCATATTTAATGGAATTTTCAACGATTGGCTGTAAAACAAACTTGGGTATATAATAATTAACTACATCTGCTCCTTTTTCTATCATAAAATGCAAACGATCTTCAAAACGGAATTGTTGGAGGCTTAAATAATCTTCAATGTGCTGAACCTCACTGTTTATAGGAACCAAGCTTTCTTTATTACTGATTGAAAAGCGCATCATTCTACCAAGCAGAGTCACCATCTTCACGACTTCATCGCTCTCTCCTTCTTCCACAGCCATGCCTATGGTTTCCAGCGTATTATACATAAAGTGAGGATTTATTTGAGATTGAAGGGCGTATAATTCAGCTGTTTTTTTTCGCAGTTCAATGTGGTAGTTTTTATGAATCAGCTCTCTTATCTCTGCAAGCATTGATCGAAAACTGTTCGCGAGCATCCCGACTTCATCCTTGGAATGTATAGGTATTTCTACTAATAAATCACCTTTTTCCACCCTCTTCATTATATCTCCTAATTCGTTTAGTGGACGTGTAACGGTCCAGGCAAAAAAGATAGAGATCAATGTAGTAATGAGTGTAAAAAGGATAAAAACGAAAATTGTCACATTTCGGATAACATCCGTTTTTTCTGTCATGTTTTTGATAGGTATGCTATGAACGAGTACCCATGGCAGCTCATTTGATTCACTTATACTGATTAAATTCCGTTTTCCATCGATTTCTGTACGAAAACTACCATTCAGTAATGGGTAATCATGTATCCCTTTTTCCACTGTACCAATTTTTGAATGATCCTTATGATAAATTATCTTCCCCTGCTTATTCATGATCCACATCGTAACATTCTCTTCCTTTTGCAAATCCTGAAGTGATTGCTCAAAAAAGGCTACATCGATGGCTATATAGAGCGTTCCTAAATTTTTTCTATTATCGAAATCAGTAATTGTTTTGACCAGCATAAAATAGGAGGGATCCCCTTCAAACGTTAAATTAGTCTGATTAGGAAGGAGCAACTGCATCTCGCCTAGCAATCCTAGGTCATCTGCATATGGCAAGGAACCATCTTCAAAACCAAAACTGTCATAATGCAGACTTGTACTTGCAAATGTACGATTCTTGGAAACAAGAAACGCCCCCAAAATATGAGATGAATTGTTATTTAAATAGGTTCTTGTCAAATAACTCTTCATGATATACTCATCGTGTAGCAAAACCGATTTTTTTTTTGATTGGCTGTCTCTTAAAATAGCCATAACATCACCGGAATTATAAATTAAATCAGGTAAGGTCTCTAGTTTTTGAATGTCATTTTCAATGTTGCCATTAACCTGTTTGACAAGACGGGGAATATATTCGCCTACTTCTTCTTCTATTGATTTTGTGTATTGCCAGTATGCAATGAACCCAAGGAAGGCCATAGGTAGAACCGTTAATAATGTATAGGTTGTAACTAGTTTTGTCGTTAAACGCAGGTTTTTTATCTGGATAGGCTTTTTTCCTTTAAAAATCATACTGGTTCACATTTCCCTTTGTAAAATCGATGGGCTCTCCCATAATGACCATGTCACCGGTGAATTTAATCCTACCTATGTTCTTAATGTTCTGTCCTTCATACGGAAATTCATCATTCAATAAGTTTTTTGCTAGGCTAACAGTCAAGTAACCTAACTTTTGTGGACTCCATAACGTAATGGTCTGGGCAGCCCCTTCCTGTAAATACTCATTCATTAAATTAGGAGTCGATGTACCGACTACGGCAACCTTGCCGATTTTCCCTGCATCTTTCACAGCCTGAGCCGCAGCAGGAGGATTAACCGTTGAAATACCAATAATTCCTTTTAGGTCCGGGTATTTTTTAAATAAATTTTGTGTTACCTTATACGCTTTATGAATATCTTCGTTTGTATATTCCACTTCAACTAGTTTCATAGTTGGATAATATTCTTTTTGTTGGATTTGAATCCAATCAATCCATGTATTAAGATTGGCAGCGGTAGGAGATCCCGTCATAATCGCAAACTCCCCTTTTTCTTCCATTTCAATAGCGAGAGTATCCATTACATGCCTGCCAATTATCTCAGGATCTATCATGTTCACAAAAAAGCTTCTGTATGATGCATTAGTATCAGAATCCCAGGTGATCACCTTGATTCCTTTAAGCTTTGCTTTTTTCAGCACCCTGCCTAATTTATATGGATCATTTGCAGATACCGCAATTACGTCCACTTTTTTTTCAATTAATTTTGTTATAATCTCTTCCTGCTTTTCAGAGCTGGGGGTAGGTGGGCCTGTATATATGACCTTAACACCTAAGTCTTTTCCCGCCTCCAACGCCCCCTCCTCTACCGCTTTAAAATAAGGTATTCCGTCAATTTTAGGTATAACAGCTATCGTATACGAATCTTTTTTATTCTCGACAGGTTTTGTATTGACGTCGATACTTTCTTCATCATTGTAAATAATCTCGTATTCTGCAGAATGATCACAGCCGCTTAGTATAAATAAAAACAAAATAAAAAAGATGGGCATCCTTAACATGATTAGCTACCTTCTTTCTTAAATTCTAAACATTAGCACGTATCATGGATATTGTAATAAGGAATGACTTAAGAAGTGCTTTTCTCATCCGGTTACATTCACCGCTGCTTCTTTCTAAGAAAACGGTTTCATAAATGATGGATTTTACCGGGAGTATAACCTTAATTTCTTTACTAAAATAGGAAACCTATATATACTTTCAGGTTTCCCTATAATTTATTGTCCAGCCATGTCCTTCTCTGTTATGTTCAACCACTAACTTACACAAAAAGCGAGATGAAAACTGGAAAAATCGTATTTTAGCAACAAGAATGAGCGCCTTTCTCATTCTCTTCTATATGTATTAAAAATATCTCTATTGTACATTTGACCCTATCATTTTTTTCTTTTTATTATTGATTTTTACTGTTTTTGAAAGGTTTGTCAATTTAAATTTCACGAATATTTTTAAAATTCAAATAATATCTTTATATAGTTTCACTTGCTCATAGTGTTTCATTTTTAGTTGTATTGGAGAATTACAAAGCAGTCTACGTCATTACATTTTCTATATCCTTTTTTCATAGTGCTTTTATTATCTTAAACTGTAGTTTGATACCTTCAATCCAAATCCTCCCCTTTTAGAAAAAGTTACTTTAACGATTCCTCCTCAATCCTCAGTCTAATTTTCAACTGATTAAATCAATTTGGTGCACGAGACTCTCATTCCGGATTTAATACAAATTGACTAGCTTTCATGTCTATTTATTAATGTGCAATCAAAAAAAATAAAATATACCCATAGAAAGACCTGTGTCATAGATCGTTATAGGTATATTTTATAAAGGAATTACCTTTCTAATAAGTTTTCCTTTTTAACTATATTAATTTTCTAATTTAAACAAAAACTTTTTTACTTTTTCTCCACTTCTTCGTTATACTTCGGTAATTCCAGACCATTCACTCGGGACGAATCGATAGACCCCATATTAATACAGCGGAATTAGTCACACATCGGTTTGCGGATTCAGGACAACCTGTTATTTTAACGCTTTGCTAAAACATCATGTTCATATTCTTTCACTTGCGTCAGCCATCTTTCTTTTACCGGCACATTCATTTTTTCACAATAATAATCCCAAATTGCACCAAATGGATAGGTTTTAAATTCCTCCATTAATGCCAGTCGCTCAGTAAAATCGCCTTTTTCTTGAAGTTCTTTCAAATGATCGTTCGGTACAAGTAAGGCATATAAGAGGGCCTTAATCATATTACGCGTACCAATCGTCCAGGCAGCAACACGGTTGATGCTGGCATCAAAGAAATCAAGGCCAATGATCACCTGGTTTAATGCATCATTGCGAACAATTTCAAGCGCAATTTCACGAAGCTCATCGTCTAAAATTACGACGTGGTCACTGTCCCATCGAACCGGGCGCGAAACATGAAGTGCTAGTTTATCACTGTATAATAGCATCGAAGAAATTTTGTTCGATACAGTTTCAGTCGGATGATAATGACCTGTATCCACTAAGCAAATCTTGTTATTTTTCAGTGCGTAGCCAAGGTAGAATTCATGCGATCCTACGACATATGACTCGGAGCCAATACCGAAAACTTTACTTTCCACAGCATCCCAATTACATGTTTCATCCACTTCTGCTGTAAAAATTCGATCAAGGGATTCTTTTAATCTCTTTCTCGGTGTCAAACGGTCGCTTGGAATATCTTTGTAGCCGTCTGGAATCCATATATTTGTTAAGCAGGGATTGCCTAGTTCACGGCCAAAGTACTCTCCGATTTTCCGGCTGGCGATGCAATGATTAATCCAGAATTCACGAATTTCTTCATTTGGATGAGAAAGGGTCAAGCCGTCTGCTGCTTTTTCATGGGAAAATAGTGTCGGGTTAAAATCCAAACCAAGACCGTTTTCTTTAGCCCAATTCAACCAGTTTTCGAAGTGCTTTGGCTCAAGCTGATCGCGTTCGACTGCTTCTCCATTTGTTTCCGCATAAATGGCATGCAAATTGACCCGATGTTTCCCCGGAATAAGAGATAGCGCTTTTTCAAGATCCATGCGCAGCTCTTCCGGCGTAGTGGCTTTTCCTGGATAATTTCCCGTTATATCAATACCGCCAGATAATTCACTTTTGTTCACTTCAAATCCACCAATATCATCACCCTGCCAGCAATGAATCGAAATGGGCACTTTTTTTAGTGTTTCGAGTGCCGCATCAACATCAATTCCCCAATTCGCATACGCTTGTTTCGCTGCTACGTACTGTTCTTTAATTGTCATATCGTCCCATCCTTTTAACGGATTGAATTGATTACTCCATGATTCCTACTACCTTTTCACATATTCTTCACTTATCATAATGGGCAGTACATACTTAATCTATTATTTTTCGATAGATTGATTCTACCTATGACAAACCCTCCACTTAAAGCAAAAAAATCCAAGAAAACAGGCAAAACCTATTCAGCGATTAAAAGCTCCAGGTACACCGCCGTCTACAGTGACCATGCAACCCGTTGTTTTGTCTGCTTTTGATGAAGCGAAAAACGCTATGGACTCAGCAATGTCTTCCGGGAATATGTTTACTAGCAATGTAGTACGTTTTTTGTAATGATCTTCAAGTTGGTCTGGTTCTATTCCGTATGCAGCGGCACGCTCTTGACGCCAACCCGATCCCCAAATGGAAGATCCTTGTAATACGGCGTCTGGCAAAACAGAATTAACACGGATTCCGAAATCCCCGCCTTCCACTGCAATGCATCGTGCTAGATGTGTTTCAAGTGCTTTGACTGAACTGTAAGCAGAAGCATTTTTTCCAGCGTAAACAGAGTTTTTCGATCCCACAAATACCATATTTCCTCCTGTTCCCTGTTGTTTCATTTGCTTAAAAGCTTCACGTGCTACAAGGAAATAGCCTGTCCCTAGTACATTCATGTTTAGGTTCCATTCTTTTAAGGTTGTTTCATCAAACGGGCTGGATGTGGCAAGGCCGGCATTGTTGACGATGATATCAATTCCCCCAAATGTAAGAGCTGATTTCTCAAAGGCATCCTGTACCTGCTCTTCACTGGTAACATCCATTTTAAAAGCTGCAGCACGTATTTCCCCGTATTCTTTATTGATTTCATCCGCAACTTTTTCAGCACCTTCAATATTTAAATCAGCTAGAACTACATGGGCACCTTCAGAAACTAAACGCCGTGCTGTTGCGCTGCCAATACCGCCCGCACCGCCTGTAATGAAGGCTACTTTGCGTGAGAACTCCGCTTCTGCCGGTGAAAGAGACAATTTATAAAGCTCAAGTGGCCAGTATTCAACGTTATATGACTCATTTTCACTGAGAGATACGAACTCGCCAAGTGCTGTTGCCCCTTTCATAACCGCAATCGCTCGATGGTAAAGTGCTCCGCTCACATTTGCCATGGCTACGTTTCTGCCTGTATTGACCATTCCGACACCTGGAATCAAAATAACTCGTGGTGCAGCCTCAAACATCACATCTCCTTCGTTTTTATTTCGCTCGAAGTATTGCTTATATTCTTCCTTATATTGTTGAATACCCGTTTTAACTTTTTCCACCAAGGATTCAGTCCGTTCATTTTGAGGATCCCAGTTAATGTAAAGCGGCTTCATTTTTGTATGTACAAGGTGATCCGGGCAAGCGGCACCGACTTGTGATAGGGCTGCCGCATTTTTGCTGTTCAAAAATTGCAGGACATCATCTGCATCGTCAAAGGTTAAAAGCATTTTTTTCTCCTCACCCACAGCACCGCGGATAACCGGCATAATCGAAGCAAGAACCTTTTTGCGCTCTGCTTCAGGTAAAGAGTCAAATGCCTGTCCACCAAATGCATCTTCTTCATGCTGGCGGCTTTTAACAAACTCTTCTGCTTCCGTTATGATCGATATGGTTTTTTCATAAGCTTCTTTCGATGTTTCACCCCAAGTAACCAATCCGTGTTTTTCCATTAAAACAAGCTCGGCTTGCGGGTTATTTTTCACACCTTTTGCGATCATTTTAGACAAAGTGAAGCCGGGGCGCTCATATGGTACCCAGACAAAACGATCACCGAAAATTTCATTGGCGACTTCTTTTCCATTGTCTGCACAACAAAGACTAATAATTGCATCTGGATGTGTGTGGTCAACATGTTTAAAGGGAAGGAAGGCATGAAGTAAAGTTTCAATCGACATACGTGGATGCTTACTGTCGATCATGCAGTGTGACAAATATTCAACCATATCTGCATCAGTCATGTCATCACGCTCGATTAAAGGGTGAATATCCGCTAGATTCAAACCTGTGAAATTGCCCGCTTTCATTGTTGCAAGGTCGGAACCGCTTCCTTTAACCCACATGACTTCAATTTCCCGGCCACGAAAATCCTTTTCCATTGTTTTCATGGATGTATTGCCGCCTCCCCAGTTGCAGACGGCTCGATCTGTACCGATTAAATTAGACCGATATACCAGTTCTTCTACTCCAGATGTCACTTTTGACGCTTCTTTATCATTCCATAAATTATTAACCATTTTGTTTTACCCCCGTTTATCTTTATTTGTGTTTGTTTTATTGTATAACACTTTTGTTTTCATTTGAAGAAGTTTTTTTAATTGTTTCCAATTTTACGAAAACAAGGAAAATCGTTGAGCGTGAAAGACAATGGATGTATCCGCATTTTCAACAATCCAAATCATTCTGCAAGGTAAATATCATCTAAAAAATCACCATTTTCCTTAGATGAAGTCTGTAAAATAAACGTAAATACAACAAATGACCAGGAATGTAAACACCATGTCCCTTCCATCCTTAGAAAAAGAAAGATGCAAAACTTCCCAAAGACTTCGCAGGACATTTCCTACGGAAAGACATAATTTTCACGGGTAAACAGGCAGCTAGACAAACTTCTTTCTAATCCAAATACCATTGATGCAATAATGCTTCTCAATCCTTTTTACTGAAATTAAGAGATACAGTGTTTTTAATCGAATTCCATTTGAAAAATCGGTGCTGTGGCTTTATTGAGGTAATATGAGTTACTGTTCAAATAAGAAATGGTCTTGGGCTTTCACACCAAAGATGGGGTTAACCTTTTGCTATCGTCTTTCGTTTTAGTACATTTGGAGCTTTTTTTTCTATTTAAAATCAAAGATTCACAAAAGAGTGGATTGGGTACAATATGAAATGAACTAGTAAACGTTATCTTAGTTTCGGGAGGAAGTTTATATGATTAATGAAAAAGTGGCTTTGATATTAGAAGATAAAATTAACGTTATTAAAAGTGATGAAACATCCATTTATTTAGTCGGCCCAATCAAATTACCCGTTAACTTAGAGGGCGAAACAATTATATTCCAGTGGTATTGCTGGTTAAGATGTGAGAATATGGCGGGTCATTTTTGTGGTGACGGCACTTATAATATAGAAAAGATCATTGAAACTTTAGCCTCTTCCAACTTAGCGGAAATGCAGCAATCAAGTGTGTTACTGTATGGAGATTTCCAACATTCAGCTGAAGCCCTTATTCGGATGCATAGTATTTGTCATACTGGGGATATATTTGGCAGCAAACGCTGTGATTGTGGCTTTCAATTAAAGCAGGCTATGAAAATGATTGCAACTCAAGGATCCGGGGCTTTATTTTATTTAGCCAATCACGAAGGAAGAGGCATCGGATTATATAGTAAAGCCATGGCTTATGTTCTGCAAGAAAAAGGATTGGATACGGTGGAAGCTAATTTGGAGCTTGGATTTGTGGATGATGCACGCAACTATGATGACGCCAATCGGGTGTTAAAAAAACTGCGCTCTAATCCAGTGACCCTTATCACCAACAATCCGAGAAAATTAGAAGCCCTTCAAAACTCAGGTGCCAATGTTGCAGGAAGAGTTCCGTTATGGGGAGACATTTCCGAGTTTAATGAAAAATATTTAAAAACTAAAGTGGTACGTTCCGGTCATTTAAAAGATAGTAAAAATGAATGAATTATTTGTTTTATATGAAATTGTTTCTACCCCTAAATAGGTTTGAAGTGAAATAAATCAACTTGTTACCGTATGCTTTTCCTTTTTAAGTTCTTTGATTTATAACATCACAGGTTACCGTAAAATGAAAACACATACGAGTATAAGGGATATAAATAAAATTGCTCACGTCTGGATAATAAGTAAATACATAAAAACAGGATGCAACGGAAAGTTGCACCCTGCCTGAAAAAGGGGTTTGCTTCATTTCGAATCAGCATAAATTCTCTGCGATAAACACCTCATCTACATTAGAGTAAGAACTGGTATCTGACTAGAGTTTACCATCCAAAGCAACCATCCCCTATATCTTAAAAGTTTAATCAACTTTCAAAGCATAAATGACAATTATTGAATGAGTTTTCTGCTTTTACGTGCAAGAGAACCATCTCCTTGCTCGAATCGATTTTTTAATGAAGCTATCAGTAGTTAAGTTAAACGTCTTTAACTAACACCTCATTTACTATATGATGTGAATCATACGTAATCAGTAGCCCCTTCTTCTTTATTTATAATGACCATCAGCGGCTAAAAAATAACTGGTTGTTTATGGATATCAAGAGTTCTTTCAAACGATTTCCAGCAAACAAAAAGGAATTTAATGGGATTCCAAACGAAAATCTTCGCAATCTCAATGGCTTAACAAATGCTTTGTTCCCTAACGATCCTTTTTAGCACATTAATTAGTGGAATTAAGCTAAACTAAACAGATAATTCTCTACACTAAGTTCAACTCCCGTCAGTGGAAATGGCGAGTGAGCAAAAATAAAAAAGGCGCCAGTCAGTTAGTTTTCAACGACTTGTACACCCCCTTCCAGTATTTACTTTATCTTTAATTTAGAAAGGACAAAGCGAATAACCTCGCTTTGTCCCTCCCTCATAGCACTATGAAGATGATTATTGCGCTTTCAAATCTGCACGATAATCGTCAATAATCGCTTGTATCTCCGGGTTAGCCGGAACATTTGTGACGTCGTAAAGGAATCCATCGGATTCGACCAAAGTCATTTTGGCGTCAACGACTTCAAAAGTCAAATTAAGACGGCCCAAATAATGTTCTTGTTCTCCGCCAGCTTGAGTAATTGGCACCATCACCTCTCCGTTGAATTCATATTCGGGAGTTTCGATGACCTTGTGTGTATCTGCCCCGATTACCGCCGAAACTCCGGGAACCTGAGCCAGCTTGTGGTCTTCGGGATTTCCAGCATGCGAAAGGAGAATGTTTACGTCTGACTTCTCACTCACTTCAGGAAGCAACGCATTCAACGCTTCAACCGGTTCGATGAAATCGAGGTCTGCAACATCATCCCAACCTCGAATTTCCGGCTTCATCGAAGTAAGACCAATCATGCCGACTTTAACGCCTGAAAAAGTAAAACTCTTCCAAGTCTTGACATTCTGTATGTACTTTCCTGTTTCCCTTTCAATGACATTTCCAGTAAGGATGGGGAAATTTACGTTGCGGTGGTAATCCTTTAACTGTTCATAACGGCTGTCCGGTGTGCCCTCCCCGGCAGGGTAAACACGGAAATCGTTGTTTCCTAGAGCCATAGCATCATAGTCCAATGCTTTTAACAGAGACGTTTCTAACTCTCCTTGACCAGCTTGAAACTCGCCGCGCAGGAAGACATCCCCGCCATCGACGAGAAGCACATTCTCCTCTTCATTGCGCACATTTTCAATGATGGTGGCGTACTTTGCAATAGAATTGTGATGAACGGTTCCATCATCCAGCGTGACGATGTCATCCAGATGACCGTGAAAGCCATTTGTCTGGAGAATGGCGAGTTTAAACTTCTCTCCTTCCTTGAGCTTTTCCTCCGCAACTGCCGTAACGGGCTTTGCGGCAAAAGCGGCAGCCATCGCCAGCGAAAAGCAGCCCTTCAAATAAATCTTCCTTATTATATTCATACTATTTCCTCCATGCATTTACTCTATTAAATGATAAAAGTAGTTATTTAGTTTCCAGTCTTTTCGGATTTCTCGAGAGCTATTCGATTGTTTTTTTCTTCAAAGTTAGTTTTTTCTTCTTTGTCATTGCTGATCAAATCATTTGTCGCTTTTTTAAATTCTTTTAATGTGTTTCCAAAAGCCTTTCCAATTTCGGGTAATTTAGAAGGGCCAAAAATGATTAATGCTATGACTAGAATGAGAATTAAACCAGGGATGCCAATACTGGATAACAAACGTCTCACCCCCTATTCCATGATGGTTTGTTTAGTAATCAAAAAATGAGATCATTACTTATAAAATTGGCATGCCATGACGCTCTAAAGCTGCTGCTTCTAATATAGACATGCCTTGTTCTTCTGCGAATGCAGTAAGTTTATCCGAAACAACTGGAGCAAGACTTGCTGGCGGCAAAGCCTGGTTCATAGCTCTTCTACGGGTAGAATTTCTGCGTGCAAATGGTCCCCAAATCGCAAAGGTGATACCTGGTGTTTGCATATTCACAAAGAAAGTATTTCCATCTGGAGCAAATGTAGGGCCAGCAAATTCAGAACCGTTCATCATATTCTCAGCGAAAGTATAAATATTTCCTTCAGGAGTTAATCCGACAATACGGTCATTGCCGCCGCCATCTTCGGCGATCCAAAGATCTCCCCAAGGAGTGATCGTAATGTTATCCGGTGCTTCTAAATCATTTTTATCAGTAGACTCATAGAATAGTTCTAAGTTGTTTGTCGCTGGCGTGTAGCGATAAACACGGCCAAGGTGTGCTGAACCTGCACTTGTATCATCAAACCATAAAGTACCTTCAGAAAAATAAGCCCCTTCTAAGCGGCTAAACTGAATGCAGCCTTTATCCTTGGCATCTTGCTGTGCAATTTCAGGATTTAATTTTTTCCAAACAACCCCGAATTTTTGTTCAGTACTAAATTGACTTGCAGCTGCAGCTGGCAATTCATCAATCGCTGCTGCTTCAAGGATACCTCCCTTTTGCAGAGAACCTAGCTTTTGACTTCGGTCATGTGGTGTAAAGCGGTACAAGAAGCTTGGACTTGCGTCTTCGGTTAAATACCAAATTCCTGTTGAAGGGTCAACATGCCCAGCTTCATGAGAGAAATAACCCATATCACGGATCGGTGTTCTTGACATTTCGTTTTCAGGATCAAGCGGATTCACTTCAAATACAAAACCATGTCCCATATCACGAGTTTCTTCCATTGTTAACCAGGTCCCCCAAGTCGTAGCTCCACCCGCACAGTTACGGATCGTACCTGAACTTGATACATACTGATCAATGACCTTGTTATTTTGTCCAACGATTATTGTGGTTGTGCCGCCGGCAGCACCAGCGCTCCAAGGTTTTTTCCCGTTTACAGGGTAATCTGAATTTGTCCCATTTTCATGGTTTCTTACAAGAATGGTTGTACCCTTCTCCCCTTTATAGGCAGCCATTCCATCGTGAGCAGAAGGGACAAGGTCACCATTAGGCATGATATCACCAGTTTTTGAAAGCATTTTGTAATGAAATCCCCTTGGCAGATCGAGAACACCATTTGGATCCTTTACTAGTGGGCCATATCCACCAAATCCGCTTGTTGGTTTGCTGGAATCCGCTGCAAATCCTTTTGTAGCCCCCGCAAGAGAAAATATCCCAGTTGAACCAAGTGTTAATGCTAAAGTACTCATACCGCCCACTTTTAAGAAATTACGTCTGTTTAAACCGCTATTGCTGGATTTCATCAACATTACCTCCAAAAAATCTTTTTGAGGGGTGCTATATTCCTTATAGCAAACCCTACCCTCAAAATTAACAGAACATTTTAAATGCTCTGTTAAGCTCATGTGATTTTATTCCTTCGCATGAAAGATAAACCAAAAGTCACTGTTTTCACGAAAACAATGGAGGTTATAATGACATTTTTAACATGTAAAGGGTTGAAATTGATGGTATGAGTCAAAAGTGGAGAAAAAACTAAGGATTTAGTCATAAAAAGACCGATGCAGAATATTAAAGCTTATTAATCGTTTGTAAATATAAGAGATACACTATGACAAACTAGTTAACCCGATTAATTTTACCAAAATCTATTTAAATTTTTGAAAGGGTATCGGTTAAAGACATGCTATATCATTAATCTGGAAGTATTCTGGTTGTAAACCCAATCCCACATACTCCCCCAAATAAATTAAAGGGCTTGTTTGGATTACTGCCATTTTTCAGAGTGTTAAATGCTAATAATTTAAAAATATCCATCAGTCACAAGCATTTGCTCATATTTACATGCATGATATCTTTTTAATTCGTATAATAGAGTGAAGGGAAATCAAAATGAGTCTAATTTACAAAAAGAGGGAGCAGATTTGTTCTGTGGAACCAAAAGGCGAAGAAATAAACAGTTTAGCATTAAAAGTCAAAGAGATTATTCAATCTTCAGGATGTCAAAACGAAGATGTAATCTTTCTGTGTATTGGTTCAGACCGATCGGTCGGGGATTCATTGGGCCCTTTAGTCGGGACGATGCTTAAAGAACATACGGTGCCTTATCGTGTTTATGGTACCTTGGAAAATCCCGTTCATGCATTTAATTTAAAAGAGACGTTGAAAGAAATTAAAAAGCAATTCAAAAAGCCTCTTATTTTTAGTGTGGATGCATGTTTAGGGTATCAAAACCAGGTCGGTTATGTTTTTTTGAAGGATGGACCTCTTGTCCCAGGGAAAGCTTTAAAAAAAGTATTACCTGAAGTGGGAGATTATCATATTATAGGAATGGTAAATTATATAGATCCGCTGCCAACGATGCAATTTTTAAATGATACTCGTCTATACACGGTTATGAATTTGGCGAATAAAATCGTAAAAATCATTACTCAAGCGACCGGCGAGACTTCTAAACCTTATTAAAAGAATGGGCTGTCCCAAAAACCACTAATAATAATTGGTTTTGGCACAGCCCTAATTGTTTAAGTTCGAGAATTTATTTAACGTTATACTTAAATAATAGCCCCTGTCAAGATAGCAGCAATAATAAGGACTAATGAACAAATTAGAGCCCATTTAAATGCATACCGCTGTAGTTCCCCGATATCTGTCTTTACCATCCCTACCAGTAAAAGAGTCGAGGCCACGAGCGGACTTAAGAAATGTACAGGCTGCCCCAGTACGGAAGCTCTGGCAATTTCTAAAGGACTCACCCCATAAGCGGCTCCTGCTTCTGCTAGAATTGGCAAAACACCAAAGTAGTAAGCATCATTTGATAAAACGAACGTAAATGGCATACTTGTGAACGCAACGACCATCGGTAAAAAAGAGCCTAAAGAATCCGGAATGATGGCCACTAATGAATTTGCAATGGCGTCTACCATTTTCGTTCCGGAAAAGATCCCTGTGAAAATACCAGCCGCAAATACTAATGTGACAACGGTTATAGCGTTTCCTGCATGTGACTCGATTCGCTCTTTTTGCTGTTCTAAATTAGGGTAATTAATGATCGAAGCAAGAACAAACCCGATTAGAAACAACACCGGTACCGGTACTAAGCCCATGACAAGAACGACCATGACTGTGAGCGTCAACAAAAGATTGACCCATATTAATTTAGGGCGCTTTAAATCGTCTTGTATGGCGGAAGCTACCGCTGCTTCAGCAAGAGCCCCTTTCATTTCAGGTGCAGATTTGATATAAACAACGCCAAGCCTTTTGCGCTCTTTTTTACCAAGTACATAAGCGGTAAAAAGAATGGCTGCCATTCCTGATAATAATGTTGGGATAATCGGGACAAAGAATTCATTTGCATCCAAACCTAATGATGCTATTGCTCTAGTTGCAGGACCTCCCCAAGGAGTCATTCCACTCATAATACTGACAGCCAGCATAGAAATAGTGGCAAGAATAAGTGGATTCATACCAAGTCGCAAGTAAAGGGGCAGCATAGCGGAAATCGTAATCATATGAGTCGTGGTACCATCACCATCTAAGGCAACGGTCATTGCGATTACTGCTGTTCCTACCGCTATTTTAACCGGATCCCCTTTTACGATTTTCAACATGGTTTTAATAAGCGGATCAAATAATCCAGCGTCAATCAGAACTCCGAAAAACAAAATAGCGAACAATAGCAAAGCGGCTGAAGGTGCGACAACCTTTATTCCATCGAGCATCATATCTCCGAGCTCTGGGCCAAATCCGCCAATTAATGCAAAGATAATTGGAATGACTACAAGAGAATTAACAGGTGATAACCGTTTAGACATGATTAAATAAGTAAAGACAACGACCATTGAAATTCCAAGTAATGTTAGAATATTAATCCCTCCTATTAAAGAAACCGCTTACAAATTGAATAAAAAGTTTGAATAACTAAAAAATATTACATATTATTTCTGTTTCCCTGTTGCTTTATTTTCTATTTTTAGAATAGTTCATATCATCAAATAAGTGAAATACATATTTTTTGTACTTTTTCGAAAAAAAAACTTATAATCCATTTTATATTAAATTAAGAAATCCAAAAAGCACAATGAAATTGTCAATAATTTCATTGTGCTTTTTCGTTAAAGATTGGAATTTTTATTCAAGAAATCAATAAAGTTTTTCACAGTAGAGAGTTTTAATGAATCCTGGTTATACATTAACCATGTATTTCTTAACACTGGCTTCCCATTTTTGTAGGATAACCCGTATGTATGCAAATTATCTGAAGGCTGCAGGCATATTTCCGGCAGAATGGAAACACCAAGATCATTTTTGACCATCTCTTTGCACGTCTCCTGCCGATCTGTTTCCATAGTTACAAATGGTGGCTCTGGGAATCTATCATGCCACCAGCCATTTATTAAGTTTTTTAAAGAACTGTCGGTCTTATAATTTATGAATGGAAGTTCCGGCAAATTATCCAAGTCTACCTCTTTCTTAGAAATTAAACAAAGTCTTTCTTTATGCAGTAACGATTTGATTCCATACCATTCATAATTTCCACGCAGAATGCCTAATTGAACACTAGAGGAATCCAGAAGATGCATGATTTCAGTACTCCACCCTGTATTCACATTAAATTGTACATGAGGATATTGTGTTGAAAACTTTTTCAATATTTCTGGTAGTTTATATTGGGCAAAGTTGCTGGAAACGCCAAGCCTTAACGTTCCTCTTACCTCATTTTTCATATTCAGCATATAATCTTTCGTTTTTTGCAACTTTTTCACCATTTCTTCCGCATAGCCCGCTAAATGTACCCCTTCTGAAGTGAACTCGATGCCTCCTTTTATTTTGAAAAATAGGTTTGTGCTAAATTCTTTTTCTAAATTTTTAAGCCGGTACGTTAGCGCCGGCTGCGATATATATAAACGTTCTGCGGCACGGCTAATGTTTTTTTCTTCATATAGTACCCTTATCGCAATCCAATCTTTTTCGTCCACTTAACCATCTCCCGATTTTTGGATTATAAGTTTTTTTATCATTTTCATTAAAAAAATATGTATTTTACTTATGAATAAACATATCATACTATATTTTCAAAGGAACCGGTAGTGCTATAAATATTCATTTGAGAAAAGGTGGTTATACAATGAAAGTACCTGTAGTTGTAATGCGCGGCGGGACAAGTAAAGGTGTGTTCCTTAATTTTGAACATATGCCTTCGAATCCCTTACACTGGGAGGATTTCTTACTTGACGTGATGGGCAGTCCGGATCGGAGACAGATCGATGGTCTTGGAGGAGCGAATTCATTGACAAGTAAAGCAGCGATTATCAAAAAGTCAGAATCACCGGAATTCGATGTGGAATATACATTTGCTCAGATCAGCATCGATAATCAAATGGTTGATTTTAAAGGAAATTGTGGAAATATATCTTCCGCTGTAGGACCTTACGCAATTGAGCAAGGATTAGTCCCTATACAAGAACCTGTTACAACGGTGAAAATTTTTAACGTGAATACACAAAAACTGATTATTGCAGAGGTAGAGGTTGAAAATGGACATGTGAAATCAGAAGGATGCTGCTCAATACCTGGGGTGCCTGGTAAAGGATCACCTATTTATCTTTCTTTTACTCGTGCAGAAGGAGCAGTTACAGGAAAACTTTTCCCTACAGGAAATCCGATTGACATGATTAAAACCAAGGATCGGCTAATTCAAGTTTCTATCATTGATGTTGCCAATCCACTCGTTTTTGTCAGGGCACAGGATATTGGTCTAAGCGGAACCGAATTACCCAATGATTATTCACAGGAAAAATTAATTGAACTGGAAGAAATCCGGTCAATTGCAGCTGAAATGTGTCAATTTTCCGATAAGAAATCAGCTACTGTCAAATCTCCTGCTGTACCTAAAATGACTCTAATTGCTCCTCCTATGGATTACGTCGATCTAAACGGATCTGAAAGAAAAGCGTCAGAGATGGATTTGATGATCCGAATGATGTCGATGCAAAAGCCCCATCAAGCGCTTGCTATTACAGGAGCCATCTGTGCAACAGCGGGGGCTTACTTACAGGAAACGGTTTTATCTGAGATGGTGAACATTAAACACGAAATTTTCCGATTAGCCCATCCTGCAGGGATAATGGAAACAAAGGTTGATTTCTTGGCAGGACACATACGTGCTATTAAAGTGGTACGCACAGCAAGAATCATATTGGAGGGCTACGTGTACACGAAAAAAAATTACGAGCATTCCTATCAATTAGCTTGATAGTAAGGGATCTGCAAATTACAGCAAAAAGTTCCCTTTCACTTGGGGGCTTTATCAAATGTGGGTCTTCACTATCTTTTTATAGGAAAATAGTAAAATATTTGAATTAGGCGAAACGAAAGAAAGATTCAAAAATATGAAAGGCACTAAAATTCCCCAGATAAGCTAAAACCCCTAAAAATCTGGTTACAGTTACTAAAACCAGATTTTTATGGTTACTATAATATTTTAAAAAAGCTAATTACTATCCATCATCTTGTTTAGAGAAAAATACCAATACACAAAATCCCTACCCTTTTTCATGCTGAATTTTAGAATCGAGCGGTAAACAGCAATAAGTTAGAACTGTATTCATACGCGTTGATGCCCATCTATCCATTCAAGCTATTGCTGAACTCGAAAAGCTAGTAATGAAGAACCTTAATGTCTCGCCATCAAGACGATTAAAGCTATACAATCACTTCATCTGAAAAAGCTCCAATAGATAAACTGTTACTAAGTTTGACCTTTTATATTCCTATATGATATGAGTTTTAGTCAAAGCATAAAGACTTTAAATATGTTAAAATACCAAACAGCCAAGGACTTTTAAGCCTTGGCTATTTTTCATTCTTCTACTTCACGTATCTCCATTATTTTTTTGGACACATTCTTATCCAATAAACCATTCAAGGAAAAGACTCAGTGATTATTGATCGTTTCAACCTTTTCTTGAGTATAGCGTGCTGCGGATGAGCCAGCTAATTTTCCAAAGACTGCTCCAGACATTAACCCGGATCCACCAGGATAGTTTTCATAAAAAATCCCCCCAATCATTTCACCAGCCGCAAAGAGACCTTTTATCGGTTGTTCTTCTTTGTCTAACACATGACCCGTTGTATCTACATGCAAACCACCGAACGAGAAGGTAATTCCGCACGTTACAGGGAAAGCATAGAATGGACCTTGCTCAATTCGAAGTGCCCAGTTGGATTTAGGAGGGGTAATTCCTTTCGTTCCTTTGCCATCTTTCTCTACGGGTCTATACTCGCCATCTTGTACCGCACTGTTATACTCTTCGATCGTTTTAAGAAATTGTGTTTGATTGACCGGCAGTAAACTAGCCAACTCTCCAAGCGTATCTGCTTTATAAAAAGTCGCTTCTTCAAGGTCATATTCTTTACGCAGCATCAGGCGTACCTGTGCATCATAAATTTGATATGCCACATGTCCAGGCTGTTTTAATACCTCACGGCCGTATTTTGCATAAGTGTAATTTCGCAAATCTGCTCCTTCATCAACAAACCGTTTCCCTTCATTATTAAGCATGACGCTGTACGGATAAGAATGCTTTTTAAAAATATCCCCCGGCTTCGTGAAGTCCCCTACTTTTGGCGCATTATAATCTGTCCCAATAGAATGACATCCAGACCACTGCCCAAATTTTTGAGCCCCTACTGCCATAGCCATGGAAATGCCGTCTCCTGTGTTGAACTCGGTTCCACGAACAATAGCCGCTTCCCATTCTTCACCAATATTTTCACTTCTCATTTTCTTATTGGCTTCAAAGCCGCCACAAGCCAAAATCACACCGGATGTCTGAACTGTCACCATTGTATGATCCTTCTCAACAACGACACCGGTTATTGTATTATGCTCTGATACGAGCTCCACAGCACGTGAATCGTACCAAACGTCGATGCCAATTTCTTCTGTCCGCGCAAAGAGCTGTCTCATTAAGCCAACGCCTTTATCCTCCGTTTTGATAGGCAGTCCTCCCCAGAAATTGCGCTTGCCAGCTTGTACGAAAGATTGATTTTCATAATTCAATTCAAATTTTATTCCCTGATCACGCATCCACGCAATTGTTTCATACGATTTAGAAACCAGCTGCTTTGCTAACTCAGGATTACTTTGTCCACCTGTTACTCGCATTAGATCATTGTAATAATCGGTTTCCGTGTATTCAGGCATTACAATTAACTCGGATTCTTCATCTGTTAATTCAGGTATTATATATCTGATTCCGTCTAAATTATTGTATGCAACGCGAATGGCTCCATCCGTGAAGAAAGAGTTCCCTCCACGCTTTTCCACTGGTCCCCGTTCTAATACAAGAACTCTAGCACCTCCCTCTTTTGCTGAGATTGCGGCACATAAAGCTGCGTTTCCTGCCCCTACTACAACTACATCATAATATTGTGCATTTGACATTTTTACCCCTCCTGTTAAGTAGTGATAACTCTTCATGTAAATAATAAGTGAAAATAATGAATAAAAATAATATTGTTTTTTTATTCATTGCCATAGAAAAATTTTATGAAAGAATGCTGGAAAGGCAAAACTATAGTGAGTCTATTGATTTACATAAAAAGATAGATTTCTTTTTTAATTAGCTGTATTATACTTTTAGAAATTAAATAAATTATCATAATTTATAATTACCCATAAATATTTTTTATGGTTAAAGGAGAAAAATTTTATGGATGAAAAAGACTGGCTTATATTAATTACTCTTTACGAAGAAAGAAATATAACAAAGGCAGCACAGCGACTATTTATTTCTCAGCCAGCTTTATCCTATCGTATAAAACAGCTGGAAAAAGAGTTCAAAACAAATTTGATCTCTAGAGGCAAAAGAGGTGTCGAGTTTACAGTTGAAGGGGAATACCTCGTTCAATATTCGAAAAATATGCGTAAGCAATTAGGAGCGGCAAAAGAACACATTTCAAATTTGGATAAAAAAGTAAAAGGAACTTTGCGATTGGGTGTATCTGGCTTGTTTGCCCGATATAAACTACCAGTATTATTAAAAGAATTTCTAACCCTATATCCAGAGGTTGAAATCAGTTTGAAAACTGGATGGAGTTCTCAAATTCATCAAATGCTTCAAAAAGAAGAAGCACACCTCGGGATTGTTAGAGGTCCTTACAAATGGCAGGAAAATAAAGTGTTATTTCAAGAAGAAAAGATTTGTATTGCCTCCAGTAAAAAAATTGAATTAAAAGAACTTCCTTTTCTTCCTAGAGTTAATTATCAGACAGATCAATCGTTAAGAAATACTATTGAAAACTGGTGGCAGGAAACATTTGCGTTACCACCTAAGATTTCAATGGAGGTAGATCGGATTGAAACATGTAAGGAACTGGTTCTTAATGGTTTAGGATATGCCATTTTACCAGAAATCTGTATTAAAGATGATGAACCGCTGTATACTTTCCCCATTGTATTAAGCGATAATAGCTATTTGCTTAGAGAAACTTGGGTTTTTTATCGGGATGTGACTATGGATTTGGCACAAGTGAAAGCATTTATTGATTTTCTTAATGATTCTAAACAATGAAACAAGACGAAACGAAGTAAAACTAATTCAAAGGAAGAGAATTAATATGAAAAAGTGGGATTTAAATAATGCAAGCAAGACAATCCAATTTTCGGCTGCACTTCTAACTGCTTTTATTGGAGGCGGCCTTTTCTCTCTTTTCAGGTTTCCAATCCCCTGGCTTCTTGGCCCAATGGCAGCCCTATTAATTGCATCACGTTTCAAAAACGTTAAATTGATTTGGCCCGTTTCGATGAGAAATACTGGATTAATTATTGTAGGTTATTCAATAGGCATCTCCTTTACCAAGAGCTCACTGTCTGATATGATTAGTCACCTTCCCTCAATGTTGATCCTTACAATCTTAATTGTCCTTGTGTGTGCATGTTCTGCTTTAGTTATGTCAAAATATTCCGGCATTGACTATCCCACCTCCTTAACGAGTAGTATTCCTGGAGGTTTGTCACAAATCGTTGTGTTTGCAGAAGAAATGAAAGGTATTGATATTACTACCGTAACCTTTTTCCATGTTACAAGAGTGATAATGGTGGTTTTCTTAGTTCCCCTGTTAATTATCAGTCCCCTGTTTGCAGCGAATCGTACCAATGATTCATCTAAAATAATGGATAACGTTATTCCAGAGTGGAGTGATTTATTTCCTCTTATCTTTCTGTTCGCCCTTATTTGTTTTCTCGCAGCAAGAGTAGGTAAAATATTCAAATTACCAGCTCCTTACTTTTTAGGACCAGTAATCGTTACTGCTGCAATAGGTCTTTTAGGTTTGCAGGGACCACCACTTCCTCTTTCACTTCTTGATATATCTCAATTTATGGTTGGCGGTTATATCGGTTTACTATTAAAACCGGAACAACTTGATAACAAAAGAAAAACCTTATTATTGGCTTTGATGAACGGACTAATCTTGATCTGCGCAACAATGTTTTTTAGTTTTCTACTGACCAAGTATTATGATTTATCGCCTATTACGGGTTTTTTAAGTTTAGCCCCTGGTGGAATGGATCAAATGGGAATCATTGCACAAGAAGTAAATGCTGATGTATCTACTGTTACCAGCTATCAACTATTTCGGATGGCGTTTATTTATGCCGCAGTGCCTCCATTACTAAAATTGGTATTAAAATTAAGTTTAAGAAAAAAAGACAAGAACAGTAATGTAAAACTAAATGTTAAATAAAAAAGGGGGAAGCTTTGCTCAAGGACAATGAAAAAGTCTGATTTATAAAGAAAAGAAGGTTATCATGCAAAATATTTAGATGATGACCTTCTTTTTTGATCCTAAAAGTAGCATTAAATTTTTAAAAAATTTCGTTATTGAATCATTTATCCTATGGCTTTATTTACTCTCCTCCCCATTCTTTTTTAAAGAATAAATTATTTTGATACCAATACAAAAAAAATATGTATTTAACTTATTGTTCTCTCTGTATTACCTTTAATAAAGAAAAGCGCATAAGCATAATGTAAAACTTATTAATCTACCAGTTTATTTTTCTGAAAAATCACAAAAATATTTCTTAGTCACCCAGAGATCATTTGAAAGCGCATTCAAAGTATGGGAGGGGATTTAATAATGTTTCTTACAATTTTAGGTATCTCCATGGTTACCGTCTTTACCTATTTAATTATGTCCAAACGTTTATCACCCATTGTTGCTTTAACTTTAGTTCCAATCGTTTTTGCTGTAGTTGGTGGTTTTGGAAGTAAAATTGGCACTATGATGATGGAAGGCATTAAGCTAGTCGCCCCTTCTGCCGCTCTATTATTATTCGCCATATTGTTTTTTGGCATTATGATAGACACGGGCTTATTTGACCCACTTATCAAAAAGTTATTAGAAGTTGTCAAGGGAGATCCTGTCAAAATTTCGATAGGTACCACCATTCTTGCATTGCTCGTGGCCCTAGATGGAGACGGTACAACAACGTATATCATTACTGTTTCAGCTATGTATCCACTTTATAAACGAATCGGTATGAATCCATTGATTTTAGCTACAGTAGCCATGCTAGCTTTAAGTGTCATGAGTGGTATGACCCCCTGGGGCGGCCCTGCTACCCGAGCAATAGCAGTATTGGGACTTGATGCATCCGAATTTTTTGTTCCACTTATTCCTACCATGATCGGCGGTGCTATTTGGGTTATTTTCGTGGCATTTATTTTAGGGAAAAAGGAACGTAAACGATTGGGTGTAATACACATAGAAGAGTTAAAAAATGAAATAGCTGCTACTGTAGAAAATGAAGCCACTGATGCATTACCTCATATTGACATTAAACGCCCTCGTTTTTTATGGGTTAACTTATTAATTGTGGTAGGCATTATGGTCATTCTTATTATGGGATTGGTACCTTCCCCTATTTTATTTTTGGTCGGTTTCACTATTGCTTTAATGATTAACTACCCTAATCTGGAAATGCAAAAAAGACGTATCTTAGCACATTCTGGAAATGCTTTAATTGTTGTTCTACTAGTTTTTGCAGCTGGAGTATTTGCAGGAATTTTTTCCGGTACAAAAATGGTTGATGCTATTGCTAATGGACTGGTTGCGATAATACCAGCTTCATTAGGACAGTTTTTCCCTGTCATTGTTGGCATTACAAGTATGCCATTCACTTTCGTTTTATCGAATGATGCCTATTATTTTGGAGTTCTCCCTATTCTTGCAGAGGCAGCTTCAGCCTATGGCATTAGTCCGTTAGAAATTGCCCGGGCTTCTATATTGGGACAACCCGCTCATTTAATGAGTCCGCTTGTTGCTTCAACCATTCTATTAGTTGGCATGGTTGATAAAGACCTTGGAGAATATCAGAAATTTGCATACAAATGGGCCATCTTGACATCGTTAACCTTAACAGTATTAGCTATAATTAGTGGCGCTATCTCTTTTCTGTAAAGTATACAGGTCCTTGTCTACTTGTTTGCTAGTAAATAACCGCAGGACCCTTTCCAAAAACAACTACTAAGGACTTTTAATCAATTTATCATAAATGTGAGGAACAACAACTATTGAAAGATAGACTCGGCGTATATCATTAACAGATAATCACATGGTAATCCTATATCCCATTTGAAAGATAATGAAAAGAAGTTGAAATTAAGCTGGCTGATTACTACATGGAGGTTTTACATAATTTAATGGAGGAACTTTGGGATCGTACGAATGAATACCCAAACATTGAGCGTGAAAAAACAAAAAATCTTTTACAGCTTCTCAATCAAGAATAACCAAAAGAATGAATTGGGAAGAAATACAATTCTTACTTTAATGTTATTACAAAAAATATATTCTTATTTTTGTTATGAAACTGCCTAAAGTAAAAAGCTGCCTTAAAGACAGCTTCAGACTGTAGACAAACTCGATGAAAATCGAGTTTGTCTATTTTTATGGCTTGTACAATTTGGACGTTGATTTCCACTCCAGGCACTCGCTTTCCGCGGGCGGTCGGGGAGCCTCCTCGGCTTTCGCCTGCGGGGTCTCCCCTAGACGCGCTTTTCCCGCAGGAGTCTCGTACCTTCCGTTCCAATCAACTTTGTCTTACCTTTTAGATAGAACACTTTTGCCTGGAGTCATGTTTGTTTTAAAATAGAAGTATTAAAACTTGAGGTGATGAGGATGCTTTCTAAACATGATTCTATTCAGCGAGATCAACTTGAAATGATTACTTTAGATCAATTGGTGCCACCGAACCATTTGGTTCGTAAAATGGAGGCTGCCATTGACTTCACTTTCATTTATGACTTGGTGAAAGATATGTATTCAGAGGTAGGACGCCCAAGTATTGATCCAGTTATTTTAGTTAAACTGACTTTCATTCAATATACCTTCGGTATTCGTTCCATGCGTAAAACGATTGAAGAAGTTGAAACCAATATGGCTTACCGTTGGTTCTTAGGCTATGGTTTCCATGATAAAGTACCTCATTTCTCTACGTTCGGGAAAAATTATGAGCGACGCTTCAAAGATACAGATCTGTTTGAACAGATTTTCTATCGCATTTTAATGACAGCTGCTAATAAAAAGTTAATAAGTGCTGAACACGTTTTCGTGGATTCCACACATGTGAAAGCCAGTGCGAATAAACGGAAATTTGAAAAGAAAATCGTTCGTAAAGAAACACGAGCGTATCAAGGACGTCTTCAAGAAGAAATCAATCAAGATCGTGAAAACCATGGAAAAAAGCCTTTTCCACCAGATAAATTTGATAAAGAAGAGACCAAAGAGATTAAAGAAAGTACAACGGATTCTGAGAGTGGCTACTATGTGAAAGATGAACGAACAAAACAGTTTGCCTATTCATTCCACGCGGCCGCAGACCGCAACGGTTTTGTATTGGGAACGATTGTAACACCTGGAAATACACATGACAGTCAGATCTTAGAGCCACTAGTTGAACAAGTGATTGAGAAAGTTGGAAAACCGGAAGCCGTTGCCGCAGATGCAGCTTATAAAACACCAGCGATTACAAGCTACCTATTTAACAAAGAAATCATACCGGCTTTACCTTATACACGTCCTCGCACCAAAGAAGGATTTTTCCGCAAACAGGACTATGTATACGATGAACATTTTGATTGTTACCTTTGCCCTTCGGGCGAAACTTTAAAGTACTCAACAACAAATAAAGAGGGCTATCGCGAGTACAAATCGCCAAAACAAATTTGTACAACATGCTCATTTTTATCTCGGTGTACAGAAAGCAAAGACTGTCAAAAAGTGGTGACACGGCATATCTGGCAAACACATGTGGAAGAAGCAGATCATCTGCGTCATCATCAAGATGTAAAACCTATATATGCAAAACGTAAAGAAACGATTGAGCGTGTATTCGCAGATGCAAAAGAAAAGCATGGTATGCGTTGGACTACTTTAAGGGGACTTAAAAAATTGTCGATGCAGGCGATGCTTACTTTCGCTGCCATTAATTTAAAGAAGATGGCCAATTGGACATGGCAAGGTCCAAAAATGGCCTAACATAGTGGGCTCGTAGAGCCCCAATCTCTAAACTTCAGGCGAAAATTCAAAGGGAATTTCAAAAGGGGTTCAGAATTTTTTAATTCCGAACCCCTTTTGTCTACAAACTGAAGCTGCCTTAAAGACAGCTTCAATCTTATTATTTGCTCTCAAATGATAAACAATTGTATTTTAACTACCGTAAATAACTGTTTCAAAAGCTAATGGCAGTTGTATTTCTTAGATGAGATCAACTGCTTTCGTTGTGTTTTTTTGTTCCCTATAGGGAAACCTCTAAAGGTTAAGGCTTTTATGCAATCATTATTTAATAAATCCATTGAGAAATTGATATAACTCTTCTAATTCACTTTCTTTTGCCACAATACAGTTAGGGTATTGTTTTATCTCTGCTACGCTGGATAATTTAAAATCATTCGGAGTCGGGAGGCCAGAAGCACAAATCATTAAAAAGTCAGCAAAGTGAATTAACCCAGTCACTGCTGACGTTTTTATGGTCATTTGCCCCATTGCTCGCCCTGCAAATAAACCCTTCATTGCACTTTTTCCACCTGTTCTTTCTATTACTATTCTACTTTCGTCTATTACTACTTTTGTTCCTGATTTTAAATCAAAAGTTTTCAACTTCTCAACCTCCTACTTTTCCCTTAATATTACAACATCTTTATATGAAAATGGCTTATAAATGTCAATGAAAATAAGCTTCAACTAACCTGCCAAGTTTTTTGAATAAGAAAAAGGTTGCCGAAAAAAACCCTAGTTAAAGTGTTAATATAAAGATTCATCAACAAGTTCTTATTGGCAAATTGAGAAATATTTTTATTTCATCGTAAACTTAGTCCATTTATACACATTATACATCTAATGTTAATGAAAGCTGCATTCGTAAAGATTGTTGCAATAATAAGGAATCATTTTTTTGGGAGTATAATATCGAAAGTTCTTCCAAGAAAGAAACAACCGCTTGAAAATCTAATATTAATCCAACATCTATGAGGTGAATTTTTTGGTATAAAGTATATGGGAAGCAAGTAATGACATAATCATGATCTAAACGCCTCCCGTTAGACAAAATAAAGAAAGGCCCAAATATCAAGGATTTGAGCCTTTGGTAGTTGATGACCTGTGCGGGATTCGAATATACAAGAAAAGAATAAATGGTGTTTGTCCCTAAATAGAAATATAATTTAATAGATATATGAAAAAGTAAGTATGAAAAGGTGGAGTTTCATTGGATATTTTATGGTGGGGGTTAACGATCGTCTTATTTGCTTTAAGTTTTGTAGGAATTGTCTATCCTATTATTCCTTCGGTTGTTGCCATTTGGGGAGGATTTGCAGTTTATCGATTCCTGGTTAATCCTGATGAGTTATCGTTATGGTTCTGGATCAGTATGGTTGTGTTGAGCGGTGTATTAATCGCGGCAGACATTATCGCAAACAGTTATTTTGTTAAAAAGTATGGGGGGTCAAAAACATCCGAGACAATAGCAGCTATTGCCACGATTGTTGGTTCATTTGTCTTTCCTCCTTTTGGAATAATTCTCGTACCATTTTTAGCAGTCCTCGTTTCGGAATTAATCATTCAAAAAGATATAATGAAGGCTGCTAAAGTTGGGTTTGCAACTATCATCGGTTTTTTAGGCGGCAGTTTAGCCAAAGTATTAATTCAATTATTGATGATTGTTTGGTTTATTTTAGCGGTAATCTTTTAATTATTTATAAACGGCTGCATAAGGAAAAAGCTGACTTTCAACAGTCAGCTTCAGACTGTTGACAAACTCGATGAAAATCGAGTTTGTCTATTTTTATGGCTTGTACAATTTGGACGTTGATTGGAACGTAGGGCACTCGCTTTCCGCGGGCGGTCGGGGAGCCTCCTCGGCTTTCGCCTGCGGGGTCTCCCCTAGTCGCGCTTTTCCCGCAGGAGTCTCGTACCTTCCGTTTCAATCAACTTTGTCCTACCTTTTAGATAGAACACTTTTGCCTAGGGTCATTTTTGTTTTAAAATAAAAGTAATAGAACCTGAGGTGATGAGGATGCTTTCTAAACATGATTCTATTCAGCGAGATCAACTTGAAATGATTACTTTAGATCATCTGCGTTATCATCAAGATGTAAACCCTATATATGCGAAGCGTAAAGAAACGATTGAGCGTGTATTCGCAGATGCAAAAGAAAAGCATGATATGCGTTGGATTACTTTAAGGGGACTTAAAAAATTGTCGATGCAGGCGATGCTTACTTTCGCTGCCATTAATTTAAAGAAGAAGGCGAAATTCAGAGGGAATTTCAAAAGGGGTTCAGAATTTTCCGCCCCCCTTTAGTCTACAAATTGAAGCTGACTTTCAACAGTCAGCTTTTTCTATTAACAGAAGTCCGTACAAGATAAAAAAAATGATGGAGGAAAAGGAACTATTAGTGTGGCCTATTGTGAACACTTCTTTAACGATAGAACTTCTCACAACTGCTCCCTTCTGTGTCAAAACTCAAGACATGATCCCCGCCCAAGTTTTTACAGCCGTGGCTAAAATCAATAGAGCCAGTATGACTTGCAGTACTTTTACATTCATTTTTTTACCGGCCATTGCCCCAAGCGGAGATGCTATTAAGCTAGCTACAACCATGATCAACGCCGGATAGAAGTCAACTTGACCAGTTGAGATTTTCCCTGCTGTTGCACCAATGGATGAAATGAAAGTAATGGCCAATGAAGAAGCAATCGTGACCCTTGTTGGAATTCTTAAAACGATAAGCATGATGGGAACTAATAGAAAGCCCCCTCCGGCACCGACTATCCCGGCGCCTAAACCAACGATTAATGCCAGGATGGCCGCAAGCCATTTGTTAAAGGTAACTTGATCTACAGGAATGTCATCTATCCCTTTCTTCGGAATGAACATCATGACAGCCGCTATCAACGCCAAGATGCCATAGACGATATTCACTCCGTTTTCCGACATCGATTGTGATCCAAAACTCCCAACCACGCTTCCGATCAACACACTGATCCCCATGTAGAGAATAAGCGTTTTATTTAAATGTCCGCTCTTACGATAGCTCCATATACCTCCGATGGAAGCGAATAAGACTTGTACAGCGCTAATGCCTGTCACATCATGGGCACTAAATGCCGCTAAACCGAAGATTGGGGGAATAAACAGCAGCATTGGATAATTTATTATCGAACCGCCGATGCCGAGCATCCCTGAAACGTATGAACCTATAAAACCAATCAAAAAGATGGTAATGATAAAGGTTATATCCATTTTAAGTGCCTCCCTTAAAAGAAGGGAAACCAAATGGTTCCCCTCTCTTTATCAACCTTTTCTGATCCAAAATTTCAGTATATCATTTTCTTCTGCTGTTTCCATCAGTTCATGGCCACCGGATTTTGACCAAGCGGCTAAGTCTGCTTTAGCTCCTTTATCGGTTACATGTATTTCCAGCACTTGCCCGGTTTGCAAATCATTCATGGCTTTTCTCGTTTTGACGATTGGCATTGGACATGCCAGTCCCTTAGCATCTAGCACTTTATCTGCATTCATATTTCATCTCTCCCATTTTCTTGGTTTCTATTTTTATCGGTTTTAGCGAACCGCACAGCGATTTGGTCCAATTTCCATTTCGCGCTGTTTATCATCATCGGGTTCGATTTTCCCCATATTAGTTTCGCGAATTTCTTGATAAGCGTTTGGCTGAGGCGGTAAATTACCTGTTACCAGCTCTCTGAATTCCGTTTCATCCGCAATGTTCAATCCGTGATTTTCAGCAAACAGCGTACCCAACTTTTTAGCGACGCTTCCATCTTCATTCAATTCATCAATGATCATGAAATGTGATGGCAATACAATTAACTCTTCTGATAATTCTTTATAACGTGTATACAGTGTTTCTCTCAAGTCCCCTACCCAATCCTCAGCCAAACCAGCTAGGTCCGGTCTGCCAATGGAATCGATGAATAGTATATCCCCGCTTAGCAAGTATTTTTGATCCACCACAAATGAAGTCGACCCAATGGTATGTCCCGGGGAGTATAATGCTTGGATATCAATCGCTGTATGACCGATCGTTATCACTTTCCCGCTTTCTAACGGCTGATATTCAAAAGTTACCTCAGCCGCATCCTTTGGGGGCAGCCAGTAAGCTGCATTTGTTTCTTCCGCGATTCTTCTTCCACCTGAAATATGATCGGCATGTAAGTGCGTATCCAGAACATGTGTAATCTTCACCCCGATATCATCTGCGAAATCAAGATAGGCATCTATCATTCTTGTGGAATCAATAACGGCTGCTTCCCCATTGGAAACGACCATGTAAGATAAACAGCCTTTACCAAGTCGAACAAATTGATAAATTCCGGCGCCATTTGTCAATTCGCCTATCCTCACTGGTTCCAAGTGTTCACTCCATGCTTTCATGCCGCCCTTTAAATAAAAAACATCCAATCCAGCTTCAGATAACATTTCAGCAACCATGACGGATGAGCCTTCCTTTGCACATACTACCAGGATTTCTTTATTGGCCGGGATTTGATCGAGAATTTCTTCCACGCCATCCAGTAGATCAAAGTAAGGGATATTAAGGAATTCGAAATTCCGCCCTTCAATTTTCCAATCATTAAAGTCACTTTCATTTCGAACATCAAAAATAAATAAGTCGGTTTTATTGATTACTTTCTTTGAAACTTCAGCGGCTGTCATTTGCTTAAACGTCATATCGTATACCCCCTATAGTATTAATGTTTTCAAAAAATTTTTCCTTCATTAAAAGGTTAATGTAACATCAGCATCTTTCGCGAACTCCAAAAATGTGACCGCTCCACCTACTTCGATACCACCAACGAAAGCTTCTTTTTCAATGCCCAATACGTCCATGGTCATTTGACACCCAATAAACTTGACGTCCATTTCCTGTGCCATAGTAACTAACTCAGGAATGGAAGGAACATTGGCCTTTTTAAACCCTTCGGCAAAATGCTCCTTACCCTCAGGCAGAGGAAGTTTTCCATTCGCGTCTTTATGAATTAAGTTCAAACCTTCGAAAGTAAAGAAAATGGCCACTTCTTGATCTGTTGCTGCCGCTGCCGTTACGATGTTAAACACTTTATATGCATCAAATAAGCCACCATTACTTGCGATTATGGCTACTTTTTTAGTCATGATCTATTCCTCCATTTTATAGTTTTCATTCATTCACAGATTTTTGGGAAGGACCGTTCCATTGGCTCATGCCTGGTACAACATTGAATACCTGTTCAAATCCAGCACTGGTCAGTTTTTGTGCAGCAAGATCACTCCGGCTGCCTGTACGGCAAATCACGAAAATCTCTGACTCTATATCCAGTTCACCCATACGTTGTTCCAATTCCCCCAATGGAAGGGATCTTGCTCCTGGAATGTGATTAAAAGCATATTCTGCGGATTCTCGTACGTCCAGGATGACCATATTTCTATTTTCTTCCATTACTTGCAGAAGTTCTTCATTGGAAATGGTTTTTTCATGCTTCTTCACTTCTGTTTCTTCTCCGCTTGCTTTCCGAAGATAATGTTTTAGTGTCGTTCCTTCTTCAAACGTACCCAAGTATTGGTGACCTGAACTTTCCGCCCAGGCTTTCATATCGGCGGTTGACCCTTTATCAGTTGCTTGAACTTCCAGTACTTCCCCCGCTTCCAGGCCATTCATGGCTTTTTTCGTTTTTACGATTGGCATTGGACAAGCTAAACCTTTAGCATCCAAAACAGAATTTGTTTTAATCATTTTTAGTTCCTCCTTCTAATATAGGTGTGGGGGTATATCCGAATTCAAAATTTTTCTGTGGGACCTTCCCATTCATTCATACCACCTATCATGTTCAACACTGTATATCCATGATCCTCAAGTAACTGTGCTGCCCTTGAACTTCTGCCCCCTGACCGGCAAACCATGATATACTCTTTTGATTTATCCAAGTCCTGCATTCTAAATTCCACCAGACCCAACGGGATGTTCACAGCATTTGGTATTTTCCCTGTTTTTACTTCATCCGCCTCCCGTACATCAATGATGTGGACTGGGGAGTTCCCCTTCAATAATGAGTTCACTTCATTCGGTAAAATTTCTTTCATCTTTATAAGAACCTCCTTTTATTCGCGATAAGAACTCATGCCGCCTTTTACGTTGGTGACTTCTTTAAATCCAAGTTTTTTCAATGCTTTACTCGCATTACTGCTCCTCATCCCGCTTTGGCAGATTACAATCACTTCTTTATCTTTTGACAGTTCCTGTGCCCTTTTGCCAAGTTCGTTTAAAGGAATGTTTTTAAAGTCCTTTATGTGATTGCTCCTATATTCATTAGGAGTACGGACATCAATCAATTGCTTATTTCCTCTATTTTTCAACACAGCTTTTAGCTCTGCCGCATTTATATTTTTTATCCCCTTTACAGGGACAAAGCGCTGATATAAAAACCAAACAATGAAACCTAATATGATGAGATTAAATATAGTTCCCAATGGACCCATCCCTCCGGTACCCAAATTCATATAAATAAGTTTACATTTCCATCCTCTGCTTCAGCTAAATAAGCAGCAACACCTGCATACTCAATTCCATCCAATAATTCCTCTTGCTGTAAACCCAATAAATCCATTGTCATCGTACAGGCTATAAGTTTGATTTCCTGTTCCTGAGCCAACTCAATTAAATTTGGGAGTGACATGGCGTTATGCTTTTTCATCACATGTTTGATCATTTTAGGTCCCATCCCAGCAAAGTTCATGTTTGATAGACCCATTTTATCAGAACCACGCGGCATCATTTTCGCAAACATTTTTTCAAGAAATCCTTTCTTTAATGAAATCGGCTCATCCTTCCTTAAAGCATTCAATCCCCAGAATGTATGGAAGATGGTCACTTCATGATCGTAAGCCGCCGCACCATTTGCAATGATATAAGCAGCCATTGCCTTATCATAATCACCACTAAATAAAATGATCGTCGTTTTTTTCTTTTCAGTCATTATGCTTCCCCCTGATCGAAATTTCATTTTTACACCTTTATACCCAGTGGGGTATATATTATGCTAAAAAATATAGTTCGTCAATCCACTTCACTAAAATAAATGGTTATCTTTATTTGCTTGGTCCATGATTGATTGAAGTCAAACCTTCATTCACTTCGAAAATTTTTCCATTAACCTTCTCTATACCAAACCCATTTAACCGAGCTGTATGCATCGTCAAGTACTTACATTCGGATTCCTTCGTTTCAAACAGATAAATGCCGCCTGCTTCCTTTGCCTCACTGTCTTCGGTCCAAATCTTCCAGATCAAGCCTTCTTCATCATTAATGCTTTTTGCTAAATCTGTAAATTCTTTTACCATTTCGTTGCCGAAAGGTCCCTCCATTTTAAAATCCACTTGTAAAATATAAGACATGAATAACACTCCTTTTTCTACATTTCAGGTCAATTCTTTTACCTGCTTTTTATCAGTAAATTAACCGCTTCCTTGACTAGATGATCAGTGCCCTCTCCATTCTCGACGTTTTCCCGAACACATTGCTCAAGATTGGCACTTACGATAACACCCATGGTCCTATCGATGGCACTTCGCGCAGCCGACAACTGAGTGACGATTTCCCTGCAATCATTTCCCTGCTCCATCATTCCAAGAACACCCTTGATTTGTCCTTCAATCCGTTTCAAGCGATTAATGACACTTTTATCATACTCCATACTCCGCCCCCCATCTATTTACAATCGTTAATATCATAACTGATTACATTAATCCCATTTCCGATTAAGAAGCTCAGTCCCAAGGTCACTTCTCCAAGCAATTATTGTGAATTTGTTCATTTTCTCTTGAATTTGCGTGCTTTACTCGTGAGTTTGAGCGTTTTACTCGTGAATTTGCACGTTTTACTCGTGAGTTTAGGCATTTTACTCGTGAGTTTGCGCGTTTTACTCGTGAATTTATTCATTGATAACTCGTGAGTTCATATTATACCTATAGGGGTATATTGTCAAGCCGTTTAATTCACACTTTAATAAAAAAATAAGCGCCACTTAGTACTAAAACACAAAATGATATTTTTAGATTAAACTGATTACTTGGAGGGAGAGCATTACGCCCATATAAAGCCAAACCAAGATGATGAATTGGCTGATATTTTCTACAACGCCCTAAGAAGTCACCTTTAGCAAAAAATGTGAGCAAATCACTAATGTTTTCAAAACGCATCCAGTAAGCCAAAATAAAAAGACCCAAACCCCTTTAATTTAAAGGATTTGAGCCTTGGGTCCCGTTTATCTTTGTTTTAACTTGTATATCTAAAATATTGAAGAGTTTACATGCTTTTTATTTGCCAATTTAAAACCTAATATAGATTACTATAATAACAAACATAGAAAGCAAAAATTGGTGGGAATGTGTGGGGTTCAATACCGCCTTCACATTATTCAATTAACAGCTTAGTAAAAAGATTTTGGGGCACAGCTGTTTAACATCCTACTACGCTTTTACCTTAAATGGGGACAATTCTACTGTTCCCCCATCCCATCAAGATTGTTTGACCCAAAGTTTTCGAGCAATGCACGCGCTCCATCTGTTGACTCTGTGTTCATTAATTGAACTCTTAATTCACTTGCCCCTCGAAACCCACGGACATATATCTTAAAAAAGCGATGAAGAGCCTTGAATGAACGTAGCTCTAATTTTGAATATTTATCATGGAGATCCAGATGCAACCTTAAGAGATCAAGCAATTCCTTACTACTATGATCCTTCGGTTCTTTTTCAAAGGCAAATGGATTATTGAATATACCACGCCCAATCATAACCCCATCAATACCGTATTGATGAGCGAGCTTTAAGCCAGTTTGACGGTCAGGGATATCCCCATTGATCGTCAAGAGCGTATCTGGTGCCACCTGGTCACGAAGTTTCTTAATCTCCGGGATTAGTTCCCAATGAGCATCCACTTTACTCATTTCCTTTCTTGTACGCAGATGAATGGAGAGATTAACAATGTCTTGTTTCAATATGTGTGTTAGCCAGTCGTGCCATTCGTCCACATCCGTGAAACCAAGCCTTGTCTTTACACTTACGGGCAATCCTCCTGCTTTTGCTGCTTGTATTAATTCTGCTGCAACTTCTGGACGACGGATAAGGCCACTTCCCTTCCCATTCTGTGTCACATTAGGTACAGGACAGCCCATATTGATATCAATACCCCGAAAGCCTAGTTTCGCCATACCTATGCTCATTTGCCGAAAGTATTCAGGCTTATCCCCCCATATATGGGCTACAATTGGTTGTTCATCCTCTGTAAAAGTCAAACGCCCACGTACACTGCGGATGCCCTCTGGGTGACAATAACTCTCCGTGTTTGTAAACTCTGTAAAAAACACATCAGGTCTGGCTGCCTCACTCACTACATGGCGAAAAACTACATCGGTCACATCTTCCATTGGTGCCAGTATAAAAAAAGGTCGTGGTAGATCACGCCAAAAATTATCTATCATATTCAAATTCCAATCCTTTCATTATGGGTTACCAGGCTAACCCCTTATCCCAAAATTAAAAAGCAGAATGTCCCTGCTTCCTTTACACTTATACCATGCTTAAGCACTTTTTATCAAACTGCAGAAATTTTTTTTTCACGAAACCCATCCGACTTCCATATTCCCCCTCCTAGTTTAGAGCCGCAAATGCTCGAAATGGTTTTTCATACACGCAAGTACATAATTTCTAGAGGGCAAAGCCAACATATAAGGAAAGAAATTGAAATGGTCGAGGAGGGAATAATTTGAAGGCATCTGATTTGTTTGTAAGATGTTTAGAGAATGAAGGGGTTCAGTTTATTTTTGGGATACCTGGTGAGGAAAATACGGATCTTATTGATTCTCTAATAAGCTCTGATATTGAATTTATATTGGTTCATCATGAACAAGCTGCAGCTTTTATGGCAGACATCTATGGCCGGCTAACTGGAAAGCCAGGCGTCTGCTTGGGCACATTGGGACCGGGTGCAACCAATTTATTGACAGGGATAGGAAGTGCTTATCTGGATTATTCCCCTGTTGTCGCGATTACAGGTCAGGCGGGCCTTGATCGCATTCATAAAGAGTCGCATCAATATGTGGACATTATTGGCGTTTTCGAGGAAGTAACGAAATGGAATCAACAAATTAAGGTGCCTCATACGATTCCGGAAATTATCCGTAAAGCATTTAAAACGGCTGTCATTGAAAAGCCGGGAGCTGTTCATATAGAACTTCCGGAAGATGTGGCGATGATGGATACAGAAGGGGAACCTCTTCCGGTTACACCAATGCCTAGATCCCGCCCAGCCGAGGAAGAAATCAAAAAAGCCGTCGAATTAATAAATCGCGCTAAAAAGCCTATTATTTTAGCTGGTAATGGCGTGATCCGTGATGGAGCTTCTGAGGTTTTGCGGAAATTTGCAGAAGAGAAGCAAATTCCCGTTGTAAATTCGTTCATGGCCAAAGGAGTTTTACCTTCCGACCATCCATTGTCCCTTTTTACAGTAGGGATGCAAGCAAGGGATTATGTTCTATGCGGATTTGATTTGGCCGATCTTATTATCACCGTCGGCTATGATTTCGTCGAGTATTTGCCAAAGTATTGGAACGATGAGGCAATGAACCCGATTGTTCATATTGATGCTCGACCGGCCGAGATTGATGCCTATTACCCCGTTCAAGCAGAATTGGTCGGGAACGTTAGCGAGGCACTTGAAGCCTTGACGACTGGTGTAGAAAAAAAAGAACTTTGGCCAGAAGTGAAAAGGTTAAGGTCCCAAATCATTGAAAAATTTCATTCTTCGGATGATGTATCAGGAAGCCCAATCATCCCTCAGCGAATCATTGCCGATTTGAAAAGGGCGGAAAAGGGTGATGCCATTGTCATTTCGGATGTGGGTGCCCATAAATTATGGATTGCCCGGATGTATCAGCCGGAAATCCCTAATCATACGATCATTTCTAATGGCTTTGCATCGATGGGAATTGCCATTCCTGGCGCAATTGCAGCCAAATTGGCAAAGCCTGATAAACCTGTCATTGCGGTTACAGGGGATGGTGGATTCCTGATGAATGGAGTTGAATTGGCAACGGCAAAACGTCTAGGTCTTGCCTTCGTGATAGTCATTTTCCATGATTCAAAATACGGCCTAATTGAATGGAAGCAATTGAATAAATTTGATCGTACGAATGCCATTGAATTTACAGATCCAGACTTTTTAGGGTTCGCAAAAAGTTTTGGGGTTAAAGGAGTGAAAGTAACCCACTCCGATGAATTGCTACCTGCATTGGAAGAAGCGCTTTCGAGTCAGGAAATTGTCTTGATTGATGTGGATGTCGATTATTCGGAAAATGTAAAGCTCTCGAAAACATTAGGTGATTATATTTGTAAATTATAGAAGCAGATATTATTGGAGGGATTTCAGATGAAGAAAAAGTGGCAATTGTGGATCGGTGGTAAATGGCGGGAGGCTAAATCATATGAGCCATTATATAACCCCCATTCAAACGAAGAAATTGCACAAATCGGACAGGCTGAACCAGCGGATGCCATTGAGGCGATTGTGGAGGCAAATGCTGCTTTTCAGAAATACCGATCCTACCCGGCTCATGCACGAGCAGAAATTTTATTTAAAGCTGCTGCAATCATGGAAGAACGCAGTGAAGAACTTGCAAGAATCATTTCTCTGGAGGCGGCGAAAACGATTCGAAATGCTCGTGAAGAAATGAATCGTACGGTTCAGACCTATCGTTTTGCTGCAGAAGCGTCCAAGAACAATTATGGAGAACAGATCCCGATGGATGCGGCAGTCGGTGGGGTAAACCGTTTTGGCTTCACGGTTCGCACCCCGATTGGCGTCGTTACCGCGATTACCCCATTTAACTTTCCCTTTAATCTGGTTGCCCATAAAGTGGGTCCAGCTATTGCCGCTGGAAATTCGATTGTGTTAAAACCTGCCGAACAAACCCCATTGAGCGCACTGGTTCTTGCCGATATTTTTAAAGAAGCCGGGTTGCCGGATGGAGTATTGAACATCATACCTGGCAAAGGCGATGTTTTAAGTGAAGCCTTGACGACCCATCCACATGTAAAAAAAGTGACTTTCACAGGCAGTGTAGAGGTCGGACACCTTATCCAGCAGCAGGCAGGCTTCCGTAAGCTTACACTTGAACTCGGGTCCAATTCCCCTTTCATCATTGATGAAGGAGTCGACATCGATCAAATTATTCAAAGAAGTGTAATGGGTTCATTTACGAATAATGGGCAGGTTTGTATCTCGATTCAACGGATTTATGTCCACAAATCACTATACCAACAATTTTTAGATCGTTTCGTCAGTACCACAAAACAGCTTGTCATCGGTTCACCTCTCGAGGAAAATACAAATATTACAGCGGTGATTTCAAAAAAATCATTGGAGCGGTTACAAAGTTGGATTGATGAGGCAGTACAGGAAGGAGCAAAAATTGAGTGCGGCGGTACAGTGGAAGGCAATGTACTATTGCCTACCGTTTTAACCAATGTAAATCGTGACTCAAAAGTATTTCGTTTCGAAGTATTTGGTCCGATTGTCTGCATTTTCCCTTTCGATACGCTTGATGATGCCATCAATGATGCAAATGATTCGCGTTACGGTTTGAACTCAGGAGTGATGACTCCGAGTATAGAACGAGCTTTTTATGCGGCGGAACGCTTGGAAACAGGTGGAGTCGTAATCAATGATATCCCAACTTATCGAATTGATAATATGCCTTATGGCGGCTGGAAGGACAGCGGTGTTGGCCGGGAAGGCGTCAAATATGCGATGCAGGAAATGATGGAGCAGAAGTTTATCAGCTTTAAAATAAGCGACCATTGAGGAATATTAACCCGTGGTAAATGAGACGGCGATATCTTAAGGATCTCGTCTTCTTGTTTTGTCGTACATTATTTTTTTATTGTAGTCTTTGTTATTAATGGGCACAATCGGAAATTATTATTCTGCCACTTGCCGTATCGAACTTCAAGTCTAAAAGGGGTGAGTCGTCAATTGTTTCCAGAATGAGATAGAAGATTATTCTTAAAAAATAAAAAGCCACCATTTACGGCAGCTAATTACTTCAATTCTTAATTATTTCAGCACCATAAGAGTTGTCGATTATACAGCGCCATGTACCCGTGGAATCCTTTTTAAAAACATATGTCGCTGTTCTTTCCATCGAAAATTCGGAATCGTCCTTTTGATTGGCAATTAGCTGGGCTTGTGCCACAACCAATGCCGTATCACCCGTTTCGATTATTGCCATCTTTTCTTGATTGACGATTAAACTATGATTAAAGTATTCAGCGATAGCAATGAATGCCCGGCGAATTTGCTCTTTCCCTTTTGCGACTGTTCCAGGTTTGACAACTAAAGTCGCATCCTCTGAATAGAATTCCATTAGATGATCGAAATCCTCATTATTTATTGCCCTGTCCGCATTTTTTATGACTTGTTCCAGCTCATGATTCTGCATATTCACCCTCCTATTCAGCTTCTTTTAATCAGTCCTCTCTTTAACTATTTGATGTTCGACTGCCAGGGTGGGATATCCTGCTCATTAAGAGAATAGAATCATTTAAATAAAAGTTGAAATCCCACATATATCTTCATGTAAAATACGCGAAGCAATCAATATGTCAGTTGTTGTTTCCATTGTTCTAATGAGGCAAGCAAGTTAGGCATTCCTTCCTGACCGAAATACTCGAGAGAAACAAAGCCAGTATAATTTCGCTTTCTCAATTCTTCTAGTAAGCGAAGATTGTCAACGTCTCCACTAAAAATGGGTGCTGGTTTGTTTTTATAACGCTCTTTATGATCGAAGTGATAATTTTTTAAATGTACATGGCTGACATGGGGGAAGATGGATTCCAATACCTCTTTCGGATTCAATTGATCAACGTATAAGTTAGCACCATCGAAAATCAGTTTTATCCGTGGATGGTCAATATCTTCTAAAAGCTTTTGAATGGCTTCGAGGTTATCCGCAAAGGAGTCATAGTGAATTTCTATTGCTACATCCACTCCATAGAGATCTGCCATTTGCCCTAATTTATTTAATTCGGTAGCCGTTTCCGACCATTGCTCTGGTGAGGCATTCCTTGAAGCTATATGGCCTGCGAACGTCCTTATTAATGGGCAGTTTAATTGATGAGCCATATCTAACAATTTTCTTGCTTGATTAATTTCATTTTGATGTTCTTTTTGGTTCCAGAGTTTCGAAAAAGTCGTATATCCACTAATGGAAGGTATTTGTAGATCATTGGTTTCAAGTAATTTGGCCAATTTGTCCAGTGGTCCGTGCTTCTCCTGAAATCGTTCTATATGTTTATTCCATAATTCAAGTCCTTTAACATCCGCTTGCAACGGAAGCAGCCAATTTATTATTTCCTCTATGTCCCATTCTTTAAATCCTGTCGTGCATAAACTCAGTTTCAATGTAATTCCGCCTTTCTCCATTTAGTTTTTCATCGTGATTTCTATACGCTGGACTTTTCCGATAAGAAAGATATATGCAAAAGCGCCAATTAGGGCCACTACGGATATGAAGGTTAGCGCTGCTGCATAAGAATGTGTCGCACTTATGATTAAACCGACGATTAACGGAGATAATGCCCCGCCAATGTTAGCTACGAAATATAGTGAGGAGCCCGTTAGGCCTACCATTCCTTTCGGTGCAATATCAGCTAAAAGGGCACCGGTAACTGTTGATGCCATCCCCTGTCCAAAGAATGCTATCGCCATAAAGGTGATGACTATGTTTGGTGAATCCGTATAATTCCCCCCCAGAATCAAACAAGACAATAACAATCCGACAATAATGGGCAGTTTACGTGCCAATCCTGTTGATACACCGCGAGTCAGCATCCAATCGGAACATCGGCCGCCAATCAGAGTTCCTAATATGGCAACAATGTAAGGGATACTCGCATAAATTCCGGTTTTTAACATCGTCATTCCCTTTTCATCGATCAAATAGGATGGAAACCAAGTCATGAAGAAAAACAAAGTAGTTTGAATCGAAAATTGTCCGATGAACATTCCCCAAATTTGACGGTGTTTAAGCAGTTGGCCTATTCGTTTCCAGGAGAAAGGATGCTTCTCTTCAGTTCCGATCATTCCCCCGCCTTCTTTGATATAATTTAGCTCTTCCTGAGAAATCCGCTTATGCTCCCTAGGGTTCCGATAGAATCCATACCAAACAAATCCAATAAGAATCCCAATAATTCCGGCTATATAAAACAGGTAATTCCAGCCAAAGGTTATGATGATCCAAGTAAAGACTGGAGTCAGGAAGGCTAGCCCAATATATTGGGTACCCGTATAAATCCCTACAGCAGTTGCACGTTCTTTTTTAGGAAACCACTCGGATACACACCAGGCATTAGTAGGTATGGAAGGAGATTCAAAGGCACCAAGCCCTATGCGATATGTAATAAGTGACGATATATTTTTCGCGGTTCCTACCATGAATGTAAATACAGACCATAAAATGAGGGAAACCGTGTATACCTTTCTAGGACCGAATCTATCAAGAAAGTAGCCGCTGAATAGCATGGAGAAGGTATAGCTCCAGCCAAATACGGAAAATATGATTCCCATCAAAGCCGGATCTATTTGTAAATCGGCTTGAATATTCGGAGCAGCAAGCGAAATGATGGCACGGTCGATGTAATTAATACAAGTGACTAAAGCAATTAGAAATAAGATGAACCATCGAACAGTTTTCTGTTTTCTTTTTTTTGATCCGTCCGTTACCAGTTCCGATGTGCGATCGTCTATTATTGCCTTTAATTCTGAGCTCAATATTTTTCCCCCTAACCTAATGCCCAACATTAGTACATCGTTCTACTAAATTTTATTGAAATTTCATAAATGCTTATATGTTTCCTGCAATCACTTATCAATCTGAGTTTCCCTATAAACATTGAATTGCAGATCCCCTTGTTGCAAAGTTAAACAACCAAGGGGATGTATTCCGAATTGTGAATCATTTCGTTAAATAGTTACAGTCTTCTCTGATTCTACCTCTTCAGTGTCCTCCTTGACTACCCTGTCAAAAGATCCATGTTTTTCTTGGACCAGAATATAACCGACCGCTGCGATGATACTTGGCAGGGCAAATGTAGCAAAAGCCACCTTCGGATCCATGCCTGTTGATAGAAGAAAGGCAATTAAAGTAGGAGCGAGAATGGAGCCGATCCTGCCGATAGCTTGCGAATAGCCCATACCCGTCGTACGGATTTCACGGGGGTAATATTCTGTGATATACGGATTGGCTAAGTTCATGGCACCAACAGTACATGCACCCCCCATAAAAATAAGTAAATATACTCCGATGGTATTAGTCGTAGCGCTCAATGCGACAAAGGTAACGGCCCCTAAAAAGAATAGTGTAACAAGTATTTTACGATGCCCAATTTTCCCCGCATAATAACCGCCGATTAAGGAGCCTCCTATTTGACCAAGGCATAAAACCAGGTTAAATGAAAGGCTTGAGGTGATACTGAATCCAGAATCCTGCATCATTTTTGGAAGCCATGTATTTAATCCGTAAGCCATCATCAATGTACAGAACACAGCCATCCATATGGAAATCGTGCTGAATGCCCGTTTATTCGTGAATAGTTTTTTTACTGGAGATCCTTTCCCCCTCTGTTCAGCTTCACTAAGCCTGAAATCGTCAGTTTCTTTAAAATCCCCTTCTGGTTTGACCTTATTAAGGATTTCAACAACCTTACCAAATTCCTTTTTTGCTAGATAGTAGGAAAGGGATTCAGGAAACTGCTTCATGAATATTGGAAGTGTAAGTAATGGCAAAATCCCAATAAAGTATAATACACGCCAATCCGTATAAGGAATGATATACATTCCCACTAACGATGCCAGGATTCCGCCGATTGAATAGCCACAATACATCGCAGCTACAATGATGGCCCGATTTTGTTTTGGGGAATATTCAGTCATTAGCGATATAACATTCGGCATCAAAGCTCCCATGCCTATTGCCGCTATGAAACGCATGACGGTAAACCATGTGAGGTTGGGTGCAATCCCTGCCCCCAAGGTAAATACGCTGAACAAAATCATGCAGATGACGAGAACATTCTTCCGGCCATATTTATCTGAGATCGGTGCTAAAATCAATGCGCCCATCATCATGCCGAATAAGGAATAACTGCCGACTGCCCCAGCCTGCATCGAAGTTAAATCCCACTCTTCCATCATCCAAGGCAAACCCACACCGTACATCGCTATTTCATACCCATCAAAAGCGATGGCATAAAAACACCAAAGAAAAACAAGTAAATGAAAGCGGTTAAATTTACTAACAGCAATGATATCCGAAGCAATTACACTACGCATTTTCCGCCTCCCATCATTTTAAAAAATATCCGTTACGAATTTATTTTCCGAGTTCCAAAATAGGAACTCGGAAAAAATTGGAAAAATCAGATAATGAAAATTGAAATTGTTCAACAAACTATCTTTTTTATTTTCATTACATACTAGACACCATTTATTAGGGTCTCCCAGTCTAAAATAATTTTGAAAAGATCAGATGTAACTACCCTTTTTTTCGAGATTCTTTGCTTTCATATTCTTAGCGATGATTAGTTTTTCACGACAGCTTTATTGAAAACAGGTTTATCTTGCAATCTTAATTCAAAATCTAAATGAGCCGTATAATAATCATTTTTCAATCCTTTTTCTGCACCTGAATGTTTTTCCAACTTCGTAATTAAGCTTCCGCGAACACCTTGTGCAACATCATTTTCTAAATATTCATCGCCTTCAAAATATATTTGCGTTACTAATCTATCGCCATTTTCCGGTTGGAACAAAAGATGTAAATGTGCTGGACGAAATGCATGATGATCAATCCACTTTAAGAATTGTCCGGAAGGTCCATCTGTTGGAATTGAATAATTACCCGGTACAACTGTTTTTATTTCAAAATTACCATTCGCATCCGTATAAAAAACACCACGCAAATTATCATTTGGAATACCTTCAGCGAAATAGGAGTATTCACCATTTGCATCAGCCTGCCACATATCGATTTTGGTATTTGCCAACGGATTTCCATTAACATCTTTAACAGATCCTGAGAAGTAAAGGGCGTCACCTGGTTCATTTTCTCGTTGTGGCAGCATTCCGGGATTTTGAACGACTGGCGTATTTTCAATGTAATATGGTCCTAGAATAGTAGGTTCCGTTCCTTTTACGCTTTTATACATTTCCTGAAGTGCATGCGTTTCAAAGAATACATCCATAAATAACGGAATTTCCCCTGCCCTGCCTAATTGATCCATCCAATCAACAAGAGCTTGATAGTCATTATGATCTATTTCGTATTCACTAACTAATTCCTTGAATTTAACTACCAATCCATTATAAACGTCGATTACTTTTTGATTCTTCATAATACTTCCTCCAATTTTTTTAAAGTTTTTATATTTGTTGATTTTCAATGATGGTACTGATTCCTAATCCACCTGCTATACATAGTGTGACTAGCCCATATCTTTTTCCCGTTCTTTCTAACTCATGTATCAATTTGGTTGCTAAAATTGCACCAGTGGCACCAATTGGATGTCCCATGGCAATGGCACCGCCGTTAGGATTCACCTTATTCATATCAAGTTTCAATTCTTTGATTACTGCCAAAGCTTGCGCAGAAAAGGCTTCGTTCAGTTCTATTAAAGCAATATCATCCAGTTTCAACCCTGACATTTGAAGCGCTTTCAAGGTGGAGTTGACAGGCCCCAGCCCCATGTAATTCGGTGATACGCCTGCTGCCGCTTGAGCGATCACTCTTGCCTTCGGCTTTTTACCATGCCTTTTTGCTGCTTCTTCCGACATAAGTATCAGAGCGGATGCACCATCATTTCTTCCACTACTATTTCCAGCGGTCACCGTTCCATTTGTCTTGAAAACCGGTTTTAAACTTGCCAACTTTTCCAGACTGGTTTCTCTTGGGTGCTCATCCACATTAAATTCCAATAACCCTTTTTTCGTTTTAAGTTGATAGGGGACGATTTCTTTCGTGAATATTTCAGTAGAAATTGCCCGTCTTGCATTTTCTTGGCTCCTTAAAGCAAATTCATCTTGTTCAGTCCTTGAAATGGAATATTTTTCAGCGAGATTTTCTGCTGTCATTCCCATCGTTAACATTCCGTAATCTTCAATGGGCTGTGATCCTGGCTGGCTTTCCGTATTCGGGTCCAATAACTGTCCATTCCCTGATTTCAATCCAAAACGGATATTTCTCATATAGTATGGGGCCGTGCTCATTGATTCCGCTCCGCCTGCAATGATTACATCTCCTAATCCGCTTTGTATTTGTTGACTGGCAGAATTGATTGCCTGGATGCCGGATCCGCATTGTCTGTGTACGGTATAACCTGGTACTTCCACAGGAAATCCTGCCCGGAGTGATGCAACTCTTGCCAAATTTGAAGCGTCTGAACTTTGTTTGGCTTGTCCCATAATCACTTCATCAATACTCTCTTTAGGAATATCCGCTCTCTTGATCACTTCATCAAGGACAGCAGCTGCCAGGAAATCGGCAGGAACATTTTCCAATGCTCCCCCTAATTTCCCTATAGCGGTGCGAACCGAGTCTATAATAACTACATTGCTCAATTTTCTACCTCCTGCTATTTTTATTTCTTTCTTCTAAACTATCCTTATATCTCTGGTGAGCTATTTTCAGGGCAACAATCACCGACTGCTGCGATGGAGCTAAAAAGTCCGTTTTAATATTCTCTATTAAAGAATCAATATCCTTACTAAAATCAAAACCAACTATCATTCGCTTGAAAAAATCCTGGGCCAAAGTTGTTAAAAACGTAAATTCTGCATTAATGATGATGTGACTTTCCTTGTGAATTTCCAATACCATCCCAGCGTATTTATAATTTTCATACATGCTCGTATTTTGCGGCGCCTTCGCATAGGCGGTGATTAATAATGTTGGCTGTCCCATATAAAACTACATCCTCTCAAGATTACTTGCATAAACTAGTGGGTTTTCCATAATCCCCTTTCTAGTTTATATTAATTAAAGACCTCTTGAAAAATGTTTTACTTTTTCCATATCTATCTCCATGCCAAATCCTGGACCATCCGGGATGATTATTTCATAATTCTCATATTTTATTTCGTTTAGCGTAATATTTTCTTTGAATAGTAACGGACCGAATAATTCAGTACCGAATTCAAATTTGGGAATGGTTGAATAAAGTTGTGCACAAATGGCCGTGCCTAATGATGATTCAATCATCGTTCCTCCATACAAACCAAAACCTACACCTTCAGCAATTGCAGCCACTTTTTTCGTTTGGGTCATCCCGCCATGTTTACATATTTTCAAGGCAAACGAATTACCTGCTCTATGTTTAGCTATTTGGAATGAATCTTGTAAAGAATTCAATGACTCATCGGCCATGATCGGGACCTTAAAACGATCGGTCAATCTTGACATCCCTTCATTATCCCAAGCTGGCAGCGGCTGTTCGACCATGGAAACCCCGCCTTCCTGTAAAGCTTCAATGCAATACGTAGCCGTTGTTTCATCCCATGCCTGATTAACATCAACCGTAATGCGTGCTTGATCTCCCACGGCTTCAATAATTTTCAATACATGCTCCACATTCTTATATGGATTACCTTTGCCAATTTTCAATTTAAAGATATTATGACGTTTTTGGTGTAAGGATTCTTTCGCTTCTTCGATATCTTTACTCGTATCCCCACTTGCCAAAGTCCATGCCACCGGCAATGATTTATGAATTTGTCCACCGAATAATTCATAAGCAGGGATGTTTCTCCTTCTGGCTACTAAATCCACCATGGCTGATTCAACGACAGCCTTCGCAAAATTGTTTCCTCTAACATTTAGTGAAACTTCATGCATGATTTTGTCGTAATGGACGGGGTTTTTTCCAATGATAAGCGGGGCGATATATGTATCAATATTCACTTTGATCGCCTCAGGTGTCCCCTCACCATATGAAGCCCCGCCTATTGTCGCCACTTCCGCCCAACCTTCCGCACCCTCTTCATCCATGACACGGGCAAGAATGATCGTTTGTTCCACGATCGTATGCATGGCAAGCTGATGAGGACGAATTGTGGGTAAATCAATAATGTATACATCAACTGAACGTATTTTCATTTAATCCACCTTTTTAACATTTAATAGATAAAATCCGCTTCTGTTTTTGCTCTTACTTCTTCGATCGTTACTCCGGGCATCAATTCAATCAATTTCAACTGTTTTTCAATTACTTCAAAGACTGCCAACTCGGTGATGATCAAGTCAACGCTTCTAGTGGAAGTAATCGGGTAGGTGCATTTCTTTAAAACCTTACTTTTACCTTCCTTACTTGTATGTGTCATGGTCACGATCACTTTTTTGGCGCCAACCAACAGGTCCATCGCTCCTCCAACACCCATGATATTCTTGCCTGGTACCGCCCAATTTGCAATTTCCCCGGTTTGACCTACCTGCAAAACACCTAAGATGGCAACATCAATGTGTCCTCCACGGATCATTGCAAACGATTCAGCACTATTAAAGAATGATGCACCAATCGATTCCCCTACTGGCAACTTGCCTGCATTGACTAAATTGGGATCGATTTCATCTTCCTCTACATCAGCAACTCCCAACAATCCATTTTCCGTATGGAAAAAAACATTTTCATCATCAATGTACTTTGCAACCAAAGTCGGAATCCCGATTCCAAGGTTCACTATACAAGGACCCGTCAATTCTTTTGCCGCGCGTCTTGCTATCATATTTTGCATGAATTCTTTGTCACTCATAAACTTTGACACCTTCCTTCGTCAGGATTTTCTTTGCCTTAATGATTCCATCGACGAATAGATGCGGTGTTACAATCTCCTCTGGTGGGAGTTCTCCAGGTTGAACTATCTCATCCACTTCCGCAATTACGACATCTGCAGCTGTTGCCATTCCCGGATTAAAGTTTCGCGCCGTTTTATAATAAACAAGATTACCAAGTGTATCTGCCTTCCATGCCCTGATTAAAGCTACATTTGCTCTTATGGCAGGTTCAAAAATATATGTAGCCCCATTTATTTCCCTTTCTTCTTTTCCTTTAGCTAAATCGGTCCCTACACCCGTTTTCGTATAGTAACCGCCTATGCCAGCACCGCCAGCACGAATGGATTCCGCTAATGTCCCCTGTGGTAATAGTTCTAATTCAATTTCCCCGCGTTGGTAAAACTCCCCAATTTCACGATTGCTTGTAAAATAAGAACCGATCGCTTTTTTTATTTTCTTCTGGCTTAGGAGAACTCCCAGCCCTTTTCCTTTCTCGCCTAAATTGTTGCTGATTACCGTCAAGCCTGCTACATCCTTTTTGGCCAAACCATCTATTAATGTAAGAGGGGCACCGATCAAGCCAAATCCACCTACCATTAATGTATGACCGTTCTTCACACAAGATAAAGCTGCTTCTATATCTTGATGTACTTTCGTCATGTTTTCCCCACCAATCTCACGTTACTTATTTTCAATCAATGAATCACTTGCCTCAAACCAAGCAGGTATTCCAGCCGTCAATAAGCAAATCAGACCCACTTCAGCTAATTGTTCTTCCGAGGCCCCATTTAACCTTGCCGCCTCCATCCATTCCCCAACCTGTTCCCCTTTTAATTCTGTAATGAATATTCCTGTCATCAGAAGATGTTTTAGCCTTTTTGAAACCACTGAATCACTTAATATATAATCTTTAAGGGAGTTTTGGTCTTCCGATTTAACCAGTTTCAAAACATTCGAGACGAATCCCGTCTCCTCATCCCCTAATAGTTCAATCATATAAAGCAGGATTTCTTCTGCTGTTCCTTGATGGCCACTTATTTCGGGATATCGAATGCCTTTAAGTGTAAGAGCATACTCCAAAGACTTCATTCCTGTTTTTAATGCTTCTGTTCCGTTATATAAGTATGAAACTATTAGATATTCTACCAGTTCCGGTAATGTTGCCCCGCCATCGATTGCCCCTTTTGTATGGTAAACCATACTCCGTTCATACAACCTTGCAGCATTCATGCCGACCAGTAATATATCTTTCTCCTTCTTCGTCAAGGCTCCCTCTTGCATGATGTTACTGCGCAAGTTGGTATAGTGATCAAGTGCATTAGGGCTATAATCGTGCATTTTTTGTACCCAGCCTGGTACCACATCATAAACTTCCTTGAAATACAATAATCCTTCGCTCATTCGTCTGCACCTCTTTAAATTAATTGAGAGTCAAGAATCGATAGTGCTCTAATAGGTGAAGCTGTTGCATTTTTTAGTTTTAAAGGAATCCCGAAGAAAAGAAAACGGGAATGTTTGGGTAATTTTTCGAGATTCACTAGATTTTCAACGATATATATATCATGGTTCAGTAATTTTTGATGAATTCCGCTTTCTGAATCCTGGTTCAAATCGGCATTGGGCAAATCCAACCCGACAATATGTATTTGCTTTTCAATAAACCATTGGGCCACACTATCATCTAAGGCCTGCGCTTCAAAAAAGCCTTCTTCCCCCCATGATTTCCCCCATGTCCTGATGAGGACGATATCGTTTTTTTCTACATACACCCCCTGCCTGCGTTCCGCCTCTTCAAGTAAAGCTTTCGTAACCGGTTCATGTGTCGCTTTTAACATGCTTACATCCAGTATGAGGGCATCACCAAACATATTCTCCAGATTGATGTTTTCAACCGACTCCCCGTTTTCAAAATAATGTGAAGGCACATCGACATGTGTCCCACTATGATCAGAAAAAGAAATCAACTTGGAACGGCAGCCTTTAGGAAGTGAATCAGATTTCCCCTTTTGTTCAAGAGGTTCATCTTTAATGCCTATTGCAGGTAAATCATTATTTGTAACTAGACCATCGTAAAGTTCCAATGTTAAATCAATGATTTTCAACCATAAAACCCCCAAATTCATTAAGCGTTTACATTATCACGACAAAAATGGCTACCCTAAACATTACTATCAATAAATGACAGCAGGTGTTTAAGGTAGCCAGTTGTTCACTAGTTGTTATTAAAAAAGGTTATTTCTTAATAGCTAATGAATAGGCAATAATTAAGTTTTTTATATATTCTTAATATTACACTATTTTCTGTTAATTTCAATATTTTTTTAAAAAATTTCTTCAAAAAAATCAAATTCTTTTTAAGAAAGATTTTATTCCTTCGTTAATCTCCACCCTTTTTTCAAAAACCATTGTATAGTGATTACATGTAGAAACTATCATTTCAATATCAGGCGTATATTTCTTCGTATCAGCATAGGCTTCTTCATAAAATAATGGAGGAAATCCCCCTATTTTCCCACTGGCATACACCAATAACGTTTTACAGGAAATTTGTCTACAAATCTCTTTAGGGACAAAAGAATAAAAACTATCAAAATCTCTAAGAATGCTGTCTTCTGATGATTTATTCTCCCAGTGACCATCCACTTCATGAACCTCATACTCCGCCACACTTTGCAGGTGATCCGTCCATTTGATACCCAAACGGCTATAGATTTCCTTAATTTCTGCAATATAGCTTTCTTGAGAGTCATATTCTTTACTTAATCGGCCTAGAGAAGGTTGTACGATGTCCCTTTGTTGTTGAGAGCAATTGGCCGCACCATCCAATAATATCAGGGCCTTTACCGAGGTTAATTTGCTGGCTACAACGCTTGAGATGAAGGCTCCCATTGAATACCCGATCAAAATCGGGTTATTTATCTTTAACTCTTGAATTAACTCAATTACATCTTCTGCATGTTTGAATAGAGAAGTCTGCACATCTGCCCTTGAACTATTCCCCCTCGCTCTCAAGTCAATCGAAATGACTCTGTACTCGCCCTTTAACATTTCTGCATAATAATGCATTTGCTTATGATTACCCGTTAAACCATGTATGGCGATAATTGGCCCTTTCGTTCCAGGATAATCAGCAATTTGGATTCTGTGATCCCCCAATTCCTTTACATACATTTCCATAGCAACTCCTCCATTTCCATGTTTATTAACATTAACCATCCTGCTATTTAATAAAAAAAGCTATCTTAACTTCACATCAAGGTAACTTGATCGAGAAATTAAGATAGCCAGTCAGTTCATTAATTTTCATTAAAAAAGGGCATTTTTTAATGATTAATGAATAGGCAAGATATAAATACATGTAACGATTCCATTTTACATGAAGTTCTAATTATTTCAATCACAATTTGATTATTTTGAATCCTTTATTGTCTTAAAGTCGGTAACTGGGATTTTATTGAAGGAGGTCCTCTATGGTAGCGCTCCATCGTTCAACAACTTCTTTAGGGTTTTTCAAGTCGATTTTAATTCCTGAGGTTATTTCAGCATATTTAGCCATATCCTCCCGTGCCTCTATTATTTTGGCGTGGAATCTTTCTCTATTGTATTGCGCATCAGGCATTTCTTTTAATCTCTCTAATGAAAGGCGAATATATTGTGCTTTACCTTTCCAAAACAAAACCAGCGTGGCTTTATGGGTACGAATGACATTGGCTGTAGTCGAAGTATCCGGCCATAGGCCAATCCTTAATTCCTTCCTGCTTATCGCTACGATCTCACCCACGCTAACCATAGCAGTATGCGGCCATCCTTCTTCACTTACCGTCAACAGCATCATGGCTTCATGCTGCTTGTCGACAAGATCTTTACCATTTAACAAGTCGAATACCTCTACTGGCATTTCCACCCCATTCATTTTTTCACCTTTTTCCTTAATTCACTAGCAATCTGTTATATTTTGGTGCGATATTTCATTCCGTCCCACCGTTTCGCACCGTAAGTATCGATTTCAAATTGATCTAACGCCCGATAAGCAAGATGGTCAATGATATCGTTAACATTCTCAGGATGATTATAGAAAGCTGGCATCGGAGGGAATATAATGGTCCCCATTTTGGAAAGCGCCGTCATATTCTCCAAATGAATCGTATTCAGAGGGGTTTCTCTAGTCATTAGTAATAATTTTTTTCTTTCCTTCAACATGACATCAGCAGATCGCGTTAATAAATTATCCGCTAGTCCCATGCGAATGGAAGCTAGCGTTTTCATACTGCAAGGTGCTACGATCATGCCATCAACCCGGTAAGACCCACTTGATATTCTTGCTGCTTGATCTTTGTAGGAATAGGAATGATCAGCTAATCCCTCCACGTCTTTAACAGAATAAGATGTTTCATGTTGAATGGTGGCATGGGCCCACGGGGACATGATTAAATGGGTCTCCACTTCACTGCTTTTAAGCATCTGAAGAATCCTAATTCCAAAAATGGCTCCAGTCGCTCCTGTTATCCCAACAATGATTTTCATTAATTCCCCTCCTTACATTAGTCATTGAATCGAAACTTTATAGAAACTTACGAATTGGAAAATCCAGGAACGAATCGACTTGGATCCACCTCTTTAAATTCAGACCTTTTAAATTCATTTTTTAAATGAAATGGTACTGTGCAGTCAAATATGGTTTTACAGGAAATCCCCTTTTCCTGAATGGTAGGGCTGTATGCAGGATCTTGTGTAGGATCTAACGGGTGACAGCGCACTCCAGGAATGAAAACCGTATCAACATCACCTTGGTAACGAGTATTTAACGCCCATAGAACATCATTGCTATCGAAGGGATCCACATCTTCATCCACGATGAATACATGCTTCAGTTCAGAAAAGGCGGAGAACGCCAATAGTGCAGCTTGTCTTTGGCGCCCTTCATCACTTGGCTGACTTTTCTTGAATTGAAGAACAGCCATGTATTTACCTCCTCCTGAAGTATGGGCATATACATTCAACAATTTTCCTGGCATGGATTTTTCCACCATTTGCAGAATGCTTGCTTCAGTTGGAATGCCAGCCATATTCACATGCTCCTCACTCGGACCAATAACTGTTTGCATGATTGGGTTGACTCGGTGCGTTACGGCTTTCACTTTGATTAGTGGCAGATCCGCAACAGCTGAACCTGTATAACCAGGGAATTCCGGCATTGCTTTTCCCGTATTGGTGTTTTGATCTTCCCGAACACGCACTCCGGGAACCAATTCCCCTTCTATTACATATTCAGCATTCGCGATAGCTTTTTCATCAATCGTCAAGCATTGGACCAATTCTACCGCTTCTTTCCTGATCGCCCCTGCAACACTCAACTCATTAAAGCCAAGGGGTGTCGTTGGTGCTTCAAAACAAGCAGCGACTTCAATAGCAGGGTCAACACCGATACTAATGGAAATCGGTAACGGTTTTCCTGCTTTTTCAGCCTTTTCACGAAAAACTTCCAAATGACGTCCAGGAACAAAATACATGGTCATCTCATCTTTACTTTGTAAACATAAACGATGTATCGTAATATCAGATTCACCCGTTTCTGAATCGGAGGCATAGCACATGCCTATCGTTATATACGGGCCTGCATCTTCCTCTGTATTCGTAGGCGCAGGTATTAATTTTCTGATATCGAAATCCGGATCTTCTGCATAGTGAACCACTTCCTGAGCCTTCGCTTTATCATTTGAAATGGTGATTGGATCAATTGGATTTTTTACAGCTTCATTTAAAAGGAATCCCAGTCGCTCCGGTTTTGTATCCAGCATGAGACCGACTCTTTCCCGGCTGGCTAAAAGTCCGATCACCACGCTTGAATCTTCATGTCCCAATACATGATTGAAAACCATGGCAGGTCCGATTTTTGTTGGACGCATGACTGTTCCGCCAGCACCGACATGACGATAAACCCCAGATAATTCAGCATGAGGATTGACTGGTTCATCCGTTTCAATCAATTGTCCTGGAATCGACTTCAGTAGTTCCAGCGCAGAACGTAAATCTGTCACTTTATTCATTTTTTCAGACATAATAAATCCCCCTGTCACTTTAAGATCAGTATCCTATGTATAGTTACATTAAAATAACCTATATGTTATCGGTTACAATTGATATTCTAAAGTGTATTTCTACTATACAGTCAATGGATATTTGAAAATTCAAGTAATTTTCTCTACAGGGATTTGCAGCTGACAAAAATCAACACTACTATCATTCTCATAAAAGGTCGTATCCAATAAGCAAGCATCCACGACGTCCCCAACAATTCTATAGTGATTTTCACTGATCCATTGAACCAATTCATTTAAAAACTCAATGTTATATGGCATTCCATATTTATACATACATGCATATTGCCCAGCAGGCAACGTCATCATATTATTCATATCAGGATCGATAAAAGGTAATGCAGTATATATTCCCGCACCCTCGAAAACATCATCCGTCCCAAGGTTATCCTTTAAAATAACCGTGCCAAATCCCTCTGACGGAAGCATCTCATGTTTACTTAATACATTCCAAGCTTTCATCAGCGTTAAATGTAATTCTTCTCGGCACAATTCATTTTCAAATGGTATAAATAATACATGCCTTTCAGGAAATTCTTCGATAATAGGTTTATCCAATTCACTTTTAATATTTTTGGCTTCTGAATATTTCATTAACCTCTGTTGAATGAATGTACGTGTATTCATCAAGGCATTTATTTCTTTATCAATGAATTCTTGATGAAATTCCAAAAGTGACATGGCAGTCGTTAAATTGCGATTTCCTATATGGTCCTTAATATCATTCAGTTTGATGCCAATCGACTTCAAAAAGCAAATTTCCCTTAGAAACGGAATTTGAACGGCACTATAATATCGATAACCATGTTCATCTATATGTACGGGTTTAAATAAACCGATCTTATCGTAATAAATGAGTGTTTGCCTTGAGATACTGTGAATGGTAGCCATTTCACTGATTGATAAGTAATTGCCCATATGAGTTCCCCCTCCGCAAAGCCTTTTTATAAAGTCCCTCTACTTCTTATTATTACTTCTACAGCCATGATTTAATTTATTAATCTTTTGATTTCCCTCCTTCCAATCGCCTGTACAGCCGATTGGAGAGGATCCTCCACTAACTTTACCATTTTTCCATGTAAAATGAATGGAATTTCAACGGCCCTTTCTATCGAAATGGAGCATATCAACATCTTCATTAGTAGGCAATAAGTAAGTGACTGCAATGGATACAGAAGGAAAATACCAAAAGGTTTATTTTCTTACCAGCAATGTGGAGTGAACAGCTAATCATCTTTACAAATGTTTAAAAAGAACTTCATCAATCTATCCACTGAAAAAAGAGCACCTCTTGGGCGCTCTTTTTCCATAAATTTTTTTACATGATTCACAAACATATCTTTTTGCTTTTCGTTCAACACTATATTGTATATCCTCAATTTAAGCATTAACCGCTGTTATGAGTTTAATATAATTAGCAGTAAATCGAACCCATAAAACTATTACTCGTCTCTTTCATGACCTGGAACCACAATCACTTCTACCACATGTTTATTTAAGATTTCCTGCATGTTTTTTGGTACTTCTTTGTCTGTAATCACTATATCAACGGAGTTTAAGTCACATACCTTTTGAAAAAAAGTTTTATTAAACTTCGTTGAATCTGCAATCACAATGACCTGGTCAGAACGCTTAATCATTTCGTGAACGAGGAGACCTTCTTCCTCGATGGATGTAGACAGTCCTTCAGCAGATATTCCGCAAGTACCAATGATGCATTTATTCACCTTATAATCTTGTACATCCCTGATGGCTCTTGAACCATAAATGGCTTGGTGTCTAGTGCTTAATGTTCCGCCTAATAAATTAACTTTTATATCGTCCCTCTGGCTTAATACACTGGCAATGTTAATCGAATTAGTCACGACAGTGTTGTTCCGGCTCGTTAAATATTTAGCTACAAATTGAACTGTTGTAGAGGCATCCAAAATAAGATGATCCCCGTTGTTTATCAAAGAAGCTGCAAATTTTCCGATCTTGCCTTTAGCTTCCGATGCCATGTTCATGCGCTCACCATAATTATGGACTTCATTGGAAAGCAGAGCCTTTTTCGCCCCACCCCGTATTCGAATGATCTTCCTCATCTCTTCTAAATTGATTAAGTCTCTTCTGGCCGTATCTTTAGATACATTATTTATTTTACAAATTGTTTCAATATCAATCCGTTCGTGTTCGTTTAAATATTGAACAATGGCGTCTAGTCGTTCATCCTGTAGCATGATCTCACCTCGTAATTTAATTATAAGTTAATCCAAGTTTAATCACAAAGAAACATGAATTTTTTTAAGGATAATTAAGCTTTTGAGGGTAGATTATTAGTAAATGCCGAACACATTAATCAATATACTTAGTTATCAGAATTTCATATCGGGGATATTAACCAGGGATTAAACATGTCGGTCAGCCCACCAAAATATAGATTCCGACCATTGGAAGGATATTTTCCGGGCATGAAAAAAATCAACCTTAAAATGAAGATGCTACTATCTTGGTGCAAGGCCCTTTTTAGACAGATTCATATTTTTTACTTTCTTTTTCCCTTTGATGTCGATTATATACGAATTTAGATAAGCTGACACTGCTTTCATATAAGAGTAATAAAGGTATTGTAACTAGGATATCTGATAGAAAGTCTGGTGGAGTAATCAAAATTGAAATAACTATTAAAATAAAGTAAGAATATTTCCTGATTTTTTGCAAACGGTATGGATTTATAATTCCTAAACTTGTTAGAAACAGGATAACAACGGGCATTTCAAATAGAAATCCAAAAGGCAATGTCATATGAAGCATAAACCGGAAATATTTCTCCGTTGTAAAGAAAGTAGTAAACATGCCGTTTGATAGAGACATTAAAAAATTCAGGACAATAGGAAATAAAATAAAGTAACCAAAACTGATTCCTAATATGAATAGAATAAAAAGAGCTGGAATATAAGCGCTAGTAACCTTGCGTTCTTTTGCTGTTAACGCTGGATGTATAAACAGCCAAGTTTGGTGAGCAGCAACCGGTATAGTAGCCGCGATGGCAACGACGGTGGCAATCATTAAATAAACGAGTATGATATCACTCGGTCCTAACAGGGCTAGCTTAAACGGCAAGTCTTTAACTATTACATTATAAATATCTTGAACATATATAAATGTCAGTACGAGGAACAGCGTGAAAACGACTAATGTTATAATAATACGTTTACGTAACTCCTCAAGGTGCTGAATCATGCTCGTTTTTATTTGATTTTCCAACTTCATCACTCCAGGAAAAAAAGATGTAAGACAGATCCTACATCCTCTCTTCATTTATTTGATTAGCTTTCTTTCTTATTGGTCACATCTGCATGAGTGTCATCTGCTACAAGGTCTCTGGTAGACTTTTTAAATTCTCTTAATGTTGAGCCAAACGCCCTTCCGATTTCCGGTAACTTTGAAGGGCCGAAAATAATAAGGGCAATCACTAAAATTAGCATCAATCCTGGTATTCCAATATTTTGTAGCATAACTTCCCCCATCGGTATTCATATTTTGTAATTCCTTTAAAACGTTAAACGTTAATGTGCTCATCGAACCTATCCCAATTCTTTTTTACCAAGGTTCATTAACATTGTCATACCCTTTTAATTGGTATGAAGCTTAGGCTTCACGCTATCCAGAGAACCCGAAGAGAGAGTTCCCTTATGCAATACGGCAGCACGCTTAGGCAGTCGGGCTACGGCTTCGGCCGAGCAGCTTGCTGGAATGAGTACAGCGGTCGCGGCATCGCCTACCTTTGGCCATATTTGCTTACCAGCCTCGTCTAACGGTGTAATACCACCGGTAGCAAGGGAAAGTGAGCGAGACAAGTTGTATTCGTTTGACCATCCGTATAGATTTGAGGCGAGATGTGCCTTCTGCAGCGTATCGCCAATCCCGAATGGTGACCAGTGATCCGTAATACTATCATTACCTAGCATGACGTTCACCTTATGCTTCTGAAGGAGCGGAATCGGCATTACGTCTTTGCCGATTGGAACGGTTGAGGCAATGGAAATACCCAGCGATGCAAGGCGCTTTGCCATTTCTACGTCGGCGCCATCCCCTAACGAAGCGAGCGAAAACGCATGACTGATCGTCACTTTTCCCTGCAGACCAGCTTCCTCAGTCAGATCAGCCAATCGACGTATTGCCTTCAAACCCGTTTCGCCACCTTCATGAAGGTGAATATCAATACCTGCTTTGTAGTCAACCGCGATCTGTACCATCGTTTGCAACGATTTTTCCATATCCCCGTCAACTAAGGTTGGATCAAGTCCGCCAACATGTGTAACTCCGAGCTGCATGGCTTCACGTATCAATCCCTGAGAATTTGAACGAAGTAGGCCATGTTGAGGAAATCCAACGATTTCATGTGATATTTTATCTGAATAGTTCGCTAAGGCCAGATTTAGTTTTTCAAGATTTTTCAAGCCAACGACTGGATCGATGTTGCAATGGCTTCTGACATAAGTTGAGCCATAGCCAAGAATTAGTTCAATTAATTTCTCCGCACGCTCCTGAGCTGTTGGAAGGAGCTCCAGCAGCAGTGTCTGCTCCAAGGTAATCATGTCAAAAATGCCATTTTTCCTCGTCGCAGCCGCTCTCCAAGGACCGCCATAAAAGGTTTTATCCAAATGAATATGCATATCTCTAAAAGAAGGAAGTAGCAACATGCCTTTAGCGTCGTAGCAATCGACACCTTTTCCATAAGGGGACTTGGTATCTAGTATTCTGGTAATGATGCCTTTTACAATATGGAGGTTCCTCAATACGGTTTCGGTTGCGACGACCTGGCCATCTTTATACTTGTATCCACTTTCCAATCTAACATTCATCAATATGTAGGAACTGTTCTTTCCTGGTTTTTTGGTGTTATGGCCAGCCTTCCTCTCAGCATCCGCACTTGCCGTCTCAGGCATAAATAATCCCACCGTGTCCGTGACACCGAGAACAGCGGAAGCGCTTCCAATTTTACAGACGTTACCTATAAACTTTCTGCGGGACAAACCTTCTTTTTCCTGATTCACCTGTGAAATCCTCCTTTAGTACGTTTATATTTTAAGATGATCATGATTATAAACTTCATTGGAGAACAAGAGGCATCCAGCCCGGTATTTGATTGGATTTACTCTTTTCCTCCAATCTTTCATATCTCTTCTTGTGATGTTTTTGGATTTATTTTTACAATTTCAATCCATCCATATCTGTTGAAATAGTCACTGTTCCAGTTACATGATGTCACCCTATAGATCCAATTATAATTCTACTTAATTTTAATAGCAATAAAATCTGCATTATTTTAAGTTTTTTTAAGTTTTTCGTGGTAATTAATTGATTTCTCATTTTAATTACGACATAAGATACCTTTGTTGTTTCATTCCTTGTTAATGGAAAACAAAAGGAATGGTAAAATCCATCCCTTTTTTACTGTATACAACGCCTTTGTAGTTAAATGGAACCCTTAACGCCAGAAGGCCGACAATTGGCGGCCTTCTGACATTGAAAGACTGTTTTGAAATTGTCCAAGTTCCTTCTTCTTTTCAGTCCGTTATTCATTCAAATACGCCCATGCATATTGGGCATAAAGTTCTGAACCGGTAGCAAGCGCATCCTCGTCGATGTTGAATTTCCCGTGATGATGCGCCCATTCCGTGTCTTTTTCAGGGTTTCCAGATCCCACTAAAGCGAAGCTTCCGGGTACTTCATCTAAATAGAAGCTAAAGTCTTCTCCCCCCATTGTTGGCTTTTCATTATATTTTGCGTCTTCGCCAAACGCTTGTGAGGCCACCTTTTGCACTAATTTGGCACTATATTCATCATTGATGACAGCTTGCGTGCCACGGTAGTAATCAACCTTTGCGGTCGCACCGTAAATGTTCGCAACATTTTCAGCATAAATCTGGAGCTGCTTTTCAATATGGTCTCGTGTTTTAGGATCAAAACAACGGACAGTCCCTTCAATGACGGCATTTTCTGCAATGACATTAAATCGTGTGCCAACGACCATTTTTCCAACTGTCAAAACAGCGGGATTTTGAGGGTCGACCGTTCTTGATACGACGGACTGTACGTTCATGACGAATGAAGAGGCAACAATAGTAGCATCGATACAATCCTGCGGCATTGCACCATGTCCCCCTCTTCCTTTAAAGGTTACGGTAAAGATATCTGCTGAAGCGAATGAAGGTCCTTGAGTGCAAGCAACCTTGTTTGTTGGCATTTGCGACCAAATATGTATGCCAAAAACATTATCAACCCCTTCAACGGCCCCCTGTTTAACCATTTCCCTTGCACCTGTTGCCACTTCTTCAGCTGGTTGAAATATTAATCGCACATTCCCAGGTAATTCTTCTTTTATTTCGTTTAGTGCCTTCGCTGCAATTAATAGCATGGATGTGTGTGCATCATGACCACATGCATGCATTTTCCCTTCTTCTTTTGAAGCATACGGCAAGTCTTTATTTAATTCTTCTACAGAAAGGGCGTCCATATCTGCTCTTAATGCGACGGTTTTTCCGGCCTTACCGCCTTTAATTTCTGCAATGACACCTGTTGGTTCTGCTTTTCGATAAGTAATCCCTAATTTTTCAAGGTATTCACAAATAAAAGCAGTTGTATTTTCTTCTTCCCATGATAATTCAGGTTCGCTATGAAGTTTTCTGCGTATTTCTGTTAATTCATCACTATAATTTTGAATCGCTTCTTTTATCGTTTGATTAATCATTTTTTTCTACCTCCGTTAAACATTTAGCCGCTTCGTAAAAGATTTGTACTCCATTTGCCAAATGACGTGCATCCGACCATTCCTCCGGACAATGACTTAACCCTGCTTTACTTGGAACAAAGAGCATGCCAACATCAGTCACATCGGAAAAAACCATCGCATCATGACCTGCTCCACTATCAATGGAACAGTATGGAATTTCCAAATCAGAACTTTTATCTTTTAATAAAGCTTTAATCTCATTACTCAATACTTTTGGCGGCATATATAAAAGCTGTTCCGCAGTTGTATGGATCCCCTGTTCATGATAGGATTCGATCAATTCTTTCATCCGTTTGATGACATTGTTAATATGTTCTTCCTTGCTTGATCGAATATCTACCGAAAATACCACTTTATTCGGTATGACGTTTGCTCCATTTGGTAAAACATCTAGTCGTCCTGTCGTTATAACCGTTCCTTCTCCTTCCTCAATTGCAAAGTTTGGTATTTGAGAAATAATTTGAGCGGCAGCAACCAATGCGTCCGTACGGCGATCCATTGGGGTTGTGCCTGCATGTCCTGCCTTTCCTTCAATGGTTACTTCAAATTGAGTTAAACCAACAATAGCTTCTACAACACCAATGGAGATATTCTTCTCTTCAAGGATTGGACCTTGTTCTATATGCAATTCGAGAAATGCTTTAATGCTATTGGGATTTCTTCTTTTCGGAAGAGAGAAATCCAGTCCAATTTTTGACATCGCTTTAATTGTGGTGATACCATCTTTATCCTTTAAATTTTTAAAACTTTCCTCACTTAGCGTTCCCACTATTCCTCTCGACCCCATTAGCCCTCCGCCAAAACGAGCTCCTTCTTCTTCAATCAGGGCAACGATTTCCAATGGATATTTAGGTGTTAATTGATTTTCTGCAAATAGGGCAGCCACTTCAAGTGCGACAATTACACCGGCTGGTCCGTCATACGCACCGCCATTTGGTACGGAATCAAAATGTGAACCTAACAGAACGCTTGGTGCATCTTTTAAAGTACCCTCAAGCTTTCCAAAAATATTTCCAAATCCATCTTCCTTTACTGTCAGGCCGTATTCCAACATTTTATTTTTTATATAATTACGTGTAAGCAAGTCTTCCTTGCTATACGTAAGCCGGGTAGTCCCTTCTCCGGGTGTTGATGTAAATTCGCTCAAATCATTTATTTGCTTTTCTATACGTTCGCTAAGCCTCACTTAGAATCCCTCCTATTTTACAAGAATTGTACGAATATTCCTGCCAAAATAACCGACACGATTGTTACCGATATAAATCCGCCAACAAGCATCGGCGGCAGCATATGGCTTAGCAATGCTTCTTTTTCATTTTCATCTTTTGTTAATGAATTGACGACTTCATTGGTGATAATGTAATCAGCTGGAAATCCGTATAATGCTGTTAAAGATACAGCAAAGGCCATTTCTTTGCTGACTTTTAACAATTTCCCTGCTATGAATGAGAATATATACATACCTATCACAGCTAAGATAATGCAAACAACAAGTGGGTAAAGAATCTCCATCATCATACTTGGTGTTGCATTTTTCAATCCATCAAAGACGAAAAGCATAAGGGCCATGATCGCAAATCCAAATCCATTTGCTTTTTGCAGTGTCTGTCTTTCCAAGAAACCGATACTTTTTCCGATAACCCCGAATAGTAAGCAAAGAACAAATGCGTTTATAGATATAATCGGCTCTAATCCACTCGAAACTAGGTAAGCAAGTAAAGCAACAACTGCAAGTCTTAAAAATTTGAAATACTCCGTATTATATTTTTCAGGAAGTTTCTTAAACAGCCTAAGTTCCGTCAGGCCTTCTGCAGCGGCTGCAGTTTCATCCTTTTTTACCGTTAACTTTCCATTGCGGTATTGCCCCAAAAGCTTCTTCCCTTCTTTCTTCAAGACAATTGAAGTTAAAGGATATCCAGCGAAGCCTTGCATGACATAAATAACAATGGCAAAAACGGACAAGCTCGTAAGTCCTGCATCTGCCGCTCCTTCTGACATGATTATTGAAGAAACCATACCTCCCACTAATGGTGGAACCGCTACAAGGACAGTTTGCAGATCAAAAATAAAGATGCCAATTCCGAATAATAGTGCAACAATGCCAAGAATACCAGATAAGGAGATGACAATCGTCTTCCATTGATTCACCAATTCCCTTATTGAAAGCAATGTTCCCATATTCGTGATCAATAAGTACATCATCATGGTTGCCACTACCGGTGGAACACCTGCTATTGAAACGATGTCTTGCGGGAAGAATGTCCAATAACCACAAAGAAATAGAATCGCGGAAATGAAAACGGAAGGTACCCAGGCTTTTGTTCGAACCGCCACTATGTCCCCTACAAATAAAATCAGAATAACAATAACCAAAGCCAACATCTGTGACATATGAGTTCCCTCACCTTCCAATTTAATAGTTTGAATATTCTTATAAAATAATAACACTGAATCATCTGAATTTAAAGATAATTTCATATTTTCAGGTATTTATACACAGATAATAGGAAATGTAAGTGTTTTAATTTCAATTTCACACACCAAACATTCTCAAATAATTAAGGGATTGGATATATCAAAATAATTTTTCTTTGGATACCTCTTTATCTCGAGTGACTAAAACATCTAACATAAACTAATCAAGACCTATTATTTCAAAAAGAAAAAGCCGTCTAAGGACAGCTCTGGTTAAATCCTGTTATTTTTCACTGTAAAACAGTTCTTGTTTCATTCGGATTCATTCTCTAGCAAGTTTTTCCTTTGTGTATACTCGAAAATGATGGTCCAGATCAATTAGTTCAACTTTTTTAGAATAAAACTGTCTAAAAGTTTATGGGCAATTGTGTTTTTATTCACCCAGTTTTTCTTTTATTATGGTGTCTTCAAGAGACAGGATCGCTTCCTTTTCATCAGTTCCTTCAGCTATGATTTTAATTTGATCTCCATGGGCAATACCAAGTGACATAACCCCCATAATAGACTTTAAATTGACCTTTTTGCCATTGTATTCAAGGTTTACTTCCGAGTTAAATTTGCTTGCGTTTTGAACTAATGTTGTTGCTGGGCGGGCATGGATACCCGTTTTTTCAATTATGGTAAATGTTTTTTCTGTCATTTTTAAATCTCCTTTTATCTAATATTAATTAAAATCAAGCTAAACAATTTTTATTATTTGTTAGGGTTATATGTGTGGTACACGAATTAATATCCTAGAATGTTATATAAGTTGAACTATGAATCGAGATGCTTTGAAAGGATGTTTTGTTAAGTAACTGAAAAGAGACTAGGATTCAAAAAGGGTACGAAATGATTCAGTTCATAGCATAGAAATTATGAGATTATGACGCAATAATAACCTTAATTTGGCTTCCAGCCATTACTGCCTCAAATCCTTCGCGCCATTCTTCTAAAGGAACAATTTTTGTAATCATTATGTCTGTATCAATCTTTTGTTCTTCTAGAAGTTGTAAAGCTATGTGCCATGAGCTGGGTTTTTGGGAACGTGTACCAAGATACTTTAATTCTCTCTGAACAATCGATTCTTGATCCAGCTGGTTCATTTTATTCGCAAAAATACCCACTTGTACAAATGTTCCTTTTTTCCTTACCAATGGCAAGCCTTGATTAAGCGCTGGCACTGCACCAGAGCATTCAAACACTATATCAACTCCATAACCATCGGTATGTTTCATGATAACTTCTTCTAAACTCTCTTCTTGAACATCGACAATTACGTCTACACCAAATGATTTAGCTAATTCTAAGCGCTGCTTATCCTTTGTGATGCCTGCTAAAATGACAAACGCACCTTGTGCTTTCACAACTTGGCATTGGAGTAGACCAATTGGTCCTGGTCCAAAAATAAGAACTTTGTCGCCTTTATTAATAGTTGTTTTTTCTAAAGCCGCATGTACACAACAAGCTAACGGCTCAGTTAGGGCTGCTGCTTCAAGGCTTATATTCTCAGACAAAACGTGAACACTTTCTTCGCGAGAAACTACATATTCAGACATACTGCCATTTACTTGAGTTCCGATTCCTTTACGGGAAAAGCATAAATTATAATCTTTTTCTAAGCAGTATTCGCACAAGCCGCATGTTGTGAATGTGGTTTCGCTTGTAACCCTGTCCCCTACCTTAATATTTTTTACTGCGTCTCCAACTTCTACAACAACTCCGGAAAATTCATGCCCCAAAACAACGGGAGTTTTTGAATTTCTATAATCTCCGGTAAATGTATGAATGTCCGTACCGCAAATTCCAGTGTAAGCAACTTTAATTTTAACTAAATCCCCTATTCCTTCTGGTTCTGGAATTTCTACTAGCGACATATTGTCATAACCTGGTTCTGCTTTCACTAATGCTTTCATTGTACCTTCACTCCTCTCTTGCAAATATTTACGCCTTGCCATAAGATTGTTCAGGGCTAATAATCCTGTTTGAAGACTATCTGGGTTCCTTGAGTCTTTATCTATAAGAGATTAATTTTACAAGATTAATTCTTCCATTTTTTTAAAAGTAAATTTCATATGTTTTTTGATATATACCTATAGAAAATCCCCTTCTCGATTAGAAGATAAAGTTCTTTTTTATCTGTCTATTAGAAGGGGATCTCAGAGAGGATGGAGCTTGTTTAAAATAGCATTTTCCATCCATTGTTGTTTAAGTTCTTTTTGGAGATATAAATAAACCGTTATAAAGTCGCAATATATTTCTCGTCCCGGTCGTCAACGCTTACTTTATGGGCAATTGTGCGTGCTAGGTGAACAAAGCACGTTTTGTGCGTGAGAATTTTCAAAAACACAAAATTTTAATGTTACGCCTTCTAAGACACTCTTGTAAACAATTTCAATAATTTACAGTTCGAACATAACCTTTGTAAATACCTCATTATTACTTATGATCCGTTCAAACATTTCTGGTCCCATCTCAAGGGGAACACGATGAGATATAAGAGGTTTTACTTGTAATTGTCCTGTATTCATACAGTGAATGGTTGCATGAAACTCCCTACCGGGGAACGGCGAGGATATGGCGTTCCATGACCCATAAACATGTAACTCTCGACGAACTATTCTTTCAAAATAGAAACGGTCAATCGGCACATCAGCATACGGAATTCCCATAAAAACTACTTCTCCCCCTTTTTTTGGTAAGGCGAATATTTGAGCAGAAGTAATGGGAGATCCGGCAGATTCAACTGCCAAATCAACTCCATGCCCGTTAGTAAATGTCATGATTTGTTCAAATGTATTTCTATCTTTCGGATTTATTAATACATCGGCTCCAACTTGTTTAGCTAAGGTTAATTTCTCTTTTTCAATATCAATAGCATATACTCTTTCTGCACCAAAAATTTTTGCCCATTGGATTACAAGTAAACCAATTGTTCCACATCCCATAACAGCAACAGAGTATCCTGGCTGCATGTTTGTTTTAAAAAGTCCATGAAGCGCAACTGCAGATGGCTCGACAAAGGCAGCTTCTTCAAAAGAAACACTATCTGGGATACAAATAACATTTTCTCTTGGAACCTTCACGTATGTAGCAAATCCGCCGGGGACTTTTGCGCCTGTTACAAGTAATTCAGGACATGCTGCAAAGTAGCCTGAACGACAATACTCACACTTTCCACAATAAAGCGCAGGACATACAGCCACTCGAGCGCCCACATGCAAATCCGTTACATTATCGCTAAATTCAACTACCTCACCAGCATATTCGTGTCCCCAAATGTTACCGGGAGTCACAGGGCCCAATTTTTTATAACGTGAAATATCTGAACCACAGATACCTGCATTTCTTACTCTAATAATAACTTCATCGTTCTGTTCAATTGTTGGTAGAGGAGACTCTTCATATCTCAAATCCTGAATTCCATAGAAACATAATGATTCCATTTCCAATACCACCTCCGTACTTACTGCATCCCATAAAATTTAATTACAGCATCAGCTGCTTTTCTTAAAGCTTTCATGTGTTAAGCATCAAATCTCCGTCGACTTATATAAATCAAATTCTCTTTTTATTTTTGAGAGTGGAGTATACATCCTGTTAAAGTACTCATCATACAGTTTAAAATTTTCTTGTGATGGAAGATACCTATCAAATGAATTAACGTGTATCTGGTCAATAAAGTTTTGCTTTAATGCTGCTAACATGGCGCCGCCTTTTGAAACAGCTTCCTCTGTTTTATAAGAAAGTACTTCGCAGTTAAGAATATCTGCTTTTAACTGTAGCCATAATGGGTTTAATGTGGCCGGGCCAATAACTTTAATACTCTTGATATCTTGATCTGTTAGATCTATATATGCGTCTTTTAAATTTCTCAATTCGAAGCATAAGCCCGCAAAAATCGAGTATAAAATATCTCTCTTTTCTGTTTGGTCCTGTATTCCATATAAGATTCCTTTAGAATGAGAATCACGATGTGGGGGACCACTTCCTCTTAAATGTGGAATAAAAACCAGCAAATTTTCTATAAACTCCTTCGAGTTTTTCTGGTATTCTTTATATAATCCATCACTCATTTGAGTTAATTCATCAAGAGAGGATAAAAAATTTCTTGTAAACCAATTTATACTATAACCAGCTGTTGGCATTGATCCATAGAGACTGAACAAATTGTCTTTTACATATAAACCATTTGAAATAGCATTTTGCTGAAAGTCACTATTTAAAAATGAATCTTTTTTCAATAAAAGTAACCCTTCTGTTGTTCCAGTTGAGTTTAGCAGTTCCTTATCCACATCCAAATTAGTAATTATTGATCCTGCCATATGATCGTGACCCGCTATTGAAATAGTTGTATTAGGACTTAATCCAACCTCAATAGCCAGAGAATCTTTAAGAAAAGAAATAGCTGTACCAGACTCAACAATAGTAGGAAACGTTTGAACTTCCAGTTCAAAGTCTTCAATTAAATGTTTTGACCATTTTCGGGTAGACATATCTAGCAGTAACGTTCTGGATGCAAGGCTCACATCTGTCGCGTATATTCCAGATAGCTTAAAAGCAATAAAACCTGACAAGCATGTCCATTTTTTTAATTTTAGATATTGATCAGGAAAATGATCTCTAATCCAAAGTAGCTTGGTAAGACTATGATTACTGTGAGAGACTATCCCAGTAATCTTATATATTTCTTCCCTTCCAACAATATTGTTGACTAGTTCAGCTTCAGATTTAGAGCGAGGATCATACCATGTGATGGTGGGTTCTAAGATTTGATTATGTTCGTCTAATAAAACGATAGTTTGAGCTGCACTGGCTATCGAAATAGTTTTTATCTCTTTTGGGTTTTTAATTTTTTTTGAGAGAACGTAAAGCCCTTCCTTCACACCCTCCCAAATTTTATCCATTTCAAACTCTGATTCTTTTTCATTCCATTTAGTAGGAGTAGAAAAACGATACACTTCCACTAATTCGAAATTTGGTAATTGAAATAGACAAAGTTTTACGTTAGTTGTTCCAATATCAATTCCAATTACATACATCTTCAACCCCATCCTTTAGAAACATTATCTATTTAAAGTGCTAAATTTATTAATAACTACTTCTTTAACCTCAGATTGTGCTTCTAGCAATACGCTAATAAGGTTATATTCATTTGGGTTTTGTTCATACCGTTTACCGACAGACGCAATAAATCGTTTACGAAGATCACTCGCAAGATTTATTTTGCGTACATTGTAATTTTTTAATTGCTTTAATATATCATCAGGAATTCCAGAGCCTCCATGAATGACTAATGGAATCTCAACAGTATCTGCTATTTCACGAAGTAATTCCAGGTTAATTTTTGGTTGTTCATCTAAACCATGAATATTTCCTACGGATACAGCTAAAAGATCGATTCCTGTACGCTCTACAAATTCTCTTGCAAGGTTAGGATCTGTTTGTGCCGAATCATCACTCTCGTGATCATCTTCTTTGCCACTTAATTCTCCTAATTCAGCTTCTACCGAAACTCCTCGAGCATGACAATACTCTACAACTTCTCTAGTAAATTGAATATTTTCTTCATACGGTAATTTTGAAGCATCAATCATGACAGAGTTAAAACCAGCTTCTACGGCATTTTTTACATCCTCAAAGGTCATGCCATGATCTAAGTGTAAAGTTACAGGCACTTCTACTTTCTCCGCAGTAGATTTTACAATATTGGCAATGTAATCATATCCAGACAGCTTAACGTTTGTAGGAGCAATTTGGACAATAACTGGAAGCCCTGCCTCTTCTGCTCCCCTGATAATAGACAGTGTCATTTCTAAATTGGTAGTATTAAAGGCTGGAGCAATAAGATTTTTCTCTTCTAATAATTGTAAGAACGATTTCATATTTACTAATGGCATACTAAATCTCTCCTTATAATTTAATCTACAATAACTACTTTCATAACTTCTTCATCAGGACTTGCGGCAAATGTAATCGCTTCGCCTACTTGATCAATGGCCATTTCATGTGTAATCATTTTTTCTGCATCTATTGTTCCATTTGATATGTTTAAAATAGCTTCCTCAAATTCATATGGGGATACACTGTAGGTACCGACTATTGATATTTCGTCCTTAAAGAATCTTCCTGCATCAATAGTCACTTCAGGATATTTTTCAAAGGGAGAAAAACAGATCACTCGTCCGCCGCGTCTTAGCAGTTGTACTGCTTCTGGTAACAGAGAGGAAACACCTGCAGCAATGATAACAATATCTACACCTTGATTATCAGTAACCTTATCAACAACATCCTTGAGACTATCATTTTTAATATTTACTGTGTAATCGATACCAAACTCTTTAGCTTTTGACAGCTTATACGAAGAAACGTCAGAAATAATTACATTACTTACATCCTTATGTTTTAGGAGTTGGCCATGAATCACCCCGATCGGTCCTGCCCCCATAATTAAAACATTATCTCCAGGACGTATTTCTGCAGCTTTTTGTCCATGAATACAACAAGCTACTGGTTCTGCTAAAGTTGCGTGCTGGTAGCTCATACTGTCAGGAATTCCAAAAAGTAAATGGCGTACATGTTTTTCAGATAATCGGATATATTCTGCAAAGCCGCCAGGATCAATATTCGTTTCTCTAAATTCAGGACAAAGTGTATAATGCTGTCGTTGACAATAATGACAAGTGAAACAGGGAACATGGATAGCACCAACAACTCTGTCTCCAATTTTAAATTTCGTAACACCTTCCCCTACCTTAACAATCTCACCTGTATATTCATGCCCAAGAACAGTCCCTGGATTAACGGTTTTATGAATTGCTTTGTGAATATCCGTCCCGCATAATCCACAGGCTTTTAACTTCAAGAGCACTTCTCCGAAACCAATTTTTGGAACTTCAACTTCTTCTATTCGAAAATCATTAACATCGTGAAATGCAATAGCTCTCATTATTAGATCTCCTTTTTAAGAATAAGAGGCGAGGTACCTTACTAAAAGCATTGTCCCTTTAGTTAGCAAGTACCTCCTTGTCTTTAATAAACTAACTTCAGATAGTCTAAGAAACATCCTTCAATTTACCATTCTCATCAAAATCTTTTTTGGTTATTTTATATGCCGACCAAATAACAAGACCTACAACTGGAATGGCTCCAATAGCATAGATATTCCCTTGGGATAACATGACCATCCAATAGCGGAATGGATTACCGCCGTCTAAGAAGCTGTTCACCAATTCTGATGCCCCTTCTGGGAATTGGAAATTAATACTTTTTGCTACTTGTGTAACAAGTGGAGCCAGATAAGAAGCGATGTATAAGTTTGCGATAATAACTGGTATACCAATAATAATTGATCGTATAATATTACCTCCGCAAGCAAGAACAATCATTGCCATTGGCACAGTTAAAGTTGATAAATCACCTAGTGGAATAATCTTATTTCCTGGAAGAATAACAGCTAGCAATATTGTAATTGGTGTCATCAATAAGGCTGTTGAAATAACTGCCGGATTACCAATCGAAACTGCAATATCAAGTCCGATGGTAATATCATCCCGATCAGGGAATCTCTTTTTGAGCAAGGCACGAATTGCATCAGACAGTGGGATTAAACCCTCCATAAGGATACGAACCATACGAGGCATAATAAGCATAACTGCTCCCAAGTTCATTCCTAATTTCAATACTCCATCCGCATCGTATCCTGCGAGAATTCCAATAATAATTCCCAAAATCAGACCGATCATCATCGGTTCACCAAATACTCCGAAGCGTTTTTGAATTGAATCTGGATCAGCTTTTAAGTTCCTTACCCCAGGTATGGAACCAATAATTTTATTTCCTAATACTCCAACTGGAAAAAATATGACTGCCGATAATGTGGGAAGGGAAATACCAGGCAAATTAAATCGTTTCTGTATATATGGAGCAGACCAATCAGCCATTTTAAGAATTGTGACTGTAGCTATGGCGGCAGCAAGCAATCCTAAGAAAAAGTTACCTGTTGCACTATAAACTAGCGCCCCTGCAAAGGCAAAATGCCAGTAGTTCCATAAATCAATATCGACAGTTTTTGTCCAACGAAGCATTATCATGGCAATGTTTAGTAAAACAACCATAGGAATTACAAACGGTGCGATTGGTGATGCAAAAGCAATTGCAGCAAGTGGCGGCCATCCAGTGTCGACCACTGGTAAATCAATTCCTGTTCTATCCACCATAGCTTGAGCTGCAGGTCCAACGCTCTCAATCAGTAGATTGAATATTAGGAAAATTCCAACAAAACCCATACCTATAATTACAGAGGATCTTAAAGCCTTCGCTGGTTTAACTCGAAAACAGATCGCTAGTATAAATACAACAATTGGCAACATAACCGTAGGTCCAAAACTAAGAATGTACTGGAATGCTTCTAATATCTGTTGTCCCATTTAGTTCACCCCTTCAACAGTTTAATAATTTTATCAAGCAGCTCTTCTTCTCCAACCCCTGTAATAATAGGTAATGCGTTGACAAGAGGTGTATTTAATTTTGTTTCTACTTGTGAAGTTACTACAATTAAATCAGTTGAGTTATCTAGTGAAGGTAATTCCCCTATGATTGCCTGTTGATACACAACATCAATCCCATGGCCTTTACAATGCTCTACTACTTTCTCTGCTACTACCGTTGAAGTTGCAATCCCACTCGAACACGCAAATACAATATTTTTTTTCATTTTGAAATCCCCCAATTATTATTTATTGATCAGCAAATCTGTTGTCCGATTTAGTTCACCCTTTTAACAATGTAATAATTTTATCGAGCAATTCTTCTTCCCCAACGCCTGTAATAATAGGTAATGCGTTGACAAGAGGTGTATTTAATTTTGTTTCTACTTGTGAAGTTACTACAATTAAATCAGCTGAGTTATCTAGTGAAGGTAATTCCCCTATGATTGCCTGTTGATACACGACTTCAATCCCATGGTCTTTACAATGTTCTACTACTTTCTCTGCTACTACCGTTGAAGTTGCAATCCCACTCGAACACGCAAATACAACATTTTTTTTCATTTTGAATTCCTCCTGATTTATAATTTTACTCTGCAGTCAATTTCTCTTCTAGATAACTATAAAGATGGGTCTTAGACATACTCGAAATTTCAGCTAGAGACCCTTCTTCTTTAATTAACTCAAAAATTTGTTTTAGAATATTTAAATGCTTTGTACTTTTCGACAAACCTAGTAGAAAAATGACTTTCACATTAATACTATTGTTTTTATCCACCATATCTTGAAATATTATTGGTTTATCCAAAACAGCTACAGCAATAGAATCTTGCTTAACATGTTGGGGTTCAGTGTGGGGAATGGCAATTCCCATGTCATAGGTTTCCAAGCCCGTTGGAAAATTTTTTTCTCTTTTTATCAAGCTTTCATAGAAACTATCATGGATAAAACCTTGATCTAAAAGTGAGTCTGCCAGTATCCTTAATGCCTCCTCTTTATTGGATACTTCTAAATCAGTGAAAATAGATTCTTCTGAGATAATAATTTTGGACATTTTCTCGCTCCTTTCGCTTTTTTCATTTAGAAAACTTCTCAATAACCGAGAATATTTCTTTCTTTGTTTCTGCATCTTTTATTTTTTGTATATCTTTTTGGCTCTCTGCCATTCTTCTAAGCTGTAATATAGGGCGAATATGTTGTTCCTTATCCACTGCAGCAATAACGCAAATAAGCTTTACAAAATTCCCACCTTCAAATTCCACTGGTTCATTCAACTTTAAAAAGCTCATGCCTACTTGATAAACATCGTTTTCTGGTCTGGAATGGGGAATGGCAATATTTTTTGCTAACATAATGTATGTACTATCGTTTTGATATTGTTCGATCATTGCCTCCACATAGTTATGACCAATACAATTGTTTTTTAACAAAGGTTCTGAAGCAAACCATAAAGCTTCTTTCCAATCTTTCACCTTATCTCGGATGTTGATTGTTTCATAATATACTAGGTCCTTAAGCGTTAATTTTGAATTTGTTTCAACATTCGTAGCACTTACAAAACTATTTTTATTAAAAAAACTACTTAAACCTTTCAATAACCCACTGGAATCTTTGACCTCAGCATATTTACTAATGACTTGTATAAGTTCGTTTAAATCAACATTGTTAGGTACAAGCCCATATTTTTCATGAAGTATAGTTTTCCTAATCTCGTTTTGCTCTCTCTCATTTATTAAAGATGGAACAATATACTGTTTAATATCAGTAGGTAATCTTTGTGTAGTAAATAAGACATCAATTTTTCCCTTATAATTAGAAAACTCTCTGTGGGACATAGCCTCAAGGAACATAAACTCAGGAAATAGGGATTTTAAATTCACTTGCAGTAATTTTGATACTGATACACCATTAGGACAGACAACAGCTGCAATTTTCTTGTGGTTTAGTTGAACACCATGTTGAGTCAACCATCCACCAACAATCATGGTTAAAAAGGTACTTTCACTCTCAGGGATGGGACAGCCCATTAAGGATTCGATAGGACTAGCAGATACCTTGACAATCTCATGTAGATCCTCTAATTTCTCATCGAACTTAATAAACATTGACGTCATCAAACCTAAATTATATTTGATTCTATAATAGGCCGGCTTTACATGAAGGAATAACTTATCTATCAATTCCTGTTTGTTTGGAATATCAATAGCACTAATATTTTCAATAATTTTAACCATCTCAAATAGTGAGCTCTTTAAGTCTGACAACTTATTATCATTCAGAACTTGAGATGAAGATATATTCATAGTTAAAAGCTGCAAAGTAAGAAAAAGTAATTCCTTAGGTGGTATAACCTCAAGTTCAGAGAAAACTTTTGTTACGGCATGATATTCTTTAGTTTCTTTAAGATCAGAGAAATCAATATTAAAATTAGGCTCAAGGATTTTCCCTTGTTTCACTCTATTTATCCAAACAGCAATAATATAAGGTAGTGTCACTAACCTCTCGTCCGTAAATTTTATACTTAAGTGAACTTCAATCTGCTCAAGTTTTTTACGAAGAGTTTCCACCTCTCTATCCTTAAAAGAGGAATACTGTAGTAGAACCTTTTCCCCTTTATAGAATGAGACTATCGACTGGATGACCGTAATTAGTAATCGTCGTTTATCAAACTCTTTACCTTGAATTCTGTAACCGCTTTGGCGTGAGTAAATAATTTTAAGCTGATATTTTTCCAACTCGTATTGAGCTGCCTTTATTGTCCTTAATACAGTATTCTTACCAACTCCAAGCGCTGAGACCAAATGAATTAATGACAATTCCTCGTCTCTACTAAGTAGCATGAGAAGAATAACGGCAATACGCTCATTCTCAGAAAAAATATATATCTCCACATTATTATCATCATTATCAATTGGGAGTATATGCTTTAATGACGAAGACACAATGAAATTTCCAGTTTTCGTTCTTTCAATTTTTTTTTGGTCTAAACTGCTTAACCAATTATTGATCTTTTCAAAGCTATAATTAATCTGACGCCGATTAATTCCAAGTTTGCTCTCTAAAACCGATAATGTTGTGTTTTGATTATTTAAAATTTCTTGTAATAATTTCATGCTTCTTTCATCAATCACTTAATACTCACCTCCTCCTTGACTTTATTGTAAGCGTTAGCATCATTGTCGGTATACACTATTTCATCCCCTCTTTTTGTATGTGCATTGATTCACATAAAAATGTTGTTTTAATATTAAATTATTTTAAAAAACTTTACGTCAAGTAAAACTATTACAGGTTTTGTATTGCGGAAGAATTTTCACATCACAATCAGAATGAGTTGGTTATTAAGCCCAGATCAATACTATTATCGAACCGACTATCCAATACTTCTGCTTATCGTTTTTCATCATTTCTTCTGCCTTACATTCACAGTCGGTTAATACAGTCTTTGGTAATATCTTTAATGCAATAATTATCCCTAATGGAACAAGAAATAGTAACCAAGAACGGGTATAAAATCGTGTATTAGGTCAATCGGACTGAATGCATAAGCTACAACACAAGCCGTAAATACTTTTGTATACCAAGGCACCCGTTCATCTTTACAAGCAAAGTAAAGGATAAAAAATCTGTCGTTTTGAATTTCTCGTCCAAGTCTTAATATTCTCCATCATATTATCTCCTAATAATACCCAATAATAATTAAGCTTTTATTCCTATTATAACAAAATAGGATTTACAAAAGATTGTTATTCCACTAACCTCATCATTAAACTAATCACGATTCTCTATAATTCATAGGATTTCATAGCGATATCATTATCCATTATCTATGTAAGTTCAGCTTTATTCCTCAAGGATAGGGATTTATCGAATAGCAGTCTTTACCTTTGCCCTAGCATTGCAAGTACTTCCAATCATTAATGTTTGTATTCAAAAAAAGGCATGCTCCCTTTTTCGGGAATCATGCCTTATGCAATGTTGTAGCAGCCTAGGCGTTTCTAGCAACATTCTCACTTAAATGATAGGTTTGACTGTGTATAGTATACTTTTTGATTTTTTCCATGCTTGGTTCATAGCCGATTCCAGGCAATTCTGGAACACTGATCATTCCGTTTTCCACTGTAACTTCAGGGTCAGTGATATCTTCTGCCCAATAGAGGGAGGAAGCTGCGGTATCACCGGGAAGAGTGAAGTTCGGCAGTGAAGTGATTGCAATATTATGAGCTCTTCCAATGCCTGATTCCAGCATACCTCCACACCATAGCGGAATGCCATGTTCTAGGCATAAATCATGGATTTTCTTAGATTCAGTCAAACCTCCGACACGGCCAATCTTAATATTAATAATTTTACAGCTGCCCAATTTAATAGCTTTCCTGGCATCCTCTAATGAGTGTATGCTTTCATCCAGGCAAATAGGTGTTTTTAACCTTGACTGTAAATCTGCATGGTCAATGATATCATTATAGGCAAGCGGCTGCTCAATCATCATTAAATTAAAATCATCCAAGGCGGATAACCGGTCTATATCTTTTAAGGTATAAGCTGAATTTGCATCGGCCATGAGCGGGATTTCAGGATATACTTTTCGTACCTTGTCTATTAATTCAACATCCCAGCCCGGTTTGATTTTTAGTTTAAAACGTTTATAGCCTTCACCGAGACGAGCTTCAATTATATCCAGGGTCGAATCGATCGAATCCTTTATTCCGATGCTTACCCCCACTTCAATTTTCTTTTTTGTTCCACCTAACACATTTGAAAGAGAAGCACCTTGCTTTTTAGCATACAAATCCCAAACAGCACCCTCTAAAGCGGCTTTTGCCATATAATTTCCGCGAATATGGGTGAAATATTTTTCAGAAATTTCATCAGGATGCTTGATTTCATTTTTGAGGATTATTGGAATTAGATAGTCTTCTAGTATATGCCAGTTTGTTTTTAAGGTCTCTTCATTATACAGAGGGTCGAGCATCGCAACCGATTCAGCCCAACCGGAAATGCCATCATCGCTTATGGCTTCCACAAGGATAAAATCCCTATCGTATTCCGTCCCAAAGCTAGTTGTAAAAGGTTCAAGCAAGTCTAGCTTAAGATGCCTTAGAATAACTTGTTTAATTTTCACTTAGAAATTCTCCTTCTGTGATAAAACTGTTAAAGAACACAGTCTTACAAATTTTTTATTAATAGGCTTACACAGCCTGAAATTACTAAACATTATATATATTCTTCTAGTTCATTTCCTTGAAAGCACATAAAACTGAACGGGAATTTCCGTCATGGAATTCTTCATAAAATCTGTTACCTGCCATCCTTGCTCAAATAATCCGATAAAAATGTCCCTGGTTTTCATCCGCCATTGATTGGCCGCTTGTATATTTGTGACTCTTATTGATTGGAAGTCCTTTGGAAGGGCCACAAAAGCTAGTTCACATTCTTGTTCAGGCAGCGGGCGAGTGAACGATGGAACTGGCAATCCCTTTTCAATGGTATCCCATTGAATAAGCGAGTTTTCCATCACAAAGTCCAGCGGCATTCCCCCTCCGCTAGAATCCGTTGTCTCTTTTTTATCAATATGCCATTCGACAAGAAAGCGGTCAGAAGGAATTCCGCTGTTTAAAAGATCTTCCATTTCACCATAGCAGTTTGCGATATATGTGGAGCATACCCCACCGAGCTTGGCTATATTTAAATACCCATTAACACTTTCCAAAGGATCGTAAGTCCAGGTAATAAGGGGATAGCCGAGCTTTAGCGCTTCCTCACGTTGTGCTAACTTTAACTTCTCGCCTATACCTTTGTTGCGAAATTGCTCATCTATGCCTAGTATATGTGAACAAAGATAGGCTGATTGCCCATTGAATCCCGGAAAGCTGTATTGAAATCCAATCAGCTTTCCTTCGCAATAAGCTCCTATAACCAAACCGCCGTTTTTCACGGCTGTTAAGGTTTGGTGTGTGGGGATTGAGTCGGTTTCTCCCCAAATGCTTGACTCTAGCTTTCTTACGTCCTCCAGCTCTTCAATTCCATGAATAGAACGAATTACAATTTCCTGTGATTTCGTCATGGTCAACCTCCTTGGTATAGCACAAGTGCCCTTATTGACAACATAAGATGACAAGGCAGTCCACAGCTGACGGCATGTCGTTACGAGGCACTGAAGCTATCATGTAAATGGTCTTTCTTAATAAGAAATGCTCTCCTGCTTTTTCACAAAAGAGGTTATTCCACTTTACTGAAATCGGCCTCTTGCAATGGAGTCATTTTTGTTCTCTTTACGATTTTATAACCTAGAAAAGCCAGGAAAAATAAAGGAAGCCCGATATAGGAAATTAAAATTCCATACCAATCAATCTCAGGACCGAAAAATGCAGAGTAATTTTGTCCCAGGATTGCCGTAACACATAAAAGTGTGGCTAATATCGGACCGAATGGATACCATTTTGATACATAAGGCAAATCTTTCAAATCTCTACCTTGTGCAATATATGCCTTCCGGAAACGATAATGTGTAATCGAAATTCCTAACCAGGATAAAAAACCGGATAATCCTGCAGCATTCAATAACCAAGTATAAATCGTGCCTTCACCGAAAAGAGAGGTCAGGAAAGCTGCCATCCCAACGATGGTAGAAAAGTACACAGCGTTCACTGGAATGCCGCCTGAATTCACTTTTTTTAGAAACGAAGGGGCTTTTCCTTCTTTCGCCAGCACCCAAAGCACGCGAGAAGCTCCGTACATGGCCGAATTGCCTGCAGAAAGAACGGAAGTAAGAATGACCACATTCATAACGGAGGCAGCGATGGCAAGCCCAGCGTTTTGAAAAACTAGAGTGAAGGGACTTACCGCAATATCTTCAATATCCGAGCTTAACAAACGCGGATCATTATAGCTTATTAAAAATCCAATCACAATTATCGCCAATACATAAAACAAGAGGAGTCTCCAGAAGATTTGCTTAATGGCCTTTGGTATATTTTTTCTCGGGTTTTCACTCTCACCGGCCGCAATTCCTACTAACTCGGTACCTTGAAAGGCAAACCCTACCACCATAAAGACACTTATAATAGATAAAAAGCCTCCTTTAAACGGTGCCTCCCCTTTGGTGATATTTTCAAAACCTACGGCATCCCCTCCCATGATTCCTACAATCATTAATAAACCTACTGCTATAAAAATGATAATCGTCAAAACCTTTATAATGGCAAACCAGAATTCTGATTCTCCATATCCTTTTACCGATAAAATATTCAGGCCAAATATGAGTGCAAGAAATAATGCGCTCCAAATGATGCCTGGAACAGAAGGCAGCCAATATTTCATTATCAGGGAGGAGGCTGCTAATTCCAGTGCGACTACGATTGCATTGTTATACCAATAGTTCCATCCGACCGCAAATCCCAATGCAGGATCGACAAACCTTGATGTATAGGTACTAAAAGAGCCTGTAATAGGAATAAGGGCAGCCATTTCGGCTAAGCTTGTCATCAGAAAGTAAACCATGATCCCGGCAATTATATAAGCAGCCACAGCTCCTCCAGGACCCGCAGTATGAATAATGGAACCGCTTGCTAAAAATAGCCCCGTTCCAATGGTGCCGCCGATTGCGATCATCGAAAGATGCCTTGGTTTGAGTTTTCGCTCCAGTTGTTTTTCATCAGCAGCTGTTTGGTCCCCGGTTTGTGATGTTTGTGCCGTATTTTCCATAAAACACCCCTTCATTAATTTTTTAAGTGAAAAATTTTACTCTTCTGCCACCATCATGACTGTGTTAATTAAAATTTTCGTTCCATAAATAAGTGCTTGTAAATTAAACTTCATATCCGGATGGTGCAGACCAGGCGTTAGATCGCAGCCTAACCCTATCATGGTTGCAGTTATATCAGGATTTTCGGCTGTATAAAAATGAAAATCCTCTCCTCCTTGAGAAACACAGACTGAAACGACATTTTCCATCCCAAGGATATCTGCAATTGCGGCCTCAGCCAGCTTTATCGCCTTTTCATTCAAGGTCGCAGCTGGGACAAATTCTTCCGCAGACCAGGAGATGGATGTTTCAGTTTGTTCCATTGTCTGTTCAAAAGCTTCCTTTGTTAAGCGATTTAGTTCATTCATTACATCATTTGACTGTGCTCTGGCATCAATAGCAAAGACAGCTGTTTCCGGGATAACGTTTGATGCTTTATTGTTTGTTTCAAATTGAGTCATTTTGATGGAATAAGGAATTTCGGTTTCCAGATTAATCTGCTGTAATTTTTGGACAAGCAAAGCTGCTGCTTCGATTACATTTATTCCATCTTGCGGACGGGATGCATGGGCCTGAAGGCCTTTGATTGTACCCCTTATTGTTTCGGCTGAGCCATGGACAATGACGGGGGAAGCCTTCATATAAGGAACCTCCGTACTGGGTCTTACATGTACCCCGAATATATATGTAACATTCTCCAACGCGCCATCATTGATCATTTGAAGAGCGCCTTCCCCTTTTTCTTCTGCAGGCTGAAATATAAATCGGAGAGTGTGTTTAGGCCGGATTCCGCTGGAGGCAATGGCCAACGCTGTATATAAAACCATTGTGCTATGTGCGTCGTGTCCACATGAATGATTGGCTTTAACAACTCCATCTACTTCCTGAACAAGCGCATCCATATCAGCCCTTAATGCCACAACCTTTTTTGAAATGCCTGGAATCTCGGCAATAATTCCATGATGGCTCTGAAATGTTTTTACGGTGACTCCCGCTCCCCTAAGACATTTTAAAATATAGCAAGACGTTCTTTCCTCCTGCCAGCTTGGCTCAGCCAAAGAATGCAAATCATGGTAGGACTTCATCAATGATTCTTGATGCAAATCAATATATTGAATCGGGTTCATAATGTTGCACCTCCTCCTTTACATGAATTTTAACTTTGTTAAAAACTCATTCATTAAACACCTCATAACTTGAATATAGTCTTTCTAATTTTTGCTGATGGGTATATATCCGTTTTGCGTCTTTTTGATGGATGCCAGCAATGACCAAGTCCAACAAGCTAATAACGGAAGCGATTGAATTGGTTCCGGTTTCTGCGTTTTCCTCAGTTGTCAGTGAAATATCAGCGATGCGTCCAACTGGTGACAGAAGGCGGTCTGTAACTGAAATTAAACAAACTCCTTGTTCTTTGGCACACTCAGCAACTTTTAATGTTTCATTTGCATATCTTGGAAAGGAAAAAACAACTAATGCAGACTTATTTGTGAGATTACAAAACTTTTCATAGAAGTCTCCTGTAGGTGAACATAAACTTACATTTTCCCTTAATGAACTTAGCGTATAGGAGAACCAATAGGCGGCGGCATGGGAAATCCGATGTCCTGCAATCAATATTTGGTCAGCCTGGATCAGAACATCGACTGCTTTCCATATGTCCTGAACGTTCGTATGATCTAATAGATGTCTTAAAATATGAACTTCGTTTTCTATCACTTTTGTAAAGGGATCTTGCTTGTCATCAATGCGGAGAATGGAATCAGTATTGGATAAGTCTATTTGATTTTGGTGCAGCAGCTGTTTTTGAATCCTCGACTGCATTTTACTAAACCCTTCAAATCCCAATGAATACGAAAACCGAATGACCGTTGTTTCACTAACCTCCGCTTCCCTACCAATTTGAAATGCCGTTTTAAAGGCGGCTTCATCCAAATTTTCAATCAGGTAAGCGGCAACTTTTTTTTGACCTGCCGATAGATGATCAAATTTTTCTTTTACTAATAATTTAAATGGAAGATGTTCCACCATATCACTCCTTTCTGATGAATTAAATACTTCTTTTTAAAATTATGATGAAGGTAATACTTCTCTTTTTTTATACACTATCACAATTTAATTAGAAAAAGAAGAAGTTTTTGATTTTTTAGATAATTATTAACTTCAAACTTCCCTACGTTTTTTATAAAATAACATGCCCGTTGATTTCTGAAATCCGCTCCCTTTCCGCCGACTGCCTGCCAAGCCTCCTCGACGCAAGCGTCTGTGGGGTCTAGACTAGCCAGTTTTTCGGCAGGAGTGTCGCAATTTTCTTGAATCTATTATTTATTGCAGTAAAAAAACTTGAAGGATTATCAGTCTTAAAATAATTCGGGATGAGGATAGCCTACAGTTTTTCTTAATGGACGTTCCCGGTGATTTCTGAAATCCGCTCCCTGTCTGCCATGCCTCCTCGACGCAAGCGCCTGTGGGGTCTAGGCTAGCCAGTTTTTCGGCAGGAGTGTCGCAATTTTCTTCAATCTATTATTTATTACAGTAAAAAAACTTGAAGGATCATCCAGTCTTAAAATAATTCGGGATGAGACTATCCTTCATTTTTGTCTTAATGGACGTTCCCGGTGATTTCTGAAATCCGCTCCCTTTCGCCGACTGCCTGCCAAGACTCCTTGACGCAAGCGCTTGTGGGATCTAGGCTAGCCAGTTTTTCGACAGGAGTGTCGTAATTTCTTCCATCCAATGAGGATTACATCTGAAAAACTTAAAGGATAAACTAGTCTAAAACTTGGTTCCGAATAGAGCATCCTACAGTTTTTTCTTTTAAAACACAAAGTTGATTGTAACGGAAGGTACGAGACTCCTGCGAGAAAAGCGGGGCATGGGAGACCCCGCAGGCGCGCCGAGGAGGCTCCCGCCCGCCCGCCCGTGGAAAGCGAGTACCTGGAGTGGAAATCAAATCCACCACCAAATTACATTTCTTGGTCCGGGTCTCTAATTACTTTATTTGTAAAATCAATAACTTCATTGACACCAAGATATGTGTTAGAATATTCTGTAGTTTCAACTTATTCAAGGGGGGGCATTTTAATGGGGGAACCATCTAAAGGAAACGAGCTTTTACAAGTTATTACAGAGGGGAAACAACCTCCGAATTGTGATCTAACGTTACAGATTGAAGCAAATTATGCCCAGGATGGAATTGCGAGAGGTGTATGGAAAGTAGATGAAAAGTTTATTAACGGAATTGGTGTAGCGATGGGTGGATTTGTCACTTCTGCAGCAGATATTATGATGGCTTATGCGATATCATCTAAATTAAGCATCGGACAATCCTTCGCATCCATTGATTTACATACTACTTTTCATCGACCAGTAAGATTAGGAGACGTACAAGTTGAAGCAAAAGTAGACCGAATCGGCAAAAAAACAGCTTATGTACTTGCAGATTTATTTCAAAATGATAAAAAGGTGGCTAGCGTAGTGTCATCAGTTCTGATCCTTTAAACCATAAAAAAAAGCATGTTGCACAAAAAAGCCCTTCGTAACATGCTTCTTTCATTTAGACCCTTCAATAAAATCAAGAGAGCACAAGATTCACCGCTTCGCCTAATCACCTCATTGTAAATCAATTTTATATTTTCTTTGGATAGACACCTCATCAAACAAGCCATCGCAGCACGGTGCTTTTGAGATCCATGGTGAATAGACCGTAATCAATGACGACCATTTCATCATTCTCGTTATATCCGACATTATCTAAACGCAAATCTATTGGGATAATACCGTGCCTCAGGAATTTTAATTCAAACTTGATCAGTTTCGTATATTCCTTGATTGAAAACGGCACTTTCGTGTCCACCTTCTTCATGATTATCCAGCCCGTCCCATACTCCTTAACTGGACATAAATACTTTTTAACTTCCTCATTACAGTTATTGTATATATAGGCTTCATTTGCATTGCTTATTAGTCCTACTTGTGACAATGCAATTTTTAAAATATAGCCATTATTTAAATCATAGACGACCCGGTTAAAACCATGCCCGATTATTTTATACTTGAACTTGAGCGTTTTTCTGGCGGTGGATACTAATTGTCCAGCGGTTATATATATTTGGAATATCCCTATTTGAGATATCCAGGACTCAATGGCTTTTATCTCTTGCATGGACAGCATTGCACTTTTATTTGGCTGATGTAACCTTTCCTTACCATTGTTAATTGGCCACAACATATCCTAAACGTCTCCTTTTTTTAAAATTTGTTACTGCAGAGGTCTCCAGGGATGAGAAAACTATAAAAGAATAAAAGCATGTTCTCAGTTTTTCAAGATTTCCCCTTCGTTATAAATATGATATGCATCTTTTATAAAACGGCTTGTACTGTAGCTGAGAAATCATTATCATTGACAGGGAACTTCGAATCATTTGGATGAACATGTTCTAGGCACTCCCCTTTCCTTCTTTTGCAAAAAAAATGGTATATTATTCTTTGACCCTCATGCTTTAAGACAAGGAGTGATGAAGTATTCGTAAAAGTTGGATCATTTCAGCAATGGTTGGATTATTGCTTATTTGTTTAAGTGTGATTGCCTTAAATTATTTCAAGAGCGATAAAACTGAAAAAGGGGAAAATGCGGAAGCCAAGGAATCCAAAATTCCTGAGGTTGATGAATATGGCGGGATCCATCTTGAAAAAGTCGGGGATAAGGTTCGCCAAAAAAATTGGGGAACCTTCAGATTACTAGAAACGAAGTCTATTAATGAGGCTTTTGAATTGGCACCGATGGTCATCACAGTCAAGGATATCCGCAGGATTCAATTATCTTCACTCACAGATGAAGTAAAAGAGGAACTCAAGTCCTATACGGGATTGAGTTTTGAAGAGGCCTATTCGATATATTTTAAAGAGAATTTATCCATGGAGGAAATCGATCAACAGGCGGCGATGTCTAAAACGGATATCGATGAAGAGGTTTCTTATCTAGAGATAACTTATTCTGTTGAAAATAAAGATTCGAAGGAACTTCAGTTCTTCAGCATGGAAAATGTTACTTTCAATGATGATCTTACATATGATGTGCCTTCTAAAAATTTCATCCATTCCGGGGATACTTTTATGGGGACAAAAAAAGTAAGTCGATCCGATTACCAACCAGGAGAATTGAGAAAAGGCACAATTGGTTTATTGGTTGATCCAGAGGCAAAATTAGATCGGCTCGATTCCTTTTCATTCACTACCGATGATATAGCGGATGGTGAGTCTCATGAATTATTGGTGGATGGGACTTCATTTGAAATTCCCCTAAAAGGAAAGTAGATTTATCGTCTATAAACCCTAAATAAGGGGAACCTCGAATAAAGGTTTCCCTTATTTAGGGTTTCATCTGAGCTCCCTTACGATAACTGATATGCTTATCTCCCCCCGGCAGTAGGGCTCTGTGCTTCCTCCATTAATATTCTGCGCAATATTTTCCCGACAGCTGATTTTGGAAGTTGCTCCCTGAACTCAAAACTTCGCGGCACTTTATATCTGGCCAATCGTTGCATGCAAAACTCCTTTATTTCCTGCTCCGTGACTGACTTGCCTTTCTTTAAAACTATGGCCGCTTTTATCGTTTCCCCACGGTATGAATCCGGTACTCCATATACACATGTCTCTTTCACGGCTGGATGCTGATAAATAATATCCTCGACTTCAATTGGATAAACATTATAACCGCTTGCAATGATCATATCTTTCTTCCTGCCTACAATATAAAAATATCCCTCTTCATCCATCGTCGCGATATCCCCAGTGTAAAGCCATCCATCCCGCAAAGCTGTTGCCGTTTCCTCTGGATTTTCCCAATATCCCTTCATTACTTGCGGACCTTTAATGATCAGTTCGCCTCTTTCTCCTGCTGGCAATTCATCAACGCCTGTTTTCAAATCGACGATTTTAGCATCGGTATTTGGGTATGGAATTCCGATACTTCCTTGTTTTTTCTGTCCTATGACTGGATTACGGTGGGTAGTGGGGGAAGTTTCCGACATCCCAAATCCTTCTAATATTGTAACCTGTAATTTTTTTTCGAACTGTTGAGTGATTTCTATCGGGAGCGGCGCAGAACCACAGCTGCAGTACTTAAAGCAGCATAAATCGTCCGCCGTCAAATCCGGGTGATTCAATAAAGCAATATACATGGTCGGGACACCAGGAAAAATGGTTGGCCGATGTGTTCGAATCAAATCTACCACCTTATCTATTTCAAATTTCTCTAATGTGATATAAGTTGATCCGGCATATATGGCACTATTCAATCGTCCATTACCAAAGACATGGAATAATGGGGTCAATCCAAGCATCCGTTCGCCAGGACTTTGGAGTTGAAGGGCATTAGCCGTGAAAGCAAAATCTTGAAATACATTCGAGATCAAATTAAAATGCGTGAGCATGACCCCTTTTGATTTCCCTGTAGTTCCCCCTGTATATTGAAGAACAGCCACAGCTTCCTTTGGATCGATGTCCAGAACAGGAAGTTCCTTATCTTTCCTTGATAAATCCGTTCCAGTTTCCATTAATTGCTCGGCAGATATGAACGTTAACCTTTCAGAAAAACTTGTTAGCGCTAATATTTCCCGTTGTATCTCCCGCCCAATGAACCAATTGGCTCCGGAATCCCGTAATATATAGTCCAATTCACTCGACTTATACAGTGGGTTCACTTGAACGACCATACCTCCCAAACGATGGGTGGCATAATAGGCAATGATATATTCTAGACAATTTGGCAGCATGAATGCTATACGATCGTCTTTTTGAAATCCACGGTTGTCTAAATTCACAGCAAAACGATCTGCGGCATCCTTTAATTCCATATATGTCATTTCCCGATCCCCATCTATTACGGCCTTGCAGGTTGGGTAAAGTCGGGCTGAACGTTAAGGAGTCCATATAAGGACAATACTGGAATGTCAATTTCTGCTGGGGTTTCTTTCGGATAAAATCGATGCCAAGCTCTAGTCAATTTTTTCACACCTCATTTTTTACTATTAAAATGGAGCATAGCCACTTGTCAGCCAATTTGATCATCCTTACCTCATTTATCGCGAATGATTTTAAAAATTCCTGTGCCCTTAGCAATGATGTTGCCTTCAGCATCTTTTATTTCTCCTTCAGTAAAGGCAATTTTGTATCCTTTTTGCAGGACTTTTGCTTCCGCAAATAGTTCCCCGCTTGATATGCTGGCTAAATAATGTACTGTTAAACTTGTCGTCACGACTTTAGATTTGGTAACGGAACGAGTCACCATTCCTAGAATGGTATCCAGCATGGTGGCATGAATGCCCCCGTGCAGTGTTCCATTGACATTAAGTAAATGTTCTTCAATGTTTAGCTTTATTATTACATTCCCTTCTTCAAACCGAATGATTTCAAACCCAATATGTGAAAAGAATGCACTACTTTCGAATTGATTCCGAATATCCTCCACTTCAACAGGCAATCTTCCTCCCCCTCACTTATGCGCGATTCAAATTATATACGGAAAGGAGCAGAAACGTATGGGGTTTCCGCTCCTTTATCGTTGGACTATATCGTTTCAATCATGATTGCCATTCCCTGGCCGCCGCCTACACAAAGTGTAGCAACTCCATATCTTTCTTTCCTGCGAATCAGTTCATGTATTAGCGTTGTCACGATCCTTGCACCCGTCGATCCGACTGGGTGCCCAAGTGCAATGGCGCCTCCGTTTACATTCACCTTGTTTTCATCCAGCGATAAATCCCTGATTACTGCCAATGCCTGTGAAGCGAACGCTTCATTTAATTCGAAAAGCCCAATTTCTTCAACTTTTTTCCCGGTGCGCTCCATAAGTTTTCCAACGGCTGGTACTGGACCAATTCCCATCACTTCAGGAGAAACTCCGGCAGTCGCCCAATCGACGATCTTTGCGATCGGCTGTACTTGCAACCGTTCCGCTTCACTGGCCTTCATTAACACCAATGCAGCTGCCCCGTCATTTCGGCCACAGGCATTCCCTGCAGTGACGGTTCCGTTTTCCCTGAATGCCGGTTTTAAGCTTGCAAGCTTTTCCATTGTGGTATCCGGGCGTGGATATTCATCCGTTTCAACGGTAACCGTACTCTTCCTGTCAGAGACCTGGACAGGAACGATTTCATCCTTGAACTTTCCTTCTTTTAACGCTTGCGCCGCTCTTCGTTGACTTTCCACTGAAAAGGCATCTTGTTCTTCCCTGGAAATGTTGTATCGCTGTGCGACATTTTCAGCGGTGATTCCCATCCCCAAACTTTTTCCATAAATTTCTTGAGGCTGCTGCCCAGCTTCAGTATTAGAATCAACTAGTTGGGTCCGGTCTCCCCCAAAACGGGCACTTCTTAAATAAAGCGGTGCCCGGCTCATGCTTTCCGTACCCCCGGCAACGACTATATTTGCTTGACCTGAGCTTATCTGCTGTGCTGCTGAGGTGATGGCTTGCATTCCAGATGCACATAACCGGTTTACCGTAAAAGCCGGTGCAGAATCGGGAATCCCTGATCGCAATGCTGCCACCCTCGCGACATTCGAGGATTCGGTCGTTTGCCTAACCTCCCCGAAAATGACTTCATCCACTTGTTCCGCTGCAATATTTGCCCGCTTGATCGCTTCTTTAATGGCAATGCTAGCCAAATGACCGGAACTAATCTCTTTAAATGCTCCACCGTACCTACCAATTGGTGTTCGTACAGCACTCACGATCACGATATCTTCTCCCATTTCGTTCCTCCCCCTTGAAATTCCGGATACTTGGGCAAAAGACTACCTGCCCGAATAAAACAGTAAACATTCAGCACTCTTCCAAGACATTTCTTGCAATGATTAAACGTTGGATTTCATTCGTTCCTTCATAGATCTTCGTTATGCGGGCATCCCGATAAAAACGTTCTACTGGATATTCAGCCATATATCCCATCCCGCCATGAATTTGTACCGCTTTATCCGCCACCCGATTAAAAACGTCAGAAGCGAACAGTTTTGCCATTGAAGCTTCCTTGATCACTTTTTTTCCTTCATCAATCTTTTGTGCCGCCATCATCGTCAATGCTCTTGCGGCTTCCGTTTCGGTTGCCATATCAGCAAGCATCCATTGAATCGCTTGGTTGTCAGCGATCGGTTTACCGAATTGGATGCGTTCTTTGGCATATTTGGCTGATAATTCAATTAATTTCCCACTTGAACCCACTGCTCTTGCAGCCAATCCTACTCGCCCTTCACCTAAAATTTTAAGTGCAGAAATATATCCCATTCCAACTTCGCCGATTACATTTTCTTCAGGTATGATACAATCTTCAAAAATGACCTGTGAGGTATATGATCCTCTTAATCCCATTTTTTTGTCCTTTTTGCCGACAGTCAAACCAGGAAAGTCTCTTTCCACTAAAAAAGCGGTAATCCCTCCCTTTGCCCCTTTATCTTTATCCGTTAAAGCGAATACGGTATAAACATCAGCTATCGGCCCATTCGTGATGAAATGTTTCGTACCGTTCATCACCCAGTAATCACCCTTCTTTTCTGCACTCGTTGCCAAATTGGTTGCATCCGATCCCGCTCCGGGTTCAGATAAAGCAAAGGCGCCAATTTTCGTGCCTGCTGCCATTTCAGGCAAGTATTTATTTTTCAAATGTTCGGATGCCAGCTTAACCAGACCTGTACTACCAATCCCGGTGTGAGCGCTTATTAATGAAACGAAACCATTATGGGTCCTTCCTAACTGCTCTAAAACGGTAGCCTTTCCCACCGCATTTAAGCCAATTCCACCGTATTGCTCGGGAATGCTTATCCCGAATAAGCCAAGGTCTTTCGCTTTTTCCACCAAATGCCCCGGGATGGCATCTTCTTCTTCAATTTGTATGGCGAAGGGCTCCACTTCCCTTTCAACAAAATTACGGATCATTTCCTTCATTTGCTGCATTTCCTTGGTTAAAGTGATTGTCATGAGTTTATTCCTCCTTAGTACTGTTCATGTATAGTAGCCATCGACAAGTAGGGCATTTAGGTCTGAATACTGTGCTAAATTCATTGTTTTTTTTGTAAACACACATGTAAAATCAGGCTTCACGTTCAATTATCGTAGCAATTCCCTGTCCGCCCCCAATGCAAGCTGTAATAAGGGCGAACCTTCCGGCAGAACGCTTCAATTCATGAACCGCTTTCGTAATGAGGATGGCACCCGTCGCACCTAGTGGGTGTCCATGTGCAATGGCTCCCCCGTTCACATTCACTTTTGCTAGATTCATATCAAGCTCCCGATTACAAGCAATCACTTGAGCGGCGAATGCTTCATTAATCTCAATGATGTCCATTTCATTTAAGGAAAGTCCTGATTTCTCCATTACCTTCCTTATAGCGGGAACAGGTCCTATTCCCATATAATTTGGATCTACCCCTGCAACTGCCTGTGCCCTGATCGTCGCTAAAGGTTTAATCCCCAATTCCACCGCTTTTTCCCTCGACATGATGACCAATGCTGATGCGGCATCATTCAATCCCGAACTATTGCCTGCAGTCACGGACCCGCCTTCCAGAAACGCAGGCGATAATTTGGCTAGCCCTTCTTTCGTTATTTGCGGTCGTGGATGTTCATCCAAATTAAATTCGATATCGTCACCTTTTCTGACGGGAATGTGGATAGGCACAATTTGTTCATTGAACCGGCCCTCTTCCACGGCTCTGGCCATATTTTTTTGGCTTTGTAGAGCAAAGGCATCTTGTTCTTCCCTGCTGACCTCATATTTTCCCGCTAAGTTTTCAGCCGTGATTCCCATCGGGGGATCGCCAATCTCTTTAGGGGACAACCTGGACTTTCTGAACTGCGGCGGCTTTGCACTGTATGGTTTTTCCGGTCGGTCCATCAAGTATGGCGCCCTGCTCATGCTCTCGACCCCACCGGCGATATAGACATCACCTTCGCCAGCACGGATCGCTTGTGCAGCCAAGTTGACAGCATTTATTCCCGAGCCGCATTGACGGTCGACAGTCAGTCCCGGAAGATGAATCGAGAGGCCCGTTTCCAGTGCAGTTAACCTGGCAATGTTTCCACCCCCGCTTAACACATTCCCCATGATTACATCATTTACCATACGAGGTTCTACATTCGCTCGTTTCAAGGCTTCTTTCATCACTTCTGCTCCAAATACGTGGGCAGGAACAGATGCAAGTGCACCTCCCTGTTTTCCAATTGCTGTTCGAACTGCAGAAACTATGACGGCTTCTCTATTCATGTCCCATCCGCTCCTTTTCCTTTTATTCACTCCATTATTTGAAGGCATTCCTTCTCTTCACTAGTTTCATTGAATGTAAGCAGGTTCGACCCTGCTTATGAGGACTTAAGGTCAAAATTATCAGAACTTTTATTTTTAAGTTTCCCGGCCGGTTTAACGAATATCGCAAACAGGATGCCAAAAGCCAGGACAAGGATGGCCATGAACAATATCGATAGGTTATAACCCAATAGTTGATTTCCTCCAGCTAGACTTATGATATAGCCAGTTAATAGAGGTGCAACAATGCCCGCTAGATTTCCTGATGATGTTAAGATGCTTGTCATCAATCCCCCCCGCTCCTGCATTTCATTGATCATGATCGTTGGTCCGATTGGTAAAATGGCGTATGTAAGGCCCTTTGCTAAACACATGGCGACTATCACCCAGATTGGATTTTGAAATATCATGATTGAGGAAAAGAACAATGCACCAAGAATCATGGCGCCCGCAACGACGAATACCCTTGATGATCGCCAATTCTGATTCTTCTTGAATAAATGATCGGACGCCATCGAAACCCCCATATAAATACATACGGAAACGACTCCGATTATCGCAACGCTGGTTCCCATTTGACCTGGAGTCATTTTAACGGCTTCCACTAAATAAATCGGGAGCCAAACAGAAAACCAAACAACTAAAATATACGTTGAAAAATAAGCTAGTGTAGTAAACAAAGCAGTAGGTGAGGCCAATAGCAGCAAAAAGTCTTTCACTTTTATTTTTTCCAGTTTTTGTTTCTTTTTCTTTTGGACGTTTTCATATACTTCAACTGGATTTTCCTTTGTTAAAAATTGGAAGAGGAAGAACCAAACAAGGCTTGCTGCACCAAGTGCTGCAAAGGCAACCTTCCAGCCGAATATCGTAATTAAGGAAACGAGGATCGGTGCCACGATCATCGCACCAACGGTCCCTCCGCCAACAACAACCGAATTTGCAAAGCCTTTCAGTTTCGGCGGAAACCACTTATCGGCATGGCTGTAAGCAATTGGGCTATAAGGCCCTTCGAATGCGCCAAGTAAAATCCTGTATAGAATTAATAACGGAAGAGCGGTGATGGCTAAAACGCCGAATTGCAAAACGGTCCATGTCAGCATGATGAACCCCAGCACTTTTTTAGCCCCCAGCCGATCAGCCCATGCTGCCCCAAAAATCCCTGTTACTGGGTAAAGCCAATAATAACTGCTTCCAACAAGACCCCACTCTGCATAGGTAAGATTGAATTCCTTCATGATGGGAACGGCTGCGAGGCCCACGATCGATTTATCTGCAAAATTGATGACGGCTCCAAAGAATAATAGAATGAGAACAACCCAACGCATATGAATCCCTCCTCTTCTTTATTTGTCTACAATGGCATACCAACCAACGTAAGGTTCAACTTAGATGGTTGAAATCCACTTTCAATCCTTCTCTAATTCCTCTTTAACTAACAATCTTTTTAATAGTTTACCCACTGTATTACGCGGAAGTTCTTTTCTTAATTCAAATACTTTTGGTACTTTATAAGGCGTCAATTGGGAATAGCAATATCCTTCTATTTCTTCAAGATCAACGGAAGCGCTTTCTTTAGGTACGATGAATGCTTTCACTATTTCTCCTTTTTCTTTATGTGGGATGCCAACCACAGCTGCCTCTTTAATGGACGGATGTTCATACAGAACCCCTTCTACCTCCTGCGGGTAAATATTGAATCCGCCGACGATGATCATTTCTTTTTTCCTGCCGACGATATAGAAATATCCTTCGTCATCCATCACAGCAAGATCGCCAGTATATAGCCAATCATTCTGTAAGGCCTTTTTGGTTTCGGCTTCGTTATTCCAATAACCCTTCATGATTTGCGGGCCTTTTATGAGCAACTCCCCGACGCATGTGTTAGGCACTTCATTATTTTCATCGTCAATGATCATACAATCCGTGCCTGGAAAAGGGATGCCAATGCTTCCTATTTTCCTTTTTCCGAAAGGCGGATTACGATGAGTGGAAGGTGAAGCCTCAGACAAACCGAAACCCTCTCCGATTTTGGCACCGGTCAGCCCCTCAAATCGCTTTATTACTTCAACCGGCAGGGGCGCCGATCCACAAGAACAACTTTTTAAACAATTCAGTCCATAGTTTTCAATTCCTGGATGATTGACGAAAGCGTTATACATCTTTGGAACTCCTGGAAAGAAAGTCGGACGGTACATTTTTATTTTTGCAAGTACATCTTCAAGTTCGAATTTAGGAAATAAGAGGATGGCAGCTCCAATATAGATACCTAGATTCATTGCACTTGTCATGGCATAAACATGGTAAAGAGGCGTAGCTGCCAAAACGATTTCTTCGCCAGGTTTCAGGGAATCTCCATACATTTCAAAGCTCTGCACGACATTGGAGGTTAAATTATGGTGAGTAAGCATGACACCCTTCATCTTCCCAGTGGTGCCGCCCGTATATTGAATGACTGCCGTATCTTCATGCGGGTTTATCACTTCGGGCTTCTTAATCGCATCCCCGGTATCAATCATCGTTTTAAGGGAATTGGAGCCATTTTGATCATTTTCCGTATCAATGCATACATCAAATTCATATATCGCTTTCGTTTCTTCGATTGTATTTGCGGCCGTTTGGTCAAATACAATTTTCTTGGTATCCGAGTCTATTAATATTTGCAATAGTTCCCGCGGTTTATACATGGGATTAATTTGTACAACCAACAGACCCAGTGCCTGGGCAGCATAATAACTGATTATGAAATAAGGGTGGTTGGCCATCATCAGTCCAATCCGTTCACCTTTAACAAAGCCCATTTCTCTCCATTTACCTGCAAGTTTGTCTACCTGCATTTTTAGATTCTTATAATCCATGGACTGGTCTTCATAAATGATGGCTGTATGGTGTGGAAACTTACTCGCTGTTATATCAAGCAGTGAATAGACGGATATTTCCGGTAGCTTCATAGATTTCATTCTTTCAACATACCATTGCTCCCATGGTTTATTTATAGTTTTTCGCACCATTTATCCCCCCGCACATAAACGAATTTCATATCGTGCATGTTTGATTTATAACTATTATTATGCAACTTGCATGCCAAGTCCCAATTTAATGTAAAGTCGCTTATTATTAACATCAGTCAATTCATAAATGAATTTTATTCGCAAATAATGCCTTTCTATAGGGGATTCATCGAAATGCCCATAATTCATTTTTGAATTTAAACAAACTCAGATCTTTACTAACGATATTGAAAAGTTGGTTTTTACCATATTATAGATTATACCTTCTCACAAATCGTGATATAGACTTTCTCTATGGTTAATTATAAAATTCGAAAAGCCCATCCAGCTGAGGATGGGCTTTTCGAATTTTATAGAAACTTGGCCTACGAGAAATCTATATACTAAATACCTTTCCAGGATTTTTCGTAGACAGTTTTTTTCGCCGTCTCCATTGATCATCCTCAAGGTTGGAAGGAATAATATAGTTGTTAAAAAATAAGACCCGCTACTTTTGAGGACAATTAAGTGAAATCAATTGCCACTCGGATATCCGCTAAAGGGCATAATATAAAAAACTATAATTGTTTTATAAATGGCACAATCATATAATTGTATGAAAAAGGATGCGTATCATGCCGATTAATTCTTTTGAAAACTATCCGATGAGCTGGAAGCCATCGATTGATAAAACTGAAAAGCCTATCTATCAAGCACTAGCAGGGCAATTGGAACAGGATATTTTAAACGGAGTTTTATTACCTGGAACAAAACTTCCTCCACAGCGAGAACTTGCCGATTATTTAGATTTGAATTTGAGTACCATTTCAAAAGCATTTAAAGTGTGTGAATTAAAGGGCTTGATAAGTGCAACTGTTGGAAGTGGCACATTTGTATCGTATGATGCGTTATCGAATGCTTATTTGCTTGACGATATAAAGCCCAGTCATTTGATTGAAATGGGAGCCACCCTGCCAGATAGTGCTTCATACGAGCCACTGCTACTCCAACTGAAGAATATGCTGCAAGAGACAGATTATGAAAAATGGTTTGGTTATGGTCGTTCTGGAGAAAGCCGGTGGCAAAAGGATGCAGCTATCAAGCTAATCCAAAGGGGTGGGTTTGAAACAACAGTTGATCACATATTATTTGCAAATGGCGGTCAAAATGCGATTGCAGCCACACTGGCGAGTCTTTGTCAGCCTGGAGATCGTATTGGTGTTGATCATCATACTTACCCGGGCTTAAAAACTGTGGCAGCGATGCTTAGTGTGCAAATAGTACCGATAAAATCAGAGAACCATGAAATGAGTCCGACTGCCTTTGAATATGCGTGTAAAAATGACAATATTAAAGGCATTTACTTAATTCCGGATTATCATAATCCGACAGCTCACTGTATGTCTGTCGAGAATCGAAAAATGATTGCAGCAATTGCCAAAAAGTATAACCAGTTCATTATTGAAGATGCGACGTATCATCTTCACAACATTAAAACCACTGCCAGCAGTTGCATCATTTGCACCGGAACAGGTTATCTATATTGCGAGTTTATCGAAATCAATAGCACCAGGATTACGACTAGCCTATGTAGCCGTTCCGAGTCAATACAAGGAGCCGATTTCAAAGGCACTTTATAATTTAAATATATCGGTTTCGCCGTTATTAGCAGAACTGTCAGCACGTACGATTGTATCGAATCAATTTGAAGTCTTAATTGAGAGTCATCGGGAACAAGCTTTTCGCAGAAACCAAGTCCTAAATCGTTATTTGGCAAACTATACATGTTTAGGCACTGAAACAGGCATCTTTCGTTGGTTGCTATTACCAGGCAAGATTACAGGTGCTGAGTTTGAAACGTTGGCTGCAAAGCAGGGGGTACAAGTTTATGCAGCTGAACGTTTTGTAGTTGGAAATAGTTGTCCAGAGCGGGCTGTAAGGGTTTCTGTCTGTGCACCGGAAACGCTTGAAGAGCTTGAGCGAGGATTGATTATCCTTGAACGTTTACTAAACGATTTGACGTAATATTGTTCGCCATACAATTATATTATTGTATGGTTTTTTTGTGCGTGATACGATGATTCAAATCTAGTTGGAGGATTATGTTAAATGGAATTAGCATTCTAGAAATGGAGGTTGTTATGTTACATAAAGATCGTGTAAAAGAGTTAGAGGTCCGATCGGCTAGGTTACAAGGTTACATTAGTTCTTCAGAAAAACAACAACAATTATATAAAAGAACATTAATGGTTGTTGTCATATCCCAAATTTTTGGCGGTGCGGGACTTGCAGCAGGAATAACAGTGGGTGCACTTCTTGCACAACAAATGCTTGGCACGGATGCATTTGCTGGCCTTCCTTCGGGTTTATTTACTTTAGGGTCAGCAGGGGCTGCACTAATTGTTGGACGGCTATCTCAGCGATTTGGACGTCGTTCTGGACTTGCTGCAGGATTTTTGGCCGGGGGTATCGGTGCCATTGGAGTAGTCATTTCAGCATTAGCAAATAGCATTCTACTTTTATTTATTTCACTGCTTATCTATGGGGCTGGATCAGCTACAAACCTTCAAGCACGCTACGCAGGAACTGACTTGGTAAACTCAACTCAAAGGGCAAAGGCTATTAGTATGGCCATGGTTTCCACCACATTCGGTGCTGTTGCAGGTCCAAACCTGGTGGATGTAATGGGTGAATTTGCGATATCCATGGGAATTCCTGCTTTAGCTGGTCCATTTATATTAGCTGCCGCAGCTTATATACTTGCTGGTTTGGTACTCTTAATTTTACTTCTTCCTGATCCCTTTATTGTTGCAAAAGCAATATCAGATGCTCAAAGAACAACCAGCAATTCACTTTTAGAGGAAAATTCTAATTTGTTATCGATAAACAGGCGAGGAATTTTTGCAGGAGCTTCAGTAATGGTTCTAACTCAATTTGTAATGACGGCAATTATGACGATGACCCCCATACATATGGGACACCATGGACATGGATTGAATGAAGTGGGACTTGTCATTGGGTTTCACATAGGTGCTATGTTTTTGCCTTCTTTAGTAACTGGTTTTCTTGTTGATAAAATTGGCCGTGCTGTTATGGCCATTGCTTCTGCCATTACGTTACTTGCTTCTGGCATTCTAGCTGCTATGGGACCTGCTGATTCGATCGTGGTTCTCATTACAGCACTTGCTTTACTTGGGCTTGGCTGGAATTTTGGTTTAATTAGTGGCACAGCAATCCTTGTAGATGCAACTCCTCCATCCACTCGGGCTAAGACGCAGGGTTCTGTAGATGTTTTGATTGCTTTGTCAGGAGCATTAGGAGGAGGCTTATCTGGAATGGTTGTAGCACATTCTAGTTATGCAACCCTATCAATTGCTGGTGCTGTGCTTTCATTACTGCTTATTCCATTTGTTTTTTGGGCAGGTATCAATCATAGTAAGGTCTAACCACATTAAAATGACTGAAAATTCAAAATTCAGCTAGAGTAAAGATAGCCTATTAAACTTTTAAAATTCAATTTCAAAAAATAAAAAAAGGAATGACTATTGATGAAAAATAAATTTGCGGAGAGAGCCCGTTTAGTAAAATCTTCTGAGACACGTGAAATATTAAAAGTAACAGAAAGACCAGAAGTCATCTCTTTTGCAGGAGGCCTGCCAGCTCCAGAGTTGTTTCCTGTAGAAAATCTTAAGATTGCTTGCAATGCCGTATTGGATGAAGAAGGTGCGGCTTCTCTTCAATATGGTACGACTGAAGGATATATTCCTTTAAGAGAAGCTATTAGTCACAGAATGAAAGGTATTGGGATCAACTCTACTATTGAAAATGTTCTCATCACATCAGGGTCCCAGCAAGCAATCGACCTTACTGGAAGATTATTTATCAATGAGGGAGATACCATTATTTGTGAAAGCCCAACCTATCTTGCAGCAATCAACGCATTCAAGTCATACGATGCCAAATTTGTTGAAGTAGTTATGGATGATGATGGAATGGTTATAGAAGAGCTAGAGAAAAAGCTGAATAATCATCCTGACACCAAATTCATCTATACTATTCCAGATTTCCAAAACCCTACAGGTCGCACATTAAAACTCGAAAGGCGAAAAAGAATGATTGAGCTTGCTAATCAATATGATGTACTGATTGTGGAGGATAATCCCTATGAAGCTGTAAGATTTGCTGGAGAGGAACTCCCCCCTGTGAAACATTTTGACACAGAGAATAGAGTAATTTATATAAGCACATTCTCTAAAATTTTCACTCCCGGTCTTCGACTTGGATGGATTTGTGCAGATGAATCTTTCATTGAAAAGTATGTTGCTTTTAAGCAAACAGCTGACTTACACACGGACAGCCTTGCTCAAAGAATTACAGCTAAGTATATGGAAATTTACGATATGGAAGAGCACATTAAAAAAATCAAAGCAGTATATAAAACAAAATGTACAGACATGATGCGCAGTATTGAAGAATTTTTCCCAAAGAACTTGTCTTATAGTAAGCCGGAAGGTGGTTTATTTATTTGGGTTGAGCTCCCTGAGGGCATTGATTCAGCACATATATTTACAGAGTGTCTAAAAAATAACGTTGCTTGTGTTCCTGGAACTCCATTTTTTCCTAATGGTACACAAAAAAATACATTACGTTTAAATTACTCAAATATGTCTAACGAGAAAATTATTGAAGGATAAAGCGTATGGGAGAAGTATTACATCGTGAATTGGAAAAAGAATTAACTCTTTTATGATTCAGCGCTGACAGTTTAGTCCGAGGAAGACACACAAAGAAACAATGTATCGTGCTATATTTTATACATGTAATAAACAAACTTAAATCTGCTGGGGAAAAATCCATTTTGATTAAACTTTTTTCAAAGTGGATTTTTTAATTTATAGGAATAACGAAGCAACTTTGGTCAATCTATTTTATAGATTTAGTAGCTCAAACACTGCCAAGGGCTTATTAGGCATAAGTGAACCTCTCTTATATAAACATGTCCTTCCGTCCAAGTGGCATAACTGGTCCAATCGATCCGACCATTTGGTAAAGGTCTTAGATACACGTTCAAGGTTTGGGATAATCCGCATTTATCAAGTCTTCCTAATTACAGTACTTTGGGTATTTTTGATGAGCCACATTAACGAAAATCAGGCTGCCGTTTCCCCGTAATCCTTAGGTGAAACGGCAGCCCCGCAAACCTATTATTTTCTATGCGTTCATTTTGTTTAAAAAGTTCGTCATGGATGTGGAAGGAAATAAGATTCTATCGGATTTCACATCATATAACCCAAAGGGATTTAAACGCAGACCAGGAAGAAAGTCGCAAGTTAAGAATAATAAAGTATACAAAATGTCGTGAAAAGGAAAGCCTCTCGCTTGGAGCACCTTTAATAATTTATCATTAAATTCAACTGCACTATCAAATGAAGGATCAGAAGTCATCATTCCCGTAAGCTGTAATGGAATTTCAAGTATTATTTCATTATCATCGACAATTACGATTCCTCCTCCCAGTTCATGTACTCTTGAAGCAGCTTTTGCCATCGCCTCTGGTTTTCTTCCGATGGTGAGCAAGTCTGTCGTTGTATTAAAGGTCGAGGCCATCCCATCTAAATTCAATGCAAACCTTTCTAAAATACCTTTTGTAACCCACTCTCCCTTTCTATCGATTAGTGCTGCATACATTAGACCCTCTTGGGCCGAAAGATCGACATACCCATTCTTGGCTGGGAGAAACAAATTCTCCTGTTCGGTTATTACATTACTGACAAAATGAATAACAGGGACTGGATCATTCGAAGAGGTGTGTGGATATAGATACAAATCAGGATTTGCCAGAATTCCTCTTGAAAAGGGAAATGTATTTTCAGGTAAATGCTTATCCCAATCCAAATCTGGCATCTGGGTCGTCAGTTCTCCTTTTTCTGCAACGATTCTCCCGTTTGAAATCACTAAGTCTGGACGAAACTGCACCAAATCAGGCAATAATAATATATCCGCCTTTTTACCCGGGGCCAATCCGCCAATGTAATCGTCCTGTTTAAGGTATGTAGCTGCATTGATCGTGACCATCTGAATAGCTTCGATAACAGGGACTCCATATTCCACAGCTTGTCTTACTAGTCCATCGACGAATCCTTCTTTTTCAATGAAAGTTGGATGCGGACCATCTGTCGTCATCAAAATCCTGCCCGTACTTACCTGTCCATCTGTAATCAGCTTGATTATTTTTGACAAATCCGGACGAAGCGAACTATTTCTGAGAACTGTCCATAAACCCAACCGTAAACGATCCAGGGCCTCTTCTGCCGTTATCGCTTCATGACAGGCACTTATACCTGAAGCTGCAATAGAATTTAATTTTTCATAAGAGCACCCCGCATTATGCCCATCAGCTATTTTCCCCATTTTTTTAGCTGCATCTATAATATCGAGTAAAACCGGATCCCCTTTGTAGAGTAAAGGCCAACGAGTCACTTCTGCCGTTCCAAGTACTTCTTCACTCGAAAGAAGGTCCATAATATCCTCTTTATTGAACCAGTCCCTTTCACCTGGATAACTAGCCTGTGAAACTAATCTTATTAACCAAAAAAAATTCCCTGGCAGGTTTTTCAACTCGCCTAGAAGCCTTTTAAAGCCCGAGTGACCTAAGTGCAAATAAAAAAATAAATTATCATTCACTGTAGTGGTAGTCCCCAACGGCAATACTTTTGCGGTGATACTTATAGGATTGTATATAACCCAGGGATGTGCATGAGTTTCGATGAACCCTGGAGATACATACAAACCATTGGCATCTATTACAGTGGTATTTTCATTTATCTTCACTTCATTTTGGCCTATATATGCAATGCAATCTTTATACAGCGCAATATTTTGCTGAAGAAATTCACCAGAATAAACATTAATAACCGTTCCGCCTTTGATGAACATATCTGCGGGTCGTTTTCCTTGCGCCACTTCAACCAATTCATTCCGGTTCGCTTTAGCATTCACTTTTCCTCGCCCCCACCATTCAAATGACAATTGAACATTTTTTCATGCTGAATGAATCCCCCATTATAATTTGTAGACATTCTTGGAGATTGAATCATCCTTTTTGTTTACGATTGTGATTTGATCTCTGGTTCTCTTAATTTAAATCTTTGGATCTTTCCTGTCGAAGTCTTTGGTAACTCGTTCACGAACTCAATGACGCGGGGGTACTTATACGGTGCTAACACTTTTTTTACAAATCCTTTTATTTCCTCTTTCCTGCCTTCATCTGGATCCGCACTTGTTTTCAATACTATATAGGCCTTGGGTTTTATTAAATCATTTTCATCCTTTACAGCAATAACAGCAGTTTCCAGTACATCGGGATGTGATAATAGGGCGTTTTCAATTTCTATTGGTGATACCCAGATCCCATTTACCTTCATCATGTCATCAATGCGGCCAGCGTACCAAAAGAAGCCATCTTCATCCTTAAAGTATTTATCTCCCGTCATAAGCCAATCACCAATAAACTTCTTTTTGTTTTCTTCATTAAGATTCCAATAAGAGGCTGCAATGCTATCTCCCTTAATTAAAAGGTCCCCCACTTCATTCACCTGAGTTTCATGACCTTGTTCATCCACTATTTTAGCTTCGTAACCGGGAACGATTTTCCCTGTGCTTCCTTGCCGAATATCATCTACCTGATTGGAGAGGTATATATGAAGTGATTCGGTCGAACCAATTCCGTCTATAATATCCAGTCCGAAAACTCTCTTCCATTGTTCGATATAAGAAGCCGGCAGTGCCTCTCCTGCCGATACGCAAAGTCTAACTGAAGAAAGATCATAGGTTTCCTTCGTCTTCTCAAGGTAATTGAGCATCGATCCATACAGAGTCGGGACACCAAAAAATATGGTTGGACGATACTTCTCTATCGTCTCGAACACCTTTTCTGCAGTCGGTCGGTCTGGCATTAAAACAGTGGTAGCCCCGGCTCCAAAAGGAAAATACATCGCGTTTCCCAAACCATAAGCAAAGAAAAGCTTCGAAGCCGAAAAAGTAATGTCATTTTCGGTAATTTGCAAAATGTTCTTTGCGTAGTTTTTGAAAGCTTCTTCCATATCGGTTTGAAGGTGAATAACCCCTTTTGGCTCACCTGTACTTCCTGATGTATAGAGCCAGAACGCTTGATCATTAATGTTGCTAAAACAAGGCGGCAGGTCTTTATTCTGTCTGCGAGTAAGACTATGGAAAGAATATTCGTTATCTTCCTTCAGGTTCTGATCATCCCCATCAACCAAGATGACATGCTTTAAGAATAGTAATCTATTTTTAACAAGCTTTAACTTCTCCCACTGTTCACAAGTAGTAACCAGCACTTTGGAACGGCTATTATTCAAAAGATACTCATAATCCTTTGTCGGTAAAAGTGTATTGGATGGAATCGGTATTGCCCCAACCTTTATTGCACCGAAGAAACTTATGATGAATTCTGGAGAATCATGTAATATAAGCAGGACACGCTGTTCCATCTCCATGCCCAGTTCCTTTAATGCCGCACCAAATTGATTGCCAAGGGTATCGATTTCTTGATAGGTATAAGATTGATTTTCATAATAAATAGCCGTTTTATCCCCTCTGCCCGCTTCAATATTTTTCTGGAAAAATTTATAGGAAGCATTGTACATCGAGCCCAATCCTCTAATTTTACATTCGGTTTTTATCACACATTTTACCTCCTCAAAAAGCTACTGGTTTTAGAAGCGTCATCCCACCGTCTTCTTTTATTCCAAATATTCAAAAAAGAAGACGGCTGCCTGCCATTACAAAGCCGAATCAATCAATTCTCTATCCTTCCATTTTCAATATCTCCTTTGCGGAAAAAGGCATTCATTTGGAAACGCTATGTGAACTAATTTGAGCAAATCCCCTTCCTGACAATGCTCTTTTTCACCCAGAAACCGCTTTCAAATCAAGCAAACCTCCAATCAAGGGTAGTGATTACATCAGGCTATGAAACTTATAGTCTGATATCTCCCCCAATATTTTACACATTCACAAGTGCATTTTGCACTGGAAAGGCTTTTAAAGTAATGACTACCCATTCAGATCAGAATGCTCATGAGGTCGATCAGTAGAAATAGAACCTTTCCATCGTATGCTTTCAAAAACCGTTTTACAGTTTAGGCAATAGTATTGCCTAACGAGCTGTGCAGTACCGAAGGATGAATATAATTCAACATTTTTGCCATCACAAAATGGACATGTCGGATTTTCCTTTTCAACGGGCATTTATTATCTCCCCGTCCCTTAAACGCGGGATCAAAGCTTCCTTATAGGAGTTTACTAAATTACTATTTACAGGAAGGATCTCGTTTTCAATAAGCACACTATTGTTTTCCACTTGTTTTAACCAAGTAGTTATTTCTTGTTCACAAAGTTTAAAAGCTCTCCCGAAACGGGCAGGAATGGAGCCTCCATCATTCAGTAACTTGAGTGCCCAGTTCTTCGAGTACAAAATATGCTCCAACTGTTCTCTTGCCAATTTATTGAATTGCAGTTCGATTTCACTGCCCTTTTGGTGGCTGGTCAAAGCGGTTATCAAAATATTGAGTGCCGTATTCATAGAATAAAGTCCCGCAATAAGTTGTATCCACTCCCCGATTTGAACAATGCTGCCAAACGCTTTACCCGTTTGTTCCTTCACTTCCTTTTTGCTGCCTTTTCCGCTCTTCAAATTCGTTCCCCAGTTATAGAGAAGCCGAGCATGGCCTAGCTCCGACTGTGCCATAGCAATTGCGGCAAGGGTTGCTTCCAAGTCTGGACCACTGACACCGACTTCAACAAGACGATCTCCCAAAATGAATTTATTATCAGCAATCGTTTCTATTAAGGTAATCAATTCAATGTTGCCATTTGTTGAATTCACCATATTAAATCACCCTCTTCTTAAAAAATGGATCTGCCTCTCTAATGCAAATCATGTTTTCCCGCTTGACTATAAACATTTCCAGCCATTTTTCTTCATCATAAATATAACGGGCATAAACACGTGCCAAATCATCATTATTTGCCTCAACTGTTCCAATATGCATTAAGTCATCACCACGATTGATTCTTGAAAACACATCATATTCAAAGTTTTGGACCTTTTTTTCACTCATTTTGAACTGACCCCCCAGGACTTTAATATCTTCTTGCCTGCTTCACTCATTTGGTCGACCGTCCAAGCTGGACTCCAAACAACCTCTATTTCCACTTCAAGAACACTTTCTTCTTGAAGAAGCCTTTTTTTTATATCACTCTCAATCCACTGCATGCATCCGCATCCTGTTGAAGTATAGGTCATCGTTACATGCGCTGTATTTCCTTGCATTTCTACACCGTAAATCAACCCCATATCCACAATGCTAATCGGAAATTCAGGATCAGAAACTTCTTGTAACGCTTGGATTAATACCGGATCCATATTTAAAACCCCACCCATCTATATCGCCTCATTTCGATATGCATCAAGTAGCTGGTATCCTTTTTGAATCCTGTTAACGAACTCTTGATTTTGTGGTCCACGCTGCTTAAAACGTTTGATGACATTATCCCACGTATCAGGTTCATCATAATTCCACCGCTTGTTTTCCGCATCGAATTTACATGGAAAGGGAACTTTCAATTCATACCTTCCAGCCCCTTCATCGTAGTGAGCAGGTAGATTAAGTCCGAGGGATTCACAGAAAGGAACGGCTGTCGACATCCATTTCTGCCGTAATTCATCATTAGTCTTTCCTTTCAATTTATAATCCAGCTGGGCTGACCTGCTTTTTAAGTTATCGGCTACACCGAAGAATTCCAGGGACATGATGAACATCCAATCAATCGCTTCTTGTACCTGCTTAGCCGTTTCAGGATCTTTCATGGCTGCCTTCATTATGATTTCACCGTTTCTTAAATGGAATAGTTCCTCCTTATCAACTTTTACCAATGCCCGTTTCCAAGGTCCGTATGATGTATGTTGGTGTGCATCCCCCAATAAGGTGTAACCTGCTCGATCAAATAATCCGTTGAATACTCCTAGTTCAACCCAATTATCCAATTTAAAATCAAATGCATATGGATTCTTCCATTTATTTGGTGAACGCTCATATAACATGTATTGAACATTTTCCCCTAAATCCTTTAATAACCTGTACGCAATATGCGCATGCCCGATTTCATCCTGCATTACTGCAAGTGCTGTGATTTTGTAATTTAAATTAGGAGCATCTTTATAGACTGTCAGAAGAGGCGGAACACTTAATAATTCTGTATCCGCAACAATCATCAATGTTTGCTTCAATGCCTTTTTATAGTTTTCATCCATATCTTCCAGTCTCTCAACCACAAACCCGGCTTGGATCTTGCCCATCAAATCATTTGTTAATCCTGTCATCTGTTCCTCTCCTATCGTATTATGTTTTTAAAACTATCGTCTTATATAAGTAATATAATAATTTACTTTATCTGGTTAGTCAACAGTTTATCAGATTTTTCAGAAAACAAATAAAGCGAGATGCACAAAAGTGCATCTCGCTTTATTTGTTATAATTCGTATCGAAACATTCCGCCATGTGAAATTTTTTGTATTCTTTTTTCTTTCACTAAATATTCCAGATGTGCTAACGTTTCCGCGATGGCGAATCGCCATTGATGATCAGTGAGCTTCTTATGCTGAAACAGCTGTTCCGTAATCTTATACGCCACTTTATTTGATTCCAGAATGGTTAAAATGACCGCTAAACGTTCATTATGATGTTCAATGATTTCCTTAGCCCGCTGAGCAAGATTTACTATTGGCGTTCCATGGGCTGGATATGCAATGCTCACATCCTGTTCAACAAGTTGAGACAAAGTTGAGAAGTAACTTTTTAGTGGATTTTGATCGGAATTGGGCCAAAGACTAATATTCGGAGTGATTTTATTCAAGACTACATCGCCTATTAACATTATTTTCTGGGTCTCTTGATAAAAACATAGATGGCCCTCCGCATGACCACCATATGTTTTGATGCTCCACCTGCCTTCAGGGCTATCCAAATAGGTATCTTGAAAAATTTCAATTTCAGGAAGCGGATTCACTTTATTCGAGAGAAACAATACGTTTTCTCTCACTTTAGTCAACAAAGGCTCAGGAACGGAATGTTTACCAAATAATTCATAAGTTGCTTCAGCCTGTTTCGCATTACCGCCAAAGACAGTCTTAATCATCCGGGCTTCCACATCACTCATATAAACGCGAGCACCGGTTCTTTCCTGCATCCAGCCGATTAAACCAGTATGATCGGGATGAAAATGGGTCAGGATAATCTTTGATATATCTGTGGGTTTTATGGACAACTCTTCAAGGACATCTTCCCAATATCTCTTGGCGGCTTCTGTTGGAAACCCAACATCCACCAGCACGATTTCTTCTTTCATTCGAAATAAATAACAATAAACATGCTTCATGGGGAATGGGACTGGAATGCCTATGCGAATTAAATAATCCGTTATTTGTTGATGGTTCCCTGATGGCTCAGTAATGATCATCACTTCCCAAAACCGGTTTCCACCTTTGTTGAACGGCAAGCAAAGCTTCCTTTCCATCCACAGCTCCAATTGTTAATTCATACGATTTTTGATTCAACGGAAATGTCTGTCCGTAAATCAGAGCATACCCCTTATTTATTCCATATTTCTCATAATCAAGGCCATTCAGCTCTTCCAAACCTTTTTCTGTAACATGGATTTTTTGCTGCATAAAAAACCTCTCCTCTTAATCATGATAGATTTCTGAAAAAGGGTTAATGGCTTTTTCACGATTTACGAATCCCGCTTTATCAGGAGGATACTCCATGATCGATTCAAAATATTTCACTGCCTTTACCGATGTAAGCTGATGAATATTCCAAAATAGCTCCCTAGCCTTGGTCCCATGCCAGTCTTCAGGTAATAAATCTAGCGGGAAACCAGGATCCAGGAAAAGGAACTTCCTATATTCGTGAACAAGCCGGGTTCGTTCATAAAAACATTCTTCATTTGAAATATCATCATCCCATACAGCCTGCTGCATGTCCTGAAGCTTCGTTTCATATTGCTGTATGAAAGTTAAATAGTTTTTGTTTATTTCATTTAAATTCCAACAAGCACGTAAAATCTCTTCATTTGAGTGGGTGATCACTTGACTGGAACTGAAAATAACCAGGTAGTCCTTTAAATCATATGTATCCATCAAGCTCAGAACCTGTTTTTCCAATGGATTGGGACTGACCCAAATACTATTGGACAAAAGCCCGAATCCTGTCCAGCTCAATTCCTTACGCACTTGATTCCTCAGCACCCGCTTCTCTTCAGGGATGGAGTATGTAACCACTCTCCACAACCCATCCCAATGATTATTCCGGATCGTATAAACACGTTTGACACCATCATCCATATTGCGTTTCCCTTTTTGAGTTAATGAATAATAACTTTTATTGCCTATTTTCCGCCCAGTAATTAAATCCTGTTGAACGAGACGCAGAATAGCTCCACGCACAGAGGATTCCGAAACACCAAAATGTCCCATCATTTTAATCAGTGTCCCAATCCATACTTCCCCACCGTAGAATTGGACGAAATCACCAAAAAGAGTATACAATAATGACCTTGGTTTCATGTTGATTCTCCTGTTCTCATAAAGCCTTTTCTTCTTAATGTAATCTAAATTGGCTCAATTTTCAAACTTGTCAGAGATAAACATCCCTTCATATCCCGCTATATGACTTTCAATATTCTTTTTATATTTTCTGGAATTGGTACAGCCTTAAACCCATCATCCCCGATGGAAGTCCAAGCGCGAATTTCATAACCATACCCAGTCCTTATTTCCCTACAATAAACTTCATGCTGAAAACGAAAGGTTTTTGTTTTCACCTCATTCACGTGAGTGTATACTGTCACTTCATCGTCGTAGTACAGAGGTTTTTCAAAAGTACATTTCGCTTCGAGTAATGGAATGATGATTCTCTTCTCTTCTTCCAAATATTTAGGGCTCATTTCTATAGAACGAAAAAAATTATGACCCGCTAAATCGAACCATTTATAATAATTCGGATAATAGACAATTCCTGCCCGGTCTGTATCACCCCACTGAATTTGAAATTTCGTTTCGTTCACACGCCTTTTCAAATGAGTTTCTTCCATTATAGATAAACCATCCTCCCATTAGCATTCTTAGTAAAAAAGCAATATCGGCAAGAACCGATATTGCTTTTTTACTTTAAAAGGACAAATCAATCATTTACCTTTCCACTGTGGTTCACGTTTTTCAAGGAAGGAAGCCAAACCTTCTTTAGCATCTTCAGAGCGGAATAGAAGATTCTGTATTTCCCCTTCATAACGGATCGCCGCGTTTAAAGGCATTTCTTTACCGTTCATTATCGATAGTTTAATGTTAGTTACTGCATAACTAGCCTTACTTGCGACATTTTTGGCATATTCCAAAGTTTTTTCACGTATTTCATTTTGTGGGAAAACCCGATCTACAAGTCGTATTTCCTTAGCTTCCTGAGGTGAGATAGACTCCCCTGTGATATTCAGGTCGATTGCCTTGGAGTGACCAACTAATCTAGCCATACGTTGTGTCCCCCCTGTACCTGCAAGGACCCCCAGATTAACTTCCGGTAAACCGATTTTCCCTGCATTATCCCCCATAAAGCGAAGGTCACAACCCATCGCCATTTCCAGTCCCCCACCTACCGTGTGACCTTCCAGGCATGCAATCCAAATTTGCGGTGAACGTGCAATTTTATCTAGAGTTTCATTGCAGAATAAGCAGAATTGTGTTTTAAAAACCGGATCAGCAGCTTTAAGGAAGTTAATATCCGCTCCGACCGAGAAAAATTTAGGCATATCACTCATTAGCACAGCCACTTTCATATCTGGATCAAAACGAATATCATCAATTGCAGCATTTAATTCTTTGTAAAAATCAAGCGTATAGGCATTAGTCTTATTAATATGAAGATGTACTTCCGCTACCCCAGTTTCTTTGTTTTTTTGGATTGTAAGCGTTCGCTTCGCTTCGACTGCTGTACTCATTTTCATCAACACTCCTTCGATTTTGTATTACGTTTTATTTCCTTCCGTTTATATTACATAATATACTACTTAATTTTCAGAATTGCAATTATTTTTGGTAAATTATTTAATAATTAAATCCAGTGTAGCATTTGGTATTGATTAACAAAGTTTGAATTATTCATTTTGACACAGTAAAAAACTGGTTTCGAATATAAAGATGGCATTAGGTTACGAGCTTAATAGAAAACATCATTGATTATAAAGGAATGACCAACTCATGTAGAATTGGTCATCTCTTTTATTAACTTCTTGCTAATTTTCAATCCCCTTAACTCCCACACACATTGTTCCTTTGTTTTGATTACTTTTCTAAAGTACTTGTTTGCCATTACATTTTTTGATCCACTCTTCCGGAATCTTTTATCATCATTCATTTTCACTTTTTCATTCACCATTCTTCATGCTCCATCATATAATACCTCAAAGGAAAACCGGGGGTATCAACATGCAAGACAATCAACATGGATCGCAAATGACTGAGGTTGAAAAGTTTGATGAATGGGTGAAAAGTTTTTTTCTGGATCCGGAAACTTGTGCGTTGGATCATCAACTTTTTTCAATTGATATATACGAAAGTGACGATGAGTATATGGTGGAAGCGGTTTTGGAAGATCATGATGTGAAAGATATTAAAGTATGCCTAAGTGATAATGAGCTATCGATCATCGTTGACGATACTCATAAGCCATTTCTTGAAAAAAAAGAAGATAAGCTACCCACACAGAGAAAAATCCCTTTCCCCTTTTCGATTTGCTCACGCAGAATTACCGCTGAATTCTCGAATCCGATTTTGGTGATTCGCATCCATAAGTTTTCCCCCGGAAAAACAGCTGAAGATATTAACATTGAGTAGTCCGTTCATTAAAAATAAAAAGAATGGCTAAGGGGAACCTCCCCTTAGCCATTCTTTTTTCTTGATTAACCAGCAAAATAAAAGGACGTCCGACTTCCTTTTTGTGTCGAAATGACTTGAAGCTGGGCATCGATTCTTTCTTTCAATTCCGGGACATGGGATATTATCCCGACCAATCTCCCGGTGCTTTGTATATCCATTAATGCTTCAATTGCATGATCAAGAGATTCAGGGTCGAGCGTACCGAAACCTTCATCGATGAACATCGTTTCAAGTGAAATTCCGCCTGCATTCTGCTGGACAACATCCGCAAGACCCAAGGCAAGTGCAAGGGAAGCCTTAAAGCTCTCTCCTCCCGAAAGGGTTTTGACATGCCTCTCTTGTCCTGTATATTGATCATACACAGATAACTCCAGACCGCTCTGGATATTCCTTCGTGTAGGATCAAGCTTTCGCAATAACTGATATCTTCCGCTTGTCATTTTCAGCAGCCTTGAATTGGCTTCTTTTAAGATATCATCTAAAAAGGCTGCCAGTACATAACGTTCAAAAGTTATTTTGAAGGAGTTTTGACCTTTGGAAATCTCAGACAGATGACCGACGATACTGTACCTTTCATCCAAACTTTTCTGTTCTTCCCTAATTTGCGCCAATTTCCTTTGGATTTCTTCGTTAGTCCGTTTTTCAGCCTGCAACTCATTCTGTTTTTGGCGTAACGACTCCAATTCTTCATCTATGAAATCGAATGTCTTTTTCAATCCTTCAAGATCCGGTTTGGTCACATCTTTTAATTTCATTTCCAAATCATGAAACAGACTTAAAACACTTTGCCAATTTTGATTATACTGCTGAACTTGATCCTCCAAATTTCCAAGAGCTGCTTCCGATATTTTTGCTGCCGTATATTCTTTATAATTGGAAAAACCTTGATTGGTCATATCTGCAATTAACTTTTCCCGCTCCTCTTTCAATTCTGTATTTAAAGCCTCGATATTTCCACTTAGGGATTCTTTTTTTGCACGGATGGCCGATTCTCTTTCCTTCACCAGTTGAAGGTTTTTTTGTGCATCTTCCAAGGCCGATTGTAAGCGTTTCTGTGTATTTACAGCCATTAGATAAGCTGCATTATATTCTTCCTCTGTCCGTATTCCGTCTGGCAGGGAATCGGTTAATCCTGTTAGTTTTGTAGAGTTTTCAATATACCTAGTTTTCCCTTGGTCCTCTTTTCTCTCTAAAGAGATCAGATTTTCCTTTAGCTCGGATGCTTTCTCTTTTAAATCCAGCAACCTTTTTTCCAGATCATTTAATACTGACTTTTTCCGCATCAATTCTTTTAGCTGTTCTTGCAGCACTTTTCCTTTTTGTACAAACTGCAGCAAATGCTCATTAATATCTTCATTCCTAAACTCCGGCATGTCATTTTGTAAGTCACTTAGCTTCTCTTGTGAAGACTCTAACAGTGCGTCATATTTGGATTTCGCTTGATAATATTCACTTTCAGCTTGGCTTTTTTGTTGTTCCGCCGTTTTCAGCTTGTTTTCTTGCTCTTTCAGTTCCAAATCCGTCGGCATATGCTCATGCATCTGCGCTGGTTTTGGATGACTTTGTGAACCGCACACAGGACAATTTTCTCCAGAGTGCAGCATGGAAGCAAGCATACCCGCTTGGCCTGATCGCCAGTTTCGGTTCAGGGTTTCCAGTTTTTCCTTCTCCTGAATTTGTATTCTTTGTAACTCCTGGAACCGATTATTCTTTTCATCCAGCACTCGTTTCGTATTCTGGATTTCATAAAGAACTTCTTGAAGCTTTTTAATTTTCGATAAAGCTGAATGATTTCTTTCTGCTTCAATTTCCTGATCACGATAAAGAACAGCCGCTTTTTCCGCTTCTGTTTTTTCTTGAGCGACTTTCTCAACTTCCGCTTCGACCGACAGATGTTCCGAAACAGTTTTTTCACGAAGTCGTTTACAAGTTTGCCACTCTTTTTCATCTAAGGTAACCTGTGCTTTTAAGCTTGCAAAAGTCATGACAGCCTCTTTTACCTGCTCAAGCTGATGAACAGCTCGGACTGCCTGCTCTCTTTCATTTTCCTTCAACATTTCCTTATCATAGCAATCCTGCTTCTCAATGCGCTCAGTTCGTAACTTCTCGGACTGCTCACTTAACTTTTGAAGTTCGGCATTCGCATCTTGCACTTGTTTGCCAATTCGCAAATAGTATTGTTCCTGCTTTTCAAGTGAAGCCGCTTTGTGTGCCATTTTCATTTGGACTTTCACTAGTTCCATTTCTGGCAGCTTTGCTTCAAGGGCCTCTTTTTCTTTTCGAAGTTTTTCTTTTTCAGAAAATCGATTTAATAAATCGACAGCTTTTGAAAGCTCTTGATTTACTTGATCACGAGCTTTTTGCTTTTCCTGTATTTGGTTGTTAATATATTCATTTTTTTCTGTTGCTTTCACAATGACTTCCTGTAACAACGGTAAGACCAGCTGTTCATTAGGCTCTTCCCCTTGCAATTGCGCCTGCAGCTCTTCATGATTTCCAGGATGGATGCCTTTCATCAATTCCATTCGCCGCTGAGCACTTTTTTCGCTTTGCTTTCTTAGGATGGAAGCCTCTTCTTTTAATTTTTCTTCTATTCGTTTATATAGCTCAGTATGAAATAATTTCTGGAGAATTTGTTCTTTATCCTTGCTGTCGGAAGTTAACAGTTTTCGGAATTCATTTTGTGGAATCATCAGGATTTGCCGGAATTGGTTCGCATCAAGTCCAATGAGTACTTTTATTTTTTCTTCAACTTCCCGTACATTTGCACCCAGCAATTTTTTTCCTTCAGGCAATACCTCATATAATTCAGCCTTTGCTCCAACCGTAGTTGTTCCTTCACCTGCTTTTTTCTTCCGTTCCTGCTGTGGCGACCGGGTCACCAAATACGTTTTTCCACGCAGGGTAAATTGTAAAGATACTTCAGTCAACAGATCATCTTCGGCAAACTGACTTCGTAAATCTTGCCCGCTCCGATCTTCACCGCTGGCTTTTCCATATATAGCAAAACTAATCCCATCAAATATCGTTGTTTTCCCTGCGCCTGTCTTTCCAGAGATTACAAACATGGTCCGTTCCCCAAGGGAATTAAAGTCAATGGTTTCCCTTCCTGCATATGGTCCGAATGCCTGCATCGTTAAAATATCCGGTCTCATTTCAAAGCCTCCTCTTTCTTAACAGCTTCAATTACCGAAACCATCAAATCATGCTTTTGTGAATCAAAGTCCCTATCTGTCATTTCTTGATAAAACGTTTCAAACAGGTCCAATTCTGATTTCCGTTCATCTTTTACAGAAGTGAAGGAATTTTTCCTCCTAAGGTCAGTCAAATCCCATTTTCGCTCCAGATGAAGTACGTTCGGATAAAACTGACGCAAGCGGTTAATAGGATCGATCAGTGCGCCCTCATCATTTAGTGTTATTTTCAAATAGTCATCCCTTTTTTGCGATTGATAGAAAGCGGGATCAAGCAACTCTTCCATAACCCCGGATATTTCCCTCATATCGAATTTGGGTGTCAAAGAACGATAGCGTATATTAAAACTTCCATCTTCTTGCATATCGACGATGGACAGCGATTTATTCTGCTTGGCCTCGGAAAAAGAATATTTTAATAGTGATCCAGAGTAAAACACCTTAGGATGACGTATCGCGTCTGGGCTATGTAAATGCCCAAGTGCCGTATAATCGAACGCATCGAATAAGTCGGATGAGACACAGCCAGAACCACCTACCGACAAGACCCTTTCCGAATCGCTCGTTTTTCCGCCTAATACAAAAGCATGTCCTACAAAGACATTCGGCTCATCCATATTGAAATTCTCGGCTATCGTTCCGGTTATCCGCTTCATTGCTTCTTGATGGGAATGGATACTATCATCTTCAAAAAGATGGCGGACCGTCCCAGGTTCTGCATAAGGAACACAATAAAAGTTCACGCCCTTGATGCGAACCGGCTCACATGTTTTTGTCAATTTCCCATGAATGTATAACTGACTATGACGATACCATGATGAACCGAATGCGAGTCTTTCCGCAGAATCATGGTTTCCCGAGATCGCAACGATCGGTGTATTCATTTTCACATTAATCGTATAAAGGATTTCATCAAGAAGCTCCACCGCTTCAGTCGGCGGAACGGAACGATCATATAAATCACCGGCAATCACCACGGCATCCGGTTTTTCCTCTTCGACAATTTCTATGAATTGCAAGAGTGCATGCCTTTGGTCATCTGTCATATGTACCCCGTGAACGATTTTACCTAAATGCCAATCAGCCGTATGGATAAATTTCATAGTTTCACTCCGTCCTAAATTTTACTTACTATTATTATATCAAAAATTTAACGAATAGCATGGTTTGGGTACAAACGTTCTAATTTTTACCACACAGCTCCATTCTTTTGCATGATTCAAAATGAAAAAAGCAGACTCCAAATGAGTCTGCTTTTTTCATCATTAGCTGAATAAATGTTCATATGGAACCATATTCACCTTTCTTTCAGCTAACTTTTTTTGTAAAAATTTATGATCACGTTTTGGTGTGGCAATGATATAGCCGCGTATCACTAAATCTTCCGTAATATCGCCCGCTTTTTCCTTTAACGCCAACTCTCCGATTTTCCCTGCGATTTTATGTCGTGCAACATCACGAAAAAGTTCTGGCACAGGGCTCACTAAATCTTCCAGTAATTCCTTTTGCTGCTTTGACCATAAGTGCTTTGTTTGTTCCAAATAGTATTCTTCCCAATCCATATCGGATTTCCCATCCTCTTTGGGAAATCTTTTCAGGAACTTTCGAAACATGAAAAAGCCACCTATGCTCATCAATATAATTAAAAGGGCTACCCAAAATAGAATGAACCATAAAAACCATCCGCTAAGCAAAGTACCACCTCATATGTATAGAATGATCGTTACTATTTATTATAGACAGTAACCCATATCTTTACAAGACTGGCAATGCAATCATTCTTGACCGTTCACTTCCAGCAGGACGAGCGAAAAATCCCCTACCGCATTTTCTTCATAAAGATTCGTGACCGAAGTTGCATAGTTAAAGATCTCTGCACGAAACTCCTCGTTTGACTGTGGTATCTTTAAATCAAAAACCATCTGATAAAGCAATGTAGTAATATCATGATATTCACTATGTGTGACCTTGAAATTGAAACTGACTTTTCTGATTTCTTTACCTTCAGAATCCTTTACAGTTTCAGATAGAAAATCCGTAACTTGCAGTGGAACATCATTTAAAATGACCTCGTCAACCATTATAAACATCTCCTTAATAAAGTGGTTAAAGACATATTATCACTAGAAACTTTCAGCGCCAATTATTCAACCTTGAAAAAATGAAAAAACGTGCACAGGAAACCTAAGCACGTTTTTTTCAAATCAATTTACTTTCCCTTTTTAACGATTATACGCCATTTAGCGTCATCGATTTGCTCGAACTCGGTGATTTCATGACCTTCTGTAGCAGCCCAACGCGGAATGCTCTCCGTTGCTTGTGTGCAATCGAAATTAATGATCAATTCCTCACCTTTTGCCATGTCCACGATCGCTTCTTTTGCTTCCACTAAAGGAAATGGACATACCATTCCAGTCGTTTCCAATACTTTTGCCATTTAATATTCCACTCCTTGATTAAAAAGTTTTTGACTTGTAACTTAAGCCGCTTTGGATGCAGCGGCCGCCTGCTTTTGCTTTCGGATGATCGTGAAATAAGTCGCTACCCAAGTACCCAGCAGGAAAAAGACAATTGCAACCCAACCTTGCCAAGCAAATAACGCCGAGTTCACCAGGCCATTTCCGATTGTGCATCCCCCGGCAACACTTGCACCGAATCCCATGGTTATACCGCCAATTGCATTATTACGTAACGTTTTCATATCAGGCAAACGCCAACGGAATTCCCCGCTCCCTTTGGCAGCAATGAAAGAACCTAGGAAAATGCCTACTACTAAAAACGTGCCCCAATCGATTAACGCATCATCTCCGGTGATAAGGAAAGTTAAAATGTTCGCGGAAGGCGCTGTAATTCCAAGTCCGAACATCCTCCCTGTCATTGCACTCAGCGGCCAAGCCATGATTGCAATAAGGCCGACCAATAATGCTGTAACAAAAGGATGCCAGCGTTTCTCGAATAAGATGTGGGCCAATCCCGTTTTTTTCGGTTTCATTTTAAAGATTGGAAGTTTCGGTTTTCTCAATTCACGAATCACCAATATGCCAACCAAGAGTGTCACAATAATCACAAGCACCCAAGGCGAAACATTTAACGTTTCATGAATATACGTATCATTAGTACGATAAGATAACAGATTATCCCCTGCCACTTTCCATACACCATATTTCGTCATTGCTGCCCCTAGCATATATCCAAAAAGGGCAACCCAACTTCCGATCATGCCCTCTCCGGCACGATACCATGTTCCAGTGGCGCAACCTCCTGCCAGAACCATACCAATACCAAAAATAAAACCACCCACAATGGTTCCCAGCCATGGAAAACCATCATTTCCAAACTGAATGATCCCTGTATCATTCAATGCATAAACTCCAATACTTTGTATCGCTATAACAACAAATGTAGCCAAAAACATCCGTCCATCTTTAGCTAAAATCAAATCACGATATGCACCAACAACACAGAAACGGCCTCTTTGAAGCACAAATCCCAGCAGTAAACCACAAATAATCCCTAACACAATCATTTGTAACATGTACCGTTTCCTCCTTAAGTAAAATAATAATAATACTAATATAATATAATCCGGATGAAATTACTAGGTTTTTGGCATGATTTTTTTCTAATGAAGTACCCATGGAAATGAAAAACCCGAGTCATCATGAATAACGACTCGGGTTTTGTAGTTTATTCCTTTGATTATCAAACCATACTGCCTCCGCCGAAACTGGCTGCTTTAACTTTCTTATATTGATAAAGCATGGCAATTCTCCACGGAACGATCATCGCAAAAGCAAGTAAGAAAAACATTCCGCTCAATACACCGATTTCAATCGTGCTTCCCAGCATCAGCTTTGCCACCAGTCGAATCACCATGAGACCAATCAATATGAATATGAACGCTTTAGAGCGCAGAATATAAATTTTTTCATCTCTAACTTCAAATTTAGATGTTTTGATCAATAAGATGGAAAATAACATCCCTGCAACAAGAGCCTCCAACAATTCGTATCGAGTGACCCTGAACATCGGGAAAATAAACATCAAGGCACCGGTACTCATAAACAGCGGCGGTAAAATGATTTTCCTTTCATTCACTGGTTTTTTCGTTTCCTTCATCCGTAATATGAAAACACCTATAGCCATCACAATCGCTATACCTGTTGATATATATATCATCTCTTAACCATCCCTTTTAACTAATAATAGGTAAGTACCATTAAAAATTATATATGACTTCAATTTATAAACAAAGTATATAGTACCTATTTAAGATAAACAAGGAGGTGTTTATTAATTAAGCTCGCTTTTGATGATGCTTCCAATTCCCGCCCTCGACAAAAGGCTTGACGATAAAACCTTGGCCCCGGCTTCTGTAGCCTTCGTCAACCATTTTTGCATTATGACCTTCGCTGCCTGAATTCCCTCTTAATTTCTTAGATCAGGATTTAATTTCTATATAATATTTAATGCTTACCGCTTAATCCCGCCTTCATCAACCACTTAGTGACTGACCTTATACCGAAAATCAACGAAATGGACACCATAAGACCTAATAGCAGGCCACAATTAGAATAATATTGAAAAATTAACTTATTATGGACTAAAAACCTGTAAAGCCACCGAATAGTCTAGACAGGACTGCAATTATTTTGGTCATCCAATCAAAAAATAAAACCACACCCATTATAATCATCAAATATCCGCCAATCTTCATGATGTATTGGCTGTACTTTTTGATCCATTTCAACTTTCCGACAAAGAAGGATAATATGAAGAACGGGATGGCAAATCCTAAAATATAGGCAGTCATATAGCTCATGGCAGCACTTGGATTCGTTGCACCCAATGATATGACAGCACCTAACAGCGGACCTGCACAAGGAGTCCATCCAGCGGCGAAGGCCAGTCCGATAAGAATGGAACCTATATATCCGCTAGGTCGATTCTTGAATTCAAAACGACTGTCTTTCATCAATGATTTCGGCTGAAAGATTCCTACAATGAATAAACCAAAAATGATAATCAGGATAGCACCAATCTGACGAATTAACTCTTTGTAATCCGAGAAAAAAGAACCTAAGTATGAAGTGCTAAAACCAATTGCAATAAAAACCAGGGAAAACCCAAGAAGGAAGAATAAAGTATGCAGCATGCTTCTTCTTTGGAGCATGGCGTTCTCGGATTTGATTTCACCTACACTCATACCAGTGATATAAGATAAAAAGGCCGGATATAGCGGTAAGCAGCAAGGCGAAATAAAACTCAGGAATCCCGCCCCAAAAGCTAAAAACATATTAATATCATTCAAATAAGCTCACTCCTATGTATGTCAACCTATAAACATTGTAACAAATAAGATAAAAAAATACATTTATGGAACTGTGAATATTTCATGACAACCAATAGCTTATAACTGGATGGGCGACGGGCTAAGTTAACTTATTTGAATTCATTAGTCCAAGCCGATATAATTGTTATATTCATACAGATTTTACAACGAATACATAAATTAAGGGTACCTTGAAATAAATGTTGGGGCCAGAAAGGAAATATAATGGCTAAAAAGAATGAATTTCTCGAACAGATTGAAATAAAGAGAAATGAACTTATCAAAATTGTCGCTAAAGATGGTTTAAACTCGCATGTTGCCGTTGAATATAGCCAGCAACTTGATCAGTTACTAAATAAATATAATGAACTTTTTTATAAAACCGGTACAAATTTTTAATCCGGTACATCTCCCATTGATAACCACATAAGTTATTATATGAATTATTTTGCTGTCAATCTCCCCTTTTTACCTTCTTTCTCAATTAGGTTACTTAGGCATGACCTTTGCAATATAAGAAAACAGGCAACCGCCATAGGCACTGTCTGTTTTTCCATTTAAAATAATGCATATGAATCATTTTGCAATATCAACATCGGGATGTCGGAGCATAGTTTGTCACAACTAGAACAGCAGGAGATCCAGCAAAGACGGAAGAACCGTCCGGACCACTTACTACCCCAATGTGACACCCGGTTGTGTACGTTATTTAATCCTCGTTGCAGCACCCTACACACCATATATGAAGTATTCTCGATTATCTAAAAATGGCGGCCGGATCTTAAACAATTCCTTAACTGTACTTCCAAGTCGGCGGCCTCAATTGATTTCAATATATATTGATCACGAGTAAATGCGGAATTCACGAGTAAATCAGCTAAACTGACGAGTAAATAGAGCGAATTCACGAGTAAATCAGCTAAACTCACGTGTAAACGCAATATTTACGAGGGAAACAGCTAAATTTACGAGTAACAGTGTGAAATTCATGTGTAAGATGTATGTAGCAGGAGGCATTCGTTTAAGAGATATCCGTTACAAATAAAAGGAATGGTTTTTTCTACCTAAATATATTTATTTTCAAATTCAACCTGGAAACCTCACCTATCCTCGTTCCTTTTTCTAAGCAATTTCTATAAATTTAAATGATAAAAATTGTGTTTGACAAATCGATCATAACATATTATCTTTAATTAAAGATAAATTAACTCGAGATAATATCACTGTGTTTTTTTTAAACATAAATCTCGGATTAAAGATATCTAAATTCAAAATAAACTCTAGGAGGAATCATAAATGATTGGTATTGGTTTATTAGTTATACGCATAGTAATAGGGTTATCGTTTGTTGGACATGGAGCTCAAAAATTATTTGGGTGGTTTGGCGGTCATGGCTTGAAAGGTACAGGAGGCTGGTTTGATTCAATTGGCATGAAGCCAGGAATTACCATGGCCCTATTTGCCGGTCTATCTGAACTTATAGGCGGAGCTTTCTTTGCTTTAGGTCTCCTTACACCCTTTGCAGGTATATTAATTGTCCTTACAATGCTCGTTGCAATCTTTAAAGTCCATGGAGCAAATGGCTACTGGGCAACTCAAAACGGTTATGAATATAATCTTGCCATTCTTGCAGTGGCGATTGGCGTTGCGCTAACCGGAGCTGGACCATACTCTCTTGATTCCTTTCTATTTTAAGGAAGCTTGGGTTTTATAATCCCTATATTATGAAAAACACGGAGTTGGATGAAACCACTCCGTGTTTTTACTTTTTCCCCATAGTTCAGAGATTTTTCTAGTCGTTATTAAAGCCAATAACTCGAATAACAGATACTTCGATTATAGTGTTGAGGAAATAGGAACATAGGTTGTCCCATATTTAAATTAGATGGTTTCAATATTGAAATGCAAACTACCTAAGCATCACTCTTGTACAGTAATTTTCACAAAGGAGTTGGAATAATGCCGCTAAATTTTAAAGGACTATCGAATCCTATTCATTCTGTTTCTCCTCTTCCCGTATGATTTGAATTTCCCACAGGACTAGTGCCTAAATAAAATTTTGGATTGAAAACAAAAGTACCAAATTTGAAATATCATGTCTAAAACCTAAAATCGTGAAAAATAGACTACAGTAATAGTGAGAATGATCATATCCTCATGTTTTTTTTATCTTCGGAGAGTCCTCATTGAATCAAAAGAACGGCTGTAAGTTAAGGAATAAATGAGGTTTTTATCCTATGTGGCAGTATTTTTATTTTCCTTTAGTCTTGCTGCAGTGGGTTTTGCCGAAGAAAATGGTACAAGCGTTAGCGAAGAAAGACTGACACCAGAAGAGTTGAATTATCTTGTAAATAAAGTCGGCAATACTCAAGAAGAAGCCGAGGATTTACCTGTTGAAGTTTCAAGACGATTAATTGAAGAGCAGGCTAATGTTATTGATTCTGGATTGGAATTTATGTTCATATATGATCCAGAAGTTACTAAACCAGGGCAAATCAGCACTTTTGCAGCATCAATTGCTGCAACAACTTTAAAAATAGGAGGAACTGTATATAAAGTAAAAAGTGATCGTTCAAAAGAAGATAAATTATATATATGGTAACTTTCAATGGCTAAAAACACCTTCATTTACTTTAGTGGATAAAATGTCAATTGGTTTCCCTTCAGGTTCAGGACTATATCTGCCAACAAGTGGAGGGAAAGTAAAACAACACCAGCACAGATATTCTCAAGATCAACAAGGAAATGGACGTTGCATATGCATTGACGCTGTCTTATTGATCTGTTGTTAGAATGGGGGCCCATGATGCAAGTCATTATTAATTTCATTTTCATTTTAATAATATCAGTGATTTTATTTTTTATCTTTAGCTATGATGCATCTTTAGATGAACATTTTATATTGTCTCTTTTACTTATCATTTCTCTGCAAATATCTTTAATATTAGCTATTCTGTTAACTAGCGTCCTTCCTACCTTTTCCACGCGTTCTGTAAAGAAAGCCCAAAATTTCCGAATGTATCTGCGGTTGAGGCTTAAGTGCTAGTCAATAAAAATTCTAAACTTTCCCCTGTTTTATTTCTGAATCAGCTTAGAAATAGAATGCTCAGTTACTCATTCGGTCTCAATTTAAAATCACTTATTAGATTCTCATTCATATAAATGACTTTTCTATACATAAAAAACCGGATAAGAACACTTTTATATGTGTTTCTTAACCGGGTTATATAAAAACCAAATCAGTACTTTTACAAACTTTTATTTATTCAATCCCCGGAAACCATCCTGGAGAGTGGATGATCGCTTGCCATAATGGGTCTGGAATATCAAGTTGCTGCTGATTTCCTTTGTTTATTTTGGTCACGATTTCAGCTTCCCTGCCTTGTTCCACTTTTTGTACCCATTCAGGATCAATTATGATTTCACGCCCTAATGCTATTAACGGAACCCCCGATTGCAATGCTTTGATCGCATCATCTGCTGTATAGATGGAACCAACCCCAATTAATGGAACTTGATCTCCGATACGTTCTTTAATGATCTCTATCCGAGGTCGGTCAACGTCGGTTCCCCGTCTTGCTTTCGACCAGAAATCCATTAATGAAACATGAAGATAATCCAGATCCTTTGTTACAAGCCCATCAATTAATGCAAGTGTATCATCCATGGTGATTCCTGGTGTTTCCGGTTCTTCCGGTGAAAAACGGTAACCTACGATGAACGGATCCTTGGCATGTTTGGCAACCGCCTTTTTCACTTCATCCACAACCGCTAATGGAAAAGTCAGGCGCTTTTCAAGAGAACCGCCCCACTTGTCTTCACGACGGTTCGAATGCGGCGAAAAGAATTGCTGTAGCAAGTAACCATTTGCACCGTGAATCTCGACACCGTCAAATCCCGCTTCAATGGCACGTCTGGTGGTTTCACCAAAGTCGAAAATGATCGATTCTATTTCCTTTTCAGAAAGTGGACGTGGAACTGCTTTCCCTTCACCTTCCGATGGGATGTTGCTTGCACTGACAACATCACCATTTACCAATTCGGGTGGAACCTCTCGGCCGCCATGAAAAATCTGAAGAATTGCCTTTGCCCCTTCCGTTTTAATCGCTGATGCCAAACGATTTAGACTAGGTAGCAATTCATCCTGATCTCCGCCAAATTCCCCGTGAAAACCTTTGCCATTAGCCGTCACGTAAGTACATGCCGTTATAACCATGCCGACCCCTTTTGACCGACGTTCATAATAATTAACTTCGGCGTCGGTTACAGTCCCGTCAGGATTAGAAGAGAAATTTGTCATAGGTGCCATCACCAATCGATTTTTCACTTCTAATTTCTTTCCTAAATTAAACGATTCAAATAATGGTGTATATTTAGAATTCATTTAGTAATCCTCCATTTAGTTACCCACCCTGTTGGTTGGTATAACCCTTAATTAAATATCAAACGCGTATTATGATTATAATCATGCATATTTTGCGATTAATGCCGATATGGCTTCTTTTGGCTGGAAACCAATAGCTTGATCTACCTTTTCTCCATCTTTGAATAGAATAAGGGCTGGAATTCCCATCACTCCATATTCGCTCGTCGTATTTGAATTTTCATCCACATTAAGTTTAACGATCTTAACCTGATTACCCATTTCCTCATCGATTTCATTAAGAACTGGGGCAATCATTTTACACGGACCGCACCATGGGGCCCAAAAGTCAACCAATACTAAACCTTCCTTGATTTCACTAGCAAAATTATCATCTGTAACATGTTCTATTGTCATGATCATATCCTCCTTGTATTATCCGAAATATTTGTGATCTTTACTCACCATCTATTTAAAATCAAGTTTTGCGATTCTATTTCCCGGGATTTGAACCTCTGATTTCCGGGCAGTTATTTTCGGGTGGATTTTGATGGATTCCAATTTACCGGATAACTCCATAAACCATGTTTCATCTTTAGAAAGTAAAGCCAAATCAATTAAGGCCAAAAGATGAGCTTCGTTACTGATTTCTAGATCCGGCAGTTTTTCAGTCCATTTACTCGGAATCCAAATCGATTTCCCAACCGCTTTTTCATTGTCGCTTTCAACTACATTCACTTTAACGATTTCTCGATTATCGCTTACGGTTTCAACGAAACCATGGATTAGTTCCCCATCTCTTGATTTTCCCTGTACCCAATCCCCATTTTTGAACAGATTATTTTCAACCATTTCCTTAGCACCCCTTTTATGTTCATTTAAATTAAAACTATAGTTATTAACTGTATTAATAAAATATACATTTTGTGCAAAGAAAAAACTAAATCAATATCACGGACATTGTTTAATTTTTTCCAAAAATGTGCTGAGAGTTATATCTTCTAAATATTTTTCGAAATATAATTCAGCTTCATCAAATATTTGATCCATGACTACCTGGGTATTTGAAGATATGACACATTTTTTCTCCGGATCACCTGTACACCACTTTGGTTTCAGGGTTCCATGTGAGACCGCTATATAAATATCCGCCAAACTTACCTCTTCAGGGTTACAGTCTAGAATATAGCCTCCGCCCACACCTTCTTTAGTCTTAACAAATCCCTTTTTTCTTAAGCTGCTCATCATTTTCCGAATCCTAGCCGAGTTTGTACAAACGTTTTCTGCGATGGACTCACTGCTTGCCATATGATCTGGTAGATAAGCTAAATAGACCAAACTATGCACAGCTATTGTAAATTCACTATTCACTTTGCGTATCCTCCTTAAGGGGATTACTGTAATATTAATATTTACAGTTAGAAAAGTCAACTCAAAAACCTCAACAGCTTCCTCCACTATATTTGATCGATTTATTAATGCAGTGAAATCCCCACTTTACGCTTTTAATATTGCCCAAGTTAATGAGCCTTAATGTAAGACTCGGTGATAATATTTAAACCTTTATTATAGATACACTAAATTGACAACGAATCCATTCTTTCTTCATGAATGGTTTTTCTATTTACAAACATTCAAATAAAAAACACCCGATTACTCGGATGATTACTTTAATCAATTTTATATTCACTAACTCATTATTGTATAGTGCTTAAATAAAAAGATTAATAGAAAAGATTTATTATTTTTTACATTTAGATTTCAATTTGAATTTTGATTCCCATTTGTTGTCTTTAAATTTACATTTGTGTTCAAATTTAAGTTCACATATGGGAAAACACACCTTACATTTTTTCACAAGATCTTTTATCAATTCTAACCACCCTCCTTAATACTGTATATGCATCTTTTGATAGAAAGTGTGGACAAGTATAATTTTTTGGCGTTTTAACTTTCCAAATAAAAAAGCCCTCACATAGATTGAGGACTTACCTTACCCTTCCAAAACAAAAACCACCTTTTCTGAAACATTCATTCAGAAAAAAGTGGCTTAAGAAACAAAAATGAAAGATAAACCAAAATTTTATATAAAATCGGTGGAAGGATTCAGACTAAATCCATTTCGATATTATATAAAATTTTGCATCCAATCTTCCAAGAACATTGATATATCAAGGTTTCATGCTATCTTATTTTGTTTGTTGTTTATTCATGGCGCTCATCATTTGATTAATTTTCTTTTGGGATGGTTTCATACCCATTTGCATCATCATCATTTTCAACATTTGTTCGTTAATTGGCGGATTTTTCTTTAAGTAATCCATCATGTATTTACGAGCGATGAAAAATCCCAGCACTACTCCAGCAATCAATGCCAGTACGCCAACTAGAATGTAAACCCACATACTATTTCCTCCTTCATGTTGTCTAACATCAGTGTACTAGACCAAAGGTTATTATACAATACCCGCTACCGAAAAGTCCCCCATTTAGACAAATTTTCTTTCTTTTATCGGTTTTAACCAACCGTATTTTTCATGTTCAAAATCAATGGCCAGAAAACTCGCTTCATATTTTCGAATACTTTCAAAGAAAGCCGTCTCCGCTTCATAGTCTCCTTCAGCTTCAAGAGTAATGGAATCATTCTGAATGATTAAAACGGCTTTACTTGATCCGTTTGTTTTTTCTAAATAGTATTTTCCATTTTGAGTCCAATAATTCATCTTTTTTTGCAAACGTTGTTCAATGGCTAACTGCAACTGGATAATCGGGACTTTTTTGGTGACATATTCGATTTGTTTTTGCAAAATACTCTTCAGTCTGCCCCTTGCTTGAATATATTCCAAAAACAAATTGAAAAATAGCTTTTCTCTTCCATAATAATGATGGGCAAATTCATCTTCGATTAAATAAATTTGATAGGTTCTCATCAGCCAATGCCTCCTAGCTTTCCTATTTTAGTCACGAAAACATCTAACCACCAGCACCCTGTCCACTATTTTCCACTTTTGATGACTTTCCCCTTTAACTGACACATTTAAACGAAATTTATTTATTCTCATTATATATTGACAAACTAAAAAGATATGTTGTTTGCTGGAGAAATTTTCTTCTTTTTTTGTCGAATGGAAGATTTCCTTTAGTATAGAAGCACATTCAATATATTTAATAGGATTTTTTGATAAAAAAACTGACACCAATCTAGTTGGTGTCAGTTCCGCATTACTGTTATTTAAGCATTTCTTTCACACGGGCAACTACATTTTCTACAGTGAAACCGAATTCCTCCATGATTTTACCGCCTGGTGCAGAAGCTCCAAAATGATTGATGGCCAATATTTCACCCTCATCACCTGCATAACGATCCCAGCCAAACGGTGAAGCCACTTCGATAGCTAAACGTTTTTTCACTGCCGGATTGATTACGCTTTGTTTATATTCTTTTGATTGAGTTTCAAATCGGTCCCATGATGGCATGCTGATTACCGCAACATCAATTCCTTCGTTCGCTAAAGCATTCTGTGCTTCCACAGCCAAGTTCACTTCGGAACCAGTCGCAAGTAGTAATGCATCGGCTACTTCTTTCTTAGAAGCAGAGATGATGTAAGCACCTTTTGAAACACCTTCATACGCAGTTTCGGAAGTGTCTTTAATTGTTGGCAATCCTTGACGAGTCAGTACAAGAGCAGTTGGTTTATTTGTAGACTCCATAGCCACTTTCCAGGCTGCTGCCGTTTCATTGCCATCAGCTGGGCGGATTACCCCTAGGTTAGGCATTGCACGTAATGATGCCAATTGTTCGATTGGCTCATGAGTCGGTCCGTCTTCCCCTACAGCAATGCTGTCATGGGTGAATACATAGTTTACAGGCAGTCCCATCAGTGCTGCCATTCTTATGGCAGGACGTAGATAATCAGAGAATACGAAGAATGTTCCTCCGTATACTTTTAAGCCACCATGAAGTGCCATTCCATTTAAAGCCGCACCCATAGCGAATTCACGTACACCGAACCATATATTACGGCCGCTGTAATTACCAGGTAATAGATCTGTCTCACCTTTGATGGCAGTATTATTAGATCCGGCTAAATCCGCAGAACCCCCAATGAAGCTAGGGACCTTTTTGGCGATCGCATTCAGTACTTCCCCACTTGAAGCACGGGAAGCTAATGTTTTACCTTCTTCATAGACTGGAATTTCCTGATCCCAATCAGCAGGCAGTTCACCTTTGATGGCAAGCTCCAATTGCTGTGCTAACTCAGGATGTGCTTCTTTGTAATTTTTGAACAATTCATTCCAAGCTTCTTCTTTTTGAGCACCTGCATCAACAACAGCTTCATTGAAGTGTGAATACACTTCTTCAGGTACATGGAAGTCCTCTTCGAATGTCCATTTATATGCTTCTTTTGTCAATTTAAGCTCATCTGCACCAAGCGGAGCGCCGTGAACGGCAGATTTACCTGAACGGTTTGGTGAACCGTAACCAATAACCGTTTTCACTTCGATTAATGTTGGGCGTGCATCGTCGGTTTTCGCTTCTTCAATCGCTTTAGCAATTTCCTGAAGATCATTGCCATCCTCAACGCGGATATATTGCCATCCATAAGATTTGAACCGGTCTGCTACGCTTTCACTAAATGATTGACTTAAGTCGCCGTCAAGGGAAATATCATTAGAATCATATAAAACAACAAGTCTTCCCAGTTGTAGATGTCCAGCTAATGAAGCGGCTTCTGCAGAAACACCTTCCATTAAATCTCCATCTCCACAAATGCTATATGTATAATGATCGACCACATTATAAGAATCGCGGTTATAGCTTTCTGCCAAGTGACGTTCAGCCATTGCCATTCCGACTGCCATTGCGATACCTTGTCCAAGCGGCCCGGTAGTTGCATCTACACCAGCCGTATGTCCGAATTCAGGATGTCCTGGAGTTTTACTGCCCCATTGACGGAAGCTTTTCAAATCATCGATAGATAAGCCATAGCCCGATAAATGAAGAAGGCTGTATAACAGCATAGAACCATGTCCAGCTGAAAGAACAAAGCGATCTCTATTAAACCAATCTGGATTTTTCGGGTTATGGTTCATATATTCGGTCCATAGTTTATACGCCATTGGCGCTGCCCCCATTGGCATACCTGGATGGCCGGAATTAGCCTTTTCAATTGCATCAATTGATAATGTACGAATCGTATTGATAGAAAGTGCATCTAATTTATCTAACATATTGTAAAAACATCCCTTCCTGTAATGTACCTCTTTATATTATAGTGACAAGCATAATATCACAACTAAAATCACTATTTACTGCCTCAATATTAAAATTTTCTAGAAATAAGAGAAGCCTCTATTTAGATTAAACTAAATAGGAGAATACATACATGAATGCACTCTCTTTTTACTCCAAAATGCCAAAGAATCCTCAAATGGAATGTTCCATCAGAGGAATCCAAGCATTAATGTAAATTTCGTTTTTCTTTTATATTTTTTATCTTTTGAGGAGTGACGTCATTACCCTCTGGATCCACGACCTTCACATGCTCCAACGTGTCGGACATGGATTTTCTGAATGTTTCCAAATATTCACTTCTCAATTGGGTTTGCTCTTTCGCTTCAACTTCCGTCAAGCCTTCAGCCTTTGCCTTTTTAGAAAGTACATTTATACGGGCTATTTTGTCTTTTGATAACATAATTTCGCTCCTTCATAATCTGCGGATATTGTCATGGTATTAAAAAAAAAGCGAAATTACAAGTTCTATGATTTACTTTCCTTTTTATTCATTTGATGTTCGAGAAAACGCCTGTTCACAGTAGCCTTAGATACATTGTATCCAAAGCCCCTTAATGTGGCTGCGATTTCTGAGAATGTCAACCCATTGGCACGCAGTTTAATAATTTCTTCAATAGGAATCTCCATACGGTCCCTTCCAGTGGAATTCCTTTGGTTGTGAAGATTTTTTTGAGGACGGTACCCTTTTTCAACGGCTCTCATCATTCCGCGCTTTATTTTAAGATTATGTAGTTTCCTTTGATATTCTTCTACAATGCCCACTATCTGGATGACCATGGCATCCGAATCCGATAACTCCAGCTCCCCATCGTGTGAGAGCGTATAAATTTTCACATCTTCTTTAAGGATGACATGGAAAAGGGCTATTTTGGCATTCCCTCTTCCCAGTCTTGTTTCGTCCTGGATTAATAGGACTTCAGCTTCTTTGGTTTTAAATAGTTCGAGCATGTCAAAAATGCCATCCCGATTCAACTCATAACCACTTGCCTGTTCTTTTATAATGGAGACAACTTCCACATCCATCTTTTCAGCCAATTTGACTAATTCATCTTCCTGCCTTGCCAATGATGTTTCCTGTGACTCTTTTTCGGTGCTGACCCTACAATAGATTACCGCCTTCATAATACCCTACCTTTACTACTTACTGCTCACTGGCCAAATTCTGGACAAGTTCTTCCCCTTTAACCGGTATGACAATGACTTGTCCAGGTTTTATCGAATCCGCACTGACTCCATTATTCTCTTCTATCCAACCAATGAATTCTTTTTTTGTCAAATTTGTTTCTTCATATTCTTCGGCAATTCCCCATAGGGTGTCACCTTCGCTTACTTCTATAGAAAGGAAATCCTTTTTTTGATCATTGTTCAATGTACAAGAGAATAAAATTGAAAAGATGAATACTGATCCCGCTAATAGAATCGTATAAATATAATTTTTGTATAATTTTTTCATAATAATCCCTCCAAAGCGAATGTTCGTTCGTATGTTATGATCAAATTATAATACGAACGTTTGTTTCAGTCAACAACAAAATTCGAACTTATGTTTGTATAGAGATGGGGGCCATGCTATAATGTAGCAAAGAACATTGGGGAAGAGGTGCACAAATGACAAAACTATCAAAACGGCAGCAAGATATTCTTGATTTCATTAAAGAAGAGGTCCGCCAAAAAGGGTATCCGCCTTCCGTACGGGAGATTGGCGAAGCAGTGGGACTTGCATCAAGTTCAACAGTACACGGACATTTATCCCGCCTGGAAAGTAAAGGCCTTATTAGACGTGACCCAACCAAGCCAAGGGCCATTGAAATAATGAATTTGGAGGAAGCGAACAATATTCCCAAAGCCAATGTCGTGAACGTGCCGTTACTTGGAAAAGTAACAGCGGGCATGCCGATAACGGCCATTGAGAACATTGAAGAATACTTTCCGCTTCCCGAAAGCATGGTTCCACATGATGACCATGTATTCATGCTGGAAATCATGGGTGAAAGTATGATTGAAGCAGGAATTCATGATGGAGATTATGTCATCGTGAAACAACAAAGCAGTGCCAATAATGGAGATATCGTCGTGGCGATGACGGAAGATGATGAAGCCACTGTAAAACGATTCTTTAAGGAACCGGATTACATAAGGCTTCAGCCTGAGAACTCAAATATGGAACCAATTATTTTACGAGATGTTTCGATACTTGGAAAAGTAATAGGCTTATATAGACAAATACACTAAAAGCGCTTCCCGCGCTTTTTTTGTTTGTTTAATTTATGTCCAGAATTCTCTCAATATGCATTTGGAAGAGTAGATATTGAAATATTTTTTAATAGAATCTAGTTTCATGGGAAATTAAACATCCTTTATAACGGATGAAAGTTATACCATCGCCTTTCTGGTAATATGTACTTTGGAAGCAAGCTCATTGAAATAAAAAAAAGGGTTTAAAATCCCCCCTTTACAATTAATTTCACTCTTAACCTTTGGTTCACTTTAATAAGGTTAGATCGACCAAGTCATTCCACCAATATGTCCTGTTTAATTTTCTGGCCATAAGGAGCAATTTGCTTAATGAATGTTTCCTTGCTCATTAGATCTCTCATTACCAAGCATAAATCTTTATTTCCAGGGAACTCACTCCTAAATATATCCACCTAACACCCGTTGAATTAATACTTTTATATAGGAGTACGGCTGTTTACATTGGCGGAATTACCATCTCCCTAGTTACCCGTACCTACCTCATATTTCATCAAAAAAATGCCTCCTCAACTAAGAGAAGGCATTTCGCTATTTCTCAATATAGACCGAACGAATCAGCGTCCGGGTTCTTTCGGTACCATCCACATTTTTTTCCTTAACATCTATTGTTACATTATAAACACCTGACTTAGGTACTTCTGGAAGGGTGCCAGTAAAATTTTCAGTATCCATTGCCTTAATGGAGTTTTTTCCACTAATTTCTTTACCGGTTTCATCTAGCAGATGAACCAAAAATGTTGTGCTGATTGGTCTTTTTTTATCATTCATTGGATTCTTTATTAAAAATTTTGCATCTTTTTGCTTTACTTTTCCGGCCATACTTAATGTAATGGGGTTCTTTTCGTTAAATTGTGCTGTGAACAGGTAGGCGTCTTTTGGCGATTCAGTCTTCATTCGTACTTTCCAGTCACCAATTTCAAGGTTATTTCTGTAGAATGATTGGATGGTTGCACCATTAAAAAAGGAAGTTTCATTTTTGGCTGAATGGGCCTTTAAGGAAGGTGAATACTTTTTATTGGATGGAGAAATCAATTCAACCTCGACATCATTTGAGGCTGTATATATGCTTATATTACCTGGGGCCGCTTCATTTACATGGAAGCTTTGTTCGACCCAGACATTTTGTTTCAGGACATCACCCAGAATGGTTTGAGCGAGTGCGGTTGTAATGACATCATCTTCAACTCGTTCTTTATAATTGACATGATATGCAGGAATCCCAGTGGTGGATGTGCTTTTTAAATAGGGTTCAATTCTTGAAAATACAGCTGAGCCAACTCGAATATTGTCGTGATCAAAGTTGGGATCCGTAAATAAATGTGTTGCATAGGGTATTTTTGTACTCCATACATTCACCAGTCCATCATTTTCCCCATATGATGATAAATATTGTCCCCCCATTGATAAGGCTGATAGTACCGGGCCTCTGTTCATACCTGCCACAGTGAAATACAAGTTTTTACGAGAGTTAACATGGTTATCCGTGACAGAACGAAATTCAGCCATTTTACCAACTTGTAAAGAATAAGTTCCCTCATCTTTTTGACCTAATAAGGAACCAAGCCAGCCCGCATACCAGCTATAAGCCAAATCAGCTAGGTGAGAACCATGATGTGGGGAAGCTAAAGTGATCACCCTTCCAACATATTGGTGTGCTCCATAGTGGACTAGAGCCGCTTGGGTGTCTGGGCCCCCTTTGCTGTGAGCTATAATATTTACTTTTTCGCCCCCGAAATGGTTACTGATTTCTGAAAGCATTTGAGCTAATAGCCTTCCATTGGCATATTGGCTCACTGATCCATTTCCAGCTGAATCATGAAGCTGAACAAAAACCGTTTGGTAGCCTGCTTCATACGCTTTGGTATACATATCATTGACGCCATGATATTCCGTTTCACCATACCAGCTGGTTGAACTGCCGTTTTTCCCTTGTACAAACACGATTGGTGGTTTGTTTGTATCAAGATTGGGGGGAATACTACCAAGAAACCAATCCCCTGGACTGAAAGTTTCGGAGGGCGGTTTCAATTTTCCTGCTGAGGAAATGTCTGGCTTTGCCATAATTAATATGGTTAGAATGAGGACAAGAAAAACGACATAATTGATTACATTCCTTTTCAAGGGTTATCTCCTCCAATATCATCTGGAATTTTTTTGAACTCATCCAATTATCAATGCCCTCCTTCCATAGCCTTCTTTAGCCTTCATTAATATATAATTGTACTTTTGCATACCATTACCTGCTATCTTCATAAAGATGGGAGAAAAAAACTAGAAGAAGTTTTATTGATAATGGAGAAAAAGTATGAAGATTTGCCTTCCATTCATTTAGCTATGGGGTCTTTTTCATTTTATGAAGACGTGCTTTGGGAGGAAAACATGCTGCCAATTCACGAAAATAGAGTACAAGCCCTTATCCTGCAAAGGATAAGGGCTTGTTCATCCAGATTAACTTTTCCTTCGAATTTGCCATTGTCCATTTGCTCCTATTCATGGTGTTTAGAAGTCCGCCCTATACATTAAGTAAATAATTTTCTTTCACAGCAATTGGCTGACATTTTTGGAATCTCTGTATCAATCGTATATTTGCACAAGAAGTTTGGATTTGTACACCTTTTACTACATACAGGTATTTTACAAATGTTCTAATGTCAGCAGCTCCTATGCAACTTCAAAAGAATTAATTTCCCTTTCCTCTTTGTTCCCCTTCTTTCCATCGTTACTTGAATCTTGTCCTATGGAAGTCAGGATTTTATGGATTCAAATGGCCAATCTGTTGAGGAAATGCTTGGTACAATTGAACTTTCAACTACATTTGAAGTGTAGGTCAGGGTCAAAAAAAATGATATCGTCAATCGAGAACCCTACACATTCAGCAAATAAATAAGCCTTATCGATTCGCAAAGGAATCTTATATTGCTCATAGTCAATGTAAGTCCTCTTGGCCATCTTCAGCACTTTAGCCATTTCATCTTGAGTTAATCCTTTATACTTCCTGGCTTGTTTAAGTGTGAACTTAACGCTTGTCATATCTTGTCACCACCTATCTAAAAAAATAATATCACACTTGAAGTATAGTTACCAACAATTTTTCGCAAAATTCACGCACTTTACGTTTACTCACTTTCACTCATAGTGTATATTCAAGTAAGAGGTGAAGAAATATGCACATTGGTGAACGGATTAAAATGTTAAGAAAAGAAAGAAAAATGACACAAGAAGATTTGGCAAATGTATTAAAAGTAGCTCCTACGGCAGTATCAGCTTGGGAATCCGGACGGAATAAACCTTTAATGGATAAATTGAGCATGATGTCCACTTGTTTTGAAATACCGCTATCCCACCTCATTGAAGGAGCGCCAATCGTTAGAAATAATCCTGGAATGGAATTCCTAAATGAAAAGAATGTAAGATTAATTGGTGTCTACGGAAATATCCCTGCTGGAGAGCCTAATTTCACCAACGAATATATAGAAGCCTATATGCCGACATTAAATTCGATGCTTAAATCGGATAAAGAATATTTTTTCCTTAGAGTGAATGGCAATAGCATGAATAAAGAATTCAGAGACGGATCATTGATTCTCGTTGAAAAAACAACCTACCTTGATAACGGGAAAATTGGAGTGGTCTTGGTAAATGGACACGATGCTACGGTCAAAAAAGTGAGAATCAATGAAGAAAACATCATACTCACTCCCTGCAGCACGGATCCTTTTTATGAAGAAAAAACCTACAACATAAAAAATGATAGAGTCCGTATTTTAGGAAAAGTGGTTCAAGCCATTAAAATATACGATTAATATCCAACTCGAGGGTTTCATACGGAAAGAAAGTAAAATAAATGAATAATGAGCAGCCATACATAGATTCAATTCTTACAGTTTTTATCAACTTAATGCTGTTGCATTTTAGGTACAAGCCATCATGGTTTGTGCTTTTTAGTATTGTTCTTTTATTTGTCTTTACATAAAATCCTTTTAATTTGTGTCAGCCCATAAAAAAAAAGGCATACCTTACATTAGTAAAGGAGTGGAATAATTCATGCAAAATTATCCATATGGAAGCCAAGATAACGTATTACCGCCAGGTCATTATGCGTATACGAGCAACTTTCCGCAAACGATGAAAACTTTATCACCGACTTATACAATTCCCACAGAACCAGTTTTCTTTGACCATCTAATGATGAATTTAGGTAAAACGATCACTATCGTAACAATGAAGGAATCATTAAAGGGCAAACTTACCGGCGTCGCTATTGATCACCTGCAATTATCAATCGGCGATTTAAAATATCATATCCGTTATCCCCCAGATTACTTATTTCATTGAGTGAATGTATTTGGAAACTTTAGTAGGGGCCATTTTTAGTATATTTTCCTTTCATGCAAAAGAATAAAATTGTTTATATCGGGCAATAAAATCATCATATTTTTATAATGCGGTTCACAACCCCCTATAAGAATCTTATAATTAAGCATTTGCCTCTGTAGCTCTAGAAGGGAAGAGCGCCGGAAAACATTGTAGCCACCGGGTCGCAAGGTAAGGGTTTCAGAAGCACCGAAAAGCAATTACGCTGAGGCAGGTGGAATTCCTGCCGGTGAAAATCCGTAGGGAAGCGTGTTCTCCCCTAGCCTATGCTTACGAAAGGAGTGCGGGTTCGAATCCCGTCAGAGGCTTACTTCCTGAATAATGCGATTATATATACTCACAGAAAGTGACTCCCAATTGCACAAGTCCACTTTGGCCTTCTGTGTAAATTATTTTCCCCTTTCATTCCTCCCGCTTTTATCGAAGGACCGAATCAGGACGGCAGAATGTACAGTTTTTCGTTACATGCATATTCCTGAATCAAAAAGGCCCCTCTCTTTTTGAGAAGGGCTACTGCGTGGTGTGCTTCTGGAAATTATAAATAATTATTAATTATTCATTTCACCCGCAATTTCTGGTTAACCGTAATGGTGTACTGACTGTCAAGACCGTTCCAATCTTTAATTTGCTGAACCGTACTGCCATAAGAATTGCTTAAGGAATATACTGTATCCCCACTAACGACAGTGTGGTATACAGCTGTACTTTTCTTAGTTAGATTGAAGCATTTAACTAAACCGTTTACATGTCCGCGAGCCAGTGATTCGATAAAGGATGACGTTTTCAACTTTGCTGCGTCATTTACATTATCGATAAATCCATTTTCAGTCAGGAGTGCAGGCATGTCCGTTTCACGGAGTACATATAAATCTCCTGTTTTTTGTCCTCTGTCCTGGATGTTGATAAGCTTCATGACCTCTGAATGAATATGATCTTGATACGTTTTCGTTATCTGGTTAGTGGACGTATAAATGTAATCCTCGTACCCAGTTCCGCCGCCGGCATTAATGTGGATGGAGAGAAAAAAGTCAGCTCCCCACGCGTTCGCTGCATTCGTACGATCGTTTAAGGAGGGGTAGGTATCTTGGGTCCTGCTCATTTTCACAGAAACGTTATTATATTCTATCAATAAGATGTCTTTGATTCGAGTTGCAATGGATAAAGTTAAATCCTTCTCTCTCAATCCATTCCCGACCGAGCCTGGATCCGTACCGCCATGGCCGGGATCAATAAATACTTTCACCATTTCTATCACCTCTATTAATCTTATGTTACGTATTAACAAATGCTTGTACACATAACTATCGGATTAAAGAAATTCTGCCGTTCTCAAAAAAAAATACACCCCCTAAAGGTGTAGTGGCATTATTTGATGATATTCGCCCAATGGACGGGAATTCTTTGAAAAAGACTTTTTCTATTTTTTTACTTTCGCATCAGGAATTTTTGGAGAATAAGCAATCTATAATCAAATGAACAAGAAGATTGAGAGATATTAAGAAAAGTCAACATTAACACAAATTTATCGGTTTTTGGTTTGTTTTATTTATCGCTTCTGCGCACTCTTTAATTGAGTCAATCACTATAGTCGGTTCTGATAATTGCGGAAAATGTCCACTCTCTTCAGCGACAATGTGTTTGCTGTTTCTTGTCAATGAAAGTAATGCCATTAATCAAAACTATATTGGGTTTGCCGTTTCCACTAATATTATATTGTAGCGTCCCTTTCGCAGTTTCCACCTTATATTTTTCTATTTTCAATGTCAGCACCACACCTCACTTTGTTTAGATTAATTCACGTGTGTAACAAGCTATTGGTTTCATTTATAAAAATTGCTAAATGGATTCTTTGAATTTTTTACGAAAGCTATAGAAAATGATAATGTGAACTTTCATTCCTAAACATTGTACAGGATTTTAAAAGGAGAGATCGTATGATAAATGAATATGATAAGTTTGAACAATTAGTTAAAAAGTTGGATCAAGGAAACAAGCTAATTCGCGCATGGGAATTAATGGGCGGAATTTCTGCAAATGTGACAGGACTGGAAATATTACAATCGTCAGGGCGTATCGTAAAAATGATCGTTCGTCAGCATGGTGATAATGACTTGAAACGGAATCCAAATATTGCTTCATATGAACACAAGCTCTTAGGGATATTGAAAGCTGCCGGTTTGCCTGTACCAATGCCATATTACTTTGAGCAATCCTGCGAGATATTTTCCAAGCCATGCATACTTATCGAGTTTATTGAGGGTAAGTCAGAATTCACTCCCTCAAATCTTAATGATCATATCTTGCAATTGGCAATCAATCTAGCAAAAATCCATCGTGTTAATTGTGTAGATTTATCTTTACCATTCATGCCTAAACTGGAAAATACATATGTCGAGATGTTAAATAATAAAGATAGGGTAATCCTGGACGAAACATTAAATTTGAGCTTGATTAGAGATCTGCTGAAATCCTCCATGCCCCTACCCTCCATGAATAAGGAAGTGATCCTTCATGGTGATTATTGGCCAGGAAATATATTATGGAAAGAGGATAAACTAGTTTCCATAATTGATTGGGAAGACTCAGGTTTAGGGGACCCTTTGACTGACCTTGCCAATAGTCAACTCGAAATTTTATATCATTTTGGAATGCAAGCGATGAATGACTTCACCAATCAATATAAATTCATGATGCCGGAGGTAAATTTTACTAACCTACCCTTCTGGCAATTATTTGCCGCATTACGGTTATCTACATTTCCCGAATGGGGCTTGGAAAAAAGCAAGGAAAATAACTGGCGGAAAAGACACAAGTCATTTGTTCTTAAAGCGATTAACCGAATTCGGTAAATTAATGTTTATTCATTTTTTTTGAAAATGATTGAAGGATCTGATATGCCCGTAATTTTTGATAAAGGCATTTATACCAGTCCCTTTATCATTTATTTTCATAAACTAATAATGACTTTCAAAAAAATCCCAGGAGGTGTTTACATGTATAATAAGCCCTGGGGGCATCCGAAAGGCGGTCAATGTCCACTACAATATTGCCCACCTCACAGAATGCCCAATCAATATAATCCATCTCAAACCTCCCCGACCAAGCAATATGTTAAAACCAATGTCATTAACACTGTTATTCCGGTTTTTCACCCGACACATACAACAACCGTGAATAAACACTTCAACACCTATATACCGCATACCCGAAGTATCGTAAAAGAGTGTTATTCACAAAGTTTTGTTTGTGGAGTACCTCAACCCCCCAGTTATTCGAGGAGAATGTTAAGATATTAATTAAAAAAACCCCGAATCGGGGTTTTTATTAATTCCTTCAACCTCTTGAATTGAGTTACAAAGGATTTACAACTGTCTGAATGCAAACTCCCTATACTTTTTAAAATTTTGTTTCTTATAAAACTCTTTTGCTGCCATGTTTTCAAACCAATAATCCAGTTCAATTAAATCTATATCATTCTTTTTAGCAATATCATAGACCTCATTCATTAGTTTTTTACCGTAACCTTTATGGGTTTGACCTTCAACGATACTAAGCTGATGCACATATACTGATTTATACTCATTTTTAAAAGCACTTTCAGGATAGTTTTTAATTTCAATCCATGCGTAACCAATTGGCACTTCATGTTCTTTTAAAACTAGAAAAACAAAATTATCATTTTCAACCAAATTTTTAAAAGTTTCTTTCATTGCATTATAATTATATTCCTTAAAATACTTAGGATATAGTTTTGCATGCAGATTGTGAACATTTCGATTTAATTTTGCAATTACTTCATGATCCCTGGATTGACTTACATACATAATTATCCCCCCTGCCTATACTATATTACAATCAAGCAACGTCCACATTCCAAATGTACAATCCTAGCCACTATCTGATAAATTTATTCCAAAACATCAGTTCCACCAAACCTACTTTAGTTACTTTAAACGCTTCGCCCCCACAAGCTGCTGGCAATGGATCACAGACAACTTGCCTAAATGAAGGAACATTAATCTTATAAAAGCAGATGGAGCCTCTGATGAAACGCTTACGGCTTATTCGAAAGCCAAACTTGTCTGCCGCTGGCTTTCTTAACGCAGTCTATGAATTGTACTTATTATAAGGAATCCTATTTTCATAGGATAACGTCAGCCAAGTGAAAAAGGTATCGGAAACGGTTAATGAGCGAAAAAAATATTACGGAGAGAATCTTCTTAATGTCCTTGCATATGTAATAGTTGAATATGTGAGTTCAAGCACGATAAAACACGATCCTTCCTTCTTGAAAGCGGATAAGGATCATGAGCTTTACAACTTAAAAGCGTGACCCTTTCCTTCCTGCACGGTTTGATTTTGCACATTCGAAATACGTTTTATGAAGGGTTGCTAGTACACTCTAAACCGCACTAGAGAACATTGTTTAAACGCCAATATGGATGATATTGCGTTGATTTTTCCACAGTTGGGTATACCTTAAAACGGAGCCATATAATCATGCCGGATTAACCAAAAACTTTTGTTAAGCTTTGATTTAAGGGTCTTTCGTTGAATAAGTAGTAAAAAGGGGTCTTCATACAGAAGATCCCTTCAGATTGTGGACAAACTCGATGAAAATCGAGTTTGTCTATTTTTATGGCTTGTACAATTTGGACGTTGATTGGAACGTAGGGCACTCGCTTTCCGCGGGCGGTCGGGGAGCCTCCTCGGCTTTCGCCTGCGGGGTCTCCCCTAGACGCGCTTTTCTAAGCAGGAGTCTCGAACACCCGCTCCAATCAACTTTGTCTTACCTTTTAGATAGAACACTTTTGCCTAGATTCATTTTTGTTTTAAAATAGAAGTATTAATGAGGATGCTTTCTATACATGATTCTATTCAGCGAGATCAACTTGAAATGATTACTTTAGATCAACTGGGGACACTGAAAAAAACACGTGAAGCGCAACTGCTTCCGGGAAAACTTCAGCTTGATCCCTTTGCGTTTAGTAGTTGAGCTTCCTCTTAAATGAGTATTTTGCCCATAGTATATGAAATTTTAACAGTTGGATGCACAATTCCACTACTTACGCCAATAAGTGAAACCTCCCCGTTCTTAGGAAAAACAATTGGCGGTCAAGGTTTCCTTCTTGGAGTGTTCCTAACTGGACATAGGAGAAATACATCCTACTAACAAACCAATAGTGAGTATTTTGCTATTGTTGGATCACATGCATATTATATATTCTATCGAGGTATATCTTAAAATAAACTATGTCTTTACAAAGGTTCTTCAAACTGCCGACAGGTTTTTCCATTCAATTGATGGACGGATGTATTTGGCTAGATGAAAGGTTCTACCTTTACCTTCGAAATCAAGTTGCCGGCCTTACACCAAGAATGAAGACCCTTTTTCCTATCACTATGAATATAATGGGTCCAGATTTTACAGGATCTCTTTTTCTTGGTGATTGACCGTTACCATATCTTCGACCTGAAGTAATAGGCTGTTGCCGTTCCCCCGTTATTCGTTTCTTAGGCTTTGTTCCTCAGTATGTTCTCACTGGTGATATAAGATGACGATAGGAGGAATTATCGCTTGGCTCGATTAAGACAGGTCTCATTGGACCGCCAAAACTTAGCTTTACCTCGTTTTCTTTTATCGCTTTTAAGGCATCCAATAAAAAGCTTCCATCCAGTGATACACTTAACCCCGCCTCACCTCTGATTGACATGATGCTTTGCGTTTCTTCTATTTTCCCTAATTCCGATGAATTAGAAGATATCCTTAACTTACTTTTATCTAGGATTTCTATAAGTACATTGTTATTTCTCCATTCACTTGCAAAAAGGCAGGCCCTATCAATACCCTTTAATAGTGTTTTGGTATCCACGGTGATGATCGTTTTCAAATCTTTTGGCAGCAATTCTGATACATTCGGATAATTACCTTCAATCAGCCTTGAAAAAAGTGAGATATGATTTGTTTGAAAGACGATATAGCTTTCTGTGATGAAAATATGTATGGTATCCGCTTCATTATTAAATAACTTGGTTAACTCATTAAGGCTTTTACTTGGAATGATGAAAGACCCCGTCACCTTCGATTCCAACGGAAGTTCTCTTAACGCTAAACGATGGGAATTCGTTGCAACACAAGTAAGCTTGTTTTCCTTGATAGACAAATTGACTCCTGTAAGTAGAGGTCTGGTCTCGTTTTTAGACACGGCAAACGCAGTCTGTTTTATGATTTCCAATAATTCAACACTTGGGATATTAAAATAACCAGCTCCATCTATTTGAGGAATATTTGGGTATTCCCCGGAATGTAGTCCATTTAGGTTCATGACTATTTCATTTGATTTAATAGTAACTGATTGATTTCCGTTCAGCTTTACATGGATGACATCAGGTAATTTTTTGACGATTTCACTTAAATATTTGGCTGATAAAACAACCGTACCCTTTTCAAAAACCTCCAATCCTGATACACCATCAATCGTTAAAGGAATGGTTTTTTCAATGACAATATCGGAATTACTACCAAGAAGGGTTAAGCAATCGTCATTAGCCACTATCTTTATTCCTGATAAAATGGGTATTGCCGTTTTTATGGAAACGGCATGGCTGACATCTGAAATCGCCTTATTGAAACATTCTTTGTTTATAATAAATTCCATGAAATACGTCACTCCTATATAATCGTTAAAGGAGTCTTTCGACAAAATCCCTGTTCAACCCTCTTTTTATGTTGCTATCAGGTTGGAGGAAGCGGCTTATTTTATCACTTTCAGTCTAATATTGAGCGTAACTGGATGTTTTCTGCCATTACAGAAAATATGTAACTGAATAAAGGTGGTATGGGTTTTAATATGAGACCTTTAGATGTTAAGATTCTTGGGGGAAGAGATTGAAAAATAGTAATCAATATTTAGGAGGAGTTCATCTTGAATCCTTATGCATTTTTGGCAATTGCCATCCTAAGTGAAGTGTTTGGCAGTTCGATGTTAAAAGTATCAAACGGGTTTAAAAGGTTATTCCCTTCCATTGGTGTGGTTATTGGGATGGGTTTGGCTTTTTATTGCCTATCGTTATCTCTAATAACCATCCCTCTTGGAACGGCTTATGCCATTTGGTCGGGAATAGGCACAGCTTTAACTGCTTTAGTGGGGGTTATCGTTTATAAAGAAAGCTTTAACCTAACAAAATTTTTAGGTTTAGTCCTGATCATTGGCGGAGTGATTGTATTGAAACTCTCTAGTGAAGGCACTTCTTAATAAATTAGTAATCGGAGGTAACAATATGAAAGGATACATAGCTTTAGGAATTTCAATCATAAGCGAAGTATTTGGTACGACCATGCTTAAGCTGTCTGAAGGCTTCACACATTTATTCGCTACATTTGGGGTTATGATAGGATTTGGTATAGCATTTTATAGTTTATCTGTATGTCTTAAAACAATTCCGTTAAGCTTAGCATACGCCATTTGGTCAGGAATAGGCACAGCTTTAACAGCATTGATTGGTGTGCTTTTATGGAATGAGCCATTTAGTATCACTACATTAGGCGGCTTAGTATTAATAATTGGCGGAGTGGTTTTACTAAATGCTTCCCATACCTCCAAACAAGCGGAAGGAGAATCAAACTAAGTTTGACTCTCCTCCTCTCCCCGCTCATTCAAAAATATTAGTAGACTTCACCACGTTCTCCGTGCAAAGTCCGTGAACTTGAATTTATCGGGTCTATGCCTGGATTCGCTATACTGAAACAAGCTTCCATCGATTAAATGGACTGTACTTTTCACAACTGCCACCATATCGAAGTCTTCAATGTCCAATAATTGTTTATCTTCTTCACTGCATGGCTCCACGGTAATTTCCTTATTTGAAAAACCAATCTGGAGCCCAAGTTCCTTTTCGATATATCCATAAATCGAATCCTCACAAATTTCCTTTGTCAGGCTGTTTACGAACTCGCTTTTGAAATAGTCTTTGTCCAGTATGATTTTCTTCCCATTGATTTGCCGTATCCGGAAAACCTTCCATACTTTACCCCCATCAGTTAAGTCTAGAAGCTTGGCCATATTTGAGTCGGGGGTCTCAAGCTCCAACTTATGAATGATCGTTTTGGAATGCAAATTCAACTTTTCCACCATTTCTTTATAGGAAATCAACCCTGCTACAGGAAAATTAAATTTGCTGAAGTCCAAGACAAATGAACCCTTGCCTTTGATTTTATGGATATATCCATTTTGTTCAAGCAACTGTAAGGACTTTCTCACAGTATCCCTGGATATGTCATACTCTTCCATGAAGCTGCTTTCGGAAGGAAGCTTTGAATTTGTCGGAAAGGTTCCTTCTTCAATTTTTGAAACGATATCACCATATAGCGATAGATATTTGCTGTTCATTTCATCACCACAATATATTTTTCTTAGTCTGCTACTCGTCCTTTTTCAACAAATAGACAACCGATTCATAGGGACGGAGGATAAAATCACCTGCAAGTTCTTTCGAATCGATATAGTTTGAGAGCAGGAGCTCTGAGTTGTACCCGGATAGGTCAATATTCTTTGGAATTTCGAAGGACGCTTCTTTTGCATAAAAGTTATTGATGACCAAAAGTTTCTCGTTTTCATAACTGCGTATATAAGCGAACAAAGCGTCATGGTCGCCAAGAATTTCCTGATAGTCCCCATATGCAATGATATCATGTTTCTTGCGTAAGAATATAAGTTTTTGGTAATGATGAAAAATGGAATCCTGATCCATCAGTGCGTGTTCAGCGTTGATGTTCTTAGCATGATCAGGCACCGCAATCCATGGCGTCCCTTTTGTAAAGCCTGCATGCTCCGTATTTTCCCACTGCATGGGAGTTCGCGAGTTATCACGGGATTTAGCTTGAAGGATTTCAATAATTTCCTTTTCATCCTTGCCTGCCTCTTTTAAAATATTATAATAATTAATCGATTCCACATCCCGGTATTGTCCAATATCATTGAACTTCGGGTTGGTCATCCCTATTTCCTCCCCTTGATAAATATAAGGGGTTCCCCTAAGCATATGAATGACTGTTGCCAGCATCTTGGCAGATTCGTTATGATACTCTTGATCATTCCCGAACCTGGATACAATCCTCGGCTGGTCATGATTGCACCAGAACAGGGCATTCCACCCATTTCCTTCTTGCATCCCATGTTGCCAGCTGCTTAAGATTTCCTTTAACTGCCTGAAGTCAAAATCTGCAAGTGACCACTTTTCCCCGTCCTTATAATCCACCTTTAAATGATGGAAACTGAATACCATGGACAGCTCCTTTTCAACAGGAGATGAATATTTGATGCAATGGTCAATGGTCGTCGATGACATTTCCCCTACTGTCAGCACCTCATCATCCTTCCCGAAAGTTTCTTCATTCATCTCTTTGAGGAATTGGTGAATCTTGGGACCGTCTGTATAAAAACATCGTCCATCTCCATCTTTGTCATTTTCATAGATGTCAGGTTTCGAAATAAGATTGATGACATCCAAACGGAATCCTTTGACACCTTTATCCATCCAGAAGTTTACTACATTGAAAATCGCCTGCCTTACTCTGGGATTTTCCCAGTTTAGATCAGCTTGTGTCCGATCGAACAAGTGAAGGAAGTATTCATCATGTTCCGCTACATATTCCCATGCAGGGCCCCCGAATTTCGAAATCCAATTGGTAGGGGGCTCTCCATCTTTCGATTTCTTGAAAATATAATAGTCCTTATATTCTTTATCTCCAGCCAATGCTTTTTGGAACCATTCATGCTCTGTTGATGTATGGTTGAATACCATATCAAGCATGATTTGGATATCCCGCGAATTCGCTTCTTTCACCAGTCTTTCGAAATCATCCATCGTCCCAAAAACAGGATCAATGGATGTATAATCGGCTACATCATATCCATTATCATTTTGCGGTGAACGATAAAAAGGGGTGAGCCAAATATAATCCACTCCCAGTTTATTCAGATAATCAAGTTTTTCAATAACACCATTTATGTCCCCGATGCCGTCACCGTTCGAATCCTTAAATGATTTAGGATAAATTTGATAGATGGTACTTTTTTTAAAATCCTTCATTGTAATTCCTCCTCTTCGATCCCCGATGTTTCTTTCGTAAGTATCGTAAAAAAGAGGGAGAATGCTTCTCCCTCCACGTTATCAAGCATTTAATTTCGTTGTTTTCGTTCTAGTTTTCAAGTTCATTTTAGGACGTTTGGAGAATGCTATAGTCAAAATGAACGGCACAACGAAAGCAACCAACATCGCGAGTGCAAACATCCCCATATGCTGCGGCTGGATGGATAGGATACCTGGGATCCCTCCAACACCGATTGAGTTTGCCATTACTCCAGACCCGACTGAAACGATGCCTGCAAAAAGTGAACCGATCATACCGGCTAAGAAAGGAAAGCCGTATTTCAAGTTAATGCCGAACATGGCTGGCTCGGTAACACCGAGATAACAAGAAATCGTGGCAGGTATGGAAACTTGCCTTTCCTCCTGGTCCTTTCTGTTAATGTAAATCATCGCAAGCACTGCTGTACCTTGTGCAATATTGGATAACGCGATCATCGGCCATAGGTTCGTACCGCCAAGTTCACTCATAAGCTGAAGATCGATTGCGTTTGTCATGTGATGTAGGCCTGTAATGACAAGCGGTGCATAGGCAAAGCCGAAAACGGCAGCAAATAGCCAGCCAACTGATGAAGTCAATCCGGAATATACAATCGTAGAAATGACAGAACCGATTTTCCAGCCTATAGGCCCCAGTATGGTATGGGCAATGATTACAGTTGGAAGTAAAGCGAAAAATGGAACGACGATCATGGAAATGGAATTATGCACTTTATCTCTCAAGAACCGTTCTAAATACGCCAAGACAAACCCTGCAAGTATCGCTGGGATGACTTGGGCCTGGTAGCCGATCATATCGACCTGGGCAAAGCCGAAATCCCAAAAAGGAATATCACTTGCCTTTGTATTTGCCACTGCATATGCATTAAGAAGCTGTGGGGAAACCAAGGTCAAACCAAGGACGATGCCGAGAATCTGAGTCGTGCCCATTTTCTTCGAGATCGACCATGTAATCCCAACAGGAAGAAAATGAAAAATTGCTTCACCTATCAGCCAAAGGAAAGCGTGGACCCCTCCCCAAAATTGTGAAATATCCACAAGGGTCTTTGTGCTGTCATCGAACATTTTAATATCGCCAATGATATTGCGGAATCCAAGAATGAGTCCGCCAACGACTATGGCAGGAATCAGCGGGGTGAAAATATCCGCAAGATGTGCAATCATACGCTGCAGCCAGCTCATATTCTGTTTTGCTGCATTTTTCACATCTTCTTTTGACGCTTCCTGAAGTCCAGCTATGGAAACGAATTCATTATAAAACGATGATACTTCGTTCCCGATTATGACCTGGAACTGACCAGCTTGTGTAAATGTTCCTTTCACAAGCTTAATCGATTCGATATTCGTTACATCCGCCTTGGCGGGATCTTTCAACGCAAAACGCATCCTTGTTGCACAATGCGTAACCGTCGCAATATTTTCTTTCCCTCCGACATGTTGGAGCAAATCCGTTGCTGGTTCTGTGTATTTACCCATTCCAATACTTCCTTTCCCTAGAAAGCAAAATATAATTGTTTTTATAACCTGTACGTATAGGTTCTGTATACGCTTTCATATTATCCTGTACGTACAGGTTATGTCAAGAACTTTTTCCCTGACTTTAAAAGAATTGATTATCATGGACTTTCATTTACGATTCTGTTCTTGCTCATTTGGATTTTGATAGCATTCATATTATCCCGTAATTTAAGACGAGTAGCTGAAAAATTCAGAAATAAGGTATAATGAAGATATAACCTCTCAATTAATATTTTAATGGTTAGAATTTAGCAGGGAATGGGAGATGAACTTATGTCTGAAACTAATAAATTTCCACTTATATCAGGTAATCTTTCTCTGGATTTAGTGAATACGGAACTGGTCAGTCGTGGCCAGCGGCAAGACTTATTACTATCAGAACGTGATGTGCTGGACTGGCTTACTGTAATAAAAGGGAATAACTCATATTTGGATAATCAATTATCATCAAAAATTAAAGAGAGAATTCAACGAGTATTTGCAGGCATTCTAGAAATGCGTACTATTTTAAGAAAACAATTTGAATTAATAGCAGATGGGAATCCGATTCCTGATGAGTTTATCGCCTATTTAGAAAAAAAAATCGAAAAATCGCCTTTCACATATAAATTAAGTGATCAAAAACTGGTTCCCATACCTGTTGGAGAAGCGGAAGATATCCTGCAATCTTATATTGCCTTTGACTCATTAACTTTAATTGAAAAAAATAAGCTGTCATCATTAAAGCGATGCTCGAATGACGATTGCGTCCTGTTATTTATCGATGAAAGCGGAAGACGCAAATGGTGTTCAATGAAAATATGCGGGAATAGGAAAAAGGTAGCCCGATTTCAACACCGGAAATCTGATGATGAATGAAGATCTACCTTATTAAATAAGTTTGTCAGAATGTAAACAAATTTGAAGTAAGCTGGTTGCCTGCCAGTTTATTCATTATAAAATGGTTCCAGTTGATTTAAGAAATCCGCTCCCTTTCCGCCGACTTCTGCCAAGCCTCCTCAAAGCGAGCGACTGTGGAGTCTTGGCTAGCCAGTCATTCGGCAGGAGTTTCGTAAATTTCTTCACATCCATTTAGGATTTCATAAAAAAGTAAAATGATTCGAGATCTGAACCTCCTCTTGTCGACACACTGAGTTGGCTTTTTTTATGGATTTTTAAACTAACCACTAAAAATAACTTTGACAGGTTAGTTTATTTCATGTAAAGTCTAATTATATAAAAAAGGAGGGTTCACTTTGGACCGTATTTCAGCCGCGAGGCATAAAGAAAAACGCTATTTTCATATTCATTATTTATCGAAGATGAAGGGAAAAGGAAGAAGCCCTTTACAAATAAATGTAAAGGACGCAATAACGGGGTTGATTGGGGGATTTTTAACTATATTCGCCTTAATTCTCTTAACAAAAATAACATCAGCAGTGTGGTTAATGGCTCCATTTGGTGCCAGCTGTGTGCTGGCGTTCGGTCTGTGGAACGCACCATTATCACAACCGCGGAATATTATAGGCGGTCATTTTGTTTCAACATTCGTAGGTTTAGCTTCCTATCATTTTTTTGGCGATGAACCTTGGGCAATCGGCTTGGCTGTCGGATTAGCAATTGCGGTGATGATGCTGACAAAAACGACGCACCCGCCAGCTGGAGCAGACCCGCTTGTAGTCATGCTTGGCCAGTATGGCTGGAGTTATTTATTTACTCCTGTTTTAACTGGTGCTGTGATAATCGTTTTACTGGCATTGTTAATTAATAATTTGCGCAGCAATCGGAGCTATCCAACCTTTTGGATTTGATTGCTTTTTAATGTGTTATTTGCAATGTTTCACTATCATGAAATAATAAACTGGAACGCTCAGGCTCCTCGTTTTTGTCAGCCATAATTGCTGGTATTCCTGTTAACTTTTCAATAACCTTTATCATCCATCATTTAGTTTGACTTGCGTTTCTGCAACTTCCACTCCGTTCACAAGGAGTGATATTCGATGGATCCCCATATAATGTCGACGTGTCGTCAGGTCTTTCCAATTGTGAATCCTCACTCTTTCAACTCCTTCACCATCTGAGAAATCCCTATTTGCCAATAGGAAAATTTTACGGGAAGTTTTCTGATTTGCTTTCACAAAATCGATGGCATACTCGATGCGAAGTTTCACAGAGTTCTTTTCTTGAACTTGAAAACCGAAATGAAGTTCACTCGTTTCCCCAATACAAATCGAGTCTGGTTCATTTCTAATAAATGCGTTTGTAATGATATTCGGATTATTCAATATATCCGTGTATCCAAATAAAGAAAGGACTTCTGGATCTGCTTGGCGAACTAAGGTCCTGCATCCCCGTCGAATAATCCAAATCGTGTTGGGTTCTCCGCTTTCATGCCAGCGCTTGGCTGTTTCTATTACAGTTTTCGGATGGTCTTTGGCAATATCATTCAAGTTATTGGCCACACTTTTGCGAACATATAGGGATGGATCGTTTTTCAGGTTCTCAAGTAATTCCAAGACGGGTGCCGGATCGGATTTGAACATCGGTAAAGCTTGCCCCCAAGGTAACCTGGGCCTGCATCCCTCACTAGCCAGCCTGCGGACATGCTCATCATCATGATTGGTCCATTCCTTCATCTTCTCGATCATTAAAACGGGATCAAGCAAGATAAAAGCACGGATTGCAAACTCGGAGGATGACCTTGCTGTAAAACGCTCCAACGCGTCTAGCGATAACGGCCAATCTTTCTTAATCAATCCATGTACCTCTACAAAATCCGGGAAAAATAAATATCTAAAACCTTCACAATCCTTATCAAGCCGATACAAAATATCCAAAGAATCTTGATAATCACTTGGAAGATGCTTTCCAAGAGTAATGGAAATGTGCCTTATCCGTTCTTTTAACTTCCTCTCGTCCCAATGCTCATCTATTACTTCCCCTATAAACGATTCAGTAGAGAAGGACGGATGGACACCCTTTACTTTTTCACCGAATTCACGAATGAACGTTTCATTATATAAATCCTTTAAAGGCTCAGCCATTTTTTTCACTTCTTTTCTTCAAGTTAAATTTGCTTTTGGATACTTGCACTACCTATCAGCAATCATTTCAAACTATGTTATGCACGATACAATCATTAAAAAGGACAGCTTACTTTACAGAACAAGTCTGTCCAAAATCAAGTGAAGTTCATTCATCACTATTTGGAATGGCTGCATAATAGCTGATTCTATAGGAATCTATATACTCTTTCCAATGGATGTAATCTTTGCAGCAGAACCCGTTTCCCATAAGTCCATCTTATATCCCCATACAAAATCCCTCCAAGAGTTTTCCTTTGTGTATAGTATGATAGTAGTAGCATATAAAGTAAAATATTCCTACCATATTAATGAATTAATCAAAACGACAAAAAGCCCACTCTGAAGAGCAAGGGCCTGCTTCTAGCTTTTATCAAAGAAAAAGGGACAGTCCCACTGAGTTAATACTTTAACAAAGTGGGGACTGACCTAATTGTCTATTAGACATTTTGATTTAGCTTTATCTGACCTTTCTACTTATCAATTTAATTGTTTCACTTTTACAGGCTTTTTTTCCTTGCTTAATTTGATGATTTGACCAATAATACTGATGGCAATTTCTTCTGATGTTTCCGAGTCAATTTCCAATCCGATTGGAGAATGGACCTGCTCCAACTGTTCTTGCGTGACCCCTTCACTTTTTAACTTTTCAAATATGCTTATGACCTTGCGTTTACTGGCTACCATCCCAACATACGCAATCGGAAATTGCAGTGCCGTCTTTAATACGATATCATCACAATCTTTTGTAACAATTACCACATATGATTTTTCATTTAGGTTGGCTGCGAGCAAAGCCTTTCCAATATCCTCGTTCACAAAAAGGTTTGTCGCATTAGGAAAGCGTTCCTTTGTACAATAACCAACGCGATCATCGACAATGCAATAAGGATATTCGAGGAAATCAGCGAGCTTTGCCAACGCATGGCCTAAATGACCGGCCCCAGCCAGAATGAGTTCAGGCCTGCTTGTATAGACTTCAATAAAGACCCTTAACGTGCCGCCACAATTCATCTGAATTCCGTCTTTTGCATGTTTATTCAATTTATATTCTACGATTTTCGATTGGCCATCTTGGATCGCCTTTACACTATCTTCGATCACATAGTGTTCAGCCAAGCCCCCTCCGACAGTCCCTTCAATGGTACCATCCCGGTAGACAATCATTTTTCCAACATGCCTGGGAGTCGAGCCCTTTGATTCAATAATCATGGCTAAAGCAAAGGTTTCGTTTTGACGCGTCAGCATGGCCACTTTTTCCATCAGCTGCATGAAAAGCTCCCCCCTATCTTTAAACATTAATTCGGTTGATATTGCTTCATGCTAAGAAAATAACGTAAAAGATGTAACGCAACGGTTTTTCTGTAAGCCGCAGTGGAGCGTTGATCGTCGATTGGTCTAATGATCTTATCGAAGGCTGCCACAATTTCAGCGATGTCTTCATCGGCTAATGGTATCGTTTTTCCAACCAGCTTCTTCTCAATATCAATGGAACGAACCATCGTAGGTCCGACCGCCCCGAAGGCAAACCGAATGTCATCGATTCGATCTTTGCTTATCCGGGCGAAACCCGCAAACGATACTTTGGCAATGGCATCTGCGTTGCGGTTGCCGACTTTCTCGAAAACGACATGGGAATCTCCTAATACGAACGGAAGGATAATCTCCGTTACCATTTCATTGTGAAAGCGTTGAACCTGTCGTGGCCCTTGAATGAAATCGCTAATCGCAACCATGCGATCACCATTTACGGAGCGCAACAGAAGCTTTGCATTGTATACATATAATAAAGGAAGCATGTCACCGGCTGGAGAGGCGTTGCATATATTACCGCCTAATGTTCCCCGGTTTCTAATTGCCGGGGCAGCAATTGTTTTAATTGCATTCTTTAAAGCAAAAGGAATCAACGGATTTTCAAGTAATTCACTATAGGTACAGCAGGCCCCGATGTGGAGATCCTTTTGATGTTGATACACCTTCTTTAATTCGGAAAGATGATTAATAAAAACAATCGGTTTAGGGATTTTTGGAGGTACTCCCCTTCTACTTTTGTGAAGAACCATAACATCGGTGCCTCCGGCTATGATTGCACAATCTTCTCTATTCAATTGGCTCAAAGTTTCGTCTAAACGCTCGAAGCGATACGCTGTTATTTTCTCTATCATAAACCATCACCTTTTTTAGCTGCTAGGTTAATCGCCTCAACAATCATATTGTAGCCCGTACATCGGCACAGATTTCCGGAGATGCCCTCACGAATTTCAGCCTCTGAAGGATGAGGATTTTCAGTTAACAAAGCTGCACTTGCCATAATCATTCCCGGTATGCAATAGCCGCATTGCACTCCCCCGGCTATGGAATAGCTTTCATCTAAAATTTTAAATTGTTCCGTTTCAATGATGCCTTCGATCGTTTGAATATCGGCACCAGCAATCGAGCCAATTGGAATAAGGCAGCTGTTTTGCAGGAGGTTATTCACAAATACACTGCAGGCTCCGCACTCCCCTTCGCCACAGCCTTCCTTTGTTCCGATTAACTCAAACTCATCTCTTAATAAATCTAGTAATCTTGCTGTAGCAGGGGCGTCAGTTTCTACCGTTCTTCCATTTAGTGTGAATTTAATCAACCCTCTTCACCTTCTTTCATCCAAAGACTTTCAATAATGACTTCCTGTGTAATCGGAATTTGCTGAAAAGAAGTGTGCAGGGCATCCTCAATCGCAGCTTGGACTGCTGGAGCGCCTCCGATTAAAGTCAATTCACCTGCGCCCTTCGCCCCGTATGGACCATCAGCATAGGGGTTATCAAAGACCTTGCTTTCAATTGAAACAATATCCAAGGAAGTCGGCGGTCCATAATCCGATATGCTTTTTTGTTGGATTCTACCTTGTTTTGACGTCATCTTTTCTAGATAACCGTATGCTAGCCCTTGAGCCAAACCACCGTCAATTTGGCCTTTCATAATCCGTTCATCGATGACCTTCCCAACTTCATAATTGCCGTATACTTTTTCTAACTTTAAATTACCTGTTAACGTATCAACTTCTACTTCAACGATATTAACGCCCCATGAATAGGCCGGGTACGCATCTCCAGTGAAGGTTTTCTCGTCCCAAGGAATCATTTCACGGTGAACATAGTGCTCAACCACTTCCTGTTCCACCCCTGTTTGCCACTGATTCTTAAGTTTTTTTGCGGCCCGTTCAAGCAATTTTCCGACAATCATCGTCGTCCTGGAAGCTACGGTCGGACCCGAGTCGGGAACCTCTTTTGTGTCGGGATAAGGGTACAAAATATCTTCGAACGGGAGGTTAAGTTCTTTGGCGACAATTTTACACAACGTCGTCAAAATACCTTGTCCCATATCAGAGTTTGAGATTTTTAGTGATACCTGATCGTCCTTTGATTTAACCAGTTTCACCGTTGCTTTAATATGATCTCTTTCGCCACTGCCAGTAAATCCACAGCCGTGGAGGAACAGCGAAGTTCCTATGCCTTTTTTATAGCGCTGATTTTGTTGATTTAAGCGCTGAAAGTCTTCTTTTTTCTTGTTGTATTCTGACACGTTGAGTACGTCCTCAATCATATCTTCCACTAATATCGGGTCGCGGAATTTACCATTGGTGATGGTGGGGTCTCCTTGTTTGACGAGGTATTTTCGTTTATATTCAAGCGGGTCGATTTTTGCCAGTTTACTAAGATGTCCAATATGACTTTCGATTCCGGCAAAGCTTTGAGGAGCACCAAAGCCTCTAAAGGCGCCGTTCGGAACGGTATTGGTTTTTAAGACATAGCCTTTTGCATGAAAATGCGGAATTTTATAAACACCAGCACTGTTTAATAATGCGCGCTGCAGCACGACAGAGCTCAACCCAACATTTGCCCCTCCATCGAGAAAGATGTCAACACACATGCTCAAAATATTTCCTTCCTTATCAAGGGCCGTCCGATATTTGAGTTTGGCCGGATGCCTTTTCGTCGTTACCAGCATATCCTCAGAACGGTCGAACACGAGCATTACCGATTTTTTTACTGCTCTTGCGGCAACGGCTACGTGACAAGCCATCATAGAAGGATAATCTTCTTTGCCGCCAAAACCTCCGCCGGTAGGACTTTGAACGACCCTGACTTCATCGTCACCACAGGCTAATGCGCTTAGCAATGCATTTTTTATATAATAAAGACATTGCATCGATCCCTGGACGACAATTTCATCATCCTTATAAACGGCGAGCATTCCTTGCGGCTCAAGATAGACATGCTCCTGATAACCCGTATCATATTCTTCTTCGATGATTTGATGGGCTCCCTGCTCGATAGCTGAAATGTTTTCTAAGCTTTCCCCAAATTCATAGCTTGCCAAAACTGAGGATACTGATTTTTGCTTGATCGCTTCGTCCAATGTATAGATAGCCTGATGTTCTTCAAATTCAACCTTCACTTCATTTAACAAACTGTACAGGATATCCAGGTCTTTACCCGTGAGCATGAGAATTGGCTCACCAATATAATTGACCCACTCATTGGCAAAAATGGGCTGATCTTCTTTGATAATTTTGACATAATTCGGTCCGGGGATATGCTCTGCTCCAACAGCTTCATACCCTTCCGGAAGATTAGGTAATTGAATGGATATTATTTTCCCATAAGCAATTGGCGATCGATACAAAACACCATAAACCATATTTTCCACTTTTACGTCACTAATATAGGGCAGCTGGCCCGATACTTTACCTTTATGGTCCTTTTTGGGCACTGAGGTGCTTATGTCTTTGAGATTCATTGCAACAACACCCTTCGACTCATTTTTTTAATTGGACATATTCTGAATAGAAACCTCTTCCAATGATTTTATCAATGAGAATGATCTTTTATGATTCATTTCTATTCAAGATTTTCGTAGTTTTTATTTTTATTTTTACTTCGAGAAATTTAAAGCATTATCATAATCAATGGCTTTTTGGTAATCCTCCGGTGTATCAACATCCATTAATACTCCCGCATCATCTACATTCATGTATTGCTTTTCGTAACCGCCCAGGACCACACGCAAATTACCTTCTGGATTGGTTTCAAGAATTTTCTGTTTCACTACGCTTGATAATTTAATGGGATGGCCGCCTTTATAGTCAAAGCTGGGAATAACCACGTTTCCTTTGTGTTTTGCTAGTAGCTGAACAGTCTCTTTTTTTACAAGCGGACAATCGCCGGGTGTTATAAAGAAGGTTGGGGCATTCACTTCGTTGCAGCCCTTTTGAATGGAATGAAACATTCCCTGGTTAAAGTTTTCATTATAAACAAACTTGATCTGAAATGAATAGGCGTTTTCACTGATGATTTTGACAATTTCCTCTTGGATGATTTCCGCTTGAAATCCAGCTACGACGATGACCCTGCTGCATAAACCTTCAAATTTAGAGATCGTTTGCTCCAACACGCTCATTTGCCCCATCGGCAAAGTCATTTTAAATGCATTCGCTCGGCTGGAATATCCAGCAGCTAGGACGATTGCTTCCATATTTGTCACCTTCTACCTATCATTTTTCTTAAATCTCGTAATAAAATCACAAGCTGAGGAAGGATTTGCTGTATGGACTATTAAGAGAACATAGTGTTTTTTCTTTATATGCGTAAAAGCCTCATAATATTACTTATTAACCAACTTGATACTATTTTTAAATTATCAAAAGATATAAAGAGATAATACATAGTCCTTATTTTAAGAGAATGAGTGTAAAGTATTGACCAAGGTTTAATCGAAGAAGCTAAAATTATTGAATTATCAAATAACGGTGTTTTTTTTAGAATATAAAGAAGCCTTTGCTCTAATGAGCAAAGACTTCAGTTTGTAGACATACTGGAATGGGGACCTCTTTAAGGAGGTCCCCAATAATGAAACAAGGTTTCTTGTTCAAAGGTACAATTCATTACGGAATATCATGTCCCATCGAGCTAGTTAATATGTTAAACCATTGCTCTTTTTCCATGGTTAGGTTTAGTGAATCAATGGCGCTGTCCAACCGTTCTTTCTTACCGGATCCAACGATCGGAATGATTTTTGCGGGATGCCTTAACAGCCAGGCATACATCACTTCATCGATTCCATTGGCACCAATTTCTTCTTTTACGGTTTCTAATGTTTCTCTTAAGCGGACAGCCTTTTCGTTCGATTCCTCAAAGATGCTGCCTCCTGCAAGCGGTGACCATGCCATAGGCGCAACGCCCTTTTCCTGACATAAGTTCAAGGTTCCGTCTTCGAAGTTTTCAAGATTGTATGCCGAAAGCTCCAGCTGATTCGTCACAAGCGGATAGTCTAGATATGATTGGAGCATATCCCATTGCGGTTTTTTAAAGTTCGATACTCCAAAGTTCCGGACCTTTCCTGATTCCTTTAATTGATTAAACGCCCCAGCCGTTTCCGCTGGGTCCATCAGGGGATCCGGACGATGGATAAGTAATAAATCAATATAATCCGTTTTAAGATTCATAAGGGATTGTTCAACAGACTTTATGATATGGGTTTTACTAGTATCGTAATGGTGACTTTTATGGGAAGGACGGTTTTTTGATTGAAGAACGATGCCACATTTCGTAACAATCTCCATTTTATCGCGTAATGAAGGCTTTAATGAAAGTGCGTTCCCAAAAATCTCCTCACACGTATAGCTTCCATATATATCGGCGTGATCATATGTAGTGACGCCCCGATCCATTCCGTGTTCAATAAGAGATAGGATATCCTGGGCAGAAAATCTCCAATCTGCCAATCTCCACATACCGTGTACAATGCGTGAAAGACTAAGATCTTCAGTTAGATTGACTCTTTGCATGTTTTGCTCCCCTTTTATAAAATGATTGCGCTTGCTAATTAGTTGTTTGTTTTTCTATCATGACTACCCTTCGTTAATCAGTGACAGTATCTATTGCTACTGTCATGAACCTAGTATAATTTAAATTTTCGGAGAATCCTAATCTTGAGTGACCCTTATCTGCGATATTCATTTAACTTAGGTTCATGAAGGAGGATATCTCCGCCTTCTCGTTGAAGTTCACTCGTTATGAACATAAGAAAAAGGCTGCCGCAGCAACCTCCTGAATATTGTTAGTTCTTTTGTGTTTTCTTGTGTAATTCCACGATTTCTATCGCTAAATCTTTTGTTGTCATGGAAGTCATCAAGTGATCTTGAGCATGGATTAAGAGCATTGGAATATCGAATTTCTCACCATTCACTTCTTGTTGAATCAATGCGGTTTGGATTTTATGTGCAGCAACAAACTCATGTTCCGCTTCCTTTAATTTATCCTGGGCATCGCTTGATTTACCTTGTTTTTGCAAGTCGATGGCCTCCATTGCACAACTGCGGGCATTCCCGCTATGGAGAATTAATTGAAATGATAATTCTGATAGATCCTCTTTTGTTTTCGTCATTTTACCACTCCTTTTGATAGTATGTTATTTTGAAATTAATTGGAGGGCCGTACGCAATACTTCCTTGCCATTACATGTTCCATAATGCATTGGATTTATCGTATCTACAGGTATTCCTTTTTCATCCCCTATTTTCTTTATATCATTAAGTTGATACCGAACTTGAGGGCCTAAAAGAATAACATCCACCTCATTTATATGGTTTCTTACTTCCATAGTGGCAACAGCCTGGATTTTCACGCTCAAGCCTTCTTCCACCGCCGCTTTCTCCATCTTATTAACCAAAAGACTAGTGGACATACCTGCAGAACAGCATAATAAAATATTCATCATTATTCCTCCTTAAAAATTAGGGTCAGGTTATTTAATCAATCTAAATGTGCCCCATGGTTTAATATAATCCAGTAAAAAAAGTTCCTCTTTTACAACATGGGCGACTGCATTTTTACGTTCATCCAATGGCATATCCCTTAAGATGACTTGAAGTTCGCCTTTGTATTTTCCAAAAGAATCATTGCCGATGAAAACGGCCCCTTTGCGTTGTGGGATACTTTCCCGGACTGCAAAATCTTCATTCGCATATTTTTTTCGGACCTCCACTGAACGGACCATATACTCGCTGATATCACCACGGCGAAGGTGTAATTCATCCAGCACAACCTTTTGCTCAATTGGTGACGCATCCGAATGGAGTTCCACTTTCAACTCGATCATGTCACGCTGTAGGGCCCCCAGCATTCTTAGTTCCTCTTCACTCGCGTAAGCATTCCCAATGATGACATCATCAATTAAACCCGTTGCCCATAGATGCTTGGCTTGTACATCAATTGAAAGTTCACGGTGCTGCTCTAATGTGCATAATCCATCATTTATACTCCAAGGACCTATATCACCGGTTTGTGAAGTAACGAATGCAGCTGTACGAATGCCATGTTCTTTAAACCGTTTACTGCATGAGATGAAGAAGTCGTAAGGAAGACCTGTGAATTTTTGGGGATAGAAATTATGACAGCCAATGATTTGATTTTTATTGCCCTGATGCGTCAGAATGTTCGATAAATAATCGACATCATTACTCATATTCAATTCGATTTTCAATCCAAAAGGATTATATGTCATTTTAGCTTCTTTCAAGCCATCGAACCCAAGATCAAGACGAACGCCATCAGCTCCCATTTCTGCGAAAAAACTTAAATCATCATAGCTAATATCAAACTTATCGAAAACAGCAGGAGCAACATCAAGTATGACTTCCATATGTAGCTCTTTCGCATAAGAAATAATATTTTTATATTCTTCCATGACAATTTCATATGGTTTTGAAACCGATAATAAACACGTGAATATTCGTTCAAAACCATAACTATGGGCAAGTTTAATATATTGCTTGTCTTTATCCGGTGTAGAGTGTTCCGGATAAATTGAAATACCTAATCTTCTCATAAGCTATCATTCACTCCTTTTCTACTTTCTTTCCATTGAGCCCGCTTAGTTTGTAATCCCATTAAATAGTCATGGTAGCGGGAGGATACCATTACAGAACAAATAATCGTTGGTACAATGACAATCAAATAATAAGTCGATCCCATTGCGGTAAACAGAAAGATAGAAAAGCTAATGATTAAAATGGACAGGCCAACCGATTTCCAGGGTGTTAATTTTTCACCAAGCCGAGTACGAGAAAAAATGATTTGCGCCCCTACAAATGATAGAATTGCGGATATTATTTCAAGCATATTTAATGCCCGCTTTCTTTTCTTCCGGTCCAGCTTCTATTTTATTTTCATCACGTAGATGCTGCTTCTCGAACATCTTGAAAAATGGAAAATAGATCATTAATGAGATGACAAAATTCAATAAAACGAGAACCCCTGCCATGATTGTCCAATTTGTACTGATGACAGCGGCAATTGGACTAAAGACCGTAAACGGCAGCTTAGCCATTATCATCGGTATTAACCCTAATTGAAAAAATGTATAAGAAACGATCACATTTACCAAAGGGGCAACGATGAATGGAACCATTAAAATGGGGTTCATGACAATCGGCGCTCCAAAAATGATAGGTTCGTTAATATTAAAAATCCCTGGAACAAAGGACAGTTTACCCAGCTCTTTCAAATACTTCGATTTTGAAAATAGGAATAGTACAACAAGTGATAATGTCGATCCCGCCCCGCCAATCCAGACGAACCATTGAATGAATTGTTCGGTAAATAGATTGGGCAAATTCGCCGCATTACCCGTTCTTGCAAATGCATCCATATTCTCGAGAATCGCCGAATCCCACATCGGCCGTATAATCGGACCCAATATTGCCGGTCCATGAATACCAAGCGACCAAAAGAAAACGATGAGAAAGACTGTAAGCAAACCTCCTATTAAACTATTACCAACCAATAAATTTTTGAGAGGTGACACCAGAGTAGTGATGATCGAGTTAATGTCAAAGCCCAAACCATAACGAATGCCCCAGAAAAGAAGGACCACGATCAATGTTGGAATCAGGGCTGCAAAGGAATTCGAAACCATTGGCGGAACGCTTTCCGGTAATTTGATTTTTATTTCGCGTTTAATCAAAAAATGAAATATCTCAACGGAAATCAGTGATGTTACTATTGCACCGAATAAAGAGGCTGCGCTTAAAGAGCTGATAGGTAACCAGCGACCGGCTTCTATTACTCCTGGAACGGATTCCATGACTTGGGTAGGCACAACACATGTAATCAGAAAAGCTAAGACTGATAGAAGGCCTGCACTGAGCTGATCTAATTTATAATGTCCTGCAAGCGCTGACCCCACCCCAAAAGCTGCATATAAAGCCATTGCTCCGACCGTAAACCGAAACGGAACATCCAAAGCGGCACGATAAGGTGCAATCCATTCGTCATACCCATTGATTGGAAAATTCAACAAAATAACAAAGAATGATCCAATGATCGTCAGTGGAAGTGTCGCCAGAACACCGTGCCTGATTGCCAGCAGATGTCTTTGTGAACCAATTTTGTTTGCGACTGGAAGCACTTTCATTTCGAGTATCCCCATAAAATTATTCAATAACTTTTCCCCCTTTTATTAAAAGTCTGAAAAAACACAAAATTACAATAAATAAACATTATAACGTTATATTGATTATGTCAATATTTTTATTGAAAATATAGTTTGTGTTATAGACTTTGAAATCCAAGAATACATAGTGCAGTAATAAATCCTCTGTTGATAAAAGAGGCGCAAACCTTCTTGTGACTCCCCAAGTGCACAAAAAAAGAAAACTGGAAAATTGATCACTGCCAATTTCCTGCTTTCTTTTTTGAAATCACTTTTCACTTCCAGAATTGAGTGCGAAGATGAACCACAGCCTACATACATTTCCCTACACTATATTTGTTAACCCTCAATTAAAGGTATATGATAGATTAAAAGACTGAAGGTGGAACGGCCTATCAATTCTGAAACGAGAAAACCAATAAACATTACCCTCAATCCGTACTTGAATAATAGACTCTCTAATTTGGCTGAAGAAAGAGGTATCCCCATCGAAAGACTGATGGATAAAGCGGTAGACTTGCTGCTTGAATACATGGAAAATAATGATACCGTTAATCAGGTGAAATACAGTAATAACGAAGCGATTGAAAAGAATAATGAATTGATAGCAAAAAGCAGAGAGTTCATAAATAAAAAACAAGCACAGATCCCTAGGTAAAGTACTTGTTTCATACTGTAGGCAAACTTGATGAAAATCGATTTTGCCTACATTTTTTTATGTTTTTTATAATTTGAACGTTGATTTTCACTCCAGGCACTCGCTTTCCGCGGGCGGACAGCCCTCGGCGCCTTTAAACCTGCGCGCTCTCCCCTAGACTCTGATCTTCATGGAATGAATAAAACTAGAGTATCAAAATGAACCCTAAACATGATTCTATTCACCATCCCACTGCGGATTCCAAACGACTTCCCAAAGGTGTCCATCAGGGTCTTGAAAGTGTGCAGAGTATCCTCCCCAGAAAGTGTCATGTGCCGGGTCGGTTATGATAGCGCCAGCTTTTTTGGCTTTTTCCAGCACCATATTCACTTCCTCTTCACTGCCTACATTGTGACCAAGGGTAAATTCAGTAGGACTTGTCGGAGACAAAGGAACCTTGGCCTCATGAGCTATATCCCTTCGACTCCATATGGCAAGCTTCAGGCCTTCTTGCAGGTCGAAAAAGGCAACGGCTCCATGCTCAAATTCTTTGCCCACTATTCCTTCTGTTTGAAACCCCAGGCCCTCCCGATAGAATTGCAGCGATTTTTCCAAATCATCCACACCTAATGTAATGACAGTAATACGCGGTTTCATGATTGTCCCCCCTCTTACTTACTTACTTACTTACTTACTTACTTACTTACTTACTTACTTACTTACTTACTTACTTACTTACTTACTTACTTACTTTCTCCTTCTATTGTTTACCAACGCTTTTAGTTCAAACCAGATCAAAATAAACAGGTTTTTTTGTCAATCTAAACTGAATTCCTGTATAGTAGAATGATTAACTGATCAAGCTCGAATATCAGGATTTACTCATTCACTTTACTTAAAATGTAATGATCCGAAAGGAAAAGCGATTACCAATGATTTCATTTATCCTCACCTTGAAACGTTTTCTAAAAGCACTCTGGTCCGCTTTTAAATTGAAGAATTTCCAGGTTCTTTTCGTCTTGGTCCTCGTTATGTTATTTTCCGGCACGATTTTCTATGTTAAGCAGGAAGGTCTAACTGTGATTGATTCCCTTTACTTCTGTGTTGTTACTCTTAGCACGGTTGGGCATCCCAGCTTTGAACCGCAGACAACATTAGGAAAAGTGTTTACAATGATTTATATTGTAGGCGGCACCGGATTATTTATGGGCTTAATAGGATACCTAGCATACGCAATCATAAAGAAACCGGAAAACGAGAGCAATAGCAGCAAAACCTGAATCTATAGGAATGCTTATTATAATTGGCATTCCTGTTTGATTGGTGTAAATAACCGCTTCTAATCGAAACCCAATCTAAATGAGTCCCTTCTACATAAACTTGGTTAATTTTAACATTATCCATCTTTTTTTTCATTAATCAACTTATTGGTATTTTAAAGTGTAAAATATCTCTCCACTTTAACCGCTCTTAAATCCAAGAAAAGGCCCCTCTCGATTGAGAAGGGCCATTAATGGATTTCATTCATCCTTCAAGCTCTTTTTTCTGGTTCAAGAGTTGGAGGTATTCCCTATCCAATTCCGCTTTTTCCTCTTCCTTCACAACACTGGACAGTTTCCCAAGTGTCTCGATGATTTGGACTTCAATCATAAGAAGCTCAGCCTGTTTATCTTGATGATCATCCTTGTTTGTAGCCGTTTTAGTTGCTTCCTGATTGATGGCAATTATTCTCGAAGGTTCATTTTCAAATGAAAGTGAATGTGTTGCAAGAGATTGGATCAATGAACGATCATGAGTCACAAAAACGATCGTTCCTGGATATGCTTTTAACACTTCGGTTAAGGCCTCTTTAGTATGAAGATCCAGGTAATTTGTAGGTTCATCCAAAACCAGTACATTATAGTTTCCCAAAAAAACTTTGGCTAGGGAAGCCCTGACTTTTTCCCCGCCGCTTAAAAGTGATACTTGTTTGTGAACGTCATTTCCTTTAAAAGCTAATCGTGATAATAGTGTACGAATAAAGGCTTGATTGTAGGGACTGTCCTCCAATATATTTTCGAGAACCGTTTTACTTTCATTCAAATTTTCTTGTTGTTGGGCAAAAAATCCAATCTTTGCCGGCTTCGCGACATATACATCTGGGTGCCTTTCCACTATCTTTTTCAATAATGTCGTTTTTCCTGAACCATTTTGACCATTGATGGCGAGTCTGCAAGCTAAGGGGACATCTCCGAAAATATGTTGTTTCAGCACCCGTGACCCGACTTTCAGGGAACAGCCATTAAATCGAATGACCCTTTTGCTATGCAAAGATGGAAATTCTGAAATATCAAAAATGATGGGGGGATCTTCCCTCGGTTTTTCTTTTTTTGCCAGTTTTTCGATTCGGGTTTCGATCGCTTCAGCAGAACGGTTCAATTTTGCCTTCTGTTTCCCGGAGCTCCGTTTATGCAGCCTTGCTTCTGAATTACCCATTCGTTTAGGGGCTTTCCTAATTGAATCGGATTTGGCTTGAAGGTTTTGTGCTGCCTGTTTCAACCGGTTCTTTTCACGGGTATACTCTTCATATTGCTTTTTTTCCTTTTCTGTTTTTGCTTGCTTTTGTTCTATATACGCTTCGTAATTCCCTTCATATACCGTTACCTTGCCTTGCTCAACTTCCCATATGGTTGTACACAGATGATTCAAGAATGCTTTATCATGTGAAGTAAGCAAAATAGCGCCATTAAAAGATTTTAAATCCTTTTCCAATTGTTCAATTCCAGATATATCTAAATGGCTGGTAGGTTCATCCGCGATCAATACATCGGCATTGGAAGAAAGGGCTGCGGCTATTTTTCTTCGAGTTCGTTCACCGCCGCTTATGATTTCTTGTTCCTCATCGGGCAGTTTCCATATGCTCGTTAATACCCCGCTTATTTCTTGTTCAGTTTCTTCCATCTGCGGGATATAGCTGACTGTTCCATAGCTCTCGATATGACCGGAATCGGGTTCCCTCACTCCCGCTAGTATAGAAAGCAGGGTCGTTTTACCTTCTCCATTCCTGCCAACCAAACCAACACGGTCATGACTGTAAAGATGAAGTGTATCGATGGAAAGAACTTCACGGCTTCCGTAGCTTTTCTTTAAATCATTCGCTTTTAAAAATAACATAAAAAAATCCCCCTCCATTTTTTCTAGAGAGAGATCGCCTGTTACTAAATTAATATACATAAACCAAATATACCTCATCTGATTGGATATCAGAAAAAGTAATTGTATATGAATCAGTACCTATAAACGAACAGACGAATCCCATCTCTAAACATAATCATTAAAAATCTCACATGGGTATCTAAAAAGATTCTTGTTCAAATGAAAAAATGAATTCACTTTACTTACCGATAAAGCAAACAAAGTGAGGCGTATTTGCATTGAACATATCTAACCGATTACACCCATTGAAATTGATTCAGATTTACTGTTTATTAGATAAGATTACTGCTTCATTGTATAAGGTACCTTTTCCTTCCAATGTAATGAATTAATGATTGCATATTATTCATATGTTTGTAAAGCAGATTTAGACCCTTTTTTGTTCATTCATAATGAAAGAGAGAGTTAATTGGGCTCTACATGGACATGAACATCATACACTCCATGATCTTTCATCATCACTTTTTCTACATGTGTCGCTATATCATGTGCCTCTTTAATATCCAAGGTGGAATTGACAAGGATCACAACATCAATCACTTCATTGTTCCCGTAATTTCTTCCTTTAATTTCTTTTATCCCCTTGACTCCATCCACATTTGTAATTACATCCTTATATAGATGAATTTTATTTTCATCAAAACCGTCAGAAAGTTCATGCGAGGCATGACTGAATATATCCCAGGCTGTTTTGCATATTAATAATCCAACAATGATGGCGGTAAGGGGATCAAGCCAAGGCATGTTTAATTGGGAGCCGAAAATCCCTATAGCTGTTCCTATACTTACCCAAGCATCGGAAATATTATCTTTCGAAGCTGCCATAACTGCTTTACTGTTAATTTTCATAGCAAGCTTTTTATTATATCGGTATACAAAATACATGGCTATTGCTGATAAAACACCTACATATCCGGCAATAATGTCAGGTGATTCCTTTCCACCTTTAAGCATGGAAGCAACAGCATCTATCAATACTTGTACACCAACAGCAAACATGATAAACGAAGCTACCATTGATGCAATCGTTTCACTCTTCCAATGGCCATAACCATGATCTTTATCGGGGGGTCTTTGAGCTAGCCTTAAACCGATCAGTACGGCAAGTGACGCGATAATATCAGTCGTGTTGTTCAACCCATCCGCTTTTAAAGCCGCTGAGTCGCTTATGTATCCGATAGCCAGCTTCATGATTGATAGACAAATATAAGCAATAATACTGATGATTGCACCACGTTCGCCTAATTTGAGGTCATTATATTTTTGTTCTTCCATTCAACTTCCCCCCACAATTAAGTACCTGAATATCATATCAACTTAAAAATGGGTGGGTCTATAGCAACCTTTTTGTATCGCTTTATATAAGTAAGTGATATATAACTATGTTGCATAAGGCAAACTATCTGAAAAGAAAGATATTGATGAATCCCTGACGAAATCCCCGGATGTCATCCCAGCAAAATAACCTAGTTCAACTGAGATTCATATGTATTTTCGACTGTAAAACTAAATAAAGTTCCGCTTTCATTAGATTCCAAATTATATTTTATATATAGTGTCTTAGCTATATCCTCAATTATTTTTAAGCCAAGTCCCTTACTTTTACTTTCGATATCAAAACCAATTCCATTATCCTTGATACTGACCACATTATTTTCAATGGTTATCACGAGTTTATCAGCCTTTGAATGGTTTAAAACATTTTGGAAGACGTTATCGAATAACCTTTGCAGCCACAAGTCATTACTCATCCATTCCAGCTCTCCATTTAAAGGATGATATATTAATTCAATACCATGCATGTTATACAAATAGCCCCATTTTTTAACCATCATTTCTAATAAAGCGTGCATATTCACTTTATCATTCAAGATATAAGAATTATCTAATTCAGCTGTGGATTGAATATTATATTCATTTGTTAATTCGGAAATATAATTTATTTGTTGATATAGTGATTGTAATAGTGGAGCTTGTTCCTTATATTGGCCTTCTAAATAAAATAATTGTAACCTTACTGCTGTTAAAGGTGTATTGATGTCATGCCTTAATTTATTTAAGAGTTCCTTTTTCATTTCCTCTTGTTGCTTTAACTCCAATTCCCGATAGGTCGTTCTTTCAATGAGTAAGTTTACCGATTTAGTTAATTTCCCGATTTCATCATTGTTATTAACCTCTAATTTATTCGGAATCTCCTCATCACTGGCTAAATTCCTGATAGTTTCATTCAATATATTTATTTTATTTAATAGTGAGTTAATAGATTTGGAAAATAAGAAGGCTAACAATAATAATGATAAAATGAATACTCCCAGCATTGTAGGATATGCAAAAGATTCATGAAAAGGAATGTCACCATTTTTAGTTTTAAAGGCCCAATCATAAATTAGTGACATAAGGATACTGATCATCAGTAATATACATGGCACGCTAATAACGGCACTGAATAACAATAGCTGGTATTTTTCCTTTAAATTCATTTCTTTATATAGGTATTCAATCTATACCCTTCTCCATATATATTTTGGATGATTTCACCTGTGTTATCATTGATTTTGGTTCTAACTTTTTTTATATGTACATTCATGATATTTTGATTCCTATCTTCGAGCTGCCATAAATATTCAAAGAAATGTTCTTTCGTTAAAATCCGATCCCTATTTTCATATAAATAGAAAAAAATTTTACGCTCTATCGCAGTAAAAACCACTTCATTATGCAAGTCATTATTGAATACCCTCTTATGTTCGGCATCAATATATAAATGTTTAATTTGTGCGAAAGTACCATATTGATTTTCCAGCAACTTCTCCATTCTTAGTAATAGCTCCCTGGGATCAAAAGGCTTAGTCATATAATCCTCACCAATTTTCAAACCTTGCAGTTTGCTATCCATATCATTTCGGGCAGATAGAAAAATAACTGGAATATTCAATCCTAGACTTTTTAGTTTCTTTGTAATTTGATAGCCATCATCTCCTGGCAGCATAACGTCCATAATGACTAAATCGATTTCATTGATGATATCATTAATATCTTTTCCTTCTTTTATCCAACATACATTGTACTCTTCGCGTTGCAAAATTTTTTTCAGTAAATCACCAATCATCCAATCATCTTCAACAATTAAAATATTATATCTTTTCATCACAAAGCCTTTCTTCATTATTTGATAAATTCCATGGAAAGATCATAAATTTCATCAGGCGCGTATAAATAAATGCTGTGCGTCCCTTTCAGTTTTATTACATCCGCTTTTAATAGTTTCTCTGCAAAATCCTCATAATCGTCGTTTTTTTGTTTTGTATATTTTGAATTTTTATTTTCATCGGCTATCGCATCCAAGAATAAAATGGGGGTATCTTTTGGTATTGGCATGTTAACTGATTTTTTACCATTATTGTAACTCTGTAAAAGTTCTTGCTCCATATCATCATTAAAAAACTGTTTATAAGATAGTGTTTTATACATTTCCTTTTCATGGTCAGTCAAAAATGATTGCCGGATCACTTCGGGATTATAAACATCAGAAGGTACAAGACGGTGCAAACCCATTTTCGTTAAAAGATTCACTCCTCTTACTGTCAATGAATCAACCATGCCCATTTTATGAGTCACATATTGGTGCGGTAAACCAATATCCAAAGCAATAATTCCCTTTACTTCACTCGGGTATTTTTGTGCCCAGTAAATAGCCTCAATACCTGATACCGAGTGTGGAACCAAAATATAAGGAGGTTTATTTCCACTTTCCATTAACGATTTCCTGCTTTGTTCCAATATTGTATCGATATCCCTATCATCATGAAAAACATCACTGTATCCATATCCAGCTCTTTCAATGACTGCAATCTTATTTTCTTTTGCAAACTTGCTATATAATCCTTTCAATTCATAAACAGGAGCAGCAATTCCGGAACCGGACATAAAAACGTATGCATCCTCACCGCTGCCTTCCGTATATACATTAATTTCTTTGTTATTAAAATCAACGGGCGTTCCTTCACTAATTAATGATGATTCCTTTCCCTTTTGATAATTATGGTAGATAAAAACAGCTATCGCTACAAATAAGATCATAGCAAAGAAGGTAAAAAATATATTCTTTGATACTTTTACTATTTTTCTCATATAGAAAACTCCTTTCAAGTTATACTGAAAGGATATATGTTAAAAATAAATTTCTAATAAATTTTCTTTGTATATTTTCACTAAGAAAAGTTTAACTTTTAATGACCAGTGAATTTCATCAGAAAAAGGCTGCGCCAAAGCAGCCCTAACTATTGAAGGAAAGCAACCCTTTACCATATTCCTACGTATAAATAATACTATATGTAGGTTTAAGCACCCCGTTTGGATATTGTTTCATTTCAACTAAATCCAATTTTAGACTGGGCTTAACACTGCCGAAAAGAGGGATGCCTTCACCGATTATGACTGGATTCACTTTCAGCACCAATTGATCAATGAGTTTATGTTCCAATAACGTTCCAGCCAGTTCTCCGCCCCCGCAAAGCCATAGCTTTCCGTCACCTTGCCGCTTGAGGTTTTCAATAAACGAAACGGCGTCACCTTCGATAAGTTCAACCTCCTCATTCGATTCAAACTGAAGGGAGCTCGAAAATATATAATGTTTCAAACCCTTATAACCTGGTTCACCCGGTTTGGCTCCGAATTGAAATCCAAATTCATATGTTTTACTACCCATCAACACCGCTTCATAATGCTGGATATCGGATAAAAAGTCCGGGACATGCTCTCCTTCAAATAAGAAAAAAGAATGATTGATATCCCCTTCCAACATTGCTTGGTCGGCAATGAAATTATCCAGTGAAACTGCTACATGATATACCAATTCTGCCACTTAGCATCCCTCCAAAAGTGATTACACATTTTACGCGAACAAAGAGTGTGCCATAACCGATTGTAAAAGGTATCAGATAGCCATATCGATTATTCTTTTGATATGGTCTTCATTTGTTTCGACACCCAATCGAGTACATAAGTATTCATTTAGTCTGAGGAATTCCGGGATCATACGCCTTAGCGTTTTAATAATTTCATTAGAATTGCGCCCACAATCCCAACTTTCCAACAGGGATAATTGCTTTCCAGCTAATTTACTTCTATTGCCCTCGATTTTTGTCCATGCTCCATAGGGGACATCCATATGTTGTTCCATTTCCATATACCAACCAGACACAATCAGCCACCGTATCCTATCAAGATTGGATAGTGCATATAACAATTCCCTTCTCATAACGGCCCTGTAGGTTTCATGGACAAAAGCAAGCAGCTTTCCTCTCCAATGCTCAACTTCATCCGGTGTAGGTTTATACACTTTCTTTGCCGATTCCTTAATAACAGGACTCATAATATTAAAAGGATCATAGATGACTTCTACCTCTTTTAACCAAAAGGAGGGAACAATTTCCTCAGGTGCATGATACCAGCTATCCACTTTCACAAATGTATCATAATGAGTGACGAGATATGGTGAATAAGGATTGCAGTCTTCGTGAAATGAAACATCTCCCCATTTATTGGCTCTATCCCTTTTTCCCATTAAAAATTCTGCTTTACGTTTTGGAATTACAATGGTGTGCAAATCTATATCGGAGTAATGATCATCGTTTCCTTTTGCTAATGAACCAGCTATGTAAATAGCCAAAACATCAGGATCTGCCGTTAAATCTTTTAATGCTTTTTCCAAAAGAATATCGCGTTGTTTCGGTAAATACGCATCTCTTTCTATATGTTTGCTAACGAATCCCGCACACATGACCATCTCCTTTTTTTGTAAAACCGTCAAAGTAATATATATTCGTGAATTAGAATAAAATCCCTTTAACAGTATTGCCGTGTCAAAGATATATACTGCTTCTTACCGCCTTGTTTTCTTTGCTGAGTACCCGCTTTACCGGCATCTATCCATGCACTTGCCGATATGACATTATTTTGAATATTAAGTTAAAAGGAGGCATTATTTCATGTTTTTTGCAAATACCCCCGAACCGCCTTATTACGCTTGCATTTTCACTTCCCAAAGAAGCGATAAGGATGCCGCAAGCTATAATTCAACCGCTGAATTCATGGATGAACTTGCCGCTCAACAAGATGGCTATTTAGGAGTCGAAAGCGCGAGAGATCAAAACGGGTTAGGAATTACCGTATCCTATTGGAAGTCCTTGGATGCCATAAAGCTTTGGAAGGAAAATGCAGCTCACAAAAAGGCACAAGAAAAAGGTATGAAAGATTGGTACTCGTCATACACTACCCGAATTTGTAAGGTTGAAAGAGATTATACAAGCAAATAATGACTTCAGTTTAAAAAACGTTCTAACCGCAAGTGACTTTGGTATCTGCCAGTTACTCTCCAGGAGTAAGGGTAAATATCTTTAATCTAATAAGTGTTTCATAAAACAGTAAAAACCCATAATGGAAACTAGTTTAAACATGGTTTAGGATGAACAGCCTAAATTGTAAAATAACTCTAGTTGATTGGAATGGAAGGTACGAGACTCCTGCGGGAAAAGCGAGGCCAAGGGAGACCCCACAGGCGCAAAGAGCGCCGAGGAGGCTCCCGGACCGCCCGCGGAAAGCGAGTGCCTGGAATGGAAATCAACGTTCAAATTTACAAACCCTTAAAAAGTAAAATTGGTTTTTTTATGGGTGAAATTCATAAATTTCAGTTCTAGCTTTCCATTGAGTTTGTCTTCGGAATGAGACCGCTAAAATCCCAATTGGTAATCATCCCCTCAGTAAAATCGTAAAAGGGCTTTGGGATGAGAGCATTCCGAAATCCACTCTTGTCGACAAACAGGGACCGCTTCTTAAAGGATCTTCACAATGAATTAATTAAAAGGAAATGCCGTTAAGATCTTCTTTTAAGAGTGAGTACATGTATAAATCATCGAATTTGCCACGGGTAAATTCATAATGCCTAAGAAGTCCTTCTCTTCTAAATCCTTGTTTTTCCACTAGTTTTTGGGATGGGTGATTATCAGGTTCAATTAAAGCTTCAATCCTTTCCAGGTGAAAGTGGCGATAACCATACATAACAACGGCTTCCAACGCTTCACTCGCAATGCCTTTTCCCCAATGGTCTTTACTTAATTCATATCCAATTTCAGCACGATGGTGTTTGGTTACCATATTCAGAAAACCACAACTTCCTATAACCTTACCGGAATCTTTTAATGTAATTCCCCATCTAATTCCCGAACCTTTTTCGAATATAGATTCATACCACTTAATTTCATCCCATACATCATTTACTGTCTCGAATGGATCTAACCCCATTGGCTTCACCACATCTGTATCAGATAGATATTTGAACATGTCACCCGCATCTTCCAGTGTTACTTCCCTTAATATCAATCGTTTTGTTTCAATAACCGGATATACCTTCTCCATTCAATTTCCCTCCTCCAAACTCCCATTTCCATATTTAACTATTTAATCATTACCTAATTAAAGTCGATAATCAACGCTTAATTGCATAGAAAATTATGATAGTAAATAAAAAGGCGTCCCTACTTTCGTAGAAACGCCTCAGTTTGTAGACAAAAGGGGTTCGGAATTAAAAAATTCTGAACCCCTTTTGAAATTCCCTTTGAATTTTCGCCTAAAGTTTAGAGATTGGGGCTCTACGAGCCCACTATGTTAGGCCATTTTTGGACCTTGCCATGTCCAATTGGCCATCTTCTTTAAATTAATGGCAGCGAAAGTAAGCATCGCCTGCATCGACAATTTTTTAAGTCCCCTTAAAGTAGTCCAACGCATACCATGCTTTTCTTTTGCATCTGCGAATACACGCTCAATCGTTTCTTTACGTTTTGCATATATAGGTTTTACATCTTGATGATGACGCAGATGATCTGCTTCTTCCACATGTGTTTGCCAGATATGCCGTGTCACCACTTTTTGACAGTCTTTGCTTTCTGTACACCGAGATAAAAATGAGCATGTTGTACAAATTTGTTTTGGCGATTTGTACTCGCGATAGCCCTCTTTATTTGTTGTTGAGTACTTTAAAGTTTCGCCCGAAGGGCAAAGGTAACAATCAAAATGTTCATCGTATACATAGTCCTGTTTGCGGAAAAATCCTTCTTTGGTGCGAGGACGTGTATAAGGTAAAGCCGGTATGATTTCTTTGTTAAATAGGTAGCTTGTAATCGCTGGTGTTTTATAAGCTGCATCTGCGGCAACGGCTTCCGGTTTTCCAACTTTCTCAATCACTTGTTCAACTAGTGGCTCTAAGATCTGACTGTCATGTGTATTTCCAGGTGTTACAATCGTTCCCAATACAAAACCGTTGCGGTCTGCGGCCGCGTGGAATGAATAGGCAAACTGTTTTGTTCGTTCATCTTTCACATAGTAGCCACTCTCAGAATCCGTTGTACTTTCTTTAATCTCTTTGGTCTCTTCTTTATCAAATTTATCTGGTGGAAAAGGCTTTTTTCCATGGTTTTCACGATCTTGATTGATTTCTTCTTGAAGACGTCCTTGATACGCTCGTGTTTCTTTACGAACGATTTTCTTTTCAAATTTCCGTTTATTCGCACTGGCTTTCACATGTGTGGAATCCACGAAAACGTGTTCAGCACTTATTAACTTTTTATTAGCAGCTGTCATTAAAATGCGATAGAAAATCTGTTCAAACAGATCTGTATCTTTGAAGCGTCGCTCATAATTTTTCCCGAACGTAGAGAAATGAGGTACTTTATCATGGAAACCATAGCCTAAGAACCAACGGTAAGCCATATTGGTTTCAACTTCTTCAATCGTTTTACGCATGGAACGAATACCGAAGGTATATTGAATGAAAGTCAGTTTAACTAAAATAACTGGATCAATACTTGGGCGTCCTACCTCTGAATACATATCTTTCACCAAGTCATAAATGAAAGTGAAGTCAATGGCAGCCTCCATTTTACGAACCAAATGGTTCGGTGGCACCAATTGATCTAAAGTAATCATTTCAAGTTGATCTCGCTGAATAGAATCATGTTTAGAAAGCATCCTCATCACCTCAAGTTTTAATACTTCTATTTTAAAACAAACATGACTCCAGGCAAAAGTGTTCTATCTAAAAGGTAAGACAAAGTTGATTGGAACGGAAGGTACGAGACTCCTGCGGGAAAAGCGCGTCTAGGGGAGACCCCGCAGGCGAAAGCCGAGGAGGCTCCCCGACCGCCCGCGGAAAGCGAGTGCCTGGAGTGGAAATCAACGTCCAAATTGTACAAGCCATAAAAATAGACAAACTCGATTTTCATCGAGTTTGTCTACAGTCTGAGGCGTCCCTACTTTCGTAGAAACGCCTTTTTTTCGTTTACTTCATTATTTTCGGTTCCTTTACTGCTGAGATCATTAAAAACATGGGCCTTCGATGTTCATCTTTCATTTCAGGAACACTTTTTAACATGTCATCAGAAGGCATCGGTTCCTTTACTGCCTTTATGCTGAAACCAGCACCAATCAAGTCATTCATATATGTTGAAATCGTTCGATGATACTTTACTACGTTTTCGGTTAAGAAGGTTGTTTCTCTCACACCTTCGTACTGATAGTTGTCAACTGGCCAATGCAGATGATTTCCGTAATCATCGTCATACCAAGCTTGTTCGTTCCGAGAAGTAAAGATTGGATGTTCAACCGAGAAAACAAAAGTGCCTCCGGGCTTTAAACAATCATGGACCTTTTTGCAGATTGCCTCATATGACTCAATGTAATGAAAAGCCAATGAACTGATAACCACATCAAATTCAGAGCCGGAAAAATCGATATCTTCAATCGGCATTTTAATATATGAAATACAAGGGTCATCCGTTTTTTCACGTGCTCTTTGAAGCATATTGCCGGAAATATCCACACCCACGACGGAACTTGCCTGTTGCTCTCGGGCAAATCGGCAATGCCAGCCGAAACCGCAGCCCAAATCAAGTACCGTTTTATTACGCAGATTTGGCATTAGCTCTTTTAATACATACCATTCTCCGGCAGCTTCGAGTCCTTTGACTGATCGTGGCATTTGCTCATACGCAGAAAAGAAATTTGCATCATCATATTTGTTTTGTTTCATAACTCATACATCTCCCATAATTCAAGATAGCCTCCTAAGATTTATACCACATCTATTACAGGAGGCTACCTATCTCCTTCTCACCATTTTTTTCACCTCATTATCTTGATGGATCACTGTCCTAACACTAACACATTGCTTGTTTTCCTACCCTCCCACATAAAGAACAAAATACTTCAAATTAGTTGTTATCCTTAATTTCAAATTGTAGGCATTAGGCCTTATCTCCTAATGCCTTTTTTAGTAATAAGTCTTTTTTACTCATCCTTAATAAGTTATCGAGAAGATAAGCAAACTATACCTTATTGCAGCTTATACGGAATCTCCCCTACCTAGGCTTATTTCTCAAAAATTACCCAGGTAGTAAGTAAAGAATACATGTTTAACCATTATTCTTAAATTGCTTAATCTAATTTAAAGGGGTGAATATATTATGAGAATGAAAAAAGCATTTATAGGTCTCTCACTCTTATGTATGATTGTTCCTGGTATTGCCAAGTCAGCCGATTCTTTAAATTCCGTTGCTGAAAATGATCGGAGCAGTATCGTTGCAAATTGGAAATTCACAAAACAACATGTTAAAAGCGGTTCAATCGATAAAGGTAATTTAATTATTGAAGATACAACCAAACAAGGAAATGATTTAGAGTTAGTGACGATCGGTGACCCTGCATCACCCGAATTAAAAAATATGTTGAAATGGTCTGAAGAAGATTATTATGCTCAAGATAAAGTTGATAGCTTGAAATTCGCCAATTACGAAAACGCCCCTGCCGGAAGATATTTTAAAACCAAACGGGATGCACCTATCAATTCAGAGAATTTCGATAGGGGTTTTACCATTGAATTTGTATTTAAGATGCCAAGGAAACCCAAAAGTGACATGGGGCTTTTTTCAAGACAAGGACAGGCGGCAGATCTTAATAAAATGGAAGGCGAGAAAAAAATCCTTTCTGCTTTATCTATATCCAGTGATCAAAAATTGCACTGGACAAGCCATCCATCCAATTTAAACTATAATGTAAGCAATTGGTCTCGATCTTTAAATGCTGGTGAATGGTACCATTTGGCAGTCGTTAATGATGGAAGCACGACGACTCTAACTTTAAATGGCGTTAGTGATTATGGAGAATCAGAAAGGGCCATAGGTATTGCAGCATTAAAAGGTAAAGGCTGGAATATCGGTGCAACAGAGTGGGGAAATAAGTTGGATGCGCTTTTCGGAGGGAATATCCAGGAAATACGAATTGCCAATAAGGCATTAACTGAAAAAGAATGGCTAGTACAGGAAGCTCGTGACGATGAACCCTTTGAAGGATCAAACAAGTCCTTCCCCATTCTAACGAATAAGAAGAATTATAATTTCCTCTTTATTCCAGATACCCAAAAATATTCAAGCCAAAATCCTGAGATTTTCAATAGCCAAATGAACTGGATATCCAATAACACCAAGAAGAACAATATTATCATGAATACATTTGTTGGGGACATTGTCGATAGTGATTCAGAAAAACAATGGCAGAATTCACTCAGAGCCATTTCCTTTTTGGAAAAAAAGGAAATTCCATATATGATGGCGGCTGGGAATCATGACTATGCTGCCGGAGATCCTTTTTTAACACATTATGGGCCACAGCGTTTTATGAATAAAAAATACTATAAGGGGTCGGCTCCCTCTGGATATAGCTCATATGCAATCGCTAAGGCAGGGAGTTATGAATACTTAGTTTTAATCGTGGATATGAAAAATCTCCATAAGGACTTGGAATGGTCAAAAAAAGTTCTGGAACGGCATAAAGATAAACCGACAATCCTCGTCTCACATGATATTATTTTTCCGAAAGTTAAAGATGATAAAACCATTGCCGTCGATTCGACCAATGGCCGGCTGATATGGAATGAACTTGTAAAGAACCATAATCAAGTGTTCATGACGGTAAATGGACATTTTTATGGGATAGCGCATCGGGTAAAACAAAACTCAGCAGGAAATGATGTCATTCAAATGCTGGTCAATTACCAAACGAATTATCGAGGGGGAAATGGCTGGCTAAGACTTGTAGAATTTGATGAAAAGAAAAATGTATTATTATTCCGTACTTATTCCCCATATGTCGATGGAATGACTAGGAAAGAAAAGTCCTATATCGATTATAAATTTTTAACAGGTGAAAATAATTCATTTAAATTGGATTGGGACTTTAAACATAGATTTAATTTCAGGTAATGTACAGGGCGGAAAAATCCAATTCCCCAGGTGTATCTGATTAACCTCATCAACCTGGGTGAATTCCTTTTATTAGGCTGCCCTCCTATGTGTTGAGTCGTAAAAGAAAGATATACGCTCATTCATGATGATCTGGGATGCCGCTATTTTTTCTAGTTTTCATGCTGCTTTTTTCACCACTGATTTATACTTTCCGAAACCATTAACGACAAGGACCCCCAATATCGCAATACTGCCGCCAATGACTGAAAGGGTACTAGGTACCTCCTGCAGCCAAACCCAAGCGACGAAAATGGCAATCACAGGTTCAATGTACAACAAACTGGAAACGGAACTGGCTTTTCCTAATGATAAAGCGACTGCCCAAGTTACATAACCGATGGCCGCAGGGAAAATACCAACAAAAATCGCTGATAAATGACCTTCCAAAGTAGCTTGTTGAATTTCTTGAAATAGCCCAGGAAAAAATATAAAAAAAGGTATTGTACCGATCCATGTAAAGTAAGCTGTCAATTCAATCGGATTATAACGGCTAAACAGTGGCTTTTGGAATACAAAAAACACCGCAGAAGCAATAGCTGACATCAGTACTAAAAAAGCTCCTTCAGAAATATTCAGGGAAGGTCCTGCGGTACCTAATGTTATTAAGGTGATCCCTGTGAATCCAATTCCTAAACCAATCCATCCGTATAGTCCGAGGCGTTCTTTTAAAACGAACGCAGCAATGATCGCGATGAAGACAGGTGCTGAACCGATCAGCATTCCAGCCGTTCCCGCCGAAACTGTTTGTTCCCCGAATGTCACACCGATATGGTAAATACTAATACCAATAAATGCAAGGATCGAAATCCTCAACAAATCCGCTTTTTTCGGGAGTCGAAATTTCACCCCAGGCCAGAGAGCATATAGGATAAAAACCCCTGATGCTATAAGATAACGAACAAGTACCAAATGGCCGGCTGAATATCCGCCATGTAAGCTTGCACGAATAGCAGCGAATGTAGATCCCCAAATAATAACTGTAATAGATGCCAATAAAAATGCCTTTGTGTTCAAAACATATTCCTCCCAACCATTCCCTATAAACTGAAGGTATCATGGATACGTGAGAACTTCAATACAATTTCTATCTCGCTGTGAAGTGTCACAGTAAAATTGCGAATTAGAGCACTATCTGTCAGTAATAATCGCCGACGAAGTAAATACCAGATAGGCTTGGAAAGGAAATCTTTTTGGATCCCGCTTAGAAAAGCATGCTAAACAAAAGCTGCTTCGTATAGGAAGCACCTTTTGTTTAGACTGTAGACAAACTCGATATTAAGATTGCCTATATTTTTTTGAGTGAGTGTAAAATATGAACGTTGATTGGAACGTAGGGCACTCGCTTTCCGCGGGCGGTCCGGGAGCCTCCTCGGCGCTCTTGGCGCCTGTGGGGTCTCCCTTGGACGCGCTTTTCCCGCAGGAGTCTCGTACCTTCCGTTCCAATCAAATTTGTTTAAAAATTCAGATGGAAACCCTTTGTCTACAAACTTGTTTACAATTACCTTTTCCAAATTTAAGCTTACTTGAAATATTGTCTTGAGGCTGTTACACTGTAACCGTTTGTTCTGCAATACTGAAAAATAACGTTTAAAGTGTAAATTTAATTAACTATTTTCAGGTTTCCAAGATGAAAAGCGTCTTTCAATAATGCCTAATAATGAAGTAAGAATGATTCCCGTAATCGTAATGACCAACACGCCAACAAACATGCGATCTGTTTGTAGATTTTGACCATTGCTTGTCAATTGGTATCCGATACCAGCTGTCGAAGCGAATAATTCACCTACAACTACTGCAATTAATCCTTGACCGATACCTAAGCGAATACCGTTTAAAAGGAATGGTACCGTCGAAGGCAATGCAATTGTTTTAAAAATTTGAAATTCACTTGCACTAAATGTCCTTGCTGCTTTTATTAAGTTTTGATCTAATGTTAACATAGCTTTTTGAGCGCTCATCACTATTGGAAAGAAGGCCATCAAAAATACGATAACAATTTTTGATGCTGGTCCTATTCCGAATGCGATGATGATCACTGGTAATAGGGCGACTTTAGGAGTTACATATAGTCCTGAAATGAAAGGGTTAACTACAGCATTAAAGGTAGAGTTCCAACCTGATAACACACCAATTGGGATTCCAATAAGTATGGCTAAAACAAAGCCTGAAACAAATTCGTAACCACTTACTTTCATATTTTCCCAAAAGGAAACTTCTTGGACCATTAAAACTGCCGCGTGTGCAATTTCAATTGGTGAGCTAATGAACAATGGATTTATCCATTCATTTTGAGAGGCTGCTTCCCAAAGCAACAGGAATAGTAAAACAGACGCAACACTGATAAAAAATGACTTTTTTTCTTTTTTCATTTTCTTCGCCTTTTTTATCTTGTGCTTTGATTGTGTAAGTTCTATCATACCCTTCGTCATAGTATTCTCCTTTCACATTAATTATTTTTCTTTATTATCGAAACCTTGTTTTGAAGACTCCTGTTCAATAATGGACCAAATATGATCAACAAACTCTATAAATTCCGGGCTACGCTTCACATGGAGATCTCTCGGTCTAGGTATATCTACATCCACAACCTCCACTACACGTCCTGGTCTTGCCCCAAAAACAAAAACTCTATCAGCTAAAAATACCGCTTCATCAATTTGGTGTGTAATGAAAAGACTTGTCTTTTTTGTCTCATCCCATATTCTAAGTAACTCACCTTGCATAAATTCCCTAGTTTGTGCGTCCAATGCCGAAAATGGCTCATCCAGTAAGATTAATGACGGGTTTACCGTTAATGCCCGAGCCAAGTTTACCCGTTGCTGCATCCCCCCTGACAATTCATGTGGATAATGATTTTCATAACCTTTTAAACCGACCATTTCAATAAATTCTTTGGCCTCTTTCTTTTTCTCTGCGGTTATTTGCTTTAACAGTTCAACTCCATAAAGAACATTTTCCAAAACAGTTCTCCAAGGTAAAAGACTCGGGTTTTGAAAAACCATTGCCCTGTCCTTGCCGGGACCATCGATTTTTTGCTGATCCAATAGAATTTCCCCCTTACTTGGCTTTAGTAATCCAACCACAGTATTTAAAAAAGTGGTTTTTCCACAGCCGCTCGGCCCAACAATACATATAAATTCACCATCTTTAATATTTAAATTTATATTCTGCAGGGCCATCACTTCTGCACCAGTTTTATTGTTTACGTAAGTAACATCTAAAAAACGAGTAGACAATTTATAGTTTTCCATTTGTGCATTTTCCACCTTACCTATCATCTCCTTTCTATCTAATTATTTTTTAAATGCTTCTTCTATATAACTATTTGTCCAAATAACATCTTCAGTTGTATCCTGTTTAGTAGAAACGCCTGATATCTTGCCGAATTCAACTAATGGATCCTGGGCATTATCCCAAGCTTCTTGATTCATTTCTCCATAGCCTTTAAAAGTGTTTTTCAATCCGATTAGTGATTCCTCTAGGATATCAACATCAATTCCATCAAAATAAGATTCGATTGATTCGGCTGCCTCTCTTGGGTTATTACGTGTGAATTCCATACCTTTCCCTATTGCCCGAACTACTTTCAAAGATGTTTCCTGATTTTTTTCTAAATATTCCTTTTTAGCAAAAACGGCTTCCCAGACCATATTCCCATACATTGGCTCTTCACTTGTATTGATTACAATCTCGCCTACATCTTTACTTTCCGCCTGTAAACCCATTGGAGGCGATGCTATCCCCCCGTCAACAATCCCCTCTTGCATACCGCCAATCTTCGATCCATCTCCTGCTAATTTGACGGTTTTAAGATTATTGTGATCAACACCATGCTTTTGCATTAAATAGCGGGTATATACGTCCCCAGAATCACCAACAAGGTTTGTACCAATGGTTGCCCCATCCAATGAAGCCACTCTATCTTCAAATGATGAGTCTTTAGAAACATTCTTTTTCTTTAGATATTGTTCAGAGAGTGTAATTTGATAGGTTAGCGCCGAATTTAATGATTGAATAGCCAATAAATCCTCACCTTTGTCAAGAGGTGTGAACATACTTCGAGGACCTGAGACCGCAAATTGAGCCTCACCTGATAATACCGAAGCGATTACTTGTGCTCCTCCACCACCAGAAACAATTTCAGCTTCAATTCCTTCCTTTTCAAAAAAGCCTTGCTCTATGGCTACATACAATGGGGCAACTGACAATAACCGTGCAGGTTCCGTAAAAGTAAGCTTAACCGCTTTTCCTCCGGAACTCCCTTTATTTTCTGTTGTTGTTTTGTCACTTTGACCGCATGCAGATACTATTAACACCAAACAAAGCAGAACGAACGCCAATTTATTCTTAAACATATTACTTACCTCCCTAAATCTTTTTTACTTAATTCCTAACTTTTAGAACACTATTAAAAATTGTCCATTAGACATATATCCCCCCTAAATAGTTTTATATATAAAACATAATTTCATATACATATCAATTCTAAATCAGCTGTCCCGTTTGGGTCAATTGAAATTTGGAAAATTTAGATAATTCAGTAGATTACAACACAAAAAAACACTCATTTAAAATCATGAGTGCCCTTTAACTCTTGAGATACAATTTTATGCCAAATAAAGGAAAAATACTTAATGCTTCAGTAATTTTAAAGATTACAATATAAGAATCGAAGTCAGTACTAAGAATATGTTTTTGTTAAGGCTAGAGACACCTACCATTCTTCATATTGGGATAAATTAAGATGTCATTATGCCTCAATAAATCAAGTTATTTAATTAGGCCTCCAATGGAAAGGAGTCTATATTCATCTTGTATTTTTACTATTACGAACGCTTTACTTTACTCTTCAGCATACTAGGTTTATTTTTTCTCAGAAAATAACAGGGATTTAATCCGGATCCAGGGACGCTCATTCTCCCATTCTACTTTGACTGGGACACGAAAGGTCTTTTCCAATAATGTTTCGGTTAATACGTCCCTTTTTTCTCCTTTATCCATAACGTTCCCCGAATTGATTAACATAGCATGGGTTATGGATGGAACAATTTCTTCAATATGATGTGTAACATATAAAATGGTTGGGCCATTTGGTGCAGCAGTCATATCTTCAATAGATGCTAACAGCTCTTCTTTAGAGTAAATATCCAGTCCATTGCAAGGCTCATCTAAGATTAATAATTGCGGTGAAGACATGAGGGCCCTGGCAATCATTACTTTTCTTTTTTCACCTTGAGAGAGTGTGTGGATAAATTGGTTAGACAAAAGTTGGATTCTGAATTGGTCAAGTAATGCTTTTGCTTTCTTTACATCATCCTCTGTAATTTCCTCATATAATCCAATTGAAGCAAATTTTCCGCTTAAAACTACTTCAAGTGCTGTATCATTTGGGCGTGACTGATATTCCTGATCTAATGAGGAACTGACCCAGCCGATGGATTTCCGCAGTTCAGGAATATTCGTTTTTCCAAAAAGATTTCCTAAAACGGACACTTCACCACTATTCGGCCATTGATAACCTGCAATCATTTTTAAAAGAGATGTTTTCCCTGATCCATTTAGTCCTAGAAGTGCCCAATGTTCCCCTTTTTGGACCTCCCATGAAACCCCATCCAATAACAGCTTTCCATTTCGCTTCCAGATAATATTTTTAAGTGAAATTATGCTTTTCGTTCGACTCACTTTTTCGCCTCCTTAAGGTATTAAAGCCTTTTACAAACGATTTTCTCCATGTACAAAATTTTTAAAATGTTTGCTTGGTCCCTTGCTACGTTCATAGACGAGAACCAATGTCCCCTAGCAATCAGGGTTAGGGGACAAAACAATTTAACTGAATAATGTAATTATATTAAATTTTTCACGTTTTGTAATTTTTTCCTAAGTATTGTTTTGATTTTTTCTATTTTTTTGTTGATTCCCTTCACCCAAGGGGTAAAACTAGTAGACATATATATCATGTATATCCCAACCTAGTCAGAAAGCAAAGACCTTTTTTCCGCTTTCAATAATCCTATTTGATACTGCTAGTGTATTTTATCAATGATAGTACGGATAGTTAAAAACGAAAAATAGCTAAAAAGAAGAAAGAAATGGTGGTAAATGAAATACAAAACAATAAATGAAGATTTAATTCTTAGATTTATTGGGGGCGCTTCTGTTTCGTTATGGAATTATAGATCAAGAATGGCACCTTCTCACCGTAAAGATGAAATTCTGTCATGTCTGTGAAGCATTTTGATTTGGCATTGTTGCCTTAAGGCACGCTCGAGAATATTGGACGCTACGAAATTACCAAAACGTTCATTGATATAGTACGGACAAACTGATCCTTTTTTCTCCAAATCGATGTCTTTAAAAAAAACACCCTCTTAAGGCGTGATCCTCCGGCAAGTAAGTTTGCTCTCCCCTATTCTACCTTCAATAACAGATTGTTGAAGGAGTTGCAACAGACACTAACATCCATACATTATAAAAAAAAGAGAAGTTGATTATCTACATAATAGTAGGTTATCAACTTCTAAATCTTATTTAAATAGACTTTATAACTGGTCGTAAACCGTCCCCTCGTTTACGGTTTTATGCCTTTATATCCCCCAAAGCGTTTCTTTTATCCTTAGATCGGTCAAACATACTGAAATATATTGCTACTATACTAATGAGAATTATTACTGCTCCAGAGATAATTAAGGATGCATCTAATAATAAAATAAACCCTAATCCCGCTACAGAAGTAATAGTGGAAAGTATTGTCCATGTTGAAAACGTTTCCTTCATGCTTAACCCAAAATATTCTTTAATCATCCAAAATCCTGCATCATTAACATGCGAGCAAATTGAGCTGCCTGCCCCAGTTGCAAGAGTTACTAAGGCTAAATTAACATCGTATTGAGCCAACATTGGAATTACTAATCCTGCAGTGGACATAGCTGCAACTGTGGCTGATCCTAAAGATAACCGTAATATCGCAGCAACTAACCAAGCAAGTATGATCGGTGACATTGAAGTTCCTGTAAATAATTCTGCTACATAATCCCCTACACCACCATCAATTAGTACTTGCTTGAAAGCACCCCCACCTCCAATAATTAATAGCATCATACCAATTGCAGCAATTGATGACGTACAAGAATCCATCACTTCTTTTATTGGAGTATTTCTTGCTATTCCCATTGTATAGAATGCAAGAATTAAAGATATCAACATTGCAGAAGAAGGGTTTCCTATAAGACGAACAATTTCTAATAATGTATTCCCTTCAAATCCAATTGATTTTTGAATCATATCAACAATTGTAGAGATAGCCATTAATAAAACGGGGAACATTGCAGTCAATACACTTATACCGAAAGCTGGTGTTTCTTCAAGCTGGAATGTTTTTTGTTCGCCTAAAGAAGCTATATTACCTGTTTTGTTGAATGCATCAGGTACAATCTTTTTAGCCACCTTAGTATATAGAGGGCCTGCTATAATGACGGTTGGTATTGCGACAATAATACCGTAAAGTAAAACTAATCCAATATCTGCACCATATTCACCAGCTATTACTGTTGGCCCTGGATGTGGAGGTAAGAAACTATGAGTTGCTAATAAGGCTGCAGCCATAGGAATACCTAGGTGCAAAATAGAAACTCTTAATTCTTTCGCAATTGAAAATACAATTGGAATCAATAAAACTAATCCTACTTCGAAAAATAGTGCTATACCCACAATAAACGAAGCAACTACAACAGCCCACTGAATTCTTTTTTCTCCAAATTTATTAATTAAGGTCATTGCAATACGCTGGGCTCCCCCTGCATCAGCAATTAACCTACCAAGCATTGCACCAAGTCCAAATATTAAAGCTATATGACCAAGTGTACCTCCTAATCCACCTTCAATCGATGCAACAACATTTTCAAGCGGCATTCCTAGTGCTAAAGATACAATAAAAGATACAATAATTAATGAAACAAATGTATTTAATTTGAATCCAGTAATCAAAATTAGCAACAGGATAATCCCAATCGCTACGATAAGTAATGGCATAATAAACCTCCAAAAAAATAATTAAAATATTTCTATTTGCTCAACATACAAAAATACCGAACCTATATTTTAATTAGTAAGTAACTCTAGGATGCTTATGCTATTTTGTTTACTAGTCATAAAGTGTAGATATTTGAAAAAACGAAATATAGTAATCGCTTTCATTTGAAGCAATTACAAAATTTAGCGTGCACTACTATTTAATAAAATGGGATAATAAACGATTAAGTTTAAAAAGTAAGGTCTTAAATGTGCTTTAAAGTTTCGCAATTATAGATTAATTTTGAACTAGTGTTTTTTCTTCACCTAATGCTTTTACTCCCGCATTTAGAACTTCAATAATTCGATCTGTATCATAGATATTTCCGCGCCAGGTTCCTCCACTTACTGATTGAAGCGCAGCCCATAAACGAGTATCATCTGGAAGACCAGGATCCGGTTTGAGGTCTGGATGAAGGTCACGTTCTTTCAAGACTTTAGTTGCCTTTTCTAAAGAAAGTCTTTCATTCTCAGTTCCAACAAAATTAACGGAACCCACTAACTGATTGCGGTCAACAATGATTTCAATAACGTCTCCATCACGCAATTTGCCAATTGCTCCCCCAGCCAATGCCTCAGGTCCAATATGTCCAATGCATGCGCCAGTAGAAACACCCGAAAAACGCGCATCTGTAATCAGGGAGACATGTTTGCCAAAAGACAAATGTTTTAATGCCGATGTTAGTTGATATGTTTCCTCCATCCCGGTTCCTGAAGGACCACCGCCCATAACAACCATTATATCTCCTGCTTCAATACCCCCTGTTTTAATAGCTTTTATAGCTGTCTTTTCTGAAGTGAAGACTTTAGCTTTTCCTGTATGTCGATACACTCCGTCTTCTCCTACTACAGATGAATCAATGGAGGTTGATTTTATTACTGATCCTTCAGGAGCAATATTTCCTTTCGGGAATGTAACAGTAGAAGTTAGACCTTTTTCTTTTGCTTTGACTGGATCCATGATAATATCATCAGGATTAATTCCATCAATTTCCAACAATTGTTTTTTCATCATTGTACGTCTTTCTGATTTTTCCCACCAATCGAGGTTTGCACCAAGGGTTTCTCCAGTAACGGTTAGTACATCTTCATGCAACACACCTAATTTTCTTAGATGAAGCATAACCTCTGGAACCCCACCTGCTAGGAATACCTTAACGGTTGTGTGACCTACAGGACCATTTGGTAGTACATCGACTAAGCGAGGAACTTTCTTATTGATTCTAGTCCAATCTTCAACAGTGGGTATCTTACAATTAGCTGCATGAGCAATTGCTGGGATATGAAGTAATAAATTTGTTGAACCTCCGAAAGCTGCGTGAATCACCATAGCATTTTCTATCGCTTTATCCGTAATAATATCTTTGGTATAGATCTTTTTCTTCTCCAACTCTAAAGCTGCACGTGCTGATTGCCTAGCCATCTCCATCCATATTGGCTGACCTGAAGGTGCTAGTGCCGAGTGAGGTAAGGCCATTCCAATAGCTTCAGCAACTACTTGGGAGGTGCCAGCTGTACCAAGAAATTGACATCCTCCTCCCGGTGTAGCACAAGCACGACATCCGAGATCAGCAGCTTCTTGTAAAGTAATTTCGTTGTTTGCGTATCTTGCCCCAATTGTTTGAATCTTTCCTGCGTCTTCTCCATTTGTAGGTGGAAGAGTAACACCTCCAGGGACAATGATAGTTGGCAAGTTGTGCATTGACGCCAGAGCTACCATCATTGCTGGAAGACCTTTATCACACGTAGCTACCCCAATAATTGCACGACGCGTAGGCAATGATCGAATTAATCTACGATAAACTATAGCTGCATCGTTTCGAAAAGGAAGGGAATCAAACATACCGGTAGTTCCTTGAGAACGACCATCACATGGATCACTTACGAATCCTGCAAAAGGAACCCCTCCTTGTCTACTAATCTCTTCAGCTGACGCCTTCATTAATAAACCTATTTCCCAATGGCCAGTATGATACCCTAACGCAATTGGAGTACCATCATGATTCCTAATTCCACCTTGAGTACCGAGGATTAGAACTTGTTTTCCAAGGAGGTTTGAAGGTGCCCATCCCATTCCAACATTTTGGGATAATCCAAAAAGGTCACCACTTGGTGAATCTAGCAACATTTCTGATGTAAGTGGGAGTGAACCATCTGCCCCTTTTGAATGAGTTTGAACTTTGTAAAAAGATACATCCTCTTCACCAAATATCGATTGTAATGACATATGTATTCCTCCGTTAATAAGATTTTTTTATTTCAAAAAAAGAAATATAATTATGTTGCTCACATAATTAACTGCTAATTATTGACCTATATTTATAGCAATTACTATCATGCTTGCCTACTGCTATTTCGATTTTTATAATCTGAAATATTGAATATTCTAAGGACTGTTTATCTTGTATACTCTCTATAAAAACCTCTCCTTTAGTTTTATAATATAAAACGCAGTTCATCTATATTGAACTTTGGTTGCCATTTAAAATAATCACATTTTTTCTGAAAAGTCAATCAACTTTCCGAAGCTAATTATAGAGTAGGATTTCATGTTATTTACAATAAACCTCTATATTTTACTCATATCTACGTAAGGAGTCTAAAACAACAGAGGGTATAATTCTAAAAAAATACTAGTTTTTGTATAAGATATTATCTCCTATAAATCTTACGTAGATAATTGTATGACTTAATAACTTCGCTTTGTAGAATGAGAATGATAAATGAATTCTTTATAATTTTTCTTTGGATAAAGGAAATCCATGTATTTAATTAAGTTTCTTGACATTTTTAAAAAACTAGTATTATATTTGAAATGTAAGAATGTTTGTAATAGTAAAAATAGGTTTTATAATTTAAAACAAGTAGGTGAAATCCATGCCTGTTATTCAATCAGTAGACCGTGCTCTTCGTATTCTTGATTTGTTTGACGAACATACAGCAGAATTGAAAATAACAGATATAAGTAATCAGTTAGGACTTCACAAGAGCACTGTTCATTCTTTATTGAAAACGCTTTTAAATCATGGCTATATCAGTCAAAATCCTGAGAATGGGAAGTATGGTTTGGGAATGAAGCTCTTTGAAAGAGGAAATTATGTCATTCAGTCTTTAGACCTTAGAGATTTATCAAAAAAATACTTAATGGATTTATCGGTAAAAACCGGACAGACTGCCCACTTAGTTATACTAGACGGCAAAGAGGGAGTTTATATTGATAAAGTTGAAGGTCCTATGGCCGTTATTCTTTATTCAAAAATAGGGAAAAGAATTCCACTTCACTGCTCCGCTGTTGGTAAAGCTTTAATAGCTTTTAAAGATCAGGAAGAAATTAAAAAAATTCTAAATGAATATGTCTATTTTAAACAAACTGAATATACCATTACAGGTGAATCTGAATTTTTGCGTGAGCTTCAACAAGTTCAATCTCAAGGGTACGCAGTTGATAATCAGGAAAACGAGCCAGGTGTTCGCTGTATTGCAGCACCTATTCGAAATCATGAGAATAAAGTTATTGCAGCTATTAGCCTTTCTACACTTATAGCTCGTATAGATGAGGTTCAGCTAGAAACTTTTATTGAACAACTGGAACAGGCGGCTTTCCAATTATCAGAACAAATGGGAAATGGGATACCAATTTCATAGAGGTGGTTCCCTTCTCTTTTGTCTATATATGAAAACTCAGTTTTATAATATAAAACATTAGGAGGCTATTTTTATGCGTATTATCCGATATTTAAATGAGCATTCAAAAGCAACTCTAGCAGCTATTACAAATGAGGGAAAAGTATACCCTCTTCCTCAAGAAGGATTGATTGAATTAATCCAACAGGCAAACGAACAAAATGTTTCTCCCCTCTCTTTTGTAGAAATTACTATTTCCAAGTCAAAGCCTATTCCATACTCTGTAGAAGATTTATCGTTACTTGTTCCTATTGAAGCTGAAGAAGTATGGGCCTCCGGTGTTACATATGAGCGTAGTCGCGATGCACGTAATTATGAAGCAACAGGTGGAAAGCTTGATGCAACTACTTTCTATGACAAGATATATGAGGCTGAACGGCCAGAAATTTTCTTTAAGTCTACGGCTGCTCGTACGGTTGGTCCAGGACAGGACGTTTACATACGTAGTGATTCTAATTGGCAAATTCCTGAGCCAGAAGTGGGCATTGTTATTAATCGAGATGGTGAAATCCTTGGATATACGATTGGAAATGATATGAGTTGTCGTGACATTGAAGGAGAGAACCCTCTTTATCTACCACAAGCAAAAATGTGGAAAAATTCTTGTTCCATTGGACCGGCAATTATCCTTGCAGAGTCCGTGGAAGATCCCTACAATTTTGACATCACATGTCGAATCTACCGCAATGACGAGCTTAAAGTAGAGGGAAAAGCGAATACTAGCCAGTTAAAAAGAAAATTTGATGAATTAATATCTTTCCTCATACGCGACAACGAAATTTTTGACGGTACTGTATTATTGACTGGTACATGTATAATTCCACCAAATGACTTTACCTTATTAGATGGCGATGAGATTGAAATTGAAGTCTCTAATATTGGTGTCTTGAAAAATAGTGTAAAGTTACCAAAACACATATTAGTTTGAGTAAAACCGATAACACACTAATCATGCAGAAAAATACTCATTGAATTCTTGGAAAAACACTAGTTTAACGAGAGTTCTCCAACTAAACCATAAAATTAACTTCAATAAGGACTTTGGCATTCAATGTTTCAGGATTAAGCAAACTGTTTCAAGGAATATGGGGGTATATAAGGTGAACGTAAAAACTGACGTAAAAACGTATTTAAACTATATCAATGGTAAATGGGTAACTGCTTCTATTCAAAAGGTTGATACTAGTATCAATCCAGCCAATCGTCATGAAATCATCGGTTATGTACAACAGTCTGAAAAAGAAGATTTAGATAACGCTGTTCTTGCTGCGAAGGAAGCACAAGTTTTCTGGGGGAAGCTATCTGGTGCTACCCGTGGAGAGTATTTGTATAAAGTCGCGAACGCACTCGAGCAACGTATTGATGAAATTGCGGAAACGATGACTCGTGAAATGGGAAAAACACTTCTGGAAGCAAAAGGGGAAACAGCTAGAGGTGTCGCTATCCTTCGTTATTATGCAGGAGAAGGAATGAGAAAAATAGGTGATGTGATTCCCTCATCGGATTCTGAAGCACTGATGTTCACTACTCGTGCTCCCCTTGGAGTTGTAGGCGTTATCACACCTTGGAATTTCCCAGTGGCAATCCCCATCTGGAAAATAGCGCCGGCACTCATCTATGGAAATACTGTTATTCTTAAACCAGCTCAAGAAGCCGCAGTAACCGCAGCCAAAATAATAGAATGCTTTGACGAGGCAGGGCTTCCAATGGGTACTATTAATATGGTGACAGGCCCTGGGTCTGTCATTGGTCAGGCGATTACTAACCACCCAGATATTAATGGAATTACATTCACAGGATCTGATGCGGTTGGTAAATTAATTGGGCTAGGAGCTCTAAAGCGTGGTGCTAAGTATCAGTTAGAAATGGGTGGGAAGAATCCTGTCATTGTAGCCAATGACGCCGATTTAGAAGAGGCAGTAGAAGCAACTATTAGTGGAGGCCTCCGTTCTACGGGACAGAAATGTACAGCTACAAGTCGTGTAATCGTACAAAGTAAAGTTTACGAGCAGTTCAAAAATAAACTTATTGAAAAGATAAAGGAAATAAAAATTGGGAATGGTTTAAAAGAAGATATATGGATGGGGCCATGTACAAGTGAGAACCAGTTGAATACAGTACTTTCTTACGTAAAGAAAGGAATTGAAGAGGGCGCGACATTGATTTATGGCGGTAAACGTTTGGAGGAAGATGAATTAGTCAATGGATTCTTTATGGAACCTACTGTTTTTGAAAATGTAAGTAATAGAATGTCTATTGCCCAAGAGGAAATTTTTGGACCAGTGCTTGCCCTTATCAAAGTTGAGACCTTAGAAGAAGCATTACAAATTGCAAACGACGTGAAATTTGGACTAAGTGCTTCTATTTTCACTAAAAATATTGGTCACATGCTTTCTTTTATTAATGAGATGGATGCTGGTCTCGTACGTATTAATGCTGAATCTGCTGGAGTTGAACTGCAAGCCCCATTCGGGGGAATGAAACAATCCAGCTCCCACTCTCGTGAGCAAGGAGAAGCTGCAATTGAGTTTTTCACTTCTATTAAAACCGTATTTGTAAAGCCATAAATGATTTTTTAGAAGAATATATACCAGATATGTTTTAGCTATTAATTATGTTCTCATGAAATAAACCTAATAAGAACTAACCCTCAAAAACTTATAATTGATACTTAGAAAGTGCATAAAAGCTATTGCTTTTATGCACTTTTTATAGTAGAGAACTGAACAAAGCTTGATAAATCAAGGATGTATAAAAACCTCCATATATAAAAAAAATAAGGCGCATAAGTATTCATAAATTCATCCCCTTTATATTCATTCCCTTCCAATATTATTGAATTAATAGGATTAAAGGGTGTGAATTCAGAAAAAGAATATTCCTCTTCTTAGGCAGCGGCATCCGGTTGAATGAGTTATCCAATTTAAGGTTACGAGACTTAGATTTTGAGGAAAAACAGATACACGTTTTACGTAAGGGTGGTAAAAAGGATGTAGTGGCAATCTCTCCTCCATCTATGCAGGACATAAAAGATTACCTAGCTGTGCGAACGGAACGTTATAGGGGCTCAAACGATGATACGGACTATGTATTCTTGACTAGGGTGAATGATGGAGCCACCCCCCTTTCCAACCGCGCCATCGAGGCTCTAGTAAAGAAATACACGAAGGCATTTAAGATCAATAAATCGATGTCTCCACACAAACTTAGGCATACCTATGGGACGAATTTAATGGAACAGTCAGGGCATTCATCTACTGATGACTCAACTTGGTCATACTTCAACCACAACGGCTGCCCTCTATACAAACCCTGAGCAGGAGAAGGCTAAAAAGGCTGCGAAACTGCTGGGAGAGAAAAGAACCAATTATCTTGAAAAGGATTAAAAAAAGGAGAACAACGGATTAGGCTTCATATAGCATAAATAGACTTTATATTACCATTTACTGCTTGGCCAAGATTATCAAGAATCTTAGTGCTGCCGAAAATTTTATAGTTCATTGGAGCATAAGATACGTACCCATGCTTCGTCGGGTATCCTTTGGTGTTTTGATTGGCTTAAAGTCCTCATGATTGGTGTATCAATGAAACCTTTCTTGTAGCAATATCTAATGAAGGCTCGCATAGTACGTATACCAATATTGACTGTCATAGGAGCTTATCTAATTATAATGAGTTCGTGACCAAAATGTGCCCAATATTTATGACCCTCTAAGGGCAGACTAGCGGAATAAACTGCTATCTATCATAGCAGCTTATTATGATATTCTATGGGAATGAGCAGGATGGAACCCAAGAAAAATAAAAGTAGCCCATAGGACTACTTTCAGACTGTAGACAAACTCGATGAAAATCGAGTTTGTCTATTTTTATGGCTTGTACAATTTGGACGTTGATTTCCACTCCAGGCACTCGCTTTCCGCGGGCGGTCGGGGAGCCTCCTCGGCTTTCGCCTGCGGGGTCTCCCCTAGACGCGCTTTTCCCGCAGGAGTCTCGTACCTTCCGTTCCAATCAACTTTGTCTTACCTTTTAGATAGAACACTTTTGCCTGGAGTCATGTTTGTTTTAAAATAGAAGTATTAAAACTTGAGGTGATGAGGATGCTTTCTAAACATGATTCTATTCAGCGAGATCAACTTGAAATGATTACTTTAGATCAATTGGTGCCACCGAACCATTTGGTTCGTAAAATGGAGGCTGCCATTGACTTCACTTTCATTTATGACTTGGTGAAAGATATGTATTCAGAGGTAGGACGCCCAAGTATTGATCCAGTTATTTTAGTTAAACTGACTTTCATTCAATATACCTTCGGTATTCGTTCCATGCGTAAAACGATTGAAGAAGTTGAAACCAATATGGCTTACCGTTGGTTCTTAGGCTATGGTTTCCATGATAAAGTACCTCATTTCTCTACGTTCGGGAAAAATTATGAGCGACGCTTCAAAGATACAGATCTGTTTGAACAGATTTTCTATCGCATTTTAATGACAGCTGCTAATAAAAAGTTAATAAGTGCTGAACACGTTTTCGTGGATTCCACACATGTGAAAGCCAGTGCGAATAAACGGAAATTTGAAAAGAAAATCGTTCGTAAAGAAACACGAGCGTATCAAGGACGTCTTCAAGAAGAAATCAATCAAGATCGTGAAAACCATGGAAAAAAGCCTTTTCCACCAGATAAATTTGATAAAGAAGAGACCAAAGAGATTAAAGAAAGTACAACGGATTCTGAGAGTGGCTACTATGTGAAAGATGAACGAACAAAACAGTTTGCCTATTCATTCCACGCGGCCGCAGACCGCAACGGTTTTGTATTGGGAACGATTGTAACACCTGGAAATACACATGACAGTCAGATCTTAGAGCCACTAGTTGAACAAGTGATTGAGAAAGTTGGAAAACCGGAAGCCGTTGCCGCAGATGCAGCTTATAAAACACCAGCGATTACAAGCTACCTATTTAACAAAGAAATCATACCGGCTTTACCTTATACACGTCCTCGCACCAAAGAAGGATTTTTCCGCAAACAGGACTATGTATACGATGAACATTTTGATTGTTACCTTTGCCCTTCGGGCGAAACTTTAAAGTACTCAACAACAAATAAAGAGGGCTATCGCGAGTACAAATCGCCAAAACAAATTTGTACAACATGCTCATTTTTATCTCGGTGTACAGAAAGCAAAGACTGTCAAAAAGTGGTGACACGGCATATCTGGCAAACACATGTGGAAGAAGCAGATCATCTGCGTCATCATCAAGATGTAAAACCTATATATGCAAAACGTAAAGAAACGATTGAGCGTGTATTCGCAGATGCAAAAGAAAAGCATGGTATGCGTTGGACTACTTTAAGGGGACTTAAAAAATTGTCGATGCAGGCGATGCTTACTTTCGCTGCCATTAATTTAAAGAAGATGGCCAATTGGACATGGCAAGGTCCAAAAATGGCCTAACATAGTGGGCTCGTAGAGCCCCAATCTCTAAACTTTAGGCGAAAATTCAAAGGGAATTTCAAAAGGGGGTCAGAATTTTTTAATTCCGAACCCCTTTTGTCTACAAACTGAAAGTAGCCCATAGGACTACTTATTTTTGCTAACAATAAACCTTCTGGAGTTGATTGAATAACACCACTGTTTTTTTGAAATGCTTTGAAAGAAAGTTCGTCAATAAAAGGAAGCTATTTTTTATTGTGGACTTTCAATAGGCTGTTGCACATTGTTTTGCTGTGCTGCGTGTTGCTGTTCAGCTTCTTGCTGCTACTCGTTCATAATATAGCATTTACGAATCTTGTTGTTGCCCTTAGTGTCCACATAAACCTTATATGGTCCCACCTGATAAACGTCTGCCACGTTATTCCTGATTAGTACCTCTTCAGTGAAAGGCTCCGCCGAATCGTCGGAGTATTCTTCCGTAACGGTAACTGTCAGTCGTTTTTGATTACCATTGAGTTTCTTTACCGTAGCCGTTGGCGTCGCGCTGACGACAGTGACTACCGGGAGAATTACCACGCCAAGTATTTTGGAACCATCATACACTACGACTGCATAATTCGCGCCGGCGTCAACATCGCTGCCTTTAACGCTTAGCACCGCTTTGCCGTTTGCGAATGTAGAGGAAGCCACTGAAACGCCGTCCTTTTTCAACACCGCTTTGGCACCGTCAGGTACATCCGCCGTAATGGGGATATTGGCGTCACGCTCACTCACGATACGCTCCACCGGGTCGAGGCTTATTTCTGCGCCCAGACTCGTTAAGTCTTCATACGAATAGTCGGACACGTACTCATACAGCTTAACACGGCTAGCAGCTGCATAGTCCTCCAGAGGGGCCGTGCCTCCTTGGCCGACAAAACCGTTTTCGCTTCCGTGCAGCGCATAAGTGTAATTGTTTGAACCAGTATGGGAAAATAGCGTCGTCTCGCCGGTATCGGGGTCTATACCCGTGTTAAACCATACCGCTCGATCTAATGCACTATCTCCAATAGTTGTGTCTGTGCGTAATGGAGCCGTCATGTCGCTGCTTAAATCCCGCCACAAAATAGAGGGGGCCACAAGGCCGCCGTGAACCAGACTTAACATTGTGTATCCAGTGTAACCATTCGCCCTTGTGTATGGTCCCGGATCGGGGCTGGTACTCTCATTAAAGATAAGTCTCGTATTGTCCTGGATCAGCTCCGGCGCTACAATAATGTCGTCAACTATGGTGACAGGCGTCCCCGAAAGCCCTCGTTTGGCGTTTGTTACACCGCCGGTCGCCGGGACGGATGTCACGTTCCTATTGGTCAGCGCCAGACCTGAGTTGGCGGATACAACGATATAAGTCTTACCGGATTTGATAGTTTTGGCCAATCTCCAAAAATTTTCTGGGACAGTGAAGTCTGTAACACGCGCCTGATTAATCGGAGCCCAGTTCTGATCCCACAGAGACTTCTTTAATTTCAATGTTTTCAAATGATCATCGTCTATACTACTATCTGTATTAATAGTGAGCTTACCACCTGTATGTTTTGGTAAGGGCTGGAATTCCTTACTGTTAAGCATTGCCAGTTTACCGTCGTCTCGATTATAGAACTCCTGAAACAGTTTGAATTGGGTTTCACCGTCGCTGAAGCGGATATTGACGGATGAGCGGTAGCCCGTATCCTTATAGTTTTGGTCTTTCTCCCATTCGGCGGTCATATGCCCGAAGTTTATCGTATACGTCGTCGATATTTTAGGGGAGTCCTTCCGGGCGATTTTCACCGTCGCCACGGCAGGCTTTTCTGCGCCCACCGCGCCGCTTGCGGGGTTGAGTGTAACGCTGACGTCAACATCATCGTCAGGGTATTTGTGTGCGATGTTCGCGGCAGAGAAGTCAATCTTTGACACGTCCTTTGTCACGTTAACATCAAATTCGGTTTTGCCCGCGACATTGAAAACATCACCACCGAAGTCAAACGACGTAAGCTTTGGCGGCAAATCATCTAGCCCGAGATAGGCCTCCGGATTTATTATGGCCCAATATGCTTCTTTTGGTGCACCACTGGAGTCGAATGGCAGTGGGTAACCCGTCCTGCGCCAGCTGTTGTTATCAGCCACGCCCCAGAATGTAACGCGTTCTATATTATCGGAGTACTTCTTATATAGCATGAACAGCTTGGCATACAATTCCGCCTGCTCCTTCAATTGCGCCTCGGTAGGGGGAACTTCGGCTGACGTGCCGTTGAATTGTACGTCGAGTTCGGTTATGCTGATTTCACACCCGGTTTCACTATAGACCTTTAAAACTTCCTCTAAATTATCTACATTGAGTCGGAGGTTGTAATGCCCCTGTATCCCGATGCCCTCGATCAGTTTCCTTCCGTTTACCTCAGGGTGCTCACTCGCGTATCTTTCGTTGAGCTCGTTGACCATTGAGGCAATCGCGATTGCCTTGTTGGCAAGTTCCTCGTCGTTAAAATCATTGTAATACAGAATTGCGTCCGGGGCGGCCTCACGCGCAAACAGGAAGGCATCATAGATATAATCCCACCCGTTTCCGCCGTTAGCGTAAGCTTCAAACCATCTGGACGGCCGTTCCATTGGTTGAATGCCGGAGCGAAGCGCGTTCCGCCAATCGGTCGGATTTTCCGGATTATCCCTCATTGCTTCATTAACAACATCCCAGGTGTTGAGCTTATAAGGACCCTGACTATAGTGTCCGGCGATTGTAGAAATATACCTTTTCAAGCTGGCCCTTGCCTCGGTATAATTCTGACCACTTTGCGGCCAGCCAGCTGACTGATTATGCCACGCCAAGGCATGTCCAATCGTATAGAAACCGTCGGCTTTGACTTGAGTTAACATGTTGTCGGCTGATGTGAATGACGGATCTCGAGTTGGGTTGGACCATATGGAGTCCGGCTTGGTAGCGTTTTCTGGCGTCATCGCGTTATAGTGGAACTTCATAAAATCATACTTTGCTGCATTCGTTAAGTCGGCCGGGCTAATAGTATTGCCGATAAGAAAATGGTCCTTGTAGACTTCTTTCAGCGACACAACCTCTTTCGCTGAAGTTCCCGGATCCTTCCCATTGTCAACCTCTGCCGCTGAAGCATTGATGACCGGCAATACGGTAGCGGGAAAAGAACTCAAGGTAAAAACCAGAGCTAAAAAATATGTCAGTAGGTTTCTAGCTTTTTTCTTAAAAAAAGTCATTCCTTTCATAACTTTGATCCCTTCTTTTTTGTTATTTGTTGTTTTGATGGTACATCACTAATAGATACAATAATTCATTCCGATAGTCCCATCATAATTTGGATTTATACGAATACTCTGGTTGATTATACATACCAAATACACCATGCATACACTCTCTAAAAAGATATTTCTGTATATCCGTATTTACCTCCCTTCTGGTTTACGTAGTGTCAAAATACTAAATGAATTTTGACTAATACCTTTATTTCTCTGGCTTTCACCAGTTGTTTCTAACCTCCACCCGTAACGGCTGCAAATCTTTCAAGCTGCATACTATGGGTGTTTCATTGTGTGAAAGGTGTTTTATTCCTTTGTGGTCTCCAGCTCTGAGTGGTGTTGTTTTGAGCCTTTAGGGTGCTATTTTCCCTGTCTTTTTCAATGCAAGCATCAAGTCCCTACATGACATGTCCTTTGTCTTTCCATCATTAGCCACCACTTTACCATTCGTGAGTTCAGGCACACTAGACTTTTACAAATACAGTTTTAATAGAGGTAAAAATTCAAAAGCGGCCTCCTCCTCTTAAGTTTTGTGACCGCTTTCATTCGGCTGAAACCCATTGTTTTATATTATAAATTTTCAGGATTTTTCTTTTTAAGAGAATAATTGTTTTATAATATAAAACTGTGTTTTTCATTAATGAACTATCTGCTTTCAATACTAGCTCAGTGTCCAATTTGTGTCAATATCATTTACTGAATCTTTCAATTATTCAATCAATCGTTATTCTAGAATTATTTATTCTGATTTGGGGCTTATTTAAAAGGAAAAAACCTCTTTCTTAGCGGTTTTTTGTCAAAAAATTAAGCTAAGTGTCTAAAGGCTTGTAAGAGCTGCCGAATATACCTCATAAAATGGCACTTCATGTTTCCTTGCCGGATCCTTCACATCGCCATATTCAGGAAACTGCCTTATTACCCTCCCATCCATCATGCCTTGTTTGAACCTGATCGTTCCATAAGGAGTTTTGATGCAACAATTTCCCTTTCCAAAATCCTTCTGTAGATCACCTCTTTCGTACTCCAACAGTGGTTGTTTCCAATAGGATGATTTTTTTAATTTCACAGGCCGTTCAGGCAAGACAAAACAGTGACAAGGGTTCCGGACAGTTTTTCTTTCATATAAACCGGAGTGTAAAAAGTGTCGAGGGCTCCCGCATCCAGGATGAGCTACATAAAATATCCGGGAGAATTTATTTAGGTCCTCACACCTTCAGGCATACTTTTTCAATCATTTCTCACTTAAAAGGAGTGGATGTCTATCAGATTATGAAGAGTCTGGCCATGTGCAGCTTTTCACTTTAGAAATATATTTAGTGAAAGTTTTTGAAAAAGGACGCCATGCGATTCATTTGTGGTCGGAGGAATATGGGGGAATATATATAAGAAGGTCTTTATATTCAAAGGGGTTTTTGCTGATTTTGGACTTTATTGAATGGCGCGCTCTTAAACGATCCAGTTTCTAAAATGGTTAAATTAAGAAAATGAAAAAAGAGGGAGAACAAATCATCTGGATGACTTGTTTCCCTCTTTTTTATAATCCCTTAGGTAGGCACGACATAGGAATGTTAGGGCCTGGGAGGGAAAGCCGCCAGGGGCGGCGTTGGAAAATGTTCATAACAAGTTAAAAAATGGAGTTCTAATTATTTAGTTAAAAACTCGAATTCTAATATTTAATTCTTCTCCCCGAACTCTTTTCCTGCTGATTTTTGATCCTTTATTTTAAAAGAAATGAGGAAGCTAATTAATGAAAGTACAGCGATGACAATAAATGAGATTTGCGCGCCATACATATCAGGATGGACTATCTCGGGACGCCGCTGAGCATTTTCGGTAGCTGATGTCATCACAGTAACAAGTATTGCAGTACCTACAGATGCGGCAATCATTTTCATCGTATTATCCATAGCTGCACCATGGGCGATTAACCGTTTAGGCAGCTGGTTTAAGGCGGCCGTTGAAACAGGCATCATAACCATGGCTAATCCGAACATCCGAATACTGTACATTACCATAATAAATGTAAAACTTGTCGAAGGACCAACATCCATAAAAGTAAAGGAGGAAGCGGTTATGAGGAGTAATCCGCCAATAACCAGCCACCTGGCCCCAATCCGATCAAAAATACGTCCAATGAACGGTGACATTATTCCGGTAATAAGTGCTCCAGGAAGTATGGCTAATCCAGCTTCAAAGGCAGTAAATCCTCGCATGTTTTGCATAAATAGCGGGATGAGCGTTTCGGCACCTATCAGACCCATAAAGGTAATGGCTCCAATAATGATAGCAATCGGGAATAATGAATACGTGAACACACGGAACTCCAGCATTGGATGCTTCAGTCGCAATTGCCTGTTGATGAACCAAACAAGTGAAATTGTCCCAATGCCTAGGGATATGATTGTACTCCAGTCTGTCCAGCCATAATTACCAGCCGCTGTAAATCCATACAATAATCCACCGAAACCTACGGAAGATAAAACAATCGAAAGCACATCCACTTTTGGCCGTGTAACTTCTGTTACATTTTTTAAAGCGAAGAACGCAACTATGATATCAATAATAGCAATTGGAAGAATGATAAAGAATAACACCCTCCATGAGTAGGTCTCCGTAACCCAGCCAGATAAAGCGGGACCAATAGCCGGCGCGAAAGAAATGACCAGCCCGACCAGTCCCATGGCTGCACCCCGTTTATGAACAGGGAAAATCATTAGGAAGACTGTTTGCATTAACGGGAGCGTAATTCCTGCTCCGCTCGACTGAATCATCCGCCCTAGCAGGAGCATTCCAAAGTTTGGAGCTAGCCCCGCTACCAATGTACCAATAGCAAAAATCCCCATCGCGGAAAGGAAAAGCTGTCTGGTGGTAAAGCGCTCCAGTAAAAACGCGCTAACAGGGATCATGATCCCATTAACCAGCATAAAAACGGTTGTTAGCCACTGTGCACTATTTGCCGTAACATTCATCTCCTCCATTACAGGAGGAATCGCGGTAATCATTAATGTTTGATTCAAGATCGCTATAAATGTACCCGCAAGCAAAAGAGCAACAATTGTTGTCTGTTTACGATTTGTTGAACTCAATTATGGTCCCCCCTTTACGATTTGGAAAAAAACATACTTTTGTAGATTACACGAATTCACATCAGATTTCCAGTAATTTGCTGTTGAAAATAAAAGCAATAAAGTCGGCATTCAATACTTACTTTCCCTACAAATAATATAGAAGAAAGTCGTCATATTCAGAGTGGTTTTGCTGAATTTTGTACTCTATTGAACGGCGCTCTCTTTTTTTAATAATTACTATAACAAGAATTATAATAAACACATTTACATTCACTAGTATTGGTTTGAACTGTGTGGTTTATAAATATAACTCTTCTATTTCCTTCTTTAAAAAGCTCAATATTTTCTTTATCCTCCTGCAAATTAAAAGCACCCAATTTAATGGATGCTTAGATTTCCTTTCTTTCGTAATCTTATTTCAAATTTATCACTGAAAAACTCATTTGCATTAAAAATAGTACTAATGTCTGAAATATCACCTATGTTCACAATTAAGGCTTCATCAACTTCTTGATCTGTGAGAACTATGCGATATTCATATTGATTTTCAAAGTATCTATCTTTCCAAAAATAAATATCAGTCCCTTGATTTTTATAAGAGCTCATCCTTGCTGAGGAATTGATGTTATAATCATCATATTTTACCAAGCCCCCTCTGTAAGCATAGCCTTTTTCATTGAGTGTTCTAGTAATTCTGTCAATAAATTGCGATGGGGTAACAAAAATTAAGCTATCTCCGAACTCCCTGATCATTTTATCGATTTGTTCATTAGGTAAATCAAATTTGGTATAGTAATACTTTTCATCCTCGTTAACCACTTTTAACATATCGCCAATAATTGCAAACATACAATATAATGGTCTTTTTTCATTTATATTTTTTCTGAAATTCAATTTTTTAGTTCGCCCCGACATTATTAATTCATTGGTATCTTGAGTAAAGAAATTCATTGTTAATTCCGTAAAAACATGTGCTGCTTCAAATTTGTCTCCTACACCTTTTTCTCCTGAAGCACTTTCTATATCAATATACTTTTTGAAATTATTCATATATAAATCTCCAGACAAAAAACTTTCCACAAAAGGTGTGAACTTTATAAATCCAAAAACTTGACCTTTAAATCCAACGTCTGACATTTTCATACGCTTCATTCCCTCCTATTTAACTACTAAATTCACAAAAGGGACTATTCACCGGTATTTATTCCCAGACTATTATGAACGTTTACTATTAGTGAACATGTAAAAATGTATGCCTAGTTTACAAAGAATATACTTCAGTAAAAAACGCTTATCCAAAGGTATACAGTCTTCTTTTTAACCTCTCCTGATTTCATAATCTCTCCCCAAAAAAGCAACCAATTTATCACGTGCATTTTATCAAAAAAATCCTTGTAGAGACGACTCAAAATTAATGTTTAGAAAAAATACGTAATAACGCTTTCCATTTTATTGTTGGGTCCAATATTCTTTTTTTTAAAGCAGGAATCGTGAATATACCGAATATCCTAGGGCAGCGGTACTGTATAATGGAAGTATAAGTTTACTTATTTTTAATGCTAATTAATTGGCGTTCAACTTATTTAATCCATCGGCAGAAAGGTTGGTAACTATTTTGAGTATAAATCCAAATATGGTGGAGATAGCCTCCCTCCTTGGGGAAACGTCACGTGCAACAATACTTGCAAGTCTGCTTGATGGGCGTTTTCATACGGCAGGTGAATTAGCATTGATGGCTGCAATAACACCTCAAACCGCCAGCTTTCACCTTTCTAAATTAGTGGAAGGTAACCTTGTTATAGTTGAAAAACACGGACGACATCGCTATTATCAGCTAGCAAATGGAGAAATTGCGCACATTTTGGAATCGTTTCTGGCCATTTCCCCACCTCCTGAAGTACGGTCGTTAAAACAATCAAGTCAAGTCAAAATGCTTCAGGAAGCAAGAACGTGCTATGATCATTTGGCAGGAAAACTAGGCGTCCAATTAACTGAATCGATGTTGAAAGCCGGATATTTGAAAAAAGAAGAGAGAGAGTTTACAGTTACACCCAAAGGGGATCATTTTTTTTCAGAATTCGGCATCGATTTACTTGATTTAAGAAGAAAACGCCGTTCATTTTCCCACTCCTGTTTAGACTGGAGTGAACGTCACCATCATCTTGGCGGAGCTTTAGGAAATGGGCTTCTTACCCATTTTTTTGATTTAGGCTGGATAGTCCGTGTTCCATCTATTCGCGCAGTAAAAGTCACACCTAAAGGGAAAGAAGGATTTAAAGAAGTTTTTTGTATAGAGGTATAATTTAATAATCCCTCATTATGAAAAAGAAAGGTTCTTTTTCACCATGAGGGACTTTCTGTCTTTAGCGGCTTAAATCCATGCGATTACTATAAAGCTCTTTTAACTAATTTATTTTCCTTTTGGAAATTGCTATTTACAAGATAGATGCCAATAATGATAAACAGTCCGCCAATTAAGAGTGAAGTGTATATCTGTTCACCTAATAGTGCCCACCCTGATAATACACCGAAGAAAGGTGCCAAAAATAAAAAGGCACTTGTTTTTCCTGGATCACTCTTTTGTAAAAGGTAATACCAAACAGCAAATTGCACGATCGATGACATGATACTTAACCATAATAAAATGAACAACGAATTACCATTCAGTATGAAAAATGGTTTTTCAAGAATAAAGCTGCCAAGTAAAAGCAGTAAACCGCCAAAAAGCATCTGATAGGCAGATAATACCCATGTATCGGAAATCGCCCCCCATTTTTTCGCCAATAAAGTGGAAATCGCCCAGAAAACAGAAGAAAGAATGCCGAAAAGAATACCAACCTTAAATTCAAGTTGCGCTCCCATCGTTATCATTACTCCGACTAATCCTAATAAAACACCAATCCATTGATATAGTTTATAGCGTGTCTGTGAAAAGATCGTACCGAAAACAACAACAAGCAACGGGTTCGTGAATGTAAGAATGGAGGATTCACTTGCTGTAATCGTGCGTAAACTCAGGAAAATGCACCCCATTACTCCGGCTGTTTGAAAAGTGCCGATAATGAGCATTTTTATCCAATCCCCTTTAGAGTTTGGATGCGGTCTTTTTAACAAGATTACGATCATCGCCATTATGAGTCCGGCAAGTGTGAAGCGTAATGCTGCTAATAATAATGGGGATGAATAAGGTAGACCAATTTTAACTACTGCAAAAGAAGAACCCATCAAAAATGTCGTTAAAAGTATCAACAGTGTAAATTTGTAAACATTCATTTTTTTATCTCCTGACATATTTAAATGACCGATCTACAGATATTATAGCTGTTGATTATTTCAGCCCTAATCGAAATATGGAATACAAGTTTATCAAACTTAATGGTATCGACATATCATAGGGAATCTTTATAGTTTAATTGTTATAAGTAACCTCTTTAAATCATCGTATTCATCTTTGAAATCAACTTAAGAAATAGAGGTAACCTCATCCTATTTTTCATATATTTCAAGAGGCAAATCATCCGGATCACTAAAAAAAGTGAACCTTTTTCCTGTTAACTCATCAACACGGATTGGTTCGACTGGAATGTTTTCTTTTTCCAAATCTTCAATCGCTTGATTAATATCCTCCACTTCAAAAGCAAGATGTCTAAGCCCCCTGGCTTCAGGATAACTAGGACGATGCGGGGGATCAGGAAATGAGAACAATTCCAGCTGATATTCCCCTCCGACGATTAAGTCCAATTTATACGATTTCCTTTCTGACCGATATGTTTCCTTCTCGATATCGCACCCTAAAATATTCACATAGAAGTTTTTTGATTTTTCATAATCGGAACAAATTATTGCTACATGATGTATTTTTTTAACCTTCATTTGTGTCCTCCCTAAGAACATTGATTATTTTTATAAACTAATTTTACCAAAGTTATACATTAATAAACACTTAGATTTCAGTGCTTCCTTCGGACTCCACTGCACGATACTGGTACATCCATTTTCCTTTCATCGGATATTGGTCTAAACACTACTCCAAATAGATTAACTGCAGCACATTAGAAAAATTGTATTTTAAACATGAAAAATACCCAGGACATACTGTTTGAATAATATTATTGATAATATCGTATAAAAAAATAAAAAGCCCTGTTAACTGAAATTCAGTAACATCAGGCTTGTCAAGATAGAAGCTGAAGACTTTTATCACTCTCTATATACTATTTCGAACAAACTTTTATAAATCTGAACCCCCACTTTTGCCTTCATTTATATCAATCTATTTTACAGCAGGAATTGTTTGTGGATTTTCTGATATGAAATTTTCCCTACCCGATTTCAAGGTCATAAAAGCGATAAAACAAACGACCCCGAATGAAACCAATAACCAAACAGCCCCATTAAACGATCCATCGAAAGCGTCTATGACAAACCGATCGTTAAAGGAGCGATGAAGCCAGCCACTTGCATCCCTAAATTGACCACTCCCACTGCAGATCCTCCGATTGCTTCCGGTAAATACTTTAGCGGCAGACTAAAAATGATAGTGGATAAGGCTGCGGAAAATATAGGTATAATGGATTGATAGATGATAACTCCCGTTACCGTTTCTGCATGAAACATGAGATACACGAATAACGCTAGTCCTAATCCACTAAAGACCCCTATCCATTTTTCCCGACCAACTTTCACTTTATCCAGTACATAACCGGCGATAATATAGAAAGCCACCGAAGCTATTGCAGGGATCATCTGTAAAAGACCCATGGAAATTAAATTCAGGCCACGTTCCTGCACCAAGTAAGTCGGCATCCATGACATCACTCCCCAGCTGATGAAACCATATGCAAACGAGGCAACCATCAAACTAAGGACCAAGGGGGTTTTAAACAGCTTAATAAAAGAACCTTTGACAGGAACTTCCGTTAAGGAATCTACTTCTCGCGGGCCCTGACTCCCTACTCTTGGTTTTAAAAAGAACAAATATAGCAACCCAATCGTAAACCCAAAAATCCCAATAATGCCAAACATCATCCTCCATCCGATACTAACAAGCAGAGTGGCTGCGAGAATGGGTGAAATGACACCTGCAACAGTGAGTGCGGAAAGAAACAAAGACATTGCCCGGGATCGCTTTTCTTCCGCAATGGACACTGCTATCATTTTGGCCCCAGCAGGAAAGAAACTTCCTTCCCCCAATCCGAACATAAAACGAATGACCAACAAAGATACAAAAGACCATGCCAATCCTGTCAGACTGGTAAAAATGGTAAAACTAAAGACAGAGACAATAAGCACGATTCTAGCGCCGAAACGATCGGCCATCCAACCGCCGGGAATCTGCATGATTGCATATCCTAAAAAGAAGATGCTCAATATCAGACCTGTGGAGGATGCGCTCAATTGGAGGTCATCGGATATATGGACAATCCCATAATTAATGACGAAGCGATCCAGTGCCGAGAACAAATTACCTGCAAAAAGTAATAACAAAATCATTTTTGGATTTTGACCGAATGCTAATTTGTTCACTAGCATAGCCCCCTAGTTTAGCTTTAATTTTCATCACAATTTTTTAAACTCTAAGGAAACAGGATCATGGAGTATATAATGTCGAGGATGCGGGTTCAATGATAATCGGTGCTTTATGTCAAACATATAGGATTTTCTTTTATAATTAGACGCAGTAAATTTCCGGTAAGAAATTAAGTAGTCATTACCTTTTCTTGTCCATATACTGGGTTTCCATCTATGAAGGTGGCCAAAATTGCTATGTCCCTAATTTCTTCTGGATGAACAGCTGTAGGGTCAGCCTCGAGAATGGTAAAGTCTGCTTGTTTTCCAATTTCTATGCTACCTGATCGTGACTCATCAAAATTTAGTTTTGCGCCAAAAATAGTCATCGACTTTAAAGCTGTTTCTACATCAATGCGCTGTTCTGGACCTAAAACATGACCTTCTCTCGTTATTCTATTAACTGCAGCCCATACTGAAAATAGGGGTGAGATTGGGGTAATTGGACAATCGGAATGCAGCGTGAACAATAAATTGTGTGCAACAGCTTCAGCTAACGGACTTATACGCCTTCCACGCTCCGGACCCAGGAAAATTTGTTTATGCCTGTCCCCCCAATAATATACATGATTGATGAAGAAGGATCCGGCTACATCAAGTTCCCTCATCTTCATGATGTCCTCGGTGGTTGCGGTTTGGACATCTTCGATTCTATGACGATGCCCTGTACGAGGGCTATTGGATAAAGCATATTCATATGCCGCTAATATCGAGCCGATCGCACGATCCCCGTTTCCATGCGTTGTGATCCTAAACCCTCGTCTGTGCAGGTCTAAGACTTCTTCATTAAATGCTTCCTGATGATGAATGAAATCTCCATATACATCTTGATTTTGATAATATGGAAGACGTAAAGCTCCTGTTAATCCTTGTATGGAGCCGTCCTGAAACATTTTTGCGCTATCTAATTTAACCCATCCCCCAGACCTTTCCCTGAGTTCCAGGTCCAGTTGAGCTGGAGAATAACCCCCGAATGGCTGTCCTTCACGAAGCTGCTGATGCATGATCATCAGTCTCGTTCGCATCGGATTAATTTTTTGTTCAGCCGCTTTAAGATGAACCTCTAAATCTTCCAAATTATTAAATCCAACTGCAGCATCTGTATTCGTGGTAATTCCTTGAGCTACATAATCTTTTGAAGCCTTTCCTAACATGTCAACCTGTTGCCCTATTGTCATTTGTGGTATGTGATTATTTATTGGTGCCATTGCCGCTGGTTCATATATTACCCCATTCAGTCTTCCGTTCTCATCCCGTCCATAATGTCCGCCTTGGGGATCAGAAACATCATCAGTTAAACCTGCGATTTGCAAAGCAAGCGAATTTACTGCGGATAAGTGCCCTGAAGTGTGTGTGATGACTACAGGGTTATTTAAAAAGACTTTATTTGGCCATAAATGCTAATTAACCTAAAAACAGGAATCCAGAACTTTTAATGTTAAGCTTATTTATTAGAACTTCATAATAATCAGAAGGTAAATAAAGATTATGTTGTATTCTACTATTCAGGGATATTAAATAGCAGCTTAGGTGCTTTTTACCCTAAGGTGTCAATCAGAACTGCCATGGTTAATTGACAAGTGCGATTGATAGGGTTAGACAAATAGATACAGCTTGTTTATATGTCCAATCGCTAACAGTTTCTTATCATCCATGATGATGAAGATGGAAAGTGATGAAATATAACCAAACCCGAGAAAAAAAGTTCGTTGTATACGAAACATTTTGTAAAGCGCTTTAAAACATCGCATTTATTACCGTTCTTATGAAAAATATCTATATATCCTTTCTCATCTTTTATAAAACGACCTTAAAAGGTACAAAAAGGCATATTTTGGTACATGCAAGGGCTCAATTGCAATAACTCTCCCATTTTCCAATGTGGAGTTATGTCCACATTGGTAGCAGTCTTAAATCTTTATCCCCTATAATAAAGAAAAGCATACCCGAAGGGATATGCTTTTCTTTACCAGTTATCCGTTTTATCTAATAATTGATCAATATCAAATGCATCGAGTTGAAATGGAATTGACTCTTCAGCAAGTTCTTCGGTAGCTAAAAGCAATTGGTCAATATCTATTATAGTCAAAAACAATTCGCCTCCCTTTTAATACCTTTACCCTCAAACATTACTTCTAATAGTTGATGCTTTTCCGGGTATCATAACTACATTTAACATTTATTTAAGGGGCAGCAGTTCACAGGAACTGACAGCGCTCTTTGTCTCCAAAGGCTCTCCAGACTAGCCAAAAAAGTAGGTTTTGTTCAAAGGACGAACAAGTACCAAGCTAAGATTTAAAAGCCTTGTAGGTTAAGCCAAAAAGCAGGAGTACTTCACCATAGTTATATAGCTGTCGATTTTTAACTCGAGTCTTGATAAGTCTGAAGGATTGCAATGGTTGTACTTATATCGTAGATTCTATTATTCATAGCCTTCAGGCTTATTAGTTTGGAACACGCTGCATCTTTCGCCTTTCTATTGGCGTTATACTATTTTTAGAATATATTCGGGTAAGGGGGACCTTCCTTGTATTCCAGGAATCAAACTTGCTGGGGACGTTAGAGCGTCCTTATGAAGATCTTTTTAAATTCTAGAATTTTGAAGAAATGAATAGCTCCCCTATTTGTAAATATTCATACACCATAATACATTTCTAATAATTCCCATTATACCGAAAATGAAACTGTATAATTTTACAATTGTATAACAATTATAAGTTAGTAATTAAAGCGGATGTATTGAATCTTCAGTTAATTCAAAATACCTTATGGGTCTTTTGTAAGAATGCTAATAAAATGGAAGGTGCAATTGGATTTATTATTTTTATGGAGCCTTAAAAAAAATAACTCACCCGTAAGTTCTATAAGTAAAGCGATTTTTGACCGCTCCCTATTGTGGAAAAAGAACCGGTTGACATAAAACTAATTTCAGGAAGTTTCAACCATATTCTTTTCTGTTTATTACTGGTATAATATGGATGATTTTGTTAATGAGAGGAGAGAGGAAAAGATGAATCAACTTGTATTTAAGCAATTTGAGATGACAAGAGAATACTTCATCAAGAATGTAGAATCCGTTCCTAAGGAACAAACCGATAAGCAGCCAGAAGGTTTTAATAACACAATTCATTGGCATACTGGCCACGTTTTGACAATTACAGAACAAACTATGTTTGGTTTCCCGCATGTAACCACCCATCTGCCCACGAATTATATAGAATTGTTTGGGAATGGCACAAAACCAGCTGATTGGCCAGGGAATATACCTGCTATGGATGAGCTGGTTGTACAGTTGAAAGATCAATTAACTCGTTTAAAGCAAATTCCTCCTGAACAGCTAGATCAAGAATTGGATACACCATTCCTAGGTTGTAAGACTGTTAGAGAACTTGCAGGTTTAACATTAATGCATGAAGCAACTCATATGGGGCAAATTCAGGCAATGAAGCGTATGATTGAACATGTAAGTCTTAAAAACTAATTTAACAAAGTGTTATATTAAGATGAAAAAACCAGTCTAATAAAGCTGGTTTTTTCTTTTGATATATTTTATACATCATTAGTCTCCATAACATTCTCTATTTTCATTTACTCCACAAACTATGGAACACCCTTATTGAGCTATTCTGCCCCGTTAGCAATCCTGTAGAGCATTAATTATCGGATTTAAAAAACAGAGCCCCTCAGTATGATGAGAGTACACATAAACCAAAACTCATCTAGATAATTATTACTTCAATTAACCTGTCATAAAGTTAAAACTTTTAAAAACGCTCTCACCATAAACATTCGTTAATGGTGCCTCCTTCTTCAACTTAAGAAGAAGATCAAACACAAATCCCGTATTCAATAAAGTATACGGGATTTTGTTTAAGGTTAACCTTAAGTGAATAATATGACTAGAAAATTCAAATAGTCTAACTCTCTCGTGGCTATCTTAGTCCATATTGACTTGGACTTGCCCAAAACTTTCGAACTTCTGAGTAAAATAACTTGTTGTAAGATCAGAAATATGAACTCCAGTATTCCTTGTTGTATGAATAAAGCGACCCTCCCCTAGATAAATACCGACGTGGGTTATCTCTCGACTTAAGTCTGTATCTCTAAAAAATACTAAGTCCCCTGCCTTTGGTTCTCTGAGTTTCGGCAGCAAGGAATAATAGTCCGCTGCCGAACCACGTTTAAGGGAAATGCCCTGCTCCTTCATGGCCCAATAGATAAATCCGCTGCAATCCATTCCAATCATAGGATCATATTCTCCGAAAACATAGGTAAATCCACGTAGAGTATAGGCATACTTTATGACATCATAAGCTTTATCATAGGAAGCCTCTTGATTTGCATAAAATGGATACAGGGGACTGCTGTATATTTGAAGATACTGTCCCTGCATCAAGCTATCAGTTGGTAAAGCGTTACGCTTTTTGATTGTATCCACCGATACACCGTAATTATCCGAGATACTTTTAAGGGTCTCATTATTTTGAACGACATGCTCCCCTTTTGGTGTATACGTTTTATACTCGACTTGGTATTGTGCAAAATATTTTTCTGTAGTAGATCTCACCTGAACTGTCTCTGCTCCGTATCCAGAATTAACGAACTGATTTCCCCCCAGAAAGATCCCTGCGGTCACGGCTTTTGAACTTCCCTTTTCCAGAAAAAATATAATATCTCCAGCCTTAGGCGCATTTGTATCCATTCCTTGCTTATAATAGCCTTCAACTGACAAACGGTCGATAGGCACCTTTTGTCGGGAGAGCACCCAATGAATCAATCCGCTAGAATCAAATCCTTTGATAGGTGTCTCTTCTCCAGCCGTTTTTTTAAATCCTGTAAAAGATTTAGCATAATTCCCAATTTGTTTCCCTCTCTCTGACCACTGATAGTTCGAAGGAGTATAAGCAGTCTGAATGGTTAACTTCTGGCCAATATATAACTTACCATCCGGTAAACCATTCATATTCATTAATTGCTCTGTCGATATATCATAGATCGCTGCAATCGATTCTACCGTTTCTTGAGAGGATACAGTATGCACTCGATCTGCTGCTTCAACTTTTAAGCCAGATAAAAAAGAAAAACTAACCATGCCTAGTAATAAAATCAACATACTACCTAATATTCTTTTCGCCATTAAACCCTTCCTTTATCAACAGATTTTGTTCCTTCTTAAGGAAATCATGTAATAAAATATCAACTTTACAACTTTAACATAAAAATACTATTAATTGGATTTACTTACCCTATTATTATTGAACTAAATATAATTTATATAAAGGGATGGAAATGGTGTATACATCTACTAAAAGATACCCGGACGTATATAAAAGTTATAGAGAGCTATTAAGCGATATAGATCGTAATCTAATAATACGATTGGCCTTATTATCTTCTCCCCAACTGCTTGTATCGTTCCTTCTTCCAAGGAAATGTTTTTAGCATTCCCGGGAATTTTTTCATTATATGCAAAAAAAGAGCCCTCCAGTAGAGTTGAGTAATCTAAACCACTCAACTTACAGAAGAAGCTCTATTAGGCACCTCAAACCTAAATTGACTGATTGAGAGACCGAGCGAATAATCCTTAAAATTTATACTGCCGTATATCCGCCGTCGACCATTAGGCTAGTGCCAGTAACAAATGATGCATCGTCACTTGCAAGGAAGAGAACGGCTTTAGCCACTTCTTCCGCTCTGCCTAAACGGCCGATTGGATGTAAATCAATCAAACCTTGTCTTATTTCACCTTGTGCTTCGGCAATAAGTGGTGTATCAATATATCCAGGGCAAACTGCATTGACACGAATGCCATCTTTCGCATAAGTCGCACCTAATGTTTGTGTCAATAGTTTGACACCGCCTTTAGCAGCAGAATAGGCTGTTACCCCCGGTTTCCCTGCATGGCTATGGATGGAGCCTGTATTGACAATGGCGCCGCCAGTAGATTGTTTTTGCATTTGCTCTATCGCATATTTATCGGATAGGAAGACACCGGATAAATTAATATCAATCGTTTTTTGCCATTGTTCATAGCTTAACTCATGGATGTTTCCGTCTCTGGCAATTCCTGCGTTTGCGAACATGATATCCAGTTTTCCATATTTGTTAACCGTCTCTTCGATCATATTCTTTACGTCATTTTCATTCGTCACGTCAGTTTTAACAAAAAGAGTATCATACCCTTTTCCATTTAACTCTTCTGACACAGCTTGTCCATGATCAGCAAAATCGGCAATGACCACCTTTGCTCCTTCTTCTGCAAATAATTGAGCCGTACTTGCTCCAATCCCGCTTGCTCCCCCTGTTACGATTGCCACTTTGTTTTCAAGTCTCATCATATTACCAGATCTCCTTTTCTTATTTCCTACGGATTCCTTGAGCAACAGAAATCTCCATCCCTAGAGGTTCTCCCTGGACGACCATTCTTATACAAACAAAAAGCTGATGACAATGTTGAAATAAAATGGCCATCAAATAGCTTCATTCTGTGTTCATACATTTATTTTACTCCTTACAATTTGAATTACTATCCTATAAAGTGCTGTATAATAATAGGGTTAGTTCCCCCTTTTTATAGGGTATTTTGTTTTTAGGAGAAGGAATTCACATGGCTCATCCCTTTCATGCATATGAAGAAATAACATGGCAGCAATTCATATTATTCATTAAAAGTCATAACAAACGGATTGAAGAAAATATCAATATTCATTTGAATCTAGAGCCCTTCATATTAGAACCTGAACGTAAGATGATACAAACATTACTGGAATCATTTTTACTATTTTTATCCGCTCCAAATATCGACGACATAAAAGACACATACGAAGAGCATTTGGATACTTGGCTTCAATCACATTTACCCCTTTTAAAGGATAATCATTTCAGCATGTTCCGATTGATCTTTGAAAAGGCCATCGTTACCTCATTGGTAAACCTGAAACATGCCCAAACCCTTTCCATCCTTATGTTCTTATTATCCATTTTCTCTCATCTCATCCATAGCTATAACAAGTGGACAGGCGACGAACCGGAGCAACACCACAAAACCAAACAAGAGAATGAAGAACTTAAGAGACTGCAGCTACTGGACCAATTAGATGAACTTTTAATTATCTCAGCAGGATTTAAGGATTTTGCTTTTATCCTAAAAAAATGTGAAGATTTCTTTAACTATAAAAGATGTGTTTTTTATGCTTATATTCCTTGGTCCAATCAATTATACGGCACCATTGGATCCGAGCTGCCAAAAGTTCAAAGCATGAGGGGGCAACTCAGCTCCAAGCAATCCATGGTGTTCAATTCAAAAAAGCCGGTATTTTTAAAGAATCCCCATAATTACATTAAAGAGGAACATATACAGCTATTTAATCTTTCATCTGTCATCTTTGTACCGATTGTTCATGACCAGCAAGTGTTCGGCTGGCTGACCTTTGATCAATTAGGGGAGGAATTCGATTATTCAATGGATGAACTGACTTTACTTGAACAGGTAGGAAAACGGCTCGGTTTATATTTATCAAGAAAGGATGATGAGGTATCAATAGGTACCGACATACAATTGACGGAACGTGAATCCATGATTTTATATTTGCTGGCTGAGGGCTATAACAATAAAAAAATGGCCGAATTGCTGCAATTAAGCGAGCATACAGTTAGAGATTATGTAAGCAGTTTAATGACAAAGTTTAAAGCTAAGAACCGTACACAGGCAGTCGTTTATGGTTTTCGGTTAGGCCTACTGAAGTAAAATTGAATTACTGATTTTTATGACGATTTGTCAACATTACAGAATCTATAAAGAACCAAAAAAAGACCGAAAAATATTTTCGGTCTTTTTGAAATTTTCATTCATTTCAAAAGAATATACTTTATTTACCTTCACTTTTTTTCACTGTTTTTCCAGATAAAAACCATCCGCCTATAGCGATAAGAAGCATGACTGACCAAAAGATTATATTCCAAATCGGTCCTTCAACAAAATCGTGAGAGATAATGTGCACGGCTGGATGCGCAAGGGTATGCATTAATAACTTAACCCCTACCCAACCAACGATTAACATGGCTGCCGTTTCGAGGCTTGGTCGCTCCGTCAGTATCTTAACGAAGTATCCTGCCGCAAACCGGATGACGATTAAACCTGCAATGGCCCCTAATAAAATAACAATGAACTTTGCCCCATCCATACCTCCTATATCACCCATTGGCGTATCTGGCAAGGCAATCACAAGAGCGACAGCAGCTAAAATGGAATCAATAGCAAAAGCAATATCAGCTAATGCAATTTGCGCAACGGTCATACGGTAGCTTTTCCCTTTTTTTTCTTTGTCACCGTGGTCCCTTTTTAGTAAATGCTTTAATGAAATGAAAATCAAATATGCAGCCCCAATTGCTTGAACTTGCCAAACATGGAAAAGGTACGAAATGATGAAGATTGCACCAATCCTAAATATAAAAGCCAAAAGCAACCCAATATTAATCGCTTTTTTTTGCTGTTCTTTTGGTAAATGCTTTGACATTATGGCTAAAACCAATGCGTTATCAGCAGATAATAAACCTTCTAAAAAAATTAGAATAATTAACACCCAGCCATATTCCAATAATAACGATAGTTCCATGATACCCCCCTAAAAGCATGTATAAGAATGCGTATATGACTTCAAACCCAACAACACTTTCTCCTCCAATATTGTCCCATCTTCTCTTCTTCCTTATTCAATCCTTCCGTCCAATTAGCTTCATTAAAATAAGGTACCGAAGCCACTCCCAATTTAAAGTAAAGCATCCGTCAGCTCTATAATATTCTTTTATGCTTAGACTTCATTCCAATTAGGAAAAGTTAGGATTTACATCTTCGCACTCCGAAAAGCTCCAACTCAATTCCTATTCTGCCATTAAATGATATTTCTGTAAAATGTTTTGTGATGTTCCTTGCGTCTGCAATTGTACCGGGGAAATATTCGTAACAAAAACATATTCACTTTCCTTTGACTCAATATTTTAAGATTAAGAATTCCCATCTTTTCATACAAGCTTAATTAAAAAAAGAGCTACGGCGGATGTTCCTTATATGCAACCTTAAACAAATGAATAAAATCAAGGCTTTTTCTAAATAATAGGAAGACTAATTAACAGGGAGGGATTTATATGGATGCTAAGCGTATAAAGCAGATTCTTTCGTCTTCATCTGACATTGAGGTTAGATATAATGGGACTTCAGTTTGGATTGATAATTTAAATGAAGATGGAAGAACGGCTACAGTACATCTAAGAGGCCCATTAGAGGAAAGATCAGACGTAGCAATAGACGAACTTAAAGAAATATAATATCCATGTTAAAATAAGCTCCTCTTAATAAGAAGAGCCAGTTTGTCTACAGTAAATTAAGGTTTTGTACAAACGTTGATCTACTCTCCAGGCATTCGCTTTCCGCGGGCGTTCCGGGAAGCCTCCCCGGCGCCTTTGCGCCTGTGGGGTCTCCCCTGGACTTGCTTTTCCCGAAGGAGTCTCGCACACCCGCTCCCCTCTACTTTGTTTTTCCCTTTTGAAAGAACCCATACCCCTCGTATTAAAAAATTCCTTTACTCATTTCAGCCTTAATTTTTGACCGATATAAATTTTGTTTGGGTCTTTAATTCCGTTCAGACTGACAAGCGAGTTTACGGTTGTTTTATGTTTTTTTGCAATGAAGCTAAGTTTGTCGCCTTTTGTTACAGTATAAGTTGAGGTTGTTTCAGTTTTCAATGCACGGGGTTCGTCAGTCCTAAAAGTATTTATGGTATTTGTAAAATCCCTATAGGCTATATTCAAATCCACCTTTGTGCTGATCCCACTTACCTTACCTGAATCAGAATGCTGCCAAATGTCCGTGCTGCGTCCCAACGTCCTGTTGTATCTGGCAATCCAAAAAGCGTAGTTCTTCAACCTTGATTCATCTAAAGTATTTTCGAGAAAGTATTTACCAGTATACAGCATAGCCGTGTATCCAGCTTTTTCAATGGCTTCTAAAAAAGCGATCGCGGCATCGGTCAGCGTTTTTTTATTTGCCTTTTTTTTATTTTCTTCAAGATCAAGAACAACAGGGTAATTTAAAGCAAAAGAGCTGATTGAATCTAAAAAATAAGCAGCCTCAGCCTTTGCTTCTGCAACAGTTGCAAACTTTGCATAATGATAGGCCCCGACTTTCAATCCCGCTGCCAATGCTAGTGGTGCATTTTCTTTGAAATAGGAAAGCTTAGAATAACTCGTTCCCTCTGTTGCTTTAATGAAAACGAACTTCACGCCTGTCTTTGCAACTTCCCCCCAATTTATAGCACCTTGCCAATGTGAAACATCGATTCCCTTGATATATTCCATATTAAAGTCCTCCTTAAGGAAACAACCCTATGGGGGTAAATGTTTTATCATTTTAACATAACCCTTATAAAAACATCATAAAGTGAAAAATGCAGTCCTGTTGCCCACGGCCAACTTTATAATAAGATATTTGATTGAGTTAAAACAATTATAAATCTTTAAATTTGGCTCTTTTCGTAAAGATTGTTGTTTTTAAAACGAAACTATTTAAGGTTGATTGGAGCGGAAGTGCGAGACTCCTGCGGGAACAGCGGGACAGGTGAGACCCCACAGGCGTTTACGCCAAGGAGGCTCACCGCCCGCCCCGCGGAAAGCGAGCATCTGGAGGGGAAATCAACCACACCGCACTACTTGGTAAATAGCAACATAGTATGTTAAAACAGCCTTAAATTTAGATTGAAAGCAAAGTAATATGTTGTTTCCTTTTGTTTTAAAATATTATTTTATGCTATACTGATTTTATTAATATCAGAAGGGATGATGGGTGGCCGATGATTAACTAATCTTATTTTTAAAATTTGAAATCGCATATTTCAAATCATACAAAATAGGATTAGTCTGCCCATTTTCTATAAATTTTAGAGCTATCGTGAAAATAGCTCTTATTTGATAATGCACAGGTACGACTAATCCTTCCATATGAACTGGGAGGATTTTTTTCATTCTCCCTTAAAGAGAGGGATGGATTATATGAAAGAACTTTTAAAATTAACCAATATTAGTTATGAAGTATTGGACCTGAACATTTTTGAAAATGTTAATGCTACAGTTCAACAGGGCGAGATCATCGGTATCATTGGTAAAAATGGTGCCGGAAAATCTACGTTGTTGCAATTAATCAACAATGATTTAAAGCCTGCACATGGACAAATCCAATGGCTGCAGCAAGACGTGAAAGTTTTTATGGTTGAACAAGAAGTCGAGTCCCATTCTTCAGAAGATAAGACGCCTTCAGAAGTTAAATTACTTGATAAAATGCAAGTACCAAGCCATGACTTCCCACTACTAAGCGGGGGAGAAAAACTGAAAGCCCGGTTAGCAAAAGGACTTTCCAAAGATGCTGACCTTTTACTATTAGATGAACCGACGAACCACCTTGATGAGGAAAGTTTAGAATTCCTCAAAGGACAAATTAAAAATTATGGAGGTACCATCATTTTTGTTTCTCACGATCGTTATTTTTTGGATGCTGTAGCAACGAAAATTTGGTCGATTGAAGATAAAAAGCTAATTGAGCACAGAGGGAATTATTCTAGTTATATGGAGGTTCGGAAAAGACTTACACAACAACGTGAATATGAAAAACAGCAAAAAATGATTGAACGGATTGAGGGACAAATGAAAGAAATCACTTCTTGGTCAAAAAAAGCCCATTCCCAATCGACCAAAAAGGAAGGGATTAAGGAATACTATCGCGTAAAAGCAAAGCGCATGGATGCACAGGTAAAATCTAAACAAAAGCGTCTTGAAAAAGAGCTTGAAAAAGCAAAAACTGAACCTGTTGAGCCGGAATACACTGTACGCTTTTCAATTAATGCAAAAAACAAGATGGGAAAACGTTTTTTGGAAGTTAAGAATTTAACTAAGTCTTTTAACGGTCGAACACTATTTAAAAACGTCAATTTCACGATTCAGCATGGTGAGAAGGTTTCCATAATAGGTCCCAATGGCAGCGGAAAGACGACATTATTAAAAATAATCCTTGGACATGAAACTTATGCGGGCGATGTATGGATTTCACCATCTGCGAAAATAGGCTATTTGACGCAGGAAGTGTTTGATTTACCACTTGAACTAACACCCGCCCAGCTATTTCATAAAGAAACTTTCGAGTCTAGAGGGCACGTTCAAACTTTAATGAAGCATTTAGGCTTCACGGTATCTCATTGGACAGAACCCATTAAGAATATGAGTATGGGTGAGTGAGTAAAATGTAAGTTAATGGAATATATATTAGAGGAAAAAGATGTGCTCATTTTGGATGAACCGACAAATCACCTGGACTTAGCTTCACGGGAACAACTTGAGGATACCTTAGCACAGTACACCGGAACGCTACTCGTCGTTTCGCATGATCGATATTTTCTCAAAAAAACGACAAGCAGCAAACTCGTCATATCGAATAATCACATTCAAAAGCAATTGTATGAATCATACGCAAAAAGAGATGATCTAGAAGAACTTCGACTAACGCTTGAAACAGAAAGACAAGAAGTTTTAGGAAAGCTTAGCTTTATGACTCCAAACGATAAAACGTACACAGAACTCGATAAGAAGTTTAATGAGCTTACGAAAAAAATAAATGAACTTGGTGACAAATGACTATCAACTGTAACTTATTGAAACTGATAAATTAAATGTAGAAACCCTTAGAATGATTTAAGTCTAAGGGTTTTTTAGATAGGCTCTTTTCGTAAAGATTGTTGTTTTTAAACGAAACTATTTAAGGTTGATTGGAGCGGAAGTGCGAGACTCCTGCGGGAGCAGCGGGACAGGTGAGACCCCACAGGCGTTTACGCCGAGGAGGCTCACCGCCCGCCCCGCGGAAAGCGAGCATCTGGAGGGGAAATCAACCACAACTCACTACCTGGTAAATAGCAACAAAGTATGTGAAAACAGCCTTTAGATAAGACTCAAATCGTCCAGGATTTTTGTACACCCCTCAGTTCGAAATCCATTTCCCTTCCTTTATACTCGCTTACTTTTCTTCAAGAACATGGATGAATCACGTTATTTCCCCTACAAGAGAAAACAAAAAAACTCACCGGTTTGAGGTGTTAAAAGGATATCGGTAATGATAGGATTTGCAATTTGAACAGAATAATAATGCCCCCTCGTTAATATGCTTTTAATGATGGATTTGTTAAAAGGGGGCATTAGTTATGAATGAGAACACACAGGAAACCACCAATATGAGGAATAACTCGGGAATGTTTGTTGCACGCTCTTTAGATGAGATTCGTTTTTGGTCAAGAATAATGAAGGAACACTCTTTATTTCTAAGACTAGGTTTCAGATGTGAAGATACACAGTTAATTGAGGAAGCTAATCAGTTTTATCATTTGTTTGAACGGATAGAACAGCAATCCCATTCATTAACAAATCAAGCTGATCCCGAACAGATCAGGAGATTTAACGCGGAGGTGCAGCAAGCTGCTACAGGCATATTTTTATTTAAAAGGAAGGTATTGGGATTAATACTCACCTGTAAATTGCCTGGTGCAAACAACTTCCCACTTTTAGTCGACCATACAAGCAGGGAAGCCAATTATTTTAGAAAACGATTAATAGAATTAAATGAGGGTAAATTGAAACCACTTGCAGATGCGATCATCAAGGAAAATGTTTTCTTTTTAAGAATAATGGCGGATCATGCAAAATTCATCGGACATCTCCTTGATCCATCGGAAAGAAAGTTGGTGGATATGGCGCGAAACTTCAGTAATGATTTTGATCAATTAGTCTTTCAAGCTGTAGACTTAGAGTCCATGAAACCGCAATCTCAAACCGCCCCTCTTTTGGATCAATTTCTAGATCAGAACCGTGTTTCCGTCGTATCACTTCGGGACTTTAAGAAAACCGCCAGGGATTTAATCGAAGAATGCAAAATCAAGAGCATTATCCATCCACTGTTAGCTGATCACGTTTTCCGTGAGGCCGAACGCTTCCTTGAAATCATCGATATGTTTGAATCCCACCTTACAGGTGAAACATACAATTAATTAGAGGTTTTTATATTATTGCTATTATGGATTAATATATTCAAATAAAAATTGACCCTTCTCGATATCGAGTTTGTCTACAGTTTTTTTTGCTTGTATAAATTTGGACGTTGCTTTCCACTTCAGGCACTCGCTTTCCGCGGGCGGTCCGGGTGCCTCCTCGGCGCACATGCGCCTGTGGGGTCTCCCTTGGACTCGCTATTCCCGCAGGAGTCTCCGCACCTTCCGTTCCAATCCACTATGTTTAAAAATTTGGATAGAACTCCTTTTTCCTACAGTCTTTTTTGTTTTAAAATAGATTTATTAAAACTTGTAGTGATGAGGATTCTATCGAAACATCATTCTATTTAACGAGATCAACTTGAAATGATTACTTTAGACCAACTGGTGCCGGCGAACTATTTGGTGCGTAAAATTGAGGCTTCCATTGACGTCACTTTCATTTATGACTTGGTGAAAGATATGTATTCAAAGGTAGGACGCCCAAGTATTGATCCAGTTATTTTAGTTAAACTGACATTCATTCAATATTCCTTTTGTATTGGGAACGATTGAACACCTTAATACACATGACAGTCATATTTTGGAGCCACTTATTGAGCAAGTGTTTGAGAAAGTTGGAAAACCAGAGCAGTTGCCGCAGGTGCAGCTTATCAAACACCAACGATTACAAGCTACCTATTTAACAAAGAAATCACACCTGCTTTACCCTATACACGTCCTCGAACAAAAGAAGGATCCTATCGCAAACATGACTATGTTTACGATGAACACATTGATTTTTACCTTTGCCACTTCGGGCGAAACTTTAAAGTACTCAAACAACAAATAATGAGGGCTATCGCGAGTACAAATCGTCAAAACAAATTTGTGCAACATGCTCATATATATATCACGGTGTACAGAAAGCAAAGACCATCAAAAAGAAGTGACACGGAATATCTGGCAAGCAAGGTATACGTTGGACAACTTTAAAGGGACTTAAAAATTGTCGATGCAAGCGATGCTTTAAAGAAGATGGCCACGAGGACATGGCAAGGTCCTAAAATGGCATAACATAGTGACTCCAAGAGCCTAAATCTATTAACCTTTGGTCAAAATGTCAAAGGGAATTTTAAAAGGGGTTCGAAATTTTTTAATTCCGAACCCCCTTTGTCTACAAACTGGGCCCTTCTCGATATAGAGAAGGGCTTTGATATGTAAAAAGTTAAGATTGGGAGTTCACCAATGTTTCAAGTTTCTCTTTATCAGAAACAGAAATCCATGGTAAATCCTGATTGACATCATTAATACCAGGTTGGATAACGCGGCTATTTAAGAGGTCACAAATACACTCATTTATTAATTGGATATCCTGGTCTGATATTTTCCGGTTATATGTAGCGGCTCCTGTTTGTGTGGTCATCCCCCCTATCAAGCCTCTTTGATTTAATGAACTCCTGATCACTTCTCTGATAGCCTCTAGACTAGTCAACGGAAATACATCAAGGTGCTTAACAATCATTCTAAAAATATCCTCTCTAGATAAATCCTGTTCAAAATGTTGTCTCAAATAATCCACCCCCATTGGTCAAAACATTCTCCAAATGAAACGTAAAATCCTCCTATTAAGAAAAACCATTTAACAAATCCCAAAACAAAAAACCCTCTCAATTAAGAGAAAGGCTTTTAACAATGGAGGAGTACCACTTAGGGGGTAGTACAATATTATAATTATCGCCAAACGAATACATTTATATTCACCCCTTCCTCAATTTGGTGAAAACAACTTTACCTACCATCTAGACATTGAAAAATGACGCCTTAGTCGTTCCCACTCTGCCCTTGCATTACTTTTTTTCTTTGTTCCATGACCATTCTTAAATCCTTCTATAATAAGATCCCTATTATAACGGCCCTTTAATGTTTTTTGAATGGAAAATAGCGTTCATTTTCCATTGATCGGAGTGCCGCCATTGCATCATATTAAGGGGTTTAATTGATTAAACGGATGGATGGTCCTATCTTTTGAATTATGGATGCCTCTTACACTATTTAATTTTCACCATGTTTCTGATATGCTTTTATCAATTGAAAAAAGAAAGGTGTAGTTACAATGTTAAAGGAATTCAGAGAATTTATTACCAAAGGAAACGTTCTCGATCTTGCGATAGCTGTAGTAATGGGTGCTGCTTTTGGAAAGATCGTTTCATCACTAGTAAATAATATTATCACACCGCTAATAGGAATTTTATTAGGTGGGGTCAATTTTGCTTCGTTATCTATCACAGTTGGAAAAGCAGATGTTCAATACGGTCAATTTGTCCAAGCTGTGATTGATTTCTTGATCATTTCATTCGCGATTTTCATGTTTATGAAGGTAGCGAATTCTCTTATTAGAAAAAAACAAGCGAACGAGGAAGAGGTATTGGAAGCGGTACCTGCATCCGAGCAATATTTAAAGGAAATCCGTGATCTTTTACAAAAAAATGCACGGCAGGATGAAACATCATAATTATATAAAGAATCAGTGAAAAAGTGCAGAAGTAGTCAAAAATCAGAATAAGCAAAAGCCCCTCTCTTAATTGAGAGGGGCTTTTTAATGTCATAATGAACTACGTATACGTTACTATAACAAGACAAGCGACACTTATTAAATAACCGTGTGTCGGAATTCGTAAAGCAAAGTGACAGTAATGTTGGCAATCAAAAGAGGCTCTCTATCAACCCAATAGCAAGTACTGCTGTAATAATTTTTATTATATGAACAGAATTATCCCCTCCCCCTGCTTCTACATATTATTTATCGGCAATATTTATCGCGTAAAGCAAGGGTATACTTAACCGATTGCTCTGTACCTTTTTCTTGATCTTCAATCATTTGTTCTAAAAGTTCTTTTGGAGGATAATAGTAATCCAATGGTTTAATGACACTTAAATCATAAGGAGGTTGTTCGACTTTGAAAGCTCCTTCTCCAACCGCAAAGACTCCGCCAGCACCAAGCTCTCTCTTGAAATTAACAGCATATGGAAAACACATTTCAACGTTGATTCTAGTTAGGGTAGATTTCTCAACCAGTATTTTAAAACATTCTTCAGTATCAATATTGCCTGTCCCTACTGGTACACCACATACCCTATAATCCTCGCCATCATGAATGATAATATGATCTTTAAAATGGGTTGTGAATGCATATGGCGCTAATTTTCTTACAGCTTCAACCGGATCCTCCCATGCCATCATTCCGTTGCCCACATCACAATGAGCGCTAACCCAAGGGCTGTTGACTTCATTTATTATTTGGATAACCTCAACTGTTAACTCTTCCTCATGATTTTCCACAGCTAGTTTTATCCTGTATTTCTCCAATAATGGTACAATTTGTTTGATATCTTCTGGTGCTTTTTTCAATCTTTCCGGATCATACTCTCCTAAGCATGCATACGTACGAATCACATCCGCTCCGATTCTATGTGCTGCCTTAATGACTTCTTTTAGATGTTCCGGATCGCTTCCATTTGTGTCTATTTCAGCGAAAAATCCATACTTTTGAATTTCTTTTCTTACTCTGTCTAAATATTCCGGTTCAAATGATTCTAAAGTGCCCCATCCTGACAACCCTGGCCATGGAACAATATTGATCATGACTCCGTCTAATCCCAATTCAGCTGTTTTTCTGATAAAACCGAAAATATCCATTCGCCCTGTAATAAATTGCAAGTGATAGCTTTCTGTTTCTAATCCAATTTTCATTTTTTCCCCACCTTCAATTAAGTATTTAATTTTTTTGTTGATTTTCTTTTTTCTTGTTTACGATTTTATCTAGCTGTTTCAAAAAGTATTTTTCGATTAATGTCCAGAAGTCATTTTAATACCTATAGCCCCTGCAATGATACACATAATGAAGAGGTTCAATCTTAAACTTCTAGGTTCATTAAAGAAAATCATTCCTGCTAAAACACTTCCAACTGAGCCGATACTGGTCCATATTGCATAGGCAGTCCCGACTGGAAGAGAAGTTAATGACAAGGATAGAAAATAAAAGCTTAAACTACCCAAAAAAAGACACGCTACAGAGGGGAGCAATTTTTTAAAGCCGTCTGCACGTTTCAGGCTAATAACACTACCAATCTCGGCAAATCCGGCAATAATAAGAAAAAACCAAGCCATTGAATCATCCCCTAACCTTGTATATCAGTTCATTTCCTTTATTGTTTAGGCTCTGCTGGATTAACTTTTATTCCAATCATCCCCAATATCATTAAAGCCATAAAAAATACTTTCAGTGGATTAATGGTCTCACCCAAAAAAAGCATCCCAATTACTACAGTTCCAACCGTTCCCAATCCAGTGAAAATGGCGTAACCAGTTCCTAAGGGTATTGAATGTAGAGCTTTTGAAAGTAAAAAGAAACTAAAGATTATAATAACTACCGTAAATATACTAGGTATAATTTTGGTGAATCCGTGTGAATATTTAAGACCAATCACCCAGACAATTTCCAAAAGTCCTGCCATTATGATATATATCCATGCCATTTTATCGCTCTCTCCTTTGGCATTGACACTTATTTTTGAACCACGAAGTTCTCCATATATCGATAAATCGCATAAGCTACCCCATTTTCATCATTATTAAGGGTTGTCGTTGTACAAACAGTTTTTATGACATCTTTTGCATTTCCCATCGCTACGCTGTATCCAACTTTCTGGAACATGGATAAATCATTGTTGCTGTCCCCGATTGCCATTGCCTTATCTAATGAGCCATTCATCAAGAAAGCCAATTTTTCAAGGGCTATTCCTTTTGAAGCTCTTTTACTGGTAATTTCAATGTTATGATCAGCAGATGAAACGACCATCAACTCATCAAACTTTTTGAATTGGTTCCAGGCTTCCTCTAATTTATTTTCATCAAAAGAACATGCTAAAATGTTATAGAATTCTTCCTCCTGTTTTAAGATATCATGATAGTTTTCAACTAAAACATATCCAAACTGGTCAAATTGCCTTTCCGCTATTTCAACTAATTCTTTCATATCTGGATTCAAATCTGCGCTTTTCAAACTTTTAATCTCGTTATGGAACTGTTCTCTTCCTTTTTTAAGAGTATAGATGGCTTTATCAGTGAACACTTCGTAATAATAATTCCGTTCATCTAACCATTGGAGAATGGATTCAACACGATCTTTAGTTATCGTAATAGAAGAAATGCACTTTGCGCTTTTTGAATGAATGGTTGCTCCATTTGTCCCGATTACAAATGGGGATATCCCGGCTTTTTCACATATTTTTTGAACGTCAAAATAAGCCCGTCCTGTTGAAATAACTACTTCAAAGCCTCTATTTTGGGCATATTGAATCGCCTTTATATTTTCTTCACTAATTTCATTCTGGTCGTTTAATAATGTTCCGTCTAAGTCTATCGCAATGAAACTCATGCTATATAGCTCCTTTTCATTCTATCTATTAAATTTTCTTTCTAGCTTTTTTTTGCTGCTATCAAAAAAAGAGAGTACTCCCTCTTCCATCTCTTTTATGGGCTATGCTTGAATCCAATTGACTTCCTCTAATTTTGAATCATTTCTCCATTCCTCTGGAAATGGCTGCTCGCAGACAATCACATCTACTTTTTCTAGAGGACAAACTTTACAAAAGGTGTCGACACCGATTTTAGAGTAATCCGTTAGCAATATGACGTGCTTTGATACCTCGACCATTTTGCGTGAAACTAATGTTTCACGTAAATGATAATTACTAACACCACTTTGAATGGAAACACCGCCAGCTGAAATGAACGCTTTATCGATATTAAATTGATTTAACATCTGTTCAGTGAGACCCCCGCATATGGATTGATGCTTTGGATCAATTTGTCCTCCCAGTAATAGAATTTGTCCTGTAAACTTATTTTGATTGAGCAATTCGGTCAACACAGACGACACAGGAAGAGAATTGGTTAAAATCGTAATGTCTTTTTTATTTTCAATACACTGGGCAAATTCAAGCATGGTTGTACCTACATCAATGGCAATCACATCTCCGTTGGAAATGAGTTCCACCGCTTTTTTCCCAACCTTGATTTTCGCTTCTTGATTCACCGTTGTACGCTGTGTAAATGGAGGCTCCTCAAATTCAAAGACTGTTTTAATCGCTCCACCGTAAACCCTCTTTAACAGTCCTTTTTCCTCTAATATCATCAAATCGCGTCGAATCGTTTCCTCTGAAACATTAAATTGATCAACTAATTCTATTACTTTTACTTTTCCCATTTTGTTAAGTTCTTTTAAAATTTCATTCTTTCTTTCTTCAGGCAAAACAGACATATTTCTCCCCCTAAATCATCAATACTTTATAACATAATGCATTCTTTCTTCGGTACAAGAATTTGAACGCGTGCTCCTTGCTCAAACATTTCCCCACGGTGGTGAGGATAGTCTACATGAAAAGCGCACTCCTCTGTTTCTACTTCATATCTTAAAACATTACCTGCCATGGTAACATCTTTAATAAATCCTTTAATCCCCCAATTCCCTTGTAAGTCCAAGCTGTCTTCACCAACAGAAACTAATTGTAAAACTTCTGGACGAATGGCAACTTCATTCCCTTTTAATTCTTTGGTGCGAACAAGTTTTCGGAAAACTTCCATATTACAGACATTATAATTCCCGATAAATTTGGCAACAAATGTATTGACTGGAGAAGTATAAATTTCTGAAGGAGAACCGGATTGAACAACTTGTCCTTTATTCATGACAAAAATTCGATCAGACATCGTCATTGCTTCTTCCTGATCATGTGTAACAAAAATAGTTGTGATATCTAATTCTTTCTGTATTCTCTTTAATTCTTTTTGCAAACTTTTTCTAATCTTAGCATCTAATGCGCTTAACGGCTCATCCAGAAGCAGTACTTTTGGCTCCATGACAAGCGCACGGGCAAGAGCAACCCTCTGCTGTTGTCCACCAGATAATTGATGAGGATAAGACTCTTCTTTTCCTATTAAATCAACCATATCAATCATATTTTTCACTTTTGACTTAAGATTTTTCACCTTTTTCATTTTAAGGCCGTAAGCGATATTATCAAAAACATTCATATTCGGGAAAAGCGCATAAGACTGAAACACCATTCCGACTTCACGCTGACGCGGTGATAAATCAGTAATATCTTTTCCATCAATTAAGATTCTTCCTACATCAACGTCTTCAAGTCCCGCAATGGAACGTAATAATGTACTTTTTCCGCACCCGCTTTGCCCAAGAAGTGTAGCAAATTCACCTTTTTTTAATGTTAAAGAAATATTATTTAAAACTAATTGATTGTCATATCCCTTAGTCACTTGTTCGATGGTTACATAGCTCATTAGTTTTCACCTTCTAAAGTAGTATTTTATGACGGTATTTTTCTTAAAAAAATGAAGGAATTCGCTTCTTATTTTGACCCGACAGGATTTCTTTTGTTTCTAAACGTAAGCTTTAATACAGTCCCCGTTAAAAGTAAAATCATTGAATAATAGGTAATAACAATTGCACTTGTTAAGTGACCACTGCTGTTTAGTTTGTCGGACAGATAAATTTGAAGGGTTTCGAATCGGCCCCCGACAAGCAAATTGGCAAAAGCAAACTCACTAAATAAAAGAGAGACAGATAATAAAGTAGACACTAAAATTCCAGATATAATATTTGGAAACACCACCGTACGAAAGGCTTGGAATTTTGTGGCACCGAGTAATTCAGCTGCATCAACAAGTTGTACAGCATTAAGCGTACGAAGGCTGTTACGAATTCCTTGATACATAAATGGTAGAATGGTTATGAAATAAGCACCAATTAAAATCCAAGGTGTTCCGGCAATTTGAATCGGTCCAGCAGAATATAGCTTGATTAATCCAACGGCTCCAACAATCGGAGGAACTCCATAAGGAAGCATGGCTGCGGCTTGGAGCAATCCTTCCCATTTACTGAAATATACCGTGATAATAAAAATTGTCGGAAGCATAATAACAACACTAAGACCTACAGACATGACAATTAAAAACAGTGTTCGTCGGAAAGCATCATAAAACCGTTCATCTTGAAACAATTCAATATACCATTTCAGCGTATAACTCTCAGGTAAAATCGTATGATCCCATTTACCAGCAATCGAGAATAAAAGTGTACCTACAAGCGGAATTAATAAATATATAACTAGTAATCCAACAAACAATTTATGAAATGTCAATGAAGACTTCATCGTAAATCCCTCCTAACTCTACGCATCATTCGTTCATTGAACCACATCGCCCCTATCATGGTCGTTGCTAGAAGGACTCCCAATGCACTACCTAGCTGCGGCTTTAATGCAACATCACTAGCAACTAGAGAAGCAATTTGCAATGACAATATGTTATAGTTGCTGCCCACCAATGCATAGGCTGTTGCGTAGGCTCCCATCGCATTAGCAAACAAAATACTGAATGTACCTACAATACTAGGTAAAAGAACTGGAACCCCTATCCGAAGCCAAAATGAAAATGTTGACCCTCCTAATAATGAAGATGCTTCTTTCCATTGTTGCCTAATTCCTTGATAAGACGGGTAAATGAGCATAACGGCAAGCGGAATTTGAAAATAAATATAAACAAGAATGAGGCCTGTCCAGGAATATAAATTAAAATCTGCAAACAGGTCCCAACCAATCTTGGCAAATAGCAACGTAAACAACCCATTGTTTCCAAGTAAGATAATATATGAAAATGAAAGGGGAATCCCTTCAAAGTTCGACGTCATATTGGTAACCATCAGTAGTCGGTTTTGTATTTTTTGAGAGAACTTTGTAAACGAATAGGCTGCAATGACTGCTACAATCACAGAAGTTATAGCAGAAAACAAGGAAATGACCAGGCTATTTTTAATGGCTTGTAAGTAAAATTCACTTTTGAATATGGTTAAGTATTGATCAATCGTAACTTGAATTCCATCATCTGCATAAAAACTATTTTTAATCATTGCCACTAATGGTCCTATCTCAAATCCAATCACAAAAATAATAAATGGCAGTAAAAGAGCTAATAAGTAAATTTTTTGTTTTTTTATTTTTCGCAAGACTTCTCGCTCCTCTATGTTCTCTAACAATTTGGGAATTGGTCTAACAGTACATTCGTTAAACCAATTCCAGTCAATCTTGAATCATCATTTAATGTTTTTACAGGGTGACTTTTCCTTTCAGACCTGGAAATTGATATGAAATCATTTTATCGGACGGCTCAATATTTAATAGTTCACAAACGAGCGGTGCAAAAGCTAATTGCGGAACCACTTCACCATAAATGCCAGGCTCAACTTTTGGACTAATGATAAAGAGCGGTACATCACGTTCACCATCAGTTATGCCGCCATGGTTGCCATATTCACTCATGCCATGATCCGATGTAATTAATATGTGGTAACCTTCTTTGATCCAAATTGGCAATAGTTGTGCCAACAAGCTTCCCATTTTTAGGATTTGCTCACGATATTCTTTTGATTCCGAGCCAAAAATTTCTCCTTTTACATCTACACCGAGCGGATGAATATATACAAAGTGAGGGTCATACTTTCTGCGTAAAGCTTCTGCATCCATTAACACATGGCTATCTGGATAGTCATCGTCCCAATAAAATTTTCCGTATTGAATTGGATTGGATTCATCTTCTTGCTCACGGTCTTCAATAAAATGGAATGGCGCACGATTATAAAGTTCGCTTACCCAGTAATAGGACACTGTTCCGTTTCTTAACCCGTTTTCTTTCGTAAGATGAAAGAGACTTTTCTCAGTAGATAAACGAACGGCTCGATTGGACGTAATCCCATTCATTGAAGCCGGCGTACCTGTTAACAACACTTCATATAATGGACGGGAAAGACTTGGAAGCTCCGACTTAACTTTGTAAAGTGACGCTTGATTCGTTTCGACTAAATGCTGAATAAATCCCAGCGCTTCGCATGCTTTATCGTATCTCATACCATCAACAACGATTGCTATTACTTTATTTGACATGGACTAACACCTCTTCTTGCCAAATCTGAGGTAAATTTTTAGCCGTTTCTTCCCAAGCTTTGTAATCTTCAATTGGTTTTGCATTTTTGTACTGTTCTTCTGGAACCATTTTTTCAGCTACTTCTTTCGGAAGTTCTACATCGCGAATTGGACGGGCAAACCCTTTAGCTAAATTAATTTGTCCTTCATCGCTTAAGATATATTCTCTAGTTGCCATCGCCGCATGCGGATGCTTTGCAAATTTGTTAATAATGGTTGCGTAGCCGCTTACGACTGAACCTTCACTTGGAATGGTCACTTCAAATTGATCGCGGTTAATTTGGTCAGCGTAACCAAGAGCATTGAAATCCCAAACAAGTGCAACTTCCACTTCCCCTTTTTCGATGTTAGCCGGCTTGGCATCAGTCAAGCTAAGGCGGCCTTGCTTGGCAAGCTTAGCAAAATAGTCAATTCCTGGTTGGAGATTTGTTTCATCACCGCCGTTAGCGATAGCGGCAGCAAGTACGGCCATTTGATTCTGTGTACCACGCTGAACATCTCCAACTGTTACTTTATAATCCCCTTTTAATATGTCATCCCAAGATTTAGGCGGGTTATCTACTAATTCTTTATTAGTAAAGAATGCAATCGTTCCTTGGTAGCCAACAATCCAATCTCCATTGTCATCTTTTGCCCACTCAGGTACCTCGTCCCAATAGGAAGTTTTATATGGCATCGTTAATTCTTTTTGTTCCGCGATTGGCCCAAAGGACATCCCTACATCGCCGATATCGGCTGTTGCATTCTCTCCTTCAGATTCCATTTTGGCAATCTCTTCCGCACTGGACAAATCTGTATCATTGTGTTCCAATGTATATTTTTTCATCACTTCATTCCAAGTTTCGCCCCAGTTAGCCCATGAATCAGGCATACCAACACTATTAATGGTCCCCTCTTCATTTGCCTTTGTTTCAATTTCTTTCAAGGTTAACGAACTTGGATCCTTAACCACTGGAGCAGCCTCCTCATTAGTAGCTCCACAAGCAGCTAATCCCAGTACACTCACCCCTAAAATCAAAGCTTGAATAGACTTGTAACAATTCTTCTTGAATGTGCGATTCATAAAAAGTGCCTCCATTTAGTGTGGAATCTTTAATGTTTATTACTGTTTATTACGGTTTAATCATAATCAGTAAACATTAATTCCACATAAACCAAATGTTAAGATTTTGTAAATCAGCTCTAATTTCTCCTACTCATCAGCTTTTATCTCCATAAGCATTAACAACAATCCGCAAACAGGACCAAGTAAAAGCAAGTCTATAAAAGAGAATGGGAAAAATCCCCACGCAAACACATCACCCTTTTGACCCTCTTTTTAGCTCGTCGTTAATAAAACTCCATGTTAGCTAAATAACTTTTCATGCAAAAAAACTCTCTTGATACAAGAGAGTTTTACATAGAACTTATTAAACAGATAGAATTATCAATGTGGCTATATAATAATTGTTCTGGGCGGAGTTTTTATGCCTCATCCATTCCCCAATTATAGCGCACACTACTAAACTGACAATTACAATATAAAAGTCTTTAATCTTCAAAGCCATGTCGAGACTATGAATTATAACAGCCACAACAAATACAACCATCACCGTTTATTTCATATGTTCTGAATCCTTACAAAAGCCCAATTACTGTGCCGAGCACTATACCTAGTGCATTAGCTGAGGAAGCACTTTTTTACCTTTTCTTGTAGAAATCCCATTAACTTTCGTACAATAATTCGTCAATTCACTATCCTTAGCGCTTTTCTTTTTCCACTTATTTAACTAAAGGGAAGCTTCCTCTGCACAATGAAAAGCTCCTTCCCCCCTGCCTAGACTACACCATTTCATTCATTTCAGACTGGGCTAAATCACCAGCTGCTTTCACACGAATACGGGTTGCATTCCCAGGCATATACGCTAAAGGTACATCTTCTAATTTCCGAGTGATTTTTTATTATTCCTTAAGAGATTCGTCACTGGTCAAAACAAACTAATCCTTTGGCAACATCGGTATTAGTTTGTACTTTTTGTTGGATCCAGATAGCCGATTCACGGTTCAAAAATCATTTTGTTTATATTTCCAAAAAAAACAAAAAATCCATTTATCATTAAATAATGAAAAATGGATTTTAATAAACTTTTATAAGATTCTAGTTATACACCCAGATAATTCGTTTTAAAGACTCTTCCGACGGCGCGCAGAAATCTACTGGTAAAGGTTAGAAAGGTTTTGCTTGATTATCCATACCCACTTTTTACCTAATGGATATGCGCATGATCATAAATCTCCTCTCTCCTTATATTTTTACATTTATTAATATAAGGAGGAGGATCATTTAGCAAGCTACAGGTTATAAATGGTTCTCTTATTTAATTACACTTTTAAACATTAAAAATTCCGTTGTAATGAAGGAGAAAAAATTCGAAAATGAAATATTCGTTTCCCTCCAGAGGGGATGCACTTACATTGTTTCATAGTTTTTTATTTCAAATTCATTTAAAGGCCGATTAATCGACTTACTCAATTTTTTAGTAAGCTCTTGGTAATCCTTAGTATCATTTGGATCTATACCTTCTCTGACGTTTAGTATCTCGTATCGGTCATACTGTTCTGGAATAAGTTTTCCGTCTACATGGATATAAAGCCTATATTTGATCCTCAGATTCATATTACCATCTCCTTTACTATCAGTTCGATATAGGGAGCTATTTTCCTGCAAGAAAAAATGCCTATATGTGATGCTCCACTATTATTCATTTTATGACCTGAATGTTCGTAGTTCGTATTATCTCAAAACCTCTTATTTTATATGTATTACATTTAAGGAGCACATATACCCGTAGAATCATAAGGAGGAATTGTTATATAAATTATAGAACAGCATATTAATGAATATACTGCATTGAATAATCCTGAATACTTTGTTCTTACTGCATAAATTGTCCAATCCGAAAAAACTAGTGTATATGGAGGTTTTTTAATGAATCACCCCGAGCCAGTATTAGAAATGTATAACTATCACGCATGGGCAAATGGAGTCATCATCGATCGGTTAAATGAACTTCCAGAACACGTTTACCATAAGGAAATTCAGAGTGGTTTTTCGTCGGTATCAAAAGTGTTGTCTCACATTTATCTCACAGATTACGCGTGGTTTGATATTATCTCTGGTAAAAGTATGGATGAAGCAATGGCATCTTCTAGTGAATTAAAAGAAGAGGTGGAAAAGAAAAGTATTGAGGAAATGAAAAAAACATTTATGGACTTGTACGAAAGAAACAAAGCACTTCTGAGTACAGTGGATATGGAAAAGGTAATGGTTGTGGATAACCCATATGCTGGGTCGCTTGAAACTACCATTTCCGAATCTGTATTACACGTTGTCACTCACGGATCATATCATCGTGGCAATATAGCTACCATGTTACGGCAAATGGGGCACACTTCCGTTATGCAAGATTTTGGCCTTTACCTTTATACAAAATAGAACACCAAACTATATACCATTTCCTGAATAGGGGGATGTATCGATGGAAGAACTAGTTGGTTCTTGTGTTCGCTGTGCACATGATGTGTATTGTACGGCTGGTTTTCTGAACGGTATTCTTTTAGATAACAAGAATATCTTATGTTTTAATTGTAAGGATATTTTAAATGCGATGATCAAAGAAGAAAGTTTGGAGGAGGAAAATCAAAACTAGATGTTTAAATAGGTCATGCCAAATTAATGGCATGACCTATTTTGCCCGATGAACAGTCAGATTGACCTTGTTGGTTTCACACATGAACGTTGAGAGGTGCACAGGCTGGTCGTTTGCATCGAAAGCAATCTTCACTATTCTAAATAAATTTGCGCCAATATCGCATTCTAAATATTTAGCATGGATTTTTGTAGCACCAATCACGTCTATAATTTTATCGTTACTGACTATTTCGGTATGGTAATCTTCCAATAGGATCTTATAAGTTGATTCATCCCTTGCAATCTTCTTTTCCAAATCCGGAAAACGAAGTAACGAATAATGAGCGGTATCGTAGAAAAGCGGACGCTCATCTACATACATGAGTCGCTCTAGTTCGAGAACGGGGCTTCCTTCTTCAATGAGGAGATGACCTGCAACATCTTTTGGTGCGGCTATGACCTCACTTCTTAAAATCCGGGAATTCGGTATCTTCCCAAGCTGATGACTAAACTCTGAGAATCCACTTATGGATAACAACTCATTATGAAACTTATTAGATGCAACAAAGGTACCCCTGCGCGGAATACGTGTCAGTGTTCCTTCCTTCACCAATTCCTCGATTGCTTTTCGTATGGTGATGCGGCTAACGTTATAAGTTTCACAAAGCTCTGCTTCGGTTGGGATTTGTTCATCTGGTTTGTATTTACCGTTCTGAATATCATTCTTCAACATTTGCCTTATTTGCATATATAGTGGCTGGGGGGTTGAAGGATTTAAATTCATATTAGATTCATCCTTATCCGTCAAAATTTATTATTTACTACCTATTATACATGATTTACAGTCCCAGTCACCACGCACCGAAATAGCTAATGGTTTTCGCAGCAGACTCTGTACCCAATTCTAAGCAATTTTCGATAGGTTGGCCTTTCAATAATCCATAAATAAAACCGGAAATGAAGGAATCCCCCGCACCCATTGTATCCACCACATTCGCTTCAACGGCACCGCATTGATAAAATTGAATGCCGTCATAGGCAAGTGAACCATTTTCACCTAAAGTGGCGACCGCAATTTTAGATCCTTGATTTTTTACATCCTTTAAAAATTGGCGGATAAAAGCATCATCCTTCGTATAAGAGAAAAAAGGATAATCAACAAACTTCGGTAAAGTCTTCACTAGATCGTGATCTAGCTGATCTGAGAAATCAAAAGACGTGAGCATTCCATTTTCTTTAAATAAGGAATAATACTTATCCGCATGTCCCCAAATCCCTGAATGTATGAGCTGGTATGTTTGAATGTAATGGAGCTCTTCCGTCGTTAAGCAGAAATGTTTCATGACACCTTCATCGTATTCTCCAAACCTGCGGTCATTTCCTACCATTTCAACAAAAGTAACAGCTGTTTTTCCTTCTTTCCGCGAAAGATGAGAAATATCAACACCTTTTTCCTGTATCGCTTTAACCATTTTTTCACTGTATTGATCGGAGCCCACCCAGCCGATATAAGCAGAGTCAGCACCTAACCCTCTTAAATAGACAGCCACATTTAAAGGATTACCGCCAGGATAGACCTCCCCGCTCTTTTGATAAACATCCATACAGTTATCTCCGACTGTAACCGTTCTCATCATTTTCCCCCGCTTTCTTTAAACTTAAGAGCACTACTAAGTAGTGCTCCACTTATCTTAATATTCCATTTGGCGATAGTATCTTCTAAGTGTTAATGGATGATTTCTCTCACGCTCAAGGTATACGCTGATTCGACTTAATACTGACCAGTTGATGCTAACTGAAAAGTGCTTTCTGAATTCTTCGCTGATGCCTTCCATTTCAAAGCTTTTGGTATCAATAACCGTTATATTTTTTGAGATTTTTTCTACAAATCTCTCTACACGGTCCATCAGCGGTCTAGTTTCATCTTCCCCTTTTATTAAAATAACACTTGTATCTTCAACAACAAGTTCAAGCGTACCATGGAAAAACTCTGCAGCGTGGATGGATTTCGCTTGGATCCATTGCATTTCCTCTAAAATGCACATGGCATATGAATAAGTGTTTCCCCATAGGTTACCAGAACCGACCATCATGTGGTAATCCGTGTCTTTATGTGTAATGGCAAATTCCTCTGCTTTTTTGTCAAAAGATTTAACGGCATCTAGAATTGCACGCGGAAGTAGAGAAACCTCATTCGTGAATTGTTCATATTGCGGGAATTCATTGTTGTTATGCATGAAACGGAAGACGACCATGTACAAAAGCATAAAGAAAGTATCAAAAGAGTGCGTTTCAGAACCAGTCGTTATACAGTAATCCGCAATTTGTGTTAACGGAGTATTTGGCTCTGCAACTAAAGCGATTGTAGTGGCGCCTTTTTCTTTACAATATTCAGCCGCTGCAACTGTTTCTTGAGTAGTCCCGGATACAGATGTAAAAATGCAGACTGAATCTTTGCTGAAATGCTTATGATTCATCACCATGAACTCAGCAGCAATTTCTGCATGGACATCGATGGTAGAATTTGATTTTAATATGTATTCATATGGATACATCATGGCTATGGTGCCGCCAGCACCGATAAGGAAAATATTGCTGTAGCCCCTTTTTGTGATTCCATCTACGATTTCTTCAATCTGGCCTCTAAAAGCAAGGCCCTCTTTTTCTACAAGATTTAGAAATAACTCCTCATCAAACTTTAGCATTAACAGCTTCCTCCCTTATACCTGTTTATTTGTTATGTCTTGTATTATATCTAAACATAATAATTTGCACAATTGTTTTATTTTAAAATTTTTTTGGTTTATCAAAAGAAGGCCTAACTTCCCTTATCATTCTGCTAAGCCACGATATCGCTGTCGTTATTTTTCTTTGATCCATATTTCCTTTCCCAATAATAGTATACCGGCAGACCTGTTACGATAACGATCAGCGCTGCAATCACTCCTTGAATAGGCGCCCAAGTAAATGTTCCCCAGGCCAGCCATGATGCTCCAAGAATAGCTAAAACCGTCGTTAACCTCCACATTGGCATACGATAGATTGGATTATAATCATCCCTTTTACGGCATTTATAAACAGCGGCAAAGTCCAGGATGTTAATTACCAATTGAATCAGTGTGAAATAGCCAAGTAACACAGTTAAATTACTGAAGCACACAAGAATACATGCATACGTAACCTGAACGATGATAGAGAAACTTGGAGTTTCATATTTAGGATGAACTCTTGCAAAACGTTGAAAGAATAGTCCGTCCTTTGCCATTGCGTACTCAAGGCGGGGCTGAAACATTATGCAAGAACTCAGCGAACCCAAGATAACAATAATCGCCGTAATGGCCACGAATGATGATGCAATATCAGATAATCCCGGAATATATTTTACAGCTTCAGAAACAGCCGCATTGGAGTTGATTAATTCATTAAACGGCATCAAACCGATGACACAAACGGCTAACAGTGTATATAAAGCCAACACGATGAATACCGAACTAATAAGAGCTCGTGGAAGTATTTTCCCTGGATTTTTGAACTCCCCAGCCATGAAACAAATCGCAGCCATTCCCGTATATGCCCATGTGGTTGCGGATACACCACCTATTAAACTTGACTTTTGGGCACCTGGTCCTGGTGTATAAGCAAAGTTATCAGGGTTCATGTACATAATTCCCAAGACAATGACAATCAGGAAAGGAATGATCTTGATAGCCGTGATAATGACTTGGAAAAGACCTCCTTCCTTCACACTTCGATAATGAATCGATGTGATGAGCAGGATGATCGCAATACCCAATAATTTCCCGGCGACCCCAGAGAAAAATGGGAAAAAGGTTGCTAAATAAGAAACGATCGCTAAAGCCATAATCGATATGGATGGAGGATCCAACGCCCAGAAAGTGGCCCATCCATATAAAAATGCCAGAGGCCTCCACCCAGCTTTATTTAAATAAACGTAACCGCTTCCATTTTGGGGGTATGCTGTCGATAACTCCGCCAGCACCATTACTTGCGGAATGGCAATCACCCCGCCTATTATCCAGGCTAGAATGGAAATGGAAGGAGTACCCGCAGCCTTTGCAACATCACCGGATGAGACAAAAATACCCGACCCTATTGTAGTTCCAACAGCAATAGCCAGAGCAGACCAAAAACCCAGTTTTCGTGTAAGTGTGCCATTACTCATAAAGAGTTCCTCCAAATTAGATGATTAAATTCCCAATTCCCTAACTTTTTCAATTGATTTCTTGATTGCATCGCTTGGATTTTGATAATAATTTGATCCCATAATCTCTAAAGTACAACTTCCTTTGTAACGATGGCTTTGAAGGCTTGTTAAATATTCCCTCCAATTTAAAACCCCATCATCCAGTGCCAAATGTGCATCTGATTGACCATCTCCGTCCATTAGGTGAAAATGGCCTAATTCGGGAAGGAAGGAATAGTACTCATCAGGTGTTTCACCTGCCAGATGCATGGAAACCGTATCTATCATTCCTTTTAATGAAGTAGATTGGATTTCCTCTAACATTTTCTTTAGCCCTTTTGAGTCGATTACAAGATTGGATTCGTACTTTGTCAATGGCTCTAAAACAAGAATCAAACCTTCCATCTCAGCTACTTTGGTTAATTGAAAGATTGAGTCACTGGCATATTTCCATGATTCCTCTTGTGAGACAGAAAAGTCCCCTATTCCAGAAGTGATAAGCATCATGTTTGTGTCTAACTCCAGCGCGGCATAAAGATTTTCCATAAAATACTCCATGCTTTTTTTTCGCCAATGAGCATCCGAGGATGCAATGTTATAAGGATAGATACATTGTTCTGGAGTATAGCAAATGATTTTCATATTTCTAGACTTAATTTCCCTTCTCAAACTCCTAATATTTCCTAATATGTTTCGATAAACATACAAATGTGGCTCCCCACCCCATAACTCAATGCTATTAATCCCAAGGTTGTCCATGCAATCCAAAAAATAATGAAAAGGGAAATGCCTAAATGTTATATTCATCCCTGCAATATTCAATTATTTCACCCCCTCATAATGACTTTTATTTGTTATGCTTTGTATTATAATTAACCAATACATTGATTGCAATAATTATTTTGAATATTTAAAAAAATAATTATTCGCAAAATACGGAAAAGTCGTGATTTTATTGTTCAACATTAATTAACTATTTTTTAGTGAATGCGAATGGTAGAATGTTAAAGTATTATACCTAGTGCACAAATTTCTCTGGTACATTGTAAGTATTATATGGGTGATTATTGTTTGAAATATGATATACCTGTAGAATGGATGTTAACCTGGGGGATTTCCAAGAGATAATGTATCCTGAAATATTGTAAGTGAGTGGTTAATAAAGAATAAACACCTCAAAAAAAGCCGTAATTGAGGTGAATCTATGCTGTATTTTACCGGAAAATATAGGTGGGTTTACACTAATACTTCGTGAGACGAATTAGTTTCTAAACTTTTAAAAATAGCAGGCAGTACAATTTGTACTATCCTAGCGGAAAGGACGTGCCATAATAATGAATCACGACAAAACAGCCATCACTAAAATCCGTACAGGTCCCATGTTTGCGGTGATGCTGGCTGGTGCTCTAGTCGCTTTCTTAAATCAGACTTTAATCAATATCGCATTGCCTCAATTAATGACTCATTTTGACATATCAGCTGCAACAGCGAATTGGCTTACTACTATCTTCTTATTGGTCAATGGGATTGTCATCCCGATTACCGCTTTCTTAATGGAACGATTCAATACAAGACAATTATATCTAGCTTCGATGGGACTCTTCGCCTTAGGAACTTTTTTATGCGGAATTGCCCCCAGCTTCTCCGTCTTATTGATCGGACGTGTGGTTCAAGCAGCAGGGGCGGGGATTTTGTTCCCGTTGATCACAAATGTGATTTTCACTTTATTTCCGCCTAACAGACGCGGTTTCGCAATGGGTATATTTGGTATCGCGATGAATTTTGCCCCAGCTGTAGGACCTACACTATCAGGATGGATTATCCAAAACTATTCTTGGCGGGTTCTGTTTTTTATCATTTTCCCATTTGCCCTGCTTGACTTCATCTTTGCCATTTTCATCATTAAAAAGGTAGGGAAAACCAGCCGACCTAAACTAGATAAACTGGGTGTAATTCTATCCACAATCGGATTTGGCGGGGTTCTATATGGATTTGCTACTGGCGGTACCAAGGGCTGGGGCAGTCCCGAAGTACTGACGATGTTCCTTGTTGGAGGAATCAGTTTAGTTTTATTTGTCTGGAGGCAATTTACTGTCTCTCATCCTATTTTGGAATTTAGAATTTTTCGGTATCGGATGTTCACTTTAACGACAATCATCAACATCATCGCAACCATGGGTATGTTCTCTGGAATGATCATCATGCCAATCTATATGCAGAATATCCGTGGGTTCACTCCGATGGAATCCGGTCTCATGCTATTGCCTGGCGGGATTTTAATGGGGATCATGTCCCCTATCACAGGTAAGCTGTTTGATCGATTTGGTGCAAGATGGCTTGCGGTGAGCGGACTTGCCATCACTATCATTACAACCTATCTTTTAACGCGGCTTCAAACAGATACGTCCTATTCTTATGTGGTGTGGGTATATACCATTAGAATGTTCGGAATGTCGATACTGATGATGCCTATCTTCACAGCCGGATTAAACGAATTGGCACTTAGCCTAAATAAATACGGCACAGCAATGGTCAATACATTGAGAATGGTGGCAGGTGCTGTTGGCATGGCATTCTTTGTGTCCATCATGACAAACCAAGGAACGAAACATGTTCAGGAAATCTTATCTCAAAGGAACATATCACCGGATAATACATCACAAATGGCGATGGCCATTAAACAAGGCAGCGTAATGGGAGTGGATGATGCATTCATGATAGCAACAGGTTTGACCATAGTTGCATTCATACTTGCCTTTTATATACGGCAAACTTCACCACAAGAAGATACCATTACAAATCGCCTATCAAAAAAAACATCTTGAATTAACAAGGCTAAATCCAACCTATTTTCCATGGTATAAAAAATTCTTATATTATTAAACTGACTTGCCCCATGAAAACAAGGCAAAAAAAAAGAGACTCTTTTAGTGTCTCTCTGGTATTATCCCCTTCAGGTAGACAGAGAAAAAAGAGAACATGATAAAATGTTCTTAACTGTCAATCTGGAGGGGATTTTTGTATGGCAAAAAAGGGGCAAACGTTTCAAGCGTATACAGAAGGATTAAAGAGAGAAGTGGTTCGTCTGAAAGTGGAGGAAGGTTGGTCATATCGCCAGATTCGTGAGCGTTTTGGTATTAAAAGTGATGCACAGATAGCGAGTTGGGTGAAGAAAGTGCAGAATAACGAGTCTTTTGAAGATCAACGTGGTGTATGGAACCGTAAGAATTTTTCTAGTGTCGAAGAGGAAAATGCCTATCTAAAAGCGCAGGTGGATTATTTAAAAAAGCGCAATCCAAATCTACATGGGAAGGAATGGTCCTGAAAGCCGAAAGGTTTCAAATAATCGATGGTTTGAGGAAAACGTACCCACTTTCGTGGCTATTAAAAATCGCTGAAGTATCAAAGGCTGGATACTACAAATGGCGGAAGACACATTCTGCTCGTTCTTTGCGACTTGAGAAAAATTTATGGATAAAAGAACATATTTTAGCCATCCATAAGCTACACCCCTACTACGGATATAAACGGATGACTGGAGCTTTGTCCAGAGAAGGAATCGTTGTAAACCACAAGCGTGTTCGTCGATTAATGAGAGAGTTGGGGGTCCAATCTGTCATTCGGAAGAAACGCCCTTTCTACGGTCGAAGAGGGTCAGTTGTATTTCATAATGTCTTAAATCGTGAATTCTACGCAGAGATGAGGTTTCATAAGTTAGTAACAGATATAACCTATGTACGGATTGGAAACACGTTTGCCTACCTTTCCGCCGTTTTAGATTTGTATAATAATGAAATTGTTGCATGGGAAGTTTCTACACGAAATGATCTTGAATTGGTTCATAATACGCTAAACCAGCTAAGGGACAAGCCGTTTAGCAAGGGGGCTCTCCTGCACTCAGATCAAGGATTCCAATATACGACGAAATCATATGAAAATCAGGTGAAGGAACTCGGCATTCGAGGAAGCCACTCTCGTCGTGGCAATTGTCACGACAACGCGTGTATAGAAAGCTTCTTCTCACATTTAAAAACAGAAAAGTTATATTTAACATGTCCAAAAACAGCAGAGCAAGCTTATCTAGCTATTCAAGAGTATATAGAGTTTTACAATACGGCTCGCTTTCAGGAGAAATTCAACGGCCTTTCTCCAATTGAATATCGAGAAAAGGCCGTAGCTTAAAAAATACTCTTTTTTTATTGTCTACTTGACAGGGTTATGTGCACTCAGTTTGTAGACAAAAGGGGTTCGGAATTAAAAAATTCTGAACCCCTTTTGAAATTCCCTTTGAATTTTCGCCTAAAGTTTAGAGATTGGGGCTCTACGAGCCCACTATGTTAGGCCATTTTTGGACCTTGCCATGTCCAATTGGCCATCTTCTTTAAATTAATGGCAGCGAAAGTAAGCATCGCCTGCATCGACAATTTTTTAAGTCCCCTTAAAGTAGTCCAACGCATACCATGCTTTTCTTTTGCATCTGCGAATACACGCTCAATCGTTTCTTTACGTTTTGCATATATAGGTTTTACATCTTGATGATGACGCAGATGATCTGCTTCTTCCACATGTGTTTGCCAGATATGCCGTGTCACCACTTTTTGACAGTCTTTGCTTTCTGTACACCGAGATAAAAATGAGCATGTTGTACAAATTTGTTTTGGCGATTTGTACTCGCGATAGCCCTCTTTATTTGTTGTTGAGTACTTTAAAGTTTCGCCCGAAGGGCAAAGGTAACAATCAAAATGTTCATCGTATACATAGTCCTGTTTGCGGAAAAATCCTTCTTTGGTGCGAGGACGTGTATAAGGTAAAGCCGGTATGATTTCTTTGTTAAATAGGTAGCTTGTAATCGCTGGTGTTTTATAAGCTGCATCTGCGGCAACGGCTTCCGGTTTTCCAACTTTCTCAATCACTTGTTCAACTAGTGGCTCTAAGATCTGACTGTCATGTGTATTTCCAGGTGTTACAATCGTTCCCAATACAAAACCGTTGCGGTCTGCGGCCGCGTGGAATGAATAGGCAAACTGTTTTGTTCGTTCATCTTTCACATAGTAGCCACTCTCAGAATCCGTTGTACTTTCTTTAATCTCTTTGGTCTCTTCTTTATCAAATTTATCTGGTGGAAAAGGCTTTTTTCCATGGTTTTCACGATCTTGATTGATTTCTTCTTGAAGACGTCCTTGATACGCTCGTGTTTCTTTACGAACGATTTTCTTTTCAAATTTCCGTTTATTCGCACTGGCTTTCACATGTGTGGAATCCACGAAAACGTGTTCAGCACTTATTAACTTTTTATTAGCAGCTGTCATTAAAATGCGATAGAAAATCTGTTCAAACAGATCTGTATCTTTGAAGCGTCGCTCATAATTTTTCCCGAACGTAGAGAAATGAGGTACTTTATCATGGAAACCATAGCCTAAGAACCAACGGTAAGCCATATTGGTTTCAACTTCTTCAATCGTTTTACGCATGGAACGAATACCGAAGGTATATTGAATGAAAGTCAGTTTAACTAAAATAACTGGATCAATACTTGGGCGTCCTACCTCTGAATACATATCTTTCACCAAGTCATAAATGAAAGTGAAGTCAATGGCAGCCTCCATTTTACGAACCAAATGGTTCGGTGGCACCAATTGATCTAAAGTAATCATTTCAAGTTGATCTCGCTGAATAGAATCATGTTTAGAAAGCATCCTCATCACCTCAAGTTTTAATACTTCTATTTTAAAACAAACATGACTCCAGGCAAAAGTGTTCTATCTAAAAGGTAAGACAAAGTTGATTGGAGCGGGTGTACGAGACTCCTGCGGGAAAAGCGCGTCTAGGGGAGACCCCGCAGGCGAAAGCCGAGGAGGCTCCCCGACCGCCCGCGGAAAGCGAGTGCCTGGAGTGGAAATCAACGTCCAAATTGTACAAGCCATAAAAATAGACAAACTCGATTTTCATCGAGTTTGTCTACAGTCTGAGAGACTCTTTTAGTGTCTCTTTTTTTTTGCCCTAATTACATCATGGCCTCAACGAGAACGCCTTTATTTTGATTAGCGTACTCCCATGTGGATTAAAAATATCTTATGAAGAACAAATAGCAATCGTAATTTCCAATCAGCTAAGTATATATTTAGATTCCTCTCATATATTTTAAGATAATGATTTGGACAAGGGGAATGTTTTTATGAAAAAGTTTGTTACGCTGCTTTTTTCAAGTTTTTGCATTGGAGTAGGTCTTAACTTATTTATAATCCCCATTCATCTAATAAATGGCGGGATATTTGGCATAAGTTTATTAATTAAATATGTTTGGGGAATCCAGGTTGGACATACCATGATCATGCTCAATATTCCCATATACCTTCTATCTCTTCTATACGATAAGTCTTATTTCTTTAATGCCATCCTTGGGTTAGCTTTCACTTCAACCATTATTGATTGGCTAACACCACTAAACGGTTTGGTTCATCTGCCGATCATAACAAGTGCCATTATCGGTGGAATGACGATTGGGATTGGTGTCGGTTTTATGCTGAGACAACATATTAGCCCAGGTGGAGTGGATTTACTAGCACTATTAATATCTAAAACCACAGCAACCAATCCTGGAATTATTATTTTTATCATTGATTCTCTCATAGTAATTGCGGGAATCATTATATTGAAAGACTTAAAGTTAATGTATTCCCTCATCACGATATCCTGTGTCGGGTTCTGCGTCATTATAATCAATTCTTTTAAGACAATAAACTTTTTAAGATAAAGTTGTTCCTACAAGTGCTGAACAAGTAAGGCTCTCCCTTACGATATACATTTTACTCGTACTGTACCAATGATTTCGCACATTTACACGGGGTTTCGCGCCATTTACTCGTAATTCGTGCTGCACTTTTGATTTCGCACGATTTCGCACGATTTTGTGCCGTTTACTCGTGAGTTTTGGCTGTTTACTCGTGAGTTTTGCTGTTTTACTCGTGAATTCGACCTATTTACTCGTGAGTTCGTGCTGCACTGGTGATTTCTCTTCGTTTACTCGTGAATTCCTGCTGTACCCATGATTTTGCACCGTTTACTATAGCACTTGCCAGTTCTCTTGCATCTCTGGTTTTAAGTTGATAACCTTTTTTAGATATACAATAACCTTTATAGGAAATTCCATATATGTCCGTAACCAAACCGCAAAGCTTAAACAAGTTCGTCTTATTGATGGATTTATATCCTTTTCACACCTGACTCTTAAACCTGGAGGTAGATATTGCACATTCCTTGTGGTCATATAATCACCTTTAATTTCATTTTATTCGCTATCTTACCGAAATTTCCTTCTCCCAAACCTGCCCCGTTAGTACCATAAGAAAAAGGCTGCCTCAGCAACCTTCCTTTTTAGAGTAAGAAACCCATTAGGTGAAGATCAAAGTATTATTATACAAGACACTTTAATCCAGAAATACCCAAACGGAATTACAGCTATGAGACCTGAGATTAATACTATTTTTGTCCTAAAGATTCGACTCTTTGTTTTTTCTGAATGAAAATTTGCTCTTTGTTGTTGTTCACCTGCCCATGCTCCGATAAAACCCCTGAAATAACAATACTTAATATTCCAACAATAAGAATCCTTTTATATTATATTTTGTGTCCAGTTTATGTGAATTTTACTATTTAAATAATTTGACTTTCTTCTGAACTTTTAACATTTCTTCTCCATATATTCTCCAACTGTTCAAGAGTCTTGCCTTTGGTTTCAGGAACCATTTTCCAAACAAATAGGGCAGACAGCACGCTCATTGAACCATAGAAACCGTATGTTAGTCCCCCGCTATATTCCATCATCATAGGGTATGTAGAAGAAATAAAATAGTTAGCCGCCCATTGGGCAGCTACAGCAATAGCTACAGCCCGACCTCGAATTTTATTAGGGAAAATCTCTGAAATTAGCACCCAGCAGATTGGACCCCACGACATCATAAATGAAGCTGTATAAATAATGATAAATATAAGCGTCCCTATTCCAATTATATTAGAAAAGGCCATGCTTGCTACACCAAACATACCAATTGCCATACCGATAGAACCTACTATTAATAATGGTTTTCTTCCCCATCGATCGACTGTTAAAATCGCGATAACTGTAAAGATAACATTCACTAATCCCATAATAATGGTTTGCAGCATAGAAGAATCTTTAGCTGCTCCCATGCTTTCAAAGATACGCGGTGCGTAGTATAAGGCTACATTTATACCTACAAATTGTTGAAATACTGAAAGCAGTACACCTACAATAATAACTAATTTTCCATAAGCGAATAATTTTTCGGAAGAAATATTGATAGTGGTCGTTTTTTTAATATCACTCAAAATCGCTTTCGCTTCTGAAGATCCATTGATTCTTGTAAGTATAGCTAAAGCTTTTTGATCTTGATTCTGTATTGCCAAATAGCGAGGTGTTTCTGGAACTAATAACAAAAGTACAGCAAAGATTAAAGCTGGTATCGCTCCTGAAGCAAACATGTATCTCCATCCTACATCATTTATCCATTCTAACGTTTCACCATTTGCAATACCCCAGTTTACAAAGTAAACGACTAACATACCAAAAATAATCATAAACTGATTAAATGATACCAATCTGCCGCGAATATCAGCCGGAGCAATTTCTCCTATATAGATTGGACAAATGGCAGACGCTAATCCAACACCAATCCCCCCTATAATTCGATAAAAGTTAAAAGCTAGTAATAAAGAAAGTGTTGGTTCACCTTTTGTAAAAAATAAAAATTCAGGATAAGAAGCACCTAATGCTGATACTATAAAAAGAATCGCTGCAAGTATAAGTGATTTTTTACGTCCTAGTCTTGATCCAAAATAGCCGGAAATTAATCCTCCGAAAATACATCCTATTAAAGCACTTGATACGGTGACGCCATGTGCCAAAGGTCCTAACCCTAAGCTATCGATTAAATATACCTTTAAAGATTCTTCAGCTCCAGAAATTACAGCTGTATCATATCCAAACAGTAATCCTCCAATTGCGGCGACTAATGTAATCGAAAAGATATATAATGAGTTTCGTTTTTGCTTCATGTTTTACTAAAAACAGTTATGAATGAAGTCTATTTAATATTAAAGCGCATACTTTTGGTTGCGCTTTCAAAATTAATGAACAAGAAGGACCTCTCTTCCTTCACCCATTCTACTAACTGCTTTTATCCTCCCTTCCATTGTAGATTTTCATTTCACTAAAACAAAATTAGACCATTGAATACCAAAGGTTTTTACTCGACGGTAAACGTAAAACGAGTTTTGGAATGATACTCTTGATTTTTTTCTAATAAAATAGAAGGTAATTGCTGATTATGAATGGCATTTGGCGGATGTTGAGTTTCGAGACATAAGCCAAGGTGTTTTTGACAAGGAATCCCTCTAATTAGAAAAGTATCTTCTAACATATTTCCCGTATATAAAACAACATATGGCTCATCTGTTTCCACTATCATTTTCCGTCCGTTAGAAGGATTAACCAAACAAATTTCTTTTTGATGATTTTCACTTAATAAGAATGGATGGTAATACCCATTTCCAACTATTTCATTTTGTTGATGTTCGGATTTTACTCCTTCAATAATTCGCTTTCCTGCTCTAAAATCAAAAGGTGTATGTTCAACGTCTATTAAATTGCCTGTTGGCAGTAAGGACCGATCAAGCTCTAAAAACTTATCACTTTTCATAGTTAATTCATGCTGTAAGATATCTTCTTTTAAATTGCCACTCAGATTAAAGTAAGTATGATTGGTTAAATTTAATAACGTATTTTTATCTGAAATACCATGATAGGTTATTATAAGATCATTATTTTCAGTGAGCGTGTAAACGACGCTTACCTCAAGATTTCCAGGATAACCAGCTTCTCCGTCTGCACTCATATAAGTAAATGTCACACTAGCCTCATCTACACTCTCACTAGTAGAGGATTTCCAGATTACGTTATGGAATCCCTCAGGTCCACCGTGTAAATGAGTTCTCCCTTCATTTTCAGCGAGGAGGTATGTAAACCCTTCCATATCAACGCTTGGTGGATTAACTCTGCCTGCAACTCGACCGATTACTGCACCAAAATAAGGGGAATGATGCAAATAATCTTCTGCTGAATCAAATCCTAACACGATATTTTCTATATTCCCTTCTTTGTCTGGTACATCAATTCTAGTAATCGTACATCCATAATCAATACAGGTTACTTTTATGTTTTGATTGTTCATGATTGTATAAGACTTTACCAATTCTCTATTCATTTCACCGAAAATTCCCTCTTCTATTTTCATATTAATCTCCTTTTCGAAGAAAGGGATGCATGATACTAATGCAACCAGTTACTTTCTGCTAAATTGATTCAGCCTTTTGCTTAAGTCTTTTGTTTGGTAATATACCTCTTTATATAAAGCATAAAGTTGTTTATACACTGGAACATTTTCTAATTTAGGTTGATATGTTTTTGAAGTAGATATGAATAAATCTGCGCATTCTTCTAATGAGTTGTACCACCCACATCCATAAGCGGCTAACATGGCTGCCCCAAGCGCCGGTCCTTGCTCAGTAGATAGTTTTATAATTTTTGTGTTAAAAACGTCTGCTTGAATCTGAAGCCAACTATCGTTTTTTGCTCCCCCGCCAATTGATACAATAGACGTAATTTCTTTTCCATTTTCTCGAATAATTTCTATTGATTCATTTAATGAGAAGGTAATTCCTTCAATGACTGCCCTTGTAAAATCCCTCTTTTTATGAGAAGCATCCATTCCTATAAAGCTTCCACGTATAGTAGCATCTGCATGTGGTGTTCGTTCCCCAACTAAGTATGGAGTAAATAGAAGCCCATTTGAACCAATTGGAACATTGTTTATATCAGCCAGTAGTTCTTCAAATGACTCATTTTCAGCAAAATTATCTCTAAACCAACTTAAACTATGGCCAGCAGATAATGTAACTCCCATCGTATAAAAAGCATTTTCTTTTCCATGATTGAAATAATGCACTTTCCCAGCAAAGTCCCTATCATTTCGCTCCTCATAAGAAAGTACGACACCAGATGTCCCGATGCTGCATAACGTTTCTCCTGATGATAGAATACCAGCCCCAATTGCTCCACAAGCATTATCAGCTCCACCCGCAAATACCTTAGTCGATAATGTTAGCCCTGTTTTTTGAGAGAATTCTTCATTAATTGTTCCGACACATTCACTGGATTCCACTAGCGATGGGCAAATGCTGATATCAATGCCCACTAATTGACAAAGCTCTTCGCTCCATTTTTTCTCACCCACGTTCAACAATAATGTACCGGCAGCATCTGAATATTCACTATGAATTAAGCCTGTCATTTTGAAGCGTAAATAGTCTTTAGGCAGCATAAATACAGCTGCTTGATCAAATATCTCCGGTTCATGCTCTTTAACCCATAGCAGCTTAGGTAGTGTAAATCCTTCCAAAGCTTGATTTTTTGTTATTTCTAAAAGACGTTTCTCCCCAATCATTTCATATAGCTGATGACACTGTGCTGTCGTCCTTGTATCGTTCCATAAAATAGCATGACGTAAGAGATTATGATTCTTATCCAACAGTACGAGACCGTGCATTTGCCCAGAATAACTTATTCCTTCTATATCTTCTGGTCTTACACCGGATTTGGAGATTAGCTCATTTAAAGCACTAGCAGTCTGCTGAATCCACTCCTCTGGATTTTGTTCACTATATCCTGTTTTTTCATGCAGAAGAGGGTAATTTTTAGAAGCTTCTGCACAGATCTCACCTTTTGTATTAACTAAAACAGTTTTGACAGCGCTCGTTCCTAGATCAATTCCTATAATATATTTCATCTTGATTCCTCCACTTTTATAAAAGAGAGCAGAATTTATTTCTACTCTCTTTTATCCGTTAAACTTCTAAAATATATTGATTTAAGGTGGCTTTTAATCGTTCCTGTCTTCCTGAATTATTCGTAATGTTTGGATTATTCAATGCATACTGCTCTAGTGTTTGGAAGTTGGCTCTTCCTTCAACAATCTCAAGACCAATTCCTTTTTTGAAACTGCTGTAGCGTTCATCAATGATGTTTTCAAAAACACGATCTTCCAATAATTTATGAGCCACTTTTAAACCTCTAGCGAACGCATCCATTCCTGCCACATGAGCATATACTAAATCTTCTTGTTCAAAGGAACCTCTGCGCACTTTTGCATCAAAATTTAACCCTCCACTACCTAATCCTCCATTTTGTAGGATCTCATACATTGCTAAAGTTGTAGAATATAGATCTGTTGGGAACTCATCGGTATCCCATCCTAAAAGAGGATCACCTTGGTTTGCATCCACTGATCCCAAGAAGCCTTGAACTCTGGCTACGCGTAATTCATGTTCAAACGTATGCCCAGCTAAAGTAGCATGGTTAGCTTCAAGGTTTAATTTAAAATGGTTATCTAATCCGTATTGTCTTAGGAACGAAATGGTCGTAGCTGCATCGGTGTCATACTGATGCGTTGTTGGTTCCTTTGGTTTTGGCTCAATTAAGAATTGACCTTTAAATCCAATTTCCTTAGCATAATCTACAGCCATATGCATAAATCTAGCCAAGTTATCTAACTCTAACTTTAAATTTGTATTGAGCAGTGTTTCATAGCCTTCACGGCCGCCCCAGAACACATAGTTTTCTGCTCCTAATTCTTTTGCCGTTTCGAGTCCTTTCTTTACTTGGGCTGCTGCATAAGCAAATACATCTGCATTACAAGAAGTTGCTGCACCATGAACGAAGCGAGGATTTGTAAACATATTAGCTGTGTTCCACAATAACTTTACGTTACTTGTTTTCATATATTCTTTAATCATGCTAACGATTACATCAAGATTTTCATTCGTTTCTTTCAATGTGTTTCCTTCAGGTGCGATGTCTCGGTCATGAAACGCAAAGAAAGGAACCCCTAATTTTTCGAAAAGTTGAAAAGCTGCCTCTACTCTAGCTTTTGCTAAGTCCATTCCATCATATTTATTCCATGATCTTTGCATCGTAGCTGCACCAAAAGGATCTGTCCCATCAGCTGTAAATGTATGCCAGTAAGCAACTGAGAATCGTAGTTGTTCCTTCATTGTTTTACCGCCTACTACTTCTTCTGGGTTATAGTATTTAAAAGCTAAAGGATTTTTAGAATCTTTTCCCTCATATGAGACTTTGTTTACGCTTTCAAAATAATTAATTTTATTAGTATCAGTTTGAATCATGTGTTACTTCCCCCTTTAATTAAAGTGAAAAACTTTCTTCAGAAATATGAAATGAGAAAGTTTGTTGTGTCAATAAACTAACTTTATTTCATGATATACAAAATAATTAGTTATTTCAATGTTTTTTTAAGAAAATTAACGTTATAATATGAAATATACTATTTCCATACTATATTTTTGTTAAACAAAAAAACACTTAGTCCAATGGTAAAACAAAGGAGCGATTATCATTCCGATAGCAGATCAAGCATTAGTAAAGAAAATGAATCAAAAGTTGATTTTAAATGAAATTTTAAAAAACTCACCAATCTCAAGGGCAGCCCTTTCTGAGATTACAGGGTTAAATAAATCCACTGTTTCTTCCCAAGTAAATGAATTAATTGAAAAAAATCTTATTTTTGAAATTGGAGCAGGACAATCTAGTGGTGGCAGAAGACCTGTGATGCTTGTTTTTAATAAAAATGCAGGCTATTCAATAGGTATCGATATAGGTGTTGATTACCTTAATGGAATTCTAACCGATTTAGAAGGCAACATCATCCTTGAGAAGGCTTCTGACTTGTCTAGCCCTTCAGCTGGTGAAGTGAAAGAAATTCTGTTTGCACTTATACATGACTTTATCATTCATATGCCCGACTCTCCTTACGGTTTGGTGGGAATAGGTATTTGTGTACCAGGTCTTGTGGATAGCAATCAAAAAATTATTTTCATGCCCAACTTGGAATGGTATATTGAAGATTTGCAACTCTTAATTGAAAGCGAGTTCAATGTACCTGTTTTTGTTGAAAATGAGGCTAATGCAGGCGCATGCGGTGAGAAAGTGTTTGGAGTTACTAAAAACTATGAAAACATCATTTACATCAGTATTAACGTTGGAATTGGAGTCGGAATTATTATTAATAATGAATTATATAAAGGAGTAAATGGCTTTTCTGGAGAAATGGGCCATATGACGATAGATTTTAATGGTCCCAAATGCAGCTGCGGGAACCGAGGATGCTGGGAATTATATGCATCAGAAAAAGCATTACTGGATTCTTTTTCTAATGACGAAAAGAATATGTCACGAAAAGAAATTGTTGAACGTGCAAATAAAAATGATGTAGCCGTCTTAAATGCACTCCAGAACTTTGGCTTCTACGTCAGTATTGGCTTAACAAATATTCTCAATACATTTGATGCACAAGCTATTATATTAAGAAATAACATTATCGAATCTCACCCGATAGTGTTAAATACCATTAAGAATGAGGTTTCTTCTAGGGTAAATTCTCATTTGGAAAGTATGTGTGAACTATTGCCCTCTTCATTAGGAAGAAATGCACCTGCATTAGGGGCAGTTTCAATTGTAATGGAACATTTTTTAAATGTTACTACAAGCTAATCTATTTCAGAGTATAGATGATAGATGTCTGAATATCTTTCCTAACATAACAAGAGAGGTCTTTCTCTACCTAGGGAAAGACCTCTCTTGTTTATTTTCGCCCCTACATCCAGAAATGATAATCGTATTAAATGAGTTAGGTTCTAGATAAAACAATTTGTTGTACATCCATCATTTGGATACCACTCTCTTTCATCATTAATAATGATTCTTTTGGTTTGGCTCCAGACACAGTTCCTCATCTATATCCTAAGGAGGAATATAATTTCTTTCATTCTTCAACGGAGAATAAGAAGTGGCACCACTCCTATTGGCATTGGAAAAGGAGTGGATTTCTGAAATCAACTGAATATTTCCCTAAATACCTGAAGGCGAACTCGCTTTTCCTCAAGTTATCCTACAGCCAAGCGCGATTCCTAAAGGATTGCGACACAACTGTTTAAGATTAAGATTTTTAGAATGCATTAAAAAAAGAAAAGTGGAATATGATTTAAATGTCAATCTAAGGGAGGGAATCAGAATAAATGAAAAAAACAAAAATTATATATTGGATTTTCACAGGACTTTTGGTGGCACTAATGGTTTTGGGTTCTATTCCGGATATAATGTCTGTTCCCGATGCAGTCGCTTTATTCAATCATTTAGGTTATCCTACCTACCTCCTGCCCTTTATTGGGATTGCCAAATTATTAGGTGTCGTGGCAATACTTATTCCTGGCTTTCCGAGAATCAAGGAATGGGCTTATGCCGGTTTTGTATTTGATTTGACGGGGGCTATGTATTCAAGCATTTCAGTGGGCGACCCTGCCAGTGGATGGCTGATTTTCATTATCGGGTATATATTGATAGCCGGCTCTTATATTTACCATCATAAAATATTAAAATCCGCTTCATCTGGCACATCGAGCAATAAGAATAGTTTAACAATATAAATAAATTGGCCATGAAAAAACACCGTGAAAGGTGTTTTTTCTAATTGGTTTAAAAGTAGAGGAAGTGACATCATCTTCGCTTTTCTTTCTAATAAGAAATAAAATCAAAAGCGTCCCAATAGGTTTCCTTATTGGGACGCTTTTTTTAGTACATTTGATTAACTTACTGTTTTTGAAGTTAAATACGCGACAAGGATATAGCGTTCAGGTGCTGACCCAATATAATCAAAAGGGTAACAGGTACTGACTGTTAGCGTTGCCCGTGGCTTTGGTACGATTACGGTTCGATCATCCTCATCCACAATTCGAACTTTGTTGACTTTGTATGTGAACTCTCCTGCCGATGTTCTTACTATCAACAAATCTCCTTCGCCCACTTGCCCGAGTTTACGGAATACCGTATCTCTATGACCGGAAAGTACGGAATTGTCATTTTCGCCAGGTAACACACTTCCTGCAAAGTGACCAACGCCTTTTTCCAATTCATCCTCATTTGTGCCATGGAAAATAGGGAGTTTTGTTTTTAGTTTGGGTATATACAGCTCCCCGATTTCTTCACCCGTTTTAGGGCGGACAGGATATAGCTCTTTCTTTGTTGTGTTATTACTTGGTGTTTTATCAATTGTTGGTTTATCACTTGGTGGTTTCTGTACAGTTTCATTTACTTGGCTACTTGGAGCATGAGTCTTGTAAAGAAAGTAGCCTTTTGCAAACTTATACATATTGGATGTTGAAAACCAAACCCCAAATAGAATGATGGCAATTGTACAAGAAAGCAGCAGTAACCGCTTTTTCTTTAATTGTTTCATATTAAGCTTTCCTGATTTTTCGATACATCAAGCTTCCGAACAAGACTAGAAATAGTCCGAAAAGGGCACTAGGCAAATAATTGGAAGCGGTATTTGGCAGTTTAGCCCCTTTTACGGTTTGATGTTCTGAATTAGTATGGCCACTGATTTTTTGTTTTACTGGTTTAGCAACTGGTGCCTTTTCAATGGTCTTTTGTACATCTTTCGCAGATTCCTTTATTTGTCCGCCTGCATTAGTAAGATTATCAGAATCGACCATATCACCTGTTATTAACAGATCAGCCAAGAACTTCCCGTCAGTATTATATATCGATATTTTCAGGTTAGCACCCTTCAATTCTTCCAATTTCATTAAATCCAAAAGGGATACTGGTGATTCCGAGCCACTTTTCACAAGGGAATATGAGACATTAAGCTTAAAGATGGAAAGTAATTCTTCATAGATTGAGGCCATTTCAGCAATCTGTTCGGCTGTAAGCTCTGTTGCTACATCAAATTCCTCGAAAGCCATCATGCGGTTGCCCAATTCTTCAAGTTGCTTGACTGTTTCCGGGTTGGAAAGATGGTCTTCCAAAGACATCAAGTGGTCTTCAAGCTGCTGTAGTTCCTCTTCCGTTAGACCGAGTTCCTGCTCGAAAATAGGTAGAAGATCTTCGGCAACTTCGCCATCAATCCCTCCGCCAGTAAGGTTCCAAACAGTTTCTTCAAGATTATCTATGTATATATAATCGTTAATATTTTCACCATTTTCTTTTAACATTTGAATCAAGGCTTGTTTATCCAATCCATAATTCTCATTAAAATAATCTAAGTTGCTTAGATCTGCCTTTATGACGTCACCTAGGAATTCGCTAAGCTCTTCGACAGATTCAAATTCTTCCGTACTAAAATCATAGGGTTTCAATGACGCTTCGATATCTTCTTGTGTTACTTGGAAGCCTCTTTCCTTGCTAACCTTGGCTAAATAATTGACTAATTCTTTGTCAAAGTTCGGATCGCGTTCAAAATCGCCCTCTTCTGTCTCTTCTGTATAGAAATAAACAGTTTCATCGAGGTCCCAGATAAAGATATAATCGTCTAGTTCTTCGCCATTTTCGTGTAATAGATTAATTAGGCTCTCTTTAGTTAGATTATAATCTTCATAAATGGCATCTAAATTACTCAAATCAGCCTTAATAACTTCGCCCAAGGCTTCTTTTAGATCACCAATAGATTCAAAGTTCTCAATACTTTCATCGTAAAAAGAAAGTGATGTTTCAATATCATCCTTCGTCACTTCAAAACCCCTGACAAGGCTTACCTCTTTTAAATACTTTGTAAGTTCTTTCTCAAAATTCTTGCTTGGTGCCGCCGATGCTAATTGCGGGAATAAGCTAATTAACAACGTAAATGAAACTAAAATGGTCCACAGTTTTTTCATACTTTTCTCCTATTCATAACTTTTCATATGTTTCTAGAAAATTATAAGGTAATAACAATAATTTAACAATGAAGTTATTTTTTCCAATAAGGAAAAATTGCTATATTACTTACTTTGAAAACAAACTTTTTTTACAGTATTTACATTTGTTTACGTAAATCTATCCGTATTTCTTCCTATTTAATATAATGAATACAAAAAGAGGGATTAAAGCACTCCCGCTACTGTGACTCCAGATAAAAGAATTATTAATATTTTAGGGGAAACATAACTTAGCTCAAGCAAAATGAATATAAATTCACCACCGGGCTACATCAATTTCAAGTAAAGTAGTCAGTCTATAAGTATCAGACCTCATATCCTATAAATTTTACGCTTAGACAAAATAGACATACTCCACCCTGGAATGGGTAGATTATGTCCAGACACCGATCCAGCTTAATGCTCCTTCTTCTACAACCTAGACAAAAAACTACAGGTTTTTTATCATTATTTAATCTCCGGTATTTACTACTAATACTAAACCGCTTGAGAGATTTAAAATAAGTATTTATTTAATGAGGTCCCCGTATCATATCTAAGACTACTTAAATAAAAAAATGAATCAGGAAGTTATGCAGTATTACCTGATCCATTATTATTATTTTATTTCCTTTATTGAATTCCTTTTACCTTGTTAAATAAAGAATATAGATATTTTACGCAAAGATAAATTGTTTACCATCTCCCACTCCTTTGAAATTATCTAGGTGTACTCACCCGTACAAACCTCCTAGTGCCGATACGTCGTTTAAAACATAAAAGGAGAACGACAGCCCCCTTTGCAAGTTAATTATTTTGTTCGCTAATCCAATCATTTAACTTCATCTATAATGATTCCTGGTTAGTTAATCCATATCCAGCTTGTGAATTATAAGAGTAATCACCATTTTTAATCGGCTAGAAAACTACTTATTGTCCTTCAGGGTTTTTGCAACAGATGATTTAAAAGTAATGAGTTCAGAGCAAGCGTTCAGCATTTTTTAAATTACCAAAGCCGAATTCATTGCTGAACCCGGCTTTGGCTAATTCTACTATTTTTCGAAAATTGCATTAGATAGAAGACGGAACAAGTAATCCGGGTGGTCGCGGAAACCTGCTTCTAACCCAATAAGAGTTACATCTTTATTCTGTTCTTTTACGATTACGGCTTGGCCCTTGGCGGTTATGTTATTTTTCCAGTGACCAGCTACGAAGAAATTATCTGAATCTGCAAGGGTCGCGACAATTTCATCATTATCAGTATCCGTGAACCATGTTGGACGATAGACAAATCCGATATCATTTTCTCCATAACCTGCTGTTAAACCAGTTCCCTCATAATCGACTTTTACGATACCATTACTGTTGGAACCTCCTACATTAATGATGTCGTCTGTAAGACCGAGTGTCTTAGTTGCTCTAGATGCACCAGCACCTACAGCTATATATTTGCCTCCTTCATTTAAGAAGCTTGTCACATTGTCTTTAAATGCATTAAGTTGCCAGGCGTTCTGTAATCCAAATTCTTTATTAGCTTCGGAAAGGTTAGTAGAAATGAGACTTTCCGTTCCACTATAGACAAAAATATCAAAACCGTTAAGGGGATTTTTAGCCACTTCGACTGGCGTAATTTCTGTCACATCAAAACCTAGTCTTTTCAAAGCAAGCTTTGTTCCTGCGTGTGATTTCTGTTTACCCATACCTCCATCCTTTAATATAGCCACTTTTAAAGACGTAATAGCCACTGCATCTGCTGGTACATCGGCAGTTCCAACCTGTAACCCAGATTCTTTCACCGCTGCTGATACCTGATTAGCTACTGTTTTTGCAAAGAAGTTACCTTGTGCATCACGTACAATAGGTATTCCTTGCTTAAGCAATCTATTTACTAAATTCACCGATTGGACAGAGCTGTTCGGAATCATAAACGGTCCTTTTCCTGAAACCTTGCCTTGACCTGTAATCTGGTTTACTTTCGTTGCATTGACTTTAAAAGGATTTTGTGTGGCTACTGCCTCGAATCCCCAAAGCTCCGGTAAGCTCCATGCGGAAATGTCGTACATTGCTGGGGTATCGTTCGTGATGTCTTCCCCATCCCAGAGCATCGTGTTTGCTAATCCGGCTTTCGCCTGGTCCATCTCAACGAGATAAGTTCCTTTTGGATATAACACTCCATCCGCTTCAAATGCATTCACAGCTTGAACAACTTCAATATCATTATTGATCAAATGATTTACAGCCTTATTCGTAACAGTCGGATCCTTAGGGTCTAGTGGAAGTATGTAGGCTTTTGGAAATAACCCTTCCTTATGAAAAGGATGGTCAAAGTTAATTCCTCTTTTAAAAACTTCAATTTGATCAGTAATCATGGATTGCTTGTTGGCTGTTGCAAATTTCAGTGCTCCCATAATCGAATTATACATCCATCGTACGCCGTCCCAATCATTTGTTGGAGCTTCTAATGTATGACCGTAAGCACCATGATACATCGCATACATTGGTGTGAAAATTGGTGGGTAATCATCCCAGCCAGCAGAGTCATCGCGCAGCGGAATATAGGTACCTTTCATGTCTTGATACAAGGATCCTGAATAGTTCTCATGATCCTTCATTATTTCCGCTTCCATCGCTTCTGCCTGTTTATAGGCCCATTTTCCGTATAAGTCATACTCGTAATTAGGATTATGCGGTGGCGTACAAGGCTCAATTAACCCCTGCAGATTTGGCTGATAATTCTTCACATAACCATGAGTATCAAGGAACACCATCGGGTTCCATTCTTTAATGAGCTCAACCATCTCTTTCGTTTCTGGCTGCGATTGGGTGATAAAGTCACGATTTATGTCAATTCCTTCGCCATTAAAGCGGGTGGCATCAATACGTCCATCAGGGTTTTGTACGACATTGAAAATAAGAATATTATTCTCTAAAACGTCTTTGGTTGTTTCATCATTTTGGGTAGCAAAACGTTCAATTAATTGAAGGATTGCATCGCTTCCGACAAATTCAGTCCCATGAATAGAACCATTAATCATGATTGGAACTTTAAAGTCAGGATTATTGGCAACCCATTCTTGAGCTTTGCCTGGATTCTTAAACATTTGCTTTCTAAGTGCCTTCACTTTTCCGAACTTCCCTTGTGTTGTTGGGTCGGCAATCGTGACAACATAGAGTGGGTTTCCATCAGCTGATGTTCCACGGACTTCAACTTTCACACGGTTTGAAAGTTTTTCAATCTCTTTTAATTTGGAACCAATTTGTGAAAATTTCACAAAGTCATAGTTTTCGCTATTAAACTTGCTTCCGTCCTGTTCCTCATATGTATTCACATTTGTCCATTGAGGTTTCTCAGCATGTCCAGAACTCCACGGAATTACTGTTAGTAAACTCACAGCCATCAGGCCGGATAATGCTTTTTTCTTTTTCATCCTAAAACCTCCAGTATGTATATAGTGATTTTTTTTGTATATATCCCACCAAGTCGTTCAATGTTTATTTCAATTAAAATATGTATTGTGTTAATTAATTAATTAACACAATACCTAAACCCGCATTGGCTACTGTAGCTGATTAAATTCCTTTCTAGACTAATTAAGTTCTCCTTTTCTGCACCCTACTAATATTTTAAATTTCCATAATGTTTAAGAGTATCGCCTCCTTATTAAGAAATAGTAACCCGCAAACTTAGATAACTGTTTTTAATATTATACACTTATTTTTATGCGAATTAAGAATTTTCAGTTAATAATAATTGAATTATTATCCTTTTTTAATACTTCAGAAACATAATATTATTTACAAATAATTCCCATGCGCTAAATTGATAAAACGTGGTCATTGTTTTAAAGATGGTAATAAACGAACTTCTTATTTTATTCACCTTCTAAGATTTGAACGGCTAAGATTTAATCGTTCCGGATGAAGAAGTCTTTAGTTTTATCATGCTCATAGCAAACGATAAAACGAGGACGCCATTTAAAGAAGCGGTGTATTAGGTTGAAGCTCATATGCATAAACAAGAAGAATAGTCACTTCCGGTAACAATCGGAGGTGGCTATTTTTGTGTTCTCATTTAAATAGAAGAGGAGTTTTCCAAATGAATTACAAAATGATACTTATGTTATCCGCTGATACTCCGGAGCAGTCACGCTCAACCGTTGTAGACAAAGTTATGCTAGCAACTTATGAACAATATTGTTTCCAAGGTTCTAAAGATTATATATTGTCACATAGATTACAGGAACGTAGTCGTGAAATAGGTTCTTTCCCTTTCCCTCTACTGATAATAAAAAAAACGTATAACCCCATTGCTTTCACAAAAGAATTATACGTTTTCCAATTATAAACTTTAACAAATTCACTTTTTCTATTAGTTAAGACCTAGACCTAAACATTTATCTATAATTTTTAGTAATAAATATAAAACAACTGATTATAACTAAAGTTCAATCAACTTGATTTCTCATACTATAAAAAACACAATAAATGATAGTCAGTATGAAAAGAATATAAGAAGAAATCATCTTTAACAATTTTGGTATGAAGTCTAGAATATCTGTAAGGGAAAAAACTATTAAACACACCACTGGTAATAAGCATATTAACCATATATATTCTTTATTTCTAATTGTTTTAACCATAGTTATTATTATAAATACTGCACCAATCACTATATTAGACAATTAAACCACCTTATCGCTTTCTTTTTTTATAACTTTTAGCTCCTTTATAGTAAGCACGACCATAAGTATAAATATCGCCACCCCAGGCGGCAGATCCTAGGATCTCTTCTTGTTACTTTGAAAGCTAATCTACTTGGCTTACTCTTCTTCAATACCCTACCTCTGGCTTTCTTTACAGACTTTTTATTCTTCCTGTAAGCGTTAGTCGCCTCATATGCGCCACCAGAAGCTCTTCCAACAAACCCACTATAACCATCACTCGTATATGATTTTTTAATGCTTTCATTCCTTTTTTATGGGCGTACATGTGTCTTTTATTTCCAGTTAAAACTAATGTCATCCCATATGCCCTTTCCCCATCAGGATCAACCAACATAACTGGATTATTCTGCGTAAGAATAACTTTTTTGAGTAATTGGATTCTCTTTTTCTCCCAGTTGGGGATCTAATGTTAAAAACCTTCCAATTTCAGAATTATAATAACGCTGTTGTAAATAATAAAGCTTCGTTTCAGAATCATATCGATATCCTGCATAACGGAATGGTACCAGTGAGGTAAAATTACCGGATTCCTTTAGCTGGTTGCCCCATGCATCGTATTCAAAACATGCCACTACTGTTCCTGCAGCATCTGTTACTGAAGTAATATCTCCATGTGCATTTGCATGGAATGTATAGGTTTTTCCGGACTTCGTCATCGTTAGTGGACGGTTCCCGTTGTCGTAAACATATGATGCAAGAACTGCTCCACTTTGATCTGTTTCGAGTACAACATTGGCATTCTCATCATACGTATAATTAACAGTTGTAGATCCTGTTGTTTTGCTAATGCCTAGTCCTTCTGAATTATACTGATATTTGGCAACCGAAGTCGTTCCTTCTTTGACCTCTACTAACCGGTCTTCCGCATCATACACTAATATCCGCTTTCCATCATTGGTTAAATTCCCATTTTTATCATGTGTAATGGTCGTCCCGTTAATAGAGGAAAGCTGATTCGCTGCATCATACGTATAATCAAAAGATTCAATCAAACTACCACTAGTATTGTTAGTTAACAAACGAGTAAGCAGCCCCGCACCGTCATAATCGTATAAGCTAAAGGTTCCATTTTTATTCTTTAATCCAGCAAGTTGATCATTTTCCGTATAAGTGAAGGATTCTAGTGTACTTCCACTTGAAATACTTGTAACTTGATCATTCTTATCAACACTTTGATTGATGGCAATCACTGATGTACCAGATGCAAATGTACTGGTGAGAAGGTTTCCATTTTTATCATAAGCGTACATGTTCTTTTTACCAGTCGAGTCGTTCTTTTCTTTTAATTTGTCATCCGCATCATACACAAAATTTGAAATTACTCCTGTTAAGAGATCCTTTTCACTTAACTTATTCCCATTGGCATCATACGTAAATTCATAATGTTTTGTCCCATTATAGGATGTAGATGTTTTACGATCGACGTTATTATACGTATTGTCAATTACACTTCCATTCGGGGAGGAGACTTTCGTTTCATTTCCTATTAAATCATAGGTATAAACGATACTTCTACCTAGCGTAGCGCATCAATTAAAGTTGTAATGTCATTTCTTCTGTCATCACCAATTTTGGACAGGAGCTTTTCGCGATCCACATCAGTTAGGTCTAACTTCAACCCTTTTCCTCTTGTCGTCGTAATTGATGGATAATTATTTTCTGCCAGATATTTATTAATCAGGACCAGTTCGTTTCGAAAAGTACGCTCGCTAATATTGAACTCTTTACTTAAATCCTCACAAGTCAAAAAGGTATTTACTGTCAAAAACCTGGTAAGTACTCGTTGAGTCCGTTCTTCATGATAGTAACTCCTTTCATAGTTTCATTATAATTCGCAATATTCAAATAGTTCACTTATTGCAACTTCAATTTGCAAAAATGTAAGCGTTAACACTTTTTATTCAAACTATAAATCAAATATCTATCGAAAAAAGATGTATCTCTTATAGGGGTACAGACACATACCCATCAAGCTAACACCAATGAGTACTTAAAGTAGATCCATTTTTACAAAACAATCGTTCATACCACTAAAGAAAGATCTGCCAAATAAGCCTTCGATATGTCATTTTGCTTTTGAAGGGATTCACTTAATTATAGTGGATGAAATCGATCTACTGATACTGCAACACTTAGAGCAACTTCGTGACATCTATAATCAACATGACTTAGCTATGATATTCATCGGGATGCCAGGGATTGAAAAATAGAAGATATAACTTTTAGACAAAAAAGGGGTATGAGCATATGAAAGTTGGATATGCAAGGGGATAGTTGGACATCGCTTGAAAGCCAAATTGAACAATTAATAGAATATGGTTGCGAAATAATATATATGGAAAAAGAAAGTGGAAAGAAAACAGATCGCCAGGAATTAGACAATGCAAGAAAAGCATTAAGAAAAGGTGATAAATTAGTCGTTACTAAAATTGGCCCGTTCTGTTAGGGACCTTCATAATATTGCTATTGAATTGGAAGCTGAAGGAGAAGGCAATAAAAACCGTCCTTTTCAAATCGAACAGTGATGTGTTCAAAAAAGGACGAGTTTTGGAACAAATAATAACTTATTTATAATATCGTGCTTAATCGATAAAAATCATAAACGCCAATCCATAGATATGGGTTGGCGTTTTGGCGTACTTCTTAAAGTTACAAATATGATTAGTTCATTTTATAAACAACATATTAAGAAATGTTTTTCAATTCCTCTGTTAATCGTAGGAATTCTTCTTTGTTTTGATCCTGTAATGACTGGTCAATCTCTTTTCGGATTTGCTCTTTTCGGAAATTAAGAAGGGCATTGTTTAACACCATTTCAGCAAATTCAGAATCCTTAACGTTTATTTCAGGTTGTGGTGGTGTATTAGCCAAATTCTTTTCCATAGGAAACCAACTCCTTGACCTTTTTTCTATTATATCACCATTTTCAGAATATTCAAATATTTATCAAAGTAGTTCCAGTAATATATCTATTAGACAGATTGTTTTCTTCCATTTTTCTATTTTTGTTTATGTAAAAGCTTATTTTTCATAAATAATGGGGACTAATTCCATCCCCACCTTTTGGGCTGCAATATAGCGTCTGTAACCGTCCCTAAGGATCTTTGTATCCCTATTTATCATAATGGGTTCATCTAAGCAGCCTGTCCGTATAGCATGATTTAAAACTTGTAGTGTTTTTTCAACACTCGGATTGGAATTTAAAAACTCTTCCGTTACAACAATCTGATTTAGTAAAATAAACTCTTCTGTTTCATCTGGTTTCATTTTTATTTTCACCCCTTTCTGAAGTCTAATTATATTCTTTATCACCTATTATAAGACCGAATCAGCTATTGTCACTTTTCTCATCCTAAGGCCACCATTTGGCAACCCTCTTATGGCGCTAACGCATCCTATAGTGTAAGTACATTTGTTCACATGTTAGTTCAAATAGAAGATAAAATTTAAAAAGAGCAGATAATTTTTAGGTATCTGCCCTTCCTTTTTAACAGTTGGAATGACTATTGATTGCCTAGACTAAAACATTATCATTACGACCAAACGTCCAACATTATATCCCGCTAATACTTATCCATCAAATATATATAGATACTTGCTTTAATAAAATTATTTTGTTCATTAAATTAATAAAGTTTTTAAATTGATTTTCAAGGTATATCCCTCTTTCATAGTCGAGCTAATTAAAGGGGACTGATCCTATTTCTCGAAATAAAAAACCGGGCGGCATCAGCCGTCCGGCCCATTCTGTATTCCATTATTGTTTGCGATGTTCAAAGGTTTTACATGCCGTTTCCTCAACATTGTCAGCGTCATTGTTATCAAGGCCCACGACATAAATGGAGTCGGCAACACATTGATTCCCCTCGGCCCAGTACGTACAATTCTCTACGTTACACAAAACTTCGAGTTTCATAAAATGTCTCCTCCTCTTTATCGTTTAGTAACATATCCCCGTTTTTGTATATGGATAAACTCACATAAGCTTTTTCCTTCTTCTATGGAACTACCCGAATGTCTGTAAAACCAAGCTCACACTCGCCTTCTTTGCTGACCATAAGAGAGCAGATAGATTGGAATTCACCATGCCTTCAGCTGTTTCTGGAGGCAATTATCAAAAGTCTGACGAAGCAGCCATACCTACTTAATCTAAACCAGCTAATAGGATGTCAATATCTTTTTCTAAAATTTTCAATTCCCTTATGGTATACTATTTTTGTTCATGACAAATAACCCTCCAAGGATTTTTCTCTGTTTCACAAAATCGTTAATCAGGCTAAATCTAGGAATGCTTCTTTTCTCTTTAATAAAGCGTAAATCCAATGAAGCAACTTATTCATACAGGCAACGATTGACACTTTGGCCGGTTTTCCTTCTGATTTTTTCTTATCATAGAAGGCTTTAAGCTTTTTGTTCCTTGAACTTCTTATGCCGCATAGTACGGCAAGATACAGAGAATGACGTAATCTACTTGAACCTCTTTTAGTAATACGATTAATGGTTGCCGTAAACTTACCCGATGAGTGAACACTTGGATCTACTCCAGCGAAGGCAACCAGTTTTTTCGGATGATTAAACCGATCGATTTCACCTATTTCAGAGATAATCGTGGCTGCGATTTTTTCTCCGATACCGGGAATCGATTGGATGATCTTATATTCTTCCAGTTCATTTGCCAGGGCCACTATACGATCTTCCAACTCAGAGAGGTGTCCCTGGTAATGAAAAAGCAACTCAATATACATACTAATATTGATTACGTGACTTTGATACACGTTTATTTGAAATGGATTTCGAGACGCGGATTAATTCTTATCAGGCAAAGAAGTCCAGCTTACGGAAGGTGAAAACGGACGCTATCGATGCGTACCAGTTGTGTGTGCTGTATTACAAAGAGGATTTAGAACCTCATAAAATTAGAGGAATTCAGCTATTAGACCTTCGGAATTTGTCCAGACAACGGGAAATCGTAACGAATATGTATGTGGAAGCTAAACTTCAGTTTCACACGATTTTAGATCAAGTGTTTCCTGAATACCGAAAGGTTTTTTGGGATCTATATTCAAGGGTTTCTTTATTGAAATTAAAGGAATATCACACTTCAGAGGCGGCATTAGCAGCCGGGGAAAGTAAACTAGCACAGAGTGTTATAGAGTTCTATCCTAGCAGATCGGGTCAATGGGCATGGGAAAAAGCAAAAAAAATAATGGACTCAGCATTTAGTAAGATATATGGAATCCCTTGTTCCTCCAGGTATTGAATAACAGGAGAATGGTAATGCCCTGTAGATTCTAAAATGACCATAGGCATTTGCCCTGTCACCTCTTCAATTTCTTTTAGAAATTCTAAAAAATGATCTAACTCCTCTTTGATATGCTTCATTGAAAAGCTCTTTCCATACGGTTTAGATTGATCTAAAAATGCCTGAACTTGGCTCTCTCCTTTTGCCACATCCAGACCAACAACTGGATTCATTGTTTTTTCCTCCTTTACTTACTAACCAGTACCCCTAGTCCTCCATGTAGTGTCATAGCTCCGCTTGTTATTCGAGATCTGTGTCCCAACCAGCCTCAAACATGTTTCTACAAGTAAGGGGCGGACAGTTTAGTTCTCGGGATCAAGTCCCACGCACCCGTTAGTTCTATAACATATAGTTGAGTTGACACAAACTGTGAAATAAAAAAGTTACCTTTCAGAAACTTAGGAGTAGAAATCCATTATTTATATTTAGGAAGCCAGTCAATTAATTGGTCATAGTTACTTGAGAAGATTGCGTTGTCTTTAGTATTAGACTGTTCAAGTGAATTAGAATCCAGCCACTCATCTCAACTTATCATCTAAATAGGGTGTCATCTCCTTATTCAGTTCTTTTTTTCTCTATATCTCAAAACCGTTATTTGGCTAAATCCAAAAGTTTTTTCAGCCGTTTTCATTTCCTTAAATTAAAATTAAAGTCATTCTACCTTAACCTTAATTTTATCAATGGCATTATACCCATAACCTTTCTTATTCCAAAAAGGTAAATTAGGTTGAATTTGACCAAATGAATCTGTTGCTCTGGATTTAATCGTGTACTCACCTTTTTCTGATATATTCCATTCGAATGACCAACTAACCCATCCATAACCAACATTCTTACCAGGTAATATACCGGCGTTACTCCATGTATTTCCATCATCCATACTAATTTCCACCTTGGTAATAACTCCTTTTCCTGTCCATGCAATCCCTTTGATTAAATGCACACCTGTATTAATTTTTTCCATATCCAGCGGTTTTTGGATAGTCGAATTGATATTTATTGCTGTGACCGGAAATGCATTTTGATCATTGTCTTTATTTGGATAATACATATAATCTATGGTTTGAAAAGGTCCAGTGAAAGTAGTATTAATAACACTTATCTGCTTTATCCACTTAACAGATGCCATTGCATACCACTGCGGAACGATTAATCTCAATGGATAACCATGTTTAAAAGGAATTGGCTGGTTATTATACTCATATGCAATGATTGTATCCTGATGCAGCGCCTTCTCGATAGGCAAACTCCTCGTGTAGGTGTAAACCTCATCCAGATCGGTCCTAAGGCCATAATCATATCCCTCCACGACAACTTCTTTTGCCCCTTCTCCTATGCCAGATAATTCAAGTAATGTCCGTAATGGTACACCTTTCCACTTACCTTGACTAATGGCCCCCTTTTCCCATTGTTCTCCAAATATTTTAGGTTCGAAGAGATTACGCTTGTCTCCCGAGCATTCAAGGACAACTTCAACCGTTTTGGATGGGTATTGAAGAATGTCTTGCATGGACAGCAGTAATGGAGCTGATACTACTCCATTTATAGGAAGCCAATAGTTTGAATAAGAAAGTGTCGGATAAGTAAAGTGGTTCCTTCTAAAAAATAATTGGTTTTCCACACTATCATTATTGATGAATTGAATGGGTGTCTCCTGATTTTCCGGCAGCAAACTACGCGTAGTTAAATAGGGTCTCACTTTTTGAGGTTTTGTCATGATTCCCTCCTAATTAATTTGAATCATTATAGATGTATACGATCATTACTGCCCATTTCATCCTACACACCATCCTGTTTAAATCCAGTTTGACTAATCCTACGGCCGATCCCATTGATCCAGATGCCCTTAGGATATTAATCCAATTGCACTTTTGAGTACTTTCGGTGCCTTTTTAATTCCTTCCGTTCCAACAAAACTGCTCGCACTCGCTATTAAAATGCTTGAAGAAATGAATTTGACCACATAAAAAATTCCTGATCCAATAATTAGATCTAGGATTAAAAACCTTTTAATTGTTGAACCTTTTATTATATAAATAACGATTTGGTCGTTTTTCTTCATACCCAGAATAGTCACACCCTTATCTTTTTCTAAATGTTATGTCAAAGGGGGTTGTCATATTCTTGTGCATCTTGCCTTTACTATTTAATTAGAACTGCTTTCTGTTAGCGTTGGGCATAAAAACATATTTCTTTTGCTGCAATTTTGTGACGACTCCATATGGTCGATATGAATGTCTTTCATTCCACCAATCTAAAATCCTTTACGTACTGAATGGGTTCTCCAGATGGAATATTAACAAACTTGTCATGGCGTTACAGGCAGGAATAATAACTGGCAAACAAAATAAAAGATATCGGATAACTTAGTGGGTACTAGTTGCTCTTACAGTGTTTTCACTGTCAGGAGTTTATACCCCTTCATCTATGAATGGATATGATGTTATTGATCTAATTTTATTTTTTATTATCAATGTGATTGCAATCTATCTTTTAGTCGGTATTTATAAAAAAAGAATGAGGAAAGAATTAGATTTCTTCTTGCCCTTTTTTGGCTTACTGATTCCACTTTTTTTACATAACAGCATATGGACCATACTTTTAACTATCATTGGCTCTATTTACATTGTCTTATTTGCTCCTTATCATTCACTTGAGGAAACTAATATTATCGATTTAAGTATTAATGCTATGGTCGAAGTTGTCATGAATATTATGTTTGTCCATTATTTTAAGAAGATATATAACTAGGAAGCACCTATTTTGGTGCTTTTTTTAATTTGACTTCACACTTTCACTTCTTCCTGACAGCTTCATTCATGCCTTATAGGTATCACGTTTCATTCCTATTAATTAAACAAACGAGAATCAAAAACAAAAAAAATTTGCCTCTTATCAGGTTCTTAGTACTAATCTCTTTTTCTCCTAATAAACTTAATAAACTAACTATTTAGGAGGGATGCAATGTTTAATCAAAAACTGGATAATATTAGGCCGCTTATTTGTAAAATTAATGACGTCACTTACCAAAAGTACCATCTATATAAGAAATCATATGAGCGGGAAGTTTTCGTCATAAAAGATTACTGTGAAGACCGCGGTATTACCAATAAGAGTATTGCATTATTCGAAGCAGTCAAGGATCATTTTGATCGTTTTAAAATCGCTAAAATTACTAAAGAAATTCATAAAGATAATATTTTTCTCGATAGCGATCTTATCCTTATAGACAAAAAAGGAAATGAGTTACACCTTTCTGGTTGTAGTTGCGGGTATGCTGGCACTGGTTCACAGGGGACAGTTGAAGTTTTGAATAAGGCTGGATTCGAGATAGATAGAAGGTTTGTGTTTTGTTCAAAAGGATTCACTCTTTTTCATCCAAATGAAGAAAAAGAACTTTATGGCGAACGTTTATAAATTATCCAGATAACGGTTTATATCTATCATTACCTAATCTCTCAGCAAGATAAAAATGGAAATGTATGAAATAAAAAATAAAAAAGCCTTGGGAACTGATAAATCAGTAATACCAAGGCTTTAAAACGATTAATACATTGACATTAATTAAAATCATTAACGAAACTCGGGATATATCTATGAAGAACAGCATTATATCTTCGAAAAACTACAATATATCGACGAAATTCAGGATATATCTCCGAAAACAGCAATATATCGACGAAATTCAGGATATATCTCCGAAAACATCATTATCTACCCACTGTTATTTACAAAGCCTGTTATTCCTCAAGCATGCCCTTCACTCGCTCTACTTTGTCTTCCATCCTGCGTTCTTTATCACGACGGTCATCGATTCGGATATTCGTACAAACTCTAGTAAGACCTTTTTCAAAAGGTACTTCGTGCATCGCTTGGATCACTTCAAACAATTTAGGCAGGTCGCCTTCAATGATTGTATTCATGGGTGTCAATTGAAAACGAATTTCCCCCTTATCTTCATATTGCTTTAATACTCTTTGAATATCCGCCACATAGCTGCTAACACTTGGAGTTTGTGTCCCGACAGGAATAACCGTTACATCAACTATTGCCATTCTTATTCACCAATCCTTTATATGTATTTCAATCAAGAAGCATCCATCCTATAGAAGACGGATGTTTTTTACTATTATAACTCAAACTTCGCACCTGGGAAATTTGATAGGAGCTTTGAAGTTTGCCATTCGTGAAACAAAGCGCTTCTACTGGCAAGAAAATTACTATAAAATCGGCCAAATAAAAAAGAACCAGCAAACAAATCCACCTCTATTAAAATAGAGGTGGATTTATTTTAGATATGCCTTATCTTTTCATTTAAATAATCCTTATAGACCAACACAGCAACAACAATAAAACTTAGACTAACAAACCTGAAGATCATCTCTAAACTGATCTATTCTGCTAAAATACCTAATACAAACGCGCTAACTCCAACACCAACGTCAAAACTGGAAAAAAAGGTTGCGTTGGCTGCTCCTCTTTTTTCTTCACATACCTTTTGAACAGTCCATGTTTGTAAACATGGCATAACGGTGCCATAACCTGCCCCAAATAAAATCGCCGCAATGATAAGTTGAGATTCATTTGTCATATATGACAGGATAACAAGTGAAAAGAATCCTAACACAGCTGCCATAATGATAATAGACCAAGGTCCTTTTTTGTCATACCATTTTCCGGTAAACGGACGTAGTAAAGTTGAGACCGTTGCATTGATAAGGAAGAATAGAAAAATATGATCTACTTCCCTTTGCTTCCCAAAAAGAACCAAAAATGTGATGATAGCCCCAAAACCTAGTGTTGTAATAACCGTAAGTAACGCTTGGAACCATACGTCTTTTTCAAAAATCATATCCCAAAAGCGAAATGGCTTCTTCTCACGCTTTACAATAGTAGGTGAATAGACAAATTGAAGCGCAAGTAATGCCAATAAGCTCAATACTGCTGATGACCATATCAAAATATCGAAGGAAAAAGAGTCATAGATAAGGATACCTATACTCGGTGCAATGATAGCCCCGACCGTTGTGGATATAGAAAAATACCCTATTCCTTCTCCTAAGCGTGTCTTAGGAATAAAATCCACTACCATTGTACTGTTAGCTGTGGTTGATACCCCCCAAGCTGCACCATGGAAAAGCCTTAACAATAGAAGAAGCCATATCATATTAAGAAACGGATATAGAATTGTAATGACCATTAAAGCTGCACTTGCACAAATGGCCAGACTTTTCCTCTGGCTATCCATTAAATAGTAACCTACAAAAGGCCTGATTAAAACAGCACCTATCGTAAATAATGATGTTACCAGACCAACTTGAATGGAAGATGCATTCATGCTTAACAAATAGGCAGGCAAAATAGGAAGCATCATTTCAAACCCAATAAAAACTAAAAAGTTGCTTATAAATAAAAAAAGAAATGATTTATTAAAGATTCTTTGATTTTTCATATAATTATTCCTCGCTTCTAAATTATTTTTCTAAGTTAGAAGCGTTTGGAACACCGAAACATTTTTCAATTGCCTAAGGTTTTTAGTCAATTGACTCACCCTCTCTTAACCCCTTAAAAAATTTATCAAACAATCATATCAGAACCCACCTTTATAAACAAGCAGTTCTTTTTTTTATAACTTTATAGGAAGGAATTAAGTGAGCGACAAGTTAAGATTATTTAGGTTGTGACCGGAAAAACCCGACACTTTCTAAATGAGTAAAAAGTTATTGGGAGTACTATGTTTTTTTCTACTGTCAAGTAAAGCAATACAGTGAGCCAATCGCTCTACCCCTAGTTTAATTTGACTCTCGTTCACTTGAGAGATGCATAAACGAACGAGATTTTCCTTTTTATATTCTGCTAAAAACATTCTGGAGGCATCATCAACATATATATGCTGCTCGTTTAGCATATGAACCACCTGTTTTGCTTTCACATGCTCGGGCAAACTGATGGAAAGATAGAATCCGGAATTCGGTTTAGAAAAAGAAGTATTAGCCGGCAGCAATAATTCACATGCATCTTGAAGGATTTGCATTTTAGTTCGGTATACCTCTTTTACTTTTTTGAGATGACTATTAAACATACCGCTTTTTAAATAGATTTCTAGCGCACCTTGAGAAAGTGCTGAACTATTAAAATCCGAACTGAATTTATACCGTAAAAAGTTGTTCATCATTAATGCAGGAAGAACGACAGTCCCAATCCTTAACCCTGGGAGAAAAATTTTCGAAAGGCTTTTAATATAAATCACTCTCCCAGAAGGATCAAAAGAAAATAAAGGATCTGATTTTGGATTTGGATCAAGGTCTCCTAAAATATCATCCTCCACTATATATACATCGTATTTTTCAGCTAACTCAACGATTTTTTTCTTTTCGCCATTTGTGTAACTATGTCCAAGTGGATTGTGAAATCTCGGGATAATATAGAAAAATTTTATATCATTATTTCGAAAAATGTATTCCAGTCGATCAAGGTCTATTCCTTCCATTGATAATTCGATCCCAAAAGTGGTGGCTTGATGCAGATTGATGGACTCGATGAATCCAAAATAAGTAGGCTGTTCAATTAGAATATTGTTTTTCCCATTTGGAAATGGCATAGAAACTAATAAATGGAGGGCTTGCTGCGAGCCAGAGACAACGACTAATCTTTCTGGTTGGGTGAAAACCTGTAAATTTTGCAAATATTTCACCAACTGTACTCGCAGTGGGTAAAGTCCTTGTTGATCAGAGTATGTAAAAAGCTCTTCTTTATAATGGTCAATTGCTTGATTCATACAATGTTGAAATTCTACATAGGGCATAACATTTTTATCTGGACCGGCAGATAAAAAATCAATCACCCCATTTTCTTCCGCCTCTTTTTGATAATCATTCACAACATAGTAGCCGCTTTTAGGAACAGAATAAATTAAATGCTCTTTTTCAAGTTCGTCGTATGCTTTAATGACCGTATTCTTGCTACATGAAAAATACTCAGATAACTGACGAACAGAAGGAAGTTTACTGCCTGCATTTAGCGAACCACCTGCTAGTCGAAGCTTAATGTCTTCCATTATCTTAATATATTTTGAGTTCATCACATAATCCTCCTTAAACTGTACCAGGTCAGATGGGTAAAAAATGGGTTTATTTTTATTGTATGTACTCATAGTATGTTAATTATAGCAAAACTGTTTTTTATGATAAATAAACAATGGTACAGATGTGATACAAAATATAAAGATTGGGGTTGGGTAAGATGCAGGGAGTAACCAGGGAGAAATTAGGATTATTGTTGGGATTAGCAGGCGTCATTTGTTTTAGCTTAACGCTCCCCGCTACAAGTATTGCTGTAGAGTATTTTGGGACTACGGTCGTCGGTTTAGGAAGAACGGTTGTTGCTGCTATTTTAGTAGCGGTGGTATTGTTCGTTCGAAAGGAAAAACTGCCTTCTCCAAGTCAATTCAAAAGTCTACTTATTGTTGCTGTTGGTGCAGTTTTAGGATTTCCTCTCCTCACTTCTTGGGCAATGGAATCCTTGCCTGTTTCTCATGGAGCTGTGGAAGTAGCACTGTTACCGTTAGCAACAGCTGGATTTGCTATGTTTAGAGCAGGTGAAATCCCTTCAATCAAATTCTGGATTTCAAGTATAATCGGCTCTTTAGCTGTCATTATGTATGCACTTCATCTTGGATTCGGTCAATTGCAATTTGCCGATTTAGCTTTACTAACGGCTGTGATCATACTTGGGCTTAGCTACGCAGAAGGGGGGAAATTAGCGAAAGAATTAGGCAGCTGGCAAGTGATTGCTTGGGCAATAATGATCGGTGCTCCATTTTTCATTATTCCAGTTGGACTAAACCTTACAACTGAAATGCTCCATGCCCCTATCCAAGCTTGGGTTAGCTTAATTTATCTCGCAGTGGTTAGTCAATTTCTAGCATATGTTGCTTGGTATAGCGGAATGGCTATGGGCGGGATAGCAAGGGTTAGTCAGATTCAATACTTACAACCATTTTTGATGATTCTATTTGCAACAGTATTTCTAGATGAATCCATCACATCTTTCACTCTTGTAACAGCAGTGATTGTTGTCTTTTCTGTCATATTAGGCAAAAATGCTCCCGTAACAAAAAAAGTAGCTGTATCAGGGAAAAGCTAACTGCATTTAGAACAACCGAATTCCAATAGATGAAAGAGACCGACAGTCATGAATATGGATTCAAAATAAAAATCAACAAAATAGAAGGGAAAGCTAAGTTAAGTCAAAATCATCCATTGTAAAGACAAAAGTTAATCGTTGAACAACTGAACGAATTTCGAATACGGATGAGCAACTGATTTCATTATTAATGAAATCAAATCTAAAGAAATAATAGAATGTTACTGCACTAACAGGAGTGTTGATCAAATAAGGATTAACGCTCTATCTTTTTTCACATTAGGCTTAAATCTCGTATTGTAAAATCCTTATATGTAAAAGTTTTCATTTTCATTAGGTCTTCCAGATCCCGCGACTTAGCTTCACTGGCTTCTTAGCCGTTTTCTTTTCTTATCATGGTTCATCGTTCTCACCGCCATAAAAAAGCACCCAAATTATTGGATGCTCCTCCTTTTTATTCGTCAATTTTGACTTCTTTCAATAGATCATTTCTATACGAAATTGCATCTCGTTCAAAAACTTTTTTAAACCTGTTTTCGTACTCTTCACGGGTTATTAGACCTTTTTCTTCCAGTAATTCCACTATAGCTCTAACCCTTACTCTACTCGACACTAATTCGTTTGTCATATTGGACAATAAAATACTGATTTTCTCATCATCATTCATTTTCTCATCATCATTCATTTTCTCATCATCATTCATTTTCTCATCCCCTTTGTTTAACTAATTTGACAAAAGGGACCAATTCCCTGCAAAGAAAAGCACCCAAAATAATCGATGCTAATGTTTTTCAATAGGTTAAATGAGGATGGTGTTAGTTCCTTTTTTACACCCTCATATAAACTATGAGCCATACTATAAAACCATATTATCGAAAACTTTATAAGGACTACCTAATTGTATCCTATGGTAATAATGCACCTTTTACTCTATGTAAACTCCTTCAATCTTTGCTACATTAAATAATGAATGCATGTTAACAGCTAAGAGTTTATGCTATTCTATCGGCTTAACCTTATATCTCAAAACTGTTTTTAATTTTGAAGGTTCAACTTTCCCAAAATCTGAAAGATATATTTCCCTATGTTGTAATATTTTTCCAGATTATTATTTTTTATGAATTCATTCATTACTTTAAAACTTTGAGGTTCATCATATGGACCAACATGAAGGATTTGGACAGATAAACCATCTTGAAATGTACCGAACCTTACATCATTTAGAAATGGATGTGGTTTCTTTTTTTCTACATGTTCAAATGCTCTGTCCACTATTTCCTTTGTTACAAAATCTGGTTGTCTAATCATGATCGTATATAATAATTCATCTTTATTTAATGTATCTAGTTTCTTACCCTCTTCCGTTAAATCCCAAATTCCTTCTAATGGATATACGGTATATTCAAAATATCCAGCTGGAGTGTATCCTTGCTTCGGCATCATTCTGACCGCATAAGCCAATGAATAAAGAACACCTATCTTTTCAGCGAATTCGTGCTCATTTGGATTTCCTTTTCCCTTTATCAAAAAAAATTTCTGTTCTGGAATTGATACAAGTTCAGGTTTTTGTTTTGGAATATATAAATTCTTCTCTTGTTTTTATTTCATTAGCTTTTGTTCCCTTCTATATATTTTTTCCATTCATCAAGAAATTTACAAACAGTTTGTCATCTTATTATCAAAGGACAATAGTTCTCTAAACGTTCATCGTCAACCTTTTTATTAGCCGTGTCCGGAAAAGTATTAAGATCACTATTGCTTAATATTTCTTTTTATCACTCATCTATTATACCCCGCTGTTGTTCCAGGATAAGACTTTCCAACTATCCTTAGGAAAAGGGCATCCCGGTTCTCTATTTCCCTTTTTTGTCCGCTTACGCTTAAACACATTCCTTATTGTAAGCCAGACCCTTGCCGTCCACATGTGTCCGTTCCTTGTCTAATGCCTCACACAAATAGTTTCCATTAAATGTAACTGAAACTCTCAACATACCGACAAGGATCCATACTAAAATTCCATCCATAATTTAATCGATCTTTTTTGAATAGATTTCACTTATAAAAGCCAGATTATTAAAATATATGAGTGATACAAATGAGGGTCCTACATGAATCAAGCTGGTGTTAATGAAAAATATAAGGTATCGCCATTTTATGTGTTTTTTTTAGTGCATTCCATGCAAACTGGATTAGGCGTATTGAGTTTTCAAAGAGATTTGGCTAAAGCGACGGGAACCGATGGCTGGTTATCCATACTCCTAGCTGGATTGATTGTTCATATATTAATTTGGTTAATCTATAAGATATTTAGGATTGTTCCTGGAGATATAATCTCCACTAATAATCATGCATTCGGTAAATGGATTGGTAATTTCTTCAGTCTATTATTTATTCTTTACTTTTTTGTCCTTGGAATGACGATCATAATCGGCTATATAAATGTCATTCATGTTTGGATGTTTGAAGAGGTACCTTCATGGGCATTTGCTTTGGTTTTCCTTATTTTGATTTATTATATAAATACAGGAGGATTCCGAACCATTACGGGTATTGCCTTCTTAACTGTAATAGTTTCATACTGGCTTTTATTTGTACCTTTTTATGGTTTTAAATACTCTGATTTCACCGGTTTTCTTCCTATTTTCCATCATGATTTAGTCGAAATAATGAAAGGAACTAAAAGTTTTTCATTATCCATGCTTGGATTTGAAATGATACTTATGTATTATCCGTTCATCAAAAGTGCTGAAACATCGCAAAAGTATGCTCACGGAGGAGTTGTGCTCACTACGTTATTGAGCTTATTACTTTATTTTGTATCGATAATCTTTTATTCACAGAAACAATTGACCCTTACTCTATGGCCAACACTAACATTGACCAGTATTATTGAGTTGCCCTTTATTCAACGGTTTGAATACATAACTGTTTCTTGGTGGACAATCGTTATCATACCCAATATGGTCATTCCTTTGTGGGCTGCCAGCAGGGGGGTCAAGCGCTTATTCAATGTCCAGCAAAAGTATCCCTTATGGGGAATGTCCATAATCATACTACTTGTGAATATATTTTTTTATGATATCGATTCCTTATATATATTAAATAAAATAATCAATCCCTACAGCATATGCTTCATTGTTATATACTTGCCTCTTCTTTTTGTTTTCATAAGCATTAAAAAATCGCGGAACCGGTTATGAAAAAGTTGGAAATTTCCAGTGATCCTGTAGCTGCTGTTCTTATAACGAGCTCACTATCACAAATTGTCCCCATCAGATAAATATCAATTCCTTCACCAAATAAGTTCGGGCTAGGGAAACAAAAGGAAGACCACGTAAAAGTGGTCTTCTTAAGTACATCCTATGGAACTAACGCACCCTATTGTTAAGAACAATATTTACACTCTTGCTAAGCTAAGTACCAAAGGCAACTTTTGCTTCCAATCGGCCGCAAGGGAGTTGACCGTTGGGTGTTTTGGGTTGAGAGAGGGCGTACCTGGCGAGCTCGTTGTCAGTCTTCGATTGCCTGGTAGACCATGGTCCAGAAGTCGTGGATAAGTCTCGCTGAATCCGGGGTGGACATCCCGACCTGGGTGAGCAGGATTCCGGCGAGCTGTTTGTCCGGGTCGGCGTATGTCGTGGTGCCGGCTCCACCGTCCCAGCCGAACTGGCCGATGGAAGCGTAGTCACCACGGTAAGTGCGCACTGCCATCCCGAAGCCCCACCCGCCGTGTTGCCCTTGGCCGAATGACACATGGACGTTGTTGCTGGCCATGGCGTTTCGCGCAGCTTGTTGCTCGTGCGTGAGGCGGTTGGTGGTCATCAGCTGAACAGCGGGCCGGGACAGAATCCGTTCTGTCCCATGCATCCCATGATTCAGCAGCATCTGGAAGTAGGCGTGGTAGTCGTCGACGGTGGATGAAAGTCCGCCTCCGCCGCTCTGGAACGCCGGAGGCTGGCTGTGGCGTCCCCCCTTTGCCTCGTCCCACACGATGAACTCCCCTGTCTGCGGGTCAGGGGCGTAGAGGGGCGGCAGCCGGTCAATCTTGTCGGCGGGCACGTGGAAACCGGTGTCCTTCATGCCCAGGGGTTCGAAGATGCGTTCGCGCAGAAACGTCTCTAACGACTTGCCCGTGACCCTGGCGACGAGCACGCCGAGTAGATCGTTGCTGATATGATACTGCCAGCGCTCTCCGGGCTGGTGCATCAGCGGGAGTGTGCCCAGGCGGCGCATCCATTCATCCGGCTCGAGCATCGGCTCCGGTAGATCGGGCGTGAGCCCCTGCTCGAAGATCGCTCCCATAATCGGAGTGCCCAGCAACGTTATATCCATGCCGAGCCCGAACGTGGAGGTCAGCAGGTCCCGTACGGTGATCGGCCGCCGTGCCGGCACGGTATCGTCCAGCGGGCCGTCGATCCGCTTCAGCACCCGCCGGTCGGCGAGTTCGGGCAGCCACTGCTCTACTGTGTCATCCAGCCTCAGCCTGCACTCGTCGAGCAAGATCATCGCCGCCGCCATCGTGACCGGCTTGGACGTCGAGGCAATCCGGAAGATCGTGTCCCGGCGCATCGGCGCACCACCGTCATGGCGCATCGTACCTATCACTTCGACATGCGTCTCACCGTACCGGCTGACCAGGGCGACGAGTCCAGGGATTTTCCCGGACTCGACATGCCGTGCCAGCACCTCACGAAGTCTACGCAGTCCTGCTTCAGAGAAGCCGTTGTTGCTTATCTTTTTCACTTGGGTTCCCTCTCTTCACCTTTTTATCAGCCCTATTGTTCTACAAAATCGCTTTTGATAGAGCCATATGTTCATCGGACGTTTATTCTCGGTTTTATCTTTTCCGTAAGTAATCTTCTTTGACAACCGTGGTCTTGCCTACTAATTGGAGCCGAGCATAGCGAAAATACTGCCCCTATCCATTTAAGCTCCTACCTTCACAACACCTAAATATGTATATTCTGGAAGTCAATATATATTCTTTCTTCAAATAACTTCCCCGATAGTTGCAAAGTCTGCCTGAGCATCCAGGGAATTGAAGTAAAACACATCTTAATCTAAGTGTATAACTCTTTCTCCTCTGATAAGGAATCAAAAAGTTATATGGTCATACTTCATTACACTTAATCATAAGGAACAAGGAGAACATTAATTAGGGGGTGGTCTTTATGAGAATAAGTTATAGAAGATGGACAGAGTTTCCTTACCCAGGGGAAAGTCTCCCACCTAAAGGTTCTCCAGAGGCAGGAAATTGGCCAATGTTTTTTATTTCAAGGGGAAGAGACAATGATTTCCTGGACCCCTTTCATCAACGAATCATTTGGCGAGTTAAAAATCCACTTGATATTGATTGGGAAACAGAGTTATTCATTGTAGAAGAGACATTAAAGTCATTGACTTCCCAGCAAATACGCATCGCACAATATTGGGGAACAGGTGAATTAACGGCGAAAATTACCACTCTAATTTTCAATTTAGCTGAAAAATATATGCTGGGGTCACCGAGTGTTGCAAGGATTCAGAGTTATTTCCACGCGGCTATGAATGATACCTTTGTTATCACATGGTTTTTAAAATATCATTGGGATGTTGCACGTCCAAATCAATATGGAAGAAATCTGTCTACTGTGCTGTTTACCCCTCGTTTTCCAGCTTACCCTTCTGCACACGCAACAGTGGCAGGCTGTGCAGAGACAGTATTAAGTTATTTCTTCCCTCAAGAGTCTTCAGAATTAATAAAAATAATGGAAGAAAGTGCTCAATCTCGTTTGTACGCTGGCGTACATTTTAATGTGGATAATAAAGAAGGTTTAAGTTTAGGCAGACAAATTGGAGAGGTGTTGTAAGCTTTTTAAGGGCACAAAATCTAAATACGCTTCAATAATATTTTAGGTTCAGGTTGTGCTAACCTGAACCTTTAGTTAAATAAAGAAAGAGCTGCATAAAGTCAGCCCCGACCTTCAGCTAAAGCACCTGTTAGTGGACCAAGACTATATACTCTCCATAGCTAACCAATTTTTCATCCACTTTGTTCTTGGAAAATTGGTCTTTATATTAGTAATGTTTATAGGTTTTACCTTGGACAAAAGGCAATGTTCCCGCAACTGCATCTAAGGGAAAAAAAGAGTGAATGAGCTAAATATAAAACATAAAAGATTTTTATCTTTCTTTTGAAGTTATGAAAAAATAACTGATCAAGTAATCTATAAAAATGAAAGAAATGCCTGAGCCTAATATTGAGAATACAGGCCCACTTTTTGTACCCTTTGCTTCTACAGCAAGTGACAGATCATTAGTTTCTGTTTTAAACATGAGCTATAAAAAGAACTATTCTACAAACAAAGGTACTGCAACCTAAATCCGAATGCAGTTTCATTACCTTTTCCAAAGGAAAAGATTAGGTCATGGCAGCGTTGCTATAACTTCTGATGTATACGCACATATAAACAAAAAACTCGAAAAGAAAAACATAGACAAGTTTGAGGAATACACCAAGGGAATAATCGATTAAATTTTTTTGCTGAATTTGGTGGGTAAATGGTGGGCAAATATCTACTTCATTTATATGACTTAGATTTGCCCACCAAACAAAAACCCCTGACACCAGAGGTGCCAAGGATTTGAGCTATTAATACATGGACATATATTGTTCGCGTTCCCATGGGTGGACTTGTGTACGGAACATATCTTTGCCTTTCGCCTTTTTCAGACTGATTCATATTGGTTGATTTAATAAGGTTTTATATAAACAATATACAAATTTCTATTAAGTTTTTTCACCTTTGAATTATTATTATGTGGTCAGTTGGTGGTCAAATATATTTGGGTGATCACCTACTGTTTTTTATTGGTCCACCGATCATCAGCGACCGTTGCCCCTCTCTTATTATCAAATTAATTCCCTTTTCGAATTTAATACATACACTAAAATTCGGTTAAGAGCATAAGTAATCATTTTTTTATTGTTACCATGTATAATCACCTTGAGAATGTTTTATAGTGATGATGTAAATGAAATCTAATATAAAAAAATTAATAAAGGAATCCCATGATGAATCAATTAGTGGTGGTTCAGATGGACTAACTATTGAGTTTGAATTAAATAAATAAAACGAGAAGAGCAAAATTAATGAATATAAATATAAAGGTTTACTTACATTCAAAAGGAACAAAATTTTTACAGAGTGGGAACTTCCCTGTTTTAAGCTCAGATTTTAAGAAAGACCCAGATTGGACAGCTGCAGTTGCAGCATGCGAGTGGATACTGCAGATTAAAAGTAACTTTGCAGCTAGTAAGGATTTTCATATAGTTCAGGTGATTTATAACGATGATATTGATATTACTGAGTTAGTTAAGAGTAAATTTTCACTTTAAACTTTATTTACTTAGAAAAAATTGTTAATTTTAAAACTGGATATCAAATTTTAAAAGGAGTGGGGAAAAATGTGGAAAATAGTAGTAATGATTTTTTTAATTTTAATAGGAGGGATAGGTGGCATTGGCATAGTTAGCCTTTTTGAAGGAAATGAAGTTTTTTCCGGATATCATGCTGGTATTGCAGCTATGTTAGGAATGATAATCGTATTATTAATTTTTATTGCGGCACAATTAAATAATATAGAAGAAAAAGATTAAGATATCATATTCAAAATTAATATGGCATTTACTTTTTATATAAAAAGTATTATTTCTTTTAACCGAGGACAAACAATTTGAAAAAAAAATTATCACTTTGTACAATGCTTATAATATTAATATTTAGCTTATCTAAACAAAACATTATTACACCGGAATATATTTTAGAGACAGCTCACATTGATTCAATACAAACTAAGTATTTAAGAAGCGAGCCCAGAGTACAACTTATACAAAATAAAACTTAACAATCAAGAAGAAATAGAATTATTAAAAAAAAGTAAATACGTTAAAAAATTATTTATTTTATCAAAAGATAATCCAATTAAATTTACTATAGATAACAATCTATTGTCTGGATACAAATCGATGAATTTTCCATTAAAAATAAATAATTCCTCAAAAAACAAAGTAAAAATAGCAATTTTGGATAGTGGGTTTGATCATGAAGAAAGTTCAATTTCTTTAAATATTTTTAAAAGTTACGATTGTATATCATTTGAAAAATGTACACTTAAAGAAAATACTAAAGATAAATATGGTCACGGAACTCATATATCTAAAATAATTGCCTCTGGTACTTTACCTAATGTTCAATTAATTCCTATTAAAATATTAAGTGATACTGGTAATGGAGATATTAATGCATTTGTTAATGGAATAAATATGGCCATAAAAGAAAATGTTGATATTATTAATCTCAGTTTAGAGATTGACAAGGATATATCTTCTGTATATAAAGTGATAAAGAAAGCATATGATAGGGATATTATTATTGTAGCTGCATCTGGAAATAATGGAACAGGAAAAGTCAGCTATCCTGGAAAATATAAAGAAGTCCTATCTGTTGGTTCTTATAACAACTTTTTTGAAAAAAGTCAATTCTCCCAGTATGGAAAAGAATTAGATTTTGTAGGACCTGGTGAATATATGAATCAGGAAATAGAGAATACGGATCAAGTTAATAATGGTACTAGTCTTGCAACAGCTTTTGTAACTAGATCCGTAGCATTGTTTTATTTAGAAAATGATGTATCCTCTAATATTCATTTATATTCTTATTTAAAGAACTCAGTAATAGATTTAAATCAAAAAGGATATGATATACATACTGGTTATGGAATAATAAATGTTGAAAAATTATTAGAATAGAGGGAAGATTTAAAAATAAACGATGGCTAACTTAAATTTCACTAATAAGTTAGCCATCGTTTTATTCAATATTATGGATAAAAAATAAAAGATTCAGAGTCAGTCCATTTATTTGATGAACTACTAAAAGTAATAGATGGAGGCCAGCTTGCTGTGAAACTCTCTACTTTAGTTGTGCCCCAAGTATGCCCAAAATTTCCATATACCTCAAATTTAGAAGGCACTGTTTCAAATTGAAAAAATAATTTTGTAGTACCATAACCCATATTAAGATCTTCGTGACCACCACGATTGGCTATTTTATCTTGCCACTTCCACGAGTATCCATTGCTAGTTCTTGTTTCACTTACTGCTGTAGTACTTGTTGAGAGATATCCGTCGTTATCCCAAAACAAATCGAAGGCATCTCCACTTTTCAAGATTGGCTTGCTTAAACCTACTACAAGTCCATCAACTCCACCTATATTTCCTGTTCCACCCTCATCTAGTTGCCAATCTGAATTAGTCCATTCCCAATCGTAATGAAGTACAAAATCTCTACCAGAACTGGTAAAAATATTCTCATAAAAATCTGCATTAAAACTTACATCAGCTGGACCACTGTAAGCAGCTTTAATGACATCACTTTCTTCAACTTTCCTTAACCCTATAGTTTCTTCCATACTATCATCCATTTGTTTTAACTGTTGTTCAATTTCATTTAATTCCTCTTGATCTTTTTTAATCACATCGCTATTAGCTTTATTTTTAGCGATTTTTTTTCTAATACCTTTTTCTTAACAGTTAACTTATCCATTTTACTAAGATATTCATTGATTTCTTTTTGATTTTCTTTAATTTCTTTTTGTTCTTCTTTTGAAAATTTGTCGAGATCATCAAGTGGTAAAGCCTTTTCTTTCGCAAAGCTATTATCCTCACTCTGACTAAAGAATAAACCAATGATACCAACTACAAACATTGTACTAATGAGTATTTTTTTTCAGTTTTTTTCACCAAATATCCCCTTTTTTTACAAAAAAATATAATATCATACATTTTTAACTATTTATATAATAATTTTCAATAGAGTTAAAAATACCGAGCACTTCCACTTTGTACATCTGGATCAAATTAAGCTAATGTAGCTTTTAAACAAAGGTTGATCAAAAATTAATACACGAAACCTTGATAAATGATAAATAGAAAGGGCATGTTTTGAAAAAAGATTGATCCCTCTTTTGTTGTGTTCCTTAATAAACTAACGCACTCTTTAGATTAGGGACAAACTACAACCCAAACCCACACATTAATCCTCTACAATCACACTAATAACTTCATCGAATTTAATTTTCTCAAAGGAACTATCTTTCTTTTGAATGCGTAACTCTCTCGTGACAGGATGAATGTACACACAATAACCATGCAATTCTTGTGGATTTCCCTCGTTATGTAATCTAAATCTTATCGGTAAATGATATTCCATTGCATAATGAATGTTGTTTTCGAATTCTTCAACCTGGTATTCATCAAGAATAGGCTTTTTATTTAAGAAATAATCAACCTCACCCATTTTTTTTATAGCTTTATGTTCTGGCATAATCAATGCTGCTTGCCATTTAACGAGCCCTCTATCACGAATTGTCCCCATCAGAAAAAGCCCTCCTTTTCATCTACCATACACGAACAAGATTTCTTATTAAAGACAAAAAAAATTCCTTCCCCAATTATGGAGAAGGATAATTACTAGAAAAAAATATTGTGTAAGTAACGTATCTGCTCTATCAGCAGAAATTCCCAGTTTCTTCTGGAATTTATCTAATGTGACCCTTATCTAAAACCTTAGCCATGACCCCTTATTTAGAAACAATTATTAAATTATTCTTATTTAAAAATTGATATAGCAATTTCCATATTAAGAAGCCAATAACAGTACCTAACACATTAAAAATCAAATCATCAATATCAGCAGCACGATAGTTATAACCAATCCATAAACCAGCTAAAGCTTGAAACAGTTCGATTGATAAACTCGCAAAGAATCCAATGAATATAACTTTTCTTATTGTTTGTAAATTTGTAAAAATCATCGGTAAAACAAATCCCATAGGAAGAAAAAGAATGATATTACCAACTACTTGTTTTAAAAGAATAGTTAAACCAAAACTTAAAGAACCATAACTCATAGCATCATAAAAAATTTTAAATGGAATAAAATTATGTTTTAACCCAAGCTGGTCCTCTATCATTGTTTCTATAAAATATTTTTGAACTGGAAATGGAAATATAGTTATTCCAATAAGACTGCATATATAAATAATAAATAGTAATATATACAAAAATTTCAGAATAGATATACGTCTTTTCACAAGTGGAAATATTAATATAATAATAGATAACGATACTATTATTACACTCGGGTATAGGGCTAATATCATAAATAACTCTCCAATTTTTATTTAATAACTTATTGTACCAGATCCTTGAATTCTTTTACCATTTTGATTTTTCCATATTTCATACGAGTATTTTTTACCTTTTGTTAATCCGTATACGGTAGATGAATAAGGAGAACCTGCACTTGATTTACTATAAGTCATTTTACCCATAAGTTTTACACTTATACCACTACTATCATATTCATGAATAGTAAAATAGTTGTCAGTTCCCCAATTAGTCATATTAACTGTACCTGTCGCAGAAGTTTTAGTTGAGGTAAGACTTCCTATCGCAATATGATGTGTAATATTAAATGTAAAACTTTTGCTGGCTGCCAAAGCTGTAATATTAGGGGTAAGAATAATAATAGATACAAGTAATATCCCTATAGTTTTATAGATTTTTTTCATTTCTCCACACTCTCCTTGTTTATTATTGGGTGTTTTTTAAATATGTACATGTACATATGTAAACCTACCATAAAAAAAAGGTAATAGGGATAAATATTCAGAATATTCCTACTTTACCCTATTTTCATGTTACTATTTACTTATATAGAAATAAATAGAAAAACATAAGATCACGATGAAAGATAAAAAAAGTATTATGCCTATAAGAAAATTAACAGTTAAATAAATTGCCGAAATATTTAAAAGGGAAATTACAATTAACGGCGAAACAATGTATAAGCCCCTCTCATTTGAGAAGGGCTTTTGATTATGCAGCAAACAATTCAGTAAAAGTAGCTTTTCCTGCTTGCTTATCTACTGAGATTTTCCGTACCTTTTGAAATATAGATAATGCTGATTCTGTACCTTTTCCAAAGATAGAATCAAGTGATCCAGGATTATACCCTTCCAAATAAAGTGCTGCCTGTAGAATCCATGTAATATTGCCTTTTGCACTCTTTTGGACAGTGACAATGGCTGCTCTAGTCTTAGGTCCCCATTTTCCATCCACAACTAAATTTTTATTGTATTGTTTATTAAGTTCTGTTTGTAGTGCTTTAATCAGTGCTGTTTGAGTTTTCGGTCCATTAATTCCGTCCACAACAAGATTAGCATCATAACGGCTGTTTAATGTTTTTTGGATGTATTTGATTGTTTCATCCCCTTTATCCTTGGATGGCTCCTTAGTAACCTCTGAAGCAACCTCAGTCTTAGGAGGCACAGTAACAACAGTTTCAGAATCAGTCTGGAATTTTAAAGTAAGACTTGGCTTTTTACCAGCTTGCATCTGTGAGTAAGATAATCCACCCGTCATTTCCAAGTGTGGATAATCCTTAAACGAAGTCCAATCCCCACCCCATTTAAATCCTAATTCTTTACCGATGGCAGCTACACGTTTCCATTTTGTATTCACAGTCCACAAAGCTGTTTTACCATCATCAGTTAACAGGAAATAATCAATTGCTACACCAAAGTTATAGCCAGTTTAAAAGATGTGCAGGAACGTTTAGGACATAAATCCATTCAAACAACAGCAGATGTCTATGCTCACGTGTCAAAAAAACTTGAAGATAAAAGTGTGGACGGATATTCAAATTACATGGATTATCCCCAGTTGAATATGAAATAGTTTGAAATGTGGTCAAAATGTGGTCAGCCAGCCCGTTCCCTTTCATTTTATAAAAATAAAAAAAGCCTTGGCAACTGAGAAACTCAGTTATACCAAGGCTTTAAAGCTATTAATACATGGACATATATTGTTCGCGTTCCCATGGGTGAACTTGTGTACGGAACATATCCCACTCGATTTCTTTTGCTTCGACGAAGTGTTCAAGTAAATGTTCACCTAATGCTTCTTTGATGACTTCATCAGATTTTAATGTTTCCAATGCAGCATATAAAGTAGCTGGTAGATCAACTATACCTACTTCTTCACGTTCTTCTTTATTCATTACATAGATGTTGCGATCAACTGGAGCTGGAGGAGTCAAGTCGTTCTTGATACCGTCAAGACCAGCTTTTAGCAGAACGGCAAGTGCCAAGTATGGGTTTGCTGCTGGATCGACACTACGTACCTCTACGCGAGTACTTACTCCGCGTGAAGCTGGGATACGGATTAGCGGGCTACGGTTTTTAGCAGACCATGCAACATAACAAGGAGCTTCGTAACCAGGAACTAAACGTTTGTATGAGTTAACAGTTGGGTTTGTTACCGCAGTGAAGCTTGGAGCATGCTTAATGATACCTGCGATGAATTGCTCAGCTGTTTTGCTTAATTCCAATTTACCTTCTTTATCATAAAATGCGTTTTCGTTGCCTTTGAATAGAGAAACGTTACAGTGCATTCCAGATCCGTTAACACCGAACAATGGTTTTGGCATGAATGTTGCGTGTAAACCATGTTTGCGGGCAATCGTTTTAACAACCAATTTAAATGTTTGGATGTTATCACAAGCTGAAATCGCATCTGCATATTTAAAGTCAATTTCATGTTGTCCTGGAGCTACTTCATGGTGGGATGCTTCGATTTCAAATCCCATTTCTTCAAGCTCAAGAACGATATCACGGCGGCAGTTTTCTCCTAGGTCAGTAGGTGCAAGGTCAAAGTATCCGCCTTTATCGTTCAATTCCAGCGTCGGCTCGCCTGCTGCATCCAGTTTGAATAGGAAGAATTCAGGTTCAGGTCCAAGATTGAAATCTGTGAAGCCCATTTCTCTTGCTTCTGCAAGAACACGTTTTAGGTTTGCACGTGGATCTCCATCAAAAGGAGTTCCATCCGTATTGTAAATATCACAGATCAAACGTGCCACTTTACCTTTCTCGGAAGTCCAAGGGAAGATAACCCATGTATTTAGATCAGGATATAGGTACATATCAGACTCTTCGATACGAACGAAGCCTTCAATGGAAGATCCGTCAAACATCATTTTATTATCAAGTGCTTTTTCTAATTGACTGACTGGGATTTCAACGTTTTTAATTGTCCCTAAAATGTCAGTGAATTGTAAACGAATGTACTTAACATTTTCTTCTTTCGCTAAACGAGTGATGTCTTCACGTGTGAACTTTGCCAATTTCTATTCCCCCTAATAATTCATAAATCATATTTTTTATTGGAAAAAACGGGACATATCCCCTTGTCTAAGAGATGTTCGATGCTTGCTTCCTTGTAAAAGCTCGGCACGCAGAAGCTTGCGAAGCTCCTCGTCACTAAGGTCATGCCTTATTTTTTCCGCTTGTTCTAATTCTTGAGTTTTAGGTAAATTCTGTTCCTTTACAGTGAAAATCTTTTTAATGCCGGCCAGATTGACTCCTTGTTCGATTAAATCTTTAATCTCAAGCAGTCGATCGATGTCATTTAATGAAAAGACCCGACGATTTCCATCTGTTCTCATAGGAGTAATAAGTTGATGCTCTTCGTAATACCGAATTTGGCGTGCAGACAACTCAGTTAACTGCATGACGATTCCGATGGAAAAAAGAGGCATCGAACGCCGAATGTTGTTGCCGCTCATTCTTAGCATCCTCCTTTTGTTTATCTTAAAATAATCTTATATCATGTTATTAAACTTGTCAATATGATGTTACATTTTATAACGTGATTTTATCAGAAAAATTAAATGATTTGTTACTACACAAATATTATGACTATTATTCTTACTGGAATCCAATTGTATCTGGATTCCCATAACATAACTTATTTAATTTCAATTACAATTGAATCAGCTTTTTGTCCATTAGCGCATTCACAGCAGTCAATACAGCCATTTTAACATGGGCGTATGTCAATCCGCCTTGAACATAAGCAACATATGGAGCCCTTGTCGGACCATCTGCCGTCAGTTCAATGCTGGCCCCCTGTATAAAGGTGCCTGCAGCCATGATTACATCGTCCTCATATCCCGGCATATAGGCAGGATATGGTGTCACATGTGAATTGATTGGTGATGCATATTGGATGGCCTGACAGAAGGCAACCATCTTATCCCGTTCATCAAATTGAACGGATTGAATCAAGTCAGTTCGCTTCGCATCCCATTTTGGGGATGTATTCATACCGAGCTTTTCTAAAAAGGCCGCTGTGAACATCGCTCCTTTAACAGCTTGGCCCACGACATGCGGTGCCAGGAAGAATCCTTGGTACATTTCCTGCAGACTATAAAGCGAAGCACCTGCTTCAGCCCCTATTCCTGGTGATGTTAACCGATAAGAGCAAGCTTCAACCAGGTCCTTTTTACCAACAATGTATCCACCGGTTTTCACTATCCCGCCGCCAGGATTTTTAATGAGTGAACCAGCCATTAAATCCGCTCCGACATGACATGGTTCTTGTGTTTCAACAAACTCTCCATAACAATTATCCACGAACACGACGATTTCCGGGTTAATCTCTTTAACAAAGGCAATCATTTCCTTTATTTCATCAATCGTAAAGGAAGGACGTGTAGCATACCCTTTTGATCGTTGTATACCGATCATCTTCGTATTCGGTTGAATGGCATGTTTGACGGCTTCGAAATCAACGGTTCCAGTTTCCGCCAACGGAACGGCCTTATAGCTGATCTGAAAATCACGTAAAGATCCAATACCCGTCCCCCGGATACCGACGATTTCTTCCAAAGTATCATACGGCTTTCCAGTTATGTATAACAATTCATCCCCTGGGCGCAAAATGCCGAAAAGAGCTGTGGAGATGGCGTGTGTGCCTGATATAATTTGGGGGCGCACCAATCCAGCTTCCGCTCCGAAAACATCTGCGTATATCAATTCCAGCGTATCGCGGCCCATATCATCGTATCCATACCCAGTAGTCGGGATGAAGTGGGAATCACTCACTTTATGTGCTTGATAACTTTGTAATACGCGAAATTGATTTTCTTCGATTCGTTCGTCCACTTGCTTATGTAATGGAGAAATCATTGCTTCCACTTCCTGGGCAATGTTTTTCAACACTTCTCCATTTGTTAACTGCTGATACATCAAAATTCCCCTTTATAATGAATATTTCTCCAGCTGCCCGGTTATTGGATGATCAGCTAGACAAAAACCTTTGCATTCATATCTTTCCGATTCTTCATTAAAGGAGAGAGTGCGCAATATGGTTTCATTTTTCAGCTGTGATAATAGTTTACCCTCACTCGATGGCAGGAAAACATGATACGGGATCATTTCTTCAATCACGTACTTTTCAATTTCTTCCATGATTTCATTCAGATCCGATTGTTCATAGGCACTGATCATTAATGAAGCACGACTGGCTGATCTCACAAAATCAGCGTGAACCTTATCTTTCTTATTATACAACGTTAGCTGTGGAATGGAAGGGACATCTAAGTCATTTAGCAAATCCTGCACCGTTTTCTGATGATTAAAGTAATCGGTACTTGAGGAATCGACCACATGTAACAGCAGATCCGCTTCTTTCACCTCTTCCAAGGTAGAGCGGAATGCGGCAATTAAAGATGTCGGCAAATCTTGTATGAATCCAACCGTATCCGTCAGCAGCACGGTAAATCCGCTAGGAAGAATCGCCTTTCGTGTCATGGGATCCAGCGTAGCGAATAATTGGTTCTCTTCATATGAATCCGCCTCCGTCAAACGGTTGAACAGCGTTGATTTACCTGCATTCGTGTATCCCACAAGTGCTATTTGAAAGGTCTTATTACGTTTCCTTCTATCACGATAGCGTTCACGATGCTTCACTATTCCACTTAATTGCTGCTTGATTTCATCTATTTTCCCACGGATGTGGCGGCGGTCGCTTTCCAGCTTCGTCTCCCCTGGTCCCCTTGTGCCGATTCCGCCTCCTAGCCTGGACATTGCCGTCCCCTGTCCAACCAAACGCGGCAATAAATATTGGAGCTGAGCAAGTTCAACCTGCAGCTTCCCTTCCCTGGATCGAGCCCGCTGAGCAAATATATCCAATATTAGCTGTGTCCGGTCTATGACCCTTGCCTCCAATTGTTTCGAAAGGTTCCGAATCTGGCTCGGGGATAATTCATCATTAAAGATAAATAAATCCGGCTCCAGTTCCTCTTCCAGATTCCGGAGTTCTTCCACTTTTCCTTTTCCTATATATGTAGCCGGATCGACGCTTTCCCTTTTCTGGGAGATGGTCATTAAAACCTCAGCATTCGCAGTCTTCGCCAAAGAAGCCAGTTCATCGAGTGAATATTCAAAATGTTCACTGGTCTCAGTTGTTTGACACCCAATCAAGACAGCCGTTTCCTTTATTGCTTCTTCCAAATCACATGCACCACCTTCTGGTAGATTTCAGTTAATCATAACAAAAAAATTGAATATATAAAAATTTCCTCAAAACGAAGCTTTTAACCGTTTTAAAAATTGCGATACCATGCTAAAATCAAATTTGGCTTTACCATCAAAATCGAAAAGACATAGAGGGACATTCATATGACATGGGAAGTATTAAGCTTCATAGGTACGATTGCATTCGCTATAAGCGGAACCATCATCGCCATGGAAGAAGAGTATGATATTTTAGGAGTTTATATTTTAGGAATCATAACCGCCTTTGGCGGCGGGGCAATCCGCAATCTGTTGATCGGCGTCCCCGTTTCAGCTTTATGGGATCAAAGTTTCTATTTTGTCATCGCTTTAGTATCCATCACCATCGTTTTTGTTTTTCCTACAAACCTATCAAAGCACTGGGACAGATGGGGAAATCTCAGTGATGCCATTGGCCTCTCAGCCTTTGCCATCCAAGGGGCGATGTATGCCGTGGAACTTAATCATCCAATAAGCGCCATTATAGTATCAGCTGCATTAACCGGATGCGGCGGCGGGATACTCCGTGACGTGCTGGCCGGAAGAAAGCCATTGGTCTTCAGAAAAGAAATCTACGCAGTATGGGCCATCATTGCAGGCTTGGCTTTAGGCAGTGGTGTTTTATCCCAATCATGGCAGCTTTATTTGCTCTTTGCCGTCATCACGATATTGCGAGTCCTTTCTTACACCAATAATTGGCATCTTCCTAATAAAAAATGGGTGCCTAAAACATAAATTTGAAAAGCCCGCCATCTTGGTGGGCTTTTCCATGTCAATCTTTCTCTTCATCCTCGAAAATCAAATCTTGGCTGGTAAGCGTCAATAAATCGGATTTTTCAAATGAATCTTCCAGTAAAAGCCGCATCGCCTGCGCCCTAATTGACTTTTCTATTATATTGCGGATATAACGACCGTTAGAAAATGAAATAGGTCCCCGGAATGAACGTAATATGATTAAATGTTCCCTTAATTTCCTTTCGGCATCCCGATTCATAAGATACTCCTTTTCCTGCAGCATCCGATCGGCTATTTCCATTAACTGTTCAATCGTATAATCCGGAAAATCAATAACGAGCGGGAACCTGGAATGAAGGCCAGGATTAAGACTTAGGAAATATTCCATTTCCCTCGAATATCCAGCAAGGATCAATATGAATTCATGCTGCCGATCCTCCATATGCTTGACAAGGGTATCTATGGCTTCTTTTCCAAAATCCTTTTCGCCGCCTCTTCCCAAGGAATAGGCTTCATCAATAAATAAGATTCCGCCAATGGCCTTCTTAATTAAATCCCTGGTTTTTTGGGCAGTATGACCAATGTATTCCCCGACTAAATCTGCCCTCTCCGCTTCAATTAAATGCCCTTTCGAAAGTACATTCATTTTTTGAAACAACTTCCCGATTAAACGTGCAACCGTTGTTTTCCCTGTTCCCGGATTTCCTTTAAACATCATATGCAGCGCTTGCCGGCCAGTCTTCAGCCCCTTTGCCTCACGTTGTTTATTGATGTAAATCCAGGCATATATCTCTTTTATCATCCGTTTCATTTCTTCCATTCCAACCAGCGATTTCAGTTCATCTTCAATCTCTTTCAATGCCACATGCTGGTGGGGGATTTCCTGCACCAAAATTTCTTTTATCGGCAGATCCTTTTGTAGCGCTTTTCTGTTTTCCGCATTAAACACAATATTGATTTGCCCGTTATTTTTCATACGGATCGGTTGTTCCATTTCTTTCACCTCTCCATCTTGGACCCTGACTCTAACACCACAATTTTTTATGATGGCATGGCAAATGCTGCATAGCCAAAATTATCCCATCGGAAAATTCGTTTATTCCTTTCGTGATTAAGCCCCATTCCCTTCTTGAAAAGCGACTTATTCTGACAGGATTTTTTCATTGGAGGATTTATTACGACAAATCCCATTCCCATTCACCAATATATTAGGGGTAATGTCATTTCCTGCGGTTTCCCGGAAAATAATCCGTCCCTTGATATATATTCAAATAAGGTACGTAAAATTATCGATTCTTTGAAAAAGGACAGAGAAGGGCATGCAAAAAAAAAAACAGGTCGCTATAAGCTAAACCTGTTTTTTCATTCATATATATGATTATTCCTTCACTTCGTAATCGATCTGAACATTACGTTGTGGAGCAAATGTAGAAATCGCATGTTTATAGACTAATTGCTGCTTGCCCTCCGATTCAAATAAAACGGTAAAATTATCGAACCCTTTCACTTGTCCTCTAATCTGGAACCCGTTTAATAAAAATACCGTCACATACGTACCATCTTTACGTAATTGATTAAGAAACTGATCTTGAATATTTACTGATTGTTTCATGTATTAGTCCTCCTCTTTTCTCTCTAAATTTATGTATTCGCCTTCACTGAAAAGCTTTCCTGCTATAAATCCAGATATTTCATGTATTTTTTTTGGAAAACCTTCGAGATCGGTCATATCAAACCAAATTACATCCATTTTATTCCGGAACCAGGTCAATTGCCTTTTTGCGTATCGACGGGAGTTTTGCTTTAATGTCTCAACGGCTTCATCCAATGAAGCCCTTCCATCAAAATAATCATAGATTTCTTTATAGCCTATAGCCTGGATCGATTGGCAATCCCTCAAACCTTTTTCATGAAATGACTCCACCTCTTGAATCAGCCCTTGTTCTACCATGACATCAACACGTTGATCGATGCGTTGATATAACTTTTCACGTTCCATTGTCAATCCAATGATGCACGTATCATATTTCAATTCTGTAGGCTGTTCATTTAGCTGCTCACTCATCGTTTTACCAGTACAATGAAAAATCTCAAGTGCCCTGATCACCCTTCTTACATTATTGGGGTGAATCCGATTCGCGCTTTCAGGGTCAACGCTGCGTAATTGTTCAAAAACAGGATCGATTCCTGACTCCCTTACCTGTTTTTCAAGTCCCTCCCTATAAACAGGGTCGGATGGAGCCTCCGAAAATTGATAATCATAGATGACTGATTGTATGTATAATCCTGTTCCGCCAACGATAATGGGAAGTTTACCTCTGCTTTGGATATCCTCGATACAAGCATTGGCTCGCTCCTGGAACTCTGCTGCACTAAATGGTTCATCAGGTTCTTTAATATCAAGTAAATAATGAGGGATTCCTTCTGTTTCTTCCCTTTTGATTTTTGCAGTACCAATATCCATCCCCTTATAAACCTGCATGGAGTCTCCGCTAATAATTTCACCATTAAATAACTTTGCCATCTCAATGCTCATCTTTGTCTTCCCAACAGCAGTCGGTCCAATGATAACGAGAAGTTTTCCTTTTTGTTGTTTCACAATCTCACTGCCTTATATGATTTTTTCCCTATCTTATCATAATCTCGTTGAGAGCAGCTAAACATCTACCCATTATGTCCAATTGAGGTACTTTTATTCAATTTTTCACTTGTAATAATCGTCACCTTTATATAAAAAAGGTATGATCCCTTTGAGGGATCATACCTTCCAGTTTGTCGACAAAAGGGGTTCGGAATTAAAAAATTCTGAACCCCTTTTGAAATTCCCTTTGAATTTTCGCCTAAAGTTTAGAGCTTGGGGCTCTACGAGCCCACTATGTTAGGCCATTTTTGGACCTTGCCATGTCCAATTGGCCATCTTCTTTAAATTAATGGCAGCGAAAGTAAGCATCGCCTGCATCGACAATTTTTTAAGTCCCCTTAAAGTAGTCCAACGCATACCATGCTTTTCTTTTGCATCTGCGAATACACGCTCAATCGTTTCTTTACGTTTTGCATATATAGGTTTTACATCTTGATGATGACGCAGATGATCTGCTTCTTCCACATGTGTTTGCCAGATATGCCGTGTCACCACTTTTTGACAGTCTTTGCTTTCTGTACACCGAGATAAAAATGAGCATGTTGTACAAATTTGTTTTGGCGATTTGTACTCGCGATAGCCCTCTTTATTTGTTGTTGAGTACTTTAAAGTTTCGCCCGAAGGGCAAAGGTAACAATCAAAATGTTCATCGTATACATAGTCCTGTTTGCGGAAAAATCCTTCTTTGGTGCGAGGACGTGTATAAGGTAAAGCCGGTATGATTTCTTTGTTAAATAGGTAGCTTGTAATCGCTGGTGTTTTATAAGCTGCATCTGCGGCAACGGCTTCCGGTTTTCCAACTTTCTCAATCACTTGTTCAACTAGTGGCTCTAAGATCTGACTGTCATGTGTATTTCCAGGTGTTACAATCGTTCCCAATACAAAACCGTTGCGGTCTGCGGCCGCGTGGAATGAATAGGCAAACTGTTTTGTTCGTTCATCTTTCACATAGTAGCCACTCTCAGAATCCGTTGTACTTTCTTTAATCTCTTTGGTCTCTTCTTTATCAAATTTATCTGGTGGAAAAGGCTTTTTTCCATGGTTTTCACGATCTTGATTGATTTCTTCTTGAAGACGTCCTTGATACGCTCGTGTTTCTTTACGAACGATTTTCTTTTCAAATTTCCGTTTATTCGCACTGGCTTTCACATGTGTGGAATCCACGAAAACGTGTTCAGCACTTATTAACTTTTTATTAGCAGCTGTCATTAAAATGCGATAGAAAATCTGTTCAAACAGATCTGTATCTTTGAAGCGTCGCTCATAATTTTTCCCGAACGTAGAGAAATGAGGTACTTTATCATGGAAACCATAGCCTAAGAACCAACGGTAAGCCATATTGGTTTCAACTTCTTCAATCGTTTTACGCATGGAACGAATACCGAAGGTATATTGAATGAAAGTCAGTTTAACTAAAATAACTGGATCAATACTTGGGCGTCCTACCTCTGAATACATATCTTTCACCAAGTCATAAATGAAAGTGAAGTCAATGGCAGCCTCCATTTTACGAACCAAATGGTTCGGTGGTACCAGTTGATCTAAAGTAATCATTTCAAGTTGATCTCGCTGAATAGAATCATGTTTAGAAAGCATCCTCATCACCTCAAGTTTTAATACTTCTATTTTAAAACAAACATGACTCCAGGCAAAAGTGTTCTATCTAAAAGGTAAGACAAAGTTGATTGGAACGGAAGGTACGAGACTCCTGCGGGAAAAGCGCGTCTAGGGGAGACCCCGCAGGCGAAAGCCGAGGAGGCTCCCCGACCGCCCGCGGAAAGCGAGTGCCTGGAGTGGAAATCAACGTCCAAATTGTACAAGCCATAAAAATAGACAAACTCGATTTTCATCGAGTTTGTCTACAGTCTGAAAGGTATGATCCCTTTGAGGGATCATACCTTCTTATCAAATGTGTTTCCTTTGGATCAATTTAGCCCATTTTTCCACTTACGGGAATGATCATCGTAACGGTTGTTTCTTTTTCAGAGGATTGTACATGAATCTCTCCATCATATCTGTTCACTAAGTCTTTGACGATGAACAATCCTTGTCCGCGAACTTTGCCCTTTTGTGCCTTTTTGGTTGAAAAACCGCTGGCGAATATATTCTCCAGATCTAATTCCGAAATCATTGGTCCTGTGTTCGTGACCATAAACGTATACTTTTCATCATCAGCTTTGCAGGCAATATTCATTCGGCGTTCTTGCTCTGGCAATTGAATTGTTGCCTCAATAGCATTTTCGATAACATTTGATAATAATTTTATCAAATCGATTGTTTTGATCCAATTGAAGGATTTGGGTGAAACATCAATTTCAATATCGATATTATAATTCTGGGCCGAGAGCCTTTTGGTCTCCAACAGGACAGATAAGCCAGGATGAATCACATCCAATTTCATTGATTCAATTGAATGCACTTCTTTTGAAAGCCCTGTTAAGTATTCGAGTGCTTTTGCGTTCTCCTCTAATTTAAGCAGTCCATGTATCACCTGAATATGATTGGAAAAATCATGCCTTAATGAGCGGACTGAAGCAAATAGAGATTGAAATTCCGATTGATACGTATCTTCCGTATCCCCCACTTCACGTGTCAGTTCCTTTTGATACCATTTTTGAATGACAAAAAAGGTAACCAGCAGCATGATGACAAATCCACCATTATAAACAAGAATGGCAATGCTGCTTTTCAATACCTTGCCGTTAATGGCATTAATATCTTCCGCGCTCACATCAATGCCCAAAAAACCAATAATGTCACCATCTTGATTTTTCATTGGCACTCCCACAGTCAAATACTCACCATATTCCGGATCTTCTAGAATCCCGGTAATGAAGCTTTTGCCCTCATATCCCTGTTTGACCTGCTCCGGCGGAACTGTACATGCACCACCGATAGGAAAATCCCCTTTATGATCTTTAGAAAACCCAGTAATCATGCACTTGGATACTGTGGGATTATCAATCATGATGGTATAAACATATAATGCTCCTATTTTTTCACGGGCATCCTCTAAGTAAGCTTTTATATCCGAATAATCCTGGCTCTTTACTTGGTTATTGAGAAATCGCTGATAGGCCTCCATATCCATCGAGTCGGCTATAGATCTAGCAGCTACCAAGTTTTGATTGGCAACGGATTTTTGCACAGAATTTTTAATGCTTAAATATGTTGAAAACATATTTAGAAGAATGAAAACAATCAATAAAAGTATGGTCAAATAAAGAAGTGCCCTTAACTTTTTATTTTTCATAGGATTAAACTTACCTCATCTCTAGCAGCTAAAAGTTAACGAACCTATTCTGAGTTTACTATATTAAGGGATAAAGAAATAGGGAAAAATCTAATATTCTCTATAACCCCAGGCATATAATACTATAATAAATCAAGTAATTAACAGATCACCCACTATTTTTTTGATCATATGACCTTTTATGTTTTAATCTAAACCACGTCTATTATTAATCATTTCCAATAAATCATTTTATTTCCTCAAAATAATTATTTTAGTATAATTATGTATGTGAAAATGGTAAAAATAAATGATGCGGGGTTCGATATTCTTGCTTAAAGTAAATAATTTTACCCTTTATATGAAAATATTACAAGATTGTAAAAGATTCACCTGTAAAATCACACCATAATTCATATGGTTTGTGCAATAGCGGATTACTCCTCTTTCAATAGTGCATATTAACTAATTTATCATCAATGAAAATGCCGTTTCAATGAGAAGACCTCCTGAAAAAGAAAATGGAATCGAGGGACGGATTCCCTGATTCCATTTACATATGATAGCTTCTATTTAATCGAATTGATGACTGCCCGCCCATACATCTTTTTAGTTACTTGATAGTACAGCAGTTGAAAAAGAAAATACGTTGCGATGACCATGGCCGAGTAGACAAACAAATTCGATCCCAATAAATTGCTTAATGCCACGTAGGCGACTATGGCATGAATCACCCCTATCAGAAAAGGAGCGAAAAAGAGGATGCGTATTTCGGCACTTAAAATTTGCCGTATTTCTTTTTTTGTCAACCCCAATCGATGAAGGGCATGGATTTGGATTTTTTTTATCTTCTAAATTCGTAAAAACTCTAAGATACATCATGCTCCCTTGGACGATAAAGAATAATAGACTGACAAACAAGCCTATAAAAAGAATCAATATGCTACCCTGTTTCATTTCTTGATAAATCGGAGCTCTTGTTTGCAGTTGATTATGATTAGGATTATTAGACATTTGTTCGATTTCACTAGATGTTTCCATTGATTCTTCCCAATCTTTAACTTCATACCCCCGTACTCTTGCCATCTCTTTTAATGGCACATCAGCTGTGATTTCATGATACAGCTGATCATCAACCACCATCAGGGTCGTTGCCGCTTTTATGGGTGCGACTATCGATTGATTGCGCTGACCAATCATTGTTACCTGAATGGTTCGATTGCCAAAGTGCAGCTCCTTTTGTTCTCCCTTATGGACGAATTGATAGTCCAGTCCTCCATAAGGAAAAATGTATAATGCTTCTTTTCCAGATAACTTTGCTGGTTCAATTTTTCGTAATGCAGCCGTATTGTTATAATCACTTTCCGAGATTAATAATGACCTATTTTCACTGGATTCTCCCGTTCTCATATGGGGTAGCATGTGGGTGATGGGCACACCAGTCATATTTACTTCGTAAAGGATCTTGAATCCATCTTCCTTTAATGTTTTCTCCACTGCGGATGGTTCAATAACTGAATAAACAGAAGCGTCATTTTCAACCCAGCCAATTGATTGCGGAATGTTATCCATCCCTTGCTTTTTTAAATCTGCACTGAACATGAAGAGTGTTCCAGCAGCTGTCAAAATCACGGCTGTAATGATCGAGGTCAAAAAGAATAACCTGGAATAGTCCTTAATATTGAATATCAGGTTTGTTTGAGTAATTAAATTCGTTCCGCCATATAAGCTTTTCTTCTTCCGGTAAAGCCTGCTGCATAGAGCGACAATGCTTTGGCTGAATAAAAAATAGGTGCCGATCAGTACGAAGAATACTATGGGCAATACTCGATAAGAATTGTTCAACGACATCGTACCTGCCAAATAATAAGAAATGCTTAAGCAAACTGCTGATAATGCAACTAACCACTTTGAAACGAAGGGAGTCTTTTTGGGTTTTTGTTTATCTTTTAGTAAATCGACTACCTCCGCATTTCCTATGTGGAACAATGAAAGGAGCGATAATAGCTGAAATAGCAAAATGAAACCAACAATGGTATAAACAAAGGCCTCAGGGACAATGACAAACGATATTGGTTGCTCTACAGCCAGTAACCAAGAAACTGCCATTAAGAATAACTTTGAGAACAAAAACCCTAAGCCTACTCCAATCAGGATAGATATGAGGGAAACCATCGTTTGCTCCAGGTAAATCAGTTTTCTAAGTTGGGATTTGGACATTCCAAGCAGTGTCAGCAGCCCAAACTCTTTTTTTCGCGGCTGTATCATTCGTATAAGCGATAAAAAAAACTGAAAATATGATGATCACTATTTCAGCTGCAATGAGTCCCTTACTAATTAACTGTCCCCCTGGAATATTCGCATGGACCACATCTGGATGAAAGATAAATGATGCGTAAATAAAAAAGATTGAGACTGAAAGGACAATACTGAAAAAATAAGCTAGATAACGTTGTGCATTTCCTTGGATATTCCTCTTAGCGAGAAGTCGGATGTTCATGATAGACTCCTCCCAAAACGCTTAACGTATCTAAAATCCTTTGATGGAAGCTCTGTCTTTCCCCTCCGCTGTGAACCTCCGAAAAGAACTTGCCATCCTTTATGAATAGGATCCGGTCACAGAAACTGGCTGCAGTCGGATCATGAGTGACCATGAGGATGGTTGCTCCCTTTTTCTCCTGAAGTGTCGTGAGGGAATCCATTACCTGCTTGGCAGATTTGGAATCCAAATTACCAGTAGGTTCATCCGCTAAAATAATGGAAGGCTCATGAATCATCGCTCTTGCACAAGCCGTTCGTTGCTGCTGACCTCCAGAAATTTCAAAAGTCCTCTTTTCTAAAATCCCTGCTATACCAAGAAGGCTTGCCAACTGATTTACCCTATATTCCATTTCCTGCAGTTTATAATGACCTAACGCTAGAGGAAGGAGGATATTTTCGCGAACGGTAAGTGTTTCAAGAAGGTTGAAGTCTTGAAAAACAAATCCAATTTCCCTCCTGCGAAACAATGCCAGGTCCTGATTGTTTAATTCATTAGGATTTTGATCATTTAGAATGACTTTACCTGTGGTGGGCTTATCAATCGTGGCCATTAAGTTAAGCAGAGTGGTTTTCCCGCTGCCAGATGGACCCATCACACCGACAAATTCCCCTTTCTGTACATTCATGGTGAAATTATGTAACGCCTTATGAATTAAATTCCCCTGCTTTTGAAAATAAGTTTTGGATAGTTGTTCCGCTTTTAAAATCGACATCCGAAAATACCTCCCTTTCTTACCGTAAGTATAATGAATAAAGCGGGAGGCTCCCATCGAAGTTTATTACATAATCGTTTAGCACCCTTACAATTCTGTCACCTTTCATGTAAGATATTTGTCTTAAAGAGAAACTCCACAGTAGTCCCTTCGGATACAGTCGATTGGATGGTAACGACATGCCCAAGTCTATTAACGATTTCCTTCACAAGATATAGTCCCATTCCGGTTGACTCTTGTTTGACTCGCCCGTTCTCACCAGTAAAGAATGGATCAAACACCCGTTTTACATCTTGTGGGACGATACCTATTCCCTGATCTGTTATCCTAAGGAAAATCTCCGACTCTTTTTCAATGATATTGAACGTTATGCTGTCATGCTCTTCCTGCCTTGAATACTTCAGTGCATTAAAGACAACCTGACTAATGGCGAAGTGGAGCCACTTACGATCCGAATGCACATATACATTCTCATGCTCCATTTCAAGCCTGGGATATATGAACCGTTTGATGAACTGTTTTTTTTCCTCGTTAATTACTTGCTTGACCAGATTAATTAAGTCAACCCGCTCCGATTTTACATCCTCCGAAAAACGCTGCAGCCTTGCTCCATGCAATATAATTTCCAGCCCTCTGTGAAATCGATCATTCTCTTCTTCTATCTCTTTAAGATAATCCTTCATCGGCTCATTCGAAAATGTCCTTTTGCCTTCTTGAATCAGTAAGGAAATGACTGAAACAGGTGTCTTCATTTGATGAACCCATTGATGAATCAACAGCTCATATTGCTCCTGCTGTTTGATTTGTTCTTGTAACTGCCCAATAGTTACCTTGTTCATTTGATGAAAAAGTTCCATCCACAACTTTTGTTCATTTGTCAAAGGTTCCCTAAAGGCTTCGACATATTCAAAAGACAAGCTCGGTTCTTGCTTCATCCTTGCTAATTGATTAAGGAAACGGTATTGCCTTATGTAATCGGCGGCTAAAAATATAAGCATCATAAAAAACGCGAGAATAATTAAATAGATGATATTTGAAATCGATATGTGATTCCCCGCTTCCAGAACGGCTAATGCACAAGCAATGATAAGCAGGCTTACCAGTAGAACGGTATAAAATATAAAATAAAGACGGTCTTTAATAAAGGATTTCAGCTTCACTTTTCTTCACCTTGCACTATTTTTAGTCGATATCCTTTTCCCCTGCTAGTTGTTATGGCATGCTTGATGCCAATATCCTCAAGTTTTCTCCGTACCCTTGTGACATTGACGGTCAATGTATTGTCATCAACAAATGAATCATCATTCCATAATGCTTCAAGTAACTCTTCACGAGAGACGATGGTGTCATACTGTCGTAGTAAACAACTCAATAATTTCAACTCATTTTGAGTTAACGTTACCTGATTGTCTTGATATTCGATCATCGCTTTTTCCGTATAAAGCGTTAATCCCTCCATTTCCTTTACTTGTTGGTGGAATGAAGATATATCCGCATATTCACCATACACCCTACGTAGGACACTCTTTATTTTCGCCAATACCACTTCCAAATGAAACGGTTTTGTTAAATAGTCATCTCCCCCGTATTCAATGGCCATGACTTGGTTCATTTCATCTGTCCTTGCAGAGATGAATATGACAGGAACCTTCGAAACCGTCCTTATTAGCCGACACCAATGGAACCCATCATAATAGGGCAGATTAATATCCAATAAAACCAAATCTGGCTTTATATCTTGGAACTCCGCAAAAACTTGGTCCAGTTGCTTCACTTCAAAAACCTCATACCCGTACCTTTTTAAATAATTGATTAAGATTCCTGCTATTTTGAGATCGTCTTCAACCAATAATATTTTATACATTTTTATCTCCTCATTAACATGACAATAAAAACCCTTGAATGGCATGAGCCAATCAAGGGGATTACAATAAAATTAGATTTCCTCCGGGACTTTCAATCCCTCAATGAAGGATTTAAAACTCGATGCAACTTTATAAATGTTTTCATCCTGGCTTGATGGATCCGAATACCAACCCTGATCCCAGAAGTAAACTCCCTTTTCTTCTTCATTATTTATCAGCAAAATTTTACCTGCACATGTATCATTACCTATTATAATGCAATTCTTATGTAAGTCTTCTCTGTTTTCTTCATGCCATTTCTGTAAATCCAGTTCTTTATCTATAAGCTCTAATCCATAAAGTGCTTGTAAGCATACAAGTGTGTCTAATCCATCTACATAAAACTTACAGTTTTGAACCGTAGTTGTGCCGCCATTATGCTTAAGGAGAAATTGTTTATAATCTTCAGGAATTTCAAAACCCACAAATTCCTGAAAATTATTCACTGCTTCTTCTCTCGCTTTCCCATATCCAGTAATACTCACCATTGTATCGACTCCATTTCATTTTATTGTAGTAAAATCAATTGAACTAATTGCTGTTTATAAATACCTTTTCTTAATGGAGATCCTTTAAATATAAATTATTCATTATTGCTTTAGAAAATAATACTTTTTTTAAATATATTAACATAATTTTACTATCCTTTTCAGTATTTTCTGATATATTTTTTGACAATTTCGTTGCTTTTCACTAAGAAAATAGTTTTTTTAATCGAAGTTTTGTCGAAAAATCGATAAATCGTATACTTTCGCAGATAAATCAGAAGTTTTCGATGATATATCTCCATTTTCGAAGATATATTCCCGATTTCGCAGATAAAAATATTATTCTATAAAAAGGCGCCCACTTCATCTTCAAGATTGGGCGCCTTTTCTCTATTTATCAAACAATTTTATAGTCTTCATACGTAATTAATAACCTGCTCATAGAAACTGTCTCAGCACGAAGCTTATTCTTGTCACGACAATAAGCAATGATGGAACTATTAGGAACTTTAGCTGTACAATTCCATTTACTATATTTTTCATTATACCTAGAGGATATTTCGATAATCCCACCACGTACCTTTAACATCCTGCGTTCTACCAAGGGCATCAACTCCAATTCCGATAATAGTATATACCCTAAATCAGATAAAATATTCTCGAGGCCCATTCCGTCAAAGATTATGGACATTATAGCAAAACAAACATACAAGCAAAATAAAAAGGTTTCTGCTATAGATCTATTATTATAGGAATGACAAGGTAGAATGTCTCTAATACCCCTCTTTATTTAAGGTATTATAACCAGAATAATCTTAATATTCTTTTGGAATATTAAGATTATTCAAAAAAACCACCAAATAACTCTTAATTATTACGATAAAATTATATTCGTATCACAAAAGAAATATTTGAAATTAAGAGATTAGAGTCGTATGATTAGTAGTATCGGCGGAAAAAACATAAATCAAAATAATTAAGTTTAAAGGGGAATTAGATATGGTAGATGTAATCTCAAAACCTGAACATGAAACACTTAATATTTCTGCAAACCAAGAGCAATTGGATATCTTAGATCAGCTTTTAAAGCCTGAGGTTCAGGAATCATTGAACACTTTAGTCGAGCAGTTACCAAAACTGACTGAGTTAGTGAATATTTTAACAAAGTCTTATGATTTCGCTCAATCGGTTGCAACTGATGATGTGTTGAAAAATGATACGGTCAGCGCCATTTCGGAGATCGCGACACCTGTGGTCCATTCAGTGAAAGGGCTTGCGGCAAATGCCATCGAAGCTAAGGATCGTGCAGAAGCGAATAATGATGTGATCGGTCTTTTTGGTCTGTTAAAAATGATGAAAGATCCGCAAGCACAAAAGCTTTTCCGTTTCGCCCAAGCTTTCCTTGAAGTCTCTTCAGAACGTAAAAACCAAAAATAATTTGATAACTTTCAATCAGTAAGGACGGGGGATTAACTATGTCAAAACAAATCGTCATCTTAGGTGCAGGTTACGCAGGATTACTATCTGCCTTATCCGTACGTGAATATTACAAAAAGGATGAAGTGCAGGTTACAGTGGTGAACCAATTTCCGACGCACCAAATCATCACCGAATTGCACCGTCTTGCAGGCGGATCCATTTCTGAACAAGCCGTTTCCATTCCGTTGGAAAAGCTTTTCAAAGGAAAAGATATCGACCTTGTCATTTCCAAAGTGGAGTCATTCTCGGTTGATAATAAAGAAGTGAAACTTGCCAATGGTTCCACATTATCTTATGATGCCCTGGTTGTTGCTTTGGGAAGTCAAACAGGATTCTTCGGCATTCCGGGACTTGAGGAAAACAGCATGGTCTTGAAATCCGTAAATGATGCTAACAAGATTTACAAACATATCGAAGATCGCATCCGCGAATATTCTCAAACGAATAATGAAGCGGACGCAACCATCGTGATCGGCGGCGGCGGATTGACGGGCGTTGAGTTAATCGGTGAAATCGTGGACCATTTCCCTAAAATCGCCAAAAAGTTCGGAGTGGACTTCAAGGACTTGAAAATCAAGCTTGTGGAAGCTGGTCCAAAAATCCTTCCGGTCCTGCCTGATCACTTAATCGAACGTGCCATGACAAGCTTGGAAGCACGCGGCGTTGAATTCTTGACAGGTCTGCCTGTAACGGGTGTTAAAGGAAATCAAATCGAATTGAAAGATGGACAAACGATAACGGCCAATACGCTTGTTTGGACAGGCGGAGTTGCGGCTCTTCCTATCGTAGGCGAATCAGGCCTTGAAGTGGATCGCGGCAAAGCAACCGTCAATGAGTATTTGCAATCCAAATCCCATAAAGACGTATTCGTTGTCGGCGACAGTGCCGTTGCGTTCCCTCCAGAAGGCGGCCGTCCATATGCTCCTACTGCACAAAATGCTTGGCAAATGGGTGAGCTTGTTGGATACAACCTATATGCAGCCTTTGAAGGCAAGAAACTTGAAGTATTCTCACCTGTAAACTCAGGTACACTTGCGAGCCTTGGCCGTAAGGATGCAGTGGCAACCGTTGGGGCCAATAACACGTCCCTTAAAGGCCTGCCGGCTACATTGATGAAAGAAGCAAGTAATGTTCGCTACCTATCACACATCAAAGCCCTATTCAGCCTGGCTTATTAATTCTAAGATAAATCACAATAAAAGAGGACCATTCATCTTTTGATGAATGGTCCTCTTTTGAAATCAAATCTTTACTTGGTTGATGCTGAATCTAAGTGAAAATCCCTCAGGTAATTTAGCCTTTGTCAAAATCCTGGTTTCTTTCAAGCGTATATCATTATAAGAGGAGACTTCCAACAATTCTTCATCCATATAAGCAGGATGGGTCATTATCTCCACACTCTCCCCATCCATTATCCTCCCTTTCAAGTTTTGAAAGTAATCTTCAACCACCATTTCTCCATAAAAATCATCCAGGAATACATCTGTAACGGTTTGAATCCCTGCAAGGTGCCTTCCGGCATTACGCACTGGCAATCCATATTTATCTGACAGCTTTTTAATAACCGGTAGAAATGCTTTGATCCCGTGTACATGATGATGGCTGTCGAAATGAGTCGGGAATAGGCCAAATTCCAGGAATCTTTCGATTTGTGCTGACCACTCCCTCTCCAATTCGCTCAAGGAAATGCCGGCAGGATCCCCATATACCGTACCTTGCTTCTTAAAGAAACCAGATTCGTCAACCAAACTCGGAACATCACTCAACAAAGGTTTCCCCCATGTCAGGACTAAGTGAATACCTACCTTCAACGAGGCTGTTTTCTTGGCGATTTCAATCGCATGCTCCGTTGCTTTCGCATTCATCATGATCGTTGCCGAATTGACAATTCCATATTTGTGGCTATCCAAAATCCCATAATTCACCGCTTTAGTTAACCCGAAATCATCTGCATTTACAAGCACTTCTATCATGATAAATTATCCTGCAACTCCTTTTTTTCAAAAAACTGCGGCAAATAATCTTTATGTGCCTCCAGCATTTCATCCAAGATAAGTTTTGCAACCCGGTCGCTAGGAACGAGTGGATTGATCGTCATGGCAAGCAACGCAGTATCATAGTCCCCCGAAATTGCAGCTTCGATGGCTACCCTTTCAAAGGATTTGATTTGCTGAATTAATCCGCGGACAGCGACAGGAAGCTCTCCTACATTGATTGGTTTAGGACCATCCTTAGTTATCACGCAACTGGTTTCAATCGCCGATCCGTACGGGATGCCTTCAATCGCACCATGGTTGACCGTATTCACCGCTTGAATATCTCGCTTATCCGTATGCATCGAGCAAATCAACCGCACAGCCGCATCACTGTAGTAGGCACCTCCACGCTCTTCAAGCTGCGGTGGCTTGATAGCCAGATCTTGGTCTTTGTATAGCTCGAATAAGCCTGCTTCAAGTCTTTGAACGACCTCTGCACGTGTTTCCCCTTTTTCCGCATCCTTCAATTCTTGGGCCAGCACATCACCCGTTTTATAATAGTAGTTGTGGTATGGACACGGAAACAGGTTCAACGCTCTAAGGAATTCCGGCTCCCAGCCCATTGCATGGATATTCTTCATCGTGACAGCTTTAGCTGGATCCGTAATCAACTGGATGATTTGATCTTTGACACTCTCGCCATCAACGAATACATCCAAGCCGTAAACCATATGGTTCAACCCAGCAAAGTCGATACGGACCCTTGATGGCTCTACATCCATCAAATCCGCAACACCTCGTTCCATCCCAATCGGCACATTGCAGAGTCCGATGATTTTGGAAATATTACTGTGACGCAGAACTGCTTCCGTTACCATTCCTGCAGGATTCGTGAAGTTAATCAGCCATGCTTCCGGACATAATTCCTCCATCTCATGAGCAATATCCAGAATGACGGGAATCGTTCTAAAGGCCTTGAAAAGCCCGCCTGGTCCATTCGTCTCCTGTCCGATCACTCCGTGTTTCAATGGAATCTTCTCATCAAGAGCCCTGGCTGCTAGTTGCCCAACCCGCAGCTGGGTTGTTACATAATCAGCGCCTTTAAGCGCTTTCTTTCTATCCAGCGTGAGATGGACTTCAATATTCACTCCAGCCTTTTCAATCATCCTTCTTGCCAAATTCCCGACAATTTCAAGCTTTTCCTTTCCCGCTTCGATGTCCACGAGCCAAATCTCACTCACAGGAAGTTCTTCATGATATTTGATGAAACCTTCGATCAATTCAGGCGTATAGCTCGAACCTCCGCCAATCGTGACGATCTTCAACCCCTTGCTCATTCGGCAGCCCTCTCCTTCACAGCATCTGCATGTAAGAATTCTTCGCGTAGATCGATCATCTCAATTGCAAGATCTTTTACAGTCATCGCTGTCATTAAATGATCTTGTGCATGCACCAGGATAATGGGAAGATCAAAAGAGTCCCCGCCTGCCTCAGCATGGATTAATTGGGTTTGATATTTATGGGCTTGCAGTAATTCCGTTTCCGCCTCGGCGATTTTCAAACGGGCAGAATCAAAATCCTTCATCTTTGCCTCCTGCAACGCTTCCATTGCAAAGCTTCTCGCATTCCCGCTATATAAAATCAATTGAAAGGATAGCTGGTATAATTCTTCTTTTTCCATTTTTCATCACTACTTTCTTAAAGGCTTAGCGTTTCTGAATCTTTTGTAAGCTTTGTTTCATTTTTGGTGTCTATCTTCACTTGAGCATAAACGAATGGTAAATAAATAGCTGTTGAAATGACTAGATTGATTGCAGCCAGGACCGCTCCAGATACATGTCCGCCTGTGGCCAGGAATCCACCCACAATCGGCGGGGTAACCCATGGAATCTTAGCGACGATCGGGAAAACCATTCCGCTGCTTACCGCGATATAAGAGATCACCGTTGTAATTACTGGGCCGAGAACAAATGGGATGAACCACATTGGATTCAGAACGATAGGCAATCCGAAAAGAATGGGTTCGTTTATCTGGAACACTCCTGGCGCCCCTCCGAGTGCAATCATCTGTTTATACCGTTTCCGGCCGGCAATGATCATTGCAATGATGAGGCCCAGTGTTGCACCAGATCCGCCTAAATAAACAAATGCATCCAGGAAAGAACCCGCCAATACCCCGTATTGGTCCATGTCTTTGACGCCTTTTGCATATAAATCGATATTTTTCACTCCTGAACTTTCAAAAAGCGGTGTCGTTATCCCGCCAAGGATATTGGGTCCATGCAAACCGATCATCCATAATAAATGAACAAGAAATACTAGTAAAATAGCGAATGGCAATGAATCTACTGCACTTTGTAATGGAGATACGATCACTTTACTCAACCAGTCATTCAATACCTGCCCATCCGTAGCTTTACGGAACAGCAGTCCGAATACGCCAGCGATAAAGATCGTTGCCATCCCCGGCACTAACTTTGCAAATGAACGGGCTACCGCAGGAGGAACTCCATCAGGAAGCTTGATGACTAAATACTTCACTCGGGAAAGTCTCACAAAGATTTCAGTGGCTATCAAGGCAACGACAATTCCTGTAAAGAGGGCTGTAGCATTAAAATAGTTTACGCTTACAAAACCCCATGCCCCGCCAGTAACATCCTTATCATCGATAGTTAAAGTGACATTTCCGATTTGAGGCAATAGTAAGAAGAAACAGGCTGCGGATACCAGCATCGCTTCAAAACCATCGTCACCGTATGATCGTGCCAATTTATAAGAAATGCCGAATACAGCGAATACCGTCATGAATGCAAATGTTCCAAACCAAATATCACCGCCGAGCGTATTCCATGCAGGACCGAAGATGGCCTCCATCATTCTTCCGTAAGGCTTGATGACTTGCCCTAGATTATTAAACAGGACGGCGAATGACCCGATCATTGTAATCGCTATCATTCCAATCAATGCGTCACGAATCGCAAGCAAATGCCGGTTATTTCCTACCTTTACCGCCCCAGGCATAATATACTTATCAATAAAAGTCATCATATCCTTATTCTCCTTTTATTAAAGTAGTGGCTTGTTTTAGCACTTCTTCACCATTACATAGTCCATAGAACATCGGATTGATGGTTGCGACAGGAATTCCCTTTTCTTTCCCCGCTTCCTGTAGCTTGGAAAGAAGATATCTAACCTGCGGACCTAATAAAATCACATCGGCCTTATCTATTTCATTGTTAACTTCTGTAGAACCAACTGCCCATATATGACACTCTACCCCTTGTTTTTTAGCACTTTCCTCCATCTTGGTAACTAATAAACTAGTAGACATCCCTGCAGAACAACATAATAAGATATTCATTGAAATTACCCCCCTTTTTAATGATTGATTATTCAGTATTTTCAAGTGAGTTGAAACCGCTTTCTTATAAATAACCGATGTTACTTTTTTATCACTTCCTTTGAATGGAATGGGTATTATTGCCTCCATACATACATTGTAGTTACAAATTGGAAAAATATCAACACAAATTTAAATTTGTTACTAAAAATTTGTGAATTTAAGTTGATTATTGTACTTATCCGAGATAATCTATATGTATATATTGGGAATGAACATAGGAGGAATCACTGTGGAAACCATGAATAAAGAAGCGGCATTGCATTCCATAGTCAAGGAATCGATTATCGATCTCATAAAAAATGGCGAATATCAAACAAATACAAAATTACCGACCGAGGCTGAATTTTGTAAAATATACGGAGTAAGCAGGACAACTGTTCGCACGGCCTTACAGCAATTGAACGTCGAAGGCTACATTTACCGTGTTCAGGGCAAAGGGACTTTCGTTTCGGAAAATAAAGTGAAGCAATTTCTTTCAAGCACGGTTGAAAAGTTCTCTGAGCAAGTCACGATGCAAGGAAAAAACCCTTCTACAAAGGTCATTAGCTTAAAGGTGATCGAAGCAAACGCTACCCTTGCCAAGCTTTTTAAACAAAATATTGGAGACCCCGTAAATAAACTGGAACGGATACGTTACGTAAACGATATCCCCCTTCAATATGAAATTGCCTTTCTCCCTTGGTATAAAACACCCGGGCTTAATATCGAAGCCTGCGAAAAATCACTCTTTAAAGTACTTGAGACACAATTCAATTTAAAAGTAAAAAAAACGGTCGAACACTTGGAGTTTTCACTTGCCGACGATTCCATTTCTGACAAATTGGACGTACCGAACGGCTCACCTTGTTTTTCATTGGAAACTTACACATATGAGACTGACGGATCGGTCATTGAATTCTCTAAAACTCTCTTTAGAGGCGATCGCGCGCACTTTGTCATCGAGCGGAACTATTGAATATTATTATATAAAATAAGACGGCTGCCTTATTAATTAAGGCAGCCCGGACTGTAGACATACTCGATTTTTTTAGGGTTTTGTAAGATTGGAACGTTGAATTCCACTCCAGGCACTCGACTTCCGTAGGAGGCTCGAACACCGACTCCAATCAACTTAGTTTTAAAGTTTAGATAAAAACCCTTTTTTTGATAAAAGTAGGCTCGGAAGACTTTGTTACCCTTCATGTTTTTTACTTTTTTAATGGGTGAAACGTCATTGGATTGAAGAAATTTGCGCCACTCCTCCGAATAACTGGCTAGCCGAGACCCCACAGCCGCTTGCATTGATGAGGCTTTGCAGAAAAAGGGAACGGATTTCTGAAATCAACTGAAACAAACTTCATGCAAACTCGTTTTTCTTCTTGAGAGAGGCAATCATAACGATTGCCTCTCTTTTCGTTGTGTGTCCGGATAATTATTTACATACTTACAAATACACTCATTAAATGAGTGAATTTACAAATATAGCATAATATTAAACAAATAACGCGAAAGCAATAATCCGGACCGGGGAGGTGTGGTGCTTGTCGTTTAGTCTACATCCCCCCCTTTTTCCGCATACCGGATCCCTTTGCATCATTGTTTACAAGTCCAAATATAATTCGATATGAAAATGCCCCCAATTAATTCATTGAGGGCATCTCTACATCATCTTAGAATAAAGGTCCTTTTTCTCATGGCTCAAGCTGAATTTTACTTACTCCCCATTCTGATCAAGCCATTTTTTTGTGACAGCTATCATCTCTTCTTGTTGTTTCTTAGCTGAGATAGTCGCTTCATGATCTCCCTTTTGCTTTCCGTATACACCAAATTGACCGTGGTTTCCCCCCGCTATCTTATGCATGTTTGCCTCTTTAGATAGTAAGTGCTTTGTCTTCATAATCTTCTCTACTGTAGATAGCCCATCATATTCTGCATATAACGATAGCATAGGAACTTTCATTTTTGAAAAGTCATTCGAGTCACTGGGATATGAACCGAGGAGGATAATCCCTTCCACCTCTTTTGGATTTTCATAAGCATATGCGGTGGCGGCCACTCCTCCTAACGAGTGTCCAGCAACGTACCATTTCTCCACTGCTGGATATGCATCTTTAGCTTCCGTCGCTTTATTTTTATCAAACAAAGCGAAATTGAACCTTACATCCGGGATAACGACTGTATATCCCTCTTTCGCTAATTCTTTTGCATAATAACCGTATGCTTCGGGCTCAACCTTAGCACCTGGATACAGGACAATGCCCACTTTCTTGTTTTTTGTTGGTTCGAATGTGACAAACCCATTTTCCTTTTTTATATCCCCCTTTCCAACTAACGCATACAATTCATCTGATGGTTTGTATGTTTGTTCTGACCATATATAAAAGCCGCCGAAAGCGATAATCATTAATGCAAATATACTAACAAGAATATATTTAATGACTTTTTTCATTTTATACCTCACTATCCCTAAAATTTATTTCTAAGTACTTTTACTAACGCACATAGATACTCGTATTGCTCTTCATTTCCTTAGGGGCTATATAAAACGAACATTACGTCTAACTTCCTTCTCTTTTGAATATCTTATGTCATTTTCCTCATGTAGACGGATAAGTCATCTCTACTTAATCTAAAAAAGAATCAAGGCGCGAAAGAAGCTGGTTACCATGTATTTCAATGGTGCTTAACAGTAATATCGGTATTTATGGCAATGCTTCCATCCTTGTTTAAATATAAAGTTTCTTATGTAGACCCTTGAAACTTATAAAAAGGGCATAGAAAGCCTACCTATTATATTCTCCGAATAGGTATTTACAATCTTTCCGGAATATGAATTTCACAATAAACTAAAATTATAATTAAAAGGGCACTTTTATGTTTTGTTCTATTATAGTACGGAAAAAACAATATAGGGGGTGATGTAGTTGGATACTATTTTATATTTTTGTTATTAAATCGTTTATATGATTCTTTTTATCATGGGAATGGTGTTACTTCGACAGGACCGCAAACTCTTTTCGTATTCAAGCTTTCTTCTTCTAGTTACTTTTGGGCTTATCGTGGATAACTTAATTATTGCCTCGGGAAAGTTCATTGGTGATGGCCCTTTGTTAAAGTCATTAAATGCATTACGTTTTTGGAGTCATGGATTTATCACTCCCACATTGATCTTGTTTGGATGGGGAATGGCAAAAAGGATACATATTCCTTTTACAAAAAAAACGATAGCACCCTACTTTTTCCTTTTCCTTACAGCTGGGCTTATCATCTATGAATTTATTGAAAATATGCATAAGACATTTGTACCAATCTACGAGTATGGAGTTTTAAGATATGTTAGTGAGGAATCTTCGGGCCCACCTTTAATGGTACTTATTGTAACCTTTATATTATTGGTGATTAGCATCTACATATTTATAAGAACACGTTGGATTTGGATGCTTTTAGGGGCTATAGTCATGATAGTTGGAAGTGCCATTCCTATTCCCATAGGAAGTTCGGCTGTTACCAATGCATTTGAATTAATTTTTTTATGTTCACTATGGCTTACAAACTATAAACTAGAACCTCGCTCTTCATAGACAAAGTGATTCATCCTTAGAAATGGAAGGGCATAAAATTAAAGTGATAAAAAATGAAATAGGAGCATGCAAAAAGAAAAAAAGTAATAAGGATTTTACAATCCGCTTTAAATTAAGCGCCTTTATTGGCTTCACTCTTTGCACCCAAGCATCCATGAGAGATTGCTTGGGTGTTTTTATCACCGAAAAACCAATATCCATTCAATATGACAATTGGTATATGACGAATTTCTCAAAAGGATTAGATTCAGTCAAGCCAGGTAACATCACTTCGTTTTTCAGCTCGAAAGCGGTTTGATTTTCGAGGAAAAAAATATAATCCTGTGAAGCATAATATAATATCAGTTCGATTTTTCGCGGTTCTTTTTCAAAGGAAAGTAAAATGTTATGGATGATTTTCATGAAAATCTGTACCGAGAACGGATTAAAGAAATAAAAATGATTGTCTTGCGTATCAATATCATATTCTTCTGCCAAGCAACAGTGGAATTCTATATTGTTATTGTCGTTTTTCCTTTTTTTCATGTAGCCATTCAGATTCTCGATCGCTTCTTTATAGAAATTTTCATTCATTTCCACGCCAACCACAGATGATTGATAGAAGTGGTGGATCAAAAAATTCAAGCGTCCTTTACCGCATCCAAAATCCACAATGCGATCATTTCTTTTCAGTCGATATTCTTTGAATAAATGTTCTAATGCGCTGTATGGCGTAGGTTCATATCGATGATAATGCAAAGAATCATTGAAATTTTTTTGTTCACCTTCCGTCCTGATGTTCAGCATTTCATCATAATTTTTTACTTCCATTATTATATGCACCTGCTTCATGTTTTTTAATAAAGCGCTTCCTAACTAAAAACCCCGGAAAGGGTTGATCTTATCCAGGGTAAGGATTTGTTATATGAATGTCCAGACAATTAATTGGAATTTGCTTTCGTTACATAATCATTAAAATCAGAGATGCTTGGATTGGCTATATAATGACCGCCTTCCACTTGGATCGTCTGACCTGTAATGAATTTGGACTCGTCAGATGCAAGGAATAGTACGGTATAACCGATATCCTCCGCTTCACCATGATATGGCAATGCATTGAATTTGCCAAAAATATCGAGTACGGCCTGAGGCATATTATTTTTCGCTGCAGGAGTTAAAATGAGACCTGGTGCCACTCCATTACAACGAATATGATCTTTACCATACTGTGCAGCGATATAACGAGTCAAATTCACTACCCCCGCTTTGGACGCACCATATGCGGATCGTACGGAGTCACCTGTAAATCCAGCCATGGAGGCCGTATTGATAATCGAACCAGCTCCCGCTTTAATCATGTGAGGAATCGCAAACCTGCTTCCCAATAGCACACTTTTTAAATTCACATCCATAAGTCGATCCCATTCTTCCAAATCTAAGTTCACGACATCCAGATCTTTATGCAGGTTAGTTAAACCCACATTATTAACGAGTACCGTAACCGTTCCATATTGTTCAATGGTAAAGTCGACTGCTGCCTGGATGGAGTCTGCTTGTCCAGCATCCAAAAATACTCCAGCTGCTTCCCCACCTTGTTTTTTAATGTTTTCGGCCGCTTCTTTTGCTCCTGCTTCATTAAAATCAGCAATCACGACTTTTGCGCCTTCTTTAGCCATTAGTGTCGATATGGATAACCCAATAATACCTGAAGCTCCACCTGTCACTAATGCTACTTTACCTTGTACTCTTCCCATGATAACCCACCTGCTCTTCAAAATGTGAATAGTTTGCTTTATTAATCATGACTAACAGTCCAAGAATACAACACGTATAAAGTTATTACAAATAATTATACCTATAGTCTAATTTCATAAAATGCAGATGTGGTAAATTTTGTACCAAAACAGTAAAAAGCTGAAGCATCCAGAAGCGCTTCAGCTTTTTTTCATTTTTCTTCTTCATCATCCCATATGATCCAATCATGAACCTCTAGAATTTCCAGGAATTTCATCAACCTCGGTAAGGCTGGTTCTGCTTCCTCGCCAAAATGTTCACTCATCGCTTCAGAGATCTGATTTACATTCCTTTGAAACTCCATCTGTTTAATGGCATATGCTCCAAACTTATCAAGCTTGATTTTACGGACTGATGGCTGTTTTAAGAAACGAATGGTCATTCGTTCCACAAAATTGGTCCTTTGAATGACCAAAAAAGATGCTTCCGAAGATTCTTGCACCATAGTGACGCGTCTTTCCAAAAGGGGAACCATGGTTAACAGGTTCCTCTTTTTTGATTGGCGTTTACGAAGCATCTTCTTTTTTCCCTTTGCTGGATACGAACCAAAGCAATCCAGCTAGAGCAAGGAATAATAAGAATGGTAGCAAATTGCTGGCTAATTTAGCCGCAGCCGGAACTTGGACACCTGCTGCGATCAATATGGCAATAAGAACACCAATCAATGATTCACCCGCTATTAAACCAGAGGCAAATAATACACCTCTGTCAACCCGTGCTTTAAGCGCTTCTTTTGTTTTCGAGAAGAACTCAACGAAGAATCGAATAAATCCACCGATCATGATTGGGGCACTGGTATGAACCGGCAAGTAAATGCCCACTGCAACAACAAGTGAATTCAGACCGAAAAACTCTAATGTAATGGAAATAGCCGCACCGATAAAGATTAGAGTCCAAGGTAAATCTCCCCCTAGAACACCTTCGGCAAGTATTTTCATAAGTGCCGCTTTAGGTGCAGGCAGTTCTGCAGACCCCATCGTATATGCGTTATCCATAAGAACCAGGATAAAACCAATGACAGAAGCCGACGCAACAACACCGATCATCATGGCAACTTGTTGTTTCCATGGTGTTCCGCCGACGATATATCCTGTTTTTAGATCTTGAGAAACATCACCTGAAACCGCAAGCGCTGTACAAATGATCGCAGCGACGGTTAAAGCGGCTACCATTCCAGTCGTACCAGTAAAACCAGTTGCCTTATAGACAATCGCTACAATCAATAGAGTAGCGATCGTCATTCCAGAAACAGGGGAAGAAGAACTTCCGACGATTCCAACAACCCTTGAAGCCACTGTCACGAATAAAAATCCAAAAATCGCGATTGCAATCGCACCGATGATTCCTACATCTGTTATAGGTGTGAAAGCAATGATTAAAATTACGATGATCGTACCCAACCAAACGTATTTAGCCGGTATGTCTTGTTCTGTACGGATAGAACCCGATTTTAGTTGTCCTTTATTGGCTTTTACGCCTTTAAGAGTATCAATAACTGAACTGAAAAGTATAGGTAATGTTTTGATCAAAGTGATCAATCCGCCCGTTGCAACGGCACCAGCGCCAATATAGCGAATATAATTATCCCAAATTCCCCATGCATCCAATTCACCGATCGGTACATCAGAAGGGAAAATGGCTGTCCCATTGTTTCCGCCAAAAAAGCTGATGGCCGGTATTAAAACGACCCAGGCTAATAAACCCCCACCTAGCATTTGTCCTGCAACACGCGGTCCAATAATGTACCCTACACCCAAAAGGGAAGGAAAGGCATCAAGACCAACCACTGCATTTTTAAAATTCGTGATCCCTGTTTCAACCTCTGTCTTGAAAAGCTTAAATCCATCACCAAGCCCTTTAACAACACCGCCAATTACCAAACCGGCTCCGATTAGCTTGGCGCTTGTACCACCCTTTTCTCCTGACTTCAGGACCTCGGCACATGCCGTACCTTCTGGATAAGGTAATGTTTCATGCTCCCTTACAATCAAAAGCTGGCGAAGGGGAACCATCATGAAGACCCCTAAAAATCCCCCAGTTAATACTACGAAAATGATGAATGCTTGACTCACGTCCATGTCCCACATGAATAATGCCGGAATGGTAAATACAGCACCGGCACCAATAGCCTCACCTGCCGTGGTCATCGTTTGCACAATATTGTTTTCTAATATTGAATCCCTGCGAAAAACCCCTCTTAATATGGCCATTGAAATTACCGCCGCGGGTATTGAAGCAGAGACAGTTAAACCAATTAGTAGGCCTAAGTATGCATTTGCCGCCCCGAATACGATTGCAAGAATGATCCCTAGAATGATTGCAGTTGCAGTCAATTCCGGTAGAGATTTAGATGCAGAGACGTACGGGACGAATTTACTCTCTTTTGAATTGTTCGACAATTTAGCCACTTCCTATGTTAAACTTTAAAATCACAGAGAACATTATATCACTGTAATTTAAAGTCACGCAATGGGAAAATTATGTTCATCAAAAGTTTGATAATATTAAAAATTCAGTTTAGTAGTTTCAGTTTTAAAAAATATAAAATAATATTGATATAATAACTACAAATAATTCGTTACACGAAGTCACGGCCTATCATTCATTTTTAATCACAGCATCATCAGCACCCCTTACCAGTTCCATAGGAAATAACGCACTGGGTTATTGCACATTAAAATAAAATATAACATATCTTGAAAAATCAAGTCTTAAAAAAGGAATGATAAATTCATGGTCTCCTATATGGACTATACTTCACCATCCACACAATTCTTTTTCGATATCAATAAAAGCAATTTCATGAAAAAAGACAATCAAAACTATATTAATGTATTAGGTGTCAAACAATTGAACACCCTCGAAAATGTTTCATTATTAGATATTTACCTCAGCACAGACAATGTCGTAGAACCGCATTATCACCAAAATGCAGCCGAGCTAGTGTATTGCATTTCTGGAGCGGCAACCGTTTCATTACTGAATCCATTCACAAAGCAAATTCAAAATTATCCCATTAAACCCGGTCAAGTAGCCAACGTCCCACAAGGTTGGTGGCATTATGAAGTGGCTAATGCGGATAATACTCATCTGCTCGCCATTTTTAATGCACCAACACCTGAGGTGATCCTCGGTTCAGATATCTTGAAATTGACGCCTGCAAATATTATGGCCCATACTTATTGCATGGATGAAAACCAATGGAAAAAAGCAATTGCACCAGTTCAGCCATCAACATTCATCGGTCCGCCAGCCAACTGCCATCGAGCGGCCGAAGATGACATGCAGCAATATCCTCAATATATTAATCACTATGATAACCAAATGTATACTGCTCCGGCTTACAACTATCTATATCAGCCCAATCCCCCGTATTATTATTATTGAAGATAGATGTTGGGAACATGATTCCCCCTGTTCGAAGGCCTATACAACTAATAAACCGGAATCGAAAAAAGCAATGGAGAACTCCATTACATAAGGGTTCTCCATTGCTTATAATTACATGATCCGTTTTTTTCACTTCGCCACATCTTATATTATGGTAGTCACCTAATGTGATTTATGGCCATTCATGATACGCTTGGATACAATTATCAGTTATCTCTATATATTCTACCGAGTTTCTTCTTATAATATAAGAAATCTCAAATGGACCCCCATCTAAACAACAGATGATTCACTTCAATTTTACGATGGCTCAGAGATTTTCTACTCTATAAAGGTACCTACCCATATCAAAGTTTTCAATCCACAGTTCTATAAAATTGCAACTATAATGTTGGAGATCGGAGAAAATGCGAAAGTGGTATCAGAAAGATTAGGACATTCAAAAGTTTCTATAACCTTAGATACATAAAGTCATGTTACACAAAATATACAGGACTCTTCAGCTGAAAACTTTTCAAAAGCTCCAGGATAAAAGTCCATGGACCAATAAATGTGGTCATTTTGTGGTCATTTAACTAAAAAAGCAATGGAGAACCCATTACATAAGGGTTCTCCATTGCTTTTAATTACATGATCCGTTTGAACATTTTTTCCATTTCATATATGGAATATGAGATGATGATAGGTCTTCCATGAGGGCATGTGAAGGGATCTGTTGTCCGCCTCAGTTCATCCAATAGTGCTTGGATTTCATCATTGCGCAGATGACGGTTTGCCTTTATGGAGGCTTTACAGCTCATCATGATGGCTGCTTCTTCGCGCAATTTTTTGATGTCGACCTTTTTCATCGATAGCAATTGTTCTATCATTTCCTCAAGGATTTCCTGTTCAATTCCTTTAGGGAACCATTGTGGATGCGATCGGACAATATAGGCATTATAGCCAAACTCCTCTAAAAAGACGCCGACTTTTTCCAACTCATTCCGATATTCATTTATCCGGATACATTGATCTGTCGAAAATTCAAGGGTGATGGGGACCAGCATATCCTGTAGCTCGTTTTCAACTCGACCGACTTTTTCTTTAAAGTATTCGTATTTGATCCGTTCCTGGGCAGCATGTTGGTCTATGATATACAAGCCCTTTTCGTTTTGGGCGAAAATATATGTTCCATGCATTTGCCCAATCGGGTACATCGGAGGGATGCGGCTTTCCGGTTCATTCGCCTCGATTTCCTCATCTTGTTCGACAGTGTAGGTTGTAAACTTTTCAGCTGACTCGAAATATGGTTTGCTTTCATCATCTTGTAAGACCGGTACATAGACATCTTCCATTTGCTGCTGTTCAGTGCTATAGATTATTTCCTTTATTGGTTCAAGATTGAAATCTTCATTATGATCCACGTAATTCTTTTGTTCCTGCTTTTCCCGTATCAAGGTATCCTTCAAGAGGGAAGCTTCTTTCTTGGCTTCTTCCAGGACCCGCTTGCCGCTTTCCACAACATGGTCCAATTCCAGAGTGGTTTGCTCACTTTTCACCTGTTCCGGCTTTGCTGCTGGTGTATATCCACTTGGTATTAGAGACATCTTTTTAAACGAAGATTTAATCGTTTCCGATACAAGACTGTACAATTCATGTTCCTTGCTGAGCCTTACCTCCATTTTGGATGGATGTACATTGACATCGACAAGAATCGGATCCATTTCGATATTCAGCAAAGCGATTGGAAAACGTCCAATTGGAAGAAGTGTATGATACCCATCCAGGATTGCTTTCACGAGCGCATAGTTTTTAATGAAGCGTCCGTTTATCATGGTTGAAATGTAATTCCTTGAAGCCCGGGTGATCTCGGGCATGACGATATATCCGGATAATTTGAAATCCAAGGAGCTTGCCTGAACCGGAATCATCTTTTTGGCAATATTCGTACCATAGATTGCCGCCAGCACCTGCCTGACATCACCGTTACCATTCGTATGGAGGATACGCTTCTCATTGTGTGTTAACCGTATAGAAACATCCGGATGTGAAAGTGCGAGCCTGTTAGCGACATCCGTAATATTTCCTAGCTCGGTATGAATGGTTTTCATATATTTCAACCTTGCAGGGGTATTAAAAAACAAGTCGGAAACCAGGATATCCGTTCCTTTACGGCTGGATGAAGCCTCAAGTTCCTTAACCATGCCTCCTTCAAGAAGTATGCGCGTTCCTACTCCTTCACCAGTGCTGCTTTTCATTTCAAAACGGGAAACTGAAGCAATACTGGGCATGGCTTCACCGCGGAAGCCAAGTGTTCGGATTCGGAAGAGGTCATTTTCATCTTTTATTTTACTAGTGGCGTGACGTTTAAATGCCGCTTCTATGTCATCAGGTAAAATCCCATCGCCATTATCCACGATCCGAATGGAACCAAGTCCAGCCTCCACCAATTCAATCTCTATAATGGTACTGTTTGCATCTATTGCGTTTTCCACAAGTTCCTTAACGACTGAGGCTGGGCGTTCAACAACTTCGCCAGCTGCGATTTTATTAGATAAAGCCTCGTCAAGCTGTATGATTTTTCCCATTTTTATCGCCTCGCTTTAATTCTCATTTAAGTTTCTTTTGTAATTTATAAAGGGTATTCATTGCCTCAAGCGGCGTCATTTCAAGGATATCCAGTGATTTTATGTCATCCAGCACCTTTTTTTCCTTTGGTGAAGTATTCACCCTTCCTTTAGGAGCTTCTTCCCCAAAGAAGGAAAGCTGTGCCTCATTGACGGATGACACAGGGGCAGCTTCGGCAATAGGTGCTTTATCAGCAGCAGGCTGTTCAGGACTCGCCTTTGCCTGTCCATTTTCATTCTCTAGCTGGGCTAAAATAGCAGCTGCCCGATCTATTAACTGCTCCGGTAAATCAGCAAGCTTAGCCACATGAATTCCATAGCTTTTATCTGCTGGCCCTTCTTTAATTTTATGAAGGAAAACGACATTTCCATTTTGCTCAATGGCACTTACATGGATATTTTTCAATTTTGGGAGTTCCGTTGCCAATACAGTCAATTCGTGATAATGAGTCGAAAAGAGTGTCTTTGCCCCAATTTCCTCATGAATATATTCAATGATGGCCTGAGCAAGCGCCATCCCATCATAAGTTGATGTTCCCCGGCCTATTTCATCAAATAATATCAAACTGTTTTCTGTCGCATTCATGATGGCATTTCTTGCTTCAAGCATCTCGACCATGAATGTACTTTGACCGGAAATCAAATCATCTGCCGCGCCAATCCTGGTAAATACCTTATCAAAAATAGGTAATTCAGCTATACTTGCAGATACGAAGCATCCAATTTGCGCTAAAATCGATGTTAGCGCTATTTGACGCATATACGTACTTTTACCCGACATATTGGGCCCTGTGATCAAGAGTAACTCCCGATCTCCATCCATAAAGCAGTCATTGGGGACATATTCCTGTGATTGAAGGACTTTCTCGACCACTGGATGCCTGCCTTCCTTCAGTACGATTCTTCGATCATCGGAAAAGACAGGCTTCACATAATGGCGTTCTTCACTAATCGTCGCAAAGCACTGCAGGACATCCAGTTCACTGACGCCTTTCGCCAAATCCTGTAAGCGAGGGATATAGCTTTTGACCTCTTCACGAAGATTGAGGAATAAGTCATACTCCAAACTGATGCTTTTTTCTTCTGCTTGTAAAATCAAAGCTTCCTTTTCTTTCAATTCAGGTGTGATATAACGTTCGGCATTCGTTAAAGTCTGCTTCCGTTCATAACGGCCTTCTTCAAGCAGATGCAAATTTGCTCGTGTGACTTCAATGTAATAGCCAAATACACGATTATATCCGATTTTCAAGGATTTGATCCCGGTGCGTTCCCGCTCTTCGCGTTCAAGCTGTGCAATCCAAGTTTTCCCGTTTCTGCTGGCATCCCTGTATGTATCCAGCTCCTTATGGAAACCATCCTGAATGATATTCCCTTCCTTCACGGACAATGGAGGGTTTTCTACAAGCGCCGTTTCAAGTAAATCCGTCACTTCTTCACAAGGATCCAATTTATCGGCCAGGATTGAAATATCCTGATTGGAAGCCATTGACTTCACGATTTCACGAATGACCGGCACCTGTTGCAAGGAACGTTTCAGTTGAATCAAGTCCCGAGCGTTTACATTCCCGAAGGCCACCCTTCCGGCAAGCCGCTCCAAGTCGTACACTTCCTTCAGGCGTTCACGTAAGTCTTGTCGTTCGAAGTATTGATTTTTCAGGGTTTCAACAAGGCTTTGTCTCCGCTCGATCTGTTTTTTATTAATGAGCGGTCTATCAATCCATTGCTTCAACATCCTTCCGCCCATGGCTGTTTTTGTTTCATCAAGCAGCCATAGTAATGAGCCTTTTTTACCTTTGGAACGAATGGTTTCAGTTAATTCCAAATTACGTTTGCTATAATAATCAATTTTCATATATTGTGATGTTTCATATGCAAGCACTGGCTGTAAATGATCCAGGCTGCGTTTTTGGGTACGGTATAGATAATTCAATAAACGTGAGGTCGTTGTCGCCAGTTTCTGGTCTTTTAACAAATGAAGCAATGGAGCGAATGACTCGCTTTGAACCAAATTACTCTCTAGGGATAGAGCGGCTGCGCCCCGTTCTTGAAGTATTTTTTTCCATTCTTCATTGAAATCCTCGGCAATGACCACTTCACTCGCACCAAGGATCGCAAATTCATTCAGAACTTCCTCGAAACTCTCAATCAATGTAACCTTATTTTCCCCTGTCGATAAATCATTGTATCCAAAGCCAAACTGACCATCCGTAAAATAAGTGATGGTGGCAATATAATTATTTTCCTTTTCACGAAGACCCTTACTATCCATTTTCGTTCCCGGGGTAATCAGCTGGACAACTTCCCTGCGTACCACACCTTTGGCTTGCTTCGGATCTTCGGTTTGTTCACAAATAGCTACTTTAAAACCTTTTTCTATCAATATATCAATATAATTAGCAGCCGAGTGATACGGAATGCCGCACATCGGAATTCGCTCTTCACTACCGCCTTCTCGGCTCGTTAATGTGATTTCGAGCTCTTGTGATGCATTCAGTGCATCGTCAAAAAACATTTCATAAAAATCGCCTAAACGAAAAAATAAAAAGGCATCCTGATACTCTGCCTTAATTTTTAAATATTGCTGTATCATCGGAGTATATCCAGCCATTCCTTCAAAACCTTTCCAAACTAAAATCTATTACACATTTATGTCCTTCATTATAACATACGAAAATGCAACATGGCCTGTATTCGAAATTGCATGGTAAATTTGTAAGCTAGCTGTATCTGCAAAGCCATAGGGACTTGTCCCGCTTCAAATTAAATAAAACCGGATGAAGGGAATGTCATCCGGTATTAATTTCTATATTCTATTCGTCTTCGAATTCATCAAGGAAATCCGGATCTAAATCTTCGAAATCCTCATCATCGAAATCAGAGCCCCAGTCATCCTCACAGCGGCCATCTGGACTTACAGCGACACAAATTTTCGTTTCGCCGACGACTTCCACAAAGAATTCCCTTTCCACATGGACAATGATTTTTTGTCCACATGGGGAGATGCATGCTTCTAAACAATTCGGCTGTTGGACAGCTTTTGCAACGATTTCATGGTCATCAAGACAATCGGGATCACGGTATTTCAGCGAAATAACGTCGGTATATTGCACTTTTTCAGTTACAACTTCCGTCTTTGAATTTTGGTTATAAGAATACCAGACGTTGATTTCGTAGCTGCCGTGAATTTCTACCTTTTTGCCGACTTTCTTTGCATCGTATTTATGGTTGATGATCCAACAACCTAGAATGCTAGAAGGATGATGAGCCGGGCAAATGGTGTGAGAGGACTTAGTGAATTTACGTCCTTTTGCCACCACCGCTTTAGTAATTATCTCTCTATATTGTGACATGCTAGCGAACCCTCCTCATACAGTTTCCATTCATCCTATGCGTGGTAAAAGTCTAGTGTGCGTAGAATTTTAATTGTTTGAAAACTGCTGTAATGTTTTAAACCTAGGTTATTTTATGCTCAAGTTTTGGGATATGTGTCACGAATGGGCACTGTATAAGGATTTCCGCATATTAAAAAAGCCCTTCTGAAACCAGAAGGGCTTTTTTACTATTCATGAACAGCTTCCGCCGCCTGCTTGTACCTGTGAACCTGTCTCACCGCGAAGGACATCGCCTTCGGTCGATTCAATAATCAGGTCCGTCACCTTATTCGATACCTGTGAAGAGACCATTTGTAAAAGATCATTTACATCCACTTGGGATTGTTTGAATTCTTGCACGATCGGAAGTTCATCCAATTGTTTTTCCAGTGCATCAATTTTGGCCTGCACTTGACTGTATGCTTTCTCTTTGCCGTAATGTTGGAAGTTTACAGCCTGTTTTTGCAAACTCTTGATGCTGGCGATCATTTCACGGATTTTTTGATTTTCATTGATGTGAGCTTCTGCCCGTTTAAAGAAATCGACTTCTTCCGTGCTGGCGATCATTTCAGCAAGCTCGGCTGCTTTGTTCAGAATGTCATCTTTAGTATATTTAGTCATATTACTCCACCTCAATCGCCGTTGCTTCTTCAACCATATCCCCATTTAATGACCATGTTTTCGTTCCGGTGATTTTCACTTTTACGATTTTGCCAATAGCGGATTTTGGTCCTTTGAAGTTCACGAGCTTATTTTTCGTTGTATAACCTGCTAATACTTCCGCATTCTTCTTGCTTTCGCCTTCAACGAGCACTTCAACAATCTGTCCATCATACTCTTTCATTTTCAATGCGCACGTTTCATTTACAAGGGCATTCAAGCGTTGCAGACGTTCCTTTTTCACTTCCATCGGTACATTATCCTGCATTTTCGCAGCCGGTGTTCCCTCACGTGGTGAGTAGATGTAAGTATATGCTGCATCGAAACCAACTTCACGGTATAATGACATCGTTTCTTCAAAGTGCTCTTCCGTTTCATTCGGATAGCCTACAATGATGTCCGTGGTTAGCGATGCACTTGGGATAGCTTCCTTGATTTTTTTAACTAGCTCTAAATATTGTTCGCGTGTATACTTACGGGCCATGATTTTAAGTGTTTCCGTACTTCCCGATTGAACTGGAAGATGGATATGGTCAACGAGATTTCCGCCTTTAGCCAGTACTTCAATCAAATGATCATCAAAATCACGGGGATGGCTTGTCGTAAAACGAATGCGCGGAATGTCAATTTTGCGGATTTCATCCATCAAATCGCCGAAACGATAATCGATATCCGTAAAATCTTTACCGTAAGCATTCACATTCTGTCCAAGCAAGGTTATTTCCTTGTAACCCTGTGCCGCTAAATGACGGACTTCCTGGATGATATCTCCAGGCCTGCGGCTTCTTTCTTTCCCTCTCGTGTACGGTACGATGCAGTATGTACAAAATTTATCGCAGCCATACATGATATTGACCCATGCCTTGGTTTTTCCTTTACGCACTTTCGGAAGGTTCTCGATTACATCACCTTCTTTAGACCAAACCTCAATGACCATTTCCTTGGAAAGATACGCTTCATTAAGGATTTGCGGCAGGCGGTGGATGTTATGCGTTCCGAAAATCATATCTACAAAATGGTGCTTCTCTAGAATCCGCTTTACAACTGTCTCCTCTTGTGACATACAGCCGCATACCCCAAGCAATAGATCCGGCTTTTCCAATTTCAATGATTTTAAATGCCCCAATTCACCGAACACTTTATTCTCTGCGCCTTCCCGAATCGCACAAGTGTTAAGTAAAATGACGTTAGCATCATCCACCGAGTCTGTCGCCTGATAACCAAGTGCCATAAAGATGCCCGCCATGACTTCTGTATCATGTTCGTTCATTTGACAGCCAAAAGTGCGAATGTAAAACTTTTTACCTTCTCCCATTCCGCGGAAACCTTCAGGAATGGCAAAGTCATCATGATATTCTACTTCTTCTTTTCCTCGCTTTTTCGCATCCTTTAAGGAAGGCGGAATATAAACGGCTTGAAAGTACTTACTGAAGTCCTTTTCGGATTTTTTGTCCGCTGGATTCTCAGCCTGTACTTGTTGTGATTCTAATCGTTGTTTCTCGTTCATAGTTAATCTCCTTTCAAAATAGTTAGTTTATTTCTTTCACCAACTATTCCAAGACCTATCTTCAAATGGATTTATACGGATTCCTTTTTAAGAATTTCCAGTAAATATTAGCTATTAAGTGTGATATATCCACATTATCATAGTATAAAGCTTTTAACAGCAAGAAACAATCATTCTGTCGTGGCTTCTTCAATTGTAAGAAATATTTCACAAATATTGAAAATAAGAACATGAAAGAAGAGGCTATGACGAAGTTAGCCTCTTCTTATCATTTTCGGATGACGCTTTCCCCTTTCAAGATTTTTCAAATGCAGACCATGCAATTTTCACCTTATCAGGTGTTCAAGGTATAAGGAGAACCTTACCACACTGACCTTTGATCATCAGTTCAAAGCCCTTTTCAAAATCACTAAGTAAAAACCGATGGGTAATCATTGGTTTTACATCAACCTTGCCACTTTCAAGCAGACTTGAAACCTGTTGCCAGGTTGAAAACATCTTCCTTCCAGTTATCCCTTGGACAGTAAGACCCTTGAATACGATATCCTCTGTTATATTAATCGTAACGGGCTTAGAAGGCAGACTTAGAATGGATATTCTTCCACCATTGGTCGCCATCTTGAACCCTTGTTGGATAGCTGTAGGGTTACCGCTCATTTCACAAACAACATCTACCCCATCCCCACTTGTAATGCTTTTCGTGATTTCCACTGGATCCTGATTAATTGAATGAATGAGGTGTGTGGCACCCATCTTTTTGGCTAGCTGAAGTCGATAATCATTAATATCAAGAGCGATTACTTTATCAGCACCTGCGGCCTTTGCTACAGCAATCGCCATAAGCCCAATTGGACCACAACCGATTATTGCCACCGTTTTACCCAGCACCTCGCCGGCTAGCACTGAATGGACGGCATTCCCCATCGGTTCTTGGATGGTAGCTATATCGAGTGGCATATCACTTGGATTTTTCCATAAATTCTTGGCTGGCAGAGCTATGTACTCTGCAAAGCACCCTTGTTTATCAACACCGATAATGTTTGTTTTTTTACAGATATGGAATTGCCCTGTTAAGCACTGCCTGCATGTACCGCAAACGATATGTGTTTCGGCAGATACACAATCACCAACTGAAACATTACTGACGCTTGCTCCTATCTCGATTACTTCCCCTGCAAATTCGTGCCCGAATACGTATGGCGGGCTCACCCTTCCTTGTGACCATTCATCCCAGGTGAAAATATGAATATCCGTTCCGCAGATCGAGGTCATCTTCACTCGAATCAAGACCTCGTCATCACGAATGTCCGGTATATCGACAACTTGTAATTGTGCCCCATAACCTCGGTGATGTTTGACGATGGCTTTCATTTTACCTCTCAACATGTACATTCCCCCTGAAATAGGGCTGTGCTTTTTCATCTACCTTAATATGTTAAAGATATGAAAAATCAATCACAAAAATACCATAATCACTTTTGTACCGGCCTTTTCACATTAATAATGATGATTTTTGGGCATTCGTACATTTTTGTTAAATGGGTCATGTTTCTATAGCATCTTGTCCGCTCCCGAATAAGATATCTTGTACAACAAAAACAATGAAGGAGTGACTTATATGTCATGTGGATGCAATAATCATGATCGGGACCGCGATCGGGATAGAGATCGGGACAGAGATCGGGACAGAGATCGGGACAGAGATAACGATAGAATCGCAGACGATTTTTGTCGTGCTGTGAGGGGCTGCAATAGGCGCGACCGCGACCGGGATCGTGATCGGGACCGCGATCGGGACCGCAACCGCCATTGTCGCAGAAGGAATCGTTGCAATTTATTCTCATTCGGCTGTGGATGTAATAACGGTTGGTGGTAAGCTAATTTAGAGTGATTCTCTCTACTTGAGCTTTCCTATTAATCATAAAAAAAGGTTCACCCCGTCTAAGGGGTGAACCTTTTAACTTTTACATAAATTCAGCAACAAGCTTATCAAAATGCGCTTGATCCAGTGTCAGATCTGATTTATTTAACGATTTTTCAGCATACCCTGGCACTAATTCCTGGTAAGAAGGACGTGAAGAGTCTTGATAAATGATCCCTGTCACGAGACTGTCATGCTGCATCAAAGTCTGCATGGCCTGTTCTTTATTTGAAGAATCATAACCTTCAATCGTGTTCAATTTAGTTAAGTTTTGTTTAAACCAATCATACGTATTGATCTTATTGTATGTTACGCAAGGAGAGAAAACATTGATAAAGGAGAACCCTTTATGGTTTATCCCTGCTTCAATGATCGCCGTCAGGTCTTTCAAGTCAGTGGAAAAGCTTTGGGCGACAAACGTAGCGCCAGCTGATAATGCTAATTCCATGGGTGAAACAGCCTGTTCTATTGATCCTTCTGGAGTGGATTTCGTTTTAAATCCAGCAGCGGATCTAGGAGAAGTCTGGCCTTTTGTCAATCCATAAATTTGGTTATCCATGACAATATACGTAATGTCGATATTACGGCGGATCGCATGGATGGTGTGTCCCATCCCGATTGCAAAACCATCTCCGTCACCGCCTGAAGCTATAACGGTCAATTCACGGTTGGCCATTTTTACTCCTTGGGCAATTGGCAGTGAGCGGCCATGGATGCCGTGGAAACCATATGACTTGATGTAACCGGATATACGCCCTGAACAGCCGATACCGGAAACAACAGCCAAATTCTCCGGCTCCAATCCTACATTGGCTGCCGCACGCTGCATGGCAGCCTGAACGGAGAAATCTCCGCAGCCAGGACACCAGTTAGGTTTTACATCATTCCGAAACTCTTTAAACGTTGCCATATTCGAACATCTCCTTGCATTGTGTGTGAATTTCATGCGGGAGGAATGGGTTGCCATCATATTTTAGGATGCTTTTAATTTTATTAACATGTCCGACATTCATCTTGATGATATTAGCCAATTGTCCAGTCGCATTATTTTCAATAACTACTACTTTCTTAGCACTTTGCACCAATGATAGGACTTCATCAGCTGGGAAAGGATGAATCAAACGGATTTGTGCATGATTCACTTTCATTCCATCCGTTTCTAACCGGCCGATCGCTTCATCAATCGTCCCGCGTGTTGAGTTAAAGCCAAGAATTAATAAATCCGCTTCTTCATGCGGTGTGTTTTTGTATACTGGTGTTTGGAATGTGTTAGTTAAATTATTCAGCTTACGCATCCGTTTATCCATTTGCAATTTGCGATTCACGGCCGTCTCGGAAGGTCTGCCCGTTTCATCATGTTCAACACCCGTAACATGGTGAATTCCATTTTTCATACCAGGCACTACCCGTGGTGAGACTCCGTCTTCCGTTACTTCATAACGCTTGAAGTAAGATTTGTTTTCAGGCTCTTCAATTTCAAAGTCAACCAATTTTCCGCGTCTAATCTCCACTTTGCCGTAATCAAGCGGCTGAACCGTCTGTTTACCTAATGATAGCTGTAAGTCGGATAAAACGATAACTGGACATTGATACTCCTCTGCAAGGTTGAATGCTTCTGCCGTATCATAAAAAGCTTCCTCAACAGTACTCGGAGCCATGACGATTTTAGGTATTTCACCATGTGTACCATAAATCATGGCCATTAAATCAGATTGCTCTTGTTTTGTAGGAAGTCCCGTAGATGGACCGCCACGTTGAGTATCGACGATGACAATTGGCGTTTCGGTAATGCCCGCTAAACCAATCGCTTCCATTTTCAAGGAAAGCCCAGGTCCAGCTGAAGCTGTGATGGCACGTACACCGCCATAGTTCGCACCGATTGCCATTGTGGCTGCCGCGATTTCATCTTCAGTCTGTATGACTGTCCCGCCAAATTGAGGAAGTTTCTTAATTAAGTATTCCATAATTTCCGAGGCCGGAGTAATCGGGTAAGCTGCCATGAAGCGGCAACCGCCTGCTACTGCGCCTAAAGCGATAGCATCGTTTCCGATCATGAACATGCGTTTTTGGCCGTCTGCCTTTTCCAGCTCCATCGCGCCCAGTTTTTCTCCAAGCAGCACTTCCATTGCCTTATAGCCGGCAGTAATGGCATCCATATTCTTCTTAACGATTTCTTCACCTTTACGGCCGAATATTTCATCAACCACATCGTTGAATACGGAAATTTCCATTCCGAGAACAGCACATGTCGCACCGATGGCGACCATATTTTTCATTAATGATGTTCCTAATTCGGCTGCTATTTCCGTAAAAGGAACAATATATAATTCTGCCTTTGTATCTTCTGGGCAGACAGGTTTGAATTTTGCATCTGCAATTATGATGCCACCCTCATGTAATTCTTTATAATTGACGTCAATTGTTTCTTGGTCAAAAGCAACTAAGATGTCTAAATCATCAGAGATAGCACGAGTTTCCGTAGTACTTACACGAATTTTGTTATTCGTGTGTCCACCCTTGATTCGGGATGAGAAATGACGGTAGCCATACAAGTAATAACCTAAGCGATTGAGGGCAATACAGAATATTTCTCCTGTACTTTCAATACCTTCACCTTGTTGTCCGCCAACTTTCCATGAAAGTTGATTGATCATGTCTTACACTCCTTTAGGACGTTCGTATATAAATGCATTTAACCGCACCTCTCTTAGAACATTCAACTATGTATAATTATCGTTCTAATTTAGGAAAGGTGTACTAAACGCTTTCAATTCTATCGGTTAAATCATCAAATTGCAACCTTTTTGCTTTTATTTTTTATATTTTCAGAATATTTATTCATATCTATATAGTAAGAATTGAAAATCACTTAAGAAATTTCCTTTTCAAGCGGAAAATTACGAGTGAAATTATCAAAAAGGAGACCTTTTACAAACTCACTGGAATAAAGCCTGTTCAATTCATTTATTAAGTTATGATAATCCTTATATGACGTTAAATTCTCTACCATATGATCGATTCCATCGAAGTCGGAGCCTAATCCAATTTGTCTTTCCCCGCCCAAACTGCATATATGCTCTATATGTTTCAAGATATCCTTTATCGTAACCGAGCCATTTGCTAGAAATTGCGGGACAAAGGTCACGCCGATCACCCCATTTTTCTGTAAAAGGGCTTTTATCTGCCCGTCCTTTAAATTTCGCGGATGCGGACAAAGATGATAAGCATTCGAATGGGAGGCGATCGGGAATTTCGTCAATTTTAGGGTGTCCCAAAATCCAGCTTCAGATAAATGGGATAAATCACACCAAATTGCCTTCTCATTCAGTAGCGTGACCACCTCCGTTCCAAATCCTGTCAAGCCGCCCCCTCTTGTTTCTAATGCTCCATCCGCTACCAAGTTAGCGTAATTCCAAGTTAGGCCTACGGAGGATACTCCAAGATGAATAAGGGTTTTCAGTTTCAACAAATCATTCCCAATACAATCGCACCCCTCCAAAGTTAGCATGGCACCGATTTCCTTTTCTTTTAAAGATTCGATGTCTGCCTTGGTCTTTATAAATTTCATTTCCGGCTCTGACAAAATCTTTTCATGAAAAATATCCACCATCGCCAAAGCCGCTTGAAATCTCATATCAGGGTGGACTTTTTCAGGAATATATATGGCAAAACATTGTACCTTTCCCCCTTCGTCCAATAAACCCCGCTTTGTTATATGTAATTTATCACTATTCGTAAAAGAAATATCCGGATCGATGAACATCTTCATCAGCACATCACAATGTGCATCAAAAATCTCCATGTAATCCCCCTTTCCTGTACCTTTTTTATGATTATATATTCCATTATAAAGGGACACGGGTCTTTCGTCATTTGGATTTCACGACAAAAAAGAGCCTGCTCGCCATCTGACAAACAGGACACCCAAACATGGAATTATCTTGGTTCAATGATTAGTTTTATTGCCGTTCTCTCTTCGCCATCAATAAGTATATCTGTAAAGGCAGGAATACAAATCAAGTCAACTCCACTAGGTGCGACAAACCCTCTTGCGATTGCTACTGCCTTGACGGCTTGATTTAACGCACCTGCACCGATTGCTTGAATTTCGGCTGCTCCTCTTTCCCTGAGCACTCCCGCTAGTGCGCCTGCTACAGAATTAGGATTAGATTTTGCTGAAACTTTTAATATTTCCATTCCTAGTCCTCCTTGTTTTCCCTGCCGATTCTAACTTGGCTCAATAGTTATAACACTTTCCACTGCTACTATATTCATCAAGTAAAACTTGTATGACAAAGAAAACCGGGATTGTACACCATTTATTTAAGAATGGAAAAACGGATGGCAGTTGACTGTCCATCCGTTCGAATCAATGGTAAAAGGGATGATCTTCGTTAATCAGGATCCTTTCTATCTTCTTTGCCTTGCCAGTTTTCTCATCAATTTCAAGGAGAACCCCACTTAATAGGGTCCGTCCCTCTTTTGGGACTTCGAAACGAACTGGCAGGCTGGTCAGGAACCGATGGATGACTGCCTCTCTTTCCATACCAAGGATGGCATCATATGGTCCTGTCATGCCTACATCTGATATGTAAGCGGTGCCTGCAGGTAATATACGGTTATCGGCTGTCTGGACGTGCGTATGTGTACCAACAACGGCTGTAACCTTACCATCCAGGAACCACCCCATAGCTTGCTTTTCACTTGTAGCTTCTCCATGAAAATCGACAAAGATGATCGGTGTCTTTTTTCGAGCCTCCGCCACAAGTTCTTCCGCCTTTTTGAACGGACAGTCCAAATCCGGCATGAACGTTCTCGCTTGCAAATTGATGACCGCTATTTCATGCTGGTTCAATTTTAAAAATTTCATGCCTTCTCCGGGTACCCCTTCAGGAAAGTTTGCTGGACGGACAAGATATTTCGCTTCATCAATAAAATTGAAAATATCTCGATTATCCCAGGTATGGTTTCCCATGGTCACTGCCTGCGCTCCCCACTCTAAAAAACTGCGGTAAATCTTTTCTGTAATCCCCCGGCCACTTGCTGCATTCTCGCCATTGATGACCGTGATATGCGGACGATACTTTTCTTTTAACTTAGGAAGGTATTCTTGGATCATGTCACGACCTGGAGATCCCACTACATCCCCTATAAATAGCAATTTCATTGTAAAACCCTTTCTGGATTCACCTAATTATATGAATTATTCAAGTATGTATTGTAACATAATTTGGGGTAATTATAAGAATTACGCTTAACGATTCATATCGAAAAAGAAAAAACGAAGTGGTTTGCACCACTTCGTCTTTCACTAACAATTATTTGGCATATTCAACTGCTCTTGTTTCACGGATGACCGTGACTTTTATATGACCTGGGTAATCGAGCTCTTCTTCAATCCTTTTCCGGATATCACGTGCGAGTCGATGTGCCGAAAGATCATCGATTTGTTCTGGTTTCACTAGAATCCGCACTTCTCGTCCGGCTTGAATCGCAAAAGATTTTTCCACTCCATCATAGGACTCGGAAATTTCCTCAAGCTTTTCAAGTCTTCTAATGTAATTTTCAAGCGTTTCACTTCTTGCTCCCGGTCTTGCAGCTGATAATGCATCAGCGGCAGCCACAAGCACTGAAATGATGGAAGTTGGTTCCGTATCGCCATGATGTGAAGCGATGCTGTTAATGACAGTTGGATGCTCTTTATATTTGGTTGCTAATTCAACGCCAATTTCAACGTGACTGCCTTCCACTTCATGATCGATCGCTTTCCCAATATCATGCAATAAACCTGCACGGCGGGCAAGAACTTCATCCTCACCAAGCTCAGCGGCCAGTAAACCTGAAAGCTGGGCCACTTCAATTGAATGTTTAAGTACGTTTTGCCCATAACTGGTACGGAATTTCAAACGTCCTAGTATTTTGATGAGATCTGGATGGAGACCGTGAACTCCAACTTCAAAAGTAGTTTGTTCACCAATTTCACGAATATGTTCATCTACCTCACGTCTTGCTTTGTCAACCATTTCTTCAATGCGAGCCGGATGGATCCGTCCGTCCTGAACAAGTTTCTCAAGAGCCAAGCGTGCCGTTTCCCGTCTAATTGGATCGAATCCAGATAAAATGACAGCTTCAGGAGTATCATCAATAATAAGGTCAATACCTGTTAGCGTTTCTAACGTCCGGATATTTCGTCCTTCACGTCCGATTATCCGTCCTTTCATTTCATCGTTTGGAAGATTTACTACAGAAACGGTGGTCTCTGCAACATGATCAGCCGCACAACGCTGAATGGCAAGAGAAAGGACTTCTTTTGCTTTTTTATCAGCTTCTTCTTTGGCACGGGTATCACTTTCTTTAATCATAAGCGCTACATCGTGAGCAAGCTCGTTTTCCATTCGGTCTATAATGATTGCTTTAGCCTCTTCACGAGTTAAACCGGAAACACGTTCAAGCTCTGTTTGCTGCTTACGAACCATCTCTTCCACTTTGCTTTCCATCTCTTCAATATGCTGTTGTCTTTGGTTTAGAGAATCATCTTTTTTCTCCAAAAGGCTCTCACGTTTGTCTAACGTTTCATCCTTACGGTCCAGATTCTCTTCTCTTTGCAATAACCGATTTTCTTGTTTTTGTAATTCGTTCCTTCTTTCACGGGCTTCCCGATCCGAATCGGCACGAACTTTATGAATTTCATCTTTTGCTTCCAACAAGGCTTCTTTCTTAAGTGCTTCCGCTTCACGTTTTGCATCCTCAAGGATGTGTTCTGCAGAGCCCTTTGCCCCTGCTATTCTACTCTCAAATTTTGATTTGTGAATAAAATAACCAACAACTGCACCGACGATTAGGCCAAGCAAAGTGAAGATGATTGTCATGGGTTCCATCGTTTCACCTCCCCTTGCTATGAACTTTTTACATAAAATGTTGAACTGTCGGCAAGTACATTGCACATAAATTCAATATACAGCACTTAATTTTCAAAATTTTAGTTTGAAAAATTGTAAAATATACATATTAATTGTATAGTTGAGAATTTTTATTGTCAAGCGTTTGTCCCTTATGTATCAATGATTATTCAAGTTTTCTTAATATTAACCATCATAATGTACAGCATTCATTATGGAAGAAGTCTGTAAATCTGATTACAATGCCATTTAATCCGCTGGAAATTTCGCATTTTTCTTAAAATATACATAAAAGGCCTAAGCGAATAAGCTTAGGCCTTTTCCAAATATCATTAATCAAGCAATTCAAAATGCTCTTCTGTTTCATTTTCTTCTGGTGGTAATTCATGCTCTCCATCAAGATTATAGTGATCTCTGATTTTCTGAGAAATTTCCTGAGCGATATCCTGATTTTCTTTCAGGAACAGCTTCGCATTTTCACGGCCTTGTCCGACACGCTCTTCATTGTATGAATACCATGAGCCGCTTTTAAGGACGATATCAAGGTCTGCACCCATATCGATGATTTCACCTTCCTGTGAAATCCCTTGACCATACATGATGTCAACTTCTGCTTGGCGGAATGGTGGAGCAACCTTGTTTTTTACAACTTTGATTTTCGTTTTATTACCCACGATTTCATTACCTTGTTTTAATTGCTCCGCACGGCGCACTTCCAGACGAACAGTTGAATAGAACTTCAATGCCCGGCCTCCCGGAGTCGTTTCTGGATTCCCAAACATAACACCGATTTTTTCACGGACTTGGTTAATGAAAATGGCAATGGTATTTGATTTATTAATGGAACCAGACAGTTTTCTAAGTGCCTGAGACATCATCCGGGCTTGGAGACCCATATGGGAATCTCCCATTTCGCCTTCGATTTCAGCTTTAGGAACAAGTGCTGCCACCGAGTCAATGACAATGATATCTACCGCTCCGCTTCGAACTAACGCTTCAGCAATCTCTAAGGCTTGTTCACCCGTATCAGGCTGTGAAAGCAGTAACTCATCGATATTCACACCAAGTTTTTCTGAATATGCTGGATCTAAAGCATGCTCGGCATCAATGAATGCAGCCGTCCCGCCAGTCTTTTGTACCTCTGCAATGGCATGTAATGCTACAGTCGTTTTACCGGAGCTTTCAGGTCCATATATCTCAATGACCCGGCCTCTTGGATATCCGCCCACTCCCAACGCTACGTCCAATGCTAAAGAACCGCTTGAGATCGTTGAAATCCTACGATCAGTCTGTTCCCCAAGTTTCATAATCGAACCTTTACCAAATTGTTTCTCAATTTGTTTTAACGCCATATCTAAAGCCGCTTGACGATCACTCACTCAATTTCCTCCTCTATATTCAACTAATCGGCTGTCCGATTAAAGGTGTACTTACGTTAGCAATTATTCGAGATCAAGGTTTGTACCCTGTCTCAAAACCTATCTTTACTATATACTCTTTTTACTATTTTGCCAAGCAAAAAGTCGAACATTCATTCGTTTTTTTCTTTCGGGATATTCTTTGTAAAAAAGCGTTTTAGCTTAAGGAAATCTCCATTTCGCTTCACTTACTCCCTAAAAAAAAACATTTTCATTGAATTAACTTTTTTCTTTTTTCCCTATTTTTCAAGAAACAAACTTCTAAAACCAAATAAAAAGCAGAGCTGTAAAAAAGCTCTGCTTATGGCGTTTATAAATCCCTTAATAGGTAATGACAGCCGTACTTCACACTCCGAATACGGTTTTGCGCCCTGCTTCCGGAAAGATTCAACTCCTTGAAGTGAGTGTTTCCATCCCGATAGGAAATGCCAATAAATACTGTACCTACAGGCTTGCCTTCTTGTTCGTCCGGCCCCGCAACACCCGTAAAGCTTATGCCTACATCCGCATCGAGCTTACTCCGGACATTAGAGGCCATTTCCATTGCACACTCACCGCTGACCACCCCATACTCAGATATGGTATCATGACTGACGCCGAGGACATTGGACTTCGCATCATTCGTATAGCAGACCATTCCGCCCTTAAAGACTTTACCGGCGCCCGGGATGGTTGTCAGCTGTTCTTGGAACATCCCCCCGGTCAAGCTTTCAGCTGCCGCGATTGAAAGCTTGCGGACCGTTAATTCTTTTACAAGTTCCTTTATTAGAGAAGTATTATCACTTCCATAATGGAACTTTCCGACCCGGCTAAGAATTTCTTTTTCCGTTTCTAAAATAAGTTCTTCGCATTTTTCTTTAGAAGGGCCTTTGGCGGTGATCCTTAACGTCACTTCCCCTTCGGCTGCAAGCGGAGCGATTGTCGGATTCGTTTGATTGACAAGGAGATCTTCAATCACCGTTTCCAGTTCGGCTTCACCTATACCGTAGAACCGAAGAACCTTGGAATCGATCCGTTCATGCTTTTCCAATTTATTCATGATTTTTTCATAACCATAACTTAAAAACATCGGCTCCATTTCACTTGGTGGTCCAGGCAGGAGCATATATGTAATCCCAGATTTGGACAAAACCATTCCCGGGGCCATGCCATGATCGTTTGCCAACACTTCACTGCCTTCCAAGACAAGGGCCTGCTTTTTGTTGTTTTCCGTCATCGGCCGTTCCCGTTTTTGGAAGTAAGCTTCAATGGATTGCAAAGCTTCATCATTAAAAACGAGCTTTTTCCCGATATGGCGAGCAATCGTTTCTTTCGTTAAGTCATCTTTGGTAGGACCAAGCCCACCGGTAAAAACAATCAAGTTCGCCCTCGATTCAGCGATTTCTATAGCTTGTTGTAATCGGCGGTCGTTATCTCCGACCACAGTATGGTAAAAAACGTTGATTCCCATTTCCGCAAACTGCTGCGATAAGAATCTTCCATTAGTGTTATTGATTTGACCTAAAAGAAGCTCTGAACCCACTGCAATGATTTCTGCATCCATCTTTTCAAAACCACCATTCGTTTTACTTTGAATTAACAAATACTTCTTTGTTTTTTATAAAATAATCCAAACCTGACCAGATTGTAAAGATTAATGCAATCCATAATGCGATATTGGCAAATGGAAGTGAAATGAGGGCAAATGGAAGGTTATGCAGCAATAAAGCCGAAATAGAAACAATTTGTGCCCATGTTTTAATTTTACCTAGCTGGTTCGCTGCAACCACTTCCCCTGTACCCGCTAACACCAAACGCAATCCAGTGACTGCAAACTCGCGACTTATGATCACGATGGCAATCCAAGATTGACCGTACATTAAATCTAGATCAACCAAAACGATTAAGGCAGCCGAAACCAGAAGTTTATCTGCCAATGGATCTAAAAATTTCCCTAAATCAGTAATCATATTATATTTTCTGGCAAAATGGCCATCGATCCAATCCGTAGTGGAAGCGATTATAAAGAGGATGGCTCCAGCCAGGTGTGCCACTGGCAAGCTGTATTCTCCCCAAGTCAGTGTCCCCCATGAAAAAGGAACGAGCATGATGATTAAAAATACTGGTATTAAACAGATTCTTGCTACTGTAATCTTATTAGGCAGATTCAAAACTTTTACCTCCAAAATTTACGCCTGCCATTTGGGCAATGCGTCTTAGATCTAAAATAATGCTTATATGTATAATTTAACTCAAAATCCAATCTTATATGCCGGGTGAACCATTTCCCGCCGCCTTACTATTATATAGAGCAAAAATAGTCATCTATAAGATGACTATTCGGCTTTCGTAAATTGTATCGTAACCAATTGCGTATTCACTTCAGTCGGTGAAATGGAATACTCCAGCTTCTCATCATTCACATAAATCTCAGTTTCATATGCCCTGCCTATATTGATGACAGCTTCTTTTTCATTGGTAAAATCAATTTCCTGGCTTTTGTCCTTTTCGATAGTGCCCTGGAAAAGTAATTTACCTTCACCATTTTTTATGCCGACCCATGGTGAGCCTTTGGAGGTCACCTTTAATTTAAAAGTATCGGTATTTTTTAATTCATACGTACTATTTTTACCGCTGGAACTTGTGACGGCAAGATTTTGCTCTTTCTTTTCATCTTTGACAACAGCATCATCTTCATTCTTCTCGTCAGATGACTCAGATTTTTCTTCATCCTGTTTTTTGTCTGCATTCTCTTTTTCTTCGTTAAACCCATCACTTTTATTGTAGCCCACAGCTTCATTCTCTTTAGCGTTCTTTTTATCATCATTATCTGGGTTACTCATATAATTCGATACCAGTACCCATATCAAAACGGCCGCACCAATGACTAAAACGACAGCCAGGATCCTCGGTAACATTTCCACAACCTTTGAATCTCCTGCCGGAATGGTTTTCCGGGATTGGACCCGTGAAAGCTGTTCTGGCAATTCCTCACTATAGACCGATGGTATTTCATTCTTATATTGTTCGAAAATCTCTTCTGGATCCAGTCCGACCGCTTCACAATATTGCTTTATGAATGCCCGTACATAGAACTTTCCAGGCATCATACTGTAATTTCCTTCTTCAATGCCAATGAGGTAACGCTTTTGGATCTTTGTTAATTCCTGCAAATCTTCTAGGCTAAGACCTTTGGCTTCCCTAGCTTCCTTTAATCGATTACCCAATTCAGTCAAATAAAACACCTGCCATTTTAAAAGTCAAAGGAACCAAAATCGGACCCTGAAAACTGGTCTTTTTGGTCGACAACTTCATATGTTATTTCTTCTTCAGGATTGTTTCTCAATTCAATAATATAATCAAAGTCTTCGAGGGTATACTCCGTATTTTGGACAAAAACATCCGGATGTTCGATTACTTTGACAGCATCAAGCCTCATTATTTCACGAATCAACTGCCAATGACGCTCATTTGCACGGCGAGTGGAAACAATTCCATCTAAAATGAACAAATTATCATTATTATATTCATCCTCAATAAGCTGGCTGCGGATAGTCTGCTTTAAAAGGGTCGATGACACAAACAACCATCTCTTATTAGCACAAACACTCGATGCTACGATAGATTCAGTTTTTCCGACACGGGGCATCCCTCGGATCCCGATCAATTTATGACCTTCCTGTTTAAATAGCTCGGCCAGGAAATCGACAAGCAAGCCTAGTTCATCACGAACAAACCTAAAGGTGTTTTTCTCATCGGCATCGCGCTGAATATAGCGTCCATGCCTGACTGCGAGGCGATCACGTAATTTAGGTTCCCTAAGCTTAATGACCTTTATCGTATCCATCGTACGGAGAATTGACTCGAATCTTTCTATATTACGGCTGTCTTTGGCCAACAAAAGTAACCCACGCCTGCCTTCATCTACCCCGTTAATGGTGATGATATTAATGGAAAGCATACCCAGAAGGGATGAAATATCCCCTAATAAACCAGGACGGTTGACTTGAATTTCATATTCAAAATACCATTCTTTATTATCCACGATAACACTCCTTAAGCCTAAAAGCTTTTGCCCTAATCATGGGCAAAAAACTTATCCATCGTAAATTTCAAGGTCTGAACACTTTAATATTAATTGTCTAGCTTCTATAATATAGCATTTCGTGATAAGTTAAAAGGAAAAACCCTATAAAAGTATTCATTTTTATATAAGAGGACAAATAGTCATCCCCCTAGAATCCAAAAGGCCCTGTTAATTAATAACAGGGCCTTTGGATTGATATTTTACTTTGTTCCATTGTTCTCGACTAACTTGACCATGACACTTGCCATGGCATGTTTTTCTTGATCGCTTGCGACTGACCAAAGATCAGCAAGCACTTTCTCTTGATCATTCTGGGGCTCAACCTGATTAGCTAGGTAATCACCGATTTCGTAAGCCAAGTTGTTAACAGCGCCTTCTGACAAGCCTTGTTGTTCACCTTGATGTAATCTGTCGCCTAAGAAGTTTTTCCATTGATCCCAATTGTCCAGTACAGACATGAATGGTCACCCTTTCCTTCAAAATAGTACAAAGATATTTTGTGAAGGAACCGAGGAAATTATACATGTCTTTAAAAAAAATCATGTGTACCATCCGCCATTTACACCTAAAATCTGCCCGGTTATATAGGACGACTTGTCGGAAAGCAAATAGTATACGGCCTCCGCGACTTCTTTGGAATGCCCCATCCTGCCCATCGGGATATCGCCTTTGATGATTTCCAGATCTTCTGCACTGAAAGATTCGAGCATGGAAGTGGAAATCGCACCGGGGGCAACGGCATTCACCCGGATTCCATTAAGCGATACTTCTTTGCTAAGTGCCTTGATAAAAGCATTTTGGCTGCCTTTGACCATTGAATATAATACTTCACAAGATGCACCTGTCTGCCCCCAAATCGATGTGACGGCAACGATGGCAGCCTGTTCTTGGTACATTAGCTTTGGAAGCAGTTCCTTTGTTAATTGGAAAGGGCTCGTTACGTGCAGCTGAACCATTTCAGTAACGATAGTCTCATCCATGTCAGATATAAGACCGTAATAGCTATTGCCACTATTAAGGACGATTGCATGGAGGGCAAAAATATTTTCCGCCAATTTCTTGTAGCCGTCCGGTGCAGCCAAATCCGCTTGTATCGGAATAAGTTCGACTTGATGAGGCTTCAGTTCTTCAATCAGGGCAAGTATCGCTTCTTCATTGCTGTTATAATGTAAATAAAGTGAGTAATTCTCCTCGGCGAGCTTTATAGCGATTTCCCTGCCGATTCCTCCACTGGCTCCTGTAATAAGGGCAAAACGTTTCCCCACTTTCACGCCCCCTTTATATTATTTCGGAAGTACCTGACAGACTGTCATCCGTTCATCGGATATTAAATCCTTGGCGACCTCCCTGATATCTTCGATGGTTAGTTTTTCCAATACCGATACAACATCGAACAAATTCATATCATTGAATGCATATCTGGTGAATTGATTCGCTATATATTCCGGCGAATTCAAGGAACGGAGGAAAGAACCGATTTTTTTCTTGATTGTCCTTTGCAGGCTTTCTTCATTCAGGCCGGTTCCGGCTTTTGATTTTTGCAGGATACCGAATAAAGACTCCGTCAACTCATCAGGTTTGGCACTGTCCCCGCCAATTAACGCAAACCCAAAACCTTGTTCCTGTGTGTAATCATATGAGAAGCTTTGATCGATCAACCCTTCCTCATACAGCTCCTCATGCAAAGGCGAACTCTTGCCAAACAGCATTTCCAAATAAATATTGGTCGCCAATTCCCTTTTCAAAAGCTGTAAACCGGATTGGTCTACGTTGATGGCCTTGATGCCCAGCATCACTTTTGGTGTCTGGACATTCATCCTTAAGACTTCCTTATCCTTGGCAACGATTTCCGGCTCTTCGTCAAATTTACGTTCCACTGCTGGTTGTTCGTTGTATCCTTTATCATTTTGGTTATCCCGAATCAGTTTCATGGTACTTTCGACATCTACCGGTCCTACAACGAATAGGAGCATGTTGCTAGGATGGTAAAACGTATTATAACATTCATAAAGCATATCTTTCGTAATACCTGCAATCGATTCCACAGTACCGGCAATATCGATTTTCACTGGATGCTGATGATACATATTGGCAATAGTCCCGAAATATAAACGCCAGTCTGAATTATCATCATACATGTTGATTTCCTGCCCAATGATTCCTTTTTCCTTCTCTACCGTCTTTTCCGAAAAGTAAGGATCCTGGACAAAGTCAATTAAGGTAGTTAGATTCCTCTCGAAATCCGACGTGCTGGAAAATAAATAAGCTGTACGGGTGAAAGAGGTAAAGGCATTTGCAGATGCTCCCTGCTTTGAAAATTGCTGAAAAACATCACCATCTTCCTTTTCAAATAGCTTATGTTCAAGAAAATGGGCAATCCCATCTGGTACTTTTGAGAATTCCGTTTCATTCAATGGTTTGAAATGGTTGTCGATTGAACCATAATTCGTCGTGAAAGTTGCAAATGATTTATTGAACCCGCTTTTCGGAAGAATATATACTTCGAGACCATTATCCATTTTTTCATGGAAAAGCTCTTCTTTCAATTGAGTGAATGCTATTTTTTCCATTACCCTTGCACCTCCGCTTCCGTTAGGAAATAAATCGTATCAAGCTGGATCTTTTGACCAACTGCAATGATTTCTTCCTTTGTCGTCCGCTCTGTTTTTGCAAACCACTCGTCGAGTGATATATCCTGCCCGGAAATCACATTATGATATAAAATTTCCACAAGCCCTCTCGAAACGTCAATGGTTTCAAGGAGCTGGTTCTTAACGACCGCCTTTGTCTGTGCCAGTTCTTCATCGGAAAAGTTCCCTTGCTTCATTTCCTTCATTTGTGCATGAATGATATCCAGTGCCTGCTTGTAGTTGGCATTTTCAATGCCGGCCATGACCATCAATAGTCCTTTATGACTTTCAAGCCTTGAAGCTGCATAATAAGCAAGGCTGGCTTTCTCCCTGACATTAATGAAAAGTTTGGAATGTGAAAAGCCGCCAAAAATCCCATTGAATAGCTGAAGAGCATAATAATCCGGATCACCGTATGCAACTTGGGTTCGATAACCGATATTCAATTTCCCTTGTTTCACATCCGAATTCTCGATGATTTCTTTTTCCTTCTCCACTGCCTTACCCGTCTCCCTTGGCAGTCTAACAGGCTCACGTTCTTGCAACGACACATATTTGTCAGCCAGTGCCTCCACTTCCGATCCATCGATGTCGCCGATTACATATAAATCGATTTCATCTTCCGACAGCATTTTTTTATAGTAGGCGAATAGGGATTCTGGAGTTATCGTTTCCAAGTCTTGAAGATTACCGCTCGCTTCTAAAGCATATGGTTCGTTTTTGCACATTTCCTCTACTAGACGTGTAGCTGAATATCGCATTTTGTCATCGGAAATGGATTGAATCCGCTGTTTTAAAGAACGGATTTCATTGGAAACCGTTTTAGAGTCAAAGGCTTCGCCGTTTTTCTTCGGATTGAAGATCACCTCTGATAATAGCCCAAAAGCCTTTTCGAGAAGCGGGGTTGAATCACTAAGGAATTTTTCATTTACGATATCGATCGTAAAACTTATGATTTGATATTCTCCTTTTTTGGCTACATCGACATAAAACCCTGCTCCATATAAATCATCAAGATAAGATCGAAGCTCAGGTGTTGTAGGATATTTACTTGTATTGCTTTGTAACACATATGGCAGCAATGCACGATATGTAACGTCCTCTTTTGTCAACGGGGCTTTCATCTTCAGCACGAGAGTATTCGTTTTATATTTATCCGTCCGGACCACATGAAGCTTGTAGCCGCTTTTTTCCGTAATTGTATCGGAAGCAATAGACATGAATAATCCTCCTCATTATATAAATCACCTTTATTAGCTTATTGTTTGTAGATTGGAACCCTTTTAAACATCTACTTAAAATATACATGTGAAAGGAAAAATCATGCAAGTAACAGCTACTTTTTTTGGTTTTTCACCAGCTCACCATCACTTATGGCTCAAATCTCAAAAGAAAAAACCGGCCAGCACAGTTTGCTGACCGGTTAGACACTTATCTTTTCCCTTTGATGTATGGCTGTCCTGATGCTTTTGGAGCATCAGCACGTCCAATGAAACCAGTTAGCGCAATGATCGTCAGAACATATGGAGCGATCAAGAGGTAAACTGATGGAATATCCTTGAAGAAGGGAAGGCTCGAGCCAACGATACTTAAACTTTGGGCCAAACCAAAGAATAAAGCTGCTCCCATTGCCCCGATCGGGTGCCACTTACCAAAAATCATGGCGGCAATGGCCATGAAACCTTGACCATTAATTGTCGCATGATTGAATTCATTTGAAAAGATGGTAGCATAAATCGCTCCGCCGATACCTCCAAAAGCACCTGATAATAAAACGGCGGCATATCGGATTTTCGTAACATTGACACCCATCGTATCAGCAGCCATTGGGTGCTCACCCACTGCACGGATCCTTAACCCGAATGGTGTTTTATAAAGTACATACCAAACGACAAAAGATATGAGAATCGCTATATATACGATGTAATAGCCATTTGCGAAAAAGATGGGTCCAATAAATGGAATATCACTTAGTAACGGAACATCAATCCTTGGGAATGTTTCTGTGATTCTATCAGTTTGACCTTTGTCAAAAATCAACTTCACCAAAAACATGGTCAGACCAACTGCCAACAAGTTGATGGCTACCCCACTAACCGTTTGGTCCGCCCTGAACGTAATGCATGCCACAGCGTGCAGAATGGAAAACAGCAAGCCGGCAATCATTGCCGCTAAGACTGCAAGCCAAGGAGTCCATTCCCCAAATACATCAGCAAACATTAAGTTAAAAACAATCCCTGTAAAGGCACCAATGACCATCAAACCTTCTAAACCGATATTTATGACACCAGCCCGTTCAGAAAACACTCCTCCGAGTGAAGTAAAAATAAGTGGAGCAGCTAGAGCTATCATTGATGGAATAATAATTTGTAATACTTGGTAAAAATCCACTTATTTCACCCCTTTCTTAAATCGAGCGGCAATCCAACGAATAAAATAACTGGAAGCGACGAAGAAAATGATCAATGCTATGACAATATCCACAATTTCACTAGGTATTCCGGTTTCTAGCGGCATATTTAAGGCCCCGGCTTTCAGTCCCCCAAATAATAAGGCTGCAAGCACAACACCAATAGCTGTATTCGCCCCTAATAAGGCTACTGCAATCCCATCAAAGCCCATACCTGTGAACCCGCCTTTGACTGCGGCATAACCGAAAGTTCCAAGGCCTTCCATCGCACCAGCAAGTCCTGCAAAAGCACCTGAAATAACCATGGAAAGTATGATGTTCTTATTGACACTCATCCCTGCATACTCGGACGCGTGCTGATTGAAACCTACCGCTTTCAGTTCAAAGCCGGTTTTGGTCCTTTCAAGCAGGAACCACATGATGATTACGCAAATAATCGCTACCACTATTCCCCAATGCATCCGGGAAAAATCCGTAATGCTTTCAAAAAAAGGAGACCGCAGTGATGCTGTATCAGCAATTCTTTCTGTTTTATCCAGCTTGTCAGTCATTACATTCCTAATTAAATAATTCGTCACATATAAAGCTGTATAATTCAACATGATAGAAACGATTACTTCATGTACACGGAACTTAGCTTTTAAATAACCAGGGATAAATGCCCACAATGCCCCAGCAGCTGCACCAACTAAGATGGCCAATGGCAAATGGATGATCCTTGGAAGATCAAAAGCGATTCCGACCCAAACTGCCGCCAGCCAGCCTACAATTAATTGCCCTTCTACACCGATATTGAATAGGCCCGTACGGAAAGCAAAAGCCACTGCCAAACCGGCAAGGATATAAGGGATGATTGTCCTCACGGATTCCCCTACATAATAAGAATCCCCAATAATTCCATTTACCATGGAGCCATAGCCGGCAACTGGGTCATAGCCGCTTACTAACATGATTATGGCCCCAACGACTAAGCCGAGGATAACTGCTATTAACGGACTCGTTAATTTAGATAAATACTTAGACATTTTGTTTTCCACCTGCTTCCGTCCGTTTACTGCCGGCCATTAGAAGGCCAAGCTCCTGTTCAGTCGTTTCTTTCGGATCGACAATTGCGACGATTTCCCCTTCGTATATAACGGCAATCCTATCGCTCACATTCATGATTTCTTCCAATTCAAATGATATGAGAAGTACCGCTTTTCCTGCATCACGCTGTTCAATCAGCCGTTTATGGATAAACTCGATCGCTCCTACATCAAGCCCGCGTGTTGGCTGTGCGGCAATCAATAAATCCGGGTTCCTATCAACTTCCCGTCCGATGATCGCTTTTTGCTGATTCCCGCCGGAAAGAGCCCTTGCCGGGGTATATTCACTCGGAGTCCGAACATCATAGCTTTTGATCAATGAACGGGCTTTTTCAAATATTTTCTTTGAGTTCAAGATACCGGCTTTTGAGAAAGGCCTTTGATAGTAGGTTTGCAAGACAATATTTTCCCCAATGCTGTAATCGAGAACCAAACCATGCTTATGCCTGTCTTCTGGAATATGGCCGACACCTGCTTCAGTGATTTTACGCGGCTTCAGATTCCTGATCTCTTTTCCATTTAGCTTTATCGAACCAGCTGTTGTCTTCCTTAGGCCAGCCAATGCCTCAATCAGTTCGGATTGACCGTTTCCATCTACACCGGCAATACCGACAATTTCTCCTGCACGGACTGTTAAATCCAAGTTGCGAACAGCTGAAACGCCCCGGGAATCCTTGACTTCCAGTTCCTGAACCTCGAGAACTACATCCGAAGGAGTAGCGGCCGTTTTTTCCGTCTTGAATAGAACTTCCCTACCGACCATCAAGCTCGCCAATTCGTTAGGATTCGATTCGTTGACATTCACTGTACCAATTCCTTGCCCTTTGCGTATAACCGTTACCCGGTCACAAACCTCCATGATTTCCTTAAGTTTGTGTGTGATTAAAATGATAGATTTCCCCTCTTTGATAAGGGCTTTCATAATATAAATCAATTCCTTGATTTCTTGAGGAGTCAATACAGCGGTCGGTTCATCAAAAATCAATATTTCCGCTCCGCGGTAAAGCGTCTTAAGAATCTCGACACGCTGCTGCATCCCTATTGAAATATCGGCAATTTTCGCATAGGGGTCAACACGAAGTTGATATTGTTCTGATAGTTTCCTAACTTCCTCGCTCGCTTCTTTTAAATCGATCTTACCCGCTTTGGATGGTTCTTTTCCTAAAATGATATTTTCCGTTACTGTAAAAGGGTCAACGAGCATAAAATGCTGATGGACCATCCCAATCCCTAAATCATTGGCAATGTTGGGACTGGTAATCTTGACTGGCTTGCCATTCACACGGATTTCTCCCTGCTCAGGCTGGTATAAGCCGAATAAAACATTCATCAAAGTGGATTTACCCGCGCCATTTTCACCTAATAATGCGTGAATCTCCCCTTTTTTAACCTGAAGTGTAACGTTATCATTTGCGACGATGCCGGGGAATTCCTTACGGATATTAAGCATCTCAATTACATATTCCACGTATTATCAACTCCTAAAATGAGTGTAAATATTCCTAAATCATTTAATTGCTTTTACTAGCTTATTGATTTTTTTAAAAAAACCAAATGAAAAACTACGATTCTTTCATAGTTTTTCATTCGATATTTTTCAGTTGCAAAGCGTGATTGGGAAAAGAAAGAATAGAGGGCAATTCTGCCTCCCTATTCTTTCTGGCATTACAGCTTATAAATCAAGTTTTTCGAATTCTTCATCCGTACCCGGAACTACGAATTCACCTGATTTAATTTTTTCTGTCCATTCTTCGACCGCTTTTAATGATTCTTCTGTTACGTTATCTTTTGTTTCGGAAATGCCTACACCATTTTCTTCGATACCGTACTCAATTACTTTTCCGCCTGGGAAGTTTCCTTCTTTCGCTTTCTCGGAAAGGTCTTTAACTGCCACGTCAACACGTTTTAGCATGGAAGTCAGAGTGATGTTGTCGTCAGTTCCAGGAACTGCCCCCAATTTAGCTTGGTCGCTATCTACACCGATAACATAGATTTCTCTCTTAGGATCTTTTTGCTTTTGCTCTACTGCTTCAGTGAATACACCTTTTCCAGTTCCTCCAGCAGCATGATAAATGATATCGATACCTGAAGAATACATGGAGCCTGCAGTTGATTTACCGATATCAGCTTTATTGAAATCCCCGGCATATTTAACTTCAACTTTTGCATCCGGGTTTACAGATAAAACCCCAGCCTTAAAGCCAACTTCGAATTTCTTGATTAACTCAGATTCAACTCCGCCGATAAAACCGACTTTGTTTGTTTTCGTTTGCATTCCGGCAATTACACCTACCAGGAATGAACCTTGCTGCTCTTTAAAATTGATGCTGGCTACATTCTTTTTATCTACAACTGTATCCACGATGGCAAAGTGTGAATCCGGACGTTGGTCAGCCACTTCACCAACAGCTTCCGCTAAAAGGAAACCGATGCCATAGATTAGTTGGTAATCTTCACGTACAAGCGTATTCAGGTTCTTAGCGTAATCGGCATCAGATTTAGATTGCAGGTAGTTGTAGCCATCTTTACCTTTTTCCAGACCATTATCCTTACCGAATTCCTGAATGCCCTTCCAAGCGGATTGGTTGAACGACTCGTCATCCACGCCGCCAGTATCAGTTACCATCGCAACAGTGAAGTTATCTTTGTTTTTCCCATTTGAAGATTCTTTATCATCATTCTCTGAATTACCACATGCTCCCAGTAGCGTACCGGCTGCAAGAACAAGTGAAAGAGCTAGTCCTAATTTGCGCTTTTTCAATTTTTATCCCCCTAATTTACATAGTTTTTTGAGCAGGAATGTTCTGAAAAGTCATTTATGTTTGCGTTTTCACTTCTCGTTAATTTTTTTTGCATACGTTTGATCGACTTTTTTCGGAATCGAAACAATCGCTTGCACTCATCCGTATGCAGAGTCAAGGCCTACACACGTTTACGAAGAACATGAAAGCTGAACATATTGGCTTTAAAGTAGTTAACAGAATACAGGATAGGCTGGTCCCAATCATCCAGATGCATCTGCTTTAAAACGAGTAGTGCGGCTTCTGGCGAGCATTTAAGGATAGGAGAAACTTTCTCATGATATCCAATAGGCTCAATCTCCGCTACGGCATGCGTAATTTTCCGATGCGCATCTCTTTCCAAAATATCTAAAAGAGACTCATCATTACGGTCAAAATTTTCTGAAAGAATAGATTCAGGAATTTTGTCAATACAGTAGACGACTGGCTCCCCATTCGCTGTCCTTACTCGTTCGATGCTGACGATGCGTTCGTCTGTTGAACAAGAAAACCTGCGTATATCCTCTTCTGTAGGTTCTTGGGCCGTCGAGCTTAAGAAAATCGTACCCGGCTTCATCCCTGCCTCTTCAATCATGTTCGTGACACTTTTTAATTGCTCGATACCTGAAGTGAACCGAGGTTTCGGATTGACGAAAGTCCCAACTCCATGACGGCGAATGATGATGTTTTCTTCTTCCAAAATTCGCAGCGCTTCTCGAAGTGTCGCCCTACTAACTCCCAATTTTTTCGCAAGATCGAATTCTGAAGGGAATTTTTCATTTTCCTGATAGACTCCAGCTTCAATATCCTGCTTCAGGTAATCAATGACCTGCAAATATAAATGTCGACTATCTGATTTTATTGACATACAGTTTCCCCCAGCTAATTTCTTAAGACATCAGACCTCTGATGTTGAATCATTCCTACTAATCGAAAATAATATAACATTTTTTTTGATATAAATAAATAGTGTTTTACTATTTACTTTAAAAGAATTTAGGAGAAATTACCCTTCCCTGTGCCTTTCAATCTAGATGTGGCCGCGGAATTTGTACGATTATTCTCCTAAATCAGATAAATTTTTTTAAAAAAAAGGCTAGATGCATGCAGCTATGTTCAAGATGCTGTTTTCCTGTATAATAGGATTTATCTTCTTTGAAGGGATGTACACAAGATGTTAAAGATTACAGAATACACAATCGAAAAATTGAATGATCCATTTGGTATTTTGTCCGGGGAACGTTACGAGTTGTTCTTGGATATTGAAGTGCCTGAAGAGGATGAACTCTTTTCAGAAGATGGTTTATATATCCGGGTGCTTTTTGCTGTGGAAGAACAAAAAGGCAAATTGATTAAATATGATATTTTTGAAAAAGGGAACGAAGGCGCACTTGAATTCGATTTAGAAGAAGATGAAGAAGCGATGATTACCGACTTCTGCCTTAAACATTTAGACGAGGCGATGAATAATTAAAAAACCGGGCAGATGCCCGGTTTTTTCTTTACCTATGATGAATGTGCTTCATCTTGTTCATCTTTTGTAATCAATACATTTCGTGGTTTACTGCCTTCATATGGACCGACAATTCCCCTCGCTTCCATTTCATCAATCAATCTGGCTGCGCGGGTATAGCCAATCCGGAAACGGCGCTGTAGCATGGAAACGGATGCAGTCTGCATTTCTACGATCAACGATACCGCATCCCCATATAAATCATCTTCGACTTCACCATTTGAGGTTTCTGCAATTTCATCGGGTATCATTTCTTCGTTGTATTGTGCTTTTTGCTGTGAAATGACATATGTGACAACTTCCTCGACTTCATTGTCGGATAAAAAGGCCCCTTGGACGCGGACCGGTTTTGAAGCTCCTGAAGGCAGGAAGAGCATGTCACCCCGGCCTAACAGTTTTTCGGCCCCGCCCATGTCGAGGATCGTTCTCGAATCGGTCATTGATGAGACACTAAAGGCAATCCGAGATGGGATGTTCGCTTTAATGACCCCTGTAATTACGTCTACGGATGGCCGCTGAGTGGCAATTATCAAGTGGATGCCAGCAGCTCGTGCCATTTGTGCAAGCCTTGTGATGGCATCCTCTACATCATTAGAAGCGACCATCATCAAATCTGCCAGCTCATCGACAATGACCACGATATAAGGCAGGAGCGGTTGTTTGGCGTCTTCTTCAATGTTATATCGGTTAATGTAATCATTGTAGCCTTCAATATTTCGCGTACCGGAATGAGAAAATAGCTCGTAGCGCCTTTCCATTTCACTGACGACTTTTTGCAAAGCCTGTGCCGCTTTCTTTGGATTGGTCACTACAGGTGCGAGTAAGTGGGGAATTCCATTATAGACATTCAACTCGACCATTTTTGGATCGATCATCATCATTTTCACTTCATGCGGTTTTGCCCGCATCAGGATACTCGTGATAATCCCATTGATACAAACGGATTTCCCGCTGCCCGTAGCACCAGCCACTAGTAAATGCGGCATTTTATTGAGCTCCGCCTTAACCGCTTCACCGGAAATATTCCGCCCTAAGCCTATTTGCAGTTTTGCGTCAGGCTTATCTACTTCTTTGGCCTCTAAAACTTCCCTTAATGACACCATCGCCACTTCGGAGTTAGGCACTTCTATTCCGATTGCCGATTTTCCGGGAATCGGCGCTTCGATCCTAATATCCTTTGCGGCAAGTGCAAGTGCCAAGTCATCGGATAGGCTGACAATTTTACTTACCTTCACACCTACATCCGGATGTACTTCGTATTTGGTTACGGCTGGGCCTAAATGAACTTTAGTGACTCTCGCTTTCACTCCAAAGCTATGAAAGGTGCGCTCAAGTTTTGCCGCATTTTCATGAATCAATTGGTACTCTCCGCTTTGGTCGGTTTTTTTAGGCTGCAATAACAAGGAAAGAGGCGGTAAAAGATATTCTTTATTCTCCACTTCCGTAAAATTCATAGGCGGAACGGCATCATCCTGGTCCTCTGCATTTTCAGCTGCAGGTTCCGTAACAACGGGAATTACTTCGTTTTCGTCGCTATATGCTTTATCAGCAAAGCTGGAAATGATCCGTTCCGTCGCCATTTCCTGTGTTTCCTCTTCTAGAGGGGGCTGATCCGTTTCTTCCACCGGTTCGTTTTGCCGTTTCTTCTTTTTCACGGGATTCTTTTTCTTTTCTTTTTTGTCTTCATTCCACGTTTTCACATCATCTCTGAATGCGGACCATTGCTTTTTGAAAAAGCCGCCAAGACCCCTGAAAAACTTCCCGAGGGTTTCACCTAACGTTTTCCCGGTCAATAGGACGGCACCTACAATGATAAAGAGGAATGAAACGATTTTCGATCCAGCTTCGTCGAATAGAAAGTAAGAAGCTGCAAATAATATCGCTCCAATCATACCGCCCCCAAGGTCCTTTGAGCTGGCCTTGCCGGTCACTTCCATCCAGAATAGTTCCCATGTATTCGAAATGACGCTGGGCTTCGTAAATGGTCCTCCATCTGCAAGCATGTTAAACAGGGTCACATGACTTAGGAGGAGCATGCTCGCAACAAGGAAGTACATCCCGACCAATTGCCGTTTCAACAGGTACGGGACCTCTCTCTTTATCATCAAATAGAACCCAGCTGCAATTGCTCCCAACAAAAAGAGGATATACCATTCCCCCATGAAGAAGCGGATTAAAAAGACCGTCCCGTTTCCCACTGCTCCAAGCTTGGCAATGGCAATGATGGCCAAACCTATTATAGTGAGGCCAATCAATTCATATTTAAGCGTTAGTTTTAACTTCTCTGTACTATTCTTTTTTCTGCGTTTCTTCTTTGCCATAATATCACCTGATTCTTCATGAAACTATTCTAACTTTCCTATTCAACATCACTACATGATTTCCCTTCACGAAACAAACGTTCGCTACTGATTATACCAAATAAATATGACCCTGTCCTTGATATATATACCATTCATTCTTTAGGCGGACATTTTTCCCATATAATGAATAAAGCAGCCAAGCGGCTGCTGATTTTCATTCCAGTATATCATAATTTACCTCAGTTAGTCGTTTTACTAATGGTTCATATGTTCGAACACATTTATGACAGCTCCCGGCTGAATGTGTACATTCATATAATCTTCAGGATCGGTGCTGACGATTCGATCAATGCGAAACGTACGGCCACCGTCATGTTCAACCATCACATGTACACCATTGTAGATCATTTCTATTAAATTTGCCGTCTTCTCATGGTGATGAGGGAAAATTATTTCTTCAGGAACGATCGTATAAAGCGTCATTGCAGAAGCCCCTCCTCTTCCCCGGCAATTTTTGGCCTTCTTTCTTCCATGAAGCTATTTAGTTTTCTCATGGCCTGGCCCACTCCTCCTACATCATCGATCATACCGATTTCAACTGCCTCGGCCCCGATAACGTTCGTACCGATATCACGGGTCAAGTTTCCTTTGGCAAACATTAAATCCTTAAAACTTTCTTCCGTAACGTTGGAGTGGCGCGTAACAAATTTAATGACTCTTTCCTGCATCTTATCCAAGTATTCAAAGGTTTGAGGCACGCCAATGACTAGCCCTGTCAAACGAATTGGATGAATCGTCATCGTTGCTGTTTCAGCTATATAGCTATGGTCACACGAAACAGCAATCGGCACACCGATCGAGTGCCCTCCCCCAAGTACAATCGAGACGGATGGCTTTGATAGGGAAGCCAGCATTTCTGCGATTGCTAGTCCCGCTTCGACATCTCCTCCGACTGTATTTAATATGACAAGCAGCCCCTCTATATTGGGATTTTGTTCAATTGCCACAATTTGCGGAATAACATGTTCATATTTGGTCGTTTTATTTTGAGGCGGCAGCTGCATATGTCCTTCAATTTGTCCAATGATCGTCAAACAATGGATTTTTGAGTCTTGAGATAGTTGCGGAACATTAGTAGCCCCCAGCTGCTGGATCTTTTCGATTAAAGTTGAATTCTTACCTTCCTGCTTGCCTTCATTTTCATTTGGTAATGGTGCATTATCCACTATGCCAACCCCTTTCTCTTTTAGCCTATAGCTTTATTATGTCTCGAGTCTCGGACTTCATTCTTCAAGATATAAGAGACAGAAAAAAGAACCCCTGACTGTTCAAATCAGGGGTTCCTTTCTTAATATTCCATTATGATCGGTAAAATCATTGGGCGGCGTTTCGTTTTTTCATAGAAGAATTGGTTTAACGCATCACGCATTTCCTGCTTCAGCGTGGACCAATCAAAAGGCTGGCGCGACCCATTTTTCTTTACGATTTCACTTACTATTTCAGTTGCTTCCGCAATCATCTTTTCTGATTCGCGAACATATACGAAGCCCCTTGAAATGATTTCAGGGCCTGCTGCAATGCTTTTATCCTGACGGTTCAACGTGACGACTACAATCAAAATGCCATCTTGGGATAACAAGCGACGATCACGAAGAACGATATTACCCACATCTCCAACACCGCTGCCATCTATCAGGATATTTCCTGCAGAGACTTTTCCGGAAAGCCCCATTTTATTGCCCTTTAGTTCGATGACATCCCCTTTTTCGGCAATTATGATGTTTTCACGCTTAATTCCCGCAGCAACCCCAACTTTTTGATGGGCATATAAATGGCGGTATTCCCCATGTACAGGGATTAAGAATTTAGGATTCATCAAATTGATCATCATTTTAAGCTCTTCCTGGCTGCCATGCCCTGTTACGTGCACTTTATATTTATTGGCAGATACCACTTCAGCACCTACCCTGTATAGCAAATCGACGGTTTTGGATAAAATAAGTTCACCGCCCTGCAGGGGTGATGCACTGATCAAAACGGTGTCTCCCTTTTTGATCGTTACCTGCTTGTGGGTCTGCTTTGCCATTTTTTGAAGTGCTGCAATGGGTTCGCCCTGATGACCTGTCGATAACACGACGATTTCACGGTCTTCATACTGGCCAATTTCATTAATCGGGATTATCAGCTCTTCTTCGACCTTTAAGTAGCCAAGATTCAAGGCTGTTTCATAAACGCGTTGCAGGCTTTTGCCTACAACTGCCACTTTTCTGCGACTTGCTGCCGCTGCATTGAAAACATGTTGAATCCGGTTGATGTTCGAAGCGAAGCACGCAACGATGATCCTTCCGGAGGCAGCATGGAAAGCCTCTGTAATATCTTTGGCCACAACTGCTTCTGAAGTCGTATAACCTGGCCTCTCGGCACCGGTACTATCCGAAAGCAGGCATAGGACACCTTCTTCACCGATACTGGCCATCTCACCGATTTCCGGTTTATATAGATCCGTTGCTGCCTGGTCGAATTTGAAATCCCCTGTATAAACGATTGCACCTTCACGAGTGTGGATCACGACTCCGACGGAATCGGGAATACTATGGTTAGTCCGGAAAAAGGACACGGCTGCTTGAGGGAAACTTAAAAGGGAATCCGAATCGATTTCAGTGAAAGTTGCCCTGCCGTTAAAGCCATCTTCCTTTAATTTCGTTTTGATTAAAGCAAGTGTAAGCTTAGTTCCATAAACAGGAGCTGGTAAATATTTCAAGACATAAGCAAGCGCTCCCATATGGTCTTCATGACCATGGGTAATGAATATCCCCTGCACCCGTTCCTTATTATCCATCAAATAAGAAATATCTGGGATAACCGCATCGATTCCGAGCATTTCGTCTTCCGGCAGCATTAATCCTGCATCAAGAAGATAGATGTCCTCGTTCACCTCAACGACGTACATATTTTTACCAAGCTCCCCTTGTCCTCCAAGAGAAATCACTTTTATTCCATTATTTTTATCTTTACCCAATCGAATATCCTCCTTAAAAAATCCCGTTCATAATTTCCCAATGATTTCATTATAACCGATGTTCAAAAAACATGACAACACTTACCATTTTCAGAGGGACTTTTTCATATAATTCAAAAAAAACAACCTATTATGTAAGAGATCCTTTGTACTTTTACCAGTTTCGATTGATCATAATAAACTCCAATATTTTCATCCCGAAATCGGAAAGTATATCCCGTTCATATACATCATTATGTAAAAACAAGCCAATCTTCAACGATCAGCTTGTTCCGTGTCTTTTTATTTTTTTAATACCTTGGTTAATGCCAGGCGTTCCTGCTCCGTCAATGGCACGATTGGAAGTCTCACCGATCCAACGTCAATTCCATATAACTGAAGCGCTGTTTTGACAGGTGCAGGGCTTGGCGCTGCAAACAAACCTTTTATAAGCGGTAACAGTTCCTGATGCAGCCGGGCTGCCTCTTTCAAGTTCCCACTGATGAAGGCCTCCACTATTTTCTGCAACTCCTTGCCAGCAACATGTGAAGCAACCGATACTACACCCACACCGCCAATCGCCAATACCGGTAGTGTTAAAGCATCGTCCCCGCTATATAATGCAAAATCTTCATCCGTGCCGGCTATGATTTGGGTCATAGCGTTTAAATCCCCGCTCGCTTCCTTAACGGCTACGATATTAGGAATTTTCGAAAGCCGGATGATCGTTTCCGGTTCAATGTTAACTGAAGCGCGCCCAGGGATATTATATACCATAACAGGGAGCGTCGTACTTGCTGCAATAGCCTTAAAATGCTGGTACAGACCTTCTTGATTCGTTTTACTATAATACGGGGCAACCAGCATTATCGCATCGGCGCCATTTTGTTCCGCCTTTTTTGTCAATTCGATGGAAGCATACGTATTGTTGCTTCCTGTACCCATGATGATGGGCACACGTTTTTCAACAACCTTAGAAACATGACGCAATAACGCGATTTTCTCCTCCGAAGATAAAGTTGGAGATTCCCCTGTCGTTCCCGACAGCACAAGCGAATCGGTTCCATTCGTTAATAAGTAATTAACCAATGAAGTCGTCTTTTGAAAATCAATATTTCCCTTGCTATCGAAAGGGGTGACCATCGCGGTTGATACTCTACCAAATATCATCATCTAACACCTCTTTAATTTTTAAAACATTTACTTAATAAAAAACCTGATTATAGGACTTCCCCTTCATGCAATTGAAATGCATAGTGCAGGGAATTAACGGCTTCTATTAAATCTTCTTCTTTTACGAGTACCCAAATTGTCGTATGGCTGTCCGCTGACTGGAGAATGGCAATTTCCTTTTCGGAAAGCGCTGTGACAATCTTCGCTGCAACGCCTGGTACTCCATTGATGCCTGCACCGACTACCGATACCTTGGCACAATTCCTTTCAATGACCGGTTCATGACCAAGCTCGGCCAAAATCGAGAGGGCAAGTTCTGTCATCTCTTCCGATACGGTATAAACTACACCACTTGGATATATATTTATAAAGTCAACTGAAATGGAGGCATTGGCCATCGCTTTGAAAACTTCAGCCTGTAGATTATATTGATCTTTTTTCGCACGGACCTTGATTTGAGTGATCTTTGGTACATGGGCAATCCCGGTAACAAGCCTTTCACGTATGTCACTGCCCTGGCTTCCCTTGTTCACGCTTGTAACAAGGGTTCCCAAACCTTCGCTGTATGTTGACCTTATCCGAATCGGGACTTTCGCCTGCATCGCAATTTCAACAGCTCTCGGATGAATGACCTTCGCCCCTTGGTATGCCATGTTGCAAACTTCCGTATATGAAACGATTGATAATGGACGAGCTTGATCGGCAATGCGCGGATCTGCTGTCATGATTCCTTCCACATCCGTAAAAATATCGACCCGTTCAGCTTGCAATGCGGCACCTAATGCAGCTGCTGAAGTATCACTTCCACCACGGCCGATGGTCGTGATGTCACCATTTTTAGCAGCTCCCTGGAAACCTGCTACAACGACAACATCCTTCACCTCAAGTTCTTTCATGAGTCGATCGCATTTCATTTCGATTATTTTCGCACTGGAATAGTCGGTATTCGTCATGAATCCTGCTTGAGCTCCAGTATAAGCAACCGCATCAATACCATGTTCCAAGAGCATGTTAGTAAATACTACAGATGATATCGTTTCTCCGACAGACATAAGTAAATCCTGTTCTCGCTTTGAAAGGCTGGCTTTGGCTCCATTTACAAGGGAAAGTAAGGTATCCGTTGCATAAGGATCCCCTTTTCTTCCCATTGCTGAAACCACAACCACCACTTTATAGCCTTCTTTAATCGCTTTTTCGATATGCCCCTTGGCAAATGAACGGCTTTCCTCATCACGAACGGATGTCCCACCGTATTTCTGGACGATAATTTTCATAATATGCACCCCAAATATAAGCCAGCTCCCCGATCCGGGAAGCTGACAAAAACTCTCTATCCTATTGGAATTTATTTTTCTGTCGAGTTCATAAAGAATAAATTATTACTTAACGGTAACCAAACCTAATTTCAAAAGGCTTTCAGCAATTTGAACGGAATTCCAAGCTGCACCTTTTAATAGATTATCGGAAACCACCCATAAATGGAAGCCTTTATCTTCATCCAAATCTTTGCGAATCCGACCGACGAATACATCATTCTTGCCGACGGATGAAGCAGGTGTTGGGTAAACTTGTTGTTCCGGTTCGTCTTCCAATACAATTCCAGGTGCCGTTCTCATTAAATCCTTGATTTGAGAAGCCGCTATGCCTTCTTTTTCAACTTCAATGTATACAGATTCCGAATGACCTGTTACAACAGGAAGCCTCACGCAAGTTGCAGCAACTGGAAGGTCTTGCATATGCATGATTTTCTTTGTTTCATTAATCATTTTCATCTCTTCGAATGTGTACCCATTATCTTGGAATTTATCGATTTGGGGAATGACGTTAAATGCGATTTGATAATGCTTTTCGTCCCCTTTTACCGGTAATATTTTCGGATCGATTTCTTTTTCATCAAGCAAGTCGCGAGCCTGTTCCTTTAATTCATTTATCGCTGCTGCACCTGCACCAGAAACAGCCTGGTAGGTAGAAACAACAATTTTTGACAAGCCATATGTCTGGCGGATAGGCTCTAATGCCACAACCATTTGGATAGTTGAACAATTCGGGTTTGCAATGATTCCATTATGCTGCTTCAAGTCTTCCTCATTTACTTCAGGAACGACTAGCGGCACATTTTCATCCATGCGGAAAGCGCTCGTATTATCCACCACTATCGCACCGCGTTTCACTGCTTCTGGAGCCAATTCCTTAGACACGCTTCCTCCAGCACTGAATAAAGCGATATCGATGCCTTCAAAGCTTTCAGGTTTTGCTTCCTGCACTTCGATTTCTTCGCCCTTAAACGTAAGTTTGATGCCTGCGGAACGAGCCGATGATAAAAAGATGATTTTCTTAATCGGTAAGTCCCTTTGTTCGAGTGTTGAAATCATTTGTTGTCCTACTGCTCCAGTTGCTCCCACAACTGCAATACGCAATCCCTGTGTCTCAGTCATTTATACATACTCCTTTTCTATCTCTTAAATTAGTTATTTGTTGGATTTATTACTTCTTGTTCAGAATATCATTTATTTTATCACATTAACATTCCAAAGGGTCGGACTTTAACAAAATATTCTGGTAGTGGAGTGGTTTTTTATAACTTCAACCTACAAATTTATGCATATATGTCAGTCGTTGAAAGCTAGATCCGTGGCAAAAACTTGTTCAGGCTAAATCATCCTTGAACCTTTCGACGATGACAGGTTGAATCTGTTCCCTCTCCAGTGCCGATATGATCGTATCCCTTATCATGCTCATCCTTGCAACCATGGAACTTGGTTTGCCTGTGGGATTATCCTGGCCATATGGAACAAAATAAATATCTTTTGCTGCCATCAGCCTCATTAGATTGACACCATTTAACCCAAGTGCATCATTTGTTGATATCGCGACCACGACTGGACGGTGATTCCTCATCGTCGCTTTTGCAGCCATAAGTACAGGCGAATCGGTAAGAGCATTTGCCATTTTACTCATTGAGTTACCCGTTAAAGGAGCGATCACCATACAATCGAGTGGCAATTTAGGTCCTAAAGGCTCCGCTTTGACGATTGTATCAACGACGTGATTCCCCGTCAATTTTTCTATCCTTTCGACCCAGTCTTCACCCTTTCCAAAACGGGTTTCCGTGTTTTGAACAGTCGATGTTACGATTGGGATGACTTCCGCTCCTTCATTTACAAGTTTTTCTATTTCCGGAAACACTTCATCATATGTGCAATGTGATCCTGTTAATCCGAAACCAATCCGTTTACCTTTGAGACTCATATCATTTTCCCCTTCCTTTTCAAGAACTCGCCTTGAATCAATAGTCCCAGTGCATTCGCTAATATCTGACCAGCTGTTTTCGGGGCAACTATACCCGGCAGGCTCGGTGCCAACAGCGCCTTAATTCCCCTTTTTTCAGCGTAACGAAAATCCGTCCCCCCCGGTTTTGAAGCAAGGTCGATGATTAATGTATGAACGGGCATATTAGCGATGACTTTTGCGGTAATTATGGGAAAAGGGATCGTATTGATACATATATCAACATTTTTCATTTCTGCAGCAAGATCATTTAAATGAAAAGGGGCTAATGCCATTTCACTGATCCTCGCTATATCTTCGCTTTTTCTTGCCCCCACCTTTACTTTTGCTCCAAGTGCCTGGAATGACCGGGCTACACTCATACCGACCCTTCCCAGTCCTAGAACGGCTACATTCGACCCATGGATAGTAAAATCCGTATGTTGAATGGCCATCATGATCGCACCCTCAACAGTGGGAATCGAATTATAAATAGCGACATCATCACGTTCGAACAATAGAACAAGTTTGCGATCCACTTTCTTGAATATTTCATCAAGGTAATCGTTACTGATTCCTGCATAAAAAGTGCAATGTTCCGGGGTATTTTTTATCATTTCTTCAGTCAAAACAACCTCTTCACTGGAAAAGATCGTTTCTACTTTCCCATCTGAATCCGTACCCCGGACAGGTAAAATAACTGAATCTAATTCCTTGAAGTTTATATCTTCCATTTTTTCCTTAACCGCTCCGGTAAAAGCATGGTCGAGCTGTTCAAAACCTACCAATAATAGCTTTGCATCAAGCTCCGTCAGTTTACGGACAACTTCAAGCTGACGCGCATCTCCACCAATTACAGCGATTTGCATGCCTGTAAGCATTAAAACCGTCACCTTCTTTATATAAAAGATCCTAAACATTCCTTGCCTCGTGATACAATTCCTTCAGGAAGCAATTCGGTTTTTGCTACATTCTCTAGTTACCCTGCCATCTTATGTTTTTACTTAAAAAACGGTGATAAGAAAAGAAAAAACGCCATAGCTATTGCCAGCTAAGGCGTTTTCGAGAGTGTATTTCGAGAAGTTCCAAGGAGTATGAAGCGAGCGTCATTATCCGTCCATATGCTCTCCGTCTTTAAGTGAAAGTCCTTCCTGAAAATCAATGATGACCATATCCGCACCGATTTTTTTTATATGTTCCCATGGCACTCTTATTTCACTGCCATTCCTTAAAAGGCCGAACCATTTGACAGATGGAATGATCAACGAGGTAATTTGTCCAGTTTCATCTATTTCCAAATCCGTCTGACCAAGGATTCCTAATCTTTCCGCCCTATTCACATCGACTATTTCCTTACCGCTCAGTTCGCTCAACCTCAATTTTGGTTCCCCCTTTTTCGTCTTCTATTCAATCTATATCCGAAAAAGGTGAACTTAGAAGGCATTTAACCAAATATTGTCCATAACTCTGGACCCTCCCGCACTCAAAGAAAAAAAGCCTGACCTCCCAATGAAGGATGGTCCAGACTTGTTCGTTATTATTTGTCCCAATTTTCCAGCGGGCTCACTAATGACAAGGAATGTTCCGTAAAGATCTGATTTGCCAATTCATTGACGGTATCCTCAGTCACTTCGTCAATCTTGATGATGATATCATCAAGGGAACGGTGCTCACCCAACATAAGCTCATTTTTCCCATTCCGGCTCATGCGGCTATTCGTGCTTTCAAGGCTGAGCATCAAGCTTCCTTTAAGTTGCTCTTTGCTATTCCTTAATTCCTTTTCCGTAATGCCATCTCTTTTTAAAGTATCCAATGTTTCCTGAATGGTTTCATACAGGCTGTCAAGCTGATTTGTGCCTGTCCCCCCATATACTGTCACCATACCGCTATCTTGATAGCTGGAATGATAAGAGTAAACGGAATAGGCAAGGCCGCGTTGCTCCCTGACGTCCTGGAATAGACGGCTGCTCATGCTTCCCCCAAGGATATTATTCAAGGTAATCAGGCTGTATGTTTTATCATTGCCGATTTCCAATCCGTTGTAACCAAGGCATAAGTGGGCTTGTTCCGTATCTTTTTTACGGGTGATCCTATTTTCGTGGAAGGAAGGTTTGACCAATTCAAGACGTTCTTCCCCTCCTTGATACGAGCCAAAGTAGCTTTCGACTTCATTGATCAATTTTTCATCCACATTCCCAGCAATGGACACGACTACCTTATCGGGTGTATACATGTCATGGACGTATTTTTTTAATGTATCACTATTGAAGGTTTCAAGCGTATTTTCCGTCCCTAGTATTGGATAACCAAGGGGGTGATTTTCATATACCGCCTTGCTTAAGAGGTCATGGACAATGTCATCTGGTGTGTCTTCGTACATTTTGATTTCTTCATAGACGACATTTTTTTCTTTTTTCAATTCTTCCCCATCAAATGTTGAGTTGAAGAACATATCAGCCAGGATTTCAAGCGCATAGCTTGCATGGTTATCCATTACTTTAGCATAATAGCATGTATATTCTTTTGAAGTGAATGCATTCACCTGTCCACCGATACTATCGAACGATTCGGCAATTTCACGCGCATTTCTCTTAGTTGTCCCTTTAAAGAACATATGCTCCAGAAAATGTGAAACCCCATTCAATTCTGGCGTTTCATTCCTTGAACCTGTTTTGATCCATACTCCAATTGCCGCTGAACGTACAGTTGGAATATTTTCCAATACAATTCTAACTCCATTTTGACACGTGTATTTCTTAATCAACTAACATTCCTCCCAATCATTCTATGCTGCCATCGTTACCAATACATTATGGATTCGATCGCTCTTCATCTACAGCTTCCGAAACGGTAACTACATCTAAATCTTTCTTTTTTATTTCAATTATTAACGTTTCCAATGATTTTGCAGTAGATTCAGTCGGATGCATCAATATAAATGCTCCAGGGTGTACCTTAGAAAGCACTCTTTGTTGAAGGACTTCAGGGCTTGGCTTTTGCCAGTCGATCGTATCCACACTCCACATGGCGGTCTCCATACCGAAAGAATCCGCGATTTTCACCGTTTCATCCCGGTAGCTTCCACTTGGTGGTGCGAACCATTTCATTTTCAAACCTGTCACAGCTTCAATGACTTCATTCGTTTTCCGAATTTCCTCACGTGTAGCTTGTGCGGATATGTTTTTCATATCTGGATGTGAATAAGAATGATTTCCAATTTCGTGTCCGCCACCCTTAATCATCTTGGCCAATTCTGGATTTTTCTTGGTCCAATTACCTTCAAGGAAAAATGTGGCCTTGACATTATTCTTTTTTAACACGGCCAACATATCTTGTAGGTATTCATTCCCCCAGGCCACATTGATTAAAAATGATACCACTGGCTTTTCGGGATGGGCCCGGTAAATGGGAGCCGGATCCAGATCCTCCATATGTATCTTTGCAGGGACCTGCTGAAATACCAGCTTATTCTTATCGAACACGCCCTCCTTCTTCATGGCTTTATACGAATCATCAATATTTACCTTCAGGCCATTATATGCAGGAACGGTTTTCCAAACAGAATCTATTCGTGCATCCTGTGGTGCAATCTCATATTTTTTTGTTGATTCTTTTATTTGTAAAAGAAGCTCGTCTTCTTGCTTCATAGAAGCAACTGAATCATCGGTTAATTGGGTCAAATAAATTTGTGTATATGGATTTTGCACTAATAACCATGATATACCTGCAATGGCACTTATCGCAACTATCTGCTTCCATTTATTATTCATTTTTTACGCCCCCTTCATACCAAAATGTATGAAGAAAACGGACAAGGTAGAACATGACATCCTTTTGACGCCATTCTCCCCATGGATATTCCAATACCTTTAAACAAAAAAAGCATGCAGATTCACAAGGAATCGCATGCCGGATTTATATTTTTCATTACGATTGAGAAGGGTTGGCTGCCTCTTTTTGCTCTTTCAAGACTGCTTTACGGGAAAGGTTAACCCTTCCTTGCTTATCGATCTCAGTGACTTTGACCAATAATTCATCGCCAAGTGAAACGACATCTTCCACTTTTCCGACTCTTTCTTCAGCCAGTTCAGAAATATGTACCAAACCGTCTTTACCATTGAAGATTTCAACGAAGGCACCGAACTTTTCGATACGTTTAACTTTACCTAAGTATAGTTCGCCCACTACGACTTCACGTACGATATCTTCAATGATTTTCTTCGCTTTTTGAATCATTGGTTCATCAGTAGAAGATATGAATACCGTTCCATCTTGTTCGATGTCGATTTTCACGCCAGTTTCTTCAATGATTTTGTTGATATGTTTTCCGCTCGGTCCAATGACATCACGGATCTTATCCGGATTTATGGACATTGTAACGATTTTTGGAGCATATTTGGATAACTGCTCACGCGGTTGATTGATCGTTGACATCATTGATTCCAAAATGTGCATCCGGCCATGTTTGGCTTGAAGTAAAGCTTCTTCAAGAATCTCTCTTGAAAGTCCTTCAATCTTAATATCCATTTGTAGGGCAGTAACACCTTTTGAAGTCCCTGCGACTTTAAAGTCCATGTCTCCCAGATGATCTTCCATACCTTGAATATCCGTTAAGATTGTATAGTGCTCACCTGATTTGACTAGGCCCATGGCTATACCGGCAACTGGAGCTTTCAATGGAACTCCGGCATCCATCATTGCCAAAGTGCTTGCACAGATACTTGCTTGTGATGTTGATCCGTTCGATTCAAGGACTTCAGATACAAGTCTGATTGTATATGGGAAGTCTTTATCGTTAGGAATGACAGGCTCCAATGCTCTTTCACCAAGTGCACCGTGACCGATTTCACGGCGTCCTGCCCCACGGATAGGACCAGTTTCACCTACACTGAAATGCGGGAAATTATAGTGATGCATAAAACGTTTTGACTCTTCGGTCCCAAGTCCGTCCAGAATCTGCACATCACCAAGTGCACCTAATGTACAGATGGATAGCGCTTGGGTTTGTCCGCGTGTGAACAATCCGGAACCATGTGTACGGGGCAGGATTGTGACTTCAGATGATAATGGTCTGATTTCGTCAGGATTACGGCCATCCGGGCGCACTTTTTCTTCCGTGATCAAACGGCGGACTTCGGATTTAACCAATTTATTAAGGATTTCTTTAATTTGCTTTAATTTTTCTTCATCAGTTTCTTCTTCATAATGAACCAACACACGATCTTTTACTGCTTTGATCGCGTCTTCACGAGCATGTTTTTCCTGAACTTGTACAGCTTTGTTCAAGTCTGCTTCACATAGGCCTTTCACTTCTGCTTCCAGTTCAGCATCCACTTGGTATAAAGTGACCTGCATTTTTTCCTTGCCGATTTCAGCAACGATTTTCTCTTGGAATGCAATGATCTTCTTGATTTCATCATGTCCGAACATGATTGCTTCAAGCATCGTTTCCTCTGGTACTTCATTCGCTCCGGCTTCAACCATGTTGATGGCATCTTTAGTGCCGGCAACCGTCAGATTGATGTCACTTTTAGCTAGTTGGTCAACAGTAGGGTTAATAATGAATTCATTATTGATTCTCCCCACTACAACTCCAGCAATCGGACCTTCGAACGGAATATCGGAAACTGAAAGTGCAAGGGAAGAACCTAGCATGGCTGCCATTTCCGTAGAGCAATCTTGATCGACACTCATGACCATGCTGATGATCTGAACATCGTTCCTGAAGCCATCGGCGAAAAGCGGACGGATTGGACGATCGATTAAACGGCTTGCAAGAATTGCCCTTTCACTCGGTCGTCCTTCTCGTTTGATGAAGCCTCCCGGAATTTTACCGACTGCATAAAGTCTTTCTTCATAGTTGACTGTCAAAGGGAAGAAGTCAACATTTCTAGGTTCCTTCGAAGCTGTCGCAGTACTTAATACAGCAGTTTCTCCATAACGGACTAAAACTGCCCCGTTCGCTTGTTTGGCTAATTGCCCTATCTCTACCGTTACATTACGGCCGGCCCAGTCAAATGAATACGTATGTTTTTCCTGTCCCATTTATTAAACCCCTCTCTGAATCTTCACTTAGAGGCTTAGTTTACCTAAACCTGTATTGGATTAAATCATTTATATGTGAAAGTAACTGAACTCGAGTTAAAACCAAACTATTCCTATTATGCACGAAAAAAACAAGCATTAACAGTAAAATGAATAAAAATTTTATTCATTTGATTATGTATATCCTGATCATTTATAAATGGAAAAGGACCCGGCTCCTGCCGAGTCCCAAGGACGAAGGCCCAGCCTTAAGTAGAACACGTCCAAATCATTTGATTAACACCAAAAAAGCGGGAAATTTCCCGCCTTCCTGAAAAAATTATCTACGTAGACCTAATTTGTTAATTAGTGTACGGTAACGAGTAACGTCTTTGTTACGTAGGTAAGTTAAAAGATTACGACGTTTACCTACCATTTTTAGAAGACCGCGACGTGAATGGTGGTCTTTTTTGTGTGTGCGTAAGTGATCGTTCAAGTTGTTGATTTCTTCTGTTAATACTGCGATTTGAACTTCTGGAGATCCAGTGTCAGTATCGTGAGTTCTGAATTCTGCGATAAGTTCGTTTTTGCGTACTTGAGTAATTGCCATGTTATTATTCCTCCTAAAATTCTGTAAAATCACCTATTACCGAGCCAGCGTCGGAGTCTCGACTAGCCAAGCAATGGTTATTTTCATACATACAATAGAATACATGTTTTTCATCAAAATTGCAAGTCTTGTCTTTTATGCTTCAAGCTTTGCAAAATAGGCTATTGCATTTTGCTTATCCGTTTCGATCTGAGCGACCAATGCTTCAAGTCCGGAAAATTTCTGCTCACTCCGAAGTCTTGTATGCCATTCAACCGAAACCTGGTCGCCATAAATATCTCCCGAGAACTCCAAGGCATGGACCTCTACAGTGGGATATTTAGGTTTTTCTTCGTGGAACGTAGGTTTGTATCCGACATTGCAAACCCCATTATACCATTTACCGCTTATTTTGATCCTGACGGCATACACGCCTGCAGCAGGGAAGATATAATCGTCACTTACTTCAATATTAGCGGTGGGGAAACCCAACTTCCTGCCCCGCTTTTCACCGTGAACGACATGACCTTTCGTTAAATAGCGTCGTCCAGCCAAATGATAAAAGTCGGAAAAGTTGCCATTACCGAGAGTTTCCCTGATTCTCGTCGAGCTAACCTTTTCATCTTCAAGTGTCTGTTTTGCAACGACTGTCTGCGAAAATCTGCCCTGTGCGTAAACAGGCAAATCTTCCATCGACCCTTGACCATAGCGACCGTATGAATAATCAAAGCCTGCAACTACATAACGGACATTCAGCCCGGCAATGTATTCGTCAACGAACCGTTCCGGCAGTACCGAAGCAAATTCCTTGCTGAAATGGACAATGAATAAATAATCGATCCCCATCGACTCTATGATATCCACCTTATCTTCAAGTGGAGTGATATAGCGGATATTTTCCGTTTTCCTACCCAGTACTGCAGAAGGGTGCGGGTCAAATGTCATGACTGCTGACTTAAGATTCATTTCTTCGGCTTGTTGCTTGGCGGTTTGAATGACAATTTGATGGCCTTTATGTATGCCATCAAAAAATCCAAGCGCCATTACAAGCTCGGGAAAATCATCCGTATTAAATTGATGAGGATGCTCTATTGCGATCACTTTCACCTTTCAATCTCCTCTTTCCGGCGGTAAAACGGTCTATAATTCTTGTGCCAATACTTTTACAGGTTTAATTAATCCCTCTTTTGTCGGATGTATTTGATAAATGGCAATGGCCTTATCTGCTGGATCGACCATCACAAATGGCATTCCTTTTTCAACAACAACATCCTTTGTTTGTTCCAATACCGCGCCGTTAAGTACTTTCTTTGCTACTTTATCACTAATCTGAAATTTGGGCAAATGAAATAATCCCCGCTCCAAAGGCAACAGAAATTCATCCGTTTGACCATTTTCCATGAACTCTTCCACTTCAGAAAATGTGAAACAGTCCTCCTGCTTAAAACCTGCTGATTCAATACGCGTCAAGTCTGACATATGAGCAGGAAAACCCAGTTCTTCACCCATCATGACTGCAAGTGTCCGAATATACGTTCCTTTGCTGCAATTTACTCGAAAACGAAAAGATATGGTTTTCCCTTTAAATTCAGAACGATCATCGAGAAGGGTAATATCATAGATGGTGACCTCCCTTGTCGGCCTCTCCACATCTATCCCTGCACGGGCATATTCATATAATTTCTTCCCGTTTACCTTTACCGCTGAAAACATCGGCGGCGTCTGTTCTATTTTTCCTGTCAATGATTCAAGCACTTCCAGAATCCGTTTACGCTGAATCACTTGATCAATCTTTTTCTCTTCGACTTTTTCGCCGCTTGCGTCTTCAGTTGTCGTCGAAAAACCAAGGGTCACTTCCCCTTCATAAGCTTTACCGGCCTCTGTCAGATATTCGGCTATCTTTGTTGCCCTGCCAATACAAATAGGTAAAACCCCTGTTACATCAGGATCTAAAGTACCTGTGTGCCCAACCTTTTTTGTCTTTAAAATTTTTCTTAATTTAAAAACACAATCATGGGATGTCAATCCCTTGGGTTTCCATAATGGAAGAATACCGTTCACGCTTTCACCTCATCTTTTATAAAACACCTTAAACGATTATGAATCCCGTCCAGAAAGGTGTTTTTCCTTTTTTTATATTCGGTTTCAAAAAAAAGAGACCGACTTCAAGAAGTGCAAAGCACTTATTGAGTCGGCCTCCTTTTACTGCTTGCTTATTCCTCGTCTTTTTCAGCCGGTTTATCCTCTGAATTGATTTGGGAAATCAACGACTCGATACGATTACCATAATCGACCGATTCATCAAATTCAAAAAACAGCTCAGGGGTTTTGCGCAGGCGGATTCGCTGCCCAATTTCTGAACGCATGAATCCTTTTGCCTTAGCTAGACCTTGCAGGGTTTTCTCCCTTTGTTCCTGGTCACCCAAAACGGAAATATAAACTGTTGCCTGTTGTAAATCGCCTGTAACCGCGACATCCGTCACTGTAACAAATCCGATTCTTGGATCTTTAATTTTTCGGCCGATAATTTCACTCAGCTCTTTTTTCATTTGTTCGCCAACACGATTTGAACGAAGGCTCATAATATCACCTCGATAGCCTAAAGCCAGTCTATATCTGTTATTGTTCGCTCTAGTTCCGGAAAAGAATCTAGAAATTTAAGGGCATTTTGAAGTTCCCGTTCAGTAGCCTTCCTTGAGGATGTTACGGTTACGATTGAAATCTTTGTCCGCTGCCATAAATCCTGAAAATCGGTCTCTGCTACAGAAATATTGAACTTCTGCTTAAGCCGTGTCATGACACGCTGAAGCACGGCCCTTTTTTCTTTTAAAGAATGGGTGTCATGGATGATGCATTCACATTGGACGGAGCCAACGATCATTTACGTTCGATCTCTTCCATTACATACGCTTCAATTACATCGCCTTCTTTAAGGTCGTTGTAATTTTTAATCGTAATACCGCACTCATAGTTCGTTGCCACTTCTTTAACATCATCTTTAAAACGTTTCAATGCATCAATTTCACCTTCGTAAATGACGACACCTTCACGAATTAAGCGAATTCCGCTATCACGTGTAATTTTTCCTTCTGTAACGTAAGAACCGGCAATCGTGCCTACCTTGGATACCTTGAAAGTCGTACGAACCTCAGCCTGACCGATAATTTTTTCTTCGAATTCAGGGTCAAGCATCCCTTTCATAGCCGACTCGATCTCTTCGATCGCTTTATAGATGATGCGGTGTAGGCGGACATCAACATTTTCTGATTCAGCTGCACGCTTCGCATTCACGTCAGGACGAACGTTAAATCCGATGACGATTGCATTCGAAGCTGTAGCAAGGATGATGTCAGACTCTGTAATGGCACCAACGCCTATGTGAATGATTTTCACTTTAGCGCCTTCCACCTCAATTTTATTCAGGGAAGCGGCTACTGCTTCCGCAGAACCTTGAACATCAGCTTTTAGAATGATGTTCAATTCTTTAATTTCCCCTTCTTTCATTTGTTCGAACAAAGTATCTAGGGTTACACGGGATTTCTCATTACGTTGTGAAGCAAGTTGTCTCTGTGCACGCACTTCCCCAACTTGACGGGCCGTTTTCTCATCTTCAAAGACGATGAAACGATCGCCGGCTTGCGGCACTTCGTTCAATCCAGTGATTTCAACCGGTGTTGAAGGACCTGCATCCTTAACACGGCGTCCAAGATCGTTGACCATCGCACGAACACGTCCGAATGTATTACCGATAACAATCGGATCCCCGATTTTCAACGTTCCGTTTTGAACAAGCAATGTGGCAACCGATCCGCGCCCTTTATCCAGGCGTGCTTCGATAACCGTTCCATTTGCTTTACGAGCTGGATTCGCTTTATACTCCTCGACTTCACTGACAAGAAGAATCATTTCAAGCAAGCTATCGATACCCTCACCGTTCTTAGCTGAAATTGGTACGAAAATTGTGTCTCCGCCCCATGCTTCAGAAACTAAACCATGTTCCGTCAATTCTTGCATGACACGGTCCGGATTGGCAGCTTCTTTATCCATCTTATTGACAGCGACGATAATTGGAACTTCTGCCGCTTTAGCATGGTTGATCGCTTCAATCGTTTGAGGCATAACGCCATCATCCGCAGCGACGACAAGAATGGTGATATCGGTAACTTGTGCACCGCGGGCACGCATTGTTGTAAACGCAGCATGACCTGGTGTATCAAGGAATGTGATTTTCTTATCGTTAACTTTAACTTGATAAGCACCGATATGCTGAGTGATTCCGCCCGCTTCGCCTTCAGTGACTTTTGTATGGCGTATAGAATCAAGCAATGTCGTTTTACCATGGTCAACGTGACCCATGATCGTCACGACAGCCGGACGTTCAATCAAATCTTCAGAAGCATCCTCAGTGACAAGTGATTCAAGGTCTGTTAGATCGACACGAATCTCTTCTTCGGCCACTACACCGTATTCCGCACAAATCAATTCAATTGCATCTTTATCCAAAGTTTGGTTGATTGTTGCCATAACACCAAGCATAAAGAGCTTTTTAATGATTTCAGAAGGTTCACGGTGAAGTTTTTTTCCAAGTTCCATAACCGTCAAAGACTCATAAAACGTAATTTTCTCTGGAAGTTCTCTTTCTTTACGTTTTGTAACAGGTGCCTGAGGCGCTTGTTGTCTTTGTTTATTATTTTTATTCTTGTTATTGCGACCCTTGTTGAACTGGCCGCCAGTTGGTTTTTTCGTCCCTACAGGTTTAACTGGTGGTTTCTTCTTCAGTTTTTCTTTATTGACAGTGCTCTTTTCATCCGCTTCGGCTTCGTACTTCGCAACCGTAGCGTTAGCTTTTGGCTCTTGGCTTTTATCTTCATTTTTAGGTTTGATTGAATCGTTTAATTTATTTACAGTTGAATCGTCTAATGCTGTCATATGGTTTGTTACCTCTATATTCATTTCTTTAAGTTTATTTATTACATCCTTGCTTGAAACGTTCTTTTGTTTTGCATATTCATATACACGCAATTTTGTCATACGTTCACCCCCGTAAAATTTAATCGAGCAGCGTTCGGAGTTTTTGTGCAAAACCTTCATCCAGAACTGCGACGGCAACTCTAGCATCCTTACCTATCGCATGGCCGAGCAATGACCTGCTTTCGACTCTTTTTAAAGGAACCTGATAAAATGCGCACTTATCAGATATTTTTTTTTCAGTGTTTTTTGAAGCGTCCGCGGATAAAATAACAACTTTGGCATTACCGCTTCTAATCTCTTTAACCACTAATTCTTCACCCGAAATTAGCTTGCGTGCTCGATTGGCCAAACCTAATAGAGACATCCATTGTTGTTGTTGGGTCATGGTGTTAGTTTTTCTCCTTATTCACTAATTCGAGCAATTGTTCATAAAGGGAAGAATCGATTTGGGTACTAAGGTGATTAGCCAGCACATTTTTCTTTTTGGCCAGCTCGATAACATCCCGATCAAGAGTCAAATAAGCTCCCCTTCCAGATTTCTTACCGGTCGGATCCAGGCTGACTTCCCCTTCTTTAGATCGAACGATGCGAATGAGTTCTTTCTTCGGCTTCATTTCGCCTGTTGCCACACATTTACGCATCGGGATTTTTTTTCGGTTATTCATCTTTTTTCACCTCGAATTACTCGTTATCCTCTTCGAAATCTGTTTCCTCTTCAGTAACATAACTATCTCTGCTCAAAAGGAATTCCTGTTCTTCCACAGGATATATGCCAGCTTCGCGGGCTTCCGTTTCACTCTTGATATCAATTTTCCAGCCTGTAAGCTTGGCAGCTAAACGGGCATTTTGTCCACGCTTACCAATTGCCAGGGAGAGTTGATAATCCGGAACGATTACAGTCGTCGCCTTTTCCTCTTCTTTAACAATGACCTCAAGTACTTTTGAAGGGCTTAAAGCATTCGCAACGAAAATGACCGGGTTCTCCGACCATTTGACGATATCGATCTTTTCACCTTTCAATTCGTTGACGATCGCCTGAACACGCTGGCCTTTTTGGCCTACACAGGAACCGACAGGATCGACTTCTTCGTTATCGGAGTGCACGGAGATTTTTGAACGGTCGCCTGCTTCGCGGGCAACTGACTTGATCTCGACTGTCCCATCGAAAATTTCAGGCACTTCGATTTCGAATAAACGTTTTAAAAGGCCAGGATGTGAACGGGATACAAAAATTTGCGGACCCTTGGAAGTCTTTTCAACTTTAGTGATGAAAACTTTAATGCGGTCATGCGGTTTATATTGTTCATTCGGCATTTGCTCATTCACCGGGAGCAAAGCCTCGATTTTACCTAAGCTCACATAAATGAATCGGGAATCCTGGCGTTGAACGATACCAGTCATGATATCCTCTTCACGATCGATGAATTCGGCATAAATGATGCCCCGTTCCGCTTCACGCACCCTTTGAGTGACGACTTGTTTTGCTGTTTGTGCAGCAATACGGCCGAAATCCTTAGGTGTTACTTCCATTTCGACAACATCCTCTAACTGATAGTTGGGATCAATTGCTCTTGCTTCTTCAACAGAAATTTCCAGACGCGAATCGAACACTTCGTCAACAACGTCTTTTCTGGCAAATACACGCATTGTTCCTTTACCAAGATTCAAGTCGATACGTACATTTTGTGCTTGGTTAAAGTTACGGCGATATGCCGATATAAGGGCAGATTCAATCGCGTCGATCAAAACCTCCCTGGAAATTCCTTTTTCGTTTTCTAAAATATAGAGAGCATCCAATAACTCATTGCCCATGGTGATCCCCCTTACGGATATTTAAATTAATGATTTGCTTGACTTAAGCGAAGGTAATCGCCAATCTTGCTTTGGCTACCTTTTCGAATGGTATGACGATCGTTTTCTTTCTTGTCTTGATTCTGACTTCGAGTGTCACTTCTTCACCATCGAAACTGGTTAAGATTCCTTCGAATTCTTTTTCATCTAAAATGGGCTCGTATGTTTTTATGTAAACATTTTTACCGATAGCATTAAGGAAATCCTTCTCTTTTTTCAGAGGCCTTTCAGCTCCGGGTGATGAAACTTCGAGAAAATAATTTTGTGGAATCGGATCAACCTCATCAAGCTTTTCACTGAGTTTTTCACTCACATTTCCGCAATCATCAATATCTACGCCTGTTTCTTTATCAATGTACACTCGAAGGAACCAGCTTTTACCTTCCTTCACATACTCCACTTCGACTAATTCAAGCTGCAATTCTTCTAGAATTGGTAATGCTAATTCCTCTACGACTTCCGTTACCTTTTTACTCATTTGTTTCCTCCATACGTGCGTTGTATGCGCTTGGTTTCGGATTCAAAATAAATGGTCATTACAACACGAAAGAGTGGGTTTCCCCACTCTTGCCATTGGTTCCTCTTAGTATTTCCAATAAAAATATACCATAATCAAGATATTTATGCAAATATCATGTCTGTTTCTTCCTTTTTGAAATCCGTTTCCTCTTTAAAATAAAGATAACTGATTTTGTTCAGGCAATGACTCCAGGCAGCCTTGTTTATCAAGGTATTCAAGGATGGTCTTCGAAACCTTACCCCGCTGTTGAAGGTCTTCTTTGGAAAGGAATTCACCATTTCCCCGCGCGTTGACGATATTGATCGCCGCATTCGTTCCAAGACCTGGAATCGAATTGAAAGGCGGAATCAAAGTATTTCCTTCAATCAGGAATTGATCTGCACTGGATTTGTACAAGTCCACTTTAGCGAATGAATATCCTCGTTCACACATTTCCAAAGCTAGTTCAAGAACCGTCAATGTATTCTTTTCCTTTGTGGATGCATCCAATCCCTTAACCATGATTTCTTCCATTTTTGCTTTGATCGCTTGCGATCCCCGTGTCATGGCGTCGATTTCAAAATCATCGGCACGTACTGTGAAATAGGCCGCATAATATAATAAGGGCAGATGCACTTTAAAATAGGCAATCCGGACAGCCATTAAGACGTAAGCTGCAGCATGGGCTTTCGGGAACATGTATTTAATCTTCTTACATGAATCGATATACCATTCCGGCACCTCATTTTTCCTCATTTCCTCTTCGAATTCCTCCGAGAGCCCTTTCCCTTTACGTACAGATTCCATGATTTTAAACGCCAGGGAAGGATCGAGACCTTGATAGATCAGATAGACCATAATATCATCCCGGCAGCCAATAACCTCACTTAGTGTACAGATCCGGTTGTGGATCAGTTCCTGTGCATTGCTCAGCCATACATCCGTACCGTGGGAAAGGCCTGAAATCTGAACAAGCTCGGAAAAAGTAGTAGGTTTCGTATCTTCAAGCATCTGCCGGACAAAACGCGTACCAAATTCCGGGATGCCTAGCGTACCCGTTTTACACATGATCTGTTCTTCGGTAACCCCTAAAGATTCAGTACTGCTGAATATTTTCATTACTTCCGGATCATCGGTAGGAACGGTCTTTGGATCAATGCCACTTAAATCTTGAAGCATCCGGATTACAGTCGGATCATCGTGTCCAAGTATATCAAGTTTCAAAATATTATCGTGAATGGAATGGAAATCAAAGTGAGTTGTTTTCCACTCTGAATTCCGGTCATCCGCAGGGAACTGAATTGGTGTGAAATCATAGATATCCATATAATCCGGAACGACGATGATTCCGCCCGGGTGCTGTCCAGTCGTCCTTTTCACACCAGTACAACCGGCAACAAGGCGATCGGTCTCGGCTCCGCGCATATGGATGTTATTATCAGAGGAATACCCTTTTACATATCCATAAGCCGTTTTTTCAGCAACCGTACCAATCGTTCCGGCACGATATACATATTCTTCACCGAATAAGACCTTCGTATAGTTATGGGCCTTCGGCTGATATTCACCGGAGAAGTTCAAGTCGATATCCGGAACCTTATCCCCTTTAAATCCAAGGAAAGTTTCAAACGGGATATCATGCCCGTCTTTTGTATAAGCGATGTTACAATCGGGACAGTCTTTATCGGGCAGGTCAAACCCGGAACCTACAGAACCGTCATTGAAGAATTCGGATTTCTTGCACTCAGGACATACATAATGCGGCGGAAGAGGGTTCACCTCTGTAATTTCAGTCATGGTGGCAACGAAAGATGATCCAACCGATCCCCTTGAGCCAACTAGATAACCATCATTCAATGATTTTTTAACAAGCTTGTGGGAAATTAAATAAATAACGGCAAAACCGTGGCCGATGATGCTTTTCAATTCTTTCTCAAGACGGGCTTCCACGATTTCCGGCAGGTTTTCTCCATAAATCTTCCTTGCCATGCCATAACTCATTTCACGCATCTCTTCATCTGCACCTTCAATTTTAGGTGTGTATAATTCATCCTTGATTGGCTTGATTTCTTCAATCATATCAGCGATTTTATTCGTGTTGGTTACCACGACCTCTTTGGCTTTCTCGGAGCCGAGGAAGGAGAATTCCCGCAGCATTTCATCTGTTGTCCGAAAATGTACGTCAGGAAGCTTATGACGATTCAGCGGATTTGCGCCGCCTTGTGAATTCACAAGGATTTTACGGTAAATTTTATCATTCGGATCCAAATAATGCACATTTCCCGTGGCTACGACTGGCTTGTCCAGCTTTTCACCAAGCTTGACGATATTGGAGATGATCGTTTCTAATGATTTATCATCCCGTACATATTCAAGCTCAATCAAATGCTGATACACTTCCTTCGGATGGATTTCAAGATAATCGTAGAATTCGGCGATATCGACGACTTCCTCAAAACCCTTCTGCATCATCCCTTCAAAAACTTCCCCTTTATCACATCCCGATCCGACCAGGATTCCTTCACGATACTTTTTAAGTTGTGAGCGCGGTAATCGAGGCACACGATAGAAATAATCGATGTGTGATATTGAAATTAATTTAAAAAGGTTTTTTAAGCCAGCCTGTGTTTGCGCGATCAACGTACAATGGGACGGCCGGGAACGCTGGTAAGCATTTCCTTTACCCATATTGTCATTAAGTTGATCATGATGGGTAATCTCCTTTTCCATTGCATCCTTCAGCATCTTCAGCATAAGGTAACCTGTTGCTTCGGCGTCATAAATGGCCCTATGATGCTGGGTCAAATCAATATCGAACTTTTTACATAATGTATTTAACCGGTGATTTTTAAACTCCGGATATAAGAAACGGGCAAGTTCCAATGTATCAAGCACTGGATTGGAAGCTTTAGGATAACCCAAGTTTTTATAACCTATATTCAAAAACCCCATATCGAAGGCCGCGTTGTGGGCAACCAGAATCGCATCGCCCGCCCAGTCCTTGAACTTTTCCAGCACTTCCGAGACTTCTGGAGCATTTTCTACAAGATCATCAGTGATTCCAGTCAATTCTATCGTCGTATTGGATAGTGGGTGATGCGGATTAGCAAATGACTCGAATCGATCAATGATGTCACCGTCACGGATTTTCACTGCAGCAAATTCAATGATCGTATCATAAACGGCTGACAGACCCGTCGTCTCTACGTCAAACACAACATAGGTGGCATCTGCCAAAGCGATATGGGCCTCATTATAAACGATGGGTACACCATCATTTACAAGATTCACTTCGACGCCATAAAGGATTTTGATACCATTCTTTTTCCCGGCACTATAAGCTTCAGGGAATGATTGTGCTCCCGCATGATCTGTAATGGCAACAGCCTTATGCCCCCACTTTGCAGCCTGGGCAACAAGCGCTGAAGTAGGTGTCACTGCATCCATCGAGCTCATTGGGGTATGCATATGCAGTTCTACACGCTTTTCTCCTTCTGGGGCCTTATCCTGCCGTCCTTGTTTAGAAATTTCATTTATATCATTTGCGATCATTACAAGGTCACGTACGAATGTATCATTTTGGATGCTTCCTTGGGCACGTACCCACATCCCTTTTTTCACTCGGGCAAGTATGGCAGCATCTTCTTTATCACGTGAAAACATTTTGACCAATATCGAGCTCGTATAATCCGTGACTTTAAATGTTAGCAGGCTTCGTCCGCTTCGCAACTCACGCACTTCTGCATCAAATACGAATCCTTCGATAGCAATCCTGCGCTCTTCATCGATAATTTGTTCGATTCTGCGGAAATCCGCATCTTCTTTAATCGTATAGCCAATTTTAACCGGTCCTTCGTAGACGCCATCGTCGCCGCCTTTTTCCGATTCTTTCTTCTGCATTTCCACTAGCGCAGCAAGTCCTTTTTCCGCGTCTTCCTTTTGTTTCTCTTCCAAAAACTTTTGGTAATCAGGATTCGACACCGTTTCCTTCACTTCCGCTTCAAGTGTCAACGGAGGAAAACCGAATGTTTGGTAGATATTCGAAATGATGCCGGAGTATTTTCGTTTCAGCTGACCAGCTTCCGTATCATTTCGGGCGCTTACGATAAGCTTATATCCATTTACCGTTGGCACTTGTTCATTCAGGAGCGATAACAGTGCTGGAGACATGCCTTCAAGCTCGCCAATGCAGTTTTTCCAATACTCTTTTACCAATTGTTCGGTCACTTGCGGATTGGCCACATTCAAGTTGAATGTGACCTTTGCAATATGGGAAAACGTACTTGCTAGATGAGTAGCAAGTCTTGTATGAACACTGCAAGGAATCAATGCAGGTATATTAAAGGCAAAATGCCATGTTTTGGACTCCCTCTCGATTGAGAGTTTATCAATTTCGGCACCTATGAAATAATTTACAAAGGCATCCTCGGTCAAGTCCATTTGCTGGAGCAAGAGTTGAAATCTCTCTCTACCGCTATTTGGATTTTGATCCATTCCCTCTCTCCCCTATCTACTATCTCTTTAGATATTATTCACTATCATTTTCTTTTTGATATCAGAGGCTATTATAACATATCATGAATGTTTCACTAGTATCCAAATCCATGAAAAGGAAAGGCATCATCCTATTGAATGATGCCTAGTTCCCCCATTTTTAAATTATCCCAGTATTTCGTGAAGCTTTTGAGTTAGTTCAGCTCTTTCAAGTTCAAGAACCTCACCCGTTTTGCGGATTTTCACTTCGACAATTCCGTCGGATGCCTTTTTACCAACAGTCACCCTGACAGGAAGACCGATCAAGTCGGAGTCTGCAAATTTTACGCCCGCACGTTCTTGACGATCATCCATTAGAACTTCCATGCCTTGTCCCTTTAAATCTTTATATAATTCTTCTGCCAGGGCAGCCTGAGCCTCATCCTTCATATTGATTGGAATCAAATGGACTTGATATGGCGCTAAATTCTTTGGCCAGACCAATCCTTTTTCATCGTTGAATTGTTCAGCGACAGCTGCAAGTGTACGGGAAACCCCAATACCATAACATCCCATGATCATTGGCTGCGACCGCCCATTCTCATCCAGGAATGTCGCATTCATAGCTTCGGAATATTTTGTTCCTAGCTTGAATACGTGGCCTACCTCAATCCCTTTGGCAAATTTAATTTTTCCGTTTCCGTCGGGTGATGGATCACCCTCTTGGATGAAACGAAGATCTATATAATTGGCCACGTTAAAATCACGAGCGGGATTGACGTTCACATAATGGTGGTCTTCCTCATTTGCACCACAAACTCCATTAACCATGGCTTCAACGGCAAGATCCGCAATCACTTCCACTTCAGAAGTGACATTTATTGGTCCAAGAGATCCAATGGCACATCCCAAGACTTCCTTCGTCTCATTTGGATCGACCAAATCAACGATTGAAGCGTTAAAGAAGTTCTTCAGCTTGATATCATTGACTTCATGATCTCCTCGTACCAAAACTAGCACATACTTTTCATCCACTTTAAACAATAATGATTTTATTAGTTTCGCTGCATCAGTATTCAGGAATGAAGCAACTTCTTCTATCGATTTTTGACCTGGTGTATGAATTTTTTCAAGTGCAATTTGTTCTTCGCCGCTTTTTTCATATTTTACATTCACAGGTGCCATTTCAATATTGGCTGCATAATCGGAAGTATCCGAATAAGCGATGGTATCCTCCCCTATTTCAGACAGGACCATGAATTCATGTGTATCCTTACCACCCATTGCCCCAGAATCGGCAATGACCGCACGGAAGTTCAACCCACAACGGCTAAATATGTTCGAATATGCCGCATATAAATTTTTATATACATCATCCAGGCTTTCTTGATTAGCATGGAAAGAATAAGCATCCTTCATGATGAACTCACGTCCACGCAACAATCCGAAACGCGGTCTTTTTTCATCACGGAATTTGGTTTGGATTTGGTAAACCGTCAATGGAAGACGCTTATAGGATTTCACCTCATCGCGAACTAAACTGGTTATCACTTCTTCATGCGTGGCACCAAGCGCAAATTCACGGTTGTTGCGATCCTTGAGCCGCATCAGCTCTGGACCATAAGTATACCAGCGTCCAGATTCCTGCCAGAATTCGGCTTGTTGTAAAGCCGGCATCAACAGTTCCACTGCACCAGCATTTTCCAGTTCTTCCCGAACGATCGCCTCAACCTTTTGAAGCACCTTTTTTCCAAGCGGCATAAAACTATAAACCCCGCTGGAATTTTGTCTCATAAATCCTGCACGCAATAGCAGCTGATGACTTTTGATTTCAGCATCTGCAGGCACTTCCCTCAATGTAGGGATCAACGTCATACTTTGTTTCATATTTGCACCTCTTCAATATTTCCTTTAAATTACTTGCAGCTTCGGTAAATTTTGATACCGCAACATTTTAATACGGTCATTTCATACAAAAAAGACTTTCCGGTCATTCAGAAAAGCTAATTTAATATACTCATTCTCGATTATACTTACGATTTCCCTAGAAAACAAACAATTTCCCCAAAACGATAAAAAAACTAGGCAATCCCTTCAGATAAGAAAACGGCCAACAGATAATTCTGCTGGCCAGTTTTTGCATTATCCAAACATGTCTTACAGGAAGAATCGTTGGATGTCATTCCAGGTAACGACGATCATCAATAACATCAGCAAAGCAAAGCCGATGAAGTGGACCATCCCTTCTTTTTGACGGTCAATTGGTTTCCCTCTTAAGAATTCGACCACAAAGAATAACAGTCTTCCTCCATCCAATGCCGGCAGCGGAAGCAGGTTCATGATTCCCAGATTAATGCTGAGCAGCCCTGCCCATTTCATTAACGTGAATAAACCTTGTTTCGCCACTTCCTCAGTTGATTTATATATGCCTACAGGACCAGATAAACTGTCGATCGTAAATCCGCCCGTTACAAGATCACCAAGGATGATGAAGATTTGTTTTGTCCAAAAATACGTTTCTGTAAAACCATATTGTATAGCTTTAATCGGTGCTTTTTCAACCGGAGGGTAAACACCGATAATCCCGATTTTCTTCCCTTCCCTTTCCACTTCTTGTGGAACAACCGGTACTTCTAATGTTTTCCCGTCCCTGTCAACGACGAACTCGATCTCTTGCCCAGGGTTCTTCTGAATGCTTTCCTGAACATCTCCCCAAGTGGAGACTTCCGTCCCTTCTATGGATTGAATGACATCTCCCGATTTTAAACCGGCATTTACAGCCGAACCATCCGGAGTCAACTCACCAAGTTTCGCTTCATCCACCACGACACCTTGAAACAGGCCGATCAGCACAAAAATGACAAAAGCCAAAACGAAATTCATTGCCGGACCAGCTACAATCGTCAGAAAACGATGCCCAAGCGATTTTGAGGCAAATTGCCTGTCAAAAGGAGCAATCTGGTTCTCTACACCATTTTCAACGATCACAGCTTCTTTATTGATGGTAAACGTTTTTAGTGTATCTTCCTCGCCCTCTTCATAACCAGTAAGGATCAGTTTATGATCAAGGTCGATCACTTCAACTTCCACAAGACGAATATCAGGATATTTATCTTTATTGTTCAAAATGATCTTTGTAACATTCTCATCATTATCGAACATTAACCCCACCCGATAGCCGGGTTTCAATTCTATATTTTCTGCATCTTCACCGGCCATACGCACGTAACCGCCAAGAGGAAGCAATCGGATGGTATAAACGGTTTCCTTCTTTTTATATGTGAATACTTTTGGCCCGAAACCGATTGCGAACTCACGGCATAAGATTCCTGCTCGCTTTGCAAACACTAAGTGCCCAAGCTCATGGAAAAATACTAGAGCTCCAAAAATGATGATGAACGCTATAATCGTTTCTAAAGTCTGCATGTTCCGGTCACCTATCTTTCACTAAAGATTCTATATACTGCCTTGTCATATTATCGACTTCCTGAATCGTTTCTAAATCTGGAAGGGCTATGACGGAATGCTGATTCAGCGCTTTTTCAATCAATGTCTCAATTTCAAGGAAGGTTACCTTTCCAGATAAGAATGCAGAGACTGCGGCTTCATTGGCGGCATTTAACACAGTAGTCATCGTTCCGCCCATTTTACCTGCTTTATAAGCGAATTGCAAACAAGGATATCTGGTGAAATCCATATCCCTAAAATGCAGTTTGCCTGCTTCAGCAAGGTTCAATCGTTTGCGACCTGCCAGCGGAATACGGTCTGGATAAGTAAGTGCATATTGTATCGGCACCCGCATATCCGGTGTCCCCAGTTGTGCTATCACGCTGGAGTCATGAAACTCAACCATGGAATGGATGATGCTCTCCTTATGTAGCAATACATCAATTTTATCGTAGGGAAGTTCAAATAGCCAATGGGCCTCAATCACTTCCAAACCTTTATTCATCATTGATGCTGAATCGATCGTGATTTTAGCTCCCATTGACCAGTTCGGATGGTTCAGTGCCTCTTCCACCGTTACATCCTTCAATTCTTCCCTGGTCCGATCTCGAAAACTGCCTCCTGAAGCAGTAATGACAAGACGTTCTATATTTTTTTCCTTTTCACCTTGCAGTGCCTGAAAAATAGCGGAATGCTCACTGTCAACCGGCAGCAATCTGACCCCCGCTTTTTTTGCTTCACTTATGACCAAATGACCTGCCGTCACCAACGTCTCCTTGTTGGCGATTGCAATATCCTTTTTAGCCTTTATTGCTTGAAGCGTGGGATAAAGACCCACGCTTCCGATGACGGCATTGACCAATATCGTCGCCTGACCATAAACAGCAACAGCAGTCAATCCCTCATCCCCATACATGAACTCGATATCTTTGCGGTTGGAGAATTCACTTTTCAAAACATGATAATCTTCTTCCGTCTGGACTGAAACCAGTTTCGGTTCAAACTCTTGTATATAAGTCCTGACCAATTCTATATTCTTTCCAGCAGAAAGCGCCACGATCTTGAATTGATCTGGATGGGACCTAACTACATCCGCTGTTTGTTGACCAATCGATCCTGTCGCGCCCAAAAGGCTGATATTTTTCAAATTGTTCATCTCCTAATTCATATAACGCTTGCCTATATTTATATTATAAAACATGCAATAAATGCAAAATCGGTAAAATGAAGATCACACTATCAAGCCTGTCCAAAATTCCACCATGTCCCGGGAGAAGGTTCCCTGAATCCTTTACGCCATAATGACGTTTATACGCCGATTGGACGAGATCACCCAATTGGCCGAATACCCCAATGATTAATGAAATCAATAATAATTGTAATAACGTGTAATCAAGGCTGGAGAAGGCGTAAAATAGAACACCCACCACCATCGCGGATATTAACCCGCCGATAAATCCTTCCACCGTCTTGTTTGGACTTATTTCTGGCCACAGCTTTCTTTTACCAAGCGATTTACCAATGAAGTAGGCTCCGGAATCAGTTGCCCAGATCGTAAATAGGGTAAGCAGGATATAAATCAGCCCCAACCCCAAAGAGTCACGTGTTTCAAATAGGAAGTAGAAACCTATGCCCAAGTATAGGATTGAAATCACTAGAAAGCCTGCGTCATCAAAGGTAAAACGGTTTTTTGAAACGACTGTATAAAGTAACAGCAGTAAAACCCCGATTAAGAATACTTGAACTTTATCATAATTAATTTCTGCCAAAAAAGCGGTATGCTCATTAGGCAATAAAAGCACCCACAATAATATGTGAGAAAGAATTGCTTCAAAAGAAAGTACACGCAACTTTTTCATTTTCATCAGTTCATATAAACCAATTGAACCTAACAGATAAACCGTCAGTAAAAAGGGAGTGCCCCCTAAAATGACTAGTGGAATGAAGATAGCGGCAACTACGACCGCCGTAATAATTCGTTGTTTCATTATTCCATTTTCCTCGCCTTCTACATTAAACGCCACCGAATCTTCGTGAACGCTTTTGATACTCCTCAACTGCCTGCAATAAATGCTCTTCACTAAAATCCGGCCACAGCACTTCAGTAAACCACAGCTCCGTATAAGCAGACTGCCAAAGCATGAAATTACTTAAACGGATTTCACCGCTTGTACGGATCAGTAAATCAGGATCCGACAAATGTTTGGTCATCAGGTAACTGGATACCATTTCCTCCGTTACATTTTCCTTTATTATACCATTCTTAGCATCTTGAATGATGCTATTCACTGCAGATACAATCTCCCCACGGCTTCCATAGTTCAGGGCAAAATTCAGAATCATCCCATCATTGTCTTTCGTGTCTTCCATTGCCCGTTTAACGGCACTTTGAGTATGTGACGGAATGAGTGACAAGTCCCCAATCGTTTCAACTCTAACATTTTCGGAAATGAGCTCGGGTAAAAAAGTCCCAAGAAATTCCTGGGGCAGCTTCATCAAAAAGTCGACTTCACTTTTCGGACGTTTCCAATTTTCAGTGGAAAACGCATAGACCGTCAAAGTTTTGACCCCTAATTTATTGGCAACTTTCGTAATTCTACGAACGGTTTTCATTCCTTCATGATGACCCGCCACACGTGGCAATGCACGCTTTTTGGCCCAACGGCCGTTCCCATCCATAATGATGGCGATATGCTGAGGAACATCAAACTGTTTAATATGCTGAATCCTATTTGTTACATCGGAAGAAGCATCTTTTTTAACGAAACGCTTCCAAAGTGAATACATATGTTAGTCCCCCATCAGGTTGTACTTATCTCTCTACAAAGGCAAAGTTTTTCGTGCACTATGTATATCAAGCTTTCTGCCGCTTAAAAAGAATCTATATTATAATATCAAAAAAAAACTGGTTCTCATATTATTATTATGAAAATTATTTCTTCATTAGAAGCTTGAAAGGGAGAAATCATTCCTTATTTTTTTCTAAAACCGATTATGACTGCCATGAAAAATGCAAAAAAAGGACCACCTCCAACGTTTGCATGCAACATACTAACTCAAGGAGTAATCATTATCGGAGAAACCTTATTATAACAGTTTTCTCCTTTAAGCACACCTATATGTTAGCACCAAGACATGACCCAGTATGGATTCGGCCCTCTTTATTTAATCAATACTTCAATGGAAATTATACTTCCAAAATTTCTTTTTCTTTATCTTTTGTAATTTCATCGATTCTCGTGATATTGCCATCTGTCATCTTTTGGATGTCATCAGCATAGCCACGTAAATCATCTTCAGTGATTTCACCACTTTTTTCAAGCTTTTTCAAATCATCATTAGCATCGCGACGCACATTACGGACAGCTATTTTCGCCTCTTCCGCTTCTTTTTTCACAACTTTCACAAGCTCTTTTCTGCGCTCTTCAGTTAACGCCGGGATGGCTATCCTGATGACCGATCCATCATTAGAAGGATTTAAGCCTAAGTCTGATTTCAAAATCGCCTTTTCGATTTCACCCAATACCGTTTTATCATATGGTTGAATGACTAATAGTCTAGCTTCCGGGACAGAAATACCAGCCACCTGATTAACTGGTGTCGGCGAACCATAATAATCAATCGAGATTCTATCAAGCAATGAGGCATTTGCCCTTCCGGCACGGATGCTTGCTAATTCACGTGTGTACGCTCCAATGGCTTTTTCCATTTTCGTTTTCGCATTCGAAATAACTTGTTTCGGCATCTTTATTTCCCCCTTACAATAGTTCCAAGCGTTTCGCCTAAAACGGCCCGTTTAATATTACCTTTTTCCATGATCGAGAAGACGATCAATGGAATATCATTGTCCATGCATAGTGAGGACGCAGTTGAATCCATTACTTCTAACCCTTCTTTAATCACATCAAGATAGGAAAGTTTATCATACTTCACTGCATTTTTGTCTTTAACCGGATCTGCATTGTATACGCCATCCACATTATTCTTCGCCATCAAGATGACATCAGCTTCAATTTCTGCAGCACGCAGGGCGGCAGTGGTATCCGTTGAGAAGTATGGATTACCTGTACCAGCTGCAAAAATCACCACTCTCTTTTTCTCTAGATGCCTGATTGCACGGCGTCTAATGTATGGTTCTGCGACTTGTCTCATCTCAATGGAAGTTTGCACGCGCGTTTCAATTCCAAGCTGATCAAGGCTGTCTTGTAATGCCAATGAGTTCATGACTGTAGCCAACATCCCCATATAATCGGCATTAGCACGATCCATGCCCATTTCACTGCCTATTTTCCCGCGCCAGATGTTTCCGCCACCGACAACAACAGCCACTTCCACATCAAGCTCAGCCACTTCCTTGACTTGTTCAGCAATGGATTTAATCACTGCAGGGTTAATTCCAAATCCTTCTTCACCGGCTAATGCTTCACCACTTAGTTTTAGAACGACACGTTTATATTTAGCGTTACTCATGAGAACCTCCAACTATGTAATCTTTTCATTCGTTCATCATGCTTTCTTGCAATACTGCCAAAAATTCATGACATTTCAAAAAATAGGGAACACAAGAGTGTTCCCCATTATTAATTATCTGACAATTAGTCTTTTTTAACTTGGTTCATTACTTCTTCAGCGAAGTTTTCTTGACGTTTTTCAAGACCTTCCCCTACTTCATAACGAACGAATGATTGGATTTTTCCACCTTTTGATTCAACGAATTGTCCCACTTTTTGATCAGGGTTCTTAACGAAAGCTTGTTCGTTAACACAGATTTCTTCGTAGAATTTATTGATACGTCCTTCAACCATTTTCGCAACGATTTTTTCAGGTTTTCCTTCATTAAGAGCTTGCTGCGTAAGAACTTCGCGTTCGCGTTCTAATTCGCTAGCATCCACTTGGTCGCGAGAGATATATTTAGGGTTAATTGCAGCAATATGCATTGAAACGCTTTTAGCTGCCTCTTCGTCAGTTGTACCTTCAAGAACTGATAGTACGCTGATGCGTCCACCCATGTGAAGGTATGCACCAAATGCATCGTTATCTGTTTTAGAAACGACTTGGAAACGGCGAAGAGTTAATTTTTCCCCAATTTTAGCAACAGCAGCATTGATATGATCTGCAACTTTTGCTCCATTTTCCATTGTTTGCTCAAGAGCAGCTTCAACGCTTTCAGGTTTGTTCGCAAGAAGGAACCCAGCCAATTCCTTAACAAGAATTTGGAAGCCTTCGTTTTTAGCAACGAAATCAGTTTCAGAGTTCACTTCAAGAATAACCGCTTGGTTTCCTTCAACAACGATTGAAGTTAAACCTTCAGCAGCGATACGGTCGCCTTTATTAGCAGCTTTTGCAATTCCTTTTTCACGTAGGAAATCGATTGCCTTTTCCATATCGCCTTCAGTTTGTACAAGTGCCTTTTTACAGTCCATCATACCGGCACCAGTTTTTTCACGCAATTCTTTAACTAATTGTGCAGTGATTGCCATAATATATATCCTCCTCAAATTAAATGCAGTTTATTCAATCTTTACCCATTATTGCCAAAAAATACTTGTTATCATCAAAGAAAATAACGAGCTTTGACAATATTTCCGAAAAACATCCACATTTTCAGTCAATATGACGGAACTAAACCAGCAGATGATTTTCATCCCTTAAAAATCGCCCATACCTTTTAAAAATGACATTCCGTACAGTGATTTTATGTATGTTTATTTAGTGCAAAAAAAAGGGATAAAAGGCATTATCCTCTTATCACCTTTTTTCTTACTGAATAAGCAACCTTTTTTACTTATTAAGCAGTAGTTGTTTCAGTTGCTGTTTCTTCGCCTTGTTTAGCTTCTAAGATAGCATCTGCCATTTTACCTGTTAATAATTTAACAGCACGGATTGCATCGTCATTCGCAGGAATAACTACATCGATTTCATCCGGATCACAGTTTGTATCAACGATACCAACAAGTGGAATGTGTAATTTGTGTGCTTCCGCAACAGCAATACGCTCTTTGCGTGGGTCGATAACGAAGATTGCATCTGGAAGAGTCTTCATATCTTTAATACCGCCTAAGAATTTCTCTAAGCGATCCCATTCTTTTTTAAGTTGGATAACTTCTTTTTTAGGAAGGACTTCGAAAGTTCCGTTTTCTTCCATTTTTTCGATATCTTTAAGACGAGCGATACGTTTTTGGATTGTTTCAAAGTTTGTTAAAGTTCCACCTAACCAACGTTGGTTTACATAGTACATACCAGAACGGATAGCTTCTTCTTTAACAGATTCTTGAGCTTGTTTTTTAGTTCCGACGAAAAGAACAGTACCGCCGTTAGCAGCTAGTTCTTTCACGAAGTTATAAGCTTCTTCAACCTTTTTAACTGTTTTTTGAAGGTCGATGATGTAGATGCCGTTACGCTCAGTGAAGATATATTTCTTCATTTTCGGGTTCCAGCGACGTGTTTGGTGTCCGAAATGCACACCAGCTTCAAGCAATTGTTTCATAGAAATGACTGACATTTTAGTTCCTCCTAAATGGTTTTGTTTTTCCTCCGCACCGATCATTTTCATACAGAAACTGTCGTAACAGCACCATCTGCAAGAATCACGGGGCGTGTGTATTAACACCATTTCATAATATATCATAATGACTCTGCACAATCAAGAGATAAGTTTATCTATTCATGCGAAACTTTAGTAATAGCTCTATCTCCGTTTGACCGCGACCTAACTTTTTGGCGATTTCAACTACTGAATGTCCTTGATCCGCTAACATATCCACTTTTTCATTTAATGACCGTTAATGACCGTTCATTTAACGAAGCCTGCAGCATGTCCGAAAATTCCATGGCAGCCGATGCAAGTTCCAATTTGTCCTCGACTTTTACGGGTAAAGCATTGGCCTCATTTTCTTCAGGCATTATTTTATATGCGTTAATCGCCTGCTTTTTAGCGGCGGCAGGACTTCCCGCTTTATACTCTAGCAGAATGTTTTGTTCTTGTTTTTCTTGTTTTTCTTCCTTAGTTTCTTTGATTGAACCATGTTCTTGTCCTTTTTGTCCATGCTCAGGATTCATCGCCACCGAATTGTTGATTGCCTTTACCAGTGTCTCGTTGTCCTCCTTTATCTCCATTAAATAACCAGACAAAAGTTGTTCCATTTCTCCAATGACGGCTTTTTGGTCTTTTTCCAACTTACTTAAACGATTTTGCCGAAGATATAAAACGATGATGGCAAAAATGGTGAATATGTTCAATATAAACAACAGAAATATAAAAAATGCTGACATGCTGCCTCCTAATTAACCGGAATAGTCAATCCTGTTACCTTTAGCGGATGGGGATCTTTTTTCACTGTTGTTTTTTTCTTGATTACTTTCCCTATGCTCTTCTTGACAACGTACAGTTCGAAGATTCTGTGATCTCGAAATATTTATTGATGAAGGTATCCCTAAAAATTCTATCAAGTTGATTTATAGGGCTTTCTTCGATCAATAGGAATCTCTTATGCCTTCCAGACTCCATAGCCTCTTCAATGAAAATATCTTCATTAAATCTTTTGATCTTGCATCGTGTTTCTTAATTTATAAATCGCTTTCGAGTGAATTTGGGATATCCGTGACGTAGATAAACTCATCACTTGTCCGATTTCGGTTAACGTCAGTTCTTCTTTATAAAAAAGCTGTAAAACCAACTGTTCTTTTTCATTTAGGGTTTCAATGACTTTGGCTAATTCCTCATACAGTTCATCCCTTAACACATGTTCCTCAGGTAAATCCGCCTTTTCATCTTTAATATGAAAATTCACGCTTTCTTTATCGTCCTCTTGGGGATTTTCATCCATAGATAGTACATTGGCAAAGAAATTCTCATTTAATGCAGCATATACTTCATCTTCCGGAATATTCAATTCAGCGGCAATTTCATTTGACGAAAGGTTCCTCATGTATTGCTGCTCCAGCTTCTCTATTGCAGATTCAATTTTCTTGGCTTTATCTCTTGCACTCCGTGGAAGCCAATCCTCTTTTCTTAATCCATCTAAAATGGCACCACGAATTCTAAATGATGCATATGTGTCAAACTTGAGGTCACGCTTCGTATCAAAACGTTCCAGGGCATCGAATAACCCCATCATCCCTAAACTCCTTATATCATCCCGGCTCACACTTTTAGGAAGACTTACTGAAATACGTTGAACATGGTACGATACGAGAGGTATGTATTTCTTTACCAAAATGTCCCCGGCTAGCGGATCTCTGCAATCCACCCAATTTTTCCAACATAACTGCTCCTCTTCGATGGTCAGATGAGACATTGGACATCCTCCTAACATTGTTATACGATTTGTGATCAATACGGCCCTTAAAGCCATACATGCAATAATAATTCGGTTGCAAATGCACCTGTCATATTTTGGTTTTTAAAAAGTCAAATCCGATCCTATATGTTTTTAGTCCCTTTTGTAACGGTCCGTATATTTAGCAGACAATCATTTAAATTGAATTCAATCGTTCTTCCGCTATTTCCGCCAACATCTTCGGCAACGATTCTAATCCGCAAGTCAGATAACCCTTTCCGGACCGCTTCCACATTCCGGGGTCCGATTCTCATTAAATCCCCTCCGGAGGCAAATTGAAACATTTGTGCTCCGCCAGCCAGCTTCGCTTTTAGGAATGGCATTCTTGCGCCTTCTTTTACTAATACCTGAACTAATTCCTTTATCGCCGTATCTGCAAATTTGGCAACGTTGATCTGTCCCGATTTAGCGAGTGAAGAGTCTGGAAGCATGATATGGGCCAAACCTGCAATTTCTTTTTTTTCATCATAAATCACAACACCGACACACGATCCCAAACCTGAAGTACGAATCGTATAGGGAGGTTTTATTATATTCATATCAGCTATTCCAACCTTAACAACCTGGACCTTTACCGATTCAGTCATTAGGTGAGACCCCTAAGGCGGAAAAAATGATATCAAAAAATTCGGGATCAGGTAATAAAAAGAAATGACCACTAACCGAGTCAGCAAAAAGCTGGTCCTTTTCAAGTACAGTTTCAATGACGATGGCTGCGTCACTTACTTGAGATAATTCCAATAACCCATAACTGATCGTTGCCCCTGCCATATCGATGCTCAAGGAAGGAACGGATGGATAGATATTCAATCGGGTAAAATCAGAAAGGGCAGAGAGATAGGATCCCGATAAAATATTCCCTAATTCCTGAAGGCAAGAGAGTGCCAATTCAGTATAGGGTGCGGATTCCATCAAAAAGGTTTCATCACCAGTCATCCTACGAATCAAGTATTGGGCTACAGGTAGTGAAAGGATAAAAAACATACTTCCTGAAGCATCACCTTCTATTCTAAGAAAAACGCTGGCCACGACGTGATCGGCCCCGCCAGCCATTTCCATCATTTCATCAAAGGAAACGATTCGGACATTAGGAACATTCATATCAATTTTCCTATTAAGGATGGCAGAAAGTGCAGTTGCTGCGTTTCCTGCACCTATATTACCGATTTCCTTCAAAATATCGAGCTGAAGAGTGTTGATTTTCTCAATGAACGACATATGATTATCCTTCTCTTAACATATTTTCAGTCATATCAAGACTTAAGGCCTTCTCCAAATTAATCAGGACAAGCAGTCGCTTTTCAATTTTAGCCACTCCGCTAATGTATTCTGAAGCCAAATGTCCCACAACTTCAGGCTGAGGTTCGATACTCTCCACTGGAATATCCAAAACATCATTGGCAGAGTCCACTATTAACCCCACCTCCATATCATCCAGAATGACGATGATAATCCTTGTTGATTCATCGTATTCCACCTCTTCAAAATCAAAACGAACCCGTAAATCAATAATTGGAGTGATTACCCCCCTTAAATTTATGACTCCCTTAACGAATTTTAAAGCCTTTGGAACCCTGGTAATATGCAGTAGCTTTTCAATGCCGCTGACCTTATCCACTGGAATTGCATATTCCTTATCCTTTATTTGAAATACGATTACTTTCATATCCTCCGACATCTATTCCCCTCCTTAAAAAAACTAATGATGATTGTGAAGTCTTGACGAAATCTGCATCGACACGGCCGAACCATCTCAATACCTGCACGATTCATCTATCATTCAATGAATCAATGTGTTGCAATCTATGATTAATGCAACTTGACCATCACCAAGTATCGTAGCCCCGGATATGGCAAATGCACTGGTTAAATAATTGCCCAATGATTTCAGAACGATTTCCAGTTGCCCGATAAATGAATCTACAACTAATCCCGCTAATTTATCACCTTTTCTTACAATGACCACAGAGAGGGACTCTTCTTCTTCCTGATTGATAGGAACTTCAAATATATCTTTCAAGAACAGAAGCGGCAGAACCTTACCCCTGAAGTCAATGACTTGTTGATTATGGGCATTCATGATATCTGCTTTTTTTATGATTGCTGTTTCTATGATGGAAGAAAGCGGTATGGCATATTTTTCATTTTGGATGGCAACCAGCATGACAGAAATTATGGACAATGTAAGCGGAAGCTGAATAAGGAAGATGGATCCTTCATTTTCTTTGGAATCGATCGTCACAGATCCACCAAGGGACTCAATGGTATTTTTAACTACATCCAGCCCCACACCGCGTCCCGATACATCTGAAATGGTTTCCGCTGTTGAGAAACCAGACGCGAATATCAATTCATAGATTTGCTTATCCGTTAGGGTGGCGGCAGTTTCCTTAGTTAATATCCCATTGGATAGCGCCTTGTTCAAGACTCGATCCTTATTGATTCCTGCGCCGTCATCCTCGATTTCAATGAAAACATGATTACCGCTGTGATATGCTTTTAACAGGATTTTCCCTTCTTCATTCTTCCCTTTCGCCAAACGTTCTTCAGGTGTTTCAATTCCATGATCCATGGCGTTCCTTATCAAATGTACGAGAGGATCACCGATTTCATCAATGACTGTACGATCAAGTTCCGTTTCGGCACCGTTGATTTCCAAATTGACTTTCTTGTTTAAGTCCCTTGCCAATTGACGTACCATTTTAGGAAAACGATTGAATACAGTTTCCACGGGCACCATCCGCATATTCAATACGATTGTTTGTAAATCACTGGTTATACGGGACATTCTTTCTACTGTTTCATGCAATTCTTGATTATCCAAATCACTGGAAATTTGATCAAGCCTGCCTCTATCGATTACTAGTTCCTCGAATAAGTTCATCAATATATCAAGCCGCTCTATGTTCACTCGAATGGTCTTGCTTGATGCCGTCTTAACGGGTGCCTGTTTTTTCTTATCATCATATTCCGTTGGAAGCTCGGCATTATTTGTCTCTTGTTTTGGGATTTCAGTAACTTTATAATCTTTAGAATGGGCGGCATACCGCAAGTGTTCAAGGTCAAGGGCAATTACGACAACTTGATCCACTTCGGAAACCTTCATGATTTTATTCTTTATCTCATCACTCGTTTCCCTTGTTACCACCGTGATGGTAAATCGCTGATCGAATTGCTCTTCTTCCAAAAGTTCGACGGGTGGGTGTGACTTGATTACTTCACAGGACTTTTCAAGCACCTCAAAAACCATAAACACCCTGGCAGCTTTTAAAAGACAGTCCTCACGCAACCCTATCGAAATTTCGAAGCTGCTGAATCCCTGATCCTTTGACTGCTGTAGTACTGTCCATTCAAATTCATCGTACTCTACAACAGTCATTTCCTCCTTTTCAAGGACGGCAGAAGCTGCCGCCACTTCTGCAATGATTGAAGAAACGGGCGACTCGCCTTTTTCAATCATTTCCAGCTGATGGACAACCCCCATCACATTTCTTTTTCCATCTCCACCTTCAGCAATGGACATGACCATCGCTTCTAAATCATCTACCGCTAAAAATATCACGTCAAACAATTCAGGCGAAAGAACGATTTGACTGTTTCGGATCGCATCCAAAACATTCTCCATTTTATGAGTTAAATTGGCTAGATCCTCATAACCCATAGTTGCTGACATTCCTTTTAAGGTATGGGCGGAACGAAAGATTTCGTTTACAATCGAGAGGTCTTCCGGGTTCTTTTCGAGTACCAGCAACTGTTCGCTGCATGTTTGAAGATGTTCTTTACTTTCTTCAATAAATACCTCTAAATACTGATTCATATCCATACAATCTCACACCTCCACGTGTTAACAATAGCTTATTACCGCTCTAGCTATTTTTTCTACATCCTCTATGCAATCTATTAACTTGGTATTGATTGCCGCCTTAGGCATACCAAAAACGATTGAAGTCTCCTGTGATTCGGCTATCGCTTTTAAAGGACCCTTTTTTTTCAGCTTGGTAAGCCCCTTTGACCCATCCATCCCCATCCCGGTCATAATAACGGCTATTTTCGCATAATCATTCATTTCACTCACCGATTCAATTAACACATCAACCGACGGGCGATGTCCATTACGCAATTCGGATTGATCCAAAAGGATTGCCCAGCTCATTCCGACTTTCCTCACTTTCAAGTGATAACCTCCAGGTGCGATGTAGGCGACACCTTTTTGAATCAGTTCTCCCTCTTCAGCTTCCTTCACTTTAATCTTGCATAACGAATTCAGGCGTGTTGCCAAGGATTTTGTGAAACCGGGGGGCATATGCTGGACAATGAGTATAGGAGCATCAATGTCTTCTGGAAGTCCTGTCAAGACAGTCTGCAGAGCTCTCGGGCCTCCTGTTGATGTACCGATGACTATAATTTTTTTGTATCCATAGAACCATTTTCTTCGGTTTTTTTCATTTATCGGCGATAACATTGAATCTATTTTACTATATTTTCCCCAAACGGATGGGCTTCTTTCAATATTTCTCGCATTTTTTTCTAGTTTGTGAACATTTGCCCTGCTGGCAGCCATAACTTTTTCATGGAGTTCTTTCTTGATTTTATGTAAGTCCAATGAAATGGCTCCCGAAGGTTTAGCCACAAAATCAAAGGCTCCGCTGTTCATCGCGGCCAATGTATTTTCCGTTCCTTTTTTTGTTGTGCTTGATAACATGACTACAGCGATTGGACATTCATTCATGATCCGGTTTAATGCTTCCAACCCGTCCATAATCGGCATTTCCACATCCAAAGTCACGACATCGGGTTTTAAAGCCTTTATTTTTTCTATGGCATCTATTCCATTCCTGGCAGTCCCGATGACTTCCATCCTGTTATCTTCTGCCAAAAACTCTGAGATTAACTTTCTCATAAATGCAGAATCGTCCACTATCAGCACTTTTACTTTATCCATAGAAGGAGACCTACTTTCCAAAAAAATATCTCTTCATATTTTGGAGGAAACGGCTTTTTTGCAAAGTCAATTCTTCCCCAAATGAATGATTTTCATATCTCGAAGCAATGTCCATGATGGCTTTGGATACACCGGCTTCAGAATCGAAAAGGAGAAAGGGCATTAGTTTGGTAACAGATTGGGGTACGGTTCTATCATCTGGCAAGTAACCTAGAGCTACAGCTTCCAGACCTAAAAATTTCACTAGCGCATTTTGTAGCCGCTTAATCGTTTCTTTGCCGTCCTTACTCGAGAAAACACGATTGCAAACTAGGAAGAATGGAATCTCTTTGTTTACTGAATGTATATATTTCATTGCGGAATATGCATCCATGATGGAAGTAGGTTCAGGCGTCGTGATAACGACCAATTCATCCACACATAACAGGAATTTCATGGAATCCTCAGTGATGCCTGCCCCCATATCAAATAAGATATAATCGTAATTTGCCAGCAATAAACTGAATTCTGCATTAAAGCGGGTATACTTATCTTCATCAAGTGAAAAGAGATTCGTCATCCCTGTTCCGCCTGTAATGATTGAAATATTTCCCGGTCCTGACATGATGATATCCTTCAACCTACATTCTTTTTCAAAAAAATCAATAATACTACAGGGCGAGTGTTCCCCGATCAAAATATCAATATTCCCCATACCGATATCCATGTCGAACAACAGTACCTTTTTCCCACTTTGGGATAAGGCAATGGAAAAATTCAAAGAAAAGTTTGATTTTCCCACTCCACCTTTACCGCTTAAAATGGCAATCGTTTTGGCCATTGATTGATTTTGGCGGGCTTCCAATCTTCTTCGTAAATTCTCAGCTTGATCTTTCATATTTTTTAGCCCCAAAAGCCATTTTCATTAGCTGTGATGATGTAGCTATTTCAATATCGTCCGGTACATTCTGTCCATCTGTTATATAGGCGGCTCCTAATTTATGAGTGTGTATAAAATTGAATACAGGACCGAAAGTGGAAGTTTCGTCCGCTTTTGTAAAAATGACCTGTTTAAGCGGTATGGAAGCAAACTGTCGATAAATATCTTCCATATCCTTCTGTTTAGAAGTCAAAGACAACACTAAATAGGTTTCCATCTCATCTGTAAAATGGATGATTTCATTAAGATCCTTTACATATTGAGGGTTACGGAAATTCCTTCCGGCCGTATCAATAAAAACAAAATCATAATGGGAGAAGCGTTCAGCCGCCCTTTTGAAGTCTTCCAGATTATAAGCGACTTCTATGGGAACGTTTAAGATCTTGGCATATGTTTTAAGTTGATCTATTGCAGCAATCCTGTACGTATCTGTCGTAATGAAAGCCACCTTTTTATCATGCTTCAACATGGTTTCTGCAGCCACTTTTGCCAAGGTTGTCGTCTTTCCCACACCTGTCGGGCCAACAAAATTAATATACTTTTTTTGCAGCCCGGTTTTTCCATTATCGACCTTTTCCAAAATCCCGAACATGGCTTCTTCCAACCAAACTTGAACCTCTTCATCAGTGGATTGTTGTTTAAAAACGAACCATTTTTCAAGAAGTTCATCCATGATTTTGGACCGAAGTGAACGATCCACTTCCTGCTCGGATAGGTATTCATGCATTTTCTGTAGTTTCCCCGGATATTTTCGATCAGGAGAATAGACTTGCAAGCTCTTTATCATATCTTTCAAACCTTCGATTTCTTTTAATAAGGCAGCACTTTCCCTATTGCCTTCATTAGATTCAAGGGCATGACTTGCCATTTCCAGCTTTGATGGCAACTTCTTCGATTTTTGTTTGGTTACGGTTTGGTTAGACTGGGACATGGGGTCCATGGCTGCAATGACTTCAATATTCCTCTTCTTGAATAACCCTAAGAAACCACCAGTATATACAGCCTTTGAACTTAAGATTACCGCATCACTGCCTAGTTCCTCCCTTATTCGCTTCATTGCCTCGTTCATTGTTGGTGCCAAATATTTCTTTACTTTCAATCGAAATTCACCACCCCTACACTTTGTACTTCTACATTCGATTCGAGTTCATTGTATGAAAGAATCGGTACATTAGGAAAATAACGTTCAGTTAATTGCCGGGCATACATCCTTACTGCTGGAGAGCAGAGTAAAATCGGTTGGTGATCCATTAGGGTCAGCTCTTCCAATTTGGCTGCAATTGCCTCCAATATGGATTGCGATAGAGTTGGATCCAATGATAAAAAATTACCATGTTCGGTTTGCTGTACACCATCCGCGATGGTCTTCTCCACTTTCCCCGATAATGTTATGACTTTAATTCTATTTTCATCCGTAATAAAAGAATTCGTTATTTGTCTGGCTAAATTCTGCCTTACATACTCAGTAAGCAAATCTGTGTCAGTCGATAACTTGCCATAATCAGCAAGTGTTTCGAAAATGATCGGTAAGTTCCTTATTGAAACTTTTTCCTTCAATAATTTTGCCAATACCTTTTGTACATCTCCTATAGACAAAGGATTCGGAGTGACTTCCTCCACCAGTATAGGTGCCGATTCGTGAAGATGATCGATCAATTGTTTCGTTTCCTGCCTCCCCAATAATTCCTGCGCATTGGCCTTTATGACTTCCGTCAAATGAGTGGATACAACGCTTGGCGGGTCCACAACTGTATAACCCAACAACTCGGCATGTTCTTTCATGTCATCCGTGATCCACTTGGCTGGTAAACCGAAAGACGATTCTATTGTATCGATTCCTTCTATTGAATCATCCTCCATCCCCGGACTCATGGCCAAGAAATGATTAAGGAGCAATTCACCCTTTGCCATGACGCTTCCTTTAATCTTCAGCCGATACTCATTGGGATTCAACTGAATGTTATCACGTATTCTGACAACTGGGATCACGAGCCCCAATTCAATTGCAAGCTGCCTGCGGATCATGACGACCCTGTCCAGTAGGTCTCCCCCTTGATTGGCATCCGCAAGCGGAATCAATCCATATCCAAACTCAAATTCGATCGGGTCGACACTTAAAAGGTTAACGACGCTTTCTGGACTTTTCATTTCATCGGTTTCCAACACTTCTTCCATTTCTTGTATTTCACTTTCGTCCTGCTTCGGTATCCTTGAAATCGTATACCCACCAACGACTAATAAAGCAGCAATCGGAATGGTGAATAAGTCAGAAATGGGAGTGAATAACCCTAAAAGGAAAATGGTTGCTGCTGTTAGGTAAAGCATTTTGGGAAATTGAAATAACTGTTCAACAATATCCGCTCCGAGGTTTCCATTCGAGGCAGCCCGGGTTACAACTATTCCCGTAGCTGTAGAAATCAATAAAGCAGGTACCTGACTCACGATACCGTCACCAACCGATAACATGGAAAAATGGACGGCTGCTTCTCCAAAGCTCATGTCCAATTGCATGACGCCAATGATCATACCGAAAATCAAGTTAATGATGACAATGATGATGCCCGCTATGGCGTCCCCTTTAACAAACTTACTCGCTCCATCCATGGATCCATAAAAGTCTGCTTCGTTACTAATTTTTTCCCTTCTGGCACGTGCTTCGTTTTCGGAAATCATCCCAGCATTTAAATCTGCATCGATGGCCATCTGTTTCCCTGGCATCGCATCCAGCGTAAACCTTGCCGCCACCTCCGAGACCCGTTCGGAACCTTTCGTGATCACGATGAAATTGATGATGACCAAAATGATGAATACAACTAATCCTACAAGCACGTTACCGCCGACTACAAATGACCCAAAGGTTTCTACAACTCCCCCAGCATCACCATAGGTCAAAATGGCACGAGTCGTGGAAACATTCAACCCCAGCCTGAACAATGTCAGTAAAAGGAGCAAGGAAGGAAAGATTGAAAATTCGAGAGGTTCTTTCATATTCATCGTAGTCAATAGAACCAGCAACGCAAGAGAGATATTTAATAGGAGTAAAATACTTAACAACCATGTTGGCAATGGAATGACCAGCATGGCAACGATCATGATGACGCTCGATATAACAACTAAATCTCTTGCTCGCATGTTTTTTTCTCTCCTAACTAGCGGGTTACCTTATTACTTCTTTACAGTTTACCTTTGGTTTTATATACAAAGGCCAGTATTTCAGCGACCGCCTTAAAGAACTCTTCAGGTATCGCCTGGCCTAATTCAGCCTGATCATATAAAGACCTGGCCAAAGGCCGATTTTCCACCATAATCACATCATTTTCTTTAGCAATGAATTTAATTTTCTGCGCAACAAAATCAACGCCCTTTGCCACTACATACGGAGCCTCAGCTTTTTCTTCATCATATTTTAAAGCAATGGCAAAATGCGTCGGGTTGGTGATGACCACATCCGCATCGGGAATTTCCTGCATCATTCTTTGAGCGGCCATCTGCCTCTGCTTTTGCTTTATCTTGGATTTGATGAGCGGATCCCCTTCGGAATTTTTATACTCATCCTTAATATCCTGTTTGGACATCTTGATGTTTTTTTCAAAGTCATATTTTTGATACAAATAGTCCAATAGAGCAATGAACAATAAGGCCACGGCGGCATAAAATCCTACTTTTATCGTAATATCCGCCAATGTTGCCATTGCTTCTTCCACAGAAATCTGTGATAAGATCATAATCTCATCCATGCGCTGCCATAGTACATAGAAGGCAACAAAACCAACAAATGCTATTTTAAGAATGGATTTCAATAATTCAACAATGGCCCTCATTGAAAAAATACGCTTGAATCCTTTAATGGGATCCAATTTTTCAAGTTTGAACTGAATGGATTCAGTCGAAAACAAAAATCCGACTTGCATGACATTAGCCAATATCCCAGCCACTAACGCTGCTGCGAAAACGGGTCCCAGGATAAGGCCCATCTCCTTTAAAACCTCAATCATGATAATTTTCATATTTTCCTCGTTGAATCCATTCAAGGTAAAATGTTGCAGATAATCTTTCATGAGACCGAGCAGATGATTATACATGTACGGTCCCATAAGCAATAATACTGAAAACACTGCAAGTAAATTCACAGAGGTATTTACATCCTGACTCTTTGCCACCTGACCTTTTTTCTTCGAATCCTGACGTTTTTTGGGAGTCGCCTTTTCGGTCTTCTCACCTGCGAAAAACTGCAAATCCAACTGAAACCTCTCCACATCAAACGCCTCCAATCAACTGCATTAGATGACGCATGGTCAAAAGCAAGAAATTGAAGAGTTGGGTGACAACTGTCATCATCATCCCCATTACCAGTATGATAACCGCTAAGCCGGCAATGATTTTCACTGGAATTCCGACAACGAACACATTTAATTGAGGGACTGTCCTGGCAAGGATCCCCAGTGTGACATCCACTAAGAAAATACTTCCCACTACAGGTATGGACATTTGAAAAGCAATCATGAAAGCTTTGCTGAAAGCTTTGGCCAAATATTCTATCAGTGCATGATCTCCGAATGGTACAAATAATTGGTCAATCGGGATGAACTGATAACTATAAAAAATTCCATCCAAAAGCAAATGATGACCGTTAGTGCTCAATAGGAATAATAAAGCGACCGTATAAAGGTATTGTCCCATCAACGGGCTTTGTGCCCCCGTTTGGGGGTCGATGACATTCGCTATTGAAAAACCCATTTGGAAATCAATCAATCCGCCAGCGACTTGAACGGCCGACAAAATCATATACGCTGCAAACCCAATGAAAAGGCCAACAAGCGCTTCTTTCATGATCAATAAATAAAACGTCACATCCAATTCCAGAACCGGAGCATCGATGGTGTAGTACATGATCCAGGCAAGGAAGATTCCAAGCCCGACCCGATGTTGTACCGGTATTGAACGGTACGAAAAAATCGGCATGGCCACGAAAAACGTAGTGACCCGGACTACAATTAATAAAAAGGCGGGAAAGTGCGGAAATAATTCCTCCATGCCCTACCCTACAAATCGGTTCAGATTGCCGAATATTTCATTTGCATATGATAATAGGTGGCTCAGCATCCATGGAGCCAATAAAATGAGTCCCAATAAGACTGCGACGATTTTCGGAACAAATGCCAAGGTTTGTTCCTGAATCTGTGTAGTCGCCTGAAAGATGCTTACTACTAGTCCTACAATAAGAGCGATTACCATCAATGGACCGGCAATTATCAATACCATATAAATTCCTTTTTCTGCTATATCAATAACAAAATCTGCACTCATTTTTTCTCACCTGCTTAAAAACTCTGTAATAAAGACTTCACCACTAAATACCATCCATCAACAAGAATGAAAAGGAGGATTTTAAATGGCAGGGAAATCATGACTGGCGGCAACATCATCATCCCCATCGACATCAGAACACTTGCAACGACCATATCAATAACCAAAAAGGGAATGAAAATCATGAAGCCAATTTGAAAAGCTGTTTTGATTTCACTTATTGCAAAAGCAGGTACAAAGGCACTCAAGGGAATGTCCTGTATCGTTTCAGGCTTATCCACCTTGGCATAACCCAAAAATAACGCCAAATCCTTTTGCCTTGTATGGGCACTCATGAATTCCTTGAATGGTATCGAGGCCTGTACATATGCCTCTTCTAAATCTATCTCTTCATTAAATAATGGGGTTAATGCCTTTTCATTCACTTCCTGAAAAGTCGGTGCCATTATGAAAAATGTCATGAAAAGTGCCAAGCCGACCAACACCTGATTCGGCGGCATCTGCTGTGTAGCTAGCGATGTTCTCACAAAGCTCAGGACAATGATGATTCTTGTAAAACAGGTCATCAAGATCAATATGCTTGGAGCCAGCGATAAGACAGTCATCAGAAGAACAAGTTTGACGGAAGTAGAGACATTAGTGGGATCACTGTTATTAAAAAACTCCATGAACTCATTCATTCATTGTCTCTTCCTTTCCTATCAAGCTCCTTTAACAGCTTTTTCCTGCTATCAGACATTTGATCAAGTTGACTTTTGAACTCTGCAGAGAAACTAGCGGTTTCTGAACCGCTTTTCTTCAACCACTTATTTTTCAACTTCATTGCAAGTTCCCCAGGCTGGATCATTTGATCGATCTTATCGTTGTGATCTTTCAAAAGCTGTTCATATTCCTCGGGATCATCTATTTCTTTCAAAAGCTGAATATTCTCGCCGACCCCGATCACCAATATTCGCCCGCCGACCTTAACAAGCTGAACAGAACGGTTTGCACCAAGGGCCGTACCGCCTAAATTCTCCACTGAATTTGCCTTTTGATACGATTTACTTTTTTTATTAATGAACTTTAATAGGATATATAGAAGGGCCACTACAAAAATAGTAGCAAATATCATCCTCAGAAACTCCCAAACGGTTATCCCCACTTTGTCAGAATTCGTTGCCTGTTTGGTAGATTTCGAGTCTATTGATTCACCTTTATCCACCTTTAAATCATCTGGCTGTTCATAAACATCCTTCACTGTTTTTTCAAGATCTTCCGCATGGGCCTGAATGGCCCCAGAGAAGAATACTGCTATCATCAGTGAGAACTGAAGCCATTTTTTAATTAATACCAATATGAAGACACCCTCTTAACTTAATGCTTTATTTATGGCTTCCAAAACACGGTCTGCCTGGAATGGCTTCACGATAAAGTCTTTTGCACCCGCCTGGATCGCATCGATGACCATGGCTTGCTGCCCCATCGCTGAACACATGATGACCTTAGCTTGAGGATTTATCTTTTTAATTTCCTTTAACGCTGTAATACCATCCATTTCGGGCATGGTAATATCCATCGTTACAAGATCCGGATGGGTTTCTTTATATTTATCCACTGCTTGGGCGCCATCTGCTGCTTCCCCGACTATTTCAAAACCATTTTTAGAAAGGATATCCTTTATCATCATTCTCATAAATGCTGCATCATCCACAATTAAAATTTTATTAGCCATTATTTTAGTCCCCCAAATTATTTTATTTTATTTAATCGTTCACTTTGGCTCATGATATCCGTAACACGCACTCCAAAGTTTTCATCAATCACCACTACCTCACCTTTTGCTATCAAGCGGCTGTTTACCAGGATATCCACTGGCTCTCCTGCTAATTTATCCAATTCGATGATCGATCCGGAGGAAAGCTCCAAAATATCCTTTACGGAGCGCTTCGTTCTTCCAAGTTCCACAGTCACTTGCAAGGGGATATCCATCAGCATGCTGAGATTTTTCGTTTCAGGCTCCTGAAGCTGATAAGGCTGGAAACTAGTGAAACTGGCAGGCTGAACATTCACCGGCTGTCCTGTTGGTACGGATGAAACTCCAAAATGTTGTGGTACATTCGGTATTTGGTTCATGGGTTGGGCTTGATGACCGCCTTGTCCATAAGTTTCATTTACCGATCGATCAGTCCGGTTATCCTGGAATGGTGCCGGCTCCTGAGTCGGAATGTTCATTTCTGGATCACTCAGTGCTTTTTGCGTATTCATATCGGCAGGTTGGCTTTCGCCCGTCCCATTTAATAATTCAGAAACTAACCCTTTAGCAAACTCTAACGGCAACAATTGCATAATGCTGGAGTCAATTAAGTTACCGACACGGAGGCGGAACGAGATTTTTGCAAATAAATCCTCGTCAGGTATCGCATTTTCACCAACACCATTTAAAAAGTTAAGTAAATCTACGCTAGGTGGTGAAATATCCACTTTTTTACTGAAAATGGTCGACATGGATGTCGCAGCAGAACCCATCATTTGGTTCATGGCTTCCTGGACAGCACTCAATTGAATTTCCCCAAGAAGGTCAGAAGGATTCCCCCCATCTCCGCCAAGCATCAAATCTGCAATGATAGCTGCATCGCTCTGCTTGATTACCAGCATATTTATACCTGAAAAACCTTCTGTATATTGCACTTGAATCGCTACGTACGGATGCGGGAATTCTTCCGCGATCTGCCCCCTTTCAATTAAAGTAACCGTCGGGGTGGTGATATCCACTTTCTGATTCAACAACGTGGATAGAGCAGTGGCCGAACTTCCGAAGGAGATATTACCAATTTCACCGAGGGTGTCGAGTTCCATCATTGATAAATAATCATCAATCGAAAGAGGGAACACCTCATCCTCTATATCACTTGTACCTTTTAAAAGGGCATCTATCTCGTCTTGTGAAAGCATTCCATCACTTACCATCTTCGTCTCCCCCTTTCAAAATATCAAGAATCTGGATAGCATGTTTTTTTCCTACTTTTCCTGGCTGCCCGCTGTATTTCGGGATCCCTCCAATGGTAATCGTCAAAGGTTCATCGATTGCCTTATTTAAATCGATGACATCGCCAACATCAAGCAGCAAAAAATCCTCGATGGTGATGTCCGTGGAACCAAGCTCGGATATAATGGGAAGATCTGCGTTTCGGATACGGTTTTCCAAAATCATGATTTCCTCCGGGATTTTTTCCTTTTGGGAATTTCCCATCCAATAATGAGCGGACAACTTTGGTATGATCGGTTCCAATACGACGTGAGGAATGCAAACATTAATCATTCCGCTCGTTTCTCCGATTTGTGTATTCAAGGAAATGACCACAACTGTATCGTTGGGTGAAACCAGCTGCAGGAATTGTGGATTCACCTCGAACTCAGTCATCACCGGGTCTATGTCAACAATCGTTCCCCAAGCCTCCTGTAAATTCTCAAAAGCCTTCTCGAATAAATTCGACATGATTTTCGTTTCTATTTCCGTTAAACTATCCACCTTATTCACGCTTATGCCCCGCCCGCCCAAAACGCGATCCATCATGGAATATGCGATATTCGGGTTGACCTCAAGAATGATTCGGCCATCCAAGGGCGGCACCTCAAAAACATTAATGATAGTCATTTTCGGAATCGATCGGATAAATTCTTCGTATGGTATTTGATCTGCAGAAGCAACGGATATTTGGACATATGTTCTGAGCTGAGCAGAAAAGTATGTGGTCAGCAGCCTGGCAAAGTTCTCGTGTATCCTTGTCAAACTCCGGATTTGATCCTTTGAAAACCGAAGCGCCCTTTTAAAGTCGTATACTTTCACTCTTTTTTCTACTTCTTCTTTTTTTAAATCATCTGCATCCATTTCCCCCGTGGAAATGGCCGATAACAAAGCATCGATTTCATTTGGCGATAATATTTCCCCGGACATTAACACTCACCTCCAAAGCTTCCCCTTCTAATTTAATGAAGCAAGGATGTTCTTATTGCAGAATCGAGGAAGTTATATAAACCTTTTCAACTTTTCCTTCTTCCATTAATTCATTCACTCTAGTCTTTAAAGCTTCCTGAAGCTTTTCCTTGCCTTTTTTACCGGTTAACTCTTCCGCTTTCATTTCGGATAGTTCGGTAATGATGATATTTTTCACTTGAAAATTTCTTTTTTCCAACTCTTCTTTTGCTTTTTTATTTTCTGTTTGGACCATAAATGAGATTTTAATATAATCATTGCCTGCAAGATTCGTAGTAATTTCAGGAACCTCCACTAATGATTCCACAATTTCGTCAATGCTAGGTTTATCTTCGGCAGATGTGGGTTCAGATAACTTTGTCACAACCACGACCGCTATGACACCAACAAGCGTTATAGCCACGAGTATAATCAACATAATAGTCAATAGGTTTTTTTTCATGAACTTTCCTCCACATCCTTACGAAAACCGAGAACATTAACGGTACGATAAAATTGTATGATAGCTGCAACCAGTTCCTCTTCCTTCTCTAGCACAACGATTTTCTTACCATTTGTAAAAGTAATGGTCGTATCTGGCAATGACTCGACCGTGTCTATGTACAATGCATTTATATGAAAGCATTTGCCATTGAGCCTTCTGACTTTGATAATGATATTTAGGAGCCAGAGCAAAAGACCTGGCTCCTCCCTCCCTTAACCTATCGTTTTAAGTTAACTAATTCCTGTAAAATTTCATCCGACGTCGTAATGATCCTGGAATTCGACTGGAAACCACGTTGAGCAACGATCATTTCAGTAAATTCTTCGGATAAATCTACATTGGACATTTCCAATGAACCTGATGCAATCACACCGCGCCCCTCACCTGCGATATTGATGTTTGCAGTACCTGAATTGATTGATTCCTGAAAAGTATTACCACCCGTTTTCGTCAAGCCTGATGCATTGGAAAACTTGGCAACGGCCAGTTGGCCTAAGGTTGTGATAAGTCCATTGGAATAAACGACATTTATTTCGCCTGACGAACCAATATTAAAACTTTCCAGTTTACCTTCTTTATTACCGTCCGGATTGACAAGAGCAGTAGTGGAACCTTTAACTTGAGTGAGGTTCGAGAAATCAAAATCCAAATTAACTTTTTGAACGCTTTCATCAACTGCTGTATCCGAGTCATCCTCATTGCCGCTTGAAATGTTAATGGTTTGACCTGTCTGGGTTTTATCTGCTGCCACAATCTGACCATTACCATCGAAATTCACTGAAGTGAACGGCTTTGGTTTAGTTGCTGAGGTATCCCCCAAAGCAGCAGGTTCTTCATCAAATAGCTCCCATTTATCATCACCGTTTTTTTGGAAATAGATAGTTGCCGTTTGTTCTTTTCCCTTTTCATCCACAACTTTCATTTGCTGGCTAAATACGGTACCATCAATTGCGTCAGAAGCTAGATTTCCACTTACTGATATTTTAGCAGTGGTAATGGCAGGTAAAATCGCATTGACGTTAACAGCAACGTCGCCAATCGTTTTTGATCGTTTCCCGTTTTCATCAATCTTGTATGCCTGTACTTTCAAACCATTCGCGTTTACAAGCGTACCATTATCATCCAGATAAAAGTTACCTGCACGTGTATATGAAAGAGAATCACCTTGCTTGACGACAAAATAGCCATCACCGGATATCCCTAAATCAAGATCGCGACCGGTGGTTTGAAGGCTTGACTGTGTATGGATCGTATCGATTGTAGCAATCGTGGAGCCCAATCCAATTTGTTTGGAATTGGTTCCGCCTTTATTGGCTGTTGCTGCACTTGCACCAGATACCGTTTGGTTCATCGCATCACTGAATGTCACACGGCTTTTTTTGAAACCATATGTATTGACATTGGCAACGTTATTACCGATAACATCCAATTTTGTTTGTAAGTTTTTTAATCCGCTTATTCCCGAATACATTGAACGAAGCATGTAAAAGCTCCCCTTTCATATAACGACTGCTTCCGTCATTCCGCAGTCCAGGCTTCCTTTTCCAGGTCCAGCCTATTTATCTATAATTATGGTTCCATTGATTTCGTGAAAATTTGTGATGTTGCTTCATCTCTGTCCATTACCGTGAAGGCCTTGGTGTTTTCCGTGCCTATGAGTGCCGCATTAGCTTTAATGAAAAAGGGCTTCGGTTACCCCCATCTTTTTGGTCTCATTGGCTTTATGGGCTATTTTGTCCCAAGTTTGCGGTGCTATATCTGTATTGACTCATCAGTAATTGAGCATGTTTACTAATGGTCTATTTTTCATTTGTGAAGACAGCAGCTTGAAAATGCTGTCGAAAGCCTTGTGGGATCATTTGCCTTTGCCTAAACTGTAATTTGGTTTGTGACAGCAGCTGAGCGGAATCTTCTTGAAAACCAAGTTTATTCATATTCTGCCCCTTAAGCTTCAGCGATTTTTATCAATTGCCCTGATGATAACTTGGTTTTGTTTTCATCATCCACTTCAATTTGCAGCTTGCCATTACTCATGGATACCGAGATTACGACAGCGGACGACTCTCCACTTTTTTCGTCCATCCAGGAAACGCGCTTGCCTATTAATTCACTTGCCGCCGTCAGGCTATTCGCCGTGGAACTTGTTTGTTTCATTGCCGAAATATTTGCGGGTTCAAGCTTTGTGCCATCTTCTAAAAGAAAATAAACACCATCCCCCTTATATTGGATGGATTTAACGATGCCTGTCCCTTCTTCTATCGCAAGGTCGTCATCTCCCTCATCCAATTTGTGCCAAGTTACTTCCTTTCCTACAAAAGAGTTATAGTTCATTAAACTATTTTGTTGATTGATCCCAATTATTTCTTCCAATTGGGCTCCCATATTCATCATCTGTTCCAGAGAAGAAAAAGTGGCCATTTGGGCGATGAATTCCGTATTATCCATCGGACTTGAAGGATCTTGGTTTTGAAGCTGGGTAAGCAACAATTTCAAGAAATCATCTTTTCCCAATGCATCCCCGGCTTTTCTGTTTTCAGTTTGAGATTTTGGTAATAATAGCGACGTATCGATGGTCGTCATTTTTTCACCTACACTTCCAGATTTAACAGAGCATCGGCAAGGGATCCCATAAACTCGCTTTCCGCCTCATCATTGTTTTCTTCCTTACTCTCCTGTTGTTCATTATGTTCTTCCGCATCTTTCTGGCTGAATTTCTCAGAGTTAAAAGCATTGAAGGCCTGTGATATTTCAATTCTTTCAATTTGAATGTTTTGTCCGCTAAAGGCGTGTTTTAAACCATGAATCTGATTCTCCAGCATATCTTTGGCCTGGGAAGTAGTAGCCAGAATCTTGGCTGACAGCATGCCATCCTTTTGAATCAACTCGATTCTTAGGGACCCTAAATGTTCAGGATTCAATCTGATCAACAGTTTATTTACACCGTTAGTTCCGCTAAAGTTAGCCTTACTTAAAATATTTTCAAATTGCTTAACAAACTCTTCTTGACTGACGGTTTGCTCACCTTTTGGAGCTGCCAAGACGAATTGTTCCAGCTTTGTCATGAGAAAAGGCATACCAGGCCCTTGATGTTTACCACTATCCGTACTTTGCAAAGTCACACCGCTGCCCACTGTCCCGTCCTTATTTACCTTGTCACTCCCGGATAATTGCGAGAATGCGCTTTTCAATGTTTCCATGGCTTTAGTTTGCCCTTTCTCCAACGTGTTAAAAGATCGGTCAATTTCTGATTTAGACTGATTGGACAGCCATTTCTCCAGCTTTCCCGTTATCCCTTCAAGCAGGCGTTTCATTTGTTTCTGGATGGCCGCTTCATCTTGTGTCACATCCTTATTCTCCGAGAGAAGATCTTGAATTTTTACCAGTTTCAAAAGATTCACCACACCAGATAAGGGTAGGTCTTGCCATTCTTCTTCGCTCAATGCAGTAACTTTTTTCAGGATTGTATACAGTTCCATGACATTGGCAGATAACAAACTTTGTGGATTCAGGCTGAAGTCATCCACTTCTTGTTCTAAATCCAATTCCTCGATTCTCGCTAAGAAATCAGCAAGGGCATCCTCATCATTCCCAGCTACGTTTGTTAGGATCTGTAAAATATGGTTGTTGTCTTGTTGGTTTACTATAGGGGCAACGGCTGCACTCTCTTCCCCTGTATCACTCAACCTTTCAAGTTTCAAAAAAACAAGCAAATCCTTTATTACAGACATTCGTCCTTCAGTGATGGCTACCATATCCGATTGAATGGGGGGTTCTGCCCCCATGGCTGATTGAAGGACGGAACCAAACCCTGAATTAGTTTGCTGATTTGCCTTAATTGGTACCTTTAGATTCAATGATGCCAAAGGAAGTACAAAATTAATGGCTAAATTCATCTATTCACCTCCTCACTCCTTCCGCTTAAGAACCTTGTTCCGTTAGTTTCTTCGTTAATCTTGCAGCATCAGCTGTTGTCATTTGCTCCAAAACCTTAGCTAAAGTGGCTGCTTTCATACTTGAGAGAATATTGACTGCATCTTCATCATTCATTTCTGTAATGATAGGTGCAGCTCTCTTGGGGGCCATCGTTTCATAAGTACGGATTATATCTTTGAACGCTTGTTTACTATTATTCTGACTATCCTTAAGTTGATTCATTTCTGTTTGAAGCTGCTGTTTTTCCACTTCTGCCTTCGCAATGGCCTTGTCACGTGTATCAATGATGCCCTCAAGCTTTTCTATCTCTTTTTCCTTATTTTCAATCTCGGTTTCTAATTTTTCGAGCTTCATGGAAACTTTCTCATCATTTTTCACTGTTTTACCATTCTTTTCACCCTTTTGATCCGATTCAATGAAGGGTATTTTCGCCGACATTTCCTTTGCCTTTTCCACTACATTCACCCCTGCAACGGTAAAAACGATCAACGCTACAGTTACCGCAAAGATTAATGGAATGAAGATGACAAGAAACCATTGAAACTTGCTTATCTTGCTTTCTTCCAATTCATTAGATTCACTTTTTTTACGCATTCCATCACCTTACGCCTTTGCTTAAGTATTGCCGGATAGAAATTTCATCCATTTCTTTGTTCTCAGCTTCCTTCATGACATGGAGAAATTCAAGAAAATCATTTTCTTTCATTTTCTCGTACTTTTTAACCTCGATATTTCTTTCCATTAATATATCCCGTTGAGTATTCATCTTGTATCGCGCTTCAATGACTTCCTGTTGACAGAGGCTTAAGAGTTTTTCCAAATTGTCCATAAATAACTGATGATGACGAATATCCTGAACGGATAATCCATTTCGCAGCTTCTCCTGTTGAAACTCAAGCAACTCTTCTTTTTTCTTTAAAAGCTTATATAATTTTTCTGCCACTTCTTCAAATTTTTTTAAAGCGGCATTATATTTAGCTAGTGCATCGGTTTTTTCTTTTTCTTTGATGGACAGGATCTTCTCGAATTTATATTGATAAATCATCATTAATCACCTTTCTCCATCAATTCGACAAGGGCGTTGATACTATTATCTTTAGAAGCTTTTTCATGGGTTCCTTGCTTTAAAAATGAAATGATGTCCGGATAGCGTGTAATTGAATGATCAATTTGTTTGGAAGACCCCTTCTTATAAGCTCCTATATTTATCAAATCTTCCGACTCCATATAGGTTGATAAACTTGCCCGCAATTTTTCTGCAGCGTTTTTATGCTTTTCACCAACAATATTGTTCATGACACGACTAATGCTCTTTAATACATTAAGCGCTGGAAACTGTCCTTTATTGGCCAAATTACGGTCCAGTATGAAGTGACCATCCAAAATTCCCCTGACAGCATCAGCAATCGGTTCATTCATATCATCACCGTCGACGAGAACTGTATAAAAAGCTGTAATGGTACCCAGCTGATTTGTTCCCGTTCTCTCGAGTAACCTTGGAAGGATGGCAAAAACGGATGGAGTATACCCTTTGGTCGTCGGCGGTTCCCCGATGGCAAGCCCAATTTCCCTCTGGGCCATCGCAACCCTCGTGACCGAATCCATCATCAGCATCACATTCAATCCCTTATCACGAAAATATTCAGCGATGGCAGTTGCCGTCAAAGCACCCTTTATCCTCATCAACGCTGGCTGGTCAGATGTCGCCACTACAACGATTGATCGTGCCAGCCCTTCTGGTCCAAGATCTTTCTCAATGAATTCCCGAACTTCACGGCCCCGTTCTCCAATAAGACCTATTACATTTAAGTCCGCCGTCGTATTCCTTGCCACCATTCCAAGCAACGTGCTTTTCCCGACACCGCTCCCTGCAAAGATACCAACACGTTGTCCTTTTCCAACTGTTAATAAACTATCAATCACTCGAACTCCTACATCTATTGGCTCATTAATGGGAGGTCGTTTCATCGGATTCGGTGGATCTTGATCCACAGAAATTGTCGCGAGACCTTTTGGAAGCATAGAGTCATCTATAGGATGTCCCAATGGGTCGACTACTTTGCCAATCAGCCCACTTCCCACCTTTATCTCAAGGCTCCGTCCGCTCCCTTCCACGATACAACCCGGTGCAATATCACTAACTGCTGTAAACGGCATTAAAATAACCATTTCATCACGGAAGCCGACAACTTCAGCCAAGATTCTATTTTTCTTTTTTTGTATACCTGTATAGATATAACAAACATCGCCTACAGAGCTTTCAGGGCCTTGAGATTCTATCATTAGCCCCACGACACGTTTGACCCGTCCATAATGTTTGAAAGGATCAACTTCATCAACTAAGGCCAATAGGTCTCTGGTTTTCATCTCTACTCCCCTTCCAGCACTTCAGTTAGTTTCAATTTTATTTCCTGCAGCTGACTGTCGACACTGGCATCCATCCTTCCGTTTTCGGATTCAATGATACAGCTGCTTTCTTCAAGCTCATCATCCGGAAAGATATACAACTCGGTATCTTTCGGAAAGATTGCCATCAATTCATCTTTATGAGAAAGAATCGATTGATATTGGATCGGATGGATATGCAATTGCACTTCACGATAATCCCTCACCTCTTTGATGGCTCTTTTGACTATGGATAAAAAAGACAATTCATCTTTTTCAAGCTGTTGCCCGATAATTTTCTCTGCCACTTTCAGGGCAAGATTCAAAATAACCGTTTCAGATGATTCAATGTGGTGCCGATAATCTTTTTTAGAAGACTCTACCACTTCCTTAGCGAAGGCTATTTCCGCTGCAATCTCGTTATACCCCTTTTGAATACCATCTTCGACTCCCTGCCGATACCCTTCATTTTGAGCTTGTTCGATAAACATTGCTTTCTCTTGATTCTCCCATTGTTCTCGGTCTTGCTGGATTTCGGCAGCAATCGCTTGGGCTTTTTGTTTAGCTTCAAGCAATAACGTTTCCGCTTCCTGTTTAGCATCATTAAGAAATTCATCAGATTGAAGATAATGAAGGTTTTTCCGCTCATCTGCATCATCATTTTGAAGAAAGTCGAAAGGGCGAACTTTTATTGCAATCTTTTTGCTTTTCTCCTGGTTAGCCTGCTGGGATTTGATAATCCTAGACAATGATATCATCCCCTCCGCCGCGGGCTATCACAATATCACCAGTTTCCTCCAGTTTTCGAATGACGGCAACAATTCTTGATTGTGCTTCTTCCACATCACGCAAACGTACCGGTCCCATAAATTCCATTTCTTCCTGGAACGTTTCAACCATGCGTTTTGACATGTTTCGAAAGACGATTTCCTTCACTTCATCACTAGCCACTTTAAGAGAAAGTTTAAGGTCTTCGTTATCAGATTCCCTGACTACTCGCTGAATCGCCCTGCCATCAAGGGTCACGATATCTTCAAAAACAAACATTCGTTTCTTGATTTCCTCAGCAAGCTCCGGATCTTGGATTTCAAGTGCATCCAAAATCGTTCTTTCCGTTGAGCGGTCAACCCCATTCAACACATCTACAACAGCTTCAACTCCACCAGTCTGTGTATAATCTTGGGTTACGGTCGCAGAAAGTTTCCTTTCGAGTATTTGTTCCACTTCATTGATGATTTCCGGAGAAGTGCTATCCATTAATGCAATCCTTCTTGCAATATCGGCCTGCACCTCTTGCGGAAGTTCAGACAATATTTGTCCAGCCTGTGTGGGATCAAGGTAAGACAGGATTAATGCAATGGTCTGTGGATGCTCGTTCTGGATGAAATTCAAGATTTGTCCAGGATCTGCCTTTCGTGCAAAGTCGAATGGACGAACCTGTAAGGATGATGTTAAACGGTTAATGATGGCGGTTGCCTGATCAGTGCCTAATGCTTTTTCCAGTACCTGCTTCGCATATCCTATCCCGCCCTGCGAGATGTAATCCTGTGCCAAAGCAATATTATGGAATTCTTCCAGGATTTCTTCTTTATCATGGGAGTCCACTTTCCTCACTCCAGAGATTTCAAGGGTCAATCTCTCAATTTCCTCTTCAGTAAGATGCTTATATACGGATGCAGAAACATCCGGGCCTAAGGAAATAAGGAGGATGGCAGCTTTCTGTTTGCCAGTCAATCCGGCCTTTTTTTTTCTATATGTCACTTTCCAAGCCTCCTAGTCTTCCGCTATCCAGCTTCTTAATAATTTTGCAAATTCATCCGGCTTTTCTTTTGCAAGTTTCTCCAATTGTTTTCTTTTTAAGGATGCTTCCGTTTCCTTCTCTTTGTTCAAATCCGGAACTTCGAATACGACCTCTTCCTCTTCAACCACGTACTCCTCTTCCATTTCAGCTTGTTTTCGGGACCGGAGGAATAAGATTAATAGAATGATAATGGCAAGTATTAGCACTCCGCCGACGATGTACGCCCAAATTGGTAACGAAGGATTCGTTTCATCTTTTTGCACCTTCATTTTTCCGTTAAACGGCTGAACGGAAATCGCAATTTTATTATTAAGCTCCTCGTCCGTCAGTTCTTCCCCTTCAGCTTTTTTCTCGATTGTCGTGCGTATTATCGTACCTAGGATTTGTGTAATATCATTCACACTCTGTTGAGATAAAGAATCCGGATCGTCAGCTGAAGGCGGCTCGACCATGACTTGAATACCTAAATCTTTAACTTTATATGGGCTTTCGACTATTTCTTTCTTGATTCGGTTCACTTCACTATTTATCGTTTCATCCACTTTTTCATAATCACCGGAACCGTTTGTGCCTTCAGCATATTGGGTTCCCAATGAATCTGAGGAATCCTCACTTTGCGGAACGCCTCCTGCCCCCGCTGCGTCCCCGCTATACGATTCATTGATTCTTTGCGCAGAAATCTCAATCCCAGCCATATTTTCTTCATCGACCGGTTCAACTAAATTCTCTTCCCGATTTTCTTGAGTGAAATCGATGTCTGTCGTGACTGAAACTACGACTTTGTCTCTTCCCATTATCGTTCCAAGCATATTTTGTACCTGTCTTTGAATATCGCGTTCTATCTCTTTTTTTATTTCGTTTTGGGTAGCAAATGCGGACGCAAAAGAAGAATTTTGTTTTTCAAGATCGAAGTACTCAAACTCTTGGTTCATAATGACGATATTATCTGTAGGGAGATTCGGAACACTTTTTGAGACAAGATGGTAAAGGGAATTGATTTGACTTTCCTCAAATTTATAACCGGGTTTCGTATTCAATACAATGGATGCTGACGCTTCCCCAGCTGAATCACTGACAAAAACTCCTTCATCAGGAAGAGTGATCATTACACTGGCATCTTCCACTCCATCAATCTTTTTTATTAAACTTGCCAATTCCGTTTGCATCGAGTCCAATTTAATGACATTGAATTCATTTTCAGTCATGCCGATACCGGCACTCTGACTAAAAAAGGAATAGTCGATGCTGCCCGATTCCGGAATTCCTTCTGCTGCCAGTTCCACTTTAAGTGAATCCAGTCTTTCTTCAGGAACTTTTATGGTCGTTCCATTTTCAGAAACTTCATTCATAATCCCTTGACTGTCTAGATTCTCTTTAATGCTCCCCGTTTCCGATGGAGTTAAGTTGGAGTATAAGGGCACCAGCGTCGTACGCGTGGTTAAAATTGAAACCGTCGTAATGATGATGATAATTAATGCTGCTGAACCAACCATCATGATTTTTTGGTTTTTACTGCGGCTCGTCCAGTAAGCAGTTATTTTGTTTTTAAAATTCACTAGTACTTCATTCATTTAAATCCCCCGGTCAGTCTATGAATTTATGATTGGGGATTTCTTTTCCCCCTGGTCATTTTTCTCTATATTATCCAGGTTAAAAAATGAATGCTATATACTCATTCTCATCATTTCCTGGTAGGCTTCCACAACCTTATTCCGAACCTCTAATGTAGCCTGCATGGTGACACTGGCTTTTTGTGAAGCTATCATCACCGAATGAAGCTCAACATCCTCTCCATTAACCAATTTGGTTGTAAGGTCATCGGATGCCATTTGTGTTTCGTTGACTTTATTCATTGATTCTTTTAATACCGACGCAAAATCCCTCTGTGCTTCGTATGGTGTATTAGTATTTCTATGATCTTTTTTTAGTAGATGATTTGCATTGGTCACTGCCGAAAGAGAAATCCCCTCCATGACAACATCTCCTTTCAAAATTTTATTTTCCGATTTCCAAAGCTTTCATCATCATTCCCTTTGATGCATTTAGAACTGTCACATTCGCTTCGTATGAACGTGTGACACTCATTAAATCAACCATTTCCCTAAGTGGGTCGACATTTGGCATTTCAACATAACCATCTTCATTGGCATCAGGATGGGCGGGATTGTAATCCAGTTCAAAAGGTGTTTTATCTTCTACTATTCCAGTCACCTTCACTCCATTCCCTACTTCGCTCGTTTTTCCGGATGCTGCGTTTAAGAAACTCGAAAAACCATTTTCCTTACTTTGCAACACAACCGATTTTCTTGTGTATGGCTTCCATGTTTTCGATTCAGCGTTATATTCCGCCCTGGTCGTATCGGCATTAGCCATATTAGCAGAGATTACATCCATCCTAACCCTTTGACTCGTCAGGCTAGATCCGGTCATGTTTATACTTTGGAAGATCCCCATCACTTACCTCCTCTAATTACATTCTGCAATGATTGAAACTTACCCGAAAGCCTGTCGTTTACTGCATTATAGTAAATTTGATTGGCAGCAAGATCCGTCATTTCCTTATCAATGTCCACGCTATTTCCATTGTTGTTATATCGGACATTTTTCTGCGCCACGATGTGAGAAGCATGACTCCCCTCTGATTTGAAGGTAAAATGTCTTTCATCGGTACGATATGACTCGAGGGAAGATTCCAGCTCTGCCTTAAAGGACTTTGTTTTGTCAATATCTTTAGCTTTATAATTAGGCGTGTCCGAATTGGCTATGTTCTGTGAAATGACTTTTTGTTTTGCATTAGAATATTCAAGGCCATTTTCTAGTGATTGAAAAGTATTCGAAAATAATTCCATATCGATCACCTCTTTCTATAATTGACAGATAATTACTTTATCAATAAATTAGCCCAGCGGATTTACATTTTAATTTTAAAGAAACATTATAACTATGTCCATAAACAATACGTAGACTTTAGACCTATTATCGTCGAAATTTGTCATAAATTGCTCAAATTTGTCTTTTTTCTTAGTATCATTATACAGCTAATATTACGTAATCTTACATTTTAATATGATATTCTACATATTAACCAAATTTTACTTCTATTAACTTTTATATCATATCGAAAAACCCGCCTATATACCTGATACTTTAGAACTAATTTTCACATTTACTTTCAAATTTTTAATTTATTTTAGTTGATTTCACCCTTTAAAATAAAGGATTTATAAGAAAACAACGGATTGCTGCATTTTTTCTTTTTTGAAAAAAACCGTTTTTATCAAAATTTTGAACCATTCGACAAATTTCCCTAATGACTAAAACCGTTATCAATAGTCTTTTAAGAATCAAAAAGTTATCCTATCGTTCATTTACACCATTTCGACAGTTATAATAATATAATTACCCTTTATAGGAAATATTTAACTACTTTCTGCTTCAAACAGAAAGCATGCCCATATTCACATGTCCATTTTATCTGAATTACCTCTTTTCCCTCCCCCTGCCCTTCACCGTATTTACCTGTTTGTCCCGGACAGTAACACATCCAAATATCAAAAAAAGGCAGCCCTTTTTTTCAAGGACTGCCTTTCTATATGTTAATTATTTTTAAGCTTCTCTAATTCAAGAAGGAATTTATCGTTCAATACCTTGATATAAGTACCTTTCATTCCAAGAGAACGTGATTCAATGACCCCAGCACTTTCCAGTTTCCTTAGGGCATTTACGATAACGGAACGGGTGATGCCGACACGGTCCGCAATTTTTGATGCTACAAGCAGACCTTCATTACCTTTAAGTTCCTCAAAGATGTGCTCTATTGCTTCCAATTCACTGTAAGATAACGAGGAAATCGCCATTTGAACGACAGCTTTACTACGAGCTTCCTCTTCTATCTCTTCTGATTTTTCACGAAGGATTTCCATACCGACTACAGTCGCACCATATTCAGCCAAAATTAAATCATCATCGTGAAATTTTTCTTGTAAACGGGCAAGAACCAATGTTCCTAAACGTTCTCCCCCACCCATAATCGGTACGATCGTTGTTAATCCAGTTGAGAAAAGTTCCTTGTTTTCGACTGGGAAAGCAGTATATTCGCTTTCGATATCAAGATTCGAAGAGGTTTCAGGAATATTGAACAGGTTTTTTGTGTACTCTTCAGGGAATTGTTTATCTTCCAACATTTTGTACATGCGTTCGTTTTCAATTTGCTGACTTACTGCGATGCCAAGTAATTTCCCGCGGCGGCTGACGACGAATACATTTGCTTCGATAACTTCACTTAAACTCTCAGCCATTTCCTTGAAGTTAACTGCTTTACCTGCTGCTTTTTGGAGCATTGCATTGATTTTTCTTGTTTTTGCTAATAAGTTCATTTGATTTGTTCCTCCTAAAAATACCATGGTTCACAATAACTATGAAGTTGTATTTCCGTAATTTTATGTTCATTGCTTAGGCAAATCATTGCCAAAATTGTTTCTAATTAAAGGATAAACTGGCTTAAATCTTTGTTCCGGGCGATAGAACCAAGCTTACCTTCGACATATTGGGGCGTAATTGTAATCTTCTCCATCGTTATTTCCGGAGCTTCAAAAGATAAGTCTTCAAGCAACCGTTCCAAAATGGTATGAAGTCTTCTTGCACCAATATTGTCTGTGTTTTGATTTACTTCGAAGGCCACTTCTGCTATCTTACGAACAGCATCGTCAGAAAATTCAATTTCTATACCCTCAGTTTCCAATAAAGCAACATATTGTTTTAACAAGGCATTATCGGGTTCATGCAGAATCCGCACAAAGTCGTCTACAGTCAGTTTGTTCAATTCTACACGAATTGGGAATCTACCTTGTAATTCCGGGATTAGGTCGGATGGCTTAGCCATATGAAAGGCCCCTGCAGCAATGAATAGGACATGATCCGTTTTAACTGAACCATATTTAGTCACTACTGTTGAACCTTCAACAATTGGCAGGATATCCCTTTGGACACCCTCTCTGGATACATCCGCTGATGAACTTCCAGATTGCTTACTGGCAATTTTGTCTATTTCATCTATGAAGATAATCCCATTTTGCTCAGCCCCGTATACTGCATCTGAAGTTACTTCATCCATATCAATCAATTTTGCCGCTTCTTCATTTGTTAAAACGGTTCTCGCTTCACTTACTTTCAATTTGCGCTTCTTGCTTTTCTTCGGCATCAAGCTTCCTAAAGCGTCCTGCATGTTCATCCCCATTTGTTCCATTCCCGAACCTTGGAGCATATCAAACATAGAAGCAGCCTGTTCTTCCACTTCGACCGTTATCATTTCACTTTCCAGCTCACCATTAGCCAGCTTTTCAGCGACGATTTTTCTTTTTTCCTGCAAACTTAAATCTTCGGAATTTTCTTCCGGATCCTGTTCGTCTTGATTGTTATTGCCTCCAAAAAAGACTTCAAGAGGATTCTTGAAATTACTCTGTTTTTTAGTCGATGGCACTAATAGCTCTATTAAACGGCGATTTGCATTTTCTTCTGCCCGTTCCTTTACACTGGCCATCTTTTCTTCCTTCACGAGGCGGACGGAAGTCTCCACCAAATCACGGACCATGGACTCTACATCCCGGCCGACATACCCGACTTCCGTAAATTTCGTTGCTTCAACTTTTACAAAAGGAGCACCTACCAATTTAGCCATTCTCCGAGCTATTTCTGTTTTCCCAACACCTGTCGGTCCAATCATTAATATATTCTTCGGAACGACTTCGTCACGAAGTTGATCCGAGAGAAGGGAACGTCGGTAGCGATTCCGAAGAGCCACTGCCACTGCCCGTTTTGCCTCACGCTGCCCAACGATATACTGATCCAGTTTTTCAACGATTTGCCTCGGTGTTAAATTAGCTTTTTTTGACATTTGCGCTCCTCCTTACAACTCTTCCACGATTATATTCGTATTTGTAAATACACAAATTTCCGCTGCAATTTGTAAAGATGATTGAGCGATTTCCTTTGCCGATAAGTGGTCGCTGGAAAACCGCATTAATGCCCTGCCGGCAGCCAATGCATAATTCCCTCCCGATCCTATGGCGAGAATCCCGTCATCCGGTTCAATTACTTCCCCGGTGCCAGAAACGAGCAGTAAATGGTTCTTATCCATCACGACTAGCATGGCTTCAAGCTTTCTCAATACATTGTCACTTCTCCATTGCTTTGCCATTTCAACGGCAGCGCGCTGAAGGTTGCCATTATACTCTTCAAGTTTAGCTTCGAACATCTCAAATAAAGTGAAAGCATCTGCAACGGAACCAGCAAAACCTGCAAGGACATTACCATTAAAGATTTTTCTTACTTTCCTCGCTGTATGCTTCATCACTACTGAATTTCCTAAAGTAACCTGCCCATCACCGGACATGGCACATTCACCTTTATGATGCACTGCAAATATCGTTGTCATAAAGTGTCCCCTTTCAACATTTAAGGCCGCGGATGTGATGCATTGTAGACTTTTTTCAATTGGTCTTTTGTAACATGCGTATACACTTGCGTTGATGAAATTTTTGAATGACCAAGCAATTCCTGAACCGTGCGAATGTCCGCCCCATTATTCAATAGGTGTGTAGCAAACGAATGCCTTAGCATATGGGGATGAAGACTTCCATCTGCGGCTGACTTTTTAATCAATTCATTCAATATATAGCGAACTCCCCTAGGTGTCAGAGGGTCTCCACGAAAATTAACAAATAAATAAACATGCGCCTTGGCGTCAGACGAAGTCAATTCCATCCTGGCTGTACGTATGTATAAATCTATCGCTTCCTGTGCATATCTACCAACCGGAACGTAGCGATCTTTTTTTCCTTTTCCATGGATCAGTACCGTCCCTAAGGAAAGATCGATATCCTGCAGTTTAATATCACAACATTCACTTACGCGAATGCCTGTAGCATACAATAATTCCAGTAAGGCATTGTTCCTTATTCCTATCGGTGAATCTTTCTTTAAAGAAGAAAACAACTGATCCATTTCCTTCTCATAGAGAAAACGTGGCAGTCTTTGATCCTTTTTAGGTAAAGAAGCAAGGGAAAAAGGGTTATCCTTCACATCACCTTCACGCAGTAAAAATTTATAAAGGCTCCGCAAGCAAGAAGTTTTTCTTGCAACAGTGCGCTTAGAAAGTTTTTTCTCATATAAATTCGTTAAATATAACCGGACATCAAGATATTCAACGGACGTGATGTCCTCAATCCCCTGTTCATTAAGGAACAGGAAAAATTCGTGAATATCACGTTTGTAATTTTCAATGGTGTAATGTGAACTGTTCTTTTCAATTTGTAAATATTCGATGAAGGATGATAATGCCTTTTTTTGATTAATCATGGAAACACCTCGCAAAGGCTAATAAATAGTATCATACTTTAAAACAGCAGGCAAATATTTTACAAATTTTTCACAAAGTTCTGAATTGTGTCCAAAGCGCGTTTAGCATGCGTTTCATTCCGCTCTTTTTTGGATTTGATTCTCACTTCAAGGTCAGGAAGCAATCCAAAGTTGGCATTCATCGGTTGGAAGCTCTTACCATTCGTCGACGTTATGTACCTTGCCATACTGCCCATCGTCGTCTCCGCAGGGAAAATGATAGGCTCCAAACCTTCGACGATCCTTGCAGCATTGATACCTGCGACAAGTCCCGACGCAGCCGATTCAACATACCCTTCAACGCCAGTCATCTGACCAGCAAAGAATAAATCATCCCGATTCTTGAATTGGTATGTTGGCTTCAAAACATTAGGTGAGTTTATGAAAGTGTTTCGATGCATGACCCCATAACGTACAATTTCCGCATTTTCCAATCCGGGTATGAGCTGCAATACTTCTTTTTGCGGCCCCCATTTCAAATGTGTCTGAAAACCAACAATATTGTAAAGTGTTCCTGCCGCATCATCCTGACGCAATTGAACTACAGCAAAAGGGCGTTTTCCCGTTTTGGGATCTTCTAGGCCAACAGGCTTCAATGGACCAAATAACATCGTTTTCTTCCCACGTGATGCCATCACTTCAATCGGCATGCAGCCTTCAAAAAAGATTTCTTTTTCGAATTCTTTAAGCGGGACTGTTTCAGCAGCAATCAATGCATCATAAAAACGGTCAAACTCTTCTTCCGTCATCGGACAGTTCAAATAAGCTGCTTCCCCTTTATCATAACGGGATTTCAAATATACTTTATCCATATTGATGCTGTCTTTTTCAAGAATTGGTGCGGCAGCATCATAAAAGTACAAGTATTCTTCATCCATGATTTGCTTTAAGCTATCAGATAGTGACTGACTTGTAAGCGGACCGGTTGCAATGACGGTAGGACCTTCCGGAATTTCCGTCACTTCTTCATTAATGACCGTCACATTTGGATGATTTTTGACCCTTTCCGTAACAAGACCGGCAAATTCATGACGATCAACGGCTAATGCACCGCCAGCCGGTACAGCACAAGCATCCGCTGCTGACATGATGACCGAATCCAGTATACGCATTTCTTCTTTTAATACACCAACTGCATTTGTTAACGTATTTGCCCGAAGTGAATTGGAACAAACAAGTTCAGCGAATTTATCGGTATGATGGGCTGGCGTTTGTTTTACAGGGCGCATTTCATATAGATCGACTTTAATTCCTCTTTTAGCTAACTGCCACGCCGCCTCACTTCCAGCAAGCCCAGCACCGATTACACTTACTTTTGTTTCTTTCATTTTTCGAACCTCCATGTATAGATATGATAAGACAGGATCATTTATCATTAAAACTGCTTTCCAGAAGTTTCATTTTTAACGATATCTATGTATTTATACCCGAAATACTCATTCCTGCTAACGATTATTTTAAAAATATGCCATCCTTATTTACTAAAAGGGTAACGGACGCAAATAGGAATTATATCTTTAAAAGAATGTACTTGTCCACTGAATTTTACATCACAAGGCCTAAATAAAAAAGTTTCAAGCTTTATCCATTTTCTTCTTGGAAGTAAATCCACCTATCACCATGATATCATACTTCCCTGAACATAAAGAAACCCGGCAGATGCCGAGTCCATTTATATTTAGGGTTTTTCAATAGTTCACAAGGAAAGTAAACGATTTCAAGGCCTATTCTATGCTTGGGGCATTTCTTTAAAATCACAATCCATGCACTGGACCTGGACACCTTTTTTGAGTTTTTTCTCAACAAGTGTACCTTCACATTTTGGACAACTCCGCGGCAGCGGTTTATCCCAAGATATGAAGTCACATCCAGGGTAAGTATCACACCCGTAAAATATGCGGCGTTTTTTACTTTTCCTTTCAATGATATTTCCTTCTTTACATTTTGGGCATTTGACACCGATTTCTTTGACGATTGGTTTGGTGTTACGGCAATCCGGGAAATTACTGCATGCCATGAACTTTCCATAACGTCCCATCTTAAAGACCATCCCATGTCCGCACTCCACGCAATCTTCACCTGCAGGTTCATCTTTGATTTCAATTTTCTCCATCTCGACTTCGGCTTTAGCCAAATGAATTGCAAATTCTTTATAAAATTCATCGATGACCTTAATCCATTCAATATTGCCTTCCTCAACGCTGTCAAATTCCTGTTCCATCTTGGCAGTGAACTCTGCATCGAGAATATCCGGGAAGAATTCGCGTATCAATTCGAGAACGATCTCACCAAGCTCTGTCGGGATGAACCGTTTATTATCCAAGGTAACATAGCCCCGTTTTTGGATCGTATCCAAGGTAGGCGCATATGTAGACGGACGGCCTATTCCCAGTTCCTCTAGGGTCTTGACCAGACGGGCTTCAGTATATCGGGGCGGAGGCTGTGTGAAATGCTGCTTCGGCTCGATATCTTTTGAAAAGAATTGATCTCCTTTTTTCACATCAGGAAGTGCATTTTCCTTTTCTTCCACCGAGTCATCGGACCCTTCAACATATACCTTCATGAAACCCGGAAATTTAATTTTTGAACCATTAGCCCTGAAGATGACATCCCCGTTATGCAGGTCGATGCTCATCGTATCCATGACCGCCGAAGACATTTGACTGGAAACGAATCGTTCCCAAATCAATTTATAAAGACGGAATTGATCTCTGGATAAGAACTCCTTGACTACGCCCGGTTCACGTAATGTGCTTGTTGGCCTGACGGCTTCATGCGCGTCCTGGGCATTAGTTTGTTTTTTCTCCTTGCGCTGCTCGACCTGAACATATTCTTTACCATAACTATTTTGAATGAACGTATGGACTTCCTCTTTGGCACTATCTGAAATCCGGGTCGAATCGGTTCTCATATAAGTGATTAACCCGACTGTACCTTCCTTGCCAAGCTCGATTCCTTCATAAAGCTGCTGAGCAAGCATCATGGTTTTCTTCGCACGGAAATTCAATTTACGTGCCGCTTCCTGTTGCAGGGAAGAAGTTGTAAAAGGTGCTGCTGGATTACGCCTTCTTTCCTTTTTAGCCACAGCTCCTATCGTAAATTCGCCGCCATTTAAAGAAGCGAGCACTTTTTTGACGTCCTCTTCGGTATTTAATTCCTTCTTCTCGCCGCCAAGGCTGAAGAAAGAACCTTCAAACTGTTCTTTTCCTTTTACAAAATCAGCCTTGATTGTCCAATACTCTTCCGGGATAAAATCTTTGATCTCCTTCTCCCGGTCAATGATCATCCGTACAGCAACCGATTGGACCCGTCCCGCGCTTAAGCCCTTTTTCACTTTTTTCCACAATAACGGGCTTATATTGTATCCGACCAAACGGTCCAAGACCCTTCTTGCCTGCTGAGCATCAACCAATTTCATATTTATTGGCCTTGGCGATTTAAATGATTCCTTGATAGCCTCTTTCGTGATCTCGTTGAATACCACGCGGCAATCTGAGTTAACGTCAACATCAAGACTGTGAGCCAAATGCCAGGCAATTGCTTCCCCTTCCCTGTCGGGGTCAGCCGCGAGATAGATTTTTTTCGCTTTTTTTGCAGCAGTTTTCAATTCTTTTAAAACCGGGCCTTTGCCGCGGATAGTTATATATTTAGGTTCATATTCATGTTCAACATCGACACCCATTTGACTTTTAGGCAAATCACGTACATGCCCCATGGAAGCCTTTACTTTATATTTTTTTCCCAAGTAACGTTCTATTGTTTTCGCCTTTGCGGGCGATTCCACAATCACTAAGTATTCTGACATCCAATAAATCCTCCTCAAAGAGGTAATATAAATCTTCACTATTATTAATCATTCAAAAATCATTTGTCAACACCTCTTTACTTTTCAAAGCATGCTGATTCATTTATTTCTAGTTTTTTGACAAGAGGTGCCATTTGCAAAACTTATAACAGTTTTACAATATTTTCAACCTTTTTGTCTAATAATTCAACCCACCCTTCAAAAAAAGCACCTATTTTTTCAATTTTCCCGTTTGATTCTCCGTCTATCTTCTATATTATATTGTTCAAAACTCTTCCTCGATCTGCCTGGAGCTAAAAACAAGTTTGGCACCATCATAAATCAATTGATTGGTACCCAGTGATTCAGGGCTCGTAACATTACCAGGAAGCGCAAATACTTCCCTGCCGTGTTCCAAAGCAGCTTGTGCCGTAATAAGAGAACCGCTTCTTTCTTTTGCCTCTACCACGAATACGCCCTGTGATAATCCGCTGATGATTCGATTCCTAAGTGGAAACATCCATGGTTCCGCCTTCACTTCCGGTGGAGTCTCAGATATAAGCAGGCCTTTATTCATGATTTCTTCAGCAAGGGTAAAATTGGATTTCGGATATATTTGCTTAAGCCCTCCGCCTAAAACCCCGATCGTATCTCCGCCTTCCCTTAATGCGATCTTATGTGACTCTGCATCGATTCCAGCCGCCATTCCGCTTATGATCACGAACTTTTTCTTTACAAGCGGTAATAGAATCGTTTTTAAGGCCTCCAGCCCATACGAGGTTGGCTTGCGTGTCCCAACAACACCTAGGGTATTCTTTCTTGTTAAAAGCTTCTTATCACCTTTAAAATAAAGAACCCACGGAGGATCGAATATTTGCTTTAGCAAAAAAGGATATTCATCATCGAAGATCGTTAAACAATGGATTTGGCTATCTTCGTATTTTTTAAGTTTTTCGATGGAATGGAGTGAATGTAAATCTTTGAGAAAGAGGTTAAGCTTATTTGAAGGGATAGGGAGCATTTTTGCCCATTCAACGTAATTCGTCGTGAACAGGGAAGATAATGATGGGTCTTTGGACATGATTGCTTGGATTGTTTTCCATCCTGCTCCGCGGCAATGATGGAGATGGATTAACTTTTCTTTTTTATTCAATCGGAAACGCCCCTAATCGGATATTTTTAAAGGTAGGTTGATAGTGATGTACTTGGTCTCTCCCGAGGAAATTCGAGGAAATAAAGACCGACCCAAAAAAAGGTCGGCCCAGCTTAAATCAATGTGTTTTACAAGGTTCGTAAATATCTTTTTCTTTTAAAACGGAAATCAATGTTTCTCCCATTACGGATGGAGTTTCGGCAACTTTAATTCCACATTCGTTCATGACGCGGATTTTCTCGTCAGCCGTCCCTTTTCCTCCTGAGATAATGGCACCAGCATGTCCCATGCGTTTACCGGCAGGAGCCGTACGGCCACCAATGAAACCAACAACTGGCTTAGTCATATTTTCCTTCACCCAGATTGCCGCTTCTTCTTCCGCCGTTCCGCCGATTTCCCCGATCATGATCACCGCATGTGTTTCCGGATCTTCATTGAACGCTTTTAAAACATCAATGAAATCCGTTCCGTTAACGGGATCTCCACCGATACCGACAGCCGAAGATTGCCCGATGCCTGCTTGCGATAATTGGTGAACAGCCTCATAAGTCAAAGTTCCAGAACGAGAAACTACGCCTACATGGCCTTTTTTGTGGATATACCCTGGCATGATACCAATCTTACACTCTTCAGGAGTAATGACACCTGGGCAGTTCGGTCCGATCAAGCGAGTTTTTTTGCCTTCCATGTAGCGCTTCACCTTGACCATATCCAGTACAGGAATATGTTCCGTGATACAAATGGCAAGATCAAGTTCTGCGTCTACGGCTTCAAGAATTGCATCGGCAGCAAATGGTGCCGGTACATAGATAACAGATGCACTCGCACCGGTTTCAGTGACAGCTTCGGAAACTGTATTGAATACAGGTACCCCTTCCACTTCTGTTCCACCTTTACCCGGAGTGACTCCCCCTACGATTTTCGTGCCGTATTCCAACATTTGTTTTGTATGAAATAATGCTGTTGCACCAGTGATTCCCTGAACGATCACTTTCGTATCTTTATTAATATAAACGCTCATTATGTTCCCCCCTGCCTATTATCCTACAAGTGATACTATTTTTTGTGCTCCATCTGCCATTGATTCAGCAGCCGTAATATTTAAACCTGACTCTTTTAGAATCTTTTTGCCAAGGTCCACATTCGTTCCTTCAAGACGAACAACAAGAGGGACATCCAGTCCAAGCTCTTTGGCAGCAGCCACGACGCCTGTAGCGATGATGTCACATTTCATGATTCCTCCGAAGATATTAACGAAGATGCCTTTAACATTTTGATCGGAAAGGATGATTTTGAAAGCCTCTTTTACTTTTTCCTCAGTGGCGCCGCCACCAACGTCAAGGAAGTTAGCCGGATCTCCCATATAATGTTTAATGATGTCCATCGTCGCCATAGCAAGCCCGGCACCATTAACCATGCATCCGATATTTCCGTCAAGCGATATGTAACTTAGGCCATGTTTTGATGCTTCAATCTCTTTCGCATCCTCTTCATCCAAATCACGGTACTCCGCGATGTCCTTATGGCGGTAAATCGCATTATCATCGAAGTTCAATTTAGCATCAAGCGCCATTACATCGCCGTCACCCGTTACCACTAATGGGTTGATTTCTGCGATTGAGCAATCCTTTTCAACGAAAGCTGTATATAGGTTAATCATCAGTTTGGAAGCTTTATTTATAAGTGGAGCCGGAATATTGATATTGAATGCAATCCTCCGTGCTTGGAAACCAGTCAGGCCTACAACCGGATCGATTACTTCTTTGAATATTTTCTCTGGTGTCTTTTCGGCCACTTCCTCAATTTCCGTACCGCCTTCTTCAGAAGCCATCAATACGACACTGTCCGTAGCACGGTCAAGGACAAGCCCGATATAATACTCTTTCGTAATGTCGCAGCCTTCTTCAATAAGTAAACGCTTAACTTCCTTACCTTCAGGTCCCGTTTGATGGGTCACCAGTGTCTTGCCAAGAATCTCTTCTGCATATGTACGTGCTTCATCAAGATTCTTTGCTACCTTGACTCCGCCGGCTTTACCGCGGCCGCCCGCATGAATTTGAGCTTTGACGACAACAACTTCCGTACCTAACTCCTTCGCTGCTTCAACTGCTTCATCAACAGTAAAGGCAACCCGGCCATTTGGAACGGATACCCCGTATTGTCGCAATATCTCTTTCCCCTGATACTCATGGATATTCATTTCCCATCCTCCTTATCTACTAAAAAACAACCTTGAAATTTAATGCGTGTTTTCTCTATCATATTACAACAAAATTCTCCCTCGTGCATAATATTCTTTCACATAATTTTTAAAATATTATTATAATATACTTCCTTACCCTTTAAAAAAATAGAAAAAACCTTCTGCGCCGTTGTGTTTTTTTCTTATTAATATCATTTGTTTCGGATCTGCAATTCTAGTACAAAAAGAGTCATATTTCTATCAAAAACACTTCCATGAAAGCCTTTTCAATTTATTGATCCAAAGATATTCTCATGAAGAACTACGGTTATCCTGGTCTTGATTCAAAGGAAAAGCAAAAGGACAAAGCCATGGCGCCTTGTCCTTTAACAAATAGTTTAGTATTTTTTTAATATAATGAAAAATCGTCGGTAATTCCCCTAAAATTCTACATAAACCAACAGAAACCCATTGGTGAAACCAGATGGTTAGTCTCCTACCGATTCATGTCCTTGTCAACTTTATAAATGAATGCAAATACCTCTGCAACAGCTCCATACAATTCTTCAGGAATCGTTTGATTTATATCCAATTGACCTAAAAGTGCAGCAAGCGATTCGTCCCTTTGGACCGGTATATCGAGTTTCATGGCCTTTTCCATAATAGTTTCAGCCGTTTTCCCTTTCCCTTTGGCCAATATGACGGGCGCTTTGGATGTCTTTTGATCATACTTTAAAGCAATGGCTTCTTTTCGTTTATCATTTATCATATTCGAATATCCACTCCACTATATGAACCTGCTTCTGTAAAAGGAATCGGTTGCCCCCTAAGGTCCCGCTCTTTTTCATATACGGGATTTACAAACGAAACTCCTGATAATCTGTAATCCATTTTCCCAAGATTCTCTCTCAGGATGTCAAGGTATTGACCGGCTGCCTCTTCAAGGGTTTCACCATGCCCATTGATGACCGTCACTTTTATGATTCGGTTTTGAACCTGCATGTCGATGACCGTCTCTTCAAGGTGCTCCAACTCTAAATAAAATAGGACTCGGCAGTAATCCGGGTCTATTTTGCCTTCTTTTGTCTTCCTTCCGCTCCATTGTAACGTCAGATCCGTTTTAGTAGATCCCAGATTGAGTGGAATTGTAAGGAGTAAATTCTGAATCGGCCCGTTTTCCTGTGAAAGGATCTGTTGCGCAGTAATCCGATTCAGGATTTGTTTTGCCCTTTCCTTGATAGCTGCCGGAATTTGCTCATTCAGCAATTTAAGCAGCAGTGGTTTAAGTGTCTCTAAATCATTGGGAAAATCCGCCAAATCATCTCCTGGAAGATTAATGAGTGCATGTTCCAGCTGGAGTCCAAGGATCTTGGTCATTTCTTTCAGTTGGTGTGCGACAGAAGGTCCATGGGTGAAATCGATTGTTTGAAAATCAGCTGCCAATACATGTGAAAGGACCAGCTTCTCATTAATCCTAGTGGATTGGGCCTCAGGAGGCTTATTAAGCGACCGAAACAGTAATTCAGCAGCTTTACCCTTCGACTCAGCTACTTGCTCTGTGTCCTTATTCAAGTAGCCTATAAGGTCATTCGCTTCTATTTTTCCGTCTACTGCCTTTGTAGCTATCGCTTCGGCAAAAGCATTCTGGAGTAAATGAAAGGCAAGAGGGGTAAGTTTTTCTGCAGAAATGTTTTTTCTCTGCATCGAGTGGATATCAATCGGCAGTTTTGCCTTCTCATGATCATGACTATTCAATATGCGGTTAATAGCCATTTCGATTTCTTCAACTTGTGCAAATGCTCCGCCTTTAGCTGCGGAAAGCAGCTGCAATCCTTGGTGTAATTTATCAATCGCTGAATTTTTAGGAATACCGGACCTAACCTCAGCTCCATCCATTAAACTTTCCAGAAAGACGGATTCCGTCATTCCCTTTGGAACGAAACCCGTCTTTTGAAGCAGGGAAAATGCCCCGGATTTCATTTCTGGCGTTGAATCGGAATTCAGCCAAGCGGTCACAAGTTTTTGTAAACCGATTTGTTGAAGCTGGTTCTGTTTGGCAACATGTAAAGAGTCCAATACCTCCATTAGCTTGGAGGCAGTCCTCGTTACTGCCCCACCATCCTGCAGCTGCTGCCTGAAGCCACTGAGGAGTTTGTGGAAAGGTTCACCTTTGGACTGCGTAAATAATGCATCAAATACACCTTTTACAAAAGGCAGTTGCTGAATGAACATTGTTTTTATTACAGGCAGACCAACTTCTGCAGCATCAGCAGCTTTTAACCATCGCAAAGCGGATTGAAAAGTTTCCTTGGTTATCGGAAGGCGGTTTGTCAGCAGGTATTCGGCAAGCTTGGTTGCGGCCGGTTCAGGTTTTATGCCGAGGTGAGCGATCAATTGTGCAACTGTTCCCTTTAAGCCAGAAACGTTTAAATTGGGGGAATCTAAAGCTTTTAACACGACACACCCCTCAATTTGTTGCTGCACTTGAAACCAATACTTCACTCCTGTACGAAGCGGGATATCAAGAGTGGCAACCATTTTTTGATGGCCAACCTGTACCTCGGCCGTTTGGTTAAGAAAAAACTTATTCACCTTCCCGAAAAGGATTTGCCCGTTTTTCAAACTCGCAGTTCCTTTTATTTCAATGGGTGAAGCTACGGGTTGACTGCTTTTTATGGATTGCACCACTCATCCCCCCCTTATTCCTTCGTTCGTGCAGCGATTTCCTTAACCGGTGCAAAACTTCTTCTATGCCAAGGTGTAAGCCCGTGTATGTCGAGAGCTTCTAAATGTTGGCTTGTCCCGTAACCCATGTGCTTTTCAAAACCATATTCCGGATATTTTTCACCATATTCCTTCATCATCCTATCACGAGTCACCTTGGCTATTATGGATGCCGCAGAGATGCTAATGCTTCTTGCGTCCCCCTTTATGAGCGAAAGCTGGGGAATCGGCACATCCAGTTCCATCGCATCGATCAACAAATGATCCGGAAGTTCTGACAGATCGTTCACTGCAGCCACCATTGCCTTTTTCGTAGCTTGATATATATTGATTTCATCAATTACTTCGCTATGTACAACACCTACACCTACGGATATCGCTTCCTTAAAAATCATCTCATAAAACTGTTCCCTTTTTGACTCCGGAATCTTTTTAGAATCATTAAGCCCTGGCAAATAAAAAGAATCAGGCAAGATGACTGCACTTGTCACAACCGGTCCTGCAAGAGGTCCTCTTCCCACTTCATCGATGCCAGCGAGAATGGAAAACCCTTGTTTCCGTAATTGCCTTTCAAACTCTGTCATTTCCGTGAAAGCATCCCTTACCTGTTGTTCTTTTTCATAAGTTCTTTGCCATTTGTTTACTAAGTCGGTTACTCCCTTCCGTCCGTCCTCCCGGCATTTCTGTAAAAATGAATCTTCCGGCTCTCTTATCGTCTTTAACTTTAAGGAGATTTCCTTAATGCTCATTGCAGTTATCATCTTTTATCACCCATCATATTAATTATCGGCAGTCTTGCTTCTTTTCTACAGTTCAGACAAAAATACGGAGCGGAAAAGAGACATCAAAAAGAAAAAATCTTTTCGACATCCAACTCCAGCTCCGTATTACAACACTCAAGTCAATGTTAATCTTATTCGGGGATATCATCCTTTTCATAATCTGAAGGAACCTCGAACGTAAGCGGGCCCATCTTTTCTGAACGGATTTCACGTACGACCAACTCTGCGGTTTTGTCATAATCGATGAAGCCCCCAGATGCTAAACAGCCCCTGAACTTTCCGACAGCATCGAACAATTCGAGCGTTTCCTGTGGAATTACATCCAGGTTATAACGGGATTTCAATCTTTCCGGATATTCTTTTTCCAAAAAGCGAAGGCCATATAATGAGACTTCGTGCAAGTTTAAAATCGTATCCTTGATCGCACCTGTCAAAGCAAGCTTCAAACCTACTTCTTGATCCTCGAATTTCGGCCAGAGAATCCCCGGCGTGTCGAGCAATTCCAATTCCTTACCCACTTTTATCCATTGCTGCGCTTTCGTGACTCCAGGTGTATTTCCTGTTTTGGCAATGTTCTTTTTGGCAAGTCGATTGATTAAAGTCGATTTCCCCACGTTCGGAATGCCGACTATCATGGCACGGATCGCTCTCGGCTTTATTCCTCTTGATTCCATCCGCTCATACTTTTCTTTTAAAAGATTTTTGGATGCAGCTGTAATCTGGTTTAAACCGTTTCCTGCCTGTGAGTTAATGGCAATCGCCGTTTTCCCCTGCGATTTATAATGTTCCAGCCACATATTCGTTTTTGCCGGATCGGCCATATCAGCTTTATTCAAAAGGATGACCCTCGGTTTATGCTGAATGATTTCGTCGATCATCGGATTTCGTGAAGATGCCGGAATCCGGGCATCCACAAGTTCAAAGATGATGTCGATCAGTTTTAATTTCTCTGTTACTTCCCGTCTTGCTTTGGCCATATGGCCAGGGAACCACTGTATTGTCAATGGAATCCACCTTCCTACTATTCCGCCAATCGAAAGTCTTCGATCGGCCAATAAACTAATTTAGTTTTTCCTAACACTTTATCGTAAGGAACGACACCTACACCAATATGGCGGCTATCCTTGCTGAAACGGCGATTATCCCCCAGGACGAATAGGTGATCTTCAGGCACCGTTCCTTGTTCTATTACATCACTTAATGTAAAAGGTTCCGTCAAAGCCCCGCCATCAATCAATTGTTCTTTATATTCATCCAAGTATGGCTCATCATAAGCTTTTCCATTCACGTAAAGAGTATCATTTCTATATTCAACTTTTTCCCCTGGCAATCCGATGACCCGCTTTATGTAATCTTTGCCTTCTGGAGCTTCGAAAACGATAATGTCGAATCTTTTGGGTTCGCCAATCGAATAGGAGATTTTATTAACGATCATGCGGTCCGTATCCTTTAATGTCGGCATCATGGAATTGCCGTCCACAACAATAGGAGCCAGGAGGAAATAACGAATCAGCGTCGCCGCTATAACCGCGATTATGACCGCCTTTGTCCATTCCCACAATTCATTTTTCTTTTTCGCCATCCTTATCCACCCTTTTTGAAGCATATCAACAATTATTTTAACATGTTGCGGACGCTATAGCGAGCAGGATTCTATATAGCTTTCACCCTATGTGCATTCATCGTTTCTTAAAGTGCAAAAAGGGAGCCTGATAAACAAGCTCCCTTTTTTTGCATGATACTGTTTGGTTATTCACCTTATGTGGATCATGGTAAACCCGCATGAAGATATTCGAAGAATTAACGACGAATTTCTTTAATACGTGCTTTTTTACCACGAAGTTCGCGTAGGTAATAAAGTTTCGCACGACGTACTTTACCGTGACGGATAACTTCTAGTTTCGCAATTTTTGGTGTGTGAACAGGGAAAGCACGTTCTACTCCAACGCCGTAAGAGATCTTACGTACTGTGAAAGTTTCACTAACTCCGCCGCCACGACGTTTGATTACAACGCCTTCAAACAACTGGATACGTTCGCGAGTTCCTTCAATAACCTTTACGTGTACACGTACTGTGTCACCAGGTCTGAATGATGGAAGATCTGAGCGAAGTTGTTCTTTTGTGATTTCGTTAATAAGATTTTGCATCGATTTCAACTCCTCCTGGACGCTCTTGCAAATACTTATTGTTTGCAGCGGAACATCGTTATAAGACTGAGCATTTTGCCCAAGTCACAAGGTATATCCTATCATACTCTAAACGTCGATGCAATAGGCATCAGTCTTCTTTTTTAATCTCGGACAATAATTTTTTTTCAACTTCCGATAGTTCATAACTATCGAGCAAATCCGGACGTCGAATCCAAGTTCTTCGCAGAGATTCCTTCATCCGCCATTCATCGATTTTTTTATGATTCCCGGATATTAGCGGATCGGGAACTTTCATTCCCCGGAAATCTGCAGGTCTAGTATAATGGGGATGCTCTAACAAACCAGAAGAATAGGAATCAAGGATCGGGGAGTCAACATTTCCCAAAACGCCCGGCAGCAAGCGAACAACGCTGTCAATAATGACCATTGCGCCCAATTCCCCGCCTGTAAGCACAAAGTCACCAATAGATATTTCATCCGTTACGACATGCTCCCGGATGCGCTCATCATACCCTTCATAATGCCCGCAAATGAAAATGAGATGTTCTTCTTCAGCAAACTCTTCGGCTTTTTTCTGCGTGTAACGCTCTCCCTGAGGACAAAGGAGGACTACCCTTGGGGTTAGCTCACCTTGTCCTTTAAGAGCTTCCACAGCATCAAAGATCGGCTGTGCCTTTAATACCATTCCAGCACCGCCTCCATAAGGATAATCGTCTACTGTCGAATGCTTATTATCTGCATAATCTCGAAAATTGGTCACCTTATAGCTGACAGCCTGCTTTTCCGCAGCCTTTTTTAAGATTGACGAACCAAATACCCCTTCGAACATTTCTGGAAAAAGCGAAAGCACATCGATTTTCATCAGTCTAAAAGTCCTTCCATAGGTGTAATGATGACCTTTTTAGCGGAAATATCCACTTCTTTAACAATTTGTTCAATATACGGGATCAGGATGTCCTTACTGCCAGCTTTCTTAATGACCCAAACATCATTGGCACCAGGCGTAAGAACCTCAACGATTTCCCCAACTTCCATTCCTTCATCCGTAAATACCGAACAGCCGATGATTTCATGGAAGTAGAACTCACCTTCGTCCAATTTACCAAGCTGTGCCTCCTTCACTTTCAGGACCCCGTTTTTAAATGCCTCGACCTGTCCGACGTTATAATAGTTCTCGAACGTCAATAGGTTAAAGTTTTTATGGGTGCGATGCGACCTGATGATGAGGGGCAAAGGTTTTTTCTCCGTGTCCCTAAACAGATACAGAGTATTTCCCACTTTGTATCGTTTTTCTGGAAAGTCTGTTGAAGAAATTACACGGACTTCTCCTAAAAGACCATGTGTGTTGACAATTTTACCTACATTAAACCATTTTTCCATTCTTTCACCTCTAACGAATTTCCGAGACGATTCCATCTTTTATGACAATGGTCTTCGTTGCCATGATTTCGTCCCAATCTGCCCCAATTTCCACATCAATGATACTTTGAACTTCCCGTTCCTTCAATTCACTACCTGCGGGAAGGATCTCCAACTGCTCCATCTGAAATTCAAGCAGTTTTATTTTTTCTTGCCTCTGGTTTATTTCTTTTTCAAAATGAGCACGGAGACTAGCAGGTTGGAGAGTTCTTGTTTTTTCAAGTTTTTTCAGTTCAAAGCGAAGCTGTTCACTCTCTTTTTGAAGCTGAAGGCGTTTTGACTTGTATTTCTCGAGGAGCTGATTCTTGCTGGATTCCGTTAATACTTGGTTAACGATTACATTTTGGAGAATTTTCATTCCAGCACCTCCTATTATCTATGATTTCTTATTTCCTTCAAAAAATATGTATGATGGGGTAATCTTTTTGAAATGGGGGTCATTCTCTTAAGTATAACGTAAATCGGTAAAAGATGCGTCTTAAAAAGGCGTAAAGTTTAAAGTCCGGGTCTATTCAATTAGGATCCAAGTCGAAATTTCACTTTCTTGAAGTACAAAAAAAGGAGGGGTATTAACCCTCCTTATTCGGAAATCTCCAAATAGATTTTCTTCTGCTGTGAAGATCCTGCTGCATATACCACAGTCCGAATCGCCTTAGCAACACGCCCTTGTTTACCGATCACCTTGCCCATATCCTCTTTATGAACGGAGAGGATATAAACAATCCGGTCGGATTCTTCCTTGGAGGTCACGATGACCTCTTCCGGATAATCCACAAGTGCTGAAACAATCGTTTCAATAAGTGCTTTCATCAACTACCGTCGATTACTTGCTGTTTTTTGCAACATGGAATTTTTCCATGATGCCTTGTGTAGAGAATAAGTTACGAACTGTATCAGATGGTTTAGCTCCATCTTGTAACCATTTAAGAGCAAGCTCTTCGTTGATTTCAACTTTAGCTGGTTGAGCAACCGGGTTATAAGTTCCTACCACTTCAATGTAACGTCCGTCACGTGGTGAACGAGAATCTGCAACTACAATACGATAGAAAGGAGATTTTTTAGCTCCCATACGTTTTAAGCGAATTTTTACTGCCATTTTAAATAAGCACCTCCGAATAGTTTCACACAAGATAGTATAATATCAAATGTCTTGCATGTTTGTAAAGGTTTTTTTCTTAACAGGTAAAAAAAGTGTTGAAATACATGGCTTCGACCCGTATTCGCCTCAGTTTAGACCTGAAATAAACCTTACATGAACGGGAATTTGAATCCCTTTTTCTTTCCTTTTTGCATGTTCGTGACCTGTTTCATCATCTTTTTCATTTCTTCGAATTGCTTCAGTAGACGGTTCACTTCTTGAATCGATCTGCCGCTTCCTTTTGCAATCCGTTTCTTGCGGGATGCATTCATGGTTTCCGGATGTTCCTTTTCATGCGTTGTCATTGAACGGATGATAGCTTCAACATGACCGATCTGTTTCTCATCGATCTGAAGGTTGTCCATCCCTTTCATTTTATTCGCACCGGGAATCATTTTCAGAATATCATCAAGCGGTCCCATATTCCGCACCTGACCAAGCTGATCAAGGAAATCATCAAAGGTAAAAGTGGCGGTACGCATCTTTTTCTCTAATTCTTTCGCTTTTTCTTCATCTACATTGGCCTGTGCTTTTTCGATAAGGGTCAATACATCACCCATGCCGAGGATCCTTGACGCCATCCGCTCTGGATGGAACGCTTCAAGTGCATCCAATTTTTCACCCATACCGACGAATTTGATCGGCGTGTCGGTGACTGAACGAATTGAAAGTGCCGCACCACCACGTGTATCCCCATCAAGTTTCGTTAATACGACTCCTGTCAGGCCTAGCTGTTCATTGAAGCTTTGGGCTACATTGACCGCATCCTGACCTGTCATCGCATCGACAACCAGGAAGATTTCATCAGGTTTTGTCAACTCTTTGATATCCTTCAGTTCGCCCATCAAGTTTTCATCCACATGAAGACGGCCTGCGGTATCAATCAACACATAGTCATGATGTTCTTCCTTAGCTTTTTCAATTGCCTGTTTGGCAATTTCAACAGGGCTGACCTGGTCCCCAAGGGAGAAAACAGGCATGCTTAATTGTTTGCCAAGTGTTTCGAGCTGCTTAATCGCCGCCGGACGGTAAATATCAGCCGCAACGAGCAATGGCTTGCGGTTGTATTTTTTTCTAAGAAGATTGGCAAGCTTTCCGGTGGTCGTCGTTTTACCAGCACCCTGAAGACCTACCATCATAATGACAGTCGGTGGTTTCGAGGCAACGGCAATCTTGCTCTGTTCGCCGCCCATCAGCTCAGTCAATTCTTCCTTAACTACTTTAATTACCTGTTGACCGGGGGTTAAGCTTTTCAGCACTTCCTGACCTACCGAACGTTCACTGACACGTTTTACAAAATCCTTCACGACTTTAAAGTTAACATCCGCTTCAAGCAGGGCCAATCGAACTTCACGCATCATTTCTTTAACGTCCGCTTCGTTGACCTTCCCTTTTCCACGGATCTTTTGCATCGTGCTCTGCAGTCGGTCGGCCAATCCTTCAAATGCCATATTGCCGCCTCCTAATCCAACTTCTCAAGCGTTGTGATTGCGTCTAGCAGCTTCTCTTTTGAAAAGGATTCCTTTTCTATGAGTCCCTTCATATTCGCAATCCACTGGTTACGCTCTTGAAATTTTTGAAATAACAATAGCTTTGCTTCATATTCCTCAAGCATCGCTTCTGTTCTTTTTATATTATCATAGACTGCCTGCCTACTGACTTCGTATTCATCGGCAATCTCGCCAAGAGAGTAATCATCCAGATAGTAGAGGGACATGTAGCTCTGCTGCTTCTCTGTTAACAACGATTGGTAAAAGTCATACAAATAATTAATCCGCGTTGTCTTTTCAAGCATCTTAGCAAGCCTCCCTGCTGTTAAGTGAAAACCCTTTACAAGTTTATATTGTAAAGCCTTGTTTATTTGATGTCAAGTTAAACTCCTTACCACGTGTTTGCAAAGCATTATTTTTTCATTTCCCGCTTCTTTTTTGGACCTTTCTTCAATTGGTCCTCCAATTATCATGGTAAAAAAACCAGAAGAGAATGAACTCTTCCGGCTTACAATTTTCCCTTAAACCTCTTCTTTATCGATGATATCAGCAAAAAGGCCATAAACATATTTCTCGGCATCGAATTCCTGTAGATCATCCATTTTTTCACCTAGCCCGACAAATTTAACGGGAATGGCCAATTCATTGCGAATCGCCAAAACAATTCCACCTTTTGCGGTGCCATCAAGCTTTGTTAAAACAATACCGGAAACATTTGTCGCTTCCTTGAATGTCTTGGCCTGGATAAGGGCATTTTGCCCAGTTGTCGCATCAAGGGCAAGCAGCACCTCGTGTGGTGCACCTGGTACTTCACGTTCAATTACACGTTTCACCTTTTCCAATTCCTTCATTAAATTCACTTTATTCTGCAAGCGACCGGCAGTGTCACAGATAAGGATATCCGCTTTTCGTGCCTTGGCGGCCTGAATGGCGTCGAACATGACAGCTGCTGGGTCAGAGCCTTCACCCTGTTTGATTACACTGACACCGACACGCTCACCCCAAACCTCAAGCTGTTCAATCGCACCGGCACGGAAGGTATCCCCTGCAGCCAATACGACAGATTTTCCTTCTGTTTTGAATTTGTGGGCAAGTTTACCAATGGTCGTCGTCTTACCTACCCCATTAACCCCTACAAACAAAATGACCGTCAAACCTTCTTCTTGTATATTCAGGCTAGAAGTCGCTTCATCATCACCTTGGTAGATTTCAACAAGCTTTTCGGAAATAACGGACTGCACTTCCCTCGTATCAGAGATATTGCGAAGCTTGACTTCCATTTTTAATTGATCAATCAGTTCCATCACAGTATCAAAGCCTACATCAGCCTGTATCAGGATTTCTTCAAGTTCTTCAAAGAAGTCCTCATCCACTTTCCGATAACGGGCAACAAGTTCATTAACCCTTCCAGTAAAGGAATTCCTCGTCTTTGTCAAACCTTGTTTGAATTTTTCCCCAATGGATACTTCTGCTTCAACTGATTTTTCTTTTTCTTCCTGAGTAGTAAATTTCTCTTTTAACTTTTTGAAAAAACTCATTGTCCCACTTCCTCTAATTCATGAATTTTAAACTTCCATAAAGTTTTCTGATTCTTCCATCCGGACGGAAACAAGTTTGGAGACGCCTGACTCCTGCATCGTAATGCCGTATAGGACATCTGCCTCTTCCATCGTGCCTTTGCGGTGAGTAATCACGATGAACTGCGTTTCCCTGCTGAACTTTCTTAAAAATTGGCTGAACCGGACGACATTCGCCTCATCTAGCGCTGCCTCGACTTCGTCAAGGATACAGAAAGGAACAGGACGCACTTTTAGAATCGAGAATAAAAGGGCTATGGCTGTCAATGCTCGTTCTCCGCCGGATAAGAGGCTCAAATTTTGCAGTTTTTTTCCGGGAGGCTGTGCAATGATATCCACCCCTGTATTTAGCAAATCATCAGGATTCGTCAGTTTCAGCTCCGCTCTGCCTCCGCCAAATAAAGCTTTGAAGACTTGTTCGAATTCTTTACGGATCGAATAGAAAGTATCCGCAAAGCGGCGTTTCATTTCATCATCCATTTCATCAATGACTTGGAATAATGTATCTTTCGCCTGTTGAAGGTCTTCCTTTTGACTAAGAAGGAATTCATAGCGTTCAGCTACACGTGCGTATTCATCAATTGCACCTAAATTCACCGTCCCCAGTTCCTCGATTGCAAGCTTGATGAGCTTCACCCTTTTTTGAGCTTCGTCGGCAGGCATCATCAATGGATACCGTTCTTTAGCACCTTCAAAGGAAAGGGTATATTCTTCTCGCAAGTGGTCGAGGCGATTTTCCAGTTCGACATCCAGACGAGTTAATTTCACTTCTTCATCCTTTATCACTTCGACAATGCCTCTATAAAGTCGATTTTCTTCTTTCAAGGACAGTTCGAGCGTTTCAACTTCCATTAGAAGCTCGTTTTTTTCCTGTTTTTTTATGGTGATTCCTTCAATTGCTCCATTTTTATCGAGCAATTTCTGCTGAGCCATATCTTCCAGGGACTCTTCCCCGCTTGAACTGTCTGTCATTTCATTGGTCAGGAGCCCTAAATCATCTTTGTTTTCAGCAAGCCTGCTTGATTCCTTAGAAAGATCCGATTCAATGCGTTCCATCTTCTCTTTTTGGTTTTGCAGCTGGCCACGCTTGGAAGCGAGCATTACCTTCAGTTCATTCGTTTCTTCAGCAAGACTCTCTTTTGAAGATTGTTGTGATTGCTTTTGTTCGGTCATTTCGGAAATCAACCGGTCCAGACCTTCAATTTCCGATTTACATGATTCCAAAAGTTCTTCCAGCTCTTCAAGTCTTGCCGTTTTTTGCTGTTGTTCTTCTAAATATGAATTTTTATCCAAATCATAAAGATGCAGCCGTTCATTCACATTTCTTTCCTGAAGCTCCACTTCACGGAGTTCCCCTTTAAGGGTTTGTTCTTGTAATCGAAGTCTCTCTCCCGTTTTTCTGGTTTGTTCAAGCGTTCGCTCTTGAACACCCACATCCACTTTGAGCTGTTTGACTTGCTTTTCAAGCTGATTCGTTTTGACTTCCATGGCAGCAAGTTTTTGTTGGAGCTCCTCCAATTCCGTTTTCCTTGAAAGCAGGGAGGTCGTTTTTTGCTTTAAGGCTCCACCAGTCATTGAACCACCTGGATTGACGATATCCCCTTCAAGTGTTACGAAGCGGAAACGATGCTGCATCATTTTTGCCAGGTCATTTGCCCCTTTTAAATCCGTGGTGATAATCACTGTTCCTAATAGGTTTTCAGCAATCGCTGCATGCCTATCATCATATTGGATCAATGAGGAACCAGTCCCTACAAAAGCTGAATGGCTCTTCAGCATCGATAATTGGTTAGCTGATATCTCTCTTGCCTTTATGACTGATAAAGGCAAGAAAGTCGCACGCCCGTACCTATTTTTCTTCAAGAAGGAAATGGCTTCCCGTGCATGCTCTTCGCGTTCCACGACAACATGCTGCATCGCTCCGCCCAAAGCCGTTTCAATGGCCGTTTCATATTCCTTTGGAACCTTTATCAATTCCGCAACTGCCCCTTCAATGCCTCGAAGGGTTTCTTTCGCTTTCAAAACCTCTTTTACACCCTGAAAGAAGCCTGCATAATCATCTTCCATTTCTTCAAGCAGTTCCTTACGCGATTTAGCCTGTTGAAGGAATTGATAGGCCTTATAAAGGGTGGTTTCTTGTTTTTGATACGTATCTTTTGCCGCATTCAATTTATTCTGCTGATTTCGGAAATAAGTGACATGCTCTTCAAGCTGCTTGGTCATATTGTCCATCAGCTGTGAATATTCCATTTTTTTAGCAGTGATATCCATTCTTTCAGTTAAGAACTTTTCATTTTCCATATCAAGTTTTGCATTTTTATGTTCCTGCTGCGCAAGCTGCTGAAGCAGGTATTGTTTTTCGTTTTTGGCCGAGGCCTGCTTGTTCAACCACTCGATATAGTCACTCTTTTTCGCTTCGATCACCGCTTCGATATCACTATTGAATAGACCGAGGCTTTTTTGTTTTTCATGTAAGGTTTCAGAAATCCCTTTCACTTCCAAGTTCAGTGCATGAAGGATTTCCGTTTCTCTTTCCTTTTGCAAAGACAAACGCTCGACAGCAGCCTCACCTTCCACAATCGCTTTTTCCAGCTGTGACTTGTTTTGGGCGGCATTTTTTTTCCGTTCTTTCAAAACTTCTTTACGGCCTTCAAGCTTTTCAAGTTCTTCGCTGGCATTCAGGAGAATCTCCTGAAGGCCATTGATCGATGTCTCAAGCGTCGCAAGACTATCCCTTAACTTTTTGAGATGTGCTTCCCTGTCCTGAAGCTGTCCTGCCATTTGCTGTTCCATTTCATTATGTTTTTCAAGTTCCTGTGATAGTTTTTCCCATTTTTCATAAAGCTCTTCAATTTCATAAACGGTTAAAGCCACTTCTATTTGCTCTAGCTCGTCTTTCTTCGCCAAAAATTCCTTGGCGAGGGAAGACTGAATTTTCAACGGCTCCACCTGCCCCTCCAATTCATGGAGGATATCATGGACACGGTTTAAGTTATCCTGTGTTTCCGTCAGCTTCGATTCCGCTTTTCGTTTTCTCGTTTTATACTTCAGGACACCGGCTGCTTCTTCAAAAATCACTCGTCTTTCTTCAGCCTTGCTGCTAAGGATTTCTTCCACTTTCCCTTGGCTGATGATGGAAAACGCTTCTCTCCCAAGACCGGAATCCATGAAAAGGTCTATGATGTCTTTCAGACGGCAACCTTGATTATTAATGAAAAATTCACTTTCTCCCGATCGATATACACGCCTTGTCACACTGACTTCATGAAAGTCGATCGGCAGGGAATTGGTCTCGTTATCAAGGGTCAATGATACTTCCGCAAAATTCAACGCTTTCCTCGTGTCACTTCCCGAAAAGATGATATCTTCCATTTTTGCTCCACGCAGTGATTTCGCAGACTGCTCTCCAAGGACCCACCGGACTGCATCGGTCACATTACTTTTACCGCTTCCGTTTGGTCCAACCACTGCCGTGACACCAGGTACAAAATCTATCGAAATTTTCTCTGCGAAAGATTTAAATCCTACAACGTCCAAACGTTTGAGGAACATGACCTTTCCCCCTCTACTGTTCAACTATCTTGTTGATTTTTTTCTTTTAAAACGATCAATGCATGCTCGGCTGCATGCTGCTCCGCTTCTTTTTTGGACTTTCCTATTCCAGAGCCAAGTTCTTCCCCATTCAGGGAGACCGTCGAAACAAACTCCCGATTATGGGCCGGTCCTTTTTCCTGCAAGATCTTATATTGCAGGACACCGATGGCATCGCGCTGGATCAGCTCCTGAAGCTGGCTCTTATAATCCATCACATGAGAAAAAGCACCCTCGTCTATCTTCGGAAACACGACATTCGTCAAAAACTGCACAACTGGCTCTAATCCTTGATCAAGGTACAAAGCACCAATATAGGCTTCGAATACATCCGCAAGCATGGCAGGGCGTTCCCTTCCACCTGTCATTTCTTCCCCTTTTCCGAGTAATACATATTCCCCGTAAGAAAGGCTATTGGCAAAAGCAACAAGTGAAGGCTCACATACAATGGCTGCCCTTAGTTTGGTAAGTTCACCTTCGCTCATCATCGGATATTTTTGATATAAGTATTTAGAGATGGTCAGTTCAAGTACAGCGTCCCCCAAGAATTCAAGCCTTTCATTATCTTCATAAGGCTTACGGCGATGCTCATTCACATAAGATGAATGTGTAAAAGCTTGTTTCAATAAGTTTTCATCTTTAAAATGAAAACCCAGATTTTCTTGCAACTGTTTGAATTTATTTTCCTTGATTGATGGTTTACGATTATTTCCGTTCCTACGCATCACACAAAACCCTCCACGGTTCAAAAAGCATATTTTTCCAATATATAAAAAGAAACCTGGCAGGAATTCCTGTCAAGCTTTCCTATGTACCATCATACATGATTATCCGCTTAAAGAAAACTAAAGGCAAAAGACACTGCATGCAGGCGGAGCATACCCGTGAACATGCTCATTCCGTTATCTGCCGCTGAATCAAACTTCTTTAAGCAATAAGAGAAAGCCCCGTTAAAAAACGGAGCTTTTAGTCAAATGACAATTCATTACATAGTGCTTTGTATGTAATTCACAGCATCACCTACTGTGGCGATTTTTTCAGCGTCATCGTCCGAAATTTCCATATCAAACTCGTCTTCGAATTCCATGACTAGTTCAACTACATCAAGGGAATCGGCACCAAGATCTTCTTTGAAAGAAGCTTCAAGTTTTACCTCTGATTCTTCTACGTTCAAACGATCTACAACGATTTTAGTTACTCTTTCTAATACATCTGCCAATGTGTTCACCTCCCCTCAAGACATTATAAATTAATTTCGAAAAAAATCAAAGAAAACTTACATGACCATGCCGCCATCTACATGAAGAGTTTGCCCAGTCATATATTTGCTTGCATCGGAAGCAAGGAAAGACGCCACTGCAGCAATATCTTTAGGGTCACCGAAACGTGCAAGCGGAATTTGGTCCAGCATGGCTTTTTGAACGTCTTCAGGCAATTCCCCAGTCATATCCGTTGAGATGAAACCTGGGGCAATCGCATTGACCGTAATGCCTCTTGATGCAAGTTCCTTTGCCGTCGTTTTAGTCAAACCGATGACACCTGCTTTAGCCGCTACATAATTAGCCTGCCCTGCATTTCCGCTGACGCCGACGATCGATGCCATATTTATGATCCTGCCGCTGCGCTGCTTCATCATTTGCCTTGTAACAGCTTTGGTGCATAGGAACACGCCTTTAAGATTCGTATTGATAACAGAATCCCATTCATCTTCTTTCATGCGCATCAAAAGGTTATCACGTGTGATGCCGGCATTATTAACCAGGATATCCACTCTGTCAAATTGTTCGACGACTTCTTTCATCATGCTTGTCACTGATTCACTATTTGCAACATCGCATTGGATGGCGAATGCTTTCCGGCCCAATGCCTTGATTTCATCAACCACTTCATTCGCTTTTGCTTCACTGCCGGAATAGTTAATGGCAACGTCTGCTCCCTGACGGGCAAGTTCCAATGCAACTTCCCTGCCAATACCTCGTGATGCTCCCGTTACAAGTGCTTTTTTACCTTCGAGGATCATGCTTGTACCCCCTTCAATGTTTCAATTGTTTTAGTTAGAGTATCTATATCGGATACCGAATGAATTTGAACGGAACGATCAATTTTCTTTATCAATCCGCCCAACACTTTCCCTGGGCCAACCTCGATGAACGTATCCACGCCCAATTCAAGTAGATTTTTCACACTGTCCTCCCAAAGGACCGGTGAATACAGCTGTTCGATTAATTTTTCTTTTATTTCGGCAGGTGCTGTAATGGGCTTAGCCGTTACGTTTGAAATGACAGGAATTTCTGCCTGTTTGAAGCTTACTTCATCAAGGACACCCTGTAACTTTTCTGCTGCCGGTTTCATTAATTCAGAATGGAACGGTCCGCTCACTTCAAGAGGAAGAGCCCGTTTAGCCCCATTTTCCTTGGCTTTTGCACTTGCAAGTTTAACCCCTTCGGAGGTGCCTGAAATGACGATTTGCCCTGGACAATTAATATTGGCCAATTGAACGGATTCACCTGTGGCCGTAATTTCAGAAGTGACTTCAGATAGAGCTTCACGGTCCATTCCCAAAATCGCAGCCATTGAGCCTTGACCATTCGGTACCGCAGCTTCCATGAATTCACCGCGTTTACGCACTGTATATACGGCATCTTTAAAAGAAATTGCACCAGATGCCACTAATGCCGTATATTCACCTAAACTGTGCCCGGCAGTATAATCGGGTTTGATTCCCGCTTCTTCCAACTCCCTGACAAAAGCATAACTCGTAGTCAATAAGGCTGGCTGTGCATTATAAGTCACCGTTAATTCTTGTTGTGTGCCATTAAAGATCAATTCCGTAAGCGGAAAATCAAGTTTTTCATCTGCTGATCGAAAAATTTGCTGAGCACGCTCTTTTTCCTGAAATAAGCCATGCCCCATTCCTATTGATTGTGATCCTTGTCCTGGAAAGACAAAAGCAATTTTACCCATCTGTTACTCCCCTGCCTCTATGATTTATTATTGTTTTTCTATTGTCTCCGCAATTGTCGATATGACGTCATTTCCAACCATATCGCGAGTCTGGCGTATAGCATTATAGACCGCATTCGCATCTGAAGAACCATGCGCCTTAATGACAGGGGCCTTCAAACCGAAGAGGCCAGCACCGCCATACTCCGAGTAATCCATTTTATTTTTTATGACTTTTAGTTCTGGCTTTACCATCGCTGCAGCCAACTTACTTTTGAGGTTGCTCATCAAGGCAGCTTTCACCATTTTGAATACGCCCATAGCAGTACCTTCCAGCGTCTTTAACACCATATTTCCCGTGAAGCCGTCCGTCACGACAACGTCTGCCGGCCCGTTTAGGAGGTCCCTTGCCTCTACGTTACCTATAAAGGATATCTCCGATGATTGCTGCAGTAATGTAAAGGCATGCTTAGTCAGTTCATTCCCTTTTTTTTCTTCTGTTCCGATATTAAGTAATCCGACACGAGGCTTTTCGATTCCCCGCACTTTTTGGGCATAAACAGACCCCATTATGGCGAATTGAAGGAGATGCTCCGGTTTAGCATCGGAGTTCGCGCCTACATCCAGTAATACAAAACCCTTGCCATCGATCGTCGGAAGGGTGGGAGCCAATGCCGGACGTTCAATGCCTTCTATCCTTCCGACCACAAACAAACCTGCAGCCATTAGCGCCCCCGTATTGCCTGAAGAAATGCATGCGTCCGCTTCTCCGTCAGCCACCTGCTGTGCAGCCAATACCATCGATGCGCTTTTCTTGCGGCGAACCGCACGAACAGGTTCATCGGTACTTAATATCTTTTCATCAGTATGTATAACCCTTATTCGGCCATGCTTCGCTAAGTATTGGTTAATCTCGGATTCTTTGCCTATCAAGGTAATTTCCACATCGGAAAAAGCCTCGACAGCTTTCATCGCTCCCAAAACCTGTGCCTTGGGAGCATTATCGCCACCCATTGCATCTATCGTTATCTTCATTTTTTTTCATCCTTTACTAGCAAGTTAAGAGCGATACATTTCGAACTCGCCTTTAAAAACCAGTTCATTACCTACGTAGCTTCTAACCTCAACCACGGAACGATCGTTGGTGTGGTCCACGTTTTTAACCCTCGCTTTAGCTACCACTCTTTCATTTTCCTTTACAGAACGAGTGAATAAAATGGATGCTTTCGCAGTTAATGCCAATTCATCATTTATGACTGCCACAGCCAATGAGTTTGCTTGGGCAAAAAGGTGATGTCCCCTTGCGATTCCATTCCGCTTAAAGACATGCTCTTTATTTATATCCAAAATCGAAATTGCATTATCATCTAAATTAAGATCAATTACTTCCCCGATGATTTCATCCAAAGGCAATGCCCTGATTTCGTCACTGAATTTTTTCTCGGCCACGCTTTTAATCCGTTCACGCAGTTCCGGTATCGATAATTCAAGACGGTCAAGCCTAATGGTCTGGACGCTCACCGAATATTTTTCAGCCAGCTCCTCATCCGTTACAAAAGGATTCTGTTTAATCGTTTCGATTAATAATTGCTGGCGTTCCTTCTTATTTCTTCGCATTTGAAGGTCACCATCCGTAGTATTATGACTAGGTACTAATAGTAGTATATATATTTTAAAAACAGATTGCAAGATATTGCGTAAAATCTCACAATCTGCTATTGGTTTTTTATTCAGTTCAGTCCAGCTTTTCTCCCGTAAATACTCCCGTTCCCTCTAAATAGTCCCGCAAAGGTGCATACTCCGGGGAATGCCAAAAGCTTTGGGACGCAATTAATTTTGCTGCATCCATCCTTGCCACTTCAAGGGTCCTGTAATCATGGACCATGTCGGCTACCTTGAATTCGGGAAGGCCGCTTTGTTTTTTACCGAAGAAGTCCCCGGGTCCACGGAGTTCCAAATCTTTTTCGGAAAGGGCAAAACCATCGTTTGTCTCAGTCATGATTTTCATCCGCTCTTTGCCGACTTCCGTTTTCGGATCAGCCAGCAGGATGCAAAAGGACTGATCGCTCCCCCGTCCAACCCTTCCCCGTAGCTGGTGCAACTGTGAAAGTCCAAAGCGCTCCGCATCATAAATGACCATTACCGTTGCATTTGGAACATTCACCCCAACCTCGACGACGGTAGTGGAAACAAGGATTTGCGCTTCATTGGCACTGAACTGCTGCATCACTTCTTCCTTTTCATCCGCGGGCAGCCGTCCATGCATAAGACCCACTTTGTACCTGTTCGCAAAGTATTGTGTCAGCATTGCATGAACATCAAGAACATTCTGTAAAGAATCGAGTTTCTCCGACTCCTCAATCAATGGACAGATGACATAAGCCTGTCTCCCTTTCTTTAGTTCCTTTTCGACAAAGGATAAGATCCGATCAAGCATTTGGTGTTTCGCCCAATAGGTCTCTATCGCTTTACGCCCGGCAGGCATTTCATCGATCGTCGAGACGTCCATTTCCCCAAACACTGTAATTGCGAGAGTTCGCGGAATTGGTGTAGCCGTCATGAAAAGTACATCTGGATTGGTACCTTTTTCACGAAGGATGCGGCGCTGCTCCACTCCGAAACGATGTTGTTCATCCGTTATGACAAGACCTAAGTTCCGGAAATTCACTTCATCTTGAATCAATGCATGAGTTCCTATCAAAAGATCCAGTTCCCCGGATTCCAGCATTTGCAATAGTTCCTTGCGCTTTTTGCCTTTTACCGAACTTGTCAACAATGCGACCTTTACTCCACTCGGTTCCAACATGGCTTTCAGCGATTGTGTATGCTGCTCAGCCAAGATTTCCGTGGGGACCATAAGTGCACCTTGGAAACCTGCTGTAATCGTAGCCTTCAGGCATATGGCGGCAACCACCGTTTTCCCAGACCCGACATCCCCTTGAAGCAGACGATTCATCCTGTAGGGAGATTTCATGTCATTCATTATTTCCTCGACGACCCTATTCTGAGCGTTCGTCAAAGGAAAAGGGAGTGTTTCAACAAAGGCTTCCAGCCGCTCCATGTCAAACTCCTGGCCTATTCCTTTTGACTGCTCCCGCTGCACTTTACGAAGTGCCTGCATTTTAAGTTGAAACAATAAAAATTCTTCATACACAAAACGGCGTCGGGCCTTCTTCACCTCATTGGCCGATTGAGGGAAATGCATGGTATGAAGAGCATCATTACGCGGCATCAGTTTGTATGCCGCCAATAATTGCGGGGGCAGATTTTCTTCTATCATTGTCCCATATTCAGAAAATGCATTGGAGATAAAGCGGCGGAGCCCTTTGACGGTAATGCTGCCCTTCACTGAGTACACCGGTTCGAACTCTTTCTCCCGGCTTCGATCACCAACATGGCATTCCGAGCCTGTAATGGTTTGGCGATGACGATCCCACTTTCCCGTTACCGTTACCGTTTCGCCTATCGCAAGCTTCGGCTTCAGATAAGGCTGGTTAAAAAAAATGACATTTATTAAATATCTCCCAGTCAAAACTTTAATCGTGAGCCTGGATTTTTTCTTTCCGAAGTACCCTAACGTGGGTACTGTATGAACTTTGCCTTCTACAGTAACCCGTTCATCATGCTCGACCGTTTCTAAATCCCTCAACCGGTAATCTTCATAGCGATATGGGAGGTGCTCAAGGAGATCCGCGACGGTATGGATCTCCATTTCCCCCAAAGCTGCTGCCGTTTCGGCCCCAATGCCTTTTACTGCGGTAATGGGTTCGCGTAAAGTCGAGTTCACTTCTTATTTAGCGGTAAGCCAAAGATTTTCGCTTCCAACTCCCGCCCAGTCGGTGTAGCCGCTAAACCTCCTTGTGCAGTTTCCCTAAGAGCAGATGGCATCGTTTGCCCGATTTTATACATCGCATCAATTACTTCATCACACGGTATGCGGCTTGTGATACCCGCTAAAGCCATATCTGCTGCAACCATGGCATTGGCTGCACCCATGGCATTACGTTTCACACAAGGTACCTCCACAAGACCAGCAACAGGATCACACACAAGACCAAGCATGTTCTTTAATGTGATTGCCATCGCTTCTGCACTTTGTGCCGGTGTCCCTCCTGCCATTTCAACGATGGCTGCCGCCGCCATACCCGAAGCAGAACCGACCTCCGCCTGACAGCCCCCTGCGGCTCCAGAGATCGAAGCATTATTCGCTACTACAAAACCAAACGCCCCTGCTGTAAATAGGAACTCAATTTTCTGTTCCCGATTCGGTTTTAATTTATTTTGCAAAGCGAAAAGGGTACCAGGCACAACACCAGCAGATCCGGCAGTCGGTGTCGCACAAATCGTTCCCATGGCTGCGTTCACTTCGTTTGTTGCCACGGCTTTGCTTACCGCATCCAACAGCAGTTCCCCGGATAAGGAGTTTCCGGATTTAATGTAATTCTGAAGAAGGACTGCATCCCCTCCCGTCAGGCCGGAAACGGACCGTACACCTTGAAGTCCTTTTTCAACTGCCTGTTCCATTACATCCAGATTGACTCCCATCTGCCGGATGATTTCTTCACGGCTTTTTCCCGTTACTTCCATTTCCTGCTCTATCATCAGCGTTGAAATTTTTTTCTGCTTTGATTCAGCTAATTCTACTAATTCCGCTACATTTCGAAACATGATTTCTTCTCCTTCCTAAGTGGAAACGATTGCTCTATCAATCCACAATCCTTGCTACTTGAGTGATATTGGGGAGTGCTGTAATTTCAGCTATGACGTGATCCTCCAGATTTTGGTCCACTTCAATCGTCATCAAGGCCATCTGCCCTTTCTCTTTTCGGGAGACTTCCATTTGGCCAATATTGATCTGATGCTTGGCTAATATGTTTGAAACATTGGCTATGGCACCAAATCGATCATCATGAACGACGAGTATGGCAGGGTTATGCCCGGAAAGCCTCAATTTAAACCCGTTCAATTCGACGATTTCGATCTTTCCCCCGCCTATCGATATTCCGACAAGTTCCAGTTCACCATCATCATCACCAACTGTTATTTTTGCTGTATTGGGATGTTCCGGTACTGCCTCTTCTTCTCGAAATGTAATTTTTATTTTCTTTTTGCGTGCTATTTCCAGCGATTCTTTGATTCTCTCATCAAATGTATCAAAATCAAGCAAGCCTCCTACAATGGCTACATCCGTTCCATGGCCTTTATAGGTTTTGGCAAACGATCCGTAAAAAGAAATATGGGCCCATTTTGGTTCCCGGTCGAATAAATTCCTGGCAACCCTGCCGATCCTTGCAGCTCCTGCTGTATGGGAACTAGAGGGGCCGATCATAACAGGACCAATTATATCGAATACACTTCTAAATTTCATGATTAGCTCCTCCTTCTATTCACTTGGAGTCAGTTTAATAATAAAGCCTGATATATTGTAATTACAATTATGCTGTCCGTAATCCTTCTTTTCATAAAATTAAAGGCTCTTTTCGTAAAGATTGTTGTTTTTAAAACGAAACTATTTAAGGTTGATTGGAGCGGAAGTGCGAGACTCCTGCGGGAGCAGCGGGACAGGTGAGACCCCACAGGCGTTTACGCCGAGGAGGCTCACCGCCCGCCCCGCGGAAAGCGAGCATCTGGAGGGGAAATCAACCACAACTCACTACCTGGTAAATAGCAACAAAGTATGTGAAAACAGCCAAAATAAAACTGCATAGCCTAATGACATATGCAGTTTATTGCCTTTTATTTTTTCGGGATCCTCCAAACATTATGACGGATAGGTTTCCCTTATTTTCATGTTCTCTACTTATTCAATTGAAAAAATGAAAGAATATAAAGGTTGTTTCCCATTATGGACTTCAACTTCAACGTCTTCGAAATTCTCATTACAAAACGCAACAAGACTTTCGACATCTTCAGCAGTGGCATCTTCACCATATAAAATGGTAAGGATTTCTGAATCTTCGTCAATCATATCGGAGAGAAGATCTTTTGCCGCTTTAGTCATGTCTTTATCCTTCACCTTGATGGTGCCTTCAGCAATTCCCATGAAGTCCCCGGTCTCGATTGCAAGACCGTCAATGTTGGTATCCCGGACAGCATAAGTAATCTGGCCCGTTTTCACATGGGAAAGGGCTTCGATCATCGCTTTTTTATTCTCTTCGGCATCAAGTGATGGGTTGAAAGCCAACAATGCAGCCATTCCCTGCGGTACTGTTTTCGTTGGAATGACAGTCACATGATCCCCAAGTACATCAGCAGCCTGATTGGCGGCCATGATGATATTTTTATTATTAGGCAAGATGATCACATGATCTGCATATGCCCCTTCGACAGCTTTAACGATATCTTCCGTGCTAGGATTCATCGTTTGCCCGCCTTCGATGACGGACTTAGCGCCGATGCTTTTGAATAATTCGCTGATGCCAGCGCCCATCGCCACTGACACTACAGCGTATTTCTCTTTGGTGGGCGGTTTAGTTTGAAGCGGTGTATTCGTCTCACCTACAATCGCAGTATGCTGTTCACGCATATTATCGATTTTCATTTTTATTAAACTACCATATTGCTGTCCATAATTCAGGCACGTGCCAGGCTGTTCAGAGTGAATATGTACTTTGACGACTTCATCATCTGAGATGACTAGTAAAGAATCTCCGTATTCACTTAAATCATTTCTGAATTTTTCTTCATCAAATGATTGATTGGCAAGTTTTTCACTTTCCAATCGGACCATGAATTCCGTACAGTAGCCAAACACGATATCTTCCGTGTTCATATGTCCTTGTACATTCATGTGATGTTCGGCACTGATCATGTCATCCATGCTTGGACCATTAGCGGATCGGACTGGAAGGGCTTCACCTTTCAGCTCAGCAAGGAAACCTTCATATACGAACACCAACCCTTGCCCGCCGCTATCAACGACACCCACTTCTTTTAAGACTGGAAGAAGATCAGGTGTGCGTTTTAATGATGCATTAGCCTCCGTAACGATTTCTTCCATTACCTGAATAAGGTCTATATGCTTTGCTGCTGATGAAACCGCTTGCTTGGCTGCATCTTTTGCAACCGTTAAAATGGTTCCTTCAACAGGTTTCATAACGGCTTTATAAGCTGTTTGAACCCCTGCTTCAAAAGCTTGGGCAAATTCTTCACTATTGATTTCCGATTTATGTTCAATCGCTTTAGCAAAACCGCGGAACAGTTGCGAAAGGATAACTCCCGAATTGCCGCGTGCGCCCATAAGCAATCCTCTTGAAAGGGACGCACCCACTTTTCCGATGTGTTCCTGGACGTTATTTTGCACTTCCTTCGCTCCCGAAGTCATCGATAAATTCATATTCGTTCCTGTATCTCCATCCGGAACAGGGAAAACATTCAATGCATCAACCATTTGGGCATTAGCCGCTAAATGGTTGGCACCTTGAATGATCATTTCTGCAAAGCGCTTTCCGTTCAAACTTGTAATTGACACAAAACTTTCCTCCTATACTTAAGGGTTCGTCACACGAACTCCCTGTACAAAAATGTTAACGGAATCAACAGCTAATCCTACAGTTTTGTCCAGAGTGTACTTTACCTTTGATTGCACATTATGTGCAACTTCCGAGATTTTCGTTCCATAACTTACGATAATATACATATCGATATGAACTTCTTCCTCTTCTTGACGTACAATTACACCCTTAGTAAAGTTTTCTTTTCTTAGAATTTCGGCAATGCCGTCTTTAAATTGTTTTTTGGAAGCCATTCCTATAATTCCATAGCAATCCACGGCTGCGCCGCCTGCTACAGTTGCGATAACATCATTAGAGATATCAATTTGTCCATACTTCGTTTGTAATTCGATAGACATTTTCTTTTCCCTCCCAAAAAATCAAATCAACTAAAGACATTTTACTATAATGTCTCTGGTTTTAAAAGTAAATGTCTTACGGCACTCTATATAATTCAATTTCGAAGTATGTATGTCAAGGTTTTTTTCTTGAAAGTAATTAACTGAAGTATTGCATTCTAGCGGTAGGTATGATAAATTATTAAAGTATTTTACAAAGACTTAAGACGACTGCGAAAAACTTAAGCTTGTTGTAGTTAGGAGGGAATTTGACATGGCACGTAAATGTGTAATCACTGGAAGAAGAACTCGTTCTGGTAACAGCCGCTCTCACGCAATGAACGCTAGCAAGCGTACATGGGGCGCTAACCTTCAAAAAGTACGTATTTTAGTTGACGGTAAACCTAAACGTGTATACGTTTCTGCAAGAGCTCTTAAATCGGGCAAAGTAGAACGCGTATAATGTTACGGCATCCTCTTAGGATGCCTTTTTACTTGTAATGGCCGGTATTTAATGGGGATGGTTTCAAATCTTTGACCAGGTCCAGTCTGCATCAAGAAGGATGCCTTCACCCATTAATGGATGGCCGCCCATATTTACCAAAAAATAACACCTCCCTTATTTTGAGAGGTGTCATGGAGATAAGTATCAGCCTTTTTTAAACGCTCCGAGCATAGCCCTTACCAAACTGCCCAGAACTTTTGGCAATTTAATCGTATAAAATTTCATCATGCCCCTCCTCTTTGCATCCCACAATTAAAGATGAAGTGGAATTTTTCTATTACAACATAAGCTTTTAAGCGGATATAGGATGATCGTAATTATATCCGAATCTGCTCTAAGCATGAATTTTAATCACTGCTTCTTATCACCATTAATATGCCTTTCTCAAATGAAACATTCCCAGATTCGGAAATTAGTTCATTGCTGATGCAAAGCGTCGAACCCATTTCCAAGCTTGCATCGTCCAGCGGATATTTGAAACCCGAAAGAGTAATGCCGGTGACTTCAGCGTTTACTGGGAGCAAGGACAAGTATTTCTTATCTTTCAAAGCAGTGACCTCATAAGAACCGGCTGTCTTTACTGTGATTATATTTTGCCGATCGACTATGTATATATCCATATCGCCATGATGAGGGAGGACACTTTCTTTTTGGAGCAGCTGGATATTCCCGAGAAAATGGTCCATTCTTCCCCCTGTTGCGCCCAGAATGTGAATTTCTCTTGGCTTTTGCCCCATTGCCCATTTAAATGCGATTTCTAAATCCGTTTCATCCTTTTCCGAGGAATATAGATTGATTTCTTGCAGCATTTGCTCAATCTTTTCGTATTCACCTTCCGAAACCGAATCAAAATCCCCAAAACCGTACTTAGGTTCGATACCTTTTTCAAGCAGAGACCATACTCCCCTGTCAACCCCGACCCAAAGATCTGTCTTCTCCTTATACCATGTCAAATCCGGCCAAAAACATTCCGGACCTCCAGCCATTATACTGATAATCATCGAAATCATCCTTTTCCATATATAATCATATCCAAGGTGCCTTAGTTTAATTGATAAAAAAAGCCGATCACCATCATATGAATATGATAGTGTCGGCTTATATCACTTTCCCCGAATCTTTTGAATCGCTGCGTGTCGATCTTCCTGATCATATATTGCCGAACCGGCCACCAGGATTGTCGCCCCTTGTTCAATACATAGTTTAGCCGTTTCTTCATTTACTCCACCATCAATCTCTATCTCGAGATTTTGATTATACTTTCCTGCCATCGCCTTCACTTCGGCAATTTTCGGAAGAACGGATTTAATGAACTTTTGCCCGCCAAAACCCGGATTAACCGTCATCAACAATACCATGTCAATATCTTCGATTATAGGTTGTATCAAGGAAGCCGGAGTGGCTGGATTAAGCACCACGCCTGCCTTTACACCAAAAGATTTAATCAATTGAACCGTTCGATGCAAATGTGTGCAGGCCTCTACATGTACAGTTATATAATCGGCTCCCGCTTTCGCAAAGGACTCGATATAACGATCAGGTTGTTCAATCATTAAATGTACATCAAGCGGAAGCTTCGTTACTGGGCGGATAGCATCAACAATTAGTGAGCCTATCGTTATATTCGGCACGAAATGCCCATCCATGACATCCACATGGATCAAATCCGCTCCGCCCCTTTCCACATCAAGAATTTCTTCTCCCAATTTTGCAAAGTCAGCTGATAAAATGGATGGTGCGATTTTAACCATTTTAATACCTCGGCTTTCTATCTCTTATTTCTTCTAAGAATTGCATATAATGCTCGTATCGATAACGGGGAATTTCCCCGGAATCCACCGCTTCCTTCACTGCACATTTCGGTTCTTTATCGTGCAGACAGGCCCTGAATTTACAGTCTTCCCCATGCTTATGCATTTCCGGGAAGCAATAGGAAAGCCGTTCAGCTTCCATTTCCATGAATTCAAGTGAACTGAACCCTGGAGTATCCGCGACAAGTCCGGAGCCAATATGGATCAATTCAACGTGCCGGGTCGTATGCTTCCCGCGTCCCAGATGTGAAGAAATATCATCCGTCTTTAAAGCCAATTCCGGATTGATCGCATTCAGCAAGGACGATTTCCCAACACCGGACTGCCCCGCAAATACACTGGTCTTTCCTTCTAAATACGGCACTAGTTCTTCAATCCCTCCAGCGGTGACGGAAGATGTCTCCAGTACAGTATAGCCAAGTTTCTGATAGTCCTTGATATACTGAGACAATTTCTTTTTGTTTTCAGCTGTAACCAAGTCCAGTTTCGTCACGACGATGATCGGTTCGATTTCGTTATCTTCGATCAATACGAGAAATCGATCAAGCAAGGCTGGACTGAAATCAGGTTCCACTGCCGAAAAGACAAGGATTGCCTGGTCTACATTCGAGATTTGCGGACGTATCAATTCATTCTTTCGCGGTTTTATTTCGGTCACGGTCCCGTCCGTTTTATTTTCCGCTTCAAAAACAACATAATCACCAACGAGCGGGGTTACCTTATTCTTCCTGAACAGGCCCCTTCCACGGCATTGATAGACCTCTTCACCATCAAGGACATAATAAAATCCACTTAATGCTTTGATTATTTTTCCTTCTGGCATAACCACACTCCTAATTCTTAAATTTATTCTGGATATGAGACGGATTCGTCAATGATGACCTGATTGTCCCGCATGACTTTATATCCTGCTTTCTTATCCGGGGATACCATTAATTCGATCGTTCTCTTCGCATCTTCCAATATATAGAATGTTTCTTGAGGCTCCGTCATGCTATTGTCGATATCCTCGATGAAGATTTGTATTTTTTGTGTTTTGCCTGGCTCAACCGGATCATACTCGATGTTGACTTCCTCCGTTACACTCTTGGGCGGAATCTCTTCTTTCCCTTTTGAAATGACCACTTTCACAGTACTGCCCTTTTCCACCTTCGTAGCAGGTTCCGGTGACTGGGAAATGACAAGCCCCTCCGCTACGGAATCATCATAGATTTCTTCTTCGATCTCTACCTTTATTCCACTCTCGCTTGAATAATCATTAAGGCCAGCCTCATTGAACCCCGTTAAGTTCTTCAAGCTCATGAGATCTGCCCCTTTACTGACCGTCAGCTCAAGCTCCGTTTCGGATGGTACGACCTCAGTCGCACCAGAAGGCGATTGTTCTATGATCGTGCCGGGAGCACTGTCATCATACTTTTCAGTCACGCTTATGTTTTTGAATCCCATTTTTTCAAGCAGGGATTTAACATCAGAGTAATCTCGACCTTCATAGCTGGACAATGAAATCGTCTCTTTACCGACGCTTTGATAAATATCGATCACTGCACCTTCCTTGACCGTCTTACCTTCCTTAGGATTGGTTTTGATCACAAGACCAGCTTCAACCTCTTCATCTTCAATCTCGATCGTATCTCCAATTTCCAAATCCAGTTCAAGCAATTCAGTAATGGCGTCATCCAATTCTTCCCCTTTAAGGTCAGGGATCGTCACTTCCTTCGAGACAAGGAGGGGAGGTAAAACTGTAACAGATAAAACTGCAAGCAGTGCGAGAACTAAAAAGGTGGTCACCAAGATCGCTGGCATGTTCTTTCGTTTTTTACCTTTGTGTTCCGACTTGTTTTTTTGTTTTTTCTGTTTCTTTTGTTTCTTCTGTTTCTTTTTTGAATTACTCTCTGCTTCTGATTCACTTTCCTCATCGTCCGCATAAACTAACGTATTTTTTTCAGGACCCCTAATGATTGTCTCATCGATGCTTGAAAGCTGATCATCCGTTATGACGGGGATGGCTTTTGTTGCATCATGATCTTCGGGAATCGCAAAAGGAGGTTCATTGGAACGCTCCGGATTAAGCGACGTCCGTATATCATCTTCCATCGAGTCCACGCTCTCATAGCGGTAATATGAATCTTTGGCGGTCGCTTTCAAGATAATATTTTCCACACTCTGGGGGATTTCAGAGTTCCAGCGTTTTGGTGAAGGAGTTTCCGATTGTAAATGTTTAAGAGCTATCGACACGGCTGATTCACCCGAAAAAGGCAATCTCCCCGTCAACAATTCAAACATGACGATGCCAAGTGAATAAATGTCCGATTTCTTATTGGCCATACCGCCTCTGGCCTGTTCCGGAGATAAATAATGAACCGAACCCAAGACTGCGTTGGTCTGCGTTATGTTTGTTGCACTTAGGGCCAATGCAATCCCAAAGTCCGTAATCTTGACGGTTCCTTCCTTATCAATCAAAATGTTCTGTGGCTTGATGTCACGATGGATGATCCCATTATGATGGGCATGGGAAATCGCTGCCGTGATTTGCCTCATGATATCCAAGGCTTCATCAACTGGAATTGGATAATATTTTTGTATGTATTGCTTAAGTGTAAAACCGTCAACGTATTCCATTACAATATAATAGATGGAATCTTCTTCACCAACATCATAAATACTTACGATATTGGGATGGGCCAAACTGGTTGCCGATTGGGCTTCCCGATTGAAGCGCTTGATGAACTCTTCGTCATTATTAAAATCCATGCGAAGGATTTTCAATGCAACATCCCTATCCAAAATCATATCCCTTGCAAGGTAAACATTAGCCATACCGCCGCCGCCGACCATCTGGATCAGTTTATAACGGCCGTTGATCCTTCTGCCAATCAACATTCAATTCACCTGCTTTCACTTTCTTCAGTAAATTGAACAAGCACAAGGGTGATATTATCTTCCCCACCGTAGTGATTGGCCTTATCTATTAATGAATTCGCCTTTTCTTCAAGTGACTGTGCATTGGTTACCGTTTCTTCCAGTTCCAGTTCACTCACTTTATTCGTCAATCCGTCCGAACAAAGCAATAGTAAATCATTTTCTTCGAAGATGACCGTCATAATGTCCATTTCCACTTGCATTTCTGTCCCCAAGGCTCGTAATAAAACATTTTTCCGTGGATGGTTTTCGGCATCTTCTTTCGAAATCTGACCGGAACGGACCAATTCGTTAACGAGTGAATGATCTTCCGTGACCTGCTTAAAACCACTCTCATTATACAAATAACACCGGCTGTCCCCGATGTTGGCAATGGTAGCAAATTTGTCGGTGCAAATGGCTGCAACAATGGTGGTCCCCATGCCCTTACATTCCGTATTCGCTTCTGCATGTTCAAAAAGCAACTGATTGACCGTGAAGATTTGCTGCTTAAGCCAATCTTCGGCATCATTTGCCGTTTCGATTCCGGTGGATACTTCCCAGCCCTTTTTCAGAAGGTCTATCGTCATTGCACTGGCTACATCCCCGGCACGGTGGCCGCCCATGCCATCTGCAACGATGGCAAGGCGAACGCCTTCCGAGTTCTTAAAGATTCCGCCATTATCTTCATTATGCTGGCGGACTTTTCCACGGTCTGTCTTAAATATTGCCCTCATAGGGTCACCTCGTCTCTTCTTTGCGCTCCTTGGCCCGAAGCTGGCCGCAGGCTGCGTCAATATCACTGCCTTGTTCCCTTCGGATCGTTACATTAATGCCGCGCTTCTTCAATGTTTTTTCAAACTCAAAAATCTGGTCCCGAGGTGTTCGTACATAGTTGCGTTCCGGTACATAGTTAACCGGTATTAAGTTCACATGGCATTTTATCCCTTTTATTAAAGCTGCTAATTCTTCAGCGTGCTCCACTGAATCATTTTCGCCACCGAATAGACCATATTCAAAACTTACACGGCGGCCTGTTTTTTCTGTATAGTATTTGATGGCCTCAATCAGGTCTGGAAGTTTGTAGGCTTTATTGATCGGCATCAATTTACTTCTCAATTCCGTATTCGGTGCATGAAGGGAAACAGCAAAGTTTATTTGCATGCTTTCTTCGGCAAACTTATAGATTTTAGGAATGATTCCACTTGTGGAAACGGTAATATGACGCGCCCCGATGTTCAAGCCCTTTTCATGGTTTATATTCTTCAAGAATGACATCATATTATCGTAGTTATCAAACGGTTCACCGATTCCCATGATAACGACGGAACTAACACGCTCTTCCGACTCGTCAAGTGCTTGCTGAACTTTAACGACCTGGGCAACAATTTCCCCTGATTCAAGATTCCGCTTTAAACCGCCTAGTGTCGAAGCACAGAATGTACAGCCAATTCTGCATCCTACCTGCGTTGTCACACAAATGGAGTTTCCGTATTCATGACGCATCAGCACCGTTTCAATCGAATATCCATCTTGGAGTTCAAATAAAAACTTCATCGTTCCGTCATTGGACGTTTGCTGAATCAAAGTCTTCAATGTTGTGAAGGTGAATTGCGACTCCAACTTATCCCGTAATGATTTCGAAAGGTTGGACATATCTTCAAAACTGGAGACACGCTTTTTATAAAGCCAGTCATATACTTGCTCGGCCCGGAATGCCTTCTCGCCATTTTGTAGAAGCCATTCTTTAATTTGGTGAAGCTCCAATGAGTAGATCGATGGTTTTTCTGGTGTCGTGTCTTTTCTTACTCTAGATGATTTAGTGATTTCTGCCATTACAGCACCTTCTTTCTAAAACTCGCAATAAAGAATCCGTCACTGCTAAAATATTGCGGAAAAACTTGCAGCGTATGACCCTCGATATATGGCTGAACGCTTTCAGGCATTCTTGTGGACAAGGTTGCATCGCTTTCAAAATCCGGATGGCTTTCCAAAAATGCTGCAGCGACTTTGTCATTTTCTTCTTTATCCACCGTACAGGTACTATATACTAACCGTCCGCCTTGCTTAACAAGCGGGGCAGCCGATTCCAATAATTGTTGTTGTATACTTGAGAGTTTCATTATATCATCTTTTGTTTTAGTATACTTTACATCAGGCTTCCGGCGCATGACTCCCAACCCGGAACATGGTGCATCGATCAGGACCCTGTCAAACCCTTCCTTATTAAAGTGCTCTTGCACTTTTCTGCTATCAAGGGCCATTGTCTTAATATTGTTTCTGAGTTTTAGGCGCTCCGCCTGCTCTTTAATGAGCTTGACCTTATGCTCATGAAGGTCGAGCGCATATACTTGTCCTGTGGTCAAGCCTTCTGCGATATGGGTCGTTTTCCCTCCAGGTGCAGCACAGCAATCGAGCACAGCATCATTTTCATTCGCACCCAATGCATGGGCAACTAGCATTGAACTCTCGTCCTGAATCGATAAATACCCCATTTTATAGCTTTCTGAATGGGCAAGATTCCCTTTATAGCTGACGATTGCTTCGGGAACGACTTCACTCGCTTCAACATCATATCCTTCTTCCGTTAATATGCTGATCAGTTCACGGCGTGAAATCTTCTTTAAATTAACACGTCCTGTCTGTAATGGCGCAGTTAAGTTGATTTCACACATTTCCTTGGTTTTTTCATAACCAAATTGCTCTACCCAACGCTGGACCAGCCAAATAGGATGACTCACCTCTATGGAAAGCCGTTCCAGATCATCTTTAATTTCCTCTAAAGAAGGAACACCATTTCTTTGAATATTACGAAGCACACCATTGACCATTGAAGAGGTGCCCTTGTGTCCGCGCTTTTTGGAAATTTCTACAGCCTCGAAAATGATTGCATGATCAGGCACTTTATCTAAATAGACCATTTGGTAAACGGAAAGTCTAAGTAAATTGATGACCCAGCTTTGCGTTTTTTTAGGTTGTTTAATAAACGGGTTCAAAAAATAATCCAAAGTCATTTTCCGCTGGATGGTACCGTAGCTTATCTCTGTAAGCAAACCGCTGTCCACGGCGGATAACTGGTGCTTTTTAATCAAGTTGTTCAATAATAGGTTACTGTAGGATTGGTTTTTCTCTACAGATTCCAAAATATCGAGAGCGATTTCACGTACTCCCTTTTTAGTTTGCTTCATTCTGTTCTCCTAACTTCATGCCTGCTTTAATGAACGATCCGGCTCCGCGCAAGTAATCTTTCGCCGGCATTTTTTTCTTTCCTGAAGGCTGCAGTTCTGTTACTAGTATTGCCGTCTCATTGCCTGTCGAAACGATGAAACCATCATTTTGTACATCAATGACCGTGCCCGGCAAGGCCTGCTTGCCAGCTTCAAGTTTCATAACTTGCCATATTTTCATAATGGAACCGTCTAAGGTTGTATAAGCAACAGGCCAAGGATTCAGGCCGCGTACATGGTTATAGATGTCTTCCCCTGATTTCGACCAGTCGATTTTTTCCTCAGACCGTTTGATGTTGGGCGCAAAAGATGCTTTAGCATCATCTTGCTTAATTGCCTGTAACTCTTCATTTATAAGTTTTGGAAGTGTCTCCGCAAGTAAATCCGACCCTATCTTGCTTAATTTATCATGCAGTGTACCAACATTGTCTTCTTCCTCTATAGTAACTTCCGCCTGAGTCAATATATCACCGGCATCCAATTTTTCTGCCATATACATGATGGTTATCCCAGTCTTTTCTTTCCCCTGTAAAATGGAATAATGAATTGGCGCCCCTCCACGCAGTTCAGGAAGCAGGGAGGCATGTACATTAATACAACCGTACTTAGGGGCATCCAACAATTCATTCGGAAGAATTTGTCCGAATGCCGCCGTCACCACTAAATCAGCATTCAATGCAATGATTTTTTCAAGTTCTTCTTTTTCCCGGATTTTTTCAGGCTGATAAACGGGTATCCCATGCTTTTCGGCTTCGACTTTAACTGGCGGCGGCGTTAGCACCTTTTTGCGGCCCACTGGACGATCGGGCTGTGTGACAACAGCGATCACATCATACCCTTCATCAATGATTCTTTTCAATACCGGCACCGAAAAGTCCGGTGTACCCATAAAAATTATTTTTGTCATTCTTCTCCATACCTTTCTAACTCTTCTTCCGAAATATACCGGGAAACCTTACTTGTAAATAAGACTCCTTGCAGATGATCGATTTCGTGTAGAAGGGCCCTTGCAAGGAAATCCTCCGCTTCTATCTCGAAATAAGATCCTTTTCGGTCTTGTGCCCGAACTTTGACACGGTAAGGACGCACTACTTCACCATATAAACTCGGGAAGCTCAAGCATCCTTCAACACCTGTCTGTTCTCCTTCCAATTCCAGCACTTCCGGATTAATCAGTTCGATTGCACCTGATCCTTCCTCTATTTCAACGACGGCCACTTGCTTTTTCACGCCAACTTGAGGTGCTGCAAGTCCAACGCCATCCGCCTCCACCATCGTTTCATACATGTTATTTAACAGCTTTGCCAACTTTTTATCAAAACTTGTTACTTTATCGCATTTTTGTTGTAAAATTTTTTCAGGAAACAAAACAATCGGTAAAATAGCCAAAATTAAAGGTACCCTCCTAGATATGAAAAACAACACTTCATTATATAAAAACGCAAGCTGTAACAGCTCGCGGTAATCATCCATCTCTTAAATAATTACATCATGATCTGTGGATTTAAATCTATTGAAATCTGCAAATGATTCTGAGCTGTTTCTTTTTGGTAATGCTCTAAAAGTGTGCGTAAATGCTGATTCAGGTCCGGCTCTCGTTTGTATTTTATCAGACATTGATAGCGATATCTATTGTTGATTCGACTAATGGGCGAAGCAACCGGACCTAGTACGACAGAATCCCGATTCAATCGCGAGCCTAAATAATTGGTGATTTTCTCAGTAACACTCACCGTCTTCATTAAATCTTCATGTGAAACGGTTATCAGGACAACATAATAATATGGAGGGTAATGACTTTGCCTCCTTAGATACATCTCCCGTTCATAAAAAGCATCATAATCCTGCAGGGCAGAAAGCTCGATGCTGTAGTGCTCAGGCGTATAGGTTTGGATGACCACTTCTCCCGGAAGCTGATGACGTCCCGCCCTTCCGCTGACCTGCGTCAGCAGCTGAAATGTCTTTTCCGAAGAACGGAAATCAGGCAGATGTAGCATCGTATCGGCTGAAAGGACTCCAACCAGAGTGATATTAGGAAAATCAAGGCCCTTGGCTATCATTTGGGTGCCTAGCAATATATCCGCCTTTCCTTCACCAAAGGCATTCAGCAATCGCTCATGTGAACCCTTCTTACTCGTCGTATCAACATCCATTCGTATGACCCTTGCTTCAGGGAGGATTTTTGCAAGCTCTTCTTCAACCTTTTGAGTGCCTGTTCCAAAGAACCTTATATGTTCACTTTCACATTCAGGGCAAACGGAAGGCATTCCCTCTTCAAACCCACAATAATGGCATTTCATTATATCATTAAAGCGATGATATGTAAGTGAAATGTCACAATTAGGGCAGTTGATGACCAATCCGCAGCTTCGACACATCACAAAGGAAGAATGTCCCCTTTTATTTAGCATCAGGACAGTTTGCTCCCCCTTATCAAGCCGGTCTTTCAGCTTGGTAAAGAGCAGCTCCGAAAACATGGAACGATTTCCCGTTCTTAGTTCTTCCCTCATATCAACAATATCCACTGCTGGCAAAGCATTTTTATTCATCCTCTGGCTAAGGGTCAATAATTTATAGACATTTTTCTTGGCTCGCGCAAAAGATTCAAGTGTAGGTGTGGCGCTGCCAAGAATAACCGGACAACCATAAGATTTTGCTCTTTCAATGGCAACATCCCTAGCATGGTACCTTGGCGTTTCTTCTTGCTTATAACTGGATTCATGCTCTTCGTCAATGATGACCAGCCCCAGGTTTTCAAAAGGAGCAAACACGGCAGAACGAGCCCCGACCACCACTTTTACTTCTTTGCGGTGAATTTTCCGCCATTCATCATATTTTTCACCTACGGATAAACCGCTATGCATAACAGCTACCTGCTCCCCAAATCGTTCCTTAAACCTCTTCACCGTCTGTGGCGTCAAGGAGATTTCAGGTACAAGCATGATGGCTTCCTTCCCTTTTTCAATGACAGAGGCAATTGCCTGCAGATACACTTCCGTCTTCCCGCTGCCGGTTACACCATATAAAAGGAAGACATCATGTTCATCATGATGTATTTTCTCTTGGATCGGCTTCAATGCAGCGGTTTGTTCAGCTGTCAGTGTAAAGGGAATGGATTTTTCGAACACACGGTTTTCATAAGGATCACGGTATATTTCTTGATCCATTTCTGCCAAGGCCCCTTTTGACACTAGGGATTTGACGGTACCGCTTGATGTGTTCATCAATTCAAGCAAATCCTTTAACGGGATGGGTTCTTGATGTTCAATAAAGTAATGAAGGAGTTCCTGTTGTTTTTTTGCATGGCTGGATATTGCTGATGCCATTTCTTTCAGTTCCATAGGGGAAAGCAAAGATTTTATGACTCGGACCGTCTTCTTGTTAAGTCGGTTTTTCACATTATATTCGAGCTCAAGATTGCCATTTTGCATTTCCTTTTGGAACAGGGAGGCATTCTCCCCTTCAATCACGTCTTTCCAAGATAGTGAATCATTTTTTCCGAAAAGGTTTTGAATGGAGGGAGGGAGCTGATCCTTTTTATCGTCAACGACTTTAATAACTTTTTCATACTTTGCTTTCATTGCTGCCGGAAGCATGGCCTGTAGCGCTGAAATTTTAAAACACATCGCCTCATTGGTCAACCAGTCACCGAGCTGAAGCAATTCATCATTAAGGATGGGCTCCAAATCCATTGGTTCCTTTATAAAGCGTAATTTCGCAAAGTCGCTTTTAGCTTTTAAGCCTGTGACGAACCCCTGCACCATTCTTGGACCGAATGGGACGATGACTCTCATTCCGGGCTTGATGACTTGGTTCCACTTTTCAGGGATGCGATAGTCGAATTCTCGATCCGTTTGTTTAGCAGGTACATCCACGATGACGGATGCTATATCCATAAGACATCATTCCTTTTGCTTGCGAGATACTTCTGCCAGGATGCTTTTAGCTATATCCGCTTTACTCATTTTTGGAAGTTCGGTAGCACTTCCATCTTTATCGTAAATGGTCACGATGTTCGTATCCGTTCCAAATCCTGCCCCTGCGACGGTAACATTATTGGCAACGATCATATCTGCATTCTTTTTGACTAATTTTCCTCTTGCGTATTCTTCAACATTGTTCGTTTCAGCCGCAAAGCCCACCAAAATCTGATGAGTTTTATTTTCACCGAGTTCCTTTAGGATATCCTTTGTCCGTTCAAATTCAATCACATTTTCCCCTGGCTGCTTTTTCATCTTTCGAGTATGATAGACCTTCGGTTTATAATCCGCCACTGCAGCCGTCATGATTACGACATCACTGGTAGCGAACTGATCGAATACCGCATCATACATATCTGCAGCTGATTCCACTGGTATTACACTAGCCTTGGGAGGTGGCGTCAAGTTCACTGGGCCGGTAATCAATGTCACCTCAGCGCCCATTTCAATTGCCGCTTCGGCTAGGGCATAACCCATTTTGCCGCTGGAATGATTCGTCACAAAACGCACCGGATCAATCGCTTCACGTGTCGGTCCTGCCGTTATTAAATATTTCTTTCCTTTAAGAGGCTGTTGCTGTAATTTGCGTTCATTGAAATATCGATTAAGATGTTCTACGATTGTTTCAGGTTCCTCCAATCGTCCTTTCCCTACATATCCGCAGGCCAAATACCCTTCACCCGGTTCAATGAATTGATATCCAAACGCCCGAAGTGTCTCCATATTTTTCTGAACCGCTGGATGTGCGTACATGTGCACGTTCATTGCCGGCGCAACCCAAACAGGTGCTTCCGTTGCCAATAGGGTGGTCGTGATCATATCATCCGCGATTCCATTGGCTACTTTGCCAATGACATTGGCTGTAGCTGGAGCCAACAGGATGATATCAGCCCAATCAGCCAAGTCGATGTGGGCAATGACTGAAGAATCCTTCTCATCAAAAGTATCTGTGTACACATCATTTCTCGAAAGTGCTTGAAAGGTGAGCGGCGTCACGAACTTACGTGCCGATTCACTCATGATCACTTTAACATGCGCACCTTCCTGAGTTAATTTACTTGTCAGGGCAGCAGCCTTATATACAGCAATCCCGCCGGTGACACAAAGAAGTACTTTTTTATCGATAAGCATGCAAATTTCCCCTAACTATACATTCTATTCTTTCTAATTATGACGGAAAACCGAAGAAATTTCATTTGAAATGCGCAATAACCTATGGATTCCCCCAAACATTACTTTTAAAAAAATCAATACAAACAGGCCTGACACCTTGGCCGCAGGAAGGAAGCACTTTCCAAATGTAACGCTCCTGTTTGCTTTAGGGTGTCAGGCCCGATAGGTCAAGCTCTGTGTTCTCTTAGTTTTCCTCGTAAGAATTATCGTAAGTCAATTTACCGGAATGAATTTCTTCAAGGGCACGACCTACCGATTTATGGGAAACCGGTTTTATAAGGCAATTATCTTTAATTTGCATTTCCCTGGCACGTTTAGCTGCCACCGATACAAGTGAGTATTTAGAATCGATTTTAAGTAATAGAGAATCAATTGATGGATATAACATGATTTATTCCGCCTCCAACATTTTTTTATATAAAACTGCAACTCTTTCCCGACGGCAATGCTCGGCAATTACAATTGCATTAATTCTAGCACATGCTGCATCCACATGATCATTTTCAACAACATAATCGTACAGATCCATAAGTTCTATTTCTTCCTTGGCCACTTTCATCCGGCCTTTTATCGCTTCCTCCGTCTCGGTTCCGCGAGTAACGATGCGGCTTTCGAGTTCAGTCAAACTCGGAGGAGCAAGGAAAATGAAAAGTCCTTCAGGGAACTTCTCCCGGACCTGTTTAGCTCCTTGAACTTCTATTTCCAGAAATACATCTTTTCCGGAATCGATTGTTTCACGGACATAATCCACGGGTGTTCCATAATAATTACCGACGAACTCAGCATATTCCAGCAATTTTCCTTCTTCGATCAGTGCTTCGAATTCCTCGCGTTTTTTGAAGAAATAGTCCACTCCGTCCACTTCACCATGGCGAGGCAGCCTTGTCGTCATCGAAATTGAATATTCGAATGCCGTTCCTGGCTGAGAAAAAATCGCCTTCCTAACAGTTCCTTTACCAACACCGGATGGTCCGGACAAAACGATTAATAAACCTTTTTCTCTCATATTGTTTCAGTTACCCCTCTTCTACGCTGTCATCTCTATCTTGTAGCCGTGCAGCAACCGTTTCCGGTTGAACGGCAGATAAGATAACATGGTCGCTGTCTGTAATTATAACGGCCCTGGTTCTTCTACCATATGTAGCATCTATTAAGGATCCGCGATCTCGGGCGTCTTGGATGATCCTTTTTATCGGAGCCGATTCAGGGCTCACGATGGATACGATCCGGTTCGCGGAAACGATATTCCCAAAACCAATATTAATGAGCTTAATTGACATTTTTGTCCCCCATTCATATATATTGTCACCTTGTTAGGTTCATCATAAACCGACTACTCGATATTTTGAACCTGTTCCTTTAATTTTTCAAGCAAACTTTTCATTTCCACCACTTCTTTCGTAATGGCCGAATCATTTGCCTTTGATCCAATCGTATTGACTTCCCTATTCATTTCCTGGACAAGGAAGTCAAGTTTCCTTCCAATTGGTTCACTGAGGGTAAGGGTCCTTGAAAATTGCTGTACATGGCTATCGAGTCTGGTCAGTTCTTCATTTATATCACATTTATCAGCAAAAATGGCCGCTTCTGTCACAATACGGCTATCTTCAATCAATCTATCAGTCAACTCGGCCAGTTTGATTTCCAATCGGGCTTTATATTTTTCGACGACTGAAGGTGCATGCATTTTGACCCCTGCTACTATCTCACCAAACTTTTCAAGCTGGCGTTTCATGTCCGAGGCAAGCTCCTGACCTTCCAGATCCCGCATTTTTTTCAGATTTTCCAATGCCCCCGTGACAGCCTTCATTAACAGGGATTCCAAATCGGCAGGAACCGCAGGTACTTCTTCCGTCACGAAAATCGAATCAAGTTGCAGCATATCCTGTAATGTAATTGAACTTTCCAGATTGTATTTTCCCTTGACTTCATCCATCAATCCCACATATTGATCAGCAAGATCCCAATCGATCTTCACCTTTTTGGAAACCAGGCTCTCACCTTCCACTGTAATGAAGATTTCCACCCGTCCCCTTCTTATGTATTGATTCGCCTTCTTTTTTACCTTTTCTTCCAAAACCAAAAGCTGGCGCGGCATTCGAATCGTATATTCACAAAAACGATGGTTAACGGTCTTGATTTCAGCAAAAACCCTGACCTGTTCGTTTTCCGCTTCTTCTCTTCCATAGCCCGTCATACTGGTAACCATGGTTCCACATCCTATCAAAACATAATGTAGTAATTTGGTCTTTTAACATTCATTATATATTAGCTAAAGTACGGAAACATTAGCTTACAAATAAAATACTACAAAAATAAAAAGGCAATAGAGCAAGACTCTACCACCTTAAAGATTATACCATATATCATTGTGCTTTTCTTGCTAAAAAGGTTCCAGCCAGTAAAAAAGTTGGTATGGATGCCATTCCTATTACTAATAGCCAATCCCTTCCCGAAATCGGTACCGTATGAAAGATGGTTTGTAAAGGCTGCACATACATGACGGCTACCATCAATAATAGGGAGGATAGTACCGCCCCCACTAGATAAAGGTTACCGAATGGATTTCTCGAGAAGATCGAACGTTCACTTCGGCAATCGAATACATGTATAAGCTGAGCCAGGACCAGGGTAGCGAAAGCAATCGTTTGTGCATAAGCAAGGTTATCCGGATTTGCACGATATACAACATAAAATGCAATCAATGTGGAAACCCCTATCAGAAAACCGCGTGAGATGATCTTCCAGCCAAGCCCCCTTCCAAAAACACCTTCATTGGCATTTCTTGGATTCCTTTTCATTACATCTTCTTCTGCGGCATCCAGTCCCAATGCCATCGCGGGCAGTCCGTCGGTTACAAGGTTCACGAATAAGATCTGGATTGGTATCAATGGTAATGGCAAGGCGCATAGCATCGCAAAAAACATGACCAAAATCTCCCCAACATTTGAAGCAAGCAGGTAACGGATGAACTTCCTGATGTTTTCGTAAATATTCCTGCCTTCTTTGATGGCCGATTTTATTGTGGCAAAATTATCGTCAACCAATATCAAGGAAGAAGCTTCTTTAGCAACATCAGTCCCCGTGATGCCCATGGATATACCAATATCCGCTGATTTTATCGCAGGGGCATCATTGACACCATCCCCTGTCATTGCAACGACATGTCCTTTATTTTGCAAGGCTTTTACGATTTTCAACTTATGTTCCGGGGAAACTCGGGCAAATACCGAAACAGTTTCAACAACTTCCTCAAGTTCCCCGACTTCCATGTCCGCCAATTGCCGTCCTTCAAGTACACGGTCTTTTCCTTTTAAAATTCCAAGCTCTTTAGCAATTGCCTTTGCGGTTATCACATGGTCGCCTGTAATCATGACAGTTTTGATCCCGGCGTCCCTGCATTCCTTAACTGCCTGTTTCACCTCCGGACGAGGGGGATCGATCATGCCCTGCAGTCCCATGAAGGTCAAATTACGCTCAGCTTCGGTTTCATGCAGCAAAATCGTTCCTTTTGAAAGAGGTTTATAACCTACAGCAATCATTCTAAGTGCCTGCGAAGCAAGCCCATTCATGTCCTGTTGCACCCTTTCCTTACTCTCCCGATTTAATATTTCCGACCTTCCTTCCCAAAGAATCGTGTCGGACTGGGCAATCAATACGTCCGGGGCACCTTTTACGATAACGAAATGATTATCTTTATCATCCTTCACTATGACACTCATCATTTTGCGGCTCGAGTCAAATGGAAACTCCTTTACTATCGTAAACCTCTTAGATAGGTGTTCCCTCGTCAATCCCGCTTTCATTGCCGCGACCAACATCGCCCCTTCTGTCGGATCACCGTCTAGAATATATTGTTTACCATTCTCCTTTAACTCAGCTTTATTACAGAGCATGCCGAATGTAATTATTTGAAGCAAGGCATTATGGTTTTTCGGGGCAACTGAAACTCCCTCTAAAGAAAATTCTCCGACCGGATTGTAACCAGTACCGCCCACATCCCAAGTTTTTCCTCCACTCCAAACCTTCGTCACCGTCATTTTGTTTTGTGTCAGTGTACCTGTTTTATCTGAGCAAATCACTGTTGCACAGCCAAGCGTTTCTACGGCAGGAAGCTTACGGACAATTGCTTTTTGTTTGATCATACGCTGAACACCTAAAGACAAGGCTACGGTCACAATGGCTGGCAAGCCTTCGGGAATCGCCGCAACAGCCAAAGATACCCCGGCCAAAAACATCGTATAAAGATCATGTCCTTGAATGACACCAGTCAGGACCACGATTACAGTTAATATTAAGGCCGTGACGATCAAGATTTTGCCTAGCTGCTCCAACCTCCGTTGAAGCGGTGTTTCTTTTGTTTCTGCAGTCTGCAGGAGATCCGCAATCTTTCCCATCGCCGTATTCATTCCTGTAGCGATTACGATTCCGACTCCATTCCCTCTTGTCACCATCGTTCCCATAAAAGCCATATTTTCCTGATCACCGATACCTTCAACCTCATTCATCAATGGATCAGAACATTTAACGGCCGGGAGTGACTCGCCGGTAAGTGCCGACTCTTCTATTTCAAGGCTTGAATGGTCGATGATCCGTAAATCGGCACCAATACGGTCACCGCTCGAAAACTTCAGGATATCCCCTACAACCACTTCTCTCGATGGGATTTTCATCCACTGGCCATCCCGAAGCACGTTAACTTGCGGTGCAGCCATTTCCTTTAAGGCATCCAAGGATTTTTCTGCCTTCCGTTCTTGAAAAAAACCAAGTAATCCATTCAAAAAAACAATCGCCATGATGGCAATCGCATCGATATATTCACCCAATATCCCTGAAACCAATGTCGCGGCAAGTAAAACTATGACCATGAAATCTTTGAATTGGGCGAAAAATAAAAGAATGGCTGACTGTTTTTCTCCTTCCTTCAATTCGTTAAAACCGTTCTTTCGCAGCCTGTCCTTTACTACATCATCGTCCAAACCGTGTGTAACGTTTGTTTGAAGCGCTTTCTCCATTTCTTGATTATTCATTTCCCTGAACTCCATCAAGTATCACACATCCCTTTGAATAGAATGAAATAGGCTCCTGTATACATCTCAACAGGCGCTTTTTGCTTTATTCTTCCAACACCTGCCTGCTTACCGATACATAAAACAACCTGCTCTTCTTCCATGATTATTCAGACTCGTCCAAAATAATGCTATAATTAAACAGAATTGCGGAAAGAAGAACGATCCGGATAATTTTTTGTATGAACGAACTGTAATCATGATGAATGGACCAATTTTGTATTCAATATCAGGAAATAAAAAAAGCATCCATTCATTGTACCTGAACTGCTGCTTTCACCCAGTTCGCTAAAAAATTGTAGTTAACTAAAATGGGCAGTGATGCATTTATAACGCCCGGCAAAAATGAGTTCTTAGAAAATCTTATGTAAAGGAAGTAAAAATAGAATGTCATTTGATGGATTATTTACGAAAGCGATGACGGAAGAAATCGCTTCTTTATTAGAAGGTGGACGAATCAATAAGGTACATCAGCCTTATAAAAATGAAGTAATACTGGTTGTTCGTGCTGGAGGTAAGAACCATAAGCTCTTATTATCAGCCCATCCAAGTTATTCGAGGGTGCAAATGACCGAAGAAAGTTATGAAAATCCCAAAGAGGCACCCATGTTCTGCATGCTTCTTAGGAAGCACCTCGAAGGCTATACGATAGAAAATATTTATCAATATGAACTTGATAGGATGATCATTTTTGAAGTGAAGGGCCGCAATGAGCTTGGCGATGTCTCTCAAAAGCAGTTAATCATCGAAATCATGGGGCGACACAGCAACATTGTTTTAGTAGATAAAGAACGAAATATGATTTTGGACAGCATTAAGCATGTTTCACATGCCGTCAACAGTTATCGGGCGATATTGCCCGGCCAGGAATATAAGGCTCCACCCGCACAGGAAAAGAATGATCCCTTCAAGGCTACCGAGGACGATATCAGGAAGAATATTGACTTCAATTCAGGAAAGCTGGATCGACAGCTTGTTGCCCATTTTTCAGGAGTTTCACCATTAGTTGCAAAGGAAGCCGTCTACCGGGCCGGACTTGCCAACAGCACGACCCTTCCAACAGCCTTTTTAAAGATTATCCAGGAAATCTCGGAACAGAAATATGCTGCCACGATCAAACAAGATGGAAATAAAGAAGTTTTTTATATGCTCTCACTAGAGCATCTGTCTGGGAATCAACGTACGTTTTCTTCATTGAGCGAGATGCTGGACCGCTATTACTTCGGAAAGGCAGAAAGAGATCGGGTTAAGCAAAAGAGTCAGGATGTAGAACGTTTCATTACTAATGAAATCGAAAAGAACTCAAAAAAAATCGGCAAGCTCGAACGTACATTGAAAGATACGGAACGCGGAGAACAGTATCAGTTGTTCGGTGAGCTGCTTACAGCTAATCTATATCAAATGAAAAAAGGCATGAAGGAAATAGAAGTCGTCAATTATTATGATGAAGAACAAAGTATGGTCACCATCCCGCTTGACCCATTAAAAAATCCGTCAGATAATGCACAAAAGTACTTCTCCAGATACCAAAAGTCCAAAAATGCAGTTGGAGTGGTCCAAGAACAAATCGAAAAAACAAAATTGGAATTGGCCTACTTCGAAGCCTTGCATCAGCAGCTCCAATCAGCGTCACCCAGGGATATAGAGGAGATTCGGGAAGAACTTCAGGAAGAAGGATACATTAGGCAAAAAAAGAAAAAAGGCATGAAAAAGCCTGCAAATGCAAAACCGCAGCTTGAAACATATTATGCTACGGATGGAGATCTCATTTTTGTCGGGAAGAATAATAAACAAAATGATTATTTAACGAATAAGTTTGCACGCCGTGATGAAATATGGCTTCATACCAAAGATATACCCGGCTCACATGTTGTGATTCGAAATGAATCGCCAAGTGAAAAAACAATAAAAGAGGCAGCCGTATTAGCAGCTTTCTTCAGTAAAGCAAAGCAATCGAGTTCAGTGCCCGTTGATTTCACACAGGTTCGCCATGTTAAGAAACCGAATGGTTCCAAGCCCGGGTTCGTAATCTATGACCAGCAGCAGACCGTTTATATTACACCGGATGCCGATACTGTCATACGCTTAAAGGAAGCGGTAAAAGAGTAAAAAAATAGAGGGGGCCCAGTCCTTAGTGATTGGGCCCCCTCTATTTTCATGCCAAAATCCAAGCTGTATCAGCCGGATTCTCCCGCCATTTTTTTAGCTTTTCCAATTCTTCTGCCGTGATGTACCCTTTATCATTAGCGACTTTTATCAAAGTAGAGTAGTCACTCAACGAATGGTTAATAATGCCCTCAGCTTCGAATTTTTCTTTTCCCTTTTCCAATTCGTAAGTAAAGATCGAAACGACTCCTAGAACATCACATCCAGCCTCTTTCAGCGCGTTAACAGCAGTAATCACACTTCCGCCGGTTGAAATCAAGTCTTCTACAACCACCACTTTTTGTCCTGGAACTGCGCGGCCTTCGATTTGATTGCCCTTTCCGTGCTCCTTGGCTTTGGATCGAACATAGCACATCGGTGCATTTAATTTTTCACTCACCCAAGCTGCATGCGGAATGCCGGCAGTTGCTGTGCCTGCAATCAGTTCAGCCTCAGGAAAATGCTGTTCAATCAAACCTTTCAATCCTTCCGCTATTTCATTGCGAACCTCTGGGTATGAAAGGGTTAAGCGATTATCACAATAAATGGGTGATTTAATTCCAGATGCCCAAGTAAAGGGGTCATTCGGCTGTAGGTACACTGCTTTTATTTCCAATAGATGTTCAGCTATCTTATTATTTAACATGATATTCCCTCCCAAGCTGCTTTCATATCCAAATACGCCCTTAATGGATCTGCCGCCCCCGTAATGGCTCTCCCTACAACGATGGCATCCGCTCCAAAATCCCTAGCTTGTTCAGGCGTGGCAATTCTCTTTTGATCATGCGTCTGTCCACCTGCACTTCGGATTCCAGGTGTGACGGTTAAGAATTCATGACCGATGCGTTCATGTATGTTCTTTACTTCATGGGTAGAACAGACGACGCCATCCAATCCTGCCTGTCTAGTAAGGTTTGCATAATGGAGAACCGAATCTTCCAGAGACCCGGCAATGTTTTGCTCAGCATTCATTTGTTCTTGTGACGTACTCGTCAGTTGGGTAACCCCAATGCATAATGGACGTTTTTTACCAGCGGACGTCCCCTTATCCAGACCTTCCATGGCTGCTTCCATCATCTTTTGTCCACCTGCCGCATGTACATTGACCATGTCAGCGCCTAAAGCTGCCAATCCAGTCATGGCCATTTTAACGGTATTTGGAATATCATGAAGCTTCAAATCCAAAAACACATCGTGGCCTTGCTCCTTTACGAAAGAAACGATTGATGGACCATTTTGATAAAATAATTCCATCCCCACTTTTACAGCCAGTTTTTCCGAATGGAACTGTTTTAGGAATGTCTCCGTTTGAAGGAGGTCAGGGAAATCAAGAGCGATTATTAGTGACTGTTTCATTTTGCTTCCAGCTCCTTCCGGTACATTCTGAAATATGGTCAAATCCCAGCTCATCCAACAATTTTGGTAATTCTTCGATGATGGTCGGGCATACAAAGGGATCCACGAAATTCGCGGTTCCCACCGCAACAGCACTGGCACCCGCATAGAAAAATTCAATGACGTCTTCCGCCGTAGCGATGCCGCCCATTCCGATTATTGGAATAGAAACTTGCTGGCTAACCTCATAAATCATCCGGAGCGCTACAGGTTTTATTGCAGGACCAGATAATCCACCCGTTCTGTTAGAAAGGATCGGTTTGCCCGTTTTTAAATCCAATCGCATGCCGACTAATGTATTTATCATTGTCAACCCGTCGGCCCCGCCATCTTCAACCGCTTTGGCCATATCCACAATATTACTGACATTCGGTGAAAGCTTCACATAGACTGGGACGGAAGATACTTCCTTTACCGCCTTGGTTACCTCTTTGGCAACTTCCGGTACCGTACCGAAAGCTATGCCTCCTTCTTTTACATTCGGACAAGAGATATTCAATTCAAGTGCTTTCACATTCCCCGCCTTACTTATTTCACTGGCAACTTTTACATAGTCATCTATTTGCGAACCTGCAACGTTGGCAATGATGGGAACATCATACCTACTTAGCCAGGCCAGTTCTTCACTGATCACCTTTTCCAAGCCTGGATTCTGCAGACCGATGGCGTTCAGCATTCCCGAAGAGGTTTCCGCAACTCGCGGAGTCGGGTTACCGAACCTCGGCTCAGGAGTGGTCGCTTTGATCATGATCGCCCCAAGAATATCCAAGTCGAAAAATTGACTGTATTCACGGCCGAATCCAAAGCATCCAGATGCTGGCATGACCGGGTTTTTCAAGTGTAATCCTGGTAATTCAACTGAAAGCCTGCTCATAATACCACCTCTCCTGCCCGGAATACGGGTCCATCGCTGCAAACCTTTTTATAACTGAAACCAGTTGGATCATCCCCTGTATGACACACGCAAGCAAAGCATGCACCGATGCCGCATCCCATCCTTTCCTCAAGGGACAGGAAAAGCTTTTTCTCACGATAGCCCGCTTCCAAGGCTCTTAACATTGGTGTAGGCCCGCATGAAAAGATCGTTGCAAACTCTTGCTCCAGATTGTCTATTACAGTCGTAACAAATCCTTTTGTCCCGTATGAACCATCCACAGTGGCAATATAGGTATCACCTAATTCACTGAATTCTTTTTCGTAAAAGATGGCTGACTTGGTCTGGAAGCCCAATACATGGATTACCGTAACACCTTTCGCAACCAACATTTGTGATAATTGATACAGGGGCGGGACACCAACCCCGCCGCCAACCAATAATGCCGTTTCACCCTGTTTAGCCTCATGAACGGGAAATCCGTTGCCAAGGGGTCCAAGGATATCGACCGCTTCCGCCTCTTTACGCTGCGATAACAATGTCGTTCCTTTACCTTCAGCCCGGTATATCATCGTGAACTGTTTTTCACTGCTGTTGTAAGAAGAAATCGAAATCGGGCGTCTTAACAATGGCTCAGTGCCTTCTGTTGTCTTGACTTGGACAAACTGGCCTGGTTGATTCATCTCTGAAACCAATTCACCTTGCAGGGTAAGTTCAAAGATGGATGGGGCCAGTTCCTTATGATTTAACACCTTCATTCTTTCCTTCTTGATCATATATAGCTCACCTCACGACTTTTTTCCGTTTTTCCCATTGCTTCTGCCGAGAAGGTCATGGATTCTATCACTCTTAAAATGGCTTCTGCCGTATCAAGTGATGTTAGGCATGTCACTCCATTTTCAACCGATTCACGTCGGATTCTGAAACCATCCCGTGCCGGTTGCTTACCTTTTGTCAAAGTATTTATGACAAATTGCGCATCCCCGTTCCGGATGACATCCAGCAGGTTTGTACCTTCTTCGCCAATTTTTCCGACAATCGCAGTCGGGATTCCTGATTGCTCCAATAGGGCAGCAGTTCCGCTGGTGGCTATCAGCTTGAAGCCGATATTATGGAAACGCCTTGCTAAAAGCAGCGCTTCTTGCTTATCTTTATCCGATATCGTCAATAACACCGAACCATGCCCCTTGATCTTGAAACCGGAAGCGACCAGCCCTTTATATAAAGCTTTTTCAAGGGTGCTATCTTTCCCCATTACTTCACCGGTCGATTTCATTTCAGGTCCGAGTGAGATGTCCACACCTCTTAATTTCGCAAATGAGAAGACCGGCACTTTCACATAGACCCCAGTTTGTTCTGGCACTAACCCCGATTTGTAACCTTGGCTTTCAAGCGTGTGGCCCAAGATGACCTTCGTGGCTAAGTTAGCCATCGGCACATTCGTAATTTTACTTAAGAATGGAACGGTTCGGCTGGAACGTGGATTTACTTCAATCACATACACTTCTTCATTGCTGATGACATATTGAATGTTCAAGAGACCAATTATATTCAAGCCTTTTGCCAATCGGGTCGTATAATCAATGATTACTTCTTTTTGTTTTTCCGTTAAGTTTTGTGGCGGATAGACTGCAATCGAGTCACCTGAATGGACGCCGGCACGCTCAATATGCTCCATGATCCCAGGGATAACGACCGTTTCGCCATCGGAAATACCATCCACTTCGATTTCCTTACCCGTTAAGTAGCGGTCTATCAGGACAGGATGATCCGGATTTATTTTCACGGCATTTTTCATATAATGCAGCAATTCTTCTTGTTTATAGACGATTTCCATCGCTCTTCCTCCGAGGACATACGATGGCCTTACTAAAACCGGGTACCCGATATCTTCAGCGATGACGATCGCTTCATCAACCGATGTTGCAGTTTTGCCCTTTGGCTGAGGGATGCCTAAATCCTTAAGTGCTTTTTCAAATTTATTTCGATTTTCCGCCCTATCCAGGTCTTCAAGTGAAGTACCAAGGATTTTCACTCCTCTTTCAACAAGACCATCTGCAAGGTTGATTGCTGTCTGTCCGCCAAACTGGACGATGACCCCTTCCGGTTTTTCCAAATCGATGACATGCATGACATCTTCAATAGTCAATGGTTCGAAATAAAGTTTGTCGGAGATACTGAAATCCGTCGAAACTGTTTCTGGATTGTTGTTGATGATGATCGCTTCATATCCCGCTTCCTTAATGGCCCATACCGAGTGTACGGTCGCATAATCAAACTCTACTCCTTGCCCGATCCGAATTGGGCCTGATCCCAGAACAATGACACTTTTCTTGTCAGTGACGATGGATTCATTCTCATCTTCGTATGTCCCATAAAAATACGGAGTTTCCGATTCGAATTCGGCAGCACATGTATCAACCATTTTGTAAACAGGGATGATTCCTTGCTGTTTCCGGTATTCATAGACATCAATTTCGGGAACTCCCCATATTTCTGCGATTGTTTTGTCAGAAAACCCTAGTTCTTTAGCCTTTTGCAATACTTCACAATCAAAAGAATGTTCTTTAAGCTGCTTTTCAAAGTCGATTATCTTTTTCAACTTATGCAAGAAGAATAAATCGATCTGGCTCCATTCGTGGATGGTTTCGATCGTTTTTCCCCTTCTTAACGCTTCACCGATATAGAATAACCGTTCATCTCCGGCTTTTCTGATCCGTTTCTCTATCTTTCCATCCTCAAACTCGTCATTCAAATTAAGATGGAATATACCCGCTTCAAGGGAACGCACAGCTTTTAAGATTGATTCCTCGAATGTACGGCCGATTGCCATGACTTCTCCTGTCGCTTTCATTTGGGTACCGAGCCTACGGTTGGCGCTTTCGAACTTATCGAAAGGCCAGCGCGGAATTTTCGTAACGACATAGTCCAGTGCCGGTTCAAAGCTGGCATAGGTTTTGCCAGTGACAGGGTTCATCATTTCATCGAGCGTCAAACCAACGGCTATCTTTGCTGCTAGCTTTGCAATTGGATACCCAGTCGCTTTTGAAGCAAGTGCCGAAGAACGGCTGACCCTTGGGTTCACTTCAATGACATAATATTGATAGCTGTTTGGATCTAGCGCAAGCTGAACATTACATCCACCTTCAATTTTCAAGGCGCGGATAATCTTCAAAGACGTATTTCGAAGCATTTGATACTCTCTGTCACTTAATGTTTGGCTTGGGGCCGCAACGATTGAATCGCCTGTATGGACACCGACAGGATCGAAGTTTTCCATATTACAAACAACTATTGCATTATCATTGGAATCACGCATCACTTCATATTCCACTTCTTTGAAACCGGCAATGCTCTTCTCAAGCAGACATTGGTGAACCGGGCTGCTTTTCAGGCCACCCTCAACGATCTCGATAAGCTGCTCTTCGTTATCACAAATCCCACCGCCTGTTCCGCCAAGCGTGAAGGCTGGACGAACAATGACCGGATAGCCGACTCGTTCAACGAATGTATAAGCTTCTTCCAGGTTATGAATAATGTCGCTGTCAGGCACTGGTTCCCCCAGATCATTCATTAGCGTACGGAAAAGGTCACGGTCTTCCGCTTGTTGGATAGCCGAAAGTTTGGTCCCAAGAATTTGGACATTGCATTCTTCCAGGATTCCTGATTCGGCAAGCTCAACTGCCATGTTCAAGCCAGTCTGTCCGCCCAAGGTAGGTAACAGTGCATCCGGGCGCTCTTTACGAATGATTTTGCTGACAAATTCCAATGTGATCGGTTCGATATAAACCGCGTCAGCCATTTCAGTGTCTGTCATGATTGTCGCAGGGTTAGAGTTAATCAGGATCACTCGATAGCCTTCTTCTTTTAAGGCTATACACGCTTGGGTTCCTGCATAATCGAACTCGGCGGCCTGTCCGATGACGATCGGACCGGAACCAATTACTAGGATGCTTTTTATATCATTGCGTTTTGGCATGTTTTTTCCCCCTTGTTGGTTGCAGCTTCAATCATTTGTAAGAATTCATTGAATAGGTAGTTGGCATCTTCCGGACCTGGTGATGCTTCCGGGTGATATTGTACGGTGAAAGCTGGATACTTTTTATGGCGCAGACCTTCAATCGTATCGTCATTCAATGCTGTATGTGTCACAATAAGATCTGTACTTTCAATGGAAAGCTCTTCAACTGTATATCCATGATTTTGAGATGTGATGGATACCTTTCCGGTACGAAGGTCCCTAACCGGATGATTCGAACCTCGATGGCCGAATTTTAATTTTGCCGTATCCGCCCCGTTTGCAAGTGCGAATAATTGATGTCCTAAACAGATTCCGAATAACGGTACTTGCGTTTGGATTGTACGGATCATTTCGAGCGTCTCATGAACACTTTTCGGATCTCCAGGGCCGTTTGAAAGCATCACGCCATCCGGATGGTATTGCATCACTTCTTCGGCCGTGACGTTATAAGGGACAACCACGACATCACAGCCGCGCTTCGTCAACTCACGTAAAATCCCATGCTTCATGCCGTAGTCTACAAGAACAACCCGCGGGCCTCTGCCCGGGCTGGAATAAGGTGCTTTTGTTGAAACCTGTTTTACCTGATTAGAAGGAATCACTGTTGCTTTCAATTGGGAAACCACTTCACTTGCATCTTTATTGATATTGCAAAGCGCCCCTTTTAGTGCACCTGATTTCCTGATGATTCTTGTCAGCTTTCTCGTATCGATTCCGCTTATTCCAGGTATGTTCTTCATTTTCAGATATTCATCTAGTGATAATTGGTTTCGCCAGTTGGAAGGAAGTTCTGCTGTTTCCTTAACGACGAATCCTGCTATGGCTGGATTGATGGATTCAAAGTCATCACGGTTTATCCCGTAATTCCCGATTAATGGATACGTAAGTGTAACGATTTGACCGCAATACGATGGATCGGATAGAATCTCTTGGTAACCGGTCATTCCTGTGTTAAAAACGACTTCACCTATTTTTTCTACGTCCCCGCCGAATGCTTCCCCAAGGAATACTGTCCCATCTTCTAAAATTAGCTGTCTTTTCATCCTTGAACACGTCCTTTTTCCCAAGCTATTTTTCCTTCTGCAATCGTCATGACTGGCCAGCCATAACATTTCTTTTCATTAAAAGGTGTATTTTTCCCTTTTGAAGCAAACTCTTCAGCATTGATTTCTTTTTCCGTTTCCAAATCGATGAGTACGATATCCGCAGTAGCACCTTCTTTTAGCTCTCCATAAGGAAGGGAGAAGCTTTCGGATGGTTTGATTGTCATGAAATCGATCAATTGCTTTAATGTTATGACGCCCTTTTTAACCAATTCGGTGTAAAGCAGCGGGAAGGCCGTTTCCAATCCTACGATTCCGAAAGGAGCCAGCTGCATTCCCTGCGCCTTTTCCTCTGCCGCATGCGGGGCATGGTCTGTTGCTATAAAATCGATGGTTCCGTCAAGCAGTCCTTCAATCAACGCGTCCCGATCTTCACGGCCCCTTAATGGCGGGTTCATTTTATAATTCGTATCAAGTCCCGGTATATCATCTTCACATAATAATAAGTGATGCGGTGTTACTTCGGCGGTGACGCGGATACCTGCACTTTTTGCATCCCTTACCGTCCTTACCGATTCCTTAGTGGATATATGGCACACGTGATAATGGCAGTCTGCCGCTTCGGCAAGAAGTATATCCCGGGCGATATGTACAGCTTCACATACCGACGGAATTCCATTGATCCCCTGTTCTTTTGAGAATCTTCCTTCATGGACGGAGCCTTTATTGATTAAGCTATTGTCTTCACAATGAGCAACAATGGCCATATCTTGAGCGGCTGCCCGTTTCATCGCTTCCAGCATCATCCCGGCTTCTTGAATTCCTACGCCATCGTCTGTAAAGGCGAAAGCACCCGTTTGTTTTAGTGAAGCAAAGTCGGTCAGCTCCTTGCCAGCTTCCCTAATCGTAATGGATGCATATGGGAGTACCCTGACATGAGCCGTTTCTTCAATTTTCCTGTTAAGCGCTTCTAGGTTCTCCACTGTATCAGGAACTGGCCTTGTATTAGGCATCGCCGCTACCGTAGTGAAACCGCCTCTTGCCGCTGCAAGCGTCCCGCTTGCGATTGTTTCCTTATGTTCACCGCCCGGTTCGCGTAAATGGACATGCAGGTCAACAAGCCCAGGTGTAATCAGTAATCCTCCAGCGTCAACTACGTTACAATTTTCCGTCGCCAAGTTCTCGCCGATCTTTGTGATGACCTTGCCTTCTATCTCAATGTCCGCTTTTTTGAATGAGTTTTGATTATCTAGCAATACTCCATTTTTGATTACTGTTTTCATGGATGTTTCCCCCTTCGGTTTGTTCAAGCACATTTTTTAATACGGCCATTCTAATGAACACGCCATTTTCCATTTGTTTAAAAATTCTCGAGCGGCTGCATTCGACTAAATCACTGTCTATTTCAACACCGCGGTTTATTGGTGCAGGATGCATGATGATCGCATCCGGTTTCATATTTTTTTCACGTTGTTTGGTCAGGCCGAATTTTTCCAGGTAATCTCCATTTGCCTGATCGTATTTATCAATATGCCTTTCATGCTGTATTCTGAGCAGCATGACCACATCCGATGTAGCTACCGCATGATCGATGTCTTCATACCTTCCTAAACTGTTTGTTCTGTCAAACCATTCAGGCGGACCCGAAAATACGACATTCGCTCCTAAACGAGTCAGTGCTTCTGCATTCGATTTCGCAACCCGACTATGCCTTACATCACCGATTATCGCAATCTTCAGACCTTTGAAACTTTTAAACTCTTGTTTAATCGTCAATAAGTCCAGTAATGATTGGGTTGGGTGATTTCCGCAGCCATCCCCTGCATTGATTATTGGAATCCCGATCTTCTCATTCAATTCGTCAAAATAATTATCCTGTTCATGACGGATGATCAAGGCATTTACACCTATCGCTTCTAACGTTTTAACTGTGTCATATAAGGTTTCGCCTTTTAACACGGATGATGTACCCGCATCAAAAGGAATGACCTCAAGTCCCAATTTTCTTTCAGCCATTTCAAAGCTTGATTTTGTACGTGTACTTGGTTCAAAGAAGAGATTGGCAACTGTGGTCAGCTGCTTTGGAATCCAGCTGGTTCCGTTGGCAAAACACTCTGCCTCATGTAAAATCCCTTCAATCTCACTTATTGTCAATTCATTCATGGTCAATAATTTTTTCATCGATCCTGCTCCTCTCACATTTGTGATGCGGGGCATAAAAAACACCCCGCCATTAAGGACAGGGTGTAGGTCATAAAGATTGTGAGGACACGGAATGGTTTACACTTTTCTCCGTTCTCATTCATCTTTACAGCAACACCCTTTTAAGCCTCTCTGGACTTCTTTTAAAAGGTGATCTATTGTTTTGATGCAATATCTTATTTTCCAAATATATCTCCGGATATTTTTTCCCTGTCAGGAAGAATCAAGTTAAGAAGGATTCCGACGATGGCTGAAAGTGCCATTCCGGAAAGCGATACCGTTTCCGATAGTTGTACGAACGCCCCTCCGATTCCTAACACCAGGATGACTGAAGCTATCATCAGGTTTCTTTTCTTGTCAAAGTCGACCTTATTATCAATTAGCATCCTCAATCCACTTGAGGCGATGATACCGAAGAGCAAGATGGAAATGCCGCCCATCACAGCTGTAGGTATCGAGCTGATGACTGCTGAAATCTTACCGTTAAAGCCAAAGATGATTGCAGTCAATGCCGCCCCTCCGATGATATAGACACTGTACGCCTTCGTCATAGTCAGGACCCCAATATTTTCACCATACGAAGTCAGCGGCGGCCCACCGATGAAGGACCCAATCATGATTCCTGCGCCATCTCCTAAAATCGAGCGATGCAAACCTGGCTTTTCCAAAAAGTTTCTGCCGACTACTTTGCTCAGTACCATCTGGTGACCGATATGTTCTGATAAAGTTACGATGGCAACCGGTACCATGATGGCAATGACTTCCCATGAGAAGGTCGGTGTATAGGTTACATACGGAAACATGAATTCAGGCATTTCCCACCATTTTGCTGCCTTGATTGGTTCATAATCTATTATACCTGCTACAGCCGAACAGCCGTAGCCCACTAGGATTCCCATTAAAATGGGGATCAAGTTAATGAATCCCTTAAAGAATACGTTGCAGATGATTGTTACCGCTAAAGTGATCAGCGCTATAATTATATAAGTGACGCTGTATTTATCTTGCGGATCATACATTGCCATGTCCACTGCCGTTCCGGCAAGGCTTAATCCGATTACGATAATCACCGGACCCACCACAACCGGAGGAAGTATATTCATTAACCAGCTCAAACCGACTTTTTGGATGATCAAAGCTACAATCCCATATATGAACCCTGCCGCAAAACAGCCGATCATGGCCGCTTCCGGACCTCCCAAAGCCTTAGCCGCGATGATTGGCGTAATGAAAGCGAAAGATGAACCGAGATAAGCTGGTATCTGACCTTTCGTTATCAATAAGTACGAAAGTGTTCCCAACCCGCTTGAAACCAGTGCTACCGCCGGGCTTAAACCTACCAGGAATGGCACCAGCACCGTTGCGCCGAACATGGCGAACAAATGCTGGATGCTTAACGTAATCCACTGTCCAGCCTTTGGCACGTCCTCGACATCCAGTACGATGTCCCTTTTCATTTCTTCCATTTCCGTATCCCCCTCATGAAAATTCCATCAAAACTGTAAAAACCCTCTTTGCAGTATACAAAGAGGGTTTCTCAGAAGGTAAATGCCTATACATGGGCATAGCTCTTCCGATTGACTCCCCTTTGCCAGCCTCTCTGGACTGTCTTTAAAAGGGTAATATGAAATTTTCATGGTGTTTAGTTTTCTAATATAGTAACTTGATCTACTTGATCTACTTCTGTTAAAGTAACTGTAATTTTTTCAGATTGGGAAGTCGGAACGTTTTTACCGACGAAATCCGCGCGAATCGGCAGTTCCCTGTGTCCCCTATCCACTAATACGGCAAGCTGGATCTGCGAAGGTCTTCCCAAATCCACCAGAGCATCCATTGCCGCTCTAACGGTTCTGCCTGTGAAAAGAACATCATCCACTAAAATCACTTTCTTGTCAGTGATATTGACCGGAATGTCCGAACCTTTTACGATGGGTTCCCCATCATTGGTCTTTTTCGAAAGGTCGTCGCGATAAAGTGTAATATCCAGTTCACCCAGCTCTATTTCCTTGCCTTCTATTTGATTGATGCGCTTTGCAAGTCGGTCAGCGAGGAAAATCCCGCGTGTACGTATCCCGATTAAGACGCAATCCTCAATCCCTTTATTTTTCTCAATGATTTCATGGGCAATCCTCGTCAAGGCTCTGCTAATGGCCTGCTCATCAAGTACTATGGCTTTCTCATTCAACACGTCGGCCACCCCGATTCTTTTTTCTGATAAGTCAATTTCAACAAAAAAATCCTCATGCCAAGAAGGCATGAGGATTTTATCGCCATGGGCATAATTATCCCACTTTGCGTATCCGTTTCCTTCTCAGTCTCTCTGAACTGTGTTAAAGGTTCTTATTAAGTTGTTATTATAATATATCAAAAAAATGAATTTGTCAATCCTTACTTCTACGTAATTGATTAATTAGATTTTCAAACTCCTCCGGAATCGGCGCTTCGAATTCCATATACTCATTTGTTCGTGGATGAATGAAACCTAGAAGACCGGCGTGCAACGCTTGTCCATCCAATTTCAGGGTCTTTTTCGGACCATATTTCGGATCTCCCGCCAGTGGGAAGCCAATGTATTTCATATGAACACGGATTTGATGTGTCCTTCCTGTTTCAAGCTGGCATTCCACCAAAGTGAAATCTTTGAAGCGTTCGATGACACGGAAATGCGTGACAGCATTTTTGGCATTCGAATCTGTGACAGTCATGCTTTGGCGATCTTTTTTATCGCGGCCGATCGGTGCATCGATCGTTCCGAAATCATGAGGGATCACACCATGAACTACAGCTTGATACTTACGGGTAACCGTTTTGTCAACGAGCTGCTGTACCAGTTTCTCATGTGCCATATCATTTTTGGCAACCATCAATAGCCCTGATGTATCTTTGTCAATCCGATGGACGATTCCAGGACGCATGACACCGTTGATTCCAGAAAGATCCTTGCAGTGAGCCATCAATCCATTTACAAGCGTGCCAGATACATGTCCCGGTGCCGGATGGACGACCATACCGCTCGGTTTATTAACCACGAGTACATCTGCATCTTCATAATAGATATCCAAATCCATTTCCTCTGCTACCGCATCCAATTCCTCAAGTTCTGGAATCGTCACTTCGATTGTATCGCCAGGAACGGCTTTGTAATTCGTCTTAATAACCGCGCCATTAACCAAAACGTGATCTTCCTTGATCCATTGCTGGACTTGCGTGCGAGACCATTCCTCATTTAAAGTGGAAAGGGCCTTATCAATCCTAACTCCTTTTAGTGTTTCATCGATGCTGTATAACCTTTTATCCATTATCTTTCTCCTTAGCGTTTTTTTCTTCTAAAAACATATGAATCACGAGCAGTCCGACACCAATTGAAAGCGCAGCATCAGCAACATTAAATACCGGGAAACTATAGCTGAAAATATAGGTATGAACGAAATCCACTACTTCCTGACGAACAACACGATCGATGAAATTACCAATCGCACCGCCTAGCATGAGACCAAGTGCAACTCCGAGTAAAATGCTTTCCTTCGCCATTTTCTGAATATAATAGACAAGTCCAATAATGACAGCGATGGTGATGATGTAGAAAAACCACATTTGACCTTGTAGAATTCCCCATGCTGCCCCACGATTACGATGCGAGGTGATATATAGAAGGTTTTCAATAATTTCAATGCTTTCTCCGTACTCCATTTTTTTCACAATCATCCATTTTGTCAGCTGATCGAGAGCTATGACCAAAAGGGCAATCAAATAATAAAACACATTTTTTCCCCCAAACTAATCAAATCTTCACTTTTGAATTGTAGCATAAACTAGAAATAATGACTAATCCGAAAAACAGAAGTCCGCTAACTGTTCCTTAAGAATATCGGGAAGATTGGATAAAGGCAAAATTCCCGATTGGGGCTTTAGCTTTCATTCACACAAAAAAGCCGGCCCTTCATATAGGGACCGGCTTTTTTGCAGGAATTATTGATTCACGTAATGTTCTTTCACGACTGTAGCACAACGCGGGCAAAGTGTTGGATGATCCTCCACTTGACCTACTTCCTTCGAAACATTCCAGCAACGTTCACACGTTTCACCTTCTGCTTTTGTAACAAGGATTGCTATATCCTCAAGTTTAACCGCTTCGGCTGGGGCACTTGCCACATCTCCAGCGATTTCAAATTCAGATACGATGAATAGCTGTTCAAAGCTTTCCTTGATGCCATCAAGCAGGTTTTTCGTTTCTTCATTAACATATACCGTCACTTTAGCATTCAGTGATTTTCCGATGACCTTCTGGTTACGGGCTTCTTCCAATGCTTTCAGAACATTATCACGGACATCCATGAACGCCGTCCATTTTGCTTCAATGACTTCAGCATCATCAATGGAAATTTCTTCAGGCATCAATGTCAACTGTACACTTTCTTCCGTTACACCCGGAATGAACGCCCATACTTCATCAGCTGTATGAGAGAGGATCGGTGATACCAATTTAGTCAAGCTGACCAACGATTCGTAAAGGACCGTTTGAATGGCCATACGCTCTTTCCCATTTGGTGCTTCACAATAAAGAATGTCTTTTGCATAATCAAGGTAGAACGAACTTAAATCCTGTGTACAGAAATTATTGACCATATTATAAATGGTAGCAAACTCATAATTTTCATAACTTAGCTTCGACTGTTTGATCAGTTTATTTAATTTAACCAGCATGTATCGATCGACTTCAGGCAATTCTTGAACAGCCACTTTATCGGTCTTAGGATTGAATCCATCCAAGTTCCCTAGCAGGAAGCGGAAAGTATTACGGATCTTACGGTAAACTTCCGAAACTTGTTTTAAAATAGGATCGGAAACCCTGACATCCGATTGGTAATCCACCGAAGCTACCCAAAGGCGTAAGATATCTGCACCCAGTTGGTTCATGACCTTGGATGGCAGGACAACATTCCCAATCGACTTACTCATTTTACGGCCTTCGCCATCCAATGCGAATCCGTGGCTAAGTACACCTTTATATGGTGCTTTGCCTGTAACGGCAACGCTCGTTGAAAGTGATGAGTTAAACCAGCCGCGATATTGATCGGACCCTTCTAAATAAAGGTCAGCAGGGCGTTGCAAGTCGTCTCTTTCTTCAAGTACCGCTTGATGAGAAGAACCGGAATCGAACCATACGTCCATGATGTCCGTTTCTTTCGTGAAGATACCATTCGGGCTGCCTTCATGTGTATAGCCCTCAGGCAGAAGATCTTTCGCTTCACGCTCAAACCAGATGTTTGAACCGTGTTCGCGGAATAGGTTTGAAATATGGTCGATGGTTTCATCCGTAATGATCGGCTCGCCATTTTCTGCATAAAACACTGGAATTGGCACGCCCCAAGCGCGTTGGCGGGAAATACACCAATCCCCACGGTCACGGACCATATTGAATAGGCGCGTTTCGCCCCAAGCCGGTACCCATTTCGTTTCTTCAATCGCTTCCAGAAGTTCATTGCGGAAGTCCTTGATTGACGCGAACCATTGTGCTGTTGCACGGAAGATCGTTGGCTTCTTCGTCCGCCAGTCATGTGGATAAGAGTGCGTGATGAACGTCAAGTTCAATAACGCGCCTGCTTCAGTTAATTTTTCGGTAATCGGTTTATTCGCTTGATCATAAAATAATCCGGCAAATTCCCCTGCTTCTTCCGTCATGACCCCTTTTTCATCTACAGGACAAAGTACGTCCAAGCCATATTTTTGCCCAATGATAAAGTCATCTTCACCATGGCCTGGCGCAGTATGAACACAGCCCGTTCCAGCTTCAGTCGTTACGTGTTCACCTAACATCACTAAAGATTCACGGTCATAAAGAGGATGTTTGGCAACAGCACGGTCCAACTCGCTCCCTTTTACTGTTTTTTGGATGGACGGGTTTTCCCAGCCTAATGTTTCCGTAACCGATTCAAGCAGTGCCTCAGCAATTAAGAATTTTTCATTTTCGACAGCCACTACTACATAATTTAATTGCGGATGCAATGAGATACCAAGATTAGCCGGAATCGTCCATGGAGTTGTCGTCCAGATGATGATCTTGACGCCTTCATCGATTACACCTTTGCCATCTGTGACTTCAAAAGCAACATAGATCGAAGCAGAGCGTTTGTCTTGATATTCGATTTCAGCTTCGGCTAGCGCTGATTCACTTGAAGGGGACCAGTAAACAGGTTTTTTCCCTTTATAAATGTAGCCTTTTTTCGCCATTTCACCGAATACCTTGATTTGCTGTGCTTCATATTCAGGCTTCAATGTGATATAAGGATTTTCCCAATCACCACGGACCCCTATTCTCTTAAACTGCTCACGTTGATTGTCAATCTGGCCATAAGCATACTCTTCACAAAGCTTTCTGAATTCGGCAACGCTCATTTCTTTCCGTTTCACGCCTTTTTTCGTCAATGCCGTTTCGATTGGAAGCCCATGTGTATCCCAGCCAGGTACATACGGTGCTTGAAAACCGCTCATCGATTTAAATCGGACAATGAAATCCTTTAAAACCTTATTCATTGCATGGCCCATGTGGATATCGCCGTTGGCATATGGAGGTCCATCATGCAAAATGAATAAAGGACGTCCTTCCGTTTGTTCTTGCACTTTTTTATAGATGTTCATTTCTTTCCATTTTTCTTGGATTTCCGGTTCACGCTTCGGCAAATTCCCCCGCATTGGAAATTCAGTTTTAGGCATCAATAAGGTATCTTTGTATTCCATCATAAAATCCTCCATCCGTCTTTTAAAAAAATTCATTCGAACCGATGACTTGATATCCGGCCAAAATAAAAAGCCCTCTCATCCCTAAAAAAGGGACGAGAAAGCTTTGCTTCCCGCGGTACCACCCTGGCTAGAAAGATTCACGAAGTGAATCCAACCTCTCGAGCATTCGTAACGTGAATGAAACGCTTCATTTACTTACTGCAAAAGCAGGTTCAACTCAGAACTCAAGGGTGATCTTCAATATCTTCGCTTATTCCGGGCTTTCACCATCCCCGGTTCGCTAAAAATAAGTGTGTGAAGAATTTACTTTCCCTGTCATCGTCTAATTTCATAATGAATTGTATTGTTAAAAAATTATATGCGAAAAAAGTGTTCAAAGTCAAGGAATCGTTTAAATTTCCTCTTCCACTCTCTCATTTAATTCTATTTCAGTCGCATCCACTTCATAATCCAGAAGATGATCCCAATCGTCATTGTCCAGCAAATCCAGCTGTGCACCGACAAGCATTTTGAAACGTGTCCGGAATACTTTGGATTGCTTTTTCAAATCTTCAATATCCATCGCTATTTTCCTTGCTTTCACAAGTGACTCATTTACGATCCTGTCAGCATTTTTCTCTGCTTCCTTTATGATCAGTTTCGCTTCTTTTTGGGCATTGCGCCTTAATTCTTCGGCTGCTTCCTGAGCGACAATAATCGACTTGTTAAGTGTACCCTCAATTGTCGTAAAATGTCCCAAACGATCGAAAGTCTCGTTCAGTTTATCTTCAAGTTCCTTCTTCTCCCTCAAAATCAGTTCATAATCTTTAATGACCTGGTCGAGAAATTCATTTACTTCATCTTCATCATACCCTCGAAATACTTTGTTAAATTCCTTGTTATGTATATCTATCGGGGTTAAGGGCATTACGGCACCTCCAGAACGGTTTCTACTCTAGTATGTTAAAACTCTATATTCGACAATAAATTTATGATTCCTGCTTTTTCTTGAATTATTTTTGTCTGCCTAACGAGATTCTCCACTTATCCTTCTTGGTTTTCCCATCGATTGAAGTTATTTTACATCTTCCAAAACCTCTGATGGAAAGTGTGTCACCCTCACGGCATTCTTCCGAGACGTTTTCCGTTTGCTTGAAATTCACCTTTACTTTGCCTGACGTTATCAAGGACTGGGTTTTTTGACGGGACAAATTCAGGACGGCCGATAGCACACTGTCAAGCCTAAGAGAACTGACGGTGGTTACTTGCTCTTCCCATTTTTCCTTAACTTGGACGATATTCTCGATTGGAAGCCGTTTGATGGAAACGGAAGCATTCCCTATTTTCTCCAGATTCCCAGTGAGATATGAATCCATCTCTTCGGCAGCTATAAATTGAATATGCTCTTCCGTCACTATTATATCACCAAATTTTTCACGTTTTACCCCTAGTGACATCAAGGTTCCAAGTATTTGCCTATGTTCAAGCGTTACAAATTTTTTTGGATAGGAGATATCGTATAAGGAGATATTGAAATCAGATGGTTCAGGAGAGTAATAATCAGGGAAAATGAGCACACGTTTTCGCTCTACGAAATCGCTCCCGCCATTGAATTGCAGTTTCGCTTCCGGATCATTCCCTATTAAGGAAGTAAGGATTTCCTGCTGACGCGGATCAAGAAAATCAGATAGTTTCGGAGCGTAGGAATGTTTAACCTGATCAATCCAATTCATAGCCTGGTCGATAAAATCTTTTTCCTCCGGCCTGAAATGCTGATAAATACTCATGATTGAATAAATGCTCCTTAGTTATCAAATTAATGGTCGATCATAAGGAATTGATTGAACTCATTCTGCGTTGCAACTACACAGCGGAAATGTTCCGACTGTGTAGTAATATGCATGTCAGGTTAATTGTTGATCATCCAATTAATGTCTGTAAGTAATAGATTCCATAACCGCTGGCAAAATTAAGAACCAGTAAGGCCACAAGAGGTGAAAGATCAATCATGCCAAGTGGCGGAATGAACTTTCTGAACGGTTCTAAATACGGTTCGCAAATTTTTTCCAAAAATTGACCGATTGATGTCTCCCTTGCATTGGGGAACCATGACATCAATATGTAAACGATTAATGCCATTGAATAAATTTCAATTAAATAATATAAACCCTGAAGCACTAGACCCATTAACCATTACCACCTCGCTTCTTCGTACTCCTCTTCGGCGGCGAAGCCGGTAATATTACCGGAAACATCGACGTTGTCCGGGGTACATAAGAATATATCTGTTCCGATTTTTTGGATATCCCCGCTGATTGCATAGACAGTCCCACTTAGAAAATCGATGATTCGCTTTCCTTGGTCATGCTGGATTCGTTGAAGGTTCACGACTACTGCGCGCCTGTTTTTCAAATGATCAGCTACCTCCTGGGCTTCTGCATAAGCACGCGGCTCCAATAATACTACTTTAGAAGATTTCTGTACGCTTTGCAAACTTACGATATTCTGATTGGTATTATTCCCTGCAGAAGCGGACTGCTGCTGTTTAGCTGACTTCACGACTTTTGGTTCAGCCTCCTCTTCTTCCACCACTTCATCCCTGTACTCATACTCATCATCCAGCGCGAAATAAGATTTAAATTTTGATACGAACGACATCTTTAGCGTACCTCCTTAAAATTATTCGCCTACAAGTGCTGTACCAATCCGGATCATTGTAGCGCCTTCCTCAATGGCAATCATGAAATCATTGGACATACCCATGGACAATTCAGTACAGGGGGCATGCTTCAACTCCAAAGCTTGTACTTCGACCTGGATGCCTTTCAGTTTCCGGAAACATTCCCGCAAAATCCGTTCATCATCGGTCAATGGAGCCATCGTCATCAATCCTGCAACATTCACCTTATCAAAAGCAGATAACCCTTTGATGAAATCAATAGTCGCCTCTGGATTCAGACCATGTTTTGATTCCTCACCAGATACATTCACCTGCACTAAACAGTTTATCGGCTCATTTGCGCGTTTTTGAATTTCTTCTGCCAAAGAAATTCGATCCAATGAATGGATATATGAAATTTTACCGATGACATTCTTAACTTTGCGTGTTTGCATGGAACCAATATAATGCCAGTTTGGCTTGTCCTTCAGCACTTCATATTTAGCCAATAGACCTTCGTCACGGTTTTCGCCCAAATCAAGTATTCCCGCTTCCAATGCTTCATTCGCCCTCTCGACCGAAACATATTTCGTCACTGCGATCAACTTTATCGCTTCACGGTCCCTACCACTATTTTCACATGCTATATTTATTTTTTCTTCGATGTTTTTTAAATTGTCCACTACTTTCACTGTTACTCTAAATCCTCCTTCCAACCGATAAAACTCATCAATCTGCCTGTCTTCCCGTTATCACGGCGATGTGAAAAAAACAATTCATGATCACAGCTTGTACAGTATGATGTAACGTCGATCTGACTATTTGGAATTCCTGATTTTTGAAGAATCAATGCATTAAGTTGCTTAAGGTCTAACTGATATTGTCCTTCACTGATTAAATTATAGGGCTTTTCGTCAATATCTACCAGCAAATTCTGCACTAAATCCATGACATAATCATCAACTACATAGCATTTCGAACAAATCGAAGGTCCAATAACAGCAAATATCTCACTTGCTTTTATACCCTCATTCAGCCATGCCTCAACCATTTTTCGTGCAATCCCATTAACCGTGCCCTTCCAGCCAGCATGTGCCACCCCAATCATACCATGTGCCGGAGCAAGAAAGTATAAGGGCACGCAGTCTGCATAGCAAAGGGTCAATAGAACGTTTGGGTCCTTCGTATAGAATCCATCAGTCGCTTTAAAGGCTGAATCATAATCCGCAGCACCTCTCCCGCAATCGCGGCTGGTAACCTGATGGATATTCGTTTCATGTGTCTGCTCGGCCCCTATCCATTCATTAAGCGGATACATCAGCTTATCGGCTATAATCCTGCGGTTTCCCTGGACATCACCAAGTTTATCCCCGACATGAAAACCGGTATTCAATGTTTGAAATTCACCTGTACTGACTCCCCCATTTTTTGTGGTGAAGCCCGCTACGAGCTGGAGATTTTTTTGTCTCCAGCTGTCAATGAGCATATATTGGTCTTTTATTAAAACAAATGGCTCTTTCATGCTAAAAACCTCTTTATTTTTAGTCTAGTGTATCATATATTTGCGCCATGCACCTTTAAAAACGTTCATCTTTCAGTTCTCCTTGAAATACCGTCTGATGTTCAACAAGTATGACATCCGCACCGATTTTTTTTATTTTGCGCCATGGAATCACAATGTCTTGTTCTCTTCCAAAAAAACCCATTAATCGGGTACCATTTGAAACGACGATGGCCTCTATTTTCCCCGTGGCCGTATTTATTTCAAGGTCTGACATATTGCCCAACTTCTTTCCATCCGCTATATTGACGATATCCTTTATTTGAAATTCTGAAATCCTGGTCACATCACTCAGCTCCTCAAAAATTCATCATAGATGAAGGTCCTATTCCTATGTATATGACAAGATGCGCTCAAGGATGAAGATTACGATAAATAAACGTCCCCGATTCACGATCCCTTCCGGAAGGGATTTTCAACAAAATAAAAAAGCCGCAATGGATAAGTAGCTATGAAGCGGGTATCGACATTTTTGCCCTGCCCGCTTCAGCTAACTTTTTCTCATGCTCAGCTTCTACTGTTGGATATTTTTATTCATTTGCTTGATTGCCGCTTTTTCCAAGCGGGAGACCTGTGCTTGTGAAATGCCGATTTCCTCGGCTACCTCCATTTGCGTCTTCCCTTGGAAAAACCGTTTGCGAAGGATCATTTTTTCCCGGTCATTCAACCGTCTCATGCCTTCATTTATAGCTATTTCATCAATCCAGGTACTATCTTTATTTTTTTCATCACTCAGTTGGTCGAGTACATAAATCGGATCCCCGCCATCATTATAAATCGGTTCAAAAAGTGAAACTGGATCTTGTATAGCATCTAGTGCAAAAACAATTTCTTCATGAGGTACTTCCAACACCTTGGCGATTTCTTCAGCTGTCGGCTCACGAAGGGTCTGGCTTATGAGCTTTTCTTTTACCTGCAAAGCTTTGTAAGCGATGTCTCTTAAAGAACGGGATACCCGAATCGGATTATTGTCACGAAGATATCTTCTGATTTCCCCAATAATCATCGGTACAGCATACGTTGAAAACTTAACATTTTGACCTAGGTCAAAGTTATCTATCGACTTCATCAACCCTATACAGCCTACCTGAAATAGATCATCTACATACTCTCCCCGATTGTTGAAGCGTTGAATGACGCTTAGAACGAGTCGAAGATTCCCGTTTACCAGTTTCTCTCTTGCTGAAATATCGCCATCTTGCAGTTCTTTAAAGAGTTTTCTCATTTCTTCATTCTTTAAAACCGGTAATTTTGATGTATCCACACCGCAGATTTCAACCTTATTACGAGACAAAATTATTCCCTCCTCACAGGAGCGCTGTACAAAAAACAGTATTTCCGCGGGAGGAAAAAATATGCACATGGCTAGAACAGAAAATCCCGATTATTTTTCAATATAGCTACCGAAGTATTGATTTGATTGACATTCAAGCACTTTATTTTTTTACACCATTTTATTAAATTCTTTACGAAGCCTCTTAATAATCCGTTTTTCCAAACGCGAAATGTAAGATTGGGAAATGCCCAGCATGTCGGCAACGTCCTTTTGGGTTTTTTCTTCTCCTCCTGCAAGTCCAAAACGGAGTTCCATTATCTGTTTTTCACGTTCCGATAACTGTGTAAGTGCTTTTGTCAGCAACTTACGGTCAACGTTTGCCTCAAGGTCTTTCGTGATAATGTCATCATCCGTTCCCAGTACATCGGATAACAGAAGTTCATTTCCATCCCAATCAATATTCAGAGGTTCATCAAAAGAAACTTCAGAGCGGATCTTGTTATTTCTGCGTAAATACATCAATATTTCATTCTCGATGCATCTCGATGCATATGTAGCCAGTTTTATTTTCTTCTCAGGATTGAATGTATTCACAGCTTTGATCAAACCTATGGTGCCTATGCTGATTAAATCTTCAATGTTGATGCCTGTATTTTCGAATTTCCTGGCAATATAAACAACCAGCCTTAAATTACGTTCAATCAAGATCGAGCGTGCAGCTTCATCGCCATTTGGTAATTTATTGATCAGTATTGCCTCTTCTTCCTTTGAAAGGGGCGGCGGCAGTGCCTCACTCCCTCCTATATAAAATATTTCGTCCGTTTTCAATCCGAGCTTGAACAATAGTTTGTACCAAAAGTAAGTAAGCCGAAGAATGAATTTCTTCAAAATAATTCTCCCTTCTAATAAACGGATTATGGGTCAAATTTAAGAGTGAATCGGTGGTTCAGGAGGCAGTTTGCACCGGTATGCCGGTTAACATCTTCGGGTGAACGATAGATTGATAGCTATTGTTGGGAGAGAGTTGTTGAAAGGTAAACGAAATGAGACCCTGCTTGACATGAAATTCTTTTTCTCCTTGAACGATTTTAATATAATCCGGTTTGATTGCGGTTAACAGCTGATGTTCATGCCCTACGACTTTATAAGGGATGACACGCATTCTTCCTGTCCATGAATATTCGGGCTGCACTTCCTGACTAATCAGGGTATCGGGGTTTTTAAAGAGCTCTAGCATATCATTCGGAATTCCTGTTTCCGCGCCTGAAAGAGAAATGATCATTACTGGGGAACGTGTAATCGGGTCATATAGTTGATTGCCGCTATCCACCAATCCATGAAACGTTCCTTCAAAGTCAGAAATTTTAACCGAGACCGAAACCATTTGTTCATGTGTGAGCTTGGTCATTTCCATCCCTTCTAGTGTTCGCTTGGAAAATTGCCATGCGAGCGGGAACCCGATCATGACGAATATCCAGCTGACAGGGTCGCCAAAACGATTGATTCCGGCATATTGACCAGGGTCCTTGGACACGATTTGGAATTCAAATAGGTAGTGAAGTCCCAGAAGGATTCCTCCCGATAAAAATGTCACAAAATATAAAGTGGCCACCGATTTCACGAATAGTTTTAACCTATTAAACCCAAAGGTTGCCAGCACCATGACCATGGATACTAAAATCTTCATGTATACCCGGTCGGCAATTGCATAAAAAGGAGTGAATGCCAATACGATAATGAAGGAACCAATCAATCCGCCGATGCATACCCGCCAAAGAGCTACCCTTCGTTTGAGAATGATTGCGGTCCAATATAAAAGGAGGCAGTCAAATAACCAATTCAATAACCAGATCACATCTAAATATAAAGTCAAACACCCTCCCCTCCTTATATGAACTAACCTTCCACTAGCAAAAAGTATAGCGTACCTGCCCTAAGAAAGTGTGTCACTTTTTGTACTGAAAACTTAAGAGTTTTTCAGTCATTTTTACCCTTTTTGTAGAAAATCAGCTATTGATATTTTCAATACTGTCTTAGAGACTATCCTGCTCCCTTTTACTGCTGTCGATTTATGTTATAAAAGTTTAATAATTTCTCTCTCATCTTTTTACATTAATGAATGGAAGTGAACAAAAGACGGAAGCTCCCTTCTGCCCAGGCAACATCCAGCACAATTCCGTCTAGGAATGCATTTTATTAACGACAAAAAACCGTCCCCAAATGGGAACGGCATATAACGTCGGTATTAACGGCGTCTGTTACGGTTACGGAGGAATGTTGGAATATCCAAAGCCTCATCACCTTGATTGGCATTACGTGCAGGCTGTTCATTGACTTCTTCCCTCTTCACTTCACGCTTCACGTTAGACTGTGGCGTTTGTTGTGTCTGAGGTCTTGATTGCTGCTGCTGTCCGAGTGTTGGACGTCCAGTAGGCCGAATTGAAGCTTCAACCTCGTTAAATCCTGTAGCAATTACCGTAACGACGATTTCGTCTTTAAGGTTTTCATTGATAACAGAACCAAAAATCATGTTGACGTCTTGATCGGATGCTGTAGCCACGATATCGGCCGCTTCCTGGACTTCAAAAAGACTTAGGTTCGTACCACCGGTAATATTCATCAGTACGCCTTGGGCGCCATCAATCGATGTTTCAAGCAACGGACTGGAAATGGCTTTTTTCGCCGCTTCCGCCGCACGGTTTTCCCCGGAGGAAATCCCGATTCCCATAAGAGCTGAACCTTTGTTGGACATGATCGTCTTAACATCGGCAAAGTCCAAGTTAATAAGACCTGGAACAGCAATTAAATCTGAAATCCCTTGTACACCTTGGCGAAGTACATTATCCGCTTCACGGAATGCTTCAAGCATTGGCGTGCTTTTATCGACGATTTCAAGGAGGCGGTCGTTCGGAATGACGATCAGTGTGTCAACCGATTCCTTCATGGATGAAATGCCGCCTTGTGCCTGTGTTGCACGTTTTCGGCCTTCGAAAGTAAATGGACGTGTAACTACACCCACTGTAAGGGCCCCTAGATCTTTAGCAATGCCCGCTATGACAGGAGCTGCCCCCGTTCCCGTACCGCCGCCCATTCCAGCCGTTACGAATACCATATCGGCACCTTTAAGCGCTTCTTCAATCTGCTCTTTGCTTTCTTCAGCAGCCTTTTTTCCTACCTCTGGATTGGCACCTGCACCCAAACCGCGTGTAAGCTTCCCACCGATTTGCATTTTGATTTCTGCTTTTGATAGATTAAGAGCCTGTGCGTCAGTATTGACTGAAATAAACTCAACACCCTGTACACCATGCTCGATCATTCTGTTTACCGCATTGTTTCCGCCGCCGCCAACACCTATTACTTTTATCGTTGCTAATTGTTCTAGATTAGAATCAAACTCCAACATGACAATCCTCCTATTTTGACGAAATTCCCGATTCTTAATGATTGTTATTCAAAAAAGTAACCCAGGATTTTTTTGAATTTAGATTCACCTTTTTCACCTTGTTTTTTAGCCGTGTTCTCTTTATTTTTCTGAGAAACCTTCTGGCTGCGCTGGTCGTTATCTTCTTGAGCTTGTCCAGCTGCTACAGGAGTTTTATTAGCGGTGTTTTTTTGCATTCTCTCTTTCTTGCATGCGTGTTTAATCAAACCAACAGCCGTGGTGTATTGGGGTTCCCTAACACCGATGTAATTGGGTTCAGCTGTCCTTACTCGGTTTTGGAACACATATTGAGCTAGCTCCAGGACACCCGGCATCTTGACGACGCCCCCGGTCAACACGAAACCACCCGGTATATCCTGGAAGCCAAGTCTCTTCAAATCATCTTGAATCAACTCGAATATTTCGGTCACCCGCGCTTCAATGATATCCGAAAGCATTAACTGGTTGCAGGTCTGTTGCTGATCGCTGCCGATGATCGGTATTTGGAATACTTCATCTTCAGACGCGTCATCATAAAAGGCATGTCCATGCTTCACTTTTATTTTCTCAGCTTCTTCCATAGTCGTCCTTAGAACGATGGAAAGGTCTTTCGTAAGTGTTTCCCCGCCTATAGGTATCACAGACGTATATTGTAAATAGCCTTGTTCGAAAATTGCCAGGGTCGTGGAACCCCCGCCAATATCGACAAGTGCCACACCAAGTTCTTTTTCATCCTTGGATAAAACAAGGGAACCTGCGGCTAAGGGCTGAAGGGCGATATCGGTTATTTCCAATCCTGCCCTTTCCACACAGCGCAGCGTATTATGTAAAATTGTCCGAAGACCTGTGATTAAAATCCCTCTCATTTCCAACCGGACACCTATCATGCCCCGTGGATCACTGATTTCATCAAGTTCATCAACTTTGTAGTGAATCGGCACCACGTCGATGATTTCCCTGTCGGATGGTATCGTTATTAACTCCGCTGCTTCCCTGACACGGAAAACGTCATGCTCGGTAATCTCTTTATTGTCACTGGATACCGCTACTACCCCATGACACGGCTGAAGCGTCACATGATTTCCGCTTATGCCGACGATTACTTTTGTTATCTCCATCCCTATCATCCGTTCTGCTTGCTCTATAGCCTTTTGAATGGATTGGACGGTTTCATCTATACCGACGATCGAACCCTTTTTGAGCCCTTCTGATTTAACATTTCCTACACCGATTATATTTAATGTGTCATTGACCATTTCCCCAATGATAACTTTTACACTGGATGTACCGATGTCAAGACTTACGTATATTTCGTTGCTGTTCATTCCATGGCACCTCCTTCAGTTTTATACATGTATTAGTAGAATAACATCTTTATATCGAAGACTTATACATTATAGAATAACAGAACTGTTTACAACAACTGACGAATTACATAGATAAGCGTTTCATTTTGTATTTCCCGAACAAAACTCGTACTTTATGGTGTATATTGTTCGCTTCTCTACGAGACTGATTTACTAAAAAAACTAGATACTGCCATAAACTATTCGTCATTTATAACTTAATTCCCTTTAAAATTATAGATTTTTTTTCTGCTTTTTCCGGGAAATGGACCATTTTTCAATCAGGATCCTTCTAATCAGGGCAATATTTTGAAAGAGCCTGACACCGAATACAAAGATTGCGGCTAAATATAAGTCTACACCAAGATGTACACCTAGAAAAGCCAAACCTGCGGCTAAAATAATATTAAAGAAGAATCCTGTTACAAATACAACTTCATCATAAAGATTTTGCAAATGAGCCCGTATTCCCCCAAATAAGGTATCAAAAGCAGCAAGCACGGCAATGGAGAGATAATTTGAATATTCATGGGGAATATCAAAATCCACCAAAAAACCAAGGGTGATTCCAATCAACAGACCAAAAACTGAAAGCCACATCACGATTCCCCCCCATCCATAATGGGTTCCATATGTTCCACGTTAATAGCATTTTGATAAGCCGGCAATGTCAACTCGCCGGAAGGCACCTTAATCTGCACTTCAAAATTGTCTATAAAGAAATCATCCATAAGTTCGGAACCTTCAATGCGCTGCTTCAGTTTCTTTGGATTAACGGTTATTGCCTGCACTTCGACCGGGTAATGAACCAGAGGATATCCGTCCATTTTCGGCTGCCCATTAATATCACGAATAACCGATGTTGATATATACCTTTGTCCTGAAATGGAAATTTCGTCAGCGCCATACCTATACATTTCATTAATGAGCCGAATGATCAATACTGGTGAAATATACTCGACCTTCTCACCGAGAAGGATATCGGCCTTGATAGGCTGTATAGATATGACTACCCCATTACCTCTTATTTCGGTCAAACCTGCGTCAGTCTTCAATTCGATCAGGGTATCACGCAAGACTTCTTCCTTACTCTCATTTTTCTTTGTTTCATAAGATGCTATTTTTCCCTCAAGCTTACTGATACCCTCTATTAATTCCGCCTGGGTCTGCTGTTCTTTCAATAAATCATTTTTCAGTTCCCACATATCCCTTGTATCGGATACGACAGGCTGATTCACCAAATTGAATTGAATAGCGAGCATGAAGCCAGCAATCAACGTAACCAAACTAAAAGAAAGCTTTTTTTTCATTTCCAGTTTCTCACCAATCTTTCATCGAATCCGGCGGTCACGATCACCCTCCAATAATTGGATCAAAAATGATATTCTTTTGTTTTTCCACTGTAAAGATAATATTCTCATTAACCAGCTGTTCCTTGATGCCACCCGGTAAATCCAGTGAAGCACCCAGGACTTCCGGGTCCCCTATCGCAGATATGATGAAGGGAGCAGGATGCTGGTGGCCATCGATTGTAATCACAGGCCCATTACAGATTATGTATGAATCATGATTTAACCTTTGACCGTTAATCGCAACTGCCTCTGCACCTGATATGTATAGTTCATTGACGACCTTGAAGACATGCTGTTCATGGACGAGGTAATTATTAACATTGGCTTCTGATTCCATATATATACCATCTTCAAGCGTCACCTGAAGGCCTGAGCCTTTCACTTTCACTTTTCCGAGAAACATTCGGTATTTTTCCGTTTCCTTTGCCAAATTGAAAAAAAGCTGCTTTTCCTGCGCTAGGTCTTTTTCTATTTGGGATACATTTTCTTGCTTCTGGAGGAGTTCCTTCTGAAGTTCGCGGTTCTGCTTCTCTTGTTCGATCAGCTGCTGCCTGAGCTCATATTCCTGATCCCAGGCTTTGTCCTTCCCTGCACCTTCACCTTCTTTGGTCAGATTGTAAGAGAAGGCAATCATGAATCCGAGAACCACACAAACCAGGGGTAAAACCACCCGTTTGCCATTAATTTTCCTCATTGGTGTCTTCCTTTTGTTCAGCGTCTTCATATGCTTTAAAATAAGAACCAACTTCCAGATCGATGACTCCCTTTACATTTGGATCCAGCTGGCTGACTATCGATGGATAGTGAATCATTTTCTCGTATAAAGTCCGGCTTGTCGCACTTACTTCAAACCCATCGTTCATGAACATGACGATATGGTATTCATCGGTTTTTGTAGGAGCGTAATGAATTTCCGAAATGGCATTCTGGATCTCGACAGGAAGCTTGTCCAGCTCTTCTAAAAGCAACTTTAATGCTTTACCCTCTTTGAAACCAATTAAAACAGGGGCAAATACTGGAATTTCTCCTGTTGCTAACTCCTCTAAAACGGACCCGTTTTCCAAAATGGGTGCAAACTTCCCATTATTGGACAAATATGCCATCCTGTTATGTTCCGAAACTGTAATTTTAATGGAATTAGGAAATACCGGTGTCACCTTAACGCTTTTTATTTCTTGATTTTTTTTGATATTGGCTTCGGCTGTCCCTGTATCAACCTTCCAGATGCTTCGATCCTTCTTCACCTTACTCAATTTAATGATCTGTTTGGAAGTAATATACCGATTCCCCTCTACCTGCACGGATTTCACATAGCTCAACGGGGATAAGAAATATAGCACACAAGCAACAAGAATGAAGAAAAGGGACAGCAAAAGAACAAGTCGCCTGTTTGCTTTGCTTTTTCTTAATTGTTTTAATTTCGGGATGCGGTCCTCAATGGAAACGATTTTTCCCTTTTCCATCCCCTTCACCTCTTCCTGAAAAAATGGATGGTTCTTGACAGTGCGAAATCAAGAAAACTCAATATTATGTTCTTAACAAACTTTAAAGGTAACACATTATATCACAATATTTGGATATAATGAATCTCATTATTTTCTTCCAATGATCTCCACTTCTGTTTCCATTTCAACTTCAAATTTATCATATACAGTATCCTTCACATGCTGTATCAAGGCTTGAACATCCGCTGCACTTCCATTACCTGTGTTAACGATGAAGTTCCCGTGCATCGGTGAAATCTGAGCTCCGCCAATAGAATGTCCCTTCAGGCCTGCATTCTCGACCAATTTACCAGCATGGTGTGGAAGTGGATTCCTAAATATGCTCCCGGCACATGGAAGATTATACGGCTGGGTATCTTTACGATAATTCTTGTTATTTTGCATTCTTTCAACGATTTCGGTTTTATCCCCCTCTGTCAATTGAAAAATTGCTTCCAGTACGATACCAGGTCTTTTCTTCTGAAGCAGAGAAGTTCGATAAGAAAACTCCATTTCCTCTTTCGAAAGCCAAGCTAGAGTTCCATCTTCAAAAAGAACATGTGCCTGCTTGAGGATTTCACTCATATCGGAACCATGTGCACCAGCGTTCATATAGACTGCTCCGCCGACGGAACCAGGAATCCCACTGGCAAATTCCAATCCTGCATATCCTTTTTTACTGATTTGTACGGAGAGGCTGACAAGTGATACCCCAGCTCCTGCTTTGATCTCCGTCCCATTTATCTCGAGATGATCAAGTCCTCTACCCAATTTAAGCACGGCACCTTCAATTCCGCCATCACTGACCAGCAGGTTCGAGCCCCTGCCAATCACCCTCCACGGCATCCCATTTTCTTTGATGACCTGCATCGTTTTTTCTATATTTTCAATGGATGACGGCATGATGAATAAATCAGCCGGCCCCCCAATTTTCATAGTGGTATGATTTGCAAGCGGTTCCTGTTCAAGAACTTTGCCGATTTTCATTTCAGTTAATTGCTTTATCACATTATCCATGATAAACCTCCTTGTTGTTCCAAAATTCCAAGTTATAATTTTCATTTCCTCTTCCATGAGGTCACTTATATTACAAGATTAATAACGCCTTTTTAGCAGAAAAATGAATAGAAGCAAGCCCCAGTACGGCCTAACCCTCTTATACTATAGTCTAAACAAAGACGTATTGCCAATATTTATTGTGGATTCCCCAACATTCATACATGGTAATATTTAAGCGGCATTTCATTTATTTCTAAATTTCGGCAAGCCCCACCAAAAAAATGTTTTTCCTGGAAGGGTTTTCAACGTAAAAAAGGGAAGCCCTGCGTTCAACAGGACTTCCCTTTTGCCAAACCACATTTTTTACTTATTTCAGAACCTCGAATATCGGCTAATATTCAGGAGCACCCCAATCGCCATCAACATGAGCGTCAGCGATGAACCGCCATAACTTAAGAGGGGCAAGGTGATACCCGTAACCGGCATAAGTCCCGTTACCACCCCTATATTGATCATCACTTGAATGGCGACCATTGCAATGATTCCCACCGCTACAAGGCTCCCGTATAGATCAGGGGCACCAAGTGCGATCCGAATGCCCCGCCAAAGCATTAGCGCAAATAATAAAATGACAAGAGAACCCCCGATGAAGCCAAGTTCCTCGGAAAGTATGGCAAAAATGAAATCAGTCTGCGGTTCGGGTAAATAGAAAAACTTTTGGCGGCTTTGCCCGAGTCCCAATCCGAACAATCCCCCTGGCCCGATTGCATAAAACGATTGAATCATTTGAAATCCACTGCCCAAAGGGTCTTCCCATGGATCCAGAAAAGACGTGATCCTTTTTATCCGGTAAGGCGCTGACAAAATCAGACCAATAAAACCTGCTACCCCAATTAGCCCCAAGCCGACAAAATGACTGATTCTTGCCCCGGAAATAAAAATCATGACAATGCACGTTCCAACCATTACCGTTCCCGTTCCAAGGTCCGGCTGTAACATGATCAAACCAAATGCCAAAAACACTAAACCCAAGGATGGAAGCATCCCTTTTTTAAAGGAGGTGATCAGCTTTTGCCGTTCTGATAAAAACTTAGCTAAAAAAGCGATCATCGCCAGCTTCATGAACTCAGAGGGTTGGACCGAAAAAGCACCCACACCAATCCAGCTCCTCGAACCATTTCTCGCCATCCCTATACCTGGTACAAGCACAGCCAGTAACATAATGAAACAAATGATGATAAGGATTTTGGCCCATGTCCGCCACGTCCAGTAATCCACATTCATGATGAAAAACATGGCTATGACACCGACGCAGGCAAAAAGCAATTGCCTTTTAGCAAAATAAAACGAATCATCAAATTTATATGTTGCCCAAATGGCACTCGCGCTGTAAACCATGATTAATCCAACAGTCAAAAGACTTAAGGTGACGATAATGAGAATGAGATCAGGATTCGATTTTTTTAATGGCACGGACATCCACCTCTAGGAAGTTTTTAGCCTACGAATATAAACATCAGTGCTGATTGCTTGTCAGCACTTTAGTCAAAAAAAAAGCGATAACGGCTCATTATCGCTTTTTTTCATGGTGTCAACGTAGAAGCAGGTTCACTTCTCTCTGCGAAAGCTCTTACTTAAGTTTATGCACGGCCTCCATAAACATGTCTCCTCTTTGCTCAAAAGTTTTATATTGATCCCAGCTTGCACAAGCCGGGGAGAGAAGAATACAGTCGCCTTCATTTGATAATTCAAATGCAGCCGGCACGGCCTTTTCTACATTATCGACACGTTTTATATTCGCTATTCCTATTTCTTTGGCTACCCGTTCAATTTTTTCCGCCGTTTCACCAAAAGTTATCACGGCTTTGACATTTTTCATCGCCGGTTTCAACTCATCAAATTCATTTCCGCGATCCAGACCGCCTGCCAATAAAATGACAGGTTCCGTAAAGGATGTTAACGCTTTGGATGCTGCAAGAATGTTCGTAGCTTTCGAATCATTATAAAATTTACGGTTATCGATCGTTGCCACGAACTGCAGACGGTGCTCCACACCATAAAATGTTTTCAGTACAGTCTGAATGGCTTCATTAGTTACACCCTTCAGCTTGGCCGCTGAGATGGCGGCGAGCACATTTTCCAAATTATGCTTCCCGGGAAGGGCTATCTCTGAAACTTCAATGATTTTTTCCCCTCGGAAACAGGCGGCACCATCTTCCACATAGGCTCCATTCTCATGTTTCACTTCAGCTGAAAAAGGAACAAGTTCAGCCTTGGTCTCTTTCGCCATGGATAAAACAAGATCTTGATCTGCATTATAAATCATGAAATCTGATGCTATTTGATTTTTCGTGATGGCAGCTTTTGCTTCGACATATTCCTGTTTGGAACTGTGATAATCCAAATGTGCATCATACAGATTTGTCACGATTGAGATTTCAGGACGAAATTCGTCTATTCCCATTAACTGAAACGATGATAATTCAATGACGATCGAGTCATCTGGTTTTGCATGTTCAGCAACACCAGATGCCACTGTCCCGATATTACCGGCAATCAGCGGGGATTTTTCACCGGACTTCAACATTTCGTATATCAATGTTGTCGTGGTCGTTTTCCCATTTGTACCAGTGATTCCTATGAAAGGTGCTTCACTTATCTGGTAGGCCAGTTCAACTTCCGTGATAACAGGAATCCCTTTTTCCAATGCCCCTTTTACTATAGGGTTCCGATAGGGAATTCCCGGATTTTTCACGATCAGCTCGAACCCCTCATCCAGAAGCTCGATTGGATGACTGCCGCAGATGACTTTGATTCCCTGTTCAAGAAGTCCTTGAGCCTCAGGATTTTCCGATAATGGCTTCATGTCATTAACCGTCACGAAAGCACCTAATTTATGTAGAAGCGAAGCTGCCATCACTCCGCTTTTTGCCAAACCCAATACTAATATCTTTTTCTCTGAATACTTTGCAGTCTCTTTCAATTATATCCACACCTCTAAATAGATTCCGAGTACCGCACACAGCAGCCCCACTGTCCAGAAAGTGACGACGACACGCCATTCCGACCAGCCGGAAAGCTCATAATGGTGGTGAAGCGGACTCATTTTAAAAATACGTTTACCAGTCGTTTTAAAAGATCCTACCTGAAGGATGACCGAGAGCGTTTCAATGACGAAGACTCCGCCAATGATGACCAGGAGGATTTCAAGCTTCGTTAACAAGGCGATGGTTGCGATCGCTCCCCCAAGGGCCAAGGAACCCGTATCCCCCATGAAAACCTTTGCCGGGTGTGCATTGAATACCAAAAATCCGAGTACTGCACCGACAACCGCCACCGAAAAAATGGCGACATCATATTGTGACTGACTCCAGGCTAAGATGGCAAAAGCACCAAAGGCAATGGCTGATGTCCCTGAGACAAGTCCATCAAGCCCATCCGTCAAATTGACGGCATTTGAAAAGCCTACCAGCCAGAATATAACGATGAACAGATAAAACCAGCCAAAATCAAAAGCAAAGTCAGTGCCTGGAATCGTCAATTCAGGATTAAAACGGTCTGTCTGCTTGAAGACGAAGTAAAAGATGACCGAAATCACAATTTGTCCAAGCAGTTTTTGCTTGGAAGTCAGTCCCAGGTTACGCTTCATGACCACTTTGATGAAGTCATCAAGGAAACCTAATAAACCAAAACCTAAAGTAACGAATAATAATAAATACGTTTCGGTTGAAGGTGCCGAAAATTTCAAAGTCATGACCAGTGTAGCGATGGTAACAGATAATAATATGACCAAACCGCCCATGGTGGGTGTTCCCGTTTTCTTCAAATGCGATTGCGGGCCTTCTTCCCTAATACTTTGCCCGAATTTCAATCTTCTTAAAAACGGGATGAAAATCGGCGAAAGAAGAACGGTTACTAAAAACGCCACCAAAATCGTATAAAAAATCACTTGTTCCAACATTCCTTATTCCCTCATTCCTAACACAATTCAAATATAAAATTCTGCTTGATGTCTTTTCCTATTTGTTGCAGGGCAATTTCAGCCTTGGTTCAAACTGAACCCAAACGACTTTGAATCGCCTTTTCCGCTTCCTCACGGTCATCGAAGTGAAGCACTTCGTCACCGACCAATTGATAGGTTTCATGGCCCTTTCCAGCAATTAATATAACGTCGCCCTCTTCCGCCTTGGAAACTGCGTAAGCTATCGCCTGCCTGCGGTCTTCAATAACCGTATATTCTTTGCCTGCTACACCAGCTTCCATATCGCGGAGGATCTGGGCAGCATCTTCACTGCGTGGATTATCCGAAGTGAAGATCGGGTCAGTCGCCAAGCTGCATGCAATTTGCGCCATGATTGGACGCTTTGTCTTGTCTCGGTCCCCGCCGCAGCCCACTATCACGTAAATTTTCTTTCTAGCAAACTCACCAACAGTCTTTAGAACATTTTCCAAACTGTCCGGAGTATGGGCATAGTCAACAATGACCGGGAAGTCCTGATTCGCTGAAATGAGCTCAAAACGGCCTGCAACACCTTTTATATCCTCGATGGATCTAATGGTCTCATCCAGATCGTTACCGGCGCACAAAGCAGCAGAGATGGCAGAGAGTACATTATAAACACTGAATTTACCAATTAGCTTCAGCTGAATGTATCGCTCTTCTTTACCTGCTGTCAAGGTGAACGATGTGCCATTTGCATCAATTTTTATATCCTTGGCCCTGAGATCCGCTTCATTGTCTATGCCGTATGTAACGACTGTAGCAGCAGTCGCTTTAATGAAATCGGCTGTTGCCTCATCATCAGCATTAAGCACAGCATATTTAGGGCGATTTTCTATGTAAGCATTGCCAAGCTGTGAGAAAAATAAGGACTTTGCCTGCCTGTATCTGTCCATGGTTTTATGAAAATCCAAATGATCCTGTGTGAGATTCGTAAAGACGGCAATATCATAATCACAGCCATGGACGCGCCCAAGCTCAAGTGCATGCGATGAAACTTCCATAATGGCCGTGGAAACGGATGCTTCGGCCATTTCATGAAAAGCCTTCTGCAATGTAACGCTATCTGGCGTCGTATTCTTGGTTTCATATACCGTATCGGCAATTTTTGTATACATCGTGCCAATCAAGCCTGTTTTTTCATGTCGATCCTCGAAAATCTTTTCCAATAAGTGACTGGTCGTCGTCTTTCCATTCGTTCCTGTAATTCCGATCAAGCGCATCTTTTGAGTCGGATGGCCATAAAATGCATCGGCAAGAACTGCCATCGCCCTGCTCGAATCCCTGACTACGATCACGGGAACATCGAGGTCAAGCGGCCTTTCGGCAATGACTGCTGCAGCTCCATGCTCTACAGCAAGTTCGGCAAAATCATGACCATCGACTGTATAACCTTTTATACAAACAAATAAACTTCCGTCTATGACTTTTCGGTTATCATTTTCAATGGAGGTGATTTCAGGATTTTCTCCTTCATACGTAAATAAGGAGTGTAAATAAGATAGTAATTTGTGAAGCTTCATTTTTCCATCCCTCTCAACTTAATTTGAGGATTCATTATATGTGATTAGCCTTGGCTTGTCGAGAAACCAATTTCAATTATACGGGGTTATCCCGACTCCGTAAACAAAGCGGCTGATGATTCTTCAGCCGCTTTAACTATTCATATATTATATTATACTTATTCTGTATTTTCGCCAAGATAAATTCTTATTGTAGAGCCTTGTTTTACTTTAACACCTGGATCTGGGGCTTGATTTATGACTTTATCCCCATTTCCGGCAATATCAAGCTTAAGGTCGATGAGCTGGGTTTGCAACTCTTTTTTGCTGAGACCCACGACGTCGGGTACCTCGACCATGACGGGATCCGTCCAGACCGTTTCCTTCTCAATCTGGTTCTTCCTTGGCTTGACGCCCATGGCCCTAAGTGAATCCTCCATGATATTCCCAACGATCGGTGCGGCAACGACCCCGCCGAATTGTACCGTTCCTTTCGGATTATCCACAGCTATATACACGACGATTTGCGGATCATCCGCTGGAGCGACACCAATGAATGAGAGAATATAATTATTTTCAAGGTATCTGCCATTTTCAGCTTTTTGGGCTGTACCCGTTTTCCCGCCGACGCGGTACGACTCCACGAATGCTCCTTTACCGCTTCCTTGGGCGACAACGGATTCAAGCGCTTCCCGGACTTTCTTCGAGGTTGCTTCTGAAATCACCTTTTTCTTCGCCTGAGGGGTCTTTCGCATTAGCACTTCCCCATTTTTTGGATTCACGAGTTCCTTCGCGATATATGGTGTATACAAAGTCCCGCCATTCACGGCCGCCGATACCGCTGTCACCTGCTGAATGGGCGTTACGGCTACACCTTGTCCAAACGCAGTAGTTGCCTGCTCTACCGGACCCACTCGATCCATGTTGAACATGATTCCTTTTCCTTCTCCGGTTAAATCAATTCCCGTCTTTTGCCCAAAACCGAAATCATTTATATATTTAAACAGCTTGTCTTTACCAAGCCGGTTCCCTAATTCTACAAAACCCGGGTTACATGAGTTCTCCACCACTTCAAGAAAAGTTTGATCCCCATGTCCTCCGCTTTTCCAGCAATGCAGCGTTGATCCTGACACTTCCACATGTCCGGAATCATAAAAATGTTCCTTTTGTAAGTCGACCTTCCCTTCCTCAAGCGCCGCAGCAAGCGTGATGATCTTAAAAGTCGATCCTGGTTCATATATACTCCAAACTGGTAAATTACGATTATACACTTCTGAGGGGACATTTTGAAAATTGGCAGGGTCGAAGGTTGGCCTGCTGGACATTGCCAATATTTCCCCTGTGTTCGGGTCCATTGCAATGGCAATTATACCATCGGGATCATATGTCGCCTCCGCATTATCGAGCTCCCTCTCCACAATTGTTTGGATTTTGCTATCGATGGTCAGCTTCAAGTTATCACCATCAACAGGGGGCTTATAGTCATCGGCCATATTCTCAAGCCTTTTCCCTTTTGCATCGGAGTAAAATTTAACGAACCCTTTTTCCCCGCTTAGTTCCTTATCATAAGACAATTCAATACCCATCAACCCTTGATTGTCAGAGCCTGTAAAGCCAAGAACATGTGAAAGGTATTCACCAAATGGGTAATGGCGCTTTGAATCTTCAGCGATATATACACCCTTTATCCCTAATGCCTTAATTTCCTTCGCCTTTTCGTGAGATATCTTTCTGCCTTCCGGAATTCTGACGCTCATCGCCTGTTTCGTTAACCATTGATAAGCCTTTTCCTTTGTCATATCCAATATTGAAGCAAGCTGTTCCGCCGTCTCCCCAGGATTCTCAATCTGTCTTGGGATGACATACACTGTTGGCGCAGATATATTCGTTGCCAGCTCGACACCATTCCGATCAAGGATTTCTCCTCGTTTGGCTTCAAAAGGAATATTCCTGCTCCAGGAATCTTTAGCCAGCCCCGTCAACTTATCCCCTAGATAAAACTGTACAATTCCCAATCGGATATCAATGATAAAAAAAACAACGATACCGATCGCCAATGCGATTGCCAGCCGTTTTCGGACAGTAACATTCGAAACACGCAAAAACAGGCACCTCCATTTCATACATGCTTCAATATATGCTTGTCTACTCGATGCTAGACTAGAAAATTCGAAAGAAATAAAGAGGGGATCCAATGCACATAACCCTGTCAAGTAGACAATAAAAAAAGAGTATTTTTTAAGCTACGGCCTTTTCTCGATATTCAATTGGAGAAAGGCCGTTGAATTTCTCCTGAAAGCGAGCCGTATTGTAAAACTCTATATACTCTTGAATAGCTAGATAAGCTTGCTCTGCTGTTTTTGGACATGTTAAATATAACTTTTCTGTTTTTAAATGTGAGAAGAAGCTTTCTATACACGCGTTGTCGTGACAATTGCCACGACGAGAGTGGCTTCCTCGAATGCCGAGTTCCTTCACCTGATTTTCATATGATTTCGTCGTATATTGGAATCCTTGATCTGAGTGCAGGAGAGCCCCCTTGCTAAACGGCTTGTCCCTTAGCTGGTTTAGCGTATTATGAACCAATTCAAGATCATTTCGTGTAGAAACTTCCCATGCAACAATTTCATTATTATACAAATCTAAAACGGCGGAAAGGTAGGCAAACGTGTTTCCAATCCGTACATAGGTTATATCTGTTACTAACTTATGAAACCTCATCTCTGCGTAGAATTCACGATTTAAGACATTATGAAATACAACTGACCCTCTTCGACCGTAGAAAGGGCGTTTCTTCCGAATGACAGATTGGACCCCCAACTCTCTCATTAATCGACGAACACGCTTGTGGTTTACAACGATTCCTTCTCTGGACAAAGCTCCAGTCATCCGTTTATATCCGTAGTAGGGGTGTAGCTTATGGATGGCTAAAATATGTTCTTTTATCCATAAATTTTTCTCAAGTCGCAAAGAACGAGCAGAATGTGTCTTCCGCCATTTGTAGTATCCAGCCTTTGATACTTCAGCGATTTTTAATAGCCACGAAAGTGGGTACGTTTTCCTCAAACCATCGATTATTTGAAACCTTTCGGCTTTCAGGACCATTCCTTCCCATGTAGATTTGGATTGCGCTTTTTTAAATAATCCACCTGCGCTTTTAGATAGGCATTTTCCTCTTCGACACTAGAAAAATTCTTACGGTTCCATACACCACGTTGATCTTCAAAAGACTCGTTATTCTGCACTTTCTTCACCCAACTCGCTATCTGTGCATCACTTTTAATACCAAAACGCTCACGAATCTGGCGATATGACCAACCTTCCTCCACTTTCAGACGAACCACTTCTCTCTTTAATCCTTCTGTATACGCTTGAAACGTTTGCCCCTTTTTTGCCATACAAAAATCCCCTCCAGATTGACAGTTAAGAACATTTTATCATGTTCTCTTTTTTCTCTGTCTACCTGAAGGGGATAATACCACAATTGGATCCCCTCTTTGTCTTCACTCTGTTTTCTCTTTTGTCGGTATATCTTCACCAGCCCCATCTGGCTGGGATAATTCAATATTGAAGGTTTCCCCTTCATTAACCTTTTTCCCGGCCTCAAGACTCTGTTTACTCACGTATCCCGTACCTTCGGTTTTCAGATCCAGTTTTGCAACCTTAGCCAATTTCATGACATCGCGCAAGGACCATCCCTTCATGTCAGGAACTTTCATTTCGCCGTCCGTCCTGAGGATTATCTTTTCACCCTGTAAGAGTACACTCCCCGCTTTCGGGGATTGGTCGAGCACTTTACGTCCACTTCCGATCGTACTTATATCATAACCAAGTTCCTTCAGTTCTGTAACAGCTGAACTCTCGGTTTGATTCGTATAGTCTTTGATTTTATTTGCTTTTTGTTTTTTAACTTCAGAAGGTTTTATGTTTAGATATTGCAGGCTATTTTGCATGACAGGATTAAATATCTCTGACAATGGATCAGCCCCAACATAAGATACACCTAACTTGGGCTGCTTGACCGCCACATACATGACCAACTGCGGATCATCTTTTGGAGCCATTCCTAAAAAGGAGAACACATAGTTATTTTTCCCTTCTAAATATCTACCTGTCGGACCCGCAATTTGTGCAGTACCGGTTTTCCCCGCTACTTGATATCCATCAATGGCATATTTTTTCCCTGTTCCTTTTTTCGCAGAAATTACCGTTTCCAAATAATCACGTACTTGTTTTGCAGTTTCTGCCGAAATCGGTTGCCCTGTCACTTTCGGCTTAGTCGTTTTCAAAATTTTTCCGGTATCCTGATCGGAAATGCTTTTTATCACGTACGGCCGCATCATTTTTCCGTCATTGGCTATTGCGGATGCAGCTTGGATTTGTTGAATCGGTGTAACGGTCGAACCCTGTCCAAAGGAGGTAGTCACTTTTTCAAGCTTATACTTGTATTGAATTTTTCCGGTTATCTCGTTTGGCAGGTCAATTCCCGTTTTTTTATCAAATCCGAACTTAGTCAAATACTCTCGGAACGTATCGGCTCCTATTTTATCCATTGCAAGTGTGGCAAAAGCGACGTTCGAGGAACGTTGAACCCCTTCCAGAAAGGTCATGCTCTTTCCTCTTTCGATTCCGCTATGGTCCCCGATTTTACCCGATCCGGCTTTGTAGGTTCCTGCAACAAAGCTTTCATTCGGATTAAAGACCCCTTCCTCAACAGCCGCGGCAAGGGTGAAGGTTTTCATGGTTGAACCCGGTTCGAAGGTTTCTTCAATTGCCAGGTTACGCCATGTATCCGTTAGGCCGACTTTCGTTGTCGGATGGAAGGTGGGCCTTTGCCCCATCGCCACAATTTCCCCCGTTTTGGGATTGGAGACAATCGCTATGATTTGTTCGGGATCGTATTTTTCCTGCACCTTGCTCATCGAGTCTTCCAAGAATGTTTGTATTTTCTTGTCGATCGTAAGCATGACATCATTGCCATTATCAGGAGCAACGACCTTTTCCTTCTTATCCGGTAAGAGGAAACCCCATGAGTCACTGTCATATGTCAGCTTCCCATCCGTTTCCTGCAATTCTTTATTGAGGTACCTTTCGATGCCGAACTTACCAGCCATTTCTTCCGTTTTTTCATCCTTTTCTACATAGCCAATCAGATGGGAGGCGAAAATCCCATTCGGATAAAAACGTTTATTGGTCCTTCCGAATGTAATTCCCGGCAGTTCCAATTTTTCTATTTTCTGCTTGACGACCTGAGTCAAATCCTTGCCGGCACTGCCAAACTCCACTTGGTATGCCCCTTTTTTCGTAAGTCTTTCATAGATGTCCTGTTCATCCATGTCGATATATTTAGCAAGCTCATTCGCGGTCTTCTCCGGATCCTTGACATGCTCTGGCTCCTTTTCACTAAGTACTGCCCTTAAGATATAGGAGGAAGTATCTTCGGCGATGACTTCACCTTTTGTATCGAGTATGCTTCCCCTTTTTGCTTCTATGACCTGTTTTTTTTCATATTTCTTGTCGATTTTCGAAGCCAGTACCTCCCCGCCAGCTGTACCCGTCACCTGAATATACAAAAAGCGGCAGACTAAAACAAAAAAGAGCAGGCCGAATAAGAAGAATAATCCGGCTGCCCCATGCTTCATATTTTTTTGTTTCTGCATTATCACTGCACACCCTTCACATTATTCTCATTTAACTTGAACCCTAGCGCTGCAGCTTTTTTCCAAATTCTCTCGTATGTACTAAGTTCAGCAACCTGCACTTTTAAATCATCATTCACTTTACCCTGTTCTTCAATCGATGTTTCCACTAGCTGGATCTCTTTATTCGTTTCATAGATGGCCGCTTGATTAGAGACTATTTTCACTCCCATGAAGGTGACCATGATAGCAAGGGCACATAGTAAGAAAACTTCACCAATGGATATCTTCGCTTTACGGATGACCACTGTTTGCTGTGTCTGTTGCTGCTGTTGGTCTTCATATTGCTGTTCTTGTACTTTTTTGGCTATGGAACTCATTCATGTTCCCCCTCACTGATTTTTTTCTGTAATCATTGCTTTTCGGCGATTCTTAGCTTAGCCGACCGGGAACGATTATTCCCTTCCAATTCTTCTTCTGAAGGTAAAATCGGTTTTCTCGTAATTATTTTCATAGTTGGCTTGAATTCATCCGGGATAACTGGAAGTCCAGGCGGAAGATCCGGCATGCTACTGGCCTTTTTAAATACCGTTTTACAAATTCTATCTTCGAGCGAATGGAATGTAATGACAGATATTCTTCCCTCTTTATCCAAAAGCGAAATGGCCTGCTCCAGGGAATCTTCAAAGACACCAAGTTCGTCATTCACAGCGATCCTTATTGCTTGGAACACTCGTTTCGCAGGGTGCCCGCCTTTACGTCTTGCCGGGGCCGGTATCCCATCCTTAATTAATTCCACAAGTTCGAACGTCGTTTCAATCGGTTTTATTTCACGTGCCGCTTCAATTTTCCTGGCAATTTGTTTCGAAAACTTTTCTTCTCCATATTGGAAGAAAATTCTCAACAAATCATGGAATGACCAAGTATTCACGACATCATAGGCAGAAATGGCAGCACTTTGGTCCATCCTCATATCCAGAGGTGCATCATGGTTATAGCTGAAACCACGCTCCGGTGTATCCAATTGTGGGGATGACACACCTAAATCATAAAGGATCCCGTCCACTTTCTCGATTCCCCGGGCATTCAACTCTTCTTTTAAGTATTTAAAATTATTAGGAACAAGAACAATACGTTCGCCATAGCTTTCCAATTTTTCCTTAGCATTCCGAATCGCCGTTTCGTCCTGATCAAAAGCATAAAGCCTGCCCTTGTCAGAGAGCTGTGAAAGTAAGTATTCGCTGTGACCGGCTCCTCCTAAAGTACAATCCACATAAATTCCATCAGGTTTGATGTTCAATCCATCAACCGTCTCTTTTAATAACACTGTTGTATGTTGAAACATGCTAGACATCCTTCCAATCGGTTATTGAGTGACTCTATATCTGAGGGCAGCCTTAAATATCAAAGCCAATCATATTTTCTGCTATCTCAGCGAAAGAATCCTCCGAAGCTGAAAAATAGTTTTCCCAAAGGGATTTGCTCCAAATCTCAATACGATTGGTAACACCAAGAATTACACATTCTTTTTCCAATTGGCCATATGAAGTAAGCGGCGTGGGGATATTAATTCGCCCTTGTTTATCAATTTCGCATTCTGTAGCTGCAGAAAAGAAAAAACGGGTAAAGGCTCGGGCATCTTTTTTTGTTAAAGGCAGGGCTTTCAGCTTTTCTTCTAGCAGCTTCCACTCTTCCATAGGGTAACCAAATAAACATTGATCGAGTCCGCGGGTAAGGACAAATTGCTCCCCGAGATTTTCCCTGAATTTCACCGGGACTATCAAACGGCCCTTTATATCGATGTTATGATGGTACTCTCCCATGAACATACCCAATACCCCCACATTCTAATCTCAATGTACCACATTCCCCCACCTTTCTCCACTTGTTTTTACTTTCTCCTTCCAAGTAAAAATTACCTTCTTTTCTTATTAAGTTTATTTAGCCAAATTATTCAAAGAAACGTGCATTTCCCTCGAATGCACTCAAACTAAGACGCAGGCCCACTATTACTGTCGAAGCCCCGCCTGACAAGTACTCAGGAAACAGAAAAAAGACAGGCTTTAGCACCTGTCTTTTTTCACATTTCAATCCCTCCATCAGGATTGGTTTGTGGCAACCGTATTCAAAATGATCTATCCGCCACTTTTCCCCAAAACGGATGGTTTTTCTAAATGAAAATCAATTTATGCTGATTATTGAAGCGATAGTCCAGTTTCATCATATCCCTTACGAGCTCTGGCCCATATTGATTCAAGTAATAAAACACATTCCAAATCCTCTCCTGGGGTGATTCGAGAGGGTACAGCGAATTTGCTATCCGATCATATTTTTTCAAGATGACCGAATGTCGTTCCTTTGTACGGTCACCGATTTTGCCATACATGAAATTCAATTGCTTTTGAATGAATTCAATGTTCTTGTTCAACATCGGCTCGAGTCCTCTATCCAAAGAGACAGCGTGGACAAATAGCTTTTCATGGTTCTCTTCAAGCTGTGATTTCAGCGTCCCGAACAGGGTGTCAATCGTCTCATCTTTAACGGAATCAAGGTAACTTTCCACTGCATTAGCGATCCCTTCAGTCAGAACAGTTTCCAAACTGAGTTCCATTTCTTCAAGGTCGCTTTGGATACTCCGCTCCACCAGCGTGATGTTTAACCTAGGAATGATTGGCGGCATCTTCATGGAAAACAACTCAAACACATTTTTTAATTCTGCCCAATAGGCTATTTCCCCTGGCCCAGAAACGAAAGCCAATACAGGGAAAAGCATTTCCTGCATGAGCGGGCGTGTAATGACATTGTTGCTTAATCGTTCTGGATGATTTCTGGCTATCTGCAAGAGTTCATCTCCGGTAAATGATACCTCACCGTTTTTTCCGCTGAAACCGCCTTCTACACGTTCGAGTAAACATCGATCTTTTTTTTCTGGATCATAATAAAATAAATTAGCGGCCTGTTTATCCATTTCAATCATTTTTGCATACCCTTTTGCATGCATGAATGATTGCTGTTCCTCGACCACTTCAGCAATCCGTCCACTTTCATTGACCATCGATTCAAAGTATGTCTTCTCGATTCGCCTTAAATCCGGATCTCCGGCATCGACTAGTAAAAGGCCATATTCTTTGAACCATTCATGAATCAGCTCGGCGAAGAAATCGACGAAAGTATTCGATCTCTTAATGGTTTCCTTCATATCAATCAGGAGTTTGTTCGTAAATTCCGTTTCTCCATATGTTTCAATGATTTCCTCAAGCCACTTCTCTGCCTTTTCCGTTTCCAGCTCCACATCGGAAACCATTGTTTTATATGGCTGGTAGGAAGGGTAGGTTTTTTTATCGGGTTTTCCGTTTTTCATAACATAAACATGATTGACTTCAGCCAAATCATGATCTTCTCCAGCTATCCAAAAAACCGGAATGACTGGCTGCCCCAGTTTTTTTTCCTGTTCTTCCGCAAGCTTAATGATCGATATCACTTTATGAATGGTATACAGCGGCCCTGATAATAACCCTGCCTGCTGTCCTCCAATCACAACCACGGAATCATCCCTGCGCAACCTTTCAATATTACCCTTAACTGCCTCACTGAATGAAAGACGAGACATGTATTGTTGTATGTAATCCGACAATTCATCACGTGAAAAAGAGCGGTTCATCAATTCTTCATATCTATTGAGATAAATGTCAGGCTTAGACAAGTCATAGTGAAAATAATCCTCCGCTTCAAAACGGTTTTGTAAATAGTCCGATGCAAAACGGTTTAAAGATGGTAACGCGAGATCTTTCATCTCCATTTCTGTTCTCCCTTTCTCTGCAACTACAATTCTTTTTAGAGTATAACATTCCGGTTTAAGAAAACAAAAGAAGTTGCCCAGCAGCAGAAAATTGATGCGATGTTCTATGTTATGTAGTCAATATCTTCGTAATACTTGTAATTATTCCAATGGAAAACAATAGAAGGTAAGCCACGAAAAAGAAGGCGAAGTTCACTCTCCAAAAACCCTTTAATACCTTATGGAAAATGATTTCTTCTTTTACCTTGTAATGGACAAGAACCACCACGAATGCGTTGATGATCATGATGAGCATGATCACCCAAAGAATTTGCATATCCCAAATCGTAATGATCAAATAATGGACGGATAATACGAATAGTAGCGTACTCATGTCCATTGCAAATTGAACGGAGCGCCGATGGTTTCCAGTGAATTGTTTGGCACCTATAAAAAAAAGTATATACCCTACGAAAGGCAAGGTAATAAATATCGCGGCAAGACTTGAAACTACGTACGGCACATCCTCATCCCCCCTGAGACTCTTTTCCTTTGACCATCTTATATAGAGAAGACGTCAGGCAATCACTTTTCCCTTTACTCTTTGCCTCCGAGAGGATATGACCCAAAATGGCATCAATTTCCGTTTTACGGCCATTTTCTAAATCTTTTAGCATGGACGATCGATTTTCAGCAGTTGCCATGCAAACGGATTTCACATGTTCAAATGACTCATCCTTATTTTGAACTTCCAAAATACCGGAGATTTCCCCAAAAAGATCTTGAAATAATTGGTAGTGAAAAGAGTTAGTGATTAAACCGCCATTTTCCACACCAAGTATCGCCGTTAATGGATTTATCACCGCATTGACGACAAGTTTATCCATCAGCATCGAGTGAAAATCTTCACTCGTCGTAAAAGGAAAATGATCGATCCTTTCATTCACGAGCGATAGTTGCCCAAGTTCCCCTCTAAAGGAAGCGATCCTTGTAATGCCAAGCCCCGTATGCTCCACGGTATTCCCGTCATGTTTCAATGCTCCATGCTCCACTACCCCCACATATATGGTCGGGGATTGAAGCTGCTTTAAATAAGAAATATGCCCATAGCCATTCTGCAAGAATAGCAATGGAACCTTAATACCTTTGATCCTAGGCAGTATTTGCGGCAGGTGATATTGCTTGACGGCCACTATAAGAAGATCCACATCCGATATCCCTTCATCCAGCCCTTTGGAAATGATGCCCGTCAGCAGTCGGTTTTCACCATCCGCAATAAGACGGATTCCATCACGTTGGATGATGGACGCCTGATCCGCAGTATGAGTATAGAGAGTCACATTATGTTTTTCACTTAAATGGGACGCAAACAGCAGCCCTATGGCCCCTCCGCCAATGATTCCAATTCTCATAATAACCTTCCTTACTTTTTGAAATATATTTACTATTTTATCACATTATCTTTTTTAGCCTGCACCAATTTTCCCATCGTTGGAAAACGCAGCCAATCTGATTGAATGAAACGATGGAACTGCCATTATCGATGGCTCATCATAAAATACCAATGGAAAGAATGATTAATACGCCATTGAAGATATATTTTCTTCTTTAAGTGTTAATTTAATGGTATATTAGATACGAAAAGCTTAGCCATTTTGAAGACTTTACAGGAACAAAAGATAACTCCAAACTCACCCGAAGAGAAATTGAAGGGAAAAGGGCGGGGGATAAAAGGCTATAAGCATTTAGTCAGCTAGGATAAGTCGATGATGTCATACTAGATTTAACCTAAGTTGAAATTCCACATGGCAAAGATCAGTGGGATGACTTTCAAAGGGTACTATCGGAAGAGGTTTATCAGAATTAAGGGGGAGCTTTTTTATGGAATACAAGGTTGAACGATTACTTGTAAATTTTAAAACGCTTGAGGAATTCAAAAAATTCAAAGAATATGGGATACAGGAACTGTCCATGCTAGATGATTTAGAGGGTAACATCATCGAAAATGACAGCCAATCACCTTTTTACGGAATCTTTTATGGCGATAAACTTGTAGCTCGCATGAGCCTGTATAAAAGAAGCGCTAAATTCGACCAGTATTTTGACAATTCCAGGGATTTCCTTGTTCTTTGGAAACTTGAAGTCCTGCCTAACTATCAGAAAAAAGGTTATGGAAGAGCTTTGGTCGAATTCGCCAAAAGCCTGAACATGCCTATCAAAACCAACCCAAGAGTCCATTCACAAGACTTTTGGAAAAAGATGGGTTTTTCTGCTGTTTCCTATGACTTGGACAGGGACCTCGGAGAAAACCCGCTGATTTGGAGCCCATTTGACATACAAGATAAGAAAGAAATAGATACACAAGAATAAGGAAGCATCAAGAAAATGCGGGCGGATTTTCCCACCCGCATTTTTTATTTATTGACCCTTTCCAAATTACCATTCTTATCCATTTGAAAACTCACCTTCGGATTCGCCTTTTCGTCCTCCTGGACACTAAGTTTTCTTGCGCGCTCCATGATCTGCATTAACGCACGATAATCTTCCTCAACAGCTTTCAGGTTTTCCTTAAGCAGGACATTCTCTTCCAGTAATCGGACATTTTCCCGTTCAAGAAATAGGGAACGCTCAGAAATCCGTTCTTTTTCCTTATTATCAAGCTGAAAGAATTCATCCATTTTGGTTAAATATAATATAACTTCCTGAAGGGTAATAGATTCTTTATCTTCATGCTCGGGCGTTATTTCTTCAATCGTGACATTTTCGACCGCTGCAATCGAATCCCTTTCCACTTCAGGATTATTGACTACCTGTTCCTTCCTTTGTTTTTTCGCCAGCTCTATCCCTGATTTATATTGCTTCCTAACAAAGGAATTCCAACGGAACCCACAAGCAGCAGATGTCCTTGATAACTGTTTCCCCACGTCTTCAAACGCCTTTAATTGTGTACTGCCTTCCCGTATATGCCTCAGTACCACTTCAGCCAACAACAGATCCTCATCATGAGTCCATGCATCTTGTCTCGCAATCGTCATCTCTCTACCTCCTTAGCAAGTTTTAATTCATAATATGCACATGCTAGGAAAGATAGAAGATATATAGAGCGTGTAATATTTATTTTTTCTTATTTAGAAAACGCTCGACTGCAGCATGGTGCTCATCACTCGCCCACAGTTTGGAACATTCACGGATTTCCGCATCCATTCTTCCTTTAAGCCCGCTATCCTGCCATTTATGGACCAGCAATCGTTTATAGGCCATCAATACCCCTGTCTCATGGCGAAGAAAATCTTCCGCAAACCATTCCCATCCATCCGTACCTTCTCCGACTACCTCATCTACGAAACCAAGTTCCTTCGCTTCCTCAGCTTTATGTATTTTTGCATCCAATAATAGCTTTAGCGCTTTTTGCTCTGGTATTTTTTCAAGTAAGAGCGAAGCTCCGCCCCAGCCAGTCGTTATTCCTAGAGTACCTTGTACAAACCCTAGCCTAGCTTCCCTCTTTGCTAACCTGAAATCACAAGCTGTCGCTATTTCGCATCCGCCGCCGAAAGCACTTCCATTGATTAGCGCTATTGTCGGTTTTGGGAAAACTGCTAGTTTATACAGAATTTCACCCATTTTCGATAACATAAAAAAGGCCTCTTCTTCTGTATGCAAATCCTGAAATTCCCTTAGATCCCCGCCTGAACAGAACGCCTCAGAGCCCGCGCCGGTCAGGACCAGCAACTTAACTTCATCATCGCTTGCAGCTTCCGACAATATCGACTCAAGTTCGTCCATCAGCTGATAATTCACGGCATTCCTTTTCTCCGGTCTATTAAATAGGAGCTTCATGAAACCGCGTTTATCCATTTCAACTTCAATCACCTGACCCATGTAAACACCTTCTCCAAAATCATCGGCAAACGCTAATGATTCGAAATATTCTGCCAAATACATTTGTAAAAAAAGCACAGAGAAAAATCCCTGCGCTTTGATTAGCGTGTTGCATCAAGAGAGCTAAGCTCTCAAGTAGGTCAAGAAATTATTTTGCGACAACTTCTTTTCCTTTATATGTTCCACATTCTTTACAAACGTGATGTGAAAGAGTCATTCCACCACAGCTCGGGCATTCTACCATACCAGGTACTTGAAGCTTGAAGTGCGTACGACGTTTTCTTTTTACAGTTTTCGACGTTCTTCTAAAAGGTACAGCCATTATTCCCACCTCCTTAAAAAATATAAAAAAGCTGGAAAAATCGGATTAACGATTTTTCGTTCCAATCAAGATTCTTTATTGTTGTCAAAAAAGTCGGCAAGCTTTGCAAATCTCGGATCAACCTTATGCTCATTTTCCTCTTCGGAAATAACAGCCCAGTCTTTCCCAGATTGAGGAGCAGCTTCATTCGAATCGACATCCTCACAAAAAACCTGCATCGGAATTTCTAGCAATAAATTTTCTTTAATTACCGGTATTAGGTCTACAACGTCGCCTTCCACAACAGTGACATCATCTCCGTAGAAATCTGTGCCATCTGCCTTTAAAAGAAAGGTTTCCTTTGTATCAATATCAATCGGATATTTAACGTCTACCAGTGTACGGGAGCAAGGTAATGTTAATTCACCTGAAAGATGCAAGTGAAAAGTAATCTCGGTCGAGCTGATATCAGCTCTTCCTGCTACTCTGATCGGAGAAACATCGCGAATTTGCGGGTCTCTTTCTCTAATGTCCAAGACATCCACCAGTTCATCAAACCGTAAATCTTTGTCCCGAATTTTTTGAAGTTGACTAATCGTCCATTTCAAATGAAATCACCTCAAGGCAACAAAAATAATTATAGCTTTCAATTATAAGTTTGTCAATATTTTTTCTTTACACTATAATGTAGTCATCCTAACTGATTGTCTAAGTTTATGAATCATTTCTAACAAAAAATCCAGACGATTACTTATAGTAATTTTACTTGAAATACTATTTTAGCACTAAGTTGATAAAATACAAAGTTTTTCTCTGAGGTGAACGAATGAAAGCTTGCGGTTTAGTAGTCGAATATAACCCTTTTCACAATGGACATGTTTTACATGCAAGAGAAAGTAGAGAAAAAACAGGTGCAGATGTTGTTGTCGCTGTTATGAGCGGGCCCTTCTTACAGCGTGGCGAGCCCGCTATCGTCAGCAAGTGGACACGCGCTGAAATGGCCTTGAATGGCGGCATTGATCTTGTCATTGAGCTGCCATATGCTTTCGCGACACAGAAGGCTGAAATATTTGCAAAAGGATCTATTGCTCTTTTGGAATCCCTTGGCTGTGACTCCTTTTGCTTCGGAAGCGAGGATGGCAAAATTGAACCATTCATCATCGCCCACAGAATCCTTTCGGAAAATTCCGCTGCATTCGATGCCGCAATCAAATCGGCCATGGATGCCGGTAATAGTTATCCGGCAAGTGCTGCCCAGGCTTATCGTTCGATCATCCATGGTGATGCGGCATTGGATTTGACGAAGCCGAATAATATCCTTGGAAAGGAATATGTAAGTGCTGCCCTTTCTAACGGCTACTCCATTCGCCCTTATACGATTCAAAGGGTCGCTGCCGGGTACCATGAAACAAAGTTGTCCAAAGACCCTATTGCCAGCGCAACGGGGATACGTAAAGCCATCCATGAACACCAGGAATTACATTCTGTTTCCAGTTACATTCCTCAAGCGACGATGAGTGGCCTTGAGCAATATTTAACGCACTACCATGCCTTGCATGACTGGGAAATGTATTGGTCCATGTTGAAATACCGTATCCTTTCCTCCTCTTTAACCGAATTGGCAGGAATATACGAAGTTGAGGAAGGCATAGAGCACCGAATGAAGAAGATGGCCAACCATTCTTCGAGCTTTTCTGGATTCATGGCAGCGCTGAAGACAAAACGCTACACATGGACACGGCTGCAGCGGATGTGTGTCCATATATTGACGCATACATTCAAGGAACAGGTGATTCATAATGACCAACCGGCCTATATCAGACTTCTTGGCATGAATGGCCGGGGACAAGAATATCTTCGTTCTGTAAAAAAAGGCTTGCCCCTCTCTCTCGTCTCTAAACTTTCGTCCTATCGGGAGCAGGACATCGATATGGACTTGCGAGCGGCACAGGTTTATGCACTGGGCTTGCCCGAGCCGCATCAAGCTGCATTGATGAAACGTGAATATGAATCTCCCGTCATTTTCAAATGAAGAAGGATTCAAGCTTGGTCCGTATCATCCTTAAGTGTAAAAAGAAAAATGAAAAAAGCGCAAACAGTAGATGACTGCCTGCGCTTTTTTTCATTTTTCTTTTCCATTTAGCTTCGTTAAATAGGCTACTGCATCTTCAAAGTTGTCAACCGGCACGATCTTCATGTCAGTGTCAATATCCTTTGCTGCAATGAGTGCATCTTCATAATTCGAACCCGCTGCTCCGTTTTCATTCGGGGCAAAGAATATTTCGGCTCCAGACTTATCGGCTGCAACAATTTTCTGTTGAATTCCACCAATTGGACCGACTGTCCCATCATCAGACATCGTCCCTGTACCCGCTATGTCATATCCATTTGTAAGATCGCCTTTCGTTAATTGATTATAAATTTCCAACGAAAACATTAAACCAGCCGAAGGACCGCCTATATGTTCTGAATCTATGGCAATCGCCGGTTTTGTGGTCACTCTTCGATTGTCATCCAGCGAAATGCCGATTCCTACCCTATTTGGGTCATTTTTAAAAGGCTGCAATGAAAGAACGGCCGTTTTCTCCGTCTCTTCCCGCTTATAAACTATTTTAACTTCATCTCCAGCCTTCTTTTCGTTAATATAGTCCATGAATTCCTGTGCAGACTTGAATTTAACATCATCAACTTGAATGATTTGATCGCCCGCTTTCAGCTCTTTTGCTGCTGGCATTCCTTTTAGCACGTCCAAAACATATACACCCAGGTACTCGTATTCGACTTCTTTCCCTGCTTTTTCATATGCGATCTTAATGGCATTATTTTTAGAACCATCCATTAAATGGAGCTGCCTGATATTATATTCTTCATCTGTTTCATCTTCGCTTCTGATGGAGGTTTCAGGATAAAGCTCCTGATATTTGCTCCACTTCGCCATCATGTAGGAATATATATTCGCCCGGCCCATCCTTACAGTGGTTAACATAAAGCTTCCTTTTGCTTCATCTCCTCCCGATACCTCAATGATTGGCTCCAATTCTTTAGCCATTCCTGGTTTCGATACATAAAAAGGTAGGGAATAAAGGGCTGATGCTATGAGAAGTATAGCCACCACCAGGAAAGTGCGTACATACGTTTTACGGCTCATCTTCAAAGGACTCCTTCCAAGTAACAATGCTCTGCTTAATTTGATCTATCTTACCTCTTGCTGCTTCTTCTCCAATACTAATTATTTCCTGTACGTTTGTAAATGATTTCGAGCTGTATTTCTCAACCCTGGGGCGTATCATGACGTCTGAAGCAAACTCCCTGCTTTTAACCAGCTCCATTTGCAGGATATCGAGGCTTTGCATGATGACGTCATATATGGAGTTTATCTCCATATCCTGTTTCACGTGGGCTACATCCACACCAATTATGATGTCTGCTCCCATATCCTTCACAACTGAAACAGGAACCCTGTCAACTACGCCGCCATCAACAAGCAGTCTGTTTCCGATTCTTTCGGGAATGAAAATCCCGGGAATGGAGATGCTTGCCCTTACAGCCGGCGCGATGGGACCTTCCTGAAAAATGACTTTTTCCCCCGTTTTTATATCAGTGGCTACCACCGCCACAGGAATATCAAGTTCTTCAAATTTCTTGCCATATGTAAATACCCTGATTAAATCCTTTGTCCGCTTACCCGAAATGAAGCCCATCTTAGGTATGGTGAAGTCCAAATAATACTTCCGCTTAAATGCACGGGACAACTTATACAGCCTCTCGATATCCGACCCCGCTCCATAAAAGGCTGCAACCATTGCTCCCATGCTGCTTCCAGCAATCATATCTATCGGAATGCCTTCTTGCTGCAATACCTTTATCACGCCAATATGTGCAAACCCCCTAGCTCCTCCTGACCCAAGTGCAAGCCCGACCTTTGGTTTCGACAAAGATATCCCTCCCGCTTTAACTAGTTCAAAATATTGAAATAACACTCATTCAAAGTTATGGTCTTAAACGGATTTATAGAAGCATATTATTTATATTGACAGTGAAACAAGCATGGCAGATATATTCCATGCAGCCAATGTAAGTGAAGGGCTGCGCGGAAATTCCATTGTGCGGATCATACCTCTTTACATGTCGGTACAATCCTTATTCCATCATGCGCTTACTTTCGAGAAAAAGAAGTTCATATTTTATTATATACGAAACGAACTGCCCTTATTTAGTAACCTTCAAGAGGAGGCTGAATTTTGCTAAAATCAAAATCTAAAACAGTACTGTTAGCTACCTCCGTCACGATGATGGCAGTTGGCTTGATCATCTTCCCCCAAGAATCCTTTGAAGCTTCCAAAGGCGGACTGAATATTTGGTGGACAATTGTTTTCCCTTCGCTTCTGCCTTTCTTGATTTTCTCGGAGTTATTAATCAGTTTTGGGGTTGTCAGGTTCATCGGTGTCATGCTCGAACCATTTATGCGTCCCTTATTCCGTGTACCAGGAGTGGGAGGTTTCGTTTGGGCGATGGGGCTTGCATCAGGGTTTCCAGCCGGGGCGAAATTCACTGTAAGGCTTCGTCAGGAAGAACAATTGACCCGCATTGAAGCTGAAAGACTCGTTTGTTTTACTAATTCATCCAATCCATTGTTCCTATTCGTTGCCGTTGCCGTTGGTTTTTTCCACAACCCTCATTTAGGGATCATCCTTGCACTTTCCCACTACCTAGGAAATATTTGTGTAGGCATCATCATGCGTTTTTACCGTTGGAAAGAAGAAAAATCCCATGCAAAAGTACTGACCAAGCTCCCCTCCATAAGACAAGCCTTTAGTCAAATGCATCGAACCAGAATAAAAGAAACAAGACCATTTGGCAGTTTACTTGGAGATGCAGTACTCTCATCCATCCAAACCCTATTGATGATCGGGGGGTTCATCATTCTCTTTTCTGTGGTGAACAAGCTTTTATTTCATATGAACATCACCGGATTGCTAGCATCTGGGGTCGGAGGAATTCTACATATTTTTAATTTCCCGGATTCCTTAAGCCTTCCCTTCATATCAGGTATGTTTGAAATGACTCTAGGTTCAAAATTAACCAGCACGGTCGAAGAGGCGACACTCTTTCAGCAAACCGTGATGACAAGTTTCATCTTAGCTTTCAACGGGTTCAGCATTCAAGCGCAAGTTGCCAGCATCATTGCCGCAACGGACATTCGTTTCACTCCCTTTTTTCTGGCTAGGATTGCACATGGCCTTCTTGCATCCATTATCACCGTCCTGCTTTGGGAACCATTCTATAAAGGCAAAATGTACAGCGGCAGCCCGATAAACGCATTCCCGGTCAGCGGATCCGGTGACCACGCGAATTCCCTATATCAAAGCATGCTTGAAATAGGTCCCATTCTAACACTCGTGTTTTTGATCCTATACATCATCATATTTACCAAAAGGTTATTCAAAGGCCTTTCGTAAACCAAAAAAGAGCATTGCGCGTTGGCAATGCTCTTTTTTCTATCCTTTCAGTTCCTCGTATTTTTTGGCCAGAGCTTTCTGGACGACACTTGGCACTAGTTCGGAAATATCCCCGCCATACTTCGCTACCTCTTTCACGATACTCGAACTCAAGAAAGAATATTGATTTTTCGTCATGATAAAGAATGACTCTATTTTATTGTTAAGGAATCGGTTCATCGAAGTTCCCTGCATTTCATATTCAAAGTCTGAAGTCGCCCTCAATCCCCTGATGATGGCATTCGCGGAAACGCTTTCAGCATAGTCGACCGTCAATCCCTGATAGAAATCCACTTTAACATTCGGCATATGGGCAGTCGCTTCAGTAATCAGTTCCAGTCTCTCCTCCACTGTAAAAAGAGAGTTTTTCGCTGAATTGTTCACGATGACCACATATACCTCATCAAAAACATTCGCTCCCCTTTGAATGATATCAAGATGACCAAATGTTATTGGATCAAAACTCCCCGGACAAATCGCTATTTTGGACATTCATAGTTCCCCCTGTTCGTGTACGTTTCCCCATTGATAAATCGTAACGGCAATGACGCCATAAACTTCTTTTCTCTTAACGGTAAAGTCACCAACTTTTTCTGGCAAAGTAACATCATGGCCATGCTCACAAACAATGTATCCCATATCGTTCAGCAATCGGTATTTATGTATTTCTTCAAGAATCTCAACTAGCTTTTGTTTCTTATAAGGTGGATCAAGAAAAATCAATTCAAAAGTCATTTCCCTTTTCACCAAAGCCTTTAATGCACGTTCTGAATCATTTTTATAAACTTCTGCACGGTCTGAAAACTTGCATAGTTCCAAATTAGCCTTAACCGTTTGATTTGCTTTAAAATCCCGGTCGACAAATATGGCTTTTTCCATGCCTCTGCTTAACGCTTCAATTCCCAGTCCACCGCTTCCGGCAAACAAGTCGAGGACCAGCCCTCCTTCGAAATAAGGACCAATCATGTTGAAAATGGATTCCTTGACTTTATCAGTAGTCGGCCGGGTTCCTGTACCCGGTACAGCCTTAAGTGGTCTTCCTTTGCAAATTCCGGAAACGACCCTCATCATTCTCACCACATTTTATGACAAATTTCTGTTACTTTCCTATCCTAACATATTAGAAAAAGCTAGCCAATATTTAAACCCATTTGGCTTCATTTCAATGATGAAAAGAACATAACATTTCGTACCACGGATAGTAGATATCCATTCTTTTTATAAATCTTTTACATGTTGAATAATAAAGTGGTTTTTGGCAATAATGTGAATAACAACATTCCTTTTTAGGTGTTGTTGCCAACCGCGGAGAAGGCTTACGTTTCCCCATAAGTTCTTCCTCCGGTTTCTCCTCTCCCTTTGCCTTCTGGTCCTTAGTTAGACATAGAAGGACCCTGCATATTTTTGCAGGGCTTTTTTTATTGATAAACCACTTATTTCTAATTTCCTTTATCATCATTCGTCAATGAAGTTGTCCTTCTCTTTTATGAGGGATAATGATAAAGTAATGAATAATAAGTTAGTTAGGAGAGGTTTAATTGATTCAACGTTTTATTGAAATTGGACAAGGATATTCCGATATATATGAGTTGCTGGAAGTAGGCCGCAATCAGAAACATCGAGTTGCAAGGCTCTTGGCCATGCATACTACTATAAATGATAAAAAGGTAACGTCATTGGTCATCATCATGGAGCCCACAGATCCCGGGAAATTCCAGCCGCTTTACATTTGCCGTGAAGGTATCCCTAACCCACATGCCACCAAAAACAAACGCTATGAACTTTTTGAGAACTTGGCTGAGGAACTGGATAGGCCAATTATTGAAATCGACGTGAAACCTTCGGTGCTCTTTGCAGAAATCGAGTTGTACTACCAGCATTTAATCGGCATTTTGCGAATGAATAGATATCTGCCGCCATTAGGTTGAAAGATGTTGCTGCCCTGAAAATGAAAAAGCTGACTCCGCATGAGTCAGCTTTTTTCAAATTCCCATTTTATAATCATATTCTTTCGCTTTATCCGGTTTGGAGTTTTCGAACTCCACCTTCAAAAAAGGCTTGTAAGAAAGGTCCACCTTTTTAACGAACGAATAATTATTCAGTTTTTCCACCAGTGGTTCCACTTCATCCATATTCGTATAAAGCACGACATATTTCAACTTTTTTGAAACATAATGGATATTTCCAAATTTCCTAAGCATTTTGGCTTGTTTCAATGTATGTAAATAGACGATGATTCCCTGTCTCGCTCCAAGCATATCAATAACTCCCTTTTATAAAGGTTTTAACTAAGTGTAGCATAGCAGAATCTTTACTTTCAACCAAGAAAAAAAGATTATAAACAAAATTCTCTCACTATTATGAATATATACACTGTGAAGGGAGCCAAACAAACGATGGATTTAAACCAAATTTGGCATCAATTTATTGATCATCTATTGGATAATGATGAAATTACCCAAGCTTCGATAAAAAAGTTCACAGGAATCCCCTTTATATATATCCATTATCATCCGGCACCAAATGATGATGGTAAGCTTTCTCTCTTAATAAAAACAGCCGCAAGCCTTTCAATGCGTGGCAAGCAGCTTCATTGTGAAACCATTTTCGTACGGCAGGAAGAACATTTATATGTATTCCGGCATCGTTTTTATGTGCCGCAGCAAAAGATGTTTTGCTGCGGCAACCTTTGTCCGGATTGTATTTTATATCGCAGTTAATCGCTTTTTGCCACGTATCCGGAATATGTACAATGAAAGAACATGCATCGGTTCATGACCATGTCTCGGCGAGGTTCCAAACATGACACAGCCACCGAACTCCGTATTAATGTCGAATTTCGATGGCTGCATGTTATATACCGGCCCTGAATGTTCCCAATCTGGCCATTACCTTAAGCAGAGCACCCGCAACTTCCCCCGGTTCCGCAGCTTCCCGTTGAACATCCGCCGGATGAAACAAAAAATGGATTCCCAGCCGGGGTTTTGACCTGTTCAGAAACAGCTCGGCCAATTCTTCCGCTTATTTCATCAAGAACGGATTGCAACTCGGTCTCCGCCCGCTTAAACCTTGCAACGGCAGGATGCATATCCATGTCTCGTTTAGCTTGCCTCGTTTCTAAATTAATGCGTTTATAATCCGGATGATATTTACCGAACCTTTGAACATCTTCAAATAGATCCTTAAGCGAAGTAAACTTGGAAATTATCCGCTGGGCCTCTTTGTCCTTTTGTAATTTATATAAACTAAGGAGGTATTCTTCCCCTATTTCAGAATGAAGGATCATTTCAGCTAATCCATCAGCCTGATGTAAAATGTCGATGATTTCCATAGTAGCAAGCATTAACAAGCTCACCTCCACAACCATTTTACCATTTCTCCCTTTTAGATGCTAATGGTTTGATTAAATCGAGGAAGTGATATGTACCTCAATCTCTTTTTGCAGCCCTGTTTTTTCACCTGCACCATTCAAAATCTCCAGCTTTATCTTATGCATGCCATTCGGGACATCCTTTACGATAAATGCTGCCGTTTTCATATCGACTTTCTTTTGATTATCAATAAATACGGACACAGTCGCCAATTGTTCAGGATTTGATTCAGAAAAACCATAGTTTTTCAAGTAGCACTCAACGTAGACGGAGTTGCCTTTTACAAATGTTTTTACCCGAAAGTCCTCATCTGAGTTTTTGATGCTCGATACAGTGGTGGCAGCCTCTAGTGTAGATACACCTTGTATGGCTACTCCTGAGTTTTCAGGTTCGGGTATTTTCTTGCCACAACCCGTCGCTGCCATCAACACTGTTAGAGCCAATATCAACTTTCTCATTCCATCGTCCCCCTTTTGCTTTTATTGTTCGCCAAAAGGAGTAATTTACTCTTATTTTCTTCATTCACTTGGAGCATTCATCGCTTGAAACATATGAAGCATCATTGAGGCAACCTGAACGCTTTCCGAAAATTTAGAGACCCGATGTGGAATCGACTTCTCAAAATAATATTTAGCTTCGGTTTCAAACACATCCACTTCATGTGGATTACGCATTAATCTTTTGTACCATGCAGGCTGAACCCTCAAATAATTTCGCATATCTTCGTTTGTTTGAATGAATTCATATATATTCTGGCGCATGAAAAACCCTCCTTAATCTTTGGTGAATAAAAAAGGGTTAGCTCTCTGCTCTTTTTCTTTTGGGGGAGGACTGGTATCACCTGATTTATTCCCTTGGAAAGCAGATAGCACTCCTTGGATTGCACCGATGGCCTGATTGGCATTCGTAATATATTGTTGAATCTGCCCCATATCCATGTTTTTAACGGCACTCATTAACGAACCGATCAACTCAGTGCTTTGGTCTCCCTTTTCAACCGGCGGTGATGGAGATCCTGTATCCTCTTTGGGCTCACCCACACTGCCGTCAGCCTGCCAGCGCGGATGATCTTCTCCGAGTAAATACCACTCTTCAAAAAGTTCCTGCCATGTTGCTTGTTTGCTTCTCACTTCATTCACTAAATGAGGATGTTCCTTTACAAACTCCCGAAATCCATCCACGGAGGGCCGCTTTCTTTTTGCCATTACTCTCACCTCACACTTAGACATCGCCTATTGCACCATATGCTAAAGGTAGATAAAAAGTGCATAAATTCCTTTTCAAATGCAATGGGGTGTGGAAGCGGAGTCCAAGTTCGTTATGTAAAAACCTCCTTTAGCAAACGATCCTCATCGAGGGGAATGCAAATGGTTGGGACCTTTTTCAATTTAAAAATATGATCCACAACAAGAAAACGGACCCAAACCGGGTCCATTTCAGACTGTAGTCAAACTCGATGAAAAACGAGTTTGTCTACATTTTTTTGCTTGTACAAATTTCGACGTTGATTTCCACTTCAGGCACTCGCTTTCCGCGGGCGGTCCGGGAGCCTCCTCGGCGCACTTGCGCCTGTGGGGTCTCCCTTGGACTCGCTATTCCCGCAGGAGTCTCGCACCTGCCGTTCCAATCAACTATGTTTTAGCCTACAGTCTTTTGTTTTGAAATAGATCTATTAAAACTTGAAGTGATGAGGATGCTTTCGAAACATATTTCCATTCGAGATCAACTTGTAATGATTACTTTAGATTAACTGGTGCCGGCGAACCATTTGGTCAGTGAGGCTTCCATTGACTTCACTTTCATTTATGACTTGGTGAAAGGTATGTATTCAGAGGTAGGACGCGCAGTATTGTTCCAGTTATTTTAGTTAAACTGTCATTCATTCAATATACCTTCGTTATTCGTTCCATGCGTAAAGCGATTGAAGAAGCTGAAAAAAATATGGCTTACCGTTGGTTCTTAAATAAGCACCTCACTTCTCAAAGTTCTGAAAAATTATGAGCGACGTTTTAAAGATACAGACCCGTTTGAACAGATTTTCTATCGCACCTTAATAACAGCTGCTGATAGAAAGTTAATAAGCGCTGAACACGTATTCGCGATTCCACACATGTGAAAGCCAATGCGAATAAGCGCAAATTGAAAAGAAAATCGTACGCATAGAAACACGAGCATATCAATGACGTCTTCCAGATGAAATAAATCAAGATCGTGAAAACCATGGAAAGAAGCCTTTTCCACTAGATAAATTTGATAAGGAAGAAGCAGATCATTGCGTCTTCATCAAGATATAAAATCTATATATGCGAAACGCAAAGAAACGGTTGAGCGTATATTCGCAGATGCAAAAGAAAAGCATGGTATGCGATGGACTACTTTAAGGGGACTTGAAAAATTGCCGATGCATGCGATGCTTACTTTCGCTGCCATAAATAAAGAAGATGGCCACGTGGACATGGCAAGGTCCTAAAATGGCATAACATAGTGGCTCGAAGTGCTTAAATCTCTTAACCTTTGGTCAAAATTTCAAAGGGAATATTAAAGGTTCGGAATTTTTTAATTCCGAACCCTTTTTGTCTACAAACTGAGACGGACCCAAACCGGGTCCATTTTTTTATCTCTTTATGAAATTCTGGGTGTAATACTTTTTATATACCCCGACGCCCAGACCTGTAAATTCCTCGCTCAGCATCGCATCCCGATGCCCTTTGCTATTTAGCCAACCTTCCATGACTGCAGCTGCATCCACATAATTGGCTGCTATATTTTCACCGGCCGCCCTGTATTTCACATGACCTGCATCAAGACGATTTTCCAAATCCCCCTTTGTTTCAGAAACATGGGTTCCTTCAGGGGTGTCCTTCATTTCCCGGCTATGAAGGTAAGCAACCTCCGCAGTAGCGGCATCCCATTCTAAAGGCTTCAAATCAAATCTGCTGCGCATGATATTCGTAATATCGAATATTTGCTGCTCATTTCCATCTTCCACTTTCGCCATGTCCTCATCTGAAAGGTCCTTAACTGTCACAAGTTCACCATGATAGGTCAACTCATATGGCTTTTGTTTCAATAGGGCGGAATCATTCAAAAATCGGATGCTTGAAACAGTCCCCGTGAATTTATCCAAATAAAGCTGAACATTAATATTCCCTAAATCAATTAACGGCCTCATGTTCATATCTTCCTCCGACAATTCAAAACGATAGGAACTGTGACCAACTTCAATATCAACAGTAGGTTCCACATATAAACTGGAATAGATGGCATCAATCGATTGTCCAATTTTAAAAGGAGCGACATTGACCTCATCACCGATTCCGTAAGCAGATACCACTTTTTCATTTTCAACGGCTAATTGGAAATAATTATTATAGTCCTTTTTATAAACCCACCATTCATATCCATAGGCAGACAAATCAATTCGATCCGGCTTACCGTATTCCCTTTCTATCTCTTTTGCATTTTTCCCGATCGTTACTGCCAGACCTTCTGTCACTTCAGTAACCCCTTCCTTTTCAGAGGAAGTGCTTCTTTCATTTATATGTCCATTGGGGTTAACACCTTTGTTACCATCAATAAGAGGGTTCCCTTCATCTTCATCGCCGATATTAAGATAAATACCGATTACGAAAAAAATAATGATTAACACCAACACCTTACCTAAACTGCGCAGAGGAACACTCCCTCTCTCTATCTAATTTATGTATCCAATGCAAAAACCTTTCTTTCCTGATTATATCACTGTTCAATCATAATTTTCTAATTTACGATAGACTGCCCCTTCATTAAATTTATTTAAAAAATGGAACTTTTGTGAATGATTGAAATACAATGGTTGAGTTCATTGCAACTTCAACCATTTCGTACTATTATAAAATATAGGATAAAATGGTATATTATAAACATACTTGGAGATTTTTAATATATTCATGTACATAATATTTTCCCGGTATGTCATTTTAATTCTCAATAGTAAACATAGGAGGTACTACTCGTGAAATTTGAAAGCTTTGGAATCGAAAACATCACAGCCGACTTAAACCGACTAGATGACCTAATGCCGCAATATGGTTTAATACGAGCAGAACAATGGGATTACGAAAGAGTCAGTTACGATCGTAAGTTCGAATTAAAAGAAGGCACGTTTTACCTGAGAATACTTGGCTATGCTACAGAGGGCGATGTTGGCGCTCACAGGGCCGTCATCAAATTAATGGTTCCTCTATTAGGAAAACACTATTATCCACACGGAGTTGAATATGGTGAAGGAGAGGATTTCCCTGCATCACTAGTTAAACAAAGTGAAAAAATCCTCGCTCAAATCAAAGAAGAACTTACACAATTCAACGGCCTGTAAAAGCCGTTAGCGAAAAGTGGGTCAAAGAGAGAGGATCATGTGTGATGCTCTCTTTTTTGTTCAATACAAAAGCCTGATGCTTTTTTTGCACCAGGCTTTTTGTCATTTTAAAATCCAAGGATCGCCTTTATTAAAGATGTTGTTTCGCCGCCATGATAAATCACATAAAGCAGGATGTAAACAGCTACTCCAGTAATCCCAGTGAAAAACCAAATGATGCTGGTCGCCGGCCCGATTTTCTTATGAATCGCGAATTTACCTTTAAACCCAGTGGTAAGCATGATGATCCCCAAAACAGCTCCAGTTGTTGCAAGCGTTATATGGAAAATCAAAAAAATCGTATAATAAATTTTTATGTCATCGGGTCCGCCAAATGACGTACTACCAATGAAGACCGTCCGAGAAAGATATATAGTGAAAAAGATCACCGCAAAAATCGCAGCTGCCATCATGGTTTTTTTATGGGTCTCGATTTTGCGTTGTTTAATTTGATACCAGCCTATTGCAACAGTGATGGCACTTAATACAATGAAGGCTGTACTTATCGTTGGAAGGATTGGTAAAGACATATGAAGTGTAGTCCTCTCTATATTTATTAATCAACTACCATTTTATAAGAGGCAATCGTAAAATTCAATAAAATCAAGGATTATTAACAGAATGCTCACTTTTAAAGAATAGCCAAGTCAAATCACTGGCAATTTGCTTTAATTCGAAAATCAGGCAAAGGCAGATAAAAGACTTGTCCGCCCCAAGACAAGTCTTTTATCTTACAATTATTCTACAGTCTGAAAATCCGAAGGTATCGGATCGATATCACTTTGGCCGCCATTCTCCTTTTTGAACCAAGCAAAGAAAATGACACCTAATACATAGCCTAAAACGATTTCTTGAATCACCTTCATCAGAACCCCACCAAGCTGTTGATCCTCAAGCAACGGCAGTCCATTGAACATTTCCGGGCCACTGAGCGTTAAGCCCGACAGTGCTGAAGCAGGAACGCAAAGTTCCATGGCACTCGCCCAAGATTCCGCATTCGTAAATGTATCATACATCGGATCATTAGCAAAAATGATTAAAGCGCAAGCAGGGGTCATTAGAATGCCACTGCCGAAAATATAAGCTACTTTTTTCACACCTGATAGACTTTCACGTTCCGGCAGTTGATTGACAAGCGGGAACCACATCAAAACGGCAGTCGTAAATAAAAGGACCGTGTATCCGGCATGAAACCACATACCAGTTTTGATAAAGTCGAATACTAACGGGATATGGTACAGAGAGAAAAGAACATTAAATAGTAAAAGGGCGACAAGAGGTTTCGTGAAAAATTGAAATAACGTCTTCACTCCCCTTGAATTTATGAAAGTTCTTATAAGCCAATCTGGAACCGCAATGATAAATAAAGGCGGGATCACGAGATAAAGCAGTGCCATTTGAAACATATGGGCACTGAACATGATATGGCTCAATAAGTCCAGTGGCGATCCTTTTACAACATACAGAAGGAACATGGCTATCAAAAAATAAGTAGCCTGTTTAACGGAAAGCGATGAACTGCCCGAAAACTTTTCCCTTTTTTTTGTCACCAGCCAAAAATAGCCAACGGTTATAAGTACGAGGACGGCAAAATAATAAGGACTCCATAAAGCACGAAATCCGAAAATATCAATAGACAAAAAAATCACCTCGTTCATGAACTTTTTCTTACTTTCATTATATCTAAAATGAAACCTGGTAACAAATATAGATAAACTTGGATTCATTTTCTAGCTCATCACATAAAGAAAACCGGCTATCATTCAATAGCCGATTTTCTTTATGGTCTATAACCAAACAATCGTTGTGAACACAAGGACCGTTATCAAGCCGACTGCAAGCCCGGAAAATAAGAACAATGCAATGGTGCCATGACCTTTATGCTTCATATGCATGAAATAATACAATTGGAAAATCACTTGTACAACTGCCAGCAGCAAAATGACTGGTTTAATGAACCAATGTGAAAAACCCTCAATTCCTACAGCAGCAAAAGCAAGTAATGTAAAGAAAATCATAAGTGTAAATGATATCACTTGGTGTTTCATCTCTTCAGCATTTTTCTTACGGCGATATTTTAAATCGACATTCGGGTTCGCTGAATTTGATTGTTCATTCGCCATCAGTTATCCCACCATTCCCATTAAGTATACGACAGTAAAGATAAACACCCAGACTACGTCAATGAAATGCCAATATAGACTCGCAACATAAAATTTAGGAGCGTTATATAAATTCAAGCCCCTTCTTGCATTCCGAACCATTAGAGATATGATCCAAACCAAACCGAAAGCAACGTGTCCTCCATGAAAACCAACTAACGTATAGAACGCGGAGCCGAATGCACTGCTCGTAAAGGTATGATGGAATTCATGAACATAGTGATTAAATTCATAAATCTCAAGACCTAGAAAAGCAAAACCAAGTGCAACCGTAATTACAAGCCATGCTTGCATTTGTTTAAAATGGTTATTTTTCATATGGTACATCGCATACACACTGGTTAATGAGCTGGTCAATAACAGCATGGTTGCTACAAATGTCAGTGGTAATTCGAACAAGTCTTTAGCTAAGGCTGCTTCACCATTTGGAACTTTATCCTTCAATGCAAGGTAAGTTGCAAAAAGTGAGGCGAATAGTACCGTCTCTCCACCAAGAAACAACCAGAATCCCAAATACTTATTTTTACCTTCTAAAGTCGCTTTCTCGGGAGAAGCAGGCCAAGTGGCATCCGTGAATCTTTCATCTGTTTGCATTATGCCTTACCTCCCTTGTCTTTATCGTCCATAAGTTCTTCTTTATGAATGTGGTATCCATGATCGTCTTTAACGGAACGGATAAACATTGAAACGAATGTGATCAAAAGTCCAACAATCATTATAGGAAGGGTCCATGTCTTATCATCCATATTATATAAAGCTCCGAATGCGGCAACAAATAAACCCAAGGCAATCGTTAAAGGAAGTATAGATGAATTCGGCATATGGATATCCCCCAGTGGTTCTGCAGGAGTCATTTCCTTTTTCCCTTCCATTTTTTCAACCCAGTAAGGATCCAATCCGCGGACAAGCGGAAGTTGTTTGAAATTATAAAACGGCGGTGGTGACGGAATGGCCCATTCAAGCGTACGGCCGTCTCCCCATGGATCATTGCCGACTTTCTCATTCTTAACAGATGTAATGATGATATTGATGACCATAACCAATACCCCAAATGCCATTAAGAAGGCACCGACTGTACTGATCATATTACCTGTATTGAGGCCTTGATCGTCCAAGAATGTAAATACGCGACGAGGCATCCCCATTAGACCTAAGAAATGTTGGATGAAGAATGTTAAATGGAAACCGATCAAGAACGTCCAAAATGTGATTTGTCCCAATTTCTCGCTTAACATCGTTCCAAACATTTTCGGCCAATAGAAATTGATTCCAGCCAGTAAGCCCAATACAACCCCACCGACGATTACATAGTGGAAATGGGCAACAACGAAATAACTATCATGGTATTGATAATCAGCAGGTGCTGACGCGAGCATGATTCCTGTCACGCCACCCATGGTAAATGTAGGGATAAAGGCAACAGCATAAAGCATCGGTACCGTGAACTTGACGCTTCCTCCCCACATCGTAAAGATCCAGTTGAATATCTTAATACCTGTCGGTACTGCGATAGCCATGGTGGCCACGGCAAAGATTGCATTCGCGATAGGACCTAAACCAGTGGTAAACATGTGATGCGCCCAAACCATGAAACCTAAGAAACCGATTAAAACGGTTGCAAATACCATCGATGAATATCCGAATAATCTTTTTCTAGAGAAGGTAGCGAAAATCTCGGAAAAAATACCGAAAGCAGGAAGGATCAGGATATATACCTCCGGGTGACCGAATATCCAGAATAAATGCTCCCAAATGATCGTATTTCCGCCCGCTGCTACATCAAAGAAATTCGAGCCGAACATCCTATCGAACATCATTAACACCAATCCTACCGTAAGCGGAGGAAAAGCGAATAATATCAATGCGGAAACAACGAAAGTTGACCATGTAAACAGGGGCATACGCATATATGTCATACCAGGCGTACGCATATTAATAATGGTTACAAGGAAATTGATCCCCGCAATTAATGTTCCCAATCCTGATATCTGCAATCCCAGGACGTAAAAATCAATACCATGGCCTTCGGAGTGCAGGGAAAGTGATGCATATGATGTCCAGCCTGCATCAGGAGCCCCTCCTAAAAACCATGAAAGATTCAGAAAGACTCCTCCAAAGAAAAACAGCCAAAAACCTAACGAATTCAAAAATGGGAACGCAACATCACGTGCCCCTATCTGTAAGGGTACGACCGCATTCATTACAGCAAACACCAACGGCATGGCTGCCAAAAATATCATAGTCGTACCGTGCATGGTCAATATTTCATTATAAAATCCGGCACTTACGAAGTCATTATTTGGGATTGCAAGCTGGATACGGATAAACATCGCTTCCAAACCGCCGATTACAAAGAATAACCCGCCAGAGATAAGATATAAAATGGCGATTTTCTTATGGTCTACCGTCGTCAGATAATCCCAAAGCGTAGCGCCAAATCCTTTTTTATTAGCGTACGTACTCACGATTTAACCTCCTTAATCAATGTTCTATTTGTCTTCCACCTTAAGCTCTAATAGATAAGCTGCCAGTGCATTAATATCTGAATCCGAAAGTTCACCGTAAGTACCGGTCATCGTGTTGCCCGGCTTATACTTCTCAGGATCCTTGATCCATTTCTTCACATTCTCTTCCGTATGATCCAATACGCCAGCTACTTTTTCACGCTCACCGAATGTAGCCAGATTCGGAGCCTGACGAGCAGCTTCAGGCCTGCTGTCATTTGGTGTCACCGCATGGCAGCCTATACAACTTTGATTAAAGACATCTTCACCCTGTTTGGCTAGATCACCTTCAACGACAGGTTCCTTCGAGGCTTTCATATCTTTAGTCCATGCTTCAAAATCGCTTTTAGACTTCGTTATGACCTTAAAATCCATCAAAGCATGTGAAGGACCGCAAAGTTCAGCACATTTTCCGTAGAATAAGTTGTTCGAATCTTCTGCCTTTTCACCGTCGAATTCTAAGAAAAACTGATTGACCCCTTCTGTATTTGTATCCATCTTTCCTCCGACGGACGGTACCCAGAATGAGTGCTTAACATCTGAAGCAGTTAGATTGAAGTACACTTTTCGATCTGTCGGAACAACCAGGTCCTGACTTGTTACAACGCCAAGGTCTGGATATTCAAACTCCCACCAATAAAGGTTTGCCCTAACATTCACGACAAGTGCATCCTTCGTTTTTCCATCCTTATCTTTCTTATCCATTGCCTTTGTGTCGGCTAAGTCAAAAGTCGTGACGACGGTTGGAACAGCCAGAACAATTAAAAGAAGGATAGGAATAACAGTCCAGATAATTTCGAGTTTATGACTTCCCTCAATTTGTTTCGGTATTGTTTCGTCGCCTTCCTTCCGACGGAAGCGTAGTAAAACTACAACGAACAAAATAATCACAACAATAATAACCAGTACCATGATTAGTGTACTCAATATCAGTAAGTCATACTGAGATTGCGCAACATCGCCAGCTGGCTTCAGCGCGGATAGAAATGGTTCGCCGCAGCCCGAAAGGACAAGTCCTACAATACCCAGCAGAGCAATTAGGCGCCATTTGTGCAGCCTTTTTTTCATAGCTTCAGAAACCCCTCTTTCGTCAAAATTTTCTCACAAAAATAAAAATGGGCGCAATTGCGAATATTCTCTCTATGTCAATTTCTAAAAAGAAAGAATCCCTAATCTAAGGAATTATAAGTTGATTCATGTAACCGCTCTTATGTATGCCCCTGTTGGTTCCGTTAATATGTATGAATGGCGGTCAGAGCTTTATTTATCAGTAAACTGGAGCCTGTAAAAGAACAGGCCGCCAGTTTATTTAAACCAAAACTAGATCAGTGTGACAATAACCATCGCTACAAATAAAATGGTCATATAATTTAAAGAATATACAAACATGGATGTTGCCCATTTAACATCGTCTTTCTTTTTATACCCCTTAATTCCCAAAATAAGCCAACCTGTGCTCAATAATGCAGCAAGAATAACTAGCGGTGTTCCTAATGGGGTTAAAAAGAAAGGAATGAACATTAAACAGATGATCCATAGCATAATCGACCTTTTTGCAGCCTTGAATCCTTTTACGACCGGAAGCATAGGTACTCCAGCTGCTCGATATTCTTCGACACGCCTCATTGCAAGTGCATAAAAATGAGGCGGCTGCCACAAGAACATGATCGCGAACAGGACCCAGGCGATCTTATCAAGGCCCGGGTCTACCGCAGCCCACCCGATAAGCGGAGGCACAGCTCCGGATATACTTCCTATTATCGTATTCGAGACAAATCTACGTTTGAAAACCATAGTATATAAAACAACATAGGCGAAGACGCCGAATGCACCCAGTATGGCAGTTGTCATATTAGTCAATGCAAGTAAAATCAGCCCTGCAGCAATTAAGCCGAAACTTAACGCCAATACCTTTGAAGGCTGTACTTTCCCAGTTACCGTTGGACGGTTTTTCGTTCTTTCCATTAAATGATCGATATCACGGTCATAATAATTATTGAAACTGCAAGATCCCGCCATTATGAGCGCCGAACCTGCAAGTGTATAAAACACTACATCTAGATTGCTTAAAAAGCTAAGCCCCGAAAAATGAAGAGCTAACCACACGCCGGTAAAAGCTGTAATTATATTTGAATTGACGATCCCCACTTTTATAAGTGCGAGAAAATCCTTCCAAGCTGTTGTTTCAGGTATATCCGATTGAAGGGCGGCTTTACTGTCCTCCATGACAGCTTCTGACAAACCCCTTGTTTCTGACATTTGTTTTCCTCCTTTAAATCATTCAGCACGACGCAAATGCAAAAAAATACTTACATATGCTATAGAACATTATTTCATACTTTTTGATATTTGTAACCAAGGAAGCGTAAACAAAAAGTAAATTATTTACCAATGACTGTCGTCAATGGAATCCATCGAGAGCTATCATTCTTAATATCATGCTTAATAACAGTAAAATTTAGTAAAATCATTTCTTCAATATATTAAAACACATTTTTGGAAGCTTTTGTGAAAATTTTTCGGATATTTTTTGACCAATTTGTGTCTCAATAATTTACTGCTCCTGTAAGATGTTCATCAAGAACATGAATAGTATGCTATTTTCATCATCCCCTAGGCTCTATCCCTATTTTGCTCCTACTTGAAGGTTTACACTCCCTTTATTTCTATCAAAGTCTTTTGTAACTTTCAACTATTTCAGGCATTTTAATTAATAGTTATAATATTAACTGAACTTGTAAAATCATTCTATTTTGTGTAATATCGAGGAAGTTCGACAAATATTATGAAAAATCTTATGCTATTATTAATTTTATGGAACAATCCTAATTTGCTACAGAGAAAAAGGTGGGACTACTAGTGAAATCGTCTCTTAAATGGTTTGCTGTTTTAACAACGATTGTAATGCTTTTCATCTTACTTGGCGGAGCTTTAGTCACGAAGACGGATTCCGGCATGGGATGCGGCAGGTCCTGGCCATTGTGCAATGGCCAATTGATCCCGGACAAAATCACGATTGAATTGGTCATTGAACTTTCCCATCGTCTCGTTTCAGGTGCTGGAGGATTCTTGGTTTTAATTTTATCGTATATGTCTTGGAAAAAAATCGGCCATATCCGTGAAGCACGTTTCTTATCCGTCCTTTCTTTTGGTTTTCTGTTACTACAAGGGTTAATCGGGGCCGCTGCCGTCATTTGGTCACAATCCGATTTTGTCCTTGCCCTTCATTTCGGCATATCGCTTATTTCCTTTGCTGCCGTCTTTTTACTGACATTGTTGATTTTTGAAGTAGACAAGAAGTTCGAAGCGGAAAAACTTATAGTTGACAAACGAATGAAATTCCATATCATTGGCGTATTGATTTTTTGTCTCGTAGTCGTATATACAGGTGCTCTTGTAAGGCATACAGAATCAAGTCTTATCTGTAAGGATTGGCCTTTATGTGTAAATGACAGCCTTGCACTCCCCTCTAACCTTTATGAATGGATTCAGATGGGACACCGTGCAATCGCAGGCGCCATTTTCATTTGGGTATCATATGTGGCTTATATCGCAAAAAAACATTACAAAAATCAAAAAGTGTTATATGGCGGTTGGATGGCTGCATTCATTCTCGTATTTTTACAGGTTACCGCTGGAGCCTTCATCATTTTCTCAAGGCAAAACTTATATATCGCATTGACACACGCATTATTCATTGCCTGCTTTTTTGGTGTAATGAGCTATTTGATGCTATTGACATCAAGAAGCAAAAAAAATGCACTGGCCAAGCAAAAAAGAAACTCCACGCACACAGTCAAAGGACAGGATGAAAAGGATATAACACCAACAGTACCCGCCCGTTAATTTCTGATTGTTCAATCAATAATATAATAGGACAAAACAAAAACCACCATTCCCCTGGGGAACGGTGGTTTTTGTTTTGTCCTAAGATGACCGTGGATTGCCTTGAAAGAGGGTGTAGGGCAGCTTGAAACCTCAAGCATACCCCATATACCCTAAATCATTCAGAAGGTCACAGTCAGCGATATTACTTAGTTATTTCTATCAATAAGTCTCCAGTACTGATCGCTTCTCCATCTTTTACATAAATATCTTTGATGGTCCCGGAGAATGGTGCTTGCACGGTGGTTTCCATTTTCATCGCTTCCGTAATGATCAGGTGATCACCCTGCTTGACCTGATCTCCTTTCTCGACCACTACACGAATTACCGTACCTGGCATTGTCGCACCGATTTGTTCTTTATTTTTTGAATCAGCTTTTACTTTTGATACAACGGAAGATTTAATGTTTTCATCCTTGATGATCACTTCACGTGATTGACCATTCAACTCAAAATACACAACCCGTGTTCCATCAGCCAATGGCTGGCCGATTGAAACCAATTTTACGATAAGCGTTTTACCCTTTTCGATTTCAACTTCGATTTCTTCCCCTAACCTCATACCATATAAGAAAGTCGCGGTATCGAGGTTGGAAACATCTCCAAACAACTCAATCGTTTTATTGTATTCCAGGAATACTTTTGGATATAGGGCATATGCAAGCACATCGAAATCAGTGACTGCCCGTCCCAATTCCTTGAATAATTCTTCTTTAAGTGCTGCAAAGTCCACTTCTTCCAATAACTCACCCGGTCTTACCGTTATAGGTTTCTTCCCTTTCAGGATAACTTCCTGAAGCTCTTTAGGGAATCCCCCAACTGGCTGACCTAGATAGCCTTCGAATAACTCTATGACTGAATCAGGGAAATCGATGGATTTACCTTTTGTCAGAACATCCTCTTCAGACAGGTTATTTTGGACCATGAATAAAGCCATGTCCCCAACAACTTTGGATGAAGGAGTCACTTTAACGATATCGCCGAACATTACATTGACGCGCTGATACATCTCTTTCACTTCATGCCAGCGGTCTCCCAGCCCAACTGCTTTGGCTTGCTGCTGCAGATTACTATATTGGCCGCCCGGCATTTCGTGTTTGTAAACCTCGGTATGAGGTGCATTCATTCCGCTTTCGAAGTCATGATAGAATTTCCTGACCTCACCCCAGTATTCTCCTAAACGCTCTAGTGAATCGACTTCCAACTTAGGCTGTCTGCTTGAACCCTCCAATGCATAATGAAGTGTTTGTACACTTGGCTGCGAAGTCAGTCCAGCTAAAGAACCAATCGCCGTATCAACGATATCCACACCGGCTTCAATCGCTTTAGAATACATGTAAATTCCATTTCCGCTTGTATCATGGGTATGCAGATGAATCGGAAGGGATGTCGATTCTTTCAGTTCCGAGACAAGGCGGTAAGCAGCATCAGGCTTCAAGAGGCCGGCCATATCCTTGATCGCTAAAATATGGGCACCGGCTTGTTCCAATTCCACCGCCATATTTTTATAGTAGTCGATATTATACTTGCTGCGTGATGGATCATTCAAATCCCCTGTATAACAAATTGCAGCTTCTGCAATTTTGCCGGATTGACGGACTGCATCAATAGCCAATTCCATCCCTTTAACCCAGTTTAAACTATCGAAGATACGGAAAACATCAACGCCTGCATCCGCTGATTTCTCTACGAATTCACGAATGACATTATCAGGATAATTTTTGTAACCAACTGCATTTGAAGCCCTTAAAAGCATTTGTAATAGGACATTCGGTGCTTTTTTCCTGAAACTTAACAGCCTGTCCCACGGATCTTCTTTCAAGAAACGATATGCGACATCGAAAGTTGCCCCGCCCCACATTTCCATTGAAAATAAACCAGGAAGCAGTTTTGCTGTAGGTTCTGCGATATCAAGGATATCTTTCGACCTAATTCTCGTCGCAAGTAAAGATTGATGTGCATCACGGAAAGTCGTATCGGTGATCAATACCTCTTTCTGTTCTTTGATCCAATTGACCAGTCCCTCTGCTCCTTGCTCTTCAAGTATATTTTTTGTACCCGAGATAAGCGGGAGGCCACCAACATTCGGAATTGGTGCTGGATCAAAAACAGGTTTTTTCTTTTTCTCGACTCCCGGGAATCCATTCACGGTCACATTTCCGATATATGAAAGCATTTTTGTCCCACGGTCTTTTCTAATTGGGAAGCTAAATAATTCCGGTGTTGAATCAATGAATGATGTATCATATTCCCCATTAATGAATTTTTCATGTTTTACAACATTTTCAAGGAAGGGGATATTTGTTTTAATACCACGAATCCTGAATTCCTTAAGGTTACGAACCATTTTGGAAGCTGCCTGCTCAAATGAAAGCGCATGAGTGGAAAGTTTAACGAGAAGGGAATCATAATATGGTGTGATGACCGCACCTTGGAACCCATTCCCTGCGTCCAGACGGACACCGAATCCCCCACCGGAACGGTACACCATCATTTTCCCGGTATCAGGCATGAAATTATTCAATGGATCCTCGGTCGTCACCCTTGATTGAATCGCGTATCCATGAGTTTTAATGCCTGCTTGTTCGGGAATCCCGATCTTCTTGCCATGGAGCTCATGCCCTTCAGCCACCATGATTTGAGATTGAACGATATCAATGCCCGTAATCATTTCAGTGATCGTATGCTCAACCTGCACCCGTGGATTGACTTCAATAAAGTAAAATTCGCCATTTGCGACAAGGAACTCGACCGTACCAGCGTTTACATAATCAATATTTTTAGCCAACTTGACTGCTGCTTCACAAATCCTTTCCCTTAAATCTTCGGTAAGGGAAACGGAAGGTGCCACTTCCACAACTTTTTGATGCCGTCTCTGAACGGAACAGTCACGCTCATATAAATGGACGATATTCCCATGAGTATCAGCCAAAATCTGAACTTCGATATGCTTCGGATTTTGTATGAATCTCTCTACATAGACTTCATCATTACCAAAAGCTGCTTTAGCTTCTGATTTTGCGCGATCATAAGCCTCTTCAACTTCTTCGATTTTTCCGACAATTCGCATTCCGCGTCCGCCGCCGCCTAATGATGCTTTTATAATAATTGGAAAACCGTATTGTTCACCAAATTCCTTGACTTCTTCAACACTGGTCACCGGTCCATCGCTACCAGGGATAACCGGAATATCCGCCAGTTCAGCTTGTGTTCTAGCTTTTACTTTGTCACCAAACATATCTAGGTGTCTTGATTCTGGTCCGATGAAGATTATGCCCTCTTCCTCACAACGTTTCGCAAATTCAATATTTTCTGAAAGGAAACCATAACCGGGATGAATCGCATCGACGCCACTCATTTTGGCAATCGCGATTATGCCTTCAATATCCAGGTATGCATCAATCGGCTTTTTGCCTTCCCCGACCAAATATGCCTCATCCGCTTTATATCTGTGATAAGAACCATAATCTTCCTTTGAATAGATTGCAACTGTGTGAATGTCTAATTCCGTACAAGCCCGAAAAATCCTTATCGCTATTTCCCCGCGATTTGCCGCAAGTACTTTTTCTATACGTTTCCCCATTGCTACCACCCTAATCAATATGTATTTTTATTGAATATATAGAAAAAAAGCGTGAAAGATTTCCACCACTTTTTATTCATGAATTGATTTCCCAAATAAGGAGTCCAATCTGTTTAAGCTCATTTTATCGCTGATGTAATTATTTCGATATATTTTATATTTTCGTTATTCACATCCGATAAAGACTAAAAAGAGCCCTATACCATTACCTAATTAAAATTTAGCTATAATAATATATTATCAATTTGATTTAACATTCAATTAATATAACAATAATACTAAAATTAACTGAATACAATAAAAAAATAAAAAATTACATATATTCGTATAAAAAAACAGGGAATTAGATCTGACTCCCGTACTATCGATCCATTATTGATCAAAGCCATATGACCGGAAAATCCCACATGTTTAATGCATGATTGGGAATTTTTAAAAAATGGAAGATGACTATTGAACTTAGATCAAAAATTCAAAAGAATAAGAAAACTCAAATTGAGCTTCTGTGAATTAATTAGTATGTCACTATTAAAAAGTAGTATAACATTATTCATTAATTGTGTATATAAATAAAAAACTCAAACAATCATCGAGATTTGTTTGAGTTAGTATGTTTTATCTATTATTTTTTTAACGATGCTTCATGCAAAACTGACAATTCCTGTTCAAGGGTTTCCAAAAGGGATTTACCCTCGGTCTCCTCTACCAAACCTAAGCGTACGGCAAAATCGATTTCTCGTGATAGGCCGAACATTTGCGTATCAAGTACCTCTTCATATAAAGGACATTGAGGCATAGTGAGATTTTCCATTTGAACTTTTATCAGTTTTAGAATCTTGTCAGCATCTGCTTTTAATAAAGCATAAGCTTTTTCTCGATGATTGACAAGCATATCAGATGCCATGTTAAATCCCCCCGCTCAGAGCGATTAAATCTTATCTCTAAATTCTACCTTTAGTTTTATGAAAAAGCAAGGACATTGACAAACAATTTGCCTTTGAGATATCACGATCCCCTCTCAAATGAATATACCCAGCCATGGAATTTGTTCACCATCTTGAAGATGTGACATTTCAATTATAATTGATTATAATCATTAAAGAGCAACAGAAAGGAATGAGATATTTGGAACCCATCGTATTTATAAATGGAAAAGTGAAATATCCAATTACGCTAGATCCTGGAGTATGGATTTTTGATGACCGTAAAGTTGAAATCGATACATATTTCCACGCTGAAAGAGTCCAAGTCAATGAATTAGAAGAATATACGATTGCCGCCTCCAAGCATTGGCAAAAAGAAATACAGGAAGGCGCAATAATGCCACCCACTATAAAAACGGAACGAAAGTTCGAGAAGCAAAGATTGCTGGAAGGGACTTTCGGCATCCCTTTTGAACCTTTTTTAAAAAACGCCGAACCTGAAAATGGGGTGACCGAAGTCATCGTTACAACCGATGATGAGGAGCTTACATTCCCGTTGGAAACGGCACTTGAATTTTTCCTGGGCTTTTCCAAGGATGGAAAGCCGCTTAAAATATCCGAGGGCGGCCCCCTGGAAATTTATTTCGGAGACGCTTCCAACATCAATGAACCGATAAAAAATGTACGGTCTTTCACCGTTAAATAATACTTCGTTCATTCTTGCCAAAAATTTTGGCAATCGGCAAGGGAAATCCCTTGCCGATTGCATTATAATAGTGTAGCTGCCAGTTGTGCCAATCCCGATCTTTCCCCTTTTATCAATTTAACATGGCCGGCAATACGCTCGGTCTTGAATTTTTCCACAACATAGGTCAAACCATTATTATATTCATCTAAATAAGGATGATCTATTTGCTCCGGGTCCCCCATTAAGACAATTTTGCTCCGTTCGCCTACCCTCGTCAAGATTGTCTTGACCTCATGTTTCGTTAAGTTCTGCGCTTCATCGATGATGATGAACTGATCCGGTATGCTCCTTCCCCTGATATAGGTGAGGGCTTCAACTTCGATCGAACTCATTCCTGCTAAAATCGCATCCAATTCCCCAGGTTTTTTCGTATTGAACAGAAATTGGAGATTATCAAAAATAGGCTGCATCCATGGTCTTAATTTTTCTTCTTTTTCCCCTGGCAGATAACCAATATCTTTACCGACCGGAACAATGGGCCTGGCAACCAAAAGTTTCTTATATTGCGACAAATCTTCAGTTTGCATCAACCCTGTTGCCAATGCCAATAAAGTCTTGCCTGTCCCCGCCTTACCAATGAGCGTCACAAGCTGGATATCCGAACGAAGCAACAAATCAAGGGCCATGGTCTGCTGGACATTTCTCGGTTTAATTCCCCAAATATGCTCCCCTTCATACATCAATTTCTTAACGGTCCTGCAGTTCTCATCCACTATCCCAATCGCCGAAGCTGAACTGCCCAGCGTGTCCTTCATCAACAGGAATTGATTTGGATAATATGCATCTTTTGTCAGTTCTTCCAGTGAAAGAAAACTTTTTTCATAAAACTTATTCAGGTTATCAATCGATACATACACTTCCTTGTGCCCAGCGTATATATGATCCAGTTCTACAACGCGATCATTTAAAAAGTCCTCTGCCTCTAGACCGATGGCGTCAGCTTTAACCCTGACTAGAGTATCTTTGCTAACAAGAATGACCGTTTTTCCATCTTCCTTCGTCTCTTCTTCCAAAGATAAATTTTTCGCGACTGCCAATATCCTGTTATCATTCGTTTTCTCAACAAAAATTTCCTGAAGTTTGTGAAATGAACGGTGGTTGAGTTCAATCCTTATGCTGCCACCATTATGAAGCGGAATGCTCTGATGCAGCTTTCCTTTTTCACGAAAGCTATCGATCAATTTCGATACTTGCCTGGCATTCCTTCCGATTTCATCCATATATCTTTTTTTTGAATCCAATTCTTCTAATACGACTGCTGGAATGACAACTTCATTATCTTCGAATGAATAAATCGAATACGGATCCTGCAACAGGACATTCGTATCTAAAACATATATTTTTTTCCCCAATATGACGCCTCCTGCCTGCTCTATAGGATATGTCTTACCATTTACTACACTCAGCAGTTATGTAGCGGACGAGACTGTTGATAAAATATATGTTCCTTTGCATAAAGATAGAAGAACATTTACAGACTATAAAGAAAACTTCCAGCAAAGAATGCAATCCCCACCATTGATTTCTCCATGTTTGGCTGCATTTTATACTCAGTTGCATCAGACTAGGTAGCGATGGACAGGCTGGAACCAAAGGAAAACATTAAGGAGGTTTTACATTGCAAAAAATCATATTGTCGCTCGCTGCTGTTCTGTTGATGTCAGGTTGCACAATGGATAATAAAAATGAAGTGTCTGAAAATAATGCGCAAAACAATATAACGAAAGTCAATAATACGACCATTAAGGAAGCAGACAGGAATACAGGTCAGCAAACAGCGGAGAGACTCACCGGTTTGGCTAAGTCCATTCCAGAGGTGAACGATGCCACCGCAGTCGTACTTGGCAAATACGCCATCGTCGGAATAGATATCGACCAAGATATTGAGCGTTCACAGGTTGGGACTATAAAGTACTCAGTCGGAGAAACTTTAAAACATGATCCTGACGGTGCAAATGCCATCATCGTCGCTGACCCGGATTTAAATGAGCGGATCAGGGAGGTGGCCAAAGATATTAAAGACGGCAAACCGGTAACCGGGATACTAAATGAACTCGCTGACATCACAAGTCGAGTCATCCCGGAGGTTCCTGGTGATATTTTAACCCCAACGCCATCTAAGAACATCGAAAAGGAAAAAAATAAACTTGATGATGATACGGAAAGAAAAGAACTCGATAAAGAGCAAAATGATCAATCCAATCACTTTAAAGAATGAATTTACCCGACCCGAAGTGAATCTTCGGGTCTTTTTCATACCTAACAATCAACTTCAACTGTTAGTTTCACTTTATCCTCGTTTTACCATAAAAATATTGGTATACTTAAAAGCATATTCAAATTGAAGTGAGGTTCAACTAATATGAAGGTTAAATGTGTAATATGCGATCAAATTGAATCTATTCCCGACGATAGCCCGGAAGCAAAGAAACTTCGCAACCGTCCTATACATACCTATATGTGCAATACATGCAACCAACGCATTGAAGAGCGTACGAACGAACGGATTGCCACCGGTAACTTCCGTCTTTACCGGACGATCAAAAATGAAGATGAATGGTAGAACTTTCCACAAGGTTACTCTGATTGGCCTGATCAATGGACTTCTGCTTGGATGGATAATGAAGTGGGTCGAAATGCTATCCGGTAAACAAGTGTATAAGCTTTTATTGAATGTGGATTTCCTCCCCCTAATTGGAGCCGTTTCCTGGAGTGAGGAATCATTATTCTTTTTCCATCTCCTTTTCTCACTGGCAATTACGTATAGTTACGTTTATATACTACATCCTTTGAAAGCTTTCAGGAAATGGAACAAATACGCACTTGCTTTTATCACGATCATTCCCGCCATCATGCTTTACTTCCCACTATCGGCGCTGTCAAAAACAGAAGTTGTCCTTCCTTCTGATTTGACAGCTTTCTTTTTGTGGACAATCTTACATCTTTTTTACGGACTTTCCCTCCCTAAAGCAATATAAAAAAGAACCGTGCGTAAATCGCACGGTTCTTTTATCATTACTCGATATTTTTATACTTTTCTGGCTCTAACTGAATTTGGTCCAACATGATATCAATCAATTCAATCGGATAACGCTGCTTCTTCATTTCGTCTCCCAAAAGGTACTCGACGAAATAAAAAGGTTCTGTTTTTGTAACCGAATCGATTATCACCTGATGATCGTCTTTCAGCATCTGCATGAAAAACATTTCTGTATCGCGTGCAGCTGAATCATCAGGCCTTGCATCACAGACAACTTTGATCGTCAACCAATTGTATAAAGCATCCTGTAATGATTTCATCATCTTAAGCCTGTTCTTCTTTTCTCGAATTATGAAGACGGATCCTATAGATCCCCAGAACAAGCGAAGCGATGACTAATGCCTCCCCCATAGGGAGAAACACCGCAAAGAAAGAAAGAAGGGTACATCCAAGTGCCATTACCACATAAATGACCACATTTTTTAGCAATGGTAACTTTTTGGCAAAACCTAACTGATAGACAAGGATGCATAATCCAAAGACCGTCAAATATAAATACCACATTCCTGCTTCAGGGTTTTCATCCACTCTGTACAATGCTGCAAAAAATGATAATCGCTCTTGGATATCCAATCTTTTCTCCTCCTCTTGCTATTTATTTTTCTTCAACAGCAACTTTTTTTCTTTTAGCTGCTCTTTCACGCTCGTTTTTATCTAGAATTTTTTTACGAAGGCGGATTGAATCCGGAGTTACTTCACAGTACTCGTCATCGTTCAAATATTCCAGAGCTTCTTCAAGGGACATGATTCTTGGTTTTTTCATGGAAGAAGTTTGGTCTTTATTTGCTGAACGCATATTTGTCATTTGTTTCGCTTTAACGATATTAACAGTCAAATCGCTATCACGGTTATGTTCCCCGACGATCATGCCTTCATAAATATCCGTACCTGGCTCAACGAAAATAACACCGCGGTCTTCTACTTGCATAATACCGTATTGTGTCGTTTTTCCTGATTCCATGGATACAAGTACACCTTGGCGTCTTCCGCCGACTTGACCTTGTGCCATTGGTTGATAGCTGTCAAATGAATGGTTCATGATACCATATCCGCGTGTAATCGTTAAGAACTCAGTTGAATAGCCAATAAGTCCGCGAGCTGGGATCGTGAACAGTAAACGAACTTGACCGCTTCCGCTGTTGATCATATCCAATAATTCACCTTTACGGGCTCCCATTGATTCCATGATCGAACCAGTGTGCTCCTCAGGTACGTCGATTTGTACACGTTCAACCGGCTCACAACGGACGCCATCAATCAAACGAACGATAACTTCCGGTTTAGAAACTTGCAGTTCATAACCTTCACGTCTCATGTTTTCGATCAGGATGGAAAGGTGAAGCTCCCCACGACCTGAAACAATCCAGACATCCGGAGAATCAGTATTTTCGACTCTTAAGCTGACATCAGTCTGTAATTGGTTTCTCAAACGCTCTTCAATTTTACGGGCTGTGACGAATTTACCTTCACGGCCTGCGAATGGGCTGTTATTTACAAGGAAAGTCATTTGTAATGTTGGCTCGTCAATACGCAGGATAGGTAGAGCTTCAGGATGCTCGGTCGGACAAACCGTTTCCCCTACGTTAATATCCTCCATACCAGAAACGGCAATTAAATCACCGGCAACGGCTTCTTGGATTTCAACTTTCTTCAAGCCAATATAACCAAAGATTTTCGTTACACGGAATTGTTTAACCTTCCCATCAAGTTTCATTAATGAAACTTGTTGACCTACATGCATTTTACCGCGGAATACACGGCCAACGCCAATACGTCCTACATAATCATTATAGTCAAGTAAAGCCACTTGGAATTGAAGCGGTTCATCTGAGTTATCAATTGGTGCAGGGATCGTTTCGACGATTGTTTCGAAAAGTGGGGTCATGTCTTCTTCTTGTTTAGCAGGATCTGAATCCAAGCTAGCAGTACCAGCGATACCTGAAGTGAAGACAACTGGGAAGTCTAATTGTTCTTCTTCAGCTCCTAGTTCGATGAATAAGTCAATTACTTCATCGACCACTTCATTTGGACGTGCAGAATCTTTATCGATTTTGTTCACGACAACGATTGGCGTGATCTTTTGTTCCAATGCTTTTTTCAACACGAAGCGAGTTTGCGGCATACAGCCTTCATATGCATCAACAACAAGTAGAACGCCATCAACCATTTTCATGATCCGTTCCACTTCACCACCAAAGTCGGCATGACCAGGTGTATCCAAAATATTGATTCTTGTATCTTGGTATTGAACTGCTGTATTTTTCGCAAGAATCGTAATTCCGCGTTCTTTTTCAATCGCATTAGAATCCATCGCACGTTCTTCCACATGTTCATTTTCACGGAAAGTACCAGATTGCTTTAGCAACTGATCCACTAACGTCGTTTTACCATGGTCAACGTGAGCAATGATGGCTATATTACGAATATTTTCTCTTAATTTCAAAAAATTCACTCCTAAAAAAGTTTGTGTAAAACGTATCACTAGTATTAACTTACATATTATATCACAAACATACTAGAAACAAATACAGAAATTATGTACAATAGATATATTAGGGGTGATATTAATGAACATTAAATGGAATTTCTTAATATTAGCGGTATTGGCAACATCCAGCATTGGCTCCATTGGCATCTTCATTGCTGAAAAAAGCTTGATTGGAATATTAGCTGCAATCGTTATTCTTTGCGGAATCATGGGGTTCGGTTTCACCCAGAAGAAGAAATTACGTGAAGCCGGGAAGTTATAATATAAAAAACTCGCTGACAGACAGCGAGTTTTTTTTTGTTAATTATTTCTATCCGAGACATTTATCATGGCCGCAATCAGTCCTTGATACTAATGGCTGGAGTTTCCTGATAAGTATTTTTCAAATACTTCGTTGTGTAGCCCTGGTTTTGATACGAAAAGTGAGTCGCCTTTTAAAAAATCCAATTTGTCACCTTTAATATTACTAACTTCCCCGCCCACTTCCTCGACCAGTAAAACTCCCCCGGCAAAGTCCCAAGGCATGAGTCTCATGGTTATGTATGCATCAATCCTTCCAGCGGCCACGAATGCCAGCTCCAACGCTGCCGAGCCATAAGAACGTGTTCCTCTTGCATCCCGGACCAGCGGTGCCAAAAGACTCGGGTCGATCCTCCGGTTTTCCGTTACCCAGCTTGCATTAATGGAAATGATCGCTTTGCTTACCGATGCCTCTTCAAGAGATGGGAGCCTTTGATCATTCAGAAATGCTCCTTGTCCCTTAATCACATGATATAATTCATCACTAAAGACATCATAAACCATGCCAATCTTTCCGATGCCATCCACATAAACCCCAAGGGAAATCGCAAAATTCCTCTGTTGATGAATGAAATTCAAAGTTCCATCAATTGGATCGATGATCCACACCGTACCTTTTAGGTCTTTAATATCATTGCCCATTCCCTCTTCACCAAAAATGCGGTGTTCTGGAAAAACTTCGCCAATTTTTTCGCAAAAAAACTTTTCTATCCCCTTATCCATATTAGTTACCAAATCATTCGGATTCGTTTTCATTTCAATATTCAACTTGGTTTTGAAGGACGCCCTTAGCCGAGTACCGGCTTCTTTCATCCATAACTTCGCATATGTATCCATTTCCTTGACCGATGCCATTATAATATCCCCGTCCTTTATGATCAGAAACTACATTAAAATGATCCTCTTTTAAAGATTAAAGCAAATATAGCTTGCCTTCAAGCTTTTAACATCTTAAATTTTCCATTTTTTTAACTGATGAGGAAAGAAGGTTCCTTGACTGCCCATCCATTAATCGTAATCATGTTTTAGCCAGCAAGAATATTCTCCCTTATTTGACGTTCCCCTTCCTTATTAAAGGGACTTGATACAAAATGATATTCCACCTTATATATATTGGACATTTAATGAAAAACGGACACATTATTTTTTAATAAAATAAAGTGTCCGTTCATCTATAATAAAATTCCTTGTATTGAAATTGATTCATTTCCTTAATTCATTCTCCTTCAAGGTCTCTGCAGCCAATCATTTACAAGGCTTTCAGTTTCAACAATTCCAAGCGGATGCGTTCTAGTCTTTGCTTGCATTGTGACCTCTTTTGGTCATTCTCTTCACCGATTGCTTCAAAAAGGGTTGCTAATTCATAGTCCATTTCCATTCTTAACACTGCAGCTCTATGTCTTTCAACTTCTTTAGCTTTTAATGCTTGGTTCATGACTTGTTTCATAATTAACATTCTCCCTTCGTTAATTAACGTAATTTTCTGAATTTATATTATCATATGACTTCCTACCTCAAATAGCAACTAATTTGTGCTTAAACCTATAAGGAATTTTTCATTGCCAACCCGAATCGTATTTTTTAAATTTTACTTTTACTTATGCTACAATATGTGCAGATATTACGGTAGGAGAGATGAAAATGAATATAGAAAGTTTTACAGCAGATGATTTTGATGTTTTTAAAATTGATGGATTGGAACCACGCATGGATGCTTAAAAGAACGGATCCAGCCTAAATTACAAGCCCTGGGAGAGCACTTTTCTCAAAAACTCTCAGTTATGACCGGCGATGAAATGCACCCTCACGTTGCAAAGCATGCTAGACGGACAGTGAATCCCCCAATGATACATGGGTTGCTCACAAAGTATAACTTCTATAATTCATTGTCCTTACTTGGTTTTTATTTACCCCTACCTAATTCAATCTAAACTTCACGAAGGAGATTTTCGATAATGCAATTTGAAGGATTCACGAAGAATGATTTTGATACATTTAATATAGAAGGTCTTGACGAAAGAATGAAAGCGATTCAAGAACGGATTCAACCGAAGTTCCAATCGATCGGGCAAGCGTTGACGGACGAACTTTCCGTGAATCTTGGGAACGAAATGTTTTTGCATATTGCAAAACACGCACGTCGAAGCGTCAACGCCCCGAAAGATACATGGCTTGCGATAGCGGCAAACAAACGGGGATATAAGCAACACCCGCATTTTCAAATTGGATTATTCGACGACCATGTTTTTATTTGGCTTGCGTTCATTTATGAATTGCCGAACAAGACGGAAATCGCAAAGACGTTCTTGAATAATTTGGACAAAATAGAAAAAAGAGTTCCAAGCGATTTTGTTGTATCCCTTGACCACATGAAAAAGGACGCAATATCAATGAAGGAAATCGACTTGAAAGCGTCACTTGAACGTTTTCGGGACGTCAAGAAAGCGGAATTCCTAATTGGACGACACGTTGCGGCAAACGACCCGATCTTGACGGACGGCAACGCATTTGTGAAACTTGCGAAAGAAACGTTTGAAACGCTTATTCCATTATATAAATTAGCATATAAATAAAAAAAGCGTCTTCGCCCGCTATGCTTGAACGGGTTCGGACGCTTTTTCATATGCCTTTTTATTTATCCAAGAATTGAAATCCTCATCCGCTTCATCACTTGGCTCATTACTTCTAACCGTGGCGGTCAACTTTCCAACCTTAAACATCTTGTTTCGTATAAGTTCTTTTTTCATTTCGAATTCCACCTTTTCGGTTGATACCGAAGTTGTGGTTTCAAAACGGGTGATTGTGACGGTCGGAAAGAATCTTTTTGAATTCACACGGGAAGGCGTCAAGTTCGTTGGATACTGCGTCCGTCCAGAAGCTATTTGAAACGCCGTGAGTCGAGAAAACGGGTCTAAACGGACTATAATCGTTCAACTTGAGTGAAATATGTTCCAACAAAAAAAGACAGAGATCACCACCGCCGTTATAATTCGAGTTCTTGTTCCCGTGTACCCGATAAGTATTTTATTGAATACTGGTCGGAGAAATCAATCAACATTCCTGAAGGTAACGGTTTGTCCTTCGATATGAGAACTCTAAACGTTCTTGATTGTCCAGCCGTATATAAAGAAGGTCTTTCAACAATGAAAACCCGATTCGCCCCACGGTTCACCGTTAACAAAGATTTCTTTTATGTAGAACGTCAACTGAACTTTTGTTTACAATATTAGTTTAATAAACAAAAGGACGGGCAATCGCCGTACCTTTTATTGCCGTTTTCTTGATTGCCTTTTCAATTCGTTTTACGTTTTTTTCATGAATTGCTGATACAAATAGCAGCAGCTTTATTGAAGGATTTGAAATTCGCACGTTAACGTTTAAATTTCGTTCGATATTCTTCCCCTTGTAAAAATATACTCCGAAGCGATTTCAAACGGTGGTAAGTCGGCGGGTAAATCGTTTAAATTACTCTTTACGTCATTCCGTTCCAAAACAACAAAGGACGCCCCCTTTATTCGGATTTGTTGAATGACGCTTGCTTCTTGCCGCCAAGATATTTTTGAATCGTGTGTGTTTCGGGAATGCTTTCGTCCGCCATTTCGAATGCCTTATCGACTTGTTCGAATAGTTCTTCGATCGTTCCGTTGTTGTGGATATCGAAATCAACCTTGAAGTTTTCGACGTGCTTACAAAAATGCGGGTTGCCCCGAACACGTTGTTTTGAAGGCGTTGCGGGCGGATATGGAAGACTTTTCGAAGAAGTTGTTCAATGTTACCCAAGACGAACAAAAAGCGACTAAGGGCGGCAAGGCTTTGATTGCAATACAAATGGAATCGGTCGATAAGTCAAAGGAAAGAATTGATCGGATTAAAGACCTATTCATTGACGGAATCATTGACCGTCCAGAATTCGAGAAACGTAAGAAAGTCGAAGAAATGAAAATTCAAGCGGCTTCGAAAGAATTGGAACGTCTTTCGCAATCGAATGATTTTGTTGACGAAGTGAAGCGGAAAGAACGAATGAAGTTTTGGAAGGAAATCGATCAAAATAAACTATTTGAAGAAGGTCTTTCGGTGAAGGAAAAGAACGAAGGATTCAAAAAACTAATTGAACGAATCGAATATAAACGTGAAGGCGATATAATTGAAATCAACGTAATCTATAAATAAAAAACGGCGGCGGTCATTTCGACCCCGCTTTTTGTTTTGCCGCATTTCCAAATCGGGTTATGGGAAACGCATATGTTCATCTGGTATGCCGTCATTTACGAAGCCCCTAATAAAATGGAAATCGGAAAGCATCTGGAGCAGCAGGCAGACCGATTGGTGAATAGCATTCCCTCCCATTATGTATGGTCAATGGACCATACATAACCTGATGTCATCCCTCACGATGGTCTTGGAGTAGATGATTTGAATTCAATGTTCACCCGTTTGCAAACGGTAAAGAAAGCCGAAATCCTATGCGGTATAAAAATTTCCCGTGATGACGCTATTAAGTTAAAAGATGATGATTTCATTGAAACCATTCAAGATGCGTTTGAACATCTTTTACCCTTATATCAATTAAATTAAACACATTGATTCCTATTCGGATCCAACAAAAACTGGATAATATAAAAGGAGAGCCTTAAAGCTCTCCTCTGACTGTAGACAAACTCGATAATCATTGGGTTGATCTACAGTTTTTTTAGGTTTTTAAAAATTTGACCGTTGCCTCCAGGCACTCGCTTTCCACGGGCGATCCGGCGCTTTTGCACCTGCGGGGTCTCCACTGGACACGCTTTTCCGCCAGAGTCTCGTACACCCGCCCCAATCAACTATGTTTTAAGATAGAACTCCTTTTTGCCTATAAACTAAGGGCAGCCTGGGAGTCTCTCCATCCCTATTTTTGCACTAAGCCTTTGCTTGCTTGAATCAAGTCTCTAATTCGGTCTTCCTTGCCTGTCTCGAAGCATTCAATGATCTTGCTGCCGACAATGACTCCATCGCAGTATTGTATGGCATCACGGACATGTTCTGTAGTCGATATGCCGAACCCGGCAAGAACGGGAACCGGACTTATCTCTTTTACCTTCTTTAAATAGCCTCCAAGTTCTTCTCCGAAGGCGTCACGGGCACCTGTGATCCCTTTGACTGTAACTGCGTAGATGAAACCCTCCGCCCCTGCGGTAATCTCAGTGATGCGCTCTTGCGGAGACGTGAGTGTCACAAGTCGGATAAGAACGATCCCTGCAGTTTTGATTGATGAAAAGATGGCTTCTTCTTCAATCGGTAAATCGGGGATGATGCACCCGGAAATTCCTGCTCGAAGACAGTCAGTCGTAAACTCTTTAAGTCCATATGCCAGGATTGAATTCGTATATCCCATTAAAATAATGGGGATGTTCACATCATTTTTGATTTCCATTACTTTTTTGAGAACATCTTTTAAAGTTGTTCCATTTTTCAAAGAACGGATTCCAGCTTGTTGGATAACGGGTCCATCAGCGACCGGGTCAGAGAAAGGTATACCTAGTTCAACGGCAGTCGCCCCGCTGTTTTCAAGGAAAAGAAGCTGACTCTTTAACCGATCAAGACCTCCATCACCTGCCATGATATATGGTATGAATGCTTTTTCCTGCTTTGTTTGACATTCTTCAAGCGCATTTGTTAATTTATTCATGTTCACTACCCCCCATCAATGATTGGACCGTTTCAACATCTTTATCACCACGGCCGGACAGGCAAATCACCAGTCCTGTTCCTTTCTCCATTTCTTTAGCAAGCTTTAAACCATAGGAAATGGCATGTGAACTTTCTAAAGCAGGGATGATCCCCTCCTCCCTTGAAAGCATCGCTAGGGCTTCCAATGCTTCATCATCGGTTACTGAAGTATACTCCACCCGATTCGTATCTTTTAAGTAACTATGTTCAGGCCCTACCCCTGGATAATCCAGCCCTGCCGAAATAGAATGTGCCTCCTGGATCTGACCGTCCTCGTTCTGCAAAACATACATGAATGCCCCGTGGAGCACCCCAGGCTTCCCTTTCGTCAAACTTGAAGCATGTAACGGTGTATTAAGTCCATGCCCTGCCGCTTCCACTCCGTATAACTTTACCGTTTCGTCCTCAATGAAGGGATAAAACATCCCCATTGCATTACTTCCTCCGCCTATGCATGCAACTACTGCATCCGGCAGGGAATGAACCGCCTCAGAATATTGACGTTTTGTTTCATTCCCTATCACGCTTTGAAAATCACGGACAATAACGGGGAATGGGTGCGGACCAAGAACTGATCCCATTATATAATGGGTGTCATCCACATTAGCCACCCAATATCGTAACGCTTCATTTACTGCATCCTTCAGTGTCCCGCTTCCTTGTGATACAGATATGACTTTGGCTCCCAAAAGCTCCATCCTGAATACGTTCAATTTCTGTCTCCTGATATCTTCTTCTCCCATAAAGATGATGCATTCCAACTTCAGCAAAGCACACACAGTCGCCGTTGCAACCCCGTGCTGTCCTGCACCCGTTTCGGCAATCACTTTTTTCTTGCCCATTTTCTGAGTCAGCAAAGCCTGGCCGATCGTATTATTTATTTTGTGGGCTCCAGTATGATTCAAGTCTTCGCGCTTCAGATAAATGTCTGCACCGCCAGCCAGTCTCGTTAAGTTCTCCGCAAAATAAAGAGGGGTTTCCCGACCGATATATTGTTTCAGGTAATAACTTAGCTGCCTTTGGAATTCTGGATCATTTTTAGATTGTTCGTATACTTCTTCAAGCTCCGTAATCGCCGCCATTAAAGTTTCTGGAACGAAGCGGCCTCCATATGCTCCAAAATGTCCAGTTTTATCAGGCTGTGTATAAGTATTCATCTATTCATTCCTCTTTTCCGGCTGTATTTTTTGCCTCATTGATAAATGCTTTCATTTTTACAGCATCTTTTAATCCGTTTGTTTCAACACCACTTGCTACGTCAACTGCAAATGGTGAAACGGCATTAATCGCTTTTCCGACATTTTCCGGAGTCAGCCCACCGGCTAGAATTACCTTCTCCAGTGGCAGATCAGCTTTTCGAATCATATCCCAATCCAAAGTCAATCCCTTGCCGGATGCGCTCTTAGGAAGATCGACCAATAGATAATCCGCTGGGTATTCATGCAGGTTTTCAAGGTCTTTCTCTGAATGGATGGCAAAGGCCTTGATCACCGGCAGGGGCATTCTGCGGGCAAAGCTGGCAGACTCGTTACCATGAAGCTGAATATAATCCAATCCCGCAATTTCAGCACTTTTTATCACTTCTTGTTCAGTTTGATTGGCAAACACTCCGACCTTTTTAACATGACCAGCTAGATTCGCTCCGAAATCTCCTACTATCTCCGGCTCAACCTTCCTGCTGCTCTCGGCAAAAATGAAACCAATGAAGTCTGCTCCGGAACTAACAGCAGTCTGAGCAGCTGCCAAAGTCTTTATCCCACAGATTTTCACTAACATATTAATCTCCTTATATACTCATTTGCAGTTCGGCCATCTTGTGCGGAAGATTTGATGCAGTCATGAGTGTCTCCCCGACCAAAACCGCTTTTGCACCAGCAACCTTCACACGCATTACGTCTTCTTTTGTTTTGATCCCACTTTCACTGATAATGATATGTCGTTTGGGATCAAGTAACTTCGCCAGTCGTTCCGTTACAGCCAAATCCACTTTGAAGGTCTTTAAATTCCGATTGTTAATCCCTATGAGCTCTGCATTCAGCTCTAGAGCACGTTCCAGTTCGGCTTCATCATGGATTTCCGTCAACACTTCAAGTCCTTTGTTTTTTGCATATTGATATAATTCATGAAGGCGTTCTTTAGAAAGTGCTGCCACAATCAATAGAATGATAGTCGCACCTGCTTGATGGGCCCGATCGATTTGGATTTCATCGATGATGAAATCTTTGCACAACCTGGGAATTCGTATGGCCTCGCTTACGTTTTTCAAATCTGCAATTGATCCTTTAAAGAAAACCTCATCCGTCAATACGGATATCGCTGCAGCTCCGCCACTTTCATATGAAAGGGCCTGCTCGATGGGATTTACATTGATTTTAATGTCCCCTTTTGAAGGGGAAGCCCGTTTTATTTCCGCGATGACCGCCATCGATTTAGCCGTTTTCAAATTTTCCACCAAAGATGGTCTGACTATGTTGATCATGACCGAATCATCTAAGCCCCTTTCTTTTAATTTTGCGACTTCCACCTTTTTCTGTTCGATAATTTTCGTTAAGATATTTTCCATTACATGACCACCTTATTTCTATTGCCATAAGCAATCAGATTTTCTAACTTTGCAAGAGCCGATCCGCTATCAATGCTTTCTTTGGCCATGGAGATTCCTTTTTTGATCGTCGCTGCCGTACCATGTGCGTATAGCCCCAATCCGGCATTCAATAAAACGGTATCACGATATGCACCTTTTTCCCCTTTGAGAAGCCTAAGCATGATATCGGCATTTTGTTTGGCGTCACCGCCACGGATGGCATCATTTCCGTAAACAGGCAGATCCACTTCTTCAGGATGAAGCGTAAATGGGATAATATCTCCTTGCTCCAAAAGGACGAGTGAGTTTTCACCCTGCAGGCTCGCTTCATCCATGAACCCGGCACCATTTATCACGACTGCGCGTTTCCTGCCCAATTTATGCAGGACTTCCGCAAAAAGCTCGAGCATATCGCGTCGATTGATTCCCATTAATTGCGTGTCGAGTTGGACTGGATTTGTCAGAGGACCGATAAGATTAAATATCGTCGGGATTTTCAGTTCTTTTCTCACTTTCATTATCCTTGCAATATTAGGATGAACAGATGGGGCAAATAAGAATGTGATCCCATTTTCCTCCAACAGTTCCTTTAACATGTCAGGCTCCAAGTACAAATTAACGCCTAATGCTTCCAATACATCCGCACTTCCCGTTTTGCTTGAAATGCTGCGATTTCCATGTTTGGCAACCTTGACACCGGCCCCAGCAAGCACGAAGGCCGATGCTGTGCTTATATTGAAGCTTTGTGACCCATCTCCTCCCGTTCCGCAATTATCCATTACATTAAGGGAGCTTGTTTGTACACTTCTTGCTTCTTTTCTCATGACTCTGACAAGGCTTGCTATTTCACCTGCCGTTTCCCCTTTGGCTTTTAAGGCAATGATGAATGCTGCCATCTCGCTTTCGGAGATATCTTTAGAAAATAACGATTGGGCTGCTCTGCTCATCTCTTCTTCCGTCAATGTTTGACGCTCTGCTAACTTCGCTAAATACTCCTTCACCGCTAACTCCCCCAGTCGTTTTTTGTTTTATAGAATGGATTGTTCCTTCTCTGATTGAAAGGTATCGGCAATCTCATAAAATTGATGTAATAATTCCTTGCCGATTTTCGTCCCTATTGATTCAGGGTGGAACTGTAAACCGTAGAGAGGGAATTCCTGATGTTTAAGGGCCATGATTTCCCCATCATCCAGTGCCACTGCCGTCACAGTCAGTTCTTCTGGCAAACTCCCCCTTTCAACCACAAGGGAATGGTAACGCATTACCGGGAATTGTAAGTCCTGTTTGGCAAAAACACCTGTTCCATCGTGTTCGATTACCGATGTTTTCCCATGCATGATTTGTTTCGCCCCAACAACATTCGCTCCAAAAACCGCCCCAATGGCCTGATGCCCCAAACAAATGCCTAATAGCGGAACCTTCTCATAAAAATTGCGGATGATCTCCATACTGATTCCAGCATCTTCCGGCCTGCCCGGTCCCGGGGAAATGACGATTGCCATTGGATTCAGTTCCTCAATTTCCGCAAGGGTGATTTCGTCATTCCTTTTTACTACGATTTCTTTTTCCACTTCACCTAAATATTGATAAAGGTTGTAAGTGAACGAGTCATAGTTATCAATTAATAAAATCATATAGTGTGAACCTCCATTAAAGCGCGTGCTTTATTTTGTGTTTCTTCATATTCCGTTTTTGGATCTGAATCATATACGATTCCAGCCCCTGCCTGTACATAGGCCTTGCCATCTTTGATGATCATCGTCCGAATGGCTAAAGCCATATCAAGATCCCCTCCAAAACCTATGTAGCCTATCGAGCCCGAATACATCCCGCGTTTACAATTTTCCAGTTCATTGATCAGCTCCATTGCCCTGATTTTAGGAGCACCTGAAACTGTTCCGGCAGGAAGGCATACCGTCAGTGCATCTAAACTCGTGTACCCTTCCCTAAGCTTTCCGCTAACCTTCGAAGCAATATGCATGACATGCTGATATCTTTGAATTTCCATTTCCTCGGTAAGGTGGATTGAACCGATTTCGCAAACCCTGCCAAGATCATTTCTACCTAAATCAACAAGCATCTTATGCTCGGCAAGTTCCTTTTCATCCATCAGCAGGCTTTTTTCGAAGCCCTTATCTTCTTCATCCGTTTTCCCTCTCGGCCTTGTGCCGGCAATGGGATTAACATGAACCGTTCCTGATGAAACACTGATTAAACTTTCTGGAGAAGACCCAATGATTGTATAGTCACCAAATTCTATATAAAACATATAAGGAGAGGGGTTGGCTAATCGCAAACGACGATAAGCATCGAAAGGCTCCCCACCAAAGTCCGCTTTAAACCTTTGTGATAAAACAACTTGGAACACTTCACCAGCTATGATCGCCGATTTAGCTTCAAGGACCATTTTCTCGAATTCATCCTGACTGAAATTCGAGTTGAATTCCAAATATTCCGACGATATTTCCTTTGACGGCTTGCTTGCCTGATTGATTTTATCCTTCATTCCCAATAAACTTTTTTCACTATCTTCTTCAGCAGTCAAAAGATGGATCTTCTGCAGAACATGATCGAATATATACAGTTCTTTATAAAAAAGAAAATGAGCATCAGGCATTTGCAAAGAATCAGGTGGAACCGGACCTATATTTTCATAAAGACGAATGATATCATAGCCCATATATCCGATTGCACCACCGTTAAATGGCGGAAGATGTATGGGAGCCTCTTCTATTTCCACTAATAATTCTTTTTTTAGAAACTCGATGATATTGATGTCCTTAACGATTTGATCACCTGTTTCAGTGTCTTTCACATTTACTCGGTCAGCAAGTGATGTCACCTCCAAATAAGGTTTTGAACCTAGATATGAGTAGCGGCCGTTGTCATGATGCGAGTTCGAACTTTCCAATAAAAACTTCTGGTCACCCTCTAATTTCTGAAATATGGCAATGGGTGTATGGATATCCCCTTCAATTGTATCCATTTTGAAACGGAGTATTTTTTTTTCATCCAAATTATTCATCTCTTGATTCCCTCCCGATTCTTATGCGCTCTTATAATCCCCCGGAGGGAAAACCCTTTTGGTCAAATGACCAGGTCTTCATTTCCTCTGGATATTTTCTTTAAAAGGTATATATATTGAAATTCCAATAAAAAAATCCCCTGCAAACACAAATATGTGTCTGCAGAGGACGGTATACCGCGGTGCCACCTCAAGTTGGAAAAATGCATCATTTTTCCCTCTCAAGCAAGAATTGAATTCTTGCGATTACCCTTTAACGGTGGCAGCCGAGTTTCCCTACTTATTTTCAAGAAACCACTCATAAGTCCATTCATCTTCTTATATCGTACCGGTTTCCACCTATTCCGGCTCTCTGTGACGCATCTAAAAAGATTACTACTCTCATTCATAGATTTAATTATCATTTTCAAAAAAACGCAAAAAGGGCCCTCATCCAAAGGACGAGGAACCCGTGGTACCACCTTAATTAGCTAAATTAGCTCACTTTACGGCATTAACATGCCTATCTCCATTAACGATGAGATAATCGCCAAAGCCTACTCCGTTCATCCGTTTCGGTTTGGGGCTCGGAAGTCCATTCGCTTAATTTCGTTCACCAGTTTTCAGCAACCACTGGCTCTCTGCAGAACATCATTAAGGTACTCTTCTTCGTCACTGCCTTTATCTTTTTCTTGATTATTATGTTAAAACAATCTTTTCAGTAAGTCAATGGAGTTTTCGAAAAATTATATTTTTAATGTTTCATTTTTATCCATTCCCCGTCATCGATTCCTTTTGCCTTCTTAATGACAAGATAGGCTGAATAGGTGCTGACTGACTCAAACTCATCCGTATACTTTTTTTCATCCGCCTTACCGGGGACTATTTCCTTGAATCTTCGGTAAGCCTTCATGAATTCTTCCTTTTGTATCTTATTTTCATAAGCCTTTTCTACTGCTTCAAAGAATTTAATCACATCTACGATTTCGTCAGTAGACCAATCAAGATCCATTGGATATTGATAATCCATATCCTAAACACGCTCCTTCTAGATAGTTTTTCATGTTGTCCGGCGGACCATGCATCATCAGTCTGCCCATTTTGAACGAATTGCTTCCGCCTGGTCGATAATCCGACTGAATAGTTCAGCAGTCGATGGTACATCATGAATCAGCCCCATCACTTGTCCAGCCCAGGCAAAGCCTTCACCTTCGACTCCGTCATGAATATAACGCTGATTCGCTTTTCCACTTATGTATTCCTTCAATTGTTCATATCCGCCGTTTTCTTTTTCAATATCAAGAATCTTTTCGGTCCAGCTGTTTGCAATTACCCTGGCTGGTGCACCAATGGACCGCTTGATGATAACGGTATCATTTTCCGTGCCGGAAACCAAGGCATTTTTATATAATTCATGTGCATGAACACACTCCTTGACAGCTATGAAACGTGTCCCCATCTCGATTCCTTCGGCACCAAGCGCCAATGCTGCCATCAAACCGCGTCCATCTCCAAAACCACCAGACGCGATGACTGGGATTTTAACGGAGTCCACAACTTGAGGAATTAACACGGAGGTTCCAATATCATCACGCCCTAAATGTCCTCCGCCCTCCTGACCAACTACCATCACTGCATCTGCACCAAGCTGTTCAGCCTTCATTGCCTGCCTTCTTGCAGCAACAAGCACCAGTTTTTTCACTTGAGTGCCTTTAACGTAATCAAGAAAAGGGCCAGGGTTGCCGCCGGTTACGGAAACAGCAGCAATTCCCTCTTTCAAGGCTGCTTCAAGCATGTGTTCATAAGGCCTCCCATGCTGGCCGATCGCAAAGTTCACACCAAACGGTTTATCCGTCAATGATTTTGTTTTTCTTATTTCTTCTATCAGCTGCTCCGGGGTGTCCAAGGACATGGCCGTCACCTGCCCTAGCCCTCCTGCATTCGACACTGCCGCAGCCAGGTAGGCATATGCTAAATGGGCCAACCCCCCCTGTACAATTGGGTATTGAATACCTAACAAATCGGTCACACGCGTTTCCCACTTCAAACTCCTCATCTCCCTTTTCAATTGCTGGTTTGTTTATTTAGCTGAATCCAAATCATTAGCTTCATTATGGCAAAAATTGTTTACCCGTTCAATTTTTAACTCACACATACAATATAAAAAAAGAAGAATTCTTGAGTAAATCAAGTAAATACTAGGAAAATGGATATTTATAAACTGCTGATAATTTTATTGGGCTCCCTAAAGACAAAGACAAATATAAATTGTTTAAGTCAGGACATTAAATCACTCTAGGCATTTATTATAAGACGTGCTATAATTCATATGTTTTATGTCTATCCACAAGCTCACTAACCATTTGAATGGAATCGGAGAAACATACGATCATTAATAGAACGGGAGTAAAGCCTCCCATATTTCGTACCTATTTTACTGAAAAGGGGCCACAAAGAATTGTCACAGAATGAAACACCCTTATACACTGCCTTATTGCAGCATGCAAAAAGAAATCCCGTTCAATTTCATATTCCAGGTCATAAAAAAGGAAAAGGAATGGACGCTGATTTCCGTAATTTCATTGGAGAAAATGCATTATCGATAGATTTAATCAATATCGCTCCACTCGATGATCTCCATCAGCCAAAGGGGATCATCAAACAAGCTCAGGATCTTGCCGCTGAAGCTTTTGGGGCAGATCACACATTCTTTTCCGTTCAAGGAACAAGTGGAGCAATCATGACGATGGTCATGACAGTCTGCGGACCTGGGGACAAAATCATCGTCCCAAGGAATGTACATAAATCCGTAATGTCTGCCATTGTATTTTCCGGAGCTGTTCCCATATTCATCAATCCTGAAATAGACAAAGATTTGGGCATTTCACACGGAATCACCGTCGATGCCGTTGAAAAAACTTTAAGGGAACATAGCGATGCAAAAGGATTGCTTGTCATCAATCCCACCTATTTCGGCATTTCGGCTGATTTGCAAAAAATAGTGGAAGTTGCCCATTCCCACCAAATCCCAGTACTCGTAGATGAAGCACATGGTGTCCATATACACTTCCATGAAGACTTGCCGATGTCAGCCATGCAGGCTGGAGCGGATATGGCTGCTACTAGTGTTCATAAACTGGGCGGTTCACTAACGGGAAGTTCCATATTGAATGTTAAGACTGGATTGGTTTCCGCAAATCGTGTTCAAGCCATATTGAGCATGCTCACAACCACCTCAACCTCCTATATCCTTCTGGCTTCCCTAGATACGGCTAGAAGACAACTTGCGACAGTAGGCAGGGAAATGATCGATGAAGCGATCAATCTCGCAGGGTATATCCGTGAGGCCGTTAATGAGATTCCTTATCTTTACTGTGTCGGCAGCGAAATTCTCGAGAGCGAGGCAGCCTTTAGTTATGATCCGACAAAATTGATCATATCCATCAAGGAATTGAATATTACCGGATACGACGTTGAGAAATGGCTTCGTGAAAAGCATAATATCGAAGTGGAACTTTCCGACTTGTACAATATCCTTTGCCTGATAACACCTGGAGACACAAAAACAGAAGCGGACCTGCTGATCGCTGCCCTTAGAGACTTAGCGGATGAGTTTAAGGAAATGGCGGCTGAACATGAAAAGATCGAAGTCCTGCTTCCTGATACACCACCGCTGGCTTTATCACCCAGGGAGGCATTTTATGCAGAGACCGAAGTGGTTCCCATTGAGGAATCTGTCGGCAAAATCAGCGCTGAATTCATCATGGTTTACCCGCCTGGAATCCCGATCTTCATTCCGGGAGAATTGATTACTGAAGATAATATCAATTACATCCGGAAAAACATCGAGGCCGGACTTCCGGTTCAAGGCCCTGAGGACCCAGAAATAAAACATTTACGCATCATAAAAAATGATTGATCCCATCAAACCAGAGCAGAGTACTGCTCTGGTTTTTTTGAACCTTTTATTATTAAGCACTGGCTTTTATAAAAAGGGTGCTTCAGGTTACAGCCCTGAAACACCCTTACATTCTATTAATCTTGAAATCTTTTTTCCATTTATTTTTCAGAGGCAGCTGTATCACAGCTTTGGCAGTTGTGATTGTGTGTGTATAATACACTTACTTTCTCATCTTCAAAATGTTCAATCGTGCTATTGCAAGTTTGACATACGATAGTTCCCATTTTTACAACCCCTTCCCCTATATTGTATGCATTATTGATATAATGTAACCGCTTTAAATGAATTATAATATAACACATTTATTATTTCAAGCTAAAAAGTATAACATATATACTTTTTCCCACTTAATGAACGATCATCTTGAAAGAACTGCATTCCAATCGTTCGTTAGACTGATTCTTTTTTTAAAACACGGTAATTTATTTATAAACGAAGGGCCCTGGACCAGTGCATCACACTCCTTGCTTTAGCATGGCAAGGTGAAAAAGGAATTTCGCCTTTTCATTTACATATAGATAGGTATATAATACATCCGTAAAATGTTAAAATATTCTTACATCTTATCGATTTAAGGGGGATCCACATGATTGAAAATGCCTATATCAAACTTGTTCCTGAGTCCGTGAAAGGAACTGTAACCATCGAAGACGTGAAAGAATTACTGAACTATTATCAAATGATTACAGCGAAAACCGGAAAGCAACTGGATTGGGACTATGATAAGAAAGCATTTCCTTATGAAATGAAAGAACCGGAAAGAATGAAGGATAAGGCCATATATCTCCAAGCCAAAGAAGATCGATATCACATGATATTGATAGGAGTTGACCAAGAAGTCGTAAAGGATGAAGATGGATCAGATCGGATCCAATCCTATATCCAATTCACCCTCCCCGAAACAGCAACTTTCGGTGATAAGGGAAAAGCTAATGAATTGTGCAAATTCCTTGCAAAGAAATTACGGGCGCAGCTGCATCTCTTCAATAAACGGGTGATGTATTATTACCCAAGGAAATAAAAAAACCTGCAAATTGGCTCATGCAGGCGTTTCAATTAATTTTGGATCAAGGAACTCGTAGCCTTTCTTTTGAAAACCTTTCACGATATCCTCTATCGCTTCACTCGTCCATTTCCGGTCATGCATCAGTAAGTTCGCCCCATTTCCCAAATAAGGGCTGTTCAACATGATTTCCGTTAAAGCTTTTTTATCCTGATACTCTTTTTCCCAGTCATATCCGTAAGTCCAATTCATGACCAACATTTTTTCTTTCTCAGCGACTTTTTTTGAATGCTCGGTATTCGACCCAAATGGCGCCCTGAAGTACTTAGGGCGCACCCCTATTATTCCCTCAACCAAATTGTTCAATTTTACGATTTCCCGCTCTTGTTCCTTTTCGTTCAACTCTTTTAAATTCACATGCGAATACGTATGATTTCCTATGGAAAAACCCATTTCATGAATTTCTTTCAGCATCGCTTTATTTTCATCATTTTCAAGAAAGTGACCATTTACGAAAAAAATCGCAGGTACTTCAAGTCGCTTTAGGGTTTGGGCGATTGCCAGGGAATATTTTTCAGGTGCATCATCAAATGTCAACAACACAACTTTCGGATTTGCATCCCCAATCGGTTTAAATGACCAATTCTCTTTATCCACCCGATATTCTGCCTTTACATTCCCTTCGCCAATCGTTTGTGACGTTTCCGTTTCCAAATCTTTATCTTGCTGACTTTCATCTTGGACCGTTGTCGTCGTTTCCACACTTTTTTCATTCTCATTTTCAGTTTGACCGGAACTCGGGTCATTACAAGCCACCAATAAAAATGATACTAATGTAAATAATGCCACTACTTTTTTAAACATGATTCCTCCGTTGTTTCATATGTCATCGAAGCTTACGAAAAATTCAATATACGGGTACCAGCGTTTCCAAAAGGATTTGCAAAATCCCGTAACATAATAGACTTATCACGGTAACAAGCATGGTTCGTCTATTGGATTTTAAAATCATTTTACCAATGTAAATGGCTAGATAAGAAAAGACCAGAAACATGAATACTTTGAAAACCAATCGATCGTTAACAGACAGCCATTCAACTAATGTATACCCACTCCAAACGATTAGTTGAAAGAGGATTACCAGATAATTTTTCAAGTGATCCACCCCATTTTAATATGAATATATCAGCCATGATTGGCAAAAAATATTCCTTTAACAAATCGCTCATCTTATTTTTTATCCTCTATGGCCTTTTTCAAACCATTTCAAGGAAAAAAGTAAGAAGTCCTTTTTATAGCTTATGCCCTTTTTGTCCATTTCATTTAACTAGTAAGAAGAAATTCATGTATGGGGAGTCTCCTTCATTTTTTAAATCCGGCCAAAAAAAAGCGTACTGCATTTAGCAGTACGCTTTTATATAACTCAATTACTTAATGATGTGGATAGGAGTTCCAAGGGCAACTTCAGCAGCTTCCATTGTGATTTCCCCTAAAGTTGGATGTGCATGGATTGTCATCGCAATATCTTCGGCAGTCATACCTGCTTCGATAGCCAAACCAAGTTCTGCAATCATATCAGAAGCGTTTGGTCCTGCAATTTGTGCTCCAATAACCAATCCGTCTTCTTTGCGAGTGATAAGCTTCACAAATCCGTCCGTATTATTTAAGGAAAGAGCACGTCCATTTGCAGCGAATGGGAATTTAGAAGCAAGCGCTTCGATTCCAGCTTCCTTCGCTTCTTTTTCATTATAACCGACAGAAGCAAGTTCCGGTTCAGAGAATACAACAGCCGGAATAGCAAGATAGTCGATTTCAGATGAATGTCCAGCAATGGCTTCAGCTGCAATTTTACCTTCATAAGAAGCTTTATGAGCTAACTGAGGTCCAGAAACGATATCACCGATTGCGTAGATGTTTTTCACGCTAGTACGGCATTGTTTATCCGTTTCGATCAAACCGCGGTCAGTCATTTTGATTCCGACTTGTTCCAGGCCGATTTCAGCAGTGTTTGGACGACGTCCAACTGTTACTAAAACGTAATCGGCTTCAACTTTTTTCTCTTCGCCTTTTACTTCATAAGTAACGGTTACACCTGTATCAGTTTCTTCCACGCCTTTAGCATTTGCTTTAGTAACAATTTCAGCACCTTTGTTTTTAAGGTTACGCTTAACAAGTGCTGCCATTTGTTTTTCAAAGCCTGCAGAAAGGATTTCTTCGGTACCTTCAAGGATCGTCACTTTAGTGCCAAAGCTAGCGAATGCTCCGCCAAGCTCAGTTCCGATGTAACCTCCGCCGATTACCACGATCGAACTTGGAACTTCTTCCAAGGCAAGAGCGCCAGTTGAATTAAGTACACGTTTCGTATATTTAAATGACGGAATCTCGATTGGCGATGAACCAGTAGCGATGATTGCGTTTTTAAATGTATATGTTTGGGCTGAGTCTTCATTCATAACACGGATGCTGTTTTCATCAACGAAATAAGCTTCGCCAGTTACAACATCAACATTATTGCCTTTTAACAGGCTGCTTACACCGCCTGTTAATTTTTTTACAACAGAACCTTTCCAAGCTTGTACTTTAGAAAAATCAACAGTAACTTTTTCTGCAAAGATACCCATATCTTCTGAATGCTGAGCTTCATGGAAACGGTGTCCAGCCGAAATTAAAGCTTTCGATGGAATACAGCCTACATTCAAACAAACTCCGCCGATTGTTCCTTTTTCAACGACCGTTACTTTCTGTCCAAGCTGTGCTGCGCGAATTGCGGCAACATATCCCCCTGGGCCTGAACCGATTACTAAAGTATCTGTTTCGATTGGAAAATCTCCTACTACCATTGTTTACGCCTCCATTAACAATAATTCTGGGTCGTTCAATAACTTTTTGATATGATTCAATGCATGTTGAGCTGTTGCTCCATCAATCATGCGGTGATCAAAGCTCAGTGATAATGCCAGAACTGGAGCGGCGATAATTTCCCCGTCGCGTACAATTGCTTTTTCGGCAATGCGTCCAATCCCTAGAATGGCAACTTCTGGATGATTGATAACAGGTGTGAACCATTGACCGCCTGCGGAACCGATATTCGTAATGGAGCAAGAAGCACCTTTCATTTCGTTAGGAGCCAATTTGCCGTCACGGGCTTTCGTCGCTAATTCGTTAATTTCTTGTGAAATAGCAAAAGTTGATTTACGATCTGCATCTTTTACAACTGGAACGAGCAGTCCTTTGTCTGTGTCTGCCGCAATTCCGATATTGTAATAGTGTTTATGGATAATCTCACTAGCTTCATCATCAAATGATGTGTTAAGCATAGGGAATTCACGTAATGCACTTGTTAACGCTTTAACAACATAAGGTAGGAATGTAAGCTTGATTCCTTTTTGTGCAGCAATTTCCTTGAATTTCTTACGGTGAGCAACCAATAGCGTCACATCGACTTCATCCATTAATGTTACATGCGGAGCTGTCTGCTTGGACTTAACCATTGCTTTTGCGATCGCTTTTCTCATACCGCTCATTTTCTCACGAGTTTCAGGATATTGCCCTTCTGGAATTGAAACTTTTTGTTTTTCGGTCGTTTCCGTATCTTTTTGTTGTGAAGCTTCACTTTGAGCTGCTGGTTGCTGTGGAGCGGTTTTGCCGTTTTTGAAAGCATCAATGTCTTCCTTCATGATTCGGCCGTTATCCCCAGAACCAGTGATCTCACGAATATTTACCCCTTGTTCGCGTGCATATTTCCTGACAGAAGGCATGGCGATAATACGACGTGAAGGATCTGCCTCAACCTGTGGTTGTGCTCCCGCGCCCGTTACTCCGCTATTTTCTTGAACCGGAGCAGCCTCTTTCTTGACTTCCTGTCCAGCTTCAGCAGTTGCTTGAACCTGGGCCTCCGTATTCTTCTCGCCTTCTGCCTTCGCTTCTTCTCCATGATCCCCTTTAAACTGAAGATTTTCATAACCTGGAGCATCGAATGTTACAAGTACATCGCCAACAACGGCAACCGTTCCTTCTTGAACAAGGATTTCTTCAACGGTACCTTCCACCGGGGATGGGATTTCAACAACGGCCTTATCGTTTTGAACCTCGCAAAGCACGTCATCTTCTTGTATCTTATCTCCTGGTTTTACAAACCATTTCACTATTTCACCTTCGTGTATACCTTCTCCGATATCAGGGAGTCTAAATTGGAATGCCACTGAGTTCAACCTCCTATATTAAATCATACTTAGTGCTTTGAATAAAGTCCTTTATCTTGCATTACCGTTAATGCAAAATCACTTTCCCAAGCAGGACATTCATTCCATTACTTAAGATTGTTAAAACTTCAAGACTTTAGTCGCCGTTTCAATAATGTCTTTATAATTAGGGAGCCATACTGTTTCAGCTTGTGAAAACGGGAATACCGTATCAGCTGCCGCCACGCGCAGTACTGGAGCATCCAAGCTCAAAATGGCACGTTCGTTAATTTCCGCTACGACATTCGCCGCTATACCAGCTTGCTTTTGTGCTTCTTGAACAACGATAGCGCGTCCTGTTTTTTCTACAGAAGCAATGATTGTATCGATATCCAATGGTGATACAGTCCGTAAGTCGACCACTTCGACGGAATGACCATCCTTAGCCAATTCCTCAGCTGCCTTGATGGATTCCTGCACCATCGCACCATAAGTAATAATGGATAAATCCGTTCCTTCTCTTTTCACATCCGCTTTTCCTAATGGAATTGTGTATTCTTCTTCAGGAACTTCCTGACGGAAAGAACGGTACAATTTCATGTGCTCAAGGAAAATGACAGGGTCATTATCACGAATCGCTGAAATCAATAAGCCTTTTGCATCGTAAGGAGTGGAAGGGATAACTACCTTTAACCCTGGTTGCTGGGCCATTAAACCTTCTAAGCTATCAGCATGCATTTCCGGAGTATGCACTCCGCCCCCAAAAGGTGAGCGAATTGTAACCGGTGCACTGTAACGTCCGCCTGAACGGTAGCGCATACGAGCAAGCTGACCGCTTACGGAATCCATTACTTCATATACAAACCCAAAGAATTGAATTTCAGGAACAGGACGGAAACCTTGTAAAGAAAGACCGACCGCTAATCCACCGATTCCAGATTCAGCAAGAGGTGTATCGAATACACGATCTTCACCGAATTCTTTTTGAAGATTTTCCGTTGCACGGAAAACTCCACCATTAAGACCTACATCTTCTCCAAAAACGAGTACATTCTCGTCATTTTTAAGTTCTGTACGTAATGCTTCTGTAATTGCTTGAATCATCGTCAATTGAGCCATGGCTTACTTCGACTCCTTCTCTTTATAAATTTCATATTGTTCTTTTAAGTTATAAGGCATTTCTTCATACATGATTTCAATTAGGTCTGTAACCTTTTGTTTAGGTTCTGCATCAGCCAATTTGATTGCTTCTTTAATATCGTCTTTGGCCTTCTCTATCGTTTCGTTTTCTAATTCTTCATTCCAAAGTTTTTTGCTTTCCAAGAACTTACGGAAACGAACCAATGGATCTTTCAGTTCCCACTCGTTATCCATTTCGGAAGTACGGTAACGTGTCGGGTCATCCCCAGCCATCGTATGTGGTCCATAACGGTAAGTTAATGTTTCAATCAATGTAGGGCCTTCACCATTGATCGCACGTTCACGCGCTTCTTTAACGGCTGTATAAACGGCCAACGCATCCATACCATCAACCTGGATTCCAGGAATACCTGCAGCCACACCCTTTTGGGCCAATGTTTTCGATGCTGACTGCAAATCAACTGGTGTAGAGATTGCAAAACGGTTATTTTGCACGATGAAGATAGCTGGCGCTTTAAATGCACCTGCAAAGTTAATTCCCTCATAGAAGTCACCTTGTGAAGTTCCACCGTCACCCGTATATGTAATGGCAACAGCTTTTTTCCCGCGTTTCTTCAACCCAAGAGCCACTCCGGCAGCTTGGATATATTGAGCGCCGATAATGATTTGAGGAGAAATTACATTGACGTCTTCAGGGATTTGATTTCCCTTAAAATGACCCCGGGAGAATAAGAATGCTTGCCAAAGCGGCAGGCCATGCCAAACGATTTGCGGAACATCACGATAACCAGGCAAAATGAAATCTTCTTTTTCCAAAGCATACTGGGAAGCGATTTGAGAAGCTTCTTGACCGGCAGTCGGTGCATAGAAACCTAATCTGCCTTGACGGTTCAGTGATATGGAACGTTGATCCAAGATGCGTGTATAAACCATACGGCGCATTAATTCTTGCAATTGTTCATCACTTAAATCAGGCATAGCCGCTTCATTCACGACTTCTCCCTCTTCATTTAAAATTTGAAAAGTTTCAAATTGTTCTTCTACTTTCTTAAGCTGATCCTGAACATTAATTTTAGCTTGTTTAGTTTTTTGAGCCATTTGGCACCTCATCCTTTCATTAAAAAGGTTTGCTATTATTATTCTATAAAGCAAAAATAGTTTGCTTTTTAGTTTCTTCAACAATACATTCTTTTATTTTTCCCTTAAGACCAATCCTCAAACGTGGATATGCTTAATATGTCTCAATCTTATTCTGTACCATAAAAAAAATCAAGGAAAATGATACAAGAATTTTTATAGATTAAGTTTACAAGATGAATTAACATCAAGTCAATCACTTGGAGTTCCTTATAATTTTGATTTAATAGAATTTCCAATACTCATACTTCTTCTCTGTATTAGTTTTCAATTTATAACTGTACTATTAAATTTCCCGTATTTTTCAATTTAAGGATGGCGAAGGATAACATTTCAATTCCCCAGCATATCCCATCGATTCCAAAACCGCTTTGACTAAAGGCATTTGAGCCCTTAAAATAATATTCCGATAAAATATTCAAGCGCTTTCATCTAAGTCTGCTGTTAGATTTTTAATTATCGTTTTTTTTTAGTACAGGTATGAAAATTTCACATCAGGCTTGTTGCATAAAAAAAGACCATTCTAAAATTTTTTATCCAAAAAATGAACTGGATTGAAAAAAATATGGGCTGTGAGTGAGGATCACAGCCCATCATTATTTATATTATTTTGTTGAATCCGCCATTTCTATGCCGGAACTATCATAAAAACTTTCTTTTTTTTGATTTGATTTTTCCGTTAATGCATTAAATTCCTCATTCGCTTCCAAAACTTTTGTATAAGAGGTATTTATTTTCTCGATTTGCACTTGTAATTCATCCATTTTCAAATCCTCTTTTTTAAAAAGCTCATATAATTCACGATCATAAGCGAGACTTTGTTGATAAGCATCATATAAATCATCATAGGTGCTATAGCGCTCACTCATGATCTTTTTCATTTCAGTCGCTTCTTTTTTTATCTTTTCATCCTCTATTTTCCCGATTTGTTCATCTATTTGATTGAATTGTTCTTTTGAGGATTGCATACTGCTTTGTTCCTTTTCAATTATTTTTTCCCTTTCGTCGATATTCTTGGCTGCTTCATCTGAAAGCTCGACGATCCGTTCATAATCATCCAATCCAAGTTTAATGATTTTCTCATATTTTTCTTTTTCTTTTTTCTCCAATTCATTAAGCGGCTCTTGATTCTCGGTGAAATCACTTTCCTTTTCTGCAGTTTTCTCCAGGATTTTGTGGATTCTTTCTTCCGGTGAACCATTAAAACAACCAGTCAAGATCACTAAAGAAAGAAGTAAGATAACAAATGGACCAAAACGTTTCAACATAGACAACTCCTTCTGATAGTTCTTTGAAGATTCATGTTCCTCAATTCATTCTTAAGCCGCAGACATTTGTTACAATCATATTCCGAACAGGTTTTTTTCATTACTGGGCGCTAGCCTACACCCTTTAAACCATACTGCATAGGCTGTAGGGACCGTTTCAAATTTGAATGGTCAGCATTTTAATAAATACAAAAACGGAGGTATGAAATTATGTATGGAGGTTTCAACCAAGAATGTTGTTATCCGGTTTCCGCTGCACCCAGCTATGGATATGGCGATGGTGGAGGCTGCGGCTTTGGAAGCGGCTTTGCCCTGATCATTGTCCTGTTCATTCTGTTAATCATCGTCGGCGCGTGCTTATGCTAACCAGGTAATTACTATTACCTTTACCCGAAAATGATAACGATTTACCCTGATTCACAAAAAATGATAATATTTTTTAAATAGACCAACATGCAAATTAAATAATGGCAGGGATAGGAAATCATCGACTTGATTCCATCCCCTCCATTTTTCTTTCATTAAACCATTCATTAACTTTCACCCTTTTTTTTGTTAAAATAACCCTATACATATTATAAGAATTTTTATGGGGTGAAAGATTATGCTTACCATGGATGATTTTGTTAATGAAGACGATCCAATCTTAAGGCAAGTCGCGGTAGAGGTTCCGCTTCCGGCATCAAATGAAGATAAGCAACTTTTAGCCAGCTTGATGGAATATGTCCAAAACAGCCAGAAACCTGATATTGCTGCTCTATACGGGTTAAGGGCAGGAATTGGCTTGGCTGCACCACAGGTTAATGTTTCAAAAAGGATGATTGCGGTTCATTTAAAAGAAAAGGATGATCAACTTTATAGCTATGCACTTTTCAACCCTAAACTCGTTAGCCATTCAGTCGAAAAAGCATACTTGACATCCGGAGAAGGCTGCCTTTCCGTAAATCGTCCCGTTTCCGGCTATGTGCCACGTTATGCCCGAATAACGGTTGCGGGTACGGACCTGGAAGGAAAATCGGTTCAACTCCGCCTGAAAGGCATCGCAGCCATTTGCTTTCAACATGAAATCGACCACCTTAATGGTATCATGTTTTATGATCATATAAATCCGGAAGACCCCTATGCCATTCCGGAAAATTCAATTGCGGTGGAAAGGTAACGTAATAAGCAAAAACCCCCGTCTGTTGGTTGACGGGGGCTTTATTTTTTATATCAGTTCAAGTTCCTTCAAACCAAAAAGTATGCCATCATCATCGACATCCTTCGTTACAAAGTCGGCCTCTTGCTTCACAAGCTGACCGGCATTCCCCATAGCCACGCCATATCCCGCTACTTTTAACATCTCTATATCGTTTAAGCCATCTCCAAAGGCGTAAACATCCTCAAGAGCAAACCCGACTTTTTCCATTAATATTTTAATGCCTTCAGCCTTTGAACCCCCGAATGGAAGTACATCCGTCGAATACTCATGCCATCTAATGAAGTGAAAATCATCATATTTCCCAACAAAGTTCCCTTCTTCATCTTCCGAACAGAATAATAAGGCTTGGTATATATCATGGTCCTCATAAAAATCCGCCACATGTTCAGGGTGGGGAAACTTAAGGCTGCTTAATGCTTCTTCAATTCTGCTATGATGCGGAACACTCGATTTCATTGTCTCCTCATTCATGAACACGATCGGTATTTCATTTTTTTCAGCATGTTCGTGAAGGCGTTTTATCTCAGGTATGCTCAAAGGGTTTTTATAAACGACTTTCCCTTCAAAAACAACGTATTGTCCATTGAAACTTACGAATGTATCGATGCCAAGCTCTTCCCTTAAAGACTCGAACATGAACGGAGCCCTTCCTGTGGCAATCGCTACAAAAACCCCGCTATCCTGCAGTTGCTTAATGGCTTCTTTTGTTGAAGCAGGTAACTTTTTTTCATGATCAAGCAATGTTCCGTCAATATCAAAGAATACGATTTTCACTTGCAATTCACTTCCAATTCATTCATTTTTTCCTTTTTAATATGTACCCATTTAATAATTGTCATCAAGATAAGTCAAGTAACTCTACCGGACCAAACTCAAAGTTACGTTTTTTATTCAGGAATGGGCATATACTATTCTTAATGAAACCAACTCAGGCTTACCAGATTACACTTCTCCCATCCTTCTGCCTCTTAAATCCCAGTTACTTGTTGAAAGAGCCTTTTTTTTCAAAAATGGGCCATGTACCTGTAAAGACGTATTTACATTATTGAATAATCCTATACAATAATAACTAAGGGAGCGTGATCGCCATGTTAAAAAAGCTTCGTAAAAAGCTTGCTAAACAGTGGAATGATCTTTTAAGAAAAAAATCTATCGCATGATTTGCCACTCATTCCTGCCTTGGCCGTCATCCATATGCGAATTTTTTTCGGACAGCCCTTCAAAAACTTGCGGAGGGCTTCTTCCTTGTTGTAAAGTTCTTGTTAGGCATTCTTTCTATCTTGGCTTTTATATGGTCAGGTGAATACATATTTCAATAAATATATGAGTCGCTGTGTTTTCATGAAACGCTGTACACAGTGGTACTGTATTAATTTAGAAAGAAATCGTTTACGAAAAAAAGATCCCATGATTTAAGTTTTACACATGGCAAAAACGGATAGGATATAAGATAGAGGAAGCTACAATTGGATTGATACCAGATTCGGCCATCTATTTTTTTATATACTTTTAGACATTGGTATATTTAATTCATCAAACCCCTTCCGTTTTTATGGCGGAGCTGGGTTTATTTTTACATGATGTTGAAAAACATGAAAAAATTGTTGTTTTTATATATAATGAAAAAAGCAATGCAAACAAGTGAGGAGAGATTAAAATGGTTTTTAAGGTATACTATCAAGTAACCATATCAGAGGTTCCCATCAGGGAGAATACTAAAACAATGTTTGTCGAAGGTGAATCCGTTCGTGACGTTCGTTTAAAATTAAAAAAAGAACCTTATAATGTAGAAATCGTACTACCCGTAACCGGAGCATATTTAGAATATGAAAAACAAAATGAAGATTACAAAGTATTGGAGCTATAATTTATGAAATTCGTAAAAAACGATCAAACAGCTGTATTCGCCTTGGGCGGTTTAGGCGAAATCGGTAAGAACACATATGCTGTTCAGTTTCAAGATGAAATCATCATCATTGATGCTGGAATTAAATTTCCTGAAGATGAACTCCTCGGTATTGACTATGTGATTCCAGATTACAGCTATTTAGAGAAAAATGTAGATAAAATCAAAGGTGTTTTCATTACCCATGGTCATGAAGACCACATTGGCGGGATTCCTTATTTACTTAGAAAAGTGAATGTCCCTGTATACGGCGGGAAGCTTGCACTTGGACTGCTTCGTAATAAATTGGAAGAACACGGCCTTTTACGTCAGACAACCATGATTGAAATCAGTGAAGATGAAGTGATCAAGTTCCGGAAAACGTCCGTCTCTTTCTTCCGTACAACTCACAGTATCCCTGACTCATATGGAATCGTCGTAAAAACCCCACCTGGACAAATTGTCCATACTGGTGATTTTAAATTCGACTTCACCCCAGTGGGTGAGCCTGCAAACCTGACCAAGATGGCTGAAATCGGTAAAGAAGGTGTATTGTGCTTACTCTCGGATAGCACAAATAGTGAAGTGCAGAACTTTACTATGTCCGAAAGCCGTGTCGGTGATACCATTCAAGACATTTTCCGCAAGGTTGACGGCCGGATTATTTTTGCAACGTTTGCATCGAACATCCATCGCCTTCAGCAAGTTGTGGAAGCAGCCGTGGCCAACGGCCGTAAAATAGCCGTTTTTGGCCGAAGCATGGATTCAGCCATATCAATCGGACAAGATCTTGGTTATATCGTAGCGCCTAAAGATACATTCATTGATGTACAGCAATTGAATCGTATGCCTGCGAATAAAGTAACCATCCTTTGTACAGGCAGCCAAGGTGAACCAATGGCAGCACTGTCGCGCATAGCGAACGGCACTCACCGTCAAATTCAAATCATCCCTGGTGATACGGTAGTATTTTCTTCTTCACCCATCCCAGGTAACACAATCAGTGTTTCCAGAACGATCAATCAATTATATCGTGCAGGAGCAGACGTCATTTCAGGTCCTCTTAATGACATTCATACATCAGGACATGGCGGACAGCAGGAACAAAAGCTTATGCTCCGTTTGATAAAACCAAAATTCTTCATGCCAATCCATGGTGAATACCGTATGCAAAAACTGCATGCCCGCCATGCAGTCGATTGCGGCGTTCCGGAAGAAAATTGCTTTATCATGGATAATGGTGAAGTTCTTTCCTTAAGTGAGAACACAGCTCAAATCGCTGGTAAAATCCCTTCAGGTTCGGTTTATATCGATGGAAGCGGCATTGGGGATATCGGTAATATCGTTCTCCGTGATCGTCGGATTCTTTCCGAGGAAGGCCTTGTCGTTGTTGTGGTCAGCATCAATATGAAGGAATTCAAAATTGCATCCGGTCCTGACATCATCTCACGCGGATTTGTTTATATGAGAGAATCAGGAGACCTTATCAGCGATGCTCAATCCTTGATCACAAAGCATTTAAATAAGGTGATGGATCGCAAAACTACACAATGGTCTGAAATCAAAAATGAAATTACAGACACTCTATCTCCATTCCTATATGAAAAAACGAAACGCCGTCCGATGATCCTGCCGATCATCATGGAAGTGCAATAAATAATAGAAGCCCAACCATCATTTGGCTGGGCTTTTTTTGTTTAGGTTTGTAAATCCCCCACCTTGAATTCCACTCCAGGCACTCACTTTCCACGGCTGTCCGGGAGGCCCCCGGCGCCTTAGAAGCCTGTGGGGTCTCCCTTACACGTCTCCCGCAGGAGTCTTGAATACCCCGCTCCAATCAATTTTGTTTTAAAAGTTAGATAGAACTCCTTTTGTCTACAGTCTTTCTTGTTTTAAAAATGGAAAGCTTCCGAAAGTAAACTGATAAGAAGCATGTATTTGTTGATTCCACACTGTCGAAGTGCCGGAAACACGAGTTTATCAAGTACGCAAAAATAAAAAGGGAATTGAAAAATTGTCGATGCAGGCTATTCTCTATAACTCCTTCAGATCCAATTAAAAAACAAAAAGGTTTCGGAATGAGGCCATTCCGAAACCTTTTTGTTTTCCTTTGATAAAAGCGCTGCTCGATTTTAGCAGGACGCTTACTTATTCCACAATTTTTTTTTCAAAGCGATTGATGTCCGAATCCGCGCCGATGACGATCAATATATCACCTTTATGAATTAAATCGCTCGCCTGTGGGGAAACATTTATTTCGTTCCCTCTTTTGATTGCGACTATATTCAGTCCATAGTGGGCACGGATATCAAGGTCAATTATCGAGTTTCCATTCATCTTTTGGCTTGCAACAATTTCGACGATGGAGTGTTCATCAGAAAGCTCCAAATAATCGAGAATATTATTGGAGACGATATTATGGGCAATCCTTCTCCCCATATCCCGTTCGGGGTGCACGACAAAGTCGGCCCCGATTTTACGAAGAACCTTCTCGTGATAATCATTTTGAGCTTTAACCGTAACATTTCCAACACCCAATTCCTTAAGCATGAGAGTCGTCAATATACTGGCTTGAATATTCTCGCCAATCGCTACAATGACGTGATCAAAATTTCGAATCCCTATGTTTCTCAGTACATTTTCATCTGTCGTATCCCCTACTACAGCATGTGAAGCTATTCTGGCAAATTCATTCACTCGATCTTCGTCGGCATCGATAGCCAGAACCCCTAATCCTTCTTCAGCTAATGTCTTGACTATGCTGCCGCCAAAACGGCCAAGTCCAATCACCGCAAATTCTTTTTTCACAATAAGCCCTCCAACGTCATTCGTTCTTTCTTTAGAGCATGTTCTGTACTGAAAATCATTTTTATGCTTCGCTTCCTTTAAACGTTATATAATCCGTTAAGTGATCGATCGCGAGTTCAATCGCTTTTTCATCCGGGCTTAACTTGGCGTGGTGCAATCCGTATTCCGATGAAACCCCCAGCCAGAACATGAATCCTGGAATCTCCTTTAACATATAACCAAAATCTTCACCAGTCATTGCTTCAGTACATTGATGCAAACGAACAGCAGTTGACCTCTCTGTGAATTCCATGAATTCCCGGGTCAACCGTTCTTCATTATATACCTGGTGATACATTGCGCCATAGTCGATTTCAGCCAAGCACTCATATCCCACTTGTATACCATCCACAAGCGCTTTTATCCTAGACTTGACCTTTACCATCGATTCGGGGTTAAGAGTGCGTATTGTGCCCTCTAACCGCGCTGTCTCCGCAATAATGTTTTGAACAGTGCCTCCAGTAATCTTCCCAACTGTAATGACAGCTGAATCAAGCGGATTGACATTCCTGGAAACGATTGTTTGAAGCTGCCCTACAAGCGAGCAGGCCGCAATGACCATGTCATTTGTTTCGTGCGGATAGGCCGCATGTCCTCCTTTCCCCCTCAAATCGATGAATAATTCAGATGTATTGGCAAATAGAAGCCCTTCTTTAACGGCAATCGTCCCAACTGGATACTCCGGAGCAATATGTAAAGCAAGAATCATATCAGGCTTCCATTTTTTCATCGTTTCCGATTTAAGCATTGGTTCAGCTCCGCCAGGACCCTCTTCTGCAGGCTGGAAGATGAATAGCAAGTCATCATCTATCGGATTTTCCGTGAAATATGTCAATAATCCCAAACCTATGCTCATATGAAAATCATGACCGCAGGCATGCATATATTCCTCGTGGTTGGATGCAAACGGCAATCCGGTTTCCTCTTTTATCGGCAAACCGTCTATATCAGCCCTGTAGCCAATGGTTTTTCGCGGGTTCATTCCCTTCACTTTCACGAATATCCCAGTTCGCCATGTTTCTATTTCCATTCGCTCCTGGGCCAGATTGGTTATGTAATTCAGTAGGTATTGCTGCGTCTTGAATTCTTTGAACCCTATCTCCGGTATTTGATGCAGATCACGCCGGATCTTGGCAAAAGGGTTTATTTTCACATTATTCCCTCCCTATACAGAAAGCGTGGATATAGTTATCCACGCTTCAGGCAATATTCACTAAAGAAATTAAAGTTGACGAAGTTCTTGCATGATTTCTGTTTTTGATTTTGTTTTTTCGTCAATTTGTTTAATGACCCTCGCCGGGATACCAGCAGCCACGGAGTATGGAGGAACGTCTTTCGTTACGACGGCACCAGCAGCGACAACGGAACCTTCTCCGATTTTGACACCTTCCAGTACGACCGCATTGGCTCCGATCAATACATCATCTTCCAAAATGACCGGCTGTGCGGAAGGCGGCTCGATGACACCTGCTAAAACGGCACCAGCACCTACGTGACAGTTTTTGCCCACTGTTGCACGTCCGCCCAGTATTGCGTTCATGTCGATCATTGTACCTTCACCGATGACAGATCCAATATTGATTGATGCACCCATCATGATGACTGCGTTATCTCCAATGGAAACTTGGTCACGGATTATTGCGCCTGGCTCGATACGGGCTTTGATGCCTTTTAGGTCCAATAAAGGAATGGCAGAGTTACGACGATCATTTTCAACTACATAATCCTCGATTTTTGTTCCTGCTGCCTTGATCGCTTCTTCGATTTCAGACCACTCACCGAATACAACCCCTGTATTTCCTGTTATGAAAGTTTTAGAAGCTGGGCCAAAATCCAGGCCTTCTAAATCGCCTTTGACATATACCTTTACAGGTGTAGATTTTTTACTATTCGAGATAAAAGAAATAATTTCGTTTGCATCCATTTTATTCATTCCGGGTAAACCTCCTAAATATGTATCATTACTCGTTTTAAATTTACCAGACAACAGCCGGCAAGACAAGTTGAATGTCACTCATATATATTAATCTGCCCTATTGACATTTTCGTCGGCGGACCTATAACATTCCTTGGTCGCGGATATGCTCTTTCACCACTTCCGTGAATGCTTGGACTTGCTTTAACTGGAAGGCAGATTCATAGCCGCAAAGCCATGTATCACGTTCGATTGAGTGGTTATGCCCATCCAGTAGAGGGATTTTAAATACATTCGTATCTTTATCATGTAAAGTGATGGCTGGCAGGATCGCATATCCAATACCATTAAACACCATTTGTTTGCATGTTTCGATTTGATCAACGACTATGGTGTTTTTTGGTGTCGTTTGAAATTGCCGATGCCACCAATCTTGGATTTCCTGATAATAATTCGAATCGCTTTTAAACTGAATGAATGGACGGTCCGTTTCGAACACTTGATTCAATTCCTTCATTTCAGTATCCACCAAATACAGCATATCCGTGAATAAATGCTGTTTTACGCCTTTCCAATCCGGTGCTCCCCTTATGATGCCAATATGCACTTGCCCTTCGTACAAAGACTTTAAAATCTCACTGCTCCAGCCAGTGATCAAGGAAATTTTTGCATACGGATATTTTCGGACGAACTTTTTCAATACTTGCGGCAGCCAATTTTGACCGACAATCGAGGCACAGGCTATTTTCAAAGTGCCATATACTTCATGGTCCATGGCTTGAATACTTTCCCTGACCTTCTCTTCTTTTTCTATAACCTCATTGGCCAAACGAATTACCGCTTCACCTGCAGGCGTCAGTGACAGCCCCTTTTGTGAACGCAGAAACAGTTTCGAGCCCCAATCCTTTTCTATTGATTGTAAACGCTGGGATAAAGCCGGCTGGGAAACGAACAACCGCTCAGCTGCTTTTCTCATATTCATTTCCTGAGCAAGCACTGATAATAAATGAAATTCTGAAAATGACATACACACCAACCTCTTGATAATTAATTCTTATCATGATGATTTAATTTATTTAAATTTTATTATCAACAAAGTCCGCTTATAATACAAGAGAAAAGAAACGGAGTGAATATCCTTTGACGATCATTTTATTGCTTGCCATCAGTTTTGCAGCATCCTTTGTCGGGACATTGGCCGGGAGCGGCGGTCTCATCGGCATGCCGTCCCTTCTTTTGATAGGTTTACCCATTCACCAGGTTATTGGATCAGTCAAATTTTCCAATATGTTTTCTTCTTTTTCTAGCTTTTATATTTTACTCAAGAAAAAGCAGCTAAAATTGAAGGATGCCCTCCAGTTAATCCCATTTGCCCTTTTTGGTGGCTTATGCGGCGGTCTGCTTGCTAATTCATTCTCCGAGAAGGCAATGAATTTGTTAGCCATCTGCCTTTTGACTGTCGCTTTGATCATGAATTTCATCAAAAAACCGCAACCTTCCGATGAATCGGATTGGCATCTCCCAAAAAAAGTTTATCCATCCCTATTCGGAATCAGTGTCTATGACGGAATGTTCGGACCGGGACAGGCGACCATGCTCATGTATACCTTTTTAAGAAATGGCGCCACCTACCTTCAATCCCTTGCCTTTACTAGATTCCAAACTTTCATTAGCTGTACAGCTGCATTCATTACCTATTTCATGGCCGGTAACATTGCATGGGGGATTGCCATTTATTACACGATCGGTTCCCTGATCGGATCACAGCTGGCCTTGCGTGTGGCTCAAAAAATTTCCACTGGACAGTTGAAATTCATTTTACATTCGGTCACGATCGCATTATTGATTCAATTGGTCATCAGAGTTGCGTTTCCTTAAAACAAAGGCAAACTCCATTAACGAGTCTGCCTTTTTCCTATGCCTTCTTATTCTACCTTATTCTTTCTTAGTCTTGTTAGAAACAGGAAGCTGATTACAGAGAAAACTAGAACAATGAGATAAATGGTCTGTAAAGACAATGTAAGTCCTTCCTGTAAAACATTTACCACATTTTCAGGAAGCGACGTGCGTTCTTCACTGTTCAACAATTTATTTGCCGTATCTATCGTCACTCCCGATCCGGCCGGCGCATGCTCGTTCAGATAAGCGTGAAGCCTCATATTCATGATTCCTCCAAGTAATGCAGCACCTACAGTATTTCCTAAATTACGCATGAACATATTGGAAGCTGTCGCAATACCCCTTCGTTCCCAGCTGACGGTTTTTTGTATGACGACAATGAATGAGGTAGAAGTCAAGCCCATGCCTACACCGACAAAGAAGGATCCCATGGCGGCAATAATGGGCCCAGCTTCCGGCTTCATCCATACTAGGATCAGACTCCCAAGGATCAAAGAGCACCCTCCAAGAAGGGAGGTTGATTTAAATCCTATTTTCAACAATAACTTGCCTGACACCATAGATGCGATCGGCCAGCCAATTGACATGGCTGTCAATGTAAAACCAGCTACCGTAGGCGAGCGCTCCATCACGCCCTGAACGAATGTGGGGAGGAAACTTGATAATCCAATCATCATCACCCCTGTCGTCAAGGATACTAGGTTCGCAATCAGAATGGAACGCTCCTGCCAGATTTCAAATGGCATCATCGGTTCGGATGCTTTCTTTTCCTGAAGAATGAATAGGATAAAGGTGATGATGGCCACTAATGCCAAGGATATGACCGGAGCTGAAGTCCATGACCATTTCACTCCTCCTTCTACGAGCAGCACCATAAGAGTGGATATGGACAATGTCAATAGCGTTGCACCTAGGTAATCGATATCACGTTTTTTCTTTTCGATATTTTCATGAAGGAATAACCAAATTCCAATAAAAGATAGTACGCCCAAAGGAATATTGACCCAAAAGACAAGTTTCCAAGTCAGGGATTCAACGAGCAAGCCGCCCAATGCTGGTCCCATGACCGCTGAAATGCCCCAAACGCTCGATAGATACCCTTGAACGCGTGCCCTCTCTTCATTTTTATAGATATCACCAATAATTGTCGAGGCTACAGGTGCTACAGCTCCCGCCCCAAAACCTTGTACAAAGCGATAAATGATGAGTTCCGTCATTGAATTGGCAAAGCCGCAAAGAAGGGAGCCGATTAAAAAGACAACGATTCCAAATAATAAGACGGGTTTTCTCCCGAGTATGTCCGATAGCTTTCCATAGATCAAAACTGTTACGGCATTCATTAATAAATAGCCTGAAAACACCCAGCTGTATAGTGAAAAACCACCTAAATCACTTACAATGGCCGGCATTGCCGTCGAAACGATCGTTCCTTCAATAGCATTCATAAACATCGCCAACATGATGGCAGCCAATATGAAGGGACGTTTCAATTTTTTATTCTGCACGTTTGCACTATCCATTGCATGGCCCAATGTTTGCATCCTCTCCTAATAGATCCTACCTGTTAATAGACTTCACCACTAACTGGATCAAATATGTAAAAAAACAAGAAAACTCGCCAACTGGCGAGTCTTGGGGTTAACCGTCATTTTATGCCTTGCTTATTTATCAGGTGTATTTTGTTTAAATACTTTTTTCAAGATTGCCCTTCTTGTTAAGATGCCTTCAAATACATGTTCGTCATTCTCCACACAGACAAACGGATGATCAATCAACAATTCCACACCCTTGGTCAATGTATCTTCAATATGCAGGCGAGGTATTTCTATATTCATTATTTCGGAAACTTTTTTATGCTCAAGATTATCAAATTCAATTCGTTCCAGTCCCAAGATTGAATCGAGAATGACTGGTGTGCTAATTAAACCATGCAGTTTATACATCGGATCTAACACAGGAATGGCCGTATAACCGCTCTTTGTTAATACCAATAGTGCATGTTCTAAGTTATTGGTTACCTGCACGTGGGCCACGCGTTCAGAAGAAATCATTAAATCTTTAACGCTGGATTCCAATAAATCCCCATCATGAGTACCGATCATGTTAAAACCCCTTACCATATGTTTTTATATACAGCTCTTTCTATAGTTTAACATATGTAAGCAGAAAAGGCTCATTCCTAGACCAATAAAATCCCAATTGGCGGGATTCGTGAGAGACCCTTAGCCCTTACTAGTTTTGATGTTAACCTGTTTAAAACCGCATTCCGGGCATATTACCATCGGATTTTTCATTTACATCCCTCCAACTAATAAGATGTCGTAAAAATCACGACTTCATTCAGTAAAATTTGACCGGTTTTTCACAATAAAAAAGCCGCTTCCAATGGAAGGCGGCTTTTTGTGTTTTTTTAAGATTGAAGAAGATCAAAGATTTCAATGGTAATCATATCAATATTATCAAATTGATATTTTGATGATTTCCCTTTATCACTGTATACTTCAAGCTCGAACATTTCTGTTTTGCTGAAATATGTAACCTGGCACTTTTTCACACCATCTATTTCAAAAAAACGTTGAGCAGATTCAGATTCCTTCGCTTGCTCTTGAAGACTTTTCAATCTGGTAAGGATGCCCTGTAATTGAGACATACTCCCTCTCCTTTCTGAATAAAACCTTTTCGATAGGTTTCACTATACCATACTTTTCTATCCAGTAGCCACGCGGAAATAAATTCAGAATAATTTAAAACTTCATTCTTTACATGGCACTATTAACAGAATAAAATAAGGAATGGATTTTGTACATGAAAAATTTTCTGGGGGTAGATTCTGTTGCAAAACATTAGTGAGCTTGGTTTTCGAATTTCATTGATTGATGGTTTTGATTTGGATAGAAGAAATCGTACAGGAACATATGTAATTGCCGATGAAGACATCACCTTAGTCGAAACTTCCGCCAGCCCTTCCATCTCCCACTTAATGAAGGGGCTCGAACATTTGGGAATCGCCCTCGAAGATATTACATATATCATTCTTACCCATATTCATTTGGACCATGCAGGTGGAGCTGGACTTTTTTTACAGCATTGTCCGAATGCCAAAGTGATCGTCCACCCAAAAGGCGCAAGGCATCTAGAAGATCCAACACGTTTGATCGCTGGGGCTAAAGCAGTCTATGGTGAAGAATTCAACAAGCTTTTCGATCCGATATTACCTATACCTTTTGAAAAAATGCTGATTAAACAAGATAGGGAATCCCTAAAAACAAGTGATACTTCCACGTTGACCTTTTATGATACGCCAGGACACGCGAACCATCATTTAAGCATATACGATTCGGTTTCAAAAGGGATGTTTTCAGGTGACACCGTAGGCATCTATTATCGTGAACTCGATGAAGAAGGTTTGGAATTTTACTTACCGTCCACATCGCCAAACCAATTTAATCCCGACGCGATGCTTGCTGTAACGGAATTGTATGAAAGCATTGGCGTCGAACGTATATATTTTGGCCATTACGGCGTATCGGAAAACCCTAAGGAAGTATATAAACAACTTCATTACTGGCTGCCTAAATTTGTGGAGACTGCCAAATCGGCATATAGGGAATATGCTAGCTTCGAGGATCAAGTGGCAGCAACCAGTAAAAATATTTTCACGGAAGTCGCTGTTCATTTAGGCGAAAAAGGAATCACTGCTGATCATCCAGTTTTTGATATCATTGCCATGGACTTGAACGTTTGTTCCATGGGATTGATAGACTATCTTGTAAAACAGGAGAAAAATCGGTAAACGATCCTTGAGGTTTATCCCTATTCAAATGTCTTGGCATTCTCTATAATGAAAAAGTGAACCCTACTAAAGCATATATGGAGGAATGAAATGAAAGACGTTACACTCTATACCCAACCTGATTGCCCTCCCTGCAAAATCATGAAAATGTTCTTTGATGATAATAATATAGTATACAAAGAAAAAGATATTAAAGCAGATGGGCATGCACGTAAAGAACTAACCAATAAATACGGGGCTTATTCCACACCAACGGTCGTCATCGACGGGAAAGCCATTATTGGTTTTGAATTGGACGAAATAAAAAAAGAATTGAATATATAACAAAAAGTCTAGAGAAGGCTGTGGCCTTCTCTAGACTTTTTCATTTCAGCTTCCTTTAAAATCCCCAATTCTATTTTCTGTTTTCATACTTTACATCCGTTACCTTCCAAGCGCCATTTTCCTTTTTCAAAGTAACTGCTTCAACATGTTTTTCCATCGATACAGGTCCGTCCCCATTGTCCTGGAATTCTTCCTGAACATAAATGACATCACCGTTTTTCCCATATACAATTTCCGTATTCTTATCGTAACTGAAGAAAGGGATATAATACGGAGCGAAATCTGAACCAAATGCGGTATAACCGCCTTCGACTTTCACTACATTCGCTTGGACGAACTTCTCGATGAGATCACCTGTGAAATGTTTATCCAACTTTCCTTCAATCGCTTCCTTAGATCGTACTTCTTCGCTGATCGAACGTTGATTCTCCATGGCATCATGTACTAAAGATAGTACTTCCTCTCTATGTAAGCCCTCCGCTGAAGCAGTGAACCCCCCATTTAAAAATAAAAGGACGCTGGCAAGACATGCAACTAAATATTTACTCATTACAATCATCTCCTCGTTATAGAATTTCTCCTAATGATTCGGATTTTTGCCTATGTCTTTCAATACCCGTCCAGGTCAAAGCCAAACTACAAAATCACATTCTCCGTTAGACCTTGAAACCATCGCCCATTTTTCACAATAAAAAAGAAGATTTCATGATATTGAAATCTTCTTCTTACAACTATCGAAAAGCATAGTAAAAAATAAAACCGGCAACCAAAATCGTCCCAATAAAAAGAGAAACGAATATCGGGTTCTTTAAATAAGGATGTTCCTTAACTGAATCATCGATAGTCGAATCATATCTGGCTTTCACTTTCTGTGCCCTTGCTACAGAATAAGTATAAAAGAGCAGATATAACGCCATGACTGTAACGATTATGATTAGAATCCAGATGTACGTGCTCAAAATATGTCTCCTCCAAGCGCATCATTTCTGCTTATCGTTACACATTTAAAGCGATTATATTCATGAATCGTTTTTTATAATAGTGCTTCATTTTCATATAAATAACTATAAGAAAGATCACAGAAAATATATTCCTTATTATTCAGTGGATAGGAAAAGGTCCGAATGGTCTCCCCCGTTTCAATATCACTGTATAAATCGGATAGCCTTCCTTTTTTCTCGTTACGCATCTTTACAATATTTTCGAGGAAATAAGGTCTCCAGCTCCAATTTTTATTCATATAACTCGGTTGGACTATCCATTGCCCGTCCTTATGGAGGATATTGGGGGATTTTTGATACCCCTCTTCATCACATATATATAGACGAAAACATATTGAATCCAATTTTTTCGCCAAAACTCCGAGAAACTCTTCATGGGAGCCGGCCCGCTTATGCTGTTTTAAGAAGTTTTGCATATTCTCGTTGAATTGCAAAGTCTTTTGATAAACGGCTTCAAGCTTCTTGGTCTCTAAAGAAATGAAGGACTGGCATTCTTGATGGAATTTTTCACGAAGTAAATCTTTATTAATGAATTCGCCTTCCGGTTTCGCCAAGAAATACCCTTGATAATATCGTCCCCCATTCTTCCATGCAAAGCGAAGCTGGTATTCGGACTCAATGTTCTCAAATAGTAAGTTGGCGCCGATTTTACGTGCTAGCATGCTTAAAGAAAACAGGATGACCTGATAGGCATCTCCACCTGAGATGCGAAGCTGGTCCAGGTTAACTTTTAAAATATTCGGAGAAATCTGTGCGATTCGGTCCAGTTGCGTATCTTGTCCTAAATGATCTAAAGCTATCTTAATCCCATATGTTTTAAAGTAAGCAAGCACATGCTGCAGAGGATCTAAGTTTTCCGGACTGATCGTGTCTGATAATTCCAACACGATCCGGTGCATTTCCTCCGGTTGAAAATGACGATGTAAAATCTCCATGAATTCTTCGCCATGATCCAGCATAAGCAAATTAGGATCTCTGTTGATAAAGATAAGAAAATCTTCACCATAGTCTTTTATTCTCTCCAAGGCAATTTCAAGTACGTAATTGTCCACTTCCACCCTATACTCTTCCGGCACTGCAGAATCGTGAAAAAATGGCCCAAGGCTTTTATATTCAGATTGTTCCTCATAGCGCCCTAGAATTTCATACCCGATTACCTGATGTTGATCTGCACTGAAAATCGGTTGAAAGAATGGTGTCACCCTGTCTAAATTCTTTAATATCTTTTCTGTATCCATGATGCATCTTCCCCCTAATTACGAAAACACCAATATGCCAAAATTATACCATTAGTTTCTTGCATTGATAATAAATAATTTTAATTCCTACTGCATAACTCTTTTTTCAATACAAATTCCCCATTCATCCTATCCATTTGAAAAGAAACACATTGAAAAGGCATTGCCCATAAATGGAACAATGCCTACCGTTTTTTATGGTTTGTACAATGAACGCTGATTTCCTCTCCAGGCACTCGCTTTCCGCGGGCGGTCCGGGAGCCTCCTCGGCGTCTTTGCGCCTGCGGGGTCTCCCCTGGCCTCGCTTTTCCCGCAGGAGTCTCGTACCTTCCGTTCCAATCAACTTTGTTTAACTTTTAGATGCCTAAAGTCTTCATGGTTTTAAATAGAATTAATAAAACTTGATGTGATTAGGATGCATATCTGTGTCATCATCAAGATAAAAAACCTATATATGCTAACGTAAAGAAACGATTGAGCTTGTATCCGCAGATGCAAAAGAAAAGCATGGTATGCATTGAATACTTTAAGGGGACTTAAAAAATTGTCGATTGCTGCGATGCTTACTTTCGCTGCGATTAATTCAAAGAAACCGAAGGCATTGTCCATATATGGAACAATGCCTTCGGTCTGATCAGAAAGGGAAAAACCATGGTATCGTGATCACCATGATAACGCCAATGAAGATCTGTATGGATATCCCGATCATGATAAAATCTTTATGCTTGTAATCACCTGCCGTCATGACAAGCGCGTTGGTAGTGGCAACCCTTGGAGTGGATAACGCCAAACTGCCAGCAACGGCAAGGCATAGAAACACAGGAAGTGGATCGATTCCTTGATTAACCGCAGATGTCAGGGCGATGGGCGTCATGATAACCGTCGCGGCTCCATACGGGATGAATTGGCTCAGGATTAGTGTCAGGAGGTAAAAGACCGCTAAAATGCCGTGTGCTCCGATATTACTGAATAAAACGGCCAGCCAATCACTTATCATTCTCACTCCACCCGTATTATCCAATGCAGCCGTTATTCCGAACATGGCGGCTATCAATAGCACAGGTTCCCAGTTAATCTTTTGGTAAGCATCCTCCATCGAACGGACACAGCCAGTAACCACCATCAACAATGCGGCCGTCAATACCGACAGTACAGCAGGGACGGACTCCATCGATAAAAGAATGACCATCAAAGCAGTGATTCCCAAGGAAATCCAAGCTTTGCCCTTGGAATGCACCGGAGAGCCATCTTCCGATGTACTCCCAATAACGATGACATCCTGCAAATCCGAGGAAATCCTTTCAATGTTCTCCCATTCTCCATGTATCAGGATTGCATCCCCCGGTTTCAGGCGTTCCGTTCCGACATCCGCTTGAATATATTCGCCATTCCGATTGATTGCCAGTACATTACATTGGTATTTCTCACGAAAATGGACATCAATCAAAGTTTGATTTTCATAATCCGAGTTCGGGACGATCAATATTTCCGTCAATCCAAATCTACTGCTAAGAAAATGTTTCTTTATTTGTTCGGTATTGAAATGTTTAAATTCCAGTTCATAGTTAAGTGCCAATCTCTCAACTGCTTCTTCTTCTCCAAACACCAAAATGATATCTTCAGGGTGAAGAACCTCATCCGCCCTGGCTGAAATCGTCTGCTGCCTTTGCAACAGCGGCAATTGCTTATCCTTTGGCTTCCGCTGGATTTCAATTAAAGTCAATTCATACTGAATAGGAAGCTGGAGGTCCGACAGCCTTTCCCCAACAATATCGGAAGTAGCGGGTATATGCAGATAATGCAATCGGTCATATACTTTGTACATGCCGGCAAGCTCCCCTGCCGACAGTCCCTTTACACTATTGTTCGCGGCAATGGTCTTCTCGGGAAGCAACAGGCGTCCGAGTGTCAACATGAAGAATAACCCTGCTGCAAAGGCGACTAAGCCCACAGGTGTAAAATCAAAAAATGATAAATTCCCTATTCCATTTTGCCGTAATACATCAGCGACGATCATATTGGAGGGAGTACCTGTAAGTGTTAATAGCCCTCCAATACTGCTTGCATAGGCAAGGGGTAATAAATACCTTGTCGGACTTGTTTTTTGTTGTAAGGCCATGCTCATGACGAGCGGTAGCAGTATGGAAACAATTCCAGTTCCGCTTAAAAAAGCACTTAATATTCCTGCTGTCAGCATGACGATAAGCAGCGATTTCCATTCACTGCCCCCACATAAACCCAACAACTTATTTCCTGCCTTTTCCACGATTCCTGTATTTAACAGGCCGGCACCGACTATAAATAGCCCAGCCAGCATGATGACCACTTGATTCGCAAAACCGGCCACTAGTTCATCCAATGTAAGAATCCCCAGTAACCCCAGAATGGATAGTGCACTAAGTGCAATTAAATCTGCTCGAAATTTTCCTTGTATAAAAAGCGCAATCGCGCATAGAAGTATAATCAGTGTAATAAACATTGGTTCGGTCATCATGTTACCTCCGTATAGATGTTCAATTTCAAACCGGATACGGTTTCATCAAACCCCAGTTTACATGTTTTTCATAGGCTTATAGAAGATATTTTCTTCAATTTATGTATATTGTTTGTTAGTATGAGGAAGTAACATTTTTATATTAGATAGGTTGATTAATTTGAATAAACCCATTTCCAGAAGAACATTCTTAAAGAAAAGTCTTGGTACTTTGGCTACCTTAACCGGTTTAGGTATTGGCGGAAACTATTATGCCCATAATTTGGAGCCGAAATGGCTGGAAACCAAGCATAAAATCATCAGCCATCCGCTTATCCCAAAAGGTTTTCATGGCATGAAAATGGTCCAATTCAGCGATACGCATTTAGGCTTCCAATTTCAGCTTAAAGATTTACAAGCAATTGTCAATAAGATAAACGAACTGGACCCTGATGTTATTTTATTTACTGGTGATTTAATGGACCAGCCTAATAAATACAAGGCTCACCAGAAAATCCCTCTCGTTTTGAATCAGCTCAAAGCGCCGCTTGGAAAATTCAGCATCTATGGTAACCATGATCATGGGGGATATGGCTCAGAAATTTACAGCGATATCATGGAAAAATCCCATTTTACCATGTTGCAAAATACCTCAGCTAAGATAACCTTATTATCGGCTGAAGAAATAATCATTGCCGGTGTTGATGATGCCATGCTAGGAAAGCCGGATTTTGAAAAAGCCCTTTTAGGCATCCCGAAAGAAGTGTTCACCATCATGCTTTCACATGCCCCTGACCTTGCCGACATATCAAGGACTTACGACATCCAGTATCAAATAAGCGGTCACAGTCATGGAGGTCAAGTGCAAATTCCCTTCGCCGGTGCCCTAGTAACTCCCCCATACGCTGAAAAGTACCGGGAAGGCACGTATGAAATCGATTCATTAACCTTACATGTTAATAGAGGCCTTGGCACTACCCGTCTCCCCTATCGTTTTCTTTCACGTCCGGAGTTAACTGTTTACGAATTCCAAGCCGAAAAATGATAGAAAAAGAACACAGGGGAAAACAGCCAGACTTATTAACAAAACCTGTGCGGATAAAACAACTTGTTGCCATGAATCATTTGTAATCGACTCCTATGAATTATAGCATTAGATGTATATCTGAGAAAACCAGGTTTTTTTTACCAGTACCCGTGGTAATTGCCATAAAGGTCATACCATAATTAAATAGCCACATAGGAAAGTGCCGATACAACCTAAAACAGACACCGTTATATAGATAAGGCAATCTATATAACGGTGTTTTCTAATAAGTTCAAGGGTTTCCATACTGAATGTTGAAAAGGTCGTAAAAGCGCCCAGGAAACCTATCGTCAGAAAAACCTGCAAAGATAAAGCCCAGCTTTCTTTCTGTGGCAACACCATTCCCAGCCCAAAGGATCCTATAAGATTAATCAGTAAAATGCTAACGGGTATCGAGACGGCTGGCAATAGCCTATTAAAAATAATCTGCAAGACATATCTAGAGGCCGCCCCCAAAAAGCCTCCTATAAAAACTGAAAGAACCTCAATCAAAGAGTCCCACCTCTCCGTTTTTTAAACAGGCCCAGTCCAAGGAAACCAGCGGCCAAACCAAATAAAAGCGTGGCCCCAAGATACATTCCCGCCAATGGCAGAGAAGTCTGCAGGAGATTCACCACTTCCTGAGAAAATGTGGACATCGTGGTAAAACCGCCGCAAAACCCGCTGCCCAGCGCCAAAAAAACAAATGATTTCTTTTTCGAGGCGAAATACCCATTTATCATTCCAAGTAAAAAGCTGCCTACTATATTTATTAAGAGGGTTCCAAGCGGGAAGAAGGAATGGCCGGCAGTCAAGATTACGCAATAACGCAATATCGCTCCAGCCGCGCCTCCAAAACCGACTGCAAAAATGCTTTTAAACCGATCCATCAAGGTCACCCCAAATTTTTATCATAAGTAGATTCATTATAACAGATTAAGATGAAACAGGCTCTTTTCTTAAAAAAATCCATACTATGTAAAGAATTTGAGAAAAGGAGGCTAATTATGCAAACACAGTATTTACCTTACTATCACTATCCACAGACCATAATGCTGCCGAACGATTACAGAAATGCATATGGGAATGAATATGGACCTGAATATTGGAATGACGAGCGCTTCTTTCCTTTCTTTCCTCTATTGGCTCCTGTAGCTTTTGTTGCAGGATTGGCAATTGGACCGTTGCTATTCAATAACCGTCCACCTGTCTATCCTCCATATCCTCCTCCATACCCGCCCGCCTACCCTCCTTACCCTGCTTATCCAGCGTACCCTCCCTATCAAGGCTTTCAGGGTTACCAGCAACAACAATTCGGCGCACAGGCTGGGATATCTGAAAATATCAATATCTACACTCAATAAGAGTTGGACAGAAGGCGACATAAACGCCTTCTTTTTCTTGGACCAAAAGGAGCCCGATTGAATTTTACTTCCCTATATATTTTGAAGTGGTATAATATGAAAATGAATAGATGGTAAAGTGTTGGGAAATGATGGTCATACCCCAGAGGTGTACATGCTTAATTTTTTCACTATTTTCTGCCTGGTTGCACACCCGTCTCTATTTCAACCAATATATAAAACAGGTTTTTCCTGAAGGAAGTCTGTATGTAACGTCCTTCTAACCTTATTAAGAAAAGGAGTTTCCACTAATGAACCAAACGAAAGGACATTCTGAAAGGGATGAGTTTTCGATAAACTCCCTTGCCCAAGCCGTGTTTATTGTCAATAAACATGCAAAGACTGCATTGGAGCCAAAGAATTTATATAATTTAAAACGGCTCGCATTAAGCAAGCTTATGCAAGAAGGAAAAGCGAAGAAGATTGGACTTCATTTCTCTGATAACCCTCGCTTTGCAGCACAGCAATCCGACGTCATTGTCGAATGCGGATCATATGTTTTTCATTTACCTCCCACTAAGGAAGATTTGAAAAAACTACCCCACCTCGGCAGCCGGGCAGCCTCCATACGGAACCCTAAAGCCGCGTTGTCATTATCCAAGGCCAAACAGATCCTGCAATCTTACGTTGGACAAGCAGGTGAAAAACAACCGAACACAACCAATACCGAGAAAAGGGCTCACGGGCGCAGGTCGGTCAAGCAACCTTTTAACAATCCATTCCCATCTACCTTTTTAGGAAAAGGTTCCAAGTATTGATCATTGATAAACCAAACGGGCCGTGAGGTAACGCCTCATCGGCCCGTTTTCACATTCATAATACCAATCTGTCTATCAACTTTATAAGCTCTGCAATTTCAGGCTTGCTGATTTGCGCGTCAGCCCCTACGACCTGACCTTTATGACGCAGGCTGTCAGTAATCAATGAAGAGAAAATAATCACCGGCAGCCCAGCGAGTTCCCCGTTTTCCTTTATTCTTCTAGTCAAATGATGTCCATCCATCTGAGGCATCTCAATATCGGTAATCACCAGTTGCACTTCATCTTCAACCACTTTTCCTGATTCAATCAAATTCTCAAGATAATTAAATGCATCAAGTCCATTCTCATAAAACTCCAAGTACTTGAATCCTGCTTCTGACAATGTATCGAACAGCAGCTTTCTCAGTAATGGTGAATCTTCAGCAATCAGGATTCTCTTGTCAGAATTTTGACGGATACCAAGCTTTTTTACCTGTTGGATGTTTATTCCTGATTCTGGATTGATTTCGACCACTATTTTTTCAAAGTCGAGTAACAGTAACATTTCACTATTTAATTTTATTACTCCGATAATCTGACTTTCAAGGCCCTGATACATATCCGAAGGCTTTTCGATTTGGGACCAGGAAATACGGTGGATCTGTGTTACGGTATGGACATGGAAAACCACTTTTTGCTGATTGAATTCAGCCACTATGAATTTATCCTGCTCAGGAGTTTCAGATGGCGGAAACCCTAAAGCATCCGCGACATTCACAACTGGCAGTACTTCTCCGCGAAGCTCGATGATTCCCTCCACATTTGGATGGGAATGAGGGACAAGCGTGATGGGGACAGGATTGATGATTTCCTTCACCTTAATTACGTTAATGCCGAATTTATTCTTTCCGAGACCGAATTCCACTATCTCAAGCTCATTCGTTCCACTTTCCAGTAATATTCCTTTATTTGCTTCCATTGTTTCATCTCGCCCTTCTGCCTTTTCATTTCAAAATTCCATAAATCATTAAACCGCCAGGAAAAATATCATGGTTTCATCAATGAACTCATACCTAATAATTCGGTTAAATATTTCTTTTGTTTAGAGCATGGATAAAAAAAATCCAGAAGTGATCATTTATTAAAGCCCAAACAAAAAAGGGACCCATCTGAGTCCCCCTTATTCCAAGCTCATTTTTCACCACTGTCATTCCGCCGTTCGTATGCCTATCCCTTCGATATAAACCTCTGCCGCGCAAACAAAATACTGAATACTCACCAATTTCTCAACTGAGTCTTATCTCTTTCGCGACCTTTTCTTAGGATTGAGCCAACCTTTTTTTACAAAGAATAAAAACATCATCAAGGCGATACCGCCCATCGTTCCAAGAATGAGGAAATAGCCATAATGCCAATTTAATTCCGGCATATATTCAAAATTCATCCCATATACGCCCACTATGAAGGTCAGCGGCATGAAAATGGTAGTGATGACAGTCAATGTCATCATCGTTGAATTCATATTATTAGAGTTCACAGATAAATAGCTATCACGGATATCGGACGAAAAATCTCGATACGATTCAAGCATTTCAGTCAATTTAAGAAGATGATCGTACACATCATTAAAATAAAGATGCTGATCTTTCAAGTAATTCAGACGCTCCGATGAAATCATTCTGTACAATAAATCACGCATCGGCAATATGGTCCGACGGAGCCTGGACATATCTGTACGTAAATCGAAAAGCTGATCCATCAATTCGTTAATCGCGTCATTTTCAGTATTTTCCTCTATGCTGCCCAATTCGCTTTCAATTTTATAAACAGGCGGGAAGAATTCATCGACGATCCTGTCAATTATCCTATGCAATAAGAAAAATGGACTTTGCTTTAACATTTTATTACCGGCAATTTCTTCCCATACCTTTTCCAGTTCAAGTAAATCTTCCTTATGAAAACTGACTATCCATTTTTCACCAACAAACATATCCAATTCCACTGCTTTAAATACCTTCTCCCTTAAAGCATGAATCACAAGAAATTGGTAGCCTTCATAAAAATCCATTTTGGGACGTTGATTAAAATCATCCAGGCAATCTTCAATTGCCAGCGGATGAAAGTGAAAATGATTGGTTAAAAGTTCGATTTCCTTGTTTGTGGGATTGGAAAAATCCACCCAGTACCACTCGATTTCCGGATTATCCATTTCCGTTAGCGGTAAACCAAAACTGACTTCATGATTTGAAGTAATTGCGCAAGTCCTTATCATATGTATCAACCCTCAAAATTTTCTTATCATACATTATACCTTTAATTCATTAATCACAAAAAGTTTTCTCCCCCTCCAAACTAAATGATAAAATAGAATGAATGAGTCAAACAGGACATCATTCATGTAGTTAGAAAAGGGAGGATATTCATAGATGGAACATTTAATAAACCCTCTAGTAAAAGACGTTCAAATTTCAGGAATCCGTAAATTCTACAATATGGTCGCTGATATCGAAGGCACCATTTCCTTAACGATAGGGCAGCCTGATTTTCCAACTCCGATGCATATTAAAGAAGCGGCAAAACAAGCCATCGATAATGACTATACCGTTTATACTCACAATGCGGGCTATATGGAATTAAGGGAAGCCGCTTCAAATTATGTAAAAGATAAATACAAGCTTAACTATGATCCGGCGACTGAAGTGATCGTGACCTCTGGTGCCAGCGAAGGCATAGACATTACATTTCGGACGATCCTCATCCCAGGGAACGAAGTAATATTACCAGGTCCGGTATATCCGGGATACGAACCCATCATTAAGATGTGCGGCGCAACACCTGTTTATGCCGATACAACAAAAAATGGATTCCGTTTGACGGCAGATATACTTGAAAAGTACATAACTGAACACACTCGGTGCATCGTTCTGCCCTATCCATCGAATCCGACCGGGGTTACATTAACTGCCGAAGAATTATTGGACATTGCCGAACTTGCCAGGGGCAAGGACATCTTCATATTGGCTGATGAGATATACAGTGAGCTGGTATTCGATCAGGAGCATGTTTCGATTGCCACTTTCTTAAAAGAACAAACCATCGTCCTGAACGGATTGTCCAAATCCCATTCCATGACCGGATGGAGGATCGGCCTTCTGTTTGCGCCTGCAGCCATCTCTCAGCATCTCCTGAAGGTTCACCAATACAATGTGACATGTGCCGCCTCCATATCGCAGAGAGCTGCCTTGGCAGCATTGACGGCAGGCAGAAATGATGCAATACCCATGAAGACTGAGTATGCACGGAGACGGGAATACGTGTACAGCCGCTTACAAGCGATGAAACTGGAAATAGTCAAACCAAATGGTGCCTTTTACTTTTTTATAAAGCTGCCTGAAGGCTATGCCTCTTCCCTTGATTTTTGCCTCAAGCTTGTTCAACAGGAAAAAGTGGCAGTGGTCCCTGGAGATGCCTTCTCTCCCCTTGGCGAAGGGTACTTCAGGATATCTTATGCCTATTCCATGGAGACCCTGGAAAAGGCCTTGGACCGTATTGAAGCTTTTTTATCTAAAAAGTAATCGCAAAAAAATAGTGGCCTTCAATTGAATGGACAATTGAAGGCCACTTTCCAATGTTCAAGGATGTCAGGCTACCTAAGTTTTTTCACCTTGCCGCCAACTAATACAATCTTCGTAAAAAACGAATTTCCCGATATCCTTCTTCCTTATTTGTCGTGGTAAGGCTCACTTCAACGATGGACCCAAGTAAATCAGCCATCACTTCTTCAAATTCCTTTGCGGAGCGCGGCTTTGAAAAGCCTAAGCTCTTCAATTCGCGCATCAGTATCTGAAAACCGGCATTCGTTTCGATATGACTGAATTTCACCGGCAAGATTAGCGGACTTTCATTCATTAATTTCAGATCCCAACGAATGGGCTTTGTTTGATGAATGGTTTTTTCTCGTTTAAAACCTTCAATCCTTACAATATATCGACCATCTTCTAATTCCTGGAATTTCATATTGATATCATCGAATTCGCCCATAGCTTTCACTCCTTTTTGTAAAGGCTGTCGCTATCAGCTTATTCATGATAAAGAAATGCTAGCACTTAATTATAATGTTTATATAATGCCTGCGTACCGCTATTTTCTTCGCCACTTTCTGCCAGCCCCTCATACAGGGATTTGCTCAGGCTTAATCCAGGAGCGTCCATTCCCATTCTTTCCGCTTCATCAAGTGCAATCTTCATATCCTTGATAAAATGCTTAATATAAAAACCAGGTTCAAAATCCCCTTCAACCATCCGCGGTACGAGATTGGACAATGACCAGCTCCCGGCAGACCCCGATGATATGCTTCTTAATACCCGGTCCGGATCCAACCCCGCCTTTTTGGCATAGGAAATCGCTTCAGTCACTCCGATCATATTGGATGCAATGGCGATTTGATTGCACATTTTCGTATGCTGTCCTGAGCCAGCCGGGCCTTGATGGACAACATTGCTGCCAAGGATATCAAAAATGGGCCGGACCGCTTCAAATGCCTCACTAGACCCGCCGGCCATGATCGTGAGCTTTGCATCACGAGCACCGATATCTCCACCGGAAACCGGTGCATCCAATGATTCCATGCCCCTTTTCTTCGCTTCCTCTGCTATCTTCACTGCCAAAGTTGGAGTCGAGGTCGTCATATCGATTAAATAAGTTCCTTGTTTCCCGTTCTCGATAAGGCCATTTTCCCCAAGATAGATTTCTTCCACATCACTAGGGTATCCCACCATGGAAATGATCACATTAGCATTTTGCGCAATTTCCTTTGGAGCATCTGCCCACTTCGCTCCCTGTGAGAGCAGTTCACTTGCCTTATCTTTCGTCCTTGTATAAACAAATACCCCATACCCCGCCTTAAGCAGATGTGCGGCCATGCTTTTTCCCATAACTCCTAAACCAATGAAGCCGATCACTTTGTTCGATTGCATCAATGCAGATTCCTCCCAATCATTTTGTTTCAAAAAAACTTAAATGGACTTTATCATTCCTCCGTCAACTAAATAGGACTGCCCCGTTATATATGTATTAGCACCTGAAACAAGGAAAGTAACGAACTTTGCAAATTCCTCGGGTTCCCCATAACGCCCAAGAGGGATTTTGTTAATGGATTGTTCAGTCATCTCCTCAGGAGTGACGCCTTGTTTCTCTGCATTCATCTTATCAAGGTGCTGAACGCGATCCGTTGCGATTCTTCCTGGACCGACTGTATTGATCAAAATCCTGTCTGGTGCAAATTCTGAAGCCAACGTCTTCGACAAACCAACGATTGCCGTCCGGAATGTATTCGATAATATCAGTCCTGGAATCGGTTCCTTAATGGATGAAGAAGCAATATTAACGATTTTCCCGCCTTGTTTTTTTAAATGTGGCAAGCTCTCACGGATCGTCCTTATGAAGCTTAGTAAATTAAGTTCAAAAGATTGTTGCCATTCTTCATCATTGAAATCTGAAAAGGAACCTCCTGGAGGACCTCCGGCATTATTAATAAGAATATCGATACCGCCGAATTCTTCAGCGGTTTGCGCAACCAGGCTTTTAATATCTTCAGCTTTTGTTATATCCGTTACCATATAAGAAACTTTACCCGTCCCAAGCTGCGATAATTCCCTTTGTACGGCGGCTAGCTTTTCTCCATCACGGCTGGCTAGCATGACATTTGCTCCTTCTTTAACCAATTCGGCTGCCATAGCCTTCCCCAAACCTTGACTTGAAGCTAAAATCAAGGCATTTTTCTTTTCCAAATGTAATTCCATATCATATCTAACCTCCATATTCTTAAAAATATAATTCCATTATATCGTTATAACCGTAAAGTGAAAAATCTGAATAATCATTCTTATGATTTTTTATTTGCAAAAAAAATAGCCGGTTGGATAACCAACCGGCTTCAAAGGGGGAAATGAGAATGTCAGCTGCCCTAAAAGAGCTAAACAACTGTGCTTGCTTTTTATTTACCCCCATTTTGGTGCAATAAACCATTTTTTCTTTAAATTAAACAAGAATTACAGGACAGCACCCCATCCGAAGGTTCTAATGGATGGGGTGCTGTTTTCCTGATTTAATTATTTCTTCAAAGCGTTAACAACCGCTTCTTTCACATTATCATTCGTGTCCAGCCCTAGAACTTCCTGAGATAGTTTTTTCATCTCTTCAAGCGAAAGTTGGCTAATTAAAGAACGTGCTTTTAAAATCGAAGTGGCACTCATTGAGAATTCATCAAGGCCCAATCCGATTAAAATCGGGATGGCCACTTCATCTCCAGCCATTTCCCCGCACATTCCGGCCCATTTCCCTTCTTTATGAGCTGCATCTATGACCATTTTAACCAAGCGTAAAATCGCTGGATTGTATGGTTGATATAAATAAGATACTCTCTCATTCATTCGGTCAGCGGCCATCGTATACTGAATCAAGTCATTAGTGCCTATGCTGAAGAAATCGACTTCCTTAGCAAATATATCCGCCATCACTGCAGTTGAAGGGATTTCAACCATGATTCCGACTTCTATCTTTTCAGCAACTTGAATACCATTATCAAGCAATTCCTGCCTGACTTCAGCCAAGACTGCTTTAGCTTCGCGGAATTCAGCCAGTGTGGCAATCATCGGGAACATGATCTTCAAGTCCCCGTAAATGCTTGCACGAAGCAGGGCACGGAGCTGGGTCCGGAATATCTCCTGCTCATTTAAGCAAAGGCGAATCGCACGGTAGCCTAGGAAAGGGTTCATTTCCTTAGGAAGCTCTAAATAAGGCAACTCCTTGTCTCCGCCTATATCAAGCGTCCTGACGACTACAGGCTTCCCTGACATTCCTTCCAGCACCGCTTTGTATGCCTCGAACTGTTCTTCTTCACTTGGAAAGTCATTTCTGCCCATATAAAGAAATTCCGTACGATATAACCCGATGCCTTCACCGCCATTTTGATGTACGCCCTCCAGATCTTTCGGCGTGCCAATATTGGCTGCCAATTCCACATGATGGCCATCATTCGTAACGGTTTTTTCATGAACAAGTTTCGCCCACTCAGCTTTTTGCCTGGCATAGGCTTCCTGCTCCTCTTCGTAGCGTTTCACGAGTTCAGGAGTGGGATTGATGTGGACTTCACCCTTTAACCCGTCAATTATGACCAAGTCACCATTTTCAATGGAAGAGGTCACTGACTTCGCTCCAACGACTGCTGGAATTTCCAATGAACGGGCCATTATGGCTGAATGGGATGTACGTCCACCGATATCGGTCGTAAATCCTTTAACATATGCCGGATTCAACTGTGCTGTATCGGATGGAGTCAAATCCTCCGCAATGATGATCACTTCTTCAGCAATCATGCTCGGATTAGGAATATGAACACCTAAAAGATGTGACAGCACCCGTTTCGTGACGTCACGGATATCCGCTGCTCGTTCCTTCATGTATTCATTATCCATTTGTTCAAACATCGTAATGAACATGCTTGCGGTTTCATTTAAAGAAAACTCTGCGTTGACGTTTTCTGATTGTATTTTATCCTGAATTGGAGTGATAAGTTCCGGATCAGCCAAAACAAGCAGGTGCGCGTCAAAGATTGCGGCTTTATCGGCCCCTAGATCCTTTTCGGCTTTATCCCTGATTATTTCCAATTCATTTGTTGACTTTTGAATAGCTTCCTTAAAACGGGATATTTCAGCCCCGACATCTTCTATGCTTCTTTTTACAATCGATAAATCTGGCTCAGTCAGTCGATAGGCTTTAGCGATGGCTATTCCGTTTGAAGCTGCTATTCCACTAATCAAAGTGGACATTATTCTGCTAATCCTTCTCTGTTCAACGTTTCAGCAAGAGTGTTTAGTGCATCGTTTTCATCGCTTCCTTCAGCAGAAATCGTAATTTCCGCCCCTTTGCCGATACCTAGGGACATTACCCCCATAATGGACTTAAGGTTCACTTTTTTCTCTTTATATGCAAGGTTTATTTCTGAATCAAATTTTCCTGCAGCTTGTACAAGCAATGTTGCCGGACGAGCGTGAATTCCTGTTTCTGCAGTTACTGTAAATGTTTTTTCTACCATATAGATCAATCTCCTTTAAGATAAATTAACAAAAATAGGTTATGTAAGGGGTTTTTCTCTATCCAAATGAAAAAAGAAATGCCCTTTTCCTTATCAGGATAGCATTATCATTCCCAACAAACAAACCAAAACTATTGGTACCTACAAAATAGTACAAAAATATAGATGGAACTGCAACTATTACTTTTCAGATTCTTCAATGATTAAATGGACAGCTGCGCATTTTTGGTGAAAAAAGCCCTGAAACTCAGCATAATGAAGAGGACCACCGTTAATGAAACACTTCCGAGAATCCCAATCAAAATCGCAATCTGGTACTCAATAGCAATTAGCGGGCTTATCCCCGACATGATTTGCCCTGTCATCATTCCTGGAAGGAAGATAATCCCCATCCCGAGCATATTGTTCAAAGTCGGGAGCACAGCCGAGTCGAATGCAGCATCCACATATTTCTTCACAGCCTTTGCTGGAGTCGCTCCAAGCATCAACATCGCTTCTACCTTTTCACGATTACCGCTAATCCCATCATGGAGGTTTTTAAGCGCCAATGTCACTCCGGTCATGGCATTCCCCACGATCATCCCTGCAATTGGAATGAAGTACCTCGGCTCATACCATGGCGTGAAATGGATCACGACCACATTAAAATAAAACAAGGCAGCCATGGGACCTGACAACATACTTAAGATAACCATCCTCTTGATTTTCTTATTAAGAGTATGGGACACTTGCTTAAAAATATTATGGATGGAAAACAGGGCCATCGCACATAAAAATCCTAAAGAAAGTATCGGGTGGGGATTTTCAAAGATATATGTCAAAACATATCCTGCGAGAATGAGTTGGACAGTCATCCGCACCGTAGCGAGCATGATTTGCTTTTCCCGTGTAATCCCGCGCCATTTCACGATTATGAGCAGAATCACTACAAACACGTAGGCCGCACAAAGACGCCAGAACTCAATATCTATTATCCCATTCGACTCCATTAATAGTCACTCTCCTTCGCCTTTTTCAGAACGATCCTCTGTTCAGCACACATATCCGCCAGCTGTTTTGAATGGGTTATCATGATGACCGTTCCTTTTTCCCGCTTCACTTTTTCTAAAAAACGGCCCATGACCGTCAGCTCGGCTTCCTCATCAAGGGCTGAAGTCGGCTCATCCAGTAAATACACCTCGGGGTTCAATAAAAGTAACCTCGCCAGTGCCAGTCTCTGTTTCTCCCCGCCAGAAAGATTCTCCGCACTCTCGTCTAAGGACTTCTGCAACTGGACGGTTTCAAGTGCTTTAACCAATTCTTCTTTATCCTTTTTTTCCCGTTCTGTCAGTTCCAGGCCAATCTGAAGATTTTCTTCAATCGTACCCGGTAAAGAGAATGGTGCCTGAGAAAGCATTGTGACTTTACGCCGGAGCTCTATCGGGTTGAATTCATCCAGCAACTGATCCTGATAATAAATCGAACCGCTATCCGGGTCATCCATCCTGTTCAATAATCGTAGCAGTGAGGTTTTTCCTGCACCGCTCTCCCCAGTCAAACAAGTTACCATATACGCCGGTATTTGCAAATCATCAATATTCAAAATCCCTTTATATTTAATATTTTCTAGCCTGAATATCATTTTACCCGCCTGCCTCCCTTACTCCACCATATCATTATAAGAAACTATCCTGATCTGGGGTAGCGATGCATGTAAAGATTTTCATTTTCTTTCACATTTTTATAGGTTAGTATTATTCCTGCCGAATATATCCATGACTGATGTGGAAAACACCTTAATAAATGGAGGGACTTATCATGAACGGAAATTCCTTTTTACATTCTTACCTGAATGTTTTTCTCCTTACTGCGCTTTGCCTGATCACGTTGTCTGGCTGCCAGGCAGCTTCAGATAACCTGATCAATCAATCCAAACAGGAAGATTCACTTTCCAACGAAGACACCCAATCCAGTGCGGACTCTTCAAATGAAGAAAAAGGCAAGACATTCACAGCCGAGATCATCAAAGTTATTGACGGAGATACAGTCAAAATCAAAATGACTAATGGAAATCAAGAAACGGTCAGGCTCCTGTTGATAGATACTCCAGAAACCGTGCACCCATCCAAGCCCGTTCAGCCTTTTGGACCTGAAGCAAGCAAGTTCGCCAAGGAACTCATGCCTTCTGGCTCTAAAGTGGAAGTAGAAACCGACATAGGTGAAAGAGATAAATACGGCCGGCTGCTGGCCTATTTTTATGTTGATGGTAAAATGGTGAATAAACTTCTGCTGGAAAAAGGACTGGCAAGGGTAGCCTATGTTTATGCACCGAACACGAAATACCTTGATGAATTGGAAAATATTCAAAAACAAGCCCAACAAAACGAAATCGGTATTTGGTCAATCGAAAATTATGCAACTTCAAAAGGGTTTGATGATTCGAAGTCAAAAGAAGCATCCGTGGAAAAGCCCATTGGGTCTTGCAATAACCCGCAAATTAAAGGGAATATAAATTCCAAAGGCAATAAAATTTATCACATTCCTTCGGGCCAATATTACGAAATAACTAAACCAGAAGAAATGTTTTGTACTGAAAAAGACGCACAGGATGCTGGATTCAGAAAATCGCAAAGTTAACAAATACGGTTTTTATAAAAAAAAGATCGAGTGGATTTCAGAAATCCGCACCCTTTACGACGACTGCAAAAACTAGTCTTAAACAGGGTTCGAAATAAGACGAGCCAGCAGTTTTTTCTTTTAAAACACCAAGTTGATTGGAACGGAAGGGACGAGACTCCTGCGGGAAAGCGAGGCAAGGGAGACCCCGCAGGCCCGCCGAGGAGGCTCCCCGACCGCCCGCGGAAAGCGAGTGCCTGAAGTGGAAATCTAAATTTTACACCGCCTCAAAAAAACTCTGGACAAAAGGATTTCTATCTTTTAAAACAAAGTTGATTGGAACGGAAGGGACGAGACTCCTGCAGGAAAAGCGTGGCAAGGGGAGACCCCGCAGGCGCAAAGAGCGCCGAGGGGCACCTGGAACGCCCGCGGAAAGCGAGTGCCTGAAGTGGAAATCAACGTTGAACTATAAAATATATCCTTGTTTTAAATGAGGCCATTCCAAACTCCCTTTTCGACAAACGGTACATCATGTTTCGGCACATCCAATCTTTGGATGTGCTTTTTCATTTGCTCCCACACACTCAACATTTCCTTAATTATCCTTTTCTCATCAAAAAGGTTCTCTTTAGCTCCTTTAAAACCCACTTGTTATAACCGCCATTTTTCGGTTATGCCATTTGGCTTTATCCGATCGATTTATTTATGGTAGAAGCACCCGGGAATACAGGAAAGTGCACTTTCTAAAGGTGACTTGCTTAATGAAAGATTTCTCAGCGCTAACGGAAGAATTCACCCCGATGATCCATCATATTATCCGCTCACTTTCCATCTATAAAAATAAGGAAGAATATTTTCAAGTAGGCTTGATCGCTTTATGGGAGTCATTAGGGAATTTCAATGAAGAATACGGACAATTCTCCAACTATGCCTATACGGTAATCAAAGGCAAAATTCTGAACGAATTAAAGCATCATCATAAATATGAAATCCGTACCGAACCCTTTGATTCCTTCCTATTAGAGATGATTAAAGATCCTTTTTCAATGCATGAAGAGGCCTTTGCCATCGATAATGTATTAACCTACACGGAAGGATTGACACTGAATCAGCAACGCTGGCTTTTACAGACATACCTTGAAAATAAAACCGTGACTGAAATCGCTGAGATATATCAAGTCACTGCTGCAGCCGTCAAATCATGGAGAAGGTCCGCCTTAAATAAATTAAGGAAACAATTGATTTTTCCAATATAAATAATTTGGGGTGGCTCAATCATGAGCCACCCCAAATTATACATCCATCAACTTCTCGCTTCTTCTAAATACGTATAAATTATCACACCGTTATGTTGAGCATTCCCCCGAAAATGTTTAAAGTCATCCCTATTGACAAGAACCTCACGAAAAGCTAAAAATTCTTCTTTTGTTATCCGGAACTCTTCCATTTCCCGATTTGCCAATTTATCGAGTACTTCTTTTGCTTCCTCTGCATTCATATATTATCCTCCTTAATTATCGAATGTTCCATCATTTTCAGACAGGAGAAATTCCGTTTTCATTTTAACATAAGCTTGCCACTTAATATAAATTAGAATTTTTTGTTGCCCACTCACTACATTATTCTTTACGAATGCTTTAAAATAGTGCAAACTGTATATTAAAATATCATAATGTAAAATGATTGGCATTTTTTGTACATATAATTACATACTGGTACGCATAACTGCGTTTGCAAGATATACCAAATTATGCCACATTTTCACAACGCTCCATTACAAGAATCGTACCTCCTTTTAAAAGTTTAGCTTACTGTACCGACATAAGAGATAACTAATTCTCTTACTAGCACTTCCCACGTCAAAATCTAAACGGCAAGATGTTCGAATAATCCAATTACTCCATTGTTACTTTTTGATCATTGGAAACAAAATGGGAAAGGATGATTACCATGAAGAAAGCGGAAGTTGGAAATATCATTGAATTTAGAGAAGGCTTAAAAGGAATCGTCGAGAAAGTGAACGAGAACTCAGTAATCGTGGACGTCACGTATATGGAAAATTATCGTGATTTGGAGCTTGAACAAAAAACAGTCGTAAACCATAAAAATTATAAAATCATAGGATAATTCAATTTATCAAACGGGATGGTTACTAGATGACCATTCCGTTTTTCACTTTTTAGCAATCTTCCCATTCGATTCCCCCGCTTTTTGTAACCATTTCCATTTCATGCCGTCTAATTCATTAAAGGGCAAAGCACCTGTATGTGATGCAGGAATAACAGTTTGAAATTTCTATCAGAAAGATGAGGGAAACACATGACTTGTTGGACACGTTATATTGGCAGTGTCACATTCGCCGCTTTTCTGCTGACTGGCTGCGGTACGGCCACAGACGAAAATGCAGATGAGCCACAGGAAGATTCAATAAAAGATGAGAACGGAGGCAATACTTCTCAAAGGGGCAATCGTAATAACCGAAGCGATAACAAAATAAGACTGATGGAGCAAAACCTGCAGTATACAATGAACGGGGAAGCAAAAGAAAAAACAGCATTCCTAAAAAAAAGCGATAATCAACCGTTCAGCCTCTATGTTTTGCAACAATTCAAGCTAAGTGCCGAAGAACCAGGAAAAGATATTGTGTACCTGATTGAAGATGACTCCATTTATATGAGAATCGAATTGTTGAAGGCCGATGTCAGTTGGGATGAGGTGGAAGAAAATGTTCAAGCCCAGCTGAAAAGCATTTCAGAAACGATTAGGGATCCTTCACTCGATATCGGGAGCGGCACAGGATTTGAAGTGGAAAGTGGGGATGATGTCATCACTTCCATTTTGCTCAAGGATGAAAAAGCACCCGTCCGCTTAACTATGTTTACGAAAAAAGATAAAGATTACCGGGATGCTTTTCTAGAGATGGCTAAGACGCTGATGAAAGGGTGACCATTGATTTCCCCCTGGTACGGAGGGCTAGGGTCAGGCCCCCCGTTCTCCATTACTCCTTGCCTGCCTTGCTCTTCCAGACCAGCACTAAAAAAAGGAGGCTTATGTATCCAAAAACCGGATAAATATATCCTAGTAACCTTCCATATCCGAATTCACTAATGATTAAAGCTATTAAAAAGATCACCGCTATGATCAGTATGCTTGGCAATTTAATATAACTGCTGATTTGCCTCTGTAAGCCATATATGTTTCCGATGACCGAAGTGAATATCTCGCCGTATATCACCAAAATGAACATCCAATACAACTGACTGGCCGCCGTTCTCATAATAACTGCTGAAGGAATTTCATAACGATTCACATCAGGAAGTGTCATAAGTGAAAAATGCCCCGTCAATAAAATGATGGTCAGGAATATCCCTCCAAGAATTGCTCCATGCTTAATGACCTTCTCATCTCGAACTTCATACGCAACCGGAACCAGCACAGCCTGTGCCAAAGCCAGGTTAAAGGCTGTATAGGCAAAGGGGGACAAAATCATTTTCACGGTGATCACTTCATCCGGAACTTTTGTAAGGGTCTTAAAGAAATCCACATTACCTAAAGTCGAGAAAAAAAGAATCACGCTAAAGCAGATCATGATTGGTACAACAAACGAGTTCACAGTGAAAACACCGCGCATGCCCATCATCAGGACCAAGGATGCCAGTATGATCGTAGACCAACTTCCAATACTTTTAGGCACGCCAAGTTGTTCTTCAAAAACGGCTCCTGAACCCGAGATCATGACAGCCGTCACCCCTAACAGCATGATAAGGAAAAAGAAGTTGATGATTCCAGCTATTTTCTTGCCAAAAAGAAATTGATTGAACTCCTCATAAGAAGATGCTCTGATCCTTGCGGAAATGAGCATGATTTTCGTGCCGGTGAAAATGAAAATATAACCTGCTATTAAAATCCCGATAAAGCCATAAAAACCATAACGGGTAAAAAACTCGACAATCTCTTTTCCAGTTGCAAATCCTGCACCGACGACTGTGCCTACATAAACCGCTGCAATCTGAAAACTCCCTGACCACCTTGACAGCATACTCTCCCCTCCTCCCTACATTTATATGTAAGGAAGAGACATTTAAGACAAGCCGAGCAATATTCCTTTCGTCAGCTGTTTTTTTCCTGGGTTACATCCTCTCATCGTGCAGTCTGAAACCCCCTATGCATTTCACTGTGAAGCATCATTCCGAACGCATGAAAGATCTTAAAAAAACGCTTGGAATAATCTCCAAGCGTTCAGACTGTAAACTAATTAATAAACGTACCAGTTTATTCCAGAAATTAACTCCCTTTCCGCTGACTGTCTTTCATGCCGCATAACTGCAAGCGCCTGTGAGGTCTCGGCTAGTCAGTGATTCGACAGGAGTGTCGCAAATTTCTTCAATCCAATAATGTTTCTTTCTATAAAAAAAGTGTTCATGAAGGATAACCAAGTCTTCTTTTATAATCATGGTTCGGATTTAGATCATTTCATAATGCTTTATCATCAACAGTGGAGAGCCATTCGTCTATCACCTTCACAACGGACTGTACAGTACCGTCAACAAACGGGGATTTTAGATTCGCAGATTCAACGAGATCAAGGAAGGACTTGCTGCCTCCAAGTTGGCACAGATTCAAATAATCCTCCCAAGCCGTTTCATCTTTTTCAGTCGACCTTTTCCAGAATTGGAAAGCACAAATCTGGGCCAATGTATAGTCGATATAATAAAAAGGTGATTGATAAATGTGGCTTTGCCGCTGCCAATACCCGCCATTCTCCAAGAATTCGTTTCCTTCATAATCGCGATGCGGCAAATATTCCATCTCGATCTTACGCCAAGCCTGCTTCCTTTCAACGGGGGAGGCATTAGGATTTTCATAGACAAAATGCTGAAATTCATCAACAGCTACCCCATACGGGAGGAATATGAGGGCACCGCTTAAATGGGAAAACTTATATTTTTCCGTATCTTCCTTGAAAAATAGCTCCATCCATGGCCAAGTTAAAAATTCCATGCTCATCGAATGGATTTCACATGCTTCATATGTTGGCCAATAATACTCAGGAATGTCAAGATCACGGCTGCGATACACTTGGAATGCATGACCTGCCTCATGTGTCAAAACATCAATATCCCCGGAAGTACCGTTGAAATTAGAAAAGATGAATGGAGCTTTATAGTCTTCTATAAAAGTACAGTAGCCACCGCTTTCTTTTCCTTTTTTCGCCACAAGGTCCATCAGGTCATTATCAATCATATAGTTGAAAAACTGATTCGTTTCAGGTGATAATTCCTGGTACATCCTTTTCCCATTATCTATGATCCACTCAGCATCGCCTTTTGGAATGGCATTACCCGTTCTGAAATGAAAATTCTCATCATAATAGTTCAGGTTCTCCAATCCAAGACGTTCCCGCTGCCGTTCCTTCAGCCGGGTGACAAGCGGTACCACTTCCTCTTTCACCTGCTTGCGGAATGCAGCAACCATATCAGCATCATAATCAGTCCTTGTCATTCGATAATACCCAAGTTCCACAAAATTCCCATAACCCAGCGCTGTCGAAATCCCATTTCTCACCTTGACAAGTTCATCGAATATACGATCCAATTCCTCCTGCTTTTCTTCAAAGAAACCGTAATATGCCTCACTTGCATTTTTCCTTAACTCACGGTCCGAGGACTCCATAAAAGGCTGAAGCTGCGCAAGTGTTAATTCTTTTCCATCAAAGTGAATTTTTGCAGAGGCAATTAATTGTGAATACTCACTTGATAATTTATTTTCTTTTTGCAGTTGTGGTATGATTTCGGGCGTAAAGGTTTTGAGTTGGGCCTCTGCCAGGTCAAATAGTTGAGTTCCCCATTTCTCCTCAAGCTCCTTACGGAATTTCGAGCGAACGAGTTCATTGTAAAATTTCGAGGTCAATTCTTCCATTTCAGGGGAGAAGTCATCTAAGTAATCATTCTCCGCTTTATAAAAAACATCATTGGTATCTATGGAATGCCGGATATAGACCAAATTAAACATCGTACCTACATAATTTCGAATTCCGTTTATTTCTTCCATGGCTTTTATTTGTGAATCGGCGTTTGCAGCGTCCGTAAACTTTTCCAAAGCTTTCATGAACCGGGTTTTAATTTCATCCATTTCAGGACGTTTATATTGATACTCATTAAATTTCATATGTAGGCTCCTTTTCGAATATAAAACATTTTTTCTGTATAAACCAGAGTGACGTTATCCAATCGGATTCGTTTCCAAGAAACATTCACCATTATCACGATTATCTTAATGTAATTTATTTCGCCACTGCGTTATTAAAAACCTTTTTATGTCGCTAAAACAAATTCATGTTTTATCAGACATAAAAAAACAGCACCTGTAGTCAAATCAAGGTGCTGGTTCTTTAGCTAATTTTGAGCGGAATACCCAATTTTTTTAAGCAATTCAATCACGGTCGCCTTTTCATCTTGCGTAAGTACACTCATGATATCATCGATTCTTTTTTCATGCTCAGGAAAAACTCCTTCAATAAAGGCCTTTCCTTTATCGGTTATCTTTGCAAAGGTTACACGGCGATCCTCTTTACATGCTATGCGCTGCAGATATTCCTTCTGTTCAAGTTTATCCACGACATAGGTAATGCTGCCACTAGCTAGCAGGATCTTTCCGCCTATTTGCTGAAGAGGCTGATCCCCTTTATGATAAAGCAATTCCAGTACTGCAAACTCAGTTGGATTCAAACCCTCTTCAGCTATATGTTTATTAACCACATCATTAATGGATCGATGAGCTCTAGACATCACAATGAACAGTTTCAAAGACTGTTGGATGTTATTATTCTCCATAACTTCACAACCTTAAAAATTTTTAATTAAAATATCTTGAATTAAAAGTTATTATATGACATAAAGGATTTTTTGTCAATCTGCCCTGTTAGTATGCACTATTGTTTAATCAATCATTTTGATATACTTGAAAAAAAAGCTAAAGTAGTGACAAACATGAAAACGAGGCATAAATTCACCACATATCTACTTATTGTTATTTTACCATTAATTTTTCTCTCTATCATTTATTGGATTCATTTAGAACGTTCCCTTCTAAAAGAAAGACAGGAACAAGCTGAATGGGCGGGAACGGTTTATCAAGAATACATAGATCAAGTTATAAGGGAAACGAAGGAAAACCTTGAGCTGCTTAGCCTTAGCAGTTCCGTGCTTTATATGGATGACAAAAAAACCGAACTGCTTATGAACTGGATCAAAGATACAGATTCCAGGTATGCCGGAGTATATTGGCTAAATCGCGACGGTGTTTCCATTTCGGGTACGAATAAGAATTTCCATCATTACCATTTAATCGAACAAAATGATATGGAACGTGCAGTGAAAACTCAAAAAGCAGTTGTTGCAGGAACAAAGGAGCTTTATAACGCTCATTTTAATTATTTTTCCATTTTTGCTCCCATACTGGATCAAGCTAAAAAAGTGCAAGGGTTTTTATTGGCACATATCAGGCTGGATCATATGGAAAAAACATTAAAAATGCTCAGCCCTGGTCATACCTTTATATTGGAAACAAAGGACAAAACCCGAATTTTAGATATAAATGCCGAGGGATTCAATGGACATTCAACATGGGTGGATGTTCCTTTGACCGAAGTCGATTGGACACTGTCCGTCAAAGTGCCCGACAAGATTAACACAAATAACATGAATGTTTTTTTAATGCTTGTTTTTTTCACCTTCTTTATTACTCACATGATTTATATCATCATGGAGGAAGTGATCGTTCGCAGGCATGCCAAAAAACAAAAATTACTAAATGAAAACCAAAAAATAGATTTTGTCGGTACATTGGCTGCAAGTACTGCACATGAAATAAAAAACCCACTTACCGGCATAAAGGGGCTAGTACAGTTACTGGTTGAAAAACACCCTGAGGAGCAAGATCAGTTCTATTACTCTGTAATCATGAAGGAAATTGAACGGATCAATAGCATCGTCAGCGAATTTTTGATTTTAGGAAAGCCAATGGTACAAACTTTATCCTTATATGATATTCGCAGTATCATTGCTGAATTGAGACCAATAATAGAATCAGAAGCACGTCACTTCAATATTGAAGTGGAATGGAATATCATAAAGGAGCCAATCCTGGTTCATTGTACAAAGGACCAACTCAAACAAGTCATTCTCAACATTGCCAAAAACGGTTTCGAGGCCATGGAAGTTGGGAAAAAGTTAAGGATTCGTATTCACCATGAAAATGAATGGGCTAAAATCATGATCATCGATAACGGGCAAGGATTGAATGAAAAAGATATAGGGAAAGTGTTCGATCCCTTCTATACATCGAAAAAAGAAGGAACGGGATTAGGGCTATTTGTGTGTAAACGAATCATTGAATCTTTTAACGGCACCATCGAGTTTTCAAGTAAACCTCTGGTCGGTACAACCGTTACAATCAGCTTGCCGCTTATAAAAGACCACACTTAGCAATACTTTGAAGAGTTTTCGGTTTTTTCATGAAGACTAGTAACGATCCCGATTTTTTCAAGGTGTCATGCATACGGTGCATGCTTCTTGAATCTATTTATGGAATAGGTAAAAATCTTAATCAGGAAGAAGGATATATACAGATGGGAAGTATCGCTGCCATTAAAACAAAACCGCAAAAACAAGATATGACTCTGAAAATCATGATCATCATAGGCATATGCCATTTAATGAATGATTCTCTTCAGGCCGTCGTACCTGCCATGTTCCCAATCCTCGAAAAATCAATGTCGCTTTCGTATACACAGCTTGGGATGATTGCATTCTGCCTGAATATCGTCTCATCGCTCCTGCAACCGGCAGTTGGGTTCTATACGGATAAAAAACCATTTCCATATGCATTGCCCATTGGGTTGACCAGTACTTTAATCGGGGTCATCATTCTCGCAATTGCCCCAAACTATACCATTATCCTTGGTGCAGTCATCCTGATGGGCTTAGGGTCGGCCATATTCCATCCGGAAGGCTCCAGGGTTGCCTACATGGCAGGCGGACCAAAGAGGGGCCTAGCACAATCCATTTATCAGGTCGGCGGGAATAGCGGGCAGGCACTTGCCCCACTCATCACAGCCATCGTACTTGTTCCATTTGGTCAGAAAGGCGCACTCTGGTTTGCCCTGGTTGCCTTAATGGCCGTTATCCTATTGCTGTATATTGCCAATTGGTATTCCCAAAAATTAATTCACTTCCAGCCTAAGAAGCTTGCTGCAAAAATAATCAATAAAGAGCGGTCCCATAAAGTGGCCAAAGCCCTGGTATTGATTTTATTCATAATCTTTGCCCGTTCCTGGTATGTATCGTGCATGACGAACTTTTATAGTTTTTATTTGATCGAGCAGTATTCATTCACGATAAAAGCCGCACAATTTTTCCTATTTGCCTTTTTGGCAGCTGGTGCTGTAGGTACATTTTTCGGAGGCCCGCTTGCTGATAGATTCGGACGTAAAAACATCATTTTCTTTTCTTTCGCTGCCAGCATGCCTATAACCGCACTTTTACCATTCGTACCTCCTACAGCCGCTTTTATCTTATTATTGATAGCGGGATTCATTATCATGAGCAGTTTTTCCGTCACGGTAATATACGCACAGGAATTGGTTCCGGGAAAAGTCGGTACGATGGCAGGCTTGACCGTAGGTTTAGCCTTCGGAATGGGTGCCATTGGATCCGTTTCATTGGGAGCCATTGCAGATATAATTGGAATTGAATCCATGATTAAGCTAGTGGGATTCCTGCCATTACTGGGGATCATCAGCATATTGCTACCGTCTGATCTAACATTGAAAAAATGGTATGCAGAAGATTGATGCAAAATGGTTTTTTCCAGGAACATATTCTTTATGTCTAAATACAATGAATTATTGTTTCACCCAAAAATTCGCAAAGAAGTAACGATAAGTACCTTACAAAGGAGAAATTTATGAGTGGAGTTTTATTAGGCAGCATCCTATCTGCTATGTCTACAGGGTTTGGTGCGTTACCAATCTTGTTCATTCAAGGTTCAATCACACATCGATTCAGAGACACGCTACTGGCATTTACCGCTGGAATCATGATGGCAGCTTCGTTATTGAGCCTGATCCCGGAGTCTCTGGCCACCGGAGGGTATATTCAGCTAGTAATTGGGGTTTTTCTCGGGGTAATGACATTAACGATCATGGAACAAAACATTCCTCATATCGATCTCAGCCATACGAAAAGTGGTATTCAGTTCGATGAAAAGGCTTTGCTCATCATCACTGCCATTACACTCCATAATATTCCTGAGGGGCTATCTGTCGGGGTCAGTTACGCCTCTGATACAGCTGATACAGGTAACTTGATCGCTTTTGCCATAGGCCTGCAAAATGCTCCGGAAGGCTTACTGGTCGCCTTGTTTTTAATTAATCAAAAAATCGGTAAACTCACAGCATTCCTGATTGCAACCTTAACCGGCACCATCGAAATAATTACGGGCTTACTGGGTTATTATTTAACCTCTTACATTGGGTTCCTGGTTCCATACGGCCTAGCTTTCGCCGCCGGGGCCATGCTTTTCATCGTTTATAAGGAATTGATTCCCGAAAGCCATGGGGATGGTAATGAACGCACATCCACCTATTCCTTCATTATCGGCCTTTTGTTCATGGTCATATTATTGGAAGTTTTATAATTGCGGGACTTCCATGGCTGGCTCAAACAAGTGAGTCAGCTCTTACTTTTTATTTATCAGTGTAATCCATTCAGAAAAATTAAGACTTCTAAACCAATCCGATGCATGAAGGACACCTTCTGGTGGCCTCCCCTCGATATATACCCCAAATCCAAAGGAAATTCCAAAGATATATTCTTGTTTATATAAGTCTTTCTTTATTTGTTTTCAGATATGATTCATTTCACCGGAAATCACACAAAGCTGATTGTCTCTTGCCTGTTAATATAAAAAGTCATGGGCATTCCATTTCCTTCTAAAAGGAAATGTCATCATTAAAGGGCTGCTGTACAATAACAACCATTTCTTCGCGCTTATTTCTCACTTCCACTGATGAATGATGTTGAAGGATCAGGTACTCATTTATAAGTTTGTCAAGCTGCTCACTTTGGCGAAGGGTATACTCATGGCCAATTCCATACATTTTCGCCAACTCCATCATTTCCCAACGCTTCATTCGAATCTCAGAACAAATTTCCGTTGCACACCTAGAATTCATAACTACATTCACTACTCCTGCCCTTTTAAAGTTACATTATAATAAAGAAGTATTACAAAATATGCCTTATATGTAAATAGATTCGCAAAAAAAGACAAAACTTCTTAAATTGCGATATGGCTTTGTCCATCAGCAGACAGGATATGACGGAAATTCCTAAGCATAAGCATCATATATTGATCAGGAAGATTTCATATGAAGACAGCTCCGAAAATCGCTTTGAAAGATCCCCCCATTTGGATGCTATTATTAGTTTTCGCTTATTCAATTCGAGCAGATAATTTCTCAATGATTTAAAAGCAGGACAGCCCCTTAAGTGAAGGGGAAAAATGTTTATCATTATTACAACCCTCATTTGAAATCCCAGGATAATAATGATGGAACAAAAAAGGAATCCGATAAAGGATCCCTAATGTAATATCCATGCTTTCCGTTAACTTAAGAAAGGTATAGAGCATCCCCTTCTACATTACTCGAATGGCAAATAAATATGAAAACTCGTCCCTTTTCCCACTTCGCTTTCCACTTCTATATAGCCATTGTGTTCTTCAATGATTTTATAGCTGACCATGAGCCCCAGCCCTGTTCCCCTATCCTTCGTCGTATAAAAAGGTTCACCCAATTTTTTTAGCATTTCCGTTGAAATCCCCATGCCTTTATCGGTAATTGAAATGCAAACGTATTTCTCTGAAAATCGGCTTGTTTTAATGTGAACAGACCCGCCATCCGGCATGACTTCCAATGCATTTTTGATGATATTAATGAACACTTGCTTTAACTGGTTCGCTTCACATAAAACCTTACATTCATCATCTTCAAAGTTTGTCTCGAATTGAATATTTTCCAACAGTGCCTGAGCGGCCAGTAATTCCAGTGTCTCTCTCAATATGGTATGAACATCCTGTTTGAAAATTTTTAGCGCCTGCGGCTTTGCCAGTACCAAAAATTCCGTGATAATGGTTTCGATTCGCTTAATTTCGGATGTAATCACATGAAAATATGTGGAAAACTCCCCTTTAACACCGTCCTCAAGCAACTGGATAAAACCTTTTAAGGCTGTCATTGGGTTCCTGATTTCATGAGCAATACCTGCCGCCAATTCACCAACGACATTCAAAGTATCCGATTTACGGATTTGTTCCTGCATCTCGAGATTTTTACTCACATCACGGAAAATGCTTAAATTCAGGTTCGAATATAAATTTTTCCTCGTCAAAAATTCAATATGCTTAACTCTTCCATCTTCGAATGTTATCGGAATGATGGAGGAGTATACCTCATGCTTATAAACATTTTCAATATGAGCATTCAAGACTGGAGCATTTTCAGGAATTTTTTCGATGAATCCCTTAACAGATAAAGAAAGCAGTTTGCGCTTCGAAATCTCCAATATTTTCTGACCCGCTTCATTAATATCCGTGAACCCTTCATGATTCCATAAAATCAGGCCGTCTAATGTTCCCTCAAAAATCTTCCTGAACTTCTTCTCACTATCCCTTAATTCCTTCTCAATCAGCCAGCGCTCACTGACATTTCGAAAGATCGTTACGTTATATCCGTCACCTTCATGTTTTTTTGCAGTCAATTCCAGCAATTTAATTTGGTTATTAGGCATTTTATAAATCAGCTCACCCCGCACCTGGGTGTCTCTTTCAAATGTTTCCATCATCTGACTAAAATGGTGATTATTGCTGTAAACGTATTTCCAGATATAACTGCCAATCAAATCCTCCCTGCTGGATTCGAATATTTTACACGCTGAATGATTGACCCGAAAAATGATCCCGTCATCATTCCAGAATATGATTGCATCCATGGACTGGTCGAATAATTCCGCAAAAATCCGTTCGCTCGTCTCTAACTTTTTTTCTATTATATTTGATTCTGTAATTCTTCCAAGCACAGACATATATAGTTCATTTCCTACCGTTGAACTTATCGAAAAAGTAAAATGATGCAGTTCATCCCCGACCTTTATCTCTACCTCCCCTTTATAGTTCGACTCATCAAAGGCTCTTTGTATGCTCTCATCCCAATATCCCCTATAATCTGGGGAGATGAGGTCCCTCATATTCTTACCGACAATCTCTTTTTTCGGAATGCCCAAGGCATGGATAAAGGCATGGTTCACTTCCATTATTATTCCTGAACTGTCGAATAGAACGATGCTTTCTATGGCTGTATCGAAAATGTCCAAAAACATCTGTCTTGACATCCCTGTTTCCCTTGACGAAGAAACATCCAATGTCACATCCCCCAAACGATAGAACTGCTGTCCTTCGGAAAGTGATTTCATTCGTATAAACTCTATTTGCTTAAGGGCTCCGGTATGTAGCTGGATAATTTGCCTTTCACTTTCATTCGAGGTTTTTAGGGTGCTTGACACTTCCTGGTTATTTAAAGGGATGACATCGAGAAAATCAGTTATCCTCATGGACTCCAGTTGATCTTTAGGTGTTTCCAGCAGGGCACAGGCGGCATCATTGGCATAAGTGAGACGCAGTTCCTCATCAACCCTGATATAAGGCTCTGACATTGAATCGAACATATTCAGAAACCCTTCGATCTGTTTATTCAATTTTAAAATTTCCTGTTTATATTCCGCTTCATTCTCATAACCGATATTCATATTAACCCCCCTCATCAAAACCCATACCTACCCAACTTTATTCGACATCCATCTTGATTTTCCTCGGTATTTTTCGAAAATCAGCGCAAACACCTTTATCCAAAATTAACCTATATATCAAATGATAGTATATTGAAAGCTGTAAAACTTAGCGTTAAGCTTAATTTAAGGTTTTTATAATAAATTTAATAAATAATGATTTAGTACAAGGTATTTAGGGAATAAGAAATAGCAATGCTTTCTAGCTACCTTAAAATTTATTAAATGGAGGCAATAATGAAACAACGTGATTTTTTCTTCGATAACGCCAAGTTCATTCTCATGGCATTTGTCGTCTTTGGTCATTTGCTGAATACGTATATACATGACAGTGAAACGATATATGCTTTATATAAAACCATTTATTCCTTTCACATGCCTGCCTTTATCCTTGTTTCAGGATTCTTTGCGAAAGGTTTTTATCAAAAAGGGTATTTGGGTAAAATCACTAAAAAACTGATTTTACCCTACATCATTTTCCAATTGATATATACCGTTTACTATTATTTCTTATATGAACGTTCTGCCATCACTGTAGACCTGCTTGACCCCCAATGGTCGCTATGGTTCTTGATCAGTTTATTCTGTTGGAACATCATGCTGCTTGGTTTCTCAAAGCTAAAGCCATCGGTAGGCATAGGTTTATCTTTAATAATCGCATTATTGATTGGTTATATAGACAATATTTCCAATTACCTTAGTCTCTCCAGGACATTCGTTTTTTTCCCGATGTTTTTGATCGGGTACCATTTAAGCAAGGAACATTTAAAAAAACTATTCACTCCCAAAGTTCGTTTGGCATCACTTATTGTCATGTTAGTGATTTTTATCGGTTTTTATTTAAATACCGATATTAATTATAAATGGCTGCTCGGTTCGAAACCATATGCCGAACTTGAAGATGCGACAATCGTGTCCATGTTTAAACGCCTAGGATTTTATGGATTGAGCATCATTTCAGTGTTAAGCTTCCTTTCGTTCATCCCACGCAGACAATATTTCTTTACGAATTGGGGTAAACAAACCCTTTATGTGTATCTGCTGCATGGTTTCTTCATTCGTTTCTTCCGCGAAAGCACCATACAGGAATACTTCAGCAATACAGAGAGCTTTATCATGCTCGCCGGACTCTCTTTCTTGATTACCGTGTTATTATCAAGTGAAATGATCGCTTCCATGGCACAGCCGATCATCGAATTGAAGGCGACCAAAACAAAACGATTCATGACTAAAACGAAAGACTATATTAAACAAGCTTTTTAAATAAAACGGATGAAGCATTTCCTGCTTTATCCGTTTTTTCAAATTCGATTTCTTATCCGACTTTCAAGCAGCAAAGATTCCCCCTTCAATACCATAACTCATTTTTCAAATGGAGCACGCTATGGTAAAATTACTCGTTAGTGCTTGTTGGCTTAAAAAGACATGTACACGAAAGGAGCCAGGCGTTTCTTTTACGCCCTTTAACATGAATATAATAATCAGTACTCTTAACGCAAAATATATCCATACATCGCTATCCATCCGATATTTAAAAGCTTACGCCCAGCCTGATTATGATGTCCAGCTGGCAGAATATACGATAAAAGATCCAATTATGAACATAGTTGGTGACCTTCATTCCAAAAAACCTGATGTCATAGGGTTCAGCTGCTATATTTGGAACATCGAGGAAACAATGAAAGTCGTAGCCATGCTAAAAAAAATCAACCCGGAATTGGTCATCATTCTCGGCGGACCTGAAGTCACCTATGATGTTGGGGAATGGCTTGATCAGATTCCCGGGGCTGATTTCATCGTAATCGGTGAAGGTGAAGTCACCTTCAAGGCCCTTTTATCTGAAATTGAAGGTTCGAAAGACTATAAGAAGATCGGCGGCATTGCGTACCGACAGGATGGAAAAAAAATCATCCAGCCTCAGAACGGCAAGGTTGATTTAAAATCCCTCCCTTCTCCATATCGTTTGGAGGAAGACCGCGGCGACCTATCTAAACGTGTCACCTATATCGAAACTAGCCGAGGTTGCCCGTTCAGCTGCCAATTTTGCCTTTCATCGATTGAAGTGGGTGTCAGGTATTTTGATCGTGAAAAGATTAAAGAAGATATCAGGTACCTTATGGCTAATGGTGCAAAGACCATTAAGTTCGTTGACCGAACCTTCAATATCAGCCGAAGCTATGCCATGGAGATGTTTCAATTCTTAATCGATGAGCATCTTCCCGGTGTGGTTTTCCAGTTCGAAATCACGGCGGACATCATGCGTCCGGAAGTTATCCAGTTCTTGAACGACAATGCCCCTGCAGGACTGTTCCGCTTTGAAATAGGGGTACAATCGACGAATGATCATACGAATGATCTAGTAATGAGAAGACAGAATTTCGAAAAACTGACCAGGACCGTAACCATGGTAAAAGATGGTCAGAAAATTGATCAGCATTTAGACCTTATTGCCGGTTTACCGGAAGAAGATTATCATTCTTTCCGAAAGACCTTCAATGATGTTTTCGAGCTTAGACCCGAAGAGATGCAGCTTGGTTTCTTAAAGATGCTTCGTGGAACCGGCTTACGGATACGAGCCGATGAACACCAATATATATACAGCGAACATGCTCCTTATGAAATATTGGGGAATAATGTTTTATCCTTCGATGACATTGTCCGCATAAAACAAGTTGAAGATGTACTTGAAAAATACTGGAACGATCATAGAATGGATCATACTACAGAATATCTTGTCAAAACGGTATTTCAATCACCGTTCGACTTCTTTCAAGATTTCGGTACCTATTGGGATGAACAAGGGTGGTCACGAATCGGCCATCAGCTTGAAGACTTGTTCAGACGTTTACAGCAGTTTTTGGCTTCCCGGGAATCTGCCGAACTGAAAAACATTATCGGACTCATGAAATTGGATTATTTCATGAATCAAAAATACAAACCACGTAAACCTTGGTGGGAAGCTTCATTAGATAAAAGTGGTCGGAAAGAGATATATGAATATATTCTCAATAAGCCTGAACAGCTTGGTTCCTCTTTCACCGCTTTGGCCCTAAATGAAAAAGAAATACACAAACACACGTTGCTCGAGGCACTTCCCTTTGATTTGGAAACGTATTTAGCCGAGGGAACAATCGTCGATAAACCTTCATTCATGCTTGCCTATTTTGATCCTAGTGGTAAGGGATCAACGATTTTCCCTCTTTCAAAATCCGGCAGCATCATGCTTTAATAATAAGGACGGACCCAAGGCTGGGTCCGTCCAGTTTGTAGACAAAAGGGGTTCGGAATTAAAAAATTCTGAACCCCTTTTGAAATTCCCTTTGAATTTTCGCCTAAAGTTTAGAGATTGGGGCTCTACGAGCCCACTATGTTAGGCCATTTTTGGACCTTGCCATGTCCAATTGGCCATCTTCTTTAAATTAATGGCAGCGAAAGTAAGCATCGCCTGCATCGACAATTTTTTAAGTCCCCTTAAAGTAGTCCAACGCATACCATGCTTTTCTTTTGCATCTGCGAATACACGCTCAATCGTTTCTTTACGTTTTGCATATATAGGTTTTACATCTTGATGATGACGCAGATGATCTGCTTCTTCCACATGTGTTTGCCAGATATGCCGTGTCACCACTTTTTGACAGTCTTTGCTTTCTGTACACCGAGATAAAAATGAGCATGTTGTACAAATTTGTTTTGGCGATTTGTACTCGCGATAGCCCTCTTTATTTGTTGTTGAGTACTTTAAAGTTTCGCCCGAAGGGCAAAGGTAACAATCAAAATGTTCATCGTATACATAGTCCTGTTTGCGGAAAAATCCTTCTTTGGTGCGAGGACGTGTATAAGGTAAAGCCGGTATGATTTCTTTGTTAAATAGGTAGCTTGTAATCGCTGGTGTTTTATAAGCTGCATCTGCGGCAACGGCTTCCGGTTTTCCAACTTTCTCAATCACTTGTTCAACTAGTGGCTCTAAGATCTGACTGTCATGTGTATTTCCAGGTGTTACAATCGTTCCCAATACAAAACCGTTGCGGTCTGCGGCCGCGTGGAATGAATAGGCAAACTGTTTTGTTCGTTCATCTTTCACATAGTAGCCACTCTCAGAATCCGTTGTACTTTCTTTAATCTCTTTGGTCTCTTCTTTATCAAATTTATCTGGTGGAAAAGGCTTTTTTCCATGGTTTTCACGATCTTGATTGATTTCTTCTTGAAGACGTCCTTGATACGCTCGTGTTTCTTTACGAACGATTTTCTTTTCAAATTTCCGTTTATTCGCACTGGCTTTCACATGTGTGGAATCCACGAAAACGTGTTCAGCACTTATTAACTTTTTATTAGCAGCTGTCATTAAAATGCGATAGAAAATCTGTTCAAACAGATCTGTATCTTTGAAGCGTCGCTCATAATTTTTCCCGAACGTAGAGAAATGAGGTACTTTATCATGGAAACCATAGCCTAAGAACCAACGGTAAGCCATATTGGTTTCAACTTCTTCAATCGTTTTACGCATGGAACGAATACCGAAGGTATATTGAATGAAAGTCAGTTTAACTAAAATAACTGGATCAATACTTGGGCGTCCTACCTCTGAATACATATCTTTCACCAAGTCATAAATGAAAGTGAAGTCAATGGCAGCCTCCATTTTACGAACCAAATGGTTCGGTGGCACCAATTGATCTAAAGTAATCATTTCAAGTTGATCTCGCTGAATAGAATCATGTTTAGAAAGCATCCTCATCACCTCAAGTTTTAATACTTCTATTTTAAAACAAACATGACTCCAGGCAAAAGTGTTCTATCTAAAAGGTAAGACAAAGTTGATTGGAACGGAAGGTACGAGACTCCTGCGGGAAAAGCGCGTCTAGGGGAGACCCCGCAAGGCGAAAGCCGAGGAGGCTCCCCGACCGCCCGCGGAAAGCGAGTGCCTGGAGTGGAAATCAACGTCCAAATTGTACAAGCCATAAAAATAGACAAACTCGATTTTCATCGAGTTTGTCTACAGTCTGGACGGACCCAAGGCTGGGTCCGTCCTTTTTTACTTATCACTTTCACGTTTTTTATTTTCTTTTGCCAAAATTTCATAAATTTTAGTTGCGTTCATATCGCCGCTGAATTCGATTCCAAATTCAGTCCGTACATGTTCACCCATCTTTTCCCCGCTGTTCCGTTTTTCTTTATCCATTACTTCTTCCTTTTCTGCCTTGCTTTGAATTGCGGTTGGCACCTTTCATTGCATTTTCCTCCATTGCGAACTCATTGGAAAATTCATTTTCAGCTTGATTTCTTTTTGGCGTTTTACTTGCTTTGACAGCTCCATCCACATTGGCTTTCCGTTTCATTTTCATCCACCCTTTTTAATATAGTTTACCTTTTAGAATGGGGTAAAAATGCCGGAAATTATTCAGGGATAATATAGGGACAGACGAGAAAAATAACCGTAAAACGAAAAGGGAGACACTACATGAAAAAGAAATTGGATTCACCAATTGTCGACGATACACAACCACACCAAATTAACGCACCAAGCTTTAAAGGGACCGGCATAAAACCACAGGCTCCATTCGTCAATGATTATGGAGTCGTAATTGGCGACAGTAAATATGCCTCTGAAAACTCACCACTCGAAAACTGGAGCGAAGATACAGACCCGGAAATCATGGCTGGAGACGAATGGGTACACCCCACCAATGATATAGGCTGGAATTCAACTGAAAACCGCCAACTATTAGAGTCTAAAATAGCGCCGCAGCCGCCTTTCATGCATCCAGATAAAGATGTTAGCACTGATACGGATTGAGGCGTGCTTTCTTTAGGGTCAAAGGAACAAGTGAAATCCTAGAAGGGGTGCATCATACACCCCTTATTCTCATTTAACCTGCAAAATCAACTTCCCTTTCGTTTGCCGGGCGTTCATTTCCTCATGAACGGCTGCTGCCTTTTCAATTGGGTAGATGCCCCCGATAGTTAACTTAAGCTCCCCAGACGCAACGTATGCAAAAAGGTCTTGAATGCTAGGCAACAGCAAATCCGGGTGTTTCATGATCTGTGGCAGGAAAAAACCCACGACGGATTGATTGCGCCTCATTAATTGCTGCGGGTTCATCGTATAAGGCTTACGACTTGCATTACCAAAAACAACAAGACGTCCAAAGGGAGCCAAACATTTCAATGTTTTATTGAAAATATCCCCTCCAGCCATTTCCAGCGCGACGTCTACTCCCTTTCCTCCCGTGACCTCACGGACTTTCATTTCCCATCCTTCTTGCGTGTAATCAATGAGTTCATCTGCCCCCATCTCTTTAGCCAGTTCCAACTTTTCCACTGTACTGGCGGTGGCAATCACTTTTCCAGCCCCGAAGATTTTGGCTAACTGTACGGCAATCGTTCCCACTCCCCCAGCAGCAGCATGGACCAATACCGTTTCCCCCTGTTGCATGCGTCCCATTGTCTTAAGAATATGATAGGCGCTCAGACCTTGGAGGGGCAAGGCAACAGCTTCATGGAACTGAATGGCATCAGGAAGCGGAATGGCCGAGAATTCATCAGAAAGGGCATATTCTGAATATCCACCAGATTCAATTAAGCTGACGACCCTTGTACCAGGTTTGATTTTGGTCACCTTTCCACCAACTTCCACCACTACGCCAGCCACTTCCGCACCGGGAATGAACGGAAGCGGCGTAGGAACTACATATTGCCCTTCCCTTCTGGCTGTATCTGCATAATTGACGCCTACACAATCGATTTCAATCAGAACTTCATGCCCTGTTGGCACAGGCCTTTCCATTTCAGTCAATTTCAGTACTTCCGGTCCGCCGTATTCTTCAAAATGAATAGCTTTCATCTTTATCCCTCCCTTATTAATTTCCTGTAAATTCCGGCTTTCTTTTTTCTTTGAATGCTGCTACCCCCTCCAGATGATCTTCCGTGGAAGCCATCAAGGTTTGCGTAATACGTTCCTGTTCCAGTATTTCATCAAGTGTAGCCGTAAATGAATGGCTGACGAGCTTTTTCATCATCCCATATGCTTTTGTCGGTCCATTTGCCAGTTTTACCGCAAGTTTCAATGATTCCTCTTCAAGTTGATTGAGTGGATATAAATAATTAATGACACCAAGCTGATATAAGCGTTCCCCAGAAATTGGCTCGGCCGAAAAGAAGAGCTGCTTTGCAAGGTGGGGCCCTACCAATTTAGGTAAAAAATACGAACCCCCTCCATCAGAGATCAGGCCTACCTGTGAAAAACTCATGGCAAATTGACTATCATCGGAAGCCACGATCAGATCACAGGCGAGTGCCAAATTGAATCCGGCACCAGCAGCAAATCCATGGACGGCAGCGATTACGGGAACCTCGGAAGCATCCAGAGCCAATATGCATTCATTCATTCTGCCAACATGATCATACAATTGACCTGCAGAGGCCTGCCCCATTGACTTGACGTCGCCTCCTGCAGTGAATGACCTTCCCGCCCCTTTGATGATGACTGCCCTTATATGCGGTGTTTGTTTTACATCCTTAATCGCTTTCGTTAAGCTTGCAATCATATCCGGACTAAATGCATTCAAGCTTTCAGGGCGATTCAAAGTCAGGATCATTACATTATCAATTACTTCTTTCAATAAGTGTTCTTTTAACATTTGCCCATCCCCTTTTTCTATTTGATCAACCAGCCGCCATCCACCAATAAATCCGTCCCAGTCATATAGGAAGCCTCCGGGGAAGCAGCAAAGGTAATGACATTACTTATTTCCTCCGCTTTCCCCACTCTTTCCAGTGCCGTGTTCCGTTGAATGGACTTTACGAATCTTTCATTTTGCAGTCCATCCTCCGTCAATGGCGTTTCAATGAATCCCGGTGATACGGAATTGACCCGAATGCCGACTGCAGCGAGTTCCAGTGCCAAAGATTTCGTTAAACTGATGACTCCGGCTTTAGCAGAGCTGTAATGCGGGATGAACGCTCCTGCCTGATGTCCTGACAGTGAAGCCACATTCACGATTGCCCGATTGCTGGAACCTTCATTTCCGCCACTAGCTCCTTCTTCCATCAATTTCCCCAAATACTTGGAAACTAGAAAGACACTTTTCAAATTGACATGTTGAATCATATCCCAATCAGCTGCAGATGTATCCAGGAGCTTTGAGGACTTTGAACCACCTGCGTTATTGATTAAAATGTGAAGGTCACGATATTTTCCCTTCACATACTTGGCCAGCTCCATTACCTCTTCCTCGACGGTAACATCTGCAGGGAAAATATCAGCAACCGGAATCGGGTGCCTGGCATTGATTTCTGCAGCTGCTTCCTCCAGCTTTCCTTTCGTCCGCCCTACCAACAGCACTTTTGCCCCTTCATCCGACAAGCGCATCGCCGTAGCTTTCCCAATACCAGAGCCTGCACCTGTAACCACCGCTATTGACTGCGAAAACCTCATCCCCTTCACTCCTTTTCTGTATTTTTGAACTACGTTTCCTGCCTTTTCAATTCCGCTTCGATCCTTCCATCCACCAACTCTGGGACAAGATCCAACGAACCTTTTTGCGCCGCCAATTCCAAATCGGCGATCAAACTATGTTTGTCAAACAACTGTCCGACATACGATGATTTCAGGATATCAAAGGCATTTTCGCTATTCGTGCGATAAAGCGCATTGGCAGCCTTTGCTGCATCGTTGAGTATGAACGTACCTTGTGATCCAGCAATCAGGCAATCTATCAAATGGCCTGCACCGTAAAAGTCTTCCAGACTGAATTCACCTGAATTTCCCGAACAAACGATGAGGATCGTTTCTGTTTTATGATATTTTTTTATTTTTTCCGCAACAGACGGATTATTCAACAAAGAAGCAATATAAACCCTTTTGGCAGCGGCTGAATTCCTCAACGCGACCGTTCCATTAGTAGTGGACAATATTAAAGTTTTACCGCGTACCAACTTACTCAATAGCGTTGGACTTGGATACATTAAATCATCAACCGGCTTTGCCTTTAGTTCTCCTGCCACTACAAAATCCCCATGGTCCAATTCCTGGCTTTTCACCAAGGCATCCAGTGGATCCATGACAGGTATCACCTGGCGTGCTCCATCATGAAGTGCTGAAATAATCGTGGTAGTCGCTAATAACACATCCAGGATGACCGCAACTTTCTCCCCTTCTTGAAGCTTTTCCACATCTATCTCTTCTTTTTTTAGTAGTAAATGAATGTTTTGAATATATTCCATTTTATTAAACTTCCTTCGCAGCTACATCTGCAGCATGAGTGAGTAAGCTTTTAACCGTTTTTCCAAGATTGGAAAAACGGGGATCATCAGTCTGGCCTTTTTTATATCGATAATAGATTTGCTGAAGGATGACAGCTAACTTAAAATAACCAAAGGTTAAATAAAAATCGACGTTGGTAACATCCCTGCCACTTCTTGCTGCATACGTCTCGATAAATTCCCTTCGAGTCAGGAAACCAGTTAAAGTCGTGACGGACGCTTGACCCACACCGATTTTGATAAGTTCCGGGTCACCGCTTTCCGTCCAGTAGCTTAATGCCACTCCTAGATCGGCTAGCGGATCACCAACGGTGGACATTTCCCAATCAAATAAACCAACCATCTCTGTAAGGTCCTGATTGAACATGGCATTATTGATCTTATAGTCATAATGGATTATTGAAGTCTGGCTATACTTCGGGATATTATGTTGAAAATAATTAATAAGCGGACGAATTTCCTTGATTTCATCAGTCTTTGCTCTCTCATAGCGGGAAATCCATCCGTGTACTTGTCTTTCAATGAACCCTTCAGGTTTGGATATTTCGACCAAACCCGTTTTCTCATAGGGAATCGAGTGAAGATCAGCAAGCCGATTCACCATCACATATGAAAGCTGTCGGCACTTTTCAACAGTAGGCTCGATTCCCTTGGGAAATTCAGTATCTATTACAATTCCATGTTTCCTTTCCATTAGGAAAAAAGGGGCCCCCGCAACCGATTCATCATCCGAGAACAGAATAGGCTCGGGAGCTGCTTGGAAATATGGGTTGATTGAGGAAAGGATATGATGTTCACGCTTCATATCATGTGCCTTTGGAGCAACAGGGCCAAGCGGCGGCCTTCTGAGAACAGCCTCCCACTCACCAACTTTCAGCTGATAGGTCAAATTGGAATAGCCCATGGAAAATTGTTGTAATTCCAACGGTTCATTTGGAAGGTCCAATACATTTTTTCTTAGGAAACCTTCTAATGCAGCAATATTCAATTCCTCGCCGGGCCGAACAGGAATCGTATCGTCAACCATGTTCTTCCACTCCTTTAGACTTTGTCATTCTAATTATGAACAAGATGTGAAATGAGCTTTTCTTTAATAAATTCAGGAATAGGTTCACTTTTTTGTTTCAAAAAATTAAAACAGACTAAAACTGCGCTTCCTTTAGCAATCACTTCCCCAGTTTGTGAACAGAGGATATCATGGACCATATCACAGCTTTTCGTACCTACCTTTGTCAAAGATGTACGAATGGTCAAGAGTTGATTGAAATATCCCTGAGCAATAAAGTCGCATTTGGTGGAGGCTAACAAAAAATTCCAAGATTCTACATTTGTCGCTAGGCCTAAAGCTTCAAAAAATTTCATGCGTGCTTCTTCGAGGTATACGAAATAGCTTGTGTTATTGATGTGGCCCAAAGCATCCGTTTCGGAAAAACGGACGCTGACTTCCAATTCATGCATAAGACCCCTCCTTGATTAACGATGTACGAAAGCAGGTTTACGTTTATCCAAGAAAGCGGAAACCCCTTCTTTAACATCTTCAGTTTGGAAGATTTCTTCAAACAGATTCGTTTCAATCTCTAGACCTTTTTCAAGTGTTGCCTCACTTCCTTCATTAATCGCCTTCTTGATTCTCGAAAGTGCCTGAAGTGAGTGCCTTGTCATTCGTGAGGCCAAGATTTTCGCTTCCGATAAGCCGCTGCCTTGCTCAACGACTTTATTGATAAGCCCAATCTTTTCCGCTTCCGCGGCACCAAGCGGATCACCGGTAAATATAATCTCTTTTGCCTTTGCATTACCTACAAGTCTTGACAAACGCTGTGTACCGCCACCTCCAGGGAATAAGCCTAATTTCACTTCCGGCAGTCCGATTTGAACTTGTGTTTCAGCTACTCGCAAATCACAGGCCAGTGCCAGTTCGCATCCGCCGCCTAAGGTCAGGCCATTTAATACAGCCATCGTAGGTTTAGGAAACTGTTCGATTTTAGTTAGGACGGCATGACTTTCCTTTACCAGTTCTTTCATATTCGGGTTCCCCATCATGCTAGGGAATTCTTTTATATCAGCCCCGGCCGCAAATGCGATATTGCCTGCACCGGTTATGAGTACCGCAACAGTTTCAGTATCTTTTGAAAGTTCATCGAAAGTTTCTCCCAATTCTCTGAATACTTGTTTGCTGATTACATTTAATGGAGGATTATCGATGGTGATGACCGCAAGCTTATTTTCCTTAACCACTTTAATTAATTTTGTCATCAATTCTTCACTCCTTGGTTTGGATAATCATACCAGCCTTTTCCTGTTTTCCTGCCTAAATGTCCTTTATTCACCTTTTCTTCTATACAAGCATTTGGCTTGTCTTCTGGATTTCCAGTTTCATTGAAACGCTGCTGCATGACAAAATACCCTACATCAATACCTGATAGATCCATCAGTTCAAAAGGACCAATGGGATGGCCTAAAGCTTTCCTGCAAATCAAATCGATATCCTTATAGCCAACAATTCCTTCTTCATACAAATATAAGGCCTCACGCTGCAACGCTCCCAAAATTCGGTTGGCTACGAATCCCGATATCTCTTTCCTCAACAAAACTCCTGTCCTATTCATATTCTCTGTGACTTCCATTGCAAGCTTCGCTGTTTCCTCGGATGTTTGGTCACTCATTACAACCTCAACACAATCCATTACTAGAGGCGGGAAAAAGAAATGCATATTAATGAACTTATCCGGACGATTCGTCACATTCGCAATCAGGCTATTGACAATCGTTGAACTATTCGTGGCAAAGATGGTTTCTGCTGGGGCCAGTTCTTCAAGTTTGGCGAAAACCTCCTGCTTCACATCAAGTTTTTCAACTACCGCTTCAATGATCAAATCAGCCCCACTGGCCGCTTTCTCAAGATCGGTGGTATATTGAAGACGGCTAAAAGCAGCCAATTTACGATCTTCAGACAATTTTCCTTTTTGAACCCATTTAGTCAAAATGACGTCCAATTTTTCTTGGGCTGCATTCAACGCGTTTTCATGAACATCCTGAAGAATCGTTTCGTAACCTCCTAGTGCAGCAAGCATCGCAATTTGGTGCCCCATCTGCCCAGCCCCAATAACGGTAATTGATTGAATTTGCTTGTTGGTCATGCCTTCTATCTCCCTTCAACTAACCGGTTAGTATGTAACCTGGTCACGCTTCAATTCCCTGCAGAATCATCCCCATAAAAATGGCTGCAACTTCCTGTTCGGTTTTTTCACCTTCTGGGTCGAACCAATGATAGCTCCAATTGGCAACACCCAAAATAGCAAAAGAGATGATGGATGCATCGAGATTGGAACGCAGTTCTCCGCTCTCGATGCCACTAATCAGAACTTGCTCGATTTTATTACGGAACTCATCCCGCTTAGGAAGGATTTGTGCAAGCTTATCGTCACTTAGATTCTTCATTTCACGGAAAAAGACCGTTGCGCTGGATTTTTTGGTTTTAATGCTCTTTAAAAGCATCAAGACCATATCGAAAAGTTTATCCTTGCAGCTTTTCCCAGGTTCCAACATGATTCTTTCCTGCTCACTAAGCAACTCGTCTATATAAGCTAGATGAATATCCATTAGCAACTGCTCTTTGCTCGTAAAGTAATAATAAAACGTTCCCTTCGTCACTCCGACCGATTCGACGATATCAGAAATCGACGTTTCACTAAAGCCCTTCTTTTCAAATAAGCGTATGCTATGTTCTGTCATTTTTTCTTTCATGTATGCACCCTCGCAATCTGTTAAAATTTCAGCTGAATTGATATCATACGCTCTCGTGCCATCAAAGCCCTCTTACTTCCTGGAAAGTTCTTCTCTTAAAGCCCGCCTTAAAATCTTTCCGACATTTGTTTTCGGTAACTCTTCACGAAATTCAACGAAATGCGGAACTTTATAAGCCGATAGGTTTGCACGGCAGTAATCGATGATTTCCCGTTCATTGGCCGTTTTATTATTTTTAAGTACAAGCACCGCTTTTACCGACTCCCCTCGGTAAGCATCTGGAACTCCGATGACAACCGCTTCCTGGACAGCTGGATGTTCATAGAGAACTTCCTCGACATCTCGCGGATATATATTATAACCACTTGCGATGATCAAATCTTTTTTCCTGTCGACAATATAGAGGTACCCATCTTCATCAACTTTGGCGATATCACCCGTATAAAGCCAACCACCCCTTAGGGTCACCGCCGTTTCCTCCGGCATATTCCAGTAACCTTTCATCACTTGAGGTCCTTTGACGACCAATTCCCCCAATTCGCCAGATGCCACTTCTTTCGTTCCGTCTCCCAGGTCCATCACCTTATATTCAGTCGAAGGGACACCAATCCCGACGCTCCCAGGTTTCCTTTTTGCAAATGCCGGGTTACAATGCGTTGTTGGCGAAGCTTCCGTAAGACCGTAGCCTTCCAATATCTTCGCACCTGATTTTCGTTCGAACTCACGCAGCAGTTCCACGGGCATCGGTGCACTTCCGCTGTTACAGACCTGAATGGAGCCCATTCCATATTCTTCTGCCTTCGGATGATTCGTCAACGCTACATACATGGTCGGTACACCAGGAAAAGTGGTCGGCTGTTCACGCTTAATCGTTTCCAGTACTTCTTCTATTTCAAATCGTGGCAGCATGATGGAGTCACCCGCGATATACACGGATAAATTCATTGCGGACGACATTCCAAAAACATGAAAAAGCGGGATGACCGACAGCGTTCTTTCTGTACCTATTTTTAATTCATGCTTGAAGAATTCATACGTTTGAACGACATTGGCCAGAATATTGCTGTGTGTCAGCATCGCCCCTTTTGAACGGCCAGTCGTTCCTCCTGTATACTGAAGAACGGCTATATCATTTTCCGGATCGATTGATACGGGATTGATTTTGCCGTCTCCTGTCTTCATGAATTGATCAAAAGACGCATCAGGCTGAAAATCTGCTTCCGAAGTCTGCAGGCTTACGACGATAATATTTTTCAAATTTGCATGTTGCTGCACACTTTTCACTTTCGGGTATAATCCATCCAATATAACGATCGTTTCTGCACCGGAGTCCTGTAAGATATGCTGCAGCTCCCTTTCAACCAGCATTGGGTTGATTTGGGTGATAATGGCCCCTGTTGTCAATGATCCATAATAAGCTATGACGTACTGCGGACAGTTAGGCAGCATGATGGCGACACGATCACCTTTTTGAACACCTTTTTTTTGCAAGGCTGAAGCAAAGGCTAGCGACGCATGAAAAAGTTCCTGATAAGATATCTTTCGGTCATAAAAAGTAATAGCTGTATTGTTTGGATGGGACTCACATGCATTTTGAAGGATTCTTTGCATCGGGAACTCAGGGACTTTTATTTCCTTTGAAATTGAATCAGGATAAACGGAAAGCCATTTTTTTTCATTCATCATTTCATACCCTCCAGCCATATTTACTTACCTTTCATTACTTTGCATGTGAACCCCCATCGACGATCAAAATATTTCCAGTCACAAAATCAGATGCCTTTGAGGCCAGGAAAACCGCTGCCCCTTTCAAATCATCATCACTCCCTAACCTTTTTAACGGCGTGGAATCCAGGATAGGATTCTTTCCTTGCTCAAGAACCCCTTTCGTCATTTTTGTCGGAAAGAAACCTGGTGCGATTGCATTAACATTGATATTATGCTGACCCCATTTAACGGCCAAATCCTTCGTTAAAGTAATGACCGCCCCTTTACTCGTATTATATCCGACCGTATCGAGCACCCTCGGGTCGGTACCCCCTAATCCGGCAACGGAAGCGATGTTTATGATTTTCCCATGTCCCTGCTCAATCATTACCCTGCCTGTTGTCTGGCTCATGATAAAGGTTCCGGTTACATTTACATTCATCACCTTCTGCCACGCTTCAAGAGGCATGTCGACGGCTGGTGCCCCCCAGGATGCCCCGCTATTGTTTACTAATATGTCGATGACACCAAATTCACGGTAAGTTTCGTTAACGACTTCCTGTACATCTGACGGATTGGTGATATCACACTTGAAGGAAAGCGCCCTGACTCCAAGTTTTTGGATTTGCGAAGCAACTTCGTCACATGCTTCCTTCTTCCTTGAACAAAGTACGACATTTGCCCCAGCTTCGGCAAAGCCTGTCGCTATTTGTGCTCCCAACCCTCTCCCTCCACCGGTTATGATCGCCGTCTTTCCAGTTAGATCGAATAAGTCGGTAACTTTCATATTTTCACCTCATGCTTTTGTTGGTATTTTCGAAGTTCTATTTTAGCAACTTGTGAGCGATGAACTTCATCGGGACCATCAGCAAGCCTTAAAGTCCGTGCATTGGCCCAATGAGCAGCAAAAGGGAAATCATCGGAAATCCCTGCAGCTCCAAAGCCTTGGATGGCCCTGTCCAGTACATTCAATGCCATATTTGGTGCCACCACTTTTATCATCGCGATCTCCGCCTTTGCTTCCTTGTTCCCGACAGTATCCATCATATAGGCAGCTTTTAAGGTCAGAAGTCTTGCTTGTTCGATTTCAATCCGTGAATCAGCAACCCACTCCATGATTACACCTTGTCTCGCCAATGTTTTACCAAAAGCGACGCGCTCTTGAATGCGCTTACATAATTCTTCAAGTGCTCTTTCAGCAGCGCCGATCAGCCTCATGCAATGATGTATCCTTCCCGGTCCAAGCCTTCCTTGGGCAATCGCAAATCCTTTTCCTTCACTCCATAGAATATTCGTAGCCGGGACCCTCACATTTTCAAACGTGATTTCGGCATGGCCATGCGGGGCATGATCATAACCAAACACAGGGAGCATTCTCTCGATTTTGACACCCGGTGTATCGAGCGGGACAAGAATCATTGACTGTTGTTCATGCTTGGCCGCCTCAGGATCTGTCTTACCCATGACGATGGCAATCTTGCATCGGGGATCGCCTGCTCCTGAAGACCACCATTTTCGGCCGTTGATGACATACTCATTACCCGTCCTTTCAATCCTGCATTCGATATTGGTCGCATCGGAAGACGCCACTTCCGGTTCCGTCATCGAGAAGCATGAACGGATTTCCCCAGCAAGCAAGGGCTTCAGCCAGCGTTCTTTATGTTCATCCGATCCATATCTCACCAACACTTCCATATTACCAGTGTCCGGCGCATTACAGTTGAAGATTTCAGGTCCTATCGTCGACCTACCCATGATCTCGCAAAGCGGGGCATATTCTAGATTTGTTAAACCCGCGCCATAACCGCTATCAGGTAAAAATAAATTCCATAATCCTTCTTCTTTTGCTTTTGCCGTCAATTCAGATAAAATCGGGGGAATTTCACTCCAGCGGCTTTCCTGTGCTTCGAGCTGCTTTTTGTATATTGATTCATTTGGGTAAACGTGCTTCTCCATGAATTCCGTTAACTTCTTTTCCAGATTTTTCACCTTTTCAGTATGTTCAAAGTTCAAATTGAATTCCTCCTTTTAAACTTACTAACCGGTTAGTATGTTATTACTTTTAAATTATATACACAAGATTCTGATTTTTTCAACAATTAAACCTTTGTTTTCTTGTCATTCAAGATCCCGTATCTTGACCTTTTCGTTCTCACTATATTGCTTTTGTTGGACGGTTGGAAATATACAAACGATTTTCGTACCTTTTTTCAGTTCACTTGTGATGAAAACTTTTCCTCCATGCTTTTCGATGATTCTAAAACAAACGGAAAGACCCAAACCCGTTCCTGATGTTTTTGTAGTGAAAAATGGTTCTCCTACTTTTTGAAGGGAGTTTTCCGGAATACCATCCCCTTCATCCAAAATGCTCAAAAAAACTTCCTCATTTTTTTCATTTATGCTCACAAAAATATTTCCGCCATTCGGCATCGATTCTATGGAATTTTTTATCATGTTTATTAGCACTTGCTTGATTTGGTTTTCATCAAAATACATAAAAATTGGTTCTGAATCATAATTTTTATGTATTTGAATATTGTTCAGTACGGCATTTGTCTCCAACAGCGTTACGGCATGGTTACAGCTTTCCTTTATATCCTTCTCAAGGAATACCGCCCCAGTGGGTTTCGATAGCAGCAAGAGTTCATTCAGCACTTTCTCGATTCGATTTATTTCCGAAAAAATAATATCGTAGTATTCCTGCTTTTCGGCACCGCCATCTTTAATCAGCTTCACGAATCCCATTATCGCCGTCATCGGATTCCTGACCTCATGTGCAATCCCAGCCGCAAGTTGGGCAGCCGTTGATAACTTGCTTGATGTGATTGCCAAATGTTCGTTTAGGCTCACAAGCTTTTCCTCTGCATGTTTACGTTCATTAATTTCCGATAATATGCCCGCTGTCCCGATGAATTTCCCAGCGTCATCGTAAATAAGTTTAACGAATGCCTCAACCCAGCTTGTTCCCTTTTTCGCATTTAGTTTAATGTCCGCACGAAAATATTTATCCCCTCGATGAAAGGAGTCCGCAAAGGCCTTTAATACGTCTTGATAAGAATTGTTATCCATATGTTTAGAAAAGTGAAGCCCCAGGGATTCATTTACGGATGCACCACTCATCGATTTCCATGCCGGGTTTAAGTACAACCATTTTCCTTTATCATCCGTTTGGAAAATAACCTCATTGAAGCTATTGACCAATTCTTTAGAGTAATTGGAGAAAATGCGATAACGCCCTTCGCTATCCTGCAATAAAGCTATCGTTTTCCGTTTATGATCATAGATGGCACCCAAACACCAGGCTATGGTTAAAATTACGATTAAATATATTCCTGCAAAGGCGGAAAACCTGCGTTCTTCATGACCCAGCCACCCTATATAGGGTAATATCAATACAAAAAAAAGAGTAGGGACAATGATCCTTCCAGTATATTTCTTCACATTCTCCACCTCCTTACCTAAATGGTTTATACTACATCCGATCGAATTCCAAGTAAGGGATCAATTTATGCATATTTGAAATGGTAGGACACTCACTTATAGGTAAATTTCAACATTTTATCCATGATTCCTGCAAACAACACAAAAAACCTTTCCACGAGTGGAAAGGTCACTGACTTAAATCATTTACCCAATGATGACGCGTTCTTTTGGATAATGGAAATTTTCCGTAACTTCTTTATGGCCTATGATATACAGGAGGGAGGTTATCCCAACACGGCCAATGAACATAATGATCATAATGACAATTTTACCGGTATTGCTGAGGTCAGGCGTGATTCCCATCGAAAGGCCGACTGAACCGAAAGCCGAACATACTTCAAAAATGATTTGCATCAAAGTGAAATTTTCGGTAATGGATAATATGAAGACCGCCATTATGCAAAGAAGCGATCCCATGATCATAACCGCTGTCGCTTTTCGGATATCATCGGGATGAATCTCCCGTTTGAAAACTTTTATGGAACGCCTTCCTCTCATGAAATTCCATAAAAATAGAATCATGATGGCCAGTGTAGTTGTCCGGATTCCTCCCCCGACTGAACTTGGGGAAGCTCCAATGAACATCAATATGCTCAACAATAAAAGGGTCGGTTCCGAAAAGTCACTCACATTCATGGTTGCCAACCCGCCGCTCCGCGTATTGGAGGACATAAACAATGAGTAAAAGAACGATTCATGCCAGTTCTTACCTTTAAAGAACCCATTAATTTCTAGAAGGTAAATCAGGATCGTTCCCCCAACGATAAGGGAAAAGAAAGTGACTGAGGTCAGCTTCGTGAACAAAGAAAAATGAAACTTATAAGTACGGGCCTTATTGGACAAAAACTCCTTCAGCTCAATCAAGACAGGAAACCCAATGGCTCCAAGGGTAAGCAGGATAATCGTAATGAACTGCACAAAATAATCGTCTTTAAATGGAATCATCGAAATACCGGTAATATCAAAACCAGCATTCGTGGTGGCACTTACGGCTAAAAATAAGCCATTTAAAAAGGCTTCTTTCCCGTCTGGAAAATAATTCAGAAAGTAAATGCCTAAAACGAGAGCCCCAATCATTTCAATTACGACAAATATCTGAATGATTTGGATCAATAATTTAACAAGCCCGGAAAGATTCGATTGGTTTTGATCCGTCATGATCAATTGTCTTTCCTTCAAGCCGATTTTCTTGCCCACTATAAGCCAGAAAAAGGTTCCGAGTGTCATGATGCCAATACCGCCAAATTGGAGAACGAACATGAGAATGAAATAGCCTACCTCATTGTACACTTCGGGCAAACTTACAACTGTTAGACCTGTTACACTAACTGCACTTACGGCTGTGAATAAAGCATCCATGAATCCAAATTCCACGCCTGGCTTAAGAGCGACCGGCAGACTCAACAGTACGGTCGAGATGCTGACTGCCAAAACATAATAACCGACGATAAGCTGAGCTGGTGTTAACTTTGATAATATTTTTTTGATAGCAAACATAAAGAGTTTCCTTTCTTGCTCCTTTATAGTTATGCAAATCACATAACCATTAAAAATCTAGTTTACCCTTTTATCATGCTTTTTTCCATTCTCTTTTAAAACTGACTTACTTACAACAAAAAGGCAGGTTTACCAATAAGTTTGATGCTGCTCGTATAAGTAAAACTCCACATTCTACTTATACTATCATTACAGCGGCAAAAGCCGTTGAAAAAGTAAAGGGGAGATTCAAATGGCTAACAGCAGTAACAATCTTCTTGTTCCAGGAATCGAACAAGCATTAGAACAAATCAAATATGAAATTGCATCTGAATTCGGTGTACAATTAGGTTCCGATACTTCAGCACGTGCCAATGGTTCAGTTGGCGGAGAAATCACGAAACGTCTTGTACAACAAGCACAATCTCAACTTAAAGGTCAATAATTCACAATTAAATATCCATGGCTAAGAGTCCAGCTGCATGCTGGACTCTTTTTAATGATTATGTCCATTTCCGTTTCCATTATTGCCTTTACCCCTTTTCGACTTATCCCAATCTTTCTTATCTTGTTTATATTGCTTATCCTGTTTATCTTGTTTAACTTGTATTTCCTGCCTATCCTGTGTAACCTGTTTATCTTGTCTATCCTGTTTATTTTGCTTATTTTTATTATCGTGCTTTATAGAATCATCACTATCCTTTTCTTTGAGTGATGAAACTTTTTTTACATCGAACTTTTTCTCATTCTGTTCATTTTTCTGCTTGTCCTTTGATTGGTTGCTGTGATGGCTATCCGATTTCCCTTTTGACTCGTTGCTTTTTTCCTTATATCCATTTATCGCATTCCGTTTTCCACTTGTATTTCCCCGTTCGGTTTGTTCCTTAATTTTGGTAACTTCAATACCCGCGTTTTTCCGTTCAGTCGGTTTGGCTTCATTGGCCGGCTTTTGTTTTATTTCAATTTCATTATTCTCTTTTTTCTTTTCTCCATCCGATTTGTTTTCCGTACTTAGCATTACGCCCTTTTCTTTCGGAATAACAACGTTTTCCTCGACTTTTTTAACTGGCGCCGGGGCAGGCTCCCTCTTATTGACCTTTATCTTATCTTTATCTTCATTCAACTTCTTTTCGAGATACTTACCCGTGGATATTCCTTGTTCCCTAGCTTGCTTCCGATCGCTTTTTGTTGCCTGGATCACTTTCATCTTTGTTTTGGAAACATTATCCTGCTCAGATATTTCTTTTATCTCCTCTTTTAAATTCTTATTCAGTTCTTTATTTTTTTTCATTAACGTTGTGGAAACGACTATTTGTTTATTTCCTTTCAAATAACCAAGTCGCTTCGTCGTTTCAACGATTCGGTTTGTAACAGCTTTTATATCCTTGCCTTTCCAGTCCTTCAGCTGACCGATCACAAGCTTTCCGTCTACATTTAATCCGGTAAGCTTGAGAACTTCTAAATCATCATCAAGCTCCAATTCAATGCTTGGATTCACATCTATGGTCATATATGCCGACACAGGACCAGAGAAATAAGAAGGAAGAATTGAAAAGAGAATCAGGAAGGTGGAGGCAATGCTTAGCACGGCCGTTTTTTTGAAAGATGAATGAATATTGGAAAAGGCCAAAGTGAATTTTTGTTTTGCAGGTGAAAAAGTTATTTCCTCACCCACTTCATATTCCCTTTCCTGCCTTTTGGTTTTCAGAAATTCACCCTCGGGGGTCAATAGGGTTACAAATCGTTTATTAACTGAAAGAATAACTCCTTTTTTCATTCATCGATAGCCCCTTTTATATAATCATTCAAATACAAAAAATCTCCGTTTATTATGATTGCCACGGCAATGATGTATTTTCTGTTCCGTTCAATCGTTTTTCTGCTTACTTCCACTTTTCCCTCAAGCTGTTTTACGGGCAGCCGCTTTTTTGTAAACAGGATTTCCTTCAGTTCGTCATCTTCCATTAACAATTTAGCGATCATAATAGCTCCCTTCCTGGCATCTGCATGTTTGGGAGAGTTTTCAACTAAATCCTCAAATGACAGACCAAAATCCTCTAGATGGCTTATATAAAGCTGAATTTCTTCTTTTCTTCTTTCCGATTCCTTCTGCATTTCGTATTCATTGATGGAATTTTCATTATCGATATATATTTGGCTTTGATCATTATCATCATTCAGTGTTAAATCCAATAGGATTTCTTTTTGTTTGGACTGGCTTCTTAAATAATCTATAACCCTTCGTTTAACGAGGGTTTCGGCAAATGCCAATAAAGAACGGCCTTTTTCCGGGGAGTATTTTTCAATTGCCTCGTTAAAAGCAATCATTCCAATACTGAATTCATCATCTGATTCGTATATGTACCGTTTGCAAACCGATGAGACTGTTTTAGCAATAAAAGGTTTGAATGACTCTATAGTATCATTACGAAGGCTATTATCGCCTTGTTGAATTTTCAATACGGTTTCTTCTAAAGAACGCTTTTTTTTGAATGCTGTAAACAACAAACCAAGCATTTGCTCACCTCGCTCCTGTTGAACATAAAATACGCATCAACATACTTATCTTAAGCGGAGGGAGTCTAAAAGACAGTACCAAAAGAACTATTTTTGCGATAAAAATGAAATCACACAATATATCAACATGATAAAATACTTAGTTTTTTCTCGTTTGTTACAGTGCAATTACAGTAAAATATCTTTTTCCGTTTTTTTGCCCAATACAATGGGACAATTGTCATTTTTATAACCGGAATTTAATATTCACATCTTTTAACATATCATTCGTAAACGTACCTGCGCTTTTGAGGGTCATCTCCATAAATACTTTAAGAAGCAAAAAAAATAGGCGTGACCGGCACGCCTGCAGACTGTAGACAAACTCGATGAAAATCGAGTTTGTCTATTTTTATGGCTTGTACAATTTGGACGTTGATTTCCACTCCAGGCACTCGCTTTCCGCGGGCGGTCGGGGAGCCTCCTCGGCTTTCGCCTGCGGGGTCTCCCCTAGACGCGCTTTTCCCGCAGGAGTCTCGTACCTTCCGTTCCAATCAACTTTGTCTTACCTTTTAGATAGAACACTTTTGCCTGGAGTCATGTTTGTTTTAAAATAGAAGTATTAAAACTTGAGGTGATGAGGATGCTTTCTAAACATGATTCTATTCAGCGAGATCAACTTGAAATGATTACTTTAGATCAATTGGTGCCACCGAACCATTTGGTTCGTAAAATGGAGGCTGCCATTGACTTCACTTTCATTTATGACTTGGTGAAAGATATGTATTCAGAGGTAGGACGCCCAAGTATTGATCCAGTTATTTTAGTTAAACTGACTTTCATTCAATATACCTTCGGTATTCGTTCCATGCGTAAAACGATTGAAGAAGTTGAAACCAATATGGCTTACCGTTGGTTCTTAGGCTATGGTTTCCATGATAAAGTACCTCATTTCTCTACGTTCGGGAAAAATTATGAGCGACGCTTCAAAGATACAGATCTGTTTGAACAGATTTTCTATCGCATTTTAATGACAGCTGCTAATAAAAAGTTAATAAGTGCTGAACACGTTTTCGTGGATTCCACACATGTGAAAGCCAGTGCGAATAAACGGAAATTTGAAAAGAAAATCGTTCGTAAAGAAACACGAGCGTATCAAGGACGTCTTCAAGAAGAAATCAATCAAGATCGTGAAAACCATGGAAAAAAGCCTTTTCCACCAGATAAATTTGATAAAGAAGAGACCAAAGAGATTAAAGAAAGTACAACGGATTCTGAGAGTGGCTACTATGTGAAAGATGAACGAACAAAACAGTTTGCCTATTCATTCCACGCGGCCGCAGACCGCAACGGTTTTGTATTGGGAACGATTGTAACACCTGGAAATACACATGACAGTCAGATCTTAGAGCCACTAGTTGAACAAGTGATTGAGAAAGTTGGAAAACCGGAAGCCGTTGCCGCAGATGCAGCTTATAAAACACCAGCGATTACAAGCTACCTATTTAACAAATTTAACAAAGAAATCATACCGGCTTTACCTTATACACGTCCTCGCACCAAAGAAGGATTTTTCCGCAAACAGGACTATGTATACGATGAACATTTTGATTGTTACCTTTGCCCTTCGGGCGAAACTTTAAAGTACTCAACAACAAATAAAGAGGGCTATCGCGAGTACAAATCGCCAAAACAAATTTGTACAACATGCTCATTTTTATCTCGGTGTACAGAAAGCAAAGACTGTCAAAAAGTGGTGACACGGCATATCTGGCAAACACATGTGGAAGAAGCAGATCATCTGCGTCATCATCAAGATGTAAAACCTATATATGCAAAACGTAAAGAAACGATTGAGCGTGTATTCGCAGATGCAAAAGAAAAGCATGGTATGCGTTGGACTACTTTAAGGGGACTTAAAAAATTGTCGATGCAGGCGATGCTTACTTTCGCTGCCATTAATTTAAAGAAGATGGCCAATTGGACATGGCAAGGTCCAAAAATGGCCTAACATAGTGGGCTCGTAGAGCCCCAATCTCTAAACTTCAGGCGAAAATTCAAAGGGAATTTCAAAAGGGGTTCAGAATTTTTTAATTCCGAACCCCTTTTGTCTACAAACTGTAGGCGTGACCGGCACGCCTGTTTTTTTATGCTTCCTGTATTTTTTTCTCTTCTTTCTCTTTTTTTTCTTTTTTGCTTGAAATGATCCATGCACCTGCTGCAATTCCAATCAATACAGTCCAGAAAATCGATTTCCAAAGCGTTGATTCAGGGAAATGATGATCAATGAAAGCAAGTGAAGGGTGTGCAAGTGTGTGTACCGCCAATTTCACGCCAACCCAACCCACAATCAAAAATGCTGCCGTTTCAAGTGAAGGACGCCGATGAAGCAGCTTAACGAATGCATTTGCTGCAAATCGCATAATGATCAACCCGATCATACCGCCGAGGAACATGACAGCGAATTGCCCTCCGTCAATACCGCCGACTTTCATCCAGCCTGTTGCAGGAAGTGTAACAGCCAGTGCGACGGCAGCCAACATGGAATCGATAGCGAAAGCGATATCAGCCGCTTCAACCTTTACCACGGTCATCCAGAAACCGGATTGCTTTTTAGGCTTCGTGATTTCCTTCTCACCTTTACCAGCGTATTTTTTGTAAATGTGCTGAAAAGCGATGAAAAGTAGATAAATCGCACCGATTGCTTGAACTTGCCACACCTCGACAAGAAAGGAAATAAGGAATAGACTGGCAAAACGGAAAACAAAAGCTCCCATCAGACCATAAAACAAGGCTTTCCGCTGTTGTTCTTTTGGCAAATGCTTAACCATGACAGCCATGACGACTGCATTATCTGCAGCCAGTATCCCTTCTAATCCAACCAAGATAAGAAGGACCCAGCCATATTCCAATAACATTGATGCTTCCATCCATTCAACCTCCAATAGTAGTATTTCCTTCCTATTGGCATTGGCAAAATAAAAAGACCTCTGCCGTATAGGCAAAGGTCTTGCTGAACATGAAATCATGTCAACAAAGCCGATGAATGTTTAACATTCACGTAATGACGACTTTGTTTTAGGGCGAACCCTAACGCTACTCCCCTTTGAAAAGGAAAATCAGTTATTAAGTATATTAATAGTATACGCGCTCGTTATGAAAATAACAATCTTTTTTTATAAATGGATCTCATTTTCTGTTCCTTTTGGATAATTTTAACAACGATAAATATTCTTTGCCGAAACGAATCCAGTTCGGTTTTGCAGAAAAATAGTTCTGAAATAGCGATAAAAAACTCGTGTATTTCCCTTCATATGGATACCATTGTATTTCTGTATCGTTTTTACCTTTATCGATCATGATCGCCTTTTCATGGCAGAAAATCTTCAATCCATGCTCGCCATGATAGCGGCCAACCCCACTTTGTTTGGCACCGCCAAATGGTAAATGATGATTAGCAACCGTAATCAGCACATCATTGATCGTCACCGCACCGGTTACTAACCGTGACGCAATCCGACTTGCTTTTTCCCTATCCATCGTCCAAACGCTGGAATTGAGTCCATATTCACTTTCATTTGCCAGGGCGATCACTTCTTCCTCCGTATCGAAAGGCACAACAGGCAACACGGGTCCGAACGTTTCTTCTTTCATGATTTTCATGGAATGATCGACATTGGAAAGAATCGTCGGCGGAATGAAATGGGTCTGCCCCGTTTTCCACTCTTTCGGAGGTGTTCCGGTTTCAAGTACGGCCCCTTTATTCAGTGCATCCTCCAGTTGGTCAGCCACAATATCCACTTGTTTAGGGAAAGTCATTGAACCGATATCATCCTGCGATTGCACCCCCTGCCTCATGGACTTCGTTTTTTCTTTAAGAAGCATTAGGAATTCCTTATAAACAGGACGTTCCACATAAACCCTTTCAACACTCATGCACACCTGCCCACTATTTGTGAAAGCCCCCCAAAGAGCCCCGTTCACAGCCCGTTCCAGGTTAGCATCACGCAGAACGATCATCGGATCCTTACCGCCAAGCTCCAAAGTCGTTGGGATCAGGTCTCTTGCTGCAACCTCACCAATCATTTTTCCGGTCCTTACAGATCCAGTAAAAAATATATAATCTGGTTTTTGCTCAGTTAATGCCGCACCCAATTCTTTCCCTCCATGGGCAAACTGTATAGTTCCTTCTGGGAAACCAGCTTCAAGAAACAGATTTTCGATGCACACCCCAACTAAAGGAGTTACCTCTGATGGTTTGGCGATGACAGTATTTCCAGCCGCTAGGGCATTAAGAATGGGAACCATGGAAAGCTGCAGCGGATAATTCCATGGTGAAATGACGAGAATCGTTCCACGGGGCATATAATGGACATAAGATTTTTTACCAATTAACATGAGTGGAGTGGTGACCTTCCGTCCGGAAAGAGATTTCACTGCATGTTTCTCGATATGCTTGATTGCATCGATCGTTGGCATGATGTCAGCAACCAGCGCTTCAATTTTCACTTTTCCCGCATCTTTTGAAATGACTTCTGCTATTTCATCCATCCTTTCAACCATCAATAAACGGAGCCGTTTTAAATAGTGCAGCCGTTCCTTGATGGGAAGATTCGACCATGATTGGAACGCATGTCTTGATTTCATATATATATGAGGAATCGACTTCAATGGTGTTGGGACGATTTCCGCAATCTTCTCACCTGTTGCCGGAGAAAACACTTCCAACTTGTCATGTATTTCTTCCATAACTACTCCCCTTGCTTTATCTTATTTTATCGTTACTCCATATCATTTTTATGCTTTAATAAAGATCGACCGAGGAGGAACCCCTCCTCTGAAATGCAGCAAAACTTCTCGGCTGCACTGATGTCAAAACGCCCTTTTCAAATGAAATTAGGTTGCCAAAAGAATTGATAAGAGCGCCTGAGCACTTTTCTTGAACAGTTATATGTTCATATACTTCACTAAACGTACGGAAATTCTTCCCCTGAACCCTCTTTATATAATGCCAGAGACGCAGCAGCCTGTATAATATAATCGCTTGGAACCAACTTCACAACCGGTTCCCTCTCTTCATAAGGTTCCTGACCGATTCCCTGCCACTTAATCGGTGTATTCACAGTATCCACTGCATCACATCACGTTTTACAACTCAATTGGTGAAGCTCCATGAAATCCATCCTCAACGCAAATACCATTAACTAGTAATCTCCCAGACATGTTAGCACTTCAAAATGGAATATATAGTAAAATTTTTTCGTTATTAAAAGGAATATTCACGTTTGTTATCGAAGGTAAGTATAATAAGAATCGAAATTCTGATAATCCGGCAGACAAGTTTATCGGTTTTAGTGTTTAATACTGGGTAATGGAGGATAAATTCATACTATCGAATAAAAATTATTATCTATATAACCGATTTTCCGTTACTATATAAGAAGGCGATTTTTTCGCGCATACATATTTGAGGTGAGCGCACAAGTGAAAAGAATAATTAAAGCATACGACTTCCCTATTTTCATCGCTGTCGTATTACTCTGTTTGTTTGGTTTAGTCATGATTTACAGTTCGAGCATGATCACTGCAGTCGCTCGATACGGCTGGCCCATGGATTACTTCTTTGAGAAACAAAAAACGGCCTTTCTCATTTCATTCGCGGCAATGATCGTCACGATGATTCTTCCTTATAAGATGTACAAAAACAAAATGTTCTTGATGTCTATGATGTTTGGAATGGCCGGTATCCTTTTGCTGCTCTTTATCTTCGGCCATACAGCAGGAAATGCCACAAGCTGGTTCAAGTTAGGGACAGCATCGATACAACCTGCGGAATTTTCCAAGTTAGCCATAATCATTTATCTGGCAGCCATTTACGGAAAAAGGCAGGATCGAATCAATAGTATTGATAAAGCCGTCATCCCGCCGATTTTCTTTCTGGTATTCATCTGCTTTTTAATCGGAATACAACCTGACTATGGAACGGCAGCGGTCATTTTCCTGATTTCAAGTACCATGATCATTTCATCCGGTATGTCTTTTAAGAGTATATTCAAACTCTCTTTAATCACTGCGATATTCGTTGCCATATTTGCATTGGGGGTACTCGTGACAGGAAATTTCTCAGCCGTTCTTACTGAAAATAAGATGTCTCGTTTTACCGGGTTTGCAGACCCTTTCGGAAAGGCAGGAGAAAGCGGGTATCAACTCGTGAATTCCTTATTCGCCATAGGTTCCGGCGGCCTTACTGGAGTGGGACTTGGTGACAGTGTACAAAAATACGGGTATCTGCCTGAATCACATACTGATTTCATCATGGCCGTCATTGCAGAAGAGCTCGGGATATTCGGAGTGGGATTCGTTCTATTGACACTAGGTTTTGTCGTCCTGAGGGGATTTGTACTTTCAGCCAAATGCAAAGATCCATTTGGAAGTCTTTTATTGATCGGCATCTCATCCATGATCGGCATTCAAGTCGGTATCAACGTCGGCGGAGTGACCGGACTTATCCCAATTACAGGGATCACCCTTCCATTCATCAGTTATGGAGGATCTTCCTTACTGCTGCTCATGCTTTCAATGGGCATATTCCAAAATGTCGTCATGCGAATGAATTTACTTGAACAGAAAGAAAAAGTCGTATCCATCCCAAAAGATGAGATCGCGTCTTCAAAATAAACGATCAAATACCCCTGGCATTTCTGTTCATGTCAGGGGTTCCCCTTCTCTGTAAGGTTATGGAAGTTCTCATAAAAAACAGGCAGTCGAATCCGACCGCCTGTTTTTTCATTTATAATGGATACCGATTTTAGTAAAGCCAGAAATCAGGCTAAGCAAAGGACAAAGTAGGCAGAAAAATGCAAATGGAGCATATTCAAGGGTTGAAACACCCAATACCTGTGTCAGGAATACACCGCAGACACCCCATGGAACCAGAGGATTCACAACTGTTCCCGCATCTTCAAGCACCCTCGCAAGCGTTTTGGGCTGCAAGCCTAAATCTTCATATCTCTGCTGAAAGGCTTTCCCAGGCAGTATAACTGACAAATACTGTTCACCCACAAGGAAATTCACGCTGATTCCTGCAAATACAGTAGCGGAAATCACTTTCGCTACACTCGTCAATGAATCCTGGATTGCATTTAAAATAGAAGGAATGACTCCCAATTCAAACAATAGTCCGCCCATCGCCAATGCCAACAACACCATCGAAACGGAGAACATCATACTTTCAATTCCGCCCCGCGATAGGATTGAGTCAAGTTGTTCCATTCCACTCTTCAGTACAAAACCCCCGTATAAGATATCCGCTATTTTTGCAACCGTCAAACTTGGGGTTTGTATGAAAGCAATGACAGCCGCCGAAATGATTCCTGCTGACAATGTCGGAATCGCTGACACCTTTTTCAAAGCCATGATTAGAACGATGACAAACGGAATCAAACTCCATATGCTTATATTCGTTTCCATTTCCAGGGCTTTGGTCATGGCTTCGATTTCCTCAACGCGAGCAACTTTGGCATTCGGTGAAAGGAAGAAAAAGATGATAAGCGATATGAAAAAACCTGGAATCGTAGTCCAAAGCATATTATTAATATGTTCAAATAATGGTGCTCCAACCGTTCCCGATGCAAGATTGGTAGAGTCGGATAATGGAGACATTTTATCTCCAAGAAATGCACCGGAAATGATTGCACCGGCTGTAATCGCCAACGATAAATCCATCGCCGCCGCCATCCCTATCAAAGCAACGCCGATTGTGGCAGATGTTGTAAGTGAACTCCCGATACAGAGCCCAATTAGCGAACACACCAGAAATGTGATTGCATAGAAATATTCACCAGAAATCCAGTCAAACCCATAGAACATGATGGTAGGGATAGTCCCGCTTGCCATCCAGATCGAAATTAACATTCCAATGAAAAAGAATATATAGATGGCTCCCATACCAGTGCCTGCACCTTTGACGATAGCCGCCTCCATAATCGAAAATGGCAGCTTCTTGAACTTTCCATAAACAAATAGAAAAAGGAGTGCCGCTATAATTGGAATATGGGGGGCAAGTCCATAATGAATGATACCAGTTGCAATAATTAAGAAAAGAATGGCCAAAACCCCAATTGCTTCAGGTAAGGAGAGTTTTAGCTTTGCATCTTCAAGACGCATGATGTATTTCCCCGCTTTCAATGTTGTATATTCTCTGAGGTAAGGATCGGACCTTTTAACTCCTCACAATTACTGAAACGCTTTTAAGCACTAAAGTACTAGCTAAATATAAAGGAGTTTCAGGAGATTGTCAAAGGAATAATTTTCTTATTTACTAGAATTCAATTCTTAATATTAAATCCAACATTGCCTTTTTTCACAAAATGATAACCCATAGGTAGCTCCGTACATTTATGCCTAATACATTCTTACACTCGTGAATCCATCTTCATATTTTTCCGATGCTATATAACCAACCTTCTGTTAAGGCCGAATCAGCCTAATGCTCATGAATTTAGACCCTTTATTTTAAACGGAAAAGGCATAACGCCAGCCTCCGTATTGTGAAATGTCTTCTGCTGTTTCGGCAGCACTCGCTTCACAGATAAATCCTGAAATTTCAGAGCCGTCTTCCAATTTAATCTTTCCGACTCCAAGTGGCGAAGGGATACGTTCTACAAAAGACCCGAACTCGGTAAGTGGAATTTCCCACACCTCCACTTCAATGGATGTACCTCGTTCATTTGAATGAATTAATCCAGGTTTAGGAGGTTCGGTGGGTAATTGGATCATTTTGTACTCAGGAGCTGTTTTCGCTTCACGAATAAACACTGCACCATGTTCAATCATTTGTTTTTCAAGGGAAAATCCACGCATATGAAGTCCGCATACTCCTACGAAAACAGTTTCCTTCTTTTTAAAAGAACTCCTTTGATGTAAAAACAAATCCGCAAGGCCGCAAATAAGATTCTCATTTTCACTGCTTGAAAATAAGGTAATCCCAAATGGCAGATTTTCTGTAGCATCTTCTGCTGGAACCGCTACAGCACTAAGGTCCAATAGATTGCAATGATTGGTATACAGCCCCATAAGACTGTTTGTTTCAATTGGATTTTTACGCACCTCCTCCCGCGTCCATGTCCCGCCGGATGTCGGCATGATCAATACCGCATTTTTTAACTGCTGACGGGCTTTTTGTGTAAACTTCCGAAGCTTGTGTATCGCTTTAAAAAGGGAAGATGCATCATACTCCGGTTTAGCTCCGGAACGTAGTACCGTTTCTGTCACAGGAAAAGCCGCATTCTCATGTGTCGTAATAAATTCACCCAATTCTGCCCAGCGTTCTGCCACCCATGGTCCGTCATATAGAATGGCAGCAGCTTCAGCTAGATAGTTTCCATCGATGTACTCAATTGGAATACCCAAGTTTTCAATTTTGATAACAGCCGCTTCCCATGCCTGTTTGTACTCCTGTGCAAACGGTCCGTAAAAAGCAGGAGGTTCTTGTACGAGACAAATTTTTTCGGGAAGCGCATTTGAACGGCGCTTGATCAGCTTTGACCATGGATCAGAGTCTTCAAACCCACGGACTACTTCATCGACAAGCAAAGCATCTGATAGACTATTAGCAAAGACATTGATACAATCCAAGCTGGCGCAGGCCGGTACAAGACCATTGATAGGCCATGCCCCTAAGCTTGGTTTGTATCCTACGAGACGGTTTAATGCTGCCGGAACACGACCAGATCCCGCTGTATCAGTGCCAAGTGCAAATGCTGACAGACCGCGTGCAACGGAAACAGCAGAGCCTGCGCTTGAACCGCCGCTAATTAATTCAGGGTTCAGCGCATTTTTAGTTTCTCCATAAGGACTTCTTGTTCCAACAAGACCCGTTGCAAACTGGTCAAGATTTGCTTTACCTATCGGAATGGCACCAGCCTCAATTAGACGCTTAACAACTGTTGCATGTTCATCCGGAATGTATTTAAACGCAGCACATCCGGCTGTAGTAGGAACACCCGCAAGATCAATATTATCTTTAATCGCAAACGGGATGCCCCAGAGCGGCTTTTGCTCTAGATCCATTTGTTTTAAATGATCTAAATACGGTTGAATCAACTTCATCGTAGGCGGAGTAATCCAAACGTTATATTCTTTGTCTGCGATTGCCCGATCTACAATCTCTTGAATAAGTGCTTCTGGTGTTAAATCCCTAGACTGATATCTTTCCCTCAGTTTAGGAATGGACAACATTTCCGGTATGTTCATCATTGGAAGCACCTCGCTTTTCATTTGTCATAGAAACAATCAATTGACCGGCATGAACTTCTTCACCTGGCACTACATGGACAGAATGAATGAATCCATCACTTGGAGCCAATTGTTGAAACTCCATCTTCATGCTTTCTTCTATTATGAGTGTATCGCCTTTCTTCACTTCTTCGCCTGGTGAGACAAGGACTTTCCATACGCTGCCTGGCATTGTGCAGCGTATAGCTTCAGCACCTGGCGGTAATACTTCCTCTTGCGTTTCATTCACTTCTTGTTCTGAAACAAATTCGTCAAGTCCCAATTCACGCCATCTTACACGCTCCTCATGGAAGGCAGACTGCTGTGTTTCCCGGAAAGCATCCGCGCTTTCAGTTATTGAACTTAAGAAAGCTAGATAATCACTTAGTTTGAAGGTCGTTTCAATAATATCGACTTCAAACTGGCCGCGTAAAAATCCGTCTCGCATGTCGAGAAGTTCATCTGCACCAACTGGATAAAATTGTATTTGATCAAAGAAGCGAAGTAGCCATGGTTTCCCTTCGGTAAAACTTTTCGTTATACGCAGACGGTTCCACATTTGAACCGTTCGACCGACAAATTGATATCCACCTGGTCCTTCTATTCCGTATACACACATATAAGCCCCACCTATGCCCACTGCATTTTCCGGCGTCCATGTTCTGGCTGGATTGTATTTTGTCGTAACTAAACGGTGCCGCGGATCGATAGGCGTTGCAACAGGTGCGCCGAGGTAGACATCACCTAGACCAAGAACTAAATAATTGGCATCAAAGACCACTTTTTGCACCTCATCAATCTCATTCAATCCATTAACACGGCGGATAAATTCCAAGTTGCTTGGACACCATGGCGCATCTGGACGGACATTTTTTTGATAACGATCAATGGCCAGCTGTGTAGCAGGGTCATCCCACGAAAGTGGAAGACGGACAATACGTGATGGTACTTCCATTTCTTCAAGCGGAGGCAGCGTGCTATCAATCGATTCAATTATTTCACAAAGTGAAACGATCGACATTTTTGTCGCATCGATATGAACTTGTAAAGAACGGATGCCTGGCGTTAAATCAATCACCGGGATATCATCACGGGACTGTATGGCTTCCATTAATGCATGCACTTGAAATCGGAGCAAAAGATCAAGTTCCATTTCACCGTATTCAATCAGGATATTTTCGTCACCATCGGCACGAATCGTCAATGGAAAACGGCGGTCTGTTCCTTGAACAAGAACTGGATAGCCTGGTAAAAACGAGTCTGTTTTTTCAGGTAGAAAAGGAAGCATTGTTTCCACATGATTTTTACCAATGGCACCTAAAAATTGCTCCTGTGTCTGACGAAGTACATTTGCTTCTTCTATTGTTAACAGCTGAAAAGTAATGCGATCGCCGGCATGAAGCTGGCCGATTTTCCAAAATTCAGCGGAAGCGGTCGTGACTGGACAAACGAAACCGCCAAGACTCGGACCATCCGGACCGAGCAGGATAGGCATATCGCCGGTTAAATCCAGGGTTCCAATTGCATAGGCGTTATCGTGAATATTGGATGGATGCAGACCCGCTTCCCCTCCATCTTCACGTGCCCAATGCGGCGCTGGTCCTATTAAACGAACTCCTGTCCGTGAACTGTTAAAATGCACTTCCCAACTTGTGTCTGTTAATTGATCAAGATAATCAGGCATTAAGTATTCCTCTGTACAATGAGGACCTAAAATCACACCGATCGTCCATTCCTTTGTTAATGGAGGCCGAAGTTCAAAAGGGAGTTCCAGCTGTTCAGGTGCAGAACTTGAGTTAACCCTTAACACATCGCCTGTTCGTAGCGCACGTCCGCCGTGTCCGCCTAAACCTCCAAGTGTAAAGGTTGAGGAGCTGCCTAGGTAAAGCGGCATATCCAATCCACCGGCTACCAATAAATACGTACGCATGCCCTGTAAAGCTTCACCGAATGATAATACTTGACCACGTTTTACATTAATCACGCTATACATTGATACTTCTTTTTCATCAAGTTTCGCTTCCATATCAGCACCAGTCAGGCAAATGGACATGTCTACCCGGAAACGATAGGACCCGCCCCGAAGGGTTAATTCAAGACCTGAAGCCTGATCATCATTTCCTAATAATTTGTTTCCAATACGGAATGCGAAAGGATCCATTGGTCCGCAAGGAGGTACACCAACATTCCAATGACCGATACGGCCGGGCCAGTCCTGTACAGTTGTCTGAATGCCGCCATCAAGTACTTCAATCGCCCTTTCATCCGGCGTAAAATGTTCCAACATTTGCGTATGCACATGGCCTGAATTACAATCCTCTTCCTGTAAAAGAGCGTGTAAATATTGTAGATTTGTTGTCACTCCATATAATCTCGTTTCTTCAAGGGCTATACTTAAGAGGTCAATTGCCTCCTCTCTTGTTTCCGCATGAACGATTATTTTTGCCAACATTGGATCGTAAAAAGAAGTGATGTTGATTCCATCTCGCACCCATGTTTCAATCCGGGCTCCTTCCGGGAAACGGACTTGGTCAATTTGCCCGCCACTTGGGCGAAAGTCATTTAAGCAGTCCTCTGCATAAATCCGTGCCTGAATACTATGCCCTTTTGGCGATGAATATAAGGTATCCAGCCCACGCAATTCCCCTGTCGCTTCAAGCACCATCCACTCAACCAAATCAATACCCAGCACTTCTTCAGTCACACCATGTTCAACTTGAAGGCGTGTATTCACTTCAAGAAAGTAGAAATTCTCTGTTTCTGGATCATATAAAAATTCAACTGTACCGGCGCTACGATAGCCAGCCTCAAGTGCCAACCGTTTTGCCGCTGCCAACATATTTTCCCGTACAGAAGGAGAAAGAAGCGGTGCTGGACTTTCTTCAAGAACTTTTTGATTGCGTCGTTGAATGGAACAATCGCGTTCTCCTAGTGCTGCAACTTCACCAAATCCATTACCAAATATTTGAACTTCAACATGGCGTGCCTTCTGAATGTATTTTTCTAAAAAAACACCGCCGTTGTTAAAGTTGGTTTCTGCCAGGCGGCTAACAGTATCGAATGCTTGACGTAGTGAAACTTTATCCAGGCAGATACGCATGCCGATGCCCCCTCCGCCAGCTGTACTTTTTAACATAATCGGATAACCAATCCGTTCTGCCTCTTTTAGGGCTATATTGACATCGTTAATCAGCGATGTACCCGGTAAAAGCGGGACATTCGCTTTTTCAGCCATTTCACGTGCTGAATGCTTTAAGCCGAACATTTCAATTTGTTCAGGTGCTGGACCGATAAACTTAATGCCGTGTTTACGGCAGGCACGCGCAAAGTCCGCATTTTCACTTAGAAATCCATATCCAGGATGAATGGCATCTGCTCCTGTATCGATAGCAGTTTTTAGAATAAGATCAGCATTTAAATAACTTTCTTTGGCAGCACCTTCACCGATTAAAACAGCTTCATCCGCCAAGTCCACATGCAGACTATCCTGATCTGCTTTCGTATAGACAGCAACGGTTTGGATTCCTATCCGTCGTAAAGTTTTTTCGATTCGGGTGGCAATTGCGCCGCGATTTGCTATTAGTACTTTCTTCAACATGTTCTTCACTCCCCTGTTCTATTTATCCCAGATCAATAATTGAATTGGTGTTGGATTAAATGCGTTGCAAGGATTGTTCAGCTGCGGACAGTTGCTGATTAATACCTTTGTCCGGCTGATTGCCTGCATTTCCACGTAATGTCCAGGTGCTGAAACACCATCAGTAAATTTCAAATCTCCTTCGGGTGTAACGGGGACATTCATGAAAAAATTGACATTTGGGGCAAGATCCCTTTTTGTGAAGCTTTCACCATATTTGGCTAACTGAAGCATATATGTGTCGCGGCAGTTATGCATTGGCAGCGTATCATGTGAATACCGAACTGTGTTGCTCTGTGCAGAGCAGGAACCACCGAGTGTATCATGGCGTCCGCAAGTATCAGCAATAATTCTCACTAGTTCTTTCCCTGATTCTGCAATAAGCACAGACCCCGTTGATAAATAAATGTTTTGCTGACACTGAATCGTGTTCACTGCACTGTAATGGTCAGTAGGCTGATCCGCATCAAAAAAGAGGGTGTCTGCCGCTTGGTTTCCTTCTAAATCCACGATTCGAAACACCTGGCCCGGTTCTAAAGTATATAGCCAGCCGTTTCCAGCCATTAATTTTTTATAATAAATTGCTTCTTCCACTTTACGTTCGCTTTCGACATAATTTAAAACAGCCATTATTGAATTCCTCCTTTAGAAAGAAGTAAGTATTCCCAAGTATTTTCAAAGGCCCTTCGGTTTTCTGGGCGATGATTTAAGCAAACATCGTCTTCTTTAACAGGTTCGGCATCTGTAATTGTTATTTCAATTGGTGCAGTTGTGTACGTTTTGTTTGTGTCGAGTGGATTTGGTGTATTGGATAAAACGAGAAGGACATCCATTTCCGTTCGAAGTGTAACCTTATCCCCTTTTTTAGTGTGTCCTTGGACAAATTGCGTGTTGCCTTCATCATCGCAGGACACTTTGGAAAACAAATTCACGACAGGTGATAAATCACTTGTTGTTAATCCATTGCGGAACAGCTCAACGATTAGATTTCCTTCACCATTTTGATACCAGTCATTTCTCAGTTCTTGGTAAGTCGTTTCTCCATACTTTTGATCGATTTGCTGGCGGGTGCAGTATCCGGAGATCGTATCATGCCAGCCAATCGAGTCTTCTGTGATACTTGCAAGAACACGACCGTTATCGCTCAATAGGACATTTCCTTTTGTCAAATAGGCTGTATATTGAGCCTTTAATGTATCTGGCATATTATATCGTTCAGCTGTATCATCTGCGTTATAGAGAAGCAGCGATACATTCGCACCATCTTCCATTGCAGTAAATGTGATTTGTTTCCCTCTTTTTATGCGGGAAGACCACTTTCCTCCCGGCGAAATCATTTTTGATACGATCGTGGTATTAATGCCATTCATTATGATTTTCCTCCTTTTGGAATAAAAAAGGATAAAAGCCTGAGAGAAATAAATCTCCCAGGCTTTTATCCTTCCGTGTATACAACCGTAATGGCTGTACGCTCTCTCTCGGACCAGTCTTTAAAGATAATTCTTTAAACGGAACCCTAGAAAGCTTTTTGTTTCCAACCTAATGTGGAAACCTTTATTAGTTTCGATTTGATGTACCTAATATAACGGAAAGCTGTATTAAAGAACAACAAACATGTCAGATTATCTCACATACTTTTTTTCCGATTGGATTCGCTTAAGTGTTGAGATGGCAAATTTCCGTTCTTTTGCTTTCGACCATTTCTTTATAAACAAGTAAACAAAACCGATCATTATCCAGCTCACACCGAATTTAAGTGTAGCTAAGTCAAGCAATGTTAAAAGCCATCCGATAAAAGTGGCACCGACTAGCGGAAAAACAAGATATAAAAATGTTTCTTTTGGTGAGCGTTTTTTTAGTTTGATATAGAAATGTGCAATAACAGAAAGATTGACGAATATAAAAGCGGTTAATGCACCGAAGCTTACAAATAATACAGCTGAATTCAGACTAATAAAAACAGCTGAAAGTGAAATTACAGCAATGAATATAATATTTGAAACCGGTGTTTTGTATTTTGGATGCAGGGATGTAAATAATTTTTTGGGAAGAATGGATTCACGTCCTAGTGCATAAAGAAAACGGCTCACACTTGTTACTGAAGAAAGACCTTGTGTAAAAGTCGCAACTATTAACACCATGATAAACAATGAACTTAACAGATTTCCTCCAATCAATCGAACAAGGCTGTAGGCGGCATTATCAGCATTAACAAAAGTAAAATCCGGATAGGCGATTTGTATCAGATAAGAGATCGAAATATACATGATCGCTGCGATAAAAATAATGAGGAAAATAGCCTTAGGTATTGTTTTTTGTGCATCAACAGTTTCTTCAGCCATGGTCGTAACGGCATCAAAACCGAGAAAACAGAAGCATATCAGCGCAGCACCTGAAAAAATAGTGCCCATTGCTGCATCTTCACCAAAGAATGGAGCTAACGTAAGGATGGAACTTGTTCCTTCGCCTGCTAGAATATCCTTTATGATCAACATGCAAAAAAGAAAGATAAACCCGATTTGTAATAGAACAGATATTCCGCTTATACGCGCCGCAGATTTAATGCCCAGGATATTAACAACAGCAAGTACGATATTCATGATGATGATCCAAACATAAGTAGGAATGGCAGGGAATTCTGTATTCATGAAAATCCCAAACGTTAAAATGGCGATAATAGGAGAAAAAACATAATCGATGAGAAGGGCCCATCCGACAAGAAAGCCGGCTTTCGGGTGAATAGAATTCTTCGTATACGTATAGGCAGAACCAGCGATGGGGTAAGCCTTTACCATTCGGCTATAGCTGTAGGCGGTAAAGAAAATAGCCAGAAATGCAACGATATAAGCAACTGCCATTTTACCTTCTGCAGCCTCATAAGCTACACCATAGATTGTAAAATAAATCATTGGTGTCATCCAAGCGAGGCCCATAAAAACAACATGAGGCAGCTTTAGTGATTTAACAAGTCCTAAATTTTCACTCATCATTCATTCTCCTTTGCCAGGTTAATAGGAAAAGGAAAAAAGCCCAGGGGAATTTTTATAAAAAAATCTCCCGGGCTTTTTTCCCTCCGTGTATACAGCTAAAACTAGCTGTACGCTCTCTCTCGGACCAGGCTTTAAAGATGATTCTTTAAACGGAACCCTAGAGAGCAATTTTATTAATGATTACTAGAGTAAACTTCTTTAATGAAGTATATAGTAAGGAAAAATTGATTTCTATAAACATGTAAGGATATCTAACACAGAAAATTCATTTCCAGACGGACTTTAATCATGCGGCATTAGAGAAAATTCCAATATAATAAAAACCCAATTTCTCATTACAATGTACCCTATTAAGTAGACACCAAAAAAAAGTCTACCAATAGGGTACTTTTTTGTATAATTAAGAAACACAACTAGAGATAACATGGAGACGGGAAAATAATGAGTAAAAAGATTTTCACAGAGAAAGAGACCAAGCAGCTATCAACTAATAAATATGTTAAAGCAGTTGGTACAAAAGGAATCACTTATACAGATGAATTTAAGCATATTTTTATTTCTGAAAGAGAGAAAGGAAAGGCTGCGAGAGAAATATTTGAACATTGTGGGTTTGATCCAGAGGTTTTGGGGATGGACAGAATTTATTCCGCGAACAAAAGATGGCAAAATGCTTATAAGAATAAGGGGATAATCGGTTTACTTGACACTAGAACTGAAAACTCAGGACGTCTTAGAGAAAAGGAACTTACCTTAGAAGAGAAAAATGCTCGTTTAGAAGCACAAATTACCTTACTAAAGGCGGAAAACGAACTATTAAAAAAGATTCGTATTGCAGAAAGGGGGATGAAGAAATAGAGCTTTCTCCTAGCCAAAAGTATATACTTATTCGGTCAGTGATTGAAAAGTATCAATTGAAAAATATGGTCAGTTATCTTTGTATTCTGGCTGGCGTCTCAAGAAGTGGTTATTATAATTATTTCTCGTTGGAATCACAAGAAAGAAGAAAGCTTAGGGATAAAACAGATGAGGCCGTAAAGGAGATCATCTTAAAAGCTTTCCATTTTAAAAATCGTAAGAAAGGTGCACGTCAAATTAAAATGACTTTGGCGGGCCAATTTAATATTGTCTACAATTTGAAAAGTATTCGACGAATCATGAACAAGTATGGCATTGTTTGCCCTATTAGAAAAGCAAATCCTTACAGACGAATGATGAAAGCTACAAAAGAACATCGCGTTGTACCTAACCTTCTAAACAGACAATTTAAGCAAGGGGTTCCAGGAAAAGTACTCCTCACGGATATCACCTATTTACATTACGGTAAAGGAATGAGAGCCTACTTATCAGCCATTAAAGATGGTTCGACTGGAGAAATATTAGCCTACCATTTATCAGACCGTATGACTTTAGATTTAGCTACAGATACACTCAAGAAGTTAAAGAAGAACAAAAACTTTAAAAAAGCAAAAGATGCCTTAATTCACTCAGATCAAGGTGTTCATTATACAAGTCCTATCTTTCAAAAAGCTGTGAAGAAATTAGGGTTACGCCCATCTATGTCAAGACGAGGAAACTGTTGGGATAACGCACCACAGGAATCATTCTTTGGCCATCTTAAAGACGAGTCCTCTATTAAAGCATGTACAAGTCTAGATGAGTTAAGAAAAGAAATTAAACAATATATGATTTATTACAATCATTATAGATATCAGTGGAATTTAAAAAAGATGACCCCTGTTCAATATAGAGATCATCTTCTTAAAACTGCCTAGGTTTTTTTAATGTCCTTTACAAAGGGTACACTTTACATCATTAAAATTGAGAAATTGGGTTTTTTTCTGTAATCCTCATTGGATTGAAGAAATTTGCGACACTCCTGCCGAATTACTGGCTAGCCGAGACACCAAATGCGTTTGCTATAATGCGGCTTGGCAGACAGTCGGCGGAAAGGGAGCAGATTTCTAAAAACTGAACTTTTTAAATAAAAAACTTCAGCCAAACTGAGTTTTCATCGAGTTTGGCTACAGTCTAAAAGCCCGTGTATATAACACGGGCTTTCTTCATTATTTCAAATCCATTGGATTATATAATTCCACGTCAGGATTTTTATCTTGGAACCAACGAAGTGCAAACTCATTTTCAAATAAGAATGCATATTTATCAAACCGGTCCTTAACAAGGATGCTTCTTGAGCTATGAAGATTTTCATCAAGCTTTTCATCCTCAGCCCAGCGTGTAATCTTGCTGCCCATGCGCTCCATCACGACTTCAACATTATACTCGTTCCTCATTCGATGCTCGAATACTTCAAATTGAAGCTGCCCAACCGCACCAAGCAGATATTCTTCCATCCTAACCGTTTTGAAGAGCTGAATTGCCCCTTCTTGTACAAGTTGGTTAATACCTTTATGGAAATGTTTCTGTTTCATGACGTTTTTAGCTGTTACCCTCATGAATAGTTCCGGCGTAAACTGAGGCAGCCTTTCAAACTGAAACATGTCTTTGCTTGTAGTGATCGTATCACCAATTTGGTAATTACCAGTATCATATAAACCGATGATATCTCCGCTTACCGCTTCATTTACGGTGTTTCGATCATCAGCCATGAATTGAGTAGAGGAAGAAAGGTTGATCGGTTTCCCTGTCCTGCTCAAGTTGACGCTCATTCCACGCTCGAATTTACCGGAGCAAATGCGAAGGAAAGCGATTCGGTCACGGTGTTTTGGGTTCATGTTCGCCTGGATTTTGAAAATGAAACCGGAAAAATCATTGCTGACAGGATCCATTTCACCTGAGGTTGTCATCCGTGCTTGTGGAGCTGGTGCAAACTTCAGATAAGCATCCAAAAACGTCTGAACACCGAATGTCGTTAAAGCACTTCCGAAAAATACAGGACTAAGTTTACCATTCGCGATATTTTCTTCAGAGAATTGGTTACCCGCTTCCGTCAACAGCATGATTTCTTCCAAAGTTTGCTCATATAACTGGGAATCCTTAAGTTTATGATCCACTTCGAGTTCACCATCATCATTCAACGGAAGGAAACGCTCTTCCCCTTCAGTTTTGAACTGTTCAATCCGATTGTTGAACCTGTCGTAAATGCCCACGAAGTCTTTTCCCATCCCGATCGGCCAGTTCATTGGATATGTTTCTATTCCTAATACCTCTTCAAGTTCGGCAAGCAATTCTAGCGGTGTTTTACCTTGTCGGTCCATTTTATTGATAAAAGTGAAAATCGGTATACCCCTCATCCGGCATACTTTGAATAATTTAACCGTTTGATCCTCGATACCTTTTGCCGAGTCGATGATCATCACGGCGCTATCAACAGCCATCAGTGTACGATATGTGTCTTCACTGAAATCTTGGTGGCCCGGTGTATCGAGAATATTGACACGGAAGTCATCATAATCGAATTGCATGACTGAAGATGTAACGGAAATTCCCCGTTGCTTTTCAATTTCCATCCAGTCACTGGTTGCATATTTCCCTGTTTTTCTAGCTTTAACTGTTCCGGCATCGCGGATCGCGCCGCCAAACAGCAATAATTTTTCTGTCAAAGTCGTTTTCCCGGCATCCGGGTGAGAGATGATTGCGAAGGTCCGTCGGGATTGAACCTCGTCTTTTAAATTAGTCATAATATGTTCCTTTCATTATTGGAGTCATCAATAAAAAAATTTATAGGAGGTTTATTGTATTTTTTACATTGGAATGGCAACCTTTCTTTGTATGCAAAAATCCTGATCATACACAATATATGTAAGAAAAAATATATCATAAGGCTTAAGCATTGGCTACTCAGCATTCATTTCAATCAACCTTTCTATTTTAACACGATATGAAGGAAAGATGTAGAGGTGAATGAAACACCCATTAGGGGATTTGTTCAGATGGCAAAACAAAAGACGCTTAATCAGCGCCCCTTATCTTGATCCATATGATTACCGTTCATTTATTCATGGTTTATTTATTTACCTTGCCGTTTTAAACGATTTTTGATTCCGCTTGTTCTTCCAGCGTTTTTTTACTTCCTTGAATATGATTGGAGCAGCAAAAATGAGAGCCCTTTTTAATAATTTCTTCATTTTTCATCAGTCCTTTCTTTCTTATCCTATACCCGATTATTTTCGCAGAAAACTTTAATGCCAAATTGTTTTCCTGATTTCAACCATAAAGGCATTTCATTTTGGACATGGAATCCCCCGTCAAATTTCAATCAAGGAAAATCCCGTGCGACAATACCGTTATATTTCCCCGTATAAAACCTGTCTAATATTATTTTCCCCAAATGGGAATGTATAAATTACTTCCATTTGTTTTATCCTTTATAAAGGTGGGTATATACTAAAAAAATGGAAATTGCTCCAGAGGTTACGGTGGTAATTTTTCCTGTAGGCTTTCACATATTATCAAGCATCGTCGTATGATAATTTAACTTGAATGAGGGTGCTGGATAATGTGTGAAATTGATTTTTCCATCTAGGTAAAATCATCACCATTAATATTTTTTAACTTTTTAGGAGGATTCATCGAATGACAGTAACAGGTAAAGTGAAATGGTTCAATAGTGACAAAGGATTTGGTTTCATCGAAGTACCAAACGGAGATGATGTTTTCGTACATTTTTCCGCCATTCAAGGAGAAGGTTTCAAAAGCCTTGATGAAGGTCAAGAGGTTGAATTTGAAATCGAAGAAGGAAACCGCGGACCTCAAGCTAAAAACGTCGTAAAACTCTAAAGCATAGATACACAAACATAATTGATAGGCAATGCAAAAGGATGCCGCCCATATCGGGCGGCATCCTTTCCTTTATATGTACATGCAAAATATTCACGTTATTTTTCATTAAAATGATCCAAAATGAAATCGGGAACATGTTCGCCAGAAAAACTCTTGATGTCCACATCTCTGCTTTCTTTATAATAAAAGGCAGCTGAATACTCCCCGCTCCAATCTATTTGGGCATTATCAATCGCTGTCTCGATTTCAGAAGCGGTCTTAATTTTCAAGCGATTTGGCTGTTGTTCAATCTGCTGTGCAAGTTCACTTTCAGAATTCGTGTGATAAATTTTCGAATCGGACTTCGCAACCAGGATATAAGAAATATCATCAGCCATTAACAGTGCTTGTTCCGATTGTCCGGTACTTACCATCCATTCTGAAAACTGAGGATATGAAGAGTCCCCATTCATATAAATGGTTTTGTTATCATTCAAAAGAATCTCTATGGAGGCGTAATCACCAAAAGAAGAAGTCATTTGTGCGAACGATTGATTATTCAGGTCCTCCGACAATGCCTTCACTGCAGCTTCCAGCTGTTGACGGTCCGTGATCGTTATGGATTTGTCAACTTGGCCGCTCGCCGTTATCTTGATTTCAGAAACGTCTTGAGCGGAAACATTCAATACCTGATTAACCATTTTTTTATATTCATTAGACCCATATATTTTCGCCAATAATGGCATGTATGAGTCGTAATTCAGCAAATGATACTCTCTTGCTAACCGTTTCCCATTCTTGAGTTCATACATCAGAAATACGGATTGACCATCATTCCATTCACCAATGGAAACCTTTTTACCCTTATCGATGATTTCCTGATGCAATAACCTGATCGCTTCAATATTTTCCTTCTCTTTAAGATAATTGGAAGCATTATTCGAGGTGTCATCGCCTTCAAAAAATATAGGAGAATCACCAATATAAATTTGGCTAATCATCTTTTCATCAGGAATCTTGGTCTTATACTGAAGGGGATCTATTTTTATAATGAGTGCCAGCACAATGAAAGCCGCTATAAACGCTACATAACCTTTCAGGTTGACCCGTATTCGCCAAGTCTTTTGCAGGACGATTTCCCCTAAATAATATCCAAGCAAAGAACCGACGGTATATCCGAAAAAAATCCACCCAGGTTCGCCTGTCGTTTCGCTAAAATAAAGCCCTGTAAACAGCATCATGCATAATGTCAGGCCGAATTTAAACACTGGCTTAATCTTCGGGTAAACAAATGCCTGCGACACACGCTCCAGCTTTCTCCTCTCATAGAGAAAAAGAGAGCTGATCAGAAAAAGAAAGGTTAATATACTATAAATTAATGTATTAATAGAGAAGAAAGTGATTTTTTCCATCTCCGTTGCTGCTAATAATGGGGAGATGCCATTCATATTGGCACTTAGATAATAATCTGCAGAAAATCCTGCTATCAAAAATTTCACATTAGCTGCAAACAAAACAAAAAGCCCCACCGGCAAAGTAAGAAAAATATAGGTCAGCACTCCTTGAAAGGCTGATAATCCCGTAACCATTCCAAGTAAAACGGCAACAGAAAAGATCAAAGCTTCCAAAATAAATGTTGTCCCCATCCAAGACCATATATCCGTCATGGTATATAGCCGTTCTATATCAATTGCCGAGTGAAATAATATCAATATTGAACCTGTAAGTAAAATCGGCAAACCCATGAAGCCAATTCCCGTTCCAATCATATGAGCATAGATGCTGCGTCTCGTAATCGGTAAACTATGAATGAAGTCCGAGGCTTGTTTCATTTGTAAAAACCGAAAAAGGAAGATGGCAAGTAATACTGGAATAACGATGACCAAGACAAACTGTATCATCTGCTGACAGGAAAAAAGGTTTTCGAATTCCACATATTCATTGTTCCCATTCAAGATAATCGCTAACATTTCCAGAGGCAGCGCAAATATGAGGCCTACAAGATATAGGAAACCAATCCAGCCAGTGCTTCTGAAAATATAGATAATCAGTTCCCTATTAAACCAGGTTATTCTGGATGACATAACCGATATCCCCCATTTCATAAATGAATATCTCCTCAAGAGTAAGGGGGAGAATATCTAATATTTCTGGCTGAAACTGGTTAAAATGCGATTTAATCATGGCTTCACTACCTTTAACGATACAAACGATCACGCTGCCGCGTCTTTCCTTGTTAAGGATTTGAATTCCACGGTATAAACCATGGGGAATTTTATGCTTAAAGGCAATTTGCACTTTATGTACATCAGCTTTCAAGTCATTCAAAACCTTTTGGATAACAAGCTCACCCTTATGCAAAATCCCTACATGATCGGCTAAATCTTCAATTTCCAGGAGATTATGGGACGATAGTAAAATCGTCATATCCCTTTCCGAAACATCCTGAATCAACAACTGTCTCACATTTTTCCGCATGACCGTATCTAATCCATCAAACGGTTCATCCAATATTAGAACTTCCGGCATCGTCGAGAGTGCTAGCCAAAAAGCAACCTGTCTCTGCATCCCCTTCGATAGTTTATGTATTTTATTTTGGACGGGTATCGGGAATACTTCCTGTAATTGATAGAAACGTTCTTGATTCCACTCGCTATAAATATGGCTATAAAAACCTGCCATTTGCGTGATCGTATAGTTAGCCAGGAAATAAGGCGTATCAGGAAGGAAGAAACAACGATTTTTCACTTCACGGTTTTCAAACACATATGATCCATCAATAAGAACTTCACCTGCATCCTGTATCAGGTTGCCTGAAAGCATTTTTAATAGAGTCGTTTTCCCCGCCCCATTTGAACCTAATAACCCGAATATGGAGCCTTTTGGTATAACCAAGGTGATGTTTTTGATTGCTTCTTTTCCTTCATATAATTTACTCACCTGTTTCATTTCAATCATGAATCCCCCCCCTTTGCCAATGGACTGATTTCCTTTATTATTCTATAAATTTCATGTTTATCGATTCCGATATACAGAGCTTCAGCGAGTACCTTTGAAAGCTCGTTTCTGATCTCTTCTTCTTTCAATGAATTTTTGAAGGATTTAGGAGGTGCCACGAAATTCCCTTTGCCTGGTAAGGTATATATAAACCCGTCAGACTCAAGCTGCTTGTACGCTTTCTGGATCGTATTTGGATTGATGGTCAACTCCTGAGCCAATATTCGTATGGATGGGAGCTGATTATGCTCCTGTAAAACTTCATTGATCATTAGTTCCTTTAACTTATCCATCAATTGCTCATATACCGGCTTTCCACTTTGAACATCCAACTCAATCATCATAAACCCTCCTTGCAATGGGTGTATTACATCTCCTAATACAGTACATTATAAAACAATATCTTCCAATTTAAAACCAATTTAATACCATTTTCAAACAATACTCGCTTTCATTTTGTTTAACAAGACTTACAGCAGGGAAGTAATGATAGTAAGAATGAATAAAGGAGTTGTTTTCATTGAAACCATTATATACAGCTACAGTTACCGTACACGGTGGTCGTGAAGGACATATTAAATCAGAGGACGGGATTCTGGATTTCGATGTGAGGTCACCGAAGGAATTAGGTGGTTCCGGTGAGCGCGCCACAAACCCTGAACAGTTATTCGCAGCCGGTTACGCGGCATGTTTTGACAGTGCCTTGAATCTTGTACTGCAAAAAGAAAAGAAAAAGGTCGATACGTCCGTGACGGCAAATGTAACGATCGGTAAAGATGAGGAAGACGGCGGTTTTAAATTGGCTGTAAGGTTGGATGTTTCGATTCCCGACCTAAGCAGGGAAGAAGCCGAAGACTTCGCCAAAAAAGCACACATGACCTGCCCTTATTCAAAAGCAACACGCGGAAACGTCGATGTCACCTTGATTTTGGTATAACGTTTAAGCAAGGGACTGGATACGGCATTAAGGCCGGCTCCAGTCCCTTTTTCTTATTTCACTTCTTCCAATCCCTTCAGTTTCAAAAGAAAGCCAAGACCTATTATCGCCATGATGATCAATGACCCTAATGCCATCCGGCTCGCCAATGTACCGAGGTCATGGAATATCAACGTTATCGTTCCATATAATAACGGACCGATTATTGAAGAGACTTTTCCAGAAAATGCAAATAGTCCAAAAAATTGCCCCCTCTTCTCATCTGGAGTCAATTCAATGATATACGTCCGTGATGTCACCCACATCGAACCTAGCGAAATGCCGAACATACTCCCTGCAACCCAGAACCAAAGGGCGGTTTGTGCGAAGACCGCTATAAATAATGCGACCAAGAGCAGAACTCCCACATATGTCACAGCCAGCCGCGGTCCCTTCGACTGCGTGACGTATCCAAACAGAAACGATCCGGCAATGCTCGATACTGTCGATACCAAGTAAAGCAAAATGAATCCGCTGGAGGAAAATCCAACAACAGTCTTGGCATAAACCGCCATCATGCCGATAGTGGTCGCAATTGCATCATTTAAAAAGAAATAAGCAATCATGAATGTAAAAACCGATCGATAGGATCGCATCTCTTTAAATGTTGATTTAATTTCCTTATAACCAGATAAAAAAGGTTCTTTCGCTTTTTGCTGTTTTGGAGACTCTTTTAAAAAAAAGAATAAGGGAAGGGAAAAAACCAGAAATAAAATGGCCGTGGGAATGAAGGCTTCATGTGAACTCCCTTTACTAATGAATGGATAGATTGACAGTCCCACCAACGTTCCAAGGTAGCCTACCGCCACGCCAAACCCTGATATAAGCGGCAATTGCTGTTTCGTGCCTAAATCACTCATCATCGTATCATAGAAGACAAGACTCGAATGATAGAAAAACTTTGCTATCACAAATAAAAGAATGACGATCGCCAAGGAAACGGGAATCCCCAGAATCTTTCCATCCAACGACATCCCTCCGAATACCCCCATTAAAAATGTACATACAACGGAAATAAGTGTGAAAATCATAATGTATTTTTTCATTTTTCCCGTTCGATCGATCATGACACCGAACAGCGGGGAAAACAAAACAAGAAACAAACTGGCAATCGCATTAGCGTAGGAGATGAAGGTACTCGCAATCTGATCAAGAACGGCATTTTCCCCAATCTGTTCCTGGAGGAAGAATGGAAAGAAAATCGTATTGATATTAGAAGAAAAAATCGTATTGGCAAAATCGTAAAACGCCCAAGAGAGAATGGGTAGGGAAAAATATAAACCAAAATTCCCTTTCCATTTTTTAGACTTCGGTTTCACCTGCAATTCCATCTGCTTTCCCTCCTTATTGATACTTAAATTATATGTATTCCATACCTTTCCAATAAATCCTTTAAGTCGGATTATAACATTGTGTAAAACATGATTTTTTCCTGCCTAACATGTAATATTATGAAATGAGACTGTCCTGCTTACTTTTAATCATTGTGCCTGATAGGAGTGTGAAAGATGACCGCATTTTTTCTTATTATCGTGATAATCATGCTTGTCCTGTTCGCTCTCTACGCTAAAAGATCAAAAAGTGATTTCCCTAAAAGCTTAATGATGCAGCATTCCCCCATTAAAATTGGACATCGAGGTGCATCTGGATACTGCCCCGAGAATACAATGGCATCTTATAAAAAAGCAATTGAATTGGGAGCTGATTTCCTGGAAGTGGATATCCACCTCAGTAAAGATGATGTCCTTGTGGTTCATCATGATCCCACCTTGGATCGAACCACAAACGGCAAAGGGAACCTCCGTGATTACACGGCAGCCGAATTAAAGGAACTGGATGCAGGAAGCTGGTATCATTCTCGCTATAAAAACGAAAGGATTCCTTTACTAAGGGAGGTATTGGAGAATTTCGGGTCTGAAGTCGGCATTTTAATCGAATTGAAACATCCCTCTGCTTATCCCGGCATAGAAGAGAAACTTGCAGAAGAATTAGGTGAATTCCAAGAATGTTCAACGAGTAAAAATAAGATAATGGTTCATTCGTTCGATATGGAATCCATGAAAAGGTTTCATCAATTAATGCCGGACATACAAGTGGGCGTTTTGATAAAACGGCGAATCAATGACCAAAAATTAAAAGAGATTGCCGAGTTTGCATCATTTTTGAATCCAAAACAAACGATTTTGAGTACGAAGCTGCAAATGCGAATCCAAAAGCACGGGATGAAAGTATTTACATGGACTGTCAACAATAAAAAACAAATACACATGTTCAAAATGATGCAGGTAGATGGTATCATTTCCGATTTTCCGGATTATTTTTTGGATTGAAACTTTGAATGATAAGTGAAAAAATGAAGATAACTAGTTCTTTACACAATTCAGGGTGAGACCATTCCGAATCCCTTTTAAAATTCCCTATGAAATTTCGATTAATGGTTAAGAACAAAAGACTGCAGGCAAAAACATAGTTGATTGGAGCGGGTGTGCGAGACTCCTGCGGGAATAGCGAATCAAGGGAGACCCCACAGGCGCAAGATCGCCGAGGGCGGACCGCCCGCAGAAAGCGAGTGCCCTACATTCCAATCAACTTCCAAATTTGCACAAGCAAAACAATGTAGACAAACTCGATTTTCATCGAGTTTGTCTACATTCTGAACAATCCGCAAATGCGGATTGTTTTTAATAACAATGAAAGAACTGTATTTCATGCGCGTCCGTTCCATAATAAGCCCATCGCTGTTGACTTCGTCTCCATCGATAACCTGCCACTGAATTATATCCGACATATGTTGGGTAAAACCAAAATGAACGGCCATTCTTAAGCCAAATATACGTATGTTTGTATAAGCAGCGTTTCATTGACCCAGTGTCCATTGCCTTATACATTCCTTCATGAAGTTGTGGAGTGAATAATGGCGGAGCTATATGAGGCGGTCCTCCTCCGTGCGGCGGCCGTGGCGGCGGCTGGCCCCCTCCATAGGAAGGACCAGGCGGGCCAGGAGGAGTCCTTACTTCCATCATCTGATTTTCTAATGGATATGGCGCTACCAAGAAATCTTTGCCCATATTTCGGAGATGTGCATTTTGATCATTACCGTTATGGTCGTTCTGTTGATTCAATGAATCGTATGGTTTCATACCTTTTCACCTCATAATTGAACTTCCTTTTATCCGTATGTAGTCGAATGACCATGTGTGCATGCTTTGCTCTGGACAGTCTCGAAATTGGTTGCTATTTAATCTATTCATTCATCAGAAAATATTCCCTGTTTATTTTTTGAATAAATCCCTATATTTTTTAGCTTTCTTGCCCTAGAATTGATATAGTGTTGTTAATGATTTAAACTCAAAATGGTCAAAAGTCATTTAGGCCCTAAATCATTTTTGGACAAATTTCATTATCTTTGAAAAAACGAGGGATTCCTATGTGGGAATTATTATTAGAATTCGATTATCAAACCGTTCGCCATGCGGTATGGGCAGGTTACTTATTTACCTTTGTCTTTCCACTGGCCGCGTTTTACTTCTTAAATAAAAAGCAATCACTCTTGAATGACAAATATCAAGCTTCCGTTCATACAGATAAAAGTAAATCCCCTGTTCATGCAGGCAGCATTTTCGACTGGCGCGGTGCACAGCGCTTTTTCACCTTTATCCGGCAAAAGGATTCACCAGATGATTCCGATGAGCCAAGCCTCCTTCTAGTTGTTTAAACATTAACAATTCGAGGAGGAAATTATATTGAAGAAGAAAAATATGTTTTTAATTGCCGTCCTATTTTTGGCAACGACCCTTTTGACTGGTTGCTCAGCAGCAACGAGCGGTCCATTTCATACAGCATTGGTTAACCCCATGACAAAAATGCTGGAATTCAATGCTGATTTATTTAATGGCAACTATGGTTTAAGCATCATCATGATGACATTTTTGATTCGCCTTGTTTTGCTTCCACTGACTGCCAAGCAATATAAAACACAGCTTAGCATGAAGACGAAGATGAATGGGCTGAAACCGGAAATGACAGCAATCCAGCAGAAAATCAAAGAGACGAAAGATCCAGCTAAACAAAAGGCCCTCCAGCAGGAAATGATGCAGCTTTACCAAAAGCATGGAGTCAATCCTTTAAACATGGGCTGTCTGCCGCTCTTGATTCAAATGCCGATCCTAATGGGCTTTTATTACGCGATTCAAGGTTCCCATGAAATTGCAACCCATAGTTTCCTTTGGTACAGCCTAGGCCAGCCGAATATTGCCATGGCGATTATCGCTGGTGTCATTTATTATTTCCAATCGGTCATATCCGTGAGACAAATGCCGGAAGAACAGCAGAAACAAATGAAGATGATGAGCTTGCTCTCACCAGCAATGATTTTATTCATTTCTTTCTCCGCTCCTGCTGCATTGCCACTATATTGGTCAATCGGAGGTATATTCATGATTGTTCAGTCAATCGTGCTTCAGCGAATATATAAAAAAGACCATGCCGCAGTCCCGGCTGCAAATGAAACGGTCATGAAAAAAAGCTAATCCACTTGGATTAGCTTTTTTCATACTTTCATTTTCCACTTGCACTGGAAATTGATAGGATTTCCAGGGTGAGATCACTTTGTTTTATTTCTTCGGCAATGGATTTGTTGAAACTTTTTCGAAAAATCCCTCTACATATTCAAAATCCGTGTAAAAGAACAATAATAGGTCACCCGGTTGTGATTTCTCCCAGGCTTTTATGAATGCGTCCAATTCATTAGGTTCGATGAATGTCCGATCTTTTTGTAACCCAGCTTCTACCGCAGCATCCTGAAGCAGCCCGGCTACTTCTAACGGCTCCCTTCCCCGCAAATCATCGTCTTCTTTAATGATGAACAGATCGGAATTAATGGCCGCTACCTTGGAGAGTCTGATAAGTTCTTCATCAATACGGTCCCCCGGCCCTGCCAAAACAGTGATAAGATGATTTTTGTTATAGGCACTGACCGTTTCGAATATGGCCTTCAATCCCGCTTCATTATGGGCATAGTCAATGATGATCGTGCGCTCTTTCAACTTTTTCAAATTGAACCGTCCTTTGGACAAATTCGTATCAGGCATAAATGTGGCAGCCTTCCTTCTTAGTTCTTCCATGGAAATGCCTTGTGTTTCGGCTGCGGCTAACGCCTGAAGTAAATTGGCGATATTATGACTTGCCATGCCGGAAATCGTTATTGGAACCATGGTGCAATCCATAAATGGATGGATGACTCCATCAGCTGAATGACAAATGACGCCTTTTTCATTGACGTACCAAACTTTACATCCCTTATCTATCGCAGCTTTCACGTGAGGCTGGGTGGCATCTGTAGAGGTGTAAATGACCTCCCCATCTGTATAAGCGTTCATGGCAGCTACATTCGGATCATCTGCATTCAGTACACAATAGCCTGTTTTCATTACGACTTCGGCTACCAGCCTCTTTAATTTAATGAGATCATCCAATGTATCGATTCCATCACGGCCGAGGTGATCCTCACTTACATTGGTGATGATCCCCACATCACATTTACGAAAAGCCAGACCTTCACGCAGAATCCCGCCCCGGGCCGTTTCCAATACGGCAATATCGACTTCAGGATGGGCCAATACCATTCTTGCACTGACGGGGCCACTGCAGTCACCGTGATCCAATACCTCATCGCCGATATATACTCCATCAGAATTTGTCATACCAACTTTTGTTTTTTCATTAGTAAGAAAATAATGAATCAATCGGGTTGTTGTCGTCTTTCCATTTGTTCCGGTCACTGCGATGATCGGTATAGCCGCCTCTTCCCTGGTCGGAAATAAATAATCGACAATGGCTTTGCCTACATCCCTTTTTTTCCCTTCACTTGGATAATGATGCATTCGAATTCCCGGTGCAGCATTCACTTCAATAATTGCAGTCCTTGAATATTCGATCGGTTTTGATATATCCTCACAAATAAAATCTATTCCGGCGATATCCAAACCGATCGCTTTCGCAGCAGCAACAGCCATATTATTAATGGTCGGATGAACCTGGTCCGTTACATCGATTGCCTTTCCGCCAGTCGAAAGATTTGCATTGCCGACAACCTGAACCAATTCCCCTTGATTCGGAATCGTATCGAGCGTCCGATTCGACTTTTCCAAATAACACGTCACGGTATGTGTAAGTGGGATTTTTGACATCGGCTTTTCATGACCATCTCCCCGCAAATCATTACCATTTTCCTTTTCTATTAAACTGCGTATCGTTTCCTTGCCATTGCCAATAACATAGGGAGGAAGCCTCAAACTGGCGGCGATAAGTTCTCCATTAACTATCAGTAACCGATAATCATGTCCTTCAATATGCCGTTCGACAATGTACTTCTCCACATGCAACTCCAAACAATTGATTACATTGAATAGCTCATCCTTATTTTTGATATGGGTGATGACACCCTGACCCTGTCTCCCATTATACGGTTTTATGACCAGTGGAAAACCCAGCCTGTCCGCCGAGGCAAAGATATCTTCAATGGAATGGGCAACTTCCCCTTCAGGTACAGGGAGGCCACAACCTCTTAAAATGGATTTGGTCAATGCTTTGTCACATGAATTCTCAACCGCAATATTCGAAGTCTGGCTAGAGATTGTCGCCTGGACATACTTCTGCCTTGCACCTGTTCCTAAACGCAGTAAGCTTTCATCACCCATTCGCTCGACAGGGATATCTTTTGCTTGTGCTGCCTTAAAAATGGCTTCGGTACTTGGCCCCAGTTTATTTTTATAATATAACTGCTCTATTTGTTTTACATAAGATTGTACATTTATAAGTTTTTCACCATTCAGGATGGCTTCCGCGATATCTTTCGCTGCTAAAAAAGCTTGAAGACCTGAGTGAGGCTCCTGATAGTCAAAGGTAACATAATAAAAACCCTTCTTTTCCATCATTATCGTTTTTCCGCGAATGGCTTCGATTCCGGCCAAGTTTTGAAGCTCAATCGTCATATGCTCCAATATATGTCCCATCCATGTTCCTTTTCTCAGCCTTTCGGCGAAACCGCCTCGATACCCTTTTGAACATGTATGGCTTCCCAAGTTCGGGAGCGCCTTTAACAATTTTTCATTGAATCCAGGGATTGAATCAGATGGTTTCTGTTCCAGTTCCCCTATATCCAATTCAATGCAAATCGTAGGTGTATAAGCAAAATAATTAGGTCCTTTTAAATAACGGACTCGATTGATCTTCATTGTTGGATCCCCTTTTTCATCAACAATTTCCTGGTAAGCAGGTCAAAACGGTATCCCCTGGTTAGTGCATGAAGGTTAAATCCCGAAAGAGTCAACTCTTCACTGCCATTATCAGAAGATGTGATATTGATATAATCACTGGTGCTGCCATCAAGAACCAATACTTGATGTTGGCCGACTACTTCAAAATGACCGTCTTTAACTAAAATTGCTGTATTTTCATCAATGCCAATACCCATAATTTCTTTTTTCCCTGCTATTGCACTTAACAGACGGTCAAATCGGCCACGCTGGGAAAAATGTTGATCGATTATCAGTCCGTCCAGGAAGCCGAAACCTAAGCCAATTTCAACCTTTAACTTATTGTCATTCAGCATCGTGTCAGCCGCAACGATCATATACTTACCTAAAATCGAAGCACCAGCACTTGTCCCTGCTATCACCATTCCTTCATGCCATGCTTTAGAAAGGGCATCGTGGAACTTTGTTTTTCCAATCAGTTCAGACAATCGGCTTTGGTTTCCCCCTGAAATGAAGATGGCGGAAAAGGATGCTAGCTGTTCACAAATTGCCGGATCGTCTGCATCTTGCCTTGAATCCAGCTTGATCACTTCAACCCTGTCCACACCTAAATCCCTGAAAATCTTAATATACTCTGTACTCACTTCCTCAGGAATTTCACTCGCTGTAGGCAATATTCCTATTCCGCCTTCGCTATGGGTTGCAAGCTCGACAAATTTATTTAATACTTCACCTTCAAGGCACTTATCCTCTGCCCCGCCAATGATAAGTAATTCACCACAATTCATTCATCATACTCACCTTTACAAATGGATTCACATCATGAAATTGCTCTAAACAGAACACATAATGACTAGTATGGCAAATTCTTTCAGTATTCATTCATAAAAATGGCAAACTGCATAATTTTGTTTAACTTAATGAAAAAAGAGGAAAAGTAATAGAGTAAAAAATAAAAGGAGTGTGTAAAAAATGAGCCAAAACCAAATAAAAGAAAAAGTATTGAACATCATCCGTGATCATAAAATAGGAGTTTTATCTTCTGTTGAAAACAACAAACCACATTCACGCTATATGACATTTTTTAACGATGATTTAACTTTATACACACCAACGAGCGGAAAGACGGAAAAAATCGATGAAATTGAAAAGAACCCTAATGTTCATATCCTGATTGGCTATGATAATGAAGGATTGGGCGATTCTTACCTGGAAATCTCAGGTACCTCGAAAATAAACGATTCTCAGGAACTGAAAGATAAATTATGGAATGAATCATTTGAACGGTGGTTCGAAGGTCCGAAAGATCCAAATTATTTAATTCTGCAAATTAAGCCGGAAAGCATACGGTTGATGAACAACAATGGTGAACCTCCACAAGAATTATCATTATAAATCTTTATTTTTTGTACTTACGCCAATTGACGAGTATTACGCTCAAACTCACGAGTAAATGGCCAAAATTCACGAGTAAAACACCGAAACTCACGAGTATTGATCGAAATTCACGAGTATTACTCCAAATCAGGAGGAAATGACCGAAATTCACGTGTAAAACACCAAAACTCACGAGTATTTGATCGAAATTCATGAGTATTACCCAAATCACGAGTAAATGACCGAAATTCACGTGCATTTCACTAACTCAGTACTATACTAAAAATAGTTCTATAAAACAGTTAAAAGCCCGCACATGAGTGCGGGCTTTTCTCACGATTATACCAACTCTGATTGGATATAATGCAAAATCAGATTGGCTGTATGCTTTAATGAAGAGACATGTGTCCGCTCGAAGGCATGTGATGCATCGATTCCCGGTCCGATCAGGCCATGGACGACATCATATCCTGCCCGGATGGCAGCGGAAGCGTCCGATCCGTAATATGGATAAATATCGACGCGGTAGTCGACAGCATTTGCTTGGGCAAGTGAGACCAGATGCTGACGCAGTTTATAATGATAAGGACCCGAGGAGTCTTTTGCGCAAATGGAAACGCTGAATTCATCCGTCGTTTGTCCATCACCGATCGCGCCCATATCGACAGCTAGATATTCGACTGTTTTCTCAGGGATATTGGAATTTCCGCCATAGCCGATTTCTTCATTGTTGGAAATCAGGAAATGGGTCGTATATGCCAATTTTATCTTTCCTGCGGAAATGAGGTCAATGATATGAAGGAGGATACCCACACTAGCTTTATCATCCAAATGCCTTGATTTCAAAAAGCCTGTATCCGTCACTTCCACTCTCGGTTCAAAGGAGACAAAATCTCCAACAGAAATGCCAATGGCCTCGGTTTCCGCTTTAGTTTTCACGATAGCATCTATCCGGACCTCTATTGTCTCATCATCACGCTTCGCATCGCCGGCATTTTTATATACGTGGACAGAGGTCTGATTGATTAAAATGGTCCCGGTGATGATGGCTCCGTCAGCTGTATGGATTTTACAATACTCTCCTTCCACTGAGTTCCAGCGGAAGCCGCCGATCATCGTCAATTTAAGGCGGCCATTCGCCTTGATTTCCTTTACCATGGCTCCCAGGGTATCGACATGGGCAGTCAGCAAGCGTTGTTTGTCATCATCTTCGCCTTTTAATGTAGCAAGCAATGCCCCTTTATTCGTGATGTTGTAAGGAACCTTCCTCTGCTCCATGAAATCGGCCGCGTATTTAATGGCTTGTTCAGTATAGCCAGAGGGGCTTGGTATGGACACCAATTCTTTTATGTAAGATACGATTTCTTTTTCTTCGATCACGCTCATGCATATCTCTCCTTTCCTCTTTGTTCATTATATCTTTTCATGGCACTTTTAACATATTAAAAGACCGCCAAAAGGCGGCCCTTTAATCGATTTAACCCATAAAAGCCATTACAGGCAAGATGGCCATAGCCAATGTTGCAATTCCATATAACGCTAAATTCTCCATATTCACTCTTCTTTTCCACTTATCTCGCCATACCTTGTATCTGTCCATATCTTCGTTCCTCATAAAAAAACCTCCTTCATGATGAAAGTTTCAACTTACTTCAATTGTCTTTGTTTGTTGGACATTTCCTTCATATATTCCAAGAAGGCAATTCTCTTTTCGTCTGGATAGGCTACAATGTCTGCAATGATTTCCTCTTCGAGAGGTTTCAGTAAACGGCCAACCGATTCAGTAAACAATATTTCTAACTCTCTCTTTGTTTCATTAGGATTTCTCACTTCCATCAATATCACCCTTCCAATTACTTACTATTATCTATATAACCGTTATCCACTCCATTAAAACGCAAAAAAAATCGACCGCCATAAAGGCAGCCGATAGTCAGCTTAAATTATTTCGTTACCCCGACATTATGCCATTGATATTGACGGCCTGCGAGATAATCGTAACCTGTAACGCGTTCATTCACTCCAGCCAATTGATAACGGAATAAAGTCGGAATGACCGGAACCTCTTCATGAATCAATTCTTGCCACTCATTATACGTATCGATTCGATATTGATCATCGAAGGCTTCCTCTGAAATCCCTTTAGCAAGAAGCTCATCATTTTTTTCACTCACCCAGCGGGTATAGTTAAATTCTGCAGACCTAGACCATATTCCTGATGGATCCGGATCGGAAGCGACACCCCATGCTGCTGAATAAACATCAACTTCGTCATTATCCTTTTTCAGGAGGTCGTAGAATGAATTGAACTCATGCAGCCTTCCATCCTGCAATTCGACGTCCAACCCTACTTGTTCCCATTGCTGTATATAATACCTTGCCAGTGGCTCGGAAACATCGGAACCGCTCATGGAAGCAAAGTTGATTTTGAACTCTTTTCCATCAGCATCCTCACGAATGCCATCATTATTCGTATCTACAAATCCTGCTTCATCCAAAAGTTCCTTAGCTTTTTCAGGATTATATTCATATGCTTTTACATCTTTATTGTTATATTTAAAGTTCGGGGTAATGACAGAGTTGGCAGGGAAGCGAAGGCCCTTGTACATCTTTTCGCCAACTTCTTTATTATTGATGGCATATGCCATTGCCTGACGAAGGCGTTTGTCACCGAATTTAGGATTTTCATCCATAACATTCTCTTCTTTTTCCTTATCATAATGACCGAAGTTGAAACCAATATAGGAATAAGCCAATTCAACTTTCCCCAATAATTCGACATTATCCAATTCCTTGGCTTGCTCATATTGCTCCGCCAGGACCTCCGCTACATCGAGGTCACCATTTTCAAGTGACTTGACGACAACCGACGGATTCACGACTTTTAATGTGACACTGTCCAATTTAGGTTCACCGCGGTAATAATCTTTATTCGCTTCGAATTCGACCGCTTCCCCTTGAACGATTTTCTTCACTTTGAATGGTCCAAAACCGATCGGGTTTTTACGGATTTTATCAGAAGATTCCAAATCCGCAATCGGAACATCCTTTAAGTATTCTTTATGAAGCGGGTATGTCCATAATCCGGTCGTGACGGATGGGTTCGCTTTTTTGAAAGTGAAAGTGATTTTCTTGCCATCGACTTTAATGCCTGAAATCTTATCCGCTTTCCCTTCATGATACTCTTCCATACCCTCGATCAAAGCCATTTGCTCATCATAGCGGACACCTTTGTAATCTTTGCTTCCCATGACAAGATATGCATATTCCAAATCAGCGCCAGTCACAGGCTTTCCGTCATGCCAATTTACATTATCCTTAATCGTCAGCGTGACCGTTTTATGATCGTCCGAAATCTCATAGGAAGCGGCACCTTCATTCGTGAAAACATAGTCTTCGTCTGTATCCAATAAATCCTCATCAAAGAATGTGATAACTTGGTTATCGGGTTCGCCTTGATAGAAAACCTTGTTTAATATCCCTTCAAACGGGGTATCTGATACCAAACCATATGTCAAATGGCCGCCTTCAATCGGCTCTCCTTGATTCGTCGTCTTTGTCGGGAATTTAGAGGTATCGACCTGTTCGACATCTTTCCCTTTTTTCTCTTTCGTTGACGATTTCTCCGTATCATTCGAACATGCAGCAAGCAGTAGAGACGAAATGGCCAATGCACTTAATACCTTACTGTAGCTTTTGATTTTCATATCATACACTCCCCTTTTTTTATCCTCTTCTTTGTCTTGCATCGGCTGCGCGTTTTAACGCTTGACCAACGAAATTTATACTCAGCATCAACACTAAAATCATGAGTGATGCGGGTACCCATATCCACCACTTGTTTTCCAGAACATCTGGATTTCGAGCATAACTGATGAGCGTCCCTAAACTCGGGGTGCTTTCCGGAAGGCCGAACCCTAAGAAAGTCAAACTGGATTCTAAGCCAATATTGCCAGCAAGGTTCAAAATGAAGTTAACGATGATCAATGAACTGACATTGGGCAGAAGCTGAAATAGGATGATTTTCCAATGTGGCGTCCCGAGAGTCTGTGAGGCATGAATATAATCCAGCTCACGCTCAGACAAAGCCTTTGAACGAATCAGCCGTGCCTTTCCTGTCCATAAAAACATCGTCATGATTAAAATGAAAACATATACATTGAAGATCGGTACAATCGTGACCACAACGATGATGAACATCAATTGCGGCAGGGCAATCACGAAATCGATAACACGCATGATCACATTATCGGTTGCCCCGCCAAAGTAACCGGCAAGAAGTCCTAAAGATAAACCGATGATAGCCGTGAATAATGTAATGAATAAACTGATCGTGAATGAATTCCTGGTACCTATTATCAGTTGTCCGAATACATCCCGGCCGCCATAATCGGTTCCAAGCCAATAGTCTGAAGATGGTTCCATATAAATGGAGAGAAAATCGACTTTGGCTATTTCCTTGGCGTCCATGAAGAACGACGCACCGTAAACAAAAAGCAATATGGCTGCTAATATAATCAATGAGCCCATGGCAAGTTTATCTTTTTTGATTTCCTGCCAGATGATTTTCATTCCTGAAGGGCTCACATCGTTAACTTGTATGTTCTTTCCGGTTTCCACTTTCATTTCCATACGACTCACCCCGCTCCTATTCTATCCGTATACGCGGATCGACCGCACTAAGTATGATGTCCGAAAGAAGAGTGCCAAGCAGAGTGGCAAATCCCGTCATCATGACGATGGCCGTGACAACACTGAAATCCCGCAGACTTACTGAACTAAGGAAAAGCTGCCCCAGTCCCGGATAACTGAAAATGGTTTCGATTATGACCGCGCCGCCAATCAATCCTGTAATTTCATAACCTAAGAATGCTGCTATCGGTAAAAAGGAATTTCTCAGGATATGCCGTGAATATACTTTTGATTCAGGCACACCCTTCGAACGCGCTGTCCTTACGAAATCCTTGATTTTATTATCGATGATTTCATTTCGCAAATATTGGATCGTACTTGTTGTTGCAATTAAAGCTGTGCTTAAAGCTGGTAAAATCAAATGATTGATCTTGCTTACAACATAGGCGAATGTTCCTTCATCCACTTTGGAATCGACACTGCCGCCAGACGGGAACCAATCCAGGGCAAATCCGAAAACGAATAACATGATTAAAGCAAAAATGAAAATCGGCGTGCCAAACCCTACATAGCTATAACCCGTAACGGTTTTATCCACCCAGGTATCGTTATACCTTCCGCTAAGTATGCCTAATGGAATCGCAAGCATATATGTAAAGATCAGCGTGACCAACGCCAGGAACACCGTGTTCCAAAGCCTGTCTTCGATCACATCCATAACGGGCGTCTTATGTGTATAGGAAACACCGAAATCACCCTGTACTGCATTGGATGCCCACCTTATATATTGTTGGTACCAAGGGTCATTCAAACCCAGTTCTTCCCGGATCCTATCAAGCTCTGCCGGATTGGCCCTAGGGTTGATTTCCTGGCCTGACAGTGCATCTCCCGGCATTGCTTTTGCCATCATGAAAACGATGATGCTCAATAAAAAGAGCTGCGGGATCATAACTAATAAACGTCTTAGGATAAACTTCCACATATTCCTACCACCTCCTTATTGTAATGCGACTCTATGTGTCGATGAGATTGGCTTCAAATCGTAAGCACGTCCATTCTCATCGAAATATTTTGAGTAGGTAGACTCATATTCTGAGGTGAGTTTTTTTCTAAGCTGCACTTTATTTTCGCGAACTTCCGGCTCTAAATCCGGAATGGCGGCAATCAGGCGCTTCGTATATATATGTTGGGGATTTTCATAGATTTCCTCGCTTTTGCCTTCCTCTACCAATCTACCGCGATACATAACGCCCATCCGGTCACACATATGCCGGATTACGCCTAAATCATGCCCGACAAATAAATAAGTCAAATTGAACTCCTGTTGGAGATCCTGAAGAAAATTCAATACCTGTGCCTGAACGGAAACATCCAGTGCTGACACCGGTTCATCCGCAATGATCAGTTTAGGTTTCAATGTCAATGATCGGGCAATCCCAATCCGCTGGCGCTGCCCCCCTGAAAATTCATGGGGATACTTGTGAATCGATTCCGGACTGAGTCCGACTTTGTCCAAGAAGTCCTGTACGATTTTCTTTTCCTCTGAAGGGGATAACCGTTCGAAGTTCCTCAGCGGTTCGGCAATTATGTCCAGAACCCTCTTCTTGGGATTCAATGATGAATACGGGTCTTGGAAAATCATTTGGATATCTTTTCTGAACGGTTTAATTTCTCTTCTACTTAAAGATGCTAAATCCCTGCCTTCAAACAGGATTTGTCCGGATGTCACCTCATTCAGTTTGACCACTGCCTTGCCTGTCGTGGACTTGCCGCTTCCGGATTCCCCGACCAAACCATATGTTTCCCCTTGCTGCAACTCAAAGGAAACACCGTCCACGGCCTTTACGTGATCGACCACCCTTCGAAAAAAACCGCCCCTTATTGGAAAATGCACTTTTAAATTATCTAATTTTAGTAATGTCATGAGCCGATGCATCTCCTTCAGCTTGAAAATAGAATGCTTTATAGCAGGTACAGCGGACAAAATGATCGTTGCCCACTTCGTGAAGTAGTGGCGTCTCTTCATGCGCATGTTTAGGTACCCAAGGGATCCTATCTTGGAAGCGGCATCCGATCCGATCCATTTTCGCTATCGATGGAACGATTCCCTCGATAACATGCAAACGATTTTTCTCGTTTGCAGCCGAAGGAATCGAATTTAATAACGACCTCGTATATGGATGCAGCGGATTGTTGAATATCTCTTTAACACTTCCCGTTTCCACTACCTGACCTGCATACATGACAACGATCCTGTCAGCGACCTCTGCTACGACGCTCAGATCATGTGTAATTAAGATGATCCCCATTTTTGTCCTGCTTTGGATATCTTTCAGCAGATCAAGTATTTGCGCTTGAATCGTAACATCCAGTGCCGTCGTGGGTTCATCGGCAATGACCAGTGCAGGGTTGCAAGCAATGGCAATCGAGATCATTGCCCTTTGCCGCATTCCGCCCGAGAGCTCATGAGGATATTGCTTGTACGTCCGTTCAGGGTATGGAATTCCCACTTGTGTCAAAAGTTCGATCGTCCTGTTCTTTTTTTCAGCACTGGAGAGTTCAGTATGGTAATCAAGATTCTCCTCGATCTGCTTTCCGATGGTCATGAGCGGGTTCAACGCCGTTAAAGGTTCCTGGAATATCATACCCAATTCCTTACCACGGACTTTATTCATTTGCACATCATTCAACTTTAGGAGATTTTGGCCTTTATAATTGATGTTTCCTTCGGATTTCGTTCTCTGCTTATTATGTAATTGCATGATGGATAAGGCCAATGCACTCTTTCCACATCCTGATTCTCCAACAACTGCTACAATTTCATTTTCATTCACCGTAAACGAAACATCATCAACCGCTGCATGATATTTGTTACCGATTCGAAATGAGGTAGTTAGGTTTTCTATTTGCAAAATAGCTTTCTTCATCCTTGCTCCCCCTAAACTATTTTATCGGGAAAATAATTAATCTTCTGATAATTATTTAAAATTTTAATCATTTTTTTACAATTATACAATAGTTTTTATAGAAAATAATCACATTTTTTTCATATTTTATAACTTTAGGAATAATTTTCTGCAACATAAAAACGTTTCCTTTATAACTGTTATACAGTAAAGTTTTGAAGTCCGATTAAATATATATAATCAATAATTTCAAATTTATTATTTCGAGATAGTTTTTTTGAAGTTTATGCCTATTTATTGAGCTTATCGTTTTACTTACCGCGGAATGGTTCCGTTTGAATTATTTTAATATTTCAGAAAAATTAGTATATTTGCAAGAATATCATAGAAAAGGTAATTACTTCATATATATTTCAATACTTTTAAAAAAACACCAAATTTTCATTGTATGCAATGAAACCTTTTTAAAACAGAGTCGTAGGAAACGGTATAAAATAAATGATGGGGTGATTGAATGTATTCACAAACTGTACAAACATATATGCCGTCCGTCATGCGGACGTTCGCTTTATCTCTTGCCGTTTCCGTTTTAGGTATGGCTCTCGGCACTCTTGTTCCGCCATCCTTGTTTCTTCCCTTGGCGATACTTGAGATCGCCATGTTGATTGGAGCATTCATATTGCGAAGGAAAAAAGCCATCGGTTACACATTTTTGTATATTTTCACGTTGATTTCTGGAATTACGACCTATCCGATCATTGCCCACTACCTAGCCGCTGCAGGGGCAAATGTGGTGATCCTGGCAGGTGTTACGACAACAGTCGTATTTGGAGGACTGGCGGTTTATGCCACAACCACCAAAAGGGACCTTTCATTCTTGGGGGGAATGTTATTTGCGGCCTTGCTAGCTTTAGTCGTCATTAGCATTTTCAACATTTTCTTTCCATTAAGCTCTACAGCCATGCTGGTCTTTTCATTTATAGGGATTTTAGTTTTCAGCGGTTATATTTTATATGATTTCAATCGACTGAAGCATTACGGGGTAACAGCCGAAGAAGTACCGCTCATGGCTTTGAATCTATATCTTGATTTCATTAACCTATTCATTAACACCTTGCGCTTCTTTGGTATTTTAGCAAGCGATGACTAAAAGACCTAACAAGGTACCATAAAAAAGACGCTTGGATTTATCCAAGCGTCTTTTCACTTAATGTCTCGATCATCAATAAGAACGGCTGAAGGGATGCCTATCTTATTTATATAATCCTGGATTTGATTGATCGGTCCATGGCAGTTTCACACCGAAAGTACTTGCAATGAACTGTGTATCTTCCCTTCTTTTTTTCCTTATTTGGGCCCGTTGTTTTGCTGATTCATTTAAATTCATTTCCATCTCCGTTTCCGGAACCAAACGCGGAACAGGAATTGGTTTACCTTCTTCATTAATGGCAACAAATGTCAGGAAGGAAATGACGCATAAATTTCGGGCTCCTGTAACTAAATCCTCTGCAATCACCTTTACGATGATTTCCATTGATGTTCTGCCCGTATAAGTCACGAAGCTTTCAAGGCAAACTGCATTTCCTTCGTGAATAGGGTGCAGGAAATCTACGGAATCAGTTGATGCCGTAACGACGTTGCTTCGCGCATGACGCATGGCTGATATAGCCGCTACATCATCAATGTATGCCATTAATTTGCCTCCGAACATCGTACCAATATTATTTGTATCCGGCGGGAGGACAAGGCTTGTTTTTATGACCAAAGAGTCCCGGCAATTTTTTGTTTCTTCCATGGTGACTGCACTCCTTTATGTCTGATTTCTCACTAGTTCACTTTATCGAATTCTTACCTGTAAAGCAATTCACATGCTTATTTTCCTGCTATTAGTCAAAATTATGCGGCTTATAATGAAGCCAACCACTTTCACTGCCCTTTTGGCTGCTTGCCTTGCTGCAGCTCACGCAGGCTTAAGCCAAATGTCATTTGTAAATGCGGATAATCCTTGAACCCTGCCCAATCCCCTCCCCAATCGAAACCTAACCCTTTAGCGATTGTAACGACTTCCATCCAATCCGACTTTCCATTATCGTTACCGTCATAACTCATATCCCAAATGGCCTCGCCTTGTTTGTTAAGGAGGGCAAAATCTATCGCCAAACCGAAATTATGCAGCGACTCGCCACCTCTTGCATTCGTTACGATGTTGCCCGGGTCTGATCGGCCCTTTTCATAGAGTTCATTTTGCTCGGCTAAAGACCGGAATCCGGCCGTAATGATTACCGGGATGCCTTTGTCCTTAGCCAGTTGAATGAGCTCGTCTTTTTTTTCGGCGACAATCGGATTCAGCTCGTCAGTCAGTTCGATTTCGTCTAGATCAGGCGGAAGCATATACTTGAACAAGAGCCACAGCAGCAATCCGAAAAAGCCCAATACCAAACATGTCCTTACCCAAGTGTCTTTCACTTAAAAAATCCTTCCCTTTACGAAAATATCTGTCTAAAATGAAAAACTCAACCAAAGACGGATGAGTTTTTCTTCTATTATAATTTTGCTTTTAATTCTTCAATTTGCAATAAATGCCGTTTTTCATGCAGTCCCACGAACGGAATCCATTGCTTCAGGCTTAAATCTTTGAACAAAGGATGCGGAAAAGACTTTTGTTCGAGATCAATTTCCTTTGCATGGTCAACGACATGTACAAAAGCCTTTCGGGATTCGGACAACTTCTCCTTAACTTCACTCAAAGTTTGGTATGATTCCGACGGAGTGACAAATGGCGGGGCCTCGACCTTCACTTCACGATTTAACGTAAGTTCTATCGGTTTATCCACAGCAGGGATGCTTTCATCGCTCTTCAATTTATCGGAAATGCTCTTTGTTATGGCGCTCTCCATTAAATATAAATGATCCAAAACCTGGATGATGCTCCATCTTCCTGTTTCAGGTTGGGCGTTCAGCTGTTCATCCGATAGTCCGTTGACCGCATTTAAAAGTACTTCCCTGATTTTTTCATTTTCATTCATTTTAGCACCTCCTCTTATCAGCCTCGCTAATCTCCTTTAATTATTCCAAGTCCTATAGGAAAGTGTAAAATAATAATACTTTTTGACAAAACGAACCGATTAAAAGTTGTCTATTTTTCGAAAAGCTCTATGATAGTCATAAAGGCAAAAATCATCTAGGACAGTAAAATAGGAGTGATCGTTATGAGTGGAGGACATATTCCATTCAGCCACAAAGGGCGCAGTGCAATACATGCAATACCCTCAAAAGGAAGCATATGGTTGATGCTTAAACAAATGTTCAATCGGGTCCCATCGAAATGGAAGTTTTGCTCTTTGGTTTTATGTATCATGCTTTTCATTTCATTGCTTGAGTTCTCCATCCCCCAATTGACACAGTTTACGATTGATAAAATCATTCCCGAAAAAAGATATGACTCGTTGATCTGGATTGGTGCAGGAATTCTTTGTGCTGCAATCTTATTGGCTATACTGAACTACTTTAACAGCTATATCGTTTCCAAGGTCGGTCAAAAGGCCATCATGGATATACGTAATAGCATGTATGAACATATTCAAACACTGGATATGAAATTCTTTGATAAAAACCGGACTGGTGACTTAATGTCGCGGTTGACCAATGATGTCAATTTACTGCAGCAGCTCATCTCTTCGAGCATGCTTCAAGTGTTGACTGACACGGTGACCTTCATTGCCGTAGCGGTATATATGCTTTTCATTAACTAGAAGCTTACCATTGTCCTTCTTATTACATTCCCTTTCATGTTCTATATCACAAGGGCATTCGGGAAACGCATCAGGATGTCATTTAGGTCTGTGCAAAGTTCCGCAGGAGATGTCAGCAACCAGTTACAGGATTCGATTTCAGGAATGCGGCTCATTCAATCTTTTACAAATGAAGAATTCGAATCAAGGCGGTTTGCGGAGCGTAATCAGGAAAATATGACTGCAAACCTTAAGTCGGTTCGGCTGCGTTCCATGTTCGGGCCGATTATTGATTTATTGAACAATATCGGTCTTGTAGCAGTCATTGTGTTCGGTGCTTGGCAAGTGATGGAAGGTGAATTCACAATAGGATTAATCGTGGCCTTTCTAGCCTATTTGAGGTTGCTGCAGAGTCCCGTTCGCAATTTTAGCCGGGTAATCAGCATTGTCCAGCAATCAGCCGCCGCCTTTGAGCGGATAACTGAAATATTGGAAACCCAACCTGAAATAAGTGACAAGGGAAATGCCATTGAACTCCCTGCCATAAAAAAGAAAATTGAGTTTAAAAGTGTTGATTTTGCTTATGATGGGACTGTTCCTGTTCTCGGCAATCTAAACCTGACCATGAAAGCTGGTCAAGTAACCGCTTTGGTCGGCTCCTCCGGCGCAGGAAAATCGACTATCACGAGCCTACTGATCCGATTTTATGATCCGCAAAATGGAACGATTAAAATGGATGGACATAATATCAAAGATGTGTCACTGAAATCATTACGGGGACAAATGGGAATTGTTTCTCAGGATATCATTCTATTCAATGGTTCCATCCGTGATAACATCGTATATGGCAAACTTAATGCTACAGATGATGAAATCATCGAATCCGCCAAAGCGGCAAATGCGCATGACTTTATCAGTGCCTTTCCTGATGGTTATGATTCTCAGATCGGGGAGCGCGGAGTCAAGCTTTCAGGCGGACAAAAACAGCGCATTGCCATTGCCAGGGCACTTTTGAAAAATCCGCAAATCATCATTCTCGATGAAGCAACGGCGGCCTTGGATACAGAATCTGAACATTTGATCCAGCAAGCCTTGTCACGTTTAATGAAAAAACGGACTTCAATAGTCATTGCACATCGTTTATCGACCATTCATGACGCCGATCAAATCATCGTTCTGGAAAAAGGGCAGGTTCTTGAAAAAGGAACACATGACCAGTTAATGCAAAACAACGGCCGATACAAGCAGCTCCATGACTTACAGTTCCCTCAAGTAAGCGATATCAAATACCTAGCAACTTAGCAGGCAAACATGCACAGAAAGCCTTTCTGTGCATGTTCGGTTTCATTTGAAGTCATAACTTTCCAAAACCCGATTCGCAATGAGCTGATACCCTTTTTCATTCGGATGTAACTTATCACTGAAATACTTTGTTTTCTTTTCATCTTCAAAAAGATCATTTGTAGAAATGAATAACATCCGTTCACCTTTATCGGCTAATCCCTTTATTGACTCGTTATAATCGCGAATGTGCTTTTCAAGTTTTTGATTGTCTTTAATTGGGTTATATAGTCCTACTACCAGAATATCCGCTTTATCGTTTGCCTCTATCAGTGTTGATGTAATCTTTTTCAGATGGTTGATATATTCCCGTTTACCCTCATTGATTTTTCGGTCACTTATTTTCTCCAAGTTCCCGCCATTACTATTGATCAAGTCATTCGTTCCAATAAAAACAATGAAAGTATCGGCTTCATCAAGTTTCGTTTTAATGCGGTAATCATCTAGCTGTTTCATCACCCCATCCGTTTCCTGGCCTTTAATACCGTAATTCCAAAAACTCACTTTTTGCTCCGATTGCGGATTATTCAATTCATCCTCAAGGCCATCTATATATCCTTCCCCGTCCTTATCCCCTTTTCCATAGGTTAATGAATCTCCAAAAGCCATGACCCTTTGCACATCTTCCGACTCCGAGGCCTGAAATTCATATGCAGCAAAACATATAACCAGTACGATAATCAATATACCTGCCAATTTTTTCATTTGGTTCTCCTCTTGTCTTTTTACTAGAAGTATTTAATCTTTTTCATACCCAAAAAATCTGCAGTACTAACATAAAAAAGAATTGTCAGATAAAGAATAAAGAGTGTATGATAATATAAAACTTTCAATGGAAACGGGATTACCCTTCATTCTGGAGATTGAATAAATGATAGTTAGGAGTTTAAATCATGGAAGAACACATAGAGTTTAGAGAGGCAGAACTATCTGATCTACCCAGAATTGTTGAAATATATAATTCGACAATTGCTTCAAGAATGGTCACGGCAGATACGGAACCTGTATCCGTCCAATCGAGGGTTAAATGGTTTGAGGAACATCATTCAGAAAGTAGACCGCTATATATCATTACTATAGAAGGGAAAACCGCTGGATGGATGAGCTTTCAATCCTTTTATGGCCGACCGGCATATAAATCCACTGCCGAAATCAGTATTTATATTGATGATTATTTCCGGGGAAAAGGAATTGGACAAATTTCGATTCGAAAGGCAATTGAATTGAGTCCAAAATTAGGTGTTAAGACTTTATTGGGTTTCATTTTCGCCCATAATACACCAAGCCTTAAGCTTTTTTCCAAATTCGGGTTTGAAGAATGGGCACATTTACCTCAAGTTGCCGAGATGGATGGCATTGAGCGGGATTTGATCATTCTAGGTAAACGTGTCGATATTTAATATATATTTCTTTAGAGCTATTGCCTTGAGCAGTAGCTTTTTCAGATTAATAAAGGTCGAATTGCTAATTTAAAAATACCTATATGCTTCTTGAAGGGAAAAATATTCAGAATCTCTTTTACTTGCTAACGCATTCAATAGCGTATCCAATTCTTGACTGGCTTGTACAGTCAGCAGACTTGTTAAGCCGTAAATCGCTCCCAACTTTATCATTTCCTGTCTCTTCTCTTCTACTTTTTCTATAGTTACCTTACGGCTAGGCATCATAGTCACCTCCCATTTATTCAATATTTTTACACTTTCATCATAATGAAACCACTAGTTAAAATCAACTATTTTTCAAAATTAAATGTGTTATTTTATAGGCCAAATGTAACAAAACACCTATTTTGTTATTTAATTATGTATAATTTGTGTCGTTTTCTAATAAACGCAAAAAAAGCATCCACTAGTGTAGACTGCGAATGCTTACATCATATCCCTTATCCAAAAATCCAAATATTGTATTCCGTTTACTATGTCATCCATTCAGAAGGTGACTCGTTATTAGGTCTATTTATAACAATCTTATATTCATCTTCAAGTACTTTTAATGGGGCATCATAAAGGTGCCTTTCATCAGAGGTTTTGTATACTCCATTGGCCAATAGCTCTTCAATGAGTTTTGCCTTCCTCTGTTCAATCCTCTTAAATAATTCTGCCATGTAAATGGCTCCTTTCCCAGTCGTCCTAGTGCCTGCTTCTAGTTAGCTAAACTTTATCAACTTGTTTGATTTCACCAAATTATATATACCTTTTCTAGTATGTCACTAAACGTTATTTCCCAAAAATAAAAGCCCCTTCTAATTTAAGAAGAGGCTGACAGTGTCCGTACGGCTCTTCTTATCTTCCAAGCATATGCTTGTTGGATTTAGCACAGTTCCCTAAACGGGTCCGCTGCCGAGGTTTCTTAGGGCCAAGTCCCTCCACCTCTCTGGATAAGAATTCGATATATAATGATGTAGAAATGATTCTATCCTAATAATCTTCAAAAGTCAATTACCTGGTTCTCCCTTTTTTCCTGGACATAAAGTGATTCCTCTTTCAAATACGGGTTGCATTTTCTTGTCTTTCTGATATGATGTCAGTAATTACATACAATTCACACCACTAGGGGAGTCTTTTTTAAGACTGAGATGGAATTAGTTCCGGACCCTTTGAACCTGAACCGGCTCATACCGGCGGAGGGAAGTGGATGATATCGTCCATTTTACAGACTATATCCATCTACCCCGTTCCGTATTCAGGAACGGGGTTTTTTATTCAACAAAGGGAGCCATTCTATAGGAGGATGAACAATGGAGAATACAAAATTAGAAACATTCAGTGATAGACTGCATGCACGGGCAAAAGAGATTTGGAAAAGGAACCATTCACATCCCTTTGTCCAGGCAATTGGAAACGGTACACTTCCTGAAAAGAAATTTGCCTATTACCTGAAGCAGGACTATGTCTATCTCATGGATTATTCCAAGCTCTTTGCTTTAGGTGTCATCAAAGCCCATAACATCGAAACCATGGCAAAATTTGCGAGCATTTTAAATGAAACCCTTCAAGTGGAAATGGATATTCATCGGCATTATGCTTCCGAATTCGGGATCAGCTCCAAGGAATTGGAAAATACAGAACCTACTCCAACCACTCTAGCCTATACAGGTTACATGCTAAATGCAGCTCAGCATGGGACTTTGGCAGACTTGGTCGCCTGTCTCCTGCCCTGCGCTTGGGATTATTATGAAATCGGTTTGCTATTAAAAGAACAAAATGGAGCAGCACTGGAAAACAATCGCTACGCAGATTGGATAAGGTCCTATTCATCTCCTGAATTCGGGGAAGCACACAAGTGGCTGATCACTTTGTTGGAAGAATTGACGGAAGGCATGCCTGAAAAGGAACTTCTTAGATTAGAAAAGCACTTTTTGGTTACTTCCCGATATGAATATTTATTCTGGGACATGGTTCAAAATGAGCAGGATTGGCCTCTGTAGGTGGTTGACATGAGGATGAATCCTATCAAGAAACTGACATTGACTGCCATGATCATTGCTTTAACGACGCTGACCAGTTCATTTATTTTCATCCCTGCAGGATTTGCAAAAATCTTTCCTATTCAACATCTGGCAAATGTCCTGACGGCGGTTCTATTGGGGCCTGCATATGCTGTGACACAAGCTTTTTTAGTTTCCATCATTAGAAACATGTCTGGTACCGGTTCAATTTTCGCCTTTCCCGGCAGCATGATTGGTGCACTTTTGGCCGCCATCCTTTATCGAAAAACACAAAGCTTAAAATTCGCCTGTTTAGGGGAAGTGATCGGGACCGGCATTCTCGGTTCCCTGGCCTGTTATCCGCTTGCAACCCTCCTATTGGGAGAAAAAGCTGCTCTTTTTGGTTTTTTACCGGCTTTTATGTTCAGTTCATTCGCAGGGGCGATTTTAGCTTTCATATTACTTAAAATACTGCTAAAAAATAATTATATGAAGGGGTTTTTTTATGAAAACAGCATTAACGATCGCAGGCTCTGATTCAGGGGGCGGTGCTGGAATACAAGCGGATTTAAAAACATTTTCTGCACATGGTGTATTTGGAATGTCTGCCATCACAGCCGTAACCGCCCAAAACACAATGGAAGTCCGTTCTGTACAGCCCATTGAAACAGCTATCATATCGGATCAAATTGCAGCTATCTTTGAAGATATTCCTGTCGATGCAGTAAAAATAGGCATGCTTGGATCAAAAGAAATCGTGGAAACGGTCGCTTCATCCCTTAAAACCTTCATGCCTGCCATCGTTATCCTTGACCCTGTCATGATTTCCAAAAGCGGCCACCATTTGCTCGACGAAAAGGCCGTCTCTGCCTTAAAAATGGAATTGCTTCCGCTTGCAACTCTTGTAACACCCAATGTACCAGAAGCGGAAGTACTTACTGGCTTCGCGATTCGGACGAAACAAGATTTCTACAGGGCATGCATTTCGATACAAGAAATGGGTCCCAAAGCCGTTTTACTTAAAGGCGGCCATGCAGCAGGAAATCCAAATGATCTTTTTTATGATGGTACTGACTTCCACTGGATCAAGGGAGAGCGCATTCATACCAAAAACACTCATGGTACAGGCTGCACCCTATCATCCGCCATTACATCTAACCTGGCAAATGGACTGCCATTGCAAGTCTCGATCGAACAAGCCAAGACCTATATTTCCGAAGCGATACGCAATAGCTTTTCAATCGGTAAAGGTCATGGACCTGTCCATCATTTTCATTCATATTCAAAAAAAGAACGGAGTGACTTGTTATGAAGATTTCTTCAGCCGATTTATTTATGAAGGTAAGAGAAAGGAAACCACTCGTTCACCAAATCACAAACTTTGTTACGGTCAATGACTGTGCAAATGCCACCCTTGCCATCGGAGGTTCACCAGTAATGACATCGAGCCCAAGAGAAGTGGCGGATATGGTCAAATTAGCAAATGCATTGGTCCTGAATTTCGGTACGATCGATGATAAAGCCTTGGAAGCAATGGAGATTGCCGGTAAAACGGCAAATGCCCTGGACATCCCGGTCATTTTGGACCCGGTGGGAGTTGGTGCCACCTCCTATCGTACAGAGCAAGTCAAAGAGCTCCTAAGTAAGGTTACTTTCCAAATCATTCGCGGAAATGCGAGTGAAATCCTGTCAATGATGGGTGGGGATACCGTTACACGCGGGGTGGATTCGGGGGAACTTGCGATTAGCAATGCCGAGCTGGCTGCACAAGCGGCAAATGAATTGAATAGCATCATCGTGGTCAGCGGAGCTAAGGATGCGGTCAGCGATGGAAAACATACGTCCATCATCGATAACGGGAACCTCCTTTTAACTAATGTTACAGGTACCGGTTGCATGTCCACTGCTCTTATCGGAGCTTTTTCCGGAGTCACCGATGATTTCTATTCTGCCGCAATTGCCGGTATATCAACAATGAGCATATCAGGGGAACTGGCAGCCTCAACCCTTCAAAAGGATGAAGGAACAGGTACTTTCCGTGTGCGATTAATCGATGCCATATCAAGAATGGATAAGGAAATCTGGATGCATGAGGTGAAACTAAGTGAAAAAGCCGCAAATTGATTTAAGCCTGTATTTAGTTACGGAAGAGTCCATAGCAATAGAAGAATTGACCAAAATCATTGCAGAATCGGTTTCAGGAGGAGTCTCGATCGTACAACTTAGAGAGAAAAACAATTCCTCCCTCTCCTTTTATAAAAAAGCATCTGCATTAAAACAGTTATTGAATGAGCTTTCCATTCCCCTTATCATCAATGACCGGGTGGATATAGCACTTGCGGTTGGAGCGGACGGAATTCATATTGGACAAGATGACCTTCCACTGCCTGTCGTCAAAAAAATGGTTCCTGAAGATATGATTGTCGGTGTATCTGTCTCCACTCTTGAAGAAGCTCTCGAAGCCGAACGAAATGGAGCCGATTATATCGGAGTAGGTTCAGTTTTCCCCACCAAGACCAAACAAGATGCAACCCTAATGACACTTGAGGATCTGGGGGGGATTTGCCGCGGCGTATCCATTCCCGCAGTAGCCATCGGGGGTATCACTGCCGATAACATTTCCGCTCTTTCTGATAGCGGACTATCAGGTACCGCAGTCGTATCGGCCATCATGAATGCAAATAATCCGAAGACTGCCTCCGAATCCCTTTTAAAAATAATAAAAGACTTTAAATAACAAAAGGATGGAGACTGCATGCAGTCCCCATCCTTTGTTTATGTCAAAACGGTATTCTTTGTTTCCTTCCCAAAAGCCACGGCAACTGCCCCCACTAAAATAGCAATTGTAAAAATGGTGAAAATCGATGAAATCGGGGTGTCTGCGGCAACTAGATACCCTACAAGCAAAGGTCCCAGAACACCGCCAATCCTCCCGATCCCTGCAGCTAACCCAGCCCCTGTACCGCGAACTGATGTTGGATACTGCTCAGGTGTATACGCATAAAGTGCACCCCATGCCCCTAGGTTGAAGAAAGAGAGGAACATTCCGGAAACTATCAGCAGTGCCAGCCCCTCTGCCGATCCAAAGAAAAAGGCACTGACGGCCGTTCCAATTAAGTATGTGATCAAAACGAATTTACGTCCCATCTTCTCTATCAGCCATGCAGCTGAAAAATAGCCCGGAAGCTGTGCAAGCGTCATGATCAAAACATATTCAAAGCTTTGAATCATGCTGAAGCCTTTTAGGACCATCACGCTTGGCAGCCATAAAAACATCCCATAATAGGAAAAGACCACGCAAAACCATAGAATCCACAATACAAGGGTCTGACGGGAGTAATCCTTTTTCCAGACACTTTTCATATTGCTTAATACAGATGGTCTTTGCTTTTTTTCAAGTTCCGTATACTTTGGTGAATCCGGCAGTTTCAAGCGCAGATACAACGCATATAAAGCTGGAACTGCGCTCAATAATAATGCAACCCGCCAACCATAAGCCGGTATGATGAAATAGGATATGAGTGCTGCCAAAATCCAGCCAACCGCCCAAAAGCTTTCAAGAAGGACGACGACCCTTCCCCTTTTACTCGCTTCAACACTTTCAGAGACCAATGTCGAGGCAACCGGAAGTTCTCCCCCAAGTCCCATTCCAATCAAAAAACGCAATATCAAGAACAGGCTGAGTGTACTGACTGCTGCTGACAGGCCACTTGCGATCGAAAACAACAATAAAGTAATGATAAAGACATTCTTTCGTCCGACCCTGTCGGCCATCGCACCAAAGAATACGGCGCCAACAGCCATCCCTATGGAGTTTATGCTCCCAATCCAGCCAACCTGCTCACTGGTTAAGTTCCAATCCTGTTTTAATGCAACAATGATGAAAGAAAGCATACCGACATCAAGTGCATCGAACATCCATCCAAGACCCGCAACACCAAGTAACTTACGCTGCGATATCATTTTCGCATTATTTCCCATATTTTCCTCCTGAAGAACTTTAGACCTTCTTGTTATTTTATCCTTTTTCATTTTAACTATTAACTTTCATTTTTGCTATAGTAATTACACATGTCATGACAAAATAATGTTACATTTTTTTAATTGATGAAGAAATCTTGGATATTCTGTCGAATGTTATAGATTGAATATTCCCTTTTTTTCATTTATCATAAAAATTGGCAATCAAAGCGTTAACAATAAGTCATCATGTTTTGCCCAAGATAATCATTTTATTCAGGAGGGTAATTAATGACAAATCTAACGTTAGAAGTAAGTGGAAAGCTGCAAAAATTTTTAACAGGACCAAAAAAGCTCTATATTAATGGTCAGTTTGTAGAAAGTGCTTCAAAAAAAACCTTCTCCACTCCTAATCCTGCTACAGGACAAAAACTTGCCGATGTTTATGAAGCTGATAAAGAAGATATCGACTTAGCCGTCAAAGCTGCACGCAAAGCATTCGATGAAGGTCCTTGGTCAAGAATGAGCGCAGCTGCACGCAGTAGACTGATGTATAAACTAGCCGATTTAATGGAAGAAAATAAAACTGAACTTGCTCAATTGGAAACGTTGGATAATGGGAAACCAATCAGTGAAACTACCAATGCCGACATTCCTTTAGCAATTGAACATATGAGATATTTTGCTGGCTGGTCCACCAAGATTGTTGGACAGACCATCCCGGTAAGCGGAAATTACTTTAACTACACAAAACACGAGGCTGTTGGTGTTGTCGGCCAAATCATCCCATGGAACTTTCCGCTTCTTATGGCGATGTGGAAACTGGGAGCGGCACTTGCTACAGGTTGTACGGTCGTATTAAAGCCCGCTGAGCAAACACCGCTTTCCGCTCTTTACCTGGCTGAATTATTGGCTGAAGCCGGTTTCCCTGATGGGGTCGTCAATATCGTTCCCGGTTTTGGTGAAACCGCTGGACAAGCGCTTGTCGACCATCCGCAAGTAAATAAAATTGCATTTACCGGTTCGACCGAAGTTGGAAAATTAATCATGCGTTCCGCTTCATATTCATTGAAACGGGTCACATTGGAACTTGGAGGGAAATCGCCAAACATCATCCTGCCTGATGCGGATTTCTCAAAAGCCATCCCTGGAGCTTTGAATGGGGTCATGTTTAACCAAGGCCAGGTATGCTGTGCCGGTTCAAGGGTTTATATCCAAAAGAAACATTATGATAATGTTGTTGCCGATATGGCCAGCCATGCAAAAAACATCAAACAAGGGATAGGCCTAGATCCAAGTACACAAATTGGGCCGCTTGTTTCCGAAGAGCAGCAAAATCGGGTAATGGGCTATATTGAAAAAGGGAAAAACGAGGGTGCGGAAGTTCTTGTCGGCGGAAATAAACCGGGTGAACAAGGCTACTTTGTTTCTCCTACTATATTCGCTGGTGTTGAAGAGGATATGACGATTGCTAAAGAAGAGATTTTCGGACCGGTCATAGCGGCAATGCCATTCGAGGATTTAGATGATGTCATTAACCGTGCAAATGCCAGTGAATATGGTTTGGCTGCCGGCTTATGGACAAGCGATATAGCCAATGCCCATTATGTTGCAGGAAAACTCCGTGCCGGTACCGTATGGGTGAACTGTTATAACGCGTTCGACGCAGCTTCTCCGTTCGGCGGCTACAAACAATCCGGAATCGGACGTGAAATGGGATCTTATGCACTGGACAACTATTCTGAAGTGAAAAGCGTCTGGATTAATTTGGGTAAATGATTTACTGACTATTAAGAAAGAGGGTCTCAAAGAGGCCCTCTTTCTTTCAGTCCATTGATTCACTGCACCAAATCATCAAATTATTCAACTATTCAAACCTTTTCAATAGTCTTTCCTTCTTTAGTTTTGGTAAAATGCAAGATAGACAAAATAGCTGCTGGAGCAGCTGCCTGCCGGTTATAATGAACTCCTTCGTATTCGAGTAGTTTTCACAAACGATGTAAAAAGTTTCTTTTTTATATGACAAAAAGTACAATTGAAAATGTAGAAAATGGAAAAGGAGTTTTAAATGATGAGTGAGTTTCAAACGAATTTAGAAAAATATGCAGAACTTGCCGTAAAAGTCGGCGTAAACATCCAACAAGGTCAAACCTTGGTCGTAAACACAACATTAGAGGGTGCTGACCTTGTGCGTCTCATTGTAAAAAGGGCATATGAAAACGGTGCGCGCAATGTCATCGTTAATTGGAATGACGATATCGTTTCACGTACCAAATATGAATTGGCTCCGGATGAGGTGTTCCACGAATATCCAAAGTGGCGCGCAGAAGAAACGATTGAACTCGCAGAAAACGGAGCTGCTTATCTATCCGTCATCTCCTCCAGCCCTGACTTATTAAAAGGTGTAAAGCCTGAAAGGATTGCCAACTACCAAAAAGCATCCGGGACAGCACTGAAGAAGTGGCGTCAATATATGCAATCCGATAAAGTGAGCTGGTCCATAGTTGCCGTCCCTTCAAAGGCTTGGGCTGATAAAGTATTCCCTGAAGAAGCAGAAGGAAAACGTGTTGATCTCCTATGGGAAGCCATTTTCAAAGCAGTTCGTGTTGATGTGAAAGATCCTGTGGAAGCCTGGAAAAAACACGATGATACCCTGCATGAAAAAGTTGATTATTTAAATGATAAGCATTACCAAAAATTGCATTATACGGCTCCCGGAACCGACCTGACAATCGAATTACCCGACAAACATCTTTGGGTAGGGGCAGGAAGCGTTAACGTACAGGGGCATGAATTCATGGCTAATATGCCAACCGAAGAAGTGTTTACAGTTCCATTGAAAACAGGCGTTAACGGTACGGTTTCCAGTACGAAACCACTTAGTTACGGCGGAAACATCATCAATAATTTTTCCGTGACGTTTAAGGAAGGACGGATCATTGAAGTAAAAGCAGAAGAAGGGGAAGAAATCCTAAAGCAATTGGTTGAAACGGATGAAGGTTCACACTACCTTGGTGAAGTCGCGCTTGTTCCATTCAACTCACCGATTTCCCAATCGAATGTTTTATTCTTCAATACATTATTTGATGAAAATGCATCAAACCATCTCGCTATCGGCAGCTCCTATGCTTTCTGTATTGAAGGCGGAAAAAACATGAGTCCAGAAGAACTTGCAGAAAATGGACTGAATGAAAGCCTTACACATGTCGATTTCATGATTGGATCGGATAAAATGAACATCGACGGCATCAAACAGGACGGCACTTCAGAACCTGTCTTCCGTAATGGGGATTGGGCGTTTTAATCAACCGGCTTTAAGCCCGTCCATCACTTGAAAACCTTCAGCCACGTGATTTCTGTAAAACCAGGGATCATGTGGCTGTTTTCTTCATTCACATTTAAAAATAATACCATTAGAATTTTAGCTTTTGTCCAGCAAACTGAATGACATGGCATACCCCTTTATATCATTGGAATATCTTGAACACATCTTTCATTGCCAAATATGTTATACTATTAGTAAAGAGGGTGGCTAAATTGAAAAGCAATAAGTATAATACTGGTGAAACAGTAACTATTCAGGATACTAATGAATCAGTAACCATTAATAAATGGGCATATGTAAAAAACATGAAAAGATATTCTTATACTGTTAAAGAACATCCGACTACTTTTTTCTTTGAAGAAGAATTAAAAAAAGCTTAATGACAAGTCACTAAAAACCTACTCAATCAGAGTGGGATTTTTTTTTGCTTTCATTTTATAGCACAATAAAAAACAGACTCCCATCGAGGAAGTCTGTTCATATAGGTTACGATTTAATTTTAAAAATTAAGCTTTTTGAACGTTAGCAGCTTGAGCTCCACGTGCACCTTGCTCAACTTCGAAAGTTACTTTTTGACCTTCGTCTAAAGATTTGAAGCCTTCGCTTTGGATAGCTGAGAAATGTACGAATACATCGTCTCCGTTTTCGCGTTCGATAAATCCAAAACCTTTTTCTGCATTAAACCATTTAACTGTACCTTGTTCCATTGTTGTTGCCTCCTAGTGCATAACACACATTGTATTACTATTTTTAATCATTTGGAAAATAACGAGTATCCTCTTCCACAACCAAAAACAATTCTTTATTAGATTAACATGAATTGATGCAGATAGCAAATTTTCCAGTGATTATTTAAAGATGGTCCACATTCTTTTTGCCTTCTTATTTTCTTTATTTATCCAATTTAATGATTCAGATAGTAATTAATGGGTATATCAGAGTAATAAGAAACAGTACGATTTTCACTTAAAGAATTATCAACAAGGAGGTCACTCAATGAAATATTACAAAGTTTCTAATAGCGGATTTGACAGTAAGGTTATTGTAGCCTATAGCGGGTATGAGGCACTCGGGTATTATTTAATGGAAATTGATGATCAACTTGGTTTTGTTGATGATATAGATGTAGAAGAAGTGGATGCTGATGATCGAGTCGAGATTTCCTATACCGGTTATCCCGTTTATAAGACACTTAAGGAGCTATATCAAGAGAAAGATTTTTGGCAAGTTCCTAATGTTGTCGTGGAAGTCGAATAATGAAAGCACCCCACCTTTTAGGAGAATTCGAAGTTACCTCCCAATCAACCCGGTCAAATAGTATTTGGTAATTGCCAGATATTCACGGGTATATGATTTCAACAGTGACACTTTTGGTGTCTTTGCCGGCAATCCCTTCATATCCAAGCCTTCTTTTTTTGCTATTTCGACTGCCCGGTAGATATGAAAGTCATTGCTAACGATTAACCCTGAAGTTGCTGTATCAGGAATGAGTTCTTTTGAGAAAACAATATTTTCGTGAGTTGTTGTAGATTTGTCTTCCATCATGATGCGTGCTTCTTCAATTCCTTGGGCGATTAGCCCCTGTTGCATTGCTTTTGCTTCCGATATATCTTCACCCGGTCCTTTGCCGCCAGATACAATGACCACTGTATGTTTATTCGCCGATAAATATTCTGCAGCTTTATCAATCCTGTATTGTAAGGATAATGATGGAACCGAACCTTTGACCCTTGCTCCAAGAATCATGAGGTAATCGGCATTCTCCGGAATTTGCTGGCGAATGCTTTCCTGAATTTCCATATGCAAAAATCCAAAATACCCCAGTACCGCAATGACACTTATTACACAAAAAAGTTTCATCGTCCTTTTCAAAATTTTTCCCCGCTTCTATTCTTTTCATATATAACTTTCATTTCCACTAACTCCTATATAACTAAGATCGAAGAGCGGGAAATCATGAAAGACTTCCCGCTCTTTTCAATCGGACAGTTTATTCTGCGACCATATCATCATATATCAATTTCCCAATTTTACTGATTACTTGACGGCTTTCTTCCTCTGATTTCATATCTTCAGTAAGAACAGCAGCATAAACAGTTTGTGTTTCTGACCGAATGATTGCACAATCATGGGCAACTCCCCGAATTCCGCCCGTTTTGCTTGCGACCTTGACTCCTCTGCCCATCAGCGATGGAAGTTTATCCCTTAATTGTTGGTTGTCAAATACATGCAATATTTTTTCCCGGCTTTCTTTCGTTAAAAAGTTGCCTGTATGTATGGCTTTTAAGCAGGTAATCGTATCTTCTGCCGATATGGTATTGTCGCGCCCTTCTTTTAATGCCTTAAAATCCTGCATTTTTCGTTCAAGGACAGTATTTTTCAAACCAAGTTCCTTGATGCATTGATTGATTTCTTCAAAGCCCAACAGGTTCATCATCATATTCGTGGATGTATTGTCGGAAACAGTTATCATCAATGTCAATAAATCCTCTACGGTCAAAAATACCTTATTCGATAAGACATGCAGGACCCCAGATCCCCCAGTCACTTCACTAGGCGGGATGGTCACTGGTTGGTTCAAATAGATTTTCTTTTGTTCACTTTGACGATAACCTTCGATGATCATTGGTATTTTGATTAAACTCGCTGATTGAAAGGATTCATTCTCGTGATATCCAATCGTGTCCCCAAGACCATTTTCAATTTTATATGCGATTCTCCCATTAAATGTTTCAACTAATGCCAAGATATCATGTTCTATAGTTTGTAAGGTCATCTATTCCCTGTTCCTCCCTTAGATATCATTTAAACCCCTATAAAAAACTCCCTTATACCCTAACTTATTCTACCATGTTAAAAGCAGTACAATCTTATTAGAAATTCCAAATTGAATAAATTTTTGTATAAAAAAAGAGCCTTCATACCGAAAGCTCCGAGTTTGTAGACAAAAGGGGTCCAAATCTGAATTTTTAAACAAAGTTGATTGGAACGGAGGGTACGAGCGGGAAAAGCACGTCCAAGGGAGACCCCACAGGCGCCACGAGCGCCGAGGAGGCTCCCGGACCGCCCGTGGAAAACGAGTGCCTGCAGTGGAAATCAACGTTCATATTTTACACTCCCTCAAAGAATTGTAGGCAATCTTAATTAATATTGTGTAGACAAAAGGGGGTCCCCATCTGAATTTTTAAACAAGATTGGAACGGAGGGTACGAGACTCCTGCGGGAAAAGCGTGTCCAAGGGAGACCCCGCAGGCGCGACGAGCGCCGAGGAGGCTCCCGGACCGCCCGCGGAAAGCGAGTGCCTGTAGTGGAAATCAACGTTCAAATTGTACAAGCCATAAAAATAGACAAACTCGATTTTAATCGAGTTTGTCTACAATCTGAGAGCCTTCATATTGAAGGCTCCCTTAATACCTGTCATTCATCTAACTTTAACGGCACGGCCCATCACTAATGGGAATCGTTTCTTCTCCGTGGTATCGACCTGTGTGATTTCACCATCATGTACGGTTATTAAAACCGATCCATATTGCAGATCTTCCAACCTTGAAATGATATGCCTGATTTTCATTTCTTCTTTCTTTTCCATAATATCTCCCCTTCACTACTGGTAATAAAGCTTCGTTTCATGCCTAATGTTAAAAAGGTTCGCACGACAAGCACATGTGCGCTTCCCACTTTCAATGTGTTCTTGGGAACTTGGTTCACCTATCATATCCTCATCACTTAACTTTCCGTATAAGAATAACCAGTTAATAGGAACTCCATATTCCCTCCCTTCCCTATAAAAAATAAAAGGCACCCGCCATCTAACAGATTAGATGTAAGGGTGCCTTTAGTTGACTAATCGGCAATATTCGGGAATGGCAAATGTTATAGAAAAATACGATTTAATGTGTCAAACCGCATTATTCTTACCAACTAACTTGGTATTTACTAATATAATCCATTTTTATCCTTTTGTCAATCCTGTGTTTAAATTTTCTGATTAGTCCGCCTTTTATATTTTACTTATTTACCACTTTACCAAACTAAACTATTTGAGATATACTATTTTAGTATAAGTTGTCGGTATTAACACACACTTTGTATTTAAGAAAGGTTCGATATAAATGGTAAATAAAAAATGGGGTTTATTGATTTTGACCACTTTCGTAATTGGAAATATGGTCGGCGGCGGAATTTTCATGCTCCCTGCTCAATTAGCACAGGTATCCAGCCCGTTAGGGGCCACATTGGCATGGATCGTTACTGGACTTGGAGTTTTTCTAATAGCTTTGGTGTTTGGTAACCTGGCAGTCCGGAAACCTGATTTGAAGGCTGGACCGCAAAGTTATGCTCAATCATTATTTAAATCTCCTGTTAAAGGAAGAGTTTCAGGGTATAGCATGGCTTGGGGGTATTGGGCTGCGAATTGGGCTGCGACAGCTTCTGTCATCATTTCATTTGCTGGTTATCTATCAACGTTTTTCCCTGTGATGCATAGTCCAAAAGTGATTTATACAGCGGGTTCGTTTCAACTTGAACTAGGTAAAGCATTAACGTTTGCGGTATGTTCCGCTGCCCTTTGGGGGATTCAGGCAATCTTGGTAAGAAGTTTTAACAGTGCTGGGAAAATGAATCTTTTTGCTACAGTTACCAAAGTGCTTGGATTCTTATTTTTCATCATTATCACGATATTCATCTTCGATACTTCCAATCTAGGAAACGGAGCTGAATTTTATGATAAGGCGGGAACTGCAATCTCTTTAGGAGATCAAGTGAACGCTGCTGCCATTTCAACATTATGGGCCTTCATCGGTATCGAAGCTGCCGTCATGCTTTCAAACCGTGCCAAGTCTCAAAATGATGTAAAGAAAGCGACGATTCTTGGTTTACTTATCGCTGTTGCCATTTATATCGGCATTACTTTATTGACGATGGGTGCCATATCACAAGACGAGTTGAAAATATCACAAAAACCGCTTGTTGACGCACTACAAGCAGTAGTTGGTTCAAGCGGCACGTATATAATGGCTGCTCTTGCCGTCATTTCCTTATTGGGATCGACGATCGGATGGATTGTCGTTGCCTCGGAAGTTCCTTACCAGGCAGCGAAATCGGACTTGTTCCCGGCCTATTTTGCGAAAGCAAACAAAAATGGCACACCTGTCCGTTCTATGACTATAACAAATATCATGACACAGATATTCTTATTCTCCACTATTTCAGGTACGATTTTGGAGGCTTATAAATTTTCGATGATCGTCGCTACACTTGCTTACTTGATCCCGTACCTTGCATCCGTTCTGTATCAATTGAAACTGGTGATGACCGGGGAAACCTATGACATCATGAAAGGCTCAAGGATACGTGATGGCATTATTACAATCTTGGCGTTAATCTACTCGATTTGGGTCATCAAGACAGGTACAGCCGATATGAATACATTCATACTTGGCATTGCCTTATATGTATTCGGAATCATCCTATACCCACTCTGGATGAGAAAAAAAGCATAACCTTAAACACCTAGGCATTTATAAATGCCTAGGTGTTTTTTATATTTCTTTCACAATCAATCTGGTTTTCAGCTGTACCGTTTCCCCTGAGCATAACTCCCTCAATCCAGTCAATTTTGCAGGCAAATCCAAATTAGGAGCATTCGTTACCCAAGTATATGGTTCAGGACAAACGAACCCCTCCTGATTGAACAATACCCAAAACTTAAAATGTTGATCGCCTTGATAGATGACTTGTATGCCAGCCTCTTGATCAGTGAGAATGCACTCGTTTTCCGGATTTCTTTCCTTATCATAGCCAAATAAGTCATCAAATTGCCGGCCGTCCAAGCTAATACCGTTTTGGATTTCCAATGTATTGGCCGTTTCATGAATTACACCTGTGGGCAATGATCTTTCATTCAACTCCCAATGTTTATTGACGGGAAGGGATATTCTGCAATCCTCCCATTTACTCACTGCTCCAAATGGAAAATTGAATACAGTATGATAACCTGCTCCCCACGGAAAAGGTTCAATGCCCTTGTTGGCGATTTCCAATTGTATTTCCAATGTTTCAGCCCTTAAAGATAAAGACATATTCACAGTGATATCTTGTGGAAAGCTACCTTTTAGATCAAAATCACTGCTTGAGAATTCAGTATTAATCACGATTTCTTTCCCGTTTACTTCCTTTTTGCGGACTTGCCACGGCATGTCATGCAAAAAACCATGAATATGATTGTATTTTTCCATTTCATTGATTGGGAACTTATACGAAGTCCCCTTATATGTAAATTGACCATCTTCAATTCGATTAGGAGGAAACAGGATTGGCATTCCATATAAAATGGAAGCTTTTTTATACTCCTCTACACTATCCGGAGTTCGCAGCAACTCAATATCCTTATGCTTGTATTTCAATGAAAGCAGATTGCTTCCTAAAGATGGCACAAGTATCCCTTCCACTTTTTCATTGCCGAACTTTATGGCCTTTTCATTTAAAAAAGTGATATCTTCTATATACCCTTTCACTTTTTCTCCTCCTTTGGCTTGAACATATATCCATCCTACTTCCACGGTCCATTTTTTACAACAAATGGAAAATATATTTCGTCCTTAATCTTTCTAAGTTTGAAATTGTAATCGAGGATTTTGCTTAATTTGCTTTGCTATTTTTCTATTTTTCTTTTATCCTTTTCCTTCTTCCGAACGACTTGTAACTTTTTAAATAAAAAAAGAATGCCGTTACGGCATCCTTTTTTACTTATCTATTACTTTCACTTACCAAAGCCACTATACCTTCATCATCATCCAAAACAAGTTCAATACCTGAGTATGGATCTTTATTCATATATTCATCCAGCCATAAACGAAGCGCTTCTATCAAGTTGATGGTGATTAACACTTGTTTCCGGCCATCGACAAACGCTTCCGCCGAAAAGCCATAATCATCATCATACATTAACTCCACTTCCACATCATTAGGTTGTACCTGCTTTTTACGGGCAATGTAAACACAAACCGCATTGATGATATCTTGTTCGGAAATCTTTAGCCTCTCCATGGGTTTGGATCTTCTTTCTTCTTCTTATCTTTGAAATATGTGAATATTTTACGGATTACAACGATTAATACCACAACCGCCATCACGTTGATTAATAGACCAAGTATAGAACCAAGCATTCCCATATTGGCAAATAGGCTACCAAAAAGTAAACCTGCCAATCCTCCTAGCATAAGTCCTTTCATTAAGCCGCCTTTTGCGAATGTGTTTCCACTCTTGGCTTTATTGGCAGTAGTGGCATCGGATTTCTTCGTTTCTTTATTTTGGAAATTCGAATTATTATTGTTGTTGCTGTTAAAGCTTCTTTTTCCGGACTTGTAACCCCTTGCATCGACTGACTCCGTATGATCCTGGAATACATACGTGCCGACTGGCGAGAATGCTAGTGTAATTGTAAGTAATGCAGCCATAAATTTTTTCATCATGTTTTTTTGCCTCCGTTTAATAGTATGGAATGTTGTTTCATTATATCTTTTCCCAGATTAACTGAAAGTCCACATCACCTATCCTTGTTTTATCTTATAGTATTTACGTTGAAATTCAAAATAAGTTTCATTTTTTTTTGATTTTTTTCAAAAAAATAAGCAGGGGCATTTTCTCCCCTGCTTATTATTGAACTATTAGTTTACACGAACGACACGGCCGTTGAACTTACTTGCCCAATATCCGCTATCCATATTGGCAATTGCAACACCTGTTGAACTTTGGGAACCGATAAATTTGCCGCCGCCGACATAAATACCGACATGCCCATCAGTTTTATAGGTATTGAAGAATACTAAATCTCCAGGTTGTTTTTGACTGCTAGATACTTGACGTCCTGCACCTTTCAATGCATCCGTACTGGCTGGAAGGTTCACACCAGCTTGTTTATAAGCCCATGCAACGAATCCTGAACAATCGAAAAGACCGTTAGCGATATCGGATGCCGTTCTTCCGCCACCAAATTTATACGTGGAGTTACCGATATATTTATAACCTGCTGTAATGGCAGAGCCTGTATTTGCACTGCTTGGCTTACTTGATGTTTCAGTTTTACTTGCTGCAGGTTTAGCTGCAGAACTGTTTTTAGATGAATTTGAAGATGATTCAGCTTTAGACGAACTTTTTGCCGAAGCCTCTCCTTTAGACGAACTTGATGATTCTTCGCTAGAAGAACTTGATGATCCTTCACTGGAAGAACTTGATGATTCTTCACTGGAAGCATTTGAAGAATTCACTTCTTCAGCAGCACGGTCAAGATCTGCTTTTTCCGATGCTTTACGTTCTTCCTCTTTTTTGATATTTTCACGAATGGAAGCTATTTGTGCTTCTAGACCAGCATCTTTATTCTCTAAAGATTGTTTAAGCGCCTCTGTTTCAGATTCTTTCTTTTCGATCTTAGCCTTCATATTGACAGTTTCAGCTTTTTGATCTTCAATTTGCGATTGCATGCCTTTAAGCTCTACTTCCATATCCTTAAGGCTTTGCAATTTCTTCTCAACGGTCGCTTGTTTTTTCTCTAAGTCAGCTTTATCCGCTTCCTGCTCGCTAAGAATCTGTTGGTCAGCTTCCACGATAGTGGCTACCGCCCCAACACGATTAACGAATTCACCAAAGCTTTTAGAACCTAAAACAACTTCCAGGTACTCAACGTCCCCGCCGCTCTCTTGGAAAGAAAGTGCGCGCTCTTTCAAGACTTCCTCGCGTTTTGCGATTCTTTCTTCCAACGCTTTAATTTCTTTCTTTAAAGATTCTATGTCTTTTTCGGTGTCTTTAATTTCTTGTTTAGTATCTTTGATTTTTTGATCATTTTCCTTCATTGCCGATTCGATCTGGGCAATTTGGGCATTCATTTTCGATTGTTCTTTTTTCAATTGCTGAATAACTTGTTCTGCCTCTGAAATATCTGATTGTATTCCTGTACGTTGCGATTGAATATCCGTGATAGATTCAGCTTTTACAGACGGTATGGCAAAAGCGCTTCCTAATCCAAGCATAATTGTCGTGTTCAATACGATAAGTTTTTTCTTCAAACTCATTTCCCCTGCTTTCCTCCCCTTGCATTTCCATCGACCCACTTCTTTTTCTCTATGAAAAATGATTAGTCAAAATAAATTGCTGGGAACTCTTCTCTATTTTTTTTACTCTTTATGTAATCTTCTAAGGTTGAGATAATATTAAATACATTTCTTAAACTCTACTATGTTTTCATCTAAGTCGTAGTATATCATCAGATTTTGTCAAATACGTGATAACAATATTACAATTATATTTCAATTTTAACATTAAACATAAAGATTCGACTTTTTCACGTGATAAAACATCCAATATCTTACATAATCACCTTCACATTTTGATGCAAGACTTTCTATCTAGTGTTTAGCACCAAGGGACCATGGACTATTGGCAGGCAAAAACATACCACCTGTGAATGCACGGTAGCCCTTTTGGAACAGATTTCAGCTCATTTACCAATCTTAGAGGAAGGTTTACTGACAGCCTATTAAAAAAAACCGCTTTCAGCGGTTTTTCCGACAATATTCGACCCACTCTTAAATTCCAGCCATAAAGTCGACAAAAACTTTCAATTCTTTCGGTCGGACGAATACCCTTTCCCCTTTGCTTATTTCCAGATTCATATATTGTTCCTTCGTCAGTTCGATTTCCAGCGGTTCGTTTGTATCCTGACGAATGACTTCTATCCGGACGATGGGGCCAATAGTATGGATGTGGTCAATTATGGATGCGATCGAATCCTTTTCCGCTGTTTCTCTTTCTATGATAAAGTTATGGGCCCTTACATAACCGGTGCCCGCTCCATCTTCACTGCCCGGGGCATTCATTTCTACATTGCCAGTAACCAATTTCCCTTTATGCACGTTGCCCTTGAATAGATTGACACTGCCTAGAAAATCATAAACAAAGGGATTTTCAGGGTGATCATATACTTCTTCCGGGGTTCCAATTTGTTCAATTTTCCCTTCATTCATGATTACGACCCGATCAGCAACATCCATCGCCTCTTCCTGATCATGTGTCACGAACACGCTCGTTACATTGAATTCGTCGTGAAGCCTTCTTAGCCAACGCCGAAGTTCTTTGCGAACCTTGGCATCCAATGCCCCGAATGGTTCATCAAGCAAGAGGATATTCGGTTCAACCGCCAGTGCCCTTGCCAATGCGACACGCTGGCGCTGGCCGCCTGATAATTGCGATGGATAACGATCTTTATATCCTTCCAGCTTGACGAGTTGAAGCAATTCGGTAACCTTTTGTTCGATAACTTCTTTACTGGGCCTTGTTTTTCTTGGGCGGACCTTTAATCCATAGGCGATATTATCAAAAATGGTCATATTACGAAAAAGGGCATAATGCTGAAAGACGAAACCCACATTTCGATCTTTTACATGCTTATGCGTGTAATTCTCTTCATTAAAAAGGATTTTTCCGTTCTCAGCCTGTTCAAGGCCTGCGATGATACGCAGTAATGACGTTTTTCCCGATCCGGAAGGGCCAAGCAGGGCTACGAGTTCACCGCTCTTTATTTCCAGATCGATGTTCCGGAGTGCTTGATAGGACCCGTAATATTTTGTAACATTTTCAATGATGATACTCATTTCATTCCTCCTATCTCGCTTTGGTTGATTTAAAGTCCGTTTTCCACTCTATGAAGCTTTTAATGATCAACGTTATGATTGCAAAGATGGACATCAGGGATGCAACCGCAAAAGCGGCCGAAAATTGATATTCATTGTACAAGATTTCAATATGAAGCGGCATCGTATTGGTCATGCCCCGTATATGTCCCGATACGACCGATACAGCTCCAAACTCCCCAATTATTCTGGCATTGCAAAGGATGATTCCATATAGAAGTCCCCATTTTATATTGGGAAGCGTCACATACCAAAATGTCTTGAACCCTCCCGCACCCAGCGTGAGTGATGCCTCTTCTTCAGATGTCCCCTGACTTTGCATGAGCGGGATCAATTCGCGTGCAATGAATGGGAAGGTAATGAAAATGGAGGCAATGACAATCCCTGGTATTGAAAAGATCACTTTAATGTCAAGTGATTGCAGCAGTGGACCAAGTGTTCCATGTAAGCCGAACAGAAGGACAAAAATCAACCCGGCAATGACCGGTGATACGGAAAAAGGCAAATCTATCAATGTTATTAAGAAGTTTTTTCCCTTGAAATCATATTTTGTTATGGTCCAAGCGGCAACCACTCCAAATATGGCATTGAGCGGCAAGGTGATGAGGACAACGATCAATGTTAACTTAATCGCAGCCACGGCATCAGGATGGGCGATGGCCGCAAAATAAGCTTCGGCACCTTTTTCAAAGGCTTTTACAAAGATTGCGATTAATGGGATTACTAAAAACAAAGTGAGAAATAGCAATACAATGGAAATGAGGATCCACTGTATGGACTTAGGCTCTTTAGTTGCGTTTCTCGTAATAATGACTGGGTGATTCGCTTTTGCAACCACTGAATTATCATGTTCCATCATATCCCCCCTACTTCCCTGAATATCTTTTGCCGGTCCACCATTGTAAGATATTGATGGTGAACAAAATTATAAATGTAATAATGAGCATGACGGCTGCAACAGCTGTTGCACCTTCATAATCATACTGTTCAAGCTTTGTCATGATGATCAGCGGGGAAATTTCCGTTTTAAATGGCATATTTCCGGCAATGAAGACAACGGATCCATACTCTCCAAGTGCCCTCGCAAAAGAAAGGGCAAAACCCGTCAATATCGCTGGGATCAATTCCGGGAAGATGATTTTAATGAATGTCTGCATTCGATTCGCCCCTAAAGAGGCAGATGCTTCTTCCATCCCTTTTTCGATATTTTCAAGCACCGGTTGAACCATCCGCACCACGAATGGCAGACCGATAAATATAAGGGCGATGATGATCCCTGCGGGAGTGAAAGCGACTTTAAAGCTGAAAAATTGCCCGATCCATCCGTTCGGTGAATACAAGGTGGTCAACGTAATCCCTGCAACGGCAGTCGGGAGGGCAAAAGGCAAATCAACCAGTCCATCGATGATCTTTTTGCCGGGAAACTCATAACGAGTAAGCACCCAGGCAATCAATACACCAAAAACTGCGTTAACAATGGCCGCAGTTAACGCTGTCAAGAAACTCAATTTATAAGAAGCGAGAACCCTCGGTTCAGTTATGGTCGCCCAAAAATCCTGGAACCCCATTGAAAATGTGTTTAGAAAAACCATCGATAACGGGATCAAAACGATGATGGTGAGATACAGTAGCGTAAAACCCATCGTCAATCCAAAACCGGGTATGGTCCTCTTTTTCGTCTGTTTACCTTCAGTCACTATATTCATCGCTTCGCCTCAACCCTTTTTCTGATTTATGAAGGAGAAGATGTTAAAGCCACACCTTCTCCTTCATGCTTATTGCTGTTGGTAAATCTCGTCAAATGTGCCACCATCATTAAAATGTGTTTCCTGGGCACTTTCCCAACCGCCAAATGTATCATCAACAGTCACCATATCGATATTGGCAAATTGGTCTCCATATTCAGCGAGAACCTTCTCATCCCTTGGACGATAGAAGTTTTTCGCAGCAATTTCCTGACCGGCATCCGTATACAGATATTCCAGGTAGGCTTCGGCCACTTCCTTTGTTCCTTTTTTCTCGACCACTTCATCGATAACAGCTACCGGTGGCTCTGCTAATATACTGATTGAAGGGTTGACGATTTCATATTTGTCATCACCGAATTCTTCCAGTGTTAAATAGGCTTCATTCTCCCAAGCAATCAGTACGTCACCGATTCCCCTTTCCACAAAAGTGGTCGTTGCACCGCGGGCCCCTGAATCCAGGACTTCAACATTCTGATAAAGTTTTTTCATGAAATCCTTCACTTTTGTTTCGTCATTATCGAAATTTTTCTCCGCATAAGCCCAGGCAGCCAGGTAATTCCACCTTGCCCCTCCGCTTGTCTTTGGGTTTGGTGTAATGACGGATACATCCTTTTTAGTCAGATCATCCCAATCTTTAATGCCTTTAGGATTATCTTTTTTCACCAAAAACACAATCGTTGATGTATATGGTGTCGAGTTCTCCGGTAAACGTTTTTGCCAATCCTTCGCTAATAGGTTACTAGCTTCATAAATGGCATCAATATCATAAGCCAATGCCAATGTAACGACATCCGCCTCCAATCCGTCAATGACAGCCCTGCCCTGTTTACCAGATCCGCCATGTGATTGTTGAATCGTTACATCCTGACCTGATTCTTCTTTCCAGTGCTTCACGAACGCTTCATTGAATTCCTGGTACAATTCCCTTGTCGGATCATATGACACATTCAAAAGCTCTACTGACTTCGATGTTCCGTCCCCTTTCGTTTTTTCCGAGTTGCATCCAGCAAGTACACCGAAGGCTAAAATCAAACTTGTCAATAACATCAACTTTTTCATGAGCTTCCCCCTTTTTTTACAGCAAAAAAGGCATTCTATTTCCCTTCATTTATTTTTCGGGAGATAGTATGCCTTCAGTTCTCTGATCAGCAATTATTTTATTTTTTGTATATCCTTACCATAAAACAAAGTTCACCAAGTTGTCAACTAGGTATTGCATGTCCCTTTAATTAAATTCATTCACGCTTTGCAGGTTGAAAAATCCCCTAAAAGAGAAGGGCTCGATCCACCGGGGAGATCGAGCCCTTTTGAATACCTTGCCAACAATTATGAATTGGATGATTTTTGATAAAGCTTATTTTCCACGATATACTGATAACACTGATCAGGCAGTAAATATCTTGGTTCCCCGCCCATTGCGAATTCATCCCTTATATATGTAGAACTGATTTCCATGGAAAGGCCTTTATCAATAAGGTGAAATGTATTGCCATCATCATAATTCCTTAGCAATGGACTTTTGGATATGATTTTCAGCATATCGATTCCATCCCGAGCCATGACGATGAATTTATGATTGGCAATCAATTTTTCCCTGAATTTCCATCGTAAGTGTACCGGCAACTCCTGATTATCAATATCTTCAAGTAAATCTGCACCCATTATGAAGTAAACTTCGTCTTTTGGAAATCGTGATTTAAAATATTCCATCGTATACCAAGTATATTGTTTACTCGTTCCGGCACGTTCATTAATTTCATAATCACTGACTTCGAATATCGGGTTGCCCCCTATTGCCAGCTCGAGCATTTGCCAACGGTGTTCATTGCTTGTTTTCATCTGTTTATCGATACGGCCATTTGCGCAAGGTAAAAAAATCACCTTGTCCAGCTTAGCACGATGCGCAATGGTGGATGCTGTCCATAAATGCACATTCGTGACCGGATCGAAGGAAGATCCGTAAATCCCAATTTTGCCCATCCTATTATCCCCCTAATCAGCCTTTCTTTTTCACCACGGCCCTGACCGGGCTCCCGTCCCCTGCTTCCAATGCCAGCGGCAATGCAGCCAAATCGTACAGCCCAGGCTCCAGTCCATCAAGGACCAGCCCTTCGAGGATATGAATTCCGCAGCCTGACAGTTTATTGTGGGCAGGCAATTCTTTGCTGTCGAGACAGTCGACTGAAGGTAAATCAAGCCCAAGGAGCCTAACCCCTTTATTTGCAAGGAAGGGAGCTAAATCTGGTTCAACCGGTGGAATCCATTCCGGAAAACGGCTAAGGTCCTTCCATTGACCTGTTGCCACCAACAACCGCCGGACCCCTGTCAATTCGATGCCTTCAAAAGCTTTAATGCCAATGCTTTCAGCTGCATCCACCTTTACTACGGTAGCAGTGCCAATATATAAATCAAGATCGAGTTCGATGATTTTTTTTCCATTCTCATCAAAATGATAGGGAGCATCAATATGAGTTCCTAAATGTGTACTCATCCGGATTTCCCCTACATTGACGGAAGACCCTTCAGCCATTGATGAATTCAGCCGATATGAATATTGCGTATCTCCTGGCCAATATGGCGTATTTTCATTCAGGCGCTGAGAAATATCTAACCATTGATTCATGTGTTCACCCCTCTTTACAGTTTGGTCCTTAATGTCCATAGCTCAGGAAAAAATGGCTGTTCGACCACTTTCTTCAGATAACTTACACCGGACGATCCGCCAGTTCCCTTTTTATTGCCGATGATACGTTCTACGGTGCTCATATGATTGAATCTCCAGAATTGTTGTTGACTTCCAATATCAACGAGTTTTTCGGCCAGCTCATACAAATCCCAGTAGTTATGCACATCACGGTAAACGGTCAGCCACGCGCTTTCAACACTTGCATTTTCCTGATAAATGACAGACCAGTCCCTGTTCAATACCGATTGATCAATGGGAAGCCCCCTTGCAGCCAAAGCCCCTATAGCCGCATCATAAATACTAGGTTTATTCAAGGCTGCCATCATCGACTCATAAAGCTCAGGCCGATGACGGAAAACGGCCAATATTTGCGAATTCTTTTGACCCATCGCAAATTCTATCAACCTGTTCTGAAATGATTGAAACCCTGAAGAGTTTCCTAGTTTCTCCCGGAATTCCATATAATCGGATGGCGTCAAGGTCGAAAGCACATTCCAGGATTGAACTAGTTGCTGTTGGACCCTGGCCACTCTGGATAGCATCTTAAAGGACGGCTCCAAATGTCCTGCCACAATATGATCAGTTGCCGCAGTCAATTCATGGATGATCAATTTCATCCATAATTCACTTGTTTGATGAATGATGATGAACAGCATTTCATCGTGATGGCCGGAAAGCCGATGCTGACTTGATAAAATTTGATTTAAATGCAGATAGTCCCCATAGGACATATCTTTTTCAAAATCAGTTACCATAATTTCTTCCAAACGATGTTCATCTCTTGGACCCTTATCCATACCATCCCTCTTTCCCTTTACTTTCTTTTGAATTTCGACATCAATAAATAAACGATGCAAAGAAAGATCAGCCAAGGAACCCCGAACTGGAGCACGATTTTAAATGGGCCAGTGAACCAGGTGGATACCGTCAATGCAAACAAAAGAAATGCACCAAGAATCGTTAGATATGGAAATCCATACATTTTAACCGGTAATTTGCGGCCCCCTGATTTCTCCCACCTCTTCCTGAAATATAAATGGGAAATGAACACCATGAGCCAGGTTAGAATGGCTCCGAACATCGATATCCCCATCATGAATGCATATGAAGTATCCGGAAGCAGGACTTTTACTCCTGCAGCAAGAAATATTCCTAAAGTGGATATGAGAAGGGCCCTTAGCGGGACACCTTTCCTGCTCACTTTTTGAAATAGGGCTGGAGCCTGATGTTGCTCGGATAATGAAAATATCATTCTGGTGGAGGCATATAATTGACTATTCATTGCAGATAAAGCAGCGGTTAAAATAATGAAATTCATTATCCCAGATGCCCCGGGGACATTCAGGATTTCCATTACCTTGACAAATGGGCTCTTATCAATACCGGCAGCTTGCCAGGGAACAATCATTAACATGATCCCGATAGTCAGTACATAAAAAGTGGCAAGCCTGAAGACAGTTGCCTTCAAAGCTTTAGGTACGGCTATATCCGGGTCCTTTGCTTCCCCCGCCGTCACCGCAATCAGCTCAGTTCCTAAAAAGCTGAAGAGCGAAATGAATATGGCGACCCAGAGCCCCCAAAATCCGAAAGGCATAAAACCTCCATCATTGGCATAGTTCTCTACACCGATCCCGCTTGAAGGTTCGGCGCCAATCACCACGTAGGCCCCCAGTAGAATGAATATGACAATGGCGCTTATCTTAATCATTGAAAATACATACTCAAAATTGCCGAATGTATTGACACTCGTCGCATTTACATAGATTAGCAGTGCAGCAAAAAGAAAAATCCAAATGCTTCCAGGTATATCCGGAAACCAATATTTCATATAAACAGCGATGGCACTCACTTCGACACCAATGGCAAGAACATTCGCTATCCAATAGGAATACCTCACAACAAAACCCGCAAATGGACTTATATATTTTTCCGCAATGGTTCCAAAGGATCCCGATGTTGGATAGGCTACAGTCATTTCCGCCAAACATCCCATCAGCAGAAGGACAATGAATGCACCTATTGCATAGCTGATAAGTACACTTGGACCAGCCGTTGAAATCGCAAGGCCGCTGCCCAAAAATAACCCGGTGCCAATTGCACACCCCATGGCTATCATAGTGATTTGATTCGATGATAATTCACGTTGCAGCTTATTATTCTCCATATGTTGCTCCCATTCTAGGCAATGATTCCCCTTTTATTTTCATAGTTTTCATATAATCTGCCGTCCATGATCTTCTTGAGTACCTGTACAGTTTCATAGACTTCCTGAAAAGAGGTATAAAGAGCGACAGGTGCTAAACGAATCATATTCGGTTCACGATAGTCGGGAATGATGGCCTCTTGTTTCAATGCTTTACATATTCTCGCAGCTTCTGGATGTTCAAGGATGATATGACCGCCCCTTTTTGATTCATGCCTTGGGCTCCCAATTTCAAATCCATATCCCGTTAATTCCGATTGTATTAAATCCATAAGATATTGAGTCAGCCTCAAGGATTTCTTCCGAACTTGTTCTATCCCCGCTTCCGCAAACATTTCAAGCGAGCCTAAAAGGGGAGCCATGCTTAATATATGGGGAGTTCCAATTTGAAAGGCACCTGCCGAATTGGCCTGGGTAAAGGTATGTTCCATAGCGAACTGCTTATCTTTCCGCGAGCCAAACCATCCAGCCAATCCAGGCTTCCTTGCGAAATGCTTCCGATTCACATATAACCCCGCTACACATCCTGGTCCGCCATTCAAATGCTTATAATTACACCAAAAAGCGAAATCCACTTCCCAATTATCAAACAAATGCGGGATGGCACCCACAGAATGACAGGCATCGAATCCTATCATGATTCCACGCGCATGCGCTTCCTTCGTTAACCTTTCCATATCAATTATCTGACCGCTTCGATATAAAACCGTCGGAAGGACAATCAACGCTATTTCCTCGTTCATCTCTTCAATGATGTCATCTTCTTCAAGGAATTTACCATCTTGGCTTTTCACCTGAACCAAGTGTGCCGAAGGGTCAAGCCCATGCAATCGTAACTGGCTTTGAAGTGCATAGATATCACTTGGGAAGGTTAGTTCATCCGCCAAAATCTTATTCCTGCCAGCTCTCGGTTCAAAAAAAGTGGCTGCAAGCTGATGCAGATTAGCCGTAGTCGACCCTCCCATTATCACTTCATCCTCTAAAGCTCCTACCAACGGGGCACTCAATTCACCCAATCTCTCAGAAAAGTAAAACCAGGGCTCTGCACCCTCCGTCCAGCCATCGATCCCATACTTTTTCCAATCTTCCAATGACTTCATTAAACTTTTCTCAGCCCGCTTCGATAAAAGTCCCAATGAGTTGCCATCCATATAAATCATCCCGGGGTTTAAATAGAACTCCTCTCTGTAAGAAACTAATGGATCTTCCTGATCCAACGTTTTCGCATACTCTTTCGTTGACATGAAATTATTGATATCCATGTTCTCCCCGCTTCCTTCCAATCCACTTTTTTTCACTTGTAAATCCCTACCCCATCCCATGCCAACCTTATCATTCTGTCAGGATCTTTTTCAATATAATCCTTTTTATCAAAAATCATTGTGTAGTGGTTGGTTTCATCATATTTCGGCCAAATTTCACCTTCCGGGGGGTTGGGGTTTCCATATTTCGCAAAGTTGACCCAATGGCCCTGCATTCTATGGGAAACCTTTAGGGCAGCTGACCTTGAACCATATGAAACAATCCGTTTCCCGAATGCCGAGTCGAAGGTCTGGAAAGCAAAAGGGATATCCATACCATGTGTCGCCCCTAATTTACTTATGCGCATGGCCGCCGTTTTATAATCAAAACGATACATCCATGTTTTTTCAAAGCGGCTGTATGCCTCTGCATACCAAACCGAGGGAATATGGAATGTCGCATCACGGCCAATGCCTAGTACAGCTTCCTTTTCTGGGTAGTTTGTATAAGCATTCGTAATTCGCTCTTTCGCCTTCGGATCAGTATTTTCGAACATTTTATGAATCATCGCCGTATTAGTTGGGATTAAAGGGGGGTCCATCTGATCGAATAATGTCGCTTCGTCCCTATTTGTTCCTATAAGCAAGGGTATTCCCCCTGCTCTTCCCGATCGAATCGAATCTAGTGGATAATCGGGCAGGAAGTCACCATCTACGACTGGTCCAAATGCTAGTGAGCCCGGCATTTCCTGTGAATTTTCCTGCAAGAGTTGGTGGGAGGCAGCGACAATCTCTTGAACTGGTAGTGTTTTTAATCGGTGGATTTCACCCTTTCCAATGCCCAATATCTCAAGGAACCTTTCACTGAATTGGCGCGCAAATCCTTTTCCGTAAACAGATGTCGGAGCAGGACTTTCTGCAATGGCCTGTTTAAAAAGCCCCCTCGCTGAAGGTACAGTAAGTAAAGTCGTCACCGCATTACCGCCAGCTGATTCACCAAATATCGTAACATTATCAGGGTCGCCGCCAAACGCTTCTATATTTTCTTTAACCCATTTCAGAGACGCAACTTGATCATGTAAACCTAAATTGTTTTCAAATATTTCCCCTTCACCTGCCAACTCGGTAAAATCCAGATATCCCAGTGCCCCCAGCCTATAGTTGATGCTTACCACGACTACATCTCCATTTTTAGCCAGTAAGTGTCCATTGTACATATCAAGGGATCCAGCTCCCGTTATATATGCTCCTCCTGGAATCCACACCATGACCGGGCGTTTATTATCATCAGCTCTAGGGGACCAAATATTCAGGAACAAGCAATCCTCATCCATTTTTTCATTTCCGCTCATTCCTGTTCTTACCGCACGATCCATCGGCTGCGGGGGAACGGGACCAAAATCCACTGCATCCATGACACCGCTCCAATTATCAACTGGCTCCGGAGAACGGAAACGCAGCCCATCAATCGGCGCTTTCGCATACCTGACTCCACGCCAAACGCATATATCGTTTTCCATAGTACCTTGAAGATGTCCTTTTACCGTCGTAACTATTGATCCAATCATTCCCACTCACCTCTTCATATAGTAGTAGATATGTAAGTTCTTCTTTTTCCATTCCCTTATATCCTTCATCTTTATCGAAAAAAGATCTATGGAGTCCGTTCATCCGAAATAAAGGAATGCCATTGTATATAAAGCTCCGGTTATCCTCAGGAGTTTGAATTGTTATTTTAAATAATGGTTTTCAAATGACCCGTTCAACAAAAAAAGACCCAATCAGGTCTTTTTTGTTGAACTCGGCAAAAATCTTAGGCAAGCATGGCAAGGATACTCAATAAAGAGCTGCCCCGAACGGAAAGCTGCTGTGCAGCATATGTTAATTGCTGTTCATCGAGCTGTTCCAATAAAGGCTTTAATTCCAGCAATTCATTCTCCAGGCCTCTAAGGTCTGTAGATAGCTTGTCCACCATCAAGAGCACTTGCTCAGAATCAACAGTGGTTTCAGACAAGACTTGTAACCGTTCCTTGATTTCATTCAAAGGCATATTCTGTTCTTTATACCGATTAATCATTTGAAGACGATTTAAAGCATCTTCTGTGTAATACCGATATCTTGACCCAGTTTTTTCATAGTTCAGCATTCCTAATTGTGTGTAATAGTCAATGGTTCTTCTCGAAACATTCGCAAGTTCAGCAAGCTGGCCAATCCGATATACATTCACCCAGATAGTCACCTTCTTTAAAAAATCTACTGTTAACGATACTATAACACATCTATCCAAAAAGGTGACTTCAAGATGAAACTATTAGACTACTTTATCCGAATTGCCCTTCAGCTGGTTCTTGGCAAAATACAGGGCATCTTCCTTCGATTTAAAAAAGTGCTGTTTTTCTATTTTATGATACAACCCAGTGCTGAGTAACAATTCCTTTGGTTGCTGCTGAATTCCGGAAATGATCAATTTCCCCTTATATTTTCGAATGCGATTAACGATCGCCAATAGTGCTGCCTCTGCTGAAGTGTCCATATATGTTACCCGGCGCATGCTTAATACCAAAACTTTCGTCTTATTATCCAAGTTAGCCAATATCGATGACTCCAGGACGTCTATCGAACCAAAGAAAAGAGGTCCTTCCAAGTTATACACATTGATCTTTGAATCCGAATTATCAATTGGAACAATCTCGGTAATCTCATGACTTCTTTCCCTAACCTTTAACGTGTGGCTCATTTTTGCAATGAAGGTGATGAATGCAATCAATAAGCCGATTCCCACTCCCATGATTAAATCAGTGAAGACAGTGATGAGGAAGGTGACTAGCAAAACCGCAGAATCCGCCGTCTTCGTTTTCAATACATGAGCGAATTCCTTTCTTTCACTCATATTCCAGGCAACATACATCAATATGGGTGCCATGCTAGCCAACGGTATATGCGCTGCATATGGGGAAAGCACCAGCAAAACCAGTAAAACGACAATTCCGTGAATGACTCCGGACATCGGGGAGGCTGCCCCGCTTTTTATATTGGTAGCGGTCCTGGCGATTGCTCCTGTTGCAGGTATCCCGCCAAAGAATGGGGTCGCGATGTTCGCAATTCCTTGCCCAACCAACTCTTTGTTACTATCATGCTTGGTACCGCCCATGTTATCCGCCACGGTAGCGGATAACAATGACTCGACACCGCCTAACAAGGCAATTGTAAAAGCAACGGGAAGGAGTGTGATAAGGACTTCCACTGAAAGATCCGGTGCTTGGAATTCCGGAAAACCTCTCGGAATCGCTCCATACGTGGAACCAATCGTAGCCACCTTATCGGGAAATAAAAGGTAAGCTGCCATTGTTGATATTAGCAGACCCAGAAGCGGTCCTGGCACTCGTGGCACAAACCTAGGTGCCAGCAGTATGACGACAAAACATATAATCGCAACAATCACACTATATAGATTGATCGTGTCTGCTTTAATCACCAGTTCCTTCATGTTATCCATGAACGCTTCATGTTTTTCCACTTTCATACCAAAGAAGTTGGCAATTTGCCCTGAAAAGATTATTATCGCAATGCCTGTTGTAAATCCAATGATGACAGGACGGGGAATGAACTTCATCAAATTGCCTAACTTAAGCAGACCCATCAGGACTAACATTATCCCCGCTAAAAACCCGGCAATAAGCAGGCTTTCATACCCATATTGCATAACGATTCCAAATAATAAAGGAACGAACGCCCCGGTCGGCCCGCCAATTTGATACTTGGAGCCACCCAAAATCGATATGAGGATTCCTGCGATGATGGTCGTATATAACCCGTATATCGGTTCGACGCCTGAAGCAATTGCAAAAGCCAGCCCTAAAGGAATGGCTACAACCCCTACGACCAATCCTGCCGTCACGTCTTTTTGAAAACCCTTCATGTTATATCCTTGAAATCTAGAATCTTTTATCATCTTTTTCAAACTCACATCCTTAGTCGTTTTTTAAGATTGGAATCTAGCATCATCATGAAAATGACATTCTTTCATTTTAGAGGGAGTTACTTGTTTGAAAATAATCTAATTATTGTAGGCATTTTTCAACGGGACAAACCAAGCGGGGGACTTTTCAAAACTAAGAAATAATCGTCATATATAATCTCCTTTTGTAAGGTTATTTGACATGGACTCGACCACGCTTCAACATTATACAGTAAAACGTAAAACTGTACATTGTTAGAAACGTTAACATTTGTTTACAACTTTTTGAATATTTTTACATTATTATTACAATCCGGGACCATTTTTCCAGTCTAGTTAATTTGAAGCTGGAGATTCAGACTACGAATCAGGAGGTTTGAACTTTGGTCTAATTCCCCATACCGGAAACTTGATCAGTGGACAATGGAAAAAGCATGTTTTGAGAAAGATTGCTCAAAACATGCTCTGCCCTAATACACACTTTCAGTTTACAGCTCTTCTCCTCTCGTCTCGATAATATGTTTATACCAATGAAACGACAGCTTCTTTTTCCGGTTTAACTGATCATGATGATCCACGTAAATAAATCCGTATTGCTTCTTATACCCGTTTAACCAACTTAATAGATCAATGACAGACCATGCGTAATATCCTTTTAAATGGATGCCTTCGTTGATTGCCCGCTTAATCACTTTTAAGTGCTCCTCAATATATTTAATACGGGGAACATCAACTATTTCACCATCGATAATCGGATCCTCATCACCAAGTCCGTTTTCTGTAACATACATTTTAATATCGCCGTAACGTTCTTTTAACATATGCAGCCCATCTAAAAATCCTTGAGGTGAGATTTCCCAGCCCCATTTTGTATAGGTTTTATCTTCCATTTTTACGGTCCGATAAAAGCCATCAAAAGACGGGTTCCCTGGAGCCAGAGTAGATGTTTCTCTTGAATGCTCCATGTTTGAAACGGCTTCCAGGTATTTTTTCACCCGAATGGGCTGGTAGTAATTGAGTCCAATAAAATCATTTTTCCCCGCATTCCTTTTTAGCGTATCCAGTTCTTCTTCTGTCCAACTTGGTGTCCAGCCTCTCTCCTTTAATTGCTCAACCACATAAGCTGGATATTCACCGTTTAAAATTGGATCATAATACCAAAAAGTTTCATATTCATTGGCATGCCTAGCAGCTAATACATTCTCATGTTTGTCATCAATACTATAAGCTGGCAGGAATACATGGGTAATCCCAATTTCACCGTAATGATTCAGTGCCTTGTATACCTCTACCGCTTTGGCATGTGCATAAAATACATAATGTGTCGCTTGAAAGTATTTATTTTCATCGTTTTGGATTCCAGGCGGGTGAGCTCCTTTTAAATACCCTAAACCGCAAAACATAACCGTTTCATTAAACGTGATCCAATGTTTGACGCGATCTCCGAATGCGCGAAAACAAATTTCCGCATACTTGACGAATGCTTCAGCTGTTCGCTTATTCGTCCATCCCCCATCTTGTTCAAGCGTCAAAGGCAAATCCCAATGATACAGCGTAACAAATGGGACAATCCCATAATTTAAGCATTCATTAATCACATTATTATAAAATTCCAAGCCTTTTACATTGACTTCCCCATCACCTGTTGGCAAAATACGGGCCCATGAAATGGAGAAGCGATATGATTCAAGTCCCATCTCTGCCATTAATTTAATATCTTCTTTGTAACGATGATAATGGTCTATCGCTACATCCCCATTTGTACCTTCAAATGTTTTCCCCGGAATCTTTGAAAAAACATCCCAATTCGTTATACCTTTACCATCTTCATCCCATGCTCCTTCTATTTGAAAAGAAGCAGAAGCTGCTCCGAATAAAAAATCGTGTGGAAATTTCATTAAAAACCCTCCCTTTTCATACCTGCTTATTAAATTGATAATAATATATTTTATTCATTGGTACAAATATTTTTTTTAGTTCACGTAAAACATAAGCCTTATAGATAGTATTTACTATCACGGAATGATTAAATCCAGAATTCCGCTGAATCAATTTCTCTTTTTCTAGCAAAAGATGATTGATACTTAGTAGCATATGAACATACAAAAACCCGTCCACCTTATGGGGACGGGTTACACATATTAAAGATGTTAGCAATCATTCCACAACCGGGAGCCAGCCTTTTATCCTGATCAACTTTTCCCAAAGCGGATCTGGAATGACCAGTTCATGCTGATCTTTTTTTGAGAGGGTAGTCCGTATTTCCGCTTCTTTTCCAGACCTGATTTTTTCAATCCAATGCGGTTCCATAAGAAGTTCACGGCCAAGGGCGATAAAAGGGACCCCCGTTTCCATGGCTTCTGCAACTTCATCGGGTGTATGCAGTGAACCTACACCGACCACCGGGATACGATTACCTACTTTATCGTAAATTTTAACGATACGCGACTTTGTCCTATCACTCTCACGGAATGAGCCATTCCAGAAGTGACCTACCGATATATGTAGATAATCCAGGTTTTGATTCGCTAATCTATCAACGAATTGAATCGTATCATCTAAAGTGATTCCAGGATTGCTGCCTTCTTCAGGAGAAAGGCGGTAGCCAATTATAAACGGCTTTTCTGCATGCTCGGCAACCGTTCTCTCGACTTCATTCACAATGGTAAGCGGGAAAATCAATCGTTTTCCCAATGTTCCACCCCATTTATCTGTACGGCGGTTCGAGTGTGGCGAGAAGAATTGTTGAAGCAAGTAAGTATTGGCACCATGGATTTCCACACCATCGAAACCTGCTTCGATGGCCCTTCTTGTTTCTTCGCCAAATGCCTTAATAACGTCTTGTATTTCATCTTCACTCATTTCCCGCGGTACAGGTGCTTCTTCGCTGGAAGCAATCGCACTTGCAGAAACAGGTTGGTTATCAGGCAATAATTCCGGCGGACTTTGACGGCCTCCATGATATATTTGCAGGATCGCTTTTGACCCATTGGACTGAATCGTTTCAGCTAGTTTTCTCAAGGATGGGATAAAGAAATCGTCATCTGCACCTAATTGGCCTGGGAATCCCTTGCCCCCAGCAGATACATAGGCACATGCCGTGACCACCGCACCCACACCAGCCGAGCGCTCAGCGTAATAGGCCAGTTCATCATCGGTTACAACGCCTTGGTCATCCGAAGAATAAGTGGTCATAGGAGCCATCATGATACGGTTTTTCACTTCTACCCCTGATGGAAATATATATGGTTGAAAGATCTTTTCGTATTTTTGATTCATGCCAATCCTCCCCCTTTACTATTAGTGGTGATGATGTCCATGCGGTTCTTTAGAAGGATTCGTGATCTCAAAGCCTTCTTCAGGAACATAAAAATATTTAATCCAGACACCATCCAGAAATTCTTCACGTGAATCAAGTAAAATATCGATATCTTTATCTGTTTTGACGATTTCATCATATTCTGCCGGTGTATCAAGCTTCATGTCATAATGGGCATGATCGCCATGCATATGGGTGATATATACACGAATCATTTTCCCTTCGGCTTCTTCAGTGCTGAGCATCTTTTGTAAGACCTTTGCTGCATGGCGATTTATTTTGCACTTCATTTCCATTCCCCCAACAATTAAATTATCCCTGTACTAGTTCTACCCAATTAAGGGTTATCAGTAACATCCATTTTTCCCCTTCATGATTGGCCTTGTCCGCGGTCTGAAGGAAAGACGATGCCGATTTGCCTTCTTGCTTCATCCATGATTTCCATAGTCAACAGTGAATTCGAATATGTATTTATATCGGATTCCATTTTCCCCTGCTGTATCAAATCAAAAAATTCCTTCGCTTCATAATACATGGTAGGCATATCCTGTTTAACGGAAATATTTTCAGTGGTTCCATCCCGATACTGAATATCCACCGCTTGCGGTCCTGAAATTTTCTGAATGATTATGCTTCCATGTTCACCTTGAATTTCCGATGGCAAATTGGACTCAGTAATTTTGGAAAACATGACGACTGCCTCCATTTCATCATAGGTAAGCAGAATCGTACCTTGCCCATCAACTCCTGATTCGAGCATCGTTCCTGATGCCTGCACCTTTTTCGGTTTACCGAACAGTACAACAAGTGGATAGAGCACGTAAATGCCTAGATCCATTAAAGAGCCACTGGAGAATTCAGGATTGAATGCATTCAGCACAGTTCCTTGTTTATATGAATCATAGCGTGATGAGTATTGGCAAAAGCTTCCCGAGAAACGCCGTATATTCCCGATTTTATCCAGATTGCCCTTTATACTTTCGAAATTCGGCATGATGGTCGATTTCATCGCTTCCATCAATAGCACATCATTTTGTTTTGCAGCCTCAATCATTTCCCTTACTTCAGCCGCATTCGAGGCCATTGGTTTTTCACATAATACATGTTTTTTATTTTGCAAAAATAACACGGCTTGCCTGCAATGATGAGAGTTAGGGCTTGCTATATACACAGCGTCGATTTCATCGCTGCTGGCCATTGCTTCTAAATTCGTAAAAGTCGTATGTACTTCGTATTTATTGGCAAATTCCTTCGCTTTCTCCTCTGTACGTGAATACACGGCGGTTAACGATAAACCCTCTACATGCTTTGCAGCCTCCAAAAATCGTTCCGTGATCCAATTTGTACCTATTACTCCTAATCTTATCAACATCCTATCCCCTTTCAAGCTAACTTTATCATGTCCTCAATATACAGACATTTCACTGAAAAACAAAGTATATTGAACACTCGCAATTGCTTAAATTGGATTTTTTAGGCAATATTCGTTTATAATTTTTCTATATTACAACTGCCATGATGTTTCTACATACTCCCAAAATGGGAAAGAAAACTTAAAAGGAGCGTGTGAAGTGTATGACAGAATTAATGAAAAACAAAGTTGCCATCATTACCGGTGGGGGATCAGGAATTGGCCGGGGTGCCGCACTTAAACTAGCTGAAAACGGCGCGAACATCATCTTTTTTGACCGTACAGTCGAAAATGCCGAAAAAGTGAAGGAAGAAGTCGAGAACCTTGGTCGAGAGGCTTTAATCATTAAAACGGATGTTTCCAAGGCTGAGCAAGTTGAACTTGCCTACAAAACAGCCCATGAACATTTTGGGAAAATTGATTTTGTATTTGCAAACGCAGGCATCAACGGAGTGATTGCCCCTATAGAAGACATAAAGCCAGAAGATTGGGATAAGACACATACCATCAACCTCAAAGGCACCTTTCTCACCATCAAATACGCCATTCCTTACATGAAGGAAACGGGTGGCAGCATCGTGATCAACAGCTCCATCAACGGAAACCGATATTTCAAGAATTTTGGTTTTTCCGCTTATAGTTCATCCAAAGCCGGTCAAGTCGCTTTCGGTAAAATGGCCGCACTCGAATTGGCAAGATATAAAATCAGGGTAAATACCATTTGTCCCGGTTCCATCGATACGAACATTGACGATAATACATTCCCGGAAGAAGAAAACCTTAAAAAAATCAGGATTCCCATTGAATATCCCGAAGGTTCCCAGCCCCTGGCGAGGAAAGCGGGGACTGCCGAACAAGCTGGTGATCTCGTATTGTTCCTAGCATCAGACATGTCCTCCCATGTTACGGGCACGGAAGTTTATATCGATGGAGCAGAATCACTATTATGATCCAAAAAGGAAAAGCTGAAATCCACATCAGGATTTCAGCTTTTCCTTTTTAAGCAACTCGCCTTAACCCGCGACGGGCAAGGAGTAAATAAGCGCACATGGCGATGACATGACAACTTACCATCACAATTCCCATCGGCAAGGGCGACTCACCTGAACCTAACCCCACCAGGGGAGCCATTAGCGATCCTAATATGAAGGGAAGCAAGCCAATTAAAGCCGAAGCACTGCCTGCTGTTTTTTTCTGATTTTGCATCGCTAAAGAAAAACTCGTTGTACCGACAATACCGACGCTGGAGACGGAGAGGAATAAAGCGGCCAAGATTCCGGCCAAGCCCATTTCAAGAAGGACTGAGGCAAGAAGTAATATTCCCCCAAACAAAGCTAGGCATAACCCCATTTGAAGCAATCTTTCTTCTTTAACCCTGCCTGCCAGCTTCCCGGCAACTTGTGAAGCGATGATGATCCCAACCCCGTTTATTGCAAAAATCAGGCTGAAGGTCTGTGGGGAAACCCCATAAATGTTCTGGAGAACAAAAGGCGATCCGGAAATATAAGCAAACATTGCGGCACTTATGAATCCTTGTGCAAAAGCATAGCCCATAAACACACGATCCTTCAATAAGTTCCCAAAAGTCCTAATTGTATCATTTACCCCGCCAGCACTCCTGTGATTGGACGATAAAGTTTCCTTTATCCCAAAAAATGCAGCCGCAACCATAATGATACTTAATACTGAAATGACAATGAAAACTCCCCGCCAAGAAGTGAACTGCAAAAGTTGACCGCCAAAAACCGGAGCCAATATCGGTGCCGCCCCATTCACCAGCATTAACATGGAGAAGAACTTGGTCAAATCCGTTCCTGAAAAAAGGTCACGAACTATGGCCCTTGAAATGACAATGCCTCCCGCTCCCGCAATACCTTGGATAAAACGTAATAATAAAAGCAATTCAATGGTTGGGGCAAAAGCGCATAACAGAGATGAAATGCAATAAATGGATAAAGATATGATTAACGGTGAACGCCTTCCTTTTGCATCACTTAGAGGCCCTAAATAAATTTGGCCCAAAGCCAATCCTAACAAGCAGGCAGTCAAGCTTAGCTGCGCTAATGACGTACTGCTTTTCAGATCCTCTGCCAGTGTGGGGAGACCTGGTAAATACATATCAAGTGACAGTGGTCCAATCGCTGCAAAAGACCCTAGCATAAGAGCCATCAACAGCCTTTTGGATTTAGTCATTTCGTTGCCTGATGATATCGTTTCCTTCATTTCAATCATTATTAACCCTATCCCTTTCAACTAATTGTTCTTCCTAATAAACTCGACTTTCTTTATTTTACAAAAGATCGCAACAATTTACGATAAGTATGCTCCACTTGAATGGGATTCTTCCTTTCGGCACTCAGGTAAGCACAGGTGCATCAAAACTCCGAAATCTTCTAAAAAGGACAAATCATATTTCAGGAAATATCATTTGAGAATACTACGAACCAAAGAAAAACTATTAAAGGTCCAACATTCCCCATAAAAAATGACCCCATTTTTGGGGTCATTTCAGATTGTAGACAAACTTGAAGTGAAGAGAGCTTGCCTGCAGTTTTTTTATTTAAAAAAGGTTGCCGGTGATTTCAGAAATCCGCTCCCTTTCCGCCGACTGTCTGCCAAGCCTCCTTGCCACATGCGCCTGTGGGGTCTCGGCAAGCCAGTTATTCGGCAGGAGTGTCGCAAATTTCTTCAATCCAATAAAGATTATAGTAAAAAAACATGAAGGATAATCTATTCTTGTTTTAAAATCTTTGTTCGGGATGAAACCATTCCGAATCCCATTTTAGCGTCATTTTGATTTATTCAACAATACTAAATTACGGGGAGTATCCCCAGATAATCCGTCCACCAAGTTTTGTACAGCAAGAGTTGCCATTTTCATTCTTGTGGCAATGCTAGCACTCCCGATATGCGGTAAAGTAACCACATTGGGCAATGTTAGCAGCGGGTGGTCCAGAGGGACGGGCTCTTCTTCGAATACATCCAATCCAGCCGCCCAAATCTCTCGATTTTCCAGCGCCTGGTACAACGCTTTTTCATCGATAATTCCGCCTCTTGCGGTATTAATGAGCACAGCCGTCCCTTTCATCAATTCCAGCTGCTCCTTGCCAATCATATAAGCCGTTTCCGCTGTGAGCGGCAGCATGACACAAACGAAATCCGAGATTTGGAGCAATTTTTCAAGGGGCTGATATTCGATTCCTAACTCTTTTTCCTGTTCATATTTACGGCTTCGATTAAAATAAACTAAGTTCATATCAAATCCCTTAGCTCTTTTTGCAAGGGCTTCCCCAATTCTGCCTAACCCGATGATACCCAGCGTTGCACCGTGTACATCTTGTCCTGTCAGCTGCATCGGCGACCATGTTTCCCACTTTCCATTCCTTAAATAATCTTCTGCCTCCATCATCCTCCTTGCCGTTGCAAGCAGTAAGCCGAAGGTTAAATCAGCTGTCGTTTCCGTTAAAACCCCCGGTGTGTTCGTTACCATGATGCCCCGTTTTGTTGCACTTTGAACGTCAATATTATTATGGCCCACTGCCATATTCGCGATGATTTTCAGATTGGGTGCCTGTTCAATCAGTGACTCATCGATTTGTTCCGTCAATAAGCAAAGCAGCCCCTCGACTTCTTTCATTTCTTCTACAAGGACTTCTCTAGGGACCGGTATATCCTCTTGATCCCACATCCTGACATCATAATTCCGACTAAGACCCTCGATGATTTGTTCTGGCAATTTCCTTGTAATATAAATTTTTGGCTTCAAACCATAACCTCCTATACCATTTCTTTCCATTTAACACATTCAGTTTTCATTACACAATAATTAAATTTAAAGAATATTGGCTAAATGACTAGCTTGTTTATTCAATTTTAAAATAAACTAGATAAATAGACCATCCATTTCCAATCAATCTTACTATTATATTTTCTTGATTGCCTGGAAGCTTCCGCTTGACAGTTTCAGTTCATTTAACCAATCATAGAATAATAACCCTTTACATCTATTCGGTCATTAGTAATATCGCAATTTTCCAGATGAAGTTTATCTCGATTTAGGAGGATATGGGACGTTCATGAAAACGAATACAACATATAAAATTTATCCAATTATAGCTCCAAGCGCTTTATCTTTAAAAAGTATAAACTTTTATTTAGTTAAACAGGATGAATCCTTAACATTAGTTGATGCAGGTATGAATGATGACGTTTGCTGGAATGCACTGCAGCAAACATTAAATGAAAATGGATTTACAGTTGGGGACATCACGGAAATTTTGTTAACCCATCACCATGGAGACCATGTTGGTTTGGTCAACCGGATTACCGAACTCCATCCGATTCCCGTTTATGCCCATTCTAAATCCATTCCCCGTTTAAAAAGGGACCCTGACTTCTTAAGTATGAGAATTGAATTTTATAAACAGCTATACCTTGAGATGGGCTGTGGTGAACTTGGAGATAAACAAGTGGCTTACCTATTCAACGCGGTCAATAATAATAAAGATCAAAAACTGAATGGTGACATCATCGCAATCATGGAAAAACACTGGCTGAATTTTGAGGTGATCGAATTTCCCGGGCATGCCCCGGATCAAATTGCTTTTCTTGACCGAGAAGGGAAACGGCTTCTTGCCGGTGATTTATTGATTGAACATATCTCAAGCAATGCCTTGATCGAACCTGATGAAAACGGTAATAGAATGCTGACTCTTGTAGATCATATCGACTCATTAAAACGATGTTCAGCATTACAGGTGAATCTCCTCTTTCCTGGTCATGGTAACGTGATTGAACAACCCGGTCATCTGATTGAAAAAAGACTCAACAGCATAGAGAGGAAATCACAAAAGATCCTGGCCTTGATAGGATCCGGAATTTCTACAGGAAATGAACTGGCAAAGGAGTTTTACAAACAAAAGTATATAGCAGAATTCCCGCTCGTCATGTCAGAAATCATCGGCCATTTGGATTATTTGGAATATCAGGGGAAGGTCACGAAACAACTCGTTGAAAATGTAGTTCATTATCAAGCTAAATGACATCAAAAAAGGTCCCCACTTAGCAGGGACTTTTTTTATGGAAAAATGCACAAAATAATTGAATCTGAAATACATAGGACCTTTTGGGTGTTTTAATGAATCTAACAGGAAATCGATTAGAAAGTGAAGAATTTATTAGAAGAATTTATTATCTGAATATTAAATATTTTCAGAATAGGGGATTTGATGTGAAAAGAAAATTTTTAAAGGTTTTAAGTTCAACAGTAGTAGCCGCAACATTACTTGGCCCAAATGTCAGCTTAGCAGAAAGAGGACCAAATCCGACAGGCGGAACGAATCTTTCTACCGAAGCATTCCTAAATTATGACGAACTTGTAAAAGAATTAAATCAACTTGAGCAAGCGAGTGCAGGGATAGTCAATGTAGAAGTGGCCGGAAAAACGAATCAGGGTCGTTCCATTCAAAAAGTGACTGTCGGTCATGGTGACAAAGTCGTTCTTATTCAAAGTGAAATTCATGGAAATGAAAAAACAGGAACTGTCGCGTTATTGAACATTCTTAAAAACCTTGGTCAAAGTAACTCGCCTGAGGTAAAGAAAGTGCTTGATGAACTAACAATTGTTGCCATTCCAATGATGAACGTAGACGGCTCAGAGCTTGATCGTCGTGGAAATGAGATGAAATGGTCTGAAGTTGTAGGTAAATTCCCCCAACTTTCTAATGCAACACCTACTTGGAACTATTACACTACTCCCAGATCAGGAGACGACTATGCTACCAAACCGGGATTTGATGTTAATCGTGACTTCAATCCAGACCTAAATTATGTACCAAAACCTCAAGACTTCCCGGGGGCATCTGAAAAGCCAGGCTGGTTTATTACCCCCGAAGCGCAAACGTTACGTGACACATATAAAGGGTTAAAATCGAAATTCGGGAAAGTGGATGTTTTTATCGATCTTCATCATCAGGGATTCCCATATATCGAAGGAACTGATGAGCGTGCAACTATGTCAATATCAGGAAAATTCGTTCCTAACCCAAGCACTCCAGAAGGTGCTAAATATGCAGAGTATGCAGATAATTTCAAATATGATTTCTCTCGTCAGTTAACACTTACTGCGTATAATGCACTGCAAGCAAAAGGGAATTCAGTTTTTACAAATATTTCATTATATGATCAATCTATTGACCTGCCAGGGACTGCTTTAGGGACGTTTGCTTTAAACGGAAGTGGGACGGTTCTATTTGAAGTTAGTGGTCAAACACAAAACTTTGGGCAAAAAAAGAATGGCCAGCTCGTAAAAACGGTTGAAACGGGGCTAATGGGTATTATCAATGGTGTAACAGATGGATCTGTTCATAATCTTAATCCATCAGACTATGAAAAAATCCCTGAAAGTTCATCTACACCCGGAATCTAGTAAATTTTGAAACTTAATTGTAAAGGGGACTTGTCCGCGATCTGGCATCGGTTGAATATCGAAGCCAGATGGCAGCAAAGCCCTTTTTATTTGTCTAATTGACACTGGAATTCCAGCCTTTTCTTGCTGAAGATACTTACACGCACTCGACAATCTCTCTGGAAAAAATGCCTTTCCTGGCAACACAGCGATCAGCAATCTCAAATCCAGCTTCTTCAATCATATGATCCATCGTATCGATCGTTACGACGACGACCTTATCAGCAAAGCCCCTTGCGTGTTTAAGGATTGATAGCTGATCCTCCGGCGTCGCATGTGTATATAGATTATAAGGCATATCGATAATCGCTACATCATATTTACTGGTGACCTCCGAAATCGGACCTGTAGTTACATCACCTTCGAGTCCGAAATAGGCAATATTCTCCCTTGAACCGTCGGTAACAAGCGGGTTGATATCCCGGCCATCAATATTGATCCCCATCGAAAGGGCTTCCACCAATACCGTTCCAATTCCGCAGCATGGATCAATTGCCTTCACCCCATCCGGATGTGGAACGGCAATGTTGGCAATGGCCCTCGCCACTCTCGTGCTAAGCGCAGTTGAATATTCACGGGGCTTCTTCATATGTTTTAACCAAACCGCTTCAGGTTTGACATACTTCCCAAAATACCAACGACCGCCAAGCGTCACGATTCCAAAGACCTGATCTGGATTACGTACATCGGCATTTCCCTGAATGTGCCAGCCAATCTCCCGTTCAATTTCACGCTGTCCATCATAATCTATTTTTTCTTCTTTATTCAAATCATTAATTTTCACGAATAATACTTTGAACGTCGAATCAGGCAAATGAATATCCTTAACTTGCTCAACGATTTCGGATATGCTTTCCCCTTCAAACATGATATCGACCCGCCCTTTTATAAAAGGGCTCCTGCTCGGTTCAATGGCTATATCACTTTTCAAAATATCCCCTGAAGTCTCAAAGCCAAAGAAAGAACGCATCTCCATTTTAGATAATGAGCGTTCGTCAGGGGTGCATGTAAATGTATATATATATGCCGGTTTGCGGCTATGATTAGTCAATCCATTCCCATCCTTCATTACATTAGATTATACCTTTCTATCAAACATAGCTGTAATAGGATAGAAAAGCAAATGGAATCGTGCAGAAAAAAGCAGGAATGCTTTTTATTCAGCATTCCTGCCACCATATTTTTCATTGTTCCATCTCTAACGAAAGGATTTATTAATCCAATTTATACAGGTGGCTATTTATATACTTCGCACGGGCCTCAATGAATTTCAGGATGAATTCGGGCTCATCATCAAATTTCTCAATATTCCCCTTGATATATGGATCTTTTGATACATAAGGTCTTAATTGATCATGCATTTCCTGAATGATAGGTTTCATATAGGCCACGTTATAATGATTGTTCAAAATCTCCTTAAGAAGTTCTTGGTACCTGACACGAAATCCCCTTACATCAAGGATCCTAGCAGTCAATGTATTGAACCCCCCGATTCCCACATAATCCTCTTCCATCACTTTCCCGTTAACATCCCTGCCCCATGTCGCATCATAATCCCATGGAATCATTTCAAATAGACCGGTATCTCCATTTCGATACAAAGCATAGTTATGAACGAACCCATCATAGTTTTGCGTGAATATGACACCGGCCAGCCAGCGCAGGTACTTTTCCACATCGACATATTTTACGATTTCCTTTTCAAAATCCACTCTTGAAATTGTATTGATTTGGAGGATCAGCTCTTGTAAATATAATTCCTCCTTTTCTGTCCCGCACTTTTTTTGATAGCCCATCTCCAATGATTTTTTGATTCCTTTATCCAAATCGCTCATCAATGAGAAATTGGCATCACCATCCACTGCATAGAAAATTGCCCCCTTGGGGAGCCCCCTTTTCTTCAAATAATATTCATCCACCGATTCCAATTCCAGATATATTCCCTCGTCCTTTCCGTTTAGATTTAGGAAAATGAACTGGGCTTTCGGTGATAAAGTCCCTATATCTGCAAAAAAATCTAAAGATAATTTATTTCTTAGTAAAGATTTATCTTTATATTCGGCATTTAAATGGACTTCCTTGGCATGCTTGAAAGTATTAGGCTTATAAAAGACTACATTATAGGATTTTTTCCGAAAACTTCGGATATGTGAGCCACGGTAAACAATATCAATATCAAGTTTTTTTTTGTTGATCGTTAACTTTGCAGGTAAAGGATCATTGCACCATATATCTCTGCGAAGTTCCATTAAATGAACTGGTGGTATATAAAGCTGGTACACAGGCACCTTCTTGTCAGAATTCATATAACCCTTCCCTTCACTTTCCTATTAAATTATGGAAAAAAAGCGAAGGGTGTCACCCTAAGAACACTATTTTTAAAAAGATTGGGGATTATCTTTAGCACATCACGTACAAGCAACATAGTTTAATGTATAGAAAGGGGGATTATATATGTCAGACATCATTCGTGACATACAAAATGCGGTGGATAGAGCCAATTCCATGGGGTTAAGCGATTTCATGTTTAATGACCCACATCCAATAGGCAGACATTCACGTACAAATAACAATAAAGGGTGCTCTTCTTGCAGCACTAAACGTTGCATGGGCAGGAATCGGTCCACTCGTGGCACTCAAAGGCGCACGAGCAGTTCCACTTGCCGCACGCAAAGGCGCACAAGCAGGAATACTCATAGGGGTTCTTGCTGGAAACGATCAACTTCCGGAACGCAAAGGGGCTCTTGCTGGAAAAGGAGATCTACATGCAGCAGACAAAGGCGCACAAGCAGAAACCGGTGCTCCTCCAACAACTGCAGGTGGCTCTGCTGCAATAACTTTCGCAATAAACGGAAATGGTGCTTCTAGCTTCTCGAATCCGTTTTAATGCACAATCAATATTTTTCACTGGTCATTAAGCTTTACCTTAACATTTTAAATACACAAAACTCGTCGTATAATGACGAGTTTTTGTGTTTTATAATTATCACGTACAGTTATAACCATCTAAATGTCTCTCCTTACCTGCAACGGTTATTCCAAATCTAGCATAATCCTGTTTAGAACCTGTACCTATAATAAAAGGATCCTACCCTCTTACATACGGTAGGACCCTTCAGGTTACTTATTTAACGGAGACCAATTCGAACTGTGCATACACATCCTTCAGCCCTGCTTGAATGGCTTGACCAGCCTTCCCACGATAATGCATTTGCACACGATCAATCAATTCTTCGATACCATCTTTCAGGCAATAACCGCGCAGCAGTTGACGGATGAATTCCCTGCCATGCTCTGTAGCAAGCGTACAGGAAGCCTCGACTATTACTCCATATTTAAAGTCAAGCTCCACCGTGATCGTGATCGAATCATATATATTTCTCGCTGCCATCCCTTGTGGAAGTTTTGCATGCCCTGCAATAAAGTATGTGTTCATCATCTGATCTCCTCTATCTATAGTTAATGTACGGAAACTTGCTCGAAGGGCCATGCAGGCAATTGCTTGCGAAGCTCTTTATCTTGTCTGTAGCCAAGTGCGTATTCACCCTGCATTACAGTATGAATCTCACGGGTTCCTTCGTAAATGACCGGAGCTTTTGAATTCCGCAGAAAACGTTCGACTGGATATTCATCCGAGTAGCCATAGGCACCATGAATTTGAACGGCATCATTGGCCGCTTCATTAGCAGCATTACATGATATCCACTTGGCAAGTGATGTTTCCTTCGTATTCCTTTTTCCTTGATTTTTCAAGGTGCCCGCTTTAAAGACCAGCAATCTGGAAATCTCTAAATTTGCTGTCATCTTGGCAATCATCTGTTGAACGAGCTGATGCCTGCCAATCTCTTTTCCGAATGTGCTTCGTTCATGGCAATACTTCAAGCTTGCTTCCAGGCTTGCTTCTATTAACCCTACAGCACCTGCGGCAACTGTAAACCGGCCGCTGTCCAATGCCGACATGGAGATTTTAAAGCCCTCACCTTCTTCACCAAGCCTATTCTCCACCGGAACTTTTACATCCGTTAAAAAGATCTCGCCTGTATTCCCTGCACGAATTCCTAATTTTCCTTTAATGGCTTTCGACTCCACTCCCTCGAAAGTCCGTTCCACGATAAAGGCAGTGATTCCCCTTGAACCGGCATCATGATCCGTCTTGGCGAAAATGAGGAAATGATCCGCATAGTCACAGAGCGAAATCCATGTTTTTGACCCGTTCAAGATATAATGGTCCCCAACACGTTTTGCCGTTGATTTCATTGCCGCTACATCAGACCCTGCATTCGGTTCAGTCAGCCCAAAAGCACCAATCTTGATTCCTTTTGCCTGGGGTACTAAATATTTCTGTTTTTGTTCTTCCGTCCCCCATTGAAGCAGGGTCATGCTATTCAACCCTGTATGTACAGAAACTGCAGTTCGGTAAGCCGTATCTCCTCGCTCCAGCTCTTCACAAACGATGGCTAGGGTATTATAATCCATTCCGACCCCGCCATACTCTTCGGGTATACACACGCCCATCAACTGCAATTCAGCTAACCTTTTTAAAATATGCGGCTGGAATTGACCTTGCCTATCCCACTCTTGAATATATGGAATAATTTCCTTATCCACAAATTTCCTTACCAATTTCTTCACACTTTGCTGCTCTTCTGTTAATTCGAAATTCATCATTAAAATTCCTCCTAAATAATTTTATTTTCCTTGAATTTGCTTATTTGATCTGGACTATATCCTATTTCAGCCAAAATGGAATCGGTATGCTCGCCATAGAGAGGTGGATGCTTTCTCATGGTAACCGGTGTTTTTGAAAGGTTCAGGGGCGATCCCGTCACTTTAAGATCTTCGATTGTGGGATGTTCCATGCTCACCAACATGCCTCTTGCGATGATTTGCGGATCCTCGAACATCTCTGCTATATCATTAATCGGACCATTCGGTATCCCTGCATCATCAAACAGCCTTTTCCATTCCTTCTTTGTCTTACCTCTCAACGAATCCTCTATTATCGGTATTAATTCTTCCTTGTTTTGCAAACGTTTTTCATTATGTTTAAACTGTTCCTGTTCCGCTAAATCAGGTCTGCCTATAACGGTTGAAAATCTCCTGAACTGATCATCATTTCCTACAGCCACGACAAGCTCTCCATCGCTTGTCCCGAACGTCTGGTATGGAACGATATTTGGATGTTGGTTCCCCATTCTTTCAGGGGTCAAGCCACTGAATAAATAGTTGCTGGCGACATTCACCAATGAAGAAACCTGACAATCCATTAATGAAATATCAATTTCCTGTCCTTCCCCCAATTTATCCCTATGATGTAAAGCGGATAAAATGCCAATGCATGTATACAAGCCAGTCAATATGTCAGCTATGGCCACTCCGACCTTCACAGGACTCCCATCTTTCTCTCCGGTGATGCTCATCAAACCACTCATCGCTTGAATGATATAATCATAGCCTGGCAAATCTTTATAAGGACCGGTTAAACCAAATCCTGTAATCGAGGCCATGATCAGTTTGGGGTTGATTTCCTTTAAATCCTCATAACCCAACCCCAGTTTTCCCAATGTGCCTGTCTTGAAATTTTGAATCACTATATCCCCTGAAGCCACCAACTTCCGGAAAATCTCTTTTCCTTCCTCAGATTTTAAATTCAAGGTCATGCTTTGCTTATTTCGATTGGCACATAAATAGTAAGCGCTTTCTCCTTCGGCAAATGGCGGCCCCCACCCTCTCGTTTCATCACCTGACTCATGATGCTCGATTTTAATGACATCGGCACCCAAATCGCCGAGAATCATTGAACAAAACGGCCCCGCCAAAACACGGGATACATCGATAATCCTGACTCCCTCCAAAGCTCCATTCATATCATCACCCCTTTCAAACTGTCATGGATACACAAAAAAGAGCCAGCAAAACCAACAATGTCATTACATTGAATGTTTCACTGACCCTTATCCACGAACCGTCTTCCTGCAAAGGAAGATCAAGTGAACCAAGTCAATTTTTATGGATTCCAGTTTTTTATGTCAAGCCGGCCATGCAACAAGGTAACTTGTTGTCATCGGTTTGGTAAATTAAGTATAGTTGCATTTTTTGAATTTTGCAATAATTTTGTTTGAGTGTTTTATTACATTTCCCGGAATACTCTTTCGCATACTTCCCGTATACTTCCAGGACTCCCCCCATCCAAAGTAATCGGAATTGCCTTTATTCGTTTGGCATGTGATGATTGAATAGGTATAACTGTCAATATATGAATTTTACATATTATCAATTGTCACTCGGCAGACAAGGAAAGGTTAAAAAGGGGATTGCGCTATGGACAATAAAAAAATGGAAATAATCGAAGCGATCAAGAAATACCACACAATCATCATTCATCGTCATGTAAATCCGGACCCGGATGCATTGGGATCACAACTCGGTTTAAAGAAGCTATTGAAGCACTCCTGCCCTTCTAAAGAAGTCTATGCGGTAGGCGAGGAAGTGGATAAGCTTCTATTCATAGGTGATATGGATGTCATTTCCGATAACAAATACAAAGATGCCTTAGTGATTGTTTGTGATACTGCCAACATTTCACGGATCAGTGATTCCCGATATGATCATGGAGACATGCTGATCAAAATTGACCACCACCCCGAATACGAACAATTCGGTGATATTTCTTGGGTCGACCCTTCTTATAGCTCTGCAAGTGAAATGCTTGTTGATTTATTCTTGGAATTTCCAGAAGGCTTCATCATGAATAAAGAAGCGGCTAAATCTTTTTATGCAGGAATACTTAGTGATACAGGGAATTTCACGAATGGGAATACCACTCCCAGGACATTAAATATGGTTTCGCACTTAAGAACCTATAATATTCAGCCAGAAAGAATCCATAACAGCCTTAATGTTAAGGCGAAAAACGCTTCCCGACTTCAAAAAGACATTCTCATGAGCTTCAAGGTAACTGATAAAGGGGTAGCTTACTTCATTATTACGGACGAGCTTTTAAATATGTATGGTGTGGATCGACTCGAAGCTTCGAATTTAGTCAATACGCTATCAAGTGTCAGGGACAATAAAATCTGGGCTTTCTTCATCGAATACCCTTCTGAAATCCGTGTCAGGATACGTTCACGGAATATTCCCATCGCATCGGTCGCCCGTCAATTCAATGGTGGAGGACATTCACTGGCTTCAGGCGCTACCATCCATTCCTGGGAGGAGGTTGATCATGTTATCCAAGCATTGGATCAAGTCTGCCCATAACAGGGCGTTCATGACCTGAGGTGTTTATATCAGGATTATTTCCCGCTTAATTAAAATGGATAAATCCGACCTTTTAAAAAAAGCGCCAAAGCCAGGATGGCTGAGGCGCTTGCTTGTTATTTGGACACTTCTTCAAGAATTGATAAATCGATCATGCCTTTTATATCACTGCTAGGGATATAACCGGCTTCTTTGCTTATGTCGGCCATTTCTTGAATGACTTGCTCATTAACTTCTGTTGTCACTTCAAGGCGTGAAAATGCTGAAGCCACTTCTTCTTTGCTTAATTCTTTTCCAGTCAGTTCCTTCAAATGCTTAATAACCAGTTCTTGGCTTTCTTCAGGGTTTTCCTGTATGAACTTCACCGCTTTTTCATGCGCTTTCAAATAGGAAGCAGCGAGCCCCTTTTTATCCAAGAACTTCTGGCTTGCAGCCACTACCGTGTTAGGTGAATCTTTTCCCCATGCAAATTGATCCCAGTCAAGCACCAGCTTACCTTTTGCCTGGTTTTCCAATACATACCCCCATGGTTCCTGGGTCGCTGCTGCATCGACAGACTTTTGAACAAAAAGGGCGGTTGTGTCAGCAGGTGCTGCCGCATACAGTTCAACTGTGCCCCCATTTGTAGTCGGTTTTAAATCTACATCTTGAAGGGCCTTCCTAAGCATGACATCCTGTGTGCTTCCAATGACGGGAATCGCTACCTTTTTACCGGCCAAATCTTTTAAATCCGTGACCTTGCTGCCTTCGCTAGCCACAAGTACGGCACCTCCATTAACAGCCCCGGAGATCAGGTGGTATTCAGGGTTTTTCACGTAAAAGTTAAGCAATGGACCAGGCCCGACCGTTCCGACATCAATGGCGTTTGTGGCCATTGCTTCCATGAATAATCCGCCATTGGCCACTGTTTTGGTTTCAATCTTGACATCTTTACCGAACTCTTCTTCGAAAAAGCCTTTTTCAAGTGCAATGATCGTTGCACTGTGGGTTAGGTTAGGAAAATAACCAATTTTCACGGATTTCCCCCCGGACCCTTCCCCTTCTTCATCATTACTGCTGGATTGAGTGCATCCGCTTACTATTCCGATTAACAAAACAGACAGAATAAGGGCAAAGAATGATTTTTTTAGCATATTTTTCTCTCCTTTTTAACTAGTATTTTATTAAACTACCGTTACTTCACTCCCCATTTCAGTTGAACATTACGTTCAAGACGGGAGAAGACGACATTATCCACGATTGTTCCGATGATTGCGATGATGATCATCACCGAGATGACCAAATCCATTTGTCCCAGTGATCTGCCCATTTCCAGCAATTGGCCAAGACCGCCTCCCCCGCCAAGTAATTCACCTGCCATCAATGCACGCCAGGAAAAGGCCCATGCAATTCGGAGACCGGATATTATTTGCGGGACGGATGCTGGTAAAATCACGGTACGAAGAAAATGAAACCCGGTCGATCCATATGTTTTGGCAACCCGCTGATACAACTGGGGTACATTCCGGAAGCCACTGGTTGCATTAACCGTCATCGTCCAAGTTGCGCCGATGGTGACGATGAAGAGGATCGAAAAATCATTCAATCCAAACCAAATGATCGCCAAAGGGAACCACACGATACTCGGGATGGACTGCAATGCCGTCACGACGAATCCTAAAGTGTCTTCAACCAATTTAAAGCGCCAAATGAAATATCCTAATATCAGACCTACTATAATGGCAATCATAAAACCGATCAGTATACGGCCAAGGCTTTTTCCGATGGCTTCGGTTATTTGCCCGCTCATCAGTCCCTTAAAGAGAGTTTCCAAAACCTGAGACAGGCTCGGAAACATGAAATCCGGAAGACTGGAAAGTCTAGATGTGACTTCCCATATCCCCGCTATCATCGCGATGAATATGATTCGTCTTAAAGCTGTAATCATTCCCCATTTCCTCCTTCAGCACTTTTTCAATTTCCTCCTGCAAAATCGATAGAACCCTTTGTTCTGTATGCAAAGTTACACTATCCGGCATAACTCCATCTTTCATGGAAGGGACGGAAATCGTCTCTTTGATTTTCCCGGGACGGGTAGCAAAGACGATAATTTTTTCGGAAAGCTGAACGGCCTCACGAATATTATGGGTAACGAAAAAGATCGTCACTTTAGTTTTTCTCCAGATTTCGAGCAGCTCTTTATGCAAAACCATCCTCGTTTGCTCATCAAGTGCGGAGAATGGCTCATCCATCAACAGGATATCCGGTTCCATCACCAACGCTCTTGCGATGGCTACCCTCTGTTTCATTCCTCCTGAGAGTTGATGAGGATAGGAGTCAACATATCTGCTGAGGTGAACCATCTTTAAAATGTCCAATGCCTTGGCTTTTGCCTCTTCTTTGGGCATTTTCTTTAACTTCAATCCGTATGTAACATTTTCAAGTACTGTCAGCCAAGGAAATAACCCCGCCTCCTGAAACACGACAACCCGTTCCGGACCTGGCTTCACCACTTTTTTCCCAGCTACACGTATTTCACCCGCATCTGCTTTATCAAGGCCGGCAATCAGATAAAGGAGCGTGGATTTACCACAACCTGAGGGTCCGACGATCGAAACGAAGCTTCCTTTCTCGACCTCTATGTTTATCTTATCGAGCACCTTTATGCTTTCTTTCTTTTCATTCTTAAAACTTTTTTCAATGCCATCTATTGTTAAATACATAAAGTCACCCCACTTTTATATCGCATCGATTTACTAAACATTATTTCTTAATAATGATTAATCCAATGGTTTTTGTCAACTATAAAAATGCAAAAATTCTAAATTTATCGGTATCTTTCTATTCAACTGTCCATGTATTGATAAATATTCCAAACCTACATAAAAATACATATCTATAGATACCATTCAGCAAATAAAAAAACCTGAGCCCCTTTTAAGGGTTCAGGCTGATTATATCCATAATTTTGAACTTAAGTTAACCGCGTTCACCAGTACTCTTTCGATTACCTTAAAAAATCCTGCTTCCATACAATTTATCCTTCATCTTTTGTGTCCTTGCATGCAGAGGCTTTTTCAAAATGACACCTAAGATGAACGTGATTAGCAAAAAGAGAATCAAGATAAAAATGTCCTTGCCAGCTACACTCCAGGTTATTCCCCCAACAGATTCACGAAGTAAACCCACAGCATAGGTGAATGGCAAGAAAGGGTTAATATGTTGAAAAAAGGGCGGTGTGACTTGAATGGGGAAGGTGCCTCCTGAACTAGATATTTGAAGGACCATCAAGACGACGCTTATCCCTTTTCCAACATTTCCAAGAACGGAAACGAAGGTGTAGACAATGAGTGTAAATACCGTACTTATCAGAACGGAAAACAGGATGTACTCAAATTTATCAGCTACATAAACACCGATAAGGACGATATTCCCAATGGAAACACTAAGAGCCTGCATTACCCCAATGATGAAAAATATAAGATACCGCCCGATATAAATTTGATACGGGCTGTAGACTTTTTGAGAAACACCAACGCTAAGCATGGAAATCAATATTGTACCGCCGACCCAAAGGGAAAGTGCCGTAAAGAAAGGAGACATGGCGGATCCATAGTTCGGAATCGGAAAGAGACTGTGTTTATTGAGCAGCACTGGTTCTGAAAAAAATTCACTTTCTTGTTCAATATCATTCCTTAGGAAATCAATCACTTCTTCCATATTATAAGACTTATCAATTTCCCTCATTTTAGAAGCTAAAGCTTTTATTTTCATTTCGATTTCCGGAAACTTATTCTGTAACTTATCGATATCCCCTGTACGTGTTTCCAATGTTCGATTGGTCTCATTCAACAGCGTCCTCACCTCAGGAAGAACCTTGGTTCCCTCCTCCATCGTAAGCTGGACATTATTCAATATTGCTTCTGTTTCAGTCCAGATTTCAGTGAATTTTGGCCCCGTTTCCTTTGAATAGCTCTCCTGGAATCTTGCCAAGACTTGATCATGGTTCCTGCCAAGTTCGATAAGATTGCCAAAGGCTCGGTCATTCAGCGCTTGAAGTTGGTTCGAAGCATTATCCCTTAGTTCATCAACCAGCTTTATTTCTGGCTGAAGCACGTTATTCTCATTAAACTGATTGACTCTAACCAATAAATTATACATACTGTCCAAAAGGTACAGCTCTTTATTTATCCTCGCTATCCCTTGTTCCACTAGCTGATCATTGCCAGTTAAATCCTGACCCGATAACCGGTTCGCCAGCACTAAAACGGATTCATTATCGCTCCTGATGTTCGCAATATCCTTTTTCAAAAGGGGACTGATTCCTTCGAATGCCTGCCTTGTTGAATCTACATAACTAGAAACGTCCGATACCAATTTGTCCTTCTGTGACGTTATTCCTTCTATCGAATTCAGGCCATCATTGACCCTCTTAATGATATCTTCAGCCTGTTTGACATGTGTTTGAACGGTTTTGATATTTTGTTCAAGCTCAGGCAGTTCAGCCTCTAATAAATAAACCATATTCTTCATTTTTTGAATCGTCGGCAACTCGTTTTGCAAGGTGATTCCCAGTTCATTAAAGATTGCAAGGATGCTCCCACTGGCTGATTTGATAAAGGTTTTGCTCACATTGTCCACTATGCTGTTCGCACCCGCTGCCGTAATTTTAGGAGCAATGGAATTGATTTTTTCATTAACATAGTAATCAATCTCCGCCTTCTTAGGGTCATCGGTCATGATCGTCGCAATATGTTCGGAAAAGTTCTCCGGAATGATGATGGATGCATAAAAATCACCCTTTTCCACCTTTGCTATCGCCTCTTTTTCCGAAGTGAACCTCCAGCCCAGATCCTTATTCTCCTTTAATCCCTCTAGGACTTCCTTTCCTATGTTCACGTCTTCGCCATTTAACTCCGCTCCTTTATCATTATTGGCAACACCGACAAGAATTCCTTCCGTGTTTGCATACGGGTCCCATGATGCGACAATATTAAACCAAGCATAAATGGAAGGGATGAACATGAGAAAGACTATTACGATACAAACAAACAAATTTTTATAAATGCTTTTTAAATCGTCAATGAAAATTTCCTGAATATTTCTCAAAACATACCCCCGTGCAAATGTATTTTGATACTATTATTCGAAGAAATTTCTTAATCGATACTAAGTAATCATATCCATGGATTCATCAAACCAAATAAAAAAGAAGCAAGTAATGAGCGGCTTGCTTCCTGATATTACACTTATATGAATGCCTGTTTTATAAGAAAGTTGTTTATCGTAACCGTTAAATTAAATATACCAATTGTAATACTGGTTCCCTTAACAAAGACGGTTACCTTGTCATTTTCCTTTACAGAATAAACGGCAAGATACAAGAACATACTATCACAAATGAACTGTCGGGAGTTTTGTAAGGGAGAAATCACCATGTCGGAATCTGTTGAAATCATCTTTCGAACCTTTACCTCTTTTATTTTATTATGGATATTTGTCCAACTCCTCGGTAAACAGACGATTGCCCAGAGGACCTATCACCTTTATATCGCTTCCATTACGATGGGGACAATTGCAGGAAATCTAGCATTCAATATTAAAATTAAATTCCTGTATTTTATCATTGCAATCATTATTATGGGTACCGTCGTTTTCATGCTCAATCTTCTAGCGGTTCGAAATCCGCGTTTCGGGAAATGGATTGCTGGAGAACCTGCTACTTTAATTCAAAAAGGAAGAATTCTCGAAGAGTCAATGGAACGGATGGGGTATTCTCTGGATTCTCTTAAACAGGCTTTGCGGGGAAAAGATATTTTCAACATAGATGAAGTTGAATGTGCCATTTTAGAGATAAATGGTTCACTCTCTGTATTAAAAAAAGAACAATACCAAAATGCCGCCAAGCAGGATTTACCAATACTGCCCCCAGCAGGTTCTGTACCGATTGAACTGGTCTATGACGGGAAGATCTTATATGATAACTTATCCAAAGAAACCTACAATGACGAATGGCTGATGGCTGAGCTCAAAAAAAGAAACCTTGCTGTTTTTGATATCTCGTATGCTGTCGTAGGGACAAAAGGTAATTTGTATATTGATTTGATTAAGGATCAATCAAGGGTATGATCTTTAGCATTTCATAATCAGCATTAAAAAATAAATTCGGGTATGGATAGAAAAAGTGGTTTTTCCAGAAGGAAAAACCACTTTTTCACCGTACTATGGATTTAACCCTTTTCAATCACGTTTATCAATTCTCTTAAATAATCCGGCAGATCAGGCGGACGTCTGCTTGACACAAGGTTTCCATCTACGACGACGGGCTCATCCATCCAAGTTGCCCCTGCGTTTTCCATATCATCTTTAATGCCAGGTGTACTCGTTACATTCTTCCCCTGTAAAATTTTCGCGGATATCAACACCCAACCAGCGTGACAAATTTGCCCAATGGGTTTTTTATTTTCTTCCATGCTTTGGATAAGTGATATCACTTCAGGAAACCGGCGAATTTTGTCGGGTGCCCAACCGCCTGGTACAAGAATGGCATCATATTCTTCAGCTTTGATACTGCCATACTCATAATCAGATATGGCTGGTACACCATATTTTCCAATGTATGTTTCATTCGCCTTTTCTCCGGCGAGATGAACTATCGCCCCTTCTTCTTTTAAACGTAAAATCGGATACCAGAGTTCTAAATCTTCAAAATCATGGTGCACAAGACTGATTATTTTCTTTCCTGCTAATCTCATGAAAATCTCTCCTTCTTTCGTACTTTCCGCTTTACCATTCTTCCCTATTACTTCCCTTTTTCTACTGCCTGTACACATTACATGCATTAACACATGCATCAATAACCGGTCTAAAAATCAACCTTTACCAAGTATAACCCAGCTGCCTCCGCCATACGGCCCGTTTGGAGTCTTTCTTTTGACTCAATAATACTTGGTATATTTTCAGCATCTATTTCACCCAATCCAACTTCTATCAACGTCCCGACAATCTTTCTAACCATATTATAAAGAAATCCATCGCCTCGTACTGTAATTTCGATGAAACCGGCATTTTCTTCTATATCAATGGAATATATTTCACGTACCATGGATTTTTTCTTGGATTTTGCATTTGAAAAAGCAGTGAAGTCATGTTCACCTACAAAATATTGACATCCTTTTTTCATTCTAGTGATATCCAGCTTTTTCTCTACATGCATACTGTACTTTCGCATGAAAGGATTTGTATATGGCTCGTTCCAAATTTTATACAAATAGGTTTTATCCTTAGCATTATAACGGGCATGAAAACGTTCAGGGACTAGCGTAACCTCGACAATGCTGATATCTCTTGGTAAATATCTATTCAAATAATTCATGATTTCAACTTCAGTCAGATTTTCACCGATCTTAAAATTGGCGATTTGAGCAAGGGCATGAACACCGGCATCCGTTCTGCTGCATCCGATGATCTCGATTTTTCCTCCTGCCATTTCCGTTAATACATTTTCTATTTTCCCTTGAATCGTATCATCACTATTACCAAGTCGCTGCCAGCCTTTATAGCGCCCGCCATCATATTGAATGGTCAATTTATAATTGTTCATTGCTTCCTCCTTATTTCATCTAAACAGAAAATTCTCAATAAAATACAAGCCCCCATACAACTCCTGCTGTATGAGGGGACAGATGGTCTTCCTAGAAAAACATTTATATTGTTAAAGTTTTGTACCATATTTCGTTCGGGAGCACCCCATCGCTTACAAAGACCAAATTATGTAAATACGATAGCATCTTATCTACATGCGATAGTAAATCCTAGCTGAAATGCACTTCTGCATAGTGTACCAAAGTGGCTAGCGTCATGCAACGAACGAGCCGGCGTCACATATGTAGTTTCAGTGCAACTTGAAGCTTGATTTTCGTAATTCAACGTTTTCAAAGCACGTACGAAATGAATTTATTTCTAAATCTCTTTACATCACACGACTTAAATGAATAAATGTGCTATTCCCTATGGGTAGATGCTTGGTCAAAATCTCTCCTGCTTACTATATGATTAGAGAGAAAAGAATTTCTCTACTCAAATTATGAAAGGGAGATAAAATTATGTCATATGAATATGGGTCTGGATTTGGGAATAACCCATCCAAAAAGCGTATCATCTGCTCTAACTGTCATTTTGAAAAAAAAACACGATGGGAGCTGTGAATGTAGCATGCGTAAAGATAAAAAAGAGGGAAAATGTCAGATTCACAAGCAAAAAAAATGTAAGTGCCGTGATGGAGGGAATAACGGTAGAACAGTAGTAGACTTCCAGTATGATGTAGCAAGACCTAATGTATTTCTTGGTGCTGGACTTGCGGATATTTATTAGCAGCACTTGCGGAAACCCCTGTTGCAGCAATTACATTTATTAATGTTCAAGAAGACAGTGCCATTGAATTAAAAGGTCTAATAACAGTATTAGCTGCTCTTGCAACTAGTGGAGTTGTAAGAATTCGGAGAATTGATAATAATACAGAATTACCAACAGCGGGTACTGTAATTTATCAAACACCTGGCCTTACTATACCTCTTGTTTCCGCAGAAATCCCTGTTTTACATGTCGACGATAACTTTACAAGATGCTTTGATAGTGTCACTTACGTCTTAACTATCACACCAGTATTAGCTGCTGTTTTAACTCCACCTCGTACTTTCACTGGTACAGAGTATAATTAATTCCATTTAAAAGAATGAGATGAGGTCGACTGCCGCCCATTTAGGGCGGTAGTTTTTTATCATACATTCGATTAACAGAGGGATAACTTTTATATTTAAATGGAGAGATTTCAATAGTTAGATAGAACCATTTTCTGGTGAGATTTTGGACTCATCGTTTCAAACCGAGGTTTCAGACACTTTTTTGCTGTGCAAAAAGGTTCTCCATTGAAGAAAGCTGTTTTCATATTCATTTCAACGTCTTTGTTAATTGCGTCATAAATCAATAGTCTTATGAACAGAGCCTTACCATAAAATAAGTTCTATTAGTTTGAAGGCACTGAAAAAGGAGCATGATTTTATAAAAAATCATGCTCCTTTTTCCTGTTAATTTGTTGAAATATTCAAAACAACAGTATTATCAGCACTTCATTTGGCTTGTTGTACCGTTATTACCAACCATTCATTTCGCATTTACTACAATGGCTGTTAGTATTGCCTTTTCTTCCTACCCCGAATTTTTTGCTTTTCATCCCATGAACCTGTTTCATTTCTGCATTCTTCGATTCCATTTGGCTTCGAGTTTGTTATATGATAACCAATTGCCTTTTGTTGGTTTCAGAAATGATTCCGGTAGAGTATGACTTTGATTTAACACCCGGCTTACAGTACCCATCACTGACAATGCTTCGTATCGCACGTGATGTCTTACTTTTGCGTCCTTCTTACCCTTGCCGAGGCTTTGCGTATCTTAAATGACCAGCAGGGGCATCATCCTCCTCATTTTCAATCACATCTTTAATTCCGTCGGAGCTGTTCTTTCGTTTTCTCAATTGGATCTTTATCTACCTGTGTTTTTTCAGAAATAAATGGTTGTTCTTCGTACATCCCTTTCCCTGGCTTAAATTGGACTTCTAATCTATGTTTATGGTTTTTCGATTGTATACTAGATCAGGCATGGATCCTCGGGGTTAATTTGTTAAAAATTATATATAAGCCATATTGTAGATGGATCTAAAAAGGAAAGTTCTAATTGTTTGGAATGTAGCATATTTCTCACTCTCCTATTTGTTAGTAGTACTTTTATATCTAAATAACGCAGTGAATGGATAAAACAAAAAAAATGCCGATATTAATATCGCCATTTTTTCGTTTATATTTCTTTTTAGTTGTTTACTTTCAAACATGCTAACTTTCTTTTACTGGGTTTTCGGAAGGTGTTTCTTGTACCGCTAAATTTGATTGTATTTCATCAATTTCTTTTGTTAATTCTTGTAACTTATTCTCTAGTTCATTTATTATAAGAATCCTGGAATCCAATTTTTCTTCGTATTCAAAAGATTGTTTCAGCATTCCATGGATTTGCTGTTCTAATTGCACAAAAGCATCAAAACCTCCCACTTTATCACTTGACTGTAAACTGTCAGTGGTATGCTCAATTGAAGGTTGAAAATGTGTAGCCCTCTCACGTTTTATCTTTTCTCTTAAGGCTTCATTTCCCCCCTTTAGTGAATTAATTTTGCTATTTAAGTTTTTTATGGTTTCCTCTTTAAAGTGTTGATCCTGTTGATGGCGTGCTTTCATTTTTTTTTCATTTTCTGTTAAAAGATCTATTTGTATAAATAATGCTTGGGACACCCTTTTCTCATCTTTTAATTCTTGTTCCAATTCCAGTGTTGTTGATTTCAGCTCGTTTTTTGCATCATTTATTTGTTCTAACGATTCCTGAAACTGTATTCGTTCCTTTTCTTGATTAGACTTTAACTGATTGTTTTTCCCGATTAATTCATTGTTTTCTTTCTCTAATTGAATGACAGTATTTTGGTAAGTTTGATTGGTCTCTGTTAATTGTTCTACCTCCAATTGTAATTTGAGGTATTCAGACTCGGCCGTTTGTAACTCATCTTTTAATTGTTGGTTGTCTTTAGATAATGCGGTTGCTTCATTCTTTAACTCTTGGATAACTTTTTTGAAGGACTGTTGATCCTGTTGTTGTTGTGCTTTTATTTTTGTTTCATTTTCTGTTAAAAGATTTATTTGTGTAGATAATTCTTGGGACACCCTTTTCTCATCTTTTAATTCTCGTTCCAATTCCAATGTAGTTGATTTCAGCTCGTTTTTTTCATCATTTATTTGTTCTAACGATTCCTGAAACTGTATTCGTTCCTTTTCTTGATTAGACTTTAACTGATTGTTTTTCCCGATTAATTCATTGTTTTCTTTCTCTATTTGAATGACAGTATTTTGGTAAGTTTGATTGATCTCCGTTAATTGTTCTACCTCCAATTGCAATTCGAGGTATTCAGACTCGACCGTTTGCAACTCATCTTTTAATTGTTGATGTTGTGCTTTCATTTTTGTTTCATTTTCTGTTAAAAGATCTATTTGTGTAGATAATTCTTGCGACACCCTTTTCTCATCATTCAACCTTTGTTCCAATTCCAGTGTTGTTGATTTCAGCTCGTTTTTTTCATCATTTATTTGTTCTAACGATTCCTGAAACTGTATTCGTTCCTTTTCTTGATTAAACTTTAACTGATTGTTTTTCCCGATTAATTCATTGTTTTCCTTCTCTAATTGAATGACAGTATTTTGGTAAGTTTGATTGGTCTCTGTTAATTGTTCTACCTCCAATTGCAATTCGAGGTATTCAGATTCGGCCGTTTGCAACTCATCTTTTAATTGTTGGTTGTCTTTAGATAATGCGGTTGCTTCATTCTTTAACTCTTGGATAACTTTTTTGAAGGACTGTTGATCCTGTTGTTGTTGTGCTTTCATTTTAATTTCATTTTCTGTTAAAAGATCTATTTGTGTAGATAATTCTTGGGACACCCTTTTCTCATCATTCAACCTTTGTTCCAATTCCAGTGTTGTTGATTTCAGTTCGTCTTTTTCACCTTTTATTTGATCTAACGATTCCTGAAACTGTATTCGTTCCTTTTCTTGATTTGACTTTAACTGATTGTTTTTCCCGATTAATTCATTGTTTTCTTTCTCTATTTGAATGACAGTATTTTGGTGAGTTTGATTGGTCACCGATATTTGTTCTACCTCCAATTGCAATGCGAGGTTTTCAGATTCGGCCGTTTGCAACTCATCTTTTAATTGTTGGTTGTCTTTAGATAATGCGGTTGCTTCATTCTTTAACTCTTGGATAACTTTTTTGAAGGACTGTTGATCCTGTTGTTGCTGTGCTTTAATTTTTGTTTCATTTTCTTTTAAAAGATCTATTTGTATAGATAAGTCTTGGGACACCCTTTTCTCATCATTCAACCTTTGTTCCAATTCCAGTGTTGTTGATTTGAGTTCGTCTTTTTCACCTTTTATTTGATCTAACGACTCCTGAAACTGTATTCGTTCCTTTTCTTGATTTGACTCTAACTGATTGTTTTTCCCGATTAATTCATTGTTTGCTTTCTCCAATTGAATGACAGTATTTTGGTAAGTTTGATTGGTTTCCGATAATTGTTCTACCTCCAATTGCAATGCGAGGTATTCAGACTCGGCCATTTGTACCTTATCTTTTAATTTTTGGTTGTCTTTAGATAATGCGGTTACTTCATCCTTTAACTCTTGGTTAACTTTTTTGGAGGATTGTTGATCCTGTTGATGCTGTGCTTTCATTTTTGTTTCATTTTCTTTTAAAAGATCTATTTGTGTAGATAATTCTTGGGATACCCTTTTCTCATCATTCAACCTTTGTTCCAATTCCAGTGTTGTTGATTTCAGTTCGTGTTTTTCACCTTTTATTTGATCTAACGATTCCTGGAACAGTATTCGTTCCTTTTCTTGATTTGACTCTAACTGATTGTTTGAAGATACTAGTTCTTTGTTTTTCCTGATTAATTCATTGTTTTCTTTCTCCAATTGAATTAAAGTATTTTGATAAGTTTGATTAGTCTCCGTTAATTGTTCTACCTCCAATTGCAATGCGAGGTATTCAGATTCGGCCGTTTGCAACTCATCTGTTATTTGTTGATGTTGTGCTCTCATTTTTGTTTCATTTTCTGTTAAAAGATCTATTTCTGTAGATAATTCTTGGGACACCCTTTTCTCATCATTCAACCTTTGTTCCAATTCCAGTGTTGTTGATTTCAGATCGTCTTTTTCACCATTTATTTGATCTAACGATTCCTGAAACTGTATTCGTTCCTTTTCTTGATTTGACACTAACTGATTGTTTTTCCCGATTAATTCATTGTTTGCTTTCTCTAATTGAATGACAGTATTTAGGTAAGTTTGATTGGTTTCCGATAATTGTTCTACCTCCAATTGCAATGCGAGGTATTCAGACTCGGCCATTTGTACCTCATCTTTTAATTGTTGGTTGTCTTTAGATAATGCGGTTACTTCATCCTTTAACTCTTGGTTAACTTTTTTTAAGGACTGTTGCTCCTTCTCTCGTGTAGATATTTCACCCTCAAGATTTGTGTTTATTTTATTTAATTTAAGAATTTCTTCTTGATGTCGCTTATTAGTTTCTTTATTAATTTCTTCTTGCTGGTTATAGGCTTCATTTTCCTCTTTTAGTGAAATGATTTTACTATTTAAGTTTTTTATAGTTTCTTCTTTTTCCTCGATAAACTGTTGATCCTGTTGACGTAAAGCTTTTATATTTGTAATATCATCTCTCAATCGATCATTTTCCGTACTTACTTTTTGGGTTTGCTTTTTCTCATCATTCAACTTTTGTTCCAATTCAAAAGTTGTTAATTCTATATCGTTCTTTTCATCCGTTATTTGGGCGAACGATACTTCTAATTGTTTTTGTTCCTTTTTCAATTGCGAAATATTGGAATTTAAATACTTGTTATCATTTTTCAATTGATTGTTTTCTTTCTCAAACAAGATGATTTTATCATTGCTTCCATTCAGCTCAAAACGAAGTTTTTTAATTTCCTCATGAAGTGGCTGTTGTTGGAGTTGCTCCTTTTTCAAGTTTGATTCCAACTGTTTTATTAAAGAATGTAACTGTTTTTGATTCTCGTTTAAATCCTTGTTTTTAGTCTCGAATTGATCTATCGTTATTTGTTGATTTTTATTTGCTTTTGATAATACATATACTTCAGATTCTAATTTCTGAAGTTTCGATTCGGACAACTTCAATTTATTTAGTAGGTTTTTATTTTCTTCGGACAATGCTTTCATTTCATCATTTAAAGTATGATTTATTTTTTTATAGGATTGAAGCTCCTTGTTAAGAATGGAGATGTCTTTTTCAAAATCTGTGTGTCTTTTTTTATATCCTAAAATATCATCCTGTAGACGCTCAATAGTCGCATTATTCGTTTCGGTTTCCTTTATATAATTCTGCATCCTTATACTTATACCGTTTAATCTCTTCGAAATTTCTTGCTTTTCCTCGAGCAACTGAAAATTTTGTTTTTTTAATTCATCCAACTGTGAATAATGATAATTTTTTTTATAATTGTTCACCATATCTCTATACTTCGTAATTTCCGATCTGTAGTGAATAATTTGTTGTTGCAACTGGATAGGGTCATTCACCATATTGAAGTTAGAGGGATATTTTGATTTCAATTTCTAAGCCTCCCATTACATAGTGGTCAAAAAACACATTTCCTTACATTATGCAATAAAAAAAAATATGGTTACTTTCCAATATCCACCTAAAAAACCTAGAAAAGGAATAATTATTAATCTTCTTTTAATAAGCTAAATAGTTCATCAAAAGCTAACTTGTTCCTATCAATAACAGAATCTATGTCTTTTACCAGTTCCTCGGAAAAAAAAACGGTCTCATCATCATCATCATCATCATTACCTATAATGGTACTTTTTTTATTTTCCATGTTAAGTAACATATACAATATAAACATGTTTAAAGTTTTGCTTTCCAAATAAATAAAACTTCTGTTTTTGTCGTTTTTGTTATTTTTTAGATCTTCCAGCTGCTCTTTAATATATTTATGGGTTAATTGTTTAAACAACAGGTTTTGTTCTTGAGCATCTTTATTTTCCATTGCTTTCACCTCACAAATTAATATTACCGCTAATTGAAATTTGATTGATCGCTGGTTTGCCTTCTTTAAATTCATCACAATAGGTGAATCCCATAATACTGCCTGAATAGGAGTCTAAGGCAATCCACTTCAATTGGAAGTTTTGAAAGGTAATCGTTTCTGAAGGTAGCAATAATTGTACATTAACCGGTTTCAGCCAAAATTCTTGACTACTTGCTTCAGCGTTGATTCGTTCCCAGGCACCAGGAGCACTCATTAATATTTTATTTTTATTGTTAATAATTTTACCTGAAAAGGTAAATGGAGAATTTTGAGGTAGTTTAATACAAATATATGGATTCGTGACAGGTTTATTTCCTAAGTTACGAATATGGTATGTCCCAATCAATAAATTTTCCTGTTCTTTATTGTGTGAGATATCTAATGAATATGTAAAATAGCTGATTACTTTAACATCGTGTTTGGTTTTAATATCCGTAATAATTTTTTTGAATTCATCGATATTGGATGTGACAATTTGATCCATTTGCTTAATCTTTTGTTTAAATTCAGTAATCTGGGTTTTCTTCACAATATACCACCCCTTAAGTTATAAAGAGAGGAGATTTCCTCTTCCCATTTATTTTTATGCTTACTTATTCTGAAGTAGTCGGGAAAAGGACAGGACTTTGTATATGGAGAATTTTGAGGTAGTTTAATACAAACATATAGATTCTTGACAAGTTTATTTCCTAAGTTCCGAATATGGTATGTCCCAATCAATAAAATTTTCCAGTTCTTTATTGTGTGAGATATCTAATGAATATGTATAATAGCTGATTACTTTAACATCGTGTTTGGATTTACTATCTGTAATAATTTTCAAAATCGATATGGATGTGACAATTTGACCCATTTAATTAATCTTTTGTTTAAATTCAGTAATCTGGTTTTCTTCACAATATACCACCCCTTAAGTTATAAAGAGAGGAGATTTCCTCCTCTCATTTATATTAGTGCTTACTTATTCTGCAGTAGTCGGGAAAAGGACAGGACATTGTAACGGAATGACTGGAGCAGGACAAGTAGGATTGAAAGGAAGGATATCTCTTGGTTGGCAAAATTCCGCCACTAACTCAAGAGTTACAGGAAAGGTAGATTGAATACTTTGGCATAAACGGACTGTAACGCCCAAGTCCAGAGTCAATGGACTTCCCTCAGTACTATTACATTCAAAGACACATACAAAGCAATCTACATCCGTATAATCCACCTTAACTTTAGTACCTTCCGGTGCACATAATATGACTTGTTCACACCTCGTAAAAGTTTGACTGGCTACTTGACATGTTGCGCCGTTAGTTTTGGTAACAAAAATTGTCACTTCAAAAGTTTTTTGTATGGTAACCAACTGCAGGGTAATCGGTGTACCATCAATTATAAATTCCCTATCTTGCCTACTTAAAACTACGGCTTTAAGTGGATCAACCTCACATGATACCGTATCAACTTCATCACAATCTGTATCCTCTAATTCCACACACACGGGAATATCAAAAGTTGCTTCATTTATAATCCAATCGTACACCTTCGTTGTGTTAATACAAAGGAGTTCCTGCCCCCCCGATAAACTTTTTGCTTGCATAAAGCAAACACCTCCAAATTCATATTAATGTCTTGCACGTTTGTAGCATATGATGGTAATTAAAGATGGGTGAAGAGATTAGAGCAGATTTCCGATTTTAAATTCAATTTAGATTTAGATAAATGTATGTAAGAATAAACGATGGGGGTATGTGTGATGAATCATAATAATCTTTATAGCCTAAAAGATATCGAATTATTGAAGAATAAACTCGATACTTATAAACAGATTTTGGAATCAGTAAAAGAAGGCGAGGTAGTAAATGATTATCTGTTTACAAAAAAGGAGAATCAAGAAATAAAACGACAGGTTAAGAATTTAGAAGGAGTCATCACAAAGATTAAAGAAACACAAACAAGTCAACTATCACAATATGCAGAACAGAATAAAAAAAATTCCGATCAGTTACAAGATGCAAATGTTTTTTTAAAACATTTACAGCAAGAACTGACAGACTTAAAAAATACAATAAATATACGTAATGTTACTCAACTAGATGATAAATTAAATACCTTAATAGAACTTCAACAAATTTTAATCTCTGCATCTGAACGAGACAATGTTAACATAAAAAATGAGGAAACCCTTCCTGAACACCATGTCAATAATCTTTCTTATCAAAATTCAAACTTACTGCCATCCAGTTATAAAAAACTTCAAAATTTACTCCAAACATCCAATCAAACGCATTTCCCATCAGATCAAATAAAAACTTTTACAGGATCAAACGATGTAAATGTAAACCAATTAAACCATCAAATTAAACAAAATTCCCCACAAAACATCCCTTCCACAAGTGGAATAAATAAAAATAAAAATTCTATGTTTTCTAACAGCGTCCCTGGCCAGGGTGTAGGGACATCAAAAATAAATCCAATGCGAGGAAATGCAAGGCCTGTAAAAAATCAAAATCAATTAGACGCTTTCAAGAATAATATGAACAAATTAGCCATAAACAACTCGAAAATACCAAATCTTAAAAATAATATTCAGGAAGATATCGATCAAACACAAGAGACTAAAGGTAAATTAAAGCAACAAACCCCAATTGAGAAGGAACAATCTGATCAGACGCAGGATTGACTTTAGTTAATGGTTAATAACAACTAAGGTTTAGAAGGGAAAACTGAAATGGAAGAAAATAAATTTATTATTCATGGTATTCAGTATGATATGATGATTGATCATTGCAGCTTATATCTGCCTTATGAGGCATGCGGGATTTTAGCTGGGAGAAATAACGAAGTCGACTCTATTTGGAAACTTGAAAATGAATTGAAATCGGATCGGCGTTTCTTCATCAGTAAGAATAAAATTGAGGACACTGTCCGAGAAATTTCCAAGCAGGGAAAAGACATTTTAGCAATTTATCACTCTCATCCCACAACAACACCTGTACCTTCTTATCTGGATATTGTTAATCACCCTGATCCTTCAGTGAAATTAGTAATTGTTTCTTACAAATTGAATGTTTTAAAAGTGAAATGCTACGACATAAGCAACGGATTATACAAAGAACGCCCTTTTTCAATTACACCCACGCATTAGCCCATATCATTTTATTAAAATCGCTTATACTATAATATAACGCTGAAGGAGTTGTTTGATTTGGATTTTAAAAATAGCCTACATCAGAAAGTACCCAAACCAAAAAGCAATCCAATAATAATTAATACCACCTCAACTGGAAAAAAAGTTATTCAAAAAAAATCAGGTGGTGGATGCGGTTGTTGGGGAATTAAGAAAAAACTCTCTTAATTACTAAGCAAACATCCGAGGTAATTTTCTCCATTCAAATGGTACCTTTTTAGATTTGAAAAGTAAGCTCTATTTTGAATGTACTTATTAACTTACTGGAAACAAATCAATCAGGCTTACAATTAAAAATTAATCCAGTAATTTCAACTTTCAAGGTACCCACTTTTAAACATACTAAGATTAGTAGTGCAGACCAAGACATTGGTTTGCACTACTATTTTTTATATATTTAACTAAAAAGACCATTACATTGGAGAGGGAAATCTGACTGCTTGAAAGTTAGTTAAAGGAGCCCCTGCTAAAATTTCCCCTTTCGCACCTGCGCTAAATATTACTTCTACCCGATCTCCTGCTTGTAACTGAAGGATTGTAGTAACAGATAGTCCAATAGTTCTTGACTTATCAAAGAAGCCATTTTCAATATCTAAAACATCTCCGTTTACATTAATTGAAATAGATGCTACATATTCTTCTTTTGAAGAATGCTTTTTTTTGTCTTTTGAAGATTTCCTTTTTTTGTAATAATCACATTTGCAATGATCTTTTTTACAATAATCACATTTGCAATGATCTTTTTTACAATAATCACATTTGTAATGATCTTCTTTGTGTTTTGAGGAATTGTCTTTTTTACTTTTTGATGGACAAAATGAGGCTTTTGCAGTAATCTCATAAATTCCATTCTCAGTTGGAATAAATGTAGATATATGCGGATTATATTCATTTGCTAAGTCAAATTGTTCAGTTTGGTATAAAACTTTTACAAAGGGAGTAACCGCTGCTTCGTAACGCTGTGTTGTGCTCTTATTTGCTCTAAAAGCAGATGCTCTTACTAGATTATTTTTCAAGTCACACTGACAGTCATTATGTTTCTTATGGCACAAATGGCAGTCATCGTGCTTCTTTTCATCACAAATACAGTCATTGTGTTTCTTTTGACAACATTGACTGTCATCGTGTTTCTTTTGACAACACTGACTGTCATCGTGTTTCTTTTGACAACACTGACTGTCATCGTGTTTCTTTTGACAACACTGACTGTCATCGTGTTTCTTTTGACAACACTGACTGTCATCGTGTTTCTTTTGACAACACTGACTGTCATCGTGTTTCTTTTGACAACACTGACAGTCATCGTGTTTCTTTTGACAACACTGACAGTCATCGTGTTTCTTTTGACAACACTGACAGTCATCGTGTTTCTTTTGACAACATTGACAGTCCGGTTGCTTTTGATCACATTTCTTATTTATTTCACATTGTAATACCTTTGTAGACACCACATAGACTGGATTATAATTTTTAATTTTAATCACCTTTTTCTTTATTTATTTTCGAGATATTTTATTCATAAACAGAAAAACTGTTTGTACAATATGGTACAAAAGTAAAAATAAGTCTAATCAAAAACAACAAAAATCCACTAGTTTTATACGTTTTAAGAAGTTGATTGTTTTAAACAAAAGAGTTGTGGATTTCTCAATGACCTTTTACTGTAACCTGTATATAACCATTTTAGATATAGGGCGAGTGAAATCAATATGGGTAAGATTAATTAGGATTCTTAAAAAGTTGGAAGAAAACGTTTGAACAATATGGGGGGATGGCTTCTAGAGAACGACGCGGGAAAGGTAGAACAAGAAGACCAAATCCAAAGAGTATTCACAAGAAGATCAGTTAAAAAAAGAGGCAGAATTTAAATTCCAAAAAAGCTAGAAAAACCCGTAAGGCAGCTTTGAAGAAGAAGAGAACATAACAACGAGTAATAAAATTTATGCTAATTGAACAAATTATTCGTCATAAAACTTTATCAATATGGTCGTTTTTTTGTGAAATAGCCGAAGTCCGTCGCTGTGGATATCATGCTTGGATACTCGCTGAAGAATTCGTTTTACTCATGAGAAGAAAGATTGGCAGGATTATGATCTAATTCAGGAAATATTTAAGACCAATATGAAAAAAGCAGGTGCACTCACCATCAAAATGTTTTTATAGAATAAGTACTTTGTCACGTTGAACCATAAAAAGATTCGGAGGTACATGCACAAATTCAATCGAAGGCCACAATTTCATCAAGCGAAACCCCAATAGACCAAGGCGTTCATTATACCCGTCCTGAGTTCCAGCGCCGAGTATAAGAACTAAGGCTGAAACATTCAATGTCCCGAAAGGTGGAACTGCCGGGACAATGCCCCTATGGAATCATTCTTTGGCCATTTTAAAGATGAAGTGGATTATATGAAGTGTCAATGATTTGATTAGTTACACCCATTAATTGAAGAGTATTTGGAAGATTACAATAAAAATCGTTACCAATGGATCCTAAAAAGAATGACACCCTCACAATACGCAAGTTATTTATTAACTGCTTAAATTATAGGACTTTTTTTAAGACTGTCCATTTTGAAGGGCTGTGATAGGTACACTCTATCTTAATTAAAAAAAATGTAATATTTGAAAGTTTATATTATAGAAAAATATTACTAATATGACAATAAATGTATTATCTAACACGATATAATAAGGATATTAGCAAGATGATAAATCAAGAAGGAGCTCAGATAGACTTAGTGTCACTGGGATCATCTGTTTTCCCATTTACTCTAGGAGGTACATTTTGAAAGAGTCTATATCGAAAAAAGGATGGTTAAGTTTGGGGGCCATCGGGTTATTTTTCCTGGGGAAAATGAAATGGTTGTTTGCGCTATTGAAAATAGCAAAAGTAGGTTCCCTGATTTCTATTTTCGTTTCATTAAGTGCGTATGCCTTGGTTTACGGTTGGAAATTTGCCGTAGCCCTAGTCTATCTAATTTACATCCATGAAATGGGGCATTTACTTGCTGCAAAGAGAAAAGGCATCAAAACATCCAATGCCATTTTCATCCCTTTTGTCGGAGCATTAATTGCCCTTAAAGAAGAACCCAAGAATGCTAACCAAGAAGCTTATCTTGCCTTCGGTGGTCCTTTATTAGGTACATTAGCATTTCTACCAGCCATCCCCCTATTTATGATGATGGAAAATCCATTTTGGCTTTTAGTTATTACACTTGGAGCCATGATTAACCTATTTAATCTAATGCCTGTGCATCCTCTTGATGGAGGACGTATAGTGGGAGTCATCTCCACAAAGCTTTGGGTAGTAGGGATTATCGGGATGGTTGTATATTTATTTCTCCATCCAAATCCATTCTTAATTCTTTTCTTATTATTGGGTATTTCTAAGTGGTGGAAAGAAATTCGTAGCGAGACAACCAGAAATCAAAGAGACATCATCATTGAATTGAATCAATTTGGATTAAGGCAACTAGAACAATATGCAGCTGCAACAGATGAAGAAAAAATTCGCCTGGTTAATATTTGGAATATGGAATCAAGCCAACAATATGAAAAGTTTAACAACATGAAGAGTTGGCATATCCCGTTATTTGATGATAATAAGCTAAAAGAAAAAAAGCTGACCGAGGTAAAATTTAATATTTATAGATCCTTAATGGTTGCTGCTAATTCGAATGAATACCAGAACGGACCGACTGATTTTGAAAATATAGGCACGTATGAACGAATAGCAGCAACCTTTTTTAAAGAAGTGCAAGAACAACTGAAATTAGGGATAAAGAGAAATCCTATTACTCATCGAATCTCAAAACAAAAGTCATCTGGTTCTCATTATATATTGGGCTTGCCATTTTCTTAATGATAACAAGCTTATATGCAGGTGATTCAATGGAACAATATAAAACTTCATTACCGTAATACATTATGGAAGGGGACCTCATTTATGAGTGTCCCCTTTCACTTTCCATTTATTTAGGCTTTTGAAACATTAATGTTGATTATGTATAAATAAAAGAGACTACTTCTTGGTATTATCCCCTTCAGGTAGACAGAGAAAAAAGAGAACATGATAAAATGTTCTTAACTGTCAATCTGGAGGGGATTTTTTGTATGGCAAAAAAGGGGCAAACGTTTCAAGCATATACAGAAGAATTAAAGAGAGAAGTAGTTCGTCTGAAGGTGGAGGAAGGTTGGTCATATCGCCAGATTCGTGAGCGTTTTGGTATTAAAAGTGATGCACAGATAGCGAGTTGGGTGAAGAAAGTGCAGAATAACGAGTCTTTTGAAGATCAACGTGGTGTATGGAACCGTAAGAATTTTTCTAGTGTCGAAGAGGAAAATGCCTATCTAAAAGCGCAGGTGGATTATTTAAAAAAGCGCAATCCAAATCTACATGGGAAGGAATGGTCCTGAAAACCGAAAGGTTTCAAATAATCGATGGATTGAGGAAAACGCACCCACTTTCGTGGCTATTAAAAATCGCTGAAGTTTCAAAGGCTGGATACTACAAATGGCGGAAGACACATTCTGCTCGTTCTTTGCGACTTGAGAAAAATCTATGGATAAAAGAACATATTTTAGCCATCCATAAGCTACACCCCTACTACGGATATAAACGGATGACTGGAGCTTTGTCCAGAGAAGGAATCGTTGTAAACCACAAGCGTGTTCGTCGATTGATGAGAGAGTTGGGGGTCCAATCTGTCATTCGGAAGAAACGCCCTTTCTACGGTCGAAGAGGGTCAGTTGTATTTCATAATGTCTTAAATCGTGAATTCTACGCAGAGATGAGGTTTCATAAGTTAGTAACAGATATAACCTATGTACGGATTGGAGACACGTTTGCCTACCTTTCTGCCGTTTTAGATTTGTATAATAATGAAATTGTTGCATGGGAAGTTTCTACACGAAATGATCTTGAATTGGTTCATAATACGCTAAACCAGCTAAGGGACAAGCCGTTTAGCAAAGGGGCTCTCCTACACTCAGATCAAGGATTCCAATATACGACGAAATCATATGAAAATCAGGTGAAGGAACTCGGCATTCGAGGAAGCCACTCTCGTCGTGGCAATTGTCACGACAACGCGTGTATAGAAAGCTTCTTCTCACATTTAAAAACAGAAAAGTTATATTTAAAATGTCCAAAAAATGCAGAGCAAGCTTATCTAGCTATTCAAGAGTATATAGAGTTTTACAATACGGCTCGCTTTCAAGAGAAATTTAACGGCCTTTCCCCAATTGAATATCGAGAAAAGGCCGCAGCTTAAAAAATACTCTTTTTTTATTGTCTACTTGACAGGGTTATGTGCATCTTGTACTCTCTTTTATTACACCCTATAGTACTAAAGACCCTGTTAATCGAAGAAAGATCATAAGTATTATCAAAAACTTAAACACCAAATATCTCAGTTCCTAAAATCAAATATACAAAAGTAAATATTAATAAAACCGAAATTACAATGATAACACTAAGCATCCAAATCTATGCCTATAACATTGACGGTATCTGTTAATACCATCATATATAGCAAAAAATTGTTCTCGATTAAATTGCTTCAAGTTTGGTTGGATAAAAACATCGTAATTTTAATCTGGTGTATCTAATTTACTTCCAAAGTTCAGTCCAGTGTATTTCTTTTGTCAAGTAATCGATATCTCTTAAAAATCGAGCACGAATTTTGAATTTGATTTTCTATTTGTTTATTCATCAATCTTTCTAAGACAACTTCTCTTTCTCTGGGTCTTGTCTTATTGGATATCAGTTTAATTTCTCACTCAAAAGTCAGCTCCAGAGAGATTCCCTAAGGAGGCTTCTTTTTCTTGTTTTAGTTTAAAGTCGGGTCTCCATTTTCTTAGAGTACATTAATTTATTAGCATTTTATCCAATTCACGAACTTTATCATATGACTCCAATAGTTGTTCAGGTATTAATGTTCTCCCATAATCCCAAGCATTAGTTTCTATTTCAGATTTTAGCTTTTCTTTTTCTTCTTCGTGACCATACATTAAAATCTTTAAATCATGTTTGTTTTTCTTAAAATCTAAATAATAACCAATCATACGATAAAGAATAATTTTAACAAAGTCTTCCTCTGTCTCTTTAATTCTAATTTTCCCTTTATAACCGTTAACTTGAAGGTAATTGAATTTTATAGTATTGGTCGATACGTTATAACTCATAGGTGCACTTAGATTATTGTCAAATTCATAAATAATATCCAAATTGTGCTCATTTAATGTGTTATTAATTATCTTTTCGATATCGCTTATATAAAGCATTTAACAATCACTTCCCTTTTAAAGACTTACTAAATTATAGTAGTAGATTAAATTCTTCATCCTTTATCAATATAATAAACTGTTGAGGTATTAAAATCACACATTTAAAAATTCCCGTGCATGGTATTTGGTAGTGAGTAATCCAACACATTATAGTAAAGTGAGTTTACCGAAGAATATGATTATGTACCTTTTAAAGAAAAGCCAAAAATACGGTCTTCTTTTTAACCTCCATCGTTAGCTGCATAAGCAAAAAGCTATACCTACAGTTCCTTGAAATATTAATCATTACAAATAATTGACCTGTATTAGGTTTAATGCTACACTATCCGCCCCCAATTGAGTAAATAATACATAATGAACTATATCTTTAAAAACAAAAAAAGGCCCAAATCCTTGTGATATCAAGGATTTGAGCCTTTGTTAGTTGATGACCTGTGAGGGATTCGAACCCACGACCCCTTCCCTGTCAAGGAAGTGCTCTCCCACTGAGCTAACAAGTCGTATGTAAATCAATCTCTTTAGAGTTTGGTTTAAACCTTACTTAGTTGCTGACTTCTTGTCTGAACAAGATTTATTATATAGTGGTATTCAAAATAAAACAAGTAGTTTTGCTAAAAAAGTTTTTTTCTGTAAAGTGTGGTCTTAGGGGTTAATCCCTGAAAGTTCGATCTGACCCCAAAAATTTCTCGGAATAGAATCCACCTCACCTTTTTCAAGGAGAATCCAAGGCTCCTAATCATACGTTTACTCAACTTTAATTAACAAATATGATGTCCATTTATTTAATCTAAGACTAAAGTTGAAAGATCTTTACATTGGAGAAGGGAATCTAGCAGCCTGAAAGTTTGTTAAAAATGCTTCTGCTAAAATTTCTCCGTTTGCATCTGCGCTAAATAATACTTGCACCCGATCTCCTGCTTGTAACTGAAGGATTGTAGTAACCGATAGTCCAATAGGTCTTGATTTCTCCAAGAAGTCATTAACAATATATAAATCATCCCATTTATGACTATTGAAATGGATGCGACATATCCTTCTTTTGAAGAATGCTTTTTTCTGCAATAATCACATTTACAATTATCTTTTTTGTTTTTTGAGGAATCATCGCTTTTACTTTTTGACGGGAGAAACGAGACTTTTGCTGTTATCTCATAAATTCCATTTTAATTATAATCACCTTTTTCTTTTTTTATTTTCGGGTTATTTTATTCATTAAAAGAAAAGATGTTTGTACATATGTTACAAATTTGAAAATAAATCTAACTCAAACAGCAAAAATCTACTGGATTATATATCTTATTAAGAAGGTGGTCGTTAACAATAAGGAAGGGATTTTTGTGGATATAATCGGGGAAACAGATTCTTTATTCTCAATATGAAAATGAGGTGAGGTATAATCGCACTTCAGTTTTGGTTGATGTTTTTTGTTTTTTTGTTAAAAAGTCTACATATTTTATTAAAAAAGTTATAATTTCATCTTCTTCCATTTACCCTCAAAACAAAACAGAACCAAGGTTCCCTTTTCACTTGCATACAAAACGTATGTTCGCATATAATGTTAGCAAGCAAGTCAGCAAAGGAGTGACTGGGAATGAAATATATACTTCGTAAACATATGGAAGAAAATGCTCCATTAGAAATAATTTATCTCTCCGAACAAGGTAAGATTACGCAACGGAAAATCCAGGTGCTTGAAATTTATCCAGGCCATATTCACGCATTCTGTTTTCTAAGGCAGACAAAACGGACATTTAAAGTAGCCAATATCCTTTCTGCCCGCCTTATTAAGGCCAGGTTTTACAGGTCTGGCTGAAGATTGCTCTTCAAAGTTCAACCTATTAACTCTTCTTCTTCCTGGATGTCCTTTTCCTGTTCAGTTAACGATTCCTCTTCATCTCTCAGACGATGAGCTAACCTTGAGGCGGCACTCGCGGCAATGCTTGCAACGATATCATCCAGGAAGGTATGCACGATTCCTTCTTGCTTCTTATCAAGTTCGTGTATGACGCCTATTTTATTTTTATCCAAATGGCCAAAGGTCGTTACAGCAATGCTTCCGTAACCGAGTACAGCACCAAAGGCAATCGTTTCATCCACTCCGAATAGCCCTTCATCTGATTCAACAATCGATTGCAGGGGTTCTGATAGCTTTTTTTGCTCTGCCAGTTTATCCAGCTCCACACCGACTAAAATGGCATGTTGAATTTCCCTTTTCAACAGGACACGCTCAACGCTGTGGATGCATTCCTCCAGCTTAAGATCAGCTTTGTACGGGAACTGCAATTCATAAACGATTTTTGCAATTGCCTCCACACTGACACCACGCTCCAATAATGTTCGTTTAGCCGCCTTTGTCACTTCCCTGCTGTGCACGTGTACATCTGCCATTTTATTCGCCACCTTTTTTTGTATTATTTTTCTATATCCTTGTATTATAGCACCTTATAATTTAAATTTTTAGAAAATATAACGAAAATTTTATATTCCAAATTCTTGTCGCGGGAAAAAGTTGCAAGGCTATGCTAAAATAATCAAGTAAGTTGTTTTTCATTATTAATTATCATTGAGGTGCGGGAGAATGAGTTTACGCAAAGGCACAATTAAAGAGTACATGTTTAAAAGCGAAGCTTTAGCAGAAGAATTGGAATTGCTTGTCTACTTGCCTGCTAATTATTCGCCATTGTATAAATATTCGCTTGTGATTGCTCAGGATGGCCGTGATTATTTTCAAATGGGCCGAATCGGTCGGGTAGCAGATGAACTGTTAGGGAATGATGAGATCGAGAATATCATCATTGTCGGAATTCCTTATAAAGACCGCTTTGACCGCAGGCGCAAATATCATCCGGACGGGGAACAGCACATTGCATACATACGTTTTCTTGCCCATGAACTAGTCCCGTTTTTAGATGATGAATTCCCAACCTATCAAATGGGACATGGTCGAACTTTGATCGGTGACTCTCTAGGCGGTACAGTTTCTTTATTGGCCGCTTTGCAGTATCCGCATACATTCGGGAAATGCATCATGCAGTCCCCGCTTGCCAATGAAGCAGTAATGGATGCTGTACGTAATTTTGAGGATCCGCATCTCCTCGAACTTTACCATGTGATCGGGACGGGTGAAACAGATGTACCGACGACGGATGGCAATAAGGCAAACTTCATAGAACCAAATAGGGAATTGCATAAATTAATAAACCAAAAAGGATTTCCTTGCTTCTATGAAGAATTTGAAGGTAATCATACCTGGAAATACTGGCAGGCAGATTTGAAACGAGCACTATTGGAAATGTTCTAATTACTCGAAGTCATCTGTTTGGGATGGTTTCAAGAAAAAAACATGTCCAACTATAATACAACAATAAAAATATCAGGAGGTTTTATTTATGAAATATGGTGTTGCAATTTTCCCTTCAAAAAAACTTCAAGATTTAGCTAACTCCTATCGCAAACGGTATGATACGAAATATGCTTTCATACCACCGCATCTAACGCTTAAACCAACGTTCGAAGCGACGGATATGGAAATTTCAACAATCGCGGAACAATTAAAAGTCATTGCTCAAAAGTGCAGGCCTTTTACGATGAGCGTAACCAAAACGAAGTCTTTCCAACCCGTAAGCAATACTATTTATTTCAAAGTAGAATTATCCGAAGGGCTTCAAGAGCTGCATGATGCACTTAACAATGAGGATTTCATAAAAAGTGAAAGTGAACATGCATTTGTCCCGCATATTACGATCGCTCAAGATTTATCCGATAATGAGCATTCTGATGTTTTAGGCCAATTAAGCATGCTTGACATCAGCCATGAAGAAGAGGTGAAACGAGTTCACTTGCTGTATCAACTTGAAGACGGGGCATGGACCGTTTATGAAACATTTAGATTGGGAGCTGAATGATTTCGTGTTTGTAAAAATCGCAGAGAACAGCCAAGAGCTTGAAAACGCATATATGATTCGAAGAAAAGTGTTCGTCCAAGAACAAAACGTCCCTCTTGAAGAAGAGATCGATGAATATGAAAAAGAGTCCACACATTTCGTTTTATATGATGAGCAGCATCAGCCAATCGGTGCCGGCCGCTTCAGGGTCATTGACAACATCGGTAAAGTACAGCGCATTTGTGTACTATCTTCGGGCCGTAAGAATGGTGCCGGCGCCATGATCATGAATGCTATTGAGGAATACGCAATCCAGCAGGAAGTTCCTCAATTAAAGCTTGATTCCCAAGTGCATGCCATCCCTTTTTATTCAAAATTAGGTTATGAGATCGTTTCCGACGAATTCATGGATGCTGGCATTCCTCATAAAACGATGAAGAAAACCATTTTATGATATAAAAAGCTGTCCTTTCAGTCTTCTGATTGGACAGCTTTTTTTGTTCGTTCATGGACTTAAATTATCGTTTTATGAAAAAAAACATTTCCGTTCAATGGCAATCTCATCAAAAATACATAGTCTATATATAGAAAGCAAGAAGGAGGGAAAATTTTATGGGTAACAATGATTTTAACCTGGATGAGTCTCAAAAAAGACTGATGGAGCTGCTGGTTTCGAGGACTTTGAGAAAACATGGTTTCAAAAAGGAAAAGGTCGATCTAACTGAAAAAGAGAGAAACAACCTTAAAGAAACCGTTCGTTATTTACAAGAGCAATCACTAAAAATCATAAACCAAGAAAAGAACATCACGGAACATGATGTTAATCCAGTTACCAATTCCATTCATAACAAATTCACGGATTCCAAAGATAAATGACGCACCATATCACCTAATCACCTTACTTGCTGGCGAGAAATAAGTAAACCGAGACATAGCAGCACTTACATTTCATTCCTAAAGCTCCAGCTTCTTTATTATTCATCCCCCACACACTAATACTTTCTCTAAGTATTTAAAAAATAGACGAATGAACTGATTTATTCGTCCAACCCGATTAACCATCAAAGCATATTTTAATAGGGAATAAAACCTAAGGAGGAAAAAACAACATGAACCAAAATGTATATCGTAGCAATTGTAACACACATGATGACTCTGAAAGGTCATGGTCGGCTCTAGATTCCGCTTCCAGACATCCCCTTTCAGGATTCTGTAACGACGATGACACAAAGATTGACCAAGATGCAAGACAGGATAATAATCAAGTTCAGCTTTCTGAAGAACTTATTTACATTAAAGATTCCTGTAATGTAAATATCACTTCAACGGATGTTAAAGCGGCCCTCTCACTACAAGCTGCTCTACAAGCTGCAATTGCGGTCATCGTAAGCATTTCCGTTGCAGATGCTGATAATGCTGACAAGATCACTCAACAATTAATCCAATCTTCTAATGTTAAACAAATCACGCGCCAAAAAACAATTGTTGAAAACAGCCGTGATATCGACATTACAACAACTGATGCACAAATCGCTCTTAACATCCAACTTTTATTGCAACTATTGTTAGCCCTAATCGTGGAAATAGACATTCTTTAAGAAATAAACACAAAAAGGACACTTCACGTGTCCTCTTTTGTCTTTCTGGAGGAACTAGACAATTTCGTTGATGAACCTGCCTTTTCCGATCATTCCAGCCGTTAAATCTTTCCTGACGCCCCTGCCCATTTCATGTTGATATGTGCCTGCTCCATAGGCACTTACCCGATCATTATCTTGAATGTGGTGTAATCCTTCAACGCTTTCCCTTTCCCTTCCCAACACCTGATCAAAACGGATGGGTTGAATGGGTGCCGCTCCTTTAACAATTCTTACTTTCCCTGCAGCTTCGACCGTCCGGTTGGCATTTTGAATATAATCAAATTGTGTGACAGGTGCTATATATCCCATAGTAACCCCTCCTTATATTGAAATAGTTATGTTGTCATTTAATTACCCTGCCTTTAAACATGATTTCCACATTCTTTTTTCCTAATCTTCTGGTATGATGAGTATTGCCGATATTTTTAATAGATTAGAGGTATCCATTTATATGAATCAAGCAAAATCTGGCAATGAAATCGTACATCTACATACCGTTTCAGCTGGTGAGCTGCAGACACTTTTTGAAAAGGGAAAACGTGATCAGCTTTCTTGTATCATTTGTCATAAACCAGTGAAATTATTTATTGGAATCCATGAGACACCTTATTTTTATCATAGCGACCCATCGCAGGGACCCTGTGAAATGCCAATTTCAGAATCAATAAATAAAGATAAGCCCTTAGAATATATGGAACAGAATGGTTTTAGGATTCCTACATCACGAACCATTACTGAAACGAAAACCATTACTGAACCTTTCCTTAAAAGCCGTCCCATAACCGGAAATCCGAAATATTCAGATAAAACATATGACCTGGCACAATCAGAGGAACCATACTTTCAAGAATTATCCTCTTCAGGGGTTGTTCTCGATGCAGAGCAACTCAAGGCGGTAATGTCGATCGATGGACCCATCCTTGTCCTTTCAGGAGCAGGCAGCGGGAAAACCCGCGTATTGACAGTACGTACTGCCTATATGCTCACAGTGAAAAAGATTGATCCAAAAAGTATCATGCTTGTAACATTTACGGCGAAATCCGCAAAGGAAATGCAGCAGCGTCTGCTCGGCTATCCCAATATGACTCCTTCCCTTGTTTCTCAAATCGTTAGCGGAACATTTCATAGCATCTTTTATAAAATCCTGATTTTCCATGAACCAGCCAAATGGCAGCGGGATTTCCTTTTGAAGTGGGAGTGGGAAAAAGAAAAGGTATTGAAACAGGCTGGCAGGGAATTGGAACTTGATGATAAGGAATTTGCATATGATCAGGCCCTTCAACAAATTGGACTATGGAAAAACTCATTGGCTTTTCCGGAAGATATCCAGCCTAAGGACGATTGGGAGAAATCCTGTTTACATTTATATAAGAAATATGAAGAATATAAACAGCAAACAGGGAAGTATGATTTCGATGATATGCTTGTAGGTTGTTATGTATTTTTAAAAAATAATCCGGAATTTTTAAAGAAATATCAGCAAAGGTTTAACTATTTTTTGGTCGATGAGTTTCAGGATATTAATAAAGTTCAATATGAATTGATAAAACTCCTATCTGCTGAATCAAAAAATGTATGTGCGGTTGGAGATGATGACCAATCCATCTATTCATTCCGTGGAAGCGATCCGAAGTATATTTTGAATTTCAATCATGACTTCCCTCGATCCCAAGTGGTGAAGCTGACGGAGAATTACCGCTCTTCCCATGAAATTGTCGCTACAGCGAACCGCTTGATCAAGCGAAACCAGAACCGGATGGAGAAAAAGATGAGGGCACAGCATGATTCAGGAAATCCACCTGTTTTATTTTATCCTTATGATGAAGAATTGGAAGCGACGATGATCGTATCCGATATCCAAGAGAAAATATCCAAGGGAGCAAACCCTGGGGACTTTGCAGTATTGTATAGGACACACACGATGTCAAGGGCCATTTTTGAACGGCTAGCCGCTTCCAATCTGCCATTCGTCATTGAAAAGGATGCGGATTCGTTTTATCAGCGCAAGGTCATTCGCGGCATGCTTGCCTTTATGCGCTTGAGTTTGTTCCCGCATGACAGCAAGGCAGCATCTGATGTCCTTTCCTCCCTATTCTTAAAGCAAAGTATATTACAAGAGTTAAAAGCAATGACAATATTGCAGGATTGTGATTTCATCGATGCATTTGCTTTTGTTAAGACTGGACATGCTTTTCAAGAACGAAAATTAAAAACGATTCCGGGACAGATTCGGTCTTTAAAAATTATGTCGCCAATCGTAGCGTTAGAGATCATCGAGAAAGATTTAGGATACCAGGAATATGTAAAAAAACGCGGTAATGATGCGAACCTGGAAAAAGGGTCCGATGACATCCGTGACTTAAAGGTGGCGGCAAATCGTTTTCCAACCGTTGCCGCTTTCATTGAACATGTCGATCATATGACTGCGATGGTCCAAGAGATTAAACAGCTATCGAAACACTTTAAGGATGCCATACAGCTTACCACCATACATCGTTCCAAAGGGCTTGAATATCAAACCGTATATGTCCTTGCTGCTGTCGATGGCAGCATTCCTCATGATTTCGCACTTGAATCTTACCGAAAAGGGGAACTATCCCCTCTTGAAGAGGAAAGACGATTGCTCTATGTAGCGGCAACCAGGGCTAAAAAGGATCTTTACCTTTCCATCCTGCAAACTAGACGCGGACGGACTGCCCATCCATCACGTTTCCTGAAGCTTTGACCAAAAGCCGACGCTATAAATCTTGCAAATGGACTTTTTAAAATTAAAAAACTGCAGGCAAACTCGCTTTTTTTCAAGTTTGTCTGCAGTCTGAAGGCCTGCATGATAGCAGGCCCTTTTTCATTTTTTATTAATCATATTGGATATCGTCCCGAAATCAAGTTTATTCCCTTCAGCTACGATGGAATGTACGATTTTATCTTCCGTTTCCTTATTGACCGGCTTATTCGCTATTTTTGAAACGCGCTTAATGACGTTTCTAACCGTTGTTTCATCTTTGAAGTTGGCTCCTTGCAGCGAGTTTGCCAATTCTAATACATCTTTCATATTTACGCCGGTTTTACCTTCTATGTTTTTAAAAAAGTTATTATCCATACTTAAGCCCCTCCCTTTTCTGTACCTATCCTATGGCATTATCAGAAAAAAGTGCTAGGCCCATACAAAAAAAATAAAAGGAATAGGCTTCTTCTGCCCATTCCTTTTACGCATTAGCAGAAAGAAGCCCCTACAATGATCAATAGGATAAACAATACAACGATTATCGCGAAAGTGGAACCGCCGCCACCGTATCCTCCGCCATAACCGCCGCCGTATCCATAACCGCTGCCGCCACAACAACCGTAGCCACCAAAACCAAACATACATATCACCTCGCTCTCGCTAAAGCTTACTGATAACATATGTAGGTCTGGACAAATATGTATAGGCCATGTCCTAGTCCAGGCTGCCTATTTCCGCTTGTTTCATCCTTTTGGCCTGAAAACCAAAGCTCCGATGAATCCAAAGACGATTGCTGCAGAGATACCGGAACTTGTAATTTCAAACATGCCTGTCAGTACGCCGACTAGACCATGCTTTTCCGATTCCATCATCGCCCCGTTCACCAGCGAGTTCCCGAACGAAACGATCGGTATGGTTGCTCCGGCACCGGCAAAGTTAACAAGCGGCTCATATAAATCAAATCCGCCAAGAACAGCCCCTATTACAACGAACAAGCTTAACGTATGTGCCGGTGTCAGCTTAGCAACATCGAAAAGAAGCTGGCCGACTACACAGATCAAGCCACCGATGACAAAGGCCCAAAAAAACATTGCTAACATCGAAATCTCTCCTTTTTCATGAATTCATCCCATATTCAATTGCTACGGCATGGGCAATGCACGGAATCGTATCTTTTTGCTGGACGGAAAGCGGTGACAATAACGCTCCTGTTGCGACAAGGAGGATTTTTTTATATTTACCGGAAATCATTTCATTTAATATATGACCGTATAAAACGACTGCCGAACATCCCGCACCGCTCCCGCCAGCCAAAACAGGCTGGTCCTTTTTGAAAATCATCAATCCGCAATCCTTGAGTTTTTCCTGATTGATATCACAGCCCTTTTGCTTTAATAAGTCAAGAGCTGTCTCCCTCCCTATTTGACCTAAATCACCGGTAATGATGAAATCGTAATCATCCGGGGTCAAACCAGTATCTTTGAAATGGGCAAGTATCGTATCGGCGGCCGCCGGGGCCATCGCTCCCCCCATATTGAAAGGATCTTTCAATCCCATGTCAATGACCTTTCCGATAGTGGCGGAGACAATATGGGGAAATTCCCCTTGCATGCTTCCATCAGGAGCAACCAGCGCCACCCCCGCTCCCGTTATCGTCCATTGAGCTGTAGGTGGTTTTTGCCCGCCATATTCAGTTGGATAGCGAAATTGTTTTTCAACAGCTGCATTGTGGCTCGAGGCACCTGTCAACACATAGTTAGCACCGCCATAATTAGTGATGAAGGCAGCTAGAGCAAGCCCTTCCATCGATGTGGAACAGGCTCCAAACAAGCCGAAATATGGAATTCCATTGGTTCTGGCCGCAAAGCTTGTCGGTGTAACCTGATTGATTAAATCACCCGCCAAGAAAAATTGTACCTGCTCCTTGTCAATCTTGCCTTTCTCCAATGCAATCTCTACAGCTTTCTCCATCAAATGCCGATGAGCCTTCTCATATGAATCCTGCTCCATCCACAAATCGTCGTATAAAATATCGAAATCACCAGCGATTTCTCCATTAGCTTCAAATGGCCCGCCTGTTACCCCTGTTTCCAAGATGACCGGTTTATTGGTGAACATCCATGTTTGTTTTCCCTTTAACACCGCTTAGCCTCCAATCATTAGGTAAATCGTTTTTATCAACGCCACGACAAAGGCTGAAAATACTCCAAATAAAATGACCGATCCGGCCAATTTAAACATATTGGATCCAACTCCAAGTACAAAACCTTCTGTCCGATGTTCGATTGCTGCCGAAATGACTGCGTTACCGAACCCAGTGACAGGGACGGCACTCCCTGCCCCCCCAAACTGGCCAATGCGGTCGTAAAACCCGAAACCGGTCATCAAAAGCGCCAGAAACACCATGGTAGCCGTTGTCGGACCTCCTGCTGTCTGCTCCGTAAAGTTAAAAAAATAAATATAGAAGTAGGAAATGGCTTGTCCCACTATACAGAAAATACCACCTACTAAAAAGGCCTTCAAACAATTCTTCACTATCGGTCTTTTAATTTCATGCTTCCCTTGGAGCTGCTGATACGCATCCTGTATTGGGGTCGTTTTATCCTTGCCGCTCATATTGCTGAACCTCTCTTCTAAATTAATTCTTTTTGAAGTTCTTCAATTTCCTTGAACTTCTTCCTTGCCTTTTTCTCGGGTACATCTTTTTTCTTAAGTAACTCGTTCAACCTTACCGATTCCAAAAAGATTTTATAATCGCTAGATACGATAAAATCATTTTTGGGAAACTTCTCTTCCAGATTTTCAGTCACAGTCTTTTCAATTTTCTTCATATGAAAACGTTGTAAGTGCTTAACTTTATAAGCGACGATAATCTTTTTGTCGTTTTTCACGACGATCACGTCATAGATGGTGTCTTCATTAGCAACTGTTTCCTTGACCTTTGAGATCAGTCCCTTTTCATCCTTTTCATCCATCCCATTAATGATATCCATCGGTTCAGGATTCGTACGTTTAATCATCGCAAAATTCTCCGTTTTTCCATCATTCTGATTGCTGCACGCCGTAAGTACACACAAAACAACTATAAAAATCAGCCAGCTTCCCTTAAAATATCTTCCTTGTCTGAACATAGAATCACATCCTAATTTATCGTTCTATTGTTATTTTCTTGTTTAACGGTTTTTTTATGAATGGTAGGATTAGGAAATAAAAAAACCCTTCCAAAATGGAAAGGTTTTTTCACTCAATAGCCTTTATTTTTATTGTTATTATTACAGCCACAATCTTTCTTGATTTTGATTGGCTGATCTTTTTTTATCGGTTTTGCATATGCCCATGGATTATTCTGTTTCTGATTCAATTCAAAACTCCTCCTTTAAGATCTATATCATACTATATGAATGATTAGACAAGTTGTTTCCAATCAAATGTCCATAATTTTACTGATTATGACCTCAATTATCGCTCCTACTGCTGCAACGGCAAGGATTAATATCAGTACGTCGCCTATAAACCAATGTTGGATATAAAGGAAAACCAGAAAAAGGCTGACCCAGACACCCACGCACCAAAAACAACTTAGCAATTGACCAATCCACCCCAGCAGACCCTTTTCTTTGGGCATTAAAAATATTTCCACAATTCCTTCTTCATTTTTTTCCTCTATCTCTTTAAAAAAGGGGCTGCGCAGCGGCTCCATGATTTTATCGAAAACGATCAAGCGTGTCAGCCTGAAGGAAGCCAAGCCTAATATGATAAATAAGGTAAATTCACTTTGTGGGGGAAACATTTAATATTGCTCCTTCACTTGGATTCTTCAATTATTTTGGCATCGATAATATCCGGCAGACCCACGAAACGGATATGGTTCCCTCTTTTAATTTTAACTGATTCCCCTCTCATGCCCAACACATGAAACCGAAGCTTTTCTCCGTTAATTACAGCCTCACATAATGGTTTTGGATAACCTTGATGATTGGATAGGCGGGAAATGATGTCACGGGAAGATTCTTTCTTCTCCACCTTTTTCCTTTTTCTCTTAACTGGCTTTTCATTTTCCTGTTCTATTTGTTCAGGATCATCCATTTTTTCAACCGGAGCTTGCTCAGGGACATATTCTTCCGTGATTTTCCTTAATCCCGTAATCTCTTTTTCAATTTCCATCATGGCATCATAAACACCAAATTCGCGTTTGACCTGTTCGATTTTTTCTTCTTTATGCTCGGCTTCTTCCTGAAGTTCCGGCTCAGCGCTGTCTTGAGGTTTAGCCTTTTTCGTTCGAAAATCACTTTGCATATTTCCACGCAGATCTGATATTTTTGCTTGATCGACATATATAAGTGGTTTGGATTCCTTATCGCCATTTTTCTCTGACATGAAAACCCTCCTTAATATTTCAAAATATCCACGGACTGCAGCTGTTCCATTTGGTATTGGACAACTTTTTTCCCGAATTTATGCCTTATGAACAAACTGGATTCTTTTTTTTGTTCCAATTTCCCGAATAGTGTACGGTCATTGATGATGAACTTACAAACAGGCTTAGGTGCAAAGGCTGGAAGTCGGGACAATAGCTCCACCAATTCCTCGGCGGTATATGAAGTGCTGATATTTTTTTCATGTAAATTGATATGTCTCTTCAGCGTATTTTGTATGGTTTGTTTTCCATCAGCACAAGGCACACCAACTTTTTCCATGTCCATGAAATCCCCTCCTTCTTTTTCTAGAATAGGGTTGAAAGCAGCTTTATGCCGATTCTCGCAAACAATGAATATCCGCTCTATGTATCATTTATATGAAACTCACCCTTCTTTATGCTGGAGATGTGACACTCCTTCAAAAAAGGACATCAAACCAAGCTTGGATATTCTGGGCATTTTTGGAGAAAACTAAAACATTTGAAGATGAAAAAATCGGATAGATTTCAAATGAGGATGCAGCAATTAAAGATTCCTGAGGAGTGGAAAATCGATAAAAAAGGGGACCGATATCGGTCCCCTTCTTTTACTGTCATCCGATTATATGGTAACCAGAATCCACATGGATATTTTCCCCGGTAATCCCGCGGGACATGTCACTTAATAAAAATACTGCCGTATCCCCTACTTCTTCTGGAGTCGTTGTACGACGAAGCGGTGCTTCTTCTTCAATCTTCTTTAAAATGGTATTGAAGTCGCGAACACCTTTTGCGGATAGGGTACGGATAGGTCCCGCTGAAATAGCATTCACTCGAATGTTATCTTTGCCAAGATCACTTGACAGGTAACGGACATTGGCTTCAAGTGAAGCCTTAGCCACTCCCATTACATTATAATTAGGCATGACCCGCTCACCGCCAAGATACGTCATTGTGACGATGCTGCCGCCTTCCGGCATGATTTCTTTCGCCGCTTTAGCTACAGCCGTTAAAGAAAATGAACTGATATTATGGGCAAGCAAGAACCCTTCACGGCTCGTGTTGACGAACTCACCGTCCAGTTCTTCCTTGTTAGCGAATGCGACACTGTGTACCACGCCATGAATGATACCTGTTTCTTCCTTAATCGTCGCAAAACATTTTTCAATGCTTTCATCCTTCGTTACATCACATTGTAAAATGATGGAGGGCTCCCCTTCCAATGTAGAAGATAGTTCCCTAACGCTTTTTTCCGTACGGTCTTTTCCGTAAGTGAAAATCATCTTTGCACCTGCTTTATGTAAGGAACGGGCAACTCCCCAAGCAATACTTCTTTTATTCGCAACACCCATTATGACAAACGTTTTTCCCTCTAATGAAAAAGTCATCGTATGTGACCTCCTATTTTTAATACAAGTTATTAGTACCTGCTACTAATGACAGTATATCAAATTTCCTTTGATAAAAACACCGTTTTCTAAAGTCCTCTGGGAATGACCCTCCAGGAGGGCCTTCTTTGACTTATAGTAAATAGCCCATTAATAATGTTGCTAATCCGAAATAAATAAGAATACTGATAAGGTCATTTATAGTTGTAATGAAAGGACCTGAAGCTACTGCTGGATCGATTTTCATTTTATGCATGAGAAGCGGGACGATTGAACCGGCAAGTGTGGCAACGATCAGAGTTATGAAAATTGAAATACCGACCAATAAACCCAGCATTAAATCTTTTTGCCAAAAATAGACGATGAAAATGATGGCAATTCCGCATGTCAGACCAATAATAAGGCCAGTTCCAGCCTCTCGAAGGACTAGTTTCCACTTGCTTTCCTGTTCTAATTCACCTGTTGCGATTCCTCTGACCGCTACTGCCAATGCTTGTGTTCCTGTATTTCCAGCCATGCCGCCAATCAATGGAATAAATACAGCCAGAATCGCTTTTTGGCTTAGTGTCTCTTCGAATCGCCCGATCAAACTCGCAGTCAGCAAGCCTAAGAACAAGAGGATGACCAACCATGGCAGCCGTTTTTTTGCAGCTGAAAATGGACTCTTATCAACATGATCCAGATCAGATATACCGGCGAGTTTTGAATAATCATCCGATGCCTCTTCATCCATGACATCAATGATATCATCAACCGTAATAATCCCTAACAAATGGTTTTGGAAATCGACGACCGGCACGGCAAGGAAGTTATAGTCCCTTATTTTTCGTGCCACCTCTTCCTGGTCTTCAGATACAGGTACGGAAACTACCCTGTCATCCATTAAATCACCAATTAAAGCATCTTCATCTGCTATGATCAAAGTCCTGAGCGACAAAACACCAAGCAGCTTCTTATCCTGATCGGTAACGAACACATAATATATCGTTTCCGCATCCGGAGCTTCCCTTTTTAAGATCTGCATGGCTGATCGAGCCGTTTCATTTGCTTCAATGGCAATGAACTCTGTCGTCATGATACTTCCTGCCGTAGATTCCTCATAATTCAGAAGTTCCTGGATTTCGCTTGCCGCTTCATCATCCATGATGGTCAAATAGCTGACGGCCTGCTCATCATTGATTTCATTCAGGACGTCAGCAGCATCATCCGCATACATATGGGAAAGCATATCAGCTGCGTAAGAAGGATTCATTTCGGCCAACAGGCTTTCGTAATCCTCTTCATCTATTTCTATATTCTCAAAAAGGTCCGCCATTTCTTCCGGTGACAAATATGTGTAAATGACGGATCTGAATTCATCTGACAAGCTTGTATAAAATTGAGCCTGATCATAAGGGTGCATTTCAAGGAACTCCGTACGAAACTGATCTAGATTTTCCGTTTTAAGCGCTTCAAGCAAAAACTCGTTATTCACTTGACTACTCTCCCGTTCCCTCTCCCGGTCCTTCATCTCCTCCATAACCATACACCTCCTAAAACATATTTTTTCATTTCCTCGTTTATATTTTATTTTTTAAATAATACTATACTAATACCATAAACATATACAAAACAAACAAAGGATGTGTCAAATGAACATCGATATCATAGGGGACATTCATGGATGTTTCGCTGAATTCAGGCAGCTGACCGAAAAAATGGGCTATACATGGGAGACTGGGGTTCCTGTACATCCCTCTGGAAGGATTCTCGGCTTTGTAGGGGATTTAACCGATCGCGGCCCCAATTCCCTTCAGGTAATCGAGGTTGTCCATGAATTAGTCATTAACCAAAATATAGCAAGGTATGCCCCAGGTAACCACTGCAATAAATTGTATCGTTATTTTTCAGGCAATAAAGTACAAATATCACACGGTTTAGAAACTACTGTAGCTGAATATGAATCACTGAACAGTCGGGAGCAGAAGAAAATCCGAAAAAAATTCATGGATCTATATGAACGTTCCCCACTTTATCAAATCATGGATGAAGGGCGATTGATCATTGCCCATGCAGGAATTCGCAGTGACTATATTGGTCAATATAGCAGTAAAGTAAAAACCTTTGTCCTCTATGGTGATATAAATGGCTCCAAACATCCGGATGGGTCTCCGGTCAGGAAAGACTGGGCCAAATCATACAAAGGGGAACCTTGGATCGTATATGGCCACACACCTGTCCCTGAAGCTAGACAAGTCAATCATACATACAATATTGATACAGGCTGCGTCTTCGGTGGAAAACTGACGGCTGTCCGTTATCCCGAAATGGATCTTCAAGAGGTGCCTTCAACGATGCCATATATAGCGGAAAAATTCAGGACATCTTTTGATTAACCAAAAAAACTCGCCATCTTGGTGAGTTTTTTTGCGTCTATGTTTTTTTACAAAATCTTGAATCATTCGTTTTAATGTGCCCCGTTATAAAAATCAGGAATCCCATTCTTTACTTCCATCGAGCAAACGGGACATATCTTCTGGCAACTCTTCTTGAAACAACATCATCTTCTTTGTGAAAGGATGTAAAAACTTCAACTCAAAACAATGCAGGGCTTGGCGAGGTATACCTCTCCTGTTCCCTCCATATAAATCATCACCAGCAAGCGGGTGACCAATATGCGCCATATGGACCCTGATTTGATGTGTACGCCCTGTTTGGAGTTCCAAATCAAGGAATGTATGGGACTCTGTGTGTGCCAATACCTTAAATAGGGTACAGGCATGCCGGCCATCCTCCCTAACTTCCCGTTCAATGATGCTGGTCGATTTTCGTCCGATTGGCGCCACTATCTCTCCTACAGGTCCTTCAACGATCCCCTCAGCTATGGCTTGGTATCTCCGTTTAACCTGTCCTGATTTTTGCTGTTCACTTAATAGGTGATGGATATGCCGGTGCTTGGCAATTAAAACCAGACCTGATGTGTCCCGGTCAAGACGTGTAACTATATGGATCGTCGCCTGTACTCCCGTCTTCCTATAATAACCCGCCAAGCCATTCGCCAGACTGCCGTTGGGATGCTCGCGGGAAGGAATGGTATTCATGAAAGGGGGCTTGGCCACCACCAATACAAACTCATCTTCATACCTGACATTCAGGGGGATCGGTTCCGGTAAAAGGCCTTCGCTTGCCTGCTCCGGCGGGAATATGACGGTGACGGTGTCACCTGTTTCAATCCGTTCCCTTACGGTTACTTCTTCGCCGTTCAACCGGATATATCCACCTTTAAACTTAATATCCGTTAATGCTCGTTTTGAAATATCGCATTTGCTGAGAAACTCTCGCAATAAAGAGCCAGAATCCTCTTCAGTTACCGACCAGGTCAAAGAAAAGTTTTGATTTGACATGAGGTGTGTCTATCTCCTTAATTAGCAATAAATGAATCATGCACTCTTTTCCAGAAAGGAAAAGGGCGGAATCTGGCAAATCGGATCTTTTCATCTGCCACCCGACACTGTATCGACTTTACATTTTCCTGAAGCAAGGACAAATGGTCGACCGTAATTTGAAAATTGACCGCATTGACCGGCCTGAACATACATGTATGATGTGCCGGCAGCAGAAGTGGAGATCCTACCGTTCTAAACACCCGGTTATTAATGGATGCCAATTCGGTAATCTGGATGGCATCGATTGATGGATGGACGATGGCCCCGCCAAGCGCCTTATTATACGCCGTGCTTCCAGATGGCGTCGCAATGCATAAACCATCTCCACGGAACGTCTCGAAATGCTGGCCGCGTATTTCAACGTCCATTACGAGCGTCCCTTCAACACTTTTGACTGTCGATTCATTCAAAGCCAAAAATCTGTTTTCCCGTCCTCCATGCTGATAACGGACAATCGTTTCGAGCAGTGGATATTCCACTATTTGAAATGGGGTTTTGGCTAAAGCTATCACCAATTTTTCGATTTCATCAGGGGTCCAATCTGCATAAAACCCAAGATGTCCTGTATGTACTCCAACAAAGGCGGTTTTATCCAATCGATTCTTATAACGGTGAAAAGCATATAATAAAGTGCCATCACCACCGACAGAAATGACAATATCCGGCTGATCTTCGTCATATTCCAAATGAAAGTCCTGAAGATACGTTCGCATCCTTTGCATTAAAGTATTCGATTTCGCATCTCCTTTTGACGTAATCGCAAATTTCATGTAATCCCACCTTCAATTTAGATTTCTTCTCGTTTACCCATTTATTTGTTCAAGAATCTTTCTTCCGGGAAAAAAGACGCTGTGCTTCCTGGATTTCCGTACGGATTTGCGACATCTCTGCATCAAGCAGGAAGGCAGCTTCAGCTGCACGTTTGAGTCGCAGTTGAATATCCTCCGGGAAAATGCCTTTATATTTATAATTTAAAGAATGTTCAATCGTCGCCCAAAAATTCATCGCAAGAGTCCTGATTTGAATTTCGGCAAGGATATTCTTTTCACCATGTATCGTCTGGACCGGATAGCGGATTACAACATGATAAGAACGATAGCCGCTAGCTTTTTTATGGGAGATATAATTCCTCTCCTCGACTATTTCGAAGTCATTTCGACCTCGTAAAAGTTCAACCACCTGTTCGATATCATCCACGAACTGGCACATCATGCGAAGCCCTGCAATATCCTGGATCTCAGTTCCCAATTTATCAATGGGAATGTCCTTTAGGCTCGCCTTATCCAATATGCTGACAATCGGCTTTACCCTGCCTGTTACAAATTCGATAGGTGAGTGAATATTCTCTCTCTCAAACTGTTTCCGTAAACCCTTTAGCTTAACCTTCAATTCTTCGACAGCCTGAGTATAAGGCGCCAAGAAATCGTCCCAACTCTCCATTGCCACACCACCTATATCTATCTAAAAAGCGCCTGTTCAACTCTGGTATGGGCAGAACGCTCTCCTAAACCCAGCAGCCAAATGACTTTATGCCAATTCACCACAGGATCCTATTAAATCTTTCTCTAGCAAAGAATATGTATTAAATTTCTATATATACGATTGACCAATTCTCGTGCTCAACGTTTATATTTTATCATATCCTGCAATTGATTCCTAAAAATTCAAGTACAATAGCAAAAAATTATTGAATTCAATTTGACAGCTGGAATGGTTCTTATATGATTAACCTAAGAATCAGCGTGAAAGGATGGGACACATGAACCAGCATATTGAAATTGAATTTAAAAACCTCTTAAGCGAAAAAGAATTTCGTCAACTGATCGAATACTTTCATGTCGGGGCATCGAACTTTAAAACACAGAAAAACCATTACTTCGATACACTTGGATTCTCTTTGAAACAGCAAGACTCTGCACTTAGGATCAGGGAGAAAAATGGGCGATACGAGCTGACTTTAAAACAGCCCGCTACAGAAGGATTATTGGAAACGAATCAAGATATTCCTGAAGAAACCGCATATGGCTTCCTGAAACATAACATATTCCCTGATGGCGAGATCCGACATCTTATCCTCGAGTGCGGAATTGATCCAAAAGAATTTACCTGCTTTGGGACACTACAGACAGACCGTTTTGAATTTCCTTACAAAGAGGGCCTGCTCGTTTTAGACCATAGTTCGTATTTGAACCAAGAAGACTTTGAGCTTGAATATGAAGTGTCGGATGCAAAAGCCGGGAAAAAAAACTTCCTGACCCTCCTTGAAACCCTTCAAATTCCGGTAAGGGAAACCGAAAATAAGGTTAAGAGGTTTTATCGTGCCAAATTCCAAAAATAATCCTGTTTGAACCCATTCGGAGGTGGAGAGTTTGAAAATCCAAGATTTCAAAACGTTTATGAAATTGCAGGCAATCCAGCAATTCACGAACGGCAACATCAAAAATACAAATTCATCTCGATCCCTTTTCCAGGACATGCTCTCGGCATTGGTTTCGGGTGATGCTCTAGAAGGCACTTCGCAGACATTGGGTTCCTTATTATCCAATGTGGAAACGGAAGCGAAGAAGTCCTTTCTTCAACCCATCGGCCTGACATCCATGAACATCAACCCGATTTCCACTGCCCACGCTAACAATCAGAGCAGCGAAAACGCAACAAACTATGATCATATCATCAGCCAGGCGGCAAGTTTATATAATCTCCCGGAAAAACTGATTAAGTCTGTCATTAAACAAGAATCGAACTTCAACCCTGAAGCCACCAGTTATGCGGGTGCAACAGGCCTTATGCAGTTAATGCCAGAAACTGCAAAAAGCCTTGGGGTGGATGATGCAACCGATCCAGAACAAAACATCATGGGCGGGAGTAAATATTTAAGTCAAATGATGGCACGTTATGACGGGGACATTCAGGTTGCCCTTGCTGCTTATAATGCCGGGCCAGGAAATGTCGATAAATATAACGGCATCCCTCCTTTTAAAGAAACTCAGAACTATGTCCAAAAAGTTTATGGCACATTTTCAAGCTAAAGCAAGCTGACCCTGTTTATTTATGATGGGTCAGTTTTTTCATGTCTATATATGCTTCTTCCACGCACCCTGAACAAATGGTAAAGCTCCTCAAATGCTGTCATCTTCGTTCATTTCCCTGTGTCATACTACAGATGTAAAATTTTCTTTAAGCTATATATTTGTTATATCAGTACGTCATTGATAAAATATGAATAAATATCAACCATCTTTCTTTAAAAGGAGTAATCAACATGATGCAAGGGAACCCTACACCATATGAATTAATTGGAGAAGGGCAATTACACAAATTAATTGATGTGTTTTACTCCAACGTTAGTCAACACCCGGATCTGCAGCCAATATTCCCTGACGATTTAACTGAAACGGTCCGTAAGCAAAAACAATTTATGACTCAATATTTAGGCGGTCCCTCTTTATATACCGAAGAGCATGGCCATCCTATGTTGCGGGCTCGACATATACCTTTTGAAATCACACCAGAACGTGCGAAAGCATGGCTCTCATGCATGTATCAAGCCATGGACGAAGTTGGCCTTGAAGGTGAGATTAGGGAGTTTTTCTATCACCGCCTCTATTTGACGGCACAGCATATGATCAATACATCCGGAACTGACGGGAAAGGAGAAGGCAGTTGAGCGCACAAAAACCAGTTTTCAATATTTCCGATTGGATCAAGACGCAGCATTGCTATGATATAGGAAAAAAGCCAATTGAAATTTATGTTTTTGTTGATCCGCTTTGTCCCGAGTGCTGGGGCTTAGAACCAATTATTAGGAAATTACAGATAGAATATGGCCAATTGTTCAGTTTACGCCATGTTTTAAGCGGTAAAATCGATACTCTTAATATGGGGAAAAATAAAAATTATGAAAACCTTGCTCAAGTTTGGGAAAAGACAGCCAGCCGCTCGGGAATGTCCTGCGACGGGAGCCTTTGGTCTGAAAACCCAATCTCTTCTCCATATACAGCTTCCATCGCAATAAAGGCAGCGGAATTGCAGGGCCGTAAATTGGCCATTCGCTTTTTAAGGCAGCTTCAAGAATATGTATTCATAGGTAAAAAGGATATATCCAATATCGAGGTCTTGACCGAATGTGCCAAAATGGTCGGTTTGGATGTGGAGGAATTCCTTTATGACATCAATTCTTCCAGTGCAGCCAAAGGCTTTCAATGTGACATGAAAATCACAAGTGAAATGGAAGTGACTGAAATACCTTCCCTTGTCTTTTTCAATCAAAATATTGAAGAAGAGGGAATAAAGGTTTCAGGTGTCTATTCCTACGAGGTATATGTTCAAATTTTAGAAGATATGCTGAATGGTCTTCCAGCCCCCGCACCCCCTCCCTCTCTCGAAGAATTTCTTAGCTGTTTCAAACTAGTGGCCACAAAGGAGATTGAAACGGTTTATAATATGAGTAAGAATACCGTCGAGTTGGAAATGAAAAAGCTTGTTTTAAAACAGTTGGCAGAGAAAATTCCTGCTAAATACGGAACGTTCTGGAGATACACAAAGAAGCAGTCATGAATTTGACTGCTTCTTTGTTTGTTATATATTAAAAAGGAAAAACCATGCAAATCAAAAGATTGCATGGTTTTTTATTATAAGAAATAAGGGGATGGGAGAAATTTTTCACGATCAAACAAAGGGGTATAAGTTTGTTTGTGATTCACTTCACAATATATAATATAACAGATAACCCATTTATGTTTCAACCATATGTGTAACTTTTCACAAATTGTTCACAATATATATTTTTCGTCTTTTATTATCCTTTCTGGTATATATAGCTAAATAAGAGACGGTTTTAATTTTTAGGCCATACGTGTTTTGATAGCTGATTTAGTATGGGATTGAGTCTATTTGTGAAATGCGTCACAATAATAACTAAACATTTCTTTTTATTAATTCAGCTTACATTCAACTTTTATTACTACCGGTGCCATTATATTTCATGCACATGAAAAACCCCGGCAAATCACGAAATTTGCTGGGGTTTTCACCTATTTATACGATTAAGGGGATGGGAGAAATTTCACGACGAACAAACAAAGGGGTATATGTTTGGGATGTGATAACTTCTATATCTGTACTATAGCAGATTACACACCTTATTTGCAAGAACTTTGTGCGCGACTTCACATTATTGTCATATTCTTAGAATACTGCTTATTCTAAAACATACTATCTAATAATGAGCAGATGAGTTTTTACTGCTGCCAGGTTGGAGGTGACCAAATTGAAAGGCTTTATTCTACTCATACTCTTGATAGGGTCGCTATTTGTCCAGCTACTCGGTATCATGGACCTCATTCCTCTGTATTTTACCTCCCCTATTTTATTTTTTGTTTTGTTCATAATTCTTCATAGCTTAAATCAGAGAAACCGTTTTAAAGGATTATGACGGACATCCAGATAAAGATGAAAAGGACCCGAAGTGTTCGGGTCCTTTCCACATCCTATTTATTCAAAAGATCTTCCAACTCATTTAATTTTTCTTCGAATACATTCATGGCTTCTTGTACAGGCTCGGCTTTTGTCATATCGACGCCAGCCTTTTTGAGTACTTCAATCGGATAATCGGAACTTCCTGATTTCAAGAACTCCAGATACCTTTTGACAGCAGGCTCTCCTTCTTCAAGGATTTGCTTGCTCAATGCTGTTGCTGCACTGATTCCAGTTGCATATTGATAAACATAGTAATTATAGTAGAAGTGTGGAATACGAGCCCATTCCAAACCGATTTCTTCATCAATGGTCACGTTCTCGCCAAAGTATTTCTTGTTCAGCTCATAATATTCCTTAGTAAGCATATCCGCCGTCAACGCTTCCCCGTTTTGAGCTTTTAAATGAATGGTATGTTCAAACTCTGCAAACATCGTTTGTCGGAACAATGTGCCACGGAAACCTTCCAGGTAATGGTTCAGTAAATAGATGCGTTTCTTTTCATCTTCGATCGAATTCAGTAAATAATCATTCAACAGGTTTTCATTACAAGTCGATGCAACTTCCGCTACAAATATTGAATAATTCCCGTATGGATATGGCTGATGTTTACGTGTATAGTAGCTATGGACCGAATGCCCAAACTCATGAACGAGCGTGAATAAGTTATTGACGTTATTTTGCCAGTTCATTAGAATATAAGGGTTCGTCCCGTATGTACCCGAAGAATAGGCACCGCTTCGTTTCCCTTTGTTCTCATGCACATCGACCCAACGGTTTTCAAACCCCTCTTTCAAAACGTTCAAATAGTCCTCCCCTAGCGGAGCAAGACCTTTAAGGACATAATCTTTGGCCTCGTCATATGTCACTTCCATCTTCACTTCTTTAACAAGAGGAGTGAATAGATCATACATATGAAGTTCATCTAATTTCAGTACCTTTTTACGTAAATCAAGATAACGGTGCAGTAATGGCAAGTTGTCGTTGACCGTTTTAACGAGATTATCGTAAACGGTCTCCGGAATGTTATTATTACTTAACGCCGCTTGGCGTGCTGAATCATATTTTCGAACCGTGGCATTGAAATTGTGGTTTTTCACCTCACCTGACAGGGTTGAAGCAAATGTATTACGGAACTCCCCATACTTGCTGTATACCCCTTTAAATGCCTCCTCACGTACACGGCGATCTTCACTCTCAAGAAATCTGATATACCTTCCGTGAGTAATTTCCACTTCATTTCCCTCTTCATCCTTGATGGTCGGGAATTTCAGATCGGCATTGTTAAGCATACCGAAAGTATTGCCCGATGCATCGAGTACTTCTGATGCCTTCGCCAATAGTTCTTCCTGCTCTGCTGATAGGATATGGGGTCTCTGAAGATTAATTTCCTCTAAAGAATGTTTATATAATTTCAATTCCTCTTTTTCTTCCAAAAACCCTTCAACTTTACTTTCGTCAATACTCAATAGTTCAGGAACCATATATGAAAACGCAGCCGCTGCCTGTGCGTATAAAGCTTTTGCCCGGTCCTCCATCCCTTGATAAAATGGATTGGTTGTATCTTGATCATTGCGCATATGTGAATAAGAATAAACTTTCCCTAGCTTCTCGAAAACCTCATCTTGAAGTTGGAGGGCCGCAAATAACTTTTCTGCGCTTTCTCCCAATGTCCCTTTATGTGCCTCCGCTTTCTTGAGGTCTTCCTTTACCGCTTTGAAGGCAGCTTCCCAATCTTCCTCGGTTGCGAAGATATCTTCCAGTCTCCACGTATCTTCAGGAGCTATTTCACTTCTTGAAGGTAATGTATTCGTTTTTGTTTCCTGTGCCATAAAAATTCCTCCCCATTCTATAGAAACTTGCCATTGGGCTAACTCATTAAACCGGATTGAAACTACAATGCTTCATTTTGTTTAATTCCCAGTTCTTATTACTATTTCTCCATTTACAAAAATAATCCTGCCATTTCATCTGAATTCAAGATAAATTGAGATGTTATCACTGATTATACTGGATATTCCCCTTTTCCATCATCAATTTATGCTTATCATAGAAATCTTTTTCCAAAATTTGAGCTTGATCACTGGTGAAGGGAAGGGTAAATTCCTTTTCAACTTTAAAAACCCCTTCTTCCAGCTTTGTTAGATAACCCAATTGCTCCAAAAGCATGATATATTGATCTAAAGGATACTCGATGGTTTTTTCATGAAGCAATGGCAACGGTCGGAACTTAATTTCCCCTTTTTTTGAACGCTTTCTAAAAATGCGGATAATATCAGCCATATAAATCTTTTCCCCTGTTCTTTTCTCTTGAAACACATCCATGTATAACCATGCCTGCCATTCGATCGAGGCAGTTTCGATCAACAGCATCCCTCTGACGGGAACACCCACTTCAATTGGAAGTGTCGCAGGTGAAATATGATGTAAATATAGGGCTTCGAAAACAGGATCGCATCTGCGTGCTGTTTTCACTCGATGGAGGGACCAGCCATTTCGTTTATATCTCCATACAGGCAGAAAAGGGAAACGAAGGCAGTTTTGGGGCACTGCCCGACTAGGGGGAAGGAGCTTTAGAGAAGCTGTTGTCAATTCGGCAAAGACGGTTCTAGGGGTAAAAGGAGTGAGGTTCTTCAATACTGATAAATGATCAGTTTCCGGGCAATACATCCAAAGAAACGGATGATGACAGCTGCCGGTGACGAAGAGCCATTGGAAGCGGGATATACTGAATTCATAAAAGCTTTTCCTTTTTAAGCTTTTTGCAGCGAGGATCCAGATTGGTTTAATGCCTATGCTTTGATAGGCTCTTGACCTTTCCATGAATTCCGCCTCGGGGATAACTGAGCATTGAAATTCTATCGCATAACGATTACCTCCTATCCTCACTAAAATATCAGTCCTTTTCTTAATTTCGGGAAGGTAGGCTTCTAGATCCACATGATAACCATGTGATAAAAACCACTGAAACAATTTTCTTTTTCCCATTAAATGATAGGCGGATTCCGGTTCTGAAGAAGCACGGCATGAAGAACTATTTTTATGGGCGAAATGCGGAACCCTTACACTTCCCGCTTTGATGGTCAATTCCATCTTGCAGCATGGGCAGTAATAATCTGCTGACTTTCTCCAGTCATCAATCATGTTTGCCGGTATCTTTTCAGGGAGGGTAATCCAAGTCCCATCTTTATTTATCGCAGTTAGCATACATCTCCTCCTCATCCACTACATTCGCCTGGTTCGCTTAGGATTCCTTTTAATGTGCAAAAAAAAAAATGCCTGATCGGCATAAAAGAGAGTTACAATTAAAGAAGGGGTGAAAGCAATCGGCAAGTGGACTCCAATAATTTCAAACCGAAATTACGTTTGGAAAACTCATCAATCTCCACTTCCTTGGATACCTTTATATCTTCCATGTAATCATTCACCAGCTGCTGAGCACTTTCCGTCCGGTAAAGAAATGCATTGACTTCGAAATTCAGGTGAAAGCTTCTCATATCGATATTGGTTGTCCCAATTGATGCCATTTGGTCATCCACTATGATGATTTTACTATGCATGAAGCCTTCATTATATTGAAATATACGAACTCCAGAAGCAAGCAATTCGGGAAAATAAGTTCTCGAAGCATGAAATACGATACGTTTATCGGGGTTCTTCGGGACGAGAAGCCTGACATCCAAACCACTTAAAGCAGCCACCTTCAATGCTTGTAAGATATTGTCATCAGGAACGAAATACGGGGAGGCAATCCAGACGGACTTTTCTGCTGAAGTGATCATCTTAAAAAAAATGCTTTTAATGATCGTCCATTCACTATCCGGCCCGCCGCCAATCAATTGAACTCCGCCATGTCCGTGATGGTTCGGCATTCCAGTCATGAGGTATTCATCACTTAAAAAACTATTGTTGGTGCTATAATACCAATCCTGCAGAAATATGAGCTGTAACGTTCTGACCGCTTCCCCCTTTATGATGAGATGCGTATCCCGCCAAGAACCGAATTTCTGGTCTTGTCCCAAATATTCATCCCCTATATTGAGGCCGCCGGTGAAACCGACAGAGCCATCTATCACAATTATTTTACGATGGTTGCGAAAGTTGAATTTATTATTTAATAAAGGGAGATGCAACGGACCAAAGGCCACCATTTCGGCTCCCGCATTCTTCAGTTCATCGATATAAGATCGAGCTAACTTCCAGGAACCAACCGCATCATAGAGAAAACGGACCTTTACCCCTTCTTTTACTTTTTGTATCAAGATGTCTTTTAGCAGTCCGCCAATGCGGTCATCCCTAACAATAAAATATTCTAAATGAATATGATGTCTTGCTTTTTTTAATTCTTCGATGATATTGGAAAATGTCTCCTCACCATTCCGTAAAACCCTGGTTTCGGTCGTAAATGATACAGGACTATTCCCCAGCCTATTTGCAAGAGTGATTAACTGCTGTGGGTGATCGCCCATTTCCTTAATTCGTTCATTATATCCCGCTTCGCCGCTTATTTTCACGAAAGTCTGTTTATCCAAAAAGTACTTCTTGCGAAATATCCTTTCTTTCCGAAAATTACGGCCAAACAAAAAGTAAAAAATGAAACCGATGAATGGGAAAGCGCAAAAAATAACAAGCCATGTTATGGTCTGGATGGGATCTCGATTTTCCAGGAAAATGTTGAATCCAATTATCACCAAGAAAAGGGTCAAAATAAGGCTAGAATAAAAAATCAGCCCGCCATCAACGCCATTTAATAGAAAATGCCAAGTGCTGACCAACATGAGAATAAGCAGACCGATGCCAACTATATTCTTCACCTAGACTCCCTCCAATTAACAAACACAGGAACATTAAAAAAACCCCCTTAGACGAAAAGGCCGATTTCTACTGAAATCGGCCTCAACAGTCTATGCGAAATATTTATCGACCGTTGTGAATACATCATTTTCGATAACTATCTTTCCGTACTCTTCAAGCATGTGCACCGTTATAGGCGACTCCTGGCTATATTCCAATAAAAGACTTAGAACATTATCGATTTCTTCCTCATCAATCTCCGCTTCGGAAAATTCGATATAAAGATAATATTTATTCTGATAAACATAAAGTTTAGTCGTCCAATCATCCAAGCCATGACGTTTGCTTAATGAAATGACATCTTCGAAATCCTCGAAAGTCGTGATGAATTCAATCATACCATCTTCGAATGTCATTCCGCTTTCTTCATCTTTACCATGAAAATGTTGATCAAGAAGCGTATCCATCTTGTCTGATACATTCAAATCCCTTAACTTATCATCTGAAAGAGGCAGCTCGAGTTTCTGACCATCTTTGGCAAGCTGGGCTTTTGTGACCAAAACTTCCAAGCCTTTTTCAAGGGCTTGAACTTGAATCCATAAAGGTCCTTCAATCATGAATTCTTCTTCCTGATGCACTTCATCCATCATTTCCCAAAAAAGTTCCTCACTTCGCTCGCGGCTGTACCAAATTTCTTCGCGATCAAAGCCTCTTTCCTCAATATCTATATAGGAAATATAAAATTTTACTGTATCGTCATTAATGCGTTCGATTTCCATGATTCCCCTCTCCCTTCCTTTCTCATTTTGAAGGGATAATAACCCCCAAGCGAAAATTGCTCTTAAAAGCTCTTTACCCGTAAGTGAATACTGTAAATCATGATAGTCATTAAAACAGACTATTTTACATCATTTTATGACAAAACCTTGAAGAAGGGAAATAAAAAACATTACTTATCTAAAAAACAATTGTTTGCCTAATATTCCATTCATTCTATAAAAAAATACATCCGCATGCAACTATCATAATGCTTTATTAAATTTCACTCTTACTGCCGTCAATGTCATATTATATACATGGCATGATGAGCTGCATTCTTATTTTTTCTTTAAATGATGACCGGTTCAAGGGACCTGTTGCAGCTAAGAAACGACCGCTGTCGCCTATCAATCCTGTTATGTTCCCCGTCATTAAGTTAAAAAAATCAGCGGAAAATCGGATATGTATAAAGAAAAAGCCCTGCACATTTCCTGGCAGAGCTTGAAAGACCTTATTAGTTGACCATACGTTGTGCTTCCCGTAATTGGAAGGTACGAACTTTACGTGGTAAAAATCGTCTTATCTCATCTTCATTATAACCAACTTGAAGCCGTTTCTCGTCAAGGATAATTGGACGTCTCAACAGTCCAGGATTCTCCTTGATCAATTTATATAATTCTTGAAGAGGCAGGCTCTCTAAATTTACGTTTAACTTTTGGAAAGTTTTTGACCGTGTTGAAATGATTTCATCGGTTCCATCTTCTGTCATTCGAAGAATTTCTTTAATCTCATCAATCGTTAACGGTTCTGAAAAAATGTTTCTTTCTTTATATCCAATCTCATGTTCCTCTAACCATGCTTTTGCTTTTCTGCATGAAGTACAACTAGGTGATGTATATAATGTTACCATGCTTACTCACACTCCCTAAATATAGAATCGGTGATCTATGAGGGGAAATCTACTATTAGTATTCATAAGTACCACTCTAATTTGAAATAATTTTAAATAAGTATTTCATGTTCCTTATTATACACTAATTTTTTTAAAATGAATACCCTTTTTGATATTTGAAAAAATCCTTTAAAACTTCCTGTTCATGCTGTACTATAGCTATTTCATTTTTTTATGTAATACATTAAGACCACATTTTCTAATTGAAAAAACATAGCTGCCATTCTCATTTAACTCTCAATTCGGCCCTCATGATTAATTAATTATCTCGTTACTTTTATTTACCCCCAATCCTTGTCAATAAACAAGATCATGTTAATATATTTTCTTTAATAAAAAGCAAATTCCTCCTTTTACAAGAAAAACCATTCTTTTAGCACATATATTTCCAAAAGTGAAAAAGGTAATTCGAAAGAATCCGCAATAAGGGAGTAATCTACCATCCAAGAAGTTATAGATATTCATTTACCTGCAGAATATGCACAATAAAAGACATACCATTTGATTCCAGAAATCCGCTCCCTTTCCGCCGACTGACTGCGGGGGCTCGGCTACCCAGTTATTCGGCAGGAGTGTCGCTCATTTCTTCCGTCCATTAAGGGGTACTGTAAAAAAACATGAAGGATAAACTAGTCTTGTTTAAAATTATGGTTCGGGGCGAGAGGATTCGAAACTCCTTTTGCCGGAAAATTGATGGACCGCCAGACTGTAGACGAATTGGAGAAGAAGAGCCAGTTTCCTACAATATCTCTAAAAAAAGAAGTTCCAGCTAATTGGAACGTAAGGTACGAGACTCCTGCGGGAAAAGCGTGGCCAAGGGAGACTCCGCAGGGCGAACGCCGAGGAGGTTCCCTGGACCGCCCGCGGAAAGCGAGTGCCTGGAGTGGAAATCATTACACATACCCACTTTCGGAAATCCGCTCCCTTTCCGCCGACTGTCTGCCAAGCCTCTTCACCGTAAGCGGCTGTGGAGTCTTGGCTACCCAGTTATTCGGCAGGAGTCCCGCAAATTTCTTCCATCCTTTAAGGATTACAGTAAAAAAACATCAAGGATCACCTATTCTTAAATTTGGTTCGGGATGAGTCTTGCCTACGGTTTTTCTTAAAATTTCATTCCAGTTGATTCCAGAAATCCACTCCCTGTCTGCCCAGCATCCTCGACGCTAGCGTCTGCGGGGTCTCGGCTAGCCAGCATCTCGGCAGGAGTATGGCAAATTTCTTAATATAGTGGACATCCAAAATAACTTTATTGAATATTAACCAAGTTCTCCTTTAAAAAGCAGGATTTCGACAAACTAAAAAGGGCCGGTTAACAACCGGCCCTTTCAGACTGTAGACAAACTCGATGAAAATCGAGTTTGTCTATTTTTATGGCTTGTACAATTTGGACGTTGATTTCCACTCCAGGCACTCGCTTTCCGCGGGCGGTCGGGGAGCCTCCTCGGCTTTCGCCTGCGGGGTCTCCCCTAGACGCGCTTTTCCCGCAGGAGTCTCGTACCTTCCGTTCCAATCAACTTTGTCTTACCTTTTAGATAGAACACTTTTGCCTGGAGTCATGTTTGTTTTAAAATAGAAGTATTAAAACTTGAGGTGATGAGGATGCTTTCTAAACATGATTCTATTCAGCGAGATCAACTTGAAATGATTACTTTAGATCAATTGGTGCCACCGAACCATTTGGTTCGTAAAATGGAGGCTGCCATTGACTTCACTTTCATTTATGACTTGGTGAAAGATATGTATTCAGAGGTAGGACGCCCAAGTATTGATCCAGTTATTTTAGTTAAACTGACTTTCATTCAATATACCTTCGGTATTCGTTCCATGCGTAAAACGATTGAAGAAGTTGAAACCAATATGGCTTACCGTTGGTTCTTAGGCTATGGTTTCCATGATAAAGTACCTCATTTCTCTACGTTCGGGAAAAATTATGAGCGACGCTTCAAAGATACAGATCTGTTTGAACAGATTTTCTATCGCATTTTAATGACAGCTGCTAATAAAAAGTTAATAAGTGCTGAACACGTTTTCGTGGATTCCACACATGTGAAAGCCAGTGCGAATAAACGGAAATTTGAAAAGAAAATCGTTCGTAAAGAAACACGAGCGTATCAAGGACGTCTTCAAGAAGAAATCAATCAAGATCGTGAAAACCATGGAAAAAAGCCTTTTCCACCAGATAAATTTGATAAAGAAGAGACCAAAGAGATTAAAGAAAGTACAACGGATTCTGAGAGTGGCTACTATGTGAAAGATGAACGAACAAAACAGTTTGCCTATTCATTCCACGCGGCCGCAGACCGCAACGGTTTTGTATTGGGAACGATTGTAACACCTGGAAATACACATGACAGTCAGATCTTAGAGCCACTAGTTGAACAAGTGATTGAGAAAGTTGGAAAACCGGAAGCCGTTGCCGCAGATGCAGCTTATAAAACACCAGCGATTACAAGCTACCTATTTAACAAAGAAATCATACCGGCTTTACCTTATACACGTCCTCGCACCAAAGAAGGATTTTTCCGCAAACAGGACTATGTATACGATGAACATTTTGATTGTTACCTTTGCCCTTCGGGCGAAACTTTAAAGTACTCAACAACAAATAAAGAGGGCTATCGCGAGTACAAATCGCCAAAACAAATTTGTACAACATGCTCATTTTTATCTCGGTGTACAGAAAGCAAAGACTGTCAAAAAGTGGTGACACGGCATATCTGGCAAACACATGTGGAAGAAGCAGATCATCTGCGTCATCATCAAGATGTAAAACCTATATATGCAAAACGTAAAGAAACGATTGAGCGTGTATTCGCAGATGCAAAAGAAAAGCATGGTATGCGTTGGACTACTTTAAGGGGACTTAAAAAATTGTCGATGCAGGCGATGCTTACTTTCGCTGCCATTAATTTAAAGAAGATGGCCAATTGGACATGGCAAGGTCCAAAAATGGCCTAACATAGTGGGCTCGTAGAGCCCCAATCTCTAAACTTTAGGCGAAAATTCAAAGGGAATTTCAAAAGGGGTTCAGAATTTTTTAATTCCGAACCCCTTTTGTCTACAAACTGAAAGGGCCGGTTAACAACCGGCCCTTTTTACTCAAACTTCCATCTCTTTAAAAATATCGGCTTCCTGACCTGCATTCAAGCTAAGTACATCCTCTACATCTTGATAAGATTTCCCATAAAGATCATCATCCTTGTAAGTATGGATTTCAGAATAAATCTCTTTCATGAAATCAAATACATCTTCTTCATCAACAGATGGATTTGCCGGCCAATACAAGATTTCCATAGGCGTATTCTCCTTGGTGGCAAGCGATTTTCTGCTGTAGGAAATCGAAGAGGCGTGCTTGAATCCTTCCCTTTTATAAAATTTCAGCCTTTTAAATGTATCATCATCATTTTCTTGTACTGGTTCTACTTCCAGCAAGATCGTTTTCTGCTTTTTTTGCAATTTTTGAATTAATTTCCTTCCAAGTCCCTGCCCCCTTGATTTCTTTGATACAAAAAGGTAATCAACGAATATAAACTCGTCCCCTTCCACATATAATAAAACATGGTCGGGCCCTTCATCCTTTTTATATATTTCCTGTTTATCTTCTAAAAGAACTTCTATGTGTTCTTTTGACTTCATTTCTTCAATAGGGAAATACTGGTTTAGCTTTTCATACCAATTCATAATTTAATCTCCTCATTTGCTAGTTTATACTTTCCAGATTTTTTCTTATCCACTACAATGGAACTTGAATAGCTTGAAAATATTAGGAGGGTTTTGATGATCAGCTACTTTTTGGACTTTTTTTTAGTCGCCGCTTGCGTTATTGGCATTACGGCTGTGAATGGCGTTGTGACGAATGGCATCGGCGAAAAATGGTTTGGCGGGAAACGTCACTCTCATATTTTCGATCAATCGAAACGAATTCAGTCAGGGTGGAGTCAAGTTGGCGGGAATAAAAAGCGGTAATTCAGAGAGAATTTGGATGACCGGAAGGAACTTCCTAGGTCATCCTTTTTTTCATGGGGTATAGTCTACTCCCTTTGTATATCGATTTGCTGCATTCCACAATAAGTATTCATCAATACCATTATCATTCAATGCTTTTATTTGGGCTTCAACTTCTTCCTTACCATACCTTTGGTAATTTCCATCGCCTAAATAAGAGGCAGTAAAATCTTGCAGCCAAGGTCTTGAAGTAGGTGGTGTTTTTAATTCCTTCAGCTTCCCGTTCTCCAATTTCGCATATTCCTTAACGAGATTATAAGGCTCCAAATCAGGCTTTTTGATACCAAAATAAGATGTCCAGTGACTCGGGTAGATCATCGAGGAAATTACATCAACATTCTCAGAGATTTTTGTGAAGTTTTGCCCAATTCCAGGAGCTTCAGGCAATGTAGCCGCATATCCAAAAATATCAACTGACACTTCGACATCGTATGGCTCCAGTTGCTTCCTCGCATAACTTACGAAATCCGTCACTGCCTGAACCCTTTTGGCTGTATGACTCATTTTCGCTTCATCATATTCACCGACATTATATTTCAAATCATCTTCTTTATTTTCGAATCCTTCGGGAAAACGGACATAGTCAAATTGAATTTCTTTAAAACCCATCTTTGCCGCTTCAATGGCAATACCGACATTATAATCCCACACTTCTTTTAAGAATGGGTTAACGAAGGCTTCCCCTCGGCCATTCTTCCATACCTTTTCACCATCTAAAAAAGACAATTCAGGTTTCTCTTTGGCCAAAAGGGAGTCTTTAAAGACGACAACCCTTGCAATCGGATAAATCTGTTTATCCTCAAATTTTTTCAGCATTGCCCTTGGGTTTTTTATGTAGTCTTTACCAATCCCAGCATATGGAGAGTCGGGATCTTCCGTTTTATACGTTACATTCCCCTTGTCATCCTTAATGTCAATGACCATCGCATTCAAATCGGTTTCATCTACATAATTAATAAGTTCATTCAATTTATTGCCACCCGCTGCAGGCCCTGTCACATATATTCCGCGTACAGCATCCGGATAGTCGAATTTCAACCCCGAATCAAAAACAAAACGCGGTACGCTCGCAGGCAATTCTTTATTTTCTAATGCTACCTGCCTGGTTTCGTTCATGCCTTGCGCATGAACTGGCTGTTGAATCAGGAATAAGCATATACCTGTCATCAACCATTTACACATTGGTTTCATTTTCTCCACCTCATTCGCCATCAGTCATCAATATTCAACAAATATAATAAACCCCTTTCTTTAATACCACAAACAATTAACTTTACTCCTATAATTGATAAATAATTAAAAAAACTGCTTTACAAAGTTTCAGCTTAAGAATACGTTCACAATCCTGTATTCCCTTGTGAGTATCCTTCCCTAAAATGGTCTGCTCATTGTGATATATGTTAAACGGTTTGATTTTCCTTGAAGCCTTCATTTCTTCCATGTCAAAAAAAAGAAACGGAAAACCCTTTCTATTGGCTTGATTTCCGTTTCGATTATACATTTAATATGAATAAATGCTAAAATACAGTATAGTGGACATTTCGTATTCTCAAAATGGCATCGATACAGGACAAAACGGCCCTCCACAAGATTCAAATGAGCGTTTCCCCACAAAGGAACATGCACATTTCTTTCAAAGAATGTGGATTCATTTTCTATTTATCCTTACAATAATGAAGAGCGAATATCCATTTATCAATAAACGTATTTAGAGGAGTGACTAGCAGTTGAAAAGGATTTTCTCCGGCATTCAGCCATCCGGTTCCGTTACTTTAGGAAATTACATCGGAGCCATGAAACAATTCGTTAACTTACAAAATGAATATGAATGTTTCTTTTGTATTGTTGACCAACATGCAATTACAGTTCCACAAGACCGCATCAAGTTAAGGAAAAACATTAAAACATTGGCTGCTTTATATCTGGCCATTGGCCTGGATCCTGAAAAGAATACCATCTTCATTCAATCAGAAGTACCAGCGCATGCACAGGCAGGCTGGATTTTACAGAGTATATCCTATATCGGGGAACTTGAGAGAATGACACAATTCAAGGACAAATCCGCTGGCAAAGAAGGGGTATCCGCAGCACTGCTCACTTACCCGCCGTTGATGGCTGCCGATATTCTCCTTTATAGTACAGATGTGGTCCCAGTCGGGGAAGATCAAAGACAGCATCTAGAATTGACACGCGATTTGGCTGAACGATTCAATAAAAAGCATAATGACATATTTAAAATCCCGGAAATCAGCCTCCCTACAGAAGGGGCCCGTATCATGTCCCTTCAGGAACCAAACAAGAAAATGAGCAAATCCGATCCTAATAAAAAGGCGACGATTGCCTTATTGGATGATCCGAAGCAAATCGAAAAAAACATCAAGAGCGCAGTTACCGATTCGGAAGGAATTGTCCGTTACGATAAGGAAAACAAAGCAGGTGTTTCCAACCTGATGTCCATATACTCCATTTTCAGTGGAAAATCCTATTCAGAAATTGAAGAGATGTATGAGGGCAAAGGCTATGGTGACTTTAAAAGTGATTTGGCTGAGGTGGTTCTTGGAGAAATCCTGCCAATCCAAGAACGCTTTAATGCATTGATCGATTCACCTGAATTGGATGAAATTCTGGACCGCGGTGCAGAAAAGGCGAATATTGAAGCCAATAAAATGATTAGAAAAATGTATAATGGCATGGGACTTGGCAGAAAGAGATAAAAGAAGACGATCCTCAACGGATCGTCTCAGTGTGTAAACAAAAAGGTTTCGGATGGTATCATTCCGAAACCTTTTCTTTGTAGCTCTTGATTCTTTCTCACATTCTTGTCAAATATGTCACTCCTCCGCGGACTCAGGCAAATTTTCAAATTGTACATAAAAAACACCCCGTAAATGTTAGTTTGGTGTCTAACATTTACGGGGCAGTTCAAGTCTGCCTACAGTCTGACTTATCCTAACGGATCGTCTTTTTTGTTCATAAAATCGATGGGCTATCGCCAGCCTCCACTTGCCAAAGCTTTTCAAAAAAAGGCTGCCCCTTCACAAGATTTTCACAAAGTTGAAGGTGCTTCTCTGACCAGCCTTCCTTCATTTCTTCATATAACTCAAGCCAAGCTATCTGAAAATCCATTTCTTGAATGCTTTCATATTTCTCAGGGGCCCATTCTGTGTACCAATAGCGGATTTCAGCAGTGTTTTTCGCCGTGAATAATTGGTCCATGGCCATGAATAGCAATTGCTTAAGCTGTCTTTCTTTTCTTGTCAAACCGTTCATGAATAAGGGAGACGGCGACAAAATATGATATTCTTTCTCAGATGTAGGTTTTTCAGTAAAGGTGTAATCCATCTCATCATGGTTTTCTATCATGTCATAAACAATTTGTTCCTGCCGGGGAATTATTCTGCTTTTCCTAATCGGAATATGATAACCTATCGTATCAACAGCTAAAATTCCATTTCCGTCAGTCACGATAAAACAATAGTCAAGCTGTATTCGCTCATGATTTTTCCTTGCATATGCTTTTTGATAAACATCATTCAGCAATGGCTTAGGTAATTCTGACAAGTCGTTTTCTATGTAGTGGAACAATGTTGATGACACTTTCAACAAAGGAACTTGATCTAGTAGTTCGATCCCGTCATCTTTCCTCCATTCATGAAAATGACAAATATTATAGCCGTTTTCTTCTCCTTCAAACCAGTTAACCCATACATCATGAAGATATAGCATCATTCATCCCTCACTTAAACAAATTTCTGTTTGTCAATCAGTATAGGCAGTAACCATACAATTTATTCCTATTCTAGAAAACAGATTAAGAAAAAAAGAACGTATATATTAGCTCTATTTTGATAAGAATTCTTCAGATTGAATAATGAATGATCTTTTCACGGAGAGTTTTTCAAAATTTTTCACCAGGTAATAGCCACTACAGTATCCAAGCATATATGGATATCCTTTCGACCCAAGCAGAAGTACATCATGAAGAGGATCTGTACGTTTTATCGTGTGCTTTTCCTCTAAATGCTTTCTCCAATATTCTCGTAGTTTATCTTCCTGATATAACTTAGTCCAATTCGCTAAATATTTTGTTCCTAAATATTTTCCCACCGTTCTTTCCGCCAGTCCTTCCATGATCATCGTATCAAGGAGAGTGAATTCTTTTTGGTCCTTTTTCAAATGATGCAGACGGCAAACATGATGGTATTCATGAATCAACAGGGCCTCCATTTCCTTTTCGGCTATCCCCTTTCCGTAAAAAAGGAATAGTTTATCTTTAAAGGCCAACCCTGACTTCGTTTCAACTTTTTTATTCCACATCCCTGTAGACATGAGCGGGAAAATATATATGGGAACATCTGGCCCTCCCCATAGCTTCTTATAAGCTGTAAACAAGCTTTGTGTTTTTTCCCATACATCGTTTTCTTGCAAGTCTTCCCATGTGAGTTTAGTTTTTTGATTCGGAGAATACATGCCATGCTTCAATAAATGATGATAAATCATATCCGCATCAAGGGTATCGTTGAAAGTGCTTTTAAGTCTTTCCATCATCTGGATCGGCCGGTTGAAATCCTTCCTCATCCATTCATTGGTTGAAATGACTCCCATTTCCCCATACACCTCCGCTTCTATTGACTATTGTATGATTTAATAAAGGCGGATGACACAATATATCCCTTTTCCCTTCAACATAAAAAAGAGCAGATCCCAAAAGATCTGCTCTTCCTTCAAAACTTATTGATATTTCTTGAAAAGAATCGTTGCGTTATGTCCACCGAATCCAAGTGAATTGCTGATGGCTGCATTGATTTCGCCCTTCCTTGCTTGATTCGGGACATAGTCCAAATCACACTCAGGGTCTGGTGTTTCAATATTGATGGTTGGAGGCAAAATGCTGTCCCTGATTGCCTGAATCGTGAATATTGCTTCCACACCGCCTGCTGCCCCTAACATATGGCCTGTCATTGATTTAGTGGAACTTATCGCAAGTTTATTAGCATGGTCGCCAAAGACTTCTTTGACTGCCATCGTTTCGTATTTGTCATTGTATGGCGTACTCGTTCCGTGGGCATTCACATATTGGATGTCTTCAGGATTCAAACCTGCATCCTCAATTGCAATTTTCATGGCTCTTGCCCCGCCTTCTCCACCTGGTGCCGGAGCGGTAATATGGAAGGCATCTCCTGTTGAGCCATAACCAGCTATTTCAGCATAAATCTTGGCTCCTCTATTCAATGCATGTTCAAGGTCTTCCAGAACGATGATTCCAGCTCCTTCACCTATTACAAAACCATCACGGTTAAGATCGAAAGGACGGCTAGCCGTTTGTGGATCAGGATTTGTCGATAAAGCCGTATTTGCACAGAAGCCTGCAACCGACATTTTTGTGATTGGCGCTTCGGCCCCGCCTGTAATCATGACATCGGCATCGCCCCGTTGAATGGCTTTAAACGCATCACCAATTGAGTTTGTTCCTGTTGCACAGGCTGTTACCGTACATGAATTGATTCCTTTTGCACCCAGTAAGATAGAAACCTGGCCGGCTGCCATGTCCGGTATCATCATTGGAACGAAAAATGGGCTAACCCGTTTATATCCCCTGTTTAAAAAGTTTTCATGCTGTGTTTCAAGTGTCTCCAGCCCGCCGATACCCGAACCGATCCAGACCCCGACACGTGCAGCATTTTCATCGGTTATTTCCAGCTTGCTATCATTATATGCCATAACGGAAGCTGCAATTGCATAATGGGTAAAACGGTCCATTTTGCGTGCTTCTTTACGATTTATATATGTTTCTATATCAAAGTCCTTGATTTCAGCAGCCACTTTAACGGGATATTCTTCAGCATTCAAACGAGTTAAAGGCCCTATTCCCGATTTCCCCTCGATTATATTCTTCCATCCAGTTTCTGCATCATTACCAACTGGAGAGATTGCTCCAATACCTGTTACAACTACACGACGATTAGTCATTGAAAATGGCTCCTTCCTATTTTTAAAGCTCTTACGATTTGTTTCTTCTTTTATTTACCCCACCTAAGAGCGATCGCTCCCCATGTAAGGCCACCACCAAAACCGACCATGACGATTAAGTCATTGTCCTTGATTCTTCCCGCTTCCATTTCTTCCACAAGGGCCATTGGAATGGACGCTGATGAAGTATTTCCATATTTATGAACCGTTTTTGTCATTTTTTCAAGCGGGAGACCCAGGCGTTCCCTTGAGGCTTCCATTATGCGTATGTTTGCTTGATGCGGAACAAGCAGATCCACATCTTCCTTTGTCAAACCAGCTTTGTCCAATACACCCAGGCTGGATTCCCCCATCTGACGGACAGCAAATTTAAATACTTCACGTCCATTCATATGAATGAAATCTCCTTCCTGTAATAAGTGCTTCCCGCCAGTTCCATCTGCGCCTAATTCAAAGGAAAGGACCCCTTTGCCATCAGATACAGGTCCAAGTACAGCTGCACCCGCTCCGTCACCAAAAAGGACAGCAGTATTACGGTCTTCCCAATTGGTTACTTTCGAAAGTTTTTCAACACCGACAATCAACACATGCTTATATGCACCTGTCTTAATAAACTGCTGTGCCGTGATCATTGCATACATAAATCCCGCACATGCCGCACTTACATCCATTGCAGCTGCCTTCATCGCTCCCAATTTCTCTTGAATCATGCAAGCGACGGAAGGAAACGACTGATCAGGTGTAACGGTAGCCACAAGAATCATATCTATCTCTTCAGCCGAAATTTCCGCATTTTTCAATGCAGCCTTTGCGGCTTCATAAGCCATATCTGAAGTATCAATATCATCATTTGCAATTCTTCTTTCCTCAATACCCGTCCTGGTCCGGATCCACTCGTCAGAAGTGTCCATAATTTTTTCTAAATCCGCATTTGTAACGATTTTGTCGGGTAAGTAGCGGCCAAGCCCTAGTATTCCAGCATTCATCTTGCCATCCCCTTATATTTTAATGAGTTATTATAATCATCTATTATTACCTGGTACTAATTTTATATAAAAAAAGACTTCCTTGCAAGAGTTAACAGTTTTAAAAGCTAAAGAAATCTCTTTCGGAAGCCGGTCAAGCGCCTATGCCAGGGGAAATTCAGGGACATACATTATAAATAAAAGGAGTAAAGGAGGACTCATTGTGGACATCTTCAATCGCAACCGCGAAAGAAACCCGGATGATCATTTTTCGAATTTGATGTTTGGCAGGAAACCCGAACCGGAGCAAGAGGAATCGGAGGTTGATTACTTGCAATTGATGGCGAGCGTTGAAACATTGATGGGCTTATACAGTCAATACAAACCGACCATTGATAAAATCAATCTGAACCCATTGATCGCCAAGTTCTTGAAAAAAGAATAAAAAAAATCAAGGCTGCCCTTTATCGGGACAGCCTGCCTTTAATTAACGCTGAGCATCTTGTTTGCCAAGCTCATAAGCTTCTTGCATTACGCTTTTAAAGAGCTCCATGAATGGCTCTGCCATCTCCATTGAAAATGGAATCCCGCTTGCCTCAAGCTTCGCTTTAGCCTCTGGGAAGTATTTCATGGCGATTCCCATAAATTCAAGAGTTTTATCTGAACTCATTCGCGTTTCCCCCCTATCTTTTGAATATTCATCAATTGATTTGTGATGCCCAAATAATATCATAATTCCACAGGACCCTTTCGTAAAGGGCGCACATATAAAATCAAGGATATCTTTTGATGTTCTTCCTATCCTTGTACATTATAGTACAAGACATATAGATTAGAGGCAAATATACCGATTTGTTCTTCTCAAATAACGAAATTATTTGTTTAATCACGCTTTCTCCACTTTTTAAGTAAGTTTAATCGTTTATTATGTTTTTTTTGTAATGCAATGCCTTCTGCCGGTTCCATTTTGCATTGCACTTCAAATATTGTTCCTTTATTGATTTTAGTTGTTGATTGTCGGGGAGTGAATGAATCCATGCTTTCACCAAATATTAGCTTGGCACATTCATTCCAATGATCATCAATAGAGCTGCACAATTGGATGTCCCTATCGGAACTTGAGGTTAGCACCGCTTCCAAGGCATTAACAAAATCAGTGATATAGAGAGCATCAAAGGTATATTCGGCAGCAATTGCCGCTTTGATATCAGACTGCCCAAGCTGATTGATTCCAGCTTCAAAGCTCATGCCTTCCGATTGCCAAGGTCCATAAATCGTCGGTAAAAATATGATTTTTGCAGAATCGATTTCACGAATCGAGCTTAATATGGAATGAAATATACTGACATCTTTTTCAATGGGCATGAAAAGAACGAAATTGGGCGTTTCATTCTTGCCATTTTTGAATTTCTCAATGAAGGAAACGATTTCGCCTATCAGAAAATCGATTTTGTCCATTTTGCCGCTCTGAATATCGTAACAAGAGATGAACACCGTGTCCTGCTGTGAAATATCCAATAATTTAAGTTTATTTATCGGAAAGTATATATAATTTGAATTCCTTCCTATTTCAAATTCTTTTTCTTCCATAATATATTGATTTGCTTCGGAATCATCCCAATCGATTCCGATTACTTCTTTCCCTTGGTTCAAAAAATATTGAGTCACATAGAAGCCCACAAATCGATAAGTGCCTATGACAATGTTTGTTTGCATAAATACAGCCTCCTCGTATGCCATCAAGCCCACTTCACCCGGCACGTCTAGTTTTTTTAGATGCTGTATCGTATGCAAACTATTGTGAAAATATATCTCTTCTCATAAAATCTCTTCATTCTCATTGAAAAACTTTTGTATTTGATAGGGGATTTTATAACGTTTTTCGGGTAATATATACGTCAGCTGCAAGTCTGCTTTTCTGGCCAGCTGGATTTGCCGATAAAGGGAGGCTTGCTCTTTCCGTAAGCTTCCAAAAACCTGAATCACTTTCATGGGGATATTCTCTGCGATAACTGAATCTTCAGTGTCCAGGATATGCTGTTCACATTCTGCCGGATCGAGCTCATATGCAGCAGCAACCTCTGACAGCCATTTTTTATAGAAGAACTTATTTTCCTTTTCTTTTTCCAGTTGTGCTTTCAAGGAAAAAACCGGATCGATCAATACGACAGACCGAATTTTATTTCCAAGTTCATTCATTAGCTTTAGGGCAAGTAGTGCGCCTGTCCCCTCTGCCAATATATGAACCCTTTGATTGACTATTTCTTTTTTCATGAAAAGAATATATAGGTTAAGGGAAAGGTCCAGTGCTTTAGGACTGCCCCAGTTGGCCCCGTGAAAATTGGAAGAAAATAGTGTGTATCCATATTCCTTTAAATATTCCAATATCTGCAGCCTGCCTGGATGCTGCAGCCAAAAGCTGCTGTCTTTTTCGACAAAATGACTACGGTCTCCAATTACCATTACGGAAAAACCACTGGGCCGCTCTGGATAATAGATGATATTCCATTGGTCATCAATTTGAAAAGTTCGTTGTTCCATCGTTCAAACTCCTTTAAGGAATATTACTACTACTATATTAATTTATGACGAAAAATAGAAAGGGTCAGTGGAAACGCCTAACTTCTTATCTTAAATTAACCAAGCAGGGACGATTTTCGTTTTTATTCCCCCGATGATTTCCCTTTTGAAGTTTTGAACCAGCTTGTCTGCCAAAAAATTTCTCTTATGATTTAATGTATTGAATTATTTAAAGGTTATTATTAAAAACACGTTTTAACTGTATATTAATTATGGTAAGATAAAAATGAATGTAGTGGAATGAGGTGAAATTCGATGCGTTATGCTTGGACAATTTTTTGGACATTCTTATTAGTGCATATGACTGTATATGTTGTTTCTTCCATGATCGGAGTTTCATACGATGCTGCGCAGGGAACTATTCTAGGATTAGCTGCTGCTATCCTGATTTGTATCATCCCAGCTATCATGCCTGCCGGGCCAGCTAAAGACTCCCATCAACATTAAGAAGCAAAAGAGGACATCCTTTTTAGGATGTCCTTTTTGTTATACCGTACTTTGGATGCGGATAAACTGCATATTAACGTTTTTATTTAAGGACCAATTCATCATGGTCATAATCAATCGTGATTCCTTCTTTAAGCTTAACAGTCCCAGCTATGATTTTACGGGCGATTTTCGTTTCGAGATGCTTTTGGATGAATCGCTTCAGCGGTCTAGCTCCATATACCGGATCATATCCCTGGTCCGCAATGAATTCCTTAGCCGCTTCTGTGACGTTGAGGACTATATTTTGTTCAGTTAACCTCACTTTTAATTGATGAACCATTTTATCTACGATTTCAACGATTTCATGTTTCGTCAGAGGTTTGAATAAAACAATGTCATCAACTCGATTCAAAAATTCCGGACGGAAATGCCCTCTTAATTCTTTAAAGACCTGATCTTTTATTTCTTCTTCAATGCCACCATCCACCCGGTTGGATTGCAATAAGAAATGGGAACCGATATTGGAAGTCATGATGATGACCGTATTTTTACAGTTGATTGTCCTGCCTTGGGAGTCTGTTATTCTTCCATCATCCAACATTTGCAATAAAATATTGAAGACTTCAGGATGCGCCTTTTCAATTTCGTCCAGTAATATGACTGAGTATGGGTTTCTCCTTACAGCCTCCGTAAGCTGGCCGCCTTCCTCAAATCCAACATAACCGGGAGGTGCACCAACAAGTCGGGACACGGAATGTTTCTCCATATATTCCGACATATCAATTCGAATCATATGTTCCTCACTATCGAATAATGTTTCTGCCAAAGCTTTTACCAATTCGGTTTTACCGACACCAGTCGGCCCAAGAAAAATGAATGAACCGATTGGTCTGTTTGGATCTTTTATTCCAGCCCTTGCTCTTAAAACAGCATCGGATACGAGTTCCACCGCTTCTCCTTGACCGATTACGCGTTCATGCAGGATATCTGATAGGCGAAGCAGCTTCTCCCTTTCACTTTCCACCAGCTTGCTTACCGGAATCCCTGTCCACCTTGCCACAATCGAGGCAATTTCCTCCTCCGTCACTTCCTGGCGAAGCAATCGTGATTCCTGTTTTTCCTTTTCCAATTCGTCTTCCATTGCTTCCAATTCTTTTTGAAGCTGCGGAATCCTTCCATGCCGAAGTTCAGCTGCCCGGTTAAGGTCATAGTCATTCTCTGCCTGTTCCAGTTCATGACGCAGTTTCTCAAGCTCTTCACGTTTGTCCTGCACCTTTTGAAGCGCTGATTTCTCCATTTGCCACTTGGATTTCATGCTATTCGCTTGATCCTGAAGTTCTGATAGTTCTTTTTGAAGCACTTCCAGCCTTGCTTTGCTTTGAGGGTCGTCTTCATTTTTCAGGGCCGCTTCTTCAATTTCAAGTTGCATGACTTTTCTCGTGATTTCATCCAACTCGGATGGCATGGAGTCGATTTCCATGCGGATCATCGCACATGCTTCATCCACAAGATCAATCGCTTTATCCGGTAAAAACCGCTCCGTTATATATCGGTTCGAAAGGACAGAGGCTGCAACGATCGCCCGATCATGTATCCTGACGCCATGATGAATTTCAAACCGTTCCTTTAATCCCCGCAAAATTGAAATCGTATCTTCAACATCCGGTTCAGGAACCAGAACCTGTTGGAAACGGCGTTCCAAAGCCGGATCCTTTTCAATATATTGCCGATATTCATCAAGGGTCGTTGCACCGATACAATGCAGCTCACCGCGCGCAAGCATCGGCTTTAACATATTTCCGGCATCAAGGGCGCCATCCGTTCTTCCTGCACCGACAATTGTATGCAATTCATCAATGAATAAGAGAATTTTCCCATCACTCTTCTTGATCTCATTCAACACCGCTTTTAGGCGTTCCTCAAATTCACCTCGGAATTTGGCCCCTGCGACAAGTGCACTCATATCGAGTGAAAAAACGGTCTTATCCTTTAAACCTTCCGGCACATCCTTCCTGACGATCCTTTGAACCAACCCCTCGACAATCGCTGTTTTACCTACTCCAGGTTCTCCTATTAATACAGGATTATTTTTCGTTTTCCGTGAAAGGATCCGGATGACGTTACGGATTTCCGTATCTCGACCGATTACTGGATCGACCTTACCCGATTTAACCTCAGCAACGAGATCTCTGCCGTATTTTTTCAGTACTTCATAAGTGCTTTCAGGATTTTGACTAGTCACTCGCTGATTCCCCCTTATATCGCTTATAACCCGTTTTGCTTTATCATAATCAATTCCATATGATGAAAATAGCCTGTTTACATTCGTTCTATTGACTTGCAAAGACGCAAGCAGTATATGCTCGACAGATAAGTATTCATCCTCCCACATCTGCATTTCCTTTTCGGCAGCCGTCAGAACTTGCTGTAGGGAGGATGACATGTAAACCTGGGAAACACCCCCGCTCACTTCCGGTAATCCATCCAATTCCTTATTCAGCTCTATATCAAATAGATTCACCGATTTACCAGATTCCGATAAAATCCTGATTAATAAACTTTCATCCTGTTCCATTAAGGCCTTTAATAAATGAAGCTCCGTCAGCTCGGGATTCCCTCTTTCATTGGCTAGTTCCTGACCGCCAGTGAATGCCTGTTGGGTTCTCTCCGTCATTTTATTAATATCCATCTTGAAACCTCCCATTCATCTATATCAGGAACGAATCCCCACTGGGTTTGATCAATTTTGACCTTTATATTTTCATTATACTTCTAATTCTCCCCATGTAAAGGAAAGTTATAAGAAATGCAGTAGTTTGGAAAATAAACGGAAAAAGCCTTTCTTCATATAGAAGAAAGGCAGACCCATGTGTAACATGGATAAATTCCTTTATGGATGAAAAAATGGTTTATGCTTTCACGGCCGTTTTATTGTAACCATGAAATTCATCGACGAATTGGAAATCCCTATCCGTCCGACCTGCAAAGATCGTATCTCGGAGCAGAATGCCTGCATCGGTCGTATTGTGAATGATTTCCCCCCACATTCTAGCACTCGTTTGAACATTAGCCGTCCGTGGAATGCGTTCCTCCTGATATTCCAAAAATGCCTGTTCAATGTCATTCCCATGCTTATGGAGCATATCAGACAAATAAGCTGCATCTTCTAAAGCCTGACAAGCGCCTTGTGCCAAGTATTGAAGCATCGGATGTGCCGCATCGCCCATAAGCGTAATTCTTCCTTTTGTCCAATTATCAATTGGTAAACGGTCATACATCGGCCAGCGGCGTTGTCTTTGAATGAATGAAATCGCATTCTGAACAAGCTCACAAGTTCCGGCAAATACACGGTCCATTTCTTCCGGTGTTCCCCATTGATCTGTTTTTTCGTTTTCTTCCGTATATTGAGAACTTTTGAAAACCACTACTTGGTTATAAAGTTCTCCCCTTCTAACCGGATATTGAACAAGATGAAGGTCTGGCCCAATCCACATGTATACATCATCTAAATCCCCATGGCTCGTAACCTCCTCCATCGGGATCGCTCCCCTGTATGCAACATATTGAGAGCAGACCGGCTGATCTTCCACAAAAAGTTTCCGTGCCTTGGACCATAATCCATCGGCTCCAATGACAGCAGTTCCTGAATGTTGGGACCCGTTGGCAGAAGTAACCGTCACTTCACCTTCATACTCTACTGTCTCAATAATGGTTTGATTCGTGACCAGTTCAATATACGGGTTCTTTTCACAGGCTTCAGCCAATACTTTATGCAAATCGGAACGATGCAAAACAACATACGGAGCTCCATATCTTTCTTTATAAACATCACCTAAATCCAAAGCGGAAAGCTCTTTTCCGGAAAAGGCGTCCATCAGCACCAATCTTTTTGGAAATACTGCAATATCATTGATTTTATCCATGACACCCAAACGCTGCAATACGTTGGTGGCATTTGCTGCAAGCTGAATGCCTGCACCAATTTCCCCAAATTCGGGAGCTTGTTCTAGGACTTTCACATACTGTTTTGTTTCTGCGATTCCTAAAGCAGTTGCCAATCCGCCAATTCCCCCACCAATAACGATGAATGGTTTTTTTTCTGTGTTCATCATCAATTCCCCCTATATTAGTTGCTTTTAGCCAAAGTTGCGGACCACTACCACAGTAAGCGTTTTCATTCGAATGGCATTCATCTATCCACTAGTATCTTAGCTGAAGATTCCAAACCGATTATTTTCAAACCAAAACAGGCTTGAATTCACTTTCAACCTTTTGGTACCCATTGTTTGTGTCTAATGCTTGTTGCTGTTCCAAATCGAATCTTTCCATTATTGGTAGGTCGTTTACCGAGAATAAGTAAGAATCCGCTTCTGCAACGTGCTCATGCCATGCCCAATTAGGAACGACGAAATAATCTCCCTTGGACCAGTCAAAACGCACGCCATTAATGACCGTATATCCTGATCCTTGGTGCACTTGATAAATCGTGGAATGGGTATGGCGATGGGCTTTCGTATGGAAACCTTTAGGAAGTTTCTGCATCCATGCCCCCATCGTCGGATTGGCCGTTTGGCCATTTGATGGATTGATATATTCCACGGCAAAACCTTCATATGGATCCGGTTCGAAGTTCATCAATCCTTCTATCGCTGCTTTGGTGCCCTTCCACTTGTAGTTGGCAAGCGGTGCCACTTGTGAATAACGGTCGGATACTGGACGAACCATTCCGCCTTGATAACGGAGCTCTGAAAAATTATCCGGCCGCTTAGGCGTTTCAATCCGATCTGGATATGGTTCAAAGAAAGTGCCGCCTATGGAATAGATGGTTGGGATATCAAGGGCATCCATCCAAATCATTGGTTTTTCCCCAACATGTCCATGACCATGCCATAAGTTTTTGGGCGTGATCAAAAAATCTCCTTCTTCCATGAAGATCCTTTCTCCCTGCACGATGGAGTAGGCACCTTCACCATTCGTAATGAAACGAAGTGCACTTTGGGAATGACGGTGGGAAGGGGCCACTTCACCTGGCAACAATAGCTGGACCGCTGCATAAAGCGTTTGTGTTGTCGAAGCCCATCCCCAAGGCTGGCGATAAGTAAGGCCAGGGTTTTGAAAATAAATCGCCCTGCGCTCCCCGCCTCGGTCAGGTGTGAAGACTTCAGCCGCTTCCATCAATTTTTTTGTCAAAAGCTCTTCTTTCCATAAATAAGCATGCGCATGGGGTTTAGGTTCATGGTCCATCAGAGCGGGAATGGCTTCCCACAGCGGCCCAAGGTTATACTGCTGAATATCCTTTGTAAAATCTTTTACGATTGTACTATTCATGTATTCCGATTTTTCAGCCATATTAATCCCTACTTTCTTTTTTATCTTGCCTCACTGGATTTTAGAAAGATTTCGCTTAATTTGATCATAATGTCCTGAAACATGCTCATCGATGAAGTGATCGACTATATAGGAAACTGGTTTGTTTCCGAATTTAGCGAAATTCCGGTGTGGCGATTCTTTGGATAGTGTTTCTTCATCTAAATTCCCGAGACCGCTCTCCACTTTATATTTAAGCTCCTCCACTTGCTTCATGACATCATCCACAGCAAGTTTGTCTGTATCGGTAACCGCCGCCAATCGGGCTGGATCTTGCAATCCACGCCCCCATTCGGCTCCAGGCATCGCTATTACAGTTTCCACTTCACCTAACCAATAAGGAATGGCTTCAGCTAAATGGGAAAGTATCTGCATGATTGACCATTCATCCTCTGCTGGTTTAAATCGGATCGTTTCTTCCGGTAGGTTTGCCGTTGTCTCAAGAATATGGTCGATGGATTGTTGCACTGATTGGATTGATGTCCCGATTCCCTGATAAGCCATTTTATTTTCCCTCCCCGACACGTCTCACACGGTTTTCAAGATACCCTATTTTGTCGATTTCGATTTTGACAACGTCACCATCTTTTAAGAACACTTGCGGATCACGGGCTACTCCTACCCCACCCGGTGTTCCTGTTAGTACGATGTCACCTGGTTCAAGAGTCATTAAGTTCGATAAGAATTCAACTAGATACTTCACATCGAATACGAAGTTGGATGTATTCGTTTTTTGGCGTTCTTCACCATTTACCGTTAATCGGACATTCAAGCCCGATGGATCGGACAGTTCATCGGAAGTGACTAACCAAGGCCCCATCGGAGCACTTCCTTCAACCGTTTTCCCTTGTAGCCACTCAAGTGTACGCCGTTGGATATCACGGTAAGTGACATCATTCGCAATTGTATAACCTGCTACATAATCAAGAGCATCTTCTTTTGAAACATTACGTGCCCTTTGTCCGACAACAAAAGCGAATTCCGCTTCATAATCCAGTTGTTCCGAGATTGGGAAAAACGGTATATCATCCTGGGGACCGATAACTGTATTGGCGAACTTTGCGAATACTACAGGAAATGGCGGCAGTTCACGGCCCATTTCAGCAATGTGTTCTCGGTAATTATGGCCGACACAAATAATTTTGCTTGGCTTTTGGACAGGGGCCTCAAGCTTTATATTTTCAATTTCATATACCAATTGATGTCTGAAGGAATCACGATTGCTAATAGCGTAGTCAGCAGCCTTTTGCGCGATGGAAAGGCTTTCATTCCCTCCCTGTAAAAACTCCTCCATTGTTGCAGGGACATAAGCGTCAGCAATTTGTTCACTGCGAAGTTTCCCTTCGCTTTCAAGTAGCGCTTGATAGGCATAGTTCAAGTCAACTACTACATTTTCCGGGTAAATTGCACCGATGCGTTTAAATCCTTGACTGCTGAACGTTACTAATTTCATATTCATTCTCCTTTATTAATCTGGATTTTTTTAAAACCTCTTTTGATGCCAACATCCTAATTCTGCTGGATTCGCTTCACAAACCAGAATTTGAATGACTGTACACCTTATTTATTTCACTTATAGATAACATTGTTCACTATTTATATAAATGATAACTCAATTTTCGCAATATTGTCAAGAAAGTATTGCAAATTTTTGTGCAAATGTTATCATCTACACCATTAACAGTACTGCGGAATCAAAAAGTTCGTTATTCATTTAATAGGAACGTATATTGATAGCTTCAAGCATCCGGCGGTTTTTTCTGCTGAATTTCATGTATATTTTACATATTCTGATATACTAGACCTAAATTAAAACAGATTAGGGAGATTGATTTATGGAAATCGTAAAATCCGGTTCGACGATTCAATCATTACAAATAGGGATGAGCATCATAGATTTACTTGCTTCCCAAAGAACTCCTTTAAGATTCTCTGATATTCAGGAATTAACGGAGATAACGAAAAGTAACCTCTATAAGTATTTGAATACTTTGACTCAACTGGAGTTACTATATCGCGATAAGACAACAGGTATGTATCACCTTGGGAGCAAATTGATTCAATACGGAATGGCAGCGATAGGAAATGAGGATGTAACGAGCAGAATAACTCCTTATTTACAGGAAATCAGTCACCATACTTCCTGCACGGTCCTTTTTTCCGTTTGGACATATGATGGACCAATCACTGCAAAAATATGGAATTCCAATCAAAACTTAAACATAGGGGCACAGTTAGGTACGCGACTTCCGCCATCATCCTCTTCCGGAAAGGTATTCACTGTATTTCAGGATCCTTCCTTGACGGCGGAATGGATTGAAAAAGATCGTAATGTTACGGGCTCGTTCCTTAAAGAAACAAATGAATATGATGAAATTCGGAAATACAAAATAGCTTTTGCCAAAGAGCCTCTTGTACCTTCCGTTTCCTCCATGTCCATTCCGGTTTTTAATTATAATTCCGAATTGTTGGGAGCAATCACTGCCGTTGGGTTCACCGAAAACATTCCTGATCATTATGAAGATCCTTTAAGCGTCTATTTAAGGAAAAGCTGTTTGGAAATCTCGAATATATTCGGTTATTCCGCTGAATAGAAAAAAGCAGGAAGAAGGATGGCGACCATTCCTTTTTCCTGCTTTTAGATGTTTCATGGCTTCCGCTTATAGGTCCATATCCGATTATGATTTGATGTTTCAGGAAAAGAATCCCCTGCATCAAGCTTTACCATTTTCGGATTCACTACCGTGCTGCCCGTTTCACCGATTTCTACGTAGGTCCCATTATTCGGTGCCTTCTGTCCTGGCTTAAATTGACGATTTTGCCCCATAGATTTCACCCCTTTACATGCTTTCCCTGTTATTATTACCAGGTTCCTACCTTTCATGTCAGAAAAATTAGGTACATACAGGAAATTCGGCTAATTAAAAAGCGTCTATTCTCTGAGCAGACGTCTTTTTAGGTTTTTAAAAATTAACAGTCGATTGGAACGTAGGACACTCGCTTTCCTCCCTCGGCGCCATTGCGCCTGCGGGGTCTCCTTTGGACGCGCTTTTCCCGCAGGAATCTCGAACACCCACTCCAATCAACTTTGTTTTAACATTAAGGATAGATCCTTTTACCTGCAGTCCTTTTTGTTTTAAAAAATTGATTAAAACTTGAGGTGATAGGGATGCTTTTCTATACATGGTTCTATTCAACGAGATCAATTTGAAATGATTTACTTTAAATCAACTGGTACCATCGAACCTTTTGGTTCGTAAAATGAAGGCAACAATTGTTTTCTTTTTTCATTTAAACTTGATGGAAGATATGTATTAGAGGTAGGACGCCCAAGTATAGATCCAGTTATTATTCTCTAACTGCTACAAATAAAATCAAAAAGGTTTCGGAATGAGATAAACTGTACCCTATGTAAAGGACATTTCAAAAAAAGGTTATGCCACTTGGAGAAGGTGATTTCTGTATTGAACAGGAGTCATCTTCTTTAAGTTCCATTGATATCTGAAATTGTTATAGTACGTCATATAACTTCTTATTTCCTTTTTAAGTTCTTCTATAGTATTACAAGGTTTAATATAGGCTTCATCTTTGAAATGACCAAAGAAGGACTCTAGGGGAGCGTTATCCCAACAATTCCCTCTTCTTGACATGGATTGCCCAAGTCCTAGTTTTTTTACGTGTTTCTGAAAAGTGGGACTAGTATAGTGTACTCCTTGATCAGAGTGAATAAAGGCCCCTTCGGCAAACTTTACTCGTTTATTCTTCGTTAACTTTACTAATGTATCTGTAGCTAAATCTAATGTCATTCGGCTAGACACATTATAGGCAAGTATTTCATTCGTTGAACTATCTTTAATCGTGGATAAATAAGCCTTTTGTCTATTGTCATAATATAAATATGTAATATCAGTAAGTAATACTTTTCCTGGGATTTCTTGTTTAAACTCTCGGTTTAATAAGTTCGGCAGAATGGTGTGTTCTTGAGTGGCTTTCAACATCTTCTGATAAGGGTTGGTTCTTCTAATAGGACAAACAATCTTGTATTTCCTCATAATCCTTCGGATTCGCTTCAAGTTATATGTAATTCGAAACTGTCCTTCTAACGTCATCTTAATCTGGCGTGCACCTTTTTTGCGGCGTTTAAAATGAAAAGCATTTAAAATATTTTCTTTAAGTATCAAGTCTTTTTCTTCTCTTCGCTCTCTTCTTTCCTGAGCTTGTGAAGAAAAGTAGTTATAAAAACCAGAGCGAGAAACTCCCGCAATTTCGCATAAGAAACTCACCATATTTTTAAGTAGATACTTTTCTATTACTGAACGTATTAAAAGAAACCTCTGTTCAGCAGAGAATTTTACTCGTTTTTCTTCATCCCCCTTTCCATCATGTCTAACTTTTTTAGTAACTCATTCTCAGCTCTCAATAATTGATTTTGTGCTTCTAATCTAGCATTCTTTTCTTCTAGAGAAAGCTCCTTCTGAGTTGGTCTCCCTGAATTATCACTACGCGTATCCCTAAGTCCCAATACTCCTGATTTTTTATAAGCAGTACGCCATCTTGAGGCTGCCCTTTGTACTCTGACAATACCTATGACTTCAATATTAAAACCATTCTCCTCGAAAATCTGCCTTGGCAACTTACCATTTTCATTTTCAGCTATAAAAATCCTCTTAAATTCGTCTGTATATGTAACACCCTTTGAACTTATAGATTTAACATATGGATTATTAGATAGTATTTCTATTTCTTTCTCAGTAAAGAGTTTTTTTGGCATTTAATTGTTCTCCGATTCTCCCATTTTTTTCATTATACATAAAAGTACCCTACAGAGCAGACCTTTTTTTAGTGTCTACTCTATAGGGTACAGTTTAAGACCATTCCGAAACCTTTTTTTCTACAAACTGAGTGACTGCTTTCTGAGGTAAGATTTTTTGGTTAAGACATTAAGTCCACCAGGACCGCCTTTTGGGCATGAAGGCGATTTCCGGCTTGGTGGAAAACGACGGAATTAGGACCATCGATGACTTCAGCCGTAACCTCTTCCTCCCGATGCGCAGGCAGGCAATGCATGAATAAATAATCTTCTTTAGCAAGTTTTACTAGCTCACCATTGATTTGATAATCTTTAAAAGCTTCTAAGCGGATACCATTCTCGATTTCCTGCCCCATGGAAGTCCAAACATCCGAATAGACGATATCCGCATCTTTTATGGCCTCTGAAGCTGAGGTTGTCACCAAAATTTCACTGCCAGTCTCTTCTGCCACTTTTTTAGCATAGGCGACGACCTTTTCATCAGGTTTGTAGGCGTCAGGACACCCAATGGAAAAATCCATTCCCATTTTTGCACAGCCTACCATCAATGAATTCGCAACATTATTGCCATCACCGATATAACTCATCTTCAAGCCTTTTAACTGCCCTTTTATCTCGATGATCGTCAAGAAGTCTGCAAGTACTTGACAAGGATGTGCAAGATCTGTTAACCCATTGATGACTGGGATAGAAGCATTTTCTGACAATTCCAGGATTTTTTCATGTTCGAAGGTACGAATCATGATGCCATCAATGTATTCAGAAAGGACTTTTGCAGTATCGGAAATCGTTTCACCACGTCCAATTTGCAAGTCATTGCCACTTAGGAACAAAGCGTGCCCGCCAAGCTGCATCATGCCCACTTCAAAAGAGACACGGGTACGGGTAGACGATTTTTCAAAGATCATCCCCAGTGTTTTCCCTTTTAAAGGCGTATATTCTTCACCTGCTTGCAATTTGCCTTTAATGGTCTGCGCTAGCTTTAACAAATCTGCAATTGCCGTTGGTGTGGACTCTTTCATGGTCAAAAAATCTTTTCCATTTAAAATCTTCGCTTGTGTCGGTGCCGTCATTGAACTCATACGTGTGACACTCCTTTCGTATATGGTACAAGCCATTCCTGAAGCGAGGTAACCCCTGGATCAGCATTATCCACCGATTGCAGATAGGCCTTGAACGTCTCTTCTTCCGTAAAAGCAAGCAGTCGGTATTTCGCTGCAAGTAACCTTAGCTGCTTATCTTCCTCCGTTGTTCCATATGCCAAAACGACCGCCGCATTTCCTTCATTTAACCATTTATCAAAATCTGAATTCCCCAATGTCAAACCTGCTTCTTTGATTTGCACTAACAGGTCTTCACTTAATTGAACTGATTCTGATTGGTAAACGCCTGTGGTATGATTAGCTTTTTGAGCATGGAACACTTTTGTCAACGCTTCATTTACCGTTTCCCCGATGGCGATTCCTTCACCTGTTGATTTCATTTCCGGACCTACCTTCGAATCAAGTCCGCTTAGTGCAAAAGTAGAGAATACGGGATATTTGACAACTGCATATGGAATTTCATCCATTAAGCCCGTTTTTTCGAACGCATTCGACAATGAATATTTCCCAAGCAATATTTTTGTCGCTATTTGCACCAAAGCCACATCGGTCACTTTACTGATGATTGGAATTGTTCGACTTGCACGAGGATTCACTTCCAATACGTATACACTATTTCCCTCGATCACGAATTGGATGTTCATAAGACCTTTATAACCAAGTTCACTAACTAGTTTTTTAGCATAATGGGTCATTTTATCTTTAATATCATCCGTTAAGGATTGAGCTGGCAATAAGGCCATGCTATCTCCTGAATGGACGCCTGCTTTTTCTATATGTTCGGCAATGATGGGAATATAAACATCATTTCCATCAGCAATCAAATCGATTTCGGCTTCCTTCCCTGGAATATAGGAATCGATCAACACGGGATAGACTAGTGCCGTTCCATTAGCCATTCTATTCAACAAGCTTTCTTTGGAGCCGATGATTTCCATTCCCTGGCCGCCAATTACATAGGATGGGCGTAAGAGTACCGGAAAGCCGATGGCCTCTGCCCGGGAAATTAATTGTTCTTCTCCATTAGCCATTGAACCTGGTACATGGGGGATATCCAGTTTTTGAAGAAGCTGATAAAAACGATCACGATCTTCTAATTGATCAAGTGTATCGAAGGATGTCCCCAACAAATTGACACCGTATTCTTCCAGGCCTTTAGCAAGGTTTATTGCAGTCTGCCCGCCAAACTGGACGATTACATCTTTTATGTCTTCCGCTTCCATCACATTAAGAACATATTCAAGGGTCAGCGGTTCGAAATAAAGGCGATCTGCTGTCGCAAAATCCGTGCTTACCGTTTCCGGATTATTATTGATCATGATCGTTTCAACATTTTCATCCTGGAGTGCATAAACACCGTGAACTGAACAATAATCAAATTCTATTCCCTGTCCGATGCGAATCGGGCCGCTGCCAATCATCAAGACTTTCTTTTTATCCGTTTTTTGCTGTTCGTTCTCACCAAAATATGTTGAATAGTGATAGTTTGTATGTGATTCGAACTCGGCTGCACATGTATCAACCGTTTTGTAAACCGCCGTAACACCCAGTGATTTCCTGTGTGCTCTCACTTCCATCTCATTTACTTTCCATACGGAAGCAAGATAGCGGTCTGAAAAGCCCTTTTCCTTGTATGACTGAAGTTCTTCCCTTGTTACCTGATCGATTGCCTTAGCTTCAATCTCCATTTCGCTTTGGATCAATGAAGCAAAGGATTTAAGGAAGAAATAATCTATGGCTGTCGCTTCATGGATTTCTTCAATCGTCACGCCTTTTCTAAGCATTTCAAAAATGACAAAGATTCGTTCATCCGATTTTTCGGCAAGCTTTCCCCAAAGTTCAGGAATGGTTTTATTTTTCAGTGATGATAGCTGCAGCCCAATCGTTTTCAATTCCAAAGAATCGACGGCCTTTTGGACTCCACCCTCAAAGCTGCGGTGTAAAGCCATGACTTCACCAGTTGCCTTCATCTGTGTTCCCAATTTGCGGTCGGCGGTCGTGAATTTATCGAATGGCCACCTCGGGAACTTCACCGCTACATAGTCAAGCGCAGGTTCGAAACTTGAATATGTGCTTTTCGTTACAGGATTGATGAGCTCCGATAAATCGTAGCCGACAGCAAGCTTTGCCGCTATACGGGCTATGGGATAACCTGTTGCTTTTGAGGCTAGTGCCGATGAACGGCTGACGCGCGGGTTCACTTCGATTAAATAATATTGCTTGCTATTCGGATCAAGTGCAAATTGAATGTTACAGCCGCCTATGATCCCTAAAGCAGAGATGATTTTAATGGATGCGGCACGCAGCATCTGAAACTCATCGTCCGATAAAGTCTGTGATGGTGCCACGACGATCGAATCACCTGTATGGATCCCTACCGGATCGATATTTTCCATATTACAGATAGTGATGCACGTATTGTTGCCATCTCGCATAACCTCATATTCGACTTCCTTAAAACCAGCTATGCTTCTTTCAATCAAGCATTGTGTAATTGGGCTTTCTTGCAGTCCGCCCCGTACAAGTTCCTTAAAGGTCTCCAGTGAATCGGCAATACCACCGCCAGTTCCGCCGAGTGTATATGCGGGACGAACGATGATGGGGAAACCGATTTTGTCGGCAAAAGCCAGCGCTTCTTCAAGAGTATGGACAATCGTACTGTCGGGAACGGGTTCACCTATTTCAAACATCAACTCACGGAACAGCTCACGATCCTCCCCTTTTTTGATGGAATCGATCGGAGTTCCCAATAATTTGACCTTATATTTTTCAAGTATTCCAGCATCATCCAACTGATAAGCTAGGTTCAATCCTGTTTGACCGCCTAATGTAGCGAGCAGGCCATCCGGCTTTTCTTTGGAAATGATCTTTTCCAGTACATCAACCGTTAAAGGTTCGAAATAAACAGCATCCGCATTCATATCATCAGTCATGATTGTTGCCGGATTGTTATTGACCAGTATGACTTTATATCCTTCTTCCTTTAAAGCCAGGCAGGCCTGTGTACCTGCATAATCGAATTCGGCGGCCTGCCCGATGACAATCGGCCCCGAACCAATCACTAAAATGGTCTGTATCGTGTCGTCCTTAGGCATAAGCTTTTTCTCTCCCGCTATAATCATTTATCATTTGTAAAAAGTCTTTGAATAGTAATGAACTCTCGATAGGTCCTGGATTTGCCTCTGGGTGGTACTGGGTAGTGAAGATTGGCAAGTCTTCATGCATGAGTCCCTCAACCGTGTTATCATTCACGTTTCTGAATCTCACTTGAAGCGATGTTCCTTGCAAGCTCGGTTCATCAACCTCGTAACTATGATTCTGCGAACTCATATACACCTTTTTCGTTTTCAAATCGACCACGGGCTGATTCGCACCGCGATGTCCAAACAGCATTTTTTTTGTATTTCCACCTAAGGCAAGGGCCGTTAATTGATGACCGAGGCAGATGCCCATCGTGGGAAAACTCGTAATGATCTTTTTTATGTTTCCTAAAAGGTATTCAAGCTGTTTTGGATCCCCAGGCCCATTTGAAAGCAAAATACCATCTGGCTTCAAGTCCTTGATTTGCTCGAATTCCGTATCGAATGGTACGACAGAGACTCGGCAGCCTTGAGCGACCAATGAATCCAGGATTGATTTTTTATAGCCGAAATCCATCATCACAACGTGCTTGTCGCCTCCACCAAATCTCTCGACAACCTTTGTGGATACCTCAGCTACATGGGCTGATAAACCATTCAGGCTGGGTACGACAGTGTATTTTTCTTCAGCTGTGATGACTGCCTGCATGGAACCCTCCTGTCTTATATTTTTAACGACCGCTCTTGTGTCCACATGGCTTAAAAGAGGAATGTTCCACTTGTCTAAATATTCACCAATTGAATATTTAGCCTGATAATGGGAATGGCTCATATTTCCTTCATATACAATCACACCGGCAACATGCGGCTTTTTACTTTCAAAATCATGTTCATTGATTCCGTAATTTCCGATTAGTGGGTATGTGAAGATGACAATCTGGTCCTTATATGAAGGATCTGTCAACACTTCTTGATATCCGGTCATTCCTGTAAAAAAGACAATCTCTCCAGTGATTGTTTTTTCAGTCGATTTAGTCAGCAGTTCCCCTTCAAAGACGGAACCATTCTCTAAATATAGATAGCTTTTCATGATCTTCACCTCTTTAGATGATGTATATTTATATATACAATAGCATAATTATTCATTTTATTCTATAAAAATTCAATAAATTTAGACAGTTTGTTTTATTGCCAATACTTTTTTAATTTTATTTATCGCCGTATCGATCTCCGATTCGGAAACAGTCAGTGATGGAAGTAAACGAAGTACTTTAGGACCTGCACTCAATACAAGTAAGCCCTCTTCTTGCAATTCCATTAAAAACACTTGAACATCTTGTTTACATTCAATTCCGACCATCATTCCCAGACCGCGAATCTCTTTCACTTCTTCGATGCCATTCAATGCTTTTGCCAATTCGCTCTCAAGGTATTCCGCCTTTTTAACGGTTTCTTTTAAAAACCCTGATTGAAAAGTTTCCTTTAATACAGCTTCGGCTGCTGAGACACTAACTGGATTCCCTCCAAAAGTGGATCCATGACTTCCAGGGTCAAAGAATACAGACAACTCTTCCTTCCCAATCATCGCCCCGATTGGCAGGCCATTTCCCAACCCCTTTGCCGAAGTGATGATGTCCGGCAGGATATTGAAATGCTGGAATGCAAATGGCTTTCCTGTACGTCCTATCCCAGTCTGAATTTCATCTATGATAAGGAGAGCTCCGTGTTCTTGGCATTTAGTTTGAATCGCGTCCAGATATGATTGCTGTACAACATGGATGCCGCCTTCACCTTGCACGATTTCAATCATTACAGCTGCCGTATTTTCATCGATGGCTGCTTTCATGGCATCATGATCATTAAATGGAACATATTCGAACGAAGCTAGCATCGGTCCGAAACCAGTCTTGATTTTTTCCTGTCCCGTTGCCGCCATCGTTGCAAAAGTACGGCCGTGGAAAGACTGCTGACAAGTGACAATTTTGCTTTTCCCGGTAGCTTTACGTGCTAGTTTGATGGCTGCCTCATTCGCCTCGGCACCGCTGTTGGCAAAGAACACCTGACTTAAACCTGAGGCATCAGCCAGCATTTTTGCTGTCCGTTCCTGTATGGAACTTTGAAACATGTTCGATACATGCCAATATTTATTAAGTTGTTCCGTCACGGCCATTTTTACCTTCTCATGACAATGTCCAAGATTCAAAACTCCGATTCCGGATGTGAAATCCAGATACTCTTTACCTGTTTCACTCGTAATCTTCAATCCTGACGCTTTTCTTGGCTCAATGTCCCACCTAGCGTATGTAGGAAATAAAGAACTCATTGAAATACCCCTTCTTCCTGAAGAAATTTTGTACCGATGAATTGTCCGCCTTGATAAAAATGATCTTTCCCACTAACGATCATCACTTCTTCAATCCCTTTATTCAGCACCGACAAGGCTGTATTGACTTTCGGGATCATTCCGCCATGTATACTTCCATCCATGATCAAATTCTTCGTTTCCGTTTCATTCAATTTCTCAATGATCTGCCCATTCTTCAAGACCCCCTGAACATCGGTCACAAATAAACACATATCAGCCGATAGTGCCTTAGCTACAGACCCGGCAGCCATATCGGCATTCACATTTAATTTATTGCCTTCTTCGGTAGATGAAATGGGCGTCAATACCGGACAATAGCCTTTTTCGAATAAAAGCCCGAATAATTCCGTATTGACTTGTTGTATTTCACCAACAGCCCCAAGTTTCTGTTCATCGATATAATCACCTGTGAGAATTCCGCCGTCCGAGCCATTTAAACCGACTGCCTTGATGCCATGGGCTTCCAATTTATGAACGAGGCTGCGGTTCGATTTGCCTGCCAGCATTAGTTCCACAATTTCCAGCACTTCTGTGGTCGTTTTTCTTAACCCATCTTCAAATACTGGTTCAATTTCAAATTTTTCAAGCATTGAATTTATATCAGGGCCGCCCCCATGCACAAAGACAATATGGTATCCCCGGTTTTGTAACTCTTTAATACTATTGAAAAACGACTCCGATAACTCATTGATGATGCTGCCGCCGCACTTTATGACTAATATGTTCATACTTTTCACCTCTTACGAACGATAGCTTCCGTTTATTTTCACATAATCATAGGTTAAATCGCAGCCCCATGCCGTGCCTGATTCATTACCATCTTTCAAATAAACATGAATGATGATACTTTCATTTTCCAAGTATGCTTTGGCTTCTTCCTCAGAAAACATAATCGGCTCACCGTCTTTAAGTACGACGATTTCACCAAAAACGATCGTTGTTTGATCCGGATTGAATCCCACTCCGCTTCTTCCCATTGCAGCTATGATTCGTCCCCAGTTTGCATCCGCTCCAAAAGCTGCCGTTTTCACAAGATTTGAACCGACGATCGTCTTCGCCATCATCTGTGAATCTTGTTTCGTATGCATGCCATGAACATTCACTTCTATCAGTTTAGTCGCACCTTCTCCATCTTTCGCAATTTGTTTGGCGAGGTTTTCGGAAGTTTGTTTTAATAATTCCAGGAAAATGGACCATTCTGGATGGTCAGGTGTCAAAGGTTCATTGTTCGCTTCTCCATTCGCGAGCACCAACACCATGTCGTTCGTTGAACAGTCGCCATCAACCGTGATTTGATTGAATGTATCATTGGTAATCGAGGATAATGCTTGCTGTAAATCATGCGGTTCAATGACGGCATCCGTCGTAATGAAACCTAGCATTGTGGCCATGTTTGGATGAATCATTCCCGAACCCTTTGCAGCACCGCCCATTTTCACGGTTTTACCGTCGATGATTGTTTCATAACCACAACTCTTCGTTACAATATCCGTTGTTAAAATGGCGGTACCGAAAGCTTCAGCAGCTTCAGGTGTATTTTCTGGCTGTAATGCCTCTATGCCGTTTCTTACTTTTTCCATTTCCATGAATTCCCCTATGACTCCCGTTGAAGCCACTGCAAATGAATGGTCCTCCAAACCGAACTTTTGAGCCGCAAGCTTCCTCATTTCATTTGCATCTTTTAAACCTTGTTCACCTGTACAAGCATTCGCACAAGCACTATTCACTACAATGCCGTGAAGTTTTCCAGTAACGGCAATACTGTCTTTCGTTACATTGATTGGAGCGGCTTGAACGACATTTTGTGTATAAACGGCCGCGGCTGAGGCTGGGACATCGGTAAAAATGATGCCAACGTCCTTTTTAGAATAGCGTAATCCTGCATGGACACCCGACGCTTTGAACCCTTGGGGCATTAAAATGTTTCCTTCTTGAATTTGTTTGATTTCTTCAACTGACTGTAGTGTATTCATTGGTTCCCTCCATAGTTTACGGATATAGCGGACTGTTCCATAGTCCAGCCGTTTCTTCTAGTCCCATTAATATATTTGCATTTTGAATGGCCTGCCCTGCGGCACCCTTCACTAAATTATCAATAACCGAAACCACCGTTACCTTACCTGTTCTTTCATCATAATCGACGCCAATGTCGCAAAAGTTCGATCCGTATACCTGTTTCGTGGATGGATAGCGATCAAGGGGCTGTACCCGGACAAATGGGTGGTTCTCGTAAACCGTTTCGTACAAATCCTTTAATTCAACATTTGAGGTTTCCCGATTTACCTTTATATACATCGTTGCCATAATCCCTCTTGTCATTGGAACAAGATGGGTATTGAAGGTAATGGGCTGTAAACCTGATGACCATCGCCCAAGCTGTTGCTCGATTTCCGGTATGTGCTGATGTTGATTCACCTTATATATCTTAAAGTTCTCATTCATTTCACTAAAATGGGTGACTGCAGAAGGTGATTTACCCGCCCCTGAAACCCCGGATTTTGCATCGATGATCACATCGGCATCCGCTCCGGCCAACCCTTCAGTGAATAAAGGGGCAAGACCTAATAGTGATGCGGTTGGGTAGCACCCAGGATTTGCAATGATCGTCGCTTTTTTTATAGCTTCGGCATTCCATTCAGCCAATCCGTATACGGCTTCTTCAATAATATGCTGAGGCGCTGCCGGCTTTTTATACCAGTTTTCGTATTCACCTGGAGTTTGAAGCCTAAGATCTCCTGATAGATCGATCACTTTAATATCGAGATCAGAAAATTCCGAAATCAATTGCGATGAAACGCCCGAAGGAGTTGCAAGAAATACAATATCGGATTTTTTTGCAATCGCTTCCGGGTCGATTTCTTCTAATGTATCTTTCATATGCATTAAATGTGCATTTTCTTCATATAAACTTCGACCAAATTGGGATGAAGTATGCAATGATTTTATTTTAAATTGCGGATGATTATTCAAAAACCTTATTAGTTCCATTCCTCCATAACCCGTTGCACCTACTATTGATACGTTCATAAAACCATCTCCTATAATTTCAGGTCCCTGTCAATCTTTGATTCTATTATTATAAGACTGAATAAAAATAAAATCAAATGTATTTTTATAAAATTATAAACATAAATTTCAAATGAAATATTATCCAACAAAATTCCTAGAATTATCCAAAGCTGTTGACTACTAGGGTTTTTTCCGTTTAAATCAAAGGTAGTAATTGAGTAATGACGGTTTCTGAAAGGTGGTCATATGCATGAATGAATTATCGTTATCCAATCGGATGCAAGCAATTTTAGATAATAAACAACAAATTAAACATATGGAAAAAGGGCGCTACCTTTTTCATGAGAGCACCCCAGCAAGTGATTTGTATTACATTATAAATGGGAAAGTAGAAGTGAGTAAGGTTGTTCCCGACGGTCGGGAATTAACTATACGCATTAGTTCGGAGAATGATTTGGTTGGGGAGACAGTCTTATTTTCTCAAAATCCTAAATATATGATGAATGCAAAAATGATGGAAGATGGTACTGTCGCGGTTATTTCCAAAGAAGCATTAGAAGAAAAAATCGCCTCCGATAGCCATCTCGCAGTCGAGATGATGACATGGTTATCCGCTCAAAACCGTAAAAATCAGGCTAAATTCCGCGATATGCTCCTGCACGGTAAGAAAGGTGCATTTTACTCCACCCTCATCCGTTTATCAAATAGCTATGGCACTGAAGCGGAAGACGGCAAAGTTATCAATCTTCCATTTACAAACCAAGAACTCGCCAATTTTTGCGGCACATCCCGCGAAGTAGTCAATCGAATGCTCGCTCAATTAAGGAAAAACAATGTCATCTCCATTAAAAAGGGCCGCATTACGATTCTTGACTTTGACTATTTGAAACAGGAAATCGACTGTGAAAACTGTCCAATAGAAATCTGTACAATCGATTGAATCCTTTCCCATAAAAAGCAGCAATACATAAAGCCTTAATGATCTTAATAATGAATGGAATTTATTTCAGTCTAATCCATCCCTAGGACCATTGAATTATTTTCATTACCTTGTATCCTAAATAAAAATGCATAAAAAAACGCCATTGACCGGCATCATGTCCTGACAACTATACAAAAAAGGGATGGCATAGCTGCCATCCCTTAATTTTTCATTCAAACGGATTATCCGCCAATGAATGACATTTCGATTTTTTCCTGTTTCTTCACCGTTCCCGCTGCCCGCTCATCCGAATAGCGGTCGTCCCTGCGGTTCCAAAGTGAAATGATGAACCCTGTCAATTCTTCATCGGTCATGTCGGAACGGAGCAATGACTTCAAGTCATGTCCCTTTCCATTAAACAGGCATGTATATAAACTTCCATTAGCAGAAAGACGTGCACGTGTACAAGTTGAACAAAAAGACTCGGAAACCGAGGTAATGAAGCCTACTTCTGCAGTAGTGCCCTTATAGCGGAAGCGTTTTGCGACCTCTCCAAAATAATCTTCTTCAACTGGTTCGAGGTCGAATTCGGTTTGGAGCATTGCAAGCAGTTCTTTTTTCGTAATGACATTCTTTAACTGCCAGCCATTTGTATGTCCGACATCCATGAATTCTATATAGCGTAATTGAAGGCCCTCATCTTTACAAAATCGGGCCATCGGCAGGATTTGAGATTCATTGGTTTCTTTTTTGACTACCATATTCACTTTAACGCCAAGCCCTGCTTCTTTAGCAGCAGCGATGCCTTCAATAACGGGCTTTATGCCGATATCCCTGCCGTTCATCTTCTTGAAAAGATCGTCATCGAGGCTGTCCAAGCTGATATTCACCCTCTGCAAACCAGCTTCCTTCAAATTTACGGCATGTTTTTTCAAGAAGACCCCATTCGTGGTCAGTCCAATATCTTCAATACCTTCAATTTTAACGAGATTTGAAATCAAAGTGGTAAGATCTCTTCGGAGTAATGGTTCCCCGCCAGTCAACCTTAGTTTTTTTACCCCTAAGCCTGCGAAGATTTTAGAAAGCCTTACAATTTCCTCATAAGATAATAGCTCACTTTTAGGCAGGAACTGAAAATTCTCGTGAAAAATTTCAGCAGGCATGCAATACTGGCAGCGAAAGTTACAGCGATCTATGACTGAAATCCTTAAATCCCTTAGTGGCCTGTCCAATGAATCTTTAATTTGACTGTTCAATTAACCACTCCTAGCCGAAAGTATTAGAAAAAAACCAGACCATAAAAAGTGGCTCCTTGAATGGGTTCACTTTTTTTGACTGGCTTTTCATTTCTATTACAGAGTTATTATTTGATACCTAATGCAATTTTAGCATATCTGGACATTTTGTCTTTCGTCCATGGCGGACTCCAGACTATCTTCACGTCCGTTTCCTTGACCTCGGGGATATCTTCCAGAACCAATTTAACTTGATCGACAATCGTCCCAGCCATCGGACAGCCCATTGCTGTCAATGTCATCGTAACGGTGGTCAGACCTTCCTCATCCATATCCACATCATATACCAAGCCTAAATTAACGATATCTATACCAAGCTCAGGGTCAATGACCTGCTCCAAAGCTCCAAGAATAATGTCTTTTGTATCTTGATCCACTTCAATCACTCCTTTTATGGAAAATCTCTAGTTTGTCGCTTTCATCATTATGTCCGTATAAGCATCATAACAGATTTTGAGTGAGTACTTAAGCATTTTGCACAGCAGACAGTAAATGTTTCGCGAACCAGTCCGCTGTCTTAAGCACTCCTTCTCTGCTGACCTTATGCCCAGCCTTAGGGTCAAGGATAAAATCAATTTTTTCATCTGCCTTGTCATACCCTGCTTTGACCCCTTCATAAAAACGGTATGCATGCTGATAAGGTACAACCGGATCTTTGGCACCATGCCAAAAAAGAAGCGGTCGGTCGCAAAGCTTATCCTGATTAAGACTCAAATCAAATGGCTTAAGCTGTTCAATCACCTTCGCAACTTCCTCATCGGTAGCTGGGAAATCAACTTTCCTTTTCTTAATCTCCTCCATTTGGAGCTCTGCATACGCGACATATGATGGGTTCCCCATTAAACTGACCCCGGCGGAAATCCATTCATAAGCAGCAAGGGCCCCATTAGTAACTATTCCCCCCATTGAAGTACCTGCCACGCCAATTCTGTCGGGATCAATCAATTTTCGGGATAATAAATCATCCTTCAGCAAAGATAAATCCTGGATTGTTTGTAAAACCATTTCCCAAAAACGGGGCATCATTTGAGAATCACTTAAACCGGCTTCCCTTTCCCCATGATGAATCACATCGGGTAGAAGCACACGAAACCCCTTTTCAGCCAATAAATAAGCATAGTGCAGATTATGTTCTTTTGCACTTTGAAAACCATGTATAAAAATAATAAGCGGCAATTCCTGATTGAAAGTGGCTTGTTCCCCTAAGTGCAAGACAGGAATTTGCCCAATTCGTTCTTTTTCAATTATTATCAAGTTAACCCCTCCGAATAATTTGTTCCGGTCTTTTCAATCCATTACCAAAATGGAATTCATTACCTTTAAATCTGAGCTTCGCTTTAATTATCATAATCCTGGATATAGTAATATCATACAGGAATGCATAAAGAATGAAAAAGATTTACATTTACTTTAAAATAGGCTTAACAATATTTGCATATAATGAAATCAAAAAGAACAGAAGGTGTGTACATGACTGAGAAACATTTAATCGTATTGGATCTTGATGGTACTTTACTTACAGATAACAAAACAATTTCTTCAAGGACTAAAAAAACACTCCTAAAACTTAAAGAAGATGGACACGAGGTTATGATCGCCACCGGGCGCCCCTTTCGCTCAAGTGAACTTTATTACCGGGAACTGGGGCTGACTACACCAATCGTTAATTTCAATGGCGCTTTCGTCCATCACCCATTACATACAAGCTGGGGGGTATACCACTCTCCACTGGATATAAATGTTGCGAAAGAAATTGTCGAAGCGTGTGATGATTTTACATATCATAACATCATCGCTGAAGTCCGGGATGAAGTTTATGTCCATTATCATGATGAAAAGTTGATGAACATGTTCAATCTAGGAAATCCGATCATGAAGACAGGTGATTTACGCAATTACCTTCAGGATTCCCCAACTTCGATGCTGATTCACACAGATAGTGAATTCGTAGGGCAGATTCGCCAGCATCTATCCGATGTCCATGCAGAATTGGTCGATCACCGCCGCTGGGCAGAGCCTTTTCATATCATCGAAATAATAAAAAGCGGGTTAAGTAAAGCCGTAGGGCTAAAACGCGTATCCAACTATCTGGAAATTCCTCAAAACAGGATAATCGCTTTCGGTGATGAAGATAATGATTTGGAAATGCTCGAATATGCGGGAACCGGGGTGGCCATGGGAAATGCGATCTCACCAGTAAAAACGGTAGCAAATACGACGACATTGACGAATGAAGAAGATGGTATAGCCGTCTTCCTCGAAGAAAAATTCAATATGAAAGCCTAATCCGTCATTTTTTACCTTCATAATATTCAACTTTCAAGCCAAACTAATATGGACAACAGATCTATTCCGTTGTCGACAACGCTCAGAATCGGAGGAGATAAGAATGGGTAAAAGCAGTAAATCTAAACGATTTGTACAGCAGGGCAAAGAAAGTGTTGCCAGGCATGCCGAAAAAATCCCTTATCACACTACGTTTGAAGAGGCAGAAAAAGACAGGTTAAGAATTATGTCTGAACAAAGCTATGGTGGCTTCTAATGGGAAACAAATTATTCCAAAAGGCTAGGGAATTTGTTGAAGAAGCTCTCCACTCTGAGCATGACGGTGACCAGCATAAGACAGAGGAAATCGCTAAAAACGCTCTTTCATCAGCCTTTGCCAATACGAACGAGGCTGAAAAAGAACAATTGCGAGAACTCCAGCAAGAGCTGGAAAATCACTCTAAATAATGTGAAAGCCTCCAGGGATTCCTGGAGGCTTTCGCTTTGTTTTTCATCTTGTAATAGAAGTGCAATGGCCTTGATTTTTATTAATATCATTCCCTGCGGAAAGTCCCAACAATTCCTGACGTTTCTATGATGTTTGTGAATGCGTGTGGATCCACTTCCTTGATGATCTTTTCAAGGTCATACAGTTCATACCTTGTAATGACAATCAATAACATTTCCTTAGTTTCGTTAGTGAATGCACCTTTTGCGGGAACCCTTGTAATTCCGCGAACTAATTTAGCATGGATTGCCTGTTTAAGCTCTTCGCTTTTCTTTGTAATGATCATGGCCGTAAGCTTTTCATGACGTGTATGTATCGCGTCCACGACACGGGTCGATGTATAAAGGGTAACAAGTGTATACAAAGCTTTTTCCGGTCCATAAACAGCACCTGCCGTTACAATGATCACGCCATTCAGCAGAAATAAATAAGTCCCTACAGGTTTATCCTTCTTCCGTGAAAGAAGCATGGCGATAATATCCATTCCGCCAGTCGATGCTCCGTATTTCAAGGTGATCCCCACACCAACTGCAGCTATGACTCCGCCAAATACCGCATTCAATAATATGTCAGGTGACCAGCGTGTAATCGGGATGATTTCCATAAAAAAGGACATCAAGGCAACGCTGAGGAAACTATAAAAAGTGAAAGACTTTCCTACCTTTCGCCAAGCAATGATCGTTACTGGAATGTTCAATAAAAGCAAGAGAATACCTGTCGATACATTAAAAGGAGCAAAAGATCCAATCATCCTCGATAGAAGCTGGGCCACTCCGGTAAATCCGCTTGCATATACGTTTGCCGGTATTAGAAAAAAGTTCATTGCGATGGCATTAAGCAATGCCCCGACCACAACTATGATAATTTTCTTCATTTCACCACTGTACATCCTAAAAACCTCCATTTCACCCTTATTCTATTATCTTTTTACCCTTAATTATTTATTCTATTTACGTAGAGATTGAATTTTTACCGTTACGTGCTACACTAAAAAGTAGAGTGACCACTCATTTTCTAAAAATTGTAAAAAGAAAGCAGGTGTATTATGGCTATCACAATTCTTGCAGATAGTGCATGTGATTTGCCGTTGTCTTTCTATAAGGAAAACAATGTTTCATTAATCCCTTTACAAGTCCATCTTGACGGGGAAACTTATGAAGATTTACTTACCATTAATTCTCACGAAGTCTATCAGGCGATGCTTGAAGGAAAAGCCCCGAAAACATCGCAAGCTTCTCCAGAATACTTTATAGAACTTTTCACACAGTTTGCCAAGGAGAAAAAACAAGGGATATATATAGCCTTTTCCTCTGAGTTATCAGGAACATATCAAACGGCAGTCATGATTCTTAATCAGGTGAAGGAAGAGTACCCTGACGTTGACATTGATATCGTCAATACAAAATGCGCTTCCATGGGCGTCGGTTTAATTGTAAAGAAAGCAGCCGATCTTTCAGCAAACGGTGCCACTAAAGAAGAAATCCTGGCTGCCATAGAATTCCAAACCCGGCATATGGAGCATCTATTCACTGTAGACAACCTTGAATATCTGGCCCGTGGCGGCCGCATCTCCAAGACATCTGCCCTTGTTGGCGGTTTATTAAACATTAAACCGTTATTGCATGTTGAAGATGGGAAGCTTGTTCCGCTTGAAAAGATACGCGGCAAAAAGAAATTGATCAAACGTGTAATCGAATTAATGCACGAAAGAGGCAAAAACTTAACTACCCAAACGATTGCCATCAGTCATGGGGACGATGAAGCAACGGCCCTGGAATGGAAGGAAGCCATCCAAAATGAATTCGGGACAACCGACTTCATGATCCATACAATTGGCTCCGTCATCGGTGCGCATGCCGGCCCTGGCACAATTGCCCTCTTCTTCTTAAACGATACCCCTGAGAAATCATAAACATACATACTCCCTTCCATAATTGTGAACAATATATATTGATTAGATAATGGAAGGGAGTTTTCACTATGTCCAAAACAACCGATGACAATAAAAGGCCAAAAGATAACCAAGCGAGAAATGCTGAAAAAAATATCGCATATCAGGAAAACCTTGCTGCAGGTAAGCACTCCTATTCGAAGAAAACGGACCATAAATGAAGCGTGGGGCTTGTCCCCCCGCTTTTTTAATATCGTTTATATAGTTGTCTTCCTATCATACTTTCTCTATAATAAAGGAAATAAACCCTGCTGGAGGTAAGTGATGGCAAAGGAAAATTCATTTGATATTGTTTCGAAAGTAGACTTTTCAGAGGTAACGAATGCAGTTACCATGGCAATGAAGGAAATACAGACACGCTATGATTTTAAAGGGAGCATAAGCAGCATCACCATTGATAAAGAAGACTTGGTTTTAGTATCCGACGATGAATATAAGCTCGAACAGCTGAAGGATGTTCTCATCAGTAAACTCATAAAACGTGACGTACCCGTCAAGAACCTGGATTATGGCAAATTGGAAGGAGCTTCTGGCGGGACCGTTCGCCAACGGGCCAAGTTAATTCAAGGCATCGATAAGGAGCAAGCAAAAAAGATCAATACCATCATTAAAAATAGCGGCCTTAAAGTGAAAAGCCAGATCCAGGATGATCAAATCCGGGTTACCGGTAAGAACCGGGATGATTTACAAGGAATCATTTCCGCGATTCGGGGCGCTGATCTGTCCATTGATGTACAATTCTTAAATTACCGCTAAGTATGAAGACCTCACCTGCTTTGGGTGGGTCTTTTTTCATTTGTTTCAACTGCCTCCGTCAGCGCTCATCCTCCCTTTTCTTATGAATCGCCTTCATGGAACATGGAAAGACTAGTCATGTTCCCTTCAGTTAAAACATAAACCAAAACTTTTATGGGTATTTTTTCCATGTTTTCTTTTTCCTAAAAGAAGGAATAGAAAAAGCGTAGATAATTAAATGGGAGGCGTTTATATCTTGACTACTCAAAACCAAAATCAGAACAAACAAGGATTTCCACCTCAACATCAGCAGCATCAACCTGGATTGGAAACAAAAATGGAACCTAATCCTGATTCAGTTAAAGCTGCCTACAAAGGAAGCGGCAAATTAAAAGGTAAAACGGCAATCATAACGGGAGGAGACAGCGGAATCGGAAAATCAGTTGCCATTTACTACGCTAAAGAAGGAGCGAATGTGACAGTTGCATACCTGGATGAACACGAGGATGCCAAAGCGACAAAAGAATTGATCGAAAAAGAAGGCCAGAAATGTTTACTCATTTCCGGTGATATCGGTGATGAAGCATTCTGCCAGGAAGTCGTCAAAAAAACGGTTGATGAATTTGGCGGTTTGGACATTCTAGTCAACAACGCCGGGGAACAGCATGTGCAGACAAGTATCCTGGACATTTCAGCTGAACAATTGGAAAAAACGTTCCGCACGAATATTTTCTCGATGTTCCACTTAACTAAAGCTGCATTGAAGCACCTTAAAAAAGGAAGCAGCATCATTAATACAACCTCTATCACAGCCTATCAGGGCAACCCAAAACTAATCGATTACTCTTCAACTAAAGGTGCAATACTTGCATTTACAAGAGCCCTGTCGAACTCCATTTCAAAAGATGGCATCCGAGTTAATGGTGTTGCGCCTGGACCGATCTGGACACCGTTGATTCCTGCCTCATTCGGCGAGGAGGATGTTGCCAAATTCGGACAGGATACTCCAATGGGCCGTGCAGGTCAGCCTGAGGAATTGGCACCAGCCTATGTATATTTGGCAAGTGATGATTCATCCTATGTCAGCGGACAAGTCATCCATGTAAACGGCGGGACCGTTGTTAACGGATAAGGCCTCACCTTTTTTCCAAAAGCAGTGGATTTCATAAATTGAAATCCACTGCTTTTATTATTTCAGGCAGGATATTTCCGGTTAACGCGGAATATATGACTGGGAAGGAGTGGAGTAATTTTTGAAAAATATTGTAGATCCATGGTTCACCGTTCAGGGATTGGACTCAAAAACGTTTGCAATCAGTGAATATGGTCATTGGGAGAAAGTTCATTCCTTTTTATTACTTGGTGAGACCCGGGCTGCGTTAATCGACACAGGATTAGGCATCGATTCGATTAAGCGGATTACAGACCAGCTTACCGATCTTCCGATCATCGTCCTGACCACACACGTTCATGCGGATCATATTGGCGGTCACGTTGATTATGAAACGATTTATGTTCATGGTGATGATGCCAATTGGCTGATTAACGGCATTGAAGGTTTGCCCTTGGAACAAATAAGAAAGAACATGGCCCGGGATATCACATTACCCATACCCGATTCATTCAATCCTGATACATACAAGCCATACCAGGGGTACCCCGATAGGCTCTTATCGGATGGGGACACGATTGATCTCGGGAACCGAAGTTTAAGCATTTATCATACACCTGGTCATTCGCCTGGCCACATTTCAATTTTGGATGATAAAACAGGTTATTTATTTACTGGCGACCTGCTTTATTCAGATACTCCCGTTTATGCATTTTATCCCTCGACAAGCCCTGAAGACCTTGTTAATTCGTTAGAAAAAATCGCAAAGATCAAGGCAGTCTCCAAAATCTATGGCGGACACAACCAACTAGGCCTCGAACCAAAGATCCTTGAAGAAGTCCTTGCAGCCATTCAATATCTTAAAGAGAATCATTTGGTCAGACACGGAACGGGTATACATGCATTCAAAAGTTTCAGCGTACATTTCTAGATAAAAAAAGGCATTGCTTTTACGCAATGCCTTCTCGTTCAATAAGTCATGGCCATTGCACCTTGCTTGATCGATCTGCAGGAATGCCTTTCCACGAAATGATGTGGAATGATGGTCCCGGCAGGAGCATCTCCAGTCTGCAGCATATGAATGATGCCCTTAGCGGCCTGATATCCCAAATCAAAAATATTAATATCTACGGAGGTCAGGGCTGGTAATGACAGTTCAGAGAAAAGAACGTTATTGAAGCTGACGATTGACATTTCTTCAGGAGTGCGCACGCCCATTTCGCGAAGTGAATGCACGATGCCAAGTGCCATGAGATCATCACTGACCACCAAAGCGGTAGGTGGTTCATCGATGGATAGTAACCTTTTTGCAGCGGCTTGTCCCCCTTCATGCAAAAAATCTTCATGCAGGGTATATTCCATCCTTCGATCGATTCCAGCCCTCTCCAATGCCCGTTCATATCCTGATAAGCGATCAATGGTCATCATAAGGGATTCATCACCTCCGATGAATCCAACCCTTTCATGTCCTAGCTTTATGAGGTAATCCGTTGCCTGTTCGGCAGCCAAGACATTATCGTTATCAACATATGTTATCTCCTCGATGTAATCATAGGGTTTCCCAATGATCACAAATGGAAAATCCCTTTCCCTCAAATAGGTCAGAATGTGATCGTTCATCCTTGAATACATCAGGATTATTCCATCCACCATCCCCCCCTGCACCATATTCACTACTCCTTCGTAGATTTCATCTTCTGTTTTTCCCGTGCTTAACAACAGGGAATAATGGTTTTCCTGAGCTCCCTCACTTAGACCCTGGAGGATCGTAGGAAAAAAGGGATTTTGATAATAATCATTTGACGAACTTGGCATTACCAAGCCAATGATCCTGGTCGATTGATTGGCAAGACTACGTGCAATGAAGTTTGGATGGTATCCTAATTTAGTCATCGCCTTACGTACCCGTACCTTTGTTTTTTCACTTATCCGAGGATTGTTTGCAATCACTCGAGAAACTGTTGAAGGAGCAACATTCGCTAGCTGTGCCACATCTTTTATTGTGATGGCCATGCATTTCCCCTCTCCTTTCTTAGCCTTTATTGACTTCATTTTAAAAAAGGTGAATACCAATAAACACTTCTCTAATATTCATTTTATATTTATACATTTTGCATGTATTCATAATACACTCAGTTCAATAGTTATATCCATACTTTTTTTAATGTTTATTTAATTTTTCAGAAAATACTTACTTTTCCGTTTTTTTCATCTAAGATTAAAATTCAAAAAGAAGCTGATGGATAATCAGCTTCTTGAAAAACGACAGGTCTATTGGAAATTAAGAAGTCAGACGACTAACTACATAGGTTTTAGGCTAATTTCCAATCAAGTCCATAGAATCAATAACGATAAATCCTCGTTTCATATGGACGTAAATCAATAATGGGCACCTCAGGACAATCCTCATAATTAGCAAGCAAAAGTTCCATTCCCCCCCAATAAGAAAGGTCGATTTGATGGTGATTCATACTAAAGTTACATACCACCATAACTGAATTATCATTCATGTTTCTTGTATAAATATAAAGTTCAGGATGATCTTCCCATAATAACTCATATTCCCCATAAACAAGGACCTGATGTTTTTTTCGAAGTTCAATCATCTTTTTATAAAAATGATAAATGGATGACGGGTCATTTTTCTGCTGTTCTACATTAATGGCGCGATAATTTGGATTAACCCTCATCCAAGGGGTTCCATGAGTGAATCCGCCATTTTCAAGATCATTCCATTGCATCGGTGTTCGTGAATTATCACGGCCGCTATGCCATATAATGTTCATGATCTCATCATGAGGTCGACCTTTCGAGGTCTCTATCCTATAAAAGTTTTTCATTCCGACATCATCATAATCATCAATCGAATCAAATTGGACATTTGTCATGCCAATTTCCTGACCTTGATAAATAAAAGGTGTCCCTTGCATGAAAAAGTAAAGGGCCCCTATCATTTTTGCGCTTTCCAACCAATATTGATGATCATTTCCCCAGGTGGATACACTTCTCGGCTGGTCATGATTTTCAAAAAACAAAGCATTCCATCCTTTGTTTTTCAGCCCCTTTTGCCATTTGGTCATCGTTCGCTTTAGCCCTTGAACATCAACAGCGTGATTCTGTCCCCTATTCCAAAGACCAAGATGTTCAAATTGAAAGATCATATTGAACTTCCCATTCGATTCCCCGACCCATTCTTCCGCCTGCTCTATCCTGACGCCATTGGCCTCACCGACCGTCATGATATCATACTTAGAGAAAGTCTCTTCTTTCAACTCCTGAAGGTAATCCAGAATCCCGTCCTGATTGGTATGCATTTCAAACGCAGGTACATACTGATGCCAATAAGGATTGGGCATATCCGGAAGGCCTTCGCGCTTATGAATATGCGTGATCGCATCAATCCGGAAGCCATCGATTCCCTTATCGAGCCACCAATTGACCATTTCATATAATGCCTTTCGCACATCAGTGTTTTTCCAGTTTAAGTCTGGCTGCTTTTCGGCAAATAGATGTAAATAGTATTGATTGGTCCTTTCATCGAATTTCCAGGCACTTCCGGAAAAGATGCTTTCCCAATTATTAGGCTCACGGCCGTCCTGCCCATCCCTCCAAATATACCAATCCCGTTTCGGATTATCGCGGGAAGAACGTGACTCGACGAACCAAGGGTGCTCATCACTTGTATGATTCAAAACAAGGTCGAGTATCACCTTCATCCCACGCCCGTGAACATCTTTCAATAACAGATCAATATCTTCGATTGAACCGAATTCATCGGAAACTGCTTGATAATCACTAATATCATAGCCATTATCCGCATTGGGCGATTTATAAAAAGGACAAATCCAAATGACATCTATCCCTAATTCCTGCAGATAGTCGAGCTTTGAAATCAAACCTTTTATGTCTCCGACTCCATCACCATTACTATCCATGAAACTGCGCGGGTAAATTTGATAGCAAACCGCTTCTTTCCACCAGGTCTTATTCATGCTGTAACCTCCCGATCCTGTTTTCCACAAAGCCTTAGGGACAATGTTTGGCGGCTACCGACAATCGAGAGGTATATGATTATTTTGGTTGATTCCGTTTTGAACGTTTAATAACCAAAGCAATGAATATACCAAAAATGAGAAGAACCAATCCTATGACTAACAGGTAAGGAATATTAATAATCGACTTAGGTGACAGCGTATAGACTTCTGTCGTCTCCCTGTCGATTACGATAGAGTAGCTGTTGTCCTTACTGCGGACCAGATCCCCATTCAGCATACCTCTCAACTCTTTATTGCTTTCAAGTTCCTTATCAGTAAGGTTTATCGTTTGAGTTTCAGTCGTATTGTTCATGGCGACGACAATCGTTTCTTCACCATATACACGCTTGAATACCGAAGCTCCACCTTCTTCATATAAAAGCTCCATATCCCCTTTTTTCAATGCCGGGTACATGTCTCTGAGGTCAGAAAGCTTTGTTATATATTCCACCAATTCCTGTTCTGTCTTAAAATTCATCAACTTATGATTATCCGGGGCAATATCGCCGTTCAAGGCAATTTCCGATCCATAAAATACGATTGGCACCCCTGGCATCGTATATAGATACGACAGGGCCATTCTCCATCTGGAACCTGGATTTTCGTTATGGTCGGCTGCATCCTTTGTAAACCGGGGCATTCCCTCTGTATCCATGAACAAAGCCTGATCGGCATTGCCCCCTAATTCATCTTCGCTTTTCGCAAACGCATTAAAAACAGGTTTCAATTCCTTATCGGGCGCAGCAAATGCTTCACGTAGCTCAGCATTCTGCGGATAAGCCATAAAAGCATCGATACCCGTCTCCTTGTAGCTTGAGATCAATTTCGCATCACCTTGAACATCGCCGATTGTATAGAAATTTGATTTTTCAGATTTGACTTCATCCACAAATTCCTTCCAAAAATCTTTTGCTACGTATTGGACTTTATTTATACGGTATCCATCAATATCGGTTTCCGTTATCCACCATTTGGCAGCATCAAGTAAATATTTCCTTGTTTCCTCATTATCTTGATTCAAATCGGGAAGACCATCAACCCACCCTGTTTCCAAATCCGTTTGGCTACCATCCTTGGAAATCTTTTTTTCTTCATGGAACCATTCTTGTTTTTTTGGATCGTTCAGCCACGCGGAGTCAGGGCCCACATTATTTGCTTGAAAATCAATGATCACCTTCATATCGCGTTTATGTGCCTCATTCACGAGTTTTTTAAACTCTTCCATTGTCCCATAGTGTTTATCCGTTTTATAAAAATCGGCCACCCAATCGCCATGATAGCCATTTGCATCATTAGCGAAAATCGGTGAAAGGATGATAGCGGTATAACCCATATCTTTTAAATAATTCAGTTTCTTCGTGACACCTTCGAAATCCCCACCATTAAACGTGGAAGGGTCATTCACGTTCGCATCTCCATTATTTTGGGTATCCCCATCGAAAAATCTGTCGACCAATAATGAATATACGATTTCATCCTTCCAAGTTCGTTGTTCTTTTTCAGCTGCTCCTACTGGAATGGCGTAAAAAAGAAGCAACGGAATTAAAGCGAGTGATAACACTCTTTTTCTCATATCCGTTCTCCTCCTAGCTATCTCTTTACGCCTTTAAGATTAGCCTTTTGACCCCTTAACGTCAAATCCAATTTATAAAAAACTTTACACTTAAGGGACAAACTGGGGATACTGGTTATGGTTACTGAATTGGAAAAGAGCCAAACACGGTTAACGCTCTTTTTTTATCTTCTTGACCGCTTTATCCAAAGCCCTTTTTGGTTTTGCTTTTTGAGTGGTCATTTCATCCATGGCTGAATTCATCGGTCCCCATACTTTATTCATTTCCGGAATATTCGGCACTGGTTCAGCGTATTGTAATTGTATGCTTAAGGCTTGTGCCCTTTCATTTTCTTTGATTGCGGCACTGTGTTTAATTGATTTATTAGGTGGAAATTCCCCTGTTAAATCAAAACGCTTCATTGCATTATCATCATTAGTCAAATATTCAACTAACTTCGTAGACCAATAAGGGTGTTTTGTGAATGCTGTTACATGCCAGCCTTTGATTTCCATGAACGTTTTCATTGGCTGACCATTGGGCAATTCTGGCATGGGGGCAATTCCTGTATCCTTTCGCTCGGTAAATGAGTTCCCGTCACTCATGATAGAAGCCAATTTCCCTTGTAAAAACAACTTCTCGATTCCTGCCTTGTCGCCTTTAGGAATCAAACCCGCCCTATACCATTTTTGGATGTACGCTGCCCCTTTTACGGAACCCTTATTATTCAAACCAATGTCGGAAGGGTCTAACTTTCCATTCTTATCTTTAAATATATAACCTCCCATTCCAGCCATTACTCCATACGAATCATGGAAATCATTCCACTTGCCATAGTAACCATGCATGTTACGCTTTCTTAATTCCTTCGCCATTTTATACAGGTCATTCATCGTCTCAGGAGCCTTAGCCATCAATTTTTTATTATAAATGAAGACGGAGGTGGTTACGGACTTTGGCAATCCAAAAACCTTATCTTGATACATCTCCCCCCTAATTGAAGGTTCAATGAAGGCATTCAATACCTCATCTTTCACCTTCACTTCCTGAATTAAGCCTTCCTTCACGATTTGCCCGACTTTTTCATGGGAAAAAGTTACGACATCCGGTGCCTTTCCATTTCCGATTGGCCCATCTCGACGAAGTCGTTCATACATCCCGGTAGCCATTTCAAGCTCTTCATGCTCAACTTTGATTCCATATTCTTTTTCAAAGGCTTCAATCACCGGCTTTAGGGCCTCCGCTTTACCTTCTTCCTCCCAAATGATCAATTTTTCCGGCTTCGCTTCATTGCTGGCTTCGTCTTCTTTTTTCTTATCTTCTTTCACTGCTTTATTTTTATTTTCTAAATCTGAACTGGATCCGCAAGCACTTACACTAACAATCAATAATATGGACATGAACAAATGAAAAATCAGCTTCTTCACTTTCATTCTCCTTTTTGCAATGTTTATTCTATCATGTCCAAAAGCACCAAATAATACTGTTTTTCAGTTCAGTACTTCAAATAAAGCCAATTGATGAAAGCGATGCCAAAGCTATTGTTATCATTATATGAACGGCTTTGATTTTTACAACATTTTCCTTGGCGTATTTATTTCCTTGTAGTGATGAACAATTTTTGTTATTTTTTAGTTAATAAGTGCTTCTTTCAATTGAAATTGGGTATATAACCATAATGAAAAAGCACTTAACCTGGCTTAGTACCACTTCATAGAGACCCTCCTCGTGACAGCCGGAAGTTTCCTTTTTCACAGCCCCAAAACTTATAGAATCGGAGTGGTTTTCATGGAATTTTCATCCATACACCATAGACCTAATGACAATTACGGCTATCCAATCAACACTGAAACCCTACATATCCGCCTACGTACGAAAAAACAAGATATCTCCTCAGTTGGATTGATTTTTGGGGATCCTTACATTTCAAATAATGGTCAATGGCAGTACGAGGAACTTCCCATGAGTCTGTCGGGCAGCGATACCCGTTATGATTATTGGCATATCTATGTGAAGCCTCCCTACCGAAGAATTCGATATGGGTTCAAGGTATCGTCAGAAAATGAATGCTCCATTTACACGGAAAAGGGCTTCTTCAAAGAGCCTCCCCGAGATCCCGGATGCTATTTCGCGATTCCCTATCTCCATCAAAATGAAGTTTTCGGGGCACCGGATTGGGTCAAAGATACAATTTGGTACCAAATTTTCCCTGAACGATTTGCGAACGGAAACCCCGCCAACGACCCCGAAGGTGTGAAACCATGGGGAAGTGAAGAACCGGCGGTGGATAATTTTTTTGGCGGGGACTTCGAAGGAATCCTTGAACATTTGGATTACCTGGAGAATCTCGGCATCAACGGAATTTATTTCACGCCTATCTTCCATGCCTACTCCAATCATAAATACGATACGATTGATTATCGGAGTATCGATCCGCAATTCGGAACGAAGGAAACATTGAAAACACTAATAGCCGAATGCCATAGACGGAATATAAGGGTCATGCTGGATGCTGTTTTTAACCATAGCGGCTACTATTTCCCCCCTTTCCAGGATTTACTCGAAAAAGGGGAGAAATCGAAATATAAGGATTGGTTCCACCCACACAGCTTCCCTCTTAAGGGAGGGGAAAGGCCCAATTATGAAACATTCGGTTTTTTTGAATCGATGCCAAAATTGAATACGGCAAATCCGGAGGTGAAAGAGTATCTGCTCGAAGTCTCGGCCTATTGGATCAAGGAGTTCGATATAGACGCCTGGCGGCTCGATGTGGCAAATGAAGTCGATCAGCCATTCTGGCGTGAATTTCGAACAACGGTGAAAAATATAAAGCCTGACCTTTATATTCTTGGGGAAATTTGGCATGACTCCATGCCATGGCTTCGCGGCGATCAGTTCGATGCCGTCATGAATTACCCTTTCACCAACCAGGTCTTTCGCCTGATCGCCTCACAAACCATCAATGCACGCGAGTTCACTGAAGAAATGACAGCCATCTATCACAGTTATCCAACCAATGTTTTTGACGTGACATTCAACCTTCTTGGAAGCCATGATACACCGCGGATTTTCACGGATTGCGGGGAAGATCTAGCAAGAGCCAAGCTCATTCACGCAATCCTGCTGACATTCAATGGCAGCCCTTGTATTTATTATGGAGATGAAATCGGCTTAACCGGCGGCATGGATCCAGGATGCCGAAAATGCATGGTCTGGGAAGAAGAAAAACAAAACACCGAGCTACTCAATGAAATTAAGGCATTGATCCACTTGCGAAAAGAAGAACGGTTACTTGCCAATGACGGGGAGTTCAAATTCCTTGATACAGCTGGAAACGAAAATATCGTGGCCTACCAAAAGTATAATGAAAAACGTTCTGTCGTGATCCTCATCAATCCGACCGATGTCAAGCAATCCTTTACCCTTCCTGTTGATTTGAAAGGACGTACACTAATGGATTTAAGAACGAAGGAAACCACACAAGTTGGCAAATTTGAATTGGGTGGTTATCAATATAAAATTCTCGCAATCAATCATTGAGGCAAATGAAAACGGGGCGTTGATAAACATCCGCCCCGTTTTTTCACTCGATTATTTGGATATCATATTCTTTGAACCATACATGGGTCTGTGCCAAATGCGCGAGCAATTGTGGCCCTGACATCAATTGGCCGAACCATGGCACTTTAAAAGCCGCACCCTTTGACTCTACTATATCGGTTAGCTTCTGTTTATCGAAAAATTCATGCAGGATCGAATTTTTATCCGTCAGTAAGTCTTTCAACCACGCCTGCACACGGTCTGTATATATAGGGTTATGGGTTTTTGGATATGGACTTTTTTTACGATACAATACTTCATCCGGTAATAGCCCCTCCAAAGCCTTCCTAAGAATACCCTTTTCACGGTTGCCTTCCATTTTCATTTCCCAAGGAATGTTCCATGCATATTCAACAAGGCGATGATCGGCAAATGGCACGCGCACCTCTAGACTTGCCCCCATACTCATTCGGTCCTTCCGGTCAAGGAGCGTCGTCATGAACCATAATAAATTCACATAGAAAAGCTCTCTCCGTTTTGCCGCTATACCGCTTTCCCCTTCCAATTTAGGCGTTTCGGCAAGGGTGGCCAAATAAGCTTCCTGGGCATATTCCTCCAGCTTCAATTTCTCGCGCCATCCCGTTTTCAATAAAGATACCCGCTCATCCGTAGATCTCATCCATGGAAAACCAGCACGATTCAAATCATCCTCACGGTGAAACCAAGGATAACCTCCAAAAATTTCGTCCGCACATTCGCCGGAGAGGCCTACGACAAAATCCCGCTTGATTTCCTTACAAAACCAAAGTAAAGAAGAATCGACATCCGCCATGCCTGGGAGGTCCCTTACAAGGACAGCTTCCGTTAAATAATTTGTCAACTGCTCTTGAGAGATGACCGATGAATGGTGAACCGTGTTAAAACGATCCGACATCTTTTTAATCCAATACCCATCGGAGTTTGGCTGAAAATCATTTGCCTTGAAATAACGCTCATTATCCTCATAATCAATGGAATACGTATGAAGCTGGCCTTTCCCTTCTTTTTGATAGGCATTTGCAGCAATGGCCGTAATTGCGCTTGAGTCAAGCCCTCCTGATAAGAAGGTACAAAGCGGAACATCGGATACAAGTTGCCGCGTTACTGCATCTTCGACAAGGAAGCGAACCTTCTCGGCCGTCTCATCAAGAGTATCCCGATGTTCTTCGCTTTTCACATTCCAATATCTCCAAATCCGGAGGCCTTTCCTTGATAAAGTAAGCGCATGGGCAGGCCTTAATTCCTGGATATTATGAAATACGCCTGAACCTGGCTTCCGGGATGGACCAACACCAAAAACTTCAGACAACCCTTCGCGGTCAATCTCCGTTTTAACATCCGGATGGGCCAGAATCGCCTTCAGCTCCGATCCGAAAATGAACCCGCCGTCCCTTTCCGCATAAAAGAATGGTTTTACCCCCATGCGATCTCTTCCGACGAATAATTTCTGTTCCTTTTCATCCCAAATCGCAAACGCAAAAATCCCATTGAACAAGTCAATGCATTTTTCTTTCCATTCTATATAAGAAGTTAGCAAAACTTCTGTATCAGAATGACCGTTAAAGGAATATCCTTTTAATAATAGCTGTTTACGAATATCCTCGGTGTTATATAGCTCACCATTATAACAAAGCGTATATCTGCCGTTTTCTTGATTTTTCGTCATCGGCTGTTTTCCGCCTTCCGCATCGACAACCGTTAACCGTTTATGACCAAAGGCAACATGGGCTTCGCTCCAAACATTATCTTCGTCAGGCCCCCGCTTTGCCAACGTTTTTGTCATGTTTTCCAGCGTTTTCGTTTTTGTCCGTAAATCTTTTTGAAAATGCACCCAGCCTGTTATCCCACACATTTTACACTTCATCCTTTCTATCCGGACTATCAAAAATATATTGGCTCCCTGTCTTAAAAAGATTTACAGTCCCTAAGTATCGCTCAGCATCATTCCGTAGGGCCACCTGCCAACAACGCCCGGCGTCGTTAATGAATTGTTGAGCAAAGCATCCCGTGTTAAACATAGCCTATGCAAAGACGGAAAGATGGTTATTTGTCCATAATATTTTAAAATATACAGTTATATTTTCATTGGATTTTGACTAAAAAGTAGGTGAGGATTCCACTATTGGAGGTATATGTATGAGTCAGCAACAACGAACTAAGTTAATGAATAGGCAAACAAGAGCTTTTACCGAAGGAACAGTGGAAAATATCAATCAACAATGGATTTTTTTCGATGATGAAACAGATGAGGCCTGCTCCATAGAAGACCACGTTGACAGCATCATCGAAGTGTACAGGGGTGGGCGCTGGCAGCAAGGAGTAATTGAAGAAGAGGGAAAGATCCTGCTTCATCGGGAAATCACCTTCTTAAGGGAAAATGAGCCCATTCGGATACGCAAAAAACTGCTCTACTCTTTTGAACGTTTATTGGAAGAATTGAACGATGATTCCTTTTTCCAATTTGTAACAACATTGAATTCACTTGATTTTTCTATTTATGATTGTATATATAGCTATAACCAGCTCACTTTTTTAAGGGCCGTCCCAAACCAGTCCGGCGTGAATTTCTTCACCTTTGATAACGAGAGTCAAATTTGTCTCGTTCAGCACCATTTTTCATACGGGAAAAAGGATCATGATCGTTTTGAATTCACCCTGAACACCGGAAAAAGGATCGTCATTGAGAAAGTGAATTCACAATAACGGGTAAAAGAAAACGGGTAAATGAGATTTCCTCATTTACCCGTCTTTAATTCTGTATTAAAAAAAGTCCATTCCTTGTGGCAGTGAAAGTCCTAAATAAAGGACGAATACAAGCGCTACGATGAACAATATCCACATGGCACCTGTGCTTTTTCTTTTTTTCGTACGGACCAGCACCATTTCCATCGCCGCAATCACGATGATACCAACAATCATTTTTACTGCATAGGCACCAAAATCAGTGATCAGCATGCCGCCAGTAAGGAAAATCAATAGATAGAACAACCGTGTTATCATATGTAGCATTTTCGCTTTCGGGTTTGCACCTTTAAGCATCGAATATGTGACAAAGAAAAGAATGATTCCGATAACCCAAGCTGTAATATGCATATGTGTCATTTTTTTGCCCCCTCGTTCAGTTTCCATTTCATCATATCATAGGCTTTTACAAAAAAACAAAACTAAGTATCCACCTGAATGGGTAAAACCAACAATTTAATGAACATCATTTACATTTCTTCTTAACTGGTCCCTACCTGCGCATGACCGGCTTTTTACCATACGTAAAAAAACGCCATATATATTCAACCGGTCCGTATTTATACAGGCCCATCCACAATAAGGAAAGCAGGATTTGCAGGCAAAACAGGGCTATTAGAAAAACAAATCCTGTCGTATATGAGACTGATCCATATAAACCAAGGCCATATGAATAAAAAATGCCCGTACATACCATCGATTGGAACAAGTAATTGCTCATCGACATCCTTCCGATATACGAAAGCGGATGTAACAGGCGGGAAGCCCCTGCCCGTTCCGCCAAAATCGTGATTGCCGTGATATAAAAAATCGTAAGTAACGGTCCTCCCAAATAATCCTGGACGAATATCGTTCCAAAATGGTATACCGTCACATATGGCAGCATCTTAATTGACATGCCCAATAGCAAGCTTACGATCGATATCGCTTTCAATTGTCGTTTATATTGGGTTGGATTTTGGAGAAAGCCCTGTTTTGCCACGCCTGCTCCCATTAAAAAAAACGGAAAAATCGATAAAAAAAGGATAATGGCATTAAAAGGGTTGTTCACCATATACCAATCCAACGCCCTTTGACTCATCAGTTCCGTAAATGTACCAGATTGATAAACTTCCAAAGACTGTTTCATCATCGCCGAATCAGTCGTGATCGCCATCCCTTCACTATCAAAAATGCCCATTATAAGAAATAGAGAACCCAATATCGCAAAAGGCAGGACATAACAAACCGAGCCAATCAGAATTAAATTCCGGCCCTTCATCTTATAAAAAAACAAAAGTGCAAACCCAAATACAGCATAATTAATGAGGATGTCCCCATGCCAGATGAAGAAAGCATGAATGCAGCCAAGTATCAGCAGGAAACTTAGCCTTTTCATATATAGTAACGGAAATGATATACCCTTTTCTTCACTCCTTACTGCCAAAATGATTGCCCCGAAACCGAACAGAAAGGCAAATAACGGATAAAAGCTGGCCTGTGCGACTATATCACTGAATCTATACAAAATCCCATCCCATCCTCCTGCCCACCGCTTTGCACCATCTATGTACAAGAGCGGGGAGTGGAAAGAAGGCATATTCACTAAAAAAATCCCTAAAATGGCTAATCCACGTAAAATATCGATGCTTACGATCCGTTTACTTTCCTGCAATGGTACCATCGCGCCCTTCATAGGTACACCCTCTTTCATTCATACAGATTTAACATCTTTTCTATATCTCCATTACATCACCTTTAACTTTCGTGACCGCTTTTTGCTTTTTTATCAGTATGACAAACAAGCTGCCCAATAAGCAAAAGATTCCAGCAAGGAAGAATGCCCATGTATAGGAGTTGAATATTTTGAAGATAAGCCCCCCACCGTACGCCGCCACTGCTGCACCCACCTGATGGGCCGCGAATATCCACCCGTATACGATCCCGCTTTTCTCCAAGCCAAATACTTGCCTTGAAATGCTTATGGTCGGAGGAACGGTCGCTATCCAATCCAAGCCATAGAAAACGGAAAAGATAATCAATAGACCGATAGAACCTTCATTTAATGCAAAAGGAAGTAATACGAGGGAAGCACCCCTTAGAGCGTAATACCAAAACAGCAGCCAACGGTTATCAAAACGATCTGATAGCCATCCGGATACAGTCGTACCAATCAAATCAAAGATTCCCATGAAAGATAGCAGTGATGCTGCCGTCACAACCGGTAAACCAAAACTAATGCAGTAAGAAATGAAATGTGTCCCGATCAACCCGCTCGTTGAAAGTCCGCATATAAAAAAGCTACCTGCCAATAACCAGAATTCCTTCACTTTCACTGCTTCAATCAACGACTGAAAAGCCATGACGATGGGGTTCTTATTTTGGACTGTAACAGCCTCCTGCTTTTCCTCTTCCAATCCATACGGAAGAGTGCCCACTTCCTTCGGATTGTTTTTCATGAATAAAAGGATGATTGCCAGCATGATCAAGCTAAGGATCAAGATTAATCCAATCGCCCATCTCCACGAATAACTCTCAATGATGATGGCTAAAACCGGAAGTAAAATGAGCTGGCCCGTGGCCGTACTTGCCGTAAGTATCCCGACCGCCAGCCCCCGCCTCTTCTCGAACCAACGATTTGCCACATATGGGCTCAATACAGTTAAAAACACTCCAGAACCCAATCCAATGATAATTCCCCAAATTAAAATGAGCTGCCACTCATGCTGCATGAAAAAAGTGAGGAGAATCCCTGCCAATAAAGTGGACATGGCCGCTACCATCATTTTCTTCAATCCAAGCACTTCAATTAGGGCGGCCATGAATGGACCCGATAATCCATAAAGAAAAAGACTTATGGCAAAGGCTAAAGAAATTACGGACCGGTCCCACCCGAACTCATTTTCAAATGGTACGATGAATACTCCCGATGATGACCTAACGATACCGGCTACAATAATCGAGAAGAATGTTATGATTAAAATAACCCAGCTATAATGAATATGTTTCAATGCTCTCCCCCACAATCCAAAACTGTTAAAATCAACATAATGAAAAAAGAAAAATTATAATAATTTGAAATATTTAATAATAGTAACACTTTATCTTTAAACAGGAAGCTTTTTATTGAAACAAATTCCAATGTTCCTGAATGACCTTCCCTTATCCAACAATGGCATGAGTTACTTCGGCTATTTACGAATGGAAACATATCAGTGTCCACCTCAGGAAACCGTTTTAAACGGCAACAGAAAAAAACGCTGATCATTTCTGAACAGCGTTAGCGAGCTTCAATTAACGAATCTGCCTGTTTTCCCCTTAGATTCCCAATAATCATTACGAAGATGGATTTTTTGTATTTTCCCCGATGCCGTTTTTGGAAGCTCATCGACGAACGACACACTGGTAACTGATTTGAAATGAGCTAATTTTTCCCGTGTGAAGGCCTTTATATCATCCTCCGTTAATTCCACGCCCATTTTTGGCACAATGAATGCATGCGGTGTCTCTCCCCACTTTTCATGCGGAACGGCAATGACTGCCGCTTCAAGAATGTCCGGATGTTCGTAGAGTATTCCTTCCACTTCTATGGAAGAGATATTTTCTCCGCCACTAATGATTATATCCTTTTTGCGGTCAACGATATCCACATTCCCGTTTTCATCGATTGTGGCCATATCCCCTGTATGCAGCCATCCATTTATCAGTGTCTGGCTGGTCGCTTCTTCATTTTTCCAATAACCTAACATCACTCCATGGCTGCGGACGATAAGCTCGCCGATATCCACGCCATCTTGGGCAACTTCCTCACCATTGTCATGGATAACCTTTACCTCACTGCCTATGATGGGATATCCGGCTTTCGCCTTCATCCTGTATTTTTCTTTTTCCGGAAGATCATCGAATTCAGAACGAATCAGCGATATCAGACTGACCGGTGTTGATTCAGTCATTCCGTAAATTTGAATGAATTCCCAGCCTAACTCTTTTTCCACCCTTGTAACGAATGCAGGAGGCGGAGCGGAACCCGCAACAACGATTCGGATATCCTGCTCGATTTTCGGAACATTCCGTTCATAATATTGGAACAGTGAATTCAGAACCGTCGGTGCCATATGCATGATGGAAACCTTATGCTTTTGCAGTGTATCAAATATCATTTCTGGGCTGGTTTTCCTCAAACAAACTTGAGTGGCACCATTTGCCGTATAATAAAATGGCGCCCCCCACCCATTCACGTGGAACATCGGCAGTACGTGCAAATATGTATCGCGGTCATTGACCCTGAAATGATGCATCGCACCCAGGGCATGTAAATAGTTGTTGCGGTGAGTCAGCATCACCCCTTTGGGATTTCCTGTGGTCCCGCTAGTATAAAGAAGGCTCGAAACATCATTTTCATCCACTGACTCCCGGTTAAAGCACTTGTTATCATAACGTTCCAGCCAATGGTTGTAATCGGTTTCATTTATCTCTTCATCTTTATAATGAACGATTATGTGCTCCACCGATTCAAGTTCGTCCTTGACAGGGGAAATAAGATGATACAATTCCTGATCTACGAAAAGGACCTTGGACTCGCTATGGTTCAAAATGAAAACATAATCTGCAGGCTTCAAACGGATATTCAAGGGAACGATTACTGCCCCAATTTGAAATACCCCATAAAAGCCTTCAAGCATTTCAATTGAGTTAGGTGCCAAATATGCCACCTTGTCACCCTTTTTGACACCGAGATCCCTTAAACCATTTGAAAGCTGGTTTACACGGCCGTTCAATTCTGCGTAGGTTAATACCTTGTCATCTCCAATGATGGCTTTCTTATCGCCATATAGTAAGGCTGCTCGATCTAAGAAATGCGATAATACTAATGGTACATTCATTTCCTCACCTCTAGTTTTATTTGAAAATTCTGAATTAGCATTATATTACCATATCTGTTTACAACATTCCAATAAAATCAGCCGTTGTTATATAACAATATATTAATAGGCAGATGAATCACATCAATCATGAGTCAACATACAATACATTGAAACTCCCTTCAGTGATAGGCTCATGGCCTTAAATTCAGGGGAAAACCAGAATAAAAAAAGGGTGATTTTCTTGCCGGCCATCGTAGGAATCGTTCAAGTCATCAACGTCGGTAGCAGTGGAATTGTCCATATTGGTGACGTCTTTAAAATTAGTCCCTATTCCACCTCAAAAACGTTTGCAGGTGCTGGCTCGTTTAATACGGGTGAATCCATATCCCTTTATAATGCCTATAGCACCACGAATACAAATGATACTGATGGTGTTGATCAGCCACTGGTCCTAAATCTCTAATGTTTTAAGAAAGGAGTCAGCATGATCTTCAATATTCACCAGACCATACAAATTAATATGATAAAAATTGAAAGCATCGCCAATTCATCCGTTTTTCAAATAGGTAGTGCAGGGGTGATTAAACCATATTCCACATTGGCCAATACCGGTGGATTCACTGAGCCTGCTCCCGAAATTGAAGCCGATGTAACCCCATTAGCCAGTTTCGTCCCATTTACGCCCTCCTAGTTCATAGGCATTCACCTACATCCTACTTTTTCATATACTGTCTTATATGAAATCAACTTATTGTGAAGGTGGGTGTTGAATCGTGAATCAGGATCTCTATTCATATTCCATACAAATGCAGCGTTTTCTTGAAGCCCAGGATAAACGGATCATGAAACTTGAACACGAACTCAAACGCCTGACAGATGAAATTGCCGAGCTGAAAAATAAACCGCCAATCCATGTAGATAAAATTGAATATAAATTCGATCAGTTAAAAGTCGAATCTTTAGATGGAACATTGAATATCGGTTTAAATCCAACTGACCTTAACAACATTGATGAATTTGCCGTCAACAACCAACCCGTTCAACCTGCACCTAACCTTTTTCCAGGAAGGGAAATCGTCGTCCAGGAAATTCACAATGATATACTTTCAGACTTGGAAAATATGATTCACGATGCGGAAACCCAGCTGAAAATATCCTTGGAAGCATCTTATCATGACTTCATTAAACAGGACGTCGAACGCCAGCTTCACCAACGCATCAATATGTATTTCGATAATCTTTCTTACGCGGAACGTGCACCGCAGCAACGGGATAATGTCAAGGAAAAGATCAGGGAGAAGGTGAAATCCGATATTCAAACTGCATTATTCCAATTCATTACCCATTCACAAGCCGAGACAGGAGGAAATCCAAATGGAGTTTAATGTAACCAATCACCAGCTTTGTGTAGGAGATATTAAAATTACCGGTGTAGCAAGCTCTGCTTTATTTCTCATAGGGGATGTACAAACGGTCCAACTATCCTCAGCATTCGATACCCCGCCGGAATCCCTTATCATAGGGCCATTCGTGCCGCTTTCTCCAGAAGGATAAAAAATATGTTTTCAAGAATATCAAAAGTAAAATCTATAGTATCAGACACGGTATCGTTCAGCTCCGCCATGCAAATCGGGGATACCTCATATATTGACGGGAATTCCCTGGCTTTAGCCGTTCAAAAGAAAAGTGAAACTTTCCACTCAGTCGATATTCATTTCGCAGACTATGACATCTTTAAGAAACCATTTTATATCCCAAGATTGAATGAACCAGTCATATCAAGTTTTTCAAATCCGAATCCCTTCATACGGGTCGGCAATATCAATATAATCGGGATATCTTCCTCATCTGTGGTTGGTGTGGGGAACGTAGGCCATGCACGTATGGAGTCAAGAGTGAAACATATTCGGGAGGTTCCTAAAAAACCTGAAGAGACGCCAATCGAGGATTCCACCAACAACACTTAAACTTTTAAAGGAGGGGTTCATATGCCTGCCATTATCGGCCCGGTTCAAGTATTTAATGTCGCGCAAGGAAACCTGTTATTCGGTGATTGCGCCGTCATTTCCCCTAAGTCTTCCTCCAAAACGGTTTTCGGATCCGGCTCAGGGAACACAGCTGCAATCACTTTCACGGCCAATGGCCTGAATGGAAGCAATGTCCTTGATATCAATGGAGTTGACCAGCCCATTACAGGGAATAATTAGTCATAGAAAAAGCCTCCCATTTCCAGGGAGGCTTTCAGTTTGTAGACAAAAGGGGTTCGGAATTAAAAAATTCTGAACCCCTTTTGAAATTCCCTTTGAATTTTCGCCTAAAGTTTAGAGATTGGGGCTCTACGAGCCCACTATGTTAGGCCATTTTTGGACCTTGCCATGTCCAATTGGCCATCTTCTTTAAATTAATGGCAGCGAAAGTAAGCATCGCCTGCATCGACAATTTTTTAAGTCCCCTTAAAGTAGTCCAACGCATACCATGCTTTTCTTTTGCATCTGCGAATACACGCTCAATCGTTTCTTTACGTTTTGCATATATAGGTTTTACATCTTGATGATGACGCAGATGATCTGCTTCTTCCACATGTGTTTGCCAGATATGCCGTGTCACCACTTTTTGACAGTCTTTGCTTTCTGTACACCGAGATAAAAATGAGCATGTTGTACAAATTTGTTTTGGCGATTTGTACTCGCGATAGCCCTCTTTATTTGTTGTTGAGTACTTTAAAGTTTCGCCCGAAGGGCAAAGGTAACAATCAAAATGTTCATCGTATACATAGTCCTGTTTGCGGAAAAATCCTTCTTTGGTGCGAGGACGTGTATAAGGTAAAGCCGGTATGATTTCTTTGTTAAATAGGTAGCTTGTAATCGCTGGTGTTTTATAAGCTGCATCTGCGGCAACGGCTTCCGGTTTTCCAACTTTCTCAATCACTTGTTCAACTAGTGGCTCTAAGATCTGACTGTCATGTGTATTTCCAGGTGTTACAATCGTTCCCAATACAAAACCGTTGCGGTCTGCGGCCGCGTGGAATGAATAGGCAAACTGTTTTGTTCGTTCATCTTTCACATAGTAGCCACTCTCAGAATCCGTTGTACTTTCTTTAATCTCTTTGGTCTCTTCTTTATCAAATTTATCTGGTGGAAAAGGCTTTTTTCCATGGTTTTCACGATCTTGATTGATTTCTTCTTGAAGACGTCCTTGATACGCTCGTGTTTCTTTACGAACGATTTTCTTTTCAAATTTCCGTTTATTCGCACTGGCTTTCACATGTGTGGAATCCACGAAAACGTGTTCAGCACTTATTAACTTTTTATTAGCAGCTGTCATTAAAATGCGATAGAAAATCTGTTCAAACAGATCTGTATCTTTGAAGCGTCGCTCATAATTTTTCCCGAACGTAGAGAAATGAGGTACTTTATCATGGAAACCATAGCCTAAGAACCAACGGTAAGCCATATTGGTTTCAACTTCTTCAATCGTTTTACGCATGGAACGAATACCGAAGGTATATTGAATGAAAGTCAGTTTAACTAAAATAACTGGATCAATACTTGGGCGTCCTACCTCTGAATACATATCTTTCACCAAGTCATAAATGAAAGTGAAGTCAATGGCAGCCTCCATTTTACGAACCAAATGGTTCGGTGGCACCAATTGATCTAAAGTAATCATTTCAAGTTGATCTCGCTGAATAGAATCATGTTTAGAAAGCATCCTCATCACCTCAAGTTTTAATACTTCTATTTTAAAACAAACATGACTCCAGGCAAAAGTGTTCTATCTAAAAGGTAAGACAAAGTTGATTGGAACGGAAGGTACGAGACTCCTGCGGGAAAAGCGCGTCTAGGGGAGACCCCGCAGGCGAAAGCCGAGGAGGCTCCCCGACCGCCCGCGGAAAGCGAGTGCCTGGAGTGGAAATCAACGTCCAAATTGTACAAGCCATAAAAATAGACAAACTCGATTTTCATCGAGTTTGTCTACAGTCTGAAAGCCTCCCATTTCCAGGGAGGCTTTTACATTCGGACTATTTTTCTAACATGTTAAATACTTGCTCAACATCTTTGTCTCCCCTGCCTGATAAATTAACGATCAGTATATCTTCCCTTGTTAACTCTTTAGCTAGCTTCATGGCGTGAGCCAGGGCATGTGAGCTTTCGAGAGCTGGAATGATTCCCTCTGTTTTGGATAATACCTGAAAAGCCTCCAGCGCTTCTTCCCCTTTTACCGTCACATACTCCGCTCGTCCGCTATCTTTCAAAAAACTATGCTCGGGTCCCACGCTTGGGTAATCCAAACCGGCGGCTATGGAAAATGTCGGTTTTGGTTCCCCTTGCTCATCCACTAACGTCAAACTTTTGAATCCGTGCAATACTGCCGGGACACCTTGCGAAATACTTGGGGCTTCAATTGGCTCTACACCAATTAAACGGACATTTTCTTCATCGAGATAATGAGCAAAAGCACCGATCGCATTACTTCCCCCTCCTGCACAGGCAATTATGGCTGTGGGCAGTTTCCCTTCCTTTTCAAGGATCTGGCGCTTCGATTCTTCACTTATGATTGATTGGAAATGCTTAACGATCGTTGGATATGGGTGTGGCCCCACTGCTGAACCAAGTAAGTAAAAATTATTTTCATAGTTTTGCACCAAGTCATTCAATGCCTCATCAACAGCATCCTTCAATCGACCCTGTCCCTTTTCGACCGCTACGACTTTTGCCCCCAGCAATTCCATCCGAAAGACATTCAATGCCTGCCTCTCCGTATCCAGCTTACCCATATAGATCACACACTCCATGCCAAACATCGCACATGCTGTCGCAGTCGCCACACCATGCTGTCCTGCTCCTGTTTCTGCGATGATGCGTTTAGCACCCCTTCGTTTAGCAAGCAGGATTTGTCCGATCGCATTATTAATTTTATGAGCACCTGTATGATTCAGATCTTCACGCTTCAAGTATATTTTTGCCCCGCCAACCTTTTCCGTTAAATTCTTTGCAAGTGTTAACGGGTTTTCGCGTCCGACATATTCTTTCAGATAATATCGGAACTCCTCAATGAATTCCGGATCATCCTTATATTTCAGGAATTCCGTTTCTAAAATATCCATAACTTCCTGAAGTTCACCCGGTATAAAGCTTCCACCGAACTCACCAAAGTATCCCTTGCTCTTGATCTCACTCGTCATACTCTTCTCTACTCCTTTAAAAAGGTATTTTTCTCCACTAGTATATAGTAAGCATTTACACTTTTTCAAACTATTCTGTTTATTCAGCCAAAAAGAAGCGTCCCACATCAATGGGACACTCCTTCTCTCTTATACTTCCAATAAATGCGAGCCGTCAAAGAAAAACAAGTAACGGCCGGTTACCTTCTTATTCATTATCCCTTCAACAGCCCTCGTATAAAGCTGAAGCTGCATCTGGTATCGATCGGCAAGAATCCCTTTAGCCCCCTCGTACCCGTTTGCAAAACGGCCGGTGATCGTATCCGTTTTATAGTCGAGAAGCACAAGACCTTGTTCATCCTCAAAGATACAATCAATCACACCTTGGATAAGGACTTCTTCATCTCCAGCTGTCCAATCGCTGTAAGCTTCCTTTGCAGGCAGCGACATCGTAAATGGCACTTCACGGCGAATGCTTTTGGCCCTCTGAATTCTTTGCCCGATTTCACTATCGAAGAAATCGACGATCGTCTCAGGATCCACAGCTTCTTTCTGTTCCTCCGTCAACAGCTCACGTTGAATCAGATCAATGATCAGTTGCTGAATCGATTGAATGGTAATCTCTTTAGATAGATCAATATGCTGCATGACTAAATGTGTAATCGTACCCCTTTCAGCAGGAGTAAGTGACTTTTCTTGCATGAAAGTCGGCCGCTTCGTGATAGGCCGCTTAAATTTACGCAACAGCTCTGTGGAGCTTTGTTCGTCCTTGAGTTCATATTGACGTTTTAATTCAGAAACGGATTGCTTGGAACGAAACACCGTCGCCTCATGCTCGGGGTACTCCCATTCCAGCTGTTCCTTGATATCATCATAAAACTCGGAAACGATGCCGACCTTCTCCGATTTCTGGACATGTTCAAGCATTTGCTCTTGAACCAGTGCCTCTTCCTCATCCAGAACAGCAAGCTCTTCACTCGGAATGACGGAAATGGACCAATTCGATGGATGCGACTCCATTTCCAAGCCAAGACCTGCAGCACCAAGAGAATCCCGATGTCGGACAAGGGATGGACCAATCCAATCAAGATAACTTTTTGCACCTGCCCGTACATAGTCCTTCAATAGCCAATCTCCATGTGCCGCATTACTTTCCCAGTTCTGCTGCGTTTTTTCTGTATCATTGATACTGGCAATCAAATAAAGCTTTTCCTTAGCCCTTGTTAGCGCCACGTAGAGGACACGCATCTCCTCGGCAATTAATTCAAGCTGCTTTTTTTTCTTAAAAGCCAATTGAGGGAGGGATGGATAAGTTATCCGTAATTCGGAATTCACATACTTTGCCGCAAAGCCATAATCTTTATCCAGTAAATAGGACTTTCGTAAATCCATCATATTGAATTGCTTGGACAGACCGGCAATGAACACGATCGGGAACTCAAGCCCCTTTGACGAGTGAATCGTCATCAGCCGGACTACATCTTCCTGTTCCCCTAAAGCCCGAGCTGCCCCTAAATCATCTCCACGTTCTTGCATCCTTTCTATGAACCGCAAGAAACGGAACAGACCGCGGAAAGAACTTGCTTCATATTGCCTTGCCCTGTCATACAGCGCTCGTAAATTGGCCTGACGCTGTTTGCCGCCCGGCATCCCACCTGCAAAATCATAAAACTGCGTTTCGCGGTATAGGAGCCAGATCAGATCTGATAATGCCTCCTGCCTGGCAATCTTCCGCCACTTCACTAGATTTTTATAAAATGCAGAGGCTTTTTCATAAAGCCCCGGATGTTCCTCAGGGTCACTCTTTCTGTAAAAATCAGCTAGTGCTTCGTAATAGCTTCCTGTATGGAATAAACGCACCTTTGACATCTCTTCTTCATCCAACCCGACGATAGGTGAACGGAGAACGGAAGCCAATGGGATATCCTGTTGCGGATTATCAATCACCTTCAATAAGGAAATCATGATGGCCACTTCGGTCGCTTCAAAATACCCTGTGGACAAATTGGCATAGACTGGAATTCCCTGCTTTTTAAATTCCTCCATGATTTGCGGTGCCCATGGCATCGAACGAAGTAGAATGACCATGTCCCGATAAGTGGCAGATCGGTACCTTTTGGTTTTCGTATCATATATCCGATGCTTTTCGCTTATAGCCTTTTTAATGAGCTTGGCCATCTGCCTTGCTTCGAGCTGCGCTTTTTCAAGCTCCTCGGCCTCAAATCCGCCATCATACCCTTCCACTTCCAAATGAGCTTCAGGATCGGCTGCTCCATCAATTAAATGAAGTTCGATCGGGTTTGGATCGTCTTCGGGATATGGGGCACCTTTTTTCAATTGGGCATCTTCATCATAATCAATCTCACCGACTGTAATGCCCATCAACTGTTGAAACAAGAAATTGGTCCCATCAAGAACTTCCTTTCGGCTCCGGAAATTGCGGTTTAAATCAATTTTCAGTCCGGAATCAACACCGTCATGGGTAAATCGTGTGTATTTTCCAAGGAAGAGATTCGGTTCTGCAAGCCTGAACCGGTAAATGGACTGCTTGACATCGCCTACCATGAAAAGATTCCCATCATATTCTCCATCAGCCGTCACCAGTTTTAAGATCGATTCCTGAACCAGGTTCGTGTCCTGGTATTCATCCACTAGTACCTCTTTGAACTGGTTCCTGTATTCGATGGCTGCCGCTGAAGGTTTTCGTTCACCATCCATCGTTTCCCCTGTCAAAATTTGAAGACAATAATGTTCCAAATCGGCGAAATCCACCAAGTTCTTTTCTGCTTTTGCAGCAAAGAATCTTTCGTCAAACCGTTTAACAAGCATTACAAGTGTATCGACATAACCCTTAAGCTCCCTTATATCCCGCAGGTAGCTTTCCGGTTTCCGGGAAAATAACTCTTCCTGTAACGATTTGATGATCTTCTTGGCCTTATCCCGGTACTTGGTAGCCTCATCAGCAACTTCCTTGATAAAATCTGCACCGGTAAGGCGTTTTGCCGTCCCGAATTTCACGTTTTGGATTTCCTCATAAAGTGCATTCCAGGATTGGTCCTTCACTTCCGAAAGTTTAGCAACCAGTGCAAGATCGGCTATATAGTTCTCAGCCCTTGGAGCCGGCCCCCCAGGGGTTTTTGTCAACGCAAGCGAGCGTTCCAATAAATCCCTGGCCGTGTCCAATTGTAAACCAATATCGAACTTCAATGAATCGATAAACGAAAGATCATCGATCCCATCATCATCTGCCAGCTCATACATGCTGGCGGCACCATCGAGCCATCGGTCCGGGTTTGGATTCGATTGCGAAAAATCATGCAGCGACCGAACGATATTCTGAAGTGCATCATCATTTCGATCACTTGTGAAAGCATCGACCAAATTAAAGAACTCTTCGTTATCACTTTGGCCATACTGCTCCTCGAAAAGCTCTTCCATCACTTCATCACGGAGCAGCTGGATCTCCGTTGAATCTGCAATCCGGAAGCCCGGGTCGATATCCGTAAGATAATAATACTTCCTGATCACCTCTAGACAAAACGAATGGAGTGTGGAAATCGAAGCACGATTAATCAAGCTCAACTGCTTACGTAAATGCTGTGAATGCGGATTATCATTGATCGCTTTTTCTAATGCCTCACTTACCCGATGGCGCATTTCGGCAGCCGAGGCATTGGTGAATGTAACCACGAGCAGTTCATCAACATCGATTGGATCTTCTTCTGAAATGACTTTTTGAATGATCCGATTGACCAGTACCGCTGTTTTCCCTGAACCCGCAGCGGCCGCAACCAGGATGTCCTGATCTTTAGCCCATATTGCCTTCCATTGATCTTCCGTCCAAGTCACGTCTCCTGGCAGAGCAGGAATTTTCGTTTTACTCATCGCTCTCCCCCTCTCCCCTTAATAGCTCAAGAACGTCATTTTGTTTCTTCTGTGCCAAATTCCTGAATTGGTTCTCCTCCAGTGACTGGTCGAATTGGCATACAGATTTAAAGGAACAGAAGGTACACGGCGTTTTTTCCTTTAATTTGTATGGAGTAATATCCACATCACCATCGACCATTCGATCACCAGCTTCCTGATAAATGCGGCGCACATGATGATTCAGAAGCGAAAACTCTTCCCTGCTGGCAACTTTGGAAGCCGCCAGGAGCGATCCGTCCTTTTTAAATCCAGCTGGAATGATATCCGACTTACCCGAATTTTCAATATCAAGCGAGGTATCCATCAACTGAATGACATTTGAATGGTCCAGTACAAGTCCATTCATTTTAAAGCTTTTATAAATTTCTTCTTCAATTTTATCCAAACTGAGCATACCCTTTGATTTGACAACGGGATTATGCACATGAAAATACAAAACTCCGGCTGGAATCGCTTCTTTTCCAATCAGCGACTTGGAATGGGTGACGACGATATCTAGGTATGTCAACATTTGCAGCGCGAGTCCATAATATACTTCACTCATGTTCAGTTCCTTTTCACTCGACTTATAATCGAGCACACGCAAATAGACACCCTCATCTTCTTCCGCTTTATCCACTCGGTCGATCCGCCCGATCAATTCCATCTTCGTACCGTTTTTCAATGTGAAAGAAAGTGGCGGCAGCTCGCCATTTTTTCCGAATCCAAGTTCTAATCCGATCGGGGCAAAACCGCTCGCCTTTGCATGTTCACTTAATACGATCGAGGCACGTCCAATCACGTTTTCGAGTTTCCTGCGTAAATAGTGATGGCGGTTCGTACTTAACAAAATCTGATTTTGGAGTTTAGGAGCAAGTCTCTCCACAGCAATTCTGGCCAGCTCCAAGCATTGTTCCGGGGTCAATGTAGACCAAGGAATATCATGTTCCTTCAAGTAATCGGAAATCATTTTCAACGCTCCATGGAACATCTCGCCTATATCCGGGGCATCCAAACGGAAAATCTGCCGTTCCCTCAATTTCAAGCCATGAGCCGCATAATGGGAGAACGGGCAGCTATTGAACATTTCCATCCTGGATACACTCGTAAGAATGCTCTCACCGTATAATTGCTTACTTGTTTCCTCAGTTAATTTCTTTGTCCTATTTTGATAAAAAAGGCTCGATAAAACCTTAGTTGCTGAAGGACCGGCCATTTCATCGTCAATAATGGCATTATATACATCCCACCATAGTGAATGGATTGGATAGTTCCTTTTCTTCAGCTGCAATTGGGCAGCCAGGTACGAAAGGGCCACATCATGATTCGCTGCATATTTCACCTGTTCCTCTGCAGGCAGATCGGACGGATCGTTCATATAATACACATCGGAAACGTTAGGCAATACGTCCCTTACCCGTTTCAAATAGGATGAAGGTAAAAGCGCCTTCCCTTCCTCATCGGCAAGCGGATATGATAAATAAAGGGCCTCGGCAGGCGTAGTGAATGCTTTGTACGCTGTGAACTCCTCATCCAGCAGGCGCACTTTCGAACTTGGGGCAACATCAAGTCCACCAGCCAGCAGCACATCACGATCACTATCTGAAAATATCCCGTCAGATACAGCTTTTCCCGGCAGAACCCCTTCGTTCAAACCGATAACAAAAGCTGTCTTCACATCATCCAGGCGGGATAAATCTAGATTAGCGACTAATACTTGGTCAATTGCCGGCGGTACCAAAGAAAATTCAAGAGACTCCAGACCAGCTTCAATGATTACCGCAAACTGTTTCATGGAAAGCTCTTCCCCGCTCAGTAATTCAACGAATTGGTCCAATAGGTCGACAACCGCATTCCATGTTTGCTCATGCTCTCTTGCCGATACCAAATCACCTGCTTCTTCTGCCTCCAGTTTCAGCTTTTCCAATTTTTCCGGTATATGCAATTCTTCAAGATATAGATAAAGGGCTTCACACAATTCCCTGCCATTAGCAGCCTTTTTAGCCCGTTTTGATAGCTTCAAGATGGGCTCGGTAAATAATTGCTTCATTTCATTCAACTCTTGCTCAAGCATCATTTCCTTATCCGTTTGGTTCCGGTCCTCGAGTTCCAGACCGCGGAATCGCCGGTAGGTCCAACGATCTTTGGACGTCCACCCGCTTCCTTTAATGCCGCGTGCCAGCACATAGTTTTCCAGCTTATCTACCTGTTCACGCATCCGATCGTGGTTTTTTTGCAGCGGAAATAGAAGCTCCGTCTTGATTGCACGAAATACCGGTTCATAACGCCAATAGCCATTGATGATCTCCAAAGTCGAACGAATCAGTTCAATCAGAGGATGATTCAGCATCGTCCGCTTGGAATCGACGAACAAGGGAATTTGATAATCCCGAAAAACGGTTTGTAAAATATCTGCGTATGCTTCCCCGTTACGGACTAAAATCGCAATATCACGGAAACGGTGCTGTTTCTGTCTGACCAGCGACAAGATATCCCGGGCAACTCCTTCAATCTCAGCTCTGCGGTTAACTGCCTGGGCGATCGTTACATCAGGTGACTGCTCAAACGTTCGTGCAGGACGAATGGAAAAATAAGTTTCCAGATGATTCAGCCCCGGACTCTTTCCAAACCTTTCCGATCTTTTTAAGATTCGATCTTCTGAAATCGGTATGCCATTCCTCAATCCAGCCTGATATAGGTGATGATAAAGGTTTCCCGTTTGCCTGAACAATTGCAAATCATCCGGAGCATATTGCCTGTAGGGCTGATCTAACGTCAGCGAGATCGTTACACTCCTGCACAGCTTCATCATTTCTTCAACAATCAATAATTCCTGTGGAGTCAAGCTATAAAAACCATCGATATATATATCCGCATTCCTTATATATGAAGACTCTGACATTTTTTCGATCAGCAAAGTGAAATAATCTTCGGAGTCTAAATATTTATTGACCATTTCATCCTCAAAAGCCTGATAGACCAATTCAAGATCATGCAGTTTATCCTGAATGCCGCTGCCGGCCTGTGAGGTTTCAGCCAAATAGTTTTGAATGTCATCAGGTTGGATGCAATACTGCTTGAACTCAGCCAGCATTAGCTCCATCTGTGCAATGAACCCCTGCTTATCAGCAGATCGACTGAACATCTTTAACTCTTCCTTTTTATCATCCATGATCTTCCGTATCAGCATATTAACGCCAACACTGTCCAGATGCAGCCGGCTCATCCCCCCGGTTTCCTGAAGAACGCGCCAAGCAAGCCTGCTAAAACTGAAAACCTGTGTCCGGATCATTCCGGCAAGGCCTGGTGTTTTAATTAATTTATATTCAGATAGAAACGTCATCTGATCAGGAACGAGGTAGATAATTGGACTTCCTTCGGGATCTTCTGCCAATTTAGAGCGGATTTCGTCCAATATATTCGAAGTTTTCCCTGTACCCGATCTTCCCAGTAAAAAACGGAGTGACATCTCTTTTCCCCCTTACAACATAATATCTAGATCCATCATACCAGAAATACTTTCGTCTTTATGACTAGGTTTCTGTTTCCAATTAGATTTACCTTCTATTATTTTACCGTTTCCCTTAAAAAAACACCAATCGTACGTTCGCGTTTTCCCCCAAAAGAAAAAGCCCGCATCATACTCGGGCTTCACAATCACTCACCTGTAAACTTAAAATTGAAATCATTGACCGGCCAATATCGAACATCCACTTTACCGACAACATTTTCTACCGGTATATAACCAAAGTGACGGCTGTCAGCACTTTCAAGACGATTATCACCCATGACAAAAAGCTTGCCCTCCGGAACTTTGGTCACATCCGTCAATTCTTTTAATGTAAAATCACCTGTAAAATCCTGTCCTGGGAAACCTTCCTTGAATTTCTCAAGATAAGGCTCATCCACTTTCTCACCATTTACGTATAGCCAATCATCTTTATAACGAATACGGTCACCTGCAACCCCTATAACCCGCTTAACATAATCTTCTTGTGAATTCGCATGAAAAACAATAATGTCAAAACGGTTGATATCATGAATCTGGTAATTGATTTTATTCACGACAAGTTTATTTCCATCTTCAAGGGTCGGCTGCATCGACTTTCCTTCAACATCATAGCTTGAAAAGAGAAATGTACGGATTAAGATGTAAATAACAAAAGCTATCATCGCTGGTTTTATCCAATCGGATAAAGAATTCTTGTTTGTTTTTTCCATCTAGTTCAACCCCTACTGCATTTATATATTAATTTATTGCCCTTCTTCTCTCTTCATGCTTTTATTTAACCGGACTTCCAGTCTTTTCCCCACATACCATAGGATAAAGATGACGATTCCGATAATGATCGTTCGCACAGGTTTATGAATCAATGATACTAAATCGTAACCTACGAAACTGATCGTAAAAATCATCACCGCCTTCCCTCCAACTACTGCAAGTCCATATTGCAGGGTACTGACTTTTGATAGTCCTGCCACGATATTAACGATAGCCGATGGTGTAAAAGGGAAGCAGAGCAATATGAACAAAGGACCGAATCCATGGCTCTCAACCCAAACCATCAACCTCTGCACCTGTTTATGCTTTTGCAAAAATCGGAAAAACCTCATTTGACCATATCTTCTAATAATCCAAAAGATCAAAAAGGACCCCGCTACCGCACCAATCCAAGAAAATAAAAACCCCCACCAGAGACCAAATGCCGTTGCATTGGCGAGCACGAACACCACTAAGGGCAAAAAAGGCAAAAAAGCTTCCAGCATCGGCAGTAAGATCCCGGGAATTGGACCGAATGAGCGATATTGCTGAATAAGCGCCGATATATGATCAAGTGTAAACCACTCACGTATAGTATCCAAATCCATAATTATCTCCCTCGACATGCTGCCATCAAAGCAGCATAAACTTATTAAAAACCGTTTATTTTAGATATATCACTTTCCCCCGAAATTGCAAGAATTATTATCCATATATCTTCATACTTTCCCTATCTCCGGAAAACATAATCTTGTTAACGAATATTTCTAGATTTATCAAAACTGCTTGCATAACCACTGAAAATACATTAGGATAAAATCGGAACAAACGTTCTTATTATTACGGAAGATACATATTAGTATTAAAAACGCGCTATTTAGAAAGGGGCGGTCATGATGACCCGCATTCCAGAAGGTGACCGAAATATGATTGAAAAAGCCATCTACCTCCCTATGGTTATTACAGTCTTAAACCGGGATCTCAAGGTCATCGAAATTAGTCCGTTTAAATTAAAAAGGCCCTATTCGGAGCTAGTCGAACATATTTTAAAAGTGGTTCAAGACGAACTTGCCGAGGTACGGCGCTATTTGCGCAAAGAGAATATTAAGGTTAGTGAAATCAAACGCGATGAATCCTTCACGATGTATTGTTTTTTATATAAAGGATATGAGGAACATCATAATTATTTCAATCCCCGCCTTCGCAACAAAACCGAAGACTTGCTATGTTATTACTTTTTCGAAAAAAAACCCTCAAGGGATTAACGGGTTACAAGGGAGCCTTCCGGAAGGATACAAATTCCCTTGGACGTAAAAAGGATGACCATAAAAAAGCACCGCATCTTTCCTGGCATAAAGGTAAGGGAGTCTTTCATGATCAAGATCGATTAGACTCACTTACCTCCATTCCCCTGTTTGAATATTCCATAACATCATAATTTAATTGGCTAGTTCAAACCATGGATTCATCTCCGTGAAAGATTACTTTTCGATCAAGGCATAACCTATGTAATCAAGTGCATACTGAATATCCTAACAATTTTAGTTTTAAGATTCCTTAAATGAATGTTAATTACATGCTCCAAGACAAAGGTTGGAGTGGCACCCGTTATGATCGACTCATCATATTGAAGAAAGGATAGGAAAACAGTCAGCTTCGACAAATCGATGTAAAAGTAACCAATATCATGATCCGCCGCAAAATGTAACACGTATCCCATGATTTGCCCTGGTCGATTGCCATCAACCAATCCCTTCATCGAATGAATGGAAATTCCTTTAGGACGATGGGACGCTTAAAAAGCCCATGCTATTGGATCAAGCTCTATCATGTCGGATGAAATGTCTGCCATGGATTTCAGATTTCAGATAGATAATATCTTCTTCTGAAAATACCTTTTACATTTAACTGCGTTACTTCAAGTTCCCTAGTTATGGCATCCTTCATTAAAAGTTTGCTGTATGCATAGCATCGCCTTCGTTCTTGATGATTAAACGGCAGAATGTCGAAGCTGCCTGGTATGGTATACTATCCTCTTCCCTATTATAGGAACCGAGGACTGCCATAGCCGCTTCTCCTCTTCTTTTTACACAAGCCGTTTGCACTTACTGCTTACTGAATTAAGGCAACAGTTTCGACGAAAATGTCCTTAACGATTAAAAGGCTGGCCCGTTTGTTCATTATTAAGCGACATTTTAATTTCCATTCATCTATTATAACTATACGTCTAAACTATCATTTTAGTGTCAGTACAACGTTATTGAGGAAGATGTTAATTGCATATCCATACCTAGTATTATCTACTAGTAACACCCCCTTTATATTAAACGTATAAAGCAAAAAGAACTTCCAGAAAAACAAAACCATTTGTGAAATACTGAACAAAAGATACATCATCGTTGTCTATTATATTATGTATTAATGAGTCAATCATTAAGGAAACTTATACTCATCCCTAATTTCTTAAGATAACCATGCAATGTTTTATTTGCATGATTTAATTAGTAGCCAAAAGGGTTCCTATCTAAATTTTAAAACAAAGCTGGTTGGAACGAAAGGTGCAAACGCGCCGAGGAGGCTCACGGACCGCCCGAGGAAAGCGAGTGCCTGGAGGGTAATCAACGTTTAAATTGTACAAATCCTAAAAAAACAGAAACAATCTCTTTAACAAAATATTTTGTTGGTAATCCTAACTTTCTACGCAGCCTGCTCCTTGAATATATGCCAACTTCACACTCTTTTCTGAGAGAAATATATTTTTTTATTGATCGATTCTTTAAAATAATGGCTTTACATTTTAATTCAAGAGATTAATCATAAATACCCAGGATCATTTTCCCTAACCATAAGCCAGGTGATCTTTTCCTTTTTTTACCACAAATGAAAATCGTGTCCATATTCCCATTTTTCCGGTTACACATGGTAAATTATTAACTGGAGGGGAAAAATGAAGAAAATAAATATTCTACTGGTGGCTGTTCTTGTTTTGTCTTTATTCACTGGACTTAAAACAACCGAGGCAGCCTCAAATGTAAAGGTACATTTCATCAACGTTGGACAAGAGATTCAATCCTGATACAAACCGGTAATGAAAACGTTTTAATCGATGGCGGCGGTAAAGGAAAGGGCGACGAGGTTGTTGCCTACCTAAAAAAACAAAAGGTAAAAACACTTACTGCATTAGTTTCCACTCACCCAGATGCGGATCATGTTGGCGGTCTTGCTCATGTGATTAAATCGCTTAATGTAAAATCTGTGTATGCCCCTAAAGTTTCACATACTACCCAGGCATACAAAGACTTTTTAACGGCTGTTAAGAAGAAGACGCTTACAATAAAAAAAGCGAAGACGGGAGTGGAAATCAACACTAAAGCAAAGGATAATTCCCTTAAATTCATTGCACCTGTTAAGGACTATGCTAAGTCTGACTTAAATAATTGGAGTGCTGTCCTGTTGCTTAAACACGGCAAAAAAAAACATTCTTGTTTACAGGTGATGCCGAAGAAAAAGCAGAGAAAGATATGCTGGCTAAAAAACTGGTACCAAGTGTGGATGTACTTAAAGTAGGCCATCATGGTGCAAAAACATCGACAAGTTCAGCTTTCATTAACAAAACAAAACAAAACCGAAATATGCTGTAATCAGTGTAGGGAAAAATGGCTATGGGCACCCTACTTCCACTGTTATAAAACGGTTGAATTCAGTGAAAGCCAAAACTTATCGCACAGATAAATCAGGTAACATTATTTTTACTTCTACAGGTCAGAAAATTACTGTAAAGACGGTGAAATAATTGGTACAAGGAATTATTGATCGCTTCGAAGGAAAGATCGCTGTCGTTGAAATCAATGGTGGTGACATGAAGGATTTCCCTAAAAGTGCTCTTCCCAAGGGGGCAAAAGTAGGAGATATGCTGATTATCGATGGTGATACCATCAACATTTCCAAAGAAGGAACTGAAAAATTAAGAAAAGAAATTGACGATTTAATGGATGAATTATTCGAAGATTGATTCCAGGGCCCTTCTTTAATAAGAAGGGCTTGCTTTAAATTTGAATATTCCCGTTTGCATTCTTCTCTGATTTTTCCCCTGAACCCCCTCTTATCGCTGTATATACTTTGAGATTACCTCTGAAGCCTTGATTCCATTAGCATCAGTGAACAGATAAAAGGATTTCCTCTTTGTTTCCTCAATCCTCTGGATCAATTTCGTTTTTAAAAAAGAGGTCCGGTGCAGCTGGTTTTCGAAAGAGCTGCATGACACTGCTATATCGATGGTTTGTCTATTCCTGAATGTGATGGTTGTATGTTTGGAATCCAGGCGCTCATAGGATACCACATGCTCATGTGATAACCAGATGCATTGAGGACGTAACGGAGATGTAGTTGGAAAGAAGAATATCGAACTGGTCGGATCAATCGCGATAGGTGCTTTATGTGTGATGTTTATGAGCTGTTTCGTGCCTTGCTTGCGTCCTTCATAACTTGATCCGAAGAACTCGCAGCTTTTCTTTATTATTTCCATAGGTTTAAACGGCGAGATGAACTCGTCCTCCATTTCAACGATACGGGCATATATTTTACTGCCGTAATTAATTGGCGCAACCATTAGTGTATGTGGCGTGATTTCATATTCCTCGATGATTCCCTGATTGTTTTGATTCATTTTTAATCCACCTCTTCCTCATTGCTAAACATCGCTATCACTTTCCAAAGCTTATATTCTTAATTGCTTGTACCCTTCCATTCCTGTCCAAGAAGAGTGAAGGGGGATAGTAAATGTATGTTAAATTACTCACTATAATAGCATAACCCTTAAACATTAAAAGCGAGTTCACAAAAAATTTAAAATTCTTTTATATAGTGGCTTTTTCGTCACCTAAACGACACATTCTCTATCGTAATTTAAATTTTTTAAATTTTCAGTTGATTTTATCCACTCAAATCCATATAATAATAAAAAGGGTCAGGGGTGGTAACTTTGAAAAATGAAAAATCTTATTCAGAGTCAGTGAAGTCCTTATCAATGAGCGAAATGAAAAACGATGCCGTGGTTCAGGAAATGTTAATTGATATGATTATCCAGGAAGCCGTCCTTACTACCAAAAAGAATCTCCTTGCAAAACAGATCGATGATGCCTTGGATATGAAAAACAAACCTTTATTCTTAAAACTAAGTTCTGAAATGAACGTTTTACTAAAACAATTTGGAAATTAACATTCATGATCAAAAAAGCCTCCCATAATGTCGGGAGGCTTCAGTTTGTAGACAAAAGGGGTTCGGAATTAAAAAATTCTGAACCCCTTTTGAAATTCCCTTTGAATTTTCGCCCAAAGTTTAGAGATTGGGGCTCTACGAGCCCACTATGTTAGGCCATTTTTGGACCTTGCCATGTCCAATTGGCCATCTTCTTTAAATTAATGGCAGCGAAAGTAAGCATCGCCTGCATCGACAATTTTTTAAGTCCCCTTAAAGTAGTCCAACGCATACCATGCTTTTCTTTTGCATCTGCGAATACACGCTCAATCGTTTCTTTACGTTTTGCATATATAGGTTTTACATCTTGATGATGACGCAGATGATCTGCTTCTTCCACATGTGTTTGCCAGATATGCCGTGTCACCACTTTTTGACAGTCTTTGCTTTCTGTACACCGAGATAAAAATGAGCATGTTGTACAAATTTGTTTTGGCGATTTGTACTCGCGATAGCCCTCTTTATTTGTTGTTGAGTACTTTAAAGTTTCGCCCGAAGGGCAAAGGTAACAATCAAAATGTTCATCGTATACATAGTCCTGTTTGCGGAAAAATCCTTCTTTGGTGCGAGGACGTGTATAAGGTAAAGCCGGTATGATTTCTTTGTTAAATAGGTAGCTTGTAATCGCTGGTGTTTTATAAGCTGCATCTGCGGCAACGGCTTCCGGTTTTCCAACTTTCTCAATCACTTGTTCAACTAGTGGCTCTAAGATCTGACTGTCATGTGTATTTCCAGGTGTTACAATCGTTCCCAATACAAAACCGTTGCGGTCTGCGGCCGCGTGGAATGAATAGGCAAACTGTTTTGTTCGTTCATCTTTCACATAGTAGCCACTCTCAGAATCCGTTGTACTTTCTTTAATCTCTTTGGTCTCTTCTTTATCAAATTTATCTGGTGGAAAAGGCTTTTTTCCATGGTTTTCACGATCTTGATTGATTTCTTCTTGAAGACGTCCTTGATACGCTCGTGTTTCTTTACGAACGATTTTCTTTTCAAATTTCCGTTTATTCGCACTGGCTTTCACATGTGTGGAATCCACGAAAACGTGTTCAGCACTTATTAACTTTTTATTAGCAGCTGTCATTAAAATGCGATAGAAAATCTGTTCAAACAGATCTGTATCTTTGAAGCGTCGCTCATAATTTTTCCCGAACGTAGAGAAATGAGGTACTTTATCATGGAAACCATAGCCTAAGAACCAACGGTAAGCCATATTGGTTTCAACTTCTTCAATCGTTTTACGCATGGAACGAATACCGAAGGTATATTGAATGAAAGTCAGTTTAACTAAAATAACTGGATCAATACTTGGGCGTCCTACCTCTGAATACATATCTTTCACCAAGTCATAAATGAAAGTGAAGTCAATGGCAGCCTCCATTTTACGAACCAAATGGTTCGGTGGCACCAATTGATCTAAAGTAATCATTTCAAGTTGATCTCGCTGAATAGAATCATGTTTAGAAAGCATCCTCATCACCTCAAGTTTTAATACTTCTATTTTAAAACAAACATGACTCCAGGCAAAAGTGTTCTATCTAAAAGGTAAGACAAAGTTGATTGGAACGGAAGGTACGAGACTCCTGCGGGAAAAGCGCGTCTAGGGGAGACCCCGCAGGCGAAAGCCGAGGAGGCTCCCCGACCGCCCGCGGAAAGCGAGTGCCTGGAGTGGAAATCAACATCCAAATTGTACAAGCCATAAAAATAGACAAACTCGATTTTCATCGAGTTTGTCTACAGTCTGAAGCCTCCCATAATGTCGGGAGGCTTTTCTTATTATCATCACTCTTTATGAAACATACCCATGACCTCGGCAGTTTCGGTTATATTAACAAAAGCATTCGGATCCACTTCTTTTATCATCATTTTTACATCGGTTAACTGATAACGTGTAATGACTGTCATCATTACTTTGCTCTTTTCTCCTGAATATGCACCTTCACCATCCATGACTGTAATGCCACGATATAGGTTGGTCAGGAGCTTCGTTTTCATTTCGTCACTCTTTTTGGTAACGATCATCAATGTTAATTTAATGTGATTGGAATGGATCGTATCGATCACCTTTCCTGCTGCATAAATGGAAATAAGCGTATATAATGCGGCATCCCAACCGAAGATGAAGCCTGAGATTACCACCACAACAGCATTCATCACCGAAAGCAATGTACCAAGCGGAAAGTCGCTCTTCTTAGCCAATAGCATGGCAATGATATCAAAGCCGCCCGAAGACCCCGAAGCGCGAAAGACGATGCCTATCCCGATTCCCGATATGATTCCGCCAAATAAAGAAGACAAAATCGGTTCAGTGGAAATACCGTGAACTGGAATGAGGTATAAACTGATGGAAATCACGACAACTGATAATATCGTATAGGTGATAAAGCGTCTCCCTAATTTCAGGTAACCAAGTATCAGCAATGGCAGGTTCATCAGAAAATTCAATATCCCTGTGTTGACTGGGGTGATGATTCCGAACATGATCGCAAGTCCACTAAGTCCGCTGCTTAAAATTAAATGTGGTATCAAAAATAAGTTGTAGGCTACTGCCACAAGCACTGAGCCTACAGTGATGAAAAGTACATTATACATATCCGATCTCCTTAAAACGAACTGGGAATTTAATTTATTATAGTAGAGAACCTAAGATTTTTAAAAATAATAGTTTTTTCTGAAAACGACCACAAACTTCCACTTTCCGAAGAAAAAAAGCCAGCTGGTTTTCAGCTGGCTTTCAATCACCCTTTGTATCTGCATTTTCAACCGTTGAAATCCGTTCGAGCATGGTCGGATGGGAATACCGCAGCCATTTAACCAGGAATGGCGGGTTGACCTGACTCAAACCCGACCTCGTGAGTTCCTGGAAAGTCGTGATTGCTGATTCTTTGTCCCCGGTCATTTCAATGGCATAACGGTCAGCCCTTGTTTCTTGATATCTGGAAACATAATTGGACAGCGGACTCGAAGCAAAAAGCAGCACAGACGTTATCAAGAGAAATAACGGAAGAGATGATATGCTGTCAACTGAACGGACCTTTAACTGATGGCCCCAGCGACCAATGATAAAATTCATGATTTTCGAAGTCAGCCACAAACCGATTAATGTCAGTCCTAAATAACCTGCAATCCCTATATAAATGTGCTTTTCCACATAATGAGCCATTTCATGTGCCATGATAAAAAGGATTTCATCTTCCTTCAGTTTGTTCAGGGTCGTATCCCAAAGAACTATTCTTGAGTTGGAACCTATGCCGGTCACATATGCATTCAAGGCATTTGTCTTTTCCGCCATATTTACTTCATACACGTGTTCAGCCGGGATCTCAGCCTGTGAGGCTAGTGCCAATATTTCCGTTTCCAGCTCTTTATTTTTGAGAGGATAGAATTCATTGTACAGCGGATCAATCAATACAGGCTGAACGAACATCAGGAACAAGGAAAAAGGAATGGACAACATCCAAGCATAGAGCCACCACTTCTTCACACTTTTCTTCATTAACCAATATAAAACGGAAACGATGATGAACATCATCCCAAAATTCACCCAGAATTCGATGACTCCATCCTTCATCCACGAGGTGAAACTTTGTGTACTTATGTGGTAACTCTTGCTCATCCGATATCCAATGAAACTGATTGGAAATAGAGCCAGGTATGAAATAACGGAAAGCCAGAATAAGTAAATGCCCGTTCTGATCGCTTTCCGTCTAGAGACTGCCATTGACGATTTTTCAAATGCCTTTGAAAAACCGAATAATAATATGAAGAAATACAGAAGCCATTCATATGGCGTCGATACGAAAAAAATAAAATTCCGCAGTCCTGAATACTCTTCACTAAGCTTTAGTTCCCTTGCATTCAGGAATGTTGCAGGATCTGCTGCCGTTCCACGCAAAGCTTCGGGAATGGTCGTATCCGCTCCATAAAAAATATACCAATACATCGCTGCTGCATAAAGGATATATAATATAATCGCCCTTCCAGCCCATTTTCTAACCATGATGCCCCTCCTTAAAACGAATCTCCCTCTTAATAGTTTAATCCAAAATGGACAGGTTAGAACCGCATTTCCCTTCAATATTATTCTTCCTTACAATTCCCATCATTTTGTTGATTTTTCATTGTTCATTATCAACCTTAAGATTTCCCAGAATAATCCACCAGCCTAACATGCACTTCCGGGAAGGGAGGCAGAATGATTCATATGCAGAGACACTAAAAAAACGGAGGGATGAGAGGTTTAAGGCAACGACGAATTTATTCCTTTGCCTAATTGCTAAGATGAAATCGTTTCATCAAAGGATTTCAAATGTGAATTTGATTTATAATGAATGAGACCGATTAACGGAACGGCAGGCATAATCGGTCATCCCTTCATCCCGCTATTTTGAAAACCATACAAAAGTGCCATAAGCTCCGGTCGATTATTAACATTCAGTTTTCTGTAAATACGGCTTATATGGTTTTTTACCGTGCCGATCGATAGAAAAAGTTTTTTTGAAATTTGCTTATTCGTTTCGCTTTGGGTTAGCAGGATAAGCAGTTCATGCTCGCGTTTAGAAAAAAGCCCCCAATTTTTCGATTGCCTTTTCCAAAGTTACTGGTGATCTTTCAACATCCCGCTCCAGCTTTTTCATTAAAATTGATTTGAATGAGGCAGGATAAACGATTTGACCGTTGGCACATTGACGGATTGCCGACATCAACTGTTTCATTCCGCCATCCTGTAACACATAACCTGCTGCACCATGGCCTATTGCTTCAATAAGATAATGATTTTCTGAATAGGCAGTAAAAATGACGAAAGGAGTGGATGGGTGTTTTTCCTTCAGGATTTGCATGACTTCCTGTCCATACTTCCCTGATGAGCGAATGACTGATGTATGATCAGAATCAAGAAGGTCCATTTCATTTCCAGTCATCCCCATGACCTTAATGTCACCTTCTTGTTCGATGATTCCCTCAATTCCTCCCTGACCACCATATATCACTAGCTTAATCGACTTCATAACCTCACCTGTTACTTTCTTTATTTGTTATTAATCCGATAGTTTTTTATAATTGTTAGCCGGGGAATAGTTCTAATGGTCTATATTTTACATCATTAATTCACCTGTTAACAAATTTAAACTGTAAAAATACTTTTAATAATTGTGTTCCTCCTGACAATAAAAAAGGCTATCAACCCGTTTGATTTCAGGATGATAGCCTTTTTCTTTGTTCCTCATCTATGAGCGTATCAAGTTTCATGATGCTTTCCTTTGCCCGCGGAAAATCAATTTTGCGATAATGGTGTTTTCCGCCTTCTTCTTCATCTTTTTCGTCGGCCCATTTGACGACTTGCTGAAGCGGTGTACGAATAATATCATTCGAAGGTAAGAACGAATCGGTATGAAATAAAATGGCGAGGGAAATGGTCTTTGCCTTGATCGGGTTTTCTCCCAAGCGGATTAACAGTTTATGTGCTCGTTCGGCACCTTTGATGGGGTGAATATCATTTTGTTTATAAAGATCATAATCCCATTTACCATTGCGATACCAGGTGAAATGACCCATATCATGCAATAGCCCGGCTTTAGCGGCAATATCAGGGTCGACATTATATTCATTTGCTAAGTGAAACGCATGGTATGCTACCGCAATCGCATGTGCCAGACCTGAACGGTTCAAGTATTTTTGAGCAATGGGATGTGCAAAAATATCCAATAGCTTTACATCTCTCATCTAACCCCTCCTTACAATTTTGTGGAAATTTTTAATGACAATCATAACTCTTTTCGAAACAAGAATCAAGGTTTTAAGATTCTTCAATATATTTTATGCAGCCTCATACACTTTGGTTGTACAAAAAAAGGACCATTGCCGGTTATAGGCAATGATCTCCTCATGATCAATGTAATTCAGTTTTGCAGTACATGGTTTTTCAAGGAACGCCGTAAAATTTTACCAGTCGCGTTTTTTGGAAGTTCATCCAAAAACTCAATTTTTGCCGGCACCTTATATTTGGCCAAGTGTTCCATGCAATGGGCAAGCAGCTCTTCCTCAGTCAATGCATTGTTTTTCTTTACCACAAAGCATTTAACCACTTCCCCCTGATTGGGATCGGGAACGCCAATGGCTGCTGCCTCAACTACTTCAGGATGGGCATACAAAACCTCCTCCACTTCACGCGGATAGACATTATAGCCACCGACGATGATAAGCTCCTTTTTACGATCTACAATGAAAAAGTAGCCTTCATCATCCATCCTGGCTAAATCGCCTGTATATAACCAGCCATTTTTCAAGACAGCGGCTGATTCTTCAGGCATTTTATAATAACCTTTCATTACATTCGGACCCCTGACAATCAATTCTCCTACACCATTGATCGGCACTTCTTCTCCAAGCTCATTGACCACTTTGTTTTCCACCCTAAGGATGGATGTTCCGATGGAACCCGCCTTCCTTGGACGGTCCAAAGGATTGAAGCAGGTAACAGGGGAAGCTTCGGATAAGCCATATCCTTCTGAAACCCTAACATTAAATTTCCGCTCGAATGATTCAAGCAGGGACACTGGCATGGCGGATCCGCCAGATATGCATATCCGCAAAGACTTCAAAGCATCCTCTTTCGCATCTGGATATTGAAAAAGAAAGTTATACATCGTAGGCACGCCAGCAAAAACGGTTGCATCATATTTTTTGATTTGCCTGAATATTTCCTTTGGACTGAATTGCGGGACAATTAAAAGCGTACCTCCGCTTATCAACGGGGCATTCACAACTACCGTTAAACTGAAAACATGGAACATTGGCAATGTCGTAATGACACGGTCACTTTCCGTGATATTTAAATATTCACCAATATCATGTGCATTGGAGTAGATATTGGTATGTGTGAGCATGGCCCCCTTTGGTTTCCCCGTTGTCCCGGAAGTATAAAGTATGATTGCCGTATCTTCAGGATCCAGTTCAGGACCTTTAAAGCCTTCATCCCCCGATTCGACCATTTTTGTAAACGATTTCATTTTATTGCAGATGTTAAATTCGCTACTATCCCCATTATCCGGCTGCATTTCACAAATTACATATTGTTCTACGCTTGAAAGGATAGGGTTCATTTTCTCCAGTAAGGGTAAAAGCTTATCTAATGCCACAACAACCTTTACATCGCCATTATTCAGGATATAACCAATCTCGTCAGGTGTGTATATTGGATTGACGGGAATTACGGTCGCCCCTGCTCGCATAGCTCCATACAATGAAATGATGAAATGTGGAGAGTTGCCTAATAACAGCGCAATGTTATCACCTTTTGAAACACCAAGCCTATGTAATTCGTCTGCGAACTTCGTAACGGCTTTATCCAATTCCCCATATGAAGTGGATTGATCCAAAAAGTAATATGCTGGCTTATCCGCCTTTTTTAAAGCCATTTGATGAAGCTGTTCAGATAAATTCATCTTTCTCCCTCCCCTGCAAATAGCATGAATGAATGGTCATTCATTTTTATGGTGAACTAAATACATTTTTATTATATTAAAAGAATGCGATCACAGCAACCATTTTATCCATATTCAAGCAATTACTGTCATTATTAGTCACAAAAGCCGTCCTATTAAGTCGGGACGGCTTTCAGGCTTAATATATTAAAGCCAATATTTCTTCTTTTGTTACATTGCCAAAATAATGACGAACATCGATCTCATCCAGTACTCGGCTGATTGCTTCCTTTTCATAGCGTATTCCAGTAAGCTTTCGTTCAATATCCGCAACCTCTCCGACCCCGAAGAAATCACCGTAGATCTTGCAGTTCTCAATGATTCCCCTGTTCACTTCAAGGCGGATATCAACAGATCCCACAGGAAATCTATGTGAGTTTTGCAAGTTGAATTTAGGTGATTTTCCGTAATTCCACTCCCAATTTTGATACCTATCTTCCGAGATTTCGTGAATTTTCTCCCAATCCGTTTCTGTTAAAACATACTCTGTAACCTTTCCGTTATCTTTGAAAATATTTTGCAGAAGGAATGAACGGAATTCTTCAACAGACATCGGTTCTTTTAGGAAATCGGCGATATTACCAACACGGCTTCTTATCGATTTAATCCCTTTGGACTCGATTTTATCTTTTTTCACTTTTAAAGCGGATACAATGTGATCCATTTCTGATTGAAACAGCAATGTCCCATGACTGAACATTCTGCCCTTCGTTGAAAACATCGCGTTTCCCGAAATTTTCTTTCCTTCAGCCAGAATATCGTTACGACCGCTCAATTCAGCATGTATTCCTAGTTTCTCGAGCGTTTCCACGACAGGCTGGGTGAATTTCTTGAAGTTATGGAAACTATCCCCATCATCTTTCGTAATGAAACTGAAATTGAGATTCCCTAGGTCATGATAAACCGCTCCACCCCCGGAAAGGCGGCGAACAACTGTAATGCCCTTTTCATCTACATAATCGGAATTGATTTCTTCAATCGTATTTTGATTTCTGCCTATGATGATTGAAGGTCGATTAATGTAAAATAAAAGATAGGTTTCATCTATGTTTAAATGTTTAAGCGCAAATTCTTCGATGGCCAGGTTAATTCTTGGATCTGTAATTCCCTTATTATCAATAAAAAGCACAGTTGTTCCTCCTTGTAGACTTCATATCACTGATGTTTCATTTATAGTTGGAACTCGAGATTGGTTTTGGCTACAGCTATTTCCCTTTTGAATACCTCGGATGCTTCTTTTTTCAGTTGATCGAGATTCCCATAATGAGGGAGGTGAGTTAACAGCAAAAGCTGGACGTCAGCCTTTTCTGCCAGCAGGCCCGCTTCCCTTGCCGTCATATGCCCCGCCTTTGAACCATCCATATCACTGTAAAAGTTACTTTCGCATAATAAAACATTTGCGTCTTTAGCGAAATCTGCAAGCTCATCCATATATGAACTGTCACCTGTGTAAACGATCGAATGATTTTCAGCTTCAATCCTCATTGCAAAACAAGGTACTGGATGTTTTGTTTTCATGAACGTAAATTTACACGGTCCAATGGTTAATGGCTGATCAGCGGAGATGGCTATCCCCTTTGTCACGTCTTTATAAGTTAACTTACCAAATTCGACTTCGTCCAAATCATGACCATATATAGGAATCGTCCTTTTTTCGCTGCCCAATATCTGCTGTATGAACGCAGCGTGCTGCAGGACACCAATATCCGCTACATGATCAGGATGATAGTGGGATAATACAACTGCACCAAGATCCTCCGGCTTCATATGGTTTTGAAGCTGTGATAGAACACCGCTGCCACAATCAAGCAGAATGCGAAAATCTTCATATTCAAGCAAATAGCCGGAACTTGCCTCATTTTTAGCTGGATAACCGCCCCAGCAGCCAATTACGGTGATTTTCATGCTTAGGCACTCCTTTTTTTCTCTCAATGACTTCCCCATTAATATAAACTATTCTTGCCCTTATTTCACCTTTTTTACTTATGTTATAAAACATTCATTGACATTCTAAATCTGTTATAATACAATAAAACCATAGAAAAGCGAATAATAAAAAATTCAGGAGATGATGTTCATGATTCAAAGTAGCGTTGAGTTCTTTAAAAATCTGCCACCGAAACAATGCACGGAATGCGGAAAAAAAATTGAAGAACAGCACGAATGTTATGGAAACCACTGTGATCATTGCCTTTCTGGAGAGTAGTAGTCTTTGTGTTTCACCATCCTCTTCCCAAATAGCAGGATGAATTTCATAGATGTTTCGGTTTCGCAGCTGAAAAAAACCCCAATAAAAGAAGAGATACCGATGATCGGTATCTCTTCTTTTATTGGGGTTCATTGCCTTTCAGCAAAAAAATAGAATGATCACGTAACGGATAATCCTTTGAACAAATATATTTTAAATAGTTCAGCAATTTCCTCTTTCTCTAATGGGGCATGGTTCCTTTCCCAATCAAAGATCAGGGCAAGGTACATTTTTAGCATCAGGAAAGCTGTTATCTCTGGATCGCAAGGTTGTATATAGCCCTTATCAATCGCTATTTTTAGTTTTTCCTTAATGTAGGATACGATGGCTTCTTCCATTTCATTAACCATTTCCTGAACGGCCGGCGTACCAATTTCCCGCTCTTCCTGAAGAAGTTTTAATGATAATTGATGTTCCTGCCTGAACTCCAGAATTCGATAAACGGCCCGATGCAGGTTTTCAAAAAAGGAGAGTTGGTCATCCAAAGATTGTTCCGCCTCATATTTCATTTCCTCTATCATCCGCTGAACGATTTCTTTAAACAGCTCTTCTTTATTTTTATAAAAGGTATAAATGGTCCCTTTTCCCACATTGGCAATTTTAGCGACTTGATCCATCGTCGTTGCCTTATAGCCAAAAAGTGAAAACGACTTGGTCGCAGCTTCCAAAATTAATTTTTTACGATCAACAGACATTTCCCACCCCAATCCTGACCAGACGGACAAAACAGTCATTATGTTCAACGATATCATACCAAAAATTTTCAGTTTTTTCAATTATATTTTCAATTTCCAAGAGAAACAATGGCCATCCTCGTTACTGGACAGCCACTTTTCGAAAATACATATTTATTTAAATCTGCAAGGCCAAAGGTAGCGTCGCTTTTCCGGTGAATAACATAACTTCAAATAAAAATAGGCAGAGCACATGGCAAGCATGGTTAAACTGATTTTCTCCTATTTACTGATCACTTTTCCTGTAATCTGTTTAAAATGATCGTGGCCAAAGCATCGATGAATTCAGGTTTAACATTGGGCATATCCGGCCTATAGTAGCCTGCGCCAATCTCTTCCGTCACAACCTTACATTCATAATCGTTATCATAAAGGACTTCAAGGTGCTCGGCAACAAAGCCAACAGGAATATAAATGAAAGCTTTATAACCTTTTGCTTGATGAAGATCTCTGGTTAAATCCTGTACATCGGGTCCCAACCATGGTTCAGGAGTTTGTCCAGCGCTTTGCCAGCCTACTGCATAATTGGTAACCCCTGCGCCTTCGGCAATCATGTCTGCCGTTTCTTTCAGTTGATTTGGATACGGATCACCCGATTGCAAGATTTTTTCCGGGAGGCTATGTGCCGACACAATCAAAGCGAAATTATCGCGTTCTTCCGAGGTCATTTTCCCGATTACTTCTTTTACTTGGTCTACCCAATATTGGATGAATTTTGGTTCATCATACCAGCTTTCAACGGAAGTGATGGTCAGGTCCCCCAATTTAGCGGCTTCATCCTGGGCACGTCCATTATAAGACTTCACGCTGAATGTTGAAAAATGCGGTGCCAATACGATACTGACCGCCTCTTTGATTCCATCTTCATGCATTTGTTTCACTGCGTCTTCAACAAAAGGTTCAATATGTTTCAGTCCAAGATATGCCTTGAATTCAACTTCCTCCTGGACGGAATTCAATTTCTTTTCAAGCGCTTCAGCTTGCCCTGCCGTTATTTTTGCAAGCGGGGATAATCCACCGATCGCTTCATATCTGCCTTTAAGGTCGGCAATCAATTCGTCGCTTGGCCGTCTCCCATGTCGAATATGTGTATAATACCTTTCAATATCCTCTTCAGTGTATGGAGTACCATAAGCCATGACTAAAAGGCCCATTTTTTTTCTTGACATGAAATTACACCTCTTTTAAAGATTTCGTTCTTTTATTGTGCATCCAATTAAGGAGTTTTAGCAAATGGTTCGCTCACCTTACTTCATTTTTGATGAATATTCGTGAATGAAAGCGGTCAGCCTCTTCAGTGTTTCCGGATTTACGGATGGGAAAACTCCATGACCAAGATTAAAGATATAGCCGTCCTGTTCCATGCCCTGATCCAAGATTCTTTTCGTCCGTTCTTCTATAACATCCCATGATGATAATAGCAGGGCAGGATCAAGATTACCTTGTACCGTTTTCTGGATTCCCATTTGTCTTGCTTCTGTAATTGGTAATCTCCAATCAAGCCCGACTACATCAATCGGAAGATCATTCCACTCAAGTGCCAAGTGACTTGCGCCGACCCCGAACATGATTAGCGGTACATTTTCTTCTCTCAATGAAGAAAAGATACGAGTCATGATCGGCTTGATGAACACGCGGTAATCTTCAACATTCAAAGCACCCACCCAAGAATCAAAGATTTGGACGGCTTTAACGCCGGCTTTAATTTGTGACTTGACATAGATGATGATCATATCGGCTAGCTTATCCATTAATGCAAACCAAGCCTTTGGCTCGGAATACATGAAAGCTTTCGTCTTATTGTAGTTTTTGGAGGGGCCGCCTTCAATCATGTATGAAGCAATGGTGAACGGAGCCCCGGAGAAACCGATCAAAGGAACGGACAATTGCTCCGTGGTCAATAATTTAATCGTGTCCAATACATATGGGATGTCTTTCTCTGGGTTCAATTCACCTAATTTTTCAACATCTGTCACCGATTGGATTGGATTGGCTATGACTGGACCGATTCCGGACTTAATCTCAACATCGACACCAATGGCTGGTAGCGGTGTCATTATATCTTTATATAAAATCGCAGCGTCTACATCATATTGCTCAACTGGCAATCTAGTTACATAAGCGCATAATTCCGGCTGATGAGTAATTTCAAAAAGTGAGTACTTCTCTTTCAATTTACGGTATTCCGGCTGTGAACGGCCAGCCTGACGCATATACCAAACAGGCACATGATCCGTTTTCTCTCCTCTTGCAGCTTTTAAAAATGTATCATTCGTAATTTCCTTAGACATTAATATCCACCTTTCAAGCAATCACGTTTCTATTTTTATTCATTACCTACATAGAATATCAGAAGGATGTTGAATTTCAAATCGAATCTCCTTAAACTATAGCTTTTTCTATAATATATTTGTCAAAAAATCGACTTTTATATATGTATCTTACCGGTTTACCAGCTTTATGGTTAGTTTGGAAATGGTAAAAGCACTATTCATTGGGTAAAATGGGTATACAGGCACTATATAGTAATTGGAGGGGAAATTATGAATGTATTCATCACATCAGGCACTTACGATTTTTTGAAAATCAAAAAAGATAAGCACCCGAAAGAAAAAATATTACTTATGCAAAACCCTGACACTGCAGTACTTTTACATGAAACTACAGGTAAAACGATCTTCAGCTCTCCACGTAAGTATGAAGTAGTTGATGGGAAAGGAACCCTTCAGGATCATGGGTATGTAGTCATGAACAATATCCCTGTAAGTGAAGAAGGAAGGCCGGTATTCGAACATCGTTTTAAAAACAGGGCTGGATTCATTGAAAATGAACCAGGTTTCGTCGCACTTCGTGTACTGCGGCCAATCAACTCTGAAACTTATGTTATTCTAACGATTTGGGAGAAACAAGCTGATTTCCTGAACTGGAAGAATTCCAGTTCCTTTAAGATGGCACATAACAGCGACTCCAAAGCTCCCGTTACGAATTCCAGCCAGAAGATGTTTTCAGGTGAAGCCTATGTAACGCAATATACATTGGTGAAGGATTCCGAAGAATAATCCATTCTTGCTCAATAAGAGGCGCATCCTAAAGGATGGGCCTCTCAGACTGTAGACAAACTCGATGAAAATCGAGTTTGTCTATTTTTATGGCTTGTACAATTTGGACGTTGATTTCCACTCCAGGCACTCGCTTTCCGCGGGCGGTCGGGGAGCCTCCTCGGCTTTCGCCTGCGGGGTCTCCCCTAGACGCGCTTTTCCCGCAGGAGTCTCGTACCTTCCGTTCCAATCAACTTTGTCTTACCTTTTAGATAGAACACTTTTGCCTGGAGTCATGTTTGTTTTAAAATAGAAGTATTAAAACTTGAGGTGATGAGGATGCTTTCGTAACATCATTCTATTCAACGAGATCAACTGGTTCCGGCGAACCATTTGGTTCGTAAAATGGAGGCTTACATTGACTTCTGTTTCATTTATGACTTGGTGAAAGATATGTAATCAGAGGTAGGACGCCCCAAAATCATATAAACCTATAACAATCCGACAAATTCCTTCTTTATTTCCGGGAAATGCAACCGATATTTACATATATTTTATCAGAATCCTTTTATCAAAGCACTCTGGACCCCAGGAATTTATACAATTTAAACAAGATTAAACTATATGCCGCCCCTAATGCAAAACCTGCCAAGATATCAGTTGGAAAGTGAACTTTCATAACGATCCTGCTGACACTGATCAGCAGGACCAGACAAACGAAACCAATTCCCATTGCCCATTTCAATGAGTTTCCTTTAATTTCATTCATGATTAAATAAGCTACCATACTGAAGAAAATAATGCCCACCATTGCGTGGCCACTTGGAAAACTGAAGCCGTCGGTGTCCATCAAATGATTTTCAGGGCGCACTCTTTTAACATGATTTTTTATCCACCCGTTTAATACATCCGCGCCGGCAATCCCGATAGAAAAGACGGCCATTGTCCAATAATCCTTCTTTATTATCCACAAATATAGAACACATAGTAAGCTGCCAAAACCAATGAACATGGATTTCCCAAGATAGGTAAGGGACTTGAAGAAAGTGAACGAAAAAGTATTTTTACCTACGGAAAAGAGTTCCGCAATATATGTATCGAATGCTAAAGATTTCTCACTCTGAATTTCATTCATCAAAAAAAAGAATAGCAACAAGCAAAGCGAAACCATAGAAATCCAGGAATATTTATTCATTCTCTCTCTCTCCTCAAGGTATTTAATTCTCTTTGGATCATTGAGAATATGATATACTATTTACAATTAATCCAATCATTGGGAGGTGCAAAAATGATACAGCGATTACACGATCTTCTGGATGGCTCATATGAAGAAATGGTTTCCATCAGGCGTTACCTTCATCAACACCCCGAGCTATCTTTTCAAGAAACCCAAACGGCTGCCTTCATCGCTGAATATTATAAAAAACATGGAATCGAACACCGGACGAATGTAGGCGGCAATGGTGTTATTGCCAAGGTCACAGGCAGTAAGCCCGGTAAAACCGTAGCATTGCGCGCTGATTTCGACGCCTTACCCATTCAAGATGAAAAAGAAGTACCCTATAAATCTTCCGTACCCGGGGTCATGCATGCGTGTGGACACGATGGCCATACAGCGACACTCCTTCTCCTTGCAAAAAATCTGAATGAACTGAAGGATGACCTCGAAGGTGAATATATATTTATCCACCAGCATGCTGAAGAGTATGCTCCAGGAGGGGCCAAACCGATGATTGAGGCTGGCTGCCTTGATGGGGTGGATGTAATTTTCGGCACCCATTTATGGGCCACGGCCCCTACCGGAACAGTCCAATACGCTTTAGGACCCCTTATGGCCGCTGCAGACCGTTTTGAAATCACCATTCAAGGGCAGGGCGGACATGGAGCCCAGCCGCATAAAACCCGTGATGCAATCGTAGTCGGCTCTCAGCTAGTCATGGCCCTGCAGCAAATCGTAAGCCGCCGGCTTAACCCAATAGATTCTGCAGTCATTACCGTCGGTTCCTTTGTAGCAGATAATGCCTTTAACGTCATTGCAGATAAGGCTAAAATAATCGGGACCGTCCGCACATTCAAGGAAGATGTCCGTTCATTCATTAGCGAAGAAATGGAACGGATTGTTAAAGGAACCTGCCTAGCTGCGGACTGCACCTATGAATATCAATACTTTCAAGGCTATCCGGCTGTTATTCCGCATGTTGAGGAAACTAAATTCCTCATCGAAAGCACTGAGTCCGTCAAGGAAGTTTTGATTACAGAGGAAATTGCCCCGGATATGACAGGTGAAGATTTTTCTTATTATTTACAAAATGTAAAAGGTACATTCTTCTTTACGGGAGCCAGGCCAAAAAATGAACATACATATCCACATCATCATCCTTTGTTTGACATTGATGAAAAAGCGATGCTCATTGCAGCCAAAATATTAGGCACTGCAGCGGTGACCTATCACAATAAGAAACAATCATCTAAAAAAGTGAATGAATCTTTATTACAATAATGGTAAAGGGACGGGTTTTCCCCGTCCCTTACTGTTTAAGAAGTCTGATTCGGTAACAATGGACAGCCGTCTTCCCAAGATGTTCCAACAAATGATAGTTGGCATATCCACCGACAGCTGCCCCAAAACCTGGAACGAGCTGAAACATTTTGATGACATCGATGTGATCGCGATATTCCTGCTGAAATTCCTGCCAGTCTATTTCCGGACATTTCCCTGAATCCCATTCCTCTATTACCCGTAATGTTTCCAATTTCTTCTCCTCGCTTGAAAATGCCATCTGGAAGATATGAAGGATGAACAATCGTTCCTCATATTTATTTGGATCGAAACCGTATATACGGGATATTTCGAATAATAATTTCATCTTGATGCTAAGCAGTAATGGGAAATCAGCCAATCCAATTAAAAGCCCTGCCGCTCCGGTACCCACACCTTCTATAACGGCCGTTTTCCTATATGCGGTTACAGTTTCCGCAACCCACTCTTCCTTTTGCTGCAAGGATAATAGCACTACATTTTTTTCTTTAGACATATATTTAGAACCTGATAATACAGCCTCTATCATCCCTTTAATACTATCAGTAATCACTTTGTGCACTCGGTCTGGAATATAACTATTCAATTTGATTTGCGCCTTTTTGGACATCCGCTCAAACCTGCCGGATTTCTTGGCTACTTTCTTTTTCCATGATATTAGTTCAGATAATGCCTTTTGTTCATATTCATCCATCATTTAACACCTCCGTTAAATATGTATATACCCCCTATGAGGCTTTTATTTTCAATTTTCATTTCTTAAAAATTAACTGAAACGTTTTTTTTTGAGGGTTTGTAAAATTCGAACGTTGTTTTCCACTCCAGGCACTCGCTTTCCGCGGGCGGTCCGCCACCTCGGCGCTCTTTGCGCCTGTGGGGTCTCCCTTGAACGCGTTTTCCCCGCAGGAGTCTCGTACCTTACGTTCCAATCAACTGGAACGTTTTTTAAAATAAAAACTGCAGGCTGGTCTATTCCGAACCAAGTTTTAGACTAGGTTATCCTTGTAATAAAGAAAAAGCTGATTTTATGAAAAATCAGCTTCTGCTTAAAAGTTTTTTATTTTCTTTGTTGCATAAATTTTAAAACCGAATATGAAAACAAGCCCCATTGCCAAGGCGGCTAAAGCGGAAATCCATTCCCCTTTCACTAGCAGGACCAAACTGAAGACAAGGTCCTCAAATAATAGGAAATAGGAAATTAGTTTTATGACTGCAGATTCTCTCATTTTTGCTGGCAATGGATACAATGAGACCCATACTTTCCACTCATGTGCCTTCCAAACCGGCAGCAGTTGCAGGGCTGTCATGAATAAGAACATGAACGTAACAATCAAATGTGCAAATATGTTAGTGAATACACTTAAAATCACGGATCCCATGATCGTTAAACGAAAACAAAGTCCCACATAATCATTGGATCGCAGAAGGGTACGAGCGTAAAGATAGGTATAAGTTGATTTATCACCATACGGAATGAGTGCTAATAGCCAGTCCATCCATTTCCTTCTCGCTACCTTCCCTTTCAAATGAGGAACATCAGTAAACATGTTCGCTATTCGATAGAAAGAATTCATCCGTTTGTTTTCCAGTTCCACCAGCCGTTCCCACTTCAGCACGAAACCTTTAGTCGCGCTTCGGTAATACATGTAAAGTGCTAACAATAATAAGAAGGTTATAAGTGCAAACAGTATATTTGCCCTTGAACAGATGAAATAAAGAATCACGCCATTAAGTAAAAAGCGGATGAGAGAGTCCCAATGGCTCACTGATGTATCCTGATATTTCAATACCAGCCAGCGCATGGTCAAATTCAAAAACTTCAAAATAAGCAAAACGGCCAGGATGATTCCAAGATCCTTACCTCCTGCACCCGTAACCTTCGAATACATCGGTATCGATGCAATCAGGACAACCAGAAGAATAAAGCCCTGCATGACCCAGCTTAATATCAATGAATTCTTGAAATAACTTCTCAACTTCGTTTCAAGCGGAAGCAGGAATACCGTATCGGGTTCTTTCAAGAAAGTATTTATCGGGCTTCTGGTTACAATGATCGATAAAACAAAGGCCATGATCAATGCAGCAGGGAAATCACTGTTTAACGTCTTCACCCAATCACTGTAATAATAAGCCAACCCACCAAGAACCAATACCATGACAAAAACAAGATGGCCATTAAAAATATAACGAAGATATTTTTGCGTTTCATTTATATAGCCTAAATATCTTTCCTTCCAGAGATTTTGACTATTCATGACCGATTTCTTCTTTCGTCAATTGGATATATAAATCGTCCAGAGTTGCCCCTGGCATGGAAAATTGTTCACGAAGCTGCTCAAGATTGCCTTTCGCCCGAATCTCTCCATTATGCAGTATGATGAAAGAATCACAATACCTCTCGGCTGTCGCCAGAATGTGTGTAGACATTAAAATTCCCGCTCCGCTCTCTTTCATCTTCCTCATCAAATCAAGCAGGGATTGAATGCCTAGTGGATCAAGACCTACGAAGGGTTCATCGACGATATATAAAGACGGCTGTACTAAAAAGGCGCACATTATCATGACCTTTTGCTTCATTCCCTTTGAAAAATGGGCCGGGAACCATTTAAGCCTTTTCTCCATATGGAATTCCTTTAACAGAACGTCCATCCTCTCTTTAAATGTGGCTTCCGCCAAACCATGTGCCATGGCTGTAAGCTTTAAATGCTCCTCTAGTGTAAGCTCATCATACAAAATGGGCGTTTCTGGAACATAAGTGAATTGTTTTCGATATGTTTCCGGGTCCTGAGCTAGTGTTTTACCATGAATCGAGACGCTTCCGCCTTTCGGCTCCATGAGTCCGATGATATGTTTAATCGTCGTACTTTTCCCAGCCCCGTTAAGCCCAATTAACCCAACGAGCTCATTTGGCTGAATGTCAAAACTTATTCCTTTTAAAACGGGCGTTTTCGTGTATCCGCCCACTAGCTGCTTTATTTCCAATAAGGACATATAAACGATCCTTTCTATATAGAGGTTCTTATTTCCATTTTATCAAATTCTCCTGCTTTTATATAGTCGAGTGTTCCCGGAACTAAATTTCCATAAATAACTAATTATATTTTTGCTGCATGATGGTCATCATAAATAAGGAAGAAGGGGTTAGCCATTACGTGTGATTCACATCATATTGTAAATGAGGTGTCAGTTAAAGACGTATTATACTGAAATACCCATTAGGTTTATTACAAATGATTTACATCATATTGTAAATGAGGTGTCAGTTAAAGACGTATAAACTGAATTAAACCATAAGCTTCATAACAAAAATCGTTTCGAGCAAGGAGATGGTTCTCTTGCACGTAAAAGCAGAAAAATCATTCAATAATTATCAATTATGCTTTAAAAGTTGATGAAACTTTAAAGATATAGGAGATGGTTGCTTTGAATGGAAAATCTCTATTTAGATAATAACCATATTTTACCACAATGTAGATGAGGTGTTTGTCGCAGAGAATTTATGCTAATACGAATTTTGAAGCAAAACCCCCTTTTTCGACAGGCAGGGTGCAACTTAATGTTGCATCCTGTTTTTATATTTTTCCTTTTCTCAAGGATTCAAGCTATGGTACGATTAACCAAATACATTAACTTTTAAAGGAGCGTTATTCATGAGTGATTGCATTTTTTGCAAAATAATCGATGGGGAAATTCCAAGTAGTAAAGTTTTCGAAAATGAACATGTTTTGGCCTTTCTCGATATCAGTCAAGTAACGAAAGGCCATACTCTGGTAATACCTAAAGTACATAAGGAAAATCTTTATGAGTTGACACCTGAGATTGCCCAGAACCTTTTTGAAGTGGTGCCGGAAATTGCCCGCGCCATGAAGCAGGAATTCCAACCTGTAGGCCTGAACCTTTTAAATAATAACGGTGAAGCTGCAGGGCAGTCCGTTTTCCATTTTCATATGCATTTAATTCCTCGGCATGGGGAAGGTGACGGCTTTGGTGCAGTTTGGAAAACCAATACCAGCGACTATACACCGGATAGCCTGAAACAAATTGCTGACTCCATTGCACAGCATTTAAAATGAGACTGCAATAGCCTGTGAAGAAGGTTTCTTTCTCCTTTCGTTGCTTGAAAAAAATGATCCAGAGTTGGTCCTCACTTTAAAGTGCAGGACCTTTTTACTTTGATCTATCATTAAAACGTATTTATAATTCTAAATTTTCCTCCAATTGAATTTAGTTTTCTGGTAGGATATATGAATAGTCTCAAATACTTTATCACATAGTCGCATAGGAGGAAAAAAATTGAAACGTGCACGTAATTTTAACGCTGGGCCAGCCGCCCTTCCTTTAGAAGTTTTACAAAGAGCCCAAAACGAGTGGTTGAATATTGAGGATTCCGGTATGTCAGTCATGGAATTAAGCCATAGAAGTTCCGAATTCGAAAAAATTCATAACCATGCCATTCAATCATTAAAAGATCTTATGGAAATTCCTGAAAATTATGAAGTTCTCCTGCTGCAAGGAGGGGCAAGTCTACAATTTTCCATGATTCCCATGAACATTTTGAAAGATGGAAAAAGGGCAGATTATGTCCTCACTGGTTCTTGGTCGGAAAAAGCATTAAAAGAAGCCAAAAAGGTTGGTGAAACGGCCGTAGTCGCTTCATCCAAAGATGAAAAATATACGTTCATCCCTAAAGTGGAAGATATCAAATTGAATGACGATGCTGCCTATCTTCATATCACAAGTAATAATACGATTTACGGAACACAGTGGAAGGATTTCCCGGAAACAGGCAACATTCCTCTAGTAGCCGATATGTCGAGTGATATTCTCAGCAAAAAGATTGATATTGGTAAATTCGGCATCATCTATGCTGGTGCACAAAAGAATTTAGGTCCGTCGGGAATCACAGTCGTTATCATCCGTAAAGATTTAATAACGGATAATGACAAAATCCCATCCATGATGAACTATTCAATCCATTCGAAAAATAATTCTTTATACAACACTCCTCCGACATTGGCCATTTACTTATTGTCCCTTGTGTTGGATTGGGCAAAAGATCAGGGCGGAGTGGAAAAGATTGCTGAAATCAACGAAGAAAAAGCAAAAGTCATTTACGATGCCATCGACGGCAGTGATGGTTTTTATAAAGGCCATGCCCTACCGGACAGCCGTTCATTAATGAACGTGACGTTCACGCTTCCGTCTGAGGAAGCTGAAGTGCAATTCCTTAAAGAAGTGAAGGAAGCCGGATTCGTAGGACTGAACGGTCACCGTTCCATCGGCGGCTGCAGAGCATCCATCTATAATGCGGTCCCTCTATCCCATTGCCAGGACCTTGCTGATTTCATGAAGAAATTCCAGGAATCGTATAAAGCGAAGGAAGCTCAAACTCTTTAATTCAAACAAATATAACTTCTAAAAAAATAGGTCTTATGATATACTATTTTAAACTTCTTGCAACAGGCAATAGTGCATTGTTGAAGAAAAGCTGTTAGTTGAGATGAGAATAGGAGAGATGAGTAAATGAAAACGAAAACCCTTGTGTCACTGTCCCTATTAATCGGGATTGGGGCTGCCCTGCATTTTATCGTACCTGGATTCTTCCTTGGAATGAAACCGGATATGATGCTGTTGATGATGTTTTTGGCGATAACCCTGTTTCCCGCTAAGAAGAATGTATTCATTGTGGCCCTGGCAGCAGGAGCCATCTCTGCCATGACAACTACATTTCCAGCAGGACAGATCCCAAATATCATAGACAAATTGGCAACAGCCTTTCTGTTTTACCTTTTATTCATCAGTCTAAAGAAGTTTTCAACATCCGTTGTCACCGTTAGTATCTTGACTGCCGTTGGAACATTGATTTCCGGCGCTGTCTTCCTTGGTTCGGCTTATTATATCGTTTCCCTTCCAGGGCCTTTCGTTGCACTTTTCGGCGCTGTTGTGCTTCCTGCCGTATTGTTAAATACAGTTGCGATGGTCATCATTTATCCAATTGTGAACGGCATCGTAAGAAAATCAAATATACCCATTAATGCTTAAGCAGCAGGATCATCATACCTAAAAAAGCACCGGAATGTCCGGTGCTTTTTTTTCCAATCATATGAATCTGGAATTCTGGTCAGAATCACCCTCCAATGATCAATGTATCAACATCCACATAAACCAAATGAAAAGCAGTAAAACCCCGGGGAGACCCATAGCGAAGGCTCTAGCCTGGAGCACCCTCCTAGGCGGATAGATGCCAGGAGTTTTTGCTTGCCTTAGAAAATACCCCATCCCGCACAGGCATACCAGGCCTAATAAAAAAATGATTTTCATTATTAACCCACCAGTGCCATCCATGTTCCGACAGCTTGTTTTTATTATCTATATGCCGCTCTTCCCTTTATATGAAGCATTATTATTAAAGCTTCAAGTTATTTTTAAATATTATATATTGACTCTCTAAGTTTAAAAAAATATTTTTGTGATATAAAGATAAAATGGTCGATTCTCTTCCATAAGGATGAAAATTATGGTATTTTGATATCAATAGCATTTCTCTCCCTATTTATCATAATTTCCAATTGATGCAGCAGGGATTCAGACCATGGAAAGCGAAAACATATTATAAAATGAGGTGATCCTAATGAAAGCAAAATCATTACTAATTGGCTTTTTGACCGGAACAGTGGTAGCTGGTGCGGCAACCTTACTTTCGACACCAAGTTCAGGTAAAGACCTACGGACCCGCATCAAGACGAATACCGACGAAATTAAGACTACAATTGATGAATTAAAGGTAAAAATGCAGAATATTAAAGATGACACTATGGAAGCTTCACAAATCAGCAAAGAAACTGTAAAAACATTCATTTCGGATGTTCAGGTCGTCATCGAGAACTGGAAGCGGGAAATCGAACCCAATAAGAATGAATTATTGAAGAACGTTCAGGAAATTGAAAATTCATTGAAAGAATTGGAAGCGGCCGCCCCTACTTCTAAAAATTAATAGCTGACATCGTCACACAAGCTTGATTCTCCATTTTTCCCAATAAATTACATGGTTTATTGGAGAAGAATGGAGAATTCATTAAAAAAACTAAAATTTTCTAAAAATTTTGCAAATATTTATCTTTATTAATTTTTATTTTATTGTCATAATAAATATATAGAATCTTATAAGTAGGTGAGCCCATAATATGCAGAATAAAAATTATTCTATGAAAGAAGCAATGATTTTTAGTCAACGAATTGCACAATTAAGCAAAGCATTATGGAAATCGATTGAAAAAGATTGGCAGCAATGGATCAAGCCCTATGATTTAAACATCAATGAGCACCATATTCTTTGGATTGCCTACCATCTTAATGGCTCTTCCATTTCAGATGTTGCAAAATTTGGGGTCATGCATGTTTCTACCGCATTTAACTTTTCAAAAAAATTAGAGGAACGCGGATACTTAACATTTTCAAAAAAAGAAAATGACAAAAGGAATACGTATATAGAGATCACAGCGGAAGGTGAAAAAATTCTACTTGATTTAATGGAGACATACGACCCAAGTAAGAACTCCGCTTTCTCGGGTGCACTTCCATTGCGTGAGCTTTATGGCAAGTTTCCGGATATGATTGAAATGATGGCCATCATCCGAAATATCTACGGTGAAGACTTCATGCAAATCTTTGAACGATCCTTCGATAACATCGATCAGGAGTTTACGGACGTGGAGGGTAAAATCACAAAAAAAAAGATAGAGAAAGAAACTGAGCCAGTTTAATCTCATACTCTATCCATTTCCTTCATGAATGATACATATAAACCTTGTGAGATGCATGCATCAATGCATTCCTTTGTAGTTATTTTTGGATTAACCTTTCTTTCAAATTGATTAAAAAGCGGTCGAAAGTTCATATACCCTTCCGCTTTTTCTATTTCATAGCGTTTGCTCAAGATATCACATGCTTCCAATAATTCTTCCGCTTCCTTCTTCGTGAAATTTTTTTCCACAAATAAATAGTCCAACTTCGCCTCCGGATTGCGTATAAGGTTTAATAAAAGCCGTTGATGAAAACGGAGTATTTCCAATTCTTCATTTATATTTTTCATACATCACTAATCCCCATTCAATCATTCAATTTAACATAAAAGACTTATAACAAATTTTTGATTTTTCACATTCGGTAATCCGCCTGATCCCCATTTCAAAACCTGCCTTAAACGCCCATAGCATGCTTACTCACCAAAGTGATTTTATCTTAAACATAATCCAAGAATTCCATTGCTTTTTCCACCCATTCATCGTAATGTATGTAAGTATATTCAACAGCTTTGGAGGGCTGATTTCGAAATGAATTCGTGGAAAACAATTGACGTGGCAAAACAATATGGGAATTGCCGTCTGCTCTTTTTTTCAGTTTTTACTATATTGATGTCTTTTGTTCTGATCTATACATTATTAAGTGTCTTTTCAACCCATGTTATTTTGTATGGCGATCAAACAATGGTATTTTTTAGCCTATTGCTCTTATTATATCCTGTTCACAAACTATTACACTATTTACCTTTACGATTATTATGTAAAAAAGTGAAAACTTCATGGTCCTTGAAGTGGAACCTGGTGTTAACATGCAGAGTCAATGTCCATGTTCCGATTCGAAAGCATCTATATCTCTTGACCCTTGTGTTGCCTTTCGTCATTATGTCTGTCACATTGATTGGTTGTGCCCTTAGTTTTCCGCATTACATCCATTATTTCACTATTTTATTATCCCTGCACACCGGCTTATGCGTATCGGATTTTATTTATATAAAAAACCTGGTTGGGTCCCCAAGGCATTCTTTTATCGAGGAACACCTCGAAGGATACGATATACTTATTCAAAAGTGATTCCTTATTCATTCATAATGATGACTGCTAAGATTTTTAGGTATCTTTTTTCATTATAATTTGGTATCGTATTTATACATGATGTTTTGCAAGGAGGGATTTTAGGTTTTGATCTCGTTCTGGTTTATTATTTTTGCTATTTTGATCCTTTATAATATTAATAGAATGACAAACTCTTTATGCATTCAAAAGGAAATTGCTGAAGACCGGCAGCCTAAAGTATTCAGGACCATTAATGTATTAATTACTATTATGTTATTATCCTCCTATATTGAAATTTTGTATACGTAGAGATGAGCAACAAATGATGTCCATCATTTGTTACATACATTGGTGATACCCGGAGCATTATCCACATAAAGAAAAAGGGCGAAGCAATAGCTTCGCCTTTTGTTTATGGTTTTATAACCAAGAAGCTCCAATGATGACTAACAGGATGAAAAGAACGACAATTAGAGCAAAGCCTCCACCTATTCCTCCAGACATTGATCTTCCTCCTTTCCATTCTTAAGTAATAATAATTTAATGCACACTCTTATATGCGCCAAAAGGAATCCATTCCTTTCATAGCTTGAAAATCACTTAAATCTTTTGTGTTGAGCGGCTACCCTATCCTATTCAACTCCATGGCAAAAGGAGTGGGCTCTTTCCATTAGTAATTTTGCAGCCGATTAACAATAGGCTGCTCCTACAATTATTAATAAAATGAATAACACCACTAACAAAGCGAAGCCGCCTCCGTTAAATCCATTACCCATCATGCTACCCCCTTTTGTTGTCCTCGATTTATCATATGTAATGGATTAATATCCGGGTAGGCGTACACCCATTTTTCAAAAAAATCTTATTCAGGCACCAATATATTATTTTTTGTAAAGTAACCAGAATATGTTATAGTTAATTTTGTGGAAATACGAAAAAATAGCAAACCAGAAACTTATAACTAGGAGTTGTTTTTATGAAGAAGTGGGCATTATCGATTGCTGTTACTGCAGGGCTGATCGGACTTACAGCATGCAACAGCGACAAGGAAGCAGTCGTGGAAACTAAAGCGGGGGATATAACCAAAGAAGAATTTTACAATGTAATGAAAGACCGTTATGGTGAAACCGTTCTTCAAGAACTTGTTTATGAAAAAGTTCTTTCTGAAAAATATACAGTAACGGATAAAGAAGTTAAAGCTAAAACGGACGAACTTAAAGCGCAAATGGGTGAAAATTTCGAAACGGCCCTGGCCTCTTCCGGATATAAGAGCGAAGCTGATCTTAAACGTGCACTTAAAATCGGCATGCTTCAAGAAAAAGCAGCCGTTGCCGATATAAAAGTTAAAGAAGCTGATGTGAAAAAAGCTTATGAAGACTATAAACCACAAATCAAAGCGAGACATATTCTCGTGGAAGACGAAAAAACGGCTAATGAAGTTAAAGCTAAATTGGACAAAGGTGATGACTTTGCCAAACTTGCCAAAGAATATTCAACGGACACAGGCACAGCTGAAAAAGGCGGGGAGCTAGGCTGGTTCGGACAAGGCGAAATGGTTCCTGCATTTGAAGAGCAAGCTTACAAAATGAAGAAAGATGAAATCAGCAAGCCGATTAAATCCGATTATGGCTACCACATCATCCAACTTCTTGATACAAAAGAAAAAGAATCATACGAAGATATGAAAAAAGATCTTGAATATGATTTGAAAGTCGCTCAAATTGACCAAACTAAAGTTCAGGACATTCTGAATTCTGAAGTCAAAAAAGCGGACGTGAAGATTAAAGACAAAGATTTAAAAGATGCCATCACTTCTGGTGACGCAGCCAATGCTGAAAAATAATTGAATAGTAAAAAGCGACAGGACTTTACCTGTCGCTTTTTTTTCATCATTCGGGCTATGCTCCCTGATTTATATCCTTTTTACGCCTCTCACGCTCTTCTTCCATGCGTTCAATGTATTTCTGACCTTCCTTTTCAATCCAAGCATCATCTATGAGGCGTTCCTGCCTAGCTGTCCAAATTGACATGACTGCACTGACAATTATTCCAATAAACACGAACCAGATCCAAATTGGCATGTCCATTCCCTCCCAAAAAATCTACTATTCATTTACTAGAGAATATGCACGAACAAAAAAAATATGCTTCTTTCTCCATCGAGAAAGAAGCATATTTCATTAAAATGTCGGTTTATAGAATGAACGATTATCGAGCGCGAAGACTCTTTCCGTAAATTCACCCGGCTTCACTTTTTCCAAGGCGCGGTCCATCATATTTATCTTGGCATCCATATTATCAATATAATGCAGCACTTCCGCTTCCCTAACCATTGGCGGCTTGGGACTGCCCCACTCAGCTTTACCATGGTGGCTTAATATCAAGTGCTTGAGAATCATGATTTCTTCCGCTTCAATGCCCAATTCCTCTGCAGCTTTACCGACTTCATTCACCATGATCGTGATATGTCCCAACAAGTTCCCTTCCACTGTATAAACAGTCGAAACAGGTCCAGATAACTCATGCACCTTTCCAAGGTCATGCAGAATGACCCCTGCATACAAAAGATCCTTATTGAGGGAAGGATATAGGGTTGAAATGGCCTTAGCCAGCCCTAGCATCGATACAACGTGATAGGCCAGCCCCGACATATACTCATGATGGTTCTTGGTGGCAGCAGGGAACGTCAGGAACTCATTCTGATATTTTTTAATGAGATGCCTAGTCACCCTTTGGATATTCGGATTCCTCATTTCAAAAATGTATTGAGTGATGGTTTCCATCATTTCTTCCTGACTTAAAGGCGCCGTTTGAATTAAATCGGCTTTCGTGACCCCGTCAGTATCTGAAGTAATTCTAATATTACGGATTTTCAATTGGCTGCGTCCTCGATAATTCTGGACTTCCCCCTGAACTTTCACTGTTGCTTCCGCACTGTATGTTTTCTCATCAGCCTCGGAAACATCCCATAGCTTTGCCTCTATCTCCCCGGTTTTATCGCACAAAATCAATGTTAAAAACGGCTTTCCATTACTTGCCACCGCTTTTGTACTCGTTTTAATGTACATATATATATCTACTACTTCACCAATTCCGTAGTGTATGATCCCATTTCCCATGCGACTGCCCCCGTTCAATTAAATATCAACATTATAACATACCAATCTCGTTAGTGCGTTTAGTTTTCGTTAATAAGTGATGGACATTGGACAGGAAAAGCTAAAGCTTTGCCGTCTCTTATCACTCCACAAGAAAACCAGGCTTAATCCCAAGCCTGGCTCTCCAATCAAATCTATTTCAACAGTTTTTGTTCGGACAATACGCGCACTTCTCCTGGCCATCAATTCGGTAATATAAACAGCATGTCACCCGTTTATAAGGGTTCACGGACTCCGGAACACTTTTTTCCCCAATGAATCGTTTAAAGGGGGAACGCGTTTCAATATTCAGCCATACTTCATCTTCAAGAAGCATTTCAATGTCCTTTTCAACTCGCTTCTTTATATCAGTTTGCTTCAATAACTCACTATACATCCATACCGTATAGCTCCAAATATTTTCCCAAAGTACTAGTTTCGATATTTTAGCAGTTCCGGATAAGAAGCGAATGGCATCAGCACCAAAGCTGTTCAATATGGAATGGAGGGCAGAAGGGCTTTCCTTTTCCGTGACATTGCTCCAACTGTTGGTTTTCAGCAAAAAATTCGGGAGCCAATGCTCATCTTCCGGATCATCCAAAACACCAAAGTCCTGAAGTGTGCCTTCCCAGATAAGCCGATGTTTACTTAACATGTACAATTGTGCCGTGACAAAAAAAGCATAGCGTCTGAACCACATTGAAATGGCTATCCTTGACGTTTCCGCCCCAGTCCGGGCTTGTGCATACTGAATAAGCTCATCAGCATGATTGAAGGTCTTGGAAACTTTGGCTTCATCTCGAAAGGATATCCGGTATCCCTGAAGTTCTTTTTCAATGGATGGTGTAAGGTTATGCATTGGCCAGCGCTTTTATCTGAGTTTGTGCGTAGCGCCCTTTACCAAACGGGACGCACATGGGACTGCCAAAAATTGGATCAAAGGATATTTGACATTCCATGCTGAATACATGCTGTACCAATTCAGGCGTGATGATATCCTCTGGCCGTCCTTGAGCATGTATCGCCCCATTTTTAAGTGCCACCAGATTATCCGCATAACGGCAAGCTAAATTCAAATCATGAAGTACCATCACGATCGTTCGGTTCTCAAACTCATTCAAATCGAACAATAAGTCCAAAATCTCGATTTGATGGGTCATATCAAGATATGTAGTCGGTTCATCCAACAATATGACATCCGTATCCTGAGCAAGCGTCATGGCTATCCATGCCCGTTGCTTCTGCCCTCCCGATAATTCATCGACTGCCTGATCCTTTAAATCGGTCAGATTCGTTGCTTCAATCGCCTTTTGAACTTTTTCTTCATCCACGGAACTCCACTGTTTCAACCAACTTTGATAAGGATATCTTCCTTGTTTAACAAGTTGATAGACGGTAAGCCCTTCAGGAGCAACCGGGGATTGCGGAAGAATCGCCATCTTTCTCGCTACATCCTTCGATGACATGGTTGAAATCGCTTTGCCTTCGAGCATGACCGAGCCGGATTGAGGTTTTAACAATCGGGCTACAGACCTTAGAAGTGTTGATTTCCCACATCCATTAGCACCGATGAATACGGTGATCTCCCCTTTGGGTATTTCTATATTCATATCATTTATTATTAATTTATCACCATAACCGAGCGATAAAGACTGAGTGTTAATAGCTGGTCGCATTAAAATACTCCCCTTTTAGTCTAATAATACCAGTTTAATGAAAATGATTCTCACTGTCAATCTTAAAAAGGAATATAAACCAAAAACTCCATGTCCCGTTCCTCTTAAATGATTCATTAAAATGATTGCTCCTTTAAAGATATGAAGCTTCCTTTGGAAACATTAATCTAAAAAAAAGCACATTATACTTTCATTTATCACTGCCTGCAGCTTCCGAACGATAGTCCATTCTCCCCCTTTGCGAATTACTATCGGAATTTCCAAACTCCATTTAGCGGAAAATAAAAAAAGCCCTCCATATGGAGAGCCTGTTAACCGACAAGCAGGCGATTTGTACAATGTTCCAAGGATTCATCCCTAATGGAGGTAAATAAATCCTGATCGATAAAAGGAATTAATCCTTCTGCAATATTCCATGCATTGACCTCTATTTGATAAAGGATTTCTGATTTTCCTGTACGGTGCAGCTCCTCACTAAGCACAGCAAGATCAGGGTCTAATGCGTGCCCCATCTCATGTGTGAGAATCACCCATGTATATTCCTCAAGCCTTGCAAGCGAGCCTAGGTAGCGCTCACACTGAATTTCAATATCTCTCTCATATAAAGTGATGCTATGACCTATGGCAGAATATTTTCCCCCAACACATCGTTTACCAGGAAACTCCTTTTCGATGATTAACTCCAAAGAAGAATCATGGCGGCTTACAAACTCATTCCTATTCAATGACTTCACTCTCTTTATCTATAGTTTAAGACCCATTATATTTCGGGGATGATCAAATCATTCATATTTTGGCGCAATACGGGACTGGATAGACGAATCACTTGATTTTCACTAAAGTACTCCATTATATATCGGTGGCATGTAAAAAATAAGATTTGCCGCTTTTCCGAAACTTTTTTCAATAACTCAAGCATCCGTTTTGTCCTCTCCGCATCAAAATTGACGAAACTATCATCAATGATGAGAGGGAATGAATCATTTTCAAAAGTATGATCAGCAAGTGCGAGCCTTAAGGAAACATAAATTTGCTCAGCTGTCCCGCGGCTGACCTCTTCAACCCTGAAACTCAAACCATCACTGCGCTGTACCAGTATCCCTTCTCCCGACTGATCAAGGATGATTTTCCGGTAGCTTCCATTCGTTAAAAAGGAAAAATGCCGCTCGGCATCAGCGATCACCTTCGGCAGGCGCTCCCTTTTATATCGGTCCAATGTTTTATTCAATAAGCTTTTGGCTATTGCCAATTTCGCCCATTCCTTCGCCTCTTCGTTAAAAGCAGCTTTTTCTTCATGAAAACGATGAAGTAAATCATCATAAATCCCTGAAACTTCAAGCTGTTTTATCTTATGCTTCGCATCCGCCCGCTTCTCTAATGAAAGGGATTTCGCCTTTACAGAATCCTTCCGTTTCTGTTCTAAATTCTCAAATGTATAAGTATTGGTCCCCTGTTTTAAAAAATATTGGATTTGATCAGGCAGCATTCTGGATTGCCCAATCTGAATGGTAATCAAATCAAGCTGCTTTTGTAAGGTGATTTTCTTTTCGGACAATGCAGCAACATGCCTGAATTCTTCCTCGTCCTTGACCTTCGCTAACTTAAAAAGCATTTCCATTTCTGCATCAAGATAGCCATTTTCCATCGTCAGCTGCTCGATTTCGTTCGTCAAACGGCTTCTTTCCTGCATCCATTGCGTTAACTGAACGGAGAATTCAATCGCTTTATTCAACTCCCGTTTCAATTGGCCAATCGCTTCCCTCCATGTGGATGGTTCAAAATCAAGGCTATTTGCAAAATGAAACAAAGCCTTTGATTTACCCTCAAATTCTGCCCGGAGAAAATCATGCCTCTTGATTGTTTCATATTTCCTATCAACGGCTTCCTTCCATTTCTCAAGAAGTTCAAATACAGATTCAAGATTGATTTCCATTCCGGGATAAGACAGACCCCAACCGCTTAAGATGTTCCTCAATTCATTATCCAACCGGTCCCTGCTAGCTTCCCAATCGGCATACTCCTGAATCGTCGATTCAAACGCTTCCTCCCTTTCTTCATATTTGAAACTTTCACTTTCAAAGCGCCTTTGGAGACGTTGGTCCAGTTCAAGCAGCCGCCCCATCGACTCTCCTTCACTCCCTTTATTGGTTTCACTCCCAATTGCAGCCCTTTTCCTTTTCATCTCATCCAATTGCCTGATATACCCGGACGATATATCATCACCTTTAAAGAGATACCTGGAAACCGCAAACAGAACAGTTACGGCTAGAAGTATCACACCCAACAAAATCTGTTCACTGAAATAACTTCCGATTGCACCTAAACATAGTAGCACTATTAAACTGCCATTCATGATATGTGAACGTTTGCGATTGTCCGCTTCCTTCTTCCTCTGTAATCCCAATTGCTTTTCAAGTTCAAGTATTTGTTCATCAAGAATAAGGGATTGTGCTGCTTCAAATTCGATGTTATTCTGCTTGTTGTATAAGGACTCCAGCCCGATTCTTTTTTCATCTGGCAGTAACTGGCCCTTTATCTCCTTCAAGCGGGCTTCTGTCGTTTCCAGACTTCCCTTTTGCAGTTCATATTTCTCATCGAGCTGTTTTTTATCATTTTGGAGCTGATGCTTTTCCCTTTCGGCCCTTTTCACCTTTTCCTTCATGAATGTACTGATATCCAGTTTTCTTATTTCCTCATCAGGAACATCCAAGAATAATTCCTGCTTCACCTTTTCGATATTCTTTTCTTCCAACAGCATTTCGTGTTCCGCTTTTCTAATATCCAGCTCGAGCTTCTCCAACAATGTTCCTTGATCGATTGCATGTTCAATTTGCTCTTTATGCTCCTTGATGAAAGGATTGATTTCGATTTCCGTGAGTTTCCCCTCAAGTTTGTCCATTTTCTCAGTCAATGCCGCAAGTTGGGCTTTCATGGGGATTCCAACTGCCTGTAGCTGTTCAAGTCTTTTTAAGCCATCAACAGGAAAACTTACATCCGGAATTTTACTTATTTCAGCCTCTAGTTCCCCCTGTTCTTCAACCAAGGGTTTAATTCGCAAAAAGGCACTTACGTTAACAAGATTTTCTTCAATCTCTTGAATGCCTTCCGTGACTTTAGAGAGCTCCTCCTTAAGTTTTGCTTCTTCCTGAAGTAATGCCGTATATGACTGCTGTTCTTCTTCTGATGCTTTCACCTTTTTCTGCAATTCCTTAAGTTCTTTCAATTTCACATTCAGCAATGGTTTTTGGCCTGATGGCTTGAACCTTGAATCGAGCTCTTTTTGCAATTTCGTTTCGGCTTCAAGAAGTTTATCATTCCCGATCAGTCCGGCTGAAAGCAGATATTTACTCATCGTACCTTCACTTAGTGTATGTAATCCCTGCAGGCCTTGAAGGTCGAAAGAAAAAATGGCTTGGTAATAGTTTTTATCAACGCCATGAAGAATCTCATTCAATTCTTCCTCGCCGCCGACCCTTCCATCCTCGAAGGTCAATTTCACATCACCAGTAGCTTTTCCCTTCACACGTTCAATAACGATTTCCCCGTCTTTTTTTGTTATGAGGCTGAGCCTTCCCCCATATTTGGCATGCATTTTCGGCTCGTAACGCGGTTCGTTTTGAACCTTTGTCGGAAAACCAAATAGCATACTATGAATGAAGGACATGATGGTTGACTTGCCCGATTCATTTTCCCCAAAGAAAATCTGCAGCTGTCCCAATTCAGGAAAACGCTGATTTTCCAGTTTGCCGTAACCATAAACATGGAGGTCTTTAATAATCAAATCCGTTCCTCCTCCCTACACTCATTTATTCGCTTCAAAAATGTGCAAAAGCCATCTTTCCGCTTCATCCAACAGTTCGATCTGCTCTTCCGGCTCTATTGAATCGAGAAACCTTCTTGCTCCAGGATGAATGTATAGCGGGGCAAGAGCAGCCTCCGTATCATCAAATTCAGAAGCAAGCCTGGATACCTCAGCCAGAAATGGCGATATACTTTCATTTGGCCTATTCATGGGAATGGACTGGATGAGTTTGATTTTATACACCCAGACAAATGATTCCCCTTGGTCCCCTTCCTGCAAAATCCGGGTCAATTCTTCAAGATATTCCCCGGAAGCTCCTGCTGCATCACCTGCATCCAGCTTCAACTCCAAAAGAAAGCTTCTCCCATCGGAACCCTTCCGTTCAATTACTTCCTTGCATTGCTTGAACAGGGCATCAAATCCACCTTCTGCGGATCGTTCAATTGTTTCGCTTTCCCATATCACCTCAGAGGTTTCAATAAAAGAATGGCGCTTCATGTCCCCATCGAATTCTATAAGCATGCACCCTTTAACGCCTGACTCCTTTCTGTTCCTGCCTTGAATATTTCCTGGGTATATCACAAGCGGATCTTCCGAAACAACCTGATGTTTATGAATATGGCCTAATGCCCAGTAATCGAAATCTTTGGCAGCAAGTTCCTTCAATGAAAAAGGGGCGTACGGGCTATGTTCGGAATTGCCTTCCAAATTCCCATGAAGCAAACCTATATGATAATCGGCCCCTTCAGCTTTTATGTAGGTTTCGATCATTCTCTCCCTTACTTGACGGCGTGGATAACTGAATCCATAAAGATGGACAGTCGTCCCATCGATTTTTTCAAACCGTTTCACTCCGGTTTGCCCTGAAAATACGTGGACATTATCCGGCAGCTCCACAGTAATCCATGAGCCGCTGAGGTGATCATGGTTACCATGAATGATATAGGCGGGGATTTGATGCTGCTGGAGCTTTTCCATTTCGGTCCGAAAGCGGACCTGTGTCCGGAGACTCCGATTTTCCCCATCAAATAGATCCCCCGATAACACGATAAAGTCAACCTGACGGGAAATTGCTTCATTAATGATAGTTTGAAAAGCTTTAAACGGGCTTTCCCTTAATACCTTTAATATAGATGACGGCATATCCTTCAACCCTGAAAAGGGACTATCCAGATGGAGATCCGCCGCATGAATGAACTTCACACCGCTCAAAAGTATCACCTCGATTTCTTTCAACATTTCACATTCAATTTTAACATGAACAGAACGTACTTTCCCATACATTATTATTTTAATACGTCATCATGCAGTATGGGCAAATTCAACAGGAAAAAGACCGAATGGCGAACATTGTTTCATTCACACATTCGGTCTTTTCATCAATTAAAGATATCCATACTTAAATAGCGCTCACCATTATCCGGTGCAATGCATAATACTCGTTTTCCACTTCCAAGACGACGGGCTTCCTGCAGGGCAGTCCAGACAGAGGCACCTCCTGAAGGCCCAATCAATATCCCTTCCTTCGAAGCCATATCCTTCATGGTGGAAATCGCATCTTCATCAGCCGCCTGAACGATTTCCTCAAATACCTCTGTATTTAAGATGGCAGGGATAAAACCAGGGCTCGTACCCACTAACTTGTGGGGACCAGGCTTTCCTCCGGAAAGGACTGGGGAACCCTTAGGCTCGACAACAACAACCCTTAAATCCGGCAGATGTTCTTTCAAGGCTTCACCTGTACCGGTTATCGTTCCTCCCGTTCCAGCAGTAGCGACAAAAACATCCAGGTCTCCATCCATCTGATCCAGAATCTCGACTGCTGTCGTCACTCTGTGAATATCAGGATTGGCTTGGTTTTCGAATTGCTGCGGAATAAAGCTATTAGGAATCTCTGCGGCGAGCTCCTCGGCTTTACGAATGGCTCCCGGCATCCGCTCTGATGCAGGGGTGAGGACAACTTCCGCTCCGTATGCCTTTAAGATATTGATTCTTTCTTTCGACATATTATCCGGCATGACCATAATTGCCCGATACCCCTTAGCCGCGGCATTCATGGCAAGTCCAATACCTGTATTCCCTGATGTTGGTTCTATGATCGTAGCCCCGGCTTGAATGATACCATCCAATTCTGCCTGCCTGATTAAGTTGAAGGCAGCCCGATCTTTTACACTGCGGCTCGGATTGAAATACTCAAGTTTCACGAATACCTCAGCGTCACCCTCCGCTGTTAAATGATTAATCCTAACAACAGGTGTATCTCCTATCAATTCAGTGATATTATTAACGATTTTTACCGTCATTCAAAAAAACCCCCTTCGATCCATACACTTCCAACATGCACTTTTACTCAAGTTTATTATATCATTTATGATTTTTCATTTTAAAGAGAGAATTCCTCTAGTATAAATAGGTTTTGTTTTCATTCTTTCCAAGCTTAAAGGAAAAAAACGATGAAGTTAGTTCGATATAGTTACTTTTTCAAGATATTCAGCTATGTATCAATAATCCTTGTCTTAATAGATTCACTCACATAACAATAGTCAAAATTGACAGATAATGATAAAATTTTTATAACAGTTGATAACATTTTTGATAAGGGAGTTTTGAAAATGAGCAGAATATACAAATTAACCGTTTTTGAACCGTCAGGGGAAAAACTATTGGATGAATCATTTACAGCCGAGAATGATGAACAAGCAAAAGAATTGGGACAAAATCTATTGAAGGAAAAAAACTATCAAGATCAAACACACCGCTGTACATCGCCTTCAGGCGCTTTATTGCTTTTTCATCGCTGATTGAAAATGGAAGCGCAATCACTGAGAATATGATCGAGTTTTCCATACTTTCCTTATATAAAAAAAGGCCGTCACTGGAAAGTGACGGCCTCAGACTGTAGACAAACTCGATGAAAATCGAGTTTGTCTATTTTTATGGCTTGTACAATTTGGACGTTGATTTCCACTCCAGGCACTCGCTTTCCGCGGGCGGTCGGGGAGCCTCCTCGGCTTTCGCCTGCGGGGTCTCCCCTAGACGCGCTTTTCCCGCAGGAGTCTCGTACCTTCCGTTCCAATCAACTTTGTCTTACCTTTTAGATAGAACACTTTTGCCTGGAGTCATGTTTGTTTTAAAATAGAAGTATTAAAACTTGAGGTGATGAGGATGCTTTCTAAACATGATTCTATTCAGCGAGATCAACTTGAAATGATTACTTTAGATCAATTGGTGCCACCGAACCATTTGGTTCGTAAAATGGAGGCTGCCATTGACTTCACTTTCATTTATGACTTGGTGAAAGATATGTATTCAGAGGTAGGACGCCCAAGTATTGATCCAGTTATTTTAGTTAAACTGACTTTCATTCAATATACCTTCGGTATTCGTTCCATGCGTAAAACGATTGAAGAAGTTGAAACCAATATGGCTTACCGTTGGTTCTTAGGCTATGGTTTCCATGATAAAGTACCTCATTTCTCTACGTTCGGGAAAAATTATGAGCGACGCTTCAAAGATACAGATCTGTTTGAACAGATTTTCTATCGCATTTTAATGACAGCTGCTAATAAAAAGTTAATAAGTGCTGAACACGTTTTCGTGGATTCCACACATGTGAAAGCCAGTGCGAATAAACGGAAATTTGAAAAGAAAATCGTTCGTAAAGAAACACGAGCGTATCAAGGACGTCTTCAAGAAGAAATCAATCAAGATCGTGAAAACCATGGAAAAAAGCCTTTTCCACCAGATAAATTTGATAAAGAAGAGACCAAAGAGATTAAAGAAAGTACAACGGATTCTGAGAGTGGCTACTATGTGAAAGATGAACGAACAAAACAGTTTGCCTATTCATTCCACGCGGCCGCAGACCGCAACGGTTTTGTATTGGGAACGATTGTAACACCTGGAAATACACATGACAGTCAGATCTTAGAGCCACTAGTTGAACAAGTGATTGAGAAAGTTGGAAAACCGGAAGCCGTTGCCGCAGATGCAGCTTATAAAACACCAGCGATTACAAGCTACCTATTTAACAAAGAAATCATACCGGCTTTACCTTATACACGTCCTCGCACCAAAGAAGGATTTTTCCGCAAACAGGACTATGTATACGATGAACATTTTGATTGTTACCTTTGCCCTTCGGGCGAAACTTTAAAGTACTCAACAACAAATAAAGAGGGCTATCGCGAGTACAAATCGCCAAAACAAATTTGTACAACATGCTCATTTTTATCTCGGTGTACAGAAAGCAAAGACTGTCAAAAAGTGGTGACACGGCATATCTGGCAAACACATGTGGAAGAAGCAGATCATCTGCGTCATCATCAAGATGTAAAACCTATATATGCAAAACGTAAAGAAACGATTGAGCGTGTATTCGCAGATGCAAAAGAAAAGCATGGTATGCGTTGGACTACTTTAAGGGGACTTAAAAAATTGTCGATGCAGGCGATGCTTACTTTCGCTGCCATTAATTTAAAGAAGATGGCCAATTGGACATGGCAAGGTCCAAAAATGGCCTAACATAGTGGGCTCGTAGAGCCCCAATCTCTAAACTTCAGGCGAAAATTCAAAGGGAATTTCAAAAGGGATTCAGAATTTTTTAATTCCGAACCCCTTTTGTCTACAAACTGAGGCCGTCACTGGAAAGTGACGGCCTTTCTTATTCATTTTCCAATGAAGTTCGGTTTCCTTTTTTCCACGAACGCTTTTATTCCCTCTTGGTGGTCCGCTGTTTGGCGCATTTTCATCTGAGCAGCTTTTTCAATCTCAAGCATCTTAATTAATAGTGGGCGATTTTTTTCACTAAGGATCTTTTTCGTTTTAATCATGGCCTGCACCGGGCTTTGCAGCCAAGATTGCACTTTTTTCTCTACCGCATGTTCCAAGGTTCCGTCTGCCACTTCATGAATGAGGCCCTTTTCTTTTGCTTCAAGCGCTGTAAGCACTTTACCTTCCCAGATCAATTCTTTCGCACCCACTTCACCAAGACGGCGTTCAAGGAAGAAGTGTCCGCCGCCATCAGGGATTAATCCAATCCCGATGAAATTCATCGCAACCTTACTTTCCGAATCGGCAATAAGGTGATCCGTTGCAAGAGCTATACTCAACCCTAGCCCTGCAGCTGCACCATGAATGGCACTGATGGTCAATTTAGGCATGAAGTATAGGGTGGTCACCAATTCACTGATTCCATCCATCAGCTCATCGAAAGCATTTTCTTTTCCAGGCGAGAGCATCATCTTAATGTCACCACCAGCGGAAAACGCTTTCCCATTCCCTTTTAAAATGACGACGTCCACTTCATCATTCTCGCTTACTTCCTTCAGGGCATTAATGAAATCATGCAGCATTTTCGGATTTAGAGAGTTCATTGCCTCTGGACGGTTCATTGCAACAGTGGCCGTCCTGTCCGAATATGTGACTAAAACAGTGCCTGCAGGTGATGTCGATTCAATACTCAATTTATTTCCTCCTCTTTCGTTCTATGAATCTATTATATAATTATCATCCATTATCAGAATAGGGTGAAAAGTTATAATTAAACAAATATGCCATTATTTATTGATATATTTATCCTGAAGCTGATTACGTAATGCCCTTTTCAAAAACTTCCCAACACCGGTTTTCGGGATTTCATCCAAAAAGACCACTTCATCCGGCAGCCACCATTTGGCAAACTGCGGTTTTAAAAATCCGAGGATGTCTTCCTGGGACACTTGCCCCTTGTATGCCTCCTTCAAGACAACACAGGCGATCGGCCGTTCCTGCCACTTTTCGTGTGGCACTGCAATTACCGCCGCCTCAAAGATTCCTTCATGGGCCATTAAGGCATTCTCTATATCCACGGAAGAAATCCATTCACCGCCGCTTTTAATCAAATCTTTAGTTCGGTCGACGATTTTCACGAATCCTTCTTCATCAATCGTGACAACATCCCCTGTATAAAGCCAGCCATCTTTAAACGTATCCCCTGACCGGTCATCCTTAAAATACTCATTGGCAATCCAAGGACCCCTAATCAGCAATTCTCCCATTTCTTTCCCATCAGGCTTCACTTCGCCATCCTGACCGATCACTTTAATTTCTATCATTGGCGAAACAAGGCCCTGCTTGGCCTTCAACTCATAAAGTTCTTCTTCAGGGAGGTCTTCCTGATAGCTTTTGGGTTTCGATACAAATACGAGCGGGCTTGTTTCAGTCATTCCATATGCATGCAGGAATGGTATCCCATACTTTTGTTCAAAGGTTTTAATCATGCTTTTCGGAGCAGCCGACCCTCCGCATAAAACAGCACGAATGCTGCTCGTATCATGGCTGCCTTCTTCCAGCTCCTTCAATAAGCCCAGCCATATCGTCGGAACCCCTGCTGCGATAGTAACCTTCTCCGTCTCTATAAGCTCCGCCAAAATCTTTGGGGTGAAATAGGGTCCTGGTAAAACCATCTTCGTTCCAAACCAGACACTGGCAAAAGGCATGCCCCAGGCATTCACGTGAAACATCGGCACGACAGGAAGGGCCACATCACGCTCGCTTATTGCTGTAGAATCGGCAAGCCCCAGTGCAATCGCATGCAGTAAAATTCCGCGATGCGAATAAACCACACCTTTGGGGTTCCCGGTCGTGGCGGACGTATAACATATGCCGGCAGGTGCATTTTCATCCAAGGTTTGGATGAATGGCTGTTTCGGATTTCCTTCGGCTAATAATTTTTCATAATGATAAATAGGTGAAAGGGTCGTTTCAGGCAGCTCATCTTTATCCGTCATAATGATATACCCTTCCACTGTCGTTAACTCATCTTTAATTGCTTCCAAAAGGGGGATGACATCCGGATCTATCAATAATAATCGATCCTCCGCACTATTGACGATATAAGAAACATGTTGAGGGGACAAACGCATATTGATTGTATGTAAGACAGCACCTTGACAAGGAATCGCAAAATAAGCTTCTAAATGCCGATGATGGTTCCAGGCAAGCGTTCCAATACGGTCACCTGTTTGAATACCGAATTTTTCAAGATTACTGGTCAGCCTTCTTGTACGCTCAGCAATCTCAGCATATGTAAATGTGTGAATGCCACCATCCGTACGCGAAACTACCTCTTTCTTTGGAAAATATTTTTCAGCTCTCTCAATGATTTGAGTCATGATCAATGGAGTATCCATCATTACAATCTCCCCCTTATATTAAAAGCATGCTCATTATATATTCGACCAGAAAAAAAATAATCCTTTTTCCCTAGGTACCTTTTATGATTATTTTGAATTTGGGGTTATCTTGAAGATATTTCAAATAAAAAAAGGATCTAAACCAGATCCCTTTTTTTGATATTCTATTTGCCTGATTTCTTAGAATGCGGAAGCTCGTCAATGTTCCGTTTTACGATTATCCATTCGTCCATCGGACTTAGAAATTTAAACCATCATTAGTCCTTATCTAAAAAAAACAAAATCTACTTCCTGTAATGACTTTACCTTCGATCCATGGAAAGCTCTTTTAAATAGAGTAAGGATTCTTCTGCATAGGTATAAATTAAATCGATTGCGGGATAACCTTTACTTGCTTGAAAAGGATCAGCGCCCGGTGCCATGCATTCCACTACAATATGTCCATTGAACCCAGATCGGTTAATACCGGATGTGATTTTCCCAAAATCAATATGTCCCCTCCCCAGGGCTTGTCTATTGCTATCCGCTACATGGACGATTTCAAGATATTCTTTTGTTTTCAGGAATGGGGTTTCCAAATCTACTTCTTCAATATTCATATGATATGAATCCAATAGCATCCTTACCTTTGGACTTCCCACTTCCTGTACGAATCGCAAGGCATCTTCCCCACTGTTCACTAGGCAACTTTCGTACCTATTCAATGGTTCAATAACAAGTGTGATATTTAATTCACATGCCTTTCCCACTAATTCCTGAACTGAATCAACTGCCCATTTCCAGTCATCACCATTTAATCCCATTGGTGAAGTCTTTCCTACAGCGGAAGGACACACAACAAGATATTTCCCCTCTACCGCCTTCACTGCCTCCATCTGCCTTTTAAAATATTCTATGGCTTTGCGACGATTTTCAATATGGGCATTAGCCAAGTCATGTGCTTGATTGGGCCAGGCTGAATCGCCTGTCAACCCTCCAATTTCCAAGGACAATTCTTTGGACAGATGTAAAATGTCTTTCCAGTCATAGTCGTTCACGGCTGCCCGTATTTCTATTGCATCATATCCTGTTCCTGACACGAATCGCATGATCTTATCTATAGGCATATCTCCAAAAATCCAGCTGCATATTGAAAATTTCATATCATTTACTCCTTATGCGGTTAGTAAGAACACTACCGAATTGTATCCCCTTCTCTCATTCAATTGTTCTAGATGGAACTGTCCTTGATCTTCAATAGGTGATAATAATGCTGATTTCACTTTCAGCGAATAACATGTGTTCCAGGTTGTTCAGCCTGCTTTAAACTTACTGGCATCCTTGTTTCTAGCGACCGTTTCGCGGCCCTAGCAATCCGCTCAGCTTGTAAACCGTCAAATCCATTACAACTCACCTCATGGTTCTCCAGGCATGCCGAGGCAAACTCCGTCACTTCATCCATATATGCCTGGGAATACCGTTCAAGGAAAAAGTGTAGCGGCTTTTCTTTCTTCACGTGATCATTTGTAGAGATTTCAACAGTTGTTGCCCTGTTGTTATTAACTTGCGCAGAGCCCTTATCCCCGAATATCTCAAGGCGCTGATCATATCCATAGACTGCACGACGACTGTTATCGATGACACCAAGTGCGCCATTTGCAAATTTCATCGTAATGACCGCGGTGTCAATATCGCCTGCTTCACCGATGGCTGAATCCACAAGTACAGCTCCATATGCGAATACCTCGACAACTTCACTTCCCATTACGTACCGGGCCATATCAAAGTCATGGATGGTCATATCCATGAATAAACCGCCTGAATCCTTAATGTAATCCGCACTTGGCGGTTGAGGATCACGGGAAGTGATTCGCAGGATATGTGGTAATCCGATTTCACCTTCTTGAACAAGTTTACTAACCTTTCGAAAACTTGGATCAAAGCGACGATTAAAACCCACTTGAAGCTTTACGCCCGCCTTTTTTACTGCATTGAGTGCTTCTTCCGTTTCTTCGACCGAGAAGCTGACAGGCTTTTCACAGAAAATATGCTTTCCGGCTTCTGCCGCTTCTTTAATGATTGCTGCATGTGTATTAGTAGGCGAACATATGAATACTGCTTGGATCTCAGGATCATTCAGCAATTCATGGTAATCTATTGTGAACACTTCGATTCGTTTCTCCATCGCCCATGGTTCTAAATGTTTGGCTGCAACATCAGAAACGCCTTTAATCCGGATTTGCTGAAGTCCCTTCAAATTATCTACATGTAATCTACCAATGCGTCCAGCACCAATAATTCCAACTGTCAGTGTCATTGACTCTCCTCCTGATTAAGCGCTTAACTTTAAATGCAAATCCACTGGGTCATAACCGGTGGAATATTTCTTTCTATATACTTTTTATATTTTGTTTAAGTCTCTTACTGAATTACGTTCTATAAGTAATGGTGCAAGCATGATTCTATGTCCAGACCTGTTCGGTTGCTCAATCGACATCAAAAGCTGGTTAATTGCGTAACATGCCAACTCATCAATTGGCTGAGCTATTGTCGTTAAACCTGGATCAGCTAATTCTGCATGTATGGTATTATCAAAGCCAATAACCGATATTTCATTCGGAATGAATACATTTTCCTTTCGGGCTTCATTCATGAAAATTGCTGCTATTAAATCGGTTGCAGCGAATATAGCAGTGGGTCTATCTTCTAACCGCAAAATTTCCTTGGCGGCCTTTCTTGCTTCTTCAATTTTCGATTTAGAGTGAATTACATGTTCTTCATTTAAACTGATCCCCTCATCGAGCAATGACTGTTTAAATCCCTCTAAACGCAAGCAACCGCTCGCCCTGTTTAATTCGGCAATCACTGCAACATGCCGATGCCCATTAGCCAATAAATACCGTCCGGCAAGATATCCGCCCCGAACATCATCCGTGGTGACAACATTGGTTTCGACGAAAGAGGGGTGGTCCACCGAAAACATCAAAAGTGGAATATTCCTGATATGAAGCTTCTTGAAAATCTTTCGATCCTTCGGTTCAGTGGCGATTATGATTCCATCCACCTGTTTTTTAATAAGAAGCTCTAAATAGTCATGTTCCCTTTCCAGTTGATAATCCGTACTGCATAAAATAATGGCATACCCGATTTCACGAGCATGGTTTTCCAATGCCCTGGCAACCTCAGCAAAAAAGGGATTTGAAATATCAGGGACAAGCACTCCGATAGTGAATGTTCTCTTACCTGTCAGCGCAGCTGCAACGGTGCTTGGGTGATATTCAAGTTCTTGCATGATTTCCGTTACCTTACTTCTCGTTTTATCGCTAATTCGGCCAGTATTATTTACCACCTTCGATACCGTGGCAATTGAAACGCCGGCTTTTTCTGCTACATCATAAATCGTAGGCTGCTTCATGTGTTTTCAAAACTCCTCCAAATTATCCTTTACTTTATTTTAGCATGAAGGAATTTTACAGGTACTATAGATTTCCTTATTTTGAAATACTCTTTAAGAATTCCAATTTTTCTTCCGCATTTTTTATTGTTATGATGTCAATTCCGCTATCTAACCGCTTATCGACCTTATCCCCATTTATAGCTTTCAAGGCATTTTCAACACCTTGATAACCCATGTTATATGGACTCTGGGCTATGGTGCCAGCTAGTTTTCCTTCCAAAATGGATTCAACCGCTTCTTCGGTTCCATCAGTGCCAATGACTTTAATATCCAGTCCTTTAGCTTCAACGGCGCGTAAAACCCCCAATGCCATATCATCATTTGCTGCAAAAACTCCCTTTACATCTCCATTTTTTTGCAGAATATTTTCCATTACTGACATCGCTTTCGTTTTATCACTATCACCAGGTTGTTCTGCAACAACTTCCAGACCTGCCTCTTCAAGGGCTTCTTTTGCACCTTTTATCCGCGCATCCGTAGCCGGATTGCCAAGTGCTCCCGAAATCAAGACCACTTCATCTCCCTTCTGAAGCGTAGAAGCCAACAATTTCCCGCCTTCCAGACCTGCAGTTTTGTTTTCTGTACCGATAAAGGTCGTTTTCCCTTCAAAATCAGCATCTGAATCTATAAGTATCACAGGTACATTCTGCGCTGCGGTTTCTAACACCGGAACGACCGTATCCGGTTGCGAAGGTGCGACGACGATGGCGCCAGGTGACTGGTTTATTTGATCCTCAAGCATATTAACCTGCTGGATCACTTCCGACTCCGCAGAAGGACCTACCACCGATACCGTAATTCCAAGGTCCTTACCAGCAGCTTTGGCTCCTGCCTCAACATATTTCCAATAAGGGCTTGATAAGGTTTTTAAAACGACTGCGACACTTTCCTCTTCACTGCCGCCCGCTTTTTTATCCCCATCACCGCAGCCAGTCACTAACGCCATACACGATATCACTAATGCCGCTCCAAACCATTTTAGTTTCCCATTCATCCTGTTACCTCCAAGTTTCATATTTGAAATGAATTAACGATCGATCACCTTTTTTTTCCTTTTCGTTGTCGGAGTACGTCTACAAACACGGCTGCGATGATGACGAAACCGATTACTGCCATTTGGAAATCGGCAGGAACGTTCAGGAGGTTTAATCCATTTCGGAGCACAGCTATGATCATTGCACCTATCAATGTACCCCAAACAGTTCCGACACCTCCCATGAAGCTTGCTCCTCCAATGATGACTGCCGCTATTGCATCAAGTTCATATGATTGGCCTGCGAGAGGGAAAGCGGAATTGACGCGTCCGACCATTACAAGCCCTGCAAGACCTGCCATTAAACCACTGATCGTATATACTATGATCAATACACGATCAACATTGATACCCGAGAGACGGGCCGCTTCTTTATTACCACCGATCGCATATATATAACGCCCTGTCTGGGTCCTTGTCAGGAATATATGAAAGATGATATATACCACTATTACTAACAGGAAGCTAACTGGAATGGGACCTACAAATTCACGCCCCAAAAATTGGATCAAATATGGAAAACCGGCAATCGGGGCTGCAGCCGTGATGATCAACGCGATTCCACGTGCAATGTTCATCGTCCCCAGTGTCGAAATGAACGGATGCGGCAAACGTAATTTCGTTAATAGCAGACCATTGAGTAAACCGAATCCAGCTCCTACGACCAGGCAGGCAAGTAGGCCCAAGATCGGACTGAATCCCATCGTGACTGAAACGATTCCCATAACCATGATGGAGACCGCAAGAATGGAACCTACAGATAAATCGATGCCGGCTGTTAAAATCGGAAGAAGCATACCGATTGCAAGTATGGCATTTATGGAGGACTGACGGGCTATATTCATGATATTGTTCAATGTCATGAACTTGTCCGACAAGAATGTCAGTACCGTCGTTAAAAGGATAAGACCGATTAATGGCCCGAACTTACTTACGTAAGTCTTAATGGTTCTACTTTGTTTTGGTAAATCATTCTCTGGTTTTTGTATGACTGCTTCATTCATAATTTCATCCCCCTGTTGCCGCTTTCATGATCCGTTCTTGAGAGGCTTCTCCTATCTCCAGGTCAGCGGTCATTTTCCCCTCACTCATCACTAAGACCCTATCGCATATACCAAGTATTTCCGGGAGGTCCGAAGAAATCATCAAGACAATGGCACCGCCTTCAACCAACTGATTCATTAAGCGATAGACTTCAACTTTTGCACCAACATCAATCCCTCTTGTAGGTTCATCAAAGATATAAACCTTTGCCTGTGTGCATAACCACTTGGCAATAACGACTTTTTGCTGATTACCCCCGCTTAGATTTCTGGCATGAAGATCAATATTATTTGGTCGTACCTTCAATTCCCTAATATAATTGTTTGCTTCTTCACGCAGACCTTTCAAATCAATGAGTCTGAATTTATTCGTGAATTTATTCATATTTGCCATGGCAATATTGAAATCAAGCGGTTGATCCAATAAGAGACCTTCGCTTTTCCTATCCTCCGTAATAAAAGCAATGCCTGCATCAATTGCATCCCTGGGTGATTTGATCCGAACCTCCTCCCCATGTATGTAGACCTTACCTTTTCCCCTGTCATCTGCACTGAAAATGGCTCTTGCCAATTCTGTCCGTCCAGCTCCGACGAGTCCGGAGATTCCGACGATCTCACCGTGTCGGATTGAAAAGCTTACAGGTTCTTTGGTTCCCGCCACTACTATGTTTTCGACCTTGAACCCTTCACTGCCAAGCGTAAACGATTGCTTAGGATATTTTTCATCCAGCGCCCGGCCGACCATCAATTCGATCCAATGATCGGTTTCCGTTGTCTTGACCGGCAGCGTTTCAATTTTAAATCCGTCTCGAAGGATGGTAAGCCTATCACCCATTTGCCTGATTTCATCCAACCGATGGGAAATGAATAAAATCGCTATGCCCTTTTGAGTAAGTTGTTCTACACATCGATATAACTGCTCTACTTCAGTTCCGCTAAGGCTGGACGTCGGCTCGTCCATAATAATTAATTTCACATCAAGGGTAAGCGCTTTCGCAATTTCCACAAGTTGTTGCTGCCCGATTCCTAGCTCCCCCAATTGCTTATCTGCAAGTTCAGGGCTTTGACCAAGCATTTCCAAACAGCGTTTTGCTTCCTGACGCATTTCCTTTTGATTAAGTAATGAGAATTTTCCGCCACGCTTCAATTCCCTTCCGAGGAATATATTTTCATATACCTTTAATTCAGGAATGACATTCAATTCTTGATAAATAGTCGCAATCCCTAGATTCATAGCATCAAGAGGTGTATCAAGTTGGACAGAATTACCTTCCCAAAAAATTTCTCCGGAATCTTTTTCGTATGCTCCCGTTAAAATTTTTATGAGTGTGGATTTGCCTGCACCATTTTCCCCTAGTAATACATGAACTTCACCCGCCATTACATCTAAATCAATTCCTTTTAAAACATGGTTTTGACCAAAACTTTTTTTAATCCCTTTCATTTCAAGGAGATTTCCTGAATGATTAATCATGGGCAAACCTCTTTTCGTCATTTACCATTTAAGAAAGCGCTTTCCTAACTAGAGTATATTTTTTTTATATTTACTTTTCAATATATTTATTTAATATTTCGTATTTTCTGAATTATTACCACAGATATAATGAATTAAGCTCAACCTTTTTTCCCGTTTGATAGGATTCACGTGCTGCAAATGCTATTTCAAGTGCCTTTATGCCATCGTCCACTGTTACACTTGGTATTCCTCTACCCTCAACTACCTGGAAAAAACTCGCGAGTTCCAAATGGTAGGCATCGGTAAAACGAGTTGGAAAATCGGGTAAAATATCATGCAGGTTACCCGATTTCGTTAAAATCTGTATATCATGATTTCGAAGATTCCCTATAAAGATCGACCCCTCCGTCCCAATGACCTCTCCACGGATATCGTAGCCATAATGGGCATTACGACTTGCCTCTGCATCTCCTGCAGCCCCAGATGAAAACTCCAAATAGGTAAGAGATTGATCAACATCTTGGTATTTTTCCATGAATGGGTATTTTAGGATTCTTCCATGAGCATGAACTGAAGTCACTTCGGAATTCATTAAGTACCGGGCAATATCAAAATCATGAATGGATACATCGACAAACATACCGCCGCTATGTTGGATAAACGCTTCATGGGGTGAATGTGGATCACGGGAAATACCGCGGAAGTAAATCGGATCACCGATATCACCGGCATTGATCCTATTTTTCGCTGCAACATAAGCGGGATCGAACCTGCGCATGAATCCCACCTGGCAAATGGTATTGTCATATTCTATTATTCTTTTAATTTCATTTGCTTCACTTAAATCTATCGTAAGTGGTTTTTCGACAAATATGGACTTGCCTGCTTCTGACGCTTTTTTCAACAAATCAAAATGTGTGCTTGTAGGAGAAGCTATGATCATTACTCCGATAGTATCGTCTTTAAGGATATCCTCTGGGTCGGACGTGAAAAATGGCACTTCCAATTCAGTTGCAACACGCTTTGCCGTCTCCATATCGACATCACATATTGCCGCAAGTTCCGCGTTTCTAATTCTTGTAACTACATTCACTGCATGCCAATAGCCAAGTCTTCCAAGTCCAAGTACAGCTGCTCGAATTTTTTTTGACATATTATTTTTTCTCCTTTTAGTTAACTTCCGTCAGCACGGACTTTCTGTTCAATGATTGGTAACTTTTTTCAAGATAACGGGCCATTTGAATCGAATGATCGACATTATAATCAGGGTTCTCCCCTTCTAAAATACAGTCATGGAAATGTTCAATCTGATTTAAATATTGATCATCTTTATATCTCTCAAAAAGGATTACATTACCATTATCATCTTTTACTGTTATTTTTCCGTGTTCATCATTCGATACGTCGGGTCGAAATGCAGAATCGACTGTAATGGATCCTTTAGGGCCAAAGATTTCATAACGATTAATAAATGGAAGTTCCAATGAAGCTGTAACTTCAGCAGTCCTTTTCTGAGCATCCAACAATAAACAGGTCGATGTCATGTCAACACCATTGCCTTGATTCATTTTGCCGCTCATTGTGATTTGAACAGGTTTAAAGCCAACGATTTGCGTAACTGCATGCAAGCCATAACATCCGACATCTCTCATGGCCCCTCCCCCTAGTTCCGGTTTCAAACGAATATCCCCAGAGTCTTCAAGCATCCAGGAAAAATGTGCTTTAACATGGTTGTATTCCCCGATCTTGTCGGATTCAAGTAATTCCTTAACTCGTTTATGCTGACAATGAAACTGATACATGAAGGCTTCCATGAAGACAACATCATTTTCTCGGGCTGCTGTTTTAACAGCGTGCATATCGGCTTCCGTTAAAGCTGCTGGTTTTTCAAGAAGAACATGTTTTCCCTTTTTCATGGCCTTCACCGCCCATTCTGCATGAAGAGAGTTAGGTAAAGGGATATAGACTGCGTCAATAGATGAATCTTCAATAAGATGTTCATACTTTTCATAAATATAGGACGAATTGAATCGCTTAGCCTTTTCTAAGCTTTTCGATGCTACGGCTACTAACTCTGCACGGTTTGAACGGCTTATGGACGGTAAAAATTCATCGAAGGCTATATTGGCAGCACTCATGATTCCCCAACGAATATTTCCCATCATTCACACTCCTCATATATTTTGGGAAAGCGCTTTCCTTTTTGCTATTGTAACTCACACATTTTCATTATTCAATTACATTTACAGAAATGCCGAAAATTATTTTTCAGAATTATCAGTCAGAATTATTCCAGTATAAAAAGCAATCTACTCTAAAGAAGATTAAAGAGCCACGACTTAATTTTTATGTTTCTTTCTAGAAAAAAGAGGAAATAGTAAAGATACAATTATATTTAGAGGGAGCTCATTTATGGTAAACAAAATAAACGAAGAACTAGAAGCTTATTGTGCGAGTGAATATTCAAAGCTATCACGGGTGATCGTCTGTGAACCTCGTCATATGGAGATCCGGGAGATCATTAACGAAACCCAAAAAGAGTTTCAAGAAGAAAATATCGATCAGGCACTTGCCTTGGAGCAGCACGCACAATTTACAAACGCTCTAGAACATGAAGGGATTGAAGTCATAAAACTTCCGCCTCAATCTACATATCCGGAACAAGTCTTTACGAGGGATATCGGTTTCACTCTTGGCGAAACCGTTTACGTAGCTGAGTTGGCAACAGGTATCAGGCAGGGTGAAGAACAAATATTGAAATCCTGGCTCGAAACGAATGGTATTTCATATTTCAACCTCCTCAAAAATCATATTGAGGGCGGGGATGTCCTTATTGACGGAAAAACCATCTATATTGGAATCAGTGAAAGAACGGATGAAACATCCGTCAAGCATCTTCAATCCTTATTACCGGAATACGAGGTCATAGCGGTTCCTTTCATTGAAACATTCCTTCATTTAGACTGTGTTTTCAATATCATATCACCGACAGAGGCGCTTATTTTTCCAGAGTCCTTTACAAAAAAAGAGATGGATATATTAGCTTCACGTTATGACATGATTGAAGTGACGAAAGAAGAACAATTCACTTTAGGAACCAACGTGCTTTCGATTGGGAATAAAAAATTATTCAGTCTACCCTGTAATAAACAGGTAAATAGTCAGCTTCGTGAACGCGGATATGAAGTCATTGAAGTCGATATAAGCGAAATCATCAAGTCCGGTGGCTCTTTCCGTTGTTGCACCATGCCACTATTGAGGACAACGAAAAAGAAGACTGATTCAGCCTGAGCAGAATGAAAGAAACCGGACTAATATGGAAGTCCGGTTTCTTTCTCCTTTTTGTTGTCAAACATTAATTTTCAATGGAATTTGCGACCACCCCTTAAAAAGAATCTTCTCTATACATCAATTCAGTAGTAGTCTTAATATAATTTCAGAATCCTTTCTATTTAACTGTACATACTGGCTATGTTCATCCTTCGTCAATTCTACAATATTTTCATCAGTATTTACCCAAGCATAATATACGGAAATTCCACCTTCATTTTTCTCATCATTAAAATAAAAGATGAAGTCCGCCTTAGAATGATCCTTCTCCAACGCGAATTCTTCCCAAGCCGCATTCTTTACTATTTCTTTTGTTTTTTCTGTTTTCCCCATTTCTATCTTTTTTTTATATGCTTCGAATTTATAGTGTTTACCTTCATATTTTTGAACGGAAATATGTTCTTGCTTTGTCGTGCAACCTGAAGCCAACGTTATTGATAATAAGCAAAGGCCAACCAGGAGCGGTTTCCTTTTCATGACAAGTCATCTCCTTATACCCCAATGGATTAATTATCCAATATTTCTCATTATACTAGTCCAAGCAAAAGAGTAATAGGATTGTTTGTCGATTTTTTAACAGTAAAAAACCCTCAAGTTTATAACTTGAGGGTTTTTGAACCTTTATCCCTTGGTCATATGTGCTGCATTCATCCAAACCATACAGAAAATAGTTCCTCGTTGATGCCTAGATTGTACATATAATATATTCCGAAAAGCGTGCTTATCACACCTGTCAATCGGATGAGTAAGAGATTGACTTTTTTGGAGGAAGAGCTTGTGACAAAGGGGATGCTTAAAATCGTAGTGAACAGAAGCATACCTATACAAGTACCTACACCAAATATGATAATGTAGATTGCCCCCTGCCACGCTGCATCTATCGTACTTAAAGTAAGAAGGACCATTGCAGCACTGCCTGCAAGTCCGTGGACAATTCCCACTAACATCGATTTCAGATATGTAGCCCGGCCTGTATGGTCATGCCGCTTCGTTTGCTTCCAAGAAAAAATCGTCGTGATACCTAAATATACCAGCATGATTCCCACAAGAAATTCCAATGACATAGTCCAAGCTTCCGGAATTTCGTTTTTCAAAAGGATTAGGATGACACCGAACACCAAAAGAGTAAGTGTATGCCCGATTCCCCAAAATAGGCCTGCAAGTGAAGATTTCCATATTTTCTTGCTTTGGCTCGCAATCGTAGAAACAGCAATGATATGATCGGGTTCCAGAGCATGCTTAATGCCTAATACAAATCCAATCGCTAAAACAAGCAATAAACTCATTTCCATAAAACATCGCCTTTCCCTTTACTAATATTTACGATAAAAAATTGGATCCTTCCGAAGGATCCTCCTTCGGAAGAGATCCTCACAAACTGAAAATGCCTTTTCTATCTGTTGAGTTTGATTTGCCAATACCCGCAACATCAAACCCCGTATTGGCAGCCGGGAAAAACCTATTCTAACATTGCTTCCTAACGGGGAAAGCATTTCATCGAGTTCGGTAATGAATTCCACATCCACCTCTTTATTTATCAATAATAGCGAGCCAAAATGACTATATCCTTCCAATAAAAGTACAGAGTCCATCTCATCTGAAGGATTCAGAAACAAGTGGTCCATCAACAGCCTTTTACCATCTTGAAACACGTTCATTTTGGAGCGGATCCAATCATATGTGAATGCCCCCCTACTCTCTGACCATCCTGGTGTAAATATATCAGTCATCAACAATCCCGCTCCGCTTTCCATATGTATAGTCGTATCCTGAATATATCGAGCAGATTCATAGGCAATTACAGGGTCCTGCACATAGGTAAGGAAACTTTCCTTTTTTAAAACTAACTCGGTTTTCTGCACTGCCGGCTCATCCATCGTTTTGTATATCTTTGTCGCAGACTGCGTCGTCAATGTTATTGTAGCCCCTTCTTCCAAACAAAAAAGCTGATGGTACTTGTCACCACCTACATAGCCGCCTCCAACATGAATGAGAAAATAGGTAGGTGAAAGTTCATCAAAAAACACAGGACGGGACAATTTGAATGCCCCGTCATAATAAGTATCACTCACTATCGTTCGAGCATTTTTCAGTTCCGCCTTTAAGCGAATGCTGCCTGTCCAACTCACTGCTCAAGACCTACTAGAAACGCCTCTGACTTTATCCAGTTCACGACATCAGTCAAACCCTTTTCGTCTTTTAAGTTAGTAAAAAAGAAAGGTTTATCCCCTCGGGTCGTTAATGTATCCCTCTCCATCACTTCCAGGCTTGCTCCTACATAAGGGGCCAAGTCCGTTTTATTAATGATGAATAAATCCGATTTAATCATTCCCTGGCCACCTTTCCGGGGGATTTTCTCCCCTTGTGCGACATCAATGATATAGATTGAAAAGTCGACGAGTTCAGGGCTGAAGGTCGCCGCTAAATTATCACCGCCGCTCTCCACAAAAATCAAATCGAGTTCCGGATGGAGTTCCATCAACTCATCAATGGCTGCGAAATTCATCGAGGCGTCCTCACGTATCGCTGTATGAGGACAGCCGCCGGTTTCCACACCAATGATCCGATTTTCAGGAAGTACACCATTTTTCATTAAAAACAGCGCATCTTCTTTTGTATATATATCATTCGTTACAACTGCCATGCTAAAGTCATTTTCCATTACCCGTGTCAACTTCTCGACAAGCATTGTTTTTCCGGCACCAACTGGGCCGCCTACACCTATTTTGACTACTTGTTTCATCTATTATCGATTTACCTCTATGAGGCAAACCTGTCACCTCTTTTCTGGTTAACTCATAAATAGTCTTACATGTAAATTCTCATGCCTCATTTGGGCGATTTCCAATCCCGGCAGTGTCCGTCCGAGTTCATCCTCCGGAAGTGCTTTAATGAATGCAACGGCTGTCTGGATGACCTCATGTGACCACAATAACAAGGATTGTCCAGTTGTCTGCCCCAAAGGGATTCCTCTTACTGCATTTTGGATAAGCGAGGACACGGCTGCATACAAACAGGCATAAATGGCCATTTCTACGGTAAGGTTCAGTTCGGTACACACAAGCGCAAATACAATGGCCGGATGACCATAGCATTGCTTTCCTTGGATTTTCTTCAAGTATGCCAATAATTCTTCGGATGGGTATAAGTTCGAGCATAGTTTAGCCATCTGCTGTCCAATTCTTTTCGAGGCTTCCCTGGATTCCCGGGGGGAACATGCGGCATAAAGCAACTCATCCAGATACCATATACCTTCAGCCCTATGACTACTTACGAATTCATATGCAAGCCGGCACCCCAGTCCATCTGTATAGGTTAAAGATTTAGAAATATATACCTTCAAAAACGCCTTTAAAGAAGCTGCATCATGGACCTTCCCTTCTTGAATGTAGGTCTCCATTCCGAATGAATGGGAGAACGACCCAGAAGGAAAATTGGAATCACAAAGCTGGATCAACGGAAACAAACGTTCAATCATGTGAATGGCCGATATGACGGAATGCCTGCTTGACCTTTCTCTTTTCACGTCGAAACGGTATATCAAGTTCCATTAAAAGCTCTTCCACCAGGTAATCATATTGAACAAGCATTTCATCTCCAACAAATTGGGCAGGTAAGTGGCGATTTCCCAATTGATGCGCTATATCGCCCATCTGCCCTAGAGTTGTAGGCAAGATCGTCAAAATATCGTCATCTATCGTATGGATAACGATCATATTATTTTCATCCATATAAAGGATGTCACCATCCATCAAATCCTTGTTTTCTTTAAGGCGTATCCCAATTTCATTTCCATGATCCGTTTTAACCCTTAGTATCCGTTTTCTTAATGCATCGCTTTCCAGATAAACCTTTTCCATATGTTTCGCTTTTTTTTCAATAAACTCTATATTTCCCAATACTTCTTCAACTATCATGTCATCACCTCAGAATAAAAAGTATCGTTGCGCCATCGGCAGGATTTCCGCTGGCTCACACGTAATTAAATCACCATCCACTGTCACTTCATATGTTTGCGGATCAACTTCTATGAGGGGGGTCTCCCCGTTTAACCTCATATCTTTTTTTGTAAGATTGCGAATATTCGAGACGGTCTTCACTATTTTTTTCAAACCCAGGTCATCATGAATTCCCGCTTCATATGACGCTTTTGATAGGAACGTAATCGAAGTACTCGCAACGGCCTGTCCAAAACTTGCAAACATCGGGCGGTATAGCACGGGTTGAGGTGTTGGAATAGAAGCATTCGGGTCGCCCATCATACTGTGCGCTATCATGCCCCCTTTTAGAATCATGTCCGGTTTAACCCCGAAAAAGGCAGGATCCCATAGCACCAAGTCTGCGAATTTCCCTTCTTCCACAGATCCGACGACATCAGAAATCCCATGTGTAATTGCAGGATTTATCGTATATTTGGCAATATAACGCTTAACGCGGAAATTGTCCCCTTCCCCTGTATCCTCCAGCATTTTGCCACGCTGCTTTTTCATCTTATCGGCCGTCTGCCATGTTCGTAGAATAACTTCCCCTACCCGCCCCATCGCTTGGGAATCGGAGCTGATCATGCTAAAGACGCCCAGGTCATGAAGAATGTCTTCAGCTGCGATAGTCTCTTTTCTTATCCTGGAATCGGCAAAAGCGATATCTTCAGGTACGGATGGATCCAAATGGTGGCATACCATCAGCATATCCAAATGCTCTACCAACGTATTGATGGTATATGGACGGGTAGGGTTCGTCGAGGACGGGAGAATATTCTGATAACCAGCCGCCTTGATGATATCAGGGGCATGCCCCCCACCCGCTCCTTCGGTATGATATGTATGAATGACACGGCCGTCGATCGCTCTGATTGTATCCTCGACGAAACCACCTTCATTAAGCGTGTCGGAATGAATCGCCACTTGAACATCGTATTCGTCAGCCACCATTAAACTTGTATCGATCGCTGCTGCCGTCGTGCCCCAATCTTCATGTAGCTTCAGCCCGATCGCACCAGCCTCTATTTGCTCAGCAAGCGGTTCTTTGGCGGAGGAATTACCTTTACCCAAAAAACCGAGATTCATAGGGAAATGATCTGCTGCTTCGAGCATTTTATGTATATTCCAAGCTCCCGGAGTACACGTCGTGGCGTTCGTTCCCGTTGCAGGTCCGGTTCCCCCACCGATCATTGTCGTGATCCCGCTTGACAGTGAAGTCTCGATTTGCTGCGGGGCAATGAAATGGATGTGGGCATCAATACCACCAGCTGTAACGATTTTTCCTTCAGCCGCAATTATTTCAGTAGCTGCTCCTATCACCATTGTCACCCCATCCATCAATAGGGGATTTCCCGCTTTTCCTATAGTTGCAATATTTCCATCCTTCACGCCAATGTCCGCTTTATAGATGCCTGTATAATCGATGATTATCGCGTTGGTGAAAACAAGATCCATCACCTCATCTCTTGAAGCGGTTGGATGTTGCCCCATACCATCACGGATCACTTTACCCCCGCCAAACTTCACTTCATCCCCGTACTTTGTAAAATCCTTTTCCACTTCTATGAAAAGCTCAGTATCTGCCAATCTAATTAAATCCCCTGTTGTCGGACCAAACATGTCGGCATATTGCTTACGTGACATTTCATGGCTCATATTTTCACTCCTTATCAAGCGGACCATTCGTTTTATTGCTCAATCCATAAACTTCCCTCTTGCCGCTGAATGGGACCAGTTCGATTTCCTTCGCATCGCCCGGCTCAAAACGGACAGCTGTACCAGCAGGAATGTTCAGCCTTTTCCCAAAAGCATCCTCACGAATGAACTCCAGTCCAAGATTCACTTCATAAAAGTGAAAGTGTGAGCCAATCTGTATCGGGCGGTCTCCCCTGTTGATGACTGTTAGGACCGTTGAAATCTTTCCCTCGTTACATACGATCGGTTCTTTTTTCAAGATATATTCACCTGGTATCATGGCCTCTTCCTCCTTACTGAATCGGATTATGAACAGTCACAAGCTTTGTACCATCCGGAAACGTTGCCTCAACTTGAATATCGTGAATAATGTCAGGAATCCCATCCATAACATCTTCAATTGAAAGAATCGTCCTGCCAAATTGCATCAGTTCCGATACTGATTTACCATCCCTGGCCCCTTCGACTATTTCGTAGGTAATCAAGGCAATGGATTCCGGATAGTTCAACTTCAAGCCGCGATCTTTTCGCCTTCTTGCCAAATCAGCCGCCACTACAATCATTAACTTTTCCTGTTCCCTTGCTGTTAAACGCATACCCTCTCTCCTTTTGCCAAACTATGCCGTTAAAATACCTACCCCTTTAGTTCGGCTGCAACTCTTTCAATGCGCCGTTTCAGTCAATTACCATTATCCGACCCAACATTCCGGCCCTTAACTTTACATAGTTATGTAAGTTTATCTAACATTATTTTAATTATAATAAATTATCTGACAATTACAACCCTTAAAATGAATTTAATTGTAAATTGATAAGCCTTCCCCTTTTGAAAAGACCTAGCTAAAATTTGATAATACTGAATTATCCTTGCTATAATTTCATGGGATAGCGTTTAGAAAAAAACAGGATTGAAAGGGGAATGTAAAATGAATTATGTTAAAAATCAACTGACAGCCATGCGCACCAATCTTTTAAAAGAAATTGAGGGAATCAATCCAGAGTTCATGGATGTGCAGCCTGAAGGTTTTAATAATACAATCCATTGGCACATTGGACATGTCCTTACTGCAGCGGAAAAGTTTTTATTGAACTCCAGCAGTAATTTGCCAGAGAGTTACAGCCAGCTATTCGGATATGGTTCAAAACCAGCCAACTGGACCGGAGATGTACCTACCGTTGAAGTATTAAAGCAACAGTTGCATGAACAACTTGATCGACTTCTTGAAATTCCGGAAGAACGATTGGCAGAAAAAACAGCACAGCCTTTCAACGGAATGGAAACAGTGGGAGAATTCATTAATTTTGTAGTCTTGCACGAAACCAATCATATAGGCCAAATTCACGCAATGAAACTATTCATACAATCCAAAAACTGAGATTAAGAAACTGTCACTCTGTTTTTCTTGTAATGGAAGTGGCTGTTTTTTTATTTAGGACGAAAAATTACAGTTTTGGTGCGTTTACACGTAAGTTTGGAGCAAATAATCGTGAGTTTTAAGCTTTTTACTCATAAAATTCTAGCGTCACTCGGTAATTCGGAGCTTTAATTCGTGAATTCGGAGCGTTACTCGTGAGTTTGCAGTAAATACTCGTGAGTTTTAAGCTTTTACTCGTGAATTTGGTGTAAATACTCGTGAATTTTAAGCTTTTACTCGTGAGTTCCGAGCTTTTACTCGTGAATTTGGTGTAAATACTCGTGAATTTTAAGCTTTTACTCGTGAGTTTGCTACATTTACTCGGAGTTTAGTGGAAATACTCGTGAATTCGAGCGTTACTCGTGAGTTTGTAGCAAACACTCGTGAATAAAATTAAAAAGAGCCCCCGCTCTTTAATAGCGAGGGCTTTCTTCAGTTCATTCGAAGTGAACGTCTCTTTAAGTCATTTGGTTATCCATATAATCACTGTATGCTTTTTCCGCTGAGGCTTCCGAAGTGAACAAAGCATCATCATCCTCGATCGTATGAAATGTATCGTTCAGGAACAAGGCAACTGCATTGGGATCTTTGGGGTGCGGAACAATTTCTGCTGCCCTGATATTCGAAACTGTAGGGACATGGGGGTTATTATAAATCACAAACACCTCGTCACCGACCTGCACTTCTTTTGCATTGATTACACCCATTGAATTCTTCCTTTCCATTACTGATTTTCCTTTAGTTTATGGAAAGAAACTTATAATTATTTATGAAAGATGACAGACCTCGCAAGTCGCGTTATCTGAATGGGGCCCCTTCAACAGAAGGAGCCCCGCCATTCACTTAAGCATATTCATTTTTTGTAAAAATTCGATCGGATGCTGTTTCCGGAAAAACTCCCTAAGCATATAGGCAACACCATCTTGATCATTGGAGCGCGTCACCCATTTTGCCACTTTCCGTACTTCCTCATCCGCATTGCCCATGGCAACTCCCAGACCAGAACCGGCAATCATATCCATATCATCCAATCCATCGCCAATCGAGACGATCTCCGTTCTTTTCACCTTTAAATGGTCCGCTAAATACAATACACCACTCCATTTAGATACACCCTTCGGAACGATTGTCAGTTTATGTCCTGGGTGTAAGACTGCATCCACCTCAGGGAACATTTCCTTTATCAATTTCAACATATCATTTCGAGCATTTTTTTCTGGAAATATAATGTCCATCTTCGTCGGGGCCATCGGCTGATCAATAAGCTCTTCACTGATATCATCCACATAATTTTGAGCATAAATATTTTGGTCATTCAAATACATAACCGATTTACCAAGCAAATTCTCCGGGAGGTTCACCCGATTGCCCAGCGAGTATTTTTCATGAATGAGCAATATTTGGCACGTGGTCTTTTCAAGCATTTGCACGAGCTCTGCAGTCAGTTCTTCTGATATTCTTTTTACCATTATCGGCTTTTCCATGGAAGCTCCGACAAAGGCTCCTTGCTGAGCAACGATCATCGGATTTATTTTTAGGGCTTTGGCCACTTTTTTTGCTGAGTGATAGTTTCTTGACGTCACAAGTGCAACATGGACACCTTTTTGGTGAACATAATCTATTGCTTCTTTAGTCGATTTATTTAAACGGCCATTCGACTGGAGCAATGTCCCGTCGATATTGACCGCAAGTAGTCGATATACCATGCTGATCTCTCCCATCTGTTGTATCCTCTTTCAAAATTTATGACTAAAATTTCGAGAATAGAACAAATAGTGGTTCACGACCCTTGCACTTGTGCTTTCAGGGAACAAAAAAACCCCCAACCATTAAAGAAGGGAGTCTCCAACTGCTTATTGCTGTTGTTCTGGCAAGCCATATAAATCTTCAAGCGGCTTCATGATAATTTTATTGAGGTCTGCGATGACCATGCTCATCCGTTGTTCAGCTTCCATCAATTGTGAAATGGTTGGGTTTTGTTGGACAAGCTGTACCGTCTTTTGTGCTTGCTCAACCTCTTCCGGTGCAATCTCCTGTCCCATCATTTGCTTTTGCTGCAATGACATCTGCAGATTACGGAAGTTTTCAAACATTCCTTTTGTTGCTTCATCCGAATTCACAAGATCATATAAGCGTTGCAAATCGGCATATTCATTGCTTGCCCTAATCGCCTTTTCCATTTCATACGCTGCATCATATACGTTACTCATTTATTTCCCCTCCCGGTAATCATTGTATTCCTACACCTTTTCCACTATAACAAATCCGATTGAGAATTACACGTCATCCTATTAAAACAGTTGCGAAACCTTGAAATAAACCGATGATTCCACCAAGCAAGGCCCCAAGGTATGTGATCATCGACAATTCCTTCTTAGTGATGGAAACGACCATTTCCTCAAGACGGGACACAGAAAAGGACGAAACCTGTTCTTCCACGATATCGTCCAAATGCAGTTTTTGGAATAGCGGCTGGAAATGATTGATTACGTACTCGGCACCTTTTTCCACAAAAATCGGAACGCCCTTTTCCACAATGGTGTCCGAGAAATTGGCAGTCAATTCTCGAACCGGCTTATTCAGGATCGAAGCGACAGGCAGCATTTCAACCGTTTTTTCGGTAATCCATTGTTTTATCGTTTCTCTCCCGATCATTCCCTCGATTTTCTCTATATCCCATTTCTCGAGATTTCCCCACTCTTTCACCAACATCACTGACAATATATCAATCGTTCGCGATTGTTCAAAAAATTTAATGATTTCCGGCTGAATCTTGTCAATTAACTTTTCGTTTCCAATGAACATCTGAATTAAATTGATCAGCTTGCCCCGTTCCTTGAAAAAATCATCCAACATGTCTTCAAGACGGCGTTTGCCTTCCGCACTGTCAAAATATTCTTTTCCCTTTTTCACGATGAAACGTGACAAATCAGGAATCGAGTCGAGGGCTTTTTGCTGAAGGTGCGGAGGGACGATATCTTTCAAGCTCTTGCTCATGTTCTCTCCCGACCATATTTCATATTTACCAAGAATGAATGTTTGTAATCGCTGTTCCAGCGTAAATGAAGAATTCTTCATTCCCAATTGATCAAGCAATTGAGCAGTACTTTTTTGTGTGGACAATGCTTTCTTTACTTCTGCCTGGACGAAAATTTTCATATTCTGTATAGAGGCATCATTGATGACTTTACTTTGAATGCTCTCTGGTGTGATTAAATGATCGACCACCAATTTGCCTAATTGTTTAGCTAATTCATCCTGCCGCTTCGGAATCAATCCTGGTGTCAACGGCAGCTGCTTCCCAAAGTATGGATTGGCTTATACGGTCTGAATAGCATTCTGATAGCCAATAAATTAGTGAAGCCACCTATTACTGCACCAACGACGACCATAAACAGTATCTTTAGCCAAAACTCACCCATGAAATTTCTCCTTTTATTGCTTGAAATAAAGGCTTGATGACACCTTCTAATTAAAAAATCATAGAATGTGTTATCCACATTTGCCCATCATTTAATTATTAAAGGATATCAAACTTAGTGCAAACGGGGAATTATTATGAACCTTAACCATCAGAAAGTTTACATTACGGTAAATCCCGCAGAGACTAGAAAGAAGGCGCTATTGTTTATCGAAGAAAAATTATTTGAGGAATGGGACCTTCAATTTGGAGAACCCGTAACGATAATGGCTGGATGCCGTTCCGTCCCGGTACTTGTCCAGCCATTCGCGTCATCCCAGCCTACATTGAAACTTTCATATGATATGAACCAAATTTTATCCTTACCCATTTTTTCCGATCCAATCTCCGTCTCATACCATGCGGATGAAAGGTCAATTAAAATAGGACCATTCTTCGCTTCACTCATGAACCAGACTCCCTTGCAAGACGGGACATTCGGCGAGATGGAAAAATTTTATCAGGAAATGAAAACATATTGTAACCAGCAGGGCATCCCCTTCTATTTAGTTAAACTGCAGTCTCTTCAAGATGGGGTTGTGGAAGGCTACCTGCCAGGGCAAGGTGGCTGGAAAGCCTTGCCCCTCCCCATCCCTGATGTATTTTATAACCGGATACATTCGCGTAAACTTGAGCAATCGTCTTCTTTCAAGCTGTTTAAAACTGAACTGGAGGAACGGTCGATTCCGATGTTCAACGGAAGGTTCCTCTCCAAACATGATGTACACGAACTACTGATCTTAGAAGATGAGCTTTTGCCAAATTTACCAGAGACGATACTGTTTAACGAAGAGGAAACTTTCTTGACATTTATAGAAAAGCATTCGGTAATCTACTTTAAACCCGCATCAGGCAGCCAAGGCAGGAATATTTGCAGATTAACGCAAGTAGCTGGAAAATGGAAAATCGAGCAATCCGGACATCTCCAGAATGTACATTTTGCTGATACGGATGAAAAGTTGTTTGAAACCTTAAAAAAATTTTCCAGAAAACGATCCTTCATTCTTCAAAAAGGGATTTCCCTATTCGAAACCGATCAGAGAAAAGTTGATTTCCGCATACTACTTCACCGGAACGAACAGCTTGAATGGAAAGTTACATCAATGGTTGCCCGGATTGGGGATCCTGGTACTATTGTTTCCAATCTTGCACAAGGCGGATTGATGAAAAATGGGCCGGATTTTCTAAAAGAAGCATTTGAACTTCAGGACGCCAGCCGCATATATCAAAAGCTCGTACGCCTGGCTAAAAACACTGCACAGGCCTTAGTCGAAAACCTTGACGATTCATTCGGTGAGCTAGGGATCGATTTAGCACTGGACACCGATACCCATCCATGGATCATCGAAGTGAATTCAAAACCTTCGAAAAAATTTCAAGGCAACTATGAAACCTTTCGTCCATCAGTAAAATCAATCATAGATTTCATGCTTGCCCTTTACCCGAAAACCATCCATAAAAGGAGTTGCTAGCACGTGTTAATAGGATTAATGGCCGCGTCGGATACTCATGAAAACAACTACTTCACCGAAATAGCCAAAACCGCTAAATCATTTAATATGAAAGTTTGCAAATTCTCACCGGAAAATATTGATATGGATCTAAAAAAAGTGAGGGGCGAGCGTTTTGATGCCGAGAGCGAAACTTGGATCGCCACATCTTTTGATTTACCTGATTTTGTATATGATCGCTGTTTTCACGGTTTAGTTCGTGAGTCAACGGAAACGCGACACAAAATCGAGTGGTTAAAAGATAACTCGAATTTCTTAGGACTAGGACTTCCTGGTAAGTGGGAAGTGTACCAAATCCTAAAAAACCATCCACACCTACAGGCATTTTTTCCAGAAACCGTACAAGTGACGACACCTGAAGATATTATAGGACATTTGGAACGCCTGGATAAAATCATCATCAAACCTGAATTCGGTGCAGGCGGTACAGGAATCTATCTCCTTTCAAAAACCGAAGACGGGACTTTGGTTTCCATGACGAAAAAGGGTACCAAATATGACCGCCCATTCTCCTCCAAATCTCAGCTTAACAAATGGCTGCAGCATTTATTAAATCGATATCGTTATCTTTGCCAGCCATATTTAGAACTTTGCACCCAAAATAATGAGCCATTCGATTTACGGATTTTACTTCAAAAAAACGAGAAGAATCAATGGATGGAACGGGGCCGCGGAATTCGTACGGGACAAAAAGACGGAATTACTTCAAATCTTGCCACAGGCGGGGAAGCCATTTCATTGGATAACTTCAACAAAAGAAACCCGGAAACGATTTCGATTGCTGTCGAACAAAAGATTCATCATATCCTTCGCACCCTGCCCGTTGAAACCGAAGCTGTCTTTGAAAGATTATTCGAGTTGGGAATTGATCTAGGCATCGATAAAAAAGGCCAAATATGGATAATGGACATTAACTCGAAGCCTGGTAGGAAAATCATTCAGGCACTACAGCCGGAGACCATGAAAGATATTCATCGAGCACCGTTTCAGTATAGCCAGTATTTAGCCGAACAGCTTCAGAAAGCAGGTGAATAGGAAGTGAGAAAGACTTATCCTGCCGAAATTGCCGCTATCCCTGGCAATGTTCTCTACTACCCTTCAGAGCTTGGAGATTTGGCAGAGATTGAATTAATTTATTTCGGACGGCATTCATGTCCTGCCATCGTCAAACAAAACCCGGCCGTCAATCAAACAATCGTGCTATCGAAAAGTCTTGCGGAATCTCTACTATTCGATCATACCGATATTCCCCTTCATTTATTCATATACGGCAAGAGCATCCATATCGGACCGCTTGTCGGAATCTTTTCCTCAGGCTTCACGGGCATTTCAAACAAACCTTTAGGGGAGAGATCTGAATTTTTCGCAAAGCTCCTTTCGCTTAGCAAGACCACAGGCTGTATTCCCTTTGTTTTTGGAGAGAATGTAATCAATTGGGATGAGGAGACAATCAAAGGCTATGTATTTGATAAAGATGACTGGAACATTTATGAATTTCCTTTTCCTAATGTCATCTATGACCGGTTACCAAATCGGTTGACGGAAAACCGTGATGGACCTAAAGAAGTGAAGCAGAAATTCCAAAAAATATATACCATACCATGGTATAACCCCGGATTTTTCAATAAATGGGATGTAAATGAAAGGTTATGCGCAGATGAGCGGGCATTGCCTTATTTGCCGGAAACGTATCCATTTCAATCCATATCCGTGGTGGAAACCCTTCTTTCCCATTACCGGCAAGTTTATATAAAGCCCATTCATGGCAGCCTCGGTCTAGGGATTCACCAAATTCTTTATGATAAGCATGAGAATGTTTACTATTGCCGCTATACAAACGAAGCAAAAGAAAATAAACTGCAACGGTTTTCGACATTGGAATCGATCGTTAAACACATTTTTCACGACCGCCCGCTCGAGAATCTGATCGTGCAGCAGGGCATCCCATTAATTCGATCTGAAAAACGTCCAGTGGATTTCCGGGTTCATACGAACAAGGACAGTAATGGAAAATGGCAGGTGACCGCGATTGCCGCAAAAATCGCCGGCGCCGGCAGCGTCACGACCCATATTAAAAGCGGGGGTGTCATCAAAACGGTTGCCGAACTGTTTGGAGATGACGATGAGGCGACAGAAGTCGAACGAAAGCTATCGGAAGCCGCACTGATTTTAAGTGACAGTATAGAAAAGAACTTGGACGGCATCATCGCAGAAATAGGATTTGATTTTGGATTGGATAAAAAAGGGCAGGTTTGGATGTTTGAAGCCAATTCCAAGCCTGGACGTTCCATCTTCTCCCATCCAAAACTCAAGGATTTCGAATTGCTGACCAGAAAGCTAAGCCTTGATTATGCCATTTATCTTACGGAACAGACGATTACAAAATCAATCAGAGTGCCGCAATGAACATTTTTTATGATATCCCCACTGAGAATTGGCACCACACTCATGAGAATGCGGAACTTTTCGCCGGCTCTGCCGAAGAAGAAATCAGCTATAAAAAGAACCATTCGAATCAACCTCTAATTCCAATCACAATGTTTCCGGGTAACCGGATGCTTACCATCGGAATTTTAACTGTTTCCAATCCCAAAAAGGAATCAGGTTTGGGTGGAAACCTGACCCTTTTTCGGGACTTATCATTATATTTATTGCAACATGGAATATTGGCGTATGTATTCACAGGAAATGCCCTTCATTCCGAGTCGATGAAAGGGTATCTTTTTTCCTCCATTTCAAACAAGTGGATTGAATGTAAGGTGCCCTTCCCTGACATCGTCTATAACCGTATCCCCTGGAGGAGCTATGAGGCGTCAGAGGAATTCCAACATCTTATCACAAATTTTAAAGATTACCGAATGACTCTATTCAACCCCTGTTTTATAGATAAATATGTGATGTTCGAAGCATTAACTGAAGATGGATCCCTCACCAACCACCTTCCGCCCACCATGGTCTTACGAAACAGCGGTTGCCTTGATTCTTTCCTGGAGACATACAGGCATATATACCTTAAGCCATGCAAAGGAAGCCAAGGGAAGGGCATTTATACCATTATCAAAAATGATGATGATACCCTATTGTTCAATAGCTTAAAGCATAGTGAGTCCTTCCCTGATTTTGCTTCCTTCTGGGATACAAAAAAAAGGGATTTATTAAAAAGGAGCTATCTTGCTCAACAGGCGATCATACCAAAAAAACTCTTTGGACATCGTTATGATTACCGGATTCTCGTCCATTATGAAAGAGGTTTTTATAAAGTGACCGGCAAAGCGGTAAGGATGTCGCAAACTCAGGAAATCACCACCCACACTCCCCGAGGCGGAAAGCTTTTTCCTTATCAGGACATTAAATCAAAAAACCTGGATCTAAAATTAGCGAATATCGCCCAAAAATGCGGAGAGATACTTTCAAAAAAGATCGGGTTTCTCGGAGAGTTTTCCATTGATATAGGGGAAGACGAATCAGGCTCGCTTTTCATATACGAAGTGAACTCAAAGCCGATGCAATTCGATGAAGAAGAAATTGAAACAAACAGGCTTTTGCATTTAAAAAATCTTTTCATTGAATTAACTTTTTCCAACCTGAAAAGAAAATAACACCTCCAGCTGCCGTTTTCCATTATAATCGAATGAGAAACAGTATATATGGAGGTAATACATATGATCACTCATTTTCAATGGGAACCATTGCATAAGAATCTGCCAGGATGGAAAATTTCCTTTTATTTCAACAAGCAGGCAATCAAAGCCTTGTATCATAAAGATGGATCCATCGAGTGGACAGCCAATCCGCCTTCCGAAACAGATGAAACTAAACTCAAAAGCATGATACATGATTTAATGATCTTCCATGTATATGAATGAAACCCCTTTACATTCATGAAATCGCTTAACAGAATAAAAAAAACTCCTTTGCCTAAACTAAAGAAAAGGCTAGGAGGGATTTCTTTTGGATAAAGAAAAAATGACATTTTTGAAGGATACCGAATATGATGGCAAGGACTCCGTTTACCTGGATATCGACCGTATCATCAATGAAGGAATGGCGGGCGGAAATGTGTATGAAGTCGTTAACCTTCAGAACATCGAAGAAGCACATGATTTTTATGATGAAACAGATCCCAATGTCAATAAATGAATAATGTGGGCTCTCTTATGGAGAGCTCTCTTTTATATCAGTCAGGCCGTTAAACGGATAGCATTCAACTAGTCCCATTCTCCCTCGCACTTAAAATATTTTCGTTTAATATCGATGTAATGATATGCTCTGAATCCCATTCATGCCCAGATATCTCGATAAGGGGATAGCGATTCGGTAAAACGACCTGCTGGATTTCATGAACGGTCAGCCCTTGAGAATGCAAGCGTAAAATTTCCCCTTGGAGGTTTTCCAGATAATCCAGTTTTTTTCGAAACATCTCCTTCCCATCAGGAACATGCCCAGCATGACAGCAAAACACTTCCCCGAAGTCATATTGAAGCAATCTTTTTATGGAATCGATGATCACCGGGACAGACTCTTCCCGTAAGACAAGCTTTGTTTTTGGGGTTACGAAAAGGTCTCCTGAAAAAAGCACGCCATTTTTGTGATTCAAATACACCATATGGTCCTTTGCATGACCTGGGGTAAAAATCGGCTCCCACGTTTGGGTACGGGAATGAATGGCCTTCCCTAGCGGCTCAGCTTTAAAGGCGTCTCTCTTTCCCCAGAAAATTTTGCGATATTCAGGATATTCAGCATCCTTTGCACAAACCTCAACCGACATCGGGTGAATGAAAAGAGGGACCTTTTTATGTTCCTTTATCCAGGCAGCGCCCCCCGTATGGTCTTCATGATAGTGAGTCAGGGCCACTGAGTCGAAGTCTGCGGATTCATAGAATGGAATAAGCTCTTCCAATAAAATCTGTGCGCCAGTATCTATCAATAGGCCATCCGTTAAAAAGACATACACACTCATCCCTCCCTTGTTCCCGCCAGGAGTCCCATGCACGCAAACCACATCATTTATCGTCTTGATCTCTATCATTCGGTTTCCTCCCCATCATTGTACAAAAATAGTTTTACCTTCCTTTTTTTAACTTTACTATAATAAATGTAGTACCACTTTACCTTTTTGACAAGGAAATATTGGAATAAATAGCCTCGAAGAAAATGCTTTTTCCATGAATCGTTTTAACGGACCGTACCAGATTTAATGACAAAAAAATAAAAGAAACGATTGACATTGCCGGATTTTACAAATAATATAGATTATATTATAAAACTTGAAATATTCTAAAATAATAATTTACTTATCAAGAGTGACGGAGGGATCAGGCCCTGTGATGTCCGGCAACCGCCCTTAGGGAACGGTGCCAATTCCTGCAGAATGATTGCATTCTGAAAGATAAGCCGAGATATGATTTCGCTGCCTCTTTCTGAATGATAGAGGCAGCTTTTTTAATTTTTAAGGGGGAAAGCTCATGATTGAAATCCGTTCAATCCGAAAGGAATACGTCTCGAAGAAAAACCGAGTTATCGGAGTGGATAACGTATCTTTGACCATTCAAACTGGTGAAATATATGGCATTGTCGGCTACAGCGGAGCTGGAAAAAGCTCATTACTCCGCTGCTTGAATTTGCTTGAACGTCCGACAGGTGGAAATATCATTATCGACGGCATTGATTTAACCTCTTTATCTAGCAAAGAGCTTCGTAAACAACGCCAAAAAATCGGAATGATATTCCAGCACTTTTCCCTGGTCAGTTCAAAAACCGTTTATGAAAATGTCGCTTTCGCCTTAAGGGCAGCGCATCGATCGAAGGACGCGACTAAGTTACGTGTATTGGAATTGTTGGAAATCGTAGGGCTCAGCGATAAGAAAGATGTCTATCCTGCACAGCTTAGCGGTGGACAGAAGCAACGGGTCGGCATAGCTCGCGCGTTAGCAAATGAACCCACTGTACTATTATGTGATGAAGCGACTTCAGCCCTTGATCCAACAACTACAAAAGCGATTTTACAGTTATTGAAAAAGATAAGCAGTGAGCTTGGTATCACCATCGTGTTGATTACACATGAAATGGAAGTGGTCAAAGAACTATGCCACCGAGTCGCCGTGATGCAGGATGGCCGGGTAATTGAAGAAGGACCCGTTTATGAAATATTTTCACAGCCCAAACAGGAATTAACGAAGCAATTCATTAGCAGTGTACTGGATTTCGAACTCCCTTCGCACTTGATTGATGAAAGTGAAGGGACGATTATTAAGATCCAATTCGAAGGGCAAACCGCCGGTGAGTCGATTCTTTCGGATACTCTCCAATCCCATGCAGTAAAGGGGAATATTTTACACGGTAAAATTGAGTATATCCAAGATGTTCCTTTAGGCATTTTAATCATCGAGTTAATTGGCGATGCCGTCCAAATTCATTCGGCATTGGAATATATAAAAAATCGTTCCAGTTCTGTGGAGGTGTTAAAACATGTCACTGCTTAATCCCATCGTCAATATTTTACCTGATCTTAATAAAGCCTTTCTTGAAACGATTTATATGGTCGGCGTTTCTCTTGCAGTAGCCCTGCTGATCGGTTTACCGCTTGGAGTATTGCTATTTACAACAACCAGGAATTTATTTTTTGAAAATGGCATCGTGAATCGATCTCTCGGTTTCGCAGTCAATATTGTTCGTTCAATCCCGTTCATCATTCTCTTGGTCGCCCTCCTTCCTTTAACGGACCTACTTACGGGATCGACGATAGGGCCAAGAGCAGCTTCTGTTTCCCTGTCCGTATCCGCAATCCCTTTTTTTGCAAGGATTGTTGAAACGGCATTACGTGAAATAGACAGAGGAGTGATTGAAGCAGCAATTGCCGTAGGTGCCACTCCATGGATGATCATTAAGGATGTACTTCTTCCAGAGGCAAAACCGGGAATCATTCAAGGACTGACATTAACGACCATTTCGCTAATCGGTTACTCAGCAATGGCTGGGACAATCGGCGGTGGCGGAATTGGCGACCTGGCAATCCGGTACGGATATTACCGATATGACAACACAGTCATGATCACGACGATCGTCGTTCTTATCTGCCTTGTGCAACTCATTCAAATGGTTGGTGACAAAGTTTCATACATAGTTAACAAGCAATAGGATCAATCATTTTTTTAAATGACTCAATACATTTCATTACTCAGGAGGAATTTCAAATGAAGAAAATAGCTTCGTTATTATCAGTCTGTGCACTTGCACTCGGCTTGGCAGCATGCGGGAGCGATGATGCATCCCCAAATACTGAAGACAAAAAAGAATTGAAGATCGGGGCGACTACCGGGCCGTACGCCGATATGGTTAAGGAGGCCATCAAACCAGGTCTGGAAGATCTCGGATACAAAATAGAAATCGTCGAATTCACCGACTATATCCAGCCGAATAAGTCGCTTGGCAACAACTCGATCGACGCCAACCTTTTCCAGCATAAAGTGTACATGGATAACTTCGCTAAAGAAAATGATTTAAAGCTTTCCGACCTTATCATAGTTCCAACAGCGCCAATGGGCATATATTCTAATAAGTATAATTCATTGAAAGAAGTGGAAGACGGTACATCCCTTGCAGTGCCCAATGATCCGGTTAACCTGGCACGTGCACTTAAAGTGCTGGTGGATGAAGGGTTGATTGAAGTCGATCCAAATGTCGACCCTTTAAAAGTATCTGAAAAGGATGTAACGAAAAATCCAAAAAACATCCAGCTAAAACCATTGGAATCCGCTCAGTTACCCCGCGCAACAGACAGCGTTGACCTATCGGCGGTCCCTGGCAACTTTGCTCTTGCAGCGAAAATGGACCTCAAGGATGCCCTAGTTTTGGAAAAAATGCCGGATATGTATCGAAACGTTGTTGCAGTGAATACAAAAGATGTAGACGCTCAATTTGCCAAGGATATTAAATCAGTAGTGGAATCCGACCAGTTTGAAAAAGTGATCGATGACAAATTTGCCGGATTCGGAAAACCAGACTGGATGGATTGATCAAATAATCAAGGCCTGCTTCCCCTTTACCGGGAACAGGCCTTTCATTAAGGAGAGCAAATATGAATACCTTACTGGAGGTCCGCAGCGGCCCCGCTTATTACGCCTGTAAAGCAAATGTCCTTGAAAACCTGGAAGTGAAACTGAGGAAAGGGAACATTCGTAAAGTGCTCGTTATTCATGGACGAAAATCTTGGGAAGTTACTGAACCCTTTTTTCCTTCCTTAGAACATATTGAGACGATCTTTTTAACATACGGCGGGGAATGCAGTGACCCGGAAATTGAACGCGTCAAGAAGGCTGCTCTTGAACATGGTGCAGATGCATTAATTGGCATTGGCGGCGGTAAGTTGCTCGACCTCGCCAAATCGGCCGGAAACTCGCTTCAAAAGGAAATCATCCTCATTCCAACCTTGGCTTCCACCTGCGCTGCCTGGACACCGTTGAGTGTCATTTATGATGATAATGGTTCATATGTCCGTTATGATATTCATGAAAAAAGCACTTGGATGTTATTGATCGAACCAGGAATTCTTCTTAATTCGCCGATTAACTATTTACGTGCTGGAATCGGCGATACATTGGCGAAATGGTACGAGGGCAATGCACTGGCCGAAAAGCTTGCCACCAAGTCCGTTTGTATTGAATTGGCCCATCTGGCCGCAAGGCAATGCCAGGAAGTTTTATTGACATATGGCGAGGAAGCCTTAGCTGATTTGGAAAAAGGGAAATGGACAGATGCGCTGCAGCGTGTAATTGAAACGAACATCATCACCAGTGGTCTTGTTGGCGGGTTTGGCGGCCAGTACTTGCGCGTTGCCGGTGCCCACTCCATTCATAATGGCATGACTTCCATCACGCAAGCGCATCATTTACTTCACGGGGAAAAAGTTGCATATGGCATTTTAGTCCAGCTTGTGCTAGAAGGGAAATTCTCGGAAATCAAACAATTGCTGCCCATCTACCAGGTGCTTAAATTGCCGATGACATGGCTTGATATTGGCCTGACTGTTGAACATAAGGCCGAACTTCAACAAATTGCAGCCCACTCTGTCAAAGAAGGTGAAGACATCCATCTTCTCTTCCCTGATATCAACAAGGAAAAAGTGGCAGCCGCCATGGAAAACCTTGAAATCCTCACAAACCATGCAAACCAATCCACGGACTAAAAAAGCAATGGGGTTTTTACCCCATCGCTTTTTTTTGATTCCTCTTTGTTTGTTTAAAATCATCCTTTTCACCAAGCATACATAATGTTCCGATAATACTTCAGTATAATAAAAGAAGGTATTACCTTACTGTCTGTTTCCATAATCCAAGAAGATCACTTTCATGTTGTCTGTGCATGCCTGCTTTTCTATCGGCAGATTCCGGACGGCCCTTTTCCCAATTCCATATATCTTCGAGAGTTTCTGATAGGGGACGGAATGTTAGTCCATTATTGATGGCTTGATCGTTGTCGACAGCCAAAAACCCATTCAAAGGTTCCTTACCTCCTGGTAAAGGGAATTCTTCCGGTATCCATAAAGGCATTTCTCCCCACGGCTCTACTTTATTGTCTTTTAAAAATTTTTCAGATACCCATGTAAGGGCAGCATCACTTCTTGTTACCTTTTTGCAGCCTTCAAGTATTTGCCCCATAGTCAGTGTGTAGTCTGGTCCAACGGCATTATACGTACCTGCCATGCCCTTTTCCATCATTTGGATGATCCAATGAGCCAAGTCCCTTGCATCGATAATTTGGATTGGACGTCCAGGGCGTCCAGGCGCTAAAACTTCTCCCCCTTCCGCTATTCTTTTAAGCCAGTACGGCAATCGGTCAGTGTAATCATATGGACCTACTATTTGCCCGGCACGAATTGACAAGACTTTCCCCGGCAGTTCTTTTTCAGCTGCTTTTTCGCTTAATGATTTTAACGGTCCATAATATTCACCGTATATCGGCCCAGCCGTTCCGCGGGTTATTTCTTCTGCTTTATCTTCATTTAGTGCATGAACCTCTCCATTTTCATCAATACCTGGTTCGGTTGGATCACTATAAACCGAGATGCTTGAAATATATGTATAATGTTTAACTTGATTAAGCAACCTGCAGGATTTCGATACAGTTCTAGGGATAAAGCCTGATGTATCAATTACTGCATCCCACTGTCTTCCTTTCAGCATTTCAAGATCCCCGTCGCGGTCCCCTTTTAACTGTTCTATTTCGGGAAAAACATAAGGGTCATTTCCACGATTAAAAAGTGTGACATCATGCCCCTTCTCTATTGCAGCTTTTGCTAAATATCGGCCTAAAAACCGTGTACCACCCAATATTAAAATGTTCATAAGATCTCCTCCTCTTTAACGATATTCCATAAAGCATACGCAATACCCTTTCCTGAAATTAATAATACTTGCAACTTTTCTTTGGTTTTCCCTTCTCGGAAAAACTAAAGATATCCTAATCTTTTGAACTTTATTCTTTTTCGCTATAATGATATGGAAAGGGAGAAAGAAGGTGGAACCGATGCTTGAAAATCTTAAACAAAAATTCCCGAACGCTCTTACCAATAAAAAGGATACTGATGATATTTCTAATTATGTTTGGTTCGAAGACTTCAGAAGTATACTTGGTATTCCCCGTTCAGAAATCACAGCAGAAGAAATCCGTTTATTGGAACTGCTTTTTGTTCCTTCCATAAACCCAAATAACCTCAATGCACATCCAGGCTCATCATGGAAAAATTTTTTATCCGAACCGAATGCACCATTGCCTTTAACGAGCTGGGAGAATGTTCGATTCCTTCATTTCAAGTTGACTCATGCTGATTTTTCCAACTCCGATTTTGAAGGGGCCTTCCTCGCTTTCGTTCCATCTGACGCAGCTATTATTTGGGAAAATGAAACGGCAGGCGTCTTAATTGAACCGGACAAGGATGAACCATTATCAAATAAAGAACTGATCGCCATTACTTCCACACTTGAAAGTGACTTTTATGTAAAGACCCGTATGTTCACCGGGCGCTTTCACCCTGTAGATCAAGACCTTCGCCATCACTGGACTCAGGAGAAAAAGTGTTTTGAAATGGCACAGGTGCATCTGCCGGATATAAAAGTGACTGATTTGGCAGACATCATCCCATACTCATTAATAAATGATCCATCCTTTAAGAATGCAAATTGGTTTATCAATGAAATTCTTGGCAAGACCAAGCAGGATACTGAGCTTATCAAAACGGTTAAAACGTATATCGAATGTAACTCCAATGCCACATTTGCCGCCAAACAGCTTTATATACATCGGAACAGCTTACAATACCGAATCGATAAATTCTCTGAAAAAACTGGTCTCGATATTAGAAACTTCCGTCATGCCCTTACTGCATACTTGATACTTTTACTGAATGATTAATTTCCAATGTAAGCACTTTTTTGTGCAATATGCCCATACTTTTTTCAAAACCTATAGCTTAGACTATAGCTAATTGGTACAAGTAATCTAAGAGTTTAAAAGGGGGATTTTTCATGGCAGAGTTAGTGTTAGATCATATATTCAAGATTTATGATAAAAAGGTGACGGCCGTTAAAGACTTCAACCTTCGTGTTGCCGATAAGGAATTCATCGTTTTTGTGGGACCTTCAGGTTGCGGTAAATCAACGACATTAAGGATGATTGCCGGACTGGAAGACATTTCCCAAGGGGATTTATACATAGACGGCAAGCGAGTCAATGATGTCCCCCCTAAAGATCGCGATATTGCGATGGTTTTCCAGAACTATGCCTTATATCCTCATATGTCTGTATTTGACAATATGGCATTCGGATTAAAGCTCAGGAAAACGCCAAAAGATGAAATCAAGCAAAGAGTAAATGAAGCGGCAAGGATTCTCGGACTTGAAGAGCTGCTAAACAGGAAACCTAAAGCGCTTTCAGGTGGTCAGCGCCAGCGTGTTGCACTTGGCCGCGCAATTGTAAGGGACGCAAAAGTTTTCTTGATGGATGAGCCATTATCCAATCTCGACGCAAAGCTGCGGGTTCAAATGCGTGCGGAAATAGCTAAACTGCATAAACGGCTCGACACCACAACGATATATGTCACACATGACCAAACAGAGGCAATGACCATGGCGACACGTCTTGTTGTAATGAAAGATGGTATCATCCAACAGGTCGGTGCTCCAAAGGATGTTTATGAGAAACCAATAAACGTGTTCGTCGGCGGCTTTATCGGATCGCCTGCCATGAACTTCTTTACCGGAACTTTAAAAGAAGGCACAATCAAAATAGGCGAACAAACGCTTGAAATACCTGAATTTAAGATGAAAATGCTACGTGATCAAGGATATGTCGGAAAAGAAGTAATCCTTGGCATCCGTCCGGAAGATTTCCATAATGAAGGAGCTTATTTCACGGAGTCCCCTAACACTACATTCACGACCCAAATTGATGTAGCCGAACTCATGGGCGCGGAGATCATGCTCTACTCCACTTTAGAGGGGCAGGACTTCGTTGCAAGGGTCGATGCCAATAACATTATCCAGGCAGGCGAAAAGATCGAACTTGCCCTCGACATGAATAAAGCGCACTTTTTTGATAAAGGGACCGAACATCGCATTTTAGTTGAAGAAGATGAACAGATGCAGGAAAGCATGAAGTTATCTGCCAATTAAACATGAAAAGACCCATTCATTATGGGTCTTTTTACGTTAAAATAAAGGGCGATTCATTCCTGGACCAATACCACTTCATCATGTCCGCATTCAGGGCATTTCATGAGATGGGGGCATTGCCCTTTTTGAAGGGATTGAGGGTATCCGTCGTTTTCTTTAAGGATGTCGATATCCATATAAGCACTGTAATCATCAGCATAATCCATGAATTTCCCTTTATCCTCAAGTTCACTGCCGCATTCCGGGCAATCTACATGAATTTTTCTTAGACCGTTGCAAAGCGGGCATATAGACATTGTTTTTCCTCCTGTTCCAGATACTTATGATTTCAGTATTTGTCGATTCCAGTATTTTAACACATGGAAACACCCTCCCTAATGGTAGAGGGAGGGTACTTCCATCCAATTATTTATTAACCATGTTAGCAGGATCGACCCATGCTTTGAATTCATCTTCCGTCAGGAACTCCAGTTTCAACGCCGCTTCTTTTAACGTCGAGTTGTCCTTGAAGGCAGTTTTGGCGATCTTGGCTGCTTTTTCATAACCGATATGCGGGTTCAATGCTGTTACCAGCATAAGGGAACGCTCTACATTTTCTTTGATCTTATCTTCATTTGCAGTGATGCCAACCGCACAATTATCGTTGAAGGAATGAATGCCTTCCGTCAATAATTTGACCGTTTGCAGGAAGTTATAGATGATGACTGGTTTGAACACATTCAATTCAAAGTTACCTTGGCTTGCTGCAAAGCCAATTGTAGCATCGTTACCCACGATTTGTGTCGCAATCATGGTAAGCGCTTCACTTTGGGTCGGATTGACTTTACCTGGCATGATGGAGCTGCCCGGCTCGTTTTCCGGAATGGCAATTTCTCCGATTCCGCTTCTCGGTCCACTTGCAAGCCATCTGACATCGTTCGCAATTTTCATTAAATCCGCCGCCAATGCTTTCAAAGCACCGTGTGCGTAGACGATTTCGTTATGGCTAGTCAATGCATGGAACTTATTATCAGATGTGACAAAAGGATATCCTGTATCCGCTGCAATTTGTTTGGCAGAAAGTCCCGGGAATTCTTTCTTTGTATTGATTCCGGTTCCTACAGCCGTTCCGCCTAGAGCAAGGTTCAATAGTTTTTGGCTGCTTTCCTCAATCATCGCCAAATCTTTATCGAGCATCGCTTTCCAACCGGAAATTTCTTGTCCTAATGTTAAGGGTGTAGCATCTTGAAGATGTGTCCGGCCGATTTTCACGACATCCCAAAATTCTTTTTCTTTTGTATCGAATGTATCACGAAGTGCTTTGATGGCAGGAACCAATTTTTCAGCCACTTCCATAAAGGCTGCAATATGCATGGCAGTCGGGAAAGTATCATTTGAGCTTTGTGCCTTGTTAACATCATCATTCGGGTGAAGGATTTCCGATTCACCATTTTCTTTTAACCATTCATTCCCTTTGTTAGCGACCACTTCATTCACATTCATATTACTTTGCGTACCGCTTCCCGTTTGCCAAACTACAAGCGGGAAATGTTCATCAAGCGTACCTTCAAGGATTTCGCCGCAAATCTTGACGATGGCGTTCTTTTTAACTTCGGAAAGATCACCAAGATCATAGTTCACCTTTGCAGCAGCTTGTTTAACATATGCAAATGCACGAACCAATTCAATCGGCATTTTTTCGTTACCGATTTTGAAATTGTTACGGCTTCTCTCAGTTTGTGCTCCCCAATATTTATCGGCAGGAACTTTCACTTCACCCATCGTATCTCGTTCGATTCTGTATTCCATGTGTTCTCCTCCTAAGTTTGCACTATTCATTGAAGAATTTTTGCATATGAAATGAATAATGTCGGATTATTCTTTCTCTCCATACATTGTACAAACTTTATTATTTTAAAGCAAAAATATCCCGCTGACCCTTTCCATATTTCTGAAAAATCCTAGGCCATTCATATTTAGATGAAAATTTGGATATTCTTTTTTGACACATAAAGTGTAGGCACCGCTAGGCTTCAATTGACCTGGCCATGAACACCAACACATCATCACTCCCAAAATGTCCTTGACAGTATTTTGTATATATAGTAAATTCAAAAGAAATTGAATAATCTAAACTCTTATCGAGAGAGGTAGAGGGAATGGCCCGATGACACCTCAGCAACCTTCATTTGTTTCAAACCAATGAAAAGGTGCTAATTCCACAAGTTTATGAACTTGGAAGATAAGAAGAATGACTCGTCACTATTTAATCAAAGTCTTCTTCTTAAAGAAGACTTTTTTTTATTTTATTTAACTCAAAGGAGCAGTGAAAACCATGTATAAACCTGAAACATATCTTGCTCAATTAGGAAATCGCAGTGAAACGGCGACAGGAACAGTCAATCCGCCGGTATACTTTTCAACAGCTTTTCGCCACGAAGGAATCGGTCAATCGACGGGATTCGACTACACAAGGACAGGTAACCCTACCCGCCAGCTATTGGAGCGATCCATCGCCGATCTGGAAAAAGGAGACCAAGGCTATGCCTGCAGTTCAGGAATGGCCGCCATCTCCACTATACTCGCCCTTTTTAAATCCGGGGATGCGTGGATTGTCAGTGAAGATCTTTATGGCGGTACATATCGGCTGTTAGAACAAGGTTTTAAAAAATGGGGATTGCAGTGTGACTATGTAAACACTTGTTGTTTGGAGGATATCGAAAAAGCCATCACTCCTCACACGAAAGCCATCTTCATCGAAACTCCCACTAACCCTCTTATGCAGCAAACGGATATTAGCGCCGTTGCCGCATTGGCTAAACGATATAATTTATTGCTAATCGTTGATAACACTTTTTACACGCCTCTTATTCAACAACCCATCTTGCTTGGAGCGGATATTGTGATCCACAGTGCAACCAAGTATCTCGGTGGTCATAATGATGTGCTCGCCGGACTGATCGTTGCTAGCGGCGCTGAATTATGTGATGCACTTGCCTTCCATCATAATGGCACTGGAGCTGTCTTGAGCCCATTTGATTCTTGGCTGTTGATGCGCGGAATGAAAACCCTGGCATTGCGGATGGAGCGTCATGAAAAGAATGCCAAGATACTTGTAGATTACTTATCGGAGCATGATTGTGTTACGGACGTATTGTATCCAGGCCGAGGCGGCATGATTTCTTTCCGCATCATTGATGAAGCGGCGGTCAACCCATTTTTACAATCGCTCTCATTAATTTCCTTTGCAGAAAGCCTTGGAGGGGTCGAAAGCTTCATCACCTATCCTGCCACACAAACACATGCCGATATACCGCTTGAAGTCAGAACGGCAAACGGGGTTTGTAATCGATTGCTCCGCTTCTCCGTTGGCATCGAGGATAGCGACGATTTGATTGGTGACTTGCAGCAAGCATTCGCACATGTAAAAAGGGAGGCACTACGATGACAGATCATGATTTTAGCTTTGAAACGAAATTACTTCATAATAAATATAAATTCGATCCAGTAACGGGCGGTGTGAGCGTCCCCATTCAGCATGCATCGACTTTCCATCAATCCGATATCGATCAATTCGGCAAATATGACTACAGCAGAAGCGGGAACCCAACTCGCGAGGCACTTGAAGATATCATTGCCGATCTAGAGGAAGGCACTCACGGCTTTGCCTTTTCATCAGGTATGGCTGCCATTTCAACAGCCTTCCTCCTATTGTCTGCCGGAGACCATATCGTCATTTCTGAAGATGTGTATGGCGGAACGTTCAGGATGGTCACAAGCGTATTGAACCGTTTCAATATTGAGCATACCTTCGTTGACATGACGGACCTTGAAAGTGTCAAAGCGGCGGTTCAGCCAAATACCAGGGCCATATACATTGAAACGCCTTCAAATCCGTTACTTAAAGTGACCGATATTCAAGCTGTATGTGATATCGCAAAAAAAGCCGGTGCCTTAAGTTTTGTTGATAATACATTCTTGACGCCCGCATTGCAAAAACCGCTGAATCTGGGCGCTGATGTTGTCCTTCATAGCGCGACGAAGTTTTTATCCGGACATAGTGATGTGGTAGCTGGGCTTGCGGTCGTGAAAGATCCGGAATTGGCGGCAAGACTCGGTTCGCTTCAAAACTCCTTTGGAGCGGTCCTTGGTGTCCAGGATGCCTGGCTCGTAATGAGAGGCTTGAAAACCTTGTCAGTTAGAATGGAACATTCACAAAAAGGGGCAGAAAAGATTGCAGCCTACTTAAATGAGCAGCCCTTGGTGAAAAAAGTGTATTATCCCGGCCTAGCCGATCATCCACAGCACGCCATCCAGAAAGGCCAGTCACTCGGAGCGGGGGCGGTCCTTTCATTTGAATTGGAAAGTGAGGAAATCTTCCGTTCCTTCGTGAACACTGTCGAGCTCCCTGTTTTTGCCGTAAGTCTGGGAGCGGTAGAATCCATATTATCCTACCCGGCCAAAATGTCCCATGCGGCCATGCCTGCTGATGAAAGGGAAAAGCGAGGCATCACGAATAGCTTGCTCCGCCTCTCTGTCGGACTGGAAAATCCGGACGATTTAATCAAGGACTTCGAAGCTGCCCTCGTCAATATTGCCAAAGGGGAAGCAATTGCTGCAAAATGATTTTAAAGTAGTGGGTGCCTCATATTTTATGGGCACCTTTTTTATTCCATCAATAAAAGAAAACCATCGATTTCCCGATGGCCTGACTCTCATTTCTTCATATTATATTTATCCAGGAAGCGATCCACCCGTCCGCCTTTTTCAGCAAACTTCTGCTTTCCTGTATAATAAGGGTGCGTATCCGAGCTGATTTCCACTTTTAATAAGGGATATGTTTGGCCGTCTTCCCAAACGATCGTTTCATTGGACGTCTTAGTGGAGCCTGTCAAAAATTTATACCCACTGTTGGTATCCATGAATACCACTTGTTGATAATCGGGATGAATTTCTTGTTTCACTATTATCACCTCATCGTCAGTATAGGTATATCTTAAACGTAATGATTACTATTATCAATCATTATGCTTGAAGGTACCAAAAGTCGGTACCTTCATTATAGTTTAATCTAGATGATCCACCCTTATTCAATTGTGTTCAGCCAGCCATGCCTTTATGCGGACCTGCCTGCAGTTCATACATTTGATAGTACTTCCCTTTCAGTTCCATTAATTCCTCATGTGTACCTTGCTCAGCAATCCGCCCTTTTTCCAGTACAAGAATTTGGTCGGCATTTTTTATCGTGGAAAGCCTATGTGCAATGATGAAGGTCGTTCTCCCTTTTTTCAGCACTTCCATTCCCTCCTGGATAATTGCCTCGGTTTCGGTGTCGATGCTTGCTGTCGCTTCATCCAAGATCAATATGGCCGGATTGAATGCAAGGGCACGGGCAAAAGAGATTAGCTGACGCTGTCCGGAAGACAGCGTTCCGCCTTTTTCGATCACGGGTTCGTCAAGCCCTAAAGGAAGATGCTTCAGCACTTTGTCCCCCCCGACATCTCTTAATGCTTTTTCAACCATTTCCCTTGTGATGCCTTTATGATTGAGACTGATATTGGAGGCGATGGTGCCAGTAAATAAATAGGGGTCCTGAAGGACGATCCCCATATGCTCCCTAAGCGTCTGATGGGGGATATCCAATATATTTCTGCCATCGATTTTGATCTGTCCTTCACTGCTGTCATAAAAGCGGAACAATAAATTCATTATGGAGCTTTTTCCTGAACCGGTGTGGCCAACTAAAGCGACCGTTTCCCCCTGTTTAGCGGAGAAGGAAATGTCCCTTAACACATATTCTTTATCCTTATAACCAAAAGAAACATTTTCGAATTGTACGTTTCCTTTGTATCTGGATATGTTTTCATCGCTGACTGCCAATCCCTTCTCATCCAATAAGCTGAACGTCCTCTCCCCTGCAACAAGCGCCTGTTCAAGATTAGCGAACTGATTGACGATTCCGTGAAGCGGATGTAGCAGGCGGCTGATCAAATCAACAATTGCATACATCATCCCTAAGGAAATGGCCGAACCCGCTGTAAGGGAAATACCGCCGAAATACCAGACGAAGGCCATCAGCGCCAAAACCTTAATGACGCCAATCAAGTTTCCACCCGTCAACGAGTTCAAATGGAGCATTTTATTTTGATAGGAAAAATGCTCCCGGTTCAGATTTTCAAAAGATTGCTTCGTCTCCTTTTCACGTCCAAATGCCTGAATGATGCTCATACCAGAAATGGATTCATTGATCATTCCATTAATATCGCTGACCCGTTCCCGAATGATGTGATTATATTTCGAGGCGAATTTACGGTATACCATCGTCCAGATAACGATGATCGGAATAAGTAGAAGGCCAATGGTACCGACTCGTGGATCCAGAATAAACAAAGCAATTAGAACGCCGAAAATATTAATGGTACTCGAGAAGAAGTTGGCGAGCACGGTTACATATAATTCCCGGATAGCTTCCGTATCATTAGTGACCCTGGCTACAACTTTACCCGCTGGCATATTATCGAAATAACGTATCGGCAAACGGGAAATATGCCTAAATATATCATTTCGCATCTTCTGTATGATTCGGTTCGCCGCTTTCTGTAAATAAAAACTCTGGCCATATTGAAAAATGGAGGAAAGGATGACAAGGCTGAAATAAAAAGCCACAAGCTTAATGATCCGCGGGATTTCCGGTTGATAAAATCCCATCACTTCCTGACTCGTCAATTTCACTGCTTGCGCACGTTGCTCTTTCCCGTCTTTCTTGATGATCAATGATTGGTTCTCCAAGGTTCTGCGCCCATCGATAGGGACAGCTTCATCTACGAAGACAAATTGATTGCCAACCTGCAGAACATGGACTTCCCTGCCTTTCTTCTCACCTTTTGCAAAGTAATCAGCCCGTTTATACCAATTTCCATCATACTTAACTGCATCTTTTCCTTTACCTGCTTCATACCAGGAAGATTCGATGCCAAGTATATGTGAATCGATGATTTTCTTGGCAACGAAAGGACCCGTTAAATCGGCCGCTACCGAAAGAGCAAGCATGATCAGGGCGCCAATGATCAATTTTTTATAAAGGGCAGCATAATTAAAAAGTTTCTTTACGACCTTCATGCCTTCACCTCCGTTCCTTCGTCAACCTGCTGTCGTTCATATTGCTCGCTATACCAGCCATCATTCAGCAGTAAATCCGCATGAGCCCCCTCTTCGATGATCTTTCCGCTGTCCAATACGATAATCCTGTCCGCGTGCTGAACGGCTGATAAGCGGTGGGTTGTGATGATGGTCGTTTTCCCTGCCCGTTCATTTTGGATATTTTCGATGATCGTCGTTTCCGTTTTTGCATCGACAGCGGATAAGGAATCATCCAATATAAGGATTTCCGGATTTTTGATCAATGCCCTGGCAATCGAGATCCTCTGCTTTTGCCCACCGGACAGAGCGACACCCTTCTCACCGACAAGTGTCTCTAGACGGTTTGGCAGCATCATTAAGTCCTTCTCAAAATCCGCAAGCCGGATGGCTTCAGCCAGTTCATCTTCCGTTGCATCCATTTTACCGAATAAGATATTTTCCCTAACAGTCTTCGAGAATAAAAAATGGTCCTGTGGAACATACCCGATCCATTCACGGATATCTTCAAGGTGCAGTTGCTCCAGCGGCTTGCCTGCAAAAGCGATTTCACCTGTTCCTAAAGGATATTCCCGCAGCAATTGCTTCACGAATGTCGTTTTTCCACTACCTGTTTTCCCCACTATCCCCAATGTTTGACCGCGCTCAAGCTGAACGGAAATATCGGATAGATTCACAACCGTTGAGGAGGGGTATGTAAAATGCACTGAATTGAATTGGATATTCCCCGGGTTCGTAATACTCTCCAGCCTCATTGAATTCTTCACATCCGCTTCATACGAAAGGGTATCCTGAACACGGTCTAGCGAAGCATTTCCCCTTTGCATGACATTGATCAGTTCACCCACCGCGATCATCGGCCAGATTAACATGCCTAGGTACACATTGAACGAAACAAGTCCGCCAAGCGTTATGGCCTGTTGAAACACAAGATAAGCCCCATAGCCCAACCCGATTAAATAACTGATGCCAATGATAATGCTGATCGTCGGATCAAAGAGGGCGTCGATCCTTGCCACGGCTAGGTTTTTGCGATATACATCCTCGGTCATTTCCTCAAATCGCTTTTCATCTTCCCGTTCCTGGACATAGGCCCGGATAACACGGACACCGGAAATGGATTCCAGGACCTTGTCATTTAAAGTGCCAAAGGCTGCTTGTGCATCCGTAAAACGTTTGTAAATTTTCTTCACGTAAATTTGCATCAGCACTGCCATGATCGGAAGCGGCAGCACCGCCGCAATCGTTAACTGCCAGCTGATCGTGGCTCCCATCATGACCACTACCGTGATGGTGAACAGCACCGCGTCAACGAGGGTCAATATCCCGAAACCAGCTGTGAGGGATATGGCCTTTAAATCATTGGTTGCCCTTGCCATTAAATCTCCTGTACGGTTTTTTTCATAAAAACTCGGCGTCATTTTCAGCAAATGTCCCATAAACCCAGACCTTAGTTTCCGTTCGACCAAGTTTCCGCCGCCGAATAACAGATAACTCCATAAGTAACCAAATAGGTAACTGCCGATCAGTACCATGAGCAAATAAATAACGTATTTCATGACCCCTTCCTGCGTCATGCTGCCATTGTTCATATCATCGATGGCATTCCCGACAAGTTTTGGCGGGATAACCTCCAAGATATTCACTAGACATAGAAATAAAATCGCCAAGGTGTAACGCTGCCACTGTTCTTTAAAGAACCAGGACAGCTTTTTAAAAATCGCAAACATGAATTCCCCTCCCTTTTGGTCAAACCTTTCACTCGCTAACCGCTTTCTGGATCTCCCGGCTGCAATAAGATTTCCAATGTTTTTTGTCTCATTTATAGTTCCTCCTATCCTTTATATGGAAAGGGTGCTAATGCACCTGGATCCAAAATGCCAAAAAGCCCCCGCCAATTAGCGGAAGCTTTTTTAGATGCGTAATAACACATATAAAAGCGCAGGCCGCGAAAATTCCACAACCTGCGCTTTAAAATCATGAATGGAAACGAGGAATCCTATGTCTGGAAAGACAAGGTCTCAGGGCAGGCGGACGTATGATATTCAATTGTGACATCACTGTGCTTAACTGATTTAGTCATGACGTTCGCCTCCTTTTCCATTGATTAATGGTAATTTTTAACTTGTTTTTAAAGATTACTACGATTGCATATTTTTGTCAATTGTGACTTTTCTAGATTATTGATGGATAATCCTTTATTCTAATAAGAATGACGCAACCTAAGGAGGTTCAGCATATGCAATGGAGAAAATATATACTCCTGGCGGTTCCCTTTTTATTATCAGCCATTTTCATCTTATTTGCCGTACCGGTCCAATATAGATTTTTATCCTTCATTCCTGTGTTTCTTTTCTGGATAGTTTATTATATTTTATTGTACCGGGAAAAGAAGAAAAAAAGATGACATCACCTTGGGGCCGTTGCAAATGCAACGCCCCTTTCTTGACGGCCCTGCATATAATGATCAAAAACATTCGTGGTGAAATGTATGCTTTCCCAATATTTGCAAAAGCTGTTGGGTAAACACCCTGCCAAAACCAAACCGATCATCGATTCTGAAAGATATGACACGCTAAAATCCCGTTTGCAAAAAGAGCTCTTTCAGCCTGTTGATGAGTCAAAAGCTTTTTTCCCCGAGGAAGCCGCTCTGATAAAAAGCATTCGAACCGAAACGGCTGCCTTGAACCGGAACAATATCACAAGAACACAAGCCTATCTTGCCTTTTACAATCGCAATCCAGAGATCCATTGGGCCTTTTTAGCACATATGGTTTCGAGGAATGGCGGATACCATATGACTGACTTGAAAAGTTCAAACATGACCCATCTCCTTGACAGAGCGGAACGGCAGAAATTTTTCCTTTTCCTTGAGCGTGCCAATTCAGCCATATTTGCAGATGCCTTCCCCCAGCTTCTTTTATATGAACATTCTAAACAAAAAGAACTTCCGTTAAGAAGGTATTTACCAGTATTCCGCATTTCAAGATTCATGGCCCCGATTTGGGAATCTTTCATCGAAGAGCCCCATTCACCCCTTTTGACAACGGCCCTTATCATTAATGAACAAAGAATGCTTCAGGAAAGGATATTAAAACGCACCCGTCATGGTGAAATCCTCCGCAGGCTTGATTTTCAGCTTCAGGAATACTTAGGCTTCATGAAAGTGATCTTTCCTTATGCAAACAAGCAAAAAGGACTTCATTCCTTGACAGGACTTACCGTCGAACGCTTTGCCGACCCGAAACAGCGCATTGCAACGGGGAAATTATTATATGGGCTTCTTTTTCAGCATCCGGTGGTTTTTCGCGGTGTTGGCCATTTTACAAAAGAGATTTCCCACACGGGTTCCAGGGAGGATTACTGGGCAAGCATATATACCTCTGATGGATCCACGTCAAAAGCTGATAAAATCTTCAGTCCCACTCTTCATGATGCATGGAAAGATCAACTATTCTTTCCTCCCCATTCCTTTGATTGGTTCACGAATGAAAGCTTCATGGAAGATTTACGAAGTTTACCGATCATTAAAAAGGAGGACCTGACCAACGAGGTGCTAGAAAATGTCAAGCAGCTCAAAACCCTTAACGAAATGAAAGCCATTTTCTAGCATGATGCCTCTTACCTTGAATATCCCATCCGCCATTTGGCAAGAATGGTTAGCAAAAAGAATGGGTGAATCAAATGAGAGGCATTGTACTATTGAATCCAAATTACAAAATTGGGGATTTACATACGGATGAAAGCTTGGCAATCCAAAAGATCGTGACGGACAGGTATATGGAAGAGAATAATATTTCCCCGGTCATACTCAATCCGTATCAAATCCACCCTTATTACACCATCCCGCATGAGCTTCTATCCAATTTACAAAGTAAAAAAACGGGGCAAATCGATTGCCTTGTGCTTCACTCCCTGGAAACCATTGAACGCTTCAACTATATTTACCCTGAAAAATGGTATGAGCTATGCGGATATTTCAAAGGGATTATCAGTGTCACGACTCAAACTCCCGTTAGGAAATATGAAGCAAAATAAAATCATGGTACTTAAGTCGCTGTAGTGAATTAGGGTTATAGTCATTAATCGTTCATGTACAAGACTTCTTTCCAAGTACCTTGATTTATGCTCCCCTTTTTTATATGAGCACCCAAACCACGCATCCCTACTAATGATGCCGCTGTACCGCTTCTTCCTCTATTTATCTATTATATCAATTTTCCCAATTATAAGATTACTAGGAATTATATAACTTCAAAACATTCTTTTGGAAATATAGATAAATTTACGGATAAAGCATAGAAAAATAAGTTAATTTTATATATCATTGGAGATAGGAATTTTCTTATTTTTTACTTTTACTAGAAAGGAATGTTAATGATGGCCAAAGAAAAAAAGAAAAAAACCCCAATTCCTTTCCGACTGAACTTCATGTTCTTTTTAATATTCATTTTATTTTCAAGCTTAATAATCCGGCTTGGCATCGTCCAAATCGTGTATGGGGATGATTACCTCCGCGAAGTCGACCGAACGGAAAACGATGTGGCCAATACCCCCGTTCCCCGTGGTAAGATGTATGACCGGAACTTGAATCCGGTCGTTGATAATGAGCCGCGTAATGCCATCACCTATACGAAATACCCGAATACGAAAACGGCCGATATGGTGAAGACGGCAGAGGTCCTTGCCACCTTGATAGAAAAGGATACCAAAAAGGTAACCCTGCCGGATAAAAAGGATTTTTGGATTTTAAAGCATCCAAAAGAGGCCGAAGCCTTGATCACCAAGGCCGAGAAGAAGAAGGTCATCGAAAAGAAACTGGAGCAAAAAGATTTATACAAACTTCAAATGGAGCGGGTAACCGATGAGAATATAAAGGAATTCTCAAAAGATGAATTGGAAGTGATTGCCATCTTCCGGGAATTCAATAGCGGCTATGCCCTCGCACCGTCGATCGTGAAGAATAAAGATGTCACCACTAAGGAATTCGCCAGGGTCTGCGAACATTTGGATGAAATGCCAGGTGTGGATGTAACGACGGATTGGGAAAGGACCTATAAGTATGACGAGACCCTCCGCTCGGTTCTTGGCAAGGTCTCTTCTTCCGAAGAAGGCATTCCCAGTGAAAATATCGACTATTACCTGGCACGCGACTATACCAGAAATGACCGGGTCGGAAAAAGTTATATTGAAAAGCAATATGAAGATGTCCTCCGCGGTCAAAAGACGCGGATTGAAAATGTGCTGAGCAAAGGGGAAGTCATCAAAACGAATACCCTCACTGAAGGGCAAAGCGGAAAGGACTTGGTCCTTACAATTGATATGGAGCTGCAGCAGCAGGTTGAAAAAATCATCGAGAACGAATTGCGCAAAACCAAGGCTAAGGGAAATACCTACTTATTGGATCGTGCCTTCGTCGTTTTAATGGACCCGAATACAGGCGAGGTTCTTACGATGGCCGGCAGGCAATATGGCCGCAACAGTAAAACCGGATTGACCGAAATGAACGATTTTGCCCTTGGAAACATAACGACCTCCTATACGATGGGATCATCTGTTAAAGGAGCCACTGTCTACACAGGCTTTCAGACAGGAGCCATCGCACCAGGGTCAGCTTTTTTTGACAGGAAACTCGATTTAGCAGGAGCTCCTCCGAAAGGATCTTATAGTGATTTGGGTTATGTAACCGATGTCTCCGCGTTAAAGAAATCGTCGAATGTCTATATGTTCATGACGGCAATCAAAATTGCCGGCGGTCATTATATCCCTAACCGGCCGTTAGGAATCAACCGGGAAGCTTATTCCATCATGCGGAATCATTATGCCCAATTTGGCTTGGGTGTCCGTACCGGCATCGACCTACCAAATGAATCCGTCGGGTTTAAAGGAGTCGATATGTCAACAGACGGATTGCTGCTGGATTTATCGATCGGGCAGTATGATACATATACCCCCATGCAATTGGCACAGTATGTTTCAACGATTGCAAATGGCGGAAAAAGGCTTGAGCCCCATATGGTCAGGGAAATCAGGAATCCCTCCAACGAACACAATGAATTGGGTAGCGTCTTTAAAACGATGAGTCCCAAAGTGTTAAACGATTTAGGCGGGAAGGACGTTTGGTTGCAGCGTGTCCAGGAAGGATTCAGGCAGGTCGCCCAGGAGCCAGGCGGGACGGCATATAAATACTTCGGCGGGAAGTCTTACCGTGCGGCAGCAAAAACGGGTACTGCCGAGGCCTTTTATGACGGACCGCGGAGGAATCAATATAGCGCGCCAGTCCCGACTATCAATTTGACGCTTGTAGGTTATGCACCTCACAATAATCCGGAAGTGGCATTTTCTGTCGTCGTGCCATGGGTGTATCAAGGCCAGCCCTCTGATGATATTAACAAACGGATCGGGCGGGACGTAATGGACGCCTACTTTAAATTGAAGGAAAAAAGAGCAAAAGGTGAATCTGATGCAGATAAAGCAGTAGAAAGCACTCAATGATGAATACAAAAAAGGCCTGCTCGATTACGAGCAGGCCTTTTTATGATGCCCATTCATTCCAGCTTTTGAACGAATTCCTTATAAAGGGCCCTAAGGGCATCTCCCCTGCTGATGATGCCGACGACTTTATCATTTTTGTCCACGACGGGGATTTTCTTGAAATGATGCTTGGAAAGGACCTTTATCAATTCATCTAGCGGATCTTCGGGAGATAGCTTTGTAATCCTTTTATTTTTAATGATTTGTGAGACTTTATCATTCATTTTGGATGTAACCTTTTCATCCAATTCTTCACCGGGGAGAACCGTAATGTAGGTGAAATACCCCATGATGGCTTCCTCTGCAGGTGTCAAGTAACGAAGGATATCCCCGTCCGTCACCATTCCCAATAGCTTATCATGTTCATCCACGACGGGGACCCCGCCCACTTTATTATCGATCAAGATCCGCAGAATTTCCTTTAATGTAAAATCAGGACGGGCTACAAAGACTTCCCTTATCATGAAATCCTTAACTAACATATTACCACCCCTTTTTTAAGTTTGTACGTTCTGTATTCTTCTCTCCCCTATGAATACCCTTACTTACTCTATTTAAAAACCCTTGCCGCCTGAACTGCCTTTTTCCAGCCATTATATAAATCCTTCCGTTCCTGTTCTTCCATCTCGGGTTCGAATTTCTTTTCGACTGCCCATAGCTTTGAAATCTCTTCCTGACTTTCCCAATATCCGACAGCGAGCCCCGCCAAATACGCCGCTCCTAACGCTGTCGTTTCACTAATAATGGGTCTTTCGACTGGTACATTCAGGAGGCCGCTTTGGAATTCCATCAAGAAGTTGTTTTTGACAACCCCGCCATCGACCCTCAATGCCTTTAGGTTAATCCCTGAATCGTCTTCCATGGCGCTTAGGACATCTTTTGTCTGGTAGGCCAATGCTTCCAAAGTTGCCCGGACGAAATGGTCCTTCGATGTTCCCCTTGTCAGTCCGAATATAGCTCCCCTGACATCACTATCCCAATAAGGGGTACCTAATCCAACAAATGCGGGAACTACATAGACACCATCGGCTGAAGTGACCCGCAAAGCATACTTTTCACTGTCTTTCGGATCATGCAAGAGTTTCAGTCCATCCCTTAACCATTGTATGGCCGAACCTGCGACAAAAATACTTCCTTCCAAGGCATATTCGACTTTTCCATTCAGCCCCCAGGCAATCGTGGTCAACAGGCCATGCTCTGATTTCACTGCCTTTTCTCCTGTGTTCATCAGCATGAAGCATCCGGTGCCATACGTATTCTTAGCCATTCCTTTTTCAAAGCATTCTTGGCCGAACAATGCGGCCTGTTGATCTCCCGCTGCTCCGGCAATCGGGACTTCGTGCCCAAAGAAATGGTGTGGCGCTGTTTTACCGTATACCTCCGATGAAGAACGAACATCCGGAAGCATCGACCGCGGAACTTGCAGGATTTCCAGCAGCTCTTCGTCCCACTTCAGGTCATGAATGTTATACATCAGCGTCCTTGAGGCATTCGAATAATCGGTTACATGTGATTTACCACCCGAAAGTTTCCATATCAGCCACGTATCGATCGTACCAAACAATAAGTCTCCGTTTTCAGCCTTTTCCCGTGCCCCATCTACATGGTCGAGAATCCATTTCACCTTCGTTCCGGAAAAATATGCATCAATCAATAATCCGGTTTTCTGCAAAAATAAGTCATCGAGGCCTTCACCCTTCAATTGCGTACAAATTTCGCTTGTCTGCCGGGATTGCCAGACGATGGCATGATGAATCGGCTGACCTGTTTCCTTATCCCATACTACAGTCGTCTCCCGTTGATTCGTTATGCCAATTCCAGCGATCTGTTCATGCTTTACATTCATTTCCGATAGACAGGAAGCGATTACCGATAGGATGGAACCCCAAATTTCATTGGCGTTATGCTCCACCCATCCTGGATTCGGAAAATATTGGATGAATTCCTTTTGGGCAATATGCAAAACTTCCCCGCTTTTATTAAATAAAATGGCCCGGGAACTTGTCGTTCCCTGGTCCAATGATAGTATGTAAGTCTCCACGGCTGTCTCCTCCTGCACTTAAGAAAAGGTTCATTTCAGCTTAAGTGTCATGCTGTTTTTTCTTTCTTCATTTTACTAGATATACCCGTGAAAACAAAAAATATATAAACTACAGCAGAAAACTGAAAAATATTGGCAGGTTAAGAGTTTATCTTTTACAATGAAAATAAGATTGATAGGAGGAATGGAAATTGAATAATCATGAAATAGATTTTAAGTTATATGGAGATGACATGCAGTTTGTTGAAGTGGAATTGGACCCTCAGGAAACGGTGATTGCCGAAGCTGGAAGTTTAATGATGATGGAAGATCAAATCAAGATGGAAACCATCTTTGGTGATGGTTCTTCGAATGGTGACAGCGGAATGATGGGTAAGCTATTCGGTGCCGGGAAACGGCTCCTTACTGGTGAGAGTCTTTTCATGACGGCTTTTACGAATGAAGGACGAGATAAAAAACACGTTTCATTCGCCTCTCCATATCCAGGTAAAATCATCCCGATGGATTTAAGCGAGCTGGGCGGGAAAATCATATGTCAAAAAGACGCATTCCTGGCGGCCGCAAAAGGCGTTTCGGTCGGAATTGAGTTTCAGAGAAAAATAGGGGCAGGCTTCTTTGGCGGCGAAGGCTTCATCATGCAAAAACTAGAAGGAGATGGAATGACCTTCGTTCATGCCGGCGGCACGATCCATAAAAAGGAATTGGCTGCAGGGGAGATTTTACGCGTCGATACAGGGTGTTTAGTGGCAATGACTAGCGGGGTAGATTATAATATTGAAACTGTAAAGGGCGTGAAAACCGCTTTGTTCGGCGGCGAAGGTTTATTCTTTGCAACATTAAAAGGACCCGGAACAGTCTGGGTGCAATCTTTGCCATTCAGCCGGCTTGCCAGCCGTGTATTTGCTGCAGCCCCGCAAAATGGAGGATCATCCGAAGAAGGCAGCGTAGCTAGAGGCTTATTCAATTTATTCAACGATAAATAAGAACCGGACCAATGGCTGCCATCCTGGCAGTCATTGATCTTTTTGAAAAGGATGGGTAGCTACATGCAGCTTGTTAAGTGGTCCTACATGAGACGCTATAATATCAGGGCAATTTTTGATCAATTCCCGAATTCGCCTGTTATTTTCCGAAAAATAAGAGATTACTATTTTGTTTATACCGTTCACTGGACAGCTGCCGATGCCCCTATCGGCATAAAAGAGCTTGAAGAAATGGAACAGCTGCTCAACCGTGAGCTCGGGACTGAACTGCAATATCTCTGCCGAAAAAAATGAGTTACTCCTCGTATATCATTTTTCTTGTCATGCCTCCATCGACGATAAGATCCTCACCCGTAACGAAATTATTTTCCGTTGCCGTCAAATAAAGACAGGCCCTTGCAATATCGTCGGGTTTGCCAACCCGATTGGAAAAATGCTGCTGGTGATCTTCATCCCTCAGCGATTCATAATCTCCCGTTTCAATCCACCCCGGAGAAATCGAATTGACCGTAATTTTCTCTTTGCCCAAAGAAGCGGCAAGTGCATGTGTCAGTGCTTTGATCCCTCCTTTGGTTGCTGCATAGGATTCCGAATCAGGTTCAGACATCATCGCTCTGGTTGATGCTATATTGATGATCGCACCTCCCCTTTCATTTTTCTGCATCGATTCTGCCGCGGCCCGGGAACAAAGGAAAACACTGCGCAAATTCGTATTCATCATATCGTCCCATTCCTCTATCGTCAGATCATAAAGCGATTTGAATAATGCCTTTCCTGCATTATTGATTAATATATCAATGGTCTTGTATGTTTTTAGAGTTACATCCATCAATTGTTGAATGTCAGCTTCCTTGCGTACATCCGTTTTAACGAACATGGCTTCATGACCGTTACTTTTGAGCTCTTCCACACACAGAAGTCCTTCCCGCTCGTCCAAATCTGCGAGAACGACTGAAGCGCCGCTTTCTGCATATCCCTTTGCCACGCCTCTCCCTATCCCATTCGAAGCACCTGTTACAATCACCGTTTTATTTTTGAAATCCATTATTCCAACCTCACTTTCACAGCCGCTTTTCCCTATCATAATATCCAATCCGCTCCACTTCAAACAATTTTGAGCTATTTAAAAATCCTTTTCCTTATCATCAATAATCGCAGGGACCCTTATATTTTTGTAGCTGCCCTAAAGTGATGTATGATAGATGGTAACAACAAGAATGAACCAGAGTGAAAGGCATCCGCTATTATCTTTCTTACAGTGTAAAAATTTATATTGGAGGAATGTAAAAATGGACTTATTAAAAAATGTGTTTTCTTTAGGATTAGGTGCTGCCGCTGCTACAAAAGAGCAAATTGAAAAAACGGTGGACTCTCTTGTCAAAAAAGGCGATATCAGCAAAGAAGACTCCAAGCTCCTTATTAAGCAATGGGTCGAAAAAGGGGAGCAAGCCCAAAAGCAGCTGGATGATTCCGTCAAGGCCAAAGTCAATCAAGCCCTCAATGGCCTAAACTTGGCAACTAAAGAAGAAGTCGAGGAATTGGAGCGCCGTATCGTAATTTTGGAGAAACAGAACCAAAACTTACAACCGTGACAGGAGGTACTTGAATGTTTCGCAAGCGACTGAAACACGCACATCGTTACCAAGAAATCATTAATGCCTTCTTGAAAAATGGGTTTGGTTACTTCATCTATCGTCTGGGATTATCCGAGAGTAAAGCTGGATCGAAACTCCAACCCGATGAAAACCTGAACCTCCGCTCAATCGGAGAGCGGCTGCATACGATATTACAAAGCTTGGGACCTACATTCATTAAACTTGGTCAGATTGCAAGTACGAGGCGTGATTTCGTTCCTGACGAAATCGTCCGCGAGCTTGAAAAGCTACAGGACCAGGTCACCCCCTTTCCATTTGATAGGGTCCGTAAAATTGTCGAAGCCGAATTGGGTGATTCTTTGGAAAACATGTTCCTTGAATTTAATGAAACCCCACTGGCAACCGCTTCGATTGGACAGGTCCATACGGCTCGGCTTCCATCACTGGAAGTCGTCGCAATCAAAGTGCAGAGGCCAGATATTCTTCCGACTGTGGAAACGGATTTGGAAATTCTCGATGATTTGGCAAGACTAATGGAAGCACGAATATCTTGGGCAAGACGCTACCAAATCAGAAAAATGATTGATGAATTCGCTAAATCGCTCCGCGCAGAACTAGATTATAACTCCGAGGGTCGAAACGGGGAAAGAATAGCCAAGCAATTCATCGATGATCAAGGGTTTAAGGTACCAAGGATCCATTGGGAGTTTTCCACAAAAAGGGTCCTGACAATGGATTTCATTCAGGGAATTAAGATCAATCATTATAAACAGCTTGATGATGAAGGTTATGATCGCCGGCAAATCGCGGAAAGATTAGCGAACTCCATGCTTCATCAAATATTGATCGATGGCTTTTACCACGGTGATCCCCACCCAGGCAATATCATCATATTGCCTGGGAATGTCGTCGCACTCATGGATTTTGGAATGGTGGGACGTCTGGAGGAAGAAACGAAATATCAGTTCGCCTCGCTTGTCATCAATCTGAAACGCGGAAGCACCAATGGATTGATCAAGACGCTTTCAGATATGGGTCTCTTGACGGACGAAATTGATATGGCCCCATTAAGGGCGGATATTGATGAACTGCGAAATAAATATTATGATATCCCATTGAGCCAAATCAGCTTAGGCGGAGCAGTCAATGACCTGTTCACGGTTGCCAATCGGCACCAAGTCCAAATCCCACCCGAATTCACGATGCTCGGCAAGGCTCTGCTTACCATGGAGGCCATTGTCGAAGGATTAGATCCCAATTTCAGCATCATGAAGGCAGCTGAACCTTTTGGGGAAAGGCTTTTTAAAGAACGTTACAATCCAAAAAACATTGCGAAGAACGCCTGGAATCAATTCATCGAGTCTGCTGAAGCCATTGCCGAACTGCCCAAGGATATCCGGGAAGTGACAGGTATCATAAAAAAAGGGAAATTGCGGCTCGATATCAACATTCCCGAACTTCAAGTTTTTTTACATAAGCTTGATCAAATCTCGAACCGGCTGTCGTTCAGTATCATCCTGCTTGCATTCAGCATAATCATGGTCGGTCTCATTATCGGCTCTGCAATAGGCGGGGAAACCTTGATCCTTTGGAAGATACCGGTTATCGAAATTGGTTTTGTCGTTGCAACCCTGATGTTCTTACTCATGCTCTACACTATTTTCAGATCCGGAAAAATGTAAAACTTCTTAAAATGGAATTCAGATTGGTCTCATCCCGAACGTGGAGTAGGAGGCACTTTATCATGGAAACCATAGCCTAAAAACCAGCGGTAAGCCATATTTGTTTCAACTTCTTCAATTAAAAAATGTAGATAAGGGAACCCCTTTGGTAAGGGGTTCCCTTATCTTTTTGATTCATTGGTTATTAATCCGACGTTCATATGAAACGGCATACGCACTATGGCGAAAATGCAAGATCCGATCTTCCGAGCACTCGATCCCTTCAGGAATATTGGTTGGATCAAACAATAAAGTATCTTTACACACTTCCAATTTTTTGGAGATCATTAAATGCCCTATCGTGATTACCTGTTTATCTTCCGACCAAGCTGTAGTCGGATCGTCAGTCGGGTCATTTTCCCCTCCTATTTGGATGTTCAATTTAAAGCCCACCGGTCCTTCTTTAAGCCTCTTTTCCATTTCTTCTTCCAGATACTCCGGCGAATGCTCGGCCACCTCCCTTTTTTCTAACATACTAAGGCCCGCATCTGGCACCCACTCGTACTTGATTGCCTGCCGCCTTCCTTCCTTGTTAATGAAATAGAATGCGTGAATGGAGTAATATTGGCACGTTGAAAAACTGGCTGGAGAACGCATTTCTTTTAGCATTTGCAGGCTTGCCTTGCTTTCTGGGTATTTCCACAGGATTTTTGCAAGTTCTTTCAGATTGGGGAAACCCTCCTTTGCAGATTGGAAAAAGCCAGCAATATCAACAAACGCTTGCGGTGTTTTCGCAAAGAATAACGGAATGGTCACAGTAATAAGATCTGACACCTTTCCATTCGGCAAATGAAACTTGACTGCCATGCCCTTTACAGGGGAAATGGCATCAGGATGGCTTGGAATCGGTGAGCTATTTGAAAACCGAATGATCACCGGCACGGCTTCATCCTGAAGATGCGAAGCCACCGTTAGTGGGGACGCTTTTCCGTTTGGGGTAAAAACCCCCTCATAAACATATCCCCTTGCATGCACACGCCGATAACCAGGATGTGTTCCTGCTACATTTTCAATCACATTTACTGCTTCCCTGGCCAGTTCAGGTTTATAGTCGTCAGTTCCTTCCATGATACCTCACCCCACCTTGTCAGATTATTATCCATTATTACATGTACCCTTTATTCCATTAGCTTATTCTTTCTTAAATCACCGAAAGCATTGATTGCAAAAAAAACACCTGGCGCTGCAAACATAGGTCATATCTTTATGGACACGTGATTTTATCCATTAATTCTAGAACCGTTCAAAATGATCAGCATATACAGATCTCTTTTTCTTCCATTATAAAAATACTCATTCCTGTTCCGGCTCCACCTGAGAAAGGATCACATGGGTAACGGTTGCAGCAAAAGGAATGGTCCGATTGATGAATTCCTCCACTTCTTCAAGGCTCTGAGTGTGGATTTTCAGCATAAAGCAAGCCTGCCCGGCAATTCGATAACAAAAGTCAACATTCGGCACCTTGGAGATATACTTTTTGAATTTCTCATATTCCCCATTTTTTATCGTAGCTTCCACGATACACTCAATTGGAAAACCTATCTTTTTATGATCAATCTCGGCAACATACCCTTTAATGATCCCAAATGACTCCATTTGCCGGACCCGTTCGGCAACGGTGGGGGCCGAAAGGTTTACTTTCTTTGCCAATTCCCTCATGGAAATTCGGCTATTCAACGTTAATTCGGCAAGGATGCTCTGGTCTTTCTCATCTATTTTCATTTTTGAATTATTCCCCTTTATCTCTTTACATTCGTTCATTATTAAACCACATTTCTTTACAAATGGAATTAAAATTCCTGGATTTTTATATTAGGATTATCTCAAAGGAGAGATGTTCATGACAAGAATAAAAAAATCATCACAGGGCTCCAGTCCATTTCAAAGATTATTTCATTCTGAAGAGATTTCGCACAAATGGTCGGACCTCTCAGATTGCCTATCTGCAGATGGGAAACTTTCGGAGAAATTGAAGGAAAACGTCAGAAGGGTGCTGGCATACGGTAATGGCTGCTCATACTGTCAGGCAAAAGGGACTCCGTTAAAGCCGGAAGATATGAAAGAAAGCTATGCAATTGCCTTTGCGGAAGTATTTCTCTTGCAACGTGAAAAAACGGAGGAAAAGTTTTTCCAAGTATTGAAGGAAGTGTTCAGTGATGAAGAGATTTCTGAACTATTGGCATTCATTTGTTTTACAACCGCCCAGCAATATTTCGGGGCTTTGATGGATTTACAATAACACCAAAAAAGGAACAGGCCTTCCGCCTCGTTCCTTTCTGTAAAAAACCTACATTCTACCCTTCATTAGTTTGAACGATACCTGAATCCTTTTTCAGCATCAGTTGAATGACCCCCTAGGATTTCGCACCATGATCCTCCATTTCATTGATCCTTGGAAGAATGGAGCGGGAAGGTACCGGGGATGTCAAAACCACAGATGTATTCAGATGTCCATAGGGTATTAATCGATCTATCAGTAATCTCATGCTGTCCATATCAGCTAAAGCCGCTTTCAAAAAATATCCAACTGTTCCTGTTACACGGTGGCACTCGATAATGTCTAAATCATTTTTCACTAATTGCTCAAAATCGGTAACAGGAACCTTAAGTTCACTCACCTGAATGAACACAAGTACCCCCCTTCCTATTGCCAAAGGGGAAACCCTTGCGCTGAACCCCTCAATGATCCCCTTTTCTTGCAGGCGGTACATTCGTTCAGAAATGCTAGGTCGACTGAGAGCCAATTTCTTCGATAGTTCACTAATCGTAATGCGTCCATCTTTTTGTAAAAGTTCCAGTAAACTGACATCTATTTCATCCATGAAGCAACCGCCTTTCATAATGAAGGAATATAAGCATATATTTCTTTAAAATGTTGTATGGATAGTGAAAAATACATTCTTTTTTGTATGTAATTTTAACAGTTAATATTCTATCATTAAAATAATCAAATAGAAAAAGAAAATTCAGAATTTACCAAAGGGAGGAACCTGCATTGACCTTTACTAAAATCCCGGTTCGACAAAACATCGAAAGCATTCGCCCATATGTTTCCGGCAAGCCAATTGAAGAAGTGCAACGTGAACTTGGTCTTGAAACGATCGTTAAATTGGCATCCAATGAGAACCCATTCGGTTACTCACCTCTAGCAAAAGAAGCCATGCTTGCCGAAATGGAGCAAACCTCCTTTTATCCTGAAGGTATGGCGCCTGCATTAGCTGAAAAGCTGGCAAGAAAATTGAAGATCAATAAAGATCATATTATTTTAGGCAATGGATCTGATGAAGTGATACGTTTGTTGACACGAACCTATATCCAACAAAATGATGAAGTCATCATGGCTGATGTGACCTTTCCACGTTATGAAACGAATGTATTGATTGACGGCGGCACACCTGTAAAGATTCCTCTTATCAATGGTGTACATGACCTCCAGGGTATGTATGAAGCCATAACAGAAAAAACGAGAATGATATTCGTCTGTAATCCCAATAATCCGACAGGAACGATCGTTCAAAAAGAAAAGTTACGCTCTTTTATCGAGAAGGTGCCGAAACATATTTTACTGATCGTTGATGAAGCATACTATGAATATGTCGATGATGCAGAATATTTAGAAACCTTACCGCTTCTCAAAATGCATTCAAATCTGGTTATCTTACGCACTTTTTCAAAGATTTATGGACTGGCTGCTTTAAGGATTGGATACGGTTTAATGGATGCCTCCATCATACAAGAGCTAGTTAAAGTGAAGGAACCCTTCAATACCAATCGTTTAGCACAGGCTGCGGCATTCGCTTCCCTCGACGACCATCCATTTGTTGAGAATTGTGTTCGTAAGAATGAGGAAGGAAGAAGATATTTAGAAAATGAACTAAGCAAGATGGGTTTAACATTCTTCCCTTCACATGCCAACTTCTTGATGGTCAAATTGAACCAGCCTGGCAGGGACATTTTTGAGAAGTTATTAATCCAGGGTGTCATCATCCGTTCAGGTCATTTGCTAGGCTATGAAAATACTATCCGCGTGACCATCGGCACTCCGCTTGAAAACGAGAGATTCATAGCATCCTTACAACATATAATCAATAAAACATCTGGAGCATGACCAATCGAAATGAAGTTGCAGAATATCAGTGATCAGTAATGAAAGATACGACATGGACGCCTTTGCCCATGTCGTATCTTTTACGTGGATTTTATTTAGCGATATTCTTTTCTATTATAGGTGTTTCCTGTTTGTCCACATTTTTAAATTTAAAAATCGAAATCAAGATTAAGGCAGCCAACACAATCAGGCAAGCAATGATACTGATCCGATTCTGTTCACTGAACACGAACGTGACACAAATGATGCTTAAGGTGATTACGGTAAACAAGGTTACATATGGAAATCCCCATAATTTAAAACTCGGAGCTTTGGGATATGAATTGCGAAGTTTAAGCTGCGCTAAACAGATGCTGATCCATACAAGTGATACTACAAAACCCGGAAACGCCATTAATAGAGTAAATGCCTTGTCCTGAGCAACGAAAGTAATCATGGAGCCGACGACCAATACACCTGCACTTAATATCAAACTGTACATGGGAACGCCATTTTTTGATACATAAGAGAACGACTTGGGAGCTTCCCCTTCTGCAGCTAAAGAATGCAGCATTCGGGTACACCCATATATTCCAGAGTTAGCAGCTGATAAGACGGCCGTAATCAAAATGAAATTCATGATATGTGCAGATCCCTGAAAACCTGACATGGACAAAACTTGTACAAACGGACTTGCCTGGTCGCCAATTTCATTCCACGGAATCAAACCGCAGATTACAAGTATCGGTAAGGTGAAGAATAATACGACTCTCCAAATATAGTTTTTAATGACCTTAGGTAAAATGCGTTCTGCATCCTTTGCTTCCGTTACCGTCACCCCTATTAACTCGGAACCGCCATAGGAGAACATGACGATCAGTAATGCCGAAAAGATGGACATCCACCCATTTGGGAAAAATCCTCCATGCCCTGTGAAGTTTTGCAGATAATTAGATCCGCCGCTTGGGATGACTCCAAATAAAATACAGGCTCCCAATATGATGAATAAGATGATCATTGTAATTTTAATGCCGGCAAACCAAAATTCGAATTCACCATAATTTTTGACATTCATCATGTTAATTCCAATGATGAAAGCTGTACACCCTAAACTTAATATCCATAACGGGATTGCCGGGAGCCAATACTGCAAGAAGCTTCCTGCCACCACTACCTCAATGACACAAACGGACAGCCACATAAAACAATACATCCAGCCTACGATGAAGGAAAAGCGCTTACCGAATGCTTTCTGAACGAAGCCTTTCATATTCGTATTTGGATAGACAATTGCCATTTCCGCTATAGCACCCATGACTACAAGCAGTAATAATCCTGCAAAGATATAAGTGAATATGACTCCTGGCCCTGCTAACGATATGGTTTCGGCACTTCCTTTAAAAATCCCAGTACCTATTGCCCCTCCCATTGCCATCATGCTAATATGCCTTGGCAATAATTTCTTTTGCAATGACCCACCATTTGACTCCATTACATTTGCCTCCTTCATTCCATAATTTTCTCGTATAAATTAAACCCATTTAATCGTTGAATGGCGAATAGATATGTTATCTCATCAACCGTTATGGTTTAGGAGTGGAAGGATCCAAAGCCTTATTGAAAACTCTATACTTCCCCAAGGTAAAAATGATATCAATATGCCGATGGTTTTACAAGAGGGAATCATTGCAGGCCAATACGGCCCCTGTTTGGTCAAACGCCGGGACGGATTTTCGAAATGGAGTGAATTTACTGATAGCCTTGCCTTTCGGGGACAATTACCAGGTTTTTGACTCCATTAGATAAAACATTCTAACCGGGGACTACATTGGTAATCCCCATTACTTTACCTTTTCCTATTTATTTACGATGTGAATTGCATGTCCCAAAACTGCCTCAGCCGCTTCCAGCCACCCCTCGGTCAAGGTCGGATGAGGATGCATGCTGAGGGCTATATCTTCGACCCGAGCCGCCAGCTCAAGGGCTAGGACCCCTTCACCTATAAGGTTGGAAGCATCAGCACCTACCATATGCATTCCGAGCAATATATGGCTATCGGCATCCACGATCACTTCTGCAAATCCCTCCGTTTCATTCGTTGCTAGCGCCCTTCCGTTGGCACTGAACGGAAATTTGCCAACCTTGACGCTGTATCCCTGTTGTTCAGCTTCTTCACGGCTTAAACCAACACCAGCTATTTGTGGTTCCGAAAAGATTACATAGGGAACATAAGGCGAGTCAACGGCACTTGGCAGCCCCGCTATCACTTCAGCTGCCACGATTCCCTGTTTGGACGCTCGATGGGCAAGAGCCGGACCAGGCGTAGTATCACCGATGGCAAAGATGTGCGGTACATTTGTACGGCATTCCATATCCACTGCTATATGGCCTTTCTCGCCAACCGTCACTCCAGCCCGATTCAGGCCAATTTCTTCAGTGTTAGGGATCCTGCCAATTGTAACCAGGGACTTTTCGCTCACGACGGCTTCCGTCCCCTGTTCTTCCGAGGAAACAAGAAGATGCACTTGACCATCCACTACACTCGCTTTCTCTACCCTAGAGGATGTTTTGATATTGATCCCAAGCTTCTTGGCATTCCGGGTGACTTCCTTTACCAGGTTTTCAGCAACGTGGGGGAGTATGCGATTGTCCATCTCAATGATGGTCACTTTAGTACCCAGCTTTGCAAATGCCATACCCAGCTCGATTCCGATATATCCTCCGCCAATGATCGACAAGCTTGCTGGAACTTCCTTCAGCTGCAAAGATGATGTTGAATCCAATATATATTCTCCATCGACTTTAATGAAGGATGGAATGAAAGGCCTGGACCCCGTCGCAATAATTGCCTGTTCAAACTTGTAGGTTTCAAAATCGCCATCGGTTTCAACCCCAATGCGGTCATCAGATAAAAAAGTTGCTTGGCCTTTAACCACCGTCACTCCGTTTTCCTTACACAAATGGGCAATACCTTGCCCCAACTGGGATGTGATGCCCGCTTTCCAATCCTGCCAAACTCCCAAGTCCATAGTGGTTCCTTCCTGAGGTAGCCGGATTCCCATTTTCCCTAAATCGTTAAGCCCATGATATCGATCAGCTGCGTGAATCAATGCTTTTGAAGGTATACAGCCCCGATTAAGGCAAACCCCGCCCAGCTTATCCTTTTCAATCAGCACGACCGATTTTCCTAACTGGCCGAGACGGATAGCCGCAGCATATCCTCCCGGACCTCCTCCCATGATGACAACATCCGTCTCAACAGCAACTTCCCCTACTACCATTTATCTCATCTCCACAACTAAACGAATTGGATTTTCCAGCAATTCCTTGATTTTATTGGTGAATTGCACCGCTGTTACCCCATCAATCAAACGATGATCGAAAGAAAGAGACATATTCATCATTAACCGGATAACACCTTCCAAATCGCGAACGACCATGCGATGTTCCATTTTATGCAAAGCTAATATGGCCGCTTCCGGATAGTTAATGATCGGGGTAGCGTGCATCCCTCCGATAGGTCCTACATTGCTGATGGTAAATGTACTGCCTGTGATTTGATCAATACTCAACTTTCCTTCACGGGCTTGAGCTGCCAACTGCCTGATTTCATCAGCCAGTTGGAAAATGGTTTTTTGATCGGCATGTTTGATCACTGGAACAATGAGACCCTCGTTTGTATTCGTCGCAATTCCAATATGATAATAATTTTTCAGGATGATTTCATTGGTCCTTTCATCAATTGAAGCGTTTAGTGTTTTGAACTCCTTTAAGGCGATGACAATGGCCTTAACGAAAAAAGGCAAAAAAGTCAATTTTATATCCTTATCATCTGAATACTCCTTTAATTGATTTTTAAATTCCTTCAATCGGTCCATTTCCAATTCATCTACATGGGTTACATGAGGAATGGTCGAAACTGACTTCACCATATGTTCAGCGATTTTTTTACGAATGCCTTTAAGCGGAATCCGCTCTTCCCGCTCATTTCCCATTATCGGGGCCATCTCTTGACCTGTCTTGTCATCATGCTGTTTGGCCTTTTCCCGTGAAAATGAATCATTCTCTTTAAACTGCTTCAAGTCACTTTCGGTAATTCGCCCTGCCGGACCGGAGCCTTTAACCTTCTCGATATCAATCTTCATTTCCCTGGCCATTTGACGCACGAATGGTGTTGCCAGCGCACGCACTGCCTGGTGTTTAGTCGTTATATGCTGCGCATTGACATTGACATTTACATCACCGGATTGCCCGACTTGGTTTTCTTCTTCACTAATGCCTGTATCCGGAACTGACACATCGTTCTCTTCCTGAATTGTGAATATAGTGGTTCCCACTTCCACGATATCCCCTACGGAAAAAAATATTTTCTTAACCACTCCCGCTGCCGGAGCTGTCAATTCCGCATTGACTTTATCCGTTTGTACCTCAACAATGGGTTGGTCCTGTTTTACCGCATCCCCTTCCTTGATGAGCCATTGGATAATTTCCCCTTCATGCATCCCTTCCCCTACATCAGGAAGTTTAAATTCCATCATGCGTCATCCTCCTTCTCCTTCTCCCTTAATCATTAAAATGATATCGTTTCGACAATTCCCTTTTTTACACGGTCAACAGTCGGTAAATAATGATCTTCTATTGTAAACGGCGGAACCGGTACATCAAATCCTGTTACACGCTTAATCGGCGCTTTCAGGTAAATAAGAGCTTCATCATTAATGATGGAGATAATCTCCGCACCTAGACCGGCAGTCTTGTGGGCTTCATGGACGATTAATGCACGACCTGTCTTTTTAATGGATTGCACGATCGAATCCCTATCTAAAGGGTATAAAGTTCTAAGATCGACCACTTCACACTTCCAGCCTTTTTCTGCTTCAATCTTTTTCGCGGCATTCAATGCCTCCCTTAACATGGCCCCCCAAGCAAAAATGGTCAGGTCGCTTCCCTCCTGGACCACTTTTGCTTGACCGATTGGTATTCGGTACCTTTCGTCTGGAACTTCTTCCTTAAAAGCCCGATACAATTTAGTCGGTTCCAAAAAAATCACTGGATCTGGATCTTCCAGCGCTGAAATGAGCAGCCCTTTTGCGTCATATGGATTACTGGGTGCAACCACCTTTAAACCCGGGGTATGGGCAAAGAAGGTTTCGACACTTTCAGAATGAAGTTCAGGACCCCTGATTCCGGCACCATATGGCGTACGGATTACGAGGGGCACCCCAAATTGCCCACGAGTACGATACCTCATACGGGCAGCATGGGAAACGAGCTGCTCGAACCCCGGATAAATAAAGGCGAGAAACTGGATCTCCACTATGGGCAGCATTCCGTTAAGAGCCAAACCAATGGCAGAGCCGATGATTCCGGATTCAGCTAATGGCGTATCCACAACTCGATCTTTTCCATACTTCTCATAAAGTCCTTCCGTCGCTCGAAAAACCCCGCCATTCACGCCAATATCCTCACCCAAGATCATCACGCGATCATCATGACCCAGCATTTGGTCCAGCGCTTCCGTAATAGCCTGGAGCATCGTTAAATTTTTGCCCATCATTTCTTCCCGCCTTTCCTTAAGATTTGGTTCAATTCCTGCTTCTGTTCCTTAAGAAGCCATGACTCCTCGGCATATACATGGTTAAACATTTCGAGCGGGTCGGATTTCGGATACGCTTCGGCCTTTTTAAGGTGAGCATCGATCAGTTCGTTGAATTGCTTTAACACCAATTCTTCCTGCTCTTCATTCCAATGACCCTCTTTATTCAAATACTTTCTAAGGCGTGTAATGGGATCGCGGTTTTCCCTCCAGAACGTTGAAATTTCGTCCTGATCGCGATATATGTTCGGATTGTCTGCAGTAGTATGGGCGCCATAGCGAAAGGTAATGGCTTCGATTAATGTAGGCCCTTCCCCTTTAAGCGCTCTTTCGACAGCCTCCTTTACAGTCATCCATACGGCAAAAATATCATTTCCATCCACCCGCACCCCATGGATGTCATAAGCAGCAGCACGCTGGGATATTGTTTTTGATGCCGATTGCTTTTCAAAAGGGACACTGATTGCGTAGCCATTATTTTGGCAGAAAAAGATTGTCGGGGTTTTATAAACGCCGGCAAAATTCAGTGCTTCATGAAAGTCCCCTTCAGAAGTCGCTCCATCTCCAAAATAGGCAATGCTAACATTCTTTTCGCCTTTAAGCTTACTTGCCCAAGCCGTTCCAACTGCATGAACCATTTGAGTCGCAATTGGAACACTTGGAGGCAATATCCTTTTTCCTTCTGGACAAATCGAACCATCAAAATGCGCCATCCAGTATAGGAAAACACGGTATAATTCCTGTCCATGAATGATTGCCGCTCCATGATCACGGTATGTGGGAAACATCCAGTCCCCTGCCGACAATGCCAAAGCGCTTCCTGCTTGGGACGCTTCCTGCCCTTCGAAAGGTGCATAAGTCCCGATCCTGCCTTGGCGCTGGAGAATAATTGATTTTCGGTCAAATGTTCTGAGCAGGAGCATGCTCTCATACATCTTTAACATAAGTGATTTATCGATTTTTCCATCAATCGCTTCAATGATTTCCCCATCAGAAGTCAATACACGAAACATTTCCGGCTCAACTCCACTTGAATGCGCTTTCATTATTGGGTTTCCCGTCTTTTCCATTTCATTTCTCCCCTTAAGATAGATTTGTTTCGCAAACTTACCTAGGTTTTGAACAGTCATGAAATAACAGCCCAAAATGTTTTTATTGGTCTTTCTGTCTGTGATTAAATGCTGTTTCATAAACTACATTTCCTTATATAAAAGGATAATACATCCATGTTTTTAATAATATGTTAAATAGAATGAATTTTTCACATATTACCTTTATTTAGAAGATGTTTTCTGATACTTCACCTTCATTTTGAAAATGAGAGCCTTTAATGGGAAATTTCATAATGATTACCTTCAAAATGTGATATGCTCCCGACAGATTTAGAACCTTCCTTCCAAAAGTATCCAGCACAAAAAAGGCCCATTATATAATATATGGGTCTTAGGCTGTATAAAAACTCCAAGAAATCAGTTGCCTACGTTTTTTTCAACAGACAGTTAATTTCAGTAATCCGCATCCCTTTCCGCCAACTGCCTGCCAAGCGTCTGTGGGGTCTCGGCTAGCCAGTTATTCGGCACGAGTGTCGCATATTTCTTCCATCCATTAAGGAGTACAAGAAAAAACATGAAGGATAAACTAGTCAATTAAACATGGTTCGGAATAAGACGAGCCAGCATTTTTTTTAAATTACACAAAGTTGATTGGAACGGAAGGCGCGAGACTCCTGCGGGAAAAGCGTGGCATGGGAGAACCCCGCAGGCGCGCCGAGGAGGCTCCCGCCCGCCCGCGGAAGTCGAGTGTATGAAGTTGAAATCATTACACATACCCTTTTTCAGGGATCCGAAATTAGATCAATGTTACCCTTTTTGCATTTCAGGATGGGGTAGGACCCGCAACGGGAATTGCACCCAAAGGTAGAAAAGGTCTATTTTTCAAATGTTCCTTTAACGACAGCATGGCCATCTTTGACCATCATCTGCCCCATCGCGATAACACTATTTATTTCGAAAGTTCGTTGATTCATCATGATGATATCCGCGTCCTTACCTACCGAAAGCTTTCCCTTTGCAGAAAGCTTTAAAATGTTTGCCGGGTTTTCCGTCACAACTCGTAGGGCATCGGCAATTGTCACTCCATCCTCGAGGACCGCATCGACAACACATTCATATAAGGACATGCATGTACCAATGTTCAAACCGCGCAGGTTGCCGCTTCCATCGAAGTCAGGCAGGCTGGCTTGCCCATCTGAAGTTATGGTGATCTGTCCGATTTCAACGCCTTCTTCTAGAGCCATTTTAATTGCTGTACTTGCTTTGACCTCCCCTTCTTCGAGGAATTTCTGGATTGTACTTGTCGTAAAATCTATATACCCCCCTTTTTTTGCATATTCCACCCCTTCATTGAATAAATGCGGATTTCGGTTTATATGTGTAGGATAGAACTGAGTGATCGGAATTTCCGTTGTTTCGACAACTTCTTCAATTACATGCAAATGATCTAGACTGTCGCCGACATGTATGTTGACGATACCGCTTTTCCCTGATAACAGACCTCCATTACGTGCCTGCGAGGCCAGCTTAGCGAGTTCGGCTGCAGTCGGCTGCGAAGAACGGTGATCGGCAATGGCTATTTCGCCAACACCGATAATTTTATCCACAAGAATCAAATCATCCTCGATCTTACCGGTTAACGTCTTGACTGGAACTTGATACGAACCAGTCTGAACGAAGCAGCTAATTCCTTCTTCTTCAAGCGCTTTCGCTTTAGCGAGAAGTGCAGGCATCGTCCTTGTCGTTCCATCTGTGCCGATGACCCCTACCAATGTCGTTATACCCGCTAAAGTGGCATCTGTTAATTGGATTTCAGGTGTCCTCGTTTTAAAGCCCCCTTCCCCGCCTCCGCCGATAATATGTACGTGAGCATCTATAAAACCCGGAGCCACAATTTGACCACTCGCATCAATCACTTTCATTTCAACGAAATTGGCAGGTACATCAATCTTGTCCTCAATGAAGCCAATTTGCTTTCCAACCAAGAGGATATCTTTTTGGCCCATATATTCCGGACCATAAAGTTCCCCATTTTTAATAAGTGTGAGCATTGTTCGTTCCCCCTCAAAAAATTGAAATTTTCAAATAGGTTTCAAAATCTTTCACTCGGGTAAATATACAACATGACCCGCTAACAATTACATAAAAAAGTCCAAAACATACTTGTTCATTTTTAAACGTTGTAGCTGAAATTGACATCTTGATTATGCTTTTCCAAAAGTATAAAAACAAAAGGAGTAAACGACATGAATAAAGTGATTTCTTCAGACATTCAAACAAATAAAAGATTATCCATGCGACAAATCATGAACCTATATCAAGTTACAAAAGAATTTAAAGGGAATATATATTTTATCTGCAACCATAAATTGGTCGATGCCAAGAAACTTTCGACTTTCGTATCCTTTGTGCTCATTCTTCAAGAGTGTGCAACGATGAAAGTCATCCTTGAAGGCGAGAATGTACACGCCATGCTTGAAAAAGTACAGGCTATTTGTAAAGAAAATGATGAAAGTGCATTTCGTTTTCAATCGAACCAAACCGTAAATATTTAAATGATTCCAACTACGTTTGAAGAGGGTGTATTTATATGAGAACCATTTTAATGGTGATAGGCGCAATCGTCGTAATCGGCATAATAGCAAATCTCATTTTTTAAGAATGATGAAAGACTGTCAATGATTGACAGTCTTTTTTTGTTGATTTGATTCAGAAAGGCTTGGATCATGCTCCCGGACCTGGGAATCACCACGGAACCTCCCAGTCCCTCCATTTATTCAAGCCTTCCCGTATTTCATTTCCTTTGTCAATCCAATATTGTCTCCTCTTCTCCTCTTCTTCCTTCTCCTGTTGCTCAGCTATAAGTGCCTGTTGTTCTGCTATAAGCGGACCGATATCTTGAGCTTTAAAAGATTGAGCAGCTTGATTCTGTAAGGCTAGCGACATTATTTTTTGAAAGATGAGTGCACTTCCCTGACTGCTGTGTGTCGTTAGATAATGTTTTGCGTCCGTCTTATCATATCCTGCCCAAACAGCACCGACCAGCGAAGGTGAATAACCGATGAACCATTGATCTTTAACCCCTGATACTCCTTCGATGGGAACTTGTGTAGATCCTGTTTTACCTGCTATTTCATAACCGGAAACAGCCGCGTTTTTCGCTGTGCCATATTCCACTGTTCCAAGCAGCATGGCATTCATTTTGTCGACGGCGCCTACAGAGGTCACTTTGGTGCTTTTCTCTTTCCAGGCGGCAACCTCTTTTCCATCGGCATTTTCTATCCTTACAATGGCGTGGGTTTCCATCCGTTCCCCTTCGTTGGCGAAAGCAGAAAAGGCTCCTGCCATCTGCAGCGGGGACACACCTTTTTTCATCCCTCCTAAAGCAATAGACAGGTTTCGATCATCCTTGTCATAGGGAATCCCAAACCGCTTAAGTGAATCAAGCCCCCTATCGATGCCAATCTCATTCAATAGCCAAACCGTCGGTACATTCAAGGAATTCATCACCGCTTCATACATGGGGACTTCTCCTTTATATTGACCACTCAGGTTTGTTGGCTCATATTCACCGAAGCTCATTTTTTCATCCTTTAAAGGGTCAGTGATATCATATCCCTCTTCAACAGCCGGCGTGTAAACGACAAGCGGTTTAATGGATGAACCAGGAGACCTTGTCAGTTGGGTTGCCCGGTTATATCCCATGAATTGGTGTTCACCTCTCCCGCCGACAAGTGCTTTTATACCGCCCGTTTCAGGATCAAGAAGGACAGACCCGCTTTGAACCAGTTCCTCTGTACTCGTTCCAACCGGAAAATTGGCTGAATTCTCATACACGCTTTCTGTAGCCTGCTGCATGGACTGGTCCAGAGTCGTGTAAATTTTATACCCCTTTGAAAGCAGCTCCTCAAGCTTAATTCCATATTTACTCGATGCTTCCGATAAAACATGATCGACATAATAAGGATACTTACCTCTTAATGGATCGGTTTCCTTCTCCCCCATAAGAAGTGTCACCGAATCTTTTTTTGCGGCCGCTTCTTCATCTTTCGTCAAATAACCATGTTCCGCCATTCGCGAAAGAACCAAATCACGCCGCTTCACTGCACCGTCCAAATTCTTGTATGGATCAAGTTTGGATGGTAAGTTAATGACTCCCGCAAGCAAAGCTCCCTCGGCAACGGTCAATTCAGAGACCTCTTTGGAAAAATAAATATTTGCAGCCTTTTTGATTCCCCATGCCCCATGGCCAAAATAAACTTGATTCAAATACATTTCCAGGATTTCATCTTTTGTATATTGATTTTCAACTTCCTGGGCTAGAAAAAACTCTTCTATCTTTCTCTTCAGTGTTCGATCTGATTCCAGCATCGTGATTTTCACAAGCTGCTGGGTGAGCGTGCTCCCGCCTTCAACAACACTTCCAGCCTTCGCATTTTTAACCAAAGCCCGCATGATCCCTTGATAATCTATGCCGTGATGTTCATAAAAACGGTGATCCTCAATGGAAACCACCGCTTGTTTCATATGTTCCGGTATTTCATCTATCGCAACGCCCTCGGATTTATTTGCCGTGATCGTACTGGCTAGATTCCCATCCAGATCATAGATCCCTGTCGGTTGCTGAAGACTATTTTCAAGATGACTTATATCAGCACCCTGCTTGAAATACAATAGTGAACCGGCGCCTAAAACCGCAATCGCCAATATTATAATTAGACCTAATTTCACTAACCCTCTCATTTGTACCCCCATTTTTCCATCTGCGACATGTTTCATTAAAAATATTTTACCCTTTTTGTTAAAGAAAACTCGTCGATTGAATAAAAGGCGCTCTTTTCTTGTAGCACTTTACACGTGAATCGGCATCCTTACAGATGATATCCCTTCATCGTCTGAGCATGCCAATTAACTGAAGGACCATTTTCATCCTACCATTTTAACTATGCTCGTATCTATCCTTTACCCGTAAAAGGCAATCTATATACCGATTAAAGGCGTGAAGCCATTTAAAAGCGGGTATAACGCTATTAAGGTCTTATAAAGGGGAGAGATGATAGTAATGAAAGACTTAAAACATATTGTCGTCGCTTTTGATGGAAATGAAGAAAGTAAACGGGCCGTCGAATATGGAGCAACATTGAAAAAGGCCTTTCCAAAAGCTGAGTTGACCGTAGTTCATGTCCTAAATGATAAGGTTGAACAGCGTATCATCGGTAACGCCTCCGCGCCGGGGTTCGTGCCCTCTGCCGGATTTTATGTGGATCCAGTCCAGACACATCCTGTTGTTGAAGTTGACCAGCAAAGAAATCAAAAGGTAAATGACACCCCTTCCGCCCTCGAGAATAGTATTCAGAACGCAGAAAGTAATACGTTGAGATTATTAAGTGAATGTCAAGTGACGGGGAAATTCGAACTATTGGAAGGATATGCGCCAGATAGCGTATGTGACTTTGCAGCGAGAACTTCAGCTGATCTTATCGTTGTCGGCAATAGCGATAAAAGCGGTTTGGAAAAATTCTTCCTTGGCAGTACAAGTAGTTCCATTGCGAAAAACGCACCATGTTCGGTATTCATTGCAAAATGAAGAATGAGCGGGTTTTTCCCTATTGGTTCGAGTCATACATTCTCCGAAAAAGGCCGGATTCATATAGAATCCGGCCTTTTTGTTAATAGGATTTTTTCAGTATTACATTCGGAGCAGCCGAAAGACACCGGGTTGCTAATTGTTGCCCAAACCACATCCTGCATCAGTGCTGACTATCAGGTTCAAAATGCCTGAATCAGAACCTTTCACTCTCAGCCTTTAGGCTCCCCTTGTGGAAGTATTTAATTTTCGATCAACGGTTAGAATATACTATTAGTTTCTTTAAATGAGAATTAAAGAAACTGTACATGTCATCGAATTCACATTTTACCATCATGTAAATATCATTTCGTTTATCCAACATCTTTACAGACTTTCAATACACCTGCTGAAAACCAAGTTAGATGGCTAAATATGACAATTTTTCTATAGACTCACTAAGGTTTGATTTGGTATCTTTATTAAGCCTAATTTACATTGGGGAGGGAATGGACATGGATAAACATTCGATATCAGCTGAAAAAGGCGCCTACATAAGCATTGCCGCTTATATATTCTTGTCTGCTCTAAAATTGTCATTTGGTTATTTCGGAGATTCTAAAGGGCTTTGGGCTGATGGTTTAAATAATACGACCGACATCATCGCTTCCATAGCCGTTTTGATTGGTTTGAAAATTTCAAAGAGACCTCCTGATGATAATCATTCATATGGTCATTTACGGGCGGAAACCGTAGCGTCATTGGTAGCTGCCTTCATCATGATTACAGTGGGCCTTCAGGTTGTATTCAGTGCCATTGAATCCTTCTTTCACCAAGATTCAACAACCGTTCCCAGTATGCTGACCGGTTATGTCGCTCTATTCTCTGCAATCTTCATGTACGGAATCTACCGTTATAACCTTACATTAAGTAAAAAGATCAACAGCTCTTCCATCTATGCCGTTGCTCAGGATAATCGTTCCGATGCCCTTGTCAGTGTTGGTGCTTTCATTGGAATCATCGGTACTAAGATGGGAATCCCTTGGCTGGATGCGATAGCTGCAGCAGTCGTTGGGGTCATCATATGCAAAACGGCCTGGGATATCTTTCGTGATGCTTCCATCTCTTTAACCGATGGTTTCGACGAGCAGCTCCTGCAAAAGATCGGACAAACCATTATATTGACAGAGGGTGTTAAAGACATGAGTGAAATTAAAGCCCGGATGCACGGAAGTGAAATCCTGCTCGAAACTACCGTTCATGTCAACCCTCTTTTGACCGTCATTCAAGGTCATGATATTACAGTTAGAATCGAAGAAAATCTTCTGAAGGAATATAATATCCAGCATGTGATCGTACACATCGAACCATATGCATTTCATAAAAAAGGTAACCGTCATTAACTTTACGGATACCTTTTTTTGTTATTTATTCCTGTAATTACTGTAATAAAACTGTGTCAAAAAAAGGTATTTATTGATTGATTGCCGAATATTTATCCAATTGACACATGTTAAAAGAACAGTAATCTGTTATCATGAAAACAAGTTGTAATTATTTTGATATTTTGTAATTTTATTCAAATAAAGCACTTTCTGGGTCAAAAGTAAATTCATTTTCCTACAGTATGGAGGGCAAAATGGTATCTAATCGAGAAATGACCATTCACTTTTTATCTTCTCAAAAAAACAGTATCATTTCCAAATGGAAAGATGAGTTGCTGCATTTACCGGACGGATATCTGGGGTATTTTAAAGGAGAAGTGGAAAATATTTTTAATTTGCTAATGGATCAGGTTGGAAAATCGGATACTGACATAGACGATGTACTGAAGGTCGTAGGGGAAAAAATTGCGGCTGATCGCGTTACTAAGCAATTGGATATGGAAAATTTCTTTTCCACTGCAACCATCGGGAGATCCGTCATCTTAGAGCACATTTTGAATTCCGGAGCACACAAAGAAGAAATATCGGCTCTAATAAAACGGGTAAACGTTTACTTCGATAAACTCATTCATTTTGCATTATCCCATTATACCGAATTGAAAACGATGGAACTTGAAGAACGCTATCAATTCATAAGCCCAAACCATAAAGACCGTTTGACGCTCCTTGGCCAAATGACCTCGAGCTTTGTCCATGAATTCAGAAATCCACTGACTTCCATCATGGGATTCATACAATTATTACAGGCAGAACAACCTGAGATAAAGTACCTTGATATCATTTCAAAGGAATTGGATCAGCTCAATTACCGGATCACGCAATTTCTTAATATTTCCAAAAAGGAAACTTCAACAACACAACCTGATCTATTTTCCATTGCTCAGCTTGTGAATGAGGTGATCGAATTTTTATATCCCAGCATTTTGGAAGTTAATGCTTCCATTACATGCAATATTGCCGAGGATGCCGTAATTTCGGGTTCTAAAGAAGAATTCCGTCAGGTTTTATTAAATATTATATTAAATGCTCTTGATGTGGTTGCAGGGATGCCTTCCCCATCCATTTACATTTCAGGCTCTGAATCGCCACCCGGCATTCTTACTTTAAATATATCGAATAATGGGCCGAAGATACCTGACGACGTCCTGCCGAATATTTTTGAGCCATTCATCACCACAAAAAAAAGAGGAACGGGATTGGGATTATTCGTCTGTAAAGAAATCGTTTTAAAGCATCAAGGAACATTATCCTGTCACTCTACCGATTTCCTAACGACCTTTTCCATACAATTAAAAACTAAATAATGGATAAATATCCTTTTTTCCTTAGGCTTTTAGTGTGAAATTTTTGACTGATTGACGTCCAGTTACTTATACTAATAGGAAGGTTCCACTACTGATCGAGGTGAATGATCCTATAGATTGAAAATAAAAACCTGATTTCATACAAGATAGCGCATTATTTTTCCATCTAACATTTTATATACTAATATCATTTCATTCATTATTGGTTTTGGGAGGTGACTGGGATAATTAAATCGTTCGGCACATCTGGCGATTCAATAAAGTCCCACACTAATTGGACATATTAAGTTTTTTATTTGTCATTATTTTAATTGCTTTAACAGCCTTTTTTGTAGCTTCGGAATTTTCGATCATAAGGGTTCGCAGCTCCAGGATCGATCAACTGATTGAAGAAGGAAACAAAAAAGCCATTGCGGCAAAGAAGGTTACATCCGATCTTGATGAATACCTATCCGCGACACAGCTAGGAATTACCGTTACTGCCCTTGGACTGGGGTGGCTAGGACAACCGACCGTCCTCAAATTGGTTGGGCCCTTATTCAATGCCTTGAATATCCCACAAGAAGTTACAAGCATTCTGACATTTGTCATTTCATTTTCCCTGATTACGTTCCTGAATGTGGTTGTAGGTGAATTGGCTCCAAAGACGGTTGCCATCCAAAAGGCTGAGCAAGTGACCTTGGCAATTGCCGGCCCGCTGATTTTTTTCCATAAGATAGCCTTTCCCTTCATCTGGGCCTTGAATCATTCTTCCCGATTCGTTGTCGGATTATTTGGCTTTAAGCCAGCATCCGAAAGCGAAATAGCCCATACGGAAGAAGAATTGCGTTTCATCCTGTCAGATAGCTATAAAAGCGGGGAGATTAACCAGTCGGAATTTAAATATGTAAATAACATCTTTGAATTCGATGATCGAGTTGCCAAGGAAATCATGGTTCCACGGACAGAAATCATGACCATATCCAAGGATGAAACGGTACAGGCATTCGTCGATGTGGCCAAATTGGAAAAATACACTAGATATCCTGTTGTCGAAGGTGATAAAGACCATGTCATCGGCCTAGTGAACTTAAAGGAAGTTTTCTCGGATCTTATCAAGAACCGGGAAATCCATATCAAAGCGATTGAAAATTACGCTCGTCCGATCATTCGGGTAATGGAAAATATACCAATTCACGATTTGCTGTTAAAAATGCAAAAAGAACGCATTCATATGGCTATTTTGATGGATGAATACGGCGGAACTTCCGGACTTGTCACAGTCGAGGATATCCTCGAGGAAATCGTTGGGGAAATTCGTGATGAATTCGATATCGATGAAGTTGCCTCAATCAGGAAAATTAAAGAAGGACATTATATTTTAGACTCTAAACTTCTTGTAAAGGAAGTGAATGATCTACTTGGCATTCACTTGGAAGAAGATGATGTCGATACGATAGGCGGATGGGTCCTTACGGAAAACTATGATGTGAAGGTAGGGGACATCATGGAAAAAGACGGATTCTGTTTTAAAGTGATTGAAATGGAAGATCACGCCATCCGCTCCATCGAGGTTACAAAAAAGGTCGTACATCTTCCTCTTGAAGAGGATCTTACCCAAGGTTAATGATCAAAAACAGCCACGTAAAAGGTTATTTTACGTGGCTGTTTTTTACGATTTGTTCATTTATCGGGAAACCGTCCCATTTTTTTGACCGTTACGATTGGAGGTGTGCTCCTTCTTTTCCATAAGATATACAGCATGATGAGGATAAAGGAAAAACCAGCAGCCGGTATTAGATAAGGTTCAGTTATTTCCCGGATTTGCTGCCAATTCTCGCCGAGGATCCTTCCTAAGGTCAGGAACAATATGGTCCAAGGTATGACAGCCGCAACCGTATAAAATATAAACTTCCATACGGACATCCTCGCAATTCCGGCAGGGATGGAAATGGCATGGCGAACAACCGGAATGAATCGAGCCGTAAAAACCACTCCCACGCCATACCGCTTAAACCACTCTTCAGCATGTACAATATGATTTTCTTTAATTAGAATATATTTTCCATATTTCAAGAGAAAGGGCCTTCCTCCGTAATACCCCGCCCAATAGAGAAATAATTGTGCCATCGTCCCGCCTGCCACACCGGCAAGAACAGCTCCCCAAAAATTCATTTTCCCCAGGCCGACCACATAACCACCGTATCCAAGAACAAGCTCACTCGGGATGATTTCAACCATCAGCCCCAATAAAATCCCCATATAGCCCATTTCCGCAAACCAATTCAATATCGTCATAATAAGCTGTGATATCATGCTATCGGACTCCCCTTACCACTAATTTCAAATTGTTTGTCCTTCTATCCTATTCAGCTCATAACGTTCTATTCGATTTTTCATATCCAGTTTCACAATGCACCACATTCAGGATTGCACAAAAAAAGACCAGCAGTTATGTACTCCGGTCTCTTTACATCAATATTCTTTTAGCTCCCCTTTTTGGGAAATTTGAGAAAAAACAGCGGCAGTGAGTAAGGATGAATCATTTTGTGAAACATTAGTGAAAATCTCCTGCCGTGATTTCGTTTTTTCAATATGTATCCCGAGATCTTTATACTTGTTGATTATTTGATTATTCATGCTTACCCTCCCTTTCTGCTGTACCGTTATCCTTTAACTTCCCATTTAACGAAGTAATAAAACCTGTTTAAACGACTCGATCCAAAAAACAATCAATTGACATGAATGGTTTGCAGTTGGTGTTCATGCACTTCGTCTTTTTCAACATGGACCTGGACCTTATAGGTTCCCGCTTCTTCGAAAGATACCTTATTTAGATATGTTCCATTCCCTTCTTCTTCAGCTTTGGTGAAATGACTCTCTTCGCTGCCTTCCTTCCACACCTCGAAATTCACATCTGCATTTGTCAGTGGCTTCCCATTCAATTCAACCGTCGCTTCAAAGTTCGAACTGTTTCCTGCCTTTACAGGGTTACTTTGAAACCCGATAGATACATCCGTACTAGGATGAACCGATGCACCTTCACTTTCATGTCCTGGAACGACAACTTCTTTTTCAGGCATTACATGAAGGCCTTTAGCCGTTACATGGGACACTACAATATATTTGCCTTGTTCCTCAAAAGTATGCATCACTTGATACATGCCACTTCCAGTATTCTTTGCTTCAAGCATTTCCCGTTTATCCTGTCCGGACTTTCTCACTTCAAACAGCACCTCATCAGCTTCATTCACCAATTGGCTTCCCTGTTTCACTGTCGTTTCAAGAATGACTTCTTTTCCAGGCTCCACTTTCCCTTTAATGACAATTGATGCATCCATCGATTCTGGAACAGCACTGTTAACTTCCTTATCCTCTGGCATTTCAGACTCTTGACACCCTGCCAACATAACTAACAACGCAGTACACATATAAAGTTTTTTCATATGAACTTCCCTTTACTATTTATTAGACTAAAAAATCTGTCCTCTTCATATTGCCCATCCTTTCCTTTTTTCAGATTTTTATACATAATTTAACATCAAATGGTTCGCATTACGGTGACTGAAGTCAGCATGGCTACCGCGATGATCGTTAAAAATGAATATAAAAAGATTGAAGTCCCCACAACGCTCAATCCACAAAGCAGTACACACCCATCAATGAAAAAAATCAGCAGACCTACATTGAGTCCACTTTTCCTGGAAAGGATCTGTGCCAACATATCGGTTCCGCCTGTAGAGGTCCCATACCGAAGCATTAAACCGATGCCAAGTCCAATCAACCCTCCCCCGATTATCGCACTTACATAAATGGGAAGGTTCCATCCTGTGACAGCGTCGGAAAAAATATCGATGCATAAAGAGGAAAAAAGCAAGCCATGCAAGCTGTTCAGGAATAATTTTTTTTCAAAGTACCAAGCATATATATATAATGGAATGCTGCTCAAAATCACACCCAGTCCTGTCGGAAGTCCTATATAGTAATGAAAAATCAGCCCAATCCCTATCATGCCGCCATCCAATAAATGATAAGGTATCAGAAAAAAATTGATTCCCACACCTACAAGCATGCTGCCGGCAATGATCGCTGCCATCCGTTCCATGATTTTCATGGCTGCCACCCCCTTTAATTCTTGCATTTAAAACTTGTCTTGGTTTCTATAGAATATGTTTGTACCATCAAAAAAATAATGAAACGGACCAATTTTTTATGAAACGGCCATCAGTTTTCTGAATATTCTATAATATGTTACAATAAAGTAGAGAAAACAGTCAAAAACAGCTAATTATTAGCTCAAACTGATCCTTTACAAGCAATATTCCGGATTTAAGGTGCCGTAAGCTGTTTGACTGAATGATTAACTCTTTCTATAATGAAAGTATTTAAATTAATTAGATTGAGGTGATTTGATGGGGCATTAAAGAATGTTCGTTTTGACGGACGGGCGCTGCTTTGCGTAACGGATATGTGCATCCTTTTGGAAAATGGCTGCACTCCTTCAGACAGAAATTCTTCTATTTCCCGTCTACGCATCGCTAATCGGCATATACTATTATTCTCTTCATCACTAAAAGAAATGGGAGTTCAAGCGGCTGCACAACTATGGCCACAGGCCTTTTTGAAGCAATCCCGAAAATATTCAGCACGGCAAAAAAAATATACTTGTATATTTTAAAAATGTAGGAGGTGTACTCCTTATTCGTCTCGAAGGCGAGTTAAGGGAGACTATTTGGACATAATAAACTTGGTTCTTATTGCCATTTTAATTGCTTTAACAGCATTTTTTGTAGCTACGGAGTTTGCGATTGTTAAAGTGAGAAGCACGAGGGTCGATCAATTAATTGAAGAAGGAACGAGGAATGCTATTTCAGCAAAGAAGGTCATCTCCAACCTGGATGAATACCTCTCAACTTGTCAGCTCGGAATTACCGTTACAGCTCTAGGGCTTGGATTCCTTGGGGAACCGACAGTTGAAAACATTTTGCACCCACTCTTGAATCAATTGAATCTTCCAAATTCAGCTTCACATGCACTCTCGGTTGCAATTGCCTTTTCTTTCATTACGTTCATACATGTCGTTGTTGGAGAATTGGCACCGAAAACATTGGCGATTCAAAAAGCGGAGCAAGTAACATTATTGGTTTCGAAACCTTTAATTGCCTTTAACAAAGTCATGTATCCATTCATCTGGGTACTGAATGGCTCTGCAAGGACGCTTACAAGAATGCTAGGATTAAAAGCGGTTTCCGAACATGATTTGGCTCATACAGAAGAAGAGCTTCGAATCATTGTTTCCGAAAGCTACAAAAGTGGCGAAATTAACCAATCAGAGTTTAAATATGTGAATAAGATTTTTGAATTCGATGATCGGATCGCAAAAGAAATCATGGTTCCACGTACAGAAATTGCAACGGTATCCAAAGATGATACAATCCAGCAGTTTTTCACCGTAATGGCGGAAGAGAATTTTACGCGATATCCTGTCATTGATGGTGATAAGGATCATGTTATCGGAATGGTCAATATCAAAGAGCTATTCACTGAAATGATAGACAGAAACAATCAGGCAGCGTCAACGATCGACCGATATGTTCGTCCGATCATCCGTGTCATTGACAGTATCCCGATTCACGATTTACTTTTAAAAATGCAAAAGGAACGGATCCACATGGCCATCCTCATGGATGAATACGGCGGTACGTCAGGTTTGGTTACCGTTGAAGATATCCTTGAAGAAATCGTTGGCGATATCCGCGATGAGTTCGATCTGGATGAAGTTCCCGATGTCCGCAAATTAAAAGAAGATCACTACATCATCGATGCCAAGGTATTAGTCAGTGAAGTGAATGATTTACTTGGATTGGATATCAATGATGAAGATATTGATACGATGGGCGGATGGATCCTGACCGAGGATTATGAGGCCAAACAAGGTGATATCCTGACTTATGGTCCCTATAACTTCAGGATAAAGGAAATGGAAGATCACCATATTCGTTATATTGAAATATATAAACAAGCAAAAGTCGTAAGCGAAGTGAAAGAATTCCCGATCATATCACAAACCGAAATCGTTTCATGATAATAACCCCCGTTCCTAAAACAATAGGAGCGGGGGTTATTTTTTTTTCAACTGGTACATGAAATAAAATAAATACATATTATATAAAACCTGCTTCATTTAACATTGGATGAAGTATAGTTCTACCTTTATTGTTTCATACTGTTAAAAAAGCGATACTTTTTGAAGGAGTGAAGAATCATGAAACTCATAACCATTTGCCAGCACTGCAAAGGGAAAGGGAAAACCCGTTATCTTCAATTCTTTTCCCGGGACTGTAATCATTGCAACGGTCAAGGTAAAGCGGTAAAAGATATGTCAAATTTAAGAAATCAGGCCAAAAACATCTAATAATCTTTCATATTTTGAAGTTGGTTTTAATGACACCTGCCCTCTTTAACGTATCATAAACAATCAGTATCGAAGGTCCAAGGAAAAGCCCAAGGAAACCAAGCATCTTAAACCCTAAATAAAGACTGACCAACGATGCCAAGGGGCTTAATCCCATATTTGCTGAATAGATTTTTGGTTCAATGGTCCTTCTTATGATGGTAATGACCAGGAATAGGATGATGAGGCCAATACCAAGATGATGATTTCCTTGAGCCCAAACGATCGCTGCCCATGGAACCAGCACAGATCCCGTCCCCAAGATAGGAAGAATGTCCACAACCACTATTAACAGTGCCAATGGGATCATATACTTTACATTTAACAACCATAGTCCTCCATAAGCCATGATGAACGTTATTAAACTCAACAGGATTTGTGCCTTAATGAAGCCTACGGCTGCCATACTTAAATCTTGATAAACTAGCGAAATCTTTTGATAGGTGGATGTCTTTAAATAAAAGACTGCCTTTTTTCTTAATTTAGGCAATTCAAGACTGATTAAGAATAAAGCGATTAAGTAAATTAAAAAGTCAATGAAAAATCCCGGAATGAGTGTAACGAACTGAACCATATCCTGAACAAAGCCCTCTGCGAACCCCTCCAGAGCCATGACTCCCTTTTCCATCGTCTGTTCCACCGATTGGATGAGATTTGGCGGCAAAGTTTGCGAATACCGTTCCCATTGCCTGATGACTGGCAATATAGCCGTCAAATACACTTCACGTATGAAACCGGGAAATTCTTCCGAATAGACAATGGCCTTCTTGATTAATACCGAAAAAGAAAAATAAGTGATGCTCATAAGCCCGCCTACATATAAAACAAATGAAATCAATACGGCCCAAAAACGATGCAGCTTTGCCGTTTCACCAATCATTCTGACCAATCCATCCAAAAGAATGGCGGTGAGCAACGCTAAAATCAACGCCCATGAATAGGGAATGACGATTAATATGACTAAAAGGAGAATCCCCCTCCAAAACCAGCGAAAAAAGACGGCGACATTCACTGAACAAACCCTCCTTGCACTTTCCTGTTCTCCTTATATTTATGAAACGGGGTCACATATATTTCGCTTATACGTTTTATTTTCTCAATAAGGGGAAAAAGAGATACAAAGAGATGGAGGGATTGACATTGGATAATAAAGATAAAGAAAATTATATTGAGGAGCGTAATGATAAATCCAAGGCCTTCAAGAAAAATCAGGAAAAACAGCTGGAACGTGATCAAGTGGTCATGCCCATTGATGATTTACCAATTGATGAAATTAAATATGAACAGCAAGAAGAACGAAATAAAAAAGAAACAAAGCACCGCTCCACCAGCGATAAGTTTTAAACAAAAACCAGCCACTTTTTAGAGGCTGGTTTTTGTTTGCAGGATATACTGCATTCAGCGCGTTTTATACTTTTACCAATTTCGTCGGCACTTATGGACCATTTCAAAGAAAAATATATTCTTCCCATCATATATTGCAAGCAGTAGCCTAAAAGGGGTCCGGAAAGTGTATCTATCTTTAATTGATGTACCGGCAGCACCTTCAACTCCTCAGGTATGGTTTCTAACTAAATGTTATAACAAAATTGATTCGGGTGTTCGAGACTCCTGCGGGAAAAGCGCGTCCAAGGAGACCCCGCACGTGTAAGCCGAGGTGGCTCCCCGGACCGCCCGCGGCGAGTGCCTGGAACGGAAATAAACGTCCAAATGGACAAACCACAAAAAAACTGCAGGCAAACATGAATTCTCGAATTTGTCTCTAGGCTGAAATATATTCCATCATGATTAAGGTTCTTCTTGTGATTGTGCAGATGCTTCCCCCTTTGTTGTTTGAGATTTGGGAAGACTGAGCTTTCCCTCAATTCATTCATTGCCAGAATTTTACCCTCCCCCGCTTTGCTTCCAAAAATAAACATTGACTGAAATAAATGATTCTTTACAATAGACTTTTAAGAATTAAAGAATATAATGGACTGGTCGACCATTATAAAGGAGAATCATATGACGAACCCTACTCAATTATTTCATCAATATTTACAAGTATCGAGATCATTAGTCAGCAAAATGAATGAACAAATTACAGCCCTTGAAATTTACCATAATCAGTGGACAATCCTGAATTACTTAAAGAACTGTGGCTATTCCACAATCCCCGATATTTGCAGTTACCTGGATGTAGACAGTGTGATCATCACACGTTCGGTCAACAGCATGGAACAGAATAATATGATTAAACAAGTTCCTGGTAAAGATGAACAGGAAAAACGAATCGAACTGACCCCCCGGGGCAAAGAGGTACATACAAAATGTCTTAAGATTGCAGAAAAAATCGAAGGAAAGGCCTTGGAAGGCATTACTGAAGAAGAACAGGAAGTATTTTTCCAGACGGTCCTTAAAATCCTCAATAATATAAGAAACTAAAATGGGTAGCTTGTATCATTGTAGAATAAGTGTGAAGCAAGGAATTTCCTTACTTTCACACCAAGCTATAGCCATGCCTTTTTTAAAAGCCGGATTCCAGCTTCGATTTCCCTTTCGGTTAAACCACCGTACCCAATCAAAATAGTCGGATCTTTCACTTTCTTTGAATGATAAACCGATGTTGGGTGGACTTTAACCCCCACATTGGCAGCCCTTTGGATGAGATCTGCCTCACTGCTGCCGTTTTTTACGTTTAAAAGAACGTGCAATCCTGACTTTTCACCGATTATGGCTACACGATCATGGAAGCTCTCTTCCATTGCGTTCAGCAGCACCTTATTCTTTTTACGATAAATCGTTCTCATTTTATTCAGATGGCGTTCCCAATGTCCATTTTTCATAAAAAGACAGAGCGTTTCCTGAATCAGTCTGGGAACGGTCTGTTTATATCCGATTAACTTCTGCTGAAATTTGCTAGACAACTCCATGGGTAACACCATAAATCCCACCCTGATCGATGGGATGAACGACTTTGAAAACGTGCCTAGGTAGACGACCCTTCCATTTGTGTCCAATCCTTGCAATGACGGAATCGGTTTGCCTGCATGTCGGAATTCCCCGTCATAATCATCCTCAATAATATAACCTTTTTTTTCCACCGCCCAATTCAATAATTCCACCCGTCTAGTTATCGGCATGATCATACCGGAAGGAAATTGATGGGAAGGTGTGACATAGGCTACATCCGCTGTACTCTCTTTCAAGTAGTCCACACTCATTCCACTTTCATCCAAAGGTATGAATTCCGTAACCGCCCCCTCCAGCCTCAGTACCTCCCTTACCCGATGAAAGCCAGGATCTTCTAATCCAAATACCCGCTCATTTCCAAGTAGTAACCGCAGAAGATGGATGAAATACTGGGTTCCTGCCCCAATGATGATTTGATCAGCCCCGCAGCGAACTCCTCTTGATTGGAATAGATAGGATGAAATCTCAGCCCTAAGCCCCCATTCACCTTGCGGATCACCACTCATGAACATTTCCCTTTCCTGTAGATACAACGTATTGTTCAAGCATTTTTTCCATACGGCATGCGGGAAAGAATCCACGTCCACCCGGCCATGATTGTAATCTATCTCATTTCTTTCATTCAGAGGGTCCATCATCCCTTCTGTTACAGGCAACGGCTCATTCAAAGCTGAAATCGGTTCTAAATCGACTACGTAATAACCTTTCCTTAATTGACTTTCCACATATCCTTCTGCCATCAACTGCTGATAAGCCGTATCAACTGTATTCAGGCCTATCCCTAAATGCAAGGCCAGTTTTCGTTTAGAAGGCAGTTTCATTCCGGCCTTTATTTGTCCATTCTGGATTTCCTTTATAAAGTATTTATACAATTGCACATATAAAGCTTCTTTGTTCGTTTTATCTAGGGTTAGAGTGATTTCAAACATTTGGTCCTCCTTCAAACTGGTTCCATAAATTATATCAGCATTGGTCCTTATTGCAGAACCAGAATATTTTTATAATGTAGATATCAATCAAGAGGAGGAAACTATGGAGCATTTCGAATTATACGGTAAACACGTGATACTCACCCCGATGATGGAACATCATATCGAACCACTTTACGCCGCTTCCCTGCCATCTGAAATATGGGAATGGAGTGCAACAAAGATTTTGTCATATGAAGAGGCGATCTCCTATGTAAAGGAAGGCATTCTAGCAAGGGAACAGGAACTTCATCATCCATTTGTCGTTATCGATCGGACAGATGATTCGGTAGTTGGCAGCACGAGCTTAAGGAATATTCACTTTCATAATCAATCGCTGGAAATCGGCGCGACTTGGTATCATCCCGACAAATGGCGAACAGCCATAAACACTGAATGTAAGTACTTGTTATTGCAGCATGCTTTTGAAAAGTGGCAAATGAAACGGGTTGAATTCAGGACGGACGAATGCAACAAAAGATCACGTTCCGCAATAACCAGGCTCGGCGCCCTTGAAGAAGGGATTTTGAGGATGGAGAAAAAGCTACAAGATGGGAGGATCAGGAATACGGTGGTCTATAGTATTCTCGAGCATGAATGGCCCAGTGTGAAAAGGAATTTGGAAGCTTTTTTAGAAAGGTGAAAATGTGAAAAAAGAGTGCCGTTGTTTTGCACTCTTTTCTCTTAGTGCTATTTTTCATGTGAGTCTTTACGAATTTTCGATAAAGAATCCTTTTGCCTTTTCGTTGATCGAATGAATATGAAAACACCAATCGCAAATAAAAATGGCATTAGTAAAGCAAAAAGAAGATAAATCATATCACCAAAGAACAAGTTCATTACCCCCATAGCAATGCGACGCACACTTTCGTCTGTAAAGCTTTTCTGTCAGACTTGGATGATCCCTGCTTAGTCCAAGCTTTGTGACAAGCGAATCATATCCTGGCACTGAATCCCATTTTCATAAATGGCCTCGGAATAGTTTCTAGTAAAAAAATCCCGATCGACCCCAGTTATTCTAAAACCGCATTTCTGGTAAAGGGCAAGCTGCCCTATCCCCGAATTCCCCGTACCGATTTCAATCATTTTATATCCCTGGTCCCTTGCATGGCCTATCGCATGTTCAATCAATTGCCTGCCGATTCCTCTTCCATGGTACTGTTCATCGACCGCGATGTTCATTATCTCTATCAGTTCCGGGCCTTTTTGCAGTAAAACACAAACGCCGATCATCCGGTTATCACCCACGGCAACAAAGCACGTTCCGCTTCCCAAATATTCCTCGACCAATTTCCTTGAAGGATCTGCCAAAAGCAATAAATGCATCGGGGGTGGCTCATCCAAGAATAATTCCCTTATCTCCATCAGCATCCAAACCCTCCTCAGTTTAATTCATCCACAAGCAGTTCAACCAATTCCGATGCAGGAAGTTCCCTGCTCAACTTATAACCCTGTCCTGCCCACAAAGCCATCAATTCAGGATTGTTCTTTTGTCCGGCTGCTTTTCGCATTTGTTTGGTCATGTGATGGACATAAGGATAGGCGACCGGTGCAACACTATCATATTCCGTTAAAAAGTGATTCACCAACCCGCGTGCCCTCCGGCCGCTGAAGGCTCGGGTAACAGCAGTCTTAGTAAATCGGGGATTCCCCAGCGCCGCCTTATGGACCGGACTTGCCCCGCTTTCGGGACAGCGAAGGAAAGCGGTACCCAATTGTGCCGCTGTTGCTCCCGCTTCAAGCACGGCCGCGATATCCTTTCCATGCATCAGTCCGCCCGCTGCAATGATCGGTAAGTCCAGCTCAGCCTTTATCATCCGAATCAATACTAAAAGGCCGTAATCATCTTCTGTGCGGTTATCAAAGCTGGCCCGGTGCCCCCCTGCTTCAAACCCCTGCACACATAGAACGTCCGCGCCTGCTCCCGCCGCCTTCTTTGCTTCCTGAAGGTTGGTTACTGTCACGGCTATAAGGGAACCGACATCTTGGAGCTCCCTTATTACATGTTCCGTTGGACATCCAAACGTAAAACTGACGACCGCGACCCCAGCCTCCTTCAATACATGTAGTTTATTTCCCCAATCATCGTCATCACTATCGGCTTTTCCAATCTCAGCCCCGACGCTCTCGGCCTCTTTTTCGATCTTTTCACGATAGCCAGATAATATATTTTCATCCGCCGCCTCGTTGCCTGGCACAAATACATTCACGCCAAAAGGGCGTTCAGTCAACTGACGGGTCTGCTCTATCTCCTCCTTCATCTCTTCCGCATTCTTATAGCCAGCTGCGAGAAAGCCCAATCCTCCTGCATTGGATACAGAAGCCGCAAGCTTCGGAGTGGAAGCTCCTCCTGCCATCGGTGCCTGAATGATTGGATATCTCATTAACTCTTTCAACATTCGATACAACTCCTCTTGATTTTTCTTCATGGCCTTATCATTTTTACGTTTTCTTGGTATAATGATTATCTGTAAGAGAAAAGTGTCTAAATGATCACCCTTTATATCTTGCAAATATAAAACATAGGTGGTAAATAAAAAATGGAAACAAAACCATATAGAGTATTACTTTATTATTTGTATGTACCTATCGAGAATCACGAAGAATTCGCAGCCGAGCATCTTGCGGCATGTAAAGCCCTTGAATTGAAAGGCCGTATCTTGGTGGCTTCAGAAGGTATCAACGGAACGGTTTCAGGTACGATTGAACAAACCGACAAATATATGGACATGATGAAAAGCGATCCCCGCTTTGCCGATATCGTGTTTAAAATAGATGAAGCTGAAGGCCATGCTTTCAAAAAAATGCATGTTCGCCCACGCAATGAACTTGTAACGCTACGCTTGGAAGACGACATCAACCCGAACCAGACGACAGGCAAATACTTGAGCCCGAAGGAGTTCTTCGAGCAAATGCAAGATGAAAACACCATCGTCCTTGATGCCAGAAATGACTATGAATTTGATTTAGGACATTTCAGGGGTGCAATCAAGCCAGAAATCACGAATTTCCGTGAACTTCCGGAATGGGTACGGGAAAATAAAGAAATGTTCGAAGGCAAAAAAATCCTAACGTATTGCACTGGCGGTATCCGCTGTGAGAAATTCTCCGGCTGGCTTGTCGAAGAAGGCTTTGAAGATGTAAGCCAGCTGCATGGCGGCATCGCAACATACGGGAAGGATCCCGAAGTCCAAGGTGAGCTATGGGATGGCCAAATGTATGTTTTCGATGAAAGGATTGCCGTACCTATCAATCAAAAGGAACATGTAATTGTCGGACGCGATATTTATTCCGGCGAACCTTGTGAACGCTATGTCAATTGCGCAAATCCTGAATGCAACAAGAAAATCCTTTGCAGCGAAGAGAACGAACACAAACATATGCGCAGCTGTACCCATGAATGCCGAGTGCATCCGCGTAATCGCTATGTAGTCGAGCATAACCTTTCTGAAGAAGAAGTGGCTGAGAGATTACAGCTAATCGAAGATTCCATTACGGCAAAATGAGTTTAGCAAACCCGAATCAGTGGACATGATCCCTGTTCGGGTTTTTTTATCGATTCAAACCAAATCTTATTTTTCTATATTAAACCTATGCCTTGGACTTCATTCCGCTGTAAGAATTAACTTTGATCTTTTAATGCCATCTTCTTTTACTGCAATATTACTTCCATTCTTACTTCTATATCACAATAGAAAAAACCTTCTTAATACGTAAAAAGAATGGTTTCCGCTTTTAGATTTTAGCGGTCATCAGTCTTACCTTCATGAAAAGAGCGATTCCTCTTTAGAGGAATCGCTCTTCATTCATGTTATTTTGCCTCTGCACTTACAACAATCCCGCAAGCTTGTCTATCGCCTGCATCACCAGTTTTCAAAGTATCTGCATCGGGTCCTTTTTCTCCATTGGCTTCATAGCGGTCAGGAATATTGGCAAAGTTGTCTGGGTTAGCATGAACGATTACAGCCAGCTCTTCTTTCTTCAGTTGGTCTATTGTCATGTTATCCAATGTTGCCGTATATTTTGCTGTCCCATCTTCTTTTACATATAAAGGGGGCATATCACCTGCGTGTTTAGAATGCGTTTCATCAGTTGGGTTGAAGTGTCCTCCCGCTGTAGTGAAAGGGCCATCCTTGGCATCCGCCTCACATGCTGCGTTCTCGTGAACATGGAATCCATGGTAGCCTGGCTCAAGACCTTCCAAAGCGGTTTCGATCACTACAGAATTCTCTTCAGCGGTAAAGTTCACCGTCCCAAGTGTTTTACCTTCTACATCTTTAACTTCCGCTTTCACCTGCGGATCAACCTCTGTATCTGTTCCTTGTCCCACTGTAGTCATGTCCTCGGCATTATTATCGGCCTCATTTGAATCATCCGCTGAATTGCATCCATACAGTAAAAAGGCAGCACACATAGGCAGTATAAGCTTTTGTTTATAGTTCATGATAACTTCCCTCCACTCTCTTATATGTATCTTCCTCTTATTACTTTCCACTATTATGGAAGAATAAACAGATAGCGGCATAAATAGGAAAATAGATTACACCAATGAGGGTGAACACCTTACTAAATTCACAGACAAGGATATTACACTATAGCTTAATGGGCTCACATTTTTACAAAGTGATGACCCCGAAAGTAATGGCTGCGATCGTCATGATGATGGTTGTCCCAAACGCCCATTTAAACAGGAATTTTTGATGATCCCCAAAATCCACGCCTACAAGGCCAATCAATATGAATGTTGCAGGCACCAATGGCGATAAGGGGAACCCTGCGGTCGAATGACCTAATAATGCCGCCCTTCCGATTTCTACAGGGGCAATGCCGAAGTTCGATGCCGTTTCACTTATGATTGGCAGAATGCCAAAATAATAGGCATCAGGTGAAAAAATGAACCCCATAGGTATGCTCGTCAGCGCTACCACCAGTGGCAAATGTGCCCCGAGCCACTCCGGAATGACAGTTACGATTGAAGCAGCCATCGAGTCCATCATCTTTGTTTCCGTGAATACACCCGTAAAAATCCCAGCTGCGAAAATGAGTGTACAAATCATCACGAAACTATTGGCATGACTTAAAATCCTTTCCTGCTGTTCTTTTGGGTTCGGAAAATTAACGAATAGTGCAATCGCAAAAGCGGAGGCAAATAAGATTTGGATCGGCAGCACTTCCATCACCAGCAAAACCATCAGTAAAATCGTCAAGAACCAATTAAACCAAAAAAGCCTGGATGTTCCTTGAGGTGCGGTTTCAACAGCTGCAGCCTGTTCGCCCATACCAGGTTGCATGTTCGTCTCCAGGGAACCGACTCCCAATCTCTCCCTTTCCTTTTTGCCAAGTACATATGCCGAAAAAAGCGTCCATAAAAGACCGCAAATCATGACTGGAATAAGAGGTATGAATAACTCCGATACTTCCACCTGAAGGCTCGCGGCCGCCCTGACCAAAGGACCTCCCCAAGGAATCATGTTCATGACGCCAGCGGCCAAACCAACGACACAGGCCAATACGAGCCTGTTCATCCCTAATTTGATATAAAGCGGCAGCATGGCCGAAACAGTGATCATGAATGTAGAAGAACCGTCTCCGTCCAAACCTACCAATATGGTTATAATGGCGGTTGCCATGACAACCTTTAACGGATCTCCTTTTACAAAACTCAGTATTTTAGCGATCATGGGCTCGAATAAACCAACGTCAATCATTAAACCAAAATACAGAATAGCAAAAACGATCATGACTGCTGTCGGTGTCACCTTTAAAATGCCCGCAACCATCATATCTCCCATTTCCGAGGCAAACCCACCAATCAGACCAAAAGCTATCGCCGTGAAGATAAAAGCGACAACCACTGATAACCGCTTCGTGATGACCAAGACCAGAAACGTTAAAATCATACAAAACCCTAAAATCGTCAACATGTTTAAAACTCCTTTAATTGGAAAAATGAATACCTTTTGTTTATTTAATTTTTCTGAAAAATCAGTATTTTCACATTATACCATTTGCCCATTCATTAAAAAACCTGTTAAACAAATTCGTTTAATAAATTAGTTAATTTCTGTATACTATTATTTAGGAACCCGAAGTTTTTTTCGGAGGAAAGAAGTGTTGTTTGTAAAATGAACGCTCATAAAATAGCTAAACGGAACCTTTTCATCATGTGGTTCGCCAATTTCTTCATAGGCGGGAGCATGACGATGGTTCTCCCATTCATATCCTTATACATTGGTACATTCGGAGATTATTCGACTCAATATATCCAGCATTGGTCCGGATGGACTTTTGGAATCACTTTCGTGACAGCCTTTTTATTTTCCCCCATTTGGGGACGGATTGGTGACCGGTATGGCAGAAAGAAAATCTTGATTGCCTGCGCCTTTGGGATGGGCCTGTCCATCTTCCTGATGGGATTCGTCGAAAATGTTTGGCAGCTATTCGTCCTAAGGATGTTCACAGGAATATTCACTGGCTTCATTTCCATGTCCCAGGCTTTCATATCAACGCAGACACCAAAAGAAATTGCCGGACGTGTACTGGGAACCTTACAAACGGGAAATATAACCGGTTCCCTTTTCGGACCATTGCTTGGCGGCGTGCTTGCAGACACACTCGGCTATTCAACCGCCTTTAAATTCACCTCCATCACCATTTTCATCTCTGGTCTTCTTGTTTTTGCAACCAAGGAGTACCGAATGGAGCGGCAGAAGGGAACGAAGTCGAGCTATACAAGCAGGGAGGTTCTCTCACATATCTTAAGGAATCCCATCTTGGTGAATGTCATGCTCATCTCCACGCTTGTCCAAGTTGCCCACTTCAGCATCCAGCCCATTCTTTCTTTATACGTTGGTGAGCTGCATGGAACTTCCAATCTTGGTTTTTATTCAGGAATCGCCTTTTCTGCAGCAGGCCTGGGGAATTTATTGATGGCGCGTCACTGGGGCAAGATAGGTGATCGGCATGGACATGTGAAGATTCTTGTGCTGCTTCTTTTTTTGACAGCTCTTGTCTATTTTCCCGGTGCCTTCATCAATCATTTTTGGCAGCTTGTCTTTGTACGTTTCATACTAGGCATGGCAATAGGCGGCATCATCCCTGTAAGGATTGCCTACATTCGCCAAGAAGCGCCTGTCGCAATGCAGGGGGAAGTGCTTGGGTACAATACGAGCCTGCGCTTTTTAGGCAATATCATCGGACCCGCAATGGGCGGAATGGTTGCTGGTTTCTACGGATTCTCTGCCGTCTTCATCACGACCAGCACGTTACTCCTCATAGCCGGACTTGTCCTCTATTTCGCGATGCACCGCAATCCGGAGTTGGCCAGATCACATTAAAATCACATTTTTGGCAAGAAAGCCTGCTTCCATCTTTAAGCAGGCCTTCTCCTGTTTAATGCTCATACAGCTGTAGTGTGCTGGATACTTCTGGAGCTTTTTGTATAGGGAAATTATCGAAGAGAAATCAAGGAAAAAGATTTGAAGGGGTCACGTTCATGCCTATCCGTAAAGTCCACCAACCCTTATGACACACCCACAAACTGATAAGTATTTTTCCAGCACTTCATAACACATCAAATTTTATGTTAAGATTAATTCAGGCAAATTTTATGAAAGTAAAAGACGCAAAGCCACGGGCCTAAACCAACAACTTAGTTGTCATGGCAGCCGGGTTGCCAAGATTTTTCTTGAATGGATCACTTTATAATTAATTTTCTTGCCCCTTTTTAATTTGCCTAAAATTAAAACAAGGAGGGTTATATATGTTCTTTCCAACCATTTATTCAGCTACTACGGATGAGAGACACATAGTTAAAGATAAAAATACTTGTGCATGCGGCACAAGATATAATGCATTCGCAATGTTATCCAGAAGCGACCTTCGAAAGATCAGGTTCAAGCATTATAAAGAAGTAACATGTCCTTTATGTAAATCCAGTATCATTGATGAGGAATCCTCTTAACACAAGGATGGTTCCTACTCCCAAACTTTGATAGAGCTGGCTTTTCACCCTCACCACTTCCATATATGGTAAAAGGGGAAAATATCATTCCGATAAAAAAACTCTCTTACCTCCCGCCCACATATTGACACAGTTAGAGCACGATCTTTTTTTCATTATATGAATGGTAAAGGTACGGTCACCCTATAGGGCTCGATAAGATATAAATCATGAAGTAATCATTTGATTGTATCGCGTTTCGATAGTTCTAAAACCCATTTCTAGAAGATCATGAATCGATTCCAATCGGTGGCGTAAAGCTAGTAGGAAACGGAAATCCATGTTATTTTGATTTTAATTATGAAATAGATCTCTACCGTTTTACTCCACTCTCCCTTAGCGGGAATTTTACAAAAGCCTATAGGAGCCCCTTACGTCAAAAATGGCCAAGCCAATTCGAATGACTTTATTCAAGCATGACCTGTATGCATTCGCCCACCTCCATATAATTGACTTCCCTCACTTGATAGCTCAATCACCTTTTGCACCAATTCTTCTCTCCTAAAGCATTTTTCCTTCGTACGATAAGATGAATAGCCCTCGATTTGTCGTTTATATTATCCATATAGATAGAATAAAGGACTCATGCTATAATTTAGTGCGTTAAAAAAGAAATGAACACACATATAAAAGAAAGAAGGAGTGTTTCTTTGAATACATCTGCATACAAAAAGGAATGGTTCGGCAACGTTAGAGGTGATGTTCTATCGGGAATTGTCGTTGCCTTGGCATTGATTCCGGAGGCGATTGCCTTTTCGATCATTGCTGGCGTTGACCCAATGGTTGGTCTATATGCCTCATTCTGCATTGCCATCGTCATCTCCTTTGTCGGCGGAAGGCCGGGAATGATATCGGCTGCCACTGGCGCAATGGCACTCGTCATGGTCGACCTTGTTAAAGATCATGGCTTGAACTATTTACTTGCTGCAACAATATTGACTGGTTTGCTGCAAATTTTACTAGGGGTTTTAAAAATCGGGAAATTAATGAAGTTCATTCCGAAGCCGGTCATGACTGGTTTTGTGAATTCTTTAGCCATCTTGATTTTCACGGCACAGCTCACCCATTTCGTGGGCGAAACATGGATCATGTATGTCATGACAGCCGTTTCATTAGCTATCATTTATCTTTTTCCGCTGATCACGAAAGTCATACCTTCACCACTTGTCGCCATCATATTCATGACGATAGTTGCAGTTACCACGGGGGCTACGGTGCGGACGGTTGGGGATATGGGGCAATTGACCGAAGCGCTTCCAATGTTCATGCTTCCAGACATCCCTTTGACCTTCGAAACTTTGGCGGTCATTTTCCCTTATTCCATTGCCCTTGCGTTTGTTGGACTGCTTGAATCGTTATTGACGGCTCAAATTGTCGATGAGATGACTGACACGGACAGTAATAAGAATAAGGAAGCCAAAGGCCAGGGGATTGCGAATATCATCGCCGGATGTTTTGGCGGCATGGCAGGATGTGCGATGATCGGCCAATCCGGTATCAACATTAAATCTGGTGGAAGGGGCCGGCTCTCGACATTTGTAGCGGGCGCATTCCTTATGGTATTAATCGTGGTATTGAATGATGTCCTTATCAAAATACCGATGGCTGCACTTGTCGCAGTCATGATCATGGTTTCAATCGGGACATTTGACTGGTCTTCCCTAAAGAGGCTCACTAGAGCTCCTAAGTCGGATGCAGCCGTGATGATCGTGACGGTCCTCATTGTCCTTTATACACATGACTTATCAAAAGGGGTATTTGCCGGAGTGCTTTTGAGCATGATTTTCTTCTCGGCTAAAATTTCTAAAGTGGCAGTAGAGAAAACGGCAGACATCCAGGCTAAGAAAATCACTTATCGTATCAGCGGACAAATATTTTTCGCTTCTGTCCAGGACTTTGTTTCAAAGTTCGACTTCAAGGAAAAAGCCGATGCAATCGTCATCGACTTCTCTCATTCCAAGATCTGGGATGCTTCAGCAGTCGGTGCTGTCGATACGGTTATTCTTAAATATCAGCTCTTGGGAATACCTGTCCAAGTCCAAGGACTCGATGAAGAAAGTTCGACATTGCTTGAAAAACTCGCCACCTCAGAAAGTAAAATATCTTAAAGAAGTAAAATTCTGCTGAATAGAAACTTTTCAAACCGACAAAATAGATAACATGAATCATTTCCTTTTGAAAGGAGCGAAAAGCATGACACCAGAACAGGATTATACGGCAGCAAATCTGTCACCGGATTTATTGAATGAACTTAAAAGCTTTGAAAGCAAACTTGGCGAGGAAGCCAATAAAGAATTGATTGTCATCGCCTATGAAAAAGAAAAGGAATCTTTAAATTAAGAAAAAAGACTCAAACACCCTTAATGGGATGGTTGAGTCTTTTTTTGAATGTACAGAAAAAGGGTGCCCATGTTTTTAATGAGCAACCCTTTTCCTGTATTATTTGCTGAATACGTCGGTTAAGACCGGCACGATTTGTTTTTTACGCGATACAACGCCTTCCAAGACGGCGATGTTATTGTTTAATGAAACGTCATATGCCTTTTCAACTGCATATGCCGCTTTACCAAGGGCCAAGGCAACGGAATCATTAGTCAGGATATCCGTTACGACGAATAGGAACAAGTCCAATTCCTTCACTGCGATGACCGCTTCAATCGCTGCTTCCAATTCAGCTTGCTTAGCAAGCACTTCGTTCGGATCAACAGCATTGACCTGTGCTATTTCCACTTTAGCCATTCCCATGGAGAATTCCTTTGCATCAAGAGTGATGAGCTGGGCAATCGTTTTGTCGCTTAAGTCAGCTCCCGCTTTCAACATTTCCAAGCCATATTTTTCAGCGTCGACTCCTGCAATGGCAGCCAGTTCCATTGCTGCCGCAACGTCTTGCTCCGTGCAAGTCGGGGATTTGAACAATAAAGAATCGGAAATGATGGCAGATAGCATAAGACCTGCGATTGCTTTAGGGACTTCAATGCCATTTTCTTTATAAATTTTATTTAAGATGGTTGCCGTACAGCCAACTGGTTCCGCACGGTAATATAATGGATCGCTTGTTTCAAAGTTAGCGATACGGTGATGGTCGATAACTTCCAACACACGGACTTGGTCAATATCTTCAGCACTTTGCTGGCGTTCGTTATGATCGACCAGGATTACGCCATCAGCTTCCCCTGAAACTTTTTCCACAAGACGGGGAGCATCGAATTTGAATTGGTCCAATGCATATTGAGTTTCACCATTCACTTCACCCAGACGAACTGGTTCAGCGTTGATACCTAACTGCTTTTTCAGATCTGCATAAGCGATTGCTGAACAGATTGTGTCTGTATCCGGGTTTTTATGTCCAAAAACTAATACTTTTTCCAAGATTTTATCCCCTTTTTCATAAATATTTTTCCGCGAATCCCCTCACCGCAATAAGGGAGAGCCACCTTTACTAGACACTTTATTTTAACACAAAATCCCGTAAAATCAGCGCTTGATTTATCCATTCCCCCATAAAATCTTTCATTCCCCTACCCTCTACCATCACTTTGTCAATAGATAAGGGTTGGTTTTTTTCAAATATATTAGTTGAATTATCATCGTATATGGCTTACGATAATATAAGCAGAAATACTAGATGTTGATTACATAAACAATTCCAATAACTATATATAGAATTTTTATAATCCAAGGTGCCAGTGATGGCTGAAAAGGGAATCCGGTGTAAACCCGGAACTGTCCCCGCAACTGTAAATGTGACGAAATGAGAAAACCACTGTATAGCTCTCTATACGGGAAGGACTCAAAGTAGGATGATCATGAGTCAGGAGACCTGCCTTGAATTTTTCACGTTTCTTATTCTTCGGGGATTGAGATGATGAAACGATAGTATAACGGCTATTTTTTCATGGCTCTTTTATTCTATCGTTTGATCCGCTCAATTCTTTGGGCGGTTTTTTTATTTTAGCGGAAGTTAACAAGGAGGATTATTAATGACTCAAACATATAACTCTACCATAAGTGAAAATGACACAGAAGCGAAATCCATCCAGCTTGAGACGTTATCGAAGGAATTCGAAGGCCGTCTCGATATGGAAAAGTTCAAAAGGCGTTTTACAAAATGGATTGATCGCAAAAGTGACTCAACCGAAGAACAGGCATCAAAAAAACTGATTCAGCTCGCTCTTGAAGGCGTGGATATCGATGCTCCGGATTGGACTTTCGTTGCTGCAGCAGAACTGTTGAATACAATGTATAGGGATGCACAAGCCAATCGAGGTTATGAAGGCAAGAGTTATGGCCCATTCTATGAGCTGATCACAGAACTCTCCCAGATATCGGAAGGTCAGCGTTATCCCATATATAAACCAGAACTGCTATCTTCATATACAAAAGCGGAAATTGAGGAATTGGGATCGGTGATCGACCCGGAAAAAGATAAATTATTCTCTTACATAGGCATCTACTTATTGAATGACCGCTATCTGGCCCGCCCAAAAAAGGACAAGGTCTTCGAACTGCCGCAAGAACGTTTCATGATCATCGCGATGGAAATCATGCGAATGGAAAAAACGGAGCACCGCCTGCAACTGATAAAAGAAGCATACTGGGCAATGTCCAACCTTTATATGACCGTTGCGACTCCTACACTCTCCAATGCAGGTAAAACACATGGACAGTTAAGCTCCTGCTTTATCGACGCAATTGAAGATTCCATTGACGGAATTTACCTATCAAACTACGATGCGGCAAAAGTATCTAAATTCGGCGGCGGTGTCGGTCTTTACGTCGGTAAGGTTCGCTCGCTTGGTTCCGATATCCGCGGTTTCTCTGGAAACAGTTCCGGCACTACGCCCTGGATTCGACTATTCAACCAGACAGCTGTAAGTGTCGATCAATTGGGTCAGCGTAAAGGTGCCATCGCGATTTACTTGGATGCCTGGCATAAAGATATCATGAGCTTCCTCGATTTGAAGACTCAAAACGGGGATGACAGATTAAAAGCACATGATATTTTTACAGGTGTATGCATACCGGATTTATTCATGGAGGCTGTACGCGACAGAAAAGAATGGTATCTTTTCGATCCGCATACCGTTAAGCAAACCCTAGGATTTTCACTTGAAGATCTTTATGACGAAAAGAAAGGCGAAGGAAGCTTCAGGAATCATTATGCACTTGCTGTCGAGGCCGCAGAAAATGGCACGCTTCCAAACTATAGCTTTGAAAAAATCAATGCGATGGACATCATGAAAAGCATCATGATTTCTCAATTAGAAGAAGGCGTACCGTATATGTTCTACCGCGATGAAGTGAATCGGAAGAATCCGAATAAACATAAAGGTATGATTTATTGTTCTAACCTTTGCACGGAGATTGCCCAAAACCTAAGCCCTTCGACGATCACGGATGAATATGAAACAGAAGATGGAGATGTTGTTGTGGTCCGTAAAAGCGGCGATTTCGTTGTCTGCAACCTTTCATCCATTAACTTGCCACGAGCGGTGGGCAGCGATGTTCTGGAAAGATTGATTCCCATTCAGATCCGTATGCTGGACAATGTCATTGATGTGAATAATCTTCCTGTCAAACAAGCATCCATCTCGAACAAACGGTACCGGGCAATTGGTTTAGGAACGTTTGGATGGCATCATTTACTTGCCACACAGAATATTTATTGGGAATCCGATGAGGCTGTTCACTATGCAGATGCTTTATACGAAAAGATCGCTTACTTAACTATCAAGGCATCCAACGAATTGGCCAAGGAAAAAGGATCTTACCCATATTTTGAAGGTTCTGATTGGCATACAGGGGACTATTTCGAACTGCGTGACTATACAGATCAAAAATGGCTGGATTTAAAAGCAGACGTGCAGGAGCACGGGACCCGTAATGGCTACTTAATGGCGATTGCCCCCAATTCATCGACAGCCAAAATCGGTAATTCCACGGATGGAATCGATCCTTTGTATGAAATTGAATTTTACGAAGAAAAGAAAAACTTCAAATTCAAGGTGACCGCACCAGGCTTGACGCCAAATACGTATGAATATTATAAAAAGACGCGCTTCAATTTGGATCAACTGGAAAGCATCAGGCAAAATGCAGCCCGCCAACGCCATATTGACCAAGCAATCAGCTTTAATCTGTATGTACACAATACAATCAAAGCGAAGGTCCTGTTGGATATCCATTTAACAGCATGGGAAAGCGGGTTGAAATCAACGTATTATGTTCGTTCGACGTCTTCCGAATATGACAATGCCTGCGAAGGCTGTTCAAGTTAACGTCAATCATGGCCCAGTAATCTATTCTTAAAGGAGTTTTCACGAATGAACAATCATATAAAAAAAATTCGGATGCTTGAACCGACGCATCCAACCAAGGCAACCGGTGTTTTCAAAGGAGAAGCTTCAGGCTTCCTCCTTTGGAACGATATTCAGTATGAAAAATTCTATGATACCTATACACAGCTCATCAATAACTTTTGGAAGCCTTCGAGCGTGAACATGATTCAGGATAAAAAGCAATGGGGCGAATTGGATGAAGATATCCAGGACGCTTTTCTCGATATCCTTACGATGATTGCTGGAATGGACAGTCTTCAAACGCCCACTTTAGTAGAGATCCTTCGGTACATCAAAGATCCGGCGGCAAAAGCTATCCTGGCCAACATGGCCCAGCAGGAATCGATCCATAATGAGTCTTATTCCTATATCCTTGCTTCCTTGATTCCGGTAGGCAAGCAAAAACAGCTTTTCGACCGCATTAAAGAACATCCTGAAGTGATTAAGCGTAACCAACCGATCGTTGATGCTTATCAAACGTTCGTGGACGATCCCAGCCCTCAGCATTTATTCGAGGCACTGATCCATTCAACGAACCTTGAAGGGATCTATTTCTATCTGGCTTTCGCCTTTTATTATAATTTAGGACGCCAAAATCTAATGACCGGTTCCGCTACGATGATATCCTATATTCATCGCGATGAAATGGTCCATTTCGATTTCATTGGCATGCTCGTTCAAATCTTGATGTATGAATATCCTGAGTTAAATAATGAAGAAAACACGAAGTTCATCTATACAACGATTGAAAAGGCAGTCGAACTCGAAAAGGAATGGTCTGAATATATGCTCGAAGATATCCAAACGAAAGCCGATCTCGATTTGGAAGAATTCAATGAGTACATTGAATATATCGCCAACAAACGATTACGGATGCTAGGCCTTGAAAATTTGTATAAAGAGTATGGCGAGAACCCGATGCCATGGATCAAAACGTTCGATGATGAATCCATCGGCCTTACCAAAACCGATTTCTTCGAACAGAAGTCAAGGACTTACAGTCAAGTAAATGCCAGCAATGGGTTCGATGAGCTGTAAAATCGCCATTGTCTATCATTCTGCCGGCGGCAATACAAAAGCGCTTGCCGAAGCCCTCGCTGCCCTTTTACCTGAGGCTTTCCTATATCGAATGAATGAATTCGATTTACGTACATTGCCGGATTACGATGCATTGATCGTCGGCACCTATACATGGGGCAATGGGGAGCTTCCCGCTAAATCAGCTGCCTTTTATAAAGAACTGGAACAGCTGCCTATTGCTCGCCTGAAAACGGGAGTCTTCGGCACTGGCGAAACCAACTATAATCATTTTTGTGGGGCGGTCGATCATTTCCGGGACATGCTATTTGCCAAGAGCCAGTTATTGGTGACATTGAAGATAGAACAGATGTATCAAGAATCAGACCTGCACAGACTTCAAAAGTTCGCCTCGCTATTCCAGAACTGACTGAAAGGGGATATGCGTTTTCGCATATCCCCTTTCAGTGTTTTTTTAAAACTCGGCTCCCTCAATCATAGCAACGGTAAGCATGAAGTATAATGGAGAAAAAAGGAGATGTTATCCAATAACTGAGAATGTAACCCAGTTCCTGCCTATCCTTTTTATGCTAGTGCTTGTCGCTTTCGTTATATTCATCGTCTTTTTCCTGTCAGGGCATTTTAATCGTACTAAACGGATCGAAGAAAAATTGGACAAAGCATTAAAGGAAATCGCCGAAAAAAAGGAAAAATAAAAAGACTCCAAAATCGGAGTCTTTTTTTTATATGCGTTCAATTATTTTTGAACGTTAGCAGCTTGTGGTCCACGAGCGCCTTGCTCGATTTCGAAAGAAACTTCTTGGCCTTCTTCAAGCGTTTTGAAGCCTTCACCTTGGATAGCTGAGAAATGTACAAATACATCGTCTTGGCCTTCAACTTCGATGAAACCGAAACCTTTTTCTGCGTTAAACCATTTTACTTTACCTTGTACCATGATAGTTCCTCCTGTGTTTGGAAAAATCCATTTTTATTACTATTTTTGGTTCTGGATAATGTTTCAAGAGGAATCCTATTACAGTAAATCCTTCTATCAAACTTTTCCGAACAAAAATAATTACTCATATTATATCATGGAAAATCCTAAAAAAACAAGATTATCGCCGTAAATCAACCGACAAATTATCCTAAAATTCTACATTTTCCTCTTCTTGCTTTGTCGGAAGCCTTCGTCCAATAAGTAGCGTTCCGCCTCAACCGGACTTTCGAAACATTCCTCAAGATTCGACCCTGAATAAACATTCCAAAGCAGGTCTTCCTTTTGAAGTGTAAGCTCTTGCTTTTCAGGGCCAATCCATGCCCCTTCCAACCTAGCGAACTCGTTTTCCTCTTCTTCGATTTCAGCCGGAGGTTCAGATAGGTAATCCACACTTCTTTGGATCAATTCTTTTAATTCCGCTTCATTATAGTCACGTATATTTATAAACCCTTTACGGTCAGTGTCTTTTTTTCTCATATGCCCTGCGTAAACGAACCCATTTCCATTGGGATGCAAGTGCTGAACGACGATCTTTTTCTCCTGGACGCTATCTGGATAATGGAAGTTCACACGTCCCAATGAAACGTCTTTTCGCTGTAATTCCGGAAAAGTTTCAATGATGCTCAATTTTTCTTCAAATGTTAACAAATTTCTTCCTCATTTCATTAGATCATATTGTTTGTCGATTATAACACAGACTGATTAGAAACAATAATCCCCCTCTTCCATTATAATGTAATGAAAAAGGAGTGATGGGATTTGATCATAAGAATTCGGGACCTGGAAACAGACTATGGCCAGCAGCTATTTAAAGTGCAGAAAGAAGCCTATAAGGTGGAAGCGGAAATGATCGGTTTTGCCGATATACCTCCTCTAATGGAAACATATGAACAATTCATACATTGCCATGAAACGTTTTTATGCTATTTAAAGGGTGATGCCTTAGCTGGTGCCATATCTTATACAAAAGAGAATGGCCAAATTCTGATTTGCCGAATGATCGTCCATCCTGATTATTTTCGGCAGGGTATTGCGGACGCATTGTTGCATGCTCTTCAATTACACGTCGACTGGGAAAAGATATCCGTTTCGACCGGTAAAATGAACCTGCCCGCACGAAACCTTTACGAAAAAAACGGATTCACCCATAAAGAGGACGTAGAAGCCGCACCTCGCTTATCCATAAGCATTTACGAAAAACAGCATTCATTTTATGTATGTCACGATAAAAAGCATAATGAATGAAATGACAATGATTACGGCAACCCATAGCCAGGCCAATGTCATATTCCCGGAGTCCATGGCGATATAAATCGCGGTCGGTATGGTTTGTGTCTGTCCGGGAATGTTTCCGGCAAACATGAGTGTGGCCCCGAATTCCCCCAATGCACGCGCAGAACTTAAGATGGCACCTGTGACGATTGATTTGACCGCCAATGGGAGGGTTACAAACAGGAATAACCTCCACTCGCCGGCCCCGTCAACCCTTGCTGCATTTTCAATTTCTTCATCTATACCTTCAAAGCCCGTTTTAGCGGATTGGTACATTAGCGGAAAAGCTACCACTGTAGATGCAATGACCGCAGCCCACCAGGTGAACATCAAGGGCTGGTCAAAAACCCTTTCAATGAATTGTCCCGGCAGTCCATTCTTGCCAAAAATCACGATCAATAAAAAACCAACGACGGACGGCGGCAAAACAAGCGGCAATAAAAACGCTGTTTCCAACAGGACTCTTCCCCTGAATTGCTTTTTAGCCATCATTCGCGCCAGGAAAATTCCTAAAATGAAAACAAGGATACCCGCTAGTCCCGCTACTTGTATCGATAGCCTGACTGGTGACCAAAAATCCCCTGTCATGATACTTCTCTCACACCACTATTAAATATCGGCATATGCAGGTCCTTATTTGGTTTCATTACCCAAACCGTTTCTTTTTCATTAAAGGCAGATTTCATTTCATTTTCTCCCTTTCCTTTTAAAATAACATTTAAGTTTATTTTTCTTGACATCTTGCTGACACAAAGAAACGTTAAAGTAAGAGTATCACAAATATAAAAATAATTTCATTCCAATAAACTTGAAAACTTTGAAGGAGTCGATTTTAATGGTAACAATTTATACTACTCCAAGCAGTTTAGCCTGTCGTAAAGCAAAAGCTTGGCTTAAGAAGAACGAAATTTCCTTTAATGAACGTAACCTATATTCCCAACCTCTTTCTATAGAAGAAATAAAAGAGATTTTACGTAAAACGGAAGGCGGGACAGATGAAATCATCTCAACCCGTTCCAAAAAATTCAAAAGCCTGAATATCGATATAAATAATACACCGCTTAATGATCTTTGCAAGCTTATTCAAGATAACCCGGATTTACTTCGCCGGCCAATCATTTTCGATCATAAGAACTTGCATGCAGGATATAATGAAGAGGAAATGGGACGCTTCCTTCCAAGGAAGGTCCGTCATGTACAATTATGGCGGGCAATCAGCCAATTAGCTTAATTAGTTAGCATTCTGCATAATAAGAGGGTTGTCCATTACAAGGACAACCCTCAGTTTGTAGACAAAAGGGGTTCGGAATTAAAAAATTCTGAACCCCTTTTGAAATTCCCTTTGAATTTTCGCCTAAAGTTTAGAGATTGGGGCTCTACGAGCCCACTATGTTAGGCCATTTTTGGACCTTGCCATGTCCAATTGGCCATCTTCTTTAAATTAATGGCAGCGAAAGTAAGCATCGCCTGCATCGACAATTTTTTAAGTCCCCTTAAAGTAGTCCAACGCATACCATGCTTTTCTTTTGCATCTGCGAATACACGCTCAATCGTTTCTTTACGTTTTGCATATATAGGTTTTACATCTTGATGATGACGCAGATGATCTGCTTCTTCCACATGTGTTTGCCAGATATGCCGTGTCACCACTTTTTGACAGTCTTTGCTTTCTGTACACCGAGATAAAAATGAGCATGTTGTACAAATTTGTTTTGGCGATTTGTACTCGCGATAGCCCTCTTTATTTGTTGTTGAGTACTTTAAAGTTTCGCCCGAAGGGCAAAGGTAACAATCAAAATGTTCATCGTATACATAGTCCTGTTTGCGGAAAAATCCTTCTTTGGTGCGAGGACGTGTATAAGGTAAAGCCGGTATGATTTCTTTGTTAAATAGGTAGCTTGTAATCGCTGGTGTTTTATAAGCTGCATCTGCGGCAACGGCTTCCGGTTTTCCAACTTTCTCAATCACTTGTTCAACTAGTGGCTCTAAGATCTGACTGTCATGTGTATTTCCAGGTGTTACAATCGTTCCCAATACAAAACCGTTGCGGTCTGCGGCCGCGTGGAATGAATAGGCAAACTGTTTTGTTCGTTCATCTTTCACATAGTAGCCACTCTCAGAATCCGTTGTACTTTCTTTAATCTCTTTGGTCTCTTCTTTATCAAATTTATCTGGTGGAAAAGGCTTTTTTCCATGGTTTTCACGATCTTGATTGATTTCTTCTTGAAGACGTCCTTGATACGCTCGTGTTTCTTTACGAACGATTTTCTTTTCAAATTTCCGTTTATTCGCACTGGCTTTCACATGTGTGGAATCCACGAAAACGTGTTCAGCACTTATTAACTTTTTATTAGCAGCTGTCATTAAAATGCGATAGAAAATCTGTTCAAACAGATCTGTATCTTTGAAGCGTCGCTCATAATTTTTCCCGAACGTAGAGAAATGAGGTACTTTATCATGGAAACCATAGCCTAAGAACCAACGGTAAGCCATATTGGTTTCAACTTCTTCAATCGTTTTACGCATGGAACGAATACCGAAGGTATATTGAATGAAAGTCAGTTTAACTAAAATAACTGGATCAATACTTGGGCGTCCTACCTCTGAATACATATCTTTCACCAAGTCATAAATGAAAGTGAAGTCAATGGCAGCCTCCATTTTACGAACCAAATGGTTCGGTGGCACCAATTGATCTAAAGTAATCATTTCAAGTTGATCTCGCTGAATAGAATCATGTTTAGAAAGCATCCTCATCACCTCAAGTTTTAATACTTCTATTTTAAAACAAACATGACTCCAGGCAAAAGTGTTCTATCTAAAAGGTAAGACAAAGTTGATTGGAACGGAAGGTACGAGACTCCTGCGGGAAAAGCGCGTCTAGGGGAGACCCCGCAGGCGAAAGCCGAGGAGGCTCCCCGACCGCCCGCGGAAAGCGAGTGCCTGGAGTGGAAATCAACGTCCAAATTGTACAAGCCATAAAAATAGACAAACTCGATTTTCATCGAGTTTGTCTACAGTCTGAGGGTTGTCCATTACAAGGACAACCCTTTTTTATATTTGATCCGCTTTTTCTATGACAATCGTGAAGATGGTGCCTTGTTCATTGCTATCCTTAAGCACAAGATCTCCCTTTTGCGCTTTTGCGAGCATCTTACTGAATGGCAGTCCCAAACCTAAACCGCGTACCTTCAACTTTTTGTTTTCGCCTCGATAAAATGGTTCGAACACATATTGCTGTTCATGCTTGGGAATCCCCCGCCCGCTGTCCAGAACATCAATGCAGATTCGTTCTTCATCCTTTTCATAAAGATGAATCGCTATTTTGCCTTTGCCGTCAAGTGCATGTCTGGCATTATTCAAAAGGTTAATGACGATTTGCTGCATCCGCAAAGAATCAATTTGACCAAAGACCGGTTCATCAGGAACTTTTATCTCAAAAGCGAACGCTTGATCATCATCTTGGGTCACCTGCCAGCGATAGGCGATTTCCTTAATGAATATATTGATATTCTCTTTTTGCACCCGGATTTTAAAAGCGCCTGCCGAAATGGCATTATAATTGAGTAAATCCTCTATCATACCTTGTAAACGCTGAGTTTCCTTTAAGGAAATATCGAGGAATTCCTTACTTTGCTCTCCCTTGACGACATCATCTTTCACCGCTTGTATCAGTCCGCTAATGGAAGTGACTGGCGTTTTCAAATCATGGGTTACGCCCGCGAGCAATTCCGCACGCAACTTCTCCATGACCTTCAATCGATTGGTCATTTCCTTAAATGATTCTATCAGTTCATAGATTTCTTCTTCCTTGATTTCCTCTTCCTCTTTGAAATGGATATCATAGTTGCCTTCACGAACCTGGACCGCGGCGTTAGCTACGTCTTGGATGGGGCGCGAAATCTGCCTGGAAAGAAAATAAATGACGCCCGTTCCGAGAATCAGAAGTCCTCCAATCATGATCGCCAACAAGCCATGATCTTGGTTGATTTCCTTCAATGCCCCTTCTTCCTGGGCAATGACCACCCAGCCTCTCGTCTCATCATTGAACGTAATGGGGGATTTGACGACATATACTTTGTTGTCGGAAATCTTGACCTTCTGGACCAACTCCGTATTTTTCATGATGACGTCCGGGAGTTTATTTTCATCCGGATCGATATACAACTGTGGCATCGTATATATGATGGTGGCATCGGGATCGACGATATAGATGATTGGCTGTTGATTCAGATGGAGGATTTTTTCCCGTTCCTCAACAATTTCCGAAAGGATCGGGCCAACGACAATCTGGCCATTTTCCTTAATCGCCCGATCGGATGTTTCATCCGCTAAGTACTTTAGAAGGCTGAGCCTATATTCCAAAGCCGTTTTTTCCATCCACCATAAGGAAAAAACAGATAATAATATCAAACCGGAAATCAAGGTCAATACGTATCTCTTTGTCCAATAGCGTTGTAAAGTGGTTCTTTTTTTAGTTTTCATAGACACTCAATTGATACCCCAATCCACGCAATGTTTTTATTTCCCCCTCAGTTACCGGCCATCCATCTATCGCCTTCCTGATTCGTTTGATCGCCAGGTCCACTGCACGGTCACTGCCGTCATAATCCATGCCCCACACCTGGTCGAGCAGCTGCTCCCTCGTGAAAATTTGATTAGGGTGCTTAGCGAAAAAAACGAGCAGAGACAAATCACGCGGCGTCAAGTTTATCTCTTCCCCATTCAAATGCACCATATATGACAGATCATCGATGGTTAAACTCCCAAATTCGTGCACATGACCATCTTCCGTAGCAACCGATGATGATGACCTTCTTAAAACGGCATGCACCCGGGCCACGACTTCTTCAGCAACGAAGGGTTTGGAGATGTAATCATCCGCACCTGACTTAAATCCCGATAATCTGTAATCGACATCTGTCAGTGCAGTCAACATGATAACCGGACAGGTATCGTCCTCACGAATTTCCTTCAATATATCCCAGCCTTCCTTACCCGGCAGCATGACATCTAGCAGGACAAGGTCTGGCTTCGTTTCTTCAAACATTGGAATGGCCTTTAGCCCATCGTAAACTTGGACTACATCAAATCCTTCCCGCTCCAAATATGCTTTCAATACCATTGATATGGCAATTTCATCTTCTACTACAAGAATTTTCTTCATATATGGATTCCTCCTTCCTGAATTATAGTGGAATTATTTTGTATATGCTAACTATTAAAAAACACCAAGCCTTTTCCCTCAATTTTACCCTTTTTATGTGTCAGGATTATGTTCGCAGTAAAATTAACCGGTGTTTTCACTTCGTAACTTTGTGTAAGTGATCTCGATTCATTTTAACAGGAATGCCGCTACATGATCGTAAAAATCATACAGAAAAACTATAAGCTCCTCACTACACTCTAAAGAGGCTGGCTCTAAACTGAGCCAGCCCTTTTCAATTACATGTCTCGTGTGGATTGGGACAGCCCGCTTCCTGCCTTTCCACTTGGATCGTGCTATGTTCAATTCCAAACTGATCATGAAGTAGTTTTTGCGCTTCTGCTAAAACTGAATCGTGATTACCGTTCTCATCTATGACAACATGGCAGCTCATTGTAAAAAAACCAGAGGTGATCGTCCAGATATGGAGATCATGGACATCGGATACACCTTCCAATTCCACCAAGGATGCTTTCACTTCATCCATATCGACTTGGCCTGGTGTGCCCTCCATCAAGATATGGAATGAATCCCTCACTACCCTAAAACCGCTGATAATAATTAAAATCGCGACGATGACGCTCGCAATCGGATCTGCAATTCCCCAATCGAAAAAATAAATCAAGAGTGCGGCCGCAATGGCACCCACAGATCCAAGCATATCACCAATGACATGTAAAAAAGCACTTCGCACATTCAGATTGTCTTCTTTATCTCCGCTCATTAAAATCCAGGCGGCAATGACATTAACAAGTAAGCCGATGATTGAAATCATTAGCATTCCCATGCTTTGAACCTCAGGAGGATCCAGGAACCTCTTAATTGCCTCTACGAAAATGAATACGGATATGACGATCAATGTCAATCCATTCAAACAAGCAGCTATGATCTCAAACCGTTTATACCCAAACGATTTGGACGATGTCGCTTTCCTTTCCCCCAACCTTATCGCTGTATAACTAAGCCCTAATGCTGCCGCATCGCTAAGCATGTGACCTGCATCCGACAGTAAAGCCAGACTATTTGTCAAGAATCCCCCAATGACCTCGACTATCATAAATGTGGAGATTAATAAGAAAGATGCCAACAATGCTTTTTTATTGTTAGAATGGTGGTGTCCGTGCCCATGATCATGGGAGTGACCATGATGATGTCCCATGCCATCCCTCCTCTCGATTTGAAACTTATATATAGTATGGGATAAATCCAGAATGGTTTCAAATGATTCACTTCCGGTATTCACTGGCTGTAAAAAGAGCGATCAAACGGGCAGGAAGTGAGTTTTTATGAAAAATAAAAATCGGCCTTCAACCAATTCAAAGTAAAAATAAACGCTACAGACATTCCCTGCAGCGTTTTCCCCGTTTATTTATCCTCTTGCATCGTATCATCGACAATGGCAAACAGATCCTTATTAAACAATTCATCATTACAGACAAGACTATGCCGTTCCATCTCTTCCTGCTCTTGAATTACCTGTTCATTTTCCTTCATGACCTACCTCCAGCTTAATGATGTTTGCCTATTAGCGTATCCGCAGGCATGTACCTTTATGCTCAACATTTCCCCATACTTCACCTTTTATAAACGTCTTAGGCCTGCTGCCCGCCATGGAAGGCACGTATAATGAATTCATGCTCTGGAACTTGTAAGCTTTGGTACGATGACAGGAACGATGTATTATCATAGGCCACTTTTTCAAGCTTTACCTGAATACCCGCATTTTCAATTGAAACAATGGCATAAGGAGCAACTGGTTCACCATTACAGCCAAGAGAACCAGGGTTCAGGAATATCGTTCGGTCATTTTTATAAAGGTGGATAGGATGATGGTGTCCGAATGCTATTAAATCGTGATGCTGATCTTTGAAAAGCATTTCCAAGTTATTTAAACTCGGTTCAACGATTTTACTATATGGATTTTGGCTTATGTGCTCATCCAATTTCTTCGATTCCATGTGATAATGGGTGAAGTAAACGGAGTGATCATTAATGATATGATGTATGGTTCGAGGCAATTTTTCCAATTCATTTATGAATTTCCGCTGCATCCTTTCAGCTATCCATTCATGATGCTCCTTAACATGAATATGTCCGTCCGGATGCGGCTCCCCGTTAATGATGGCCAGGACAGCTTCATCATGATTTCCAGTTATCATCGACAAATCATTTCTTGAAAATAAAAGTTCAAGGACTTCATTTGTATCAGGACCAATCCCAACCATATCTCCCAAACAATAGAGACGATCTATTTCTTCCCTTTTGTCAATATCCCTAAGGACGGCTTTTAACGCTGAAGCATTACCATGCACATCCGTTATAATGGCAACTTTCATGACTTAGTTCAGCTCCCTTCCTCCACAATCCACATGGTATATTATAACATTTAAAACGAAATCAAAAAAATATTCGGGCTTAATCCCTTGATTTGCTCACGCCCATTTTTTATGAATAAGCAAACACTTCGGCCTAGAATACATAGTATGAAGTATTCCCGGTAAAGATGTTTTGCTAGGTATGTAATTCATAATATATATGAGGAGGAAATCAAATGGGTGGAAATGGTAACGAATGTTGTGGCGGCGGTTTCGATAACGGATTCGCATTGCTGATCGTATTATTCATCTTGCTGATCATCATTGGATGCAGTTGGGGATTCGGCGGCGGCTTCGGCGGATGCTGCTAATAATGACATAAATCAAAAAGGCGCCTGATCATGGCGCCTTTTTTGTTATGGATTGACTTTTTAGTTTTTGTTTTTACTATTCCAAAGAGGCTTTCCCTCTTCAAACTTTTATTACATAATATGAGGAATGGTATATAAATTTTTAGATGTTAACCTAGGGAAAACCTTCTTCTAGACATGGACGGATGGCAAATTAGGTACCTTCCGCACTCAAATCATAAAAGGGGCAGAGAGCCTGCTCAATCCATCCTCCATATGTTTTTTCGCATCTTTCATCATGCCATCAAGTACTTCCTTTACCGTGGGTATATCGTCAATCAATCCGGCAACCTGGCCGCTGTTCATAAAACCATTGGTAACATCCCCGTTCATCGCTCCATTAATATGATGGACTTCAGAGGTCATTTCACGATAATTCACGGGAGACAGTCCCTGCTTCTCCATATCCAGCACTTTCTCGGTATAAGGGTCCTTCAATACCCTCCTGACCTGTCCAAATGATCTGCCCAAAATTACCGTATCATTGCCCATCGCTTCGATTAGTTTCTGCTTATATGATGGGTGGAACGGTGCTTCTTGTGTAGCAATCAGCCTGGTTCCCAATTGGACGCCTGAAGCCCCCAGCATCAATGCAGCTGCCAACCCCTGCCCATTGCCTATTCCGCCAGCGGCCAAAACGGGAAGCGTCACATGCTTGCTGATTTGCGGAATGAGTGTAAACGTCGTCATTTCCAGGTTCGAGTTGATGCCGGCAGCTTCAAACCCTTCTGCCACCAGCACATCTGCCCCTGCATCTTGCGCTTTTTGTGCGTGCTTGACCGACGCAACGATGGCAATCACTTTTATATTCTTTTTTTGCAATAGTGGAATGAAAGGGGCAGGATTCCCTGCAGATAAGGAAACTACAGGTATATCATGCTTCAGGACAAGATTCACTAACTCATCTGTATATGGACTAACGTTTATTGGAATGTTCAACGCAAAATTGTTATTGGTTTTATCTTTGGTTTCGAGAATGATGGCTTCTACCTGTTCAGGAGTCATGGTACCGCACCCTATGGTTCCCAGGCCCCCTGCATTGGATACTGCAGCCGCTAGACTTGCATTGCTTATATTCCCCATGCCGCCTTGAATAATTGGATATTTTATCGCAAAAAGTTCACAAATATATTTCACTTTCATCCCTCCCAGTCAATTTAATGTTATACTATATTCATTAGAAAAACAATTCTGACTTTTTAAAAAAAGGAGCGAGACTATGATTATTCCGTACAATAATAAAAAACCATCCATTGATGATACCGTTTTCGTGGCACCGGGTGCTCATTTAATCGGTGATATTTCGATTGGGAAAGAATCGACCATTTGGTTCAATGCGGTACTGCGCGGTGATGAAGATTCAATTACAATAGGAGAAAAATGCAGTATTCAAGATAACTCCACCATTCATTTATTTGAAGGATGCCCGGTTGTCATTGAAGATGAAGTGACGGTCGGTCACAATGTCATCCTGCATGGTTGTAAAATAGGCAAACGATCCATTATTGGTATGGGTTCCACGATATTGGATAATGTAGAGATCGGCGAAGAATGCATCGTCGGAGCGAACACATTGATTTCCTCTGGCAAAATCATACCTCCACGTTCATTGGTCATTGGTTCCCCGGGGAAAGTGGTTCGCCGATTGAATGATAAAGATCTTGAATTGATCCAACTTTCCATCGATACATATGTTCAAAAAGGGAAAGACTTCAAGGTGATACTTGATTAATTATTGCAAGGAATTTGAAAAGAGCTTCGGCAAGTCGTCGTTAACGGCTGGCCGAAGCTCTTTTTCACTTAATGATAAGTGGATGGTCCTTGGCATCATAGGTTTCATCTTTCCGGCATAAATCATTGTTTTCCTGAAATACGCTTTCAAAGAAACGGCTTGCTGGTTCAGCCAAGACTTGATAATATTGGCTAAATAAAAGAGCAGCATGATTCCCATTCCACTTAGAAGGCAGAAGTTCCTTTGGCAGGCCCGGATCGATGAATAAAAATTTACGGTATTCATGCACCAAGTTCGTTCGTTCCACAAAACAATCTGCATCGGACATTTCGCCCCTGCTAATGATGCTTTGATGAACGATGAATTGTTTACTGTATTTCTCGATGAATTCTTCATATTTATTTTCAATCTCTTCTAATTGCCAGCTCTTCTCTACAAGCGATTGGTTTTCTTTTGGACCTTTGTACTCCGAGATGAAAAAATCAACATATTCATCTATGTCATATTTCTCGATCAAGCGATTGATTTGCTTCTCCAAATCATTGGGGGAAATCCAGCAACCGCTTGAAAAACTGCCAAACCCGCTCCATAATAATTCTTTGCGGAGATCATCCCGTAATTGCCGCTTATCTTCAGGGATCGTGTACATTAAGATGCGCCATTTACCGTCCCATTCATTCGGTTTCATCTTATATATGCGATTGGCCGCTTCATCCATTCTCTGCACACCGCGATCAGTCAAAAAATAATAGCTTTTATTTCCCTGCTTCTCTGACTGAATCCACCCTTGCTTGACCATTCGTGAAACGGCTACACGAACGCCCTGCTCATTATGGCCGAATTCCTTTAACAAACGAATTAAACTGCCTATCCAGATTTTACTTCCATAGTTACGGATATAATCGCCGTATATCGTAAAAATCATGGATTGTGTATTAGTACCTATCTTTCTCACCTCGTCCTAACATTGTTACTATTTTCACACGGAAGACATAATAATTATTATATCTTTTTAAAATGAAAGCGCAATATTATTCACCAGTAAATCGCGCTTTTCTCCGTTCACTAAATGCCAGGAGCGCTTCCGATCTATCTTGAGTCGGAATGGTCAATTCATAGGCTTTTCCTTCTATGGCCATTCCCGTTTGCAAGTCCGTATTCATTCCTTGGTCAATCGCATATTTGGCTTGTTTGACTGCAATCGGTCCATTCTTCATGATATTGTCTGCCAATTCCTCACAGGCTGACATAAGACGATCCCTAGGCACGACCTTCAAAAGGATCCCTAATTGACATGCTTCTTCCGCAGTCAATTTTTTAGCGGTCAAGATCAATTCCTTCGCCTTCATTTCCCCAATCAATCTCGGCAGCCGCTGTGTCCCGCCTGCTCCCGGAATAATGGCCCAGCTAGTTTCAGTGAGCCCCAAAGAAACACCTTCCGCAGCAATTGCAAAGTCACATGAAAGCAGCCATTCAAATCCTCCCCCCAATGCATATCCATTGACGGCAGCCATTGTCGGCTGCGGAAGCCCTGCGATACTATTAAAAACATCGCGTATCGCTTTAACGTTCCTTCTTACTTCTGCATCATTCAAAGACTTCCTTTCTTTCAAATCCGCTCCCGCGCTGAATGCCTTTTCCCCTGCACCGGTGAAAATGACGACACGGATATCGCCGTCATAATAAACGGCATCGATGACTTCCTGCAGTTCACAAAGTGTCTCATAGTCGAAGCAGTTCAATACGTCGGGCCGATTCACTGTTATATAGCCGATTTGATTTATCACTTTATAAATAACCTTGGACATGAGTCTCCTCCCCTTTTGAAAAAATGACCCTTATGCAGATAAAATTAATAAGGGCCCTACGCTTAATCATTCTTTATCAATATTTTCTATAATGGCGGATATGCCTTGGCCTACGCCCACACACATCGTTGCAAGGCCATAGCGTACTTTCCGCTTTTTCATTTCGTGGACGAGTGTTGTTAAAATACGCGCCCCGCTTGCACCGAGCGGATGGCCAAACGCTATTGCACCTCCGTTGACATTCACTTTCTCCTGATCCAATTTCAATTGGCGGATGCACTCCAAGGATTGGGAAGCAAATGCTTCATTCAATTCGACCAGCCCGATGTCTTCAATCTTCAAACTTGCCCTCTCCAATGCTTTTTTAGTGGAATGAATCGGGCCAAGGCCCATAATGGACGGTTCCAAGCCCGCTACCGCCCCTACAACATATTTGGCCAGAGGCTTCAATCCAAGCTCCCGTGCTTTTTCTGCACTCATCAAAAGCAGTGCCGAGGCTCCATCATTTACACCTGAAGCATTACCGGCGGTTACAGTGCCGCCTTTAAAGATCGGTTTGAGTTTTTCCAGCTTTTCGATGGTCGTGTCAGGACGAGGGTGTTCATCTTTATCGAAAATGACCTCATTCCCTTTTCGATCCGTATATCGAACAGGTACGATTTCATTAATGAAACGCTCATTTTCCACTGCGTTTTTCGCCCTTTGCTGGCTTTGATAAGCGAATTGATCTTGGTCCTCCCTTGAAACAGAAAAACGCAGGGCAACGTTTTCAGCCGTTTGAGGCATGGAATCCGCACCATACATTTCTTTAAGTTTCTCATTCGTGAAACGCCATCCGATCGTTGTATCCTGAAGCTCCATTGAACCCCGCGGAAATTCACTCTCAGGTTTGGCCATGACGTACGGCGCCCTTGTCATGCTTTCAGTACCCCCTGCGATATAAATATCGCCTTCACCGACTGCAATGGAGCGTGCTGCATACATGACGGCATCCAATCCGGATCCACATAAACGATTTATTGTCGTTCCAGCTACATTTACCGGAAGACCAGCTAAAAGGGCGGACATCCGGGCCACGTCGCGATTATCCTCTCCCGCTTGATTTGCATTCCCGAAGATGACATCTTCAATTTGATCAGGCGGCAGCTCTGGATTGCGATCCATCAGCGCCTTGATTACAATTGCGCCGAGATCATCCGGGCGAACGCTTTTCAATGCGCCTTTATATCTTCCGATTGGTGTTCTCACAGCATCAATGATCACTACATCCTTCATTTCCTCACCAGCTCGCCATCTTTTGTATAATCGTACACACCTTTACCAGACTTACGGCCGAGCCTGCCAGCTTTAACATACTGTTCAAGGAGGGGAGCCGGGCGGTATTTCTCACCCAGTTTACTATGTAAATATTTTAAATTATTCAAACGGGCATCCAATCCCACCAAATCACCTAGCTCAAATGGTCCCATTGGGTAATTCAGCCCTAACTTTATTGCCTTATCGATTTCTTCTGGTGTTCCTAAGCCTTCTTGAAGCATAAAGAACGCTTCATTACCTACCAAACAGCTGATCCTGCTTGTAACAAACCCAGGGAATTCATTTATGACCACGGTCTCTTTCCCCATTTTTTCGGCTACCTCTTTTATTATGGCTGCCGTTTCATCGCTTGTTTCAAGACCACGTACAATCTCAACGAGCGGCATCCTTTGTACAGGATTGAAAAAATGCATGGCAATCGTTTTTTCGGGACGATTTCCATAAGAACCGATTTCTGTCGGACTCATCGTGGAAGTATTGGTTGCAAAGTAACAATCTTCTTTTGCATGGACTTCAATCGTTTCGAAGACTGCCCTCTTGATTTCCGCCTTTTCCGGAACTGCCTCTATGATCAAGTCGGCATATGCTGCTGATTCTTTCAGATTGGCAGAATAGGTAAATCTGCTTTTTGCAGCTGCCGCTTCTTCCTCCGTAATTTTTTGGTAGCGCAAACCCTTTTCAAAAATGGAATCGATTTCGTTTCTTGCACTTTCCAAAGCATCCTGATTCACATCCACCAATACTACATTAAAGCCCCCTATTGCTCCTACATAAGCTATTCCCCTGCCCATGACACCAGATCCGACAACCACTAGATTACTAATCATTCGTTCATTCCTCCTTCAAAAATAAATAGGGCTGGCTGCGGATGAATCAGATAAGCATTCAACCATATCTGAATTACTTTTCCGACATACCGTTCAGCCAGCCGTCTATTTTTTTGTTTTATTGAATTCCAAATGGATTTAAGGGACGGCTTCCATGGTAGGAAATGATGCTTTTCGTTTCTGTATAAAGATCAAGTGTCTCAATGCAAAGTTCCCGGCCGAATCCTGACTGTTTATACCCTCCGAAAGGTGTTCCAGGAAATGCGGAGAATGGGCAATTCACCATGACGATTCCCGCTTCTATTTGATTGGCCACTCTAGTTGCACGCCCGCCATCTTTTGTCCAAAGGGCTGAACCCAAACCGAATTCCGTATCATTCGCGAGCCTCACAGCTTCTTTTTCATCTTTGAATTTCATTATGACAACGACCGGCCCGAATATTTCCTCTTTCACTACATCCATTTCATGATTGACATTCGCTATGACCGTCGGCTCATACCAATAACCGTTTTCGAAACCTTCAATGACTGCTGGCTTTCCTCCCGTCAGGATCTTCGCTCCATCAGTAATGGCAGATTGGACATAATTGTCGATGACATCCAATTGCCCTTGATCTATGACTGCACCGATGTGTGTTTCTTTGTCGAGCGGATTGCCCAATTTCAATTTTTTCGTCTTTTCTACGAATCTGGCAACGAACTCATCGTATATGTCTTCGTGAACGTATAAACGGGATCTAGCTTCGCAAGACTGCCCAGTATTATAGAAAATTCCATATAATGATCCATCGATGGCTGCTTCAAGGTCTGCATCTTCAAAAACAATATTAGGGGACTTGCCGCCAAGCTCCAATGTGACCCTTTTTAATGTCTGTGAAGCCTTGCCCATAAGATCCCTGCCGATTGGCGTAGAACCCGTGAAGGCCACCTTATTCACTTTCGGATGCTGAACAAGGTAATTCCCTACGTCCGATCCAGGACCTGGAATGATATTGACCACGCCAGAAGGAACACCTGCTTCTAAACAGATTTCCCCTAAAACAATGGCCGTCAGCGGCGTTAACGAGGCTGGCTTAACGATTACTGAACAGCCAACCGCGATTGCAGGTGCAATTTTCCACGCTGCCATCATCATAGGGTAATTCCATGGGATGATTTGGGCACAAACGCCTACTGGCTCTTTTTCCGTATAGTTATGGAATTGACCAGGCACATTATTCACAGATCCGCGGTGTGCAACTAACGCTCCTGCATAAAACTCGAAATCTTCAATTGCCTGCATGACTTGGCCTTGCGCTGCAGAAATGGATTTGCCGCTGTTCAGGACTTCCAATTCAACCAATTCATTAAAGCGTGAACGCATGATCGCTGCAATTTTGTTCAAAACACGAGACCGTTTGTTAATCGGAGTCCTCTTCCATTTCCCGTTATCAAATGCTTCACGTGCAGCTTGAACAGCCTTTTCTGCATCTTCCTTGGTCGCCTTTGCAACCTTGGCAATGATTTCACCAGTCGCAGGATTGTACGCATCAATCGTGGAACCATCCGAGCTTTCCACTCTTTCCCCATTAATGATCAGATGATAATAATCACGCTTCATTTCCGCTTTTTCAAATGCCGCCTCTTGTACTCTAACCATGTAATCCCACTCCCTTTTCTATATTACTTGCCTATGAAATGAGCTTTCCTTTTTTCAGTGAATGCTGCCACACCTTCTGCATAATCCTTCGTTAAGCCAGCAATGCGCTGACCCTCCGCTTCTTCTTTTAAGTATTCTTCCAATGAAAGATGATAGGACGCCTCTAAGTATCTTTTGATTAATCCGATTGCCTTCGTTGGCTTGTTTGCGATATTCTCTGCAAAGGCTTTCAAATGCTCGTTCCACTCATCCACACCGATCACTTTTGTAGCGAGCCCGATATTTTTCGCCTCGCCAGCCGTAACCTTTTCGCCCAATAAAGATAATTCCAGGGCTTTCGCATGACCAACGATTCGCGAAAGGTAATACAGATTCCCCGAATCAGGAATCAATCCAATATTGACAAAGGCATTTAAAAAACTGGCTTTTTCAGAAACAAGCCGAAAATCGCATGCCAGCGCCAGGCTGAAGCCAGCACCTGCAGCCACTCCATTGACTCCTGCAATGATCGGTTTTTCACAGTTTGCTATTTGCTCCATCATCGGACCGTAATCCTCACGCAGCTTCTGGCCTAAATTCATGCCCTCATCAACATCCGATAAATCCTGCCCCGAACAAAATGCCCTGCCTTCCCCAGTAACGATAATGGCCCGGACTTCATCTGCCCCCGCGGATATTTTGATCGCTTTCTGTATTTCCTTATTCATTTGGGACGTAAAGGCATTTAGTTTATCAGGACGGTTCAAAGTAAGCCAAGCAACTCCATTTTCAACACTATATTTGATCGTTTCGTACATAGAGCACCCCTTATCCGCCTGTGAATTTTGGCTCCCTTTTTTCAACAAATGCTTTCATTCCTTCTTTTTGGTCCTCTGATGCGAAAAGGATATAGAAATTCTTACGTTCAAACTGCATGCCCTCATTTAAGGGATAATCAACGGCCTTATTGATGGATTCTTTGATCAGCCTTACAGCTAACGGGGGTTGCTTTGCTATCTTTCTAGCAAAATCAACCGATTCTTCCATTAACAATTCAGGTGCCACGATCTTATTAATGAAACCATATTGCAGGGCTGTCTTTGCCTTTATCCTTTCAGCCGTCAATATCCATTCAAGTGCCTTCGTCTTGCCTACCAATTTCGTCAACCTTTGGGTTCCTCCTGCACCAGGCATGACCCCTAGTGTCACTTCAGGAAAGGAAAACTGGGTATCGCTGGCTGCAATCAGGAAATCACAGGATAAAGCAAGTTCAAAACCACCGCCGAATACAAAACTTTTCACCGCACCAATCACAGGCTTCTTGACTAGGCTTATTCGGTCCCAATCGGCAAATTGGTTCGTTAACTCCATACTGATTGGATCATCGTTCACCATCTCGTCAATATCAGCTCCAGCGGAAAATGCTTTTCCATTGCCCGATAGCAAAATCACCTTCACTTGTGGGTCCCGGTCGAATTCTTCCATGGTCGAAACTATTTCCCTAACCATTATCCTGTTAAGGGCATTAAGTTGCTTAGGCCGATTTAAAGAGATATAACCAATTCCATCCGCGATTGACGTTTCGATGAATTGAAGCGCATTCATTTTATTTCTTCACCGATCATCATCGTTACAAGTTTCCCGGCAAAGCCCATTAGGTCTTTCCCTGATGCTTTTCCTTCCGGGGAACGCATTCCTTGTTGCAATGCATCATGGTCTTCATAATACATTTCACAAAGAATGTAATACTCAGAGTCTTTGCCCATTGGGGTCCCTACAATTTTAGTGACCTCCATTTTTTGAAGACCAGGAATTTTTTCCGTTATCGGGCCATGTACATTGAAATAGTGCTCATCGAACTCTTCCTTGTTTTCAGGTTGTTTGTATAGGGCGATTAACTTTACCATTTTATAACCTCCATTTTATTAGATAAGTTTTATCATCGGTTTCATCGCTTCGAACGGATTTTTGCATGCTCTACAATATAAAATGCTGCGGCAGGCCGTAGGACCGAAGATATTTTCCATCGTTACATATGTCGATTCACAATATGGGCAGTCCACATGCCATGATCCATCACTTTTCATTTGTCGAGGAGGAGGGGAGATTCCGAAAACCTTTAATCCAGCTTTCCCCTTTTCCGTAATTCGATCGGATGTCCAGGAAGGGGAACGTAAAAATTCCACACTTACATTTTTTACGGCAGGCAGCTGTTTAAGGGCTGTTTCCACATTTTTTTGAATGATCGACAATGCCGGGCACCCTAGAAAAGTTGGCAGCATTTTTACCGAGACGTCCTGGCCCGAAACCGTCACGTCTTGAACCATCCCTAAATCCAATATACTTACTGTATCGATTTCGGGATCTTTAACGTCTTCCAGGAGCTTATATATTTCTTCTGTGTTTAACTGTACGGTCGACATGGTACCCCTCCCCTTTCTATTGAATTACCATGAAGCTGCTTTATCTGTTGCGTATACTTCACTTAACGTTTTTAGCGCCTTTTCCAAATCTTCCGTATGCTGGCCATTACGGCCATCACCTCTTGCCATGCCTATTTCAATAGTTGTTGCCAAGCCTACACTTTCAAAAATTGGGGTAATGGCCTCGATCCATTTTTTCTGTAAGTCAGCTTCGCCCTCTATCAAGCCGAGCTCAACCATTTCCTCCCCATATTGTCCCAGTGAAAATACGCCAGCAAAATCGGGCATTGTTTTTCCGATCGCCGCTTTCATTCTCGAAACCGCTTCCAAGTGACCAGATCCCAGCAATTGGACGAACCAGGTTTTCCAGTGCATCAAATGATAGTAAAGTTCCATCTGTACCTTTTGTGCCACTTCAGCAAGCGGTTCATATGAACATGAATGAAGGGATTGAACCTTAATTGCTTTGGCTTGGGTATAAAAATAATTCCGCACTACCGCAAACGCCCAATCATAATCCGGATCTTTCATATAGTGACCAGGACCATTGACCAATTCGAGAATGATCGCATTGCGCCGTTCCTTGGCGGGACGGTCATGAGCCAGCTTATCAGCATCCCCTTCACCGAGTTCATCAAGTAACTTATAATAAATGGCTGCATGCCCCATCGTGTCTTGGGATATCGAGGCGGATGCAACATCTTCTTCGATATGCGGTGCGAGTCCCAACCATTCTGCACCACGGTATGAATGGATGAAGTCATCGTCCGCCAGTTGAAGCAGCAATTCCTTGATTGCGATGTCCTTCAATGATTCATTCCTCATTTTTCACACCTCCAGCCCAAGACATTATCTCTTTTTCATCGAGCATTCCCTGCTCATACTTCCGCCATTTTTTCTTTAAATACCCGTACCCTTTTGTGGTCCTATAGTCTTTATTATCGATACGTTGAAGCGTTTTCTTTTCCTCGGCCGTCATTTTCCGTATATTCCGTCTTTTCACGACCCAGATATCATCAACCGATTCACGTCTCATGAAGTTTTCTTGTGCCATCATGATGGCGATATCCTCATTCGGCGCCAGCAGGCTGAAGTGGTATTGAACGGGTGATGATTGGGTTTTACGGCTGAATACTTCAAATTCTTCAAAGTAATTTCCTTGTCTAGTTTCCATATCGTCCTTCCCCCTCCCTTAAATGACCTTTGGCGCCAATGCCTCGCGTACCCATTTATTTTTTTCATAAGAATTTCTTCGAAGACTTAAGCGATCCTGCGAACGGGGACCTTCATTCCTTGCGAACACCTTCAATTTCCCCCAATCGGGTTGTTGGTAAATCCAGGTTTCAGACTCTTTGTCAAACCTAAGCGTTTCATCTGGAATGCTGAAGCCAAGTGAAAGGATCCGCTTCACATATTTGGAAAAAAAAGCTTGTCGAAGTTCTTCATTCGTACTGGTTCTGATTTTGTACTTAATCGTTATATCCTGTTTGGATGTGCCCACTTCATTCTTACTGGGAGGTCCAAAGAAAAGTAATAAAGATTCCCACCAATAATTGATGGAGTCTTGAACCAATTTCCTTTGTTCTTCCGTCCCTTCAGCCAAAGCCATGATTATCGCTTCACCATGCTGCGCGTGAAAAACTTCTTCCGCGCAAATCCTCTGTAATGCCCGGGCATAAGGTCCATATGAGGCGCCAAGCATGTTCGTCTGGGAAATGATGGCTGCACCATCAACCAGCCAGCCAATCAATCCAGCATCGCCCCAGGATTTGGCTTCCATATGGAAAACATTATGAAACTTTAAATCTCCTTTAAACAAATCTTGCATGAGGTCATCCCGTTTTTTACTGTAAGGCTTTAGCAAATCCTCGGCGACGCGAAGCAATAATTGCCCATGCCCCATTTCATCCTGCACCTTTGCCATGATTCCAAGTTTCCTATTTAAGGTCGGGGCTTTAGGTACCCATTCCTTTTCTGGAAGCGCCCCCATGATTTCACTGATTCCATGCATCGATATTAATTTGATTAAAGTGCCCCGGTATTCTTCCGGCATCCAATCATCCGCCTCTATCTTTTCTCCCGCTTCGATTCTGGCAATGAATTGATTTAGCTTTTCTTCTCCTGCCATATCATTTAAAAGAACGTTCATCCAAATCACCTCTTTTTTCTAATATAACGTTTATATAACGTTATTATATTTTACTGTTATATTTAATGCAAGACTATTCTGTCTTTTTTTTAAAATAAAAGGAAGTTTTCTGGGTTTATTTGATTCTTTTAATCCACTAAAACTTTAAAGGGCGAAGTTTCCACTTTGATTGAATCTGTCGGACAACCCTCCACTGCATCATCCAGATCATCAAATAAACCTTCCGCGACCTCTGCAGTTCCTTCATTTTCATCCAGGATGACAAATGCCACTCCCTCATCATTGTAATCAAAGATTTCAGGTGCAGCGGCACCGCATGCACCACATGCAATGCAAGTTTCTTGATCCACAACTGTATATTTTGACAAGAGGCCCTCCTCCTTCTGCATTTCATGATTGGCTCCATCTTCTCTTCCATTAAGAGATAAACCGATATTTAAACACGATTGCATCCGCTTTATGTATGGCGTTTACTTGTTCAATTTCTTCAGCTCCACTTATTCCAATCGATACTTCAGCTGGAAAGAACTGAACGACAGAATCGTCCGGTTTCAACATGCATGTTCATGGTATGGCATTTATAAACGAATGACTTCATCCTTCCGCTTATCAACGACACGAATCGCTTTTCCTTCTGATCGGGGAATGCTTTTTGGGATGTTGACAACAATATCCATCGTGACAAGACATGCTGATTTCAAATGATGCTGAATCGTTTTCCTTAATATCTCTACATTCCCATGCGTTAAGTCTTCTTCAATCTCCCTGTAGAAACCGCTTTCAATTTCAATGTGCAGTTCAACACCGTCCATATTTCCCTTCTTAACCAGATGAATCTGATAGTGCGGCACAATTCCCTCCATTTGGAATAACACACGCTCTATTTCAGATGGAAATACATTCACTCCCCTGACAATGATCATATCATCCGTTCTGCCCTTAACACGGGACATTCTAGTTGTCGTACGCCCGCATTTACACGGTTCATGTGTAATTGAGGCGATGTCACCTGTACGGTAACGAATGATTGGAAGCGCTTCCTTTGTAAGACTGGTAAAGACAAGTTCCCCATCTACGCCGTCCTCAACCCGTTCAAGCGTGTCCGGATTAATGACCTCGACAAGAAAATGGTCTTCTGCGATATGGAGTCCATCCTGTGCTTCATGACATTCAATCGCCACTCCCGGCCCCATGATTTCACTTAATCCGTAAATATCGATGGCTTTCAATTTCAGTTTCCTTTCAAGTGTTGCCCTCATCGCCTCCGACCATGGCTCAGCTCCGAAAATCCCATACTCAAGCCCATTATCAGCAGGATCGATTCCCATCTCTTCCATCTTTTCAGCGATATTCAAAATATAAGTAGGCGTTCCGCAAATGCCTCGCGGTTTAAAGTCATTGATGATCGTAATCTGCCTATCGGTATTCCCCCCTGAAATGGGTACTGTCGCAACTCCTAGCTTTTCTGCCCCGCAATGCAAGCCCAGGCCCCCTGTAAACAGACCATATCCATATGCGTTATGGAAAATATCTGACTTGCGGCCTCCTGCAGCTACAATTCCACGTGCGACGATTGTTGCCCAGTTTTCCAAATCATTTTTTGTATACCCGACAATTGTAGGCTTTCCGCTCGTTCCGGATGAACCATGAATGCGTGTTACATCCTCCATCGGAACGGCAAATAAACCGAATGGATACTGATCACGAAGCGTCTGTTTTTTTGTAAAGGGAAGCTTTATCACATCGTTTAGAGTTTGAATATCTTCTGGTTCCAGGCCCATCTCTCTAAACCTTTCTCTGTAATAAGGTACATTTTCATAAACATGGCTAATCGTTTTTTTTAGGCGTGCCATTTGTAGACTTTCCATTTCAGCACGCGAAGCCGTTTCAACTTCCGGATTGTACATTTTTTCAGTCCCCCTCAATTTTACTATTGATCCAACCGACATTCATAACAGTAATAAAACGAAGATTAAATTATTGTTATGATTTAGTTCAAGATTAATACGTCATTTCTACGTTGTCAATCATGTTTTTATAATTCAGATAAAATGGATGAATAGACAAAATACTAATTTACTAAATTTTCAGACTATGTTAATTTTAACAATGATATATCATTTTATCAAACACTCGTTTTAAAATCGTACTACACTAAAAGGGGGCTTACCATGGAATCACAGGCTAAAACTGGGCATTCGCCATCAGGACATGACAGAGGAAATAAGTATCGTCAATTAATTGAAACAGAAGAATTCAAGGAACTAATCCAAAGAAAAAAAGCTTTCATCGTACCTGTCACTCTCTTTTTTCTTGCTTTTTATTTTGTTCTGCCAATTTTAGCTGCTTATAGCGAAGTGTTGAAAGGCGAAGCCTTCTTCCATATTACTTGGGCTTGGGTATACGCACTCCTCCAATTTGCCGTCGTATGGATAGGGGGAATCGTCTATATAAAAAAAGCAGCGAAGTACGACAAGATGGCTAAAAATATCTTGAATAAATATGAGAAGGAGCTTGGCGAATGAGCATTTTATCCCTCACGCTTTTTTTGGGCATCATCTTGTTAACGCTTACTATAACCTATTACTCTTCTAAGAAGACAAAAAATGCCAGTGATTTTTATACGGCCGGCGGCGGATTGACAGCATGGCAGAATGGATTGGCCGTGGCAGGTGACTTTATGTCAGCCGCATCTTTCCTCGGAATTACGGGTGCAATCGCACTGATTGGTTTTGATGGCTTTTACATGAGCATCGGGAACCTTGTTGCCTTTCTTGTCTTATTGTATCTTGTGTCGGAACCACTACGCAATCTAGGTAAGTTTACGCTGGCAGATATGATTTCAGCACGCTTCAAATCAAAAAAAGTGCGAGGGATAGCTGCGGCTAACACACTTGTCATTTCAATCTTTTACATGATTGCCCAACTTGTCGGTGCAGGAGGATTAATTAAACTCTTGCTGGGCATCGATTATTGGCTATCCGTTCTTCTTGTCGGTGTACTGATGACGATTTATGTGATTTTCGGAGGGATGACAGCGACAAGCTGGGTGCAGATCACCAAAGCGGTTCTCTTGCTAGGCGGTTCTGCTGTGTTGACGTTCATCGTATTTTCACGTTTTAATTTCAACATTTCAGAGATGTTTCATCATGTCCAAACTGCAACACCGCTCGGAAAGGATTTTTTGAATCCAGGAAATAAATACACCGATGGACTCGACATGATTTCATTTAATATGTCGCTTGTCCTTGGAGCAGCCGGCCTTCCGCATTTACTCGTCCGCTTCTTTACAGTAAAGGACGCAGCTACTGCAAGGAAATCCGTCGTATATTCCACATGGTTTATAGGGGTATTTTTCATCATGACGATTTTCCTTGGTTTCGGCGCTGCATCTTTCGTCGGGTTTGAGCGGATCGTCGATGCAAACCCGGCTGGAAACATGGCCGCTCCTCTTCTTGCATTGACCATAGGCGGTGAATTTTTATTCGCATTCGTTTCTGCTGTAGCATTTGCCACGATTTTAGCGGTTGTATCCGGTCTCGTTTTAACATCGGCATCCGCTTTTGCACATGATATATACGGTGAAATCATCAAGGATGGAAATATTACGGGAAAACAGCAAGTACTCGTTGCCCGATTGGCTTCTGTCGGCGTAGCGGTCATTTCGATTCTACTTGCTTTATTCGCACAATCAATGAATGTCGCTTTTCTTTCAGTCCTCGCGCTTGGGATTGCTGCCAGTGCCAATTTACCGATCATCCTTTGCACAATATATTGGAAACGTTTCAACTCAACCGGAGCGATCACAGGAATGTCATGCGGGTTACTCAGCTCCATCATACTGGTCATGCTTAGCCCCAATGTATGGAATCCGGAACCTGGAATGGGGATTTTCACAGGCGATTCCCTCTTCACGATGAGCAACCCGACCATTTTCACCGTGCCGCTCGGCTTTATTGGAGCTTATTTAGGCACAATCTTGTCAAAGGCAAAAGATGAGGAAAACAGTTTTGCTGAAGTACTGTTCAAATCAAACACCGGATATGGGATAAGTTCAGCAAAAGACCATTAATAAGGGGGATTTCCATGACCACACATTTAGATAAGGATATTCACGAATTGCATTACAATCAAATCAAACAAGTACTGGTCGACGAACCATATGCTTCTTTTCTAGGGATGAGATTGACGAAACTCGGTCCCGGCACAGCGGAAGCAGAATTGATTCCAAGTGACCACATGCTAAATAGCCACGGAACGGTTCATGGTGCCATTATCTTTTCACTTGCTGATTACGTGTTCGCAGCAGCCAGCAATTCATATGGCAAAATAGCGGTTGGCGTTTCAAACAACATCAATTTCTTATCAGCTGGCAAACGGGGGGAGACTTTAATTGCCAGAGCGGAAGAGATCAAGAAAAACCATAAACTGGCCTGGTATAAAATAGACGTGTTAAATGAAAGGGAATTGATTGCAACCATGGAAGCGATGGTATTCAGGAAAAATCAATATTTCGTCGACCAAGTTGAATAAGTAACGTTTGAAACCGGACAAGCAATCCATTTGTCCGGTTTCCTTTCCCTTGATTTGCCAAGGATACGTACGCATAGGAAAAAAAGGGGGATTCCCGATTGGAATCCCCCTCCTCTATTTTATAACCCTTCTTTAGTTATTGACCGCAATACTGGAACCTATCACTATTAACGGCTCCCCGCACTCCCGTTCACTTATCCCATCCGTCTGATAAGCGGTTTTCCCTCTATGCCTTCCCGATGATCATGGCCAGATTTGCTGAAATCCACATGGACATCCATTATTCAAAGAGACCGTTGTGATGCTACCATTTTCTCCTTCTTTCCTACATATACATCCAGTGCAGCCTGCAAAGCCTCTCCCCGATTAACTTGGAACCCCTTGCGCAAAAGGACAGCTTCCAAGGAGGCCAATACAAACAGGATGTTTTCTTTCCTGCAACTGAATCCCATGGTCCCGATTCTCCAGATTTTCCCGTGAAGCGGACCAAATGAGGAAGCGATTTCGATGCCAAATTCATTCAACAGCATGTCTCTTACAGCTTCACCATCGATTCCTTTTGGAATTTCAATGCAAGTTACACACGGAAGTTTGTTTTTCCCATCCCCGAATAACATTAGTCCCATTGCCTTGATCCCTTCAACGAGAGCTGCTTCGTGGAGTTCATGACGGGCAAAGCGCGTTTCCAGACCTTCTTCGAGCACAAGGCGCAATCCTTCACGTAACGCATAAATCATGGAAGTTGCTTCTGTATGATGATTCAAACGACGCGGTCCCCAATAATCCTGCAGCATGCTTAAATCGAAATAATTACTGGCGATCGGACGGCTGAGCGAAACCTGTTGGTTTTCTTCATCCGTGGCAATACCACGTTCCACCTTTTTGCGGGACTGGATGATTTCTTCTATTCGCTCATTATAAGTAATCGGTGCCATACCGGAAGGAACGGACAAGCATTTTTGCGTCCCTCCTATCAATCCATCAATACACCATTCATCCATCTTAACATCGGTGCCCCCGATGGAGGCAACCGCATCCACAACAAGCAGGACACCCAATTCACGGCAGGCCCGCCCGATTTCCTTCAAAGGCTGCATACAACCAGTGGAGGTTTCCCCATGTACGATTGCTGTTATTTTTGGGGAGACTTTCTTGATTTCCGCAATGACTGCTTGCGGTTCGAACACTTCTCCCCAAGGACATTCCATCGTATGGACTTCAGCTCCGTATCGCTCACAGATCTCCACCAATAAATGACCGAACCTTCCGAATATAGGAACCAGGACCTTATCCCCCGGCTCAATGATGCTGCAAAGAATCGCTTCATTACCGGATCTTGAGGTGCCATCAATCGGGAACGCCCATTTATTTTTCGTTTGAAAAACCAAACGCAGCATTTCCATCACTTCATTCATGATAGTGGTGAATGCAGGATCGAATTGCCCTAATATCGGTGTGCTCATCGCCCTTAAAACACGCGGGTCAACTTCGACCGGTCCTGGTGTCATGATCGTTCTCATCGGTGCATTCAATTCTGAATATGCCATTTTTACCAACTCCTTCAATAGGCTATTTTATAAAATATTTCATTCAAAAATCCGATTCCCTGATCCATATCCATCGCAACAGGTTTGACATCCATCCATTGTGAACCCCCAGCTTCATTTCCGCTTTCTTTGCCAGGGAATCGGGAGTCGAAAAGTGTCCTTACAAAACCTTTCAAAAACCTTTTCCTCACCGATGCCGTTCGGAACATTGAATTCCGAAGCCAGACGACAGCATCCTTCCTGTATGAATGGGAGTGGTGCCCGCATGATCACTCTTAATGATTTTCACCGTATAAAGGCGCTGCCGACAATATGGCTGACGCCCCCATATGCGCCGCCATATTCCCCCCATCCTTGTCCGTTTCCATATGGGAACTGGTCAGATTGATTCCACCGGAGGCCCCCCTAAAGCATACACTATCAAAATATATAATAAGTTTTTTCCCATCCTCAGCTTTCATTGCCTGCTGAGCGCTCATCCTTTCCTTGGAATATAATATCCGGGTCACCCCATTACTCTCTGTTTCCCCGAAAAATGCTAACCATTCTATCATCGAACGCAACATCATCCTTTTCATCTATTAATTTTTCGTTTTGATTGCCCATCATATCGCTTCCCTTCGCAATAGCCTTTGATGTCATGAACATTCACAAAATTTATGTCATCTATTATTTTACTTGCTTTCGCATTTAACTTCATTGACAATTTTGTTAGTATTTCGGTGTTTTTTTGTGCAAAATAACCAACTGAAAGACAACCAATAATGTGTATATATACAGATTTCTATGATCAAAAGAACTTTTGCTAAAGTCAGCTCCTTATCATATTGACTGGTATTTTTGATAAATTAGGAAACTAGTTCTACTTATGCCAGCCAAATTAACTTTTGATGGACTGCAAACCTAAAAAGATGATGTCTTATCTTTGTTACATCTAATTCACATATGTTTTATTTGCTTTTTCTTTTTATAAAGAATTAGACCAAAATGGGGAACAAGTGATCGTGATCACTAGTTCCCCATTTTATCGAATAATCACTTATTTTAATCCGAAGCCCCGTATGAATTACTGGTAGAAGTTAAGATATGACACTAAGCTAAGCCTCATGAATTTAATAACATTGGATCCTGGTTGGTCTGAATGCCCCAGAAATCACTTAATGTTTACACTTATTTTTCTTCGCTTCAATGCGTCGTCGATGCAGGATAGGCTCAGTATACCCACTTGGTTGGTTATAGCCTTGAAACACTAGGTCGCATGCCGCTTGAAACGCCACTGAGCTGTCGTAATTATCCGCGATACATTGATAGGCTGAATCTCCACTGTTTTGTACATCCACTACTTTAGCCATTCGTTGTAAAGTCTCCAAAACCTGTCCTTTTGTACAAATTCCGTGAAGCCAGTTAGCGATATGCTGACTCGAAATTCTTAGTGTGGCACGGTCTTCTATCAACCCTACATTGTTGATATCTGGTACTTTGGAACAACCAATTCCTTGTTCTACCCAACGTACAACATAACCGAGGATACCTTGAGCATCGTTATCCAGCTCTTGCTGAATTTCTTCCGGACTCCATTCGGGGTTTTGAACCACTGGGATTTCTAAAATATCATCACTCCCTTTGAACGGGTTCAATACTTAATTTGTTTTCGATTTCAAGTTCTCAAATTTATTGTTTTGTTTTCTTATAATCAATTTCAAGTTTATCGTTAGAGATGTCCAATCGTGTGTACACCTTTTTTCTTCAATCGTAAAATGAAATCCCGTTTTTTTGAATAATAACCTTACATTTCCATTATCAGGTAGATATATCGGTTACTGCCCGACTCCCAATTTATTTGTTAATTTATTCCAATTAATAAATTTTTCCAAAAAGATCGATATAATGACACCCATAATGAGACCATTTGTAATGAAAGGCTGCAAGAGGACAGGTATACTGCCGAATAATGCTGGCGGGATATTCATGATGCTAACTCCAACTAGGACTGGCCCCGCTAAACGGAGTATCGTTTCAGAGTTGAATAACGTTCCTTTCAGGCTGTTTAATGCGGTCCCGAATAATTGAAGGTATGCGACAAATAAAACAGCGTTACCTATTGTTAATGGTATTGTTCCTAAGAATCTACCTAATGGCGGAATAACTCCAAGGAGAGTAAACAAAAATCCGCTTATAATGAATGGCTTTCGTTTGAATAACTTGGTACTTTGTAAAAAACCTATCGTAGATGTAAATGGTGTAAAAGGGACCAAGCCAAAAATCGAAGTGATAAACGCAAAAATACCTGTTACAAAAATAGATCTCCTGTATTGACTATGTTCCACCTTTTCCTTGTAAACATCTGCAACAGCTTGAATAGAAGCGAAAGAATTCGTTAAATTCAGAAGGACCGCAAAAAAGGAAACAAAAATAATACCAATATTCAAGTTTGGAGTTCCAAGTGGAAAGAAAGTGAATGCCATACCTGAAGAGCTAGCCGTCGGAAGATCTGAAGGGAAAATAATTCGATATAATGACCATCCTACGATAATTCCGATCAGGATTGAGAAATTGCCTAGTATTTTCCCTCCTTTAATCCTTAAAAAGCCAACGAAGATGACTATCAAGATTGAAAACAAACTGACAGGGAGATCAATTGTTCCACTTTCGGTTATTTTAAACATACCTTTGAAGAAAATAAAGATGAGCTGAAAGGTCAGTAAAAATATATAAACACTTATCACCATCGGCTTAATTACTTTTTGTATGATATAAATCAGGTTAAATGCCGCAAGCAGTACGGTTACAGCTCCAGCCAGCAAAATACCTGTTGCAATTCCTCCTCCTACGGTTGCAAAATCCAATCCGAGTGCAGATGCAGAGATGCCCATATTTATCATCAGACCCCACATTAGCCCCGAATGGCTGTCCAATAATGGATAACGATGCCCAATCCAGGCCTGCAGAATACAGGATATTCCTGTAAAGATAAAGGAGCATCTTATCGTCATTTCAATTGTTTCTGTAGGAAGCTGGAATGCTGCTCCTACAGAAATTGGTACGACAACCGTATTGGCAAAAATAAAAAAAAGCCACTGTAAAGAGGAGAATAATGTTACAGTAACTCCTTGCTGAGTCATCTTAATCATCACCATTTCCGATTTCTGGATTTTCATAAAATCTGTTTGCTAGTTTTTAAGGATGCTAATCGTAGAAATTACAACTCATCACTTTTTATAAATAAAAATAAAAATATAAGCGAAGCGCTGTCTTCATTACAATCGCTTCGCCTTAATCACTTTTTTTGTTTTTTAAAGAAGAAACTTAAATTATTTTGTAATGTTTAATAATCTTAGACTTTTTCTAATATCTTGTTATATCCATAGGCAATGCCCCTGCAGCAAAGCCTACAAACATGAATCGACTGTTTCCTGTATTACGCATTCCATGAATTTGATTTGGCTTGGCCAATACTACCATTCCTTTTCTGATCGTGATCTCATTCTCTAGATCAGGAAAGTATGTTCCTTCCCCCTCAATGCAGACCCAAATATCATCAACATTCGAATGGGAATGTAAAAATACTTCCTGCTCAGGTTCAAGACACCAAACTGCCCCAACAGTTTTATCCGTTTCATAAAAATAATTTTTTTGTGGTGCATTAGAATCGAATTTTGCTATTTTATCGATTTCAAAAACTCTTTCCTCAATTATCGACTTTTTGTTCAAAATTACATTCTGGTCCATACCTCGGCACCTCTTTTATATTTAATGGTTTTGAATTACACTTACCGGATCTCCCTAAAATACAATTCTGCCCGCATTAAATCTCTTGAAGTTGTCATCTACGCATTTCTTCTAAATGATGTGACCTTTTACAAGGATGCATCACGATTACAATCTTTAGAGTAAACATATGTTAAATTTTCTCTGCCTACCGCATAGGCTGCTTGATGTACATATGGACCCATGAAAATGTAATCTCCTTTCTTTACAGGAACCCACTGATTATCCAGGTTATACATCCCTTCTCCCGAGAGTAAGTAGGCTCCATGTTCTTGCACATGTGTTTCGATGAATGGATGAGATGCAGCAGGATCAAAGGAAAGAATATGAAAATTCATATCAAAATCTATATCAGCAGGCAATAGATCCTTAAGATGGACATTATGCATATCATCATAAATCCTGAATTCAATGTTGTTCGCATGGTTTGAATAAACCCATGGCTTCCGTCCTTCAAGTGGACGATACTTTTGCTTATATAGGAATAGTTTAGAATCTCCATCCGATTGGTTTTCTAAATACATCTTTGTTCCTGGCGGACAGTATAAATAACCGCTTTCATCGAGGACAAACTCTTGTTCACCTGCAGCAGCTTTTATTTTCCCTTCAATAACATAAACAAATGTCTCAACATCTTCTTGTCCACCAAACCCTTCGCTGTTCTTTCCTTCCTTTTGCATTGTCACAATGTAATCGACAAAGCTTGCTCCAAGCTTTGGAGAACCCAAAATGGAAATGATACAATTCTCAAATCCCGGAACAACATTATTAACCAATCCTTCAGGTGCAATTAAAGCATATTTACCGTGCTCAATTATTGATCTGCTTGCTAATAAATCTTTAGGATAACCCATCTTTTAAACTCTCCTTTTAATCGTATTTTATTTGAAATATGTGACTCATGGTGTGCCCTGTTCCCGCTATAAATCAACTTATAATTGAAGCTTCTTTTCATATATTATTAGCCTGTGTTAGAAACAATTAAGTCCCTTATATAAATATTAACCGCTTTCATTCAATTAGTCTTTATGCCTTATCGATAAAAACGTTTTATATTTTTGTTCATTATAGATAAACATATTACCTTCAGGTAAGGTCCTGGTTCCTTACATGCTTCTTTTGCTTTGGCTGTTTTAACATACTTTGTTGCTATTTACCAAGTAGTGAGGTGTGGTTGATTTCCCCTTCAGATGCTCGCTTTCCGCGGGGCGGGTGGTGAGCCTCCTCGGCGTAAACGCCTGTGGGGTCTCACCTGTCCCGCTGCTCCCGCAGGAGTCTCGCACTTCCGCTCCAATCAACCTTAAATAGTTTCGTTTTAAAAACAACAACCTTTACGAAAAGAGCCTTTGCTTTTAAGATTGTGCAATAAGATTTTCCCCAGTCCTTTATAGCTTAACAATCCTAGATTTTAATTTTTTCCACAGTGGTAATGCTGCCATTTTCAAAAACAATAGCCCCATTGACGATCGTTGTTGTTACTTGCCCTTTAAATGTCCTGCCAACATAAGGCGACTGTTGATGGCGGTAGAACAAATCTTCCTTTTTCAGCTCGAAGCTTTTGTTCAGATTAACTATCGCCAGATCAGCATCGCTATCAACGGCTATTATCCCTTTATGGGGATAAAGGCCAAATAACTTAGCTGGATTCGTTGATGTTAATTCAACAATTTTCCCCAGAGGAAGATTACGGTTGAAATGCCCCTCTGTCAACATAATATTGAGCGTAGATTGGGCACCGGAAATCCCACCCCAGGCACTGAAAAAGTCATCATTTATTACTTCTTTCATAGAGGCAGGTGCTGGTGAATGGTCGGATGCTATTACGTCAATTTCACCGTTTGCTACAGCTTCCCATAATTGTTCCACTTCTTCATCATCACGCAGTGGAGGGCAGCATTTTGCCAAACCTCCTTTTTCCTCTAAGTCTTTTAATGTCAAAGATAAATAATGAGGGCATGTTTCTACCGTAATATCCAGGCCTCTTTGCTTTGCCTGATTGATGACTTCCACTACTTTGCGGCTGCTCGCATGAACAATATGCAGCTTACACCCTGTAGCTTCTGCATATGAAATTATTCTTCTTACCGCTTCAATTTCGGAAATTATCGGTCTTGATTCGACGAAGTCTTTTGCAGTCGTCTTATTTTGTCTTTGTTTTTCTTGTGCAAGCTGATCACAAATGACTGTACTTTCAGCATGAACGGCTAAAAGTGAACCTACAGAGGCAATTTCTCTCATCCCTTTAAAAATCGTAATATCATCGACATGATTGAAATCGACAATTCCGCTCGGTGACATAAAAGCTTTAAATCCAATTACTCCATTTTCATCAAGTTCCTTAATATTCTCGATATTTTCTGGTATAAGTCCACCCCAAAAGCGGCAATTGACCACCGACTTTTCTTCTGAGCAAGCTCTCTTTAATGCCAAATATTCTTTATTGATTGTTGGCGGTGTACTGTTCAATGGCATATCAAAATAGGTTGTCACCCCACCTGCCGCTAAACTTCTGCTGCCAGTTTGAACACCTTCCCACTCAGTTCTGCCTGGCTCGTTGAAATGAACATGAGAATCAATTAATCCTGGGAGGATGTGCTGCCCCTCAGCATTAATTTCTCTTGTTGCTATAGCATCAATATTTTTTCCGATAGTCACTTCTTTAATTTTCCCTTCCTTAATTGCAATATCTCCTTGAACAATCGAATCAAACATTACAAGATTTCCATTTCTAATGAGTAAATCATATGTAGCCATAGGTTCATTCCTTTCTATGGGAAATCAAATTTTATAAAAACTACAAGGCCAATCCTCTTTTACAGTTGCATAATGAAGAAACGAACATCTTGCTTTGGGCTGTTGGAACGTAAATATTTGGAATGAAATACACCTATTACATTCTGAACATCGTTTTGAGATTTAGTAGATTCCACTTTCTATCAAGCAATTTTGGAAAGAATCGCATCCACCTTTATGAACAGGAAGCGAGATGCGCAGCCTTGACTGTTATCTTGTTTTGTACGGCATTTCCTCGCCAAGGCAAAAGTGATTTTTAAATATTCAGACTCTTTTACTGACCATTTCACTTTTCCATCAATTAAGCCCCTTTAACCACATCCTCTCGTTTCTGTTGCACTTTTTAAACAAAAACAATATAGATGAACGAATGCGAGCATCGTACCTGAGAAAAATGATAGAGCAAATAATAGCTTGAGAGCAGGCAAAAACTGGCGAATTGTATGCGCTCAAAATATAAATATGTTTCTAAATATAATAAAAAACTTGGGATTTATGGAATGTAAAAAAAAATCTTGAAAACAGTTTCATTAACCTTCAATCCTCTATACAATTGATTATAAGCGGATTCATTCACAAAATCATTATGCGATGTAAACTTTAAATTTTTGTCCAAATTTAACAAGATTCGTTTGCTTCCCTTTCTAGTAATAAAAACTGACAAAATGTAGAATTAGAAGGTGTATGATGAAAAAGGTAGAAGATTTATTTATCGTTGATGTGTTTCAAGAAGCCAAAATTATTGCTGGACATGCCGGACTTAAAAGGAAAGTAGAATCAATTGAGATTTCAGAAACACCAGATGCCATCAATTTTTTAGCTAAGAACTCCCTATTATTGACAACAGGATACGCTTTTAAAAACGACCCCCATGCATTATGCAATCTCATTTCCCAAATTAATGAACTTCCATGTGCAGGGATTGCCATTAAACTTAAAAGATTCATTGATAAGATCCCGCAGGATGTAATCGAATTGGCTGACTCATTAGAATTTCCAATCATTCAAATTCCAGAGACATTAACATTAGGTGCGGTTGCTCATCAATTATTAAGCTTTATATGGGATAACCAAATTGAAGAGTTATTCTATGCGATGCATATTCACAAGGAATTTACCAATATGATGATAAAAGGCTACAGTCTGAATTCTTTAATTGAAAATCTTGGCTCCCTATTAAAATGTCCTGTTCTCCTACTTGATCCTATTGGTGATGTGACATCCTTTTCTCATCATTTTCGTACAGGAAATATGAAAATCGTTATGAAAAATGTTCAAGAACACATTAAACGTGATATAGAAACATACCTAGAGAAAAACCAGCTCACAATCGACATCCAAAATACGGATATTTCTATAAAAATGTTTCGGGTGAAAACAATGCGTCCCTATCCCTATTTTCTATTAATTCTTGACCCTGAGAAGCTTTCATACCCATCATCACAATTAGCTATAGAACAAGCATCAACAGTCATTTCATTCACGCTGCTTAAAAACGAGGCTATTAGAGAAAACAGCCGTTTGTTAGAAAATAACTTTTTTGCTTCCCTTGTTGATGGAAAGATTTCTAACAAACAAGAAATTATTCATAGGGGAAAACAGCATGGCTTAATCGACAATATGAAATACGTATGCATTGTATGTAAGATTGATGATGATAAACAAAACGCTTTACAAAAAAGTGCAGACATAATGAATAGATTATACGACTATTTATATAAATTTTTACATAAATCATTTTTAAAAATAGATACTAACAACATCGTTTTTATGAAAGATGGATATTTTGTTATTTTGATGCAAGCTCCTCTGAATATTAATGATTCGATTAAAAGCATAATAGAAGAAAGGCTGAAGGAATTCCAGAATGAGGCTTATTCAAATCTAAAAATTTCGTTGTCGTTTGGAGTTGGTAACTTTTCTAATGACCTTACCTATATCCACCTTACATATGAAGAGGCAGTGGAAGCATGGACAAATGGGGCTGAACTGTTTCAAAATAAATTTATCAACTTTTACGAAACCAAGCAATTAATCGAACTGATTCGGTTAATTCCCGAAAAAGATTTAAAAAAATTTTATGAAAATACTTTACGTTCTCTATCCTACCCGAAAAATAAAGATGAAAAAGACTTAGTTAATACCTTATTGGTATATTTGGATAATAATTGTGAACTTGCTATTACATCCAGGAAACTGTTTGTTCACCGTAATACCGTTAAATACCGAATTGCCAAATGTGAGGACATGTTGAATTATTCCGTTCATGATTCAAAAAACTCACTTCATTTACGTATAGCTTTACTCATGAGTTCAATTTTCAGGGGTAATAGTGATTAATAAGATATTGTAATTACTACTAAAGTAGATATTGACTGAAGGTAAACTGCCCACGCAGACAGAGATCAATATAAAGAGTAAATCTAGACTTTATTTTCTGGAAGTGTCTTGGATTATGGAGGAATCCAGGAATTTCAGTGGCTTTTTTATGAACATACAGAACTCCTTTTATTACATTGGATCATTGTCGTTACGCATGACTATTTCATCGAATGAAGGCTCTCTGTCCTAAAATTGAAATGTATTCATTTTGAAAAAACTCGTGATCCGATACAGTCGGATCACGAGTTTTTTTTGTAAGTTCTCTTTTAGTTGATAGCCAAAACTTATAAGTTCCTCAATATTATTTTGTGGCTATCTTAATCACTGTAGAGTAAAGGACTCTAGCTCCTGCACCCATATCCTCTACAGTCACGAATTCATCAGGGTGATGACTAAGACCATCTTTACAACGAACGAAAATCATTGCAACATTCGTTACATCCGCCATAGCCATTGCATCGTGACCAGCACCGCTTACAAGACTGATGGCACTGCCTTCCAGTTCGCTAATGGACTCCTCGATTACTTTAATCAATTGTTCATCACTGTATACAGGATCGGCTTCCATGACCTGTTCAAAATGAATTTGGAGTCCTCTAGCTTTTGCTACTCTTTCACTTTCAGTTAATATGGCATCAATGGCTTTTTTCTTACGATCCACATTTAAATCACGGATATCCAGCGTTCCTGTTACAAGGCCAGGTATTACATTACTAGCACCCGGGCTTACAGTAAGTTTACCGATGGTCGCCACTAATGGTTCATTTTGGATAGCGATGTTCTCAATGTAGGAAATGAGATCACTAGCTCCTAAAAGCGCATCTTGTCTAAGGGCAACAGGAACTGTTCCTGCATGTCCAGGTTTCCCGATAATTTCAAAATAGAATCTTGTAGCACCAGCAATCCCACGAACTATGCCGACAGGTTCATTCTCCTTCTCAAGCACAGGCCCCTGTTCGATATGAAGTTCCAAATAAGCGAGAAGTTCTTCTGGAGTACGACTAGCGTTTTTATAAGCATATGGGTCAGCAATACCAATTCCTTTTAATGCTTCAGCAATTGTTATTCCTTGTTCATCTGCTCTTTCTAAATCTTCAGCAGTAAAAGTTCCTGCAATTGCTTTACTACCAAGGAACGTTGAGTGAAACCTTACTCCTTCCTCATCACAAAAACCTACCACTTCGATTGGATTGTATAATATAATGCCATTATCCTTAAGAGTTTGAACAACTTCTATTCCAGTTATAACTCCTAAAATACCATCATATTTACCTGCTTCAATCACGCTATCTAAATGTGAACCAATCATTAAAACTGGAGCTGCAGGATTTTTCCCTTCATAACGTCCGATTATATTATTAAGAGCATCTTTTCTTACCGTCATCCCAGCTGCTTTCATCCACTCTTCAACTAGACTTTCTGCTTTTAAACTTTCCACTGTGAAAGGTAGTCTAGTGACACCAACAGATGTGGATGAACAAGCTGCAAGTTCTTCGGTTCTAGTGTTGATTCTTATAGCATCAACATCCTTCTGAAGTTTAACCAATCGATCACTTCCCTGCCAATTTAATCTCTAAGAAAAATTTTTGTTATTTAAATCCAGTTATTTAATGCAATGTCATATTAACACCTTATTTAGTCGTTGCTCAATAGGAATTCTGCATGATAAGCTAATTAAAAGTTAGATTAAACGATGACAAGCAAAAGCACTTGTCACCGTTTAATACATATCGTACATATATATAGGCTAACTAACTAAACGCCCTTTTTTCGAATGTAATAATGACCATGCATCAACGAGAGTACGTTTTGACTGTGCAATTACAATATCAGATGATTCTGTACCGACAGGTTTTACTTCAAAAGCGACTATATTCTTTATACCTTCACCGATGTAACCAATATCTAATAGAGATCGTAAATACTCCGCTAATTCAGGAACATCAACTTCACTTCCTGGATATCCGAAACGCGGATGCTGATCGCCGTAAGCAGGATCAGAAGTATCTTTAATATAGCAATTTCCGATATGGGCATGGTTAATATAATCACGAGCTACCGTTAATGCATCATGAGACGTTTCACGTTGCATTGGTAAATGACTTAAATCAAGCATTAAACCGAAAGTGGGATCTACCTTACGAACTTCTTTTGCAACTTCAACAGCAAGTTTATTCGAACCGATTAGACATTTCTTATCAGTCTCATCATCAAATGTTTCAAGTGAGAGTACTAAATCACCTTTAGATTTTGCATAATCGCATAATTCTTTGATAGAATTCGTTAGTAATTGTAAGGCAACATCTTGTTGAGTATCTGGTTTAGCCCCACTTAAGAAACCAAGTTTAGCAGCATTTACTTCGTAAGCCTGGTCAATTCCGCCTTTTACTAAATCGATAGCCCTCCTACGCTCAGCTTCATCAAAAGAGTTAAGGTTTCCTTTGTTTCTTAATAGAATCGGTTGTGCACCAAATCCTACATTCATTCCACCGGATTGTAAAATTTGAGCAGCCTCTTTACGTTCTTCAGGATTATTAATAGATGTAATTTCAATTCCAGAGAAAAAATCATCTTGTACAATTTTCTTAATTGTTTCAACAGCTGGGCCATCTCCACCCATTGTTTCCGGATAAGCCATAAAGTGAACAATTCCGACTTTCATAGAATTATGAAGATTTGCTGACATAGTTTCGCCGATTTTTCGGCTTCCCTCCTTTAATAAACCCATTATTTAAGTACAGTCAATATGTCTTTTGAAGCAATAGGTTATATCCCATTGCTTCAAAAAAATCACTTCCATAAAGTTGGTTATTATTTTGAATAATCAATTTTTTCAGAGTATTTGAAGCCGTTAAGTGCACCGTTATTAGAGAATTCACATGCGTTCTTAGGATCTGGATCAACTATAACTTCGATTAAATATGGTTTACCTGAGTCTACTGCACGTTGCAGAGCTGGTTTGATATCATCATAATGTGTAACAAGCTCACCACGAACACCCATACCTTCAGCCGTTTTAACAAAGTCGATTCCTCGCTCTTCATTATCACATAATTCATTTTTGTAAATTAAGTCCGTAGAAATTTGACGTTCATTATAGAACCAGTTTTGTTGTTGACGAATTAATCCCATTAATGAGTTATTCATACAGAAAATAATGACCGGAATATCATGCTTTGCAGCTGTAGCAATATCTTGTAATGACATCCCTAAGCTTCCATCACCAAGGATGTTTACACTTTGTCTTTCAGGAAATGCAAGTTTCGCTGCCATTGCTGCACCAAGGCCCCAACCCATTGTCCCCGCACCACCAGTTAATAAGTATGTTCTTGGTACATACGTTTCAAATAATTGAGAGGACCAGATTTGGCTGATACCGCAGTCATGTGATACGAAGGCATCGCGATCTAAGAATTCACGAAGCTCTCGCAATGCACGCTCTTGTCTGATTGGAAGTGTTGTGTAATCCGTTTTACGTGCCCATTTCTTACGCTCTTCAGTTAAGTTAACTCTAGTACCTACTTCGGCAGTTGCAGCTACATGAGCACCAAGTGCTTTATGGGCTTCTGCAAGTTTAACCATGAATGTTTTAACATCAGAAACGATACCTAAAATCGTTGGTACAACTTTACCAATTTCCTTATTATCAAGATTTACATGGATGATTTTCTTACCGTTTTGTGTGAATACCGACACATTACCAGTTGAACGATCAGCGAAACGTCCGGCAAGGTTGATGACTAAGTCAGCTTCAACAATTGTTTTGTTACCGAATGGAGTATCAAGCATCGTTCCCATACGTCCAGCGAATAAAGGGTGATCGTTAGGGAAAGTATCCATCCCCATGCCAGAAGTTACTACAGGGATTTGCAGTTCTTCAGCTAACGCTTTCAATTCATTGGTAGCGTTTGCAATGTTGACCCCTCCACCAGAAAGTAAGACCGGTCTTTTGGCATCTTTTAATAATTCCAATGTTTTCTCTATATCAGCGTCAGAAGCTTGTGGTAAGTTATCGACTGGAGTAGAACCGATAAGCACATCTAAGTCGACTTCTATTTCAACTTTTTGTTGATCAACTGGTAAATCAAGAAGAACTGGACCTTTTCTGCCAGTAGTAGCTGTTACCCATGCTTCATGGATAAATTCAGCAGCTTTCGAACCGTCAGTTAAACGGTACGCAGCTTTCGTTACAGGCTTTGCCATTTCAACGATAGGCGCTTCTTGGAATTGCATGGTTCCAATTAAACTATTTTTTTGTTGACCGGTAATGGCTATCATTGGAATGGAATCCATCCATGCACCGTAAAGGCCGGTTAAGAAGTTAGTTCCGCCAGGACCTGAAGTGGCAGCACATACGCCCACTTCACCAGTTGCTCTTGAATAACCATCAGCCATGAAAGCCCCCGTTTGCTCGTGACGAACTATATATGATTCAATTTTAGTTAATTCTTTAATTGCATCATAGAATGGTAAAATTGCAGCTCCCGGTACACCGTAAACATGTTTCACCCCTCTTTTTTCTAAATACAAGGCAATTAACTCAGCAGCTGTCATTTTTTGTTTAGCCATTTATATCTCTCCCTTTTGATCCTTTTTTATATTTTCAAAGATTTGAGCAATTGAATCTTTATCCCCAACGTTGCCTGGAAATACGATATAAGGTGTATCTTTGAACTTAGCTTCACTTCCGGTTAACCATACTGGAACACCGGCGATCGCTTGCCCTAAAATTTTTGCATATTTAATATCTAAGCCGTCAGTTGCCACATCACTCGAAGTTATACCGCCTTTTGCCATGATGAATTTCGGCTTTACTTTTAGTGAGCGAATAACTTTAACTAAACAACTTGAAACAGTTTGACTAATCTTCAAGTTTTCTTCCTTATCTTTCGCACTAATTAAATCTCTACTCGTATATACAAGCGTATCGCGATTAGAAGAAATATTTTGATCTACTAATTGACATACTCGTGTTAGCTCTTCAATTCTTGTTTCTTTATTTAGAACTTTCACAACATTCATTTCGATTTGTTCAATCGGGTATTTATTCATTAGTTCCTTAATTTGTTCCGTAGTTTTATTCGTGTGAGAACCTACTATAATAAATCCACCATTGTTTTGGCTTTCATCATTTGAAACAATCTCATTAGCTGATAAATATGGACGATCCTGAATTCCCGCAATCGATTTTACAATGGATGCTGCAGTTCTAAACAAGAATTGCTTGCCAGAATCAATTGCTTTAAGGACAGCTAATGATACGATGTCTAAATCATAGTAAGATATAGCATTTACTATAATAGGAGTATTATTGTTAGCAGATTGTAAAATCTCATAAACTCTATCAATGCCGCCATTGTGAATATCTTCCAGTGAAATGATCAATGCTGACTCTGAAGCTACGCTTCCATTTGTCTTTTCTTCAATCCATTTCGGCAAATTAGCGGTTTTGAAACCGAAAACGGAATCATTCGCAAATTCTGTTTCATTTACTGGGACAAGCTGGCCTTCCATACCTAAATAATGAATATTATCTATGGTGTAACGATGTGCTTCAAAAAAAGCCGGAATGATTAAATGACCTGAAATTTGTACATCAGCAGTTTTTAATAATTCATCTTGGAGCACATTAATTTCAAGTGGATAATGCCCTCTTAATGTTGAGTCACTTCTACTGATAATTGAATAATTGATTCCCATTTCCTGAGTAACGTCAACAATGTTTTGGACAATCTCCCTATTGATCTTTTCCGTCTTTTCTGCATTATAACTTCTTGTGTTTGTTAAAATATAAAGTACACTTCTCTCATCAGATAATCCTTTTTTAATCCAGTCTTTTCCCCAGTCCGTGATGACAAAAATATCATGTACCGTTTGGACACCGGTTGGATCATCATCTAAAACGATAAACTTATGTTTTGTTTGATTTAAATGTGCTTTGATTTCAGCACGAAGGCTGTCATCCGATTTAGAGAAGAGGTCTAAAGTATCCTTTAAACTTAGATATTGGGTTGCGTTTGACAAAAACCCTCCCCCTTTCATTATCTAAAAATGTGATTAGCTAGTTACTCTATGCCCTAATAATTCATTTGCAGTAGAAATAATACGGTGTGCTCTTAATTCAAATAAATCAAGTAATTCATCCATTTTTCCAGAAACCCCAAAACGGTCATTTGTACCGATTCTTCTTAATTTAGCTGGTTGGCTTTCCGACAATACTTCAGCAACAGCACTACCTAATCCACCTATAATTGAATGCTCTTCAACTGTGATGACATGTTTTGTTTTCGCAGCAGATGCAATAATGGCTTCTTTATCAATAGGTTTAATTGTATGGATGTGTAAAAGTTCGGCGCTTACGCCTTGCTTTTCCAATTCACCTGCCGCTTTTAGTGATTCATCAAGCATTATCCCAGTACTGATGATTGTAATATCAGATCCTTCACGGTATTTAATTGCTTTACCTATTTTGAATGGTTCTTCTTTTTTGGTAACGATCGGTACTGGTAATTTGCCAACTCGGAGGTAAATTGGTCCTTCATGGTAATAAGCAGCTTCTACTGCTTTTTCCATTTCCACCGCATCAGCTGGAACAATTACAGTCATACGTGGAAGTGATCGCATTAAAGAAATATCTTCAAGCGGTAAATGTGTTGCACCTTCTTGAGCAGCTGATGTACCAGCGTTATGACCGACAATTTTCACATTGTTATTTGAATAACAGACTGAAATTCTCATTTGATCAAATGCGCGCCCAGTAAGGAAGTTTGCATAAGCATTGGCAAATGGTACTTTACCCGCCACTGCCATACCGGCTGCGGTACCTACTAAATCACATTCAGAAATACCGATGTTGAAAAAGCGTTCTGGAAATCTATTTTTATATAGATTTGTCATATTCGATTTTGCGCAGTCCGCGTCAAGTACCACTAAATTGTCATGTTTTTCTCCAAGTCTAATTAGTGCATCAGCAAAACCTTTACGTGGTGCTTCTTGATTTGCCATCTTAAGCCAACTCCTTTAAAGCGATTTCTAATTGCTCATCATTCGGAGCCATTCCATGCCAATCATGGGTATCTTCCATAAATGAAACTCCCTTGCCTTTAACCGTATGAGCTAGAATTGCAGTAGGTCTGCCTTTAGTGCGTTTAGCTTCTTTATACGCTTCATTAACTGCATGAATATCATGACCATCAATTTCAACAACGTGCCAACCGAAAGCTCTAAATTTATCACCAAGATTTTTTACACCTTTTACATTTTCAACAAAATCATCAAGTTGAATTTTGTTCCAGTCAATAATCGCACAAACGTTATCAAGATTGTAATGTGCAGTTGTCATTGCCGCTTCCCAAACTTGACCTTCTTGTAATTCTCCATCACCTATCATGCAATATGATCTTCTATTGCTGCCATCCAGTTTTGCAATTAATCCAACGCCATTAGCTACCGATAATCCTTGACCAAGTGATCCTGAAGATATGTCTACACCTGGAATATGCTCTCCACATGGATGTCCATGTAACCTACCGTCAACATCCCTGAAGGTCATTAACTCTTCAACCGGGAAGAAACCTTTTTCAGCTAATACTGAATAAAATACAGGTGTACAATGCCCCTTAGATAAGAAGAAACAATCTCGGTCTTGCCAATCTGGGTTGTCGGGATCAACATTCATGTGTTCAAAAAATAGGACGGACATTAATTCAGTTGCCGATAAAGAACCACCGGGATGACCACTTCCTGCATGGTTCGTCATTTTAACTATGTGCCGACGAATTGTTTTCGTTAGATTATTATAAAATTCGCCTTTCTCTTTAGAAAAATCCACTATTTACTCCTCCTTTTAGTCGCATAATAAGCAACGCAGTTTCATTAAATGATTAAAAAAAAAAAATAAGTAATTTGTTGCTTATTAACTAACCTTGTTTCTTATTTTGATATTATCACCGTTTTTTGAATATTTCAAGTATTTTACCATTAAATTTTTTATAAAATTTTCGTAGGACAAAACACCAATGTTCCTATTCGAAGATAAACTTGATTCAATAAATTTCCACAAAAAAAGAATTGGTCTTATACCAATTCTTTTTCACATTAATTTAATTATCTGTATAACCAAGCCTCTTGGAAATCTTTTTACCAATATCCATTATAATTGGTTTAATTTCAGTTAATCTTTCTTCAGTCATTCGGATGCTTGGTCCTGATATACTAACAGCAGCGGTAATTTTCTTCCGATTATCAAAAATTGGCGCTGCAATACAGGTGATTCCTTGTTCATTTTCTTCAATTTCCATACCAATACCTTCGTTCCTTATTTTTCCCAATTCTTTAAAAAAGGATTCTTTATCGGTAATCGTTTGTTCAGTATGTTCTGGTAAACCATGCTTGTCAATTATATCTACGATCTCATTTAATGGCAGATGGGCCAAGATTACCTTCCCAACTGCCGTACAATGCATTGGGGCACGTCTCCCTACTTGTGAATGTGTTCTAAGGGTTTCACTTCCCTCAAGTTTTTCAATATAGATTACCTCTCCTTGATCATATACGGTCAAGTGGATCACTTCATTAATATGTGATTCTAACTCTTCCAGAAATGGTTTAGCTTGAGTTCTCAAGTCAATAGATTCAAGCAGCATCGAACTTAATTCTAAATATTTATAGCCTAATCTATATTTTTTAGTTTCAGGATTTTGTTCGATGAATCCATGATCTACAAGAGTACTTAATAATCTGAATATAGAGCTTTTATTTAAATCTAGGTTGGAGGCCAGCTCAGTAACCCCAATCCCTTCTTTACGCTTGCTCACTAATGAAATAATTGTTAATGCCCTATCTACTGACTTAACCATTTATATTAACCTCCGATTAAATCCTATATTACTGATCCTGTTTCTTTATTTTACCACAAGAGCAATACCTAGACATAATACCAGTCAAAAAATAAACCAAAAAAGAAGGTATGACGCCATTAAGGGCAACTAAAGTGCCCTTTTGGGTCAACCTTCTTTACATAACTTTATGCTTGTACGAAACTATTTTTTGCCGAAATGAACTTCCCAATTGGATGACTAACAATCCCTTTCTCAAAATCAAATACTAGTTGTCCTCTTACAAACGTTTTCGTCACTCGACAGTTAATCTGTCTTCCAACATAAGGGCTATGTTGATGACGGTAATACAAATCTTCTGGCTGAATGGTGTATGATTTATTTGGATCAAGAAGAATGATATCAGCGTCATAGGAAACTTTAATGCTTCCTTTATTTCTTAAGTTGAATATTTCTGCAGGTTTTGTCGCAATCATCTTTGAAAAATCACTTACAGAAACCCCACGTTTCTTAACAGCCTCGTCAAACATTAAATCAACATTATTTTGGCAACCACTAATCCCTCCCCACACTTCAAACATATTATTGGTGTTGCTCTGCTTCATTTCTGGAGGACATGGGGAATGGTCTGAGGCCAGGATATCAATTTTCCCTTCCTTAAGAGCTTCCCATAATTTATCTTGTTCTGTTTTAGTACGAAGCGGTGGGGCGCATTTCGCAACAGGTCCTATCCTTTCAAAGGTTTCCATATCCAACGTGAAATAGTGAGGACACGATTCTATCGTAACCTCTTGGCCTAGTTTACGTGCTTTAAGGATTTCTTCAACAGCCTCTTCACTGCTAATATGAACAAAATGTAATTTGCATCCAGTCTCTTTACCCAATAACAAAGCACGTTTTACAGCATCAACCTCAGTAAAAATAGGGCGGGACTCTAAATAATCTCTTGCTGTTGTCTTCCCTTGTTTTTTCTTTTCAATTGCCAGTTTATCAGTAAGCTCTGCATTCTCAGCATGTATAGATAAAATATGCCCCAATTCCGATAGTTTTTTCATACCTTGATATAGAGTAAAATCATCAACATTTTTAAAATCTCCAATTTCCTCACTGCCACATGTTGCCATAAAACATTTGAAGGCCACAACACCTTCGTTAGAAAGGTCCTCTAAATCTTGGAGATTATCAGGAACTAATCCACCATACAAAGCATAATCAACATACGCCTTATTTTCAGCAGATCTTAATTTTAAATGCAGTGAACTCTTTGTAGTCGTTGCCGGCAAAGCGTTTAATGGCATATCTACAAATGATGTTGTCCCTCCTGCAGCCAGTGCTTGAGTTCCTGTTTCAAACCCTTCCCACTCCGTTCTGCCTGGCTCGCAAATATGGACATGGGCATCTATCATCCCAGGCATGACATATTGATGAGCAGCATCTATGATTTCAGCAGATTCTCCGGCTATTTCTTTTGAAATTTCTGCAATTTTACCATGAAGTATACCGATATCTAGTTGTTCCACTGTATTTTCAATTACTACATTTCCGTTCTTTATAACTAAATCAAACTTCATTCTCCCAACCCCTTTTTGCAATTTTCAGTATATTGACATTGTTCAATTGCCTTGTTTATTTCATCCTCAGATTGCATCAATCCATTATAAATAGACAGAGAGAATAACCCCCGGAAACATAGAAATACAGGTTTACTTTTCAAAAATAGTACCCTTTTTGAATTTTGAATCTTTAAATGCAAATTTCATCAAAAGCAAATATGCACTGCCTCCCACAACAACGCCGATAATCCATGCCAGCTCCACTTTCAAACAGGCTGCACCGGCGCCGATTAGCAATACAAGCACCGCTGCTGGATTATACCCGGCAAATGGACCGTCTTCCTTATACAAATCTGCAACATTCACCTTTTGCTTCCTTAATATATAATATTCGACTAATAATATAGAAACAATCGGTCCTAAAAATGCGGAATATATAAGAATGAAGATTCCAAGACCCTTTGCCGAAGAATCCTGCACAAGAACCCAAGGGAATGAACAAAATGCAAGCAGTCCGGTTATGGTAACTGCAGGTTTATATTTCATTTTTGTAAGCAATGTAATAACATAGGTTGGCGGAATAATATTGGCAACCATGTTTACTGCCACCGCACCCAAAACAATGAATGCGGATACAAAGAGGGTAATATACGAGTTATCCACCACGACCGCAAACGCTTTCACAGGATTGTTGATGCCGGTTGCGGAAGCAAGCATTCCACCGATTGTAAGTGTCAAGCCGTATGCTGTTAAAATAGGAAGAAAGTACAAAAAACCGCGTTTTTTGTCGCTAATACCGGTTTTTAGCTCTCTTGAATAGTCCGCTGCACTTAAAAAGATAGCCGCATAATTCCCCATAAACATCATGATCAATGCAAAGAAAGGTAAGCCCCATGATCCTTCTGCATGAACCCATTTTTCTGCAATAACATCGCTATAGGAGGTAAGTAGAACGCCAAATACATAGAGAAGCGCAAGTACAATAACAATAGACGCAAGCGTTTCCACCCATTTAATGGCATGGAATCCATACAGCGAAAGCCCAATTTGCACCAACTGCAGCACGACAAAGCAAATGGCAACATTATCAAAGGCGCCGCCCGTCATAATCTTCGCAATTTCATTTAAGGCAGTACCGCCAATCCAACTTTGAAAACCGTACCAAACGATGGCGGGAATACCGCGCATCAGTGATGATATTACGGAACCTTTCAGGCCAAAGGACATTCTAAGCTGTACAACATATGGGATACCCGTTCTGTATCCGAGCCTATCATTTAAAGCAAAAACAGTTGAAATGATACCAATTGCCATGATAGCTGCGGCAAATGTCTGAAAGATGTTTAACGTAGCGATTCCCGCTACAATCATACTGGCTCCAAGCGTCATATTACCTAGATTAACACCGTCACCAACCCACATGAAAATATAGTCTACCGGACTTACCGTCCTACCTTCCTCGGTTTTCGGATTAAGTGATTCATCCACACCCGTATCATGTTGGATCTGCGTTTCTTGTGGAACGTAACTTTCTAAATTTGTAGACATGATACATCCAACCCCTTTTTTATTGTTTGCCGCATTTTAATGCATTGGTTAACAAGTTAGGTCTTAGATGTTTGCCAAGGCTATGATATGATACAAACTTCCTTCTAAGTGGTCTTTTCTGTTCATCATTCACAGGAATTAAAATGCGAATTTGTTTTGTTAAAAGTACTATTTACCATCGAACACCCGATGGCTCGTCGCACATTAAGCAACAGCGTTTCAGTTAAATTGCAAAAAAAACCACATGACAACACTTTAAATTTGAAAATGCTTTCGAAGGACTGTATCACCTCCTTAAAAACCTTACCGGTAAGCGCTTTCAATAACTGTATATCAAATTACAATTAAAGAAATATATCTGACAAGGAAGAAGAGATCTGTAATTCCTCATTAAAATGCAGATTCGACTCAATTTCACTAAGATGAATGAGAGATAAGCGTTCTGCAAGATCATCATCCCTTTGCTTAATGGCATTAAAAATTTGCAAATGATCGTGAGAACCACATGTTTCCATTTTACCTCTTCCATAGATTGCTATAATCACATAAGTTAGGGAAATTATGTCTTCCAGATATTGATAAAAATACGAATTCCCTGCGATTTCAGCTATTTTCAAATGAAAATCCCCAGATATTTTTAAAGATTCATAAAAATCCAGACTACCATAAATATGTCGTTCTTCTTCTACCAGAGTCTCTAGTTCTTTTAATTGTTGCTCGTTATAGAGGCTGCATGCTCTTCGCACTGCTTCCCCTTCTAAGATTCTCCTCATTTCAAATACTTCTTTTGCTTCTTCAATTGTTGAACAGGAGACAAAGGTACCTTTATGCTCTTTAATTTTCACTAATTTTTCATATTCCAATCTGCGCAGAACATTTCGAACAGGGGTACGGCTTACGCCAAACGATTCAGCAAGATCCTTTTCTATGAGTTGCATATTTGGCCGAAGCTTTTGCTGGATAATAGCTTGCTTGATTTTTTTATAGATATCTATTTCTAAACTATTCAACACTTTATACCTCCCCTCAATGAAGAATTCAAAATTGAATGCAGTATTGTATACAATACTGGGTAAAAAAATTTGAACTGGATGATTGTACTAAATTTTATAATCCTGATCATTTAAATTAAGTTGTTTAAAATGCTTCAATCTGTCTGTTTTCAAAGAACATTGCCAAAAATCAAAAGATCTAGTCACTCTTCCTGCCCCTCAATAAGCAACACCGTTTCAATCAGTGAGTAAAATATAACATTTTATTCTATATTTCACTTTTTTATACTATCACCACTAATTTAGTTTTTCAACAAAAAAATGTAAAATTCAGAATATTCCCATCTCCTTATTAACATAAAATAATTACTATTATAGCAGGATGCAATTTTTTAACTTAAACCTATTCCTTTAAGGTAATAACAACTTTTGCACCTCACCACCCCATTATTACATATAGGAGAAGAGGCTGACCTTGTGTATGTGTAAGGCAGCCTTTCTACTGAGAAAAAAAGATTTTAATGCAGTAACATTTTACTTCTTAGGATTAATGAAAAAACAATATGCGTTCTTTAAATCATGAGTATATTGTTTACTTATATCACTTTTTAACTTTTATAAATGACTTAATTGCTTGTATAGCTGCTTCATAGTTCGGATGTTCCGTAATTTCCGGAACGTATTCAACATACTGTACGACATCATTTTCATCTACAACGAATACTGCACGGCATTCTAAACGATGTTCCTTTATATATGTGCCATAAGCTGTTCCAAATGACATCTTAAAATGATCTGAAAGGGTTTGGGCTTGTTCTATTCCTGCTGCTCCACACCATCTTTTTTGTGCAAATGGAAGATCTACACTAATTGTTAACACTTCTACATCATTTCCTAGATTGCTAGCTAATTGGTTAAATTGCCGTGTTTGTGCGTCACATACTCCTGTATCAAGAGAGGGAACACATGAGATAAGGCGGACTTTCCCTTTTGAATCTTCAAGTGTAACTTTTGAGAGATCGTTTGCTAACACTTCAAAATTTGGCGCTTTATCCCCAACACGAATTTCACTCCCAATCAACGTAACTGGATTTCCAGCAAATGTTACTATTCTTGATCTTTCTATAGACATATTATTTTTCCTCCTATTACCTTAGCAATTCTTCTAAAAAAAGTTATCTTCAACGATAAGCAGTATAGCCATAAATTATGTGGTTAAAGGGTTTATCCATGTGTATAAAATATGGGGTACTGTTCAAAGGTTGGTATCATATTACTTCTTAAACATAGTAAGAAGCACTATCACTACTTATTAAAAAGTTTTCAATTTTTTCTTTTACTACGTTCTGAACTGCGTTTTGGACTAAAGTCACTGTTTCAGTCGGTAGTTCCGACCACTCTTTTTCTGTAACATGATTTTCTCGATCAAGAGTTTTTATCATCATATGTTCTAAATCTGTTGCAATATTCACTTTACTGATTCCACCATTAGGAATTTGAATTGCATTCTTTATCATCTCTGAAGGAGTGCCTGAACCGCCATGTAACACTAAAGGTACAGATGTTAAAGTACGAATCTCCATTAAGCGTTCAATATCAATTTTTGGATCTTTAACGAGATAAACCCCATGTGAAGTTCCGACAGAAACCGCTAATGCATCAATACAGGTCTCTTCAACAAACTGTTTTGCTTCACCAGGCTCTGTAAATAACTCTTCATCAACGTCGGTTTCAATAAAGTCGGTTGTCCCTATCTTGCCTAATTCAGCTTCTACAGTTACGCCTTTTGAATGTGCATACTCAACAACCTTTTTTGTTATCTCAATATTTTTCTTAAATGGTTGCTCCGATGCATCAATCATAACGGATGTAAAACCAACTTCGATGGCTTCAGCAATTACATTGAAATCCTTCGTATGATCTAAATGTAACACAGCAGGGATCGTAATATTCTCCTCTTGGATCACACGATAAAACTCTCGGCTAAATTCCGCTAAATTAATTCCATATCGTTCCTGCTCCCTCTCAGAAGTTTGAACAATAACCGCAGATTTCTTTTCTTGGGCAGCTCTAAGTATAGGAGCTATCATCTTTGTAGCTCTTGGGGTAAACGAACCGACAGCAAATTGATTTTGCGTAGCTACTGCAAGTACCTTTGTTAATGACCTAACATTGTTTGGTTTTAAATTTACTTTCATTCATTCAAACTCCCTTAAAGATGATTTAACTTATTTCGTTCATTCACGCCCTTACGTTACCTAATAAGCAACGGTGTTCCATTTTAATTTTAAATACTTTTCTGAAAATCCCAACATTCTTCCCCTCTTTCTTACCCACTATCTGAAAAAAAGCGTCTGTATTTCAATGTACGAGGATTCGGCATCTGACAGCCTCTTATCAACAAGGGTTTTCTAAATATAATCCTATTACCATGTAAAAAAACATTCTCAACAAAGATAAATGAATCCATTTACTTACTGATAAATTGGCAATTCAAATTAAGCCTCTATCATTTTCTCTGCATTCACCGAATCTTCTTTTTCGGTATCATTGCCAATCGTTAGGGCGATGATTGCTGCTATAATGATGGCTGCAATCATTAATATGAAAGATGAATTGTAAGAACCACCGCTGCTTTCAATCATATATCCCATTAAAAACGGGGCGATAAATCCTGCAATTGATCCGAAACAGTTAACAGTAGATGAGCCTGCAGCCATTATTTTCGCAGGCAGTGTGTCAACTACCAGACCCCAGAATGCTCCTTGAGCCAAGAACATGAAGAAGGCTGCAACACATTGATACGTAATGACCATTGCAGTGGAAGAAGCTTGAAGCATTAATAATAATGCCAACCCACCAATTACAGCATTAGGGATGAACACCCATTTTCTCTTTCCTTTTACTTTATCTGACAAGTACCCACCAAGAACAATGGAGACTGTACCTACTAAATACGGTAAGGCACTGAAAATGCCAGTATCCATTAAAGAAAGCCCTCTAACATTTATCAGATAAGATGGGAGCCAAGAAGTGAAGCCCCAGAAAGTAATATCAAAGAAGAACCAAATAAGCGCCATTTGCCATAAAATTGGTTTTCTTAAAAGTTCCTTAAAGGAAACTCCTGATTTCTTTTCTTCTTTCGATTTTTCAGTATCAATGTCTTCCTCTAATTCTGCAAGCTCTTCTTTCGTCATTTTAGGATGATCTTTCGGATTATCCTTGAATTTAAACCAGATATACAGGCCGAGTATAATGCCCGGAATACCCATTACGATAAACACTGTACGCCATCCAAATGCCCCAATAATTGCTGCAGCAGCAATAACAGCAATAGCCGGTCCCAACGTATTAACTGTTGACTGAATTCCTGTAGCTGTCCCGCGTTGCTTACTGGGAAAATAATTAGCTATCCCTTTGTAAGCAGCACCTGGTAAACATGCCTCACCTAAACCGAATACAAATCGAATGAGTAACATAAGTGGATAAGAAAAAATCAAACCAGTCAATGATGTGAAAATTGACCACCAAACAATCGCAATGCTCATCACACGACGAAAGCCAAATTTATCTGATAACATCCCGCCCGGAATTTGGAACAGCGCATACCCTGCAAAGAAAATACTTAACAGTAAACCTTGAGCTGTAGCCGTTAAATTAAGATCTTCACCAATATAAGGCAATGCAATAGTGATAACCATTCGATCCAGGAAAGAAAACAGCCAACATAACCATAATACGAATAAGACAGTATAACGAACTTTCCATTTAGATTTCTTTTTCAGCTGAAGTTGTTTGTTCATTAAACAAAAACCTCCTCATGTAAAGTTGTGCCTTTTCTAAACTAGGTACGATGTTACAGTCTAAAACACGGGACATCACCAACTGACAAGGTTTATATAAGCGCTTACATTTCTTCCATACCAAAAAATAAATCATTAGCATATTTTTACATCGCATAACTTTTATTGCTGTAAACTAATTTTATTACATATTATTTCCCGTCCAATGAAGCACTTCAAATCAACTTACTCACCCCCTTATAAATAGATTTGAAGAATATTAAAACTGAAGATGTTTAATCGGCACTCATAGTTTCTCAATAAGCAACACTGTTTCTTACTATAACCAAAAAAATTTGTATAAAAAGAATGATTAGTTATGTCGAAACGTATAACAATCATTGCACTGATTCATGATGTTTTAAGGTAATATGTAAGAAGGCGTCGTTTAATGTTTCAAATTCCCGTAGACTGTATTCCCTACATAAATCCTTTAATCCTTCATTATTGGTTTTTCGTTGTTTATTAGGGAACAGAGTTTCACCATAATTCCAATAACATCTTATTTATAATATTCTTACCTGAAATGAATTCTAACATGCGTATGAACTCATTTCAAGAAAATTCTGAATTTTGTATTTTCACCCACTCTTTTACTAATAATGTAAAAGTGATTGATATTTTATTGTTTTGGTTTTATAAGAGCAGATGCAGTTTATAAAACACCAGCAATTACAAGCTGCCTATTTAACAAAGAAACCATAATGGCTTTATCCTATACACGTCCTCGAACAAAAGAAGGTTCTTTCGCAAACATGACCATGAATACGATGAACATATTGATAGTAACCTTTCTCTTCGGGCGAGCTATTAAAGTGCTCAACAACAAATAAAGAGGGCCATCGCGAGTATAAATCGCCAAAACATATCTGTGCAACTGCCGAGTTATCCTATTAATTAAAAATAAGCTCTTAAAACACATGACAAAACCCCACCTGTTCCATAGCAACTGGTGGGGTTTCTAACTGGCTTCTACATCTACATCAACCGGGAGGTCCATCTTTGCAATCACGTCCTTTCGTTTAAACGGCTAATTTACTGTATTCATCCAACTGATCTTTAGTTAAATTTTTGATGAAATGGTCAATGTTTATTGACTCGATTTCATACCTTTCACAAATCTTTAAATAACTTTCATAAGCTTTATCATAAATGTTCATCATCTAGATTCCTCCTTCTGTTATATAACAATAAATTTAACTTATTAATAATATATAACAACCTTAATTTCCCGTCAATGCATTTTTCTGAAAATTCGGTAAGAATTTCATTCTCTTAGTATTTCCCATATTGTTCTTAGCTAACCGTCTCACTTAACAAAAAAAAGAGTACGCTAAGTGTTAAATACCTCATCTTTTTAAATACTGCTTTTTTTCTCCAAAAGAAAAGAAGCTGCTGATCAGCTTCCGGTAATGAACTTCATTATGGATTTACCTAAACACTAAAAGTTGTAGACGTTTCAACTTTTTGATAAACAAGATTAACTTGAGAAAATATTAAGAGTGTGTAAATTAATTGTTGGAATTAGAAACTAAATATGTCTAAATAGTATACTTCATTATAATAATCGATTTTGGTCTTTGGATGTTCGAAGAACTAAAATGCCATGGATAAACCGTCAATTCAGGTACTTTATACACAATGGAATCTGATGGACTTTTAATAAATGAGGAACGAAACGTCGATGGGAAAATAAGAAAATTATTTATTCGACCACTGAAAAAGGAAATATTTATGGAAGCCGGAAAGAAAGCTTATGAACTTAAATAATAGGAGGACTATTTTAGTGGATCAAAACAAAACAAACAGAAGTTTTAAGTCACTGATTGAAATACTATTAGTTTCAACAAGGCTTGGTTTAACATCGTTTGGTGGGCCAATAGCACATTTAAGTTACTTTTATGATGAGTATGTTAGACGAAGAAAATGGATGGATGAAAAAAGCTATGCTGATTTAGTTGCTTTGTGTCAATTCTTGCCTGGTCCAGCTAGCAGTCAGGTTGGAATTGGAGTCGGAGTTATGCGGGGAGGTTTCTTCGGTGGAATTTTAGCTTTCCTTGGTTTTACACTGCCTTCGGTGATAGCGTTAGTAATATTAGCATCATTTTTCAAAGGAATGGATGTTTCAAATGCAGGCTGGATCCACGGATTAAAAATAGTAGCAGTAGCAGTAGTTGCACACGCCATTTTGGGGATGTCAAAAAATTTAACTCCAGATATAAAGAGAAAGACAATTGCATTAATAGCCTTGGTTGGGACCTTGATTTGGCAGACTGCCTATGTGCAAGTTGGTATTATTATACTGGCCGCATTTATTGGTTTTCTAATTTATAAACAACACGACGAAAGTTATGAATCTACCGTTCATTTTCCGATTTCGCGTGGTATCGGTTTTGTTAGTTTAGTTTTATTTTTCGGATTACTGTTTCTACTTCCAATTTTACGAGAGGTTACTTCATCAAATTGGATTGCTCTGTTTGACAGCTTTTATCGGTCTGGTTCTTTAGTGTTTGGTGGTGGACATGTAGTCTTGCCATTGCTTGAACGTGAATTTGTCCCTACTGGATGGCTAGAGAAAGAGGCATTTCTTGCCGGGTATGGTGCAACACAAGCTGTACCGGGTCCGTTATTTACGTTTGCAGCGTACATAGGTGCCGTGATAAATGGATGGCAAGGTGGCTTATTAGCAACAATTGCTATTTTCTTACCTGCATTTCTTCTTATACTAGGGACATTGCCATTTTGGGACACATTACGCCGTAATCCTAAAGTTAAAGGGGCATTAATGGGAGTTAATGCAGCAGTTGTAGGCATCTTGATTGCGGCTTTTTATAATCCCATTTGGACCAGCTCCATCTCAGCTCCTATAGACTTTGCTTTTGCTGCCATCTTATTTAGTATGCTTGTGTACTGGAAATTGCCTGCTTGGTTTATAGTGATAATCGGTGCTACTGGAGGCTCACTTATGACGCTAATTTGAATCGAGGTAGTTTATCCATTTACCGTTTCACCCTTTATTGACACATTTTTATCTCATTCATTCTATTTTATTTTAAATTTTGAAAAAGCTGCTTGTAAAAACAAAAACGCTATACCTTTAAAGGCATAACTCACAGTTGGCAAAAAAGAAATAACAGGTAGTCCCACCTGCTATTTCTTTTAAATATATTCCGCTATAATCGACTGAACTCCATTATTTCCATTGCATAATTTGTTACGCAGTTAGCAGAAACGGTTATTATTTTACTAATGTATTCGCCTGAACATAAACAACGTGTCCACCAACAATCGTTCGTTTAAATTTCAGGCGAAGTATACCAAATTTCGAGAAGAAGGATTGCACAGCCTTAATTACGATGTGGTAAGCGTAAAATAAGACAGCAATCCCTACTTTTTAAAAACAGAATTAGCTTGATGGGTACGGACCTCCCAAGAGAAAACACATGCATTACTTTTTAATGACTATCTAAACAGCGCTTTGTTTGTTCCCTTTTTTGAAGGGGATCGGGTCGGTAGTATTTCTTTTTGTAATATAGGGCCGTATGTATCGACACGACGGTCTCTAAAGAATTGCAGAATTTTTCTAGTCTCTTCTATTTCTTTTAAATCAATTTCTTGGACAATAATTCCTTCTTCCTCATCAAGTGAAGCTAAAATATTCCCGAATGTATCGCTAATGAATGAACCGCCGTAAAAATTCATGTCCTTTTCCTGGCCCACTCGATTTGTCGCAGCAACAAATACACCATTAGAAATGCCATGAGCGGAAATTGCCTTTTCCCAGGATGATCTTGTTGATATCTCGGGATGATCTGGCTCTGAACCAATTGCAGAAGGATAGAATAATATTTCTGCACCTTGTAAGCTCAAAATTCGGGCAACTTCTGGATACCACTCATCCCAGCAAATCCCAACTCCTATTTTTCCATAAGCCGTTTCATAGACAGGATATCCAGTATTGCCTGGAACGAAATAATATTTTTCATGATACTGGGGACCATCCGGAATATGATTTTTTCTTGTAATCCCTAAACATTCCCCATCAGCATCAAATACAGCTGCACTATTAAAATAAATACCAGCACCTGCTCTTTCGTAAAAAGGGACAATCAAGACAATGGCCAATTCCTTAGCTAATTCACCCATTGCGGCCAATGTACCACTATCTACATCTTCTGCTAAATCATAATTTTTCACGCTAACCGTTTGCGGAAAATATTGCGAAGAAAATAATTCCTGTAAGCAAACGATTTGTGCACCTTTATTTACTGTTTCTTTTATTTTCTCTATCGTTTTTTGAATATTTTCAGCAATGAATTCTCCGCAATGAATTTGAATTAGCCCAACTTTCACTTTTGACATTTTCTCACTACCTTCCTTTTTATCATTTTTTATCTTATACAGTTGTGATGACCTGGTTTTCATATACGATCTTTCCATCCATGATCGTCATCTTCACTTCTGTTTCAAGAATTTCCTCTGTTGATATGCTAAATAAATTTTTATTTAATACTGCGATATCCGCTATCTTCCCTGCTTCCAATGTGCCTAATTCCTTTTCCCTGAAAGACCCGAATGCCGGTGTAGCCGTGTAATACTTTAACGCTTGTGCTAATGTTACTCCTTCCGACTCTTGCCACGCCTTCCCGGTTAGATCTTTTCTCGTGATTGCCTGATAAATGCCCATCATGGGATTTAGGGGCACTACAGGAAAATCTGTACCAAAGGCAATTTTTGCACCAGTATCCACGAGTGTTTTGATAGGATAATAGAGTGGTTGTTGTTTTTCACTGATTCTGGCCGTATATGCCTCACTTTCCATTAATTCAATATGTTTAGGTTGAAATGAGGCGATTACATTTAATTCCTTAAAGCGATGAACATCGTCTGGATGCAATACCTCCACATGTTCAATGACATGTCTGGCATCTCTTACCCCATTTACGTTTCTCGCTTCTTCAAATGCATCCAATGCTAAGCGGACAGCACCGTTACCAATAGCATGGAAACGAATTTGAAATTTTTCCTTATCTGCCTTTTTTACTAATTGTTTAATTGTTTCAGCTGGATAGGTGGTCCCGCCTTTTGTTTCAGGACGGTCTTTGTAATGATCCAATAAAAAAGCAGTATGACTAGTCACGACACCATCTATAAATTGTTTTAATCCAGAAAAGGTAAGCTTGTCTGACTGATAATTTTTTTGTAATTCCTTGGCGGCAGCTACATCCATTTTTAACTCCGGCGAAAAGTGAATTCTGGTTGTTAGTAACCCTTCTCTCTCAAATTCCTTAAAAATTTCAAGGTCGTCTAATGGATTCGGAGCAATTTTAGCTCCGTATAAATCATTAACGGATGTGATTCCCAACCTTTTTGTTTCATTAAGAAAATCTTGGAATAGGTTTACACGTTTTTCTTTCGGCAATTTGTATGCATGTTCTGATGCATACCCAATTGCCTGTTCAAATAGAAGGCCTGTCAGTTCCCCATTTTCATCTTTTCCAATTTCTCCATATTCCGGATCTGGGGTATCCTTCGTTAATTGGATCATTTCCATCGCTTTACTATTGATCCATGCGTAATGCACTTCTGCATTGAATAATAAAACGGGACGATCACAAATATATTTATCCAGTGTTGTTCTATGTGGCAGCACTTTATTCTTCCAATTGGTATGATCCCAGCCAACACCGAATATCCACTCATCATTTGGTCTCGTTTCTGCAAATTCGGCTACTATTTTGGCTGCATCTTCTTCTGAAGCTGCATCAAATAATTTGGCACTATCCTTCTGTAAAATGCTTCCCATCATAATGTGCATATGAAAATCATGAAATCCCGGAATGATCAGCCCCTCTTCGAAGTCATACACCTTTGTTTGATCTCCAAGGAATGACATTATATCTTCTTTAGAACCGATTTTAATCATTTTATTATCTTTAATAGCGATAGCTGCCTGTATAGGCTCATCTTGTAATCCAGTAAAAACATGTTGACCAGAAAGAATGATGTCTGCATTTACCATTATTATCCTCCTTGATGCATAAAGCTTTTATGCTTTAATTTCTTTTTCAATCGCACTATCAATGGAAAGCTCTGGCGGCCGCTTACTAAACATTTTCGTATTTGAAAGCAGCATGATGACACCTATTCCGAACCACCCTAGTCCGAGTAAGAGTGCCTTTGAATCAAGACTGGTCCATAACCAAATTGTGAAGCTCGTACCAATCAGCGGCAATATTAGGTATTTCAATGCATTAATTCCGTTTCGCTGTTTTTCTCTAATAAAATAATGGGAAATAACCGAGAGATTGACAAATGTAAATGCAACAAGCGCCCCAAAGTTAATAAAGGATGATGCTGTCACTAAATCAACAAATAAAGCAGATAAAGCAAAAATACCAACTAAGATGATGTTGTGTGTTGGAGTTTGAAATTTTGGATGAATTTGACCAAATATTTTCTTTGGAAGAACTCCATCTCTCCCCATCGCATACAAAAGCCGCGAAACACTTGCATGAGCTGATAAACCGGAAGCCAGCCCACCGGTAATGTATCCTGCTAGAAAAATAGATTGAAATAAATGACCCCCGATGTACATGGCAATTTCCAAGGATGCGGAATCTGGATCTTTAAAGGCTTGGAAATTTGGGTAAACAAGGTGACTGATGTATGAGATGGTGACAAACAGACCTCCTCCTATTAATGCGACGAGGAAAATGGCCTTTGGTATCATTTTTTTAGGATTAATGGTCTCCTCCGAAAATGTGGTAACAGCGTCAAATCCTAAAAAAGATAAACATAAAATGGAGGATCCTGCCAATACTAAAGATAGCGGTATATCGCCATTCACGAATGGAGAACTCATGAATAATGTTCCTGAACCCATTCCGTTAAGTACCCCTTTAATCGAGAGGAATGTAAATATAACGATTATTAAAAATTGAAAGGCAACTAATAATAGATTTATTTTTGTTGCTATTTTCACTCCAATTATATTTACAGCGGTGATTAAAATGACAAAGGCAATTAACCAGACGGAAAAAGGAACGGATGGAAAATACGCGTTTAAGTAAATGGCGATCAATAATCCATTGATCATTGGCAAAAATAAATAGTCCAATAGGATGACCCATCCCACTAAGAATCCAAGGTGAGGATTAAGGGCCTTTTGAGTAAATGTATAAGCAGAACCGGCAACAGGGTAGGCCTTGACCATTTGACCATAACTATAGGCTGTAAACAACATACCAACCAAAGCTATGATATAAGCAGCCGGCACCATCCCTTTCGTTATTTCCGCAACAACTCCATAAGTAGAAAAAACTGTTGTAGGTGCCATATAGGCCAATCCAAATAGCACTAAAGGAAATACTGTTAACGAACGTTTTAACTTTGCATTCTCCATGTATCACTCCACCCTTATTCGTGATTAATTAACTTATATGCAAATACCATACCAAGTGGGGATTAATGGTATTTTTCCAACAATTTCAATATACAGATTATTCGGTTAATTAAAAGGTTTATGCAATTCTACATCAATTATTTAATATTGCATAATCAGTCGTCCAGTGACGGGATATGGCGACCCATTATTCAATACTTTTCTTCTTCAGCTAGCCGTCCTCGGCGCCCACTATCGGATATGTAAGAAATATCTATTCATTAGGTCATATATTAATGGAAAAAAATTAGCTGGGCCGTTTATTATTTTACTAATGCCCTCGCCGAACAGAGTCTACGTGTTCATAGCACATTAATGGTACCTTCTGCCGCAAACACTTCAAGGGACTTCAATTAAAGAGAGCGATATCTGAAGGCTTCCCTACCTCAGCCGCTCTCCATTAACTGTGAAAACGTCACCATTTTTAAAGATCAATCTATTTCCCTCTTAGTAAGACAATCCATTACCCGCTTATTTGATTATCTGTATCCTTATCATCTAGTGTCCTTTTTTCAGAGAAAGGGTTACTTTCACTTTGACTATTGCGGACAAATAATACTGAGATAAGAGATGCGATACAAAGAAATACTAAAAATGAAGCAAGCGGAATCCAAGAATTATTGTAGGCGCCCACTAATATAGTCGCAATCATTGGGGCCGTTCCACCAAATAATGCAGAGCCTGTTTGATAACCAAGCGTTATTCCTGTATAACCAACATTCGTACTAAACATTTCAGTAAACATTGTCCCGATAGTCGCCGCAATTGGAGGCCAAAGTATTCCTAAGCCCACTATTGAAATAACGTATAACCAGGGAGTGGATTGTAAGGAAAATAAATAAAAGTATGGAAAAGCAAAAAGAGTTATTCCGATGGTACCAATAAGAAAAACACGTTTACGACCAATTTTATCAGATAACATTCCCATAAATGGCATGCAAATCGCTGTAACGACTGTTGCCACCGTAACTACATTTAAAGCTGTAGTCCTTGAAAAACCTTGTGTTTCCGTAGCATAGGATATGAAAAATGTAGAAAATAAATAGAACGGGCCCACTTCAACACATTTTGCACCTAAAGAAATCAATACCGCTCTCCAATGATATCGCAGTGTCTCAAAGAGTGGGATTTTTACGACGTTTCCTTTTTCTATCTCTTCTTTGAAGGCCGATGTTTCCTCAATCCCTTTTCTTATCCAAATACCAATAACAACCAAAATCGCACTTAGGACAAATGGCACTCTCCATCCCCATGATAGAAATTGTGATTCTGGAAGTAAACTCATTAATGAAATGGAAAATGTCCCAAGTAACATCCCAAGAGGGATACCCATTGCAGGAAAGCTTCCAAAAAAGCCACGTCTTTCTTTAGGCGCAGATTCAACCGCCAGGAGTATCGCTCCCCCCCATTCTCCGCCAAGCCCGATACCTTGAACGAGACGAAAGAAAACAAGGAGAATTGGTGCCCAAAGCCCTATCATGCTATATGTTGGAAGAAGTCCAATACAGACGGTAGAAACTCCCATTAATAAAAGTGAAAGCACGAGAGTATTTTTCCTGCCAAACTTGTCTCCCAAATGACTAAATACAAGCCCTCCAAGAGGTCGTATAAAAAAAGTAATGCCAAATGATGCATAAGCAAGCAATAAACTTACAAACGGATCATCATTAGGAAAATACAGTTTATTAAATACAAGTGCAGCAACGGTTCCATAAAGAAAGAAATCATAAAATTCAATGGTACTGCCAAGTAAACTCGCTAATAATATCTTTTTTGATTTCTTGTCCAGTTTCTTTTTCCCACTCAATTTAACACACCTCCGGATTAGTTACTTTCCTGGATGTGGATTCTTGGATGTGGATGGCTTGCTGATTATTAATAGAAGGTTAAAGGTGCACCATCATTAATGAAGAACTAGGTTACTTCCTGATATAGAGAGTCTGACCTCCTGCCATTCGCTTACTTTGCTCCTTATATGCGAGGTCAAATTCTACCCCTTTCCCCTTCTTTAGTTTTGCCTGTAAGATACATCGTCATCAGCTGGAATATCCAGTTAATGAGCGCCCAAATCCATAAGTATTATGTATAATGTATTGTGTATACACAATACATTATACAAAGCCGTCAATAAGGGCAATAATCGTTCTTGTGAAAAAGCATAAAGACTATCGGAATTGATCTCTCAACCGTGGACATATTCAGCTTCATTATCGGCATATCCAAATTCCCGTGAAATCTCGAGGGCTGCACTCTTCACTTTTTCAACCAATGGAGGCAACAACTCGTTTCGGTAACCCACCTCAAGACCAGTAACACTGATCCCCGCAATGATATAACCTTTGTCATTAAAAATAGGAGCGGCTACTGCAGATATATAATTTTCAAGTTCCGAGTGACTGACCGTATATCCCGTTTTCCGAGATTCTTCTAGAAGAATCCGAAGTCTCTCTTTATCAGTGATCGTTCCAGAAGCAATCGACTTCAGTTCGATTTGCTCTAAATATTGTTCGCGCTCATACTGCGGCTGAAAAGCGAGAATGACACGAGAACACGCTCCGGCATAAAGCGGAGTTCTCCGGCCAATTGCCGTATTAAGCCTAACACGCTGTTTTGTATCCAGTCTTTCGATATAGATGGCCTCTTTGCCATCTTGTACGACGAGATTAACAGCTTCCCCTACCTTGTCATGCAGTTTTTGCATTATCGGCAAAGCTACCTGCCGAATATCAAGCCGTTCGGCTACCAAATGGCCGAACTGAAGAAATAACAGGCCAAGTGAATATTTTCCATCTCTCCCCTTATCGAGAAGACCCATCTCTTCAAGTGACATGACCATTCGATAAACAGATGTTTTCGGTATCCCTGAAATATTTGCGATTTCATTTAAACTTAACATTGAATGCGTAAAAAAAAGATTAAGGATTTCCATTGATCTGACGGCCGTCTTATTTTTGCTTTGCATGAGTTTCCCCTCCTAAACAAAACAAGACCCTCTCAAGAAAGCTTTACAGTCTATTAAGGAACCAGTAAGCTCCACGTTCGGATTCGTAACTTTTCAACATAACTTTAATGATCAAACTTAAATAATAATTTTCCGCCTTAAACAGCTTAGCTGAGTATTTTGCCGTATTTCCCTTCATAAAAGGCCAGTGGTGCCCCTTCGCTAATGACGAGTTCAGTTACTTCTCCAATAAAGAGTGTGTGGTCCCCAGCTATTTGTTTACTATGGACCTTACATACGATGTTTGCTAAAGCATTTTTTATTACTGGGAGTTCATTTATCCAGCCAAATTGAATCTGACGGTTTTCTTTAATCTGCCCCGCAAAGTGCATGGATAACTCTTTTTGAGCTTCTGACAATATATTTACAGCAAACTTTCCAGATTCATTAATTTTATCTAGCATTCTGGCTTTTTCGCCTATGGATATTAAAACCAATCTTGGATTAAGGGAAACCGACATAAATGCATTCGCCGTCATACCATGTACTTCATCTTCTAAATATGTTGTAAGTACTGTTACGCCTGTTGCAAATTTCCCCATAGCGTTTCTAAAATTTCTATCATCCATCATTTTATAACCTCCTTAAAATTTGAACTATACTCAGGCATTGACCCAAAGGGTATCTTGTTTAAGAATTTAACTGTCAACTCTTCGGCAACACCTCCCTTCAGCATTTCTATAATTTGACCGCTTATTTCATCATTCCTCTTGCTGGACCCATATCTTATAAATAACCCCTGACAAGCTTTGTTCCCGTTTTTGATTTCTACACGATATACACCTGGTGCTGGCAGGATATACTTATTTTCAATATGAATTTCCGATTTTTTCTTTTTCTCATGTTTATGTCTATTTGAAATATAAACAAAGCCTTTAACTTCTAATTGATGTCCCATATAGTAAGGTACAAGGTGGACATCTCCGTCCCTTACTATTTTTCTAATTAAAGTTGAACTTATTTTTTCTCCATTATGTGCCTGTTTTGAAATGACGGTTACATCAAAGGCGTTGTTTTTACTCACTTTTTGCAAATAATCAACATTACCCTGAGCTTTATTTCCAAAGGTAAAGTCGAATCCTACCACTATATGTTTAGCTTGAAGACCTAAAACATATTGTTTAATAAAATCGGATGGCTGTAAGGAAGCCAATGATAAATTAAACTTTATGACAAAAAGCTTGTCCACTCCAAAAGCAGCCATTCTTTCAATCTTTAAAGCTAGGGGAGTTAAATACAGCAAATCTTTCTCCCATTTGATTACTTCATTTGGATGTGGATCGAAGGTCATTGCCGTGAATTTAAGCTTGTTCTTTTCGGCTATTCTCTTGGTTTGCTTTAACAAGGATTGATGACCTAAATGAACACCGTCAAAAAAACCTAATGCCATTACGTGGGGCTCCCTTGGATATAGGGATTCCTTTAGTGGATGTGCTAAATGGAAAACTTCCAACTTGCTTCACCTTCTCTGTCATCAAAATAATGACTTTTAAAATGTTTAGTCGATATTATTTAGTGCAATACTACTTCAAAAACCTTGTTTCCGTTTGGTACTAAGGACCATGTTTCGTCCCCAGTCGATAATCAACCATTAATGGAGTGCATTTTAAGTCAATTTGAACTTTTCATGAATGTGCACTCATTGTTTACCGAATAGAGTTTATGTGTAATGAACTCTGTATACATAATCCATCAAACGGAACATTCACATACCTGCTTCCTGTGATACCCAATTATCAAATTGAGCATTCAGCACGTGGTCCCTGTGGAAGAATATATCAGAGATAAAAGGCTCCTCGTTGTTTGATGTCACGAGAAGCCATTTGATGGATTGCCATATTGCTATAGGAATGCAGAAGTCCGGTACATACCTCTTTATTGTTCCGTGGAGTAATAGCGGACCTCGAAAATCTTACAGCCATCTGGTGATTTCCACGGTCCATGTTCCATACCGGGAGGGCGGCAAGCAACCATTCCTGCTGTAAATTCCTCATTTAGACGCAAATCGATTAAAGATCCTTCAATAATATATAATTCTTCCCAAAAATCATGGACTTGCACGCCATTAGGAGATGTATCTGTCCCTGGACCGTTATGAAGAATTCTTGTAGCGACCCCTGTAGTAGGGTCAGAAGCAATGATTCTTTCAGAAAGGCTCTTAACTTTACTAAAAGGCTGCGCTTCAAAAGTGGTATGATCGACAAATTCATGTTCTTCTTTTTTCTGATCTGCATAATAGCGAACTTCGAAAATCCTGCAGCCATTAGGTGATTTCCATGGACCATGCTCCATCCCTGGAGGACGGCATGCAACCATTCCTGCTGTAAATTCCTCATTTAGACGTAAATCGATTAAGGATCCTTCAATAATATATAATTCTTCCCAAAAGTCATGGACTTGCACGCCATCAGGCGATGTATCAGTACCTGCTTCCAGTTCAAGGATACGAGTTGCTACATTAGTATCTGGAATCTGCGCAATGATTCGTTGAGATGCACCTTCTACAGTTTTTGAAGGAACGGCCTCAAAGGTTTTATACTCAACAAATTCCAACTCTGGTTTTCTATCAATTTTCATTTTTGATTTTTCCATTTCAAACTACCTCCGCATCCACTAAAATATGAACCTGATAATTCAATTGAATTTTGTTATCTGTTAATCGATCATATAATTCTGCTGAAAATGCTTCCCCATAAATGAATTCGCCATTTATAATCGGTAATGTTCCGCAAAACACAATCATATCCTCACTATCATAGCCACGTTCTTCGATAATTTTGAGCAATTCTTCAGGATGCAAGAATTCTCCTAGCTTGCCTGCTTGGTACTCGTTTTTCACCCCATCGACGATCATCCAGCTTCTCATTTCAATGTCATCCCATCGATCTTTTACGTCATCCAAGGCCCAAAATTGTGTTGAAATAGGTTTGCTGCATACTTGTTTGGATTTCTGAATAGACACTTTTTCAAGCCCGCGGTCCGTGTGGTCACTGCCTAGTCCTAAATACCATTTCCCTTCAATTTTCATGATGACCACTTCTGCTTCTCCGCTACTGCTTTCTTGGATAACTGAAATTGAGTTATTTGTCGTAATGAGATTTGTTGAAAGATCGTAAATCATCGGAACTTGTGGAGGAGCCGGAACGCCGATCTCCTTCAATTCATCAATATGTTTTTTTACAGATTCCTGGTCTTTTCCCGTATAGCCGGCAATAAGCAATCGTTTAGGGTCTGCGACAATATTTCTTCCACAAACATTAATATTTATCAACTGAATTCCTCCTGCCTATCTAATACCCGGTGCTTCAAATTAGGAAATACATCACGAATTTTAGCAACCTGAGCTGGATCAATCTCTGTTTTAATAATAGTTTCTTCATCACCTCCAGCAGCCACAACAATCCCCCATGGGTCAACCACTTGACTATGACCAGCTAAAAGGACGTCATTAGTATTTCCAACACAATTACTCGAAATCAAGAAACACTGGTTTTCCAATGCCCGAACTGAATTGAATAATTTCCAATGCTCCAGTCTTCTATGCGGCCAAGCAGATGTAACAAGAAGTAACTCTGCTCCTAAATCCACTTCTGCACGGTACAATTCAGGAAATCGCAAATCATAACAAGTTGATAAGCCAACTTTCCCGAATTCTGTATCGACTACAGTTGTTTCATTTCCTCTCGTCAATATTTGACCTTCTTTTGAACCATAACGAAATAAATGCATTTTTCGATAGGTTCCTATTAGTGTCCCATCCGGAGAAAATAGAACACTTGTGTTGTAGTATTTTCCATTATTTTTTTCTATAAAACTACCTGCAAATATATATGACTTAACTTCTTTGGCCTTTGCAGAGAAACGTTGGACAAAATCGCCATTCAATTCTTCTGATTCGTCCATATAACGATCAAAAGAAAAGTACCCCGTTGCCCACGTTTCTGGTAAAACTATTAAATCTTGTCCTTTTAATCCATCAATCATTGACTCCACACGATCTATGCGAGCAGATTTAGATTCACTATCTTTAATCTCCAATTGTATTGATGCAATTTTCATTTCTGCAACACCCTTTTCTATATATTTTTTATATTAATTCTTTCACTTGAGTGGGAAGTGAATAGCTTCCTAAAAATTTATCCACCATTTGAACCGGCTCATCATAGCCGTAATTTCTAAATGAAAAGCCCTTCGTGACGAATGGTGCACCATTATAGAACATTTCATACTGTTGATGCCTGCCACCGAATTCTGAACCAATGATATCCCATACTAACTTAAATAGTTTAATTTTCTCCTCAGCCCCAACTCCCGTAGAACGTATATATTGATACATATCATCTTTCGTTTCAGGATTGATGAGCTCTTTATATGAAGATGGTAATTGTAAAACGCCTCCACCGCATAACTCCCGTAAAATTTTAATAGTGGAAGCATAGATTGTTTCCTGTTGACCGACTACACCATAGAGAAAACGTGGATTCGGTCGTGCCACACCGTTTTTGTCGATGATACAATTATATTCCGAAGCTAAAAGATTACCTTCTACAGAAGCCGCAATAGAAGCGAGTTCCCCTAACTTCTCTTGGACTGATGGGATTTTATCAATTCCATTCATAGCAGCAACTTTTCGGGCAGCACCAATCAAAAATTTCAATTTATTGCCAAATCTTATTTGCGCTTGATTATTGCCTAATACGTGAGCTGGTGTTTCATGGAACTGAGCCCTCACGATGTCAATATTTTTGTAAACAAAAATATCTTGCCAAGGAATAAATACATCGTCAAAAACGACTAATGAATCACTTTCATCAAAACGGGAGGACAATGGGTAATCAAATGTGCTTGGTGATTTTTCAGCATAACCAGGCCTCGCATAAAATTTTAATCCTTTTGCATGAATCGGCAGGACAAAAGACAAAGCATAATCTTCATCACCAGGTCTGAGTGGTGTAAGGCAACTTACGAATAAGTAATCGGATACGGCTGATGCAGTACCGAGCATTTGAGAACCTCGAACAATAATTCCATCCTCCCTTTCTTCGTACACTCCAACTGGGAGAAACTTATCTTCCTGCTCATGAGCTGCTTTACTTCGATCAATTTGTGGCGGAATAATAACGTATGTTACATATAGATCTTGATCTCGTACATGTTTATAGAAATTCAAAACATTATTTCCATAACCTTCTCCTCCACGATCAAACACTTCGGGTGAACTGGCAAAAGCAGCCAAAAAGCTGGCAACGTGATCAGGGCTTCTTCCGACAAATCCACAAGTTGCTTCAGACCATTTAGAAATCGCCAATCTTCTCTCTTCAAGTTCTTCCCGACTCCTTGGAATCATATAAATTTTATTTGCTAGTGTACCGTCCTCAGTTTTGTATGTCATATTCTGAGATTCATCCCATGCTAGGTCGTATAAGCCTGCAATGGTTTGGGTAATTCCCGTAAAAGCTGGGTGGGTCGTCACATCCTGTACTCGTTCCCCATTTATGTAGATTGCCCTATCATCTTTCAATGTCTGTAAATATTCTTTACCTGTTCTAACCATACCTGATTCCTCCTATATGTTTGAATAAGTACATGTTTTAAAAACAAGAAACGATTTAACAGCTTAACGGCGAACCTTAATTGTAATTTGTATGATGTATTATGTATTGTGTATACATTAAAGGCTTTGCCAATTCCTATCATGTAATTATGGTTGGTAAAGTCAAAGTGAATTTAATGTTTATCCCTTAAATATTCTCTACTCTTTACCTATGAACATCAACGACTGGTAAACGCTTTCATTTGCAATGAACTATAGACGGTTCTTTCAACACCATGACTTACTATCTAAGCAAAAACCCAAGAAAAAGCATTCGGAAGAATTTCTCCAAGGCTTTTGCTCTAAACGTGAGAATTGGTTTGACCTTGCTGTAAATCTTCCATTTCATAGGCAAGTTTATTCAAAACCGTTAATTTTTGTCACTATAAATATAGTAAACTACCTTTTACTAGGAGCAATCCCTCCCTTCAAGCATTTGATGGAAAATCAGGAATTATCAACCATAATCAATGTTTCTTTTGTTTTTTCCAAATGGTTTAAAATCGCCTGTGAAGCAAGTTCGGGATTTTTCTCCTCCAAAGCCTGGATAATCTGAGTATGTTCCATTAAAACATTTTTCATTCTCCCAAGTTTACTGACTGCTTTTAACCCCATTAGCTGAGTAAGGTTATGAAGATTGTTCAAAACTTGCTCTATTATGGTGAAGTTTGCCAGTCTTGTCAAAGAGAGATGAAACTCATGGTCTAGCTTAATAAAACTAATAGCATCATCATTTTGCAATGCTTCTTCTTGCTGCTTCAGAATTAATTTAAGCAGCCTCAGTTGTTCAGGTGATGTAATTTCTTTTGTTAGTTTTTTCACTGATTCAACTTCAATAGCACTTCTTAGTAAAAAGATTTCATCCTGTTCCTCTGGAGTAATCTTTCTTACAGTTAAACCCTTCCTTGGAATGGAAACAAGTAATCCTTCCTTCACCAAATCTTGAATAGCTGCCCTTACCGGAGTTCTTGAAGTATCTAACCTTTCCGCTAATTGAACTTCTGTAAATATTTCATCACTGGTAATACCACCAAATAAAATGGCTTTTTTTATTTGATTATAAACTTTATCTTGTGTTGTTCTTTCCTTTTCGATTGGTTTTAAATGAATTCCTGCCATATTAATCCGTCCTTTTTGATAAGTCTTTACAATATGAACAACTTGAATCTATATGATTGGCTAAATTCTCATATGTGTTATGTATACATAATACATAATACTCCAGACATAAGTCAATAATATATTTTCCATTTTTCTGAATTTTACAAAACGGTCATTGTCTTTGTAATTTTCTTAAAACGCAACTTCATTTAAAAATCATTCTTTTGGAAGTCAAAAACATGTAACAAAAGGATAAAAAATCCAAATAAAAACCCCAGATAATGGGGGATGGATCGATATTCATTTATACAAAATATCATCTTTTAGTGAAGCAACTTTAGTCAAAGCTGTATCTATGTCAGCTTCATTCACTCCAAAGTGAGCAAGTGCATCGTTAAGATGTTTGACAATGGCATTGAAATGGTCTGGTTGCAGATTCAATCCTTGGTGCGCCTTTGCCATGGATTGTCCAGAATATTGTTTTGGGCCGCCTAATGCAAAACTAATAAATTTTGTCTGATGACTCCGTTGCTTTTCCATATCCGTTTTTTCAAAAAAATGATTAACTGTCTCATCTTTAAGAACCAATTCGGAGTAAAAATAGTCCACAACTTTTGCTATCGCTTCTTCTCCGCCAACTTTTTCATATAGTGTTTGTTCCATATCCACACTCCTAATTTGTAATTAATAGAAGTATTCTTTGTAGAAAATTTGATTTTATTCCTTATCTTTCAATAATATCTCCTTCTGCTCTAGCATCCTTGCAACTAACCTGTCCCCTTAAATTCCGAAAGTGAAGTAAAGAACCGGTTAGTTCATTAGAAAATGATCGTAATCCATTTAACCCCCATTATTTCAACTTGTTGCCACTAAGTTGCTGAAAATGCATAATTGATATAGGTAATTTCATTTATTACATTCACTGTTCAAGCTGTTATTTTCATTTTCAAATTGTAATGTGACAAAATTGTAATCTTACTTCCTGTTACATCTATGGTGGGGAAAGGGATGAATTTTATAGTATGTAACATGAGGAGGAGATTTACGTTGAAAAAAGTATTACAAACTAAAAATTTATCAAAATCCTATGGAAAGGCACAGGTTTTAAAAAATATTGACCTGATCATAACTTCGGGTGAATTTACAGCTATTATGGGGCCTTCCGGTTCAGGAAAAACAACACTGATGAATGTGTTATCGACAATTGATAAATTTTCTGGCGGGGAAGTCTGGCTTGAAGAGCAGGCCCTGTTGGATTTGAACAAAAAAGCATTGCGCACATTTCGCCAAGAACGAATGGGGTTCATCTTTCAAGATTACAACTTGCTTGATACTTTAACGATTAAGGAGAACATTCTTCTGCCTCTTTCATTAAGGAAATTCTCATCGGATGAGATGGAAAGAAGGCTGAGACCAGTCATTCAGGCATTGAATATTGAAGAATTTCAGGATAAATACCCTACAGAAGTTTCTGGCGGCCAGAAACAACGGGCCTCATCGGCGCGCGCCATTATTACAAACCCTGCGATAGTTTTTGCAGATGAACCTACAGGCGCTCTTGATTCGAGATCGGCCACACAATTATTGGAACAGTTATCGGGCTTGAATGAAACGTTTCAAACGACGATCCTCATGATTACACACGATTCCTATGCAGCAAGCTTCTGTAAACGAGTCATCTTCCTGCGTGATGGGGGAATCGTAAACGAGCTTTATAAAGGTGACCAAAGTCAAAGTGACTTCTTTGATCGGATCCTTCACATCCAGAGTGCCATGGGAGGGAATCAAAGGTGAATTTACTGAATATGACGTTCCGGAACGTTCAGCGCAATTTCCGAGTTTATACGATTTATCTGTTTGCCATGATTACAGGTGTGATGGTCCATTTCACCTTCTCATCACTGATGTATAACCAGGATATATTGGATGTACTCAATAATAAGGAGAGTTTTCAAACGGGGGTGTCGATTGCCTCGGTGGTCATCTTCCTCTTTATCATTTTCTTTATTCTTTATGCTAACTCTTTCTTTATGAAGCAAAGAAAAAAGGAATTTGGACTCTATTTGCTGCTAGGTATGAAAGAAAGCCAGATTACTCGAATGGTATTCGTTGAAAATCTGCTCATTGGATCATTCTCACTTGTAATTGGAATACTCCTTGGCGGTCTGCTGTCCAAGTTTTTCGGTATGGCATTAATGAATTTAATGCAATACGATAATGTCATTACGCTTAATTTTCCTTATCAAGCGATCGGGTCGACAATCTTCCTGTTTCTCTTGTTAGCCATCATTGCAAGTATCCAAAGTTTCTTCATGATCAGTCGCGTACAACTCGTGGAGTTGTTTCATGCAAAAGAGAAAATGGAAAAACCGATACCCTCTTCGTTCATTATGGCAGCTTTATCGTTAATGTTATTAGCAACGGAATTCTTTCTGATAAGCCGGGGCAAAGAATCAAGCATATGGCAAGATCACTTAACTTTTGCCATGATTGCTGTCACAGTCGGCATGATTGGCGGAACGTATTTGTTCTTCCGTCAGTTCTCCGGCTGGCTGCTGCAAAAGATCCGCCAGAAACATAACTTTCATGAAGGCAATCGGGTATTGTGGATCTCGTCATTACGCTTCCAAATAAGGTCGAATACGTTAAACCTTACCTTCATCTCTTTGTTCAGTGCGACCATCATTTTCTTGATCGGATTCGTTTCGATCAATTACGCTGTCCAGTTTGAAGCTGTCGGCAGGAATCTACCGAATGATATTGCGTTCCAATCATTGGATAAGGAAACTAACGAGAAAATTGATGCTAAGATAAAAAATTCCGACCACTCAATTGAATATCATAAAACTCTGGAAGCCTTAGTAGGAAAGCCGAATACAAACATGGACCTTGCTTTTGAGAACCCTGAGTATTTTTCAAAGGACGTTTTTCTTTTTCCAGAAAAAGCATATAACGAAATCATCTCATTGCGCGGAAACCAGGAGGAAATCCATTTAGAAGATATGGAAGCTGTAACTTTGTCACAAGGAACAGATTACCCAAAGCCCTTCCCCTCCGATCGGCTTCCACGTTTTAAAGTGAATGTAAATGAAGATATCACTCTAAAACTAATAGAGAAAAAAGATTACGCATTATTAGGCTGGGCCAGCGACCCTGTTCAATCCATGATATTAAAGCCTGCAGTCCTGATTATTTCAGATGAGGCTTATCAAAACTTAAAAAGCAAAGCCAAAACGGTACATTTTGAAATTTATGAAATCGAAAATGAGAAGCAGGCTGAATCCTTATCAACTGATATACATGCCATTGTTACGAAGAAGCCCGACACTTACTATTCTTCGTTTGCCGATGTGTATTCAAAGCAAATAGAAGGTTCATCTTTAATGTTATTTGCAGCTGCTTTCCTGGCTGTCATTGCCTTGTTTGCATTGGCCAGCGTCATTTACTTTAAACAATTGCGGGAAGCAACGGAAGAACAAAGGCAGTATTCCATTCTGCGGAAGATCGGAACCGCAGACCGTGAATTGAAAAGCGTGATCCGTAAACAACTTCTCTTTGTTTTCTTCCCTCCGCTAGTTTTAGGCATTTTACACAGCTGGCTCATTTTAAAATACTATATCCTGGATTCAGTACAAGATTTCCCGCAGCTTACCTCCATGCTCTGGTTCATCTTTGCTATATACTTTGTGATCTATGTATTGTTTTATCTATCTTCCGCGAATCTCTACTACAAAATCGTAAATCAGAAATATTAATAAAAAACGCAATGGCCTTCATCAAGGTCTCATTGCGTTTTTTTGCATATTGAAATAGGGATCGACATTTTTGGGAAAGTGCATGGCAAATTCGGTATACAAACCCGTTTCAGAGGTACAGGTGATATAGTGACCAAGCTTATTGGATAACTGCTGTGCTAAATATAACCCCATCCCTGTGGATTTTGTGTAGGTACGCCCGTTGGATCCTGTAAAACCCCTATTAAATATCCTTGGTAAATCAGTTTTTTCTATACCAATTCCATTATCTCTAATGATCAGCTGCTTTTCTTTTAAATCAGAACCTGTCTCAATCTTTATTTCCCCTTCTTCTTGCGTATACTTCAAGCAATTTGAAATTAATTGATTCAGGATGAATTGCAGCCACTTGGGGTCACTTTGGATGGTGGTTGGTTCAATCTGTAACCGAAGGCGGATTTTCTTGGAAATAAATGTTTTGGAATGAGTTTTTATGACCTCTTTCACCAATTGGTCCAAATCACAATTCTTGATGTCATAATCCTGATTGAAGTTATCCAACTTTGCGTAATAAAGTGCCTGATCCACATAATGCTCTATCCTTGATACCTCATCATGAAAAATCTTGGCATCGATTTCTGTTTGCTGCATCAATCGCAGCACTGAGATGGGTGTTTTAATTTCATGAAACCACGAAACAATAAAATCATAATACTCGTTTTGCTTCTCATGAATCTGATTGAGAGACCTAATATGTTCCCTTTCCTTCTCTTCAAACAAATGCTGTAAAGAGGCTGCCTCCAAAGAAAGGTTCTCATGATCTTCGTCACCCCTTGCCCGGATTGCACGTAAACTTTGCTGATACCGATACAAAAAGAAAATAATCAATACGAATAGGGTTAATGCCCCCGCATATAGAAAAGTGTTCCAGCTCCATGTCATATTGGGGTCCGTGTAAAACACGGCAGAAACCATGCAAAAGATAAAAACGAATAAAACGATATAAGGCTTCTCATATTTTAAAAATTGGATGAACCTCATTCGATCAGATACCCCATTCCTTTACGTGTCACAATAAAGTCTTCTAATCCAATTCCAGTAATCTTACGCCTTAACCGATTTACATTAACAGTCAGTGTATTATCGTCGACAAACTGTTCATCATTCCAAAGAGCTTGCATCAAGTCCTCTCTGGGTACAATTTTCCCTATTCTGCGCATCATCAACTGCAAAATGATGAACTCATTACGTGATAGTTCAATGGATTGTTCCTCAAATTGGATAGTTGAGTTTGTTACATGCAAAGACAAGTCCCGGTGCGTCAGTTTTAGGTTATGTCCATTTTGATAGGTATAATTCCTGCGTAGCAATGCACTGATTTTTGCTACAAGAACATCTAAATCAAATGGCTTCTGGATAAAATCATCCCCTCCCATATTAATGGCCATGATGATGTCCATGTTTTGATTTCTAGAGGAAAGGAACAGTATGGGCACACTTGAGATTGCACGGATCTGCTGACACCAATAAAAGCCATCAAAGGTTGGCAAGTTTATATCCAATAGTACCAAATCAGGCTGGAATTTCTCAAAATCATCTAAAATGTGGTCAAATTCCATTATCCCCACAACGTCGTATTTCCATTTTGTTAGCGTATCAGCCACAATTTTTCTAATTTTTTCATCATCTTCAACTATCATAATTTTAAACATAACAATCTCCTATTCGAATCGATAAAGGTTTACATGTTCTTTAATATCATTATGCTAATTATTCCAAACTCCTGTCATTTGTACAATACATCACTCAAGAATATGACTCAATTAAAGTAACTATAGAGAAGGAATGAGATAGTGACACCCTGCCCCCCTTTTAGGGAATGTACAATTTGAACGTTGAATCCAGGCACTCGCTTTCCGCGGGCGGTCCGCCATCCGTACCAATCAGCTTTGTTTTAACTTTGAAGCGAATAGTGTTAGTCGACAATATTTTTTCAGCAATTAAATAACCACCAATGGGTAATGACATATCCTATTTTTCGACTTTGCACTCAAACAGAAGGATACCCAAAAAAACTGAAGACATTAATTTTAAGATAAAAAAGTTACCAGTTTGGCCAAAAAATAAGTATAAGAATGTAATAGATTGGATAAACTAATAAAAAAGGAGTGGGAGATTATGGAGACTAAACTTAAAGAAGGAACGAAAGAAATGTGGAGCGAAATTAATGAATGTATAACTCGGAAAATCAATGAAAAGCATGATTTATCTTTTCAAAAGAAGAGCAATGATAATTATATGAATCTATATATTCAAACAGCCGTCTTACACACGTTATTTGAACTATCGGATGAGTTCAGGAAAATCGAAAGAAAATATAACGGATAGTGATGCTTCCGGAAAGGACATGCACTGAATTCACCATAACGGTGGATTAGGATTAAACTCTTTAAGGGAGCCAATTAATCCTAATCCACCTTTTATTTCCAGCATCATTACTGTACCATCTGTTTCCCTTCCCTATAAATCCCTCTTTCTATTCCAACTAGAATCCATGAACCAAATAGAAACCCCACCAGTTTTTAGGGTTGGGTTTTTTCCTGAATTTTACGTTTTAGTATAATGCGAATGATTTTAATGGTACGCTAAGTTTAATACTATAATTTGTTGTTTTATTAATCTGAAATCTTGTATATTTAAATGAGTATGGTAATAACTTACTGACGTTTGAAACGAATGATCGGTAGCAGCTCCGAATAGCTTTTTAATTAGCTAACATCATTGAAAATAAATATTTTTGGAAAGAGAGCTGAAAGCTGATGTTGTGGTCACCACTATTCGAAAATGATGTACCTGCAGTTTTTCTTCCTTAACGGCAGAAAACTTGCATCTCCGTTAGGGACTGGAATGTTTAGTTAAAACGGAGGGTACAAAAATGAAAAACACTATAATAGGTTCTTTATATTTATCACTCGCTGCCAGCATTTGGGGCGGGATGTATGTTGTGGTAAAAGTTGTGGTAGACGTTGTTCCGCCGCTTGAATTAGTATTATTACGATATGTAATTGCGATTTTAGCATTGCTGACAATTGGTTTAATAACAAAACAATCTTGGCGGATTGACAAACGGGACTGGCTTTTGGTTTTCATTATAGGACTTGTTGGGAACACCATTTCCATCGTAACCCAGGAAGTCGGTACGCTGCTATCCACCGCACAAATGGGGGCCATCATCACTTCAACAACCCCTGCATTCATGGTGATATTTGCACGTATCGTTTTAAAAGAAAAGATCACTTTAAAAAAATCTATTTCTGTTATTTTAGCGACACTCGGTGTCGGTATCATTGTCGGAAATGCCCATATTGGCTCATCTCACCAACTTGGGGGCGTATCACTGCTTATTGCTGCGTTAACTTGGGCCCTTATGTCTGTTCTAATCAAACGTGTACCAGGGCAATATTCACAAATTGTTATTACGACCTATGCCGTGCTTGTGGCAATTGTCTTTTTAGCACCTGTTACGATTAGTCGATTGGATGAGCTTGACTTTCAAGCCATCATGCATCCATCCATATGGGGCGGCATTCTATACTTGGGCGTTATTTCAACAGCATGTGCCTTTTTACTGTGGAATCGCGGACTGCAAATGCTTACTGCTTCAAGTGGCGGACTATTTTTCTTTTTACAGCCTATAGTCGGTACTTTTTTAGGTTGGTTAATGCTAGGTGAACAAATCGGCTTGTCTTTTTGGATCGGTACGATCTTAATTTTTACCGGTGTGCTATTAGTCATTCGGGAAGAATGACCCACATTAAGTTTATTAGAATTATATATTAAAAAATGTACCTTATAGAGCAGTCACTCTGAAACAGGCTGCCCATAGGGTATTTTTAGGTTTATAAAGGGGGCTTGTAGAAAAGTTGTTTTTTTGTTTATAATTTCTCCTTCTTATCCCCCATAAGGCGGAATCCAATAATCCATCGCACTAATGGGAAAAGCATTATACTTGCTTGTTTGTCTAATGTAATCCAAACTTCCTTCCTCAAGGCAAAAAGATACTTTCTTTTGTTTATTTCAACCCATTATATCGAAAACCCCCAAAAATACATTCATTACGTAATTATTATCATAATTTTTTGTACATTTCGAAAGAATTTTTGTTATCATTAATTCATAATCTTGGAAATGAATGCTGAATTTTATAACAAAGGAGGAATCGTTTGTGAAAAATCCATATACGGAATTGACGATTGGAATGATGAGAACGGGGATATTAGGATTCGGCGGCGGGCCATCTGTCATCCCGCTCATCCGCCACGAAGCAGTTTCCCGTTATCACTGGCTTGACGATGATGAATTCGGGGACACATTGGCAATTGCCAATATACTCCCAGGACCGATTGCCACGAAGATGGCAGCATATCTTGGTTATAAATTAAAAGGCTGGCCGGGAGCCATCGTAAGTGTGGCGGCTCACGTATTACCTTCATGCATTGCGATGGTTTTCTTGATTGCGTTCATTAATGTTCTAAGTAATTCGGCAATGATCAGTAATATGATCGCTGCTGTCATGCCGGTTGTCGCTGTCATGCTTGGTCAAATGGCTTATGAGTTTGGCGAAAAGGCGGTAAAAGGGTTAGGAAAAGTGCTCGGAATCACCTTTTTTGCGATTTCCTTTTTGCTTCTGCAGGTCATTTCCCTGCATCCGGGTATCGTCATTATGATGTTTCTTTTATATGGGGCGTTTCATTATAAATTAAAGGATAGATTGAAAAATAAAAAGACTGATAGGAAGGAGGAATCCGCTTAATGGGTATTATCATACCAATAGGAGTTACTGTTTTTCTAGCGTTTTTCATTGCCAATATTCTTGGTTACGGCGGAGGTCCAGCTTCGATTCCGCTTATGTATGATCAAATCGTCACCCGTTATGGCTGGCTTGATAATACCGAGTTCTCACAAATGCTCGCGTTAGGAAATTCACTCCCTGGACCCATCGCCACGAAAATAGCCGCATATGTCGGATATGATGTATATGGCTGGCCAGGTTTTCTAGCTGCATTGGCAGGCACGATCATCCCTTCAGCCGTGGCTTTGATCTATCTATTAAAAATCCTGCGAAAATACAAGCAATCGCCTATCGTAAAAGGCATGTCACTACTCGTACAGCCCGTGATCGCGATCATGATGTTATTGCTCACCTGGAATATGGCCGCGGACGCGGTCGGGTCCATCGGCTACATCCATTCAGTCTTCATCGCTGGATTGGCCTTCTTGGCTTTAGGTAAATTCAAGATCCACCCTGCATTCGTAATCATTCTTGCCTTTACGTATGGCGGCTTTATCATCCCGCTCACATAAATAAAAAATCCGCCTGTATAGGGGGATTTTTTTATTAAAGCTTCATGCCCATCCGGCTTTTATAACGTTTAATGAGAATTTGGCAATCAACGCTGACAACACCGACGACCGCATACAGTTTCTCATTAAGAAAGCGTTCCATCTCTTGATTATCAGTAAAGATTCCGTGCATATGGAGTTTACTCGGACCGGTCATATGATATAAACTCGTAACAGCCGGTTCACTTTCTAATTGCTGCGCGACCGATTCCAGATATTTTGGCTCAACCTCCACGTTAAAGAATGCCGAAACATGGATGCCGACCTTAGCTGGATTTATGACCGCAGTGAACCTCTCGATCACACCGTTTTCAACTAGATGATTAATTCTCATCTGAACCGCAACTCTGGAAAGCTCCACTTTCTTCGCTAAGTCGGTATATGAAATTCGTGCATCTTCATGTAAAACCGATATGATTTTCTTATCAATCTCATCAACTTTCAAGCTGGGAATCTTAAAGTCCTCCGCCATCTTACGTAACTCCTTTTCAATTTCTTTACTCCATTATCGCAGAGAACACCATCGGATCACAACAAACTTCCTTTTCACTACTCATAATGCAAGAAATTTTTTCGTATCCCTTTTCAATGAACTCCCTCCTACTTGCCAAGAAATGTCCATCGTTTATGTAATTTTCAAACTTAAGGTGATCAATTCAACCAGCTGGGTGCAGCCGCCAAAAAGATCGATAGACTTAGAGCCCGACAAATTGACAACATCGCCCACACTTCCTTGATATCCTAATAGTCTGCAGTCCCCCTCCTTTTCTAAGATTGAAAGGCGGGGGTTTTACAGACCGTATACTGCAGGATAAAAGTTTATGAATATCCAAGGGACACTTCCTCAACCCTTTGATTGAAAGGTCTTTGCGATATTTTTGTATTCCTCATCATTGAGAATGCCCATTTTTTTGAATAAAGCGGAATATGCCATTATTTTTTTCTGCGTACGGTTTGTACAATTCATATGGATCAGCTCCTTTTTTACATAGTATTCATTCACGACAAAATGTTTCCTTAATACAAAACATTTTGTATAAACTAAGTTAAGAAACGGTCCATTTTCACGGCAGTTTCCATTCGTTAGAGGTGTAATTAAAATAAGTTCTATATGAATAATTAGTAACAACTTCGAAAAGTGTTATGTTTAATGGTTTCGCGTGGAAAATTATGTTCTTCCACGGTTGCCGCATAGCAATCCTACGTATATGTTTTGGGAGAAGTGGCTAAATACAACCTGATTCCCCCCTGCACAGGACTTAAAAAAGTGACAGTTTTGGCCCATTAAACGGAATGTCTCTCTTGCAACAAGTCATCATTCGGATTATCGTTGTTTAATAGATGCGAAGAAATTGAAATAAACTGCATACTTTCTTCATACTTTTTCGCTAAACTGACTTTATTCAATAAGAAGGTGAATAATCCTGAAAATCTCCTTTAAACTCGGACTATCTATATTTATTTGCATTTTTTTGATGGAAACCGTCTCCATGATTTACTTGCATAATAAAGTGATCCATTCCCGTATCAATCAAGAATTGGAATCACTGAAGGCCCGTGGCAATAGTCATCGTGATGTGTTGGAAATCACGTATTCCGACTCTACCCTTAAGCATATCGGCCTGATGGAATACCATACCGATACAGATGTCGTGATTACGAATACAAGAGGAGATATTCTGATATCTTCCGCAAAGGTAAATGGGGGAATGAACAAAATCTTGGCAAAAAACATCCCCCAAGTACCCCGAAAAGGTATGGTCCTCCAATCAAGTTGGAAGGATGAAAGATATATAGCCACCGTTACGCCATTTATCAGTGATAAAGAAAAAAAAGGCTATGTTTATATGTTCAAAGATACTAGAGATGTTGAGGATTTAATCGCACAATTGAATAGGCATTTCCTTTTTGCGACTGCATTGCTCCTTTTATTCATGCTTATCACCATCTATTTTCTATCAAAAGCTTTGACTAGACCGCTTATTTCGATGAAGGAAGCGACAACCAAACTCAGCAAAGGGAATTTTTCAGTGGCTGTGCCGGTACGATCACATGATGAGCTCGGGGAGCTTGCCCAATCAATTCAAAGCTTGGCTAATGAATTGAACTATTTAAAGAAGGAACGCAATGAATTTTTGGCAAGTATCTCCCATGAACTGCGCACGCCGCTAACTTATATCAAGGGATATGCTGATATAACCCGACGGAAAGATTTGGATGCATCCGAACGAACAAGATACTTAGAGATCATCCATGATGAATCCGAACGATTAAACAGATTATTGGACGAACTATTCAATATGGCTAGAATGGATGTAAATACATTCACCATATCAAAAGAAATCGTCCAGCTCTTTTCATTCCTGCAAAACATTCATGAAAAAGTGCTGCCGGCTTTTGCAAATGAAAGAATTCAATTGAATCTGGAATGCAAGGATGACTTATTTATAGATATAGATCCCTCACGGTTTGAGCAAGTCATTCTTAACCTGTTGGATAATGCACTGAAGTACTCGAACGAATATACAGTCACCACCATCAAAGCCACTGAATGCAATGGCTGGATTTCCATCTCCATAATCGATCAAGGGGTTGGCATTCCACCTGAAGATGTCCCCCATATCTTTGATCGTTTATATCGTGTCGAGAAATCACGTGCCAGAGATACCGGCGGATTCGGATTGGGGCTCTCCATTGTCAAGCAATTAGTGGAGATACAAGGTGGAACCATTTCGGTTAAAAGCAACTTGGAGCAAGGAACGTGCTTCACTATCACATTTAAGGAGAAAACAAATGAAGACAGTAGTTCTGGTTGATGATGAACAGAGAATGCTTGATCTATTAGAGCTATACATTAAACCTCACGGATATACATGCCTGAAGATGAAATCTGGACTTGAAGCCTTACAGTTCTTAGCGCGTGAACATGCGGACATAGTACTTCTTGATGTAATGATGCCTGAGATGGATGGGTGGGAAACGTGCGAAAGGATCCGTGCGTTTTCCAGCATTCCCATAATCATGCTCACCGCCCGGGATGCTGCACAAGAAATGGTGAAAGGGTTGAAAAAGGGTGCAGATGATTATATTACGAAACCCTTTCATGAAGATGTTTTACTCGCCAGAATCGAAGCAGTGACGCGGCGGGTGCATAATCAGGATGATTCTTTGACCTTTAGGGGGCTAAAATTAAATGAATCTGCTTATGAAGCACATTATGATACCAAAACAATTCCATTAACACCGAAAGAGTTCTCACTGCTGTGCTTGTTTTTAAAATCCCCAGATCAAGTGTATTCCAGAGACCACCTGCTTTCGACCATATGGGGTTTTAAAACGGATACCGAAGATCGGACAATCGATTCCCATATTCGAAATATTAGAGAGAAATTGCGTCATGCCGGTTTTCCAGCAGATCAACATTTGAAAACGGTCTGGGGCATCGGGTATAAATGGAGTTCTGTGGATTGATATGAATTTCATTTCTGAGGCATTACTATCCAGCGGCCCTTTCTCCATTGGTGTAAGTTTAGTATTCAATATATTGATCAGCGTGCTTGGTTTTATTCCAAGTGTATTCATCACGGCCGCCAATATCAGCGTATTTGGATTTGAAAAGGGATTGATCCTTTCTTACATGGGAGAAATTGCCGGTGCAGTGGTCAGCTTTTGGTTATATCGAAAGGGCTTTCAAACATTCAAACCCGAGTTCATGAAGAACCGGTGGGTCAAGAAGCTGCAAAAGTCACAAGGGTTCCATGCATTTTGGATGATCCTGATGCTTAGGCTCCTTCCTTTTATACCATCCGGCGTAATCAACCTAACAGCAGCATTAAGCAAGACGGGAATGATGATTTTCTTCCTCGCCACCTCCATCGGAAAACTGCCTGCCCTCCTTGTCGAGGCATATTCGGTAACACAGGTATTGAAGGCATCGGACGATGTAAGAATTGTTTTGATACTGTTGATTCTCGTAATCGCAGTCGTTTATTATTTTAATAGAAATAAGAAAAAAGGAAGGGAGTAAAAAGCTTCACTACTTTTTTGGTAAATTGAAGCGATCCATTTACCATTTTACAAACTCCTTAGTTTTTTCAAGAATCGTTACCCCTTTATCTCCATGGGTTAACGACCAGATCCAGAAGGCGACCAGTTCGCAATTTACTATATCCCTGTGCTGCGAACAGTATCGCGCCTTTTTTTCTGTGCCGCCTTTCATCAAAATAGCAAAAGTAAGACATCACAATGGATGGGTCGAAATGCTTTCCTTTTTGTTCGTTTATGAAAAATAATGCCCGCTCCACTGACCAGGAATCTTTATAAGGCCTTATGCTGGTCAATGCATCAAACACTGGCTACGATTCGAGCTTCCAAAGGGATTTCCTCCCCTTTCAAACGGTGGGGATATCCCGTTCCATCCCATTTTTCATGATGATGGAGGATGATGTTTTCAGCCACTTCCAGGCTGCTGATCACATCATTGTTGATTTCCCTTTCAAAATCTATACCTCCAATAATCTGCTGGATTTCCAACTCTGTCTCTTAGTCACTATTCTCATTGTCACGGCTCACTCCGTTCATGATTTGGAAGATAGGTTAAATGAACTATATCCGGATGATAAGGTATACAATACCATACAAGTTTTATATACAATAGTTACTAAGCATCGTTTTGTGAGTAAGAGATAGATGACAAGTTTCTGTCTGCACCAGGTCCTTTTAAGCATATTGCATGACGAAGGGTAAATGGGTTCATTTCCGCGAATGTTACACTTATATAATGAGATGATGCCTATACTATCTTCCTGTTTTCTGGAAAAAAGAATGAATTTATTGTGTTTTAATGGGAAATTCCTTTATAATGCGCATTAGATGATTTTTTAGCATTGAATACGAGAGGAGACTGAAATATGAAGAAACTATTGTACCCAATCATCATTGGATTATTGGCAGTTGTTCTAACGGCTTGTGGTTCGAACGATGAAGCTGATAAGAAAAATGACGAGAAAGAGACTAAAACAACTGAGAAAGAAACGGCTAAAGCAACTGAGGAACAGCAAAAACAGATGGAAGAAATGCAAAAGAAACTAGACAAGCAAAAGGTAGATGAAAAGAAAACGGTAGCCATCGTCAATGACGAAAAAATTTCAGGTGCGGAATATAATACCGTGTTGTCCACCACACAAATGCAGATGCAGCAATTCGGACAAGACCCAACATCCAAGGAGGGCGCCAAACAAATTAAAGAGCAAACGCTCAACTCTTTAGTGGGGCAAACATTGCTGCTTCAAGCAGCTGATAAAAAGGGCTACACAGCTTCCAAGGCCGAAATTGAAAAGCAACTTGCCGAAATCAAGAAGCAATATGAGAGTGAAGAAAAATTCAAGGCGGCATTGAAGCAAGCAGGTCTGAACTCGGAAATGCTGAATGCCCAGATCGCAGAGAACATCCCATATACGAAGTACGTTGAAAAAGAGATTAAAGTGGAAGAAGCAACTGATGAAGAAATCCAAAAGTATTACGACCAGGTTGCGGAGCAAGCTAAAACAAGCGGACAGAAGGTACAGAAACTCGAAGAAATGAAGCCGCAAATCAAGGAACAACTAGAGCAGCAAAAGAAACAAGAAAAGCTTGTGAAGCATGTCGAAGAACTTCAGAAAAATGCTAAGGTCGATATTAAGATTTAATGATGAAAAGAGCTGCCGAATTTGGCAGCTCTTTCTTTATGGTCTTTGGTCCGCCTGCTAACATCCACGGCTTTTCCATTTCATTTATTCACCGGTTCTAGAGAAACGTGCAATTCTTTCACCTATTTCATCTCGAACACGTTGGAAGGTTGCCCATTTCTCTACATCAGTTCCTTCCGCTTTTGCCGGGTCATCAAAGCCCCAATGTTCACGTTTAACATGCGGTGGTGTCATAGGACATTTGTCAGCCGCATCCCCACATAATGTAACGACAAAATCAGCATTATTCAATATATCTGGGTCAATGATATCCGATGTTTGATTGGAGATATCCAACCCAACCTCATTCATTGCTTTTACTGCTTTGGGATTTAACCCATGGGCCTCGATTCCTGCACTAAGCACCTGCCATTCGTCACCTAAATATTTCTTCCCCCATGCTTCTGCCATTTGGCTTCTGCAAGAATTACCTGTACATAAAAAGTATAGCGTTTTCTTAGCCATGCGGTTTCTCTCCTTTGTTTGTAAAGTAAGGTTTAATGAATAATTTGCAGCCATATATATAAGCCGACCAATGTGATGAATAACGTTGGGATGGTTAAGATGATTCCTGTTTTAAAGTAGGTTCCCCATGAGATTTTCACGCCTTTTAGTGAAAGGACATGCAGCCACAATAACGTAGCCAAAGAACCAATCGGTGTAATTTTCGGTCCCAAGTCCGAACCGATGACATTTGCATAAATAAGGGCTTCCCTAATCGCACCAGTTGTATTGGTACTATCAATGGCAAGAGCGTCTATCATGACCGTCGGCATGTTATTCATAAGTGATGAAAGAATGGCTGCGATGAAGCCCATCCCGACAGTAGCAGCGAATAATCCTTGATCGGCGGTAACTTGGATAAGGTCAGCTAAAATGTTCGTCAATCCAACGTTTCTCAATCCATACACCACGACATACATACCAATGGAGAAAAACACAATCGCCCATGGTGCGCCTTTTACAACGGTCTTGGTATTTACAGCTGGACTTCGTCTTGCCATAAACAAGAAGAATATGGCGATAATACCTGCAATGATGGATACAGGAATGTTCAAAAATTCACTGATAAAGTAGCCTACCAACAGAACACCTAAAACAATCCCAGACACGCGAAACATTTTCACATCCCGAATGGCATCGACTGGCTTCTTCAATTGAGCCATATCATAATTCTTCGGAATGCTCTTTTTAAAGTACAAATATAATACCAGGATGCTTGCTGCTAATGAAAATAGGTTGGGAACGATCATTCTAGAGGCGAATTCAATAAACCCGATATCAAAAAAGTCAGCAGAAACAATGTTGACCAGATTACTTACCACAAGCGGTAAGGATGTAGTGTCCGCAATAAACCCACTCGCGATGATAAATGGGAAGATCATTCTCTCTTCCAACTTCAGGTTCCGAACCATTGCCAATACAATCGGTGTAAGGATAAGAGCGGCTCCGTCGTTTGCGAAGAAAGCAGCGACTAAGGCTCCGAGAATGCTCACATACACAAACATCCTTACTCCATTTCCCTTGGCCGCTCTAGCCATATGCAAGGCTGCCCATTCAAAAAATCCAATCTCATCTAAAATAAGGGAGATAATAATAATAGCAATGAACGCCAACGTCGCGTTCCATACAATACCCGTAACGGTTATAACATCCTTGAAGTCAACGACCCCAACGAGTAAGGCAAGTACCGCCCCCCCGCATGCTGACCAGCCGATTGACAATCCCTTTGGTTGCCAGATGACGAATGTCAATGTCAGCAAAAAGATGATACTAGCTAATATAACTGTACCCAATTATGTTCTCCTCCTCGTTAGTCACAACAAATTCGTTTTCCTTGTGCAGTTAATTCTTCTACTTTAAATGCTTGACTTGGCAAATCCTTGATAACCGTTTGAATAAATGAGTAATACGAGGATGTTTGATTTAACGAGTAAAATATCCATTGTCCCCTTCTCGCTTCATTCACGATCCCGCCATCTTTCAACTTTCGTAAATGCTGGCTTATAGCTGGCTGGCTCATCTCGAATAGATCCACAAATTCACAGACACAACATTCATGCTCAGACATGATCTTAATCATGGTCAAACGGGTTTTATCACCTAGTAATTTAAGAATGTTTGCCGTGGTTTCTATATCCAACGCCTCATTCATTGCATTTCATCCCTCCTAGCCCAAGTTAAATAAGTATATGCTTATGTAATTATTCAACATTATTGTATAAGCATATTCTTATTTAATCAAGCATTAAATATTCAACCATATAATTTCCTTACTTTAATATTCAGCACTTCAAAGAAATTATAAAAGACCAGCCTTGTTTCAGACTGGTCTTTCTATTTCATTCACAACAAGAATTATTTTTGATCTCCAATCTCGCTAGAACGGGGCTGCCACAGCAAGAACCATCCTTCGTTTCATTTGCAGGAAGATCAGAATCGCAAGAATTAGATGCAAGATTCACACTGCAAACTCCTGTTTCAGGGAGTTCCAAGTGTACTTCTTTTGCCGCCTCTACATCCCCTGTGAGATAAGCCACTACCGAACGGACTTGTTCGTAGCCTGTCGCCAATAGGAATGTAGGTGCTCTTCCATAACTCTTCATGCCAACAATATAAAAATTCTTTTCAGGGTGCCTTAATTCTTGTTCACCATGCGGTCGCACGGTTCCACAGCTATGAATATTGGGATCAATTAGCGGAGCTAGCGCTTCTATGCTTTCCACAGCTGAATCAAGGTTTATCCTTATTTCATTTAAAAAGGATGTATCAGGTCTGAAGCCCGTACTCACAACGATTTCATCGATATCACTGAGTGTGAATTCTTCTCCGTCAAGTTCTCCCACCACTGTGATTTTATCGTTTGTTGGGTACACTTCATTAATATGAAAGGGAATAAGAATATTGATTCGTCCAGACTCCACTAATTGCTGAATTCTTATGCCCAACTCTCCACGAGCGGCCAAGCCGTCGTTTTCTTGTCCACCGTACACTTCATGGATTTGTTTTTTACGAAGAACCCAGTAGATCTTGGTATCCGTAAATTTTTGCTGTAAAATGGCCAGATCCAATAAGGCATTTATGGCAGAATGGCCGCTTCCGATTACCACGGTGGTTTTATTTTGATATCTGTTTTCCAGTTGTTCGATGTTCGGGATGCCATAGTGGATTTGATTGTGTAATTTTCTCTCGGCATTCGTCCAGATACCGTTGGAAAGGATCGGGTTCGGATTGGTCCAAGTACCTGATGAATCAATCACTGCTTTCGCTTCAATCACTTTTGTGTCACCATTCACTTCTACATACAATTGAAAGGGAACCGTGTCCCGTTTTCCTGTTTTCAACTTATCGTGAGCCTTTTTGGCAACACCGACTACTTTTGCCTGTAACATAATCCGTTCTTTTATTTCTGGAAGGTTACTTAGCGGCAGAAGATACTCTTCTACCAATTCGCGACCTGTCGGCAAAGCTTCTTTGTTGGGTGAAGCCCAACCAGCGTTCTCCAGTAATTCCTTTGCTGTTTGATCGATGTTATACTGCCACGGAGAAAACATTCGGACGTGTCCCCACTCCAGCATGCTCGAACCAACGGAATCCCCCGCTTCCAATACGATAAACTTCTCGCCTTTTTTTAGTAAGTGGGCGGCAGCGGCCAGCCCCACAGGACCTCCGCCTATAATTGCTACGGGTAATGCATTTTTATCGAATTGAACCATGATTATTCCCTCCTAAATCCCTTTAAAAAGTTGTAATTTACAAGTATTATCGAAAATTATACTACCCCCAAGGAGTAGTACAGCATACGGAAGACTTCAGCATTTTATCATTAAGCAATTTCAGGGAACGCACGACGGATTCCTTTTCAAACTCATTCATCGTCTTGAAGATTTCATTCAAATAATCATTCATTTGCTGATCGATGGTTTGATTGATTTTCACGCCTTCATCGGTCAAAGAAAGGATAGAAATTCTCCGATCTTTTGCATCAGGTGTTTTAGTGACCAAATTCAATTTTATTAGCGATTGGATTTGTCGACTGAACGTCGTAATATCCGTTCCCAATGTTTCTGCAATTTGCTGGATGGAAGCCTTATTTTGTCGGTTTATTTCATACAGGATATGGCTTTGAACGAGGGATACCTCAATTCCATCAGCGCTGCAGCAATTTTTATTCAATAATCCAAAACGTCTAGTTAAGAGTTGGAAGAGACCTCTAAGGTTTTCATTTTCCATTACTTTCACCTCACTTTATTTATACGCTAATTATTTGCATTTTGCAACTATTCGATTCAACTATTTTTTCTTTTATTTTTTTAGCTTGTTAAAAGCCGTCGTGAAATTTCGGTGAGTTTGCTCGCCATAATAACACGCTTCGCCTTTAAAAAAGTTGGTTTTAATGAATTCTTTTGCCTTTTCCACCACAGGTTCACGAGAAGCTAAAACCAGCTTGAAATAGGCATCAAAATAGCCAACAGACAATACGCTTGAATGGTTAACTGTCATAATCCTCTTACCCCCTAATTGTTTACAGTAATTTCTCCATAGCCATCACATCGACAAATTCACCGTCTAAAATTCCCTGGTTCTTAAACACTCCCACTTCTCTATACCCCCGTTTTTTGTACAATCCTTGCCCCATCTGGTTAAAGGGAAAAGTGAATAACACAATTTTATTGAAGGCATTTTCTTTTGCGAGCTTTTCGATGGATTGCAGCAATAAACCGCCAACCCCTTTTCCACGATGATCTCTTGAGATATAAACGGATAAATCGGCAACCCCTTTATAAGCATCACGACTGTTATATGGATTCAAGGAAGCCCAACCGACAATTTCCCCATCTTGCTCGGCGACAATCAGCTTATATCGCCCGATATGCTTGGCAAACCATTCCTCCATGTAGGCTTGATCCTTCGTTTCCGTTTCCAACGTGGCAATTCTATCCTCAATCCCTTGATTGTATATATCTTTGACCGATTCCAAGTCTGTTTCCATCGCTTCACGAATGATCATGCCTTTCCCCTTTCGTTTGCCAAATGATTTTTTAATATTCTTAGTTGATTTATAACATCAATAGTTGCAAATTACAAATATTTTTTTTTATAGAAAGGATCACTATACGAATAAAAAGTGCTTGAAACAAGAAAACTGCCGAGTGACCGGCAGTTTTATCAACTTTATAAATATTTCCGGTGAATGCCTTTTCCATCATAAGAAAACAGGACTTCTTTTCCTTCTATGACTGATTCCATATGCACGGAGCGCCCCCAAAGCTGATGGATATATGGCATGACTTTTTCGAGATATTTCAGATCCAGCTCAATATCTTCATACCAATGTTTTAGATAAAGTTCCCCATTACGCATGAAGTCCCCATCGTTAACTGTGATATAAGGGAAACCTCCGTTAACCCTCATGCTCACAAGTTGATCACGTACATGTTCCCATGCCTTATCGACGATTTTATAATCCTTCCCCTGCTTTTGGAAAAGGTACATATCCTCCCGCATGACAAGATCCTTCGTCAAATAATTGCGGAGAAAGGAAATATCCGATTCGATTTCCCTGACTTCGAACATCTTTTCCCGGCCAGATCCTGGCTTGACGCCGAGCCTGATCATTTCTTCGGTCGGATTATCATAGCGTTCTTCAATATCTTCAAGCACTTTCAAGCCTAGATAATAAGGATTGATGCTGGTCCGTGAAGGCTGCACGACACCTGCGTTCAGTTTCGCGAATTCAATCGCTTCCCCTGAGGATAGATCCAATTCACGGATAATGCGCTGATGCCAGTAGGATGCCCAGCCTTCGTTCATGATTTTCGTTTCCAGCTGCGGCCAGAAATATAGCATCTCTTCCCTGATCATCGTCATGATATCCCGCTGCCATTCGGTTAAATCCCTGCTGTACTGTTCTATGAAAAGCATAATATCCTTTTCTGGCCTTGGCGGGAATTTTTTTCTTTTTTTAATGTTGGATTTCTGCGGTTTATCCTTATTATCAAGATTCCATAAATCATCGTATTGTGTGGCAGTCGGTTTTATTTCCTCTTCTTCTTCCTCATCTTCCATCGTCCAGGCAAGCTTCGGTCTCATCAGCGACGGATCGATATGTTCCTCAATGGCTAAAAGTGCATCGAGGAAGGTTTCCACTTCCTTTTTGCCATGCAGGATTTCATATTCACGGATTCTTTCTGCCGTTGCCGACATACTTTCTACCATATCCCTCTTGGTATTATTGAAACGTATATTATTCTTAAAGAAGTCACAATGCGCCAAAACGTGGGCAACAATCAATTTATTTTGTACAAGTGAATTGGAGTCCAGCAGAAAAGCGTAACAAGGATCAGAGTTAATGACCAGTTCATAGATTTTACTTAATCCAAAGTCGTACTGCAGCTTCATTTTATGAAATTGCTTTCCAAAGCTCCAATGAGAAAAACGGGTCGGCATCCCATAGGCACCAAATGTATAAATGATTTCTGAAGGGCAAATTTCATAGCGCATCGGGTAAAAATCCAACCCGAACCCCGTTGCTATTTCTGTAATTTCACTAATGGCATATTCCAGAGCCTTTTGCTCCGCTTCATTCATCCGATATCCCCCTTGTCTTCCGCCTTTAAACTAATGTATGAAAAAAAGGAGGAAAAATGCCGTGATCATGAGTAAAGGTCCTCGATAACAGAAAAAAACACCTCCATGAAGAAGATGTCAGGCCAAATGTTTCATGCAGTTCTGCACTCAATCCCTTTGATATTAAAATTTCGCTAATTCCGGATTCACAGCCTCTTTTTTCATTTTTGAACGGACCCAGGAAATGATGAGCGCTGCAATGATGACAAAACCTAAGTATCCTGTGATTGGGTATACCGTCCCAACCAATTTAATAAAGCCAACGAAACTTGCAAGGAAGGCGAGAATCCCGACTATAATCACGGATAATTTAAATCGTTTCGTTTCCGCAGGCACCAGCCTGGCGGTGAATGCATACAGCATCCCGACAGCTGTATTATAAATCATTCCTAAAAGGATGATTGATAGGATAAATCCCAACCATGGAGAAATCTGATTCGCTAAATGAAGGGTAGGCATACCAGAGCCTTCTATGCCCTTCAAGTCGGACATCATCCCCATATTAATCAAAAATAACAGGATCCCCAATCCGATCCCCCCCAGGATTCCTCCCATTCCAGCCTGTTTCTTATTCTTGAAGGTCCCGCCCATTACGGCCAGCATGGCAATTCCGGCAGTCATATTATATGAAACATAAAGTAATGAACCCATCAACCAATTTCCGGTAGCAGCCGTTCCTTTACTTGAAGATGAAATGATTTGATTGAAACTTAGATTGGATGTGAAAAATGAATAACCTGAAATAATGATCATGATAACGAATAAAAACGGTGTGACGGCACTAATGATGGACATTATTTTATTAACATTAAGTAAAAGCGTACCGATCGTGAGCACCGTCATGACGATTGCACCGACCATGCTTGGAATCCCGAATTGTTCCTCAAAAATCGTTCCTGAGCCGGCAATCATGATGACTGTAACGCCAAACAAGAAAAATGTGATGATAATATCGACCACCCTGCCTATATAGCGGCCGCAAATATGATCGATGATGCTTTTATGGGAACGTGTCTGGAGAGTGCTCCCCAACTGGGTAACTTGCATGCCCAAAAACGCGAATAAAACTGTCGCCACCACAATTCCCAATACACTGTAGATTCCAAAACTCGTGAAGAACTGTAACACTTCTTGTCCTGAAGCGAAACCTGCTCCAATGATGATTCCAATATATGCTCCTCCAAGATTTATACTGTTTTTCATATCTAATACCACCTTAATTATATGATTATTCTGACAATTTAAGTTATGAGAATATCTTTCCTTTCATCATTATCCTCCCAGCTTCAAGTTAACGGGCGATTGCCCATGAAGCCGGGAGGTCCTTTAATTCAACTCTTATTTATTTGTATATCTTTTACTATAGGAAGTGAATTCATCGACCGCAGTGTAATCTACTTCATAGCCAATGCCTGCCGCTTTTGGAACGGTTATGACCCCATCATTCACTGTAACCTCCGGTTGGATGATGTCTTTATGCCAATAATTCGCGGATGCTGCCGTATCACCAGGCATCGTGAAGTTATCAAGTGTTGTCAATGCGATATTATGGGCACGCCCCACACCAGATTCCAACATGCCTCCGCACCAAACCGGTACATTCCTTTCTTTACATAATTCGTGTATTTTCATAGCTTCCGTTAAACCGCCAACCCTGCCTATCTTAATATTAATGATTTTACAGCTTCCCAATTCAAGGGCTTTTCTCGCATCTTCGACGGAATGTATACTTTCATCTAAGCAAATCGGTGTTTTGATTTCCGCTTGTAATGTGGCATGATCGACAATATCATCCGATGACAAAGGCTGCTCGATCATCATTAAATCAAATTGATCAAGTTGTTTGAGTAATTCAATGTCTTTCAGCCGGTAAGCGGAGTTTGCATCTGCCATTATCGGAATATCGGGATATAGATTGCGCACTTCCCTGATTACGTCAACATCCCAACCTGGTTGAATTTTCATTTTGATTCTTTTATACCCATCCTTCAATCCAGCTTCTATCTTTGCCAGTAATTCAGGTACCGTTTTTTGGATGCCGATACTGATCCCAACATCGATCTTTTCCAGCTCCCCGCCTAAAGCCATACTTAAAGGGATATTCTTTTCTTTTGCGTATAAATCCCAGATGGCTCCCTCGATTGCCGATTTTGCCATATTATTTTTACGAATATGCGAGAACATATCCGATACATCACGAGGATGCTCTATTTCTTTATCCAATACAACCGGAATCAGGAAATCCTCCAGCATGTTCCAATTGGTTTTTATCGTTTCTTCGTTATACCAAGGTGCTGAAAATGCCACAGATTCAGCCCAGCCTGAAAGTCCCTCTCCATTTTTCACTTCCACAAGAATGAACTCCTTATCCACAAACGTTCCAAAGCTTGTTGTAAAGGGAGCTACCAAATCCATATTTAAATGACGTAAACGCACTTCCGTTATTTTCATCCCGATTCCCCTCTTATTCTTGTTTTTTTAATAAATAGTTTTGAATGTTTTCACCTTGTTCCCGTTCGATCCCGGCAGCAACATATCCTTTGGCAAAAAGAGCTTTGAATAATTCACCGGTTTTTAACCGCCAATCAATCGCAAGGTGAAGATCAGATTTTTTGATTTGTTGAATATCCGTCGGAATGGGGATGGCGATCACCTCGGCATTGGTTTCGAAATGATAATCCTTGATATAAGGAAAGCCTTGGTCATTCATTCCTGTCGTTACGATGTGTATGGCTTTATCAGGAAGCGGAGTCTCGTCCTTTGCTTCCTGCCGTATATTCCATTCCACCATGAATCGATCAGTGGAAAGTCCTTCATTGAGGGTATCCTTCATATTTCCATAACAATCTTCCATATATGTAGAGCATACAGCTTTTAGCTTACCGATATTCAAGTTTGCATTCACACTTTCCAATGGATCATATGTCCATGTGATCAAGTCGTAGCCCTTTTTGAGTGCTTCTTCTTTTTGTGCAAGTTTAAGTAATCTGCCGTAGCCCTTCTTTTGATGGGCCGGATGGATGGCTAACATATGTGAACAAAGATATCCCCTTCCGTCCTTGAATCCCGGGAAACTGTATTGAAACCCGACTAACTGGCCATTGATATAGCCGCCTAATACAAGCCCGCCGTTTTTGACTGCTGTAATCGTCTGATGGATGGGAACGCAATCCATGCCCCATACAAGGGCTTCCAGCCGCTGCACTTCTTGTAAATCCTCTAGTGCGGATAGGGATTTGATGATGAATTCATCAGTCATGTAAGGGGCCCTCCCCTCCATACTTCTCGAAAGTGAGTATGATGGCTTTGGCTAAGATTTCAATTCCAGATAACAAAGCTTCTTTGTTGAATGTCATGTTCGGATGATGGAGCCCTGGTGCCAAATCACAGCCCAATCCAAGCATCGTCGCTTTGAGTTCAGGTCTTTTCAACGTATAAAAATGAAAATCCTCTCCTCCTGTTGTAATGACAGGCGCTACCAAATTTTCTTCCCCAAGTGTATCGGCTATCGCTTCAGACATTATTTCCTGTGCTTGATCGTTCACGGTTGCTGCAGCAACACAGGTTCCCGGTTCGAGTTTCACTTCGACTCCATGGACAATGGCCAAAGATTCTGCAACCTTTTCCACCTTTTTGGTGAGCTCTTTCATCACTGCATTATCCTGTGCCCGTAAATCCAATGAAAAAGTGGCTCTCCCCGGGATGATATTGGAACTTTCGCCGCCAGCAAAAAACTGCGTCATTTTTACGGAATAAGGGATGGACGGATTGAGATGGATTCCATTTAACAAGGTGATGAATGCCGCTCCTATCTCGATGGCATTCTGCCCTTGATGCGGTCTGGCTCCATGCGCATCAGTTCCCGCTATTTCACCTTTAATGAACTGAGCGGCTCCATGCATAATGGCTGGCGCCGCTTGCCCATCTTTCACTTCCTCAACCGGTCTTAAGTGCACTCCATAAAGGAAATCGACATTATTCAATACTTCTTCTTCAATCATCTTCAAGGCGCCCGTGCCTTTTTCTTCAGCAGGTTGGAAAATGAATTTCAGCTTGCCTCTTGGACGAAAGCCCATTTCCTTCAATACAAGAAATACTCCAAGTGCCAAGGTCATATGACCATCGTGTCCACAGGAATGATTGGCTTGAAACGTCCCTTGCACCTCCTGCCAAAGCGCATCGATATCCGATCGTAATCCGACCGTGAAATCCCCATCCCCGATTTCGCCAACCACACCTGTACAGTCCTCGAATGTTTTTACTTTACACTGATTCCCCGTTAAAATATTTGAAATGAAAGCTGTCGTATTCACCTCATTCCAACTCGTTTCTGGATTTGCGTGTAAATGGTCAAAAATATCGAGTATACGCGGCCTTAATTTTTCGATGGTTTGTGTGATATCCATTTCTATCTCCCCCTTATATACCGGTTTAATGGGCTTGTTCACCAACTGATGGATGTTTTATCTCAAAAGAAATAATCGTCTTGATTGAACGCATCATATATAGCTTTTCTTTCTTTGAATCCTTGTTCATCCTTAATCGATACACCAGCTACTAAACTATTCAATAATGAGAATAACACTGGTGCCGTATCGATCGTGGAAGTCCTTGGTGTTGAAATGGGCAATAAAATGTCAGTGTATTCCGCAATCGGAGCCAGTTCGGAATCCGTAACCCCAATTACAAATGCACCCGCTTTTTTGGCCATTTCCGTTATTTTCACAGTCTCTTTAACATAGCGGTGAAAAGAAATGGCTACAAAAACGGAATTTTCAGTCATTTTATTCAACATTAAAAATATATCATCAGTATCAGGCCGATATAAATGAACCTCTTCCCTAACAAGCCTAAGTGTAAAGGTTAACCAATGTGCTGCCGAAAATGATAAACGGTGTCCGGATATCAAAACATTGTCAGCTGCCGCCAATTTATCGACTGTTTTGGCGAAATCTTCATTTGATAAATTTTTCATGGTCTTTTCGATGCTGATGATATCCTGCCCCATTACTTGAGCCATGAAGTTTGGCTGACTCGCGGCTTCAAGTTTTGAAGAATGATATTCATTCAAACTGCTGCTCTCGTATATCAACTGATTTCGAATAAGGTTTTGAAGCTCTGCATATCCGCTTAACCCCAATGAATAGCAAAAGCGGATGATGGTCGTTTCACTCACCCCAATGTCTTTTCCGAGCTTTTGAGCTGAAGTGACTGCAAATGTATGTGAATGCACCAACAAGTATTTTGCTACCTTTTTTTGACCAGTAGATAAACCAGGGAATACTTCTTTAACTTTTTGCTGTAAATCCATAAAACATCCCCTCTGAAGCAAGATATGAATCCAATACTTTTTATATGACAATATGAAGTATTAACTTCATTAATAATAGTGAGTATTTTATCACGGTCCTTTTAATAAAACAATAATATTCTGAATTTTTAATAATAAGATGGTGGCAATGTCCTTCAAGCACAAAAAAACCAGAGATGGACTCCATGGTTTCAGCTTGGCGAAATAAGATGGGGTTCGGAGTACGAGGATGGTTTTCAGTAGGCTAAAAGGGAGCGGATTTCTGAAAGAGGGTATGTGTAATGATTTCCACTCCAGGCACTCGCTTTCCGCGGGCGGTCCGCCCTTGGCGCTCCTTGCGACTGCGGGGCCTCCCTCGACACGCTTTTCCCGCTGGAGTCTCGTACCTTCCGTTCCAATCAACTGGAACTTTTTTCAAAAGAAATATTGTAGGGAAACTGGCTCTTCTCCAATTCGTCTACAGTCTGGGGGTTCCATCACTTTTTCGACAAAAGGAGTTTCGGATTGTCTCGCCCTGAACCAAGATAAAAATAAACTTGATTATCTTTCATGTTTTTTTATTGCCTAATCTCGTTGGATTGAAGAAATTTGCGACGCTCCTGCCGAATTTACCTGCTAGCCGAGACCCCTCAGACGCTTGCTTTGATGCGGCTTGGCAGACAATCGGCGGAAAGGGAGCGGATTTCTGCAATCACCTGAAATTTTCCAATAAAAAAACTGCAGGCAAACTGATTTTCATCAAGTTTGTCTACAGTCTGAAACCACGAAATGAACTCCGTTATTTTCCTCTATTTATTTTTTATGACGCTTTGCGTAGCCACACCGTTTACATAATTCTTCAACTGCACATCTTCTTGAGAAACCATCATACATATTTTTAGCCCGTTCACCATTTAAAATGTCTTCAAGTGATGTTTCGAATATATTTCCAAGCGGTATTTTCCCTTCACTATCCAAACAACAAGGTACGACTGTACCATCCACCAAGATACCTAACTGATCTCTAAGAGCATAGCAAAAAATATTTTCATCGATAATGTCACGGTCCAATTCCGGCCACTCGAATTTTTCGGCCATGTTTATATAAACCCGGTCCCTTAACTTAATATTATTCTTTTGCTGAAGAGCATCACTTAAGCGAATGTCCAATGAAAGCTTCTCCTCCAGCATGCTCAGAATATCATCGTTCAGGCCATTACTCGCTTTTAATTCAGCCGTATCCATATTCCATAAACGAATGGCACAAATCACTTCACTTTTTTCATTTGCTTCATTTATGAAATCGGCAATATTACTGACATAAGAGTCAAGACTATTGGTCGTATCGTTTGCCTCAAAGCTATGAAGTGAAATATTCACCTGCCGGAGGGCTTTTTTGGAGAGCAGCTTGTCTTTGACCTTTTGAATCAAAGTACCGTTCGTTGTAATATTAACCTTCAGGTCATTTTCAGCACTGATATCCAGGAATGTACCCAAATTTTTATTTAAAAACGGTTCACCCATCAGATGAAAATAAATATGATCGGTGTGTGGTTTGATTTTCTTGATAACTTCCGTAAACCCTTCAGGATCCATGAATTTCAGGGTCCTTTGCAAGCTGGAACTTGGGCAAAAATTACACTTCAAATTACATATATTCGTAATTTCCACATAAACTTTCTTAAACTTTCTCATTTTCTACTACCCCTACAATCAAGCTTATTGTTTCAATCTGATACTAACTATACTGGTTAGCTGCTCATAAATGCAATGAAAACTTCATGGCAGCTGACCATATTGGAATCACTTTCTTTTAATTACGAATCCGTTATCCCCTTTTCCGGACAACTTTTAAAAGAAATCAGAAAAAAACATCTTCTCGAAGTGAAGATGTTCGGTAAGATGCCTACCTGGAATTTGTCCTGATCTCACTTTCCTTTTTGCTCCGTGACCTTCAAACTAAGTAATTTTTCATTTTTCCAATCATGTTGTACGGTAACGATGACATTGAACTCCTGACCTTTATCCTCGACCAAAAATCTGAAATCGTCTTCGACGAGATTTTTCGCTACAGTTTTTCTGCCCTTATATTCGTAGTCGGTAATCTCAACTTCAGGATAATCTGCCTGCACTATCGTAATCGCAATCTTTCCGTATTTTTCGTAATCGGGTTTTTGGGCCTGTGCTGAAATGGATCCTGCTTGTATGATTAAAAAAATCCCCATTAGCATCACGATGACTTTTTTCAAAATCTTTTCCTCCTCATACTTTCCGCTTAGTATTATTATGTAAAAATGTTCAGTTGTTATGCAGCTGCTTCGCTTCTTTTACAAGCATGATTCCAACTAATCGATTCCTCTTCCATTCTTCAGGAAACACAGTCAACGGCGGATTGGTTTCATCCACTAAATAACTAAGTTCAATCGTCATTCCCGGGCGGCTGAATTCAGTTATGAACCAATCAGTAAATCCGCTTCCTACCGCTTCTTTCTCCGGAAAGGTCAGTTCATACCCAGTCATTTCGGCAGTCTTTTTGGCAATCCCATAATCTCTTGCCATATTTTTCCGTTTATTTTTGTAATGCCAAAAGATTTCCCTTCCTGAGGTATGATAGGAAACAGCAATAAGGGGATCGATCTCCTTCGTGAAATCCGTAAGCGCTTTTACTTCAGCTGCTTCCAGTGGTTGTCCGCCTTTATAAAATTGATACGTCGGTTTTGTTTCATGACTCATGACTTCTTTCCATCCAGCCGGATATTGCCTATTCAAATCAATGCCTTTAGCGTTGGCTTTCCATCGGGACCAATTCCTGCTATATCGGTTCATTTTCCATACTGCAGCCTTTTCAAGAACATTTAAATTGGATAAATCTCCTTGCTGGATGCTCACGCCATCTGGATTCAGCATCGGGATGAACCAGATGCTCACTTCATCAAATGATTCCGACGGAAATTCCCCGACAGGTTTGCCCGCTCGATAGGCGGCTGCATATTCTTCAAGCATGCGCATTAAAAGTATGGAACTGAGCCATTCCCGTCCATGATGTGACCCCACCAGCAAAATCGATTTTTTTCCTTTCCCTAACCTGATTGCCTTTATATTTTTCCCCTTTTCAGTTTGTCCGATTATTTGAACGTCCAATCCATATTGCTTTTGAATTCCTTGCAAATCCATTTCCAGCTGTTCAGGGGAATACACTTCTGCCGCCAGCGATGGTTCAGGGAAAAAAAGAAGCACCAATATTCCAATTACCATTATTTTTCTCATGTACTCACCTTTTATTTTTATTCAGGTAAAAAGCAACAACCGCGGTCCAAATACATCGCCACTTATTGTAAGGAAATGTTCTGTCAGATCTGAACAAAATACAAATAGCTCCTTATTAAGGGGGAGAAGAACATGAGGATTGCGGATTATGATCAGGCATTGTTTCACACACACCGTTCTGATTGGGACAGCTTGTTAGTATTGATGGTTCGAACGAAAGATCACTTTCTTTCGAAAAAAATAGAACATTTTTTGCACGCTTACAGGTTTGAGCATGATTATCAAATCGTTCAATCCCAACTGTATGCACTGCTTCGTTATCTGGATCATGCGGCAGAAAAAACAAGTGATTATTTAAGTGAACTTCCAAGCTAAAATCAACTATAGTTTTTGCAAATCGGGAAAATTTATACAAGAGGATTAATTATCGGGGATATAACTTTGGCTGGTGAAACCCTATAAAAACAAGGAAGGGTCAGGTATTGAATACCTGACCCTCATTTCATCATTTTTTCATTGTAGTATATGCAGTTGCATACATTTTAAGCTCTTCGATCATACCTTCAACAAGTACCGCAGACTCTTCAAATAAACCATCATTTTCGTAATCGAAGCAATGCGGATCCAGAACCAATTGTTTTGCGATCACATTTGCATAAAGGCTTCGACCCACTGTCCTCATTGAATTCAAGGCATTGATCCCGCCTTTTCCTCCGCCGGAGACAGCCAATAGAGCGACAGGTTTATGTGTGAATTGTTCACTACTTAAAAAATCCAAGGCATTTTTCAAGGCTCCGCTCATGGAACCATGATATTCCGGAGTGGTCAGAATTACGCCATCAGCTTCCTCGATGCTTTTCCGGAGACCTTGAATCACTTCCAATTGATATTGCTCACCTTCACCTGAATATAAAGGGATTTCGCTATTGCTTAAATCAATAAGTTCCGCTCCGAATTTCTTGGATATGTAGCGTGAGGCAATCCCCGTACGCCCTTGTTTACGTGGTGAACCATTAATGATTACTAATTTCATGAATTAAACCTCCATTATTCCCGTTGTTTTCCGAGATCAGTCGCCAATACAGTATACCAAAACCGAAACGGATTTTCCTAGAATTTTGATTTTTCATTCAACTAAAAATTGCCATAATAAAAAACCGAAAGACCGAGAAGTCTTTCGTTCAGAGACAAACTCGATGAAAATCGAGTTTGTCTACATTTTTTTTTGCTTGTACAAATTTTGACGTTGATTGGAACGTAGGGCCACGCTTTCCGCGGGCGGTCCGCCCTCGGCACACTTGCGCCTGTGTATTAAAACTTGAGGTGATGAGGATGCTTTCGAAACATCATTCTAATCAGCGAGATCAACTTGAAATAATTACTTTAGATTAACTGGTGCCGGCGAATCATTTGGTTCGTAAAATGGAGGCTTCCATTGACTTAACTTTTATTTATGACTTGGTGATAGAAATGTATTCAGCGGTAGGACGCCCAAGTATTGATCCAGGTATTTTAGTTAAAAACTGACGTTCTTCAATATACCTTCAGTATTCGTTCCATGCGTAAAACGATTGAAGAAGTTGAAATAAATATGGCTTACCGTTGGTTCTTAGGCTATGGGTTTCCATAATAAAGCACCTCATTTCTCAACGTTCGGGAAAAATTATGAACGACGCTTTAAAAAGGGAATTTTAAAAGGGGTCCGGAATTTTTAATTCCGAACCCCTTTTGTACAAACTGAAACGAAAGACCGAAGAAGTCTTTCGTTTAGCTTTCATACATTTAAACCAATGCTTCAATCTTGCTCATGAAATCTTCCATGACTCCCGATAACTTGGACTCAGCTTCTTGCATTGATTTACCTTGGACACCGAAATAGAATTTAATTTTCGGTTCGGTGCCTGAAGGACGCAGGCAAACCCATGTACCATCCTCAAGGAAATACTTCAATACATTGGATTTCGGAAGCTCGATCAATTCTACATCATTTGAAAGTAATGTACGCTTCTTGCTGCTTTGGTAATCTTCTTCAATGACTACCGGAATGCCAGCTATTCGGGAAGGAGGATTTTGACGGAATTGATTCAATATTCCTTGAATCTGTTTTGCTCCCTCAATGCCCTTTAAAGTCAATGAACGCAATCCTTCCAAGTAAAAGCCGTACTTTTCAAACACATTCAGCAATCCTTCATATAGTGTCAATCCCTGCTTTTTATAATGGGCACAAACCTCGACAGCAAGCACTGCAGCTTGAATGGCATCCTTATCACGTGCAAAGTCTTTAATCAGATAACCGTAGCTTTCTTCATATCCGAACAAGAAGCTACTTTCCCCGCTTTCATGATACTGATTTATTTTCTCGGCGATGAACTTAAACCCGGTAAGTACATCAACCGTCTTCAAGCCATATGACTCGGCAATCGTCCGCCCGATTTCCGAAGTGACGATGGTTTTTAAGACGACTCCATTTTGGGGAATCTTTCCTTTCTCTTTTTTCTGGGACAGTAGATAGTCCAGGAAAAGTGCACCTGTTTGATTTCCAGTCAGGACAACATATTGACCCATCTCGTTTTTAACGGCAATTCCAAGCCTATCGGCATCTGGGTCCGTTGCTATCAATAAGTCCGCCTCGACCTTGTTTCCAAGCTCGATGGCCATTTCAAATGCAGCTGGTTCCTCTGGATTCGGAGACTGAACTGTCGAAAAATCCGGATCCGGCAATTCCTGCTCCTTAACGATATGCAAATTTTGATACCCTAAGCTTTGCAGTGCCCGCCTGACTGATTTATTTGCCGTTCCATGAAGCGGCGTAAAGACGATTGACACATCTATTTCCTCGGCAAGCTGCGGGTTCTCGGGAACCGTCAGCAGCTCACGATTATAGGCAGCGTCCAATTCCTCACCAATCATTTCGATGAGGCCCTGCCCTTTAAGGACTTCAGCTTCTTCAACCTGAATTTCAAGCTCACTTTCAATGGCATTCACATAGCTGATCACCTGATCCGCTGCTTCCGGTGGCAATTGTGCCCCATCTGACCCATAAACCTTGTAACCATTATATTCAGGCGGATTGTGGCTCGCCGTGATGACGATTCCAGCAAAAGCATTCAGCTCGCGAACCGCAAATGACAATTCTGGAGTTGGACGCAATTCATCGAATAAATAAGCCTTCACCCCAAATGTAGCCAAGGTCTTAGCTGCTTCGAGTGCAAATTCCGGGGACTTATGTCTCGAATCATAAGCGATCACAGCCCCTCTTCCTTTTGCTTCTACCCCAAACGAAGAGATATATTGAGCCAACCCAACCGTTGCCTTCCTTACAGTATAAAGATTCATCCGGTTCGTTCCCGCGCCGATTTCCCCACGCATTCCGCCTGTTCCAAACTCTAGATTTTTATAAAAGGCATCTTCGAGTTGTGCTTCATCCTGCTGCATTTCCTCAAGGAGGACACGTAATTCCCCATTTAAATTCTGGTACCCTGCCCAAGTAGTGTATAAAGATTTCCAATCCATCTCCAACATCTCCTCCCAAACGCCTTATTTGTAATTATTATGTATCTGCCTTACATATACAAAATTATCATATTTATTCCAATAAATGAAGTAAAGGCTCGTAATGAAAAGAACCTAATCCAGTGTTCTTCACATCACGAGCTGTTTTCTTCCTATTTTCCGCCATCTTTGTAATGCAGATGGTAAATATCATGGCGGCGATCTTTCAATTGCTTTACAGTACCGGACTGACGCTCCCGCCTTAAGATCTCCAAATCCACATCGCCAATCAGGACCATCTCAAGGTTCGGGCTGGTTTCCCCGACTATGCCGTCACGTGCAAATTCGAAATCCGATGGAGAGAAGATTCCCGATTGGGCATATTGGATATCCATATTTTCCGTCTGCGGGAGATTTCCGACCGTTCCGGAAATGACGGTATAAATTTGGTTTTCCACGGCACGGGCCTGGGCACAATAACGGACTCGCAGGTAGCCTTGCCTGTCTTCTGTACAAAATGGGGTGAATATGATTTTGGCTCCCATGTCGGTCGCAATCCGGGCGAGTTCCGGGAACTCAATATCATAACAAATTTGTATGGCGATTTTTCCACAATCCGTATCAAAGACACGAACGCGGTCACCTGCGTTAATACCCCACCATTTTCTTTCATTCGGTGTAATATGAATTTTATATTGCTTCTCAATCGTCCCATCGCGACGGAATAAATAAGCGATATTATAGATATTATCATCATCTTCTTTAACGAAATGGGAACCGCCGATGATATTGACGTTATACCTTACAGCTAAAGTGGTAAACAATTCAATGTACTGCTCCGTGAAATCCGACAGTTTCCTGACAGCCAAGCTTGGTGATCTTTCATTCAAGAAAGACATCAGCTGGGTTGTGAACAATTCCGGGAACACGGCGAAATCCGCATTGGCATCCGAAGCAACGTCGGTGAAATACTCGACTTGGTTAGCGAAGTCATCGAATGAATCGATTTTACGCAGCATGTATTGCACAACGCAAATCCGTACCGGTTCCGATGTTTTATAGTAACGTTTTGTTTTCGGCTGATAATCAACGTTATTCCACTCCATGAGCGTAGCATACTTATTGGATTGCAAATCGTCCGGCAAATAATTCGGATTGATCCTCATAAGCGTAAACCCATTTAAAAGCTGGAACGAAAGAACCGGATCATATATTTTGTGCAATTGAACTTCCTTCACATACTCCCTTGGTAACAGTTCCTCCGCATGTTTATGGTAATTGGGGATTCTGCCCCCGATAATGATGCTTTTTAAATTCAAGTGGGCAACAAGTTCTTTCCGTGAATCATATAGTCTTTGACCAATTTTCATCCTGCGGAACTCAGGATGGACCATGACCTCGATTCCATATAAATTATAACCGTCCGGATTATGATTCGTGATGTACCCATTATCGGTTACATCATCCCATGTATGGCGGTCATCATATTCGTCAAAATTAATAATGAGGCTGGAACATGAGCCAATCACTTTTCCATCATATTCAGCCACAAACTGCCCTTCTGGAAAAATTGCCAGATGGCTCTCAAGCTGATCTCGCTTCCAGGGAACCATTCCCGGAAAGCAACTCGACTGCAAAGCAATTATTTCATCTATGTCTCCTAGCCTCATATTACGTATTTCCATTATTTTTTCATATTTATGCAGGTCCAAATTAGGCATTTTCCTCAGACTCCTTTAATCTCTTCCATAAGAATTATACCCCTTATTCAAAAATTAAAACAACTGAACCTACCCCTTGATTTCAAATAAAAACATTCTGAATGTCCTTTAAAAGAATATATATTTTACAGACGCGGTCCTAACATACTATACTTTTCATGAGAGTATAAAGAGATGGGGAAGAGGAACCATGAACAATACAAAACGCAGTGTGGAAAACTTATTATTTGCAGCCTGGGCTGCTTCCATCATTGCGATGTTTGGAAGCTTATATTTTTCTGAAATCAAGCAATACGAACCTTGTGCGCTCTGTTGGTATCAGCGGATCATCATGTATCCTTTTACGATCATATTAGGAATTGCAATCATTCGAAAAGATTATTGGATCAGCTTTTATACGATGATATTATCCGCTATCGGTGCATTCATTTCCACGTACCATTACTTGATACAAAAGGTTTCATTCTTTTCTGACCACACCCTTGCATGCGGAAGGGTTCCATGTACAGGTCAATATATAAACGTATTTGGTTTCATCACCATCCCGTTCCTAGCCTTGACTGCATTCATCATTATTTTCATATGCAGTTACATCATATGGACAAGATCCAAGGAGGTTGCAGCTTAATGAAGAAAATGGCTATATTTTTAGTGATAATCGTCGCGATATTTGTCCTGCTGGGCGTTTTTACAAACTTGAAAAAAGAAGAAAAATCAAAAGGAAATCCATACGGTAAGGATAAGCTTAAACCCGCTACTGTCGATCAGCTGGATGATCCCAATTATCAAAACTTGATCCTGCCGGAAGAATTGGAGCAGGACCTCCAGGATAATGAAGATGTGACCGTTTACTTCTATAGTCCTGAGTGTCCGCATTGTCAAAAAACCACGCCAATCGTGGCTCCTTTGGCAGAAAAGCTGGGAATCGATCTAGTTCAATACAATCTTTTGGAGTTTGAACAAGGATGGAGCGATTATGGCATCAAAAGCACACCGACCATCGTTCACTATAATAATGGCAAAGAACAAGAACGGATCGTTGGCTATAATGATGAGGAAACGTTCGAGAAATGGTTCAAAGACCACGATATTAATTAAGGATGGAAAAAATGAGCCGGCCCTAACGGAAATGCTTCTCCCGTTATAGCCGGCTCATTTTTTTTGCCTTATACTAAATATTGATTCGCCACCTGGATGTCCATCATCTGCATCTCATTATTCGCTTCATGGTTTATACTTGAAAAATGGTCATAATAAAAGGGGAAGAATATTCCGCATTCATTCAATAGAGTGATGTTATGTTGGAACAATTCTTCAGATTCAGATTCCATAAAATCTTCTCTCTTTTGTTTGTCTAATATCGACATAAGGACTTGAAGACATGTCATTACTTGAAATGCGTCTCTTAATGTTGCCAAGTAAGTAACAGAACTTTGATTGGGCTTTAAAACGCCAATCTCGCGAAAATGAAGGATTTCACTTTCCGTAAAGTATTTGGGAAATACAGATTCGTAGAAACGAGAAACGAGACTCGCTATTTCTTGCTCTTGTTCTTCCGTTGAAGAAAAGACCGTCTTCACTAAAAAAACCACCTTTTTTCAGATCCGTTAGACCTATCTATTATATGTATATTCTAGGACAAGCGATTTCTTTCTCACTAGAATAACATAAATATTGTAAAAAATATGTGGTAATTTCCACCACGGAAATTTCATCAATAGGTCCAAGGTTACTTTTTCATGACTAATTCTTAATTATTATATATTTTTTTCATTTAATCAAAACCAAAGCAGTCGAAAGTAGGGGTTTTTATTGGAAAATTTCAGAATAACTAACCAACATTTAATAATTGATGTTCTCCAAAGTTGGAATGGATTAACAATTGAAAAGCTTTTTAGGGAGCGTTGGCAGGCCCCGAAAAAATTAGTGCATGAATGGAGAATGAGTAAAGAAGTTACAGTGAACGGGAATTCCGTCGCATGGTCAGCTATCCTTAATGAAGGAGATTCGATCAGCATCCCCTTATTAGATCACGCTGAAAATGAAACAGTACAAGCGGCAGACTTAGGAATTTCCATCTTATATGAAGATGATGTGCTGTTGATAGCCAATAAACCGGCTGGAATGGATACCCATCCTTCTCAGCCCGGTGAAGCACACTCCCTCCTCAATGGTGTCGCGCACCATCTTCAAAAAACCGGCCAGACCTGTATGATCAAGCATATTCATAGGCTTGATAAAGATACCACCGGTGCCGTCCTTTTTGCCAAAAACCGCCTTATTGGGTCCATGCTGGACAGAATGTTGGAAGAGAGGGAAATCAAGCGGACTTACCTAGCTTTAGTTGAAGGAAACATTAAAAAGAATGAAGGAGAAATCAAAGAAAAAATTGGCCGCGACCGCCACCATGCGACGAGAAGAAGGGTTTCCCCTACAGGCCAGACAGCAGTCACCCACTATCGGGTGCTCAACCGAGATCCCAAGAAAAACTTGACGCTCGTCAGCTGCACCTTGGAAAGCGGCCGAACCCATCAAATCAGGGTGCATTTCAGTCATTTAAACCACCCATTGGCCGGAGATACATTGTATGGCGGAAAAAAGACATTTCCACGTCAAGCCCTGCATGCAAGGAAAATCGAATTCATCCATCCCATTTCAGAAGAAAAAATGATCGTTGAAGCTCCTTTCATTGATAGACCTGAAATATTCGATCTCGACATTTAAACAAAAAAACACCGTTCCATACCGTACGGTGTTCCAGTTGTAGACAAAAGGAGTAAAAAATGTTGATTGGAGCATAAGGTACGAGACTCCTGCGGGAAAACGTGTCCAGGGGGACCCCGCAGGCGCAAAGCGCCGAGGAGGCTTCCTGGGGAAAGCGAGTGCCTGGAGTGGAAATCAACATTTCAATTCTATAAACACTTTAATACTGTAGGAAAAATCAAACATTATCGAGTTTGTAGTCAATTGGGGCTCTTTCTAAAAAGTAAAACAAAGTTGATTGGAGCCTAAGGTACGAGACTCCTGCGGGAAAAACGTGTCCAGGGGAGACCCCGCAGGCGCAAGGCGACGAGGAGGCTTCCCGGACCGCCCGCGGAAAGCGAGTTGCCAGGAGTGGAAATCAACGTTTCAATTCTATAAACACTTTAATACTGTAGGAAAAATCAAACATTATCGAGTTTGTAGACAAATGGGGCTCTTTCTAAAAGGTAAAACAAAGTTGATTGGAGCGTAAGGTACGAGACTCCTGCGGGAAAACGTGTCCAGGGGAGACCCCGCAGGCGCAAGGCGACGAGGAGGCTTCCCGGACCGCCCGCGGAAAGCGAGTGCCTGGAGTGGAAATCAACACTGTAAACTCAATTAATTTACGAATTTGACAGTCTGAAACACCGTTCCATAAGTAATATTAATCCGAAATTGTCGCCTTTCGGATTTTCTGAATGTTGGTCCGGATTTTTATCCTCTACGGACTGATTATACGATAGTCAAGACGGTTCATTTTGCGCATAAAAAAATAGCTGGCCACTTGGGCCAGCTTTATTTTTGTATTTATGAAGCTTTTCTCATGCCTTTTAAGATAAGGCTTAAGATGAAGACAAATACGATTGCACCAATCAATGCTGGAATTATAGCGAAATCTGCTACTGAAGGTCCCCAGTTCCCAAGAATTAATGAACCTAACCATGCACCAACAAAACCAGCGATAATGTTACCGATAATTCCAAATGGTACGTCACGTCCAACAATCATACCTGCTAACCAACCAATGATACCTCCGATAATTAATGACCATAAAAATCCCATAATATATTTCCTCCTTCAAATTAGTTATTTTTTCATTTTCTGCAGCAGACTCCAAGAAATTAAATCACTTCCATATTGTCATGCTTTTTTTCAGTACTTTTAACCTTTACATTCAAATGGTATGATGCCGATTCGCACAATATCTAATGAATGTGAATGTTTTAGTTATTGGGTAGAGTTAGCTAGCTATAGCCCTTGAGTAACTGATTGGACAATCCTCTTGTTAGTGAATTTTTTCTTTTTGTTTGCTGCTGTACTCATTATTTTCCCCGTTTAATTAATCTAAAACCTAATTTTTTTAAAAAATATTTGGCAACAAAAACAGGATTATCAGACATATTAAACGGGTATACCATAGGCTTAACTTTGTCACATAGTTAGTATAAGCAGCAATCGTCTTGATTATGTTCATAAAGGAAAAAGAAAAAGGGTGCCCCATTATCGGGACACCCTCCTTTCATTTGCTGTATTCTTTTTAGAACAAAAGTTCATCGGGATTGCTGCCGAAACGTTCATTTCTGTTCAAGGCATCTATTTGATTCATTTCATTTAAACTCAATGAAAAATCAAATACCTGCGCATTTTCCTTGATACGGGACGGCGTAATCGATTTAGGTATTACAACTAGATCATGTTGCAGGTGCCATCTAATCAATACTTGTGCTGAACTTTTCCCGTGCTTCTTTGCTATATGCTTAATTGTCGGCTCTTCCAAAAGGTTTCCTCTGCCAAGCGGGCTCCAAGATTCTACCTTTATTTCATGTTTTGCACAGTAATCACGAATTTCGACTTGAGTTAAAAGTGGATGCAATTCAATTTGATTGACGACCGGCTTCACTTCACTGTTTGCAAGTAAATTTTCCAAATGATGAACATGGAAATTACTTACACCGATTGATTTCACCTTTCCATCCTTATAAAGCTTCTCCAATGCCCTCCAGGTTTCCAGATATTTATCTTTTCCCGGCCAGTGGATCAGGTATAAATCCAAGTATTCCAATCCAAGGCGATTTAAACTATCCTCAAATGCCTTGAGCGTCGTTTCATATCCTTGCTCGGTATTCCACACTTTGGAGGTTATGAACAATTCTTCACGTGGCACTCCGCATTCCCGAATCGCTTGGCCTACACCTTCTTCATTTTCATAAATGGCCGCTGTATCAATCGCCCGATAACCGACTTCGATCGCTTTTTTGACGGACTCAACCGTTTCATTGCCGTTTTTCACTTTAAATACACCGAAACCCAACTGTGGCATTTTAACTCCATTATGTAAGGTGATCGTTTCCCCAATATTCGAAATCATTCCATCATTCCCCCTTACTTTTATTTACCAATTATACATCCCTCCACCTTCTATTTCTAACCATAAGCATCGGGATTTATAGAGTCCCTTGAGTGAAAGCCCATCCCTAAAGGCCATTTATATATATCAATGTAACATTTTATCTTTTTAATCATTCACTAAGTTAAATATTTTGTAAAAAAATGACGAAACATCTATCCTTAAAGGTATGTAATTCGTTACAATAGTATAGTTCGATTTTAAACCATGTAAAAAAGAAGGTGCCATCTTTAAAGAATAATCAAAACTAAAATTCCCATTCTAAATATTGAGGAGTGCAAACTGTCCTGCGCCCAATCATTGGCCACAAACTATATTCACTTTATATACTTGAAATCAAGGGAGTCCTCCATGTATGAATACCATACTCATCTTAACCGCGCTAATAATAATTTTTGCTTTGGTCTTTGACTTTATCAATGGCTTCCATGATACGGCTAACGCCATCGCTACAGCCGTATCAACCAAAGCACTTAAACCACGTCATGCAATCATCATGGCTGCGGTCATGAATTTATTGGGAGCATTGACCTTTACCGGTGTAGCGCATACCATTACGAAGGATATCGTCGATCCTTTCACATTGAATAATGGTTCTTATGTTATCCTTGCTGCACTAATTTCGGCAATAATATGGAATTTAATCACTTGGTATTTTGGCATTCCAAGCAGTTCCTCCCATGCGATCATTGGTTCAATAGCTGGAGCGGCCATCGTGGCCAGTGGATTCGATGCGATTAAATGGAGTGGATTCACTAAAATTGTACAAGCATTGATCCTATCTCCCATCCTTGCCTTTACGCTTGGATTCATTGTTTACAGTATCTTCAAGGTAGTATTCAAAAATAATAATTTAGGAAAAACCAATACACGATTCAGGAGAATACAAATTGTCACGGCGGCCATCCAGTCTTATACACATGGGACGAATGATGCTCAAAAGTCCATGGGTATCATCACGATGGCTTTGATCGCTAACGGATATGCCTCTACCTCTGAAGTTCCTTTCTGGGTACAATTATCTTGCGCTATAGCCATGGCGCTTGGTACATCGATCGGAGGTTGGAAGATCATCAAAACCGTTGGCGGTAAAATCATGAAAATCCGCCCGGTTAATGGCGTTGCTGCCGATATGACCGGAGCAGCGATCATTTTCGGTGCAACCTTCCTGCATATGCCGGTCAGCACGACACATGTCATTTCTTCTTCAATACTTGGGGTCGGTTCTGCACACCGCATCAAAGGGGTAAAATGGGGAACCGCAAAAAACATGCTGGTCACTTGGTTCATTACATTACCAATTTCTGCTTCCTTAGCTGGAATCATTTACTATTTGATTGCTTTATTTTTATAAAACCTTTTGCCTTTCCATTATCGGAAAGGCTTTTTTTTTACAAATCCCCCTTATAAATGCAGGGTTTTTCCCTTTTTTTAATTTTCCTTGTTTTTTTATGTAAAGTTTTATTAAGATTTTGTAAATTTTCGTCGAAAAACCTTCCCGGATACTACATGAATTCGTTACAATCAATTTGTTAATACTAAGCGTACGACTAAAGTGCGTAAATTTGCATGACTAATTGGGAGGCTTTAACATGGCTTTTAAATCAAAAAAAGACAAATTCGCGGTAATGCTTTTTAACATCGCTCAAAACCTTAAAGAAGGTGCTGACTATTTCGCGGATTATAAACTCAAGAACATCTCCGATCTCAAAGTATTTTCAGATACCATGAAAGACTATGAGCATAAAGGCGATTCAATGGTTCATAATGTGATCAAAGAGCTGAACAATGCTTTCATCACTCCTATCGAACGGGAGGATATCCTTGAATTAACCATGAGAATGGATGATGTCATAGACGGTTTGGAACACTGTGCGGCATTATTCGAAATGTACTCAATTGTCAATGCAGATGAGTATATGCTTAAGTTTGTGGATGCAATCAAACAGTGTACGTATGAGATTGAAAATGCTGTCGATACACTATCCACTAAAAAATTACCAATGATTCGTGAACATGCAATCAAAATTAAAGATCTTGAATCCGTTTGTGACGGAATCCAACGTCAATCAATCAAAAACTTGTTTACAGTTGAAAAAGACCCAATCAGGATCATTCAATATAAAGAAATTTACGAAAGCCTTGAAGAGATTGCCGATCACTGTCAAGCGGTGGCCAATACACTTGAAACAATCATAATGAAAAACGCCTAAGGAGTACCCCAATAAATGGATACTTTATTAATTATAACAATATTAATCGTTTTCTTTGCTTTAGCATTTGACTTCATCAATGGTTTTCATGATACAGCCAATGCAATAGCGACTGCCGTTTCAACAAAGGCCTTGAAGCCTAGGCATGCCATCATCATGGCAGCCGTCATGAATTTCGTCGGTGCCATGACATTTACTGGAGTGGCGAAGACCATAACGAAGGATATCGTGGATCCGTTCACGCTTCCGAATGGTTCATATGTAATAATGGCTGCTCTACTTGCCGCTATCATATGGAACCTTCTAACGTGGTATTACGGAATACCAAGCAGTTCCTCCCATGCATTGATTGGTTCGATTGCTGGTGCAGCCATTGCTGCAGCAGGATTCGCTGGAATTAACTGGGGCGGATTCATGAAAATTCTTCAAGCTTTGATCTTCTCCCCGCTAATTGCTTTTGCAATCGGGTTTATCGTATACAGCATCTTTAAAGTTGTATTTAAAAACAATAACCTGACAAAAACAAACCAAAGATTCCGGACTATACAGATTGCTACTGCAGCACTTCAATCGTATACCCACGGAACGAACGACGCACAAAAAGCGATGGGTATCATCACGATGGCCCTTATTGCAAATGGTTATGCATCAAGTACCGATATCGCCTTCTGGGTTCAGTTCTCCTGTGCGCTCGCAATGGGACTTGGAACTTCCGTCGGCGGATGGAAAATCATTAAGACCGTTGGCGGCAAAATCATGAAAATCCGCCCGGTCAATGGTGTTGCAGCCGATTTAACCGGAGCCTTCATCATTTTCGGCGCGACTGTAATACACATGCCAGTCAGTACAACCCATGTTATTTCGTCTTCAATCCTTGGTGTTGGATCTGCGCATCGTGTCAAGGGCGTAAAATGGGGAACGGCAAAAAGGATGATCATCACTTGGTTCATTACCATTCCCATTTCGGCAACATTAGCTGGTTTGATTTATCTTTTAATTAACTTCTTATTCTAAAATAAAATCCCTTCCGGTTTCCATCGGTAGGGATTTTCTGTTTTACAAAGGATTTATCTATGCTTATCAATAGGAAATCGTTTAAAATTCAAGGAGAAGGAATTTTTTTAGCGAGGGGCAAAATAAGAATGAAGGAATTCGAAAAAAATAGAGATATTTTTAAAGACCTTTATGGAGATATGATGGAGTTTGCCGATAGAATCAGTTCTGTTTTAGGTTGCCCCATTACAATCGAGGACGGTAACCACCGCTTACTTGCTTATAGCACTCACGATGATACTACGGATCAGGCCCGTATCATGACCATAATCGGAAGACGTGTCCCTGAAAAGGTCATCAACAGTTTATGGAAAGATGGCTTCATCCCTGCGTTATTAAAGGAAGATGCCCCCATTAAAATCGGGGCCATCAATGATGTCGGTCTCGGTAACAGGGTTGCGGTTTCCATCCGGAAAAATAATGAAGTACTTGGATTCATTTGGGCCTTGGAAGTAAATGAACCTTTCACAGAAGAAGATATGAAATTTCTGCAATTCGCTGCCAAGGAGGCAAAGAACCAGTTACAGCAATTGCAATTGAAAAAGAAAAGGAAAGAAGCAGGTCATCAAGAGTTCCTTTGGCGCATGTTGACCGGGCACTACCAAGAAGAACCGGAAATAATTGAAAATTACAAGAAATTCTCAATCCATGTTCCAGTGGTTTTTTCCATATTGGTATTCGAATTTCCTAAAGAGATCAATCGCGAAGTGGAGCGCTACATTTCATATATGTTAACGACCACTCAAAAGATGAACAGTTCCTTATTTGCCATTGACCATAACAAGCTCATTCTTTTCGCGGGAGCCAACCAGGAAAACAGCCCTTCTTTCACTTCATCGATTTATGAGTTCATTCCTTTTTTCATTCTGGAGATGAAACGGCGTTTCGGTGTTGAGCATATCCTTGGAACGGCTGGCAATATGTATAAGAACTTAATGGATGTTAAATCAAGTTACGAAGAAGCTCTATACACCCTAAAAATGAAGAATATATTCCCTGATGACATGGCACTCATTTTACATTATGAAGAACTTGGCATGTTTCAAATGATTGGATCACTCGCAAGCAACAAACAGCGTCGTGTTCATCCTTCCATCCTTAAACTTAAAGCATACGATATGAAGAACCAGACGGAATTGCTGCAAACACTCACCGTCTATCTAGAGAAAGACTGCAACCCAAATGAAGCTTCAAAAAATCTTCATATCCATGTAAATACATTGAATTACCGATTAAAAAGAATCTCTGAAGTGGGAAACATTCGATTAAAAGACCCAATTCAAAAAATGTCCCTCTTTCTTAACATTAAACTTAATCAATATGATGAATTTTTCAAAAAAAATTAATGATATATTTCCAGATATGGAATACTAAAAGAAGTGTGGAAAGGTTGATCATATGAAATTAGAAACAAAAGAAGAACTTGAAAAAGAATTAACAATCATTGAAAAATGGGAGAAAGATCAGAAAGGACTATGGTTTTGGGAACGGATTGGGCGCATCCCCTTCAAGCTATTGGACAAGTTGACACCGGATTTCATTCAGAAAAAATTGGGTGTCATGCTTGATGAAATCGGCAGCTACATTCAGAATGGCGGAAAATATTTAACGAAAGAAGCCCATATTCTAAGTCAGCTGCAAGCTGAGGTTCCCGAGTTGAATATTAATGGCCTGGAAGATGTTTCAAGCATCCCCCTCCATATCATGGATAGCGTGAGTCAGGATATTAAAACTTCAGGCAGCAAATTGGCAACGGTTCAAGGTGCCACTACCGGGATTGGCGGAATCTTCACCTTGGCCATCGACATCCCGCTTCTTCTCGGGATGTCCATCAAAACCCTTCAGGATATTGCCATCACATATGGCTTCAATCCTAGAGACCGCCAAGAACGTATTTTCATCGTCAAATGTCTGCAATTTACAACATCGGATGTTGTCGGCAAAAAGGCTCTATTAAATGAATTGTCGAAAATGAACCAGACTGATTCCCAATCAAAAAGGGAAATAGCATCCGAACTCCAAGGATGGCGAGAAGTCGTTTATACATACCGCGATCAGTTTGGCTGGAAAAAGCTTTTGCAAATGGTTCCCGTTGCCGGAATAATATTTGGCGCCATTACAAATCGTTCGATGATTGCCGATATCGCCGATACGGGAATCATGCTTTACAAGAAAAGAAGGATTTTAGAGCGCATTCAAGAACCTATTGCAAAGAATTGATTTCATTTTAAAAAGGTCTTGATCCTGGCAAGTCCATGTTTTTTGAAACTGCGTTTGTGGAATTCCACAAATACACCTTTTTCATTTTTCTGATTTCCACATACTAACTGTTTCTTTTTCCAACTATACTTGTGATACAAACAGTAAAACATATTATTGGAGGGATTAAGATGAGAATAGGAATTCCAAAAGAGATTAAAAACAATGAAAATCGTGTAGCTATCACTCCAGCTGGGGTCGTGGCATTAGTCAATGCAGGACATGAAGTATTAATCGAAATGAACGCAGGTCTAGGAAGCAGTTTCACAAATGAAGCATATCAAGAAGCTGGTGCTGTTATAGTCGAGGACGCTGCTAGCGTTTGGGCAAGTACAGAAATGATCATGAAAGTAAAAGAACCTATCTCATCTGAATATAAATATTTCAGAAAAGATTTAATCCTTTTCACATATTTACATCTTGCGGCAGAACCGGCACTAGCTCAGGCACTAAAAGAAAGCGGTGTCTTGGCCATTGCTTATGAAACGGTTGCAGTAAACCGCACACTTCCATTATTGACACCAATGAGTGAAGTTGCAGGACGCATGGCTGCACAAATCGGTGCTCAGTTCCTTGAAAAAAATAACGGCGGTAAAGGAATACTCTTAAGCGGAGTTCCTGGAGTTAAACGCGGTAAAGTCGCTGTAATCGGCGGAGGAATGGTTGGAACGAATGCTGCTAAAATCGCTATTGGTTTAGGCGCAGATGTTACCATTCTTGACTTAAGCCCTGACCGCCTGCGTCAGCTTGATGATATTTTCGGAAATGAACTGACTACACTCATCTCCAACCCTTATAACATTGCAGAAGCAGTCAAAGATGCCGATTTAGTAATCGGTGCTGTATTGATTCCAGGTGCTAAAGCTTCTAAGCTCGTTACTGAAGAAATGGTTAAAACGATGTCTGCAGGTTCAGTCATTGTCGATGTTGCAATCGACCAAGGCGGTATCTTTGAAACGGTCGACCACATAACAACACATGATAACCCTACTTATGTTAAACATGGAGTAGTTCATTATGCAGTGGCGAATATGCCAGGAGCAGTGCCTCAAACTTCTACAGTAGCTTTAACTAACGTAACAGTACCATTTGCTCTTCAAATTGCAAATAAAGGTGCCATCAAAGCGATCCTTGAAAATGATGCTCTTGCAAAAGGTGTCAATGTGGCGAACGGTGAAATCACGTTCGAAGCAGTTGCCACAGACCTTGGCTACAATTACGTAAGTGTTGAAAACGCCTTAAACCCGAATAACATTAACGCTTAATATAAATAAGACTCCAGAATCTTGTCTGGAGTCTTATTTTTTTTGGACGAGGGCCTCGATGAAGCTGAGCTTCTTCGTATGATATCTGGATCAGGCCGGGATATTCCGCACAAGGGTCGAATTATCCTCATATGGGTTGGATTATCTGCTCGGACGGGCGATTTTTCCGGAGATATAAGATATGCCACTTCTTGATCAAGTCTGCCCTTTCCCCGGTTGATGTTCTTACTAATCATACAAAATAGAATATTCCTCTTAATCTATGAAAATCTTTCCAGGATTCATTATTCCTTTCGGATCCAAAGCCTGTTTGATCGTTTTCATCACTTCATAAGCAGCTCCATGCTCCCTTCGCTGATACTTCGATTTTCCAAGTCCTACCCCATGTTCACCCGTACATGTACCGCCTTTTGTTAAAGCATATTCGACGATTTCTTCATTTAACCTCTTCGCTTCTTTAACTTCTTCAGGATTTTTCAAATCAATCATGAACAATACGTGATAATTCCCGTCACCTACATGTCCTACAATCGCACCCTCCACTTTGGATTGTTCGACTTTCTTCCTTGTATCCAGTATGGCATTCGATAATTCATGTAGGGGCACACTTACGTCGGTCACCATCAGCTTTTTTCCGGGTGCACTATGAATGAAAGCGTACGCGAGATTATGGCGCGCTTCCCATAAGGCGTTCCGTGCTTTTGAATCGGTTTCAAACTGGATATCTCCACAGCCAAAATCACTTACGATTTCCTTGGCAAATTTGACGTCCTGTTCCAGTCCGGCAAAATTCCCATGAAACTCGAGGAATAGAGTTGGTTGGACATCATAGGATTTGTCCATGAATTGATTAACTTTTTTTATGGACTCTGCATCCACCAATTCAATTCGTGCAATCGGGATTCCAGCAAGCATGATCCCATTAACCGCAGATACTGCCTGTTCGACGGTTGGAAATGAGGCTCTTCCGGCCATTGTGACTTCAGGGATGCCATATACCTTCAATGTCAGTTCAGTAAATACACCCAGCGTACCTTCAGAGCCGACAAACAAGCCATTCAAATGAATGCCTGAAGATGATTTTGTCGCTAAGCTTCCGGAATGAATCACTTCACCGTTTGCTAAAACCACTTCCAAATCCCTGACTTGATCGCGCATTATCCCATATTTAACCGAGGTCGTCCCACTTGCATTCGTAGCTGCCATCCCACCCAATGTAGCATCGGCGCCAGGATCGACGGAAAAGAACAAACCGTATTTTTTTATTTCTTTATTAAGTTGCGTCCTTGTCACACCCGGTTGGACCTTAACAAGGAAATCATTTTCCCTGATTTCCAATATTTGATTCATCAAGGACAAATCCAGGGAAATACCCCCTTTGACTGGAACGACATGCCCCTCCAAACTTGATCCTAACCCAAAAGGAATGACTGGTATTTCATGCTCATTCGCATAACGCATGACTTTGCTTACTTCTGCAGTATTCCTTGGATATATGACCATATCCGGTAAATGCGGGGTGTGATATGATTCATCATGGCTGTGCTGTTCCAATAAAGTTTCATTCACAGTTACTTGTTCTTCCGAAAGTATCTTCCTTAATTCTTCTATATAACCTTTCATTATTGCAGCCCCCTCTTTTCTCCAAACATTCTGAAAATATTTCACGAATGAGATTGCCCGCTAATAGGCAATCCATCTTTCTTCATTTACTGAAACCTTTCGTTTTATCCGTGCAGGCCTTCATTGCTTGCAGAATGCTGGATCTTAGCTGATTCTCTTCTAAAGACGCCACCGCAGATATCGTTGATCCGCCCGGCGTGCAGACATCATCCTTTAAAGCAGCAGGATGCCTTTCCGTTTCCAGTACCATTTTAGCAGCTCCCATTACAGCTTGTGCTGCCATTCGGTATGCTTGTTTTCGTGGAATGCCATCACGGACCCCTCCATCAGCCAGCGCCTCGATGAACATATAAACATAAGCAGGCGACGAACCGCTGATGGCCGGAACTGCGTCCATCAAATCTTCATGCAGGATTTCCGTTTTACCGAAACTATTCAGCAGTGCAGTCACACCCTCTATATCAGCATCGGTAATTTCATCATTGATGCACATGGCAGTCATGCCTTCACCGACAAGCGAAGGAGTGTTTGGCATCGTCCGGACAACCTTCACTCTTTTTTCGAAGCTTTTCTCAACTAGAGATACAGTGATCCCTGCTGCCATAGTAATGATAACGGCGTCTTCTTTAACATGATTCTTCACTTCTTCAAGTACTTGCTTATGCATGGCAGGTTGGATCCCCAGAAAGAGAAAATCGGCAAAACCGGCAACCTCTTTATTATCCAAAGTACCTCTAACGTTATATTTCGTGGTGATTTTAGTTTTGGTCTCCGCACTCGCAGTACTGACCATGATTCCTTCAGGTGAAATGACCTCTGCAAGCAGCATGCCCTCAAGCATTGCCTCACCCATTTTGCCGCATCCAATAAACCCGATTTTTTTATTCATATCTTACACTTCCAATCATAAGTTCATCTATGTTCCACCTTATTATATCGAATATGATAAATGGAAACACGTTGGAGATATTAATCAGGAAGGATTTGGTGGTTTCTGATCGAATTACTTATAGTGATATGGATGAATCTTTATATCCACCTTACGCAATATAGTCATGTAATTGAATTCTTTTGCAAAAAAAAAACGTTGACTAATTGGTCATTAGAGATTTATAATTTTGACCTATTAGTCACAAACGAATAAGAAATACAGTTATAGAAATGGAGAAATGCTATGCAAATGGAAAAAAAAGCGGTCAATACCAGGCTTGTCTTAACAGGATTGATCATAGGAATGTTTTTCAGTTCATTGGAACAGACGATTGTCGGTACGGCCATGCCGACAATTATCGGGGAATTGAATGGTTTCACCATCTTTGCATGGGTAACGACTGCCTATTTAATAGCCTCAACGACTGTTGTACCCATTGTTGGAAAGCTATCTGATTTATATGGCAGGCGTTCCCTTTATCTGCTTGGCACAATCATATTTACGATCGGTTCGTTTTTATGTGCCACAGCCACTTCGATGGAGCAATTGATCATCTACAGAGGTCTGCAGGGAATCGGCGGCGGAATGATCATGCCTTTATCCCAAACAATCATCGGCGATATATTCTCTGCGGAACAAAGAGCCAAATGGCAGGGTGTATTCGGAGCCCTTTTTGGATTAAGTTCTGTCATCGGTCCTTTTCTGGGCGGCCTGATCGTTGACCATATCAGCTGGCATTGGATCTTTTTGATCAATGTACCGACGGGCTTACTATCGGCCATTTTGATTTATGTAGGATTGAAACATGAAGCGATAAGGAAAACCGAGAAAGTGAATATCGATTATCTAGGGATCTTCACCTTGATTCCTGGTATTGTCCTGTTATTGCTTGGCTTGACCTTCGGTGGTGATAAATTTGAATGGTTATCACTGGAATCTATCTTGATTTTCGGCAGCACCATTGTCTTCATTGTCCTATTCATCATTTTTGAAAGAAGAGCGGTCGAACCGATCCTTGATTTATCCCTCTTTAAAAATAGAGTTTTTTCCACCACGAATATTTTAGGATTTCTGCTTGGCCTTGGCATGTTTGGGGCAATCATGTTCGTCCCGCTGTTCATGCAAGGCGTTTTGGGAGTTTCACCAACAAAAGCGGGATCGACCATGACTCCAATGATGATCGGTATGATTCTTTCCAGCATCATTGGCGGGCGGTTACTTTTGAAATTCCGTTTTCGTACCGTGCTTACCTTTGGAATGGCCTTTGCGACACTTGGCTTTTTCCTAATGAGTACGATGGACGGCAGTACGACTATATTCACTGCGTACTCATTCATGGCCATCCTTGGGATAGGTATGGGGCTTGTCATGCCGACATTGATGATTGCCGTTCAAAACGAATTTCCAAAATCGCAGCTCGGGTCGGTTACAGCGGCTTCAACTTTCTTCCGATCAATAGGTGGAACGATGGGCATCACGATTTTGAATGCTGTCATGAATCACAATCTCCAGCAAAATATGGATGATGCGGTCGTAAGTCAAAAGGACCCTATATTGCATGAAGCACTGAAAGCATTAGCCGATAAAACGGATACGTTATTCAACATCATGCTTTATCCTGAAAACCTTAAAATGCCCGCAGAAGTCAGCAATGTCCTTGTAAAAACGATAGAAAATGCTTGGATCGATGCATTCTCCAGTGTTTTCATCACCGGTATCTTTTTTGTTTCCGCAGGGATATTAGTGGCACTTTCCGTGGGTTCGGGCCGAATCAAAAGAGATCAAGAAACGGAAAAAGAATTAGGCTAAAATATGCTTGGGACCGGCTGATATAATCAGCCGGCCTTTTTCATCCCTTCAATCCTATGTTTCTTTTTCATTGATAAGGGAATTTTACCTATATGAGACTAAATGGGGTGATACTATGAACAAGATAAACGATTCAATTTTGCCTGCAGATTTTTATCAGCAGCCCACGCTTGAACTGGCAAAATCCCTTCTTGGCTGCCTGATCGTAAAAGAAACAGCGGATGGAACCGCTTCTGGATTCATTGTTGAAACAGAGGCCTATATTGGACCTGGGGACAGGGCCGCACATAGTTTTGGAAATAGACGGACAAAACGGACGGAAGTGATGTTCGGAAATTCCGGTTTGATCTATACATACGTCATGCACACACATACACTGGTTAATGTCGTAAGCGGCGGACCTGAAAATCCGGAAGCCATTTTAATTCGCGCGATTGAACCGTATTCAGGTCTCGAGTTAATGCAGGAAAGACGCGGAATTGCCGATATTCGTAAATGGACCGATGGACCAGGGAAGCTAACAAAGGCACTAGGCATCACCATGGATGATTATGGTCGATCTTTTACGGCCCCTCCGCTTTATCTGGCTGCAGGAAAAAAGCCTGGCCACATATCCAGCGGTCCCCGCGTCGGAATCGACAACTCCGGGGAAGCAAAAGATTACCCTTGGCGATTCTGGGTTACCGACAATCCATATATATCCCGTAAGAACTTAATTAAAAACAGGGGACCAAAATAGTCTCCGTGATGTTACCCCCTCTAAGTGAACTGTATAAACTCTGTGGATGTTACACAACTTTGAGGGGATTTAACTATGTCCGTAAGCATTCCGATATATCAAAAAGTAGTGAATGAAAGCTTTAGGTTTCCAGCCAATTACCCCGGTAATAATATCTAAATGTTAGTATGAAATCCATATTTAATTAGCCATTCAAGAAAACCATTCCCCTACTCAAAGTTTCATCACATAGTAAAATCGTGAGCCTGATGCCCCCTACGTACAAAATTAAAAAATTAATCACGGAAAGGTAAGGATTTATTATTCTTACCTTTCTTTTAATTACCGTAACTCAAACTTCCATTATACGAAATGCTCTTTTGAGTTTACTAGCTATCCATTTATGCAAAATTCCAAGATTTGGTCCCCTTATACTCCAATGAACCCACCCAATGTACCAGACTCCCATTTTCCTGTAACAGAATAACCCGAAAAATGATGAAAAAGTTGAATTTTATTGATATGGGCCATGTTTTTTATATTCCATACCTTTATAATATAAATGCTAGATATTTTTTTACCACATCAGGAGGAACTTTCCTAAATGAACAATTCTAAAAACTCTTTCATTCTTGCGGGGACCATTATAGGTACCCTAATCGCCGGCACTTCTGCTTATGCTGGTTCTTATCAAGTTAAATCAGGGGACACCCTAGATAAAATCTCTAAAGCCAATAATACAACTGTCCAGCACTTAAAATCTCAAAACCATTTGACTAGTAACCTTATTTTTCCCGGCCAAGTCTTGAAATTTAATACTCTTAACAACCGTACAGATAAAAGTAAAGATAAAACCGAAAAATATGTGGTTAAACTTGGGGATTCTTTATCTAAAATTGCCAATAAATATAATGTATCCGTTAGTGCCCTGCTTAAATTAAACCCTAATATTTCTAATTCGGACCGGATATATATTGGCCAAACCATCCGGGTTTCCGGACAAGCCTCTGGATCCAGCTCTACGGCTAAAAACAGTTCAAATGCTACATATAAAGTCAAATCCGGCGATACACTGGGCAAAATTGCCAGAGTCAATAATATGACTGTCCAACAATTAAAGTCTATAAACCATTTGACTAGCACTCTCATTTTTCCCGGCCAGGTCTTGAAGGTTAATGCCATTACCAGCAATCCGGATAAAAGTAAAAATACAACAGACGTTTATGTCGTTAAATTAGGGGATTCCTTATCAACAATCGCTAAAAGATATAACCTTTCCCTTAGTGCCTTACTTAAAATAAACCCTAATATTTCTAATTCAGATCGTATTCGTATCGGCCAAACCATCCGTGTTTCAGGGAAGGCCTCGGCATCTGCATCTGCATCTGCAAGTAATAAACCGTCCAAATCCACCAAAGTAGATCAAGTTTTGGCAGCTGGCGCCAAATACATGGGAGCCAAGTATGTTTACGGTGCGAGCACTTCACGCACTGACGTATTTGATTGCTCTTCTTTCACATTAAGGGCATTCCAAAGTGCAGGTATTTCCTTGCCTCGAAATTCAGTGGCCCAATCACACGTTGGTACAGCTGTATCCTCGAAAGCCCTGCAAAAAGGGGATTTAGTATTTTTCGATACCAATAATGATGGAGTAATCAATCATGTAGGAATTTATGCCGGTAACGGCCAAATGCTGAATGCTTCGACATCTAAAGGTGTTTCCTACGCTAACATTAACAATTCCTACTGGGGACCTAGCTTTGTGAAGGCGGTCCGAGTTCTTAACTAAATGATGATGACAGTAAACGATAAAGAGCAAAAAAGCGTGGCTTGATAAAATATCATACACGCTTTTTTGCGTATCATAATGTAAAATAGCCGCCAACTGGTGGTAGGGCTTATACCCCTTCTCCCCTTCCTTTGGATAAAAATCGGTCATATATTCATTAGTATGACTGTTCTTTCTTTCCAAAAAACAAAAGCAAAAGGCCTGCTTTTGAATACTCCACCCCATTTGTTATTTTACCTGTTCCCGTCTGTTTAAAGTTGTGAAACAGGGTGAAAGTCATTTCCGTTAAAGGTGCAACCTTTTAATATGGGAATGGCTTTTTTATTTGTCTGTATCATTTATTAATGTACTGGAATTAAAAACTTGTCAGACTAGTAAAATCCAGATAATTATGTTATTTGTTATTATTCCCTAATATAAGGAAAAACAGCACATCAAGTTGATATGCTGTTTTTCCTTATAGACTAATTCTCTTTTTAGAACCTAAGTCTCTAACTATTTTCTATTTTTTTAGCAAACTTATTATGATCCCTATAAAAATTGCTACAACAATTATCATAGTTAAAGGAATAAAAGCACTAATTGATTGCAAATATTTTCACCACACTTACTCGTATTGTCGTGTGATATGGCAGAGGTGATTTGATATGTCAAAGAGCAATAAAAATATAATTTTGATGTATGCTACAGAAGCAGCTTCCATCCTCACTCGCGTATTAACCTTTGCATTTCCACAATCGCATAATTCAGTTGATTACTGATATGGACTCCTTCAAAGCTTGATAATTCCATTCGTTGGCCTATTTCATCCTTCTTTTTTCTATCATAGGTTATCATTTGTTGCAATAACCAAGCCTTTCTTAATAACATTTCCCTCACCTGCCTGTTTTGTTAGATGTCTTTCCTGCATTTCAACTTGCTTTCTATGGACTTTTTCTTCTATAAGATCTATGAACATCTGATTATTGTTGAGATTTTCTTTATTCGACTCTATTAACCGCGCTAATGATACATTTTTACGCATTTTTTGGATCTCCTTCTCTACAGATTGCTAGCCGGGAAAGAATGGTTTTCTCTGCTAAGGAAAAATATTTTTCCTATTACTTCATGATATTTTCATAATACTCTTAGTTTTTAAATTCTTGGTTTCAATTTTGAAATGACAGTTACCAATATTGGTATTGTCGTTCTGGATATATCCTGTTTACTTTTTCAACTTGCATTCTTGTCCTTGATCGGGCCGTCCAGATATAATTTCCAACAAAAAAAAGGCCTTCATCACAGAAGACCTTTTCAGAAAGTATACTAATAGGAAGAGTAAGTTTGCCTGAGCTTTTTTCTTTCAAAAACATTTCAGTCGATTCCAGAAATCCGCTCCCTTTCCGCCGGCTTTCTGCCAAGCCACCTCAAAGCAAGCGCCTGTGATGTCTCGGCTAGCCAGTTATTCGGCAGGAGTATTTCATAATTCTTCAATCTAGTGAGGTTTCTAAACAAAACATTAAAGTATATTCTAGTGTTTAATCAGGGGTGAGTGCATTTCGAACATGGAATTACTTTAGTTTCTCTTGCTCTTCAAGGTACTGCCGTATTTTTTTCAAATAATCCGGTGCATCCATTTGATCTTTCACGACCAGTTCTATAAGGCAAAGTTTATCGGCGTTCATATCTTGGGCATTTGTAATGGCTTCATCCAGTTCACCATTCGTCTCGACTCTTGCTGTGAATGCCTCTTGACCAAATGCTTCAGCCAGTTTTGTATAATTCCACTCTGGTATCTCGTTGTATTTCTGTTTTTCTATATCGACTTTTACGTTTAAGAATTTTTCTATCGTATAGCCGCTATTGTTGAGGATAAACACGATGGGCTTACAGCCGTTCTCCAGCATCGAGCTTATTTCCTGTGCTGTCAGCTGTATCGATCCGTCCCCGGTAAACAAAAGAACACGCCGGTTTCTATCCGCTATACAAGCACCGAAAGCTGCGGGCGTCGCATAACCAATGCTTTGCCAGCCTCCCTGGGCTATGTAGGTCGCCCCTTTCGGCAATCTGACCTGTGACATGCCATAAGAGAATGTTCCTGTTTCCGTGACCACAATATCATTCTCCTTCAACATTTGCTGAATTCGAGGATAATAGGAAGTCGCTTTCAGTGGTGCTGACGGGTCTTCCACCATTGTGTCATACGGAAACGAGATGTTTCCGACAGATTCGTTCTGACGGTAGCCAATGTCCTGGAGCGCATTTAGTATTTCCTCCGCCTTGACATTCATATAACTGGCTTCCCCCACTTTTAATGTGTCAGGCTGTATTTCCACCATTTTCAACGGGTTAAGCTTTGCTGTACCTTTGGAAGTATTGACGTCTGACCAAACAGCACCAACGGCTATGATCAAATCCGCTTCTTCAACAGTCTCAGTTACATCCTTACTTCCGAAAGCTCCGCCGTATACACCAATATACTGGGGATGACTCTCATCAAACCCGCTTTTCCCCTGCATCAATGAAGCAACTGGAACATTTAACCTCTCAGCGAGCTGCAGTACGGGTTTCTGCAAGTTATAACGAAGTGTTTTCACGTCGACAAGCAGAACGGCTTTATTTACATGTTCTAACATGCCTTTTATATGCTTCACTGCAGACTGCAAAGCATCGACATTCGTTTTGGTCATGTTTTCTGATGTCTTACCGTGAGAAAGCAATGGTTTTTCAACGAGATCGATAGCCACCACCAAATAAACGGGCTTTTTCTTTTCTTTCGCGATTTGGATTGCAGCCGGTATCTCCCTAGCTGCGTTTTCTGGTGTAAGTATTGCTGTATAACCGGTAATATGCTCATAAACCTTACGGAAAACATCAAAATCTCCATCCATTAACGTATGGTGGGCAAGCTCCTTTTCCTGTTGCATCATGGTCTTTGGCGAGCCGACAATATGGATGAGCGGCACATTTTCACTGTACGCTCCAGCGATTGCATTACATGCGCTCATTTCACCGACACCAAAGGTGGTTATCAGTGCCGACATGCCCTTCACCCGGGCATATGCGTCCGCTGCGTATCCAGCATTAAGTTCATTTCGTCCATTAATAAACTCAATCCCATCGTAATCTTCCAAAGTATCTAGCAATGAGAAATTATAGTCTCCGGGCACACCAAAAATCTCTGTAATGCCTTCTGCTTTTAAGCAGTCGTATAAATATTGTCCCAAGGTTGTGTTTTCAGCCAAGTCAATCACTCCTTCAATCGATTACTCTCTACTTTATTTATACCCAAACATAAGTAGGTTAACCGTATAAGTATCCATCTACTTTAATGTGGGTGGCGTCTCTATTACTCTAGTTTTAGCTTTGATGAATGAAATGAGTGAGACTATCCCAGGCATGATTCTTATAAAAAATGATTCAATTCCAAATCGAAATATCTGAAAATTCTTGATTTCGCTTCTGTTTTTGATTTATATTTGAATCACCGGCACAGTGGATAAGGGGGAAAATGATGAGTGATAACAACGTCAAAAGAGTTTTGGAATGCATTATCAACACATCCAATAATAATATTACCGTGACCGATGAAAAAGGATTCATTTTATTCACGAATCCTAACCATTGGTGGATATATGGAATCGAACCGGAACATTACCTTGGAAAATCCGTTTACCAGCTCGAAACGGAAGGAATCCTTTCACCTTCGATTTCCGCCATGGTATTGAAAGAGAAAACGCCTATCCAGATCATGCAGCAAACGAAGACGGGAAAAATCGTCATGTCGACTGCCTATCCCATCTTTGATGATGATGGTGAATTGATTCGAGTCGTCAGCTATGCCCAAGATCAAACTGAAATCAGGAACCTCCAGGATCAGTACGGTCAATTGGAGAAAAAGATTCAAGAATACCAATCGGAGGTCGAGGAACTTAGGGAACAGGAGGAGTTGATCTATCGCAGCAAGGAAATGCGGCAAATCGCCAAAACGATACACCGTGTTTCCAAAACGGATGCGACAGTCATGCTTCTTGGGGAATCCGGTGTGGGAAAGAGCGTATTCGCCCGCCGGCTGCACAACCAGAGTTACCGCAGCAAAGAGCCATTCATCGAAGTCAACTGCAGTACCATCCCAGAAAGTCTCTTTGAATCGGAAATGTTTGGATATGAAGCGGGATCCTTCACCGGAGCGCAGAAGCAGGGGAAGCAAGGGCTGATCGAACAAGCAGATAACGGAACCTTATTTCTGGATGAAATCGGGGAGCTTCCCCTCGATATGCAAGTGAAGTTATTAAATGTCCTGCAAGAGAAGACCTTTAAAAGAGTGGGAGGGAAAAAAGAGCATAAGATTGATTTCCGGCTTGTGACGGCAACCAATCAAAACCTTGAGGATATGGTGGAGAAGGGAACATTCAGGCTCGATTTGTATTATCGCTTAAATGTGATTCCCATCCAAATACCGCCGTTACGCGAAAGAAAAGAAGACATTGCCATCTTAATCAATCATAATCTCGAAATCATCAATAAGAAATACAAGTCGGATAAGAAATTGCACCCTTCCACTTACGAAATACTGATTCAGCATAAATGGTCAGGAAACGTGCGTGAATTGGAAAACCTGATTGAACGGCTCATTTTGACCTCGGAAGACTCCATCATTTTCCCAGGCTTTCTCCCCTCCCATTTTCATGGACAAGAATCTTTGGAGAAAATAGATGATACCCTAATGATCGACAATATGATGGTTGATGATAGTGATCTCAATACCGCCCTCGAACAAGTCGAAAAATGGATGATGATGAAAGCGAGTAAACAATGCAAGTCCACATATGAAATGGCTAAATTCTTAGGTATCAGCCAGCCTTCCGTCGTCAGGAAAATGAAGAAATATAAAGATCATCTGCCCATTAAATAACAGGGGGATGGAAGAATGTTCCAATGCAGTATCCACTTTTTTTACCTGTATAAAAAGGAGACCAGCGTATCGAGGTCTCCTTTTCCTTACTTATTTGACACGCCAGCAGATTCAAATGTTGCCATTTCTTTAATGACCAATGTCGCTGCCTTGAGAATGGGGTATGACAGGGCAGCCCCTGTTCCTTCCCCGATTCTCATTCCCAGGTCGAGGATCGGTTCCTTGCCAAGCAGTTCTATGGCCGCTCTATGACCAGGTTCTGCAGATCGATGTCCAACAAACATATAATCGGCTGCACGTCCGGAAATCAGGTTTGCCAATACAGCAGCCGTTGTTGTTATGAAACCATCAACAAGAATGGGGATACGGTTATTCGCTGCAGCAAGCATGGCCCCTGCCATACCTGCAATTTCGAATCCACCGATATTCATCAAAATGTTGATTGGATCATCAGGATTAGGATTTCTTAATGAAATCGCTTCTTCAATTATTCTTCTCTTATGTAAAATGCCTTCTGACTTCAATCCTGTTCCCTGCCCCACTAGTGATTCGACGCTTTTCCCGCTTATGATGGAGATGATGGCGGTACTGGATGTCGTATTTCCGATTCCCATTTCACCAAGAATCAGGCAGTTCACACCACGGGCAATCATTTTCTCTGCACGGTCATATCCAATGTCAAGTGCTTGATTTACTTCTTCCTTTGTCATAGCTTCTTCCTTATAAAAGTTTCTAGTTCCATTACGGACTTTTCTGGAAGTTAACCCCGGTGCTTCGATATCTGCATCGATCCCTATATCGACAATGTCCAAGTAAGCATCTATCGCACGGCTTAATACATTGATGGCAGCACCGTCATTCAGGAAATTAAGTGCCATTTGTTCCGTCACTTCTTTTGGATACGCAGAAACCCCTTCTTCCGTAATTCCATGGTCGGCTGCAAACACGATCACCCCCGGTTTCGAAATGTCCGGAAATGCCTCCCCTGTCATCTTGGCCAGTTCAATTATCCATTCTTCAAGCCGTCCTAAGCTTCCTTGAGGAACCGTCAGCGAATCGACATGTCCTTTAACCTGACGTCCCATTTCTTCATCCAGCATCGGGATGGAAATGGCAGATAAACCATTCTTCATATTAATCCCCCACAATCCAAAATAAAAACCTTACCAATAGGAAAAGGTTCTTATCCATCATCTGCTATAAATACAACTTAGTCCATATCATTATCATCTAGGCTTTCACTTGAATTCGCTGTAATCCTTTTACTTCGGCACTCCCATTTCATTTAAAGGGTAGATACGAAATTTCACTTTGCCCACAAGTGATTTTTCAGAAATAAAACCAAATCTTCTTCCATCCCAACTATTCCTTCGATTATCCCCCATGACAAATAAATGACCGACAGGTACCTTGGATTTCCCGAGTAAATCACTTAGGGTGAAATTCTCCGTCAGATTCTCTTCAGGTGGAATTTCTCCTTTTTTTGTATTCAAATATGGTTCTTTATACTTTTTCCCATTGATATATAAGACATCATCTTTCATTTCGACGCTGTCCCCTGGTAATCCGATCACCCTTTTTATATAATTCTCTTCCGCGTCCGGAGCATAAAATACGACCATATCGAAGCGCTCCGGCTTTCCGATTTTAGCTACCACGATCCGGTCATCATTTTCATAAGTCGGCTCCATTGATTCACCTTTTACCGTGACTGGCGTAAATAAAAACTGTTGGCAAATGAACACGATCATTAAAGCGAATAAGATAGCTTTCAACCACGAGAACACTTCACTTTTCATATTCTTCATACGGACTCCCTCCCATCCATTGTCAACGGCTAAACCCACGATAATTGCTGTATTTTGGCTAGCAGCGCCAAAAGGAATTCATTAGCTTAATTTGCCGGTCGGTGATTTTTAGAGGAGACATTTCAAAGAAATATCTGGAAAAATTGTAACACATTCATTTATCGCTCGCGAGAATAAATGATTTTTCAGAGCCAATCTCAAACCATGAGAAAAAGGATAGCGATTTTAGCTATCCTCTTTCTTAGTTTGTTCCTTAGAATTTATTCCAAGTCAATATAGTATCGAGTGGCAAACGGACTTTTTCAAATCCTGCTTTAGTTCCTTTTCCAAGGGAAATCAACATGACAGGTTTGAAGTTTTCCGGTACATTGAACGCATCCACAAATTTGGCTTCATCGAACCCTCCCATTGGGACTGTATCGTATCCTTTTGCTTTTGCAGCCAACATGATCTGCATGGAAACCAAGCCACCGTCAATCATGGCTACGCTTAAAGCCTTCTCAGCGGAAAAGTTGCCGTAATTATGCAGAATAGAGGCTACATATGGCTCTTTGATTTCATTCTTCATGATCCCTTTATTGACCAATTCACCATAAATCCGTTCTGCATTTTTGTAACCTTCTATATCAGCTAAAACGGCAATGACAGCAGATGCATCGACGATTTGTTGTTGGTTATTTGCGATGGGTAGCAATTCTTGTTGGGTTTGCTTATCTTGAATCACAAGGAATCTCCATGGCTGTAAGTTGGAAGAAGACGGCGCTTGAATCGCAATCTCCAGGATTTCACGAATTTCCTCTTCAGTCATCACGTATTCAGCATCGTACTGGCGAACAGATCTCCGTTCTTTTGCTACCGTAATGAAATCCGTATCATTAAGGACTTTCGGCTTTTCAAGCGGTACATTCAATTCTTTCGCTTTATTCAGGTACTCTTCTTTACTCATTATATTTTTTGTCATTGATAATGACCTCCATTTAACTGTAATTATTACAGGAACAGTATATAACGCATACTGTTCTTTTGTCAAATACAGTTTAAGAAAAACGAAACCTTGTCAGTTTCGTTTTTCACATTAAGATTTTGATAGTAAATCAGCAATCGTCTTTTGTTCCAAGCCTTGTATAATCCAGCTCTCCATCTCGTTTTTCAAGCCGCATAAAGCTTCGCGGGAAGATGGTTGAAAGCATTTTTTAGCATTCACATCAAGAAAGCCTTTTGAAAAAGGTTCGGATTTAATTGCAGAGTATATATCTGCAAGAATGATTTGTTCGGGATTTTTGGCAAGTGAATATCCCCCATCTCTTCCTTCCTTCGCTTGAATCAGCCCTGCCTTCACTAAATTACTTAATATTTTTCTAAGAAAACCTGACTCCGAATCAAGCTTAACGGCCAATTTATTACTATTGCATAATCCATCATGATCAGCAAGAACAAGCAGGGCTTGTACTGCAAGACTAAACCACATTATACTGGAAACCTTTTCTGACATTTCATTCACCTCTCTCCTCTACTTTAAACTATTTTTCATTGAATATACAACGCTGCATCGAACAATCCTGCCTAAAAACCTCCTTATAAAACCATCCATCAGGGAAAGCTTGCAACCCTTTTTGTTTTATAGCAGTGAAAGTAATAGAGAACACAAAAAGAATGGATATATTAGCATCCCACTTGGCCAATTTTATATAGTCTTACATTAAATGCATTTCACCATTTCCAAAAAATAAATTGACAAAATTCTTGTCTTACAAATTATATGTTTTGGAATATGGTAAACTTACTTAATAGAATGGATGAGGAAGTGGATGAATGATGCTGAAAACAATAAATGAACAACTCGATAAAGTCATGCCTCTCATCACGCCGATAAGCGTGATTATTGGGGTATTATTGTCCGAACATCTAATGGATTATACCTTTCTTGTTCCATGGATATTTGCCTTCATTACATTTTCCGGGAGTTTAGGCTCTAACTTTAAATCCCTGCAACAGGCAGTCACCCACCCTTTACCCGTTTTCATCGTATTGATCATCCTTCATATGCTTATGCCAATTTGGGCTTTTGGCCTCGGTCATTTAGTGTTTCATGGTGATGCTTTCACAATTACCGGCCTAGTCCTCGCTGTAGTGATTCCAACCGGTGTCACCAGTATGATCTGGGTATCCATTTATAAGGGTAATGCCATACTTGCCCTAACCATCATCTTAATCGACACCCTACTCTCGCCATTCATCGTCCCATACAGTATTTCCCTTTTCGGAGGCGGTTCGATCGAAATGGATTTGGGGTCGATAGTGAAAGGATTAATCGGAATGGTCGTTCTTCCCTCCATGCTTGCCATGTTCTTGAATCAGGCTACAAAAGGAAAGATACAAAATACACTATCTCCCCGATTAGCTCCATTCTCCAAGATAAGCGTTGGAATCGTAGTCATATTGAACAGTTCAAAAATTGCGCCTTACTTAACCCATTTCGATAAGAAAATAATGATCATGGCCTTCTTGGTTTTGTTCATAGCCGCTTCAGGTTATGCCCTTTCTTGGATGGTCGGTGCATGTTTAAGATGGGAAAAGGCGGATATCATCACCTTGACATTTACAGGCGGTATGCGAAACATCAGTGCTGGAGCCGTTCTTGCAACCACCTATTTCCCTGCTACCGTTGCGGTACCCGTTGTACTTGGCATGCTGTTTCAACAAATGCTTGCCTCCTTTTTTGGCTATGTCATGGAAAAGCATTTTCATCGTGGTGTGATTGAAGGGCCATCCGCCGAATGATTATTTTCCAAGCATCCTTTTTCCCTTTCAATTACATTCCTATTATAATAGGTAAGTGGAACATTTACATGATTATCCATTATAAAATCATTGGAGGTATTGGAGATGAAAGTTGTTGCCATAGTGGGAAGTATCCGTAAAGAGTCATACAACCTTAAGCTTGCCAAATATATTCAAACTAGATATCAAGATCGATTTGATCTCGAAATCTTGAACATTCGGGATTTACCTTTTTATGATCAAGATATTGAAAATGATCCTCCATTGGTTGTAAAAGAATTTAAAAGCAAAGTGGCCGAAGCAGATGCAGTCTTGTGGGTAACACCTGAATACAACGGGACGATTCCAGGTGTATTGGGCAATGCAATTGATTGGTTATCACGTGTCGATAAAGTCTTGATCGGCAAACCATCATGGATCATGGGTGCGTCAATGGGGCAATTAGGGACGGTAAAAGCTCAATTGCATTTGCGTGAAATCTTATTCGCAATAGGTATCTCCTCCCCACTCCTTCCTGGGAATGAAGTATATGTTGGTGCAGTGCATGACAAAATCGATAACGAAGGCAGCCTTATACATGAGTCGACTGTCCAGTTTATCGATACGGTCGTCGATAATTTCATTAGCTGGTATAATCATCATACTCGTTAATGCTTTACACAAGAATCCCAGCAGGCTTGATCCTGCTGGGATTCTTGTTGCATCATTTAAGAGGAATTAATCAAACCTCATCCTCTACCCGCTTGGAATGAAGGGTATTTTGTCATTCCTCCGTCAGCGAATAAAGTGATGCCCGTTACATAGCTGGACTCTGAAGATGCCAGCCATGCAGCAACCGCGGCAATTTCTTCAGGCTTTCCGATATACCCCATCGGAATCATGCTTTCAAGGTCCTTTTTCTTTTCGGGATCTTCAAGCTTGTCGGCATTTATTGGCGTGGCGATGGCTCCGGGACCAATGCTGTTCACGCGGATCCCTTTTGGTGCATATTCAAGAGCCAGAGTTTCCGTAAGCAGCTTCACCCCGCCCTTGCTAGCTGCATAGTGAACGAATAAAGGCCAGGGAATCATCTCATGTACACTGGACATGTTAATTACATTCCCTTTAATATCGTTCTCGACAAAATACTTGATAGCTTCGCGGCAGCCTAAGAAATTCCCCGTTAAGTTAGTATCGATTACCCTATTCCAGTCGCTTAACGGCATCTCGTGAGATGGAACCGGATTTTCAATCCCTGCATTATTGATGAATATATCGAGTTTCCCGAAATTCTTTATCGCTGATTGAACAAGGTTAATAACATCTTCTTCAACGGTGACATCGCCTTTTACTGCAATGGCTTCCCCGCCATTTGTTTTGATTTCTTCCATTACACTATCCGCTTCCTCTGATTTAGTGCGATAATTAACCACGACCTTTGCCTTTTCCTTAGCAAAGCGAATGGCCATCGCTTTTCCTAAACCAGTGGATGATCCGGTTATGACCACGACCTTACCTTCTAAATCTGTATACATGTAATCACCCTCCAATTAACTTTTTGCCAATCCCAGCATAATCCCAGCTATGATGATCAAGATAATCCCAATTACGATTCCAATTAGTTGGCGCTTCGTTTTCTTTTCACGTAAAATGAAAATCCCGCCAAGAGTTGAGATGACTATGCCCATCTGCGAAAGTGAAAAACTAGTGGCCACTCCCACACGTGGCTGGGAAATGAATAAAAACATGTTCCCTGCAGCCCATATCAATCCCGGAATGATATTGCGAATCGTATATTTGTTAAATGGTTTATGTTTAAAAGTCAATAACAGACCGCCTATCACCATCCCGATCGCTTGAGGGAACAACGCTGACCATCCATCAACATCAAAAAGACGGGCCACGACCACATAAACCAAATAACCGAATGTCGAGATGAGGAGAATAACAATTCCTTTCTTCAAGTTTCCCGACTTGCCCTCTTTCGATTCTTTATCTTCCAAGGAGGTCAAGATGATTCCTATAATAATGAAGATCAATGCCAAAACGCCTAAAATAATCGCTTTCATTGTAGACCATTCGTTAAAAACTATGACCCCGAATAAAGTGGTTGAAATGAGCTGTAATCCTGTTGAAATCGGCATCGTTTTAGAAACTCCCATTAAATCAATGCTCTTAAGCTGATTAGCTTGTCCAACGGCCCAAAACAATCCAGATACGACTCCGACACCAAACACCAAAAGTGACAGCTTAATATCGGCAAAAATATAAACACCAATTGAAAAAATCAAGGCGCCAATCGTTGTACCTAGTGTTTGACTATAGGGTCCACCCCCGAGTTTCACATTAAATAAAACGATGCTTCCCCAGAATAATGCCGGCAAGAGAGCTAATAATATATCCATTTTCAACCCCCATATATGTAAGTACAAAACTAAGCAGGATATTACATTTTGTATTCTTTTAATATGTTCGCATTATTTGAAATGACCCTTGGTAATTTTATGAAGTGATTCCCCCAAAAAGTGTTCAACACAAAAAGGGCTGCTGCTGCAGCCCTTTTTGTGTTGATATTCTTGCAACAGCTACCCGCCATGTTGATGATGTTGCATGTCCATTTCCGAATCTCCACCAACCTTGAAATAATCACGTTCCCAAACGGCAGACGTTACGATTATGATGATGAAGAACAAGAGGGTCAGAAAGAAAGGAGTAAACCCCCTCCCACTTTTTTTCTCTTTTACACCCGCTCTTTTTATATAAAAAGTCACAATGAATATACTGCAAAGGTAAATCAGATCCATCGAAACGAGCATGAAAGTTTGTGAATCAAGAGGCAGCATGACCCCAAGCATGGCTCCCATCATTGCCCCCATCAGAGTTGATACAGAGACTCCATAACCGCTGTTAAACCGAATGGCCTTCCGATGATGAAACCTGCCACTGCACATATTGCGATGGCTAGAACGGTTAAAACCGCCAGCTTGCCGGGCATCAGGAATGACAGCATTAAACTTAAGGTTAAACTTGTCGTCATGCTTAACATCATGACCATGCATTTACCAAGGCCAACACCAATATGATCTTTTTTCAGATGGGCTTTTTTAGAAAAGTAAATTGTATAAGCCATGACTATCATAAAACTGGTCAGCAGCAGCATTCGATTCGTTTCCCCCTTTTCGAGCAATAGTTAGTGAAACGACTGATTTTAATGACAGGAAGTATGACCGTCCACCTGGCAAGCTGAATTCTTTGCTTTTGATGGAGGCACGTCAAGAGCTGGATTCCGATTGAAAAAGCCCGTCGGTTTTAAAATGAAGCTAATATAAGCGGTCGGCATGACTGGCCAATCTTCAGGTCGTGTTATATGATGGTGGCCCATGTTATACCAGACCACAACATCTTCATTTTCAATGGAGCGATCGGCTTTAACCCAATCTTCCAATCCTTCTCCCCCTGCATGTTGGTTTGGGTATCGCCCTGATGCAAACTGTTCATCAGGATCGAATGGCGTCACCCAAAAATGGTGTTTTAAAAATCCAGCCCGTTTTAATAAAGGCGAATCATCATGGGCGAACGGAAAACAATTCTCCCCAGCAAACAATTTATAACCAACCGGTTCCCCCAATCTATTCTTTTTTGAGGGATTGACGATCTTCCAGAAGCGCGCAGTACGCAAATCAAGGTCCCGGACAGCCTCGGATTCATTTTTAAGCAAAGTAGAAACCGGATAGAAACCATTTCCATATGGGTTGTCCGGTCCCTTTTCCATGCTTTTTGTATTGACTTCATAAACTGAATTATTCATTCCATCAACCATCATATCAAGCCTCATATTAAAGAAATGCTGGTGATGTGCAGCAAATAATTGAGGTGCGACCAGATTGCCATGCGGGTGCTTCCGGTCAGGTTCGATGGCTTGTGTATGCAATATGCCTGTCAATTTCACTTCAAACTGTATCGTCCCATCCTGAAAGAAATACCAATAAAATCCGTATTCGTAATTTCCTACTGTAGAAATGCTTGATAAGACCAATCTTCTTGAACGGCGGACTTCAACATGACCTGTCCTCCAATCCGTATGTTTCCATCCAATTCCAAAATCCTCCTCATGCAGACAAATTGCATTTTTAATTTGAATTACATTCCCTTTACTATCCACCAGGTTCGCGTCAAAATACTTGATCTCACCTAGGCAGTCACACCCAAGTTCAAGTGAATTCGCCAACATGCCAATTCCGTATTCCCCTGCATCAAAAGCATTGTTCCTGTTAACCGGATCAGTCGGATCACCGTAAGGCACCACCATCTCGGATAAAGAAGCTCTATACAGGATTGGCCGCTGCACTCCATCATCATTGTAACTGACCGTATGAAGGACAAGACCCTCACGGGAGTTGAAACCAAAGCGAATATTCCATTTTTGCCAATCGATCACATGTCCTTCCGTCGTGAAACTTGGTCCTTTTGGCTGAACTATTTCCAAAGGCTTAACATCCTGCCTCATGTCACCTACTTGATCGGGTGTATAATTTCCATCAAGCGGCGGAAATGGTATGACACCTTTGTCCACAATCTTGATGACTTCCATCTTATTTAAATCGACAAGGACATATAATCCTGAAATGGGACGTGCATACCCATTATCATATAATGATGTACGGTAATAACATAAAGCCCTGACGATTCGTACATCCACTTCCTCTTCAATTCCAAAATTCCCTGCTGACCATGGATCGACCATGATATTGTCCATATTCGTAAGCCCTCTTTTGGCAAAGGCTTTTATCATCTCAGGGTGGCTTTTCACGACTTCCTGACACTCCATGAATTCATCAGCCATTATGGATGGCTGCACTCCAGGAATCAGTTTCCATGACGTTATGCTTCCTTCCGTTAAGGAAACAACAGCCTCATATGTTTTTCCCTCTTGATTATGAAGAATGATACAGAATGCTTCTCTCTTGATTTGTTCTTCATCACGATAATCCAGAACAATGGATTTTGCAGGTTCCAGTAAGCTGATGTTAGCGAAGCGGTAATGGTCATCCAATCCTTTATCACGTTTTAAAATCTGGACCGTAAGTTTAAGTTCTTCTGCCGTTAATGGATCAAGCGGGTGCTTTTCCCTCGTTACTTTCATACTAGAAGTTTTTTCCATCTTAACCTCTCCCTTTTAGGTAAAATATCATTCTATCCATTAAGTAAACTTCCCCTCGAAGTACCTCGTGCATAAAGTGCAAAATTTTATTTGCCTACCGCCATCTTTCCAGAAAACTGATGTTGACTCGTTAACCCAACAATATTCAATATGATGAAGATAGCCAATATCAGTAAACACATGACACTCATACCGATTTATCAAGCGGATAGCTGGAAATCCAACTCATTCAAGCTGCCCATTAGGACGCGTCCCTGCCCTTAAACTCCATACCAGTTCAAGCCCTGCTCATTCAAATCGATCCACACATTTTTTGTTTCCGTGTACATATCCATCGCTTGGATACCCAGTTCCCTTCCGAAACCGCTTTGCTTCCTGCCGCCAAAAGGTGCTGCACTATCAAGCATGCTAAACGTGTTCACATACACCGTCCCCGCTTTTAACCCCCTTACCATCCGGTGCGCCCGTTTTAAATCATTGGTCCATAAACCTGAAGCCAATCCATACAAGCTGTCATTTGCCTTGTTCAATGCATCCTCCTCATCTTTGAACTTGATAACCGACAAAACCGGCCCAAAAATTTCTTCGCGGGCAATTGTCATATCATTGGTAACATTCTCAAAAACAGTGGGCGTGAAGAAATAGCCATTTCCTGCCTCCGTATTTCTTTCTCCTCCCATGACAAGGTTAGCTCCCTGTTCCAGACCGGCCGCTACATATTGTTGAATTTTGTCAAGTTGCTGCAAGGAAACTTGCGGTCCCATTTGGGTCATATGGTCTAAAGGATTCCCTACACGGATGGATCGTGCTTTCTTCACGAATGATTCCATGAATCGATCATATATGCTTTCCTGCACAAAAAGTCTTGTACCCGAGGCGCATACTTGACCTTGTCCGAAGAAGATACCAAACATGGATCCATTCACTGCATTATCAATTGAAGCATCATCAAAAACTATATTTGGTGATTTCCCCCCTAATTCAAGGCTAATTGGTTTTAAGTTCTTACTTGCTGCCTGCATGATTAGGCGGCCAGTATTCGTTGAACCCGTAAAAGCGATTTTATCGACGTCAGGATGGGAGGAGAGGGCATCACCCGCTATCTTCCCGTATCCCGGAATAACATTGATGACTCCATCTGGAATTCCGACTTCTTGAAAGATTTTAACCAATTCCAGAATGCTTACAGGAGTTTGCTCAGCTGGTTTTATCACAATCGTATTGCCTGCAGCTAAAGCAGGGGCAAGCTTCCACATCGTCAGCATAAGCGGAAAGTTCCAAGGAACTATGGCCCCTATGACACCGATTGGCTCCTTCAAGGTATAATTGAACCGGTTATTGGGAGAGGCAAGGGTACTTCCCTGGACTTTATTGGCTAATCCCGCATAAAATTCGAGTACATCTATCATGGCAGGCATCGCAATGAATTTTGTTTCATTGATTGGCAGCCCGTTATCTTGTGATTCGACTTCGGCGAGCATATCGGCTTTCTCCCACAGTGCCTGTGCCACTTTATTCAGTAACCTCCCTCTATCCCCCGGTGCCAATTCAGCCCATGGGCCAGATTCAAACGCCCTTCGTGCAGCTTTTACCGCTAAATCAACATCTTCCGGACCTGCTTCGGCAACTACAGCATTCACTTCATCAGTTGCAGGATTAAGTGATTCAAATGTTCTTCCTGATATTGAATCAACCCATCTCCCATCAATGAACAATCGATAGTTTTTCCCCATCATCGTTTCCCCTTTCTAGTGGAAATCCCAAAACAAAATATCTATTAATACAATAAGGCCGCGCATCATTTTTTTATTGTAAAAAACGGAACTTTCAGAATATTTCGCATGCATTAAACCCAAACAAAAAAGATCCTCGTCACCATGAACGGGATCCTTCAAATGTAATCACTATATAGCAAGAACGTTATATTGGGTTTGAAAATTTCTTTGAAACGGCATCAATGAATTCAGTAGGAGTCAGGTAACCAAATTTTTTAAATTCATTAATTAAATGTGATTGATCAAAATACCCATTCTCATTAATTACATCCCAAACTGTAAAGGCCTGTTTATTCAATAACATATGCAGGGAGTTTTGGAACCTCACTATTTGGCTGAATAATTTGGGCGGCATCCCTACATGGGCATCGAATTGCTTTCGCAAGTATCTTGTAGAGTATCCGGTCTCAGCAGCTAATTGATTCATATTTACATTTCCTTTAGAAGAATATATTTTGTTCAAGGAATATTCTATTATTGCCGGCAAACCGTTACACGTAAAAATATTAATCCCTATTTCTTCTTTGAACAGCTTTATTCTTCTATGAAAATCCCGTTCAGTTATTAACCTTTCCATAATGGTAGGTTCAATTTTTAACATATCAGCTAAAGGGATTTGGCGATCGATTACCTCCTTCATGGAATATTTAAAATGCTGGGTTTCCTGCTTAGGCATAAACCTCACACCGAAATATTCACAATTAGCTTGAAAGTTTATCGTTTTGTACTTGAGGACAGTCCCGTACACATCTGCGGAGGGTCTTTCGGGATCGCAATAAAATAATATGTCGATGCACCCATCCGGAATGACGGACATTGGATTCATTAAATCCCGATTGATTTTAAATTGATAGAACAATGTAGTGGAATGGTCAGAATTTCTTTGTTTAAATTCTATATAATAATCTGATAGAATCTCGAATTCCGGTTGGAATGGAAAATAGTCGAAGTTATTGAAACTCTGAATGATGCTCAGCTACCATCACGCTCCTTTTATATTACACTGTCACCAAAGCCTTTTTACCACTGCAATAAGCTTGCATTTGCCCCAATTACTACAGTAATCGATTGGCTGAGTGGTCATCCGCATCACTACACGGGTCAGGAGAGCCGTTCATCATTCTTCCCACCCCTGGCCATTATCAATATGAGCGTTGTTTTTATAATTTTCGACAAGTATTTCCAAATCCCTTTTGACTGAAAGATTTAAAACAATACCCAACTTACAGAACACTTGGGTTCTCTTTTACCTTCGGTGAAAATAAAAGGCTCTGAGAAAAAACTCTTGTTTAAATATTGGTCAGGAACACTGAAATATATGGTAAAATATTCTAGTTAAATCCAGTTTTTAGCCTCTATGTTACGAAAGGAATGTATAGATTGGTTTACTTATATGTAATTTTATTTTTCATTTTTGGCTATAGTTTTATATTTACCTTAATTAAAGCTATAAAAGATGAAGTATCCCCACATCTCACTGCAATCTTTTTTCTTGTATGGGCTTCATCAGCAATGATCGTGATGGCAAATTTAATGAGTTTTTAATTAATGTTATTCTTCAAACATCGGGGACGCTTGTTGAAAGACCGATGTAGGGGCATCTTTTTAATTCTAAGATTATCAGAAAGCAAACCTTATGTAGGCTTGCTCCTCCAGTTTGAGACAAAAGGGGTTCGGAAAACTTATCTTTTATCAAATGATGTTCCAAAACTCCTCAAGTATGGTTTCTAACTAAATGCTATAACAAAGCTGATTGTAGCGGAAGGTACGAGACTCCTGCAGGAAAAGCGCGTCTTGGGAGACCCCGCAGGCGTTAGACGAGGAGGCTCGCGGACCGCCCGCGGAAAGCGAGTGCCCTACGTTCCAATCAACGTCCAATTGTATAATCCATTAAAAATACGTAGGCCCAATCATGTAAACCGTGACCCACATTTGTAGACGGAAAACTTATCTTTCATCAAATGATGTTCCCAAACCAACACAACTTCAACTCCGCGCAAGCCGAGGAGGCTCGCCCACCGCCCGCGGATAGCGAGTTTCTTGAGCGGAAATCCACGTCCAAATTGTATAAGCCATAAAAAAATGTAGACAAACTCGATGAAAATCGAATTTGTCTACATTCTGTTCTATAAGATATGGAACTTACTTCTTTAAATGATATGGCACTGTCGTAACAACCACATTTCTTTTATAAAGTAAGTAAGCGCGAATCAGTAAACTTGATTGGTTATGAAGTATATTGTGCCAGCCCTTCTTCGGAATGAATTGGGGGATGATCACCGTAACTTTATAATTGGATTCACTAGCCTTATGTTCTACTGTATCCACAAATTTAGTTAGTGGCTGAATGATACTTCTGTAATAAGAATTCAGTGTAACGAGCCTTACATCCGGCTGCCATTTTTTCCATTTTTCTTCGAATTTCTTTTCATCATCTCTTTCAAAAGCGACATAAACGGCAATGACCTGATGTGCAGATAGAGATTTTGCATAATTTAAAGAGTTCTCAACCACATGAGTTATACCCGCAACAGGTACAATGATGATATTTCCTTCAATTGGTAAGATCGGCTCACATGTTGTAATCCTTAGTTAGTCTCCAACTGCTTCATAATGATTTCTAATTCGATGAAAAATTAAAATGATGATAGGTAAAAAAATCAAAACGGGCCAAACCTGACTAAATTTGGTTAAAAAGAATATCATCGTGACGATAAAGCTAATTATGGCACCAATTGAATTAATGGTTAATTTCATCATCCAGCCTTTTGGCTTTTCGCGAATCCATTTAACAATCATCCCGGTCTGGGATAACGTAAATGGGATGAATACACCAACCGCATAAAGCGGAATGAGATTTTCCGTATGTCCTTCAAATGCGACTATCAAGATGATGGATGCAAGTCCAAGTATGATAATTCCATTGGAATACCCTAAACGGTCCCCTCTGATCGTAAACGCCCTTGGTATGAATTTATCCTTTTGCCAGATTTACCGCAAGCAAAGGGAAAGCCGAATATCCAGTATTTGCTGCAAGTATCAAGATCAATGCAGTTGTACCTTGAATGAAGAAATACATGAAATTCCGTCCAAAGATCTCTTCAGCAATCTGGGAGACGACCGTTACCTCTGCGCTAGGAACAATGCTTAAATAATAGGCTAAGAATACGATTCCCGAAAACAAAACAGCTAGTAAGGAACCCATCGCTATTAATGTCTTTGCAGCATTATTCGGTGCTGGATCTTTAAAGTTCGGGATTGCATTGGAAATCGCTTCAACTCCTGTCAATGCGGAGCTTCCTGATGCAAATGCTCTTAGCAGTATAAATAAACTGATGCCGGCTACCGGAGTCCCGATTGACGCATGCAATTCCGGTGAGATTCCTCCCGTCAGAATCTTGTAAATTCCAACCCCAATCAAGATGAACAAGGCTAAAACGAATAGGTACACCGGATAGGCCAAGACAGAGGCCGATTCCGTAACCCCCCTAAGGTTCAAGATAGTAAGTAGGATGACGAAAATAATGGCTATGAGGACATTATAATCATGCAGGCCGGGAAAAGCGGACGTGATGGCATCCGTACCAGCAGAAACACTTACCGCGACAGTTAATATATAATCGACCAATAAGGATCCTCCAGCTATCAACCCTGGATTGACACCTAAATTGTTTTTTGAAACCACATAGGCTCCCCCGCCATGTGGATAAGCGAAAATGATTTGTCTGTAGGACAAAATCAAAGCGGTTAACAGGATCAATACTCCAATCGCGATGGGGATTGAATACCAGAATGCCGCAGCACCGACCGTGATCAGGACAATCAATATTTGCTCCGGCCCATATGCAACCGAAGACAAAGCATCGGAAGATAATATCGCCAACGCCTTTGTTTTATTAAGCTTTTGTTCACCAAGTGCATTCGATTTTAAAGGTCTCCCGATCAAGAACCTCTTTATAGAAGATAACATCAAGAATTCACCACCAGTTTAATTTATAAGTTTATGTTTCCCAGCTGTAGCAAAAAACGAGACGGAACACAAAAATGCCTACAAGTCATAGCTAAATAGACCTGTAGACATCAATTTTTTTGTCTAACAAGCTCCACCTTCCTTCTCATATAACGCTTACGAGGTTAGCTGTCGGATTCGGACCTAAGAGTAGCCCTACCTTTTAAAGGATTCACCCCTTGGATTGTAAAAACAATCCCAATAACGGGTCCCCCGCACCATAAGGTTTAAGCGATTTAGAAATATGAAACTGTTGATTATCATACTCCCGTGAAATGGAAAAGTAAATGAAAATTTTGCACAGAAATAGAATTATTATTTATAAACGAGGCTTTATTCTTGACTTATATAACAAAAGTCATGCATACACATGATTCGAAGGTAGGAAAGGAGGAAAGTAAACGTCTAAAAGGGATATTAAAGAGGACAATGAACAAAAGATACATTTCCAAAAAGGAAAAATGATCACCACATGGAACGTGATGGATCAAGTAAAACAGATCTGCCCCAGCTTGGATAGTCATTAAATCAGAATTTTCTCTTTCCGATTCCATTATTAATTCCCGTCCAATCGGGGGCATTATTCCACTGATCTACGCTAATCAGTTCCTTCCTTCTTGAATTGGCCTCAAATTGCTTTTTTTAAAGACAAAGTATTTCTGGCCAAGATAGTTAAGCACTGTATAAAAAATTGTTCCTATCAGAACAGCCAAATTTTGTTGTATGGATAAATGAACGGTTCCTTCCAGTGATTCTGCAATGGCTTGGCCTATAGAATAAGCGGCGGAATAACAAATCAGGATGACGCAAAAGAAACGGGCAACTCCTCGACGCCATTCTATATCGCTTTTAAAGGTAAAAGTCCTGTTCAAAAGAAAACTCGTTACAGCTCCCGTACCATTGCCGATAAAGGTGGAGATCCAGTAAGATAATTCAAGAACATTCATGAGAAAAAGCATGATGGAAAGTCCAACCGCTGTATTGACTATTCCGACCAATAAAAAGCGGATAAAGGAGTTAGTTTGTTTTAGATAGTTTTTCAATACTGTTCCGTTCATTGTCTAGTTGCTCCCGTTTTTTTAAATCGAGCGGATTAAATAGATCAAGATCAACAATATATTTAGGCCGGCGTTTGGATTCATTATAGATTTTACCTATATACTCCCCAATCAAGCCGACAGCAATCAACTGTAGTCCACCGATCAACCATATGGAGGTGATCAATGAGGTCCATCCAGTTTCGGTCTGCCCATAAAATTTCAACCATAAAAAGTAAGACCCAAAGAGTAAGCTAATGAAAAAGGAAAGACATCCTAGCCATAATACCAGCCGGATTGGTGTAACTGAAAAGGAAGTAATGCCATCAAGTGCAAAAGCAACCATCTTCTTAAATGGATATTTCGTTTCCCCAGCCAATCTTTCTTTACGGTCATAATAAACAGAGTCCGTCTTAAACCCAATAAGCGGTACAATCCCCCGTAAAAAAAGATTCGTTTCATCAAAGCGTTCCAACTCCGCGATCGCCCTTTTGCTCATTAGCCGGAAATCGGCATGATTATAGACAAGGTTGACCCCCATCTTGTTCATCAATTTATAAAAACCTGTTGCAGATGTTCGTTTAAAGAATGAATCAAGGTCCCTTTTCTGGCGGACACCATATACGATTTCACATCCTTCATTGAATTTCCGAATGAATTCCGGGATGACCTGAATATCATCCTGTAAATCTGCATCAATGGAAATCACACAATCCGAGGCTTCCTTGGCTGTAAACAACCCTGCCAGAAGTGCATTTTGATGTCCAGCATTCCGGGAAAGCTTTAGCCCACGAACATATTCATTATTAATCGTTTCTTTATAAATGATCTTCCACGTTTGATCCTTGCTCCCATCATCGACCAACAAAATTTTACTTTGACCGGAAACAACATTTTCATCGACCAACCCCCTCATCAATCCACAAAGCTGGGAAATGGTTTCCTGCAAAACGCTTTCTTCGTTATAACAAGGTACAACAATCGTTACAATCGGTGAATTCATTCTATTCCCCCCTTTTCACATGACTCTGTATAAATGAATTTTCCATACGCTTCCTTTTTTCGTGAAAACCCTATCCAGCACCAATCCGTTTTCCTTCGCGTTGTTGATTGGGATGGCAGAAAATATATACGTGCCGCCTAATCCTTTAAACGCATCCATGTTGAGGTCCAAATTTTCCAGCTCTTTCTTCGAGCCTTTCTTGAACATATAATGCTTCCCAAGCTCATCGGTAAACAGGTAACAACGTCCTCCCCATTCATCAAAGTAGATTCTGATGTTTTTATTCTTAGCCAATTCGTTTTCAATTATTTGACGAAATTGATGTTTGTAAGAAAGCGGATAAAAATTGTTATAGCTATCGAGCGTGTAAAATCCATTATATTGAGCGATTGCGGGATGCAGCGCAATGCTGGCAACACGATACTCTTCTTGTGGACGGTCTATATGATCTTTTATTTCCTGAAAAAGGCTTTCTGAATAGAACTCTTTAAAAGAGGGTTTTTTATTGTGAGTGATCTCTTCATTGAAACCCATTAAAATCAGAATTTGAATGGCGATGAAAATAGAAAGGGTTTTCTTAGCATAGTCGCTGTGTTCCCAAATGATTTTTATCGCGAGGGCAAACCCTAAGTAAATTACCATCGGCCTTAAAAAGTGAAATCTGGCAAAATTAAAGGTATCCAGGGTATGGAACCTTTCCGTTAAAGGAAGCCAGCCTTTATAAAACCAAAATGCGTACCACGCTGAGAGCATAAAATTCAAGCCGAATAAAAAAACATATACCTTCTCCTGTCTCCACAGTTTTTTGGTCAGAATAATATAAAGGGCAAAGACTGTAATCGGCAGGATGATAAGAGCATGTACAGTCATGACATGCGTATGTCCAAGAACGAAATTTTTGAAAGTAAGCTTAACGACCCAATCGAGCGGCAGCCTTGCGTGAAAATATTCATCTCTGCTGTTTGGCTCCGAATCAAAAATGAATGAAGCGACCAAACGATACTCCACCAAACCAAAAATGACGGTCATATAAACGATCGAAAGAAGAAACTTTATATTCCACCCTTTTCCCCTGATTACATCCGTTAGCCAAAGAAAACCCATTGCAACAAGGAAAAAGAAAAAGCCAAGCACGATGCTTGAATAAAGCGGTAAAAGTGTAAGGACCAAATAATTCTTCCAAGAATGATCCTTGCTGCGGATATTCAAAAAAGCCCAAAGGGCTAAAGGCATCCCAAGTGTACTGAGCATTCCCGATGGCCAAAATGGGGTAAGGGCAAAGGCTAAGGATGTTCCAACCCTAATCCAACCTGATAGTCTTCCTGTAACCAAATGTTTCTTCAATAAGATATACATACCAAAGAATGCAATAAACCTTGTTAATGCCTGGCTTATTGCATAAGCAACCATTGTCGGAAAAAGAGCATGAAGCCACACGATAATACTGAACTCACTGCCAAAAGCATTACGGGGCAGCCCATTCATAATCTGCGGAATTCTGGCGTCAATTGCACCGAATAACTCACCGCTTTCTGAAAGGACTTTATACCAGGCAAGGTTGGAATCCAAATTATCATGTACGCGAATATGCGCATTTTCTCCAAGGATGATTAAGGGGGAAAGATATAAAACAATGATGAGTAAGGCAAAAAGGATTTGTTTTCTCTCTTGATTTTCAATTGGCAAAATATCCACCTCTTGATTAAATTCATATATCCATAATATTTGGCTTCGAAGGTAAATCTATTCTTTTTAAGGGATTTATTTTAACCTATTTTGATATAGGTCAACCAATGACCACATAAAATGCAATAAGCATATAAAAGAACCTTAAAAAGGGGCTGGGCTATGATAAGGAAAGCGGTGATTCCAGCAGCCGGTTTAGGAACACGATTTTTGCCTGCTACGAAAGCTCAACCAAAGGAAATGCTGCCGATTGTCGATAAGCCGACCATTCAATATATTATCGAAGAAGCGGTACAATCAGGGATTACGGATATTATCATCGTTACGGGTAAAAACAAACGTGCCATCGAAGATCATTTCGATAAATCGATTGAGCTTGAAATGCTTCTGCAAATGAAAGGTCAAAATGATCTGCTTAAGATCGTGGAGAACATTTCCAACATGGTCGATATCCACTATGTAAGACAAAAGGAACCTTTAGGTCTGGGTCATGCAGTTTTATGTGCCAAAACTTTTATCGGAGACGAACCTTTTGCCGTCCTGTTAGGGGACGATATCGTGGATAGCCAGGTTCCAGCTTTGAAGCAGTTAATGGAACGGTATAACAAGGTTCGAGCAAGCATTATCGGATGTAAGGAAGTGTCACCAGCCGATGTCTCCAAGTATGGGATCGTAAACTTCCAAGAACGATATGAGGATTTATTTCTGGTAAGAAACTTAGTGGAAAAGCCAAAAGTGGAGGATGCACCATCAACACAGGCGATAATTGGCCGATATATTTTATCACCTGCGATTTTTGAAATCCTTGAAAACGTAAAGCCTGATCGTAAGGGGGAGATCCAGCTTACCGAAGCTTTAGACCTTTTGTTAGAAAAAGAAGCATTATATTCGTATATCATCGAGGGAAATCGTTATGACGTGGGCGATAAATTCGGCTTCCTTCAAGCATCAATAGATTTCGCCATGAAACGACCTGAACTTCGTGATCAGCTAATAAAATATATAAGGCAGTTGTTTCCTTAATGAAGTTAATATGACCATGCCCAATTACCAAAAAGAGGTGATTGGGCTATTTCCACATCGGATTAACACCCCTTTGGTTGTAAAATGATCCACTTACCATAATCCTCCAAGTGAAATATAACAGTTTATGCTTCCGTAAAATGTTACAGCAGAAAAAGTTGAACAGAGAAAGAATAGTTTTCTATAAGTGAGGTTATGTTGATAACGTATCCTTCATGAATGTTCCAAAACACGATACCCAGAAAGGATTGTAGAGAAACACATGCACAATAAAACCAATAATCCAATAATATCTGATGAATTTTTAGATCAAGTGGTTAAGGAAATCAATGCACAATTTGGCGGGCCCATCAATGAAAAAAATGATCGTTTCCAACATGGGGGCGATGATGAAAGAAGTTGAATTGAATCCCCCTTCATTAATCTAAAGCCCTCACGAAAAACTCTGGCTATATTCATCCAGAGTCTTTTCTCTGTAACTTTAGTTCTTCAATAAAATTATCCGCCCTTTCTTTAACGACTTGTCCAAACCAATTTAGCTTATCCTCATAGAATGATTACATGTAAGTATTTTAAAGAAAGGAGAAAAACTTCATTGAGCCACGCTGATGATGTCTTCCGCACTTCTCAAATGGTTCCAAAAGGAAGGCTGGTTTCCGGACATACAAAAGAGTTTCAAACAGATCCGATTGGGTTTCTGACCCGATTGTCCAAGGAATATGGGGAAGTCGCTAAATTCCGTTTAGGACCATTCCAAAATGTTTATCACGTTTTAAATCCTGATCTAATCAAACAAATACTTGTAACAAAACAACAATCTTTCGTCAAATCCAAGGACTTCAATCTTTTAAAACCGCTTATCGGTGAAGGTCTGCTTACAAGCGAAAAAGACTTTCATATGCGACAGAGAAGGCTTATCCAACCCTCTTTCAAAAAGACTCATATCAGCCAATACGCCAAGGATATGATTGATATCACAATGGATTATATATCAACTTGGCAACATGATGATGAACGGATTATAACGAAGGATATGATGAACATCACTCTCGGGATAATCAGCAAGACCATGTTCAGCATGGAATTCAAGGATGGATATGAAATCGTTGGGAAACCTTTGGAAACTGCATTGAGAATAACAGTCAAAAGGATGAGAAAGATTTTCCGTATGCCATTATGGGTACCGACTAAAATCAACCGTGAATATAAAAAGGCGATACAAAGGCTTGATAAAGTTATTTACGGCATTATTGAAAAACGGAAGAACGACACAGTAAAACATGAAGACATGCTAGGGATCTTGATGGACGCCCGTGATGCCGACGACGGGTTAGGCATGACAAGCCATCAGGTCCGTGATGAATTAATGACTATTTTTCTTGCCGGTCATGAAACGACAGCAAATGCTCTTTCCTGGGCACTGTATGCACTTTCGAAGCATCCGGAAATTCAAGCCAAGCTTTTCAATGAAGTCAATAGCATAATCGGTCAACGGACACCCAAGCCTGAAGATTTCATGAAATTACAATACACTCAAAATATCATTCATGAAACACTTCGCTTTTACCCGCCACTGTATATCTTATCCCGTGATGTGACGGAGGATGTCACAATAGGAGGATATCGCTTTAAAAAAGGCGATATGATACTAATAAGTTCTTATGTGATGCAGCATAACCCAGAGCATTTTGATCAACCGGAATCATTTATCCCTGAGCGATTTGAAAATAACTTTATGAAAAGCCTGCCTGCGTTCGCTTACTTTCCATTTGGCGGAGGGCCGCGGGTTTGTATTGGCAATCACTTTGCCATGATGGAAGCTGTGTTTGTCCTCGCCTGCATTGTAAAGCGATATAGGATAAAGCTTGCACCTGACCATCATGAAGTAACTCCCCTTCCCTCCCTTACACTCAGACCCAAGAATGGACTGCGCATGGTGTTAGAAGAAAGAGCTGCAGAAGCCTTTGAACCTGGTGCATCCAATTTTTAGTAATAGGGGTTTTTTCCTAATAAATATCGTTGTAATAACTGGCCTATCCTTTTAGAAAGGAGGGATGAAAAAATGTATTTGCTCCATTCACCACGAAAGGGAATCATCCACACTGAATTGCACTATTTAGGAATGGCATCGCAGGTATATACCGGTTATCTGCAATTTTTAAGCGAAATTGAACCGAAACAAGAAACCGAATACCTACAGGCGCCGCTCCCCTTTTCATATGGGAACGGATAGTTTCCCGCTTCGTACCTTATATTAAAGAAAAACCGACCTTGAAAGGTCGGTTTCAGTTTGTAGACAAAAGGGGTTCGGAATTAAAAAATTCTGAACCCCTTTTGAAATTCCCTTGAATTTTCGCCTAAAGTTTAGAGATTGGGGCTCTACGAGCCCACTATGTTAGGCCATTTTTGGACCTTGCCATGTCCAATTGGCCATCTTCTTTAAATTAATGGCAGCGAAAGTAAGCATCGCCTGCATCGACAATTTTTTAAGTCCCCTTAAAGTAGTCCAACGCATACCATGCTTTTCTTTTGCATCTGCGAATACACGCTCAATCGTTTCTTTACGTTTTGCATATATAGGTTTTACATCTTGATGATGACGCAGATGATCTGCTTCTTCCACATGTGTTTGCCAGATATGCCGTGTCACCACTTTTTGACAGTCTTTGCTTTCTGTACACCGAGATAAAAATGAGCATGTTGTACAAATTTGTTTTGGCGATTTGTACTCGCGATAGCCCTCTTTATTTGTTGTTGAGTACTTTAAAGTTTCGCCCGAAGGGCAAAGGTAACAATCAAAATGTTCATCGTATACATAGTCCTGTTTGCGGAAAAATCCTTCTTTGGTGCGAGGACGTGTATAAGGTAAAGCCGGTATGATTTCTTTGTTAAATAGGTAGCTTGTAATCGCTGGTGTTTTATAAGCTGCATCTGCGGCAACGGCTTCCGGTTTTCCAACTTTCTCAATCACTTGTTCAACTAGTGGCTCTAAGATCTGACTGTCATGTGTATTTCCAGGTGTTACAATCGTTCCCAATACAAAACCGTTGCGGTCTGCGGCCGCGTGGAATGAATAGGCAAACTGTTTTGTTCGTTCATCTTTCACATAGTAGCCACTCTCAGAATCCGTTGTACTTTCTTTAATCTCTTTGGTCTCTTCTTTATCAAATTTATCTGGTGGAAAAGGCTTTTTTCCATGGTTTTCACGATCTTGATTGATTTCTTCTTGAAGACGTCCTTGATACGCTCGTGTTTCTTTACGAACGATTTTCTTTTCAAATTTCCGTTTATTCGCACTGGCTTTCACATGTGTGGAATCCACGAAAACGTGTTCAGCACTTATTAACTTTTTATTAGCAGCTGTCATTAAAATGCGATAGAAAATCTGTTCAAACAGATCTGTATCTTTGAAGCGTCGCTCATAATTTTTCCCGAACGTAGAGAAATGAGGTACTTTATCATGGAAACCATAGCCTAAGAACCAACGGTAAGCCATATTGGTTTCAACTTCTTCAATCGTTTTACGCATGGAACGAATACCGAAGGTATATTGAATGAAAGTCAGTTTAACTAAAATAACTGGATCAATACTTGGGCGTCCTACCTCTGAATACATATCTTTCACCAAGTCATAAATGAAAGTGAAGTCAATGGCAGCCTCCATTTTACGAACCAAATGGTTCGGTGGCACCAATTGATCTAAAGTAATCATTTCAAGTTGATCTCGCTGAATAGAATCATGTTTAGAAAGCATCCTCATCACCTCAAGTTTTAATACTTCTATTTTAAAACAAACATGACTCCAGGCAAAAGTGTTCTATCTAAAAGGTAAGACAAAGTTGATTGGAACGGAAGGTACGAGACTCCTGCGGGAAAAGCGCGTCTAGGGGAGACCCCGCAAGGCGAAAGCCGAGGAGGCTCCCCGACCGCCCGCGGAAAGCGAGTGCCTGGAGTGGAAATCAACGTCCAAATTGTACAAGCCATAAAAATAGACAAACTCGATTTTCATCGAGTTTGTCTACAGTCTGAAACCGACCTTGAAAGGTCGGTTTTTTGTTATTCTGCAGTATGTTCCATAACCCTGGCCCCCGCAGCCGCAAATGCTGGCTGCAACAATCCTGATAGGATAAACTAAGCGACTACGACTATTAAGGACTGAAACTGATTCCATCAACTTATTTACTACTAAACAAATGCCAGTAATAATGCCATTAAACAGAATTATATTTCTCTCTTTTCAATAGGTATTTTAAAGAATGAAGAATTGCCAATTCAATCCCTGAAAAATCACCTAGCAGTTTTTTTCTTTGATTCATTTCATAAAATCCAATATTTTTAAATAACCTTCTTCGCCGGTTGGAAATCCATTCCCGTTCACCGGCCTAAATTGACTTTTTTCCGATTCATGATATATTAATATAGTACTTTAGTGCGTGAAAGCGTTCAATAATAGAAGAAACTTTTAAGTTTTACTGATAGACTATTTTATTAAAATTATGAAAGAAAGGCATGAATATAATGGGGAAGACTCATCAAGATCTAAAAAAGGGCCTATTGCCCAGGCATGTCCAGTTCATTGCTTTGGCCGGAATGATAGGAACAGGGATTTTTAAGGGGAGTTCCGATACATTAAATATGGCAGGCCCAAGTGTTGTAATAGCCTATTTAATAGGGGGGCTATTGTTATTCATTGTAATGGCCGCATTAGGGGAGATGGCAACCGCTTTTCCTAATATGAACGTCCAACATCTCATTAATAAAGCTTTTGGGTTTCAACTATCCTTCATTGTCGGATGGCTCTATTGGTTCAATTGGATTATCGTAATCATTGTAGAAATAGTCGCAGCCGGCAGTTTTCTACAATATTGGTTTCCTACAGTACCATTATGGCTGTTAAGCATACTTTGCGCTTCAGTAATAATAGGAATTAATTTGTTTCAAGTAAAATACTATGGAGAACTCGAATTTTGGTTCGCAGGAATTAAAATAATAACCTTAATTGCTTTTATCATTTTAGGAGCCTTGATCATGCTAGGACTCTTTCCTAGTTCGGCTTCATTTTCTAATTACACGGAACATGGTGGTTTTTTCCCCCAAGGAATTGACGGAATGTTAAGTGCACTTTTAGTGGTAATGTTTTCATATGGGGGTGCAGAATTAATTGGTGTAGCCGTCACGGAAACAAAGGATAGTCAGCGAGTCATACCAAAAATCATAAAAGGAACAGTATGGCGGGTGATTCTTTTCTATGTCTTGCCGATACTTATCATTTGCGGAGTAATACCTTGGAACCAAGTAAGCACTGAAGTAAGTCCTTTCGTTCAGGTTTTCAGCTTATCTGGTCTTCCCGGAGCCGCCGATATCATGAATTTCGTTCTTTTAACCGCTGTCTTATCAGCTGCAAATTCAGGTATATACGCTACCTCAAGGACACTGTTCACTCTTTCCCAGAACGGGGAAGCGCCCAAGGCATTTTTAAAAACAACGAAAAAGGGTATCCCGCTAAATGGTATATTTTTAACTACATTATGCATATTGGCTGGTGTGTTTTTATCCTATTTGTATCCCGACCTGATTTTAAGCTACCTTATGGCCATTCCTGGATTCACGGTTTTATTATTGTGGATCAGTATTTGTTCCGCGCAATTGAAACTGCGTAAGCAATACACTGGCAAACCAGGATTCCGGGTAAAATGGTACCCATATACAACTATATTAGCCATCACGGCTTTAAGCATTATCTTTTTGGCATTTCTCTTTAATAAGCAAAACATCATCGGGACTACAGTATGTCTTGTCACGTTAGTGATATTCATCCTTCTCTCATTTATTGTCAAACAAAAAAAATAGAAATATTATCCCCCCCTGAATTTTATTAGGGATTACAGACTGAAGGCAAACTCGATGAAAGTCGGGTTTGCCTTCAGTCTTTTTAGTGCCAGTACAGATTGGACGTCGATTTCCACTGAAGAAACTCGCTTTCCGCGGGGTTCCGGAAGCCACCTCGGCACCTTTTCCCGCAGGAGTCTCGAACACCCGCTCCAATTAACTGGAATGTTGTTTTAAAACTATAGACCAACTGGCGTTTAGTTTAAATTTGTCTATAGTCTGGCGGTTGCATCGATATGATTTCACCCCTAACCATGATTTCAAAACAAACTTGGGTTACTCCTTTGGGGATGCCTTTGGATTGAAGAAATTTGCGACACTCCTGCCGAATAACTGGCTAGTCGAGACCCCGCAGGCGCTTGCTTTGATGACGCTTGGCAGACATTCGGCGGAAAGGGAGCCGATTTCTGAAATCGACTGCAATTTTTTCTGAAGAATAAAAAGGAAACAAATTTGGATTTAAAATACTCCTTATACCCATTTTCAACATACATATGTTAAGATAACCAATGAACCAATCATCCTACAAATTCGAGGTGTGTATCTTGACCATATCTAAAACAAATCGCTTATCACTTGTAGAGCAAGTGGTTTCCCAAATCGAATCGTTAATCGAATCAGGTGAATGGAAAATAGGAAATCAAATTCCCCCTGAAATGGATTTGATCCAACAGTTCGATGTAAGCAGAAATACATTAAGGGAAGCTGTACGATCACTTGTTTATGCAGGGCTTTTAGTAACGAAACAAGGAAAGGGGACATTCGTAAGGTCATCAAGTGCCTTGGGGGCTGCTATTGAAAGAAGGATCCAGCAGTCAAGTATATTAGAAACGTTAGAGGTCCGTCATGCCCTTGAAAGAGAAGGAGCTCAGTTAGCGGCATTAAGACGTAATCAAGAAGATATAGAACAATTGCGGTTTCATATATCAGCATGCAGTAGAGCTGCCGAATCAAAGGATATCAAAGCCTACGAAGAAGCGGATATACAGTTACATAAATCGATTATGGTTTCATCACATAATGATTTATTGATTGATTTGTACGAACATATGGAACACTCCCTGCATGAATCCATCCATCAGATAGTGGAGATGAGTTCTGATGTGAACTTTCATTTGAACATTCATTGCAAACTTATAGATGCCATCATCGAACAAGATGTGAACCGGGCAATCGAAACAGTGAATGAATACATTGCACAATTCAAAAAATCTTTAGAGTAGTAAGGAGGAGAGTATGGGCATTCATCAAGCGGCAAATCAACTAGAACAAAGAAAAATGGATATTAAACCCAGAGTAGGACTGCTCATCATCGGAATCATTCTTCTTGGGGCAAATCTGAGGGCTCCCTTAACATCGGTTGGACCCCTTGTCACTTCGATCCGTGATAACTTGGGGATTTCCAATACATTATCAGGATCATTAACGACATTGCCTTTGCTTTCCTTCGCTTTATTATCACCGTTTGCACCTAGGATAGCACGGCGTTTTGGAATGGAGCTTACACTTTTCCTTTCCTTGGTATTATTAACGATCGGAATTGGGATACGCTCAGTTGGCGGGGTGCCGACATTGTTCATAGGGACCATTTTAATCGGGTTAGCCATTGCAATAGGCAATGTTTTGTTACCCAGTCTGATTAAACATAACTTTGCCAGGAACATCGGTTTGATGACAGGAACCTATGCTGTTTCCATGAATTTATGCGGCGCAATAGGTTCTGGGATCAGCATTCCCCTTGCTTCTTCATCCGGATTGGGTTGGGCTGGTGCCCTTGGATGTTGGGGGATTTTATCACTTATTACAGTTCTCTTATGGATGCCGCAATTAAGACGGCCATTCAACTCAGGTAAGGATGTACAAACGGCGCAAAAGGATAAAAAGATTAACTTATGGCGTTCTGGTTTAGCCTGGCAGATTACATTCTTCATGGGTTTGCAATCGTTTATTTTCTATACAGTAATTACCTGGATGCCTGAAATCCTGGAGCAAAAAGGCATGAATGCTGATGAAGCTGGCTGGATGCTATCCATCATGCAGCTTGCAGTCATTCCCATAACATTCCTTGTGCCAATTTTAGCTGGACGCTTACAAAGTCAGCGTCTGTTAGTGGTCCCGCCTGTCATCTTCCTTATATCAGGGATATTCGGCATATTATCCGGAAGCACTCTCTTCATCCCAGTATGCATGATATTGATTGGGATTGGAGTCGGAACCATATTCAGTTTATCGATGATGTTCTTTAGTCTTCGAACACAAAGCACCCATGAAGCGACTGAATTATCAGGAATGGCACAATCATTCGGGTACCTCTTAGCTGCCATTGGACCGGTATTATTCGGACTGCTTCATGACATTACACACAGCTGGACTCTTCCCTTACTGATGTTGGCCGCTATATCGGCACTTATTTTTATTGTTGGAATGCGTGCAGGAAATAATGAATATGTAACGACTCAATAAAGCCAGTAAAGATATAAAAGGTCCTAAACGGCCATGGCCCCGGTATTGTACCGGGGCCATTTACATTGTCATAACGTTGATAGGTTTTAACATTTTACTTTTCTTCATAAATGAAACGCTCCTCATAACTTAATTTTACTTACAAGATTAATAATACTTTTTTTCGGAACCACATTAGAGCATTAAACATCAATTTTAATGTGATTATTTTCATTCATGGCGATGTGTTTAATCGGGAGAAATGATCCTGCAATTTATTAAAGCATATCTTCTTATCAAATCCACCGTAAAATTCAAACTTTCTGTCTGGGGTTACAATCATTATGGCTACATAACTAAAAAAGTGATAAGAGAAACCATAGGTTCCCTCTTATCACATTTTCCCTTATCCTATTTGGTTATTAGTTTCTTCCCTGAAGAGTTACTTCTATTTATCAACGTTCCGTCGGATTACATAAACATATATCATCCAGTGCATAAGTGGCAACTCCGGTACGTATTCCCTAACCTCCTTACATATCACTTTTACTTTTATTCACTCTTTTTTTCTATGGGCACTTTTAAGAAAGGATAGTGACGTTATTAAAATGAGGGTAATTTTCAGCGTATTTATTTCCTGTTTATTTAATAAAAGACACATCAAAAATACGACTAAAAAGGCTTGAATAAAATAGATCCTGTATTTCAATAGGGTGAACCAAGTTTGTGAGACCCATAGTAAAAAAAAGTTAAATGGCTTCGACATCATCTTTCTCCTTTATCATGATGTTGATATTATCTAGATTTAGATTCTGGCATCATTATATACAAATAGGTGAGTGTCGGTATTTCATAAAGTAAAATCATTCGTTCAGAAAAGAAATGCCGTTCATTTTTCATTGGATTTCTAAAAAGCAGATGCAGATTAGAGAGCGGCTGATTTTTGGATTAAAAGGCATAAGGATAAAAAGGAAGAGTGAGGGAATCGCAAATATTTAAAATCTAAAAAATCATTCTTAATTCAGGGAAATTAAAACAACCTGCTCCCTAGGAACATAGGGAACAGGCAGCCTGAGTGTTTATCCAAGGCACAATGTTTTGGAGCCGCTAAGAGAAGAGGGTCTTCTTTTACAATGGGGTTTAGGGGAAAGAAGGGACCTCACTGCTCCTTTATTTTATAACATATACGAAATCAGATCGTTCCAAAAATGAAATGATATAAACCATTTTTTATATTGCGCCTACTGTAAGAAGTTATGATAGGATTGGAAAGGAGTGTCATGAACGAAAATCCTAACTTTATATCTTGAATTTATGAACAAATGCCATTCATCTGCCTCATAGGGAGATTTGTTCAGAATCGTTCGATTAGTCACCAACTAGAACTGAATATTTTTAAATCAGATTGATCGATAAATAAAAAAGATTGTAGAGGGAATGGCGCTTTCCCTACAATCCAGAACAAGCTAACTTATTTATTTAAGCATACTTCTTACTTTCCTCATCTTTAAAAAAGCTCTTCATTGCATGGAAAACATCAGCCTTTTGCTTAAGGATATAGTACCTGAATTTTTCATTATCGATGTTCTTATAAGCTGTCATCAATGTCGAATGGCGGTTGTATTGATTGACTTCCCCGTATCCGAACATATTGGAAACCTTCATGAGTTCTTCAACAAGCTTAACGCATCGGACGTTATCGGATGTTAGGTTATCACCATCGGAAAAGTGAAACGGATAGATATTAAACTTCGCGGGGTCATATTTATGATCAATAAGTTCTAATGCTTTTCGGTATACGGACGAACAAATCGTACCGCCGCTTTCCCCTTTTGAAAAGAAATCCTCTTCCGGAACGACTTTCGCTTCTGTATGATGGGCAATGAACTCGATTTCCACGGTTTCATATTTTGTCCGCAAGAAACGGTTCATCCAAAAGAAAAAGCTTCGAGCCATATATTTTTCCCATAACCCCATACTTCCGGACGTATCCATCATTGCCAGTACAACTGCTTTCGAATCAGGTTTCTGAACCTCATTCCAGGTTTTGAATTTAAAGTCTTCCTTATAAATAGGATGAAAACCTGGGTCCCCCCTTAAGGCGTTCCGTTTGAATGCGGATATCATCGTTTTCTTTTTATCGATATTTCCCATTAGGCCTGTCTTGCGGATGTCGTTGAATTCAATATGTTCAAGAGTGTGCTCCGCATGTTCTTTCTTCTGAAGATTAGGGAGTTCCAATTGACTGAACAGGGCTTCCTCCAATTCCATCATCGACACTTCGGCTTCATAATAATCCTCGCCGGCTTTGTCACCTGCACCTTGGCCCTTACCGGCTCCGGCATCGGACGGTGAGCCATCCCTTGCGACTACATCCCCCACTTTACTGTCTCCATCGCCTTGCCCTACATGTTTGTTCTTATCATAGTTATAACGAATTTTGTATTCATCCAAGGAGCGAATGGGGATCTTGATGACATCCCGGCCATTGGACATTACGATGCTTTCTTCTGAAATTAGATCAGGCAAATTATTCTTGATCGCTTCCTGCACCTTTTCCTGATGACGTTGTTGATCATCATAGCCTTTCCGATGGAGGGTCCAATTTTCCTGTGAGATTACATACTGTTGATTACTCTCTTCCGACATTCTCTTCCCCCCTTAAAAATGTTTGCACGCTTTTCATCATTCCTTCATATAATAAGTTAGTGTGGGAATGCCCACATCATTCCGGTTTTCCATTGAAAAATACAGTGCGAAAAAACGGATGAAAAGAAAAGTATTACTCTATCTTATGCAGCGACGCAGGATAATTTACAACAAAATTAATAATGGATGTTTGCCCATGAACTAGACAAGTCCTGACAGGGGCGGGGCGTTAAAGGTCCTGTCAGGTTATTTCTAAAAAAGGAATATAAGAAAACGAACAGACCATATGATTTTCAGGTCTGTTCGTTTTTTCATTCATTGGTAATAGGATCGCTTTAAGCCAGAAGTAATGGAGCTGCAAAAGGCTTACAAGGACATCTAAAAAAAGCAATGAAACACAACAAAAAGGGTGTCCCAGCAGTTTTTCTGGACACCCCTTTTACACAGATAGAATCATTCTGGTTGTTGTATTCGTCAATCCTTCTCTTCCTCTATTTCATGTTGAACTGTACCTGGGCGTTTATCCCACTCTTTCAATTCTTCATTCGTCCTTTGATTTTCCATCTGCTTTCCAAGTTCTTTCATCTCTTCATAATCCTTAGCCATGGAGCTATTTTCCGGTACATGTTCTTTTTTCAGTTCCTCTTTGCTCATTTGCCATCACCTCTACTTATTGATACCCAATATTACCAAATCCGAAACGTAACATATCTAATGGAAATATGGGGTATAGATAAAATATTATGAGCAAATGTAAGGAGGTGCAAGATTTATGCAAACAACTACCCTTTATGTAAAGGAAGCAACGTCAGAAGGCCCTATTTTAAATCTGGAGTCCATACTTTTGAAAACGGAAGGTGTGGAACGTGCGATCATCGATGTTGATGATGGGGAAATTAAAATCGACCATAGCGAAGAAAAACTATCACCGAATCAACTTATTACACTTATTGAACAGTATGGCTTGAATGTAACTAAATAGAAATCAATAGCACCGGGCTCCCTTCATTCAGAAAAGCCCGGTGCTTTGTTGAGTTATAATCTCTAATGCCTTCTATAATCACCGTTTAACGCCTTCAAAAGATGCATGATTTCAATGGGAATTCTGGATTTCCTCTAATCCACTTTTCATTCATCCAACCTTCCGTAAATGTTATAAACCCCTGCCCGATCGGGGGCAGGGGCAAAAAAGTATGGATTACCGATTTAACAAGCTGCCCACATAGCGCAGCAAATCATTGGCTGAAGTCGAATTATATCCGTGCTCGTCTATAAGTCTCGTAATGACCTCGTTCACTTTCTTCAGTTGCCTTTCGTCTGGTGTCTTCGTTGAAGTAGTGATCTTAACGACATCCTTCAAATCAGCGAATAGTTTTTTCTGGATCGCTTCCCGTAAACGATCATGGGAATTATAATCAAATCGCTTCCCTTTACGGGCATATGCTGAAATTCGAATCAATATTTCTTCGCGGAATGCTTTTTTTGCATTCTCGGAAATTCCAATTTGCTCTTCTATCGAGCGCATCAATTTTTCATCTGGGTTGATTTCTTCGCCAGTCAATGGATCGCGCAGCCTTGATTTATTGCAGTATGCTTCGACATTATCCAGATAATTATCCATGAGGATTTTCGCCGACTCTTCATATGAATATACAAAAGCTTTTTGCACTTCATTTTTTGCAATGGCATCGTATTCTTTACGTGCCAGTGAAATGAAATTCAAATACCGCTCCCGAAGTTCGTTCGTAATGGACGGATGCTGGTCAAGACCTGCTTTTAATGACATAAGTACATCCAATGCATTAATGGACGGATTTTCCTTACGAATGATCGTGGAGGAAATCCGGTTAATTACGTAACGCGGGTCGATTCCGCTCATGCCTTCGTCCTGATATTCTTTTTTCAATTCATTGATGTCTGCGGAATTAAATCCTTCAACATTTTCCCCATCATAAAGCCTCATCTTTTTCACCAAATCGATATCGCCCTTTTTGGGATCTTTCAGGCGGGTCATGATGCTGAAGATTGCCGCCACCCTTAATGTATGCGGGGCAATATGAACATCCGAGACATCACTTTCACGAATCATTTTTTCATAAATCTTCTCTTCCTCGGTAACCTTCAAGTTATATGGAATAGGCATGACAATGATACGGGAATGCAATGCTTCATTTTTCTTGTTGGAAATGAACGCTTTATACTCCGTTTCATTCGTATGAGCCACAATGAGTTCATCTGCACTGATCAATGCAAAACGGCCAGCTTTAAAATTCCCCTCTTGTGTCAATGATAGCAAATGCCATAAGAATTTCTCATCACATTTCAGCATTTCCTGGAACTCCATCATCCCGCGGTTCGCCTTGTTCAGCTCGCCATCAAAGCGATAGGCACGCGGATCTGATTCAGAACCGTATTCGGCAATGGTCGAAAAATCGATGCTGCCCGTCAAATCAGCAATATCCTGTGACTTAGGGTCAGAAGGACTGAATGTTCCAATTCCAACACGCTTATCCTCCGAAAGGAAAATACGTTCGACCATCACATCTTCAATCCTGCTTCCATACTCCTGTTCTAACCTCATTACATTCAGCGGCGAAAGGTTTCCTTCAATCCTGATGCCATATTCTTCAAAGAAATCATCCCGTAAATACTGCGGAATGAGATGCAGTGGATCTTCATGCATCGGGCATCCTTTTATTGCATAAATCGCACCAGTGTCTTTTAACGAATAATTTTCAAGTCCACGCTTCAGTAAAGAAACGAGTGTGGACTTCCCGCCTGACACCGGACCCATGAGAAGCAATATCCGCTTACGGACATCCAGCCGCTTTGCCGCCGGATGGAAATATTCCTCGATGAGCCTTTCCAGTGAATCTTCAAGACCAAATAACTGACCGCTGAAAAAATTGTATTTCTTTGTCCCATTTACTTCTTCTATCCCTGCATCTCTGATCATGTTGTATACACGTGAATGAGCAGATTGAGCAACTAAAGGCTTTTCTTTCAATATTTCTAAGTACTCTGCGAAGGTGCCTTCCCACTTCAGCTTCTGTTCATCTTCTCTAAATTTTTCGATTTTCTTTAAAATATCCATTAAGGAACCTCCCCCTGTCACTTTCAGAGAATACTTAAATCTATGCTCCAAGTCTGACAAACATGTCAGACTTTAAAAAGTGGACAGGCATTGTTTCGAATCCCCCTTGAATCTCCATGTATCGAAAACGGCTTGATCAGTGAAGAATTGATGACAAATATGCCGACAAGAAAAATTGTGTGCACTCCTGCTAAAAATTAGGGTATACTAAGCCTATACTTAAGTGGGACAATATGGGTAAAGGGAGGTCACAACATGGGTACAGTTATTATCGTTGGAGTTGCTGTAACATTTTTAGCCGCTATCTTCACTGCCGGGTATGACGATAAACCAGGTGTGAAATAAAAAATAACAGCCTTTTCTAAAACTCCAAAAAAAGGGACAGCAAATTAAATTTGCCGTCCCTTTTTTGAATCCTCATCTATATATAAATAATAGAAGCACTTTCGAAGTCATTCACGAATGGATTATTGAGCATGCCAATCGAATTGGCTTCATCATTTATACAGCGTCCTTTTTAGCAGTTTGAGCTGCAACGTTGTTCTCCATCGATCTCAAGTCTTCATTTACTTTTTGTCCTTGTTCCAAATATTCCGTTTGGAAACCACTCTTTATTGCCCAACTATAAAACATTAGTGATAAACATGTAATGATGACCATATCCAAACCAAATGGGATTATGTTTAGTCCACCAAACTTTTCACTGCCTAAGTATGAAATGGTCATCATACAGAGTAAGTAAACAACCATCCAAAGCCCTGCTGAAAAGTTTTGACGGAATCCCTTCCATTTTATTTTTGATTGATAATAGAAATAAACGGGAAGACCAGCCATAATGATAAATAATACTTGACCTGTCAGTGGCCACCTCGCCCAATATAGAACCAAAGAAGCAAAAACAAAGCCCAGTGGTGCAATGATGCTTAATCCTTTTAAACGTAATGGTCTGTACAAGTTCTGACCTGTGCGCCTTAATGTCATAACAGTAACTGGACCTGTAATATAAGAGACTAAAGTCGCAACTGAAATAACCTCTGCCAATACGCCCCAGCCTCTAAACATGAATAAAAATAAGAAAGATACGCCTAGATTAAAAAACATGGCTTGACGCGGGATACCATAAAGAGGATGCAGTTTTCCAAACACGCTTGGCAAATATTTATTCTTTTCCATCCCATAAAGCATTCGTGACGTTGTCGCCGTGTATGTTATTCCTGTCCCCGAAGGAGAAATAAAAGCATCTACGTATAGTAAAATAACCAACCAGTTTATGCCTAAAACAATTGCTAAGTCAGCAAACGGTGAATTGAAATTCAAATGTTGCCATCCATTCACAATCATGGACGGGTCAACGGCTCCAATAAACGCAACCTGTAATAAAACGTAGATGACCGTTGCAATTAAAATGGAGCCAATTACTGCAATTGGGATCGAACGTCCCGGATTCTTTGCCTCACCAGCCATATTAATTGGACTTTGAAAACCATTAAATGCAAAGATGATACCCGAAGTTGCTACAGCAGTAAGTACACTTGCCCAACCATTAGGAGCGATACTTCCCGCAGTGGTAAAATTGGATCCGTGAAACCCGGCAAATAAAAGTGAGCCAATCGTAAGTCCAGGAATAATAACCTTAAAGACTGTAATAAATGAATTAGCTTTCGAAAACAAACTGACTGTCCAGTAATTTAATAAAAAGTAGACGATCAGCAATACAGAGGCAATTGCCAAGCCTCCCCCAGTAAGACTCCCATTTTCTACTAAACCGTGTGTCCACTGTGCCCATTCCCATGGCCATGAGCTCATATATTGAACAGAAGCAATCGCTTCAACTGGAATTACGGAAACGATTGCAATCCAGTTTGCCCAGCCTGCAATAAACCCTAAAAACGATCCATGAGAGTACTGCGTGTATTTTACCATTCCCCCTGCTTCAGGAAACATAGACCCTAATTCACTGTAAGATAGTGCGATAAATAAAATAACAACCATCCCGATAATCCAAGAGATAATGGCAGCGGGTCCTGCAATCTGTGCCGCTCTCCAAGCTCCGAATAACCAACCTGAGCCAATAATTGACCCGAGTCCTACCATCATTAACGAAAATGTTCCCATCTTTCGCTGCATATTATTCATATATTTTTCACCATGCTTTCCAAAAATTATTCCTTACGTTTAAAAGTAACTGGATTAATGATTTGTGCCAGTGCGTCCAATTACATCTTAAAGTAATTGCTGCATCTACATCACTATTGTAAAAATTTGTAAATTTAATGAGGAAATCTTAAGGATGTCCCCTTATTGCTTCTATTAATTACACCGGAACTAAATTTTTCTGTATTTCAGAAAATGCTTAAATCCCATTCTTGTGCCATTTGTTTCAATAACAAACTACCTGCTACGCTATTCCCATATTCATCGATGGCTGGTCCATAAATACCAATGCCACATCCATCTTGAAAAGGCATTCCGCTTCTGGCACTTGGAGGAACAAGCGCCATGATCCCGCCAGATACTCCACTTTTGGCCGGCACCCCAATAAAAGCCGCAAATTTCCCCGAAGCATTGTACATACCGCAAGTAAGCATTAATGCTTTGGCCAGCTTAGCCACTTTTTTAGGGATTACTTGTTCTTTACGAACGGGATGGTAACCATCTTGAGAAAGAATCAGTCCAAGCAGGGCTATGTCTTCTGTGGTCACTTCTATGGAACATTGCATGAGGTAAACCTCTAAAGCTTCCTCTACTTCCGATTCCAAATAATTAGTCTCTTTCAAATAGTGAGCCAAAGCTCTATTTCTATGAGAGGTTTGCCACTCAGATTGATACACTTCCTCATTGATTGTCGGGCGCTTCCCTAACAAATTTTCAAATAGCCCATAGAGAAATTCCAATTTCTTTTGTGAAGAATCCCCTGGGAGAAGCGAAGCAACGGTAATCGCCCCAGCATTTATCATAGGATTAAACGGCTTTCCCGGCTTATGCATTTCTAAACGAATAATTGAATTGAAAGCATCTCCTGTCGGTTCCACATCGACCCTCTCTAACACATAAGAAATGCCGCGACCCAAACATGCGGCAATAAAGCTAAGCACTTTTGAAATACTTTGCAGCGTGAAAGGAACTTCCCAATCCCCTGACTTGATCATTGTTCCACCCGGCTCCAGTATGGTAATGCCCAATTGCGATAAATGTGCATTTCTCAATGCCGGTATATAATTAGCGGTTTGTCCTTCAATAGCAAAGGATCTGTAATGTGCTACCCATTCATCTAAGTCGGATTTTCTTTGACTATTAACGTGAATGTCATACTCTTTTGACAATTCTTCAATCACATTCTTCCACCTCTTCAGTTGTTGTATCATTATATTTTCTAAATGAACGTTTTACCGAATGCCATCAAGCTTACATATAATAGATTCGGTGAAAAAATAATGAATATTCTAAAAATTATTAAGCGCTTTCAAAAATTTATATCTACCGTTAATTTTAAATTGGGAACTACATAATCATACGAAAACCTACAAAATCTAAAAAATAAAAATCCACTAAAAAAACGTATCCCGTTACCATTTTTTGTGGATAGAAAAACAGATTGGTTTTGCCATAATAGATTATAAGCCGTTCTATTCAGGAACAAAGTAAGCGTTGTATTGAAGCCGATGAAACTGTATACTGATTTTTTAAACAACTTGGGAGGTGACGACTTTGAATCTCAGTACGTTAATGAAAAAAGAGGTCAACATCCTCGCTTTGATGTTGTTAACAGTGCCATTAGCGGGCGAATTGAGTTTTTATCCTTTAAATGAAACGTTTCGGGTAAGTTTTGGTCCGCCTGTCCTTTTCTTCTTTTTACTATTATTACAGAAAACACCTGCCATTTTTTCGGGCTTCCTCACAGGAACAATGGTTGTGGTATTTCGTATTCTTATAGATTTTTTCATGCATGATAGTTTTTCCTGGGCATCCGCTTTCCAAATTCATTATCCTAGTTTTTTCTTTTATTTCACCTACTGCTTTCTTTTTTATTTGGTGAAAATAAATCGCTTTCAAAACCGATCTTTGCTGATTGGATTTATTGGTCTCATTATCGAAATATTGTCCGACTCTGTAGAATTGATTTTTCAATATATTGTGTTGGAAACAACCATTACGTTAGGTTCACTAAACGAGATGATCATGATCGCATTCGCCCACAGTTTCATCGTTTTAAGCTTTTTTAATATGATGAAATTATATGAAGCACAATCAAGGGAAAGGCAAATCACAAAACAAAATGAACATATGCTTATGCTCATTTCCAACTTATATGAGGAAACGATTCATTTAAAAAAAACATTAAAGAATGCTGAGAATATTACTAAGAAATCGTATGATTTATATCGAGATTTAAAAGCTCTGGAAAAACGGGACAAGCACCCTCATGTTCATCCTGAGCCATATAGTCAAAAAGCATTGCGCATTGCGGGTGAAATGCATGAAGTCAAGAAAGATAATCAACGGATTTTTGCTGGTCTCTCCAAATTGATTTCCAATGAGAGTTTTAAAGATTACATGAATGCAGCTGAACTTTTTCATTTAATTATCCGAATTAATGAAAAATATGCCTTATCACTAGGAAAGGATATTCAATTTGAATACTCATTGGAGGGGAAAAACGATTCACCTTATCATGTGTATACCGTGTTATCTCTTTTCAATAATTTAGTCGCTAATGCAGTGGAAGCAATTAAAGAAAAAGGAATCGTCCGTTTAAGTTTGGGTGAAGTCCATGACCATGTAGAATTTAAAGTTGCTGATACCGGACCTGGAATTCCTCAAAAATATCAGACTGTGATATTCAAACCTGGATTCACTTCAAAATATGATCATTTCGGGACACCCTCAACAGGGATAGGTCTCTCATATGTAAAAGAGGTCGTAAAAGAACTGGGAGGCGACATCCTATTTGAGAATAGTTTTGACGGCGCCATTTTTTCCATAAGATTACCCATTCATAAGTTGGTCCAGAAAGGATGATTCCATGCGTTTTTTTATAACAGATGATGATTGTGCCATACGTTCGAACTTAAGCCAAATTATAGAGAACGAAGATTTAGGAGAAGTGGTGGAGGAAGCCGAGGATGGAAGTCTATTAGAAGGGCATATTTTGAATTTAAAACAAATTGATATTTTATTTATTGATTTATTAATGCCCATCCGGGATGGGATTGAGACACTTCGTCATATAAAAAATACATTTAACGGGAAAATAATAATGATTTCGCAGGTTGAATCAAAGGAGCTGATTGGTGAGGCATACTCACTTGGAATCGATTATTATATTACTAAACCAATCAATCGGATTGAGATATTAACAGTTATCCGAAAAGTTATGGAACGTATTCATTTAGAAAGATCAATCACAAATATCCAAGCCTCTTTAAATGGTGTATTGAACTTTGAACAGCCAAAGGTTGATAATTCCAATAGTTTTAATGAAAAAAGTATAAGGGAGGTGGGTGAATTCCTTTTATCGGAATTAGGGGTCGTTGGAGAAAATGGCGCAAAAGATTTAATGGAAATGCTTCAGTATTTATTTATGTATGAACGGACTTTTACTTTTGGAAAGCAATTCCCCACCCTTAAAGATATCTTTGTAGAAATCACCAAAAAAAAGCTCGGCAAAGCAGCTTTGCAGGTAGATATCAATCGGGAAATAAAAGCTGCCGAACAGCGAATTCGCAGAACGATTAACCATTCGTTAAATCATTTCGCTTCGCTCGGTTTAACGGATTTTTCAAATCCTAAGTTTGAAAATTACGCTTCCAAATTTTTTGATTTCACAGTCGTTCGCCAAAAGATGAAAGAACTGCAAAATGATTCAACGGTAGTTCTTACACCTACCCGGGTAAATACAAAAAAGTTTATTCAAGTATTTTATTTCGAAGCGAAACGATTGAATCCTGATGAAATCATAAGATATAGATAATCCTAATTAAAACAAAAAACTGCGGAAGCACTCAAAAAACATAAAATCCCCTGAAGATTTCAGGGGATTTTGGCAAGTTCTTATTTTTTCAACAATAAATACATGAAATAAGGAGCACCGATCAATGCAACCATGATACCTGCAGGAATCCCCTCGGGTTCAATTATATTACGGCCTATCGTATCGGCAAGCAGCAATAGCCATCCACCGATTAAAATGGCAACCGGAATGAATAGTTGATTTCGAGGTCCTACCAAGGATTTTGCTATATGCGGGGACATAAGTCCAATGAATGCAATTCCGCCTGTAACAGAAACGGCAGCCGCTGCCAGTGCTACAGCCGTGATCAGCAGTACGATCCGCTCCTTTTCAATCGATACACCGACCCCAATTGCTACCGGTTCACTTAAACCAAGCAGATTCAAACGATTTGCTTTATATAAAGTGAATGGGATGAGGATGATTAACCATGGAATGATTGCCCAAATGAAAGGCCAATCCGTGCCCCATATATTTCCTGCCAACCATTTTGCGATGAAATCGACCTTCGCTCGTTCCGCTGACGAAATGAGGACAATCATCAGGCCAGAAAGCGCCATTGAAAAACCTACGCCGATCAACACTAACCGGACGGGTTCAAGTCCACTCTTCCTCTTGTATGAGAGGATATATATTAAACAGGCCGTCAGTAACGCTCCGATAAAACCGACAAGCGGAACCATATAAACAAACGAACCAGCGTCAAGCGGGAAAAACAGAAAGAAAGCGGCAATGGCAACACCTGCTCCCGAGTTGATCCCGATGATTCCGGGATCGGCTAAATCATTTCGTGTGATCCCTTGTAGAATGGCTCCCGACAGTGCAAGGGCCATGCCTGCTAAAAGGGTGATGATGATCCGCGGTAAGCGGACGGAAAATAATATGAATTCCTCTTTAAACGTCCCTTGCCCGAAGAGCGTTGGAAACAGTCGTCCTATAGAAAGATTGGAATATCCCGAACACGTCCCTATAATGATCGTAATGATGATGAGTGCACTCAATGCACCTATTATCCAACGCTGTTTTTTGACTAAAGCTGACTGGATCATGAAAATGCTTTACCTCCTTTACGCACGATTAGGAGGAAGAAAGGTAAACCTATCATCGCAACAACCGCTACCACAGGTGTTTCATATGGAGAATTGATCGTACGGCCGATCGTATCGGCAAGCAGCATGAAAGTGGCTCCCAAAATTGCAGACATAGGGAGGATGAATCGATAATCCGTACCCACGATAGCCCGAACGATATGTGGGACCATTAACCCGATGAACACCATATTTCCGACAAGCGCAACGGCAGCCCCTGCCAGGAGAATGATGACCACGAAGAGAACCGCCTTTATTTGTGTTGTCTTTTGCCCTAAGCCTACGGCCACTTCTTCACTTAAGCTAAGTATGGTGAGCTGTCTGGAAAAGATAAGGGAAATCAGGATGCCTATTAGAATGAACGGAACGATTACACGAAGCTGCTCCCATGAAGTTCCGATATTCCCGCCAGCTGTCCACATCGATACATCTTTTGATACCTTGAAATATATGCCGACCCCTTGCGAAACGGCAAATAGGAATGCAGAGACTGCAGCACCAGCCAATACGATCCGCAAAGGTGAAAATCCTCCCTTTTTCATCGCACCGATTCCGAAAACCATGGTTGCCCCGACAGCGGCACCTATAAAACACGCAATCATGATCCCTAAATTATTAGCATTTGGAATGAATGCCAAAGTGATGGCTAGTCCTGCATTGGCTCCTGCCGTCAATCCAAGCAACCCGGGATCGGCAAGTGGATTCCTGGTCATTCCCTGCATGATTGCCCCAGAAACGGCAAGCGCTGCACCCACAAAGATTGCCCCCACTTCACGAGGGAAGCGGATTTCCCGAATGATTGAAATTTTTTCACCGACAGCATTTGATGTCAGTGCTTGCCAAACGTCTTTAACGGTAACATCAGCCGCACCAAAAGCCATTGAAATAATGAACATGCCTATAAAGGCGACGATCGCTATGATCAGTTTACTTATAAATGGGATGAAACGTTGATTTTCATTAGTCATCTGTCTCTCTCATCTCTTTTTTTATAGAATAAAAGGAGAGGAATTGGAATCCCTCTCCCTCGCTGTATTATTTTCCAAGAAAACTTTTGGAAAAGAAGTCTAATTGGTAATCTAATGTGATTGGATCATTGAAGTAGAATTTTTTTGCATCAGCTTCATATAGTTTATTGTTTTTAACGGCAGGTATGTTTTTAAACGTGTCAGTTTGTTGGAATGAATTGTCCTGATCTTTGTTATTGCTCAAAATCACATAATCACCGGCATAGTCTTTAAGGACTTCTAATGATAAGGCAAAGTAACCATCTTTCAGCGCCACTTCTTTTACCTTTTCAGGCATACCCAATTTCATTTCTTGATAAAGGATTTCCGTTCCACGTCCCCAATTATCACCGTATACATAGAACTGTTTGTCAAACTTTTCGAAAACGGAAACGGTAGCATCTTCTCCAATTTTGGCTTTAATTTCATCACCGGTTGTTTTTGCCCGTTCTTTGAAATCATCCACCCATGCTTGAGCTTCTTTTTCTCTATTCAAAAGTTTACCGATTTCTACATGTTGTGTTAAGTAGTCCACTTTTCCGTATGTATATGTTACGGTTGGAGCAATTTCCTTTAATTTATCGACATTTTTAATCGTCGATAAACCAATGATTAAATCCGGATTCAACTCGATGATTTTTTCCAGGTTTTCGTCCGTCACTTCTTCCACATCTTTTAACTCTTTAAAATTCGGGTTCATTTTAGACCAGGAATCAACCCCTACAAGGTTAACATCCAAAGCCATTACGTTACCTGCGAAAGATGATAGTACTAAAACACGCTGAGGATCTGCCGGAACTTCAACAGGACCATTTTCAGATTGATAGGTGATGGCACCTGATTTTTCTTTTTTGGAAGCGGAGCTTTTTTCCTTTTCGGCTGACTCGTTACCACAAGCACTAATAATTAACACTAACAGCAGTATAAACGGGATCAATATTTTTTTCATTTGTTGTCAAATCTCCTTTTAGTAAGTTGTATGTGCTGCACATTGGTTTGTTCGTTCGTTGATCTCGTCCGATTACCGCATCAATATGGAATACTTCCTTAAGAACTTCATGAGTGATGACTTCTTCACAATCTCCTGCTTTGACTATTTCCCCGTCCTTTAAGGCAATGATATAGTCGGCAAAGCGAGCAGCTTGGTTTAAATCATGAAGAACCATGACAATTGTACGTCCCTGTTCTACATTCAGCCTCTGTAATAATTCCAGAACCTCCAGCTGATGGGCCATATCCAAATAGGTGGTTGGCTCATCAAGGAAGATGATTTCCGTTTCCTGGGCAAGGGCCATCGCAATCCAAACACGCTGGCGCTGACCTCCTGACAGAGCATCCACGGGACGGAACTTGAAGTCTTTCGTGCCGGTCACTACAAGTGCCCAATCAATCACATCATAGTCTTTCTGGGTCAGGCGCCCAAAACCTTTTTGATAGGGAAAGCGCCCATATGATACGAGCTCCCCAACCGTCAAACCGCTTGCACTCTCGGGTGTCTGCGGAAGTATGGCCATTTTTCTTGCAAGGATCTTAGTGCTTTCTTTTGAGATATTAACCCCATCTAAAACAACCGTACCTGATAGATTTGGAATGATTCTGGTGATCGCTTTCAAAAGTGTCGATTTCCCACATCCATTTGAACCGATGATCGTTGTGATTTTTTTATCTGGAATTTCCACACTGAGATCTTTTACAATTAAACGTTCACCATAACCAATATTCAAATTCTCTGTATATAGGCGAACCATTTTTTAACCTCCATTTACTGAAAAAATAGGTAAGTAAAAACTCAAATGAAAATGATTATCATTATCCACTACTTAATTACTATAATTCTATCTAAATATATTGTCAATGGTAATTTCATGGGCATATAAGAAGAAATTCTGACAGCATTTTTGGGGCCGGTCCGTATTACCGACTGACAAATGAACACAGTAAAGACCCCGGGGACACTTCCGGGATCTTTAGGTTTGGCTCATACTCAGGACTTTGGCAAGAATATTCCTAATAGGCCGTATTCATTAATCAATGTTTCTTAAATCCTTGCTTCTCAACATAATCTTTCATGTACAGCCTGCTTTTCTTTCCAAGCATTCCTGCCATTTGCCCGGTCCAGGTGTCTTTTCGTTTACCGTTAGTCCGTAGCTCATAATAACTGGAAATCGTTTCATTATACTCTTCAAGTTGTCCGATGAACTCTTGCTTATCCTCCTGATATCCATTTTCATGATAGATATTGGACAACGGCAAACGCGGCTTTTTATCCGAACGGTTTTTCGGATATCCGACCGCTAGAGCGAATAATGGTATAACACGATGCGGTATATTCAAAATCGCTGACACTTCCGGGAGATTATTGCGGATCCCGCCTATATAGCAAATGCCTAGATCCATCGATTCTGCCGCCAATGCTGCATTTTGGGCCGCTAGAGCCGCGTCAATACAGGCAACCATGAATTTCTCGGTACTTTCAATCGATTCGGACAGGTCCGTGTTTTCCATTTCGGAAACCATATCCTGGCGATATAAATCGGCGCAAAAGACGAATAGATGTCCATTCTTCTCTACATATGACTGTGGTCCGGCAAGTTCGGCAAGCTTGGCTTTCTTTTCCGGGTCGGTTACCCCTATGATTGAATACGCTTGAATATAACTTGAAGTCGATGCAGCTTGGGCACATTCCACAATCGTATTGATTTGCTCCCCAGACAATAACTTGTCCTCAAAAGAACGAATGGAACGGTGATCTAAAATCTTCTCAATAATGTTATTCAATGCTCCCACCCCTAAAGAATATGTAAAGTATCCATCATCGGGGCTGAAATGCCCCCGATGACAGTATTGATGAAACTCAACCTTTTGTTTTCAAATCCAATTCACGGTAATTTTGCTGTCTAAGTGCTTCATAAACCAAGATGGCTGCCGTGTTCGACAGATTAAGGGAACGTACTTTATCCGTCATTGGAATCCGCAGGCACCGATCCATATTCTCTTGGATCAGATCTTTCGGCAGACCCGTCGTTTCACGGCCAAAAATGAAAAATATCTCACTGTCTTGATCACTGTAATCGAAGCTCGAATGCGGCTGCTCCCCGAATTTCGTCAAGTAATAAAATTCACCGCCGGCGTTTCTTTCAAAAAACTCTTCTAACGAATCATAATAATGGATCTTTACATTCTCCCAGTAATCGAGCCCGGCCCGTTTGAGCTGTTTGTCATCCGTCGAGAAACCGAGCGGGCGAATGAGATGTAAAGACGTATCCGTCCCTGCACATGTTCTTGCGATATTTCCTGTATTTGCTGGAATCTGTGGTTGATATAAAACTACATGTATTGACACTTCATTTTCACCTCTAGTTTGAACTTCACCTTAATTATAGCATTAAACAAAAAAGACTAAAAACCAATCACCCTCCATCCAAAATCACAAAGAATTTATAAACGATGTTCGGTGTATATCTGGTTGAATCCTCATACGTCCAATATCGGTGACGGCTGTTCATCGTATGTGCATTCACAAGCGGCATCCCGTCCTGATCCTTCGCCGTTACAATCAAGTTATGGTCAAACCGCCCGTTCCCTTCGAAATCTATGCAGAGGATATCGCCCAAATTCAATTCCTTGGCCGATTCCACCTGCTTTGTCCTGATGGCATTCCCGGCTTTAAGCAGATGATATAAAGAATGGGCTGTCGTCCATGTATAACTCCAGCTTTTCCCCCTTATCCACCAGCCCTTATTTTTATTTGGCGCCCCCCACATCGGTATTCCCCCTGCATGTAAACATTGTGAAATGTAATTCGTACAATCATCGGTGAATTTATAATAAGCCGGATTAAATTCATTCCACCAACGCTCGGCATATTGAACGGCCTTCATTCGATCATACTTATATGCGAGACGATCTGCGCCTGGATCACATTTTGGCGGTACCTCTTCGGTTTCAAAGCTGGGAATCAACTCAATTTCATCCACTATATACCCATTTCGAAACCGTGCCTCCCTTTCTTCCATTTCTTCTTCTATATAAAATGAATCTTCCTGTTTCAATAAATATTGCAGATGGACATGATAGGTCAGGACTGTATCCCTGTCTTCCTTTCTCTTCGAATGTACCTTGCCTGCCGCATTCACCCGAACAATTTCGGCAGCGCGGTTCCTCATCATTTCCTTCTTCAAATGTAACTTCCTTTCACCCCGTTCTAGATCATCTGAAGTATAAAACTCCACTCTTTCTTGTAAAAGGCGTTGCAATTGTTCCCTCAAGTTCATGCCCTCCTTCTTACCATCTATGCTAATGTGTATGTACGAGGGCATGGACAAAAACACAACTTCATAAATGCGGGAGTTTCAATCCTTACCCATAATGAAACTTCTTATATAGATTTTCCTTGAAGCTACCGGAATATCTTAAGCAAAAAAGCCGCCCCGTTATATTTACGAGGCGGCTGCATTTTAAATATTATTTTGTTTCCAAGGTAAACTGCAGTCCTTTCTCAATTTCCGCCAATACCTCTTCATCCTTTTCCTTCATTCGAGCTTGTTCCAATGCGGAAACAGCCTGCTCCCGGCCAATTTTCCCAACTGCCCAGGCCGCCGTCCCCCTGATGACGGGCCGCGGATCATTCTTCATGACCTGTATCAATAGAGGCAATGCCGTTTCATCTTTGAAATGGGCCAATGCTAAAATGGCATTTCGTTGGATTGGCTTTTTACCGCGCCAAGAGCCGGATACATGGCCGTATGTCTCTTTGAAGTCCCGATTTGAAATCGTAAGCAGGGGTTTTAACAGCGGTTTCGCCAGCTCGGGGTCGGGTTCCATCTCTTCATGAAAATGAAAATCCATTCCTTTGTTTTTCGGACAAACGGTCTGGCATGTATCACAGCCATACAAACGATTGCCTATTTTCGTCCTGAACTCATCCGGAAGGAAACCTTTTGTCTGTGTCAAGAACGCAATGCAACGCTTGGAATTTAGCTGCCCGCCCTGAACGAGCGCTCCAGTCGGGCAAACATCGACACATTTATTACATGTCCCGCATTGATCTTCCATCGGTTTATCCGGTTCAAATGGCAGGTTGGTTATCATGTCTCCCAAGTATACATAAGACCCGAATTCCGGTGTGATGATCATACTGTTTTTTGCACTCCAGCCAATACCTGCACGCTCAGCCACTGCCCTATCCGATAACTCACCCGTGTCAACCATGGACTTCATCATTGCCCCTGGCACTTTATCTTTAATGAAATTCTCAAGTAACTGCAATTTATTACGGAGAACGGTATGATAATCCGTTCCCCAAGACGCCCGGCAAAAGATCCCGCGGCGTTCACTTTTTGTACTTTGCGGAGCATCCTTCAATTTCGAAGGATAAGCAAGCGCAATCGAAATGATGGATTGCGGTTTATCGAATATCAATTCAGGCCTTACCCTTTTTTCTATATCGGCTTCTTCAAACCCTGACTGGTAATCCAGTTCCTGTTGACGTATCAGCCGACCTTTCAGTTCGGTGAAAGCCGTAGCCGATGTAAAGCCGATTTTATCGATGCCGATTTCCTTACTATATAAAATCACTTCTTGCTTGAATGAGTTCATATCCATATTAATCACCTACGTTCATTCAGTATTCCCATTGAAGCTTGAATCCATTTCAAACCATTGCTATCTATGATAAACTAATTGCAATCATTTTTGGAGGTGAAACGGTTGGAAATTACCGTATCAGCTAATCTTAGCAGTAAAATCCCTGAATTCAAAGTCGGGGTCATTACATATGAAAACATCGAAGTCGGTCCCTCCCCGCAAATGGTGAAAGGAAGACTTCAACTATTTCAGGAAGCTCTTTTCTTCGACCTTGAAGAAAAGGAATTGACCGACTTTTCCGGCATTAAAGTGTGGCGGGAAATTTTCAAGGCTACAGGAACGAACCCGTCACGGTATCGTCCCTCCGTGGAAGCCCTATACCGCCGCGTGAAAAAACAGAATTACTTGACACCCATCCATTCCGCCATCGATTTGAATAACTTCTTCTCACTGTTATATGAAGTTCCGATCGGCATTTATGATGCTGAAAAATTAACAGGAGACATCTCGATTAAGATTGGCGAGGGGTCAGATGGGTATGACGGTTTGAACGGCCGCTTGAATTCCATGGAAAATATGATTACCTCAGCCGATCATGCTGGCGCATTCGGAAGTCCTTACGTTGATTCAGAACGCACGAAAGTCACCGAAGAAACGAAAAAGGCTATCCAAATCATTTATTTACAACCCAATACTCCAATCACGGAAGCAGATCAGCTGACGAAATCCCTGATGGACATGTTCCTTGAAATCCATGGTGGTGAAGGGACTTACTCGATTGTAGAAGGATAATTAAAAATTGAACGAAATTAAACCCTTTCCACAATCGGAAGGGGTTTTTTCATTATTGTTCCACTTAATAAAACCAGTCCTCTAGTATCCTTTTATTCAACCGATCGATCCCTACCAAAAAGGCAATAAAGATCACTGGAATTTAAGAGCATAAAGGATCACAAAGTCTTAAACTTGGTTCGGGATGAGTCTAGCCTACGGACTTTCCTTAAATTACATTCCAGTCGATTCCAGAAATCCGCTCCCTTTCCACCGACTGTCTGCCAAGCCTCCTCGACGTAAACGTCTCCGGGGTCTCGGCTAGCCAGTTACTCAGCAGGAGTGTCGCAAATTTCTTCCATCCTTTAAGGGTTACTGTAAAAAAAACTCTAGGATCACCTCGTCTTAAACTTGGTTCGGGTGTGTCCAGCCTACTGTTTTTTCTTAAAATCTCATTCCAGTTGATTCCAGAGACCCCCTCCCTTTCCGCCGACTGTCTGCCAAGCCTCCTTGACGTAAACGTCTCCGGGGACTCGGCTAGCCAGTTATTCGGCTGGAGTGTCGCAAATTTCTTCCATCCTTTAAGGGTTACTGTAAAAAAAACTCTAGGATCACCTCGTCTTAAACTTGGTTCGGGATGAGTCTAGCCTACGGTTTTTATTTAAAAGAACGTTCCAGTTGATTGGAACGTAAGGTACGAGACTCCTGCGGGAAAAGCGTGGCCAAGGGAGACACCGGAGGCGAGAGCCAAGGGCGGACCGCTCGCGGAAAGCGAGTGCCTGTAGTGGAAATCAACGATCAGATTTGCTAACCCTCAAAAACACTTTCCGTTTTACCCAGAAATTATTCCCTTCCCTCCGACTGTCTGCGAAGCCTCATCAAAGTAAACGTCTCCGGGGTCCCGGCTAGCCGATTTACAATGGTTACTTTCTGCCTTTCGATTGATAATCATTGATGCTACATAAGCCTGGCACGCCTTTCTCTTCCCCATTAACAAAAAAGCACAAACTTATTCAAACTGATTCTACTAACGCAGTTAATCATATTGACTAAGTTTGTGCTGCATCGAAATTCCCGGATGAAGGATAATCAAAATTTTTCGGGTATGACATACTGTATTACCGCTTCGATGAAATGCAGGCAATTTGGACAATAAAAAAATCCCACTGTAAACAGTAGAATTCTTGTAATAATATTTAAACGCAAAGCTTCGTTCTCCAGGTAACGAAACCCTACGTTATGAGTATGTATTGGAGCGGGTGAAGGGAATCGAACCCTCATCATCAGCTTGGAAGGCTGAGGTTTTACCACTAAACTACACCCGCATATTCTTGTAGAAGTTTGTCGAATTACCAATCAACAAAATTAATTATATAGTCTAATGTGAAAAAATGCAATAGTTCTTTTAAAAAAAATTAATAATTAGCGTATTGTAAAATTAATATATTCATTCACTCTAGTAAAAATGTTAAAAAGTCCCCTGATTGAAGAGAACTTTTTCATCCTATATGGTGATTTAAGACCAAATGACTTCCATTAACCGCGGATAAACCTGCTGTGCCGTTTCAAGCAGCATGATTAACTTCCTGAACGCCAGATCAGGTACGATATCCCCCTCAATGGAGTATGAATAACGAATGGAAATGGTCCCATTTTCTTCATACAGTTTGGAATACCTGAAATTAGCATTATATTCATTCAATAGTGTATGTACATCCTGTTTCTTTTCAGGATTCTTCAACTCGGCGACATTAAAGCAAAATAAGTCCGCCACATTTTCATCTTGATTGAAAGCAAATACTAAAAGGACCTTCCAGCCATCCTTTAACTTTTGCTCTGCCCTAAAAAAGGTGGTGCCATCTTCATTCAACTCATTCATATAGATTTTCTCACTACTTAAAAAATCACGAAATTTAGCAACGTTTGACATGGTTCATCACCTTTCTCTTTGTAATTACATTTTATAATGAAAACTGGCATTTTTACAGACTTTTCTATAAACCTACCAATTTCATCCTATTAATAAGGCCGAATAATACTCATTTAAAGAAAGGGAGTCAAATTTGAACTCCCATAATAGGATCAATTAGATTGATTAGCCAGTTGCTGCTCCGCAAAACTGAAGCGCTCCTTGCAGGTCCAAAATTTCCTAGCGGATTTTTGAGTATCCTTCAAAGGGTATATATGTCCAAGCACAAAGCAATATCCTTCATATGGATCAAAAGATACCACTAAGGGTAAGAAGGATCAAATTTTAACTTGAAAGGAAAACGGCCTTTTCCCGATTGAATACGAAAAAAGGCCGCTTTTGTTATAAGCTGCTTAAAAATCACAACGAAGGACCTTCCTCAGCTTTATTTCCATAAAACTTATAGTTGAGCGAATTCGGGTTCCGCAACTTTTACAAGCTGTTTTCCGAGGTTCGTTCCTTTAAACAAACCTAAAAATGCATCCGGTGTGTTTTCGAACCCTTCAATAATCGTTTCTTCATACTTCAGCTTTCCTTCTTGAAGCCACTTACCTAATTCCGTAGCACCCTCCTGGAATCTAGCGGCATAATTTCCAACTGTGAAACCTTTCATTAGTGCACTGGTTTTGATCATTGCCGATTGCAGACGCGGTCCTAGATCTTTTCCTTCCGCGTTATATGAGGAAATCGCCCCGCATAATGGAATTCGGGCATTCGCATTCAAAAGTGTAAAAACAGCATCGGACACCTCGCCGCCCACATTATCGAAATAAACATCGACTCCATCAGGAACAGCATTGGCTAAATCTGTTGCAAAACTATCACTTTTATAATTTACGGCTCCATCAAATCCTAGCTCTTTCGTTAAATACTCAAGTTTTTCATCTGAACCAGCGATGCCAACAACCTTCGCACCTTTAATCTTAGCAATTTGTCCGACTACTGAACCGACTGCTCCAGCCGCTCCTGAAACGACTACCGTTTCACCTTCTTGAGGTTTACCAATATCAAGCAAACCAAAGTAAGCAGTTAAACCGGTCATTCCAAGAATCCCTAAATGAGTTGTGACCGGAGCCACCTTGGGATCAATCACACGGATTTCCTTTTCAGTGACAACTGTGTATTCTGCCCAGTCGATATTCCCAACAACGACATCCCCTTGTTTGAAGGAATTCGATTTGGACTCAACAACTTCGGCAACAACGCCGCCCGTGATGACCTTATTCAATTCAAATGGAGCAATATATGATTTGGTATCTTGCATTCTGCCACGCATGTATGGATCGACAGATAAATATAGTGTACGTACTAAAATCTCATTATCCTTCGGTGTGGGAACTTCACTTTCAACAAAGTTAAAATCCCCTTTCGAAGGCATACCTTTCGGACGGTTTGCCAGGGTGATTATTTGTTGTTTGGTTTGTGTCATCATTGTTCCTCCTTGGTTTGAATACGTAATTTCGAAAAGAAGCGTATCACTGATGAAGTTCATAGGTCAAAGAATATGATTGGCTATCGCTTCCATAACACTATTTATGTAGCCTTTCCTGAAAACCTCAAACTTGCTACAGCCTATTATGTCCAATGTTTTTCATTTCGATAAACGGTTCGCCCTCCAGAAAAATTAAACGGCCTTTCCCCGATTGAATACCGGGAAAAGGCCGCAGCTTGAAATAATCTATTTTTATTGTCTGCTTGGCAGGGTTACTGCCCCTTCTTCTTATTAACCAGTTTAATGAACTAATTCGTGGATAGTCTACATCAATTTTGAAATGAACATCGTTGCCATTCCAAAGTAAATAAGTAACGAGAGTATATCATTCAGTGTTGTAATTAGCGGACCAGAAGCAACTGCGGGATCGATGTTGAATTTATATAATATCAAAGGAATAATGGTCCCAGCTAAAGTCCCGATAATCAGGGTCATCACCAACGAACTTCCAACCACTAATCCCAGAACGGGATTTCCCTGCCAAACATAAGCTATGATGGAAATTAATATTCCGCAGGTGATGCCTATTATCAAGCCAACTTTCAGTTCCCGTATAATGAGCCTGGTCACGACTCCTTTATCCGTATCACTAGTGATTAGACCTCTTACAACAACGGCTAAAGATTGAGTACCTGTATTTCCAGTCATCCCTGCGATCATCGGCATAAAGAAGGCAAGTGCAACAACTTTGGACAAGGTTTCTTCAAAACCGCTTATAATGGTTCCAGACACTAATCCGATAAATAAAAGCAAAATAAGCCAGGGCAACCGACGATACGCGGCCACGTGCGCCTTCGTGTCAAAGTCTATAGCTTTACCGGATGCCGATAATTTTTCAATATCTTCATTCGCTTCCTTAATGACAACATCAATAATATCATCGACGGTTACAATTCCTAATAACTCATTATTTTTTTCTACTACTGGAATTGCTAAAAAATCATATCGCTCAATAACACGAGCTACCTCTTCTTGGTCTTCATATGCGGATACGGAGATAACCCGGCTGTACATAATATCTTGAATTTTTTCAGATTCATCATTTATTATTAAATCCCGATATGAGACAACACCTACTAATTTTTTATCATTATCTATTACATAAAGATAGTTGATCGTTTCCGAAAACTCCGCAAAGATTTTCAGTTTTTCAACTGATTCACGCACCGAATAATGTTGGGGGATCCATACAAAACGGTTTGTCATGATTCGCCCTGCCGTTTCAGGGGGGTAATTCATGATATTTTGAACGATTTTTGATTCTTCTTGTTTCATGCCAGAAAGAAGTTCTTCGATTTTTCCAGGGGATAGGTCCTCTAACAATGAAGCTAGATCATCATTATCCATTAAATCCATTACATGGCCGGATTTCTCTATTCCCAATTTACTAAGAATTTTTAATTGATGGACTTTCTCAACTTCTTGAATCAGCTCAGCGATTTGTTCTGAATCGAGTAACAACAAGAAGCGTGTATGGTGTTTTTCTGGGAGCCCTTCAAAAATTCGCGCAATGTCATATGGTTGGAGTTCTTCCAATATCGCTTGAAATTCTTTCTTTTTTCCTTCTTTTAATACCTTTATGATTTGTAAAGTCATTTGATCTTCCGTCAGGACTTTTATCATCTTGTCTCTCACTCCTTTTTAGGGGAGCCAAAAAATATTTCCCTTAAATATTAAGAATAAAAAAAAATATTATTATTCCCCTTCCAAAATCTTGTTTCCATTCACGAGTATGCCGTCGTGAATAGTTCTCCAAATCCCTCACCTCCAAGAAAAAATAAAAACACCTCCATTACAAATGAAGGTGTTAAATACGGTATATATGCGTACATTGTCTCGATGACAAATACAAACAGCCTTATATGACTGAATGACAAATACAAGCATAAATCCAGTTCCTCCATTCGTAGAGCTTTAGCACTGTGTGGCATAGGACAAAGCCAGCTACATTAAAAACCACCTTATGTCGATGGTTTCTGTTGACCCATTGGCGTCTTTCGACATTTTTGGGCAGTAGCGTATCTCCTACACAGGAGCCTCACCTAACGAGGATATTTAATTTACACATTCACTCTAAAAGAGTTTCTTTTAGATGTCAATATTTGATTCAAATCATTCTAATTTTGACCTGGTTTTCCGACCTCTAATGAAAACAACACCGACTTTTGCGCCCGGATTAAGATGGTGAGTGAATGTCCCTACCTCTTCAAAAAAGATAAAAGTGTGGAAAAACAAACAGAAACAAGGGCAAATATTGGAATTTTATATTAAAAATTCCTTATAATGAAGACGGATATCCAATGACTGAGTCTAATTATTTTAAGAAAGGAACTGGCTCAAATGAAAAGACTTTTGTCGATTATATGTATTATCGTAAGTGCTGCTTTATTAATGGCAGGTTGCAGAACCAAGGACGAGGTACAGGTGGAAGAGAAATCGAAGGAAGTGAGCTCATTGAAAGCTATTGAAGGCAGATGGGAAGGAGATATTAAGATCCCAAATCAACCGCTTCCAATCATTGTTCATTTTACGAAGAAAGATGGAACGATAAGTATTCCTGTACAAGGGTTGAACGAATTCCCCTTAACAAGTGTAAAGTTAAGTGAATCAGACTTGTTTTTTGATATGAAAATCCAAAATCAGCAAATTACGTTTGATGGGAAAGTAAATCAGGATAAGATTTCAGGAACATTTGTTCAAAAAGGGCAAGCCTTCCCCTTTGAATTGCTCAAGAAATCCGATCAGGCAGTTGAAGAAAAAGAATCAGGTGAAATCGTGCAGGCCGACTTAAAGAACGGAACCATTAAAGGCCTTTTAGAAACACCAAAACATGCAGGGCCTTTTCCTGTGATGATTATAATTGCGGGTTCCGGGCCGACCGATAAAGATGGTAACACCATTGCAACTCCCGGAAAAAATAATAGTTTGAAAATGTTAGCCGAAAGTCTTGCAGAAAAAGGGATTGCAAGCATCAGGTATGATAAGCGCGGAATTGGTGAAAATATGCAATTGGCAGGAAAAGAAGAGAACCTGAGATTTGAACAGTATATTGATGATGCAGCTGCCTGGGTCCAATTTACCAAAAAGGATGACCGTTTTTCCAAAGTCGGCATCATCGGCCATAGCGAAGGCTCTTTAATTGGAATGGCAGCCGCAAAGAAAACAGAAACAGACATATTCATTTCATTGGCGGGTGCAGGGGAACCTATTGACCAAGTTCTCATGAAACAGCTTGAAGAGCAGCTTACACCGTCGTTATTAACGGAATCCAAAGATATACTGGCAAAGCTAAAACAAGGAAAACAAGTCGAGACTGTCAGTGCTGATCTGCAAAGTGTATTCCGCCCCTCTGTTCAACCTTACATGATTTCTTGGATTCAATATAACCCGCTAGAATCAGTAAAGGAACTGAATATCCCTGTTCTAATCGTAAACGGCAATAGAGACATTCAAGTGCCGGCAACTAATGCAAAAGCGTTACATGAAGAAAAAAGCGATTCAGAATTACTTATAATCGAAAAGATGAATCATGTATTGAAAGAAGCCCCTGCAGATCGAGCAGGGAATTTAGCAACCTATACAAATCCTGAACTGCCATTATCCTCTGGATTGGTGAGTGGAATCATTGAATTTTTAAACAAAAATGACATCACCAGTAAAAATAAAAATACCAATTGAGAATTGTGTCTCCCCCGGGTTTGCAAAGATCACTCAAATGATTCTCGTGCCTTCAATACTAGGGTGAATAATCTTTTTAGGTTATATCATCTTAGCCCTGGTTATCCCATAAGTGTTTGTATTACTAAAATTAAATGAAGATCATTAAGAACTTGAATTGAATAGTTTATTGGATGAGTTAAAAGCATTTTAAATAAATTCTATAGGGTTCTATCTAAAAATTAAAACATAGTTGATTGGAACGGAAGGTGCGAGACTCCTGCCGGAAAAGCGAGTCCAGGGGAGACCCCGCAGGCGCAAGCCGAGGAGGCTCCCCGACCGCCCGCGGAAAGCGGTGCCTGAAGTGGAAATCAACGTCCAAATTTGTACAAGGCTAAATCATTTTTTGTCATTCCCAAAATAGCAAGCTAAATATATTCTACCGAGGCGTTTATTGAGCCAAGTAAAAAAGCCCTCCTTCATATACATGGCATCAGTTGGCCATGTGAACGATCCTGTTTCAATAAAATCGTACATCCAGAAAAACAATGGCAGGTAATCTAACAAAGAGGAAGATTTTGTATAAATTCATTAGTATAATTGATGAAATTACAATAAGAAAGGAAGGATCACTCATGCATGCTTTAAAAAAGAATGCCACATGTATCCTTGAAATCAGTTATCTGTATATACTGTTCTTTTTTTCAGAGCTACAAACTACTACTGTAAGCTTTTTAAAAATAAAGTAAGAATTATGTAATTAAAACCCCTTGAATGAACTATGTTAAAGGATCCTCAAGTTTTCGAACATTCCCTTACGATTATTTTATCTTCATAATTAGCACTTTCAACCATCATAACAGCCAATTTGTGCGCCTTGTCTGTGCAAGATCCCCCAGGGACGAAATGACAATTCCCCATACTGGTTCCAGATTGATAAACTGGATGCCCGACAAGCGTTTTAAGACTTTAACTCAGTCCTCTGTAACCCCATAGGGCTGAGCTTTTTTCAACAGGTAATGATTATTCTACCTCTCCCCCCTACTGAGCTACCTTACTAGCCGTAATGAAAAATATTACAAAGTTGTTCCTTTCAAGTGAGAAACATAAGTTCTCCAAAAAGGGACAAACTGTATTTGAAAAAAGAAAGGAGATGTGAGACATGACAAAAAAATTCAATAAAGGCAGCCGTAACCAAAATTCGCCGCAATTACACGGACAAACCCCTGTTAGTGGGGACAACAGCAAAGGAAATAAAAGAAATAAAGATCAGAGCTCTAAATCAGAGTAACTAAATGAAACAAACCGGTCATATTCAGACCGGTTGTTTTTTTGCAGATAATCTTCTTAGTTATTTGCAGAAAGAGATTAAAAAGGACAATTCTCAAAGGTCCCCTTCAAAAAAGGGCGATCATTGAATTATCCTGTGTCCACTGGACCAACTTTGATTCCAAAAAGCCCAATTCTTTAAAAGCGTTCCAAACTGTAAATGGAGTGCTGCAAAACTGCCCTCAGGAAAGTTTTAATTGGAAGGAATTCGTGTTACATATTTATACCGGAAGTGAATGTAAAAAATCATGTTGAGTTAACTATTTGATTCTTTTTGCATTAGATCTTCTGCTCTAGTGTTGATGTCTCCAAATCATCAGTATCTTGATGAGTATAAGTAAAGTTTTTTGTCATCAAACTGACCACCACTAAAACAACAATGTTAACAAATAGGGCGATAATACCCACATTCAGGTCTTTTATTGCTTGAGGAAGATAAGGAAATAGTTGACTGATTTTTATGTTCCCTAGTTCCATAATGGAGACTAGTACTCCTCCTGTTATTATCCCGGCAAATGCTCCATGTTTGGTTACAAAATTCTTTCTCATCAAACTGGCGAAAAAGGCAGGAGCAAGTTGTGTAATAAAATTATAGGCGATTAAAGCGAGACTAAAGAGGGTGTTTCCACCTTTAAAGGTCAAGTAAATCCCTACTAGAGAAATAAGCGGAACCAAATATTTCACCAGTTTTGCAATTTGATTTTCCGTTGCAGATGGAGTGAATACGCTGTATACATTTTTCGCAAGCAATGTTGATATAGACATCAACAGCATGGAACTTGGGACTAGAGCGGCTAACACGCCAGTACCACCGATTAAGCCTACAAACCATGGATCAAATTCTTGTTTAGAAAGCTGCAGCAAGATAAGGTCGGCGTCGCCGCCTTTTAATCCAGGCATTTGTAAGATCGCTGCAAACCCGACAAAAAAGGCGAACAATAAAATCAATTGGTACATTGGCATTAGGATTGCATTTTTTCGCAGTGCTTTCTCGCTAGAGGCAGCATAAATAGGAGAAAACCCGTGCGGCCACATATAAAATCCAATAGAGCTTAATACAACGGTCGATATATACCATGAAACGCTCATTCCCTGATTTGGAAGTATGGTATAGTTCGGCTTTGCCTGTTCAACGGCCTCATACATAGGTTGAAGACCGCCATAATAATGAAGTGGGAAATAAACTCCTAAAAATACAACAACGCCAAGAATCAGAATATCCTTCAAAATAGCTGTCCTGGCAGAACCGTGAATACCAGAAACCATTACAAAAATGGTAACACCAATTGCTCCAACCCAAATGGCAGCTGTAGAAGAAATGACCCCATAGGATGTTGCAGAAACGATATATCCTAAACCCTTCAATTGCAGGACTAAGTAGCAAGTACAAGCTATAACACCTATTACAGCAACAAGCACACCAAGATATGGACTTTGATATTTTTTCACAAAAAAATCAGATTGGGAAACTAATTTGTGTTTCTTTGCATACCTCCAAATTGCCGGAAATGTCCAATAGGAGATGACTGTAGCCAGACAGCCATATGTCACGATACTAAAGATGGAACCGCCTTCCCCATAAGCCGATCCGCTTGCACCCAAAAATGTAAAGGTAGTATACATTTCACCTGCGGATAAGAGGAAAATCAATAGGGCTCCCATTCCGCGACCTCCAACTGACCATTGTTCCAAGTTCATTTCTTTCCCTTTTTTAGCCTGGATACCAATCAAAACGGAAATGACGAAAAAAAACAGGATGAAAAAAACGGCAATGTTCATCTTGAATCTCCCTTCTGATTAGCAGGATCCAGTAGATAAATAATCCCCATTATACCTGTGGTCAGCACAGACCAAAGTACAATCCAAAAATGAAAAAATGGCATACCCAGAACATAGGGAGTTACTTTATTTGTAAACAAAGCGCCCACAATAAAGCCAAGAAACGGGATAATTCCGAGCCAATATATTTTTTTCAAACTCTTAACCCCCTAGTAAGTTAGATTTAACATTTTTAGAGTCCCATGAACAAATAACTTCACCCCAATTTGTAGAGCCTGTTCATCGACTGTAAATTGGGGATGATGGTGAGGATATATAATCCCTTTTTCTTCATTACGAGCTCCTATTCCAATATAAGATCCCGGAACTACTTTTTGAAAAGCAGAGAAGTCTTCACTTCCCATAATTGGCTTTGAAATTTCTCGACTTTTTTCACCAAATATTTCACAGACTGTTTCGTCCATCAATCGGGTAACTTCTTCATCATTAATGGTAGGAGCATAACCAAACTGATAATCGAATTCATAAGTAGCTCCATGCGCTTCAGTAATCCCTTTTACTATCCGTTCGATAAAATTCGGGATTTCTTCCCTCAGTTCCGGATTGAAGCTGCGAACTGATCCACCAATGCTCACCTTACTTGGAATAACATTAATCGCACTTCCCGCATGGAACTGAGTCACTGAAATCACCAGGGCTTCCTGGGCATCTCGATACCTCGAAACAATGTGCTGGAGATTTGATACAACCTGAGTTCCAATTGCTATGGGATCGACGGTAAGTTCAGGCTGTGAGGCGTGCCCCCCTTTACCCACCACAGTAATGTTAAAAGTATCGGCTCCAGCCATCACTGGACCGTAACCCAAACTAAATTTCCCTAAAGGAAGAGTCGACAAGAGATGGGATCCAATGATCATATCCACCCCATCCAGCACACCGGCTCTCACCATTTCTTGAGCTCCACCAGGCGGCAGTTCCTCAGCATGTTGAAATAAAAAGCGCACCTCCCCTTTAATTTGATCCTTTAACTGTGTAAGAATTTTTGCTGTGCCAAGCAGCATCGCCGTATGCCCATCATGTCCGCAAGCATGCATGACTCCTGAATTCTGTGACACAAAGTCAAAATCATTTTCTTCTTCAATTGGAAGCGCATCCATATCTGCCCGAAGTGCAATGACCTTCCCAGGCTGCTGACCGATCAAACGAGCCATTATACTCGTTTTTGTCGGACGTGAAATTTCCAATTCACCAAAAGTTTGCAGCTTTTCATAAACAAATTGTGCTGTTTTTTCCTCCTGAAAAGACAGCTCCGGATACTTATGTAAATATCTTCTCCAAGCAATCACTTCATCTTTAACAGCCTCGATCAAATCATGAATCATTATGGTTTGAGACATACGCTACAACCCCTTTTTGTTTGATTTTACACAGCAACCCTTAATTTAGGTTAGTTTAAGGAAAAAATTCCTTAAATAGAGTATAATCTCATACGGTCTTCATTACAATATTTTTTGAAAATTCCAAACTATTTTTTCACACTAAAAAAACACCCAAATTATGGGTGCCTGTAATTCATAATAATTGATAAATCTTACTCGGCCTTCCTCGGGTGGCATTAGCCTCTTCACCAACGCATTGTGCCAAATCAACTTCGCACATATCCGCAACAATTCGCCGTACATTGCGCTCTGTCATCTCTAGATGTGTCGCTAAGTCCTTTGTAGTAAAATCAATCCAGCCCATTCTTTGAACGAGAGCCGATATCTTCTTATACGTTTTAACACTGATATTTCCGTTTTTCAACTTTTCTATAAGGGGTTTATTATGGGTACGGGTATCATATTGCAGTTCTTTCTTTTTGCCTGGTGATTCGATAATTTTGCCATCATCTTGAATAATCACAATTTCTCGCTTCTTCATCTCTTTTGAATGTTGAATAGCACGAAAAGCATTGGTTTCCGCCGAATAGGCAGTCTCGCCGAAGCCAATTCCAACTGCAACGGTTGTATCTGCTTCAAAAGCCAATTTTTCAATCGTTTCTTCGAGCGTAATGATTTCTCGTTCAATTGCGCCGCGAGAACTAAAAATCATGTATCTTCCATTCCCTTTCTCTGAAAAGGAACCATTTATTTTTTCACCAAGTTGAATCAACATTTCTTTTAGCCGAAGCTCCAAGTATTGTAAATGATATGGAGTTTTCATTTCCTCTGCCACTTTATTAAAATATTCGACTTCAATGATTTCGACTCCGATTTGTGTATCCTTAAAGTAGGATGCCTTTACTTTTTCAGAAAGAATTCGAAGCGTTTGCCTCACTTCCATCTTACTCATCGACATACGGTAGGCTGGAATGCCCAATTCCCTTAAAGCTTCACACACGGACGGAAAACAAGAAAAAGCGCCTTCTGTCTTTCCCGAATTCCACAAATCCAAGTGAAAATGTACCAATTCATCCGTATCAACATCTGTCTCAAACACTTTCGTATAAATCTTTTGGGTTTTTATATTCAACTGTGACAAAGCTTCTTCGCTAATATTATTTGAGGACATAGTATCGATACTTAGATGCTCAATGATTTTCCCTTGTTCATAGATCATCTCTAAAAAGGATTTATAAAAACCAGATTCCGTAGCTGGGACATGGACCATTATTTTATCTGTACGTAGTGTTTTTCCCGCAATTTCATAGGGAAGTGGACCAGAAAAAAGCCATGCATGTACATGTGAATCATGTTCCTTTACAATATTCTCTACCTCTTCGGTCCTTACATAGGGCAAAGAGATGAATTCCAACTCATGTTTATATTCTTCTGCCGCGGCTAAAATTTGTTCTATAGAAGTTTTTAGACCGACAAGTCCGATTTTATACATCCAGTAATCGACTTCCTTTACCATCTGTAATAGATTCATTGTTATTTGTAGAATATCCTGGTTTAATCCAAGTCATGATATCGTAATCCTAATTCTTCTGCTGTCTATTATTTCAATTTGTATGAGCCCTTGTTTTTATTTTTTGTTACCTCTTGATCAAATCAGCAGCAAAAAGAAAAATGTGGTAGCCAATGCTATAATATAAAGTTGCATTCATACCCACGCCAAATTTTTTCTCTTATGTATCATTTTATCATGCAACATGAAGGAAAAATACGTTGTATACATTATTCATCTATAATCACTGTACGGATAAATATAGTTAATGATTCACTACTCTATGTACTTAAAGTAGGATATTAAAGTTATTTAATAGTTTAATTATGTTTTTTTAAATAGATGTTTTGAAGAAATATTGTTGCTTTATTGTTAAGACGCTTCTCTGGGGTGCCCAATCAAACTCATTAAATAGCATATATTTTAGGCTAGAGAGAATTATATAAACCCCTAATATTAATGCAAAACAAAGAAGGGGATAGGGCCTCCAGTCACATCATCTCTTTAAATTTATTATTTTGTTAACAACTTTTATTCGGAACATCTCTTCTTTTGTACGATTATAATGTCCGCCCATTACAATAAAAAAGCTGCCTCAATGACAGCTTCGCATTTCTAGAATCCTCTACGAATGACCCGATCCAGCCATACTTATCACTGGTCATAGGCAAATCCGCAGGAGCAACGATTTTTCCCAAATAACAGGTGATAAGATGCGGGGAATTCATGATTGACTCGTTGAACTTCATGTGCAAATTCCTTACTATCTTTAGGTACTGTTGAAAGTGCATCCGCTTTTTCTTGTGAATCAATATGAGCTCCTGGCGGTACAAACCTACCAGGTGGTATTCGAACGCCATTTGTTACTACTGCATTATAAGAAATAAATGCGCCTCTTCCTACAATTGCCGTATAAACAATGGAATTAAAACTAATAAATACCTTATCTGCAATATAACAAGGCCCATGGACAATCGCACCATGAGCAATGGTCACTTCATTTCCAATGAATATTGAATAGCCATTTGTCCCAACTAAAATCCTTTTATTGAATAATCCATGTAAAATTACTCCGTCCTGTATATTTGAATTGGATCCTATATAAAAAGGAGTTCCTTCATCCGCACGTATACTTACATTAGGCGCTACATAGACATTGTTACGAATGGTAACATCACCTATGACACTGGAAAACTGACTGACAAATGCTGTTTTATCAATTTTAGGAAAGCGTTGAACAGGATTTAATGAAGTAATGGGGTTGGGGCTTATAAATGGTTCAAAACAGTGAGATTGGTTATTAGAAGAGATGTTTGTTCCTTTTTTTTCAACCAAGCAATTACCTCCCTCACAATCTATCGGGCTTAATCATTTTATGCAGGAAGATGGGTGGAGATATCCATCCCTTTCCTACAGTACAGATGATAGAATTTTTTAGTTTTTGCCTTGGTATAGAAATAGATATTTCGCGTGTTAGTAACTAAGGATAATACCTATCGATCCTGTTATGCACCTGCCAGTTTGTAAATCAACCAAAAGAATCACGAAGTTTCTTCGCCACTGGGGATCTAAAACGTGAAATATACCACAATCAATACAGATATCAATGGAATTAAAAAGAATGACCCCTGTTTAAACAAAGATCATTCTCCTTAAATTAGCCTTATTTACTCTGTTCGTTACAGCGGGTGAGCTTTTAGCAGAAACCGCCATATCCTTGGACCGCGCCATTACCGCTACCATAACAAGTAGCTCCAACAATGATTAAGAGTATAAACAATACGACTATAAAAGCGAAACCTCCACCAAATCCACCAACACCGTTATCAGAATCACAATTTGACAATAGAAACATCTCCTTATTTGTTTTAAGGAGGAATTAATTAAATGGGTTCCTTTACTTTATGTTCTAATTGGGATATTGGCACAATAATCTCACCGGAAACCGAATTTCATTTACGTGTTTACCAAGAACGTCGAGGTGTTACTTTTTTAACATATAAATTTTACGAGGTCTTCCCCGAGGTGAAAGGCAAACACGGAGAGTTAATCGTATCGGCTAGCTCCGAACGTAGGTTAAAAGAATGACTATAATTGCCTTCCATGATCCACTTGTCATGACTCAATACCTTCTTCTGAGCAGAAATAAACTCCTCTAAAGGAGCCTCCACCCAGCCAGGTTTCCAGTAGAATGTATCCAAATGATATACCTCGATATTCAAATGATCTCCAAGTCTTCTTGCAAAAGTAGATTTTCCGACACCCGCGGACACTCCGATAACCATGATACGTTCCATCGATATACCATCCACTCCCCCTTCTATGTTCATAAGAAAAGGCGACCCTTCTTGAAGAAGAATCGCATCAGTTTTAGAAAATGAAGTATGGTTGCTACGGTGTCCTGTCAAAGAACAAGCCAGCCTTTTATCTTATCGCTATTAAATCAGTTGCCCTAAATGTTTCTTTGCCTCGTAATCAATAAGTCCTTCATCCTGCTTGATTCGTGCCAGATAATCCGGGTTGGCGATAAGCGGACGGCCAATCGCCGCAACGTCAATGATGCCTTTTTCCAGTGCTGCTTCTGCTGTTTCAGGATCAAGCCCCCCCACACCGACTATGATTCCATCCCAGTGGCTGCGTACCAATTCATGCATGGTCAATCCTCTTGCAATCGGTTTGGTAAATTCCATCGTGGATGGGTGAATCATTTTGACTCCTGTTTCATTGAACGCTTCAATAAATGTTTGGATCGCTTTTTCAGGGTCTTCCCACATATAAGACGGCTGGTCAATTTTCAAAGCCGAGAAACGAATAAGGGTACGTTCCGCTCCTACCGCATCAATAACTGCTTTTAGCACTTCCTTCATAAATGTCAGACGCTGTTTTAAATCACCACCGTACCGATCGGTCCTTTTATTGGAGGTGTCAGAATTGAACTGGTCTATTAAGTAGCCATGTGCACCATGAATTTCAACGCCGTCAAAACCAGCATCCATTGCATTCTTTGCAGCTTGTTTATATTGGTCCACAACTTCAGCAATATCCGTCTCTGTCATTTCTTCAGGAATGCCAAAAGGTTTGCCGAATCGTGAAACCTTACCTTCCGCAGCGATAGGTGACGGGGCCTGCGGAGGAAGTCCTCCTGCAATTTCATGGTGGCTTGCACGGCCCACATGCCAGATTTGCGCAATAATCGTTCCGCCTTCTGCGTGTACTGCTTCCGTTACTTTTTTCCACCCGTCGATTTGCTCTTGAGTATATATTCCGGGAACCCCAGGATTGCCCTTTGCTCTTGGTGAAATCACTACACCTTCAGTAATGATGAGTCCGATTCCATCTTGAGCCCGCTTTCGGTAATATTCTACGGTCAGGTCATTCACAACACCAGTTTCGTTATCGGCAAACGACCGAGTCATAGGAGCCATTGCCGTTCTTGTTTTTAAGTTCCATGCACCTATTGTTACAGGTTCAAACATTTTGGTTTTTATTGTTTTCATTTGAGTTCCTCCTGTTAACCGCTTTACCTGAGCTGAATTTTAGTAACTTTCATTGTGTAAGATTATCCGAAAAGTGGTTAATTTTCAAATAATTCACTCTGACTTTTTCGCTTTTGATGAAATATGGTAATAAAGACCAGCAAAAAAGCCAGACAGAGAAACTCCATTCCCTGCTGGCTAATTTATCTTATTAGTCTCGTGCTGTTCTGATAAAAAACGATACGATCAAACCAATGATTGCAAGGACAAGGCCGAAAATAAAGGCATCTTGAACGCCTGCAGTCAATGAACCGCTAATGGCAGATGGATCGAACGGATCTTCTGCATTTGCCATATAATTTTTTTGGGATGCTGACATGATCGTAATGGCAACGGTTGTACCGATGGCCCCCGATACTTGTTGCAATGTATTCATTAGAGCCGTTCCATCCGGATAAAGATTTTTTGGCAGTTGATTCAGGCCATTTGTCTGGGCCGGCATCATGACCATCGAAACACCAATCATAAGGAGGGAATGCATGACGATTACCATTATGATCGTCGTTTCAGTCGTTACGTTCGTCAAAGTCCATAACATGACAATCATGATAATGAAGCCTGGAACCACTAACCCTCTTGGACCGAACTTATCAAAAATGCGCCCCGTAACCGGAGACATGATACCATTAAGCACTCCACCCGGCAATAGTACCAGTCCAGCAGAAAACGCAGCTAATGCAAGCCCGGTTTGCAGGTATAACGGTAAGAGAATCATGGATGACATGATGACCATGAAGGTGATGAAGACTGTTATTAACCCTAACGTGAACATCGGGTATTTAAAAACGCGCAAGTCAATCATCGGTTTATCCATATTGAATTGCCTCACAGCAAACAGGAATAATGCTATAAGTCCAACAATGATCGAGGATAAAACGATCGCATTGCTCCATCCTTGCTCTCCGACAATACTAAAGCCATAAACAATTCCCCCAAAACCAATGGTCGATAAAATAATGGATGGTACATCGATTTTAGGTTTGGTGATTATTGAAACGTTTTGCATATACTTGAGACCGAATAGTAAAGCGATCACAAAGAACGGCAAAGACACCCAGAAAATGTAATTCCATTTTAGATTTTCAATAATCAAGCCTGAAACTGTCGGCCCGATGGCTGGGGCAAACATGATCACCAGCCCCATCAATCCCATCGTCGCTCCCCTTTTATGAATAGGGAAAATCAATAAAATGGTATTGAACATGAGAGGTAATAAAAGACCCGTTCCGATTGCCTGGATGACACGGGCTAGCATCAAGATGCCGAACCCGGGTGCAATTGCTGCAATGAGCGTACCAATGATGGAGAACACCATTGAGGCAATGAATAATTGACGAGTATTGAACCACTGAATCAAGAGTCCCGAAACGGGAACCAGTATCCCCAATGTCAATAGGTAACCCGTTGTTAGCCATTGCACGGTTGAAGGACTGACATTGAATTCTTGAATTAGATCCCCCAGCGCCATGTTTAATGCCGTCTCGCTGAATAACCCGATGAACCCTGCAATTAAAAATGCAATTAATATAGGGGTCGTCCTAATGACTGGGTTTTGTTGCTGTGTTGCATCTGCTGACATAAAATAATTCCTCCAATTACTAACTGTTCGACCTAAGCTTAAGATAATTTTTCCGCATGACTTATTTATTTATCAGCAATAATGGTATCTGTTCCGCAATGGCTTGGAGAGGTTCCCCGTTTTTCGCCGTTAAGGATAAAAGGATACCGCCTTCAATCAAAGCATTAATTACGATACTCAATTCTTTAGCCCGTTTCTCACTGAAGTCCGCTTCGAGTAATTTCTTCACATAAATGGATTGCCAATCTTCCATCGCTTCTTGACAGGCCATTCTTATCTGCTCACTCGTCGTATATGTTTCCGCTGCAATCGTCCCGATTGGCAGTCCTAATAGATTTTCACTATGACCAAAAACCTCGGATAAATGAAAAATATGAGACTGAATGGCTTTAATAGGGTCTTCAATTTCATCAAACCCCCGTTTAATTTCATCTATCACGAAATCTTTTGTATGAATAATCGCCTCGATCGCCAATTCTTCTTTGCCTTTCGGAAAATAATGATACAGCGAACCTTTTGGGATACCACTTTCCTCAATAATGTCCTTAAGCCCCACACCGTAATATCCACGTATACGAAAAAGTCTGGAAGCAGCTTCAATAAGAATGTCTTTCGAGTTTCGTTTCTCTGCCATAGCTGGATCACTCCTTGAAATTATATCAACCGGTCTATTAGAGACTATACTTGTATATCATTGTTTTGTCAAAGATGAAACTTATGTATGCATGGAATATCGATTAAAACTCATTGGAAACAAAACAAAAAAGAACACCTCATAATGGTGTTCTCTGCAAGTTTAAAAAATCGAGAAAATCAATACCTTCTTTAAACAACCTGGAATTTTTTAAAACGCTTCCATTATTAATCAAACAGATCGGCCTGCCTCAATATTATCAAGGATTCTTGTCATGATTTTTGAAATCAAGAATAGCAATTACAAACATGCCAAAGCTTAGCATCAGGGAAATAACTTCGAAAGTACCCATTCATACATCGCCTCCTTATATCCAGCTTTTCCTGATCAGAGATTGTCCTATACAAGAAAAAGAATGAAGCAGTGGCTTTTAAACAAAAATAAGCAAACCCAATCAGGGTCTGCCCTTGTACTCCATTCGAATTTTTTTTCAAAAGATCGATCGCTGTTAATAACCAAGTTTTTTTTCTACAACGTTCATTAGGGGTTTACCGTCAGAAAAAAGCTTTAAATTTCTCAGGAATAATTCCATCACGCGGTCTAGGTGCTTGGAAGAGTTGTAAGCATTATGTGGGGAAACCATAACATTTTCCAGCTGCCAGAAAGGGTGGTCCTTAGGTAAAGGTTCTACTTCAAACACATCCAGAGCCGCTCCTGCTATGTGCCCATTGCTCAAGGAATGAATTAAATCTTCATCAACAATCGTATTACCTCGGCCGACATTGATTACGTAGCTGCCTTTTTTCATTTTATTTAAGCGTTCTTTATTAAAAAAGTATGATGTATCTTTTGTAAACGGAAGGGCCAAGACGACAAAGTCGGACCTGGAAAGGACCTCATCCACTTGATCCATTCCCATTATAAAATCAGCAGGTTCATATTCCGTGTTCCTCTTGGAGGGGTTCCGGCGGCACCCAATGACGGTCATACCCAGTGCTTTACATCTCTTTGCTATCTCATAGCCAATATCACCATACCCAATTATCCCCACTGTCGCATTCTCGAGATCTTTCACTGGAATTTCGACCCACGTTTTGTTTATTTGATTTCTGATCATTGTCGGTACGCCTCTTGCTAACGAAGATAGCATCGCAATTGTATGCTCGGCTATCGGGACAGATGTGCAGCCTTTGACATTGGTGATGATGACATCGCTGTTTTGTATATCTTCATTCAGCATGGCCTCCACTCCAGCACTGTCTGAATGGACCCATTTAATCTTTGGAGCTTTTTTTATAATGTTAAGATTATCATGAAGCCCCAGCGTATATAGGACATCAAACTGTGTTATATCAACTGTTGGCTGTGGTTCGGGTTCGCCGAATTCCCATGGCTCGACAACAACTTCTGAACAAATCTCCTTAAACTGATTGATGTATTTTTCCGGTATATCGACTCTGATATAAAGTGAAGGTGCTGTTTTCTTAGAAGCGGACATTATTAAACCTCCTCAAGAACCTACGATTCCTTTTTCCCTCTTTTATGGGAAGGCAATCCTTTGGGATTATACCAAGCCGTGCTTCATGGTCACTTCAAGAAATCTGGTTGCTCTTTTCTGATCCTTTCCCACAGAGGCTGGAAACTCAGCCATCCTTCATATTCCGTTCCCGTTTGTTCTGCTGTCAATTTTGCATACTCTTCTTCTATAAAAATCGGCTTACCTACAGATTCAGCCATTATCTGTGCTTGACATGAACGTTCCATCGTTATGAACCACCAAGCAGCTGAATCTACAGATTGGCCAACCGTTAACAATCCATGATTGCGGAGGATGACAGCTTTGTATTGACCTAAAGCCTTAGCAATGCGCCTACCTTCTTCGGATGCATAAACCACGCCTGTAAAATCATCAAATAATGCATGATCATTGTAAAATTGGCAGGCATCTTGAGTAATCGGATCTAACAGTCTCCCTAAGGAAGACCATGTCTTTCCATAGACCGAATGAGCATGTGCCGCTGCAATCGCATCCGGCCGCGCTTTATGAATTTCAGAATGAATGGCAAAGGCTGCACCATTAACGGAATGTTCACCCTCTACAATATCACCTTTATGATTAACCAATATAAGATCCGAAACGGAAATTTGACTAAAATGCATCCCAAACGGATTGACCCAGAAATGGTCTGTATATTTAGGATCACGGACTGTAATATGGCCGGCTATCCCTTCATCGAAACCAAACTTTGAAAAAAGGCGGAATGAAGCTGCCAAACGTTCCTTCCGGTGATCACGTTCTTCTTCCATAGTATTGAATGTTGCCGGTTGCAGGGAAATTGTCTTTGTCATATCTCGTTCCTCCTCGAATCTTTTTCCGTTTTTTTGCTGAAACATCAATTAGCCAAGGTGTCCATGTCAGCTTTGCTCTTTATATCTTGCTTTACTTCACTTTCGTTCTTATGATCCTTATTGGAACTTAGGAGAGTGATCGCAGTAATGACGACAAAACTAGTAGCGAGCCCGTACAGAATTGGTTGAGTGGAGGAAGGTCCATTAATCACCAATCCGACAATGATAACGATCATGCTGGCGAGAATCGAGTAAAATGCCGCTGTAGCCGTGACCCTTTTCCAAAAGAAACCAAGGATGATCGGAAAGAACACAGCACCGGATAAAATTGCGTAAGCTACATCCAATGCAACTAAAATATCTTGAATCCATATCGAAACGATGATGGCCAATACACCAATCGTTAAAGTTGTTATTCGGGATGTTTTTAAAAATTGTCGTTCACTCATTTTTGGACCAATATATTTTTTAATGATGTCATTAACAACTAAAGTGGAGGAAGCAAGCAAAGTTCCTGAAGCAGTGGACATTAGGGCTGATACCACACTCGCAATGACAACCCCTAATAGACCAGCAGGTAAAGTTACCATCGCTATACTGGTAAATGCATTTTGGGGATCGCCTAAATCAGGAAGGATAATAAAAGCGCACATTCCAATGATACTGATTGCAATCGCATAAAAAACACTATATAACCCCGCTCCAATCGTTCCGCCACGAGAAACAGCTTTGGTTCGTGCGGTGAATAGACGCTGCCAAATATCTTGGCCAACAACTACCCCGAGGGTAAATAATAGGAAATATTGAAAAATCGTCTCTCCGCCAATGTTCCCTAACTCGAAATGTGATGCTGGGAGATTTTCTTTAAGCGAGCCCCACCCTCCTGCCTTAGAGATGCTCATCGGAAGCATGATAAAGAAAATACCGATCGTCATGATGACGAATTGCACGACATCAGTCATGGTGACTGACCACATACCTCCTAATATTGTATAAAATAAAACGATCCCGCCTCCGACTATCATGGAAACCGTTAAATTCCAGCCAGCCAAAACATGTAAAATTGTCCCCATCCCAATCACTTGCGTTACAGTCAGCATGAATGTATAGATAACAGAGACAAGGGCACTGATCAATCTTGTCTGAGAGTTGTAGCGTTTCTCAAGCATTTCACTGATCGTCAATACTTTTAAATTAAATATCTTATTTGTTAAAAACAGCCCAATAGCGATAATGCCGAGCCCGATCATCACCACTAGCCAAATACCGGATATCCCAAACTGATAACCTAACTTTGCTGTTCCTAGAGTGGAAGCCCCCCCTAATATCACAGCAGCTAAACAGGATAAATACATAAAATGACCAAGATTGCGCCCTGCCACAATGAAATCATCTGCTGTTTTTGCCCGTTTGGATCCGATTACTCCCACAATGATTAAAACAGAAAAATATAGAATCATGATCGATATATCCAAAATATGCATGTACACATCTCCTTTTGGGCTTGTATTGTTCTTATCGCTTGTAAAGAGGGAAGAAAGGACTTTACCGCTTCCTTCCTTCTCTATAGAAATGAGGAAACTAATTATTAAGCTGCGTTTCCAAATCTCCTACTCTCTCTTTCTTCTCCATTTTCCCTTTTTTTGCGAGTGCGATGAGTGTGATGAATTCATAGACAATATTAGCGGCTGCAGCAGCCGTGATTTGTCCGTGATCGTATGATGGTAAAACCTCAACAAGATCGAATCCAACAAAATCTATATTCGTCAATCCTCTCACCAAGGCTAAAGCATCATCAATGCTGGCACCGGAAACTTCTGGAGTCCCCGTCCCCGGAGCATAAACCGGATCTAAAAAATCAATGTCAAAAGATAAAAACACCGGACCATTCGCAACACGCTCATGAATGACCCTTAGCATCTTTTCGACCCCGATACGCTTATAATCGTTTGTCGTGTAAACTCCCAAACCTAAATCCCGGGCATCCTGAAGATCTTCGGGTCCGTACAGACCGCCCCTCATACCAATTTGAAGAGATCGCGATACATCGATGAGCCCCTCTTCTATTGCGCGGCGAAAAACGGTTCCGTGATTATACTTTTGATCAAAATAACTATCCCAAGTGTCAGAGTGAGCATCGAACTGAAGCAGGGCAACGGGTCCATGTTTTTTTACGATTGCACGTAACTCCCCTAGTGTAATGGAATGATCGCCTCCCAATGAAATCGGAATGATCCCTTTTTCAATGACGGGGGTAAGCTCTTCTTCGATCTTTTTATATGTTTCCGAAATATACCCCGGGATGATCGGAACATCGCCATAATCAATTCCTGATATATAGTCAAAAATATTAATATCTTGTTCTGGATTATAAGGCCGTAAAAGGATTGAAAAATCGCGAATGGCTTCTGGTCCGAATCTAGCACCCGTCCTAAATGATTGCCCGGAATCAAATGGAATTCCCGTAATGACAAAATCCATATTTTCATCTATCTGTTCAACAAATGGGAGCCGCATAAACGTACGCACTCCACAAAAACGGGGTGATTTGAATGAGTCTTTCGGTTGATACTTCGTCATGTAACATCCTCCTAAATTCTAATTCTACTATTATTTTTTTCACTCCATTGCATTTGCAGATGTCATACAAACTTCCATCTATTCTAATAGAATGGATATTCATAACACCCTTGAAATTCTCTTCTTACCTTTTACATAAGCAAGATTCAGGCCAACTATTTCGCTGCGGTATATAAGGCTTTTCATTATTTTGTTTCATCAAATGATTAAAAACTTAATCATTTTCTTGTTTTTTGATTTATTTTTTGATTATTTAGACTTTTTGATTTATATTTTAATTAAACAGCATCCCAAAACCCAAAGGAGCGTAACGTATGTACGATGATATGCTGGAGGAAGAACTAAATAAAATTATTGAAACATCGAATAATAACATTCTCATTACCGATCAAGATGGAATCATTTTATATTCCAACCCAAAGCTTTGGGAGATTTATGGTATGAAAAGTGACTCTTATATCGGTACCTCCGTCTATCAATTAGAAAGTGAGGGCCTTCTTGCACCTTCCATCAATGCGATTGTTTTAAAGGAAAAGAAAGCGAAACGCATAATGCAAGAAACAAAGACGGGTCATGTTGTCATGTCGACTGGCTATCCCATTTTTAATAAGGAAGGACACCTCGTTAGGGTAATCAGCTATGGTCAGGATCAAACCGAGATCCTGCAATTGAAGGATCAATTTGAACAATTACAACGAAAAGTTAAAGGCTATCAAACGGAAGTCGAGGATTTAAGAGAAAAGGAACTGGATTACCATTATCTGATTGCCAGAAGTAATGAAACGAAACATATTTTAAAAACGATCCATAATGTTTCAAAAACCGATGCCACGATTCTCTTATTAGGACCTTCCGGGGTAGGGAAAAGCACTTTTGCCCGTGCTGTTCATGACCAAAGCAACCGAAAAAAAGAACCCTTTATCGAAGTGAATTGCAGCACGATACCGGAAAGTTTGTTTGAATCAGAAATATTCGGCTATGAGCCGGGATCATTTACAGGGGCAAATAAGCAAGGGAGGCAAGGCCTGATCGAGCAGGCTGACAGCGGTACTCTTTTCTTGGATGAAATTGGGGAACTCCCACTTGCCATGCAAGCTAAATTACTGAAAGTACTGCAGGAGAAAAAGATAAAGCGCATCGGTGGAAAAAAAGAAAACCATATTAACTTCCGCCTTGTTGCAGCAACTAATCAAGATTTGAAGGAGATGGTAAGTCAAGGTAGGTTTAGATTGGACTTATTTTATCGTTTGAATGTGATTCCCATCCAAATTCCGGCATTACATGAACGTAAAGAAGATATCCCTCTCTTAATTCAGCATTACTTAGAAAAAACCAATGATAAATACCAGAAATACAAAAAAATCCATCCATCGACTTATGAAGTTTTGACCCATTATCATTGGCCCGGAAATATACGGGAATTAGAAAACTTAATCGAACGGTTAATCCTGACCATCGAAGAGCCAATTATATTTCCCGAACACCTTCCACAATCCATCACAGGGCAAGTGGACCCCCCTGAAGATTCCACCTTCCTCGCAATCGAACAGGAATGTGAAGAGAATTTCGATTTAAAGAAGACATTGGAAAACGTTGAAAGGCAATTGATTGCAAAAGCATGGAAAAAATGTAAAACCACATACGAAATGGCAGAACATTTGGGCATCAGCCAGCCAACAGTCATCTATAAATTAAAGAAATACAAAAAGTATTTGTAAATTCATCTGGACTGAAATCCCCCGTAAACCATGAATGGTCCTTAGTCTTTAGCCATAGATGCTATTCAAGCTAAGGGCGCTTTTTAATATTTGCCGGCAATTCGAAGTGAAACGTATGAAGATTATCGACCATTCCAATATAAAGGCCATCAAAAAAATCCCCATTCAAGTTGAATGGGATTCACAATATCACGTTTCCATTTTTAATGTTACAGCTTACATTATTTCAAACGGATGATCATCAGTGAAGCTCCTGCAGATCCCCCACCTGTTAAGACAACGGTAGCCACTAAACCAATTAGCTTAAGGGATATTATATCCCCTGCTGATTAATGTACAATTACATCATTGAAAAACCCTCTTAGTATGTTTGGCAACCCCACTATATGTGGTTTTTTTTCATCTTTGGTCGAAATGTAAAAAGGCTCCCATAAAAGGAAGCCACAGTTTGTAGACAAAAGGGGTTCGGAATTAAAAAATTCTGAACCCCTTTTGAAATTCCCTTTGAATTTTCGCCTAAAGTTTAGAGATTGGGGCTCTACGAGCCCACTATGTTAGGCCATTTTTGGACCTTGCCATGTCCAATTGGCCATCTTCTTTAAATTAATGGCAGCGAAAGTAAGCATCGCCTGCATCGACAATTTTTTAAGTCCCCTTAAAGTAGTCCAACGCATACCATGCTTTTCTTTTGCATCTGCGAATACACGCTCAATCGTTTCTTTACGTTTTGCATATATAGGTTTTACATCTTGATGATGACGCAGATGATCTGCTTCTTCCACATGTGTTTGCCAGATATGCCGTGTCACCACTTTTTGACAGTCTTTGCTTTCTGTACACCGAGATAAAAATGAGCATGTTGTACAAATTTGTTTTGGCGATTTGTACTCGCGATAGCCCTCTTTATTTGTTGTTGAGTACTTTAAAGTTTCGCCCGAAGGGCAAAGGTAACAATCAAAATGTTCATCGTATACATAGTCCTGTTTGCGGAAAAATCCTTCTTTGGTGCGAGGACGTGTATAAGGTAAAGCCGGTATGATTTCTTTGTTAAATAGGTAGCTTGTAATCGCTGGTGTTTTATAAGCTGCATCTGCGGCAACGGCTTCCGGTTTTCCAACTTTCTCAATCACTTGTTCAACTAGTGGCTCTAAGATCTGACTGTCATGTGTATTTCCAGGTGTTACAATCGTTCCCAATACAAAACCGTTGCGGTCTGCGGCCGCGTGGAATGAATAGGCAAACTGTTTTGTTCGTTCATCTTTCACATAGTAGCCACTCTCAGAATCCGTTGTACTTTCTTTAATCTCTTTGGTCTCTTCTTTATCAAATTTATCTGGTGGAAAAGGCTTTTTTCCATGGTTTTCACGATCTTGATTGATTTCTTCTTGAAGACGTCCTTGATACGCTCGTGTTTCTTTACGAACGATTTTCTTTTCAAATTTCCGTTTATTCGCACTGGCTTTCACATGTGTGGAATCCACGAAAACGTGTTCAGCACTTATTAACTTTTTATTAGCAGCTGTCATTAAAATGCGATAGAAAATCTGTTCAAACAGATCTGTATCTTTGAAGCGTCGCTCATAATTTTTCCCGAACGTAGAGAAATGAGGTACTTTATCATGGAAACCATAGCCTAAGAACCAACGGTAAGCCATATTGGTTTCAACTTCTTCAATCGTTTTACGCATGGAACGAATACCGAAGGTATATTGAATGAAAGTCAGTTTAACTAAAATAACTGGATCAATACTTGGGCGTCCTACCTCTGAATACATATCTTTCACCAAGTCATAAATGAAAGTGAAGTCAATGGCAGCCTCCATTTTACGAACCAAATGGTTCGGTGGCACCAATTGATCTAAAGTAATCATTTCAAGTTGATCTCGCTGAATAGAATCATGTTTAGAAAGCATCCTCATCACCTCAAGTTTTAATACTTCTATTTTAAAACAAACATGACTCCAGGCAAAAGTGTTCTATCTAAAAGGTAAGACAAAGTTGATTGGAACGGAAGGTACGAGACTCCTGCGGGAAAAGCGCGTCTAGGGGAGACCCCGCAGGCGAAAGCCGAGGAGGCTCCCCGACCGCCCGCGGAAAGCGAGTGCCTGGAGTGGAAATCAACGTCCAAATTGTACAAGCCATAAAAATAGACAAACTCGATTTTCATCGAGTTTGTCTACAGTCTGAGGCTCCCATAAAAGGAAGCCATTCATTTACTAACATAATAATCTTGCCAAACATTTTTATACATTCAAGCTTTTTTCCAATTTGGAACCGCAAGATTCGCGGATAATCAACTCATCTTCCAGAACGAATTTTTTCTTTTCAATGGTTCCGCCTTTCATTAAGGTCAGCAATAAGTTCGTTGCCTTTTTCCCTATTTCGTACTTAGGCTGGTCAATGGTCGTCATATGCGGATTAAAAATCGATGCTATTTTCAAATTATCAAAACCTACGACAGCAATATCCTCGGGAACGCTCAACCCATGATCCTGGATTGCCTTTACAGCTCCCAGCGCCATTTCATCATTAAATACAAACACTGCTTCAGGCTTGTTATCAAGCGATAATAATTTCACCATCTGGTCATAACCTGAGTCAATGCCATAATCCCCTTCCTGGATGTATTCCGGGTTAACTTTCAAGTGATGCTTCTTCATTGCCTGCTGGAACCCCCCTAGGCGATCCCGGCTAAGGATGATGTTCATAGGCGCTGTTATATGGGCAATCCGTCTATAACCAAGGTTGATTAAATGTTCCGTTACTTTTCTGGCACTGCTTACATTGTCGATCGAAACAGTTGGAATGTCCAGCCCGTCCACGTATTCACATGCCAATACAATCGGAAATTGATTTGATAGTTTTTCCAGGCTTTCCCTATTCATTCTAGCAGTAAGGAGTAACGCTCCATCTGCCTGCTTTTTGTAAAGCAAATCGATATATTCCTTTTCCCGTTCAATATCGTTCTCCGTATCTCCCAATATAACCTGATAGCCATTTTCTACAGCTGTATGCTCAATGCCCCGAAGCACTTCGGAAAAAAAGGGCCTTGTGATATCCGGAACGACGACCAGAATGATCTTTGTCTCTTTAGTCCTGAACTGACTGGCAATCATGTGAGGCTTGTAATTCATCTCTTCAATCACCTGCAGCACCTTTTGTTTAGTTTCCTCGCTGACTAAATCCGGCTGTCTGAGCACTCTTGAAACGGTTGCAGGAGATACGTTGGCCAATTTCGCCACATCGCTCATTTTCATACTATTATCTCCACCTGCCTATTTCTTTTATCATTTTCATTAAGTCCATTATAAAGTAATTTAGACTTCATGTTAAAACATCGAATTCTCTAGGCAATGTTTCTTTCAAAACATTCATGGATTTTTTCACGCCCGTTAGTGGTTCCATTGTCAAATCTTCCATTTCGAGAACGATGGGCCCTTCATAACCAATCATTTTAACAATAGTAAAAAACTCCTTCCACCAGCCACTGTCGTGCCCATACCCGAGTGCAACATAATTCCATGATCTACCTGCATATTGGTTCATTGGTTTCACATCAATTAACCCCTGGACGTCATATATCCCTCTTTCCAAGCGGACATCTTTTGCATGAATATGATAAACTGCGCTTCCTAAAGCCCTTAAAGCCGCAATGGGGTCGCCGCCCATCCAAAATAAATGACTCGGATCAAAATTCATGCCGATCGTATCACCGACTTCATACCTCAATTTAAAGAGTGTTTCAGGATTGTAAACTAAATTGCAGCCTAGATTTTCGATGGCAACCTTTCTAACCCCATTTTGTTTTGCCGTTATCACAGCTTTTTCCCAATAAGGGAATGCCACTTCATTCCACTGCCAATCAAGCATCTCAAAGTGTGAGGGCAAAATGGGATGTGTCAGCCAATTTGGCGTCCTGTCACTTGGTCCGCCGCCAGGACACCCCGACATCATGACAACCGTTTCAACACCTAAAAGCCCAGCTAGCTGAAAGGTCTTATTAACAACGGCTTTATGCATCTCTCCTTCATCTGATGGATCAAGCTGATTGCCAGAACAATTCAACGCTGCAATGCTAATCCCCCTTACATTCAATTCATTTAATAATTGCTTTCGTTTTGCTGCATTGCCAAGAAGACCATCGAGATCGAGATGTGGAGCCTTCGACCAATTGCCGCATCCTAGCTCCAGTGTCTCTATTCCCTGGTCCACACACGTATCCAGCATCTCTTCAAATGGCATGTAACCTAAAATATCAGTAACTAAACCAACCTTCATAAGTGCTCCTCCTCTATTAAACTAGCATCCCTTTCACATCGCTTAGTTCAAATTCAAATTATGTTTTGTTGCTTTCCTTTCAAGGTGACTCCATACAATCATAGAGAATAAAGCGGTTAAACCTAATGACCCCGCGAAATAAAATCCTGAAGAAATACCTAAATGAGAAATCAATATTCCTGCAATGAAAGGTCCAGCGAACATACCAATCGCGTAGATTGCTTGATACGCCCCCATGGCCGTTGCCCTTTTTTCAAGGGAAATTGTCTCTACCGCCATTCCTAAAAACAATGGAAAAAGAATGCCTAATGAGAATCCATTCAATCCTTGAATCAGAAAAAGCAGCCCTTTTGTTTCTGCTAATGGCGTACATGCTGTAAAAATGGCCGTAAGAGTAAAAGCTAGTTTCAGTAACTTCCATTGTCCGAATAATGGTACGAATATTTTCCCGCTAAGCATGGTGGCAACGGCATGAGGAATCATGAATGAAAAGATGACCATGCTGATCTCATCAGTATGGAGCCCAAGCTTTAAGGCAAATGCCGGGGTGAAGCCGAACATTGTCGAGAAGATGATGCCATGTGCGAGAATGGATAGAAATGATACTTTTAAAAGCGCCGGTTCAAGCATGACTGATAACAGTTCTTTCAATTGAATGGGCTTTTTTTGAAAATCCTCGTTTGATTCGTAAATAAAAAGCGAAAGGACGATACCAACGAAACCGATGATCCCGCCTATCCAAAAAGGTGCGTGCCATCCCCATAGATCGACAATGTATCCGCTGACCACCATTCCAAGCAGCTGTGCCAGAACCACAGCTAACGAGATACTGCCCATCGCTCGGTGAAGATCATATTCTGAAAAGTAGCTGGAAAATAAAATGGTGAACGCTACCCATGTAGCGGCGGCAACGCCTGCTAAAGAGCGGGCCAAAAGGATCCAGCCTAAACTATCGGCCCATGCAAATGTGACGCAGCTCAACGTACTCACGGCCATCCCAAAGATAATAAAAGGCTTTCTTACTTTTATGAGATCGGATAGGATTCCGAACGGAAGCCTGAAGAGAAATTGCATCAGCCCGTAACTGCCTAATACCATGCCGATAAATGTATAATCCCCACCAATCATCTCAAGGTAAGGAGACAAAATGGGAATATAAATGAAATTAGAAAACCAAAAAATAAAGCAGAGCACTAAAAACAAAAATCTATTACGTGCGGTATGTAACAAAGTCATTTCAACACTTCCTCTGACCAGCGAGCTATTTTTTTACCAATGGTACCTTAGGTAAAAAGTGAATGTACAAAAGGTGCCCGCAACGTAGTTGGGAACACCTTTTCATTCTTAAGCCTTTCCACTTGTATTGAACTCTGCGATTTTTCTCTTCACGACGGTGATGATAGCTTCTTTCGCTGGTGTGATGATGGCGCGAGGCTCATATACTGTGCCTTCAACGGCCAATACTTCCCGAACGGTTTTTGCCCACACTTGTATGCTTTCGGTATTGACATTTATTTTAGCGTGTCCAAGTTCAATTGCTTTTTTGATTTGGTGCAGCGGTATACCTGAGCCTCCATGTAAGACGAGAGGCACATTCGTCATGTTCGAAATTAATTCCATTTCCTCAAAACCGAGTTTAGGTTCTCCTTGATATGGGCCATGAACGGAACCCAAAGCAGCCGCTAGTGCATCAATTCCCGTTTCTTTTACAATCCTCGTGCAATCATGGGGATCTGCATATTGAATACCGCCGACAAGGCCATCTTCCGTCCCACCGACTGTCCCCACTTCCGCCTCAACGGAAACGCCAAACTTTTGGGCATAGTCGACAACCCTTTTGGTGATTTCAATATTTACATCTATTGGATGATGGGAGCCATCGATCATGACTGATGTAAAACCCGCCTCTATCGCTTTCTTGCAGCGTTCTACATCCATTCCATGATCAAGATGAAGGGCAACCGGAACCGTAATGTCCATTTCTTCCATAAGGCTTTTTACCATAGCAGCAATCGTTTTAAATCCGCCAAGATAATCAACAAGCCTGTCCGATGCCGCAAGTATGATCGGCGCTCGTTCCTCATTGGCAGCCTGTAAAAACGACTGGGCGAATTCCAGACCATTAATATTATATTGACCCACAGCATACCTTTCTGCTTTTGCTTTTAAAAGCATCTCATTCATTGCTACTAAAGGCATTATTCCATCACCCCCTTATTCCCGAGATTATTAAGATCTATTCATACATTCTGTAGTGCAAAGTATTTTGAAATAACTTGAATTGTCGTTTCTTTTGCGGTCTTAATGGCTTCTTCAGCATCAAGTTCATAATATTCTGGACGGAACAATTCCACAGAGGCGACGTCAGAATAACCAATTCCCTTCAAGATGGATAATATGCTGTCTAAATCTATGGCACCATGTCCAGGCCATACCCGGTCTTCATCCGTCAAAAAACCAATCGGAAAATCCTCTGTATCATCAATGTGTAAAATGAAGATTTTCTCCCCATCCGCTTTCTTCAAGTCTTCCAAACTGGAACCCATAGCATGGAAGTGAAAACAGTCCAGTACCAAACCAACATTATCACGGTTGACTGTTTCAACGATATCGTATGCCTGACCGAATGTATTCACAGTACATTGCGGATGCCCGACAAATTCCACTGCAATTTTAACGCCAAACGGTTCAGCGATCTCGGAAAGTTCAGCCAATACTTCCACACAGCTGTTTTTAATATCTTCTTTCAATATTTTCGCATCCGTTACAAGCGGAACCGCCACCACATATTTCACACCCAATTTCTCCGCCATGATCATCATATTCTTAAATTCGGCTATTATCGACTTATGACCGTCTTTATCGCGGTTATTAAAGAATACGAGGGCGTTGAAGGCAAGTGGCTTAATATGATTTGCATTAAAAAATTCGGCCAGTTCTTCAATTGTGTGTTCTTCCAAATACTCAGGCAATTTATCCATGGTACGGATTTCGATATAATCGTAACCGTGTTTTTCACAGTGTTTGAGATCTTTGACCAAGTTGGAATTTTCAAGTGTGGTCGCTTGGTTGAAACAAAGTTTCATTCTGTCAGCCTCCAATTCTTTCTGCTAAACCCAATCCGTCTCTCATTTTTTGAAGCATAAGCTTACTTGACCAGTCTGCTTTGTCGATCCAAGCAAATACTGCATTAGTAGCGATGCCGTCAAAATTCATTTCTTTCAGTTTTTTGAAGATCGTATCAAAGTCAACTTCGGCTTCGCCGATGTTCAAATGCTGATGGACGGTTGCCTCGACACCTGGAGGATTGACGATATAACGGAGTCCGTTGGACGCTTTATGATTGAATGTATCAGCAAACAAGACATGTTGCAGGCGATCCCCGGCAGAATCGAACATAGGGGCAATATCGCCTTTGCCATCATCATAGAAAAATGTATGTGCTGTTGAATATACTAGGTTGATCCACGGACGATCAAGGGCACGGATCATATCCATAGCTCCCTCATGCGTTTCGATGAAATCGAATGGGTGTGCCTGCAAATTAAGTTTAACGCCTTCCCTTTCAAATACCGGAAGGAGTTCATCCATTGATTTAATGAATTTTTCTTCACAGATAACTTCATTGAATTTAGATCCGTTAAATTCACTATTCATCAAGTCAACATCCAATTCCACTGCCACTTCAATGGCGCGTTTCCAATTACGGACTGCGGCCTGGCGCCGTTCCTCATCAGGACCGGCCCAGTAGTAAAGCGGAAGCAAGGATGATATCTTCACACCTGCGTCGCTGCACCAGCGTTTCAAATTTTTAATCTGTTCCTTATCCACTTTAGGATATTTATAGAATGGACAAAAATCTTCCCTCGGTGACAGTTCGATATATTCATAGCCTAGTTCCGCTGTTTTATCGACCATTTCTTTTAATGATAAATTGGCATACATCGTAGGATCCAAAGCTAGTTTCATGGTCTTTCCCCCTATAATTTATTTTTCGTTCAATGCATAATTACGTTCACTGAACAGTAATTTTTCCCGTATAAAAAACTGGCTTCTCTTCAAGGTCAACGGATTCTTTCTGTCCGGACTCTTGTGCTTTTACACAAGCATCAGCTGTTACAGCAGCAATGTATCCATCCCATGAAGTCGGACCATTCGGCTGACCTGTCTTTACAATGGAATCTATGAAATCCTGTAATTCTATGTCATATGCATCCATAAAACGGTCCTTCCAATCTACCAAGATATCCGTGCTCCGTTTAGCGCCTTTCCTTGTTACGATGCTCGCTGGTTCAGGGAGATATGCAACACCGTCCTCACCAATGACTTCACATTGGATATCATAGCCATATTTACAATTCACGAATACTTCAGCTTGGATGACAATCCCACTCTTCGTTTCCATTATGATAAGTTGGGGATCTTTTAAGTTAGCATGCGCGCGGCTGGCTTTCTTCGGGTAAATGACTTGAACTGATTTGTAATCATCGCTGATTAACCAATGCAATACATCAATCTCATGAATCAATGTATCAACGACCGCCATTTGCGTCGTATATTTTTCGTCCACTTCTGGATTGCGGTGTACACAGCGGACCATAAGCGGCTCGCCAATTTCATTTCTATCAATGGCTTGTTTCAGTTGTACGTAACCGCTATCATAACGTCGCATAAAACCAACTTGCACCAAACGCTTCCCGTATTTCATTTCCGCTTCTGCAATTCTCCTGCAACCTTCCGCCGTTGTCGCCAGTGGCTTTTCACAGAACACATATTTGCCAGCCTCAATCGCATTCAATACATTTTGCTCATGCGCTGGCCCCCAACTCGTAACAAGCACTGCATCGACATTTTCCGAGTTTACCAGTGATTTGTCATCCGGATATACAAGTGCTTCAAGTCCATATTGTTTCACGACCTGCCTTGCCGCCTCTTCATTCACATCGGTTACAGCCACAATTTTCCCTCCGGATAATTTGTCTGTAATTCTTTTAATATGCTCCCTGCCGATGGCACCCGTTCCTATTACACCAAAATTTAATGTCATGATCATATTCTCCTTTTAAGGATATCTGGTTTATTACTCTATAACTCTTAAATTATTTTTGTCATTTCCTTTGCAGGTTCTTTTCCATGATCGCGGAAGTTCTGTTCAAGCTGTTCAAGTGTAAGTCCTTTCGTTTCGGGTAAACATTTTTTCACAAAGGTGATAGCCATGATGCCAAAAGCGAAAAAGATATAAAATGTGGTAGACAATCCGACTTTATCTAGTAAAACCGGGAATGTTAAGCCGATTAGAAAGTTCACGACCCAAAGGAAAAATACGGTGACACCCATACCGAGCCCACGAACTTGAAGCGGGAAGATCTCTGAAAGCATCAACCAGGTAACCGGTGAAATGGCCCCCTGCTGAAAGGCAAGGAAAGTGACAGTCAAGGTCAAAATGATATAGGGAAGTGCAGCCGTCCCTTCAAGAAGGGACGATAAGACGCCAATCAATAGCAATGTGGTCGTAGTACCTATCAAACCGGTTAAGAGCATTGGACGGCGCCCGATTTTACCAAGTAGCCAAATACCTAAAAATGTTGCTAAAACAGAAATGATACCGTTTGCAATATTCCCGATCAAAGCAGCTTTTGTCTCAAACCCTGCATCTTTTAAAATTTGGGTACCATAGTACATGATGGAATTAACGCCCGTTATTTGTTGAACGATGGCTATCCCGATTCCAAGAAAGACGATTCTCCGTATCCATGGGACGTTCAAATCTTTAAATGTAGCTTTTTTAACATGGTTCTCTTTTTCGAATGTGGCTCTGATTCCCTGAAATTCCGATTCTGCCTCATCCATTTTACGTATTCTTTTCAAAACATTCAGGGCCTCTTCATTTTTGTTCTTGGACACAAGCCACCTTGGACTTTCAGGCAACCTGATCATGCCAAAGAAAAGAAGTATGGCTGGAAGCGATGCAATGGCCAGCATGTAACGCCAAACATGTGAACTATCACCCATCATTGTCCCAAGAATGGCATTGAAGATGAATGCAAGCAGCTGTCCGCTAACAATCATTAATTCATTTTGGGTGACGATCCGGCCGCGTCGTTCAGCTGGAGACATTTCCGCCAAATAAGTAGGAACGGTTACTGACGCACCGCCTACCGCAAGGCCGAGTAGAAAACGGCAGGCAATCATGACCGTAACACTCGGTGCAAACGTGCATCCAACAGTCGAAAAGAAAAAAAGTACCGAAAGAAAAAGAATGTTTTTTCGGCGGCCCGCATAATCCGAAAGTCTGCCTCCCAGAAAAGCTCCAAGTGCCGCGCCTAAAAGAAGTGAACTGGCAACAAGTCCTTGCGTAAGTGAATTGAGGTTAAGTTGATCCGCTTCGGACATGAACGGCAAGGCACCGTTAATGACACCTGTATCATATCCGAACAAAAGACCGCCTAACGTCGAGATAATAATAATCTTGCGTAAGAATGCCATTTGATTTCCATCATTATTCAAATTAATCACTTCTTTCCCGTTTTTAATCTTGAACTAGGAGCAGCCTTTCATTTATATACTTGCGAGCTATTAATGCGTATTCCAATGGATGGGCAACGGAAGGATCTTGTTCCGCCTCTACTACAATCCAGCCTTTATAATGATTTTCCAGTAATGTATGGTACGCTTCTACAAAGTCAATGCAGCCGTCACCAGGCACTGTGAACATGCCGGCTAAAAAAGATTCTTGAAATGATTTCCCAACTTTTCGGCACTGCTCCAGCACGCTATGCCTCACATCCTTGAAATGAACGTGCCCAATGCGGTCGATATGCTTTTGCAGAAGTGACATGCAATCGCCATCCGATACATAAATATGTCCAGTATCATATAACAGTTGCACTTTCTTTTCGGTATTTTCCATAAGGCGGTCAATTTCACACAGTGTCTGGACGCCCGTCCCCATGTGGTGGTGATACACCAGTTTTAAGTTGTAAAGTCCTGCAATATCCCCTAGCCGATTCAGGCCCGTACACAATATTCCCCATTCTTCATCAGTAAAGCGGGGCTTTTCCTTAAATACATCGTACCTTTCGCCTTGGATACTGTAAGTTTGTTCGGATACTACCGCTACATCTCCATCGACAGCCTGTAAATATTTGCAGTGTTCATGGAAATCCTGTTCTGCTTTGTCGATGCCATCACGGATGATGAAACTGCTGAACCACTGACCGGCTATTTTTAAGTTCCGAAGCTTCAGCTCTTTATTCAGGACCTCCGGTTCCGGGAAGAAACCTCCTACCTCGGTCCCCTGAAATCCTGCCACGACAATATCGCTTAAAAGGTGGGATAAGGTATTTTCAGCTCCGATTTCCGGTATGTCATCATTACGCCAGCCAATTGGGGCAATCCCCCACGAAATCTCCTGCATTTTCCGACTTCCCCCTTTTAATATTGTTTGGCCATTTTTAATTTCTCTTGTCTCGCTTCATATGCCCTTTGTATACTTTTCCGTTTCGAGACCTCTGCCACGCCAACATTCCACCAGGAGTCATAACCATCCGTCATCGTTTTCGGCAGAACCTTCATTTCTATTAATGTAGATGCCGTTTGTTTCTTTGCATCCTCCAATGCTGCTTTCAGCTCATCGATAGTATTGGCCCGATAAGTTTTGGCTCCATACCCTTCGGCTACTTTTGCGTAATCAATATTCATGATTTGGTTATCATGTGTTCTGAACTCACAGCAATATGTTCCGCTGCCATTCTCCATTTGCAGATTATTGATGCAGCCAAATCCTGAATTATCAAACAATAGAATGTTGATTTTATGATTATATTGGATGGCTGTGATCAATTCCGAATGAAGCATCAGAAAACTGCCGTCCCCTACCATTGCATAGACTTCCCGGTCTGGATGAGCAAGCTTGGCTCCTAAAGTTCCTGCAATTTCGTAGCCCATGCAGGAGAAACCATATTCAAGATGGTAAGTGTTTGGCACGCTTGAATGCCAGAGGCGCTGCAAGTCACCCGGAAGTGATCCGGCCGAACCGACCACCACACTTTCAGGATCGATCGTATCGTTTATTGCGATCATCGCAGTTGATTGGGCCAATTCAGTTTTCAATGCATCCGAATATTCATTCAAGACTTGCTGTGAAAACTGGTCTTTGATTTCAGGCTTGAAATTTTCACGGCTAAAAGTGACTGTACTTAAACGGGTCCGTTCGGAAAGCCACTCCGCCTTCCAATCTCCAAGCATTTCCCCATATTCGGTTTCATAGCCCACTAGTAAAGCTTCAAGGTTTTCAAGCGCCACCTTTGCATCGGCGACGACCTGAAATCCATCTAATTTATAAGTTTGAAGGCGGCTGACGTTAATGTTCAAAAACTTTGTCCTTTCAAAATCAAATGCAGTTTTGGAAGAAGTCGTAAAGTCCGTATAGCGGGTCCCGACACCAATTACGAGATCTGCTTGACGGGCAGCCTTATTGGCAGCCATCGTACCGAGAATGCCGACGCCGCCCAGATTCTTAGGAAAATTTGATTCCACCGTCGATTTACCTGCCTGTGTTTCCACAAGTGGAATGTTATGCTTTTCCGCCAGCTTCATCAAAATATCCCGAGCTCCGGAATATCTTGCTCCGCCACCAACGATGATGATCGGCTTCTTACTTGCTCTAATTCTCTCGGCAGCTCCTTGCAGTTCCCGTTCAACTGGAGCTTTCCGATCTAAATAATGGACGCGCTTTTCAAAAAAATGTTCATCGAAATCGAATGCCTCCCCTTCTACATCCTGTGAGATGCATATCGTCGCTGGGCCGGCTTTCCCGGGATCTGTCATCACCTCGAAGGCCCGGATCAGACTGGACATGAGCTGCTCAGGGCGAGTGACGCGATCCCAATATCTTGATACTGCAAGAAAAGCGTCATTAGTGGTAATGGCCGTACTATGCTCATGCTCAAGTTGCTGAAGAACCGGATCCGGCTGACGTGTCGCAAATGTATCAGCAGGAAGTAGGAGGACAGGAATATTGTTGGCAAGTGCAGTCCCCGCCGCAGCTATCAAGTTTGCCGAGCCTGGCCCGGCAGATGTAGTAACTGCATAAATTTTCCTTCGGAGCATTTCCCGGCTGTAGGCAATTGCTGCGTGAGCCATCCCTTGCTCATTCTTTCCTTGAATCACTTTCAAGTGGCCAGCGTCCTGTTCGAGTGCCTGACCGATACCAACTACATTCCCATGGCCGAATACATTAAATACACCTTCTACAAAAGGAGACTCCTCACCATCAACATGAATGTACTGCTGATTTAAAAACTTGATTAAAGCTTGGGCTGTCGTCAACCTCACTGTTCCCATCTTCTGTTCACCCCTCTATGTAGATAAATTCCTTACACGCGTTCTGCAATTAAACCCTCGATTTCTTCTGCTACGGGCATGGCCTCAGATGAGCTGTGCTTGCTTACTACTATGGAAGCGGAAGCACTGCCAAACTTCAAAGCGCTTTCAATCCCTTTGCCTCTCACTAACGCATATAAGAAAGCAGAAGCATAGGAATCCCCTGCGCCGAATGTTTTCAATACTTTCGTTTTATAGGACTTCGCTTTAAATACTTTTCCTGATTTGGCATAGGCATACGAACCCTCGACACCGTGTTTGATGACCACCAGGTCTGAGGAATGTTTAAACAAGTTACCGACGGTCTCTTCATTTGTACCTTTTTCGGTATTTTCCATTACATCATATTCATCACGCGTGCCAATCAAAATGTCTGATTGCTCTGCGACTAACGAATAGTAAACGGAGGTTTCTTCAATGGAATTCCATGTATAAGGACGGTAATCCAATTCAAATACGACTTTTACATCATTTCTTTTCGCAAGGCTTACGGCTTTTAAAACCGCCTCACGTGATGGACTTTTTGCTAAAGCCGTTCCTGAAACCAATAGGATCTTTGATTTTTTTAAATATTCTTCATCCACTTCCGAAGGTGCTAAATGAAGATCGGCTACATTATCCCGATACATCAGGATACTGCATTCTTCAGGACTTTTAATTTCCGTGAAGGCGAGTCCCGTTTTATGCCCTTCTTGATCGATAACCATATTCGATGTATCAACACCTGCCTCACGCATATACCGCTCGATGAAACGGCCGTGCTGATCATCGGCAAGCTTACCGATAAATCCCACTTTCAAGCCTAATTTTGCACTTCCGATGGCAACATTGGCAGGTGAACCGCCCACGTATTTTGTGAATGTCATGGTCTCTTCCATCGGACGGTTATATTCATTGGCATTCAAATCGATGCAGGCCCGACCAATGGCAATCAAGTCAAATTCCTTATCGATATTAAAAGTATAGTTCATCAGGTTAACATCTCCTTTTCCTTTAACGATTCAGGATCCACTCATGATCGGGATCATTATAGAATTTCCATGTCCTTGTCGGACCGGCCATGACATTCAAGTAATAAGATTCATAACCGTCAGGCACCCCTACCGGATGGTAACCGGCCGGTACAAGTACGACATCGCCGTTTTCGACGGACATGGTCTCATCGATCGAACGGTCATCTGTATATACTCGCTGAAAGACGAATCCCTGAGGCGGGTTCATTTCATGATAATAGGACTCTTCCAATAATGACTCATTTGGCAAGTTATCCCGATCATGTTTATGCGGAGGATAGCTCGACCAGTTTCCGCTTTCTGTATATACTTCAACCACGAGAAGGCTATTCGCATACGGAGCTGAATCCGGTAATATATTATGTACCATCCGCTTATTGCTCAAAATGCCCCTATGTTCCACGTCAACATCTCCCGCTTTAATCCATTTAGTCGGAAGTTGCTTATCAGAAGGAGAATAACACAATGCCACTCTGGCCTCGGTTATCGCTTCCAATTCAAAACCCCTATCATTTGACACGTAAATGCTATCAGTCGGCACTTTATCAAATACACTATCACGTGTCCCTAAATCATGGTATACATCCTCGCCCACTGTCACATTGATCTTTCCCGTAAGAGCGACAATGCAGCACTCCTTCTTGATTAATAATTCTGAATATTCCGCCCCCTGTGCCAACTCCACTATTTTGAATTCAACATATTCTAAAGGAGAATTTCCTTTCGTAACTGATTGAATGATTGTAACACCTTCAGCGACCTCTTGTTTTTCCGGTTTTTGAAGCAGTTTACTCATATGTACCTCCTTGTTTTTCAAAAAATCCGGCCCGTATCCAAACGGGCCATCTTGCAATGTCTTTTTCATTCATTTATTTCACGTAGCGTGCAGTCACCATTTTTTTTCGTGTATAGAACTCAACTCCGTCGGTTCCATTCGCATGAAGATCACCATAAAATGAATCTTTATATCCAGAGAATGGGAAGAATGCCATCGGTGCAGGAACACCCACGTTTATGCCCAGCATTCCGGCATGGATCGTTTCACGGAATTGGCGTACATCAGCTGCACTGTCCGTATATAAGCAAGCCCCGTTTGCCAGTGCTGAAGCATTGGCAATCTCAACGGCCTCCGTTAAATCTTTAGCACGGACAACGGAGAGCACCGGTGCAAAAATTTCATCTTGCCAGATTTTCATTTCCTGTGTAACATGATCAAAAATCGTAGCTCCGAGGTAATATCCATTGCCGCTTGCTGCCTCATCTTTACGGCCATCGCGTACTAGGGTCGCGCCCTGGGCTATACCTGATTCGATGTAATCAATAGTCCTCTTCTTAGCTCCTTCCCGGATCACAGGTCCTAGAAAAACGCCGTCATCCAGACCATTCCCGATCGTAATCGCATCAGCTGCCTGTTTCAATTTTTCAACTAACTCGTCCGCTACACTTTCTTCTACGACAACAACCGCAGCGGCCATGCAACGCTCACCGGCCGACCCAAAAGCCGCACTTGTTATTTCCTTGGCCGTCATATCAAGATTGGCATCTTTCAAGACAATCGAGTGATTCTTCGCTCCCGCAAGAGCCTGGACGCGCTTCAAGTTAGCCGTGCCTGTTTTATACACATATTCTGCCACTGGCTGTGAACCGACGAAGGAGATAGCTTTCACATCTTCATGCTCCAGAAGCCCATTAACCACATCATGTGCTCCATTGACAATGTTCAGTACTCCTTTAGGAAGACCTGCTTCCTCAAACAGTTCAACAATGCGTGCTGCAAGTAAAGGTGTACGTTCAGATGGCTTTAACACGAAAGTATTGCCACATGCGATCGCTAGCGGGAACATCCAGCAAGGGACCATCATCGGAAAGTTAAATGGAGTGATACCGCCGATTACACCAATTGGGTAACGGTACATACCCGATTCAATGTTGGTCGCGATATCCGGAAGCTGTTTGCCCATCATCAGCGTAGGTGCACCCGCCGCAAACTCGACACACTCGATGCCCCGCTGTACTTCACCAATTGATTCCGATAGGCTTTTACCATTTTCGACAGTGACCAGTTTAGCTAGTTCTTCCCAATTTTCCACAAGAAGCTGCTGATATTTGAACAATATGCGAGCCCTTTTCGGGACAGCAACCTGCGACCATTTTTTAAATGCGTCATTCGCCACTTGGACCGCACGATCCACATCTTCCCTAGTGGAAAGTGGCACCTCGGCAATTGCCTCACCAGTTGCAGGGTTGAACACGATTTCCGTTTGCTTTGAAGCGGATTCAATCCACTCACCATTTATATAGTTTTTTAATTTTTTCACCTCATGTGTTACTGAAGACATGTTTTTTCCTCCTTAAAATAAAGTATATTTTGTTAGATCATCAGCCCCGTATAACCATCGCCTTCAATGAAATCGATTTCATTTACCTGTGGAAGAAATCCATCCATGTTTCTTTTTAGGATCAATCAATAAATTTTCTAGCTCAATCCTAATATTCAAGCTTTTATTCTGCTAATGAAATCGATTTCATTTATTTTCAGGGGTCCACCTTAAGAAAAAGTAAGGACCAATCCACTCCCCCTTAAGTTATAGCTTGTACATAACCTTGATTCAGGATGAAATCGATTTCATTTACTTTATAAGGAAATACTACAATGAAAAATTTTCCCTGTAAACACTTTTTTTGCATTTTTTATAATATTCTATCTTCTTCACGGTTCAAAACATTGATAAATATGGAAATGTGCTTTAATATTTATCAAAGACATCTTCAGAGGTTCTTAAAAACTGACCAATACTTTATCGATAATGGTAGTGGTATTTTGGTATATTAATTTTCCTAAACTCAATTGACTTTATCATAGGAATTCCAGCTAACCTAAGAATAACATCCTTAGTCTTTCATATATGTAAACTTTTCAGACTACCTTCCTGCTCCCCTTTTCTTTACATTCCATGAATGTCTCCATTTCAATGAAAATAATTGATATTTTACTATATCAACAGACATAGCCTATCCCGAGATTTCATCAACAAAAAGAGGCACCCATAATGGGAGCCTGAATTTTAGTGAAGGTAAGCTATTATATGTGAACGGTAACCATTCCGTATCCTTATCCTAACAAGATGATTGAGAAATGGGATATTCCACCCAGTTACTTATTTGTACGGAATTTAAAACAGGCTGCTTAAGGTCAGTTATTTCACTGCCTTCTTAATAGCCTTCACTTCATATAATGATCCTTCCGAACTGACGATATATTCAGGCTTTGGTTTCCCTAGGTTTGCTTTATGGCCTGCGATATGGGCTTCACTCTTTTCCCACTGCTTCCAATGCGCCTCCGACTCCCAATTGATCATAATGATGACCTCTTCATCCCCGCGTCGCACTTTTTTCACCATTACACTTAAATCGATGAACCCTTCCTGCTTTTCTATGATTCCTTCCCCGCTGAACCGTTTTACTACTTGTTCTGCATTACCTTCTTTTACCACCATTTTTCTCATCTGAACGAACAATATGAACAACTCCAATCGATATACTTGTATTGAATCATTTTATTCGATAACGATTCTCATTGTCAATTAATGAGACTTTTACTTAAGTGCACTACTTAAAATCTGATTCCCAAAAACAAAATAAAAAATGGATCAGGAAGTTTTGCATATCTTCCTGATCCATTTTTTATTGTCACTCACCTTTTATCTTTAAGACTTTTGGGAACATAGTCATTCAGTTTGTTAAATAAAGAAGTAATGTAGGAGCTGAGTTCGAATCGATCCTCCTGAACAAATTCAACTAAAGACACTCCATTCTTTTTCATAACTTTTCCCCCTTTTAGTTTTTATCCCGGTGCATGAACTTTTCAGCAACTAATACCTGTGAATCCCGCCATTAGCGCACTTACACTCTTCTCTCCATCGTTTCTTTATTTAATTATACAAGAAAGCGCTTACAATGTAAAATATTATAATACTATAGATTGCTATTTACTTAGTATGTTTCAGGTAAATGAAGTTTTCTCTTCAGCATATTTATGGTTATCAGCTTTGCAGGCTTTTCAGTGTACATTCCATATCATAACTACTTGTCTTGTTCACAGAGAATAAAATTTCAGGAAATGCCCTTCAATATTTCAGTTAAACGTAGGAACTCTTCCTTATCACGATTTCTTAATGAGTCATCGATTTCTTTTTCGATTTGGGCTTTCCGGTAATCACTAAGGGCCTTTTTTAAAACGATTTCAGCCATCTCTTCAGGTTCAAGCGATGTTCCTGGCAATTGCTTCTCCATACGAAACCAACTCCTTAACCTTTTTTCTATTATACTAAATAACTTGGAGATTATTATTATTAATTAAAATCTTATCCTTTCCTCTTATTCATTTTTCATTTCCTTATCCACATGATTTCCACTTTGCCACTCTTCTATACACAAAATTTCTAAATATTCGGATTTCTAATCAGTAACACATTTTCTTTTTATTCACTTAGTCATTTTACCTGGGAAGATCGGATCGTTTATTTCCATTACTTTAGAATTAATTATATTCCATTACAGGTGAAGGGAGCTAAGTTATTCGCTTTATTTTTTCAGAAAAGTCAGAAATATATTGACCGGTATGGATAAGCCCTCTAAAATAATCTAAATAATCCAGTTTTTTACTTATATTCATTTACCATCATTTTTGTTCATTTCGGCTTTATTTATTGTTGAAAACAATATTGATGAAAAACTTAGCATTAAAGGAGCATTTATCATGAAAAAAAGTCGAGTTCTTTTCGCTAGTTTAGCGGGTTCCGTTATTGAGTGGTACGATTTCTATTTATACGGGACAGCAACGGGCCTGGTTTTTACGACGCTATTCTTTCCCAATCATGATCCAGCGATTTCACTTCTTCTTGCCTTTGTCACATTCGGTGCTGGTTACGCTGCCCGTCCAATCGGCAGCATCCTTTTCGGTCATATGGGTGATCGCATCGGACGGAAGGCAGCACTCATGTTCACCCTTATTGGTATGGGAGGGAGTTCAATGCTAATCGGTGTTCTGCCCACTTATGCCCAGGTTGGGTTGGCCGCCCCCGCCATCTTGGTGGTGCTGAGGTTGATTCAAGGAATTTCCTTGGGAGGTGAATGGGGCGGAGCCATCCTATTGGCAACGGAATCTGCTCCTAAAGGTGTCCGTGGGTTATATGGATCCATTCCCCAACTAGGGGTCCCCATCGGCTTGGTTGCCGGTTCGTTCAGCCTAACCCTCATCAGTTCCTTGACAACCGATGCCCAATTTTTATCTTGGGGTTGGCGGATTCCATTCCTTTTAAGCGGTGTACTGATCGGGTTGGCAATTTGGGTAAGGAGTGGCATTGAAGAAACGCCGGAATTTAAAGCGCAGAAAGATAGCGGCGATCTTGCGAAAGTTCCCATTATTGAAACGTTGAAACACGATTGGAGAAGTGTGCTGCAAGTGATCGGACTAAAAATTGGGGACGGCTTCTTCAATGTATTCATCATGTCCTATGTTCTCGTCTTTACTACGCTGTATTTTGGTTATTCCCAAGATTCAGCTCTTACCGGTTTAACGATTGGCTGCGCTACAATGCTGATTACCATTCCTGTCATTGGTTACATTTCAGATTTCATTGATCGAAAAATCATCTATTTTGGGGGCCTGACTCTCCTTTTCGTCTTGGCCATCCCATATTTCACAATGATTGGTCGTGGGGTTGGCTGGTTCTACATGATGCAGGCAGTTGTACTCGGCGTCATCTGGGGAGCCATTTTTTCCACACAAGGGACATTATTCTCGGAGCTCTTTCCAGCCAAGGTCCGTTATACTGGATTATCCGTCGGTTATCAGGTCGCGGCAGCCATTGCAGGTTTCGGTCCGCTCATCTGGACCGCCATGGCGGAATCATATGGCCCATCCCCTTTGGTATTTGGCGGATTCATGATGGCAGGTCTCGCGATTTCCTTGGCGCTTTGTATATTATCCCCGCATTTCAGCAGAAGGAAAGAAAAGGATCAAACACTCAAACCACATAAGCTGGATTTGAACTGATTCTAAAATCTCTGGCGTGATTAATAACAGAGGCCTGCATGTCCTATCACTCGGACAAGCGGTCTCTGTTTTTTTACAATGCATATACCTCCCTATACTTGTTTACTTCCTACAATCTCCAAAAGATCAGTGAGTGTCCGGATTTCATAGGTGGGCTTGATTCCCAGATCATTATCCTTTTGATGGGGATTGTACCAGCATGTATCCATTCCATAATTCAAGCCGCCCTGTATATCTGAAGTCAAGGAGTCACCAACTATCAACGCTTTCGATTTATCTGTGATATTTAACTTGGAAAATGCATAATCAAAAATCCCTCTATCAGGCTTCTGAAACCCAGCCTCTTGGGAAACTATCAAGGTCTCAAAGGTATTGCAAAGGGCTGACCCGCCGATTCTTGCTGTCTGCACTGCCGTGAAGCCATTCGTTATAATAGCAAGCCGGCATCCTCCAAGCTTCTCGCAAACCTCTATAGCCCCGGGCAGAAGATGTATTTCCTTTCCCAAATGTCCCAGGTACGCACGGCTGAACGCATCCGCATCCATATCAAGCCCATGCTTCAGGAACAACCGCTTGAACCTTTCCACTCCCAGAATGGTTAAATCTATATGCCCCCGTTCCAAATCCCTCCATAATACCTTACTGATTTCTTGGTAGCATCCCGCATAATCCTCCGCCCCTGTTGGCAAACCAAACTCTAAAAAGGCTTCATGCAGTGCTTTCTTTTCCGATATTCCAAAGTCTAGCAAAGTATCATCAACATCAAATAAAATAATTTCGTATTTCATCGCTGCCCCCATAATCATTTTAGTCCAACTTAACACATTTCCTTTAATTACGTATTAATTTTGCAAATTCATGGTAAATACATACTGCAAGCTTGGAAAAATTGCGGGAACGTAAAGAAGATATCATTCCCCTTACGTACAATTTTTTAAATAAGTTCAATGAAAGGTATCATGAAAATAAAGTCATTTCGGAAGAATGCTTGAACCTATTAATTCATTATTCATGGCCCGGCAATGTACGCCAGCTCGAAAACTTGATTGAACGGTTGGTCTTAATAAGTGACTCCGTTATCCTGATGTCCGACTTGCCTGAAATGATAACCGAGAACGTTGAACAGGTCACACAGATTGATCTCCCCACTTCACTCGATAAAGCACTTGATGAAACGAAACGGATATTGATCAGGAAATCTTACCAAACATACAAATCATCAAGGAAAGTCGCGAAGGACCTCTCTATCAGCCAAACGAAAGCCTCGGCATTGATCCGGGAGTACTGTGAAGACTTAATGAATAAATAGGCACCATGAAAACGACAATGATTTTCCATATTCATCCAACCGAAACATATTGGTTATCCGTTGCTAGTGATGAAAGTTTTCCATTTCTATGGGCTTCCATTGTAAATCCTGACTTCTTCTTCCTGATCCATGGTCCAGGTATGAAAAAAAAATAAGGGACTTACCCTTTGCGGGCAAGTCCCTTATTTTTATGAAGATCCCACTATTTTTTCGCCCCTCGGCTTTGTACTATTTGAGTCCGGTTCTTTTGTGATGCCAATTTGATTGAATTTATCATCTCTGGACAGTTTGTATGTCAATGATCCTGTACCTGCTTCATCAGGCTTGAAAGTTCCTGCATTTCTCCGTTTTCCATCTTTCAGCAACCACACCTGATACACCTCGGACTCTTGAAGGCTAGGTAAATTCTGAATTTGCACGATTAACCTTCTTTCGTCACCTTGCTGCAAAATGTATGCAGCCCCGTCCGTATTCATATTTACAGCGGTCTTATCGGCAGGCTGCAAAGATAGCGACGTTTTAACCTCCATTGGCAGATTGATAGCTGCAAGTTCTTTTTTCAGTTGAATATTGGAATATAACAGCACAAATACCAAAACCAGAACAGCCAACAAAAGACCAGAAGTGACTGGAGTAAACTGCTTAAAGAAAAAAACACCCCATTTCTTTTCCTTTCGCACCGGAACTTCATCATCAGTCTTAAAGACAAAATTCATGACCTCTGATTTCAGGGAAGAAGAAGGTTCCATTTCTTCGAAATCCCATTTCAATGAATTCCAGGCTTCCGTCATTTGTTCATACTCCCTAGTGCATTCAGAGCATTGAATTAAATGTTCCGCGAATGCCTTTTTTTCTTTTTCTCCCAGTTCACCCGATAAAAATGAAAGCAGGTTAGCGCACTCTGTATTCATTTACAAACCACCTACTTCCAAATACTTTTTCAACAATTTTAGCGACTGGTGAAGTCTGCTCTTGATGGTACCAATCGGTTCATTTTCAATTGTGGCAATTTCCGTTAACGAATACCCTTTCCAATACAGTAGATCAATCAGTCTTTTTTGCGGCTTGCTTAACTTACTTTTTGCCTGGGCAATTTCACTGTATAATAGCCCATTTTCTATATCATTATTAGGATCTTCTATGTCAATCGGATGACTCATGTCCATGTGTTTGTTATTCCGGATATGAACGCTGTCTTTGCGGACATAATCCACACACACATTTCGTGTAACGGTCAAAAGCCAGCTTACAAAGTGCCCCTTTTCGGAATTGTAACTGCTTTTTGTAGTCCAGAGCTTTAAAAAGACCAACTGCACGATCTCTTTAGTTTTTTCAGCATTTCCATTTGTGAACTTAAAAATAAAACCATAGATTAATTTAATATGCCGGTCATAAAGTTCTTCCAGAGCAGGACGATGCTTTTTCATGACTAATGCCATCAATTCCTTATCAAGTTTTTCTTTCAATCGCACCTGCAACTCCTCACAAGTAAATTTGGAAAAAAACGTGTAACAGGAACGACCATCACTGATCGTCCCTTTTTCTTATTTTGGAAAAAGCGTCTTATCATTTACAATATACCAAACATTTTTGACACCTTCGCCATTGACATCTCCCGCTTCCTTATCATTCACAAAATAGTAGAGTGGAAATCCTTTGTACGTTACCTGCTCTTCCCCTGTATCTTCTCTTTTCATGGTACCAAAGTCTTTTTCCTCAAATCCTTTAGGGACAGCAAAATCCCTTTCCATGAATGGCGGCCATTTCTTCAGACAATCACCCATGCAATTGCTTTTTCCTGATTTATCATTCTTGAAAAAATAAAGTGTCATTCCTTTGGAATCAGCAAGGTATTCGCCTGTTGTTTCACTTTCCATTAATTTCAGGGGCATTGCTTTTTCATCAGCAGTACCATTAACCACTTGATCATTTTGGGGTGAATCATTAGCTTCATTTCCACATGCCGCCAAAACTAGGACCATCATAAAAACTGAAAATACCATCCACTTTTTCATATGCTCTCACTCCACGTCAATTTACTTCCATCCCCATTTTTGAAACACTTGATGGGATTTTTCCGTTTTAAGATAATCAATGAATTGTTGTGCCTTTTTCTTGTTTTCACTCTTACTTGTTATGCTTACCGGGGTTCCCCTATAATGCTTGTCTTCCTCAGGGAGCTGAACCAGGTCCGTCACATCCGCCAGACGGTAATGCCAGGATTCATATGTAATCCAGGCGTCTAATTTAGAATTTGCCTTCCATAGATCGATAGCTTCTGCACTGGATCTCACTGAAATGTCAATATTCCTGCTAATTCCAGGAATCAATCCTTTTCTTCCGGCCAAATCTTCCCATAGCCCCAGTTGCCCGGCTCCATTAACATCCACAATCTTTACGCCCTTCTTCGTTAAATCCTCCAAAGACTGTATATTCTTTGGGTTTCCTTTTCTAACCAGGATTCCAGCAGACCGTGCATACAATTCTGTACGGTTTTTTTCATCAAGGAGCTCCGGATGATCATGCATAAAATCTGTTAGCATATACTCGGACCCTCCGTATATGATATCCGCATCCTGTTTGGCTTGATCAATCCATTTTTCTTCGGGTCCCGCTGTTACTTCAATCTTTATCCCCGTTTCTTTGGTGAATAGCTCCCCCGCTTCCTTGATAGGCCCAAGAGGTCCACCTGGTCCATAGACTTTCACGACGCCGTCGACAGCCTGGCCCCGTTTCGGAACCATTTCCGGTGAAAATCCTAACAGTACCAGCATCAATGATAAACATCCAACAAAAATGAGCTTTTTCAAGTCTTTCTTCTCTCCCTTCTAAAAAGTCTTTGTACTATAGATAACGGGACAAAATTCAAAACGGTTTGAAAAAAATTGTTATTTTTTTAAACTTGCTGCAAATACATCTGATGATCTTAAGCATTTCTCTTTTTTCTCAACAAAAACACCCCATTCGAAAAAGTATCCATTCGAATGGGGCATGACTTTAATTACATACTCTTTCAATCCTCTTAACCAAGTGGCAGAAAAGGTTAGCTTGAATTGCTTCCCTTTTTTCTCTGTCTATTTCTTTTAACAACAGCTATCACCAACAATAACAGAGGAATCAACGTTTGCATCAAAACCCCATAAAAAGGGAAGGCGATGATATCAAAACGGCTGACATCCATAGCGCTAGGATACGACCAAAAGCTGAATTCTACAATCAAAATCCCTATCGGCCATACCACAGGACGATAGTCGGAGAGATTCAGCCACTGCGCGGTACCCAAAGCAGCCGCATAATAAAACACAGAAATTTTGACAAACGCTCCTACTATCCATACGGCCATGATGGCGGACTCCAAATGTTCAAAAAAGTCGGCTAAACTGATGTACCGAGATACATTCATCAGGGGATAATTCTTTGTGGATGTTGTTGATCCGAGTACAAAAAGAACGATAAGATTCACTACAACTAACGTCACCATCACGGCAAACACAGTCATCATCCCGTGTTTCATTCCTTTTTTCATATCCGCTAAAAAAGGTAGAATAAAAATGATCAGAAAAAACTCGCTGAACCATCCACCCGGTACAATTGAACCCTTGATTGGAGGCATAATTCCATTCCCCAATACCGGGAATATATTCTTAAATTCAAGATCAGGGCCCAGTAAGATGATCAAGAGGAGGATTGGAATGATAAAAACGGGAACAAACAATTGGGCAGCTCTACCCAACACTTCTATCCCTCCGCATACGATAAAGGCACAGAGGAGTATCATCGATGCCATGACCACGCTAATTGGGGTTTTGACCAGAAAAGAGTCGACAATATATTCTCCGTAACTTCTTAGGATTTGCCCTGTGATCGGGATATAAAAAAACAAGAATAAAAAACCGAGAATTTTCCCCGGAATCCGCCCAATGATCTGTTCACTGAATTGGATAACCGTTTGTTTCGGGTAAAGTTTGTGCAGTTTATAAGCGATATACACCGTCGCATACCCGATGAGAGAAGCCAAAATGGGGGACAGCCATAAATCAGTTTTGGCATATTTCGCTGTGATGCTTGGAACACCGAGAATAGCCGTTGCCACAATCGTCGGATACATCATGAATGCCATCTGCAGAGATGAAATTCTCCCTTTCTCCATCATCGTCCTCCCTTCTGTGATAGTATGTAAATTTGAAATCACGCAACCCACTGATCGATTTACTTTTTCATAAACTCTTCAAACGGCTTCATAAAGAGATTAATCCATTCAGTTCGTCCTGCCTTCTGCGCGAGTACGAACATGTGTAGCACCTATCGAGGATATTTACCATAAAAAAATCTCAGTCAGCTTGTTTCAGTTCCTTTACGATTTCTCTTCCTTACAACAGCAATCACCAACAATAACAGAGGAATAATCGTTTGCATCAAAATACTTTGTAAAGGGAAGACGTTGACATCATTACGATTGACATCCACAGAGCTAGGCAACGACCACAAACTGAATATGACAATCAAAATCCCAATCGGCCATACAACAGGACGATAGTCGGAGAGATTCAGCCACTGTGCTGTACCTAAAGCAGATGCATAATAAAAAACGGAAATTTTCACAAACGCCCCTACTATCCATACTGCCATGACGGCGGACTCTACATGTTCAAAAAAGTCGGCGATACTAATGTATCGAGATACATTCATCAAGGGGTAAAGCTTTGTGGATGTTGTTGACCCGAGTATAAAAAGAACTGTAAGATTCACCACAATTAACGTCATCATCACAGCAAACACAGACTTCATACCGGATTTCATCCCTTTTTTCATATCCGCCAAGAAAGGAAGGAGGAAAATGATCAGGAAAAACTCGCTGAACCATCCACCCGGTACAATCGCACCCTTGATTGGAGGCATTACACCATCCGCCAATACCGGGAATATATTCTTGAATTCAAGATCGGGAATCAGCAAAAGGATTAAGATACAGATTGGAAAAATGAAAACAGGTACAAACAATTGGGCAGCTCGCCCCAACACTTCTATTCCCCCGCGTACGATGAACGCACACAGAAGCACCATCGATGCCATGATCACACTAATCGGGGTATTTACCAAAAAAGAGCCGACAACAAATTCTGCGTAGCCTCTAACGAGTAGCCCCGTGTTCTGGATATAAAAAAACATGAGTAAAAAACCGAAAATTTTCCCCGGAAACCGACCAATGATCTTTTCAGTGAATTGGATCACCGTTTGTTTTGGATACAGCTGGTGCAGTTTATAAGCGATATACACTGTCAGATACCCTATTAGTGCGGCAAAAATTGGGGACAGCCATAAATCAGTTTTGGCATATTTCGCTGTGATGCCGGGAACCCCGATTATAGCCGTTGCCACAATCGTCGGATACATCATGAATGCCATCTGTAATGATGAAATTTTCCCTTTCTCCATCCGCTTCCTCCTTTCTGTGATAATTTGAAATCATGCAACCTACTGATAGACTCACTTTTCCATAAACTCTCCAAATGGCCTGAAAAGAGTTTCGATCCATTGAGTGGGTCCTGACATCTGTGGGAGATTGAACATGGACAGAATCAAGCCAGTGAGGAGCAGTGTAAGAAAGGCCATTTTATCTTTTTTAGGATTCTGTTTCATTCTCGGCCATTCATACAAAATGATTAGAACTACAACCACGCTTGTACAAAAAAAAGCTCCCCATCTCATTTGTCCTTCACCTCTTCCTCAGACAATCCTGCCGGTTTGTTTATATAGCCCTGTCTTCGAATATGGGCCGCAACATCGACTTCCACTTCTATTTCTGCGAATATCTCATCCCAGTGGTTATCGACCTTATTAAACTGTTTAGGATATTTCCTATAGAAATCTTTACCTAACCCTAAAATGTCCGCTTTCTTATGCTGAGTATTCAGAAAAGCCATCTCGATGCGTTTTTCTATATCTTTTTGATATGCTCGTTCTGCAGCTTTTAGAGACTTAGGATTTGAAAGGTTTAAATTCGTTCCATTCTGTATAACAGCTCCATCTGTATTCACCCTCACCAATAATTTCCATTTTTCATTGATAATTTGCGGAATGATCTTGACTTTGGCTGACACTGGACTTAAAGATATCTTCCCTTTCACCCCTTTGGGTTTTATGGTCACGGTATATGATTCCACTTCATCCCTTAACCACAAAAGCCCTCTTGTTTCTTTTTCCGTCATCATCCCAGTCATTTTATCTTTTTTGAATACGGCTGTCCCGACAATGTAAGGAATTCCCTGTAATTTCGTTTGCCCTTTCCCTGGTGGTAAAATTTTAACGAATGGAAGTGCGGCCGCTTGAGGTATACCCGTTAACATTTCATCTAAATCCTGCATTGTGACCAGCATCCCGATATGTAAATCTGATAGTTCCCTAAGCACTTCCCCTGAATAGTTTTCCAGGGGTGGCAAAGATTCAAGGATAGGCTTTGCTTTCCCTTTGCTGACATACACATTTGCTTTCTCTCTTGGCTGCGGATGACGCAGTAAAAAATCCATCTGCTCTTGAATTCCTTCCTTCGCTAACTGTTCGCCGAATACAAATATTTTACAATGTCCCCAAAATACTTTTCGCGGAAGCTTACTCTGAAGCTTAGACAATGCATCTGAAATATTGGAGCCTTTTTCATATCTTACCAATGTCGTAACCGCACCCCCTCCTTGACTGCTCCCTCCTCCTTGACCGCCCCCTCCACCACTTATTGAACTTGGAATAAAGACTTGGATGGATAGTTCGATTTGATCATTATCCTTCTTATCGATGGCTGCTGCTGTGACAATCGCCAAATCAGTGATTTCTGTTCGATCCCAACAACCGCTTAGAAAAGGGGTTGTTCCACTAATACCGAGCAAAAGAAGGACGCTTTTCAAGAAATGACGCCTCTTTACTTTCTCCCATATCTTTGTTCTCCTCCAACCATTATTCACTCCGTTTCACTTCCCCTTTTTGGATTTGGTCCCTGCTCCGAGGATTGACGGTATACATTAGAATCGCCTGTGAGGCGCGGGCGTGTATCCATCATCCACCAAGGAGCTCTCCACAGCACATCTTTCAGCTCTTGTCCTTTTAACGGTGCCAGTGGCGTTAAGTAGGGAACGCCAAAAGAACGCAAGCTGCATAAGTGAATGACTATGGCAATGATCCCCATCATGATGCCGAGCAGTCCTAAGGTACCGGCAAGCAGCATCATTGGAAAACGCAGCATCCGGAAAGCAATTCCGGCAATATAACGAGGCATCATAAAAGAAGCGATTCCCGTAATTGCAACCACAATGACCATTGGCGCTGAAACCAACCCCGCTTGTACGGAAGCTTGACCAATCACTAGCGCTCCAACAATGCTGACAGCAGAACCTACCTGCTTCGGCAATCGAACCCCTGCCTCCCTTAGTGCTTCAAAGGTAATTTCCATAGCCAATGCCTCTACAATTGCAGGAAAAGGGACCGATTCCCGGGATGCCGCGCTGCTTAGCAGGAGTGCGGTTGGGACCGCCTCATGATGGAACGTCAAAATAGCAACATATAGGGACGGAAGCAATAGAGATAATCCCATAAAAATAAAACGTAACCAACGGATAAAAGTGGCTGCCATAAAACGTTGAGCATAATCCTCTTGTGATTGAATTAAAGAAAAGAAGGATATTGGAGCAATCAGAGTAAAGGGAGTTCCCTCCACAAGAATGACAGCCCGTCCCTCGAGCAAGCTTGAACAGGCTACATCCGGCCGTTCTGTCGTCATGATCTGAGGGAAAGGTGAATACGGATTGTCCTCAATCATTTCCTCGATGTACTCGCTTTCTAAAATACCGTCTATTTTAATTCGTTCCAACCGAGTTGTAATCTCTTCAATCAGTGTTTTATCGACAAGTCCATCAATATAAGCAATTGAAACATTCGTCCTGGTATACGTTCCGATCTTCATCGATTGTAATTTAAGGGCAGGACTTTTAATAATACGTCGCAATTGGGACGTATTAACCTCTAGAGATTCAATAAATCCCTCTCGTGACCCCCTAACTCCCCCCTCTGCCATAGGTTCTTCAATCGCCCGCTTTTCCCATTTGGACAATCCTAAAGAAAATCCATCGCTTTCCCCTTCATATAGAAGGATCGGGTTTCCAGAGGAAATCGATTCAATACAATCCGCCAACATATTCACTTTTACCACTTTAGGGACGGGCATTTTATGTTCAATAAACTCATTTAATGGCTGTGGCTCTTTTGATGACTCTTGCATGAGTGGAGATAGCACATATTGCTCTATCGCCTCGATGTCTGAGAGTCCCGCAATGTAAATAAGCATGGCCCTCGTCTTTCCGAAAAGTAAGAACGAACGGAACATCACATCCGAGCAATTATCATAAATAGAACGAAGTGTTTCTACATTTTGACTGAAATTCGCAGCAAGTACATCTGCAGGCTTAGAATCCTGGTAATTATTCTGTACACTGGATTTTTTTTCTTTCGTTTTCCTTAACAATCTACCTACATTACGAATCAAGCTGAATACCCCCATTTTTTTGCAGGTCGCTCTAACTCCATTTTTCTATGTTTCTTCATTAAGGGTATTTTATACAGGAAATCCTGTTTCCGGCATGAACTAATTTTCATGGAAAAGCTATGTTATAAGTTGATTTTGAATAAACTGTAAACTCTTGTGATATCCTGTTTGTAATTAATAACTAAGGGGTATATCAAAAACCGAGGCTATATATTAGTCGAAAACACTGTCTATGGCTAAATATTGTTTTTTTAACAAGCTACACAGGACCATACAGTAGGGGTTACTTTTTAAAGGATGGATATTGTTTTAAATACCTTTTTTATAAGTTTCATGGGCAATCGACTAAAACATTAGAAGATAAGGGAGATTCTATGTCATTATTAATCACATTGCTCGGATTATTGGTGTCCACAATAATCGCTACAATATTAAATGCCATATGGCCTCGTATCCCACTTCCGATATATCAGATATCCATGGGAGCAGTGTTCTCATTATTACCATTTCAATTATCATTTGATTTTCATTCAGAATTATTTATGATCTGTGTCATTGCTCCGCTGCTTTTTACAGAAGGAAAAAATACGTCTCGTAAAGAAATGCTTGAATTGCGTAAGCCTATTCTGTTATTGGCCTTTGGGTTAGTATTTGTGACGGTTTTTGCAGGAGGCTTTTTCATCCACTGGTTAATACCTGATATGCCGATGGCTGTGGCTTTTGCTTTAGCAGCAACCATTACCCCTACGGATGCGGTAGCGGTACAATCGATTACAAAAGGATTGAAATTGCCCGGAAACATGATGCCCATCCTTGAGGGTGAATCACTTTTCAATGATGCTGCCGGAATCGTCGCTTTTAAAGTTGCCCTGGCAGCTGCCTTAACTGGAGTGTTTTCTATAAAAGATGCATCGCTTAATTTTATATTTGTAGCTTTAGGCGGTATCTTTATAGGGATCCTATTGGGCTATTTAATCGTTAAATTACGATTATTTTTACGGGTTCATGGACTTGAAGAAATCCCAATGTCCATTGTCATTGAACTAATTACGCCTTTTGCCATCTATATGGCAGCTGAAGAATTCCATGTTTCCGGAATCTTGGCAGTGGTTGCTGCAGGTGTCATTCATGGCATCGAGCGGGATCGCCTTCAGAGTTCCACGACTAAATTGCAAATTGTATCAACTAATACATGGTCTGTATTAGGTTATGTCTTGAATGGACTTGTATTTGCTTTGTTAGGATTTATGTTGCCGAGTGTTTATCAGGAAATTGAGTCCAACTTAAATAGGGGCATTCTTTTTGGGATAAGTGTCTTGATCGTTCTTTTATTATTGGTGATCCGTTTTATATGGGTATACATCCTGCATGATACTTTTACGAAAAACAGAGTGAATCCATTAGAGCAATTCATTATGTCCAGGGTTCATCCAGAAGATAGCAATGACACCGATGAGGAGAATGTTTCAAGATCCCGATTTGCATTTTTGACATCCGTTTGCGGCATTCATGGAACCATTACATTAGCTACAGCTTTATCCATACCATATTTCATGCGGGATGACACTTTATTCCCGATGCGTAATACTGTCTTGTTCATCGCAGCTTGCGTAATATTGTTAAGCGTCACCTTGGCTACGGTTCTCTTGCCACTACTGGTAAAGACACCGACTGAATTCAAAGATGAGCGGCTAACCTCTGAGGAGGCTTATAAAATTGTTTTAAATAAAACGATCAACCAGCTGAGCAAAGAAGCAACCATCGAAAATCAGAAAGCGGTCCATCAAGTAATGGAAGATTTGAATGAACAACTGATAGATTTGGAACGGGGAATAACGAATCGGCCGGATAATCGGACAATACGCGATTTAGTGGAGCTGGGAGCCAATAAGGAACTGGAAGTCGTTTCTGGATTAGTCGAAAAAGGGACTATATCTGAAACAGCCTTTGAACTATATAAAGTGTATCTTTCAAGAACCTCGAATTATATGCAAAAATCCTCCCTGAAAAAGGCTTGGATCAATTTGCAGGCCATTCTTTTCAAGAAAAAAATCAATGTCAAATGGGATAAGAAATGGAAAGCGAAATTAGAGAACTCCATCGTTAAAAATGCGGACCTGATCAGGGAGTTCCGTAAAGCACAAAAAGAAGCTTCCAAGGAAGCCATTTTATTGATCAAACAACAAACTGCACCTGAAAACCGCCATGAAGTCATGCTTGTCATCCAAAGATATAATCGTTATTTGAATCCGTTCGGAACATTAAGTGAAAAAGAAGCAAAACGTTTTGAAGAGATGGTGAGTCAATTTCAGTTGAATGCGATGCAAATCGAACGTGATATCATTGCGCAAATGGTTGAGGATGAGCAAATATCCATACAAACAGCAACCGAGCTTAGACAAAACTTAATCTACGATGAAATGATAATGATACAAAATTGATAAAATATTAAGAGACTCCGATGCAACAGGAAACGGTGTCTCTTTATTTACATTCCAAAGCAGGGATGAATACCTCAGGAAAAATGAAATGAAAAGACCGTAGATCGAGCAGGTATAAGGGCTTTCGTCGAAATTCCAGAGGATTCACGGCATCTGTTCCCATTATTCTTTATTGCCCTCACAATGGAGTTAAATCACCGTTTTGCAGCTTTTACAATTGAACCTAACTCAGTTAATACAAGTGTCATGAAGCTGGCTGGTCAATACAACGAACTCTTCCTTGAATTCAAGATACATCCTACACATAACAAAGGTAAAAGGCATGTTCGTTTCTGTGTCTCACGAGTATTCGCTCCAAATTCACGAGTAAAAGCGCCGAACTCACGAGTATTCGCTCCAAACTCACGAGTATTCGCTCCAAACTCACGAGTATTTGCTCCAAACTCACGAGTAAGCGCCAAATTCACGAGTATTTGCTCCAAACTCACGAGTATTCGCTCCAAACTCACGAGTATTTGCTCCAAACTCACGAGTAATTGCTCCAAACTCACGAGTATTCGCTCCAAACTCACGAGTAATTACACCAAATTCACGAATAATTACACCAAATTCACGAGTAATTACACCAAATTCACGAGTAAAAGCACCAAACTCACGAGTATTCGCTCCAAACTCACGAGTAATTGCACCAAACTCACGAGTAAGCGCCAAATTCACGAGTAAAAGCACCAAATTCACGAGTATTCGCCCCAAATTCACGAGTATTCGCTCCAAATTCACGAGTATTCGCTCCAAACTCACGGGTATTCGCTCCAAACTCACGTGTATTCGCTCCAAACTCACGGGTATTCACTCCAAACTCGCCAGTAAAAGCCGAATGCCCCTTCCAATTTAATCTGATTGATCAATCCTCTGTGTCGATCCTTCTCAATCCCTTCTTTTATCAATTCCTTCATTCAATATTTTCACTTGGAAGCGAAAGTAGAGATAGAATGCGGTCCAGATGATCATATAGAATGGTATGAAAATCCCAATTCCTATAGCTAATCCTTTTAAGCTGAACGGAATCCAACCAACAAAGAAAGATAATAGGAAGTAAAGAATGCTGACAGTAAGGAAGTGCAGAATGGTTTGAGATAACAAACTCCATTTTTCATTTTCAAAGAAGATTGTTGCCATGCTGAAGAACCAGCCACATAATATGCAGCCTATCGCGTTTTTTACAAATATTCCACTGTCTAATGAACCTCCAAAAGCGATCACTCCTAAACATGTCAGCACCATCACGAGTGCTCCAAAACAAATTCCAACAAAGCTACGGAATAATAGTGTTTTCATCATAATCCCTTCCTTTTCCATTGAAATGCTTTCTTGATCCCTTGAACATAATGCCGGGAAACATATTCTTTTTCCCCTGATCGGAAGTACACACATAAGGTCCCGTTGAAAGATGCCTCGAATCTGCTTAACTCATCTAAGTTGGCAATCACTGACTTAGACAATCGCACGAATTGATTACCTGGAAGGTCCCTTTCCAGTTCATATAACCTTTCTTTCATTTCGAAAACCCCCTGTTTCGTCCGCACCATTATGGAATCTTGCTCTGTGAACAAACAGATGATTTCTTCTGCCCGGAAAACATGCTGCATTTCTCCTTTTCTGCCGACAAAATACGGTCTTTTCCTCTCCTTCAAGCGTTCCATCAATTCCTGCACTTCCTCATTCCATTCATGATTGCGGATAAGCACCTCTATCGCCTTGATCTCCTCATCTATCTCTACGTTTATTTTCATCTATGCGACCTCCCTTTGCTTATAATGTAAGTATATTAATATCTTAATATTTGGCTTGTAATTTCCAGCTACATGCCACTTTATTACGATAACATGCTTGAAATGGATACTCAGATACACTAAATAACCGTCCAAATAATTGGACGGCCCTTGATAGTACATCTAATTCCGAATTCGATGCGTTTACATTAATTAAGTTTACTCTTTGCTAGTAAAAGTACTTGGCATCACCACAGCGATTACCTCTCCACGGGCGCAAAGTTTATCGAGTGCAAATACCTCTGTTTCGATTCTCCATTTCTTAGGATGAATTTCATGAATCGTCCCAACGGCCATTAATGGCACATCATTTGGGGTTGGCTTTACGAACTCCACATTCAGTGACGCAGTCACGAACCTGGGTGGTTCCACTCCATCTCCAACTTTATGACCGTTTTTGCGGTGTAAAGCCAATGCAGCGGAACCTGTTCCGTGACAATCAATTAAAGAGGCAATCAAGCCGCCATAAACAAATCCTGGAATTGCAATATGCTCTGGGCGTGGTGTATAGATAGTCCTTGTTTGCTCGTTTTGCCACCCCGTTCGAAAATGATGACCATCTTTGTTCAAGCGACCGCATCCATAACACCAGGCAAATGCATCTGGATAATCATCTTGAATCGCATTTAGCACATTCTCCTCCATCATCTCTCCCCCTTTTTCAGAATATTATAACACCATTAATGAATAAGGGGTCTATTTGGATACATGCTGAAAGGTTAGTTTTTTGAAATTCCATGAATCTTTATTGAGGGTACTACCAAGTTTTATTTTCATAGAATAGTAACCTGAGGCAGCTTTAATCGAAAACAAGTTTGCAAGAATCCCTGCTCCTTTACTCCATATAATTGACAAAGGCCCCTGTAAGCCAGAAGCATTCAGGAGCTTTCCTTTGACTGATATAGAGTTAAGAAGTGTCTACGATCCTATTGCAGGTTTACCTTCTTATTAAAAGTTAAGCCTTTTTCTTAAATCCCAATACTTGAATGTCATTTTACCCATTTTCGACTTCGAAAGTGAATCATATTTCCGTCCAAGTGCTTGATTTTGTTTTTCTAGCTTAGTAATTTGTTTAAGTTGAACTTTGTTCAGTTTTTTTAATTGCTTTACTTCTTTAGCTAATTCTTTATTTTTCCCTTTCATATCATATTTTTCTTTATCAACAATTGCCCGTTCTTTGATTGAAATCTCCACATCTTTTGGTTTTAGTTTAGGATTGCCAAAGGTTTCAAATCCTATCGTTTTTAAATAGGGGATGTTATTTTGAAAATTTTGTTCAAAGGTTCCATACCTTTTATGGATGTGGAGAAATGTATAACATCCAGCTTTTTCTGCTGAAATGATTTGACCATACCCAGACAGTTTAAACAGTTTTTCGACTCGTTTTATTTCTTCAGGTATGTTTTTGACAATATAGGTGAAAACTTCGTCAACATTAAACTCCGCAGGCAATATTTTCACTTTATTTAATGATGTATGCCTAATCAGTTCATCAAAGTCAGCTTCATCAATATAAAACATATTCGCACTTTCATTCACATAATCGGTAATGCGCTTGCTCCATAATGGTCCTTGCAGTTTTTTTATTGCTTCTGAAAATAAAAACTGCCTGCTAACTTGATACATTCGTTGTGCCGCAAACTCATATATATCCTTATTACATAATGCTAATTTGACAGCGTCACGGAAATCCTTCTCTGTAACAGCATATAACGGGTAATCTTCGCCAAAAAGCTTCATATGCATTTTGGTTGGATTCATTATTACAGCCTTTCTTAAAATCCCATACTCCAATAGCTTTGTAGACAGTTCCAGACTGCTGTCCATTTCCTCACTTCTCCAGGTTATCCCAATATCACTGTTCACGATTAATTGTTGGGCATTCTCCCTTGTCAAAGCACCGTACCATGTAAGCCCATCCGTATTTTTAAGGAGGTATGCCGCTTCTTCCTTAAACTGAGAATCATCTTTAACCCATTTGAATTTATCCCCCGCCACATCAAGTGATAGATTCGGGATCTCACGTTTTAATTCTTTAAAAGCAGTAATAATGGGAATGGTCTTCCAATCCGGGTCGAATTTCCCTGTATATACAAGTTTGTTTTTTAACCGGGTCTGCCCTTCCGCTGATTCAACGTTTGGTATCATCGGGGTAAGCAGGGAAACTTTGTTTTTTTCTTTATTCAAATTAAGGATCTCAATGACAAATTCGCACATCTCTTCTGTTTGACATAAGAAATACGCACACTGATCATATATATTTTTGATGCTCTCGAATTTTTCTTCATTAACATCCTGACCTATGTGAGTCAATCCTGTAGCATAAACTAATGTATTCTTTATGATCTGCTTATGCTTTGCGATTTTTTCAACAGTCTCAATGCTTCTAACAAATAGCCAATCATAGTCATTTTGACTCCAATAATGAGAAATGAGCATTTCTGCTACATCGAAATCAATGACTCCTTTTTTTACCCATTCATCACCGGCGGCATTAAAAAAAGGATCGACAAAAGGATTGAGAATGGTTATATTATCAAATTTCTCAAGTGGCTGAAGTAAGATATCACGTTTGACCGGGCTAGCTAAAAGTAAATCAACTTCGATGTTGGAATCTAACGCAATGGTCGATGCTAAGGAAGATAAAAATACTGCAGATCCATCCATTGAATTCATGTCAATAAAGCCAAATAGAAGTATCTTCATTTTTCTGTTTTCAACTAGTTCATGTGAATTCAAAGTTTTCACTCCAATGACTGAAATCTGATATGAATTTTTATTTCTTTATTTGTTCTTTAATAGATGATTTAAGCGCAAGATATTTTAATGTGAATTTCCCTGCATATGTAACGTTGAATTTATGTTCTAACAACTTAAGTCTTCGTATTTCTTTGTTAAGCTTAATATTTTCGATTTGGGCCATCTTACTTTTTTCTACTTCTTCTCGCAGCCTATTATTTTCTTTTGTAACGTTCTCAATGGTTTTTTGTTTTTCCATGCCATTGCTCTCTATGAGCTCCAATGTCATGGACATCATGTCTTTCATTTGTAATTCGAGTTCCTCATACATCGTTTTCCAATATTCGTTTCGTTCGTCCATATTGAAAAAACTCCCCTCCATTAACCTTGGATGATCTCCAATTCTCTTTTTATAACAACATCTACAGCGCATTTTTCCCGAATCGACTGAGAAGCTTGTTTTGACACTCTTAAAAATACGTCCGAGTTGTAATATAAGCGCTCTATTGCATCGGCAATATCGGTAGGAGACTCAGGTTTTGTTAGAAGGCCAGAAACGTCATGTTTAACGAATTCCGGAATTGCCGTAATATCTGTTGAAATCGGCACTAGTCCGCTCGACATTGCCTCACACATGGAAACCCCTTGAGAATCCAAACGGGTCGGGCAAAGGAAGATTCCATACTCCTTATGTAATGCAGCGATTTTCTCCTGAGATAGGAAACCTTTATGAATCGTTATATTCTCAAAATCCCGGATTGGCTCAACGGTTTGATCGAACAATTTTCCATCGCCATAAAATGCAAATTCCAACTTATCGAAGTATGGTCTCTTCGATAGTTCCAGTACTGCTTTCACCGATAGGTCATTGGCGTATTTTCGTGAAGCGTATGGCCTGATTGAAAGGACTTTTGTCCGCATTTCAGCTGGCTTTTCAATAAAGGTAAACAGATTATCATCTATGACATTAGGTATGATTACTGAATTTTTCGATTCTGCTCTTGCATCACATTCCGCTATATGCTCTTTGAACCATTTGGAAATATGAACAAAGGTTGTATCCAATTCATTCGTTTGATAAAACCAATTCATAAAAGAAAGCTGTGATACATAATAGTCGTCCGACATTTCAAGTATCTTCCTCAAGCTTTCAGGGCTTTCAAGAAAATTAAACCATCTTCTATGCCATGCCTCCGTTTCAAATCCATGTATCCAGGTGATAATCGGTAAATCCGTGTTCGTTTCTTTTATCGCTTGTACCATTTTTGGATTAACAAAATGAATGAGCGCTTTTTTATGTATTTTATGATTTAAGAAAATGCGCAAATGCTGTTCAGTTCCTCGATAAACAGGCACATCTTCATACGTATACTTTTCCGCTTTTTTATAGGCAGGATGCAAAACAAAGACATCCACCTTCAAACCCTCATCCAGATAAGCCTTGACTCTTCGGTGGATAAACCCATTCCGATATAGCTGATCTTCATGTGGATAAGCATTCGTAATGATCACATATCTATCTTTTTCACTAAATGTAAGCTCATATAGATTTATAGATTCCTCCATTTTTGTTCACTCCTACTATTCAGTCATCTTCAATCAGCCTGCTACTTATCTGTAAATGAAGGATTTTTAAAAGACCCTTTTCCAACCACTTTTAAAACCGTCAATCGATTATAACAAACATGTATTACTGAATATTGACATCAATGTGAGAATTCTGTAAATAAAAGTAAAGTTTTCATGAACTTTTATATGTTTTTGTAAAGTTTCAGTATGTATAAACAAGCAAAATAAAGAAGGGCGATCCGGTTTCCGGAAGCGCCCTCTTATATATTTCCCCAAAGCTTAGAATTGATTATTTTTATATCCATAATGGGGTTATTGGTTTAGTTACCAGTCAGTTGACTTTTTTCTACCTTCCAGAATTATTCAAGCATGTTTTTGTAAGAATAGAATAGAATCGAAAAAAGACCAATTTGCTGAAGAGAGTGATATAGATGGAAGAAATTACCTTTAAAGCATGTGCAATCACTAATGAAATCGATTTGAACAAAATCGCCATTCATTGCGGCATCCCCAAAAAATTCACCTGGGAAGAGCCTTTAATTCTTAAAGGCGATATTCTACGTTCCATCCTTTATAAAAATGTGGACGAATCGCAGCAGGTGCTGGTTTTTTCCTTTGGCAGCATCGTCTTCATCAATTACTCACATGAGGATGAGATCAAGGCATTTTCCTCCTTTATCCAATCATTCGAGCCGGACATTGATCTCGTCAATGTAGATAGATATACGGATGATTACAGCCTTCACTTCTGTGAAACTGAAAACATCAATTTGACAGACGAATATGTAGTTGTTCCTAAATATGAATTTTTCTACCCTGAATTAATATCCACCATTCTCGCAAAATCGGTGGCTCTTGAAAAGACTGAGGAACAACTAGGAAAAATCCACGACAAGCTTGAAGCCATGATTGACCGACTGGAAAAAGGCAAGCTCAGAATCGGTAACAAGGAACTAGCGAGGACGACGGCAAAAATCGTACGTCACGAGTACAATACCCTGGCATATATCATGATTCTGGATAAACCTGATATTACATGGACAAGCAGCATTGCCGGCGAATTTTATGACAGAATGCTTGAATTTTTTGAATTGAATGATCGGTATAAAATCCTAAAAAGTAAAACCGAAATTTTATATAACATTATGGATGGGTTTTCTAACATCAGCCATTCGATCAGGGGACTATTCGTTGAATGGATCATTGTAATTCTCATTGTCTTTGAGATCATTCTGACTATTCTGGAAATTGTAGGATGGATTCCATGAATTCTTAATCATATCGTAAGGAATACCTTCCAAAAAAATAAGCATCGTTTTGATGCTTATTTTGCGTTTAACCACTTCATCATATTTAAGCTGACTGTATACTGTCGTTTAATTACACGCTTTTTCCTTTCGGGTCGAAGCATTCCGGAAGTTATCTATATTCCCCTTAATCCAGAGCAAAGTGGAAAATGTATTCCTCCCCTTCTTCCCCATTAAATCTGTATCCTTTGTCAATGAATCCAGCTTTTTTATATAAATTTATCGCTGGGACATTCGAATGATGCACCGTTAGAATAATCTCATCTTTATCTGGATGACTTAGTTTGATCATATCAGGCAACACTTTTAACGTCTTAAAAGCTAGCCCTTTTTTTTGATGCTGCAAATCCAAGGAGAATGATTTAAGAAGAATTGCATTCTCATTACTTGTATATTGATTTCCCGCTTTATCCGCATATAAGGCAAAACAACCAATCAAATCCTTATCTAAATAAATGACCATGGGGAGGTTATATTTATCCTTCCTGAAGTCTTCGATAACTTTTAAAGGTAAAGAAGTATAGATTGCTTGTTCTATAGGTAAACAATAATTGCTCAGCGCCTCATGGTCAGTTTCCATAAAAGGTCTAATAATTAATCCAGCCATCATACTTGCACCCCATTTTCACATTTCTGATAAAGCCATATTAACAGAAACTAAGGTTTTACACTCCACTGTAAAGTAATTTTCAAGAAAATTCATTCACAAAAAAGGAATGGTTTTGTTTACCATTCCTTCAGACTGTAAACAGACTCAATGTAAAAATCAAGTTTGCCTGCATTTTTTATTTGAATGGTTCAGTTGATTTCAGAGATTCACTCCCTTTCCGCCGACTGACTGCCAAGCCTCCTCGGCACACAAGCGCCTGCGGGGTCTCGGCTAGCCAGTTATTTGGCAGGAGTGTCGCAAATCTCTTCAATCCAATGAGGCTTACAGTAAAAAACATCAATGATCATCTAGTCTTGTTTGAATATTATGGTTCTGGATGAGCTATTCCAAATCCACTTTTGTCACAAACTGAAGGAGTTTCCAATCCTATTTTCTTCTGTTTTTGAACTCATGATGTTAAATCATTTAGACGCTGATAATTCGCTTTCGGTTACCCATTTATGGTTCTTCACTTTTTCTCTACCCGTAGTCGGTGTGAAATCGACCATATAAACAGTCGTTTTTTCGGCAGATTCAACTTCAGCGACTGCCCCGTTCATCCCTTCCATATGAGAAGCATTTACTGTGACCTCCGCTCCGGGTTCATACGTCACTTCACCTGCATCTTTGATTTCTTCGTGAATGATCCATTTATGATTTTCCACTTTTTCTCCGCCGGTTGCAGGCGTATACGAAATTGCATAAGCAGTCGTATCAAAGGCACCCACTATTGTTGCTTCCGCCCCTTTCATGCTTTCCATATGACCTGATTCGATAATCGCTTGACTTCCAACTTCATAAGTTGGATTTTCTGCCGCTTTTAATCCCTCCGGAACATCACCCGAGCTAGAATGGTTCATGTCCATTTCACTATGTTCCTTATGTTCATTTTCTTCCTTCTCTTCGTTGCTTTTATCATCGCTGTTGGAACATGCTCCAAGGACTAAAAACAGGGCTGCAAATAGGGATAAGATGGTAGGCAATTTTGTTCTTTTTTTCATATTGAATAAAACCTCCTTTATGATTACACCCATCTTACCAATTAAATATGCAGAAAATATGGAGTACACTCGTGACTGAATTTAACCTGATGGCGTTCTGGATAAAAGTGAAAAGCCATCGAGCATGGTTTAACGAGGAAAAAGAATGGTTTATTGATAGTGGTTATTTGAGGTATTCAATCCTGCCGGGTACTTGGAAATCAAGCAAGAAGGACTTGGTCAAAAGTCCTTCCTCTGTCTAGTCTTCCAAAGTTGATTGTTCGATTTTTTGCATGATATGTGAAAGGTTCATGGAGGCATGTTTTTTATAATCCCTGCCTATGGATTTGAATAACCCTTTTGCTATATCTATTAACATGATTTTCGTATGTCCATCCGAAATAATGGACTTATTAGGGAAACTTGATTCAGCATGTGCACCGCCAATCTTATTAGCTGTTTCCTTAATAAAATCAATGACTTTAATTTCCTGGGTTTTTCCTTCGATATCGATTTTATAGATAATTTGATTTCTCCAAAGCTTTAGCTCAATCCTTTGTTTAGTATAATCGAAGAGTTCTTCCGATATATGATCATGATCATTGCTCATTTGATTGGAGTCTTTAATGGGATACAATTTCGGGTTAGGATTGATTTTCTTTATTAAGGATTGATCAATTGTGACCTTTTCCCGTTTTATTCGCGTATTTTTCGTTTCACATAGAATCAGCCTTAACTGTCCGGCAATTATATTGTTGAATTCTTGTAATCCAAAGAATTCAACAAGCATTACACTATATTCCAAAATGGTGATGGCTTCATCGAATTTTCGTTTAGCAGCTGCATTCGACCTAGTAAAAACCAATCGGTTCTTCTTCTCCATATCCTTCTCACCCCACTGAATTCGAATCTATTGAATAAATAGTAAAACATCCATAATGGATGTTTCAGATTGTAGCAAATTCGTAGAAAGCCGGTTTGCCTACAGTTTTCATGTATTCTCAGAAATTCGCTCTCTTTCCGCCAAAAAGCATTCAGCGGGTTCTCGATTTGCCAGCTATTCGGCAGGATTTTCGCAAATTTCTTCATTATAGTAATAGTTTTCTATGTCTTGCATATCAATGACATCCCATGGAATGATCATACAATTCATAAAAAAACTGTCAAGAATGGACAATCTTTCGATAAGGATGCCTTTGATATTCAGATCTTTTTCCACTATCTATCGAAGTGCTGTTTCAGTAACTCTTTAAATCGTGCTCCATCTATTTCTTCTTTCGTCACTTTTCCATTTTCCCACTGTGTAAAGGAAGTATCGGTTAAAGTGATGTTCCCGCTGTTTGTCAAACGGGTGATTAATGGATGCTTATTGAATGGTGATTGGGGATTTTCCCTGATGATCGTTTGGACCTCATTAAGTTCCTCTACATTTCCCACGGGTTGTGAAGAATCGAAAGCATAGCCTATTCTCCAATCGCGATCTTTATGTTTCAGTTTTAATTCAAGGATATGATCTCCATGGTCGGTACTTTCTTTTTTTATCCTGAATTCGCCATTTCGGGAAACGACCGTTTCTCCGTTCAACGGAACTGGTTTTAATGGCAGATTCCCGCCAAAACCCGTATCGATCAAATAGGTTTGGCCCTCATGCTTCAATAGAATGGTGACATGTGTCCTTCCTATGGTCATCCACCCCTGATTATAGATGACACCACGAACCAAAGATACATCAAAGTCATTTTCCATAAGGAAAAAATAAAGGGCTGAATTCAATTCATAGCATAATCCCCCCTCATTCCTCACGAGGACTTTGTTCACGATATTCGCTTTATCGATATCACTCAGATGGGATGCCATGATTGATAAGTTTTCAAAAGGAATGGTTTTCGCTGTCTTATCCAGAATTTCGTCTAATTTCTCAAATGTCAGTTTCACATCTTCCTGGAGCCCTATTCTTTTCCTGAATAATGCATTCAGTTCATTCATTAAGATTCCCCCTTAGACAGATACCGGCGAAGCGTATCTTGACTTTGTATATATTCATTATACTTTGTCCATATTTCTTCCTTCAATCAATCTGCCATCAGCTCCACCTTTTCCTCATCACCTGAAAAGAGGTCGCCCAATCAAGTCTTAATCCTGGGCAACCTCCCCCATTCATGCACCGAGGCAGTTTTTCTTTAATCATTCATTAATCTGTAAGATGATTTTACCTACATTCTTATTGGCTTCCATATGTTCATGCGCTCTTTGTACCTCTTCAAAAGGGAAGACATGGTCCACGATTGCCTTGATTTCATTTTTGTGGAACAACGGCATTGCCTTTTTAACGAATTCTTCCGTTAACTCTTTTTTATATTCATCACTCCGAGGAGTTAGTAGAGTGCCTTTTAATTGAACTCTTTTTAAGAGAAGTTCCATCAGGTTCACCTTCTCGACTACAGTTCCGCCTAGAATGCCTATCAATACCCATCGTCCATCAGTTTTTATGCTTTTAAGGTTTTTCTCCCAGTAAGAAGCACCGATGAAATCCAGGATAACATCCACTCCTTGATTATTTGTAGCTTTCAGGATTTCCTCATCAAAAGATTGTTCTTTATAGTTGATACAGATATCCGCTCCTAGTGAGTGACAGAAATCCAATTTTTCCTTTGAGCCGGCTGTAGTGATGATTTTCGCTTTTGTCAGTTTTTTTGCCAGTTGGATAGCTGCATTGCCTACACCGCTTCCGCCAGCATGAATCAATACCGTTTCTTGATCCGTCAATTCACCTAACCAAAACAAGGTTTGGTACGCAGTCAAGAATACCTCAGGTATCGCTGCCGCTTCTTCAAATGACAGGTTATCCGGAATCTTCATTGCACGATCAGCCGGCATCAAGGCATATTGAGCATAACCGCCGCCGTTTACTAGGCCCATCACCCTCGTCCCCGTTTGTATATTTGCACCTTCCCCTGTTTCCACCACTTCCCCAGAAACTTCAATCCCCAATATTGGATTGGCCATATAACCGGATTTTCCTTCCCGGGAAACAATATCCGTTCTATTTATCGCAGAGGCTTTAACCTTTATTAATATTTCCCCTTTACCGGGCACGGGCTTTGAAAAATCTTTTAATAGTAATTGTTCTGCACCACCCGGTTCTTTAACCACTACTGCTTTCATTTGCCCCACTCCTTACCATTAAATTAGTGACCATCCTTTTAAAATGGTTTGTTTTGAAGATGGAAACTATCCTACTCCAAAAAATATCCACAAGCAAATAATTAGGTTTTGGAAACAAGATAGAATAAAAAAAGCCTAGGCAGCTTGAAAAAGATGATTTCTGTATTGAACAGGAGTCATCTTTTTTAAATTCCATTGGTATCTGTAGTGATTGTAATACGTCATATATTGCTTAATTTCTTTTTTTAATTCATCTAAAGTTGAACATGCTTTAATAGAGGCTTCATCTTTAAAATGGCCAAAAAAAGATTCTTGAGGTGCATTATCCCAGCAGTTCCCGCGCCTTGACATCGACTGGCCTAATCCCAGTTTTTTTACTAATTTCTGAAAGTCCGGATGGGTATAATGAGTTCCCTGATCAGAGTGGATAAAGGCATTCTTTGCTTTGTGAAATCTTCGATTTTTCTTTAACTTGAGGAGGGTTTCCGTAGCCAGGTCCATGGTAATGCGATCTGATACATGGTAAGCCACAATTTCATTGGTCGAAGCATCCTTAATCGTTGATAGATAAGCTTTCTTTCCTTGGCCATAGAACAAATATGTGATATCTGTCAGTAGTATTTTACCTGGAACTTCCTGTTTGAATTCCCTCTTCAAAAGATTCGGCACCACACGGTGCTCGTGAGTGGCTTTCATCATTCGTCTGTACGGATTTGCCTTCCGAATAGGGCATATAATGCTGTACTTCTTCATGATTCGCCGGATACGCTTCAAATTATAGACAACATTAAATTGACCCGCCAAAGTCATTTTGATCTGACGAGCCCCTTTCTTACGATTTTTGAAATGGAATGCTTTTATGATGATTTCTTTCACTACCTCATCCTTTTCATCTTTTCGAATTCTTTTTTCCTGTGATTTCACTGAGAAGTAATTATAATAACCACTTCTTGAAACACCGACTATTTTACAAAGGTATTTCACCATATGTTTTAGTTGATATTTTTCAATCACGGAGCGAATTAGGATATATTTTTGGAAAGGAGGAAGAACTACTTCTTCATCCCCCTTTCTGCAAAACGAATCTTTTTTAACAGTTCGTTTTCTGCCTTTAGTAAGTTGATTTGTGCTTCTAAGCGAGCATTTTTCTCCTCTAGGGTAAGTTTTCTTTCCTTTTGGCGCCCTGAATTTCCTGCTCTAGTGTCACATAAACCAATAATCCCGTTCTTCTCGTAAACTGCTTGCCATCTCTTACTCGCTGATTTAATTCTTTCCGTCCCCAAAACCTCTACATCAAACCCAAATTCTTCAAATATTTGCCTTACGAACTTGCCTTTCTGTTTTTCCGCTATAAATATATGCTTAAATTCATCAGTATAAGTAATTCCTTTTGAACTTACAGATTTAACATAATTATTAGATGATAGTAGTTTGATTTCTTTCTCTGTAAAAAGCTTTTTACTCATAACCTTCTCCAGTCCCATGTTGTGTTTTCTCGTTGTGTTTCTTAATTATACAAAAAAGTACCCTATAGGAGACTTTTTTAGGTGTCTACTCTATAGGGTACAGTTTATCAGGGCCATCGAGCTTTTTTTGAAAAGTTTATATTACCTTTTATTAAACGATTGACTTCTATCCAGGTCATGATGCAATTGTGCTGCCGGAACCTTAGGGTTAGGAATCTGTCCTTTTGCAACTGGTTCAGCTACATAAACAAAATCTCCCGTACCATCTGGGGCGCTTCCTGTTGCCCACAGGCCGTCTGCCGATTCATTACCTTCCGACAAGTTCCAGAATTCGTACGCTTCCGGTTGAGATTCCATTTCCGCTTCCGGTGGGAATGATGCGGGAACAACCACGCCATTTTTTTCTTCAAGTTCTGCAATGGCCGCCATCCATTGATATTGGTGGTAACGATCACGGGCTAACATTTTACGGAAGGTAGCACGTACCCCTTCATCTTTGGTCATATGATATAAACGGGCCACTTGAAGGCGTCCTTGGCTTTCAGCATGCAGATTGGATCGCATGTCCGCTAATAAATTTCCGCTGGCTACGATATAAGATCCGTTCCAAGGCACCCCATTCGAGTTGGTTGGCAGTCCGCCAAGACCGCTTACGAGCAAATGCTGGGGATTGATACCACCCATGATCGCTGCTGTAGCAGGATCTTTTGCGGCTTCTGCTTGATCTTCCGGAGAAGCGCCATCAAGCAATTGACTAATGAGTGAACAAAGCATCTCTACATGTCCAATTTCCTCTGTACCGATATCCATCAGCATATCTTTGTATTTTTCTTCACCACGACAGTTAAATCCCTGAAAAAGATATTGCATCATGACAGTCATTTCCCCAAACTGTCCACCTAACACTTCCTGAATTTGACGGGCAAGCATCGGATCTGGTCGATCTACCTTAACTTCAAATTGCAATTCTTTTTGATGGCGAAACATATTAACTCCTCCTTTTTTTATATGATGTACGGTTTTTTATTACCCGCCTGTACATGCTTAAAACCATAATTCAGTTATAATGAACAATAATTAGAAGAAATTTACATACCGTTAACATTGATGACTGAACTAAAAAGCCAAGGATTTCTTTGTGCTATGAATCCCTCAATAAATAAGATATATAAAAGGTCCATTTACCTGTCTATAACTTTAAAATACAGGGTAAAGTAGAAAGAACCATATATAGGAAAAAGGAGGATGGAAAATGGATTTCAAGCCTCGAAATCAAAGAGATCAATCCATTTCAGAATTACGTTATACTTATTCCGCTCGTAACCTATGGTCCGGTTTTCTATTCGGGATCGGATTGGTTGCATTCATCGATGAAGCCATCTTTCATCAACTATTACATTGGCACCATTTCTATGACAAGTCCACAACCAGTATCGGGCTTGTCTCGGATGGTTTATTTCATGCTCTAAGCTGGTTCGCAACGGTCGGGTCGTTATTCATGTTCGCTGACCTTCGCCGTCGAAAGGGATTATGGCTGAAAAGGTGGATAGGGGGAGTTTTGCTCGGGGCAGGTTCTTTCCAGTTATATGACGGAATCATCCAGCACAAGCTCATGCGCCTCCATCAAATCCGTTACAATGTCGATATTTTCCCATACGACTTGACTTGGAACATTGCTGCCACAATCATGATCTTGATCGGCATTACCCTCGTCATTCAAACAAGGCGCAGCTTACTTAAAATGAAAGAAGACGCCAGCAATGCACAGTAATGGACATATTCATGATAATGGAACTGGTTTTGAACCGATTTTATTGATGCTACTCATGCTGGTTATAGTGATTTATATCGCAGCTGTCATCATTTCGAACCGCCGCTATAAAAAATGGCCTTTATACCGTACCTTCTTTTGGATTCTTGGCACTCTCTGTGCAGCCTCTGCAATCATAGGCCCAATAGCCAATCGCGCGCATATGGACTTCACGGCGCATATGGTTGGTCATTTACTGCTTGGAATGATTGCACCCATCCTGCTCGTGCTTGCTGCACCCATTACGCTTGCACTGCGAACACTTGATGTACAATCAGCAAGACGCCTTTCAAAGGTGTTGAAAAGTTGGCCGCTGCGGTTTTTAAGCAATCCAATCACTGCCTCTGCGCTTAATATTGGAGGGCTTTGGATCCTTTATACGACTGGTCTGTACGGGTTGATGCATCAGAATGCCCTTCTGCATGCATTAGTGCATTTTCACGTGTTCATAGCTGGCTATCTATTCACTGCGTCTATGATTTATATGGACCCTGCCCCCCACAGGTTCAGCTTCTTGTTTCGAGCTATCGTATTTACAGTTTCACTGGCCGGCCATGATATCCTTTCTAAATATATTTTTGCCCACCCGCCAAGCGGAGTCACCAAGGTACAAGCGGAAAATGGCGGAATATTAATGTACTATGCCGGTGATGCGATTGACGTTGCACTTATATGCATCCTTTGCTATCAATGGTTCAAAGCCACCCGGCCCAAGGGGTCACTAGCCTTGTAGGAAGGCGGTTCCATGATTACTTCGGTAAACTCCTGCGTTTCTGTTTAATCGTCCAACATTTAGCTCATACTAATTTTTGATGAAAAATTTTTGGATGGAGCTGAATGAAAAATGGAATATGAAGCGAATAATTCTACTGAAAATGCTCTTCGTGATTATAAAGCTGGAATCGGTGTCTTTACGCATAAAATGCCAGATCTTGCTGAGAAATTCAATTCGTTTACGGAAGAGTGCTTTAAAGAAGGTCAATTGTCCAAGAAAGAAAAACAGCTTATCGCACTAGGAATAAGCTTATATTCACAAGATGAATACTGTATTATCTATCACACAAAAGGATGTCTTGATCAAGGCTGTTCCGAACAAGAAATTCTTGAAGCAATTGGTGTGACCGCGGCATTTGGCGGAGGAGCAACCATGAGCCAGGCTGTTACCCTCGTCCAGGAATGCATTCAGGAAATAAATCAGATGAAACAATGATAAAGAAGGGATAGGAGAATCAGTCCTATCCCTTCTTTATGTTCTTAAAAATGCTTTTAATGACTCATGTTGTTGTTATTTCCTTGTGCGGGGGCATACGAATTCATCATTTGCTGCATATCCTGCTGTGCAAGCTGAGGAACTTGGTAATAATGATGTTTGTTTTGATATATCGAAATCTCATAAGCCATTTCAATGCAGTTCGGAACGGAATCTGCAAATACGCGGCGAACCACCGGATTCGTTATTTCAAGTGCTGCCATCGCCTTCATGGATGCTGCAGACTTAACAGCTGCAAGCATCAAGCCTGAAATGCATTCATCCGTAATTTCCGATACGGATTGCAAAGGTTTCTTTGGCTGAGTCGGTGTCAATCCATATATAAAATCGTTACCTTGATTCATTTTGTAGCTCTGAGTCGGTTTAGAAGGATCCTGGCCCGTTTGGAAGCACTCCAATGAAATATTATATTCATCTTGGATGAACTGATATTGACGATCCAGAATGTCGAGTAATTCCTGATCTTGGACATGCTGACGCAAAAGAGTATACGTGTTTAAAGTACCAATCGCTCCCGACAGCACTTCATGTACATCGAATACTTCGTGACCACCGTGATTCAATTGTGGGGGAATGGCACCCGTTTGCATGTTCTGGTGTACTTGACCTTGTTGATTTTGGTTTTGCATTGTATTTCCCTCCTCATTTTATCAATCAAGCGAACACGTTTAGTATGTTAAACCCCAACCGGATTATTCAGTCTAAACTCTTCCAAGAAGACCAATAAGCTGCTGCACCATTTTTTCTGTATAAAAAAACCGTGGCGCTTTAAACTATAAACACTTTATATACATGGGAGGATTTCTAATGACACATCAATGCTTCTATTGTAGTGATGTCACGGAAGAAAAAAAAATACATGTCGTAACATTTCAAGTTACTGACACGGATAGAAATGAAATGCTCTGTGATGAATGTTATCAAGAATGGCTGCAAGGAATAAAAGGGTAAGCATTAAAAGCCCTCTAACCTTTCCCAAACATCAACGATGCATGCTTGGATGAATTCAGGGTAACTTAAATGCGTTAATGAATTTCAAGGAGGATGGTTATGGGAATTTTAAGCGGAAATCCGAAAGATGAGCCTATGCATTACGGAGAGGTATTTGGAACATGGGCATTTCTAACCACTACAAAAGGGTTGATTGCCTGTCATCAAACCATGCTTAATCATACTGGCGACAAGGACCTGCATAAATTGCTTGTTGAAGTGATCAATCAAGGAAAACAGGAACATGACCAACTTGAATCGTTATTAAAAGAAAATAACGTAGGACTGCCTCCCTCACCACCTGAAAGGCCTAAAGCTAATTTGGAGGATATTCCCGTCGGGGCACGTCTTCAAGATCCTGAAATCTCCGCTTCAGTATCAATCGATATTAATGCAGGATTAGTTGCTTGCAGCCAAATGATGGGTCAATGCATCCGCGAGGATATTGCACAGATGTTTGCGCAATTCCATACCAACAAAGCTGCATTGGGTGCTGACTTCCTTAGATTGAATAAGGAAAAAGGATGGCTTGTCCCTCCTCCTCTTCATATTAATAAAACAAGTATGTAAATAGTAATGAAAGAGCCCCTTAATCATGTTTTGTGACTGAATGTCCAACATGATTAAGGGAGTCATTCCATAAGGACGATTATGGAATCATTACCATTGCAGACTTTCGATCAAGTGGCACTTTGTACATTGTTGACTATAATCATTTTTCACAAATTCATGGTTACAATTCTCCCGAAAAATGTTCAGCTCCCTTTTCAGCTGCTCCAATTGAGTTTCCAACTGTTTCATTTCAACTTTTATCTGGATTACCCGATTCATCGAATTCTCCCTCTCGTTGGAATCATTGATAGATTTCCCCATCCGTTTTCCTAAATTCATTCGCTTTTTCTTTAAGCCCTTCATCGATTACCGACTCAAAACCCAGACCCTTTTTCTTCGCCAAATCACGGATGTCCTGAGAGATTCTCATGCTGCAGAATTTCGGTCCGCACATTGAACAGAAATGGGCTGTTTTGGCCCCTTCTGCCGGAAGAGTTTCATCGTGATATTCAACCGCCCTTTCAGGATCAAGGGAAAGATTGAATTGATCTCTCCAACGGAATTCGAATCTAGCCTTCGAAAGGGCATCATCCCGTTTTCTTGCCTGCGGATGGCCTTTTGCAAGATCAGCTGCGTGTGCTGCAATTTTATAAGTAATGACCCCTACCCGAACATCCTCTTTATTCGGCAGTCCCAAATGCTCTTTCGGTGTCACATAGCAAAGCATGGCCGTTCCAAACCATCCAATCATGGCAGCACCAATCGCAGAAGTGATATGGTCGTATCCAGGAGCTATATCCGTCGTCAATGGTCCCAGGGTATAGAATGGTGCTTCTTGACAGACTTCCAGCTGCTTATCCATATTTTCTTTAATCAAATGCATCGGTACGTGACCGGGTCCCTCCACCATGACTTGAACGTCGTGCTTCCAAGCAATCTTCGTCAATTCCCCAAGTGTTTCCAATTCCGCAAATTGTGCCTCATCGTTTGCATCTGCAATGGATCCCGGACGGAGACCGTCACCTAATGAGAAAGAAACATCATACGTCTTCATGATTTCACAAATCTCTTCAAAGTGTGTATAGAGAAAACTTTCCTGGTGGTGGGCCAAGCACCATTGTGCCATGATGGAGCCTCCCCGGGAAACAATACCCGTAACTCGCTTTGCTGTCATGGGGATGTATCGCAAAAGTACACCAGCGTGTATGGTGAAGTAATCGACACCTTGCTCAGCCTGCTCGATTAATGTATCCCGGAAAACTTCCCAATTTAAATCTTCCGCGACCCCATTCACTTTTTCCAATGCTTGATATATCGGAACCGTCCCAACCGGCACAGGTGAATTCCTGATAATCCATTCCCGCGTCGTGTGAATATTCTTTCCTGTGGAAAGATCCATTATGTTGTCTGCACCCCATCGTGTGGCCCAAGTCATTTTCTCCACTTCAGCTTCAATCGATGAACTGACAGCTGAATTTCCTATATTCGCATTTATCTTCACGTGAAAATTACGTCCGATGATCATGGGCTCACTTTCAGGATGGTTAATATTTGCCGGAATGATTGCCCGCCCGCTAGCTACCTCTTCCCTTACAAACTCAGGGGCTACATTTTCCCTGATCGAAATGAACTCCATTTCTGGAGTAATGATCCCTTTGCGGGCATAATGGAGCTGGGTTACGTTTTTTCCTTTCACCGCACGCAATGGTTTTCTTTTCAATCCCGGAAAAACTTCGGCATTGGATTGTGACTCCACTTTTCTATATCCGTTATCTTCGGGCTTTATTTCACGCCCTTCATACTCTTCAACATCTTCCCGTTCCAGAACCCAGCTGCGTCTGATCGGGGCAAGGCCTTTATGAATATCAATCGGATATTCTGAATCCGTATAGAAGCCGCTTGTATCATATACACGTAAAGGCGGATTCTCCTCTTCACCGAATGCCCCTGTCGTCGGACTTAGCTCAATTTCACGCATAGGTACTTTAATATCGGGTCTAGATCCCTCAACATACACTTTTTTACTCCCGGCAAAACTGGACATAATTGAAACGTTCATGTCATTTACTGAATTACTCTTCATGATTTCATTTCTCCTTTTTAAGTTCATTTAAAAAGGACAAAATCCAATCCACTTCGCACGAAAAAGCCAGGTCTCATATTAAAGACCCGGCTAACGTTAGTATGACTACAGAAATGACCAATTGAAAGGTCATCGTTTAGTAGATTCTAACTTCCCCACGCTGGTATGAACCAGATCAGGTCCTGAGGGTTAAGAAGCTTAAGCGCTTCTCTCTCAGCCCAACTTTTATTGGACACCCCTAGTCTGAATAATTTAATTGATTACAGGGTAACTATATCTCACCCTTTTCATTCTGTAAATAATTTGAAAGACCTAATATTTTCATTGCAACTCTCCAAAATTTGTTATTTGGAGGAGGACCGCCAATTAATTCCCCAGGCTCTCAAGGATAGGGAAAAGCTCCTCTAAATGCTTGATTTCATAGGTTGGAAGCACTTCATTCCGTTTCTTATCATGGCGATTTATCCAAACCGACTTTATACCTACCCGTGATGCTCCAAGGATATCGGTCATTAAATTATCGCCGACCATCAATACTTCATCCTTATCCAGCTCCATGATTTGCAAAGCATGCTCAAAAATGGAGGCATCCGGTTTACCTCGACCAAATGCGCCTGAAATCACGATTTGGTCGAAATAAGGAACCAGTTCAGGCGTTATTTCAAGTTTGGTATTTTGCAGTTCAGGAGATCCGTTCGTTAGCAATAGCAAGTTGTACTTCCCTTTTAATTCATCCAGAACACGGAATGTTTCTTCATAGATAAATGGCTTTTTGCGTCTTTCGGCCGGGAAACGTTCTGCCAGTTCAAGCCCAAATTCCGGGTCATCGATCCCTAATGCCTTCAAGCCCCTCGTCCACGCTTCTTTCCGATAAGCCGGTGCGATCCCGGCCATCTTCCGGAATTCATCATGATCATCCTGAAAATTCCCCCATAGTCCCTCAAATGGGTTGATTCCGATCATTTGAGTGAATGCATATGTATCGTAAGAAGAATAAAGATCACGCGCTTCCTTCCGCACCGCTTCTTCAAACTCGTCGACATTCAGACCATATTTCTCCTTGGCAACTTCGCATGTGGCCACAAAAGCCTCTTTTACACTTTTCTGATCCCATAGTAATGTATCATCTAAATCAAAAAAAACTGCCTTCAGCAAAATGTCCACCCCTCTTTCCCCAATATTGAATTCGTAAAAATTACACTATTACAATAATAAACCACAACCAATAAAAAAAGAATAACTATTCGGAAAATACATGCCTCTTTCTTCGCAAAATGGCTTACCTTTTCCGGTGGGGAACCATATATTCATTTCCCTTTTCCGCTTTCAAATACATACAATTTTCCATTACTGGCAATCTTGAACTTTGGACCGGTGAACCCCCGTCGGATCAGCTCTTTCCTCATATATACCATGAGGGCGGCATGACTCACGATCAGAACATTCCTTTCCCCCTTTGCAAAGACTTCATCCAATACATTATTGATCCTTTGCTCTGCAATCTTAATTTCCGCCCTTGTCTGCTTGTTGATCACCGAGCAGCAGCGAATCCAGATGGCCCAAAGGATGAACGGCAGCTTAACCCTTCCTCTCAAAGGGGGAGAAGGTATTTCCCGCAGCTCCTCCATCCGATGAACCGTGCCTGGAAAGATGTGTTCCGCTGTCTTGACGGCTCTCGACATATCACTGCAATAACATTCCTGCCATTCCTCCACGCCAAATAAAGTCGTTCCATAAATAATATCCGCTGCATCATAGTCCACAAACCATTGCTTCATATCATCCGCCGTCACAGATTTCCCAGTAGGAAATTCATGTGCCACCTTAAAATGCCGTACCAAACCAATTTTCATATATTCTCCTTTTTATCTTTTAAAATATTCGTTTCTATTTCTTATAAAAGCCCTTAACAATATATTAACCTATGTAAAGCTATATAATAAATGCAAGTTGAAACCATTAAAAGCCTACTGAGCTCCCCTTGTGCATGGTTAAAGGTTCTCACAGATTGTGTCACTGCAAGCATTTAATTATCATAAGGAAAAATATCATGGCCATATGTAAAAAAGAGAAAGCATATCGCCTTCTCCTTTCGTTTAATCTATGAATTGGAGTTCTGTTACCGTACATCTTTTCCTGAATTTATATTTCCCGCTCAAATCACTGAATTGATAATCATTTAGGGATTTACCCAGTTGTTCCTTTAGTTTATCCGCCGTGATGGATTCCTCAACTGTCTCTTTCCAATTTTCATTTCCCATTATCTCTTCGAACGGAATGGTAGTCAGGACTTCATCATATATCTGGATGCTTTGATCGATGCCGAAGCTGCCATAGATACTGCCATTTTCATCGGCAAAGATATGCTCCGATTCCAATTCTTCCACCAATACTTCCAGATAACCCTTTGACTTAACAGGCTTGATGGCAATCTCCGCTTCTGCCTTTACAGGTCCCAATCTCTTATCGATGATCTCTATCGTCAATTTAACGTGAACGGGCGGATAACCAAACCCTTCACAAAGTTCTGCTGCCGAGTTATATACCATCTGAACATCCTCCTTTTGTCACTATCATTATATAATATAAATACTCCATTCCCTTACCAAAAACCCTTAATCAAGATCACTCGGCAATGCATCTCTCCTTCATCATCGGAAGGGTCAATCGTCACATTCCCGGAATCCCCTTTAAAAGCATCATAGTAAAAAAAACAGTGTACCCCCGATTTCCTCAGTTCACGGGTAGGATGAGCATTTATCCCGCGTCATTTATACGTTTATCGATCATGCACCATACACTTTTATCTATTTACGAACTCAACTAAAAAATCCAATGCAGCTCAGGGGCATTGGATTTTTATAGCTACACATTATTGCTTTAGCACCACTTTAATACATTCATCTTCATGATCGTTAAAGATTTGATAAGCCTCACTCGCTTTTTCGAGAGGGACTTTATGGGATATGATTTCCGTAGGGTCGATCTCTCCAGCCGTGATTTTATCAAAAAGTTTGGGCATGTAGTGAATGACCGGTGCTTGTCCCATTTTCAGGTTAATGTTCCGCTCAAATAAATTGCCTAATGGGAACATATTATATTTCGATCCGTATACGCCAGTCAATTGGATCGTGCCGAATTTACGTACGGCGTTAAGGGCAATCTCGATTGCACTTAACGTTCCACCCTGAAGTTTCAGCTTTTGCTCAATCGCCTCTATCGTCGATTTCTTCCCATCCATTCCCACACAATCTATGACCACATCGGCCCCGCCTGAAGTGATTTCCTTAATGTAGCTGCCCATATCGTTATATTCATCGAAGTTATACGCCTCTACCTTATTCATCTGTTTAGCCTTTTTGAGTCTATAAGGTAGATTGTCGATGGCAATGACCCTTTTTGCTCCTTTCATCCAAGCGAACTTCTGAGCCATCAAGCCAATCGGCCCACAGCCCAATACCGCTACCGTATCATCTTTATTGATGCCAGCGTTCTCTACACTCCAATATGCGGTTGGCAGCACATCGGACATGAACAAAAGTGACTCATCTTCTAGTTCGCATGACTCCGGGATGACAAACGGCATGAAGTTTCCATATGGCACCCTTAAATATTCTGCCTGCCCGCCTGGATAGTTCCCATATCGTTCAGTAAAACCAAAGTACCCGCCTGTATCCACCGCTTCATTAGGGTTGGAATTATCACATTGACTCTCCATATCATGTTCACAATAATAACAGTGCCCGCAAGAAATGTTGAAAGGCAGGACAACCCTGTCCCCTTTTTTCACCTTTGTCACTTCCGGACCCACTTCTTCGATGATGCCCATCGGTTCATGGCCAATGACATAATCTTTATGCGTCGGCAAAGCACCCTGGTATATATGGAGGTCGGACCCGCATATAGCTGTTGAAGTCACTCGGACGATGATATCATCCTTTTGCTGAAGTTTCGGATCTTCAACTTGTTTTACTTGTATATCTTTTGCTCCTTGAAAAGTTACAGCCTTCATAATCAACCTCCTAAAATTTTCTTGATTTATTTTATATACCCGTCCGAAAGACTACTAAGCCTATGGACATCTAATTTCCCCAAGAATTAATCGCCCATTATGCTGCACCTGGATGACAAAAAAAAGCCCCGGAAACCGGAACTCACATTTGAAACCATTTATTTAGTAACTTTATTTCCATTATCTTTGTGCTTATACTCACTTAGTACCTCGTTGAACACATCGGGATAATTCGTAAACAGCCCCGTTGCACCCCATTCAAGCGCCTTTTTCATATCGGCTCTTTCATTTACTGTATATGGATGGAATTGGAGGTCATGGTTTCGAACCATCTTCACATATTGTCCGTCAACTTTACTGAAGTTCGGGCCTACGCCAACTGCATATTCCTTTATGGATTCCAATTCTTCATCGGAAATGGTTGCTTGGGTCTTGTAAGAAAAAAGTTGCACAAGAGGTAACTTTGGATTCAAGTCATGAACCTTCATAAGGCTTTCTTTACTGAACGATTGTATTAATACATTCTTTGTACGGCCCTTCGAATCCACCATTTTATATTCTTCCAGAACCTGCAGAAGTTCTTCTTCCATTCCTGGATACACATCAGGGGACTTTGTTTCGATATAGTAATTGGCCTTCTTTCCAAACTTCTTAAAGACTTCTTCAAGAGTAGGAACCTTTAACCCTTCATATCCCTCTTTTGCCAATTGTGGATATTTTTCATTGAACCAAGTACCTGCGTCCAGTTTCTTGATTTCTGCCAGCGTTAAATCCTTCACAAGGCCAGTACCATTCGTTGTACGATCCACTTTTTCATCATGCATTGCTACCAATCTACCATCCTTGGTCATTTGAAGATCGATTTCTATGTAGTCGCCTTTCATTTGTTCTCCCATTTGATAAGCGGGAATGGTATGTTCAGGTGCATAACCAGAAGCTCCCCTATGTGCGACATTCACAATTTTCTTCTCATAAATAGATGAATTGGAATGATTTCCATTTGCAGCTGAGGCCCCCATTGAAGTAGCCTGCAATATAAAGGCCGCACTCATCATACAAAAACCGAATTTCTTTAGATTCGTTTTCATTTCCCTCTCTCCCTCCTATTATTACCATTATTTTAAAAGGGGAATGTGAATCTACAGCGAATATAATGTAAAGAAATAATATAGTAGTTAAAATGGTTAAAATAACCTATCAAAAACAGGGTATTCATGCAGTTCGTTCTACCCAACCAAAAAGTTGAATTAACTTTCCATAATATAGATAGAAAGGTTATCGATGACAAAATCTATCTTTTTCTGATTTACAAAAAACTAGTATCATATTACTATTAAGCAAACAGAATATTAATACTAAGGGGAATTATGTTAAAAAATTATCAATATTATCAAAACAAACACCGATTTATACTGAAGGCTTTCATGGCAATGATATCCTTTTTACTATTAGTTGGGATTTCTGTATCACCTATAAGTTGGAAAGATAATCCCTACGAGATGACATTACAGGTCATTTTAATATCGGGGATGATAATTTCTCTGTTATTTTTCTTAAAAACAGAAGTCAATTTTTATAAAACCCTATTCATTTTCTTAATTACTGTTTATTTTTATAGCAAATTTTGGATATTCCCAGATACTGCCATCATGCTGGCCTTATTTGCTATAGCACCCTTGTTTCCCATTTTTCTCTTTGATAAAATCGGTTTTTATATTGTGGCCACTTTAAATATCATATTAGGTCCCGCTTCCATCTTGATCATTTCAAAAACGGATCTTCAACACACTTATGAATATGTCGCTTTGGATAGTTTCGGCAACACGCTTAATTTCTTCGCTATACAAATCATATTGGTATTCGTATTCATAGGAACCAATAATAGGATGGAATCCAATAATGCATTTCATAAGGAAATACAGCAGGCCAAGCAATTGAACTCAGTCGGACAGCTAGCTGCCACCATTGCACATGAAATACGTAATCCGATTACAGTCGTTAAAGGGTTTGCCCAGCTATTAGATCAAGAGAAGGAACTGAATGAAACGGAAAAATTTTATGTACAGACCATGCTTACGGAACTTGAATATACACAAGTGATTATCAATGACTATTTGTCTTTAGCAAAACCGCAAACGGATAATGTACAGGTCATTCCTTTAAATGATGAAATCCAAAAGATTTCCGACCTATTAACCAGTTTTGCCAATAACCGCAACATCGGCTTTCTTCTCGATTTCCGTGACGACCTGCACATTAACATGAATCCCATCGAGCTTAAACAGATACTGGTCAATATCATGAAAAATGGTATTGAGTCAATGAACAAACCCGGATTCATCAAGGTGGAAACAGAGCAGGAACGCACTATGGCAAAAATACGAATAACGGATACAGGAATAGGCCTATCAAAAGAACAGCTTGAAATACTCGGCACCCCATTTTACTCGCTTAAAGATAGGGGAACCGGTATCGGTCTGACCGTTTGTTATTCCATCGTTCAAAAATACAAAGGGAAAATCGTGGTACAGAGCGAAGTGAACAAAGGAACATCGTTCACCATTTATTTGCCCTTATATAAAGAAATAGATTAAACATACATACCTAATAAGAAAAAGGATGACCACCCATCACCGGGCGGTCATCCTTTTTCAATTAGGCTTTAAAACTATCTTGCCATTTCAACAAATGATTTTCTAAAAAGCGGACAAATGAGTCGGAGATTTTACCAGCGAGGGCAAAAATGATGATGCCTACGAATACGACGTCCGTTTGCATGAATGAACGGGCATCCTGGATCATGAAGCCCACCCCTCTATCCGCACCGAGCAATTCAGCGACGACCAGGCACATCCAAGCCGCACTTAAGGCTAAACGGATACCAAGTAATATGTTAGGCAATGCTGCCGGAATCATGAGCTTCGTTATTTGTTCCCGACGGCTAAACTCCAAGATTAGGGCAACATCGTAGAGTTTTTTATCCACATTCCGAAGACCCAAAAAAGTTTGTAGATATAGAGGAAAAAAAGCACCTAAAGCAATAAGCAGCACTTTGGATAGTTCACCAAACCCGAACCACATAATGAATAAAGGCGTAATCGCGAGTAAAGGAACCGTTCGTAACATTTGAATGCTTGGGTTAAGATACTCTTCGGATTTTTTTTGCATCCCAACGATGACCCCTAGCAATAAGCCTAAAAACCCACCTAAGGCAAAGCCAAGAAAAGCCCGCGTTAAACTGATTTGTAAATGCATGCCCATTTCCCCCGACTGGACGAGATCAATGAACGTCATGACGATCAATAAAGGGGATGAGAACAATTGGGCAGGCAGGATGCCAACCGAACCTAATGCTTGCCATGCAATCAACACGACAACGGGAAGGACCGAACCCCGCAATGCCGATTTGGCAAGTTTGGATTGTTTTGTCGTTTCCCTTATGACAAGGTGCTTGTTTTGTGCAACGGTCTGTGTAGACATAATTTTCATCCTTCCTTTTTCAAAAATCCAATTAAATGCTCCAATCTTCCACCTCTACTGGATGATGTTCAAGTTGGGTTAATATGACGGACCTGAATTCCTGGAACGCTTTGCTTGTTCGGGTTCTTGGGTATGGCAAATCAATCGGAACGATAGATTTAATCCGTCCAGGCTTTGCATCCATGACGACCACCTTCCTCGATAAAAAGATGGATTCATCAATATCATGGGTGACAAGCACCATCGTTGTCTTATTCCTCTCCCATATTTCCAGTAAAGCCTCTTGAAGATGCGTTCGCGTGAATGCATCCAATGCACCGAATGGCTCATCCAGCAATAAAACTTCAGGATTACGCAATAAGGCCCTGGCAATGGCAACACGCTGCGACATTCCTCCGGATAATTGGCGTGGATACGCCTTCTCAAAACCTTTTAGTTTAACAAGTGAAATCAAATCATCCACCCTTTTTCGAATGTCCGGTTTCTTTAATGGAAGGTTACCTGCAATATTCTTCTCCACGTTTAGCCATGGAAATAAGCGATGCTCCTGAAAAATGAAACCACGGTCTTTAGAAGGTCCGCTAACCGTAAGATCCTCTGCCATGATCGTGCCATCAAAGTCTGAATCAAGTCCTGCGATCAACTTTAATAATGTGCTTTTCCCGCAGCCGCTCGGACCAATGATGGTAACGAACTCACCATTGTTGACGGTCAGATTTAAATGATCCAAAACATGGACACTTTCATTCTCATTCTTAAATGTTTTGCTTACTTGATTAATTTCTAATGTTGCAACCAATCCCCTCACCCTTTCTCAAATAAAAAAAATAGAGATCCAGCAAAAAGGCACATATTGTCCCTTTGCTGAATCTCTAGTTAACTAGTCGATTCAATATTTCATTTTATATTAACTTATCGATTATTTATAATCAACACCTAATACCAATTTATTTTATCGGATTAATCGTAAAAAAATAATTGACAGATAATTCTAACAGCTGTTAAGATGCATTCATACACAAATCCGCTTCACACTGGAGCCAATTAAATAAAGGTCATGTGAATCAACTGGACTACCGGAGATTCAATGAAGAGTAACCAAGCAAACTCTTCGTTGAATCTCTTTTTTGTCATTAATCTGACTATCCAGATGTGTATAGCTGTAAAAAAGGAGGGAATTCATGAAGGAATATCGTAAACATCTAACCGCAGTACTACTTGCCATCATTAGCATCGCTGTATTGGCAGGCTGTAATTCCGATGCCGGCAAAGCTTCCGGGAAAAGTGATCCACTGAAAGTTCATATTGCCTTAAATGGCAAAATGGGACCATTGGTCATTGCAAAGGAAAAGGGATTGTTCAACGAAGAGTTTTCTAAACTGGATACCCAAATAGAGTGGAGTGAATTCCAGAGTGGTCCCCCGCTTTTGGAATCCCTTGCTTCCAATCGGGTTGATCTGTCTTTTTTAGGGGATGGTGCACTGATTGCCGGCATTGATAAGAATCTGCCATTCGAAGTGATTGCCCAAACAGGCCGGGGTGAGTCATCTGTTCGGATTCTGGCTCAAGCGAAAGGTAACATAAAGCAGATTGAAGACTTAAAGGGGAAAACGGTCGGTGTTGCTTCGGGGACAACGGGGCATGTGTATTTAATCAAGGCGTTGAAAGCCCATGGTTTAACGACTGATGACATTAAACTCATCAATTTGCAACCAGATGATGCTCAAGCGGCTTTTGAAACCAAAAAATTGGACGCCTGGGCAATATGGAACCCCTATTACCTTAATAATATTGAAAAAGGGAATGCTGTCGCACTTAAAGTAAAAGGAAAAATATTAGCTCCTGGTGCAATCATTGCACGTAACGGCTTTGCCGAAGAGCATCCTGAAATTGTCGAGGCCTATTTAAAGGTTTATAAAAAAGCTGCCGATTGGCAAATTGAGAATCCAGATGAAGCATCTGAAATTTATTCCAAAGAAACTAAATTGCCTGTGAGCACGGTAAAGACAATAATAACGGCCGAAGAACCAAATATCTTCTTTACCGAAGATGCCATCAAAGCACAACAAGAATCCATCGATACTTTAGCTGGTGTGGGCTATATCAAGAAATCATTTAATTTTAAAAATCACATCAACAATGAATACATTGATGATGCCTTTAAAAAATAAAAAACTAACCTTACAGGAGGAGATTGATTATGACGGAAACTAAAACACAACAATTGAAAGTGGTACCGGTAGCAGGAAGGATTGGAGCGGAAATTCAAGGAGTGCAATTAAGCGGGGACTTGGATTTAACTATTTTCAATGAAATCAAACAAGCGTTAAACGATCATAAAGTCATATTCTTCAAAGGTCAAAATCATTTGGACGATGCCAGCCAAGAAGCATTTGCCAAACTATTGGGTGAGCCTTATGCACATCCTACAGTACCGGTCAAAGACAATACTAATTATATTTTCGAGCTTGACTCCGAACGCGGTGCTAAAGCAAACCATTGGCACACTGATGTCACTTTCGTTCCAGAGGTTCCTAAATACTCTGTTTTAAGAGGGGTAACCATCCCTGATGTCGGCGGAGATACAGTTTGGGCCAATACGAATGAAGCATATGAGGACCTGCCGGATGGATTGAAGAAATTAGCGGACGGACTATGGGCAATCCATACAAATGAATATGATTATGCTCAATTCAAACCAGCCGAAAACATTGATGATGAGGTTAAAAAGAAGTATCGTGATATATTCGAATCGACCATTTATAAAACAAGGCACCCAGTCGTTCACGTACACGCCGAAACCGGAAAAAGGCATTTGTTATTAGGTGGCTTTGCTGGTAGAGTGGAAGGCTATACAACAAGTGAATCCGAAAGATTATTAAGCATCTTCGATTCATACGTCACGCGCTTAGAAAATACCGTGCGTTGGCAATGGAGTGAAGGCGACGTGGCCATTTGGGATAACCTAGCCACGCAGCATTACGCTATTGCCGATTACGGGGACCAGCACCGCGTCGTTCGCAGGGTCACAGTAGGAAAAGACGTTCCCGTAAACAAGGAGAACGAGTCCAGCAGACTAATTATTAAGAAATAAAACTCCTGTATCGAAGGTAAGCTTCCATTACTTGACTGCCCCATAAGCGAATGAAAACATTCAAACGGCCTTATTGCAGGAAGTTTGAGTGTTTTCTTTATTGAGCAGGACTAGCCAACTCGCCCTTTGGTCTTTTCAGTACCTTCCCCTCACTTAAAATTAACTTCAATGAATTCAACCTCTCTGCCCGACTTAATGTTCCATGGGCTTTTCCAACGGTGCCTTCTTTGTCTTCCCAAAAGAAGTTATGGTCCTGAACGATCGTGCTAAAATCAAAGTCTCGCCACCGGGCAGCAATGGACAGCAATCGATCTCTATGCTGAAAATCACTTGAATCCACTATTTTATAAACTTCTTCTATAATCTTAGGGGACATCGGTATAGCTCCCCATTTATCTTGCGAGCGAACCTTTTGATGAGTCATTTTATGCATGACGTCCATGACTTCCATTTCGGTTGAGCCTTCATCAAGTCCTGCTTCAAATTCAATCCCATCATATATCGCTGTTTTCGCTTCAAGTTCCGCAGCTTTAGCTTTCGCTTCCCTTTGGGCTTCGATTTTTTCATCTTCTCTTTCTCTTTCAATTTGTTCTTTGGCTTCCCTGGTCCATTACCAGTTGAGCTTTTTCGTACTCATTGGAGTTCTCCATGATTTTAAAGGAAGCAACCCCCACCCCGAATAATGCAACAGCGGAGATTCCACTAATAAGTAAAACCTTTTGCGTTTTCTTCATAAAAACTTCCTCCAAGATTGATAATGTCAGATACTATTTATTTTAACATATTGAATGGATGGACTATCCAGAAAAGGAACACATCCCCCCTCATCCCTTCAATAAAAATTACATAGTTTCAGGTATCGATAATTACCCAACATCCCATTCTATTTTTTCAAGAAGTTTCATTCGTCACTTATTGCATACTGGATGTCACATATAATGCAGCAACAGTAGACAAGAAAAATTGATAATACCGAGTGCCGGGCATTGTTAAGCTGAGGTAGTGGATTGGAATAGTATTTGGAACAAGGTATGGTGTAAAAGGTAAAAAAAGAAACTGCCAATCTAATATCGGCAGTTTCTTTTCGTTTTCGTACAGCCGGCGTCTTTATCAGAATTAATTATCCTGAACGATTATTTCATCGATTATACCGTAATCCTTCGCCTCATTTGCACTTAAGAAGTAATCGCGATCTGTGTCCTTCGCCACCTTTTCGATAGGCTGACCGGTCCTTTCGGAGATGATTTGATTGATATGATCCTTTAGCTTCAAAATCCTTCGGGCAGAAATTTCGATTTCCGTTGCTTGCCCCCTCGCCCCACCAAGCGGTTGATGAAGCATGATTTCACTATTTGGCAAAGCGCACCTTTTCCCTTTCGTACCCGCCAATAAAAGCATGGCACCGAATGATGCGGCCATCCCCGTACATACAGTCCGGATATCAGGCTTAATATATTGCATCGTATCATAAATGGCGAAACCGGCACTGGTCGATCCCCCCGGACTGTTTATGAAGATGGTAATTTCTTTATCAGGTGCATCTGCTGCCAAGAATAACAATTGGGCTACCACACTATTGGCTAAATGATCGGTGATCTCTTCCCCAATCATGATGATACGGTCTTTTAGAAGTCTGGAATAAATATCGTACGAGCGCTCACCTTTGCTGGATTGCTCAATTACATATGGAATGGTGGTCATATCTCTTCTTCCTCCTAACAATAATATTGGCTATGCAGCCATTGAGAGTGTGTTTGAAGGAGTGAAGCTTGATTTGGAAAGATTCGAACGATTCATCAGTTTAGGAATCATCGACTCACTGTTCAGGGATTTGAAAGATGGGATGCTTCTAATGAGGATATCCGGATTTTGGGCTTTTAAAGCCTGTGTCATCAGGGAGATGAGCCGCTGCTCCTCCTCATCCTGCCAATCTTCCACGCAAGACAACCTACGATCTTCAACGTCATTCTCAAAACGCTTCTTCACACGGTTCAAGATTGCCTTTACAGCCGTTTCCGTGGTGTTCAAGTAATCTGAGATTTCTTTTGACCGGTAGAGGAATCCTTCCTTTAATATGAACACTACAGCTTGTTTCGGGGTAAGGGATTTTATTATATATTCAACCGTTTCAAAGACATTTCCCCCAACTGCCCCCAGTTGTTCGGTATCCAACAGATCGTCTAAAGATTCTTTTTTCCTTTTTCGTATCGTATCAATCCAGGAATGTCGGGCTATCGTCTTCAATAAAGCTGTTGTTATCACCGTTTTCTTCCCATAGCCCTGCATTGCCTTCAATATCGTTTCCTGAGCCAAATCATCCCCATCCCAATTATTTTGGGTCAGGAATCGGCAAAACCGAATCAATTCAGGATAAACTTCACGCAAAATTGCACCGTTATCCTTTTCTTCAGCAATATCTTCCCTCAACTTATTTATCATTTTTCTCACTCCTTCAACACCCTCTATCCTCTAAACGTTTCAGAAAGAGAAAAAGATATGGGGGTGAAAAATTTTCCTTCATGCTTCATTATATTCTATTCCATTTTTTCCATTGGATTTCCTTTCATACTAAAAACCTGTTTGGTTAGGATCCAAACAGGCTAATATATGGCCTCCCCCGCTGTGTACCCGGTTCGTCACCAATCATTTCAGTGTAGACCTTATTTTCGAAAACAATTATTATTCCTGTGCATTCCGCTCCATTCCAATAAGCCAGACGCTTGGATGTGACGTACCTGATGTCCTTGGTGTGAATCCTGAATTCGATCCGTAGGAACTCTGCTGCTATTCCAAGTGTTCAATGCATTCGACCGTATATTCGCTAGGTTCCATTTCGTTTACTTCCATACCAAACCAACTGGAGGAGCGACTCTCATTAGCGCTATCTTTACAATAGTTCACCATAGAACCTGCTGGAATTTCTTCAGACTCTTGATCGCTCATCTCTTCAAAATTCACCGACCGCTCGTTATGACGCTCGCTGTCTGACTTTTCATTATCCAGGTCTGCGAACATGAACATGCAGTAAAAAACCAAAACCATAATTGCAATGGTAATCAACCTTGACATTATAGGCAGTAATTTTTTCAATATAGCCAAAACTCTCTTCATGGTGGTTTCCCCAATCCTGCTAAAGCATATAAATTCAGAATGAATTAATTCATCTATTAAATATCCATCAATAACACTAGTTTAGAAAAATATTACTATTTTCATTATATCAAGTTCCAGAAGTTTTTTATTGCTTTTATCCAATAAACAACTAAAAATACACCGAACCCTTTATAAAATGGACAGTCCAAAAAATATCAATATCCCCCTCAAATTGACTTCCCTCCTTTTTCAGTGTTACTCTTAAAAGTATACATTCAAAATACTGATTTCATTGGCGTGAATTAAGGGTGATCACTTTTGCCAAAAGAACATTTAATAGACGTGCAACCAATCAGATCATCGGAAAAATTAGATGATATGAAATGGTCATTGAAAAGACATTGCAGCGAGAGAGACTACATATTGTTCTTGTTAGGCATCAATACCGGATTACGGGTGACTGATCTATTATCACTGAAGATAACGGACATTAAAGGAAAGTTTGAGGTCATCATCAAGGAAGGGAAAACAAAAAGGCCAAGAATGATACAGCTTAACAATGTCTGTAATGAATTGGCCTCCTATATAGCCACCATTGATGGTGAATGGCTATTCCCCTCACGCAAGGGCGATAAGCCAATAAGTAAGATACAAGCATACAGGCAGCTTAATAAAGCAGCGGACATGGTGGACATCGAGGGCGTCGGTACACATACCATGCGGAAAACATTCGGTTACTGGCACTATAAACGAAGTAAGAATCTTGCTGAGCTACAAATGATCCTTAACCATTCACATCCTGTAATTACACTTAAGTACATTGGGATTGCTGATGAAGGGACAGAGGACAGCTTAAATGACTTTACACTATGGGAGGACGGAAGAAATGTCATTGACTGAATACAATGCAAAATATGAATCTATCATTCGCAGCAATATTTCCGACAGACAAAAGGCATTGAAGTTAGCTGATCTAATGACCGATATTGAAGGCCAGCTAAAAAATGAAATCGGGGAACATCGAAATAAAGAGGTAAATGCTTTATATAAAAAAGTATCTCTTTTCTCCAACTTGTTATGAAATAGTCCTAAGACCTTGCCCTTATGCAGAGGTCTTTTTTTTTTGCCTTGAAAGTAAATGATTTGTTTCCTTAAGGCTTTACACTGAACTCATTTAACATCCGACTGACTCGGTACTGGTTTCAATGTTTACAAATTAAACATACTTAAGGAATACTTTTTCGCCATCATTTCCAAGATTTTTATCCCGGCAACGCTGTTCCCCTTCTCATCCAGCGCTGCACCATAAATTCCAATCCCGCATTTTCCGGGGACGGCCCCCATGATTCCCCCTGACACACCGCTTTTAGCCGGTATGCCAACATTAATGGCAAATTCACCTGATGCGTTATACATGCCGCAGGTAACCATGAATGTCTTGCAAATACGGGCAATGTCCCCGGGGATGATTTGCCTTCCCGTCAGCAAATCTTTCCCATTCATGGCCAGCACACAGCCTATCCTCGCTAAATCCTGACTGTCCATTTCAATGGCACACTGCTTTGAATACAATTCGATTAACTCCTCCACATCCTCATTTATTACATGATGCTGCTTTAAAAAATAGCTTAACGACCTATTCAAGTCTGCTGTATTATATTCTGACCGGGCAACATCTTCATTAAAGCCGATATTCGGATTTTGCGTCAACTCCCGGATAAAATGTAAAATACGTTCAAATCGCTCGGTTACACTGGCACCCTCAATCATGTGGGTCACAGTCAATGCTCCTGCATTGATCATGGGGTTTAACGGTTTGGATGGCTTGTTTGTCTCTAGCTTGGCAATCGAATTAAAAGGATCGCCAGTGGGTTCTTTTCCTACATAGGAAAAAACATAATCCTCCCCTTTTTCCATTAATACAAGAGCAAGTGTCAAAACTTTTGATATGCTTTGCAGGGTCATTTTACCGCTTACATCACCCGCACAATATCCTTTCCCGTCAGGATAGTAAATAGCAACAGACAAATCCCCAGGATTCGCCTTTTCAAGAGCCGGTATATAGTCTGCCACTGTTCCGTTACTCGTATATTTTTTTGCCTCATCAACCAGTTGCTGTAATTCGTCATTGGACCTGCATTGACATCCCATATTGTTCACAATTTTCCGCCCCTTAGAAAATATGTTTTGTGAAGTGTTCCTAGATAGTGTTTTTTTATTTATTGCCATATTTCATCGATATTATTTATAAAACTGCGAAGCGGCTACTTTCCTGGTCTTGGTTTTCTTAAACAATAATTCTTTATAGAAATTTTTAAATGCTTCTTATTGATACTAATTAGCCCTTTGTAAGGTACAACCATACTTCCCTAATCTGGTTCTGAATTATTTTCGTCTTGTTTAAGAAAAGAAAAAAGACCTCACACTATCGTTGAGATCTTGATTTTAATGCTTCGGTGGAATCAAAGGGTTCATCTTTTTTTGTTATGTGTTTATATTCTAAGACATATCATTGGTTAAACATCCAATTCCTCAACTCTTAAACCTTCAATACCCATAATTTTTGAAGCTTCGGTTTCATTCTCAGGGAAAATGAAGCATTGTTTTTCATGCGAAGAAGTAGCCAGCCAGACCTTTCCTTGTTTAAAAAAAGACAAATCCTCAGGCAAATTAGGCATTTCCCACTGAAAAAGAGATTTTGCAATCATTTTTATTATTGATGATAACGGGAGTAATGCATCATGCCTCATATGAATTTTCTATCCTCACAATAATGTACTCCTACGCAGATCGTGTTTCAGAATTACTTTGATCTTGAAAAACAACAACAACTTATATAACAAAGGTCAAGCTGTAAGACAGGTGGGCTAACGCCTTGTAAAAAACAGGGGCAACTTCTCTGTTCTTTAAAGATTTAATTGAAAAAAGAAGGAATTAGAAGCGATAAGACGGAAATATAGAACATACGAATATTATCGAATAAGCTTTCATATGTATTTCACACTTGATGGAAAGTAGGAAAGGTCATGGGAAAATCAAAAAGTTTACAAGAAATCTATAACGCCAACCGTCCAGAAAATAATGAACTTTTCCGGGCGATACAACAGCAGCTACAAATGAAGCATCCAGACAAACGAATGACAGCTACGAGAACCATGCAAATAATTGTGGCTGATAGTGTTTCATCTGGAGAGCTGCGGAATGTGGAAGCCCGCCTTCTTTACAGTTTATAAGGATCTGCTGTTTCATAAGCCCTTTAAAATTTTTGAACACAGAAACGAATTCATCATTGAAAGAATTTCTGAAAAAAATGGCCCATTTGTTGAATAAAGTAAATGGATGAAGTATATAATCCAATTGGTTATGATCGAGCTTGAATCAACATGGTACATATAATTTGGTCCGTTTCGTAAACAAACTTCATTCTTTCGCCTACTTCGTGCGCCCTGTGCAATGATTTTTGCCTTTGGAAAAGTCTCAGATATTTTATTACTCAATTTCAATATATACCTACTTTCAACTGGTGAGTAAAAATGCTCAAAAGATAAAGATTGACAACATTTTTAGAGTGACTCATACTAGTAATGACTCAGGTGACAGAATATTATGAATAGTGGAGGGGTAATTATGAATAAGATTTTCGTTCCTAACGCAATCGCCACTTTAACAAGGCTTTTCTACAGTTCGACTACAACGAATGAGTATTTAGCTATGAGAACCGCTCAATTCTACATTGAAGACCTGAAGTTACTGCAAGACGTGGAGGCTGTTGCCTTGGCGATCGAAAATCAAAATGCTTTCGCATTAATGTCTAAATTCAAATTATTTGATTATAAGGCTGCTGAAAAAATTGAAATCGCACTTTCCGCTTCTGGCTATACGGAAGCAGACTTGAATGCTATGAATATTGAATTCTAAATCATTTATCAAAGTTAACGAAACGAATGGCAGAGTTAATATTCTTTGACCCATTCGTTTTTTCTTTTTAATTGTAAGAACAAACGTTGATAAAATAAACGATATCAGTGCATAAGATTCTATCATCTTTTAAACTCCGATAAGCTGCCAATTGTTTGATTCGGTTTTGTTTGCTCCTTGGTTTCAATTCCCTTCATTCTGGAGTGATTAAAAACCATTGCATAATGCCCCCGCACATTATTTGTACATGTTCTGTAGTGCGTCATGAACACAAAAAAGCTTCAGACAATTAAGTGTGAAGCTTGATGTAATAGCGATTCTTCGCTATTGGTGATACCGGTGGCCGGGGTCGAACCGGCACTCCAGAGGAACACGATTTTGAGTCGGGCTAAAAAATGTTAAATTCCCCATTTGTGGAAACCGATATCCCTTAAAAACCATCATATTTCTCCCTCTTTTTGAACCGCGCAATGGGGAAACAAGCAAAAATTAGTCTCAGAACTATGAAAAACCACCAAAAAACAGTAAATTCCTAATCAAATGCCAACCCCAAAGAGAACCACAAGCATAGAATTTCCAGATTCAGTGCCACTATGGTTTGATACTTATATCTTTCCGCTAAACTCCCACAGCCCAAGCTGCCCTTTTGCAGGAATATATTGATCGAGCATCCGCATGTCCTCAATTTCCCAGGCATAGCCGCCAACTCTGTAATCCCCTAAAAACAAGTCGTTCCCTGAAATAACCCGACTATCTTCTAAGACCGCCCAGTTTCCATTGTTTTCTTCTATTTTCTAACAGTTTTTCAGCTTACAGACTCCAATTATCATTCCGGTCGGCAGATTATCTTCTGTATACCCATGCTTAGCCAGCAGCTCGGCAACTCCATCCAGTCTACAGGTGGGCTTATCTACTTTTTTGCTCGTATGAATAGCAAGAGGACCCCGATAATGCGTTCTCCAAGTCCTTGTTTCATATTCGGCTTCCCTAAGGACAAATAAGCTTGCCCAAGGCTGGATCATCGACAGTACTTTCATTATTAATCCCCCTGCTCCTGACATCATTAAGTTTGTTAAAAGTTATTATCGATAAATTCTGCTTCTTCATCTGTGTTAAGGATTCCGGTGGCTTTTCCAACAGTTCCATTTTGATACTCCCAAAAGTAGTTATGATCTTGAGCGACGTTGTCAAAGTTTCCTTCTTTCCAACCAGATACGATATTTAACAAATCACCTTTAAGCATGAAATCGCTATCAACCACAATATCGTAAACTGCATTGATGTTTTCGGAATTCATCTCAACTGCTCCCCATTTCTCTTCTGCAATAACTTTTTGATGAGTCATATGGTGCATAACATCCATAACTTCTTCTTGAGTTGAATTTTGGGTAAGACCAGTTTCATCTTGAACTCCACCAATTTCTGAAGTTTGTTCTTCCATATCTTCATCTTTCTTAATATGCCCCGTAACGTCCATGACGGCAATATCACCTGAATTTGGTTTATTATACTTTGCTTCATACTCTTTAGCATTCTGATAAATTGTTATTACAACTGAAATAATTGCTGCTGCAGCTATAAGTCCAAACATTGACCATCTAAATTTATTCATGATAAGTTCCTCCGAGTCATAGTTCGATTATCACTCATTTCAGTTACATCCTATTATGGATAAGCTAACCATTATTATATTAACATAAACTATTAACAAATAATCTTAAACTATTAAGTAACCATATAGATAGATATAAAATTTTTATCTTATAATAAAAAAATTGAGCATAAGTTATTAATCCTCAAAATCATCTAAATCTAAATTGATTAGATGGGATTAATAAACACTCTGTATTGGCCATTAAACTACTCCCTATATAATTCTATATAAAATTTATTGGAAACCAATACAGAGTATCCTGAGACTTCTAAGGATTATATAAATCTTACCAGTTCATTAATTGAACATTGGAATCATTTAATCTTCCTTCAAATATCTCATAAAGATCAATTTGTCCATGCTTCAATTGGCTTTTATATAAGGTGTTTTCTAAGCAAGTTCTAAAGTAAACTCCAAAGTTATCTATTTCACGATTTGCTTCTACCTCTTTTAAGACCCTATAACAAACTTCTTTACTCAATCCTTTTAATCGATATTCAAAATTAATTTATTTATTATTTCATCGTTGTTAACCGATTTCTTATTAACAAAATAATTATTAATATTTTTATATTGTTCTTTTTTATATTGTTCTTTTTTATTTTTCCTTTTATAAGCTGGTAACTTTTGTACAGGCTTGGATTGCTCTTTTGTTATTGCTAGGGTTACACATTTGTCATAGCTCAAAAAATCTTCAGACTGTTTCTGTGCTGAAGTTCCTTGTTCATTTTCCTCGTTTAGGTCTGCTCTTTTGTCAGAGCTGACAACAACTTTTGGAAGTAAATGCTGCACTATTTTATCTGTGTTATGAAAGTACTTCTTAGATGGCGAACCCATGATTACCGATTCGATATATCCTGCATCTTCTAAATCCTTAATTGCTTTCAATTGCTGCCTGTATGATAAAGCTGTTTCTTCTTCCAAAACTCCACTTAGTTTAAATAGAAGTACTCTTTACCATCTCGTACAGTTAGCATTTTCTTACTTCCAAAACTTTCATAGCTTGAACATAACTGTCCAAAAATAATTGCTCCGTTGACTGATACTTCATGAGCTAGTTCTTTATTGAACATAACAAACGCATTGCCTCCAAGTATGGATAATAAATTCATGTTCTTTTTCCCCTTTTGATACAGAAAAAGAAACTTGCTAAAATTTAATTAGAAGTTAATTCTTCTGTTTTTTGTGTAGAGATGGTAGAGCCGCCAAACTCATTTGCCATCTCTTTTATTATTAAAAGACACCGAACATTCGTTTGTAAAGTATAGGTTGGGATATATTACTATATTTTTAATCCTCTTAATGCTCCGTGCAACTTATGCTTTTGCTCCAGATCTTGTCCCCATATATTCACATATCTTTTAGTAACAGTGATATCTATATGACCAAGTAAATGCATTAAAGAGAATGCATCCACACCTGAAACAATCATCCTCTTAGCCATCGTATGTCTAAATGTATGAGGACTAACTCGCTTATTTATCATTGCTTCCTTCCCATACTTAGTAAGCCTAGTTTGAATGCTTTGTCGATTTAATTCTTTATTATCCTGGCTTATGAACAGTTTGGTCGTCTCAACGTCTCCTCTTATCTTTATATATCTGCTTAGCTGCCCTTTTGTCGTTTCAAATAAGTAAACCGTTCTTTCATCTATAACTTTTTATGTAAGAGCAAACTTATCGTAAAGAACACAATGAGGAACATCAAATTATTAAGGGATAGACAAAAGACAATTGAAAAACAATAAAGAAGAAATTGAGAAACTTATAAGGACAATTAGAAAAGAAAAAACGTTTATATCCTTTAGAGATGAAGTAATCATACTTGTTTTCCTAGATACTGGAGTCAGATTGTCTGAACTTGTAGGCATTGAAGTAGATGATGTTAGGGGGAACATTATCATTATTAGAAGAACAAAGAATCTCTTTAGAGCTCTCAACAGGGTATTAATAGTAGTAACTTTCATTAGTTCCTTACTCTGGAGAATTAAGCTTTCTACTTCCTTTTGTACCCATTCAACGAGCTGCTTATTAATTATCTTCTTTGATCCATGAAATTCATTTTTGTAGTATTCAATCGCCGCTGGTCTTAAGTTTCTTAAATAGCAGTCCTTAAAAAGGCTTCATATGCTTCATCATCTGAAATCTTCTTCTTAATAATTCTTAGTTCATCTTCCCGTTAAAGACCTCCTACGCACACGATTCTTAGTTATTTTTGTCGTGTAAAAGACAAAGAAAAAAGGCCTCAACAATTAAGTTGAGACATTTTTTCTATAAGCTTTCATGATACCGGTGGCCGGGGTCGAACCGGCACTCCAGAGGAACACGATTTTGAGTCGTGCGCGTCTGCCAATTCCGCCACACCGGCATGTATGTTGGAGGCGGCAACCGGAATCGAACCGGTGGTAAAGGTTTTGCAGACCTCTGCCTTACCGCTTGGCTATGCCGCCAACGTTTTTTGGAGCGAAAGACGGGATTCGAACCCGCGACCCCAACCTTGGCAAGGTTGTATTCTACCACTGAACTACTTTCGCATATGGCTGGGCTAGAAGGGATCGAACCTTCGCATGACGGAATCAAAATCCGTTGCCTTACCGCTTGGCTATAGCCCATTAACGTTGTAATCATTATATCATATTTTTAAAAATGGGGCGACTGATGGGAATCGAACCCACGAATGCCTGAACCACAATCAGGTGCGTTAACCACTTCGCCACAATCGCCATTATATAATTTAAATTGGCAGGGGTAGTAGGACTCGAACCCACACTGGAGGTTTTGGAGACCTCTGTTCTACCTTTAAACTATACCCCTGTAATAAAATGGTGGAGGGGGGCAGATTCGAACTGCCGAACCCGAAGGAGCGGATTTACAGTCCGCCGCGTTTAGCCACTTCGCTACCCCTCCGCATATGGATGAAACATGGTGCCGGCAAGAGGACTTGAACCCCCAACCTACTGATTACAAGTCAGTTGCTCTACCAGTTGAGCTACACCGGCACTACTATGGTGGCTCAGGACGGAATCGAACCGCCGACACAAGGATTTTCAGTCCTTTGCTCTACCGACTGAGCTACTGAGCCAAACAATAAAAATGGCGGTCCCGACGGGAATCGAACCCGCGATCTCCTGCGTGACAGGCAGGCATGTTAACCGCTACACCACGGGACCATAGATTGCGGGGACAGGATTTGAACCTGCGACCTTCGGGTTATGAGCCCGACGAGCTACCGGACTGCTCCACCCCGCGACGGTAATAATGTTACTATTTTGCATCAAGTTTTCGTGTTAAGCGTTTCAATGGGCTGAATAATCAATCCTTTATGCAGAAACAACCTGATCTTATTGAAAATGGTGGAGGATGACGGGATCGAACCGCCGACCCTCTGCTTGTAAGGCAGATGCTCTCCCAGCTGAGCTAATCCTCCAATATGTTGTCTAAATGGTGACCCGTACGGGATTCGAACCCGTGTTACCGCCGTGAAAGGGCGGTGTCTTAACCGCTTGACCAACGGGCCAGGTATAAATGGCGGAGAGCAAGGGATTTGAACCCTTGAGACAGGGTTACCCGTCTACACGATTTCCAATCGTGCTCCTTCGGCCACTCGGACAGCTCTCCAATAATGGCTCCGCAGGTAGGACTCGAACCTACGACCGTTCGGTTAACAGCCGAATGCTCTACCACTGAGCTACTGCGGAACAATATAAGCTTGGCGACGTCCTACTCTCACAGGGGGAAACCCCCAACTACCATCGGCGCTGAAGAGCTTAACTGCCGTGTTCGGAATGGGAACGGGTGTGACCTCTTCGCTATCGTCACCAAACAATGTTAACATTTTTTCAAGACATATATTATTATAACGTCTTTTTGAGAAAATGCAAGAAGAAATTTTCATTCCTTCAAAACTAGATAATAAGAAGGTATTTCATTTTTTAAAAAGCGTTGGTTAAGTCCTCGATCTATTAGTATCAGTCAGCTCCACATGTCACCATGCTTCCACCTCTGACCTATCAACCTGATCATCTTTCAGGGATCTTACTAGCTTGCGCCATGGGAAATCTCATCTTGAGGGGGGCTTCATGCTTAGATGCTTTCAGCACTTATCCCGTCCGCACGTAGCTACCCAGCTATGCCTTTGGCAAGACAACTGGTACACCAGCGGTGCGTCC
>NZ_JBBOYT010000001.1:0-332500 GCF_038008245.1 Peribacillus sp. FSL K6-5616 | reverse complement strand
AATTCTTTATACAACTTGTAAATTTCAGGTTCCATATGCTTCACTTGGTTCCAGACAGTAACCTCCGGATAAAAGCCTTGTTCTATTATCTCCAAACGGGCCAAATGATGCAGGGAATGAACGATATGATTGTATGCCTCAAGATGATGGCCTTTTTCAAAGAAGCTTTTTCCATCCATGTACCTGCGAATTAACTTCGCGAACTCCATCCCCATCTTTAACTTCCTTCCATAGAAGGGGAACTCCCGGAGTTCGCTTTTCAATCGGTCCAAATATTCATTACGGTCAAAAAGGACCTTCCCGTTATATATCCAGTCAACCACTTTGCGGTTCGTGCCTAATAGGAGCCATTCTTTTAACTGGTCTTCCTTTACGATATGCAGGGCCGCCTTTTTATCCTGGTATGTGTAATGTTTTAAAAACACGGCCTCTTCTGCTTCGTCTGCAATTACAAAAAGGATGTAGTCAAACGTATCGGTAATCGGGCTATTATCATCTCTTTTTTCTACTAACAAGATTCCAAGTGTAGATTTTAAACTTGCTCGCTCTTGATAAATCGGGCGAAGGATATCTTCCATCATAAATTCCTCCAAAACCTTTTTTTTAGATTTTCGACAAAACTCTTCAAATTCCTGCTTAGTTCCCTTACAACCATTTCAATTCAAAAGTAATATGTATCCTTTATTTCTTTTTTGTTCCATCCATTGTTTATGTTATAGTTAAAGTTATATTTTAGGAGGGACAATCCATGGCTAAATATTCTAGCAAAATCAATAAAATACGCACTTTTGCTTTGAGTTTGATCTTCATTGGCTTTATCGTAATGTACCTTGGGCTTTTCTTCAAAACACATCCTGTTGTCATGACGATTTTCATGGGGCTGGGCCTTTTATTCATAATCGCAAGCACAGGGGTTTATTTCTGGATTGGAATGCTTTCTACAAAATCGATCCAGGTTGTCTGCCCTAACTGCAGCAAACCTACAAAAATACTAGGACGTGTAGATATTTGCATGCATTGTGAAGAACCATTGACACTTGACAAAAAGTTGGAAGGCGAAGAATTCAATGAGAAATATAACCGGAAAAGCCTGCATGACTAAGTCGATTAGCTGAATTCCCTTTCAAGAAGGCTTTAACAATTGTATCATTTCTTCATAACATGAAAAAAAGTTCCAACCAAGTGGAGGAACTTTTTTTAATGCGATTCTTTTTTCGCACAATCCATACAGTCGCCGTAGATTTCCATCCGATGGTGACTAACATTGAAACCAGTGACTTGTGCTGCGAAATGCTCGACTTCATCCAAAGCAGGATAATCGAAGTCAACAATTTTCCCGCAAGTTTGGCAAATTACATGATAATGATTCGTCGTCACAAAATCAAACCTTGCCGAAGAATCACCATACGTAAGTTCTTTTACCAAACCTACCTCACGGAACACACGCAGGTTGTTATAAACCGTTGCCACACTCATATTCGGAAACTTGCCTTCCAGCGCTTTATATATATCATCAGCGGTAGGGTGGGACATGCAGCTTATCAAATACTCAAGTATCGCATGGCGTTGAGGAGTTATTCTTACACCGGTATCTTTTAAGGAATCCAACGCTTCTTTTAACTGAACTTCAGACACCGTCATCCACCTCTTTTTCTCATTAAGTATGCATTCTTAAATTATAATGTTTATAAATAGTGTACCTTTTATACGTTGAATTTGTCAATAATTCAATGGCTTAACCATTTTTTTTAGTTTATTCATGAAGACTTTGATTCTTTCCCATTTTTGCATTGGGTTTAGTATCCCCTAGATAAGTCGATTACGTTGGTGAAGTCTTTTCCAGCTCTCAGGTATTCACGCATATTTTTTTCGAATATGGAAAAGGTCCTTGGTAAATATTCTCCGCTTTTACTTGAAAGATGCGGTGTGACTGTAACATTCTCCATCCTCCAAAACGGATGCCCTTTTCCTAAAGGTTCCGGATCAAATACATCCAAGATGGCATGAGACAATTCCCCGGCATCCAGGGCTTCGATCAGCACTTCATCGTTAATCAGGTCGCCGCGGCCAATATTCACGAATACTGCAGATTCTTTCATGGCTTTGAAGTGTTCTTTTTGCAGAAGGCCCTTCGTTTCATCCGTACTTGGCAGGACGGATACAATATAATCGGCTCCCGGTATGGCTTCCAATAAATGCTCCAGGTCATAAAGGTGATCGATGGATTCCACCGGTTTCCCGCTCCGGTTCATGCCTATCGTCTTCATCCCAAAGGCTTTCCCAAGTCGAGCCACTTCCCCTCCAATTGCACCCACACCCATTACGAGCATAGTCTTGCCATTCAATTCCCCGACTTCAATCTTTCTATCCCATAATTCTTCCTTTTCATTCTTCATAAGCAGCTTCAATTTCTTTTCATATTGCAAAAGCATCCCTATCGTATACTCGGCCATCGGGATTTTATGAATGCCTCTAGCGTTGGTCACCATAATGCCTCGTTCCTCGATGGCTTTAAATGGCATTAGTTCCATCCCTGCACTCATGACCATGATCCATTTCAAGTTCGCTGCTTTCCCAATGATTTCTTCAGTTAAATCTTCACCATATGTAATTAAGATTTCCGCTTCACGAAGCGGCCCATCCTTCCATCCTTTTTGATAAATGAAGTTCAAATCAGGAAAAGCTTTCATCATTTTCGTTTGGATACCTTCATTCGGAATGACAGTCGAAAGTACTAACATGTTTATCTCTCCCTTTTAATTAACATAAAAAAAACACGGGCTCTATGTGTCCCGCGCAACTTTCTCTGAGGAGGTATTCCCTTAATAAAGCATATTCGGGTGTCCCCTTTTTGAGTTGGACAAAAGCCTTACCCTTATTAAAAAAGGCTTTATTTTAAAGAATTTGGGTTTAATGCATGTAATTCCGGCAAAACAAAAAAGCCATCCCTTCTGATCAGGACGTCGTCGAAATAGATGTCACCGCCCCCATATTCCGGGCGCTGGATCAAGACCATATCCCAATGTATCGATGACCGGTTTCCATTATCCGCTTCATCATAGGCAATCCCAAGAGCCAAATGCAGACTCCCGCTTATTTTCTCATCGAACAAAATATCGTCCATAGGTTCCAATATGTATGGATTGATTCCAATAGCGAACTCCCCTATAAACCGGGACCCTTCATCAATATTCAGGATTTGGTTCATTTCAGGATCACGATTGGAAGTCGCTTTAATGATTTTCCCCTTTTTGAAGTTTAATTCTATGTCACTAAAGGTGATTCCTTCATAGGTTGTGGGTGTGTTGAAGGATATCCTTCCATTGAGACTATCTTTTATGGGTGCCGTAAATACTTCCCCATCCGGTAAATTCTTTTTTCCGGCACATATGACGGCTGGCATGCCTTTGATGGAAAAGGTCAAATCTGTCCTTGGTGAAACGATCCTGACTTTGTCAGTACGTTGCATCAATTGTTTTAACGGCTTCAAAGCCGCCTCCATTTTCCCGTAATCCATTGTGCAGACGTTCAAAAGAAAGTCTTCGTATCTATTGAAGGTCATGCCGGCTTTTTGCGCTGATGCCTTGGTGGGGTAATTAAGTAAGACCCAACGTCGGTTGTTTACATAAAAAAGTGTAGGGGAATTCATGGCCTCCCCTTGAAGACGGTGCCTCTCGATGGGAACATCAGTCATTTCCGCATTGTTTTCTTCCCCAGTGATGATGATGACCGCATCGATATCCGTATATTTCTTCAAGGCCCATTGTGAAGCTGTGTCAAGCTGCTCCTTCACATTCCCTAGTAACAGGTGGCGGCTTATCTCATCGTCCTCGAGTTCCACATATGGATAAGCACCCACTCTGTATATTTCATCAATCAACTCTTTCAATAATGGTTTCGTGTTGATATGCCCCCGTATGAGGATTCTCTCTTTAGGCTGTAATTGTATCGAATGATGAATCAGCCTGGCTGCAAGCTTCGTTATCCTCTCATCCTTCATCTGCCTATCCCTTATTTTTCGAGTTCGCGAAGAGTTTCAAGCGCTTCTTCGACGTGGCCTTTAACCTTTACTTTACGCCATTCTTTGACTACATTTCCAACCTTATCAATCAGGAAAGTTGAACGTTCAATGCCCATATACTCCTTGCCGAAGTTCTTTTTCAATTGCCAAACATCAAATGATTCAGCCGCTTCATGATTTTCGTCAGCCAGCAGCAGAAAAGGCAATCCATGTTTTTCGATGAATTTTTCATGACGTGCCGCTGGATCTGGGCTGATACCAAGGATTACCGCGTTCAATTCCTCGAATTGCTCATTATGGTCCCGGAAATTACAGGCCTCCGTCGTGCAACCTGGCGTCATGTCTTTTGGGTAAAAATATAAAACAATGTTTTTCCCCTTAAAATCCGATAGGGAAACCATTTCACCATTGTTTGCAGGGAGTTTGAAATCAGGTGCTTTTTCTCCAATTTTAACAGTCATATTGAACCCTCCATTTCTTTCATTATGGTAAGAGTACCCAATAATCGAAAGAAACACAACTTTCATTTATCCTTCCTATCTTTCTGCTCCAGATCGATCACCGTCCGAATCACGAACGCTGCCGGCAGTGTATACCCAATGAAGGCCTGAATGGTAGCTATCATCCTGCCCATGCCAATCGGGGCTATATCTCCATACCCTACAGAAAACATCGTCATCGCACTAAAATAAAAAGAAGTCTTCAATTGTTCATAGAAAGTCCCATCCAACCGATTGCCCATATCAAGAATCACCGAATGATTCTGAAGCTCGTATAATAAATATATCAGTGCAAATCCAACTAATATCGTCGCATATAAATTGCCAAGCCATAGCATATCCTCAAGAGAAAACTTCTTTCCTCCCGACTCAACAAGAAATAACGTACGAATGCTCATCACCATGCAAAAAATGATTCCTGCAATCAAGATGTAGAAAGTCATCCCCCACGCCCCATTTCAAAACGCCACTCCCTCTATACATACTCCCTGTCCAAACAATATATTCTTTTTTAGGAATCAGCCCTATCACCGACAAACTCATTAAACGGAAACTTTCCCGAATCTTTTTTCCATGTTGACCCTTTTGGTCGGATATGTTAAGATTGTCTAAATTTTTATAATAATTTTTATTTTATAAATATTTGACCTGCAAACAATTAACAAGGCAGGTTTTGCAAAATTTCATATGTGGAAATAGGTTCCTAATTTTCATTAGGATTAATAGGGAAGTCCGGTGTAATTCCGGCACGGTCCCGCCACTGTAATGGGAATGTTAGCGTCAATCAATATGCCACTGATCAACGGATCGGGAAGGCCAGCCGCTAATGATATTCCCTAAGTCAGGAGACCTGCCTATTTCGACAACACTGTTTTAACCTACGGGAGATAGGGAGGTGTTAGGGACCTTATAATTGTAAGGGGCATTTTGCATGCCTCTTTATTTTAAGCATTTCTAACTTTCTTTTTTGACGGTTAGGAATGCTTTTTTATTGTTCGATCAAATGAATGTAGGAGGATGGGAATTTTGAAAAGCAGCAGTTTGGGTTACCCTCGAATCGGGGAAGATCGTGAATGGAAACGTACATTGGAAGCTTACTGGTCCGGTAAAATCGATGAAGCGGAATTTACGTCACAACTAAAAGCCATCCGTTTAGGCAACTTACAAAAACAGAAGAAACAAGGCATTGATATCATCCCTGTCAACGACTTTACTTTTTATGATCAAATGCTCGATATGTCCGTCATGTTCGGTCTTGTTCCTGAACGTTATTCAGCATATGAAGGCGGAAGCGTCCCCCTTTCCGTTTATTATTCAATGGCCCGCGGAAACAATGATGAAGTCGCTTCCGAAATGACGAAATGGTTCAATACGAACTATCACTATATTGTCCCTGAATTAAAACTGGCACAGCTTACTTTAACAGAAAATAAACCACTTACAGCATATCGGGAAGCCAAGGAAAAGCTAGGGATCGAAACGAAGCCCGTTTTGATCGGACCTTATACTTTCCTCTCCCTTTCAAAAGGCTTCAATAAACAAGAAATCCCTGGCATCATCCTGAGCCTGCTTCCCCTATATACGCAAATCCTGCGGGAGTTGGAGCAAGAAGGCGTGAAGTGGGTTCAAATGGACGAACCTTCCCTTGTTTCATCCATTTCCAAGGATGATATGCAAACCGTTACTTACCTCTATGAAAAACTGAATGAAGCAGCACCAAACCTGAACATCATGCTACAAACATACTTTGATGCGGTGGAACATTACCAAGAAGTCATCGAATTACAAGTCCAAGGGATCGGTCTTGATTTTGTACATGATAAAGGGAGGAATTTAAGTAACCTTGAGGCATTCGGTTTCCCGAAGGACAAAGTGCTTGCAGCGGGTGTGATTGACGGAAAAAACATTTGGCTATCTGATTTATCCCAAAAAATCGAATTGATCGAGACACTTAAGAAACAGGTAGCCGAGGACCAAATCTGGCTACAGCCCTCTTGTTCCCTGCTTCATGTCCCGGTGACCGTTCGTAATGAAACCGCCCTTTCAAAAGAAGTGAAAGAGGCCCTTGCTTTCGCTGATGAGAAACTTGAGGAAATCACACTTTTGGTCAAAGGGAATAATCAAGGCATTGAAGCAATCGCCGAAAAAGTCGATGCCAATAAATTTACGATTCAAACGTTAGCCAATTCAAATGTCCGAAATCACGGGTCTGTACAATCCAATGTCGAAAAGGTTAAAACCAGGACCGCCGGCCGTCAGCTTCCATTTAAAGACCGTTACCAAAAACAACAGGAATTTTTCAAATTGCCTTTTCTCCCTTCGACTACGATCGGCAGCTTTCCGCAGACATTTGAAGTTAAACAAGCACGCGGGAAATTCAATAGAGGAGAATGGACAGCCCAGCAATATGAAACATACGTTAACGAAGAAATCGTTAGGTGGATCGAAGTCCAAGAAGAAATCGGTTTGGATGTTCTCGTTCACGGGGAATTCGAACGGACGGATATGGTTGAATACTTCGGCCATAAATTCGGCGGATTCGTCTTTTTAGAAAAGGGTTGGGTACAATCCTATGGATCCCGCTGTGTGAAACCTCCAGTCATCTACGGCGACATCCATTTCATCGAACCGATGACAGTCAAGGAAAGTGTATACGCACAATCACTGACGAAGAAGACGGTGAAGGGAATGCTGACAGGTCCTGTTACGATTTTGAACTGGTCATTTGTCCGTGATGATATTTCCAGGGAGAATGTTTGCTATCAGCTGGCGCTCGCTTTGGAAAAAGAAATCATTGCCTTGGAATCTGCTGGAATTAAAATGATTCAGGTTGATGAACCTGCACTTAGAGAAGGTCTGCCATTGAAAAAAAGCGATCGCGACGAGTATTTGAACTGGGCAGTGAATTCATTCTTGATATCCACATCAAGCGTGGAGGATACAACCCAAATTCACACGCATATGTGCTATTGCGACTTCAACAGTTTCATGGACGTCATCTCCTCCCTCGATGCCGATGTAATTTCCATCGAAACATCCCGCAGTCATGGGGAGCTCGCTTCCGCATTCGAGGAAAAAACATATGAAAAAGGCATTGGCCTGGGGGTGTATGATATTCACAGCCCGCGTGTGCCGGCAGTGGAAGAAATGGTCGATATGATTGAACGGGGCATAAAGGTATTGGATAAAGACCAGTTTTGGATCAATCCCGACTGCGGCCTGAAAACAAGGGGTATCCCGGAAACCGTCGCTTCCCTGAAAAACATGGTCGAAGCAGCAAAAATCGTCCGTGAAAACCTTTTAGTAAACCAACAGGCAAATGATTGAGAAGAACGTTGCCCATCCAACACGGCAGTCACGGACTTTTTTAACCGACCTTGTTTTTCCACCGGATACAAATCATCATAATACCATCTTTGGCGGAAAAGTAATGGCCTATGTAGATAAAATAGCTTGCATTTCCGCTATGCGCCATTGTCGAAAACCCGTTGTGACTGCTTCAAGCGACTCTTTTGATTTTTTGGCTCCCATCAAAACAGGGGACGCGATCAACCTTGAAGCTTATGTCACCTGTGCTCATCGCACATCAATGGAGGTATTCGTGAAAGTGGAACGTGAGAACCTATTAACAGGTGAAAAACAGCTAACGGCACGCGCTTTTTTAACGATGCTGGCCATTGATGAAGAAGGTAAGCCGACAAACGTCCCTCAGGTCATTCCGGAAACGGAAGAGGAAAAACAGCAATATGTTCAAGCCAAAGCTAGATATATCGAAAGAAAGAAAAAAAGGAACTAAACAAAAACCCCTTCAACATGAATGCTGTTGAAGGGGTTCTTTCAGTTCCCTGCCCCGCGGTACCTCTTCACTCCCTGATTCCATATGAAAACGGATATCACGAAAAAGGCAACCCCAATTACAGGTGTGGCAAATGCATAAACATACCACTCTTCTTTTCTTAGGAAATAAGATGCCGGATAGACACCGACAAACGCGAATGGCAGCACCCATGTAAGGACAAAACGGATGACCTTATTATAAATATCAACAGGATAGCGCCCGTAGTTCCCGATATTGTACATCATTGGCATGATGGATGTTTTCGCATCCGACCAGAACCCAATGCTTGCTATCGCAACGAATATGGCTGCATAGGCAAGGGCCCCACCTATTGCAAAAATGATGAAAAGAATCGGGTCATACCACGCAAGCTGCAAATCCAATGAAATCCCCGAATAGAATATGATGATCAAACCGGTCACAACACCAAATAACGCTTCAAGCTCGATTCTTTCTAAAATGACTTGAAACAGGCTATGGATCGGTCTTGTTAATATCCGGTCCATTTCACCTTTGACGATATAGCGGTCATTAAAGTCCCAGATGTTGAAAAAGGCTGAAAAAAGGGCGAATGGGATAAGGAAAAACCCATAAATGAATATAATTTCTTCACGGCTCCAGCCGCTTAAAAATTGGGTATGTCCAAAAACGACTAAGATAAATACCAGATTCACGACCTGATTGAGCAGGTCAGATAGGATTTCCATGAAGAAATCCGCTCTGTATTGCAATCTTGTTTTCATATATTGACTCACATATTGAAAAAACATCGATACATAAAACATCCCGTCAACCTCCTTGAATAATCAGCTGTTTTTTTGCGACTATCCATAAAAGCTGAATCGGTATTATGAGAATGATGCACCAAATTAACTGCTGTAAAAGCGCCATGCCAATTTCGCCTGAACTGTAACCGTTCGTAAAAATCATGCTTGGTACATAGCTGATCCCTTGAAAGGGTAAATATTTCATCACTTCCTGCGCCCATATCGGGTAGAAACTGATGGGCAGCAGCAGACCGGAAAATAAATCAATGATAACCCTTTTAGCGCGGATTAATCCGGCATTATTATATAAGAAAAAGGTAGTGATTCCCGTCAATAAGTTAATTTGTGTATTGATGATGAAGCTGAACAGCAAGGAAATGCCGAACATCCCCCACGTAACCGGCTCATGCGGCAATTCGATAGGAAAAATGAAAGCTACCAGCAGCATCCCCGGAATCGAGAAGAAGAAGAAACGGAATATCCCTTCCCCAAGTCCTTGCATCGTTTTCATGCCTAAATAGTTATAAGGCCGGATCATCTCAATGGCAACCTTGCCGTCTTTAATCTCAGTGGCGATTTCGCGGTCAATATTATTGAAATAAAAAGCGCGCGCCATCCATGCAACTGCGACATAGGTTGTCATCTGCATGCTTGAAAGTCCTTCGATGGAGCTTTTTTCTCCATATATCGCATTCCATAAGAAATAATAAGCACCGATATTAATGCTATAAATTAAAATGCCAGTATAATAATCCGTTCGATACGCAAGCATCATTAAAAAACGCATGCGGATCATGGCAAGATACTTCCCCATGGCCCTCCCCCTTCTTGATAGACACGTTGTTTCTTAATGATAAGAGAGTCAGACAGTGCCTTCTTCGTAAATATTGCGAACGATCTCTTCAATGGACGTTTCATGTATTTTGATGTCTTTTATTTTAAAATGAGATACGACAGCTGAAACAAGCTGTGAAATATGATCACCTTCTTCTTTCAACAAGGCAATGTAAGTTTGACTTTTCTCATCATAAACCCAGTTAGCGGTAAATGGGAGCGCTAATGATTGTAATTCCTTCAATGCGATCGGCTCGATGAATTGAAAATGGATCTGTTTTTCCTCAGCCCAGTTATCTTTCAAACTCTGCAATTCCCCATCATAGATGATTTGCCCTTCATCAAGCATGATTACACGCTCACATAATGCTTCAATGTCCCCCAAATCATGGGTGGTCAAAAGGATTGTCGTATTATATTTCTCATTGATTTCTTTCAGGAATTCACGAATCTTCATTTTCACGAGCACATCAAGTCCAATTGTCGGCTCATCCAGGAACAGCAAAGGCGGATTATGGATCAAGGCTGCCGCAAGTTCGCAGCGCATTCGCTGACCAAGCGATAGTTTACGCACTGGTTTGTCCAGCAAAGGACCGATATCAAGCGTCTTGATGACATGTTCCATATGATCGTTATATTGTTCATCCGTTACCTTATAGACCTTTTTTAGCAGCCTAAACGATTCTTGAACTGCAATATCCCACCAAAGCTGTGAGCGCTGACCGAATACGACTCCGATAGTCTGAGTGAACTTTTCCCTCTCTTTATGTGGATTCATGCCATTGACCGTGATTTCGCCTGCTGTCGGTTCCAAAATACCTGTCAGCATTTTGATCGTGGTCGATTTCCCTGCACCATTTTCCCCGATATAAGCTACCATCTCACCCTTTTTTACAGTAAAATTGATATCATTGACGGCAGGGACGACCTTATAATTTCTGGTAAGTAAATCCCGGAAGGCACCCTTTAGCCCTGAACGGCTTGATGCCGACTTAAATTCCTTCCGAAGCTGTTTCACTTGAATTGCATCACTCATCCTGTTACATCCTCCGTAATCTCTTGTCCTAATGAATTAGTTTATCCAAACCAACCTTTTTAGACAATTAAAATGCTTGGATGCCATCTACCATTTTCAGGGAGGAAATGGCCGTTGTACCAGATACATATATAAAGGAGACGAGTATGCTATGAATATCAAAAAATTATTACTATCCCAAATTGAAAAGGTCGTTTTCGACCTTCGATACGACTTCCTTTATGAAGATGAGTACGGTGAATTATTATGCCAGGTCATCCAAAGGGATTCCAGCGGGTCGATCGAAAGCACACCCATCAGTTTCCACCTTCGCATTAATGAAGAGAAAGGAACCGGGCAGCTAATCTATTACCAAGCCCAGGGCGAAATGAATCGCCAATCCTTCGACATCGAAAATCCTGACACCATCTTGGCCATCCTTACTTTCATAACAGGAGTTTTGGGATCCCCCAAAAAAGATGTTGGCCCGGAATCCTGATTCTTCTGGGGGTGTTGCGTTTCCACCAGGGTACGAATCACATTTCCTAGCCTTCCACCCCAGATTTCCGGAGAGAAAAGTGCTATGATTAAGGGGAAATATGTTTATATTTATAGGAGGTTTTAAGATTGGATTTTAGAAATTCGGAGCTTTTACATAAAGAGGCATTGGAACATATCGTTGGCGGGGTTAACAGCCCATCCCGTTCTTACAAAGCTGTAGGCGGCGGTTCGCCAGTTGCGATGGATCATGCCAAAGGGGCTTATTTCTGGGATGTTGATGGCAATAAATATATCGATTATTTAGCTGCATATGGCCCGATCATCACAGGGCATGCGCATCCACATATTACGGAGGCTATCGTTAAAGCAGCGGAATCCGGCGTTTTATACGGCACTCCGACAAAACATGAAGTCAAATTTGCCAAAATGCTGAAAGAAGCCATACCTTCCATGGATAAAGTCCGCTTCACCAATTCAGGCACCGAATCAGTCATGTCCACCATCCGTGTTGCCCGTGCTTACACAGGGCGCGATAAGATCATCAAATTTGCAGGCTGTTACCATGGACACTCCGACCTTGTTCTCGTCGCTGCAGGTTCCGGCCCGTCCACTCTAGGTACACCGGACTCTGCAGGCGTTCCAAAAAGCATTGCACAAGAAGTCATCACGGTACCTTTCAATGATATCGGTTCATTTAAAGAAGCACTTGATAAATGGGGCAATGAAATTGCAGGCGTGTTGGTAGAACCGATCGTCGGCAACTTTGGAATCGTGGAACCAAGTCCCGGCTTCCTGGAAGAAGTCATTTCATTATCTCACGAAGCCGGATCACTCGTCATTTTCGACGAGGTCATCACAGCGTTCCGATTCATGTATGGAGGGGCACAGGACTACTTGGGAATTCAACCCGATTTGACCGCGCTCGGAAAAATCATCGGGGGCGGGCTTCCCATTGGTGCCTATGGCGGTAAAAAAGAGATCATGGATTCTGTCGCACCTCTGGGACCAGCCTACCAAGCTGGTACGATGGCAGGAAATCCGGCTTCCATGCTTTCCGGGATAGCTTGCTTAGAAGTACTTAGAGAAGAGGGGCTTTACGAAGAGCTTGACCGCCTGGGGAAAATCCTTGAAGAAGGTATCCTGAAAGCGGCTGGCCAATATAATGTTCCGATCACCATCAACCGCCTTAAAGGGGCATTGACGATTTATTTCACGACAGAAAAAATTGAAAACTATGAGCAGGCGGAAAATACGGATGGCGAAATGTTCGCCAAGTTCTTCAAACTCATGCTCAATCAGGGAATCAATTTGGCACCGTCCAAATACGAAGCCTGGTTCTTGACAATCGCTCACACGGATGATGATATCGCTTATACTCTAAAAGCGGTTGAACATGCATTCAAAAACCTAATATAATAAATCGAATCAGCATAATTATGCATTTTTTATACACCCTCAGGATGTACATCTATCTTGAGGGTTTCTTATTTCCCTGTAATAAATCTTTAATATTAGTATTTGAAGCCAATCCTCACAAAAATCCCATCAATCACAGCATCCATCCCATTGTATAAAAAATTGATTTCTGAATATTTAAATGATATGATATGGATACATTTATACACTTTCTTTCAATCTATCAAAACTTGGACTATTGTTCGGGTTTACTAATATTTCCCCCATTAAACACATGCTACAGGAGGTGAAAGGCAGAGAATAAGGATAACCTTATTCAAGCCACAAATATGGCCCAACAATGGACACCTGCTACATTCAATGAATTTCACAAGGAAGAACATGATGCCTGCGGAATCGTTTCCTGCATCGAAAAAAAGAAGATCCCTACTAACGAAAACATCTTTGCCTGTATCGACGCCCTGGTTAAAATGAACCATCGCTGCGGCTTCATCAATGGTGAGGGCGATGGCGCCGGCATCCATATCGATATTCCCCGGGCTCTTTGGAAAAAGAAACTTGAAGCGGCAAATGTCGATTCAGGCATCGTCGATCAAGATACCTTCATAGTCGGCCACTTATTTCTAAGCAAAAAAACAGAAGCGAACGACTTAAAGATCGAAGTTAAGGAGAAACTGCTCCAACATGGTCTCTCATTGATATTCGAAACGGATAAAGCCTACCGTTCCGAGGCATTGGGACCGATTGCCATTCAAGAAGACCCAGTGTTCTGGCAATTTGCCTGTTCCTCAACCATCAATAACAACCAGGAGCTTTCAAATGTTCTTTTTGAGCTGACTTCCGACATCGAAAAAAGCGATTTCATCCATGTTGCCTCTTTAAGCCAGCATCATGCGGTATACAAAGTGATGGGTGCGGGGGATACGCTCCCTGCCTATTATCTTGATCTTGCCGATCCTTTGGCTGCCTCCACCATGACACTGGGACATAATCGGTTTTCAACCAATACTCTATCAAGCTTCTTCCGGGTCCAGCCTTTCAGCGTGCTTGGTCATAATGGCGAAATCAATACCATCGCCAAATTGCGTGATGAAGCGAAAATGATCGGAGTTCCCATCGCTAAAGATGGAAGCGACTCTCAGGATTTAAACAAGACGATCGAAACTTTCATCTGCCGTCATGGCTACTCTTTATTTGAAGCTGTCGATCTTATGTTTCCGCCAATCATCAACGAAATCAAGGAATATCCCGAGCACTTACAAGACTTATATACGTATTTAAGGGAAGCATGGGGTCATTTTGCACAAGGTCCGGCAGGCATCATCTCCCGTTTCGGCGATGAAGCCGTATTCTCTGTCGACTCTCTAGGCTTGCGCCCGTTATGGAATATTGAAACGGAATCATCCTATATGTTCACTTCCGAACCAGGAATCATCCCTTCCAGTGAATATACCGGAGATCCGAAGCCGATGGGTCCAGGGGAGAAAATCGGGTTGAAATGGAACGGCGACCGAATTGAATTGTACACATACAAGGATTACCAGGATAAAGTGTTTGAACTATTCAATGATCGTTTCGTCCTTTCCAATGACCGAGTCCGCTTACAGCCCCAGGCTTTTGAAAAGGTTGTCTCCATGACAAACACGCAAGCCATTCATAATGGTCAGTATAAAGCCTTTGGGTGGGAAAGGGAGCATGTCCAATTAGTGGAGCAGATGGCCGAAAAAGGCGCTGAGCCCATTCGTTCACTTGGTCATGATGCGCCGCTGGCAGCACTTAATCCCCAACGGACCAACATTGCTGATTTCATCAAGGAAAGCGTGGCCGTTGTAACCAACCCGGCGATCGACCGGGACCGGGAAACCGAGCACTTCTCAACAAGGACGATCATAGGAAAGCGCCCTTCCCTATTCGAAGCGAATAAGGCAGGAAAGGTGACGGAGCTGCTGACTCCCTTATTGATCGAAGGATCAACGGGTTATGAGTGCTCATCCATCGTATCGCAGCCAAGCTACGACCAGTTCATTAAATATAACCAAGATCAAAAACTCGTGCACATCATTTCAAGCACATTCAAAGAGGATGAAAACATCACGGATGCCCTGGCCAGGATTACGGATGAAAGTGTCAATGCTGTGGATGAAGGAAAAACGCTGCTCGTTCTGGATGATGCCCTTGCCCATCAAAACGGCAACCTTTGGCTTGATCCACACCTGGTCACTTCAGCCGTCGACCAAGCGTTGGTCCGTACAGGCAAGCGTCGTGATTGTTCCATCCTTTTACGTTCAGCATCGCTAAGGTCACTGCATGATATCATCGTTTCTTATGGTCTTGGGGCCAACTTAATCAGCCCCTATTATATGTTCCTTTCCTTATCTTCAGATGACCATAAGGGGGTTACCAATCTATATAACTCCTTGACGAAAGGGCTTGAGAAAGTCATCTCCACCATTGGCATTCATGAGCTGCGCGGCTATGGAAGACTTTTCTCAAGCATTGGTTTACATGAGGAAATTGCGAAATATCTAAATGTGGCTAATTTTTTCGGATCCAATGATCTGGACTATAATTTTGATAAAATCAAGGCAGATGCCATCCAGCGTGCAGAGGATTACGGCAATGAAAAAGAACGGATGGGCAAGACCTTCCATCTGTTCCCTAGAATCTGGAAATCCATCGGGGAAGTTGCTTCAACCGGGGACTACGATGCTTATCGCGAAAAGATCACTGAACAGGAAGAATCCAATCCGACGACGATCCGCCACTTGACATCATTAAAAACTTCAGATGCTTCCGTCCCTTCTGAAGAAGTCAGCCTTTCGGTCGGTGAACAGGAATTGCCGTTCGTCATAGCCTCCATGTCCTTTGGATCACAAAATGAGATTGCTTTCCGGGCCTATGCAGAAGCTGCCGAGAGGCTAGGCATGATTAGCATGAATGGCGAAGGCGGGGAAATAAAGGATATGCTGGGCAAGTACCCGAAATCCCGCGGACAGCAAATCGCTTCCGGACGTTTCGGTGTCAATGCAGAACTCCTGAACTCTTCAAATCTATTGGAAATTAAAATTGGTCAAGGGGCAAAACCCGGTGAAGGCGGTCACCTTCCCGGTTCCAAGGTCACAGCGAAAATCGCAGAAGCCCGAAATGCAACAATCGGTTCCGATTTGATCTCCCCTTCCAATAACCATGATATATACTCAATTGAAGATTTGGCCCAAATGATCCATGAGCTAAAAACGGCAAATGACAAGGCAAAAGTTGCCGTCAAAGTACCAGTCGTTCCAAACATCGGTACGATTGCTGTCGGTGTCGCAAAAGCCGGGGCCGATATCATAACGCTTTCCGGTTTTGATGGCGGAACGGGTGCTGCCAGGATCCATGCACTCTCACATGTCGGCCTACCGGTTGAGATCGGTGTGAAAGCGGCCCATAATGCACTGCTTGAATCAGGTATCCGGCAGAACGTTGAAATTTGGGCTGACGGTGGGTTAAAAAGCTCGCTGGATGTTTTGAAGGTGATGCTGCTTGGGGCAAATCGTGTAGGCTTTGGGACCCTTTCGATGATTGCAGTCGGCTGCACAACGTGCCGCGGATGTCACCTTGATACTTGCCATGTGGGCATCGCCACCCAAATTGAATCGGAAGCTCAGGCGAAAGAACACGGGCTGCGCCGTTTTGTTCCACGTAAATTTGATTTAGCCGTTCAGGGGTTAACGAATATGTTCAGTGCATTTGCAAAAGAACTCAAATCTTTGACCGGGTCACTTGGGGTGAAGAATCTTCAGGATATCGTCGGGCGTTCTGATTTGCTGCAGCAAGTTAAAGGTCAACAATCATTGGATTTAACCTATTTATTAAAAAATCTGGATATAACACCGTTCTCGCATAAGGAAGCGGCGGCATATTTGAATGAAGGCTCCATGCAGGTAGCCGTTGGCGCCGAATATCTTGATTCGCATGTAGATGACCTGCAGCAATCCCGCAGCTATAGCTCGATCACTTCCGAGCAGCGTGTACTCGGCAGCAGGGTCTCCTGTCACCGCGTTAGGGGCAGATTGGATGGATCATACAAAAAACTTCCTCCCGTTCACCTATCCTACCAGGATGGTTCCATTCCGGGTAATGGACTTGGGGCATACAATACGGAGGGAATTTCAATCAGCGTGAATGGCGGTGCCCAGGATGGTATCGGCAAAACATCGATTGGCGGTAACATTGCCATCTTTAAATCTCCAGGAAAAGATGGGAAGTTTTACAATGGCTCTGTCGGTAAGGGCTTTGGTTACGGTGCACAGCATGGTCTCCTCATTGCCCAGGGAGATGCCGATGCCAGGGCGGGAATCCGGCTTTCCGGTGCGGATATGATCATTGGCGGATTATTGAAACAACCGCTTCCTAAAAAGGAAAACGGTAATATTGCGGTAACATCCAATATTAAGGGATTCGCTTTTGAATACATGACAAATGGAAGAGGTTTAGTTCTTGGTGATCCCGGTCCATGGATTTGCGCAGGGATGACAGGCGGTGTCGTTTATTTACGGCAACAGCCTGAATCTGGATTAACCAAAGAGGTCATTAAGAAACGGGTTGCGAAAGGGGCAAAGATTTCCATTGAGTCCCTATCTGCAAAAGGCCTGCAGGATGTGGCCGAACTCCTTGGCAAATATACGGCCCTTTTGAAAGATCATGGCCAAACCGAAGAAGCGGCCTCTTTAGAGACACTGCTTCAGAATCCTGGAGAGCACTTCCTTCAGGTCGTTCCAGTTAAAGAACAGGCGGATCCTGCTGTATCCACGGAGTGATGCCGAAAATATATATTAAAAAAGGCTGATGCTCTTCAATTCGAGCATCAGCCTTTTCCCGTCATATACCTCTGGGCTCGTCTTCAAACGCTTGAAAAACAATGTTGAAAGCAATCAAGAAATTGCCTATCGTTTCTTTATATATTAAACTTGATTTTAACTATTGTAACTCTTAGGAAAATCCTGTATATTACTTTTTGTTTACATCATCTTATTTTAGTGTAAAGTACTAGCAAATAAGTTAGAATACAACTTTAAGCAAAGGCCTATATATTAATAGAGCCTTTTCTCGCCAGATCCATTACAACACAAAGAAAGGATTAACCCATATATGAAGTTTGGTGCCCGCATTCTCAAAACAGGAATAGCAATTGTTTTAGCGCTTTACCTATCGGAACTGCTTAACCTTCCTGCTCCTGTCCTTTCTGGGATTGCTGCAATTTTTGCAATACAGCCGACCATTTACCGTTCATATCAAACGGTATTGGAGCAAATTCAAGGAAATATCATTGGCGCATTGGTTGCTGTCTCCTTCGTTTTGTTGTTCGGAAATGATATTTTTATGATCGGTCTTGCCGTAATGGTTGTCATAACCATCAATTTAAAACTGAAAATGGATAAAACGATTGTCCTTTCCATCGTGACGGTCATTGCCATCATGGAAAGCCAGGACGGGGAATTCCTTAATTTTGCCTTTATTCGTCTCTCATCCGTTTTGCTTGGAATCGTTTCTTCGTTTATCGTGAATCTTGTTTTCATTCCTCCAAAGTACGAAGCAAAGCTTTATACACGCATTACAGATGTAACGGAAGACATCTTGAAATGGATCAGAATCAGCACAAGACATGCTACAGAACACACTTTATTGAAAAAGGACATCAGCCGATTGAAGGCGGAGTTGCTCGATTTGGAACATATCTATTCCATGTACAAAGAGGAACGGGAATATTTCAAGAAGAACAGTGTTGCTAAAGCACGAAAGCTTGTCGTTTATCGGCAAATGATCATAACGACGAAAAAAGCGTTTGAAACCTTGAAGAGAATCCATAAATTCGAGAATGAAGTATATCAAATGCCTGAAGATTTCCAACGGAGCATCCTACAGCAGCTTGATTCCTTGATTCGCAAGCATGAGCAGTTGATATTACTGCATATCGAAAAAATCAAGTCAATCGAGGAGATTGAAGATTGGGACCAGGATTGTTTAAGTCGTAAAGAGCTGCTCGCCCATTTTTTCGAACAGCAGAATCAAGTGGACGAAATGCATGATAACCTAGGCCACCTCTCTGCCCGCCTTGTTCCATTGATTTCTGCAGTCATAGAATATGACGAACAATTGGAACACCTTGAAAAGCTGATCGTCAGCTTCCAGTCCTTCCATAAGGAAGATAACGAAATATCTGTCCAGTATGAAGAAGATTAAAAAAAGACGGTTCCCGGGAACCGTCTCAGTTTGTCGACAAAAGGGGTTCGGAATTAAAAAATTCTGAACCCCTTTTGAAATTCCCTTTGAATTTTCGCCTAAAGTTTAGAGATTGGGGCTCTACGAGCCCACTATGTTAGGCCATTTTTGGACCTTGCCATGTCCAATTGGCCATCTTCTTTAAATTAATGGCAGCGAAAGTAAGCATCGCCTGCATCGACAATTTTTTAAGTCCCCTTAAAGTAGTCCAACGCATACCATGCTTTTCTTTTGCATCTGCGAATACACGCTCAATCGTTTCTTTACGTTTTGCATATATAGGTTTTACATCTTGATGATGACGCAGATGATCTGCTTCTTCCACATGTGTTTGCCAGATATGCCGTGTCACCACTTTTTGACAGTCTTTGCTTTCTGTACACCGAGATAAAAATGAGCATGTTGTACAAATTTGTTTTGGCGATTTGTACTCGCGATAGCCCTCTTTATTTGTTGTTGAGTACTTTAAAGTTTCGCCCGAAGGGCAAAGGTAACAATCAAAATGTTCATCGTATACATAGTCCTGTTTGCGGAAAAATCCTTCTTTGGTGCGAGGACGTGTATAAGGTAAAGCCGGTATGATTTCTTTGTTAAATAGGTAGCTTGTAATCGCTGGTGTTTTATAAGCTGCATCTGCGGCAACGGCTTCCGGTTTTCCAACTTTCTCAATCACTTGTTCAACTAGTGGCTCTAAGATCTGACTGTCATGTGTATTTCCAGGTGTTACAATCGTTCCCAATACAAAACCGTTGCGGTCTGCGGCCGCGTGGAATGAATAGGCAAACTGTTTTGTTCGTTCATCTTTCACATAGTAGCCACTCTCAGAATCCGTTGTACTTTCTTTAATCTCTTTGGTCTCTTCTTTATCAAATTTATCTGGTGGAAAAGGCTTTTTTCCATGGTTTTCACGATCTTGATTGATTTCTTCTTGAAGACGTCCTTGATACGCTCGTGTTTCTTTACGAACGATTTTCTTTTCAAATTTCCGTTTATTCGCACTGGCTTTCACATGTGTGGAATCCACGAAAACGTGTTCAGCACTTATTAACTTTTTATTAGCAGCTGTCATTAAAATGCGATAGAAAATCTGTTCAAACAGATCTGTATCTTTGAAGCGTCGCTCATAATTTTTCCCGAACGTAGAGAAATGAGGTACTTTATCATGGAAACCATAGCCTAAGAACCAACGGTAAGCCATATTGGTTTCAACTTCTTCAATCGTTTTACGCATGGAACGAATACCGAAGGTATATTGAATGAAAGTCAGTTTAACTAAAATAACTGGATCAATACTTGGGCGTCCTACCTCTGAATACATATCTTTCACCAAGTCATAAATGAAAGTGAAGTCAATGGCAGCCTCCATTTTACGAACCAAATGGTTCGGTGGTACCAGTTGATCTAAAGTAATCATTTCAAGTTGATCTCGCTGAATAGAATCATGTTTAGAAAGCATCCTCATCACCTCAAGTTTTAATACTTCTATTTTAAAACAAACATGACTCCAGGCAAAAGTGTTCTATCTAAAAGGTAAGACAAAGTTGATTGGAACGGAAGGTACGAGACTCCTGCGGGAAAAGCGCGTCTAGGGGAGACCCCGCAGGCGAAAGCCGAGGAGGCTCCCCGACCGCCCGCGGAAAGCGAGTGCCTGGAGTGGAAATCAACGTCCAAATTGTACAAGCCATAAAAATAGACAAACTCGATTTTCATCGAGTTTGTCTACAGTCTGAGACGGTTCCCGGGAACCGTCTTTTTTTCGTCTCTATTTAGAGCATGCCCTCATTCAATCATCCAAAAGGTTCTTATCAGCAGCCTTTTCAATCGTATCCAATTTCTTCAAAAGATCCTGAAGCTCGTCTTCCGAGAATGAATTGAAGTTCTTGCCCATCAATTTGTTATGATCCGCAAGGACTCTCCCCAAAATCGCTTCCCCAGCCTCTTTCAATTCAAGGTTGATGACCCTGCGATCCTTATCAGAGGGCTGCCGTTTCACATAATCCATTTCGACCAACTTATCTACAAAGACGGTAATCGCACTTGGCTTTACGGTTAAGAAGTCAGCCAGCTGGGTCGATTTAATCGACCCCTCTTTTTTCAATATCAATAAAATGAAAAACTGAGGCGATGTTAATCCATAAGGCTGAAGATTTTTTGCTACGATGGCCCTAAGCTTCTTCCTAATCCGAAAAATCTGCATCTCTATACTATTAGTTACTTCCCATTTAAATTCCAGCCTTCTCACTCCTTATATAGGACAATCCTACCTCTTAAATTTAATTAAATGGCATTCCAATGTCAACTTTACTTTCCATATATCCTTAAAACTAAAAAAAATTCAAATTTTTACTATTTCACTGTATTTATTTCCCACCATTATTCCGAATAAATTACATGACAAAAAATAATTAAACTGGTAAACTCTTTACTTAATAATATTAATACTTATAAAAATTAATATTTATTAAAATTAATAAATAACATTTAGAATAGGAGGCGATGTCATTTCTAGCTAATGAACGTAAATCAAAAAAAAGGAACACATCATCAATATATTTTTGGAGGCGAAACAAGTGAATAGAGGACGTTTAGTTTTAATCAATGTCATTGGTTTGATTATTATAATAGCGGCATTGGCCGGTGGGGCTTATTACTATTATGAAAGCACGAATTTCATTAAAACGGATGAAGCGAAAGTGTCAGGTGAGCTATATACCATCGTTGCCCCCGCTGCCGGTAAACTAGCAGATTGGGACTTACACGAAGGAGACAGTGTAAGTAAGGATGACAAAGTTGCCAATGTAACTACCTTAGACGGTAAAGAAGCGGTAAAAACCGCAGCACAAGGTACGATCGTTAAAACACAAGTGCATGATGAGCAGCTTGTTCAAGCAGGTCAAACGCTAGCTCAAACCATCAATATGGAAGATCTGTCCATAACGGCTAATATTGAAGAAAATAAATTGAAGGATATCGAAAAAGGTGACAGCGTCGATATTATCATCGATGGAGATCCCGATACGGTCTTCGAAGGTACATTGGAACAGATCGGTTATGCTACAACGTCTGTCTTTTCAGTGATGGGCAATCAAAACAGCAGCGGAAACTATACGAAAGTCACTCAAAAAGTACCAGTGAAAATTTCCATCAAAGCACCATCCGATAAAGTTCTGCCTGGAATGAACGCAGAAGTGAAAATTTCGACTAAATAAACCGGCTACACAGTTATACAGAAAGGAGGCTTTTCTTTAAATGGCTTCTCAAACCATCACAGTAAATGAAAACAAGGGAATGAAACAGTTTGCCCCCATGTTAATTATCCTAATGCTAGGTTTGTTCATGGTCATTTTGAATCAAACCCTGCTTAGTGTCGCCATGCCTAGGATGATGGCAGAATTCAATGTAGCCGCGACTACGATTCAATGGTTATCAACTGGATTCATGCTCGTGAATGGAGCCTTGATTCCACTTTCCGCTTTTTTAATAGAACGGTTTGGCACGCGCATTTTATTCCTGGCTGCCATGTTTCTATTCACCGTCGGGACATTCATCTGCGGCATCGCACCAAATTTCCCCGTCATCCTTACAGGCCGGCTGATTCAGGCCGCTGGCGGCGGAATCCTGCAGCCCTTGGTCATGACGATCATTCTTTTCATCTTCCCTCCGGAAATGCGCGGGAAAGGTATGGGGATCTTTGGACTTGCCATTATGTTTGCCCCTGCAATCGGCCCGACTTTATCAGGTTGGGTCATTCAGGAATATAGCTGGCGGGTCATGTTCTACGCAATGGTGCCATTAGGCATGATCGTCATGACACTCGCCTTTTTAAGTATGCGTAATGTAGCGGAACCAAAGAAAATCAAATTGGATTTGCTTGGTGCCTCTCTATCCTTGCTAGGTGTTGCATCATTACTATACGGTGTCAGTGAAGCAGGTTCCAAAAGCTGGACGGATCCAATCGTTCTGGGAACGATCATCATTGGGCTGATCCTTTTGACGCTTTTTGTGGTTCAACAGCTAAAATCGGAAACACCCATGCTCGACTTCCGTGTATTTAAGTATGACATGTTCGTATTATCCAATATCATTTCTGCAATCGTCACAGTGGCCATGTTTACCGGGATATTCTTATTGCCTATATATTTGCAGACTTTAAGAGGCTTCACACCAGTTCAATCCGGCCTGTTGATGCTACCCGGAGCCCTTGTGATGATGGTGATGTCACCCATTTCAGGAGCATTATTTGACAAAATCGGACCTCGTCCATTAGCACTGATTGGGTTGGCGATCACTGCCGTCACAACCTTCGAATTCGCTAAATTGACTACGGAAACAACCTATTCGACTTTGGTCATCATCTATGCCATCCGCGCACTTGGAATGTCTTTACTGATGATGCCGATCATGACTGCTGGGATGAATCAACTGCCTAAGCATTTGAATACACATGGTACGGCAATGAGCAATACGCTGAAACAAGTGACCGGTGCCATTGGTACGAGCTTCGTGACGACCATTTATACAACCCGTGCTTCTTTCCATGGAACTGCTTTAGGAACGGAAATGAGTACGAGTGATCCCGGTTTTGTTCAGAATTTCCAAACTATCGTTCAATCCATCATGACTTCGATGAATCAAACTAGTGAACAGGCACAGGAAACTGCCATGTCGCTGATTTCTTCTCAAATCCAGGGTCAAGCAAATGTGATGGGAATCAATGATGCATTCTTTTGGGCAACAGGCTTCGCAATTGCCGGCATCGTTCTCTCACTATTTTTGCGCGACGTTCGGAAGGATAAAGCAATGAAACAAGCTAAACAAGAACCTTTGGATGTACCTTTGCTTCCTTCGCCAGTAAAAAAATCGGTTTAATTGAATGGAGGATTTAAAATGAAGATCTATGTTGTTTACGACAGTGAAGGTAACCATACGAAAGCACTTGCCGAATCAATAGCTCAAGGAGCCGCTGCGGTTCCTGGGGCTGAGGTTCTCATTGACCATGTAAACGAGGCGGATGTTTATAAGCTTCAGGAAATGGATGCGATCATTTGGGGCTGTCCCGGTCATTTCGGAACCATCAGTTCGAGTTTGAAAACATGGATCGATAAACTTGGGTATCTATGGGCGGAAGGTGCGCTGATCAATAAAGTGGGGGCGGTGTTCTGTACCACGGCCACCGTACATGGCGGACTCGAGGCTACCATGCTGAACTTAATCACCCCTATGCTTCATCAGGGCATGATCATTGTCGGCTTGCCCGGCACTGTCCCGGAAAATGCCTTATATGGTTCCTACTATGGAGTAGGGATAAGCTGTCCGCCCGGTGTGGATGACAATATCGCCAAAAATGACTTGAAGCTTGGAGAAGCATTAGGAAAACGGGTAGCCCATGTCACCCGTTCATTTATAAACGGGCTCTAGGAGGCTTGATTCAATGGGCATAATTCTAATTATCATCGTTGCCATATTAGCGGTTACGGGCTTGATCACATTCAATATCAAAGCCCTATCACCTGAAGGTAAGCTGCCTGCAGTCGAGGAAGAGAATTCGTTGGAAGAGTCCGCTTTCCCGACTGCAGATGATTCCATTACCGAAATCATCTCCCCGACAGACAATGATGAATTGAAAATGAAAGATCAGGATTATCGTTTGGCTCTTTCCAAGCTTCATGAACAAAAACCAAATGATGAGCCAACTGCAGAAAAAAAGCCTGATATTCGCAAAATGAAAGACAAGGAATACCGTGGTACATTGGAGGACTTCCGACAGAATGGCGATTGAAATCCCCCCCCATTAGGCTAATTTGCCATTTGGGGGTTTTGTTTTATATGCCATTGAATGGATCTTCCCTTACCTCTGCCACCACCTTCAACTTAGTGATCGATGTTCAGGCTTTAACTTTATTTTCTGGTTGACAAATATTCACAAAGACTTTAAGCTAAGGTAATGCAACGCATACAATTTGTTAAACTCAGCTTTTGTTGAGAGACGGAATTTTAAAAGGATTTCCTTTTTTCGTTCGTCACTTGCCTTTTTGGCAGGTGGCGATTTTTATTTTTATAGGGGTGAAAATATGCAACTTTTGAAGTATTCCATAATGGTCTTAATCGGTTCGATTTCATATGGCACTTTATCCACCATGATGAAGTTTGGATTCATGGATGGCCATTCTTCTGGAGAACTGGTCGGCAGTCAATATCTTGTCGGTTGGCTGATTGTCTCCGTTATATTTCTCTTTTCGTTTAAATATAAAGTTTCATGGAAGAGTGCCGGATTACTTTTAATCACGGGCATGATGTCCACTTTCGTCGGAAAGGCATATGCCGTTTCCGTATCCGAGCTTCCCGCTTCGATTGCCGTTGTCTTTTTATTTCAATTTACCTGGATAGGCGTCCTTATTGAAAGCTTCTTAAATAAAAGACGCCCGGATAAAAATAAACTCATTGCCATTTTCGTTCTTTTCATCGGTACATTATTGGCAGGGGCGATCTTTGGTCAGCCTCTATCTGGCCTAAGCCTAAAAGGTGTATTGTTCGGACTATTGTCTGCATTGCTTTTTGCGCTGTATATGTACTGCAACTCTCAATTCGCTGTTGGGGAATCTTCCATGAAACGGCTGTTTTTCATTGCAACGGGTGGTATGCTGACTGCTGTATTCACGACTAACCCCGTCACACTTGTGACGAATCTTGTCCAGACGAACCTATGGTACTACGGTCTGCTGCTCGGCACATTGGGTGTTTTAGTTCCTTTCTTTTTCTTTGCTGTCAGTTTACCGAAAGTGGGGGTCGGGCTTGGAACGATTCTTTGTGCTGCGGAACTGCCTTCAGCGATGGTCGTTTCCGTCATCTTCTTGAATGAACAGGTTACGTCACTGCAATGGTTCGGGATGTGCTTGATCATCGTCGGCATCGCCTTGCCTGAGGGAATAAAGCATCTGCCGCATTTCCTTCCTGGAAAAAAAACGCTGCATGAAAAAAGGATTTCATAACGTGCATGCACAAGTTCGTTTCAGAATAAAAAAGAAGACCATTCCTTTAGCGGAATGGTCTCAGACTGTAGACAAACTCGATGAAAATCGAGTTTGTCTATTTTTATGGCTTGTACAATTTGGACGTTGATTTCCACTCCAGGCACTCGCTTTCCGCGGGCGGTCGGGGAGCCTCCTCGGCTTTCGCCTGCGGGGTCTCCCCTAGACGCGCTTTTCCCGCAGGAGTCTCGTACCTTCCGTTCCAATCAACTTTGTCTTACCTTTTAGATAGAACACTTTTGCCTGGAGTCATGTTTGTTTTAAAATAGAAGTATTAAAACTTGAGGTGATGAGGATGCTTTCTAAACATGATTCTATTCAGCGAGATCAACTTGAAATGATTACTTTAGATCAATTGGTGCCACCGAACCATTTGGTTCGTAAAATGGAGGCTGCCATTGACTTCACTTTCATTTATGACTTGGTGAAAGATATGTATTCAGAGGTAGGACGCCCAAGTATTGATCCAGTTATTTTAGTTAAACTGACTTTCATTCAATATACCTTCGGTATTCGTTCCATGCGTAAAACGATTGAAGAAGTTGAAACCAATATGGCTTACCGTTGGTTCTTAGGCTATGGTTTCCATGATAAAGTACCTCATTTCTCTACGTTCGGGAAAAATTATGAGCGACGCTTCAAAGATACAGATCTGTTTGAACAGATTTTCTATCGCATTTTAATGACAGCTGCTAATAAAAAGTTAATAAGTGCTGAACACGTTTTCGTGGATTCCACACATGTGAAAGCCAGTGCGAATAAACGGAAATTTGAAAAGAAAATCGTTCGTAAAGAAACACGAGCGTATCAAGGACGTCTTCAAGAAGAAATCAATCAAGATCGTGAAAACCATGGAAAAAAGCCTTTTCCACCAGATAAATTTGATAAAGAAGAGACCAAAGAGATTAAAGAAAGTACAACGGATTCTGAGAGTGGCTACTATGTGAAAGATGAACGAACAAAACAGTTTGCCTATTCATTCCACGCGGCCGCAGACCGCAACGGTTTTGTATTGGGAACGATTGTAACACCTGGAAATACACATGACAGTCAGATCTTAGAGCCACTAGTTGAACAAGTGATTGAGAAAGTTGGAAAACCGGAAGCCGTTGCCGCAGATGCAGCTTATAAAACACCAGCGATTACAAGCTACCTATTTAACAAAGAAATCATACCGGCTTTACCTTATACACGTCCTCGCACCAAAGAAGGATTTTTCCGCAAACAGGACTATGTATACGATGAACATTTTGATTGTTACCTTTGCCCTTCGGGCGAAACTTTAAAGTACTCAACAACAAATAAAGAGGGCTATCGCGAGTACAAATCGCCAAAACAAATTTGTACAACATGCTCATTTTTATCTCGGTGTACAGAAAGCAAAGACTGTCAAAAAGTGGTGACACGGCATATCTGGCAAACACATGTGGAAGAAGCAGATCATCTGCGTCATCATCAAGATGTAAAACCTATATATGCAAAACGTAAAGAAACGATTGAGCGTGTATTCGCAGATGCAAAAGAAAAGCATGGTATGCGTTGGACTACTTTAAGGGGACTTAAAAAATTGTCGATGCAGGCGATGCTTACTTTCGCTGCCATTAATTTAAAGAAGATGGCCAATTGGACATGGCAAGGTCCAAAAATGGCCTAACATAGTGGGCTCGTAGAGCCCCAATCTCTAAACTTTAGGCGAAAATTCAAAGGGAATTTCAAAAGGGGTTCAGAATTTTTTAATTCCGAACCCCTTTTGTCTACAAACTGAGACCATTCCTTTAGCGGAATGGTCTTCTTTTTTATCTTGTATTCCTTAAGAATCCAATTGTTGTACTTGAAATAGGTTGTAGTAATTCCCTTGCTTTTTCATAAGTTCTTCGTGTGTTCCCATTTCCGTAATTTCCCCATTATCGATATGAATGATCCGATCGGCATGGGTGATGGTTGATAACCGATGGGCGACGATGATCGTGGTCCGGTTTTTCGCCAAAATATCCAGCGCCTCCTGGATAAAGTGTTCACTTTCCAAATCCAATGCGGAGGTGGCTTCGTCAAGAACAAGGATTGGCGGGTTTTTCAAAAATACCCTCGCAATGGCCACCCGTTGCTTTTGGCCACCGGATAATTTAACTCCCCGCTCCCCGACTTTCGTTTCATATCCTTCTTTTAGACCCATGATGAAGTCATGGGCATTCGCCGCCTTTGCCGCTTCAAATACTTCTTCATCACTTGCATCAGGTCGTCCCATAAGGATGTTGGCCTTAACCGATTCACTAAATAAGATATTATCCTGTAGAACCATTCCTATTTTATCTCTTAGGCTGCGGACTTGATATTTACGGATATCCGTCCCATCCAATAATACCCTTCCCTCCGTTACATCATAGAAACGGGAAATCAAACTGACGATCGAGGATTTCCCGCCGCCGCTCATACCGACAAGTGCAATGGTCTCCCCTGGTTTAACATCCAAGTTTATATGTTTCAAAACGGGTGCCTCTTTCTCGTCATAAGCAAACGATACATCCTGAAAGGTTATTCGGCCATCTACATGCTTCAGCTCTTTCGCCCCTGGTTCGTCATCGATATCATACTTCTCATCCACAAACTCAAAAACCCTGTCCATGGACGCCAGTGTCTGGGTCATTGTCGTCGAAGAGTTAACTAAACGTCTGAGGGGATTATATAGCCGGTCAATGAAACCGACGAAAGCAACCATGGTACCCAGTGACAATTGTTCATGAATGACCTGATAACCGGCAAATCCTATCACGAGCAAGGGGGCAATATCCGTAATCGTATTCACGACAGCGAAGGACTTGGCATTCCAGCTCGTATGCTTTAGGGCCTTATCGAGGAAATTCTTGTTCTGCTTCGCAAACAATTCCTGTTCCCTGTCTTCTATCGCGAAGCTTTTGATGACTGACATCCCTGAAACCCGTTCATGAAGGTGACTCTGTACATCCGCTAAGGCTTGGGACCGAATCCTTGTATAGGTTCTCAGCTTGCCAAAGAAATGCTTAATCGAAAATGCGTAAAATGGAAGCATGATGATGGATACAATGGTTAATTTCACGTCCATCGTAAACATGATGACTATCACTATGATGATCGTTGCGATATCGAGCCAAAGGTTCATCAAACCCGTGATGACAAAGTTCTTCGTTTGTTCCACGTCCGTGATCATCCTTGAAATGACCTCGCCCACCCTTGTATTGGAATAATATTTAAAACTCAGTTTCTGTATATGAGTAAATAAATCATTACGAATATCATATAAGATTTTCGTTCCGGTCCATTGAGCGAAATATTGTCTGTAATACTCAATCGGCGGTCTAACTGCAACAAAAATGAATATCATGATAGCCATCGCCCATATAAGGCGTTCGGACTTCACGGCTTTGGACAGATCACCGTTTCCAATGATGTCATCCACTATATACTTACTGAGCAATGGAAGCAAAAGCGGAATCGCGAACTTTAGCAATCCAATCAGTACCGTTCCGATTATCTGCCATTTATATGGTTTGACGAATTGCAAATATCTCTTAATGCTCCCCACGGAATTCCTCCTTTTCTTAATCAACAAATGCTAAAAAAAGCCCATAACGGTCAATTGGGAATCTTATATGCACTATTCAATTATATTTTCCTTTTCGGTAATTAACTATCAAAAGGATCACTTTCATAAACATTTGTAGGAGGTTAAATGGTTCCTGCGTATTGAAAGATTGAATCAGATGATGTAGGTACGATACACAATGAAAAAGCCTGCCAATTATGCAGCAGGCCTTTTCTATCATCGATAGGTTAAAAAACGTTCATACCAACTATCAATAAACTCTGCGGAGAATGGTCCTTTTCGCTGGCGTATCATATAAATCAAATAGTCTACGTTCTGTTTCAATATTGAATCGATGGCATCCGGGTAATTCATTTCTTTCCGATGCCTTTCATATTCATCCTCATCCAGCAAATTAAACGTCATATCTGGGAATACTTTAATGTCCAGGTCATAATCAATGTATTTCAATGCTCCCGAATCGTATGTGAACGGCGAACTGATATTGCAATAATAATAAACCCCGTCCTCTCTCAACATACCAATAACATTAAACCAATACTTTGAATGAAAATAGCAAATCGCCGGCTCTCTCGTAATCCAGGTCCTTCCATCTGATTCCGTTACCATAGTACGGTCATTCGCTGCTATCACCAGATTTTGGGTCCCTTTTAAAACGGTTGTCTCTTCCCAGATACGATGGATATGTCCATTATGTTTATAGCTATGGATTTGGATTTTTCCTCCTTCGGCAGGAACAATCCCCATTTATCTCTCCCTACTTTCTATAGACACCCTGACAGCGTACTGTGCCCTATTCCGTTTGCAGTTGTTGTGTGTATTTAAAATATATACTTTTTTCCATTTACCCTATATTCCTATATTATAGCGATTTATTCATAAATTTAAAACAAAAGTGGCTAATCTCCCAGTGAAAATGTGTAAATAAGTCGAAAAAGTCTGACCATCCACCCATTTCATCTAAGAAATTAGCCGGTTATTTATCGTATGGCTGCCTGTCCTTGCTGAAAATAACGGATGACTTCTTCCGTTTGCTTTTCGAACATTTCATGGATACTTTTCAATTCCTGCTTTTTTAGTTGAATCTCTTCCTGAATGGTCACCGCTTCACTCTCCTCTTCAAGGGCAAGGAGTTGCTTCTCTATATCTTGGCATCTTTCGATTTCGGATTGTAAAAGTAAAAGCTTATCCATCGTTTTCAACTGGTTGTTTATAAGCCGGTTAAATTCCTCCATGAATGCACCTTCCTAATCTGTATTTTTTCTATAGTATGTATATTCTATTTTTATCAGCTTTCTCCTTTGACATAAAATGTAAACACGACGAAACATTTGTCGAATCCAATGGAAGGCAAAAAAAAGCACCCTTCATAAGAAGGATGCTTTTCATCGGCAATTAGCCTTGGTTTTTATTGCTTTGAGATTTTTGGTTTTGTTGTTTCACTTCTTGAACGTTAGTTTCAGAAGCAAACTCTGTACCGAATTGGCCTTGTGCTTGACCTTGGCCTTTTCTTTGTTGAGATTGCGCGTTTTGTTGTCTTACTTCTTGAACGTTAGTTTCAGAAGCAAATTCTGTACCGAATTGGCCTTGGCCTTGCTGAGATTGCGCGTTTTGTTGTCTTACTTGTTGAACGTCAGTACCTGCTTGTGATTTATTCATGTTGTTTTTAGCCATTGATATCACCTCCACGATAATAAGATAACCATTATCCCGGAGTGCTATCCAACAAAAATCATTTAAATTTTTCCAGTTACATTAAACAAGCAATGAAATGCCTCCATCAACTATTACGGTTTGTCCACGAATCATCCTGGCCCCATCGGAAATTAAAAACAGGATGGTATTCACCATATCTTCCACCTCGACCATGCGTCCAGCGGGAGTCTGTTCTGCCGCCTCAGCAAGCATTTCATCCCGATTCGGGAAAGACTTCAGGGCATCCGTATCGATCACACCGCCTGAAACGGCATTGACACAAATGTTTTTAGCAGCCAATTCGACCGCTAAATATCTTGTCAGGGCTTCAAGCGCAGCTTTGGAAACTCCAACAGCTGTATAATTTTTCAAATAGCGAATGGACCCTAGTGAACTGATGCTGACGATTTTCCCCCCGCCGTTCCTCTCCATTAATTTCGCCGCTTCCTGTGCGCAGAAAAGGAGGGCTTTTGTATTGATGTCCATGGTCCAATTCCAATGGGATTCCTCCAGCTCCATCAATGGACGCTGCACGCCTGAGGCCGCATTATTGATGAAGATATCCAAACGTCCATAATAAGCATCGATTTCCTCGAACATGCTTTTCACTTTCGCAACATCACCGACATTTGCCTTGACTACAAGGGCTTTTCGCCCCAACGCTTCAATTTCGGCTGCCACTTCTAATGCTTTCGACTTGCTCCGGGCATAATTAATAACGAGGTCGTAACCCTCCTCTGCAAGCCTTATTGCCGTGCTTCTGCCTAAACCTTTACTGCTACCTGTAACGAGTGCCACTTTTTGTTCCATTCGTTTATTCATCCTTTCTGAGTAAACACCGAGTAATAAAAATCTTTTTTAAGGAGTGTTACTGTTATGTATGTTGGACGTGATATGACTGAGTTGTCGATGATGAAAAAATCGGATTGGGAAAATAGTGAACTTGCCTATTTTCATCACTCCCTTCAACAAATGGTACCTTATTTAAACCAAGAAGGACAGAGTATCCATAGCGAAATCGTCAAAGAAATTGAAAATAGAGGCGGACTTAACAGGCAAGAAGCCGATTATACTCATGGAACGAAAACCAGTTACGAATGATTTTATACGGATATTGCTTTGAAAATCAACAAAAGGAAGAGGATATCTTATCGGATATCCTCTTTCTATGCATATATCACGGTTTCATTATAAGGCATTATCGCCATGGCACAATCAGGGCTGTCCCCCAATAATGTTAACGAACATCTCATCGCACTCCCAAAATTGAATGAACCTAATTACTCAGCTTATTCAATGCACTCTTTTTCTTTATACGCCTTCATCATTTTTTGGTGGGAGACCGGAAATGCCAACTCCTCCATCTCTGCTTCACTCACCCACTTAAGTTGCTGTTCTTTTAGCGTCTCTTCACCGATGTCCTCTTTGACCACACCGATATACGTGTCCACTTTCCAAACGAGATGTGAGAAAACATGTTCAATTCTCACAAGTGATTCAGTGATTTCCGGTTTGACGCCATACATTTCCTTAAACCGACTCTCGAAGAATTCCCTCTTATGCAAGAGGGATGTATGGTTTTCGAAATTCGGATATTCCCAAAGATTAGCTAGCAATCCTTCTGACGCTCGCTTGTGAATTAAAAATTCACCTTTTTCATTCGTTAAAACTGCAGCTACAATTGGTACATCCCTTGTTTTTTTCTTTTGGATTTTTACCGGCAATTCCGACTGAACCCCTGCTTCAAATGCTAGACAATGACTTTGAACGGGGCATAATAGGCAGGCAGGCTTACCAGGTGTGCAGATTAATGCTCCAAGTTCCATCAAGGCTTGATTGAAGGCAGAGGTATGTTCATGATCGATCAGCTTCCTGACGGCAGCTTCGAATGTTTTTCTTGTCTTTGGCTTTGCTATGTCTTCATATATCATTAATATCCTTGATAAAACACGCATGACGTTTCCATCAACGGCTGGCTCCGGCTTGCCGTATGCGATACTTAGAATCGCACCGGCAGTATATGGGCCGACACCTTTCAATTTGGAGATTTCCTCGGGATCATCCGGTACAATCCCATTGTAGGATGCCTTCACTTCCTGAACGGCACTATGCAGATTCCTTACACGCGAGTAATATCCCAGCCCTTCCCAAGCTTTCAGGACCTTCTCTTCATCTGCATTGGCAAAGTCCTCGAGTGTCGGGAACCATTCGATGAACCGGTTGAAATAAGGAATCACCGTATCCACTCTCGTTTGCTGCAGCATTATTTCAGAAACCCAAACGCGGTAAGGGTCCTTATTTTCCCTCCATGGCAATTCTCTTTGTTCTTCGAGAAACCAGGAAACCAAATCCTTTTGAAATTCATCGATTTTTATTTTTTCTATTGTCGGGATCGTTATTTCTTTCACATCAGTTCCTCCAAAGATGTTACACTCTAATCAAAATTGGGAATACCTATAGTAGGCCATTCTTTTTTTAATATCATGTTCATATCCATTTATTTGTAACGGGTCACTTGAAATAAATCAAAATTATATTCATTTGATGGTTAATATATAAATACGGTATGATGAAAGAAGACCATTTTTTTCAAATTGTGGCAAGGAGGTTAGTTTTTTGGATACAGGTACTCACTTTGTCATGGGAATTGCTCTTGGAGGTCTTGCCACATTAGATCCCGTCATTGCGCAGAGCCCAGTTACTGCAAGTGCAGTCATAGCAGGTACGATATTGGGATCACAAGCTCCGGACATTGACACCGTTTTAAAATTAAGGAATAACGCTGTATATATACGTAACCACCGTGGAATCACGCATTCCATTCCCGCTGTTTTACTTTGGCCCTTGATTATCAGCGGAGCAATTTTCGCCATCATACCTGAAGCAAATTACCTTCATCTTTGGCTTTGGACCTTTTTAGCCGTATTCCTTCACGTATTCGTGGATATATTCAATGCTTATGGGACCCAGGCTCTTAGGCCGATTTCGTCAAAATGGGTAGCTTTAGGGGTCATCAATACATTCGATCCATTCATTTTTGGAATACATGTTGCAGGCCTGATATTATGGGGCTTCGGATTTCCTCCAGGCTATTTATTTCTTTCCATTTACGGGATACTCGTCATTTATTACATTTCCAGGTTCAGGGAACAAGCTTTTATAAAAAGAGTGGTCAAACAGCAAATTCCTGGAGCAAGGAAAATTCTTTTATCACCGACGATGCGTTTTCATCGCTGGAAAATTGCGGTGATTACCGAAAAGAATTATTATGTGGCACGAGCCGATAATGGATATGTGAAGATTCTTGATACGTTCGATCGAGTGCCCTTGCCTGAAAGTGAAATTCTCGAAGCCGCCAAGAAGGATATCAACTTGGCAGCCTTTCTGTCCTTTTCTCCGGTTTATCGCTTCGAAATCGAACAGATAAAGGAATATTACGAAGTCCGTTTTATCGATCTAAGATATCGCAGCAATGGATATTACCCGTTTGTGGCAGTGGTCCATTTAGACAGCGAATTGAATATCTTGAATTCTTATACCGGCTGGATCTTTAGCGAAGCGAAGCTGCAGAAGAAATTGAATATTATTTTGTAGTATATTGAAAAAGAGCTGATTCCAGGGAACTCCTCTGGAATCAGCTTTTTTAATGCAGTCGATTCTGCTGATTTAATAACTGCTGATATTTAGGGTTCTTTGCAATGAATTCGTGGAATTGCTCACCGTAGTTATCAATCCAGGTCCTTACAACGCGCGATGTCATTTCTTCACCGGCATATTCATGCCCAGCCTTTGCATAGGTCGCTTCGAAATCTTCCCATAATAATTCCACCCAAGTCAAAGCTTGCTCATACGTGATGTGTTCATTTTTCTCAAGCAGTATCTTGGTTAATCTTTCATGGTAATCATTCATTAGAACCACCTCATTGCCAATATTTTTACAGAATGAACTATACTGTCCCATACCCATACTAGTTGTAAGCGGAAACGCTTCTTTCTTAATCTGATGCTTGGAGGAGAAAAAATTTGCGAAATAAACAAAAAGGATTCCCCAACCAAAACAATAACAAATTCCAAGGCGAGCCCCGTGCAAAGGCAAGATATGCTTCAAAGCGTGCAGATGGAAGTATTAATACACACCCTCAAGAAAGAATGAAAGCTTCAAACGAGCGATCTAATTAAAAGGTACATCAGAAGGAACCGGGTACTTCCCCGGTTCCTTTTTATTTCAGCATTGAAATCGGGAGTGCTTCTTCCTTACCGCTACCGCCCAAGCGGTAACCCCAAGCGAATACGCCGTTCATATAATCAATTTTGAAATAGACACCGGGATCTCCGTCAATTTGATATATTTCACCTTTTTTGAAATCATCAGGATTTAACAAATAGGCCTTGGCCATCGTCACTTTTCGTTCCAATACTGAATATTCATTAACCATTCCCAATTGCTCTGCTTTTCTCGCTTTTTCAGTCAACGCTGCGATTTCCTGTTGTAGTTCATAGGCAGACAGCTTGCTGTATCTTACGTCGCTCATATATATGACTCCTCAAATGAATTATTAAATTACTTCTATATTAAACAAAATTTTGTGATTTGGCTATTGATGCACTTAATCACCATCAGGATTGGAAAGATAACGCTCAATCAATTCTATTGGAAAACCTTTTCGGTATAATGCCTGCTTCATTTTTTGTTCATATTCGAAGCCTTCATGGTTTTTATATCGGCGTTGCATTTTTTCGGCATGGTGGCAAAGGGAATCCCATTGTTCATCCTCATCCTTTTCAACCGTCACATCTTCAAGTGCTTCATGGATGACATCTCTTGGGAAACCTTTCCGTAACAAGGTTTGTTCAACCTTCAGCCTTAAAGCTCGTTCGGAAATGTTTTTTTCCTTTTTGACCGCTTTTCCAGCCAGATTCCTTGCATGTTCAATTTGAATATCATAAGGGTATTCCTTCAATGCCTCGACAATCAACTTATCTTGCACCCCCTTTTCCTTAAGCTCAAGCTTAAGGGTAGTGGGCCCTTTATTCCCTCCATTCACATGGGTCCGCACGTAAGCCTTGGAAAATTCAAGGTCGTCTAAATAGTTAAAACTGTATAGTTTATGTATCGCTTCCTTAATGATCGGCTCTTCCGTTTCCTTCTTTTTTAAATAAAGGCGAATTTCCGATTCCGAGCGCATCCGGTATGATAAATAATTAAGTGCATCGGTAAATGCTTTTTGGATTTCATCATGGAATTGTATTTCGGCCAAAAGCAGGTCATCAAGTTCCATACCCTTTTTCAACTGAAATTTCAATAGCACTTCTTCGTCTACACTGAAGGCATATTTTTCGTCGACGAAGATGTTATAACGATCTTTACGTTTCTTTTGGGTTGTTATTTTTGTTATGTTTGGCATAAATCCACCCCCCACACCTACTTTACCCCTTTACGTTTACCATTTCTATATATAGCATGCCTAAAAATGAAAAAAGAACATGGGCATGTTAAAGTGAAGGAAAGACAGGGAAAGGAAGTGGTTTTCATGAAAATAGCCATTGCTGGTGGAAGCGGTTTTGTCGGCACAGCCCTAATTGATGAATTATCAAAAGAGAATCATGATATATATATTTTGACCCGTCATCCCGAAAAATTTAAAAAACAGACTAATTTGACATATATCGGCTGGTTGACCAAGGAGGCAACGCCGGAAATGCACTTGGAGGGGCTCGATGTGTTCATTAACCTTGCTGGTGAATCTCTGAACAGCGGCCGTTGGACACCTGAACGAAAGCGCCGGATTGTCGAAAGCAGGATCGAGGCTTCCAAAGAGATGAACCGGATCATTTCCATACTGCCCTCTAAAGTGTCCGTCATCATTAATGCAAGTGCAATCGGATATTATGGTATTTCGGACGATGAGACCTTTACCGAAACCTCTGAATCCATTGGTGATGATTTCTTGGCCCGTACTGTTCAACTATGGGAAAAGGAAGCGGCTAAATCACGCTCTTACAGTAAAAGGTTGATCTTTACAAGATTCGGGGTGATTCTTGGAGAAAAAGACGGAGCCCTGCCAATGATGGCCTTCCCCTATAAACTATTTGGCGGAGGAAAGATTGGCAAAGGGAATCAGTGGCTTTCCTGGATTCATATCCATGACGCGGTCCGTGCAATCATCTTTTGCATGAATGATGCTAGGATAGAAGGTCCAGTCAATTTTACGGCACCGAACCCCGTTCAGATGGATACATTCGGAAAAACGATAGGAACTGTCCTGCACCGGCCCCATTGGATAACTGTCCCCCCCTTCTTCCTCAAGAAATTGTTGGGGGAAATGAGCATCCTTGTACTTGAAGGGCAAAATGTCCTTCCCACTAAACTTAAAGAGGAAGGATTCACCTTCTCCTTTCCAACCCTTAAAGAAGCCTTACAAAATATCTTAAAAGAAGATTCCCACGTATGAAAGGGTCATTTTAGGAAAAAATAGGGATATTAAGTGAATGGAGATGATCTAATTGCTCAAAAAACACGATAAAGAAAAAAGTAACTTAACTAGTACACAAGCGATTCTTTATGCCCGCGAATTTAAAAAAGCAGATCGAGCTGGTGGATATACCGAGAAGAAATCCCGTCGTTAGGTTTGGAGTTTTTTCCCTTACATTTTGAACAGCCACTCAACACAAAATAAGCTGGAGATGAAGTGAATTCATCTCCAGCTTATTCTATATTCCAGGGGGCGATAACATGGGACGAAATAACATACACCATAATCGAGATAAGAACAAACAGAAACTTCCTCAGGTTCCCAAAAACCTGAAAAGTGACGGACTTGACGTTGAATATTCTTCCGAACTGGCTGATCAGGAAGATATCGAGGCACAAGCCCGTGCAAATGCGGCTGACCGCCGTGCTCATAATCGCCGATAAGCAGAATAAACCAACTCAAGGGGCTATAAATCAGCCCCTTGGTTCTCTTTATTTACATAGCTTATCCACAACCCTGTGTATATTGTGGATATATTCTGAAAATACTGACAAAAAACAAGTCCAATAACTCACCTTATCAACATGAAAATAATGTTATTTCTGGATAACCCTGTGGATTATGTGGATAAAGGAGAGATTGGGCTAATCACGCTGCATTTTCGTTGTGGATAACTATTCTCTCTCCTTCATTTGTTCCATAAGATTATTATTTATAAAATAATTCATCCATATCTGTTTCCAGAAATTCTAAATTCCACCCCTAACTTGGTATTGCATGGCTGCTGCCCCCGGCATTTAAAGAAGGTTCCCCAAACCTTTGCCATCAACATTTTCTTCCAACTGTTTACGAAGCAAGAACTTTTGTATCTTCCCACTTGCATTCCGAGGCAGCTCATTACAGAAGATATATCTCCTTGGACGTTTATAGTTCGCCAAACTATTACTGTTCTTACACCAAGTTTCTAAATCGCTTTCGGCAAGCATTGGGTCTTTGGCTACGATGAATGCAGTTACCGTTTCCCCCCATTGATCATCTGGCTGACCAAGTACCGCACAGTCGAGAACTCCTTGATGCTCATATAGTGTATCTTCCACTTCACGCGGATAAATATTTTCCCCTCCAGAAATAATCATGTCGTCCACACGGTCCTTGACCCACAGATATCCATCTTCATCTAGGAAACCGATGTCACCGGAATGGTACCAGCCTTTGTAAAGCGCCTTTTCGGTCTCTCTATCTTTTTGAAAGTAACCCTGCATGATACACGGACCCTTTACAAGGATTTCCCCTGTTTCCCCAGGTTCCAGCATATCCTCGGGATCGGATGGCCCTTCGTCATTCGGACGGGCAATGATGATTTCATGTTCGGAACATGCCTTGCCGGCAGAACCCGCTTTCCTAATTTGATCTTCCTCCAATAGGAGAGTTATGGCCGGCCCCATTTCAGTCATTCCATAGGCTTGGATGAACTGGATGCCGAGTTTCTCCTGACAGGCACGTACAAGGGATGGAGCCATCGGGGCTGCTCCATAAAGCCCTAACTTCAAGCTCTGGAATTTATACTCCTCCAATTTTTCCTGAATGAGCATGTTCCACATCGTAGGTGCAGCAAAAAACTTGGTGACCCCCTCGGATTCAATCAGTTCCATGACCTTTTGGGGATGAAACTGATGTAATATGACATTAGCTGCACCGACCTGTACACGAGGTAAAAAAGAGCAGTGCAATTCAGCACAATGAAACATCGGTGCAGTAATCAAACCGATATCAGAGCGTTCATACTTCATGGCCTCTATTAAAATCTCGGTTTGTTTGACCATGTCTTTATGAAGGTGAATGACCCCTTTGGGACGTCCGGTAGTTCCGCTCGTATACATGATGGCATAAATATCATCTTCGTGAACTTCCACTTCATCTGGCTTTGAGGAGATACTGGCCAATTTTTGGCGGTAACCTTTGGCATACCCAGGCACATCGTCATCAATATACCAGAAGGCCATTTCCGGAAATCGCTTTTCAACCGCGGCAACGTTCGTTTCCAATTCTCGTTCGAATAGAACGACCTTTGGAGCAGCGTCGTTCAAGATGAAGGCCAACTCTTCCGGCATTAAACGGAAGTTGATCGGATTAAAGATTGCACCGATTTTTGCACAGGCAAAGAACGCTGTTGCAAGCTCTTCATTGTTGTAAAGGTATGTAGATACCCTGTCCCCTTTTCGCACCCCTTCCACTTGAAGGGCCGCCGCCAACCTATTCACCTGTTCATTCCATTGGATGTACGTATAGCGGATATTTCTTCTCACGTCGTAGATAGCTTCTTTAATGGGGAATTTCTGAACCGTCTGATCAAAGATATTTTTAATCGTTACTGACAAATCATTCTCCTCCTCAAGTAACCACCATCAACAGGAAGAATTCAGCAAAGCCTGCCGATGGTCGACTTCATCCCTTTTTCAGCTTTTACTTTCGTGCGAATTACGAATATTCATAAATGGATAGTCCAGCTTCAGTCCATTCTTTCAATGATGGTGGCATTCGCCATGCCGTGGCCTTCACACATTGTTTGCAGCCCATAACGGCCGCCCGTCCTTTCTAATTCATGGATCATGGACACCATCAATCGGGCCCCGCTGCCGCCAAGAGGATGCCCCAATGCAATCGCCCCGCCATTTGGATTCAGCTTCTTGGGGTCTGCCCCCGTTTCTTTTAGCCAGGCAATCGGTACAGGAGCGAAAGCCTCGTTCACTTCAAAGATATCTATATCATCAATTGTAAGACCCGCTTTTTCCAAAGCTTTTTGGGTGGCGGGAATCGGTCCCGTTAGCATCAGGGTGGGATCTGAACCGACAACAACCCGTGTATGCACTTTAAAGCGCGGTTTCAATCCAAGTTCTTCTGCTTTACTGCGTTCCATCAATAATAAAGCGGCAGCACCGTCACTGATCTGACTAGAGTTCCCTGCATGGATTAAACCGCCTTCTTGAAATGCCGGTTTCAATCCAGCCAGCACTTCAAGCGTAGTTCCGCTCCTTGGGCCTTGATCTTCCGTAACTTCGATTTGATTTCCTTCTTTATCAGTACCCGTTACTGATATCATTTCACGGTTAAAATGTCCTTCTTTTTGAGCACGTATTGCCTTGGCATGACTTTCAACGGAAAACCGATCACAATCTTCACGTGTTATTCCCCACTTATCTGCGATTCTTTCAGCTGATAAACCTTGGTTGATCACCTCGTAAAGGTCCATATACTTTTGGCTTGTTACAGCACCTTGAAGATTTGACCCCATGGGAACTCGTGACATGTTTTCCACTCCGCCTGCCACTACCACATCCATATCACCCGACAGGATGGCCTGGGAAGCAAAATGGACTGCCTGCTGACTTGATCCGCATTGACGGTCAATCGTCGTTCCCGGCACTTCAATCGGAAATCCGGCTATCAGTGCGGCAACCCTTGCTATATCACCAGCCTGTTCGCCCGACTGTGAAACACAACCTAAAATGACATCATCGACAATGGCAGGTTCGATGCCCGCCTTTTCAATCAGCTTCTTCAATACTTCCCCTGCCAGGTCATCAGGGCGAACATCTTTCAAGACACCGTTCCTTCTGCCTACCGGCGTGCGAATTCCTTCAACGATAACCACTTCCCGCATATACTCTCTCCCCTTCTGATCTTTATTATAGGCCCAGATTCTTAGCGATGATTTTCTTCATGATTTCATTTGTGCCGGCATAGATGCTTGCTACCGGAACATCCCGATACCTTCTGGCAATTTTGTATTCCTCCATATATCCATAACCGCCATGGAGCTGCATGCATTCAATGGATATTTTTCTGGCAGTCTCCGTCAAACGCCATTTCGCCATCGAAACTTCCGTTACAACCTGTTCACCAGCCATATGTTTGGTGATCAATTGATCTAGGAAGGCACGCCCCATTTTAATCTCCGTGGCCATTTCCGCGATTTTGAATTGAGTATTTTGAAACTGACTTACAGATTTTCCGAACGCTTCCCTGCCCTTCACATACTCAATCGTATCGTCCAGCATATCCTCAGACGCTGTTTGAGCACAAATTGCCACCACAAGGCGTTCCTGCTGCAGTTTTTCCATTAAATAAATAAACCCCTTGCCTTCTTCACCAAGCAGGTTTTCCTTTGGAACACGGCAATCCTCGAAGATGAGTTCTGCTGTATCCTGACTGTGCAAGCCAAGTTTCTTCAGTTTCCTCCCCCTGGAAAACCCGGGTGTATCCCTTTCGACCACGACTAAGCTAACGCCTTTATGTTTCGGAACGGCGCTGGGATCCGTTTTACAGGCAACAATGATCAAATCCGAATGAATGCCATTTGTGATGAATGTCTTTTGACCATTTAATATGTAATGATCTCCATCCAAAATGGCAGTCGTTTTAATATTGGCCAAATCCGAACCTGTACCAGGCTCTGTCATGGCAATGGCTGTAATGATTTCCCCTGTCGTGCATTTAGGAAGCCAGCGCTGTTTCTGCGACTCATTTCCGTAGGCGGAAATATACGGTACCGTGATGTCACTGTGAAGTCCGAAACCAATGAACCCAGAACCAACTCTTTCCAATTCTTCATTAATTATAACGGCAAAGCCCCAATCTACCCCGGAACCCCCATAATCTTCTTCAAGGTCCGGACATAGAAAACCCTGTTCCCCCATTTTCACCCAAAAAGACCGGGGAATGATCCTCTCTTCTTCCCATCGTTCATAGTGGGGAACTGCTTCTTTCTCTAAAAACTTTCGGAAGGACATACGGAAAATTTCATGTTCTTCACTTAGGTATGGATGCTTCATCTGTTTTATCTCCTCTCCATTCCTTTGTCGGAGGCTCTTTTTCTAGATTTACAATGGTTTGCCCTGAAGGGATTGACAACTTACCTTGGTGACATTCTAATGGCCCCATCCAGTCTGATGGTTTCCCCATTCAGCATTGGATTCGTTATGATGCTTTCCGTTAGTTTAGCGTACTCTTCTGGATACCCGAGCCTTGATGGGAATGGCACGGTTTTCCCTAATGACGTCCTGGCTTCTTCAGGTAATGAATCGAACATCGGTGTATGGAATAGACCCGGTGCAATCGATACGACACGTATCCCTTTGATGGCAAGCTCCCTCGCGATTGGCAGAGTCATGCCGACAATCCCTCCCTTTGAGGCACTATATGCGGCTTGTCCGATTTGTCCTTCAAAGGCTGCGACCGAAGCTGTATTGATGAAGACTCCTCGCTCCCCCTCTTGATTCGGTTCATTTTCGACCATTTTTTCCGCTGCAAGCCGGATTACATTAAATGTACCGACCAAATTGATTTGCACGACTTTTGAGAACGCTTTCAATTCATGTATGCCTTTCCTGCCTATGACCTTCTCTGCAATGGCAATGCCTGCACAGTTGATGACAGTATTGATGCTACCGAATTTTTTTATTCCTTCATCCAATGCTACCGATACGCTATCTTCACTAGTTACATCCGTTTTAATAAACAGGACCGAATCTCCCAACTCCTGAGCCATTTTAGCGCCATTTTCCTCCGAGAGGTCAAATATGACCGCTTTTCCACCTTTTTTAATGATGTTTCTTACTGTCGCCGCTCCCAGACCTGAAGCACCGCCTGTCACAACTGCAATGGTTTCTTGAATTTCCAAATTCTCACCCCATCTGTTTCTAGAATATATATTCATCTTTCACTATCATCAAAACCTATTTTCAAGATTAATTTCACCGCTTACCTGTTTTATCGTTTATTTTCAACTCATGAAGGGTTTCGGTAAAGCTTTTGATTACCTGTTCAAAATCCTGCTTCAACCCATTCAGCTCTTTAATTCGTTCATTAAGTTCGTTTAACTTCTGTCCTGCAGTTTCAATCGTTTTTTCCAATTGCTTAATGCCTGTCCTATCCTTATCGAATAAAAGGACTATATCCTTTATTTCCACTAACGAAAAACCATACTTCTTACCGCGCATTATGATTTTGAGCTGTGCATATTCTTTCTTTCCATAAACTCTTTTTCCCGTTTCGGTACGCATTGGCCTAAGCATACCCAGTTCCTCATAATAACGGAGTGTCCTTGTCGTCAATCCGAATTCTTTTGCTAACTCAGAAATGGTGTACATGTTAAAACCACACTTTGCAAAGGGATTATTTACCTTTATTTTAACATTAACGTTAACGTAAACTTCAATGAAATATTCACAAAATTTATAATATATGAAACTGCATGAAAGATTTATATTGATATACTATGGGTATATGCTTTTATAGAAGGGAATGATCGATCAATGCTATGTTCAAAAATATTAGTTGCTTATGATGAATCTGAATTGGCACTTAAGTCTTTAGAAAAAGCGATTGAATTAGCGAAGCTGGATCCCGCTATCGAAATCCAGGTGCTTCACGCTGTTACACTGCCAATCAAGCCAAATATATATGGCAATGCTTTTCAGGAAATTGAAGAATCCATGCTTAAGTATGGCAAGGAAGTGATTAAAAAAGCGGAAGCGCTTTTATCCGAAATCCCGAATGCATCCCAAACATTTGTCGTAGAAGGTTCAGCCATCACGACTTTATTGGAACATGCAAAATCCGAGAATTGTGACCTTATTATCATGGGCAGCCGCGGATTGAGCGGCTTCAAGGAATTCCTGGGCAGCGTGAGCCACTATATCGTTCAACATTCTCCAGTTCCTGTCTTGTTGGTCAAATAAAATTTACGGCAGATATGGCCAGCCCCTTCATAAGCTGGGTTCCCCTTTGGAATCCAGCTTATTTATGCGTTCATGAACTCCAAACTTATCATGTTTTACAAACACTTCCGTTTACGGGTAAAATGAAACTAATTTCAAACGAGGATAACAGGTGACGCAATGGATATTAAACATTTGCAATACTTTATAGAGGTTGCCAATTTCAATAGCTTCACTCGGGCTGCCGATCATTTATTCATTACCCAGCCGACCATCAGCAAGATGATCAAAAACCTGGAAACCGAGCTAGGTGTTGAGCTTTTTGATCGTTCACGTAAGCAACTGATCTTGACCGATGCAGGCAGGGTTGTCTTAGAGCAGGCAAAATTGATCGATAAGGCCTTTCACAATTTAGAAACGGAAATGGACAATTTATTAGGTTTAAAAAAGGGACATATACGCATCGGGCTGCCGCCGATCATCGAGGCTTCTTTCTTCCCCCGAATTCTTAGCCGTTTTCACCAGGACTATCCCAATATCACCTTTCAATTAGTAGAGGATGGTTCAAAGAAAATAGAAGAATCCGTCCAAAATGATTTAATCGATATAGGCGTAATAGTCCTGCCAACCAACAACACGCTTTTTCACCATTTTGCTTTTTTGGAAGAAGACATCAACTTGATAGTTCATCCCTCCCATCCCCATGCTTGTGGGAAAGAAATTGATTTGGCCGACTTGGAAAATGAATCTTTCATCTTATTCAATAAAGATTACGTCCTTCGAGACCTCATCATTTCATCCTGTAATGAAGCTGGTTTTTCTCCACATATCGTTACTGAAAGCTCACGTTGGGATTTTATTGAGGAAATGGTTTACTGTAAACTTGGCGTTGCTCTATTACCGGAAAGCTTATGCCGCCATGATGAACGCATAAAGACAATCAAGGTTAGAAACCCCTCCATTAGTTGGAATTTAGGATTCATATGGAGTAAGGACCATTACCTTTCATACGCTGCAAAAGAATGGCTGAAATATACTAGGGAAGCATTGTCCCATAAGTAGTGGATTATCCAGCATGATTGATGTAAGCACTATCATAGATTTGGGTTATGCACATGATAACATCTAACCATTTTACAATCCGTTACGGCGGGGGTAGACTAGTATTAGTAAAAAGCACGTTGAATGCTGATGGATTCCATATGTTCTAAAAAGGAGATATTCATGATCACTTTATCTAATGTCGATGAGTTACAGGCATCAGAAGCAGCTCTGGAGAAAATTAAATATTCATACCCCGAACTATTTAATAAACTGCTCCATGTCGTTGCCTTAACACGGGCTCTTCAATTTAAATATCAATTTATGGGCACATTAATCATGGATGAAAACCCTAACGAATACACCCCTGAATTCGTTATGCCCTCCATTATCGAATTATATATAGAGGAAGTTCAAAAGTTAAAGGATGATCCGAATATCCAGGTATTACTTCAGACCTTCTCCCAAAGTAAAAATATTGGATATGCCAAAATCAGTATGCTTGTGCTCGGTAAAAGCCCTGAATCGCTTTTAGGCGCTTCATGCATCAAATGAAGCCCCCTGATATGCCCCGAAAAAAAACCTCCCATAATGGAAGGTTTTTTTCTTTACGTGTAATTAAAGCACTTTACTCAAAAAGGCTTTAGTTCTTTCCTGCTGGGGATTATTAAAAATCTCACTAGGAATATTTTCTTCGATAATATAACCTTCGTCCATGAAAATCACGCGATCTCCAACTTCTTTTGCAAACCCCATCTCATGGGTCACAACTACCATGGTCATGCCTTCCTTAGCCAGTTGCTTCATGACCTCAAGGACTTCACCGACCATTTCCGGATCCAGGGCGGAAGTGGGCTCGTCGAATAGCATGATTTTGGGTTCCATCGCCAACGCCCTTGCAATTGCGACGCGTTGCTTTTGTCCCCCTGATAATGAATCCGGATATGCGTTCGCTTTCTCTGCAAGTCCGACTTTCTTAAGCAGTTCCATCCCTCTTTGGGATGCCTGTTCTTTGGATATCTTGCGGACCTTTATCGGTGCCAGCATTATATTCTCAAGAACAGTCTTATGTGGAAATAAGTTAAAATGCTGAAATACCATGCCAACTTCCGTCCGGACTTTATTGATATTGACCTTCTTGTCTGTCGTATCAAGCCCTTCAATGAAAATATGGCCTCCCGTTATCGTTTCAAGTTGATTGATGCATCTGAGAAAAGTGGATTTACCCGATCCAGAAGGACCAATTACCACGACTACTTCCCGAGGGGAAACGATTGCATTGATATTTTTCAATACATCATTTTCGCCAAATGACTTCTTTAGATTCTCCACCTTTATCATTCTGTTTTCAACCTTCTTTCGAGTCTATTTAATACGAAACTTAAAATGAGGGTCAGGAATAGATAAATGAAGGCACAAGCCAAGTATGGCTCCCACACTTTAAAGTACTGACTCCCCATCGCTTTCCCCCAATACATTAATTCCGGGGCAGCAATGACACAAAGCAGGGATGAATCCTTCAATAATACGATGAATTCATTTCCTAACGGAGGAATCATTCGTTTGAAAGCTTGAGGCAATACAACATGTATCATTGTTTGGGCATGGGTCATCCCCAATGAACGCGCCCCTTCCATTTGCCCTTTATCGATGGATTGAATGCCCGCCCGGAAAATTTCTGCGATATACGCGGCTGCATTTAACGATAAAGCAATGACACCGGCGGTTACTGCATTCGTTTCCCCGGTAAAAAAGGGCACGATTCCAAAATGGATTAAAAAGATTTGAACTAAAAGCGGTGTTCCGCGAAAAACCGTGACATATCCGTAAAAAGGAAGGGCAAGCACTTTGTTTCTCATGATTTTCCCTAAACCGATCAATAACCCCAAAAAGGTTCCGATCAGGATGGAGGAAACCGAAAGCCCAATAGTAAGCAATGTCCCTTTTAATAAGAAAGGAGCATATTCAAAAATAATATCCCAGCGAAAACTCATTTCGTTCCCCTCCTAAAGACCAAAAAAACTGCGTAACTTCACACGTAAAGTTACGCAATCTTTTACTATCCATTTGTTTTATTGTTGTGCTTTCAACGTTTCAATATCTGGGTCAGTACCAAACCACTCTTTATAAATTTCTGCATATTTCCCATTTTCATAAATGGCATTCACGGCTTTATCGAACTCCGATTTCAATTCACTGCCTTTTGGGAACATAAGACCATAAAACTCCTCATTGAAACTTTTGCTGTCTTCAACGACTTTCAGTTTTTGATCGGGGTTATTTTTCACATATTCTTCAACAACTGTATTATCAGCTACGACAGCCGATGCTCCGCCTTTCAGTAATTCCTGAATGGCCAGGTTATTATTTTCGAATTTTTTGATATCCTTGTGATTCTTTCCAAGGAGTTTCTCTACCGCTTCCTGTCCAGTTGTACCGGTCTGAACGGCAATGACGTTTCCTTTCAATTCATCTCCAGATTTTATATCACTATCCTCAGGAACGAGAATTTTGTTTGTGGATAAGAAATACGGAACCGAGAAGTCATAAGATTGTTTTCTTTCGTCATTCACTGTAATCGCAGATATGGCGACATCCGCTCTCTTACCTTCGATTTCAACAAAAATCGGATCCCAACCGACACTTTCCAATTTAACTTCATATCCCGCTTCTTTTGCAACGGCATTGATGAAATCAACATCGAATCCTACAATCTTATCGCCTTCAAGATATTCAAATGGAGCATAGTTGGCGTCAGTCACGATCCTGAGTGTTTTCCCATTAGACTCTTCTTCTTTACCAGTTGTCGAGACTTCCTTATCCTTCCCGCATCCTGTCATGACTAGTAACAAGGAAGCAACCATGGCAAACACTAAAAAAGAAACCTTTTTCAAAATAATCCCCTCTTCTCTCTCGTAAACTCTCTTTTTTGAAAAAAACAGATAAATCTAACTTTAGAGAACTTTCAGTATATTCTTTTAAGAATATTATACGTTTATTTGTTTTTTTATGCAATAAAAAGTCGATAAATAACTTTAGTAAAATAAAATTTTAATCAATTAACTCGGTAAATTAAAAACGCAACTGTGCTCTAATGGGGAAAGAGGCCACTTTCTCCCCTTCACTCGAATTAATGGATATTATATTGAAAACAGATAGTGCCACCATTCAAAAGATTTAATGGAACAAAAATAAGCAGCGGCCATATTAGCGGCTGCTGCTTAAATGATTATTATGGGACTTCCGTATTCCCCTCTTCAATATCCAACATATCCAACAGGAAGATGAATATCGGTATTCCGATGATCAATCCCCATATCCCAAGGAAATGCTCGGAAAACAATAGGATGATGAAGGTGAAAAATGTTGGAAGATTCGTTTTTGCCGACATGAATTTCGGATTTAAAATATAGCTTTCAATTGCATGGATCACAACAATCATGATTAATACGGCAATCACTTTGGGCATGCCGCCGATGCTATAGGCAATCATGCTAAGCGGGATGAGGGAGATGATGACCCCTGCAACCGGAATCAAACCAAGGAAGAAAATCATGATTCCTAGACCAAGTAACTGCGGGAAGCCAAGAATCCATAAGAAAGTTACGGATAGGACAGCATTCGTAATGGCTATCAAGAACTGGACCTCAATTACCTTTCCGAATGAATTGATGAATTTGACGCCAAAGTGGCTTAAGTTTATAAAGAAAGATTTAAATTTGGCCCGCTTGAATTTAGAAGTGAAACGAATGATTTTATCTTTTTCCAATAAGAAAAATAGACTAAGCAACATGGAAATGAAAATTTGAAATGCCAGTTTACCGAAATCGGATATATAAAGATAGAGTGTATTCATCTGTGTTTGAAGATCGAGCGGCGATCGCAGCTCGTTCATTATATTAATGGCATATTGAATGACCCTGCTATCTGGTGGATGTTGAAAGAAGAAAACGATCTGTGTCACTAATTCCGTGAATTGTAACGTAATGACCGGTAGGTATTTATAAAGAACGATGGCTAAACAAGAAATGACGACTGCATATAAAAAGCTTATAACAACCTTGGAGTTGATATGCATTACTTTATTCAGCCGAATCATGATAAATTGCTCCAGCCTTCCCATCAGGAAAGTGAAAACAAATGTGAATAACACGATATTAACCATACTGCCGATGCTTATTAAAAAGAGAACTAACACAATTAATGTAATTAACCTTGAAAAACCTTCGCTTTGCAAATAATCTTTTACCACTTACTTATCTCCTAACTACCATTCTGCCGTGATAATTCCTATTACCTTTCATTTTACACGGAATTGAAGGATTCTACTACAATTACCTTCCATTGACAACAAAATTATTTGAATGATCAGTAAGGCCCCTGATGCAGACGTAGTTAAGACCTTTTTCGGAAATTCGACCATTACTTTCACAGCCATTTCCTGCATGAAAAAACATTTGCCAAATCGGTAGATGCCAGACCTTGGACAACTCACTGAAAATACGATTTTTTATTGGTTTGTACAATTTGGACGTTGATTTCCGCTCCAGGCACTCGCTTTCCGCGGGCGGTCGCGGAGCCTCCTCGGCTTGCGCCTGCGGTGTCTCCCCTAGACGCGCTTTTCTAAGCAGGATTCTCGTACCTTTTGCTCCAATCAACTCTGTATAAAATTTAAATAGAACCATACCTATGGAGTTGAAGGTGTTGTTCAATTGGTTCGGGAGCTTCACTTGATGAAAGATATGTTTCAGGACCCCTTTTATCTACAAACTAAAGCTGAGGCTAAGGCCTCAGCTTTTTTTTATGGCTGTACAATTTGGACGTTGATTTCCGCTCCAGGCACTCGCTTTCCGCGGGCGGTCGCGAAGCCTCCTCGGCTTGCGCCTGCGGTGTCTCCCCTAGACGCGCTTTTCTAAGCAGGAGTCTCGTACCTTTTGCTCCAATCAACTCTGTATAAAATTTAAATAGAACCATACCTATGGAGTTGAAGGTGTTGCTTGGGATCAATAGGTCCGGAACTTCACTTTGATGAAAGATATGTTTTCCGGGCCCCCTTCTATCTACAAGCAAAAGCTGAGGCTATGGCCTCAGCTTTTGTTATGGCTGTACAATTTGGACGTTGATTTCCGCTCCAGGCACTCGCTTTCCACGGGCGGTCGGAGCCTCCTCAGCTTGAGCCTGTGGTGTCTTACCCTAGACGCGCTTTTCTAAGCAGGAGTCTCGTACCTTCCTCCTTTTTGAAACTCAACATCTGCCAAATGGACAGATGCTAATCTTCATCTTTCACATCGATATCTTCGGGAATGGGTTCGTTATAATAATCCGCTAAATCCTTCTTATATTTCTCCATCTGTTCAAGATGCATATTAAATTGATCTTTAAAAATCAAATGCTGCTCACCATCATGAACGGTGCGAATTTTATTTTGAACGATTAAACTTTCTATATAAGATTCCGGCATCGATAGATATTCCGCAGTCTCTTTTACTGTCAAGTACATGCCTTCACCCCTTTTCCCCTCTAACTATACTAGATATGAGGCATTATTTGAAGCGCTTGATTTTTAACTGAAAACCCCTTACATGCCAAGGAAAGGACGATACCCGATTCAGGGTATTGTCATGCAACCTCACGAGATTAATCAATTTCCGCCAACGGAACATTTTAGATAAAACAACTTACAATCCCTTCCATTAACATGTAAGATAATGTTAAAGCAATATATCCATAGATTAAGAGGAGTGGACAAAGATGACCTTCTTTTATGTCATTCTTGCGGCAATTTTTGCTGTTTTCCTGGTCAATTTCGTTAAAGGGCTAAGTGAACCGGCTAAAATGGAACGCTATCAAAATGAATTCCGTAAATACCATGGTGAAACTTTAGATCTTCATGCAACGGAAATCGTTTCAGAAGCATTGATAGAAAAGCTTAATAAAGCACTGGATTTCGATTATATGGAAAAGGTCAATACTGAATTCCGCCTGAAGCATCCACGGGACTCACAGTTAAAGGTCAATCAGGCCTGGCGTGAATTGAAACGCTATTTGATTATGGCTGCAGTGTTTGGAAAAGTTGAAATGTTTAATTCAGTCATCGATGAGTTATGGCATATCATGCTGAACTATAGACAGGAATATGATGAGTTTTGCCAGGTTTTCATCGGTAGGACCATTCAGCACCATCCTCATTCAGAACCTGTTTTCAAACCCGATGAGCGCACTCTATTTGACTTTTACTATGTACAGCTATTTACGGTGGACTCCCATTCCATTCAAAAATGGGGCAAATTTTTCAAACATGATAAAGGGCTAACGCTTCTCCGCGATTTTGAAACGTTGGAGCTGGAGCAGTTAAAAGAGAAATATATGCGGAAACCGACAAGTATACAGGCGGAACGGACCTTTGAAGCCTTCACTTCACAATTTAAAGAAAATCGCCCCATGACAGAATTGAATTGGCGGAAAACGTACGATCAGACTGACTACGCAGCTCCTGCCTATTTCACTTATGCAAGCACCGATGATTTTGACAGCGAATTTAAAGATATATTCGGGAATGAACCGAACACAGTTTCCTCCGGTTCCGGCCATGCCGATCATGGTGGCCATACCGGTTCCCATGACAGCAGTTCTGATTCCTCTTCCAGCTGTTCTTCATGCAGTTCTTGTTCGTCTTGAGCTTTTCGCTTGGAGAAATCCAAGCGTTTTTGTATACACAAGCATTAGATGAACTGATTGATCGTGCTTAGTTTTTCACTCAATTCTAAAGGAGTTACAACTGATATGGGTGATAATGAGATCCGAAAATTCAGACCAGTTTTTGTCTATGCAAATTTCGAAAGCAAAAAAAAATTAATGCAAGGTTTAACTGAAGATCGAGTGAAATTGATTCAAGAACTAGAAAAATACAGAAATGTCCTATCACCATTTTTAATTAATGTTTTGCAAACTAATATAGATCAGTGGGAAATAGAAATTCATGATTGGGATGAGGAAATAAAAAAAATAGAAGCAGAGAAAGAGAGCTTTTAAGTACTCTCGGTTCACAGGCAAAAGGGGTTCGGAATTAATAAATTCCGAACTCCTTTTAATTTTCGTCCAAGGTTAAGAGCTTGGGTATCTGACGCATTCCATTTTCTTCTTCATTAATTCCACCGATTGAACCAATTCTTGATCCTTTGTTTATTTTTCTCAAGAACCTCCTTAGAGGTCCTGTTGTCTTTTTGTTTTTTCCATTCAAAGAAAGATGCAATTCCGATAAGCAGCCCTCCGCCGATGATTAAATACAGCCACCATGGCATCTCGCCCCACATCGAATTGGTATTCATATAGACATTGAATAAAATCGTCCCAGTTCCAGCGATGAAATAGGATTTGTATTTCATCATGAATCCAAAGAGCATTGCTGCCAATGACACGGTTCCGATAATGAGGGCATCATATAAGGTGTTTCCTGCCATTGCATCAATGATCAGGGCTAAAAACAAAAGGAAAACAATACCACTTTCGATATATTGTGTAATTTTGCCTTTAACAAAGATTTTCCTCAGCAGAGTGGTGCTGACAATGAACAGCGGCAGAATATTCACCTCCTCCTCAAGTACAGGAGGGATCGTGAGCTGATCGACAATGACCCAATACGGATATAGACTGAACAAAACCGCAGCTGCCAACTGGGATTTTCTTTCGAACATCCCTGTCGTCGTGCTTCTCATCAAAATGAAATAGGCCGGAATCAGAAGTGCCGCGATGATTTCCAAAATGAAATGTGCCGGTCCCCCTGTCAAAACATCCATGTTCATGGCAATAAGAAACAACAGACCATAGACTCTGTAAAAATCCAATTTAAGTCCTGCCCCGCCTTTATCAAGCAAGCCTTTAAAGTATTTCTTGCTTAGCAAGACCATTATGGCCGTACACCCAAAAAGGACTGCCGTTCCAACGAAAGGCTGCAATGTGTCCGCGTACATGATGATGATCCAATACGGATACAAACTGAGAATTCCCGTCAGCCAAACGTAGATGCCCTTTTCTTTTACATCCTTTGTGAAACTTCCAATCAAGATGAAGTAAACCGTGATCAAGAGCGATACAAAAACTTCGAGTAACTGGGTCAATGTTTCAGTTGCTGGGAATCCCCGATTCATGGCCAGTAAAAACAGCAGGCCATATATCCTGTATGCATCGATGGTCATACCTGCTTCTTCCTTTTTGATTAAACCATCGAAATAACGCCGGCTTAAAAGCAGCATCCCTGACATACAGCCGAAAAGGAACAGCAAGCCCATTACAACCGATAGGCTGTCGGCATAGCCGACGATGATCAGGAAGGGATACAGACTGACTAGTGCAGCAATATTGGAATGAATTTTCCTTTCTAGCTTTTCCGCTGTCAAGCTTCTCATGAAAATGAAATAAGCGGTTAACAGAAGCGATACAAAGACTTGGAGTAACTGATGTTTAGTATCGTTAAAAACCTCCGCATTCATATCGATCAAAAAGAATAAACCATAAATCCTGAAAGGATCAAAGCTGATGATGCCTGATCCGTTTTTCTTGAGTGAACCGCTGGAATACAGCCTGCTTAACAACAACATTCCTGCCATACAGCCAAAAAGAACAGCCAAACTCGTGACGATTGGGAGTGTATGGGCATAAACTATGATATTGATGAAGGGGACAAGGCCGATGATTGCCGCTATTCCCGAGTAAATGCTTTTTTCTTTCTTATAGATTGTGAATCTTCCCATCAGGATGAAGTAGCTAGGCAACAGCAGGGAAACAAAAATCCCCAAAATCGCAGAAGCTGTATCGCTCATAAACACTTCCAGATTCAGAGTACACAGATATAACAAGCCAAAAATCCGATAATGATCAATGACTCTCTTCGTTCCCTCTTGGTTGAGCAATCCTTTGAAAAGGCGTCTGCTAGCCATCAACATCACAACCATACATACAGACAATACGATAATCGCCATAACCAGAGGCAATGTATTTACATACATACTATAGAAGATGAACGCCAGGCCTAGAGGAACCGCAACATAGTTCCGCCAATTCCTTTGCATGAGCAGATACCAGGCAAACAAGAGCTGTACAGTCATCACTCCTACCCAGACTGACTCGCGGTTAAGTGGAAAGCCCCGGATCGCCGTTTCAAAAATGGATATGCTTATCCCTAAATGAATGAATGGAATAAGGTAATACTCCATGATGCCTTTCCAATTCTTATTGGATAACCCCCACAGAATGGTTATGAGTCCTGCTGTAATCATCATGCATATTGATGTAATGAATACTATTTGCTCCATGTTTACCACAAATAAATGGACCTGTAGGAAAAGGACTGAAAACCCTAGGTACGTAAAAACGTATTTTTCCCATTTAACATGCGCCCTTAAAGCACTCAAAATATAAATCGACAGTTGTGCAACATATAGTAACGGTGAGCTTTCCGTAAAAATAATGAGCAAATATCCAACAGGAATCGCCAGTAAATTGGCAAGGTGACTTGCGTAAAAGAAATACAGTTTCCCACTTTTCGAATATTTCCCAAGCCATTCTCCTAATAGGAAAAAGGTAATGGGGCCGAGCAACACGAACGCAATCCTCAGTACCATTGATGCAAAATCAAAAACATCGTAGAGTGAAGCATATAAGCTGGCACTTGTAATCACGACAGGCACCCAGAATATTTGCTTCCGATGGATATGGACGGACCAGCCGTTTATTGCAGTAGCTACGGCAATCACTCCGCTTGCCTCCAAAGGATTTTGTGAATCGAATGGAATCGATATCAAGGAAAGGAAAGAAAGAATCTGCCCGCTATATGCAAAAACTGGAAAGAGTTTATAGTATCCCTTTTTAAATGTGTAAGCTGCACCGATGGAAACCAGTGAAACACCCATTAAATAGACGCTGAGCGGGAAATTTGACCGAACCCATTCTAAACTCTCCGTCAAATATGGATAGAAAGCAACCAAAGCTAGTACGAAAGTGATTGGAAATCCGTATAAGGCATTTTCCTTCATATTCTTTGTTTCGTCTTTTATATAGGTGATGAAGAAAAGCCCAGAGATCATGGCGAGAGCCGCACTAACTGCAAGCCAATCCATTTCGCTGAATTTAATGGTCAGAATCACTAACATGATCATTGGGGAGATAAGTAAGGTACTCTTCCTAAACAGGATGTACCTTGGGTGACGATTATATAAATATACTCCAAGATATTGAACGACCTGAATAACAAATAACAGATTTAAAATGGTAGAAAAAGAGATTGGCAAGGCAAAGAAAAGGTATAGTAACGCTAAGTCGAAAATAACAACAGCCGGGTACGTGAGGCTTGAGTTTCTCGATTGAAGGGAAACATAGGCAAGCTGGGCGGATAATAACATGAGCGCGACGAATATTTGCGCATAGTTCTCCTGGTACACCATCGCGTTACTATATAAGAAAACGATCCCGCTCTCAATCAAACTGGTAATCATGAAGTGCTTCGAAAGCTTAGTTCTTTTGGCTTTAGCCAGATATTTCGATAGCATGGTAAAAATGATTGGAACAAGTGCAAATGCAATGATCATGTACTCACTTATAAACGAGTTATAAACTAGATGGATATATCCATACGTGAAAACGGCGCTAAAAGCCATTTCATAATATTTTTTTTTGAATTTGACCGAAATAATTAAAAACAAAACAGAAAAGACCATCAACGTTAGCGAATACACCAAGTTGCTTGAAACTAACGTCAGGATCACAAAGGTCTCCACGATAATCTTAAACTGGATAAATTGAAAAATGAATGGCTTGAATAACGTTAATGCTTTTTGATTTTTCAATTGCTCAATATTCCCTAATAGCAATAAATTAAGAACGCCAATCGCCAAAAACATCCACTCGATAGTCGGCGTCACAAAAGCCAATCCGAAATAGCAGGTAATGGCAAAAGTGAATATTGAAATGAAAATGAATATTTTCGACTTGAAGTAGTCAGCAATCTTACAATAAATGGCTAAGCAGAGTAATCCCCCAATAAACCCCAGAAGCCCCCGCCCCCCACCATTAAGTGAAAGGTACTCTCCAAAAATCCGATAATATGAAGCTGATAAAATCGTAATCGGAATGAATAAACCCGCTAGCGTCAGGAATGCAAAAGAGGTCTGTTCAATTTTCAGTTTCGAAGCGATGAAGGCCATCCCTGCAAAAATGACGGATACCATTCCAATGAAGAGAACTTTCAGGACCGCATTCAGATCCCCCCATGAAGTGGTTGCTAAAATCAACCCGCCAAACAGAAGCAATATGACCCCAGTGAGCAGGATGACAGAAATATTCCGTTCCCTGATTTGTTCAGGTGTTTTCTTCGGCTTTACCGGTTTTACCGGTTTCTCCCGCTTGATGGCCTGCTTTTGAATAACCGGTTTCCTATCATTGATCTCCTTGACAGGTTCAAGGCTCTCCTCGAAACCAGATTCAATAGGCGCATACCCGGCCTTCTCATCTTTCATTATCGATTCATTCAATCCACTGGATTCCCGTAATTGGAATGAAGATTCTTCGATCAGGCTATCCTGAATCCTCTTATCGGCACTTTCACCGATTATCGTTTCAGTTCCATGGGTGGATTTCTTCTTTTCTTGCTCTAAGCGCTTTTGTTTATGGAGGGCTAATTGGAAATGCCGATTGTAAGCCCTGCTAATCCGGATATATTCTGATTTAGGGATGAGCCGCCTTTCCCATAAAACATCCAGCTCTTCTTGGAAAATACGCTTCCTTCTTTCTAATGTCATTTCTTCGTTTGAAGAGTCATTCATTCCAAGCTTCCCCTTCCTTCAAATAGACCTTCTATCATCTTATGTATAATCTCTTTTCGATAATAACAAAGTTCTTCCATTTTTAAAATATTTAGGATAGTGCACCAAGGGTGTTCCTACTGACTCAAAAAAAAGAATGACTTCCATTGAAGCCATTCAACATCCTTATATTGATTTTCCTTTATCCTCGCTCCTGATGATGAATAAATAAACGATCATCGAAATGAAAATCGAGGCGGCTGCCGTGATATAGATGCTCCTATATCCGAAGAGGAAGCCAATCTGCCCGAACACGATGGCACCTATGCCCACTCCAAGATCGAAAAATGAAAAGTATGTGGCATTCGCCATCGCCTTCCGATTGGGTGCCGTCTTTTCAATCGACCATGCCTGCAGCGCCGGCTGAACAGAACCGAATCCAAATCCATAAAGCACTGCCGCAATGTAAAGTACCGCTTCACTCGGCATCCATGCAAGCAGCAGCATTCCAGCCATGATGAGTACCGTTGAAGGCACGAATACGGCTCGATGTCCCCTTCTGTCATATAGTCGACCCGCGAATAATCTCGTGACCATAAGGGCCATTGCATATACTAAAAAGTACCACTGAATTCCATCTACACCTTTTTCCGCTGTATACAGGGGAAGGAAGGTTGCAATTCCACCAAATGTAACGGAGATGAAGAAAATGAGCAAAGATGGCTGAAGGGCACTTTTTTCATAAATATCAAACCTTTTGGCTCTGACAGCCGCCGAAGGATCACTTTCCACTTTTTGATACCGAATAAGTGATGCTGCAATGATGGCAAGCAAGCCTAATAAAGAGCAGATCAAAAACAACTCTTGAAACGGAAGGACCGTAACTAGGAAAAGACCCAATGATGGCCCGAATGCCAGTGCTAAGTTACCCGATAATCCGTAATACCCCATCCCCTCACCACGCCGTTTCGCAGGGATTATATCGGAAGCAATCGTTCCTGAAGCCGTTGAAGAAAATCCCCAGCCGACGCCCTGTACAATCCGCATCATGAATAACAAGCCGATGCTCCCCATGAAACCGAAGGAACCCACTGACAAAGCAAAAATGGCTAACCCGGCAAGAAAAACGATGCGCCTTCCTTTCGTCTCCAATAATCTTCCGGCAATTGGCCGGACAAGCAATGCCGAAAAAGTGAAGATTCCAAGGACAGCCCCCACAAGACGGTCATCACCGCCAAGCTGTTCTACAAACAACGGGAGGGTCGGCATCGTCATTTGAAAACCCATGAAGATGCACATATTTGCCAAACAGATCATGATGAAATCACGTGTCCAGATTTTATCAGTCCCTCTTACCCGTTCATCCACTAAGGTTTCCCTCATATCCCTTCACCTTCTAATTATAATAGTCATTGCCAGTTTACTAAAATTGCTTAAAATAAGCGAATGATTTATTTCGTGTACCTAAATATATATATATAAATAAAAGCCCAATATGACACCGGGCTCCCCCCTTTAACATTCATGATCATTTCCGTCCACTTACCTTCCGTATGCAAACCAATAATTTTTAGGTTCTCCATGCTGTAATGCATTAAACCATTGCCTCTATTCATCCGTAACGGCTCTTAGCTGAAACGCATCCCGCCAGCATAATGGATTTTCCTTACATTCAAATTTTCATAAAACATCCCCTGAAACAACCATTCTGCAAGTGAAGAATGGTTCTACACCCTATCTTATTGTTTCCATATCTTTCATCTGCCCGGCCGAACGAGTTTCTGTTCTTTTCTTCGCCGTTTATCTTGAAACATTTTTTGATCCGCTTCCATGAATAAGCTATCCATATTCCCTTTGGAATGCGAACGGTATGCATGCCCGAATGACATACTGATGTGAGGGCCCTTTTTTAGGGAGTTTTGCAAAAGGATTTCTTCCATTAATAATTCACAAAGAGATTCTACCTCTCGCTTGCTTCTGTCAATCAGAAGAACGGCAAACTCATCGCCTCCCACTCTCGCTACAACAGCGATTTCCGAGAAAATCCGTTTTAATAGATTTGCCGCTGCTTTAATCAATTCATCTCCTTTCTTATGTCCATACGCATCATTCATAAATTTCAGTTCATCTAAATCACACAATATCATGGCAACCGGAGTATCAAAATCCAGATTGGATTTTGCAGCTATATTATCGAAAAACTGTCGATTATGGATGTTCGTTAATGAGTCATGGGACATTTGATACTCAATATCCTGTATGAATTTCACTCTTTCATCGATATTGCGAATGATTCCTTGAACGGCTACCAATTGCTCTTTTTCATATATGGGTGTAGCATATTCCTCGAACCACAAAAAATCACCCTCGATAGTTCTCCAGCGTTGAATGACCGGCTTATTATAATCTATCCCACCATATATCTTTTCATTTAGGAGTTCAAAATCATCAGGATGAATCCTTTCAAAAGGGGAGGAAGGGTCATTGTATGCTTCTTCCAAGACGCCTTGACCTAAAAGTGTATTGATGGATGGACTTAGATACCTGAACTTGGAACTTGGATTCGATTCGTAGCAGTAGATAATATCCTTAGAACTTTCCACTATATTAAACACTTTTTTTTGCACTTCGAAGCCTTTTTTAAGATAATCCTTTTCCCTTTTCTTGCGAGTGAAGATCGTACGTTTAAATATATCCAATGACCATTTATTGAATTTCATTATACAGCCCCCATACTTTTGAAGTCGTTTCCTTAAAACCCTATCCTTAGATTTGAGGGCGGACTTACACTCATTACTTTTAACATAATTATCCTTTCTATATTATAATTCCAAAAACATCTAAAAGGAAAAACTTTAAATGTTTTCCTTATCTCCTTAAGAAAAAGGGACGCATAACTGAAAAAAGCCGATTCCAATTGGATCGGCTTTTCATGCTTCGACTATTTCGTTATCTCGATTTTCCCATTATTCGTTTCCAATTTAACAAGATTTTCACCTTTGCCAATGACAGTATCGCCCTCATACTTACCAAGGATATCCACTCTCCCATTGTCAACATGAACATCGAATGTTGTATTCGTCGGTTCATTCTCCGTTTTGATCATGATTTTACCATTATTACTTTCGAGTTCGATCTCCCTATCCAAGTCTTTCGTGACTAATGTGATTTTACCGTTATTCGATGAACCAACCAGTTTTCCCTCCACATTATTAAGCTCTACTTTTCCATTAGCAGATTTCACTTCAACTTTTTCGGTTATTATATCATTTAATTCTACCCGGCCATTTTGAGATTTCACATTTAGATTTTCACTTTTCAATCCTGTTATTTGCAATCTTCCATTATCGGATTCGGCCACAAAGGATTTATAAGATTCATCAGGCACATACACCTTTAAATGTAAGGATTGAATATGAAAGCCAAAGCTAAACGTACGTCGATCCTTTAATTGTACCGAAAGCTTCTTCCCTTCCACATCTGCAGTGAAATCCAACTTGGAAACATCCATCCCTTTTGAAACCAACTCTATCCTGGTCTCCTTATCCTTCGTTGGCACGATCTCTACAGCTGCATTGTCAGCGTCGATTTGAATGTCCGTCACGATTTCCGAAATCGTTTTTTCCTCTGTAGTCGTTTCCTTATTCGTCATTTGGGAAAACGTAAACAGACTTCCTATTACCCCGATCAATAACAATACAAGTGCAATGATCGATAATTTTTTTACATTAATCATTTTTCAAACCGCCTTTCACAAGGGAAGCGTTAAATTTTAAATAGCGAATGAATCCTTTAGTTAAAGCACTCGTAGCGACAAACATTCCCATGGCAATGAAAATGCCAATCCCGCATAGTCCCAATGCGAAGAAAAGATCGAATAATTGAAAGTTACCTAACACAAGGTTAAACAGAGCGCCAAGCGGAGCAAGAATGAACGCTATCGCCGAAACCCACCCTGCAATGACAACTCCGATCAAGGCTATAAATGGTCCCAAAACGATCACTAAATTAAAGAACCCCAAACCAATGACTGCCCAAACCGCCCGCATAACATTACCTGCAGAAGTCGTTTGTTCGACCTGACCAAGATGATAGGTTGCCATCAGTTCCTTGGAAATCTGTCTAGGATTTCCAAGGGATTTGGAGATTTCCTGCTCTGACTTCCCTTCTTCCATTCCAATTTCGAAATACTCTTTGTAATCTTGAAGGATATCTTCCCGTTCCTCTAAGGAAAGTCTGGTTAAAGAGGCATTCAATTGTTTTAAAAATTGTTCTTTATTCATTGGTTCACACCTTCCTTGATTAATTGGTTGACCCCGTTGGAAAATTCATTCCATTCCATCAGCAGTTCTTGAAGGTATCTCCGTCCTTTTTCGGTTAATATATAATATTTGCGCGGAGGCCCTTCTGTTGATTCTTGCAAATATGTCGTAAAATACTCTTCCTTCGTCAATCGTCTTAAAAGTGGATATACCGACCCTTCCGATATTTCAATTTGATCCGAAATCTTCTGTACAAGTTCATACCCATAGCGATCCTGCTTATCTAGTAACACCAGAACACACAGTTCCAGGACACCTTTCTTAAATTGTACATTCATAGCACCTTCACTCCTTCCAAAAGTTTTTCAGTATAGTTCAATAAACAGTACTGAACACCGAACAATACATCTTATGTAAATAATTTACCACATGGTACTGTTCATTGCAAGGTACTATATTTTTTTGCCTTACACGCATTCCAATAAGGGTAGAAGAAAATTAGCATTATATTCAAAGCAGCAAGAGAATACGATGTATAATAGTAAAATGTGGAAGGAGGAGTTACTTTGGCCAACAAAGCAATAACAAAGAAGCAATTCGATTTTCTTGAGCATGAATTTAATTACCTTGAAAAGGAAGGAGTCATCTCCCGGCAAGAGAAAGTGAGGATGTTGGGTTCCTATGATGTAAAAGGCAATTTGAGCTTCATCACGATTCTATTATCCATTGGGGCACTTCTTTTAGGTTTAGGCGTATTGACCTTCGTAGCCAGCAACTGGATCTATTTAAGTAAAGCGGTTAAATTCCTGCTTATCATTGCATGCCTCATCGGAGTGAACTTTGCTGGCGTGAAGGTGCAGGCACGCTTTCCCAAAACGTCACGAAGTCTGCATTATGCAGGTATCCTGATCTTTGGTGCAGGGATATTTCTAGTCGAGCAGATGTTTAACATTAGCATCAATTTCAACAATTCCTTTTTATTATGGGCGATTGGAACGGTATTCATTGGATACTATTTGAAGGATGTTTTCATCCTCCTGTTTACATCTTTCCTGCTTTTCATTTATTTGAACGGAAGTATATTCGTTGATGAAACATCTTATCCGTTTGCCATTCTTGTATTTCTACCGGCTTTATACATTCTGTTAAAGAAATTCGATTACCCTAATTATCTGACCTTTTTCATTAACGCTTTAGCCATCAATACAATTGCCTTATTTCTTATGGAATTCGTGCCGAAACTAGGGTTTGAAAATTCGATAACGATTGTCCTTTCCATCTTGTTTGTACTGGGTATCGTGCTTGCCTATATTCCGGTAAGAGCCAAATTACAAAACATCACACACATACAAGGGCATATCTTACATGGTATAACCGCACTCTTCCTTACCTTTGAATTTTCAATCTGGTTTCCTATAGCTTATTTCGTTTTTCTGCTTTATCTGATTCTAAAAGGCAGTTTGACCAGCATCGTGATAATATGTGCACTGATTTTCAGATATTACATCTACTCCTTTGACTTCCTGCCAAAATCGCTTACATTCATCATTGGTGGAATCATGCTCATCGGTTTTGGCTTCTTCTTTGAAAACCAACGACAAAAAGGAGGGGAACTCAATGAGTAATCCATCATTCCGGCCACTCATCGTATTTTCCATTCCAGTCTTGATTTTGTTAATCTTGGCGTTTCCCCCGGTCTGGACAACAATGACAGGAGATGTAATCAAGATCAAGACAGCCCCGGTCGACCCGACTGATTTGTTTAGGGGAAGCTATGTTGCTTTGAAATACGAAATTGAATCAGTAAAGCCGTCGCAAGTCGATGACTCGATTAAAACCGAGTTCAATACAAGGAATATGGGTGATTATAAAAAGGTATATGTACGTTTAAAACAAAACGCTGATGGACTATACGCTGTTGATTACGTAACGAAAGAAAAGCCCGGCGAAGGCGTGTACCTAAAAGGGGAATTGGAAGTCCCTTATGACCTGCAAAATGCTAAAACCATTCAGATCAGATACGGTCTGGACAATTATTTCGCATCCGAAGAAAAGACAAAGGAAATGGAGAAGGAAGCATTGGCCAATCCTTCAGTGGCTGTCGTAAAAGTTCGTAATGGCCATGTTGTTTTAACCGATATCATCATTGAATGAATGGCCCCCGGATATGACTAGCAAAAAGAGCATCGGTTTTTCGATGCTCTTTTGTTTTCTGGACTATTATCATGTAAAATTCAGATTGTTACTTAATGACCCGTTTTGCCCCTATATATTTTTCTTTCCAATATTCATCACTCATTTTGACCACCTTGACCCCTTTGGTGGTGGTCCCGACAAAAGTGCCATTTCCATAATAGATTCCTACAAAAGAGACCTGCCCTTTCTTACCTGTCGCATAGAAGACCAAATCGCCCGCTTTCAAATCTTTTTGCTTCACGGCCTTTCCGGTTTTATACTGATCCGCACTCGTTCTTGGAATCTTCATTTCTGTGGCGGCATTTTTATATACATATTGGGTAAGACCGCTAGCATCGAACCCTTTAGGGGTCGTCCCCCCATATTTATATTTGCTTCCCACCTGCTTCTTTGCCAAAGCGGCAACTTCATCACCATAATTGATAGAGGCTGAAGCATTAGCCGGACTGAATATGAATGCCGTCAATAATGCCCCGACTAAAACTATGGCTGCAAACCATTTAGAAACTGGTAAACGATAACTCATCCTTTTTCCTCCCCAAACTGAAAATGAACCACAATTTTAAATGTATGTTGCATTTCAGTTTTTAGACCAAATCATTTTCGGCGATCATCATCCCTGTAAAAAAAATAACCAGATAACGCCGTTGTCTAGCTAATACGGTGTTATCTGGTATACTCTACTTTTCAGTAGCTGAAAGAATAGTGTCCATTACTTAGGTTCCTCGTATTGTCGTGCATTTTCACTGTCACTTAAACCTTTAGTTGTATGATCGACCACACCGCCGACCCCAAAGAATGTAAGCGCTATGAAGTTAATGATGCCTAAAGCGCCGTTCAATGCATCATCAGTAATGGTGAAGCCTATAGGAGTAATGAAATTGTTTATGAACGCGGCGACCATCTGCGCCAATATTAAAAGCCCAGGAAGGAGTACAGTGAATATAAACGTAGGGTTCTTAAGACGCACTTTCCAGTTGATCATTGCTTTTCCCCCTCTCTATCCTATTAAGTCCGCTTCATTGAAGATTGTCGCGGACCTGCTATATTTTATGCGGCTTGTCCTTTTTACGTTCAAAAATTCCATTATCATCTATTACTCTAGTTTCCCATAAACATAAAGAAGCCCATCAGAGGATGGACCTTCAAAGTAGTTTTTAAAAATACTAGAGAGCGCCTCACTTTAACAAGTAAGTAACAGCTTCCTCGAGCTCTATATACTCCTCGGCGTGCCAGTTTATTCCTGCCTTTAGAAAATAAGCTTCTGCCTCTATGGGTAAATGGGTAGTCACCGTCCGCAAACCTTTTCTCTCAATTTCCCCCGGAATGGATACCGGCGGCAAGTCCTCTGCCAGCCAAAACCGTTTATACTGCTGAGCCAATTTGTCTTTTTCGAACTTTCCTGCCATTTGTCCCCGGTTTATAAATATCAGGTAATCGGCAAGTTTACGGATATCCTCCATTTGATGAGTGGAAATGAAAATCGTCTTATCTTCCCTTTCCATCCACTCAATCAAAAAATCCGTATACTTCCGTTTTGAGACAATATCCATATGTGCGGTCGGTTCATCCAGAATCAATAGTTGGGCATTTTTGGACAAAGTCAGGGACGCTAGTAACTTCTGTTGATTACCCTGTGATAATTTTCCGTACTTCTTATTCATGGGTATCTCGAAGGTATCCACCATATTCCCAAACCAATCATCATCCCAATTCGGATACCATTTTGAGAATAAGACCTTTAATTCATTTCCCGTAAATGAGTCACAGCCCATCAAAGTTTGAGGCTGGTAAGCAATTTGCTTTTTCCAACTTTCATCATCCTGGTTTGTATTACATCCAAAAACGATAATCTCACCCATATCCTGTCTCGCCAGCTGCATGATCGTTTTCAGCAGTGTACTTTTCCCTGCACCATTATTACCGATCAAAGCCGTAACCGTACCCGATTCAAGCGTAAGGTTAATCGGTCCTAACAAAAAATCCTCGATTTTCTTTTCAACGGAAAGTACCTCAAGTGATGTCGTCATCAACCTTTCCCTCCCTTTTTCATTTTAAGCTCTTCGATCAGTTCTGCAAAAATCGTCTCGATTTCTTCAAATGTATAATTTTGTTGAAGCGCTGATTCAATGCTTTTCTCCATCGCTTGCTGGACGGATTTGATTTTCACACTTCGGATGAGACTTTCCTCCACTTTTGCAACGAAGGTCCCTTTTCCCTGGATGGTAGTGATGAATCCTTCCAGTTCCAAATCCTGATAGGCTCTCCTGGTGGTAATTGCACTGATTTCCAAATCCTTCGATAGCGTTCTTATTGACGGCAAAGGGGCACCTGGAGCCAGTTGCCCACTTGCTATCATGGCTTGAATCTGACCAGCTATCTGATGATAAATGGGGACTCTTGATTCTTTTGATAAATGAACCGGTAGCTCCACTTTCCTTTTCCTCCCCGGATATCTTATTTTAAATAATCTATTTTTTTCATTTTCTTTCCCATATAATGCTTACAGTAATAATAACCGCTGACCGCTATCACTCCTGAAACAGCCATTGACCAAATAGGGAATGCCTTCGCCGCTTCCATCGATAAGCCAACGATCCCTGTATCTGTTTTCACGTAGAACCATACGAGAACTAACGTTACTCCCCCATATATGATGATACTCCATACTAACAGCATCATTGGAGTGATCCTGTCTCCTACGTCGCTTGCCGCATATGTGAAGGCAGATGCTATCCCAAAAAGCAACCAAATAAGCATAAATGCAATGTATTCAAGAATGTCCATCGATTCAAGGAGCATTGGCGAAAATAAAATCAAGAACAATAGTTGAAAAGGCAAACCGGGAAACAGTGCTTGAACTAAGCGGCTCTTCATCAGTACTTCCTTGTCTATAGGCAGTGTGTTTAACATCATGAAAAATGGCGAACCCCAAATTTCCCCATCCACCTTTTGATATTGTAATTCTTTGGATCTAACCATATAAGGAACCAAACCAAATAGCAGCAGAAAAGCAATATCAATAAAAATGGAGGGCAGTTGGTCCCCATCATTCCAAACAACCGTATACATAACAGCGACCGCAAGAAGGATGAAAAACAAACTGAATATCCCGATCCATGATTTTTTCCATTCCATTTTTGCTAACCAGAAAGCATCTTTCCACGTATCCATGTACGTAAGCCCCTTTCAAATTGTTATAGTGTTTATATCCATATACACAGTATATGTCAATGATATCCACTTTGCAACCAAAAATAGGATTTTATCTCCATAACAAAGTGAAGTTAAACTTGATATAGGAACACATCTTTCGAATATCAGCATGACAAGGTATGAAAAAGAACAGCGGCATTTGCTCCAAGTGTTTTAGGGTCAGGACAACATTCCATAAGGGTCAACTTTTTCAAATGCCTTTATGATAGTTGTGCATTTCACCTTATATAAAAGCAAGAAAATAAAAAAAGAACGGCCGATCCGTGATCGGGCGTTCTTAAAACCTGAATATATTAAATGCTAGATTTTTCACACTCCATTTTTTCCTGCAAAAACATTCTAATCCGTTCAGCAGCTTCTGTCAATCTCTTGGCCGGCTGGACCAAGGCCATCCGGACATACCCTTCACCCTGCTTCCCAAAAGCATCGCCTGGAACGACCGTTACCCCTACTTTTTCAATCAATGCATAGGCAAAATCCCGTGATTTCCAGCCAGCAGGAATTTGGGCCCAAATAAACATCGTAGCTGATGTTTTCGGTACATGCCATCCCCCTTCCGCAAGACCTGAAATCAAGGCATCACGTCGGGACTGGTATTCCTTAACCTGTTCGGATAGCAGCGAAAGATTGGAAGTTAGCGCCATTTCGGCAGCTTTTTGAATAGGATAAAAAACCCCATAATCGATGTGTGATTTCAGCGTTCCCAGGATGTTCAGCGCCTCTTGATTTCCCACTGCATACCCAATGCGGCAGCCGGCCATATTAAAAGTTTTGGAAAGTGAGTTAAATTCAATCCCCACTTCCTTGGCACCAGGAATGGACATAAAACTAATTTGCGGATGATCATCAAAAATCAATTCCGAATAAGCAAAATCGTGAACCACCATGATTTCATTCTTTTTCGCAAACGATATAACGTCCGAAAAGAAAGTCTCATCAGCAAGGGCCGTGACAGGATTACCAGGATAACTGATGATCATCATTTTCGTCTTTTTCAGTATTTCATCCGGAATTTCGTTGAGCTGCGGCAGGAATCCATTTTCGGCAGTAAGCGGCATCGGATGAATGATTCCGCCGGCAAGTTCCACACTCGCTTCATAAATTGGATATCCCGGATCTGGCACCAGCACATAATCTCCAGGGTTTATCATCGCCGTTGCCAAGTGTGCAAGGCCATCCTGTGACCCCATCAGTTGGAGGACTTCCCTTTCTGCATCCAGCTCCACTCCATAACGCATCCGATAAAAGTAACAGACTGCCTCATGGAATTCAAGCGTACCTTTTAACGTATACCCGTAGGAATTGCGATCCTGCGCATACTTCACAAGCGTATCCACCACAAAATCAGGCGGTGGTAGATCCGGACTTCCAACACTCAAATCGATAACATCCAGCCCTCGTTTCATTGCATCCTGCTTGCGGGCCGCCAACTCTGAAAAGATTCCTGTTGTGAATCTTCCGACTTTTTCAGATGGAGTCATATTCATTCTGCGATTCCCCTCCATTAAATGATTTTCTATCTATCATTATAGCAATCTTTTTCGAGTATTTTAAGAATTCATCAGTATATCTGTTCGAGAGCCACATCAAGATGATCGAATTTAAATGCATACCCTGCCTTTTCCAATCTCTCAGGTATGACCCACCGGCTTTTTAATATCAATTCCGTTTCGGTCCCCATAAAGAAAGCCCCCATTTCAAGAATGGGAGTTGGACAGGGAAGTCCTATCCTAATATTCATGAACTGAATTTCTGATTTCCTGATCCTTGATGGCCTCCCAGTCCGAATTTAACCAAATTCCTATATTCCTGAAATGCTTTTCAAAGTATTGACCGACAAAACCAGTCCCGCCAGCTAAAACCACTTTCTTCAGCATATAACCAACCCACTTTCGTTTATGAGTTAATAGTATGAATAATAACGAACGCCTTCTATGTGAAGTAATTCACATAGATTATACCATGTTATTACATTAAATGGTAGCAACTCCTGCCGCTGTGCAATAATTGGTGAACTTGTCCAAGCAAAAGGGAAAATTACACATAAATTAGTAATGTGGAAATTTATAAAACAAAGGGGATGATTTCAGTGTCAAACAAAAAGCTAAGAAGAGCTGTTAATTCTGGAACCGGTAATTCCGGAACTGGCAATAGCAGTCTTAGGTCTGCCTTGAGAAGAGTCTTACAAAATTTATTAAACAATAATAGAGGTACTTCAATTAAGGAACCTACTTCCAACAAGCAACCCACTTCTGTCAAAGAATTTGAAAATTAGAAGGTTGCTTTTTTGAGATTAACATGGAATCCCTTTGGACTAATCTAAAGGGATTCCGTGTTATGTATTTACATGTACCAGCTATATATGTCTAGTGAATAACTGTTATATCTAATAGAGATAAAGGAGAAGTTATGATGTATTTTTTTCGAGACTGGAAACCTAAAAAGGATATAAAGAAATTAACGGATATCACCGTAAAAAATTTTCGGGTTTCTTCCGATAAAGTGAATGAAATTCTGCAAAAGTCACACAAGGTGCTTGTGATTTGTAATGATAAAGGTAAAGTAGTGGGATTCATTTGTTATAATCTTTATTTATATAAAGTGGCTCATATTAATTATGTAGTCATTGACAAAAAATATAGAGGAAAGGGAATTCTGCAAGCCCTTTTACCCGAATTAGTAGAATATGTGAGAAATAAAGGAATCCTTGTAGTATCCGGTTTCGTGAACAAAAATAACCATGAGGCATTGCAAAAATTTAGAGCCCTTGGTTTTAAACCGATTTTTATTTATCATGATGACATTCTAATTCAATCACTGATTTAAGAAGGGTCTCTTGAAGCTTATAGCGTAAATAAGAAGAAAGATCGATCAAATACATTCTGTTTCACCTATATTAACTGCATTCCTGATACCAATACAAATATGCGGGAATAGGATTATAGGGATATATGAATTCCCTGTTCCTCCATGCAATGAATAACCTAGGGAAGGAAAGCCTGTAAATTCTACACGGATTCATAGGCATTTTCCCTGTAGTCTCTTCTACCTTTCTTATAATCTTACCCCCTTTCCGATGCTTCTTTAACATGCAATATTCCATGTATTCAAGGCACTTCTATTAAACAAACAGTGTGCAACGTTTGTCATTCCTTGGCTTGATCGTAGAGTTCCCATTAAAAAGGTCAACCAGTAAAAACTAGTGAACCTATCATATGTTTATCTTTTTGAATAAAACTGGAGCGGTACTATATATATTGGAAGGAATCGCAATGATTTAATACCCCACACATAATATTTTTCTATATTTTCAAAATAAACCCATTCCTGTATAGTGATTGTATACCTTCTAAAAGGGGAGATATAATGAAATCGATAGAACTAATCATCTTAAATCTGGAAGAGGTTAGAAGAAGAAACATTAAACTATGGACTTCAATACCTAAAGGCACACTCCATTGGAAACCGGACGACAAGGCAATGAGCTGTTTAGAAATGGTTAGACATGTCCTTGATAGTGAGCATTACTATCATTTATCCATTAAAAATCAAGGCAGCTTACCAGTTTATGAATCACCATATGAAAAACAGCCACTTAGCTCCGTGGAAGCGGAATTAAATTTTGCTGAACCATACAGGCGTAATTTTTTGGAAACAATCATGTCCTTCAGCGAAGACGACTTATCCACTATTAAAATTGATCGCTCTGATGTAGGATATATCAGGGATTTAGGAGACATGTTGCTAAGAATCGCTTATCATGAGTCTGTACATACTGGTCAATTATTGGACTATTTAAGAACTGCTGGAGTCCCTAGAATAAGCGTTTGGGATTAATCAAATCATTTTCAATTGTGTTTCATCATGCTGAAGCACCACACTGTAGGCAACTCGATGAAAATCGTGTTTGTCTGCAGTTTTTTTTTGCTTGTACGATTTGGATGTTGATTTCCGCTTCAGGCACTCGCTTTCCGCGGGCGGTCGGCCCTCGGCTTAAGCCTGCGGGGTCTCCCCTAGACACGCTTTTCCCGCAGGAGTCTCACACCCGCTCCAATTAACTTTGTTTTTAATTTTAGATAGAACCCTTTAGCCTACAGTTATTGTTTTAAATAGAACAATTTAAACTTGTGGTGATGAGGATGCTTGCTAAACATGATTCTAGAGATCAACTTGATATGTTTACTTTAAATCAACTGTTGCCGCAGATGCAGCTTATAAATCCCCTGATGCTCCACCATAATCAAACAATCCAATTATCTTCAAGAAAATGTTTCATGCAAGAAAATTGTGGAAAAGTAATGATATAGGAGGGATAAGAAATGTTATCAAAAAAACCGGCGGCCAGAATGGTCAGCGCCTTTATTCTGACCGGTTCTCTTTTAGGGGCAGGTGCATCGTTTTCAACAGAACCTGTTGAGGCTGCATCCACAATGGATTCCGCTTCTGCCATAGCTAAGGATCACGCTCTTACCACCTTACATGAAATCTACAACAAAGCTTTTTCAGGAGAAATGCCTTATACTGCCATGGGTTTGAAAATTAATGAAAACACCCAAAAAGATGTATATGAGATATTTGGTTCTCCCCCTGAACCAGGTAACACAGATGAAACTTTTGACTATTACCATGCAGAAATGGGGTATCCAGGTTTTGCATTTGCCTATAACGCTGACAAGACCATCTCACAAATCCGATATTTCGGGACAGATGTGGAACGGGACCATAATCTAGGAAGCATCACACCTAAAGTATTAGGAAATCAACTCGGCAGTGCTGACGAAATACGCCATATTTCCAGTACGAATGAAATCAACTACGTTTACAAGACAGGGAATTATGAACTGCAATTCATTGTCGGTGAAAATCAAACTGTAAATCATATCAATCTACTCGAAGCTAAATAAAATGTACGATAAAATGGTTGTCGAAGGTTGCAGAGAATGAAAATTATCCCTGCACCCTTTTTTTATTTCAAGCCCCTCCCCTTCTTTCCCTTTCAACTTCAAAGCCGTGTACTGCCAAAATCAGATAATGGAAGCAAAACGGTCATTTCATTTACATAAACCATACTCACCCCAAACGGATTCTTAATATTTTTACAATAAAATTAGCTTATTCAATATTATTTCAATATATGGAGGGTGTCAGTAAAATGATTAATAAGTTCAGGGCTTTCACAGTATCGGTTCTAAGCCTCACCATCCTTTTTCAGGGTCTTCCGGCCGCGGTTGCAGCAAAAGATGCAGAAGACAATCAGACAAATCCAGGAGGCAGATGGATGAAGGGGGAATATCATGCCCATACCACTCAGTCCGATGATGCCGAGGGATCACAGAGCCTTGAAAGCTTGCTGAATAACGCATTTGATAAGTATGGCATGGATTGGATGGGAATATCCGATCACTTGAGGATGTCTTCAAGGGATGATGAAGGTAATTTGATTCCAGGAGGGCCGATACCGCTGTCTCAGGGAATCAGTCAATATCAAGCCCCAAAAATAAAACAACTGCAAAAAGAGGGCAAATTTAAAAATAAAGTCATCTTTTCAGGCTTCGAATGGGACATGCCCACATACGAGCATGTCGGCATAGGCATTTTGGGAGATCAGCCGGGCTCGCCTAAAAGTCTGAAAGCTGCCAATCAGTTCGAATATCTGTTCACCAACCAGGATGAAAAGATGTTTGATCCTAAGGATGTAGCCATTTGGAAGTCACAGGATCAAAGAGCCAATAAAACATCCGAGGATGCCCGAACGGCATTGGCATGGCTCGAAGAAAATTATAAGAATACAAGTTATGCCATATTGAACCATCCATCAAGAAAGAGGGTGTACAGCATATCTGATTTTCGCGACTTCAACAATATCGCCCCGGATGTCATGTTCGGATTTGAAGGTATGCCAGGTAACCAGTTGGAGCCGGATAGAGGCGGTTTAAATCTGACAACACCGGAAAACCGGACCTATGGCGGTTCCGATTACATGCTTGCTAAGGTAGGAGGTGCATGGGATGCGCTACTTGGGGAAGGTCGTAAGTTCTGGAATTTTTCCAATTCGGACTCCCATTTTGAAATCAGTGAAAACCGCCTATACTCAAGCGGTTACTGGCCAGGAGAATATTCCAAGAATTATACATGGGTAAATGGCTCATCAATAAAATCTGTCCTTGATGGCATGCGATCCGGAAAATCCTTCTCCGTTTTTGGTGATTTGATCGATGCCCTTGAATTCCAAGCTAAAAACGGAAACAATACGGTGGATATGGGCGGGGACCTTAAAGTGAAGGAAGGACAGATGGTCAAGATCACCGTCCGATTTAAGAGCCCCCAAAAGAACAATAACGGGGACCCCGTCAAGGTAGATCACGTGGATTTAATTTCCGGTGAAGTAACCGGGAAAGCAGAGCCTGGAACACCTGCTTATAATAAAGCCACCAATGATACGACAAAAGTGGTTAAACGCTTTACAAGTAAAGACTGGAAAACCGATCGCGATGGTTTTCATGCCATCACTTACAAAGTCAAAGCAAATAAGGATCAATATTTCCGTTTACGCGGCACGAATCTAGGGGAAAATGTCTCTGGAGAAACGATGGACGGTGAACCGCTGATCGATAAAAAGACTGAAATCGAGGATAACGAAACGCGTTTTTCAGAAATAAACAAACGTAACTATAAAGACCTTTGGTTCTATTCAAACCCTATATTCGTCAGCGTAGAGGATAAATAATCATGGTAAAACTAAGTTAAAACGAATACTGCAATAGTTCTGGACGGCCTCTAAGAGCCCCTCTCCCACTTAGCGGAAGAGGGGCTCAGACTGTAGACAAACTCGATGAAAATCGAGTTTGTCTATTTTTATGGCTTGTACAATTTGGACGTTGATTTCCACTCCAGGCACTCGCTTTCCGCGGGCGGTCGGGGAGCCTCCTCGGCTTTCGCCTGCGGGGTCTCCCCTAGACGCGCTTTTCCCGCAGGAGTCTCGTACCTTCCGTTCCAATCAACTTTGTCTTACCTTTTAGATAGAACACTTTTGCCTGGAGTCATGTTTGTTTTAAAATAGAAGTATTAAAACTTGAGGTGATGAGGATGCTTTCTAAACATGATTCTATTCAGCGAGATCAACTTGAAATGATTACTTTAGATCAATTGGTGCCACCGAACCATTTGGTTCGTAAAATGGAGGCTGCCATTGACTTCACTTTCATTTATGACTTGGTGAAAGATATGTATTCAGAGGTAGGACGCCCAAGTATTGATCCAGTTATTTTAGTTAAACTGACTTTCATTCAATATACCTTCGGTATTCGTTCCATGCGTAAAACGATTGAAGAAGTTGAAACCAATATGGCTTACCGTTGGTTCTTAGGCTATGGTTTCCATGATAAAGTACCTCATTTCTCTACGTTCGGGAAAAATTATGAGCGACGCTTCAAAGATACAGATCTGTTTGAACAGATTTTCTATCGCATTTTAATGACAGCTGCTAATAAAAAGTTAATAAGTGCTGAACACGTTTTCGTGGATTCCACACATGTGAAAGCCAGTGCGAATAAACGGAAATTTGAAAAGAAAATCGTTCGTAAAGAAACACGAGCGTATCAAGGACGTCTTCAAGAAGAAATCAATCAAGATCGTGAAAACCATGGAAAAAAGCCTTTTCCACCAGATAAATTTGATAAAGAAGAGACCAAAGAGATTAAAGAAAGTACAACGGATTCTGAGAGTGGCTACTATGTGAAAGATGAACGAACAAAACAGTTTGCCTATTCATTCCACGCGGCCGCAGACCGCAACGGTTTTGTATTGGGAACGATTGTAACACCTGGAAATACACATGACAGTCAGATCTTAGAGCCACTAGTTGAACAAGTGATTGAGAAAGTTGGAAAACCGGAAGCCGTTGCCGCAGATGCAGCTTATAAAACACCAGCGATTACAAGCTACCTATTTAACAAAGAAATCATACCGGCTTTACCTTATACACGTCCTCGCACCAAAGAAGGATTTTTCCGCAAACAGGACTATGTATACGATGAACATTTTGATTGTTACCTTTGCCCTTCGGGCGAAACTTTAAAGTACTCAACAACAAATAAAGAGGGCTATCGCGAGTACAAATCGCCAAAACAAATTTGTACAACATGCTCATTTTTATCTCGGTGTACAGAAAGCAAAGACTGTCAAAAAGTGGTGACACGGCATATCTGGCAAACACATGTGGAAGAAGCAGATCATCTGCGTCATCATCAAGATGTAAAACCTATATATGCAAAACGTAAAGAAACGATTGAGCGTGTATTCGCAGATGCAAAAGAAAAGCATGGTATGCGTTGGACTACTTTAAGGGGACTTAAAAAATTGTCGATGCAGGCGATGCTTACTTTCGCTGCCATTAATTTAAAGAAGATGGCCAATTGGACATGGCAAGGTCCAAAAATGGCCTAACATAGTGGGCTCGTAGAGCCCCAATCTCTAAACTTTAGGCGAAAATTCAAAGGGAATTTCAAAAGGGGTTCAGAATTTTTTAATTCCGAACCCCTTTTGTCTACAAACTGAGCCCCTCTCCCACTTAGCGGAAGAGGGGCTTTTTGACCCCTTAGAATCTTAATGTACACTTCCCTTCCCTTTCGTTTTATTTCACTTCCATTCATGAAAAACCGTATAATTCACCAAGTTTCATTAACACTAATGATATAAGTTATTTTCATTGACTTTTTTCCTTTTCTTGTATAGTATCACAGAGTATCAATCCCTATCAGATTACTAGGAGGTTTACCCAAATGAAAAAAATGGTTGCACTTTTATCGCTATTGTTAGCTTTCACGGTTGTACTTACCGCTTGTGGTACCGATACAAAAAATGAGGCAAACGATACCGGCAATAAATCTTCTTCACAAGAAAGTCTATATGATAAAGTCAAAAAAGATGGCGTATTAACTGTTGGAACAGAAGGTACATATCCTCCTTTCACATTCCACGATGATTCAGATAAACTTACGGGGTTTGATGTTGAAATTGCTAAAGAAGTGGCAAAACGCCTTGGAGTGAAAGCTGAATTCAAGGAAACACAATGGGACGGCATGTTTGCAGGCTTGGATGCAAAACGATTTGATATGATCGCAAACCAAGTGGGCATCGATGAAGACCGTCAAAAGAAATATGATTTCTCTGACCCATATATTCAATCAGGAGCCGTATTGCTTGTACACAAAGATAATTCGGATATTAAATCCTTCGATGATTTGAAAGGCAAGACCTCTGCACAATCTTTAACGAGTAACTACAATGATCTAGCCAAATCACATGGGGCTGAAGTTACAGGTATTGAAGGATTTTCACAATCCGTACAGCTTATTGGTTCTAAACGTGTAGATGCGACGATCAATGACAAATTATCTTACCTTGATTATAAAAAGCAACATCCGGATGCACCTATCAAAGTGGCTGATGAGGAAGAAACCGGAGTCGCAAGTGGTTTAATGTTCAGAAAAGACAGCGGCAAATTAGTGGAAGAAGTAAACAAAGCACTTAAAGCAATGAAAGACGACGGCACGTACGCGAAGATCTCGGATAAATGGTTTGGTGAAGATGTTTCTCCTAAGTAATATTTTCACCGACCCCGAGCGTATGAACCAGCTTGTTTCCATCGCTCAAACCTCCCTCTATCCGATGATAGAGGGAGCTATTCGATATACGATTCCACTAACATTGATCACATTCGTTCTCGGCCTTATTCTTGCTGTACTCACAGCATTGGCTAGATTATCTTCCATTAGAATTCTTCAAATAATTGCGCGTGTATATGTGTCAATCATCCGCGGGACACCTTTACTTGTGCAATTATTTATCATTTTCTATGGACTTCCAAATTTAGGTGTAACCATCAATCCTTTCATATCGGCTATTATAGGATTCTCTTTAAATGTAGGAGCATACGCTTCGGAAATTATACGAGCAGCCATTTTATCGATACCAAAAGGGCAATGGGAAGCAGGCTATTCAATCGGGATGACATATACCCAAGCGTTAAAGCGCATCATTTTACCGCAAGCAGCGCGGGTATCCATTCCCCCATTATCCAATACGTTCATTAGCCTTTTAAAAGATACATCGCTTGCATCACTCATTCTTGTAACGGAATTATTCCGTAAAGCTCAAGAAATCGCTGCAAAAAACTATGAATTTTTACTGCTTTACATGGAAGCAGCTGCTTTATATTGGATTTTGTGTACGATTCTATCTTTCATTCAAGGAAGTTTAGAGGAGAGACTTAATCGTTATGTAGCAAAATAAGAACCGCAGTAGTTAAAGGAGATTTTAAAATGATCAACATTAAGAATCTTCATAAATCGTTTGGTGACCTTGAAGTATTAAAGGGCATCGATTTGGAAGTGGAGCAAGGCAAAGTCATTGTATTGATCGGTCCTTCCGGTTCAGGAAAAACAACCTTTCTTCGGTGTTTGAATCTCCTTGAGGTGCCTACGGACGGCACGATTGAAATCGATGAAACGGTAATGGACTTCAAAAAAACCGTTAGAAAAAATTCGATTACATCTTTTCGCAGTTTAACAGGGATGGTTTTCCAAAGCTATAACCTTTTCCCCCACAAAACAGCATTGGAAAATGTAATGGAAGGCCCCATCATTGTAAAAAACATAGCCAAACAACAAGCGAAAGAAACGGCTGCTGCCCTGCTTACAAAGGTGGGCTTAGGTGAAAAAATCGATTTTTATCCGTTTCAATTGTCCGGCGGTCAGCAGCAACGGGTCGGAATTGCAAGGGCCCTGGCCATGGAGCCTAAGGTCATGTTATTCGATGAACCCACTTCCGCTTTGGATCCCGAACTAGTGGGAGACGTCCTGCAGGTCATGAAAGACCTGGCGAAAGATGAAGGCATGACAATGATCGTGGTAACCCATGAAATGCGTTTCGCCCGCGAAGTCGCCGATGAAGTCATTTTCATGGATGAAGGAAAAATAATGGAGCGGGGAACACCCGAGCAGATTTTCACAAACCCTAAAGAAGCGCGCACACGAAAATTCCTCAATATGATTCAATAAAAAAACGGTGCTATTTTAGCACCGCTCGCAACTACCCCCCATTTTTAGAAATGGGGGGTTTTGCCCATCATTATATCAATGCGATGCTTGGACCTGTTTAGTCTGTGCCCGTGCATGGTATAGCTGAAAAAGAAATAAAGCAAAAACGGAAAGGATGGCACCCGATATAAATGGTAAATCAATCGAAATCGAAAATAACCAACCGCCGATCGGAGGACCCGCAATCCTGCCGAACGAGTCGAAGGAAGATAGCAATCCCGTGACACTGCCATGGCCCGACATGGAACTTTTGGTAAGCAGTGCTGAAATGGCAGGCCGGATGAACCCATTACCCACTCCGAAAATTGTCAGGAAGACCGCCGATGTCCAGAACCCGGTAGAAAACAGGATGAGAATGAAACCAACTGCCGAGACGATGATTCCCATTCGAATGACCGCGCCTTCCCCATATTTCTTTGTCATCCTGCCCACTAATCCACCTTGAACGATCGCACTCCCAAACCCCATGATCATAAAGATATAGCCTAATTGCACAAGACTAATATCAGCCTTTTTGGCTGCAAAATAGGCGAAAGTCGTTTCTAGTCCTGCCATTGAAAGGGTGACGATCATTTGCAGAAAGAACATGGTTTTAAGAGGCCCTCTAAAGGCTTTCCACATGGACTCTTTATTTTTTGACTGTTGGGCCCTCTTCTCTACTGTATGTGATTCCTTCAGTACCGCAATCACTAAGAATAAAGTAATCAAAGAGGATATTCCAGCAATGTAAAACGGCAAGTTCAAACTTGATTTGGAGAATACCCCGCCAATCGCCGGTCCAAAGATGAATCCAAGCCCTGTGGCGGCCCCGATGATTCCCATCCCTTTTCCCCGATCTTCCGGCGTCGTGATGTCAGCGACATACGCCATTGCGGTTGGCATGTTTGCCGATGACAAAATCCCGCCAATGATTCTCGCTACAAATAATACCCATAGGGAATCTGCCGAAGCCTGGATGAAAAACGAAAGGGCCAGTCCAGCAATCCCGATAATCATGACAGGCTTACGCCCTATCCTGTCAGATATACGTCCCCATATCGGGGCAAAAAATAATTGCATCAGTGAATAAACAGCCATTAAAAGGCCAAGCTCTGTAGGACTGCCACCAACCTTTTCTGCAAGGAATGGAATGACGGGAATGATGATCCCAAATCCGACCATGACTAAAAACATCACTAAAAAAAGTACGGGTAACACCTTTTTTGTTTCCATTATATTTTTCTCCTTTTATTCTTCCACATTCGCTACGTACTTTGGATCGAGTTCCTAAAATCCCATTACTTAGCATAATCTACCTGGCAATTCTTTAAACAGTTTATCATACAACCTTTACCAAATCAGTATGAAGCACGATCTTCTTTCGGAAACTCCCTTAAATAAATAAGAACCAGGCATCAATATCCTCAACTCTACAGTCATTTCTCATGTAATGGCATTTCGTTATTTTCACTGTGTTTCGTGAAATCAATGGCATGAGTTCGTTAAAAATCTTTTCCTCCCCTTATTTTTTCTTAAGGGGTACTCTATACTGTAGGGTATGATTGATGTTTAGGAGGTAGAAGAATGTCTAATGATCAGTGGATTTTAATTATTGACGATGAAGAAGATTTGGCACGTCTCATGGAGACAGTTTTACATAAAGAAGGTATCCCCAATATTATTACGGCGGGGACAATTGCGGATGGGTGGGCAAAGTTTCAGAAGTTCGATCCATCACTAGTCTTGCTGGATATCATGCTGCCAGATGGTGAAGGCTATGATTTATGCAAGCAAATTCGTGAAGTGTCGAATGTGCCCATTTTATTTTTGTCGGCAAAGGATGAGGAAATTGATAAGCTTTTAGGGTTGGCAATTGGAGGGGATGATTATATTACCAAACCATTCAGTCCGAAAGAAGTTGCCTATCGAGTAAAGGCGCAGCTTAGGCGGGCGGGCTATACAGAGGAAAAAACTTCACCTAAAAAATTGCAAATTGGCCCATTTGAGCTTAGTTCAAATGAAAATGAAGTGAAAAAGGATGGCGAAACCCTTGAGCTCACAGCTAAAGAAATCGGTCTGATGAGTTGTTTTATGCATCATCCGAATCAGATTTTGAGCAAGGAAACTTTGTTTGAACATGTGTGGGGCGATGATTTCTTTGGCTCTGATAATACAGTGATGGTCCATATTCGCCGTTTACGCGAAAAAATCGAAGCAGATCCTTCAAAGCCATCTTTCCTAATAACCGTTAAAGGGCTTGGTTATAAATTACAGACCAAGGGTGAAACAAGATGAAGTGGAAATTGACACGGCGCTTTTTAGGATCCGTTGTGACAATTGTTGTAATCGTAGGAATCGTAAATACCATTTTACTTTTATGCTTACTCTTTGTTCATTTCGACACGGAAGAGGAATCTGCGGAGAACTTTAGCCGATCTTTTTCACAATATGTAGAACTAATAGATGACAAACCAATGGTAAATGAAGAAGGACTGGAAAAACTGCGGAACACGAACGCCTGGATACAATTTTTGAATGATAAGGGTGAACAAGTAGCAGCCTATTACACACCTCAAAAATTGCAAACCGTATATTCTCCGGTTGAAATCGTCCAAATGTATAAGTATAAAGAAATTGATGCAGAGACGACTGTTTTTGCCGGCGAAGCTCATGATTTCAGCTATTTTGTAGGGGTTAAAGATCGAGGAATAGGCCGATATGTACTGTCCTATAATTATGTTCACATTTTAAAGTACTTCAACATCATACTTTTACTGTTTTTAACGGTGGATATTATTATTGCCCTAGTCATTGGACTATTATTTGGTAAAAGATTAACGACACCACTTAACACTTTAATAGAAGGAATTCAGCAGCTTCGTGAAAGACGTTTTAAAAAGATGAGTATACCAAAAGGCGTCTATGAAGATGTATTTCACAATATGAATGAACTATCGGTAAAGTTAGATCAGTATGAAAAAGAACGTGATCAACTCGACCAAATGCGTGAGGAATGGATTAGCAATGTTTCTCATGACATGAAGACACCACTTGCATCCATCCATGGTTATACAGAATTGATGAAAGACAATGCCACTGAATTAACACCACAAGAATTGTATGAGTTTACATCCATTATTAATAGACAGTCCTTATATATGAAAAATCTGTTGGATGACCTCAATTTAACGATGCGTTTACGCAACCAACGACTTCCTTTGCAATTTGAAGATGTTGATATCGTTGGGTTTATAAGAGAAATGACGATAGAGCTCTTAAATGATTCACAATTTGGTGATCGACAGGTCGAATTTGAGGCAAATGTGGATAAAGCAATACATAAAGTTGATAAAAATTTACTGAAACGGGCAATTTTTAACTTTATCTACAATGCGCTCGTACATAATGATGAAAATGTCGTCGTGAAAATACAAATTGATGATATTCATCTACAATCAGAACATCATGCCCAAATTACCATTGCCGATAATGGCCGCGGTATTCCCTCCAAAGATTTGGATCAGGTTTTTGAACGCTACTATCGAGGTACGAATACTGCCAGTACACATGGGACCGGCTTAGGAATGGCCATTGCAAGGGACATCATTCTGGCTCATAAAGGTAAACTGGATTTGACTAGCATTGAAAATAAGGGAACAACCATCACGATACTTATATAATTTATTTTTTCTACAGAGAAAGGGCTGTCCATAACTTACAGACAGCCCTTCTTTCCTATTTATTTTGGTTGTGCCTTTTTTGGAATATCTTCAAATTTCACTTCATCATATGACGAAACTTCATCACCATTTTTCACGTACATCTTTAAGTAAGCATCTTTTCGAAGATTTTTTTGTGCCGTGAATTCAATCGGTATCGTTTCACCATCTGCATTTTTGGCGTCAAGTTCATAAGAATAGGAAGTCATCACTGTACCATCATCCAGTTTGGTTTCATGCTGCACCCCATCCTCTGTAATTTGCAAATAATAATTATCGGCATTCATGCGATTAAAGTCAATTTTAGTAAGCGCGAATACTCCTGCCGCTCCAAGTATGAACAATATGACAACTACCATAAAAAATTTCTTCATTTAGATCATCCTTCTGTTTTATTATTTTGTGTGATAATACGATTATAAGAAGCTACCGTTAAGATATAATACAGACCGTAAATAATCGTATAAGCGATCATCCAGATCAATACAGGTTTTGCCAAATTCATCATCAATAACCCCGAGAAGGCTTTTAACGCAACCGCACTGTGCAATAGCCCGACTGCCAGCGGGACGAAAAAGATTACAAACACTTGGGATGCAATGGATTTCCGCATTTCTTTTGCGTTAACGCCCATTTTATGAAGCATATTGTATTGTGATTTATCTTCCTCAGCTTCCGTTAGAACTTTAAAGTAAATGATACTGCCTGTTGCCGCTAAAAAAACCAGACCAAGAAAACTGCCGATAAAGAGCAATGATCCTACACTTTCAATGCTTGCTTGAAAATCTTGAGGCGCACTGGAAAATAGAGCTTCTTCAGGTATTTGTCTTGATATTTTTTCAGATAAATCCACGGAGGCTTGATCAACACCGATAGCACGATAGTTCAGGGCTTCCCCTTCTTTTTGTAATGATTTAAATTGATCATTCGATACAACCACTGCAATGCCTGCTGTTTTGGCATTTAAAACCGTTTGTGTTTTAAAGCTTTGGAATGTTATCGCCGTGCTGTTTTCTGTCCTTATCGTCTTGTCCTTGTATTCAGGTGAGAATCTTTTGTCATATCCAATATCTAAAATGACTGCTTTGCCATGATTCACATGCAGTGCTTCCTTACCTTGTACATCTGCCAATTTGTTATATGTTCTTTCATCGATTACCGTGTAAATCCTTTTATCCGAGTTATCGAATGCTGATTCCTCGCTAAGTTCTTTCGTATTAAATGTAATGGATAGCGCTTCAACATTTTCATCATACTTTGTATCTGGCAAAATGGCGGTGACTTGATGATCGCTTTTTACATCCGTTTGCTGATACATGAAGGTATTCGGATCAACGGTCATAACTTGGTCATTCGCGTTATAATAGAGACCATAAACCGCACCGCCAGCCGTTACCGTTGTAGCACTTAACACCGCAATTACGGTCAATGTCCTTGCATTCCCCCGAATGCGATAAAGCAATTGCGAGACCGTCATCAGATGCAGGCCTTTCCATAGCCATTTTTCATTTTTCTTGATCACGGCTAACACAAAGCCTGTCACGCTATGAAACAATAAAAATGTACCGGCAATAACAGTTGTCAAAATAATGAGTGCCGTCATCAAAAAGCCAATCTTTTCCCACACTTTAGAAGTAAAAAGATCTTGCATCGCCAACCAATATCCGATGACAATCAGGAAAATTCCCAGAAAGGCTACAATCATAGATGGCTTCGGAGCCGCTTCCCCCTTTTTCGATGCATGGAAAAGATCAATTAGTTTAAATTGGTAAATTAAACGATAGCCCTGGAATGATGTCACCAAGAAAATAATAAGAAATACGATAGAGGTGTTCAAAGCTGCAGATCCCGAAAATGTAAAAGGGGCGATGACATCATAGCCCATTAAATAGATCAAGATCGTCATGAACCCTTTTGAACATAGAAATCCAAGTAAAATCCCCACAACTAATGAAACCAAGCCTAGCAATAGATTTTCAAAGAAGAGCATTAAGCCAATCTGGCGATTACGTACGCCAAGCAATGCATATAATGCCACTTCTTTTTTACGTTTTTTCATGAAAAATGAATTGGAATAGGCAATAAAAATGGCAACGAAAAAAATCAGGATGACGGCCGCACCACTCATTAATGAACCTAATTTCTGTGATGAAGCCGTTTGTTCTGCAACTGCATCACTATACTTCAATGTTACAAATGTGAAGTAGATGATAATGCTAAATACCATGGATGCGATATATATAAAATATTGGGAAAGGTTCCGGGCAATATTTTTTCTCGCCAGACTAAATAACGTCATCTACCTCACCTCCAATTGTTGCAAGGACATCCATGATTTCTTGGAAGAAAGCTTTACGTGATTGGCCACGACGATAAATTTCTGTTGAAAGCGTACCATCCTTGATGAAAATGATCCGCCGGCAGAAGCTTGCGGCATATGCATCATGTGTCACCATCATGATGGTGGAAATATTATTTTCATTTAGTTCACTTAAGCTTTCCAGCAGACCTGTTGCCGATTTTGAATCAAGTGCACCTGTTGGCTCATCTGCCAGGATCAATGCCGGCTCTGTCACAAGCGCTCTGGCTGCAGCTGTTCTTTGCTTTTGCCCACCGGAGATTTGGTATGGATATTTAGCTAATAAATCTTCAATTCCAAATACTTTAGCAATACGATTCACCAATGCAGTAATTTCTTTCGCTGGAATTTTCGCAATCGCCAGTGGCAATAATATATTTTCCTTCACAGTCAATGAGTCTAGCAAATTGTAGTCCTGGAAGATGAAACCAAGATTTTCACGTCTGAAATCCGTTAAGTCCGCCCCTTTCATATCGTGAATGCTCGTATTATTCATATAAATTTTCCCTTCAGTCGGCGAGTCAATAGTTGCCAACATATTGAGCAACGTCGATTTCCCCGCTCCAGAAGGTCCCATGATTCCTACAAACTCCCCTTCATGAATATCAAAAGATATATTTTCCAGCGCTGTATAGGCAGCGTTTGATTTACCATACGTTTTTTTTATCTTTTCCACTTTTAATAATGGTTCCATTTGTTTCACCTCTTCAGTATTGTTGATACATTTACTTTACATGCTCATTCTTACAGCATCTTTGTGCCAACCTTACAGCAAGCTTAAATCCATAAAAAAACGCCCCCCCATTTAAATGGAAAGGCGTTTTTATATTTTTTAAAAAGTAAAAGTATTTAACTTTGCTTCAGAAGCCTGCGGTCGATAACAAAATTACCAAATGGAATGAATGAAACGATGAAAATCATTGCCATTTTTAAAAAGGACCATTTTGATATGATGCTCACATATAGTAATAAAAGCCCAAACACGACAAACAAGAAACCATGGATGCTGCCTAAAATGAGTGTTGCTTCCCCAATATCCAATATGTACTTAATGGGCATACCAATGGCAAGCAATAGAACATATGAGATTCCCTCAATTATTGTAATAAACCGAAACCATCCAATAGCTGTCGAAAACATTCGCTCATCCCCTTATTCATTGTACAAGTACGGCACACAAATCCAGCTTCCTGTCCCAATCCAAAATCTGTTACTCTATATCATATTATATTACGTTGGCACCCACTAATAAATAGTATCAGGTTTTCCTAAAAGTAGAACAACAAAAGAAGCCCAATCCAAGGATTGGGCCTGTCAATAACGTAAGGTTGAAATTCACTTAAAAACGCTCAATTCCGAAACCAATTCGCTCCCTCATCCATGTGCACGAAGGGAATATCCGTATCAATTACACCGTTGATTCGTTCTAATTTAACATCTTCCCCTTCAAGCCATTTCGCAAAATCTATGGAAGTCGGCTCCTGGTTCCCTCCCAAGGCAATCCAAGCTTTCATCTCTTTAGGTAAATAAGCGGATGTATGAATCGTTCCCGCCCAGCTGCTATATAAATCCGAGAAGACACCTTGATTGGTATCATTAAACAACCGATAAGCATCGTAGGCAGATTCAAGTTTCCCTTCATGATCTTGGATGATCTCCAATCGGCGTTTCGAATCGATAAGATGGTTACGGTTTTCATTTTTCATGATTTCAAAGTGATTCGTACAGGCATTTGACGTGCGCACTTCTACATTTCTTGGGGAGGTTTCCACAATATAAGTACTTCCGCTTTTATCATAGACGACGTAAGTGAAAGAATGACGATGCGGGATTTCCTTCAGCATCGCCACAGCTTCCTGAACGTCCGCACAAGATTCAACGATCAGTCTGCCAATCATGCAGCAGATGAAACCATCACCAGGGTTCTTGCGATTCATGAAGTTATAGCCTATCACCAACCCTTTTTCGTTCATTCCATCCATCCGGCCAGTCCCTCGCTGACTAGGGCCGATGCTTGAATACCCTTGATCGGTTGGCTGGAATAAGACATAGCGTCCTTCATAAGTCTTAGGGTGGTAATCATAATTACGAATGAGATAATCATTGCCTGTCATGATCGAACAGCCCGACCGGACATAATCCAATCGGTATCCACCGAACTCTTGCAGCACGCGATCCATTGGCCATTTCAACGCTTCTTGCAACCCCAGTAATTCTTCCCAAACCCCAGGAGCGAATTGTGTAATGGCTCTCTTGACCTCTTCTTCTTCAACCGTAAACCGCGGCTGCCTGATCTTCCACTGATCTTCACGGTTTTTTACCGTTAGTGAATCTTTTAATTCCTCCCCTTGCATGTATCCAAACTCATAATGTGTACCCCGAAATTGTATGACATCACTATATATTTGCTTCACGGCTTATCCCTCATTTACAATAGTTGCTTTTCAAATTAAGGATACTTGAAGTATTGTTGAAAATAAAGAAGATAAGCCTTTAAAATTCATGAAACAACTCACCACCCCGTACCTCCCTCATAATCTGTAACTAGGCACATTTATTAGGGGGACGGATCATGGAGATGGAATTAACGGCACTCCATTGGATTTATGTTGTTTTTATTGCATTGATAATCGGGTTTATGGTAAAACGTCGTGATACTACCCTCATCTGCATAATTGGCATTTTCCTTTTGGCTTTAGTGGCTACAGGCAGTTTAGCCTCTTCCATAAGCGGGATATTCAACAGCTTCATTTTCGCAATAACGGAATTAATGTCCACGATTTTAATCATTTCCATCATCGTTGCCATGAGTACGGTTTTAACGAAGTCGGGCATTAATGATGTCATGATTGCACCATTTGCGAAATTCATTAAGAACCCTACACTTGCTTTTTGGGTAATCGGCATCGTCATGATGGTGATATCCTGGTTTTTCTGGCCATCACCTGCCGTTGCCTTACTTGGGGCTGTTCTGCTCCCCGTAGCCTTACGGGCTGGTTTACCTGCACTCGGCGTGGCGATGGCGATGAACCTTTTTGGTCACGGAATCGCATTATCAGGGGATTTCATCATTCAGGCTGCCCCTAAACTAACAGGCGATGCGGCTTCCATACCAGTCGGTGATGTCATCGCTGCGAGCATACCCCTTGTCATTACAATGGGGGTTGTCACCACCCTCTCCGCCTTTATCCTTTTAAAGCGGGATATGAAGCTTGGAAGAATCAAGGCGGATAATGAGGGATTTGTCCAAGATCCAACAATGAGTGAAGGTCTGCTCACACTGGGACAAAAGAAGTTTTTTGCCGTTTTCATTCCGATCGCCTTTCTGTTGGATGTTGTGGCATTGTCGATTTTGAAGTTGCAAGGCGGAGATGCAACCGCGTTAGTTGGCGGTACAGCGGTTTTCATTTTGCTGGTTTTATCCCTTGCCGCACATAAACAGCAAGGGCTTGAAAAATCAACGGCCTATTTGATTCAGGGTTTTCAATTTGGCTTCAAAGTATTCGGACCCGTCATTCCGATCGCCGCATTCTTCTATTTAGGTGATTCTGGATTCAATCAGATCATCGGTGACTACTTACCGAAAACATCCCTCGGCATCGTCAATGACCTCGGTGCCGCATTGGCGGCCTCCGTTCCTTTAACGAAAGAAATAGCCGCCGTCACATTAACCGGCATCGGTGCCATCACCGGCTTGGATGGATCGGGCTTCTCAGGCATTTCTTTAGCGGGATCTGTCGCTAAACTCTTTGGCACGGCAATCGGAGGCGGAACCGCCACCTTGACTGCACTTGGGCAAATAACCGCGATTTGGGTTGGCGGAGGTACCCTGATTCCATGGGCACTGATCCCGGCAGCTGCCATATGTAATGTCAGTCCCTTTGAACTTGCCCGCCGGAATCTGCTTCCGGTAACCATTGGTTTAGCAGTGACTACAATAGTAGCGATGTTTCTCATTTAATCGATTTGTGTGGAATCTAAAACACGGAACGGATCTCCATTTCCGTTCCATTTTTAAAAGAAGGTTCGATTGGTTTTTACTTTTTTATAAGGATGTTGATTGAAGAAATCAGCGACATTCCTGCCGAATAACTGGCTAGCCTGGACCCCACAGGCGCTTCCGTCGAGGAGGCTTAGCAGACTTGTCGGCGTATGGGAGTGGATTTCTGAAAGCAACTGGAACTTTTAAATTTGTCTACAGTAAAAAGGACTGAAATAAATCAGTCCTTTTTTAGATGAAGATTGGGTTTCATGGGTATCCAAGCGGATGCTTACATTAGAGCAAATTTTGGTGCAAGGGGCAGTCCGCTACCTTAAATCAGAACTCCACAACGACTATTGAGTTCATACTCTTGAATGATTTTTAAAACGATATCCTGGTTTTGCTTTATATAGAAATGATCACCCTTTAATATATGCAATCCTTCAATATGTTCAATGTATTCATTCCAGCTTTCGATACTTTCCTTCGTCACGGTATCATTCGATCCCAATAGCAAAACGGCCTTGTTTCCCACCTTTTTCTCGCGTTTTTTTTCATGGTGATAGTTGGCTAATACATTCAAGTCGGACTGGATTATCGGAAGGAATATATTCATGAAATCTTCCGTTTCCAGGAGTTCCTTGTTTGTTCCCCCGATTTTTTCAAGCGATTGTTTTAAATGTTTTGTATTAGAGCAATCGATTTGATCTACTTTATATTTTGGGGACGACTTACTTGAAATGAATAAATGTTCAATTATATTATCATCTCTCTCTTCTAATTTTGCCGCAATTTCATAGGCTACGATCGCACCCATGCTATGTCCAAACAAAGAGATGTTTTTTAGTGAATTCATTTGATGTTTCGTTTCCATTTCCTTCAATAATATATCCGTCAAATCCGTCATATGTTCACATAATGGTTCACTATATTTACTGCCATGTCCAGGGTATTCCAGCGGGATTACCTCTATCACATCATCATCAAATTTCCATTCTCTATAAAAAGATGCACTTCCCCCCGCATAAGGGAAACAAAAAAGTGTTTTCTTCAGTCCTTCCATCCCCCTTCTCTTACGATCCATTATTTCAATATGTACTTCATAAAGCTTTCAACATACCTTGAATCGATTTCCGGCATTTTCATTGATAGCAGTTCCATTTCCTTCTTGGTTTTTGATTGCAGGATTTCCGACTCTTTTAATTTTGTTGATTCATCTATTAACTGGGACAAAGCACTTAATGAATGAATCTCGTTAGATTGTGTCTTTTCTTTTAAAGATTGTAACCACTCTTCCAAATCCATATTGGAGTAAGGTATTTCATTCTTTTCGAAGAACGAGGTCACGAAGTCACTTGAAACTCTCTGATCATTGAACATATGATAGATCCCGAGCTTCTGATTCTCTTTCAATCTTGATATTTTGTAAATAAACTCACTTACAAAATCGACTGGCATCAATTCAAAATGAATTTCCTCTTTAAATGGCAATATCCTTTGTTCAATAAATGATTCAAAAACCTTGTACAACATATCCTTCTCGTTCCAAACCCCATTTGAATTAGATGAAATCCTGCCTAATCGGAAAATATCGATTGTCAGTCCGAGTTCCCTTGCTTGAAGAAGCAATTTCTCTGCAACCCATTTGGACTGGCTGTACCCGATCATTAAATCGGGGGAGTAAACCAATTCGTCTTCCTCGTCCCATTTCCTTTCTCCGGTCAAGACAGAAAGCGTTGATGCATAATAAATGTTTTTCCGATTGCATGATGAAGCAAAATTAATGACTTCCACTACACCATCCACATTCGATATTTTTGATTTGCTATACGGCTCGAAGAAATTCGTTTCAGCACCGACATGATACACATGAGAAACATCATTGCTTAATTTCTCATATGTCACATCATCCAGACCGAATTGATGTTTACTAAGATCCCCTTCAATTACAACGATTCGACTTACGAATTCATCCTGCCAAAGACCATATTTCATTAAAGTATCTTTCAATCTATTTCTTGAAGGAAATCTAACCAAACAATAGATTTTGACATCTTCCAATTCCAGTAATAATTTGTTTAATAGATGTGCTCCCAAAAAACCTGTTCCACCTGTAATCATCATATTTTTTTCAATTTGAACTGGTTTAGCGGATATTTCCCTTATTTTCTCCATTAATTCTCGATTGAGCATGGAATCCTTCTCCATCATTGCTTCCATGCTGCAAGAATAATCGACTTCAAGTGCCTCAACAAATTTATTCACTGTATTATTTTCCAATAAGATTTGTAAAGTGGCGTCAGGAAGTACAGTTTCCTTCATTACATAGACCAGTTTGGTAGCTAAAATGGAATGGCCTCCATGTTCAAAGAAGTTGTCGTCCAATCCTAGACTTTGATTTCCCAATACATTTCTCCAAATCTCCAAAACTTCTTTTTTCTTTCCAGTTTCCTGATTGGCTAAGGAAGTTTTATTTTGCACGATCTCCATTTCCAATAATTTCTCTTTATCGACTTTGCCGTTGGCATTTAGCGGGAAATCATCCACTCTGACAAAAAAGTGGGGAATCATATATTTCGGCAATTCATTGTTCAGATAATCTTTAATATCCTTTTCAGCGTTTTCCGCTTTTTCATCTTCATGTTTGTAATAAGCGATCACATAATTTTCATCATTGATGTTTTTAACAGCAACTACTGAACTTTCAACCTTCATGTATTGATCAAGCTTGTCTTGAATTTCATTCAGTTCAATTCTAAAACCGCGAATTTTCACTTGACTGTCTTTTCGACCTTTATACAGGATCTCACCATTTTGTAACCGGATGCCATGATCACCTGTTTTATACCACTTCATCTGATTCAAATCATCCATGATCAAAGCTTGTTCCGTTAATTGCGGCTGATTTAAATAGCCTCTCATGACCCCTTGACCGCCAATGTAGATTTCGCCTATTTCCCCATCTGCTACCTCGACTAGTCCTTCAGATAAAATCTTGATTTCTACATTGCTCAATGGTTTTCCAATGGGAATAACATCTGCATCTTTGTCTTCGACCTCATGACAAATGGCAAAAGTTGTGCATTCAGTTGGTCCATACCCATTAATCAAGGAGAAGTGACCGATTGTTTGCTTCAATCTTCTCACATGGGAAACCGAGATTTTATCTCCGCCAACCACAATTTTCTTTAATCCTTCAAAAATCATAGGATCCTCATCTACCATTGCATTGAAAAGACCTGTCGTAAAAAAAGCTACATCCACCTTTCCAATGGATATCGCTTCTTTCCAATCATCAAAAGAAGTGAACTCATTCGGCATCAAGAATAAAGTCGCTCCATTCAATAAAGCTCCCCATATCTCAAAGGTTGCGGCGTCAAAACATGGGTTGGAAAATTGAGCCACTCTATTATTTTCGTTTATTTCAAGTATTTCAGAGTTCAATACTAAATTGACTACACTTTTATGCTCTATCATTACACCTTTTGGATTTCCGGTCGTTCCTGATGTATAGATGACATATGCGAGACCATTCTCCGAGGAACGGTTCACGGGAATATGCCCATCCCTGCTTAGTTCATTCATCTCAAATGGAATTGGTTCAATATCCAATTCTCTGAGCTTCCCTCCTTTACCATTAAACGATAAGAAGAACTTCATATCCGTATCTGCAAGCATATATTCCAATCTTTTTAATGGGTAATTTTCGTCGATTGGAACATAGCAACAGCCTGACTTTATTATGGCAAGCATCCCTATGATCAGTTCAATGGACCTTTTGCTTGGAATACCGATCATTGTTTCTTCTTGAATCCCCAGATCAATGATCCTTTTGGCAAGGCTATCTGAAAGCATGTCTAATTCTTTATAAGTAATTTGACGTGCATTTTCGCAAAGTGCCGCTTTTGATTGATTATCTTCCACGATTTTTTTAAAAGCTTCAGTTATTGACATCAATTTATTCGTCGTCATGGATTTACTTATCATCGGGCCCCAACTTTCAAGTGATTTATTAATTTTCCAATAGATGGAAGCGTTTCATTTTCTGTTAGTTTTAAGAATATTTCCTGCATGGAATCCATAAAACGTAAAATTTCATTTTCGGAGAATTTACTGTCTTTATAAATGATTTTATAATGCAACTTGGATTGCACTACAGCTGCAGAGAATGTAAGATCAAAATTGGTCGATTCACTTCCGACTGAATTTTCGATCATGATTCGCGAATCCTCTGCCAGTTCTGTGCTCGGATAATTTTCGAATACAAATATATGTTGGAACAATTCCTTATCCCATGGAATTTCAGCGTATCGCTTTATATCCGTAAGTGAACTGAACTCATACTCTCTCATTTGTAATTGCTTGTTTTGAATCGCAGTAAGATAGGATTGCAAATCATCTTCCCAATCGATTTTCAACGAGAATGGCAGAGTATTGATCAATAAGCCTACAGCTGTTTCAATATGCGGAATGCTGAGGTTCCTTCCTGAGCTTGTCACCCCATAGCAAACTGAGTCGCTCTCACTGAGGCACGATAGAACGATGTTCCAAATCCCTTGAACAACGGTATTGATTGTCTTTCTATGCCGCTTGGATAATTCTATTAATCTTTCGGTAAGCTCTTCAGGCAGGCTATATTCAATGACTTTATCCGATGTAAAAGCTTCCTTATCCGTTTTCTTACCTACTAGTGCTTTTACTTGTTCGAAATCCCTCAATTCTTCATTCCAAAAAGCTGCTTCATCCTGTTTATTCATATTCCTGACATGATTCATGACTTGTTTATAGGCAATCTTATGTTCATCACTGTCTTTTACCAAATTGGATGGGTTTCGATAATTATCCAAAAAATGATTAATGACGATTTGCAGGCTCCAGCCATCCATTAAAGCATGATGATGTGTCCATATGAACTTATAGCGATGATCCGATAGCTGGATCAAGGTGATGTTCATGAGCGGACCATTCTCTAAATCCATTTGTCTGTTTTTACTATGCTCTAAAAGATTTTCTATCTTGGATGCCGATTCGTCTTCACTAAACATCGTTAGATCCACATGATTAAACACATAATAAATGTCATTAAGTATGATTTGGTAACGGTCCCCCAATTGATTGCGCCTGAAAACGGATCTAAGAACGTCGTATTTTCTACAGGTTTCATTCCAGGCTTCTTCCAATTCGTCCAAGTCCAGATCACCTATTAAATCAATGGACAGCTGTGAAATATATTCAGGACTTTGAGTTACTTCACTATGGAATAACATCCCTTCTTGAAGTGATGTCACGGGGTAAATCTCTTCAATGTTATTAAACTTTTTAATGAAATGGGTGATCGTACTTCCATCGACTATCTTCTGAGCTTGAAAATCCGTTTCCACAATGGAGTCATTCAAATCTGCGCTTCCACTTAAAATTTTATTTAAGTGTACTTCAACTTCTTTACATATCATTTGGTAGTTTTCATTGTTGCTATCGCCAATTATATTCAGCATGAGTCTATTGTTTACGATGCTGGCGACAAAATTGAGCTTATATGGAAATGTATAGTCCAAATCGATATTGCTGCTATTGGTTTGTTCCATATCACCAGTGTTATTAAATTGACCTAGATAGTTGTAACTCACAAGGCTGTCTGGATAGTTATGATTCCGAGCGAAAATATACTTTAGGATTCCAAAGTCAAACCCTTTGTTTGGCACACTTCTTAATATGTTTTTTGTATTTCTCAAGGTTGAGCCCAAAGACGGCATTCCTTTAATCCTTACTGGATAAATGGAGGTGAACCACCCTACTGTCCTTGATAGATCAATATCATCTTCAATATCCTCTCTGCCATGACCTTCTAAATCGAGCCAAAATTCATCAATTCCCATTATATTGGAAACTACATGGGCAATAACGGATAATAGAACCTCATCAATCGTCGTTTTATGTTTTCTTAAAGTGTTTTTAATGAGGTTTTGTGTTGGGTCCTCATCCACTTGTATTTTGTACATGTTTTCAAAATCACATGTTTCTCCTAAGCTATGCGTCAGCGGAGAAACTGGAATATTCATTTCCTTTTCCCAATATTGAACGGCATCTTCCGGTAGGCCAGTGTTCTGATACTCGTTCAGTTTCTCGGACCATTGTTTATAAGAAGTCGTTTTTAAAGGCAGTGATGGTTCTTGTCCATTCTTTATCTGTTGATAGCATCTTTCGAAATGATCAAGAAGTATCCTCCACGAAACACCATCAACCACAAGGTGATGAATCACCCAAAAAATCCTTATGTCCTTTTGATCCCTGAATAGAAGGAACTTCATCATGGGGCCATTGTGTATGTTTAAACTTTGTTGGGCGTTTTCTTCCAGCTCCTTAATTACTTTCAGAGTTTTTTCATCTGTAAAACTGGAAACTTGATACTCATGAAAACCGCATGCCGTATCAGCATTTGAAATATTGCCAATATATGAATCACCATGTTTTTCAAATAATGTCCTTAATATGTCGTGGTGATCAATTAATTTCATGATGATTTGTTTATATTGTTCGGTCGCCAATGCATGATCCTTCATCAAAACGACTGACTGATTCCAATGATGGATATTGTCATGATTTTCATTAAAAAACCAAGATTGAATAGGCGTCAACGGTACATAACCTGATATTTTTTCTTGGACCACTTGTTTTTGTTTCAGATCATTTACAACATTCCCTAGCTCACGGACCGTTTGGTATTCAAATAAATCTTTAGGCGTTATAAATAGATCTTTTTCTTTTGCAGCCGAGCATATTTGAATGCTGATGATTGAATCACCGCCACATTCAAAGAAGTTATCTTCCGGTCCTATAGTAGGATCGTTTAATACATCTCTCCATATTGTCAGAAGCTCTGTTTCAGTTTTGGACAGCTCTTGCACATCCGGCACTTTTTTCTTCCTCTCATCCAACTGTTCCGTCCATTTCGGCAGGGATTTCCGATCAACTTTTCCATTCGGCGTCAAAGGGAATTTATCCAGTTGCATAAAATGAGCAGGAATCATGAAAGCAGGCAGTGTTTCTTTCAGTCTTCTTCTGATTGAATCCACCGAAACCTCATCATTCACCGTATAATAAGCAATTAGCCTCTTATTCTCAAATCCATCTTCCATTGCCGTTACATAACTATCTTTGATTTCTGCTAGTTTTCGTAATGAAACATTAACCTCCGATAGTTCAACTCGGTATCCTCTTATTTTCACTTGGTCGTCCGCTCTGCCTATATAAACTAATTCCCCAGCTTTATTATGCTTAACTAAATCCCCGGTTCTGTATACTTTTTCAGCAGGGTTGAATGGATTGGATATGAATCTTTCATTTGTCAGGCTCTCATTATTCAGATATCCGCTCGCTAACCCAATTCCTCCGACATAAAGTTCACCAACCGCTCCTGCCGGCACTAGTTTCCGGTTTTCATCCAGCACAAATGCAACAGTGTTAGTCAGTGGCTTCCCAATTGAAACAACGAATTCATCTGTAGCATCCTCATTCGGGGGAAACATTTTAAAACTTGTACACACCGAATATTCAGTAGGCCCGTAGCCATTGAAAAACGATATATGCTTAAACTTCGAAACGAGCTCAACTGGACATTCAGAGCCTGCAGATCCCAACACTTTAAGCGTGCTCAAATCATTGATTGGCAGTTCCTTCAACACAGCAGGCGGTAAAATAATATGAGAAATTCCTTCACGCTTAATTTGTTCAACAAGTTTACTCATGTCAAATTGATTTTCTTTATCTACGCTTATATGCAGCTCGGCACCGAACAATAGTGTGCTGAAAATCTCTATGACGGATGAATCAAAATTAAACGTAGCGAATTGCAGCACTTTAGCTGATGTATCTAAACACATCATTTTATTTTGGTTATGAACCAAGTTAATGATTCCCCTATGTTCCAACATGACTCCTTTTGGCCTGCCTGTCGTTCCAGAGGTATAAATGACATATGCTAAGTCCCGCTGATCTGCAATGTGAAGATTCTCTGTCATTGACAAATCCGATTCATTTTCAATATTTTCAAAATATATTATTTTGGATGGGTCAATCAAACCATTCTTTCCGAGTTCTTTGTGACTCAAGCAATAGGAAATGGACGAATCTTCAACCATGTAGCTTAATCGTTCATTAGGATAATGAGGATCCAATGGAACATACGCAGCACCTGCTTTAATTACTGCCAACATCCCTGTCACCATATCAATTGATCGATTCACATAAATTCCGATTCTTTCTTCTTTAGCAATCCCTTTGCTTAGTAAATAGTGTGAAAGCCGATTGCTCTTATCATTCAATTCGCGATATGTAATGGTTTCGGAACCATCAACAATGGCTACCTTATCAGGAAATCGCTCGACAATTTTATGGAAGGCTTGTGGGATTGTGTCATTGATCCCCTCAAAGCGAATGGTTTCTCCCTGCCATTCTTCCAATAATAATTTCTCCTGCTTCTTACTCACGACGGATACCTTGTCAATGGATTGTTCAGGCAGATAAGTAATCTTCCTGATCCACTCCAGGAAATTTTCAGCTAATGATTGAATGGTTTGTTCATTGAAGATCCCTGAATTATACTCGAAGGCGAATAATAGCTTATCTTCATATTCTTCTGCAGCTAAACTCAAATCGAATTTTGCTGCCTTTGATTTTATTACTTCAGGCGTTATCTTTATGTATTCACTTTCCAATGCAGCTTTGGCATTATTTTGTAAAATGAAGACGGTTTGAAATAAAGAAGTGCTTGCTAAATTTCTTTCAGGGTTAATGACTTCAACGATTTTCTCCAATGTCATTTGCTGATGATCATAGATATCGATGATATGGCCTGTATTTCTTTGAAGTATCTCTTCAAATGTTTCCTCATGTCCCAGCTTTAATCTAAAGGGCAGTGTATTGACAAAATAACCTATCGATTTTTCTGTCCCTTCAATCATTCTATTCGCCAAAGGACTTCCAACGATGATATCGTTCTGACCTGTATATTTTGCTAGGAAAGACTGGTACATCGTTAGCAGTGTCATGAATAATGTCGAGTTTTTTTCCAGGGACATCCGCTTTAAACCCTGGAACTCTTCCCTCGTTAGTTCCACTATAAAACTACTGCCATCGTTGCGATTTTCTTTTGAACGTATCTTATCTAAAGGAAGCTCCAATTTAGGTAATTCCCCAGCTAAGTTTGTTTCCCAAAATAGCGATTCTTCTTTCATGTTATTTTCCAACCAGTTTTTCTGCTCTAATGCAAAATCCTTATATTGTTTAAAGTCTTTTCCAAGGATAAGTTCGTTTTCATTTACTTCACTGTCATAAAACGATAACCATTCATCTAAAAATATACTCACTGACCATCCGTCAAAAACGAAATGGTGGAGATTCACAAATAAAACAAAATCCTTTTCACTCAATTTAACAAGTTTCACTGTCAGGAGAGGACCTTTTTCAATTTCAAAGATTTCCGATTGGACATCGTCTTCAATTTGCAGCATACGAGTCTTTTGCTGTTCGGGCTTTAACGCAGAGAGATCGATTTCATCTATTTTAATGTATAAATCTTCCCTGATTTCCTGATAGCCTTTACCAGCGTTTTCACGGACGGTGGTCCTCAAAATCTCATGTCTAGTAACGACATGATTTAAGGCTTTTTCCAGCATTGAAGTATCCACTGCTCCAATCATTTTATATTTCTGAGGGATATTATAATTGGCTGTCTTACCGTTGAGTTTTTCGTAGAACCATAAGGCCTCTTGGTTACTGGATAAAACATGATTTTCTTGTTGCGCTTCTATGTGCTCCATGTCATGATCTGAAATTTCATTAATGATGAAGTCCGTCAACGAATCGATTGTTGAATTTTGAAAAATATCTTTCAAAGTTAGAATTTGATTATATTCTTTGTTTAATTTCGTCAATAATTTCATAGCTAAAATCGAGTGTCCGCCCATTTCAAAAAAATCGGCATCTTTATCGATTTGACTTGTTGATAAGACTTCCAAAAATGTCTTTTCCACGAAAGATGAAACGACCTGCGTTTCATTTCCCGGAGGTGTACTCATTTCCGGAAAGATCTTATGATTTAGCATTTTCAATGTAGGATTTTCAAACAAATCAGCTAATTTCATATTCGCATCAAGTCTTTTATTTATTTTAGACACCATTTTCATGGCTGTTATCGAATGCCCGCCCAATTGAAAGAAATCACCATTAATATCGCTGTTCAAGAAAAACTCTTGCCATATTTCTTTAAGTTCTTGATTAACCGATGTGGATGTGACCGAATGGCCATCAGCTGCTTGATCGTCTTTACTCACATTATTTTTTAGTTTTGAAAAATCAATATCCACATATATTTCATCAATTTGCTGAGCTTCAGTAATTTGATGGGCAACCTGCATGAAGGCTGATTGGATATCATATACTAGCGAACGCTGTAAGAAGCACGTATTAAAATACAATTTGCATGTTATCGTTTCTTTATTATCCTGGGCTTGTAACGATAATGGAAAGCTATGTGACTCTTTTCCGCCTTCGACCTCCCAGTTAATGCTAAAGCCTTCATCTTTCGCTTCCGGATAATTTTCATAAACAAATAAAGTTTGGAAAATCGGATCTTCCTTCTTTAATTTCGTATGCTTTTTGATATCCACTAAAGAAATTTGGGAGTAATCCAGCATATTGTTCAATGTTTCCTGGAATCGTTTCAGTAAATCGGTAACGCTATCTGTATCGTTTATATCAGCTATCATAGGAATCGTATTAATGAGCATCCCAACGATTTCTTCCGATTTGAATAAGTTGTTCGACCTGCCAGAGCTAACGATTCCAAAGACGATTCGATTTTGATTGGACATTTCCTTTAGGACGATTGACCAAATTAACTGCAGCAATACATTAAGCGTTACATGGTTTTTAGCGGCAAACTCTCTTAAAAGCTTACTTTGTGTTTTATCCAGCTCCCAGAAGAGATCATTGTCCTGGTGGTTTTCCTTCACATGTTTCATGACGGGAAATGTGATCGTCGGCTGCTCAATATCCTTTGCAAGCTCTTTCCAAAAACGATTTAAATCTTCCGCATCTGTTTTATTCATATACCGGATAAAATCTCCATATTGCTTTGGCTTTTCAATAAGTCCTTTGGAGTCTTTTCCTACAATTCGGCTGTAAATAACAAAGAGTTCATCGATGACTATGCTGGTACTCCAGCCATCCAAAATTATATGGTGATGAGTCCAAATCAAGATAAACTGATTTTCTTCAATTTTCACTACCTGGAGTTTCATCAAATTGGAGTTATTCACATCCATCTCCTGGGATTCGGAAGTCACTCTTTGAATTTCATTTAATTGTTCATGTTCACTCAACTCTGTCAGATCGATCATTTCCGGTTGATAATCCATTGTATTGAAGACAACCTGAACATTATTTTCAATATTTTTAGAGATGACCTTCATTCTTAATGCCTCATGTCGTTCTACAACCTGACTCCACGCCTCGAACAATGCATTCACTTCAAGAGCGCCCGTTATCCTGATTCGCATTTGAGAAATGTAAAGGTTCTCTGCTGTATTGTTCATTTCCAGTTCATAAAGGATTCCTTCTTGAAGCGGAGTTAATGAGTAGATATTCTGAATAGATTTCTCCAATTTTGCGCCTCCCGATTCCATTATCTTCGTGTCATCCATACCCGCAGACCACAATCATTCTATTAAACCAATAATCACTTTATTTGTTAGAATTCAATATATGAAACAAATCTTCCTCAGTGAGCATCGCATCCGGGAAATCACTTTCTATTAAAGAACCTTGGTCAAATTCAGTTCCCTTGATTTCCATGACAACATCACCAATAGCTTCCATTATTAGATTCATCTTTTCTTCGGCTAATTTTGAAATTATTTTTATGATTAGTTTTCCATCCTGGATAAATGACAGGAAATGCAGTTTTGGTTTATTTTCAAACTCACCAAAGTCCCTGCTATTGGATGATTCAAATTGAGAATCCAATCTTCCTAAGTAATTAAAAGTAACGTAGATATCCGGCTCCTGAATGACCCCAGGTCGTAAATACTTGATGACGCCATAATCAAAACCTTTATTTGGGATTTCCCTTATAGCATTCTTCGTGTTTTTTAAAGTATCGTCAAACGTCCCATCTGAATGCAGCAATATTGGATACATCGCAGTAAACCAGCCAACGGTCCTAGTAACATCGATTGTTTCATCCACCATTTCCCTGCCATGCCCTTCTACTTCCAACCAGAAGTTCTTCACTTCGAAAGATTGTTTCAAACCCTTTGCGATTAATGACAACAATACTTCCTCCACAGTCGCTTTTGATTGCTTTGATAATTCCTGGATCAAGAATTCAGTTTCTTCCTCACTGAATGATTTCTCCATCGTTCTTTCTTCTTTAGCTATAAAGTCTTCCGCTATCTTAAAATCCGTTATTTCACTTTTTGTTTTTTGTTCCCAATAACGGAGTGTTTCAGGGTCCATCAACGATTCATTGTATTTCTTCAAGAAGTTTGACCAGTCTTTGAATGATGACGTTTTATGAGCAAGCCTTCCTGTTTGATTGTTTAATGCCTGATCATGGAGAGTATTGAAATCCTCAAGTAAAATCCTCCAGGAAACGGCATCAATCAATAAATGATGGATTACCCAAAAGAAGCGATACTTGTTCGGTTGTTCTTTTAAAACAAGCATTTTCATGATCGGTCCATTACTTATGTCCAATGAACCTTGAGCCTTACTTTCCCATTCATCTCTCACCCATATTCGCGTTTCCTCATCCAAATGATGTATATCCTTATAGACTAACTCCCATGTTTTGTGTTCGGAGTCTATATTCCCGATATATTTATTGTCACGTTTTTCAAATAGGGTTAACAATCCATCATGATGTTCCACGATATGTGATAGGATTTTTTCAATATCCTCCATTTGAGCACAGGAATCTTTACTAAAAACAATGGACTGGTTCCAATGATTGATGAAAGCAGTGTGCTCCGCAAAGAACCATTCTTGGATGGGGGTCAGTTCCACATTCCCTCTAGTGGCTATAGGTTGAATCATGACCTTATTTTCAGTTTTCGCTATCGCTGCCAGCTCTGCTACCGTTTGATTTTCAAAAATTGATTTTGGACTGATGATTATACTTTCCTGCCTTGCTAGTGAACATATTTGAATGCTCTGAATGGAATCGCCGCCAAGTTCAAAAAAGCTATCTCGGATACTTATGTCATCCAATCCTAAGACACTTTTGAATATTTGAAGAAGCACTTTCTCATTGAACGTCTCAGGTTCTTCCATTGTATTGCTTCTGGTTACGGGTACCGGAAGAAGTGCTGAATCAATTTTCCCATTTGCATTTAACGGAAATTTGTCCACTTGCATAAAGAATGAAGGAATCATGTAACTTGGTAATCTCTCTTTTAAAAATGCTTTTAAGTGATCGTAATCTACTTGTTGCTTGGATGTGAAATAAGCGATTATTTGTTTATTTAAGTTGGGCTGATCCTGAACCTTAATGAATGAGTCACTTACTTGCGGATAAGCATTGAGGTTGACCGAAATCTCATCCACTTCGACACGGAAACCTCTGATTTTCACTTGATTATCTTTACGCCCCAGAAAAATCAACTCACCATCGCTCGTGAATTTTGCAAGGTCACCGCTGCGATACAAACGCTTTCCAGGTTTAAAAGGATGTTGAATGAACTTTTCTTTTGTTAAAGCATCATTATTCACATATCCAACAGCTAATCCTTCACCACCAATATATATTTCCCCTGCAGCACCGATTGGTACGAGTCTTTGCTCAGGATTTAATAAATAGACGTCAGTATTCAGGATGGGTTTGCCTATCGAAACTTTATTATTGGTAGTCTCATTGTTTTCATACGCTTTAAACATTTCAATCGTGGTCCATACTGAATATTCCGTTGGACCGTAGGCATTATAAAAATTTATATTTTGATAGCGATCCAGCAAGGTTATTGGACATTCAGACCCGGCTGAACCGACGAATTTCACATGGGATCCCTCTATATTGAGCTCTTGTAATACTGCGGGCGGCAATACTAGATGCGTTAACTTTTCACTTTTGATTTGATTTTCCAATGCGAGTAAATCAAACATTTCCTCCTTATTATTCCCGATATGCAGCTCTGCACCATTTAATAAGCTTCCAAAAATCTCATATATAGAAGCGTCAAAATTAAAAGTCGCAAATTGTAATACCTTTGAGGTCTCATCAAGTTGTAAGTACTTGTTTTGACTTATTATTAAATTCACTACGCCTCTATGGGATAACATGACACCTTTAGGTTTTCCTGTCGTCCCCGAAGTATAGATTATGTAAGCCAGATCGGAAGGTGCAATAGATTCGTTACAGCACTCGGTAGCCATGTAATGTACGGATTCAAGATCAATCACCTTAGCTATTTTTTTAATGGCAGGAGCCTCAACTTGATTCGTAATGCATACATCCATTTTCGAATCATTGACGATATAGTCCAATCTTTCAGCCGGCAGCATAGGATCCAGCGGAACGTATGCACACCCGGCTTTAATGACTCCCAACATGCCGATTACCATATCAATCGACCTGTTTACATGCAGGCCTACCTTATTAGAACCGTTTTCGGTATGTTTTCTAACCAATTTCGCTATCACATTCGACCTTTGATCTAATTCCGAATAAGTAATGGCCTGACCATTATCAGCAACGGCTAATTTGTTTGAATGCTTCTTGACGATTCTTTTGAATATGGAGGTGATCGTCTCATTTTGATGTGCATCCGAAACCTCACCTTGCCACTCAAATAACAAATGATTCATTTGATTGTCATCTAAATACTCCAAATGACAGATAGGTATATCCGCATTTCTGCAAATTTGGAATAACCATTTTTCGAAACTCAGCATGAGTCTTTCAATTGTTTCCCGTCTGAAAAGTTCATCGGAATACTCGAATTCCAGGATTAAGTCATGTGAACCCTTCACCTTTATAGTCAGGTCATAATTTGAATAGGGAATTTCGAATTTGTCTTGTTCAAGAGTGAAGAATGCGTTGCTAAAGTTCCCCTCAAAGCTTTCTTCCATTGCCAAAGCTGTTTGGAACAGTGGGGAATGACTGAGATCCCTGTCTGGATTAATGATTTCAACGATTTTTTCAAATGGAAAAGCCTGATGTTCCAATACATCCAAAATCACTTTACGATTCCGGTTCAATATTTCATGAAATGATTCTGATGGATCAACGGTCAGCTTCAATGGCAGCGTATTGACAAAGCATCCAACTGTCCGGGCAAATTCTTCTTGGCCACGGTTTGCCACGGTACTCCCGACAATGATTTGATCCTTCCCGGTATACCGACTTAAAAACACTTGATAGGCAGTCATCATAAAAGCATATAAAGTCGTACCATTCTCCTTTAAAACCCTGTCAATCCATGCACGAAGTTCATTCGTTATGGCCATTTCCAGTCTTTCGCCTGAGTAAGAAGGTGATTTTGGACGTTGAAAGTCAAATGGAAGTTCTAATGCTTCTTCCTCTTGATCTAAATAACTTTCCCAAAACCTCCTTTGGCTTGGCGTACTTTCCTTGACCCACTCCTTATGCCAGACAGCATAATCTAAATATTGCATGTCCAGAGGGGGAATATCCCCAACCCTGCCTGTTTGAATTCCTTCATAAATCTCCAATAACTCTTCGAAAAAGGTGACAAACGATACTCCATCAAAAATGATATGGTGAAAATTGCATACCAAATAATGTTTTTCTTCATCAACTCGAAATAGTTTCATATTAAATAAATGATCATTTTCCAGGTCGAAGCATCTTTCCATTTCTTCAGTAAGATGGGAGGTGACCATTATATCGCTGACTTCGGGATCTAATCCCCGGCAGTCTTCATAGGCAATCATGTTTCGGCTTTTTTTTGATAAGAATTGAAGGATTTGATGTTCTTCTCCTTTGAAATTAGTTCGCAAAGTTTCATGGCGTTCAATCATGAAATCTAATGCCTGTTGCAGGTCATCAATGTCCACAACGCCATTTAAAATGAATTTAAATGGCATATTATAGAGCATTTTCCTTTCATCCAGGCTGTCGAACAGATACATTCTATCTTGATTATGAGAAAGCATTCCTTCACTTTTCCCACGTTTATAAGGCTTATTTACCTCGTCTTCCCTCATGTCGAGGAGCATGTCCAGAAAACTTGCCAGTTTTTCTATATTCCATTGACTTGAAATGATTTCCGGTGTTAATTGAATACCAAACTCCTGTTTTATCGAAGACAAAAACTCATCTTTTTTTTCATTTGTGCTTAGTGATTCATTCATGTCCTCTACTAGTGATAGTTTAAAAGGTTCAATAACAATTGAAATCAAGTTTAATAGCCTATCTTCCGTTTCACTGATCATCCTGTTCATAGAAAAACACCTCAATTCTTTTCCATTCAACTTAACTTATGCATATCGTCCAATTGTTTGATGAGTACTGATAGTTCCTTGATGGTGGATTGTTCGAACATCACCTTGATTGGTAATCTCACTCCCAGGTTATTCTTCACCATTTGAATAAATTGCATCGCTAAAAGGGAATTCCCCCCTAAGTCAAAGAAGTTGGAATCTGTATCTATTGTCTCTTGTTCTAAAATTTCTTTCCAAAATCCAATAAGTTTTTCCTCAATTAACCTTTCCTTCACCGCAATTGTTATCTCCATATATTTCCCCTCATTTCACTTTTGATTTTTCCAGCATTTCACTTAAGATTTGATTAAATATAGAAAGTACGGATGACCTTAACTTTGGATTGACCGCTGCCTCATTAAATTTAATTTGAACACTTGAACCAGGGGTGATGATGATGACGATTGGATAATGGGTCGTTTCCCGTCCTTCTTTCAAACTCACATTGATTTCATCATTATTAGCTAGTTTCATCGGATAGTTTTCAAAAGCATATAATGATTCAAATAGTTGGTTTTCCAAATTAGCCCACTCATAAATCTCTGATAAAGGTGTATTCTCATAGGCACTTAATTCCAAAAATTCATTTTGAACCTCATCCAGTATTTCCATGTAGGTCTTTTCATGGCTGATATGCTTGATGAACGGCACAGTGTTGATAAATGGACCAACCATTGCCTCAATATTTTGGATAGGAATATTCCTGCCGGATGTCACTACGCCGCAGCATACATATTCCGTACCTTTTATTTCTTTCAAAGTGGCTAGCCAAATGGTTAGAAAGAAAGTATTCATGGTAATCTTGTATTCCTGACAGAATCGTTGAATGGAATCACTTAATTCTTCATCCAATACTTTCAAGTAGCTATTCTCAATGTACCCCTCGCCTTCTTGCACTCCCATTAAACTGGATCCGGAATTTCGGGCACCTTCCAACTTTCCTGCCCAATAGTCCCGCAGTTCCTTATTACTTGTATAATCTTTCATATATTCAACATACTTTTTAAATGAAGGACTCACGGATGATGATGGTGTTATTGAATGATAAGCAGCAAAAATGTCATTAATCACCATCGAGTAACTCCAGCCATCCATAATAATATGATGGAATGTCCATATTAATTGGTATTGATTTTCCGCAAGCTTAACGATCATGAAGCGATTCAGCTTATTATTCTCGATATCTATGATCTTATATTGATCAGCTAACAACTTTTCCAACTTCTCTTGATGATCGATCATTTCTTCATATTCAATCTCGGTATCCATGGAACTCATTAACAGTTGGTAGAATACCCCTTTTCTGCTTGAATACAATTTGGTTTTTAAAATGTCATGTTTCCCTGCAGTTGTCACAATGGCATTGGTTAATTTTTCGACGTCCAGAAAACCTTTAATATCAAAAATGAGCTGCACTTTATACTGGCTGCTTTCACTATCAAACAAGCTATGGTACAACATCCCTTTTTGCAAAGCCGTCAATTCATAAATATCAACAATTCTTGTTTCTTTGTGCAAGAGTTGGTTAAATTCCTCTTCAGGCATATCCACCAATGGAAAGTCTTCCGGACGGTACATCTGTTTTCCCCTTGTTTCTTCTTCCAATGTCCGTAACAATTCCTGCATATTATGTTGCATATATTGCTCAAAATCTTCTCTTACGAAATGTCTGTTATAGTTTATTTTTATGGTTTGCTCCTCATTCACTACAAGCAATTCGATATCGACTTCATGTTCGGTATAGGAATTATGTTGAATATCTTGTTCACTAAAAAAGGTGACCTCTTTTGCAGCCCATTCATTGTTTTGATGAAATCTACCTAGATTATTGAAACTGATGATCGGCCTATTTTGTTTCATATGTGTCTCGCCGCATAATTCGGTTATGATTCCATACTCAATCCCTTTATTAGGCAGGGACCTTAATTTTTTCTTTGTACCTTGAATCGTGTTCGAAATCGATTCTTTATTTTCTATATAAACCGGGCACATGGTCGTAAACCAGCCTACTGTCCTGGACAGATCGACACCTGCAAATAACTCTTCGCGACCATGTCCCTCCAAAGTAAAATGAATATCTTTTTTATTAAAATATTTCCCGATTAGCGCTGCGAAAATGGATAAGTATATTTCATCGATAGATGCTTTATACGTTTTTGTCATATCATTATAGATTTTGTTTGTAATCTCTTTATTCAGTTTCATTTCAAATGATTTTCCATCGTAAACATTTCCTGTTTTGACCAGGGCGTTTTCATATACCGTTTCATGTTCATTCAGCCAGTACTCTTTAATGCCTAAAGGAATGCTATTTTTATATTCATTGAGGTTATTCGCCCATTCCTTATATGATGTCGTTTTATTATCCAGTTTTAGTTCCTGATTGTTTATATCTTGAATATATAGCCGGTCAAAATCTTCGATCAAGATTCTCCAGGAAACCCCATCAACAAGTAAATGATGAATGATCCAAATGATTACATGCTCGTTTTGCCCAGTATTGATGCATACTATTTTCATTAGTGGTCCGTTTGAAATGTTGATGCCCTGTTGTGCACCGATCCCGAGTCTAGCTATTTCCCGTTCCTGTTGGTCCTTATTCAGGTTTGATAGATTTACGTAATTCAAAGTCCAATTTTCAGACGGGCCGATTTGCTTTTCCACCTGCGAAAATGATTCTTCTCTATTGAACCTTGATCTGAGCCCATCATGATGTCTGACGATATGGGCCATGATTCTTTGCAGCGCTTTCTCATTCAATTGCGGGTAGCCCTTTAACGTTACAGATTGATTCCAATGATTAAAATTATTTATTTGTTGAGTGAAAAACCAACTTTGAATAGGTGTAAATGGTGCCTTTCCAAAAACATCAGACTGATTTATCGTTACATCGCCCGTCAATTCCACAACCTTTGCCAGCTCTTCGATACTTTGTTTTTCAAAGATGTTTTTTGATGTGATGAGAAGATTTTCTTTCTTGGCAAGTGAACAAATTTGAATGCTTAGGATGGAATCTCCTCCACATTCGAAAAAGTTATCAAAGATGGTTATTTCCTGATTATTCAGCACCTCTTTCCATATCTTTAACAATTTTTGTTCCGTTCCATTCATGACACTTTTACTGTTAGTTCCTTCCGGGTTCGTTTTTGTATCCGGCAAGTTCTTCGCATCCACCTTGCCGTTAACGGTTAGCGGAAAGGACTCCATTTTAATGAAATAAGAAGGAATCATATAATGGGGAAGATGATTCTTCATATAATCCCGGATATAATTTTCTTCAAGGTCATTGTCGGAGATATAATAGGCCATGATGAATTTCTTCGATTTAGATTCATCTTTTATCGCTATATAGCAATCCTTTATACCAGGGCATTTATTTAGAACTGCACTGACCTCCCCAAGTTCGATACGATATCCGCGTATTTTCACTTGGTCATCAGCCCTGCCTGCAAAGAGTAGATTTCCATCTTCGGCATACTTAACCAAATCTCCAGTTTTATATAGTTTCCTTGAGGGATTGAACGGATTTTGAATGAAACTTTCATCGTTTTTCCCCGGATTATTTATATACCCCCTTGCAATGCCTTTCCCGCCGATATACAGCTCGCCTATTTGACCTTTAGGAACAGGCTTCATCCTGGAATTGAACAAGTATGCTTCTGCATTTAAGATTGGCTTTCCGATTGGAATCACTGTATCATCACTTGGAAGTACCTTATATGCTGTCGCAACGACCGTGCCCTCCGTTGGACCATAATTATTATATAAATCAAAGCTCAAACGCTCGGGTATCGTTTTTAAACGATCTCCCCCTGTCAAAATAGCTCTGATAGATTCTGGAAATTTCATATCGTTAATAAATAATTGCTCGAGCAGCCCCGTTGAAAAAAACGCGAGTGTTACCTTCTCCTTTTCCATCTTCTCCGAAAGGATCTCTACATCCAATAAATCATAGTAATCCAGTATCAGGAGTTTATTCCCATTCGTCAAATAAGGGAATATCTCCCAAACGGAAGCGTCAAAAGATGTATTCGAAACCAGTACTGCTGCATCCTTTCCATCTACTGAATAATAATTGATATGCCAATTACAGAGGTTGGCCAACCCTCCATGTTCAATCATGACCCCTTTAGGTTTTCCCGTTGTTCCTGAAGTGTAGATGATATAGGCCAGATCACTTTCCGATATCTTTCTTGAATGGAATTCTGAGCACTTCATTTCCCGTTCTTTTAGTATGTCTTCGATACATAATAGTTTTCCTTCTTCACCGGGATACTTTGGAAGTCCTTCTTCATTACTTAAGCAATATGTGATTTGAGAATCCTCAATCATATGTTTCAGCCGTGACTCTGGCTGTGACGGGTCCAAAGGCACATATGCCGCCCCAACTTTCATAATGGCTAAAATGGCCGTAACCATATTGATCGATCGATCCATAAAAATCCCAATTCTATCCTCTACACCTACATGATTTAGGAATAAGCGTTGTGCCACCTGATTTGCCTGGGCATTTAACTCGCTATACGTCACCTGATCATCACCATGAACAATGGCAACATCATTGAAATTTGTACTCACTTTATTCTCAAACCTGGTTATTACATCTTCAAAACGATGATCTTCCACTTCTTGAGTTACATTGCCTGTCCCCATTTCGATTAATGATCGCAACTGTGCAGGCTCTAAGTATGTTATGTCCTTTATCCGCTTGCTTGCCTTGGTTGTAATCTCTAACAGCCAATGCTGAAAATTACTAGCCATTCTTTGAATCGTCGTTTTATTGAATAATGAGTTGTTGAATTCAAATGAAATGACTAATTCATCCTCATCCATTTCTTCTGCCTGAACAACCAAATCAAATTTAGCTTTAAAGGTATTGATTTTTCTCGGTTTTAACTTGAAATTCCTATATGCCAGCTTTTCTTTTTGGTTATTTTGCAGGACGAATACTGTATCGAACAATGGCGTATTTTCCATGGTTCTTTCTGCCGATAAATATTTCAAAATATCCTTAGTAGGTAAATTTTGATGGTCAAAAACACCTGCAATTTTTTTTATGTTTTTTCGCAAAATCCCTTCAAATGAATCTTCCTGGGATACATGTAATTTAAAGGGCAAGGTGTTGACGAAATATCCTATCAATTGTTCAGTATCCACATGGTTTCTCTTCGCCAAAGGGCTGCCGACGACAACTTGCTCTTCATCAAAGTAAACCGATAAAAAGGTTTGATAGGCGGTAAGTAAACTCATGAACAAAGTCGATTTCGTTTTTTTATGAAGGCTTTCCAGGTTGTCTTTAATTTCTTTAGGTAACAAAAAGCTGATAATATCAGACGCGCTTTTACCTTCTCCGTTTTTTTGATGATCATATTGTAAAAAAGACTTTTGCCGTAATGCCGCTATTTCATTGCTCCAGAACTCATTATCCTTACCTGTTACATAATTTGGTGAGTTTTTTTGCCATAAAGCATAATCTCCATATTGGATTGCTTGGTTATCTCTATCATTTCGGTCGCCATTCTCGATTTCCTCATAAATGGAAAACCAATCATTGATCATTATTGGAATCGACCAACCATCAAAAATAATATGGTGGATGTTACATAATAATTGATATTCACTTTCATTCGTCTTCACTAACGTAATTGATAGGAGGGGACCATTTTCTAAATCAAATTGCCGTTCCGCTTCTTCCTTCACGAAGTGATTCACTTTTTCTTCCTGCATGTCTAAAGGAAGGTCCGAAACATCGAAATAATTAATAACATGATGAATCGACTCATCGAAAACCAAGATGCCCATTCCAGCTTCTTCCCTAATGACACTTTTTAAAATTTGATGTTTATTGCTTAGCTTATTTAACGATAATCCCAGGTTTCCTTCATTCACTTCACCTGCTATTTCATACGAAAAAACGATGTTATATAATGATTTGTCCACATTGGTTTGATGAATGAACCACAAATTTTCTTGCTCATATGTTAAAGGGTATGTATTTCTGACATTGATATGGATAGGTGTATAATCTTGCTTTACCTCTTCTTTTTGACGAGCTTCTATGACTTCGGATAATTTCATAATCGTATCGTTTTCCAATAAAACGGAAGGAGCAATTTCAATCTGAAATTGATTTTTAATATTGACAATCAATCTCATTATCGATAATGAGTTCATTCCACTTTCAAGTAGCGACTGATTATTTTTTATAACCCCATTGCCTATGATGCTAACAACCAATTCCCTTACTTTTTCACTTATAGTTTCATCTGCTGGACTCTTGATATTCGGTGTAGCTTCACAGTCTTTTATTATGAATTTTGGTAATAGTGATTTATCCAGTTTTCCATTTACAGTTAGGGGGATGTTGTCCACCTTGATAAAAAAGCTTGGAATCATATACGCTGGCAATGAGCTTTTTACACTTTCCCTCAAATAATCAGCAGCGAATTCTTCATCAGCAACATAGTATAAAAATAAATGCATATCATCGTTAAACGCTTTATCCATCGTAACAACTGCATTCTTGATGTTTTGCAATTCATTATACGCGCTCTCAATTTCCCCTAATTCAATCCTGAAACCTCTTAGCTGCACTTGCTCATCATTCCTGGAGATATATTGCAGATCACCATCATCCAACAGTTTCACTACATCCCCTGACTTATAGTAGCGGACATTATCAATATCCGTAAATTTCATCTCATTCATCATCGGATTTTTATAGTAGCCAAGCGATACACCTTTTCCTGAAACGTATAACTCTCCCTCTTCATCTCCAGTTACTTCTTGTCCATTTTGATTCATCACTTTGAATCCAAGATGAGGCAGGACTTTTCCGATATTGGTCATTCCTTTTTCCACATCACTATTGGCGATTTCTTTGTATGTTACATGAACGGTAGTTTCTGTTATTCCATACATATTTATTAGCTTTGGCAGCCTGCCATTTTTGGGAGAAAACCACTGCGTCAATTTCTTGAAGTTTAATGCTTCCCCTCCAAAAATAATGTATTTTAAACTTAATTCATTTTGACGATTTAGGAGCTCACCACTCACTTCGAAGAAAGCGCTTGGCGTACAATTAAAAACGGTTGTTTGTGTATTTATCAATAATTCAACAAAGGATATTGGATTTCTGCTTTCTTCAAATGAAACCACTACAACTTCTCCGCCATATATCCAAGCCCCCCACATCTCCCAGACGGAGAAATCAAATGCGTAGGAATGGAAAAATGTCCATTTATCTTTATTAGTAAATTCGAACAAATCGTCGCAGCCATAAAATAAGTTCATGACATTTTCATGTGAAACGCAAACTCCTTTAGGTTTTCCTGTAGAGCCCGATGTGAAAATGATATAGGCTGGATCCTCTGGGTCAATTAAAGTATGTAGATTCTCACCTGTCATTTCTTTTGAATTCTCTATCACTTCATCAATGGATACATAATTACAATCAATGTCTTTAATCCGGCTTTTATCTCCAATTAATAACTTCAATTCTGAATTCTTTATTATATGCTTTACTCTTTCATCAGGACTTTTAGGATCGATAGGTACATAAGTAACACCCAATTTAAGCAGGGCTATGATTAAAAATAAAACATGCTCGGATTTTTCAATATAGATTCCGACATTGTCTCCTTTATTTATCCCTTTGTCCTTTATGTACATTGCCATTTTATTTGCCAAGATATTCGTTTCTTTATATGTAAATTGCATATCCTTATTTCTTACTGCAATATGGTCTCCATATTTCCTGACACTTTCTTCAAATAAATTCGCTAAAGAATTCATATTCATCATTTTCCCCCATTATTTTAAATATGTGCCTGATGCAACTGTCAACATATGAAAAACCAAAGAAACCAAAGCGATTACAATCGTTATGATCCATGCGTTTCTTCTCTTAATGAGCGCCAATTTTTCGAGACTATAGCTGAATAGAATTAAACTGACAATGTAAAACAACTCAAACTCGGCCATGAATGTGTGAAGGATGGAGTTTTTATCATGCACCAGTAAGGATAAACTAGTGAATGTCGTTTCCTTGCTCTTAACCAATAATGCGATGATTGCATTAACACCAGATCCAATCACGATGCATATCCCTGCATTTATGACAGCTTGGCAAATCCCTTTTATATTTACCGGCCTTTCTTTTAAAACTAAAAATAATAGGCACACAATTAATATTTGAATGATGAATGTAACCAATAATCCAAGAGCTCCCATTACAATTGTGTTAATGGCAAAACTCGTTGCCCCGATCTCTGAAATGGACATGCCATTTAATACGTTCATCCCTTTTTGATCTGCAGAATATAACAAAAGCGTCGTTTCGACACCTGCTATTAAACTGAGTAGCAATAACGAAATGATTAACTTGTGAACTCTTTCCTCTTTTTTAAAAAGATAGTGTACTAATCTGTTATTGTTTTTTAATTCAGCATTCGCTTCCATTTTCAATTCCATTGGTATTCCCCCTCAATTATTTTCGTAGAATTTATCGGAAAGGTAACACTCCTTATTTCATCATTCACGAGTACAACCGTTGATTTATATTGGGTAAAATTTTTATAGAAAAGTGAGATGCTATCTTGATCCATATCAACCTTGGAAATTTCATAGATTTCAAGTGGAGAGGTCAATCCTGTTTTTAGTATCTTTGATAGACTTTCTTTTGCACTAAAGAAAACTTCTTTACTTAAAACACCATCGCTTTCCTTAATCATTTTTTTCTCGGATTCCGTTAAATAGGTTTCTAAAAATTCAGAATCTGATTTCGTTTTAGTCTCAATATCGATTCCCATTGGATGCAATTGATCAAAAAGCAATATTCCGAATGTTTTATCCGTATGTGTGATGGATATACCCATGTTCATTAATAAGAACAAGTTAGTAACAATAACCGGCTGTCCAAAGACTCCTTTCAACAGGGATACATTCTTTATTTCATCCAAACCAATACCTAAAAACTCCATAATTGCTTTTTTTCCAAAGTACAAACTTTTCCTTGCTTCGATGGATCTTTTGGGACCATTTTGCAAATTTAGATAATTCCATTCTTTTTCGTTGAAAACATCATCAATATAGTCCAAATTGACTGAATCCGCTTCATAAAACTTGATATAAGATTTATAAATTTTTTTATTATTCATAAAATATTCAATCAATTATAATTTTCCTCCCCTCTTTTATTCCGCATTTTTCTCCATTTTTTCCCTCTAAAATTTCTTTTTTAAAACAATTATTTCAATTCCTGGGTTAAATATTACCTATTATCATTATCGATAACACTTTATCACAACAATTTTGCCGAGTCTATTAAAAATTTGTAAATTATCTACATTACATAATAACTTTACCAATTTTTATTATTTTTCTTTTTTAGTAGTATTTTCATAGGACTTATCGTGGGAATTTAGAATGAAAAAATCCCTTGAAATTTTCTAATTAAAAAAGCCATATTTTATTTTTCACTATAATTTGTGAAAAATAAAATATGGCTTTAATACTGTTCCATCATTTTGGTTGTTTAATAAAAATGTGCATGGCCTTTTTTAATATCTCATTCTCTTCCTGTAGATCTTTAATTATTTTATCCTTTTCCTCTTTCAGACTGAGCCCCGAAAAACCTTTACTGGAGTCCGCCAAGTCAACTTCATTTATTTCCTTATAGATATTGATCCAATTTCTTAATGTAGGTATGGATATATTAAGTTCTTCGGCCAATTCTCTAGGCTTTCTGCCTTCTTCCAATACTAATCGAGCAGCATAAATTTTAAAATCTTTATCATGGTGCTTCCCCATAATAAGACACTCCTTTTTTAAATTTATTTAGTGCCGATTTTCTGTACTTCCTTTATCAAACGAAAATATTTTTCTAATATAAAGACTTTCATAAATTTAATTTCAATCTATTAATCAAAATGGAATTGATCGCTATTGAGATCACTAAAATCATTAGCGCTCCAATCAGGGGTTGGACACTGAACCACACCAAGCCAAAATGAATCGCTGTTACCAAGATTAATAATGGCAATCCATAAAGCAGGCTTATTAATACATTGGGGTTGGATTTAATTGCAGCAGATGGGTTCTCCCATTCTATACTAGGATTTTTCATATCATATAATGGTGTTAGAAGATTATAGCAAACCACTAGACAAGAAGTGATTAATAACATGACTGCATGTTCCATTTCCCAATAGCCAAATAGGGCAAATATCAAAAAGCTGATCACTACGGCTATAATACTGATTATTGATGAAAATATCACTTTAGAAAAATAAACATATTTTTCATCAAACGGGACGCTTTTCAGTAAATAATGATATTTACCTTCTCTTGAATATGGGGTTCCGCTTATATTATTTATACAACACAAGAAAAGGACCGAATAGGAAAAATATTTATCAAAGACTCCCTCTTTCGTTATATTCAAATAATTCGGGAACACTTCATTCTGAATCAGCAATAACATGACAAGTGAAAAAATCGGCGGCAAAAGAAGACCTAAAGCGATTTGCATCTTAAAATATGCTTCTGACTTAATGATCCATATCTCTCTTTGTAAATAGTTACTCCATTGATTTTTTGATATATTAACCTTTGAGTTTTTCACATTCGTTTTGTTGTTTCCCAATATCCCGTTTTTAAAGTAATGAACAGAAATGTTCTCTATAATCATTGAATACAAAAGGAAACCAATTGCCAGTATCGAAATATAAATAATAAAGAATTGAACGGTTATTTCATTTGATACAAAAGCATCCAGTATCCATTTAATCACTGGAATCATATTTGCGGTTTCAAATATATGTCTCATCAACAATTCCAACGAGTTTTTTAGCCCTTCAAAAGAATTCAAATCTATTTCCGAGATGACCTTTGAAATGGCAACTGATGATTTTCCTGCAAAATATACAATCGAAATAATCGTAAGCGTTAGGATGATAGCAATGTTAACCATTAAGTATGCTACTTTACTTTTGAATCTATAATAATGCCTATTCATGCACGATAGGATAAAAAGCAGGAACAAAGCCGTTAAACCATTGACAATTGGTAAAAACGTGATTAATTTAATCGCTTCGATAAACTTTAGATCGACTATCAAGAAGCCTAATGTTGGCACTTGGATCATCATTGATAAGGTGATCGGGACCCATAAGCTACTTAACACTTTGGCCCTTGATATTTCCTTATAGGTGAGTGGCAGAGGTGCCAATACTTTAAATTCATCATAAGAAAATATTTGTGATGTGGACAAATAGCAAACCAACGCAAAGACGAGAATGCTGGAAATCGTTAAATTATAAAATAGGAAGACCTGGGTATCTCCAAGAAAATAAACAACGGCGTTAAAGACAGTCAGCTGCAAAAACATATAAAAAACGGCTATTATCAGGACAGCCTGCAACATTGTCTGCTTGGGCATTTTATAGAAGGAAGAAACGAAAAATCTAGTTAACTGAAGTTTTTCCTTCATATACCTGAGCCTCCATAAAGGTAGATTCCAATGAACTTTCACCTATTATATTTTGTATCTCATCATGCAGGATGATTTTTCCCTCTTTTAAAATAGCCACTGAATTACAAATTTTCTCCGCCACATCCAGCAGGTGCGTCGAGAAAAACACTGTACCGCCCATTTCAACATATTGTTTGATTAACCCCTTAAAAACTAAAACGGCGTTTGGATCTAATCCGTTCAATGGTTCATCCATAATGATGATCGGGGGATTAATCGTAAAAGCCGCTATCAGGGATACCTTATGCATCATTCCATAAGAATAACTTCCCATTGGCTTTTTAATGGACTCCTGCATCCCAAACCGATTGATATATTTCCCCAACCGTTCTTTGTCATCATTTCCATATAGGTTCATCAAGAAACGAATCCAATCAAATCCCGAAACATTGTTAAACACATTGATAGTATCAGGAATGAAGAAAAATTGTTTTTTATATTCAATGCCGTCTTCTTTGGTCAGGCCATTTATTTCAACCTTTCCATTTTCTGAATCTAAAATGCCTGTAATAATGTTCAGCGTCGTGGTTTTCCCTGCACCATTTGCTCCTATAAAACCTAAGGTTTCCCCTTTTTTGATTTCTAGATTCACACCTTTCAAAATCTTCTTGGCCGAGTAGCTTTTCTCCAAATCTGTGATGCTTAACAAAGTTATCATCCTCCCATCACTTCATGATTAACACATTTCCATCCCCAACTTATTCATTATTGAATTTCTTTTTAGAAATCCATATGTTCGTTATCAATATCGTTACTGCCGTCCATGCAAGTGCAGCTAATGCACCCCAAATCGCCTGTGAATTGACTGTGCCTAAAATCAGTACTTCCATGGCATGCTTACTCATGCTTGCCGGATTCACATTGTCTATTACCGGACTTAATCCAACTATGATTCTACAGCCAAGGAGAAATACTATCGAAATTAATGCAATGATACCCTGGCTATTAAAAATGGTACTTATCATCGTCGTGAATGAAACGATAAATAGGATCCACAGCAGATAGAACAATAAAGCCACTATTAAATCCCCAAAATCAACACTCGTAAACAAAAAAACTACATACAGATATGAAACCAAATATCCCAATGCCACACTGCAGGCAACAAACAGGTAATTGGAAATGATTTTCCCGCTTATATAAGATCCAACCGTCACAGGCCTTGTAAGTATGAAAGCAAGCATCCCATTTGCTTTATCGGATTGAACGACTCCCATCATGGAAACGATGATGATCATGACCCCTAGCTGATCAAATTGAGACCCTAAAGTACTGGCAAGAACTTCGCCGCCTTTTTGGGCAGCCATGCTTGGATCAATGGTGATCCCTTGGCCCCCGCCCAGTGCCTCTAATATTGAAGGTAAATAATAGCTTACAACTGGTTGAGTTATTCCTAAAAATATAAATACAAGCGGCAGCCAAATCACTTTAAATTCACGTACCATCTGAACAAATTCCTTTTTAGCTAAAACGGCAAAATTATTCATTTTCCCACCACCAATTTTAAGAATATCTCTTCCAATGTATCGTTATCTATTTCGAACCTAACAAGATCAACATTATGCTCCAAAGCATTCGCCAGTAACATATTCTTGTTTGACTCAATATCTTCCACTTCTATCTTCAATTTATTTCCCATTACCTCTACACCTTTGACGAAGTTCAAGCTTTTAACGTTTTCAATCCATTTTTGACTTTTAGAGGTTATGTCGACATTGATTTTATTTCCGCTATTTCTATTCAATAATTCTGACATCGTTGTGTCCTCAATTTTTTTACCGCTTTTTATAATGACAAACCTCTCACATATTTCTTCTGCATCGCTTAATATATGCGTCGATAATAAAATTGTCGTATCTTTCTTTATCTCTTTTATGATATTCAACACTTCTCTCCGGCCAATGGGATCTAATGCCGAAACCGGTTCATCCATGACAATCAATGCCGGTTTATGTAACAGCGCCTGTGCAATACCAAGCCTTTGTTTCATTCCGCCCGAAAAAGTCCGCACCTTTGAATTCTCTTCCCCGCTCAACCCCACTTTCGACAATATCTCTGGGATGCCATTTAATAATTCCTCCCTCTTGATACCCGAAAGCTGCCCCATGAAAGTAAGGGTTTCTTTGGCGGTCATCCATTGAAAGAAGTTAGGATATTGTGGTAAGTAGCCTATTTCCTTTTTCATTTTTGAAATTTTCTTACCGTCAAGCAATACTTCTCCCATACTTGGATCTATAATATCTGCAATCACTTTTATCAGTGTCGATTTACCAGCCCCATTTGGCCCAATCAATCCAACACATTCCCCTGATTGCAATTCCATTGAAAAATTATTGACCGCTGTTTTTTCTTTAAATTTTTTTGTAACATTTTTAATTTCTAATTTCATATTCTTTCACTGTCCTTTCTACCGATAACGAAGTACAGAATTGGACCGATAGTATTTGCAAAAATAATGATGAGTGTCCACAATAAAACATTTTTCCTCGTCTTTCGATTTCTGTATAAATCAATTAATGCTATAAGCACTAAAATCATTCCAATTGCAATTACCGGTAAAATGATCGGCAGAATAGACATGAAATCAATATCTTTCAATTCGTTCCATCCATAATGCAATTCCATATATACCACTCCTTTGGTAACGAAATATTATTATCATTATCGATAATGATAACATCTAATTTGGAATTTTGCACCTATTTTTTTTCTTAATAAAATATTGTTTTAGTTTTTATTGTTATTTATAATGATAATATTATCATAATGAATAATAATAAAAATATAGCGATATTTATTAATTTTCATTAAATGTAGACATTTTTTAAAAAATTAAAACAATTAAAAAATACTTATTATTTACTTCGAAAAAATATTTCGGTACTATTATTTTTCGAACCGTGTCATTTTTATTTAAATGACAATGATTCAAACATTACAATATATGACGAATTAAACTTATTATTCATGACCAACAGGAAAGTTCACTAAAAATTATCCAGTTATAATTTCCAATGTGAGGAGAATAAGATGATTAATAAAGCTGAAATTTTAATGCACCCAGTAAGAATAAAGATTACCCAAGCTTTAATGAGAAATAGGGAAAATGGTTTAACACCATTAGAAATGTTAAAAATCATTAAAGATGTACCCCAAGCAACATTATATAGACATATACAGGTTCTTTTGGATTCAGGGGTCATTCGCATAGTAAAAGAGAAAAAAGTGAGATCCGTTTCCGAAAAATACTACGTTTTAAATGAAGAAGAAGCACGACTTAGCGGGGAAGAATGGAAAAAATCCTCTAATGAAAAAAAGGTGAACTATTTTTCTTATTATCAATTATCCCTTATGACCCAATATCAAAACTATCTTACTAAATTGGAAGAAAGAGACTGCGCAGAAGATGGTTCAACCTTTTCCCTTTTAGAACTAAAGCTTGATGATGAAAGCTTCCTTAACTTCCAAAATGAATTGAACGATCTAATGTTAAAATACTACAAAGCAACGAATCAAAGTGCGAAACAAGACTCTCCTATTCGAACAATCGGCGTTACAATTATTCCAGAATCATAAAAAATGAAAAGGCTGTTCCAAAACCTTGGACTCAAAAACGAATATTATAGAAAAAACCGTTAGGAAACATATCTATATATTCACCAACCAGTCAGGTTGCAGTCCATGTTTTGAAACAGCCCTATAAATTCCATAATGGGCTTACCACCCGTTATGGGACATGACTAAAAGTGATGCACCCGCAATCAGCAGCTCCCCAATGTTTCCTTTATACTTCCGTATACTTCGTCCCACAGGTGTTTTTCTTCAGCAAAAGCCGCAGTTATCTTTTTAATAACTGCTTTTTGCTCTGCCTCGAAACGTTCATCATCCTTGGCAGGCAGGTCAGACCTTAACTCCATTACGAACTCTTGTACCTTTGGTGCACGAGGTCCCCAAACAGCCTTTTCTTCACCATCCTTATCAATGAATATAAAAATGGGAATCGAACGCGCTGTTCCATTCGTTAAATATTGATCCATCAGTTCAAGATTTTGATCTCGTAAAATCATGCGAGTTTCGATATTTGCCGCTTCAGATATATTCAGCAGTATAGGAATATTCATCATCGCGTCTCCGCACCAGTCTTCAGTAATGACAATAACTCGAAGTGCCTTCTTCTTTAATGCATCAAAAAACTCTTGGTCCTCTGCAGAAATGGAAAAACCTTGCTGGATCGATTGTAAGTTTTCTTTATGAACTTTCATCGAAGATACAAATTCTTGAGCAGGAATCCCCTTTTCAAACCATTCATTCAGTGTCTTCATCGTATTTCTCCTAACTATTTTTTAAATTAAAAGTACCATAAACCACTTATTATTTCATTGTTTCCACTCCGAAGAATAAAATGACAAATTGGTAAATTAAAACCATGTTTTCTTTCCCGTGTAAAGGGAAAACTATACATACACTCAATAGCTTACTAACTATTTTATATTGATAGAAACATTGTTTTCTAGTTTAGGAGATGAAATTTTGTGGAAGGCTTTCTCTTTGCGCTACTCCCTGCATTGACATGGGGCAGCTTAGTGCTTGTTTCCGAAAAACTCGGAGGCAACTCTTATAATCAAACACTTGGCATTACAATCGGTTCATTACTGTTCGCCATCATGATGACTTTCATCAATCCGCCGGAATGGAGCAGTCTAGTATGGATTGTCGGCATCATTTCCGGGATAGGCTGGGCATTCGGGCAGTTATTTCAATTCAATAGCGTCAAGGAAATCGGGGTATCGAAAACCGTTCCAATCTCAACAGGACTGCAAATTCTAGGAAATACACTTTTTGCGGTTATCATTTTCAGGGAATGGAATGACAAGATGACAATCATCATCGGCATTGTTGCAATCATCTGTTTGATTACAGGTGTCTTGCTGACAAGCTATGGCGATGGTGATAACAAAAAAGAAGGAAGCATGAAAAAAGGGGTTTTTTACCTTGCCATTTCTACGGTGGGTTATGTTACATATGTCATCGTCGTCAGATGGAATGAGGTTGACGGATGGTCGGCGATCCTGCCGCAAGCAATTGGCATGTTCCTGGCTGCCTTGCTCCTTTCCATTAAACATAAACCATTTAATAAGTATGCCGGACGAAATATCCTTACCGGAATGATGTGGGCTGTCGGTAATATCGGTCTCCTGCTCGCTAATCCTAAAGTGGGCGTGGCCATCGCATTCTCATTTTCCCAAATGGGAATCGTCATTTCCACTTTAGGCGGCATCTTTCTTTTAGGAGAGAAAAAATCCCAAAAGCAAATGGCCTTTGTCATCATCGGGTGTGTACTCGTAATTGCTGGCGGAATCATGATTGGCTTTACAAAAGAATAGTCAAAGGAGAGCTGAATGATGTATAAAGATTTAGAGAAAAAAGTGGTCGTGATCACTGGCGCGGCAAAAGGATTAGGAAAAGCCATGGCCGAAAGGTTCGGTAAAGAAAAAGCACATGTCGTATTAAATTATCACACTGAAAATGGTGACCATAAGGAAATCATCAAAACGATTGAAGCAGCAGGCGGGAAAGCCGCAGCCATTCAAGGTGACGTTTCAAAGGAAGCGGATGTGAAGAAATTGCTTTCTTTCGCTGTGGACACCTTTGGTACAATCGACATCATGATCAACAATGCTGGTATTGAAAATGAAGTGCCCAGCGAAAAATTGACTCTTGAAGATTGGCAGAAAGTCATCGATGTAAATTTAACGGGGATGTTCCTGGCAAGCAGGGAAGCAATCAGTTATATGCTCGATCATGGCATTAAGGGCAATATCATTAACATGTCTTCCGTTCATGACCGGATACCTTGGCCTCATTTTGTCCACTATGCAGCTAGTAAGGGCGGAGTCAAGATGATGACAGAAACCCTTGCACTTGAATATGCTCCTAAAGGGATCCGCATTAATAATATTTCACCTGGTGCAATCGACACACCCATCAATGCCGAAAAATTCAATGACCCGAAAGCTAAACAAGAAGTCATCAACCTGATACCGATGGGATACATCGGAAAACCGGAACAAATTGCCGCTTGTGCCGCTTGGCTCGCTTCCGCTGAATCGAGCTATGTAACGGGAATGACCTTATATGCTGATGGCGGAATGACCAAATATCCAGGTTTCCAAGCAGGAAAAGGCTGAACTTAACTTGTTAGTTTTAGTAGCGGTTGATATTTAGGAGAAAAGAATTTGAGGGACTAGGATTTTTCCTATGTCCCTCATTCCTTTTTACTCCCATTATATATGACTTTAATGATTCTAATGAAAATGCGAGATATCCCTTATTCCAAATAATTTGATATTTCTTCATTAGCAAAGCGATTTTTTGGATTCTTTAATCCAAGGTGATCACGGAGAGTGTCTCCTTCATAGTCCAAACGGAACAAACCCCTCTCCTGTAAAATGGGAACAACCTTCTCGACGAAATCTAAGTCGCCTGGTAACAATGGAAATTGAAGCATAAAGCCATCAGCAGCTTTTTCAGTAAACCATACCTCCATTTCATCAGCTACTTGAGTTGGTGTACCGACAAATCTATCTCGTCTGGCAGGACTGAAAAATCTCGCATATAATTCACCCACTTTTATGTCTTCTTCACCAATAATTTTCTTCATTTCATTAAAGTTACTTTGTATGCTATTTACTAATGGAAATTCGACATCCTTCGCTGGTGTATCTAAAGAATATTTTGAAAAATCCACGTTGCCCATATAACCAGAAACGAATTTCAAACTCTCATAAGGGTCGACGAGACTTTGGAGTTTATTGTATTTTTGAATGGCTATTTCCTCGGTTTCTCCGATAATAGGGGAAATGCCGTGAAGGATGTGAAGCTCTTCCACGCTTCTTCCAAAGGCCATTAAAGACGATTTTAATTCTTGATAATATCGTTTGGATTCTTCAATGTTATCCCAATGTGTGAAAACGACTTCGGCTGTTCGAGCGGCTAATCGCTGCCCTGGTATAGACGCACCCGCTTGAATGATAACCGGCTGCCCCTGCGCCGAACGTGCAATATTCAACGGACCTTTTACCGAAAAATAGTTGCCTTTATACCGAAGCTCATGCACTTTATCAGGATCAAAAAATTGTCCCGTTTCTTTGTTATGCACAAACGCATCATCTTCCCACGAATCCCATAATCCTTGGACAACGTCGATGAACTCCTCCGCTCGTTCATAACGATGATCGTGTGCCAAATGTTTATCACGACTGAAATTCAAGGCCGTCTCTCCGGTCGCATCAGCTGTAGTAACAACATTCCATCCCACCCGTCCGCCGCTTATATGGTCAACAGAAGCAAATTGGCGAGCGAGTACATATGGTTCACTATACGTTGTAGAAGCTGTCGCCCCAATGCCGATTTTTTCTGTCGCTGAAGCTAATGCTGTAATTAGTACAATCGGATCAAATCGATTAAGTATTTGAGGATGCGATTCATGATTAATGGCCAAACTATCTGCCACAAAGGCAAGGTCAAATTTCCCTTTTTCTGCAATTTTCGAGAGTCTTTGCAAAGCTTTCACATCAATACTTGCATTCGGATTTGATGTCGGATGCCGCCACGACGCAACATGCATACCTGTTCCAATCAGATAAGCAGCTAACTTCATCTGTCTGTCTTGAGCCATTCTAATCTCTCCTTCCTTATTTATTAGAATAAATCTCCTTATAACTGCTCAATTCTTTCAAGGTAATGAATGTTGGAATATAGTTTCCATTGTAAGTTTCTTCAATAAATTTAGCGGTTTTCTCTGATTGATAGAGATCAACTAATTTTCGGTAAATTTCATTGTCTTGATCTTCACTCCTAGCCGCTATGATATTAATATAAGGCTTTGCAGTACTGCTTTCATAAATAAGAGCATCTATTAAATTTAGTCCCGCTTCTACCGCAACCCCATTATTAATCACTGAACCAGCTGTATCTTCCATCACACGCGGGGCACTGGCACCATCGACAGGAACAATTTTGATTTTCTTCGGATTTTCCTTTATTTTGTCCTGTCCGCCATTCCCGTCAAAGTCATCCACAACCTTTAAGAGTTTTGCTTCTTGTAATAGCAATAAAGCTCTTCCCCAGTTAGCTTGGTCATTGGGCACAGCAATTTGTGCACCATTTGGGATCTCTTCCACCGATTTATATTTGCTTGAATACAAACCGAGAGGAGCAATAATCGTAGTCCCAATTGGAACGATGTCTGTATTATTGTTCGCATTAAATGAATCTAAATAGGCAACATGTTGAAAGGCGTTGATATCAATATCCCCTTCTGCCAGCGCTTCGTTCGGATCATATGCCGAAGAGAAATTAACAAGTTCAATTTCCACCCCTTCTTTTTCAGCCTGTTCCTTTAAAAATTCCCATGTTCGAAGTTCAGAATTTCTAATACCTACCTTCACTTTCTGTTTCCCTCCTGCATTCGTTGAATCACTTGAGCAACCTGCCAATAACACCCCCAAGATAAGCAGTATAGGTAAAATATATTTTTTCATCATTCATTCCACTCTCCCTTTGTACACTACCGCCACTACACTCTTCTAATTTTCCGTTCGAATAAATTTCCTAAACTTTGTACTCCCTGAACAACAATTACTAGAATTACAACGGTGACGAATATCGTAATAGTGCTAAAGCGTTGATAGCCATATGTTATCGCTACATCTCCAAGTCCACCGCCACCTATAGCTCCTGCCATGGCTGTAGCGCCCACTAAACCAATTGTTGCAGTTGTTATACTTAGAATTAATGACGCAAAAGCCTCAGGCATTAAAAACCTGAAAATAATTTGTAACGGCGTTGCTCCCATGGCTTTCGCAGCTTCAATAATGCCTTCATCCACTTCCAATAGCGAATTCTCCACAAGTCTTGAGATATATGGGCCAATATGAAGCACGAGTGGCACAATTGCTGCTGTTGTACCAATCGACGTACCAACCATTAGTCTTGTAAATGGAATAATCGCCACAAGTAAGATAATAAACGGAATTGATCGGAAAATTTTTCAATCGGATTCACGATAGAAAAAATAAATCTATTTTCATAAATATGACCTTTTCTAGTTACAACCAATAAAATGCCTAAGAATATTCCAATGATGCTTCCAAAAAAAAGTGAAATACTAACCATGTACAGAGTTTCCCACAAGGCGTTTAAAATGAGCTCTTTGCTTACTTCCATCCTTCGTAACCTCCTTCACTTTGACATTTTGATTCTTTATAAACTGTAATGCCCGATCAATTTCATCTTCATTTCCTATTATTTCAACAATTAAATTACCAAATGGGATGCCTTGTAACTCAGTAATATTGCCGAACAAAACGTTTATTTCCACACTAAACCTCTTCGCTGTTTTTGAAACGATAGGCTGCCCAGAGCTCAATCCCAAAAAATCAATTTTAAAAATTCGACTGAAATAGGCATCCTCATTGAGCAATCCATATACACTTGATGGCACTTCATCACGAACAACCGATCGAATGAAGTTACGTGTTGTTTCTGTTCGTGGACGGGCAAAAATATCGATTACATTTCCTGATTCAATCACGCTCCCATCCTCCATCACTGCAACCCGATTACAAATTTCTTTAATCACTTCCATTTCGTGCGTGATAATTAGAATGGTAATTTTATATTCTTCATTAATCCGTTTCAACAGATTCAGGATTGATTTTGTTGTTTGTGGATCCAATGCCGATGTTGCTTCATCGCATAATAAAATCGAAGGGTTTGTAGCCAAAGCACGGGCAATCCCGACACGCTGCTTTTGTCCACCTGAAAGTTGATTTGGATAGTTCATTGCTTTGTTTTCTAGACCAACAAAGCGGAGAATCTCATTAACTCGTTCTTTAATCTCTTTTTTCTTTTTTTTACTTAACAATAATGGCATCGCCACATTATCAAAGACTGTTTTGGAATTAAGTAAATTAAAATGCTGAAATATCATGCCAATATTTTTCTTAGCTTCACGCAAATCTTTTTCAGACATCTTGGCAAGGTCTTTTCCTTCTACAATCACTTCGCCTGAAGTAGGATATTCAAGTAGATTCACAGTTCGGATGAGTGTACTTTTTCCGGCTCCACTAAAACCGATAACCCCGAATATATCCCCTTTTTCAACGGTTATATTAATCTCCTTTAACGCTTCAATTTTCTTCTCCCCGCCATCAAAAACTTTTGAAACCCGACGAAATTCTATCAAAGTGGCCACCTCCTCTTATTAACTAGCTTGGTATAGACACCCCTTAAAACGCGGGCACGACGGCTCCTTCATATTGATCAAAAATAAATTCTTTGACCTTTTCCGTCGTTAATGCATTCGCAAGCTTTTGGATCGCTTTATCGTCCTTATTGTCTGGACGAGCAACTAAAATGTTTACATAAGGTGAGTCCTTCCCTTCAATTATCAATGCATCATCGAGAGGTTTTAACCGTCCTTCCAGAGCATAGTTTGTGTTAATGGCCGATGCTTCCACATCATCTAGCGAGTGAACTAAAAGAGGGGAATCGACTGGAATGAATTCTATTTTTTTATCATTTTTTGTAATGTCCTCAATCGTATAATCCCCTGACTTGGAAGCATCCAACTCAATGATATTATTTGCCGCAAAAAGCTGTAACGACCGCGAAAAGTTTACTGGATCTTTCGGTACGGCTACTTTCGCTCCGTCTGACAATTCACCTATAGACTTAATTTTTTTGGAATAGACACCAAATGGTTCAATATGTACACCCTTCACATTAACCAAATTCAAACCACTATCTTTATTTACTTGCTCTAAGTAAGGGGTATGTTGGAAGAAGTTTGCATCCAATTCTTTGTCTGCTGTTTGTTGATTCGTTTGAATACCATCCGTAGAAATCACTACATCCAGTTTCACGCCTTGTTTTTCTAAATCCGGTGCGATAAACTCTAAAATTTCTGCATGTGGTATTGAGGCTGCACCAATTTTCAAAGTCACTTCCTCATCCTTGTCTCCTTTACTCCCCGATGATGTTTGCTCATTATTTCCACAAGCTCCTAATACCAGCAATACTACTGTTAAAACCGTAACGGACAGCCATTTAATTTTCTTCAATGTTTCTCGCTCCTTTTTTATCCTTTTATATTGGAATAACAAACATTAATCAGCTGCTTCATGCCCTCTGGATCTTTTCTTTTCCTTCTATATGTTAGTCTCTTCCCCTAAGAGAAGCGGACTCAACAACTGAAAGGATTGGACCCGTTCTGCTTCTCTTCGAAGCGGTGTATGCAAAATAAATTCATCCACTTGAAAAACTTTCTGAAGTTCCTTTAAAATCCCGTTAACATATCCTGGAGTTCCAGCAATAACACTTGCGGTCTGCTCTTCTATTTCGTAAGCTTCACCAGCCTGCTTCTCAAATGACTCAGCCTGCTCACGTGATTGAACTGTCAGCGTCCGGCCACTTTGTAGATGAACTTTAAATAGTTTGTGTTCGCTTGCCAGCTCCTCTGCTTTTTGTTGGGTAGGAGCTGCCACAACCGCTACTGATACGATAAAGCGCCCTTCTGGGTACTTGCTTCGGTAAGCAGAAGACGCTTCATACAGCTTGGTATCATCACTATTAATAAATCTGGCGAATACAAAATCCATTCCGAGGTTAGCGGCTAGTTGAGCGCTGTCTGAACTTGCACCAAGCAGAAAGGTTTCTGGCTTTTCAGGCGGTATCGGTGTTGCTTGAATACCAGAGAGCAAGTGAACATCATCGATTGAATTTTCAATTATTTTTTGTAATAAGGATGCACGTTCCCCAAAATCTTTTCCATCATTCAGAGTTCCAAATTGTAACGCCTTTGTTGATAAAGGAAATCCACCTGGTGCTTTACCAATGCCAAGATCTACCCTGCCCGGGGCAAGAGTGGATAAAACATGAAAATTTTCAGCGACTTTATAAGGGCTGTAGTGTTGAAGCATGACACCTCCCGAACCTACACGAATGGATGTGGTTTTCGATAATAAATAAGAAATTAATACTTCCGGTGAAGATCCAGCAACTTGTTCCATATGATGATGTTCCGATACCCAAAAACGGGTATATCCCCATTCTTCAGCTTTTTGAGCTAGGTTTACGGTTTGCTTAAGTGCATCAACTGCCGAACTCCCAGGAAAAATGGGGCTTTGATCTAATATTCCAAGCTTAAAACTCATATGACTTTCTCTCCAATCATTAATACCGAGTTAACAAATCGAATTAGTTGTTTTAATGTAATTGAAATTCATCCTAACATTGTGAACAAGCACTTGACAACACCTTATTTGATAGAAAAATTTATTTAATTCATAAAAAAATTCTATCAATTACTTATGAATTTGGAATGCCTTTGCCTAATAATTAACCACGCTCTCGCCTATCATGGTTTGAGATTTATTCTTCTTACCGCTATCAGAATAGGATTAATCAATGAGAGGAAGAGAAATGGAGAGAGGAGTCTATGAAAAGCTGGAATAAAAAAATGAAGAGTGGCTATGTGTGGAAGCTAAAATGGGGGGGAATGTTCGCATCATGAATATGCTTGAAATCAAATTTGACCGAAACCTTAGGAATTACAACAACAAAGGTGCTAGGCACGAAAATGTGTCTGGCACCTTTGTCATGTATGTTCACCACTTATCATGGTTATATAATAAATCCTTGGCACTTTCATATAAAAAATGAGCGGCCTTAATAATGGCTTTTTCATCAACAGTAAAAGCTGGATGATGCCAGTCTTCGTTTCCGTTTGTACCAAAAAAGGCAAAGGTACCGGGGATATGTTGAAGGTAATAAGCGAAATCTTCACCACCCATTGAAGGTTCTGGATTGATTACATGCAATGATTGCTGCCGAGCAGACCTGCGTGCCATCTCTGTGACTGCCGGATGATTAAGAAGCGCGGGCGGTCCAGGAAACCAACCAATCTCAGCTTCCTGTGAAAAAGCAGCAGCAATATGATTCACAATCGAATAAAACTTTTCTTTTACTTCTTCGCGGATCCCAGAACTAAAGGTTCGGATCGTTCCTTCCAATATGACGTCACCCGGAATTACATTCCACGTGTTTCCACCTGTTACTCTCGTAACACTCACCACGGCACTTTCTAATGGGGATACATTCCGGCTGACGATAGTTTGAAGAGCGGTAATAAGCTGAGCCGCTGCCGCTATTGGATCTTTTCCGTGTTGAGGGATGGCCGCGTGGCTCCCCTTCCCTTGAAGAACAACATGAAAACGGTCTACTGCCGCCATTAACGGACCATCTTTTATCCCAATGGTGCCGACAGGCAAATTGGGTTTATTGTGCAGCCCAATCACAGCCGCTACATCGTCAATTTGACCATCTTTTATCACATGTACCGCTCCGCCACCTAATTCTTCTGCGGGTTGAAAAAGCAATCGCACTGTCCCGCACAACTCTGATTGATATTCTTTCAAAAGGTAGGCAGCACCTATAACAGCTGCCGTATGAAAATCATGGCCGCAAGCATGCATCACCCCTTTTACTTTCGAAGCAAATGGCAGCCCGGTTCGTTCCTCAATCGGAAGTCCATCGATATCCGCCCTTATGGCTACTGTCGGTCCGGGTCTGCCACCCTTTATATCTGCAAAAACACCTGTTTTCAATCCTGTATGACGGATTTCAATGCCCTCTTCCTCGAGCCAATTTTGAATTGATTTTGTCGTTTCAAATTCTTCATTTGATAACTCAGGATATTGATGTAAATGGCGCCGTATCGATATTAAGCGCTTTTCCAGCTCTCGACTCATACAGTCGCCTCCTTCTATAAATCTAAGCGATAGCATTTTACTAAAATATCATGATTTTGAAATTCCTTCGTTCGATCCCGTTTAAAGCCAAACCATTCATATAGTTTAATGGCCTTATGCATCTTATCAGTAGAATGTAGATACAAACTGGACGCACCTTGCGATTTTGCATAATTTACACTAGCCTTTAATAATTCCTGAGCGATACCGCGTCCCCTTGATTCGGGATGAACCGCCAACAACCGAATGATTGGTGAAAAAATCCCAAGTTCCGGCTTTTCATATGCTTTTTCAGATGACTGAAAAAGCTGTAATGTGCCAAGGATATCCTGATTGCACTTTGCAACCAACACCTTATCAACATGTGGATTATCCAACGAGGATTCAATATTTTTTAAATATCCTTCCCAAGCTTCCGGGTTCGAATATTCATGTTCATATTGTTGATAACTTTCTACCAATAAGCGGCGCACCGTCTCTTTATCTGCTTCAATCAATTCATCGACTACGATTGTATTAATCATACGTCCTCCCTTGGCCCCCTTCCTTTAATTCGCCCTTTCTTCTAAAAACGATACGGAAAAATCTCTTGATATCCGATTTAAAAATTGTCGTGTTCGCTCTTCCTTTGGAGCATTGAAAATCTCCAATGGTGACCCTTCTTCTACAATCACCCCGCCATCCATGAAAAGAACACGATCCGAAATCTCTTTAGCAAAACTCATTTCATGGGTTACAATCACCATCGTGATGCCTTCCTGTGCAATTGCTTTAATGACAGAAAGCACCTCCCCAACCAACTCAGGATCGAGTGCCGACGTTGGCTCGTCAAATAGAATGACCTCCGGATTTAAAGCAAGTGCCCTGGCAATTCCAACACGTTGCTGTTGACCTCCTGACAATTGCGAAGGGAAATGGTCATGCTTATCTCCCAAACCTACTTTTTCCAATAACAGCTCACTTTCCCGTTTCGCCTCAGCTTTCTTAAATTTTTTTGTAACAATTAACCCTTCCATTACATTTTCCAAAACAGTTTTATGAGCAAATAAGTTATAATGCTGAAAAACCATTGCCGATTGTCTCCTAAGGGATAAGATTTCCCTTTTGGTCGCCTTCTTGGACTTCACCTGTATATTTCCCACTTGAACGATACCCTCTTCTGGTTTCTCCAGAAAATTCAAGCACCTAAGTAGGGTCGTTTTCCCAGATCCACTTGGTCCTAGAATGGTAACTACTTCTCCCTTGCCTATTTTCAAATTAATCCCTTTTAAAACAGGCTGCTGGTTAAATGATTTTTTTATATCTTTTAAATAAATCATTGTATTCCTCCTCGATTATAGGCAGTGGCCTTTTTCTCAATTAAAAACGAAAGCCCCTCTGCAATGATTGTGAGACCCCAATAAATTAAACCAGCAGCGATAAAAGACTCCAAAAATTTCAAATTGGTGGATGCAACAATATTGGCTGCTCCTGTCATTTCTTTTTGGGATACAATGAAAGCAATGGATGACGTATGCAGAAATCCAATGAAAATATTCGTGAAATTCGGGATGGACTGAGCAATGGCCTGTGGCAAAACAATTCGCGTCATGGCTTGAAACGAATTCATCCCCACGGAATAGGCTGCCTCCATTTGGCCATTGGGGACACTGATAATTCCCGATCTGAATATTTCTGATAAATAAGCACCCGCACTCAACGATAAAGCGGTTAAGACAAATAAAATGATCGGAATGGAATTAGATTGTATACCCAAATCAAATTTCTTAGAGATTTGATCGATTAATAATGGAAAACCGAAATAAATGAGCATTATGTGCATGATAATCGGTGTTCCTCTAAAGAAGGAGACATAGCCATTTGCAATTCTACTTAGAAATTTCACTTTATAAATCCTAATCAAGGCAACAGCGAGACCGATAATAAAACCTGCAAGAAGAGGAAGAATCGTTAAGATAAGTGTGATCGGAAGTGCTCTAATAATCTCCTTAAAAGCAGTCCAAATGAATAATATATCAATCGTCAAGTCCTTCCCTCCTCCCTTTGTTATCCAGTAACAGACACATCAACAGATTGATGCCGATTAATGCGATTTTCATAAAGTCTGAATATCTTCTCGAACAATAGCACGACTGCATAATAGATGACAGCTAATGAGAGATAGACTTCGAGAGCGTGTGCAGTTGCAGCAATTAATGTCTCTCCCCTGCCCATCATATCCATTACGCCGATGGTAAAGGCAAGTGAGGTATCCTTCAAGGATCCAATAATTGAGTTTGCGATATTCGGGAAAGCAATCCGTATGGCCTGAGGAAGCACAATTCGAAAAAAACTTTGACTATTATTCATACCAACAGAATAGGCTGCTTCCGTTTGCCCATAATCTACAGCCTTAATCGCTCCTCGGAATATTTCTGCGAAATGCGCCCCATTACTTAATGCATAAGTAATAATGACGAAATACAGAGCATCCATTCTTGAAATATCAATATTAATGAATAAAAGAATTGCAGGCAGTCCATAAAAAACTAGAAATAATTGTATTAAAATAGGCGTTCCTCGAATGAATGAAATATACAAAATGACTAGTTGATTCAATACTGGGATACGAAATAATCTCAGGATGGCTGCCGCTATCCCGATTACCATTCCTAATAAAACGGATGCTGCCAGAATTTGCAATGTTACTCCAAGGTAATATATTAACGTCGGAATGAAATCGACGATTAATGAAGGATCAAATGCTTTCCCCATGCTTTAGCACCTCCGCGCTTGCTACTATCTAATTAAAATCCTACTGAATAGTCTGCGCCAAGCCACTTTTTACTTAGTTCGCTAACTACCCCATCTTCTTTAAGCTCCACAAGTGCTTCATCAATTCTCTTCTGTAATGGCGTTTCGTCTTTTCTTAGCAAAAAGTATACTTTTGAATTAAGAAGTGGCTCACCCACAACCTTTTGCTGTGCATCTGCTTGTTTATTTAAGAAGTCGACGGCAAATGGTGTAGTAATGGTAGCATCCGCCCGACCAGTTTTGATTTGATTCTTCGTATCATCTACGCCTTGACCAGAATAGACAATTTCAATACCGGCATTATTTTCTTTATTATACTTTTCAAGAAAAACAGCAGAATTGCTCGTTGCACTCACTATCGCTTTTTTTCCTTTTAGATCTTTAATGGAGTGAATATCATTGTTGTCCTGATGAACTGTAACTTGAAGGGGAAAGACATTATATGGTTCTTTATTAAATAGAAATTTTTCTTTTCGTTCATCATTCACCTCCATTTGGTGCGCAACAAAATCTATTTTGTTCGTTTCTAAACTTAATAATAGATTAGAAAATTCCATCGTTTTAAATTCAAATTCATATTCAGGCAGCTTTTCATCGATTTGACGAACCAACTCGACATCATACCCTGTCAGCTTACCATTACTATCCAAAAAGCAAATATTAGGGAATTGCGTCCCAGTTCCGACAATGATTTTCCGTACTTTTTTATCCTTTGAATCTCCAGAACTGGATTTTGCTGTACTCGTTGTTTCATTCGAAGAGCAAGCTCCCAAAAAGGTAAGTAGCAGTGCCATAACAAGTAATAATGTTTTTTTCATCTCAATTCCCCCGAACATTTTTAATTACTAACAATTGGTTCTTTATTTTCAATAATGCGATACAGCGTTTCATCTAGAATTTTACGAAGATACACAATTTTTTTCCCATCGTGATCTCGTTCAGCAAAAATCTCATAGCCCCTTCTTTCATAAATGGAACCAAGCCAAGGATGACGTTCAGCTGTCGCCAAATAGACGGCCGGCGCTTTCACCTGTTTCCGAAGTATGTTTTCTTCCACCCAGGTTAACAAAGTCGAGCCAAAACCTTTTTGTTTGTATAGGGGGTCGACTGCAAACCACCAAATGAATGGGTACGGACTGAACTGATCAGGATCATTCCATGGATGACGAACTGTCACAGTGGAAACAATTTGGCCCTCTTGTTCTAAAACATAAGTGAGATTCCGCCGAATATTATTCGTCACTAGCTGCAAATCAGCAGTCGCAGCGAGAAAGTTAATATTCAATTCCCTGATTGGTTCATAAGCCCGAAGTGTAACGTTTAGCACTTCGGGAGCATCCTTTACAGTGGCAAGACGGATTAGCTGTGTCATGATTAACTCCCCTTTTCTATAACATATTAATTACACAAGAATAGTCGGATTTATTTATGCAATCTTTCCTTAATTCAATCAGTCATTCTTTTAGACTCAGTTTTAATCGCGTGATTTTTTGTTATTGTACACGTTTAAGTACTTTTTCAAGATTAGGAATTCCAATTTCCGTAACGCTCTCATATACGCTACCTCGCCCAATTTCAATAATTGGCACATACCGAACACCATATTTGATTTCTAAAATATCTCGTCGATCATCATGATTGGTAACATCCACCGTTTGATAAGCGATCTCCTTTTCTTTTAAGTATTGTTTAACCTCTTCGCAATAGTGACATCCTTGTTTTGACCAAACGACGACAGATAACGCTTCTCCCAATTCTTATTCCTCCTTCAATTTTTAAATTGATTCTTCAATCATTGATTAATGCTTTCTTTCGCATAACGATTTTCCGGGAATGGAAGCCCCAAGTTGCCTCTTAATGTTTCTGCTTCATATTCAGTACGATATATTCCCCTTTTTTGAAGGATAGGGATCACATAGTCTACAAAGTCACTTAAAGCATTTGGAACACTTGAAGAAAAGATAAATCCGTCCGCACCCTTCTCGTCAAACCATTGCTGAATCAGATGCGCCACTTTCTCGGGAGTTCCAATAAAAGAAGTCCGGGGTGTTGTCTCCTTAAGTGCTACTTGACGGAGCGTTAACTGTTTCTCCTTCGCTTCCTGTTTGATTCGGTCAGTCGTACTTCGGAAACTGTTTTTTCCGATGTCTCCGAGATCTGGGAAAGGTGCATCCAGTTCATATTGGGAAAAATCATGATGATCGAAGTATCGTCCCAAATAGTCAAGCGCCTTATCTATAGAAACCAGGTTAGCGAGTTCTTGATATTTGTGCTCCGCTTCTTCCTCAGTTGCACCAATGATTGGCGCGATACCTGGCAGAATAACAATTTCATCAGGATTTCTCCCGAATGCAATAGCCCTGTTTTTTACATCTTGATAAAATATCTTGGCATCTTCCAATGTTGGTTGACCTGTAAAGATTGCATCCGCTTCTTTAGCCGCAAAATTTTTGCCAGCTTCTGATGAACCAGCTTGAAAAACGACAGGTCTCCCCTGTTTTGATCTGGCAATGTTGAGTGGTCCTTGCACGGAGAAAAATTCTCCTTTATGCTTTAATTGATGCATTTTAGAAGGATCAAAAAACTCACCGGTCTCTTTATCCCGAGTAAACGCGTCATCCTCCCATGAATCCCAAAGTCCCTTGGTGACTTGTATATATTCTGATGCTATCCGATAGCGTTTGGCATGATCAGGGTGTTCTTCAATCGTTTTGTTATAGTTCAAGGCCGTACTCTCAAGAGGGGTAGTAACAAGGTTCCATCCGCCACGACCTTGACTAATGTGATCAAGTGAAGCAAATTGCCGAGCTACAGTAAATGGCTCACTGTATGAGGTGGAAACTGTACCGACAAGCCCTATTCTTGATGTGAAAGCAGCGAGTGCGGATAAAATGGTAAGTGGTTCAAATCGATTTAAGAAATGCGGTATTGACTTCTCATTGATAAACAATCCGTCAGCAATGAAAAGTAAATCGAACTTTCCCTCTTCAGCCTTCTGGGCCTGCTCCTTATAAAATTCAAGACTAACACTGGCATCTGCTTGAATGTCTGGATGTCTCCAACCGGATATACTCCCTCCAACTCCATGAATAAGCGCTCCAAATTTCAACTTTCTCTGTTCAGACATCGATACTCCTCCTTTAATTAGTCGGTTTTCAACTTTGCTGACATCCCACATCTCCCCTAATTGCTGATGCCTTTTTAATTTTGGCTCGTAACGTGTTTCTCTTCAGATAAGGCTAATTGAAGTGGACTCAACAATCGAAAAGATCTGAACCTTTCTGTTTCCTTTAAAATTGGCGAATGTAGGATAAACTCATCTACTCCGTGCTTTTCATGTAAATTTGCTAAGACTTCTTTTACATAAGAAGGAGTTCCAGCAATAATATCGGAATCCTGTTCTTCTATTTCGTAAGGCTCCCCAGACTGCTTCCCGAATATCTCTGCTTGCGCTAAGGTTTGGACCGTGACAGAACGACCGCTTTTGAGATGAACTTTCACAATCTTCCGGTCACCTGTTAACTGTTCTGCTTCTTGTTGTGAAGGAGCAGCAATCACTGAAACCGATACCTTAAAGCTACCAGTTGGATAGATACTTTGGTAAATGTGTGCAGCATCTTCAAGTACAGTCTCATTACTGTTGATAAATCGAGCAAATACATAAGCTATCCCAAGTTCGGCTGCTAACCTGGCACTGTCAGTACTTGCACCAAGCAGAAACATCTTAGGCTTTTCGGAAGGTAGCGGTGTCGCTTGAATGCCTGCAAGCGGGTGAGATTCATTAACTGAATTCTCGATTATTTCTTGCAGGAAAGATAACCGCTCTTCGAAATCTTTTCCATCATTCACAGTTCCAAACTGTAGCGCCTTCGTTGATAAGGGGAGCCCACCTGGTGCCTTTCCGATGCCAAGGTCTACCCTGCCTGGCGAAAGATTCGATAATACGTGAAAGTTTTCCGCCACTTTATATGGACTATAATGCTGAAGCATAACACCTCCGGACCCTACCCGAATCGACTTTGTCTGAGCTAATAAATAAGAAATCAAAACTTCCGGGGAAGACCCCGCCAGCTGTTCGGCATGATGATGTTCCGATACCCAGAAACGGGTATACCCCCACTCTTCTGCATGTTTAGCCAGATTAATGGTTTGCTGTAGTGCATCAAATGCTGAAGCCCCTGGAAATATCGGGCTCTGGTCTAAAATGCCAAGCTTATAACTCATATTCTCTCCTCCTATTTAATTCAAAGTTTACTTATGCGAATAATTATATTTTGACATATCCTATCACCTAAAACATGCTAATGGCAATGGTTTTACTAATAGAAAAAATTATTGTATTGATAGAAAATATCTATCAATTCGATTGTATTGGTAATTGCTGATGTTTTTTCTCAAATTTCCGAATTGATAAAAGAATGTCTTTCCATAATAAAGGGGATTCCACTCCATGATTTAAATGCGTCAGATAGATGTGCTGCTTTATCTTGATTAAATGTGACACATCCACTTCAACCAACGTACCTTGTTCTAACTCTTTTTTAATACATAAGTACGGTAAAAATCCGATACAGCTTCTGCTAAGAATTAGCGACTTCGCCACTTCCAGGTGATCAACCTGAAAATCAATGCGCGGCTCTACATTTGATACTTCAAAAATTTTATGAACGTGGTTCCAGTCAAGCGCACCACACTCAAAAAATACCAACGGCTCCATTGCTAATTCCTGTACTGTTAGCCCAGTTCGAAGTTGAAATGGATGTCCTGGATACACGACTAAACGAATCGAATTATCAAGGGTTTTGTAATTTTGCAGACCACTATGTGTAATATCCTTCATAAAGGCTATATCAACCTGTTTCTGAAGCAATTTTTCCATTAATGCATCATTTGTTGCTGAAATGAATTTAAAGCGTAAATTTGGGTTTTCCTTTTTCCATAGAGGAAGAGCAAATGGAATAAAGTATTGCGATGTAATGATATTAGCCCCTATCGTTATTTCCTCCAGTTCGCTTCCTGTCTTCAACTGCTGTTTCCCCTGGTGAAAGGTACGAATAATTTGATCCGCAAATGGAATGAAGGCTTTCCCTTTTTCGGTTAAAATAATCCCTCTTCCTTGCCTCTCAAATAGTACTGAATCGAGTTCACTCTCAAGCGTCTTAATTCTTGCCGAAACCGTTGGCTGTGATAAAAACATCGCCTCTGCGGCTTTATGAAAACTATTAAGGTGAACAACATACATAAACGCTTCAATATGATCAATATTCATCTTGCCAACTCCTTTTTCCAAAATGAACGCAAAAAGCTCCTGTTCGCTTATCGCGTTCAGGAGCTTTCGGTTGTCCAATCAGCCCATCCACTTATAATGATTCTTTCTCCGATTTTAATCTGATAAATCCAATAAGTAAAGTATAATTTAAACATCACAACAACGAATAGATCACATTTTTTTCCGTTATCTTACAATTTGATTTCAATACTATTTATGCAGATGAAAATTTCAGGATTCTAAGTAAATAAAACGAATAATCCCATTCTCTTTCTGCCCGCTTTTCAATCCTAAGTGTGCATCTTTTTTACAAAATAGAAAAGAACGGTCATCCTAATGGAGTAATTCCAAAAATGACAAAAGGAGAGAAACTACATGCCTCAACAACAAATTGATATCAATCAATTAAATCAAGCAAAAGCAAACGTTACCCTTACGCAAACCTTACTTTCACAAGCAATTGAAAAATCTTCCTCTGGTCCAACTTTGGCACAAGAAGCCATTAAACAAGCTGCTCAAGAAATTGCCCAAGCCCAATCTTCCGTAAATCAGGTTTACAATACAGTACAAGCTCAGCAAGCGGAATGATTTTGGGGATTATCTCGATTAATTGATTCAAAACAAGAATAAAGAGGCCTATATCCAAATCCAGGAATAGGCCTTTATATAACGAATGTATTTGTTGAATCCAAGCTTTTTCACCCCCACTTATTTAATGGCGGTATGCTTTGCGGGAACTTAAACGCATTGTATGGATCATACCTCGTTTTCACTACTCGAAGCCGTTTGAAATTTTCTCCATAATACGCAGCTGGTCAATCTTTAATGGTGTAACGATACGCCCGGTAAGCTTTGTTCTTTCCAAAAGATAGCCCCTTCCTCGGGCAACATCCTATGAAAAAAGCTGGCAAGAAGACATATTCCTAAGCTTATTGATTCATTCCCCCTGCTGGCCCCCCTTGTTACGGGGTCAAATTAGCTACACTCGTGAGTTTCGCTGTTTTACTCGTGAATTCAACGATTTTACCCGTGAGTTTCGCTGTTTTACTCGTGAATTCAACGACTTTACTCGCGAATTTCGCTGTTTTACTCGTGAATTCAACGACTTTACTCGTGAGTTTCGCTATTTTACTCGTGAATTCCACAATTGATCTACAAGGACAAAAAAGGCCCTTCTCGAATTAGAGAAGGGCTTTTTAATAGAATTTCTTATCCTGAAATCTCATCATCGGATTTAACGTCCAATGGTGTTCGTTTATCCATTTTCAGCAAGTAATAACTTGCTATTACCAAGGCTAGGAAAACGATCCCGACAACCAAGGAAATCCTTGTACTAGGATTGATCCACATACCTACCAGCACCATCAGCAAAAAGGCTATTGTTGCATAGTTACTGTAAGGGGCCAATGGCATTTTGAACGGATGTTTCTCCATTTCAGCGGCATTTACCTTTCTGAATTTAAGCTCACTGATCAGTAAGACAAACCATGGAATCATCCCGGGCAAAACACTCGCACTGTACACATAAAGGAATACTTGCGGCGGTGCAAGGTAATTCAGGATAACCCCGATGCCCAATCCTAATAATACAGCGATCGTGCAATATGCCGGCACTCCATTTTTAGATACTTTAGCAAAGACTTTCGGAGCTTGGCCATTCAATGCCAGTGTGTAAAGCATACGACCTGCACTGAAAATCCCACTGTTGCATCCAGACATTGCCGCAGTGATTACGACAAAATTGATGATGCCTGCTGCTGCTGTGATACCTATTTTAGCAAAGGTTGAAACGAATGGGCTGCCTAAGTCATCCAGTTGATCCCAAGGGAAGACTGTCACGATGACGAATATGGCACCAATATAGAAAATTAAAATGCGCCATATGATTGATTGGATCGCTTTTGTTACGGTCTTCGTTGGGTCTTTCGCTTCTCCGGCTGTGATGCCGATAAGCTCAACGCCTTGATAGGAAGCCACGACAAGCGAAAGCGCAAAGAAGAATCCTGTCCAGCCTCCCGTAAAGAAGCCGCCATTTTCCCAAAGATTCGATAATCCAATCGCATCCCCGCCATTCCCTATTCCAAAGAAGATAAGGCCTAGGCCGGCAACGATCATCAATATAATCGTTATGATTTTTATAAGTGCAAACCAGAATTCAAATTCCCCGAAGGATTTAACGGAAATGAGGTTGGCCGCTCCCAAGATGATCATGGCGACCACACCTGGTATCCAGGCCGGTAACTCCGGGAACCAATATTGCATATACAAGCCAACCGCAATGATTTCGGACATTCCGACGATTACCCATTGAAACCAATTGCTCCAAGCAGTCATATAACCTGCCAAAGGATGTATATAGCTGCTCGCAAAGGTTGCAAAAGAACCTGTAGTCGGTTCTAAATAAAGCATCTCACCCATGGAACGCATGATGAAAAATATAAAAATACCTGCGATGGCATAAGCAAGCATTACAGAGGGCCCTGTCCATTTGATCGTGCTCGCCGATCCCATGAATAACCCGACACCTATGGTTCCGCCCAAAGCTATCATTTGAATGTGACGTGCTTCCAGCCCTCTCTTTAATTCCTTGTTCGACATGTTTAACTCCCCCAGATGCAATATCGGTAATGCTTTTCTATCCTTACCACGAACTTATTAATTATTGCGGTTAAAAATGCTCTATCGAAAAAATATCAATAACACTTCATTTATGTTTTCTTATCTTATAATAGTAAATATTCTGTAAAAATACAATTGTATTTTTGAAATAAACAGTTGCCAAATATATCTTGGCAATTTTCCTAATCTAAAAATATAATTTTTAAAAAATGATGATCAATATTTTATAATAGTGATCATCCAAAAAAATAAATTTTTCAAGTACCTTAAAAATTAAGACCACTATTAAACTACAGATAATGCCTGTTTCATTTCAAAAAATTTGTTGACCTACCGAAAAATAGATGATAGAATTCCAATATTATTTTATAAGCATAATGAATGATCAAGCAGTGGAAAATTATCACTGGCTGACATTTCTTCACAACCGCATACAAGCAAGCGATGAATGCTATGGATGACACTATAGCAGGAGCAGCTTCTGGAGAGACTGTACAAGATGCAGCGCCGAAGGATTCACAATCTCAGGCAAAAGGACAGAAGAGTAACGAATGATAAAATTGTTATTCTGAACCCTTTAAGAGATTGGTATTATCCAATCTCTTTTTTTATTGTCCATTTTGTGGTTGGACTAAAAACAACAGCTTTAAAACCAATGGGAAAGGCAAGCTGGACGAAAAAATTACGTCCCTCTCTCCAAGACCATGCAGGTAAACTCATTCACTACCAAGACTATAAAAAGACGGGGGCGTAAGAATTGGCAAAACAAGAATTAAAAAGAGATTTAAAAAATAGACATGTACAACTGATCGCAATAGGAGGAACCATTGGCACCGGATTATTTTTAGGTTCCGGAAAAGCCATACAATTGGCAGGACCTTCTATATTATTTTCTTATCTGATAATAGGGATTGCCTTGTATTTTGTGATGAGGGCCCTGGGGGAATTGCTCTTATCCAATGCAGGGTATGCATCATTCACTGAATTTGCAACCGAATATGTCGGTCCATGGGCCGGCTTCGTAACAGGGTGGACATATTGGTTCTGTTGGATCATGACCGCAATGGCCGATATCATAGCTGTCGGCGTCTATATGCAATATTGGTTCGATATCCCTCAATGGATTCCGGCTCTAATATGCCTGGTCATTCTGTTAGGATTGAACCTTTTGACCGTTAAGTTATTTGGTGAATTGGAATTCTGGTTTGCCATCATTAAAGTAATCACGATCATCGCCTTGATCGTCGTGGGGATCATCCTTTTGATCATCGGCTTCAATACCAATAGCGGAACGGTTTCCCTAACGAACCTATGGAATCATGGGGGCATGTTCCCTAATGGCATTTCTGGATTCCTATTATCTTTACAGCTGGTCGTCTTCTCATTTGTCGGTGTCGAATTGGTCGGGGTTTCTGCAGCAGAAACGGCAAACCCGAGAAAGAACATTCCATCTGCCATCAATAAAATCCCTGTCCGGATTTTACTTTTCTATGTTGGTGCACTATTCGTCATTCTCTGCGTCAACCCATGGACACAACTGGATGCCACGAGCAGCCCATTTGTAGAGGTCTTTGCGTTAATCGGCATTCCTGTCGCTGCAGGGATCATCAACTTCGTCGTTTTGACATCCGCTGCTTCTGCATGCAACAGTGGTTTATTTTCAACGAGCCGAATACTTTATACGTTAAGCAGGAATGGCGAAGCCCCTGCTAAACTGGAAAAATTAAATAAACAGGCTGTTCCGAGCAATGCCTTATTAACATCCACAATCGTTGTATCAATAGGGGCATTATTAAGCAAACTGATACCTGAACAGGCATTTACCGTCGTGACGACCATCAGTGCCATCTGTTTCATATGGGTATGGAGCATTATCTTGATTTCCCATATCAAATATTCGAAAACAAGGCCTGACCTAAGAGCAAAATCGACTTTCAAGGCTCCTTTTACACCCTTTGTCAATTACGCCATATTAGGATTATTCCTGTTCATCCTTATTGTTATGCTATTCGCTGAAGCTACACGGCTATCACTGCTCTTGACCCCAATCTGGTTCATACTTTTGGTAATACTATATAACTCTAGGAAAAAATATAGCTAAAGGAAATAAAGCCTTGAACTCACTATGAATTCAAGGCTTTATCTGTTTTATGAACATATCATTGTTCGGCTGTCTGCGCACTGCTGCTAAAATATATCAGGCAACTGCATTAAATTTTATATCAAAATAGTGTAAGCTAATATATATTATCGGACCTTTTCGGTCAGGTATGAATTTTCCATCCGGTTCGGTTCACACATCCATCAGTGGCATTGAAGAATAAACCCCCATTGGTGGGCGTTTCACTTTATTTAAAACGGAGGGGGTTGTTTAATGAAGATTATATATATTCTTACACTAGTTCCTTTTATAGGCATACTGGGATTTCTACCTTTTGTTAATAAAATAGAACCATATGTATTAGGGATGCCTTTCAATATGTTCTGGATGGCTATGTGGGTGGTCCTTACCTCTGCCATACTCGGCATCATGTATAAGCTGGATCCCAGGAATCGGGAAGGTGACCAGGAATGAATATTGCTCTCTTAATCATTTTAGCATTTTTACTTCTATCGATATTTTTAGGAATACGCTCTTCAAAAGGAAAAGATATGGACTTGGAACAATGGACGGTGGGCGGACGCGGTTTTGGTGCGATATTCGTCTTTCTGCTGATGGCCGGGGAAATCTATACGACCTTCTCCTTCCTTGGCGGCAGCGGCTGGGCTTATGGCAAGGGCGCACCCGCTCTATATGTTCTAATTTACATTACCTTGTCTTACGTATTATCCTATTGGCTCCTGCCGGAAATATGGAGATACGCCAAAGAAAATAAACTGATGTCTCAATCCGATTTCTTTGTAAGCAAATATAAGAGTCCCGGTTTAGGAATTTTGGCTGCACTTGTCGGTGTGGTGTCGATGATTCCAGTGATCGTCGTGCAGCTGAAAGGATTGGGGATCATTGTCTCAGAAGCATCTTATGGTGCCATCTCTATGTCTGAGGCAGTTTGGATGGGGGCGATCAGCCTTACCATTTATGTGATGATCTCAGGTATACACGGTTCAGTTTGGACCGCGGTCATTAAAGATATCATGATGGTCGCCATAATAGGATTTTTGGGGATTTATCTGCCAATTCATTACTTTGGCGGATTTCAGCCGATGTTTGAAGCGGTTGATGCGGCCAAGCCAGGTTTTCTTAAGTTCCCAGATCAGGGACTTAGCGTATCATGGTTCATCTCCACAGTAATATTGCTCGTATTCGGTTTCTATATGTGGCCACAGGTTTTCAGCGCTGTTTATTCAGCACGCAGCGGCAAGGTATTTCGAAAGAACGCCATCATCAGCCCTTTATATACACTCATGCTGTTATTCGTCTTTTTCGTTGGGTTTACAGCTATATTGAAAGTGCCCGGACTCGTTGGGGCAGATGCAGACCTCTCATTGCTGCGCCTTTCGATCGAGACCTTTGATCCATGGTTTATAGGCATAATCGGCGGCGCTGGATTGTTGACCGCATTGGTGCCGGGATCCATGCTTTTGATGAGCGTCGCTACACTGCTCGCGAAAAACGTTTATAAGGAATTTGCACCTGCCGTATCCGATCGCCACATTGTACGATTGGCAAAGTTCCTTGTGCCAATCATTGCCCTTATAGCCGTCTACTTCACCTTAAACGGCGGCGAAACGATGTCGGCATTAATTCTTATGGGATACAGTCTCATCACACAGCTCTTCCCATCCCTTCTCTTTAGTCTGAAAAGGAATAATCCGATCAATAAATTTGGCGCAATCGCCGGCATCATTACCGGATTGGCCATCGTAATCTGCATTACACTCAGTCAATCGACAATAGGGACCTTGTTTCCATCCTTGCCGCAAGCAACAAAAGATTTGAATGTGGGAATCATTGCATTGGCAGTCAATTTCATTGTGATGATCACGGTGAGTATTGCTTTCAGAAAGCACGCAGTTCAGTTGGAACCTAAATCCGTTAACGATATATGAAGCAAATTTGAAACTGGTTATGGATCAATAAACATTGGAGGCTCAGTCAAAAGACTGAGCCTTACTTATTCTCGGCTTCCAAGTATAGTGCTTTTTCTCAATATTGTTTATGGGAAACCTCATTTTAGACTATTAATCTTTTCTGTTTATAAACAAATCCCCTATTTTAACTAATAAATACAACGAAAAAATAATCATCAAGGTTCTGGATACCACCAGACCATCAATAGCTAAATCATATCCGCCTCTTAATAAGACTTCCGGATTCGAACATAAAGTAATCGATATTACGAAAGCTATTAAAATCAGGATAACACCGAACTGAGATCTATTTGACATTAACATTCCGCCTCATATTATATATTTTCCAAATAACAGCATTGTTTTTAGGAATAATCTACATTCATTGTCTCTGGGGATGACTCAGTTGCATCAAAAATCCAAAATAAATAGCCGCCCTGATAAAGAATGACTATAATATGAAGCTTTCTCAGTAAAATGGATCGTATTGCTTGCGAGCCAACAAAAAAAACTCTCTTCAGAAGGTTCATGCCTTTATCCGTGAGTTAGGAGCAAATACTCGTGAGTTTCATGCTTTTACTCGTGAGTTTGGAGCAAATACTCGTGAATTTCATGCTTTTACTCGTGAATTCCGAGCAAATACTCGTGAATTGCTTTTACTCGTGAGTTTGGAGCAAATACTCGTGAGGTTCATGCCTTTACTCGTGAGTTCCGAGCAAATACTCGTGAATTTCATGCTTTTACTCGTGAGTTCCGAGCAAATACTCGTGAATTGCTTTTATTCGTGAGTTTGAAGCAAATACTCGTGAGGTTCATGCCCGTTAAAACTCATTTTCTTTTTACCCCGTACCTTCAGTAATCCACTAAAGCCTTCCTGCCATCATTCAATTCTTTGACCACTTTCTTATATTCCTGCAACTCTTGTTCCAGTTTTTGTTTTCTATTTACAATCATTCTCGTAACCTCTTTCGGGGAGGGCCCGCCTTGAATGCTTCTGATTTCCACAAAATATTCGGGAGAGATTATTTTTTTCCATTCATCTTCTGCTATGTTCACTGAAACGAATTCATTTATGATCTTGTTGATTTCTTGTGTGTCCCAATCATATAGCTCTTTCCCTTCACTAATCGACTTTTTTGCAATATGACTGGCTATCGAATGGGCTTTTCTAAAGGATATGTCGTAATCTCTTGATAGGGTATCCGCTAATTCAGTAACCGTTATACTGGATTTTGCGGCCATTTTCTTTGTATGTTCTTCATTTACTTTCAAAGTCGATATGACGGCATACATTAGTTTCATGACACGGCCTGCATTCGAAAAAGCGCGATATAAATGCGGCTGTAAATCATCTTCCGTATCGACGATATCACCAAATGGTGTATTGTGAATCATATTCATTGCAGCAAGTGCATCACCATACGCACTGCTTGCAATCGAACGGGAATGTTCAATGGAGACAGGATTCCTTTTTTGCGGCATGATGCTGCTTACTTGAACATAAGGGTCCGCCACGTGAAATGTACCAAACTCCCTTGTCACATGCTGCAGGAAATCTTGGATCCACCTTCCGGTATTGACCATGCACGTCATGATGGCAGTTGCGGTTTCCAATAAATAATCTGCCCCGCCTATCGAGTCATAGGAATTTTCAATCACCGAATCAAACCCAAGCAGTTCAGCCGTACGGTTCCGACTGATCGGAAAACCGGTGGTCGTTAAAGCGGCTGCACCCAAAGGGGATTGGTTAACCGTTTCATAGGCTGCCCATAACCGGCCAATATCCCTTTGAAGCACATCATAAATGGCTAAAAAGTAATGTCCTATTGTAGTCGGCTGAGCCGGTTGGGTATGCGTGTAACCTGTAATATAGGTTTCTGTATGTTTTTCAGCCTGCACCAAGAATGCTTCACTCAATTGGTTTGCATAGCCAACCAATTGGAGCAGATGACCTCTCAAAACAAGCCGGTACATCGCAACCCCCATATCATTACGACTGCGGCCGATATGAATCTTCCCTGCAAGTTCATGGCCGATTTCCTCACCGATCTTTGCCTCCATCATGAAGAATAAGTCTTCGAATTGGGGCTGATAGGTCAACTGCGCGAGATCTGTTTGGGCCACTTTCCGAATCCCATCAAGCATGGTTTTCGCCTCTTCATCTTTAATGATCTTTTGTTCCGAAAGCATGATGACATGTGCCCGATGAATATCGAACATTGCATCAAATAAGTAATCTCTTTGATCATTAAAAACAGGCATCAGAAGCTCTCTAGCATAGGTTTTTCCTGGAAAGACACTACCTTCATTTTTGATAAATTCTTCAAGCCTGCTCATCTTTGAACCTCCGATTTATAAAGCTTTTTCCGCTTTGATTCCAAAAAACTTGTTCGAAATAAAGAGAACGATTACAATCAGCGTGATTTGAATCATCCCATAGGCAGCGGCCTGCCCCATATTGAACATCCGAAGCTGATTCATGATTTCAATGGATATGGGCCTGTTTGAAATCGTGTACAACAGGACCGAGGTCGGGAATTCCCCCACAGATTCGATAAATGCCAATAATGTCCCTGATAAAACACCAGGCATAATAATCGGAAATATGACCCTTCTGAAAGTATAAAACCACTTAGCCCCCAAGTTTCTGGCTGCTTCCTCAATCGAATCATCCAGCTGCTCCAGAACGGCATTAGTCGACCGGACAACGAGTGGAATATGCCTGATGAAATAGGCAAGCGGCAAAATCCAAAATGTTCCTACCAAGATTTGACCGAAAGAAAAAACGCTAGGTTCATTGAATGCGAATATCAAGTTCATCCCTATGACCGTTGCAGGCAACGCCCAAGGAATCATGACTAGAATATCGACAAAGCTTTTCCCGACGAATTTCCGTTTGACAAGTACATAAGACGCTATGACCCCAAACACCAGATTTGCCAACGTTGCAATAACCGCCATCAGTAAACTATTTCGTAACGGTTTGAAGATATTAGGGTCTTCAAACAAAAGCCTGTAATTTTCCACATTAAATACTGTGGGATACGTTTGAAATGTCCAGGTTCCATCTGGCACAAGTGAAAGCAACAGAATCGTAAAGTGCGGTAAAAGCAGAATCATTACGCCGATGATACCAGTTAGGACCATCACCCATTTTATAAATGGGTTCCTCACTTCACTCCTGTGTGCGCCTATTCCTTTCGAAGCCATGCGATAATCCTTCCTATTCTGATACCAACGCATGAATAATAGAAATGAAATCGAAACGATGGATAGGATGACGGATTGAGTAGCGGCAATTTCCATATCACCATTGATTTTTGAAAAATAAATTTGCAGGCTTAACACCCTGTATCCGCCAGCTAATAAAAACGGGGCACTGAAAGAAGCCATCGATATCATGAAAACAAGTAAAGAGGCGGCAACGATGGCAGGTGTCAATAATGGAAATGTCACCTTCCAAAAAACCTTTAATTTATTTGCGCCTAAGTTATAAGCGGCTTCTTCAAGTGATGGATCTATTTTATTAATTGCAGCGGATACGGTCATATAAAAATAAACATACATCGTATAGGCATGCACGATAAGAATTCCCGATACCCCGCCAATCTTGAATGGAACCTTATCGAGGCCAAACAGGTCCTTGATGGCATTTGGAATCAATCCCGATTCTCCATATAAAAACATAAAGGCCATGACCCCTACCAATGATGGAAGGACAATCGGCAAAATCGCTGCTGATGAGAAGAAGCTTCTGCCGGGAAAATCGTAACGGTTAAAAATGAATGCGAGCGGTATGCCAATCAAGGCACTGACCAATACACTCAATAAGGATATATAAACAGAATTCCAAAGAGCCTCTAAGTTCGTTTTCGATTCCTGTACGAAGAAGTCCTGATAATTTCCAAGGGATATCGATCCGTCTTTTTGCAGACTTTCAACAAAGGTCCTCAATGACGGGTAGAGTACATATGCTATGAGCACCAATACAACTGGTATAAGGAGCCAAACCGTCAATCTCGTATCACGATTTTTAATCATGGCGCATCACCGCTTATGACAGGGATAAGACGCAGCTGTTTCTCGGGAAGCTGGACATACACTTCCTTTCCTTGATAAAAGTATCCAAAATCATGGGTGTTAAATACGTCGACCCTTAGTAACACGTCTTGAACATCCACCATGACATTCACAACAGATCCAAAGAATTGGACGGAATTTATTTTACCTTTAAAGATATTCATTCCTTCTTCGGTCACATCCAGAATCCTGATTGCCTCAGGACGAATCGAAACAGCAAGGTCAGCATCACTCTGTATGATCGAAATTCCGTCCCTAGCTTGATTTTCCACATTCAATTTAATCGGTTGTTCACTATTCTTAAGGGCAACCTCTATATTATCTTGATGAACTTTTTCAACTTGAACGGGCAAAAGATTAATTTCGCCTATAAAACTCGCCACAAAATCATTAGCCGGCCGATTATAAATTTCTGTTGGCGTCCCGACCTGGTGACATACACCATAATTGAACACAGCGATTCGATCACTCATGGATAATGCCTCTGCCTGATCATGTGTGACATAAATGGTGGTAATCTTATAATCACGCTGCAGCCTTAAGATTTCCACTCTCATTTCATCACGAAGCTTGGCATCCAGATTACTTAATGGTTCATCCAGCAGTAATATTTCCGGTTCAATGACCAGTGCTCGCGCAAGGGCCACCCTCTGCTGCTGTCCTCCGCTTAACTGGCTCACTTGACGATTCGAGTAGCTCTCAAGCCTGACCTTTTGGAGGGCATCCAGCACTCTCTTCTTTAAGTCAGCAGAAGAAACCTTTCTCACACGCAAGCCAAACGCTACATTTTCAAAAACAGTCATATGGGGAAAGAGGGCATAGTTTTGAAAAACCATGCCTGTATTTCTTTTCTCCGGAGGTACACGCGTCATATCTTTGTCGCCAAATCGGACGACACCTTTAGTTGGATAATAAAAACCGGCTATCATCCGAAGTGTTGTCGTTTTACCGCAGCCGCTTGGACCAAGAAAGGTAAAAAACTCACCTTCTTTGATGTCCAGATTTAACTGGTCAACAGCTATCGTTTTCCCGAAGGCTTTTTGGACATTCTCTATTTTTATTGACGCCATCCCAACGACACTTCCTTATTCTTTAATTTCTTTATCTCCACTTTTAATATTTTCGTCCCAGTATTTCATCCACTCGTCACCTTTTTCCTGGAATGCATTCCAATCAATTTCCATCGCTTTAATTTCGGTTTCCGTGATCCATTCAGGTAAACCCTTCACATCACTTCTGGTCGGAATCCTGTAAAATTCTTCTGCTAATGTTTTTGCGGCTTCTGGTGAATTCACGAACTCATAAAAGGCTTCAGCCGCTTTGGGATGCTTGGCACCTTCAACGATGGCGATACCTTCCGTCAATACTGGCGTTCCGCTTTCTGGAATGACGAACTCAAATGGATAATTTTTATTTTCTTTCAGCATGACGACATCCGGCATTGCCCAAACGGAAAGTGAGCCCTCTCCTTTGGCTACCTTGTTATACATCATTTCAGGATTCGCTGAATATTCCTTCGTGTTTTGGTCGAGCTTCTTTAACCAGTCATACCCTTCTTTCGGATCATTTGTATCCTTATACGTACGATAGATCATCGCAGAAAAAATTGTCCTCATCGTTCCGGAGGCTAACGGATAGCGGATGATGATTTCGTCTTTCCATTTCGGATCAAGCAGCTCATCCCAATCTTTCGGTACCTCGTCTTTTGATAATTCTTTGCTGTTATACATGATGACTTCCGGTGTCTGGCTCGTTCCTGTCCAATACCATTCCGGGTCGCGGAATCCTTCATCGAGACTATCGGAATAGCTAGGCTTATAAGCGGCCAGCAGCCCATCATCCTTTGCTTGATTGAAGTTCGTGGAAGGTGCCCCCCACCAAACGTCTGCCTGCGGATTACTTTTCTCTGAACGAACACGGTCAAGGATTTCCTGAGACCCCATATCAAGCCACTCAACATCAATACCATACTTACCTTCGAACTGCTTTTCGAATTTTGATAAAATATCTTTGCCATGCGGCGAATAAACAACGATTTTATCTTCGAGCTCACCCTTTTCGCCAGCATCCGAATTCGTTTTCGTATCTGTACCGTTACACCCCGAAATTAATAGTGCTGCCGATAAGGTCAGTACTGAAACAAGCGACTTTTTCCTATTTTTCATTAATATTCCCCCTCATCACGAAAATTCAAAATGCCATCATGTTCCCTTAAGAAAAGGGAAACCGCTCCAAGCACCCCTGCGTTTTCTCCCAGTTGTGAAGTTTTCATTTCTACTAAACTTGGAAGATATCGATCAACGACCTCCCGAATTCTAGGTAAAATGTATTCAGCAGAATTTAATACACCACCTCCTAAAATGATCACTTCCGGATTTAGCAAACTAGCCGCATTGACAATTCCGCAGGCTAAATGTTCAATGGCTTCATTTATGATGGCCATAGCTGCCGTGTCTCCTTTTTTTGCTGCCAAAAAAGCATCCTCCCCCGATAGTTCGGAAGATTTGGCCCGTTCGAATAAAAAATGGTGAGGGTCCTTGAGGACCTCCCTGGTGAAATGACCGCCAATCGACTTGCCTCCTGCGACACTTTCCAAATAGCCGTATCTATGGAAAATCGGCTTGAATTCACGTTTTATATCCTCTTTGTCCGTCACCATATATCCCATTTCCCCAGCGGCACTGGAAGCTCCTCTGTATAACTGGTTATTCAAGATGATGCCGCTTCCGATTCCCGTGCCAACCGCAATGAACAGCAAATTCCGCTTATTTTGTGCATTCCCCAGCCACTGTTCACCTAGTGCAGCCGCGTTTACATCATTGTCAAGAAAGATGGGGAAATCAAAATAACGCTTCGCTTCTGCTATAAATGGATATTGCACCCAGCCTAAACTCGGTGCCTCTATTACTAATCCGCTTGCCGTTTGCGTAATGCCAGGGATCCCGACTCCCATCCCCAATATCCTTTCCTTCGCAATCTGATTCTTTGCAATTAACCGCTCCGTTTCAATCGCCATTTGTTTAAGAAGCCCTGAATTTAAATAAGTGTTTGTTGAAAAACTAGTGTCAGCAAGGATGTTGCCGCTTAAATCGCTTAAAACGATTTTCACTTTCGTCCCGCCTATATCGACACCGATGATATAGGCGGCCTTTTCATTAAAAAAGAGCTGGATGGGCCTCCTCCCGCCTTGAGATGAGGATACTCCTATTCCTTTCTCGAATACCCATTTCTCCTGTATAAGTTCATCCACAGCCTGAGAAACAGTTGGTTTACTTAGCTGAAGCTTAACGGCGATTTCAGCTCTTGAAATGGGTGAACATTCTTGGATGCATTGAATGATTCTTTTTTTATTTACATATTTTTGATGACTGGGTGTCCTTTTAAAACTCATCACATCACGGCCTTACATTATTTAGTTAGTAAATCTTCCTAATTAAGTAAAAATATAACTTAAATGATTTCAACGCACAATACTTTTTCGTAATATTTAAAATGTTCAATTTTTAATAGTTACTTCGCATTATTTACATTTATAACCATTAGTGCTATTTATTAGATAGGTTTTTTTGTCTGGTTAGTTAGAAAGCATTACTAACCTACATTTTTTTAGGTGTTTAATAAAAGTTGAAGGGGGTTAAAAGAAGAATGAAAAAAGCTTTGTTATCGTTGCTTTCCCTTTTGTTGGTTCTTGCGTCATTGCCGCTTGGAGGCAGCGCTGCAAATCCTGATGAAACCAACGTTGAATTATGGAATGCGGTCAAGCCGCTCGAAACGACTGTGACATTCTTGAACAGCGGTGCCCATCCCGATGATGAACGCAGTGACTTTCTCGCTTATCTATCGAGAGGGTTAGGGGTGAAAACATCCAGCCTGATTGCAAACCGTGGTGAGGGAGGACAAAATGAAATTGGGGATGAACTGGATAACGCTCTTGGAATCATCCGTTCGAGGGAAATGATAGAAGCTGCAAAAATCACCGGGGTTAAAGCCTATCATCTAAGTGAAACCACCTCTGATCCCATTTATGATTTCGGTTTCTCTAAAACACCAGAGGAAACATTACAAAAATGGGGCGAGGAACTCACATATGAACGGCTTATCCGCTTTATTCGGACGTATCAGCCAGATATATTGATGCCATCCTTTCAAAATGATGATACCCAGCATGGACATCATCGAACAATGACAATCCTAAGTGAACGTGCCTTTACGGATGCCGCCGACCCAACTGTGTTTCCACAACAATTGAAACAAGGTCTATCGGTATGGCAAGTGAAAAAGTTATATTTGCCCGTTTCCTCGGCAGATCAAGCAACCACTTCGATAGAAATCGGTAAATATGACCCAATATACAAAATGACTTACCCACAGCTTGGAGAACAATCCCGCTATCTGCACAAAAGCCAAGGCATGGGTTCTGATATCCCTGCAGCACCACGCCAGATCCATTTGGATTTGAAGCAAAGCGCGGTTGATACAAAAAGCGAGTCGGACCTTTTTGCAGGTGTACCTTACAATTTTACTGAATGGGCTGAAAAACTCCCTCGCTCAGCTTCAAAATTAAAAGGTGAATTTAAATACCTGCAACGGAATCTGAACGCTGTTATTGAGGCTTATCCCCATGCAAAACGTGTTTTTTCAACATCCCAAAAAGCTCTTTCCAAGGTTCGTTCAATGACTGCGCAAGTCAAAAAGGCAAAGCTAAGCCCTGCCATCAAAAACGACTTGCTTCATAAGCTCTCATTAAAAGAAGAGCAATTGCAAAACGTCAGTTATGTCTCCTCAGGGCTCGAGGTTCAAGCTAAAGCAGCTTCAAAGATTCTTACGAAAGGTCAAAATACGTACGTAACCATAACCATGAAGAATAACGGGAAACAAACATTGAAAAAAGTCGCTGCTGCATTGAACGTGCCTAAAGGATGGAAGACAAAAACAAAATCAAAAGATGTCAATCTGGCACCTAATAAATCAGCGACAATGACCTACCTGGTTGAAGTCCCTGAAGATGCAGCTTATTACCATGCCTATGATGAATCAACCATTACGACCAGCATTTCTTATAAATACGGGAGCACAAAAACTTCCATCAAGGAAGAATTGGATGGAACGATCGCCGTCCTTCCCGACGTTGGCCTTACCTTAACTCCTGAAGATATCGTCGTAAATACAGCAGATGTAAGAGAGGAAATCCCAGTGACGGTGACCTTGAAAAATTATACAGAAGGAAAAGCATCAGCAAAGGTCGCTTTAAAAGTCCCTGAAAATTGGGGAGTTCATCCCCAAAATGCCACTGTATCATTTAATGAAAAATCAGAAGAAAAACAAGTGAAGTTCACCCTCAGACCACCGAAGGCCATCCAAAAAGGTGAATATCAGGTGAAGGCTGCAGCCACTGTCAATGGGAAAACCTTTGATTCGACCATTCAGGAGATTTCCTATGACCATATCGGAACATTCTATTACCAATACCCAGCAGCTATCAATACCGTTGCATTTGAGCTTTTGAAGCCAGCTTCATTAAAAGTGGGGTACATTGAAAGCGGATTCGATAAAGTGGCAGATTACTTAAGCAATGCAGGGCTGAACATTACGAAGTTAACTGCAGCTGATTTAGCTGAAGGTGATTTAAGTCAATATGACACGATCGTTACAGGCATCCGTGCCTATCTATCGAGGGAAGATTTAAAGGCAAATAACGGGCGCTTACTTGAGTATGTGGAAAACGGCGGACATCTCGTCGTGCAATACCATAAACCGGGTGATGGATGGGATGCCTTGAAGACGGCTCCATATTCTCTTACCCTCGGGAATCCTTCGATTCGCTGGCGGGTAACCGATGAAAAAGCCACAGTAAACGTGTCGAAACCAGAATCGGCGCTTTTTACCTATCCAAATAAAATAACAAATGATGACTGGAGCAATTGGGTCCAAGAAAGAGGATTGTATTTCCCAATGGAATGGGATGAACGGTATGAAACATTCATTTCCATGGCAGATCCGAATGAAGAACCATTTGATGGCGGTATCCTTATGGCTAAGTATGGTAATGGCACCTACCTCTACACCAACCTTGTCCTATACAGGCAAATTCAAGGCCAGGTTCCAGGCGGATATCGAATCATGACCAACTTGATTAGTTACGGTGCCAAATAAGTAAAAAGAAACCTATGCATGTGTTGAATGCATAGGTTTCTTTTCTGTGACGTTTGGCCGATTGAAGCTGATATGAATAAAAACATCTCCTGACTGATAGGTTCCTGCTCTAAAAACCAAAAAAGTTATGCACAAAGATGAGGAAAAGGCTCATGCGTTTGGGTTTCCCCTCATTTCCCGCATTCCTTTGTCCACACTTTATGCACAACTTCATTCATGATTTACGATCTTAAAAACATCCCGTTAAAGCACTTTGCTCAAGAATGCTTTGGTTCTTTCATGCTGAGGGTTACCGAATAATTCATTCGGCTCATTTTCTTCCACGATATACCCTCCATCCATGAATATCACCCGGTCCCCGACTTCCCGGGCAAAGCCCATTTCATGTGTAACGACGACCATTGTCATGCCTTCTTTAGCCAGTTGTTTCATTACCTCCAAAACATCGCCGACCATTTCAGGGTCAAGGGCCGAAGTCGGTTCATCAAATAGCATGATCTTCGGATTCATCGCCAATGCCCTTGCGATGGCGACCCGCTGTTTTTGTCCGCCGGAAAGTTCCCCTGGATAGCTATTTGCTTTTTCCTTTAGACCAACCTTATCCAATAACTCAAGCGCTAATCTTCCTGCTTCCGCTTTATCGGTGGCACGAATTTTAATAGGGCCCAAGGTTATGTTCTCCAAAACGGTCTTATGAGGAAATAGATTGAAATGTTGAAAAACCATTCCAACTTCTTGCCGGACTTTGTTTATATTGATTTTCCTTTTAGGATCGGTTATATCATGTCCGTTAATGACCACCTCGCCACCCGTAACTTCCTCAAGGAGATTCAGGCAACGCAGGAATGTACTCTTTCCAGATCCAGAAGGGCCTATTACGCAAATTACTTCCTTTTCCTGCACTTCTGCATTAATATCTTTTAAAACTTCGACAGTTCCAAATGATTTTCTCAGGTTTTTTACTGTAATGATGCTCATCGAACTTGTACCCTCCTTTCTATGAAATTAGCAATTAGGGTTAACAAATAGATGATGATAAAGTAAATCACACCTACGGCCAGCCAAATCTTGAATGCTTCAAAAGTTGCCGAAGCTTGAATCTGACCTTGCTGGGTTAAATCGGCTATACCAATGACGGATAATAGAGAAGTATCCTTCAAGCTGATGATCGATTGATTCGTAATGGTAGGGAGCATCCTTCTAAAGGCTTGCGGAAGCACGACATATCTCATTGTTTGAGCTCCAGTGAACCCGATGGATCTTGCCGCCTCCGTTTGCCCTTTATCGATGGATTGTATCCCTGCCCTTATTATTTCAGCAAAATATGCCCCTGCATTGATTGCAACGGTAATTATTCCAGCTGTTGTACTGTCCAAAGAAATCAAATTCAATGAATTCACACCAAAATAGATAAAAAATAACTGAACGATGAACGGTGTCCCTCGTATTGCATCCACATAAACCTTTGCAATCCAGTTCAAGATTTTGATGGGGGCAAGTCGCAGCAATGCGACAAGTAAACCAATCAAAAACCCTAGGATAATGGCAATCACAAAGATATAAAGTGTCACCTGAAGTCCTTTTAATAAAAGTGGCAACGCCGCAACAATTATATCCATTTCTTTCACCCCTTTGAAAAAGAAAGCGCGCAATAAGCGCGCCTAATGAGCTTTAATCTATTGTTTATTAACCTTATTCACCAAGATACGTTTTTATAATTTCATCATACGTGCCGTCTTTTTTAAGATTGGCAAGACCATCATTTATTTTTTTCAATAAATCCTCGTTTTGCCCTTTCAATACAGCAATTCCATATTGGTCACCATTCAAACGGTCACCTACGATTTTCAACCCAAGATCTTTTTGGGCGATTGCATATGAGATGACAGGATAATCTTCTATAAGGGCATCCGCATTACCGTTGGCCACTTCCTGGAACATCGCTGGACTATCATTGAATTGAACAACTTTGATTCCTAGTTTCGTAGCATTATCCTGTGCATATTTAGCACCTGTTGTTCCTTTTTTCACTGCTATGGTTTTTCCTTTAAGATCCTTAACGGTTTTAGTGCTTGTATTATCTTTCTTAACAACTATTGTTAACCCTGCATCAAAATACGGTGTTGAGAAATCCACTACCTTTTTTCTTTCCTCTGTAATGCTCATTCCCGCAATGGCCACATCAAGCTGATTGGCTTGCATAGCCGGAATGATTCCACCGAAATCCATTGGAGACAATTTGATTTTGAAATCCTGGTCTTTCGCGATTGCATTGATCAATTCAATATCGATACCTTTATAGTCGTTCCCCTCTTTAAATTCAAAAGGAGGATAAGTCGTATCCACACCAACTTTATATACCTTTTCAGGTTTCTTTTCCTCACCTGCATTTTTTCCTTCATTGGTTCCACAAGCCGAGATAAAGATAGTTAAAATCAAAAACATACTCAATAAACCAAGTTTCTTCATTCAAATCACTCCAATTCTAAATTATACGTGATAATAAATAATTCTCCCTATAATATAGCATAAGAATAAAGTATTATAATATGAATTTTCAGAATAAATATTATTTTCTCCAAATAATTTTTATGGATGTTTTTCCTAATATTGTTCATGTGATGGAAAATACAAAAAGGCTATGGGATCCTTCTCGATAAAAATGGCCGATCATGTCATCAATACCTCTAAAACAAGACCATTGGAGGGTGGTATTCACCAGGGTCCTTTAGTCATCCCTAATAGTAGATGCCCATTAGTTGGATAAGAAAAAAACTAAATCAATTAACTTTTGGATACTTTTAAACTGGAATACAAGGAATTGTTTTTCCGCCTTCCACTCCCCCTGCTTCAAATGTCCTCCGCAACCGTGAGTCCTACCATGTCTACTTCTATCAAAAAAAGGCCAACCAGTAATTTTTACTGGTCGACCTTATAATACCAACGCATCCGTTCGATTTGTGATCGAATTAAGATTCATTGATTTGCACTAAAGCAGCAATATTGCGATGGGTGCCGTAATAATTAACGTGATGAGTGTCCGTTCAAACCAGATTACAATCAACTTCGTAATGCTGATCGGGATTTCGGTTGATAGGATACAAGGTATCGTCGCTGAAAAGAACAATATGGATGAAACAGAAACCACGGCAATGATGAACTTAGTTACCAGAGGTGCATCAACTACAAGAAGCGCCGGCAGGAACATTTCTGCAATTCCTATAGCTGAAGCTTTGGCAGCCAAAAATGGTTCAGGTATTTGCAATGCCCAGGTAAATGGGTAAAAAAGATAGCCAAGTAAATTAAATATTGGAGTGTACTCCGCTAATACAAGGCTGATGAGACCAACGGATAAAATGGACGGCAGAATGCTCATTGTCATAAGAAAACCGTCCTTTAAGTTCTCCCATAATTTCTGCCAAGACTTACGGAATTATTTGCTCCCACCATCGCACTGTTCCAGGCATTTCGGAAAAGTCCTTCTTTGATAACTTCTTCTGGATCCGCATTATCCGAATAATATTCGTCGCTCATTTTATTTAATGGCCAAATGCGTACGGTAATGGCAGTGACAAGGTACGTGATCCCTAAAGAAACCCAAAAGAAAAGCGACCATAAATCCATAAGCCCGAGGGTTTTTGCTACAACGATCATGAACGTTGCTGAAACCGTTGAAAAGCCAGTTGCAATAATAGCTGCCTCTTTAAGGGTGTATTTTCCTTCTTTATATAGTCGATTCGTAATAAGCATACCAATGGAATAGCTACCTGCTAAATCAGCAACCATATCAACCGCTGAACGCCCCGGCGTTTTAAATATCGGCCTCATGATCGGCTGCATCAGTACACCCAAAAATTCGAGAAGCCCGTATCCAATGAGAAGCGCCAAAAATATAGCACCTAAAGGAACGACAAGACCTACAGGTATGACAAGTTTTTCGAAAAGGAAAGGACCCATACTTGGGGCCATTAACCATTCGGGTCCGATCTTGAAATATATTAAGATCGCAACAACAGCACCTAATACTTTTAATAAAGAAAAAACGATTGATACTTTATCTTTGCTCCAGGTTTTTGAAATAAATGGATAAACAGCTCCTAATAGAATGACAATAAGAGCATAAATGGGAACGGCTGACGGCAAGGTTACTTTGATCCATGTTACTATATGATCAATTGGTATGCTTGAAACACCATTTATGGTAATGGGAATAAAAAACATAAAACTTCCTATTAAACTGTATATAATAAACTTCAGTACATTCGTAGTAGATTGAATCTGCGGCTCCTCTTGTTTCGTATTTGTCGCAACATTTGGTGATTCCATAATCATTCCCCCTTTAATTTAATTGCCTATTGGGTAAATTCTGGCGTCATGCCCACATCCAATCACGTAAAGTATCACCTTATTCCAGCAGCAAACACCCCAGCTATGTGCCGCTTTCCCATCCCCCGTGTACCGGTGCACAACTAAAACCCGGTAATATTGTTCATTAACATGCGAAGCACTGCCACTTGTTGCGAGACTTTTATATGCAATCCTGTTCTTTTTTTAATATCTTTACCCTTTCACTTGTATCCGCTTTCATTTTGCTTGTCCTCCTCATTATTTAACATTCATTGTATACTGAAAATTCTAATAATAATTTTACTTTTTGATGATTATTTTATAATTTATATTCTAAAATTCATCTATTATTGTCCTTTTTATAATCTATATTAAAATCAGAGCGAAATTTAAGAGCAGAATCTATAGTTTTGGTACCAAAAACTAACTGAATGAGTGGTCTATTAAGCTTGGGCAGATAAAACTCAGTGTTCCTGCCCCTTTTTTGCATAAGAAACAGAGCTGAACGTCACACATCCAATCAAGCTTTCTTTTATATGCTTTTTGCTCCCAACTTGGGGATAAATAGTTCTTACTCTTACGTTTAATTATCTGTTAAATTGGGGAAATATAAATTCAATCGACGATGACTTAATAACTAGGATGGGTATGATGAGAATTAAGGTAAAAAAAATAATATATTACCTGATTAAATTAAGAGGGAAAATCTTTATACCATTTGCCATTTTATACATATTAGTTGCAGCATATATTGCTTTTTCTATAGAGCCACAGACGTTCGAATCATATTTAACTTCAGTTTACTGGGTTCTTACAACGCTTGCTACGGTTGGTTTTGGTGACTATGCACCGGTCACCGATCTTGGAAAAGCATTTACCATCGGTCTATACATAACGGGTATTGGGCTTGTTAGTCTTTTTATTGGAAAAATCATTAAATCTGTATATCTTATCGAAAAACGTAAAGTTGGTGGAAAAATGAAATATACAGGTAAAAATCATATCATTCTGATTGGATGGAGTGAAAAGTCAAAATCAGCAATTCAAGAAATTTTTAAATCTGATGAAACCATCGATATTGTAATCATTGATAACCTGGAAAAATCCCCCATGATGGAGGAGCGTCTGTTTTATGTTCGCGGGGATGCCACGGATGAAGAAACATTACTCCGTGCAAATCTGCCTAAAGCAAAAGGCGTTATCATTTTTGCTGACCAAATAACACAAGATAATTATGCTACAAAGGATCCGTTACTTGTCGATGGAAAGACATTATTAGTTGCCACTGCCATAACGTCCATTGAAGAAAAAACCAATACGGCAATACACGTCACCGCTGAGGTAATCAATCAAAAGCATATTCGTTTATTTGAGCGTGTAAAGGTGGATGAGTTTATTCCTACACAAGAAATGATCTCCCACGCAGCAGTACGATCATTATTTTCTCATGGAGTCACTCACATGTATTCAGAACTTATGAGCTCAAAGTATGAAGAGACGATGTATGAGATTTCTAAACAAGATGAATGGCGAACCTATCGTGATGCATTCATGGACCTTCTTAATAAAGGGGCCACACTGGTAGCAGATCGTGGTGACCTTAACATAAACCAAAAATTAGATGCACGAATTCCTGATGATGCACAGCTTTTCATAATTTGCGATAAAGAGACCATTTCTAAAATAAATTCAAAAATACATTAGAAGCAGAAATCTTTAGGGATGCTATAATGGCATCCCTCAGTTTGTAGACAAAAGGGTTTTATCTAATGTTAAAACTAAGTTGATTGGAGCGGGTGTTCGAGACTCCTGCTTAGAAAAGCGCGTCTAGGGTAGACCCCGCAGTCGCAAGCCGAGGGAGGACCGCCCGCGGAAAGCCGAGGGCCTCTCGTTCCAATCAACGTCCAAATTGTACAAGCCATAAACTCAATTTTCTTCGAATTTGCCTGCAAATATGCATCCTTAATTGAATAGCAAAACAAAAAAAGAACCTTCAATCAAAGATCGATTAAAGGTTCTGTTGTTTTTAATTTCAATGTTGCTTCGATATCCAAAAATTAACTATAAACTAGCTCTTTTTTTTTGCTAAGACCAAGCGTCTCTGATGTTGAAGTTTGAATTTCGTGTAAAAGCTCTGTATTTTCCATTAGTGACTCTCCATAAGAAGGAATCATTTCTTTAATTTTCGGTTCCCATTCTTTCATGCGTTGCGGGAAGCATTTATTAATTACCTCAAGCATAACGTGAACAGCAGTAGAAGCCCCTGGAGAAGCACCTAGCAATGCTGCAATTGAGCCATCGGATGCACTTACAACTTCCGTACCAAATTGAAGTGTACCTTTGCCGCCTTCAGCAGTATCTTTGATAACTTGTACACGTTGGCCAGCTACTACTAAATCCCAATCCTCGCTCTTAGCGTTCGGGATGAACTCTCGTAACTCTTCCATACGCTGTTCTTTCGATAACATAACTTGCTGGATCAGGTATTTTGTCAATGGCATCTCTTTTGCGCCAGCCGCCAACATAGTTAAAACATTATTCGGTTTTACGGAAGTTATTAAATCGAACATTGAACCTGTTTTTAAGAACTTCGGTGAGAAGCCCGCAAATGGTCCAAATAGCAACGATTTTTTATTGTCGATAAAACGTGTATCAAGATGCGGAACAGACATTGGTGGTGCACCAACTTTAGCTTTTCCGTATACTTTCCCATGATGCTGTGCAACAACTTCCGGATTATTACATACCATGAAATATCCACTTACCGGGAATCCTCCGATATGTTTCCCTTCAGGAATGCCGGATTTTTGCAGTAAATGCAAGCTTCCGCCCCCGCCTCCGATAAAGACGAATTTAGCATTATGACGTTCTACGCTACCGGTATCGACATTACGCACTTTTAATTCCCATGAGCCATCACTGGCACGTTTAACATTATCAACACTATGTTTATATTTGATATCGACGTTTTGAGCCTTTAAGTGGTCAAACAACATGCGTGTCAGAGCACCGAAGTTAACGTCTGTACCGTAATCAATTTTTGTTGCCGCTATAGATTCATTCGATGGACGGTCTTGCATAATAAGTGGAATCCATTCCATCAGTTTTGCTGGGTCATCGGAATACTCCATACCTTGGAACAGAGGATTTTTGGACAGCGCTTCAAAACGTTTCTTTAAGAACGCTACATTTTTATCCCCTTGCACCATACTCATATGAGGCAATGGCATGATAAAGTCTTGCGGATTATCAATCAGCTTACAGTTTACAAGATACGACCAAAACTGCAATGAAACTTGGAACTGTTCATTTATTTTAATTGCTTTGCTAATATCTATAGATCCGTCAGCTTTTTCGGATGTATAGTTAAGCTCGCACAGCGCAGAATGACCCGTACCCGCATTATTCCATTCGTTAGAGCTTTCTTCTCCTGCGTTTGCAAGCTTCTCAAATACTTTGATTTCCCATTCCGGTGCTAACTCTTTCAGTAATGATCCCAAAGTCGCGCTCATGACTCCGCCGCCAATTAAGATAACGTCTGTTTGTTTCTGTATGTTGCTCATTATAACCTTCCTTATCCCCTATATTTGCAAAAAAGATGTAGGCGCTCCTGCTTAGGTGTCAAAAAAAAGCCCGGCACGAACTAGGAACACACCTTTTCTGTCTCCTTATAACTATATCATAATCTATTATTATTATTTCATAGATTAAAATATTCTACTATTACTTTTTTTGTTAAAATGTTGATTTTGAGAAGAAATTAGCTTAAACTTATCCGCCCCGATAGTCGCATTAAAAGATTTCTTCAGCAACTTCCCATCATTGAAGGAATAAACTGTTAGTGAAATAATATTGACAGATTCGAAAAAGCCAGGAAAATACACATTTATTGACAAAAACAGAAGGGAAATTAGAACTTTCTGTAACCATTTCCCTAAAAAACAAGGACCTTCCTGAAATTGCTAAACTCTTAACTTTTTAACTTGTATCATAAATTCCATCCAATTATTAGATATTATAACAATACCAATAATTACTGAAAGCTAAACCAATATAAGGTAATGTCACCGATAATATTCTTAATCTTAAGACTTATCTCATAGTCCCTCATTGGTATAATTTCTTAACTTATTGCTATTACAAAAAAACATTATTTCTATTATTTTTGCAAGAAGATATTTTCAACTTTGTGTTCTGACCCTTTTTTCAAGACGAGTTTTGCCCGTCCTTTTGTCGGCAGTATATTTTCATGTAAATTTTTTAAATTAATTTCTTCCCAAATTTGAGTCGCTTTTTTTATGGCCTGTTCTTTAGAAAAGTCAATATAACGATGGAAATAGGATTCGGGACTTTGAAATGCAGTCTTTTGAAGTAAAAGGAACCTTTCGACATACCACCGCTCTATGTCGTTAACATCTGCATCTACATAGAGTGAGAAATCAAAAAAGTCACTGACGAATACTTGATTTTCCTTGTCAACTTGAAGAACATTAACACCTTCCACTATTAGAATATCCGGATTACAGATCGTCTGCACTTCATTTGGCAAAATGTCATACTTCAAATGTGAGTAGATTGGAACTTCCACTTTATTTTTTCCCGCTTTTACATCTCCGATAAGATTGATTAACTTTTGGGTATCATAACTTTCAGGAAACCCTTTTCTTTTCATCAATCCTTTTTCTTCTAAAAGATCATTTGGGTACAAAAAACCGTCGGTAGTGACAAGACCTACGTTTCTGTGATTATCCCATCTGGATAATAAAGTCTGAAGTAACCTTGCAGTCGTACTCTTTCCTACAGCAACACTCCCTGCAATCCCAATGATATAAGGTACTTTTTTAGCATCAGTTTTTAGAAATGAAGAAGTGGCTGTGTTAAGCTGTTGGGATGCCTCAACATGTAAATTGATCAAACGAGTCAAGGGCAAATAAACCTCTTCCACTTCCTGAATGGATATTTCTTCATTTATTCCTTTTAAGTTATCCAATTCTTCTTCAGTTAAAGGAAGAGGGGTATGGTTTCGCAAAGATGCCCACTTTTTTCGATTGAATTCAAAATAGGGAGTATAGGAACTCATGATTTTTCGTTACCTCACTTTTTAGAGTTACTATCAGTTTAACAAGGATGATGTCCATAAAAAAGATGTTCCTGATCCCTTATTCACTAAATTGATTAAGCTTTGAATGATAACCCACCTGTCTCCAAAGCTTCCCTAAGTTTCGGTAAAGAAGCTGGTCCCATACCGTGGAATTTCAAAATTTCTTTTTCACTATATGTTGATAGCTGTTGTAAAGAGGTTACCCCATTGCTTTCCAATGCACGTCTGGCAGGTGCCGAGAGCACTGAAAGGAATCCTGTATCAGGTTTTCGTTCCTGCTCACATACAGGACAGGTTGGACAGTCACTGGATTTATAGTATTTGTGTCCCTTTTCGCAAGTCCTCAAATTCTTCTTTGAAGTGGTCATTGTCAATTTCTCCTTTTCTCTGGCTTTTAAGTCCAAACATAAAAAGTTCACCCTTCACAATGAAGCAATCATTTTAATCCATTTTATCATTAATTTCATTGGAAAAGGGTTGCCGCAGCAACCCTTTGCAAAACCCAAAGTGAATGATGGATTAACCCACTTTGTCCTCCTTCTTAGCCTCTGTCTGAGCATTGGCTTGTACACGCTTGTCTATTCCAAAAGCGAAATAACTAATTGCTACGATAGCCAGAAAACCTATTCCAACCATAAGAGATATACGTGTGTCATCATTAAACCACATACCGATCAATACCATGATCAAGAAAGCGATGGTCAGGTAGTTTGTAACAGGTGCAAACGGCATCTTGAATGGATGATTGTGCATTTCAGCTTTTTTGACCTTCCTGAATTTAATTTGACTGATCAGAATGACAAACCATGGAATCATTCCAGGAAGTACACTCGCACTGTATACATGCACAAATAAATTTTCTGGTGCAATATAACTTAAAACAACTCCAATCGCTAAACCGACAATCACTCCGAACGTACCGAATAAAGGGACACCGCTATTAGATACTTTTGCAAAGAACTTTGGAGCTTGTCCATTCATCCCTAATGTGTAAAGCATGCGTCCTGCACTGTAAATACCACTATTGCAGCCAGACATTGCAGCCGTGATTACGACAAAATTAATGATTCCAGCTGCTGCCGTGATACCAACCTTCGCAAAGGTCGCAACAAATGGACTGCCAATTGAACTTAATTGATCCCAAGGGTAAACGGTTACAATAATGAAGATCGCACCGATATAGAAGATTAAAATACGCCAAATGGTACTTTGAATCGCTTTCGTTATCGTTTTTTGCGGATCTTTTGCTTCACCAGCCGTAATCCCAATTAATTCTACACCTTGATAAGCGGCAACCACCAGTGAGAGAGCAAAGAAGAAGCCCTTCCAGCCGCCTGTAAATAAACCGCCATGTTCCCAAAGATTCGATAACCCTAAGGCTTCCCCTCCGTTACCGATTCCAAAGAAAATCAGTCCAAAACCTGCAACGATCATTAAAATAATCGTTACGATTTTAATCAGTGCAAACCAAAATTCAATTTCCCCAAAGGATTTAACGGAAATTAAGTTCGCTGCTCCAAGAATCACCATTGCAATTAAACCTGGAATCCAAGCAGGGAGATCAGGGTACCAATACTGCATGTACGTCCCCACTGCAATAATTTCTGCCATCCCGACGATAACCCACTGGAACCAGTTACTCCAAGCTGTCATATACCCTGCCAATGGATGAATGTACTTATAACCAAACGTTGCAAAAGAACCTGTACTTGGCTCTAAGTACAACATTTCCCCCATTGCGCGCATGATCAAGAATATAAATAAACCAGAGATCGCATAAGCTAACATTACAGACGGACCTGTCCATTGAATCGTGCTGGCTGAACCCATAAATAAACCGACACCAATCGTTCCGCCCAAAGCGATCATCTGAATATGACGACCTTTCAAGTCCCTATTCAAATCTTTGTTTGCCATTCCATTTCCCCCTACACTACTAATAGTCGAAATTTTATGCAAGATGCTTATTACACTCCCTATTTAGTATAGAAATGATATAGCAGGCACCACTTTATTTAATCTTTCTTAAAGCCGCCTCATAAAATCACTCTTCACTTTTAAGCATCCCTGACAGTCAGAAAGATTACTATCCATTTTCATGTTATTTCTTTATTCTGTCCGAGGTGCCATAGAAAGCGCTTACTTTTTACCGGTTATAACAGTTCACCCCTCATACGTAAAAATTCCCCTGTATAAAATAACTCGAATAAAAGAGTTTTGCAACTCTTTTATTCGGCTGGCAGGTTTATTACGCTGTTACCAAAAGGGACTTTAATCTCAGCTTTAACAACATATCATTGGTCATTTTCTCCAAATCATATTCCGCCTTGAATCCCCACTCTTCCTTTGCACATGTTGAATCAATTGTATTTGGCCAACTGTCTGCAATGGATTGTCTTACAGGATCGACTTCATAATTCATGACAAATTCCGGTATATGCTTTTTAATTTCGGCTGCAATTTGCTCCGGATCAAAGCTCATGGCAGAAACATTGAAAGAATTCCGATGTTTCAATTTTGAAGCATCTGCCTCCATTAAAGCAATGATGGCAGCTAAAGCGTCCGGCATATACATCATGTCCATATACGTTCCCTTATCAATGTAAGAAGTATATCGCTTGTTTTTAATCGCTTCATAGTAAATTTCAACTGCATAGTCGGTAGTTCCGCCGCCAGGAGGTGTGACATACGAAATCAGTCCCGGGAATCGAAGCCCCCTCGTATCAACCCCAAATTTATGATGATAATAATCACATAATAACTCTCCGGATACTTTATTCACGCCGTACATCGTATTCGGCCGTTGAATGATGTCTTGCGGTGTCCAATCTTTAGGAGTGGTTGGACCAAACGCACCAATGGAACTAGGTGTGAATAATTGGCAATCGAGTTCTCGTGCCGTTTCCAAAGCATTGACCAATCCGCCCATGTTTAAATGCCAAGCTAAAAGCGGCTTCTTTTCAGCTGTTGCCGACAATAAAGCGGCCAAATGTATAATCGTATCCACTTCATGTTTTTTTGCCATGTTAAACATCGCTTTTTCATCCGTAACATCCAAAACTTCAAATGGACCTGATTGAGCAACATCACTGTCCGTTTTTCGGATATCTGTCGCAATGATATTGTCAGCTCCATAAACCTCTCTCATTTTTAGCGTCAGTTCTGAACCAATTTGACCTAAAGCTCCCGTTACCAAGACCTTTTTCATCAAAAATCCCTCCCCATGTTTTAAACTCTGAAACAAGCAATCTACTTATATGATCGACATCTCTTTTCCTACTTTTTCATAAATGGCCAATGCGCTATCCAACATCTCTTTTGTATGAGCCGCAGTAGGCATATTCCTCACTCTTCCTGTACCTTTTGGAACGGTAGGGAATACGATGGATTTAGCATACACACCTTCTTCATTCAGCCTCTTGCTGAATTGCTGCGTTTTTGCTTCATCACCTATAATGCAAGGCGTAATCGGTGTTTCGCTCTCCCCGATATCAAACCCTAATTCTTTTAGGCCTTTTTTCAAGTAATCGCTATTTTCCCAAAGCTTATTTTGAAGTTCTGAGCTATTCATCAAAATATTGATGGCTTCTATGCTAGCTGCAACTGCTCCCGGTGTGGCAGCCGTTGAAAATAAAAATGGACGGCTTCTCACCTTTAACCAATCAATCAAATCTTTCTTTCCTGCTACATAGCCCCCAACAACACCAATGGCTTTGGATAATGTTCCAATTTGGAAATCCACTTTATCCGATAACCCAAAATGTTTAACCGTTCCTGCACCATTACCTAATACACCCGAACCATGCGCATCATCAACATACGTAATTAAGTCGAACTCTTTGGCAATCTTCACAATTTCAGGAAGTTTGGCTATATCCCCATCCATCGAGAACACTCCGTCGGTAATGATCATGATCTTGTTATACAATCCGGATTCCTTTGCTTGACGTGCTTTTGTCCGTAAATCGTCCATGTCGGAATGGATAAAGGGAATGATTTTCGCCTTGGATAGTCGGCATCCATCAATGATTGAAGCATGATTCAGTTCATCTGAAAGAATGGCATCGTGTTTATCCATCACTCCTGAAATCGCTGCCATATTACAGTTAAATCCAGATTGATAAGCAATGGCTGCTTCTGTATGCTTAAACTCGGCGAGCTTTTCTTCTAATTTGACATGAATATCTAACGTTCCGTTGATCGTACGAACGGCACCTGCACCGACACCATATGTTTTCGTCGCTTCTATGCAAGCCTCTATTAATCGTCTATCTGTTGCTAAACCTAAATAATTATTGGATGATAAATTAATTAGCTCCCTGCCCGCAATCGTGATAACCGGACCATTAGCACCTTCCACTGGATCAATAACGTTGTAAAGTCCCTTTTCTTTTAAATCTTCCAAATTTTCTTTCAAAAATTCATTTAATATTTCACTTGACATTTAATATACCCCCTCATTGATGGTTGGAATACATGCAGGATTTTTATATGTTTTACACCTATTTTAAAAATATTGTATTTTTTCCCTTTTTTTCAAAAATACACGTGTCTTCTCCAGAAACACACAAAGAATTAGTGTAAATCCCTTTATACTAAGTGTTATAACAATCATATTAATGGATAATTTTAATGTTGTCCATATTGTGCGGACAAAAAAATTGAATTTTTGTAGTTCTTACAATCAACATCCGCCTAAAATGCGTTTAAATCAATGAAAATACGAAGAGAATTTCATCAATTTTCCAAGGCAACCGATGTTATATCTACTGGTTTTTTGGGGACCTTAACCAGTAACCTAATTAAGGAGGGGTATAGTGAAAACGGAAGATGAAAAAACCTCAGATGGCCTAAATGAGATTTTTGAGATTATCAATGCAAAAGGTGACATTGGGGAATTAAAAGAAATCGTCCAAAAACCTGATGAACAAACAAATGAAGACAAGTAAACCAAGGGGAATATCCTCTTTAAGTTTGTTGACAAAAGAAAGTTCAGAATGGTTCAATTCCTAATCATGAATTGTTTTTGGGACTTATTTTCCTCTCCAGGCAATCGCTTTCCCGAGCAGTCTTAGCGCCTGAGGGGTCTCCCTTGGACATGATTTTCTAAGCAGGAGTCCCGAACACCCGCTCCAACCAATTGGATTGTTTTTTAAAGATAAAAACTGCAGTCAAATCCGAGTTCTTCCAATTTGTCCATAGTCAGCAAGGGGATTAATTATCCTCTTTTTCGTCTGTTTTACATTGTACTAATGGACGCTTAAGTCCATTACAACTAAAAAATGAGCTGCTGATCAGCTCGGATATTGCATTAAATCTCATGTACAAAAAACAAAAAAGTCATGCAAAAGAATGGGATAAAAGGGCTAGAGAATAAGGATTTTCCCTATTTCTTCCTTGTCCACAATCCATGCACAACTAACAAAATTACTCCTTTACTGCACTAACCCTATGACAATAGTGCTCCATACATCAGATTTCCATGTCCCACCGTTTCTTTTCGGTCTCTTTCATCAGTTTTTCCGTTTTCTCGGGATGGACAGTACGGAATTTATGGTGGTCAGCCGGGATGATTTCGATCATCTTTTCTATCATATCTTCCGGATCGAATTGGTTTTTTAATCCCTTTTCTTGCTTTTTCATATCCTCTGCTCTTGTAAAATTCTTTTCTCCATCGTACCATTTCCATTTTTCCTCAGCTGCCCTGTCGTTAAAACCGGTATTGTAGGCACCCGGATTGATGGTCGCAACCTGCACCCCAAACTCCTCCAGCTCATCCTTTAAGGTTAATGCCATTCCCTCGATGGCATGTTTGGTTGCTGCATAAGGACCGCCGTATGGTGTCGTTATGATCCCAGCCATTGAACTTAAGAACACGATTTTCCCTTTTCCTTTTTTGACCAGCTTTCTTGCAGCAAACTGAACGGATTCTAGTGTAGCGAAAACATTCACTTCGAAGATCGCCCTGAATCGGTCCATCGGCATTTCTCCGAGCGGTCCTCCTTCATTGATCGCCGCATTTGCAACAAATACATCAAAGTCATGATTATCAATTCCTGCTCGATCACGTTCATTTGTAATATCCAATTTGAAGACTTCCATATCCAAGCCCCGTTCCCGCGCCTCCCTCATTAGATCCGTTTTCTGGGAAGTGATTTCCGTTGTGGCAATTACACGGTGTCCCTGCTTTGCTAACCCGAGTGCAGCTCCTCTTCCAAGCCCGCTGCCCGCTCCAGTAATGAAAATTGTTTTGCCCATCTTTCATTCCTCCTATCAAGCTTCTCTATGTCTCTTCTTCCCATAAACGAATGGTATAAACCATTTAAAATGGTCTGCGTGTTTATCCATTCTTTTAAAAGGAAAAAAACTATATCAAGTTTATTCCTGCATCTATATTCAAGTTAAGCGCATAATTAACAAGTAGAGATATCCAAAGAAATAAAGGAGAATGACTATGAATTATCAGAATATCACCATTGCCGGCAGCGGCGTTTTAGGCAGTCAGATTGCATTTCAAACCGCATTCAAAGGATTTAACGTATCAGTATATGACATCAATGATGAAGCATTAGAACGTGCAAAAGATAGGATCATTAATTTGAAGCCCTACTATAAAGAAGACCTAGGAGCTGCGGAGGAAAATCTTAATGCTGCTTATGCCCGCATTTCTTTCCACAGTGATTTATCTGGGGCAGTTGCCGAAGCTGACCTTGTGATTGAAGCGATTCCGGAAGTGGTTCAAATCAAAACGGATTTTTACACAGAGTTAGGAAAAGTCGCTCCTGAAAAAACAATTTTCGCTACAAACTCTTCTACATTATTACCAAGCCAATTTGCCGAAGCGACAGGCCGTCCAAAAAAATTCCTGGCTTTACACTTCGCTAATGAAATCTGGAAAAACAATACCGCAGAAATCATGAAACATCCTGGAACGGATAATGAAGTGTTCGAGGAAGTGATTGAATTTGCAAAAGCGATTGGAATGGTTCCTCTGCCTTTACATAAAGAGCAGCCAGGCTATATATTGAATTCCTTATTGGTTCCTCTTTTGGATGCTGCCCAAATGCTCTTATTAAAAGGAGTGGCTGATACGGAAACCATCGATAAAACATGGATGGTCGCAACAGGAGCACCCCTTGGACCTTTCGCCATTTTAGATGTGGTAGGAATCAATACCGCTTATAATATTTCACTTGCAAAAGCGAAAGCGACAGGTGATCCAGAAGTTGAAAAGCTGGCTAACTTATTGAAAACAGAGTATATCGATAAAGGGAAAATCGGAAGAGAAGCAGGAGAAGGCTTCTATAAATATCCCAACCCCAATTTCGCAAAACCAGACTTTTTAAGAGGCTGATTGAGAAGGTGCCTTGAAGGTCCCTTGTGTTTCTTTACTATTTCGCACTTTATATCCCTTCAATAACATCATTAAAAAAAGACCATGAAATCGTGAAAAGTAATTTCCACGATTTCATGATCTTATTCATAATGGGCATGTTACAGTGTTATCCCCTATATCTCAAAGTTAATCCTTTTAAGAAATTCCTGGCGTATCGATCTCCACACTCTTTATAATTCCTATGACCCACTTTTCTTAATATAGCGCTTAATTCCCCTTTGGTTATCATGACTCCTGCTTCTTCCAAAATATCAATCATATCCTCACTGGTTAATGATAATGCTATTTTCAGTTTCTTCAGAAGGATATTATTCACACTTTCCTTATGCTTTACAGCCGGTGCCGGACTTTGAGGCTGACCAGGTTTTGGCTCTTGTCTCCCTCTTTTAAAAATGATCAATCCATTTAAAAAGGACTCTAACATCATGTTATTGCAGTTTACCCCATCATCAGCTTCATCCATATCATCATATTCTTCATAATAATCATCTTTTGGTTTTGTGAGCATCTGCATGACTTCTTCCATTGTCACTTCGATCTCCCCGAGTTTAAATATCTCAACCATATCTTTATTTTTAATATCCAGCGCATATCTTAATCGAATTAATATATCATGATTATGCATCCAAAACCCTCCTATGTATTTCTCGATTTTCACAGTACTTTCATTATTTCACAAATGGTTGGAAATAAACGCAGATTAAAATCCGAGAACCTTTTACAGATTCCCGGATCACTCTGCTTATTCTTTAATCAGCTTCAATGAGGTTACTACTTCCACATGGCTCGTCTGCGGGAACATGTCCACGGGCTGCATGGCCTCCACGCGATATGAAGAGCCCAGTTCTTGTAAGTCCTTCGCCAATGTGGACGGGTTGCATGATACGTACACTATGGTTTTCGGTTTAACTTTCAAGATTGTCTGCAGTAAAGATTGGTCACAGCCGGATCTTGGCGGGTCGACGACCAGTACGTCCGGTTTCCAGCCTTCTTTGGTCCAGCGTGGAAGGATATTCTCGGCTTTGCCTGTTTCATAGTATACATTGTTGCGTTTATGTTTTTTTGCATTTTTCTTGGCGTCCTCAATGGATTCTTTGATGACGTCCATCCCTCTGACTTCCTTGGCATTTTCAGATAGCCATAGCCCAATGGTTCCAACACCGCAATAAGCGTCAACCACTTTTTCCGTGCCGGTTAAGGCTGCTGCTTTTTTCACTTCATCATATAAGCGAACAGTTTGAACCGGGTTAAGCTGGAAGAATGTACGGGCTGATAGTTCGTATGATAGGTCACCCAATGTTTCGTTGATGACTTTTTCGCCTGCCAGGTGAATCGTTTTTTCGCCAAAGATCAGTGATGTGTCCCGGTTGTTGATGTTTTGTACGACCGATTTCACTTCTGGCAATTGGTCACGAATTTGTTTTAGCAACTGATCTTTTTGTGGAATTTCCTCCGCTCCCGTCACAAGGACAACCTGCACTTCACCTGTTTCAAATCCTACCCGTGTAATGACCGTACGGATAACACCTTTTCTTTTTCTTTCGTTATAGATCGAGATGTTCAGGTTCTTTAGTATCTTTTTCACTGTACGTGTCACCTTATTCGTTGCCTTATGCTGTACAAGGCAATTCGGGATATCGATCAGTGTATGGGAATTCATCCCGTAAAGGCCAGCAATCAACTTGCCATCTTTTTGGCCGACTTGGTACTGACTTTTATTGCGATAATTCCAAGGATCTTCCATCCCGATCGTTTCTTTTATATTTAATGAAGAAACTGGGAATTTCGAATGACGTTCCATCGCTTGAATGACGATATCTCGTTTTTCAATAAGCTGCTGGTCATAGCTCAAATGCTGCAACTGACAACCGCCGCATTCTGCGTAAACCGGACATGGCGCTGCAATGCGATGCGGTGATTCTTTACGGATGGTTTTTATTTTCGCCTCGGTGAAGTTTGGCTGAACCTTTGTAACCAAAGCTACAATTTCTTCACCAGGTAATGCTCCTGGGACGAAGACGACTTTCTTTTTGAAATAACCGACTCCCTCTCCGTTAATCCCCAGCCGTTTAATCGTAAGCGGAAGGGTTTGATTCACTTCTAGTTTTGTATCTTGAATGTTTGTCATTTCTTTTCACTCCGTTTTTCAATGCTTCTCCACAAATAGAGGGAAGCGTAGCTTAGATATGGAGCCCATTTTACACTATAGGACTCCATTTCTTCTTGGGTTGGCTTTTGCGGTAAGCCATATAATATTTTCAAGGCATTTTGAATGCCAATGTCGGCTTTAGGAAATAGGTTCGGCCGGCCAAGTCCAAAAAGCAGGAAGTTTTCAGCCGTCCATCTACCGATACCGCGTATTTTTATTAGTGTATCCATAACCTCTTGATCGGATAGCTTTTCCATTATATCAAGGTCGAGATGGCCCTGAATGATCTGCTCGGAAAGTCCGATGACGTATTCCGCTTTCCGGCCACTGAATTGAATGGCTCTTAATTGCTCGATTTGAAGTTGGGCGGTTGTTTCCGGTGTCGGATAAAACCAGGCGCCCTCCATCTGGAAGCCGAAAGTTTTAACGAATCGTTCCGTGAGCGTATGGGCAAAAGATAAGTTCAATTGCTGATGTATGATGCATTTGACGAGGCAACTGTAGTAATCGAAGTCCAAGACTATGGCAGTACCGCGGTGCTCTTCGAATATTTCCCGCAAATCGGATTCCCGGAAGTGCCGGGAAACGCCTTCTAATGGCTGATGCCAATGAAAAACCTTTTTTAACCGTTCGATTGCTTTTGACTTGTACACCTCTGATTGACCTTTGATGATAAAAGATGGTTCATCGATATTTCCTATTGCCTGAACCTGCAAAACGATTGGTTCTTTTTCTATATATAGCGGAACTTTTACCGTCCTGTTAGTAAAATCAACTACCTGAAGTGGGTCTAACGATAATCGTTCGAGAACAAGATCGAAATTATAGGGTCCTTGAACCTGTAATTTTTCTGTCCACACAAGCGATCCATCCTTTAGCAGTTTTCCACGTATTATAGCATGTTTCCTGAAATATTACTTGAGATTGAGAAGAATGGATAAAAGCGGGACCTGAAATATCACGACAGGACCCGCTTCTCATTTTAATAAAGCATTCGGTTCGGCAACTGTTTCTCAATCATTACTTCATCAAGGCTACCAAAAGTGTACCCCTGTTTTTCAAGATCCGTCAGAATCGAGTCCAATGCTTCCGCATTATCCTTCGATACGGTATGCAATAATAAAATCGCGCCGGGATGAATCTGCTTAAGCACTTCATCATGTGCAAAAGCGGCACCCTTTTGTTGATCTACAATCCAGTCCCTATATGCCAGTGACCAAAAGATGTGGTAATACCCTTCTTTTTTTGCGATCCTCATTGTTCTCTCATTAAATACGCCACGAGGCGGCCTTAAATAGTTCATTCCCTTTTGCCCCGTTAATTTTTCCGTTGCTTCTTTTACCCGCTCAAGCTCGGTGCGAATCACATCGTCCGTCACGCTGGTCATATCCGGATGGTTCCATGAATGGTTTCCTACGATATGTCCCTCATTGGCCATACGGACAACAAGCTCAGGTGCCGTTTTTAAGTAATGACCCGTGACAAAAAAAGCACCAGGTGCACCATGTTTCTTCAGAACATCTAAAATCTGGGACGTATAGCCATTTTCATAACCGTTATCAAAGGTTAAATAAACGACTTTTTTCTTTGTATCCCCCTTATAAATCGCTTCATATTCAGGCAGCATTTCATTGAATTTTTTTCCGGCATCGGCAGGTGTCCCATTTTTTCCTTTATTGAAACCCCAGTTATAGGATTCTGCAAAAGCTGGACTGGCCAAAGAGCATATCAAGCATATAAAAGCGGATAAAATCACCATTTTTTTCATTGGAATATCCCCCATGTCTTTTTTCTTATTGTTTGGAACATGGAGATTTATATGCATGATATTGTGAAGGTCGAATCCCTTCCGCAAAACCAATCCCACGCAAAAAAAAGGCCCTTCCTCCGAAAAGGATAGGCCTCCATGTTTTTTTATCCTTTAAATAACGCTTGTGCCGCCTTCCAAATAATGGCGATAGCGAAAATGAGAACGATTACAATTCCGACTACGTCAAGGAATGTTTCAAGACCGGAGAAAATCGTGTTTGCCACAGGAAGTTGGATGAAAGCAAAACCGGTTATCATGGCGAAAAAGAATAAGATGTAGTTATTCTGCATGAAAATCCCTCCTTTCTCTTCTAATGTATGTGCGACCATTCAAAAAGATTGTACTTTTCTGAGGTAATTTTCGCCTTTTTTTTCATATACATGTACCAAGGGGGGAATGTAATGCTGGAATGGGTTATCACTCTAGGCTTTGTTGGTTGTCTTGGTTTAAGTGGTGGAGTGTTTGTTCATTTTGTGAAAAGCGGATTGAATTTGGAGGATTCATCAAGGATCGATCCACTGCCGGAAATCAAAGAGTAAGATATGCAAAAGACGCTCAACCTTTTGGTGAGCGTCTTTTGCCAAACATTTATTTAAATACCGGTTCTTTGAATTGTGCCAATTTTTCCAATGAAGATTGCTGAACGTCTTTATGCAGGCTGTTTCCATGTGAATCCATGGTAACTACTGCAGTGAATCCTTCAACATTCAGATGCCACATTGCTTCTGGAATACCAAATTCAGTGAAGTTCACACCTTCGACGGATTTGATGCAGTCTGCATAATATTGAGCAGCCCCGCCGATTGCATTTAGATAAACGCCGCCGTGTTCACTTAATGCTTCTAGTGTTTTTGGTCCCATTCCGCCTTTACCGATAACTGCACGGATGCCGAATCGCTTCATGATATCGCCTTGGTATGGTTCTTCACGAATACTTGTTGTTGGTCCGGCGGCCTTCACATGCCATTTGCCCTCTTCATCCTTCAGCATAACTGGTCCACAGTGATAGATGATTTGTCCATCCAGGTCGATTGGTGCAGGATTTTCAGATAAGTGCTTGTGGATGGCGTCACGGCCTGTATACATTCTGCCGTTAATATGAACTACGTCACCCACTTTTAATTCACGGATTTGTTCTTCCGTGATTGGTGCTTGCAGGGTGATTTCACGGGAAGCTTCAACGTCCGATTCTGCAGCGGCTGCCACTTCATCCTTCGCTGCTTTTTCTGCTTCCAGAGCAAAGTCGATTTTCTCGCCTTCTTGATACAACCACTCATTGATTTCGCCTGTTTCAGGATTGACTTTAACTCCTAAACGGCGGAACGCCCAGCAGTTGTAAGCAACGGATACGAAAAAGCTTGCCGGAATACGGTGCATGACCCCGATTTTACATCCAAGCAGTGTAGTTTCGCCGCCAAAGCCCATCGTGCCGATGCCCAATTCATTAGCAGTCTTCATGATGTAATCTTCAAGTTGACGAAGATCTTCATTCGGATTCACATCTTCATTACTGCGGAAAAGTTGAGCCTTAGCCAGATCATATCCGGATGAACGGTCCCCTCCGATACCCACGCCGATGAAGCCGGCACTGCAGCCTTGTCCTTGTGCTTGGTAGACAGAGTGAAGGATACATTTACGGATTCCGTCCAAATCACGGCCCGCTTTTCCCAATCCTTCAAGTTCCATAGGCAGACTGTATTGGATGTTCTTATTTTCACAGCCGCCACCTTTTAAGATGAGACGAACATCAATATAGTCTTTTTCCCACTGATCGAATTTAATGACAGGAAGACCTTCCCCAAGGTTATCCCCGCTATTTTCACCCGATAAAGAATCAACTGCGTTCGGACGAAGTTTTCCGCCTTTTGTCGCTAAGATGATTGCATTTCGAATTGCTTTTTTTATTTCAAGTTGGTTCACGCCAACCGGAGTTTTTATTTTGAAAGTCGGCAGACCAGTATCCTGGCAAATCGGTGATACATTGTCGTCAGCCATTGTAATATTATTCGTGATGGTGGTCAGGCTCAATGCAGAACGAGTACCTGCATTTTCACGTTGTTTTGCACTTTTGACCGCACGACGAACATCCTTTGGAAGATTCGTTGAAGTTTCAACGATAAGACTGTACATACTTTCTTGGAATTTTTGAATATCCAAATTTCTCTTCCCCCTCTTATTTCCCCTAGATTAGATTTAATCATTTCCCTGCTTCTCTATAAATAGTGAATGATTCAACACCCGTTTTATTATACATCTAACATAATCTTTCGAAAACAAGTAATTATTTTTCTTAATGAACAGCAATTTGGAGAGAAATGAGTAAAGCGCCAGAAATAGCCCATGTGTTAAATTCCATCACCAAACATTTCCATCAAAAAAGGATGACGAAGTTTCTCGTCATCCCTTCATGAATATTACCATTGAAAAAATCATACTATCGAAACAGATATTAGTCTTCGCGGGTTTTGAATTGTTCCACTTTGCCTTCCAAATCATCTATCATGCCGATTAAACGGTCTATATCTTCCAACTCCGTATTTTCCGGTTCGATATGATCAAGAACTTCCATGAACATCGTGAGGCGTTCTTTTAAATATGTTAATTGTTCGTTTTTACCTGTAATGGATTTTCCCATGAGGCACTCTCCTTCCGTTCTTCTATCATCGTAACGAAATCTGCTTGAAAGTGCAATGGCAAGCTATAAATGCAGCTCTCCGCCATTTGACAATTTTTGTCCCCATTGTTCATAATGGGTTAGTGCATTATTACGTAAGGAGTTTTAAATATGTCAATAATCAAGCAAGATCTTTTAACACCAATTACACCCAAGTATGATCCTTGGGAAGCATATATGGACGTTGAACAATATGGAAAACTCAGCCTTACCAATGTGGAGTTCACCACCACCACCCTTTGCAATATGCGATGTGAGCATTGTGCCGTCGGTTACACACTCCAACCCAAGGACCCGGATGCACTGCCTCTGGAATTACTGATCCAGCGCCTTGATGAGATCCCTTTGCTTCGTTCGCTCAGCATTACTGGCGGGGAACCGATGCTTTCAAGAAAACAAGTGAAGAATTATGTTTTGCCTCTATTGAAATATGCCCGTAGTCGCGGGGTCCGGACACAAATCAATTCCAATTTGACCCTTGACTTGGAACGGTATGAAGTAATCATTCCTTATTTGGATGTTCTCCACATTTCCCATAATTGGGGAACGATCGATGAATTCATTGATATCGGATTTGCCATGATGGACCGAAAACCATCCCGGGAACAGCGAAAGAAATTATTTGATAAAATGATCGAAAATTCCCGTGCCCTGACAAAGGCTGGTGTACTGGTATCTGCGGAAACGATGCTTAATAAACGGACATTGCCTCATCTTGAGCATATTCACAGGCAGATCGTCGATGAAATGGGATGTCAAAGGCATGAAATTCATCCGATGTATCCAAGCGATTTCGCTTCGGCACTTGAAACTTTACCACTGGACAAAATGCGTGAAGCGATTCATCATTTGCTTGATATCCGTGATGAAAATGTTTGGATGCTTTTCGGAACCCTGCCATTTTATCCTTGCAATAACAGTATAGAGGATATTAAGCTGCTTCAACGCCTTTATGGTTCACATAAAGTGACTGTGCGTAATGATCCTGATGGACGATCACGGTTGAACATCAATATTTTCACCGGGGAAGTGATCGTTACCGATTTTGGGGACGCGCCTACTTTAGGGAATATCAAAGATCAGCCCTTGACCGAATCCTATGAAACATGGATGAATTCGAAACTGGCCAATGAATTGAATTGCCACTGCCCGGCAGTCAAATGTCTAGGCCCGAATGTACTCGTCAAAAATGCATACTACCCGAAAGAGGACTTCAGGATCAGGAAGTCAACCATATGAAGAAAAACTCGCCAATCCGGCGAGTTTTTCAATTTACCTGGGTTGCTGTGAGACTGTAAAACTGAAGGAAACATGGTCCTGAACCGGTATCCATGCACCGATGCCTTGGGAAGTGATGTTCTTTATCGTAATGGTTCTTTTATTTCCTTTTAGGTTCAAATACACTTCCCCATATGTGACCTTGCCTTTTTCATTTACGGCGGAAGCATAGCTGGATAAGTAACCAATCCTATTTGAAGCAACATTGTATACTTCATCTTTTTTCGTGCCAGCTCCGATGATCGTTTCAAAAGCCAATGGCAAATTCGTTTTCTCAGTGGCTTTTAACAGCATCATTTTTTGAACATCCTCTGTCTTAGGGATTTTCGCTGTCAGGCCGCCACTCACTGCCTTCTGACTTTCCTGGACATAGCGGATCTTGTATGGAACTTCACCGCCGCGATTATCATAGTAATTCGTATTGATTTTTTGGTATTCCCAGTTTGGTGCCGTTTCCGAAGACTCATAATTCAATGCCCAATGGCCAAGGTAAATGGTCGCCCTGTAACCAAAAGCAAGCGGGGCCTTTGCAACTGCCGATTCATTCAACATATGGATGAGTTCTGGATTTTCAATCTTGATATCCGACGAATCGATCAATTGTTTGGCAAACTTACTCGGCTGCAGCATCGGAAGATCCTGGGTCGGGTTCGGATACGTATTCTCCTTTGCAATATTCAATACGGAAGGAGGGATATTCACCTTATTCGGACTTGCTTTGTCTACCGGTATATCTGCTGCAAAACTTACATTCGCCTGTATGAAGGCAATTAGGGCAATCATCGTAATAAGAATAGTTCTTCTCATGCTGTCGCACTCCTTTTGAGGGGTTCAATCATTTGATTATAGATTTTGTTTTTAGCCAACATTCTATACATTTCATTCAGATTTCAACTTTGTAATGAGTTTGTAAAGTTCAGAATATTTACTTTTCTCTTCAAATCGGTTATACTTATTTTACATTATAAAAAGGAGGCGAAATCGTTCATACCTATTAAACCTTCAGGAGGTATGCTTATCGAACAATCCATGACACCCTTTTAAAGGATGACAGAAAACGAATTCGCCAATACTTAAATCTGATGTAAAAGGATGGTGTGACACTCTAGAATATTTTCTCAACTTTTACAAAAGCATGATGAAAAATTTTGGAATAACTTATGAATGGTAATTTACTAATATAGAAATGACTCTGCTAAATCTAACCTGAGCAGAGTCATTTTTATTTTTATAAAAAGAAAGACCTCCCGCATCGGAAGGCCTGCATTCTTATAATAAGTAAAATCCAATTCCCATAATGAAGTAAGCGGCCAATAAGGTAAGCCCTTCAAACCAGTTCGTTTCCCCGTCATTGGAAATCATGATCATCAGAAAGACTGCTGTAACCATTGAGATCAGTTCTGGCATTGTGAAGACAAGCGGCATATGCGTTGGATACATTAATGAAATAAGTACGAGGACAGGAGCTACGAACATCGCTACTTGAAGCGTGGAACCGACGGCTATCTCCACTGCGACATCCATTTTGTTTTTATAGGCCATTATGACGGCGGACGCATGCTCTGCCGCGTTACCCACGATTGCAACGATAATGACACCGATGAATAACTCCGACCATCCGAAGGTTTCCCCCACTTCGCTGAACGTATGGACAAGTTTTTCCGATACGTATGCAACGGCCAATGTAGCGGCAGCAAGTATTATAATTGCCTTTTTCCTGCTCCACTCCGGTACTTCCTCCTCATGTTCCTCGGTTTTCTCCGTATGCTGATATACACCGCGGTGAGTCACCAATTTAAAGAATAATGCAGCAAGATATAATAAGATCAATATAATGGAAATTCCTACACTTAACGACATCGTGCTTGATTCATTCATGTCTTGTGTGAATACTTCCGGTATGACAAAGGCTACAATAACCGCAAAAATCAATAGACCGGCATTATGCCTCGCATCGAATACATTAAACTTCTGCCGTTTGTATTTAGTCCCTCCGACAAAGAATGAAAGTCCCGCCACCAACAATAAGTTTCCTAATACGGAACCAGTCAAAGAAGCCAACACGACCCCCACAAGCCCGGCCTTTAATGAAAAGATGGATATGATCAATTCCACTGCATTCCCAAAGGTTGCATTCAAAAGACCGCCAATCCTTGGTCCCATGACGATCGCTAAGCTTTCAGTAGCCCGGCCCATGAAGCCTGCAAGCGCGACGATGGTTAAGCAATAAACGATGAACATGATCACACTCGGCCAATGCAAAAATGACCCGATGACTGATATAGGGACGCCCAGCAGGACAAGCCCAAAAAATATTTTATTCACGATACTTCTCCTCACAATCCTATAGTTCTTTTTATGTAACAAAAACTATCATATAAAATCTTCGGGCGAAGACAAAGGAAAATTTTATCACCTTCTCTCTTCTTGTCAATATTTACCCAAATTTCTATTGCTTAATCCTCTTCCTAAGATGTAACATCAAGAAGGTATACATTTCTTAGGAGACTTGATTTTATGAATAATAAATTGCTTTTTAGCGTTTTAATCTTAATTGTCGGCATATCGGGGTTTTCTCAAGGGATGCTTCTGCCGATCATTGCCATCATTTTTGAAAATGACGGACTTAGCTCATCCCTGAACGGGTTTCATGCAGCCTCGCTTTATATTGGAATTCTGTTGATTTCTCCTTTTATGGAAGCACCGCTCCGTAAATACGGCTATAAGCCATTGATCATATTTGGCGGGATAACGGTCATTCTATCGCTAGCCTTATTTCCTGTTTGGAAATCATTCTGGTTCTGGTTTGTCCTCCGTTTCTTCATTGGAATCGGCGATCATACACTTCACTTTGCTACCCAGACCTGGATCACTGCCATTTCACCTAAAACGAAGCGCGGAAGGAATCTCGCCATTTATGGACTTTTCTTCAGTCTTGGCTTCATGGTAGGCCCGCTGATGACGAAGCTTCTCGAGATTAATCAGTCTTTGCCTTTCATCATCACATCCATACTTAGCCTTCTGGCTTGGTCTGCTGTTTTCCTTATTAGAAACGAACTTCCTGAACAGGATGATTCCGAAAGCACCTCATTCCTGGGCACTCTCAAAAGGTTTACGAAAGTGAGCCGCATAGCTTGGGTCGCATTTTTGCTTCCGTTCACATTCGGCGTGCTTGAGGCATCATTGAATAGCAATTTTCCTGTATTCGCCCTGCGTTCCGGAATCGATTTAACCGCAGTTTCCATCATCATTCCGGCATTTTCCGCGGGGACCCTGCTTACCCAGATTCCCTTGGGGATGATAAGTGACCGTTTTGGACGGCGAAAGACCTTGCTGACGATCCTTTTTTCAGGATTTGCCATATTCACGCTTGCAGGGATTTATTCCTATTCAGTGCTTGGTCTATTCATCTGCTTTATGTTTGGCGGAATGATGGTTGGTTCCACTTTCTCGCTGGGAATCAGTTATATGGCAGATCTTTTGCCTCGAAACCTATTACCTGCAGGAAATTTATTATGCAGTATTTTCTTTAGTCTCGGCAGCATCGGCGGTCCATTTTTTGGCGGCCTGGTCATTGAACATATCCAAGGCGGGAATTTTTTCTACATGATCAGCATCATGCTTTTCCTTGTCTTCATTTCATTGGCCTTGTTTAAGGAGAAAATGCCTGCTTCAGTTATGTAATATAGTTTATTATCTGGACTACTTCTTTTATTATTCAATTTGACCGGTATTTATCAAGAGTGCCTGTATATTGGAGATTCGATACTTTATATTTTTTACTAGATTAGAATCATTCTTCTTTATTTCTGAATAGGATATGTGGTAATATAATATTAACAAAAGGGACATCACCTTAATAAACCTTTGAAAACATTGCTGTCATCGCAATTACGATGGCAGCTTTCATATTTTATCCAGAGAAATGACGTTGATTATCTTTCTCAATTAGGTATAAAGCAAATGATAATCTATATCATTTACACAAAATAGAGAAGAATGTGGGAGGGAATCTTATGACTACAGATACTAAACATTTAACCCAACCGGCTACATGCAAAACCACTTGGTTGGAAAAAGCAAAACCTCATTTAGAACTTATTGCTGCATTATTCAGCGGTTTATTAATAGTTTTGGGCTGGGCCCTTTCAAAGAACGGAATGGAGTCCGCTTCCATCGTCATTTACTTAGCCTCTTTCTTGATTGGCGGATATGCCAAGGCAAAAGAAGGCATAGAAGATACGATTGCCGACCGGGAATTGAATGTTGAGATGCTGATGATTTTTGCGGCCATCGGTTCTGCTGTCATCGGATACTGGACGGAAGGTGCCATTTTGATTTTCATCTTCGCTTTAAGCGGCGCCCTTGAGACATACACGATGAATAAAAGCCATAAAGAAATTTCGGCACTTATGGACTTGCAGCCTGAAGAAGCGCTGCGCATCACTAACGGATATGAAGAAACCGTGTCCGTTTCCCAGTTGCATGTCGGGGATCTGATTTTAGTGAAACCGGGTGAGAGAGTTCCTTCAGATGGAAAAATCACGGACGGACGTACCAATATCGATGAAGCCGCCATTACTGGCGAATCCATACCAGTCAGTAAATCATTGGATGATGAAGTTTTCGCTGGAACGGTTAATCTCCGTGGTACGATTACCGTGGAAATCACCAAACCGGCAAGTGAAACACTATTTCAAAAAATAATCACTCTCGTTCAATCCGCACAAAGTGAAAAGTCCCCTTCCCAGTTGTTCATTGAACGGTTTGAAGGGACTTATGTAAAAGTGGTATTGACGGTTGTCGGTTTGATGATGTTCGTACCCCATTTTCTATTGGAGTGGAGCTGGACCGAAACATTCTACAGGGCGATGATCCTGCTCGTTGTCGCCTCTCCTTGCGCCCTTGTGGCCTCTATTATGCCAGCTACACTTTCAGCCATTTCAAATGGTGCTCGTCATGGCATTTTGTTTAAAGGCGGCATCCATCTTGAGAATCTAGGTAATCTGCAGGCAATTGCTTTGGATAAAACCGGTACATTGACAAAAGGAAAACCAGAGGTAACGGATGTCATTATCCGCAAAGATTTAAGCGAAGAAGATTTCTTATTTCACATTGCATCTGTTGAAAATTATTCGAACCACCCTTTGGCAACTTCGATCGTTCGTTATGCCAAAACGAAATTGCAAAGAGACATCATTAAACCGGATAACATGGAAGATATCTCAGGTAATGGGGTTCAAGCATACATCAATGGCGTGCTTTGGCAAGTCGGAAAAGCTGATTTCGTCGGTCGCAGTGAAGCAGAACGATTCCAAAATGGCATTGCGCTGACATTGGCTGAACAAGGTAAGACAATCGTGTATGCTAAAGATGATCGCGGAATTGCCGGTATACTCACTTTGAAAGATGTCGTGCGTGATGAAACCGTTACAGCCATCGAGGCTTTGAGGAATGAGGGCATCCATACCGTCATGCTGACAGGCGATGGTGAAAAAACGGCTAAAGCTATTGCCTCGGAGAGCCATATTGATGCATATATTGCCGAATGCCTGCCAGAAACGAAAGTGACTGAAGTGAAAAAGCTTAAAGAACATTTTGGCACTGTAGCGATGGTTGGGGATGGCATCAATGATGCACCTGCTCTGGCAACAGCATCTGTTGGTATTGCAATGGGTGAAGGAACGGATGTTGCCTTGGAAACAGCGGATGTCGTTCTGATGAAGAATGACCTGCCACGCATCGCGGAAGCAGTCAAATTATCCAAGAAGATGAATCGGATCATCAAACAAAACGTCATCTTTTCCATTTCGGTCATCATGATCCTGATAGCATCCAATTTCCTTCAATTCCTGGACCTCCCATATGGCGTCATTGGCCATGAAGGAAGCACAATCCTCGTTATACTGAACAGCTTAAGACTTTTGAGAAACTAAACCATGAAAAAGGAGCCATCCAAGGCTCCCTTTTTTTATGTTCATTTAGTGATATCCGTTCTTACCGTTTGCAGAACCTGATGTTTTATGGTTCGAACCTTTATTTTTTCCTTTTTGCTTTGTGCCGCCATCCTTTTTACTCATGAAAGAACTCCTCCTCTTTAATAGTTGTCATTTCTTGAATAGTATCCGCAGCATGATAGTCCGCTATTACGGGAACTCCAGGAAGCTCATGCACATTCTGGCTTTTTCCTTTCACTAATGAGCGCATTTATTTCCCCGCCCAGTATGATAATGAGCCCCGATAAATAAAACCAGACCATTAATACGATTATCCCTCCAAGACTTCCATATGTTGCGGAATAATTAGCGAAGTTCTCCACATAAAATGAAAACAAAAAAGAAGCGAGGCTCCATCCTGCCGTTGCAAAGATTGCACCAGGCAGTACGGTTATGCACTTTAGCTTAATGTTGGGCGCAATCCAATAAAGGATGGTGAACACAATTAAAAATACAAGCGTACTGACCACCCAGCGAAGTTGGTTCCAAATCGTAAGAAACTCATCGGATTGTCCAATTTCGGCAAATAAGAACACTCCGATCTGTTTTCCGAATACCGGCAGCAATAAAACGACAATAAAAACAAAAATCATCGCTAAAGTGAGAAGAATCGACATTCCCCGGGAAATAAAGAAAGTTCGACTTTCTTTTACACCATATGCATGGTTAAATGCTTTAATGATTGCATTCATCCCATTCGATGCCGACCATATCGTTCCGATGACACCAAACGACAATAAAGTCCCATTCGCTTCCATCACTTCCGATAGGTTAGCTTCAATGATTTTCATCGAATCGTCAGGTGCATATGTACGGACGGTATTTAATATATCTTCTTGTGAAAATGGCAGATAGGCCAATAAAGTGAATAAAAAAATAAGTAACGGAAACAGGGAAAGCAAGAAGAAATAAGACAGCTGTGCGGCAAGCCCCGACACATCATCGACCTGTAACCGTTTTACCAAAGTCTTGAAGAATGAGCCTTTCAGCCATTCTTTTTTATTGGCCATACCTCCACCCCATTTTCTAATTTAAGGAAATTCGTTCGTGGTCTCTAGAAGACGGCTCTTCTTCCTCTGCAGTAAAAACTTCCTTCGTCTCCATCACCACTTGGGCAACTTGAGATGGAATATCTTTCATTTCCTCAACCTTTTGGGAAATGAAGGATACATCTTCGGAAATTTTTTCAACAGTGGAACGGACCTTGGATGATGTTTCACGTACTTGTGTAAGCACCCCATTGGGATTCTTCACGAATTCCTTCATATTACTCATGCAGCTTTTGCTGTTTTCCAATACAGAATAACGCGTTTGCTTGTCAAAAAGGCTTATTGCCGCCCCAGCTAACGCCCCAATAAAGACCGCTTGCATAAATTTACTTTTCTTGGCACACTTATATTCTTCTCGAATGTTGCTCATATATTCTCCTCCTCGTCATATATTAGTTGATGGATAATGGTAGCTCTCTCCATTATACAATGTTTAAAAAAGTTTTTTCCTATCTTTTCCCAAACTCTCTCACTTTAAAACGCGAAGATCACCAAGATTATCGGGGGTCAAGCTTCATATCCCACCCGAATACTCATTGACTTCCAGCGGTAATCATGCAAAGATGAAAATAATTTAGGAACGTATGAAAGGATGAAGGAAATGGATTTAACGCAAAACACAGCCGAAAGTGTCGAGTTTATGATCGAGGCAATCAAGGATAAATTAAAAGTGATGAACTTCGGTGCAATCAAATCAACTCATTTTGATATCGAAATGTACGAAGAACTGCACGATATTTATACAATGGTGATGAAAAAAACGAATTTCAGTGTCCGTGAAATGGAAGCAATCGCTGAAGAACTTGGAAGACTGCGTAATAAGTAACATTCAAATCCTCCCATACCGGTGAGGATTTTTTTCATTTTCAAAAAAATTCTGCTACATTTGATATAGAAATTGAAAACGGACAGGAGTTGTAAGCATGGTAGAAAGAAGAACGCCCATCAGCATCGCAGAAGCAGTGGAAAAAGTGATGAAGCATAAATTAACAGGACATGTGGAACTGATTCCCCTAGAGGACAGCCAAGACCGTTTTTTGGCTCAGGATATTATAGCTACAAATGATATTCCGCATTTTAACCGCTCCCCATATGATGGATTCGCCCTCAGGTCCAAGGATACTTCTGAAGGTTCCATAAATAACCCCCTCGAGTTCGAAGTGGTGGAAGAGTTGGCTGCGGGTATGGTATCGACTATTCCCGTTCAAAAAAATCAAGTGGCAAGAATCATGACTGGAGCCCAGATGCCAGCTGAGTGTGATGCCGTAATCATGCTTGAACTTACGAAGGAATTCGAAAAGGACGGAAAGAAGTACATATCATTTAAACGCTCACTTAAGGAAGGCGAAAACGTTTCTTTTCAAGGCGAGGATGCTAAGAAAGGCGATGTTCTTGTAAAAAAAGGAACAGCGATCAATCCAGGGATCATCGGCTTGCTGGCAACATTCGGTTATGCGGAAGTGCCAGTTGCCAGGAAGCCTGTCGTCGGATTATTCGCTACGGGATCGGAACTGCTTGATGTTCATGAACCGTTGCAGCCTGGGAAAATCCGAAACAGCAACTCACATGCCATCTCCGCCCAAATTCGGAGGGCCGGGGGGGAAGTCCGTTTTTACGGAAAGCTTAAGGACGAATTCGAATTAAGCTACGAGGCCATTTCGACTGCCTTGGAGGAAGTGGATCTGCTCATTACAACAGGAGGAGTTTCTGTCGGTGATTTTGACCTTCTCCCGGATATTTATCAAAAGATTGGCGCCGATGTCTTATTCAACAAAGTGGCCATGCGCCCCGGCAGCGTTACGACTGTAGCGGTATATAATGACAAATTTTTATTCGGTTTATCCGGCAATCCATCCGCCAGTTATGTTGGCTTTGAACTATTTGCAAGACCGATCATCCGCACGATGCTGTTCACGGAATATCCGCATTTAAGAAAAGAGACGGCCCAATTGGCAGAGGACTTCTTAAAACCCAATCCATTCTCACGTCTGCTTCGCACCCGATTATTTTACGAATCCGGCCAGTTGAAGGTAATTCCAAGCGGTGTGGATAAATCCAATATTACAACAAGCTTGGCAGGTGCCAATTCCCTGACCGTCTTACCTGGGGGGACACGTGGTTTCCAAACGGGAGACTTCGTGGACATCCTGCTCCTCGATGACCAGGAAGGTTCCAAATGGCCTTGGTGAAGCCCTTTATTTTTCAGGTGGTTGGCTACCAAAATAGAGGAAAAACGACCTTCATAACGAATTTAATCAAAAAGCTTCGCGAAGCAAAATTAGAGACAGCCGTTTTAAAACATCATGGACATGGCGGAAAACCAGATGTTACAGGCACGAAGGATTCCAATAAACACTTTCTTGCTGGGGCGGCCGCTTCACTTGTTGAAGGAGATGGAACAATCGAGCTGCTCGGCAATTTCAGGGGGAGCGCCCCTATCACTGAGCTGATTCAATTACTGTGTCTATTTCTCCCTGATGTGATTTTAATTGAAGGGTATAAGCAAGAGGATTTTCCCAAAGTCATTTTAATCAAGGAAGAAAGTGACCTCCCGTTATTGGAACGGCTTACCAATGTCAAGGCAGCGGTGGCTTGGCCCGAATGTCTTGAACGAACCAGGAATCATGCTTCAGTACCTGTCTTCCCTTTGGATTCGGATCAATTCATTACATGGTTTTTAGAACAAATATGAAGGAGTGGGACAATGTTCATTCAATTCCCCATAGAAAAACGCCGCAAAATGATCGAAAGCATCCAAGAATATGTGTATCAGGAACATGGGAAGGCAATCGGTGAAATTGCTGCTGAAAATCACTTGCAGTTCATTTTCGAAAATATCGCTCCCTTTATTTACAATGAAGGGATCAAAGATGCTAAAAAAGTCATGGAGGACAGATTAGGAAATATCGAAGAGGATTTGTATTCATTGGAACGCCCCATTGATTAAAATGAAAAACAGCATCATAATCGATGCTGTTTTTTTATGTTCACTGTTCGGTTAGAATAAGCGGGCCGTTTTTCGTTATGGCAATCGTATGTTCATATTGAGCCGAGTATTTCCCATCTGCAGTGGATGCCGTCCATCCATTCGGGTTCCGGCTTGCTTTATATGTACCTACGTTTACCATTGGCTCGATGGTGAATACCATTCCTTCCTTAAGACGCGGACCTTTATTCGGCAGTCCATAATGCGGAACCTGAGGCTCTTCATGAATGACATTCCCTATCCCGTGTCCGATGAAATCACGAACGACAGAGAAGCCTTCCGCTTCGACAAATGTTTGTATGGCATGACCTATATCTCCAATCCGATTGCCTTCCACACATACTTCAATCGCCTTATATAAAGATTCCTTCGTCACATTCACTAAATGTTCGGTTTCCTTTGAAACCTTACCGACCGTATACGTCCAAGCAGAGTCAGCAAGGGCCCCATTATAATTGACGACCATATCAATCGTTACGATATCTCCGTTTTTCAAAGGGGTCTCGCGAGGGAAACCATGACAGATTTCTTCATTTATGCTGGCACATGTCGCATACTCATACCCTTTATAACCCTTTTGTTCCGGCTTCGCACCATGTTTTTTTAAGAATCCTTCAACAAATTCTTCTATTTCCCATGTTGTCACACCAGGAACAATCAACTTTGCAATCTCCCTATGACAAGCTGCCAAAATTTTACCCGATTCATGCATCGCTTGGATTTCACGTGCAGATTTTAATACGATCAATCGTGACACTTCCTTTTTTATTCGTCTCTCCTTTTATTTTACTGCAAAGATTGAAGTATATGAATCCTTTAAAATGAAAAATCCCGGCAGCTGCCGGGATTTTTCATTATTTCAATAGATTGAGCGATTCCCGGTTAAATGCCGGAAGATCTTCAGGTGTCCTGCTGGTTACAAGCTGGTTGCCGCAAACCACAACCTCTTTGTCCAAATATGTGGCACCTGCATACTCCATATCGACTTTAATGGATGTATACCCTGTTGCGTGGCGTCCTTCAAGTGTTTTGGCCGTAATCAGCAACTGCGGACCATGACAGATCGCAAATACAGGTTTTTTATCATCCATGAACGATTTTGCGAAAGATACGAAGCGTTCGTCAGCACGCAATTGATCAGGCGAGAACCCACCGGGGATGAATAACGCATCGAAACTTTCCGGTTTCACCGAGTCGATGCTTTCATCAATCTCGACTTCCACCTCCCCTTGTTTCCCTTTAACCGTTTTCCCTTTTACCATTTCAATCGTCGTTACCTTATGGCCGGCTTCTTCAAATGCTTTTGCCGGTTCACTATACTCCGAGTCCTCAAACATATTCGTTACTACACATGCGATTTTTTTACCCATAATCATTCATCTCCTCAATTTTTGATCGAATGAACCTACTTTGCACTTTATTTATGTTCCCTCTGACACTATAAATAAAACACATAATTAATAGTTGACCTTTTGTTTATGACTAAAATACCTCGAATCAATGTTTAGGGTACTGGCCAACAACGTGTATCGCATTGATGATTCTTTTATTGATCCATTTCCTGTTTTCTTCTGTATTCAAATTTCCAAATATTCTTTTCCGCCCTACTTCCGTGGTTACATAGTAATTAGGCAGGTTATTCAATGATAATGTGATGATGTCATTTTTACATTTCCTGCACGAACAAAATGTTTGGTATTCTATACCTGACATTAAAACCTGCACCCATGTCACAACGATTTCTTCCATAACATTTGTGTATTCTCTTTCCATATATGCTCCTTCAAAAAGAAAAACCCGTCCATTCCTGACAGGTTTTCACTCATTTATCGCTGTCCGTGGAACAATTAGGATTTCAACTCTCCGGTTTTTCGCCCTTCCTTTTTTCGTTTCATTGGAAGCAACCGGCTTGAATTCCCCATGTCCTTTAGCACTCAACATTTCGGGATCCAAATCCTTATTTTCGAGGAGAAGTTTCATAAAATTTACGGATCGCATCACACTCAGGTCCCAGTTGGATTCATACTTGGAATTTTTAATAGGAATATTATCGGTATGTCCGCTTACTATGATGTTTCTGGGTAAGTCCATGACCAGTAACTCCGAGATTCCTTTAGCAATTTTACGGTTTTCACTTCTCACCTCGGCCACACCCGATTCGAACAGCACATTTTCCCTAATTGAAATCAACATGCCTTCATCAGTAAGGTCCGTTCCCAATTTATCCGTTAAATCATTCTTTTCGATATAGGCATTTACACGCTCCTGAACTTCCGTAAGTTCTTCCTGCTCGTTTTTCCCTAGCTTCTCAAGATCTTCTGCACCTGTTCTTTGTTCTGGTGACGTCGGCTCATTGCTGGGGGAATCACTTGGAAAATCCATAAAACCCGTTCCGCTTGTAAAAACCTGGTTAAATACATTGGACAACTGCTGAAACCTTACTGCATCAACCGAACTTGAAGCGAATAAAACGATAAAAAGCGCAAGAAGCAATGTTAAGATATCGGCATAGGGAACCAGCCATGATTCATCGATATGCTCTTCATGCCTTTGTTTCTTTTTGCGCCTAGCCATCTTCTCTCACATCGCCTTCCAACCACTTTTTACGATCTCCAGCAGGCAAATATGATGTTAATTTCTGTTCAATCGTTCTCGGCGCTTCCCCTTCGATGATCGATAAAATCCCTTCAATCATCATTTCTTTGATTCTGACTTCCTGCTGCGATTTCCGTTTGAGCTTATTGGCAAAAGGATGCCATAACACATACCCCGTGTAAATCCCCATCAAGGTCGCGACGAACGCTGCAGATATGGCATGTCCCAATGCCTCCGTGTCAGCCATATTACCCAATGCAGCAATCAGCCCGATTACCGCACCCAATACGCCAAGCGTCGGAGCGTATGTACCGGCTTGACTGAAAATCGCCGCCGCACTTAGATGACGTTCTTCCATCGCGTCTATTTCCTCTGCTAAAATATCACGAATATAATCGGCACTCTGACCTTCGACTGCAAGGTTCAAGCCATTTTTCAAAAAGGCATTATCCACCTGATCCGAAATGCTTTCCAAGGCCAATAAGCCTTCCTTCCTGGCAATGACCGCCCATTCCGAAAAGGTTTTTATTAAATCTTCCGGCTTTGTCAATTTTTGTTCAAAGAATAAAATCTTGAATACTTTTGGCAGTCTTTTTAATTCCGACAAAGGGAAAGCCGTTACGACAGCAGCTATCGTCCCTACAATGATGATCAAAATAGCCGCCGGATTAATCAGCGCCGTTACACTAACACCTTTCAACACCATTCCGACTAAGATGGCCACAATACCAAGAACTACGCCCAAAACTGATGTTATATCCATAATACTCACCCATTCATTTAAAGTCTCGTCTCCTCCTTATATCGGATGAAGTTTAAAAAAAGTGAGGATTATTTTACTATTCGATTTCAATTTTCATTAAATCATCACAAAATATCCCCACCTTATTGCCTGCATGTGCTTATCAACAGCACAAATATTCCTTCAAGAATGGAACCTCAAGCATGTTCCGTACATGATTTTCTCAAAACATCTGGAATATGCGCATTTATTCGTTGTTTTTACACTTTTACTCGTGGGTTTCGCGCGTTTATTCGTGAGTTTCGCACTTTTACTCGTGGGTTTCACGCTTTTACTCGTGAATTTGGCACTTTTACTCGTGGGTTTCGTGCTTTTACTCGTGAGTTTCATACTTTACTCGTAAATTCCGCATATTGATGACATTTTTTCTCAATCTTCAGTTTTTCCGAAAGAAAAGGACAAAGCCTGTCAGCTTTGTCCCTGTTCTTGTTTCCCGTGGTTTCTTCCGGCCAGCCATTTTATGATGGGGGACAGAAAAAATAAAATGAATAAGATCCTGAATAAATGAAAGCTTGTGACAACGGATAAATCCACATGCACAGACATGGCTGTGACTGCCATTTCGGCGACGCCGCCTGGCGCCATGCTCAAAAAAAGTTCATTCGCCTGTAAAGATAGGGTTGGGGCAAACTGAATGGATAGATAATAGCAAAATCCAATCAATAGGACATTACTGACGAATACGGCTCCGAACATCTTCCTGAAAAGTCGGGGATTATCTACCTTCAGTGTGTATCCTAAATGTGCGCCGATCAACAATTGCGACAGGTTCAACCAAAAGTCAGGAATTTGCGGGGCACCTGGGCCTGCTAAATTGAATAGTGCTGCTGCCATGAGAGGTCCTAGCAAAAAAGGCAGCGGAAAATTGGCTCTCTTTGTGATGAAAATGAACATTAGCAAGGTTAACAACATCATGATGGCTAATTTCCCATCATATTCAAATAAGAAAAACGGCCGCTCCGTGACGGCCATTACCGCACCTGGTTCAACTGACATTACATGAGTCACAATCCACGGAACAATGGAAATCACCAGGATGACCCGCAGTGTTTGCATAAAGCCTACAACCGTTTCATCACTATCCTTCATTTCCTCACTTAAGACCACCATCTGGGAAAGGCCTCCCGGGAAACTGCCAAGCATGGATGTGCCCAAGGATAAGTTCATTCGTTTTCCGATAAACCAGCCAGTCAACACTGTAAACGAAATGATTGCGATTGTCGTAAAAAGCATTACAGGCAGATATTCAATCATCTCATTTAACGATTGTTTCGTGAATGAACTGCCCAATTGTAAACCTAGAATGACCAATCCAGTACTTCTAAAGGTTTTAGACCAATATAAGTACTTCCTTAACTTCACTTTCGCAATCATCACGACGAATAATGGTCCTAGCATCCATGGCAGGTATATGCCAAGGCTATCAAACGCGTAACCACCCAGGAATGCTAGAAAAGCTGTAAAAATGATTCTAAAACTCTTACTCTCGATTAAATTTACACTCACAAAATTACCTTCTTTATCTAAGCGGTTTTTCATCTATATCTTAACATAAAATAAGTTGGTTCAACGCTGTCATCCACGCTTGTTTCGACTGTAGCAAGGAGCGCAGCATTGAAATATACTAAAAGCAATTGCCTTCTCCAGTGCACTTTTTTATATTTAATCATGTTTTCGCTCCATGAAAAGAAACAGCATGGCACTTCCACCATTTACTAGATTTCCCACCCCCACAAACTCGCAATAAAAGGTAGAATAATATATATAGGGGGTCAAACTCTTATGGAGGGGTGACTAGATGTTATCAAATACAGAAATAGGCATTGACTTAGGAACTGCAAATACGCTAGTTTACAGTAAAAATAAAGGAATCGTATTTAATGAGCCATCTGTGGTGGCCATTGATATAGAGACTAATAAAGTATTGGCAGTCGGTGTTGATGCAAAAAACATGATCGGGAAAACACCTGGAAATATCGTGGCAATCCGTCCGCTTAAGGATGGTGTCATTGCGGATTTTAATGTGACCGCGCAAATGCTTAAGGAAATCATGAAAAAAGCAAGCAAGGCCCTAGGTTTATCGATTCGCAAACCTAGTGTAGTGGTCTGTACACCATCAGGTTCCACTTCAGTTGAGAGAAGGGCCATTCAGGATGCAGTCAAAAGCTGCGGAGCGAAACAGGTCCACCTTATCGAGGAACCAGTAGCAGCAGCAATAGGTGCGGGCCTGCCTGTCGAAGAGCCCGTTGCCAATGTCATCGTTGATATCGGCGGCGGAACGACTGAAGTCGCAATCATTTCTTATGGCGGCGTCGTTTCCTGCAATTCAATCAGAATTGGCGGAGATCAATTGGATGAAGATATCAGCCAATATGTCAGGAAAAAACATAATGTGCTGATTGGGGAAAGAACAGCCGAGGAAATAAAAAAAGAAATCGGCTACGCACTCGTTGAACATTCCGTGATCACCATGGAAGTCAGGGGCCGCGATCTTGTAACCGGGCTACCAAAACCGATTACAATATCATCCACCGACGTCCAGGAAGCCATCCAGGAATCGCTTCTTCATATACTTGAAGCGATAAGGGCCACTTTGGAAGATTGTCCTCCTGAATTGAGCGGGGATATCGTCGATCAAGGAGTCATCCTATCCGGCGGGGGTGCACTTCTCAACGGGGTACAGGAATGGCTGACGAATGAAATCGTCGTCCCTGTCCAACTTGCGGATAACCCGCTTGAATCAGTTGCCATCGGAACCGGGCTTTCACTAGAGGTCATTCACAAATTACAAAAAGCCGTGTACTAAAAAGATTAGGAAACCCCAACTTGGGGTTTCTTTTTTTATCATTCCAGACTGATTTCCCCCCATGATGCAAACAGCAATCTCCACATTAAATAACTTCCCCGAAATATTTAACCTCTTTTGAGCAGAGAATAAGGAAAAGATTTTTTTACGTTCGAAAGCATGCATTACTGATTGGATAGGCATCACGTGCAGAACTAATTGCATGCAATGTTACATAACTTGTGTTATAATGTAATTATGTTACATTGGTAAGAGGAGAAGATCTATGGAATATGTAGAAGCCTTTAAGGATATCAATCAAATCAGCAAAATAAAAACATACTTACGCGCTCACTCCAGTCGGGATTATTTATTGTTTGTACTCGGCATCAATACAGGAATGAAGATAAATGAAATGCTCGAAATCACCGTCGCCAGCGTTCTGGATGAAACGGGCAAAATCAAGGAGTTCTATGAGCAACGGACTGAAAGTGACGAAGTCAACCAAATTTATTTGAACCTGAAAGTCCGTACCGCCTTACAAGAATACCTTAAAGGCTCGAAGGTTATCGAAGGTCAGTTTTTATTTCTTTCCCCTAAGACAAAAAAGCCGATTACACGTCAACAGGCGCACCGAATCATCCATGATGCTGTGGAAGGTGCAGGGCTGACAGGCAAATTCGGAGCAAGTTCGATGCGTAAGACTTTTGGCTACCATGCCTATAAACAAGGAGTGTCACTGGCCTTGATACAGAAGCATTACCATCATTCCAGTCCATCGGAGACATTAAAATACATCGGTATATCCAAGGAGAAGAAATTCAAGACGAATATTGACGTTAACTTATAAACATTCTGCTATCTTCTATTAACTCTAACCAACATTTTAAGGAGGAATTCCAGTGAAAATTAGAGAAAGTGAACTTCCTGGTATTGGTCAAAAATTCGAAATCATAACGAGAAATGATGAAAAGTTAGTAATCGTCATTCACGATGATGGCCGTCGGGAATTATACCATTTTGATAATGAACATGAGGACGTCATATCGAGCATCACCCTTAATGATCAGGAATCCCGGCAACTGGCTTCCATCATAGGCGGCATGGTCTATAAACCCCAAGCACTTGAAACAATTGAAATGTCATTGGGTGACTTGGTGATCGAATGGTTCAAAGTCGAACCCGGTTCAAAGGCCATCAATCAAACGATCGGTTCGATTGATATCAGGAGCAATTATAACGTGACCGTCATCGCCCATTCTAAAAAAGGCAAAAAACAACTGAATAATCCTGGTCCAGACTCCATCATCGAAACAGGCGACACCCTTGTAATATCCGGTGAAAGAAAAGATATCCGTAACCTGATAAGAGAATTATTGACCGACGAAAGGAGTGACTAAGCTCATATGGATCATTTAGTCTTTGAAGTGGGAACTGCCCTACTTCTAGTGGCATTAGCCGCTCTCGTTGCAGGTAAATTCAAAATATCAAATGTTCCGCTATTAATTATCATCGGGATGCTCGTTGGCCCCCATGCCCCGAATTTCGGATTAATTGACCTGCGTTTCATTGAAAGTGATGAAATCATAGCATTCCTCGGTCGTGTCGGTATTTTATTCCTTCTGTTTTACCTTGGGCTTGAATTTTCCGTCAAAAAGCTTATGAAGTCAGGGAAAAATATCGTGACAGGCGGAACCTATTACATTTTAATCAACGTGGGAATGGCCTTGCTGTATGGTTTCCTGCTCGGTCTTCCATTAAAAGAGGTCCTGATATTAACCGGGATCATCAGTTTTTCTTCAAGTGCCATCGTGGCAAAGGTACTTGTGGACCTTAAAAGGACCGGTAACAATGAAACGGAGCTAATCCTTGGCATCATCATGTTTGAAGATATCTTCCTCGCTGTTTATTTATCAGTCGTATCCGGATTGGTATTAAGCTCTTCTGGTTCCGTTTGGGGAACATTACTTTCTACATTTATCGCGATTGGGTATATGCTGATATTTTTCGTTATCGCCCGGAAAGCATCTGGGGTCCTTAACAAATTATTCAATATAACCTCCGATGAGATTTTTATCATCGTCGTGTTCGCATTACTATTCTTCATCGCCGGTTTCTCGGAAACGATTCATGTTGCTGAAGCCATTGGTGCATTACTGCTCGGCCTGGTCTTTTCTGAAACGGAGCATAGCGACAGGATTGAGAAACTTGTCATTCCCTTCAGAGACTTCTTCGGGGCCATATTTTTCTTCAGCTTTGGCTTGAGTATCGATCCGACGACCCTTGGCGGAGCTGTCTGGATGGTTCTTGGTGCCGTCATCATCACCATAATCGGTAACTTTGCAGCTGGTATGATTGCCGGACGCAAATCCGGTTTATCTCACAGAGCATCCGCAAACATCGGTTTAACGATCGTTTCACGCGGCGAATTCTCCATCATTTTAGCCAACTTAGGCATTGCAGGAGGTTTAATGCCTATACTAACCCCGTTTGCAGCACTTTATGTTTTAACCTTAGCGATTCTTGGGCCGATCCTTACAAAAGAATCCAAACACATCTATAATATCCTAAATAAAGTATTCAAATGGACCCCTCCGAAAGTTCAAAAGAAACAGGAAAAAGAAATCCAATAGAAGAAAAAGGCCAGAAATTGCTTACTGGCCTTTTTTCTGTTTACCTTTTATAACTCACTAACATGATAATACTTGTTAGAAAGCGGGCATAAAATCATACTTAGTAGTAGTATCGGTGCCGTCCTTGAAGTATCAACAGCACCTATCACAGTTATTCTAGAAACTTTCGAGATTGAGGGATATTTCTTCACTGAGGATTTTAAACTTGCTTCTCTCCAAATATGTTTTCCGGGTTATGTCATTGTCACAAGCTTCTACAAGTGCCCGGATAAGAGGTTTAAATTTCTTTTCTTTTGAGGATTAACTTACATGAACAGAGGGAATAGAAGCAGATAACCTAAGTAACTATTCAGGAGTGATGCCCAGATGAATAAGTCGATCCAATTTTCAAAGAAACTTTTTAAAGAAATAAAGGAAGATCGTGTGACCGGGCTGGCAGCAGAACAAGCTTATTACTATTTACTGGCACTATTCCCTTTGCTCATATTACTGCTGTCCATATTACCTTATCTGAACATCGATATTCAGACAGCCCTCGACACGATAAAAACCTTCATGCCTGCAGAAACGATGGAAGTCATCGAGAAAAATATCATCAACATATTATCTGAACGGAACGGCGGCTTACTGACCTTTGGTTTCCTTGGAACGATATGGTCCGCTTCCAACGGAATGAATGCGTTCATCCATTCCATGAATATTGCCTATGATGTGGAAGAAACAAGGAATTTCATTAAAGCCCGCTTCATTTCCATTATATTGACATTAGGCCTGGTTGTAGCATTCATCGTCATGTTAGGTCTCCCCGTCTTCGGAAAAGTCATCATCGAATTATTACAGCAGGTCATTCCGATCCCAGAAGAAACGCAAATCTTATTCAGCTTATTACGGTGGGTCATCGCGGTTGTGGTCATCTCACTTGTCCTGGCCTTTTTATATCGCTTTGCACCGAATAAAAGTTTTCCCATTAAACATGTCATCCCTGGCGCAGTGACCGCAACTGTACTTTGGCTGGGAATATCACTTGGATTTTCATTCTATGTCAGTAACTTTGCCAACTACTCTTCCACTTACGGCAGTTTAGGAGGCGTCATCATCTTGATGCTATGGCTGTATTTGAGTGGTCTGATTTTTGTGATCGGCGGAGAAATCAATGCAATTCTTCATCGCCAAAATTCCATTCCAAAAAAACAGTCACGCACGATCGTTCATCCTGTCCCGCTTAAAAGATAAAATCAAGATCAAAAAGCGGCTGTCCCATTCGGACAGCCGCTTTTCCAATTAACCCTTATTGACAAACTCTTCATATCTTTCATCATGGGCCAGCCATGCAGCGTATTTCCGCTTCATGTATTTTTCCGCTTCCGCAAATGTATCGAATGTTTTTTTCTGTTGTTTGCCGTTGATTTCAACAATCCATTCCTCTTCTTCATCTTCATAGATGAATATGTCCTGTTTGTCTCTTGTTGAATATAGGCAACCCTCTGGGGATCCTTTTACATTCAATTGATTCTTATGTGCGTCTCGTTTAAGGGGCTCGGCATAGAAGGTCTTTTCGACATATTGGCTATAAGCCTTTTCGGACATCATACAACCGGCGGCTTTTTGGTGGCCGCCACCATCGTACTTGCCAGCAACCTCAGAAACATCTATATCATCGTGGATTGTCCGGAAGCTGATTCTTTTACTTCCTACCATCAGGATGGCTATATAATCCAGATGTGCGAACTCTTTCGACAGTTCATTTCCCAATTCCGAATGGTATGACTCTGCATGGACCACACCAGCTGTATGGGGACCGACCGTAGCTTGATAAACTTCTCTTTTTTTCCTGTTTATGTACCTATCCACTCGACTCTCTTCAACATTCAGAAGCGTTTGCTCCACTTCGTCAAAAGTGAAACTTTCAGCCGTGGACAGCTTATTTGCGATTTTCATTTCGAACTCCTCTATCGGAATCATGAAAAACAGGTCATTCAATCGCTTTGCCGTTGTATTTTTATTGACTTCCCATTCCCAAGTATCATATTGACGGACCAATTCAACGAATTCAGCGACAATGCTTGAAGGTTCCAGCAATTTATTTTCAACTGCATACTGATAGAATAATGATGTGGCTGCCGTCTGTTTACCATCTTCCTGTTCGACAGTTACAGATGCCCAATCATGTTCGTTCAAATGCAGTGCTGACTTATGATGATCGATCAGCATAGCCTTGCCTCCATCTTCCACAAACTGAGTAATCATTTTTTCATTATCTTCATCAACCGATAGATCAGTAACGATCAATGTATCTTCAATCTTGGCCTGCTCAAGAAATGCGCCTACATTCTGATTAAGGCGACCAATTGAATTATAACTAACCACTACATCTTCTCCGAATGCCAGCTTAGCTACAATGCCGCACCCGACTCCATCTAAATCATTATGTGTAAAGAGATGGTACACACAAACCCCTCCTAATAACTAATAAATTTACTTTTCCCTAAAGACATGAATTTCAATTGCAATCTTTACAATTGTAGCATAATCATATCTGCATATTTTATCATGCTTCCATTACGTGACGCTTTTGTTCGTTTTTTTTTCGAATAACTCCCTAATGATTCCTTACTTCCCATAATTTATAATGATAAATAATGAAAAAACACATTACTTTGAAATCGTGGTATTTCGATTGAAGGGGTTTCGGTGAGTGTCGAAGAGCCGCAATAACTAATCGATCAATGGCTAGGAACTTTACGAACTTAAGAAGAATTGCCAAATGGTTGAAGAAACTTGACTCAATCAGAACCAAGATCCGGCACATCAAAAAAAGCCGCAGGAATGTTATTTCCTGCGGCTTCCTTATGTGAAATCACTGTTCTATCAATTTTCCAAGGTTGGCCATTTCAATGGCACTAACCGCAGCTTCATAGCCTTTGTTACCTGATTTTGTTCCAGCACGTTCAATGGCTTGTTCAATATTCTCAGTTGTCAGCAAACCGAAGATAACCGGTACACCTGTTTCCAATGAAACGGAAGCCATGCCTTTAGCTGCTTCATTGCAGACATAATCATAATGTGAAGTAGCCCCCCTGATTACCGTTCCAAGACCGATTACCGCATCATATTTACCTGTATTCACAAGTTTCTTAGCAATTAACGGAAGTTCAAAAGCACCCGGGACCCACGCGATGTCAACATCATTCTCATCAACGCCATGACGCTTAAGGCCATCCAATGCCCCTCCTAAAAGCTTGCTTGTGATAAACTCATTAAATCTCCCTACCACGATTCCTACTTTCAATCCTGATCCGATTAATTGTGCTTCAATAGTTTTCCCCATGTCCAATTCCTCCTAATTTTTAAAAACAATAATTTTTTTTCATGTTAAGGTTTCAATCCTTAAAAATCCTTCAAGCTTTCGGGATGTTCAGTTCAAGTTCCTGTTTCCCGATTGGATCATTATGTTGAAGATACCGAATCAAATCGGCTATCGTAATGAACTTCAGGTTGAATTTGTCAGCGATGACTTCTAAATCGGATACGCGGGCCATCGATCCATCTTCATTCATGATCTCACAAATGACACCGGCTGGAGCGGCACCGCATAACTTCGCCAAGTCCACCGATGCCTCCGTATGTCCTGCCCTTCTTAATACGCCGCCTTCTTTAGCGACTATCGGAAAAGTGTGACCAGGCCTTTGGAAATCTTCAGCGACCGAATCTTCATTAAGAAGCTCAAGGATGGTCAAGGACCGTTCAAAAGCACTGATTCCTGTAGAGGTGCTTTTATGATCGACACTTACCGTAAAAGCAGTGCCATGATGATCGGTATTTTCTCCAACCATAGGATGCAGTTTCAATTTTGCTGCCAGTTGTTCAGTGATGGTCGTACAAATCAAACCACGTCCATGAGTCGCCATGAAATTAATCGCTTCCGGTGTCGCCTTTTCGGCCAACACTACAAAATCCCCTTCATTTTCACGGTCTTCATCATCGGACACGATTACTACCTTGCCAGCCTTTAAATCTTCTATTGCTTCTTCTATTGTATGGAACATCATTACACCGCCCTTTTTATTAGAATCCATGCTCTGCCAAAAACTCTAAATTCAGTCCTGGTTTTGGATTGCCATTTTTCATTTGATGTATTATATATTTCCCAATCATGTCGTTTTCGATGTTAACGATATCGCCAGCCGCTTTTTGTCCCAATATGGTGTCCTGATGAGTCAATGGAATCAATGATACCGTCAAAAGGTTCCTTTCGATCCCAAATATCGTCAAGCTGGTTCCATCAATGGCCACGGAACCTTTTGGAATGCAAAAGGCACTAAGCCCTTCTTCCAATTGGATTACATAATATACGGCATTTTCTTTCCGTTCTTTTTTTATGATCGTTCCGGTCCCGTCGATATGACCTGAAACAAAATGACCGCCAAACCTTCCCTGTGCACTCATGGCTCGTTCGAGATTAACAGGTGATCCCAATTTTAACGTCCGGATCGAGGAAGCTTTGACCGTTTCCGGCATCACGTCGACCGTAAATAAACTTTTCGTGAAGGACGTTACCGTTAAGCAGACCCCGTTGACTGAAATACTATCCCCCAGATGCACATCTTCAAGGATTTTTTCAGAACGAATCGATAACTCCATACTGCTTTTTCCTTTTTTCAAGGAATGTACGGTACCGATATCCTCAATGATTCCCGTAAACATGTTTTTCCCCCTTTTATAAAATATAAAAAACCCCTTAGGATGGCCTAAGGAGTTAGCAGGAGAAATGAGTGAAAAAAATTGTATACCTAAAAAGCCTAATATTTTCATTTTCGAAAAATTAGGCGTACGTATACACTTGGGTTCCACACGTCCTTCTCCCATCCAGACTGTACTGTCGGCTTTGGAATCTCACCAAATCCTGCCTTTTAACAGGCTCGCGGGCTTAGAATTTCTTCATCACCGCCGGTTGGGATTTTCACCCGACCCCGAAGGACTAAAATAATATGAATCTTTGAATATTTTATCACCATAAAGTGAAGATGTAAAATTTCTAACCTTAAATGGTTCAATTGTTACAGGAACTTCCTATCTTTATGTAAAAATGGTCCCCCATTAACCCCGATGTGCTCCAAAAAGGTTAGGCAGGATAAATATGTGGAATAGGATTAGGGGATCACAATTCATATAAGGAGGAAGCTTAATGCTTATTTCCATCATCAACTTGATTTTCTATCTGTTCGTTGTCACGATGAATTTTTCAGCCAATTTCCTGCCATTGAACGGCCAGACATCAGGAGAGATTTCCGATAAACTTAATGTCCTTTTCACTCCTGCCGGTTATGTATTTTCCATTTGGGGCTTGATCTATTTCCTGCTCGCCATCTGGGTCTTCAGGCAGTTTTTAAGTAAATATCAAAACAGCCCCGCTTATAAGGCATCCTTCCCTTGGTTCGCTTTAAGCTGTGTCCTGAATGGCGCATGGCTTTTAGCTTGGCACTATGAGCACTTTTTGTTATCCGTATTCATTATCATTGCTTTGCTGGTTACTTTAATGGTCATTTATACAAACATAAAAAAAGTGGAACACACTACTTTTGACCTATTTCCATTCTCCGTTTATACAGGCTGGGTTAGTGTCGCAACTATAGCTGACATTTCTTATTACCTAACCTATATCAAATGGGACGGTTTTGGGGTTTCCGAATCAACCTGGACGATCGTCCTGCTGATTGCTGCAACAACCCTGGCCTTTTTCTTTGCAGGTAAAAACCGGGATTGGTGCTATCCTCTCGTGTTCGTTTGGGCGTTCATAGGCATCGGGATACGAAATAGCGACGCCTATCCGGTAATCACAGACATTTCTTATATCCTGGCTACCATCACTTTTATCGTATCCATCACCATCTTCATTAAAAATAGAAGGAACTAAATGAGGGATATGGTACCCTAAAATGCTTGTTGAAGATCTTGCCATATATCCTGCCAAGCTTCTAGGCCAACTGAGAGACGGACCAGCTGGTCACTGATGCCCATTTGTTCCCGTGAATCTTCAGGAACGGCAGAGTGCGTCATGGTAGCGGGGTGCTGGATCAATGTTTCGGCATCCCCTAGACTTACGGCAATTTTGATAAGTTTCAATTTATTGAGGAAATCCTGTGCATCCTGTTTTGTGCCATGCAATTCGAAAGAGATAAGGCCGCCGCCATGTTTCATCTGTTTTTGCATGATATAATGATCCGGTGAAGCATCATCACCTGGATAATATACCTTTTTCACCTTTGGATGTTTCTTAAGTTCATGAAAGATTGCCATTGCATTGGCCGAATGACGGTCCATCCTGACGGGCAAGGTCTTTAACCCCCGCAATAGTAGCCAGGCGTCGAATGGTGAAATGATTCCACCGATATCTTTCTGTGTAGTCCCAGCTATATGATTCATGAATTCCTTTTTACCGACGACAAGTCCCGCAACGACATCCCCATGCCCGCAAAGATATTTCGTAGCGCTATGAAGGACAATATCACAGCCATATTCAAGCGGTCTCTGTAGGTAGGGCGTCGAAAACGTATTATCGACTACGACCGTTACATTATATTCCTTCGCAACCCTTACCACCATCTGTAAGTCAATCATTTTCATCGTCGGATTGATCGGGGTTTCTACATAGATGCAGGTCGTTTCCGGCCGGATCATTTTCCTAACCTGTTCTTCAGTATCCATTTCACAAAAATCATGAGTAATCCGGTATTTATTTTTCATTAGCTGCAGAAGGCCGAATGTACAACCATATACCCCCTGTGAGCAGAGGATGTGATCATCTGTTTTAGTTAACGCAAAAAGTACTGCTGAAACGGCTGCCATGCCTGAACCGAAAGCAAGGCCAGCTTCCCCGCCTTCCAGTGCGGCAATCTTTTCTTCAAGCACTTGTACCGTTGGATTTCCAAGGCGAGAATAAATATATCCATCTTCGATACCGGCAAAACGCCTCTCCCCTTGCTCGGCATTTTCGAAAGTGAATGTTGAGGTTTGGAATAAAGGTGTTGCCAAGCTTCCCAAATGCTTCTTCGAGTCATAACCTTCATGGATGACTGCCGTTTCAAATTGTTTATACTTTCTTGTCATACCGTCTCCTCCTAACCTATGTCTATTGCTATCATATGTCAAAAACCCACATAAAGGAAGCGTTTTCATTCATGATTATCCCCCATAAATTAACCCTGAATTTAGTAAAAATAAGCTGCATTCTGTTCAGTTGGATCCTGTAAGTTGAGCACCTCTTTTAATTTTTAATCCTAACGTGAATTCCAAAAAAAGGGGACAGCCGCCATGGCCGTCCCTTTTTCCGAATCATTCATCGACTACGATGTTTCCACCATAGAAGGTTACTCTCGTTAATGGAATCTCCAGTTCACGAGCCATTTTTTTCAACTCTCGCTCTTCTCTTTCCGTTACGATTGAAATGACCGTACCATCTGCACCTGCACGCCCAGTTCTACCGGATCTATGGATATATTGTTCGATGTTGTCAGCCATATCAATATGAACGACCGCAGTAAGACCTTTAATATCAAGCCCCCTTGCCGCTACATCCGTTGCTATCAGCATCGGGGATTTTCCGGAACGAAGCTTGCGCAGTGCTTTCTCCCTGTCGACTTTATTGGATTCACCGTGAAGCACGCCCATTTCAATACCTTTATAACTCAGTTTTTCATGTAAGACGCTAAGCTCCGCAATATCATTCAGGAAGGCAAGTGCCTTCACATCTTTAAGTCTTGTGATTTTCTCGAGAATCTTGGACTTTTCCCGTCTCTCAACAACAAAGTAAAGATGGTCCACCTTGGATTCCATTTTTTCATTTTTATCGACCTTGATCATTTCAGGTTCATTCATGAATCCCCGGGCCGCTTTTTCCGTTTCTTCTGGCAGGGTTGCTGAAAATACCATGATTTGCCGATCTTTTAGTGTTGTTTTGATAATATTATTGATCGTTCCCATATGCTCTGGAATGATCAATTGGTCACCTTCATCAAGTACTATCGTCTTAACTTCATGCATCTTCAGTTTCTTTTGGGCAATCAATTCGTAAATCCGTCCCGGTGTTCCAGCAATCACTTGTGGACGCTTCTTCAGTTTGTCCAACTGCCTTTTTACATTAGCACCGCCGATGAATGCTGCACCCGTAATGCCGCTTCCCTCTGACCAAATGCGAATTTCTTCATTGATCTGCATGACCAGTTCTCGTGATGATGCCAGAATCAAAGCTTGGGGCGATTTTTTTTCAGGATCAATCTTTTCCAGCAATGGCAGTAAATATGCCAATGTTTTTCCTGTACCTGTCGGTGATTCGGCCATGATATCCTTTCCCTCGACAATCACGGGAATCGCTTTCGTTTGTATCGGGGTAAGTTGTCCGAATCCGGACTTTTTCCAGGCTTCTTGTATATATGGTTTTCTATCGTTTATTAATGCAGGTAATTCGCTCATATCGTTCTCCTTTAATATAAAACTTTTCCTATCTTTCATAGTACCATTTATTCTTGTCCAGTAGCCAACGGAATACGAATTGTAACCGTCGTCCCTTTGTTTATCTCACTTTCAAAATCCATTTCCCCTTGAAGGCGATGAACGATTTTCCGGCAAATTGCAAGCCCGATCCCTGAACCTTTTTCCTTCGTCGAGTAAAAAGGTTCACCAATCCGTTCAAGGCGCTCGGGTCCCATTCCCATGCCATTATCACTCACGCTGACTACAGCATGTCCATCGATGATTTGCAGCGATATATCAATTTCCCCATTATCTTCGATCGCTTCAATGCTATTCTTGACGATATTGATTACCAACTGTTTAAGTTCAATTGAATCAGCCATAATATTAATCGGTTCGGCGGTTTTAATCCTTAGCCCCATTTCGATATTATTCAAATTCGTTTCTGCTTTCATCAACGTGAATACCTGTTGTAAACTGTCGGCAAGATCGATCCTGCAGAATGCGACATCCTGTTTCTTCCCGAGAACCAAAAGTTCACTTGAGATAATATTGATTCGGTCAATTTCCTTCAACATGATATCAGAATGCAGCGGATTCACTTCCTGGGTCATATCCATTAACTGTACGAATCCTTTTAACGATGTCAGCGGATTCCTTATCTCATGTGCGACGGCCGCAGCCAGATGTCCGATAACAGATAGCTTTTCAGACATGATCATCAATTCCTCTTCGCGCCGCAATTCGGTGATATCCCTTACGATGGCATATACTCCAAGCATTTCCGAGTGGACGATGATCGGTAAAAAAGTTACACGGATTATCCGTTGTTCATCACTGCTATTCTGAATGGTCGTTTCGAATTTTACAGCCTCCCCTTGAAGGGACTGTATAAAGAACTCAGCTATTTTATCACTTTCATTCCAGTTGATGAGATGATTCGCATTCTTGCCTTTCGAATTGTCACTATTATGACCTAACAGTTTTTCGGCTTCCGGGTTTATCGAAACAACATTTCCTTCGAGATTCAGCTCAAGGACACAATCCGGGTTATGCTTGAACAGCGACCGATACTGTTCATCCTTAAGAATGAATTCCTGTTGGGACCTCAACATCTTCCCCGTCCAATACCTGATTATGAAGTATAGGAAAAGCCCGGTTATGAATATGAACATCCACCCTTTGGAATGTTGAAACATTGCATATATTTGAACATCTTCCCTCGCCTGTGTCATAGAGATGTAATCCGTAACGATAATCCATAAGACCCCAAAGAATATATATATAAAAGCCACTTTACATGCAATTTTATGAGATTGGTTCATTTTTTTTCCTTTGCATTGTTTTTTGGTTTATTATTCCCAAATCACTCAAAAAAAGCCCTCATGTTTTCAACATAAGGACTCTATCGATATTGTACCATATATATTGCATTCATTGTTTTATATCGTTAAAAAATCCAGCAGCAGTTTAACTGGACGTTCAATAAATCAAGAAAGGTCTTTAATGGCTTGATTGAATTCTTCTTCTATATCTTTTGTAGGCTTGGGCGTTAATAAGCTGAAAACGACAACCGCTATTGAACCAGCGATGAAACCAGGAATGATTTCGTATATTTCAGCAAACTTATCGATCATATCCCAGACGATCACGGTTGCCGTACCGACAATCATTCCCGCCAAGGCTCCCCATTTCGTCATCCGTTTCCAGTACAGGCTTAACAGAATGACAGGACCGAATGCCGCACCAAAACCAGCCCATGCATAACCAACCAATTTAAGGATCGTACCGCTTGGATTAAAAGCCAATAATAGGGCAACGGCAGATATAGCCAATACGCCAAACCGACCTACCAGCACTAATTCCTTATCAGATGCATTCGGCCGTATGAACTGCTTATAGAAATCATCTGTCAGAGCACTTGCCGATACTAACAGCTGTGATGCAATCGTACTCATGACCGCTGCTAAAATCGCAGCCAACAAGAAGCCTGTAATTAAAGAAGGAAACAGTTCTTTAGCTAAAATGATGAATACGGACTCAGCATTTCTTTCCCCTAAAGGACTATTTGTCAGGTTAAAATATGCTATCCCCACCAATCCGGTGAACATCGCTCCGACGATAGCAAAAATCATCCATCCCATACCGATACGCCGTGCACTTTTCAATTCTTTAACAGATGAGACCGCCATGAATCGAACGATTATATGAGGCTGCCCGAAATAACCAAGCCCCCATGCCAGAAGAGATATGATGCCAATGGTTGATGTTCCTTCAAAAACATGCAATAAATTCGGGTTAATCGATTTTATTTCATTGAAGGTAGGATCCCAGCCTCCAATATTTACAATCGTGACAACTGGTACTAGAATTAAGGCAATGAACATGATTGTACCTTGTACGAAGTCCGTCCAGCTGACAGCCAGGAATCCGCCAAATAATGTATAAAGAATAACAACGCTCGCCGTCAGCCAGATACCCCACCGGTAATCTAAATTGAAAGCCGTACGGAAAAGCTCACCGCCTGCTACCATGCCTGAAGAGGTATAAAAGGTGAAGAAAATTAAAATGACCGATGCTGATACCACTTTTAAGACCCGGGAGCCATCTTTAAACCGATTTCCCAAAAAGTCGGGAATCGTAATCGAATTGCCGGCAATTTCCGTATATGTCCGAAGTCTTGGTGCCACGAATAACCAGTTTAAATAAGAGCCAGCACACAGGCCGATGACAATCCAGCCAGCACTCAACCCGCTTATGTACATCGCACCAGGAAGACCCATCAACAGCCAGCCACTCATATCGGAAGCCCCTGCACTCAATGCCGTTACAGCCGGGCCCAAGTTCCGGCCGCCAAGCATGTAATCGGTTAAGTTAGCCGTTTTCCGATAGGCCAAATAACCAATTAAAAGCATACCTGCCATGTATATTGCAATTGATATTATAATTCCATATTCCAAAAATGAATCCTCCTATTTATAGGTTAATTTTCATCTTGTAAGCTTATCAGAAAAAAAAACATATGTTAAGAAGTTCTTGCACCTTTCAACGATTTCACTTTCAATATAAGTAAGAAAATTCATTTTATTAGAATAAATCATTTAGGAGGAATGCGCCATGCAATCCTATATCAATCAGCCAGATGGAGTCTTTCCCTCTGTTTGTTCTCTTGACTGTCCTGATCAATGCGGTTTACTGCTGCACAAAAAAGATGGGAAAATCATTAAAGTTCAAGGAGACCCTGATCATCCAGTCACAAAAGGGAATATTTGCAACAAAGTCCGCAACATGACTGCCCGCCTATATGACCCCAATCGCTTAAAACAGCCATTAAAGCGCATTGGTCCGAAAGGAAAAGGGAATTTCGTTCCAATCAGCTGGGAAGAGGCCATTGACACAATCACTTCCAAATGGAAAGACTTGATCGAAATGCATGGACCGGAAAGCATACTTCCTTACAGCTTTTACGGAAACATGGGCAACCTCAGCGCCGAAGGGATGGATCGCCGCTTTTTCCACAAACTCGGTGCAAGCATGCTCGAGCGTTCCATCTGTAATGCGGCAGGCTCAGTCGGATACAGCTATACAATGGGTGGTTCATTCGGCATCGATCCAGAAGAAACGATCCATACCAAGCTATTCATTATGTGGGGCATCAACGCTGTGAGCACTAATATGCATCAAGTGACACTTGCCCAGCAAGCCCGAAAAAACGGGGCCAAAGTAGTTGTCATTGACGTTCATAAAAACCAAACCGGCAAGTGGGCAGATTGGTTCATTCCGATTCTGCCCGGCACCGATAGTGCACTTGCCCTCGGGTTAATGCATATTCTATATGCCGAGAATCTAGTCGACCAGCCTTTTCTCGATGAATACACAGTGGGTGCTGCTGAATTGCGCGAACATGTCCGCCAATATGACCCTGCGACCGTCTCCGCGATAACTGGCGTTCCCATTGATGACTTATATGAACTTGCCAGGATGTATGGCACTACAAGCCCATCATTCGTTCGGATAGGCAATGGCCTGCAGCACCATGACAATGGAGGCATGGCGGTACGTACCATTGCCTGCCTGCCTGCCCTTACCGGCCAATGGATGGAGGAAGGCGGCGGAGCCATCAAAGGGAATTCAGGATATCTGGCCTTTAATATAAATGCCTTAAGACGTCCTGATTTATTGCGAAATAAAGCTACCCGGACCATTAATATGAACCAAATCGGCCAAGCTCTAATGGAAAAAGAAAACCCGATTCGCTCCATGTTTGTATACGGCTCCAACCCAGCACTTGTCGCTCCGAATGCAAATAAGGTGCAGGAAGGTCTAATGCGGGAAGATCTATTCACAGTGGTCCATGATCTATTCTTAACCGAAACGGCCATGTTTGCCGACCTCGTCCTACCTGCCACGTCATCTTATGAAACGGAGGATTTTTATAATTCATATTGGCATAATTACGTCCAAATACAAAAACCTGTAGTCGAAAAATATGGCGAATCGAAATCGAATGTTGAATTGTTCAAACTGTTGGCTGCTGGGATGGGATTTGGGGAACAAGCATTTAGAGATTCAGAGGAAGATATGATACGGCAGGCTCTGGATTTTCCCGACAACCCGCATTTGGAAGGCATCACCTATGACTCCCTTTCAAGGAATCAATTTGTCAAAGCCAAAATGCAGCCGATGTTCCCAGGCAAACTCCCGACACCAAGCGGTAAAATCGAACTTTATTCCGAACGGATGAAGCGGGATGGATACGAGCCATTGCCCACATATACGCCAATCATAAAAGACAGTGACCTGCCATTTTTATTCATTCCGGCACCTAATCACAATTTCTTGAATTCAACCTTTTCAAATAATGCCAAACATATCTCCATGGAAAAGGAACCGAAACTGCACATGAATGCCGCCGATGCCAAAACAATGGGAATAGCCGCCGGAGATATGGTTAGAATCTGGAACGGTCGCGGTGAATGTTTACTTACCGCTGCTCCCGGTGAAAATGTGTTACCAGGCGTTCTTGTCAGCCAAGGCTTGTGGCAGAATACGCCAAAAACAAAGCAACACATCAATTCCCTTACCCCAGATCGCCTCGCGGATATGGGTAATGGCGCCGTTTTCTTTTCAGGACGGGTTGACCTTGAAAAAGTCCAACAAAAGTATAGAAATGTTTAGCAATCTTTGAATATATCTGCGGTTTTCGGATTATATCTGCGATTTTCGGATTATATCTGCGATTCTCGAATTATATCTGCGATTCTCGAATTATATCTGCGATTCTCGAATTATATCTGCGATTCTCGGATTATATCTGCGATTCTCGAATTATATCTGCGATTCCATATAAAAAGGCTGTTCCGCCAGGAACAGCCTTTTTTCGTCAAGCTATTTACTCTTCATCAAACCAGCCAGTTGGCTGGATATCCAAGTTATTATTGATTTGCTTCACTTCGGTGTAAGCTTCGTAACCGAAAGTTCCCAGTTCGCGTCCATTTCCACTTTGCTTGAACCCTCCCCAAGGAGCTTCGTTGTAAGTCGGATGATATGAGTTTATCCACGTGATGCCGGCACGCACTTTTTTAATGACACGGTACGCTTTTGAGATATCATTCGTGAACACCGCTCCCGCTAAACCATATTTCGTATCATTGGCAAGTCGCAGAGCTTCCGCTTCATCCTTGAATTTTTGAACGACGAGCACCGGTCCAAAAATTTCTTCCTGCACAATCCGCATATCCGGTGTCGTATCAACAAAAATAGTAGGTTCGACAAAGTAACCTTTATCCATGCCTTCTTCTTTAATTCGATTTCCACCGACGATTAATTTGGCACCTTCTTCTTTTCCGATTTGGATATAAGATAATATTTTGTTCATATGGGCTTCTGAAACGATAGGTCCCATCTGGCTGTTTTCATCAGAACCTGAACCTACTTTGATTTTTTTCGCCTTCGCCGTAAGACTTGCAATGAACTGATCGTAAATGGACTCTTCCAATAGTAAACGGGAGCCTGCTGAGCACACTTGTCCTTGATTACAGAAAATCCCGTATAGAGCATAATCAACAGCAGTCTCAAAGTCAGAATCCGCAAATACGATATTAGGCGATTTGCCGCCGAGCTCCAATGTGACTTTCTTTAGGTTACCCAGCGAAGCCTCCATGATCTTACGTCCTGTTGCCGTGCCTCCTGTAAAGGCTACTTTATCGATTTCCTCATGCTCTGCAATGGCTTGTCCGACAACTGGCCCCGCTCCTAACACAAGGTTCGCGACACCTTTTGGCAATCCTACCTCATCCATGATTTCAAATAGTTTGACCGCCGTCACCGGAGTGATCTCAGATGGTTTGAACACAACGGAATTTCCTGCAGCAAGCGCCGGAGCGAGTTTCCAGGCTGACATCATTAGCGGGAAATTCCAAGGAACGATCTGCCCGCATACACCGATCGGTTCCCTTACGACCATCGATTGCTGGCCGTCAGGAACTTCAAAAGTCTGACCTGTCGGTTTTGTGGCCAATCCTGCATAATATCTAAAACATGCTGCCGAATCAGCTATATCAAAACGAGCTTCACGCAATGGTTTCCCATTATCCAATGTTTCCAACGCAGCTAGTTCTTCAGCTTTTTCTTCTATTTTGTCGGCTATTTTGAATAAAATGCGAGCTCTTTCGACGGCAGGAGTTCCCCACCAACCACCTTCATAGAAAGCATATTTTGCTGCCTCGACCGCTGCATCCACATCTTCCTGTGTTCCTTCCGCTGCTTTTGCAATAACTTCCCCCGTGGCCGGATTCAATACATCCCTCTTCTCACCTGAAGTCGAATTCACCCATTCCCCATTGATGAACATCTTTAAGTCCAATGCTCCCGTTCCTTCTTTTTTCGTATTATTTTGCAAAGTTTCCTGCATGTAATTTCCTCCTCTGTTTTAAGTTATCTACCTATATATAAAATATGAGCAAGATTCATGCCAGTTTGAAATTTTAGGTAACTCACGGTTTTTTGCCCATTCCGCCCACATTTAAATTCAGCCGTGAATTACCTATTCATTTTTGCATAACCCATAGACAAAACTCTTGCTAGTTTCATAGAAAAAAGAGATGAGCAGCTGCTCACCTCTTTTCTGATTAATTCCGATTAATAATGACCAATTTCATTTCCGTCATTTCTTCAATGGCATATTTCAACCCTTCGCGCCCAGTCCCGCTTTTTTTGACTCCGCCATATGGCATGTTGTCAACACGGTAAGTTGGGATATCATTAATGATAACACCGCCGACTTCCAATTTTTCTGCGGCAGAAAGAGCCAGATTGATATTTTCCGTGTATATCCCGGCCTGCAATCCGAATTCGGAATCATTGACCAAGTCAATCGCTTCCTCAACGGAAGAAACCTTATTGATCAAAACAATTGGAGCGAAGACTTCCTGACAAGATACCTTAAGCATTGCATCCACTTCCAGCAACACAGTGGGATGCAGGATATTTCCTTCAGATTTACCTCCTGCTGCAACTATCGCACCGTGTTGTTTAGCTTCACCGATCCAATCCAGGCTTCGCTGTACATCCCCGGCGCTGATCAATGCTGAAATATCCACAGATGGGTCCAAGGAATCTCCCAGTTTCAAGCCATTCGTTGTTTCCGTGAATTTTTTGACGAACTCATCATACACCTCTTCATGAACATAAGCGCGCTGCAAGGAAATGCAGACCTGCCCTTGAAAAGCGAATGCTGCCGATACACAGCGTTGGATGATTTTATCGATATCGATCCCTTTATCCACGATGACAGCCGCATTCGAACCTAGTTCAAGACTCACCTTCTTTAACCCGGCCTTATTACGGATCCCGATTCCTACAGCTGGACTTCCAGTAAATGAGATGCTCTTCACCCGTGAATCGGTGACTAATTTATCACCGATTACCGAACCGCTTCCGGTAACTAAATTAAACGCACCTGCCGGCAAATCCGTTTCGGCCAATAATTCAGCAAGAAACAGTGAAGATAGCGGTGTTTGGCTCGCAGGTTTCAGGACGAGTGTATTTCCGGCAGCAATGGCCGGGCCCACTTTATGGGCAACCAGGTTCATCGGAAAATTAAATGGCGTAATCGCACCCACAACGCCTAGAGGCTCACGGACCGTGTATCCTATCCTTCCTTCTCCGTCAGCTGTGGCATCCATGGTCAATGTTTCTCCATGAATCCTTTTTGCTTCCTCTGCTGCAAATTTATATGTGGCAATCGTCCGGGATACTTCAACCATTGCCGTTTTAATCGGTTTCGCTGCCTCTTTTGCAATAATTTCAGCTGCCTCATCTTTGCGGCTTTCCAAAAGGCTCGCAAGCTTTTCAAGTATGGCGGCGCGTTTGTGACTAGGTAAAGCTGCCATCGTTTTTCTAGCCTGATAGGCTGATTCTATGGCCAACTCGACATCTTCAAGACTTGCCGAGGGAATCTCCGCTAGAACTTCCCCGCTATAAGGGGACTTTAGTGTCGTGAACTTTTCAGCTTCTTGCCATTTACCATTAATGTATAATTTCTTTTTCAGCGTTTCCGTCATGACCATCACTTTCACCTCTTATAAAATTTCTTTTTCGACTGCAGTAAATGTCTCATCAAGGATTTCAATCATTCTTTCGACTTCTGCTTTAGTAATGATTAAAGGCGGTGCGAATACGAGTGTATCTTGATCAAACGTAACTGAACGGCAAATCAAACCATTCTTCGCAGCTTCGGCAACAAGTCTTGGAGCAAGCTGTGTCTCAAAGCCTTCACCTGTTTGTTTGTCCTTTATGATGGAGATGCCTCCAATTAGTCCAAGTGCCCTCACATCACCAACAATCGGATGTTTGCTTTGGAGCTTCTTAAATCCGGCAAGCAACTCTTCACCACGCTGTTTCGAGTTTTCTATAAGGTTTTCACGTTCAATTATTTCAATATTTTTCAAAGCAACCGCACATGCCATCGGATGGCCACTGTATGTGTAGCCGTGTAAAAGCGTACCTTTTGATAGGGCAATGAAATCCTGATGCATCTTATCATTCAGGACGACCCCGCCTAACTGTGCATATCCACTCGTCACACCTTTTGCAAAGCACATCATATCAGGCACAACACCAAAGTGTTCAATCCCAAAATAAGTCCCTGTTCTTCCGAAACCTGTAATGACTTCATCCGTCACCATCAAAATGCCGTATTCATCACAAATTTCCCTTACTTCCTTAAAATAGCCTTCAGGAGGAAGGTTCACGCCACCGGCCCCTTGAATCGGTTCAGCGATAAATGCCGCAATCGTTTCCGGTCCTTCCTGTTCTATGACCTTACGCAACTCCTCGATGGAGGAACCGTCCACATGATAAAAATCAGGTGCGATTGAATTCGTGAAATCCCGGAACGGCTTCAGGCCAGTCGCACTTGTAGCTCCCATTGCCACTCCATGATAGGATTTCGAGCGGGAAATGATTTTTTGACGATTAGGCTGCCCTTTCAAAAGCCAGTAATGACGAGCAAGTTTGATCGCTGTATCATTCGACTCCGATCCACCTGAAGTGAAGAAAACTGCATTCAAATCCCCAGGCGCGATGGATGCGATTTTGGCCGCCAAACGGATTGCCGGCTCATTGCTGAAAGTGGCGAAACTTGATGTGAAAGCTAATTTGGCCATTTGTTCCTTCGCGACTTCAGCCATCTCTTCTTGTCCATGTCCAATATTCACATTCCAAAGTGAAGCCATGCCATCAATGACAGTCCTGCCCGTGACATCCGTAAGATATATTCCCTTTCCTTCCTTAAAGATGAAACTTGGACCATCTGCCTGCTGTTGTTCGATTGCAGTAGTCGGATGAATAAAATGCTTTTTATCCAAATCGATTAATTCCTGAATACTCGTAGTCTCTTTAATCATGTAAAAAACACCCTTCTCATGTAATGGATTTTTTCAAGCTAGTTTATTTTTATATTTATAGATGTAGCAAGAAGCATGCCAAATTATATGAGCCTTATATTAAAGGTATTCAAGTTAAAATGATTCATATATAAATCAATAGAAGCACGTGTTGATTCACATATAAATCATTTGATTCACATTCGAATCAATCAACTCCCATTCATTAGATTAACTACTGAATGACAAGCATTTTTTCGAATCCCCCTCTTTATTTCTATTTGATGTTACAAAACCTGACACATAATGTTGAATTTTCGGAAGATTTGTATTATTATCATGTTAATATTTTTTCATTAATTTTGAGCCGCTATGTTAATCTAAATGAAAGAAGTTGATATATATGCAGGTAGGATTTGAACTGTACCAAAAACAAACCTTGAAGTTGTCATTAACCCCTGAATTACAGCAATCGATCAATATCCTTCAATATTCCACCCATGAACTGATAGATTTCCTGAACCGGCAGGCTTACGAAAATCCCGTTCTCGAAATTAGCTTTAAAGAACCCCTCGCATCACTAAGTATTCATACTAAAATAAATTCTCAGATACGTGGTTCTTCCTCTAAAAGTAAAGGTTTCAACGGAGACAATGATTACAACCCTATCAACAATCATTCAGTCAGCACAGAAACACTTGAAAGGCATTTACTGGAACAATTGAGTTTACTAAGTTCATTGAATGCATTTGAAAAGAAGATTCTCCAATTTTTGATTGGAAACTTAAATGATTATGGATTTCTAGAATTGGATGTCCATTGGACTGCTTCGCATTTTTCCGTACCCGTGGAAGAAATCGAAAATATGATTCAAATATTGCAATCCCTTGACCCAATTGGAGTCGGTGCTAAAGATCTGACCGATTGTTTACTCATTCAGCTGCGTGAGCATGAGAATCACAATGAATTGGCGTATAAGATCGTTAAAAAGCACTTAGAAGATTTAGCAGAAAAACGCTACAGGAAAATTGCCGCCCTTCACCAAGTGACCGTTCAGGAAGTACAAGAGGCCTCGGATTTCATCCGTACGTTAAACCCGCGTCCTGTCAGTCACTTTTCCGATGATATGACTCATTACATCGTTCCGGACGTTTACGTGGAAAAAGATAAAGAAGGTTTTCTGATAACGGTCAACGATAGCTGTAAACCTAAACTTTCCATCAATCCTTACTACAAGAACCACGTCGCCATCCATTCTGTAAATCCAGCTAAAGATTATATAAAAGGGCACATAAATGATGCCCAATTACTGTTAAAAGGGCTCGAACAAAGGCAAATGACGCTTTACAAAGTGACCGCGTCAATCGTAGAGGAGCAGCATGAGTTTTTCATGAAGGGAATTACGGGATTAAAACCTATGACACTGAAGGACATTTCGGAAAAACTTCAGCTTCATGAATCAACGATCAGCAGGGCGACGAGCAATAAATATATCCAGACGCCGCATGGCCTCTTTAAACTAAGGAACTTCTTTACTAGAGGGTTACACCGCGTGAACAGCCCAGCAACCGAATCATCGACCACCATCAAAGAAAAAATAAAGGTCCTGATTGCCGATGAAGATAAAATAAAGCCTTTTTCAGATCAGAAGCTTTGTCAAATATTCGAAAATGAAGGGACGAAGATCTCCCGCCGCACTATTGCAAAATACCGTGAAGACCTCGGTATACCGGGATCTTCAAAACGGCGCAGATTTTAAAATCAAACCGAATTTTTAAAAAGACTCTTACAATGGAGTATCTATTGTAAGAGCCTTCTATATTTTCCACCCCTGAACCAGGGGCTTAATAAACAGTTTTGGAGTCATAATATATCGGTTTATTTATTCCCCCATTTATCCTCGAAAATAAGTTCATCCATCAGCCTTCTTTTTTCCCAATTGGCAAGTTCAAGAATGGGTTTATCCGGATATTGATCCGTATAGCCAATCGACAGGAGTGCAACAGGTTCTATATGCGGCGGAATCTCCAAAATATCACGAATATCATTTTTCTTGTAAAAGCTTACCCATCCCATTGCCAATCCTTCCGCATAGGCAGCCAGCCACATATTTTGAATGGCGCAGGCAGTGGATAGGATATCGGTTTCCGGAATGGAGTTCCTCCCTAAAACATGGGAGCCTCCCCGTGTCGGGTCGCATGTAACACAAATGGTATATGGTGCTTCTTTTAACCCTTCCACTTTCAAACTAAGAAACTTATTTTCTTTACCTCCTTCATAATGAATAGCGAGGGCCCTTCTTTCTTTATCCGCTGCCCATGCCAAACTGTCCTTGGTTTCCTGAGACGAAATCACGATGAAACTCCAAGGCTGCATGAATCCTACAGACGGCGCATGATGTGCAGCATCCAAAATTCTGCGGAGTATATCCTTTGAAATGGGCTTTGGTAAAAAACTCCTGATATCCCTGCGGTTATAAATGGCTTTATATACGGCAGCTTGTTCTTCATTAGTAAACATAGTTTCCCCCCTGTTTCCGGCTCCCCGGAAATTCATCTAAACATACAATATATTTTATAGGTAAACCCTTACAATTAAAATATCCTCTGGCTCAGCTCATTCCGTCCACAACAAGATCCGCTCTTTCTTGAGGCCTTTGCACACCCACATAGAGATCTTCATGAACCATCCAATTATCCTCCCACATTTGACGCGCATCTTCACCATCCCGCTCAAGGCCACGTTTCAAACGCTGATCACGGGGACATTCCACCCAAATCGTGAAATCATGGTACCCTGCCAATTCTTTACGGATAGAATACGTTCCTTCTATAATGACAAGGCCCCCAGCAGGAACTTCATGCCATTCGGCCATAGTGTCCGTTTCCCAATCATACCTTTGATATCTTGCTTCTTTCCCCTTTGTAAGCGGTTTTAGGATTTGGTTACAAACCCGTTCCCAATCATAATCCGCCCCGATAGGCTTTTGGGATGGAGACAGTTGAACCCTTTCCGATGACGGCAAATAAAAATCATCCATATGAACGGCCACGCTACCTGGACATTCTGCTTGGATACGGGCAGCGAGTGTACTTTTTCCAGATCCGCCCCGGCCATCTATGGCCAATATATAGAGTGAGCGTTTTTTGGAAATTTCGTGAATTTCAGCTATAAGACTGCTGATCGTATACTGTCCATTGAGTGTTGGAAAGTTTATAAGCATTCCCCCCTATACTACTTATTTCTATTAATCCTCCCTTAAACTCCTTCCTTGAGGGGATAATTTAAAAAAATAAGCTGAAGGTGCTGGCATTGAATAAAATCCAATTTGCCCCCAGCTTCATGTCTGTTAAAGAAACAGAGAAGGAAAGGCCCCTTTCCCTCCACTTCATGGAGAAACTGTCTACGATCAAACGGCTAGGACTTTCCATGTAACGGACTTGAAAACTTCTTGTTATAGACATATATATATCGGAGAAAGGCCTTCGAAGGTTCGAATGCCGACTTGATGCAATGTTATATAATGACCATCGATTTGAATACGCCATTCGGATCTGCGATCGAAACCTGATCGGGTCAGCAAATAAAATGGCTTATCGGCATTATGCTGCCAATTCGGACTTGCCGAAGAAAATGATTTGGCTTTTCCTCGCAGATCCTGAACTTCAACTTAGCTTTCCATGGATACTAATGGCCGCTTCCCAATAGGTTTTCCTGTTCTGCGAGCATTACGGCTATCTTATCCTGGATTGCCGTAATGCCTTTTTCTTCTACAAAATTATTAAGGATGATTGAAAATATGATTTTTTCCCCTCTTTTGGTCGTCACATAACCTGATAAGGAGCTCGTACCTGAAATTGTCCCTGTTTTCGCGCGGACATTCCCGGCTGCAAGTGTCCCTTTCATCCTCTTTCTAAGCGTACCGCCCACCATCCGATTTTCGTTGCCTGCAATCGGTAAAGCATTCAAGTAAGCAGGAAACCACGTTTTTTCCTGAATGGCATACAGCAGCTTCGTTATTTCATTCGCTGGAATCATATTGACTTGGGAAATTCCAGACCCATCACGCATCATGATCGTTTGCATATCAAGACCCATGCTCTTCAGCTGATTTCGAGCAACCTTCAAACCATCCTTCCAGCTTCCCTCCCCCTCTGCCTCTTTGCCCATTTCCTTCACCAACACCTCGGCATGGCTGTTATTGCTCAATTTCATGAAAGGAATAAGCAGCTGTGAAAGCGGCATGGACTGATGAGTGGCAATCATGTCCGCTCCTACTGGCGTTTTCTTTTTTTTCCTTTTTCCCAACACTTTAATTCCATGTTTCTTCATTGATTTTTCAAATAGGCTCAAGGCATATTCTGTGGGATCTTCCACCGAGATCCACTCTTTGGTCACCCCGGCATCTTCCGGAATGGTCCCGGTGACCGTAATGACTTGTGTGCCATGAGACCGTTCGATTTCAATTTTATTATTAGCATCTGCCAATACAGTTTTCGTTTTGTTGATGACCTTCACGTGATCGGTTTCAGGCTCCAGCTTTACCGTTGCCCTCTTTCCAACCTTTTCCCCAGGGGCTATCTCCACGATGACGGTACCGGTATCGTAATCTTCATTCGGGGAAGCAGTTAAAGCCGAAACGGCTGCACCGTAATATTCCTGTTCATCGCTCCAAACCAAGTCTTGGGAATAACGAACATCATCATACCAAGAATCGTCCCCTATAAGATCCCCATGAACGAACTTAACGTGCCTTTGCTTCAGTGAAGCTGCCAGCTCATCAAAATCCTTTTCCAATAATGTGGGATCCCCTTTTCCCTTCAGGTATACATTGCCCTGCAGAACTTGGCCAACCTGCACTCCTTTTATGTATAGTTCCGTTTGAAAAGCATGATCTTCCCCTAAAGTTTCCAACGCAGCTGCTGCTGTCAAAAGCTTAAGATTCGAAGCAGGCCGCAATCTCGTTTGCGATCCCCGTTCATAAATCATTTCCCCCGTTTCAGCTGAACGGATGGAAATTCCCGTCAACGCCCCAGCCAATCCTGGCGATTGCTCCAATATTCGTTGAATTTCCTGCCCTAGGTTTCCATCATCATTCGCAGCCTGCATCGATTCTCCATTAAAAAAACAAATCAAAAACAGGAAGAATATAAAACTCAACTTCCTTTTATACGTCAAACCTATCACTCCCACTCTAGAAACTCACCACTTCTATCTTGTCCATTATTCGGTCATATAAAAAGAAAAGATCCACTAGAAAACTCCTTATTTATACATACTCGGGAAACTGCAGGATTATTCGCCCGCCACTCCATGGTATGCGGCTGCATAATTTCTATACATATACCTTTAATAGGGAACTTTTTTGCAAGATAATCCGTATAAGTATAAAGACATAGTAAGGAGTGAATATATGTATTCCAAGATACAGCCACCAACGAAGAAAATATCCAAAGAATCAGTGAAGGTGTGGCGGATGACTGAAGCCATTACCAATCTCATTATCCTCGCCGTCCTTGGCATCCTATTATTTGTTGATGATTATTTCACTTGGAAAGAATGGATTGGATGGATTTTAAACGGACTTATCGTATTATCTTTTTTCCATGCTATCTGGTCCATCTTCATTGAACCGATACTTTTGCAAAAGTATTGGCGTTACGACGTGAACGAAGAATTCATTCAAACAAAACGGGGAGCCTGGAGTGAAACGCATGAACTCATTCCGATGACGAAGGTTCAATCCGTCAAATTGAACCAAGGACCGTTTTTGCGAAAATACAACCTTTATTCCCTAAGCATCGGAACAATGGGCGACTCTCATGACATACCAGCCATCCCCGAGAAAGAGGCGTATGAATTACGAGATAAAATTGCCCATTTCGCAAAAATTAAGGAAGTGGATTAATGATGGAAGAACACGCAAAACGATTACACCCTATCAAAATCCCTTTCGAATTTTGGAAATTGCTGAAAGGAAATGTATTTTTCATAATCATGCTTTATGTCCTGAATTTCGGTTCTGAAAAGATGTATATGAAGGTACTCCAAATCGGCTTTCTAGTTTATTTGGTTTGGAAAGTCATTTCTGTCATCCTTAAATGGTATACATACAAATACCAAATCAAAGAAGGTACCTTATACATTACTTCAGGGCTTGTCTCGAAATCGTATCGAACTGTCCCGCTTCATAAGGTTCAGAATGTCCAGCAACGCACGACGTTATTTCATAAGATTTTCAGATTGACCTCTTTAACATTCGAAACGGGGATGACTGGTGATCAGGGTAGCGTACCTTTCGAGATGATTTCCCGAAAAGAGGCCGAACGGCTTGAGGGGGAATATGCTTCAAAACAGGAAATTCCGGTTAATGATATTCCCGAAGAACGAATTGCTGAGGATATGGAACCAGCCATTGAAAAAACGATCCATTTCACTCCAAGCAAACATGATGTGCTGAAAGCTTCCTTTACATCACTCAGTTTCCTGGCTCTTATCCCGATATTGGCTACGTTATATAATACACTCGATGATTTTATCGATTTGGAGAACGCCGAAGGGTTTCTTGCCAAGTTATTGGATACATGGTGGATCATTACCATCGTTATTGCAGGCCTCATATGTGTCGCCGTTGCCTTCGGAATCGTTTCCACATTCGTTAGATATGGAAAATATGAAATTTCATCCGATCACGAGCGCATATATATCAAGAAAGGTGTACTGGACGAATCTGCTTTTTCCATTCGGAAAGAAAAGGTACAAGCAGTCGAAATCACCCAAACAATCATTAAAAGAGTGCTGGGGTTGGCAGAAGTGAAACTGATCAGTGCAGGAAGCACCGGTGATGAAGAGCTGGAAACGAACACCCTCTATCCTTTTTTATCAATTGAACGGGCATATGGGATGGTAGAAGAGATTTTACCCGCTTACAAAGTGGAACGATCAATGAGGTCACTATCGAAACAGGCCTTCAAAATCCGAATGCTGCGGCCCAGCTTTTTCTGGATTCTCACAACATTGGCGATTTATTATTTCAAACCCTCCCTATGGTATATCTCGCTGATTCTACTCGTCCTCATTTATATATTGAGAATAATGGATTACAAAAATAGCCGTTACTTGTTAAATGATGAGTTCATTCAGTTCAAATCCGGAAGTTTGGAAACATCACTATTCATTACCAAAAGAAGCAAGGTCATTCAAATTGAGGTGGAACGTTCGAAGCTGCAAAAGCTTTTCGGGCTTGCCACAATTGAAACGATCAACCGCTCCAAGCCTGTACACCATACAAAGCTCCAAGATGTATCCGTTGAATATGCAGACGAATTTTACACATGGTATATGGACAGGACAAAAAATATCCAATTCGAATAGTATTCAATGAATGAAAGAGTTGACCATGGCAGTCAGCTCTTTTTTTATCCACTATATTCCACCCCCTTCCCACCTTTGCACTTCACGACAAAATTAATATTGGAATTTTCTAACTTGTCCCTTCAAAAAAAGCGAAAGAAGACCGAAATATCAAATAGAAGTCAAAATTAATTAGAAGTATATAAGGAGAATTTTAAAGATGAAAAGACTGACAGACTGGTATTTTAATTCGCTAAAAAAACAAATATTGATTCCCTTTTTAGCTTTGATCATGATAAGCGGAATGGCCATTTCCTACATGAGCTATAAAAATAGTATCGAGTTGACGACCCAGGAAATTACCGGATCGACGGAAGAACAAGTCAAGTCAATGAACGATTCTTTCGAGACCTTCTTTCAAAAAACGGAAAACCAATTGGATAGATTCAGTAAATATCCTATTATGATTTCTTATGATAAGAACCTCGAATCCATAATGGATGAATTTTCTTATACGCAAACCAGTAACTCTGAAATAAATGGTATATATCTCGGCACAGAGAAGGATGGAAAAGCACTTATATTCCCAGAAACTGAATTGCCGGCTGACTACGACCCACGACAGAGGGATTGGTATCAATCCGCATTAAAACAAAAAAACAAGACCATTTGGACGGAACCTTATACTGATCAGGCTACGAATGAACTTGTCATTACGGCAGCAAAAGCCATATATGATGATCGTGATGAATTAATAGGCGTGCTAGGTGTCGACATCTCCATCGATACAGTGATCACGATGGTCAATCAAACGAAATTCGGCGAAACGGGCTATACGGTTTTGCTGGATCAGAAAGGGTCATTCGTTACACATCCAGACAAGGAAAAAATTCAACAGGATATATCAAAGGAAAATATTTTCAAAAAAATGAAAGGTGAATCCGGATCAATGATCGAGGAATTTGAAGGGCAAAGCCGAATCGTCGGATACGCCACAAATCCTACCACCGGATGGAGAATAGCAGGGGTAATGGAGGAAAATGAAGTGAAAGTCCGGGCAAGCCCGATGATAATCGATAATGTCATCACACTATTGATTGTCTTTACCGTCACTGCACTATCTGCCATCTTCATCACCCGTTCTTTAACGAATCCCATTAAAAAGCTGCAGGAATCCATACGGAAAATGGCTGACGGCGATTTCACCTCCTGGAATTCCATTTCCAGAAAAGATGAGATTGGCCAACTTGCAGAAGACACCAGCTTAATGACCAGGAATATGAGTCATATGTTAGGGGTTGTCAACAACCTTTCCGATAAAGTATCGGATTCCTCCATGACGCTAGTGGCCAGTGCCGATGAAAATTCGGCGGCAGCTAACGAAGTGGCCATGACGATGGAACAAATAGCAGCCGGTGCCATAGACCAAATCGAAGTCGGGCACAATAACGAAATGGCCGTAAAGCTATTGGCTGACAAAATCAATGATCTTGAGGCGCAAACGGGAAAAATGGCCACGGAATCCGAAAATATGTTCAAGGCTTCCGAAAACGGAATCACTCAAGTACAAGGCCTGAAACAACAATTCAATGAAACGTCCCAGATATCCAATAAGATGAGCACGGCAGTCTAATCATTGGATGCACGATCCAATGATATCAGTGCGATCGTAAAAACCATAAGCGGGATTGCAGGACAAACGAATTTACTCGCCCTGAATGCTGCCATCGAAGCAGCGAGGGCTGGTGAACACGGAAAAGGGTTTGCAGTTGTTGCCGATGAAGTGAAGAAATTGGCCGAACAAACGGAAAAATCACTGAAAGAAATCTCCGAAATCATTCAAGCCATGCAAACAGATACAACCAATACCGTTCTTTTGATTGATCAAGTCAATCAAAAAATCCATCTTCAGGATACTTCTGTAACGGATACGGAAAATGCTTTCAGTCACATTGCATCCATCATCACGACCACATTCAGCAATTTTGACGAAATAAAAGAAATGATGAACGATATGGTAAACGAGGTCACACGGATGGCGGGCAATGCAGAAAAATTAAATTCAATCAGTCAGGAAACTGCGGCAGGAACTGAAGAAGTATCAGCTTCCGCAGAACAAACGAATGCTTCCATGGAACAATTAAATGCCCTGGCTAGTGAATTGGATGCCCTATCCCAGGAAATGCACAAAGAAATAAAGAAATTCACATTCTAATCAAAAAAAGGACGGCCCCCTAAGGGATCCGTCCTTTTTAAAATGACGACTTATAGAGTTCTTCTGCCATTCGTCAGCGTTTCATCGGTTTCGGTTATTCCCGAGTAAGAAGAACTGGATTTTCTAGCATCCGAATCGACTAACACAAGCAATTTGCCGCTCTTTACATCCGCTTCATAACGATTCGCTTCGTCTTCAGGTATGCCCATTCCGATTAATGTACCGGCCAATCCTCCTGTTCCAGCGCCTACAGCCGCTCCGGCTAATGTTGCAGCAAGCGGTCCTGCAGCCAGTACCGGCCCGATTCCCGGAATCGCCAACGCACCCACACCTGCCAATAATCCGGCAGCACCGCCCAAAATACCGCCAGTCGCCGCACCAGCTGCGAGCCCCTCTTCAACTTTTGTACCCGTTTCTTCATTCACTGCATTTAATTCTTCTTTATCTTTAGCTACCACTGAAATATCTTCACGATTATACCCTTGGGCCTGTAATGACTCAACAGCCTTTATGGCTTCTTCTCCAGTTTCATATACACCAATTATACGTTTATCCATATCTATCATCCTCCTTAAAGAATGTAAATTGTCGCTCCCCCTTTACATACCCCAGGGGATGAAAGTGCTAAACGTTATTTAACAGGAAAATATTTTCGAGTTAACCCTTATTCAGAAAGGGTATATATAATAGTAGTATGCATATTTTTAGGAGGTTTTCTTTTTGCTCATCGAGTTACTTAAAGATTTAGTATCTATCGACAGTTCATCGAAAGAAGGAGCCAACCAAGCGGTAGATTACTGTGCGGACTGGCTTAAAGATCAAGGACTTACCGTGAATGTGATTGTAAATAACGGTTATAAAATGCTTGTTAGCGAGATTGGCAGCGGAGATAAAACCCTAATTTGGAATGGCCATGTCGATGTTGTCAGCGGTACGCCGGATCAATTCTTCCCTGAGGTTCATGAAGGAAATTTATATGGACGCGGAACAGCCGATATGAAAGCTGGAGTTGCAGGGATGATGTGTGCATTTACCGAACTGAAAGATAAGGACTTAGGTTTAAAAATCCAGCTACAGATCGTATCGGATGAAGAGATTGGCGGGTTGAACTGTTCCGGATATTTAGCGAAACATGGTTATCGGGGGGACTTTGTAATCTGTGCTGAACCGACGCAACTGGGAATCGGACTCCAGGCAAAGGGTGCCCTTCGTCTCGATATTGAAGTATCCGGCAAATCTGCACACGGAAGCCGTCCATGGGAAGGCGTGAATGCAATTGAAAAGGCCTATGATCTCTATCAAAAAATAAAGGAACTTCCTTTCACCCGGGATCATACTCCCCTTTACTCTTCCCCTTCACTTAACCTAGCAAAAATAAAAGGCGGGGATGTCTATAATAAGGTACCGGATGCTTGTTTGCTAAGTCTTGATATTCGCTATCTTCCTACGCAAACAATGGAAGAAATCATTGCTCAGATCGAAAGTGTGACAGGAAATAATGTTCACCTTAATATGTACAGTAAACCTGTAAAAACCGAAGAATCAGACCCATTCATCACTTTGCTCCGACCGATTATCGAAAGAAACACCAAGCAAGATGCTGTCATTTTTGGACAACATGGCTCTGCAGATACCGTCTTTTTTGCGGCATATGATATCCCAGCGATTGAATTCGGACCAAAAGGCGAGAACTGGCATGGAGATAGGGAATGCGTCAATCTTGAATCAGTAGCAGTCTACCAAAAAATGCTGGTCGATTTCGCTTCTGAATTTATTTTACATTAATCCAAATCATGAAAAAAGCCGGCATCATATAGACAAAAGGAAGTCTATCTACATTTTAAAAACAAAGTTGATTGAAACGAAAGGTGCGAGACTCCTGCGGGAAAAGCGCGTCCAAGGGAGACCCCACAGGCGCAAAGGCGCCGAGGAGGCTCCCGGACCGCCCGCGGAAAGCGAGTGCCTGGAGTGGAAATCAATGTTCGAATTTTAACAAGCTCTCAAAAAAACTTAGACAAACTCGATTTTCATCGATTTTGTCTAAGTTTGAGCCGGCATCACATAGATGTCGGCTTTTTTCATGTTCCGAATATCCTCTCCCACTAAAATAAACAGCATTCAATCGTCTATTATTACGTTGTTTTTTTACAAAATATACAGGACTTTAAAACCAGGGATTTCACATCCATATATTACCTCATTAAACAGGATACGCCATTACATCAACACTATTTAACAAAAATACGCTTATACTGACATAATAAATAATATATTCACATTTAACAGATAAGTACTTTTGACCTAGTTTATATTACATTTATTTATCAAGGGAAACCTTTTTGTAACACAATTACTATTCCACCGAAACATTATTGTCATAAAGACCTGTTATTCTAAGTCTACGATTTAAAACAAAGGAGACTATTCATTTTGAAAAAAATACTACTTCCACTATTCACTGCTTTCTTTTTGGTATTTAGTTTTTCCGGAGTTTCATCGGCTGCTACTACTACATACAAAGTTAAAAGCGGCGACACACTATGGGGTATCGCCAATAAACATAATATAACAGTCAATCAACTCAAAAGTTGGAACAACCTGAAAAAAGATAACATCCATCCAAAACAAGTTTTAAAGGTCAAGAAAACATCGACCTCTGCTAAAGCTAAAGCAAAAACAACATCATCATCCAAGAAATATAAAACGATCACGGTGAAGGCAACAGCTTACACTGCGAACTGCAAAGGCTGCAGCGGGATTACAGCATCTGGTCTTAACTTAAAGAAAAACCCTAACGTAAAAGCCATCTCGGTCGACCCTAAGGTCATTCCACTAGGAACAAAAGTTCATGTAGAAGGATACGGGGATGCCATTGCGGCAGATAAAGGCGGCGCAATCAAAGGAAATAAAATTGACGTCTTCTACTCTTCTCACTCAAAAGCTATCAATTGGGGCAGAAAAACCGTTAAAGTAAAAATCTATAAATAATGATAAGCACCAGCCTGAAAGTTTTCAGGCTGGTCTTTTGTTTTTCCCATTCTTACAAACATCTAAACAACCAGTTGACCTTCAAACGGAAATATTTACTGAAATTTCAGTCAATGTTATGATTAGTACATCTTAATCAAAAGAGAGGTGTGCGCTTTGAATATTGTCATTATAGGGGCCGGGGCACTCGGCTCCTACTTTGGGGGCAGGTTGCAGCAGGCCGGACAGGATGTTCAATACCTTGTCCGAAAAAACCGCGCCGAACAATTGAAGGAAAACGGGATCAGCATAACCAGCCCACATGGAAACTACCAATTCAACGACCTTCATATCACAGAGAATGTAAATGATATCGAAAAGGTCGACCTCGTGATTCTCGCCGTAAAAGGCCAGCATCTGCAAGGCACTCTTACAGATTTAAAGGTCCTTGTTGAAAAGGGCGCAAAGGTCCTCCCGCTTTTGAATGGATTGGAGCATATATCCATTTTACAGGAGGCGCTGGGCGATGAAGCCGTTTTGGGAGGAAGTGCCTTCATCATCGCCACCCTTGATGAAAAAGGTCATGTCATTCACTCCAATGAAAATCACGATTTAATCTATGGCACGCTTCATCCGTCACAAAAAAAGATTTGTGATGAATTCGAACAGGCGGCGGGATCAGCTATCATGAAGGTAAGCAGAACGGAAAACATATTGATCAGGATGTGGATCAAATACATGTTCATCACCGCATTTTCCGGTGTGACAACAGCATCGAACCTCCCTATCGGCACGATACGGAGATACCCGGAAACCAATGGATTGCTAGAAAAGGTCCTTGTTGAAATGAAGGAGCTTGCAAATGCTTATGACGTCGGAATTACTGTGGAGAATATTGCTCAAGCGTTGGAAAACATGGCAGGCTTACCTGATGAATCCACCTCTTCGATGCATCAGGACCGCCGGAAGGGCCTAACCCTCGAAGTGGAACATTTACAGGGCGGTGCACTGCGCCTAGCCGACAAGGTCGGTTTGAAACTTCCTGTGATTGGAACCCTATATGCACTAATAAAACCATTTGAAAATTGATTTTCGCCAATACCGGTGCTCCACCGGTATTTTTTTACGGCTTAGTAATCTCTCTATATCCTAATCTTCACTTTTAATTCCTCTTCAGTTATTCAAAATCCCCAAGACCAAAAAGAACAAAAAGAAAACAATATCACCAAAAGAATAATCTGATTCTTTCTTCTGTTACACTATTATCAAGTTAAGAAAGCGCTATCATATAACAAAGGAGAATGCCCCTTGAAAATATTAAAAAATTTAACAGTTCAGGTCATCATCGGTATCATTCTGGGTATAGCAGTCGGTTTCTTCTTCCCTGCTTTCGGTGAACAACTGAAGATATTGGCTGATTTATTTATTAAAATGATTAAAATGGTCATCGCACCAATCATCTTCTTAACCGTCGTAATCGGAATTGGCGGTATGGGTGATATGAAAAAGGTTGGCCGCATCGGCGGTAAGGCCCTGCTTTATTTTGAAATCGTCACCACTTTCGCACTTGCCATCGGAATCATCGTGGTCAATCTGCTGGGACCTGGTAAAGGCTTTAACATCGATTCAGTCGAGGGCGGAGATGTATCACAATATACGACAGCCGCTTCCGAAACGGAACATGGCGCCGTTGCTTTCATTTCTAATATCATTCCTGATAATGCCGTTGCCGCACTGGCTGGCGGAGACTTACTCCCTATTCTATTCTTTGCCGTATTATTCGGATTATCAATGGCGGCAATGGGACCGAGAGTGCAGCCAGTCGTTTCTTTCTTTCAGCATATTGCCGACATTTTCTTCGGCATCGTCGGTATGATCATGAAAGTTTCTCCATTGGCCGCATTTGGAGCAATGGCTTATACAATCGGTAAGTTTGGCCTTGGTTCTTTAACCTCGTTAGGACAATTAATGGGCAGTGTTTATATCACAATGGCACTTTTCATCGTTCTTATCCTTGGCTCGATTGCAAAAATGTATGGCTTTAATATTTTCAAGTTCATTGCCTATATAAAAGAAGAGATCCTCTTAGTTTTAGGAACTTCTTCATCGGAATCCGCCCTGCCAAGCGTGATGAAAAAACTCGAAAAATACGGTTGCTCAAAATCGGTAGTCGGTTTGGTTGTCCCAACCGGTTATTCTTTCAACCTTGATGGCACATCCATCTACTTATCCATGGCAGCGATTTTCATCGCCCAAGCCTATGGTGTCGATTTAAGCATCTGGCAGGAGTTGACCCTTCTAGGAATCTTGATGTTAACATCCAAAGGTGCTGCCGGTGTAACGGGATCCGGGTTCATCACACTTGCTGCAACATTAGCTGCCTTCCCAATGATTCCAGTTGAAGGAATGGCATTACTGCTTGGGGTCGACCGCTTCATGTCAGAAGCACGCGCCATCACCAATCTAATCGGTAACAGTGTCGCTACAGTGGTCATTTCTAAATCAGAAGGTGAATTCAATCCAAACCAAGCCATCTCAGGTGATATGAGTGAAGTGGCTGTCTCATCGGAAAAATAATTGAACCTTGAATGAAGAGGTGTGCAACTTGCACCTCTTTTTTGTGTATTTCTCCCTTTCTAGCAATGAAAGCCATTTTTCTATAAATAGCCAATCAAATAAATTTCAGAATCACTGAAAAGTGTTTATACTTTTATGTAACAGGTAAAAGTATAAAGTTTAAAGTTTTAGTAGTTTGATGGATTTAACCAAATTAGGAGGTTTTATCATGAAGGATTACGGATTATTTATTAACGGTGAGTGGTCGGATTTTGGATTGGATAAAATTGAAGTGAGAAACCCGGCAACGGATGAAGTCGTTGCCACCGTACCTAAAGGCGGTGCAACTGAAGCGGCGAAGGCTGCAGATGCCGCATATGAAGCCTTTACGGGCTGGGCTGCACTCTCAGTCTACGAACGCGCTGAACTAATTTGGAAGTGGCATCGATTGATTGATGATCATAAAGAAGAACTGGCAAAAATCATGACTGAAGAGCAAGGAAAGCCCCTTAAAGAAGCTCTTGGTGAAATGACATATGCCAATGGCTTTTTATCTTGGTTTGCCGAAGAAGGAAAAAGGGTATACGGCGAAACGATTCCTGCTTCCGTGTCCAATAAGCGGCTTTTTGTGACTAAACAGCCTGTCGGAGTTGTAGCTGTCATTACGCCTTGGAACTTTCCTGCAGCCATGATTACAAGAAAAGTGGCACCAGCGCTTGCCGTCGGCTGCACAGTCGTCATTAAACCGGCAAACCTTACTCCCATAACAGCTTTAAAAATGGCTGAATTAGCTGAAGAAGCCGGCATTCCAAAAGGAGTCATCAACGTCGTGACAGGAAAATCCTCAGAAATCGGCGAAACTTGGCTTCAAGATACGAGGGTTCGTAAATTGACGTTTACCGGTTCTACAGAAGTCGGCAAAACCCTGATGAGGGGCTCAGCAGACACGGTAAAGAAAATCTCGCTTGAACTCGGAGGTCACGCACCAGCAATCGTTCTTGAGGATGCCGACCTTAATAAAGCGGTTGATGGCATCATCAGTTCAAAATTCCGTAACGCAGGACAAACATGCGTCTGTTCAAATCGCATTTATGTCCACGAAGCCATTCAAGAGGCCTTCATCGAAAAGCTCGTTGCCAAGGTCAAGGAACTAAAGGTAGGAAATGGACTGGAAGATGGCGTCGATATCGGTCCGCTTATCGATCAAAATGCAGTGGATAAGGTTCAAAAACAAATTGATGAAGCAATCAGCAGCGGCGCTAAGCTCGAAGCTGGCGGCAAATCAATAAGCGGCCTTTTTCTTGAACCGACCGTATTGTCCAACATTGATGACAGCATGCTCTGCATGAAGGAAGAAACATTTGGTCCACTAGCTCCCATTGCCTCCTTTAAGACTGATGAAGAGGCAATCAAGAGGGCAAATGACTCCATCTTCGGTTTGGCAGCTTACGTCTTCACTGAAAACATCACAAAGGGCATCAAATTCACCGAGGCACTTGAATTCGGTATTGTTGGCTTGAACGATGGACTTCCTTCCGTTCCGCAAGCTCCATTTGGCGGATTCAAGCAAAGCGGACTCGGCCGTGAAGGCGGACACCAGGGCATCGAAGAATTCTTGGAAGTAAAATATATTTCCTTAGGCTTGTGACCAGAAAACGGGCCCGACTCAATTGAGTCGGGCCCGTTTTTTCATTCCAATATATCTTCTTCAAGCTTTTCCTCTTTTCGGATCCTGATGAATTTAACGATATTCAATACTATCGTTTTAACAACCGAGTAGGTCGGAACGGCCAAAATCATGCCGATGATACCGGCAATGTTTCCGGCCACGAGCAATAGGATGATGATGGTCAGCGGATGTGTGTTCAATTTTTTCCCGATGACTAGCGGTGAAATGAAATTACCATCCAATTGCTGAATGACCGTTACCACCAGAATGACCAATAATGCCTCTGTCGGTGAATGAATCAATGCCACAATGACAGCAGGAGCGGCTCCGATAAACGGGCCTACATATGGAATGATATTGGTTACAGCACCAATCAGCGCGAATAAGAACGCGTAAGGCAAACCAATGATCAAATACCCGATGAACGTTCCGATCCCGACAAACATGCAAACAAGAATCTGCCCTTGTATGTATGTAGTAAGCGTCCCGCCAGTTTCCTGAAGTACTGTTAAAGCTGGTTTTCTATAGCGAACCGGTACGAATTTCATAATGGCGGCCGGAAGCTTATCTCCATCCTTCAACATATAAAACAGGATGAAAGGAACCGTTACGACCACTAAAGTAATATTCGTCACCACGCTGAAAACGGAAGTTAAACTGTTCGTTATATTACTAGGTAAGTTGGTCAAATATTTTTGCAGCGAATCCCCTACTTCTTGCAGAGGTACATAATCTTGTTCCACCGTCCATAAAAACCATTTTGACTCCGCAGAATCTTCAATGAACTTCCTTGTTTGATTGAAATAATCCGGAAGGTTATTGATTAAGTCCGTAACCTGTTTGGAAAGTGACGGGCCAACCAGACCGACCAGTAAACTAATCAACCCAAGGAAAAATACGTAAAGCAATAAAATCGCCAATCCCCTTGGCATTCTCCTTTTAACGAGGAAATCAACGGTAGGGTTGAACAAAAAGTAGAGAAAACCCGAAATCAAGATTGGAAAGAACAATGTAGATGTAAAAATGACTATTGGTTCAAAAAGAAAAGAAATCTTTGTACCAACATAAAAAAGTAAAGACAATAGTAATAACTCTAACGTCCAAAAATGCAGTTTTTGCTTGAACAAATTATCTCCTCCACTATAAGCAATTCTATATAACTCCCTATTTCTAAGGAAACAACATCATGAATGTGAAAAATTCTATGTATGATAATCTTTCATTGTTAGCAGTTTACCATATTTCTATAACTTGAATGAATAATTATATACAAAAATAAAAGAAAAAAGCCTAAAGATACAGTTCCCTATCCATTTGATGGTTAAGCATCATTTTACATTTTAAATCTGTTATAAAAAAGAAACGATAGGAAACATCATACCTATTACTTAGGAGAAATAATCTATTTACCTTTCAATATTCCATTGATGTGACGAAAGATTCATGGGGTTTCACCCTATATGGAAACGGACCCAAATAAAAAAACCCCGCTGTATTGGCGGGGTTTTTGAGTCTTATTTTTGATCTTGAAGAACCGCTTCAAGCATCGTACCGTTTTTAGCTAGGTTCGTATGCCATGAAAATGCTTTTTCAAGTATGTGCGGAGTTTGATGCCCGCCCGTTTGCGCAACAGCTTCAGTGAAGTATGCACGAAGCTGTGGACGGTAGTCAGGATGAGCACAGTTTTCTATGATTAACTCTACGCGCTCTTTTGGTGCCAAGCCACGTAAATCAGCGATCCCTTGCTCTGTCACTAATACATCCACATCATGTTCAGTATGATCCACATGAGAAACGAAAGGAACGATACTGGAAATTTTGCCGCCTTTTGCATATGATTTCGTTACGAAAATGCCTAGGCGTGAATTACGGGCAAAATCTCCTGATCCGCCAATTCCATTCATCATTCTTGTCCCAGAAACATGTGTCGAGTTTACATTACCATAGATATCACACTCTAACGCTGTATTGATTGAAATCAAGCCCAAACGACGGATGATTTCAGGATGGTTAGATATTTCTTGTGGACGAAGAACCAGTTTATCACGGTATTTTTCAAGCTCACCGTAAACTTGTTTCCCTTTTTCTTCAGCTAATGTAATCGAACACCCTGAAGCGAATTTAACCTTTCCAGCATCGATTAAATCAAATACCGCATCTTGCAGCACTTCTGAATAAACTTCCAAATCTTTAAATTCAGAATCAAGGAAGCCAGCGAATACTGCATTTGCCACTGAACCTACACCCGACTGAAGCGGAGCAAGGCTTTCAGTTAAACGGCCAGCCTTGATTTCTCCACGAAGGAAGTTAATGAGGTGGTTGGCGATTGTTGCAGTTTCTTCATCCGGCGGCACGATTGTAGAAGGTGCATCAAGATCTGTAGAAACGACGATTCCCATTACTTTTTCAGGATCAACCGCAATGCCGATCGATCCAAGGCGATCACTTGCTTTAGTCATAGGAATCGGTTCGCGTTCCCCTTGTTTAGCCGGTGTATATATATCATGCATCCCTTCCAATCCTTCTGGATGGGATACGTTCAATTCAATGATCACATGTTTAGCTTCTTGAACGAATATGGCTGAGTTGCCTACAGAAGTTGTCGGGATGATCAATCCATCTTCCGTAATCGCCAATGCTTCGATGATTGCAAAATCTATCGGTCCGACAATGCCTTGACGAACTTGTTCAGCTGTATGAGATAAATGCTGATCCACATAAGTTACTTCATCGGCATTGATTTTATTGCGAATGCCTTTATCCGCTTGGAACGGCAAACGTTTATTTATGATACCTGCTTCCGCCATATGTTGGTCGACTTCCGGTCCTAATGAGGCACCAGTATAAACGTCAACTTTGAATTTTTCAGTTTTAGCTCTTTCAACTAGAGCCATCGGAATAACTTTAGCATCACCAGCACGGGTAAATCCACTCATTCCGAGTTTCATCCCATCTTTAATCCATGAAGCTGCTTCTTCCGCTGTAACTACTTTCCCCTTAAATTGTTCGTTGCGAATTTTTTTGAAAACGCTTTCGTTCATACAAAAGACCCCCATTTTTCGCTTTTCTTACACTTAATTTTACCAATCCTGTGTAATCGTCACATTCATTTTCGAATGAAAAGCCTTAAATTGGGCATAAACCAGCATTTCTTTCACACAAAGGAGAATCCTAAAACCCCAAAGCCCTCCTAAATTGACTTGCATATGTTTGACTGACCTGGATTTTGGAGTTGTCTTTCATTATCAATAAAAATGTAGAATGGAAATCAGGAAGGATCTCTTGTATATAGTTGATATTGACGATGTACGAACGGTGCACACGAATGAATAAATCACTAGGTAAAATGAATTCCAATTCACTTAAATTCATTTTATGAAATCCACTCACACGTTCGGACTGAATTTTAGTTTTCCTATTTTGAGCTTCCAGATACATAATTTCAACATATGGAAGCGGTATCCAGCGGTCATCTGTTTTAATGGTCAGGAATGATGTCGGTAAAATTAATGGCTTTGACGGCAAGATGGCCGTTACCGCCCCTAAAGGATTGCCCTCGTCCATGATAGGAACACTCAGCCCATAGTAAGGTACGCCAAATACATTACTTTCAACTTGCACCCCTATTTTTTTACGGACGCTCAGCGCTTTATATGTCGCCGTATTTTCACTGATTAAATCACCTGGTTTTATTCTTAAGTCCACTTGTTTGCTCGGTTGATAATAAATGTATTTTTCGGAATCAGCCACAGAAATTGAAGCATCCTTCGGAACAAACTCCCTGATGATATTTAAAACGGATTCGACCGTAAATTGATCCATTTCCTTTCACCTCTTAAAAGAACATATTAATAATTTCCCTATTATTAAGCAGGGGCATTCATGAAGTAATTCATAGTTTTTTGGTAAATTTACATTTTTTTGAATTTTCTTTTCGGAAAATTAAAGAAAAATTGAAGTAACTAAGCGAAAAGCGTCGAAAAAAGCAAAAAAATCGTATTTAAATTTATATCCTTATTCATTATAGTTGGAATGCTCCGCGATTTCCATGGGGGATTCAAGAAAAAAGGTTTCCTTAATATACTAATATTTAAATGTCACAATCCAGCTGGACATCAAACAAAAAAAGCCGCTCTCCCCTAGGATAACGGCTGAAAGGTTATTTTTTTGAACGGGGATTTTGAAACGTGGATTTTAATCGGAGTGATAAAATCTCTTCTAAATTTTTCAGTGGCAATTCCAATAAAAAGGGTCTGTCATCAGGTTGATATACATCCTCTGAAATGAGCGTATTAACGATCTTCTGTTTTTTTGCATTAACAATTCGGACCAGTCTCCCCATTTTCAGCTCCCTTTCTTTTATCTTCTGTATCCGGCGGAATTGATCACAGCATCAGATGTCATTCTTTAACGCATCATGACCTTCTTTACCGGTACGGATATTCACAACATTCGCCAATTCATATATGAAGATTTTACCGTCACCCGGTTTACCGGTACTCAAGAATTTCCTTGCTACATCCACAACATCCTGAACTGGCACTTCACACACGACAATTTCGATTTTCATTCGATCATGCAATGACATTTCACGATTTCTGCCTCTATATGTTTCCACATAACTTTTCTGAAGACCCGTTCCTTTTACTTCCGATACTGTCATTCCGCTTACCCCTATTTTTGCAAGTTCCGCTTTGAATTGTTCAAATTGTATAGGACGTGTAATGATTTCTATTTTCGTTAAAATCTCGGACATATGAGCACCCCCCTTTTAAATGGATTCGTGATAAGCTTTTTCTCCATGAAGTGTAAGATCAAGCCCCATTGACTCATCTTCTTCACTGACACGCAACGGTACGAAAAGGTTAATGGCTTTAGCAACGATATAAGTGACCACGGCAACGAAGATATAGGTCGCAATGATCGCTACAAGCTGCTTCCATAACAAGTTGAAATCTCCATAGAATAAACCATTTGCACCGCTTTCGTTTACGGAAGTTGTCGCGAACAAACCTGTAGCGATGCCACCCCATGTCCCGCCGATTCCATGTAACCCGAAAGCATCAAGCGCATCGTCGTAACCCAGTTTATTCTTCAGGAAGAATACGCCCCAGAAACAAACGGCACCGCCGATGACACCGATGATGATTGATGAAGCGGGCGTTACGAATCCGCAAGCAGGTGTAATGGCCACCAAGCCAGAAATGGCTCCGGATACTGCACCCAGCAATGTTGCCTTTTTATTAGCCATATACTCGACGATCAGCCATCCAATGATACCAGCAGCTGCTGCAACAGCTGTATTAACGAATACATTCATCGCCACTTCATTGATTGTCAGTGCGCTTCCGACGTTGAAGCCATACCAACCGAACCAAATTAATGATCCTCCAAGAAATGTTAAAGGAAGATTATGCGGTGCACTGTCCCGCGACTCTTTCCTTTTACCTAACATGATTGCTAATACCAAACCTGCAACCCCTGAAGATATATGAACAACGTTGCCACCTGCAAAGTCAAGTGTACCCAGTTCCGCTAACCAGCCTCCACCCCATACCCAGTGTGCAACGGGAGCATATACGAATAGGGACCATAAGATCGTAAAAATCAGGAATGCTGAAAACTTCATCCGTTCGGCAATGCCACCCGCAATGATCGAGACCGTTAAAACGGCAAAAGTCATTTGGAATAACATGAACAAACTATGGGGAATTGTTTCGCTGTAAGGTCCAGGTGCAAAACCCACATCCTTTAAACCAACCCAGTCCAGACCGCCCAGAAGTGAATTACCAGGTGAAAATGATAATGAATACCCAATCAGCACCCAAAGAATAGAAATGACAGCCAGAGGCATATAACTATGCATTGCCGTATTCAAGACATTTTTACTTTTTACCATCCCTCCATAAAATAAGGCAATCCCTGGTGTCATTAGCCAAACCATCATCGTCGCCAAAAACATGAATACCGAATCTGCCATTTGCATACTGTTTTTTCCCCCTTATTTTTTATATATGTTATGTTTACTAACACTATTATGTTATATTTTTTATCATATACTTAATTTTCTAATAATTCAACTTATTTTTTGTATTTTCCATAAAAATGTTAGATTATATAACATCAATAAGAATAAAGGACCAGTAAATGTTTTTTTGTTTAATAGTCACTTTTCCACATCTTCACGACTCCATGGCTGTTACATTTCACCCTCCACTTATTCCCCCTCGAAAAAACCATTAAAAAAGGGCCCTCCTATTGAGGACCCTTCAATAAATATTCATTAACAGCAACGGGACACTTTCCCACCCTTTGCGTTATACCGTTCATCCTGTGCTTCGCAGAAAAATTCTTTCCTGGTTTTCACGGGATCTCCAGGATGATGCTTTCTCATATGTGCCACATACGTATCATAACTTGGCACGCCGACGAGCAAACTGACGAATTGCTTTCTGTAGCTGAGAATTGTCATTATTCTTTTCAACATCGCTTTCCCTCCCTTATGACGACCTTGATACATAAGGCGTTTCATGTAAATCTATTTTCTGGTTCTTCAAGACTTTTATCCATAACCTAATGGCAGAAATCAGGACCGTGATCACCACGATCATGAAGATGGCACATAGGGCAGCATCCACATAATCATTGACGATAACCCGCTTCATCTCGGCCAGATTGGCTGCCGGAGCAAGAACTTCCCCGCTATCATAAGCCGCTTTAAATTTATCCTTATGTGCTAAAAAGCCAATTGCCGGGTTTTCGTGGAACAGCTTTTGCCACCCTGCCGTCATGGTCACTATCAACAAGAATGTAGTGGGCACAAGAGTGACCCATGTGTACGCTTTTTTGCCCATTTTGAAAAGGACCGTCGTCCCAAGCAGCAATGCAATGGCGGAAAGCATCTGATTCGCAATTCCAAACAATGGCCAAAGGGTATTGATTCCGCCAAGAGGATCAATGACCCCTTGATAAAGGAAGTACCCCCAACCGATTACACAAATGGCAGTCGCAATAATATTGGGCAGCCATTTATTCGTTTCGGCAAATGGTTTGTAAAAGGTGCCGATGATATCCTGTATCATAAAACGTCCCACCCTGGTTCCTGCATCAATGGTGGTCAATATGAACAATGCCTCGAACAGTATCGCGAAATGATACCAGAACGCCATCAGGGACGCCCCCCCAATCACTTGCGAGAAGATATGGGCCATGCCGATTGCAAAGGTTGGAGCCCCTCCAGTACGGGATATAATGGTCTCTTCCCCAACATCGGCTGCAAGGCCGGTAATCATCTCAGGTGTCACAAGGAAACCCCAATCTGATATCGTGGCAGCCACTTGCGCTGGTTCCGTTCCCACAACGGCCCCCGGGCTGTTAATGGCAAAATAGATGCCTGGCGTCAATACACAGGCGGCAATCATCGCCATGATGGCTACAAAGGATTCAGTCAACATCGCCCCGTATCCGATTGGACGTGCATGCGATTCGCGTTCAATCATTTTAGGAGTCGTACCTGAGGAAACGAGTGCATGGAATCCCGATACCGCTCCACAAGCGATCGTAATGAATAGGAACGGGAATAAATTGCCGGAAAATACAGGTCCCGTTCCATCGATGAATTGAGTGACGGCAGGCATTTCAAGGCTCGGCATGACAATAAAGATACCTAGTGCAAGTCCGATGATCGTACCGATTTTCAAGAATGTACTTAAATAATCACGCGGTGCCAATAACATCCATACAGGCAAAACGGAGGCAACGAAACCATAGACAATCAACATGATGGCAATCGTTTCCCCGCTGAAAGTGAACATTGGCGCCAATGTTGCACTCTCGGCTACAAAGCGGCCGAAATATAACGCGAGCATCAAAAGTATGATTCCGATAATCGACCCTTCACCAACCCGTCCCGGCCTTATATAACGCATGTAAATGCCCATCAGGACTGCAATCGGTATGGTCGAGGCAATCGTGAACATTCCCCACGGACTGCCCACCAGCGCTTTTACGACAACCAGGGCAAGTACCGCCAGTAAAATGATCATGATACCGAGGATACCGATCATCGCTATCAAGCCTGTAATCGGTCCAATCTCCTCTTTGATCATCTCTCCCAAAGATTTGCCGTTACGGCGCATCGAACCGAAAAGAATGATGAAATCCTGTACGGCACCAGCCAAAACAACTCCGACTACAAGCCATAGCGTCCCTGGCAAATATCCCATCTGCGCTGCAAGGATGGGGCCTACGAGAGGTCCAGCTCCGGCAATTGCTGCAAAGTGGTGGCCAAACAACACCCATTTGTTTGTAGGTACATAATCTTTCCCATCATTATTCGCTTCCGATGGAGTCTGGCGATTGTCATCTAGCTCAAACACTTTCCGTGCAATGAATTTACTATAAAAGCGGTATGCAATTGAATAAACACAGAGTGCCGCAGTAACAATCCACATGGCATTGATGCTTTCCCCCCGGTTTAGCGCGACGAAACCAAAACTCACCGCACCCAATGCAGATATAATCCCCCAAAGAATAACAGACTTAAGCGCTTTCATTTTTTTCCATCTCCTCTCTATCGATCTAGTGTACAACTATAAAAAACCTTCATTTATAAGGGGCCAGGGCAGTATTTCTCCCCGTACCCATTAAATTTAAAGAATTTTATATATATTCTGAATTATATGTTACCGTAAGGTTTTTTAGCAATAGCAATTTAGTCAATTTGTAATGTATTTTCCATTATTTTGTCGATAATTCCCTCCTTTCCCACTTTGGTGGAATCAATGATTTCCATGCTTTATAAAAATCGTATTGTGTGAACGCATTTTTAGAAGGTTCATCATTAAATGAACGGGATGCAATCCCCAAGTTTATGATGCTCATTATGGGACCAACACAAAAAATGCGCGCCGGATGGCCCACATTTTTTCTTTATCCTATCTGATTTTCCCTTAATGAGCTGCGGTTTAGATCGTAATAAAAACCCCTCTGCCGCAACAATTCATCATGGGATCCTTTTTCAATGATCCTTCCTTCATCAAGTACGAGGATTTGATCACTTTGCTGAATTGTATTCAATCTGTGGGCAATGACAAAACTTGTCCTTCCCTCCATCAAGCGCTGTAATGCTTCCTGGATTTTAAGCTCGGTTATCGTATCTATGCTACTTGTCGCTTCATCCAAAATCAATAAAACGGGATCCGCTAAAATAGCCCTGGCAATCGATATTAGCTGGCGCTGCCCCTGACTTATTCCACTGCCATCTTGATTCAAGATGGTATCGTATCGATCTGGCAGTTTCATGATAAAGGAATGGGCATTGGCAAGCTTGGCTGCATTCACCACTTCTTCATCTTCCGCCTCCAGCCGGCCGTAGCGGATATTTTCACGAATCGTACCTTGAAACAAGAAGGAATCCTGTAAAACGAAGCCCATATGCTTACGGAGACTGGACCTCGTCACCTGTTGGATATCCTGGCCGTCAATCAATATCCGGCCACTGTTCGGCTCGTAAAAACGGGCAAGAAGATTAATGATCGTGGTCTTACCTGCCCCCGTGGGACCTACAAGCGCGATGGTCTCCCCTTTTTTTGCATGGAAACTAACATCATATATCGTTTGCCCTTCATCATTATACGAAAAGGAAACACCCTCAAAGTCCACCTCACCGCGTACTTCACGAAGTTCAGAAGCCTGTTTCTCATCCACTTCTTCTTCTTTTTCATCAAGTATGGCGAAAACCCGTTCAGCACCGGCAACAGCTGAGAGGAGTGTATTGAATTGGTTAGCCAGGTCATTGAGCGGACGGGTGAATTGCCTTGAGTACTCTGTGAAAATGACAATGACCCCGATGGAAACCGTACCTATGCCACTCAGCGCCAAAAACCCGCCGACAGCGGCTATTACCGTGAAACTTAAGTTGTTCAGTAAATTCATCAGTTTTGGGATCAGCCCTGAGTATGATTGTGATAGGAATCCGGCTTTCTTTAAATTTTCACTCCGGATGATAAAATCACGGATCACTTTATCTTCCTGTGAAAAAGCCTTTACGATCCGTTGTCCGGAAATCGTTTCTTCTATAAACCCATTCAGTTCTCCAAGGTTCTTCTGCTGTGCTTTAAACAGCTTTCCCGTCCTGTTCGTTATCCACCTCAGGCCGAAGAACATGAGAGGAACGATGAATAAGGTTAAAATAGTTAATAAAGGGCTCAAATACAGCATGACTCCGATCGTCCCGACAAGTGTCAGCACACTTGAAAAGATCTGGATGACGGAACTATTCAAAGTGGAACTGACATTTTCAATATCATTCGTGACCCTACTCATCAACTCCCCGTGCTGACGCCGATCAAAAAAGGGAATGGACAACTGGTGAAGCTTTTTGAATAGTTGATTGCGCATCGCATAAACCGTATCCTGTGCAATTCCGATTATCCAATAATTCTGAAGCCACATGGAAAGGGAATAAAATATGTAGACTCCGAGAAGCCCTAAAAGAAGGCTGATCAGCCCCCCGCTATCCCTTGTGACAATATAATCATCAATGGCCATCCCAACAAGAAAGGGTCCAAGCAATCCCAAAACCGAGCTTATCAGTACCATGAAAAGGACACAAAATAGCAGGCTTTTATTCGTTGCCAAGTAGGGAATGATCCTTTTTACCGTATTCCAGGAGTTGACCGGTTTAGACTTTGCCTTATCGGGAGATATTCTTCGACTCAAGCGAAATCCCCTCCTCCCCAAACTGTGAGCGAACGATTTTTCGATAAAGATCGCTTGTTTGCATCAAATCCTGATGTTTCCCCAGCGCAAGGACTTGACCGCTTTCCAGCAACAAGATTTTGTCAGCCTCCATGGCTGTACTGATTTTTTGTGTAATGATGAGCGTTGTGCATGTATAGTCCTTTAAAGCGGCAAGCAATTTACTTTCCGTCTTCAAATCCAGGGCACTTGTACTATCATCCAGAAGGAGAATCTTCGGTTTGCGCACCAATGCTCTTGCAATCGATAAGCGCTGCTTTTGCCCTCCCGAAAGGTTCACTCCTTTTTGCCCCAACTGGGTTTCATATTGCTTCGGAAGTTTCATTACGGTCTCATGGACCTGAGCATGCATGGCCGCAGCCATGATTTCCTCCACCGAGGCACCCTCTTTTCCCCAAGCGACATTATTTTTTATGGTCCCCGAAAAAAGCAGGGCCTCTTGCGGTACATAGCCGATCCTGTTCCGCAGCGAATTCAAGGGAATATCTTTCAGATCCTGGCCATCAATTTGAATGGAGCCGCTTTCAACTTCATATAATCTCGGAATCAGCTGAAACAGTGATGTTTTCCCTGATCCTGTCGCTCCTATGATGGCAAGCGATTCTCCCGGATCGATGGAGAAGGTCAGGTTTTTCAATATCGGGGTTTCGGTTCCAGGATAGCGGAAAGATACATCCAGAAACTTAATGCCTCCCCCATTGACGGCCCCACTCTTGCTTTCCGCCTTACCTTCATCAATATCTATCGGGGTTTCAAATATTTCCGTCACACGTTCCGCTGAAGCCTTCGCACGGGAAATGACCATGATCAGCCATGAAAAAACGGAAAGGGATGCCGCGATCCTCGTGGCATAGTTGACAATCGCCACAACTTCCCCTACCTGTATATCTCCCGTTGTTATAAATTCACTTCCAAGCCAGAGAATGATCAGAATCGCCACATTCATGACAAGCATCAGCACAGGCATCGTCGTTTCAATTAAACGAAGGGAAGACACAGTCTTTCTTTTCAACTCTTCATTCGCATCGTCAAATCGGCCGATTTCATGCTCCTTACGAAGAAAAGCTTTGATCAAGCGCATGCCTATCAGGTTTTCCCTCATGACTCCATTGACATTATCGAGTTTTTTCTGGACGAGCTTAAACAGATTAGCCGCCCGCTTCATAACCCATCCCAAGAAGAAAACCAGAACCGGAATTGAAATGACCAATACGAGGGATAATTTCAAATCGACCGCAATAGCCATGATCGCTCCGCCGATTACGATCAACGGCGCCCTTGCCATGATACGCAAGCCCATAAAAATCGTATTTTGAAGTTGGGTCACATCATTCGTCATCCTTGTGATCAACGAGGAAGTCGGGATATTATTCAAGTTCGCAAAAGAAAACGCCTGTATTTTACCAAAAAGGCTTTTCCTGACATCATGTCCAAAGCTTTGACTTACATGTGATGCCGTAAATGAATTAACGATCCCGCCAAGAAATGAAAAAACGGAAAGTCCAACCATGACACTTCCCCATTTAATCACCACCGATAAATCTTTCTGCAAAATGCCATCATCAATGATTTTTGCTATAAATAGAGGTTGTAATAGCTCTACCCCGAGCTCGACAATCATTAAGGATAAAGCAAGAATGATCAAAAGCCAGTATGGCTTAAGAAATGAGGACAATTTTTTCATCTATGACACCTTCGATTCTCCGTATGTAAATAGCATCTTTTCATCCTCTCATTATACATTTTTATACAGATTTTTTAAAAGATTTTAACCGTTTTAAAGCATTGGTAAATATCTTGAATTTTTTTATAAATACCCTTGACAAATAACAGGAAATAAGCGAAAATTCTAATTGATAATGATTTTCAATTTCATTATCGATCTCTGAAATTTGATAAGCAATTACGATATTCTCTTATCGTACCCTTTTGATATTGTACATAGATACAATGTCGCCCCGGCTTCTCTGTGCCTAGTAAAATTATATGCTCATTAGCGAATGCAAGTCACTAGAATATTGCCCCCTCTTTATTCAAGTAATTTATTCACATTGGAAGCATATTAGGCAGCCGGGGATTATTTTTTTCAACTATTAAACTTACATATATGATTAAAGGAGCAGGATGATCATGATACTAGAAGATATCATTAAAGAACGGCGCAGCATCAAACGATTTAAGGACATTCCTGTCCCTATTGATACCATCCAATCATTATTGGAAACTTCGACATGGGCACCGAACCATAAAATGACCCAGCCATGGCGCTTCGTCGTGGTGCATGGTGATAGCCGTTTAAAACTCGCAGAAGCAACACGTGCATTCATGGAAGGCAAAGAGAAGGACCCTGAAAAGAAAAAAGCAGCCGGACAGCGAGGATATAATAAACTCATAGGTGTACCAATGTTTGTCGCAGTGATCATGGAAGAGAATCCGAATCCCATGACACGTGAAGAAGATTATGCGGCTACAAGTGCCTTGATCCAGAATTTCAGCCTGCTTGCCTGGGAACAGGGAATCGGGATGATATGGGAAACATACGGCATGATACACAGCATGGAGTTTCGTGAAGCTTTGGGCGTGAAACCAGGCGAGAAGATCGTCGGCAGCCTTCACGTTGGCTATCCCGATATGATCCCTGCCCCGCGTCCAAGGAACGCGATCGATCAACTCCTGACCATTATGGACTAACATAAAAGGAAAGCCTCCAATCTTCCAGTTGGAGTCTCAGACTGTAGACAAACTCGATGAAAACCGGGTTTTCTACAGTTTTTTTATGCTTTTACAATTTGAACGTTGATTTCCCCTCAAGGCACTCGCTTTCCGCGGGCGGTCCGCCCTCGGCTTACGCCTGCGGTGTCTTAGACGCGCGCTTTTCCCACAGGAGCCTCGTGCCTTACAATCCAATCACATATAGTTAGAACTTATTCCTACATTCTTTTTTGTATTATATAGAAGTATTTAACTAGGTGATAAGGATGCTTTCTATTCTATTCAGCAAGATCATTTATAATATGGTGTAAGATATGTATGAGGTTGGCCCCCCCTTTTTATCCACTTCAAGAGCGTCAACTCCGTTCTCCTCCAATTGCATTTGCCACTTGTCATATGGGTATTAAATTAAAACAGACGCACTGAACCCTGCAGCGCGTCTGTTAGCTTGTAATGATTATCCCCACACGGTCATTGCCACTACCATAAAGAACCAGATAAAAAGGTATGTATAGTGATTAAAAGATTAATCGCAAAAAACCCCCTTCTAAAAGGAGGTCCCTAAACGCTCATACTCAAAAGAACTCGTGATATAATGCCTGAATTGCCGTCTCTTCGTTGTGCCCTTTCACACCGAACATCATGCTTACCTCCGAAGAGCCCTGGTTGATCATCTCAATATTCACCTTTGCTTCGGCCAAGGCTTTTGACGCTCTTGCCGTTGTACCGACATTATGGCGCATTCCTTCCCCTACAACCATGATCAAGGCAAGATCATGCTCCACATTCACTTCATCGGCATGAAGCTCTTTCTTGATTCGGGAAATGATTTTCTTCTCGGCATCCCCTTTCATCTGGTCCTGCCTAAGAATAAGCGTCACATCATCGATGCCTGATGGAATATGCTCATATGAAACTCCATAATCCTCGAGGATGTGCAGCAGTTTCCGGCCAAAACCAACTTCCCGGTTCATCAAATATTTGCTAATGTAAATACTGCAAAATCCTTTATCACTCGCAATCCCAATAACCGGCCCGTTCGTATTATCCCGTGCATTCACAATGCGGGTCCCTTGTGCCGCCGGATTGTTCGTATTCTGGATATGGACAGGTATTCCCGCACGGAATGCAGGAATCAGCGCCTCATCATGAAATACCGAGAAACCTGCATAAGAAAGCTCACGCATCTCACGATAGGTCAGTTCCCGGATTCCCTTCGGATTGGAAACCACATTTGGATTCACCGCATAAACGGCATCCACGTCCGTAAAGTTCTCATACAAATCAGCTTTGACCCCATTCGCAAGAATCGAACCCGTAATATCGGAACCGCTTCTTGAGAAGGTTAACACATCACCATCTAATGTATATCCGAAGAATCCTGGGAATACAACGATTCCTGGCTCATCACGCAGAGCATATAACCGATCATAAGACTCTGGCAGCACCCTGGTAAATCCACCTTCATCCGTTACGATCAAGCCTGCCTTCTTCGGATTGATATACTGTGCCTCCACTCCAAGGCTTTGGAAATAACCTGCGACCAGCTTCGCATTATTATCCTCGCCACCGGCCTTCAAGGCATCCAGATAGCGCTTCGGGTTAGATTGATCTGCATGCAGCAGTGCCATTAAATTTTCATGAATCCCTGTGATGACACTCTCGGATATATCCAACTCTTCAGCAATGCTCGCATAGCGGGATACAACATCTTCTATCAAATGCTCTCCGTTATCCCCGCGCAGCTGCTGTTCCGCAGCTTCAATCAATAAATCCGTCACCTTTATATCATCGGAATTGCGTTTTCCTGGAGCGGAAACGACCACAATCTTCCTCTCTGGATCAGAAACAACAATTTCGAATACCTTCCTCAACTGTTCACCTGACGCAAGTGAACTTCCACCAAACTTTGCAACTTTCATCTCGACATCCCCTATTTTCGTAAATATTCTGTCAAAATTAACTCTCCCTATTATTACGCTTTTTCTCGAAACAATCAAGTGGAAATTCCATTATAGAAGGACATTTGTGCTTTTAAAAAGGACAGAATGACAGAACCACTGATCGAAATCAGCTATAAACTAAAAAAAGGACAACGGGCATATGCCCATTGTCTCTCCATTCTTTAGCGATTATCCACGGTTTCCGGGTATAAGTCATGATTCATCAAGCGGTAATTCGCCATTTCCTCATACTTCGTACCTAGTTTCCCATAATTCGTGTAAGGGTCGATGGAAATTCCGCCCCTTGGTGTAAACTTGCCCCATACTTCAATATATTTAGGGTCCATCAATTCGATTAAATCATTCATGATGATGTTCATGCAATCTTCATGGAAATCACCATGATTGCGGAAGCTGAATAAATAAAGTTTCAAAGACTTGCTTTCCACCATTTTCACACTGGGAATATAGCTGATGTAAATGGTAGCAAAGTCCGGCTGGCCCGTGATCGGACATAAACTAGTGAATTCCGGGCAATTGAATTTGACGAAATAATCCCGGTTCGGATGCTTGTTATCGAATGATTCAAGGATTTCAGGAGCATAGTCGAATGTATATTTTGTTCCTTGATTCCCAAGCAGTGTGATATCTTTTTTTAATTCTTCTTCTTTTCTTCCAGACATGAAAAGTCCTCCTAATCCCACATTTCAGGGAGATTCATAAAATGGGCCTCTATATAACAAAAACCATATCTCCTCAAAGATATGGTTGATTCGCGAAAAATATCAAAGCCATAGTTTTTTTAAGAGGGTGATGCTATGAACCTCTCCCGTTTATCGGGAAATATTTTAAAATTGTCATAGTAAATATAGAAAAAATAATCTAATCTGTCAATCATACATTTTAAATTTGGTTTGATTCTTGATGGCATTCAGCTTAAAATGTAGAAGAAGTTTATCCTACATGAAGGAAGAGATTAAGTCAATGTGGATTTTTGCAGCACTCATCACGAGTTTATGTTTCGGAATCAATAACAGCATTTTTAAATGGAGCAGCGGAAAAGGGTATTCCAAGATACATATCCAATTTTTCTTTTATTTTTCAGCATTTATTTTGTCCATTGTTTATGGAGTATTAATGGATGGTTTACAGATGAACTGGCTGTCCATCATGCTTGGTGCAGCAATTGGTGTACTGAACGCCAATGGTAACATCCAGATGGCAAGCGCCTTTGAAAAGGGTCCGGCAAGCTTGACATCTCCATTAATCGCAGCGAATGCCATATTCCCCATTCTCTGTGCAGCTTTAATTTTCCACGAACATATTTCTTCCTTGCAGTGGAGTGGAATCGCCTGCATGTTTATCGCTACATTAGTCATCCAATATACACCTAATGCAAAAGGTAATCATCAATATGTCCCATGGATGATGCACACATTACTCTCCATCTTATCTTTTGGTGTGCTCGGCATTCTTATGACGACATCAACACGTCTTCATTTAAACTCCCTTGATATCCTTGTATCAATGTATGGAGGCGGAATGCTTTATCTTCTTTCGGCTCTAGCCTTTAAAAAAGAAAAAATCAAGCTAAAGGAAGTCAAAATCGGTTCCTTAGTAGGCTTTTTAAGCATGATAGGCTATGGATGTTATTTCTTTGCTTTGAATACCGGCATCGCAAGCATCATTTTCCCTGTCGTCAGCCTGAACTGTTTGGTTGTCGTATTCGCTGGATGTTATATATTCAAGGAAAAACTAAAAACCTATCAAATTGCCGGTGTTCTTGCAGCATTAATCGGTATTATTTTAACTAAAATATGAATATAGTTCGTATAATAAAAACGACCTGGCTGTCATGTATATAAGCCAGGTCGTTTTTTATTTAACCGGAAAATGGAGAAGGTCAAAAAAAAGTATTGACACCTCCTGAAAAATATCAGATAATTTTGAATATTAACTTTCTCGATTTTACTGCTTTTGAAATGTTTGATTATCCTTCTGCCACGGGTATAAAAGAAATAGGTACAACCACCTCATTTAATTCTGAATCAGGAAAGGAAAGATGCATAATGGTAAAAGTTACAGTAACAGTTGATTTCCAAGGAAAATCTTATCAAACTAACGTCCTAACTAAACCGGGTACTGATCATGAAGTAATTTTACAACAAGCCCTTCATCAAGTTGAAAAACAATGGAAAGCATAAAAAAGCAGGCATCGCAATAGATACCTGCTTTTTTTTACCTTAAATACTATCCAAAATACTTTTCATATGCACGATTAACGACCCTCTTACAGCAATTCCCTCCTACTTAAAAACACATTTAATTGTTTTTTCAAAAGACACTAAAATCAAGATGCCAGTTTTTGCACTAAAATTTTTATAATGAAAAATATCTAATTGAAATGTAATTATATTAAAAGCCTTATAAAAAAAGACGGTCTTTTTAAGGCGCGTCTCAGCTGTAGACAATTTAACCGTTAATTCCACTCCAGGCACTCGCTTTCCGCGGGCGGTCCAGGAGCCTCCTCGGCGCCTTTGCGCCTGCGGGGTCTCCCTTGGACTCGCTTTTCCCGCAGGAGTCCCGCATCTTCCGTTCCAATCAACTTTGTTTTAAAATTTAGTTAGAACCCTTTTGTTTGCAAACTCAAAGACGGTCTTTTAAGGACCGTCTTTTTAATGTTCTATTAAACTAAATTTCTTATTAATGGCATGGAACGTTCTTGGAGGCTATCGGAAAACAGACTATAAGAAATGAGCTTCTTCTTGTACTGTTTAACTACATCCACGCGGTCGCTGTAAATATATACAAATAACCTAACATCCTTTTTGCCTCTTTTAGTATCAATGACCAATGGAGTCCCGCTGTTCTCTGGATGTAAAAACAATTGCTCGTTCCCTGGGAATATATGATTTTTCTTCAAAAACCTAGCGTTATTAAAATAATTAATAACTTGAATTTTTTCTTCACCTTCCAAACGTTTTCCGTCAAAGGTTACGATCGCATTCCCGCCACTAATTTCTGCGTGTATTTTAAATTTGCTGATAATCCAATTAACTGCATCGGTTGGAAGACAGGAAACCAATATTTTTAACAGACTTAAGATAATTGTCAAAATCAAAACCGGCAAAGTCAATTCATCATCTCCGCTACATTTATAAATTAATTCTTATATAACTTATTATATCAAAAGGTGCTGACCGTTTTTCTTAGTAGATGTGTCCGTTCTATTAACGTTTCACTTTAGTAAAACATTTCACTTAAAAGCACGGGCGCGCTTCGAAAGTGTAAATATAATGTTGCGAAATGGTTATACTAAACAATATGGTTTCGATCACATCCTTGTTATCAAACTTCCATGAGTGAAATGGATAGAACGGTATAAAAAACAAAAAAACTGGGCGTCATCAAGACGCCCAGTTTTTCCGGAATCGATTATTGATATCCCCAAATCATTGTTAGCATTGTACCGAAAATTGTAACCAATGCAACGAACAATCCGTAATAAACGTTTGTATAAATCGATGCTTTATCTTCAGACTCACCTGCGTGCATGAACATAACTAATTGAAGTGCAGCTTGCATGAAAGCTGTAACAAGAAGGATGATCATAGCCATTTTCAGTGAGAGATCAAACATAATAACTGATAGTGCGACCAAAGTCAGGACTAGTGAAAAGGCAAATCCCATAACTTGGCCCCGTGGGAATAATTCTTTCATATTACATCATTCCTTTCAGGTAGACGAAACTGAAGATGAAAATCCAGACAACGTCTAAGAAATGCCAGTAAAGTGAAAAGATGAAAGCCTTGTTTGTTGTTTCTGGAGTCATACCGCGCTTTTTGATCTGCATGATGATGAAGGTTCCCCAGAATAAACCAAGTGTAACGTGAGCTCCATGCGTACCTAGTAATGTAAACAAACTAGATAAGAAAGCACTTGTTTGAATGGTTGCTCCTTCATGTACATACTCCACGAATTCATAAATTTCGACTCCCAAGAAGCCTAAACCAAGAATAAGGGTGATGATGAAGAAACCAATCGTTGCTTTCTGCCTTCCAAGTCTCATTGCATTGATTCCAAGACCAATGGTAAAACTACTGGTTAAAAGAAAGATTGTTTGAAACATCAGGGTTGGGAGTTTAAAAAGATGTTCCCCTGTTGGACCATTTCCAGTTCCATCAACTAATACAAAATAAGTGGCGAACAGTGTAGCGAAAAGAGCTATTTCTGCTCCTAGGAAAATCCAGAATCCAAAAATCTTTAAGCGATTTTCTTCCGTGCTATATTCTAGTGGCAGCGAGTTATCTATTTTCATTACTTAGCACCTCGCAATTTATTTTCAGTTTCTTCGATCTCTTCAACAGAGATATAACGTCCGTGATCTTTTTCGAATGAACGGTGAATCATACAAGCAAAGATACCGATCGTTGCAATGATTGCAATGATCCACATGCTGAATACCATCGCAAAGCCCCAAACGAAGAAGATACAGCTCATGATAAACGGCACACCACTGTTATTTGGCATATGGATCTTTTCTACTTTACCGCCAAATAATTTAAAGCCTTTTTTCTTTGCATCCCAGAATGCTTCTGTAGAATCAACTGTTGGCACAACTGCAAAGTTATATTCAGGGATTGGAGTATGTGTAGCCCACTCTAGAGAACGCGCATCCCATGGATCGTTTGAAATATTTCTTGACGCATAACGAGTGCTCCAATAGATATTGTACACAATAAGTGCAAAACCTATTGCCAAGCCAATCGCTCCAACGAACGAGAGCATATTCAATGGACCATACCCTGTTGATTCAGAGTACGTATACATACGACGTGCCTGCCCATCTAAACCAGTGATGAACATCGGGAAGAAGGTTACATTAAAGCCGATTGTAATGAACCAGAACGACCATTTCCCAATTTTTTCGCTCAACATGAAACCGAACATTTTTGGCCACCAATACGTGAAACCAGCTAGTACGGCAAATACAGTACCAGGGATTAAAACGTAGTGGAAGTGAGCTACTAAGAACATTGTATTATGGTATTGGTAGTCAGCACTTGCCATTGCAAGCATTACCCCTGTTACCCCACCGAGTGTGAAAATCGGAATGAAAGCTAAAGAGTAAAGCATTGGAACAGTAAATACGATTTTACCTTTCCAAAGTGTGAACAACCAGTTGAAAATCTTAACACCAGTCGGGACGGCAATTGCCATCGTGGTAATCGAGAAGATACCATTAACCATCGCACCGTGACCCATTGTATAGAAATGGTGAGCCCATACAATGAAAGACAGAGTAGAAATAGCTACCATGGAGATAACCATCGAATTATACCCGTACAGGTTACGACGTGCAAATGTCGAAATGATTTCACTGTAAATACCGAAAGCAGGAAGAATTACTATATAAACTTCAGGATGTCCCCAAACCCAGAACAAGTTAGCCCAAAGCATATCGCTACCGCCATTGGCCATCGTAAAGAATTGAGTTCCGAATAGACGATCCATTGTCATCAACGCAAGTGCCACTGTCAATACAGGGAAAGCGAAAACGATAATGAAGTTAGTGATCAAGATAGACCATGTGAACATTGGCATTTTCATTAAGTTCATGCCAGGTGCTCTCATTTTCAAGATTGTTACGATAAAGTTGATACCAGTCAGTAATGTACCGATACCTGCTATTTGAAGTGCAATCGCGTAATAGTTCGAACCTACTGATTCACTGAAATCGTTACTTGCCAGCGGGAAGTAAGATGTCCAGCCTGCATCAGGGGAACCACCGACTACGAAAGAGATGTTAAATAGCATTGCCCCCATGAAGAATAACCAGAAGCTTACTGCGTTCAGACGTGGAAATGCTACGTCACGCGCTCCAATTTGTAATGGTGTAACAATGTTCATTAACCCAATGATAAATGGCATAGCCATGAACAGGATCATGACGACCCCGTGTGTTGTAAATACCTCATTATAATGCTGTCCATCCAAAAGACCGTTATCTGGAATAGCCGTTTGAGCACGCATCATAAGAGCATCGACGCCACCACGGAAGAGCATAAGCAGTGCTGCCAAGATGTACATGATACCAATACGTTTATGGTCAACCGTTGTTAACCACTCACGCCATAAGTAACCCCATTTTTTAAAATAGGTAATTCCGGCAACAACCGCAATCATGGTTAAACCAATCGCAACCATGGATGCATAAATCGCAGGACTTGGATGAGGTACGGCAAATCGATCAAAGTAATCCATACTTTTGTGACTCCTTTCAGGAAAATATTCCTTATCTTGTAAACCTAGTTGTTTTATCGAACGAAAATTAATTCTTAGTGATCATGATTCATGTTGCTGTGTTCTGAATGTTCCTCGTGTGAATCCTTGGAATCATGTTCTTCAGTATCAGAAGATCCGTGGTCATGACCAGCATTTTCCCCTTCAGGAGCTGGTGAAAACTCTAAGTGAGTTCCAGTGTAAGTGGATTGTCCCACATGACCAGGTTTTAATAATTCATTGAATTTTTCCTCAGTAATCGGTTTAGCAGTAGCTTTAATTTCATCTACCCACTTATCGTATTCTTCTGCAGAAAGTACATTAACGTTGAACGTTTGCTGAGCAAAACCTGAACCACTGAAGTTTGAATTTCGACCCATATACTCTCCTGGTACATCAGCTGCTAAGTGCAACGTGTTAACCATGTCCGACATCGCGTATTTTTGTCCTCCAAGTTGCGGAATCCAGAAACTTGAGATTGGACCGAATGAGTAAAGTTTAAATTCAATTGGTCGGTTAGTAGGTAAAAACAGATAGTTGACTGTTTCGATATCTTCTTCCGGATAACTAAAATGCCACTTCCAGTTGGAAGATGAAGCGTAAATAATTAAAGGCTCTTGATCTCCGTATCCTTTAGGTGTTGCCTCAACTTCATTTGTTGTTTTAACAGTAACAACGGATAGGAAAGCGACGATTAAAATTGGGATCGCAACCCAAATTATTTCAAGAACCTTACTTCCTTCAATATGAGGCGGTTCATAATCATCACGTTGTTTGGAAGCACGATATTTCATTATCATGAAAATATACAGTACCATAACGACAAGGACGACAAAGGCCATTGTCCATATCGAAATCATAATAACATCTGCTTGTGTTGCAGCTACTGGCCCTTTAGGGTCCAAGACCATTAATGGGTTATCGCAACCGGTTAGCACAGTGGCAATAGTAAAAAGTATAGTTAATAGAGCCCATTTTATTTTCATAGTACTACCCCTTTCTTACATAATAAAATTCCAATTGGTAATTATTCGGACAAAGTGTTACCATGTTCACAAACCCCGACATACCAATATTAATCCCAAGTCTAAAAAAAGACAATACAAAGTGACATCTGTCACATAAAGTTCATTAAAGAGCAGTAAGAAGATGGTAAATGAACGGAAATGTTCGAAAATCTTCAGCAAATGAAATATAATAATTGTTTAATAACATACCTATGGAAATTCACTTATCAGTACAGGATTGCATATATTACCGATCCACTATCCGTTTATTATTACTCTAATATAATGAAATGAAAATTCCTCATTATACTCACCGTGTATATTGCCTCAACCCCACTCAAGAATATGAATGATATTACCTATCCTGTCAAGTAGGTGTTTATCGTTGGAAAACATGATTTAAAACGGATTTTTTAAACCCGGCCATGGAAGTTGGTAAATGATAACCGCACTGGATACGATGTTGAATCCAGGCCTCAAAACTCTTAGGATCCAACACTGGTCAATATTATATATATATAAGGAAACCATGAGTGTGTAATTGGGCTCTTTCCCCTCACAATACTCATTGCCCTCAGTATTCCTAAACAGGCTTTAGCAGTAGTCATGGATGAAATAATTCAGGGGTCGGTCAAACTTGTTGCAACTGTTCATGTTTATCAGTCAGCAGGATAGGACTGAAACCATTATTGGAAAAGGACATTTGGCGGTTCATTCAACTCCTCCTTTGAAGCCCACGACTTCCTTATTGCATCTTCAAGTAAAAGTACAAAAAAAAACCACAAAAAAAGGACTTTGAAAAAATGTCCTTTTCTCGTGGATATAGTTCAAAATGTAAAGTTAGAACTTCCTGAATACGGGCAGTTCTGTTTGGATATCCAAGCACATCGTATGCATTCAATGAAAGGGTTCCTTAAAATATTTTAATACATAACGAGTGCCGTGTATTGTATTAAAATTTAATCGTTACAAATGATATGAAAGCGCATTCGATGATTGGAATCAAATTGGCTCCCTGATAAACGAATCAGCTAGTTTTGTTCAAACATGTTAGTGAACCTGATGATAGTGAGCCAGTTCATTACGCTATATTCTCGGTTTTAGTTACTGAATTCCGTACTTCTTTTTGTATGAGTTTTAGCCTTTGATTTCATTTTTATGATTTTAGTCGTTTCCGGTTCAATTCTTTCACCTTTATGTGTATTCATTACCATTTCTTCTGTCAGGACAAAAAATATACCAACTAGAAAAATGGCAGCTGCACTTAGTGTGATGGCGATTCCAACAACGGTAAATATATAATCCTTATTGTAATCGCTTACAAAAAAACTTAAAGCAAAAATAATAAATCCGATTACACAACCTGTGCCCGATACCCATTTCACTGCATCTAACATCTTCTGATTAGCTTCCATAATTTCATCCCCTTTCTTTCTATTTTATGACATTTCACAAATTTGTCAAATCTTTTCTATTTTTTAACATATTAACGATGAAAACCTTGACAAATAGAAGCCGCTACCATTCACTCTTAGGCATTCAAGCCTATATGAAAAATATGTAAAACAGTGCAAATACACTATCTATTTTTCCGTTATTAACCTTTTGTATACTATTAAAAACTTCTAAATAAAAGGCCCCTGATGAATGATCAGGTGCCTTATCTCTTTCTATGGTTTTTGCAAGGTTATCGTTACCGTTTTCTCTTCAGTACCTCGATATACTTTAATTTTTACTTTATCGCCGATTTTCTTATCTGTATATAAGTATTTCCTTAATGCTGCGGCAGTATTTATTTTCGTTCCATCAATATCAACAATGATATCCTGTTGCTTAAGCCCTCCGTTCGCCGCAGCCGAGCCCGCTTCTATACTCGTCACCATTACGCCGGATTCTGCAGCTTCTGGAACATTTTGAATGTAATATTGCGGCAGTTCATCTATACTGGCCAAGCTGACTCCTAAATACGGACGCGTGATTTTTCCATTTTCAATCAGTTCCGTAACAATCGGAATCACATCATTACTTGGTATGGCAAACCCTAAGCCTTCCACGCCGTTTTCGGAAATCTTCAGACTGTTTATACCGATCACTTCCCCAGCGGTGTTGATCAATGCACCGCCGCTATTACCAGGGTTGATCGCTGCATCTGTTTGAAGGACATCTAGTGCCCACTCCCCGTCCGAGGTATCGACTGAAATGGTGCGTCCGGTCGCACTTACGATTCCTTGTGTAACCGATCGTGAAAAATCAAGTCCAAGTGGGTTGCCAATTGCCAATACTTCTTCACCTGGACGCATGCTATCAGAATTCCCGAATTTAATTCCCTCCGGTGCTTTCGAGGAATCAATTGTCAAAACCGCCAAATCCGTCAAAGCATCAGCCCCGACAACAGCTGCCGTTGCCTTTTGTCCGTCATACAATGAAATTTCGACTTCCTTAGCACCTTCAATAACATGATTGTTCGTGATGATATAGGCTTTCCCATCAACTTTTTTATAAATGACCCCTGAGCCAGTTCCGCTCTCTACCGTTTCGCTCTCCGTGCTTTGCCGCTGGTACGGGTTCTGGCTTTGCATCTCCTGTAAATTCACGACCCCTACAATCGATTTGGATGCTGATTCGACCATCTCTGCCCTATCATTTGAATCCGTACTTGCCGATAACTTTTCCGCCGTGACACTTTTATCCTTTTCAACACTGTCCGTTTGCTGTATTCCTGCCGTTTCGGCTGACTCATTCACTGAACTTTTCCCTTGATCTATAAAGTCTCCGCCAAATAAAAATACAGACGATGTAACCATAGAAGCAACCGTTCCGGAAACAAGGCTAGTTATCCAGAGAGACTTACCCTTTTTCCGTTCTGCCTTGACTCTGACTTGCTCCTCACCATTATAATTCTCCATCTTTATCCCTCCTATGATTGTCCTTTACTTGCCTCAATCATAAACAGGAAATATTAAAAAATTCTTAAGAAAATAAAGAATTAGGCTGTCTTTTAACAAAAATCATAAAATTTTATCGAATCCTGTATGTTTCCGCACCACAAAATAAAAAAGGCCAAACAGGGGCCTTAAATTCGACTATTCAGTTATCCTACATGACTTCATAAACTTCTTTGGTCTCCTTATTCACGCCATACCAGCCCCAAGTGGTTTTGTGGCCGCTTTTCTGACTAGGATCATCTACCTCGAAAACATGAAAAATATAATCTCCCTTTTCGGCATCATGATCATATTCGATTTGTAAATGTGAAAAATTTTCCATATCCACGTAATCCTTCACAAGCTTCTCCGCCTGAGATTTACTTAAGGCACGATCCGAATCCTTGCTTCCTTCTTTGCCTTTTGTATCCGTTGCCGCCTCATCTTCTGCTTTGAATCCTTCCTCAGTAGTTTCCTCCGCCGGTTTCGCTTCATCATTTCCCACTACTGCTTCTATCGTGGCTGAGTCTGAAACCGGGTGCATTTCCTCAGCCTTTGAAACCATTTGTTTGCCTTCCCGATATTTTGCTTTATATGTGGTTGCTTCTTCAAAATCTTTTTTGGCCGATTCAAAATCCTGTTCGTCGTATTTCTTCATTCCACTCGCCAGCAAACCGGAAAGATCCATTAGCTCCCTTGATTTAGGTGTTTTTCCTTCTTTATAAGCTAATTCAAATGCCTCGTGGGCTTCTAAATAATTTTCCTCATTCAACTGACTTTTCCCTAAATCCATGTTGGAGTCATAATTCCTTGTTACGCAGCCTGAAGCAATCAACACAAAAAAAACAACCATGATTGACCTCTTCACTATATCACCACTCCATTTACCATATTATTCTGTAAATCCATCTTAAACCATTTGATAAGGAATCCGATACCTTTATTTCCTATCTTTTTCATTAAGGAAATGTTTACTTTCATGATTAACTTTTTACAAATAGTGGTACAGAATAGATAAACGCTTGAAAGGGTGATGTGCAGAATGATACAGGAAAAACAGACCTACCATGTCGATTTGGTCAGCGGCGACGTACTCGGACAAAAACTTGAAGAGAATCCGAGCTTCACTGTACACGCAACTGATGAGGAACTTGCAGAATTGAAACAATGCTTGGAGGAACACCGGACAGATGACCTGGAGGCATATGCCCGATCACATGTGCCCTACCTTCTCTATCATCATGACCGGGCAAATGATAAATACGATGCAGCCATGAAAAGGCTTTATGCCCTCATTTATAAATTAGGGGATGAAACGGCACGAAATCATATTGAAGAAATTGGCATATTGAAAGATAACAAATTCGAGGGAAATGAAGAAGTGCAAAAGTTCAAATAAGAAATAGGAACAGAACCCGAAATTCAAAGGTTCTGTTCTTTTATGATCAAGTTTACAAAAGGGTTTCATTCCCTTGGGAATCACTATGCATTTTTAGAAGAGAGAATTTTCAATCCACATATTTATCCTTCAAATAATCCGAACCGATGCCGCCAATAACCATCAAAGCTAATGGTAAAAAATTCGATACAACTGGCATGCTTTTTAAAATGGTAATATCGGTGCCAGCAAATTTGTTAAGACCAAAAATAATTAATTTAGACACTAATAAAAATGCTCCTATTACTAACACGATATCAAAAAACATTTTCCTTTTTGGAAATGCTAACTGCTTACTTTCCCGTATTATTTTTTCTTTCAATTCCTCGTCACTCCTTAATAATTCATCTACCGTAATCTGAAATAAATCACTCAGATTAATGAGTACCTCAATACTTGGGTAATTTTTTCCCGTTTCCCATTTGGACACAGATTGGCGACTCACATGAATCTTCTCTGCAAGATCATTTTGTGACCAATTTCTTTTTTCCCGTTCTTTTTTTAATCGTTCGCTAAAAATCATAATAAGTTCATCGCCTTTCCTTCTCCTAGTATTGTGAGATGAATCGTGCAAAGTAAAGATAGTAATGAGCGCAATACTATGCAACCTATGAGTGACACCGAGGAATACCTTGATATACCAGGGTTTTCGTTTAATTTTATGGAACTGCTGCAGAAAGAAAAAACATGAAAACTTCCAGTTGATTTCAGAAATCCGCTCCCTTTCCGCCGACTGTCTGCCAAGCCTCCTCGGCGCAAGCGCCTCCGGGGTCTCGGCTAGACAGTTATTCGGCAGGAGTGTCGCAAATTTCTTCAATCTAATGAGGGTTTCATAAAACAATAAAACATTAATAAGTATAACCTATTTAGTTTTAAAATCATGGTTCGGGATGTACCCTCTAGAAGCCTTTGATCTGACCCAATAAAGTTAGAATATATCCATTATTACAATCATCAGCTGATCATAGTAAAATTAAAACATACTAAGATTAGTAGTGCGGACCAAGGCATTGGTCCACACTACTATTTTTTATATAGTAGAAATGAAGAATAGGTCGATCATGCCTTAGGATCTAGAATCCGTAATTAAAACGGACCTTCTTCATTTACCTTATTTGAATCAGGTTTTAGTATGTTGGATCCTAGAGATCGTGTATAAGAAATTAGAGTCGATAAGTGTAAGATGAAGGCTTCAATTTAAGAAAATTGTAGGAGGATAACATGAAACATGTAATTGCCTTTGACGTGAGTATGGGAAAGAGTTACATGGTCATTTATAATGGCTTGAAAAAATGTATTTATGAAGCTGAAATTAAACACACTAAACCTGAGTTTGAAAAGTTAAGAGCTCGGATTGATGAATTAATCGAAGGATATGAGGACCAACCTTATATTGTGTTCGAATCAACTGGTGTCTATTCTCGGCAATTGGAACGCTTTATGCGTGATAACTATTATTCCTACTGCCTTTTAAACCCTCTAGAGGCTAAAAAGCAATGTGATGCCTTAAGGATTCATAAAACTGATAAAAGTGATGCCCATCAATTGGCTTTAACTCACTTCTCTGTCTCCCGAAGGGAGACAAACGGGACAGACACCCTGTTTCAACAGTTGAAGTCACTTTCGAGATTTTACAGTGAGCTTGATGATGAATTATCGGTAACTCGTAGTCGCATGCATAAAGTCATTCAGTTGACCTTTCCTGAACTGGAAAAACTCTTCACCATTAAATCTGATTTATTTCTAAACATTGTCCAATTGTTTCCACATCCAGATTTTGTTCAGGGACTTTCAAAAACAATTATTAAAAATAAAATACGTGCCAATACAAATAAAAATATCTCGGGAGCGATGGCAGAAAAGAAAGCAATCGCACTAATTGAGGCGTCCCAGCAGTCCTATCCAGCTGTTTCTTCATCGGATGTTTTGTGTGAGCAACAACGGTCATACGCTAGACGTTATCAAGAACTTCTCCAACAGAAGGAACAATGTATTAATGATATGGTCCAATTAGCAGAAAAACGCAGCGAATACAAGGTGATCTTGAGTTTTCCAGGCATTGGCCCCAATACAGCAGTTCGCTTAATAGCAGAAATCGGAGACATCCACCGTTTTGAGAATAACAAACAATTAAATGCTTATGCGGGTATTGACATACGCCGATTCCAATCAGGAAAAACCTATTTTAAGGACAAAATTAATAAGCGTGGTAATAAACACTTACGAAAACTGCTGTTCCTAATAATTCAGAACATGATTAAACAGAGACGTTACGGACGGAATCATATCGTTGAGTATTACGACAAATTAAAAACGCAACCCTATAACAAATGTCATAAAGTTGCGTCCATCGCCTGTGTGAATAAGCTTTTGAAGAACATCTTCTTTCTTATTTCACACAATATGAACTATGATTACGGGTTGGCCTCCAAATCATAGTTTTATAAATAATAACATAATCAAATGACCTAGTAAAAAAATCCAAGTTGGCTAGGTCTATTTTGTATACATATATTTAACAATTCGTCACCCAATTATTATTAGTAACCCTGAACACTCTGTACATTCTAAATACTAATAAATTAATTCAAACAAAGACATTGACTAATCGTAAGAAAGGCATGAGCCCGGTAGATAAACCGGGTTCATGCCCTCTAAATGCCTAACATTTTGGTACACTTCAGTTCAAAGGTTCTGTTTTTGAAAAAGGATGTTGGGACATACCTCTGGAGAGTCATACCATAAGAAGGAAGCCAATCGGAGGCCTTCTTAAAGTGCAAACTCAATTATTAGTTGTAGAAAATAGCTTTATAGGGTCCAATCGATAAGCAATCCAGCTTGAGCTAATCCACCGCCGAAACCATATAATAAAACCTTCTCACCACCAAGGAGCTTCCCTTCTTTTATCCCTATTTCCAAAGCTAATGGAATTGTTGCTGAAGAAGTATTTCCATACTCCACTAGGCTATATAAAGTTCGTTCGATTGGAAAGCCGCTTCTTTCACATATTGACTCGATCATTCTTAAATTTGCACTATGCGGCACGAACCAATCAACATCATTCAATTGATATTCAGCATTTTTCATCACAGTTTGCATTCCTTTTGGAACGGTCGTGACAGCCCATTTATAAACCTCACGTCCATTTTGTACAAGGTTGCCGCTATCATTTAAGTCTTCACCATTTATGCGTGTCGATAGGTTTGTACTATATAAATGTTTTCCGCCTTCACCCTCCGAATATAAATGTGAAGAAAGAAAACTTGGCTGTTTTTCATCATATTCTACAAGAACTGCTCCTCCGCCATCTCCAAATAAAATACAAGTGGCTCGATCTTCATAGTCCATAAGTTTTGATAAAGTATCCGCTCCAATAACTAGGATTTTCTTATTTAATCCCGATGTTACTAGTCCATTAGCTACATGCAGCCCATAAGTAAATCCTGCACAGGCAGCGTTTAAATCAATAGCTCCAGTATTCTTAATGCCTAGCTTTGCTTGGACTAAAGATGCTACACTTGGAGTGTTGAAATCAGGAGTAAAGGTACAGACAATGATCATATCAACATCTTCGACAGATTTATCATACCGTTCCATTAGATCCTTTACAGCTTTATAACCGATATCACTAGTAAACTCCTCTTCATGTGCAATTCTTCGTTCTTTAATACCGGTACGTTTAACAATCCATTCATCATTGGTTTCAACCATTTTTTCTAAGTCTTTATTTGTTAACCTTTTTTCAGGAACATACGAACCTATCGCAGTAATACGTGCTTTGGATTTGAACATAGAATAGCCACCTCGTGTGTATGAATTGCATCATTTTATAACTTGATATTAACACCTGGTACTAATTATAAAGCAAAAAAAATCTTATGCAACTAACCGTTACATTAAAAAAGAGCGGGGCGGGGCAAAGCAGCTTTAAAGTAAAGCACCTGTTAGTTTAATACAATCTTTAGAGAGAATGCCAAAAGTCATCTTCAAGACATTTCCTCTAATAATATTAAATTCTGCTTGCCTTACTGAACTTGTCAAAAAAATCCACACTCCTTAGTTGAAGCAGATCTTACTTATTTATGATGACGACAGATTTGATCTTGCCTTTCGAGGTTTTGTTCGACTGCATATGTAGTGCCCCATTCACACATTGTATTTAATACAGGTACAAATGATTGACCTAACTCAGTTAAACTATATTCTACTTTTGGTGGTACTACTTTATATACTTCTCTTCGGACAAGCCCATCTCTTTCCAGCTGCTTTAATTGGTCGGTCAAGACTTTCTGGGTTATGGCCGGTATTAGAATATAAAACTCTTTTGTCCTCATTGGTTTTTGACTCAGAAAAAAGAGAATTAAGCATTTCCACTTTCCTCCTACAGTATTCATGAAAATATTTATTCCCGTATTTAGACTCTTCATTCCTCATTCCTCCTGAATAGGCACATAAAGGTGGCTATGCCACATTATTGTGCGTTATTTTCTTCTACATCATGGGTCCATTATCTCTGATTATAAAGCAAATATAACATTGGGAGTGAACACGATGAGTGTAAGAGAGACTATAGAAAAAAGACGTTCCGTAAGGCAGTATGATCCCCATTATAAAATTAGTCCAGAAACGTTGGCGACACTTATTGAAGGAGCCAGTAAATCGCCTAACGGAAACAATATTCAAGCAACACGATACCTGGTTATAGATGAACCATATTTAAAGAATTTGTTACTGCCCATCGCTTTTAATCAACAACAGGTAATTGAAGCCTCAGTACTGGTTGTTATACTAGGTGATTATCAAGCATTTGAAAAAGAAAATATCATAATGATACATGAGGATGAATTTCAAAAAGGTTATTTTGACGCATCAGTAAGAGATTATCTAACAAACGCGGCAATCAATTATTATCTAAATAAATCAAAAGAAGATTTAAAGGTTGAATTAATAAGAGACGCAAGCCTGGCGTCAATGTCGTTAGTTTTATTGGCGAACGAGGCAGGTCTTGAAACCATTACAATGTCCGGGTATGATTCCGAACAATTAAAGTCAGCCTTAAACATTTCCGATAGGTATTTAGATGTTATGCTTATTGCCATGGGGAAAGGAATGAAAGAAGGTCACAAAACAGTAAGACACGATGTTAACAAAGTCATTTATAAAAACAAAATATAGTGAGTGTATTGGAAAGAGGGTTAAAAAGAACCCTCTTCCTCTTTCTTCTTAATCTTTCGTAAAACTTTAGTGTTTTAGCTAGCTTGTAGTAGGTTACCGCGAGCGCAAGGGCAAGAACTGTTCCTTTGACGATATCCATCGCATAATACGGAACGGACATCCATGATCAGCCCATTTTGAAGGATTCCGATCAGGACTGCACCGATGAAGGTTTCAAAGGCATTCGGTTTTCCCGCTCCTAAAACGGAGGAACCCAATGAAGGCTGCCGCGACGGTATTAATAGCGGGATCCTGAATTGATTTCCGATTTCATGCCCCTTAAAGCAAGGACAATTCCCCCGATTGCAGCAAATAAAGCTGAAATAGATAGATATTAACTGATATCCCGGAAATTCTAGCCGCTTCCTTATTTCCCCCAATCTAAAAAGGAATCAATCACATCTCTTACAAATTCCCATTCCAGGCGCTTTTGTTTAAAGCCTTCTTCACCCACTGATGTAAGTCTGTAATATTTTCTTCACAAACAATTTTTGGCTAATTCAAAGCCGTACATATCCCTCCTATGTAAAAGTGACAGGATGAGCGGGTCTATCTGACCTTTTAAGTTTCCCTTATTAACATCTTCCTCATATTGGAATTTACAGATTGTTTTTTTAGTTATACCTGATTTAACACTCTCCTTTAGGTAAGTACCTATACTAAAAGTGCATACTTACGTACTTGCAGAGTGCAATTTATACTTAAAATAAATAATAATTAAGGAGGAGAAATCTTTGAAAACTCTTGTTATCATAGCACACCCCAGTCTAGAAACATCCCTCATAAATAAGCGATGGGTAGAAGCGCTAAGGAAATATCCGGAAAAGTATACAGTACACGAATTGTATAAGGTTTACCCTGACGGAAACATTAATGCGGAAAAAGAACAGCAATTAATCGAATCGCATAGTAATCTTGTTTTACAGTTCCCTTTTTATTGGTTTAATTGTCCGCCTCTCCTAAAAAGATGGCTTGACGATATTTTTACTTATGGTTGGGCTTATGGTTCAAATGGAGGGGATAAATTAAAGAATCGCAAAGCTGCTTTAGCTGTATCTGCCGGAATTAACAAAGAGGATTATAGTGAAGAAGGAAGATATCGCTATACACTTGAACATTTATTATCTCCCTTTGAAACTACCTTCCTTTACTGCAATGCAGATTATCGTTCATTCTTTGCGTTTTATGGTGCTGAAAATGAGCCATCCGTGAGCGAATTGGAAAAAAGCGCACAAGATTATTTGAATTTTGTCGATAACCTTTAATAGGCAGTTCATTAAAGAAGTATTTCCTTGTCAGGGAAATACTTCTTTTGATTTAATCAAAATAGCTACACCTACTGCTGTTTAGTCTCCTGAACTGGCAAACTGTTTTTCTCTCCCCACTCGCACATCATATTTAACAATGGGATGAGAGATAGACCACGTTCAGATAATGAATATTCTACTTTTGGAGGTATTTGGGGGAATTCCTTGCGTATGATAAGGCCGTCTGCCTCCAACTCTTTTAACATGATGCTTAGCGTTTTAAAGGAAATGGTACCGATACTTCGCTTCAGCTGATTATGACGCATGACCTTATTTTCAGACAGCCAATACATTATGATCATTTTATATTTGCCGCCTATCAAGGACAGCGTATATCCAAAGCCAGTTTCATTCGGTTTCACACCTGCCGGAACACAGGTTTCGCGCATAAGTCTACACTCTCCTTTAGATAAGTATATGATATGAATGTTCTTACTTTACAATAGATCATTATCAATCTTATTAAAAGGTAAATAAGGTTCCTATAAAAATTACAATTGCGGTCAATCTTTATACTCCAACAATGAGGGTTCAAAAAGTGCTCCTGCCACCATTTTAGCGTAAGTAAAATAATGACGATCTCCTTAACCCATCCCTTTTTAAAAAGGAAAAATCCTGTTGCATTACAACAGGATTTTTTTGGATTTTTGTAGAGTAACGCACGAATACATTTTAATGTTTTTGCTTGTAATAGGTTACCGCGAGCGCAAGGGCCAGCACTGTTCCTTTGACGATATCCATCGCGTAATACGGAACGGACATCATGATCAGCCCATTTTGAAGGATTCCGATCAGGACTGCACCGATGAAGGTTCCAAAGGCATTCGGTTTTCCCGCTCCTAAAACGGAGGAACCAATGAAGGCTGCTGCAACGGCATCCATTAAATAGGGGGATCCTGAATTGATTTCCGATGTCATGACCCTTGAAGCAAGGACAATTCCCCCGATTGCAGCAAATAGAGCTGAAATCAGATAGGCAAGTATTTTGTATTTATTAACCGATATCCCAGAAAGTCTCGCTGCTTCCTTATTCCCCCCAATAATGTACATATAACGACCGTGCTTCGTATAAGTCAAAAAGATATGGGTCGCTATCACAATGACGGCCATGATCAGGATTATCCATGGTACTTGGCCAATTTTGGCGAAAAACGGGCTGATCAGTCCTGTTGCGAATGTCCCGTCGGGCATGACCATATTTTGCGAAACCGTGGCCCCTTTTGTATAAGTAAGGGCAATTCCCTGAATAATGAACATGGTAGCCAATGTCATCAGCATGTCGGGAATTCTTAATTTAACGATCATGAATGAATTCAAAGCCCCTACGAAAAGTGAGGCACCGACCGCAGCTAATATGGCGATGAATGTATCCTGGGAAAACCAGACAAACATCGAGATGACGATGGCATTGGCCAATGATGCGACGGAGCCCACGGAAAGGTCGAAGCCATCCACGGTCAGTGATATCGTAATGCCGATCGCAATGATGGTCACGATTGAAATGGAACGCAGGATGTTTATCAGGTTAGACGTTTGGATGAAAGATGGATTGGATACGGCGAAAATTCCAATCAGAATGATAATCGTCAATATTGTGCCGTATTTATAGAAAAAGTCGAATAGTTCCACCTTTTTCTTCGCTTTCGCTGTCTGTGTAACAGGAATGGGTATGCTCATCCTATTTACCTCCTGTTGAATAGAATAGTAGTTCTTCTTCATTCGTTTTGCTTGTTTCTAATTCGATGACAGTGCTCCCGTCATATAACACATAGGTCCGGTTGGTAATGCCCATGATTTCGGAAAGCTCGGAGGATGCATAAATGATCGCTTTTCCATTCCTTGCAAGCTTTGCAATCAATTCGAATATATCCTTCTTGGCTCCGACATCGACCCCTTTCGTTGGTTCATCGAATATGTATACATCCGCATCTGCCATAAGCCATTTTCCAATGGCAACTTTTTGCTGGTTACCACCGGATAGGTTTTCGACCTTCACTTCCCCTGAAGGAGTTTTAATGCCGAGACTTGCGATCGTTTCCTTCGCCTTTTCCTTTTCCGCCTTACGATCGACGATACTGAATGTTTTGCAGAATTTTCCGAGACTGGCTGCAGTCAAGTTTGCCGAGACTGATTCCTGTACAAGGACCCCTTCTTTCCTGCGTTCCTCAGGTACAAGTGCCAGCCCGCTTTTTACTGCTTCATGCGGTGATTTCAGAGAAAGCTTTCGACCATTCAGGATGACTTCACCCGCTGTGATGGACGTATGACCGAAAAGGGTTTTACATAGCTCCGTTTTCCCAGCCCCGACCAACCCAGCCAAGCCGATTATCTCGCCTGCTTTAATATTCAGACTGACATTCTTAACTTTCTCGGCATCTGACAATCCGTTCACTTCCAGAATTACGTCTCCAATCGAAGCATTCACTTCAGGAAACTGTTCATCCATGGTTTTCCCGAGCATGTTCTCTACCACTTCGGTACGGGTTATGTCCTCGATTTTTCGACAAGTGACACGCTCCCCATTCCTCATGATCGTAATTTCCTCACAGATTTCAAAAATCTCAGGCAGACGATGTGAAATGAAAATGATTGCCACGCCTTTTTGCTTTAATTCATTTACAATTCGAAAAAGTTCCGTCGTCTCCGTATGACTTAACGGAGCAGTTGGCTCGTCGAGAATCAGGAATTTGCATTCTGTCGAAACGGCTCTTGCTATCAGGACCATCTGTTTTTCAGCCAAGGTAAGATCTCTAACCAGCTTTTTCGAAGGGACATGAATTTTCATATCTTCAAGAATAGAAGTGGCTTTGTTGTGCAGTTCTTTCCATTGTACCCTTTGTTTTTTCCCCATGTTTTGGACCATATCATTCAACATTACATTTTCCCCAACTGTTAAATAAGGGATGAGGGCGGTATCCACTTCCTGATAAACTATTTGAATGCCCTGTTCCTGAGCAGCTTTTGGCGAGCGGATATCCCGCTTCATCCCATCAATAAAAATGTCACCTGAATAATGAACATGGGCTCCCGATAAAACTTTCATTAACGTCGATTTCCCTGCTCCGTTTGCACCGACCAATGCGTGGGCTGTTCCTGATTGTACGGAAAAATCAACATCACTCAGCGCCTTCACCCCCGGAAATTCAATCGAAATCTTCTTCATTTCTAGTTGCTTGCCCATGTCCATTCCCCCTTATAGAACAGACACTCCCTTCGCTGGAAAGAGAGTGTCTCTTTTTATTTTTTATAATGATCTTTCAAAACCTTCATCCAATCTTCTTCAAATTCCGTCGATACACCCCAGCCATCGACAATATCAGACAGGTTTGCCATGTTTACCGCTTCTTTTGAAGCTTGGATTTGCTTTTGCGAAATAAGTGATGCCTCCAAATCATATGTTTGCGGCGTTTCTTCGCCAGCTAATTTTTTAGCCAATATCCTCATATTCACTGCACCGATCAACTTGGGATCGACTGCTGCCGTGTAGGACCATGAGCTATCAGCCGATTGGATCTCTTGGAGATCTGCATTCGAAACATCAATTCCATATATCTTCACTTCATCGCGGCCCGCTTCTTTAATCGCCCGGGCTGCACCGATAGCAAAGGCATCCCATGTTGCGAAAATGGCGTCCAATTTACCTTTAGGGTATTTATTCAGCATTGCAGCTACAGCATTTTGTGTCTGCACCGAAGTATCAGCGGATGCCACTCCGAATCTTTCGACTTCTTTAATCCCAGGATTTTCTTTTAATTTTTCCTGATAAACTGCATTTCTTCTTACCATTGGAGGAAAGCCATCCACCCAAAGATATGCAATTGCCGCTTCACCTTTCTGTTCTTTTATCAGTTTATCGAAAGCCAGTGTTGCCAGCGCTTCATCATCTTGTGAAGTTAATGTCACGCCCTCTATTTTAGATAGGTCGCTTATTGAATCGAATGTGACAACGCTTTTACCTGCATCAACCAACTTCTGAACGTCATTTACAGTTGCGGCATCATCACCATGTGAAATGATATAGCCGTCGTAATCTTCCTCCAAAGCTTGTGCTATCGCATCATGGAATTTAGCCGTATCACCATTGGCTGTGTACGTATCCACTTGAAACCCCAGTGCTTCTCCTTCTTCTTTCGCCCCCGCCAGGTATTGGGCAGTATGATCATCACCGCCAATTTTACGGATCACCTTGATTTTGGCTCCATCGCCATCAGCAAATCTCTCCGGGACATTTTCAAATGATACTTTTTCTTCTTTCTTCGATTCTGTGGAACTCTGCCCTGCAGAGCAACCCGTTAAAAGCAAAGCCGAAGCGATGGCAGAAATGAATATCCCTTTAATAGACCTTCTCATCTTGTTTCCCTCCATGTTTTCTCATTAGTCTTATCAGATAAGTCGGTGTAAATCCCAAAATAAAAACCTCTCTAATATAGAGAGGTTTAATCGGCTGTTTTGCAGACTTGTCCCTCTCTTATCTGTCAAAACATTTCTGTTTTGCAGGATTTAGCACCAATTCCTAATGGAACGGTTGCTGGGCATCTTAGGGCCAGTCCCTCCGCCACTCTTGATAAGAGATATATTGTGTTACGTTTTCGTAATTATCACTTTATAGGGATATAGTCGTAAAGTCAATAGATTTTTGAATATTTGAAATGTTTCCCGTTATTTTTATTTTCTTTGAAGCTGGGCTAGACGCTTTTTCTCGATTTTTTCAAGCCTCTCCAACTGCCTTAATTTCACTTCGAACAACGTGATCGGATCACGGTAAACTTCCGGATTTTCTTTCATATGCTCCAATGCAGCCTGGTAGTCTTTTATTTCAGTCTGCGTCTGCTCTATCGTTTTTTGAAGTAAGGCAAATGAACTGCGATAGAAAAGTGAGATGTCCCGATCCAATGATTTTTCAAACAATCCAAATTGGGTTAGGAAACGTTCCGTGATCATTTCGGCAACATCCAGGTAATCTTCACTTTCCAGGTATTTCTTGTAACGATTGTACATATTGGCCTTATTTTGCGGTATCGCCCCAAATAGCTTCCCTGCTCCTTTAAGCAGCAATTGTGATGGAGTCCTGCGCAAAAGGATATTAACGTTTTCGATGCGGATACTGCTTGTCATCCGGTCGGCATCACGGCGCCAGTCATCCAACACCCTGAAGTCACCTGCCAGTGTAATCCGTTCTTCTTTGTATAATTCATTGAATCCGGCACTCATCTCATCCATGAACTGCTGGCTTTGTGAGAACTCCATTTGGGAACTGGCAATCCAGTCTTGAAGAGAACGGTAATATTGAGGCATGATCTTGTCAGAAATGAAGTTTTGAATCCGCTCATTCATTTCCTGGTTTAACTGTACATGGACCTGACTGAAATCACTGCTTTCCGTTAACGATTTAGAGCAATCCCTCAGTAATTCAGGAATTTTTGAATAAAGCTGACTTTTCACTTCGTCCTTAAGCGAACGATACGACCTTATGATATTTTCACTTTTTTCTTTTTCCAGATCAGCCAGTTGATTGACCGCTCCATTCAGTTTGACTTCCATCTGCTCATTCCAAGAGATGGAATGCTCGCATTTCCGCTCATTGGCTGTCCGTTTTTCTAATAGATAAGATAAAGTTTTACGAATGAATGCCAGGATTTTTTCAGATCTTCTTTCCTTCCAATTATCATCTTGATAATTCGATTGAAGGAAGGCTGAAAGGTCCTTCAATTGCTGCCTGCTGTCATAATGTTTGGAGAAAGCGAACACTTTCGCATTCGGGAAATATGCATTCACTTTATCCCATGTTTCGTCTTCCATCCGGACTGCGACCTGATCACTGTATATCGTATCCATTTTATTTAATAGGAAATGGATCGGCAGTTTCGGAGCCATCATTTGAATTTCCAATAACAGATCCCTTTCGCTGCCGGTGAAAGGAGCCCGGGCGTCAAGAACGAACATCAGGCCATCACTGCCATGTAAATAGCCTTGGAAATCGGATTCCACGCTTTGTTCCCCATGGAACCCCGGTGTATCCAATAACCGCAGATGATTATTTCTTAGGTAGTCACTGATGATTGTCACATCGACAATAGTCCCGCGCTGACGGCGTGTTTCATCCAAATCAGTTAGCTCCTCGACAACTTTGCTATCTGTATCGGTAATTTCAAGGATTTCCAAATCATCCCCATCTTTGACACTTACTAGGGAAGAGTGGTCCTCAGCAGCAATGCTCTCGCCAACGATTGACTGAATAAAGGATGTCTTGCCATTTCCTGTACTTCCTGCAAGAAGGAGATTGAAATTCCTGGTATCCTTAAGCCCCTCCACCATCCATTTAAGCTTATTGCCAACCCTTAAATCATTATCTTCAGCCCACTGGATAATGGAATTGAACAGTTTCTCTCCCGCTTCCAGTCCGCCTCCCAATTTAGGCGATTTCGAAAGCAGGCTCTCTGCATCCTGAATGACCAGCGCATTGACCGTATCCGGGAAGATTTCATTCCAGGACAACGTGGATGCCGCCGCAAACAGCGAAAGCTCCCCGTCTGCGATTTTGAGCCAGTTTTCCAGCAACCTTGGCACGACAGGACTTAATTCTTTGATTAGATGCGTTCCTTCTAACAGACCTGCATACGCATCCCTGTAATAGACGGAAAGCTCATCCCATACATCCGCATGGTTCAATTCGATGGTATCTATCAAATTATTAATCACTCTTAACCATTCGAAATAAGAATCCGTATATTTATAATTTTTCCAAAGGGCAACCGTCATTTTCTCGAAACGTTCCTGGTCGAGTGTGTATAGCGAACCAAGGACAGTTGAGAAATAATCCGGCTCCATCGATTGGGCAACACCCTGCTGGATATACGTTTTCAGCACATCGAACCAGCCCATTGACTCTGTACGGATACTTTCATTCGCCGCTAATACCACCGCACTGTTCCAATCCTTTTGCTCTTCAAAAAAGGCGCGTGCGATTTCCGTGACATTCGGGTAGTCCGGTTGAAACTCGACTGCTTCTTTCACGACTTTGGAAGCCAAATCATTTCTCGATTCCACTATGTACAGGGAAAACAGCTGCAAAAGAACTTCTGTTTTCAAGACAGCTTCATCCGTATCGACGGATTTATAGATATCCTCTGCGGTTGAATACATTTCCAATTCAAAATACGCATCAGCGATGTTTTTCTTCGCCCATGAACCAAGTTCCCCTTCTATGTTTTCCCATTTAAAAATGGCTGCTTCATAGTCATGGTGCTGAAAATATACCTCTCCTTGAGCAAATCTAATTGCGGTTAAATCGGATCTTTCCTTTTTTTGTTCCACGAGAAACATTTCACCCAAAGCTTGAATGGGGTGCTTCCTTGTATCCTCAAGCATCGTTTCATAATATTTTTTTCCGATCAGACGTTCGTCCATCTTTATTCCTCCGATATATTTCATATTTTCAATTAAAGGATAATCACTGATTCTATTAGACTTATAGCAGACCTAATTTTCAATTTATAGGTTCCTTTAGTTAAAAAATCATTTACAAAACCTTAAAATGTTATTTTAGCAAAACAATATGGTAACAACATGTCACCACTCTTACAATTTTAAAACAGAAACAACTGGAACTGTAATGTTTTTAATAAACCGATACAAAGATGTCATTTCCATTTTCGAGAAAATATGTTTTTCTAGTCTAACCACATATCAGCTAGAAGTGAGCGAACCATTCTTCATCCCTCTAAATGACCAGAAGCCCAGACCTCCAACTTACCTATAAACGGTAAAAAACAAAATCGCCCTGCCTCTTCCATTACTTAATCACCAATTTTGCATTCATATAAAAAAGCAGTACCCTCATTCATAAAAGGTAACTGCTCAATGATAAGCTCCGAACAGTACTTGTCCTTTGACGAATTAGGATTATACCCCTGTACGCTTACGTTGGTTATTCGGCTTTTTGGTCAACTGGCTTTTAAGCTGTTTCGTTTTCTTCACAACGCCTGTTTCCAGTTTATCTTTACTTGATCCCGCTTGCTTTTGAGCCAGTTTTTGTTTGACTGCATCCGCCAGGCTTAATTTTTTGTTTTCAGACATACTGTTGTCTCCTTTAGTGTTCTGCTTCTATTATAATATAGTTGCGATTAGAAAGATAATAGGGAGTAATATCCTATTCTTCTTCAAAAAACACTCTTAATAAAGGAGGTTTCGCCAAATGGGGACTAATTTCCTGCTCCTTTAAAAGGATTAATGATAAATTATGTTGACTTCATAATCAGAATTTGCTAAATTATCTTTATATTATAAAATCTATGAAGAGAAAGAGTAAGATGAGAACCCTGTTCCACAGAGAGTCGACATGTGGTGGAAGTCGATGTCCAAGGCCTATCCGAAAATCATCTCTGAGATGCAAAGCTGAAAATGCAGTAGGCTTTGACGGGTTTCCGCCGTTACAATGGATCACGTATGAATTCGTACGTTGACTGAGTGCCGCAGCTTCTTTGAAGTGCGGAATATGGGTGGTAACGCGAGCACAAACTCGTCCCTGATTTTTCAGGGGCGAGTTTTTTATTTGCACAAAACACTTTAATTAGCCTTTTTCAGGCCAGTCGGCGGGAGTTATCATTTTAAAAAAAGGAGAAATCACCATGAAAAAAACAGACACATTATTTATCGGCCTTATGCTTTTCTCAATGTTCTTCGGAGCCGGGAATCTCATATTCCCTCCATTTTTAGGAGCATCTTCTGGAACTTCTTTCTGGCCAGCCATTGCCGGTTTTGTCGCCACCGGAGTCGGCCTGCCAATTTTGGTGCTTCTTGCAGTCTCACTTGTTAAAGGCGGGGCACAAACCATCGGTGCCCGAGTACATCCCCTATTCAGCACGTTGTTCATGGTCGTAATCTATTTAAGCATCGGGCCGTTTCTGGCCATTCCGCGGAATGCGAATGTTGCCTATGAAATGGGCTTCAAGCCGTATCTTGGCGACTCTGTGGATCAACCACTATTTCTATTCATGTTCACAACCATATTTTTCATCATCGTTTATGCCATTTCATTGAACCCGGAAAAAATGGAAACCTTCATGGGACGCTGGATCACGCCCGTTCTACTTTTGTCCATGGTCATTCTCTGTGTCGTTGGGTTCGTAAAGCTTGATGCTCCTTTCCAAGCTCCAACCGAAGCATATGCTGCAGGAGCCTTTTCAAAAGGGTTCATCGAAGGCTACAACACGATGGATGCTCTAGCTGCCTTGGCCTTTGGGATCGTCATCCTTACTTCAATCCAGCAAAGGGGGATTTCCGAACGAAAACAATTGACGAGATATACAGTAAAAGCGGGTCTCATCGCTGGCGTTTTGCTTTCTTTAGTTTATATCTCCTTAGGTGTAATGGGAGCACGCATGGCGGCCGGTGGGTCATTCGAAAACGGAACGGATATCCTCACTGTCGCATCCACCCTTTTACTAGGAACCGGCGGGAAGGTCCTTCTTGGCATCATTTTCACTTTGGCATGCTTCACCACCGTTGTCGGGTTGACGACTGCTTGCGGACAGTATTTCTCAAAACTTTTCCCAAGGCTGAAATATAAAACCGTCATTCTGATTGTAACAATCGTCGGTTTCATCCTTTCAAATATGGGTCTGAATCAAATTCTGAAAGTATCGGTACCATTCCTTGTGATGGCTTATCCGCTAACGATCGTCCTGATTGTCCTGACATTCTTCAGCCGCCATTTCAAAAACCAGAAGAAGGTTTATCGCAGTGCAATGACTTTCACAGGAGTTTTCGCCTTGATGGATGGGCTGAATGCTTTCGGCTTACAATTAGGACCCGTACAAACCTTGACTGATGTCCTTCCCCTTTCCGCTTACGGCATGGAGTGGGTCATCCCTGCTCTCGTCGGTACAGCCCTTGGCATTCTGCTCAGTCAGATCGGACAAACAGCTCCAGCTGAGGAGATGGAAATCGAAACGTTATAATAATGAAGTAAGCAGGTGATTTTACCGGTCATCTGCTTATTTTGTACACACCTTCATTGCTTTATTTTGGAAATCGGCAACGACTTTTTGTTATGATGGGGTCAAAGGAGATGATAAGTAATATGTCTAAGCAAACCCGTATTGGTAAAACAGATCTGTATGTAAACCCGATTGGCCTTGGCACGAATGCAATTGGCGGACATAACCTTTTCCCTAATCTAAGTGAGGATACAGGAAGGGATGTTTTGAGAACGGCATTGGAAGAAGGAATCAACTTTTGGGATACAGCTTACATTTACGGTCCTGAACGTTCAGAAGAACTTATCGGTGAAATCCTAAAAGAGAGTCGCAAACGCGAAGACATAGTCCTTGCCACCAAAGGGGCACACAAATTTGTCGATGGGAGCATCGTTTTTGATAACTCTCCCGCTTTTCTGAAAAATGCCGTGGACTCGAGTCTAAAAAGGCTCCAAACAGACTACATCGACTTATTCTATATCCATTTCCCTGATGGTGATACCCCTAAAGATGAAGCAGTAGGTGCCTTAAAGGAATTGAAGGATGCAGGCAAGATAAAGTCAATCGGCGTCTCTAACTTTTCGTTCGAACAATTGAAGGAAGCGAATAAAGACGGCTATGTCGATGTCCTGCAATCCGAGTACAATCTATTCAAACGGGAGGCAGAACAAGACCTGCTGCCATATACAGCCGAAAATAATATTTCCTTCATTCCTTATTTCCCCCTTGCTTCCGGTTTGCTCGGCGGCAAATATAATCAAGAATCAACATTCGATGACGGCCGGGCAAAAAGTCCGCTTTTCCAAGGACAAGCCTTTGTAAGCAACCTGCAAAAAGTGGAAGAAGTACGGGCGATTGCCAAAAGGAAGCATACCGATGTCGCCGATGTCGTACTAGCTTGGTATTTAACTAGGCACTCGATAGATGTACTGATTCCCGGAGCGAAGAAACCGGAACAGGTCACACGCAACCTACAAGCCTTGGACGTCGATCTAACCATGGATGAAATCGCCGAAATCAGTGCCATTTTCGCTTAATATAGATGTGTGAAAAGGCTGTTCAGCTCAAGTTGAACGGCCTTTTTATCCTGGCCCCATATATTGCTTTGGCACCCCCATTTTGCTATATTTAGTGAATATTCCATAAATTGAGGAAGAGGCAGTCAGATGAAAAAATCTATTGTTATTTTATTTCTTATCTTGGCAAATTTGTTCTGGGCCGGTAATTATATATTCGGAAAGTACGTTGTGACCGAACTTTCCCCGATCCAACTAACATTTACGCGATGGCTAATCGCCGTTTTCTTATTGTTTCCTTTAGCGCAATGGATTGAAAAGCCAGACTGGAAGAGTGTATGGAAAGCCTGGAAATTGTTATTAGTCATGGGTGTGCTCGGGATCATCAGTTATAATTTTTTCCTTTATTGGGCTCTGACCTATACAACTTCCATGAATGCCGCTCTTGTCAATTCCATGAACCCTGCATTAATTGTTCTTTTTTCCGCTTTGCTGTTAAAGGAGAAAATTTCATCCCTCCATTCACTCGGACTTATCATATCTTTATTCGGCGTTTTATTGGTCTTGACAAAAGGACACCTTCTGGATATATTCCAGCTCACTTATAATAAAGGCGACCTATTGATGATCCTGGCTATTCTCGTTTGGACCTTCTATTCTATAATCGGGAAAAAATTGAAAAACATTCCGATCATCTCAGCCACTGCCGTTTCCGTATTTCTCGGATTGATTCTCATTGCTCCATTTGCCATTGGCTCGGGAATGAACCTTGATTTAAGCAGTAAAGCCATCATCGGTCTCTTATATATCGGGATTTTCCCTTCTGTCGGGTCATTTATTTTCTGGAATATTTCCCTTCGTCATATCAATGCCGGCCAGGCTGGGATTTATCTAAATCTAATTGCAGTATTTACAGCCATTCTTAACCTTATTTTGGGTCATGCGATTACGACCATCCAAACCCTCGGTGGCCTCCTTGTTTTCCTCGGGGTCTACCTGACAAGCAAAAAGAAAAAAGCAGATCCGTCAGCTGTCACGAAGAACATGTAAAGGGCATCCACAGTGATACTCATCAACGAACGCTTTCTTCTCTTTTCCCCTTGTCTATGCACCATGATTTACGTTATCCTTTAAAGAAGAAAATCTGAATGTAAAGGTGTGCTTTAGTTGAGGATCAATAAATTTATCAGTGAATCCGGAATTACCTCGCGACGAGGCGCAGACAAATGGATAGCCGAGGGACGTGTGACGATTAATGGCACTGTAGCTGAGCTCGGCAGTCAAGCTGAACCCGGCGATGATGTCCGGGTGGACGGCAAGCCGATAAAAGTCGAACAGCAAAATGTCTATATTGCACTGAATAAACCGATAGGGATTACAAGTACGACCGAAAAACACATAAAAGGGAACATCGTTGATTTTGTAAATCATCCGCTTCGTATTTTTCATATCGGACGGCTGGACAAAGACTCAAGCGGCCTGATCCTTCTTACAAATGACGGAGATATCGTTAATGAAATCCTTCGTGCAGAAAACAAGCATGAAAAAGAATACATCGTAACCGTAGATAAGCCACTTACCGCTTCCTTCATTAAAGATATGTCATCCGGAGTGGAGATTTTGGATACAAAAACACTTCCTTGTAAAGTTGAGCAGTTGACCAAATACACATTTAACATCACTTTAATGCAAGGGCTGAACAGGCAAATCCGCCGTATGTGTTCCGCACTAGGTTATGAAGTCCGTGATTTACATCGAATCCGGATCATGAACATCCATCTGGACGGACTGGCGATCGGACAATGGCGCGATCTGACCGAGGATGAATTGACGGAACTATTTAAGGAATTGGATTATTCCCCTAGGAAAAGATGATAATGAAGATGCCCCCAGAATTCCGGGGGCATCGCTTTTTAATTTCAGGAGAATTTCCTGCAATCATTTTACTTTTATTCGTAGTTTTGCTGATTTACTCGTGAGTTTTACGCTTTTACTCGTGAATTTTGTACTTTTACTCGTGAGTTCCACGCATTTTTTGATAATGAAAGGAATTGGTTTTGTTTCTGAATCTATTTCCTGTCAATTACATCTACGTGCTTTATTCTTTTCATTTCTCCTCTGCGAATGAACACTACCCTTTTGCTGTAAATTCTTCTAAAGCAAGTATGGCAAATCTCATTATGGGTTAAGTGGCCGTCACCAATCATACCAATTTTAAGGTTTCCATGATTTCATCGATGGTTGCCCCGGCATTTAAGCAGTCTTCCATGTGCTTCATTCATCGCATAAGCTGACTTGAAATGACCAATCCGATAATGGTGTACTTACCCGAACTGGCGTTTAAATACTTTACTGGCGAAAAAGTAAGCGATGACCATGATGCCGACGCACCAGGCAAGCGCAATCCAGATATCGTTCCCAACAGACCCTTCATACAAAAGGGCACGAATCGCATTCACGATTGAAGTCACTGGCTGGTTCTCGGCGAACGCACGGACAATTTTAGGCATGGTTTCGGTGGGGACAAAGGCCGAACTGATAAACGGCAGGAAAATCAGCGGGTACGAGTAGGCTGTCGCCCCTTCCAAAGACCCCGCTGTCAATCCAGGAATGACCGCCAGCCATGTCAGCGCCAGCGTAAACAGCACGATTATCCCAGCTACCGCTAGCCAATCCAGGATATCAGCGCTGGAACGGAAGCCCATCAAGAGTGCGACGAGGATAACCACGACGACAGTAAGCAAATTGGATACAAGCGAGGTCAACACGTGAGCCCACAATACCGACGAGCGCTTGATGGGCATGGTAATGAAACGCGCCATCAACCCGCTCTTTACATCCGTAAACAGCCGTAAGGAAGTGTAAGCGACGCCGGATGCGATAGCCATCAGCAAGATTCCCGGCAATAAATAATTGACGTAGTTGTCCGTGCCTGCCTCTATGGCGCCGCCAAATACGTAGACAAACAGCAGCATCATCATAATCGGCGTAATCGCCACCGTGATAATTGTATCCGGGCTGCGCATGATGTTGCGCATTAAACGCCCTAGTAATACCCCTGTTTTGTTATTCATTTACAACTCCTCCTTTTTGCCGATGATTGCGAGGAAAATTTCCTCCAATGTCGGCTGCTTCTCGATGTACTCTACCTTTGCTGGCGGGAACATCTCCTTGAGTTCGGTAAGGGTCCCGGTCGAGAGGATCTTTCCGCCATGCAGGATGGCGATACGGTCCGCCAGTTGTTCGGCTTCCTCAAGGTACTGGGTCGTCAGCAGAATTGTCGTGCCTCCTCCAGCTAGCTCCTTAACTGTATCCCAGACTTCAATCCGCGCTTCGGGGTCAAGCCCTGTCGTCGGTTCGTCGAGAAAAATGACTGCTGGCGTCCCGATCAGGCTCATGGCGATGTCAAGCCGGCGCTTCATCCCGCCGGAATATTTATCCGCCCGGCGGTTGGCCGCATCGGTCAGGCTGAATCTCGCAAGCAGATTGTCGGCGACTTGAGCGGGATTGGAAACTCCCCGCAGCTTGGCGATCATCAGCAGGTTTTCCCGCCCGGTGAGCATGCCGTCTAAAGCTGCAAACTGCCCTGTCAGGCTGATGCTCTGGCGAACATGATCCGGTTCACGTTGAACGTCAAAGCCGCAAATACCTACTTCGCCGCCATCGGACTTCATCAGAGTCGAGAGGATGTTGACCGTCGTCGTCTTGCCCGCTCCATTTGAGCCCAGCAGTGCGAAAATTTCGCCACGCCGCACCTCAAAATCCACCCCCTTTAAGACTTCATTGTCTTTAAATGACTTTTTTAACCCTTTTACTGAAATCACTGCATTGCTCATATTTTTTTCCTCCTTTTAATAGCGCAGTAATGCCGCTTGTAAGATTCGTATTTATCCTTCCGAGCGCCTAGCGGAACTAAATTGCCTATAGTTCTCTATTTAGTCTGACTGATAATCTGTATGACTTACTACCGAGTTAAAATATAACTGAATAGCGAAGGTGGCATTTCACATTTGTAACCAGCTATTCAGTCGGAATTATTTATTGAATTTATTTTTTCCCAATCGCTTCATGATACTGTCATTCAAATCCTCACGATACTTGGCGAAATAGGTTCTAGCATTTGCCACTAGTTCGTCGGCAAAGGATGCCACATCGTCCCCAGTGATTTCCAGCACTTGCCTGCCTTCCGCAGCACCGGCTTCGAACAACTCGATTAATTCATACTGCATGTGCAGCATATCCATCCCGTTGCCCGCTGAGAAATTCCACATATAGTTTTGAATTTTCTTAAATACAAATTGGTAGTCCTCTGGCAGAGCTTCAACCCGTGCCATCATCATTTTATACTCTTTTTTATCACCAATCATTTTTTTGAATAATTCCATCATGTTATTTTTCCTCCTTTTTTATAAACAAGACACTCCAAAAATAGCGTACGGAATATCTTATGAAGCTAGATTGACTTTAAGACATTGATTTTTGATGATACAAAATCCCATTTTTTCCAAAACAATTCAAGTTCCTGGCGTCCAGCCTCATTAAGTGAGTAAAACTTGCGGGGCGGCCCCATATCTGACGGTTTCTTCTCTATGTTCACCAGTTTTTTCTTTTCTAATCGCACGAGGATGGTATAGACCGTCCCTTCCACGACTTCAGTAAACCCAAGCTCATTCAGGCGGCGGGTAATCTCGTAGCCATAGGTTTCATGGCGGCTGATGATTTCCAGCACGCAGCCTTCCAGCGAACCCTTCAGCATTTCAGTTAAATTTTCCATGTTCAGCCTCCTCTATTTGTGACTTATATTATAGCGTAGTTCCGAGGGGAATTTTTATCCTGAATAGCTTTTGGGAAATCACGCTATTTAGTATTACTTATTACAACTAAACTGTAACACTGAGTAGCGAAGGTGTCAACTTTTTTTCTTAAAAATATTCCTGCAACTTCACTACTCGGTGATATCGGTATCTTGCGTTACTTACTACAAGGTATGTTGTAACACGCAGTAGAGTGACTGTCAAATTGATTTTTTTAAAAAACCAGCTCTCTCCATTGGATACATCCGACGTAAATTATGCTGTTTTACTCGTGAATTTCACTTGTACCTGTGAGTTTCATGCTTTTATCCGTGAGTTTCACGCTTTTACTCGTGAGTTTCGCACTTTTACTCGTGAATTCCGCACTTATACTCGTGAATTATGCTGTTTTACTCGTGAATTTCACGCTTTTACTCGTGAATTCCACTTATCCACTTTTGCACGAGTAAGGGCGAAAATAAAAAGCAACCTGCATTAGGCTGCTCGTTATCGGCTCTAAATTATACCCACCATAAATCAGTTGGACTTTCGTTGATGAGTACAGTTTTCAGATTGGTTACGGCCCGTTGGAATCCTTCTTCAACTGACATCAGCGGATCTTCGTGTTCGATGCTGACGACGTAATCGTAACCGTATGTGCGAAGGGCGCTCATGATGTCAGACCACTCTTGCAGGCTGTGGCCGCATCCTACAGAGCGGAAGTTCCAGGCACGGCTCTGGATATTGCCATAAGGCTGCATGTCGGTCAATCCATACATATTGATGTTATCCTGATCCAGGTATGTGTCTTTTGCGTGGAAGTGGTAGATTGCTCCCGCTTTCCCTAGGATTTTGATGGCTCCTACTGGTTCGATGCCCTGCCACCAAAGATGGCTTGGATCAAGGTTGGCGCCTATCGCATCAGATGTAGCTTCCCGCAGTTTTAACAGGGTGTAGGGTGTGTGGACGAGAAAGCCCCCATGCAGTTCAAGGCCGATTTTTATATTGTGTTCATCGGCAATGGCGGCCACTTTCCTCCAATAAGGGATCAATTTTTCTTCCCATTGCCATTTCAGCACATCTGTATACTCATTCGGCCATGGGGCGACGGGCCAGTTTGGATATTTAGCTCCTTCGTGATCACCCGCTGTACCAGAAAAGGTATTGACGACCGGGACGTTCAGTAAGGATGCAAGCTTGATTGTTTTGATAAGTGTTTCATCACTTTCTTTAGCGAAGGCTTCATCAGGAGAGATTGGATTGCCATGGCAGCTGAATGCACTGATCGTTAACCCTCTTGTTTGAACGGCTTCGAGGTATTTTTGGCGCTTTTCTTCACTTTCGAGCAGTTCATCGAGTGGACAATGGATATTCCCTGGATACCCGCCTGTACCGATTTCAACTGTTTTTAATCCGGAATCCGCGACATAATCAAGCATATCCTCGAATGATTTTTGAGCAAATAGCACTGTAAAGATCCCTAATTTCACATGCCCCACCTCACCTTTTCATTAATTTATGCTCATGACCTTCCCACTTGCCGAGCTTTGATAGATGGCTTCGATTATTTTCGAAACTTTCATGGCTTCCGATGGTTTTACCAATGGTTCTGCCAACCCCAGGCAGCTGTTAATAAAGTTCTCTGCCTGTTGCAGGTCTGGTGTATCCTCTCCTGGCATCCATACTGCCTCACTGTTTAAAAGCATGCCGTGCTTAGCCTGATTCAAGACCAGCGGGAACACATCAAGACCGCCCTGCGTTCCCGATAAACTCAAAACAGTTGCTTCTTCACGGATATTCGCGGCCCAAGATGTTTCGAATAATAGAGATGCTCCGTTGGCAAATTTGATATATGCCGTGGCATGGTCATCCACTTCAAATACCGAGGCATCGAAATTGCCCCATAAATTGACCTGATCGACACCCTTACTGACATAATTATATGTCGAACCTACGATTTCAATCGGTTCTGGGTCATCCATCAGCCATAATGCCAAATCGAGCAAATGGCAGCCGTAATCGATCACGCTTCCCCCGCCTTGCAATTCCTTGCTTGTAAAAACTCCCCAGCCAGGGACTTTGCGCCGCCTGATTGCCTGTACACGCGCTACATAAGGTTCACCGATTTCACCGGCCTGAATCATTTTCTTTGCAGCCTGGGCTTCCTTCATGAAGCGGTAATGATAGGCAGTCGATAACACTTTACCGGATATGTTTGCAGCCTCGGTTATCGCTAAACATTCCTCGGTTGTAATGGCCATCGGCTTTTCGCATAACACATGTACACCCGCTTGAAGGGCAGCAATGGAAATCTCCGCGTGAAACTTGTTTGGCGTTGCGATTGTAACAGCATCCACTTCAGCAAACATTTCTTCATAATTGGTGAATACCTTTTCGATATGAAATTCCCGCGCCACTTCCCGCGCCTTCATTTCATCTATATCCTGAATGGCGTATAAAACCACTTTATCTTGAAATTTTTGAAAAGCTGGGATATGCCTTTTTTGGGCAATTCCGCCAGCACCGATAATACCCATTTTTAATTTGTACATGATGACTTTTAACCCCTTTATAAGCGGATGATTTTTCGGGATGCATTTGATTCCATCGCGCCAAGAATGACTTTTAATGACTTTAATCCTTCAACTCCTGAGACAAGAGGCTCCTCATTGTCCACCACACATTTTACAAAGTGGCTGATCACTTCGGAATCATGCTGTCCTTCTGAGTCATTAGTCTGGATGCTTCCTAATTGGATGGTTTCTGTCTTTCCATTATCATGATGGATGATCAGTGAGTATTTCGGATCGTCTTCAAGGCGCAATACCGCTTTTTCCGCATAAATGACCGTAGCATTGTCTTCTTTTGCATAAGACCAGCTGGCGGTAAGAGTTCCGATGATACCGTTCTCCGTCCGGAGGATACAGGCCGCACTGTCATCAACGTCTGTGTTTTTCTTGGCAGTCGTTTCCACAAAGGCTCCCACTTCAACAAATTCTTCTCCAAGGATATACCGTAATAAATCAGCTTTATGAACCCCTAAATCGCCCATTGCACCAATGACCGCCTGATCCTTTTTAAAAAACCAGCTTTCCAGTCCGTCCACGCTCCATGTTTCCGGCCCGGAATGTCCAAAAGCCGTCCGGAAGCTATAGACCTTCCCTACCTCCCCGCTCTCAATAAGCTGTTTCGCTTTTTGATGAGAGGGAACAAATCGCTGATTATGACCAATCATTAGTATTTTGCCGCTTTTCGCTGCTGCTTCATTCATTTTTTCAGCGTCTGCTAAAGAAGTAGCCATTGGTTTCTCACATAGGACATGCTTACCCGCTTCCAAGGCCGCAACCGTGATGCGTGCATGCAGGTAATTCGGTGTACATACACTGATCGCTTCAATCTCCTCATTCTTCAAAAGTTCTATATAATCAGTATATGCTTGCGCTCCATACCTTTGTGCTGCTGCATTCGCCCGGTCCGGCACAATATCACAAACGGCAATGATCTCCGTTTCCTGATGTGATTCATACTCCGGAAAATGCCTATTTTTTGCGATACTCCCGCATCCAATGACTCCTACCTTCACTATGCCCATTTTGTTCTCTCCTTCACTTCAGCTCTTTGGATGAGATGGATTCCAACGGTTCGGCTTTACCATAGTTCGTTGCGATTCCAAATTCCGGCTTGACCCAATCAACGGCATTTTTAATCACACGTTGAATCTCCGGATTATGGTAGGTAGGATATGTTTCATGTCCTGGACGGAAATAGAAAATCCTCCCTTTACCCCGCTGATACGTGCAACCGCTTCTGAATATCTCCCCGCCTTCAAACCAACTGACGAATATTAATTGATCTGGTGCAGGAATATCAAAATGTTCCCCGTACATCTCTTCCTTTTCAAGCTCGATATATTCTCCGATTCCATCAACAATAGGGTGACTCGGATCGACTACCCAAAGCCGTTCCCTTTCATCCGCCACCCGCCATTTCAAATCACAAGTCGTTCCCATCAATCGTTTGAAGATCTTTGAAAAATGACCAGAATGGAGGACGATGAGACCCATTCCCTCGAGTACTCGCTTGTGAACCCTTGCAATGATTTCATCCTGAACTTCATCATGTGCAACATGACCCCACCAAAGCAGTACATCGGTTCGTTCCAGTACTTCCTCGGTTAATCCGTGCTCTTCTTCATCGAGAGTAGCGGTCCTCACCTCGACCTGTTCACTTTGTAAAAAGCCGGCAATTGCACCATGGATGCCATCCGGATATACTTTTGCTACTTCAGGCTTTGTTTTCTCGTGGCGAAACTCATTCCATACAAGGACTCTCATGAACAACCTCCTCCATTCAAGAATCACAACTTGTTTTGATGTTTAACTATTACCTCTTTATTCAAAACGCAAACGTTTGCGTTAGGGATGATCAAAATATAAGAACATACTTATCGACCTTAGAAAGTATGAATTTTCAAAAATAATAGTGATAATCTATATTGTAAATTTATGTTAGCAAAAATCAAGCTTTAATTGGTAAAACATTTCTACAATTTTCATTTAATTTCCTTTTCAGCAACAAAATGCGACTCCCGCTTTATGATTTTGGTAGGAATGCTGATGCTCTTTTCCATCATTTCCGGATTCGCAATAAGATCGAACACGCATTTTGCGGCTTCATACCCTAACTGATACGTATGGATATCAACCGTTGTCAGCGGGGTACTTAAAAATTCTATGAATTCTGAGTGGTTAAAACAGACGACGCTTATTTGCTGCGGCACTTTCAAGTTCTTTTCGGCTAACACTCCAAGTAAGAGCACACCCAATAAAAGATCCATAACCAAAAAAGCGGTTGGTGCCTCCTTCAATTCCAGCAATTCGTCAATCGCCTTTATTCCATCCGTTCGATTTAAAGGAATCAATTTGATATATTCCTGTCGCACATCCACCCCGGCCTGTTCCATCGCTTGTTGAAAGCCTGTCAAGCGGTCCTGGATCACTTCAAACTCGGGGCTGCCTCCTAAAAAGGCGATTCGCTCATGTCCAAGATTGATTACAAACTCCGATACTTCCCTGGCCGCTTGAACATTATCGTTATCAATGAATGTGATACCGCTCATGTTCGTACTTGGCTTCCCGATCAAAACGAACGGGAAGCCCTGCTTCAATAAATACGGCACCACTTTATCGTCCTTTTTAGAGTACAAAACAATCATGCCATCCACTCTTCTGCCCTGGACCATTTTCACGACATCCTCAAAGATGGCATCCTCCGTCTCGCCGGTAGTCAGGGAAAGACTGTACCCTTCTTTATTACAGAAATCCCCGATGCCCCGGATCACTTCGGGAAAAAAGGGATTATAAAGTGATTCCCTTGCCGAACTTTTCATGACGATCCCAATGGCCTTAGTTGACTTCGTGACTAAGTTCCGGGCATTTTCATTCATATGATAGCCCATTTCCTTTAATACCTTGCGTACCTTGCGCTTGGTCTTTTCACTGATTGTCGGGCTGTTATGGATTACACGCGATACCGTTGATGGAGCGACATTTGCTTTTTTGGCAACGTCTTTTATAGTAACAGACAAATTCATCAACACTCCCCGTTCACCGCACATGGTTTAATATTCCCTATATTTAAATAGTTATTTAACGGCTCCATCTGCAATTCCTTTAATAATTTGCCTCTGAGCAAAAAAGTACGCAATGATGACTGGAATGATGGATAAAGTAAGTCCAGCCAAGGCGAGATGCCATTGCTTCGTATATTGTCCGAAGAAGAAGAATAATTTAAGTGGAATGGTCTCCGATCCCGCGCCGCCAATAACAAGGGATGGCAGCAAATAGTCGTTCCATATCCAAATGACATTCAAGATCCCAACTGTAATGGACATCGGCTTTAATAGTGGAAATATGATATACCAAAATACTTGAAATCGGTTTGCACCATCAATCTTTGCTGCCTCATCAAGTGAGAGGGGAATCCCTTTTAAGGTACCATGATATAGGAATATGGATAGACTGCAGCCAAAACCTAAATACATGAAAATCAGTCCAGCCTTGTTCAGCATCCCAAGCTGTCCGAATTGGGCAACGAGCGGTATCATCACAGACTGAAACGGGATCAGCATGGCTGCTACAAACACAAAGAAAAGCAGGGAACTTATTTTACTTTTGTTTCGGGAAAGAGCGTATGCTGCCATCGCAGAAAAGATGATGATGATGACTACACTGACGCCCGATATCAATAAAGAATTGAATAAAGTCCGGAGGAAATCCAATTGCTCGAAAGCTTGAGTGAAGTTTTCCAATGTCCAGGTTTCAGGCAGTCCCAATGTATCGGCAAATATATCCCGTTTCATTTTAAAAGCATTGACAAGCATTAAATAAAACGGAGTGAGCCATAATATGGCCAAAATGAATCCGATGAATCCAATCAGCCACAATTTCCATTTTCCCTTCATTACAGCTCAACCTCCCGTTTTTTATTGAAATAGACTTGTGTCAGCGAAACGACCGCCACGATTACGAAAAAGATAACGGCTTTTGCCTGTGCATATGCCATATCGTTTTCGGTGAAGGCGGATTTTACAATGTTCATCGCAACCATTTCAGTTGAATTATAGGGAGCTCCATTCGTCAAAGAAAGGTTTTGATCATAGATCTTGAACGAGTGGGAAAGCGTCAAAAACAAACTGACGGTAAAAGCAGGTGCCACTAGCGGAAAAGTTATATGTCGAAAACGCTGGAAGCTGTTCGCTCCGTCAATTTTTGCCGCTTCGATCAAGTCTTCAGGAACAGCCTGCAGATAGGCAATATAAATGATCATGATATATCCGGCCATCTGCCAAGACGTTAAAATGATCAATCCCCAAAATCCTGTATCAGTCGTTGATAACCACCCATTAAATGCTTCGATCCCCGTTAAATCACCAATCGCACCAAAGACCTTAATAAAAATGAACTGCCAAATAAAGCCGAGTATCAAGCCGCCAATTAAATTGGGCATAAAGAAAACTGTCCGCAATATGTTGCTTGATTTAATTTTCGAAGTCACGATGAGGGCCAAACTTAATCCGATGATATTGATTACCACAATTGCCGCTACGGAAAATTTAATCGTGAACCAAAATGTATCAAGGAACCCTTTATCCGTAAACAAGTCTATATAATTTTTAAAACCGATGAAATCCGGTGTCCCTAAACCGTTCCAATTCGTAAAGGAATAATAAAATCCGTAGATGAGTGGCACGATCACAACCAAAATGAGTGCAGCAAGAACAGGTGTCAAAAACAGCCAATATGCGGCATCCCGATTTCTCAACGAAACCGACCTCCTTGAAATGATTTAATAGTTAATGGGTTAGATCATGACTGGGTTATTTGATGAATCCCTTAGCGGCTTTTCTATAATAAGGAACAACCAATCGACACGTTTTTCTTGCCGATTGGTCACTTGCATTTCCCAACTCTTATTTGCTATGAATCTTCTCCCAATTTTCAATGTTCTGTTGGACAAGTTCCTCCCAAGTCAATTTACCAGTTACGTATTTTTGGACACTTGCACCAAGATCATCATTCCAACCGACCGGATATCCATTAAACACCCACCCAATCGTATTTCCTTCTTGGGAGTATTTATAAATTTCTTTTGAAATTGGATCGGCAATTTTTTCTACATCATATCCTTCATAAGCAGGGATGAATTTAAAATCTTCCAAAACGGCTTTTTTCCCTGCTTCGGATGTATACATCCAGTCGAGGAACTTCTTCGCTGCTTCCTGTACCTTTTCATCCGATTTCTTGTTCACTGCCCAATAGTTCGGTACACCGACCGGCATTCCTGCATTGTCTCCATTTGGAATCGGGATGATGCCAATTCCCTTTTCAGCTAACTCAGGATCCATATCATAGACTGTGTTATACACCCAGTTACCTTGCTGAATGATCGCAACCTTTTCAAGCGAGAACAGCTCCTCCACTTGTTGGGAGTAATCAAGACTTGCTGTCGGCTGGACGGAATACTCATTTTGGATATCGACCAATTGTTTAAACTTGTCACCATCCGTGAATTTAACCGTTGGTGCCTTACTTGCTTCCAACACATTCCCATCAAACTCCGGAGATAAGAATACATTGGATAAATGGTTTCCTGTCACCCACTTCTCTTTGACCGGATAAGCGAAAACTGCATCGATTTTCAATTTGTCTTTTTGTGAATCGATTTTCTTAACTGCCGCCTCTAAGGCTTCATAACTTGTAATTTCATCAGGATTGATTCCGGCTTCTTTAAATATCCGTTTGTTATAAATCAAGCCGTATCCTTCCTGGTTAAATGGAAGTCCAAGGACTTGCCCGTCCTCTTCCACGCCATCCAAAGTACCGTCAAGTGCTGCAGCAGCAGCCTTCGTGTCCTTTAAATCTGTTAATCTATCTTTATATTGTGCGACATCTACCGGTCCGCCAATGTTAAACACCGCTGGCTCCTCACCTGAAGCGAACTTTGCCGTAATGGCTGATTTATAATCATTTCCGCCGCCGACTGTCGATACCTTGATCTTCACATTTGGATTTTCTTTTTCATATTGTTTTGCCAATGTCTCGAATTGCGACTTGAATTCTACCTTGAATTGAAATATATCCAGCGTCACGACATCCTTTGAGTCGCTGTTTCCGCCAGTTGAAGAAGAGCATCCAGCCAAAATCACACTAAAAATCAATAAAACAGTAAGAATTCCCCCGTACCATTTTTTACGCTTCATGCCTACCCACTCTCCCTTTTTCTCATAATATTCATGCAATTTTAAGAAAACGTTTGCATAAAATTAGTAAAATAAAAGCCATTCATTCTATAAAATTCATAGTCTATCGTACTTCTTTTACATCACCTCCTCACAAAAACATTGCAAACGTTTACATTTATGCGCTTTATATTACCACCAAATTCCATACTTTACAATAAAATTGTAGTATATTGTAAAAAAAGGATGTTAAGAACTCTCTTAATCTAATTATATGATTCAGAAACCTTTGATTATTCCTTTATCCGATTATTTATTGTACGGGCATTTTCATTCCCGGCATTATACGAAAAAAGGGAAACCCGTCGGTCCCCCTCTTTTCACTTCAATATCATCTTCACATTGGAAGGACCGTATTCATCCTTCAATTCATAATATTTATCGCTTGCTTGTCCAAATTCCTTAAACACACCGCTAATGATCAATTCATTCGTTTCCTTATCAACGACACTATACTTGATATTGCTTTTCCCAAACTTTCTGTCATCCACTTTTAAAAGGATCATCTTGGACACCTCCACATTTAATGGCTGCACTCCTCAGGGTGTGTGGTTTCTTACTTACATAATATAACAAATTATTCAGAATTTATAGATTTTTCGCCATGCAAAATAAAAAAGCCTAATTAGGCCTTTTCATTTCGCTTATACATTATTACCATCAGGACTTCGAGATATCCAGGAAACCTTCACCGAATACGTCCCGAACATCATGTATGGCTATAAAAGCATTGCTATCCGTTGACTGCACTATTCTCTTTAACTTTAGTACCTCTTGCTTACTTATAACGATATATAAAATATCCTTGGATTCTTTTGTATAGTATCCATGACCACTAAAAACAGTGACCCCCCGGTCCATCAATTCGGTTACTTGTTTTGCAATCTGGTCCGCTTCTTTTGAAATGATGGTGATCGCTTTTTTCGGATTCAATCCCTCAATGATGAATTCCATCGTTTTTGTTCCAATATAAAGCATTAGTATAGTGAGCATCAGACCTTCTGCGCCAATGATGAAATAAGATGAGAACGCAACGATTAAATCGAAAAACAGAAGTCCGTAGCTTAAGCTCCATCCCAAATACTTATTCGTAATTCGGGCAAGGATCGTCGTACCGGCAGTAGTTCCTCCAACACGAATGATCATGCCAATACCTGCACCGGCAAAAACCCCGCCAAATATCGCATTGATGACCAATTCATCTGAAGATATCGTCCAGCTTTCCGTTAAATGAAGGAAAAGTGAATTAAATGCAACGGCTACGATTGTATATACCGTTGTCATTTTCGACAAAAATTTATAACCGACAATGAGCAGGACAGCGTTAATGATCAAACTTAACAGCCCTGGTGACCATTCAAAAAGATAAAACAGAATGATGGTTATCCCCGTGACTCCTCCCTCACCAAGCTCATTGGGAATGACGAAAAGATTTATTGCCAAAGCGAAAATAAAAGCTCCTATTAATATAAAGAAAACATCCAAAGAAATCTTTTTCATATTTATACCTTCCTTTATGTAATGGTTAATGTGAATTCTGTTAAATTTCACTGCTCTATAGTAACATGGAATTTCATTTAATCCTTCAAAGATTTCAAGGTTTAACAAAAAGACTACCTTGAAAGTTAGATTATCTTCAATGAACGAGCTTAATACATAAAGGCACCAATTTCATTAAGTTCTTTTATACATTAGCTTAACAAAACCGCCTCCCGATTCCCCTTAAACTTATTTTTTATGGTTAGATTCATATCTAAATAATCAACCAGCCTTTTCCGACCCTTGAATTCTCCCAGATTAATGGATCATTACTTTATTCTCATGCTCCTTTTCAAAGCTTGACAGTTTCATTGAGTCATGATTAGAATATTTTATATGTTAACCTATATTAATTTTAGTTAACATATAAAAAAGGAGAATGTCCATGCACAGTGAAAAACGTTTACCTTGTTGGGAAGAAAAAATAAAAAAAGAACTGGCTCATTTAGAAGAGATTTCGCAAAAGCGTGAACTCGTATCAACCGAATGTGCCGAGCAGCCTTGGCTTACGATCAACGGGTGCAGGATGCTTAATCTAGCTTCTAATAACTATTTAGGATATGCAGGAGATGAGCGGCTGAAAAAGGCTATGGTTGATGCCGTACATACATATGGTGCAGGAGCAACGGCTTCACGTTTAATTGTTGGCAATCATCCTCTTTACGAGCAGGCGGAACAAGCTCTTATCAATTGGAAGAAGGCCGAAGCAGGACTCATCATCAACAGTGGATATAACGCGAACCTTGGAATAATCTCCACCCTGCTGTCCCGTAACGATATTATTTATAGCGATAAATTGAATCATGCAAGCATTGTCGATGGAGCTCTTTTAAGCAGAGCAAAGCATATACGCTATCGTCATAATGATTTAGATCATTTAGAAGCATTTTTGAAAAAATCACCGATTGAAGCACGTAAATTAATCGTGACGGATACGGTCTTCAGCATGGATGGTGACTTCGCTTATCTTGAAGACCTAGTTCGGTTAAAGGAACGTTATAACGCAATGTTAATGACAGATGAAGCACATGGAAGCGGCATTTACGGTAAAAACGGTGAAGGCTATGCCGGTCATCTCCATCTTCAAAATAAAATAGATATCCAAATGGGAACATTCAGTAAAGCGCTTGGTTCATTCGGGGCATATGTTGTCGGGAAAGAATGGCTCATCGACTATTTAAAAAATCGCATGCGCGGATTCATCTATTCAACTGCACTTCCCCCTGCCATACTCGGTGCTATTAAAACAGCGATTGAACTTGTACAGCAAGAACCGGAACGCCGCTCACTGCTCCAAACACATTCAGAATACTTTAGAGAAGAACTCACAAATTACGGGTTTAACATTTGCGGAAGCCGATCACAAATTGTTCCTATCGTCATCGGGGAAAACGAAAAAGCGATGGAATTTGCTGCACGTTTGCAAAAAGAAGGAATTGCCGCTATTGCTGTCAGGCCGCCGACCGTTCCTGAAAATGAAGCGAGAATCCGGTTTACCGTAACGGCTCTCCACGATAAAAAAGATCTTGATTGGGCAGTTCAAAAAGTTTCGATCATTGGAAAAGAAATGGGTGTTGTTGAATGAAGCAGACTAATTTAGTCGTGCTTCCTGGCTGGGGAATGGAAAAAGAGGCGTTTCAACCGTTAATCAAACCGCTGTCAGAACTATTTCACCTTTCATTTATAGATTGGAGAGATATGAAGGCACTAAATGACTTTGAAGAACGGGTCATAAACACAATCGCTTCCATCAATGGTCCTGTTTATTTATTGGGCTGGTCATTAGGATCACTAGTATCACTTGAACTTTCAAGTTCTTTTCGAGAAAGAATAAAAGGTTTTATCCTTTTTGGCGCAACAAGTCGGTTCACTACAGGAGAAAATTATTCATTTGGCTGGGATCCGCGAATGGTCGAGCGCATGAAGAAACAACTGTCGCGCAATAAAGAGAAGACTTTGACTTCCTTCTATGAAGCGATGTTTTCCGATGCTGAAAAAGAAGCAGGTTTTTATCATCAATTCACCAAGACCATTCAAAGCGAGTTTCATGGAGATGATGTGTTTTCGCTTCTGATTGGTTTGGATTATTTACTTCAGAAAGATGCTCGAGCAAGACTCGACCGGATTGAAGCCCCCTTTTTAATGCTTCATGGGAGGGAAGACAAAATTTGTCCAATTGAAGCTTCATCTTTCATTAAAGAGAATTTGGGTGGGAAAGCCGAGGTTCGTATTATCGAAGGTGCTGGTCATATTCCATTTTTCACAAAACCAGAGGAATGTATGGAGCATATAAAAACATTTATTCAAAAGGAGTACGTTCATGATAGATAAACGATTGTTAAGCAAGCGATTCAGTGAACACGCGCAAACATATGATGCGTATGCCAATGTTCAAAAAAACATGGCAAAGCAATTAGTGGATTTGCTTCCTCAAAAAAACACCAATCATAAAATCAATATTCTTGAAATCGGCTGCGGCACCGGTTACTTAACCAGGTTACTCGTCAAAACATTTCCTAATGCCGCCATTACGGCTGTTGATTTGGCACCCGGTATGGTTGAAGTGGCAAAAGGATTGACAAAGGAAGACCGTGTTACATTTTTATGTACGGACATCGAAGAAATGGCGCTAAATGAAAATTACGACTTGATTATTTCCAATGCAACGTTTCAATGGCTGAATGATATTCCTGCAACCCTTGAAAAACTTTTTACACGATTAACGGCGGAAGGAAGCCTGATATTTTCAACGTTCGGAATAGATACCTTTCAAGAGCTTCATAGATCATATGAACAAGCGAAAGAAAAGCTTCAACTTTCCATGGATAGTTCACCAGGCCAAACGTTTTACACTCTGGAAGAATTATCCCAAGTTTGCGAAGCAGCAATCCCCTATTCAGCAGCAGCTCCAATCGAGATTACAAAAATAGAACAGCTTGAACTGGAGTACTTTCAGACAGTACGTGAATTTTTCACTTCAATCAAAAAGATTGGCGCTGCTAACAGCAACAAAGAAAACTACTGCCAGCGCCCTTCCTTTTTTCGAGAGTTAATCAACATATACGACACAGAATACCGAAATGATTCAGGTGTGAAAGCAACCTATCACTGCTTGTTCTTTAAAATAATAAAACATGATTAATCCGAAGATAACCATCTGGGATACAAGCAAAATATTATACATAATCGCAAATCGTTTATATAAAGTAACGACTAGTATTCCATCCGCTTACTGTCGGTTAACTATCCCCTTCAAGCAATTCAGTCCGCCGCCACTCCTAATTCCTTTGGAGAGGCGGCGGACTTTTTACGTATAACTTCATCCCAATACCTTGCCATCCGTAATATTGACCACTCGATCACATAAATCCAACATTCTTTCATCATGCGTTACCATGATGGCCGCTTTATTTCTTGATTTCACCTCATGTGCAAGCATTTCAACAACATCCCTGCCTCTTTTGGAATCAAGACTTGCGGTCGGTTCATCCGCTAAAATGATTTCTGGATCATTCATCAGCGAACGGGCGATGGCTACACGCTGCCGTTCACCGCCCGACAGTGCTTCTGGCAGGTGACCTGCCCGATGGCCAAGTCCAAGGTGGCTAAGCAATTCGTCCGCTTTTTTCACAGTTGTTTTATCTCGCTTGCCGATCAATTCAGAAAGCAGCAGAAGCTGATCTCGTACGGAGAGATATGGCACAAGATTCGACGATTGGAATACAAACCCGATCTTTTCAAGGCGCACCCGAGTCAATTCTTTTGGGGAGAGTGTTGTTATATCCTCACCATTCAGCAGTAAGCGGCCTTTGCTCGGGGATAGTAACGCACCTGCTATTGAAAGGAAAGTACTTTTTCCAGAGCCCGAAGGACCCACAATCGCGACGAATTCCCCCGCTCTCACATTCAGGGAAATATCATCAAGGGCTATTACCTTATTATCGCCTTCCCCATAAACCTTACTGACGTTTTCAAATAATAGTTTATCCCCCATCATGAAACCCTCCCTATTGCTTCGATCGCATCTATCTTCGCTACTCGGTATAGTGATAGCAGCGAACCCAATACGGATACAGCCAAAAGTAACACGGAATATTTAATGACCAAATCGGCACTCAATTCAAAGGGCATTCCTTCTGGCATGATTAAAGTGACGCCGTATGTCAGGGCAACACTGATGGCTATGCATGTCACGGCAAGCAGCATTACTTGACCAACGATGCTCTTTGCCAGGTAGCCCGTATTGGCCCCGAGTGCTTTAAGGACTCCAAATTGATTCGTCTTCTGCAAAGTAATCACATAAAAGAATACGGCCAAAACGAAAGCTGCAATGACAAACAAAAAGGCAATCATCATCGTCAATGTACCCTGTTCCTCTTTGAACCCTGGTATACTCTGAAGTGATTCTTCTTTCGAAATGAGCGTTACGCCTTCAGGCAATGATTCACGTACATTCTCTTCTGACTTCGAATCCATTTGCACGGCTATTGTGCTGATTGAGTCTTTACCTTGATTTTTCAATCCAGGATTAATCTCCTGCCACCCCTTAACATTCATGTAAACTGCCGGTGTATGGCTGTATGACTGCTTTTCAGTAAAACCAACAATGGTGAAAACCTTACCTGATAGGTCATCTTTAAGTGAATCACCCAATTTATAACCCACTTCTTTTAAAGAACGATCTGCAACGACTTCACCTTGTTTCTTATTTTCATAGCTCTTTCCTTCTATGACCTTCGGTGCTAGTATCCCACTCGCATCGGTCGCAAAAATCGTGACATCCGTTTTCTCCGAAGAGCTGACTTTATTCAATGTGATCATCATTTGCCCAAGTCCTTCGGCTGCTTTAACATCCGATATAGCCCGGATTTCATCCAGCTTTTCCATCGATATGATCGATCGATTCAATTTATTTTTAGAGTCATGCTCCATAACGAAATAGTCAGCCTTCATGTTTTGTATGGATGAGGCATTATCTGAAGAAAGTCCATTAGCTAATCCTGAAATGATAAAGACAAGCAAAGCGACCAATATCATGATCAGTCCAATCAGCAGATAACGTAATTTGGAATGCTTTAGTTCACGTATTGCCAAAAACATCATTTCATCTCCCATTACTTTTGTTTACCGATCAAGTCCTGTTTGATCGGTATAACCCGATTGTAAACAATCAATATGAATGGAAGATGAACAACTGATTACATAAGGGGCAGCCGTATATAAAAGGTGGTCCCTTTACCAAGTTCGCTTTGAACTTCGATCGTTCCCCCATGAAGTTCAACCGTCTTCTTCGTAATCGAAAGGCCTAATCCGCTGCCTGTTTCACTCCGGTTCCTCACTTTGTCGACTTTATAAAAGCGATCAAGTATATAAGGAAGGTCTTCTTCTGGAATTCCGATGCCCGTATCCGCGATCATCACTTCAACAGTACTGTCTATTCTTTTAATCCGAATATCGATCGAACTGCCGCTTTCCGAGTATTTAATGCTATTGGTTATCAAATTCGTCCAAACTTGGTTTAAAAGCTTTTCATCTGCAGAAATGACGGTTGACGGCAAATCCATTTCGATCACCATATCCTTTTCCCGCCAATTCCATTCCAGCATGAACAACACCTGCCGGATTTGCTGCGCTAAATCGAAATTTGACCGCTGCAGCGGATCATCTACTTTATCCAACGAAGCAAGCATGAGCAGCTGTTTGCTTAACGACGACATGCGCCTGCTTTCTTTTTCAATGATGGACAAGTACTGATTTCTTTGTTCTTTTGTTAATTCCTCCGATTGAAGGGTTTGGGAAAAACCTTGGATGGATGCAAGCGGAGATTGAATTTCATGAGATACATTCGATACGAACTCCTGCCTCATATCATCCAACCGCTGTATGCTATGAGTCATTTTCGAGAAGTGCTGTGCCAAGTCCCCTATTTCATCGCTTCGGGAGACATTCAATTCACTACTATAATCCCCATCTGCGATTCTTTTTGTAGCCTCCGTTAATTTCGTAATCGGCTTAACGATGAAACGCGTATTAATGATCACAAATAAAAAACTGAGAAGGAGCGTCAGTACGAGCAAAACTGCAAGGAAAAAGCGAAATTCGCCAAACTGCAGCTCTATATTGGGTCTTACAAACAATGCATGCTTTTCGCCATTCACGGTCATCGGGATCCCAATGCTATTAATTAATACATCTTCAAAAAAACCCGTAATAAATAACCCATTATTATAATTGGCGATACCTTGATAGGTATTCCCATTCAAAACTCCGGAAATCGTGTCGCGGTCCAAATTCGTTTCCCGAAACGGCTCACCATATAAAGTTCCTTTACCCTGCTCATTAAATAGATACATTTGATAGTGCAATCCTGCAATATGATTTAAATACGCATCAATATCCTGATCAGGATTCTCCTCATATAAAGAGACGATCTCATTTGCGACTTTGCTTATCTTCTCACCATTGTTGTGTTTTTGAACCTTATGATAATAGACATTGGAAATTAAAAAAGCGATGACACTGGCAAGCACCATGATCAAAATGGTTTGAATAACTATCCTGAAATAAAGTGTTTTCACTTCTTGTTGACCTCCAGTTTATAACCTAAGCCACGGACAGTCGTTATGACAAAGTCATCTGTCCGGCCGGCAAAACGTTCCCTCAACCGTTTAATATGGACATCAACCGTTCGATCATCCCCTGCAAAATCAGCACCCCAAACCAGTTCAATAAGCTGCTCACGCGTAAAGACCTGATCAGGAAAACTCCCCAGCTGGGCCAGCAGCTCAAATTCCTTAAGGGGCAGGAGCAGCGTATTCCCCTTTATTCGCACTTCGTAACTTTTACGGTCAATCACCGTTTGATTCAATGAGATGGATTCAGAATTCACCATACGGTATCTTCGCAATAGCGCTTTTATCCGAAATAGAAGCTCCCTTGGCTCAAACGGCTTCACGAGGTAATCATCCGTACCCGCAAAGTACCCCTTTTCCTTATCGATAAGTTGATCTTTAGCTGTCAATAAAATGACGGGCAGATCATATTGATCCCGGATTTCCTTACAAAGATCCAGTCCGTTTTTATACGGCATCATTATATCGACAACAGCCAGATGGATCCGTTCCTTCTCCAGTAACAAGGAAGCTTCATTACCGTCCTTCGCTTCCGATACCGTGTACCCTTCCTTTTCCAAGTGAAATTTAAGCAACTCCCGAATATGCCGATCATCATCCGCAATTAATATATGTATCAAAGAAACCACATCTCCACTTCTTTTATAGCCCTGGCTAAACATACAATAGCAATAATTAAACCTGTAAAACAACAAATACTAATTCAATTTCCAGTTCCTTATAAACTAGTTTGCCACTAATATACAGCACCCTCTTATTTTTTTAAAAAAATAAAGTCAAAAGCGGACAGAATCTAAAAACCCTGTCCGCTTTTTTCCTATAGTGAATCGTCATATTCACACTAGTTCAGCCCTATTGATATTTTTATTGCCCAAAATGGTTTTAAATATTCTGAATATAAATTATAATTGTTTTATTTTAAAACATCTAGGAGGTCACTATGGGAGTAGTAGAGAAAATCAGCGGATTTGCTGGTAAAACGTTTACCTTATGGGTCATTTTATTTGCAGTTATTGCGTATATCTTACCTAATCAGTTTATATGGATTGGAGACTATATTGTTCCATTACTAGGAATTGTCATGTTTGGCATGGGACTTACATTATCAGCAGCGGATTTTAAAGAAGTATTCCGACGGCCAAAAGAGGTCGCACTAGGGGTAGCAGGTCATTTTATCATTATGCCCTTATTGGCATTCGGATTAGCAATAGGGTTCGATTTGCCCAAAGAAGTCGCTGTTGGTGTTATTTTGGTAGGATGTTGCCCTAGTGGAACGGCTTCAAATGTCATGGTGTTTCTTGCGAGAGGAAATGTTGCGCTTGCAGTTGCCATTGCTTCTGTTTCCACTATTCTAGCGCCTATCGTAACGCCCCTGCTTATTCTGCTCTTGGCAAGTAAATGGGTCAACATCAGTATTGGGTCATTATTCTTTTCGATCATTCAAGTGGTGATTATCCCACTGATACTAGGATTTCTTGTTAAAAAGTTTTTCGGCAAACAGGCAGAGGCCGGTGCAAAGGCTTTACCTCTAGTATCTGTCATTTCCATCGTTCTGATCGTATCTGCCGTAGTAGCTGGCAGCCAAGATCAGCTGGCTAAAACAGGTTTGCTGATTTTTGCAGTAGTCGTTCTTCATAATGTTCTTGGTTTTTTACTCGGCTTCTTCTTTGCTCGTTTATGCGGGATGGATTTAGCTAAACAGAAAGCTGTTGCAATGGAGGTCGGTATGCAGAACTCTGGTTTAGGTGTAGCCATAGCAACAGCCCACTTCTCGCCTTTGGCCGCTGTTCCAAGTGCCATTTTCAGTGTTTGGCATAACATATCAGGTTCCGTTCTGGCCTATATCTTCAGTCTCATGAAAGATAAAAAAAATGTAGGCACCGATAAAAATAATTCGATAAAAACAGACGCATCATAATATGTTGGAGATGAACAAAAAAATGCTTTTCAGTAAATGAATAAAAAAAGCCGATTGAGTGAATCGGCTCAGACTGTAGACAAGCTCGATGAAAATCGAGTTTGTCTATTTTTATGGCTTGTACAATTTGGACGTTGATTGGAACGTAGGGCACTCGCTTTCCGCGGGCGGTCGGGGAGCCTCCTCGGCTATCGCCTGCGGGGTCTCCCCTAGACGCGCTTTTCCCGCAGGAGTCTCGTACCTTTCGTTCCAATCAACTTTGTCTTACCTTTTAGATAGAACACTTTTGCCTGGAGTCATTTTTGTTTTAAAGTAGCAGTATTAAAACTTGAGGTGATGAGGAGGCTTTCTAAACATGATTCTATTCAGCGAGATCAACTTGAAATGATTACTTTAGATCAACTGGTGCCACCGAACCATTTGGTTCGTAAAATGGAGGCTGCCATTAATTTAAAGAAGATGGCCAATTGGGCATGACGAGGTCCAAAAATGGCCTAACATGTGGGCTCGTAGAGCCGCAATCTCTTAACCTTAGGAGAAAATTCAAAGGGAATTTCAAAAGGGGTTCAGAATTTTTTAATTCCGAACCCCTTTTGTCTACAAACTGAGCCGATTGAGTGAATCGGCTTTTTTTGTGCATTTATCATCAGAATATTGAACATTAAAGGGAAAATGACAATATTCAATGCCCAAAAATAATGAACTTACTGCCTTGTTGTGGTTATTTTTTTGTACTACCTGCTATACTACTAGATGAAAGTAAGTTATAAAATTTGCTAATGATTCGGATTATAGTAATTGACTATCATTTTAAGGATGAGGGAATATAATGTCACCAAAAATAAAATCTTCAAGAAAAATAGCTAGATATTCACTAATTATCATGGGGGCGGGTTATATTGCAACCACTCCATTTCAAGGTACATTGCCTTTAGATTTATTACATGGAGGGTTTGAGGCTGGTTTAGTCGGCGGATTGGCAGATTGGTTTGCAGTCACTGCATTATTCCGCCATCCGCTTGGATTGCCAATCCCCCATACAGCGCTTTTGCCCAACAATCGTAAAAGAATGACAAATGCACTTGTTTCGATGCTAAAAAACGACTGGCTTTCTAAGGAAAGTATTCAGGACAAAGTAAAACATATTCCTTTTACTGAAAAATTGCTCCCTATTTTAGGAAAAGAGATTCAAAGTGATACTTTTAGAAAAGTCCTGATTAAACTGATCAAGCAAATGATTGGTCATATAGATATAGAAAAGATTACACCTTTCGTTGCAAAAAAAATTAAAGCATCACTTTCCAGCATAGACATGAGCAAGATTCTACATTTAGTAAGTTCAGAGTTACTTAACGAAGAGTTTGATAAGAAGGCTTTGGATCATGTTTTGAAAAAAGCTGAAGATTGGTTAGGAAAAAAAGAAACCAGTCACCGACTTGGCACTGTTTCCATGGATGTACTCAGCAAGATTGAACTGGAAGGTATGCTTCAGTTCGCCGTTAAATCCATTCAAAGTCTACTTAACGAAGAGAAACTTGGGAATATCATCCAAAACCTTTTATTAAGTGTCGTAAATAATTTACAAAACGAGAAAGAACCAAATAGAGAGGCTTTAATCTTATATATCAGGAAAGAGATACAAGGCATTAACCATAACCGGGAACTGTTGGAAGGAGTTGAAAAATGGAAAAAACAACTTCTGACAAAATGGGAGCCTGAGGCGACAATAGAGGGAAGCCTAAAACAAATTCAACAAGAAGCATTGGATTTCGTCGAAGAAGAACATTTCATGGATACTTACCTGACTCCAATGATTCATCATATACTGGACAATATTAAGGAAAATAGCACCCGCATCGATCAATGGATACAGAAACAAATTACTGTTCTCATTGAAAATAATCATACTCAGATCGGCAATCTTGTACAAGAAAATTTAGATAAGCTAGACAACGAAACGCTGATTGATATGATGGAAAACGGTGTAGGAAAAGACTTACAATGGATTCGCGTGAATGGGGCGGTCTGCGGTTTTATCATAGGGCTTATCCTAACAGGTGCACAGGCTTTGATTAGGCTATTATAATCCAGGCACCTTCGGTTGATTCGTTTTTCTGAAAATGAAGAGATAAACAAAAAGCCAGCCAAGGTTTTCATGAAACACCTCGGCTAGCTTTTCCTTTTTCATATTAACATGTTTGCATCAATAGACTTAGATTACAGGTACACATATAAATCAAAGTTCCACTTAAAGCAGGGCTTCAATTAACTAAGGATTGGATTGCTGATCACTAAGCCAGCAATCAATATGATCCAAATTAAAAATCAGCAAATTATTCATGGGTCTGAGATGGGGGATCTTTTTATTCAATATTAGATCATTGATTTCCTTCGGTAATTGGATAATTTACCGACTCAAGGTAAATCATCAAACTTTTTATACTATAGGCCTTCCTCATATAATCACCTCCCACCAAATTCTTCTTATTCAACATAAAGAAAACTTAGTGCTAGATATTAAATGAAAGACCGCTTAATTCTTAATACCCACTTTTTGAAGAAATAATCGCTTTTACTTTATGTAGGGCTTTAAATCAGGAAATTAATCTAATGAATAAGGTTTCCTCTCATCGATTATCTCAACTTCATCCCATTCCACAGATTTGGAGTACATATATTTATCTGTTCGTTCAAACCCCATCTTTTTAGCAAGTTCAGTGTTTGTTGTAGCCAACAATACTTTTCCAGTTCTTCTTTCTTCAGATGCTGGAAACACCTCTCCCTTATATATTGCCTTTGAATTTATCTTAAATAAATCTACCTCTTCTACAGAAACATTTTTTATATAGATATTTTCATCTAAATGTTTGAAACCTTGAGTTAGATCAGCATATTTATTACTTATTAACCTTATAGACTTATCTTCCAGTAGACTAAAACTATACTCGCTACCATTATGTATTGCATACTTTCCTTTTCTCATCATAGGTTCCTCCATTTTCAAACTTTATCAAGCATGGAATAATTCTCTATTTAATTTTTCAGCTTTATGTAATTCTCCTAATAACGGATTTAGATAGTCATTATAACTATCCATATAAGCCCTTACGCCGCCAATAATATTCACTTCTCTTATATCTTCATTATTCTCCATTACATCCAATGCATTCTTATATCTAATATATATAAGTTGAAAAACGCCGCTAGTAATTTCATTACTATAATCTTTTTCAAGATTATTTATCACAACTTTTAATTGATCGATTAACTGCTTTTTCTTATCCATTTCATCTTCCTATCTACTCGCCTATAAAGGAGACCCTTAACAAAACAGTTCCAAAGCTCATTAGAGGGGATAGTACAATAAATATAATCGCGTTTGAAATGAAGAAATTAATCTAATGAATAAGGTTTCCTCTCCTCGATTATCTCGACTTCATCCCATTCCACAGATTTGGAGTACATATATTTATCTGTCCGTTCAAACCCCATCCTTTTAGCAAGTTCAGTGTTTGTTGTAGCCAACAATACTTTTCCGGTTTTTCTTTCTTGTGATGCTGGAAACACCTCTTCCTTATATACAGCATAGGGATTAATAGAATATAATTCTTTAACTTCATTTACACCTACTATTTTCGTGTAAATATTTTTTTTATAATAAGTAAAGCCATTCTCCATAACTTTTTTATCATTGCTAATTAATTCAATAGCTTCCACTGTATCAGATTCTATGAATCTATACTCTCTCCCATTATAGATTGTATACTCACCTTTTCTTATCATTTTCCCACTCCATTATTTAATTTTCCATCACCAATAATAAACTGCTTCGCTTCCCGTTTAACATAAAGGACTTTTATAGGGCGTTTCTTATTCTTATATGACGGGTTTTACTGTACATTCTCATTGCTTTGTCTCCTCTTATCCTCTCGATAAAATCCTGTAAGGCTTCACTTTCTTCTCTGTATATTTTCTCCCCTGTTTTTGTTGCTCTCGTCGTTTGCGTATACCCTCCACTCATGACCATCTTTTTCAAGAACTACTTCACCTTCATTGGAATTCTTCTTACAAAAAAACGATAATTTTCTAATTCTTCATTTTGAATTATTTTCTTAGCATCATCTATATTCATACTACTATATTCATACTATCCTCCTAAGTAGAAAAAAGTACGGAAGTTCTTATTTTATTCTACCTCCTGTTGATCCAAAACTTTCCGCAGTTTCCTATTTTCGGGAACTTGGACACCAAGTATGTCGCCAATATTACCGCCATACAGACTTGGTAATACTCATTTCTTTATAGCTAAACTCATAAAATTCTTGTTATCGTCTTCCCATCTGTCTACCATTCTTCTGCCTGCCATTCATTCCACTTATAAGCATTTCCTATCGTTTTACTATGTTCAGCTTTTTTTCGTCCTTGCAATTGCATATTCATGTCCTCTATTTAGGGATAAAAAGTCATTATAGTCCTCATTAATTACCTCGAATATTTCATTGTACTCCCAATCTTCCACTGAAATCCCTCCTATAAAAATTGATTTTTATGGTTTAATTCTTTCCCCATTGTTGTGTATAACTTCTAAACTTATATTAGGGTATTTAGCTGAAAATTCCGCAATAATTCTATTGCAACTTGCACTAGTATCTAATTCAGTAAATAATTTTATATCCCCAGAAACCTGAGTATTATCACCTAATCTAAAAGAAATATCATTTAGAGTTTTATATTCTGTATCAGAATCTCTCATATAAGCCTTACCATCTTGACCAGCAGCTTCAGATGCCTTAAAAATAGGCGTATCAGGGTGTAAAGAAATATCAGGAACGAAACCGTCTTATTTTAAGATGATATGTATCTGTCTTATAACCCAGTAATAATCACTATTTATAAAAGCGATCTTTTGAATGAGTCCTGCATCGACAGAACCGCCTTTTCCAAATTGAGATTATCAGCTATACCATTCCCCTATAATATTAAAGACCTTAACAAAAATTTGTTAAGGTCTTCTTAAGTAGCTCAGTCTTTATATTCGTTTATTACAATGAATAAATAATTTCCAGCCCCAAAGGCATAATTAATTATCCAACTTCATTATATAGTCTCTAACTTCTACCCTTGGAATAATATTCCTTCTTTCAGGTAAATCTTCAAATATTAATATTGGTTTTTTCACCTCAATAATCGACTCTATGTCGTCAAGAGGCACGTCCTTTTTAAAAACAAATTGCTCTTGCTTTTCGAATCCATAGCAGGCTACATCATTACTATCCATACTAAATAATGAAATCTCATTTTCATCCAAGATATGCCCGCCCAATGAATAAGGACTAAACTCTTTCCCCTTATAAGTCACTAAAAAATCTAGCTCATAAGCAAAATTCACTTCTTCTATAGCTACCACCTTGATATATAGATTAGGATGTTTATTCCCCCCTAAATCAATAAGTTCTTGAAATCCTGGATCTGGTGTATTACTTCTCAGCCTTAACATGTCATTTCGAATATTCAAGTGATAATCCTTTTGATTATATGTTGCATATTTCAAATTTTATTCACCTCATTTTCTAGGTATCCATTCCATAATATCTCCATCAAATATAAAACTCATTTGTTTTTCACCAGTAGTTGCATCCTTAATATCAAGTATGTCACCATCTTCAAATTGTCTAGGTGTATGATAATATTCTGGTAATACAACTTCTTTGCTGCCAGTAAACCCTCTACCTGTATATGGATAAGATTCAGGAGTTGGATCCCAATTCGGGATTGAAACTTTACTTGGGTCATTTAACCGATATTCAAACACACCATAAAATCTATCGGGTCCTCCAATAGATTGTGAAATTCCATCTACACCATTTGTAACTTTATAGGCCGTATTGTTATAATCCAATCTTGCTCCTTCATAATGATCATGTAAAGTCTTTAATTTTATAGAATCATCTTTAACTGCAGTAAAGCCTCTAACACCATTATAATCAGGATCATATAAGTATTTATAAATATCCCTTTGTGGAATAGTTTTAGCCATTATTGTCCCTATAGATGGAATGCCTATTTGATTCCTAATTGAAGCCACAATATCTTTTTCTGTTAAATTTAATACTCTATCGGGATGTAATAACTTTATAAAATCATCGACTTCATAACCATTTTCATTTACTACCTTTTTTATACCATCACTTGTTTTTGAAATTACTTTTGTGGTAGATAAGCTATTCTTCAATTTAAACTTATGATCCACATACTTCGCCGCACCTGCCACACCGCCGATGCCAAGTGCCATCAAAAGCCCGTTCTGGCGCTGTTCCTCGGTTAGCTGGTTGCCGAACATGTCTTTGCCTGTGGCCGCTTCACCAAGGCCGTTGGCTGCGAGGAGTCCGTATATTCCGTATTCGGTTTTCTGGAGGAGGCTAAAGCCTTTTGTCGTTTTATAGGCATCGAGCGCGTGGTCTGCTGCGTTGAGCCCTTTCGCCGTTTTGTAGATGGCGCTGCCGCCTTTGATGGCCCGGCCGGCCCAGCCGACGACGGGGATGAATCCAGCGGCGGCCATGGCGCCGGCGGCGATTCGTTCGGCATCGGACAGCTTGCGGCCCGTTACTGGATCGACTCCGGTCGAGGCCCTGATTGAATCATAATAACCCGTGAATTCCCCTGTAAAGGTTTTTGTCGTATCCCAGGCCTTTTCGTACCATGGACGGTTTTCGAGCTCTTCCATTTCCTGTTCGATTTTCCGGGCTTCTGCTTGTTCCTTTTTGAAGGTCTGATAGTCTTTCATCTGACCGGCGACTTCATCCTTTACTTGATAGACGTCACTGCTCTTGAATGCCGATTGGTTGAATGTCATCGGCGATATGTTGCCGTCCTGTTTGGTGGCATCAAGCAAGGCACGGAAGAGGCCAACGGCCACGTTTTCCTGCCCGATGGACACATCATATTCCTCGACCAATTGCCGGTCGACATTCTCGACCTTTGTCACGGTGTCATCCAGCCTGTGCCCGGCCAGCGTGATTTTTTCATTAAAGTCCTTTTGGTCGAACATATCAAGGGGCAGGATATCGTCAATGCTATTCAGGATCCTTTGAAGGTCGTTCGCTTGTTCATCGACAAGCGACTTCGCTTGGTTGATGCCGTTTGAGACTTCGCCATCTAAAAAGGGGACCTCGACCACCGTATTTCCGGAGAGGTCCGCTTCTTCCAGACTGGCCGGTATGCCTTCCAAAAAACTGATCTGGGTCGTGAATAGTTCCATCCAGGCGTCCGCCACCTCGATTTGTGCTTCATAGAAGCTTTTGATGGCGGTAGCACCGGCTCCCTGGAACTCGTCATCCAGGCCGACGATGCCCTGAAATTCCTTTTTCAGGGCTGTGACTTCCTTCTTTAGTTCTTCATATTGCTTGGCGCGCGACTTGGTTGCGGCCGTCAATGTCTCGGCTTCATATATCTTCATCGCTGATACCCATGTGAAGACGTATGGGCGATGGCTTCATCCTGTTCTTTTAATAAGTCAATGTTGGCACGGGTATCTTCCACATTTTTCTGGACGATTTTGATATATTGCTCAAAGACCTTCTCCAGGTTCGTTTCGCGATCGATCCATTTCGATGTGAATTCCAATTTATTGTTGCCAAGCTCGCCTGCCGGCAAATTTCCAAGCGTGACTGTACCAAGTGCCGTCTTCACTTGATCGACTTGCTTCGTTACGGCAGGATGATTCAGTTTGATTGTCGTCATTAAAACAACCACCCTTTTAAATATGATATTTTGCTTTCCAATTGATCTATGACGGCTTCTCCTTTGCCTAAAAGAACATCCGCCTCATGTGCTATCGTACCTGCTGCACTCAGAGCCTTTTTCTCTATATTAAGCATCATGATTTTACCGTCGATTTTCTCTTGATAGTCATCATAATCATCATGAATGATCGTTGACATTGCCTTGTATGCATCACTGCGGGCATCTTGAAAGTCTTCTGCACGGTTTCCCGTCCAGCTTTTTGCCAAGTCCGGATTTTTAATTTTAGCTATTTCCCCAAGACAAACATTCTGTTCTTCTTTGATTTGTCTTTTTGCCTGCTCCAAACGATTGATTTTTTCATTCACATCGGAAGTTTTACTAGAGAGGGCAGAGTGAATTTCACTCAATGAATTTGCATACACCTAAAAAATCACCTCAAACATACTATTCTCATTATGTAGACTGTCATATTTTTCATTATTTTTTTATTATAAGGATTATAGTCTTAGAGTTAAATAGGGATAAATAAGCTATTTATGCTAAAGAATTAGGGAATTCAGCCCGCGCGCTCCAATTCCTGATTAGACTTTTTACCCCTACATTTCCATTTTTAAACATAAAGAAAGGGTGCAGGCTGCACCCTCTGAATATTTACTGCATTATTTGAATTCCTTTTCGCCAAATAAATGCGGAACTTTCACCTTTTTCCCTTTTTTATGATTGAAATCAGGTTTTTTAGCTTCGATTTTTGCTTGGTCATAAACAGCTGTGCCGACAATTTCAGCAACATCTTGAAGTTTTTCTTTTGAGATTTTATCAATGGTATCATCAGGAGTATGATACCAAGGTTCTGATGGACTGTGGATGAATAAAGCAGCGGGTATTCCAGCCTCAGCAAATGACACATGGTCACTTCTGCAGCCTTGTCCATATGGAGTCGGCTCACCATTCAGTCTTGTACTTGATGCCTGGGCCAGCTCGGTTACAAGGTTCATTTCTCCATCATTAGTCAAAATGACCAAATCTCCGGCATCCCTGCTTCCTACCATATCCAGATTGAAATTGGCAATGGTCCGCTTGATATCATCATCAGGAAGATTGTCCACATAATGCTGCGAACCCAACAATCCATTTTCCTCTGCCCCAAAGGTGACGAAGCGAATTTCCGTATCTGTAGGAAGATTCTTCAGAACACGGGCAAGTTCAAGGGTGACGGATGTTCCAGATGCATCATCATTCGCTCCGGGTGCCCCCGCGACGGAATCATGATGTCCGGTGATATAAATGAGATCGCTCTTTTTTGCTTTATTGTTCTTTGTTGCTTTTTTCGTTGCCACTACATTATAAGAGGTTTTTTCTCCTGAATGGGCTCCTTCAATTTTTAATGATGCTGTCAATTTGACTCCATCATTCAATTTTTCCAAAAGGGCTTCTCCATCCTTTTTGGTGATCGTGACGGATGGAATAAACCTGTCATTATCCTCTCCGAGTGTCCCGTTTAATTCCCCATCTGCATTATTGAATAGGATGACTCCCGCTGCCCCTTTTTCCGCTGCATTCAATACTTTCTCTGCAAAAGTGAGGTTCCCTCTTTGTATAAGGGCAATCTTCCCTGCAACATCGGTTTCCTCAAGCTCTTCTTTTGTTCCTAAACCGGCATATACAACGTCACCGGATAGGTCCCCATTAACTGAATAGGTTAAATGGTTTGCTTGGATTTCCCCATCAAATCCGGCAACGGATAGCTCGACCAGATTTGGGTCTGTATAAGATAAAAAACTGAACTCTTCGATATCGGCTTTATAGCCATAAGATTGGAATTGCTTTTTGATGAATTGGACGGCTTTATACTCAGAATCCGTACCGGCCACCCGAGGTGTTTGTGAGAGGTATTCAATATTCTTGTAGATATTATCGGCATCGATTCTTTTAATGACTTGCTTGTCCGTGGATGGCTTAGATATCACCGGCGATGAATGCGGTGCTGCTAAAGCGGTGGTTGTCCCCGCTGTCCCGAGTGTCAATGCTGTAATTAATGTTAACGACAGAAATTGTTTTTTCATAGATTGCCTCCCAGTTTAATAGTTTCTACCATTATTTTACAATATATAGAAAATACTAACTAGGTAGGTTTATCCCTATTCAAGCATGTCTAAAGTACCGATTTTACAAATACAAGAAATTATCAGGTGATTTGACCTGTACCAAAAGTCTTTATCCATTCGATACTTTGTCATAATATATAAAAATACCTGTAATCCAAACAGGATTTTCGCACTTTTTCGGGAAAATAATACAGAAGATATTGAATTTTCACAGGGAGAAGGCGCAAAGATGTCGATAACTAAATTCGTGATGCCGGAAGTGATTTTCGGTAAAGGTTCGATTGAACAAGCTGGCGAGGCCTGCTTGCGGCTGGGTGCCAAAAAGGCGCTGATCGTAAGCGACTCCGGGGTGGCCAATGCTGGCTGGTTGGATAAAGTCATTGAATCCTGCCAAGATGCAGGCCTTGCTTTTGCTACCTTCATTGAAATGACGACCAATCCGAAGGACAGGGAGATCGAAGCTGGCTGTTTGACATTTAAAGAACAAGAATGTGATGCCATCATCGGTTTGGGCGGAGGCAGTGCTTTGGATGTTGCCAAAGGGGTAGCCCTTTTAGTAACGAATGGCGGCATCATCAGTGATTATGAAGGTGTTGATAAAGTCCACTCTCCCCTCCCGCCCATGGTGATGATCATGACCACTGCAGGATCGGGTTCGGAAGTATCCCAGTTTTCGGTGATCGTCGATTCATTCCGCGAGAAAAAAATGACGATCATTTCAAAATCACTCGTCCCCGATATTGCAATAGTCGATCCTGCCACCTTAACCACCTTGGGACCGGATTTGACCGCAGCTACCGGAATGGATGTTTTAACCCACGCCATTGAATCCTATATTTCAATCGCTGCGACACCTTTGACCGATGTACAAGCTAAAAACGCGCTTTCCATCGTTTCCCGCCACTTACGCCCCTCTGTTGCATCCAGGCATAATGAGGAAGCAAAAAAGGCGATGGCGATGGCGAGCCTGCAGGCTGGACTGGCTTTTTCCAATGCCATTTTGGGAGCTGCCCATGCCATTTCACATGCCATAGGCGGCAAGTACCTCCTTCCGCATGGGGAAATTAATGCGATACTCCTCCCCCATGTCATGGATTTCAATCGAATTGCCTCACCAAGGCGATTCAGCGAGATTGCAGACATCATGGGCATCGATACACGGGCATTGTCGGAGCAGCAAGCAGGGATGGCTGCCATTCACTTCGTAAGGGAATTATCCCGGGATATAGGGGCTCCCAAGAGTTTAAGTGATGTCGGCATTACGAAAGAAATGATAGATCCGATAGGGATGACGGCTCTAGAGGATGCCTGCATGATCACAAACCCCCGTGATATGTCATTAGAACAGATTAATCAGCTGCTTCTTACAGCCCTATAAGAGGTGAAAAGCATGAACAAACATGAATTGATAGATTTAATGACAGGCGTTAAATCTTCAAAGAAAACATATTACACGGCACTTAAGAAAACCGTGGATCAGCTGAAGAAGAAGAATATGCAGCTTGAAATCATGAATGACATCACAAAAAATATGAATATGGAAATCGACATCCAAGAGATTCTCCGAAATGTTATTGAAAAACTTAAGCAGCTCATTACCTTCGATGACAGTCATTTTGTCATATTGTATGAGGAAGAACCTGCCCTGCTTCACATCTGCCCTAATGGTCACTGCGATCTTGAAATGGATCCCAAAAACCTGTTACACCCTTTTCAGGAATTCTCATCGGCCTTGAAAGAAAAGCAGCCGATTCAGGTGGAAGTTAACCAGTTACCGGACTTCCCAGAAAAGGATCGTCTATTATCCCTTGAGATCGAATCACTTCTATTAGTCCCTTTATACGGAAAAAGTAAAAAAATCGGAATTTGGACTTTCGGCAGGAAGAAAAAGAAAACATGGCATGAAGCTGAACTCGAATTTCTTGAGCAACTATCCAATCAGCTTGCGTTAACTTTGGAGAATGCCCAGCTTTATAAGGAAGTTCTTCATTCCAAACAGGAGTGGGAGGATACTTTCAAGGCAGTTGAAGATATGATCATCGTCTTCGATCACAAAGGAACGGTCTATCAATCCAATGATTCAGCCAGGGGCTTTTCCAACTTGGTTCCTTTAATTGAAAAATCGCAAAATCTGATTCAGGATACCTTTTCATTTAATAAGCCAGGGTTTCAGGAAATACTCCTTCAGCATGATACCATCTTGGAAATGCATGCTTACCCGATTCAGAATAAGGAGCATCAAGTATATGGGGTCATTGCTTATTATAAAAATGTCACCGAAAGAAGACAGATCGAAGTCCAGCTATTACATGCCGGTAAACTTGGGGCGATTGGTGAAATGGCAGCTGGGATTGCCCATGAGTTGAACAGCCCATTAACGGCCATTCTTGGTAACTCGCAACTTTTATTACGGAAAACCCCACAGGACAATCCGGATTATATGCTATTGGACGACATTAAGATTTGCGGGGACCGATGCAGGCAAATCGTGAAAAGCCTGCTTACCTTTTCTAGGCAGGATGAGTATAGGTTCCACTATTACTCTATTAACGAGGCCATTCACCAGGTTCTGAACCTATTGAAGTTCCAACTTGGGAAGAAGCAAATCTCCCTCCATCTTAGCCTTCAGGAAGATCTTCCTTTCATAAAGGGCAGCCAGCCGCAGATCGAACAGATCATCATCAACTTGCTATTGAATGCCAAGGATGCATTGGATGAGTCCGCGCAAACGGAAAAATCGATCGCGATCGCTACCTATTCAGAAAACAAGTTCATGGTGGTTCAGGTGACTGATAACGGAACAGGGATTGAAAAAGAACGCCTGCCCTTCATATTCCATCCCTTTCATACGACTAAAGACCGTGAAAAAGGTACAGGTTTGGGGCTGTCTGTAAGCCTTGGCATCGCCAAGGACCATGGCGGAAAGATCGACGTTTTGAGCACACCAGGACAAGGAAGCACTTTTTTTCTGAGGCTTCCCTTACAAGGAGAGGAAAGGGGATGATAAGGTGATTCATTTACTTGTGGTAGACGATGAGAAAGAGGTTGGGACATTTCTATCCCGCCTTTTTACGATGAAAGGTTACCTCGTACAAGTGGTGAATAGCGGGAAGGAGTTTCATGAGATCGACTGGAATCAGCAGCGATTTGATGTCGCAATGATAGATTTGAAGCTTCCGGATTGCGATGGACTTTCCCTCCTGCAGCATCTAAAACAACTGCAGCCGCGTTGCAAGGTACTGATCATGACCGGATACAGCACCGTCAAGACCGCTGTTGATGCCATGAAACTCGGAGCGAGTGATTACATGGAAAAACCCTTCGTGGATATTGAAGTACTGGAAAGGCAGATTGACAACCTATTGAATGAAAATGAAGCTTTGAACCAGCATTTCATCCATAAGCTTGCCGAGGATTCAGGACTCATTGTCGGTGAAAGTCCTTTAATGAAGAATTTGATTGAAACGGCCTTCAAGGTTGCCCAAAAATCTGTCAATGTATTAATCGAAGGAGAAACCGGAAGCGGGAAAGAAGTGCTTTCACGCTTCATCCACATAGCCAGCCCCCGAAACCATGAACCTTTTATCGGCATCAATTGCGGAGCGATCTCTGAATCCCTGCTTGAAAGCGAATTATTCGGTCATGAAAAGGGCGCTTTCACCGGAGCGACCCAGCTGCGAAAGGGTTTTTTCGAAATTGCTGGGAACGGGACGCTTTTCCTTGATGAAATTGCGGATGCAAGTCCGGCCATTCAAGTCAAATTGCTTCGGGTTTTGGAAACGCGGGAATTCATGCGGGTTGGCAGCAGCGTGACATTACGGACGAACGCCCGGTTAGTGGCGGCCTCCAATGAAAACCTGCAGCAGGCAGTGGACAAGAATAAATTTCGGGAAGACCTATTTTACCGACTGAACGTCGTGACTCTGGATATCCCGCCATTAAGGAGCCGAAAAGAGGATATTCCGTTGCTTGTCCGTCACTTGGTTGAGAGAAATGGTCATGGAGATATCTCATTTTCCAATGAAGCCATTGAAAAATTACAGCAATACAACTGGCCAGGCAACATACGCGAACTATCTAATGTGGTCATGCGCACGCTAACTCTTGCAGACAATAAGTCAGTAATAACCGCCAATGATATCTCACTATCCAACAGCCAGATCACACCTGACAAAAATGTGTTACCAGAGATACAGTCAACAGAAAACCTTCTTGAAGAGTGGCGAAAAAAGCTGGTGGCTGATTTTAATGAGAAGGATGAACTGATGCTTGAAGAAATCCTTACGGAAATCAAACAGCTTCAATCAACAATTGGAAAGGAGCTCGTCATGCAGGCACTGCAAAAAACCTACGGCAACCGGAATGAAGCTGCCAAACGCTTGCAAATATCCATAAGGAAATTGCGTTATATATTAAATGAAAAGAGCCAGACATAATAAAAAGGAGGATGCCCCGTTCCAGGGCTTCCTCCTCTGTTCCTATTCTAGCGTCAATACGATGCGGCCGTTGATTTCTCCGTTTTCCATCATTGAAAACACGTCATTGATTTCATCAAGCTTTCTTGTTTCAATATTCGTTCTGACTTTACCCTCAGCCGCAAATTGAACAGCTTCCTGTAAATCTTTTCTCGTCCCGACGATGGACCCTTTTACAGTCACCCCATTTAACACTGTATCAAAAATCGGGATTGGAAGTTCATCATTCGGCAATCCGACTACAACAAGTGTGCCGCCCCTCTTGACTGAACTGTAAGCCTGTTCGAATGCTTTTTTCGTAACCGCCACAGAAATGGATGCCTGCACGCCGCCAACCTTATCCTTAATGGCCTGTACAGGATCGGTCTTAAGCCCATTAACCGTGTAATCCGCCCCCAGTTCCGTTGCCAGATCAAGCTTATCATCTTGAATATCGACAGCAATGACATTAAAGCCCATCGCTTTTGCGTATTGCAGGGCAACATGTCCCAATCCGCCAATTCCATAAACCGCTACCCAATCACCAGGTTTTGCTTCTGATACCTTAAGCGCCTTATAAGTCGTTACACCTGCACAGAAAATCGGTGATACCTCCGCAAAGTCAAGCCCTTCAGGAACCTTCACCACATATTTGGCTGGTGCTTTACAATATTCCGCATACCCTCCGTCCACGGAATATCCTGCATTCAATTGATCCAAGCAAAGCGTTTCCCTGCCGGTCAGACAATATTCACAATCGCCGCAGGCCGAATAAAGCCAAGGGATCCCAACACGGTCACCCACTTTCAAGGAAGTTACGCCTTCCGCCACCTTTTCTATAATGCCCACACCCTCATGTCCCGGGATAAGTGGAAGCTTGGGTTTTACCGGCCAATCACCATGTGCGGCATGTAAATCGGTATGACACACGCCACAGGCTTTAATTTTCACTAATATCTCACCATATTCCAATTCCGGGATCGGTACTTCCTTTATCTCAAGTTTTTGGTTAAATTCATTGACGACCGCCGCCTTCATTGTCTTGACCTGTTGTTTTGCATTTACAGTGCTTGCCCCTTGTTTTACATTCATGATTACTATTCCTCCCTTAATCTAGTGGATATTATTTCTTGCTACTGCTTACACCAACTACTTAAACTTGCACTACTTAAAATAGTTGCAAGTGCCATGCCACTGCAAAAAGGCCAAGACGACAGCATTCACACAAAAAAAGTGCCGAAAGATCGGCCCATTTGGACGAATTAACGGCCCAAGTTGGACGAAATCCGGTTTGTATATTGCAGGAAAAATGGTTCACCCTATAAATAGGAGGTGTCTAAAACATGGACCAATTTGAAGAAGCCTATGAGTCATATAAACAGCAGGGAACACCGCAAGCAAACCAAAGTGATTCAGCAGCAGGAAAAGAGGAAATCATCGCCGTAAGGAAAAATGAAGAGGACAATATTATCGCCATCAAGACGGACTCCGGCCGCGAACTCGACTACCCCACAGCCCTTGCGGAAGCCAAAGCTGGCAACCTGGCCAACGTTGACGTCTTTCATAAATATGGACGTGACATATTACGGAGTGAGCCCGATGGGATAAAAGAAAATAACCTGGATCAACTGCCGGAGTTTTGAGTTTTTCGGGGAGACTGCCTGATACGGGCAGTTTTTTTCTATCTGGATGCGCAAAAAAAAGAACCAGCATGATTAGCCGGATCTTATTTTTCATAAGGATAGGATTCAGAGATTTCGAGCAGTCGGCCGCAGGACTCGACAACCTCGATGATTTCCATCCATGACATGTCCAGACCCAGTTCATTAGCATGGGAAATCTTATCCCGTAATTTTCGGATGGCATTCGCATCCTTCCTCCCTTTACTTTTCGAAGGGATTTGGAAGAAGTGCCTCAATTCTTTATCTTTATGTATAATATCGAATTTATCACTGATTTGCAGGCACTCTATTATATTGATATCCTCATTTTTATCGATTCTCCTTTTATATAATTCGGTTGCCTTTTCTAAACGGTCTTCGCTGATCATTGGATACCAGCTGCCATCGCCGAATCTATCCAGGATGATATCGCTCATCCTCATTTCCAATAAGGTAATATATCCGAATATCAGCATCCTGATCGGAGGCTTTTGGAGGTCGGCATGGGTAATCAACATTTTAATTGAATTATTCTCTAGTACGAACACCCTTGTCTTATTCTTAAAAATATGGAGAAGCTGGATCAAAGGGGTTGAATTCGAAACCATTTCCCTTGGTGAGAAGTTTCTCATATATTCAGAAATACTTCCCTCACCTAGTTCTTGCCTTTCGATATATCCGATGATTTCCCCTTGATCTTGGACTGCCAATATATCAAAATTCTTTTTTTTCATTGCTTTCTGGATATCCAGCGCCAGATCGTTTTTATGGCAAAACACAAGCTCCTGGGCAATGCTCTTAACCGTTATATTTTCTTCATAAAGAGTTTTAAGACTCAGATAGCTGCTATTGCTTTTTCTTTCGCTTCCATTTAACATCTTTCAACCTCCGATCAGGAACACTTTCTGCCCATTTTCCGCTTTAATAATAGAAATGCATGCGGCCCCCCGCAAATAAAATTCACTTTAGTGGACTCCATCCCATTCATCAAATGCCATCAACTGCATTTCCTGCCGCCGTTTCCACATTCCCTTTTTCTTCCCACCCCTTACAAACATCCACCCAATCCTTGGCACCTGAATATTCAAATAATTCAGCGAGTGTAAGTTCTATTGCAGAGTTTGAACTGCCGCAAGCCGGAAACAATGACTCGAAGCGCTTCATCGATACATCAAGAAAAACAGCTAAATCGTTTGCCAGGCCAAACGGGCAAACGCCTCCGATTGCATGGCCGGTCTGTGCAAGCACTTCATCAGGTGAAAGCATTCGTGCCTTGAAACCGAACGTCTGACGAAATTTCTTATTATCCACTTTCGCGTCCCCTGCGGCAACGACCAAAATCGCGTGTTCACCCTCCCCTTTAAAGGAAAGGGTCTTGGCAATCCGCGCTGGGATAACACCGATGGTTTCCGCTGCCTCAATCACCGTTGCACTAGATGATTCGAACTCCTTTACGTCGCCTTCCCGATTCCATTGTTTAAAATGGCTTTTGACACTTTCGATCGACATATTAATATTCACTCCTTTTTATGTACATATTGAAATAATATCATCCTTCATTGCAAAAATTCAAAATCCAATTGTGCTGCTTCATCTGATTGGAAACCTATAAATTAAAACCATTCTTTACAAATTGACGAAACAAGCTTACATGGGATACTATTAATCATCGGGTAAACGCCTGCACGTGGTTCGTAACCATCCCACGATAAAAAACTAGGGAGAGAGTAAAATGAATGTTCGTACACTCGTGATAAACGGGTTATTGGCTGCCTTGTATGTGGCGGTCTCATTGGTGTTTAAACCAATAGCTTTTGAGATGTTCCAATTCCGTGTACCGGAAATGTTGAATCATCTGATTGTATTCAATAAAAAATATATCTACGGTATCGTTGGAGGAGTCTTCATATCGAATCTGCTCTTTTCGCCGATGGTGCCATATGATTTGATTTTTGGGGTGGGGCAATCCCTGCTCGCCTTATTGCTTGTCATTTATGTTTCTCGTTTCATAAAAGGCATTAAAGGACGTATGATCGCTACGATTATCTTTTTCACGTTCACAATGTTTTTAATTGCAATTGAACTGAACCTTGCCTTTGGTTTGCCATTCTGGCTAAGCTGGATGACTACAGCTGTCGGTGAGTTCGTTGTCCTTTTGATTGGCGCGCCAATCATTTATGGAATGAACAAAAGAATTCAGTTTGAAAAGTGGCTTTAAAAGGAATCTTCGCGCCGTTAAGCCACTATAATGGAAAAGAGCTGTCTGCATGATGCGGCAGCTCTTTTTTTTCACCATTGAACTCGAAAATGATAAACTATTAGTAAGAATGGTGGTGGCCCTTTGAAAAAAGTCCTGACCATAATCGGTCTACTTGTAATCGCAATTTTTATATACTCTAATGCAGAACTGTTCACTTTGGTTTGGAAAAGTGATTTGGATTCTGTGATTGGCATATTGAAGGAAAATCTTTTGCTTACATTTATTGTGACATTCGTATTGATGTTTGTACAAAATTCTTTTACAATCATCCCCTTAATTTTGCTCCTGACCATCAATGTCACGATATTCGGATTCATATATGGCTATCTATGGAGTTGGTTTACAAGTGTTGTTGCCTCAGGATTCATTTTTTATGCAGCAAGAAACTGGTTTCAGGAGCTTCTTTTAAAGAAGATTGGTGAAAAGTGGCAAGAATCTGTAGTGGAGCATGGCTTCATGTACGTGTTTACAGGCAGGATTTTCCCGCTTATCCCCACAAGCTTAATTAACTTGGCAGCCGGAGTCAGCACCGTCACTTTCAAAGACTTTTTATTGGCGACGGCACTTGGCAACCTTATATACTTTTTCTTCCTATCACTGATTCCCTATGGGCTGCTATCTGTTGAAATGAACCAATATACGCTAGCTGCTCTTGCACTCCTCTTCTTACTATTCTTCATGATCTATAAGCGTGCAAAAAAGAAGAAGAAACTAACCTTCTTCAGAAAAAACAGGTGACCACATTGGCCCCTGTTTTTTTTATTTAGAGATTCTGCATATATTTTTTTCCGATAGTTTGTTAAAATGTGTATGTAATTTTACCTTTGAAATGTCTTAAAATCAGGGAGAATCTCCATGTCCAAACGCTCCATCTTAGCAATATATATCCTATCCGGGATTCTTACATTAGTCGTATTCGACTATTTTTTAACTACAAATATCCATAATAAAGAGGTCTTCATTCAACTCCAAAGGGCGGAAGGCATTGTTTTCCTTTTATCAATAGGCTTAATTCTATATCTTTATTTAGCTAAAAAGGAAGAATTCAAACGATTAAAAGAGGCGGAACAACGTCGGCGCACACTCATCAATTCAATGGTGGATTTCGTTAACTTCAAGGATGGGGATGGCCGATGGCTTGAATCCAATACCTTCGGGCTGCAATTATTTCAATTGGAGCATGTAGATTATAAGGGAAAAAGAGACAGTGAGCTCGCAGAATACACCGAATTTTATAAAGAATCGTTGATCTACTGTGAAATTTCCGATGAAGAAACGTGGGTAAAGGGGGAAATTACTAGGTGCGAGGAAATCATCCCTCTTCCCGATGGCAATCACAAGACCTTTGATACGATTAAAGTTCCCCTGTTCAATGAAGATGGTTCACGTAAAGGCTTAGTCGTCATTGGCAGGGATATATCTGAAAGAGTTGTCGCGGAGAATCAATTATTTGATAGCGAACAACGCTATAAATCATTGTTTGAGCACAACCCTTATCCAATGCTGATGCTTGATTTAAATGGAATGATCACGACCGTGAATCCAAGGTTTGAAACGGTAACAGGCTTTCAACAGGAAGAAATACATGGCGCTTCATTCATTAATTTGAATTTTTCAGCAGAAGACGCGGAATTGATCCGTACATCATGCCAATATGTCATGGAAAACCAAAAGGGGATCAAAAAAGGGAAAGATATAGAATTCCTGACGAAGTACGGGAAGTCCATCTTACTTTCTTGTACGTTTGTCCCGATGATGGTTGGCGAGGATTTAGTCGGAATCATTACTTATGCTAAAGAAGTCACTCAAATTCGAGAAACCGAAGCACGCTTAAGAAGAACCGAAAAATTATCGATAGTCGGCGAACTTGCCGCAAGTGTAGCCCACGAGGTACGAAATCCGCTGACTTCTTTAAAAGGTTTCGTCCAGCTGCTTAAAAAGAGCGACCATCCCTATGAACAATACTACACGATCATGTTGAGTGAATTGGACCGGATCAATCTTATTGTAAGCGAGTTACTCGTTCTGGCAAAACCACAGGAACTTCCATTCAGCAAACATCAAATCATCGACCTGATGAATGATGTCAAAACCTTGTTGAAACCAGAGGCGGACTCGTACCCCACCCAAATATCAATATCTGTCAAAAATGAAATACCGCTTCTATTATGTGAGGGAAACCAATTAAAACAAGTTTTCATAAACATGCTCAAGAATTCCATGGAGGCATCCGCCGACCACATTTGGATTGATTTCGAACGAATGAACAATAACCTTTCCATCACCATCAAAGATAATGGAAGCGGAATAGAAAAAAACCGCATAAAACATCTTGGAGAGCCTTTCTATTCTTCAAAAGAAAAAGGAACCGGATTAGGACTGACAGTCAGTTGCCGAATCATTGAGGCGCATCGGGGAAAGGTCCGGTTTAACAGTGAACTGAACCAAGGAACCGAGGTCCAAATCATTCTGCCCATATAAATATGAATTTCGAGGACAAGCCTGAACCTTGTCCTTTTTTTGCAGGATTCAAAACCATCCTATTTTAACAGGGAGGTGAAGAAATCCTTTATATTCCCAAAGAATGACACCGTCTCAACAGGTTGTTTCCCATTAATCTGGCCTCCTGAATCATTGGATGTTTCGCTCTCCGTCATACCAGCTGTATTCGTTTGCGCTGCCTCAACTTCCCCCTCTTTTGATTTGACATCATCCACGGTTTCTTCCTCATCCATTTTAACATCGATATCCTTTTCGAAAACAAGGACGTAAGTACGACGCTCCCCATCCTTTGAAACAGTAACGGAAATGGCCGTTTTCGCTTTATCCTTGATCTTCACTTTTGCACTGCTCGCACCGTCATATTCAATTGTTGCTCCGCTGGCATTTGTCGTTGCATTCATTTCGACTGAAGAAATATCATTATTGACCTCGATATGATAGGTATGCTCATTAGATTCAAAAGATTTGTTCCATACGCCGGATGATACCCTCAGGCTGTTCAACACTGGTCCATTATTGCCTTCCTCGCCTAAAGAATCTGCGGACGTTACTTTCTCAACAGAATCCGTTTTCACTTTTTGTGTTGAAATACTTTCTTGCTGTGTATTCGTTACTTGACTGACACCACTGCTTGGCTTTTGATTATTGGAGGATTCCGCTGATGTTAAAGATGTTTTACTCCCCTTATCCGAGGATCCTGCTGATGGTAAAGATGATTTATTCCCCTTATCCGAGGAAGGTTGGGCTTTACTCGTTCCTGTTGAGGGCTCCTTTTGAACTTCATCCTCTTTTGGAGCAGCTTTCGATTCCGTTTCCTTTGCTGCGGCTGCAGCCCGTGTAATCGTAAGTGTATATGTTTTTTCATCACCATTTTCTGCTGTAACGGTTATCTTCACCATTGTCTTACCGACTGGAAGGGTAACCTTTACACCTGCACTGGTTGCATCCTTTCCATTTACCTTTACAATTGCCTTACTGTCACTCAATGTCGGAGTTACCGTAACCGACTGGACTTCATTTTCAACTGAAGCATGATAAGCTGTCACTTTAGAATCGAATGTTAATGAGCCTTTTGATAATCCAATCGATGTTAAAAGGTTATCATCACTTTCATGTTTTTCGACCTTTAGAGTATAGGTTACGGTTTCATTTTCCCCATCGCTGATGGTGATAACAAACGTATTCATGCCAGTTTGAAGAGTTAAATCCTTCAATTTACCATCTGTCATTTTGACACCATTCACATATATGGCTGCATTCTCGTTAGGGCTTGCTGCAAGCAAGGTGATCTTTTCCACATCATTCCCCACCGTTGAACTATAGTCGTGTACATCTTCTGTAAATTTTTGATCCAGTGCCATACCCTCAATCTCTAGCTTTGAAAGACTATTTACCGTTTGTGCCTCTTTCAAAATGACAGAAGGGCCTTCCGCAGCTTCTGCCGCTGGCATATAAGTGGATGTTCCCATCCCTACAAGGGAACCAACCAAGATCACCTTCACACTTGTTTCTTTTAATCCCTTCTTCATCAAAACCTATCCCTCCAAATTCCTTAAACTGATAGGCTTAGATTACTAAAGGAACCTTAATTATTTCTTAATGGAGTTTATATCAAAAGGAGGATACCTATTTGGTATAACTTTATGCAAAGTGGAATTCCCACCACTTATTTATGGCTATACTGGAGTGGAAGGCAAAACTAAAACTTATTGTTCTCATTTTCTAGCGAACCTCTTAAACTGCCTTTAGATAACTAAATTATTTTCACTGTTTTTTCACATTTTCCTTTTATAATGGGCTTACATAATCGGATGAAAGGATGATGGCACACCAAGATGAAAAAATATTTATGGCTGGTAGTCAGCCTATTCAGTTTGCTTTTATACCCGGCAATGGCTTCCGGTCATGCTACAGTAATCAGCTCTAATCCTAGCCCGAATGAAGCGATGGATACTCTTCCTGAAAAGATCACCATTCAATTCAGCGAGAATATACAACCAGCTTTTCATTCGCTTGAGGTATTCAGCCAAGATGGAGACAAAATTCAAACTCAAGACAGTACAATCTCTGAACAGAGTGAAAAAATACTGGAAGCTAAGTGGAAGGGCACGATCGATGAAGGGATTTACTATATTAAATGGAGAGTGGTTTCGAGTGATGGCCATCCCATTGAAGGAACAATTCCCTTTCAATTCGGAGATTCGGCCGGCCTATCAGATCAAAATAATTCCGAAGTGAATGAAAGTTTTCCGAATTCCATCAACGTTATGCTGCAAAGTCTACAATACATATGCTTCGCTGCCCTTACCGGAATCCTTTTTTTCAGATTATCGCTAATGAAGGATTCTCGACTTTTTGAAGCCAGCAGAAGAACCCGTCTATACCTTTGGCTTTCATATTCTGGTTTAGCATTTTCCATCTTCTGCAGTCTGCCTTTAAGAGTTACGATCGATGCTGGGGTAGGTTGGACCGATGCATTTAATGTTAGTTATATAAAGGAAGTATTGAATGCTACAAACTTTGGAACGATCTGGATCATGGAAATTCTAATATTGCTGCTTCTATTTTTAGTAATTTATTTCATGCTCGAGAACTCATTGAATAAATCACTACCTATCATTTCATTCATCATAATTGCCAGCTTGATGATTTGTAAGGCTTTCACCGGACATACAGCAGCCGTTCCCAATCAGGCTCTGGCCGTTTTGATGGATTTCCTTCATTTATTGTCCATGGCTTTATGGCTCGGCGGCCTTATGGCCTTATTGGTGATTTTACCTGGGCTTGCAGATCGGCAGGCAGTCCAAGAAGATAAGAAAACCTTTTACTGGTCGATCATTCAAAGGTTTTCCAAATGGGCATTTCTGTTTGTAATCATCCTGATTATTAGCGGAATATATAGCAGTTTACAGCATGTACCAACTATCCATTCAATGTTTAACACAACATATGGCCAATTGTTACTAGCGAAAATCGGTCTCATGTTAATCATGATCGTTTTAGGCGGCTTTCATTTTCTCAGAGGGAAAAAGCAAACGAAAAAACTTGGTTATAGTGTGGGAATGGAGTTTGGTTTAGGAATCGTCATCCTTCTCATTGCAGCTTTATTGACAAATGTCCAAACTGCCATGTCTTCTCCCGGCCCCATTGAAAAAACGGTACGGACTGAAGAAAATAACGAGGTTACATTAATGGTGACGCCAAATGAAGTCGGGGATAACCTGATTCAAGTAAATCTATCCAATGAAGGCAAGCCAATTGCTGAAATAGAGCAGCTTACGATCACGATGCAGCCATTGGATACGCCACGCGGTGAAATAAAGCTGCAAATGAAGGAGAAACAAACAGGGACATTTACATCAAAGTCTATATTAACCATGCCAGGAAAGTGGAATATCCATGTTCATGGATTGACTGAAAGCCTGGATTCAATCAATGCTGATTTTATAATTTTCATAGGGAATTCATAACTAGGAGGGATTTATACAAATGAAAAACATTTCAAAGCTACTTATTTTTACATTTGCTGCATTATTCATTTTTTCCGGTTCAGCATATGCTCACGTTACGGTCAAGCCTAGTTCATCTGCACCTGAGGCGTGGGAAACTTATACAATTAAAGTACCCGTAGAAAAAGAAACTGCCACTACAAAGGTGACTTTAAAAGTACCTGAAGGGGTTACTTTTGAAAGCTATCAGCCTGTACCGGGATGGAAAGTAACGACAGAAGGTGACAAAGATGGGCATGTAAAAACGGTAACTTGGGCCGCAACTGACAAAGGAATAGCTGCTGGACAATTCCAGCAATTCTCTTTCGTAGCACAAAATCCCAAAGAAGAAACGAAAGTTGCCTGGGATGCATTTCAATATTACGAAGATGGTGAAATTGTTGAATGGAGCGGTGAAGAAGGCTCAGACCTACCGCATTCTGTAACGGAAATCTCGGTTGCACCCAAGGCTGATGCAGAACCTGCGGACCATGGTCACGAAGATGAAGCTGACACTAATGATTCCACGACACCTGAAAATTCAAAGGATGCAGCAACAACAGAAGGTGATGGCAACCAAACGCTGATCATTACCCTGGCTGTCATATCATTAATTCTTTCCATTGTAGCGCTTTTTGCAGCTCTAAGGAAAAATAAAAAATAATCATTATGGAAGGTGCCCCAAAAATTGAGGCACCTTTTTTCTCTAATATTCCATGACCACCGATTTACTCGGTAACTTAAGATTTTCTGATTCTATCGTAATCTTAATCGATTTTTCAGCTCTTTGTTCCGTAATCGTTAAGTTAAGCAGTCCATTTCCCTGCGCTTTTTTGCTTATTCCCAGATCTTCCGTACTTTTCACCAGCTGTGCATATAATTCCGCTTCAGTTAAATTGCGCTCAAATTCTTTTTCAGCAATCACTTTCAAGAGCGCTGCCGCACCGCTTACATGAGGCGTAGCCATTGACGTTCCGCTCAACCGGGCATATTTATTTCCTGGATACGTAGAGAGAATATCAACCCCTGGCGCCACCAAGTCAATTTCATCATTCGTATTTGAAAAATCCGCTAAATTTCTGCTTAAATCCACAGCCCCCACTTCCACTACCTCGGGATATGCTCCTGGATAATCCAATTCATCCGTTTCATGACGCCCATCACCGCTATTTCCAGCTGCACAAACAACAAGGATATCGTTCTGAAGGGCCTTTTGAATGAGTTTGTGTTCAGTCTCATCGGGAGGTCCGCCAAGCGAAAGTGAAATAACCGAAACCTTTTCTTCATTTGGTCCCCGCCAATTGATGGCATACTCTAGAGCACCATTAATCCAATCAATGTCGCCTTGTCCTTGACCATTTAGGGCCTTTAACGCTAATATGCTTGCTTTCGGAGCCACTCCCACTACACCAGCATTATTAATGGCAGCAACAACCGTACCGCTAACATGTGTCCCATGTCCGTTATCATCTTGATAATCCCCGGTATTGGTAAAATCCTTCCCGCCAATGATTCTTTCCTTGAGGTCTGGATGTCCCTTGTCAATGCCTGTATCAATGACGGCAACTACCACGCCCTCACCATAACTGCTTTTTTCCCAAATTGCCGGTGCTTTCACAAGCTCGACACCCTCAGGAATCTTCTCTTTCACCGTTTCCATTACTTCAAGAACTTTGTAAGGTATTAATCTTTTTTCTCTTGTCATTTGATTACCCCTTCCTTCGTTCAATAAGTTAAACTGCCATCAGTGCAGGGATTTTCATCCCGTCTGGTTGCCGTCTACCGTTGAAAGAGATGAGATCAAAAAACTCTTCTCTCTTATATATACCAGATTTATGAAAATAAAAAAGAAGTTTTTGGAAAATTCCGTCTAAATGACTACTTTTTATTTCTTTTAGTGTAATTATCTGGTACTCTCTCATTATAGAACAAATGTTCGTTTAATACTACACTTTTTTCTCATTTTTTTCCCAAGCACGCACTTTTCCAATAAAAAAGAAGCGACTCCGAATCGAGTCAGCTTCCAAGATGTTAAGCTGCACCGCAGCATTTTTTGTATTTTTTCCCGCTTCCGCATGGACAAGGCTCATTTCTGCCAATGACCGGTTCTGCATGAACATGCGGCATTTTAGCCGCCTTTGCACTTTCCGTGATAATTTGCGTGCCTTTTTCCTTCATTTGCTGATACCGCTGTTTAAATAACTCCATTACATCTTTACTGTACTTCAGCGTATCTTCCGCGATATCCATCGCCTTTTGCTTCGAAATATTATAATCCTCCAGGACGAATTGATTATCCCCGAAAGAAACCCTCACTCCAAAATGCTGTCCCGCCTGTTTATTGCCTTTAAGCTCCTCAACGAATTCAAGGTATACTTCCTGGCAATCACAAGTCTGATGCATGCAATAATAATCATATATCCAATACGATTTATCTTCGTATTTACTCTTTAAAGCAATGCCATCCTCAACGCCAAACACATCCAAATATTTTATCGCTTTTCCATCGAGTATCTCAAATGGATCAATCGTTCTCATCTATAGACACATCCTAATTCATCAAAATTTATTCTTCCTTTGTATTGTACAACCTAATTCATCAATCGTCACTTGAAACGAAGGCTGACAAAGTCAAATCCCTTTCAGTAAAAGCATAATTAAGGAAGCCTTTTTGAAGGCAATAAAAAAAAGCTGCATCAGTGTCTATAAACTGATGCAGCCCCTAATCCTCAACCGATCCATGTGGTCAATTCATCAATCGGTGTTTTCTTAGCAGATTTCGGCTCCATGTCAGGATAACCCAAGTATATGAAAGCCAATACCTCTCCCTTAGAGGATAAATTGAAAAATTCACGGACCTTGTCATGATAAGTTATTTTCCCCGTTCTCCATACTGCTCCCAAACCTAGAGAATGTGCTGCAAGAAGCATATTTTGGATGGCACTGTTCACAGCCGCATATTCTTCTGCCACGAGGACATTATTCTTATCACTAGGCTCTATGCCCACTGCGATGATGACTGGAGCCCTTAATGGATTCTTTTTTTGCCTTTCGAGCTTGCTGATTAAACTTTCGGGGGTATCATCAGCATTTTCGATTCTTGTTATTTCTTCGAATACCTGCCCAAGTTTATTTCTTCCTTCCCCTGTCAAAACAAAAAAACGCCAAGGCTCCGTCCGATGATGATTGGGTGCATATGTTCCGGCTTCAATGATTTGCTCGATCATTTCTTTAGGAACCGGATCTTGCTTAACGATTCCAATGCTTCTTCTCGTTTTTATAGCCTCGATAGTCTCCATATTATCTCCCCTTATCCCTTTATCTCTAATAGCTTCTGTTTCAGTTCATTTTCCATTGACGCCAATTCCTGTTCAGCTTGACGGCGTTTATGCCTGCCTTCTTCTTGAATCCGCATGGTCTCCTCAAGCGTGGATATCAAGTTGGCTTGAGTTTTCTTTAATGTTTCTATATCGACAAGTCCGCGCTCATTTTCTTTTGCGGTTTCAATGGTATTCGTTTTCAGCATCTCGGAGTTCTTCAATAACAAGTCATTTGTAGTCTTGGAAACCTGTTTTTGTGCTTCTACAGCATGCCTTTGCCTGATTAGGGTCAGTGCAATCGCAACCTGGTTTTTCCAAAGTGGAATGGCTGTCATGATCGAAGATTGGATTTTTTCGACTAGTGCCTGATTCGTGTTTTGGATCAGCCTGATTTGCGGTGCGCTTTGGATCGTGATTTCACGGCTCAACTTCAAATCATGAAGCCTTTTATCCAACCGTTCAGCAAATTGCAGCATATCATTTACTTCTTGAAACTTCATTTGATCATTACTTGATTCAGCGGACTTCCTTAGCTCCGGAATCGTTTTCTCATGGATTTCTTCGAGTTTGATTTCCCCAGCTGCAATATAGACATTCAATGCCTGGAAATATTCCTTATTCGTTTCATATAGCTTTTCGAGAATTACGATATCCGATAACAGGATATTCTTGCTCCGATCGAGTTTTACACTGATTCGGTCGATTTGGGCACCGGTTTTTTGATACTTGGATAGCACCTCCTGTACAGATCCCGAGAGCTTCCCGAACATACGCGCAAAAAATGAGGGCTTATCCGGTTTTAACTCATCCGGGCTGAGTTCGTTTAACTTTTTCATTAAATCATTGATAATGCTGCCCACTTCACCCACATCTTTTTTCTGGACATGCTCAAGCATGGAATTAGAAAAGGTCAGGAGCTTTGATTGGGCGGGTGTACCATAGGATATCATTGCCTGATGATTCGTTGGGTCGATTTGTTCGGCAAGCTGATAAGCCTTTGCCCTGTTCTCTTCAGGAATGACATCAATCAGTTTAACCGGTTTCGCTTCCTGGGAAGATACTTTCTCAAGCTCCTGCACCCCATCAAATGGATTGGCTAAAAGGTCATCGATCAAACTGGCGTTATTCGTTTTATTCAACAGGTTTGGATCATTGTTATTCATTTTAACCTCCTGTTTTCATCAATTACTTGTGACTCTTTTCTAGTTTTAATGGATTGCTTAGCAACATCCAATTCGAAGTTAAGGTTATCGATATCATCGGCAATCACTTTATATAAATCCTTTTCTATCGTATTAGTGAGTTCCTTTAAAGTTTTACGAGTCTCCGTTAAGGAAAGTTCGAGTTCCCTATTCTTTTTTGGCTGCTGTGCTAGAAAAACATATTTCTCCGCAAGCTCCATGGCAGAATCCAGATGCGAGTAATAAAACTGTTCTGCCTGATAAAACCGCTTCGGTTCTTTTTTTGTCAGACTGTATATTTTCCTGATCATTTTAATCATCTCTTTCCTCTGTTTAAAAGAAGAGATATGCCTGACCGAGATTAGTGCTTTTTGCACCCTCCATATCTTCGGTTTTGCTTCGATTAAATTTTTCTTTATATATTGATATTCTTTTCTCGTCAATTCATGTTTTTTGAGGTATCTTGATGAAAAATATACGGAACTCAGCCAGTATGCAAGTCCCCCTCCTGCTAAAGATATGACAACGGACAGGGCAAACGGTTGATTCAATACGAAATAGCTAACCATCCAAACCGGCAAAACCATTGGAAATGCAATCAATATCGGAACAAAATCAGCAAGAAATCGATTCATTATCATTACACTCCTGACTTACACTCTTTTCTTTATATACGGATTATCCTTGGAATTGGTTTCAAGATGAAAAAAAGAATTTCTCCTATCCTAAACGATATAGGAACCGGATGGTTTCTGCAAATTTATTGAAATTTTTTCTGTGAATTGCCTCTTCTTCCCATTCATATGGGCTAACGCCTAGTCACTTCACCGGAACTGACATAAGTTATAGGGTATCCATCCTGATTTTAAAAAGGAGAGTTGACCATGAATTCATACGGATTTTATCCTTATCCACAACAAAATGGAAATCATCAGTACTTTGAACCAAATTTCAACCCATACTTCCAACAGCCTGAACGATTTGATTATATGCCACAGCAAGATTGGAACTTTCAGCAGGTACAAGAAAATCCATATAGCCAGGTGCCAGACCAATTCGATATTGAAAGGCAGCCTCAACAACTTGAAAGAAGAATCCGGGAACTTGAGCGTCAAAACGAGCGTCAAACGAGGGAACTCAATCGGCAGAACCAAGAAATCACGCGGATAAATCGTGAAGTGAACCGCATTAACCAGGAAATCACCAGGCTAAGTCAAGCGGACCAGCGACATACGAATAGGTTAAACAGACTGAATCAAAGACTTCGGGCCGTGGAAAGAAACCTTAACATCCCCTTCACCGCAACAGATGATGGTTTTTAATGAAGGAAAGGCAGGAGCTCATTGCGAGCTCCCGCTTTTTCATTTGAGATTTAATCAAACGATTGATTAATCTTCAAAGGTTCACCAAACCCTTGTCCAGGGTTACAAAGCTTTACGATTTCACTATTGTTTTCGCCGCCTTACATGTGAATCCTGCTACTTGCTTAAAAAAGTAGTTACAATACTGATCTGCAAAATAAAAAATAGGAATCAGCCATATTCCCGCGGAATTCATCAAGTTATTTATAAGAAAATGACTGTTTTCACATACTTTGTTGCTATTTACCAAGTAGTGAGGTGTGGTTGATTTCCCCTCCAGATGCTCGCTTTCCGCGGGGCGGGCGGTGAGCCTC